>CAWKDI010000001.1:0-496434 GCA_963848365.1 uncultured Acidobacteriota bacterium
TCATGACGGTCGAGCAGGTCAGGCGCGTCGCCGAAGCTCTCGCCCCCGAGACGCGGGCAATCGTCTCGGTATTTGCGGGACGTATCGCCGACACCGGCGTAGATCCAGTGCCGCTAATGGCCGAAGCGCTGAAAATCCTCCGTGAGCGGCCGAAGGCCGAACTGCTCTGGGCGAGTCCTCGCGAACTGCTCAACTTGTTCCAAGCGGACGCCATTGGCTGCCATATCATTACCGCTACCAAGGACATATTGGCGAAGCTCCGCCTGGTCGGTAAGGACCTAGACGACTACTCGCTAGAGACGGTGCAGATGTTTAGGCGCGATGCAATTGCCGCCGGCTTTGAGATCAACGATCGTGTTGGGGAGCCGAGCGCCAGACGCGCGGTTGGCTAAGGGAGTTCGCTTAGCGTCCCACTTGATATCGTATGATCGGTGGTCCCAATATATCTGTTTCTCGCCCGTTGGGGGGGAATGCACCAAGGCTGAAGCGATCTCGGCGGGCACGCGATTGCTGCGCGATCGAGGACAGCAACCGCGATAGCAGGGATGTCACATGGCGATGACGAACGTGTTGATCACCGGCGGCGCGGGCTATGTCGGGCATGTGCTCACGCCGCGTCTTCTCTCTGCCGGATACAACGTCACCGTCTATGACACGCTTTATTTCGGCTGCCGCTTGCCCAACGATCCGAAGCTGCGGGTGATCAGGGGCGATATCCGCGACACCGCCAGAATGGCCGAGGCGCTCGCAGGCCAGGATGCGGTCCTGCATCTCGCCTGCATTTCCAACGACGCCAGCTTCGAGCTCGACGAGAAGCTCTCGCAGACCATCAACTACGATTGCTTCGAGCCGCTGGTGATCGCTGCAAAGAAGGCCGGCGTGCAGCGCTTCGTCTATTGCTCGTCGAGCTCGGTCTACGGCGTCTGCGATTCGCCGGACGTCACCGAGGAGCATCCGCTCGTGCCGCTGACGCTCTACAACAAATTCAAGGGCATGTGCGAGCCGATGCTGTGGAAGCACAAGGCCGACGATTTCACCTGCGTCGTCATCCGGCCGGCGACGATTTGCGGCTATAGCCCGCGCACGCGGCTCGACCTGTCGGTCAACATCCTGACCAATCACGCGGTCAACAAAGGCGTCATCACGGTCTTCGGCGGCAACCAGATGCGGCCGAACCTGCACATCGAGGACATGGTCGACGCCTATCAGATGAT
This sequence comes from uncultured Acidobacteriota bacterium, assembly GCA_963848365.1. Taxonomy (GTDB): domain Bacteria; phylum Acidobacteriota; class Terriglobia; order Acidiferrales; family UBA7541; genus Palsa-295. The sequence continues at coordinate 1,215 of CAWKDI010000001.1, forward strand.
GCTGGAGGCGCCGCACGAGAAAATCCACGGCGAGATCTTCAATATCGGCTTCCAGAACTACTCGATCGCCGAGATCGCCAACATGGTGAAGAGCGTGGTCGAGGAGGAGATGCCGGAGAAGGGCGACATCAAGATCGTCACCACGCCGACCAACGACATGCGCTCCTATCACGTCAATTCCGACAAGGTGAAGCGCGTGCTCGGCTTTGCGCCGAAGCGCAGCATCGAGGACGCGGTGCGCGATCTGGCGCGCGCCTTCCGCAACTATCTGCTGCCGGACAGCTTCGACGACGATTGGTATTACAACGTCCGCACGATGAAGAAGCTCGGCGCGAAATGAGCGCGGCGCGCCAGATCGCGGTCGTCACCGGCGGCGCCGGCTTCATCGGCAGCCATATGGTCGATCATCTGCTCGACGAGGCTATCGCGTCCGCGTCATCGACAATCTGATCGGCGGCCGGCTCGCCAATCTCGCGCAGCACGACGGCAATCCGGAACTTGCGTTCGAGGAAGCCGACATCCGCGACCTCGAGCCCGAGAGCAGCGTGTTCGGCGGCGCCGACTTACGTGCTCCATTTCGCCGGCATCGGCGACATCGTGCCCTCGATCGAGCGGCCGATCGAATACATGGCCACCAACGTCCAGGGCACGGTGCGCGTGCTCGAATGCGCGCGCCATGCCGGCGTGCGGAAGTTCGTCTATGCGGCGTCGTCGTCTTGCTACGGGCTGGCCGCGGTGCCGACACGCGAGGAGCATCCGATCTCGCCGCAATATCCCTACGCGCTATCGAAATATCAGGGCGAGCAGGCGGCGTTCCATTGGCACCGGGTCTATCGGCTGCCGGTCAATTCGATCCGCATCTTCAATGCCTACGGCACGCGTGTGCGCACCACCGGCGCCTACGGCGCCGTGTTCGGCGTGTTCTTCAAGCAGAAGCTCGCCGGCAAGCCGTTCACGGTCGTCGGCGACGGCACGCAGAAGCGCGACTTTCTCTACGCCACCGACGTGGCCGCGGCCTTCCTGCTGGCCGCGGAAACCGAAAAGACCGGCGAAATCTGGAACCTCGGCGCCGGCAATCCGCAATCGGTCAATCGGCTGGTCGAACTGATCGGCGGCGCCTGTCGTGCACATCCCCAAACGGCCGGGCGAGCCGGACGTGACCTGGGCCGACATCTCCAAGATCACGCGCGATCTTGGCTGGCGCCCGCAGATCGGATTCGAGGAGGGCGTCGCCTGGATGCTGGCGGAGATCGACAATTGGCGCGACGCGCCGCTGTGGGATCCCGACTCGATCAAGGAGGCGACGCGAACCTGGTTCGAAGCGCTGGCAGCGGAGTAATCCGATGGAAACGCGGCTAGACGGCGATTACCGCCGCAAGATCAAGACCGTAGACGAGCTTTGCCCGGTGCTCGGTCCGCGCCCGCGCCAGCGCAAAGTCGTCATGTGCCATGGCGTGTTCGATCTCGTGCATCCCGGGCATATCCGGCACCTGGTCTATGCCAAGGAGAAGGCCGACATCCTGGTCGCGAGCCTGACCGCCGACGCGCACATCACCAAGGCCAATTATCGGCCGTTCGTGCCGCAGGAGTTGCGCGCCCTCAATCTCGCCGCGCTCGAAATGGTCGATTACGTCATCATCGATACCAATCCGACGCCGATCGAGAATATCTCGCGGCTGCAGCCCGATTATTTCGCCAAGGGATACGAATATCAGGACGGCGGCATCAATCCGAAGACCCAGCAGGAGATCGATGCGCTGGCGAGCTATGGCGGCGAGATCCTCTTCACGCCGGGCGACATCGTCTATTCCTCCTCGCACCTCATCGAGACCGGCCCGCCCGACATCGCCGTCGAAAAGCTGCTGGCGCTGATGGAACCGGAGGGGCTCGACTTCGATCACCTGCGCGGCATTCTCGATCAGTTCGAAGGGCTCGAGGTGCACGTCGTCGGCGACACGATCGTCGACAGCCTAACCTACACGACCATGATCGGCGGCATGACCAAGACGCCGACGCCGAGCGTGCGCTTCGACAGCCGCGTCGATTTTGTCGGCGGCGCCGCCATCGTCGCCAAGCATCTGCGTGCCGCCGGCGCCGAGGTCACGTTCTCGACCGTGCTCGGCGACGACGCGCTGAAGGACTTCGTGCTCGAGGACCTGGCAGCTGCCGGCGTCAAGGTACTGCCGATCATCGATCATACCCGGCCGACCACGCACAAGAACGCTATGTGTGCGGCGACTATCGGCTGCTCAAGGTCGACACGCTCGACAACCGCAGCATCACCGACGCGCAGATCGAGCAGATCGCGTCGCACATGGCAAAAGCGCCGGCCCGCGCGGTGGTGTTCAGCGATTTCCGCCACGGCATTTTCAATCGGCGCACCATTCCCGGCTTGACCGAGGCGATTCCGAGCGGGGTGTTTCGCGTCGCCGACAGCCAGGTGGCGAGCCGCTGGGGCAATATTCTCGAGTTCAAGGGTTTCGACCTGATCACGCCGAACGAGCGCGAGGCGCGTTTTGCGCTCGCCGACCAGGATACCGGCGTGCGTCCGCTCGCCGCCAAGCTGCACGAGGAAGCCGCGTGCAAGACGTTGATCCTCAAGCTCGGCGATCGCGGCGTGCTGACCTGCCGCGCCGGCCGAGAGCGCGACCCGCGCACGTTCTTCGTCGTCGACAGCTTCGTCGAGCGCGTGGTGGACGCGGTCGGTGCGGGCGATGCGCTGCTCGCCTATGCGACGTTGTCGCTGCTGGTCGATCCATCGGAGGTCGCGGCGTCCGTGCTCGGCTCGCTCTCGGCCGCGCTCGAATGCGAGGCCGAAGGCAACGTTCCGATCGGCCCGGAAGACGTGCTGCGTAAGCTCCAGGGCATCGAGAAACGTGTCCGCTTTGTCTAGGAAGCGGGCTGAATCCTGATGCGCGTGGTCGTTGCCGGGCTTGGTGTGCAAGGGCACAAGCGGCGCCGCGTCGCGGGCGCGATTTGGTCGCCGCGGTCGATCCGGTCAACAGCGAAGCGGAATATCGGCGCATCGAAGACGTGCCGCTCGACAGCTACGACGCGGCACTGGTCTGCATCCCCGACGAGCCGAAGGTTGCGGTGCTCGATTATCTGCTCGGCAACGGCAAGCACGTTCTGGTCGAAAAGCCGCTGTGGGCGGACACGATCGCGACATCGAGCGGCTGGCGGCGCTGGCGCGGCAAAAACCGCGCCGTCTGCTATACCGCCTACAATCATCGCTTCGAGCCGCATTTCGTGCGCATGCGCGATGTCATCAAGTCGGGCGCGGCTCGGCGCGATCTATCGCTGCCGCATGTTCTACGGCAACGGCACGGCGCGGCTGGTGCGCGATTCGCAATGGCGCGACCAGGGCGCCGGCGTGCTGCCCGATCTCGGCTCGCATCTGCTCGACACCGCGCGCTTCTGGTTCGGTGACATCGGCGAGGATTTCTCGGTGATCTCAAGCCGTTGCTTCGAGAACCGCGCGCCCGATCACGTCGTGTTCGGCTCGCGCGGCGCGACGCCGCAGCTTGAATTGGAAATGACGCTGTTGAGCTGGCGCAATCATTTCACCTGCGACGTGTTTGCCGAGAACGGCTCCGCGCATATCAGCTCGCTGTGCAAATGGGGACCGTCCTCCTTCACCTTGCGCACGCGCGTGCTGCCGAGCGGCCGTCCGCCGGAGGAGACGATCACGCTGGTGCAGGACGATCCGACCTGGGCGATCGAGTACGAGCATTTCAAGGCGCTGTGCGCCGAAGCACCGCATCAGCGATCTCGCCGACGATCTTTGGCTCAATCGCACGCTGCGCCGTCTCGGCGAGGCGGCGACCAAGGAGGCCGCGCGTTGACTGCTCCCGTCGTCGGTTTTGCCGGCCTCACCCATCTCGGCCTCGTCTCCGCCGTTGCCGCGGCGTCCAAGGGTTTTCGCGTCATCGGCTACGATGCCGACAGCGCTCGTGTGCGTGAGATAGCGGCGGGCCGGTTGCCGGTCATGGAGCCCGATCTGGACGAGCTGGCGCGCCGGTACTCGGCGCGGCTCTCCTACACGGACAAGGTCGGCGACTTGCGCGCCTGCGACATCGTTTACATCGCGACCGACGTTCCGACCGACGATCGTGGGCAGAGCGATTTGTCGGGGATTTCACGGCTGATCGAAGATGTCATCCCCGCGCTCGGACCGAACGCGCTGCTGTGCGTCCTATGTCAGGTCCCGCCAGGCTTCACCCGCGCGCTGCCGCTCGACCCGCGCGGCTGTTCTATCAGGTCGAGACGCTGGTCTTCGGACGCGCGGTCGAACGGGCGACCAAACCCGAGCGGTTCATCGTCGGCTGCGCCGATCCGGCGCGGCCGTTGCCGCAGAGCTATGCGGCGTTGCTGGGAGCGTTCGACTGCCCGATCCTGCCGATGCGCTACGAAAGCGCCGAACTTGCCAAGATCGCCATCAATTGCTGCCTGGTCGCCTCGGTGAGCGTGGCCAACACGCTCGCCGATCTCTCGGAGCGGATCGGGGCCGACTGGCATGAGATCGCGCCGGCGCTGCGGCTCGACCGGCGCATTGGCGCTTACAGCTATCTCGCGCCCGGCCTCGGCATTGCGGGCGGCAATCTCGAGCGCGACCTGGCGACGGTACTGCGGCTCGCGGAAGCCAGCGGCAGCGAAGCGTCGGTGATCGCCGCGTTCATCAACAACAGCCGCTTCCGCCGCGACTGGGTGTTGCGGCTGATCCATCGGGAAGTACTGTCGCGCGTAGCGCAGCCGACATTCGCGATCCTTGGATTGGCTTACAAGGAAAACACCCACTCCACGAAGAATTCGCCGTCGCTCGCGCTCATCGAACATCTGCAGCCCTGGCCGATTCGCGTCTATGATCCCGTCGTACCGGCATGCACCGCACCGCACCCTACGGTGACCGCCGCAGCCACGGCGCTCGAAGCGGCGCACGGCAGCGATGCGCTCGTGATCATGACGCCATGGCCGGAATTTCGCACCATCGTCCCGGCCGAGCTCGCCAGAATCATGACCGGGCGAGTTGTCGTCGATCCCTTCCGCGTGCTTGAGCCGTCGGCAGTTCATGCGGCCGGGCTTTCGTATTTTACTCTCGGCGCGCCGCCCCTCGATGGCGTGTGCAAGGCTTGATGATGCTGGTGCATCAAAATCCATCGCCGCAAAAGCCCGCCCGCGTCGTAGTCATCGGCGCCGGGGGATTTGTCGGCGGCGCCATTGCCAAGGAACTAACCCGCGAGCGGGTACCGCTGCATGGCGTCACGCGGAAGGACATTGATCTCTTGGCAGACGGGGCCGGGAAAAGACTGGCCGCTGCGCTGCGCTCCGACGATGCCGTCGTGTTGGTTTCGGCGCTGGCGCCGGCGCGCAATTCGGCGGCGTTGATGCAAAATTTAGTCATGGCTGAGCAGGTGATCAGCGCACTAGTTGCCCAGCCCGTCGCGCATCTCGTCTATATCAGTTCGGATTCGGTCTACGCCGACGATGCCAATCCGGTAACGGAGCGGTCATGCCGGCAGCCCTCGACCATGCATGGCATGATGCATGCGGCACGCGAGCTGATGCTCCAGGCTGAGGTGAAAGCGCCGCTCGCCATCCTGCGCCCGAGCCTGCTGTACGGGGCGCGCGATCCGCACAACGGCTATGGCCCCAACCGGTTTCGCCGGCTGGCCGAAAAAGGCGAGGCCATCACCTTGTTCGGCGAAGGCGAGGAGCGCCGCGACCACGTCTATATTGAAGACGTCGCGAGGCTTGCCGCTCTGGTCATTCTGCGCCGCAGCCGCGGCGTGCTCAACATCGCCACCGGAATCTCGGTGTCATTTCGCGAACTCGCCGACGCGGTCGTAGCGCTGTCGAAAAAGGCTGTCCCGATCCGTGGTACGCCACGACAAAATCCAATCGTCCATCGCCATTTCGATATCACCGAATGCCTCAAAGCATTCCCGCAGTTTCGTTACACCCCGTTGCGCGACGGGCTCGCTCGGGCGACGCGCGAGCAAGCAGGAGCCGAGACATGAGAGAAATCAATTTGCTCGCGAAACTACCGCGCGGCAAGCGCAACGTCTGCGCGCGCGCCGAAGCCAAAACCGACGAAATCATCGCCATTTCGCGAGCATACGGCGAGCTTTATTTCGACGGTCCGCGAACCTACGGCTATGGTGGCTATCGCTACGATGGACGCTGGATTCCAGTCGCGGAAGACATGGTCAAGCATTTCGGATTAAGGCCCGGCGACCGCATTCTCGACGTCGGCTGCGCCAAAGGCTTTTTGGTCAAGGATCTGCTCAAAGTCTGTCCGGGACTGGAAGCCTTCGGCCTCGATATTTCCGAATACGCGCTGATGAAATGCGAACCCGAGGTGGTGGGCCGCTTGCATCTTGGCAACGCCACCAAGTTGCCGTTCCCGGACAACAGCTTCAATGCGGTGATCTCGCTTAACACCGTGCACAACTTGGAGCGATCCGAACTGATCACGGCTTTGCGCGAAATTGAGCGCTTGGCGCCCGGGCGCGGCTTCATTCAGGTCGATTCCTACCGAACACCAGAGCAGAAGGCGCTGTTCGAGGAATGGGTGTTGACGGCAAAGTTCCACGATTATCCAGATGGCTGGATCAGCCTCTTCAAGGAGGCGGGCTATACGGGCGATTATTACTGGACCATCATTGAGTAACCGCCTAAATACGTGCTGCGACGTCTGCCGGAGAAGTCCGCGGCGGATCCAAGCCACTGATATTGAACAATTTTCCTGGCTCGTCGCGGGCGAGGGGGTAGCGCCCGACAAATTCTGCAGGTGCCGGTTCAAAGGAGGCGTAGCATGCACGACATGACCCGTCGAAACTTCTTCGACGCAGCGGCCGCGCGGGGGCGTTGCCTGCAATATCGCAAACGCATCCTCGACATTTCCCAGCAGGTGCAGGCGCTGCACATTAGCTCTGCCTATTCGTGCACCGAAATCGTCGACACCATCTACCACGGCCTGATGCGCCGCAATCCGGATGGAACCTCGCCCGATACCTTCCTTATGTCGAAGGGGCACGGCTGCATGATTCTCTATGTGATCCTCGAGGACATGGGCGTGCTCAGTCGCGAGGATCTCGATCTGTATTGCAAGCCGAATGGCCGGCTCGGCTGCCATCCCGATTACGGCAATCCAGGAATCGAAGCCTCGACCGGCGCACTCGGTCACGGGCTATCCATGGCTGTCGGCATGGCGCTTGCCGAGCGCGGACGCAAGACCGGGGGAATTATCTACACGGTATTGAGCGACGGAGAGGTGCAGGAAGGATCGACCTGGGAGGCTGTGCTCATGGGCTCTTCGCTCGGCCTTTCCAACCTCGTGGCTTTTGTCGACAACAACGACTTTCAGAGTCTCGGGCGCACGTCGGAGACGCATCCATCGTTCTACCCGCTGGTGGAAAAGTTCGAAGTGTTCGGTTGGGAGTGTGCCGAAGTCGATGGCCACGATTCTGCTGCTGTGTTCGCAGCGGTCAGCGCACGCAAGGGCGGCCGGCCCTTCATGCTCGTGGGCAAGACCACGAAGGGCAAAGGCATTAGCTACATGGAAAACGTGCCGATCTGGCACTACCGCTCGCCCAGTCCAAAAGAATACGAGCAGGGCAAGATGGAACTGGAGGCGGCGTCGGCATCATGAGGAATACGTTTTCGGAAGCCCTGTACAAGGTGGCAACCACCAATCCCGACGTTTACATTGTGGTCGCCGACATCTCGCCGGCCGGCAGCATGGCAAAATTCCGCGACCAATATCCCGATCGTTTTATCAATGTCGGGGTGGCCGAACAGAGCATGATCGGCATCTGCGCCGGGCTCGCGCTCAAGGGCTGCCAGCCGTTCGCCTACACGATCGCGACGTTTTCGCTTTACCGGCCCTTTGAAATGGTGCGGGACGACCTTTGCTATCAGAACCTGCCGGTGACCGTGGTCGGTATGGGCGCGGGCGTCATCTATTCCACGCTCGGCGGCACTCATCACACGCAGGAAGACATTGCCATCGCCGGCGCGCTGCCGAACATGCAGATCATCGCCCCGTGCGATCCAGCCGAGTGCACTGAGGCGACCGTCTATTGCGCGACGCAGAAGGCGGGGCCCGTGTACTTGCGGCTCGGCAAGGCCGGCGAGCCGAATTTCACCGACAAGGCGATCGATCCCTGGAAGTTCGGCAAGCTGCGCTACATCAAGCGCGGCGCCGATGTCTGCATCCTCTCCTACGGCGTCATCATGCAGAAGGCGATGCAGCTTGCCGCTCGGTTCGAAGCGCAAGGCAAATCGGTCTCCGTGGTGTCGTGCCATACGCTCAAGCCGCTCGATATTGCGGGAATCGGCGAAGCACTGCAGCGGCACCGTCATGTCATCGTCATCGAGGAACACGCACCACAGGGCGGCTTGGCGCCGCGCACCAAGCAGATCGCATGGGACGTTCAGGCGCGTTGCCGGCTCGACACGTTTACCCTGCAGGATGCCTTCATCCACAATTACGGCAGTCACGACGACCTCTTGGCGGCGCACGGCCTCGAAGTCGGCGTCATCGCGGCGCAGGTGGGGGCCTGATGAACAAGATCATGCCGTCTGGCATTGCCGCCTCGACGGCGCCAGCGGCCCCGCCGCTGGCGCGCGCGACACTGGCTATTCATGGCGGTGAGCGCGTACGCAAAACTCCGATGCCCGCGCGGCTCGCGCTGGGGGACGGCGAGCGGCAGATGATCCGGTCGGTCCTCGACTATTACCGCGAACGCAACCTCGATCCCGGCTACGAGGGTCATTTCGAGAAAATGTACTGCCGCGCCTTCGTCGAGATGATGGGCGGCGGCTACGCTGACGCCGTCGCCACCGGAACCTCGTCGCTCTACATTGCAGTCGCGGCGCTTAATCTACCCAACGGCAGCGAGGTGTTGGTTTCACCGATTACTGATCCGGGCAGCTTGGCGGCGATCGTCCTCAACGGACTCAAGCCGCGGCTGATCGACAGCAAGCCCGGCAGCTACAATGTCGGACCAGAACAATTCGCCGAACGCATCACCCCGAATGTGACGGGCGCCGTGATCGTGCACGCCGCCGGGCAGGCGGCTGAGATCGACAAGATCGTCGAGATTGCGCATGCGCACGGCATCAAAGTTGTCGAGGACTGTTCACAGGCCCACGGCGCGCTGCTGCGCGCCAAGCGGGTCGGCACCTTCGGGGACATCGCAGCCTTTTCAACCATGTATCGCAAGGCCCATATGACGGGGCCCTCCGGGGGCGTTGTCTTCACCCGCGACCTCGAGCTGTATCGCCTCGCGGTCGCGCATGCCGACCGCGGCAAGCCGCGCTGGCGCGATGACTTCAGCGACCGCGATCCGTCCGCCTATCTGTTCCCGGCACTCAATCACAACACCGATGAGATCTCGTGCGCGATCGGGCTGGCGTCGCTTGCGCGGCTGCGCAGCACCATTATCGGCCGGCTCGCCTTCGTCTCAGATTTCGTCGCGCGGCTGATTGACGCATCCGACGTCTGCGCGCCGTATCCATTTTCGCCGACCGACTCGCCGTTCTTCTATCCGGTGATGGTCGATGGCAGCGCCATTACCTGCAGCAAGGTCGAGTTCGCCGAGGCGGTCCGCGCCGAGGGAATCGACCTCAACCCGCATTACCGTTTCGTGGTCTACGATTGGCCTTACATCCGCCCCTATCTGGCCGACGATTTCGATGTGCCGAACGCGCACGACATCTGCAATCGCTCATTCAACCTTTATCTCAATGAACGTTACGGCGAGCGCGAAGCGCGCGATGCCGTCAAGGCGATCGTCAAGGTCGAGAAGCACTTTCGCAGGAATTGACGCCGTCGCCGCGCTAGTGCAAAATTAAATGGTCGATCTGCAATGATTCAGGCGGGCCTGGGGTTTGGCCTTCGGTTTGGCCACCCTGTCCATTGGTAACGAAAAGTTAATCAAGTCTCTATCGCACACCGACAGTCAGCCATTATGTACTCATGCGTTGCGTCAGTGGGGCTACACCAACGACGGGAACCGTCGCACGAGCGCGGCGTTTTTGGGGACGGGGCTATGACACTAGAAGCGGCCATGCCAAATCGGTCCAAGCGCTTCGTTTTGCCCTACGAGCCGGAATATGCCGCTCATCGCAACGATGAGCAGATCAGCCGCGTGACCAAGCTCCACCTGAAAGCGCGAGAGTACGTTCGGGGGCCGGCAATCGCCCCCGAGCTCGCCGAAATGGAGGATGCGGACCCCGCGCACGATCTGCCGCGCTTGGGCGGCTGAATCTCCTTTCCGTCTTCTCCCGCGCGCGATCTGCATGCACGATCCCTCATGGGGTCCCAGCCGGGGTGCCGTAGTCAGGCAGAGATGTGATCGGATTCGATCATGGCGCTGCGTCGCGCGGTAAACAAACGCAAGTGACGCTGCTGCTAGGCGGTCGAATAGTTTGCGCAGCCGCATCGCTTGCGCGCCGTTCGCCGCACCTCTATCCTAATGTGGGAACAGACGAGATCGCACTTTGCGATGAATTTTTCGATGGCGCATCGGCATCCGGATTACCCTTATTTTACCCGCGAAATCTGCAAACGAGGTATCTTGCGGGAGCCATTTCGACTAATCGACGTAGGCGTCCGAGGCGGAATTGCGAACCACTGGCTCAATTTTGGCGATTACTTGCACGCCTGGGGCTTCGATGTGCTCTATGATGAAGGCGTCCGGCCGCTCATCGAAGCCAACGATCATCCCGAGCGGCTACGTTATCTGAACGTCGGGCTTGGCGACAAGGATACCGTCAGAGCCTTCAAATTCTATCCCGACAATCCGGCGTCATCGCATTTTGCGGCCAGCAATGGCACCGATCAAACCGACGACTCCTGGCAGAATATACCCATTCGCCAGCTCGACAGCCTGTATGCCGACGGCACGATCGGCGCCGTCGACTTCATGAAAATGGATGCGGAAACTTATGAGGTCGAGATCGTCAAGGGCGCTAAGGAGTTCTTCCAAAAGAGTGGCATCTTCGGCGTGGAGTCCGAGACAGCATTTGCTCGGACATCAAGGAATTCGCGTTCGCATTTCGTCGACCTCTACGAGCAATTAGCACCTTACGGTTTCACGGTTTACGATGCCGGCGCGCATCGTGTGCCGCGGCAGCCGCTGGCGCGCGGATTTCCCCGGGAAACCGCGGCGGGCGAGTACGTGCTTCAGCCGATAGGCGCCGCGTTGATCTTTGACTTCCTGCTCCTCAATGACGTTTTCGAGAATGCCACCAAACAATCCGCTGCGGGACTCGATCGACTGCTCAAGATGATCTCCGTGGCAGAAATTTACGGGCTCCAGGACGTCGGGCTCGACATATTGCTCGCCAATCGAGAACGGTTGGGTCGCCGATTTGACGTCGAAGAAGGGGCGGATTGGCTGCTTCGCGAGCGACCTGATGCGAAGCTGACATACAAGCAGTATCTGGCTGCGGCGAATTCACCCGGTGAGGCAGGCTTCCTGGAACGCAATCCTGGCGCTCTGAGCGAATTCATGCCCAAAGCAAAATTCGCGGAGCTTGAGGCGTTGCTCATCGAGAAGGAACGGCGACTGGCCGAAACTGGTGCGGCACTTGAGGCGATCTATAAGTCGCGATATTGGCGGATGACAGCCGCATTGCGAAAGGTTCCCGGCTGGTTTGGGTATTGAACATGCCGCAAGCCCCTGGCTGATGGACAGCGGCCGGATAAAGCTGCAATCCGCGCGATATGTGCTACTAAGCCACCAGCTGATCACGGATTGCTTGCCGGTGCCGAAACAGGAATGCTGACCGCACGAAGGCGAGTAGCGTGCCGACTACTAAACCGAGCGCTATCAGGCAATAGAGCAGCAGGTCACCGACGGTGTGCGGCAGCGCCCAGGCCGCCAAATAAGCTGGTAGCGTAAAGAGCGCCGACAACAGGGTAACATAAGCAGTCCTTCCCAATTCAGCGATGGTGACCGGACCGATAATGAATGAGCCAAGAGCGATGGTAAGGGAAGCAAGCAGTAGCGCGATTGCAAGCGGTGGATAGGGCATGACCAAAGCCCCCGTGGGGACAAAGGCCTTGGATTGATCGCCATATAAGTTGAACCTTAAATCGAAAAAGAGAGATGGTGTAATGTTCAATGGCTTATAATAGAAAAAAGTCTTCAGGACCTCACCGGGATAATGTGCCGCTATCTTAAAGAATCCCTCGCGTAATGCTGTTTCGTAAAGGGTGCCAAATGTCTTGTCGCTGATTGTGTCAAAAGGAATGTGATGCTTGGCGACGTAATCAAACCAGATGCAAATTCCATTGTTATCATCGCCCCCCCGTAGGAGCCCGTTGGGTAGATAATCGTGGCACTGAAACAGCGCGTTCACGCCCGGAAAAGGCCACTTCGGGTTCATAGCGCCGATGCTTTCCGTCACGCGCTGCCAGATGACTGTTCCAAAACGGCCTTCCGTCAAGTAGGTACGTGGTGTCGACAGTGCAATCCCAGCCAAAATAGAAACGGTCGTGAGTGCCATTACCGCCGCACTGGCAAACAAGGCACGCCGTCGCGCGGCTCGGCGTCGATTCCACCAGATCAGCAGCAGCCACATAAACATTATGGCACCGACAAGCGAAAGTGCGCTTCCGCGCACCAGTATTGCAATCACAAAGATTGCTGTCTGCAGCGCAAGCAAAGCAGTATTGCGCCCGACGTTGCGAGGCTGCGTAACCGGCTGTCCCAATAGTTCAAACAAGATGTGAAGGAGCGGCAATGCGCAGACAAGCGAGAAATAACGGATGCCTCCGACCGCAATTTGGGGGGAAATAATAGGGTCCCAGATGATCGGTCCAAACAGCATAACAGTCAGGGCGCTGAAATAAAGCGCAACAATTGCCGCAAAAATGGTACCAGAAAAACGTGTTAGCAACGCAGCCGCGGAAGATGCCATCAAGATGAGCATGATTAGCGTCAGCGCCCATGTGTGCATACCGAACAAGCGGAATGCCGCGGTTGCGATCAGCGGGTATCCGATACCATTGCCGTCACGCGTTGTCTTATACACTTCGCCAGGGGGCGTGGCGGGCAATCCGATATCAGGCGATTGGGTTTCCGTGAGCGCTTGCTCAAGCGGCTCCTTATAATGCTGTATAAGATAATCGAACACGCCCGAATACAGACTGCCGAGCTGAGTTCCATACTTGAGATTAGAGATCGCAGCCGCTACGCTGCTCTGCTCGCAGCAATAGTATGCAGTTTTCGTCTGCGGCAGCAGGAAGATTATCGACGCGTACACCAAAAACGACGCCGTCACCATACCTACTCTAAGCCACGAGCATATGAAGCCCACCTTTGGCAACACAGAGATACCCTCCACTGGAGCCCTAGCATGCCCCTGATCAGATTGGACTTAGAGCTTGACGTTGGCCTCCCGTCAATACGGACGAAGCCGGTGCCGCGGACTTACCTTGCGCACTCGCAGCGTGCAATGCTAACATTAGGTTTTGGGGAATCGCAAAGTCGACCGGCGGGCAAGAGGGGACAATGACGACATTGCTGGCAGAGCCGGTTACCGCGGTGCGCCCCGTTGAGCCGCGCCGGGCGCCCTATCCGCAGCAGCTCATCCTCGATTGGACCGATTATTGCAACGCTAAGTGCTTTTTCTGCTATCGCGAGAAATACGAGAAGCAGATCGGCGGCAAGGGCGAATTCATTCCGCTTGCCAAACTCAAAAATCTCGAAAGGGTTTTAAGCCAGGTCAAGGTATTCGGCATATCGAGCGGCATCGGCGAGCCGCTGCTGCATCCCGAGCTGGAGCAGATACTGGGCTGGCTCTATGATATCAATCCGACCATCCTCATTCGCACTACCACTAACGGCACCGCGCTCACGGCGAGCAAGGCGCCGTGGTTTGCTGGCCACATCGACTGGCTTTCGGTGTCGCTCAACGCCGCCAACGGCGAAGCGCATATGCGGGACATGTTTCCGCATCTTGCGAAGCGGGGCACCGACGCGCAACGGCGCTGGGAACTTCACCTGCGGCACCTCAGGGAATTCATCGCTGCGCTGCCGCCGCAGGACCGGCCGCGCATCCGGTTCCAGATGGTCGCGCATCGCTATAACGTCAAAGACATCGCCGACTTCGTTCGCGTGGTGCACAGCGTCGGAGGATCGCACGCGGTCATCACCAATATTGCCGCGCATGCCGACATCATCGACTGGTCGCTCTACTGGATCAAAGACCTCTACAACGACTGCATCGAGGAGGCGTGCGAGGTTGGCACGCAGCTTGGGGTCAAGGTCGATGCAGTGCGGTTCTACACGTCGGTGAAACCCGTGCTCGACCTCGACCAAGTGTGTCACGATCCGACCGACAACGCTTATATCAGCCGCGCCAGCGTCGGCGCGCCATGCTGTCAGTGGACCGAAGCCGGCATTCCCACCGACGTCTACAACGACGTGGAAGGCTTCGATCGTTATTGGAATCACGACATCCTTCATCGCCTCCGGCAAAAGCGCAACTTTCAGAGTTGTCAGGTCTGTGGCATGTCGCGGGTTTTCGACGAGACCAGCTTCCATTTCTCGCCGCATCTGAAAAAGGATTTGATCAAGTCGGGACGGTTGGCGCAGATCAACGGCGCGAACGATTTCCCCGATGCCGACTTGGTGCGCGCTTGCGTCGAGAATCGTTTGGACCTGCCGAGTATCCGGCGCACGCTGTTGGCGGTTGGGCTGCCAGTCGAGACGGCAGGCGCGATCCAAGCGCAAGGACTGGCGGCGCTGCCTGCGCTCGAGCAAGCCTGTTGGGACGCCTTCCAAAAAGCCGACCTTGCGCTCACCGGCGCCGATGTAGCGCTGGCCGGTCCGTTTCTCGGCATCGGCTGGGGCATTCCGATCCAAGAGCATCTGAACCGGCTTTCGGCGCGCTGGATCGGCGCGGCGCAGCAGGCGTCGGTCTTTGTCCGCGTTCAGCCTGGGACGGCTTGCGCACTACACTTCAAGGTCCACCATATCCATCCGGCCGAATTGCAGTCGCGGTTGGGCATTACCGTGTGCGGACGGACGCTGGAGACGCGAAGGTCGCGCGATGCCGCGGGGCGAACAGTGCTCAGCGCAACGGTGCCGAAGGATTTGACCGAAGCGTTCAATGGGCGCCTTTGGGTGCGCATCGGCTGTTTCGACGACGGCGAAACGCCCACCGGGCAACTGTCGCTTGTGAGTTTGACATTGTCCGATGCGTTCAAAGATCAAATCGCCAAGCGGGAAGAACTCGTCGCTGAAAAGGATTGGCTGCTGGCCCAGCAAAGTGGACGGCTGGCAGAACTCGAGGAGCAGGTCAAGGCCATGTATGCCTCGCGGTCGTGGCGCGTCACCGCGCCATTGAGGAAATTCCGAGCTTGGCTCTACCACTGATCGCATCCTGCGTCCCCGAGTGGGTGCGCCAGAACATTCAGCGTTTTCCTGGTTTGCAAAATGTCATGTAGTGATCGGCCGTCATGGCATCGGATCGTCACATCGGTTGAAGCGCGACCATTGTTCGTGATGGAGCTGGTTTGAGAAATGACAGACGACGGCGTTACCGGGGTGTGTGAGCATCGAAATGCTGCATCAAACGGATGCGCCGCCGCAGCCCGGCAATTTCGCCGCTGGCTGTTCGAGGATGCATTACCGCTCTGGTGGCGCGTCGGAGCCGACCATGCGCTTGGTGGCTATCACGAGCGTATTAACTTCGACGGCAGGTCGATCATCTTGCCGCGGCGGTCGCGTGTCGCCGCCCGGCAAGCCTTTTGCTACAGCGAAGCGGGGCGGCTCGGGTGGAAAGGACCCTGGCGTGAGGCCGGCCGGCATGCGCTTAATTTCTTGCGCCAACGGTTTGCGCAGGACGACGGCACCGTGATCTCGGCCGTGAATCAGGACGGTAGCATCCTCGATGCGACGTTCGATCTCTACAATCAGGCCTTTGCGTTACTAGCTTACGCGTGCGGTCACCGCGCGCTCGATCCAGACGGCAATTGGCAGTCGCAGGCCTATACGCTTGTTGAGACACTCAAGCGCGAGTTCGCCCACCCGGCCGGTGGATTTCGCGAAGATCGTGAAGGCCGCCTGACGCTACGGGCCAATCCGCATATGCATCTGCTCGAGGCCGCTCTCGCTTGGCTCGCCTTCGATCCAAATCCGCTCTGGCGCGATTTGTCGGACGAAATTGTTGCGCTATGCAGCGATCGTTTCATCGATCGCGAAACGGGCGCGTTGAGTGAATTCTTCGATTCCGATTGGGCGCCCATTGTGGGAGCGCCGGGCGATGTCCTAGAACCCGGCCACCACTACGAATGGGCGTTTCTGCTCGATCGTTGGGGCAAATTGACCGGTCGCAATCGTCCGGCTGAGGTACCGAAGCTCATCGCGTTTGCCGACGCTAACGGGCTCGATCAGAAGCGTCGGGTCGTAGTCAATGGCGTCAAACTGGACGGCAGCGTTGCCGACCCAATGGCGCGGCTTTGGCCGCAAACCGAGCGGATCCGCGCTTACCTGATCGACCGCCATGACGACGACAAGGCGCAATTGTGCGAGGCGGTCGAAAGTTTCTCTCGCTATCTCGACGCACCGCTTCCGGGTCTGTGGTACGAAACCCTCGCTGCCGACGGCCGGTTTGTTGTCGAAGCCGCGCCGGCGACCAGCCTGTATCATATTGTCGGAGCCATCGCCGAACTTTGGACTTCCTCGCGGGCGCGCACCGTTCTCGCCTCCGAGTCGAACTGAGTGCGGGAGGGACGGGGCGGCGATGCAACCGGTTTTGGTCACTGGGGCGGCCGGCTTCATCGGCTTTCACGTCGCGCGGCGTTTGCTCGCCGACGGCGACGCTGTCGTCGCACTCGACAATCTCAACTCCTACTATGACCCGGAGCTGAAGAAAGCCCGCTTGGCCGAACTCGCGGCTTACACGAATTTCCAGTTCGAGCAACGTGACCTCGCCGATCGCTTGGCGCTTGCCGAATTGTTCGGCACCTACCGATTTGATATCGTCATCCATTTGGCCGCCCAAGCCGGCGTCCGTCATTCGCTGCACGATCCGCACGCCTATGCCGACGCCAACATCATCGGCTTCCTGAACATCCTAGAGGGTTGCCGAAACACCGGCTGCAAGCACCTGATTTATGCATCGTCCTCGTCGGTCTACGGCGCAAATACCCGCATGCCTTTGTGCACCTCCGACAACACCGATCATCCGTTCAGCCTCTACGGCGCCACCAAAAAGGCGAATGAGCTGATGGCGCACGCCTATGCCTCGCTGTTCGGGCTGCCGGCGACCGGCCTGCGGTTTTTCACGGTCTACGGTCCATGGGGACGACCGGATATGGCGATGTGGCTATTCACCGCGGCGATCATGGATGGAACGCCACTCAAGCTGTTCAACAACGGCCGGCTTCGGCGCGACTTCACCTACATCGACGATGTCACCGAGGCAATCATCCGCGTGGTGAAGCGGCCGCCCGCGCCTAATCCTTCCTGGTCGGGCGACACGCCTGATCCGGCGACAAGCGGTGCGCCGTGGCGTCTGTATAACGTCGGCAATAGCCGCCCGGTCGAACTGCTCGAACTGGTTCGGCTGATCGAGCAGGCGGTTGGGCGCCCGGTCATTCGCGAATTCTTGCCGATGCAGCCCGGCGACGTGCTGGAGACCTGTGCAGATAGTGCCGATCTGGAGCGCGCCGTCGGCTTTCGACCAAACACCTCTATTGAGGACGGCACGCAGCTGTTTGTCGAATGGTTTCGGGCGTTTCGCGAGGCAAAGGAGGTCGTCTGCTGACGACAGTTTGATGGCCAATGAGGCCTCTAGATAGAGGCCAGGCAGCTGCAGAGACTTCGGACCGCGACACATTTACAACTAACTAACGCCTTAATTCATCGCGAATTTTGCCCTCAGTAAGGTGTGGGCAGGTGTATGTGCGAGTGCTAAGGCGAAAGTTCCTTTCGGCTATCTTCATACTGCCAGCGACCGCGGCGTTGACGGCGCAAATTGTCGTTGTGGAAGCTGCGTCGGGTGAATGCAGGGCCAAGCCCGGCTCGGCAGCTCCGCTGGGTAGTCGCTGGCTTTACCGCGTCAATCGCGTCGATCACCGCCGTTGTTGGTTTGTCAGCTCACAAGGGGCGGGTGGTCACTCGAATCTGCGCGGAACTGCGTCGGGGAGGCATCGCAAGTTCGTCAGACATGGCACGCGTGACGTCCTGAATGTTCAATATGATCGCACAGTAGGCCTTGAAGCGGCCTCGGCGCAAACGGCGCCAACAGACACGACGTTGCCCCCCGAGCAAGCGACGCTTCCGGATTTTGCTACGCGCTGGCCAGACCTGCCGAGTTCGCAAGGTTTGCTGAGGCGGAAAGTTGCAACGATAACTTACACCCGCCCAGCGAATAATGCGTCAACCTCCTCGACGCCTTTCCCCAGCGTTGAGCGCGCTGGAGAGCAGTCCTCTGTGGGCGACGCATTCAATTCAGTCCTTCTTGGCGGTGCATTGACGGCGTCACTGTTTGTTGCAGGCGGAATTTCCTACGTCGCTCGGCGGCGCCGTCGACGCGATGAGCGGTACAGGAACGCAGCGGAACCGCATCAGCGCACAGTCGTGCCTGGTCGTTCAGGGACACTGACGGCGAAAAAATGGCCTTTGCAGACGCGGCATCATATCTCCGGTCGGCAGGCCTCACCGCCAATTGCCCCAGCCGATATAGATGCTACAGCCGGGACGCCAAAGGCTGAACTCATAGCGTGAACAGCGGACTGCAAATCAGAACGATTTCCGTTATGGCAGCATCATTGCGTTTTTGGCCCATCGCGATGCCGAGGTTGCGTAACGTGGCGATACTTTCTGCATGATCTCCTCCTGCTGCTGGCGAACTAACAATTCCTGTTGCAGGCGCATAGCGGCTTTGATGCCCCGCCATGTGGCGTGGCTCAGGATTGCCAGACTGACAAGAGCGGCCAAGTTCAGGCCTACAAGGATCGTGCATACCACTCAATTCATGAACCCAAAGCTGCCAGCTACAATCTCCGGCAGTAACTAGGTGGACTAGACAATCCAGGATTAGACGTCCAACGCGCCTATCGCCTCGTAACCCACGCTCAGCCTGGCGCGCTCCGGAGCGAACACCGAAGGCCAACAATCGCAGCTCGGCGGTCGGCTCCCGATCCCATCGGCTCGAAGCTGGCGATCACGCGCGCATCGAGGCCAATCGCCGCCTTATGTTTAAGAGCATGGAAAACCGGTGAAAAGCGCACTTCTGCTGCAATGCCATTCGCCGCGGACGCTGGGCCGCGATCGATCTCGTGCTGCGATGTTGAAACTCTGCAATGTCAGCGCGATCGGGACCGGTTTTCTCCAGATCGCGCGATCGTAGGTGCTTGGCGGCAGCTCGTTCAAATTGTTTGAGGCGAGGTTGGAGTTAGGGCTGTAATCAAGCAGATGGGTTATGAAACCTTCTCGAAGAGAATCCGATAGGTGACGGGGTCGTAGTAGCGCATGAGCCGCATCGCAAATTCCCGGGGTGGGACACCGAGCGCGTTTGCCCAAACGCGATAGCGATCAGGCGGGATGCGGCCCCGTCCCAATTCTACTTGCGAAATGAATGTGTAGTATTGGACGCCTACCATTTCGGCGAGATCGCGCTGCGACAAACCCTGGCCCTCGCGCAACCGTTTCAGCCAATGACCAGCATCACGTCGCAATTCGGCTACGTCTTCATCTAAGGGCTTTTGCGGGTTTGAATTCGTGTCAGTCTCTTTCATTACAGCATAATCCTCTCGGCCTTTGATTCCGAGGAACGAAAAGACGGTTAAGAGGTGTCAACCAATGCCTCACCCGACGCGGCTCGCACACTCTGCGAGTGCGTACTGGGCGAGAACAGTCAAAGCCAACTCCCCCCGAAATCCCCATCAAGATCCTTGATCCCCATCAAGATCCTTGATCGTGAAAAAAATCTACAAACCCAAAATATCATGAAAAAATCTTCTCGGCTAGAGCCACCGAGAAAAAGGTCGACCGGACTACCATCCAGGGTTGACTTCTTACGAATTATAACTTCGGAACAACGAGGTCTAAACTCACAAGAATTGATCGAACTAGCCATCGCAGCTCGGGGAATGCTTTCACCAATTTTTCATCACGACAATCATGATGGAATTTTTACCAACTGAGGTTTTGCCGTCGCGCACGTAAAACGGCTGAGAAATGCTCAAACCCGTACCTGAAAAGATCAAATTTGAAATTCCGCTGCAATAATTCCTCGAACACGTTCAGCGAGCGACCGTCAGTTTTTGGTCTCGAAACACCTTTCGCGTCAAATTTTAGATGTTACTGAAAGTCGTTTTCGAACATTGCGGTCTATTTGGATCGGCACTCGGGGTTCAACCAGGGGTGCCACCATGCAAATCAATCTTATCGCGGACACGAGCGTCTACTCGGCGCCGGCCGGTTTTACCGCGGCGATTCAAGCTGCAGCCGAAATTTACGACCAACTCTTTCCCGGCAATTACACAGTGAACATTCGCTACGGTTGGGGAACATGGGATAATCAGGTCGACCCGGGTCTGAGAAATGCGAATGGCGCAGAAGGCGGCCCCGTCACGGGAACGACCGTTAGTTATGCGACCGTAAAAAGCTGGTTGACCGCTGATGCGCAACTCCCCGTTCAGCAGGAAGCTCTCGCATCATTACCCGCGAGCAACAGCGCGTTCCCAAATGACGCTAATACTTTCTACGTTTCCAGCGCCGAGGAGAAAGCGTTTGGAGTTTATACCGGAAGCAGCAGCGCCGTCGATGGAGCGATAGGATTTGGTACCGGGACCAGTCCAGTCTATTTTTTGGAAGCAGCTCTGCATGAGATCGGCCACGCCCTTGGTCGGACCACTGACTACTACGCGGGTGATCCGACCATTATGGACCTTTTTCGCTACTCTGCGCCGGGCACCTATAATTGGGCGGGCTACGAACCGTCTTACCTGTCATTCAACGACGGCATCACACATCTAGCGAACTTCAGCACCGTTTCTGACTATGCGGACTTTGCAGTGGATGCGTTGACGCCAAACGACCCGTACAACTATTTGGTGAATGGCTCCGTCCAGACTTTGACGAATCTAGATATCGAATTGATGAATGTTCTCGGCTTTGGTTCAAATGCCACACCACCTGATGTCACTGTGTCTGTGGTATCAAACGTCTCCGTTCAAGAGGGTCAATCGATTGCTGCATCTTCTCTCATCACTTCTATCTCAAATCCACACGGTGACTCAATTACTCAGCACTTGTACCTCGATAACGGCGGCGGAAGTGGTTATTTCACGGTCAATGGTGTGGCCGAGCCAGATGGGCAATGGATTTCCGCCGGAAGTTCGGACGTCGTTCAGTACGTCGGTGGAACATCGTCAGGTTCTGACGCGCTTGAGATCGGTATCTACGACGCCACGACCAAGTCCTATGCTTATAGTTCGCTCTTTAGCGCCATAACGACGGCGCCCCAGTCTCAAAACCCATCTGACCCGTCTGACCCGTCTGACTTGTCTGACCCGCCTGATCCGGCCGCTTTGCAAGTCGCGGGCTTCGGCGGTTTCGCCGGCACAGGCGAAACGGAAATGCTTCTGCGCGACAGCAACAACGGCCAACTCGAAATCTACTACGTCAGTAACAACAGCGCCGCATCTGACGCATCTGTCTCCTTGGGAGCGGTCGGCTTGAATTGGCAGGTTGCCGGCTTTGGTGATTTCAGCGGCAATGCTAATGAAACAGACATGCTGATGCGCGACAGCAACACCGGGACATTCGAGCTCTATGATATCAGCAACAACACGGTTACTTCGGCGACCTTTTTGGGAGCGGTCGGCCTGAATTGGCAGATCGCCGGCTTTGGTGATTTCAGCGGCAATGCCAATGAAACAGACATGCTGCTGCGCGACAGCAACACAGGGACATTCGAGCTCTACGACATCAGCCATAACAATGTCACTTTAGCGACCTCCTTAGGAGCGGTCGGCCTGAATTGGCAGATCGCCGGCTTTGGAGATTTCAGCGGCAATGCCAATGAAACCGACATGCTGCTGCGCGACAGCAACACCGGGACATTCGAGCTCTATGATATCAGCAACAACACGGTTACTTCGGCGACCTCATTGGTAGGGGTCGGCCTGGATTGGCAGATTGCCGGCTTTGGTGATTTCAGCGGCAATGCCAATGAAACCGACATGCTGATGCGCAACAGCAACACCGGGACATTCGAGCTCTACGACATCAGCCATAACAATGTCAGCTTGACGACCTCCTTGGGACAGGTGGGATTGGAATGGACGATTGTCGGTTTTGGTGATTTCAGCGGCAATGCCCATGAAACAGACATGCTGATGCGCGACAGCAACACCGGGACATTCGAGCTCTATGATATCAGCAACAACACGGTTACTTCGGCGACCTCGCTTGGTCAGCTTGGATTGGCTGGGCAGCTCAGCGGCGAAGGCACCACGGCGCCGAGCGCACCAAGTGCTGCCTGGAGTCCGCCCGTGGCGCCGTCGCCGGCAACTACGGACACGCTCTTTGTATTTCTAGGAACTTTTGGACAGAATACGGTCGAGCAATTTAACCCGCTGATCGATACGATCGAACTCTCGGCAACAGAGTTCGCAGATTTCGCCGCTGTCCAGAGCCACATGCAGCAGGTTGGCGCGAATACGGTAATCACCTATGACGCGATCGACACAATAACATTGGTAGGCGTGTCTTTAGCCAGCCTGCACGCCTCGAACTTCGAATTTACGTTGGGCTTTGCGCAATAGCCCGCGTATCGTTTATGTCTGATCGCGCGGATCGTTCCTGCTGCGGGACAAGCTGATCGTTGATCGCCTCTCCTGAGTCCTTGGGGCTAGCTTGCGAAGCGATCGCGGCACACTCGTCGACAAACGCCGCGTCCGCCGGCTGGCCGGGGGCGCAGGACGAGGCACTCGCTTCGCAAGGCATCATGACGACCGATCCTGTTCCTGACCGAGGAGTGTTGCCGAATGGAAGCCGATGGATGCGGTGATGGAAGCAATGATCGGCCACTTATTACTCTACCAGGATCCGAATTTGTAATTAACGCCAAGGCGCACGAGGTTCGCGGTAAACTTGACAGTATCGTTTGCTGGCGTGAGTCCTGTGGCGGTGACTCCATCAATTCCGCAGCTGAGTTGGACGTTACAGGGGGCGCTGTTGCCCAGATCGACGAAAAGGTATTCGACCTTAGCCGTCCAATTCTCGAGAAAGGCAACTTCGATGCCGGCGCCTACGGTCCAGCCAAACGATGCCGTGCTCTGAAAGGATCCTCCCGCTGGGCTAGCCCCGGCCTGTCCGCTGCCGGTCAGGCCGGCTTGCACATTGCCAAAAGCGGCGCCTCCAGTACCATAAACGAGGACGCGGTCGATCGCGTAACCAAAGCGGAGGCGCGCCGTGCCCAGCCAATCGGCCTTGGTCTCACAGGTTGAGGCGACCGCCGTGGCGCTCACAGCCAGATTGCAGAAGCCATTAGCGGGGGTGACACTGCCTTTCATCGTTGACCAGTTGAAATCGCCTTCCACGCCGAACACGAGCGCATTTATCTGGTAATTGAGGCCTAACGTGCCGCCGAGGAGGAAGCCGGAGGTATTGAAATCTCCTGTAGTGGTGCCCGGTGTTGTGGTCCCGCCGATCAACTTATTGCCGGGGTTTTTTGGATCGGTCCAATTGCTGCTGCCAAAACCGTAACCAGCGTTGATGCCGATGTAATATCCGCCCCAACTTTGAATGAATCTGGGAACGTAGGTGGCTGGTGGAACGGGCGCCACCGGTGCCGGAACGTCGGCGGCGAATGCCTGTCCTCCGTAAGCGGCCCTCTGACCGCACCTTTCGCGCCGGGCAGTAATCGACGATTCTCCGACCGCTGAAACGAGCGGGTTGGACATATGTCGGATACTGAGCTTTTGGCTAAACCTCACATGGGGATTTCTAAGTCAAGGGGCAAAAAATCATTAGTGCATGAGTTAAAACTCCGGTGCCTATTTCGGTATCCAAGGTCCAAGCCCAATTCCGTGATCTGGTTGTTCCTCGCCAGATCAACCTCACATCCGGTCGTCGCGCAAAGCGACTGCACCAATATCCCGCTTGCGGCGGGCGGGGCTCAGGAGGACGAGACCATTCTAATCTGCGGCTTTTCAGGCCATGGTTTTCAGCGGTTCGTCTACCAGGATCCGCCAGGACTGATCAGGTCCTGGAAGATTTAAGGATTCGGTCAGCGTTTATCGTCAGGCGACTTTCATCGCGGCTCCCTCGATGACGACGCCTGCGGTCACATATTTCCAAAGCGCCACCAGCAGCTTTCGCGCCAGCGCCACGATTGTCGTCTTCTTAAGACGGCCGCCATTGCGCCTGACCCGTTCTTCAAACCACAGGGCCAGCGCCGATTGCGGCTGATGGCGCAGCCATAGCCAGGCGAGCTGGATGAGCGTTGTTCTCAATCGCGGATTGCCTGCTTTAGACACGCCCTGTTCGCGATCGACCGATCCGCTCTGCCAGGGTGTTGGCGCCAGGCCCGCATAAGAAGCGACCTGGCGTCGATTGTCGAAGTGTCGGAAGAGCCCTTCCGACCAGAGGATGGCGGCGAACTCCGGCCCGATGCCCTTGATGTCGAGCAACATCGCCGCCGGCCCCGCAACTCGTTGCGCGGCAAGCAGCACGTCCCGCTCGGCCTCCACCACCTTGATCTGCTCGAGCAACAGTTCCAGCCGATCGAGTTCACGGCGAACCTGCGCCTTCAGGTGATCCGGCAGCCGGCGACCATCGCCGGTCCGGAGCGTATCCAGCCGCTCCCGCCGGTCGCGGCGCAGCGGCTCGTAGCCAGATATCCCCTGTGAGAACAGCAGCCCCTTGACGCGATTAACGTGCCTGACCCGCTCGACGATCAGCACCTTGCGCTCGCGACAGAGGCGGCGACGGTCCTCTTCCTCGGGAGTCGGTGGCTTGACCATCGCGCACACCCGAGGTTCGCCCCGCTTGTATGCCAGCAGCGCGCGAACCAACGCCTCGCCGTCGATCCTATCAGTCTTCGCCCGCCGACGCCGACGCGATGTCGCAATCGAGGCCGGATCGACGACATGGCTTTCGATCCCTTCATTCCGCAGCACGCGATCGATCCAAAATCCGTCGAGGCCAGCCTCCTGAATGACGACGAACGAGAAGACCTTCCCCGTCCTCGCCCTCGTTTTCTCCCGAAGTTGCGCCAAGCGCTCCAATAGCCCGGCGACATCGCCACCACGCACCACGTGCTTCGACATCTTCTCTCCGCCGCCTGGCGACAGCGACGTGATCAGCCACGTCGATCGACTGAGTTCCAATGAGACGAAAATCGCGCCAAGATCACTACGGATAGCAGTCGGTGCTTCGGGTCGGTCAGCTACGGTTTGCATGGTCGCCTCCAGAGTGGGTGATAGCAACCTCACTCTGCCAGAGTACCGGTCGCTATCCACTTCCCCATGGGATCTAATCTGGAGGCGGTGCGCCGGCTGGAAGTGTTCACGGGAGCCGGCCGGCGTCGTTCGTGGACGGCGCAGCAGAAGGCGCAGATCGTTGCCGAGACTTATCAGAGCGGGGAGTCGGTATCTGCGGTTGCGCGCCGGCACGCGTTGACACCGCAGCAGCTGTTCGGATGGCGGCGGGATGCGCGGCGGCAGAGGGAAGACGGAGCCTGTGACGGCGTTTCGGCATTTGCACCGGTGCTTGTGGAAGCCGCGGATGCGGCGATAGCGCCGGCATGTCCCAGCCGGTCAACGGCGATCGTGATCGTGATCGGCGCTGCGACCGTTCGGATCAAGCCGGGGACTGATGGCGCGACATTGCAGGCGGTGCTGCGCGCGCTGCTGGCGGCGACATGATTACGGTTCCGGCCGGTGTGCGGGTGCTGGTCGCCACCGCCCCTGTTGACTTCCGCAAAGGTGCCGATGGTCTCGTCGCCCTGGTCCGCGAGAGGCTGGGACATGATCCGTTCTCGGGGACGATCTTCATCTTCCGATCGAAGCGAGCGGACCGCCTGAAAATCCTGGCCTGGGACGGATCAGGCCTGGTGCTATTCTGGAAGCGGCTTGAGCATGGTGCCTTCCGCTGGCCGCCGATCAGCGACGGGGTGATGCGGCTGACCGCATCGCAGCTTGCTGTACTCGTTGATGGGATGGACTGGGGGCGTCTGCAGGCACGCGACATTGCGCGGCCGACGGCAGCATCGTGAAACCTGCGACCAAGTGAATCGGGGGAGCTCATCACACCTCACAAAGAGGTGCGAATCTGATTCAGTGTCGGCGTGGGCGAGATTACAGATCAGCTTCCTACCGACATCGAAACGCTGCATGCGCTGGTTGCGGCGGCGCGTGCGGAGCGTGACGCCGCGCTCGCCGAGCGTGACCGCGCGCTGTCGCAAATTGATCGGCTGCGGCACCTGTTGGGGCAGTTGCGACGTGCGCAGTTCGGCCGGCGTTCGGAGCGGCTCGATCCCGAGCAGATGCTTTTGGCGTTCGAGGATATCGAGCAAGCCATCGCTGGCGACGAGGCGCGCGAAGAGAAGAACGACGCGGCTGTCGCCGCGACCCGTGCCGCCAAGCGCCGCGCCAACCGCGGTGCGCTTCCCGCCCATCTGCCGCGCGTCGATGTGACGATCGAGCCGGACGACACCAACTGCCCTTGCTGCCGGGCGCCCATGCACGTGATCGGCGAGGAGACCTCGCAGCGGCTAGATGTCGTTCCGGCGCAGTTCCGGGTGGTCGTGACGCATCGTCCGAAATATGCCTGTCGGGCCTGCGAGCAGGCCGTTGTTGTGGCGCCGGCGCCCGAACGGCTGATCAAGGGCGGGCTGCCGACCGAAGCGATGGTCGCCTCCGTGCTGGTCGCCAAATACGCTTGGCATTTGCCGCTCTATCGCCAAGCGCAGATGCTGCTCGCCCAAGGGCTCGACATCAAGCGCGCGATCCTCGCCTTCTGGGTGGGCTATGCGGCCGCCGAGCTGATGCCGGTTTATCTTCGGCTGCGCGAGCACATTCTGACCTCGGGCAAGATCGCGGTCGATGAGACCGTGGCGCCGGTGCTCGATCCCGGCCGCGGCCGCACCAAGAAAGGATACTTCTGGGCCGTCGCCCGCGATGATCGATCATGGGGCGGAACGGATCCGCCGGCGATCGCCTATAGCTACGCTCCGGGTCGTGGCGCGATCCACGGGCTGAAACTGCTCGATCGCTATCGCGGCATCGTGCAATGCGACGGATACGCCGCCTACAAGACGATCGCTGCCGCAGAATGTGGCGAGGCGATTACGCTCGCTTTCTGCTGGGCCCATCTGCGTCGCAGGTTCTTTGATCTCGCCAAGGATGGCTGTGCTCCGATCGCCAGCGAAGCTCTTGAGCGCATCGCGGCGCTCTATGCCATCGAGAAGACAATCCGCGGGCGTAGCGCCGAGCAGCGCCGTACCGCACGCCAGCAACAGAGCAAGCCTCTCGTTGTGGCGCTTAAGGCCTGGTTCGAGCAACAGCTCACACGCGTCTCGGCCAAATCGCTGATTGCCGAAGCCATCCGCTACGCATTGCACCATTGGGACGGACTCACCTGTTTCGTCGACGATGGCCGCATCGAGCTCGACACCAATATCGTTGAGAGGAGCATCCGGCCCATTGTCCTCAATCGCAAAAACGCACTCTTCGCCGGCCACGATCACGGCGCGGAGAACTGGGCCTGCATCGCTTCGCTGATCGAAACCTGCAAATTGCACGCCGTCGATCCGCAAGCCTATCTCAGCGACGTGCTCACCAGGCTCGTCAATCTTTGGCCCGCCTCGCGTATCGACGAGCTCATGCCCTGGGCCTGGGCGGCCGGCCATGCCGACAACAAACTCGCGGCCTGACGCCGATCGCCCGAAGCGTCCCAGTGAAATAAATCAAGCGCTCAGAGCCGTGCGGGCGAAAGACCGCTTACTGTCCTCCAGCTACGAGCGCGAATGCTCCAGCAATCAACATCCGCATCATGTTACTCTCCTATACCGACAGGCACGGTTGGGGTTGTTGCGGGTTGTTGGCCCAGGCACCCCTTGCTGTGCCCCAACGATTGGGCAGACAACGCTGTGGCCCAAATGCAACAACCAGGCGGTTTCCGCAATCTGATCGATGCGGTTTGCGCCACCTCCAGAGCGAAAAATCACTTCGGTCGGGGTGGGGGGCAGAATTCCGCCGGTGCACAGACTGTTCTTCTTCCCATCGCTTGGAGCGTGGGTGTGGGTGCAGCCTTGACGGTGACGGTGAGGTCCCAGGTCGCGACCTCGCCGCTGGAATCCCACTTCGGAGATGACATGGTCAGGCTCCAGCGTAGCCTTCTTTCGCGTTGTAGAAGGCCGTCAGGGCCAAATCTCGCTTGGAGGCCTTGGTTAGGAGGATATTCGGTTAGAAGAGGGTACTATGAAGATTCCGGACCGTACCTGGCGGGCGCGCGCGCAGCCCTAGGGAACCCCCGGTCCCCGGCCCCCGTCTTGGGGCCAAGGCAATCAAACCGCTCCAAGGGCTTCCTAGGCTGAGCGCTTAGTGTTGTGCTCAAAAGAGGAGATCAATCGAGGGGGAGCTTTTTCTGGGCGGTCTTGACATGGCCCAGCCTCGCTTTGGGGCTTGGCCGCCTTTGTTTGCTCTATGCCAAAATTCAAACTTGCAAGAAATACCCGGCGATGGTATAGACTTCACTGTACAGGCACCCCCCCTATCCCCGACACCCCCCGAAGGTGCCGTGCGCAGTCTCCAATGCCCCGCCGTTGAGTTGCGCATCAGCGGCGGGGGTTGTGCTTTGCGCCCGATATGTCTCATGCACCCACAAGGGTAGGGCTGCGAGCGCGCCGTTGCCTACCGCGAGCATACGCTCAAACGCCGGGGTTACCTGCGCAGCACATGGGCGCGCAGGGAGCCGCTGGTGCGCCACCGCTCGCTTACCAAATCCACGGCGCGACTGAGGTCATGCGTCCTCGTCACGCTACTTCCGTCTGGCCATGCGATCACGTAGCGTCGATCAATGCGTGCCACATGCACCACGAGCTTGCCGGTTCTAAGCTCGCAGAAATCGGTGAAGGGATCGCCCTCGTCGCTGGTCCCGTGCTCGGACTCTACACATAGGCCGCGCCGCACGAGAGTGCGCTGTATTTCGGTCAGACGTAAAAGCTCTCGCATTGTCCAAGGAATGCGATCAGGCGCGAGTTTTGAAACAGTCTTCATGCGCGACAGGCCGTTCCGGCAGCAGCGAGTATTGCGAGAGCCAATTCACGACATCGGAAACGGTTCCGACCACCGGACGACCCCGAGCGCTCTCGTAGCTTGCGAGCCCATAAAGGCAGTATGGGTGATCTGCTAACGGGGCCCGCGTAACCAGGGGCATGCCGTCTGCTCGTTTCTGCCAAATACTGTTCCTCATTTATTACGAGATGACCATTTTCGGCGGCCATGCGAGCAAGGCGCTCGATCGATGGAAAACATCCTCAATCTTCGCGCCCTCCAGCAAATTTGACCCGTGGAAGCCGCCGTACTCCCGTCTTCTCAAGGTACCTTTTCTCCTACGGTGCGGAATGTGACGCGAGGCACAAATCGGCGCTTTGCGAAGAGTGTCTCCGACGAACTCAAACCACACGCCCGAAAGGCATGCTGAAACTTTCATTCGAAACACAATTGATAAAATTGTTCACAATGTTGCGCGATTTCCTTGACGCCGTTTTCGACTGTACGCCACAAGGCCCGGCCGTCCTAACCCGACTGCAGCAGCGAACCTCATGTATGGGATGTATTAGACGTTAGCGACAGAGATGTGGTTCACGTCGACGATGCCGGTTAGTTCGACCACGATGTCGTTCGTACCGAGCGCCTCATGCGCCGCGGTGGTCGCGGTGCTGTTCACCGCCTCGACAACGAAGGTGTTGCCACCAAACCGGAACCAGTCGACCAGGCCGGTGTGGGCATTAAGCTGCAGCACCGCGCCTACGACGGTTGTGTTAGTGCCGGCATCGAACTGCTGATCCTCCACCGCTGCCTGGCTTGCCGTCAGGTTGAGAGCAGCAGCTAGCGAGGCCGCTCCAGAAACGTTGACCAGCGAGTTCTCCGAGGTCCCACCAGCCCATGCCTCGGTCGTGATGGCGGTGTTGGTCTCGTTGAAGTGCAGTCTCACGTCCGCACCGCTCACGCCATTGATCGTGGTCAGGTTCGTCAACGACGCACCCGCGGTATCGCCGAGGAGATGCACGTCGGCAAACGCACCCGCCGTCAGATTGATGGTCGAGTTCGCCCCCACCCACATATCGGCATCGCCGCCGGGATGGGCCGCGTCGCCGACACTGATGGTGTCGCCGGCACCCAGCGAGACTGCTGGTGACGAGGTGTCATTGATGTGGCCATTCTCGTTGCCCTGCAGGTAGGCTGTGCCAGAAAAGGCCGCCACGGTGATAGTGTCGCCCGCGCCGGGAGCACCGATCTCTGGGTCGATGCCGCCAATTACCGAGATGTGGTCACCGGCGCCGCCAGCCCGGATAAAAATGCCGTCGGCGGCGTTCGCCGGGGCGCTGTCGGTCCCATCCGAGATAGTGTCACCAGTGCCGCCGGCGGTGAGTTCGAACCCACCGGTCGAACCCACGATCGTCAGGACTGCCTGATTGGCGGTCAGAGTGAGGTCGCCGCTGAACAGGTGGGCGTCAATGGTCTTCAGAGCGGCGTCGCTAATGCTACCGATCGTGAGTTCGCCACCGCCGCCACCTGCACCGTCGGCGATCAAGATGGTTTGCACCGAGTTGGTGGCGTCGACCAGGGACGCGATTACATTGTCGCCGCCGTAGCCGTTGTAGATGATCAGGCTGGCATCGTCGGACACCGTCAGGCTTTGGATGGTCCCGACATCGGCGCCGGCAGCGTCGCCGAGAGCGATGGTCAGAATATCGCTCCCCACCATGCCACTCTGGTTGACCACGATGTTACCCATGTAGGCGGTACCGAAAGTATCGCCGATGAACAACTCGCCGGACGCCGCCAAGCCGTTGAACGTCGTGGTTAGGCCATTGGCCACGGGAGTCCCCGGAGCGTCCAGGTGTGCAACGGCAACTCCGGTGTCGTTATGGGCTACCCCACCGAGCGCCGTGACGTCCGCAGCGGCAACGTCGAGAGCCGCAGTGCTCGTCTCTGCGCCAACCCCATTGTCATCGACGGCAAGCGTGGAAGCGGAGAACAGGCTGCCCGTGTAGCTTGAGGTGCCATTCGCGGCCGCGGTGAGGAACGTCTGGATCGGACCATTCGCCCGGGCGGTGAATTGGGCCCCCAACGCGAAGTCCACGAAAACCTGAGCGGTTGACAGTCCAGTGGCGACCCAGGAAGCCACGTGCGCTGCCGTGGGCACGCTACCCAGGGCAGCCTCGATAATCTCCTGCATAATCGTAGTCGTGACCGGAGCATTCGGATTGACGGTTACTCCGCCGTTATAGGTGTTGGCAAAGCTCGTCGAGCCAACGAATGCTGTCGCCATCTGCACCTCTAATGCATAGGTTGCAGCAGGCGTATTGCCGCCCAACTCGACGTATGGCACCCAACTCCTCAATGAAGCCGCAGTGGGAACGTGGCCTACCGCCAACTGAATGATCTGAATAACTGGATAAACAAACTGCTGCGCCTCCGGTAAATTTACGATGTCCGCAATCACCGCGGCAATCCCAATTGAGGCGTCCGCCGTAACCCAGGTATTTATCTCCGACTGTGTAGCATTACGCTGCAGAACTGCCAGGTAGATGTTATTGATCTCCGTGGCGACCGACGTCGCGGAGACCGAGGGTCCAATTTGGGTGAGCCCCGTCAGCGACAGGTTGGCGTTGTTGCCGGCTCCATCCCGGATTGATCCCCCGTTCACGTTCACAGCTGTCGCGGCGAGGGCCGCCACATTGCTGTTAGTTGCCGAAGCCGTGTAGCTGAAACTCAACGACTTGCTGCCAGAGCCGCTGGCGAAGGTTGCGATCCCGCCGTCATTGAGCGTCATTGTCGGCGTCCCGGATACCGTCACCGGCTCGTTGAACCCGAGAGTAAAGACGACAACTGTACCGATGTTGACAATCCCATTGCTCGGCGTTTCCACTATCGAAGTCGGCGTAGGAATCGTGGTGTCGATCTGCGGGCCGGATTGCGGCAAGCCGGTTAGCGAGAGCTGCACATTACCGGCGGAATCTGTGATTGTCGCTCCATTGAGATTAACCGCGGTCACGGCCAGTGACGATACATTTGAGTCGCTGGCCGCTACTGTGTAAGTGAAGCTCAGGGTCCCGCTACCAGAGCCGTTGAAGTACGTTGCGTTCCCACCATCGTTGAGCGTCAGCGTCGGTGTTCCGCCAGCAACGGTGACTATTGCGCTAAAATCGAGCGTGATGGTAATTGTTTTGCCCGCGTTCAGATCACCGGCACTCGGCGTTTCCACAATAGCCGTTATCGTCGGCACCGGAGACGTCTGTGAGGTAAGGTCATAGCCGAGGATATTCATCACCGTGATATCGGCCTGCGTGACCGGGTTGACCACGCCGGAGTTGCTGAATGCGTCGTAAGAGTCGTTTCCGGCGCTGCTCGCCCAGTCGCCAAAGTCGCCACTTGGATTTGAATTGAAGTAATTAAGGTTCGTGTTGCCACCATCGCCTGAAAAATAAGCCGAGGTGGTGCCGACGAAACTGAGGACGCCTGGAGCCGAGTAACGGAAGAGATCCAAGTCCGAGTAACTGTTGGAACTGTCGAGCATTGAGATGCGGCCCATCACCTCCGAAATTTCGTGCGCCACGACGCCATAAAGGTCGTACGCCCCCGCCGGTACTCCGCCGCTGTCGTTGTACGCGTATGAAAAAGAGCTGTTGAAACCAACATAGCCGTCCAAGATTGTGCTGCTCGAAAGCAGCCCTAAAGCGGTCGCATCGGCCAGCGTCAAATAAACCGTGCCGTTGACGGGTGCAGAGGTCGGTAGGGAGCTGACGGCGCTCAATTGATTGCTGGAAGTTGCGTTTGCAATCAGCGCCTTTTGGATCTGCGAATAACTAAAAAATTCGAGGTAGCTTTCACTCTCGCCAAGTGCGCCCGGGCCCAAACTTTGTCCGTTAATTTCTCCCCATCCGACATCGATATTGAGCGTGATCGGATTGGTAAACTCACTTTCGTAAAATTGCACCACCGACGCCACTACTGCCTCGAAACCCGCCGGTGCATTGGCGGCGCTCGAGTCATAAGTAATGTTGATGACTAATCCCGATGAGGCGTGGCCGGACGCAACCGAACTCGTCTGCACGATGCTTGCGGGTGATTCTCCGAGATCCCCAAAGGTCATGATACTGGGCAAGTTTGATGATACATTGCCCTCGTTCGATAGATTACTCGGTGCAGCGGGCAGTTGAACGTCAAACGGCGCGTTAGCGGCGTAAGTAAGGCTTGAATTTGGCAAAAGCTCACTCGTCAGCGGTCCGGACTGAGCTCCGAGCGTCGAGCCAGTGGAGATTCCGTCACTACTGCCAAAAACTGAGGAAGGCCCCCCGCTGCCAATGAAGCTGTTGTTGGAAAGGATCGACCCACTTCCACCGTTGTCACTGTCCAAATAGAACAGGCCCGACTCAAGATTGCCTTTGGTGTCTGTAAAGTCGCTCGGCGGAGCAACGGTAAAGCCATAATTGGCCTCGTAACCAACGACTGAACTGTCCTCGGTCGCCGTGGGTTCAAAAGAGTCGACAGTAGAATCCAGAACGATAGCGAAGTTGTCGTCGCCAACGAGCCCAGCGTCGGTCCCCGTTGCGGTGATAAGAGTGTCGGCGTTTATGACGGTAACAACGTCGGAGCTGAAAACGAAATCCCCACCCCCCGTGAAGTGATCGGTGATAGTCCCATCGTTTTGCGCATTGTCCGGCGCAATTTGGAAGACCAGTGATCCGCTATCGCTGTCACGTGCGGTCGCGGCCAGAGACGAACTTGAGACTGAAATATCCGAATCCGGTGCGCTGCCGCCGTATTGGAAATTTGCAAAGCCAGAAACAATGGCCGCGGGATCGAAGTCAATTTGAGTGCTGATGGAATCGCTAGACCTTGCGTCTGTGTCGCTCGTCGTGAAATCGACTAAATAGGTATCCAGCTGGATGTAGTCATAAGCTGGCATGCTGGACGCGGAGAAGGGCGTTTTCATGGAGTTGCTGCCAATGCTCGCAATACGACGGCCTTCGCGTTCGAAATTGCGCGACTTGAAGCGGCGCAGTTTCTAGTGAAAAACCACGGTATTAATACTTGGTCAAACCGAAGCCTGACTCCCACCGCCGCACAACCGCTGCCCGATCCTGGCCGGTCCCGCCGGCGACTCTGCGATGGCACATCGAGACCTCCCATTTTTATTAAAGCGCCGGTTATTGATCCAAAGATCGAGGAGTCCCAGAGATTCCAATTGCCCTCCGAAAGGCATCAGGTTGGTGTCGGCTAGGTTTGGATTCGGCGCCAAGGATGCAATAATGCGCCATTGAGGATAGGAGGGCCCCCGACCACCACCAGCATTAGTATGAGTCCCGATTTCTGACGAAAAGATGGCGACATGTTCACCCTTTCTGGTTAAATAGGGCGGGTATTGCTATGTGGTTCAGGGACTTCTCGGACATTCCCAAGACGACTGCGAATACCTGCCTTTTTTCGGGATCCCCGATAGTAGATGCCGGCGAGACCAGAAGTCGATTGCTTAGGCTGGCCCCGCATTCAGCCAGGCGTTGCGGGTCGCCTATCTCTCCGCCGACTCTCGTTCACATCCGGTGGCGTATCTGACGGCTGAGCTGTTTGGGAACTATCGGACCGGAAAACGCATGGGCGAGCTCGCCAACGCTTCCTCGGTGCGCCTCAATTCCTTGAGCGCGATGGCGCGTTTGCAGTGGGCCTCGGCATAGTCCGGTTTCAGCGCGATCGCCCGACGCGGCTTGGTCCAACTTCCGCTGATAGGTGAAATTGGCATGGAACCGGCGCACTTCGTTCACAGGTCGTCCGACTGGCCGCTTGAGCAAGTAGCCGGTCCTGCTCTGCAAGACTTGCTCGGCCGGAAGCCGGATCGCATAGTTGGTCTGCTCGGCTTCCAGGAACTCATAGACCTCAGGGTTCGCAAAGCGGGCGTCAGCCCGGAAATAGAGGCGCGAGACCTTGCCTTGCGCGGATCCGGCGCCAACTCAAAGGGAAAGTTAGCAACCTCGACATATAGTCAAGAGCGAATTGATTCGTCGCTCCTCTTCTTCCTGATGCTGATACCACTCCTTCGAAAAGGGCTTGATGTACTCGTACGTACTTGGCGCGCTGCCGGTATACGGTACGTCATCGCCTGCTTTGGAAGCATTTGCACCGTTGCGAGCAACGGGTATATTTTTCTGCATCGGGCGCTGAGCAATCGGCTTTTCGTTGAAATCTTTGCTCTTGGGCGCTGCCATTGCCCACGATGGAACGGAAGGCGACGAGCAACCCCAAAGCGCCGAAGCTGCCAGCAACAGGACGCTAATGAGGACCACGCGCACGACCTATCCCTACCCTTTCTTGTCAATAGTGGGCCCCTAATCTTTATTGTTCAATCCAATTCAGGTCCTGTTTCAATCGGCGCCACGTCCCGCCGCTGGCCAGACTGCCCCTAGCGCATCGCGGTGACAATCATTGTTACTGTCGTGGCTCTCGGTACACAGTTGAAAACTGTATTTTTCGGGCGTGTGTGGCGTCGGCGCAACAACCTTGGCAGAGCGAATCCGGTACGCTGGCTTGGTCGACCGTCCGCTTGGCCGCACTGAAAGATCCAGAGCCTACGACCTACGACCAATAGCTTTCTTTCGTTACATTGGGGTCCGAGCGCGTCCCTAGCTATCAGCGTGATAGTAACCCTGGCCTGGATGGGTCTGCTCGGATTCGGGCTTTCCAAGCTATGGTGAGACGGGAGTTGCTGCGCCGGAAGGACGGCGCGTACACTGCCCCTCGCCGCCGCCCAGTGGCTCATGCGCGCTCTTGATCGATGGAGGCTTCGGGGCTCATAGGACCCAAAAGGTACCGAGATAGAGCCGGTAGAAGCACGCCCCTGCGAGACAAGCCTACATCCCAGTGCTAGCTTCGGTTTCCGCAAAACATGGAAGGGAAAGGATGCACAAAGTGGCATTGGCGGCGGTGGTTGTGGGCACCACCAACCGGTCCTCCGATGCAACTTTTTAAGTCACCGCGAATCGTGGCGCTTGCGATGAGTAGTCCACGGCACACCCCAAGGGTTCGCTTTCGTGTCCAGTCAGAGCCCCATTTGTCGTTCTCCGAAACCGATCCGCTTCGTCGGGTTAGTCTGCAGGTCCCATCGAATAGTGGGCTTTTACGGATGCTTTAGGGACAAGTGTCTACCATCCGAGGCATGGTCCGAAAGCTCAGAGACTTCCTAAAAGACGAAACGGCGACCACCGCGATCGAGTACGGCCTCGTTGCCGCTGGTCTGGCTGTCGTCATGATCACAGCGGTCAGGCCCGCCAACCCTTTACCGGCTTGCCCTACCTGCGGCCTTCCCATGCGCCTTGTGACAACAATCCCTAAGTTTAGCCTTCACCCCGAACTGCGGACCTACGAATGCAGAAAATGCGAGACGACCGCAATGGAGGAATGGGAGCCGGGGAAGCGTGGCCGCACTTCGCAGCGCTCAGCGGCCCCAATCCTCCTCTGCCTCGCGCTTAACCGCCGGCGCCATCAGGTTGTTGATCTTGAGCCAAGGGTCGACACGGCCGGACCGATAGGGCGAGGTTCGCCGCTTCGAAACTATACGCTTGCAGCCGAGCGCACACCCGCGCTTGTAGACCAGTACGGCGGCGACCGCGAAATGTCGATTAAATGGTATGCCGGGATGAGGGTTGCGAACCAGCTTCTTGAGGACGCGCTTGCGTTCCTCGATCGGTTCGCGGTGCAAATCCTCGGCATCGACTTCGAGAAGATCGAACGCGCAGAGCGTAACCGCGTGATCATGCGGCCGCCACCGGATCATTTCAAACACTGCAAGGCCGCCTCCATCGCAGGCTGTGGCGCCGCGTGCGACGTGCGGGATTTCCTTGCTTGGTTTGCAAAGGACGTCTTTCAGCAATGCCGCAGTGTAATTAAGATTTGTCCCCGCGCCTGCCACCGTGGTCTGCAACGGGCCGTTGCCGCAGCCGCTTTTTGTTCTTCAATCATCGGGCGGCTGTCTATGGACGCTTACAGAAATTTGTTCATGGCGATTACATTTCCCATACGGCTCGCTGCACGTACCCTTATAGCAATACTTCCGCAAGTTTAGAGCGGCTTTCAATCAAGCGCTCCACCGGCGTGCAGCTTCAGCGGCTTTCACGCTCGATTGAACATCTCACGTTCTCTCCGCAAATTTTTACGCTGTATTAACCTTTACACAATATTTCGGGTCACCAGCTGTGACGAGCTTTCTTTGCAAGGATGCATCAAGGTTGACAAAAACCTTTGGTTAACGAAGGCGATGCTAAACCTCGTCAAATGACCAACCGTATATTCGCCAACGACGGAAAAATGGAGGCACGGCAATGAAGATGGCAAGCATTGTCAACTATGCCAAATTCGCAGCCGTCATCATGGGCGCTCTCGCCATTGCGGGCTGCGCCAAACAGCAGAACGACCAGACCGGCGCCTTGGCTGGGACTGCTGCACCGGGCAGCCAACAAGACTTCGTTGTCAATGTTGGGGATCGCGTGTTCTTCGAAACCGACTCCTCGGAACTTACGCCGCAGGGTCGAGAAACGCTTAACAAAGAAGCGCAATGGCTCAACCAGTATAACCGCTACGCTTTCACCATTGAAGGCCATGCCGACGAACGCGGCACGCGCGAATACAACATCGCGCTCGGCGCCCGCCGCGCCCAGACCGTTCGCGAATATCTCATCTCGCGCGGTGTCATGGCGCAACGCATGCACACGATTTCATACGGCAAGGAGCGGCCGGTCGCGGTGTGCGATGACATTTCATGCTGGTCGCAGAACCGCCGAGCGGTAAGCGTGCTCGATCAGACTTCATAGAAGACATCGCCCAAGCCAGCGCCATCATTGGATAGCAGGCTCTAGCCGCGCCCTGGCCCGGCTCTAGGCCGTTCGTCGCATCCCTTTTGGCTTCGGCAAAGAATTGTGAAGCATGCTGGGATTGCCGCCAAGCGATTCTCGAAATTTCTGCGCCTTACTAGCCGGTGCCGAAGAATCGCTTGGCGCGTCGCATAAGTGAGTTTCGGCGCATTGCCGGCAGCGCCACGGGCGGCCGCCTAGGGCAAAGAGGTTCCTAACCTTCCACTTAGTCGATGGTGCGAACGACACTGTTCACGGGTCGGGTGTTGGTGACTGCGAGTTTGTCCTGCTGCCTGACCATGTCGTCATATTTCGCCAGCGTCGTGACCGGCGCCTTCGGCACCATGTGCACGACCTTGTAGCCACCTGCCTTGAGCTGGCGCAGCAGTTCCGGCATCGCCTCCGCCGTTGCAGGTCGGAAATCGTGCATCAAAATGATGCCTTTGCCGCGCTTTCGCAACTTGGCCATCACCGATTCGATCACCTGCTCCGGACGGCGCAGCTTGAAGTCGAAAGAATCGATGTCGGTCGAGAAGCTGGCGATGTTACGCTCGCCAAGATAGCTCAGCAGCGCGGGCGTGTGCTGCAGGTCGGGAAAGCGGAAAAACGGCGAGATAAGTCCGTCGACGGCCATGTGCACGGCGCTGACGCCCATTTCGATCTCGGCTGTTGCCTGATCGAGATCGGAGGCGTACGGGTTCTTTGCCAAATCCTTGTGTGACCAAGTGTGGCTGCCGATCGTCATCCCGGCCGCCGCAACCTGCTTGGCGATTTCGGGATGCCACACCGCGTGCTCCCCGATCTCAAAGAATGTCGCTTTAGCGCAATTATCGCTGAGCGCTTTGAGCACTGCGGGCGTGTTCCCCGGCCACGGCCCATCGTCGAAGGTCAGTACGACTTCTTTGTCGCGCAGGAAATCGTACTGCTTGAAGTGCTCGAAACCGAATCCGGGACCGCCCATCGTGTCGATCTCGACGATGCGCGAAAGGCCGAGCGCCTCGGGTTTGTCGCATGGGGGGAAGGTTTTAGGTTGGATCACCTGGGTCAGCGGCTCGGCGGCCGGCGTGCGGCCGGTGGTGGCAAGTCCGGTTATCGCGATCAAAGCGACAAGCAACGCGGTATGGATCAGCGGCCTGGGCGTCATGGGCCCTCCTATCAAATCGTGGTCAATGAAGAGCGCATCTGAGTTAATAGTTCCTTGCGCGATGGGAGTTGGCGTACACGTGCCCACTGAGTGGCCCGGGCGGAATGTTAGTTTAGCGTTTCGCCAGCTGCGAAACTTCTGTTGTTGGCGGCGCCACACGCTATCCCTTTCAGTAATTAAAAATTTACCGAGAGCCGAACCAGTAACGCATGCAGGTTGAAAGAGGGAATATTGATGGCGCAATATCAGCACGGGAGAGCAGGGGGGTAGGTCGTGCGCTTGGTCCTTGGTGGCGTGCTGTTGCTGGCAACTTCAGCGCTTTGCGGTTGCTCGTCGCCTTCCGTTCCATCGTGGGCAATGGCAGCGCCGAAGAGCCAATATCTTATGGAGAAGCCGATGGCTCAGCGTTCGCACCAGGAAAAACTGCGCGTTGCACACACTGCAGCCGATCCCAAAGAAACCCATGAGGGGTCGCATATCGGCGGCGCGCCAGGCAAGTACGAGTACCTCAAACCCTTTTCGAAGGAGTGGTACCAGTATCAGGAAAAGGAGGAGCGACGAATTAATTCGCTCTTGACTATCTGTCGAGGTTGCTAGCTTTCCACCTCGGATTGCTCAAAATTCATTTTCGGCGATTACTTCTATGCCCGGGATGGCGAACGCTGAGCACATCGCATGGCACTGCAGGCGCGATCAGGGCAGCGGGCTGAGGCCCGCGATCTTCTTGCTCCGGTCTACGGCTGGTTTACCGAAGATTTCGACACTCGATCTGAAAGAGGCTAAGGACTTGGTGGACGAGTTCGCGTCATGAAAGCGCGCATCGTTGACTTCCGCCTCCGATCCCGAGGCGGAAATCGACGAGCGTTGCCACCAATGTTGATTTATGAATTGAGGGAGGTCTAACCGACGCAATTGACCCCCCACGGCACATCGAAAGCAATTTATACCAAGCCGCTGAGTGGGTGACTCTCGCGGGGATTGAGCGAAGCCGCTTTCGCGGCAGTTGAGGAGTGGTCGCGCTGATTGCCTCCTGTCTGAGAGGATCGAGGGTTTTCGCAGCCCAACCCAGGTTCATCTGGTTGCGACGGGGATCTCATGGCCGGCGCTGAACCAGATCGTCTGTGCGCTACGGTTTTTCTACGGTGTGACACTCGGCAAGGCGACGATGCCGGAGCGTATCGCCTATGCGCGTGAGCCGAGCAAGCTGCCGGTCGTGCTGAGTGCCGACGAGGTCGTGCGTTTCCTGGAGGCGATCCCGAGCCTCAAAAGCCGCACCGCACTGACCACTGTCTATGCCGCCGGACTGCGCGTATCGGAAGTCGTTCTCCTGAAGATCGAGAATTGGGCGACGGACACGGGCGCTACGAGTATGTCCGGCGGCTATTTATTGCCACGGAAATCTTGACGTCTAGATTTTCCGTGGGCATGTTAATTAATGTGAGGATTACCTTCGACCCAGCCAAGAGAGATAAGACGCTGGCTGAGCGGGGATTGGATTTTGCCGAAGCCGCGATAGTGTTTGCAGGAGTGACGCTCACGCTGCAGGATGATCGGCGGAACTACGGCGAGCCGAGGTTCCAAAGCTACGGCCTGCTCGGCCAACGTCTGGTCATGGTGGTCTGGACGCCGCGTGGCTCGCCACGTGATTTCGATGAGGAAGTGCAATGCCCGAGAAAAAGCGCGTTTCGAAGCGCGTCTGGGCTGACCCGGACGACGCGCCGCAATGGACTAAAGAGCAGTTTGATCGCGCCGAATTCGCGGTCGGAGGCGAAGTGGTGCGTCCGGCGCAAGGCACGCTGACGCGCGCGCGGGGACGACCTAAGAAGATCGATGCGAAAGTCCATATTCATATTCGCCTCTCACCGAGCGTGCTCGATCATTTTCGAGCTAGCGGGCCGGGCTGGCAGACGCGCATCAACGAGATACTTCGTAAATGGGTCGATAGACGGCGTAAGGAGCCGTGGCAGCCTACGAAACGTATCCGAAAGGCTTCATGAATTACCAACAAGCGCTTTGCCTGGCCGACGTGAGGGGTGCGTGCATTATGATCAGGTTGCAGGTTTCCGATTTCAAACCCGACGCCAGCCCGATCGGCGATCGTCCAATCGAAGTCCGGCAAAGCCCGTTATGTCGTGCTGAAAGAGGAAGGCGCGGGCGGACATCAACCGGTGCTGACGCGTGATGATTGGCCAGCCATTCGGCACATCGCACCAGGCCCGGCCGATGATCGATGCGTGGAAGCGCGCGAAAATCAAACCGCGCATTTCGTTTCACGGCCTGCGTCACACCTGGGCTAGTCTCGCGGTGATGGGTTTGCAGCGCCTTGCGGATCGCATCGAGCGGGATGGCATCGAGCATGGCGATGCTGACGACGCGATACTTCTGCGTAAGGCCGACTGGGCGCTCATCAGTTCTCACGGGCCGTGCTGGTGGTCAATGCCGCTCCCCGCGGCGGAGCCGCCCAGGAGGCCGCCGAATCCGCCCGCGACAGCTATGGCATCAAGGCCAGCCCCGCCGTGATCGGGCACCGGGCGGTGTTCGGCCACGCCCTGTCGCCCAGGCGGTCGAGCCGGAGGGCCGGGCGGCCGAGGAGATCCGGCGCTCCAGGTGTTCGTGCGCCAGCGCCTTGACGCGTAGACACGACGACATGACGAGGTGTCGAGGATGAAGCGACCAGCCTTGAAATCAGCCCTGCAGGGCGATGCCAGCAGCGGCTATCACAACTGGGTTCCCGTTTTCGGACTACCCGGCGCGTTTGACGCAGGTGCCAACTTGACAGTGATGGTCACGTCATAGGTCGCGACCTCGCCATTGGAATCCGTCACTTCGTAATCGACATGGTCCGGCCCGACGTAGCCCTCTTTCGGGTTGTAGAAGATCACCTGGGCCCGCACCCTGATGCGCCCACAGGCCGCTAACTTGTCGGTCGTCAACATGCCCTTGCGGACTACCAGGGCGCCCGACTTGGGTGGCTCGGTAACGCAAATCGTCGGTGGTGGTGCCGGCGCGCAATTCTTGTGCGCCGAGGCGTGGTAGCTCAATCGGATTGGGTTTCCCGCGGTCGTCTCGACGCTGGTGTAGTTGGTGGCCTGGGCGAACGCGGCTGTGGCAACGAAGTTCACCATGGCCCAGAAAAGCAGGGTGGTACTCGGGCGCATGGGCGGGCATCCTCCTGTCTGCGCTTTTAAAATCGCCGCTGCGAGCCCTGGGGTCAAGCGCTGACTCCCGTGCCACCTAATCCATTCTTACGCGGCATACGAGTACGCCGCCATGCGCGGTCCTGCGGTGCATCGGGCGGCGAATAAGAAGGCTGATGCAAATACAGGTGTTCACATCCTACCTCTCGGCGTCTGCCGCGTGTGGAGCACAACGAGCACATCTTTCCCTCGCCCCTCAGCGGCCGTCCCTACACCTCGCTGTTCCATCCCTGGGACCGCATCCGACGTCGCGCAGGTCTGCCTGATGTCCGGCTCCACGACCTGCGCCACTCGTTCGCCAGCTTCCTGGTCAATCGGGGCGTGTCGCTCTACGTGGTTCAGGGGCTCCTCGGGCATTCCCAAGTTCGGATGACCCAGCGTTACGCCCACTTGGCGCCACAAACTCTCTTGGATGCAGCCGAGGTCGTTGCCACTGTGATTAGCAGCGATGCGGCCGCTGGCACCACGGCGCAATGACAGAGCGATGCCAGCAGCGGCCATCACAACTGGGTTCCCGTTTTCGGACTACCCGAGGCGTTTGGCGCGGGCGCCGGCTTGACGGCGATGGTCACGTCGTAGGTCGCGACCTCGCCATTGGAATCCGTCACTTCGTAGTTGACGTGGTCGGGCCCAACGTAGCCCTCTCGCGCCTGATAGAATACCACCTGGGCCGGAAGCTTGATTTTTTCACAACCCGGAATCTTGCCAGTCGTCAGCAGGGCCTTGCGAATTGTCAAGACACCCGCCTTCGGCGGCTGGGTGACTTCAACCGTTGGCAGCGGAGCTGGCGTGCAACTGCTCTTGTGCGCCGAGGCGTGATAGGTCAGTTGCACGGGTTTGCCCGCTGTCGCCTCGACACTGGTGTAGTTGGTGGCCTGGGCGAGCGCGGCCGACGCCGCGAGGCCGGCGATAGCGCAAGAGAGCAGCATCGTGCTCGGGCGCATGGGCAGCATATTCGTCGTCCTTCCTTGCAGGTCGCCCCAGCCCCGATTCCGGCGCCGCCTACGCTATGCCTACGCGGCATTAGCCGCTCTGGCGGTGACGAGCTGAAGAATTATTCGCCCGTTCAGGGGCTTGGTCCATGACAGCCACCTACGGTACGCCCCGTACGCGGTCCTGCGGCACATCGGTCGGCGAATAAGATGGATAACGCAACTAAAGGTGTTCACATCCTACCTTTTGGCGTCTCACTGATCCTTCGGTAACGCTTGCTGCAACGCCGTCGCGTAGGCATTACGCGCGGTTTGGCAGATTTTCAGCTGCACCTTCAGTCGGTGAATTTCCTGATCGACCAGGTTGATGTTCATCGCCTGCTGGCGGGCCTCGCCGCTCAGTTTGTCCAGGTCGAAGTCGCGACCGTCAATAGTGACATGGGCCATATGCCCGCTCCTGACTTCAGTCAAACCGGATCGTGCCGCTGTTCAGATTCTCCAACAGGCCGTCAAGGGTTTCGGGCAGTGCCGCGAGGGGGAGGGTGCCGGCTGATTGTGAAGCCTCGCCAACTGCTCGAATACGCCAAGCTGGCCGGCCGACAACATTTGCGCGTAGGCGATCGGTAAGGCTGCCGTTTTGCGCAGCGTCAGGAAGACATCATCCGGCAGCGCACGGAGCGCGGCTTCGTCGACGCGATGTAGTCCGCCGATCGTTTTTTCGCCTTGCTCTGTCTTCAGCTTGATCTGCCAGGGTCGAATGACACCGGCTTGCGCCAGCGCTGCCACAGCCAGGTCGGTGGCCTTGCGGCTGCGTTCCACCCCCAACAAGGCCTCCAACACTGGTTTCAAGGCTGGCGAGAGATTCCCCTCGGTGTCGAAGAACGCCTCGCCGCCCGCCGCACTGCGCTCGGCGACAAGCCCGCTCTCCTCATCGACGCCTAGGGCGAGTTTGTCCGTTCCTTGCTGCGACAGCATGCGAAACGGGTAGGTCCGAAACCAGGCAGGAACATAAGGGCCAATCCAACGCCCGCCACGATCGACGAACATGTTGCGACCCGGGACGGGCGACAATACCGCCACGAGCATGTAACGTCCCGATTGCTCCAAAAAAGCGCACGGCATCGA
The DNA here is from genome assembly GCA_963848365.1 of uncultured Acidobacteriota bacterium. Taxonomy (GTDB): domain Bacteria; phylum Acidobacteriota; class Terriglobia; order Acidiferrales; family UBA7541; genus Palsa-295. The sequence goes on from CAWKDI010000001.1 coordinate 45,725, forward strand.
GAGTGCCGCCTGCGCCAGTTCAGCGCCGACGATTGTTGCCATGGCGTCTGTGGCGGCAAAGGCATAGCCCTGGACGCGCAGCCACTTTTTCTGGCCGTGGCGCTCGCGGCTGACGGCGGCGAAGCGCGGCATGACCGCTCAGGCGTTGCCGGCCGCCGGCATTTGCTGCTGCTGCTGCTCGCGCATCTTCTTCTCCAGCTCTTGTGTGCCTTTGATCAGCGCCTGCAACACCTGGCCAGCGACCGGGCCGGGGATGATCAGGGTACCGGATGGATGTGGCTTGCCATCGGGGCTAACGGTCGCGCACTCGATGCGGAGGATGCCGCTGTGGAAGGCGATGTTGGTGATGCCATCGATGAGGATTTGGATCATGGGGAGCCTCCTGAAAGAGAAACCTGTTGATAGCGGCAAGTACGAACGCTCGGCAAGAGCCGAGGATAACAGAAAGCGGCGGAGAGGGCCCGAAGCCGTTCAGCTTTTGGCTGGTCTCCGACCTTGCGGCGTCTGGCAGCGCCGGTACGATGAACGGTGGTCGGCCCTCAAGGAAACGGCGGGGAACCGAAGTCCCCCGCCGCAGATCTGGTTGGGTGGAAACCCCCGGATGGCTCCGGAGGTTCCATGTTGTTGTCTCAGACGAAGTGGAAGTTGTGCGCGTCGAATTGCCCCACATTCTGGCCAACGAGAGTTATCACGTCAACCGCGCTGACCGCCACGTTGCGGTTGGCAATGTCGACTCCGGCGATAGTCCCCTTGCTGGTGTTGATGATCGTCACGTCGGCAATGTTGACGGCAGTTCCGCCGCTCACTTCATAGGCGATCAGCAGGTGCTCGATGTCGTGGGCGGGTAGAGCTTGGTAGAGATCGATATTGCCCACGGTCTCATGTGTCAGAACTTTGACCAACTGCTGCGCATTGTTGTAGTCACCGATGGTGTCCAGGATGACGTCTGCGGAGCGCGTTCCCGAAGCACCCATCATCGGGTTTCCTCGCGGCGCCGGAACGGAGCTTGAGCGCTATCTGCAAACCGTCGCGGTCAATGCGGTCGGCATAGATTGGACGGCCGAGCTTGCCTTCGTACGGGACTCCATTCTCCAGCGAAGCCGGCATTGAACACGATCGGCAGTGCCACCAGCCGTCCCCCCGAGAAGACCGGTAGTTGTCGGCGTTGTGAAATCCAATCGCCGACAACGACACGCCGTCGGTGTTCACCAAGCCTTTGTCGGTGCCCCGGTGGTCGACCGTGATCATTGCGGAAGATACCGATCTCAGAGCGCCATACGCCCAATCGTTGGCATCGAAGTTCAAGATGTCACCAGTGGTCGGGTTTGGTCCCGTCAAGAACCCGGTGATGGTCAATTCACCTTAGCGGCTGACCTTGAAAACGGCATCGTCCCGGCGGGGTTCGAGTTGCTGCAGTTCCTCGATGTCGATGGTAGTACGGCGTGTTGCCTGACTTGCAAGCTGCTCATCGAGAACACCCCCGTGCCGATGGATAAGGGTCGTCTTTGTGCTGTTTGTCTCGGACGATGGCGTTTGTCTTTCGAGTAGTGAACAACTAACGCTGACTTCGGATTCGGCTCGAGGCTGACGTTAAGCATTCACTCGCCAAGCCAAAGACGGTAGATGAAGCGCTTGCTGAGCTTGAAAGCAAAGTGGGTAAGGATAGCCGTCGGAAGTTTGAGAAGTTCTTGCGCGAGGTGGGCGAACTTGATGACGAGGATGATGTGATCGATGTCGGGTCGAAATAATCCAGGCTGATTAACCCGATTCGGGCCGCCTTCTCCTTGAGGCCGTGCAAATGATTGAAGAAGGCCGCGCGGGATGCACCACGGACCAGACTTATTTGCGCCTCGGGCGCCCATGTTGGTCTTGGGGTAACAATGCGCTCAGGATCCATGATGGTCAGCAGGGTTGCATCTATCCAAATTATCGCACTCGCCGTGATGCTTGCCGGCGCAGCCTGGCAACCGGTGCGCGCCGAGGAGACTGCAAGGCAGCACGCCGGCGACAGCGCCAGCTGCGCGCGTTCGACATTTCGGGTCCTCATTGATGTGGGCCATACGGCCGCTTCGCCGGGCGCCGACAGCGCCCGCGGCGTGCCCGAATATGAATTCAACCTCAAGCTCGCCGACGTCATCGCGCAGTCGCTGCACGACGAAGGCTTCGATGAAACTGTCCGATTGATCACGAGCCGGGCGAAGTTGCCCAGTCTGTTCGAGCGTGCGGCGCGGGCCAACCATATGCACGCCGACCTGTTCATCGCCGTCCATCACGATTCGGTGCCGGATAATTTGAAAGAGGCCTGGCAACACCAGGGAAAGAAAAACTACTACAGCGACCGGTTCAGCGGGCTACGGTTGGGCCAGCGCGCCTCCTCGAGTACCCATAAGCCATTGCCCACAGGCGCAACGCGAACGCGGGGCTCGCTCTCCTTGTAAATCGGTGCTTCCTTGCTCATTTCCATCGACTCGCGCGCGCGCGGCAAACAGTACATCGTGGTTAGTTTTTCGAACGCAAGATGAACAACCGCTCGCCATCGCGCGCAAATGCGCAGCGGGTCGCCGTCCTGATTGGACCATTGCCACGCTTCTGAGCCTCGGCTGCCACAGTCCAGCAGCGCTATCTTGGATTCGATGTGGCGCGCCGGTACCATTGGAATTCCAATAGGAGAGGAATGCGCGAAGTCGGCCGCTAACCGGAAATTTCGCGGAGACGGCTTGACCAACGCGAATGGACGCTTCGCGTCGGCTCGCTGCGTTGCAGCGACATGTCCGGAGTTGGGAGTAAACTGCACGTCATTTCACACGTGCGGCCAGCACTTCCCAGCGCGGAGGACATGCGTCGAGCCAATGCGCGCAGGCTCGCAAGGCTCCACGTCCACGCCCCACAAACCGTTCTGGAGCCTGAGCGCGCCATCACCCGAAGGCCCCCGCCGCAGGTCTCTGAAGTGGAACCCCCGGATGGCTCCGGAGGTTCCGTGTGTTGTTGTCTCAGACGAAGTGGATGTCGTGCGGGTTCATGGTGCCCAGAACCAGCGCACCACCTGCCGGAGAAGTGAGGTCCACCAAGTCCCTCGAGTCTGGGAATGCGGCGGGGTTAATAGTGGCCAAGGTGGTAGCGGTGTCGCCGATAACTATGGCAGCGCCGTGCGTGTTGGCGAACTCCACGTTGGCAATGTTGATACCGCCGGTCGGCGTCTCATAGGCGAACAACATGAACTCGTCGCTGTGGGCGGCCAGGACACTACCAGCGAAGTCTAGATCGCCCACGGTAGCTGTTTCCAATGCGGTTATTAGCTGCCCCACATTGGCATATGCGGCGATGCCGTCCAGCGTGACGTCATGTCCGGTAGCAACCTGGCCGGCTAGGGTTGCCAGTTGCATGGTCGCATTACCGGCCGGCATGGCCGCGCCATCCTGCGTCACCAAGCCTTTTTCAACTCCTCCCGCGCCCAGGATGTTAATAGCACCCGTCGCCCAACTGCCCGGGTTGAACTCGACGATGTCACCAGCGGGTCCGGTCACGAACCCAGTGACATCGGTGACGTTGGCGAGGGCGCCGAGGAACCCGTTTGTGCCGATCACGCCAGTCACGCCAGGAGCAAAATCAGGTCCACCGGTGACGATGTCCGTGATGGCAAGCGAATAGAGGGCGCCAACCCCGCTGGTACCGATGTGTCCAACGTCGAATATACCTATCCCCACGGTGCTATCAGTGGCGGCCGAAATCCCGGCACTCTCCAGGTTGACGATATCATTACCGCCGTCGGGGAAGATGTTGTCGGCCCCCGGACCGCCGGTGATGGTGTCGTTGGCGATTCCAGCGATGAACCCGTTGCCGCTCTCATCGAGCGCAACCGGTCCCAACGACCCCTGCAGCAGGTTTTGAGCCCCGGCTGCGCTGCTGGTTGACCCGAAGACGTCGATACCGTGATTTAAGTAGGGGTTCTCAAAATAGAAGGGACCGCCGCCCACACCGTCGCCTGTGCCCGGAAGGACCATGACCAGGTGTGAAGTGCTCTGTGCATTCAGGTTGGTCGCGTCATTCGCCCCGATGACGAAAAGACCGTGCCCAAGATCGGTGATCACGGTGGGTTCGGTCGCATCCAACACTACGGTCGGCACCCCGACGTCTCCAGTACCGACGGAATCGAAGCCAGGGAAGTCAATATGCCCCAGGAACAGATTATCGGGCCCCGGCGTCCCACCGGTGTCGGCGGTGTTGTCATTGAAGGTCAGGGTAGCGTCGGTCACCGAGACGACCGGCTGGTCGATGAAGCCAGAACCCCCGGTGGGACCTACGGTCGAGCCAAGGAAGACATTGTGGCCACCCTCGGTCGGCAGGAAGATGTTCACCGTCGTATAGTCGTTGATGGTGAATTGCGGGATGTTGAGTGCTGTGGCTCCAAGAGCCCCGTTGGGCGCACTACCTTCGTCCGAAACCAGCGATAATGTTTGGAGTGTTTTTTTTTTTTTTTTTTTTTTTTTTTAGGGAAATTGTTTTGTCACTTTTTTTTCCTCCGTTGCCTATTTGTACCAACATCAAGCAACTGACTGCATAAATCAGTTGGATGGATGTCCGTCGCTGTCCGGATACTTAGTGTCCATCTCACAGGCACGAATCGGCACACCGATGTGCGGCACTTGGCTCACGTCAGGCCCTTGCGGCCAACTGCCAAACCGCGTGTGCAAATGAAGATTCTTTCCGGGTGCTACCTGTTCAAGTTTCGACGCTCCTGGTTTCAAAGTGCTGATTTGCGACTCGGCATATTGAACCGTTAGAACTTCCGACCCATAGACGATGACATAATTGTCGAGTTGACTGTTCGTGCCGTCGTCGTGAACAACGGTGTGAGCTGTTATCACATACATTGGCTGATCCGATTTGACGGATAGGTTTGTCTTCAGCGGTGCCTGCGCGTTTGCAGGGGAAGAAAACGCCGAGATAACAGCCATCAGAGTGGGTATCAGGGTTGTTTTGCTCATTTGAGCGCCCCAGTTTTTGGACTTGCCCTCTCGAACCGCTTCGCGCATGACCGTGAAGATCTACGTGGCATCTCTTCGGCGAATGGTCTCCACTTCCCGCTTTCCGTATCTGCTCCAACTCTTCGGCGAAGATTTGGCTAGAAAAAGATATTGTACTGCTTCTGTTACAAGGAGCATGGGAAATCCTCCATTAAAGCTTCGAGCAGGCATGGTTTACCTCCAGCCACCGCCCGGTGAAACGACCTTTGCCTTTAGCCGATGTTGAGGGAAGTCTTTCGGGTTGAGAGTAACGATAAAGTCTGCCTTGCCTTATTCAGCGCAAAGACAGAACGGATCGTCCTTGGGATCGGGAGAAATTTCAGCCGAGGCATGCACCTTCACCTCTTCGGCCCGCTCGCGGATTAGGTTCACGACTTTCCCGATGAGATTCGGACGAACGCCGAGGCGCTTTAGGACTTCCTTGTACTCTTCCAAAATATCTTCCGTTATGAGCCAGACGAAATGGTTCTTCTCTGCCCACCTGTGGAGTACATCGGCACTCGGATTCCTGCCGGAAACGAACGGCTCTCTGAAGCCCGATATGCCAGCCACAAGCACGCTCGTGTCAACAACAGCCCGTGGCTTGCGTTTCTTAGCTTTCTGCGGCAACGGTGATCTCCGGAACTCGCTTTTCTTTACGATAGGTGCGGACCGTGCGCAAGATTTCCTCTTCGGAAACCTCTCCGATATCCTTCGCCGCCTCAGTTAGCGATTCCAGAAATTCCTTTTTCCAGCCCCGGCGTTTTCTCCCACGCGGCATGTCTTTATAGAGATCGGCTCTGCCCATTCGTTCCTCAATCTGTTCCCCAAAGGTTCGAAAGGGCACTCCCAGCTTGATAGGTTGTTCCTCCTCCGCGAGCCTGCAACTGAAAATTATGTACTTCGGATTTTCTGATTTGAGCTTCTCTTCACACGCGCTGAATACCTCCATCAACTTGGAAAGCACACTCGTCCGCGTGCCCAAGGACTCTTTTAAGTAAGACGCGACCTTGGCTACCAAAAGAGCGTTCGTGTCGAAGAAGTACGTTCCCTCTGACCGTTTGGGTTTCACGACGCCGAATTGGACAAGGTTCTGCAATTCCTTCGGCTGTATCTGTAGGACCGCACTTGCCTGCTTTAGCTTTAACCCCTGCCTTGGCATAACCCCTCCAATTGACATCTAAATATTAGGCCTTAATTAGAAGCCTGTCAAGAATCAGCAGGGGTTTGTGTGTAATCCCAGTTCAGCAACAAAAGCCGCCCTAGACTTTGCTGACCATGCGGAAAACCGTATAGAAATCGGTTTTCCTCACGGTTTTCCTTGCGGTTTTCCGGTCACGAAGTCTCTAATTCGCACTGAGAGAGCGAGATGCACGGACCAGAGACACTAATCCGGACGCGGGCGAGTACGGCAAAAGGGCGGGAGCGACCCCATCTTTTCGTCCGGCCTGCGGCCCGAAAAGCAACACGGGGTCGCTCCCGCCCTTTCTTATCTTGTAATGCTCTTTGTACTCGCCCGCGTTGGATGAGCACTGCTGCCAGCAAGTACAACCCGTACTCAACCGAACAGTCCACCGATCCCCGAGAAATATTGTTCAAGTCAGGCGGGCATTTTTTCTTTGTGGGATTTTGCCGACTTCTTGCCCATTAGTACAGATAGAGGGTGACTTTTCCTCAAGGACACCAACACCACTTTCCAAAAACCGTAGGGGAGAAATCGAAAAGCGGACGCCTTTCCTTCGAGTCGAAGAGAAGCACGAAGAAGGCCAAATCCAACTTTTCGAGACAAATAAAAGTTAATTTTCCTCCTCACATTTCCCCCTTTTTGTGCCTCTTTATAAGATAGGGATACTCTCGCCGGTTTTTTGGAATTTTCTCGGAGAGGTTTGGCGGATTTTTCGCCTCTGTATATTAGGGGAGCTTTGTCGATGCGTGGTTCGGCAGACATGGATGGGATGCATGATGTCAGGAGCCGCCGGCTTTCTTTGACCGTGAAATTGTGCGCCGAAATCAACCCTGGAAATGGAGCTTGAATTTACTCCCAATTTCTCCCTTTCAGAAACGCGCGCGGTTTGCGGCCCATTGTTCGGCATGACGTTCGGGCACATTTTTTCTCTGACATTTCTCAGCACTTCTTCTGTGGCCCTGTTCCGTGGCCCTATTCAGACAGCAGAAATGGAGTGTGCTTTGCGGCCTCGCGGCAGGCACACAAAATCATAGCGCCAGAAGCACCCCATTCTCATGCAGCTTTTCTAAGCATCGCCGGATGCTTTTTGATTAACGAATGGCGTCTCTCTTTTGCGAATGCTTCTTCCGAGGGTGAACGGTGCATGAAAGACACAGATCACCCCGTCCGTCACCTTTTGCGTCACCTTAGGATTTTCGGAAGAGTCCGAAGCAGAAGAAGTTGCGCATGGCATGACGATCAATTTGGGCGCGGACAAAACACCGGATTGGGCTGGAGCGACCCCACTTTTGTGCACGTTTCCGTGCCCAAAGTAATTCGTGGGGTCGCTCCAGCCCAACTGCGCGGTGACCGCGCAGAGTATTTTGTCCGCGTCCAAATGGGAAGAAGAACCACGTCGAAGACGGTTTGGAACCACCTGAATTCGTAAATCGAGCCAGGTCCAGAAGAAGGGGGCCACAGTGATGACAAGCGGAGATGAAAACAACACTGAGCTTCTAACGGTGCAGGAGACCGCCAAACTCTTGAAGGTGCCAGTTTCTTGGGTCTACGGACACACTCGAAAGCGTTCGATTGATCCCTTGCCAGGGTATCGGCTCGGCAAGTATTGGCGTTTCCGGGAAGACGAAGTGTTGGCTTGGGTGTCACGTCAGCGAACGGGTCGCCAGGCAGCTTGACATGCGGACTACACTAAAAGCGACGAAGAACAAGCTGGGCGGGCCATCGAGATCCCAAGGAAGGGAGAAACGATGGCTCGAAGAGGTTTCCAGCAAGGATCGCTTTTCCAGCGCGGCACTCGGAGAAAGCTTTGGGTGGCACGCTGGTGGGAGGATGTAATTCAAGCAGACGGCACGCTCGGCAGACTGAGGCGGTCCGAAGTGATCGGGACCGTCGCCGAATTTCCGACGCGCCGCCTGGCTATGCAAGTGTTGTCTCAGAGGTTAGGGTCGATCAACAACGGTAAGGCACGACCGCAGTCCGTCCGTACATTTGGCGATTTCGTCAAGGACGATTGGACGCCTGTGGTTTTGCCCACACTCAAATACGCAACCCAGAAGCACTATCGGTACATGCTCGACGTGCATCTCAATCCAGCTTTCGGCCAGAGACAGCTTCGGGAACTTACGCGAGAAGAGCTGCAAAGCTTCCTCAGCCGAAAACTCAGCAACGGGTTATCGTGGGAAACCGTTCACCACTTCAAGTGTGGTATGAGCAAGATTCTCGGAGCAGCCGAGGAATGGGGCTATATTGCCGAGAACGTAGCTCAGAAAACGAAACTCCCGCGACGGCAGCATGGGCCAGAGCGAGTAGTCCTCACTCCGGTCCAGCTCCGAGACCTCGCTGCCAATCTGAATGAGCCGGCACGCTCGGTCGCATTGCTGTTGATGCTAACTGGATTGCGAGTTGGTGAGTTGCTAGCGCTTCGTTGGGGATGTATTGACCTGAAGGCTCGTTTACTCCGCGTTTGCGAAACGGTGTATGACGGGCACTTCGACAAACCCAAAACGAGACGCAGTGCGCGAACCATTCCCATTGGGACGGAGACGGCAGAAATATTTGCTGGCATCTGTCCTGCCACTGTTGAGGCAAATGACCTGATATTCGCTACACGCGAGGGATTGCCGCTACACCGCTGGAATCTCTTGCGCAAGCACCTGAAGCCTGTCGCAAAGAAATTAGGGCTTCCTGGTGTCACGTGGCATCTTCTGAGGCATAGCCACGCAACGATGCTCGACGGTGTGGGTACTCCAATAGGAACGATGCAATCTCTGTTGGGACATTCCACGCCGGAAATCACGCGCGAGATTTATTTGCACGCGATCCCGGAAGAGCAGCGTCGCGCTGTGGAAAGCGTCGAGCGGCTTGTATTTGGACCCAAATGGACCCAAGTTCAGGCTCCGACGCAGACCACGTCAGGCAGAGTAAATTGAAAACAAAGAAGTAATTGGTCGGGGCGCGCGGATTTGAACCGCGGGCCTCCTGCGCCCAAGGCAGGCGCGCTACCAGGCTGCGCTACGCCCCGACATGAAGTGCGTGTCTCATTCTAAAGCTGTTTCTGGCCCGCCAGCGCTCGAAACCGGCGTTCCGGATTCCAGAGGGGAAGTGGGGTGGGCGATGGGATTTGAACCCACGACATTCGGAGCCACAGTCCGACGCTCTACCAACTGAGCTACGCCCACCACTGAGTAAAATCGCTAGTCTTTATGCGGGTTCCGAGAGTTTTTCTGTTTTAACTCTCGGTTAAGAGTACCCAAATTAGTACCCAAAACCGCAGCCGTTTTGTGTGACTTTAACTTCACATCAAACGCCTTCTGAACCTTCTCCATAGCGGCCTGCGATACGGCATCTACGCTCTTTGTATAGTGCTTCTCGGTCACGGCCACGTCAGCGTGTCGTAGGATTGCCTGTCGGGTTCTCGGGTCGGTTCCCAGCTCATATAACGTCGTTGCCAGCCCTCGGCGAAAACCGTGCCAACCGCACCACTTGATTCCTTTCTTCGCCAGTGTAGGACGGATGACACGAGCCGCGAGGTTATGCAGGTCAAGCGGTCGCCCCAATTTCGGACCCGTGAAGATGAATCCAGCCGCAGGGAATCCATCCCGATGCGCCTCCAAATATTTGGCGAGTTGCGGAATCACAGGAACAGGAGCTGCGCTTGCTTCAGTTTTCGTTTGGTCACTCACGTCTGTTGTCCGCCATGCTGTTCGCTGAACATGCAATTCAGTGCCCTTCAAATCCTCCCAGCGCAATGCCTGCAACTCAGATTTCCGTAAGCCCGTGAATCCTGCTGTTGCGACGGCTGTAGCGGCGGGACCGTCCAATGCCTCGATCATCTGAATTATATCATCGAGTGTAGCATGGCGCGTTGGCGGAGTTTTTCGTTGCCGCTGGACTGGCTTCCATAGGTCTACGATGTCCACCTCGAAAAATGGATTCATTAGATTGGCGTTGAATGCCTTTTTCTGTTTGGCGAGATTGAACACCGATACCATGAACCACTTAATATGTCGAAGATTGTTGCTGGAATGAAGCGAAGGCGTCTCGCGGACAATGCACTCTAAGAGATTTTGAGCCTCTGCCAATTCAAAATCGCACATGCGTTTCCCAGCAAGGCGAGATTTCAAATGACGTTCGTAAACGTGTTTATATCCCTTCAACGTGGACGGTCGCAGCGTCTCCTGCTTCATCGAAAAGAAAACATTCTCAATAAAATCAGTCACAAGCTGGATTGTGCTGGGCTTCATTCGTGACGGGTCAAGCCGGTTCATGTGGTCGGACAGAATTCCGGACTTCTCGATTTGAGCGCGAGAAGAAAATTGTCCCGCAGGCGCGAGGTTCACGTACTTGTTCTTCCAGGTTTTCTGTCCGTTAACAAGGACTGGAGTTTTGTAGCGAAACCACCATCTATCGCCCTTTTTGTAAACTGTGCCGTTTTGCACTTTGGCTCCTGCGGTGTAAAGCGTATTCGTTCCGCCTGCGTTTGTTCAATTTGTCTTTGTGTTCCGTCCAGTTCTCGCGCTTGTAAGTCTTTCGGTATTTGGCAGCGCACTCCGGCGAGTGAAATCGATTGCCAGGTTTCTCTGCAATAGAATGTCGCTGACACTGTTCGTATCTGCAAGTTTTTGCTCTCCACGATTCCGTAAATAGAAACAAAAGCGCCTTCTTGTAGGCGAAACTGTGCGCGTACTCTTCTCCGCTTGTGACCTTTTCAAGAACGCTGCCCGATTCGGTTACCGCTCGCGTGATGACTTTGCTGCCTTCGAAAACCGAAGCATCGGAAACGAGATGGAGGACACCGAGTTGCGGAAATCCTTCATCCCAGACCTTGCGAAACTGCGCCTGTTTGAATTGCCACTGACGACCGATTTTCCACCATAACGGCGACATGAAATCAGGATGCTTCCTTCGGAATTCATCAACCTGAGATGAATCAGATTCCAAATCTAGGAAAGCGGCCAGTGCTCGGGCGGCTTTCAGATTTTCTTGAAGTTGCTTCCAGCTAGCATCTGTGCTTGGCATGAAATGTTCTTCGCAGACAGTGCAACTATAACACAGTACGCCACGGACGGTTCGAACTTAGTCTTCGCAGACAGTTGGAACACCACGATGTGCGGCGATGCCGCCCAGTAGTAATGTGGCACCGTTGAGTGACACCGAAAGGGAAGGAAGGACAATGAATAGAAACCGACACACCCAGCCAACACCAATCATAACGGCAGCACAGACAATGAGAATCCTGACTGTCCGTCAGGTTGCCGAACTGCTCCAGATTCCTGTCTCCAGCGTGTACGAGAAGACACGTCGCCGACCGAACGCAGCACCGCCGCTGCCATGTCGCCGTGTCGGCAAGTATCTGCGATTTTTTGAAGGCGAAGTGATGGCATGGCTGACGGCTCTGCCGCAAAACAACTTCGTGCAACGAAAGCGACGTGCGGCATGAGCGAGTCCAACGCAATCATTCTGCGTGAACAGCCTTCGCAACTGGCGCAACTCGACAAGGCACGGTTGATGCTCGCCGAATGCCGTACCCTGCCCGAGGTCAAAAAGATTCGGGACATCGCCGAGGCAGCCAAGATATACGCGAAGGCTGCTCACCTGGGTCGAGAATCTCAGAATTATGCAGCAGAAATTGCATTGCTTGCATCGCGCAAGGCGGGAGAGATTCTCGCGCAACTCAAAAGAGCAGAGCCGAAACCGACTGGCGGGCGGGTTCGGGAGTCTGAGTACAATCAAACTTTGAAAGCCACAAGAACGTCAGAGCGCACCGCTCAACGCTGGCAGGAAGTGTCTAAGGTTTCCGATGCCGCAGTGGCGGACTACCTCCAAGCGACGAAGGTCAACTCTGATTTGGATATTAGCACCGCTGGGCTGCTCAAGAAGGTCCAACGGGATAACGCGGCAAAACATCCGAAGCCGATTGTTATTCCGAAGCCTGGAGAGAAATCCGTCGCGGAAGTGACAGCGCGACTGACGCTGCTGCGCTCTGAGTTCAGCGACATCAACGCGGTGACAAAATGGGTAAAGTCCACCAAACTTGACGATGCCTCTAAGGCGGAAGTTTGCATCCTCGTCCAATGTCTCACCCACATTTCCCAGGATGCGGCTGAACGAGCCGCCCGCCTAACAGACGCTCTGGGGCAGCAGCCATGAGTTTAAGTAATACGATTTGCGAAGGTCGTCCAACGAGGATGCCTGTCTACCCGACAGGAGATGGCGGTTCGACTCCGACCCTTTCGCTCCAAAACCTGAAGGTGGAAGAGTGTCCGATTGCCGAGGTTCGCTCATTCGTCGAAGAAAACCACTACTCCAAATCGGTAAGTGGCGTGACGCCGAAATATTGCTTCAAGGTATGGCTCGACGACCAGATTGTGGGCGCGGCGATATTCGGACTTCCTGGTATGAGGGAGACTATCGATAAGTACAGCGAACAGGGCAAATACAATCTCGTGGAATTGCGTCGTTTCTGCATGGTCGATGACACGCCGCGCAACGCCGAAAGCAAATCCATCGCTATAATGTTGCGCATTCTCAAAAAATACGGTGTTCAGAGGGTTCTGAGTTACGCCGACCCGAACTTCGGTCATGTTGGAACGATATACAAGGCTCTGGGTTTCGGACTCTATGGGCAGACACCAGCCGTTTCCGTCGTGCTCTATAAGAGTCGTTCGGTCAAACGCAGCAGTTTAGACCGTTGCCGCCGCTGGTCAACGCGAGGAATCAATCGCTTCAAGAACTATGAGAACAAAGACGCGGGTCTTACACCATTCGCACAGGAAGTCCGAAACGCGCTGAAAACAGGAGAAGCAGTCAAAAAGCGGGAGGCAGGGAAATTCATTTACATCAAAGATTTATGAAACCTAACGTTCTCAGCGCCAGCAGTGACAGAAAATGCCGTAAGTGAATGTAAGTACTATTATATAACTGTTGACATTTAGGTATAATATGCTACAATCGCAGTAGAATTGCCGCAAACAATTCGAGGGCTCAGGTTCCTGACCTTACCGCCTGGGCCCCAACCGTTTTCACGGCTGAATGAAGTGAAGAGTGAAGGCAACGGTTGGAAGCAGTACACAAAAGGTGAGGTATTTCCCGTGAATCATGAAATTTGCAGTTTGCAACAGAAACCGACGTACGTTAACGCTTTCCACTGGATTGCCGGTCTCCAAGCCACTGGACAGGAAGAATCGGGCAGTACAACGCTCAGTGACATCAACCCGAACACCATCTCGCTTCTCATCTGGATTTGGAAGCACACCAACAACCAACCCGGTTGTCCCGACTTTGGCAAAGCGTGGACATCGCACGCCAAGCTGGCTCGGGCGATGCACGTCTCGGAAAAAACAGTACAGCGAGCATTCGATGATGCATGGTCTTGGGGCTTGATAAGCCGAGAGCATGTTTTCAAGAAAAACGGCAAAATCATCGTATCGACGACCGCGCTCACAAAACAGAACAAAGGACTTGGCGAGTTTCAACACACCCGCTATTGGCTAAACTGGGAATTTGTAAGGGAGTTGCAGTCAAATGGGGTGGTCACAGAGTCCAGCCCAATTGGGGTGGTCAGAGAGTCTAGCCCAAACGAAATTGGGGTGGTCACAGAGTCCAGAGCCCTAGTCGCAGAGTCCAGGGAAGTATTGATTGAAGGTTTTATCTTTAGCCCCACGTCCACTCTCGATTGTGACGGGACTGCGCCCGATGAGACGCCGAGCGAAGCGGTTTCGAGCGTTGAGGCGGAAGCGGGCACGGCACATGAGATGAGTGAATGTGGCAAATCATCCCACCAACCTACCTTGAAAAACGGTAGGGCGGATGGTAGGCCATATAATATTTGCCGTTCTGATTCTCCAATCGTTTCCCCTTCTCAACAGCCTGTGTCCGATTCACCTGAGAAGATTGGTTCATCGTCCTCAGACCGTTTCGGCGGGAAACCGTTTGTCGAATCTTCGCGGGAGGAAGAAAAAGCAACGGCTACACAGAAGAAACCGAAAGTCGAACCCGCTGATCCATCCTGTGTGGCTCTTGAAGATTTGCGAACGGTGTGGATGCAAGAACAGGACTCAGGACTCAATCGTCATGGTTGGAAGCCCACCGCAGAAAATATCGGACTCCGAGAAGAACTGCGAAACGCAGGACTACTTAATCGCAAGGATTTCGTGCTGCCTGCATTTCGGCGGTTCATTCATGAGCGTTGCTGCGAAGATGAAGCACCGATTCACGCGCCGCTAGCGATTTTCCGTGATGAGTTCCAAGTTTGGGTTACCGTCGAGGCCAAAGACCATCAAGCCGAGCGCGATTGGCATCATCGAGAAGAGTTACGGCGTGCCGAGAAGGTGAAACGGATTTTAGCCGAGGACGCCGAATACTTGGCATCTGCCAAACGGTGACGCAGGCAGAATGTTACCCAAGTGCGAACGGACCAGCCGGACCAGCCGGTCGGTCAATCCAAGACATCTACTACGCTTCGAACAAACGGCGCAGCCAGCATTCGCAGGTCCTAAGTCATTTCTGACCACACATCTCGTGAGAAGACTCACCATCGTACATATGCTCATCACACTGAATCATGAGATACCAATGCCTGTGTGATGGCTTCGCGGTCAGATGGTATCGAGCGCGCCGTCTGTCGCTGGCCGGGCGGGTACTTTGGAACGCTCTGCATTATCACTTTTCGCACGAATGGTAATGGCAGCGTTTCGAGGAGATTTTACACTGCGGGTGCGGTAGGTGCCCGGCGCACGAAGCATCCTTGTTTTTTCGGCTCATCATAGCGTGTAAAAAGCGACACACCATGCAAACCTGAGCGGTTGGGATTAGGTGGAATGAATTGCCAGATTGGCAAGTTGGCGAAGATGCGAGGCAGAATGGGCCGCCATCGCAATACGGCTTGATTTCCCGCACGCTACGGACCCGGTAGCCTACTTATGCCCGTTGAGGAGATAACCTGAGCGATTGGGTTTTGTGGGCTGTCCAGAATCACATGATTACGGACAGGCCGAAACGGATGGATGGGCTACTCAGAATCAAGCACTTACGGGCAGACTTTCGGAGGGGTTTTTGGACAGGCTGTAGAACGCTCGCTTGGCGACACCAGCCGATAGACCTGTTTCGAGGCAGATTGCACTCCAGGGCAGCCCTTGAGACCGCAGGGAACGGATTCTAGTGGCATCCACGGTCACCCGTGGGCGTCCGATGGCTTTCCCCTTGGCGCGGGCGTTGCGAATGCCGGATTTGACCCGGTCGCGAATCAGTTCGCGCTCGAACTCCGCAATGCTGGCGAAGATGCCGAATACCAGACGACCGTTTGGCGTGCTGGTGTCTACGCCTTCATGCAGGCTGACGAAATCAATGCCCAGGGCGCGGAAGTCTTCCAACGCGTTCACCAAGTGCCGCAGGCTCCGGGCAAAGCGGTCGTAGCGATAGACCACGACGGCATCGAACTTCCTGCGCTTGGCATCCGCGATGAGACGGTCCAACTGCGGTCGGCGTTCCTTTGTGCCGCTGATGCCGCTATCGACGTACTCTGCGGTGATTTCCCAGCCGCGCCGCTGGCAGTATTCGCGCAGTTCGCGGAGTTGAACATCCGTATCCTGTCCGTGGTTCGTGGTGGAAACTCTTGCATACAATGCGGTTTTCATCGCTTCGCCTTCTTTCGTGGACGCCCGCCCAACTTGCCGTTCTTGCGGCTCGCAGCGGCTTTCGCCTTGGACTTCGACGACCCGCCCAGTTTCCCGAGCATTGCCGCGATTTCACTAATCTGTTTCTTTGACGCCATGGTGTGACTGTACCTAACCGCTTGGGTTATTGCAATGGTACTTCCAGGCTGGACCATCCCGCGATTTATCGGAACGCCCCATGAAGCCGCCACGGCGCGCCGGAGCGTTCCGGCAAGTCGTCACTGTTGCGGACAAGTTGAATTCCTTCTGAGGCTTAGCGGCAAATAAAAAAAGACGGGACCCTTTTACGTTTGGTCCGGGAGGTCAAAAACCCCCGAGGTACTTTGCTGGCGGCTTCGCTTGGCAATGGGTATGGTTTTCGAGTGTAACGACCCGCGCCGGTCAGCCCGTTGTGAATTTCCGACCATCCCAGTTTTCCCGTTGAGTCCTATCACCCCAAGTACTGGTTATGACATGAGTTACGCGGTTCGTTACAGAGTTTTAGACTTCTCAAATCTTATTTAGAGGCACATCGCCACCGATTTGGCGGCTTTACCACGCACCGAGAGCGGGTGCCATCAGGTGAAACCGCCGACTCGGTTCTCTCGTGCGAAGGGAAACTGTTTCCGCATGAGCGAAAAAGGTGAAGTGTTGACCATGATAGTCGGAAGCCAGATGAACTCGGAAAGTCCCGCTGTTCGACGGCGCGGCAGACCCGCGAAAGCGTTGGGCGTAATGCGGTCGCAACTCTTGGACCGGCTCAAGCGCGAGTCGCTGCGCAGTATCGCGAAGTCGCTCGGGATATCGCACAGCACCCTACGTGAACGCATTGCCAAAGCCGACATCATCCCTGGGGCGGACTACGGTCGTGTGCTGGGCCATGGACTGAAAAAGCGGGTCTACAAAGGAACTGCAAATGGAAATTGAAGCCACAGAGCAACTAAAGACCACGGAGCCGTTGACGGGCGTTATCAGTCTGGACGAATTGAAACAACGGCGGCTCTATCTCGACCTGACCGCACGCCAGCAGTTGCTAATTGAAAATTTCATTCTCAGCGGCGGCGACAAGGTTTTTTCCGTGAAGAGTGCATATGACACGAGCACCGATGAAGTGGCGCGGGTGATGAGTTATACGCGCTTCGCCGACGCCACCGTGGTGGAAGTGCTGAATCTATTTTTCGGTGTGACACCGCGTGAGGCCCTGCAACAGTTGGTTGACCGCGCCGTTCGACGGAATCAACGAGGCAACAAATTAACCGTGGCTGAGGTTCGAGCACTTGAATTGAAGTGTGAACTTGCAGGATTCACCGCCGACAACCTGCCGAAGTTGAACGGCTACACGCCGAAGAGTAAGCGTGACGTTCCGATTGGATGCCGACCCATCATGAACGGCAAGACGGTGGTTGGCTATCTGACCCCGGATGATGAGCGCGTGGATTTTCGGCCATGAGCACGAAACGAAAAATCAAGACTGGCGAGACCGTTGGTGAACCGATTCAGTCGTCGGACACATTCCTGCCCGCCGCCGAAGAGTACGACCCCAATGGATTTTGCCCGTTTCGGAGAGTACCACCAGAAGAGCGGCCATACCGTGATGCTCGTTTTGAATTGGGATTTCGCAAGGGGGAACTTTTGAAAAACATCCAGTGGGCCAACTGGAAATCGTGGGACCAAACAAATCCCGTCGAGCAAGCCAAAGCCCAATCGTGGCTCGATGCGCAACGCGCAGAGTTGCTGAAATGGCACCAACGTTGGGCAGGCAAGGTTGATACCGACCGGTTGCTGCGAGAAGTGTTCCCCATCGGCGGCGACCGATTTAATGTCGCGGCTCGTGATTTTGCAGCGAAGGTTCTTGGATTCTAACGGAGGAAGTATGTATCGCAAATCAAAACGCGCCGTCAATGACGCGGTACGAATCATAAAAAACGTTTTAATCGTCGATGGACCGCAGCCACACACGTACGTGGCACAATTTCTGATTGACCGCTTCAACGACCGCACAATTCAGGCAGCCGCCGACAATGCAGGCGTCGTTCGTTGGCTTGATTCAAAAGACCGGATTTATTGGGCACTCCCCTCGTGGAGTCCCACGCAGTTAGAGCAACAGGAAGTTCGATAAGGAGATTTTATGAGCAACGAAAACAAACTAGTACTGCCGGATTCGCTTCGGACCCCCGCTGAACAGGCCGCCATCAATTCTTCCATCAGCGCTGCCGTCCGCGAAGCGATAACAGCGATGGCTCCTTTGTTCCAGAGCATCGCCTTGACTCCAGAGAAAATTTTGGAGATGGAGCGGCAAAGACGGGCACCGTCTGAAGATGAAATCCGGGCTAAGCAGCGCGAAGCCCGCGAGCGTCTCCTCATGAAGGAAGACATCGACGAAGCGCGCCGGACGCAGGAACTCGCCCAGAAATCTTGTACGCACAAAGATACCAACGGACGCTGGTCTGTTTCGCAAATTCACAACTATCCTGATAGGCAGGCTCGTGGAATTTGTGTCAGATGTCATCGGCTTTTTGAGCCTACTCGGTGGACCATACAAGCCCCAGACAAAGACCATCCGCGAGGAAAACCCGTTCTCGTCAAAGCCGATAGTGATTACGCGTCGGTCATGGCAGACCTGAATCAGTACCAGAACACTATTTAAGGTGACTCATGCCACGGTACACCACGAATCCGATTGAAATAGATGCTAACCAAATCATTGGTATCGAGCCGCTCGAACATCGCGGCGTGCTGGACGTTGGCGCTAACTTCGGGTTGCTTCTATTACTCGAAAACGAAACCAAGTTCCCAGCGGGTAGAGAAATGATTTCGCGGCACGTTCCGTCCGCCGGTGATTTTCTCGTGACCGCGCAAGATGGATTCGTTTCAATCGTGCCGAAAGAAGTTTTTGAGCGGCGGTATCGTGTCGTTATACCCAAAGTTGTCGGAGATGAAGATGCCAAATTCAACCAATAGTCGTGCAGTGAACCTGCATGCCAGTTTTTCCAAGGTACAGGAATCTCTTGCGAAAGCATTTGATGCGCTCGGAGTGAAGCGTTCATTCACCGTGCCGTATGTTGACCAGCAGGAAACCGCAGAACATGTGAAAGCGGTCGGCGCGGCTGCTGCGCAATCAGGCGGTCTCGCAAAGAATTTGGTCACCAGCGCGCACGCCTCAGGTGGCAAAGGATGGGGACACGGCGACGGCGAAACAGCCGGGCACCCGACACACGATTTACAAAACACAATCATCCCGAAGGATAACGAAGATGTTCTCAACGTTTTGTCCGCCGCACAAAGTCACCTAAATAACATCAAAACTCTGCTTGGTGACGACAAAACTGTTATTACGGCGCAGCACCAACTCGACATGATTAAAGAACGTGATGCGGCAGGAATGACTGCTTTCGATTTGGGTGTGGGGATTACGGCTCTTCTGACTCCGCCGATGCAGGCAGTTGCTCGCGCGCAAACGGGACCAAAACTACGGGACACAGCCCGAAATTGACGCCCGCGCGGTCCTGATATGTTCGGAGAAATCCGCGATTTGACTGGGCAGACTTTCGGTCGCTTGAAGGTTATTCGGCATGTTGGTTCTGACCGACGCAGGCGTGCTCTTTTCGAGTGTCAGTGCATCTGCGGAAAAGTAACCATCGTTCGCGGCGATGGATTGGTTTCGGGTAATACACGTTCCTGTCGATGTTTGATGCTGGAACAGAAAAGGTCGAATGTAGGCCAAGTGAATCCAAATTTCCGGCACGGTGGACGATGCCGAGGCGTGAAACGAGATAGGAAGAAACAAAGGAATCAAATGTCTCGGTTTAAAGATTTGACAGGACAAGTTTTCACTCGACTCACCGTGATAGCACCGGGCGGAGTGTGGTAAGCGTGGTCAAGCCCAATGGCTCTGTGAGTGTTCTTGCCCTGCCAAGACTCGAAAAATCCTTAAAGGATATTCACTACTGTCAGGCGATGTCAAAGGTTGTGGATGTTTGAGAAACGAGCAAGCCGCTTGTCGTTTACCACATCCGACAGGTGCGAATCATCCCAGTTTCGAGCATGGTCACGCGTTCAGGTCTGGATGTAGTTCTACGTATCAATCTTGGAGGGACATGATTCAGCGATGCACCAATCCGAACATTAGCAGATGGTCGCACTACGGTGGCGCAAATCCGCCCGTAAAAGTGTGTGACCGATGGCTTGACTTTCAGAACTTTCTGGCCGATATGGGCGAACGACCAGAAGGAAAGTATTCACTGGGCAGATTTGGTGACGTTGGTAACTATGAGCCTGATAACTGCGAATGGGAGACTCCGAAACAGCAGGCTACCGAACAGAAGGTTAAAAAGCAGTTGAAGTTTTTACAAGCAGCGTAAACGAGGAAAAAATGTCTACACCAGTAAATCCCATTAACACCGCCGACAATACACAAGCGGTTGCCATGCCGCTTAATGCCGCTGCACCTGCGCAGCCGGTCGCACCCAACGTGCCCGCACAACCGGCTCCAGACCTATCAGCAATGACGACGCCCGGACCAGCGGCACAACCCAATTTGCAAACTGCCGCGCTTGGCTCTGTGCAGGAAGATGTCACGAACATTGCAAAGGCTAATCAGGCTTATACCGATTTAGCAAACAAGCCGCTTGATGTGGCTCCAGTTCCGGGTATTGCGACGGGTCCGCACGCACGACTCATCAATATGATTTCTGGGCTTGCGCTCGGTGCCGATGCATTTGGAAAATCTCTCGCTACTCGGGGTAAAGAAGGTGGTGTTCAAGAAGTAGAACAATATCAAGCGCAGCAACAAGAAATGCAACAAAGTGCGCAGCGTGCCGCTCAGGCACAGCGAAACTCTGAGTTACAGCAGAAACTCACCACCGCCGCTGCAAACGAAGAGTTAATGAAAAACCATCTGATGCTGGCGACTCTCCCGACTGACTTGCAGATGAAGGACCTTGCACTTGAGGAAGGGCAGCAACGAATCCAATCCGGCCAACAATCATTGGCGACGAATGAGGCTGATTTCCGCGCGTCTCATTTCGGCATGTCACCGACCGATTTCAATTCCATGATGAGCGGAACGGGAACAGGCAACGCACAGAATATTGGAGTCATGCGCTCGCAGATTCAGCAGAACCTTTCTGCCGCAATTCAGAATCCGCAAGTCGGCGCGAATGACCCTTATGTTCAGCAAGTGCAGAAGACACTCGCCGACCCGAACGCAACACCGCAACGGATTTTCCAAGCATCGCAGAGCCTTGACCGACAAATCGCTTTGAAAAAAGGCGTAACGGCAGCGACTACGGAGCAAGCCAACGCATCAACGGCGGCTACAAATGCCCAGTATGCTGCACCGAAGGCGCAAGCCGACATCGCGAAGGCGCGCGCTCAAGCGGCATCGGCGGCTTCGAGCTACGCAAAGAGCGTATTCGACCTCGGACAAGAGAAGCGTGAAGCGACTGACCTTGCTACTCCTGATGTGACTGGGTTCTCATCTCAGTTGACTCCGAAGGAATATGACAAAAGATACGATTCCTTCAGGAAGTCGAAGGACTATCAAGCCCTCGACACGCTCAAGGGAAGTTACCAGCAATTCAACGACACGCTGAATCACATCGCACAGACTGGCGACATGACTGGGGCTGAGTCTGTCGTTGGTTTGTTCAATGCCATTGGTATATCTGCGACACCCCTCGCCGGTAAGGGTTTCCGCATCAACTCGAACACAATTGACGAGCATGCAGAGGCTCGTGGTATCGACCAAGCGGCTTATCAGAAACTCCTGAAACTTAAAAACGGAGATGTCATCACTCCGAAGCAACTCCAGGATTACTCGAATATTGCCGCCGGTGTTTATCACAACTCATACGTGAATGCTGCCGATGAAGCGCATAGCGAAGGGCTGCCAATCGACTTTTTACCGCAAGGTGGCGGGCGACCGTTGGACCCAGTAACTGCCTCTGTATATTCAGATGTGGTTCTCCATTCAAACCCAAATCTTGCTCGTGACCCGAAAGCACTCAAGGCTGCAATCGCGCAGGCTGTGAATCTGAATGGATGGGCGGTACGGTAACATGGGAAATTCACTATCTACGCCGTTGCAATCGAATCCATCTGTGCCCGCTGCACCGAATGCACCCGACGTTCTGGACGCCGCAATTGCGAAATCTCTAGGGTCGAATCAACCTTATGCGGCTGCACCGAATGCTGCATTGAATGCTGCGCCTACTACTGCCGTGCCGAAAGCAGCACCAGCGGCACCAGCGGCTCAGACCACTTCGGCAATTCCCGATGTCCTTGACTCTGCGATTGCGAAGTCTCTCGGTCAAACGCAGCAGACAACACAGCCGACAACGCAGCAACAGCCGCCCGACGATTATTTATCCAAGACCGAGAATTTCATCAATCAAAGCGTCAAAGGTGGTGTGTCACACGCTGGCGATATGTTG
Organism: uncultured Acidobacteriota bacterium; assembly: GCA_963848365.1. Taxonomy (GTDB): domain Bacteria; phylum Acidobacteriota; class Terriglobia; order Acidiferrales; family UBA7541; genus Palsa-295. Next base: position 68,001 of record CAWKDI010000001.1, read on the forward strand.
AGGAACACGGCAAATTTCATCGAGCAGGCTTATCCCAATTTCGTGGAAGGCACTGAAGAACTGCCAGCAGATTATCGGGCGTATGAAACCGCGCGCAGTCAAGGTAAGTCGCCCGTCGAAGCATTCACCTACGCTTCAGGCGTCACAAAAATGAAAGACGACGCCGTGAACGCAATTTCCAGTCGCTTGAAGGAATTCAAGACGAACCCAGGAAGTGCAACTGGAAAAGCCCTCGTTGATTTGATTCCAATGATTGCAACGCTTGGAATAGGTGCAGCACCTGAAGCCGCCGCAGAAAGTGGTGCTGAGACCGGAGCAGCCGTTCCCGAAGCGATTGAAGCGAAAATTCCATCAGCATCGGATTTCACATCGCCTGCGAAGCCGAACATTTTCAAGCAAATCATCCAAGGCAAAAATGTCGCTCAGCCTGGAGCGCAACAGGCTGTTCGCCAGGGCGTACAAGCAGCAACCGAGAACGCTGGAACCGCCGACGAATCCGTTGCGGCCAATATCGAGAATCAACCGCTACTGAGTCGGAACCAAACAATTGTGGACCAGCATCTGTCCGCACTTCGTGGCTTGGAACAGGATGCCTACGACCGGATGGATGAAGCCGCTGGGTTTGATGTCAAGGCTGAGAAGGCACAGTTAGCAAACGACCAATACAAATTGAAGCAGTTGGGCAACACTGATGCCGACATCGCGTTGAAAGACAAATTGAATGCATCCATCAAGGATTCTCAGGCAAGGATAGCCGATGCCGAATCGAAAATGCAGGATGCGGGTGTTGACCCCACAGAAGCCGATGTTCTCCATAAGCAGCGCATGGCTGGAGCCGATTTTCGCAAGGCTCTGATTCAGAACACAAATTCAGACGGCCAAACTGTGAACGTCGATGGTTTGCTCAACGCAGCGAAAAAGTTGCAATACACAAAATACGGAGACCGATTGCAGCAATTCTTCGGAACTCCCGAAGCCGCCGACAATTTCATGTCCAACTTGGAGCAGGCACAAAAGCAGGGCATCTCCGCTGCAAAGAAGCAGCAACTCGCCAAGTGGATTGGTGGAGTCGTGGGGCTGGGCGCGGTTGTACGCGGTGGGGAGCAAATCATTCCATGACGTTGCGGCACCGATTTTACGGCTTGGTAAGTCCGCTCGAAGCGGCTTGGTTTCACGGGCAGAAAGTTTTAATCGTGCGCTGTGGCGATTTTTCGACAAGAAATGTTTTCGTTGGCGATAGTCGATGGGCTTCGCCGACTGCGGCAGTAGAGAATGAGTGGGAGAGACTTAAAGGCTATGTACCGCCGACGACCGAAACCAACTCTTCTATGTCGCGTGGAAGGATGTTGTAACGCAATTATTTTCGCTAAGGGAATGTGCGGTCGGCACTACATGCAAGCCCGCAAGGGGCTTCCGCTATTGCTGAGAGGCGAACCGCTGGACATTCCGGTACGGGCGAAATGGATTTTTGAGGGCGATGAGCAATCTTTAATTGAGGCGCAGGAAACACAAGCGCAGAGCAGCACCAGGGAGAATTCACATGACTGAAAAACTAGAATCACAAATTGCAGAAGCCGCGAGTCACGAAGATATCCAGGCACTCTTACACGCCGAGCCGCAAGAAACAGCGGAGCGCACGGCAAAGCCTGCCAAGACCGAACCCGAGCCGCAGTCTGAGCCGGTTGTGTATACGCGAACGGAAACCATTGGCGGACGCGAGTTCACGTTCGAAGCCGACACTGCTGCTGAACTCGACCAGATGGTTTTGAATGCTTATCGCGTGGCCTCTGCGGTGACGGAGCCTGAGCCGAAGGTTACGGAGGCTCCAGTCATTGACCCCGCCGTTGAGACTATGCGCCGGGTCGAACTTGAAATGAAGTTCAAGCGCGGCGAAATCTCTCCGTCTGAATATCTTGAGCAAACCGGTGCCGTTGCCGAGTACTTGGCAAGCCAGGGCGTTCCGGTCGATGCATTGAAGAAAACCGTCGAAGCGCAGGAAACGCGCGCAGTCGAACAGTCATGGTCTGATGCGGTGACTCAGTTCTTGGCGTCCCCTGCCGGTCAAGATTGGCCGGGCGGGGACCAAAATAAAGACATGATTGGTTTGCAAATCTCGGCTTTAAATTTAATTGATGCCCCTGATAAAGTCGCCGCGCTCGCACAGGCATATCAAGTCATGAAGCAGCGCAATATGATTTTCGATGGCAGTGCGCCTACCCAGGAGCAGCAATCAACCCAGCAGCCGCGACCCCGAACAGAACCCGCTCCTGCCCGAGCGCGAGCGCAGTCAACGCAGCATACTCAGCACCAAACGCGTCAATCGAATTCGTCTTCGCTGTGGGGCACAAGTTCAGGGACATCGGCGAACGACATGCGGGACCGGTCACAGCAGCCGATACCAGCGGCAAAAGTAATTCCGGCGGACGCGCGTCCAGAAGAGATTTTGGCTGCTTGGAAGGAAAATCTGCTCTCAAACGGGCAGAACCCAGACCAGCAATTTGTCGAGACCTTCCGTGGTAGTCGAAAGTAAATGACCATGGCGAGGACTGAATTCTTCGCACCGTGGGTTATCGCTAATGGATAATGACTGACGCGGCTGTGATGGGGCTAGGGTTAAATGAAAAAGGGCGGCCCGATTAAGAGCCGCCCTCAGAATCCAGAATGCTTACCTGTCTTAGCTAGACTAACACATTTCGAGGAATTGTCAAGAATTCTGTGGTGAGAATGCCCTGTCTCACACCCTCACCGAAATGATTGATTATGGAGCCGACGGGACTCGAACCCGCATCTCGAACGTGACAGGTAAGCATGTTACCAATTACACCACGACCCCGCTTCACTGTATCACAAGGCCTTTCGGTCGAATGGATACTTCTAGAGTACCGTTCCCAAACAGTTCATCCCTGCCAATTATCGAGAGCACCCATCATTCTGGTAAACTCCCGAAATGGAAATCGGTACGAAGTTACGTGAGTTGCGTGAGGGAAAGCATCTCTCCCAAGGTGACATCGAGAAAAGAACAGGTTTGCTTCGTTGCTACACATCCCGCGTGGAGAATGGTTATACCGTTCCCTCGGTCGCGACGCTAGAGAAGTACGCCAGAGCGCTCGAAGTTCCACTGTACACGCTCTTCCATGACGGCGCGGGTCGGATAGAGAAACCTGATTTCGAAGTGCCTACGAGCAGTGACGTTTTGTGGGGTGCAAGAGGTAAAGAGCGCAGTGAACTTCGATTGTTTGCCAAGGCGTTGTCGAAGATGAACGAGCGAAAGCGGAAATTGCTATTTGCAATCGCTCAGCAGATGGCGAACCGTTAAACAATAGCCTGTCAGTGCCAACATGCCGTATGCAAGTGGCGAAACTCCGAAGGACGGGGACCGCATCAGTGACAAGCGGGGCAGAGTCGGCACAGTGACGGGTGTCCACAATTTTGGAATTTTTACAGTCAGATGGGACGACGGCGATAGTGCAATCAACTACACGGTTGCGGACAGGTTCACGCTGATTTCAAGAACATCTGAGTAAAGGCTCGCAAGTAGACTTGCGAGTCGAGTCGCTGATACGAATCGAACCGCATTCTTGGTGTTCGTAAGGTTAACGCATTCTTGGGTTTCATTTACGGCTCAGCACTTGGTCGTGGATGCAACAACGACAGCCAATCCCCTAGTAACTTCGCCTGCTCGGGGCTGGTGTCAATGAAATGGAATCCCATTCCGATTCCCGAGCGGCTATGCGCTACCCGCGCCCAAGTCTCAAAAACATCCCCGCTCTTGTGAATTCGCAATTGAACGACTGAATTAACTGTGAGCAGATTCTCGGCTTCGGCGAAACAGCCATTCTGACTGATTTCCCTAACATTGCCAGTAGCGTGCGATTTCGTAAGGGGGTCAATTACTTCAAGCGGGGCGGTGAAGGCAAAACGAGGGGCGGAACGACGTTGAGCGAAGCGGGAACCTGCGTCGGGAGTTTCCATCCCTGAATTTGTGTTTGCTCCCACCTCGCACGAAGTCATAGCACGATATGGGCCAGTGGCAACAAGGAACTTTCGGCTTGCTTGGCTCTGCAAGCAGGGCGTGATTCATTAGACAAACTACAGTAGTCGGCTTATGGTCGGTGACGCTGAGTAGGTTCAACTTGGTTGCAATAGCATTCCATGAGGCGCACATGGCTCAAACGTCGCACTATGAAATCTTCCAAAAACTTCCCATCAAGCAAGCTGCTTGGGTCGAAACGGCAACGAGTCTGGACGATGCCAAGAGTCGCTTGAAGGATTTAACGCTTTTGTTTCCCGCCGAATACTTTATTTTTGATACAGAGAATGCCTGCTTCATCATTCCGCAGGACTCTGCCGCGAAGTAATTGTGGAGCCTTTTGGGGTCTCAACGTTAAGAATTCGTTAGGACTTTACGAATCATCTGTTTCAAATCCTGAGAACTGCCGCTCTTGACGAAGAACCCGTGTGCTCCCGCTTGGGTTGCCTGTATCGAGATTTGTGGCGAATCATGCATCGACACGATAATGATTTTTACTTTTGGAGAAAGCCGCCTTATCTGCTTCGTCGCTTCAATCCCATTCATGACAGGCATACTGATGTCCATAAGGACCAAATCAGGTTCGAGGGCGAGCACTTTTTCAACGGCTTCTTTTCCGTTCCCCGCTTCGCCACAAATCTCCCAATCCGAAAATTCACTCAGGAGAGTTTTGATTCCCTTGCGAACAAGTTCATGGTCATCGACCAGCAAGATTCTGGTTTTTCCTGACGGTCTGTGAGCCCGAGGAATAATCAGCGGAGCGTAGCGTAACCTACCGAGTGAAGCAATACGCAATTCTATTTAGGTGCGTCAGGGCGCGTGATAGACTCGCTGGATGACCGAATCTCAAGACACGCTTTGGTTGCTTCACTGCAAGAATGACAAATGCAACGAATTCTTTGATTACTTCGGGCGGTCACTATCCACCAAATCCATCAACTGCACGCACTGCGGAAAGCTATCCCGATATAGTGTCGCCGATTTTGTGAGGCACAACTCTGTGGAATAATCCTGCCCGCCGTTAACTCTATCGGTACGTTCTCTGCACTGTGTCGCCACAACGTCCGCATGTTTGCTATACCTGGATTCAGTTCTGACGGACAAATATGAACTGGAGGAAGCACACATGCGAAAAGCAGCCGCCGAACTTATAAGAAAGATGCAAGATGCGGACCGAATCGCAATTAGCGAGGCGTTGCTCCCAGTTCTCCAGCAGCTCCGCGACATGAAACTCCTGTGCGTGATTCAAGCAAATCCGCTGCATAGCGGTCTAGTCAAACAGACCTGCGACCTAGATTTGCTCGACGTGCTGGGTATGAATATTCAGAAAGACAATCACGTCATCATGTTGCTTGTTGATACTCGGAAGTGAGTACCCAAAAAGTACCCAAGACGCTCCGAATTAGCCCAAAAGTACCCAAATAACCATAACGACACCAATCGTAAGTTATTGATTCTAAATAACTGTAATAGGGAAATCCAGAGCCACAGTCCGACGCTCTACCAACTGAGCTACGCCCACCAGACCGCTCAGTAGTTTACTACCAACCAGCATTCCGGTCACTATCACGACCGCGGTTCAAAGCGATTATTTCGAGGCAGAAGCGGAAAACTCTTTTGCCAAATCGCGCTGACCGGGGTGGTCAGCGAAAAAAACAAGCTCGTCGTTCAATACTCGCGCGTCCGGTGATATGCGCCGCCACCAAGGCCGCCTAGATCAATCACAACCGCGAGGATCAGGATCAGTAAATCGACCCCCACCGTCGGCCGCCCTGTGTTCACCATCCAGGCATAGGCCAGCGTCGTAAGCGGCAGAAACAAGAACCCGAGTAAAGGCAAAATAAGCCCGTGGTACGCCCGTTGCAAGTAATGTGAGAAAAGAAAAAGCAGCACCAGCGCGATTCGCGGAAAGGCGAGAAAAAGAATCAGCAGCAGGCAAGGCATTGACCGCCTCCAGGAAACCTCCGAGGACTTGATTCCAAACCGCCCTTAATATGCCGGGCCGATGCTGTCCAGTTTAGTACGGTAAAGGCCGGTTCGTGATCTTGCGGCCCATTGCCGCGACTTTCTCGTCGTATCCAATCATCAGCCCGCTCTTGATGCCCGCCTCAATCCCGGCTTCGGTGCGCCCACTGTTCCAGCTTTCGCCGATCCCCAGCCAGTAGAGGTGCTGGGCCTTTGCGGCGGCAAAAATCGTGTTCTCCACCTCACTCAGGCTGGCGTCTCCGTGCTTAAAACCGAACGAGAGCGACATATCACCCGGCCCGCCCTCGCCGAACCCAATTCCCGGAACCTTCAATATCTCCTCCCGGTTCGCGTATCCATACTTATCCTCGATTTTTACCCCCAGGATGATCTCGCCCTGAGGATTGAGCGGCCAAACGTCGGCCTTTTCCATGTACTCCTGCGTCGAGATCCCCCATATCTTAGCCGCGGTGCTCCCTCCGTGCGCGCCTCGCCGGCCTTCCTGAAGCCCCTGCTGCCCCACGCCCTCCATGTGATTGGGGTACCGCACCGCTTCCACCAGCGCGCGCACCGCCCCGGCCGTAGTCGCATGGCACAGGAGGATTCCGTGAACCCCCGTCGCCAGCACCTGCTCCACCATCCACGCGTTCGCTCGCACGGTGGCTTCATCGGTCCCGCGCACCGGCAGGTTGACGATCACCGCCGGCGTCCGATGCCCGGTTCGCGTCGGCCCGCCCGCAGCCAGCCCTTCCATGTAGGCCTTCAATCCCTCGATGTCGTAGGGCGCGGCCTCCATGTCGTAGCTGATGTAGTCCGCCCATGTCTGCGCATCCTGCTTCCCCTGGTCAAACGTGCCGACCGTGCCGGAGTGCGACCCGGTGTAGTAAATCGGCTGCCCTTCTTCGAGCAGCTCAATCGCACGATTGATCCGTTTCGGCTTCGGCGCCTGGGCGGGGGTCTGAGCGACGGCCGTGGCTCCCGCAATAAAGAGACACCCGTATGCGAATAAAGAAAAAAGTGGCTTGCTGATGATTTTCATGATTTTTATCTCCACCGCACGAAAACACGCTCCGATGGGGTGGAACGGTATCACACGAGAAGCGGCACGTGCCGGATTTTTGCAGTCTGGGGTAAACCCCGCGCGCCTTAACCTGGGCGGCGGAAGGGAATCGGCTCAGCGGCTTTGTGCTTCGGACGGTGCCTCAGTCGCGCGCGTGCCTGATCCGCCCACGGACCGTTGGGGGCGTAGCGCAGATACAAAGACCACTGCTCGCGTGCCAGACGCTGCTCGTTTTTCCGCTCATACGCCAGCGCGAGATTGAAATGCACGTCCGCATGCGCCGGCATGGCCTTGGCCGCGCGCCGAAGGTGCCGTATGGCATCTTCGATCTCGCCCTGCTCTTCGAGCACGCATCCGAGGTTGTAACGTGCAATGCCGTTGAGCGGGTCGAGCTGCACCGCCGCAAAGAAGGCCTCCCGCGCTTCTGCAATTTTGCCCATCTGGTAGAGCGCCACGCCCTTGTTGATGTGCGCGTCGATCCAGTCTGGCGCCAGCTCCAGCGCGCGTTCGTAGTTCTCGACGGCCATTGGAAGCGATTCCGGCTGCCTTTCGCAATTCATCGCCGCCTCGAAAAGCTGCTCGGGCGTGGGACCGGCCATTGGGCTCAGCTTCACCCGCTTCGCAGTGCCATCTTCGAAAAGGAACGCCCACTGCTGCCGCATGGGATTAAAAGGACGGGTCTCGCCAGGGGGAATCACCAGCAGATCGCGGCCCTGTTCGAGAAAGCAAAGTTCCTGTAGCGGAAGCGGGGTGCCGCCGAATTGCTCTTCGAGCAACCGCACCGTACGGCGCACACGAAGCGCGGGAATGCGATTCTGCGTCAGGCGCTGGATGTTGCGCAGCGCCACTAGGTCGCCAAAACTGTAAAAACGCTCGCCCCAACGCGCCCGGGGACGCACCAGTTGCAGCCGTTCCCAATAGCGGAGGCGCCGCGCATCCAATCCCAGGATGCGGCCCACCTCCCGCCGGGTATATCGCTGCGCCAAAGCCTGTTTGCCCCCGTGAACTTCCCGCAAATTCCGGTAAATCGCCCCTTGATTGCTCGTTACGCACAAGATTATGCACTGACTGTCAATCGCGCGGTACGCCTCTTTGGTGTAAAGATTCACAACCTGTGGATAACACTCCACCCTGCGCCGGTGATTACAAGACGATAACCACAAGACGACACGCGGTTGCGTCGCGCCCCTGGCTTGCTAGACTTTTTACAGGCCACCAATGCCTTCCAACGATGCCCCTCGACGGCACTGAACGCCTCTATCTCGAACGCCAGGTTACCCTCGGCCGCGTCGTCCTCGTTGCGCTCTCTTTGGTGACCCTCCTTGAGACTTCCGGCGCCTCGGTGCACACGGCTTCACTGGCGTTTCTGTCTCTCTATCTCCTCGTTGCCGTGGGTGCGGCAGTCACGGACCGCTTTTTCAGCGAACTTCGCTTTCGCATACCGATCGCTGTCGACTTTCTCGCTCTCGCCGCCTTTCTCTACCTCACGCCGTCGGTTTCAGCTTTCTGGTTTCTCTTCCTTTTTGCCGTGTTCGCACAGGCAAACCGCGGAAATACGCGGGCCATGCTCGCCCTGGTCTTCGCGGCGACTGCCGGCATCATCTTCCGCGTAGCGCTCGCCGACCCTTTCCGTTGGCAGAGCGTCTGGCATTGGATCGCCGTCGGGCTGGGCACGATCGTGTCCGGATTGGGTATGGGTTTTCTGGGCGCCCGGGAGCGCGACCATCTGAAGCGCCAGCAATTCCTGGAAAAAATCACCGGCGAATTACAGTTTGACCGCGGACTTACCGAATCAGTCCGGCAAGCCCTCATCGAGCTGATGACCGCTTTTCACTGCGAGCAGGCCTGCCTGGCCTTTCGCGACGACGAAATCGAGCGGCTTTTCGTCTGGAGGGTCTCCAGGCGGGATCGCGAACCTCGCGGACCAGAGGTGCTCTCGCTTTCGCGCTGCGACACCTTTCTGATCGACGCCCTCGAAGTCTCCCTCTGCTGGAATTTCAAGAATGGTGGCGGGGAAGGTTTCGGCTGGGACCGCCGCACGGGCAGGCGCTTCCGCGCTGTTCCGCCGCCGCCGGAGTCGACGCGCGAAGAATTCGGCGCTGTTTCCTTGATCGCCGCCACCTTCGATACCGATGGGCGGCCCTCGGGCAGGATTCTGCTGCTCAATCCTTTGGGGCCGTCAGCGCCATCAGCGATCTCGGCCCCGTCCTCCTCCAAACCATCCGGAACGGATGGCGCAGCCGCGCCTGTTGCGCCACAAGGCGTGAACGGTAACCATGCCTCCACGGCGGAGGCCCCGCGCGGACGTTTCACCGCCGCCGATCTTCGCTGGCTTGAACAGATCGTCCGGCACCTCGGGCCTCCGCTCGAGAACGTGTTTCTCATGCGCAATCTCCGCACCCACGCCGTCGAATCCGAGCGCAGCCGCATCTCCCGCGATCTCCACGATGGCATCCTGCAAACGCTGTTGAGCCTGATCATTCAGCTCGACGTTCTTCGCAACAAGGTAACCCAGGACCCGGAAAAAGCGCGTGTAGAGATCGCTAAGCTCCGCAACATCGTGCAGGAGGAAAGCGAGGAACTCCGCCGCATGGTTACCAGCATGCGGCCGGTGCGGGTCGAGAGCGCCGACATGCGCGAATTGATGCAGGGATTCGCCGAGCGCTTCCGCAGCGAATACGGTTTGGCCGTTGATTTATTCATCGAAGACCGCAACAGGCCCCTCCCAGACCGCCTTTGCCGCGAGCTCTTCCAGATATATCGTGAGTCACTACACAACATAAAAAAGCATGCGCATGCCAGCCACGTCGTGGTAAAACTAACGCAGGACGAGTCGAAGGTCTTTCTCGTCGTGGACGATAACGGCCGGGGATTCAGTTTCTCCGGGCGTTATTCAAGCGAGGAACTTGACCGCCTGCGTCTTGGGCCAATTTCCATAAAAGAGCGCACGCGAGGAGTGGGTGGAACGCTCACTGTGGAATCGAATCCTGGGCACGGGGCACGCCTGATGATCGATATCCCATTGAATTGACAATGACTTGGATGGCAAAACGATCTGAGGTTTGCCCTAGACCTGACAGTGGTCCCGGCACTGAATCAAAAATGACCCTACCATGACGAAAGCGAAACCCGTAACTCGAATTTTGGTCGCGGACGATCACGCCATCTTTCGTGATGGCCTGCGCAAGCTCCTGGAAGGCGCCGACGACGTGCAGATCATCGGCGAGGCTTGCAACGGCGTCGAATGCACCAAAATGCTGGCGAAGCTCAAGCCCGATATTCTCCTGCTCGACTTGCGCATGCCTGAAAAAGACGGGCTCGCTGTCCTCGAAGAGGTTAACTTCGACACGCTGGGGACTCGCGTGATCGTCCTCACCGCCGCAGAAGATGACCGCGACGTCGTCCGCGCCATGCGTCTGGGCGCCCGCGGGGTCGTCCTGAAGCAGTCCGCCAGCGACCTCCTGCTGAAAAGCATTCGCAAGGTCGCCGACGGCGAAATCTGGCTCGACAACCGCATGACCGCCGAAGTCATCGACGCCTTTAAAAAGTCCGCCGAAGCCGGCCAGCGACGTGAAAAGCCCCTGCTCAGCGACCGCGAAAAGGAAATCGTCCAGCTAGTCGCCCAGGGTTTCCGCAATCGTGAAATCGGCGAAAAGCTTTTCATCAGCGAGCAAACCGTTAAAAATCACCTCCACAATATCTTCGACAAGCTCGGCGTCTCCGACCGCCTCGAACTCGCTTTATACGCCATCCACCACCGCCTGATCGACCAAGCCTGAACCCGGCCTCTACTCTCGAACGCACTTATAGCAAGTATTCTCCTGCGTAATTAGACAGTTCGACCGGTCATAGCCCGAGAAATGAATGTGGCGGATTTGAATTTCGATTGGCCGAGCCTGGCATAGAATATAGGAGACTATACGTTTATGAACCCGGCCCACATGAGGCGAGCCATCCAGCTCTCCATTAACAACGTTCAGTCGGGCGCCGGTGGCCCCTTCGGTGCCGTCGTCGCGAAAGATGGCAAAATCCTGGCCGAGGGCGCCAACAGCGTCACCACCGCCAACGATCCGACCGCCCACGCCGAAGTTCTCGCCATCCGCGCCGCCTGCCAGAAGCTGGGCGCCTTCGAACTCAGAGGCTGCGAAATGTACACGTCATGCGAACCCTGCCCCATGTGTTTGGGCGCGATCTACTGGGCGCGGCTCGACCGCGTTTATTTCGGCAATTCGGCCGCCGACGCCAAAAAAATCGGCTTTGACGACTCCTTCATTTACGAGCAGATCGGGCAACCTCATTCTCAGCGAAACATTCCCATGATTCAGCTCCTGCCAGAAGAGGCGTGGGTGGGCTTTCGCGCATGGGACGAAAATCCGAACAAGGTTCCGTACTAGGGCGCGCAAAATGAGGGAAGCCATCATCGGAAAGTCGATTTTGCGTAAGGAAGGCCGCGGCAAGGTCACCGGCAGCGCGCGCTATATTGACGATCTGGATTTTCCCGGCATGCTGCACGGGGCCACCGTGCGAAGCCCTATCGCGCGCGGCAGGATTCGCTCGATTCAATTCGGCGAGGGGATCCCGTGGAACGAATTCACGATTGTTACCGCCAAAGATATCCCCGGCAAGAACTACGTCCTACTGACCACGAATGACCAGCCGTGCCTGGCCGGCGAGTTCGTGAACCATGCGGAAGAGGCTATCGTCTTGCTTGCTCATCCCGACAAATATCTGCTGGAAGAAGCGCGCCGCGCCGTCCGCATCGAGGTCGATGCGCTCCCGGCCGCCTTAACCATCGAGGATTCCCTCGCCAAAAAAGAAATCATCTGGGGCACCGACAATATCTTCAAGTCCTTCGAGGTTAAGAAGGGCGACGTCGACGCCGTATGGAAAGACGCCGCGTTCATCGTCGAGGGCGAGTATGAAACCGGCGCCCAGGAGCAGCTTTATATCGAGCCGCAAGGTGTGATCGCCCGCGCGAACCCTTCCGAAGGCGTCACCATATGGGGCTCGCTGCAATGCCCCTACTACATCCACAAGGCGCTCACTCCGATTTTTGGATTGCCGAAAGAGCGCGTCCGCATCATCCAGGCGGAAACTGGCGGCGGGTTCGGCGGCAAGGAAGAATACCCGTCGATGATCTCCGCCCACGCCGCGCTTCTCGCTTGGAAATCCGGCAAACCCGTCAAAATAATCTACGACCGCGCCGAGGATATGGTTGCCACCACCAAACGCCATCCCTCGCGCACGCGCCACCGCACCGCCGTGAGCCGCGAAGGCAAATTCCTCGCTATGGACATCGATTTCACCGTCGACGGCGGCGCCTACGTGACTGTTTCGCCGGTGGTGCTTTCGCGCGGCACCATCCATGCCGCCGGTCCCTACAATTGCCCGAATGTGCGCATTCGCAGCCGCGCCGTCGCCACAAACGTTCCGCCGCACGGCGCGTTTCGCGGCTTCGGCGCTCCGCAAAGCGTCTTCGCCCTGGAGCGCCATCTCGACCGCGTCGCCCAAGCCGTCGGCCTCGCGCCAGATGAATTGCGCCGCAGGAATTTCATCCACGAAGGCCAGACCCTGGCCGTCAGCCAGGTGGTGCGCGAGAAGGTTGACATGGACCGCCTGCTCGATCGCGCCTTCGAAGCGAGCGGCTATCACGAGAAACGGGGACGCTTCGAGCGAGAGAATCCGCACACCGCCGTCAAAAAGGGAATCGGCTTCGCCGCCTTCATGCATGGGGCTGGTTTCACCGGTTCAGGCGAGGAGTATCTGGCCTCGGAAGCACTCCTTGAAGCCACGCCGGAAGGCGTCATCCGTGTGCTGGCCGGAAGCACGGAAATGGGACAGGGCGCCAACACGGTTTTCACGCAGGTCGCCGCTGAAGCCCTCGGCCTCGATTGCGAACACATCGAAATCCTCCAACCGGACACGGCCTACGTCCCGAATAGCGGGCCCACCGTCGCGTCCCGCACCACCATGATCGTCGGCGGACTGGTAGAGTCGGCCGCGCGGGAAGCTCAAAGAAACATTGCTCGAAAGCGGACTCCTCGAGGATGGCTACGATTCGAGAAGCTTCGCCGATGCCTGCCGCCAGTACATCGCAAAGTTCGGGCCGCTGAAGTCCTTCGTCAAGTACCATCAGCCCCCCGATGTCCACTGGAACGACGAAACGTATCAGGGCGACGCCTATGGGGCCTACGGCTGGGCCGTCTACCTCGCCGAAGTCTCGGTCGACACCCGCACCGCCGAGGTCCGCGTTGACAGTTTCACCGCCGTGCAGGAAGTCGGAACGATCGTGAATCCCATGCTCGCGGCCGGCCAGGTGGAAGGGGGCGTCGCGCAAGGCATTGGCTTCGCCGTCTACGAAAACGTAGTCTGGAAAGAAGGCCGCATGATCAACGGCCAGATGACCAACTACATCATGCCCACCTCCATGGACGTGCCTCCCATCCGCGTGATCTTTGAAGAGGTCCCCTATGGCCCGGGCCCGAGTGGCGCGAAAGGAATCGGTGAATTGCCGCTTGATGGCACCGCTCCCGCCGTTGCAAACGCCATGGCGCACGCCACTGGCGTCGACATCCGCCGCATCCCCGTAACGCCGGAAGCCCTGAGCGAAGCGCTCGCCGCCCGGGAATTGGCGCATGCCTGATTCGCCGCGTCTCCCAACGCTGCAGAAGATGCGCGTGAGCTGCATCGTGAATGGCGAGCCCGCCACTTTTGAGGCGTATTCCATGGCCCGTCTGCTCGACGCCCTCCGCGAGGAGCTAAAACTCACCGGCACAAAAGAAGGCTGTGGCGAAGGTGAATGCGGAGCCTGCGCCATCGAAATGAACGGCGATCTCGTGAACAGCTGCCTGGTCCCGGTGCTGCAAGCGGAAGGAGCAAAGATCCGCACGATTGAAGGCGTGGCCCATGCGGGCGTCCTGGATGTCCTGCAGCAATCGTTCCTCGAGCACGGTGGCGCCCAATGCGGTATTTGCACGCCCGGCATGATCCTCGCAGCCGTAAATTTCCTCGAACGCTATCCCCATCCCACCGAGTTGCAGGTTCGCGAAGGCCTGGCGGGCAATCTTTGCCGCTGCACCGGCTACACGAAAATTTTTGAAGTCGTTCTCGACGCGTGCCGCAAAGAGGCCCCGCAACGGTGAGAGCCTATGTTCCGGCATATGAAATTGCAGGCGCCACTCGATCTTTCCGCTGCCCTTGATCGCATGGCCACCGAGCCAGGCGTCTGGAAGCCCTTTGCCGGCGGCACCGACCTTATGGTCCTGCTCGAAGCGGGCAAGCTACCGCACAAAAAATATTTGAGCATCTGGCGCCTTCCCGAATTGCGCGGCATCGCGTGTCACTCCCGAGACACGTCACACTCGGTGCGGCCACCACCTACACGCAGGTGCGCCGCCACGAGCTTCTCGCCGCGGAATTTCCGCTGCTGTGCCGCGCCGCCGCCGAAACCGGCAGCATCGCCACGCAAAACCGCGGCACGCTCGGCGGCAATATCGCCAACGCCTCTCCCGCGGCCGATTCTCCGCCCGCGCTGATCGTCTATGACGCCGAGCTTGGAACTCGTCTCCGCCGGGGCTCGCGCTGGATCGCCTACAAGGATTTCCACACCGGTTACAAGCAAAGCACGCTGCAACCGGATGAACTGATCCGCCGGATCCGCCTGCCCCGCAACATGGGCGCACTGGAAGCAGCACTACCGCAAAGTCGGAACACGCCGCGCCCAGGCCATCTCGAAGGTTTGCTTCGCCGGTGCGGCCCGCGTGGAAGACGGCAAGATCGCCGGACGTGCGCATCGCTTTCGGCAGCATCGCCCCCACGGTGTTGAGGCCCATTGCCACGGAGCAGCTTCTGCAAGGCGCGCAATTGTCGCCCGCTCTGGCAAAAGCTGCGCAGGAAACGCTTGCCCTCGAGATCGCCCCGATCGACGACATGCGCTCCACCGCCCGCTACCGCCGGCGCGTCGCTCAGAATCTTCTCGCTGAATTCCTGGAAAAATTCTCCGCGTAGCTGATATGACGAACCCCTCATCTGCTCCTCAGCCGCCCACTGGCAACGCCCGATCTCATCGTCCGCGGAAAGCGAGTCGTTACGCCAGAAGGCGAACGCGCCGCCTCGATCCACATTCGCGGGCGGAGTCATCACGGCCATCTCGCCGCATTCGACGATGTTCCGCCGGGCGTTCCCGTTCACGAAGCGGCTGATTCAGTCGTGATGCCGGGCATCGTCGATACGCACGTCCACATCAATGAGCCGGGCCGCACGGATTGGGAAGGATTTTCGACGGCCACTCGCGCCGCGGCGGCCGGCGGCGTCACCACGATCATCGAAATGCCGCTCAACAGCATTCCCGCCGTCACCAATCCGTCTGCCTATCGCGAAAAAATCGCGGCCGCCACCGGCAAGCTGAGCGTCGACGTCGGCTTCTGGGGCGGCGTGGTTCCGGGAAACGCGGACCAGCTTGCGCCTCTATGGGAGGCGGGCGTATTCGGATTCAAATGTTTTCTGGTGCCCAGCGGCGTCGACGAATTTCCGCATGTCGCCGAGTCGCGATCTGCGCGCAGCATTGCCCGACACTCGCCGCGCTGGGTGCGCCCCTGCTCGCTCATGCCGAACTGCCCGGGCCGATCGAAGATGCCGCCGCGCACTGTCGAAAGACGCTCCGCATCGCCGCGCAGGTACGCCACCTGGCTCGCTTCGCGTCCCCGCGCGGCGGAGAGACGAAGCCATCGCGCTTCTTGTCAGCCTGAGCCGGGAATTCAAGGCGCGCATTGCACATCGTGCACGTTTCTTCCTCCGACGCCGTTCCAGCTGCTGCGCCAGGCAAAATCCGAAGGCCTTGCCGTTACCGCCGAGACTTGCCCTCATTACCTGACGTTCGCTTCCGAAGAAATCGCCGACGGCGCCACCGAATTCAAGTGCGCTCCGCCCATCCGCGAGCGCGAGAATCGCGAAAAGCTGTGGCAAGCGCTGGGCGATGGCACGATCGACATGATTGCAACCGACCACTCGCCTTGCCCGCCCGGCAATGAAGCTCCCGGAGCAGGGCGATTTCCTGCGCGCCTGGGGCGGCATCGCCTCCTTGCAACTCAGCCTCTCCGCCGTATGGACGGAGGCGCGTCCGTCGCGGCTATTCTGTCGACGCATATGGCCGAATGGCTTTGCCGCAATCCCGCGCGTCTCGCGGGAATCGACAAACGAAAAGGATCGATTGCCGTGGGCTGCGACGCGGATTTCGTGATCTGGAATCCCGAGGCGAAATTCAAGGTGGATGCCGCGCGCAGCTCCATCATCGCCACAAAGTCACGCCCTATGCGGGCCGCGAACTCACAGGCGTGGTCGAGACCACTTTTCTTCGCGGGCGCAAGATCTTCGACCGCGGCGAATTTCAATCGCTTCCCCATGGGCAGGTGCTGCTTCGCGGCAAATCATGAGCGACTTCCGCAAACTCGTCGATCTCGCTTCCGAACGCCTCGGCGGCCGCGCCATCGAAGCCAACGACGAATTCTTCGCGCCGAAATCGAACCTGCTCAAGCCCTCGCAAGCCGATTTTCATCGAGGGGAAATTCACCTCGCGCGGCAAGTGGATGGACGGCTGGGAAACCCGCCGCCGCCGCACTCCCGGCTACGACTGGTGCATCATCCGCCTCGGCCTGCCCGGAATCATTCGCGGCGTGGTCGTGGACACAAGCTACTTCAAGGGCAATTATCCCGCGCGCTTTTCTCTGGAGGCGTGCGACCTCGGCGGCGCGCCGCCCTATGCAGGCGAACGCGCGAAGGCTAAGCTCGCCCGAACAACGTCATGGGTCGAGCTTGCTGCCGGAAACCGCCTCTCGCAGGCGATTCGCAAAATGAGTTCGCCGTCGAGAACGCCGGCCGCTTCACGCATCTCCGCCTGAAGATTTATCCCGACGGCGGCGTGGCCCGGCTGCGCGTCCATGGCGAAGTCGTTCCGGATCGAGAACGCAAATCGCGCGCCCGGAAATCGATCTCGCCAGCATTGTACAACGGCGGCGCGAATCCTCCAGTCGAGCGACGAATTTTTTGGCGTGCCCCTGAATCTCCTGATGCCCGGCCGCGGCAAGAACATGGGCGACGGCTGGGAAACCCGCCGCAGGCGCGGCCCCGGCCACGATTGGACCATCGTGAAGCTGGGCGTGCCGGGCTCGATTCGTCGCGTTGAGGTGGACACGTCGCACTTCAAAGGAAATTTCCCGGAAAGCTGTTCGCTCGAAGCGTGCTACTCCGTAAACGGCTGCCGATGCCAACGTGCCACGAGTTGCAGGACTGGAAAGAACTGCTGCCCAGAACCAAACTAAAAGCGCATTCGCGCCACATCTTCCGCGACCAAGTTGTCGCCATCGGCCCCGCGACGCACGTGCGCTTCAATATTTACCCCGATGGCGGAGTCAGCCGCCTCCGCGCTTTTCGGCCAGCCCGAGCCGCAGGAGCGTCCCAGAGGAATCGCGCTGCTCAATCAACTTCCCGAAGCGGAAGCTCGCAGGCGCCTTCCTGGATTGCTGCGGTTCCAGCAAAATGGGCGAACGAAATGCTCGCGCTCCGGCCGTTCGCGAGCGAGCGATCATCTGCTCGACGCAGCCGATCGGATCTGGGGCGCTCTCGCGCCGGAGGATTGGCTCGAGGCATTCCGTCACCATCCCCCGATCGGCGGCAAGAAAGCCGCAAAAAAGCAGTCGGACGACGGCGCGCCGCTGGTCTTCGCGGTGAGCAGTCCCGCGCGCAACAAGCATCCGACGAAACTCGCGCGCAGCTGGCTGAGGCCAATCAGGCATATCACGCAAAATTCGGCACACGTCTTTCTGATCTGCGCGACGGGCAAATCAGCGGAAGAAATTCTCGCAAGCGCGCGCGCGCGCCTCGCCGAACGATCCGGACACCGAACGCCGCATCGCCGCCGAAGAACAGCGCAAGATCACGCGCCTGCGCCTGGAGAAACTCCTCGCATCGTGAGCCGCCCATGAGCCAGATCACCACGCACGTGCTGGATGTTTCGCTCGGCCGCCCCGCCGCCGGCGTCCCGGTGATTCTCGAGATAAAAAAAGCCCGGCGACGCATGGCAGGAACTCAGCCGCGGCGCCACCGACGGCGACGGCCGCCTGCGCCACTTGCTGGCGCCCGATGCGCTTGTCCAGGGCATCTATCGGCTGACGTTCGAAACTGCCTCGTATTTCGAATCGCGCAAAGTCAGCGGGCTTCTATCCCCAGGTCGCCATCGAGTTTGAGGTCCGCGATGCCAAGGAGCATTACCACGTCCCGCTGCTCTTGAGTCCCTACGGCTATTCCACTTATCGCGGCAGCTGATTCCTCCGGGAACGCCAATCTCCCGATTGGCGGTTTTTGTTGACGAAAAAAAGTTTCACGGATCACAGGGTGGCGGCCAATGCAAAACATGATGAAAGAAGTTGGTCGGATAGTGGCGCTGCTATTCCTTCTGCCAGTCGCGCTACAAGCACAGGCTGTCGCTGGCGCGCCGGCTTTGGCCTCGCCCATCCCCATCAAAGTGGTCGTCGTGACGATGTTCCAGCGCGGCGAAGACACCGGCGGCCCTCCAGGTGAATTTCAGTTATGGGTGCAGCGCGAGCACTTGACCGGATCTCCCGCTGGCGGCGGGCTACCATCACGTCCGCCTCAACAAGGACGGCGTCCTCGGCATGCTCACCGGTGTGGGCACCGCGAAGGCCGCGGCCTCCGTGATGGCGCTCGGCCTCGATCCGCGCTTCGACTTATCGAAGGCTTATTGGATTGTCGCGGGCATCGGCGGCGGCGATCCCGCGGACGTTTCGCTCGGCTCGGCCGTGTGGGCCGAGCATGTCATCGACGGCGACCTGGCTTATGAAATCGACGCTCGCGAAATTCCTGCCCGATTGGCCGACCGGCTACGTGCCCCTGCGCAAGACAACGCCTTACGAGCAGCCGGTTCGCGGCGAACTGGAAGGCGAAATCTACACCTTCAACCCGGCCTGGTGAATTGGGCCTTTCATCTGACCAAAATATTCCGCTCGCGGACTCCGAGGATATCCGCGCGTCCCGCGCGCGCTTCGCTGGTTTTCCCAATGCTCAGAAGCCGCCCTTCGTGGCCGAAGGCGACACAATGTCCGGCAGCACTTTCTGGCATGGCGCGAAGTTAGACGAATGGGCCAATGCCTGGACGCGCTATTACACCGGCGGCAAGGGAAACTACATGATTGCGGGAATGGAAGACACCGGAACGCTGCAGTCGCTCACCTTTCTCGACCACGCCGGCGCGGGCCGATCTGCGACGAGTTCTGGTGCTGCGCACGGTGAGCAACTACGACAGGCAGGCTCCTGGAGCCAGCCGCCGCGGAGGACCTGAAGGACCTCGCCGACCGGCCGTTACTCCGCCTATATGCCCGCGCTCGAAGCGCGCCGAAAGGGTCGGCGATAAAGTGGTGCGCGACATCGTCGAGCACTGGGAGCGAGCGCGAATCGACAGATCCCGCAAGCGCAGATAGCCGCCGTTGCGATGCGCGTGGCGCTGCAAATTCAGATTCCCGCGTACGTCTGGCGGCGCACGAATTCGCCCGAACCGGCTTTCCCCACGAATTTGCCGTTTTCGATCACGGCACGCCCGCGCGACAGCACCGTCTTGGGCATGCCCTTCACCTTGATTCCCTCGAACATCGAGTAATCCACGCGCATGTGATGCGTCTTGGCGCTGATCACGTGTTCGGCCGTCGGGATCGAACACCACAAGGTCCGCGTCCGATCCGACCGCAATCGTGCCCTTGCGCGGGAAAAGCCCGAAAAGCTTCGCGGGCGCCGTGGCAACCAGCTGCACGAAGCGGTTCGGCGAAAACCGGTGGCCGTGCACGCCGCCGGTATAGACCAGGCTCAGCCGGTGCTCGATTCCCGGGCCGCCATTGGGAATTTTTGTGAAGTCGTCGCGCCCGAGTTCCTTCTGTTCTTTGAAGCAGAACGGGCAGTGGTCGGTCGAGACCACCTGCAGCGTGTCCTGCGTGAGCCCCTGCCAGAGCTTCTCCTGGTGCCATTTCTCGCGCAGCGGCGGCGTGAACACATATTTGGCGGCCTCGAATCCCGGCGCCTCCATCTGTTCCAGCGACAGATACAGATACTGCGGGCAAGTCTCCGCGTACGCCGGGATGCCGCGGTCGCGCGCCTCGCGCACTTTTTCGAGCGCGTCGTTGCACGAAAGGTGCACGATATAGACGGGCGCGCCGGCCATTTCCGCCAGCGCGATGGCGCGGCCGGTGGCTTCGCCTTCCGCCGTGGTAGGCCGCGTCAGTGCGTGATATTTCGGCGCGCGCTTTCCTTCTGCCAGCGCCTTGCGCACGATCACGTCGATCACGCCGCCGTTTTCCGCGTGCATGCAGATCAGCCCGCCGTATTTCGCGGCCTGCGACATTGCCCGAAAGATCGTCGCGTCGTCCACCATCAACACGCCGGGATAAGCCATGAACAGCTTGAAGCTCGAAACGCCTTCATGAATCAGCTGGCCCATTTCCTCAAGCTGCGCGTCGCCCAGATCGGTGATGATGCAGTGAAAGGCATAATCGATGGCCGCCTTGCGGTCGGCCTTTTTCATCCACGTTTCGAAGGCTTGCCGCAGGCTTTGGCCCTTGGTCTGAATGGCGAAATCGATCAGCGTGGTCGTGCCGCCATACGCCGCGGCAATGGTGCCGGTCTCGAAGTCGTCCGCGCTGTTGGTGCCGCCGAAGGGCATGTCGAGGTGGGTGTGCACGTCGATCCCGCCCGGCATCACCATTCGCCCGGCCGCGTCGATTACCTTGCCGCTGTTTTCGACCGGCAACGATTGCGCGATCGCCGTGATCTTGCCATTCACGATGCCGATGTCGCTCACGATACGTGTCGGTCGCGGTGACCACGGTGCCGTTTCTAATCACAGTGTCGAAGCGCATCCAGCTCTCCCGTAAAAATGATGCTGAGAAATCTTAGGCCAGCCATCCGGCCACCGCAAGCCGCGCATCCATTCACGCTATTGATAACCACCATCACGACATTCGAGCGCTTGCGCCAGGCGATTCTCGTTCCCGCGATGCTAGAATGGCCTCTCCGGTAGCGTCGCCGGCGGCAGCAACGCACTTCCGAGGCCCGATAATGCCCCTTCGTGAAACAGCGCCGAAGCTTTCTCCCGATCAGTACGAGAAGAACTTCGCGGAGATCGAGCCGGCGCTGACTCCCAGCCAGGCCGCCGTCGAATCGGCGCGGTGCCTCTACTGTTTCGACGCGCCTTGCATCGCCGCCTGCCCCACGCACATCGACGTTCCCGTCGTTCATCAAGAAGATCTCCACCGGCAATCTGCAAGGCTCCGCTCGCGTGATTCTCTCCGCGAATATTCTGGGACACAGCTGCGGGCGCGTCTGCCCCACCGAAGTGCTGTGCGAGGGCGCCTGCGTGATGGTCGAGAAGGGCGAAGAAGCGATCGAAATCGGCCGCTTGCAGCGCCACGCCGTCGACTACGTTCTTGACCGCGACATCCAGCTTTTTCAGGCCGGCGCGCCGAATGGCAAGCGCGTCGCCTGCATTGGCGCTGGTCCGGCGTCTCTCGCCTGCGCAGCCGAACTCGCGAAGTGGGGTTACGACGTAACGATCTTCGATCGCAGGGAGAATCCCGGCGGCCTCAACACCTACGGAATCGCCGCCTATAAAACGCGAGCCGCGGAAGCGATTCGCGAAGTCGATCTGGTCAAGCATCTCGGAGTGAAGTTCCGACAGAACATCGAAGTGGGCCGCGACGTCGCTTTCACCGATCTCGAGAGCCAGTTCGATGCGATTTTCATCGGCGTGGGCCTGGGCGAAACGTGGGACCTGGCGCTGCCCGGCGAAAATCTGCAAGGCGTGATGGGCGCAATCGAATTCATCGAGAAGACCAAGGTCAAGCCTTTCGCCGAAGTAGAGGTTGGCCGCCGCATCGCCTGCATCGGCGCGGGCAACACCGCCATCGACGTGGTCACGGCGGCGCGGCGGCTTGGCGCCGAAGCCGTCTACTTGATTTACCGCCGCGGCGAGCCCGAGATGCCGGCGTTCGCCTACGAGTATCAGCTTGCCAAGCAGGATGCCGTCTCCTTCCTGTGGCAGACACAGCCGGTTCGGGTGATCGGCACCAACGGCGTCGTCACCGGGCTTGAATGCGTGCGGACGGAATTGGGCGCTCCGGACGCGAAGGGCCGTCGTACCCCGGCGGCAATCCCGGGCAGCGAGTTCACGCTGCAGGTCGATATGGTGGTGCGTGCCGTGGGCCAGCAGCCCATCACCGAATCGCTGCGCGCCATCAAAGGCCTCGAGTTGAACAAGAATGGCACGGTGAGAATCGACGACCGCCACCAGACCGGCAATCCAAAATATTTCGCGGGCGGCGACTGCACCAACGGAGGCCGCGAAGTGGTGGACGCGGTTGCCGAGGGCATGGCGGCCGCGCGCGGGCTGGATGTGTGGCTTGGAAGCTTGCGCGCAGGAGCGCACGGAAGGTCTTTTGGCAACTCCTGATGGTCGCGCGGTAAGTGAGAGGTCCCCATGGCAGACTTGAAAGTCAGCTTTGCCGGAATCACGAGCCCCAACCCGTTCTGGCTGGCCTCCGGGCCGCCGACGAACACCGGCGGGCAGGCCATGCGCGCTTTTGACGCCGGCTGGGGCGGCGTGGTGTGGAAGACGATCGGCGAGCCGATCGTCAACACCAGCTCGCGCTACGGCGCAATCGATCTCCAAAACGTAAAAATGATGGGCTTCAACAATATCGAACTCATCAGCGACCGGCCCATCGACGTGAATTTCCGCGAAATCCACGAAGTGAAGAAACGCTACCCGCACAACCTGGTGATCGCCTCGCTGATGGTGGAATCAAAGCGCGAGACCTGGCACGAGATGGTGCGCCGCGCCGAAGACGCCGGCTCGGACGCGCTCGAACTCAACTTCGGCTGCCCGCACGGCATGAGCGAGCGCGGGATGGGATCGGCAGTGGGCCAGGTGCCGGAATACACGGAGATGATCACGTCCTGGGTCGCGGAGGCGGCGAAAATCCCGGTGATCGTGAAGCTCACGCCCAACGTGACCGACGTGACGCGCATCGCCGCAGCGGCGCAGCGCGGCGGCGCGGACGCCGTGAGCCTCATCAACACGATCAACTCGCTGATCGGCGTCGATCTGGAAACGTTTACGCCGCGCCCCGATGTGGGCGGCAAATCCTCGCATGGCGGCTACTGCGGGCCCGCTGTAAAGCCCATCGCGCTCCACCTGATTTCTTCGGTCGCGAAGACGGTGAAGATTCCCATCAGCGGCATCGGCGGCATCGGGTACTGGAATGACGCCGCGGAGCACATCGCCGTGGGCGCGTCCACCGTGCAGGTGTGCACGGCCGCGATGCACTATGGCTTCCGCATCGTGGAGGACATGATCGACGGGCTTTCGCAATACATGGACGCGCACGGCTTCCGCACGATCGAGGACTTTCGCGGGCGCGCCGTGCCCAACGTGGAGGATTGGGGCGACCTCGACTTGAACTACAAGATCGTCGCGGAGATTCATCCCGAACTGTGCATCGGGTGCCAGCTTTGCTATGTCGCCTGCGAGGATGGCGCGCACCAGGCGATTGCCCGGCACAATGGCGCGTCGGCAACCGGCAACGGGAGCGGCAAGAAGAATCCCAACGGCATGGAGGTGCATGTGCCGCGGATCATCGAAGAAGAATGCGTGGGCTGCAATCTCTGCGCGCTGGTTTGCCCGGTGGAGAATTGCATCACCATGAAACACGTGGACACGGGCGCGCCGCACATGAGCTGGAAGGAACGCACACAGCAAAATCCGTCGTGCGCGCCGCCTACGCCCAGCGGCGATTGAAGCAATGGCTGGAGCAAATAAAAATTGAAAGCTCGTGGGAAAGACACCGCGAAACGAAGGCGCCGCGCGCTGCCGTCTGTGTCGGGGCTGAAGCCGCGACCCACAAAGATTATCGTGTCGGAGTTGGAGCTCCGCCCCGCTAAAAACTCTGTCGCGCCGCATGGTTAATCCGCGGGCTGGCGCACCATCATCATCAGCGCGTAGGCTGCGAAGCTTACGCCAAAGCCCACGAACCAGGCGTAGTCGTAGAGGACGCGCAGCGGGGCGTAGATCAGGCCGACGAACGCGACGCCGCAGCCGATCGCGAGCGCCGCGATGGCTCTCCAGTTCACGCCGTTTGAATATTCGTAGGCGCCGTTTCTTTGGTACAAATCCTCGGCCACGAGGATTCTTTTTCGCAGGATGAAGTAGTCGCAGATCAGCACGCCTGCAATGGGACCGAGGAAGCCGGAATAGCCAACCAGCCAGCCGAAGACGTAATTTCCGTAATTTGCCAGCAGCTTCCAGGGTTGCATGGCGATGCCCACGAGGCAGGTGAGCAGGCCGCCGATGCGGAAGCTGATGCGGCGCGGCCAGAGATTCGAGAAATCGTTGGCGGGGGAGACGACGTTGGCGGCGACGTTCACGTTGAGGGTGGCCAGCAGCAGCGCGATCATGGCGACAACTACCGCCAGCGGGCTGCTCAGCCTCGAGAGCACGGCTACGGGGTCCCAGATGGCCTGCCCGAAGACCACCACCGTTGCGGAAGTTACCGCGATGCCGATGAAGGAGTAGAACGTCATTGTGGTGGGCAAGCCCAGGGCCTGGCCTGCCATCTGCGCCTTCTGGGTTTTTGCGTAGCGGGTGAAATCGGGAATGTTCAGCGCGACGGTGGCCCAGAAACCCACTACGCCTGTGAGCGACGGAACGAAGAAGCGGAAGAATTCGCCGAAACTGTGGAATTTTGAGGGCGTCGCGAGCATGGGGCCAAAGCCGCCGGCTTTGCTGCGCGCCCACAGAAGCAGGGCCGTGCCGATCAGCAGCAGGAAGGGCGCGGTTACACCCTGCAGAAACCGGATGGTGCTAATTCCCCGCAGGATCACAAGCACGTTGAGCAGCCAGAAAAACAGGAAGCAGGCCGGGACGATCCAGTGGGCGTCCTTCCAGGCGGGGACCAGTGCGATGGCCATTGCACAGATGGCTTCGCCGCCGATCCAGGTCTGGATGCCGAACCAGCCGCAGGCCACCAGCGCCCGGAGAATTGCGGGAACGTTGGCTCCCAGGACGCCGAAGGCGGAGCGCGCGAAGATGGGGAAGGGAATTCCGTATTCCGCGCCGGCGTGGGCGTTGAGGAGCATGGGGACCAGCACCAGCACGTTACCCAGGAATACCGTGAAGATCGCCTGCTTCCAGTTCATGCCGCCGGCAATCATCGCGCTCGCCAGCATGTAGGTGGGGATATTCACGCTCATGGCGATCCACAGGGCGGCGTAATTGTAGGTGCCCCAGGTGCGGCGGGCGCGGGGGACGGGGGCGAGGTCTTCGTTGTAGAGAGAGCTGTCGCGGACGGTTTCGGGGACGATTGGTTCTGCCGAAGGGCCGGCGACCGGGGTGCTGCCGGGCGCGCGGCTCATGGGAACAAACCTCTGAAAATTGCCGCCCTCCTGTTGGCGGGCGAAAAACCGCCGTTCGGGAGAAATTCGCCTTGGCAAGACCGTGCAACGGTGGCGAAAGATTGGATGTGCGCAGAGTTTCTTATAGTGTCGAGTGGCGGGTATCGACTCTGAGTGTTTGCAAACACTTGGGGGGCGTTCCGTTCGTCCTGCAGTGTCGAGTGACGAGTGCTGATTTTTCGAGTGGTTTTGCGAAGAAAAGGCGAACTTCGCGGCACATTACTGCCGCTCGCCGTTGGCGGAGCGAGCCGGGTTGTGGTTAGGGTGCGCCTCCGCTGTGTTGCCCGTATTTTAGTGTTCGCCGGCATCTGTCGGGAATACGAGTAGCACACTGCGGCCCTCTTTGTCAGGGCGTAGTTGATGTGGTGTTTTCGGGCTGGAGACGGCAGTGTGTGGCGGGGAGCGCGTTCTTTAGTGGTGAATCAATGCTTCGAGCACCGGCAGGAGTGCCGGTGCCACCAGAGGCACTTCCCGCGAACGGCGATTCGATTTGATTCTCGCTTAGGCGCGACGCCGCTGCGAGTTTTTCGTTCGCTTCGGGGGAATTAATTTGCGCAACGCTGCATTGACGGACCGGTCGTCAGGGAAATGCGCGGCAACGTCGGGGGACAGAAGCACGAGGTTTGTGCCGGCCTTATAACGCGCGGTGTACTTGCCGCGAACGCCTCCGGTCGCCTGTGACAAGTCATACTCAGGGCGCAGTCCGCCGTAGTCTTTAGGCTTCTCACTTTTCGTTTTCATAGTGATTTCTCTCGCCGCGAGTCGCCTTCCGGGCACTTATAATGCGGATGTTTTCGCCGCGATCGGTGCGGGCCACAATCAGAATCCGGCCTTCCTTAGAGACTCCTAAGGTTATGAACCGTTGCTCCGAGACGGAATGATATGGATCATGATACGTCAGCGCCAAGGGATCACCAAAGACCGTCGCCGCTTCGTGGAATGGAACCGCATGGTCTCGCAGATTCCGGATTGCCTTGCGCGGATCCCATTCGAAATTCAAGGTGCTTTCCGGTGTTACGAACTAAACCTCGAGGTCGATTCTAGGGCCTTTTGGGCCAACAAACAGGGGGGCTGGTTGGTGGGTGCAAAAAAATAGCCGGGCGGCACCGGCTGAGGGACCCGAACCGCCCGGCCTTTTCTTACCCATCTCCGCAGGGATGGGGTAAGAACTTGTTATGCGGCGCTTTCGCTGTTCCGCATGAATTCATAGCGCTCGATGGCTGCTGCAACTCCCACTTCGCCGGCATACTCCGGGCTGCTTCGGAGGACGCGTCCCAGGCAGCGGACGCGAACCGGGACCGGCCTGAGTAAGCTCGTGAGGAAGAGTCATCACGATCTCGACCGGGGAACCGCTCTTGAGCCCTTTCGGCAAATGGAAATAAAGCCCTCGAGAGCTTACTTCGCGCGACTCGGTGGCGGCTTCTCCGACCACGGATTCGTCCGTCCAGCGGACGGTCAGGGGGAGACGCATCAGGAACCGCCGCGATGTTCGTCGCTCTTTTAGTGCCACAGTGCACCTGCCTCTTAACAGCCCGTATAGATTACGGTGGGGCTGCGCCCAGCCCTATAGAGCAAAGGAGCAATTTGATAGGACTCGCTGGGCAGAAAGTACTAGAGCTTTTTGGCGGTACTCCCATAACGGGCGAGTTTGTTAAGTAGCTGCTATCAAATGTGTTACGGAAGGAATGTCCGGTGAAACGGTCTATTCGGCGGCGGCTTGGCGGAAGGCGTGAAGGATATCCTGCAGCGATAGGAGCCCTTCGAGCTTACCGAGATCTCCGCGGTTGACTACGGGGAGAATCGGCCAGTCCCCCGCCCAGCGCAGCACTTCTTCGAGCGATTCATCGGGGAAAATCATGGGGAGGGGGCCCTTGGAGGAGATGTCCGCCGCCGTGTGCGCGTTGAAAGGGTCGGCGGCGAGGCGCAAGACCTCCGCGGCGGTCGAGCAAGCCGCCATTCGCCCACCCTGGCACGAAGCAGGACGGGGGCCTGCGAGTCTTGCCCGAGACGCGCGGCCAGGGATCGGCCAGCGTTTCCGAGGGCTCGGCGACGATGCCGGCGTCCGACCCGCATCGCGTCCTCGACAACCAGCGAAACCTGTTCGCGCCGTTCTTCGATCGAGGGCAGGATGAGACCGTCCTGGCGGGTGAGCATGTCGAACAGCGGCACATCTTGAAAGCGGCGGGAGATGAAATAGGCGATCAGGCTCGAGACCATCACCGGCAGCGCGGCCGAGTAGTTTCCCGAGAGCTCGATCACCATGAAGATCGAGGTGATCGGGACGCGCAGGAAACCGGCGAAGAAAGTGCCCATGCCGACCAGCGCAAACGTGCCGATGGTCACCGTGAGGCGCGGGAAAAAATGGTGCTCCATGGCGCCCACCGACCCGCCCTAGCATGGCCCCGATAAAAAGCGCAGGTGCGAACATTCCGCCAGGCGTGCCGCTCAAAAAGGAGACGCCCGTGGTGAAGAGCTTCACGACTGCCAGGAGCAGCAGAAGCTTCCAGGTGAATTGGCCGTGAAGGGCTTCGTCAATGAAAGGGTAGCCCGCGCCCATCACCTGGGGGAGCTTGATCCCAATCAGGCCGATGAGCAGGCCGGCCGCCGCGGGCTGCAGGTATCGCGACCAGCGAGGGCAGCCTCTGCATCCGGGGGCGTGCGTAGGCGAGCCACTTCAGGAAGAGAAGGGAAATGGCGCCGCCCGCCAGCCCCAGCACGGCGTAAGCGATGAATTCGGCGGGATGGGCGATCTGGATGGGCGGCACGCGAAACAGCGATTCAGGGCCCAGGAACCAGCGCATCGTCACCACGCTGGACACCGCCGCATAGCACGATCGCGCCCAGCACGCCCGCGCTCCAGGTGCCGATCACCTCTTCGATCACAAAAACCACCGCGGAAATCGGCGCGTTGAAGGCCGCGGCCAGGCCCGCGGCGGCGCCCACGGGCGCGATCAGTCGAATTTTTTTCTGCGAGAGCTTGCAGCGACGCGTCCGATGGCGGAGGCGATGCCGGCGCCCATCTGCAGCGACGGGTCTTCCGGGCCCAGCGACTGGCCGCTGCCGATGGCCAGCGCGCAGACGATGAATTTGCCGATGACCGTCTTGAAGGGGATGTAGCCGTTCAGGACGTACACCGCGGCTTTGGTCTGATTCACGCCGCTGCCGCGCGAGCTTGGGGAAAGCTTTCATCACCAGAACGCGATGCCGAGACCGGCGATCGGCGGGCGCCAGAAAAACTCGCGGAACGGTAGGCGCAAGAGTGGAGCCAAGGACTGCGAACTGCGTCCATTCAATGGCGACGCGGAAACACACGACGGCCAAGCCGGAAAACACGCCGATCAGGATGGCGAGAAACAGGAACAGGCGGTCTTCGCTGCCCGTGAAGATCTCGCGCGTCCAGAATTTCCAGAGCGAGCGGAGGCGGCCCGTTGGGGACGTCGGTTCCTGATCGTGAGGCGCAGGAGCGGGAGCGGGTGGAGAGTCAGCGAGAGCCCGATAGGAGGCTGCCAATTCATCCGTGGGATTTGTGGCAGGCGCCGCTAGCCCTGAGTTCAAGGATTCCGTCACGGCGCGGCCCCTTCGCGGCTGCGTTCAAGCATCCGCAGGATGCGATCGGTGCCTTGCTGCGGGTCTCCACACTGCTGCGCGGCAGCGTCTTCCATCTGGAAGGCGAGCGACACGGCAGGGTCGACGCGGTCCGGGTGGCGCGCGAGGTTCAGCTCACTCCAGTCTCTCGCCATGCTTTGCTGCGTGGCATACAGCTTCTGGATATCTGTCTCAGGGGGCGTCTGCGGCAGCGTTTCACCGTGCTGCCTGGCGCAATCGGCGACGCGCGAGGAGGCGCTGGCTAGCGCCGCGGCAGCACGTTTGGCTCTTTCGCCGGCTGAAAGCCCTCGCCGAAAAGGGTCGGCGGCCTCCACCTGGCGCGAGGCCTGGAGCATGCCTTCGGCATTCTCGGGGAGAGGCTCCTCGCCACGCAGCCGATCGAAGTAATCGAGCGCCTGGGAGTATTGATTCAACTGGTAGGAGGCGATGGCCGCGCCGACGAGGGCGTCCTGGTCGTGGCGCGACTGTTTCAGAATCGACTCGAATTCCTGCAGGGCGCGCGGCCATAATCCAGCGCGGAGCAAGAAAGCACCTGCCTGCTTCTGGCGATCGAGATCGCCCGCTGGAACATCTTGCGCGAGAGCGAGGATTTCCGGCTGCGCGTCGGCGACATCGCCGCGGTCGAGCAGGAACCCGCAAAGCTCCTTGCGCACATTCCAGCGCTGCACGATGGGGTCGGTGTCCCACACGCCGTAAATCGCGCTGTGGTAGTAGCGAACCGCGTCGAGCCGTGCGCCTTCCCGCGCGGAGATACGGGCGAGTTCGAGATTGATCTGGCCGCTTCCCGGCGATTCCGCGAGCAAATTGATCAGATAGGCGCGCGCTTCTTCCAGCCGGCCAGCCGCGGCCAGCGCCAGCGCGAGATGGAGCTGGAATACGGAATTATTGGGCGAGTAGACGAGGGCATTTTGATAGTCGGTGACGGCCAATCTGGCGCTGCCGGCGTGGAATGCCGCTTCGCCCTGAGCAAACCACTGGTCGGCCAGGGTGTGAATTTTCTTGTGGTACAGGCGGGAGACCAGCGCGGTAACGGAAAACATCAGCAAGAGCAGAACGAAACAAATGATCAGGACGAGTTCCCGCGGCCGGTCTGCGGAACGCAGCTTGCGCCAGAAAGGTTCCGGCATGGCCGGTGCACCGGGAATGCCGAGGCTCGAATTCGCACTCATCTCCGAAACAGAATACCGCAATGGAAAGGACATGCACGGGTTTTGAATGATGCCAGAGGCGAAGAACCCGGAAGAACTACTAAGAGCACGGCAGGAGTGCCGGTGCCACTTACGGCGAGCCCCTAAAGCGGCCGGCATTTGGTTTTGCGGGTGGTTTGCATTGGAAATTCGAATTGGGGCGGGTGGGATATGAGGCTATCCTTACCGAATGGCTCAGACGGATGTGGCGGTGCTTCCGGCGCGTGCGGGTTGGCTGGAGCGCGTCTTCCATCTAGGGGAAAACCAGACGACCGTTTCGCGGGAGCTTCTGGGCGGGCTTACCACGTTCATGGCGATGGCTTACGTGGTGGTGGTGAACCCGCGGATTCTGGGTGAGGCGGGGATGCCCGTGGAGGGCGTGCTGTTTGCGACTTGCCTTTCGGCGGCGATCGCCACTCTGGTAATGGGCGTGTGGGCGAATTATCCGATTGCGCTGGCGCCGGGGATGTCGCTGAACGCGTACTTCACGTATTCCATCGTGCTGGGGCGCGGCGTGCCCTGGCAGACAGCTCTGGGCGTGGTGTTTCTTTCGGGGTTGCTGTTTCTCGCGCTTACCCTGACGAATATACGGGAGCACATCGTCAACGACATTCCGGATTGCCTGAAGCACGGCACGGCGGCGGGGATCGGATTTTTTATCGCGTTTATCGGGCTGCGCAACGCGAAGATCATCGTGGCCAATCCGGCTACGTTCGTGGGGATCGGGAAGATCGCCGATCCGCAGGTGCTGCTGGCGGCGTCCGGGCTGATGCTGATCGCGATTCTGATGTCGCGGAAGGTGCTGGGCGCGATTCTGATCGGGATCGTGGCGATCGCGCTTGCGGGGATACCGTTGCACCTGGCGACCTGGCCTTCGCACTTGTTTTCCCTGCCGCACCCCGGCGGCACATTTCTGAAGCTGGATTTTCGTTCGGCGGCGAAGCTGGGGCTGGGGGAACTGGTGTTTGTGTTTTTCTTCGTCGACCTGTTCGACAACGT
Source organism: uncultured Acidobacteriota bacterium (assembly GCA_963848365.1). GTDB lineage: Bacteria > Acidobacteriota > Terriglobia > Acidiferrales > UBA7541 > Palsa-295. Next base: position 99,352 of record CAWKDI010000001.1, read on the forward strand.
GGGCACGCTGGTGGGGGTATGCGAACAGGGGGGGTTCATGCGCGACGGGAAATTTCCGCGCGCGAGCCGCGCGTTGCTTGCCGATGCGTTCGGCACGATGGCGGGCGCGCTGACGGGGACGTCCACGGTGACCAGCTATATTGAAAGCGCGGCCGGGGTTGCTTCGGGCGCGCGAACCGGGCTTGGCAATTTGCTCATCGCGGGGCTTTTTGTTGCGGCGATGTTCTGCGCGCCGGTGGTGGCGGCGATTCCCACGTATGCTACCGCGCCGGCGCTGATTCTCGTGGGCGGGCTGATGTGCGCGTCGCTGGCGAAGATCCGCTGGGACGATTTCAGCGATGCGTTTCCGGCGTTTCTTACGATGGTGGCGACGCCATTGACGTTCAGCATCGCTACCGGGCTTAGCCTGGGGCTGCTTTCGTTTACGTTTTTGAAGCTGGGCGCCGGGAGGAGACGGGAGATCAGCCCGCTGATTTGGGTGCTTACGATTTTATTCGTGCTGCGGTATGCGTTTCTGGGACGGGAATAGGGCTAATGAGCTGGGCCGGCGCCCGCGCGCCTCTACAGGCTGCGGAAAAATGCCACAAGTTCCTCAGGGGCTAAAGCCCAGTTGAATGCTTGGCTTTATGTCGGAGCTGAAGCTCCGACCCCCTAAAAACCGAGGTTTTTCCGCAGCCTGTCTAGGCGGACAGTGACGCCAGGGTTTCGGCGAGGACCAGGGTGCCCTGGGAGATGTGTTCGGGGCTGGCAAATTCGTCGGGGCGGTGGCTGTAACCCTTGTGGCAGGGGATGAAGAGCATGGCGGTGGGGGCCACGCGCGACATGAAGAGCGAGTCGTGGTAAGCGCGGCTGATCATCGGCATGAACTTCAGATTGCGAGCGGCGCAGGATTTCGAGATCGCTTCGACGACTTCCGGGGCGCAAGTGGCGGGCGCGTCTGCGTTAAGCGGCTCGATGCGGATAGGTGCTTGCCTGGTTTTCGAAATTTCATCGCAGGCTTCCGAGACTTTGCGGAGGACTTCGTCGCGCCGCGCCTGGTCGGTGTCGCGAACGTCCACGCCTAACGTGACTCTGCTCGGGACGCTGTTGATTGCGCCCGGGAACACATCGCAAATTCCCACCGTGGCGACGGTATCGAGCGCGCCGCTTGCCCTGGCGGCACTTTCGATGGCGAGAATGACTTCCGCCGCCGCGCACAGGGCGTCACGGCGGTCGGGCATGAGCAGCGCGCCGGCGTGGCCTCCTGAGCCTTCGACGATCACACGGAAACTCGCCGGAGCGGCGATTTTCGTGACGACGCCCAGAGGCGTTCCCTCGCGTTCGAGCAACGGGCCTTGCTCGATGTGAAGTTCGACGAATGCCTTGTAATAGCCGGCCGGCAGCTTTACGTCCTCAAGATCTCCATGCACACCCGCGCTGCTGCGTGCTACGTCGAGCGAGCGCCCATCCTTGTCGGTCAGCTTCTGGGCGGATTCCGGTGAAAGCGTTCCGGAAAGCAGGCGGCTGCCCAGGCAGCCTATGCCGAAGCGCGTAGGCTCTTCGGAGGTGAAGACCAGGAGTTCGATGGAATGCCTTGGGCGAAAGCCTGACTCCTGCAGCGAACGCATGGCCTCGAGCCCTCCGAGTACGCCTACTACGCCATCGTACTTGCCGGCGTTGGGGATGGCGTCGATGTGCGAGCCTGTGCCGATTGCGGGGGCTTGAGGGTCCGAACCTTGCCAGCGCGCGAAGGTATTTCCGACGGCGTCCTGGCGCACCGAGAGCCCTGCCTTTTTGCAGAGGGCAATCAGCCACGCGCGGGCCTTCATGTCGGCGGGGCCGAAGACCACTCGCGTCACGACCGGCGGCTCGGCCTCGGAGATGGAGGCCAGCGCTTCGATCTCCGAGGAGAGGCGCGCTTGATCGATGGCGAGGTTCGCGATCTGGGGCGTCTGGTGCGTCGGTAAGTTCATGGGCGCGTTCATCGTTCCGTTGTACCTGTTCCTGGTTCCGTTGTACCCGCTCCCTGCGAGACCGCCACGGCTACTTGGGTTTTGCCCACGCGGAGAGCCTCTGCTGATAGGCCCGGGCCTCGCAGAGGATTTTATCCTCATCGAGGGTCAGCATCTCGTGATTTTGCATCAGGAGCTTTCCGTTGACGATTACCGTTTTCACGTCGGAACCCCTCAAAGCATAAACGAGCTGGGAGTAAACGTCATACATGGGCGTGGCGTGCGGGCCGGTGGTGTCTACGAAGATCACGTCGGCTTTCTTGCCGGGCTCGAGGGAGCCGATCTGGTGGTCCATGTGAAGCGCTCGGGCGCCGCCGCGGGTGGCCATCTCGACTACCTGCACGGCGGGAAGGGCGCGGGGGTCCATGCGCGCGATTTTCTGGAGCTTCGCGGCAGTGTCCATTTCTTCGAAGATATCCTGGCTGTTGTTGCTGGCGGCACCGTCTGTGGCTAGTCCCACCGGCTGGCCCGACGCCAGGAAATCGACGACCGGCATTACGCCGGAGGCCAGCTTCATGTTGCTCGACGGATTGTGGATGCAGCCTACGGAAAAGCGCTTGAGCATGGCGATGTCGGCGGCGTCGACCCAGATGCAGTGCGCAGCGATTACGTCCGGGCCGAGGAAGCCGATTTTGCCCAGATAGCTCACCGGCGACAAGGCTTGATTCTTGCGGCTCTGCTCGATTTCGAAGAGCGCTTCGGAGATATGGATGAGGAGGGGAACTTTGTTGCGCCGCGCGAGGGCGGCCGATTCGAGGAGCGTTTGCTCCGAGCAGGTGTAGATGGCATGGGGAGCGACCGCGGGAGTGACCAGCGGATCGTTTTTCCAGTTGGTGAGGTAGTCCTGCGTGTAGGCCAGGGCCTGGGCGGGAGTCTTGTTGTCCGGGGCGGGGAAGTCGACGATCGTCTCGCCCAGGATGCCGCGCATGCCGGCTTCTTTTGTTACGCGCGCGACGACATCTTCGAAGTAATACATGTCGGCGTAGGTGGTGATGCCGCCGCGCAGCATTTCCAGGACGCTGAGTCGCGTGCCGCGCGCCACGAAGTCTTCGTTTACGTTGTGGGCCTCGGCGGGGAAGATGTGCTTTTGCAGCCATTCATCGAGGGCGAGATCGTCGGCCAGGCCGCGGAAGAGGCTCATGGCGGCGTGGGCGTGGCCGTTGATCAGGCCGGGAAGAATCAGGGCGCCTTTCGCGTCGAGCCTGGTTGCCGCTGCGGAATAGTGCGCTTCGATGTCGCTGCGTTTGCCTACGGCTTGGATCGTATCGCCGGTGATGGCCAGGGCGCCGTCTTCGACGAGGGTATGGGCCGCATCCATCGCGACTACTGTGCCGCCGGTTACCAGTAAATCGGCGTTTGGCTGGTTAGGGTGCGTGGGCGACGGTGGCATTTGGGCGCCTTGGGTCGTTCGCTATTTGCTTAGAAGCTTAATTCTACAGGAAGGTTCGGGACCGGCGGATTTTACGTGGTGGCGGCTTGTGGAGGGAGCAATGCGGTTGGCGGCGACTGAGGGTGGTGAGCGCTGGCACGGCGGCCGATATGACGGGGGGAATCCCGTCGAAGTCCAGGATTCCCCCCGTCATTCAGTCACACAGAGGACAGACGTGCTGACGCGCTGTTTTATACGGTTACCACAGCAGCTTCAGGCCGAACTGGATCTGGCGCGAGGTGGTGGAGGTGGAAGTGATCACGCCGGCGGTTGGCGAGGGGCCTCCGGTGGCGGCGGTATAGACCACCGGATTCGGCGTGTTGAAGTTTGTGTGGTTGAAGATGTTGAAGAATTCGGCGCGGAACTGCAGGTTCAGCCGCTCCGTGAAAAGGAATTTCTTGGCGACGGAAAAGTCCGTCTGAGACAAGCCGGCTCCCTGGAGCACGTTGCGGCCCACGTTGCCGTAGGTTCCCGCGGCGGGCTGGATGAAGGCGCTCGGGTTGAAGTACTCGTTGGGGCCGCCTTCGATCACCGGGCCCTGAAAGCCGGGATTCCACGACGGCCGCACCGGATTGCGGGTGTCGCCGTCGTTCGAGGGGTTATAGGAAAGCTGCGGCGTGAACGGGCAGGCCGGATTGCAGCGTCTCGATGCCGCTGAGCTGCCAGTTCGCGATGACGCGGTTCACCCATTCGTTTGCCGCGCCGCCTGCGTCCGAACGGCAGATCGTAGGTGGCATTGATGACGGCGGAGTGGCGGATGTCAAACGAACCGCGGCCATAGTCCGGACGCGGAGCTCGAGCGGATTGGCGGCGAAAGCGGGAGAGTTGGTGGCCACGCTGGTGTTCATGCTGTCGCCATCGTCGAGCGACTTTGAGAAGGTGTAGACCCCGCGGAATTGCAGCCCGTGGCTGAAGCGGTGGTTCACGTCCACTTCCAGGCCGTTGTAGGAGCTGACGCCCTGCGGAGAACCAGTGGGTGGAATTCGACAAAGCGCGGATTCGCCAGGCCGGTACTCGTCGGGGTGACGACCTGCGTGGGGCAGGGATAAGCCGCGCTCGGTAGATTCTGCGTCGACGGAGAGAAGTTCGTGATACCCGTGCGAGCCGATATAGCCGACGCTGAGCGTGGTGTTGCGGCGAGAGGTACTGCTCGATCCTGAGCGTGTACGATTCCACGCGGCGTCTGCAGATTCGGCTGCACGCCGCTGGGAACACAGAATTGTTAAAGCCGAGCGCCGTATAGTTGGCCGTCGGGGCGATGTTCGAAAACAGCGAAGTTGCTGGCCGGTTACGCCCTTGACCGCAAAGACGGTATTGAAGGGCGGGTTCTGGTCCAGGCGATAACTGAGGGCGTCGAGCAGGGCGTAATAGATGCCGAAGCCGGCGCGAATGACGGTTTTCTTCGAGGCGAAGGGTGACCAGGCGATGCCGACCGCGGCGCGGGAAGGAACTTGGCGTTATTCACGGAGAACGCCGAATTGCCGACGACCGGCTGGGTCTGGATCACGCCATTTGACGAAGGCGTAGTTCGAGGCGCGGCCTATAGGCCTCATTCCAGCCATTGGTAAACTCACCGCGGAAACCCAGGCGAAGCTCGAGGCTGGGCTGCAGCTTGATGGCGTCCTCGGCGAAAGCACGCGCCTTCGAGCGACCGCCAGGTGAGCGGCGTAGACGACGGGGCGTAGGTGTAGGTGCTCACCGTGCCTGCGAGGAAGGTCAGCGAGGTTGGAAAACGAAGCCTGTCCGTACTGGTCCTGGAGCAGGGTGTTGTTGGATTGCAGGCGCTCAAACCATACGCCCACGGTGATCAGGTGGATGCCATGGGTGATGGTGACCTGGTCGGTGCCGGTGAACAGGTTGCGCGCGGCGGTGAGATTGCTGCCGGCGTTGGTGCCGCCGTTGGTGATTTGCGAGGCGCCGTTGAGCGTGGTGCCGCCGCCAACCACCACGGCGCCCACCGGCTGGCCGGCGTGGATCCAGCCTGGGCAAGTCAGCCGGGCCGGTGACTCCGCTATTGAAGTAAAAGCCGCCGCGGGAGAAGCCGAAGGTCGCCTTGTTGAGAACGTTGGGCGAAAAGACGTGGGTCTCGCTCAGGCTCGCCACCTGCTCGCGCAGGAAAATGTCGGTGAAGGTGAACGGATTGGTCGTGGGCGAATTGGCCTGGCTGTCGTCCACGGTGTAGAACCCGCCAAGCGAATCTTTGTCTGGAGAATAATCTGGTCCAGGCGTGCAGTGCCAAAATCCTCGCGAATGTGCTGCAGGGGATTGCTGAACGCCTTGGCGATGCCGCTGTTCGCCGCCGGTGGACGTAAGCAGTTCCGGCCCATTGGCGACGGGCCACAGGGCGAGCAACGGCTTGAATGCTGGCGACCGCTGCCGCGCGCGAGGTTGTGTCGGGCACAAGCGTCACATCGCTCAGGCCGAGAACCTGCCGAAGCCTTCGTAGTTGGCGAAGAAGAAGGTCTTGTCCTTCTTGATCGGTCCGCCCAGCGAGCCGCCGAACTCATTGCGCTCGAAATTGGGAATTTGCGCCTGAAGTCGAAGATAATTCCGCGCGTCGAGCGCGCTGTTGCGCAGGAACTCGTAGGCGTTGCCGTGCAACTGGTTGGTGCCGGAGGCGGTGACGATGTTGATCTGCGCGCCCGGGCGCTTGCCGTACTCGGCGCCGTAGGTGTCCTTTACCACGGCGAATTCCCGCACCGCGTCCACGCCCAGAAGTTGGCCGCTCGTCGCCTCCCGGCGTGTTGTTGACCTCCGACGCGCTGGTGAATTCCACGCCATTCAGGAGGTAGAGATTCTCCTGCGGGCGGCGGCCTGAAACCGCGAACATGTTGCCGACCACGGAGTTGGAGGTGCCGACGCCCCCGGCGCGCTGCGACGTGTAGTTGACGACGCCGGGATTCAGCGTGAGAAGCTGGTCGTAGCTGCGGCCATTGAGCGGCAGATCCTTCACCTGGCGCTCGTTCACCAGGCCCGAAACGTCGTCGTTGGTCACCGCGATAAGATCGGGATGCTCGGTGACGGTCACGCTTTGCTGGAGTTGCGTGAGTCCCAGGGCCACATCGACCTGCGCTCGCTGACCCACCACCAAGGTGATGCCGGTCTTCGTTTCGGCCTGGAAGCCATTTTTTTCGACGGTTACTCTGTAGTTTCCGACGGCTAGCAAGGTCGCGTCATAGCGGCCTTCCGTATCGCTAACGAGGTCGCGCACGGCGCCGGTTTCCACATTCTCGACCTTCACAGTGGCTGCTGGTATTAAGGCTCCGGATGAATCCGTGATGACGCCCCAGATGGACGCTTCACCTTGCGCATGGCTGATTCCTGCCGCCAGGAGCACCCACCCGAGCAGCGCCGTCGCTGCGATAGCCATCACCGCGGATTTCCGATTCTTTGAGAATTTGCGATTCGCTGGGACTTTCATTTGAACAAACCCCTTTAGTTTTTGAAGTTGCGCACCGTGAACGGTTGCGGCTCGCCTGTTTTTATCGGCTTTAGTTTGAAATGTGCGGCGGGCTTTGCCTGCCGCGAAACGCGGACTACCGATGGGGGGTCAACAACAACAGGAATAGGTGGTCTGGGCGGAGGGGTTGCAAAATGAAAACACGGAGGCACGGAGCAGTGCCGAGCCAAGGGTGGCTGGGGCACGAAAAGCCAAAAGTCTCGTCATTGCTGTGACGTTCATTGCTGTGACATTCATCGCTGTGGCACTTCGGCCAATCTTGCCTTTCGAGTGTATTCTTACCGCGCTCAGGGGTGCTTGAGCTGATTTGAGTTGGGCTTCAGATACTGCGCCGCACTACACGCAGAGCGTGTATTACTTAGTGGAGGGACGACAACAGCGAGACAGAGAACGCTGCCGATGGTTTGTCGCGATTCTGCAAGAGGGAATGCGCATTTGTGCTCAGCGGGAAATTGTACGGATCCCAAGCTGGAATGTCAATCTGCAAAATTGGCTCTGGCAAACAGGTTCGATTCCCTGGGGAACCGCCACAAGAGCGTGCGATCGCGTTTGCGTAATACCTGCAACTTTGGGGTGGGGGGCTGATTTCAAGGGGAGGAAACAGCTAATTCCGGTCGAGGTCACCGCGCGGGGTGATAGCCAGTACGACCAAGGGGCTGTTCGCCAAAGATGGCGCCGCTGCACGCCGGGAGTTGGAGCGATGGCGGCGATTCGGGCGAGTCCGCTTGCGGGGGGGCAAGTGGTGGCCCGGTGCTTCGATCATTTCGACCACTTCAACTACGGGCATCGCAGGCTCAAGGGGCACGAGTATGGTTCGATTCTCGCGGTATTCCACGGTATGACGTTCAGAACACTTGGGGCAGAGCCAGGCGTGTTCGACCGAGTGGTGCTTGGCGGAGGCTTCGGGGGCCGCGTCCGTCCGTCGGAACCTGAAAAATGTGCCTTCGCGGAAACTGCCAAAGGAGGCCGAGCACTCTAAATTGGCGCATCGTGGAAACATAAAAGCCTCCGGTGAAAATTCCCCGATTTCCGGCGAGTTTGAGAATATCGGGGGCCGACAGGATCGTCCAACTCATTGTTTCTATCGGCGTCATCCGGGTTTCTATTAGGAGATATTTTTTTGCGTTGCGTATGACGCAGACGGGCGTCGTGACGACGATCACAGAGCCATGCTGCGCGCTTCGAACAAGGTCAGGCGGAGGGCCCGGCGCCTGGCAGTTGGAGAGTAACCCGGGATGCAATTCTGAAAATGAACGTGGGGTTAATTCCGCGGTAAGATCGCTCGTTCAGAGAACGGAACCCGCGGATTCTACGGTGGTGATGTACGGCTCGGAGCAGAACATGGACGATGCGATAGAGCGTGAAACAATCGACTGGGCGCAGCACGGCGTCCGCATCGTACGAAGCGGGGAACTGGATACCAACACGCCGCAGACCGCCGGGATGACTCGCGCGGAAGCTATTTCGCGCGCTCGCGTGGGTGCGCAGAAGCTATGGGCGGGTACCGTAGTGGTGCATCCGAACGCGAAAACTGGGCCGCATCATCACGGTGATCTTGAAACGGTGATTTACATCGTCCGGGGACGCGCGCGATTCCGCTGGGGAAATCATTTGGAATTTGTCGAGGAGGCCGGCCCCGGCGACTTCGTGTACGTGCCCCCATTCGTCCCGCATCAGGAGTTGAACGCGCGGCGGGATGTTCCCGTGGAAGCCGTGATCGTGCGCAGCGGACAGGAACCGATTGTCGTAAATCTGGATATTCCGAGCCCCGAGACTCCCGCGGAAGGCCCCGAAGCTGACCCGTTTCATTCCGCGCCGCGCTAGCTTTCAACTTCTTCTATCCCCGTATCAGCGAGTCAGTTTGAGACGCGACTAAATTCGCTGATACACGTTGTTAGGGCGAATTGTAAGGCGTCCTCCCGATAGGCTTCCCAGGTGAATTAGACGAGCCTGATCCCGTCTCAGAGGGCTACGTGTCGAGTGATGATCTCTTTCACCCGAGTGAGCGAGCCGTTCATGAAAGGAGACATATGAGAGCCATTCTAGCGTTTGCAGCCATGCTCGCGGTTTCCGCGATTTTCGGCGGAGGATGCGCCCGCGAAGCTACGAAATCGCCGGACGTGACCACCGATATACGGGGTTCGCTCGATCAGGCTGGATTGCGAGACGTGCACGTGAGCCAGGATCGCGATAAGGGCGTCGTTACGCTGACAGGCCAGGTGCGGTCGCAAGACGCGAGGTCGCAAGCGGAATCGATCGCCAGGTCCGCGGCCGCCGGCCAGGTGGTAGCGGATGAAGTTTCCGTCGTGCCTTTGGGCGCGAACGACGTCAAGACGGTTAACGCCGACCTTGACAAAGCCATCGCCAAGAATCTGGACGCCGCATTGATCCAGAACCATCTCAACAAGGCGGTGCGGCACGACGTGAAGAACGGAGTCGTCACGCTGAAAGGCGAGGTGAATTCGGAGGCTAAGCGCATGGCCGCGCAAAAGATCGCGGCTTCAATTCCCAATGTGCAGCAGGTGATCAACGAACTGGACGTGAAGAATCAGAAGGCCACGGCCGCGTATTGACTCGGCGGCGCAGAAAAAAGGGGACAGGCAAATCATGAGATATACGTTCATACCGGTGATGTTGGCTATCTCTATCGCGGGAGGCGCGGGCGCGGCACAGAGATCCGGCGAGGCGCAGAACGGTCAGGGAACCTATCACGTCACGATGGTTCCGCGGACCATTCTCGCGATCAATTATCAGAATCGCACAAAGACGGAAATCGGATTCCAGGGCTCTCCGCTGATGCCGCTCGCGAAAGGAAGCGCCACCGTCGATGGCAAGAACGGCCGCATCGCGATCGACGCACGATTTGAAAATCTGGAGCCCGCCACGAAGTTCGGGCCGGAATATCTTACCTATGTTCTCTGGGGCATCACTCCGGAAGGAAAGGCCAACAACCTCGGTGAGGTGCTGCTATCGGGGAACAAGAGCAAGCTGCTGGTGACCACGACGCTGCAGACGTTCGGACTGATTGTGACGGCGGAGCCCGATTACGCGGTGGCGGAGCCGAGCGATGTGGTGGTCCTCGAGAATGTGGTGGCTAGCGGCACCGTCGGAACGCTGCAGCAGGTGAACGTGAACTACAGTTTGTTCAAGCGCGGCTTGTACAGCTACAACGTGGAGGCGGCCGCGCAGAGGTATCCGAAATCGAAGGTGCCCCTGGAGCTCGAAGAGGCCAGGAATGCGGTAGAAATCGCCAGGAACGCGGGCGCCCAGCAGTATGCACCCGATGTGCTGGCGAAGGCTGAGCTTTCGTTGAGCAATGCGGAGGCCACGAAAAGCGACAAGAAAGTGATAGTCCAGGATTCCCGCGACGCGGTGCAGAACGCCGCGGAAGCGCTCCAGATGACCATGCAGCGCAAGGAAGAAGAAGCGCGGGCACAGGAGCGAGCCGCCGCGGCGCAGCGGACCGCCGAAGCTCAGGCTCAGGCGCAAGCGGCCGCCGCGCAGCAGCAGCAGGCGGAATTGCAGCGCCAGCAGGCGGAGTTGCAGGCGCAGCGGGATGCTCAGGCGCGCCAGCAGGCGGAATTGCAGGCGCAGCAGGAGGCGCAGGCGCGCGAGCAAGCAGAGCTGCAGGCGCAGCAGGACGCCCAGGCAGCCGCGCAGGCGCAGCAGGCGGCACTGCAAGCGCAACAAGCCGCGCAGCAGGCGGAACTTGAGAAGCAGCAGCTACGCGCGACGCTGCTGCAGCAGTTCAACCGCATCCTTCCCACCACGGACACGCCGCGAGGCCTGAAGGCGAATCTGGCCGATGTCCTCTTCGCCACGGGCAAGTTCGAGCTCCAGCCGAATGCACGCGAAGCCCTCGCGAAATTTTCAGGAATCGTACTGGCGCATCCCGGGCTCAAGATGCAGGTAGAGGGCTACACCGACAGCGTGGGGAGCGACACGTTCAACCAGACGCTTTCCGAGAATCGCGCGAATTCCGTGCGAGCCTACTTGATTGCGCAAGGGATCGATCCCACTGCGATTACGGCGGTGGGCTATGGGAAGTCGAATCCGGTGGCGAGCAACGATACGTCCGCGGGGCGGCAGCAGAACCGGCGCGTGGAAATCATCATTTCCGGTGAAATTATCGGGACGCAGATCGGCGGGACCTCCGGTGCCAATCCGCAGGGCGGAAACTCGTCCGGCGGCAACGCGAGTGTTGGAATGCCCCCGCAGACTCAGTAGGAATGGCGGCTTAACCGCTGCGACCTTCGGTAATCTAATTGGGGGCTGTATTCGCGGTTGCGCCGGCGCCCGCGGGTACAGCCTCTTTTTGCGCGTTGCTCTTCTTTTTGGCGTTTGCGACGATCACTTCGTAGATGAAGCGCAGCTTGGCGACTACCGGCGACGACAGCACGAAGGGATACAAGTCCGGAAGGCCCATGCTGCGGTTGATGCTGTTGAGGGCCACGGAGAATTCGGCCCAGGCTGTGATGACCTCGTCGAACGTAGTTTGCTCTCTTGCCAGGCGCGGGCCTCCATCCTGTTTTTGCGGGTCCAGGAGGATTCGTTTTCCCACGAGACCGAAATCGTTGGCCACTTCGAGCGCGTCCTGAATGTGCAGGAAGTGCGCCCAGGTCTCCGCCCAATCCTCCCAGGGATGAGATGTGGCGTAGGCGCTGATGTAATTGTCCTGCCAGGCGGCCGGGGCGCCTGTTTTGTAATACTGGTTGAGGGCCTGCATGTAATCGGCCTGCTCGTTGCCGAAGAGATCGCGAAAGGGCTGGAGGAAATTCGTGTCACGAACAAGCCGATCCCAATAGTAATGGCCGATCTCGTGGCGGAAGTGGCCGAGCAGCGTGCGATAAGGCTCTTTCATGGCGTGCCGGATGGTTTCGCGCGTGGCGTCGTCGGCCTCGGCGATGTTGAGGGTGATGACGCCGTGGTCGTGGCCGGTAAGAATTTTGGAAGTGCTGCCGTCCGGATTTACAAGATCGGAAAGGAAACGAAAGGCGAGGCCGCATTGCGGATCTTCTTTCTTATTGGCGATCGGAAGGTTGAGCCGGATCAAGCTGTAAATGAGCCTGCGCTTGGCGCTTTCGATGAGTGCCCATAAACCGCGATTCACCTCGTTGCTCAGGTCGGGGATGACTTCGTTGAGGCGGCAGGAAGCGCAGAACGCATCGTTCTGCCCATCGTCCCCGTCATCGGGAATCATCCAATTGCAGACGCCCTCTTGGGCATAATTCTGGCATTTGCGGTACAACGCGCTGCCCGAGAGCCCGGTGGGCTGCCAAAGGCCCTTCGACGGTGCGGGTTCGAGACTTGCGAGACGAAGCCGGTCCGGCAAGAATCCCAGTTCCCGGCCGCAATTGATGCAGATCACATTCTGAAAAAAGATCAGTTGACCGCAAACGCACGTATAGGTTTTCAATGTTGACCCTGTCCGACCGGTTTTAAACTTGTGCCTTCGTCCGTGGTTTGCTGGGACGGAATCCTGTATGACTACACCTGAGGAAGAAAGATGGCCGAGAGACTGTGCCTGAATTGTCCGCCATACGAGCAGAATTATCCCTCGGCCCTTCGCTGATTCGCTGCCACAGTGAGACTACTTGCCGGAACTCTTGTGATTTGATTTTTGATGCTCCCGCAGTTCACCGGACGAACTGAACGTTTGACCACACTGACCGCATTTGTGCTCCTCGGCCATGGCTAACTCCTCCTCGGACGGTTGTGATTCGCGAGAATGATTCGCGAGATTCATCTCGCTTGAGAGAAGTGTAGTACAAGCCCTTTCGCGGGCAATCCGACGAACCCTGTACCCGCGCTGGAGATCGCCTGTAACCACCGGGAGGTCCGGGCGTCTAAAAGTTGCGGAAAATCTCAAAAGGCTTTCTTCCGGGGCAAAAGCCCCTCAAACCGCGGAAGGTCTGCCGGTGATGGAACACCGACACCTAAAGGCCCGGAGTTTTTCGGCTGGCTGTCAAATATCAAAACACGAGACTTGTGATACTCTTCCCGGCGGCACAACGGGCAATAAAATCACCGGCTCCGCAAGCTTGCTTCCCTGCGCGGTCGAGCGCGCTTCAACGCGGTGCCGGCAAGTCTTCCAGGAAAGATGGAGGCGAACTGTGGTTAAGAAGGAACTGACTTCACGAGGGTTGGCAAAATTCTTCGCGGCAGCCGCCGGCGCGGCGCTGTTGCTGGCGCCTGGATTCGCGCTGGCGCAGAGCGATTGGGTGACCTGGGGCTATGACCCGTCGCGCGCGGGCTGGAATCAATCCGAGAAGACTTTGACGAAAGATAACGTCTCCCGGCTCGAGTTGAAGTGGAAATCTCAGCTCTCGACGGTTCCCAGGGAAGAGGTGCTTTCCACGCTGACGGCTCCGCTGGTCGCAACCGTGGCTGGACCGCAGGGGCCCAGGACGCGTGTGTTTGTGGTGGGCAGCGACAACACGGTGTACGCGATCGATTCGGAGACGGGCGAAGTAAGCTGGAAGAAGTCCTTCCCGAACACGATGACGCCGCCGAAGCCGCCGACGTGGCTCTGCCCGGACACACAAAATTCCACGCCCGTGATCGACAAGGATGCGGGCATTCTTTATGTGGCGACCAGCGACGGCAAGCTGCGCGGGCTCAGCCTGGCAAACGGCGATGAGCGCCTGCCGGCTACCAACTTCACCGATCCATATGCGCGCAACTGGAGCCTGAACCTGATCGACGGAGTGATTTATTCGTCGAATGCCCGCGGCTGCGGAAATGCGCCCGCGCACCTGACCGCACTGGACTTGAAGGATCCGTCGCACCATGTGGTGGAGTTTTACACCGGCACCGGGCGCCCTTCAGGCGTGTGGGGCCGAGGTTCCGTCGTGGCCGGCCCGAAGGCACTCTACATGCAGACTGCGGACGGCCCTTACGATCCGGCTTCCGGCAGTTTTGGCGACAGCGTGCTCGCGGTGGCGTACAAGAACTTTCGTCTGCTCGATTCTTATACGCCCACAAACTGGGCCTATCTCCGCGAGAAGGATCTCGACCTGGGATCGGCGAATCCGCTGGTCTTCCCGTTCCAGAAGTGGACGCTGGTGGTTTCGGCCGGCAAGGAATCGACGATCACGCTGCTCGACGGTGACAACCTCGGAGGCGCGGACCATCACACGCCGCTCTACCTGTCACCGCGCTGGGGAAACGACGAGATTCTGATGGCAGGCCGCGGCTTGTGGGGAGCGATGGCCACCTGGCAGGATGCTGACGGAAAGCGCTTTGTGCTTCTGCCCCTGTGGGGCCCCCCGTCCAAAGACGCGCCGAGTTTCAAATACACGTACGGGAGCGCGGACCAGGGTAGCGTGATGGCTTTTGAGGTGAGCGTGGACCCCGCGAAGAATACGCCGACGCTGGTTCCCACGTGGATGTCTCGCGACATGCACGTACCGGATCCTCCCGCTGTAGCCAATGGTGTCGTCTACGTGCTGCAAACCGGCGAGAATACGGTGCAGCGGGCGGACGCGAAAACGCGCAGCACCCCGGTGACAAACGCAGTGCTGTATGCGCTGGATGGGGAAACCGGAAAGCAGTTGTATTCGAGCGACAAGGCCATCGATAGCTGGACGCATTTCAGCGAGCCCGTTGTCGCCGACGGCAAGGTCTACGTCTCCACGTGGGACGGGCGAGTCTACGCCTTCGGTCTGAAGAAGTAGCCGAGGGCGCTTGGCATGCGCTATTTCCGGCTCCCGGCGCCTTTGCTCATTTTGGCGGCTACGCTTTTATCCATGCCCCCAGCCAGGGCGCAAAATGAAGCCGCCAGCCTCTTCAAAACCCAGTGTTCCGGGTGCCACGGCGGGGACGGCAGAGGCAACACCCCAGCAGGCAAGTCGGCGAAGATCCACGACCTGCATTCCGCCGACGTGCAAAATCAGAGCGACGCCCAACTGGGGGAAATCATCACGGTCGGCATCCGCTCCAGCCGGGGACTCAACTACTCCATGCCGTCTCATAAAGATCTCACCGAAGATCAGGTCAAACGACTCGTTGTCTATATCCGCAATCTCCCCGCGAAATAAAGCTTCACTCGCAGCCCGCACGCGCGGACAGCCGAAAACTTGTAGCTGGCCGCCAGGCGGGAAAACTAAACTACCAACGAGCGCTTCTAACTTTTGTTCGTGAGACGACCCTGCCGGAAAGAAAGCTCTGCGACCGGCTTGTCGGTGTGAAAATACTTCTTGTAGGCCGCAATCCAGTTAGTGGCGATGTCGCGCTGGGCGGTGGGCAGATCGACGCTGCCCGCGCAGACGAGTTGGTGAAGTTGCTCTTCGAGGGCATCCTTGGCGCGGGCATTCCACGCCGGTGATCTGTACGGCTCTGGCCACAGATTGTGAATGTCATCGGCGCCGCCCAATCCGGGAGTTATCAGGTAGTCGATCTCATAATCCCCCGCGCGCGGGGAAGCGATTCCATACTCCCGAAAGATCTCCTGCCGCAACGATGCCGGCACATCGCGAACGACTTCCTCGTGAGCCATCGAACAAACGTCACTGACCTTAACCGTTCGCGTGGCGCCGGGCGTAAGGCTGGGATCGGGAACCGTCCCGTAAGCGACAGGGGCCGAGTTTTTACGAAGCAGCGCAGAGTGCTGGACGAGAAGCTTGGCGGCGACCGCGACGAATAAAAACAACACGCAGGCGCACACGGCGGCGGGAGCTGACGAGGTGAACTGTAAAAACCTCCGCCATGAGCCGGCTTGGGGCCCGGCTGCCAGTTGGGCCAATTGAGCCCGCAACAGCGCGCGCGGTCCGTCGATGGGTGGTAGCTTTGAATCGAGTGTCTGGCGGTAGGTTCGCGCGAAATCGGCAATGGTCCCCTCGATTTCGGCCATGCGGGCGCGGCAGTGCCAGCAAGCGGCCAGGTGCGCGCGAACCTGAGCCGCGCGGTGCGCTGGAAGCTCGCCATCCGCCGCCAGGAGCAACTCTTCGTCCACCACGTGGAATTCTTTCCCGTTCGGCATGGGTTTTACCTCCCGTCCGCACGCATCAGGCGTGCGAGCGATCGTGTCAGCGATATGGATACGGCCCCCAAAGACATTCCCAGCAAGCTCGCAATTTCGCGGTAACGGAGGCCCTCGGCGCGTAACCGAAGGCAACACTGGTCTTCTTCCGGCAGAGCGTGAAGAACCGCCAGCAGGCGCTGCCGTTTTTGAGTGAACGATGCCAGCTCTTCCGGGCTTGGCGACGGGTCCGACTGCCTTTCCGCAATCGTCCAGTCGGATGACGCGGCCGATTGCCATCTCTGGCTCGCATAGCGCTGCTTCAGGGCGAGATTGTGAGCGACGCGAAAGAGCCAGCCACGCAGGTTTTGCCGTGGTCTGCGCAATTGAAGGTGCCGGAAAAGAGACAGAAACACTTCCTGAGTAACTTCTTCGGCGTCATGTACCGAGACGCCAAATGAGAGCACGTAGCGCAAGAGCGGGTTGCGGTATTGCTCGAAGAGGTTCATTACCTCGCATTCGATTTCAGAAGGCTTCGCCGAAAGCGCAGGGGTGGCCGCCGCCGGGAAAAGAAGCTCGTTAATAGAGTCCGCCAGAGGCATCCGCATGGGTCGCTGTATATATATTCCACTTCCCTCCGTTCTGTTCAAGATTCTTGAAGGGCAGTTTAAATCCTCGCCTGAATCGAAAAATAATGAACAAAAGCGCGGCAAACGGAATATTCAAGCTTGAGGAAACGGAACGGAAGCTCTTCGTCGGGCGGTCCGGTCTTTATGGGAGGATTTCGACAGCGCATGCGCGGCGAACTACAGCATTTCAAATCTACCGTGAGTGTTCCGAAGGGATTCGCGCTTATTTTTGTGCTGGTCGCTCTCCCACTGTTTGCGCAGAGCAATCGCGGCGAGCTGCGCCTTCGAGTCACCGACCCTCAGGGCCTCGGCGTAAAGACAACCGTTCACATCGTGAGCGAGGCGAATCAGTACCACAATACGCTGGCGACCAGCGAGGAAGGCAGTCTGGACGTGCAGCGTCTTCCATTTGGCGTTTACCGGCTGGAAATCGCGCAGCCGGGATTTGTGCCGGTGACCGATTCGGTCGAGATCCACTCCGCGCTACCCGTCGAACGCAAAATCCAGCTCAAGCTTCCTTCGGTGGATCAATCGGTGACCGTGAACGCGGCCAATACGCTGATTGACCCGGATCAGGCTGGCTCGGTGAACCAGATCGGCTCGGAGTTTCTGCAGACGCGGCTGAGCTCGATTCCGGGCCGTTCCATGCAGGACCTGGTGAATTCGCAACCCGGCTGGCTTTACGAGGGCAACGCCGTGCTGCATCCGCGGGGCTCGGAGTATCAGACACAATTTGTGGTGGATGGTGTTCCGCTCACGGACAATCGCTCGCCCAGCTTCGGCCCGGAGATCGAGGCCGATGACGTGGAGTCGATGACCATCTATACCGCGGGCATTCCCGCGGAGTATGGACGGAAGATGGGCGGCGTCGTGGAGGTGAATACGGTGCAGGATTCGCAACCGGGTTTCCACGGCCAGGTGGTGCTTTCCGGGGGCAGTTTCGATTCGGCGGGAGCCTTTGCGAAGGGAGAGTACTCCTGGGGCAAAAATAGCTTCGGCGCCAGCGCGAGCGGCAGCATGACGGATCATTATCTGAATCCAGTGGTGCCGCAGAACTATTCGAACACCGGCACCCTCGGCGATTTTTCCGCAGATTACGAGCGCGAGTTGACTCCCAACGACCGCCTGAGCTTTATCGTGCGCCACGAAGTTTCGCGCTACGACATCCCGAACGAATACGTGCAGCAAACCGCCGGCCAGCGCCAAACGGCCGACAACCTCGAGACAATGGGGATCGCCTCCTATCAGCACACGTTTTCGCCGCGCATGGTGGCTGACTTCCGCGCCATGGTGCGCGAGAATGCGAATGACTTTAGCTCCAACGCGAATTCGACTCCCATCGAAGTGTTTCAGCACAATTGGTTTCGCGAAGGCTATTTCAAGGGCACTGTCACCATCGATCACGGGCGGAACGAATGGAAATTCGGGGCCGAATCGGACAACACTTTCCTGAACGAAAATTTCAGCTATGCCATCACGGACCCAACACAATTCGATTCGGACACTCCCGGGACGTTTGGATTCAAGGCGAACCGGCCCGATCTCGAGCAATCGGCTTTCGTGCAGGACCTCATCCGGGCGGGAAACTGGACGATCAACGCCGGACTTCGCTTGGACCATTACCAGCTTCTGTTAAACCGCCAGGCGGTGGACCCGCGCTTCTCGATCTCGCGTTATTTCCCCGGCGCCGGGCTGGCGCTGCATTTCTCCTATGACCGCGTGTTCCAGACGCCCTCATTTGAAAATATTCTCTTATCGAGTTCGACGGAGGTCGAGTCTCTGTCTCCGGGGAATTTCCTGCGGCTGCCCGTCGAGCCTTCCGAGGGAAATTACTACGAAGTGGGTGTAACGAAAGCGTTCCAGCGCAAGATTCGCCTGGACGCCAACTACTTCAGGCGGCTGGTGAACAACTACGCGGACGACGACCAGATCGACAACACGACGATCAGCTTCCCGATCGCCTTTCGAAAGTCGATTATCTACGGCGCGGAAGCAAAACTGAGCGTCCCTGACTGGCACCGTTTTTCGGGCTTCTTGAGCTACTCCTACACCCTCGGGAATGTCTGGTTTCCGGTGACAGGCGGGCTTTTTCTCGGCGACAATGCCGCGGCTGCCGCGGCGCAGCTCACCGGCCATTTCCCGGATTCGCAGGATCAGCGCAATACCCTTCGCGGGCGCCTGCGGTATCAACTGACGCCGCGCGTCTGGATCGCGGGCGGCATGCAGTACGACAGCGGCCTGCCATTTGCGTTCGATGGCGACCCTTCCACCGTGCTCGCCGAATACGGGCAGCAGGTGCTCGATCGCATCAACTTTGCGCGGGGACGCATTTATCCCGCCTTGCAGGTGAACGCTTCGGCGGGAGCGGATATCTACGAATCGAAGCGCGTGAAGATGGCATTTCAGATCGACGGACAGAACCTCACGAACGTGCTGGATGTAATCGATTTCGGCGGCCTGTTCTCCGGCAATGCCATCGGCCCGTCGAGAAGTTTTGCGTTGCGGCTCACCACAAGCTTCTAGGAACAAAGCGGCGACAGGAAGCACCTGTGTCGACAGAAGCACCTGTGTCGCTTGACTTGGATAATGCGATCTCTGTAACCTTTCCGGCGGCGATAAGGAGAATACCGCGCTATGAGTGGTCCCACCGGAAGTCCCAGCAATGCGAACTCGGAAGTGACGGCACAAAAATTTCTACGCAGGGCGAAGCGACTTGGCGTTCCCTGGCTGCTGCTGGCCATGCCCCTGGCCGCAGCGTCGTCCCGCATCTACGTGGCGAACACTGCCGGCACGTCCGTTTCCGTGATCGATACCGCGAAAAACAAGGTGGTACAGCAGATCACCGGCATTCAGGTGCCCGAAGGGGTGGCGGTCTCGCCAGACGGAAAGCGCGTGTACATCACCCAGTTCCCCGAGAAGATCCTCACCGTGGTGGATCGGAAGACGGGCAAGAAAATCAAAGAGGTGCCGGTCAGCGGCCATTCCAACGACATTGCGGTTACCAAGGATGGGCGATGGGTCCTGGTCTGCAATGCGGAAACCCCCGGAGGCCTCGATATCATCGACGCAACCACCCTGGAACTGGTGAAGAGCATTCCGACCAAGACAAAGGTGCACGACATCGTTCTGACTGGGGACAACAAGTACGCGATCGGCACTTCGGAGGGCGCGGGCATGCTCTATGTCTTTGACCTTCAGAGCCAGACGATCGCCTGGGACCACAAGTTCGATATGGGAACCAATGTGACCGCCGTCGAGTCCAACCCGGATGGCTCCGCCCACCGGCTTTTCCTGCAAATGAACCGCCTCCGCGGCTTCAAGGTTATTGACTTTGCGAAGCGTCAGGAAGTGGGAGATATTATTTTCCCCGACGATCAGCCTACCGTGGTTCCGAGCGGGTCTCCTGCACACGGCATCGGCGTAGCGCCTGACGGGAAGACCCTTTGGGTAAACAGCCGAATATATGATTGTGTTTTCGTCTACTCGCTCCCCGATCTGAAGCTCCTGGGGCGCGCGCCCCTGCCGCAAGTCGCGCCGCCGGGCCACGATCCCATCGGGGGGTCCCCCAACTGGGTGACGTTCACTCCCGACGGCAAGACGGTCTACATTACAAACGGCGCGGACCGGTCGGTGTCCGCCGTTGATGTGAAGACCATGAAGGTGGTAGCGCGTATCCCTGTCGGAGAAGAGCCGGGGCGGATGACCGCGCTGGCGCAGCGCTGACGAAAAGAAAGCAGACCACTCACCTCGTTTGGAATTGGCAAGCGGGAGTATTGGCAAGCGGGAGTATTGGCAAACTGTGATGCTGTGCCCTGCGTTTCAAATACGGCACTCGGAGGCGATCCTTGAAGTCTAGAACTCGGTCTAAGGAAATGGCCGTTCTGTTCTTAGCGGCTGCTGTCGTTTTCAGCGCGGCTCAGTCTGCCGGGGCGCCTGCAAAGCAGGATGCTTCCAAGCCCGCGCCGGCATCATCGCTCGACTACGAGTTCTTCAAGGCGCGCGTGGAGCCCATTTTCCTGAAAGACCGCCCCGGTCATGCGCGCTGCTACTCCTGCCACGGCTCGGGAAACGGGCCGCAATATCTTGTGAGGCTTTCGCCCGGCGCAACTTCCTGGAATGAGGAGCAGTCCCGCCAGATCTTTGAGAACGTGTCGAAGCTCGTCAACCGCAACGACCCTATGAACAGCCGCTTTCTGATTCATCCACTGTCGCCGGTCGCCGGCGGAGATATTGAATTCGTGCACACCGGCGGACGCCAGTTCGAATCCAAAGATGATCCTGACTGGAAAGCCATGGCGGCCTGGGCCAGCGGGCAAAAGCTCGTGAGTTCCAATCAGCCGTAGCGGAAACCAGAGCGTTCAGGGTTAGTTCCTCAGAATTGCCAGGTTACCTTTCCGTAGACGCTTCGCTTCACCAAGCCTGATCGAACCAGTCCCGCCTCGTTGTTGTATTCAAGCACGTGATCCTTCACGAGGTTCTGGCCCGCGATGCTGATTGAAGCCTTCTCCAAGGGTCTCCACGTGATGCCAGCATCCGCGCGGGTGTAAGCGGGGGTGCTAATAGACCGAAGGCGATCCACGAAATAAGCGGAGGCGTCCCAGGAAAGCTGGTGGCCCAGATCCCAATGCGATCGGAGTTGAGCCGAATCGTCCGGGCTCCCCCCTTCGGCCACCGGGAACAAATCGGTATCGTGGCTGGTGCACGCCAAGTGCATGTGCACACCCTCGAATGCATAGCCGGGACTGAGCGTCCATCGTGACGTGGCTTTCCAATTCGCAAAAATCTCGAATCCATGTGTCTCGCCGTGCATCTCGTTGAAGAACTCGAAGGGCAGAAGAAGGACGGTCGGTGGCGGCGTGGTTTGAAGGAACGGCGTTTGCGGTTCGAGCGTCCTGAGGGCGTTATATACGTTATAAAAGGCCGAAAAATCCACGGTAAGAGTTTCACTCACGGCCGCCCGGTAGCCCGCTTCGTAGGCCAGCAATCGTTCGTTCTTGAAATTCGGATTGCCGTTCAGGATGACGCGCAGTGGCAGGCCGCCGGGTCCTCCGGGCAATTCCGCGCCGGTGACGAAATCCGATGTGTCTCCACTCGACGGCATTCTTCTCGCGCTGGATATAGCGGCCCACAGCGTATGGTGCTGGCTTGGCTGCCAGGCCACGCGGACATTTGGCATGGCGACAAAGCCGGTGTACTCGTTGTGTTCGAGCCTGCTTCCTACGGTCAAATAAACTCGCTCGGGAGCCACTGCAATTTCGTCCTGAACGAATGAGCTGAAGATCTGGCGGACATTGTCCGCGGGATCGTAACGGACGCTGGCGCTGTTGCTGAGGTGACTGGTGTAAAGATAGCCTCCTCCCAAGACGACGTCCTGGCGGCTGCCCCAGGCGGAGTGGTATTGAAAATCGATAGTCAGCGTGCCGCGATCGTCTCGAAAGGGAATGTTTCGAATCTCACGGTCGTAAGACGCTTGCAGCGTCGTGCTCGAGCCCGTGGAATAGTTGTGATTCCAGGTCGTCTGAAAGTACCCGCCGCCCAAGCTGGCTTGAGTTTGCGGGGCTATATCGGAGCCGAACTCCAGCACTGCCTGGCCCTCGCGGCCCCCATACAGATCCCCTTGCACCGTTAACTTGTCTTCCGAAGAAGGACTACTGTCGACCCGGAAGCCCCCTCGAAGCACATGCCAGCCGTCGCCGCCGGGCTGGTCGGCCAGATTCGGCAATTGGGCTTGGTTGAAATACTTATCGTAGACGCGATACTCGGTTGACTTTCCGATGTGGCCTCCGTATTGCAAGCTTCCGAATCCCTGATCGACATTTCCGCCGCCTGCGACGGCAAGTCCTCCCTGGGTGTCCGAGGCTTTCTTCGTGATGATGTTGATGACGCCATTGACCGCATTGGCACCCCAAATGGAGCCGCCCGGTCCACGGATTACTTCGATGCGTTCGACATCCTCAAGAGGAAGGCCGAGTCCATCCCAGAAGACGCCGCCAAAAGTTTGTGTATAGACGCTGCGGCCGTCCACCAGGACCAGCAGCTTATCGCTGAACTGTTCGTTTAGCCCGCGCGCGCTGATCGCCCAGGTATTGGAATCGATCTGTCCCACATCCATGCCGGGCACCATACGGAGCAGATCCGGTATGTTCGTCGCGCCGGAGTGCCGAATGTCTTCCTGCGTGATTACAAAAATCGCCGCCGCCACGCGCGACAGCTTTTCCTCCTTTTTTGAGACAGAGGTCACCTCGATATTCATAAGATCTTCGATGCTTTCGCTGGTGATGTCCGGCGTCTTTTGCTGGGGCCATGCGGGTATTGCCACGAGAAAAATCGCGAAGAAAACTGTGCGAGCTCGCGTCCGGATTTGAAGAGAATTCCATTTCCTGCCGTAACTTGCCTGCTTGGCGCAGGCGTCGACCTGCGGTTGAGCTTTCATTTAGCCCCGTGACGTTTTATTTCGCCGGCTTTTGTCACGCGCCCATACGTCTCGCGCATGCTGCCGACGATCACGAAGGGGGATGAGAGGTATGAAACATAGCGGCGCTGATCCGGATACCCGGGCAAAAAGTCTAGGGCACTCGTTGTGTCTCCAATGGCACCGCTTTTGGCTCTGCTCCTCGCACCGCCAGGTATCTTTGGAGCACCACGTCCAGATCCTGGGGGCGGATGGGCTTGGTGAGGTAGCCATCCATGCCGGCTGCGAGGCACTTTTCCTGGTCGCGCTTCATGGCGTGGGCCGTGAGCGCGATAATGGGCTGGTGCTTGCCCGTGGCCATCTCTTTCTTGCGCACGATGCCCGTTGCCTCGAGGCCGTCCATTTCGGGCATCTGAACGTCCATGAAAACCAGATCGAACACATTCGCTTCGAGCGCTTCGACGGCCTCGCGGCCGTTGTTGGCGATGGTCACGCGGTGGCCTCTTTTTCGAGCAGCCGCGTGGCGAGCCTCTGGTTCACCACGTTGTCCTCGGTGACCAGAATGTTCAGGACTTCCGAGGGGTGGCGTTCGTCCTGGAGCGAATACCGCGTGACGAGCGGAATCGCTCCGGCTTGCGCCTGCGCGCCAAGCACGCGAGCAATGGCCTCGCGCAGTTCCGACTGCCGGATGGGCTTGAGCAGGTAGGCGGCGACGCCCAGCGCTTTGCATCGCTCCGCGTCGCCCCGGTGTCCGGCAGAGGTGAGCATCATGATCGTGGCAGTGCGCAGCTCCGGCCGCTGGCGGATTCGCTCAATCAGGTCGAAGCCGTCCATGTGAGGCATGTGCATGTCGGTCAGGACAAGCCCGTAGGGGGCTCCGGCATCCGCGCTGCCGAACAGTTCTTCGAGGGCCGCTTCGCCGCTGCTGACGACGGTCGAGTTCATCTGCCAGCGGCTCAGCATGCCCTGCACGATCCTCTGATTGGTGCGGTTGTCGTCCACAACGAGAACCTTCACGCCGCGCAGAATTTCCGGCGGAGCGATCGTCCCGATTTCCGGCTTTTTCTCGCACGTTTTCACGCGAGTGGTGAAATAAAACTGGCTGCCTTCGCCCGGCTGGCTCTGCACCCAGATGCGGCCCCCCATCATCATCACCAGGCGCCCCGAAATCGTGAGACCGAGCCCCGTGCCGCCATACTTTCGCGTGGTGGACGTATCGGCCTGGGCGAACGGATCGAAGATCAGGTTCTGCTTCTCGACGGGAATTCCGATTCCCGTGTCCGACACGCAGAAACGCAGGATGCGGCCGTCTGCCTCTTCGGACTCGACCGTCACCTTGAGCTCGACTTCGCCTTTGTCGGTGAACTTGATCGCGTTGCCCACGAGATTCACGATGACCTGGCGCAAGCGGCTGGCGTCTCCATTCACCCCCTCGGGCACTTCCGGCGCGATTTCGCACAGCAGCTCGAGGCCCTTCTCGTGCGCCCGCAGAGCGAGCGTCTTGAGCGTCGCCTCGAGCGTATCCCTGAGATTGAAGTCGATCGCCTCCAGGTCCACCTTTCCGGCTTCGATTTTCGAGAAATCGAGAATGTCGTTGATCACGCCGAGCAGGGAATCGCCGGAGAGCTTGACGGTGTCCAGATACTCCTGTTGTTCGGTGGTCAGCTTGGTTTCCAGGGCCAGCTCCGTCATCCCGATCACGCCGTTAAGGGGAGTGCGGATTTCGTGGCTCATATTGGCCAGGAATTCGCTCTTGGCGCGGCTGGCTTCTTCCGCAGCGTCCTTGGCGCGGGAGAGCTCCGCGGTCCGCTTCTCGACCCGTTGCTCCAGCTCGGCGTTCAGTTTTTGCAGGGCGGAGTCGCGCTGCTGAATGCGCCCCAGCATGTCGTTAAAGGCCGCCACCAGCGTGCCGACTTCGTCGCGGCTCTGCACCCTTCCGCGGAGCGAGAAATCTTCGTTCACGGTGACGCGTTCGGCCAGGCCAGCGAGCTCCAGAATCGGTGCGGTGGTGACGCGCAGCAGGCGCGAGGACACGAGGTACGTCGCCAGGAGGGAAATAAACAGGACGAACGACGCGATCTTGGTGAATTCGATGATCTTCGCGCGAAACCCCGTCAAGTCGGAAACGATGGCAATCGAGCCGGCCTTCTCTCCGTTGATCGACACGCGCCGAAAAAGCACGAGAGAATCCCTTGTGAATGTGGCGCCGTCGGAGTGCCAGGCGGGTGTCCGGAACTCGCTTCCGGCGTCGCCGCGGCGATAGGCTGCGAATACCTTGCCGTTCGCGTCGTATAAGCACGCCCCCAGAATGTGCGTTTCGGTTCTGAGCGCGCTCAGCATATCGGCGGCCGTCTTGGGATCGTTGAAGACCAGGGAGGCGGCCGCATTGGCGCCCAGCGTGTCGGCGAGCGCGGAAAGCTCGGCGGTGGTGCTGGCGCGGAAGCTGGTGCGCTCGTATGCCGCGAGGCCCAGGCAAACCATCACCAGCCCCAGGATGCTCGACGAGAGAATCAACACCGTCAGTTTTCGCCGTATCGATAAATCCCGGAAGGTCATCCGCGCACGCTCATCCTTGTTTTCCAAAGACGTTCTTCGCAAGCAGCAGCAGCCGCGAACTGAACTTCAGGCCCGCCGGGTCGGCCGCTTTCAGGTTGATTTCAAAACGCACTTTGTCCTGATCGAGAACAAATCGAATCATTCCGCCTCGTTCGATGAAGTCGTTGGCCTCACCCACGGTCATCACCGCGGAGTTGCCGAGGTCTCCGATGATTTTCGGAAGCCGCTGATCCTCGCTGTTGCTGATGAACAGGACCTGGCAGTTGCGCGCCTCCTGAGCTTGCTTCAGGTGAAGGACATGAATGGGGCGCGTGCCGATCGCCTTTCCATCGAGCGTGCTCTCGAGCTGCCCTTGAAAGGGATCGTCTCCCAGCATGCACAGCGCGAAGTCGGACGTTCCCGCGGCGCTGGCGGGCCAGTCCACCAGCTGCGCGAAGTGGAACAGGAAGCCCGCCTTCACGTGATATTCCTCCGTCTTGGCTTGCGCCTGAACGCACGCCGGAATAGCCGCAACGATGAGCAGCAGCAAAAGCGAGCAACAAGAGGGCGCTCGATGCCCGACGGGCCGGGCGAGACGGCTCCGGCGGGGCCTCCCAGAGACGTAATGCGGTATGGCACGAATGGGGCGGTCCAACACCGATCTCCCTGTTCACAATGTCCACGTGAATTCGACCCATCGTAGGCACCACGTTTCCAGTTGTCAGGGCTTCGGATAAGCCGGTTGTCCCACTGGCTTCCCTCGCGGCACCTTCAATACCTGTATCGTTGGATAAGCGACTTATCTTTATCGTTTTCTGATCGGCGGACGCTTGGAAGATATGAACAGGGCAAGCGGCTTACTGGCAAAGGAAGCAAAGGAGGCAGAGGAGGCAGAGGAACATCCTCGGTTCCTGAGCGTCCGCTTCTAGATGCTTGGAGCGAGGAGGCTAGGAAGGGAAGGAGATCGAAGGGAGATGGCGCGTGCAAACCCAGGCGAAAAGCCGGAAGTCAGGTAGTCAAAGTCGAACAGTCAGGGGAAGATCGTCAAGGCCGAGCAGTCAAAGTCGAGGAGATTTCCTCCTCTACCTCATTTGCCTCCTCTGCTTCCTCCGCTTCCGCTTCTAGAGCAGCGCCTGCTGAGGTTCGAGCAGCATGCCGACGAGGTCGTGCATGAACGCAGCCGCACGGGCCCCATCGACCACGCGGTGATCGGAGGAAAGCGTGAGCGACATCATCGGACGCACGGCAGGGTGCCCATCGAGAGCAACGACACGATCCTTGATCGCGCTGACGGCCAGAATGCCGGCCTGCGGCTGCACGATGATGGCGGTGAACGAGTCGACGTGGTGCATGCCGAGATTGCTGATGGTGAAGGTGGCGCCGGTAAGGTCTTCCGGCCGCAGGCGGTTGGCGCGGGCGCGCTCGGTGAGATCACGCCGTTGCACGGCGATTTCGCCTACGCCGAGCTTGGCTGCGTTGCGAATCACCGCGGTGACCACGCCGTCATCGACGGCCATGGCCACCGCCACGTTGATTTCAGGATTGAGGCGGATGCCGGTGCCGGTCCAAGTGCCGTTCACGCGGGGATTCTTGGCCAGTGCGCGAGCCACGAGCGCGACGAGCACGTCGGTATGCGTGGGGCGGACGCCATGCGATTTTTCAATGCCCTGGAGCAATGCGCCCCGCGCATGGTTGAGCGCGGTCGCGTCCACTTCGCGGGTGACGAAGAAATGTGGAACGGTAGTCCAGCTCTGGGTGGTGCGCTCGGCCATCAGCCGGCCGATGGAACTGAGCTTTTCTTCACCGGCGCCAGCGGACGCTGCCGCTGATCCTGGCGCGGACGGCGATGCTACCGCGGCCATGATGTCGGCGGCGAGGATTTCGCCGTCCGGCCCCGTGCCACGCAGCGTGGCAATGTCGATGTTGTTCTCCTTGGCGAGCCGGCGCGCTTTGGGAGAGATGCGAACCTGGCGTCCATCCGCCGGAGTCGGCGCCGTGGCGGCTTTCGTTGCTTGGGCTGCGGCAGAAGACCCAGCCGCCGGTCGCGCGGCATCCGCAGCCGCTTGTGTGGGAGCGTCGCCCGCCGGAACGCTCTCTCCGGGGCCGAGCAGCCAAGCGATCGTGTGGCCTACGGGAACCAAGTCGCCCGGCTGAGCCTTCACGCCGCCCAGCACGCCCGCCGCCTGCGCCTCCACTTCGACGACGGCCTTGTCCGTCTCGACTTCGAGCAGGATCTCGCCCTTGGCGACGGCTTCTCCTTCTTTCTTGCGCCAGGAGACGAGCTTCCCGGTGTCCTGCGCCATTTCAAGAGCGGGCATTACGACGCTGATAGCCATGTTCGAGTAAGCGATCCTTGCGAGATTTTTTAAATGCCCGGCGGGAAAATTCCCAGGGCGAAAAACCAAAACAGATCCGTGGTTGCTTCGCTCCGTCGGGATAACAACTTACTGCAAAAGCCTTCCGGCAGCCATTCTGAACGTGCTGAAGAACGCTCCTTCATTGCTCGTCTTCCGAGCGATGAATCCCTCCGCTTTCGTGAACCCCGGAGACATTCTTTGCGCGCAGCGCCGCTCAGAATGACGACTCGTTATTTCTTGCAAGCTGAAACCAGCAGCGCGCGGTGGCGAAACGCTGCGCGGAAAAACAATACTAGTCCGCGACGCCGATGCCTTCCGATTTGGCGCTTTCCTCCACCATTTCCCGCACGTGCCGGCTCGGCTCGGCCTCGTTCTCGCGCGTGGTGGGCAGCGGGCCGTTCACCGTGTAATAGCGCTGGCCGGCGACGAGCAATTCCTCGGCGGGGAAGCGCGTGATCACCTCGTGCCCGGTCTCGGTAACGACGATTTCTTCTTCGATGCGCGCGGCGCTCCAACCGTCGGTCGAGGGCCAGAAGGTCTCCAGCGCGAACACCATCCCCGGCTTCAGCACATATTCCTGGTTGAAGGAAACCAGGCGGCTGATTACCGGCTTTTCCCAGATCGCGAGTCCGATGCCGTGCCCGAACTGCAATCCGAAGCAGGCTTCCTCGTTGGGGAAGCCGAACTCTTTCGCCTTGGGCCACACGGAAGCCACCTGCGCGGTGGTGCGTCCCGGCCGGATCAGCTCGATGGACGCATCGATGTAATCGCGGCAGCGCTTGTAGGCGTCCACCATGGCGTGCGGCGCGTAGCCGATGCTGAACGTGCGGTAATAGCAGGTGCGATAGCCCATGTAGGAATGCAGCACGTCGTAGTAAACCGGATCGCCGGGGCGCAGGCTGCGGTCGGAGAAAACGTGCGGATGCGGGCAGCAGCGTTCGCCGGAAATGGCGTTCACAGCTTCCACATACTCCGAGCCCATGTCGTAGAGCACTTTGCTCATCAGGCCGACGGCCTCGTTTTCCTTCATGCCGGGCCGCATCGCGCGGTACAGCTCGTCGTAAGCGACGTCCACCATCATGGCGGAGTGGTTGAGCAGGGAGATTTCATCGCGCGTCTTGATTACGCGCGCGTCGGACATAAGCTGCTGCCCGTCGACGATATTGATGCCTTCCTTTTGCAGCGCGAACAGAATCGGCGGCTCGATGATGTCCACGCCGAGTGGTTCGTTCTGCAGGCCCAGCTTTTCGAGTTCCACTTTGATCTTTTTGGCGACGTCTTCGGCCCGGCCCGTCTCCGGCGACATGGCGCCGCGCAGCAGGCCGATGCCGGCCCGCGAGCGCTCGCCCAGCCAGGGGCAGTGCAGTTGGTGATGCTTCGCCGCGGACCCGAAGTCCCACAGGATCGGCTCGGAATTTTGCGCGAGCAGCGTGAAGCGGCTGTTCTTGTCCTGCGCCCAGGTGCCGATGTGCGTCGCGGTGATGTAGCGCACGTTGTTCATGTCGAAGCAGAGCAGCGCGCCCATTTCGGACTTTGCGAGCAGGGCCTTTACGCGGTCCAAGCGCTCGCGGCGGAGACGGTCGAAGTCAATGCGATTCTCCCAGTCAACCGCCATGCTTCCGTATGTGGGTAGTGCCATATGGCCTCCTTCGGGGATAAGACTATAACGCCCACGGTGCGACGTGGGTTACCCGAAAAAACGAAGAGAGATCCTTCGCCGCGCTCCGGATAACAACGAAAAACGAATGCAGAACCACTTCCAACCGCAAACTGCCAAGGCAACAAACGAAGTCCCGCGCTAGCTGCGGTTGCAGAGGGCGCGGGCGGCTTCAAATACCTGCTTCTCGCTGGGCACGGTGGAATCTTCGAGCGCCGGCGAGAACGGGATGGGCACGTGCATGGCGCCCATGCGCTTCACGGGGCCATCGAGATAGTGGAACGCGCCTTCGGTGATCACCGAGGCGATCTCTCCCGTGACGCCGTAGCGGTGGTAGCCCTCGTCGATCACGATGCAGCGCGACGTTTTCTTCACCGATTCGATCAGCGTCTTCTCGTCGAGCGGCCACGTGGTGCGCGGGTCAACCACCTCGGCGCTGATGCCGATTTCGTCGAGCATCTTTGCCGCGCCGAGCGCGACCTGCACCATGCTGCTCGTTGCCACCAGGCTGATGTCGCTGCCTTCGCGCTTCACGTCGGCCAAGCCGATGGGAATGGTGTATTCCTCGGCCGGCACAGGGCCCTTGAAGCGGAACATCATCTTGTCTTCGTAGAAAACCACCGGATTATCGTCGCGGATCGCGGACTTCATCAGCCCCTTGGCATCGTAGGGCGTCGAAGGCATCACGACTTTCAGGCCCGGGATGTGGCTGAACCATGCGTGCAGCGACTGCGAGTGCTGTGCGGCCGAGCGCCGCGTGGCGCCCAGCGTGGTGCGCAGCACCATCGGCACTTTCCACTTGCCGCCGGACATGTAATGCACCTTGGCCGCCTGGTTGACCATCTGGTCCATGATCAGGCAGACGAAATCGCCGAACATGATGTCGACGATCGGCCGCAAGCCCGTCATGGCCGCGCCCACGCCCAGGCCGGTGAAGCCGGCTTCCGAGATAGGCGTATCGATCACGCGGTCGGTGCCAAACTCGGTCGATAGGCCGGTAAGCACTTTAAACGGCGTGCCGGCCTCGGCCACGTCCTCCCCCAGAAGAAAAACTCGCGGATCGCGGCGCATCTCCTCGGCGATGGCTTCGCGAACGGCTTCTCCCAGGGTAATTTCACGCTGCGCTGTTGCTGTCATCGTTTCTGGCATGGGTCTCCCGCTTTAGGCGTAAACGTCTTGATCGACTTCTTCGGGCTTCGGATAGGGCGTATCGAGCGCGAACTTGGCGGCCTGCTCGATCTCCGTACGCACTTCCTTTTCGATACCCGCTAGCTGCTCTGCGTCCGTGAGCTTTTCGGCGATCATCCAATTGGTGAGCACCTTGATCGGGTCGCGCTCCGTCAGCCATAGGCCTTCTTCCTGCTTCGTGCGGTATTCCCGATTCATGTCGCCTACGTGATGCCCGCGATAGCGGTAGGTGTCGCAGAGAAGAAACGAAGGGCCGTCACCCTTGCGCGCCCGCGCGACGAGCTCTTCGGCCGTGGCGTTCACCGCGCGAACGTCCTGGCCGTCCACCTTTGCGCCGTGTACCCCGAACCCTGCGGCGCGCGTGAGGATGTCGCCCGCGGTCACTTCGGAGAAGTGCGTGTACTCGTTGTACATGTTGTTTTCGCAGACGTAGATGGCAGGCAGCTTCCAGATGGCCGCGAGGTTCATCACTTCGTAGAGCACGCCCTGGCCAAGCGCGCCTTCTCCGAAGAAGCACACGGCTACGCCGCCGGTGCCGAGCCGCTTGGCGGAAAACGCGGCGCCCGTGGCGATTCCGGCGCTGCCGGCTACGATTGCGTTTGCTCCCAGGTTCCCGGTGGAGGGATCGGCGATGTGCATCGAGCCGCCCTTGCCCTTGCAGTAGCCAGCTTCCTTGCCTAGCAACTCGGCGAACATGCGGTCCGGCGAGGCGCCCTTGGCCAGGCAGTGACCGTGCCCGCGATGGGTGCTGGTGATGTAGTCATCCTTGGTCAGCGCGTCGCAGATGCCCACGGCCACCGCTTCCTCGCCGATATAAAGGTGCGCGAGGCCCGGCATGATGGCGCGCGTATACAGGTCGTTGACCTGCTCTTCGAACGCGCGAATCGCCGTCATCCGGCGATACGCCCCCAGCCACTTGCCGGCGTCGGCTTTCCCGTTCTTCTTTGCCGCAGTCTTGTCGTTAGCAGCCACAGTTGTTTTCATCGCACTCCTAGCCTAGCGCGCATTTTTGGTGTGCCGGTATTATCCCACTTATTTGATCGGAGGATCAACGTTGCCGATCGAGAACAGCGAAAACTCGTCTTGAGGGAACGTCGTCGGCGCTATCTTTTCGCGGAGGTGCTGATATCCTCCCGCATAGAAAAGCAACGGCTTGTCGTCCCGGGATTCAAAATGCAGCACCCGCCCCACATAAAGCGTGTGGTCCCCGGCGGGATGCACATCGAGTACTTTCACCGCGAAATACGCGACTGCTCCCTCCATCAGCGGAATATTTTCCCGCGAGGTGAAGCGGATATGCAGACCCTCCTGGGTGCGTCCCGCGAAATGATTGCTCAGCCGCTCCTGATTTTCGGCCAGCACGCTCACGCCATAGTGGCCGGTGCTGGGTAAAATCTTGTGCATGTACGAGCGGTTGTCGAGCGAAACCAGCACCAGCGGGGGCTCCAGAGACACGGAGACAAACGCATTGGCGGTCATGCCGTGCGTTTGCCCCTCGTAGCTCGCCGTGATAATCGTGACGCCGCTGGCGAACCTGCCAAGCGCGCTGCGGAAGAGCCGTGCGTCAAATGACGGGCCCGGCGCCGGTGCGCCCTCGGCAGGCTCTTTTCCGCCGTGCTTAAGGCTTTCCGTTCCCATTTTTCTTCATGACCGCGCTGAAGTCGTCCGGATTAATCAGATCCGGCACCGTCCAGCCGTCCAGGTTGTATTCGTTCATGCACTGCTCGGCGAAGCCCTTGTATTTCGCCGACTGCCCCATCATGTCGGCCACCATCAGGCATTCGAAGCGGATGCTCTCGTGGTTGCCGAAGTAGTTGCGCTCGTAGAGTTCGTGCCGGCCGCCGAATTCGGTGCCGATCGCGTCCCACATGAGCTTCATCAGCTTCACGCGATCCTCGGCGCTGTAGCCGTTGGAGCCGCGCACAAACTGATCGAGATACTTCCGGCTCTCGGGATGCTTGAAGTCGCTCGAGTGCGAAGGAAGATAAATCAGCGCGCTCGCCAGCGTGTTCTCGATGATTTCCTTGAGCCGGGGATAGGCGATGCTCGACATCACCCGATACGCCAGTCCGTAATCGAGGTTGGGCAGCACGTAGCCGGGCGTCCATGGCGTTGTGGTGCGCGCCATCGAATCGGTCAGCGACCAGAACAGGTTGCGCCACGCCAGCACTTCGCCCACCGCCGCCTGCACGCCGCGGAATTCCTTCGAGCCGGTGGCGTCCACGCCCTTGAGCAGCAAACCGGCGATGAAGTCGAGCTTTACAGCGAGGCGCGTGCAGCCGTGGAACATGAACCGCGGCAGGAATCCCGAGCGCGGGAAGAAATGGTTCACCTTTTCGATGTCGCCGTACGCGAACACGTTCTCATACGGCACAAACACCTTGTCAAACACGATGATCGAGTCGTTTTCATCGAGGCGGCTCGAAAGCGGATAGTCGAACGGGCTGCCCATCACCGTCGCCGTCATTTCGTATGATGGGCGGCAGAACAGTTTGAGCCCCGGCGCATTCGTGGGCACGATGCACACGAACGCGAAATCCTTCGTCTTGATCGGCAGCGCGCCGTTGTTGGCGATGAAGTTATAGTGCGTCAGCGTGGAGGTGGTGGCCACCACTTTCGCCCCGCTGATGATCAAGCCCCCGTCGGTTTCCTTCTCGACGTGCATGTACACGTCGCGAACCTCGGCGAGTTCCTTGTTGCGATCGACCGGGGGATTCACGATCGCGTGGTTGACGAAGGTGACTTCCTCCAGCACCTTGCTTGTACCAGCGCTTGGCGTTCTCATGGAACGGATGATAGAAATCGGCATTGGCGCCGAGCGTCGCAAGAAACGCCGCCTTGTAGTCCGGGCTGCGGCCCATCCAGCCGTAGGTCACGCGCGCCCATTCGGCGATCGCGTCCCGCGCGCCGACCATCTCTTCGACGTTGCGCGAGGCCTTGAAGAACTTGTGCGTGTAGCTGCCGTTGCCGGTCTCGGTGGGGCAGCACAGGATGGGATTCTTCTTGCTGTCGTGGATGGCGTCATAGAGCCGCGCGAGCATCCGCACCGTATTGCGGAACGCGGGATGCGTGGTCACATCCTTCACGCGCTCGCCGTAAATCCATATCTCGCGGCCGTCGCGCAGGCTTTCAATAAATTCCTTCGACGTGTAAGGCTGGCTGCGGGTCCACGGAGTCTGCTCGACAACTGCCTGGGTATTTTCGTTTTGCGACGACATCGACACTCTCCTTCGCTTTCTTTTATTTCTCGAACTTGAACCGGGTGCGCCGATCTGCTTCGCGACGTCAGCGCCCGATCCGGCCTAATCTACTTTCGTGCAACAAAAAAATTCTCCAAAATTATGCAAATTGCGCCCAATCCCGCTCAAATCGGAATATTTCCTTGGCAGGCGGCAGCGGCGCCTGCGTTTCGATCCAGCGCACCGGCTCCGATCCCACATTCTCGAAACTATGGATGCAGCCAACGCTCGTCCAGATCACATCCCCGGGGCCAAGGTCGTACGTCTTGCCGTCGGCGATCGCTTTCACACGCCCGCCGACAATATAGTAAGACTCCTCAAAGGTGTGATCGTGCGGGTCGATTTTCGCGCCCGGCGAGTATTGAATCAAGAACAAAGACTGATGAATCGCGCCGAACGACCGGTCGACGAACATCTTGATGGCCACGCCTGTCGTGGGATTGAACCCCTCCATCTGCGACGCGCCGCCGGGCCGCGGCAGGGAAGATTCGTCGAAGTGGGCTATCAGTCCCTCGACTTTATCCTGCGGTTTGACGGGCGCAGAAGACGGCGCCGCCTCGCCCTTCTCGAAAAACGTGTCGCGGCCATGCTCAGGCGAACGCGGCTGCGGCGCTTGCATCTCGAGCCAGCTAACGGGCTTGCCGCCTGCGTTCCGCCAGGAGTGCGGTTTGCCTGTGGCGATCAACCCGTAATTGCCGGGACCAAGCTCGAAACTCTGGTCGCCGATCTGAACGATCGCGTTCCCGCTCAGGATGTAAAAGCTTTCCTCAAAGGAGTGCCGGTGCGGGTTGATGGCGCCCCCCGGGTCGAGATAGTTGATCCCCACGCCCTTATGGACCGATCCCATGGTGTGGTCTACATAAGTCGCGCGCTTGTAGCCGTTACTGTGCCCTTCGTACGCCTTGGGCGTGCGTGCGCTCGCTTCATTGACCTTCGAAACGTGATGCATCCGTGCTACCCCCACGAACTGAGTTACGTCTTTCTTTCCGCCAAGGTAGCAAATGGTTCCATCGCCCGGCTTGCACAAATCCAACTTTTCTGAGCAGAATCGTGACCCTCCCCCCGGGAACGCCAATCTCCCGATTGGCGTCTTAGCCTTTCCGGGCTTTGGTCTTGATACCTATCCTCGACACAAATCGTCCTCTTAACTGTCCATTCCCGTGTTACATGACGGATCTGCCCATCCAGCTCTGGCATAAAGCGGCGGGAGAGAGCCTGCGTTTCGCGGTGCCCTTGCCCGCGATCCTCTTTGCTTCGCGGCGCGGCACGACCCGCCGCTGAGGGGAAAGAAAGGACGCACCGTCCCGACCTGTAGCCTTAATTATTTGTGTCACTTACGACGTCGTAAGGCAGCGCCGGCCGCACTTGACCAGCCCTACGATTCAGATAGAATAGAGCCCACGTTCTGGGATGTGTGACGGAGTCACACATGGTAGCTCACTCAAATGCCGTTTTTACGGTTGCCGAGACGCACGGTCGTGCGCTCCGCGCCGATAATCGCCTGATCGCGCATAGCCAGACGATCGGCTGGCGTTCTCTTTACGCCGCCATCCTTGAGGAAACCCCGTTTCAGGCGACCGAGCCTTCCATCGGGCACCCTTCCCTGATCTATCACCTTTGTCGCCCCACCACCGTATCGCGAAGAATCGAGGGTGGCCCGCGAGAGAAAGCCCTGATCGGTCCTCGCCGCTTCTGCCTCACGCCAGGGACTGCCGTGGCCCACTGGGAGCACACCGGCAACCCCGAGATTCTCCAGATTTACCTGCGCGGATCGATTTACGCATCCGCCGTGAACGAAATGTACGGCTGCGACGTCTCCCAGGCGCCGATGGTCCCGCGCTTCGCCATCCTGGACCCGCTTCTCGAGCAGCTTGCCATCACCATAACCACGGCCCTGCGCGACGGCACCGTCGAGGATGGGCTTTACGTCGACACCCTGGCCCATATGATCGCCGTTCACCTGGCTCGCCAATATTCCACCCGCACCCGTGTTACGCACGGTCCCACGCCGAAAGTCATCCCCGGCTGGAAAATGCGCCGGCTGATCGAGTTTGTGGAAGAAAATCTCGATCGTGATCTCAGCCTCGAGGCAATGGCCGAAGAAGTGGAAATCAGCCCTCTCTATCTGCCCCGCGCGTTCAAATCGGCGGTAGGGCAGTCCCCGCATCAGTATGTTCTCGCGCGGCGCATCGAACGTGCCCGCGAGCTCCTGCGCGACACCGATCTGCCTATTGTGGACGTGGCGTTATCCTCGGGCTTCTCGTCCCAGAGCCATCTCTCGAACTGGTTCCTGCGCATGGTGGGCGTTTCGCCAGCCACCTACCGCAAACAAGGCCCCCGGTAGCGACGCTGCAAGGGGTTTTAGTGGCGCCGGCACTCCTGCCAGCGCTCCTTCAAACGCGTCACCCCCGCGGAACGCTAACCGAACATCGTAGCCAAAGCGTTCACTGCGCAAAGCCGAAGCACCCGGCAGAAGTGCCGCAGCCGCAGAAGCGAAGCCCCATGAAATGCTGTGTGCGGCAGCCCTCCTCGGTCTTGTAACCGCTTGACATGCCGTGATAGCATCCGCCTCCAATTGCGGTCCACCTGCTGTCGATGGAGATAAGACGCACCGAATCAAGGAGGCATTCGATGTCACAGGGTAAGCAGGTGGCCGTGGGATTGGCCGCCACGTTGATCGTGGTTGCTATTTCTCTGGGCTTCGTGTCGCGGTTTTCGTTCCCGATGTTCGCGGGCTGGGTCTCCTTTTACCTGTTGTGCATCATTCCCATGGAAATCATCGCGTCGGTCACCTGGGGATCCAAGGAGCCGGCGTTCGTGGGCGCCCTCAATCAGCCAGCCAAGGGTTTGGGTTACGTCATCATCTGCCTGCTGGCGGGCGCGATCATCGCGCCTATCCAGTTTGCCACCGTGGGCAAGAGCATCGGACCGCCCACGCCCATGCTGATGATGTGCACCATCGTCTCGGTGGTAATCACGTTTTGGCTCGCGATCATGTGGGGCGGCTGGCCCATCACGAAGCTCATCAAGAGCCCGGTGGCCGCCGGGCTGGTGCTTCTGGTGATCTGCTACGTGCTGAACTATCTTCTCTTCCGCATTTTCTTCAGCTATGAATTCATGGCGGGCGCGCCCGTCTACGTGCCCTCGCTCGATCCCCACGGGCTCTTCAACGCGTGGGACGCACTCGTGTTCTACCTCACCGCGCTGATGATGATGTTCGTCGTAATCCATTTCGACTTGTGGCCGCTCACGAAGTTCCCAGCGGTGATGAAGCAGCCCGCGCTCGGTTTTGTGTGGACCATACTGGTGCTTGTGCTGGGGGCCGCAGCGTTTTACATCGGAGTGGTAGCGTTAAAGATGGACCCCGTAGCGTTCATGGTGCGCGTGCCGGTCCCGTTCATCTTCGGCACAATCGTCGTGTTGAACATGATGCAGGGAGCGATGTTCGCGAAGCTCAAGCAGCCCGTGAAGGGGGTAGTGAGCACCGTTGCTGCCGCGGTGATTGGCTCCATCCTGGCCCTCGTCTATGGCCTGCTGGTGCGCGTCGTAACAGGCGAGCTAAGGCCCGGCCCTCCGAGCTACGATTTCGAGATCTGGCTCGCCTCGGCGCTCCTGGGCGTGACGTTCCCGATCCTGATCTTCCACGCCGAATTCTTCAAGCTCTGGCCGCTGAAGAAAGCCAGCTGAATTCGGATCCCGCGCGCTCGAAAAGAAGCAATATGTGGCGAGACCGCGCGAGCCATGCCCCAAAAACACACCAGGACCTCGCTCCTGCCGGTGCCTGCAGCTTAATTAATTACCCGTCGTGTAGAGAAAATTTACAGGCCCGTACGAGTGATTGCCTGATCCATAAGATAGATAGGCTGTGCCGTTATAGCTGTACATGCCGGTTGTTTCTGCAGCCACGTTGGTCGTCTGCAGCGAAGTGTTCACGTCATACCAGAGGTCGCCGGACTGTGCCTCCAGGCTCACCAGGTAATAGATCGTGTTGGCGTTTAACGTCACCGGCGTCGTGAGATTGGCGTAGACAAAGCTCCCCGGCGTTCCGCCCGACATGGGAACGCTGACCGATCCGCCGCTCACATCCTGGCTGGTCGAGCCGTTGACGAGCTTCAGCGTATGCGTGCCGCTGTCCCCGGGCGCAACGATTCTTCCGAGCGCGGATACAGTGATTGCCGAGCCGCCCACCGTGAAGCTCATCCCCACCCACCCGGCAAAATTGTTCCGCGCCGTTCCCAGTGTGGCCGAGGTCACGTACGTAGTGCCCGGCAGGCTGGCCACGACGGTAAGCGTGGCGGCACTCGAGGAAATCGAGCCAGCCGTATTGCTCACCACGCACAGGTATTGCGTGCCGTTTTGCGCCGTTGTGGTCCCGGAGACCGTGTAGCTGCTCCCGGTCGCACCGTTAATCGCCGTAAATGACGAGCCTCCCGCAGGCGCCGACTCCCACTGGTAGCTCAGATTTCCTCCCGTGGCGTTTACATTGAACGTTGCGGACATCCCCGCGCTCACCGTCTCGCTCTGCGGCTGCTGGGCAATCGCAGGCTGCGATACGTTCACTGCATACAGGAAACTCAAAGGGCCGTAGGACTGGCTGGCGGAGCCATAGGACAAATAGCTTGCGCCGTTGTAGCTGTAAATCCCGGTCGTTTCGGCGGCCACGCCGGTGGTCTGTAGGGAGGTGTTGATGTCATACCACGAGTCGCCGGACATCGCCTCCAGGCTCACCAGGTAATAAGTGGTGTTGGCGTTTAAGGTCACCGGCGCCGCCAGATTGGCGTAGACAAAACTCCCCGGCGTTCCGCCCGGCAGGGAAACGCTCACCGATCCGCCGCTCACATCCTGGCTGGTCGCGCCGTTGACCAGCTTCAGCGTATGCGTGCCGCTATCACCCGGTGCGAAGATTCGCCCCAGTGCGGACACGTTGATCGCGGAGCCGCCCACTGTGAAGCTCATGCCTACCCACCCGGC
This sequence comes from uncultured Acidobacteriota bacterium, assembly GCA_963848365.1. GTDB lineage: Bacteria > Acidobacteriota > Terriglobia > Acidiferrales > UBA7541 > Palsa-295. Next base: position 138,179 of record CAWKDI010000001.1, read on the forward strand.
GAAATTGTTTCGCGCGGTTCCTAATGTGGCCGAGGTCACATACGTAGTGCCCGGCAAGCTGGCCACGACGGTGAGCGTCGCGGCACTCGAGGAAATCGAGCCAGCCGTATTGCTCACCACGCACTGGAGCTGCATGCCGCTTTGCGCCGTTGTGGTCCCGGCGACCGTATAGCTGCTCCCGGTTGCGCCGCTGATGGCTGTAAACGACGAGCTGCCTGCAGGGGCCGACTCCCACTGGTAGCTCAGATTGCCGCCGGTGGCGCCCACGCTGAATGTTGCGGACATCCCCGCGCTCACCGTCTGGCTCTGCGGCTGCTGCGCGATCGCCGGCTGTGCCACGCTCACCCCGTACAGGAAATTCACCGGCCCGTAGGACTGGTTGGCGGAGCCATAGGAGGAATAGCTTGCGCCGTTGTAGCTGTAGATGCCGGTCGTCTCGGCGGCCACGCCGGTAGTCTGTAGGGAGGTGTTGATGTCATACCAGGCGTCGCCGGACATTGCCTCCAGGCTTACAAGGTAATAAGTGGTGTTGGCGTTTAAGGTCACCGGGGTTGTGAGACTGGCGTACGTAAAAGTGCCTGGCGTTCCGCCCGACATGGATATGCTTACCGATCCGCCGCTCACATCCTGGCTGGTCGAGGCATTGACCAGCTTCAGCGTATGCGTGCCGCTATCACCTGGTGCGAAGATTCGTCCCAGCGCGGACACAGTGATTGCCGAGCCGCCCACCGTGAAGCTCATCCCTACCCACCCGGCAAAATTGTTCCGCGCGGTTCCCAATGTGGCCGAGGTCACATAGGTAGTGCCCGGCAGGCTGGCCACGACGGTGAGCGTCGCGGCACTGGAGGAGATCGAGCCCGCCGTATTGCTCACCACGCACAAATACTGCGTGCCGCTTTGCGACAGCGTGGTTGCGGAGACCGTGTAGCTGGTCGCGGTCGCACCGTTAATCGCCGTAAATGACGAGCTGCCTGCGGGCGCCGACTCCCACTGATAGCTCAGATTGCCGCCGGTGGCAGTCACACTGAACGTTGCGGACATTCCTGCGCTCACCGACTGATTCAGCGGCTGCTGGGTAATCCCAGGCTGCGCCACGCTTACCCCGTAAAGAAAACTCACCGGCCCATAGGACTGGTTGGCGGAGCCATACGACAAATAGCTTGTGCCGCCATAGCTGTAGATGCCGGTCGTTTCGGCGGCCGCGCCAGTGGTCTGTATCGAGGTGTTGATGTCATACCAGGAGTCGCCGGACATCGCCTCCAGGCTTACCAGGTAATACGTGGTGTTGGCATTGAGTGTCACCGGCGCCGCGAGATTGGCGTACGTAAAGCTCCCCGGAGTTCCGCCTGACATGGAAACGCTCACCGATCCGCCGCTCACGTCCTGGCTGGTCGAGGCATTGACGAGCTTCAGCGTATGCATGCCGCTGTCCCCCGGCACGAAGATTCGCCCCAGCGCGGACACGTTGATTGCCGAGCCGCCTACGGTGAAGCTCATCCCCACCCATCCGCCGAAATTGTTTCGCAGCGTACCCACGGTCGTCGAAGTAATGTAGCTGGTTCCCAGGTTGAGCAATCCCACAGTTGCAGCGTTCGACGTGGCCACGCCCAGCGCGTTGCTTACCACGCACTCATACTGCGTGCCGCTCACTGCCTGGGTTACCGCAGGAGTTGTGTAGCTGCTTGAGGTGGCGCCGCTGATCGGCGCAAAGGTCGAACTTCCCGGCGCCGCCGACCACCATTGATAGCTGAGCCCCGACCCCGTCGCCACCACCGAGAAGGTTGCCGTCGCCCCTGCGCTCACCGTCTGACTCTGCGGTTGGCTCGTGATCGTCGGGCCGGCCAGAAGCGTGATGGTTGAGCTCGCTGATTTCGTCCAATCGGCCTCGCTCACCGCCACCACCGTGATGGTTTGATTCGTGCTGATTGTTGCCGGCGCGGTGTACACGCCGCTCGAAGAAATGCTGCCTACGTTGGGGGTGATCATCCAGGTCACCGACGTCCCGGTGATGGGCTGATTCGCCGCAGTCTGGGCCACCGTCAGCGGCACTCCATACACCTGCACCGCATTATTCTGGTTGGGAACGTACACGCGGCCGTTGATCACCAGCGGCGCGACAAATGTTGCCTGGGTTCCCAGCGTGTCGGCCCCGCCGGCTGCTGCGTCGCTGTCGTAAAGCTCGGTGAGGGTATTCGGATCGAATGCCCTCAGCGTCCCGGCGATCACCCCGTCGGCATTCGGCTTCGTGGTCGCCCACAGAATGCAGTTCGACGTTCCGTTGCAGCTTCCGGACAATGCCACCGCCTGCGCGTAGGTGTTGGCCGTCGCGGCCGCCTGCGACTCGATGCTTGCGCCGTTCAGCGGATGCGAAAATATCGGGCCATCCCCGGTGTAAACGGAGCCGTTGAATATGGCTCCATTGAAGATTCCCGCCTTCACCCCGGCCTCGGTGGCCACTTGCAGTGGGCCGTCAAATCCCAGATCGAGCCCGTACAGGTTATGGTCTTTGGCCCCAGCGACCACCAGCGACTGCCCTGGCACGATCATCGGCCGGCCCGCAAAATCCTCATCGTCCGCGCTTAATGCCATCCAGTACGACGGTTGAAAATCCGCCAGGATGTTCAGGTTTGGACCGAGCTTCACCAGGGCTTCGCTCAAGTCTGTGGTACCGGCCCCATTCCCCGTCACCACATAAATGTTTCCGCTGTCGTCCACCGCGGGCGCCCCGCCAGACTGCCACACCGTAGCTCCCCAGCTGTTTGGGCTCAGGCAAACGACGCCCTTTTGGCTGAGGGTGGTCGAGTCATACGCAAATAACCATCCATGCTCTGGCCGCGCGTCGCCCCAGCTCGCAAACGCGATATAGATGCTACCGTTTGCCAGCGCCAACCCTGCCCGTTGTAGCTCGTATTCCGGGTAGAACAGCAGATTCCCTCCGCTCACCGTATCGCTGTAGGCGGTATCCCCGGTTCCCGGAACTTGCCCGCTGATCGTCACCGTTCCCAGAGTCTCTCCGGTAAGCAAATTCAGTTTCGCCAGCACGTAAGAAGGCGCGGGCGTCTGGTAAACCACGTACAGCAGGTTTTTCGTCGTATCGATCACCGGGGTCGAAATAATCCCTGCGCCGGTGCTTGACGTAAGCTGATTGGTGATGGAACTGACGTTTGTCGGGCCCAGGTTCGTCGACCATAACGCCGCTTGCCCCGGAGAATTGGCGTCGAAAGCGAACACGCTGTTATTCATCGTGGCCACGATGAGCAGGTCATGAACGGTGCCGTCGGCCAGAGTCGTCTGGCCCGCAAACAGCGGCTGCGCGTAAATGTAGCCGTCCACCGCAAAGCTGCCGAGCCGCCGCAGAGAACCTGCATTTGCTGGACTAAGAACCGGCTCCGCCAGATTCGCCCCGGTCCGGTAGTTTCCATACCCCACCGTCCACGCCGACGGGTGCGACGCCACGAACACAGGCCCCGGCGCATTCTGTATGTTTGCCGTGAACTGCTGCGTCTGGCTGTGCGACAGCGTCGTATTCCCCGGCGTTATCGACACCGCGATCGGCGGCATCAGCGTCACGATCGCGGACGCTGATTTGGTGGGGTCGGCTACGCTCGTCGCCGTTACCGTCACATTCTGGCTGCTCGCGATGGTTGACGCGGCCGTGTACAGGCCGGCTGTCGAGATGCTTCCCGATGCTGTCCCGATGGACCACGTCACCGCTTGGCTGGCCGTATTCTGCGTGGCGCCAAACTGCCATGATTGCCCTCCGTAGAGTGTTACCGCCGCCGGGGTAATCGAGACCGCAATCGGCACCACGATGCCGCCCGAGTTGCCCGTAACCGAACCGACGGCCGCATCGGTCGCCGCGATGATTTGCGTGCCCGCCGTCTGCAGCGTGGCCGCGAACGTGCCCGCCCCGCCGCTCAGGATCGTATTGGCTGGCAGCGTCGCCGCCGCGTCCGTGCTCGAGAAATGCACCGTCCCCGCATAGCCGGTGGCGGCGTTGTTGAACGAATCGAGCGCGGTCACCGTGAAGTTGAACGCCGTGCCGGCCGTCGCGGCACTCGGAGCGGAAACCGCAAAGTGCGTGGCCGCTCCGGGTATATTGGTCAGTGAGAAATTCGCGCTCGCCACTCCCGCCGCGCTGGCAACCACGTTGTTAGGCCCGCCGGCCGTGCCATTGGCAGTGAACGCCGTTGCCGTGGCCACGCCATTGCTTCCGGTTGCCACCTGCGCGGTGCTGGCGCCGTTGGCGAACGTTCCACTGGCGCCAGCCGCAGGCGCGGTGAACGTCACCGTCAGCCCCGGCACCGGATTGCTGTTCGCATCCAGCACGATCACCGAAAGCGCCTTCGCAAAAGTCTGGCCTACGGTCGCCGATTGCGGCGTCGCCTGCTGGCTCGCCGTCATCGTGGCCGCTGCGCCGGCGTTCACGCTGATGCCCGGCGAGCTGCCCGTCAGCGCCGTTGTCACCGTGTCGGTTGCCGTGATCGTCTGGCTCCCGGCGGTCTTCAGCGTCGCAGAGAATGTTCCCGCGCCGCTGCTCAGCGTTGCTGGCGCGGGCAAAACCGCAGACCCGTCGCTGCTTGTAAACTGCACCGTGCCCTCATACCCTGCGACCGTGTTGTTGTTCGCATCCTCCGCCGTCACTGTGAAATTAAAAGCCATCCCTGCGGTTTGCGGCGACGCAGCGACGACGGCAAAGTGAGTGGCCGCCCCCGCGCTGCTTGCGGCTGTCGCGATCGCCAGACTCTGATCGCCTCCCGCTGCTATGGCCGGCATGGTAGCCGCGTTTGCGAGCCCGCTCACTTGCAGCGGAAGGGAACTGCCGCCAATGCTCGTGCCATTCGCGAGCTGGCCGCTCGTGTTCAGCCCCCACGACCACACCGTCCCATCGTTCTTCAATGCCAGCGCAAACTGATTTCCTCCCGCGATCGCCGCTACCCCCGCCAGATTGCTCACCTGCGCCGGCGTGGAAATGCCGTAAGGCGCTGCCGGAGTGGCTGCGCCAGTCCCCAGCTCGCCGAATTGGTTCTCGCCCCAGCCCCACACCGTGCCGTCGCCCTTCAACGCAAACACCTGGTAGCTTCCGCTCTGGCTGGAAAGCGCGACCGCGTTTATCAGGCTGCCCGACTGAACCGGTACGGAACTGCCCGACGTAGTCCCGTTGCCCAGCTCTCCATACGTGTTGTCTCCCCAGGCCCACACCGTTCCATCGCTCCCGAGCGCAAGGCTGTCGCTCTGCCCGGCCGTAATCGCCACCACGCCGGAAAGGCTGTTCACCTGAACCGGCAGCGAACTGTTCGACGTGCTGCCGTTGCCCAGCTGCCCGGATGCGTTGCTGCCCCAGGCCGACACCGTGCCGTCGGCCTTGAGCGCCAGGCTGTGCTGCGCCCCCGCCGCAATAGCCACTACGCCCGAAAGGCTGCTCACCTGAACCGGCACGGAGGTGTTCGTCGTGCCGCCGTTGCCCAACTGTCCGGACACGTTGTTGCCCCAGGCCCACACCGTCCCGTCGCCTTTCAGCGCCAGACTTTGCCCCGCCCCCGCCGCGATCGCCACCGCGCCCGAGATGCCGCTCACCTGCACCGGCACAAGACTCCCGGTCGTCGTTCCGTTACCGAGCTCGCCATAGGTGTTATCGCCCCAGGCCCATACCGTTCCGTCGCTCTTGAGCGCGAGCGTAAAGGACTGGCCTCCCGCCACCGCGACAACATTCGAAAGGCTGCCAATCCCCGCCGCGCCCGCCACCTGTATGGGCGAGGAGCTTGGCATGGTCGAGTTGTTCCCGAGCTCCCCAGAGGCGTTCCCTCCCCACGCCGCTACCAGGCCGCTGGCCGCAGGCTGGTTATACAGGCCGAAGACCGCCGGAGACGCCACACCCGCCACGCTCGCCGTCACCGCATAGAACCCTGCAATCGCGTTTGCCGTGAACGCCTTCGCGGTCGCGACTCCTTCTGCGTTAGTCAACTCCGTATCGGTCGTGGCACCCCCCGCAAATGTCCCGCTGGCTGCCGCTACGGGAGCCGTAAAGGTCACCGCCGCCCCCGGCACCGGATCGTTTTCCGCGTCCAGCACCGTCACTGCCAGATTGGTCGCGAACGCGGCGCCCACCGCCGTGCTTTGCAGCGTTCCCGCGGTGGCCGTGATGGACGCTGGCGGCCCCGGCATCACGGTTAGCGTGAAGCTCTGCGCAAAAGGCGTCCCCACTCCATTGTTTGCCTGCAACGAGATTGCGTACGGGCTCCCCGCGTCGGTCAGCGGCGTCCCGCTCAGCGTGCCGGTGCCGTTATGGTTATCGACAAAGGCCACGCCCGCCGGAAGCGTCCCCGATTCGCTCAGCGCCGGCACCGGATCGCCCGTTGCCGTCACCATGAACGATCCCGCGCTACCCACCGTAAATGTGGCGCTCGAAGCGCTCGTGATGGCCGGCGCGGCTAACGCGGCAAACGTTGCGGTCACGCTCTTGGGCGCGTTCATCACGATGTTCTGCGGATCTGTCAAGCCTCCAAGATCCCCCGTAAATCCCGTGAACAGGTATCCCGCATTCGCCGTTGCGGTCACCGGAACCGAAGCCCCGGAGTCAAACCATCCCGAAGGCGTCACCGTCCCGCCGGCTGCGGGGCTGGCACTCGTGCTCAGCTGGTATTGCGTTGAAAATGACGCCGTATAGGTGCCATTCGCCGCCGGAGCGGAAATCACGTGAGCCGCGGCCCCGCCGTCGCTCCACGAGCCGAACACATATTGCGTCCCGGCGCTTCCCTGCGGCGTACCGGCAGCCACCGAGTGAACCGAGTTGGCCGGCCAATTGAACGTCTGCGGCGCGGCATACGCCATTCCGTCCACCGTTATCGTCAATCCCGAAGGCACGGTCGTCAGCGCAAACGCGTACTCGGAACCGTTTGGCGCGAGCTGCACGTTTTTGGTGGCTGGCAACGGCGGGTTGAACACCTGGGCGGTGCTGCTGTTGAGAGTTAGATACCCCGCCGCGCTGGCCTGAATGCTCTGGATGGTAAAGCCGTTCAAGGCGCCCTCGTAAAAAGAAGACGCGCCAAACGAATACGAACCCCCCGCTCCCGCCGTTCCCGTTGCGGTGCCCTGGTTCGTCGTTATGGTGAGTGCGGCCCCGGGGATAGGCGCCTGCGTGCTCGAATCCGTCACCACGCCCTGCAGGATCGTTCCGCCGGCAAGCATCGTTCCGTTGATCGTTACCGGAATGCCTTGTGTGAGATCGTAGGGCGTTCCGCTGGTGTTGAAATACCCCGTCGCGCAGCAGAACGTCACGTTCCCCGTCAAGCCGCTCACCTGTGCCGCCGGGATCGCATAGTTTCCGCTCGCATCAGTCAGCGCGGAGCCTCCCCCGGCGTTTACGGTCACCCCTTGAATTGGCGCGCCGGTGTTGCGGTCGGTAACTGTTCCTTGGATCGCCGTTCCCGAACTGGGAACGAGCAGCATGTTCTGGATGGCCGGGAATGGTGGCGAGAACGCCGTGTTCACCGTGCTGTCGATCGTGAAGTATCCCGGCGCGCTAGCCTGAATCCTCTGGATCGTGAAGCCGCCCACGGCCGTCTCGGAGAAAAACGACGCCCCGAACGAGTACGACCCGTCCGCCCCGCTCGTTCCGGCAGCCGTCCCTGAATCGGTCGTAATGCTGATCTGCGCGCCGCTGACAGGCGCCTGCGTGCCCGAATCGGTCACCACGCCTTGCAGCATCGTCCCGCCCGCAAGCATGGTGGCGTTGATGGTTACCGGGGTCCCCGAGCTGAGGTCGTAGGGTAGGGCAGGGGGAATAAAATAGCCGGCTGCCGCCAGCGCAATACTGCCGGTCGAGGCCGTAACCTGATCGCTGGTCAGAGAGTAGTTGCCGTTGGCATCGGTCAGCACGCCCGCTGCGCCCGCCCCAACCCCGACCTGGACCCCTGGTATCGGCGCACCGGTCGTGCGGTCGGTGACGGTCCCCTGGATCAGCACGGTTGCAGACTGTGCGGGCAGCAGCGACGCAAGCCCCAGCGCAATCGCCAGCACCGCCAGAATCCCTGTGAATGCTGGCGCAATCCCCTTTTGAGAAATTGGCCCCATATCGTTCCCACCGAATCGTTCAAACTGCTAACTCGGCGTTTTCAAAAAAGAGAGGGACGCCCCAAGTGACGTATCGACCTGTTGCAACTGGTTTTGCTGAATGTGAAACATGCCATTAAGCGACGCCGTTCGCATTGCCCGCGAGTCAACGTTCTGCTGGTTGTTTAGGTTGTTGTGCCGTTCGATGGGGATAAAAGTAATCATCTGCTGCGTACGGAGTGGAATGAAGGAGGTTGCGTCAACGTACATCGCCTCTGCTGCGAGGTTGGTACGCATGCGTTGCTAACACCGGCCGTGAGGACACCGGCCATTTATGTGTCTGCAAGCTGACCTTTGCTCGCCGCTCTGCCGGCAAATCCAGCCTGCCCCGTCCTATAGCAATTTCCAGCCCAAAGGGCGCCTGAGCGAAAGTAAGAATACGGCACTTATGATTAAAGTAAAGCGAAAACCCGTTTCTCTCCCGTTTTCTCGCGTTCTTTTCAGACCGCCTTCCCGATTTGAAATAGACGTGACTACCAGTACTATTTCCTATCCAAAACGAATCGCGCGCCACCCGCGGCGTCCAACCTCGAGCACAAGAATGCCTGTGGGAGCATTTGCTTCACCCAACAACACGGAAGCTCCCAATTGACAGCGGATGGTCAGCCACGACGCCCCGCTTGCCACAGACCGCGACGGTTGCTATCACGTTGATTTGCCACGCCAGTACGGGCGATTTCGCCCATCCTCTCGTGCTACCACTTGTGACCAGCTTTGATCGAGATGGGGCTCAAAATGGGGCATAGTCGGCGACCGGCCTGCGGAGGGGCCCCTGAGTTGTCCGGCCAGAGCGCACACGGAACACGGGGACAACTCTGGGGCCGCCCGGACGGATTTTATTTTTTAAATTTTTTCGTGCGTAACGCCAAGAGTACTGCTTCGGTGATCTTTGTTTTGTCTGCCGGGTCCAATTCGCCAATCGCAGCTTCCCCAAAAGTGTTAGCCTGCCGAATGCCGGGATGTTAAATTTTCGATGAGCGAAGCGGGGCCCGCCACATATCATGGGTATCAGGCAATCCGTTTTCGGTGAGGCGGCGGCTCAAGCGGGGCCGCAAACACCTGGTGTCGATCTTGGAATCCTACTTCCGCGCCTGCTATTCTTCGACGCAGTGATAGTGAAGTCTGCCGGGCTCCGGGAGGTCCCTTTCCTCGTGCGCGCATTTGGAAAAACTGGATTTCTCCAGCTGTTTGATTCTGGCATTCTCAAATTCTCCAGCGAGTTCACATCAATTATTACCGACATCGCGCGCAATGGCGTCCGGGAGCTGCCTCTCTCTCAGTTTTCATTTGGTGTGGCGCAGATTCAAGGCCGGGAAGCCATCTTGAGGAGGGGATTACAGGAGCTTCAGGGAATTCCCGGTTTGAAAAACGCAGAGCGAGCTGCGATGGAGGAAACCCTGATAACAGGATTGGTTCGGCCACCATCGGATCATGGTGCTCAGATCCAATCCCAAATCGAATTCGATCTTCGCAACAACACACCGGCGCTGGAAGCGGCAATTTCTGAACAGATGAAGGTTAAGGCCGGCGGGTCTGACCGGAAACTTGAGGTGCGCGTTGAAGAGATACGTGAGCGCGTTTTCCGGGTGGTCACCAATTTGGGCGATATTTTCGGCATGTCCGAACAGCAAGCACACGATATCGTGCAACCCTCGATCGCTGCCGTGGCAAATCTAAATCAGCGAATTGCGGACATGGCGGCATACTCAGCGATCACGGGATTCAAGCACTCGGAAGCTCCGCTTCTATTTGGTAAGTTTGCAGGCATTATTGCTCCACAAAATCCGAGGCCAATAGAGGAGCAGTTTGCGCGAGTCATTACGATAGCGAACCTGCCAGACTTTGCAACAGGCAAGAGGGTCGATGTGGATCGTCTTCTAAAGGCAAGGGCCAGTGCGGAGGTTCGCGAATTTAGGGCGTGGCTATCCGACCTAGAAGGGGTCAGCGATGCTCAAATCGCAGATATGGTCGGCGGAGTCAGAAATGAAATTGCTACTATGATTCGGAGTGGGATAGGAAGAACCTTAAGGTTCGCGGCGACAACGGCCGTGGGTCTGATTCCCGGGGCCGGGCTGGTCGCCGGCCCTGTTGCGGGTGTCGTTGACTCGTTCCTGGTTGAAAAGATGTTCCCAACCTCAGGTGCCTTTGCGTTCCTAACCCAAACTTACCCCTCTCTGTTTGTTTCTTCCTAGCCGGTAAGAGAATTCATAACCACCCCATTTGATTTTCTGGCGAAGACTCTCATTGTAGGCAAATGTCACGGGCTTGCCGGAATGACCGCTAGCCGTGTGCCTGGAAATTGCGCCCACTGAGCCGATGCACCGCTGGAAGGTGGCCTGGGAGAGCGCACGCAAGTCCGCAAAGATATCCTGTCGTTTCCACTATCTGCGGCAGACGTTCATTTCGCGACTGGCCGAGTCTCAGGCATCGGATTCGACGGTTAAGGCCCTGGCAGGGCACGTCTCCCGCGCGATGATGGAGCGGTATTCGTATATCAGGATGGAAGCAAAGCGCCTGGCCGGGGACGAGCGCAGCGGCACTGATTTTGAACCGCGTATGGCACAAAAGTGGGCGCAGTTTGTCGTTTCCGAAAACACCGAAGAGGCTAACTTATTGAAAAGAAGTGGTGAGCCGCGGAGGACTCGAACCTCCAACCCGCTGATTAAGAGTCAGCTGCTCTACCATTGAGCTAGCGGCCCACGATGTTTGTGAAGCGGACTGCGAACTACAGGCGTTTAATTCTACAGAAACTGCGTCGCGACGCAAGTTTATAGCGGCGCGATAACGCTGGAAGGCGTGGGACATATTGTCCAGAGCATGCGTCCGTGGCTTGTTCTTTTCCAGTGCTACGGGTAACGCCTCTCTAAATCCGACGGCCTGCAAGGAAACATACACTCCATAAAAAAAAGACCCTGCCGCCAGAAGCGGCAGGGTCGAATTATGAAACGCCCGGATGCAGGAATAAATCGAAGCGGCCGCTCCGATTAGGCGATATTGAACCCCTTGCGGCGAACCAGACCGAGCAGGCTCAGCAGGCCCATGCCCAGCATCAACGCTTCGGACGGTTCCGGCGTCGCGGTCACCGCGGCGTCCGTGCTGAACGAAACGGGGTTAGCCCCGGCCGTGAAGATATCCTCGATCGTCAGCGAATAGGGGCCGGCGACGGAGGGACCGCCAAGGGCGCTGCCAGAGTTTGTGCCGGTGAAAGGGCCAATCGAGCCGATCGTTGCCGTCTGGCCGAAAAGCGTGTTGGTAGAATCCACCCAGGCCGTCTCGGTGGTGCTCCCGCCGCTGCCCGACACGGTGGCCGAATAGCTGGTCCCCAGGTCCCCGGCGCCCAAAGGCCCGCCGAAATTCGTGTCGCTAAAGAAAATCTCCAACGGATTGCTGCAAGCGCCATTGCAGGAGACGAGCGCCGTCATATCGAGTCCGTACGGCGAAAGCGACGGAGAATTGCTCGAACCAAATGTGATCGAAATATTCCAGCCGTTGAAATCCGAATTCGTATAGAGCGCGGTCCCCGTGCCATTCACCACCGCGGTGGTGGCGCCGCTGCTTTCGATCTCGAGCGAGTCTGCCGATGCTACCGATGCGGCACAAGCCGCAAGCACCGTGCCTAAGAGCAATTTCTTTAAGTTCATTGGGTTCCTTTTTCCCGGGTGAATGTCTACTCACGCACAAGTATTGGCCACCAACTTATGCTGCTGGGCTTCGCCAACGCCACATCAAGTGCAAATGCCATGCCACGTCGGTAGGATCAGCCAAGTGTCATGTAGTCAGTCGCAAGGAGGGGGAATTAGATTTTTAACTATGTCCGTAGTGATTGGTTTTTTGACCGTTTGTGCAGGTGTGTTCCCCGACACAAAATGGCGGTCTCAGAATGAGACGGCTGCTCGGGTTTCCGTGGTTTTTTTGCGGCTGCTTTCTCTTAATGCGAGACCTCGCTGAAGGATATTTTCACCGGCGCTTTATCCTCTTCAGCCACCTGGAACATCTGGCGCGGGTGAAGATTCATGGAGCCGGCAAGCACCGCGTCGGGCATTTCCTGAATGCGCGTGTTGAACACGTTCACCGAGTCGTTGTAGAACTCGCGGCGGTCGGCGATCTGGCTTTCCAGTTCGGAGATGCGGTTCTGCAGCTGCATGAAGTTGTTGTTTGCTTTCAGTTCGGGATAATTCTCGGCGGTGGCCAGCAGTCGCCCCAATGCGGACGTCATGGTGGCGCTCGCTTCCACCTTCTGATCGACCGTCTGCGCCTGTGTGTACATCGAGCGCGCCCTGGTGACGCGTTCGAACGTGTCGCCTTCGTATTTCATGTAGCCCTTGCAGACTTCCATCAGGTTGGGAAGTTCGTCATGGCGCTGCTTGAGCAGCACGTCGATATTCGCCCACGCCTTATCGACATTGTTCTTCACGGCGATCAGACCATTGTAGAGCGTCAAAAAATAGACGATGGCGCCTACCAGCACGAACAGCAGCACGAGCAAAGCGATCATGTTCCGTTCTCCTTGAACCGCTACAGCAATCCCAGAGTGAGCAGCAAAATGTAAACGCAGGTCACGGTGAGAGACGGGCCGCCCCAGATGCAGGCGGCGGATTTCCATCCCAGCGCGCGCACGAGTTCGCGCTGGCTCTCCGACGAGATGGTGAACGGCGCGCTGCCGTCGCCCTTGCCGATAGCCGCCGGCGCGTTCAAGTCGAACGCTGTTGCCGTCGCAATATCAACCTGCGGGTAATCTGGCAGCGGACGATTTGCGCCTTGAAGAGGCGCGTTCGATCCGATCGCAGGCCACGCCCCGTGTGCCTGACCCTTTGCTTGGCCCTTTGCCTGATCCTTTGCCTGATCTTTTCGTTGCCCGGCCGCCTGAACTTTGTACTGATCGGTAACCTGATCCTGCGTTTGCCCCAGCCCATGGGGCCTTTGGCCCAGTCTCTGGCCCAACTGACCCGCCGTCCGATCTGTCTCCTGATCCTCTACTGGGTCCATTTGCGCAACCGATGTTCCCGCCGCCATTTTCGTCGCGGCGACCGGAGGATGCACCTCGTCCATCGAAATCGACGACCAGGAAGTCGATCCCGCCGTGCTCGCAAGACGCGCCCCCGCGCTTGAAGGCTGCGAAGCAGGAAACCCCCAAGCCGATGAATGTCCCGGCAGAGGAGCCGATGGCCAGGTCGATGGCCCGTGCGATGGCCCGTGCGATGGCCCATTCGATGAGCCAGTCCATGACGAAGCCGCTGGTCCGCCCGCGGAAGCGTAGATCTCCGCCTGCCTTCCGGAACTTCCGCCAAACATCCCAAGCACTCCAAACGCAGGGGGCCGCGAACTCGAGCGAACATTGATCGCGGAAGACGCGGCGCAAACGTGCTTCTGCGGCAAGCTGCTGGCACGCGCGGTGTTCTCCCCCAGCGTGCCCAGAACGAACAGGGGATAGTCAGGCTTGATGCAGTATTCCTCGACGCGCACGCGGTGGCCCGAGACGCCGTGCCGCAGCAGAAAATCCTCCGCCGGACCCATGGGCATGTCGCCGCCGCCGAAAAACGATTCGACGTATTCACTCTTGAAGTTGCAGTGCACGTCCATGTCGGCGCCCTGCGCGTTCACCAGCATTCGGCCGGTATCGTCCTGCACGAAGAAAGGGACAAAGAGGCTCTCGTTGGCCACCTGCTTCCACTGGCGGCTGTTTCCAGACTGCTGAAGCTCCCATGCCGTCGCCCGATAGTAATAACAGTCGTCGCCGGTGATGCCCGCCGGAATGGTCGAGGGGCCCACCGCCATTCCGCTAAGTTCGACAAGCCCCATCGACGCGCCGCGAACCTTCGAGAGCGGGGTATTCAGCACCAGCCGCTTGAATTGCAGCATGCGAAATCCGCGATAGAACAGGTAGACGCCAACCGCCGCGCCCACGGCACACCACACGGTAACCCTCGCCTCATCCCGTGACGACACGAGGCCCGCCAACGCGAGAATGTCTGCGGTCAGCATGTTCGGCAGAGGCGCGAAAACGCCTCTATTGGCCAGTGTAAAGGCGGCCGCCCGGAACCCGGGCCGCCAACCCCGGGAAGGGTCGTCAATCGTGTACTGTTCTTGAGTACTATCGGCGGGAAGGTCCGTTCCGATCGGTAAAAAGGCCGGCCAATGACAGTTTCGGTCTAGTTCACACTTTCGGTCGAAATGCGGACAATCGTGGATACTCGCCGGCCTCCCCGGCGACTACGCTTGAGCCCAGGTGACCGACAATGTTTCGAGGCCTGTGGTCCGTCGCAACTCGAATGTGCAGCGTGGGAATGATTTACCAGGCAGGAGGACTTTCGATGGTACTCCTCGCGGTAGCGGGAGACACGCTGCGCCGGGCGTTGCCTCCCAGACACCGCCGGTACTGATCTTATCGTATCTTTGTAGCGCCCAGCCTGCAGCCAGGCTGTCGGCCTTGGCCGGCGACATTTTCTCCAGTTCCACGTCTAACGCCACCAGGAGGTATTTCCTATGAGCCGTCTTCCTATTGCCTCTGCACTTCTAGCACTGCCTCTGTTATTGGTGTCTTTAGCCGGTTGTTCCGCCCACGTCGAGTACAGAACCTACGATCCTTACTATCACGACTACCACGTCTGGTCGGACGCCGAGCTTCCGTACTACAACGCCTGGATCGTCGAAACCAATCACCGCCACGTGGACTACGCCCACCTTCATCGCGCAGACCGCGAGCAATACTGGCGCTGGCGCCACGACCATAATGACCGCCGCTAAGACGGTCGCTGACGCCGTGACTGGCTAAGCTGGTGTCCGCCGAAGAGGGTACGCACCAGCCATTGCCAGCCATAAGCTGTGACTTTTTGAAGCGATGGTTTTCCGGGTGCCCGACCCTTCGATTTTAAGGGTCGGGTCCTTGATTTTGTAACTCGGCTCTCTGATTTTGTCCTTCTGGCGCACAAGTCACCCGCGTGGAAAATCCGCGCTCGCCATGCGTATCGTTCTGCCTTACGTGCCATCCTGAATCGCAGCCTGTCGCCTGGGAACGCCAATCTCCTGATTGGCGGGTCTTGCTCTCAAGCGCGGCCACCCGGAACGAAGCGAAAGACCCCTCTCCGTCTTAAGCAGTTGCCCCTGCCGTTGCTATGCCGTTGCCGTAGCCTCTGACATTACTCCTCTGCCTCCTTTGCTTCCTCTGCTTCCTTCGCCTCCTCTTCCTCAGCCTCACTCATGGCTCGGGTTCAGCTTCTCCATTTCCTTCTCCTCAGCCGGCGTCAAAGCGGGCAGGTGCCGTATGAAGAGAACCAGCTTCCAGTTGTCCTCCGTGGTGTGGTCGGAGGCGGGCATGGCGGAAAGACGCACTCCGTTGGCGATGATGTAATAGATTTCGCCGTCGGTAAGATTCTGCGTCTCGGCGGCGCGCAGGTCGGGCGGCTTGGGATACAAATTCGGCCCCATGTCGCTCTGGCCGGACCCGTCATTCGCGTGGCAGATGGCGCAGTGATCCGCGAAGTGGTCCAAGCCGTCATGAATGTTCGCGGCCGACGCCGGCAGCGGATTCTTCTCATTCTTCGCGCTGCTGGGGATGGCGAGCTGGCGCATCGCGTGCGCGATGATCTTCTCGGCGCCCGAAGGCTCGGCCTTCGCGCTGAATCCGCGCCGGATCATGAAATTCGCATACGCCGCCAGCACGATCACCACCGCGACCACTGTCCAGAGAACGGCGTGGCTTTTTTTCGGCGCGTTATTCGTTTTTTCGCTCAACGGGTTTCTCCTGAAAATGGCCGGAGCCGCAGAAACATAGCGACCCCGAAAGGACGCGAGCCCCCGACAGCGCCCTCATAGATCGGCTGCAGCCGGTCCGGAACGCCGTACGTCGTGAACTGCGCGCCAATCGCCGAGGCCAGCCGCGGCACCACGGAGATCTCCCGGTCGTAGCCAAACGTATACGCCTGCACCGACCCTATCGGCATTTCCTGAAAATTCGCCGGCAGCGCATTCTCTCCCAGGATAAGCTCGTTCGACCGCCGCGCATTCTCAATTCGCGTCCACACGTTGTTTCGCTCGCTGAAATGCAGCGTCGATTCTAATAGATAACTGTTGAAGACAGAATCCTCGCCGATGGCCGACGTGCGTCCCCACACCACGATGCTCGACCAGTTCCCGCTGCCTTCGTTGCGAATACGCAGCGGGCGGTTGTACATGATCGAGGCGGTCATGCGCTCCTGGTTTTCCCTGGGGTAGAGCGCTTCCGGGCTGTGGATGCGCGCGTAGGAGTATTGGCCGCTCCAGTTCTGGCCGGGCTGCACGGTGAGCCGCAGCGACCACGAGTCGATGCGCCCCTGGTCGATGTCCCACCGGAATTCGTCGGGCTCGCGGCCATGGAAGCCGGACGCCTCGATGCGCGCAATGCGATACGTCAACCCGGCAGTGGCCACGTCGTCGGCTACGTGCGTGGAATCCTCCTGATGATGCCCCAGCGTGGCCAGCGGATCTTCCGCCGCCGATGGCCGGTGCGGGTACGCCTCCGGACCGATCGCCGGATCTCCCACTGGCGCAAAGTAGAACGAAAGCAGCGTGTGGGTTTCCAGCCTCACGTCATAGAAAGCCCCCAGCTCCATAATGAAGTCGTGAGGATGCTGCCCGTCCGCGATGGGCTTTCCGTAAGCGGTTTCCCCCTGCTGGAAGAGCAGCGGGTACTGCCGGCCGGTTATGGTGGCGGGCTCGAGACTCAGCATCGTGCGAATCGTAAAAATGCCCGGCCCCGCCTTGCGTTGCGCCATGCCCATCAGCCAGTTTGTGGAGAAGAACTTGTCCGCGCCGCGCGGCCCGGATTGCTGCTGGTCGACCACGAACACGTTGGCGTGGAACATCAGCGTCCACGAGCCTTTTTTCGTCATCAGCATGGGGACGGGAGTCGAGTTGGGCTGGGCGCTGGTGCCGGAGGTATCGTGCGCCAGTATCTCGTCGATGAAATTCTGCGGCTGCATGCCCGGCATATCTGGCATCGCCGGCATTTTTGCCGTCGACGTCGCCTGCGCTCCCGGCATGTTTTGCATTGTCTCGCTGTTGCTTTGCCGGGCGGCGCACGAGATAGCAAACAACGGCAGCGCCGCAAAAATTAGCGCGATTTGCTTCATATGACGAACCTCTTTTCACCCGTGCCAGCCTTCGCACGAGGCTCGACGATCGATGAATCGAACGTGCTGTTCTGGGATGGAAGAGAGGGAATGCTAGACGCGAAGCGTGAACAGGTCAGGTCCCGCCATCAGCTTTTGAGGAGGGCAGCTTTCTATTCGAGAAATATGCTCGGCAGTAATTGGGGTCGAAGAGGCTATACCGCCGGCGGATTGCACCTCGTGGTGCATGGCGCTGGCCGAAGCTCTGGTGGAATTGGCGGAATTCGCAAACTCGCTCCACGCGCTGCCCATGCAGGCGGGAGTCATCCGCGGATGCGAATGCGAATGCGGAGTCGATTTTTCCGGTGACGGGCACTCGCAATGAGACGCGCTCAGCGAGCACGAAAGCTCGCACGCCGAGGCCCACGATGAAACCGTCAGCAGAAAAAACGCCACGAGGATCGCGATAATGGCCCTGCATCGCATGTGCTGATTTTACGCGTTTCATCCAGTGATTTCCACGCTGCCGGCATAAGCGGTGCTTATCGGCCCCACAGCCTTTTGGGCAGCAGATAGGTAAATCCCGCGAAGGCCTCCCAGTGCGTAGACGTGCTCGTGAGCCCTTTTTCGAAGCCGCCGTCGAACACGAGATTTCTTCGCGCCGTATAGCCCACAGCCCATAGGTTGCCGACGGCATTGCTGCGCAGAAACGGCTGCGTGAAGTGCCATATCTCGCCGGAAACCACGAAGCCTTTGCCCACTGAATGTGAGATCGAGAGCGTTTGGCCGAACTGCGCGCGGTGAACCGGCCCCGGCGCTTGCAGCAGTTCGTTGAAGATGGCGTTGGCGTCGTAGTGAAAGCCCTTCACGTCGGCGCTGGCGTAGAGCACGACGGAATTGCGCGGGCTGCCGAAATCGAGTTCGGGCGCGCCGCCATCGTAGGCGCGGTGGGAATAGCTGGCCGCGAGCGTCGGTTTCGCGCCCTCGCCGGGCATGAGTACTGCTTGAGCGCCGAGGAAAACTTCCGCGGTGCCGTTGGCGGTGACTCCCTCCGCCGTGTAGTGGACCGCCGGCTCGGACGCCTCGATGAATTCGAGGCGCCGCGACACCGCCAGCTTGATTACCTCATTGAATTCATAGCGCGTCGAAAATTCCGGCGAGGTCGCCGCGCCCAGCACGCCGCTCTCAAATTGCAGATAGCCCACCGGCGTAAGCGTAGCGGGATTGCTCACCGTGGGCCGCGCGGGATTGGCGGCGGGCTCGTCAGCCTGCGCGGATTGTGCGGCGGCCCGCGCGGAGAAGACCAAAACCAACGCGGCGAGGCACGCCCAGGCGGGCAGCACGCGGATGGCGCTAGGGCGCATGCAAGTTTTTATCATGCCCCCATGCGTTTATGAAGGCTGTGGTACGCTGGCGGTGCTCTGCTGCCGGAAGGCGCGGGCGAGGTCTCCGATGACCAACTTCCTTCGATTTTTGCAGTTGTTTGCGCTCGGCGCCTGGGTGGGCTCGATCATCTACTTCAGCGCGGTCGTCGCGCAGGGCGCGTTTCGTACGCTCCCAACCATCGACGACGCCGGCCGGCTGGTCGGCTTCACCCTGGGAGGGTTGCATTGGATGGGCGTGATTTGCGCGGTGATTTATCTGGCCGCGTCGCTCGCCCTCGGCCGTTCCGTGAAGGCGCTCGCGCAGCCGGCAGCGATCGGCGTGGTCCTCATGCTCGCGCTCACGCTGATATCGCAGCGCATCGTGATCCCCCGCATGGACGTCCTGCGCGCGCAAATGGGCTCGGTGGCCGCGACAGCCCCCGGCAATCCCCTGCGCGCCGAATTCGACCGCCTGCACGGCGTGTCAGTGAACCTCGAAGGCGCCGTCCTGCTCATCGGCATCGCCGCGCTGTACCTTACGGTGCGCAGCAAGCCCGCCTGATCCGCCTCGGTATCAATTCTGCCGTTGCCGTTGCTCCGCCGTTGCCGTTGCTTTTTGCCTTTCGTTGTCATCCTGAGGAGCGAAGCGACGAAGGATCTGCTTCTTCCTTCGGCCTCCCCGGCGGGAGCACTACAGCACCATCGTCACTACCGATCGCGCTTCTTCCCGCTGCGTTTCTTCACAACGCTGCTCTTTTTCGCAGGAACGCGCTTCTTCGCGCCAGTCTTCTTCCCGATCTTCCGCGCATCCTTCCCGGCAACTTCGATAGCCCGCCACATGTACCAGCTGGCGACGGTGCGCCATGGCCGCCAGCGCTCGCCAAACTTGGCCAGCTCCTTCGGCTTGGGAATCCGTCGTTTCCGGTATGTAATCGCGAAGCCTTTCTGCACGCCGTAGTCGTGGATGGGCAGCACGTCGGGGCGCCCCAAGCGGAAAATCAAAAACATCTCGACCGTCCACGCCCCGATTCCGCGCACCGAGATGAGCCGCTCGACCAGTTCCTGGTCAGACATCTTCCGGGCGTCTTCCATCGTCGGCACCACGCCCTCGATGGTTTTCTGCGCCAGGTCCCGCACCGCTGCGATTTTCGCTGCGGAAAGCCCGGCCTCGCGCAGCGTCAGCGCGGGCACGCGCAGCAGCTCCTCCGGCGTGGGGCAGCGGCCATTGGTGCCAAGCGCCTTGATCCGCCCGAAAATCACCGCCGCCGCTTTCCCCGCAATGCTCTGGTACGCAATCGCGCGCAAAAGCGATTCGTAAGGCGTCTGCTCCTCGTCGATATTCAGCCTGAACTCGATTGCATTTCTCGATCAGCGCGGCCAGTCGAGGGTCGCCCTTCGTGATGTGCGCAATCGCCTCGCGATGATCGAACGCATGCTGCGATTTATCGGTCATTGCCCTCAGCGAAAGGATACGTCTGCCACCGGCCGCGTCTCAAGTTTTTGGGCGCGGCCGTTTTTGGTGGCGCAGGCACTCCTGCCTGCGCTCTTTTTTGCCCTGAAAACCAACCTCCCCGTATTCCATTTGCCGCCGACCGCGTCCCAGGTTTTTGGGCTCCGCCCTCTTGGTGGCGCGGGCACTCCTGCCTGCGCTCCTTTGCCCTGAAAACCATCCTCCCCGTACTCCATTTGTCCCCCAGACGCGTCTCAGAGGTTACAATGCTTCCAAGGAGACTCGCTCAGTGAAGAGAACAGAATCGCTTTTGAGATGGTCCGTAGTGCTGCTGCTGTTGGGAGTAGCGCCCCTTTGCTCCAGGGCCGAGTCAGTCGTTCGCGTCCACATGATCGATGCACGCACCGGGCAGCCGATTGCCAGTGAGCCCGTCCGCCTCTGGACCACCTATGTCGCCGAATACCGCGACCATCCCGGCTACGTCCAGCAGATGACCGATTCGAGCGGCGTGGCCACCTTTCATGTGCCCGACCCACAGCCCGCCTATTTGTACGTCCACACGGGGATGCGCGGCGCGTGGCAGGAATGCTCTTCCAACAACCGCACCGGATACGTCGCCAAAGACGTCCTGCAATCCGGCATCTCCAGCGAGGGCTTCTGCGCGAAGCTCCCGGACATTTCCGCCAAGTTTCACCCCGCGGCGGGAGATGTCTACATCTTCGTTCAACACAATGGCTTCTTTCAGCGACTGAAGCCCCAAAACTAGCGGACCTGAATCCGCATCATTTCTCTGCCAGTGGAACCCTCCCGAGGCGTTCGCCATTAGGCGTTCGCCATTTGTCAACCGGCCAAGGGAGGTGTATGTTTGCGGCGCCCGCGTGCGGCATGCCGGGCCGTATTCAATCATCTTTTAGGAGAGTGCCAGTGCTGAAGCCATCTCATCTCGTGATTCTGTCGGGGTTGTCGTTCGTGTTCGCGCTGTCCGTCGCGCCTCTTCGCGCGCAGTCCCAGCACGCCCCCAGCGGCACAGCCACCTACATCACCCATGATGACCTCATGGCCGTCGAGCAAAAAAGCGCCAGCCAGCCAACCAACGATTCGCAGGTAGCCGTCGTGGGCATCAACAACGACGAATACCATCTCGCCGTCGGCATTGCCCATCGCTCCAAGGCGTCGGTGAAAGGCCCGGGCGCGGTTGCGCACAACGAGGTGGCCGAGGTGTATTACATCGTTTCCGGCAAGGGAGTCCTCGAGACGGGCGGCACCCTGAAGGATCTGAAGGAATCCAAGCCGGGCGCTCCCCCCACCCCCAGCGGCCCCACTTCATCGGGAAGCGAGATCATCGGCGGCGTAAGCAAACCGGTCGGGCCCGGCGACGTCATCATAATTCCGCCGAACACCCCGCACCGCTTCTCCGCGATTGACTCCGACGAAATCGTCTACGTCCTGCTGCGGCCCGACCCCCATAAAGTCCTGCCGCTGATGGACCCACCGGCGAAGTAGCAAAACGGCCTGTCGCAACCCGTTGCGGGTGCTCGTAGTGGCACCCGCACTCCTGCCGGTGCTCCGAGCTCCCTAGCGGAAATATAGTCGCCGAAAGCAGAATCCCAAGAACGAAAAAAGGCGCCCAAATCGGCGCCTTTAGCTTCTAGTTGTCATCCCGACAGAGCGAAGCGACGAGGGATCTCTTCGTTTCGCGCAACAAGCACCACCAGCACTACAAGCACCACAAGCACCAGAGAGCACCACTCACCCGCACTCAACGCCTAGTACGTTAGACCCACTCCCTTGGTCCCCTCGCTCCATTCGCGCGAACGAAAGCCGCCTCTACTCTTTCCGAAGACGACGCGGTGGAAACCAAGGCTGCCTTTCAAACGCTCCGCCGCCAGAACGGAGTTCGAAAATGAGATCTCGACGCACCCCACCCGCGTTGCCGACAATTGCCGCACTCACGGTAGCAATCGTCCTGCTGGGCTTCAGTGGCCTGTGGCACCTCACGAAGTCCAAAGACGCCTGAATTTCAGCCAGCCACTTCCAGGGAAGCGTCTCAGTAGGAAACCGTTCCAGCTGGATCACGGATACTTCGCCGTGATGTAATTCTGCAAATGCTCGATGGTCTCTTCCTGCTCGGAGACCAGCCACTTCACCAGGTCGCCGATCGAGACCAGACCCAGCACCCTCTCATGTTCGACGACCGGTAAATGCCGTATGCGGTTTTTCGTGATGACGCTCATGCACTCGTCCACGGTTTTCTCAGGAGGCACCGAGATCACCGGGCTCGTCATGATCTCCACCACCAGCGTCGTCCTCGAAGACTTTCCCTTGAGGATGACTTTCCGGGCGTAATCGCGTTCCGAGATAATCCCCGCGAGCTTCCCCGCGGACATCACCAGCAGCGCCCCCACGCCCCTGTCGGCCATTTTTTCAATGGCCTCATACACCGTCTGATCGGGCGTCACCGACCACACCTGGTTCCCCTTCCGTTTCAGCACCAAGCCAACCGAACCGCTCATTCTGGTCATGACAAAGACCTCCTTCGAGCAGGATCCGAGGCAACGCGGCGATCATAGTCCCGCCCCCCGCCAGCGTCAAACTTTACTCCGGACCCTCGGCGCCGCAGTAAAGGCTTCCACGGTCTTCCGGGTTCTGGGCCGATCTGGCCGGTTGGTGCCACGGATCACACCGAAGCGTGACCTTCCTTACAGCCAGATCCAAGGCGCCACAGTATTTTTCGCCGCGACTGCGCTCCCCTGTTTATGAAATGCGGTGGTTGTCGGAGTCAGATATCCGTCGCCCGGTACAGCAGCAGGCCACGAAACAACAAGGAGGATTTGCGATGCCCGGCAAAGAAACTACTCAGACCGCCGTTTTGAACGGCGCGACGCGAACGCAGCCATTTACATCCCAGGAATATATAGAGAGCCTGCGAGACGGCCGCGAGATCTGGATTTACGGCGAGCGCGTCAAGGACGTGACCACGCACCCGGCATTTCGCAATACCGTGCGCATGCTGGCCCGCTTGTACGACGCCTTGCACGACCAGCGAAAGAGCATTCTCTGTTGCGACACGGATACCGGCAGTGGCGGCTACACGCAGAAATTCTTCAAAGCCTCGCGCAACGTGGAAGAGATGGTGGGCGCGCGCGATGCGATCGCCGAATGGGCGCGCGTGACCTACGGCTGGATGGGCCGCAGCCCGGATTACAAAGCCTCTTTTCTCGCGACCCTGGGCGCAAATCCCGATTTCTACACGCCGTTTCACGAGAACGCCCGGCGCTGGTACAAGAAAGTGCAGGAGGAAGTCACCTTCGTCAATCACGCCATCGTGAATCCCGCCCGTCGACCGCAACAAGGAACTCTCCGAAGTGCGCGATGTCTATATGCACGTGGAAAAGGAAACCGACGGCGGACTGATCGTGAGCGGCGCGAAGGTGGTGGCCACCACGTCCACGCTGACGAATTACAACTTCATCGCCAACAACGGCGCTCTGCCTATCAAGACCAAGGATTTCGCCTTCGTCTGCATCGTGCCCAATGATGCGCCGGGCCTGAAGCTCTTCTGCCGCCCGTCTTACGAGATGACTGCCGCCGTGATGGGCAGCCCCTTCGATTATCCGCTCTCCAGCCGCCTCGACGAGAACGACTCGATCATCGTCTTCGACAAGGTTTTCATACCGTGGGAAAACGTATTCGCTTATGGCGACATCGACAAGGTCAACAACTTCTTTCCGCGCTCGGGATTCCTCCCGCGTTTCATGTTTCACGGCTGCACGCGGCTGGCAGTGAAGCTCGACTTCATCGCGGGACTTCTTCTGAAGGGCGTGGACTCGACCGGCGCGAAGGATTTTCGCGGCGTGCAGGTGCAGGTGGGTGAAGTGATCGCGTGGCGCAACCTCTTCTGGGCGCTGACCGACGCGATGGCGCGCACCACCACTCCCTGGACGCCCGGCTACGTGCTGCCGAATCTCGATTACGGGCTGGCCTACCGCGTCATGTCAAACATTGCATATCCTCGCCTGAAGGAAATCATCGAGAACATCCTGGCGAGCGCGCTCATTTATCTTCCCTCGCACGCAGCCGACTTCAAACAGCCGGAAATCCGCAAGTATCTCGACCAGTACGTTCGTGGATCGAACGGCTACGATGCGATGGACCGCGTGAAGCTGATGAAGCTCATGTGGGACGCGATCGGCACCGAGTTCGGCTGCCGCCACGAACTCTACGAGCGCAACTACTTCGGCAATCACGAGAACATCCGCGTCGAAGCGCTGATGGTCGCCGAGACGCTGGGCCAGGCCGCCAAGTACAAGGGCTTCGCCGAGCAATGCATGAGCGAATACGATCTGGACGGCTGGACGGTGCCCGACCTCATCAATCCCGACGATGTCAGCGCCGTAATGAAAAACGGCAAAGGAAAGCTGTAGGGCATTTCGCCGAGCAAGAAATGAGGGCGTCAAATGGCTGACGCCCTCCCGTGATCGCCCCGCGTACTTCACTCCCCATTCAAGCCGCGATGCGACTCGCGATCGCTGGTGCAGCGGCTCCGCCTGCCCGGGGCCTCAGCTTTTGCCCCCCAGCTTTGCTCCCCCGCCTTTGCTAATTGACAACTCGCAGCTGTGCGGCCTAGTCTGGCCGCACCATGTCCACCCCGGAACTGCACCTGCTCCTGCTCGCTATCGGATTCGTCGCCGGCCTCCGCACCGTCACCGCACCTGCCGCCGTAGTTTGGGCCGCGCGCCTCGGATGGCTCGACCTTCACGGAACTCCGTTCGCGTTTCTCGGCTCCACGATTGCCGTCGCCTTCTTCACCATCGGCGCACTGGGCGAATTCATCACCGATCAGCTTCCCGCAACGCCCGCCCGCACCGTGCCCGTGCAATTCGGAGCGCGCATCGTTACCGGCGCCTTTTCGGGAGCCGCTCTGGCCCTCGCGGCAGGCCATTCGATTTTCGTGGGAATCGTGCTGGGAGCAATCGGCGCGATCGCCGGCACGCTAGGGGGCTATCACGCGCGCAAGGCCTTGGTGAAGGGTTTGAAGGTTCCGGACATTGCCGTGGCCATCCCGGAAGACCTCATCGCGGTAGGCCTGGCGCTTCTGATCGTAACCCGCTTCTAAAGCGCGGCGCGCAGCAACGCCGTTACGTGGCACCGGCACTCCTGCCGGTGCTCGGAACGAGCAAGCAGCCGAAATCACGCAGCCGAAATCACCGCCGCCCGAGCTGTTAGCCACAGAGGTGTCACCTGGTGTCACCCGGGGTCACCCCGCGAATCGCTTCAGCGCCGACTGCCGCATCGCTGCGCGGTCCATGCTCTCCCGGCAATTCATCAGCGTGAGCAGCGTACTCAGGATGCGCGCCTTGATCTCATCCGACATGGGGAAGCCGCTGGTAGCCACCGACACCAGCCTATCGCCGCGCGCCACGATCGTCTTGAACATTTCGTTCTGCCGCTCGTGCGGCACCTTGCCCAGCGCCGTTTCGCGCCGCATTTCCGCGGACTCGTTTTCAATGAACAGCGTGAAGTGAAGGATGCACATGTGTTCTGCGGCAAGTCCCGCAGGCACGGGGTTCTTACACCCTTTTGAGCTGCAGTTTTCAGACACACACACACCTGGACGAGCCCTTGTTTTGTAGCATCGTCCACGCGCAAATTCCAGTTTGTGCAACCACTGTGTTTCCAATTGGTTAGCTGGACCAATAGGAAACACTCCATCCTCCGCATTCTTAGGCTCCTACCGTCGGGGACGCAGCCGCCTCGGCCTCCAGGGGCAGAGATTCCGGCGCGATGCCCCGCGCGCGAATCGAAGCCAGCAGCACAAAAAGATTGGTCGAAAGAATCACGGCAAACGCGAGCGATGTAAGGAACACGAGCTGGTTCGGCTTGGCCTCCACCACCTCCAGCGCCAGCACCGCCGTAATCAGGCCCCGCGGAATCATCAGGACGGCGAATTCGCGCTCCCGCGGCGTGGCTCCGCGCCAGGCGACGCGGCTCAGTTGCACGGCGATGAACCGGGCCACGAAAAGCACGCCCAGTATCCCGAGCGCGGGAACCAGCTGCCTGCGCAGCCCGCCGAATTCGATGATCGCTCCCAGCAGCACGAAGAAGAAGCTCCGCACCAGGAACGCCAGCTCCGAGTGGAAGGAATGAATCTGCTGGCTGGGGTCCGGCGCGAGAATCGCGAACCCGAATTCCGACCGCCGGTTCATCGGATCGGGCATGTTCGCAAGCGTCGCTCCGAACACCATCACCGCAAAAAGCTCGCTGCCTCCCAGCGCATGGATGCCGGAATAAAGCAGCAGCACGGCTGCGAAGGTGAGCACCTGCCAGTATTGCTTGTCCGAAATCAGCGGCAGCAGGCGAACCCACAGGAAGCCGGCCAGCACCGCGAGCGCCAGCGCCAGCAGAAATTTGAACAGCAGCAGCGCGGCCACGCCGCTTGCGAGCGCCCCGCGCGTTCCGGGGGAAAGGCCGATGCGCTTCAGGATCATCGGAAGCGCGCCGCTGCTGGTCGCCCCGTTCCCGGACGCGATATCGAGCAGCACGCTCACACCCAGCGCTCCGATCCCGTCCCCGAAAGAAGCCTCCACAATCAGGATGGTCTTGAGCGCTTTGCGCAGGTCGAGCTGGTCGAGCACCGGCAGAACGATCGAGCCGCTGATGCACGCGAGCGGCGCGGCCACCAGCAGCGCCGGCATCTTCTCCATCTTCAGCGCGTGCATGCAGAAGAAGGCGACCCCGGCGAGCGTGAGCCCGTAGCTCAGCGTGGAAAGCACCATCGCGCCCCAGAACTGTTTCAGCTCGTGCCGAAGGTCGAGCTCCAGTCCCGCCGCGAAAAGAATAAGGATCAGCGCCAGCGTGCCGAAGCCCTGCGTGACTGGCCCGAACCGCGTCACGTCGATCCAGTGCAGCACGGGGCCGAGCAGGATGCCGGTTCCCAGCAGCACGATCACGTCCGGCACGCGCGTCCAGCGCGAGAGCCGGTTGGCGACGAACGCCAGCACCAGCAGCCCGCCCAGCAGCGCGAAGAAAGTCGTCAGCGTCAAAGTCATGTTTTTCGATAGTAGGTCAGGAACCGCCGGTTGGCTCTACGGTACAACCCGTACGCCATCATTCTCAGCGCCGGGTTTGCGCGATAAGCCTCACCCTGTCATCCCGAACGAAGTGAGGGATCTGCATTTCCTTTTTCACTTAGGGCGCTGCTACTTCTCGGCGGCGGCGGCCGGCTCGGCTGGCAGCGGACTGGCGTGCTCGCCGATGCGGAATTGCGTCCAGGGGGCCGAGTCCATGTCCTCTAGGATGGGCGACTCCCAGGAATACTCGTGGTGGGCGTTCAGGAACTTGGCGGCGTCGAAATCGGTGCCGCAGGGGTGGCCGATGCGCGCCACAAACGTCATGGCTTCGGCCATGCGCGTGTCGATCACCTTGCCTTGCACGGCGCCGGAGGGATCGTAGGGCTTCACGTCCCAGGCTGGCTCGCCTTCCGAAGACGATTCGCCGTGGCCGCAGAGCGTGCGCAGGTTCGGTCCCGTCGTCTTGGTGAACGTGTCGTAGTGGTCGGCCAGGAAAATCTCCGCCATGCTGGTGTCGATCTTGCCTTTGTTCTCGTTCAGAAGCTGATCCCAGCGCGCGTGCCGCGCGTTCGGCGAACTCGAAGGATTATTCGGGTTGAACGTCGTATCGTCCTTGATCACGTCCGGGTCGCTCGGGAAATTCGAACCCGCGAAATATCCGTCGGTGGTGCGCCAGAGCTTCGTGTGCTTCAGGCCGAGTTCGAGGCGCGCGATCTCGCCGGTCTTGCGGTCGCCGAGCAGCCAATCGTTGGCGTAGCCGCCGTTGTTTCCATCGAGCATGATCTTTCTCGAAGTCGTCAATCGAGCCCGCGTATTGCATGGCCTTGCGCGAGCGGACGAATTCCGGCTTGCCGCTGGGGTCCCAGCCATGAAACCGCGCGATGGTGGTTTCGGTCACCATCAGGCCGCCGGAATTCACGCCAAAATCGTCGTCGCTGGTGATGATGCCGGGAAGGCCGTCCATCAGCACGCGGTATCCCGCGCGCGGCACGATGTCGAAAACGATCTCTCCAGCGCGCACCCTCCACGTAGGTGGTCCAGTTGTTGTGGGCCATCACGATGCGATGGTCCTTGGTCCAGCTTCCCGTGGCCACGAACGCGCTGCAATGCCCGTACACGGGGCGATCGGCGGCCTGCGCCGCTTTTGTCTGCGCTTTGGTCTGTTCGTTTAGCCACGGCACGTAGTAGTCGGGCAGTTCGGCGAAGGCGTTCATCGCCACCACGTCCCACAGGTCGAGCTTCGAGGCCGTGCTGCGTTGAGGCCGTCGGTGATGCCCTGCAGCTCTTCCTGATATTCCGCGTCGATCTTGGGCCAGAGCATTTCGCGCCCGGCGCGGCGGAAGAAGTCCCAGCTGCGCGAGGTGTTGTGCGTCATTTCCAGGCGCACCACGCCGTAAAAGTCGGCAATTTCGGGAGCCATCAGGTAGCCGTGCTGCACCCCGATATCGTGCGGCGCGCCTTCCAGGTGCACGTAGGTCCAGCCGCCGCGGTCGAAGCGGTAGCCGCGCCCGAGGGTTACGTCGTAGGTGCTGTCTCGCCGGGCCGCGCGCATGGCGGCAGCCTGTGCGGAGTGGCGCCGCCCGATTGCGGCAAGCTGCGCCATCAGCAGCGCGCAGGTAAATACAAAAAGCAGCAGAAACGGAAGACGATTTCGCGACTTTCGCATGATCACAGAATGGTAGGCGCGAAAAGCCCGAGTGGCAAGTGGCGAGTGGTCGTCGGTAATTTGGAGATGCTCCGGCGGGAGTTCCGGCGCCACTGAAACCGACTGCGAGTGGGACGGTGATTTGGGTGTAGATACCGGAGTGTATTGCGACGGCGGAATTGACGCTTGCCGGCTGCTCACAAGAGTGTCGAGTGGCGGGTGGTCCCGATGATTGTTTTCAATTAGTTGAGGTGTGTTTTGTTCGTCCGAGAGTGTCGAGTGAGCGGGGTTGGGTTCCGGCGAGATTTTTGGCGTTTTGCCGCTGGTGAGCCGGCCTGGGGATGGCTTCGAATCGGGGCTTCCCGGTTCCGGCGGGCGGGAGCCGGAGGAGACGATGACGTGGGCGGGAGGATCGACCCACTGGCCTTCGGGGTTGATGCGCGTGAAGGCGCGAACAGATTGGATTATGGCGGAGGCGGGCACGTGGGCTACGCGTTCGGCCCCATCAATGATGTGGCCCAGGGCGAAGCGAAGGTTGCGGTCGCGGATGGGGAAGAGGTTCATGGCGTGCGCGTGGCGGTAAATGGCGCGGCGGTCAACGTCGTATTCGTCGGCGATGGACCAGGGGCTCATCCAATGGGTGAACTCCTCTTCGATGGCTCCGCGCTCCGGGTGGCGGCAGATGGTGCAGCGGGCTTCATGGTAGGTCACGCTGACTGGTGCTGGGGCGGCGACGCGAGTGGCGGCGCAGCGGCGCGGGCGCGCTCGGGTGGAGGTTCGGCGGCGTGCCGATGGATGGAGAGGTCTGCGGGGAGCCTGGCAAGGCTCGCCGACGGGGATCTCGCTGGCGGCGCTATCGGATTGTTCGGCGTTTGGCGGGGCCGCGCCTGGTGCGAGTTCGTTGCGCGGGGGTTCTGATGACTTGGGACCGGCGTTGCTTTGTGTTGCGCTCATTTTTAGCGTCCTCTGCTGGAGGCTAGCGATGCCCGGGGGAGAGGCACAATTGTCCGTACGGACGGAATTGGGAGGGAACTAGTACCAACTGTACTGATGGACAATGGGGCTGTACTTTTGTACAGGTCAGCGGAAGTGAATGCTGCTAGCTTTTGGATGATGGCGGGAAACGGAGAGAGGTCCCTCGTCGCTTCGCTCTGTCGGGATGACAACGAGAGGCGACGACTCCGTTGGGCTGTGGGATCGCATTTGGTGTGGGTTCGGTGCAGAAAGATACAGGAGAGAAAGACGATTTCGTTTGCAGGTAAATCGCTTTGAGATGATGGCGGGAAACGAAGAGAGGTCCCTCGTCGCTTCGCTCTGTCGGGACGACAACGAGAGGCAACGACTCCTTTGTGCTATGGGATCGCATGGTGTGGGTTCGGTGCAGAAAGATAGAGAAAGACAGATTTCGGTTGCAGGTAATCGCTTTGAGATGATGGCGGGAAACGGAGAGAGGTCCCTCGTCGCTTCGCTCTGTCGGGATGACAACGAGAGGCAAAAACGAAGAGACACCGCACCTTGCCTTGGCACATCAGCCGGTGCCAACGTATTAGGAAAATGGCAACAAAGACCTACCGCGTTTACATTCTGGCATCCGCTTCGGGCGTCTTGTACACCGGAGTCACAAACAACCTTCACCGGCGCATGGCCGAACATCGGCAGAAGCTTGTGGCTGGATTCACCAGCAGCTACAACGTAAGGAAGCTCGTGTACTTCGAGGTCTTCGGCGACGTCCGAACGGCAATCGCTCGCGAAAAACAAATCAAAAGCTGGCGCCGAGAGAAGCGCATTCAATTAATCGAGAAGAAGAATCCGAAGTGGGTTGACTTGAGTTGCGATTGGTTTTCGTAATGCCACCTGCGTCAGGAAAGCTCGCTCACTTTCCGTTTTCGGTTTTCGCCTTACGCTTTTGCCTTTCGTTGTCATCCCGACAGAGCGAAGCGACGAGGGATCTCTCTTCACTTGCGGCATGACGCACCGGTGAGCCACGGGCCTGCGCGGTTGTTTACGGGCGGAGGAACACCAAGAGCACCGGCAGGAGTGCCGGTGCCACTGGCGTGCCGGTGGCGCTTACCTCAGCGGGGCACTCTGATTGACTGGGGGGCTTCGGCGGGTTATCCTCTCCGGCGTTTGCTTTTGAGTATATTGCTGATTGTGAAGTTGGCGGGACAGAGTTCAGGAGAGACATCATCGTGCGGACAATGGCGTGCATGGTTTTGGTGTTGTTGGGGTTGATGGCGCAACCGGCGGGATCGCAGAAGGGTGCGCCGGCGCAGGGCGGGGCACCGGCAAGTTCGGGCGCCGGGGCTGCTGCCGATTCGGGCGCGCCGGTGGTATTGGACTTTGAGTTTTTCCGGACCAAGGTGCAGCCGATTTTTCTCGCGAAGCGGCCGGGGCACGCGCGGTGCATCTCCTGCCATATGATCGACGAGCGGCTGCATCCGCATCTACAGGCGCTGCCTCCGGGCGCGACGATGTGGGATGAAGAGGCGTCGCGCAAGAATTTTGCGGAGTACAGCCGCGTGGTGATCCCGGGGAGCCTGAAGAGCCCGCTGCTGCGGCATCCGCTGGCGGAGGAGGCGGGCGGGGACGGTTTCCACAGCGGGGGGAAGCACTTTAATTCGCAGCAGGATCCGGAGTGGCTGATCCTGAAGGCTTGGGTTTTCGGGGCGAAGGGGTAGCGGAGTTTCGGTGGAGTTGGCGCAGGAGGAGAGATCCCTCGTCGCTTCGCTCTGTCGGGATGACAACTAGAGGCGACGGTGACGGCAACGGCAACGGCGACGGCTAGAGGCAACGGCTTCAGGCGCGGTGGAGTTGGCGCAGGAAGAGAGATCCCTCGTCGCTTCGCTCTGTCGGGATGACAACGAGAGGCAACGGCAACAGCTAGAGGCAACGGCAACGGCGACGGCAACAGCAACGGCTAGGGGCTACGACTGCTCATAGGGCTTATCGACGGAAGAGAGGCTAAGGACATGATTACGCGAACGATTCGGCGGGCGGCGGCAGTGGGAGCGGCGGGGGCGCTTGCGGCGCTGGTGCTTTTGCGCGGCGAGCTGGGCCGGCGCTGGGCGGCTAAGGATGTTGCGAACAAGCCGCGCATCCTGCAGACGAACTTTGCGGGCGACAACATCACGCTGATTGATCCAACCACCAACAAAGTGGTCGGGAAACATTCCCGGGATCGAGGTGAACCACGGCGTGGTGGTGGCGCCGGACGGGATGCACATTTACGTCAGCTCTGAGGCGGATAACACCTTGATATCGTGGACGCGAAAACCTTCAAGGTGATCAACCGCATCGCGCTGAGCGGGCACCCGAACAACATCGGCATCGGCCGCGACGGGAGAAAGGTATACGTCACGATCATCAACGGGAAGGGCGGCGTGGACGTGATCGATACCGCTTCGCAGAAGGACGTGAAGACGATCCCCACGGGCACTTTTACGCACAACGCCTACGTGACGCCGGACGGCAAGTACGTGCTGGCCGGATCGCACATGGACAAGAACATCAAGGTGATCGACGCGCAGACCGACGAAGTGGTGTGGACGATTCCGATGGACCTGGGCGTGCGGCCCATCGTCGTGTCCACGAATCCGGACGGCTCTTCGAAATGGATCTTCATGCAGCTGACGAATTTCAACGGATTCTCGGTGATGGATTTTGACACGCGCAAGGAACTCAAGCGCATCAAGCTGCCGGACATCACCCCCGGCAAGAAACTGGTGCCGGGCGGCGGCGAGGTGTCGCACGGATTGGCGATCACCGCCGATCAGAAGACGCTCGTGGTGAGCAGCCGCGTGAATTCGGCGGTGTACTTCTATTCGCTCCCCGACCTGGTGCTGCTTGGCTCGACCGACCTGAGCGGCAAGGGCGCGGCGTGGATGTCGCTCTCGCTTGACAGCAAGACCGCGTATATTTCCAACTCGATGAGCAATACCGTGTCGGCGATCGACATCGCTTCGATGAAGGAAGTGGCGCTGATCCCGGTGGGCTACGTCCCAAAGCGCAACGTGGCGGCCCTGTTGCCGCGGTAGCGCGGCCGGCTCGCTTTTTTTCAGCTTCCTGGTTTAGCTTCCCGCGACGCGATAGATCGTTGCGTTGCAGGCTCCCGTATACTCCCCTAAATTGCCGGCTGCCATGACGCACGGGGCGAGGTTTCAAGCGGCGAGCGACCGTTCCCTCCTGGTGCGCTTCGGCGACGACATCTCCATCGAGACCAACGAGCAGGTCAGGCGGCTGCTGCGCCTGCTCGAAGCGGAACCCATTGCGCACGTCCGCAACCTGAATCCCGCATACTGCTCGCTCCTGATTACGTTCGACGCTTTGAAGCTGACCCACGGCGAAGTGGAAGAGATTCTGCGCGGCTATCTCGACCGGCTGGGCGAGGTGCGTCTGCCCGAATCGCGGCTCGTGGAAATTCCCGTGTGTTATGGGGGCGAGCTTGGCCCTGATTTGGAAGATGTGGCCGAGCTGCACGGGATTGCGCCTAGTGACGTGATCGAGCTGCACCGTGCGGCGGGATATATCGTCTACTTTCTCGGCTTCGTCCCGGGCTTCGCGTATCTCGGCGGGTTGCCGGAGGAGCTGGCTACGCCGCGGCTGGTGCGTCCGCGGCGGAGCGTGCCGGCGGGCAGCGTCGGGAATTGCGGGGAAGCAGACGGGCGTGTATCCGTTTGACGTGCCCGGCGGGTGGCGACTGATTGGGCGAACGCCGGTGAAGATGTTCCGCGAAGTGCGCGACATTCACAGTGGGCACAGTGGGCACAATGGGCACAACGGGCGCGAGATGAGTCTGCTGGCGATGGGAGATCGCGTGCGTTTCACGGCGATTTCCGCGAGCGATTCGCGGAGCTGGAGAGCGCGTGAGCGTGATCGAGGTGCGGGCGCCGGGGATGTTGACCACAGTGCAGGATCTGGGGCGCAACGGATTCGGGGCCCTGGGGGTTTCGCCGTCCGGGGCGGCCGATCGCGATTTCCTTGCGGCTTGGAAACCGCTGGTTGGCAACGCCGAGGGTGCGGCGGGGCTGGAAATGACGCTGCTCGGCGGGACGTTTCATTTTCCAGACGGCGCTGTGGTGGCGATTAGCGGCTCGGATTTCGGCGCGACCCTCGATGGCGAGCGCGTCGAGCTGTGGACTTCGGTCGAGGTGCGGGCGGGGCAAACGCTTCGCGTGGGGGCCACGCGGTCGGGCGCGCGGTGCTACTTGTGCGTTCGCGGCGGAATTGCGGTGGACGGTTTTCTCGGGAGCGCGTCGACGCATCTTTTGAGCGGGACGGGCGGTTTCGAGGGCAGGGCATTGCGAAAAGGCGACGTGCTGGAGATTGGGACGGCGAGCGCGCCTGGGACTGCTGGTTCGGCAGCGGCGGCGACATTTCACAAGAGAAGTGTTGCGACGCGGGCGCTGGAACATCTATCGGCCCGCCGCGTGTTGCGCGTGACCCCCGGCCCGCAGGTGGATTGGTTTTCGGAGATGTCGCAGCGCGCGTTTTATGCCTGCACTTACCGGGTGGGCGAGGAATCCAATCGCATGGGGCTGCGCCTGGAGGGTGCGCCGGTTTTACGGGCGGACTCGGGGCAGATGATTACCGAAGGCGTTTCGCTGGGCGCGGTGCAGGTGCCGCCGGAGGGGCTGCCGATCATCTTTTTTGTGGAGCAGCAGACCACCGGCGGATATCCGAAAATCGCCAACGTGATTTCGGCGGACCTGCACCGCGTGGGACAGCTTCGCCCGCGCGATGAGATTCGATTCGAAGCGGTCGAATTCGCGACAGCTCGGGCGCTGCTGATCGAGCAGGAGAAGCTGCTGGCGTCCGAGAGGCTGATAGTCGAATGAGCCGCATCGACTTGAATTGCGATATGGGCGAGGTGCCGGAGGCGATCGCCGATGGCACGCAGGAATCGTTGATGCCGTTTCTTACATCTGTGAACGTGGCGTGCGGAGGGCATGCGGGCGACGCAGGAACGATGAAAACGACAATCGAGCAGGCGCTCCGCGTGGAACCTGGCGATTGGAGCGCATCCCGGGTATCCCGATCGCGCCAATTTCGGGACGACTGGAGATGTAGATGCCGGCGGAAGCAGTTGCGGATTCCGTTTTCGAACAGGTGCGGGGGCTTGCCGAAATGGCCGCAGGATTGCGGGGCCCGCTTAAGCGCACGTAAAGCCGCATGGCGCGCTCTACAACCAGGCGGCGCAGGAGTCGCGCGCTGGCCGAGGCGATTGCGAGCGGCGTTTCGCGATGGAGCCGCGAAGTCATACTGGTGGGGCTTGCGGGGTCGCCGATGCTGGAGGTGTTTCGGGAGGCCGGGTTTCCGGTGGCCGCAGAGGCGTTCGCGGACCGGCGGTATGAGCCTGACGGAACACTGCGTTCGCGGAAATTCGAGGATGCGCTGATTCGCGATCCGGCGGAAGCGGGACAGCAGGCGCTGCGCATCGCGAAACTGGGCACTGTGATTGCGCGCGACGGAACCGAGATCGCCACGGCCGCGCAGACCATCTGCATTCACGGGGATAGTCCAGGCGCGCTGACAATTGCCGCGGCTGTGGCGCAAACGCTGCGGGAGGCGGGGGTAGAGCTGAAGGCGCTTTAGGGCGCGTCGCGGATAATGTAAAAACCTTTTCCTCAGGGGCTAAGGCTCTGACACCCTACGAACCTGGCATTTTGGGCAGCGGGTGGCTTGCGGCGGAATCGAGAGAGATCCCTCCGCTCCCGCTCGACATACACCGTCGAGCCTCCGGTCGGGATGACAAATAACTGCGCACACCAAACACCCAACACCAAAACACCATGACAAATAACTGCGGATAATCCACGACCCACCGCGCAGGCACACAGACACACGCACACGCACCGCACGCAAACGCATACGCACCGCACACAGACACACGTACAGGCACACACGCAGGCAATGAAACTCTGAGCCTAAAGGCTGGCGTTTTTGCGCAGACTTTCGGGGCGCGGGGCAGGAATTAAAACGGCAGGGCGCCGCGGTCGATCAGGCGATGCGCGACGAGGAGCGAGCCGGGGACGGAGAGGTGGTCTCGGTCGTCCATCAGCGGAATCGTATGCGCCTGGTCTGCGTATTCGGTGCAGCTTTCGTTGCCGCAGACGGCCTCGTACAGCGAGACGTAAGGGACGTGCCAGACGGCCGCGGCTTCATGCTTTAGCTGCGAATCGAGCAGCGCTGGATCGGACCGGCGATGCTG
This sequence comes from uncultured Acidobacteriota bacterium, assembly GCA_963848365.1. Classification (GTDB taxonomy): domain Bacteria; phylum Acidobacteriota; class Terriglobia; order Acidiferrales; family UBA7541; genus Palsa-295. The sequence continues at coordinate 174,113 of CAWKDI010000001.1, forward strand.
GGCCGGCAAGTCCGGTTTGCTCCAGGCAATGGAATAGGCGAGAAGCCGCGGCAGCGGCGCATCGTATTCAGGGACCGGGCCGAAGAGCGCCACCGGAATGTTATGACTTTTTGCCCACGCCAGCGTATCCGCAATTTCGCTCACATCCTCCGGCGCGAACCTCGCTTCGAGGAACAGGCCTTGAACCGGATGCTCGGGAAGGTACTTCTGAAAAATGAACGTCATCATCTCGCGGCATTCGGGCGGATCTTGCGCGCGCACGAACGGCAGGCAGTTGCTCACGCTGGCCTGCATGACATTCGCGGCGGGGAGCGCCGCCGACAGCCCCGGCCACAGCGCCGCGGAGTGGCTGTCCCCGATTAGAAGGTAATTTTTCTTGCGCGAATCCTGGCGCAGGCAGAGATCGTAGCGGTACTCCTCGAAGCGGCTGCCCCTAGTAATGAAGCATGTGCCGGAGCGCATCGCTTTCTGATCCGCTTCGGTGTCGAGGTGGGAGGCCACCTGCAAGGCTTGTGGAGAAAAACGCCACGGGAATCCTGCCGTAAAAACGATCAGCAGGGAAAACGCAATCGCGACTGACGTGACCGCGCCAGCCAGCGCAAACAGGGGCTTCCCGCTCAAACGCAGCGGCCCGCTACGGAAGGGGCGTTCGATATATCTCCACGAGAAAATTCCCAGCAGAAGCGACAGGAGCAAATTGACTGCGGTGGCAAATCGAATCTGGGTCGCAGCGGCGTGAGGGCCCGGAAGGGCCATGCTCCATCCGAGGGGGATGCCCATGTTCCGCAGGACGATGAGCGGCCAGTGCCACAAATAGAGCGAGTAGGAAATGAGCCCGATGAAGACGATGGGGCGCCACGACAACGCCGTACCGACGAGAGAGGGGCCGGACTCGCCGGCCCCGATGATAAGAGCCGACCCGACACAAGGGGCCAGGGCGCTGAGGCCGGGGAAGGTTGTCGCCTGGCTGTAGAACACTGCCGAAAAAGCAATCAGCGCAACCCCGGCGAGCGTGGCGAGGTTCCGCAAAAGCGCGGCACGCATTCGCGGGAACATTTTCAGCGACACGAGAGTGCCCAGCAGCAACTCCCAGGCCCGGGTGTAAGGCATGTAGAACGCCGCGTTCTGGCTGTGGCGGACGACGAGTGCGCTCGCGAGCAGAGACGCGGCGAACAGAACTACGACGGAAGCCCGAAGATGCCGGGGAAACCACCGGCGAACGGCCACCAGAAAAAGCGGGAAAAGAATGTAGAACTGCTCTTCGACTGCCAGCGACCAGGTGTGGAGCAGAGGGTTCGAGCCGGGCGAATCGAAATAGCCGGAATGCAGCCAGAAGTAGAAATTGGAAGCAGAAGCCGCGGCTGCAAGAAGCGATTTGGCGTAGTCGATCAGCTCTTTCGGAAGAAAGTAGATGGAGGCGAACACCGTCACCGGGATCAACATGCCAAAAAGGGCGGGAAGTATGCGGCGGATGCGGCGCTGATAGAAGGAAATGACCGAAAAGCGCGACGCGGCAATCTCCGAGAAAACGATGGAGCTGATCAGGTAGCCCGAGATCACGAAGAACACATCGACGCCGACAAACCCCCCACGCATCCTGCTGACGCCGGCGTGAAACGCAAGGACGGAGACTACGGCGACGGCCCGGAGGCCGTCGATGTCCGCGCGATACTCGAGAGCGCTGTTATGAAGCGGGGTATCGCTCAAACGTTTGGCGTCCTCGTGTCCATAGGTCACGTTTCCACAGGATCCACGTCAGAGGAGGCCGCGCAGGGTGCCGCCGATGTCGAGGGTCGCGCCGGTTATGAATTTCGCGAGCGGCGAGGCCAGGAAAACCACGGCGTGGGCGACGTCTTCCGGCTGGCCGATTCCCAGCGGGAGATAGCGGTCTTCGAGGAATCTTTTTACCGCGGCATCGCGGTCCGCGACGCCATAATGCGCGACCAGTTGATCGACGATTCCTCCGGGACGCGTCCACATGCGCGTCCAGACAGGGCCGGGCAAAACGGCGTTGACGCGCACGCGCGGCGCATACTGCTTGGCGAGCGCTTTCGTCAAATAGAGAAGACCTGCCTTGCAGACGCCGTAATCCATCAGCGTGAATTCGGGCTGCTTGGCGAGGTCAGAGCCGGTGTTGACGATGGAAGCGGAACCGACTTCGGCCATTGCCGGAATGAGGGCGCGGCAGGTCCGAATGCAGCCCATGAGGTTGATTTCGAAGCTTTTCGCCCAGCGCTCGTCGGAAATTTCCACGAAGGATGAGGCGTCGCCGACGCCGAGATTGTTGATCAGAATATCGGGGGCCCGGCCGAATTTCTCGAGCACGTAAGATACGGCGGCATCGGTGCCTTGCGCGGTGGAGAGATCGGCCGCGACCGTACCTGCCCAGCGGGAGGATTTCTCCGCCCAGGGCAGCTTCGTCTTGATCGGCCACGATCACGCGGGCGCCTTCCTGGGTGAGAAGATTTGCAACCGCTTCGCCGATTCCGTGCGCACCGGCATTGACGAAGGCGAGCTTGCCCTGGAGGCCGTAGTCCATTCTATTTTCCCCGTTTCTGGAAGGTTTTGGTCAGGTGGCGCGCCATTCGGCGGAAAGCTTTTTCAGCACGTCGACCGGCGGCGGGCCGTCATGAACGACGACGCGATAACGAAGTGTCAGCGGGTTTTCGGGCTTGATGACGACCGGGCCAACCGCCGTGATCGAGGGGTTGAGCATCCAGAGGGTGCGCGAATTGTGCCACAGCGTAGGCGGGTTCTTCGGGTGATCCATTACGGCAACGCCGAGGGTCTTGCCGTTGCCGGATAGTTGAATCGTGTAGTCGTACCAGGGTTCGCTCGGCCAGTCGAGCTCCGGGTAGGCGTACTGCGCGTCGCGAAGCGTAACTCTTCCCGCCTCGGTCGGAATAGTAGGAGTCGCCGTCCTTGCGGCATTGCACGTCGAAGCCGCCGAAGGCGTTCTGGTTGAGGCGGTATTCGACGGTGGGGGCGATGGTGTAAGCGAGGTCGAGAACGAAGACGCCATCACGCTCGGTTACCGTGACGGTGTCATTCTCTTCGCCCATCTTGCGGTTTTCAACAAGGAGATCGTTGTGAATCGCGAGCTCGGCATGCGCCGCGTCGGCATTGAGCAATTTAATCTCGCGATTCTGCACGAGGCGGCCGTCGCGCGGGGCGAACACTCCCCAGCCCCAGAAATCCGCGCGGCGAACGGTGGCTGCGCGCATGGAAGAAGTGGGAGACGGATTGGGGCGGACCTGGGGCTCGTAGAAGGCGCTGTCGTGCCAGCCGAAGAAGATGCCGCGATGATGCGGGTGGTCGTCGGGGGCAATGCTGGTGATGCACTGGCCGGAGGGCGTGTTCACCGGATGAAAGCAGGCCGCGCTGGGAGAGGTGAGGCCGATGTTGTCCGGCTTCTTTGTGAGGTATTCGAAAACGACGCGGCCGTCGGGCGTTTTGAGCTGCATGCCGAATTCGACGGGGGTGAGAGTGTAAACCGGGGCTGCGGCGGCGCGGTCGGCGAGGACTACTTCGCACAGCGCGATCGCCAGCGCGGCGATGGTGAACAGCTGCGGCCGCGCGTGGCGCGAGATGTTTCAGGGACATTCTCGATGTCGCAGGCTTCATTGCGTTCGCTAGTTCGCGCAGCATTGCGTTCCCTCTCTCAAGCGCACGCGGTGGAGGATATTTCATAAACGGGGCTTGGGGCAAGGCTTTCCAGGCGACTCGGTTACACGGCGATCGGCAGGGCGTTGCCGGTTTGGCTGAGTCTGAGTTGAACTTGACTTGGCAGGGGGCGCTTGATAACACATAGCGCGGGTACGTTGCGCGAGACGCGATCCTGCTTGCACGCCACTGTTTGTATACTTTCTGGACGTGAAGATTTGCTTACACCGAGTTCACTACAAGCTGTGCATCGCACCGATTTGCCGGTTTTGGGCCAACGGTGATCGGCGCATGAATTGTTGCGTGGCGCGAAGGAGATGAACATGTCCGGGAAACGCATTTTGCTGCTGGTGGTTGCTACTTTGGCCGCGGGGGCGCGGCTTTCGGGCACCGGGCCGTCGTTTCATCCGGACTACTCCTTTCAGGGATCGGCGCTGGCCGGCTGGCATTCGTTGGGCGATGCTTCGTGGAAAGCTAATAACGGCGAGATTACCGGCACGCCGAAGCTGGCGGGCGGCGGCTGGCTGGTGCTGGACCACTCCTACCAGGATGTCGGCTTTTACGCCTCGTTCAAATGCGCTGCAGGATGCAAAACCGGCTTGCTGCTGCGCGCCGAGAAGACCGCGGAAGGCGGGATGAAGGGCGTGTTCGTGTCGCTGAGCGAGGGCGACGTCGCGTCCTACGCTGTGACACTCGACGCGCAGGGGCGTGAGATCAAGCGCGAGAAACTGCGCCACGGAGGCGGACAGATGCGCATTGCGCCGCCTCCCGATCCGAATCCGCCGGCGCGCGTGGTGCGGCCCGGGGACCATCCGGGACCGCCGGCGGGTGTGACGCTGCCGGTTACGCCTCCCGACACGAGCCTGCATGCGGGCGAGTGGAACACCGTGGAAACGTTTCTGGATGCGAATATCGTGCGCTCGTTTCTGAACAACGGCGGGGAGGTTGCGGGCGGCGTGGCGGAAGACGCCATCGGAAAGTATGGCCCTATCGCGCTGTATGTGGGCGGGACGGGAGACGTGCAGTTCAAAGACGTGGCGTACAAGGACCTGGCGATCATGACGCGCGTGCCGGAACAGGTTTCCGACCACTTCCGGATGCAGCGGCTCAGCGATTTCTATTATTCGTGGGGCGCGAGCGCCGCCGATTTCAATCATGACGGCGTGATGGATGTGGTGTCTGGTCCGCACATCTACTTCGGGCCGGACTACACGACGCATCGGGAGATCTACGAGGCGCTGACGACGAATCCGTCGGATGAATACACGCGCGACGACTGGATGCAGTTTGCCGGGGATTTTACGGGCGACGGCTGGCCGGATGTGATCAATTGCAGCTTTTCGGGGAACCGGGGTGTGTGGCTCTACGTGAATCCCAAGGGGGAATCGCGGCGCTGGGATAAATACCTGGTGGTGCCCGACTTCAGCTCGGAGATTGCCGTGGTGCGCGACATCGACGGGGACGGGAAGCTGGAATTGGTTTACATGGCGCAGGGCTACGTCCGCTACGCGAAGCCCGACCCCGCGAATCCCACCGGGCCGTGGATCGTGCACAACGTTTCGGAAGCGGGTTATGCGACGGCTCACGGCATCGGGGTGGGCGACATCAACGGCGACGGCCGGCTGGATATCGTCAACGCGTTCGGGTGGTGGGAACAGCCGCCGGCCGGAAGCAAGCAGGAGACGTGGACGTATCATCCGGAGGCCTTCGCGCGCTACGGGCGCAACATCATGGGCGGGAGCGTGATGGCGGTGTACGACGTGAACGGCGACGGCCTCAACGACGTCGTCACCGTGCTGAACGCGCACGGATATGGGCTGGCGTGGTTCGAGCAGAAGCGCGACGCCGCGGGCAAGATTTCGTTCGTGCAGCACATGATCATGGACGATTTGTCGACCAAGAACGCCGGCGGCGTTACATTCTCCGAGCCGCACGGCACGACCTTCGCCGATGTGGACGGCGACGGCATACCGGACTTCATCGTGGGCAAGCGCTACTGGTCGCATCGCGACGATTATCTCGATCCGGACCCGTACGGGCCGGCGGTGCTGTATTGGTACAAGACGGTGCGCAACCCGAAGGCTCCCGGCGGCGCGGAGTTCGTGCCGGAGCTGATCCACAATCGCTCCGGGGCGGGGTCGGATATTTACGCGGCCGACCTGAACAACGACGGCGCGATGGATATCGTGACCGCTACGCGGTTTGGAACGTTCATCTTCTGGGGCAAGCCTGGGGCGTTCAAGCAAAAGGGCAGGTAGCTTTTATGAAGTCATCCGGGAAGAAAACGGCGCCGGGCTTTTTCATGATTGCGACCACGGTTGCGATTGCGTTCGCGTGTTCGTTCGCGGCTGCGCAGCAGGGGCACAAATCGTGGAGCGACTACGGAGGCGGCGCGGACAATTCGCGGTTTACCGCGCTCGAGCAGATCAAGAAGAGCAACGTGAAGCAACTGGGGGTTGCGTGGACGTACTTTAACGGACAGTCGGCGATGAACCCGATCATCGCCCACGGCGTGATGTATGTGTACGGCCGGAACAATTCGCTGATCGCGCTCGATGCCGCAACCGGGAAAGAAATCTGGATTCACACCGGGCTGAGCACCATCGCGGAGCTTGGAGTGAATTACTGGGAAAGCAAGGACGGCAAAGACCGGCGGCTGATTTTCCAGATCAATCACTTTCTGGAGGAGATCGACGCGCGCACGGGCAAGTCGATTCTGAGCTTCGGGGAAGACGGGCTGGTCGACATGCGCGAGGGGCTCGACCGCGTGCCGGCGGAGGTGGCGCGCATCAAGAGCGATGCGCCGGGGCGCGTGTTTGAGAATTTGATAATCGAGGGGTCGTCGACGGGCGAGAATTTTCTGGCGCCTCCCGGGCATATTCGCGCGTACGACGTGATCACCGGGAAAGTCGTGTGGACGTTTCACACCGTTCCTTATCCCGGGCGAATTTGGGTACGACACGTGGCCCAAGGATGCCTGGCGGTACATCGGCGGGGTGAACGATTGGGGCGAGCTTTCGCTCGATGAGAAGCGCGGGATCGTTTACGTGGTGCTGGGGTCGCCCACCTACGATCTCTACGGGGCCGACCGGATCGGCATGGGATTATTCGGCGACAGTCTGGTGGCGCTCGATGCGCGCACCGGCAAGCGACTGTGGCATTTTCAGGAGGTGCATCACGACTTGTGGGATTCCGACCCGTGCTCGGCCCCGCAGCTGATCACCGTCCGGCACAACGGGCAGCTGGTTGATGCGGTGGCGCAGGCGGGCAAGACGGGCTTTGTCTACGTGTTCAATCGCGTGACGGGCGAGCCGCTGTGGCCGATCGAGGAACGTCCCGTGCCGCAAAGCGATGTGCCGGGAGAACAAGCGTGGCCCACGCAGCCTTTTCCGACGGCTCCTCCGCCGTTTGCGCGGCAGAAGATGAGCGCGGACGACGTGAATCCGTTTCTTCTGACTCCGGAGGAGCGCGCCACGTGGAAAGAAAAAATCGCGAGCGCGCGCAACGAGGGATTGTTCACGCCGGCCGGATATATGCGCGATACCGTTCAGATACCCGGGTCGCGGGGCGGAAGCAACCGGGGAACGAGCGCGTCGGACCCGGAGAAGGGGCTTTTCTTCGTTACGTCCTCCGACTTTCCGTCACTGATCAACATTCAGGGGCCGGAGTTGCCAGTGACCACGGGCGCAGCGGGTGGGCGCGGCCCGGGTGGTGTGGCGGCGCCAGCGGAGTATCAGCAGAATTGCCAGTCCTGCCATGGCGCGGATTTGGCTGGGTCCGTGGAGGTTCCGCCACTGGCTGGAGTCACTTCGCGGCTTACTTTGCCGGAGTTCCGGATGATTGTCGCCTCCGGGAAGGGGCAGATGCCGGCGCATCCGGACCTCGACGCGGCGGCGGTGGACACGCTGTACAACTATCTTGCGAGCGCCAGCGGCGGTGGCGCGGCGGCGGAGTCGAGGCCCATGACCGGGCCCGTGGTCGCCAATGGGGGGGCGCCCGGCGGACTGTTGCCGGCTCCGTTGAATCCACGGAGGCTCACCGCGCTCTATGGAGGGAACAATCGATTCGTCGGCCCCCCCTATCCTGACGGAATTGTCGCGCCGCAGCGTCTCTATTCGAACTACGGCCTGGTGACGGGCGTGATCGGACCTCCGTGGTCGGAAATTATTTGCTACGACCTGAACACGGGAACCATACGGTGGCGCAAGCCGCTTGGCGAGGATGAAGAGGCCGTGAAGGAAGGCGGGAAGAATACGGGCATGCTCGCCGGGGGCGAACGCGTGGGCATGGTTGTGACGTCTACGGGGCTGGTGTTTGCAACCGCGAAGGATGGCAAGATGCGCGCGTTTGACGTGGACAACGGCGACGAGCTGTGGACTTACAAGATGCCGGCGGGACTGACTGGATTACCGTCGGTTTACGAGGCGCAGGGAAGGGAATATCTGGTGGTGGGATCGGGGGCGCCGCCGGTGTTCGGCTTGAAAAAAGGCGCGCGGGGATTTGGCGAGAATGTGCCGGCTGCGGATCAGGCGACCCTGGGATACGTTGTATTTGCGTTGCCGGGGAACCCTCGCAGGCCGGGGAAAAATGCCGCAACCCGGACTTTGCGCGGGAGCTGAAGAGTTTGTGCGGCAAAGCTGTTTTTCGTTCGCGCTGGGGGCTGCTGACGTGACCCTCCGGGCGTGAGGGCCGGGTCTTTCTGTGTGATTCGGCGGAATTGGAAAGTCAGAATCCCGACCCTTGAAAGCGAAGGGTCGGGCACCCGGAAGAGCAACATCACCGCGTAAGTGAGCATCGCGTGGCTTGTGGCGGAATTGAAGAGGGATCCCTCCGCTCCGGCTCGACAAAGACCGTCGAGCCTGCGGTCGGGATGACAAATAACTGCGCACCCCCCGCGCAACACACCCCACAACCCGCACTAGCCCCCGCACCGTACGCAGGGGGGTGCGGCTTGTGGCGGAATTGAAGAGGGATCCCTCCGCTCCGGCTCGACAAAGACCGCCGAGCCTGCGGTCGGGATGACAAATAACTGCGCACCCCCGCGCAACACACCCCACAACCCGCACTCGCACCGCTGCAGGGGCTAAAGCCCTTTTGAATGCCTGCACTTCTGTCGGAGCTGAAGCTCCGACCCCCTAGAAACCGGGTTTTTCCGCAACCTGCGAAAGGTCAGAAGATGTACTTCAGGCCGAACTGAATCAGGCGCGGATTCACCGATGAACTGGTGATCTGACCGAACGTTCCTTTGGTGACATCCAAGGTGCCGGGGTTATTGAACTGCGCGTGATTGAAGGCATTGTAAAATTCGGTGCGGAAAACGAGAGACCCGTCTTCGTGTATGCCCCCAACCTTGGTGGTCTTGATCAGGGATATATCCCAATTAAACTGTCCCGGGCCGAGGAGAATGCTTGGCCCGACGTCGCCCCACCCGGTTCCGTTGGTGGGGGTTCCGTTCGCGTTCAGGGCGGTGGGGTCCGCGCAATTTACGGCGGGCGTATTAAACCAACCGAGTCCACCAAACACTCCGCCCAACCGCTGTTTGTCACTGCCGGACGCCGCTACGTTGCCCGGGCCCATTCCTGCGCAGTATTCAGCCGTCGCGGGGTTGACCTGGCCGTAGATGGTTCCCCCTTTACCGTTGGTAATAGTGAGGGGTACGCCGTCCTGAGCAGTGGTTACACCAGAAACGCCCCAGCCATTGGCGACCTTTCCAAGGAAGCCCTGGTAATTGGCGGGGATTTCCCAGAGGTAGCTCACAGTAAGGCGTTGCGGATGGTAATTGATATTTCGTTCGTAGGTAGCAACGTAGGGGGAGTTATAAGCGAACAATGAACCGAAGGCACTGCTCCAGGAATACGCAGCGTTCAGCGAAAGGCCGTGTGACATCTGCTTGCGCACCGTAAGCTGCGCGGCGTTGTACTTGGTGGCGTAATCATCTGCAAACGCCATCAGGCCGGTAGGAGCGAAGCCAAGGTAGGGCACGCGCAGGGAGGCGTTTGCCACCGTGTTTGCCGTAACGGAGCCCGTGGCAATCGCGGGATCCGCCACGGGGCAGGCGAAGCCGACCAAGCAGGGTCCGTTCAATTGCTGGCCTGTGAAACTTGGTATGCCGCCGGGCGATTCATTCTGAATGCCGTGAGAACCAACGTAACCTAACTCTACGGTCCACGTGGGAAGGAATTGGTACTGCACGGCCAAATTCCACTCGTAGGTGGTTGGCGTTCTATTGTAGTTCGGGGTCGTCAGGGTGTCGGTCAAATTCGAGCTAAGGCCGGTGGTGAAATCCACGGTACGAGGCGTCCAGGGGTTCGGGGGAATGATATAGGGCTGCTGCATGGAGGCCAAAAGAGCCGATTGCTGGGTGGTCTCGAAAAGAGGGGTAGCGTAAGGAATGGCTTGCGTGATCCCACCGACGTAATTGAGCGCACCGGAACGATCCCGGAAAATGCCGACACCACTACGCACGCTGAGCCGGTTGCTGTCCAAGGGCGACCATGCCAGCCCGATGCGCGGCGAAAAGTCGTCGAGTGGGGTATTGTCCTGCTGAAATCCCTTGTGGGTACTCTGAATCAGGCCACCCACGCCGGGCGCCTGGAATTCCGAGAAGGGGAAATTGGAGGGAACAACGAAACCGGCCAGGGTGCCGAGGGTGCAGGCATCGCCCGCTGGCAGGCTGGTATTGGGGCAACTTGCCGAATTTCCCGGAATGGGGACCGCATTGATGTAGTTCGGGTTGATATTTGTGGCGAACCCTTTCGCGTCAATCATGATGGGTAAATATTCCCATCGCATTCCCAGGTTCGCGGTTAACTTCGGCGTTAATTTGACGTCGTCCTGAACGAACAAGGCTGCATAGGAATCGCGATACGCATGGTTCAAGCCTCCTGGGGGCGTCTCCGATTGATAATTGCCCGTGGCGGACAGGTTGCTGAAAGCGGTGCCATTCGTATTTCCCGGATTTGCGACGCTGCAACCAGCGGTTGAACAGCCGGGCAAGCCGACCAGGAAATCCGCGATGTCTGGAAACGTTTCGCTACCGATGGAGAGAGCCTTGAAATACCAGTCGTAGCGGTCGCGTTCGTACTCACCACCGAAGCGGAGCGTGTGCCTCCCGTGCGACCAGGAGACCTCGTCGCTGGCGTCCCAATCGTCAAAAGACTTGAGGGTGGGAATGCCGCCGGCGGCGCCAATTTCAAAGTCTCCCGTAACGATAATGATGTTCAGTTGATTCAGGTTGCATTGGATCGGTGTGATGTGATGCCCGCGGAGACCGCCGCATTGGCCCCCGGGCAAGATGCGGAATCGGTAAACGGTTCGGTCGGCTGGGCATTTAGCGTGCCGCGAGCAATCGCAAACCGGACGGTATTGACGAGGTTGGTGCTCGCGATCGATGTGAGTTGGAGGTTACCGTAGTTGTTCCAATAGAGGTAGTTGATGCCTGTGTCGGGATAGCAAACGCCGTTGGTACACCCGAAAGGCGCTTTTTCGGGATCACGGCTGAGAAAGTAATGCGCCGACAACGTGTTCTTGCTGTTGACCACATAATCCACATTCTGAAGGAATTGCTCTTCCGAAAAGTAGGCTGGTATGGACAAGGGGACGATCAGGCTGGCCTTTCCAAGACCCTGCGCTTGAGCCCATTGTGCCGGGGTGAGGCTGGGAATCAAATAGCTCCCATCGGGATTCTTGAGCTGGAGGAGATTGAGGGCTGTCGGATTGATGTTATACGGGTTATGGCCTGTTCCAGGCGTACATAAAACCTGCAGCCCACCTTGCAAGGTACTGCTTTTATCGGTACCGCACCCGGATCCGAACATTTTTCCCAGCGCCGCCGCAAGAGAGGCCTGATCCGCGGGATTTCCGAGCGTGCCGCGGGAATCACCGATTACCCCGTCAGTACCTGGGATAGGGAATTCAGAGGGATTCGAGAGACCCTGGGAGGCAGCCCCGTTTTTCTGCCAGAGCTGCTGGTAAGACGAGAAAAAGAAAAGCTTATCCTTCTTGATGCGACCGCCAACGGTGCCGCCATACTGGTTCTGGTCCAGTGCGGCCCTGGGCTTCCCGGCTTCGTTCAGGAAAAAGTCGTTGGCATTGAGGACCGTGTTTCGGAAAAACTCAAACGCCGAGCCGTGCAGACTGTTGGTGCCTGTCTTGGTTACCACATTGACGCTGGCGCCCGCGTTCCGGCCGAATCCCGCATCGAACATCGACGTCTGGACTTTGAATTCCTGAATCGCGTCCGGCTCGACAAGGCCGATTCCCGGGTCGTTTGTATTTCCACTGATGTTCCCGTTACTGCTGCTATTGGTGATGGAAACTCCGTCCATGTAAAGACTGTTCTGGCCAGGGCTGGCGCCATTCACGGAGATGTCCGTGGAACCTTTTCCCAAGGTGGTGGCGTTGAAGACGTTGGCATTGGCTCCGGCCTGGAGACCCAGAAGGTTCGTATAGTTGCGAGTGTTCAGGGGAAGCGCGACGGTGGTTTGACTGGCGACGACCGTGCCCAACGTGGCATTGGTGGTGTTCACCGCTTCGGCTTGTGCCATCACGGTAACCGAGGAGGTCTGAGCGCCGACCTGCAATACGATGTTTACAGTCGAGGTTTCCGCCACGTTTACCGTCACGGAGGGAAGCTCTTCCGAACGGAAACCGGTGGCATCGATCTTCAGTTTGTAATCGCCCAACGGCAGCAAACTGATCGTGAAAGAACCGTCTGATCCGGTCGTCGCCGTTCGCGCCACGGCGGTGCCAAGGTTTGTGGCGATTACAGTGGCATTCGGGACTACCGCATTGGAGGCATCCGTGACGGTGCCTTTGATCGCGCCCGTGGACGCTGTCTGCGCCATTACACGGGGGCCCGATAGAATCAGCAGAAAAAAAGCGACCAGAGCGTACCGCATCCCTCTGTTTTTAAGCACCAAACACCCCCCGCTCCTCTAGATTTGCGAACTCATGCTTCCATCGACGCCAAGCCAAATATCACGAACACAGAGTGAAATATGAAATACCGTTCGATCAAACGAACGGCCCCGCGAAACAGGAAGCCGGTGCGTTCGTTTTTTACGTAAAGATGCTCGGCACAAAGAATGGCTAACACCCCAGATAGCGAATTAATGGCGATTTGATACATCGGCTGCCAAATGTTTGTCAAGTCATACCTTGTAAATATTGCTGCCAGTTGGAGAACGGCAAACGCGAAACATCAGAACCATTGGACTGCGGAGGAAAGGGCTTGGCTCTCAGGGGAGCTTAAAAGACGACAGGCTTGGGACGGTGCCACTCGCGCAGAGCCATGCGAGGGATTCGCGGATTGCGTCGAGGGAGCGATAGCGCGGTTCGTAACCGAGCAGGCGGCGGGCTTTTTCGATGCTGCAATTGGGCGAGCGCGCAATGTGATCCCAGGTAAAGCCGGCGTCTTTCGCGGATACGGTGGCGCGCCAGTCTTCCCATGGCAAAAAGCGAAGGCGGGGCTCTTGCCCGAACCATCCTGCTACCGACTCGGCGTAGCCAGCCATCGTCAACGCGGCGGGAGAAGCTACGTGGAAGCTTTCGCCTGAGGCGCGCGGCCAGTTGGCCATCGCCTTCACGAAGGCTTGCGCGACATCGTCACAGTGGACGTGATGCAGCGTTTCGCGGCCAAAATTGGGGAGGGCGATTTCATCGCCGCGCGCGATTGCCGCAAAAACCTCGGGATTGAAATTGGCTGCGGGGTTCAGGGGGACCCAGCCGGGCCCCACGAAATGTCCGGGATGCAGGATGGCGGAAGGGAAGCCGGCGGCAGCGTTTTGTTCCAGCAGGTATTTTTCGATGGCCGCCTTGCGGCGGCCGTACTCGCTGATGGGGCGGCGGGGCGCGTCCTCGGCGACCGGAACCTCGATGGCCATCCCATGCACCCAGATGGTGCCGCAGTGCAGGAACTGTTGCACGTGGCCGTTCAGGGCTTCGACTAGTTGCCGCGCGCTCTCCACCGTGTAGCAGGTAAGGTCGATCACCACTTCGGGGCGCAGCGCGAGAATGCTTGAACCGAAGGTTCCCTCGGCCTCCGCGGCCACGCGGTCCAGGGCTACCTGCTCGACTTCGCGCCACGCTTCGTCCGCGCGATAGGGCTTCCGCCGGGACCTGGTGACGCAAACCACTGCGTGCCCCGCCCGCACAAGCCGCGGCGTGAGCCAGGAGCCGAGGTGTCCGCTGCCGCCGATGATGATGACGCGCATGGGGTGGTGTCTACAGGCCGCTACTCGAAATGCCCGGGCGATTCCGTTGAGTGAATAAACGATGGTGGGCGCGGGCCTTCTTCAAACTGATAATCCTGAACAGGAGCGCCCTGCGGTAGATGACGGCGTACACACAATCGTGAACGGAACGTCGGTAAGCGTCTCCACGCGTCATTTTCCCTCTCAATAGCATAGAGATTCAAGCGGCGCGCCGGGGCTCGGATTTCAGCAATTATGGCTAGTTTCGCCCCTCCGAATCCTGTGCCGTTTACCCAATAGACAAAACGGACACAACCCATTCGCATGCACGCGATCCTGAAAGTTATCGTTGGAAGGATAGATGAGGGAATCGCGCAAAGAAGGAACTGAGGAGACGAGTGGGTGCCTAAGATTAAAGTCGTTACCGCCTACGATCAACGATTTGCGAGCGTAGGCGACATCGCCGCCAAGTCCATTGCGGTATACGCCGCGGCAAATGGGCTTGATTTCGAGATCCTGCCCATGCCGGCCCTGGATCGGCCCGCCTCCTGGGGGAAAATCGCCCTGATCGCCAATCAGTTTGCGAACTGCCGCGCTGATTTCCTGCTGTGGGTGGATGCCGACGCGTGTTTCGTCCGGACGGACCGGAATATCGCCGAGGTGATAAAGGATGGCAAGGATTTCTACCTGGTGTCGCATCACATTCAGAAGACGCGGCCCAGCCCGGGCATCGTGATGTACGCGGAGAGGCCCAACATGGGCGTGTTCCTGATCCGAAAATCGGAATGGTCGCTCAGGTTTCTGAACACCATCTGGCAGATGACAAAATATATAAGCCACCCGTGGTGGGAAAACGCGGCGGTGATGGATTTGCTTGGCTATCGTTTCGAACTGACCGGGAACTTGGCGGACAACACGCTGGAGGAGCGAGTACTTGAAAAGGTCGACTGGCTTCCTCTCGAGTGGAATGCGCTTCCGTGCCTTGGGCGAGTGAATGAGCTGGCTTACTCCGCGGAACTTTTTGATCCGATCATCGTGCATTACGCGGGCGTCAGGATGGAGGAGCGGGAACCGCTGATGCGGGCGCTCACGATTAGTTCAAGGCTGTCCTGAAGATCGCTCGGCGAGGACTCGGCTTCTCCCATCCAAATCCGGCACTCCTTCATAGAGACGCAGGCGGACCGGGCATCAATTCCCCTGCCGCTCTTGAGATGCGGCGTTTGCACGCAGCCCATTCCTCTTGGGAGCACTGGCCTTTTCGGCAGTCGAACTCGCAAAGAGCAACTTCCTGCGGAATTTCGCTGATGATCCAGTTGCGCTTGAACCGAGCCCAGATTTGGCGAAACGGTCCTACTGGCTGTGCAGAATGTTCGGGCATGGTCCCCTCCGAAGATCAAGTTTTCGCTCGTGACTGGCGCGTCCACGGGTGAATTCTCGTTACATTTCTTCCCTGCGCAGGTGATAAGCGTCACGCATTGGTGTGACGGCTATCCCACAGGCTTCTACGGCAGAGAGTTGTCACCGGCGGTACTGCTCGTCGCTGACCTGCTCCAACCAGTCGACAACCTTGCCGTGCCTTGGGCGAGTGAATGAGCTGGCTTACTCAGCGGAACTTTTTGATCCGATCATCGTGCATTACGCGGGCGTCAGGAGCGGGAACCGCTGATGCGCGCGCTCACGATTAGTTCAAGGTTATCCTGAAGATCGCGCAGTACGCCTTTTCCACTCAGGTAGCTCACTTCAGCGTTTGACTTACTTCTTGCTGGCGCTAGCCTAACGGCCTCTAAACTTCCTGTACAGAATTCTCCCAAACTCACACGGCATCCACTCGTTCCAGAACTGCTGTCCGGTTTCCGGAGGGATGATATGCACGAACATGTAGCATCTGTTTTGAGAAATCGTATCCCCGAAGCCGTCATCGTAGCTATATATAGTGGTTATTTTGTAGGTAGCCTTGCCCGTCCGAATAGCGTCGACATCCTTCTCAGTTACCCCACTTTCATCGAAAACTGCGTTCACCAAGACCTCATTGCCATAATCAGGGAGATAAGGGGGAATTTGCGGCTTAGCAACGCGAAGAGTTTGGGGAGAGCCGATATTTGTGAAATCTGGAATTTCTATCAATTGCAGCGAGGTGATCGATTTGAATTGAAGCGCATTTACTTTCCCAACGTTCTTAAATTCGGCAATTATTCCGATGACCAACGCCTGAATACTGTCTGGATTCCTAGGGAAACCCACGGTAACAATTGCCGCTTGACTACCCCGCATCTGCTTGCGAATCTCTGCCACGCTATCCTGAGCAGCTTGTGCCTGTTGTTGCAACGCAGCAATCTGTTTCTTGATCAGATCATCAGAGGAAATGGCATTAGCTACGCTAGCGACGGCCTGCGCACTAAATATTTGAGTTTGGTACGTCATGGTCTTGAATTGGAGCCAGAAGAAAAGGGCTGCTATAGCAGCAACAACGATTCCATATGTGGTAGCGCGAACCGATCTCCTGTTGACTTCAAGCATAGCCCGACTGATTTGAACTTCTTCCGACTCGGTCGGCGATTGCTGTGGGGGCTGCGGCGGAAGGCTTATTGAGGCACTTGGCTGAGTGCTCGCTTGTTGAGGGGAGACGTTATTCGGTGGAATTGCTTCAGCGATGGTCCTAGGCTCAAGACTTCCATCCTGCCGTTCTTCATTATTGTTTACTTCATCTAGCACGCGTTTCTCTCAATGTCCGTTACTGCCACATTCTAAGACCAGAAAGGCCAAATTTAAGAGACTTCTTCAAAGGGACACACGGCGCATTTCTGCTTCTAAATCAAAGCGGTTTCACCGGCGGTACTGCTCGTCGGTGACCTGCTCCATCCAGTCGACAACCTTTCCGTGGAGCTTTTCCTGAATGGCGATGTGCGTCATGGCGGTGGACGATGTGGCGCCGTGCCAGTGCTTCTCGCCGGGCGCGAACCAGACCACGTCGCCGGGGCGAATCTCTTCGATCGGCCCCCCTTCGCGCTGGGCCCAGCCACAGCCGGCCGTGATGAGCAGAATCTGTCCGAGCGGATGCGTGTGCCACGCGGTCCGCGCACCCGGTTCGAACGTCACGCTAGCGACCTGAACAAGCGCCGGATCGGGGGCCTGAAAAAGCGGATCGATTCGTACCGTTCCAGTGAACCACTCCGACGGACCCTTGCCCGAAGGTTGGGAACCAGCTCTTTTAATGTCCATGTAACGTCCTCTCGGCGAATGGCCTTTGAAAACCTTCCATCATTAATATGTGGCGGCCGGGGGGAGCGCTCTTAGCTAGCCGGACCAGAGCGATGCAGACCGCTCGAAAAGCGGCGCTTCGTAGTATGGATGCAAAAATAGCTGCCCGACCGGCTCAAAGACCCGTCATGCGCTCGAGCTTTCCGGGTAGCGTGCTCCCTCCACCGTGATTTTGGATGCGGCTGCATCAATATCTCGCAGGTCCCCGGGCGTCAGTTGGATGGCCACCGCTCCAATATTTTCTTCGAGGCGGTTGAGCTTCGTAGTGCCCGGGATCGGAACCATCCATGGCTTCTGCGCGAGGAGCCAGGCGAGCGCGACCTGAGCGGGAGTTGCGTTCTTGCGGTTCGCAATCGTTCCGAGCAGGTCGATCAGCGCCTGGTTCGTCTTGAGAGCCTCCGGCGTGAAGCGAGGCAGGGTGCTGCGGAAATCGGAGCTGTCGAATTTGGCGTTTTCGCCGATCTTGCCGGTCAGGAATCCCTTGCCAAGCGGGCTATACGGCACCAGGCCAATCCCGAGTTCCTCGAGCGTGGGTATCACTTCCTGCTCCGGCCTCCTCCACCACAGAGAGTATTCGCTTTGCAGCGCGGTGAGCGGCTGGACGGCATGTGCGCGGCGAATCGTGTTCACGCCCGCCTCGGAAAGTCCGAAGTGCTTGACCTTCCCAGACTGAATCAGTTCCTTCACCGCGCCGGCCACGTCTTCTATGGGCACGTTCGGGTCGACGCGATGCTGATACAGCAGGTCAATGCTTTCCACCCGGAGCCGCTTGAGCGAACCTTCGACGGCCTGCTTGATTTGCTCAGGCCGGCTGTTGAGGCCCGGCGCTCCCGGACGATGATCGCTGCCGCTCAGATCGAACCCGAACTTCGTGGCGATCACGACCTTGCCGCGGAAAGGCTCCAGCGCCTCGCCGACGAGCTCTTCGTTGATGTACGGCCCGTAGACCTCGGCGGTATCGAAGAACGTGATGCCCCGTTCGACGGCCGCATGCAGAAGCGCGATCATCTCCCGTTTGTCCTTGGGCGGCCCGTAGGAAAAGCTCATTCCCATGCAGCCCAGCCCGATAGCCGAAACCTCCAGGTTGCTCTTGCCAAGTTTGCGCGTCTGCACTGTTTCCCCCTTCGAACCCGTTCTTACACCTCAAGGTTAGGGTCAAACACGGTCGAAGCGCCAGCCCGATCCTTTAAATTTATGGTCGTTCCTCGATCGGTTGGAAGAATCCGTGGCGCAGCAAGAGCCTGCGCGGGCACTCAGGGCATAATTAGTGTCGCCTGAGGCGGCGCAGGACGTAATCACAAATTAACTTGACCTGAAAAATGATAATTCTGTAATTTACGGCTTCCAGGTCCGGTGGGACTAGGTTCGTATTGGTTTTGTACTGGCAGGCTAACCAACAAAGGAGGATCGCCATGTCACATCACCTCGATTCACCGATCGCTCGTCAAGACATCCGCCTCGACATCACGGACCTCTATGTTTTCCGCGGCGAAACAGGCACCGTATTCGCAATCAATGTCTGCCACTCAATTTTCGGCCCCATTCCTGCGCCCGGCTACCATCCGGAAGGAATGTACGAATTCAAAATTGATTTGAACGGCGATGCAATCGAAGATGTCACCTACCGCCTCAAGTTCAACGAACGCGATAAGGATGGGAGGCAGACCTACACCGTATGGCGCTTGACAGGTGCGGACGCTGCTAATCCGGAAGCGGCTGGCACGGTGGTCGCACAGGGTACAACCGGCGAAATTCTCAGCACGGCAACCGGGCTGCGCGTCTGGGCCGGCAGGGCTGGTGATCCGTTTTGGATCGAGCCAGACGTGTTGCACGCGGTTGGCCACGCATTTCAGGATGGTACGCTTATAAATCTTTCCGGATGGGACCCAGGCCGCGCCAAGAATCTGTTTGCCGGCCACACCGTGTATTCCATCGTGCTGGAGGTCCCGGATAAGGAGTTGCTCGCGGAGGCAGGAGATAATCGTCGAATTGGCGTCTGGGCCGTGTCAACGCTAGCGACCGACGCAGGGGGTTGGCGGTCGATCAATCGCGTGGGCCTTCCGATGATCCATCCGCTGTTTACACAGTACAACGAAGATCTCGGCAATCGTCTTAATGCCGGGCGTCCTGCCGATGATTTCGCAACTTATGGAGCAGCCGTCGCGAAAGCAATTGCCGGCGTCGTCTCCGCCAATGGAACAGCCGAAGATCCCGTTGCATATGGTGAGAAAGTCGCACACCGATTTTTCCCTAACATCCTCCCTTACGAGGTGGGCACGCCCGCCGTGTTCGGGTTCGCAGGATGGAATGGTCGTTCTCTCACGGACAATGCGCCGGATGTCATGTTTTCCATAGCGGCGAACACGCCTGTTCGTCTCGGGATCGGCAAGGATTCCGTCACTTCGAAGCCGTCGAACACGTTTCCGTACGTTCCTGCTGCCAGTGAAAGTCGGGTGGCCGGGGCGTAAACTCGTCTCCCTCGATCTATCGAGCACATCGATTGGCAGCACGCCTTGGGGCGCGGCCGAGCAGTCATCGGACGGCCTGAACAAGGAACATATCGTATTTGCTCCTGACGCGACCTGCTGCCACGATGTCCGAACAATATAGCTGTACAAATAGCTGTACAACCGCACACCGGGCGCGTAGGCTGGCAGCCATCCAAGCGCCCCTGTCAGAATCAAGGCTCTGACTCTCGCGTCTGGCGCGTTCTGACGCCTGCGATTCACTAGCGATCTACCAGGCCGCCCCACGCAGTCCATGCGGAAACTATGACCTCTGCGCCTGTCTTACGGTTCAATGCTTCGCGAAAAAGTGACTCCGAGAAGGATCGGTTCAACTGGCTGATTGCTGCTTTCATGGTTTTGTTTCATGTGGGGGCAGTGGCGGCGCTCTTTTTTTTCACCTGGAAGGCGTTCTTCGTCGCGCTCTTTCTATATTGGGTCGCGGGTGGCCTGGGACTCGGCATGTGCTATCACCGGCTGCTTACCCACCGCTCCTTCACGACGCCCAAGTGGTTTGAGTACTTTCTTACGGTTTGCGCCGTGACGGCTGTGGAAGGAGGACCGCTGCTGTGGGTGGCCACGCATCGCATCCATCATCAATTCGCCGACAAGGAAGGTGATCCGCACTCGCCGCGCGACGGAAAGTGGTGGGCGCATGTGGGCTGGATCCTGGTTGGCAATGCGCTGCGCCAGGACGCAGAGACGCTCGACCGCTATGTCCCCGATCTCGTGGAAGACAGGTTTCATGTCTGGATCACGGAGTACCATTTTGTGCCGACGGCTATTCTCGGGGTCGTTCTCTACGCCACCGGCGGACTGCCCTTCCTGCTGTGGGGAATTTTCCTGCGCACGGTGGTGGGACAGCACGCGACTTGGCTCGTTAACTCCGTCACGCATATTTGGGGCTCGCGACGCTTTGAGACTCGCGACACGTCCACCAACAATTGGTGGGTTGCGCTGCTGAGTTTCGGCGATGGGTGGCATAACAACCATCACGCCAACCCCGTTTCGGCCCGGCACGGTCTGGCGTGGTACGAAATTGACTTCAACTGGTACGCCATTTGGATACTTCAACACCTCGGACTCGCCTCCCACATCCATCGCGCCCGCCTTCCCCTCAATACGCAGCCAAACGCGTCCCTCGCGCCGCGATCCAGCGACGGCTGAAAATTAAGAGCGGTCGAGAATGTTCCCGTAGAGTCGCAAGAAACGAACAGAGAATTCGCGCTTCTGGCAAATAATCACGGGACGAAGGCCGACTTTGTACTTGTCCTCGCCATCTTCTCCGTGTCGTTTTTCCTCGCTGTTTCCCTCGACCCTTCAGGCAGAACCAGCGTATATTGTCGGCCGATGCGGATTTTTCTTTGGGTCGTGTCGATGATCGCAGCGGCAGCCGCCGGCTGCGCGCTCACGCTGTATCTGCGTCCGGCGCCGGCCTTCGAGCCGGTTGCCGAAGTCTCGCAGATTATGAAAGCTACGGTCGGCCCGTCATCGGACATCGTATTCGGGGCGGTGGAAATCGATCTTGACGCCAAAGGCACGCACGAGCGCAAGCCTGAGACCGACGCGCAGTGGGAACAGGTCCGCAACAGCGCCATCACGCTGATGGAGACGGGGAACCTGCTGATGATGCCGGGACGCGCGCGTGACGGAGGGGTTTGGATCAAGCAGTCGAGGGCGCTCATTGAAGCAGGAGCCATGGCGGCGAAGGCAGCCGAGACAAAAAACGCCAGGGCACTCCTGGATGCCGGGCACTTGATCGATCTTTCCTGCGACGCCTGCCACAGCCGTTACATGAAGCTGCCCTAGCATTTTCTGCCGGGCGCGCCGATCGTCGCGCGCGATCGTTGCGCGATCACAGGGCGTTCAGGAAGTTTTCCAGGTCGGTAAGTCGTGGCCGAACACCTCAGTGGCTCATCGCTTCGCAAGCAACGACATTGTGAAGGCGCATGACACCTTTGAAACGCGGCAAAAGAAGGCGCGCTCGCGGTGATTCTTACAAGCAGTCCTGTAGTAACGCATACGGCATGTCGCGATCACTGAGCCCTAAAGTACTAGACCACTGAACGCTGACCCGTGCCTCCGATCTGGATTCACGCCCAGGTGGAACCTGTGCCATTCGAGACAGACGATGAAGTGTGGAGTCTCTACACTTTGCATGGTCCCAGTGGACGATTCAAATTGAGGTGACACATGAAATTGCCAATCGCTACAGCAATATTGCTCGTGTTTTTCGGAGCCACGGCTTCCGCGTACGCGCGGCAAGAGAAAGGCCAGGAAGAGCACGGACAGGAACAGAAGGCCAAACCGGCAGAGCAGAAGGACAAGCCGGCGCAGCAGCAGCCACAACATCAACAACAACACCAGGCCCAGCCCGCGGCACACCAACAGACACAGAATGCCAAGCCGGCAGAGCAGAAACGCACAGAGCAAGCCGCCCATACTCAGCAGCCACAGACACACGCGGCAAACAACACAGAGCGAAGCAATACGGAACGCCCGGCACAAGCGCAACAGGCACACGCGCAGCAGGCACATGCCGTGGCCGAAAACAAGGGTGGCTCCAGGTACGGCCGCATTTCTGAGTCCCATTATGCTTCCAGCTTCGGCAGCGGACATAGCTTCCACGTGAACCGAGGTGAGTACACCAGCCGGCGCTTCGAGTATGGCGGCTACTCATTCGGTTTCGTCGATCCATGGCCCGTGGCTTGGGGATACTCCGATGACGTGTATGTGGTGTATGCCGATGGCGGCTATTACATGTACGATCGTGTCCATCCCGGTTTACGCATCTCCATCAATATCCTCTAGTGTTTTCCACTACTGGTTCGGGGAAGGTTGCCAGGTAGCCATCCGGGCGGGACGCCGGAATCGGCTATCTGGCAATCATCGTTCTTTGTTGTTTAGGGGCCGCTTTTCGGAGTGTGCTGGATCATTAGATTATTCGGTGATTGGATCATTAGATCGATGGATACGGTGGGAGGCACCACTTGCCGCATAGGCCGGATATCAAGTCAAAGAGACAGTCTTTCCAAGCCGTGCTCGCCAGTGTGCGGGAAGAAATGGCAAAGCCTCGCGTGGCCCGATCCGCCAAAATATCGCCGCGGAAATGTGCGGCAAAGCTCATCAAAGGAGCGGCTAAAAAATGACTCTTCTATTCGTCATCGCTATTGTGCTGTTGGTAGCGCTTGTGGGAAGCCTTCCGACCTGGCCGCACAGCAAGAATTGGGGTTACTACCCCATCGGCGGCGTGAGTGCGGTGATTCTGATCCTTCTGTTTCTATTTTTTTTCGGCCACTTCCGCGTGCAATGATCGCGGGGGCCGGCGGGTGGGGCAGGCAAGCGCGGAGACGAACGCATAAAAGCGGCTGCGGATTCTGAGATTCGGATTGTGAGCTTCAGGGGAATGAGCTGACAGATGTGTGCTGCCAGCTCATTGCCGCTACATTGGCCTCGGCGTTAGAGCGGCGCCAACCGCCTCACCGCAGGCCGCCGACCAGATACACGATCAAGACAATCAGCAGGACCGTCCCAAGGATTCCGAATCCCCCGCTTCTGCCCCATCGGGAATAGCCGTAATACCCGCCGCCTCCGCCAAACAACAGAACCAGAAGAATAATCAGTAGTAACATCGCGATTTCTCCCCAAGCGTTTGAACGCTTTTCGATCTCAAAGCTGCAAACAGCATCGTACTCGGAGCGCTTGCCCTTATCTGTCCTCTTTCGGACAGGGCTCTTTCGGACAGGGCTCTTTTCTTTCCGCCGGGATGCTGCGCCTGATCGGGGGTTCGCGTTAATCGAGCGAAGGCGGTGCAGACAATCGCAGGGCCGTTGCTTCCAGGGTGGCTGCAAACTCAGAAGGCCTCAGAGCCGGCAATCCCAGGCAGGCTTTTCCGGCATCGATGGCGGCCGGCCACAAACAGCTTTTTTCGACTGGCAAGCAGAGGAACGTAGTAACTGGAAGGCCAGCTAAAGTCCTCAGGAGGCGCAAGCCCGTTCCGTCCGTAAGATGCGTGTTGCTGAGCACCAGATCGACCGTTTGTGACCTCAACAGATCGGAGGCGCTCCGCAGATTACGGGCGAACCGGCAGCGGAACATCCAGCGGCGGAGCTTGTCCGTCAACGCGTGGGCAACAGGGAAAGTCTCTCCGACCAGCAATACATCCCTGCCGAACAGTATCATTGGCCGCCTTTCCAAAGGCCGACTTCCGTGGTGATTTCCGGGATGGGGAGGATGACATGGGGTGTTTGCCGGATTTCTCACACCATGTCATCCATCCAGAAACGGGCGAGTATGCGTTGTCAAGGAGCAATTCGGCGTTCCAACCGCCGAAGGCCGCTATCTGGCGTTGGCTTCCTGCACGTATCCGCTGATTTCGTGCAGCAGTTGACGAGCTGAGACGGGAACCGCAACTTTGCCACTCAGGATTTCGTGGCGGTCCACATCGTGGCCATACATCGCTTCGTCCCCGCTTTTGTCCGTCTGGACGACAGCGCCATCCAGGCTTACGCCGGCGAAAACTCCTTTGCTGCGTGAATACGACAGAATCTCCGCACTCAATTTAAGGTCGGTGGCAGCGGTCGCGTTTCGCCCGACCGGTCCGGCGGCCACAGAGGCGTCGGCCCCGAGCTTGAACTTGTCGCTGAGCAGGCTTTGCAACGCGTGATCGTTCATGAAGAGCATCACGAGGTCGGTGGAGGATCCGCCGATCTGATACCCTACGCTTCCGCCGTCGATCGCCACAAACATGGGCGCGCTCCAGCCGTGCCGGGTGCGACAGGTCGCCAGGCCCCTGCCGTAGTTAGCGCCGAATATGAAGGCAAACTTCACCTCTCCCGGAATAATGGCAATGCATTTTGCCGATTCCAGAAGATCGTGAGGAATTCCCTGATCCGGAGTGTTCATGATGTCTTTGAACACTTCGGCGGCTTTGTGGGTGCGCTTCACGTCATCCTCACGGTCGGAGGCGGCGGCAGTTAGAGTCACGAGCAGAGCCAGCATCGTTACGGACAGAAAATGTTTCAACATTTTGTTATCTCCCTTTCAAGTTTGGATAAAAAATACAAAACTTCTGGAAATGTATTGCTTCTGAAACTCTGTTGGTTTCGCCCGGCAAGCCCCGGATTTGACAGGAGGCCAGGGACGAATTTGATCTGGATTGTTTGTTTGCCTAAGATGTTTTGCCCTTGCAGCCGGCGTGCGCACACGAACAATCGATATCGGGGGTCTTTTCCATGGCCTCACACTGCGTGCTGCAGTATTTGCCCGACGTGGTCACACACGAACAAACCGGGTGTGCGCACTTCTCACCTTTTGCATTCGACATTTCTTCTCTCCTGGCTTCCGATCAACGGCGATCGATCGAGAGGCAATCTTAGGGCATTCGGACAACCGTTTCTGTCCCGTAAGGAACACATTTCAACTATGCGAGACTTTGGGGGATCGTGTGGCGTTCTGGCCTGCGTTGGATGAAACAAGCACAGTGAAACAAATGGCCAGTCTCAGGCGTGTGCCGCTTCGTTCTGTGGCA
This sequence comes from uncultured Acidobacteriota bacterium, assembly GCA_963848365.1. Lineage (GTDB taxonomy): Bacteria > Acidobacteriota > Terriglobia > Acidiferrales > UBA7541 > Palsa-295. The sequence goes on from CAWKDI010000001.1 coordinate 199,261, forward strand.
CCTCGTCGGTAATCACGGTGAATTGTCTCAAATTTGCCGTGCCGAACGATGTGGTGAGCGCCACATCGGAGGCGTCGCGTCCCAAGGCCATGAGCACCCGCCCGATGCGCGGCTGATTGTTGCGAGCATCGAAGGCCCACCACCGATCTTCCAGATAGACTTCGAACCAGGCGCTGAAATCCATGTGGGCGGGCGAAACCGGCACTCCGATATCACCCAGGTATCCTGTGGCGTATCGAGCCGGGATGTTCAGCGCGCGGCACATCGTTATATCCAGATGCTGAAAATCCCGGCAAACGCCAAAGCGATTCGTGAAGATATCGAGCGCCGTTTTCTGGGCGTTGGCATATTGGTATCCGAAAGTTACCTTCTCATGAACCCATTGGCACACAGCCTGCACGCGATTCCATCCGGGAGCGATCCCGCCAAAAAGCTCCGTGGCAATGTTCGACATCCGGTCGACTTCGCAGTATCGGCTGCTCAGCAAGTACTGAACCGCCTCCTTGGGCAAATGCTGCACGGGTATTTCGCGGGCCCACGGCGCCACCGGATCCGGCTCGCCGGAGTCGTGTATCAGGGTTGAATTGCTTAGCCGGAGCTGTCCCGCGGGCGCAAGAAAGCGGCAGCAGGTGTTTCCGAAGCTGTCGAAGTAGCACTCGAAGTGTGTCGCCGAGCTGATCCTCAATTCATCCAGCTGCAGCAGGTCATTCACCCGAGAAACGTGCACCTTTAGCAGCGTTACAAATGGCACCGGAGCAGGAGTATCGAAAATAATGTCGTAGCCCAGACGAATCAGCATGCTTGAGAACTCTGCTCCTCGATGGTTTTCCCAACGTTCTTTGTCGGGCAGTTTTGCTCACCGCCGCAAACCGTTCCGGCTTACAGCGCTCTTACAAGCCACACGACCAAGCAGATAAAAAGGATGGTGCCCAGCAGTCCGTATCCAAACATTGTTTTCTCCTTATTTTCCTGAGGGACTTCTCTCCTCAAGTCGAGAGGTTACAGCAAGCCCTTGTTTCAATTCTGTCCCGTTCAACACAGTCGGAAGACCCGCCCCAGAACGCCGTCGTGGACCAAACCAGGCGTCCTCGGCGATTGCCGGCGAGGCTGTGGCGACAAACGCTCAAGAGGCTCCAGAGCTTGGGGCTGTCGCCCGCGCGCGATGCGGCCCACCTGCCGTACAGACAGTTTCACGCTGGAACACCTGCCCCATATCTGTACCTGAGTACTAGCCTCGAATACTTACCGCCACCGCAGAATAGCCCGAGCTTTAAATCCCAGTGGAGGAGGAAGCGATCGATGAAGGTCTGCCTGAAATGTATTTTCGTCGCGGTATTGAGTGCGGTTTTTGGTTTTGGATTGCTTGCGCCAGCTTCACAAGCAGGGCCGGCATTGGGCAAATTCACGCTGCCGTTCGATGCGAAAATCGGAACAATGGTGCTTCCGACGGGTGACTACACACTGTCACTCGACGGCTTCACCGGAAACGAACCGAAATTCGTCGTGGTTTCTCAGGGATCAAAAATCGTAGGTTCGGTGCTGCCGCAGGTTTTTGACGGCAATGGCAACAGCGACAAGAACGTACTGGTTTGCGTCCGCCACAACGGGCAGGTGGGCGTCCGGGCGTTGCGGACGAATCATGGCACGTTTTATTTTGCTCTGCCGAAGGACTTGCAGGTGCTTATGACGCAGCAGCCGCAGCTGATCGAAACGGTGCCCGTCCAAGTGAGCGGTGAATAACGCAGCAAACGCAGCACGGCGCCAGGCTGCATCTGTTACCCGGGCCGGATGAGGGCAGACCGCCCGCGCAGGGGCGTCTGCTCGCACTTCCGGCCTTTCTTTTTCGTTTTGCCCGAATTTCGAGGGCTATACTTGGGCGGAATCGTCAGACCTCAGGAGCTCCGTATTCAGCCGCGCAAGCCGCAGGCGGTATGCCTTCAAATAATTTAAACTCGCTCGCGCGAACCGTCCGAACGTACGTTGGTATCGCCGGCTGCCTGTCCGTCGCGTTGTGGCCGGCAATCGGCCACCAGGAAGCGCAGAAGAACACTTCGCGCGAGTCGATAAAGGTCAGTTCGGTGGCCGTGAATGTATATGCGATCGCCGAAGATCATCACGGCCGGCTGCTTCGGGATTTGACGAAGGACGACTTCCAACTCACCGAAGATTCCGTGCCGCAGAGAATCGAATATTTTTCCCGGGAAACGAATATGGCTTTAAGCCTGGGCCTGGCCATTGACACGAGCGTCAGCCAGGGGCGCTTATTGGGTGCGGAGCAGGAGGCGGCAAAAAAGTTTGTGAGCGAGGTGCTGCGGAGCGGCGACCAGGCTTTTGTGATGAACTTTGACGCAGACGTAAATTTGTTGGAGGATTTTACAGATGCCGCGATCGACCTGTCCGAGGCGATCGATTCGGCGAAAATCAACGACACGGGAAGAAGCATCCTGCAGCAGGGCGCGGTGCCCGCCACCGGGGGCACGCACCTTTACGATGCCGTGTATCTGGCCTCCTCCGAATTGATGAAGGCGCGTGCCGGACGGAAGGTGCTGGTCCTTGTTACCGATGGGCAGAACCAGGGCAGCAAGGTCAATTTGCAGGAATCCATCGAGGCGGCCGAGAAGGCGGACGTAATTGTTTACTCGATCATTCTGAGCGACCCGGAGCTTTACTCGCTGATGGGAACTAGCTACCACGGAGACAGGAGCGTTCGCAAAATCGCTCGCGAAACGGGAGGTGGAACCATTCCAGTCAAGTCGGCTGAACAGGTCGGGCAAGCGTTCGAGCAGATCGCGCGCGAGCTGCGTTCGCAATACCGGCTGGGATATTATCCGTCCGATCTCCGCCATGACGGCTCATTCCGCCGAATCCAGGTGAAAGTCCGCGGCCACAATTACAACATCCGCACCCGCACCGGATACTACGATCGCAGCGACGCATCCCCAGAGATCAAATCCGCTTCCGAAGGCCGTCAGTCCCCTCACAGCCAATAAGCCTTGGATTCCTGGCGCAAGCAGTGATACTACGGTTCTTGCGATGTAACCTGTTTGCAATGGCGAAGAGCTTCGAACAGGTATTTTCCAACTGAAAATTGGGTCTGCTGGAAGCGGAAGACAGGCTGCATCGCGCCTCTAACGGAGAGATGAAATGACTCGAGAACCTTCCAAGGGAAGATCGCGCATGATGCGGCGTTTACTAATCGCTGGCGCTGTGATTATCGGCTTAGCCGCTGCGTACCCGGCGAAGGCTCAAACGAACCCGTTCGCCGGGACCTGGAGACTCAATACCGCGAAATCGCATTTCGATCCGGGGCCGGGGCCGCAAAGCCAAACCCGAACGTGGAGAGCGGATGGCAAAGTCTTCGTCAAGGGAGTCAGCGCGGCGGGAAAGCCCACGACTCACACGTTTACGATCAAGACGGACGGCAAGGATTATCCCTCCGTGGGGGCGACCGACGAGGGTGAAACGGTGGCGACCAAACGCATCGACGCACGCACCGTGCAGGCGACTTTCAGCAGGGGTGGAAAGGCGCTTGAGAGGGCGCGATACTCGGTTTCTGAGGACGGGAAAGTCCTGACGCTCGAAGCCCAGAGCACTCCCGCGAATGCGCGGTCCTTCCACAACATCGAGGTGTCGGAGAGGCAGTAGGAACGAGTTTTACGGAATGCCCGCGCGGCTTCTCACTTGACCGGCGCGGCGCGAATCTCTATCTTCTTCCGGGGGAAATCCATGCGAATCCATGTGCGGAAATCTTTGAGAATGGCGGCTTTCGCCTGCGGACTGGCGGGAGCGCTCGCCGTTGCGGCGTTTGCGCAGTACACCATGACGGTCAACAAGGACCGGCTGCTCAACGCGCAGAACGAGCCGCAAAACTGGCTGATGATGAACGGCGATTACGGGAATACCCGGTACTCCAAGCTGTCTCAGATCAACCGCGAGAACGTGAAGAATCTGCGGATGGTGTGGTCGCTGGCGCTGGGCGGCATGCAGGACATCGGGCAGAACGGCCCGGAAAACGAGCTGAACCCGTTGATCGACAATGGCTTCATGTATACGAGCGACGGCTGGGGCACGATTTACAAAATCGACGCGCGCCAGCCCGACCGCGGGCAATTTGTGTGGGTGACCGATCCCGGGGTGAAGCACCAGGGCAATATATCGCGCACGCGCGGGCTGGCGTTGTGGGAGGACATGGTGATCGCCAACCTCCCCGATGGGCGCGTGATCGCGGTGAAGCGCGACACGGGCGAAATTGCCTGGGACAAGATGATGACCACTACCAACGAGTTCGGCACGCGGGAGAGATTCGTTACAGCCCCGCTGGTGGTGGAGGACAAAATTCTCGTGGCGAACGGGGCGGGAGACGCCGGAACGCGCGGATGGGTCGCGGCGCTCGACGCGCGAACGGGCAAGGAACTGTGGCGGTGGTACGTGATCCCCAAACCCGGCGATCCGGGAAGCGAGACCTGGAAGGACACGAATAACGCGTGGAAAACGGGCGGCGGCGGTATCTGGCAGACGGGCTCGTACGATCCGACCACGCGGCTCACCATCTGGGGCACGGGAAACCCGGTTCCGCAATTCGATCCGCAGGCGCGCCCGGGCGACAACCTTTACACCGACTCGGCCGTGGCGCTCAACGCCGATACCGGGAAGCTGGCGTGGTATTACCAATACACGCCCAACGATTCGTGGGACTACGACGAGGTCGGCGTGCACATGCTGTATGACACGGTGATGGACGGGCGACCGAGAAAGGTGGTCAGCCATTTCGGACGCAACGGATTCTTTTACACCCTCGACCGCACGAACGGGAAATTCATCAAGGGCGCGCAGTACGTCAACGATCTGACCTGGACCAAAGGGCTCAATCCGGAGACCGGCAAGCCGCTCGACTACGACCCGAAGCTGGATGTGCAGATCTACAATCCCGTGGCGCGGGCGCTGCGCGGGGATCCGGAGAAGCGGGCCTGCCCGACGTGGCATGGCGGCGTGGCGCACCAGCCCACCGCGTATAACCCGGTGAAGCACATCGCTTACGGCGTGGGTGCCGAAGGCTGCTTCTCACAAAACGGCGCGGCGACGGCCTACCTTTCGCCGAACGGCGGGCTCGACAAAAAGAACGGGCAGAAATACACGTACAGCAGCGACCTCTATTATGGTTCGGTGACAGCCTTTGACCCGATCAGCAACAAGGTGATCGCGAAGGCGGTGACGGACATCGAGGTGCGGTCGGGCGTCACCGCGACGGCGGGCGGCCTGATCTTTACGGCGCTGCAAGATGGCTGGGTGGTGGCGTATAACGACGAGACGCTCGAGCAGTTGTGGCGGTTCAACGTGGGCACCGCGCTGAAGGGTGCGCCGGTGACGTACGCGATCGGGCCGAAACAGTACGTGGCGGTGCAGGCCAGCGGGCGGCACCTGCACCCCGTCAAATACGACAACTTTCAGGATTCGAGCTACCTGTTCGTGTTCGCGCTGAACTGATTTTCGCGGAGCGCTCTGCGCGCGGCCTCGTTGCGCCGGCAGCTACTTCGGGAATTCCTTGCACGCGTCGGTTTCCGAGCCCCAGAAATCGACGCACTTGGCATGGTCCATGGGGCCTTTCCCGATCACCTTCGCGAACAGAAAATCGACGATCAGGTCGATCTCGCGCGGCTGCAGAGTCGCGGGAGGGTCCGGCATGCGGGTCGGATAGGATTTCAGGTCGGCCTTGGTCTTGCCGTAGCAGCGCCCGTCGGTGTAGGCAAACTTGTCGAAGGCGGGCATTTGCGCGTTGAGGCGGCCGCACTTGATGGTGAGCATGATACCGTTGCGGCTGAGCTTGGTCTCGCGCAGGTTGGCGCCGCTGGGCATCTGGCTGTCGGTGTTGCGTCCGTCACCGGCCCAGCCATGGCAGGACTGGCAGTTGCCCTTTTGCTGAAAAAGGCGCATGCCTTCGGCGACATCGGAGGCGTCGGGCGGTTTCTGATCCTGATTTTGATTTTGATTCGGGTCCGGGTTCTGCTCCTGCGCTCGCACATGGAATGCCGGCGCGAAGATTACAACCATAATCATTGCCACGAAGGCGGCTGCGATCACTTCCGAAAAGGAACGGCGCTGGACGAATTGTTTGTCCCTGTTGGTCATCGGGGCAGTATATCCCAGGTGCGTCAGGGCCATAAAGGCGTCGTATCGCGCCGTCTGGAATGTAACGGAACGGTGATGCCCGAGCGATCAGCTCATATCGGCAATTGACCTGGCCCCGCTGGTATACACGCTGGCGCGCTGCTTTCCGGAAGCTCCCTCGTATGCGACGCCCAGCTTGAAGAATTGGCCATAGTCCTGGACGCGTGTCACCCGAGCGGGAACGAAGATGTTTCCAGTTCCGTGGGGCGAGTACGGAATGGCCACTTCAATCAAGGCACCTTCCTGGTAACGCCTCGACGCGCGGATACAAAGTCCGCTTCGTGAGATGTCGCAGGTGACAACCTCTTCGAGAGAACCCAGTTCGCGAATGCAGGCTCGCGTGTTCGACCCAACCCGACGATGCCTGCGCCTTTCCCTGCGTTGTTGAGATGGGGATTCTGGTTCTGCAGCTTTCGGCGAACCGGGCCTGGAGGTGCTTCCCTTGTTCTCTCTCTGCCAGGAGGTTGTAGCAGAGCAGGATTTACAAAACTGCTGGATGCTTTCGTTTGCCGAAAAAACCTGGAGTTCTATTTCATTCAAGTGAAATACTTTGGCGGTCTGGCAACCGCGGCACGCCAACAACGCGCGCCCAAGCCCGCCGGTGTCCGTGGCAGGAAACTCGATGCCCCAGGGATTCACCGCGGTATCGACAAAACCAACTCCATAAACGAAAGTCTCCCCCTCGCGGTAGAGCGGTCCAACAACCCGTGCGACGGCTTCCTGGCCGGTATCGATGCATCGGACAGTAAACTCCTGATCGGCCGCTAGAGCGTAGTTCAGCGCGATGGCAGCTCCGTGCAGACTGACCGTTACGGTGCGCCCGGCGTGACAGAAAGGCTGGCCTCGCTGGTAGTCCGTACCGATTACTTCGATCGAAAGGGAGACCTGAACACGGTCGGAACGCCGCGCGGCATCCGGGGAAGAGTCGCGCGAGCTTCCGATGTCTTTCGGCGGATTCTGCGTAGCCATGCTTAAGCATATACCGTCGTTCTAAGGATAATGACATGTTAGCAAGAGTATTTATCGGGTTAGTTAATACTGTTTGAAATAAGCTATGGGCCGTCACCGGCAACTCCAAGTCAGAGCAGTCACAGGGACCCAGTCGCGCCCGGCTTCAGGCGCGGAGCTACGTTTTCAGTTCGGGGGAAATTGAGGATGTGTCGGGTATGGGAATCTTCTCAATCAAACGAGTTTTATATTCTTTACCCTTTGTGCTTTTGATATAGAGGGCCCCGTCCTCGATGGCGAACTCCAGCGGTCCAACGATTCGGAAGCTGGGATATTTGCGCCATCTTCCGGTTCGTCCTGTGCTCCATGTCGAAACGTACAGGTAGTCTCTCGTCTGAATCGACACCTCTAAGCATTTGGGAAGTAAACCACATGAGCCTTCCTTTAACTCGGCGAGCCTTCCTATTTGCCACGGCCGATTCTCCTGTTTCGCTGGCGCGGCCTCGGCGTGAAACAACAACAGGAAAATCGACGCGGCGATGATCTTCCGGTAGCACACGTTTTCCACCAATTTCTGCGATGTGGACGGCCAAGGCAATGGTTGCCCCGCCGGGCTATCGTACCCTCGCGCGGATGGGTAGCTATCTCCGTTGGAAAAAGGTGCGATAAAGGGACAGAACCCGCCGGCTTGATCCAGCAACGTGATCCAACACGGTGATCACAACAACGTGATCGAACGACGTGATCGGACAACGTGATCGAACAACGTGGCGCGCGGAAGTGCCCGGGCAGCGCAGGCTCGGAACGGCCGCGGTACCCGGGCTCTCAGCGGTGCTTCCTATGGCACTTTTGGAGCGCCTCCGAGTTTCCCTGGATTGCGAACCTTCACGACGAGGTACCAGAAGGGAGCGTCGACCTGGGTAAACATGTGCGGCTGGCCGCTCGGGATGACCACGAAGTCACCTGTGTTGAGGCGCGTCGATGTCCCCCCGATGATCGTCTTGCCGTGAATCTGGCCCTCCGGAAGCGGGTTCCCATTGACCATCGTGGTGATGGGATCGACGATTTTCCCGCCGTAGACGAGGGTCGAGGCGCCCTTCACGACGTAGAAGACGTCCGTTTCGTCCTCATGAAGTTCGGCTTCGCCATCTTTGAGGCGGCGGCTGGTCTCGACGAAAAACTGACCATTGTGGCCAGGCTCGAGAATCAGCTTGTTGTTCTCAAACTGCCCGTCGACCACGGCCTTGGGGTAAATCTTCACCGGGGAGGCCTTGGCTTGGTCCGCCGCGACCCGATCGGCAATGGATTGCGGCGCCGCGTGGACCCGCGCCGTGCTCGCAATTCCAAATGCCGCCAGGGCGATTGCCGACATTATGGCCACGCTGCCTATCGTTCTGAGCCTGCCTGCTTTCATGTTCGATCCTCCTCCTGCCTTTCACGATTAAGGTGCCGTATAGCGGGGAGGATCGTACGCCCTTTCGGCCCACGACTCAATACGATGCGCACGAAATGGAGAGCCATGCCCGGTGGCGTCAGACCGGGCCGGACGGCGGGGAAAGTTGAGGCTGCTGGTCTCGGCAGCTTAACCGCCGCAGGTCTGCTGCCGCCGCTTCGCGCCCGTTATCTTTTTGCAACGTTCCCACCCGATCAAACGCTCGAATCGTTCTGCTCCGGCCATACAATGGATTCCGGGAGCCTCATGCCGACCGACGCGTATCCGCCGCCGCAATCGCCCGCAACGCTCCGCAATTGGCCCGCGAGCAGCGCCTGCAAGTGATCATACGGAAAGGCCTGCCGCCCTTCCGGCAGACCGCTCTCGAACTCACCAAAGCCCTTAGCGGCGCGTCTCCGGATCTGAAGAAGGCCGGCAAGCTAATCTCCGCCGACCCTACGCTCAGCTCCCAGGTGCTGCGCATGTGCAATTCGCCGCTGCTGGGGCTGCACAGCCGTGTGATCAGCATCGACCATGCGGCCACCCTGCTGGGCCCGGAGCGGCTCCGCAGCCTGGCCCTGACTACCTCCGTCGCGGATTTTGCCGCAAAGACGCTGCCCGAGGCACAGATGAGCGCTTTCTGGGAACACAGCTTTCTGGCCGCCATGCTGGCGCAATTTCTTGCGGAGCATTGGGAATATTTCGAGAAATATCAGGCTTATATCGCCGGCCTTTTGCACGATATCGGCCAGGTTCCGGAATGGATGCTCCTGAGCGAAGGTAGCAGGGAATCCGACGATGCGGCGCCCTCCGATTGGGTGGACAATACCATCGTCGAGCAGGAATATTTTGGAACCGACCATTGCAAACTCGGGGGCACCATGGCCCGCTCATGGGGTCTGATGCCCTCATTCCTCGACGTGCTTGAGTATCACCACACGCCCGAACTCGCGCGGCGCGATTCGGTTCTTGTGCGCCTGGTGGCGACGGCCGACTCTTTTTTATCGGGAAAGGCGAACACGCAGCAATTTCCGAAGAGCGGCCGGTTATTCGAACAAGAACGTCAGAGGTTGGCGCACCTCGGCCAGGGGCTTTTTGGCGAAGGCAAATGGCCTTCCGTGGAAAAGGCGCTCGCTCAGGAGTATGAGCGCGTGCTGCCGGTCGCAAAGGCCGGTCCCGAAGGTCTCGTGGGCAGCAGCGATGACCCAGCTCCTGCCTCAGATAGCGGGGCAAGGCCTGCTGCACAACCGCAAGGCGATGCGGATATAAGGCCTCGCAACCTTCCCTCGCAGGGCAGCACACTGCAAAGGCAAACTCGTGATGAGGCTGTTGGGCCGGCCTCCCCGAACACCGCGTTTCTTTCCCGCTGCAAGAGTTTCATGAAGCAATTGTTCGGCTGAAGGCCTCTCCGAAACACTGGATCGAATAGGAGAGGGTCGGCGAAGCCCTATGAGGGCCGCGGTTTTTGGTATTGGATTGGCCCGGTGCTGGCAGGTGCCTCAAGTTTTTTTTGGTTTGGCCGATATCATCAGTGTGCCCGTGCATCCATCCACGACCGAGTCCATCGACGGGAGGCAGACAGGCAAGCCCTGCCCCCGGTTCGTCGCGCGCCAACCGATTCTGACCGGCAATCAGAAGATTTTTGGCTACGAACTGCTGTTTCGCGACGGTCTGAAGAACTATGTCGCGGCCGAAGATGCCGCGGTGGCGTCGCGTAACACGCTGGATGTCGCTACCTTAATGGGCCTGGATGTTCTATGCGACGGGCAACTGGCCTTCATCAACTGCACCCGGGACGACTTGCTGAGGGACTACGTGACTCTGCTGCCATCCGCCCAGACGGTGGTGGAGGTGCTGGGGGATGTGGAACCGGAAAGTTGCGTGGTGGCGGCCTGCCGGCGTCTCAAGGATGCTGGATACCTGATCGCGCTGGATGATTTTGCGATGAATGATCCGCGCGAGGCTCTGATCGAACTGGCGGACATCGTCAAGGTGGACGTGAAAACCACTTTGCCGCAGCAAATCGCGGCCTTGATGAAGCGTTACGCACGTTGCGGAAGCCGCATGCTGGCCAAGAAAGTGGAGACGCACGCGGAATTTGTCGCCGCGCAGAAGGCCGGCTTCGATTATTTCCAGGGTTACTTCTTTCGCAAGCCGGAACTGCGGACAACCGGCCCGATGCCGGCCAATCGCATCGGCTACCTGCGCCTGTTGCAGGCGGCCTCGAACCCCGACTTCGACGCCAGCGCCATCGAAAAGGCCGTCAAAAGCGACGCGTCCTTCTGCTACCGTTTGCTGCGCTACCTGAACTCCGCCAGCTTTGGATTCTCCAACGAGATTCATTCCGTGCGCCACGCCATTTTCATGCTGGGAGAATCGGAATTCCGGCGCTGGGTACGCATGGTGACCGCCCTCGGGGCGAGCGACGGAAAATGCAGCGACGTGCTGCTTGCGGGGCTGGTGCGAGCGCGATTCTGCGAGTTGATGGCGCCTGCGGTTCAATCCGGCGGATCCGACCTTTTTTTTCTGGGGCTGCTTTCCGTGATGGATTCCGTGCTGGAAATGCCCATGGCGCGCGTCCTGGAGACCGTTCCGGTGGCCCAGGAGATCAAGGCGGCTCTGCTGGGCGAGGCCGGCACCTTGCGTCCGCTGTACCTGCTCATGCTGGCGCTGGAATCCGGCGACTGGCAGGAAGTCAAAAAGCTGGCCCAGCAGTTTCACCTGAGCGATGGCGATCTGGCCGATTACTACTGGGAAGCTATGGAGTGGGCTCGCCAGATCACCGCGGGAAGCCTCCTCTGAACTGGCCGTAGAACTGGCCGGACAACTGGCCGGACGGGTAGCTTCAGGATACGCCAGAGGGATTCTTTCAGGTTGGAGTCTCGATTCTGATCGATTGGAGTTTTTTGGACTGTGGAAACCGTCGCTCAACAAAGCCCGCAAGGGATTTCGACCCACTCGATCATCTCGCAGATGTTGCTGAGTTCCCGAAACGCCAGCGACCTGATCCTGTCGCCGTTTCAACCTCCGCACTTGAGATTGAACGGCCAGCTCATGTCCGTGCAGATACCCGGGCTTGAAATACTTACCGCGAAACACACGGCGCGTATCGCGGCCGAGATCATCGGCGAAAACCATCTGGCGCAACGCAAACTGCAGGAAGACGGATCTTGCGACCTCACCTACAGCATTCCCAGGGTGGCCCGGCTGCGCGTGAACGTTTTCAGGCAACGGGGAACCTGTGCTTTGGTGATGCGCCCGATTCCCACGAACATGCCTGACCTGGCGTCGCTCAACCTGCCTTCCCAGCTTGCCCAGCTTGCCGAACTAAAGACGGGAGTGGTCCTGGTGACCGGTTCCACGGGTTCGGGGAAGTCTTCCACGCTCGCGGCGATTCTCAATCTGATCAATGAAACCAAGGCCTGCCACATTGTCACGATCGAAGACCCGATCGAGTTCTCCCACAATCACAAGAAGGCCATCATCCATCAGAGAGAGCTCCACAGCGATATGCCGCGGTTCGATCTGGCGCTCCGCGCGGCCCTGAGGCAATCGCCCGATGTGATCCTGGTGGGGGAAATGCGGGATAAGGAGAGCGTCGAGCTTGTCCTCGAGGCGGCCGAGACGGGGCACCTGGTTTTTTCGACGCTGCACACGATCGATGCCCCTTCAGCCCTGGAGCGGATCATCGGAGTTTTTCCCCTGGGCGATCAGCAAACGATTCGCACGAGGTTTGCAAAATCCTTCCGGTACATCATCTCGCAGCGGCTGATACCTCGAAAGGACGCGAGGGGGCGCGTGGCGGCCATTGAAATCTTGAAGTCCACTCTCCGCACGCAACAGTATGTGTTACACGGCGAAAGTGAAGGCAAGACGCTGCTGGACGCCATGCGCGACGGCACGACCGAGGGCATGCAGGATTTCGACGGCGAAATTGAAAAGCTGATTCGGAAGGGCACGATCGACTTTGAGACGGGGCTGCGCTTCGCCACAAACCCCGGAAACCTCCGGCTGCAAATCGCCGATTTGGAGGAGAAACCCGCGACAACTTCTCCGGCCTTTCGCGCCGATGGGCTTGAGTTGGAAATCGAGCGGTAATCCTTCGACTTCGTCGCCGCTGTAACCCTCCATTTTTTCTGAATTCGCCCCGCCTCGTCTGCACAATTATTTCAGCGGAAACATTTATAGTGCTGAGCTTCGGCGGGTGGCGTACGATGCGTCCGCCCAGGCCCCAAATTCAAATTTCCGCGCAGGCAAACAGGAGGAGCTTATGTTCGCACGCATGACTCAAGTGACCGCGAAGTCCAGCCAGAGCCCCGAGTTCAGATCGACGCTGGAACGAGCCATGTCCACGCTCAGGCAGCAACCGGGATGCGTGGATGTGGTGGCGCTCAACTCGGAAGATAGGCCCAACGAGTTTGTGGGCATCAGTTTCTGGAAAAGCAAGGAAGATGCGGAGAAATACATGGCTGGCTCCGCGCCACAAATTCTGCAGGCGATAAAGGCGGTGACGCAAGGTGACCCGGTCATCCGCTCGTTCAACGTGGAGATTTCGACGGCCCACGGCCTCGGCATCGGGCGCAGTGCCGCGAGTTGATCGCCGGCGCCGGCCTTGGAACGGCGGCTTTCGGTGCAGCAGCAAGCGGTGGAATGAGGGTTATGGCATGCGGATGCCGTGGCGTCCGCAGGTTTCGAAAACCGACAACAGGTTGGACATCGATAGCAGGTCGCGGATCTGCTTGTTCAGGTTGATGAGGTCGAAATCGCATCTTCTGCTTCTGGCGGAGAGGTACAACCCAACCAGCGTGCCCAACCCTGAACTATCCATGCGGGTGACGGCGCTCAGATCCAGAACCAGCCGTCCTTTTTCCGGAATCCTGGTTTTTACTTCGCGCTTCACAAAATCGGAATTCTCAAAGGTCAAGCTGCCGTGACACTGAACCACAATAGCGTCTGCGAGCGTGGATATCTGCAGCCGCAAACCAGGAGTCGAAAGCAGCTCGGGATCTGTCATGAACCTGCTCTCGGCCGCAAGGCGACGACTTCCTTTCGGATTATTCCCGGGCCGCCATTAACTGATGCGTTGATTAAAGAGAGGATGGAGCCGAGGCCCGGACTTGAACCGGGGACCTGCCGATTACGAATCGGCTGCTCTACCAACTGAGCTACCTCGGCGCGCCATTGTCTGCGGGAAATTCTTGGCAGTTTTTCGTGCTTCTTTTTATACCACTTTGACATTCCGCTTCCCACACCTTACTGCCCGTTTCAGTGCTTCGCCGGCGGGGCGCGTGTTGGAATTCTATCACGAGGCACCCCACCGGCATTGCCGAGGGTTCCCCTCGCCACATGGCGATTGCCCTGCTAGTCTCCGCGCTTGAACCAGGTGTAGCCGATGGTGAAGAAAAGGGAGGCGTTGTAGCCGGGGTTGTAGGAGCTGAGGCCGGCGTTTGAGTGGTGGACGTAGGCGCCTTCCACGAGCAAAGCGCGGCCCGGCTTCAGAAACACGTTGGCGCCCACAGCTGCTTCCGGGGTGAAGTTCACCCAGGATGTGTTGCTGGCAGGCAGATTCCTGGTGCTGAAAAGGATGCCGCCCGCGGCGGATACGTAGGGAGCGATCTTTTCTCCGCTGACGAAATTCCACCTCCAAACGGCGGGCTTGAAGCTGCCGCCATAAACGGAACCGGCCGGAGTCACCACGGTATAGAGCGGGAGCATTTCCACGGCCCACTCGAAATTTCCGCGCCCCCGTCCCTCGCCGTGATCCTTGGTGAGGATGAGCCCTACGCGGGCGCCGGAGTAGACGAAGTGGGTATCTTTCGCGTAGCCCAGGCCCGGGCCGCCGCCGAAAAGCACGCCGAAGTCCCAGGTGCCTTTTGTGAGGGCTTGCGCCGGCGCGCTGGCAATCGAGTTTGTCGAGGTCAGATCCTGGGCGGTGGCCGTCACTGCGCAAGCCAGCAGCAGGAGTAGGAGCGGCGCGAGTTTCATCGTCCCTGTCGCGTTCTATCATCGTGTAAAACGCGCGATCTGTCGATTGCACAGGCGGGGCTTTATCGCGTATGCCGCGGGGAACGAAGAGGGTGGGGAGAGTCGCCGGCTGTTGTCGCCCAAAACGAACCTGGGCAGGGCTGGGCGAATTGTCTGCGAATGCCGGATCAGGACTTGCCGAAAATGCTTTCAGCCACGTTTGCCGCTACGGGCACGCGGAAGCGCTCGCCCTGGTGGGCCTTTATCATGAGCACGATCCACAGGACCAGCGCGAGGAGGTCCAGAACGCGGTAGAGCGCAAGGCCCAGCGAAAAGCCGGCCCATCCGCCGGTGATCCAGCTAAGGCCAAAAAACGCGCCCACGATGAACGTAAGGATGTGCAGGCCGCCGAAAACCACGATCGACTGCGTGGCGTGGAATCGCACGTACGGGCGCTTGTCGATCAGGAAGAAGATCAGGCCGGTGAGCCAGCCGAGCGCGTAGGCCAGGGTGGCGGCCACGTTTTCCGACATTCCCGTTTGCGTGGACGCGTGGACTGTCGCGGGGCCGGGCACGGTGCTGTCGATTGTGGTGGCAACAGCCTGAGGCGCTCCGCATGCCGCGCAAAAAGCCGCGTTGTCCGCAACGACTGCTCCGCATTTCGTACAGTGGGCCATGGCTGCCTCCGGTAGGTGCGTTCCAGTTGCTGAGGCCGCGAAGCCTAGCAAATTACCGGGGGATGGGCAAGGCCTATTGCCTGCTGAGGCTTGCGCACACGGGTGGGATCATACAGCGTGTGGCGTGTCTGGCGCGCAACTTGGGCCGGAGGAAACTCCTGGTTGAGGTATGCGGTCGAGTGGACTCGAACCACCACGGGCTTTCACCCACCAGCTCCTAAGGCTGGCGCGTCTGCCAATTCCGCCACGACCGCACGTTTGCCACTTTAGCACCGCGGGCGCGTCGAAAGAAGCGGCGCGTGCAGTGGGCCTAAATGGGTGCCGTAATATAAAGGTGCGACAAAGCCCAGGGCTCCGAGTAGTAAAAACGAGCCCAAGTTACACCAGGTCAGTGGGGGCTAGATGCCTTTTCTCACCTCTTGTTCTAGCGCCTGTACGGCATTTTCGCAAACATCCATCTCAGATTGTCCGAGCTTTCCTCGAACCGCCAACCTTCGCGAACTCGGGTCTTGCTGGGCGTCTTGAAGCGCGAGTGATGTCGGGCCTCTCGGCTGAATCGCTTTCCGAAGCGCTGAGTCTTCGGGTCACGATCGGAATCAATATACCGCTTCAAAACTCGCGTGCTTCCTTCGTGTGTTTCGACATCGGCTCGGGTCCACACGAATCCGATTATCGGATGTTCGCGCAACTCGGCCTCCACAACCCTCTTACGCGGACCTCCAACGGTTTTAGTCAATCTGTAGATTGCAGTCCGAAATGCGGAGAGAAATGCACTCAAGTAATAAAGGAATTTTTCAGCATCGGGCGCATGATCATGCTTAGCCGCTTTACACAAGAAGAACCGACACTCTCGCAATTTGTCATGAACACGGTCTGGGGTGTGTGGCTCCCCCTTTGCCGTTCGGCGGCGCGAAGCGGTTCTCTTCCCTGTCACATAAGCCTCGAAGTGGGAACTTTACCAGTGACTCCGAAGCTCGGGCAATACGTAGAAACCGAGATTCGGCGGCCTATGGTGGTGCAATCGGAGTGACAAAAGCGGCGCGATTGCAGGAGACTACATTTCACTCGGGACGGTTGCCCAGGTTATACGAGGTATCGCCAGGAAAGGCGCCGGCCCAGGTCGTCATGGCGATAGGCTTCGCGGCGTATCTTTTGGTGCCACCATCCGCGCAATTCTGCCTTGTCCTCCGCACTCAGCGCTTCATACAAGGCCGTAAAGCCGCTCGGAATTGAGTCTCCAGGCCCCGTCACGGTGGAACCGCGGAACGCCAGGCGGTGAAAAATATCCTCTTCGCCCTTTTGCCGACTGACTTCGGTTACGTACTCAGCCAGAAAGTCGCGGTTCCATGACGTATCTTCCAGCTTTAATCTAAGCCTCTCGAGATGCTCGGGCTGCATTCGCGCCTCCGAACCCATGGTTCCCCCCCTTTCCAGTGGTCCTCAATACGGATGGATACAAGGTTGATCCGTGGAGCCCCCTGCGCCGTATCGTCCGTCACTTCCCGCAGTGGGCGCAATCACATTTTTTGACCACGCCCGGGATTTGCGGTTTGGTTTGACGCGCGGAATTCAATTCCTTATACTGTGCTCCGGTAGCAGCGTTTTGGCAGTTTTCCTGCCCTCCTTATTCCCGGATTCCGAACAGGTGAAAGGCGGATTCGAAACCGGCGATGCCAGGGTTCGTGCTGCGACACTCCTTTTATGACACTGAAGCTACCTGCAAGCGCGAAATCGAACTGGAAATTCCGGCGGAGAATGTTCAGAAGGCCACCGAGAAGGTGGCGCGCGACATCGCGCGCGTCGCCCGCGTCCCGGGATTCCGTCCCGGGAAGGCGCCCGTCACGCTGGTCCGCCGCCGGTTCGCCGAAGACATCCAGGGCGAAGTCGTGCAGTCGCTCGTGCCGGAATATCTCGAGAAGGCGCTCGACGAGAAAAAGATGATTCCGGTGACGCGCCCGGAAGTGGACCACGTTCAGTTCAAGGAAGGCGAGCCGCTGAAGTTCCGCGCCGTTTTCGAGGTGCTGCCGGAATTCGAGCTGGGCGATTACAAGAATCTGCACGTCCAGGTGGACGAGATCAAGATCGGCGACGAGCAGGTCGACAAGACGCATCGAAGAAATGCGCGAGCGCGCCGCCACCTACGTTCCGGTGGAAGGCCGCGCCGCGCAGGATGGCGACTACGTTCTCATCAAGCTGATGGGCACGCCGGTGGGCGGCGGCGACCCGGTGCAGGCGGACAATATCCTTTGCCACCTGGGCGGCGAAGAAACCCTGGAGAGCTTCACGGAGAATCTTCGCGGCGCGAACCCCGGCGAGACCAAGCAGTTCGAATCGCGCTATCCGGACGATTATCCCGATCCCAAGCTCGCCGGCAAGACCTACAACTATTCGGTGGAAGTGCAGGGCATCAAGGAAAAGAAGCTGCCCGAGCTGAACGACGAATTTGCCAAGGATGCCGCGGGCGAACAGGGCGGCGTCGCGACTCTGGAGGAGCTGCGCAAGAAGATTCGCGAGAATCTGGATGCGGCCAAGGAACAGGAGCAGACGTCGCAGGCGCGCGAAAAGATTCTGGAACAGCTGGTGAAGCAGCACGATTTTCCGGTTCCCGAAGCGCTGATCGAGGGCCAGATGGACGTGCGGCTCGAACGCGTGGTGCGCTCGCTCGCCGCGCAGGGCGTGGACCCGCGCGCGGTGAATGTGGACTGGGTTTCGCTGCGGCGCAAGCAGCGGGACAATGCCGTCAACGATGTGAAGGCGGAGCTGCTTCTCGACCGCATCGCCACCGCCGAAAAAATCGAAGCAACCGACGAAGATGTCGAAAAGGAGATTGCCGCGCTGGCCGAGCGCAGTGGCGAATCGGCAACAGCATTGCGCGCTCGCTTGACAAAGCAGGGAGCGCTCGATAGGATGAAATCGAAGTTGCGCAGCGACAAAGTAATCGACTGGCTCTACCGCACCTCCCGGATCGAGACGACAGCAAAAAGTGAAGGTTAGTCGGCGGTTCGGGTTCCTCAGCGCGCAGAAAATATTCCGAATGAGACAAACAGACGACGCGACTACCGCGTGCCACAACGCTGGTTCCCATGGTGGTCGAGCAGACCAACCGTGGCGAACGAGCGTATGATATTTATTCCCGGCTGCTCAAGGACCACATCATCTTCCTCGGCACGCCGATCGACGACCATGTGGCCAACCTCGTGACGGCGCAGCTGCTCTTTCTCGAGTCCGAGGACCCGGAGAAGGACATCTCGATCTACATCAACTCGCCGGGCGGATCGATTTCGGCGGGGATGGCAATTTACGACACGATGCAGTTCGTGCGCCCCGACGTGGTCACATACTGCATCGGGCAGTCCGCCTCGATTGCCGCGGTGCTGCTGGCTGCCGGGCACGCCCAAAAAGCGCTATGCGCTGCCCAATTCGCGCGTGCTGATCCACCAGCCCTGGATGTCCGGCTTGTCGGGCCAGGCCACCGATATCGATATCCACGCGAAAGAGATCATCCGCACCCGCGCGGCGCTCAACAAGCTCCTCGCCGACCACACGGGCCAGCCGGTCGAAAAAATCGAAAGCGACGTGGAACGCGATTTCATCATGACGGCCGAGCAGGCCAAGGCCTACGGCCTCGTGGATGAAATCATCACGAAGCACCGGTAATGCGTAAGGGTTAGCCTTTGCAGGCAATGATTTTTTACCCGCGGACGGCCTTCCGTCTTACAATGGGGTATAGCTACACGGTGGGTGTGGTGTTCGGCGAGAAGAGGGGCCTCAGTGAAAAGGTTCACTCCAGAAGAGCCTTTGCGTTGCTCCTTCTGCCATAAGACGCAGGAGCAGGTGGAGAAGCTCATCAGCTCTCCATCGGAATATCCTCGTTCCTACATCTGCAACGAGTGCGTGGGCGTCTGCCAGCAGATTCTCGAGGACGAGAAGCGGGAGCAGTCCAGCCCGGCGAACCGGCGGCTGCCGCGGCCTCCGGAAATCAAGGCGTTTCTGGACGGCTACGTCATCGGCCAGGAAAAAACGAAGAAGAAGCTGGCCGTTGCGGTCTATAACCACTACAAGCGGATTTTCCTGAATCGCCAGCCCGGCGACGTGGAACTGACGAAGTCGAATATCTTGTTGATCGGCCCCACCGGCACCGGCAAGACGCTGCTGGCGCAGACGCTTTCGCGAATGCTCGAAGTGCCGTTCGCGATCGTGGACGCGACGACCCTCACCGAAGCGGGCTACGTAGGCGAGGACGTCGAAAATATCATTCTGAAGCTGCTGCAGGCCGCCGATGGAGACGTCCAAAAGGCCCAGCAGGGCATCATATATATAGACGAGATCGACAAGATTTCGAAGAAGGACGAGAACCCCTCGATTACCCGCGATGTTTCCGGCGAGGGCGTGCAGCAGGCGCTGCTGAAGATTCTCGAAGGCACGGTCGCCAACGTTCCTCCGCAGGGCGGCCGGAAGCACCCGCATCAGGAATTCACGCCGGTGGACACGACGAACATCCTGTTCATCTGCGGCGGGGCTTTCGTGGGCCTGGAGAAGATCATCGAGCGGCGCGTGGGCCAGAAATCGCTGGGTTTCCATGCCGACGCCCAGCCTTCCACCGCGACGCGGCGCAATATCGAGGTGCTGGAGCAGGCCCAGCCGACCGATCTGATCCGCTACGGCCTGATCCCGGAATTCGTGGGGCGGCTGCCGGTGCTGGGCGTGTTGAGCGACCTCGACAAGAGTGCGCTGGTGCGCATCCTGACGGAACCGAAAAATGCGCTGGTGCGTCAATATCAGAGACTCTTCGAATTTGAGAACGTGCGTCTTCGCTTTACCGACGACGCCCTGGAGACGGTGGCGGACCTGGCCCTGCAGCGCAAGGTGGGAGCGCGCGGCCTGCGCATGATCCTCGAAGACCTGATGCTCGAGATGATGTATCACCTGCCCGCGCAGCGGAAACTGCGCGACTTCGTCGTGACCGCGGATATGGTGAAGGGTCACGAAATCAACTGGAGCCTGCTCGAAAAGGCCGGCTAGGAAAACCTTGGCGCAAAAAGAATCCATGTTTACGCGGGAAAAGGCGGAAATGAAGCGCGTGCCGATGATGCCGGTGCGGGACATGGTCATCTTCCCGGAGATGATGCATCCCTTCATCGTGGGCCGCGAGGCTTCCGTGCGCGCGCTCGAAGAGGCGCTGGCGGGCGACAAGAAGATTTTCCTGGTCACCCAGCACGACGCGTCGATCGACGATCCGAAGCCCGAGGAAATCTATCAGGTGGGCACGCTCGCCAATATCGTGCAGAGCGTGAAGCTGCCCGACGGCAATATCAAGGTGCTGGTCGAAGGCACCGAGCGCGCCAAGATCGTGCAGATCACCAGCGAGGAAGGCTTCTTTCGCGCCTCGGTGAGGCTGGTTCCGGTGAAGACGGAGCCTTCGCCGCAAGTGGAGCAGGCCTCCAGCCGCGTGACGAATCTGTTCGAGCAGTACGTAAAGCTCTCGCAGACCCTGAATTACGACACGATGATCGCCGCCGTCCGCGTGGAAGATCCCGGAAAGCTTTCCGACGCGATCGCCGCCAACCTGCAGATTCCCGTGGAAGAAAAGCAGGAATTGCTCGAGATTTTCGAGCCCATCGAGCGGCTGAACCGCATCGCCGACATTCTGGAAGTCGAAATCGAGAAGCTTAACGTCGACCGCTCGATCAATACGCGCGTGAAGCGCCAGATGGAGCGCGCCCAGAAAGAGTATTACCTCAACGAGAAGCTCAAGGCCATCCAGAAGGAACTGGGGCGCGGCGAAGCCAACGAAATCGAGCAGCTGAAGAAGAAGATCGAGACCTCCGGCATGCCCGAAGGGCCCATGGAAAAGGCCATGCAGGAGCTCAAGCGGCTGGAAATGATGCCGCCGATGTCGGCGGAATCCACCGTCTCGCGCAATTATCTGGACTGGCTGCTGGCGGTGCCCTGGAAGAAGCGCTCCAAGGAACTGCGCGACATCAAGCGCGCCGAAGAGATTCTCTCCGAAGATCACTACGGCCTGGAAAAGATCAAGGAGCGCATCCTCGAGTATCTCGCCGTGCGCCAGCTGGTGAAGAATCCCAAGGGCTCGATTCTGTGCTTCCTCGGGCCTCCGGGCGTGGGCAAGACCTCGCTTGCCACGTCGATCGGCCGCGCCACGGGGCGCAAGTTCGTGCGCGTGTCGCTGGGCGGCGTTCGCGACGAGGCGGAAATTCGCGGCCATCGCCGCACTTATATCGGCGCCCTGCCCGGCCAGATCATCCAGATGATGCGCAAGGCCGGCACCATCAATCCCGTGTTCGTGCTGGACGAAGTGGACAAGATGTCCATGGATTTCCGCGGCGATCCGTCCGCGGCGCTGATGGAAGTGCTCGATCCGCGAGCTGAACCATTCTTTCACCGACCATTACCTCGACGTGGAATACGATCTTTCGAAGGTGATGTTCATCTGCACCGCCAACGTGCTGCACACGATTCCGCAGCCGCTGCAGGATCGCATGGAAGTGCTGCGCATCCCCGGCTACACGGAGCAGGAAAAGCACCAGATCGCGCAGCGTTTCCTGGTTCCCAAGCAGCTCGAAGCCACCGGCTTGACCAGCGAGAATCTGAAGTTTACCGACGAGGGCCGTGACGCACATCATCCGGCACTACACGCATGAAGCGGGCGTGCGGAACCTCGACCGCGAAATCGCCAACGTCTGCCGCAAGGTGGCGCGCAAGGTGGTGTCGGAAGGGCAAGAGTTCACCGCCGAGCTCACCGTGGCGAACGTCAACGATTATCTCGGAATCATCAAGTACCGCGACTTCTTCGCCGAGAAGAAGAACGAAGTGGGGCTCACCACCGGCCTGGCGTGGACCGAAGTGGGCGGCCAGGTGCTCTCGACCGAAGCCACGCTGATGCAGGGCAAGGGCCGGCTGACGCTCACCGGCAAGCTCGGCGACGTGATGCAGGAATCGGCGCAGGCGGGCATGAGCTACGTGCGCTCGCGCAGCCACCTTTTCGGGCTTCCCAAGGATTTCTACCGGCATCTCGACATTCACATCCACGTGCCGGAAGGAGCCATCCCCAAGGACGGCCCGTCCGCCGGAATCACGCTGTGCACGTCGATCGTGAGCGCGCTCACGCGCATCCCGGTGCGCTGCGACGTGGCCATGACCGGCGAAATCACGCTTCGCGGCAAAGTGCTGCCGATCGGCGGCGTGAAGGAAAAGCTGCTGGCGGCGCACCGGCTCGGGCTGCACACCGTGATTCTGCCCAAGGACAACGAAAAAGATCTGGCGGATATTCCGCCGGAGATTCAAGCCCAGATGTCCATCCATTTCGTGGAATCGATGGACGAGGTCCTGCAACTTGCGCTCGAGCATCCGCTGCCGATTCCCGGGCCATCCGCCGGTGGCCGAAGTGGAGCCGAAATTCGGCGCGGACGTCGCGCAGGACAACGAATTAACCAACTAAAACCTTCGGTCCTTCCCATCTCCTGCTCGGCAGGTCCGGCCCGCGACCGAAGCTGTAACGATTTTCTGATACGCTAGTCCGTTTCAACTTGCTGCGCCATCGCATGACATATGCGTGCTTCAGTAAATGCTTGCCTTTCGGCCGGCTGAATCGGAACCCGATCGCTAGAAACGGACTTGCCCCATTCGAACTCTGGGACAGAGCGGCTGTCTCGGAGCGTGCGCCTGCCTGGAAATCTATTCACAATCAAATTCGCGCCTGAGAATCAGGCTTGAGAAGGAAAGAACTCGATGAGCGTTAGTCTTGCAGAACTGAAAGACAAGAACATTACCGACCTGGCGAAGATCGCCAAGGAGCTGAATATCCCGGGCTCCTCCGGCATGCGCAAGCAGGAGCTGATTTTCCAGATCCTCCGCGCCCAGACGGAAAAGAACGGCCTGATCTTCTCCGAAGGCGTGCTGGAATGCCTGCCCGACGGCTTCGGCTTCCTGCGCGCGCCCGGAATACAACTATCTGCCGGGCCCGGACGATATCTACGTCTCGCCGTCGCAGATCCGCAAATTCGATCTGCGCACCGGCGACACCGTCTCCGGGCAGGTGCGGCCGCCGAAAGACGGCGAGCGCTATTTCGCGCTGATCAAGGTCGAAGCGGTCAATTTCGAGGATCCCGAAGTCACGCGCAACAAGATTTTCTTCGACAACCTGACGCCGCTCTATCCGCAGGAGCGCATTCGCCTGGAAACCACCAAGGAAAATCTCACCGGGCGCGTGCTGGACATGCTGTGCCCCGTCGGCAAAGGCCAGCGCGGGCTGATCGTCGCTCCGCCGCGCACCGGCAAAACGATGATGCTGCAATCGATCGCCAATTCCGTCACCGCCAATCATCCGGAAGTCGCGCTGATCGTGCTGCTGATCGACGAGCGGCCGGAAGAAGTCACGGACATGCAGCGCACGGTGAAGGGCGAAGTGATCAGCTCGACCTTCGATGAGCCGCCGCAGCGCCACATTCAGGTGGCGGAAATGGTGCTCGAGAAGGCCAAGCGCCTCGTCGAGCACAAGCGCGACGTGGTGATCCTGCTCGATTCGCTCACGCGTCTCGGCCGCGCCTACAACGCCGTCACGCCGCCTTCGGGCAAAGTGCTCTCCGGCGGTATCGACGCGAACGCTTTGCAGCGCCCGCGGCGCTTTTTCGCCGCCGCGCGAAACATCGAAGAGGGCGGCTCGCTCACCATCATGGCCACGGCCCTGATCGACACCGGCAGCCGCATGGACGACGTGATCTTCGAGGAGTTCAAGGGCACCGGCAACATGGAAATCAACCTCGACCGCCGGCTGGTCGACAAGCGCGTGTTCCCGACGATCGATATCAACCGCTCCGGAACGCGCAAGGACGAACTGCTGCTGCCGCCCGATGAGCTGAACCGCATCTGGGTGCTGCGAAAAGTGTTGAGCCCGCTCTCGACGGTCGAGGCGATGGAGCTGCTGCTGGGCCGCCTCTCGAAGACGAAGACCAACGCCGAATTTCTGGCTTCGATGTCCAGCCCGGCCTAGCGTTCGGGCGCGGCTCTGGCCGCTTTTCGTATTCCCCTTCCCGCACAAGATGTCCCTGCGGCGTAACAGGGAAGGAGAGAGAGCCTTGGAAAAATTCCTCGCGCGCCAGCCCATTTTCGATTCGCAGCGGGTCGTGTTCGGCTACGAACTGCTTTTCCGCTCGAGCCTCGAGAATTTCTTCTCGCATCAGCCAGCCCGACGTGGCGTCCGCCTCCACCGCCGACAATCTTTTCCTGTTTGGCATCGAGCGCCTCACGCAGGGCCGCCGCGCGTTTCATGAACTGCACGCGGGATTTTCTGGTCCGCGACTATCCCGCGCTGCTGCCGAAAGACCGCGTCGTCCTCGAGATTCTGGAAACCATCGACGTGGACGAGGAGGTCATCGCCGCCTGCCGCCGGCTGAAGCAGATGGGCTACCTGATCGCCCTCGACGATTTTCGCGACTCGCCGGCATGGCGGCCGCTGGTGTCGCTGGCCGATTTCATCAAGGTGGATATGCTCGCCACGTCCGTCCAGGAGCAGCTCCGGCTGGCCCGCGATTGCGCCGGCACGGGCGTGCGGCTGCTGGCCGAAAAGGTGGAAACCTACGACGATTTCCAGCGCACGCTCGGCATGGGCTACGCCTATTTCCAGGGCTATTTTTTCAGCCGCCCGCAAATCCTCACGCGCCACGATATCCCCGCCAACAAACTGAATTACCTGCGCGTGCTGCAGGCGGCCAACCGGCCGCAGATCGACATCGAACGAGGTGGCGCAGCGCATCAAGGACGAAGCGTCGCTGAGCTACCGGCTCCTGCGCTATCTGAATTCGCCGGCCTTTTTTCTTGCTGCCGAGGTTCGGTCGATTCCGCACGCGCTGTCGATGCTGGGCGAGCGCGGCATCCGAAAGTGGATTTCGCTGGTGGCCATCGCCTGCATGGGCGACGACAAGCCGCAGGAATTGATCGTGCTGCCGCTGATTCGCGCGAGGTTCTGCGAGCTGCTCGCGCCGCCGGCGCACCTCGCGGAAGTCGTCGAACGATCTCTTCCTGCTGGGCTTGCTTTCGGCGATCGACGCCATCCTCGACATGAAAATGGAGGATGTGCTGAAGGAAATCGCCATTCGCCCGGAAATTCGCGACGCGCTGCTCGGCGAGCCACAACTCTGCTCCGCGAGGTTTTCGATCTCGCGCTGCTGTATGAAAGGGATCGTGGGAGGGGATCGACGAAGCGGCCGCGCGCCTCGGAATCAGCGAGGATGCGATTCCCGAATGTTCTGCAGTCCGTGGATGGGCCAAGAGAATTCTCGCGGGCGAGCAGATGAACGAGCCGGAACCTGAAGTCGCAGCGAACCTGAGAGCCGACCTATCGCTGAAGATCATCGTTCGACGCGGCTCGCCGCTAGACAGCTTCCGCGCGCTTGCCGCTGCGCCAGCATCACGATCAGCCTGCGCAACTTCTTCCGGCTCCATCGCGGTGCTGTCCACCACCACGGCGTCGCGCGCCTGAACCAGCGGCGAGGTCTTGCGCTCGCGGTCGCGCTTGTCGCGTTCGTGAATTTCCTCGAGCGTGCGCGCAAGGTCGATCGCGTCGCCTTTTTGCTGGTGCTCGCGCCAGCGGCGCTCGGCGCGGATTTCCGGCGAGCGGTAAGAAAAATCTTCAGCTCCGCGTCCGGGAAAACCACGGTGCCGATGTCGCGGCCTTCCATCACCACGCCGCCCTTGTGGCCGGCGCGGCGCTGCTCGGTCACCAGCACGTGGCGCACGCCTGCGACCGTGGCGACTTTCGAAGCGGCCTGCGAAACCTCCGGGCTGCGAATCGCTGCGGTCACGTCTTCGCCATCGAGCAGCACTTGTTGCGTGCCGTTCTGCGCGCGCAGATCGATGTGGGTGTCGCCGGCGAGGGTGACGAGATCGTCGCTCGCATCGAGCGAAATCCCGCGGCGGATCGCTTTCAGCGCGAGCGCGCGATACATCGCGCCCGTATCGACGTAGATGTAGCCCAGCAGTTGCGCCACGCGCCGCGCCACCGTGCTTTTCCCCGAGCCGACCGGGCCGTCAATCGCGATGATCAGCTTCCGCAAAAATATTCCCCGTCGGATTGTTTGCTAAATGCGTTTGAACGCGCGCTCGATTTCGCGCACCGAATAGCGCAGCACGACGGGCCGCCCGTGCGGGCAGCTCATCGGATATTCCGTTTTCGCGAGTTCGCCGAGCAGCCATTCCATCTTCGTGCTGTCGAGCGGCGTATTCACTTTGATGGCGGCGTGGCACGCGGTCGATGCGGCGATTTTCGATTGCAGCGAGTCGATCGAGATGGCCTGATTCTCGCGCGCGATGCCGTCGAGAATTTCGCAGAGCAGCTTTTCCGCGTCGGCGCTGGCGATTCCCGCGGGCGCGGCCTGGATCGCCACGCTGCGCGCGCCCATCAGCTCGGCTTCGAATCCGTTGGCGCGCAGTTCCTCGCCGATCTGCTCGAAGGTGGCGAGCTGCCGCGGATTCAGTTCGACGATGAGCGGCATCAGCAGCCGCTGGCCGCCGAGTTCGCCTTCGCGGCGCGCGCGCAGATGCTGCTCGAAAAGCACGCGCTCGTGCGCCACGTGCTGGTCGATGATCCACAGCCCCTCGCCATTCACCGCGACGATGAAGCTGCTGCTCACCTGCCCGAGCGGCTTCAGATCGACAATTTCTCCGGGGCCAGGCAGCGCGCCGGCGATTCGGCCTCGGCGGAAGCGGGCGCGCACGCATCGGCGGCTCGCCGTCGGACCACAGCGGCAGGCGCGGCGCCTGCAACCGCCGCGGGCAGCGGAAAGTTCATCGCGGCGCCCGATTCGAAGCTGAATCGCTGCGGAATCGGCCGGTCGGGCGCGCCGGTCAATTCGAAGCGCCTCGGCGACGGCCGCGCGTCCGAGCCGAACGACGTGGGAATCACCGCGCGCGGCGGCCCCGGCAGCGCACCGCGGCGTCGCATACGATTCCGGACCGAGCGACGCCGGTAGCGGATGACGCGCCGGCTCCGTTCGTGGGAGCGCCGGCGCTGC
The DNA here is from genome assembly GCA_963848365.1 of uncultured Acidobacteriota bacterium. Taxonomy (GTDB): domain Bacteria; phylum Acidobacteriota; class Terriglobia; order Acidiferrales; family UBA7541; genus Palsa-295. The sequence goes on from CAWKDI010000001.1 coordinate 226,476, forward strand.
GAGCTGCCGCGCCGGCGGCAGCCGCCGCGGCGCGCGCGCGCGGGAAAGCCGGGAATCGGCCGCGCGAGCGAAAGCGCGTGGCGCAGCGCGTCGCGCGTGAAATCGTGCACGAACTGCGGATGCCGGAAGCGCACCTCGATTTTCGCCGGATGCACGTTCACGTCGACTTCCTGGTACGGCAGGTCGAGAAACAGCAGCACCACCGGGAAACACGCCGGGCGGCATGATGTTGCGATAGGCCTCGCCGATCGCGTGCAGCAGCAGCCGGTCGCGCACCAGCCGCCGGTTCACGAAGATATAAATCCCGTTGCGGTTGGGCCGCTGCACTTCGGGGCGCGAGGTGAATCCGGTCACGCGAATCGTCGCCGCCTGCTCGTCCGGCTTCGAGCTGCGGCTCGGTGATCGCCGAGCGCACCGGCGCTTCGTTCGGCGGAATCTCGGTGAGTTCGTCGAGCGCCTGCCGCCCGAAAATCTGGTAGACGCGGTCGGCGAGCTTTTCCACCGGCGCGCAATTCAGAATTTCCTGCGTGGGCGTCTTCAGCAGGAATTGCCGGTCGGGATGCGCGAGCGCGTAGTGCGTGACGAGCGACGCGATGTGCCCCAGCTCGGTGGTTTCCGATTTCAGGAATTTTCGCCGCGCCGGAACGCAGTAGAAAATGTCCGCAACGCTGATCGAGGTGCCCGGCGGCACTCCCGCCGGCTTCACTCCGACGAGCTTTCCGCCCGCGAATTCGACGCGCGTTCCTTGCTCTTCTTCCGCCGTGCGCGTTTCGAGCACCAGCCGCGAAATGGACGCGATCGATGGCAGCGCCTCGCCGCGAAAGCCGAGCGTGCCGATCGAGAGCAGGTCGTCCGCGGTGCGCAGCTTCGATGTGGCGTGGCGCTCGAAGGCCAGCAGCGCGTCGTCGTGATTCATGCCGCTGCCGTCGTCGATCACGCGGATCAGCCGCTTGCCGCCCGATTCCACTTCGATGCGAATCGAGCGCGCGCCCGCATCGAGCGCGTTTTCGAGCAGCTCCTTCACCACCGACGCGGGCCGCTCCACCACCTCGCCCGCCGCAATGCGGTTCGCCACATTCTCCGCAAGTATCCGTATCCGGCTCATGACGGCCGCCTGGCACTTCTAAGCCCTGAGGCTGCGAATACTGATTCCGCAGTAGCCTGTGCATAACCTTGCCGCCGGATCGCATCGATCGCAAGTTAGCAGTCCTGAGTGCCTCTGGCCGGCTGCATTTTAGGGGGTCGGAGCTTCAGCTCCGACATTTCTCCTGCCGTGAGGTTGCGGGGCTTTAGCCCCTGAGGAACAGATTTGCAGGCGTTCTGGCGGAGCATCCATTGCATGATTTGTCTGCCGCTGATCCATAGACCCAGTCCTGCGGGTTTTTCGACGAGTCCGGCGTGAACAGGATTGTTGTGAATGTATCCTGACTTTTATGCGGTAATCCTCGATGTCTCGAACGCTTTCTTCATGAAATCCGGGCTGCCAGATTTGCATTTTGTGCGGCGCGTGGCCAGATGAATTTCGTGGGAGCTTCCGCCCTTGATGAGCTGCATCACTTTCTCGAGCGAGTTATCGCCAACTGGAGTGACTAAGCAGATGCAGGTGATTTGGCATGACCACAAATTCGTGAAGAAGATAGGCGCCCTTGTCGCGGTAGTGCAGCAGGATGCTTTTCAGCAGAATCGCGGCGATTTCGGGCACCTGGAAAATGGCGCGGTTCTGCCAGGTCTTCGTGGTGACGAAGTAGGTGAATCCTGGCGCGGTGCGATGTCGCAAACGTCCCAAATCTGTTCCTCAGGGGCTAAAGCCCCTTCTCCTTATGACCGCGTTATGTCGGAGCTGAAGCTCCGACCCCCTAAACTGCATCGGCCCCACGATGCGACTCACGATGCGGGACCACAAATGCGGTTTGCAACATCGTCCGCGAGTATAACTATCCCCGGCAATCCCATGACCCTTTCGGTTGCGCACCCAACGGACGTTGCGTACACGGAAAACACAGCAAGTGCAGACAGAACATTCTTCATTTATATAACTCTTCCTATTGCTTCGGTCTCCTTGATGGCGATGCCCAGCTCGTCGAGCTGCGAAGTGTCGACTTCGGAGGGCGACTCGGCCATCAAATCCTGCGCGGCGGTGGTCTTCGGGAACGCGATGACCTCGCGAATGGATTTTTCGCCGGCGAGCAGCACCGTCGACGCGGTCGAGGCCGAGCGCGATTCCGCCGTGCGGAGGCGTGCCGTAGGTGAGCGCGTCGAGGAAGAAGCCGAAGCGCTGCGCGGCCTGCTCGTCGCTCAGGCCGAGCGCCTTGAACATGCGCGCCTGCACATCCTGCCGGTGGATTCGGATGCTGCCGGAGCCAAGCTCGACGCCATTCAGCACCAGGTCGTAGCCCTTCGAGCGGCACTCCCACGGCGCGGTTTCGAGCTTGTCGAGGTCTTCTTCGACGATTCCCGGTGAACGGGATGCTGCGCGCTCACCCAGCGCTTTTCGTTCTCGCTCCACTCGAAGAGCGCGAAGCCGGTGATCCACAGAAATTCCCATTTGCTGCGGTCGATCAGGTTGAGCTTGTCGCCCAGATAGAGGCGAATCTGGCCGGCGACGCCCAGCGAAGTGTCGCTGTGCGGCAATCTGCTCTTTGGCTGCCGCGGCGACGATCAGATCGCCCGGTTTGGCGCCCACGGCTTCAGCCAGTTTCTTCAGCCCGTCCGCGCCGAGATTTTTCTCGAGCGGCGAAGTGATGCCTTCCGCCGTGACTTTCACCGTGTAGACGCCGCGCGCGCCCGCCGATTTCGCGAATTCCGCCAGCTCGTCGAGCTGCTTGCGCGACCATGACGCCGCGCCCGGCGCGACCACCGCCTGCACGTTGCCTTCGATGCGCAGCGTCTCGCGCGCGGGCTCGAAGAATTGCGTCACGTTCTGCAGTTCCATGCCGAAGCGCAGGTCGGGCTTGTCCGAGCCGTAGCGGCGCAGCGCGTCTTTGTAATCGAGGTGGCGGAACGGGCCTTTCGCCTGCACGCCGACCACGGCGCAGGCGCGCTCCATCACGCGCTCGATGGCCTCGAAAATATCCTGCTGGCGCGGGAACGACATTTCCAGATCGAGCTGCGTGAATTCCGGCTGGCGGTCGGCGCGCAGGTCCTCGTCGCGGAAGCAGCGCACGATCTGGAAGTAGCGGTCCATGCCGGAGATCATCAGGATCTGCTTGAAGATCTGCGGCGATTGCGGCAGCGCGTAGAACTGCCCGTGATGCACGCGGCTGGGCACCAGATAATCGCGCGCGCCTTCGGGCGTCGAGCGCGTGAGCATGGGCGTCTCGATCTCGAAAAAGCCCAGCTCGTCGAGCGCCTTGCGAATTTCGAAGATGATGCGGTGGCGCAGCTCGATATTGCGATGCGGGCGCGGGCGGCGCAGATCGAGATAGCGGTAGCGCAGCCGCGTTTCCTCGCTGGCGGTCACTTCGTCTTCGATCTGGAAGGGCGGCGTCTTGGCGTTGTTCAGGATGTGCAGGCGCGTGGCGAGCACTTCCACTTCGCCCGTGGCGATTTCCGGATTCGATTTCTGCGCGGCGCAGCACGCGGCCTTCGACGGCGACCACGAATTCCGAGCGCAGCTCTTCGGCCTTGGCGTGCGCCTCGGGATACTGCTCCTTGTTGAAGACGATCTGCGCGATGCCGGCGCGGTCGCGCAGGTCGATGAAGATCAGCTGGCCGAGGTCGCGCCGCCGGTGCACCCAGCCCATCAGGACGACGTCCTTGTCCGCGTCCGACGCGCGCAGCGAGCCGCAGTAGTGTGTCCGCTTCAGATTTCCGAGAGTATCAAGCAATCGGCCAAGTCTTTCGCCCTTTCGTTGTTCCAGTGTTGCCTCTGAAGCTAAAGCCCCTTCTTCCCGCTAGCCAGATGCTCGAGCAATTCTGATTCCGTGAGCTTTTTCTGCTCCGCGTCGGCCAGGCGCTTCAGCGTGTAGGTGCCGGAGGCGACTTCGTCCTCGCCGATGATCAGCGCGTAGCGCGCGCCGAGCTTATCCGCCAGGCCGAGCGATTTCTTGAATTTCATTTCTTCGGGCGGCAGCTCCACGCGCGAAGCCCGCGTCGCGCAGCTTGCGCGCGATGGCTACCGCCGTGGGATAGCGACTTCGCGCCCATCCAGGCGACAAACACGTCGAGCCCGGCAATTTCGGCAGGTTGCCGCTTTCCTGAATCGACAGGATGGCGCGGTCGGTGCCGATGGCGAAGCCGATGCCTTTTGTTGGAGGCCCGCCGAGCAGTTCGACCAGGCCGTCGTAGCGCCCGCCGCCGCAGACGGCGTTCTGCGAGCCAAGCCCCTCGGCGGTCACTTCAAACGTGGTGCGCGTGTAGTAGTCGAGGCCGCGAACGAGGCGCCAGTTTTCCTGGTAGGCGATGCCGCGCAGGTTCAGTTCGTCTTTCAGCTTCGCGAAATGCTCGCGGCAGGCGTCGCAAAGGTGGTCGGAGATGCGCGGAAGCGTGGCGATGATCGCCTGCTCCTCGGGCAGCTTCGAATCGAGCACGCGCAGCGGGTTCGTTTCGATGCGGCGCTGGCTGTCCGCGCCCAGCCGGTCTTTCACTTTGCGCAGTTCTTCGCGCAGCAGCTCGACATATTTCGGCCGGCAATCCTTGCAGCCGATGGAATTGACGTACAGCGTCGTGCGCGTGAGCCCCACGCGCTCGAAAAGCACCAGCAGCATCTCGATCACTTCGGCGTCGATGCGCGGGCGCATCGGACGGGCCAAGCACTTCCGCGCCGATCTGGTAGAACTGCCGGTAGCGTCCCTTCTGCGGCCGCTCGCGCCGAAACATCGGTCCGACGTAGTAAAGCTTCTGGTTCCCGGGAAGCGTGTGCATCCCGTGCTCGATATAAGCGCGTACGACGCTCGCAGTCGCTTCGGGTCGCAACGTGACCAGTTCACTGAGCTGGAGTTCCTCCACACGGTAAACGATCGTCATCAAGCTATGCGCCAGAGCGTCTTCTGACAGTAGCTGCGTTTTGTCTAAGTGGTCTCGGACCTTCTGCCTGTAAGCCCGAATGATATCCAAACGCTTCTGATTCTCGACGGTTTCGGGCACAGCGCCGACCTTACGCGCCGCTTCATGTTCGTCCAGGAAGACTCCGAGGTCGTGCAGAAACACAGAAGCGGGCGGTGCTTCCGGGCCGAAAGGTACGCTTTCGTGTCCGAACACGCCGTGTCGGTCCTTGAATCTAGGGCCGTAGGAAACGATTTGCTGTCTGAGCTCGAGAAATTGTTTCAGGGGTCGGTCCTCGAACGTGAACATCTCCTTCGAAACGACATCTGTGTCGGTGCCGATAGAACGTGCGAACAGTAAGGTGTCCTCGAAAATCGGCGTGCGGATTTCGCGAAAATTGAACGATTCAAAGACATCGCGGGCTGTCCGCTCGAACCAGTTCCATAGCGCGGAATCTGGCGGAAGAATATCGCGCGTTCCTCGGATGGCGCGAAATTGTTTGCGTTCGGTCATGGGCGGCAGAGTACCGAAAGGCGAAGAGAGATCCCTCGTCGCTGCGCTCGCTCGGGATGACAACGTAGAAGCGTAAACCACAAAGCAGATCCCTCGCTGCGCTCAGGATGACAGCGCGCAGGCGGGGGCAACAATTGAGATCCTTGGGTCATTTGGAGTGCTCCGCCTTGTAAAAGGGAAGAAGATCCACGTAACTCTGCACGCCCTCTTTCATTTTCTCCAGATCTTCCGGCGTCACCTGCCTCCGCACTTTTCCGGGCGCGCCCATCACCAGGCTTCCAGGCGGGACCTCCATGCGCTCCGGAATCAGCGCGCCTGCGGCGATGATGCAGCCGTCGCCGATCTTCGCCCCGTTCAGGATGATGCTGCCCATGCCGATCAGGCAGCGCGATCCAACCGTGCAGCCGTGCAGGATCACGCGGTGGCCCACGGTAACGTCGTCGCCCACGTGCGCCTCGTATTCATCGGCCTGCACGTGGACCACGGTGCCGTCCTGAATGCTGCAGCGCGCGCCGATGCGGATTGAGTCCATGTCTCCGCGCATCACGGCGCAGGGCCATATGCTGGTGTGCTCGCCGATAACCACGTCACCGATGACGACAGCCTGCGGGTCCACATACGCCGTCGCCGCGATTTGCGGCACATATCCGCGATAGTTGCGAATCAAAGTGATTCTCCTTGGTGATGGAGGGGCTGATCAGTTTACCGAAAAAATCCCAAATCAGCGAACTTGCGGATCACCAACTGGCGGGATCATGGCCGGTGCCTTGCCGTGGTGGCACAGGCACTCCTGCCTGTGCGCCTTTAGGCGTTTTCTCACACCAGCCACTTGGCGCCGGCGTGACTGCTCTCCAAATTCACCACACCAAACCCAATCGGACAGCCCGCCGTCCCGCGTGCTAGCGTGTGGCGAGGTTACTCGCATGAGGGTGGGGGAGTCTGGAGCGCGCGAAAGGTCTCGGCTGGCCAGCCAGAACTGCTCTTTCGCCTCTGCTTTCCATCCAGAAAAGACCGCCTGCCGCATGCCATTTCGAGCCTCAGATCGCGAAAATCTACTCGACACAGCAGGACGAGTAGAAACGCGTGTAAGTCATAGAAAACAAAGAATCGGAGTATCGCTCACTCGACACTATAAGGAACGAAGCAGCTTACAAAATCTGCACCACTGGGGCGCCGCCGGCCGCGTTGACGGCTTCAACTCGCGCGGCCACATTGCGAGCCATCGCGTAGATGCTTTTGCCGCCGGGGGCGTCTTCGCCAAGCGACGCGACGGGCTTGCCGGTGTCGCCGCCGATGCGGATCTGCGGATCGATTTCGATCTCGCCGAGGAACGGAGTGCCGAAAGTCTTGGCCAGCCGCTCGCCCTCGCCGTGGCCGAACACGTCGATGCGGCCGCTGCAGTGCGGGCAGGCGAAGTAGCTCATGTTTTCGACCACGCCGAGGATTTCGACGTTCACCTGGCGGAACATTTCGATGGCGCGGCGCACGTCGGCCAGCGCGACGATCGAAGGCGTGGTCACGATCACCGCGCCGGTGACGCGAAACGGTCTGGATCAGCGAAAGCTGCACGTCGCCGGTGCCCGGAGGCAAATCCACGACGAGATAATCGAGCTGGCCCCAGCGCACGCTGCGCAGAAATTGCTGCATCACGCTGTGGAGCATCGGGCCGCGCCACACCAGCGGCTTGTCGCCCGGATTCAGCAGGCCCATCGAGATCATCTTCACGCCGTAGGCCTGCACCGGGACGATGGTGCGCTCATCGAGCGCGCGCGGCTGCTCGTTGGTGCCCAGCATCACCGGCACGTTGGGGCCGTAGACGTCGGCGTCGAGCAGGCCGACCGAGGCGCCCAGGTTCTTCAGGGCGATGGCGAGATTCACCGCGACGGTGGTTTTTCCCACGCCGCCCTTGCCGCTGGCAACGGCAATCAGATTCTTTACGCCTTCGATGGGCGACGCTTTTGGTGGGGCTTGGCCCGGTCCGTGTCCCGGCATTCCTGGTGGCATGAAATTGAAATCCTTTCGAACTCGACGCTTAAGCTGATTGCGAGCCGCAAAACCAACCGCTTCATGATAGACCGCTGCCCCGCGAGGGGCAAGGCGCGCAAGGCGAGCGTCGCTGTGGCACCGGCAGAGAATCAGCCAGCCCGAGCGAAGCGCCGTACGCCAGTTGGCGATAGGTGTTTCCGGGTATTGAGGAAGGCCGCTGGCGCTCGTAGCATCTTGGTCAGCGAACAAAACGCCGGTAAGGAGAACTGCGATGCCAAAGACGGTTCCGCGACTCTACATGGGAGAGCAGTACGACAAGGAAGCGCAGGAGCACCTGAAAAGGACGATCGAGTTCGAAGAAATGGCCGCGAAGTCCGAAGTACCGGCCGACCGCGAGCGATACGGCGAAAAGGCGCGGCTGGAACGCGAAGCGGCTATCGAATCCCTGCAACAGGCAATAATCGCTTCCGGACCGGAACTTCACGAATTGCGAAATACCAGCTCCGAATTCAGCTGAAGCCAAGCGGCCTGAAAGGCACGTTTCTCGGCCGCAGCCAGCGTGTCACGGCAGAGTCAGATCCGGTTCATCCTCGCCAAGGCTCTGGCCGACGCTCTGGCCGACGTTGCATTGCGCTGCGGTGTGCCTCTACGTTACAGTTGCCGGAAATGTCATCCGATAAATCCTTGCAGGATCCGTTGGCGCAACCGGCGGTTCAGCGGCCTTCGCTCTCGCAATGTTTCCTTGACGCAATCGACCGATACGCGAATCCGCGCGCGCAGGTGTTTCGTGGGGCGAAGGGGTGGGAGGCGATTTCCGCGGCCGAGATGCTCCGCCGCGTTGCGGGACTCTCGAAGGCTCTTTTTGAGCTTGGCATCCGCACCGGAGACCGCGTGTCGGTGTTTGCGCCCAATTGTCCGGAGTGGCACATCGCGGATTTCGCGATTCAGGGCCTGGGTGCCGTCACCGTTCCCGTTTATTTCAACGAGTCCCCGGAGCGGCTCGTCTACATCCTGAACGATTCCGCGGCGCGCGTGGTGGTGGCCGCAGGCGGTCCCCGCGTTCAGCGCCTTGCCGACTGCCGTGGGAAGCTGACCGCGCTCGAGCAGGTGATTGCGGTCGATGCTCCCGCCGAACTTAAGTCCTCATGTCTTGATTACGCCGCATTGATCGCCGCCGCGAGCGATCCGGACATTTCGGAATACCGCCGCCGCGCGGCGAACGTGAGCAGCGGCCAGCTTGGCGACGATCATCTACACGTCGGGCACCACCGGCGAGCCCAAAGGGGTGATGCTGAATCACTCGAACCTCAGTTCAAACGCATTCGACGGCCTGGAGGGCTACGAGTTCCATCGAGACGATCTGGCGCTGTCGTTCCTGCCGCTCGCGCACGTCTACGAGCGCACGCTGGATTATGGCTATCTGTTTCGCGGCGTATCGGTGGCATACCTGGAGAAGATGGAAACTGTCGCGCAGGCGCTGCTCGAGGTGCATCCGACGATCACCGTGCGCCGTGCCGCGCTTCTTCGAAAAGATGTACGCGAACATTCTCGAGAAAGGGCATCGCGAGACGGGCTTGAAGCGCGGGATTTTCGATTGGGCGCTGCGCGTCGCCGCGAAAGCCGTGCCGTGGCGCGCCTACGGCAGGGAAGCGCCGTCCGCCGTTGAAATTGCAATGGCGCATCGCGGACAAGCTGGTTTACTCGAAGATCCGCGAAGGAGTGGGCGGGCGCATTCGCAACTTTGTGTCGGCGGCGCGCCGCTTGCGCCCGAACTGGCGGAATTTTTCTGGTCGGTGAACCTGCCGGTTTATCAGGGATACGGGCTGACGGAGACTTCGCCCATCGTCGCCGCGAATTTGCCGCCCGCGAATAAAGTGGGAACCGTGGGGCGGCCGATTCCGCACGTGAAGGTGCGAATCGCGGAAGACGGCGAAATTCTGGTGAAAGGACCGTGCGTGATGCAGGGCTATTACCGGAAGCCTGAGGAAACGCGGGAGGTGTTTACCGGCGACGGCTGGTTCTGCACCGGCGACATCGGGCAGGCTCGATGAGGACGGCTACCTGGTCATCACCGACCGCAAGAAAGAGCTGCTGAAGACGGCCGGCGGGAAGTTCGTGGCGCCGGCGCCGATCGAGAATCTGCTGAAGACTTAGCCGTTCATCGCCAATGCGATGGTCGTGGGCGACAGGCGCAAGTTTGTTTCGGCGCTGATCGTGCCCGAATTTTCCGGCGATCGAAGCGGAGGCTCGGAGGGTCGGGCGGCGAGCTTGCGGCGCCCGCGCAGATTGCATCCGATCCGTGGGTGCGCGAGCTGCTCTCGGGCGAGATCGAGCGGCTGACGGCGCCGCTGGCGCAGTACGAGAAGCCGAAGCGGTTCGCGGTGCTCGATCAGGATTTCAGCTATGCGTCAGCGGCGAACTGACGTACACGCTGAAGCTGAAGCGGCGCGTGATCGAGGAGCATTACGAGGACGTGATCGCGCGGCTCTATGCGGACGTGGAGGAGCCGCGGCCGCAGCAGCGAGTTTAGCGGAGAAAGCTTGCGGGAAAGGCCCCGCGAGCCGCTGTACGAGCCGGGGCGGCGCCGCTCAAACCCGTCAATCGCGAGATTGGCGTTCCCGGGGGATCGCTGCGGATGAGGCCGCAACGGAGTAGAATCGTGTCGCGGAGAGAATCATGACAGATCAACTGGTGATTGCAGGGCGCGCGTTTCGGTCGCGCCTGATCGTGGGCACGGGAAAATATCGCAGCTTTCAGGAAATGGCGCGGGCGCACGCGGCGTCCGGCGCGGACATGGTGACGGTGGCCGTCCGGCGCGTGAATCTTACCGACCGCAGCAAGGAATCGCTGCTCGACTACATCGACCGCGAGAAATTGTTCATCCTGCCGAACACAGCGGGATGCTATTCGGCGGACGAGGCGGTGCGCACGGCGCGGCTTGGCCGCGAAGTGGGGCTGTCGGAATGGGTGAAGCTCGAAGTGATCGGCGACGAGCAGACGCTCTTCCCGGACACCGAAGAACTTGTGCGCGCGACGAAGACGCTCGTGAAAGAGGGCTTCATCGTGCTGCCTTACACGACCGATGACCTGATCGTGGCGCGGAAACTGATCGATGCGGGGGCGTCCGCGGTGATGCCGCTGGGGGCGCCGATCGGGTCGGGCATGGGAATTCAGAACATTGCGAATTTGCGGATTCTGCGCGAGCGGATCACCGAAGTGCCGCTGATCGTCGACGCGGGCGTGGGAACCGCTTCCGATGCGGCGATCGCGATGGAACTGGGCGCCGATGGCGTGCTGATGAACACGGCGATTGCGGGGGCGCAGGATACCGTGCTGATGGCGGAGGCGATGCGCGCGGCCGTCGAGGCCGGGCGAAAGGCGTTTCTGGCCGGCCGCATCGAGAAGAAGCTGTATGCGACGGCGTCGAGCCCGCTGGCGGGAGTGGTGAAGTAAGGCCCGTGAGTGCCGAGGACTTAGCGGAAGAGGATATGCCAGGAGATGTCGACCAGCCGTGAACCAGCGCGCCGGGAAGCAGGGAGCCTGTTCTCATCCAGGCGTGGCCGTAGAACAGGCCCGCGATGGTGGCCAGCAGCACGTACTTCCAGTTCGGATAGGGCGCGTGGAATATGTGAGACAAGCCGAAGATCAGCGAAGCGACCAGCAGTCCCGCCCACTTATTCTTGAAAGTTCGCGACAATAAATTTTGCAGCAATCCGCGAAAGAGAAATTCCTCCGGCCACGCCGTAAAGAACAAAATTCCCAGGGCAACGATGGGCAGCGAGCGCAGCGCGCGTGAGGCTTGGTCCCCACGTGATGAAGTGGATCCGGATGCCGAGCGGGATCGCGATGGCGGCGAAGGCTATGAAGTTGAGCGCGACCTGCCAGGCGAAGCCCGTGCGCCATTCGATCGCGTAGCCGATCCCGTCGAGCCTTCGCAGAAGCACGAAGGCGGCGACGCCCGTGCTGAGCGCCATCAGAACCGTGAGTGTGTGCGTCAGCTGGGGCGGATACGGGAACAGGCGATACATCCAGCGGAATTCGACGCGGCAGCCAGAAGAGGATTGCGGCCGCGTAATCTTCCCACGTGCCGGGTGATTTGCCCGCGCTGCCCGGCGAGGAGAAGCGCCGGAACGACCGCGTAGGCCGCGCCGACGAGCATGGTTTTCCAGTTGCCGGTGACGCCGAACGCATAGACCAGCACTGCGAACAGCGGAACGAGCGGGGCGAGCGTGCCGCCGCGGCGTGCGAAGCATTCTCTGGACGTTTGCCAGCACGCCCGGCGCGGCGAGGAACAGCTCGAACGCAAAGAGCGCAGCGGCGACTGCCAGCGCGATGACAAACCGCCGCCCCGCCAGACCCAGCCACACGCCCCAGAACGCCGCAAGCGCCACGATCGCGGCCCAGACGGCGGCCGCAGCGGGAAAGCTCAACTGCCACGATCTGGAGTTCGGCGCCAAGAAAGGGATTTTACTTTAGCGGGCACGGAACTCCTCGGAAAAACTTGATTTGCGCGCGAGCCTCGTGGATTCTGTTGCGTCTCGAATCTGATGGCGCATTGGAACAACAACGTCTGGCCTATATCGACTGGCTGCGAGGGCTGGCTTGCCTGGTGATGTTTGAGGTGCATTGCTACGACTCGTGGCTGAGCCCGGCGGCGCGGCATACGGCATTTTATGGCTGGTCGCGATTCGAGCGGGCTGCTTCCGGGGCCGCTCTTTCTGTTTCTGGCGGGAGTTTCCGTGGCGCTGGTGACGGACAAATTGCGGCGGAAGGGAATTGCGCGCGAATCAGATTGCGGCCAGGACGATCCGGCGCGGCGCGGAGATTTTCGGGCTGGCGCTGCTGTTCCGGCTGCAGGAATTTGTGCTGGGCTGGCCTTGGTCGCCCTGGACCGACCTGCTTCGCGTGGACATTCTGAACACGATCGGCCTTTCGATCATGCTGATGGGATTGGTGTGCTGGGTGGCGCGCGGGCGCGGCGCGAATACGATCCTGGCGGCGGGCGTTGGTGCTGGGGATTGCCATGGCCACGCCCCCGCTCTGGACGACCTGGCGGCCGCGATGGCTGCCGTGGTATCTCGAGTCTTATGTCAACGGAGTGCATGTTTTTAACAAGCCGCAGTCGTGGCTCTTTCCGATTTTTCCATGGGCGGCGTTTGCATTTGCGGGGCTGGCTGTTGGTTTTCTTCTGTTCAGCGACTGGGCCACGGAGAATCCGGGAATCACGATGAGTTTGCTTGGGGCAGGCGGAGTGGGACTCTACTACCTTTCCGCGTGGTTTGACGCGCTGCCGGTGCATCTCTACGCCGTCTACGACTATTGGCACACGGGGCCCAATTACGTCCTGGCGCGGGTGGGGGTGCTGCTGGCGCTTACCCTTGTTGGGTATGCGTGGTGCCGCTGGGGTGCGGGCGAGCGGGGATTCAGTCCGCTGATCCAGATGGGGCAGACTTCGCTGCTGGTGTATTGGGTGCATATCGAGTTTGTGTACGGACGATTCTCGATTATGGCGAAGGGGGCGCAGACGGTTCGGGCTGCATCGGTTGGCTTGCTAGTGATATTTGTTGCGATGGTGCTGCTGTCGATGGCGCGGACGAGGTGGAAGGGACGAGGCGTGGAAGTGATGTCCTGGCTGAGGGGGACTTTGCGTCCGGCGACGGAGGGATAGATTCCGCTGAAGAACGCCGAGAGTAAAACTTTTCTTTATGGGCCGAAGCTTCGTTTCAAGGCTGCCGTTATGTCGGAGCTGAACCTCTGACACCTCAAGGAACAGGCGTTCTTGGCAACATGGCGGTTCGCGAAGCTGAAAGAGAGATCCCTCCACTTCGGCCCGGCCCACACCGCCAAGCCTCCGGTCGGGATGACAACGAAAAGCAGGCAGAGGCAAAGCTAGCGCCAGTACGAGAGACAACTGATTCCTCGATGGAATTGTGCTTAGACGACGGCGCTTCGATTTCGCGATGTAACGCTACGGTTTCCGGAGACTGGATGCAGGCGCTGGCGGCGGGCTGGATGAACCTGACCGCGGGGCGATCTTGAAGATGTATTCGCCGGGCTTGGCCAGACCCATTTCCTCGCGGGCGATGCGTTCGATCGCGGTGGGGTCGGATTTCAGGGCCTGCACGCTGTTCTGCAGCTGGCGATTTTCTTCGTCGAGGCGGTTGATTTCCTGCTGCACTTGCGCCGCTTCCTGCTGGGACCGCCGCATGGCGATCAAGCCGTGCGTGCCGAAGATATCCTGAAGCAGAAGCAAAGCAAGCGCGCCGCCCAAGAGCCAGCTAAGATTTCGGCGCAGAAACTCGCTCAGGTGGCCGGAGAAGTTCACGGAGTGACCTTTTATTGAACGATCCAAGCGCGAGCCTCCTCGGCAAGTTTTTGGGAGTTGGCCAGGGAGCCAGCTTCGGTGTATACGCGGACCAGAGGCTCGGTGCCCGACAGGCGCATCAGAATCCAGTCACCATTGTCGAAAATCAGCTTTAGTCCGTCTTTGCGATTTATGGCTGCTACGCGGCAGCCCGCAAATTCCTTGAAAACGCCCTTGAGGCGTTCACTTGCGCTCACCTGAGTGTCTTCGTCAAGATGCAGATTCAGGCGAACGGGCCAGAATTCGCGTCCGATGCGGCGGAACAGATCGCGGAGCTGATCGGCAAGCGAGGACTGGCGAGCGGCAATCATTTCGGCTACCAGCAGGCAAGCAAGGATGCCGTCTTTCTCTGGAACGTGGCCCCGGATGGTGAGGCCAGCGCTTTCCTCGCCGCCGATGGCGATTTTGTCTTCGCGCAGAAACGGGCCAACATATTTGAAACCTACCGGTGTTTCGTAGACTTCCACGCCGTGGAGTTTGGCTACCGCATCGAGCAGGTGCGTGGTCGCGACGCTGCGCGAGGCGCCGAGTTTGCCGCCGCGCGTTTCGAGCAGATAGTCGAAGAGCAAGCCAAGTATGTGGTTGGGCGAGATGAAGGAGCCGTCGCGGTCGAGGATGCCGAAGCGGTCGGCATCGCCATCGGTGGCCAGGCCTGCCAGGGCTTTTTTATCGAGCACGGCCTTCTTAAGAGGCACCAGGTTTTCTTCGGATGGATCGGGGCCGGCGCCATCGAATAAGACGTCGCGGTTGGTGCGAATCAACGTTGCAGCGATGCCGCTTTCGGTGAGTATACGGTCGAGCCATCCTGCACCGCAGCCGTGCAGTGCGTCGCAGACGAAGCTGCCCCCGGCTCTTTTCAGCACATCGAAGCGGACCAGCCTACGGAGCTGATCGAAGTAGGGGCCGCGGGGATCGATCGCTTCAAAGCTGGTGTCGACCTCGTAATGCGCGGAGGGTTTGCTTTTTTGCGCGGCGGCGCGTGTCTCAATGTCTTTCGTTATTTCGGGTAGAGCCGGCCCGCCATCGCGTCCAGAGAACTTCAGGCCATTGTAGCTGGCTGGATTGTGGCTGGCGGTGATGTTCACGCCGCCATCCAGCTTGTTGTGGATGATGGCGTGAGCGACCGCGGGAGTGGGAGTGGCCTCACCGCAGAGAAGCACCTGGCAGCCGCCGGAGCGGAGCACGGAGGCGGAAGTCCGCGCAAATTCCGGGGAAAAGAATCGCGTGTCGTAGCCCACGATCAGCTTCGGGTTTTTCTTTTTTGCGCGTGCATGCGCCGCGATTGCGGCGGAGGCGCGCGCACGCCATCGAACGTGAAATCATCGGCGATGATTCCGCGCCAGCCTGAAGTGCCGAAATGGATTGCCTGGGTTGCCATGGGTGAAGCATTGTATCTTGTCGCGCGAGACGCTATTAAGCAAGAATCGAATGCGGCGGATTTTTCGCAAGAGTAAATTTTTCGTATCGTCCCGCGCGGGGCTCATCAAGAAATGAAGGACTAACGACGGATAAAATGACGGAAAAAATTGTGGTGCTGGTCACGTGCGGATCGCTGAGGGAGGGCCGGCGGATGGGGCGCGCGCTGGTGAATGGGCGGCTCGCGGCCTGCGTGAATGTGGTGAAAACCCCGGTCGAGTCGATTTATCGCTGGAAGGGGAAGGTCGATACGGCTCGGGAGTTCCTGCTGATTATCAAGAGCTCGCGTGGTCGGTTTGCGGCATTGGAGGAAGCAGTCAGGCGAATGCACAGTTACGACGTGCCGGAAATTATTGCTCTGCCGATTGAGAAGGGATCGCGGGATTACCTCGGGTGGCTGTCCACGTCTTTGTAACGGGTTGCATGAACCGCCAATCGGGTGATTGGCGGTCCCAGGGTGAGCTTCACACTTTCGCCAGGGCTTGATCCAGATCGGCGATCAGGTCTTCGACATCTTCTATTCCAACCGAGAGGCGAACCATTCCGTCGGTGATTCCGTTTTCCTTGCGGACTTCGGGAGGCATGGAGGCGTGCGTCATGGAAGAGGGGTGCGAGATCAGCGTCTCGACGCCGCCCAGGCTTTCGGCCAGTGAGCAGAGATGGACGTTGTTCAGGAGGGTGCGGGCGGCGTCGAGAGAACCCAGGTCAAAGGTGATCATTGCGCCGAATCCGCGCTGCTGCCGCTTAGCCAGGTCGTGCTGCGGATGTGAGGGAAGCCCGGGATACAACACGCGTTTCACTTTGGGATGGGCCTCGAGAAATTCTGCGGTTGCCATGCCGTTGGAGTTGTGGCGATCCATTCGGACGGCAAGCGTTTTGATGCCGCGGGATATGAGAAAACAATCCATCGGGGCTAACCCGGCTCCTGCGGCGCGCTGGACGAAATAGATTTTTTCGGCGTCCTCGGTGCGGGTGAGGACGACGGCGCCGCCGATGCAGTCGCTGTGACCGTTAAGATACTTGGTCATCGAATGGATTACGATGTGCGCGCCGAGCGCTATCGGCTGTTGCAGGTAAGGGCTGAGAAATGTGTTGTCGACTGCGAGCGTGAGGTTGCGGCTTTGCGCCAAGGCTGCCACTGCTGCCAGGTCGGTGACGATCATTGTGGGATTTGAGGGAGTCTCAAGGTAGATCATTCGCGTGGATGGCTTGATCGCCCGCTCCACGTCGCCGACGCAGGACGTATCGACGTAGCTGAACTGCAACCCGAAATCGACCAGCAACTGTGAAGCAAGGCGGAAGGTGCCCCCGTATATAGACTTGGGTAATACGGTATGATCGCCGGGCCGGAGCAGGCGGAACACAGCATCGATTGCGGCCATGCCGGAGGTAAATACGTAGGCGGCTTTGCCCCCTTCCAACCTGGCCACAGTGCGCTCGAGGGCCTTCCGGTTTGGATGGGTGGTGCGCGCGTAGTCGTAGCCCTTATTTTTGTTGAAGCTCTCGCAGACATAGGTGGAGGTCTGGTAGATGGGCGCGACCACGGCACCAGTCAAGGGATCCGGCTCCTGCCCTATATGAATCGCGTCAGTGGAAAAACCCATGAAGAGGCCTCCTTGGAATTGGGGCAATTGCCTGGCCCACGAACGATTCTACCGGTTTGATGGGCGAATGTGGCCAGAGGAAAGGTTATGATTTCATCAGGCAACTGTGAGAATAACGCTGGGTTCGGCGCATATGTGCCGCGGGATTCCTGTATTAGTCAAGAGAGATCCTTTGCAGTCTCTGATGACCGAGTTAACTCGCGCAGACGCTCTGCGGGAGTTTTCCCCTTAAGCGCCAGGTGAGGCCGATCTTCGTTGTATTCGGTTTCCCATCTCTTCAGCTTTCGAGCAAGATCCCTTTTATGTTTGAAATGCCTTCCCTGGTAAAACTCCTGTGAATCGGTTTTATGGCTCCGTTCGACCTTCCCGTTCACCTCAGGGCAGCCTGGAGGAATGTGCCGGTGAGAGATCCGGAGGTCGGAAAGATGCCAAGTGAACTGTGGTCCGAACGACGAACCGTTATCGGTCTGGATTTTCTGAATAGCGAAGGGAAAGTGATCCTGGACCTCTCGGAGGAAGTCGATGGCGGTCTTGGTGTTGTCGTGGTCGTAGATGCGCAGGACGCGAAATCGCGTCGCTTCGTCAATAGCCGTAAATTGATAAAAACGCTGACGGGCTCTTCCGACGCGAGGAACGAACTTCACATCCAGCTGTACAGAGCGGCCAGGAACCTGCAGAGGCGCATCCGGTGGTTTTGGGCCGGGACGATACTTCTTCCGTGAAACAGGGCCGACATGATGACGATGAAAGATCTTCAGGATCGTCGTCGGTGACACGTAAGCATGATAGTGCCGTTGCAGATAGAGGCTGACTCGAACGGCCCCGTAACGACGCTCTTCCCGAATGCGAAGGATTAGCGACACGATCTCGGGTGGAATACGAAAGCGGATCTTGTGCGGTCTCCGAGGCAAGTCGCGGAGACCTGCTACTCCGCGCTTCTCATAGCGCTCTTTCCAGATGTAAAAGAGCGCCCGTGATACTCCGAAAAAACGGCAGGTCTGGCTGACATTGCCGCTGATGCGCTGCGCATGCTGCAGCATGCGCAGCCTGGCTTTTGCCTTCCTTTCCTGGATCTGCTCGTAAGCTGGATTCTTCATCCCGGACCTCCTTTGGTGGGCTGTGAGAATACCTCACCTGTCCTGGATGTCTATTAGCAGCTACATTCTTTCTTGAGGCTGCGGGGCGGATAAGGTAAAAGGGAGACAGCGTGGGGCCGTCCAAAACATTTCGGTGGCTTGGCATTTCGATCAATTGCGCGCCGTTTTTGTTGGTGGGCTTGCTGTGCAGCCCGATGGCGCTGGCTCAGGAGCCCGGCGATTCTGCGCCCCCGACCTCTGATGAGAACAGCCTGAAGCAGGGCAGTCCAGACCAGAACGGCCTGGACAAAAAACTAGGTGATCATGCGACGGTGAGGTTGCACATCGAGGTAAGGGGAGAGAACGGCAAGGCGGTTGCCAATGCGAGCGTCTACGTGCGCTATGATGTGCCCGGCAATTTGATCCGCAAGGACAAGCTTGCGGAGCTCGACCTGAAGACAAATGAAGACGGCTCGGTGCGAGTGCCTGCTGTTCCCCAAGGAAAAATTCTTATTCAAGTGATTGCTCCAGGCTGGCACACTTATGGCAAGTGGTACGACATCGTGGGAAAAGATGAAGATTCCGTTGAAATAAAATTGGCCCCCCCGCATCGCTGGTACTGATCCTCTGAACGCCACGAATGTTACAGTTGTAGAAGAAAATATAATTTCAGCGAAAAGAAATTCTTTCCGCCCGCGGAGGTTGCACCAGAATTTGTGCAAACAGGATTTCAGCTAATCGGAATGCGGTTTTTTCGTTTTTTCGGGAGTCATTTCCACACGGTTTTCAACACAACTGTTGAAAAGTTTCATCGATTATTCACAATTCAGGCGGCAATTTGCCGGATTGTGGCGCGTTAATTGCTTTGCCCGAAGCGCGCTTCGTTGAATTGCCAGCATGATATTATTTCCGCCTGCCTGAAGAAATACATTCAAAATGAAACAGCTCATCGTGAACGCGGACGACTTTGGCTTGACACGCGGCGTGAATCAGGGAATCATGCTGGCACACCAAGAAGGAATCCTTACAAGCGCAACCCTGATGGCCACCGCGCGTGAGTTTGATCACGCCGTGGCGCTGGCATTGGCGAATCCAACGCTGGGGGTTGGGTGTCATCTTGTGCTCGTGGGAGGCACCGCGGTTGCTCCCGCGGAAGAAATTGCTTCGCTCGCGGACAAAGATGGGAAGCTGCCAAATTCACTGGCGCTGTTTGCGGCGAGAGTCAGCCTGGGACGCATTCGGCCGCGTGACATCGAACGCGAGCTTCGCGCGCAAATCCAGAAAATCCTGGCGGCGGGAATCAAGCCCAGCCACGTAGACACGCATAAGCACACGCACGTGCATCCGGTGGTAATGGAGATAGTGGCGGGCGTCGTGCGCGATTACGAGATCAAACGGATTCGCAACCCCATCGAGAGCCTGCGGGATTCGTGGAGCGGCGTGGGGCTTTCTACGCGGCTCGTGCCTGCGGGCGTGGTGCGCGTAATCGGCGGGCCCTTCCGCGAAATTGCCCGGCGTTACGGGCTGGCGTCACCGGATCACTTCCTGGGACTGGCGAAGACTGGGCAGCTTGGGCCGGACGGACTGCGGCGGATGATTGAGATGCTGCCGGAAGGTTTGACTGAAATTATGGTGCATCCCGGCATCTGTGACGAAGACCTGGCGCGGACGGGGTCGCGGCTTCAGGGCCAGCGGCAATTGGAGCTGGAAGGGCTGTTGGATTCTAATGTGAAGCGCGCGGTGCAAGCATCGGGCATCCAGTTGGTCAGTTATTGCGGATTGAATTAGCGGCCAGAGGTGGTAGTAGCGCTCACGAAAGTATCCTGCCGGGTGCCTGGCAGCCAAGACCGAAATGCGGATCCCTCACTTCGTTGGGGATGACGCGCGGCGCGAGGCATAGGCGAGGACCTCGTTTGTGCGGGACCTGGGTGGAGCTATTCGAGGTCAGGAGGCGTTACTTTGGCGATCCAGGAATCGTAGTCTGAGGTGTAGCCGGCGCGCTGCTGCAGAGCGTGAATCCGTTGCTCGATGGCAGCGACCTGGCTCTCGGAGAGCGGCGGCAGCCGTTCGATTTTTTCCTCGATTGTTTGCGTCTGGCCGGCGACTTGGGCTTCCGCAGCTTTGTAAACTCCAGAAAGCGAGGCGTCGCGGTTGGCCAAGCCAAGGTAGGTTTCGATGAGGTGGTTGGTCACTTTCTGGCTGTGGACCAGCGAAACGCGGATGTTGCCCTGGCCGGTCACCACGTTTCCCACGCCGAAGACATGCTCGCAGCCGGTGTAGCGGGGCAGCTCTTCGTCAGTGAAGGTGTAGTATTCGCCCTTCATCGCGATTCCTGGAAGCCTTTCGGGGACCGAGCCGATGGAGGAGATCACGAGCGGGGCGCGAACTTCGTGCTCTGAACCGGGAATGGGTTCGGCCTTGCGTCCTTCGATTTTTGTTTCCGCCACTTTCAATCCCACGAGCCGGCCATTTTCGACGACCAAGCCCGTGGTGAGGCGGCGGTCCTGAACGCGGAACAGATACTTGTCGCGCGCGAGCTTCAGCATCTTCAGGCGGACCTGCTCGGTCTTGGCGATTTGCTCCGGCGTGGCGTTGTCGGGAGGCTGCGCGAGGGGCATGTCCTGCTCGCGGCGCCGGTAAATCAGCAGACAGCCTTTGACTCCTAATTCTTCGGGCTTGACGCCGTGGGCCTTGCAGGCGGCGGGAATACCTTTTTCCAGCTGATGCATGTCGATGGGGATACCGCGCGCCCTCAGGGCGCGCTCGTAGTTCTCAAGCTGAAGAACTTTCACAACGTCGATGGAGGCGAGGCCGCCGCCGACCACTAGAGTTTCGTCGGGCGTTTCGTATCGTGGACCTGAATAGTCCGCTTCATTCTTGTGGTTGTACCAGTAGATGAAGGGATTCTGGTAGACGAGGCCCTTGTCGATAAATTGGTCCGCGCCGGGCACGCCCAGATCGCGGTCGCGCCAGGCGCCATTGGCCAGGATGACGGCCGAGAAACCCCAGGAGCAAAGCTCGGCAAGGCTGATATCGCGGCCGAGTTTGGTCGAAGGGACGAAATAAACGCCGGGCTTCTTCATGCGCGCGTCAATGCGCGCATATTCCTGTTTGCGCTGCTCGACGTGCCAGCGCGGCAGGCCGTCCTCGATTTTGCCGTAGGGCCTGGTGTTCTGCTCGATGACCGCGACGCGGATTCCGCGGTCCGCCAGGATTTCCGCTGCCACGGAGCCGGAAATGGCTCCGCCGACGACCGCGACAAAATGCTGGCCGTTGTCAGGCATTGGCAATCACCGCCGCTCCCGGACCCGTGAGGAAGGGGGATTGTACACCGCGGCGTCAAGTTTCCACGTGAATATGCTAACTGTGTTGCGCGCTGATCGAGGGAGGCAAAGCCAAGGCGGATCGTTCCCTGCGTTCGGGATGAAGCGTTTCAGAATTGCGTTACGGTTTGAAGTACATGGCCGACAGCGCCGGAAGCCGCAGCTTGATGGAATAGGGCCGGTCGTTCCAGGGGATCGGCTCGGCCTGCACGCCGCCGGCGTTGCCGACGTCGGTGCCCTCGTAGTATTGCGAATCGGTGTTGAGAATCTCGCGGTAATAACCCGGGCGCGGGACTCCCACCCGGTATTCCTCGCGGGCGACGGGGGTAAAATTGCAAACGACGATCACGAAATCGTCGAGATTCCTTGCGCGGCGCAGGAAGGTGAGGACGCTCGAGGCGGCATCATTCGCGTCAATCCACTCAAAGCCCGACCATTCGAAATCGACTTCATGAGGGGCGCGCTCGGTGCGTGCAGACGGTTCAGATCCGCCGACCAGGCGCTGAATTCCCCGGTGCCACGGCGATTCCTCGAGCGACCAGTCCACCGTGCTGGCCTCCCAGAATTCGCTTCGCTGCGCCAGCTCGCTGCCCATGAAGAGCAGTTTTTTCCCGGGATGGGCGAACATGTAGCCGAAGAGCAGCCGGAGGTTGGCGAACTTCTGCCAGTCGTCGCCGGGCATTTTCTCAAGCAGGGAGCGCTTTCCGTGAACGACTTCGTCGTGCGAGAGCGGCAGGATGAAATTTTCGTGGAAGGCATAGAGCATGGAGAAGGTGAGTTCGTTGTGATGGTGCTGGCGGTAGAGGGGATCGAGCGACATATAGCGGAGCGTGTCGTTCATCCAGCCCATGTTCCACTTCAAATCGAATCCCAGGCCGCCGATGTAGGTCGGGCGCGAGACGGCCGGCCACGCGGTGGATTCCTCCGCGATCGTCAGCGCGCCCGGGATGCCTGGTGTGCAGCACTTCATTGAGGCGCTTGATGAAGGCGATGGCTTCCAGATTTTCGCGTCCGCCGAAAGCATTGGGAATCCATTCGCCGGCGCGGCGCGAGTAATCGAGATAGAGCATGGAAGCGACGGCGTCCACGCGCAGGCCGTCGATGTGATACTTGTCGACCCAGAAGAGCGCGTTGGAGAGGAGGAAATTCTGCACTTCGTTGCGGCCGTAGTTGAAGACGAGCGTGCCCCAGTCCGGATGCTCGCCGCGGCGCGGATCGGCGTGTTCGTAAAGATGGGTGCCGTCGAAGAAGGCCAGGCCGTGGGCGTCGCGCGGGAAATGCGCGGGAGTCCAATCGAGAATCACGCCGAGGCCTTCCTGATGGCAACGGTCGACGAAATACATGAAATCGGCCGGCGTGCCGAAGCGGCTGGTGACGGCGAAATAGCCGACGGTCTGATAGCCCCAGGAAGCGTCGAACGGATGCTCCATGATGGGCATCAATTCGATGTGCGTGTAAGCCCATCCGCTTGACGTAGGGGATCAGTTCGTCGGCAAGTTCGCGATAGGTGAGCCAGCGGTTGCCGTCGTCCGTCTTGCGCCGCCAGGCGCCTGCATGAATCTCGTAAATGGACATGGGCGCATGCAGCCAGTCGCGCGAGGCGCGCGCTTCGAGCCAGGCCGAGTCCTTCCATTTGTAGCGGTCGATGTTGCAGACGACCGAGGCGGTATTGGGCCGCATCTCCGCGGCGAAAGCCGTAAGGATCGGACTTCAGCCCGAGATGATGGCCTTCGCGCGAAAGAATTTCGAATTTGTAAAGGGTGCCTTCGTCCAGGCCGGGCACGAAAAGCTCCCAGATGCCGCGAGGCTCCCCGGCTGCGCATCGGGTGAACGCGCCCATCCCATGGATTGAAATCGCCCACGACGCTGACGCGCTGTGCGTTGGGCGCCCAAACGCCAAAGTGCCACCCCGCGAACGCCCTCGACCTCCCGCACATGCGCGCCGAGCTTTTCGTAATTCAGGTAGTGGGTGCCTTCGCCGGAGAGGTAGAGATCGTAATCGGTCAGCAGCGGCGGGAAAGCGTAGGGGTCATAGGTTTCCCAAGTGTTTCCATCGCCGAACTTGAAGCGCAGCCGATAGGAATTAGGTGGGATGGACCGGTCCTGGCGAGGGTGCAAGGCGTCCGGGCTGACGATTACTTCGAACAAGCCTTGAGGGTGAATTCTGACGCCGGGGTACTCGGTGCCGTTGGCAAGGACGACCACTTCCAGGGCCCCGGGGTGGAACGCCCGGACTGTAATCGCGGGCACGCCGTGCCTATCTGTCCAGTGAGGGCCCAGAATCTGGAACGGATCCGCTGACTCGGCGTTTACGACACTTTCGACGTCGCTTTGGAACGGATCGCGGACAATCTCGTCTGCACTTAAGTTGCTGCCGGTTTCCTGTGTCATGTATGTCCACGTCCTTCGGGGTTTCTTCGATTCCAATATTACAGAAGCCTTGGGTACGGCGCTATCCAGACTATGTGGTACTGCCGACTGGTTTTAAAGCAGACCTGTCGATGGAGCGTGAGGAAAGGTCGATCCTAAGTCCTGTCAAATGTGTCACCTTAGTACCATCGTACCATTGTGAAACCGATTTCCAGCCTGCTATCCATATCAAGAAAGTCCAGGTTTAGCAGTTCGCTCCTACATTTCTGGATCTCCTGAGGGTCATGAAGGACAAGACTGCCCAAACTGCGTCTGAGCACAAGCGATCACGTCGTCGCCGGAAAGGCCCTGTCACGGGGTCGCCTGCAGGGCGGCGAGAGTCGCCGTCAGCGACGGTTTCCGCCGGGAGAACGAGCCCGAATTTCGAGCTTCTGTTCTTCAAGAATCCGCTGCCGATGTACATCCTCGACCGGGAAAGCCTGAAATTCCTCGAGGTCAACGACGCCGCTATTCAGAAGTATGGATACACGCGCGTTGAGTTTCTGCGAATGAACGCCACAGACATACGCCCCCCGAAAGATGTCCCGCGATTTTTGAAGGCCGTGCAGGAAGTAAGTGACACGCTGGTGGCCCACGGACTCTGGCGACATATAAAGAAAAGCGGGGAAGTGTTGGACGTCGAGGTGACGACGCAAGGAATCCCCTTCGGTGGGTGTAAGGGGCTATTAGCGGTCCTTCAGGACGTAACGACGCGGCGAAATGCGGAACAGAAGGCGGCTGAGCAAAGCGTCTATCTGCAGGCCTTGCTTCTGAACTTGCCGTTGGCAGTCATGATTCTCGATAGCCAAAGCCGCATCCGGATGTGCAATCCGGCTTTTGAGAGGCTCTTCGGATACGACCTCGCGGAAGTTGCGGGGCGGGAACCCCAGTCGTTTCTGGCTCCCGCGGACCAGGCGGACGAGATGGAGAGTATAACCGCACGCGTCATGGCGGGCGAAACGATCCGGACGAAGATTAAGCGTCAAAAGCGTAACAGACAACTCGTGGATCTGGAGACACTGGCAATTCCATTGATTCTCGACGGTAAAATTATCGGCAGCGTGGGAATCTACGAGGATCTCAGCGACCGCACCACCGCCGAGCACGCGCAACGCAAGGCCGAAGAGAAGTTCCAGACTCTTTTTGAGAATGCCGTGGAAGGAATCTTCCAATCCACAGTGGATGGCAGGTACCTCACCGTCAATCCGGCGCTCGCGCGCATGTATGGCTATAGTTCACCGGCGGAACTGATCGCGAGAGTCCAGCACATCGGCCAAACGTTATATGTAAAACCGCGGCGCCGGGAAGAATTCAAACGGATCATCGAGGGGGCCGGCGTCGTAGAAGCCTTCGAATCGGAGGTTTTCAAGAAAGACGGCTCGAAAATCTGGATTTCCGAGAACGCCCGCGCGGTGGTGGATGCCACCGGCAAGATCACAAGCTATGAAGGCACCGTCGAGGATATTACCGACCGGAAGCGTTCCGAGAGCGAGCGGCAAGTCATCACCGAAATCGTGCATGCGGTCAGCCTCACGGACAACCTGGAGGATTTGCTTCGCCGAGTGCATTCAGCGCTTCAGAGCGTGCTATCCGCGGAGAACTGCTTCGTGGCACTTTACGAGCCGTCGACCGGAGTGTTCAATTTTCCGTTTTTCGCCGATCGGACGCAGCCGACCCCGCCGCCGCAAATGGTTTGGCGGAGTTGCGCCGCGTATGTCTATCGCGCTGGACGGCCGATGCTTATCCCTCCGCAACTGTTTTATGAGCTCGTTGAACAGGAAGAGGTGGAATCATCGGCGAAGCCGCCTGCCTCCTGGCTGGGCGTGCCGCTCCGCGCGACGGCCGGAACGATCGGAGTATTGGTGGTTCAAAATTACGAACGGCAGAACGCCTATTCGCAACGGGACCTTGAGTTCTTGTCTTCCGTGGGCGATCAGATCGCATTCGCCATCGAACGAAAGCGAGCCGAGGGGCGCATTCGCGAGAGCGAAGCCCGCCTGCGGGTTCTGATCGAGCAACTGCCCGCCGTGCTGTGGACCGTGGATAAGGATCTCCGCTTCACATCGGCGCTTGGGGCAGGTCTTGCGCGACTGGGCCTTCGCCCCAATCAGATCGTGGGATTGTCGCTGCAGGATTATTTTGAAACCTCTGATCCCACGTTCGTGCCCTTCGCCGCTCACCGCCGCGCCGTCGCCGGCGAGCCGGTAACGTTTCACGTCGAATGGAAGAACGGTTCGTATGCCTGCCACGTGGAACCGCTGCGAGGCGCGGATGGCACAGTGCTGGGTGCGATCTGCATGGCGCTCGACATTACGGACCGCAAGGAACTCGAAGAGCGCTTCCGGCAGTCGCAGAAGATGGAGGCCGTGGGGCGCCTGGCAGGCGGCATCGCGCACGATTTTAACAACTTGCTGATGGTGATTCAGGGCTATGCCGACTTGCTTGCAGAACGGCTCCCCGGCGGCGATCCCTTGCGGCGGAGCGCCGAGCAAATTCAGATGGCGTCGCAGCGCGCGGCTTCCCTCACGCAGCAATTGCTTGCTTTTAGCCGCAAACAGATACTCGCGCCGAAGGTTTTGAATGTTCACACCGTGGTTGCAGACATGGAGAAGATTCTGCGGCGGCTGATCGGCGAAGATATTCAGCTCGAAACCAACACCCAGAAGGACCTGGGGCTCGTCAAGGCCGATCGAAGCCAGATCGAACAGGTAATCTTGAATTTGGCCGTGAACGCCCGCGATGCGATGCCGGGAGGCGGGAGGATTACGATTGAAACTGCCAATGTGGAACTCGACGCCTCCTTCACGCGCGTCCCGCAGGTGCTCGCACCCGGAAGGTATGTGATGCTCGCCGTCACGGACAGCGGAACGGGCATGGATGCCGAGACGCAAGCGCATATCTTCGAACCATTTTTTACCACCAAAGAAAAGGGCAAGGGCACCGGGTTGGGCCTCGCAACTGTGTACGGGATCGTGAAGCAGAGCGGCGGTTATGTGTGGGTGTACAGCGAACCAGGCCATGGCGCCACGTTCAAAATTTACTTGCCGCGAATCGAGGAAGAGGGATCGGGTTGCGCCGCGCGCGAACCTTCCGAAACGCGATCTCTGCCGCGCGGCTCTTCAGAGTTGGTGCTTCTCGTGGAGGACGAAAAAGGCGTCCGCGAGCTCGCGCGAGAATACCTGGAGACGAGCGGCTACCGCGTGATCGAAGCGCAAGACGGCCACACGGCTCTCGAGCTTGCCACGACGCATGCCGGATCAATCGATGTCCTCTTCACCGACGTGGTGATGCCAGGCATAGGCGGGCGAGAGCTGGCAGAGCGCGTTGCGCAGATACGGCCTGGAATCAAGATCCTCTACATGACCGGTTACACAGACCGCGCTATTGTGCACCACGGAATTCTGGAAACGGACGCAGTGCTATTACAGAAGCCCTTTACGCTGGGAACACTCGCTGCAAAGCTAAGAGAAATTTTGACCGCGGAGACCGTTCATTAGTCTGCCTGCCAGGTTGTCTGCGCCGTAAACGCCCCGGAGTGGAACAGCTGCGCCGCGTTGGCCTATGCCCCTATGCCCGTTTTCGCGGGCTTTCACTTCGTATCGATCTGACTTCGGACATAAACCCGCTTGACTCCAAAGCTTACGCAGGCAACCCCGTTAGACATTAGAGAGAGATGGTTGGCGACGCGAATGCTTTTCTTCCTAGTAGGGGCCTGAATCAAGCGGCCGAAACGGGGAGAAGAAAATGTTAGCAAGAGCGCAGGGGAGTTTGCAGGAAGCCGTGACCGAGGAGTTGATCGGGGAACGCAGGCTTTGGACGGCGGTGGTAGTGATGGCAGTGGAGGATTGGCGCAACGGCACGCTCCGCTCGCAGCGCGAGGCCCAGAAATTTCTTTTCGAAAATGACAAAGATTTCAATGCCGTGTGCGCGTCGGCGGGTCTGGATCCGAGCAGCCTGCGATCAAAACTGCTGAAGATCGGCCATCGGGTCGAGATGGAAAATAGCTGGCGCGGCGCCTTGAGGGATCGCTTGCTGGCATAGCGTTTGGCCGCGGATTGATTTGCTTCCCTCTTTGCACGGGCTCGGCCACCAAGAAATTGGCCGCCGAGCCGCCCCCAACGGAATATCGATGGCGCCGCGAAGGTAGCGTATGATCTTCGCGGAACAGTTCTCGTCCTCATTCATGCATTCCTTCATCGAAACACTGGCGCCCGAAACGAGGCTACTCGTCTGCTGTGCGCGCGTGAGAGTGAATCCCGAAACGGCGAGTGATATCCGTGCTCTCGTTTTGGGCGATCTCGACTGGGACGCCCTGCTCGGCTGCGCGGCCCGACACGCCGTGGCGCCGTTGCTGGACCGGCAGTTGCTCACGGCCGCCGCTGATGTGATTCCTGCGAACCAGATTAGCCGTATGAATGAGGCGAACCGCGTCAATACGCTTCGCTGCCTCCAGCTAACCGCTGCCCTGGTCGAAATCCTGCGATTATTTCAGGCGGAGGGGATCGCCGCGCTTCCTTATAAGGGGCCAATCCTGGCCGCACAGGCGTATGGAGATTTGTCGATGCGTCAGTTCGATGATATCGATATTGTGGTGCCGCAGCGGGAAATGGCCAAGGCTCAGGAGATCGTGCTTGGCCTGGGATACACGGCTAAGTTTCCGGAGGTTTTCTCGCCCGGCAATTCGTCCCTCATTCCCGGGGAATACAAATATTACAGCGAGACGCGTGACGCGATCGTGGAACTTCACACCGAATTCACTCTCCGCCATTTTCCGGTGACCTGCAATTTTGACGATTTTTACGCTCGCAGCGTCGAATTGAATCTCGGCGGCCACCACGTGCGGACGTTCTCGCCGGAAGACGCGCTTCTCGCGATTTGCGTGCACGGATCGAAGGATTTCTGGGAGCGGCTATCGTGGATTGCCGACGTTGCGGAGTTGCTTGAGTCACACCCCGAGCTTGATTGGTACAAGATCGGCCAGCGCGCGGAATCATTGCGCGTGGAGCGTATGCTCCGCGTAGGACTGGCGCTTGCGGCCCGGGTGTTGGGCACGCGGCTTCCTGACGAAATTAACGGTAGCGTCAGGAAAGATCGTGTGGCAGAAGCGATTGCCGAAAGTTTGGCGGGGAAGCTTTTGAGCGTGACGGAGCCGCCAATGGGCGCACTCGAGCGCTTTCACTTGCGGCGGCGGATGGTCAGCGGATTTTTCCCCGGCTGGCGCTATGCTTTGCGCTTGGCGTTTGCGCCCGTGGAAGAGGACTGGACGACGGTGCAGCTGCCACGGCCGCTGGCTCCTCTCTATGTTCTGCTGCGGCCATTCCGCTTGATGCGGAAGTATGGCGGTTCGCGCGAAGCAGTTTGAGAAACATCCAGGTTTTTGATGAATCAGACGGCTGCTGGTACTGGCCCAGGTGTGGTATTCCAGACCTACTTCGAAACGTTCACCACTTGAATCGAGCGCAGCATGCGGACCCAGCGAGCCGGCCGCTTATCGTGCGGAGCGACGAGGCGCAGGGGACCCAGTTTATCGCCGAGAGGTTTGCCGTCTAGCGTGTCAGCAACGAGTACGCCGGAATCTTCGAAGTCCGAATCCAGTTCCGCTAGCGAAAAAATCACTTTGTATCCGTCCGCGCCTTCGGCGACGACGTAGGTCGCCATGGCCTTCCCGCGCAGGCGCGGCCCTTGCACGACTCCGGCCTGTTTCAGAAGTCCCGCCAGGGGTGTCCCTTCGTAGACTTCATCCTTGGCCGCGTGCTCGTTTTTGACGCTGATGGTCTGGCGAGGAAGGCGCCGCAGATCGTCCATCGAAAGCGAGAGCGGTTTCTCAACGTCGCCGCTTACGGTGAGTTGGGCTGATACGGCAGTTGAGGACGAAGCCGCAGCCTGTCCGTGCATTGCGAGCGACGCCCCTGCGAGGCATAGCGCGAGAATCGCTATGCTCCTTAAGCTCAGTCGATTCGAATGGATGTTCATGTCGAGGTCGCTCCTGTGAAACTGAATTGACGGCGCTTGCCTCTGGATTATCAGCTGCCCGCTGGGAGAAAGCCGAACTTCTGGAAAACTCTCTGCGCCTGGGATCCCTGAAGAAACGTTTCAAATTCCCTCGCGCCGGATGGGTTTTGCGAGGCCTTGATGATTGCTACAGGATAGACGACGGGCGAATGGGAGTCCTGCGGGGCTGTTGCGGCCACTTTCACCTTCTGCGATATTCGCGCGTCGGTCGCGTAGACGATGCCCGCGTCCACGTTGCCTGTTTCGACGTAGGTCAGGACCTGCCGGACGTCTTTGGCCAGAACAAACTTGGGCGTCAAGCGATCGTACATTCCCAGGTGCGCCAGCACTTCCTGGGCGTATTTTCCGGCAGGAACGGTCTGCGGTTCTCCGACGGCGATGAGTTTTACTCGCGGCTGCGAAAGATCCTGGAAACTTGCCACGCCCGTGCTTCCTGAGGGAACGATGAGAACCACTTGATTCGTCACGAGATTCCGTCGCGTGCCTGGGAAGAGCAGGCCCTTTGCTTCAAGCCTGTCCATTTCATCCGGGGATGCGGAAATGAATACATCCACCGGGGCGCCCTGTTCAATCTGGCGCTGCAAGGTGCCTGATCCGCCCAGGTTGAAGTGCAGGGCAACGTCCGGCCTCTCGGCACGGTAGACCTGAGACATTTCGTCCAAGGCGTCCTTGAGGCTGACCGCCGCGGAAACGGTGACGTTCTTGTCCGGCACCCGGGCGCCGCCCGAATGAGCAAGGAGCGGCGCCAGGAGGAGCGCGGCCCACAAGAATGTGCAACGGATTCCCGAAGGCCGAGGAGATGTCATGCCGTCACCATAGCAGCTTCAATCCGAATTGAATCTGCCGGGATGTGGTCGACGTGCTGGTTACCTGCCCTGCCGTGGGCGATTGCTCGGGCACCGTCGTGTTCGGGGCGGCTTCCAAAACGTAGGTGATAAGGCTCGGAGTGTTGAAATTGGCGCGGTTCAGGAGATTGAAAATTTCCGCACGGAACTCCACATTCATTCTCTCGCTTACGCGCGTGTCTTTGAACACAGAGAAGTCCCAGGTGGCAAGCCCGGGGCCGATGTAGGTATCTCTGCCCAAATTGCCATAGAACCCGCTGTTGCTTGGCGGCGCGATGAAGGCGTTCGGATTGAACCATTCACTCGGAGTTCCCAGCACAACCGGCCCGCTGAACGCAGGATTGAGGAACGGCCGCACAGGATTGCGCGTGTCGCCGTTGTTGGCCGGGTTGTAGCTGAGCTGTGGCGTGAACGGAAAGCCCGCCTGCAGAGTTACGATCGAGTTGACCGTCCAGCCGCTTACAAGCGGCGTTCGCAACGCCCTCCATGCCATTTAGAAATGGTTTTCCGTGTCCTATCGGCAACGCGTAGCTGGCGTTGATGGAGGCGGCGTTGCGAACGTCGTAGGTTGCCAGGCCCCAGTCCGCGCGCGGGTTGTAGGGGTTCGAGAGCACGGCCACCGCATTGTTCGCCGCCGTGGCGTTAAGCGAATCTCCGTCGTCCAGGGATTTGGACCAGGTATATACGCCCCGCAGCAAAAGCCCCTGGCTGAAGCGGTGATTCAGATCCACCTGCAGCGAGTTGTAGGAACTGACGCCCCTGGAATACCACGTCCACGTGTTGGCGAGCGCCGTGTTCGGCTTGGTGCTAGTGGGATTGTAATAGGTTCCCGCCGGCACCGGCTGCCCTGCGAGCGCGCCATACAGGGGCAGGCCGGTTATCGGATTGAGCGTGGTGGGGAAGGTAGCGGGGCAAGGAGATGCCGGGCAAATCACGGGAACGGGCACATTGGCGTCTGCTCCGATGATTTCGTGATAGCCATGGCTTCCCACGTAGCCCACGCTGAGCGAGGTATTGGTAGAAAGCGCCCGTTCGACCCTGAGCGAGTAGGAGATGAGTGTGGGAGTGTTCAGGTTTGGCTGGACTCCCCCCGGCACCAACAATGCGCTGGCCGGCGGCGCGGCGCTGCGCTGGATGGGATTGCCTCCCACGAAGATGTTCGCGAGGCTGGTGGCGCCGATGTTATAGGTGGGGTTGAAGGGAGCGTTCTGATCCGCGCGATAGCCCAGCGCGTCCTGCAGGTCGTTGTACATGCCGAAAGCGGCGCGGATCGTCGTTTTGTCATCGAAGGGGCTCCACGCGACCCCGATTCGGGGCTGCGGCAGAAATTTCGCGCGGTTGGCCGTGAACAGCTGAGCTTCCGACTTGCGGCAAGCAGACGTTCGCAGCGGGTTGTGACGCGCACATCGGTACGCCCGAGCCGTTGAGCGTGTAGTTGGCGGCCCGGCCGTTCGCTTCGTTCCAGCCCGTGGTGGATTCGCCGCGGAAGCCCAGAGAAACGCGTCAGATTCGAGCGCACGCGAATCACGTCTTCGACGTAGCAAGCGCCGAAAAACGAGCGCCAGTTCATTTCCGTGGGCGTGGGGTCGTACAAAAAGCTGGCGGTGCCGGTGAGCAAGGTGGGAAGCCCGGTAAAGGTCATCTGGCCGTACTGGCTGAGCGCGATTGTTTCGTTGGATTGGAACGGCTGGAACCAGACGCCGGCGCGAATCTGGTGGCGGCCTTTCGGTGACTTCGACGTCGTCGGTGAATGTGAAGAGATTGCGCGCGACGTGGAGATTGCTTCCATTGTTGCTGCCCGCAAGCCCGAGTTGCGCCTGCGGATTGGAAGCCTGGCTGCCGCCAACTACCACCGCGCCTACAGGGAGGCCCGCCAGGAAGCCGGGAACGGTGGCAGCCGGAGTGCCCGGAGTCGGCTCGCCTGTGAAGAAATATCCCGCGCGAGAGAAGCCAAAGCGGAGCGGTGTTGAGCAGCGATCGGCGAGAAAACGTGCGTTTCCTGCAGGCTGAGCACCTGTTCGCGCAGGCTCAGCAGGTCCGTGCTGTAGGGATCGGCTGGGGTTGCGGTGTTGGCGTTGCTGTCGTCGACGGTGTAGACGGCGCCGACAGAATCTCGGCTGGAAAACACATGGTCGAGGCGCACCGTTCCGAAGTCCTCGCGAATCGTCTGCAAGGGACTGCTGAGCACCTGCGCGACTCCATCTCCGGCGGCGGTGACCTTGAAATCGGGAGCGCCCGCCGGGGCTATAGGCCATAGGTTGAGCAGGCCCATATTCTTGACGACGGCAGCAGCGTCCAGCCGGGCCTGGGCGTCGGGAACGAGCGCGACGGAGGTCTCGTGCAGATTCTGGCGGAAGCCTTCGTAGTTGGCGAACACAAATGTCTTGTCTTTCTGGATGGGGCCGCCCATCGAGGCGCCAAACTGATTCCTCTGAAAGGGAGGCGCGGAGGCGCCGGCATCGAAGTAGTTGCGCGAGTCAAAGTCGTTGTTGCGCAAAAACTCGTAGAGCGAACCGTGCCACTGGTTGGTGCCCGACTGCGTGACGATGCTGACCTGGCCGCCCGGCTTCTTGCCGTACTCGGCGCCGTAGGTGTCGCGCAGGATGTTGAATTCCCGCACCGCGTCGATGCCCAGCAATTGCCCGCTGGCGCCGCCGGGAGTCATGTTGTTTTCGGCTGCGCCGGTAAACTCCACGCCATTCAGGAGAAACAGGTTCTGCTGCGGGCGGTTTCCCGAAACGGAGAACATATTGGCCGTCGTGGAATTGGAGATTCCGATCCCGCCGGTTTTCTCCCAGGTGAAATTCACCACTCCGGGATTGAGGAGTATCAGCAAGTCGTAGCTGCGCCCGTTCAAGGGAAGATCTTCGACCTGCTGGTAGCTGACCAGTCCCGAAATGTCCGCCGTCGTGGTACTTACGATCGGCGCATTCTCGTCTACGACCACTCGATTGCTCAGTTGACCCAGGCGCAGCGCCAGATTCACGGTGGCCTCCTGCCCCACCACAAGCTGAACTCCCGTGCGAACTTCCTCCGCGAAGCCCTGTTTCTGGACATGAATCTCGTACTCGCCCAAGGGTAGCGACAGCAATCGGTACAATCCTGCCTGGTCCGTGCTGGTGGTGCGCGAAATGCCCGTGGCCACGTTCCTTGCGGCGACGGTCGCATCCCCGACGGCCGCCCCGGAAGGGTCGGTGACGGTTCCCACGATGTTCGCCGACACTTGACCAAAAGCACCGGGGGCACACAACAGAAAAAGAATCAGTAACCTGAATCGCATTATGATTTCACCTTGTTGTCGATTGATTTGGGGCCGCTATTTCGCGGCGCGGGACAGCTTCGAACCGCAATACGTTTTAATACGTGTCAATCGGTTATGTCAAATCGAATCGATACGATAATGGAGGTGCTACGACGGGGACTCTGCGATGGAACTACGGGCGAACGATCATGACTTCGGTGGATTTGATCAGGGCGGCCGCGTGCTCGCCCACCTTCAGGCGCATTTCGCGCACCGCGTCTGCGGTGATGATGGATGTGATGTGCTGTCCGCCAATCGAAAGCGTTACCTGGGCCATCAATCCGCTGATTTTTATTTCGGTGACGCGGCCCGCCAGCTGGTTCCGGCCGCTGATCCGGCGGAAATTCGGCCGGCGCTCGCGGACAGAGGCCTTTTCGCCGGCCCGGTAAAGAAATTTGTCGACCTGCTTTTCGGGAATGCGATGATGGCCGCCGGCGGTTTTGACCGTCTGGATCTTATGCTTATAAATCCACTGCTTGAGCGTGGGATAGCTGATGCCGAGGACCCTGGCAGCTTCGCGAGGCGTGAACAGTTTCATGTCACTACATCCATCTCATGCGGTGAAGTTAACGGGGCTCCTGCTGCCGCGGATTCTAAAGCATCCGAGCCGCGGAAGCACCAGAATTTCGCGCCCCCCGCGCTGCGGCCGGCATACCGATGGGGGGCCGTTTGGGCGTGGGTGCCCGCACGGGCGTGGATAATGTCAAATTAGCCGCCCGCTATTAAGCATCGGCCTGCCAAGCATAGCTTGCGCTCGAATGCTCGTGTAATAAGATGGATTGGTCATGTTCCGATGGGATCGGTTCTTCGAGTGAGAAGCTGTACGAAGTAGGAAATTGCATTGCTGCGATCGGGTAACCGGGAGGCCCTGCTGATGGATTCGAGTGTTTCTGAGGATGGATGCGGTCACGCAACACGCGAAACGCTAGGCGAGCCGCCCCCGCCGTGCGCCATGGTGATCTTCGGCGCGGGCGGCGATTTGACCAAGCGAAAACTGATTCCCGCGATCTATAATCTCGCCCAGGGGAATTTGCTCCCCGAGAAATTCGTGATCGTCGGCGTTTCCGTCGAGGAGTTCTCCACCGACGAATTTCGCGCTCATGCCACTGAAGACATCAAGAAATACTCCACGAGCGGTGTGGATCAGAAGTGCTGGGACCGCTTCGTCCAGCGGCTTTTCTATATTTCCGGGGATTTCAAGGACCCGCAGCTTTACGCGAGACTTGCAGAACAGCTCGGCAAGGCCGAGAAGGAGGAAGGGACGGGCGGGAACTGCCTGTTTTATTTCGCGACCAGCCCGGCGTTCTTCGCGCTCATCGCCAAGCAACTTAGCGACGCGGGACTCACGAAGCAGGATGACAAGAAGTGGCGCCGTCTGGTAGTCGAGAAGCCTTTCGGGCACGACCTGGCATCGGCCGTGGCGCTCAATCGCGCGCTGCTGGACGCCGTCGGAGAGAAGCAGATCTTCCGCATCGATCATTACCTGGGCAAAGAAACCGTACAGAACATTCTGGCGTTTCGATTCGCCAACGGCATCTTTGAGCCCGTGTGGAACCGGCGCTACGTGGACCACGTTCAGATCACCGTCGCCGAGGAACTGGGTGTTGAATTGCGCGGCGGCTACTACGACACGGCGGGCGCCCTGCGCGATATGGTTCCCAACCACATTTTTCAACTGATTACGCTCACCGCGATGGAGCCGCCCATTTCGTTTGAAGCGGAGGAAGTGCATGACGAACAAACGAAGGTGCTGCGAGCGATACAGCAACTGACTCCGGAGCACGTACTCGATCAGGCGGTCCGCGGACAGTATGGCGAGGGAACCATCGATGGAAAGCGCGTTCCGGCATACCGCGCAGAACCGAACGTGTCTCCCAACTCCAACACGCCAACGTATGTCGCGATGGCTCTCCACATCGACAACTGGAGGTGGGCGGGCGTTCCTTTCTACCTGCGGACCGGCAAGCGCCTGGCGAAACGGCTGACGCAAATCGTGATCCGCTTCCGGCGTCCGCCGTTCGTTCTTTTCCGCAACACGTCGGTGAATAACATTGCGCCCAACGAACTCGTGATCAGCATCCAGCCGGATGAAGGAATTTCGCTGAGCTTCGAGGCGAAAGTCCCGGGTCCGGTGGTCCGCCTCGGTGCGGTAAACATGAATTTTCAGTATTCCGACTACTTCGGAACCACACCGTCAACCGGGTACGAGACGCTGCTTTACGACTGCATGATGGGCGATTCCACGTTATTTCAGCGCGCCGACATGGTAGAGGCCGGGTGGGCCGCCGTGCAGCCGATTTTGGACGTATGGAACGCGCTGCCAGCGCGGGACTTCCCGAATTATCCGGCCGGCAGCTGGGGGCCGGAACAGGGTAACGAGCTGCTGCGGAGGGACGGGCGTGAATGGCGCAATCCGGTGAACGGATCGGCGCCCCGGGGGAACGGCACCGCCGCGCCGCGCAGCGCGAACAGAACAGTTTCGAAAGTCTGATTTACGCTGCCAAGGCTTGAATCCGCCACCCTCGGCGGACGGCTGGGGTTTATTTTTGATCTTTGGCTGCATCCGGAACCGGGGGTTCGCGCACGATTTCCACCGAGCAGGGCGCGTGTCGAGCGACCGCATCGGAAACGCTCCCGAGGAGAAAGCGGTTCAACCCTTTCCATCCGTGCGAGCCGAGAACGATCAAATCCGCCGGCCAATCGGTGGCCGTGTCGACGATTTTCGTCTTCGCGTCGCCATAATCGACGGTTTCACTGGCCTTGAATCCCGCCTCCCGCAATTTACCGGCAACCTGTTTCACCAGATCGGTTGCCTGCGTTTTGCGCTCTTCTTCGATTTCCGCTACTTGGGGAGTGAAGTGGGGGAAGGCATCCGCCGAGATGTAAACGCTGATGGGCTCGACCACGCTCAGAACCCGAATCTCGGTATCCTGCGTTCGAAATTGTGTCAGCACGTTCCGCATTGCGGCCTGCGAGCACGGGGAATCGTCCATGGCCAGTAGAATTCTCATCTCAGCACACTCCACTTAGAACGGTCGCTTGCGTTGGTCCTTCAGCAACTTAACAAAGCAGCGGCCAGGCCTCAGTCACGGGAAACACCGGACATTGTGACGCGAGTCACTGCTCGCGTACGAGATTACTGCTCGGCATAGAATCGCCGGACGATTCCCGGAATGGCAGTGGGCCCCTTCCAGTCGGGATATTTCACGTCGAACTGCCCGGTTAGGATTTGGCCCGCCTCTTCGGCGGTTTTTCCCTGGGCTTTGAGCTCGCGAGTAGCCGCCTGCAAGTCCCGGAGGACCGCGCGTTCGCCGGCGATGAGCGATGCGTCACGCATTTCGCCGTGATTTGTGAAAATGATGCGCGGACGCAGGGCTTCGAGCTTGTCGAGAGTCGCGAGCCAGTTCGTCGCGCTCGCGGTGGACTCGCCCATGCCCGGATACGATTTGCTGGTTAAAAAGTTGCCGGAGAGCAGGACTCCATCCTCCGGCACGAAGACGACGACGTCGCCGTGGGTGATTGCCGGGCCGAACCAGAGCAACTGGGCGGTCACCCCGCCAAGGTCCAGTGTCGCTTCGCGGTCGAAGACGATATCGGGTGACCGGAGTTTTACGTCTTTCAGAGCGTCCGCCAGGTTTGCCGAACGTTTCACGAACGCATCGATGAACTTCAACGTGCTTTCGTCGATATCGGCCTTCTGGGATTCGGGGACGATCCACACCGAGTCCGGCGGAAAGGACTGGCCGCCGGAAACGTGCTCCGGGCGAAAATCGGAAGTGCTGAGATAGATCTTCGTATTTTTGCCAAGCTTCAAAGCCTCGCGCGCGTCGACCTCTCCGCTGCGCGGGCCCATGCCCGTGTCGAATACAAGCGTCGCGCGCGTCCCGGTGATGATGCCTACGTTGGGCACGCCGAACCGCCCGCCGTCCGGGATCATGTAGACGTGGTCAGACACGCGCTTGACGCTATCCTGCACGACGAAGGGGTTCGGAGAGTCGGGCACGCCAGCCTTTTGTTCTTGAGCGGCTGCCAGCGCCGGAAGCAGGCTCAGGATCAACGCCGTGAGGCTAACCGTAGAAGCCATTTGAAGCAAATTCGCAGCAGGTTGTCTCATCGAAGTGCGTTCCCCTTCAGACCTACGTGACTGCCGGGACAGAAGTTAGCTGGAGTGCTCCTGGATGTCAACGGATGAGCGCGGAAACGCATGGCCAACGGCTAGGGTTGAAGGCCCAACGCCAGCGCTGGATTCGTTTTCGCCATACGATTGATATCGGCCACCGGGATTCCTTCCTTGTTCAGCGCGTTCATGAAGTCGAGCAGCCCCTGGGGATGGAGCGCGAAGGGCGGATTATGAATGGTGCCGAAGTTCGTTGCCAGAATGCAGAATTGGGGGCCAACCTGGCGGATCGCTTCGGCGTACTCGGCAATTGTGTGGCGCGGCTGGGGACCAACAAACGGACCGTCTGCGTCAAACTCGAGATAGGCTCCGTCGCGGGCAGCCTGCTGCATTTGAGGG
This sequence comes from uncultured Acidobacteriota bacterium, assembly GCA_963848365.1. Classification (GTDB taxonomy): domain Bacteria; phylum Acidobacteriota; class Terriglobia; order Acidiferrales; family UBA7541; genus Palsa-295. Next base: position 264,824 of record CAWKDI010000001.1, read on the forward strand.
ATGCTCATATTCTCGAGGTAGTACATCGCGTGCGTGACCACGATGTGCGTTACTCCGCGCTGATGCGCCTCATGCACAACCAGCAGAACTTCGTCCGCCGAGACGTGGCCGGTCTCGAGAACTAGTTGGTGATGCTGCGCGATGAAATCGATCAGTTCGATCACGTCCGGCAGGAGCTGCCCATCCTTCTGGATGGGAACGAAAGGGCCTACTTTTCTGCGTTTCCAGTCGTTCTCCGCGTCGATCGTGGGCAGCCATATGATTCGGCCCCAGCCGCCCTTCATCATGGTCATGCGCTTCACGGCTTCGAGGTTGATTCCGCCGTTGGAGAGGTCCATGGTGATGCCGCCAAAAATTTCGATGCCGGGGACCTGTTTCCGCACCATGTAGGCGAGGGCGGCAGTCGATTCCCAGTGATTTTTCAGCACCAGTCCGCGCATGCCGTTTTCCTTGGCGAGGCGCGCGAGGTCGTCGGCGTCAATCGACCGGGGCACGCTGTCCGGGGAGCTATGCACGTGAAAATCGATCGCGCCTTTTAGATTCAAATCTGACTGCGCGTAGCCCGGTGCTGCGAGGACCAGCAAAAGAAAAATGGAAGACCACCTTAAAGGCGCAACGCGAAGGCTGGACAATTGCTTCCTCTGCTTCCTCATCTATGACGCTCCTTATGAAACTCGAAGAACCGGCGAGACGCCGGCGCTATGCCTTTGGCCGCGACGATTTTGCGCAGGGCAGCCTACAGATTCAGCAGCTTCTTGGCGTTCCCGGAGAGCACCATTTGCTTTTCCTGTGGCGTGATTTGGGAGTTGCGCACTACCTGGAGGTTCAAGGTGGCTCCCCCATCTCCTCCTGCAAGCAGTCTCTCCGCTCCAAAGCGCTTGACGAAGGTCTCGATTGTCCGCTCGCCGTTATACACGCACGCCCCGGTGTCACACAGGATGTTTTTTCGTCTCTTCAATATCTGCGCGGCGTGTTCGCGGTCTTCGCCGGTCGTGAACGTGTCCAGAGCCACGAACGTCATATCGGGGAATTCTTCCGCGAGTATCTCCAACCGCCAAAGCGATTCGTGTTCGGGCTGTCGGCAGTGAATGAAAGGGATAAGCTTCAGATCGCGGGCCTGCCGCAGGATGGGGCGCATGAAGGGGTGGTCGATGTTGAATCCGGTATAGCCGTGATGCCAGATGACCCCTTTGAACTTCAAGTCTTTGGCCATGCGTTCTAGTTCGTGTAGGGAGGCTTCTCCATCGGAGAGCTGCACCGTTCCGATCCCTACGGGAAAGCGATCAGAGTGTTTCGCGACGTAGGTCGCCACCAGGTCATTCATTTTTCTGGTGCTCGCGATGCCCTCGGTTCGCCGGTAGGTGAAGCCGGTGGTAAGGACGGACTGCTCGATGCCGTTCTGATCGAGGTACTTCACGCGCTGGCTGTAGTCCTTGGCGATGACCTCCTCGGGCGAACCGAAATCGGAAAAGTTTTCTGACGGCGGATCGAGATGCGCATGAATGTCGAACACGCGATAGGACGCTCCCTGGGCGTCGGAACTCTGTGTCGCCGCGGCATTCGGCGCGATCGCGGCTGCCGCCAGGCCGGCCCCGGCAACGCTTTCGATCATCTGACGGCGAGAAATTTCCTTACCCATGTTGCCTCCTCGATATACGTTGAATTCCCCAGTACCTCCAAGTCAGGTCCATTCCGTTGGCAAGTACCGCCCGAGAGCCTAGCCGTCTCGCTCGGTGGTGTCAACGATGAGGAGTGGTTGTGTTCAGCCGTCGACACACCCGAGCAGGCATGGTTTCTGGGTAAGTCCTTGTTACAAATCCAGCGTCATGATATGACCAGAAACTAATTTATGGCAATTGCAACCAGGAGACACACATGAGTGCGCCGAAAACCGCTGGAATCGTACTACTAGCAGGACTCGCTGGCATGCTAGTGGGCGCCAGAATGCATGATAGTCATTCGGTGGTGAGTGCCAATTCAGCGGCGGCAGATGAGACACCACTGCCGAAAGACGTCTATGCCGATTCCAGGAACCGACTCCCCATGCCGAAGCGGGAGGACCTGGACGATATGGGCAAGAAGGTTTACGACGAGCTTACGGGGCCGAAGCGGCTGGCGGGGAGTCACCCTTCGGTCCGACTGTACAGTCCCAAACTTGCCGCCGCTTTGGAAGAGGTCTCCAACTACCTGAAATATAATACGGGATTGCCGGACCAGTTGGTCGAGATTGCCGTTCTTACGACCGCGCGCGAAATGGATTGCCAGTACGAGTGGACGCAATGGGAGACCCATGGGCGCGATCCGAATGATCCTCGCCACATTGATCCGGCCGTCATCGACATAATCAAGTACCGGAAGCCAGTGACGGGTCTCGGTGAAAAAGAGACGGCCATTATTACCCTCGGGCGGGAGATGTTTGGCCAAAAAAAGGTTTCTCCGGCGACTTTTGCCGAGGTTTTGCGTCTGTTCGGCCGGCGCGGCACCGTCGATCTGGTCTGGCTGATGGCCAATTACTCCGCAGCCTCGGTGGAGCTGACTGTTTTCGACCAGCAATTGCTGGCGGGACAAAAACCGCTGCTTCCTCCTCGATAGGGATCGCTTTACGAACAATGAATGTCGTTCCGCTGTTGGCCCCATAACGCTCTTGACGTTTGGAGATCCGAAGGAAATTGTATAAGCGACACGCACTCCATCGCCTTTTGACGCTTCGCGGTGCAGAGATTTGATGTTTCCTTCACTCTCCGCGGGAGCCACCCTTTTAGGCATCGCGGGATTTCTCTGTGTCCTCGCGCTGGATTTCCGGCGCAGGCGTTTAGCTCCAGGCGACTCGTTTCGTATTCCGGGCCTGGCAATGCTTGATCTTCTGGCGCCTGCCTTAACAGCTGGATTTGCAGGGGCGTTGTGCGGCGCGCTTTATCCTGACGCCGTTTTGCAAGGTGTTTTGCGGCTCCGCACACCAGCTGTGGCCGGCATCATCTTCTGCTTTTTGATTTTTGCGGCAGTTTGGTCGGAGGGGCGCAGGCAGATCCGATTTCAGAGACCTGCCGGGCTGCTATTTGCCGAGTTCCTGATTTTCGCGGGACTCGCCTGGATCGCGCTGGCCGGCTTGTTTCATGCAAACAGCACGCAAGTTATTCGCTCCATTCTATTAGCTGTCCCATTACTCGCCATCGGAGGCCTCCTGATCAGCGTAGTGGTTCCGCCATTCCTGAAGAAGTATGAAGGATTGCGCATTCTGGAACGCGTGGGCGGGGATGAGCAATTCACGCAAGCCGAGTACACGGCGCCCACGCCCGAGTGTCCCCACCCGGAGCTTTGGCGGATGCTTGACTCACAAACGACAGAGGTGGAAGTACTCGAATTTCTAAAGACGCTGGTGACGACGCTCAAGCCGAAACTCGTGGTCGAGACGGGGACGTTTCTTGGTCATGCCACAGTGAAGCTTGCGGAGGGCTTGAAGGAAAATGGCTTCGGCAAAGTGATCACGATCGAGTTTGATCCCGCTATTCGCGCGCGAGCCGTGGAACGGTTCAAGGCTTCTGGGCTGGCTTCCTGGATTGAGTCACGGCTGGAATCGAGCCTGGAGACCAATATAGAAGGCACAATCGACCTCTTGTACAGCGACAGCCACCTGGCCAACCGCGAAGCGGAGATCAGGCGGCTTCTGCCGAAGCTCGACCCGCGCGGAGTGCTGGTGATTCATGACGCGAGTTCACACTTTAAAATCGTGCGGGAGGCTGCTCTTCGGCTCGAAAAGGAGGGGTTGATTTCTGCTGTATTGCTTTCGACGCCTCGCGGTGTGGTCATCGCGCAGCGACGCGAGGGAAGAATCTAGCAGTACCTTCCCATGATCCCGCGGCTGCAAAATCCACCAGAAGCTCGCAAGTGCCTCTTTTCAAGGTCGGTGTGTAGCACGTAACTTGCCCCACGTGAAAGCGTTCCTTGACACTCCGCGCGGGTTGCTGCTACGGTGCAAAACGGATGCACGAAAAGACACGCAGATACCTTCTTTTAGTTCTTGCCGTCGCGGCCCTGGGCTATTTTTTCTATAAATTTCGAAATTCCATCACTCTGGAGGGATTTCGCTGGGGAATGGTCGGCGAATCGCTGCGGCACGCCAACCTGTTCCTGCTGCTGCTGGGGATCCTGACAACCTACTTCTGCTTCGCACTGCGTGCCCTTCGTTGGATGCGCTTTTCCCACTCGTTTGGCGCGATGCGTTTTTGGAGCGCCTATCCGGCGACGCTCATGGGCTTCACTTGCACGTTTCTTCTGGGGCGAGCCGGCGAGCCGGTGCGCCCGGTGCTGATCGCGCGGAAAGACTCCCTCTCAATTCCACATATGTTTGGCGTGTATGTGCTCGAGCGCGTCTTCGATATGGCGTCAGCCATCGTGATGGTGGGTTTGGCCCTGCTGTTTTTCGAGCGGAGCGGCGTATCCGGCAATGGAGACACCTCCATTATGCGCCTGGCGCGCTCCGCCGGCTTTGCATTGCTGGCGGGATTAGTGGTGATTGTTGGTTTCCTGATTTACTTTCGCTATCACGGGGCGGCTTGGCTTTCGCGCAAGTTGCAGCACGAGAGCTGGCGGATTGGCTGGCGGGAGAAAATCGCGGTGCTTCTGGAAGGGTTCAGCGACGGGCTGCAGGGCGTGCGGACGTGGGAAGACCTCGGTGTGCTGCTCGGGTATACAGCCGTGCATTGGTTGCTGGTCATTTTCGCGTACTGGTGCGTCGCTCATGCCTTCGGCGGGGAGTTGAGTACGTTGAATTTCACCGCGGCGACGTTGGTGCTTGCCTTCACGATGGTGGGCTCGGCGGCGCAGCTTCCGGGCGTGGGCGGCGGCGCGCAAGTGGCAACGTTCCTCGTGCTCACGCTGATGCTCGGCGTCAGTAAGGAGCCGGCTGCGACGATGGCGATTGTGGTCTGGCTGGTAACGTTTGCCTCCTGCTGCATCATGGGATTACCGCTGCTGTTTCATGAGGGATGGTCGATGGGCGAGCTGCGGCAGATGGCTCGCGCCGAGGAAAAGGCTGGGGAAGCTGCGCTTCTGGAAGAGGCGGAGCACGCCGGCCGAATCCGAAAGGCCCCCGGTGAAGTGCCCGTTTTGCGCGCATCTCGACGACAAAGTCATTGATTCGCGCGAAGCTCGCACGGGAGATCTTGATCCGGCGACGGCGCGAATGCTTGAAATGCGGACGCCGCTTCACCACCTACGAGCGCATCGACGAAATCCCCTACATGGTCATCAAGAAGGACGGGCGCCGCGAGAAATTCGAGCGCCAGAAGATTTTGCAGGGCCTGCTGAAGGCGTGCGAAAAACGCCCTGTACCGGTAGGAAAGCTGGAAACGATCGTGGATGAGGCCGAGGCGTTTGTCAGCGAGGCTGCCGAGCGCGAGCGGACCATCGACGGAATTCGGCGAGCTGCTGATGAGCCGGTTGAAAAAGCTCGACAAGGTGGCTTACGTGCGGTTTGCGTCCGTGTATCTGGATTTCAAGGACGTGAAGGAATTCATGGATGAGCTGAAAGGCTTGCTGAAGGATCGCGCCAGGAAGTAACGCCCGCCGAAGGTTATTTTCTCGATCTCACTCTAACCCTGCCACACACCGGCCGCAAAAGTCTTGACGGTGCGAAAACCCAGATGTTCGTAGAGTTCCACGGCGCGGTGATTGATCGATGTGACCGTCAGTGACAGCGATTCATATTGCCTCTTGCGCAGCGCGAGAATCACGTTTTCCATCAAGTGCCCGGCCGATGCCGTGCCCCTGATACCCGGGCATGACGCAAATTTGCGTGGTGTGCCCGACTTTTTCCGCTACCGTGGAGGTAAGCACCATGGCGACGAGGCGGTCGCTTGTGGGCTGGCGCACCAGGAACGAGGCCTCGGGAAGAAATTGTCCGCAACCGGGTAGCAGCACGATATTGCGAAGAAACTTGAGGCCGCCTGCTTCGCTGCAGTATTGATCGTTAATCTGGCTGTCGACATGGTCGGCGTAGGCGAGATGGATCAGTCGCGCCGCTGCTTCGAAGGCCCGGTCGGTCCATGGCTCGAGGCGAAGCCCGGAGGAAATCGGCTGGCCGGTGATGTTTGCCTCCGCGAGCGGCAAAATCATGAATTGCCGCAGGGTGGAGATGAAAATACTGGGAGAGGAACACCGGATCGAGTTCGGTGCCAAAGGGCATCAATTGCGCTTCAATGCGTTGTAGTCGCGGTGTGGCGCGCAGAGTCGCCAGCATCTCGGATAACAGCTTCTGCGTCACGGGGGTTTGAGGCTGCCGCGAAGATACAAAGAGCCCGCCGATGAGCCCTTTATGGTCCTCCAGCACATAGAAACCGTAGCCCGGCCGGATGGCCGTTTTCGAGTCGCCGCAAATCCTCCCAGAGCATGCGAATCGATGAATTTGCGGATCAGCTCGATGGAGGGCCTGTAGTCCCAGTGCAATTCGGTGCGCCAGCGATGAGCTTCTTCTTGGAAGAGGGCTTCCAGCGATCGCGAGTGAAGCTGGCGAAGATCGATGATTTGCATCAGGTGGGCGGCCCTTTTTCGGATTCTACTATAGCTCCGGCGCCGGAACCTAACTGACTGATTGGAAACAAAAGGTTGCGGCAAATTATGGGTCCGATGAAGTATGCTAAGATGCGTCGGGCTTAAGGCAGAAAGTTCGGGGCCCGCACAACGGATGGCCGTCCTCTCAGAGCTTCGCTATCCCACAACCCGGCTCGCAAAGGTTTTCTCGGGGCTCTTTGCGCTGGTTCTTTTCGCTTTCGTTTCGGTTTCGACGGTATCGGGATTTCTGTTTACCAGATGCTGCGTCCCGGTAGAAGCCCTACCGCGTTTGATCTCACCGTAATGATGGGCCACCCGGCGACGTTTTCGTTTCCGCTGGAAGATGGCACTCACGCGCGAAGGCTGGTTCTTCCCCGGCTTGCGCGGGGCTCCCACCGTTATCGTGGCCACGGATATCGATCGCAGCGCGCCGACGTGCTCACGCTGGTGACCGCGCTGCAGGAACAGCAATTCAATGCTTTCTTGTTTGATTTCACGGGGCACGGCACGAGCGCCGGGGTGACGACGCTCGGCTACAAGGAGACCGCGGAACTGCGCTCGGCCGTGCAATCGCTGTCGACGCGCGACGACGTGGACCCGCGCCGTTTCGGCCTATGGGGCGAGGATATGGGTGGCTATGTCGCGCTCGAGGTGGGCACTTCCGACCCGCGGATCGCGGCGGTTGCCGTGGACAACGCGTACAGCGACCCGCGGGAGATGGTGCAGGTGGAGGTAAGGCATTCCGGGTTGACGGCATTGCCCGGTGTCAGCACGTTTTCAGACTGGGGTTTTCGCCTGATCAATTACTCGTCTCGGAATGAGCTCCTGTTTCGGAGCATCTAGGACAAACTCGGGGAATTCCGAAGTTATTTATCGAAACCGAGAACCGGCCGGATCTGGCGAGAGACACGCTGACGCTTTTCAATATTGCCCCGGAACCGAAGCAGCTGATCCGCAACCGTCTGAATTATTCCGACATGGGCGACGAGGACCGCAAGAACTACGAGAGCCAGATCGTGAACTTTTTCCTCCAGTCGCTTCCCCCGGCATCCCGTTCCCACTAGGCAAGTGCCTGCCCGTTAGCGCGGCAACGGTCCGATGGGAACGTATAAAATGCCCTGGTAGGTCTCTTCCAGATTGCCGTAGAACCTCTTGGCCCGCCTGATCTCTTCTAAACCCGCCGGAGTGGTGAGCACCAGGGCGGGATCGATGTCGGCAGGGGACCATTCCGGCAGTTCGCGGCCAAAATAAAAAGCGAGGCCATAGTTCCACGATCGCGGCAGCTGGTAGGTGAATATTCGATCTGGGTGAAGATTATTGTGCATCAGTTCGGCGTGCCACCGCGCTGAAACGTAGGGATCGAGTGCCGGAAGGATTGCAAGATTTGCGAATTCGACTGAAAACACTGCCAGCAGGATAGAAGCCAGCACTGTGCCGGGCTTGCGAAAAAGCGAAAGCGCGGCCGCGCAAAGGCCTCCAGTGATTGCAATCACTGCGGCTACTACGATCGAGTGGCGGATGGACTCTGCAAAGTGGTGCGCGTAAGCTGCAGCGACGACACCAATGATCACCCACGTGAAACCAATCGCGGTTCGTACACCCAAACTCCCCGGCTCCTCGCCTGAAGTTGATGATCGTGTCTGTAGGTACGCCACGGCGCAAAGTAAGGCCAGGGCGGGAGTCGCCGGCAGAATGTAACTGGGTAGCTTCGATTGTGAAAAACTGAAGAACAGCACAGGGAAGACCGCCCAGCAGGCAAAGAAGAATCCCGGCGAATCGTGCCAGCAGTTTTCGCGCCAGAGACGGAGACCCTCCCGGCCTGCGGGCCACAATAGCGCGCTCCAAGGCAGCAATGCGAGCAGCGTAATCGGGCCGAAAAACCAGAAGGGTTGGCGGTGCTGGAAGACGGGCGTTAGGTAGCGCTCGAAGTTGTGCTGAAGAATAAAGACACGGAAGAAATCGGGATTGCGGAGCTGACAAATCACATACCACGGAAGCGCCACCATGCAGAACGCCAAAATCGCGTAGGGATGCGCAAGCCGGGCCCCGGCGCGCCACGCACCGGTGGATACCGCCCACAAGGCTACCGCGCCTCCAGCCAGAAGGATTGCCGCTGGTCCTTTGGCCAGAACGCCAAGGCCAATGAACCCCCCGAAGAGCAGCAGAGGCAACGTATCGCCATCTCAGGTTTTTGGGCGACAGGCGTTGCGGCACGCAGATGACCCGCATAGCGAAAAACGGTCGCGGCGCTTGCCATGGCGAGAGTGATGCTTGCGCTGAAAAGCATGTCCGGAGTTGCGGCTCTCGAGAATCCAATCGCAGCGACCGTTGTTGAGAATAAGATTACGGCGAGCACAGCGGGATCCTTCAGTCCGCGTCGCGCCTGCGGCGTAATGCTTCCAGGCCAGCCAGCCGATCGCGACCGCCGCCGCGAGAGCGGCTAGCGCGGAAGGCAGCCGGAGCGCCCATTCGGCGGGAAGATGCAACAAAAAGCCGATTGCGCCGGCCCAGTAATAGAGAATTGGTTTTTCGAACCACGGCTGGCCGTAGAGCCGCGGGGTCACCCAATCTCCCGTTGCGGCCATCGCGCGCGCAATCCACCCGTAGCGGGGCTCGTCGGGCCCCACCAGCCCCATTGCGCCGAGATGGCCGAACAGAGTGATGAAAAGGATTGCGGCGCACACTGCCGCGTTGAAATAACTTAGGCGTTGCTGCGGTTGAGACGAATTTTCCAAGTCGGCACGAGTCTATCACTCCGCTTCCAACATCCGAATGCTGGTTCAGTTCAAAATTTCTCGGGCAAGTGAAGCGAGGCATTGAATATGCCCTTCTGCATCGAACGTTGCCGGCAGCATTCGCTGGCATCGGCTGTGCGGCCTCGCGCATAATGACGCGGGATGCGTGATTGGATTGAGTATGCAGCGGCGTGGATCGGGCTAAAAACACTGGGGCTGCTGCCAAGACGGGCGGCGCGATTTGTCGGCGCGACGTTCGCCGCAGTTGCATACTCCGTTCGGCCCCCCCTGAAGCGCGCAGCGATGTTCAACCTGCAACTTGCGTTTCCGGATTGGACGGACGCGAAACGTAAAGCCGTGCTCCGGCGGATGGTCCAGCAGGTTGGCTGGATGGTCGGCGAGTTTTCGCAGTTTCCGAAGTACATGCGGGGCGGAATTCGAGCAGATCGTCGTCGCTCGATGGAGCAGAGAACTTTGAGACGGCGCGGCAGCGGAGGGAAAGGAGTGCTTTTCCTCACCGGCCACATGAGCGCCTGGGAACTGGCGCCTTTTGCCCACGCCCTTTACGGCCATCCGCTGCATTTTCTGGTGCGGCCGATCAGGAACCGCCGAGTCGATGAACTGGTCAACTCCTACCGCTGCCTTTCGGGCAACCGGCCCATCGAGAAAAACAAGTCCGCCCGGATGATCTTCAAGGTCTTGAATGAAGGTGGAACAGTGGGAATCCTTTCGGACCACAACACGGTCATCGAGGAAAGCGTGTTTGTGGATTTCTTTGGAATTCCCGCTTCGACGACTTCGGGTTTGGCGAGGATCGCACTGCGCACCGACGCGGCGGTAGTGCCCGGCTTTCTGTCACTGGGACTACGCGCGAAAGATTTACCGGTTGCGCTTCGAACCCGCTGTCGAACTGGTGCGCAGCGGAAATGAGGAGTCGGATGTCCGCGAGAATACCGCACGCTTCACGCGCGTAATCGAAGATTACGTTCGGGCGCACCCGGAACAGTGGTTGTGGGTTCACAAGCGCTGGAAGACTCGGCCGCCGGGCGAAGAACCTGTCTATCCGTTTTAATGGCCATTTCGAATCGCCATTGCTGATTGGCAACGGCTGGTCCTTCTAGCCGGCCGATCGTGCCGGGCAAAATAGATAAGAGAGGCAAAATGAGCCGCACTGCTGGAGAACTCGCGCAATACCTGGGGGCAAAGATCGAGGGCGAGCCGGACTTGCCGATTTCCGGACTGTCGCAGCCCCGAACAGGCTGGCGCGACCGACCTCATTTACCTTGATTCCGCACGGAATCGAGCCCGCGCGGCCAATTCTAAGGCGCGCTGCGTGCTGGCCCAGCCGGGTATCCGGATAGACGGAAAGACGATCATTGAAGCGCACGAAGCCCAAGCTCGCATTCGCGAAGGCGGCGGCGTGGCTGTCTGCCGCGCGCTGTGGCGCATGCTGAGATCCACCCCACCGCCGATCATCGCGAGGAGCGCCTGGATAGGGGCGAATGTAAGCATCGGCCCTTACGTCGTGATCGAAGAGGATGTGCAGATCGGCGCAGGGCACACAAATCGATGCGTTTTGCTTTGTGGGTCGCGGGCGCCGGCGTGGGAGAGAGCTGCCGTGCTGCATCCACGCGTCACCCTCTATCCTCGGGCGCGCCTCGGGAATCGCGTGGAGGTCCATTCGGGCGTCGTGATAGGCGGCGACGGGTTCGGGTATGTGTTTGGCGAGGGCCGCCACTGGAAATTTCCGCAGGTCGGCGGCGTTGAAATTGAAGATGACGTGGAAATCGGTTGCAACACGACCATCGACCGCGGATCGCTTGGAGAGACGCGCCTAGGCACGGGAGTGAAGATCGATAACCTGGTTCAAGTCGCACATAATGTCGAAATTGGCGAACATTCGGTGATTGCCGCGCAGACGGGAATCTCGGGAAGCTGCGTGATTGGAAGGCACGTCTCGGTTGGTGGTCAAGCCGGGATTGGAGACCACGCAACAATTCAAGACGACGCGAACGTCGGCGGGCAGGCGGGTGTGCTGGTAGGGAAGATCGTTCGCCAAGGACAGACAGTATGGGGAACTCCCGCCCGTCCGCTCGCGAAATTCAAGGAACATTATGTCTGGTCCGCTCAGCTTGCCGAGCTACTGCCGGAGCTCATCGAGCGAGTTCGTAAGCTTGAGGAGCACGGCGGTGATCGATGATGAGATAAACGGCAGTCACAAGAGATTCGTGTTTTCTTCGCCACGGGCTGTTCTTTTGAGAAGGCACCCCCCCGAGAGGCGGCGGCATCTGACTAGCGGGTTCTGTCTCGGTTTTGCTGGCTACGCGTTTTTAGTTGACCGTGATCGGGATACAAAAGATAATAGCCAAGGCGCCGTAACTATCTGTAATGTCGGGAATTGTAATTTTCATTTACCCGTAAGAATAGCGACAGACCTGGAGTTCCGGACCCCAGCAGGACGAACCAAGGGGGTAGGTACACACGATCCGGGTGTTAGAAAACCCCGGCGAATTGTTTTTTGAGGACCGTTGCAACTCGTTCTAAACGTATGTCTGAGGGATTGATGGCACCGGAAGCGAATCTGCGCGGCGACGCCACGGATAGTCTCTCGGGCGGCACCGCAGCGGTGACTGCGCGCGTGGTCGCGCCCGAAGTGGAAGAATCTGTCGCGCGGGCCACAAATTGGCTGCTGTCTGCCCAGAATCAGGAAGGCTACTGGTGGGCTGAGCTCGAAGCCGACACCACCCTCGAATCCGATTACATTCTTTATCTTCACATACTGGGCCAGCTTGATTCGCCCAAAGTGGCACAAGCTCGCGAAATATATCCGGGAGCATCAGCTTCCCGATGGCGGCTGGAATATTTTCCATGGCGGTCCGGCCGAGCTGAATGCCACCGTGAAGGCCTACGTGGCCTTGCGGCTGGCGGGCGATGCCTCACGGCCCCGCACATGGAAATGGCCAAGGACAAAATTCACGAACTGGGCGGGCTGGAAGCGACGAATTCCTACGTCCGATTTTATCTCGCGATGGTCGGCGCGCTCGATTGGGGCTTGGTGCCGGCGATTCCCCCCGAGCTGATGCTGCTGCCGAACTGGTTCCCGATAAATATTTACGAAATGTCGTCGTGGACGCGCGGAATCGTGATTCCGCTGGCGATCGTCTATGCCAGCAAGCCCGACTGGCAGCTGCCGGAAGGCATTGCGGTCGACGAGCTTTTCAAGCTCCGGGCGCCAAACCTGCCTCGTTCTCTTGGGACAAGCGGGTGGTTTCCTGGCGCAACTGCTTTCTGGCGCTGGACCGCGGACTAAAGCTCTACGAACAGTCGCCCTGGAAGCCGTTCCGCAAAGGCTGCCCTGACGCGTGCGCGGAAGTGGATGCTCGAGCGCCTGGAGCGCAGCGAAGGCCTGGGGACGATTTATCCCGGCGATGATGAATTCGATTTTCGCGCTGCTCGCGTTGGGCGGCGACACCACCGATCCGCTGGTGGCGCGCGAAATCCGCTTCCTGGAGCGCTACGAAATCGAAGAGAAGGGCACGATTCGCGTTCAGCCCTGTATTTCGCCGGTCTGGGACACGGCCATCGCCATGGTGTCGCTGGAAGAGGCGGGGCTCGATCCGGCGCATCCGTCGCTGGTCGCAGCCGAGCGCTGGCTGCTCGAGAATCAGATTCTTGGGCCGGGCGACTGGCAGGTGAAGAATCCCAATGCCGAGCCGGGCGGCTGGGCTTTTGAGTTTCGCAACGATTTTTATCCCGACGTGGACGATACGGCGTTCGTGCTGATGGCTCTGGGCCGCGTGGCCGACCCGGAGCCGGCGCGGCTGCGGAACGCCGATCAAGCGCGGGCTGGCCTGGCTTGTGAGCATGCAGAACAGCGACGGCGGCTGGGGCGCGTTCGATCACGAGAACAACCTGCAATTTCTGAATCACATTCCGTTTGCCGATCACAACGCCATGCTCGATCCTTCGACGGCGGACGTGACCGCGCGCGCCGTCGAATGCCTGGGCCAGATGGGCTGGCCGGCGACGCATCCGGTGATCGAGCGGGCGCGCGCTTTCCTGCGCCGCGATCAGACGGCGGATGGCTCGTGGTTCGGCCGCTGGGGCGTGAATTACGTTTACGGAACGAGCGGCGTTCTGCGCGCGCTGGAAACGGTTGGCATGGCATCGCGCGATCACTGCCAGAAGGCCGCGGACTGGCTGCGCTCGGTGCAGAATCCGGACGGCGGGTTCGGCGAGTCGATTCTGTCCTACTACGATCCCGTCGCTGGAAGGGAAAGGGAAGAGCACCGCCTCGCAAACCGCCTGGGGACTTGATCGGGCTTGCTGGCGGCGTCCGGGCCGGACGATCCGGCGGTGGAGCGCGCCGTGGGCTGGCTCGTCTCCCATCAGAATGCGGACGGCACCTGGGACGAAGACGAATTTACCGGAACGGGTTTCCCGTGCGTTTTCTATTTGAAGTATCATCTGTACCGGAATTCTTTTCCGCTTTACGCGCTGGCACGCTATGACAACATGCGCAGCGGGACGGCGGAAATTCATCGGCGTTCAGGTTCCCGCTGAGGAAATTCAGCATCGAAACGGACATTGGGGGTAATGGATGAGAGTTCCGCTTAGCCTGACGGCCAACATGGCGGGTTATCTCGCGAAGAAGGGACTCAGCGGCGAGAAGAAATATCCGCTGGTGATGATGCTCGAGCCGCTGCACGCCTGCAATCTGACGTGCACGGGCTGCGGCCGCATTCGCGAGTACAAATCGACGATCAACGAAATGTTGACGGTCGAGCAGTGCCTCAGCGCGGTGGACGATTGCGGCGCGCCGATCGTTTCCATTTGCGGCGGCGAGCCGATGATCTATCCCGAAATCGGGCGGCTGGCGGGCGAAATTCTCGCGCGCAAGAAGCACATCTACCTCTGCACCAACGGCATGTTCATTCGCAAGCGGCTCGCGGAATTCAAGCCGACTTCGCGACTTGTTCTTCAACGTGCACCTCGACGGGCTGGAGAAGACGCACGACATCTGCGTCGAGCGCGACGGCGTGTTCCGCGAAGCCATCGAAGGAATCAAGGCGGCGAAGGCGGCGGGATTCCTGGTCACCTCCAACACCACGATTTACAAGGAAACGGACATCGAGGAAATCGCCGAGCTGTTCGCCTACCTGCAGACGCTGGGCGTCGATGGCCACATGATTTCGCCGGCCTATTCCTACGCCGCCGTGATGACCAAGGAAATCTTCATGTCGCGCGACGGAAATCCGCGAAAAATTCCGGCAGGCGAGCGCGCTGCTCGAGCGCTACAACATCGTGACTTCGCCGATTTACATGGAATTTCTGCGCGGCGAGCGCGAGCTGATGTGCACCGCCTGGGGAAATCCCACCTACAATCCGCGCGGCTGGAAGGGCCCGTGCTACCTGATGACCGACGCGCATCACGAGACCTTCAAAGACCTCATCGAAAAAACTCCGTGGGAGAAATACGGCCACGGCCGCGATCCGCGCTGCGAGGATTGCATGGTGCACGCGGGCTACGAGGCCTCCGCGGTGCTCGGCGGCAACAAGAAATTCGGCGACACCTGGAAGATGCTGAGCTGGACGCTCTCCGGCAGGATGGGCGGGCTCAAGGGCGGCAAGCCGGCCAAGCCGAACGGCAACGGGCACGGGAAGGCGAACGGTCATAGCAACGTGACAGGCGCGCAGCCGCCTGCCGTGGGCGTAGCATCCGCCTCGGCAGGGACGCAGGAGAAGAGGTTTTCCGCATTCTATGACCACGCTCGTCACGGGTGCCACGGGATTCGTGGGCAGCCACGTCGCGCGGCAGCTTGTCGATGCGGGGCACTCGGTGCGCGTTCTGGTTCGGCCCGGCAGCAATTTGCAGTTGCTGGACGGATCTTCCTGTCGAACGCGTCGAAGGCGATCTGCGCGACGCGAGGTTCGCTCGAGCGCGCGCATGAGGGGTGTCCGGCGGGTTTTTCATGTCGCGGCGGACTACCGCTTTGGGCGCGAAATCCTCCCGAAATTTACGAGAGCAACGTGGAAGGCACGCGGCGCCTTCTTGAGATCGCCGCGCGCGAAGGCGTCGAGCGCGTCGTTTACACGAGCACCGTGGCGACGATCGCGGTTCCGAGCATCAGGCGCGAATGCGCTGCCGAACGAAGAAACCCACGCCACGCTCGACGAGATGATCGGCCATTACAAGCGCTCGAAATTTCTGGCGGAGCTCGAAGCGACGAAGGCCGCGGCGGCGGGCGTTCCGGTGGTGATCGTGAATCCCACGACTCCCGTTGGCGCCGGCGATTGGAAGCCCACGCCCACGGGGCGCATCATCGTTGATTTTCTGAACGGCAAAATGCCGGCTTACGTGGATACGGGCTTGAATGTCGCGGACGTCGAGGACGTCGCCGCCGGGCATCTACTTGCGGCGGAGCGCGGACGGATCGGCGAGCGCTACATCCTGGGTGGCCGCAATATGACGCTGAAGCAGATTCTCGACGCGCTCTCGGCGATTACGGGGCGCCCCGCGCCTCGCATCCGCTTGCCGCATGCGGTCGCTCTGGCCGCCGGTTACGCGGACGAATGGTTCTCGCGGCTGGTCGGCCGCGAACCGCAGATTCCGGTCGAAGGCGTGAAGATGTCGCGCCATCGGATGTTTGTGGAGAGTGACAAGGCGGAAAGGGAATTGGGTTATCGCCCTGGACCGGTGGAAGCCGCTTTGGAACGCGCGGTGCGCTGGTATGAAACATCTGGCTATGTAGGGGGGCGGGGAGCCGGACGCACGACTGTAGCGCAAGCGCAGGCAGCATAGGCTTTTGCATTGAGAGTTCTGGTCACTTTCGCGCTGGAGACTGAGTTCGCCCCTTGGCGGGCCCTTCGTAAGTTCCGCCGGGCGGCCTGGGGCGCTGCGGACGCCTATCTTGCTGAAATCGGCGGGGCGGAGGTGGGGGTTGTGTTGACGGGTGTCGGCTCGCGGCAGGCAGAGCTGGCGGTCTCGAAGGTCTCGTGGGGCGAGCCAGACACGATGCAGTTTTGCATCTCTTCAGGGCTTGCTGGCGGGCTGAAGCCGGACTATCGCGTGGGGCAGGTGCTGGCGGCAAGGACAGTGGTCGCGGAACGCGCCGTCGAGGGATTTTCGGGTAGAACAATTGAAAGCAGCGCGGCCCTGCTCTCGTTTGCCAGGGATTCTGGTGCTAGCGTGGTTGACCGGTTCTACAGCGCCGAGCGTGCGATTGGAACCGCGCACGAAAAGCGGCACTTGGGTGAGACTGCGGACGCCGTAGAGATGGAAAGCTTCCAGGTCTTGTTAAGGGCGCGAACGGACGGCATTCCTGCGGTTGCCATTCGATCGATCAGCGACTCCGTGGACGAAGATTTGCCCCTCGATATGAACGAGGTGTTTACGGAAAGCGGCGAAGTAAGCATGCCTCGTGTCCTTGGGCAGGTGGCGATGCGCCCGCAATCGTTGCCGGCACTTATCCGGCTTGGCCGGAAAAGCAAGCAGGCGGCCGAATCGCTCGCCGAGTTCCTGGACCATTATATAGTGGCATTATCGCAACGGGCGAAGGCCCTGGAATCAGGTACTACCGAGGCCGCTTCGCCGCGAACAGGGCACTGAGTGGGAGAATGAGCCAGACCATCGCACATATCGGGTTGGACCAAGCTTCGAAGCCGAATGGCAAGATGCGCGCGGGCGTGTATCGAGGCAAAGGGCGCGTGGTGGTGGAGTCGGTGCCCATTCCCGAGATCGGCGAAGGCGAGGTCTTGTTCCGTGTGGGCGCGTGCGGCATTTGCGGCACGGACATTAAGAAGATTCACCACGGCTTTCTGCCCCCTCCGCAGATTCTGGGCCACGAGCTTGCGGGAACCGTGATTCAAGTGGGCGAAGGCGTCAAGAAATTCAAGCCTGGCGACCGCGTGGTAAGCTTTCATCACATCCCGTGCGGTGATTGCTTTTACTGCGAGCATAAGCTTTTTTCCCAGTGTGCGGGTTATAAGAAAGTGGGGCTGACCGCCGGCTTCGATCCCAACGGGGGCGGCTTTGCCGAATACGTTCGAGCCATGCCGTGGATCGTGGAGCGAGGGATGCTGCGGCTGCCTGACGACGTAAGCTTCGAAGAAGCCACGTTTGTCGAGCCGGTGAATACCTGCCTGAAGGCGGTTCGGAAAGCGCGGGTGGCAGCCGGTGAAACGGTGCTGGTGATTGGGCAGGGACCGATCGGGATGCTTCTGATGCTCCTGGCTACCTACGAGGGAGCGATTGTCTATACGAGCGATCCGATGGCGGGACGCCGCGGGGCGAGCGTGCGCTTCGGCGCAAAGGAATGCTTCGATCCCTCGGCCGCGAATCTTTTGGAACAAATGCGCGCGCGAACCGATGGACGCGGGGCGGACGCGGTGCTGGTGGCTGTGCCCAACCCGTCATTGGTCCCCGAAGCCCTTTCTATCGCCCGGCCGGGCGGACGAGTGCTATTGTTTGCGCACAACGATCCGGTTCTGCAGCTGGAATTTCCGGCTGCTGCCGTGGGAATCGAGGAAAAAGAAATTCTGGGCAGCTACAGCGCTTCGGTGGACGATCAGGAAGAATCGGCCCAACTGGTTTTCAGCCATCGTCTGCCCATGCGCGAGATGATTTCGCACCGTTTCCCGCTCGAGCGGATCGCGGACGCCCTGGAATTGGCGGCTCGCCCCGCAAATGATACTCTGAAGGTGGTGATAACCCACGAATGAAACTGGAAGGGAACGGCCACATGAGAGCGGCGGTTCTATACGGCCGCGAGGACATGAAGATCGAGCAGGTGGATATTCCTTCGCTTGCCGAAGACGAGGTTCTCGTTCGCGTCGAAGTCGCGCTCACCTGCGGCACCGACCTCAAAGTGTGGAAGCAGGGTTCGCATCCGCGGATGATTCATCCGCCGGCATTGTTCGGTCATGAGCTGGCCGGTATCGTGGAATCGAAGGGCAGCGCCGTGAATGGCGGAGTGCACGCGGGCATGCGCGTGGTGCCGTCGAATTCCGCGCCCTGCAACGTTTGTATGTATTGCCGCAAGGGTCAGCCGAATCTGTGCGAGGATTTGCTGTTTAACAACGGCGCCTATGCCGAATTCATTCGCATTCCGGGGCGAATCGTCCAGCAGAACATGCTGGAAATTCCGGACAAGGTGCCATTCGTGGATGCGGCGATGGTGGAGCCGCTGGCCTGCGTTCTGCGCGGCGCGCACGAGATCGACGCCCGCGAGGGCGATACGGTCGTCGTGATCGGGTGCGGTCCGATCGGGCTGAAATTCATCCGCATTCTTTCTTCGCGCAACGTTCGCGTGATCGCGCTCGGCAAGCGCAAGAGCCAGATCGCCGCCGCGGAGCGTCTGGGAGCCGTGGCCGCGTTCGACGTCTCTGAAATCGATAACCCCGTGAATCTGGTTCGCCAGTTGACCGAAGGCGGACGCGGCGCCGACGCTGTGATCGAAGCGGTTGGCTCCGCCAAGACGTGGCAATGGGCGCTGCAAATGGTGCGCAAGGGCGGCCGGGTGAATCTGTTCGGAGGGTGCCCGAGCGGCACGCAGGTGAATTTCGATCCCGCGGCGCTGCACTATTCCGAGATCACCATCAAGTCGACCTTCCACCATTCCCCGCGGTTCATCCGCGAGGCGCTCGATACGATCGTGCGCGGCGAAATTCGCGCGAGCGATTTCATCACTGGGGAAGTCCCGCTGACGGAGCTCCCGCACGTCTTCGAGCATATGAAACAGCGGAATGGCGAGCTGAAAACAGCCGTCATTCCCTAGCACGCGGTAAAAATCGCGCCATGCAAATTGCGCGAGAGCGGTTGCGGTACACGCCCTCGACAGGCTCCATGCTGCCCACACCAGAACTGGAAATCGCCCGCAATCTTCCGCCGGAAGGTTGTGCGCCCGCCGAGGCCCAGCGCTACACGCGCTGGCTCGCCACGCACCACTACGAGAATTTCAACGTGGTTTCGTGGCTCCTTCCGCGCAGGCTGCACCAGCATTTCTACAACGTTTACTCCTATTGCCGGTGGTCTGACGATTTGGGCGACGAGGTCGACAATCCCGCGCGTGCGCTCGAACTGCTCGATGCGTGGGAAGACGAACTGCAGCTGGTCTACCGCGCGGATCGTGGCCCGTCGCATCCCGTGCTGATCGCCTTGCGCGAAACGATGCGCGAGAAGAATATTCCCATCGAGCCGTTTCGCGATCTTCTGCGCGCCTTCCGGCAGGACCAGCACGTGCATCGCTACGCGCACCTGGGATGAGTGCTCGATTATTGCGTCTATTCGGCGAATCCCGTCGGCCGGCTGGTGCTGTATCTCTGCGATTATCGCGACGAAGAGCGGCAGCGGCTTTCTGACCACACCTGCACGGCTCTGCAGCTGGCGAATTTCTGGCAGGACGTTTCGCGCGATCTGGAAAAAGGCCGCATTTACATTCCCGCTCGATGCTCTTCGAGCTCACGGGTTGACGGAGGCGGACATCGTCGCGCGGCGATTCGATGAGCGCTACGCGCGGCTGATGAAGTCGCTGATCGCGCGGACGCGGGAGCTTTTTGCCGCGGGCGCTCCGCTCGCGCGACGGGTCGACGAGACCCTGCGAGTCGATATTGAACTTTTCAGCCGCGGCGGCCTGGCGATTCTCGACGCGATCGAGGCCTCGGGCTACAACACGCTCGAGCAGCGGCCCGCGCTGACGAAACTGCACGAAAGTCAGATTGCTCGGCAGGCGCTCTGGTTTCGAAACTCTGCCGGCACGAGTGCGCCGAAGCGTGACCCTTCCGCGCCCATTGCCAACACGGAAGCGCAGGCCGCGGCGGCCCGGCCCCAGGCACCGCCAAGCGAGTCTGGAAGTTCGGAACTCGTACGCGGAGTGCAACCGCATCGCCCGCGAGTCCCGCAGCAGCTTCTATCTGGCATTTTACGGCCTTCGCAAGCCAAAGCGCAACGCGCTGTGCGCGCTCTACGCCTTCATGCGTCTCGTGGACAACGTCTCGGACGAGCCGGGCGACCTGGAATCGAAGCGCCGCGGCCTGGCCCGCTGGCGCGCGATGCTGGACGAAGCCGTCTCGGGCAATACAGCCGGCCACGCCGTTCTTCCCGCGCTGGCGGACACGATTGCGCGCTTCCAGATTCCCACGCGCTACTTCCACGATCTGATTCTCGGCGCGGAAATGGATTTGACCATCGATTCCTATGCCACGTTCGACCGGCTTTCGGAATATTGTTATCGTGTGGCCGGCACCGTGGGGCTGACCTGCCTGCACGTGTTCGGATTCCGCGATCCGAAAGCGCCCGATCTGGCCGAACGTCTCGGGCTTGCGTTTCAGTTGACGAATATCATCCGCGACGTGCGCAGCGATTACGAAATGGGCCGCGTGTATCTCCCGCAGGAGGACCTGGACCGCTTCGGCTGCCGCGCCGAAGACCTGGGCGGCCCGCTGACGGACAAACTTCGCGAGCTGCTGGAGTTCGAAGCCGATCGCGCGTGGCGCTTTTACGAAGAAGGCGCGCCGCTGGTCCGCCAGATCGATCCGGACAGCCGCGCGACGCTGTGGGCGCTGATTCGCACCTACAGCACGCTCGCTGGCGCGGATCGAGGAACGCGAATTCGACGTGTTTTCGTCGCGCATTTCCGTTTCGAGCGCGGAAAAAATTCAATATCTCCTGACGGCGGGAGTGAGCGGTTGGTGGAAGAAGGATGCCCTCGCAAAGCGTTCTGGTGATCGGCGGCGGTCTGGCGGGGCTGTCCTCCGCCGTCGCGCTGGCTGAAGCGGGCTTCCGCGTCCGCCTGCTCGAAAAGCGTCCTCACTTGGGCGGACGCGCCACTTCCTACACGCTGCCCGACGGCAGCGAAGTGGACAATTGCCAGCACGTCACGCTCGGCTGCTGCACGAACCTGGCCGATTTTTACCGGCGCGTGGGCGCGGCGGAGAAAATTCGCTTCTACGACCGGCTGTATTTCGTGGACGCGGCCGGCCGCCGGTCGACGATAAAGAGTTCGTGGCTTCCGCCGCCTTTGCACATGGCGCCGTCGTTTCTGCTTTTCGGCGCCCTGGCGGCTGCGGACAAGCGGTGCATCGCCCAGGCGCTTCTGGCCATTGCCAGAGCGGGGGGCGACCCGCCGGGAATCAACGGCCTCTCGATGCTCGACTGGCTGCAGCGGATGAAGCAGACGCCCGCCGCCATCGAGCGCTTTTGGCGCGTTGTGCTGGTGAGCGCGCTGGACGAAGAGCTTGGCGCAGACGGATGCGCGGTACGGAATCGAAGTGTTCTGGAAAGCGTTTCTAGCGAGCCGAAAGGGATACCGCTTGGGCATTCCCTCGGTGCCGCTCGCCGAACTGTACGACGGAGCCTGCGACTCGGTGCTGGAACGGGGCGGGGAAGTGCGGTTGCGATGCGGCGTTCGCGAAATTCGTGCTCGAGGGCAGCCGTTTCGCAAAGGCCGTGCTGGAAGACGGGTCGGAGATAACGGCGGATGCGTGCATCGCAGCCGTGCCGCATGGCCTTCTGCCGGATTTAGTGCCTGCGGAGTGGAGCGGACCCGGGAAATTGCTCGAGGGTTTGCGCCATTTGAAGAATTCGCCGATCACCAGCGCGCATTTCTGGTTTGAAGGGACAGTGATGAAGGAGCCGTTCCTGGCCCTGCTGGACCATACCACGCAGTGGATTTTCAATAAGACGCTCCTCAATAGCGTGAATGTAACCGCCAAGGCCCCGGCGCGTCTAACGAGGGAGCGTCCTCCTGGGGTATTGCCCGGCGATTTGTCCAACGCCCAGTATTTGCAACTTGTCATCAGCGCTTCCTATGATCTGGTGCCGAAGTCGCGCCAGGAAATCATCGATCTCTGCCGGCATGAGCTGGCCAGCGTTTTGCCCGCAACGCGCGACGCAAAACTCCTGAAAGCCACGGTGATCAAGGAAGTGAACGCAACGTTTTCTCCGGCCCCCGGCGTAGATCGCTGGCGGCCAGCGCAAGACGCAGGCATGCAGAATTTATTCTTCGCGGGAGATTGGACGCGCACCGGCTGGCCCGCCACGATGGAAGGCGCCGTGCGCAGCGGATATCTCGCGGCGGAAGCCCTGGTCGCCCGGTTTGATCGGCCCCGCAAATTTCTGCAACCGGACTTGCCGCTGGAGGGTCTCAGCAAACTGTGGGCGCATAGGAACGGAAATTAACGAACCGTCAATTATTAAGGGGGTTCACGGTATCATGTGGATAATTCCCCCTGGAGGTTTTCATGGACCGGAAGTATAAGCAAAGGGGCTATCGCGACAGCGATGCCGGCGAAAAGAAGCGGGAGCGCACCGAGCGTCCCCCCGAAACTCCCAGGCCCAAGCAGGATATGCTTGGCCCGCGCACGCCGCGCATGGTGGGTACGGTAATGAGGGCGCGCTGCTCGAGTTGCGGGGCGGTGCTGTCCCCGGGTTTTGATCAGAATGGCGAATGCCCGCGCTGCCATGCCGCCATGCACTCCTGCAAGCAGTGCGTGCACTTCGACACCGGCAGGCAGTTTGAATGCACCCAGCCCGTGCCGGAGCGCATCGCAAAGAAGGACGCGAAGAATAATTGCTCGTTCTTCGAGTTCCGCATGACGGTTGAGAAAGACACCTCGCCGGTGACCTATGCGACAGCGGCCCCCGTCGCGACGGCCGCCTCCCGGCCCACCGACGCGCGCAAAGCCTTCGAGGATCTCTTCAAAAAGTAAGTTTGCCTTCATCCGCCACGCTGTCTCTTTCGATTTCTGATCGCTTGCCGGGTTGAAACTCCCTTCACGGAGCGTTATCCTGAATTTGCCTCGATGCGAATGCCCCTTCGGTTCGCCAAATCGGACAGAAACCGGGTGCCCCATGAAAATTACCTACAGCAACGTAGCCGTGGAATATCGCAAAGCGATCGAGGACGATTTCGAGCGCCATATCGACAAATTGAACCGTTTGCTGAAGCATTACGAGCCGGACTTGGTGGAACTCCATAGCTCGATGGAAAAAGTTCCCCGCAAAAGCGAATACAGCTTTTCGCTTAATTTGAAACTGCCGACCGGCACGCTTCACGCAACCGGCACCGGAGCGGACGTGCCCGCTAGCGCAAAGGCCGCGTTCGCCGAAATTGAAGTTCAGGTGAAGAAGCATCAGGAAAAAGTGCGCAAGGATTATGTCTGGAAGCGGAAGCGCGGCAGACCCGCGCCGAGACTCAGTGAAGTGCCCTCGGCGGATTAGTTCAAAGCGGCGGTAGCCTCTTCCGGTGCAGCAACCGGCATCAGTGCGGCAGGGGTTCGTATTTCTCAAGCTGCGGATGCGACACGATGCATCCGTACACGTTACCATCCGCGTCCGCGGCAACGCCTTCCGGCTCTGTGCCGGAAATGAAAAAATTTACCGCGCCGGTTTTGGTGCTGCCGATCCGGATGCCTCGCGGCCATCCCGGATGGTTCTGCGCGTTGGATTCTGAATCGCTCACGTAAATCGTGTCGGTCTTCTTATCGATGAAAATCCCGCTCGGCCTGCTGAACTGTCTCCAGATGTCGATAAAGTGGCCGTCCTGGTCGAAGATTTCGACGCGGTTGTTGGACCGGTCGGCTACGAAGAGTCGTCCTTGCGAATCGATGGCGATGCTGTGCGGCTGCCACACTTGTCCCGGCCCCGATCCGCGCTCGACGATATCCTTGATGAACTTGCCGTCCTTTGAAAATTTAGCGACGCGATCGCCATAATGGTCGATCGCGGATCGATGTCCGTCGGTAACGAAGATGTCCCCGTTCGCCGCAACGGCCACGTCCGTTGGACACACAAATGTGTCAGGTCCCGCCAGGTTGACGCCTGCCTTCCCCATGGTCATCAACACGTTTCCCTGCTGATCCATCTTGAATAACTGGTATCCCTTGCCCGCTTTCAGGGCCGCCTGGTCGCTCCCGGGTCCCAGTGGGCAATCGGATACGTAGAGATTGCCTTCCGCATCGATCGTGAAGCCGTGGGGCCCCGCGAACATTCCCGTGCCAAATGCGGCGAGTACTTTGCCTGACTTCGGATCGAGTTTGAGAATCGGTGGCGTGCCGCGGTGAACCACCCACAGGTTTCCTTGCGCGTCGGGCTCCGCCTGAATTACTTCCGCCCATTTGACGTTCGGGTCTGGCGGCGGCCAATTGGGCACGAGCCGATACGGAGCCGGCGCATAGGGATTGCGGGCGTCCGGATCAGGCTGAGTCTGGTTGCCGCGCCCCCGGAGCCGTTCAGCGCCGTTGCTCTCAGCGCGCACCGCTATTCCTCCCGCGACGATGAGAGCCATGGCAACAGCAAAAGTAAGCCTTACTCGGAATGAGCAGAACACAGAACCTCCCTGATCTCGATTGGGTTCTTGCACTGGGCCGCTAAGCTACACTCGAATGATTCCATATGCAAGATTCGCAATTTTGGGTAGCGCCAAAGTCCCTTTCCAGGCTACGTTGGGCGCAGACGATTTAATTCCACAATCGATAAATTTATCTTTGGCCGCAACGCCCATTATCGCTTTGAATCCGGTTTTGCTTGGACCGGAGGAGCCGCCCTGCTAGAATTGGGAGTTTTCAGAGGCCCTGTTTTGTCTGCTGTGGTTCATTCTCGAAGATTCCGAAAGGGTAAGAAAGCGGCTCGGATAGTTAGCCAATTGTCCGATCCCAGGCATCTTACCCAATGAATTGATTTCACCAAGTTTAGGGGCGTAGCTCAGTGGTAGAGCAGCGGCCTTTTAAGCCGAAGGTCGTGGGTTCGATCCCCACCGCCCCTACCAATCCCTCGCTTACTCCGCTGCATTTTCATACCTGCATGTCTCAAATCGAAGCGGGCTTTTGCACGAAGTTTCGGCATTCGCTCCGCGAAGCTCTTCGGGCGAAAAAGCAAGAGCGCCGAAATCCGCTCGGCGCGTGCGCCGACCGCTGCGTGCAACCATAGCACCCGCAGGTTGTATCGGCCGGGGTTTCGGTAGTAGCCTCTCAGTCCGTTAGCGGCTTTCAATCCGCTGACAGCCGCTAAAGCAGGTTTCTCCGCGGACCAGTTGGCCGTGGCTGCATCGTCGATCGTTGATGGCGAACCCGCCGCGAATCCCGTGATCGTCAATGACCGTCCCTACACGCTCCGTGTGCGCTTCCCGGAATCCAACCGCTCGTCCCTTGAAGCAATGAGCAATACGCTACTGGTGAGTCCGTCGGGCGGGACGGCTACCCTCGGTTCCGTGGCGTCGGTATCGGAATTGCCCGGGCAAACCGAAATCCTCCGCGAAAATCTTCAGCGGGACGTCGAAGTCACCGCGCGGCTCGAGGGCCTGGATTTGGGCTCGGGTGTTGCCGCGGTGCGGAAAGCCGTGAAGGGCCTGAACCTTCCTTCCTCGATTCGCGTGGAGTATGGCGGTGCCTACCAGGAGCAGCGGAAATCGTTTCGTGATCTGATTGTGGTGCTGTTGCTCGCGCTCGTTCTGATCTTTCTTGTGCTGCTGTTCGAGTTCCGGACCTTCTCCGCGCCCATCGCGATTCTTTTCTCTGCCGTGCTTTCCACTTCGGGAGTTTTCCTCGCGCTTTTGGTCACGCGTACCACTTTCAATGTGTCGTCCTTCATGGGGCTCATCATGGTGATTGGAATCGTCGCGAAAAACGGCATCCTTCTCCTCGACGCGAACCAGAAATTCCGCTTGGCCGGCTATTCTGCCGAACAAGCGCTGGTCGAAGCCGGTCGGCGCCGGCTCCGCCCCATTGTAATGACTGCCATGGCAGCGGTCGCGGGTATGCTGCCGCTGTCGCTTGCTTGGGGGGCGGGCTCGCAGATGCTGCAGCCCCTGGCTATCGCCGTAATAGGCGGAATCCTCATTTCGATGGTGCTTTCTTTGACGATAACTCCGGCCATGCAGTTCTACTTCACCCGCGAAGTTTAGCCTTCGTTTCGGCCGCCCTGCCGTGCGACACGGAACCCGGCATCGTTTGGGGAACGCCAAAAGATCTAGGGCTGCGGGAATGCCTATTTCAGGTAGGTCCGCACGATTTCGATTACGTCGTCAGCCGCTTCTTCTGCGGACTTTGATTTGCGAGGCATGTGGTTTCGGATGTGATCCTCGAGGAGCTCTCCCATCAGCCCATTGATCGCTCCCCGCGCGGCCGCCAGCCGCTGCAGCAGATTGTTGCATTGTTCGTCCTCGTTCAACCCGCGCAAGACGCTCTCGAGTTGCCCGATCACCTTCTTCGTTCGGCTTACTAGCTCCAGTTTTTCTCTCGATAGATGGGACATTTGCGGTTGACCTACCATAGGGGGGTATGATACCAATGTTTTCCGAGTGCAGTCCAGTGATCATTCGTGGAGCTGGCGCGCATCGATCGATGGACCGCTGGACCGATGTGTCGCAGCCTTCCCGCCGCTGCAAGGCCGCTTTTAACGCTCCTGTGATGCGGCGCGCCCGCCGCGCGGTTACTCTGGGCTCGCCGTTTTGGCGAATGTAATTCGACAAGCAAAACCATGGCGCGTCTCATTGCCAAACTCGCGATCCGTTTTCTGTGTATATCACTGGTGTGCCTTGCCGCGCCGCAGTTGGGTGTGGCGCAAGCCTCGCCGGCAAGCCCAACCGCCCCTCCCGCTCCCGCGCCTGCCGGCCCGCCAAGCGAACAGACCGATTCGGACCCAGGTGCCGCGCCGCAACCGGTTGACGCCGATCCCCTGGCTGTGTTTCCCCATTCGGAGTCGAGGCGGTATTGGATTTCCGGCCAGGCAAATGTCGTTTTCCAATGGCATCCCGCGTTCCCGGCGAAATACTCCGGGCCCAACAGCCTGACGCCCTGGGCGCAGAGCGCCACCACTCACATCCTCACGCTTTACACCGGCTACCAACTCACCCGCACCACCGAGGTGTTAGCCGACGTGGAGTACGCTTCTGGCGGTGGCATTGGGACGGCCGTCGGACTAGCGGGCGTCACCGATCTGGACTCGGTGCGAACGGTTCAGGGTATTCCGCTGGCGGCCACTCCATATCTCGCGCGCCTCATGCTGCGGCAAATCATCCCGCTTTCGGGCGAACGCATCGAAGCCGACCGCGACCCGCTCCATCTCGCCACGTCTCTTCCTGCTCGGCGTCTCGAACTTCGCGTCGGGAAATTTGACCTCGCCGATTTTCTCGACACGAACACGTGGGGCTCCGATAGCCATCTGCAATTCCTCAACTGGACCGTTGATAACAATGGCGCGTGGGACTACGCCGCGAACACACGCGGGTACACCGATGGTGTGCTTCTCGAATACGACGACCACTGGTTCACCGCTCGTTTCGCCGAGGCGCTCATGCCCAAAGAGGCCAACGGCATTCACCTGGATGCGGATATTGCCCGCGCACGCGCGGAGAATCTCGAATTTGACGCGCAGGGAAAGGTGTTTGCGCATCGCACGGGCACGGTGCGCCTGCTCAGTTATCTCAACCATGCCAACATGGGCAGCTATCGCGAAGCGGTCGACGATTACCTCGCAGGGTCAAGAACCTCGCCGCCCAGCATTATCGATACGCGCCGCCAGGGCCGCCACAAATACGGATTCGGACTAAATTTCGAGCAGGAGATCACTTCGCAGTTCGGTGTGTTTGCCCGCCTGGGCTGGGGCGACGGCCACAACGAGTCTTTCGCCTATACCGAAGTGGATCGCACGGCTGAAGTAGGCGGCGTGGTCAACGGCAGTTGGTGGCATCGGCGCAATGATCGAGTCGGGGCCGCCTTTGTCGCCAACGGAATCGTCGCCGCCCACCAGCAATACCTTGCGCTCGGCGGGCTGGGTTTCCTGCTTGGCGATGGCGCACTCACGTACGGTCCCGAGAAAATCCTTGAAAGCTTCTACACCGCGCATCTCTGGCGCGGCTTCTTCTCATCGGTAGACATTCAGCACATCAACAACCCCGGCTACAACCAGGCCCGCGGACCTGTGACCGTCGTGGGGCTTCGCTTTCACGCCGACTTCTGAGCGCCGGATATTATTCCACGTACGGATGACCAGTGAGTCAGGCTGAGCCATGACAGAGTGGCTTAAAACCACCACTTCTGCGCGGAATGCACCGAGTCAGCCGCCCGTGTTATACGCAGACCCGCCGAACCAGTTCACCGGAAGTGTCTTCGCCTGAATGATCTAGCCTGGGGTGTTTTCCCAAAGTTCCTTTTGGCACGGATTCTGCAATAGATGTATGACTACCATGGGGCATCGTGTCACTGGATCGAGGGCCGGATCGATGTCGGGATTAACCTCTGGATCAATGTCCGAATCAACGTCGGTATCGAGGCCGAGTTCTCCGGAAGTCATGTCCGAGCCCGAAGCTATCCGCCGCGCTTGCCAGGGCGACTCGGACGCCTTCGAATTCCTCTACGGTTTGCATATTCGAAGAGTTTATGGCGTCTGCCTGCGTTTGGCTGGCAACCCAACCGAAGCGGAGGATTTGGCTCAAGAGGCCTTCCTGCAATTGTTCCGCAAGATTCACACGTTTCGCGGGGAATCCAGCTTCTCCACATGGTTGCATCGGCTCACCGTCAACACCGTCCTCATGCGCTTTCGCAGGAAAAAGCACCCGGAGGTATCGCTCGACGAGACTTCCGAACCCGGCAATGAGAATTCAAGGCCGCTCATCGAGTTTGGTGAACCGGATCTTCGGCTCACGGGCATGCTCGATCGCGTAAACCTCAGCAGGGCTATCGGTAAGCTGGCCGATGGATATCGACAGATTTTCATCCTTCACGATGTCGAAGGATACGAACACAACGAAATTGCCGAAATTCTGGGATGCTCGATCGGCAATTCCAAGTCCCAATTGTTCAAGGCTCGCCTCCACCTTCGCAAGTTGTTGCAGGAGGTGCTGCGCAGCCGGGCACGCGAGGAACGTGAATCCACGCGCAGCCTGGCCGTCGCGGGATACGCCAGCCCTAAAGCGCATTGTGCAAAAGCCTGAATGTTCTGCTCAACCGGCCTGCTCTCGCACCTGTTCCTCCCACGCCGCAGAACAACTCCCATATCCCCCTGTAGCGTTGCCGCACTGAACGTCAAAGTTAGCACTTTCTAATCTTCGAACCTCCTCACCTGGCATCTCGCGTGCCACACCCACTGCGAAGTGTTGTCTTTGGCGCTCGATGGCGCGAATCCCTTCCCAAATGCGATTAGGCGGGAATAGTTACACCCGGCAACCCGTTACGATGAGTCCTTCAAAAACGTCCCATCCCTCCAACGTGGCTGCCCCGGCGTTGCACGGCCTGACGTCGCCGCTGGAATCCATTTTGACCTCGGGGGGCGACCCCCGCCTTCGCCTGAATTCTGTTGATTTGCTCAACGGATATGGCTGCCAGCCCTGGCCTCGCCCGGAAGCGTTCACGTTTGCCTCCTCCACCGCAACGTCCATATCCGATCGGGGCTTCGCCGCAGCCGCCGAGGCGCAGCAGGGCCTGATCGAGCTGGCACGCTCGGCGGGCCTGGAACAGGCTTGCGACCGCTATTCCGAGTGCGTGCGCGAGGAATTAAAAGCCCTCCTCCGGCTCGACGCTTCCAGGGTTCAGGTCGTGTTTTCGCCGTCGGGAACCGATTCCCAGGTTCATGCGCTTTACGTCGCACAGACTGTCCTGCGCGGACAAGGTCCGCTCGTATCGATAATTGTAGGCTCGGATGAAACCGGCAGCGGGACAGACCGCGCCATGATCGGTTGCCATTTCAGCTCCAGCACGGCACAGGGCGCCGCCGTCATCGAAGGCCAGCGCATCCCCGGGTTCGCTGAGAATACCGAAAAAATTGAGATACCTCTGAGAGATCCATGCGGCAGGTTGCGATCGCGCGCGCAGGTCGATCAGGAGGTTATAGCCGCGATCGAGCAGGC
Organism: uncultured Acidobacteriota bacterium; assembly: GCA_963848365.1. GTDB lineage: Bacteria > Acidobacteriota > Terriglobia > Acidiferrales > UBA7541 > Palsa-295. The sequence goes on from CAWKDI010000001.1 coordinate 294,948, forward strand.
CGTAGCGTCCGGAAAAAGCGTAGTTCTTCATGTTATGGACCGCTCAAAACTCGGGTCGCGCTGCCCGACGTTGGATTGCCTGCGCCACGCCACCTCAACTTGGCCCAGATCTGTCCAGGTTGTAGTTGATGCCTGCCAGATGCGGCTGGGCCGCCGTCGTCTCCGGCATTACCTGGACCAGGGATTCATGGTCCTCATTACCGGTTCGAAGTTTTTCACCGGGCCGCCCCTGAGCGGCGCGCTCCTGATTCCGGCAGAAGCGTCATCGCTGATGAAGCGAGCGGTGGTTGTTCCGCCGGGGCTGCGGCTTTACAGCAATCAAACCGATTGGCCAATCCACTGGAACACGATTCGCTCCGAAATGCCGGCGAGTCCCAATGTCGGCCAGTTGCTCCGCTGGGCCGCCGCAATCGAAGAAATGCGGGCGTACTTCACCGTTCCGGAGTTCTACCGCGTCCACGCGCTTCGCGAATTTTCGCGCATCGTTCCGCAGCTCATTGCCGAAAAACCCAGCCTGCAATCGCTGCCCGCCTTTGAAGAAGCGGGGACTGACCGTCTCGACGATGAAGAGTTGGCCGAACCAACCATATTCCCGTTCTTCATCAGTGACCGCGGAAAATTTCTGTCCGTCGATGCGTGCCAGAGGATTTACCGGGCCTTGAATCGCGACGTTTCCAGTTTGCTTCCCGCTTCCGCCACGTCCCAGCAGCGCAAAATCGCGGCGCGTCTTTGCCACATCGGCCAGCCCGTCGGCGTGCCCGTCTCGCAGAGCGAAATCGCCGGTACGTTGCGGATGAGCGCCGGCTCCCGCGTCGTTTCGGAAACCTGGAGCGCAGCCGGCGAATCGGTATCGGCCCGAAAACTCTCGCAGGAATTCGACCAGGTGCGCACCATCCTCGACAAGATCGAGTTGCTCGTCGAGAATCTCGGCGCGTTGGCCGATAGAGATGCGGCGGCCAGGCGAATCTCTGCGCGCGCTTCCGAATCGCTTCGCCGCTCTTCCGCAAGTGGAGCGGGCGCAGCATTGAGATCGGGCGGAATCTCTGCCCTCTGAACGGGGCCTGCGTTAGCAAGAGGCTCACGGATAGACTCGGCACGTTGCGAAAAAATCGGGTTATCAGGGGGTCGCAGTTCCAGAACCTGTGTGGCAAAGCGCTTTTGGTTTTGCGGGTGCCCGACCCTCCGGTTTCGAGGGGCGGGTCTGTGTGCGCGATTCGCCGGAGCCGAACGCACCCGATGCCACGCCAGCGCGGAAAATATGCGCCTGTTTTCAGGGCGCCGGTTCGGCTCCGAAATAACAGAACAGACCAGGGATCGAAATGGACGCACCCAACCAATCCTCCCACCCGCCGTCAACCATCTCCATGGCCAGGCTGTTCAAAATGGCCTTTGACGGGTGCGATCTCAAGTCCATGCGCGCGGAGAGAACCGCACGCATCGAATCTTGCCCCAACGATGCCGCGGCCCTGATGGACCTCTGCGTCATCGAACAGTTGCTCGGCAATCAAGCGGCGGGACTCCGCCGGCAAGCCCAGGCGTTGAGCCTCGAGCGCCTCTATCGGTCGCCCTGGCCCGCCAGTTCGCAGGCCCTGCGCGTCCTGGCGTTCAAAGCCCCCGGTGATGTCGGCACCAACACACCCATCGAATTCCTTCTCGACGGCTCCGATGTGCTCCTGTACACATTGTATGTAGTTCCCGGCCAGCCCGCGCCGAACCCCATCTCCGAGCCAATCCCGGAGCCCATCCCAGAGCATGATATTGCCATCGTTCTCGCCTGTGACTCCGACAGCAACCGCCCCGTATTGCGCGAGATCGAACGCCTCATCCCAGGCTGGCCCTGCCCGGTGCTCAATCAACCCGCCGGCATTTTCCGCACATCGCGCGAGCAAATGTATGCATCGCTGAAGAACTTGAAGGGCGTCCTGATGCCCGCGACCGTCCGCGTGAGCCGCGATTGTCTCCAAAAAATTGCCACGGGCTTGGCGCCGGTTCATGACTTGCTCAGGGAACCGCAGGCCGAGTTTCCTCTGATCGTTCGGCCGATCGATTCCCATGCCGGCCGCTCTCTTGCGAAGCTCGACGCTCCCGCCTCCATCCCAGCCTATCTCGCCAATCAGCAGGAAACCGAATTCTTCATTTCCCGCTTTGTCGACTATCGCAGCGCCGACGGCCTGTTTCGGAAATACCGGATCATCTGGGTGGATGGCCAGCCCTATCCCGTCCACATGGCCATTTGCGAAGACTGGAAAGTCTGGTACTACAACGCCGGAATGGCCACGAGCGCCGCCAAGCGAGACGAAGAAGCTCGCTTCATGGCGACGTTCGATGACGGCTTTGCGCGCCGCCACTCCTCCGCCCTTGCGGCCATTGCCGGCGAGTTCAGGCTCGAATATTTCGGGATCGACTGCGCGGAAACAACTGACGGGGAACTTCTCGTATTCGAGGGCGGCATCGATCTGGTCGCCCACGACATGGACCGCCCCGATGTTTACCCATACAAAGGCCGCCATATGCAGAAATTGTTTGCGGCCTTTCGTGCCATGTTGAAGCGCAAAAGCGTGGCTGCTTGGGTCACTGCATGAAGCCGAGTCCGCAAGTCCAGGAAGCCTCCAGCCGGGGCCTCTCCAAACACCTGGACGCGCCCGTTCCCGGCGAGCCGTTGCTAGCCCTTCCCGAACGCGACGAGCCAAACGATGCACCAACCCTTGATCCAGCCGACTGGTCCGATGTCCGCGCCCTGGGTCACCGCATGCTCGACGATATGTTCGACTATTTGCAGAATATTCGAGAGCGGCCCGTGTGGCAGCCTGCTCCCCCGCAAGTCCGAGCGCGGTTTCGCGATCCGCTTCCGCTCGACCCGGCCGATGCCGCCTCCGTGTATCGGGATTTTGCGAACTTGATCCTGCCCTACTCCAATGGGAATGTGCACCCGGGTTTCATGGGGTGGGTTCACGGCGGTGGTTCCGTGGTTGGAATGCTGGCCGAAATGCTGGCCGGAGGGCTCAACGCCAATCTTGGCGGACGCGATCACATTCCCGTCGAGGTCGAGCGCCAGATTACCGAATGGTCGCGGCAGATGTTCGGCTTTCCCGAAGGCGCATCCGGCCTGTTCGTCACCGGATCATCGATCGCCAATTTTATCGCGCTTCTCGTCGCGCGAAATGCAGCCGGCAGGCGCAAAACGGCTCCCCCGGGTGCGAATTTATCCGGCAAGCATCTGGTGGCTTACACCTCCGTCGCCGCTCATAGTTGCATCGCCAGGGCCATGGAAATGTCGGGCCTGGGCAGCGCTTCGCTCCGGTGCATTCCCGTCGATGCGATGCATCGCATCAGAATTGACGAGCTGCGCAGCGCCATCGAAGCCGATAAAGTTGCCGGCCGCCATCCCTTTCTAATCGTGGGCACCGCCGGAACGGTCGATATTGGCGCCATTGACGATCTCAGTGGCTTGGCCGAACTCGCGTCCGAAAAAGGCCTGTGGTTCCATGTGGACGGCGCCCTGGGCGCCTTGGCCATTCTCGCTCCAGGTCTCGCGCCGCGCCTCGCCGGCATCGAACGCGCCGATTCGATCGCCTTCGACTTCCACAAATGGGCGCAAGTGCCCTATGACGCTGGCTTCGTGCTGGTACGCGATGGCCAGCAGCATTTCGACGCGTTCTCCTCGCCGGCCGCCTACCTTCAGCGGGAGTCTCGCGGCCTCGCCGCGGGCTCGCCCTGGCCTTGCGACTTCGGCCCGGATTTATCCCGAGGCTTTCGCGCCCTCAAAACGTGGTTCACATTCAAGGTGTACGGCACCACGCGACTGGGAGCCGTCATCTCGCGCACCTGCGCGCTCGCGCAGTATCTCAAGCGTCTCGTCGAGCAAACGCCGGAACTCGAACTTGCCGCCCCGGTGCAGCTCAACATCGTGTGTTTTCGATACCGCGCGCCTGATAAAGTACGTGATCGGACATCTGACAACGGTGGGATAAACGACGATGCGATAAACGCCGAGATCGTCGCCGACATTCAGGAGTCCGGCATAGCCGTCACCTCGACCACCGCCATCGACGGCCAAATTGCCATACGCGCTGCGATCGTCAACCACCGCACCCAATCCCGCGATCTCGACGCACTCATCGCGGCCGTCCTCAGGTTCGGGCGAACGCGGGCCAAGGCTCCGTGCCACCAGCAGTCGTAATCGTAAGCGTCGAATCGTAAGTTTCGCCGCATCGAGGCAACACCAATTCCCGCTTGCGGCAAATCGAGCCCGCGGGTATCGTATCCCATGGCTGGGTCCACAGAGCTCGGCGAAGTAGGCGATCGGGCTCCCTCTGATCGCATCGCTCCACAAGATTCCCAAACCAGGGACTACGGGCTCCGCCGCGAAGTCCTCTCGCCCCTGGAAACCCTCGCGCAATCTGTCTCCACCATCGCACCCACTTCCACGCCTGCCGCGACCATCCCGCTGGTCTGTGCCCTCGCAGGCAACGGCACCTGGCTCGCCTACGTGCTCGCGACGGTGGCGATTCTTCTCGTGGCGTGGTGTATCGGCAGGTTTGCCCGTTATTCCTCGTCGCCAGGCTCGCTTTACAGCTATGCCTGCATGATCCTTCCCCCGTGGGTTTCCTCAATTGCCGCGTGGAGCCTGTTGCTCGCTTACGTTGCCACGGGGTCCAGCGTGATCGGCGGTTTCTATCACTATTCACTTATTTTCGCACACCGCTCCGGCACCCATGTTGTGCCGGCGGTGATCCTGGCGCTGCTCGTTACCGGAATCTCCATCTGGATCGCCTGCCGCGACGTGAAGATTTCCGCCCGCCTCATGTTGTGGGTGGAAGTCACCTCCGTCGTTTCGATTCTCACCGTGGTGTGCCTGGTTCTTCTTCGCCACGGCTTCCATCTCGATGCCGAACAGCTTCACCTGCGCGGCATGACGGGCAGCGGTCTCCGCCCCGGGCTGGTCCTCGCGCTTTTCAGTTTCTGCGGCTTCGAGAGCGCCACCACGCTGGGCGCCGAGGCGCGCGACCCGCTCAAGACCATCCCTCGCGCCGTGATCCAAAGCTCCATGCTGGGCGGAGCCTTTTTCACCCTCTGCGCTTATACCGAAGTTCTTGGCCTGCGCGAGGCCGGCCAGGATCTTGGCACCAGTGACGCCCCCTTGCACGTCCTCGCGACAGTCGCCCGCATTCCCACCCTGGGCTCGGTCATCGACATCGGCGTCCTGGTAAGTCTCTTCGCCGGCACTCTGGCCTGCATCACCGCCGCCGCGCGCGTGCTCCTGCTGATGGCGCACAATGGCCTCGCTCACGGCTCGCTGCGCGCCACGCACGTCCGCCACGAAACGCCGCAGCGCGCCCTCATTCTCACCGGCATCGCTGCTGTTCTCCCCGTAGCGATCCTTGCGGCTCGCGGCGACAGCGGCCTGGACGTCTACGGCTGGCTGGGCTCGCTCGCCACGTACGGTTTTATCGTCACCTACGGACTCGTCTGCTTCGCCTTGCCGCGCTACCTCCGTGACCATGGAGTAGTCTACTCAGGCGCGAAGATCATCCCCTGGCTGGCGTTCGCAGCGATGTTGTTTGCGCTGGTCGGCAATCTGTATCCGGTTCCCGAAGGCCCCTACGGCAAGCTGCCCTACATCTACCTCGCCTACCTCGTTGCCGGCGTGCTCTGGTTCGCTTTCCACACCAGCGCCAAGAACGCCGACGGCCCCGGAACTTAAGGAGTCTAAGTGGCAACGCGGCGGGTCGCAGTTCCTGGGAGCGCCAATCTCCCGATTGGCGGGTTGGTGGGGTTTCTCATGAAAACACCATCTTCAGCTCGCTCCTAAGGCTGCGTTTCCCCATCCGGCTGTGCGAGCAGCAACAGCACGATACCTATCACCGTAAACATTCGAAACGCCGCTTCCTGCCCGTTCCAGCTTTTTGACTGCCACATCAGAAACCATTCCGCGCCCACGCCCAGGAACGCCACCAGCCACATCAGTAGTCCCAGCGTCAGCCCGGCAATCGCCACTCGTTTCGCCAGATGAAATTCCGCGGCCGTTCCGCGGATTGCCTGCGCGAGGCGCACTCCGCCCCACCAGCACAGGATCATCGTCAGCGTCTCCCACGCGATGATCGAGATATAGAAGGCCGTGTGGAAAGCGGGCGCATTGATCGCGCGCCACATCCCGCGGTTTCCCGGAAACGTCGAGTCCATCATCAACACGTGCCGCACGAACTGGTAGTTCGAATCGTAGTCCGTCGTGTTGTTCAGCACGACCAGCGAATAGAACACCGCCACGCCAAACACCAGCAGCACCTTGGCCGCCCGCAGCGTCATGGTTTCCCCGCGGGAATTGCGGGAATAAACGTCGCGAAGTACTCCCGCAGCGCGCGGATCGTCGCCTCATCATACGAAGGATTCCCCGGCATCTCCGCGTGCCGGTTCATTTTCCTGGGGTTGCGCACATAACCCGAAAAATATTCCGGCGCAGCCGACGCCCACGCCGCCAGCACCAGCCACGGACGCCCCGATTTCTGGCCGCCCTCGCCGCCAATATTGTGGCACTTGAAGCAGTTCTGTCCCGCGATCCGATACCCTTCTTGCACGGAGGTGTCCTGCGCGTGCGGCCCGCGCGGCGCAATCGCGCCCAGCACCGCTTTCTCGTCCCGAAATTCCAGCCGCACCACGCCCCACGGAATCTCCATCTCTTCGCTCTGCGACAAAATCTTGAAGCTCGGCGTGAATTTCCCCTGCGAAATCATGTACGGCCCCATGCTGCCATGTGTTTCCGGATTCTTTGGCCAGCGCGGCGGCAGTTGCCCGTTCACGCGCAGCACCAGCAGCGGGTGGTGCGCCATCACGTAAGCGCGAGGGTAATTGGCCTGGTACTTGTCATCGCAAATCGCCACCGCCATGTCCGCGTCCGGCGCCGCGGCCAGCAACTTCGCCAGTTCCTCGAGCGGCACGCCGCTGATCTTCGCCGCACCCGGCAAGTCCGGGTCATCGCTCACCGTGTAGGCCGTCTGAGGCAGCGCCAGCAAACTTTCCAGCGCAACGTAACGGGTACTCCCGCGCGGCAGTCCCGCCAGTTCGCCACCCACTTCGAGATCGGACGCCGACTTTCGCGTCGCATTTAGAGTCACCGCCGTACCGCCAGCCCCTGACGCTTTCGCCGGTTGCAGCACTGCTGCCGCCGCGAGCAGCAACACTGACGCCAACACGGCCAGCCCAAGTGGCACCTGCACTCTTGTCTGTGCGGTTTGATCTTTCCTACAGAATTGCCCAAGCCCCGGCATGCGTCCCAATCTCCTAACCCCCGCGTCTATGCTAAAGTGTTTTTCCATTTTATCGACCCGGAGATTCAGCCGAAGCCTCATGCCAGCCGGAACCGAAGCGCGCCTCAAGAACCTCGGCATCTCCCTGCCGACCCTGCCGGCCCCTGGCGGCAATTATCTGCCCGCCCGCGCGATCGGCCCGCTGGTTTTCCTCGCGGGCGTAATCTCCACGGACTCCGCGGGCGTAATCGCAGGCACCGCGGGTGCGGATCGAACCGTTGAAGAAGGATACGACGCCGCGCGCGCCTGCGCACTCACGCAGTTGGCTGTGCTGCGCCAACACCTCGGCTCGCTCGACGCCGTCAAAACCATCGTCACCGTCAACGGATACGTCAACGCCGTCCCCGGCTTTCCGGATTCGCCCAGGGTCATCAACGGCGCCTCCGATCTTTTCGTCGAACTTTTCGGCGAAGGAGGCCGCCACGTTCGCGCCGCCATCGGCGTGTCCGCCTTGCCCCGCAACGCCCTCGTCGAGTTGCAGATGACGGTCGAAGTAGACCATTCCGATTCAGGAGCCCCATGAACCAGATGAAGCAGCACACCCTTTCGGCCAATCCCACGCATTCCGTCTGGAACCGCGCCCTCCCTCCGCGCCTGCGCATCGATCCCGGCGACACGGTTCATATGGAGTGCCTCGACTCGAGCGGCGCCCAGGTCCATCCGAAGATGAACCTCGTCCAATATCTTTCCATCGACCGCACCCGCATTCACGCCCTCACCGGTCCCATCTTCGTCAACGGCGCCGAACCCGGCGACGTCCTCCAGATCGACGTGCTCGAAATCGCCCACAAGGGCTGGGGCTGGACGAGCATCGTCCAAGGCCTCGGTTTCCTCAAGCAGCGCTTCTCCACACCCTACCTTTTTATCTGGGAACTGGGCGGGGACGTCACCACATCGCTCGCTCCAGCCGTCGTTCCGGTGAGGCCATTCTGCGGCGTCATGGGCGTCGCCCGCGCCGAAGACGGCGAGTTCCGCACCCGTCCCCCCGGCAACTTCGGCGGCAACATGGACGTCCGCGAGCTTTGCGCCGGCGCCACCCTGTATCTGCCAGTGTTCAATCCCGGCGCGCTCTTTTCCGCGGGCGACGCCCACGCCGCGCAGGGCGACGGCGAGGTCTGCATCAACGGCATCGAATGTCCCGTCGATGTGACCCTCCGCTTTCATCTCCACAAGCAGCGTTCGCTGCCCGGTCCGGTAATTGAATCCTCGCCGCAGCGCAAACAGGATAATGAAACCGGCTGGATCGTCGTCGAGTCGGACAAAGACCCCACCGTCGCCGCCCAGTCCGCCACCTCCCGCATGATCGATCTGCTGGTCGATCGCTGGGGATTCACCGACGTCGACGCCTACCTTCTGTGCAGCGTGGCGCTGCACCTGAAATTCAGCCAGGTAGTAAACGATCCGATGTTCACCGTAAGCGCCACAATCCCCAAGCACGTGCTCCCCCCCAGGAAAATGTTTTGAGGGAGTGTGTTGCAACGCCGGTGTTCCGGGTCTTTGCCTTTCGTAGCGCCGGCGTCTCACCGGCTCTTTTGTCTTTCCGGATACCTTTGGCGAAACCTGCTCGTCTGCCCGTGCGTTTCATTTTTTGGCTAGTGTAATGATTGCAGTTAGGCTTAGAATGTCGCGCGTCATTAAATACAGTCACTTGCTGTAAACGCTCTGGAGGAAATTTCGTGCGCCCAAAGAAGTTATCTTATCTGGTGATCACGGCGTGTCTCAGCCTCGCGGCCGCCGGCTTGGTGAAAGCCGCGGCTCAGATGGAGGGCGGCTCGACGGCTGCTTCCCCCGCCTCCTCTCCCCAGCTCGACTACGAATTCTTTAAGACCAAAGTCCAGCCTGTCTTTCTGGAAAAGCGCCCGGGACACTCCCGCTGCTTCTTGTGTCACGCCGATCCCAACATCCATGCCCCGCTGAAGCTCGTGCCGCTTTCGCCCGGAGCCACCACTTGGGACGAAGACCAGACGCGCCAGAACTTCGAATTGGTCAAGGCTGTCGCGATTCCTGGCGATCTCCAGAGCCCGCTCCTCACGCATCCGCTCGCCCCGGAGGCTGGCGGAGATTTCAATCACACCGGGGGCCGCCAATTCCTTTCCAAGACCGATCCCGACTGGCTCACATTCAAGGCCTTCATTCTCGGAGAGAAAGCGAAGTAGCCGATTTTAAGAAACGAAGTAGCCGATCTTAAGAAACATTGATTCGATGGATCAGATGGAATCAGATTGAAATGCTTGCCTTGACGGAGGAATTGACCATGATTCGACTCACCAGGCAGAAGCTTCTTGACGCCGCCCTCGCGGCTTGCGCCGGCATCGCGCTGGGCGCCTTCGCCGTATCCGCTCTGGCCGCCCCGAAATTGAAGCCCCGCATCATTCAGACGAATTTCGCGGGAGACAGCGTCAGCGTCATCGATCCTGTCACCAATAAGGTCGTGGGCCACATCGAGGGGATCGAGCTCAACCACGGGGTTGCCGTCAATCCCAACGGAAAATGGATTTATATCAGCGACGAAACGAACCAGACGCTGGACGTCGCCGACGGCAAAAGCCTCAAGGTGGTCAATCGCATTGTTCTGCATGCTCACCCCAACAACATCACCATCAGCCATGATGGCCGGCGCGTGTATGTCGCCATCGTAGGCAAGGATGGCGGCATCGATGTGATCGATACGGTCGCCCAAAAGGAAGTCACGTTCATCCCCACGCACAACGCCATCCACAATCCTTACGTCACCCCGGACGGCAAGTACGTGCTCGCAGGATCGATTCAGGGAAAAATGATCAGCGTGATCGACACGCAGACCAACGAGGTCGCCTTTACCATTCCCATGGACCTGGGCGTCCGTCCCATGGCCATCTCGGCCAATCCCGACGGTTCCACCCAGTTTATCTTCGCCCAGTTGACCGGCTTTAACGGTTTCGCGGTTATCGATTTCGCCACGCGCAAAGAAATCAAGCGCATCAAGAACCCGGACCTGCCGGCAGACAGAAAAGCCGTGCCCCCGGGCAACGAGGCTTCGCACGGCATCGCCGTTACCGCCGATCAAAAGACCTTGCTCGTCGCCAGCCGTGTGAACACGGCCTTGTACTCCTATTCCATCCCCGACTTCAAGCTGATCGGAACGGCCTACCTGGGCGGCAAGGGCGCGGGCTGGTTGACGCTCTCACCCGACAGCAAGACCGCTTACGTGGCCAATCCCATCGATGACGACGTTTCCGCCGTCGACGTAGCCTCGATGAAGGAGATCGCCCTGATTCCGGTGGGCTCCTCTCCCAAGCGCAACACCTCCGGCATGCTCGAGTAATAGCGGCCGAGACTCAGAGCACGCGAGTCGAGTGCCCGGTGTTCGAGGCGGCGCCGACTCGCACTTGTTCGACTTCCGTGAAAAAATCGCGCAGCTTCACCGGATCGAGCCGGCCGTCGGTCCGCACGCCGCTGCATAGGTCCAGTCCGTAAGGCCCCACGCAGCGGATCGCATCCGTTACATTTCCGGGGCCGAGGCCGCCCGCAAGAAACACGGGACAGCCGATTTTCTCGCGGATCCTCCGGCTGATTTCCCAATTGTGAACGCGGCCCGTGCCGCCCAGTTCCTTGACGGCCAGCCTGGGATTGCCTGAATCGAGCAGGATCGCGTCCACGTAAGGGGCGAACGCCGCGGCCTCGGCAATCGCTTCCTCTCCAAGCACATGCACCACCTGCACCAGCGCAATTCCCGGCAGCGCCTTGCGCAGCTCCAGATGCGCGCCGTGCGGCAGTGCGTCGACCAATTGCAGAGTATTCACTCGCGTGCGCCGCTGCTGTTTCACGATCGCGCCCACGTCCGTCTCCGACGTGAGCAGGAACGAAGCGACGCCCGGCGGCACCGTCGCTGCGATCTCGGCGATAAGCTCGTCTGCGATCACCCCCGGCCCGCTGGGCATTCTCGATACCAGCCCCAGCGCCGCCGCGCCGCGGCCGATTGCCAGCCGCGACTCGTCCACGCTGCCAATGCAGCAGATCTTCACGCGCAGATGTGAACTCGCTTCCATGCGCCAGCCGCCCTTCCAGCCCTCACCAGCCCTCTCTCATCCCGACCGGAGGCTTGCGGGTTTGTGCCGGTCCGGAGCGGAGGGATGTCTCTTTCAGCATGGCAATCCGCAGTGGGCTAACAGGCCGTCCGGAGCCGGATGCTTTGTTTTCATAGACATGGTGGCTTCGTTTCGCAATTTTACATATTTGACTTCGGCCTTCTCCTGCCCGAGGCGAGGGGCCGAAGCTACCCCTGGTCTTTTCTTCGGCCATATCTATTCCTCTGCTCGGCCCTCTTGGGTTCCTCCGCGGGTCCTCCGCGGGGCGTCTCCATGGCACAAGTCACCGACTTGTCAGCGGGGCCACAGACGCTACACCGCCCGGCCAACGACGGGCCACGGAGAATACTATACGACCATTGTCGTGTCTCGAATCTTTACACCAAAAGCAGTTCGGCAGAGGGGGGTTCTTTCCGCGTGGGAAGGGCCGTCCGGGGCGATTGCCGCCGGCGGCGATTTGCGGCTGCGCTCGCGGCGGCTGTGGGGGCGAGTCTTCGATTCCAGCTCGATCGGGCTAAGGCGTGGCTTCCGGCGGCCGAGGCCGAGCGAAGTATAGCGTCTTGTCGACGTTTGCCGGCACGGCCACATCGAAGAATCCGACCATCATTTCATCCCAGGTCTGATCGCCCCAGCGCACCGCGACATCCGGATCGGGATTGTGCGGATTGTTCTTTGAGTTGTCGTACCACGCGACCGCCTGCAGCACGGTGCCCGCTTTAAGCGGACGCGGCTCCGCGAGCCGGTAGCTCAACTGCCAATAGAAATCGTAGTTTACGCGCAGCAGCGTTTCGCTTCTTCCTCCCGGCTGAAGGATGTTGTACTCGAAGCGCTTCCCGCGCAGGTGCATGTGCGGGAAGAAGCTGAGCAGCAGCGCGTCATTGGGTAGCGAGCCATGAACTTCCACGCGAAAGTCCGGCACGCCCGGAGGAATCACGAACTTGTCGTTGGTCAGTTGCAGCGTGAGCACGCGCTGCGTGGGAGGCTGCTTGGCGAACACCATGCCGACGCTGGTCTGATCGCTCATCGGGTGCCCGTGCGCCATGTAATGCATCTGGAACACCAGGTCGGAGCCCGGCGGGATGTACTTCGCCATGCCGTTCGCCCAGTTGTCCGGCGAACTCCCCGGCGCGTAGACGAGCAGGATGTCCGCCGTGGTGAAGCGAGTGTCGCTGCGGTCCCGCTCGTCGCTCATGTCCGCGCCGGTGAACGGCACGCCGATGGGCGCATGCTGCAGCCAGTGCGAATCCGGCGGGCGCACGTAGACGACCGCGTGATGCACATTCTCGCGGCTCGATGGGCGCACTTCGGAGAACTGCACCCATTTGCCCTCAGTGAAGCCGGTGTGCACGATCTCATAGGTGTACTCGACAACGCCGCTCGCGGGGATCGCCACCGGTTTTGGCATCTGCACCACGACGTCCGGCTGCGGAATGATCCATCCCTTCGCCCATTCGCGCGGCGGCGGAGCATCATGCGGGTCGCCCGCGGGCGCATCCGAGTTTGCCCAGGCAACGAGGGTGGCGATTTCCGCCGGGCTGAGCGACGGATCGTTCGAGAAGCGCCCGAGGCCCGGTTCGGCAAACCACGGCGGCATCTTCCTTTGGCTCACGGCGTCCGCAATGGCGTGAGCGAATGGACGGGTCTGCTCGTAGGTAACGAGGGCCATTGGGGCCATCTCGCCCTCGCGATGGCACGCCTGGCAGTGGCTTTGCAGGATCGGCAGCACGTCGCGATAAAACGAAGGAGCTAAGGCGCCTTCGGTGTGTGCGTGTTGCGCCCGGCGCGCCAGCGATTGCGGCACCATACACAGAAGTACGAATCCCAGCACCGCGAGAGTTTTACCGATCACGCGTTTCAGAGTTGCCTCGAGGCTAATGTAGCGCTATTGCCTGGTGAACTGAAGGCTGGAGATTGCGCGCGCGATCACGTTCTCCTGGATCTGCACGAGGTCGCTGTCGGCAAGGGTCATGCCGAAAATGGTGAACAGGCGCGGGCCGTGGGCCACGAATACCGCGACGCCCGACCAATCGTGCGCATCGACGCCGCCGCGGAAGCGAATCTCGGTCGCGGGCACGCCCGAGAGCGAGATGGTGGTCTCACCAAGGGGCCGGAAGTTGTCCATGATATCGCGCAGGCGGCGCTGCGTCGCCTCCTTGGTGGCGCTCAGGGACTTTGCTGCGGCTTCCTGGCCGACCAGGAGATACGTCGTCTGGTCGTTTGTGCCCATCGCGGCGATGGCGCCGGGCAGCAGCCCGGGAACTCCCGCGATCACCTCCCAGGTGGGGGGCTTGTACATCTGAAAGCCATAGGTCTCGTTCGTGTAGGTGTTGCCGACGACTGTTTCCCGGATTGGCTGCATCGCAGCGACGGGTGCAGCGACGGGCGTCGCGACAGGTGCAGTGACCGGCGCAGTGACCGGCGCAGGGTCCGGCGCTGGTGCGTTCGTCGTAACCGGCGATGGGCGAGCGCTTGCGGAAATGGCGGCGTCCGTTCTGTTGTTGTGCGCGGGCTGAGGTGCCGAGGCTGGGGAATTATCTGCTGATTTTGGCAATATCGGCGCGGCAGGCGCGCTTGTCGGTTCCGGCTTCGCGGGCGGCGCGTCGGGCGTAGCGGGCTGCGCGGTGGTTTCGGTAGCCACGGTCTTTGGAGGTGCCGGCAGCTTGGCGACGGACGGCGAAGGAGCGGGTGAAATAACAGGTGGTGCTTCTGGCGCGCTGGCCTTCACAACGCCGGCCGGCTTGGGTGTCGCGGCAGGCGGTGATGCGCCCGGCGTGCTTGGATTTGGCGTGCTTGGTTTCACGGCATCGACGGGCTTTGGCGCTTCGGTGGCGGGAGAAGAATCGGGCTTTGCGGCGGACGCAGATTTCGCGTCGGCGCTCATGCTGATGGAAACAACCTGGTCCTTTTGCACGACGGCGAAGCCGTAGCTGGTCTTCACCTTGAAGGAGTTTTCTTCGAAGCCCACGATGGTGCCGACGATCTTCGTGCCGTCTTTCAACTTGAATTCGTCGGCGCGCGCCTGTGGAAGCGCGAACAACACCATGATCGCGAGCACGGAAAGCCTGGGGTTCATGGGTCGAGTATGGCGCTGGGAATGCCGGGCGGCAAGTTTCAGCACTGTCGCGATGTCAGGTTAGTTAGCCGCGGAAATGCCTTGGGCGCTTGCGGCAAATTCCGCGAGGATGAGGAAGCCGCGGTTCGGCTGACCTGGTGCGAAAACCCGCCAATCGGGAGATTGGCGTTCCCAGGGGGGATATTACGAGGAGAGCATTACGCCTAACCAGAAGGCGCCGAAAACCATGGCTACCAGGAGGAGCATCAGGCGCATGCGCTTCTTGCGTACCGAAACCACGATCACGCCCATCATGCAGACGAGAAATGCCAGTTCCGGCCAGAACAGCCTGGAGAGGGGTGGGGCGGGCGACTGAGAGGCGGGTTCTTGCAACAATACGGAAGCAAAGGACGTGATGGCGGTGAGAGAGGCGGCGATAACGCCTGCGAGGGCCGTGCCCTTGGCCCAGTTGGGAAACACCCACTTCTTTAGCGTGTCGCGCCAGTCGAGCCAGGTCTGTGCGACCACGACGCCTACCAGGATCAGTACGAAAAGCGCCACGTCACCCCTCCCAAGACTCGGGTTGCGTTGCCGCATTGCACTAGAAGTACTGGAACGATGCTTACACTATGAATGCAGTTCGGGGGCAGTCCGGCAAAGGAGACCCCGCAATGGCGGGGCAATCCATCTACCAGATGGCGACACACACCGCTATCCGGGCCTGCCGGTAAGCAAAAGAAGAGGCAGAAGATAAAGGCAGTCCGAATGCGGAGGCACGTGCCGCTTGGCCGTGTAGCCAATTACCTGAACTTTTGAGGCAAGCGATTGCTCTAAGTAGGAAAGGTTTTGCGCCTTGCGCTTTCCGCCACCCAAGCGACTGGTTGCCGTTCTCACAACTCGCGGGGCGAAGCGGGCGAGGCGCAATCGGCTAATCTGCTAGGATAGCGAACGCAAATGAGAAAGCCCTGGGTGATTGCACATCGAGGTGCGTCCGGCCACGCGCCCGAGAATACGTTTGCAGCGTTTCAGCGCGCGGTGGAGTTGGGCGCCACGTTCATCGAGACCGACCTGCAGGTAACCCGCGACGGACGATTTGTGGCACTACACGACAGCACCGTTAGCCGGACGACCAACGGAAGCGGGGAAGTACACGAGTTCACGCTGGAGGAGCTTCGGCAAGTCGATGCGGGGATGTGGTTTGACCGGGAGTTCATGGGCGAGCGGGTGCCTACGCTCGAGGAGATCCTGGAATTTTCGCGGGAACACGACGTGGTGTTCTACCTCGAGCTGAAATACGCCGGCCGTTTGGGGGATGGACCATTCGCTCGTGGCGGCCCTGCAAAAGGCGCAGAGCGCGCCGCGCACGATCGTGATTTCGTTCGATCCGGCGACGCTCTCACCGCTGCGTAGGCTCGATCCATCGATCATGACAGGGTTGCTGGTGGAAGACGCGAAGGGGAACTGCATTCAGGAGGCACTCGACCTGGGGGCGCGGCAGCTATGCCCGAAAGTCTCGAGCGTGACTCCCGAACTGGTGGAGCAGGCGCATCGCGCCGACCTTCAAATGGTGACCTGGACCGCCAATACCATGGCGGAAATGCGGGGGATGATGGCGGCGGGAGTGGACGGAATCATGACCGACTTTCCTGACCGCCTGCGCGCGCTAATCGAAGATTCGTCCAGCCGCTGAACAGCAGAGCAGCATCCAGGGAAAATGGGTATTCGAGGAAAGCGGTCTTCGAAGGCTATTGCAGCTGCTTAAACAGCGCGGCGAACTGAGCGAGGGTCAGTTGCTCGGCTCTTGCGTCCGGGCGAACGCCGCTGAGCGCCAGCGCTTTGTAAATTTGCTCCTCTGACCTGATTGGCCCGGCGCGCTTCTCCGGTTCATTCTCCAGCTCATTCTCCAGTTCGTGCCGCAAATTGTTCCGCAGGGTTTTCCGTTTCTGCCCGAAGCACGACTGAATGAATTCGAGGAAGCGCTTTTCGTCGGCTGGCGCGATGCCGAGAGAAGCGCGCTCTCCCGGCAGCGTCATTTGCACCAGCGCCGAAGTATTTCGGCGGCGGGCGGAATGCGCCCGGCGGCAGGCGCAGGGCGATTTCGGGCTTTGTGTAAAACTGGCAGATCGTCGACAGGTATCCATATTCGCGGCAACCCGGATGCGCCACGATGCGCTCGGCGACTTCGAGTTGAATCACGATGTGAATCGAGGCGATCCGGCCGGCGGATCGAAGAGCCGGTGCAGAATCGGCGACGTGATGTAGTAGGGCAGATTGCCATAGACGTGGAAATTGCCGGTGACGCAGCGCGGGAATGTCGGTGGCGAGCACGTCGCCTTCGACCACTTCGACGCGGGGCCACGTTGCGGATCGCTTTGCACCTGCGCTCGCGAGGCTCGCGGCCAGGGGCGGATCGGCCTCGATGGCTACCACGCGGCGACCCTCCGCGGCGAGCAGCTGAGTCATTTCCCCGTGGCCGGCGCCGATTTCGATCCACTGGTCGCCGGGCTCGCGCGGGAGCGTTGCGAAGATTCGCTGCTGCCAGCCCGGATCGGCGAGAAAATGCTGTCCCATTCGCTGTCGCGACATTGGCGATGCAGTGTAGCAACGCGGCACGCGGCGGACAAATCGTACGCGGATACGACGAGATGGCTGGCTGCGTTTTACTGTGACGCAGCAAGAGATCGCTAGCTGCGCTGGGAACAGCGCGACCTTGGGCAGGACCAGGCTCTCTGCAGGGCAATAGATGTTGCCGCGCTGGCGCACGTGTGATTAGATCGTACGTCGCGCCCGGCATTGCCTTGACGGGTTCTCTGGCTTTCGTTAACGTTTTTATGCACGACCTTTCCTCGCCCCTGGGGCGCCATGAAAATCCTGTTCGTCGCTTCGGAAGGATTACCTTACTCAAAAACAGGCGGGCTGGCGGACGTGGTCGAGGCGTTGCCGAAAGCGCTGTGCCAGATGGGGCACGAGGTCGCCGTCCTGTTTCCGCGCTACCACGGGCAACAAGGTCAACTCGGTTTTGATCTCCAGCGTGAGCGTTGCGCTGGGCGACACGCTGCGATTTCCCGCTGATCGGCGAAGGGCAACCGCACACGGCGTCCGCTATTTTTTCGTCAGCGATCCGGAATTTTTCGAGCGCCCCGAGCATTTACGGCGACAAGAGCGGCGATTATCCCGACAACGCCGAGCGCTTCACCGAGTTTTCGCGCGCGGCGATCGAGTTCATGAAGCGCGTCTGGCTGCCCGACGTGGTCCATTGCCACGACTGGCAAACGGCGCTGATTCCCGTTGCTGCTGCGCACGCAGCATGCCGACGATCCGGCCGTGCGCTCGCTTCCGGTGGTGCTGACGATTCACAATCTTGGCTATCAGGGATTGTTCCCGGAGACGGCGCTGCGCAAGATGCGGGCTTGCCGGCGAGCCTGTTTCGCCTGGATGCGCTCGAATTCTACGGACGGGTGAATTTTCTGAAGGGCGGCCTGCTTTTCGCGGATTATCTGACGACGGTGAGCCGGCGCTACGCGAAGGAGATTCAGACGCCGGAATACGGCTGGGGGCTCGACGGCGTGATCCAGGGCCGGGCGGACCGTCTGGTTGGAATACTCAATGGCGTCGACTATACGGAGTGGAGCCCCGAAGCGGACAAGTTCATCGCGCAGAATTATTCCGCCCACAATCTGGAAGGAAAGAAAGCCTGCAAGAAGGACCTGCTCGATGTGTTCGGGTTGCCGGCGGAGAATCTGGACCGCCCGGTGGTCGGAATCGTGTCGCGCTTCGTGGATCAGAAGGGCTTCGACTTGATTGTGGCCGTCGCCGACGAAATGCTGGCCGAAGATCTGGCAATCATCGCGGTGGGCACGGGCCAGCCGGAATATGAGGCGCTCTTCGAGCAGCTGGCGGCGAGGTATCCGGACCGCGTCGGCGTGAAAATCGGATACGACAATGCGGTGGCGCACAAGATCGAAGCGGGCGCGGACATGTTTCTGATGCCGTCGCGCTACGAGCCGTGCGGGTTGAGCCAGATCTACAGCCTGCGTTATGGCACGGTGCCCATCGTTCGCGCCACCGGCGGGCTCGACGACACCGTACAAAATTTCGATCCGCGCACGAAACAGGGTACGGGATTCAAATTCGAAGAGTACAATGGAGCAGCGCTCCTGGAATGCGTGCGAACCGCGCTGGCCACTTATCGCGATGCGGCGGAGTGGTGCGCGGTGCGGACGAACGGCATGACGAAGGACTTTTCCTGGAAGGCTTCCGCGGCCTCTTATGTGACGCTTTATGAGGCCGCCAAGAGATCCAGAATCCCCAGGGTAGCCAAAACATCTAAAGTATAGAGCCGCGCCCGAGACTCGCTACGGGCACGCTCGGCGAGGGAAATAAGGATAAACATGGCAGATAACATTCAAGCAGTTACCGACGCGAACTTTCAGGCCGACGTGATCGAAGCCAGCAAGACGCAGCCGGTGATGGTGGATTTCTGGGCGGACTGGTGCCGCCCATGCCACATGCTCTCGCCCACGGTGGAGGAGATCGCACGTGAGCATGCAGGCAAGGTGAAGGTGGTCAAGCTGAACGTCGACGAGAACATGAACGCGGCGGGCAAGTTCAACATTCGCGGCATCCCCACGCTGCTGGTGTTCAAGGGCGGGCAAGTGGCGGATCAGATCGTGGGCGCGGTGCCCAAGGAACAGATCGTGAAGGTCCTCGAGCGCCACATCCTCGGCTAGGCGCTTATTCGCTTTTCCCCCAACGGAACGTAACGGCGCTTTGGAAGATTGCTCCAGCGAGACGGGAATGGACCACCCAGGCCGCAAACCGTCGGCGAAAACATGCGAGAAGTGCGGCAGTGTGTTTGCGTGCGGCGCTTCGGAGTCATCTTGCTGGTGCGATGCGGTGAAGCTGAGCGCTGAGGCGCTGGCAGAACTGCGCGCCACGTATCGTGACTGCCTTTGTCCTGAGTGTCTGCCTTCCTTTGCAAATGTGAAAGCCGCGCCATGAAGCGCGCCGCGCCAAGAGAGCTGCGGCGTTGCCGTTGGGCGCAGAGTCCCCTGATGGCCGCGTATCACGACCGGGAATGGGGCGTCCCGCTGCATGATGACCGGCAGCTCTTCGAGTTTCTGATTCTCGAAGGCGCGCAGGCAGGCCTGAGCTGGGAAACGATCCTCAAGAAGCGCGAAAATTACCGCCGCGCCTTCGATTCGTTCGATCCCGATAAAATTGTTCGCTACGACCGGCAGAAGGTGCGGGAGTTGCTGGCTGACGCGGGGATCGTGCGCAATCGGCTGAAGATCGCCGCTGCCATTTCGAATGCCCAGGCGTATCTCGCTGTGGTGAAGGAATTCGGGGGCTTCGACCGCTATATCTGGCAATTTGCGCCGAAGCGGGCCGCGAAAGGTTCGTCTACGCGTACGAGGAAATTGGTTACTCGGACGGCGGAATCGGACGCGATGAGCAAGGACCTGAAGCGGCGGGGATTCCGCTTCGTCGGCACCACCATTTGTTATGCATTTATGCAGGCGGTGGGCATGGTCAACGACCATGCTCCGGAATGTTTTCGCCGCCGGCAGATTCGCGGCGGGTGAGGGACCTGTGTGGCACTCCCAAAATCTTTGTGGGGCATGGCTTCAATAAGGGCATTAGCCTCAGCAAATCACCCCGGCTTTACTCGCTTCGAAGAAATGCCAAAATCTGTTTCTCAGGGGCTAAAGCCCTGTTGAATGCTTGGGCTTTATGTCGGAGCTGAAGCTCCGACCCCCTAAAAACCTGGCATTCTGGCCAGCGGGTGGCTTGCGGCGGAATGGAAGAGAGATCCCTCCGCTCCGGCTCGACATACAGCGTCGAGCCTCCGGTCGGGATGACAAATAACTGCGGATAAATAACCCACAACCCAGCCCAAAGACGCGCTGAAGGGGGCGTTGAGGCCGCCGCTTAGCGGCGGAGAACCTTGGCGAGCGGCTCGGGGAGTTCGCCTTGCAGGGCCATGAGCGCGGCGCGAAAGAGGGCGGCGATGCTTACGCCGTCGCGAATTTCTCCCTTTTCGGCTCGCCGGACGGCTTCCCAGAAAGGCAGCCGCAGCACCTGGAGTTCCTCGGTGTCTTCCGGCTCGGCGGCCCCTTCCGTAAGGTCCCAGGCCAAAAAGGCCGTGCCCTGCTCGTTGGTGACGCTGTTCGAGAGGTCCATGCCGAGAATTTGCAGCCATTGTTTGGCGGACACCCCGCATTCCTCGCGCAACTCGCGCTGCGCGGATTCGATCAGCGATTTATTGATACTCCCGCCGCCTTGCGGAATCTCCCAACTGTAATAGCCGAGCGGGAAGCGATACTGGCCGACCAGGATGGTGTTGCCCTTTTCGTCGATGGGGACGATACCGAGTGCGTGATTCTTGAAATGCACGACTCCGTAGATTCCGGGGCCTCCGCTCGGCTTGCGGACTTCGTAATGGTCCACGCGCATCCAGTCATTTTCGTAGCGGGTTTCCCTGGAGACGACCGTCCAGGGGTTCTTCGTCTCGTCCATTGGCTTGCGCGTCTCCGTTTGGCTGTCTGTAAGGTTATTCACCATGATAGCGAGCGCCGCCCCGTTATGGATGGACGAAACTGCTTGCTGTTGCGGACCGGCTCGGGCGGCGCCGATACGGAGAGATACCGGCCTAGTACTGAAACTTCAGGTAATCGCGTTAACCAGGACCTGTGAAAGAAATGGAGTTTTGGAGTTCGAGTTCTACAGAATCCAGCCGGGCAAGAGCCAGCTGAAGGCCCGGAACCCCGGCCGCATGTGCTGAACTGGCACGTGCCAGTGCCCGATCCGCGATTGCCGACGCCTCACGCAGTACTGTTTTAATCTCTGCTTCCAACCTTTTCCGGGTTCCGCTTAAACGCTCATCAACGTCGCTTTGCACTCTCGAACTGTTCACTTCGAGCAACTGATCGAGGAATTCCTGCGCATCGCGGACAATCTTACCGCGCAATCCCATGCCGCCAAGCAAAAGATCCGAGATGAACAGCAACGGAGATGCTGGCGCGGCTACCCGCTCGATTACATGGAAGTGGAATTGCGATCTAACAGTGAGCCCCTGATCGAGAACAAGTTCTTCTGGGAGTTCTTCCAGCCCCGGTACGTCTGTTTCTCCCAAGCGATGTAAGAATTCATTGGCCAATTCAACGAAACGCTTGGCTGTCTTGCGAAATTCCTCTTCCGCGAACTGCGCTTCGCCTTCCAGCCAGGGCGTAAGCTGTGCGCGTGCGATTTCCTGCGCCAAGTGGTTCACGTCTCGACGATACGCAGGCCCATTATAGCTGCGGTCCAATGAGGATAAACGCTCAGTCAATTGAGCGTGAGCGTTGGCTCGCGCATCTGCAGAAAAACGTTCCTTCGCTCTACAAAAACTCCCGATAGACGTTGCTGTTCCGCGCTCAACAACACTCCTAGATCTCGCATAGCGGCTTCTGACGCTCCCAGAGTTTTTCGCAGTCTTGCGATGCGTCGATCTGATTCCTCTAGTGGACGCTCTAGCGCATTCCGTTCTTCCTTAATCACAGCAAGAAGTTGATTTGCTGCACGCCGAATGCCTTTGTCCGTGGCTTTGCGAACGAGTGAGCGACCCGAATGCAGCACGAGATCCTTTAAGCGCGTGAATCAACAGTCCCCAATCCCGTTCGGGACCCTTTTGTTCCAATCGATCCAGAGCGCTGACCTCAAAAATCGGGGGACGCGTTCGCTGGAGGCGCGTTTCCAGGACATTACGGGCAAAATCCATTGCAGCGGAACGTTCTTCCGCATTCGCCCTGTCTGCCTTATTCAAAACAAACACAAGATCATGAACGTCCTGGGAAACGGTCTCTACAAGTTGGAGTTCGTCCCCTGACAAAGGAGGATCGGTTCCAATGACGACGATGGCAGCATCAATATGGGGGATGAATGCCTGAGTCGCCGCCGTGCTCCCGGCAAACACCGATCCAAGGCCCGGTGTGTCTACCAAGCACATTCCCGTCTGCAGAAGCGGGCTGGGAGCAAAGATTTCGCACGCCCGCTACTCCCTTCGCATTCTCAGGGTTCTTCCCCTCAGAGACGTATTCTTCCACAGCTGCTAATTGGGATATCCGTCCACGTTGCACTCTGAAAGCGGACACGGGCGGCTAGACGCTCGCCGTGCCGAATGATTGTCGGCACAGCAGTCACCGGAACCACAGCCGTGGGGAGAACCGAGTGCCCGATCAACGCATTGAGAAGCGTCGATTTGCCGCGTTTGAACTGACCGACGCACGCTACATAGAATCGTCCTTCGGAAACCCTCTCGGCGGTACTGCGGGCCGTGGAAGCTACGTGCTCTGCTCCGAACTCCTCAGCTAACGCAGCGAGCCGGTAGAGTGCGGCCTCACCTGCGAGCTCACGCAAGCCACCTTGCCTATTGTGAAAGATATCCGTCACCAACGCATCCCTGGATCATCCCTAGTGCAAAGAGCCATCTGTGAAGCGCATATCGTACTCCAGATGTCTCGCCAATCCCGGAGTAAGGCTGGATCTTTTTCAAGTTGATGTGTAGCTGCTTACCGGACACATGGTGGGCTAGTACTGCACTTGTCTGGTTTCTGCCTTACGCAGGGACCTTGGAAAAAGATGGCTTCGGGGCCAGCCAGGAACTCGTCCAGGGGTTCTGGGCACTATCTCTCCGCGAAGGCCGCTTCATTTAAGGACCTGTGCTACCGGGGCGGGCGCTCGCAGGCGCACCCGGGCCTGCGCACCCGGGCCTTGCCTTCGGGCGGGGCGACAGCGTAGGATTACCATTTGGCTTTTGCCGCGTCTGCCCTCCTGTAGTGTTTCGAGCTGTAATTGGGGAGGGCAAGGTGCGACTCCAGCGTGCGCGGGGTATCCAGAGTGACCGAGAAGGCTCGAACCAAGGCAATTGCGGTGGTGGGGGCTCAGTGGGGGGACGAAGGAAAAGGGAAGGTGGTCGACTACCTGGCTTCGTCGTTTGATTACACGGCCCGCTACGCGGGGGGGCACAATGCCGGCCACACCGTTATTTTCAACAGCCATCGCTACGTGTTGCAGTTGATCCCGAGCGGGATTCTGCGCGAAGGGAAGAAAGCCGTGATCGGGCCGGGCACGGTGGTCGATCCGATCGCGCTGGTGGCCGAGCTTGCCAACCTGAAGAAGTCGAATGTGGATGTGCGCGGGCGGCTGTTTCTGAGCAACCGCGCCCACGTGATCTTTCCCTATCACCGCGAAATGGACAAGGCGGCCGAGACGGCGCGAGGCGCCGCGAAAATCGGCACGACCTCTCGCGGGATTGGTCCGGCCTACGAGGACAAGATGGCGCGGCGCGGGATTCGCGTGTGCGACCTGCTCGACGCGGACCGCTTTCGCGAAAAACTCGAGCGCGTGGTGGCCGAGAAGAACGCCATCAGCAGCGCGGCGTATGGGCATCCGCTCGAGACCGAGGGACTGCTCGATCAGTATCTCGAGATTGCCGAGCACATCCGCGAGTTTGTGGTGGACAGCACGGTGGTGCTCAATGACGCGCTCGATAAGGGCGAAAGCGTGCTGTTTGAAGGCGCGCAGGGCACCATGCTGGATATCGATCATGGTACCTATCCCTACGTGACGTCGTCCAACGCAACCTCGGGCGGCGCCTCGCCGGGCCTTGGCGTAGCTCCAACGCGGCTCACGGGCGTGGCGGGGGTGACGAAGGCCTATACGACACGCGTGGGCAGCGGGCCGTTCCCCACCGAAATGGTCGATCTGGATGCCGACGAAGTGCGCACGCGCGGCAACGAGTTTGGCGCGGTGACCGGTCGGCCGAGGCGCTGCGGGTGGCTCGATCTGGTGGTTCTGCGTTACGCCAAAGTGCTGAACGGGATCGATTCGCTGGTGATCACCAAGCTCGACGTGTTCGACGAGCAGCCGGAAATCCAGGTGTGCACGGGGTATCGCTACAAGGGGCGCCCGTTGAACGAAATGCCTCCGGATATCGAAACGCTTTCGCAGATCGAGCCGGTGTATGAAACTCTTCCCGGCTGGCGAAAGCCCACGCCGGCGATCCGCGAGGTGAAGGATTTGCCGGGTCCCGCGCGGGAGTATCTCAATTTTATTTCCGATCATCTGCAGGTGGAGATCGGAATGATCTCGACCGGACCAGAACGCGACGCTACGATCGTGCCGAAGGGCACGAAGCTGGCGTCATGGTTATAACGTGGCTATCGTCTGGGCCAGAGCCTGGTGATCGTCTTCCATGCTTTCCGTTGAAGAGGCGCGCGCAAAGATAATCGAGGTGGTCACCGCAAGGGGGGGGAAGTGCCCGCTCAAGATGGAGACCGTGGAATTCACGCGCGATCCCGCGCCTGCCCTGGGACGCATCCTCGCCGAGAACGTTGTCGCCGACCGCAATTACCCTCCCTTCGATCGCTCGATTCGTGATGGATTCGCCGCGCGCGCCGCGGATATGGCGCAGCCGGGGGCGCGCCTGAAATTAGCGGGCGAAAGCCGCGCGGGCGTGGCGTTTGGCGGCGCGGTTGAGCCGGGGCAGTGCGTGCGCATTCTTACGGGCGCGGCGTTGCCTCGCGGCGCGAACACGGTGGTGATGCAGGAGTACGCGCGCGAGGAAGGCGAGTTCGTTACGTTCGAGCAGGCCGCAAAACCTGGGCAGCATTTCGTTCTGGCGGGGGCGGAGGCGCGCGTTGGGGAGGTGGTGGTGACACGCGGCACGCGAATCAGCTACGCGGAACTGGCCATGGCCGCGGAAGTGGGTCGCGTGCGAGTGCAGGTGATCCGGCGGCCGCGCGTGGCGATTCTTTCAACGGGCGATGAAGTCGTCGAGATAGACCAGAAGCCGGGGCCGTTTCAGATACGCAACAGCAATACCATCTCTCTTTCCGCGCAGGTGGAGCTTGCGGGCGGCGAGCCGGTGCCGCTTGAGAATGCCCGCGACGATATGGCGGAGCTGCGCGCGAAAATCGAGAAGGGGCTCGAGTCCGACATTCTGCTGCTGAGCGGCGGAATGTCGGTGGGAAAGTACGACTTGGCGGAAAAGGCGCTGCGCGAGCTGGATGCGGAATTTTTCTTCGACGCCGTGGCGCTTCGCCCCGGCAAGCCCGCGGTGTTTGGCTGGTGCAAGGGCAAGCCTGTGCTGGGGCTGCCGGGAAATCCGGTGTCCACGATGGTCACCTTCGAGCTGTTTGCCGTTCCGGTGATCGAACTGCGAAGCGGCTATGCGCCGCAGCCCCTGCCGTTTTACAAGGCGCGCCTCAGCCACGCCATCGACGAAAAAGCCGGCGTCGCGCATTTCCTTCCGGCGCGCGTGAGCTGGCCCGACGGTGAACCTCGCGTCGAGCTGATGCTATGGGAAGGTTCGGGAGACATCGGCGCGGTTGTGCGCGGAAATTGCTTTGTGCGCGTCGATCAGCCGCGGCTTCATCTGGAACCCGGGGATTGGGTGGATGTACTGCCGCGCCGCGGCACGTTCTAGACGCGCGATTTTTCGAGCTGCGCCCCCGAATGAAAACGTTGAAAAAGCTGAAAAAGTTGAAGAAGCTGAAAAAGCTGAAAAAGCTATCGCACTACGACGGGAAGGGCCGCGTGCGGATGGTGGATGTCACCGCGAAGCCCGCGACTTCGCGGGTCGCCATGGCCCACGCCTTTGTTCATATGCGGCGCGCCACCGTGGCGGCGGTGCGGGGGCTCAAGTCTCCCAAGGGAAGCCCGCTTGAAATCGCGCGGATTGCGGGAATCACGGCGGCCAAGCGCACCTCGGAGCTGATTCCGCTTTGCCACCCCCTGTCCTTGACGCACGTGGATGTGAGCGCGAAGCTATGCCAGAATGGAATTGAGATTACCTCGGAAGCGACGGCCACGGGACCCACGGGCGTCGAGATGGAAGCGCTGGTGGCGGCCTCGGTGGCGGCGCTGACAATTTACGACATGTGCAAGGCACTCGAACGCGCCATGGCCATCAGCGACGTATACGTTACGAAAAAGTCCGGCGGACGCAGCGGGGTCTATGTGCGTCCTGAAAAGCGTACCTAGCAATGGCGCTCGCAAAAGACGTCAAGGTGCTGGTGATCGACGATAATCCGCTGATCCTCGACCTGTTGATGAAAGGGCTTTCGCAGCACTGCGACGCGCATTCGGCCGCCGACGGCGCCGACGCGCTGATGAAAATCATCGACGAGCAGCCGGACCTGGTGGTCTGCGATTACCGCATGCCCGGAATCGACGGGCGGCAGTTGTATGAAAAAGTGCGCGCCCGCCAGCAAACCCGGAGCATTCCCTTTATTTTCCTGGCGAGCCGCGGCGATATCGAAGACAAGCTGCGCCCGCTGGTGGATGGGGTCGAGGAGCTGATCAGCAAGCCATTTTTCCTGAATGACCTCGTGCAGCGCGCGAAGAAGGTGATCGACCGCTTGCAACTGGAGAAGCTGCAGAAGCGCGCGGTGCGGCCGGGCGTGATCCAGGGGCGGCTCGAGGAGATGAGCATTCTCGACCTTATGCAGTCGCTCGAGATGGGGCAGAAGTCGTGCCAGTTGACCATTCGCCGCGGGGACGAGACGTGCGAGCTGTTTTTCGCCGCGGGACAGTGCGCGGACGCCCGCTTCGGCGCGATCGAAGGGGAAGACGCGGTGTACCAGGCGGTGCGCTGGACGGACGGCGAATTCGAGATCGACTTCAACAGCGCGCCCACGCGCACCATCATTTCGCGGACCACGACCGGCCTGCTGATGGAAGGGCTGCGCCTGATGGACGAAGGCCAGCGCGACGCCGCCCCCGAAAATGCCAATGCGGAAGCCACCGAAGGCTAGCTTTCCGCGCGGAACCCGAAACTTATGCGTGTCAGCATTCTTACCCTGAGCGATTCGGTTTTCGCCGGAAAATATGAGGATCGCTCAGGGCCCGAGGTCGCGGCACGCTGCGCGTCGCTGGGCTGGGAAGTTGCTTCCGCGTGAAGTGCTGGCCGATGACCGCGCGGCTATCGAGGCGTTTCTGAAGCAGACCGCGGACGCGAACAGCGTAGACTTGATCCTGACCACTGGCGGCACCGGGGTTGGCCCGCGCGATGTGACTCCCGAAGCGACGATTGCGGTTTGTGAGCGCATGATTCCCGGTTTCGCCGAGCAGATGCGCGCGGAGGGTGTGAAAAAGATGGCGCGCGCCATCCTTTCGCGGGCGGTGGCGGGCATTCGCGGGACGACGATCATCATCAATCTGCCGGGCAGCCCGAAGGGCGCGGTTGAGTCGCTCGATGCAATCGCGGAACTGCTGCCGCATTCGGCGGCCGTGCTTCACGGCGCAAAGCACGAGTAGAAGGGGAGCGATCAAATGGCTACAGGCGACCCATCGCCGCGGAAAGATCCGGGCGGAACAGCGAGACAGATGGCCGTCGCGTTTGAGTTGCCCTTCATGCTGGTGGGGCCGGTGGTGCTGGGAGGAGCGATCGGATTCTTTCTGGATCGCTGGCTGCACACGAAACCACTCTTGCTGATCGTGCTTGGGATTCTGGGCGTGGTGGTGGGCGTGGTGGATGCGGTGAAGATCGCGGGCGCGCAAGACAAAAAGCCGTAACTATGTCCGAATCTGACGCCATCGAAGGCCGCATCGAGCGATTTATCATAATTCTGGGCGCCGTGATGGCATTGGCCGCCGCGATCAAGTGGGGGATTCGAGGGTCGCTGGGAGTGGCTCTGGGCGCGGCTCTGTGCTGGCTGAATTTTCGCTGGCTGCGGCACAAGGCTGCCGCGATCATCAACCTGGGCTTGGCGCAGGCGGGGGTAGAGGTGGTGCACGTTCCCCGCAGCGTGCACGCTAAGTTCTTTGGACGCTTATTGTTGCTGCTCGCCGTGGTGTATGTTATTCTCACTTGTCTCAAGCTTCCCGCAATTCCGGTGATCTGCGGGCTAGCCGCGGTGGTGCCTGCGATTCTGGTCGAGCTGGCGTACGAATTGATGAGCGGCCACCATCGCTGGAACGAGCAGTAACTCCGAAACGCAAATTCATAATCGACCCTGAGCCTTTCACGGGAGAAGCATGGGCAAAGAGGAAGTCCTCGGTCTTACCAAGGTGGTAAACGCGGTGCTGGGCAAGCCGGTGGCCGCGATCTTGGCGCTGCTGCATATCCATCCTGAAAATCCGCACTATCCCATTCCGAATTACATCGCGATGGAACTGCTGGTCATGCTGGTGGCGGTGCTCTTCTTTTTGTGGCTCAAGGGGCGCATCCGCGCCGATCGTCCGGGCGTGACGCAGCAGATCATGGAATTCTTCCTCGTGAATCCCATGGGCGTGGGCATCAAGGACCTGCTGGACGATATCGTTGGCCACGGTTCGGATCAGCACATTCCGCTGATCGGGTCGATCGGATTGTTCATTTTCATGTCGAACATGCTGGCGGTGGTGCCGGGCTTGATGTCGCCGACGGCCGCGGTTACGGTGCCGCTGGGATGCGCGATTGTCGTTTTCATTTACTACAACCGCTTCGGGCTGCAAAAGCATGGGCCCGGGGGATACGTGAAGACGTTGCTGGGGCCCGTGCCGGCGATTTCGCCGATCATGTTCATGGTGGAGACGTTCAGCCATTTCGCGCGGCTGCTCTCGCTCACCGTTCGTCTTTGGGCGAACATGATGGTGAGCGAACTGATTTTCGTTTCGTTCTTGGGTCTGACGATCGGGCTGTTTACTTTCCTGGGGCGCTTGAGTTCGATCGGGTACGTCTCGGCGGTGGTTCCGGTGGCCATTCCGCTGGCGCTGACTTTCTTTCATATTTTTGAGGCTGTGCTGCAGGCTTTCATCTTTACGATTCTTTCCATCGTGTATCTCGGCTTGGCTACCGCCGAAGAGCACTAATAAGCAACATCACGGATTAAAAAGCAGCTTCCAGCGTGAGACCGGTGGCCTCCCAAGGCTTCCGGGAACCACCTCCTGGCGGCAAATTCATAACAGAGGAGAAAGCATGACGAGGAAAATGGTTTGGTTTCTGATGGCGGCGATCGCGGCGCTGGTTCTGGCGCCGGTGACGTTCGCGCAGGGCGGGGCGGCAGCTTCCGGCACCACGGACTGGATCGACGTGGCGGCGGCGATCGCTCTGGGGATCACGGCGGCGGGTTGCGGCCTCGGGCAGGGACGCGCGACAGCGGCGGCCTGCGAAGGCACGGCGCGAAATCCGGGCGCCAGCGGCCCCATCCGCATCGCGTTCATCATCGGCGTGGCGCTGATCGAGTCGCTGACGCTGTATGCGCTGGTTATCGTTCTGATCAAGTAGCTGTTCGAGGAGTAGTTTTACATCGCGAGGGATTGGGCCCGGATGCTCGGTTGGTGCGAGCGTCCGGGCTTTTTTTTTTGCTTTGCTCCGTTCCTTAGCATGACAGGAGCCGCGCGCTAGAGAAGGCCGTCGAACGCCGCACCTGAACCACGTATTAGGACACTCAGACTGGCGTGGCGATCGTGTGAACACTTCCGCAGCTCATTGCCGGTCGGGCGCAAAGACCCGACCCCCGACCCCGGAGGGTCGGGCACCCGGAAAAGCTTCTTCGCTTTAACGAATCGGCTCGTGTCGCACCCTGCACCACGGGCGCGGTTTGGAAAATTAGTGCAGGGCGAGGGAATCGGCGGCGGATTTGGCCAGAGCCAGCACGCGGCCCGGGAGGACGCCGAGGTAAATCGTGCCGATGGCGGCGACGGCCAGGGCGAAGCCGAGCGCGGGCGCCACCGACGTTGGCGTGTAGTCCTTCGAAGGCTCCGAGAAATACATCACGATGATCACGCGCAGATAGTAATAGGCGCCGATGACGCTGTTGATCGCGGCAATCACCACCAGCCAGACGAAGCGCGGATCGCGCAGATCGAGCGCGGCCTGGAAGGCAAAGAATTTCCCGAGGAATCCGCCGGTGGCCGGCAATCCCAGAAGCGAAAGCAGGAAGAGCGAGAAGCACGCGGCCAGCACCGGCTGCTTGGAACCCAGGCCCGCGTAGTCGCGAATTTCGAGGCGCTTCTCGCCCTGCTGGCCCAGGTGCGTGACCACCAGGAACGCGCCGACCTTCATCAGCACGTACGCCCCGAGGTAGAAGAGCACCGCCGCGACGCCCACGGCCGTGGAGGCCGCGAAGGCGACCAGAATGTATCCCGCATGCGCGATCGAGGAGTAGGCCAGCATGCGCTTCACGTTGGTCTGCACGATCGCGGCGAGATTGCCGATGAACATCGTGAGCACGGCGGAGATCGCAGATCGCCCAGAACCAGAGGTTCGCTGAGGCGCCGAAGGCCACCATGAAGATCCGCAGCATCACGGCGAACGTCGCGGCCTTGGGCGCGGAAGCCAGCAGGGCGGTCACGGGCGTGGGCGCGCCTTCGTAGACGTCCGGCGCATAGATTTGGAACGGCGCGGCGACCACCTTGAATCCCAGCCCCACGAAAATCAGGGCGAGGCCCAGCATGGCGAGCGAAGGCGTGGAGGACTGCGCCGTAATGTAGGACTGAATGCCGTCGATCTTGGTGGTGCCCGTGGCGCCGTAGACCATCGCGATGCCGTAGAGAAAGAAGGCCGTGGCAAAAGAGCCGAGCAGGAAATATTTCAGCGAGGCTTCGTTCGATTTGATGGAGTGGCGCCGGAAGCCCGCCAGAATATAGGTGGAGATGGAGCTCATCTCCAGCCCCACGAACGCGGTGACCAGTTCGTTTGCGCCCGCCAGAATGCCCATGCCCGCCGTCGCAAACAGCACGAGCGCGTAGTATTCGCCGCGCTGCAAATGTTCCGCGTCGAGATAGTTGATCGAGCCGAGAATCGCGAGGATCGCGGCCGTGATCACCGCGACGTGCAGAAAAATGCTGAACTGGTCGGCGCTGATCAGGTTGCTGTAGGCCGGGCCGGGATCGTGGGCCACGACCTGGACCGAAACCAGCGCGGCAACGGCGCCAATCAGCGCCAGCCATGCCAGAATGCGCTTGTTCGCGGCGGCCACGAAGGGATCGGCGAACATGATCACGATGCCGAAAAGGCAAAGAACGATACTCCGGCAGCGAGGCGATGGAGATTGGCGATCTGTTCGGCAGGGAACATCAGGCTGCACCGGCCTTTCGGCCACGGCGGCCAGCGCTGCCGGCTCATCGACGACCGCGGGAGCTGCCGAGCGTCAATGCGCGCGTTTGCCGGCGGCTGTGCACCGGCGGCCGCGACGCGTTTTGCGGCCGCTCCATCAGGTGCAGCAGATTGTCCGTGAAGACTTGCATGCGCCGCGTGAACAGCGGGGAAGCGATGCCCATGAAAATGATCATGACGGACATGGTGACGAGAATGAGGCGCTCGCGGCCGTTGGCGTCGGGCAGCGTGCGATTCTTCTCGACGGTGACTTCGCCGAGCGCGACGCGCTGATAAGCCCACAGCAGGTAGATTGCGGAAAGCACCGCGCCGCTGGAGGCCCAGGAGGCCCACTGGTGATGGTGTTCGAAGGTGCCGATCAGAATGAGGAATTCTCCGATGAAGCCATTCAGCGGCGGCAGCGCCAGCGACGAAAGGCTGATGAACAGAAAGAACGCCATCAGCACCGGCATGGGCGTGGCCAGGCCGCCAAATTCCTTGATTTCGTGCGTGTGCCGGCGGTCATAAAGCATGCCGACCCCAAGGAACAGCGCGCCGGTGGAAATGCCGTGGTTCAGCATCTGGTAGATGGCGCCCTGGATCGAAATGGTGCTGAAGGCGAACAGCCCGAGCACCACGAATCCCAGGTGGCTGACCGACGTGTAGGCCACCAGCCGCTTCAAATCGTGCTGAACGGTGGCCACGAGCGCGCCATAGACGATGCCGATGATCGCCAGCACGCCGATCAGCGGCGCCATGCGGTGCGCCGCGTCCGGAAACAGCGGCAGGCAGAAGCGCAGGATGCCGTAGGTGCCGAGCTTCAGCATCACGCCCGCCAGGATCACCGAGCCGGCCGTGGGCGCTTCGGTATGCGCGTCCGGCAGCCAGGTGTGCAGCGGGAACAGCGGCACCTTGATCGCAAACGCCAGGAAGAACGCGCCGAAGAGCAGAAGTTCCGTGTGCGGCGGCAGCGCGACGATTCCGGCTTGCAGCTTGGCCTCGATGTCCTGCAGGTCGAACGTGCCGGTGAGGTTGTAGAGCCACAGAATCGCCACCAGCATCAGGATCGAGCCGAGCATGGTGTACAGAATGAATTTCACCGCGGCGTAGATCCGGCGCTCGTGGCCCCACATGCCGATCATGAAGTACATGGGGATCAGCATCAGTTCCCAGAAAACGAAGAAGAGGAACAGATCGAGCGAGACGAACACGCCGATCATGGCCGTCTCGATGACCAGCATGGAGAGGAAGAAGCCCTTCACGTTCTCGTGGATCGATTCCCAGGAGCAGAGGATCGCGAGCGGCGTCAGGAAAGTGGTGAGCAGAACCAGGAACAGGCTGATGCCGTCGACGCCCAGATGGTAATGAATCGCCTGGCCGATCCAGTTGTGAACTTCCTCGAACTGGTAGTGCGGGTCGGCCGCGTCGAAGCCGCGCAGCAGAAACAGCGAAATCACGAATTCGGCGAGCGAAGCCGCCAGCGCGATGCGGCGAATCCACACGTGATCGTCCGAGCGCAGCAGCAGCAGCGCCGCCACGCTCAGCAGCGGCAGGAACGTGATCACCGTGAGCAAGAGGGGTTGATTCGGCATGTTAGTGGCTCACCCCGAGCAGTGCCAGCAGCAGCACCGCGAAGCCCACCGCGCCGACAACCACCCAGGTGGCATAGCTGCGCGCGTTGCCCGATTGCAGTTCGCGCAGCTTGCCGCCGGCGTCCCGCGCGGCGCTGCGCCGAGCCGTTCACGATGCCGTCGATGATGCCTTCGTCGACCACGTGCCACAGCACGTAGCTCGAGATGAACAGCAGCGGCGCGACGAACAGCGCGTTGTAAATTTCGTCCACGTAATATTTGTTGTAGAGAACGTTGTAAGGCCCGTGGAGGCTTCGTCGCGAGCTTTTCCGGCAGTTCCGGCTTGCGGATGTAGAACCACCACGCCAGCAAAAGCCCGAGCACCGCGACGATCACGGGCGGTCCGGTGATGGCGTGAAACAGTTCCAGCGCCGGATTCGGCCGCAATTTCCCGGTCGCGCCCGCTCCGCCCGGCGAGCGAAGCGCTCTGCTCGATCCCCGCCGTCTGCGGCGCGTACGCGGCGAACACCGGGTGCAGGAACGCCTCGAAATGATCCGTGCCGCCCACCAGGTGCGGCGCCGCAACCCAGCCGCCGCCGAGCGAAAGAATCGCCAGCAGCATCAGCGGAATCGTCATGTTCCTGCGGCGATTCGTGCACGTGAACTTTGTGGTGGTCGAAGCGCTCCTTCGCCGAAAAACGTCAGGAAAATCAGGCGGAACATGTAGAACGACGTAAGCCCCGCGCCGACCAGGCCCAGCAGCCACAGAATCGAGATTCTTGTGCGGGCCGGATCCCGCGGCGTCCAGAATTTCGTCCTTGCTGAAGAAGCCGGCAGAAGCCCGGAATGCCCGCGATGGCCAGCGTGGCGATCAGCATCGTCCAGTAGGTGATGGGGATCTGCTTGCGCAGGCCGCCCATGTTGCGCATGTCCTGCTCGCCGCCCATGGCGTGGATCACGCTGCCCGCCGCGAGGAACAGCAAGCCCTTGAAGAAGGCGTGGGTCATCAGGTGGAAAATGCCCGCGGCATAGGCGCCCACGCCGCAGCCAAGGAACATGTAGCCAAGCTGCGAAACCGTCGAGTAGGCGAGCACTTTCTTGATGTCGGTCTGCACCAGGCCGATCGTGGCGGCGTAGAAAGCCGTGAGCCGCGCCCACGATCGCGACGACCAGCATGGCGATCGGCGCGCGCGAGAACAGCGGATTCATCCGCGCGACCATGTAAACGCCCGCCGTGACCATGGTGGCGGCGTGGATCAGCGCGCTGACCGGCGTGGGGCCTTCCATCGCGTCCGGCAGCCACACGTAGAGCGGAATCTGCGCCGATTTCCCGATGGCGCCCGATGAACAGCAGGATCGCGATCGTGGTGAGCACGCCCGCGTGCGCCATCGTTTCCGACGGCATCTGCGCGACGCTCTTGAACATGTCGCCGAAATTGAGCGAGCCGAACGTCCAGAACGCGAGCAGGATGCCGACCGTGAAGGCGAAGTCGCCGAGGCGCGTGGTGATGAAGGCTTTTTTCCCCGCGGCAGATCGCCGATTGCTTCAGGAACCAGAAGCCGATCAGCAGATAGCTGCACAAGCCCACGCCTTCCCACCCACGAACATCACGATCAGGTTCGCGGCCAGCACCAGCGTGAGCATGAAGAACATGAACAGATTCAGGTAGCAGAAGAAGCGGTAGTAGCCGCCCTTCGTGCGCCATGTAGCCGGTGGAATAAATGTGCATCAGCGTGCTGACGAAGGTGACCACCAGCAGCATCACGATCGTGAGCTGGTCCACCTGCAGCGAGAAATCGATGCGGAAGGCCCGGCGGTGATCCAGGTGAAATAATCCTTCACCCAGGGAATCTGGTCGGCGGAAAGCTGGGCGAATTCGCGGATCAGCTCCAGCACCGCGAGAAAGGAGAGCGACACCGAGCCGATGGCGACCGTATTCACGACGGGCTTCGGCCAGTTCTTGCCCAGAAGCCCGTTGATCGCCGCGCCGGCAAGCGGCAGCGCCATAATGATCCAGAGATGGTCGAGTATTGGCATCAGAACTTGAGCAGGTTGACCCGCTCGACGTTGAGCGACTGGCGGTTATGCATCGATCATGATCACGATGGCCAGGCCCACCGCCGCTTCCGCCGCCGCCACGACGATCACGAAGAAAACGAACACGAGGCCGTCGAGTCTGGCCGTGCGCGCGCGCGAAAGCCACAAACGCCAGATTCACGGCGTTGAGCATCAGCTCGATGGCCATGAAAATCGTGATGATGTTGCGCTTGAACACAACGCCCACCACGCCCAGCCCGAACAGAATGGCGCTCAGCACCAGGTAATAGGAAATGGGGATGACGCTCAATCGTCTTTCCTTCCCAGGATCCAGCGCGCCCAGAAGCGCGATCAGAGATCAGAATCGAAGTCGCCTCAAACGGAAACAGGTACTGCTGAAAAAGCGCGATCGAAAGAGCGCGCGTGGAGACGCCCGCGTTTGACGGGCGCACCGGCGCCATTGGCGATCGTCGCAGCTACCGGGCGAACGCGAAAAGCCAGTGCGCGATAAGCGAGCAGGAGAAAGAAACGCCAGCGGCAGCCCAATCGGTTTGGCGATCTTGCTCCAGTTCGGTGCGCTCTTCGGTGCCCGCGTTCAGCAGCATGATCACGAAGACGAACAGCACCATGATCGCGCCCGCATAGACGATGATCTGCACCGCGGCGATGAAATTCCGCGCCCAGCAGCAGATAGAGCACCGCCGAGCGACATCATCACCAGGATCAGCGAAAGCGCGCTGTGAATCGGCTCCCGCGACCAAGATCAGCAGCACCGCGCCGAGCACGGCCAGGAAGGCGCAGGCGAAGAAAACAAGGAACGGAACGCTCATCCGTGCCTCAGATACGGGATGATCAGCACGAAGCTCGTGACCACCAGATTCGCCAGCGACACCGGCAGCAGCAACTTCCAGCCGAAGGACATCAGCTGGTCGTAGCGGAAGCGGGGAAGCGTGCCGCGCGTCCAGACATAGAAGAACAGGAACAGAATCACCTTGGTGGTGAACCAGAATGGCCCCTGAATCACCGGCGCCACCGCACGGAATCAGGCAGATAGCCCCGCCGACCAGGCCAGCATGCGTGACCACCGCGAACTGCAGCTTGGCGATTCCGCGCATGTTCACGACGGTGTCGTACGCGCAGTACATCCCCAGCAGAACCAGGCCGGCGCCGGGCAGATAAAGCTGCCAGGTCCAGCTATCCGGGAAGGGCGAGAGCCAGCCGCCGAAGAAGAGAATCGTCGCCAGGCAGGAGACCGTGATCATGTTCGCGTATTCGGCCATGAAGAACATGGCGAACTTGAAGCTCGAATATTCGGTGTGGAATCCGGCGACCAGTTCGGTCTCCGCTTCGGGCAGATCGAAGGGAATGCGGTTGGTTTCCGCGATGGCGGCGGTCAGATAGCAGAGGAATCCCACGATCTGCGGGAATGCACATGGTCGAAGCGAAGGATATCCAGTGCCAAATAGGGCCGCTCTGGCCGCTGATGATTTCATTGAAATTGAGCGTGCCGGCCAGCAGCAGCACGCCCACCACCGAAAGCGTGAGCGAAACTTCGTAGCTGATCATCTGCGCCGAACTGCGCAGGCCGCCCAGCAGCGGATATTTGCTGTTCGAGGACCAGCCCGCCAGCGCCACGCCATAAACGCCCATGGAAGTGATCGCGAACAGAAAGAGCAACCCGATGTCGAGATTCGGAGACAACGAACACCGGCTGGCCCAGCACCTGCACGGTCGGCGGGCCGAAGGGAATCAGCGCGATGGCCGTAAGCGCCAGCGAAAGCGCCAGAAACGGCGCCAGGATGTAGGCGAACTTGTCCGAGTCGGCGGCGTCAAATCTTCTTTGAAGAGGAATTTCAGGCCGTCGGCCAGCGGCTGCAGCAATCCGTGCGCGCCCACGTAGTAGGGGCCCCAGCGCGACTGGATGCGCGCCACGACTTTCCGCTCAAACCAGGTGAGGTACGCCAAGGCCGTCATCACGACAAACAGCAGGACGGCAATCTTGACTAGCGATACCACCAGGACTGGGTGCTGTCGACGAATTCGTGATGAACTCCACGGCTTCTCTTTTGCCTCGTTGGTCGAAGTGAGCTTGGAACAGTAACGGCCCAGGGTGCCGCTTGTAAACAGATAATCGTTGGAAGAAAAAACCGTGCCTGCGGGCGACGTCGTAAGACGATTCCACGCTTCTGCAGCTCGCGGTGGCGAGTTCCGCGCCGCCCGCCAGCAGATTGGCGTGCGAAAGGTCGTAGCCCGGCCACGTGCTGGCGGATTTCGTCGAACGCCGCTTCCGCCGTGCGCAGCTTGATCGGCGAGCCCAGCCCGAGCATGCCGAGCTGGTGCGAAAGAATGCGGAGCAGGTCGAAATCGCTGCGCGGCCCTTGCGGATCGATCGAGCGATGCGTCATCTGCACTTCGCCCGCGGTATTGGTCAGCGTGCCGTCTTTTTCGTACGTGGAGGCGGCGGGCAGCACCACATCGGCGCGCTGCGCGGTTTCCGTCAGGAACATGTCGTGCACGACCAGCAGTTCGAGGCCCGCCAGGCGGTCCGGCGCGGCAGATCGCAAAGGTCTTCACCGGATTCGCGCCGACCACGTAGAGCGCTTTCAGCTTTCCCGCGACGGCGGCTTCCATCATGGCGCGCGCCGTAAGGCCGGGCGTCTGCGGCGGCTCCGCGCCCCAGAGTTTGCCGAAGCGCGCGCGCTCCGCCTGCATCCGACAAATGCGCGTATCCGGGCAGGCGATCGGGCAGAACTCCCATGTCGGCCGCGCCGCGCGAATTCGCATAATCGCCCAGGGCCATGAAGCGGCGTCTGGCCGCCAAAGCGCGCCGCAAGCGAAACCAGATCGCGAATCGCCGCGCCTTGAATGTCCGCGCCGAACAGCACGACCACATCCGACGACGCTTCGAGCGCGGCTTTCAGCTGAACCAGAGCCTCCGTGGTCTCCGCGATCGAACTGGCCATGCTCGGTAGCCAGCCAGCGAAGCGCCGTGCGCTTCGCCGCCTTCGGCGCACCTCCACGGCAGCGGTCAGCCTGGCGATGAATTTTGCTGGGCCGGCCGTTGATCACGTAGAGCTTCGCGTTGTGATGGCGCACGCCGGTGCGAATCTGCCAGGCGACCAGCGGATTCTGATTGGTGACGTCGTTGCCGATCAGGAAAATCGCGCTGCGCGTTGTAAATATCGGCCATGGTGGCCAGCGAATTCTTCGCATTCGGGCCCAGCGCGGCGGCCAAGCCCGGCGTAATCGGCGGTGCGATGATGATCGAGATTGTTGGTGCCCAGCGTGACGCGCGCGAAGCGGTTCAGCAGATAATTTTCTTCGTTGGTGGTGTGATTCGAGCCGATCACGCCGATGGCGCTTCCGCCGTGCGTGCTCGTGCACCTGCTTCAGGCGGCGCGCCACTTCTTCGAGAGCGTCTTCCCAGCTGGCGGGCTCGAGCTTGCCGTTGCGGCGAACGAGCGGCTGGCGAATGCGCTCGGGATTGCTGGTGAAATCGAACCCGAAGCGGCCCTTGGCGCACAGGAATTCGCCGTTGAAGCCGGAGTGATCGCGATTATTGGCGCGCAGAATCTCGTTGTTGCGCACGCTCAGCGTGGTCTTGCAGCCGTTCGAGCAGTGCGTGCAAGGATTGGCGAACGTAGGTCATTTCCCACGGCCGCGTCTGATAGCGGTAGGTGCCGCTGGTGAGCGCGCCGACCGGGCAGATATCGATGCACATGCCGCATTCTTCGCAGGCGAGCTCGCCCGGATTGTTCGGCAGGATCACCGACTGCACGCCGCGCGCGCCCACGCCCAGCGCCTTCACGTCCATGCCTTCATCGCAGACGCGCACGCAGCGGAAGCAGAGAATGCAGCGCGGCGCATCGTAATAAACCAGCGGCGACCACTTTTCCTCGGGCGTGTGCAGCTTTTCTTCGATGAAGCGCGTCTTGTCGAGGCCGTAGCGGAAGGTCATGTCCTGCAGTTCGCACTCGCCGCCCTTGTCGCACACGGGGCAATCGAGCGGATGATTCGAGAGCAGGAACTCGATCATGTTCTTGCGCGCGCCGTGCACCTGCTCGGTGTCGGTCTTCACGACCATGCCGTCGGTGGCGACCAGCGTGCAGGCCGTCTGCAGCTTGGGCATCTTTTCCACTTCCACCAGGCACATGCGGCAGGCCGCCTGCAGCGAAAGGCCGGGGTAGTAGCAGAAGGAGGGAACTTCGATGCCCTGCGTCTTGGCCGCTTCGATGACGAGCGTGCCGGGCGCCGTGGTGACCTGCCGGCCGTCGAGCGTAAATGTGATGTGTTTCTGTTCAGCCATGCGTGTCACTGCGCCTTCTAACCGCGCCGTTATACTCGCGCTCCACACAAATCCGATCAAAATCCGCGCAAAGACTCCACACGATAAAACATTAGTGCGCCGCCGCAATCGATATCCGCGGGCTTGTACGCGCATTTTCCGTGGAGATGATCTTCAAATTCATTGCGCCACTTCTTCACGATGCTGATCGTGGGCAGCGCGGCGGCGTCGCCCAGCGGGCAGAAAGTGCGCCCGAGCATGTTCTGCGAAAGCTCGTCGATCAGCGGGATGTCTTCCGCGCGGCCGCCGCCTTCGTGGAAGCGGTCGAGCATCTTGCGCAGCCAGGCGGTGCCTTCGCGGCAGGGAATGCACCAGCCGCAGGATTCGTGCGCGTAGAAATGCATGATGCGCCGCGCCACGTCGACCATGCAGGTGTCTTCGTCGAAGATCACCGTGCCGCCCGAGCCGAGCATCGAGCCGATTTTCGCGACCGAATCGTAGTCCATGGCCACGTCAATTTCGTCGGCGCGTCAGCAGCGGGCAGGAACTGCCGCCCGGAATCACGGCTTTCAGCTTCTTGCCGTCCCGCATGCCGCCGGCGACTTCTTCGATCAGGCGCCGCAGCGGGAAGCCCAGCGGCAGTTCGTAAATTCCCGGCTCGATTCACGTGCCCGGAAATGGAATAGAGCCGCGTGCCGCCGTTTTTCGGCGTGCCCAGGCCCGCGTACCACTCGCCGCCGCCGCGAATGATCGCCGGAACGGTGCTGAGCGTTTCCACGTTGTTGATGACCGTCGGGCAGCCGTACAGGCCGACCACGGCAGGGAAGGGCGGCTTGATGCGCGGATAGCCGCGCTTGCCTTCGAGCGACTCCATCAGCGCCGATTCTTCGCCGCACTCGTAGGCGCCCGCGCCGGTGTGCGTGATCAGGTCGAAATCGAAGCCGCTGCCCAGAATGTTCTTGCCGAGGTAGCCCTTCGCGTAGGCTTCGGCGATGGCCACATCCATGATGTCGAGCACGTAGCGATATTCGCCGCGGATGTAGATGAATCCGCGATGCGCGTCGACGGCGCTGCCCGCGATGACCATGCCCTCGATCAACTGGTGCGGGTCCATTTCCATCAGCGGCCGGTCCTTGCAGGTTCCCGGCTCGCTCTCGTCGCCATTGGCGAGAATGTATTTCGGCTTGCCGCCGTATCCTTGGGAACGAAGCTCCACTTCATCCCGGCGGGAAAGCCCGCGCCGCCGCGGCCGCGAAGATTCGATTTCTTCACTTCGTCGATGATCTGGTCGGGCGTCATCTGCTTCAGGGCTTTTTCGAGCGCCTGATAGCCCTCGGTCTGCAGGTAGATGTCGATCTTGCGCGAATTGCGCATGCCGAAGCGCTTGCTGATCACCGGAACTTCCGCGGGCAGGCGCTCGTGCAGCGCGCCGGAGGTCACCGGCACCGGCGCGGGCCTCTTGCCTTCCTGCAGCTGCTCGAAGAGCGCGTCGACTTTGTCGGGATCGAGATTCTCGTAGAAATCGTAATTCACCTGCATGCACGGCGCGCCCGTGCATGCGCCCATGCACTCGACTTCTTCGAGCGAAAACGTGCCGGACTCGCGAAACTTCCTTGTTGCCGATGCCCAGGCGCTTCTTCACGTGCTGCGAGAAGCTCGTTGCCGCCGCGCACCATGCAGGAAATATTCGTGCACACCTGGATGTGATAGCGCCCGGCCGGCTTGCGGCGCAGCATCGAGTAATAGGCGAGCGTTTCGGTCACCTGCATCATATTCAGGTCGAGCCGCTTGGCGATTTCTTCGAGCATTTCGTCGCTCAGGAAGCCGAAATGATCCTGCGCGTACAGCATCATCGGAATCAGCGCCGAGCGCTTGACCGGATAGCGCCCGACGAGATCGTTGAATTTTTCTTCCAGTGCTGGCGGCAGTTGCATGGTTCGGCTTAGCGGTCCACTTCTCCCAGAACGATGTCGGTGGTGCCGATGCAAGCTACCACATCGGCGATCAAGCGGCCCTTCGCAAAGCGTGCGCAGCGATTGCAGATTCACGAAAGAAGGCGTGCGGAAATTCACGCGGTAGGGCTTGGGCGAGCCGTCGCTGGCCATGAAAACGCCCAGCTCGCCGCGCGGCGATTCGATCACCTGATAGACTTCGCCCGGCGGCGGCGCAAAACCCTCGGTGAAAATCTTGAAGTGGTAGATCAGCCCTTCGATCGAGGTCTTCATCTCCTCGCGCGACGGCGGAATGATGCCGGGCGCTTCGCGCGCGAAAGGGCCCTTCGGACGGGAATCTTCTCCATGGCCTGCTTGACGATCTTGATGCTCTCGCGGATTTCCGCGACGCGCACCTGATATCGCGCGTAAGCAATCGCCGCCGGTCTGACGTCGGCATGTTGAAATCGAACTCGTCGTAGCTCGAATACGGGAACACCTTGCGAGTGTCGTAGGCCACGCCGCTGCCGCGCAGCATGGGCCCGGAAGCGCCCAGCGCGATGGCATCCTCGGCGCTCAGCATGCCCACGCCCTTGGTGCGCGCCATCCAGATGCGGTTCTCGGTGAGCAGGTCTTCGTATTCGTCGATGTGGCCGGGCAGCGCATCGATCACGCGCCGCACGCGGTCCAGCCAGTCCGGAGGCGGCTCGAGCGCCAGGCCGCCGATGCGGAAATAGCTGGTCATCATCCGCTGGCCGGAGACGTACTCGTAAATCTTCATGATCTCTTCGCGCTCGCGGAAGCTGTAGAGGAACACGGACATCGCGCCAAGATCGATCGCGTGCGTTCCCAGCCAGACCAGGTGCGAAGTGATGCGCGTCAGTTCGGTGAGCAGCACGCGGATGTACT
Source organism: uncultured Acidobacteriota bacterium (assembly GCA_963848365.1). Taxonomy (GTDB): domain Bacteria; phylum Acidobacteriota; class Terriglobia; order Acidiferrales; family UBA7541; genus Palsa-295. Next base: position 337,167 of record CAWKDI010000001.1, read on the forward strand.
GCGCGCGCTTGGGAACTTCGAGGCCGATCAGCTTTTCGGCGGCCAGGCAGTAGCACAGGTTGTTCGAAAGCGGCGCGAGATAATCGATGCGGTCGGTCAGCGTGATGGCTTGCGAATAAGTCTTCGATTCGCAGGATTTCTCGATTCCGGTGTGCAGATAGCCGATCACCGGATCGGCCTTCATCACGATTTCGCCGTCAAGCTCGAGAATCACGCGCAGCACGCCGTGCGTGGACGGGTGCTGCGGCCCCATGTTCAGCACCATCGAAGGCGATGCGCCGGCGACCGTCTCGAGTGTCACGCCGGGGGCCTGTGCCATCAGCGATATCCCTCCGTCGGGTAATCCTTGCGCAGCGGATAGCCTTCCCACTCGTCCGGCATCACGATGCGCCGAAGATTCGGGTGGCCCTCGAAGCGAATGCCGAACAGATCGAAATTCTCGCGCTCGTGCCAGTCCGCGGTGGGCCAGATGCCGAAAACCGAGGGAATCACCGGGTCATTCCCGGCAGAGCTTCACCTTCAGCCGCAGGCGGACGGCTTGATCGATCGAGAGCAGGTGGTAATTCACCTCGAAGCGAGGCTCCAGCGGGAAGCGATCCACCGTCGCGATATCGGAAAGAAAAGAAAACTTGCAGCGAAGGCTCTGTTGCCAGATATCCCGCCACTTTGAGAAGCTGATCGCGCGCAATTACGATTGTGGTTTCGCCCCTGGATTCAATCACTTCCGCGACGGCCTGGCGCGTCCCATTCCTGGAGCTTGCGCACGGGGGATATTTTATCGATTTCCTGTGGCCACTAGGAGTCCGATTCCGGCAGGGCGATCAGCTCCCAGTCGAGCGCGCCCTTCTTCCAGAGGAAGATATAACCGACCAGCAAAATTATAATGTAGAGCAGCATCTCCACAAACCCGAAGACTTTCAGGTCGTGGTAAACGAGCGCCCAAGGGTACAGGAAGATGGCCTCGATGTCGAACAGAATAAATACCAGGGCCACCATGTAGAAGTGGACGGAAAAAGGCTGCCGCGCGTCGCCGATGGGCGCCATGCCGCATTCATAGGGCTGGTCTTTCGCCTTGCGAATGCTTGTGTTTGCCCACCACCGTGGAGGCAATCACCAGCACACCGGCCAGGCCAGCGGCCAGTATAAACATGAGCAAAAGTCCGCCGTAGCTGTCGAGGTAGGCGCTGTTCATGATCGATGCGCTGCTATAATAACGTCCGAGCGCACGTCGGTCAAATGAACTTCCAATAATTTATGATGAGCAGGATGAGCCCGCTGGGCAGTCGATTTGAGTGGCACCGGCACTCTTGCCGGTGAGGAGCTAAAGCAGTCGAAGTGAAACGTGGTCAAAGAGCAGCACTCCGCGGCGAAGTTACATCGCGAGGCCAGATAAAGACGAATGAGCTCTGGGTTCAACACGGACGTTCAGGTGGGCCAGGAGACGTTCCACGTTCAGACCGAAGATCGCGGCCCCGATCCCTGCGTCATCGATACAGCCGTGTACCAGAACGGAAGGGTCCTCTACCGCCGCTCCAGCAATTATGAGCATTTCGCCAAATCCTCTGAATTCAGTGCGGACGATCTGCACGAACGAGTCGAGGAGCACCACCGCTGCGTGATCGATGACCTCCGCAGCGGCGACCTGGACGGGGAACTCGCGGCCGCGACCGAAAAGGCCGCGCGCGCGGCGGGAATTGAAGTTCAACTGCTCAACCCCAAGTCCTGGCTGACCGGAGGCAAAATCTCGCTCGACCTGGAAATCCTTCGTCGCGCCGACCGCCAGCCCGAGGAGGGCGCGCAGGTGGAGGCGTCCATCGAAGGGGCGGGACAAGATGTGCCGCACACGGGAACCAGCGACAGCCAGGGCCGCGCTAGGATCGAATTTCCGCTGCCGGCGCTGGGGAAGGGCGACCTGGCGCTGGTGATCCAGGCTCGGGCCGAATCCGGCAAAGATGAAATTCGCTTCGCGATGCGCTCGAAGCAAAAAGCACCCCCGGCAGGCGCCGCTTCATGACGGTGGTGATCAACGGCGAGCGAACCGAAATCCCCGACGGGCTGAACGTGGCGGCGATGATCGAGCATCTCGGCATGCCGCTCGACCGCGTGGCGCTCGAACGAAACTTCGATATCCTCCCGCGCCCGCGCTGGAAAGAAACCGCAGTGCAATCCAACGACAGCTTCGAAATCGTCCACTTCGTCGGCGGCGGCTGAAGGCGCCATCGCGACTTCGGTTTCTTATCGCGGTTTGCGGCGAGATCGAAAATGAATTCCAAGGATTCGTATCGTCTGGAGCGCTTCCTCGACGCCCAAGACCCGGTCTTCGAGAAGGTATGCCGGGAATTGCGCGCGGGCCAGAAGCAAAGCCATTGGATGTGGTTTATTTTTCCTCAGATTGCGGGCCTTGGCAGCAGCCCGATGGCCGAGCGATACGCAATCTCATCCCTGCAAGAGGCCGAAGCCTATCTAAATGATCCGATTCTTGGGAAGCGGCTGAGGCTCTGCACCCGGCTGGTGGTGGCGATCGAGGGCCGCTCGATCGAACAAATTTTTGGCTACCCAGACAATTTGAAATTCCACTCCTCGATGACCCTGTTTGCTAGCACGGAATTGAAACACCAGATTTTCGAGGATGCGTTGCAAAAATACTTTGCGGGTGGGCTCGACCAGAAAACTCTCGACCGGCTCTAACGGCTGGCCTCTTGTTTCTGCTTGCCGCAGGGCGGCCACAATCTGGCCGCCCGGTTGTCGTACAAGGCGCATTCCAGTCTATGCTTCGAGTTGCTGCGCCAGCACTTCGAGGCAGCCGGTCCACCCCTTCTGATGCGATTCCCGCGAAGCGGCATCCGGCAGGAAGTCATGCTTGAGCACCACCTCGGTCCATTGCCCGCGCGCGAGAAATTCCACGGTCACCCAGGTGTCGTGCAACTCGGAAAACTTGTTGCCGGCCGGGTCAAATTTCTCCCACGACCACGAGAAAACGAGCTTCTCGGGAGGCTGCACGAGTTTGTATGTTCCCTTATTGATGTATTTGTTGCCGTCCGGCAATCGGAGTTCGAGCACATAGTGGCCGCCCTCGCGCAGATCGAACTCCAGATATTTCGTGACGTTTTTCCCATTGGGATTGCACATCCACTTCTCTAGATGTCCGCGTTCGGTCCACGCGGCGAAGACTTTTTCCCGCGACGCGGTGAACATGCGCCGGACTTCGAGCGTGCTTTCGGTGCCGGGGATTGCGCTTGCCATTGTTCTTTCTCCTTTTCATTTTGTTTTTCCAGATACGCGGCCAGGGAATCGAACTGGTCTTCCCAGAATTGCTTGTAGTGCTCGATCCATTCGGCCGCGCTTTTCATCGGCGCCGGGTTCAGCCGGCAGCGGTGCACGCGCCCGTCTTTGTGCCGAGCGATGAGCCCGGCCGACTCCAGCACCCGGAGGTGCTTCGAGACCGCCGGCAGGGACATTTTGTAGGGAGCCGCCAGATCGCTCACGGAAGACTCTCCTTGCGCCAGCCGCGAAAGAATTCCGCGGCGGGTGGCATCGGAGAGGGCCCCGAAAGTAGCGTCCAGCGCGCCCGCTGAATAGTTAACCATATGGTTTAGTATTGTCCGCGCGCGGCGGGACGTCAAGCGCAAAAAAGCGAAGGCAAAGTCACTGGGAGATTGGGCTGCCGGCGAGTCGTGGCCGGCAGCCGCTTTTGGCTAGAGGTTCGCGAGGATGTGGCCGAGCTTGTTCTTCTTGGTGCGCAGGTAGCCGCGCGAATGGCGGCTGGTGCGCGGCCGGCAGGGGATCCGCTCTGCGACGCGAATGCCCGATTCCTCGAGCTGCTGCACCTTGTCGGGGTTGTTGGAGAGCAAACGCACGGAGGCAACGCCCAGAGCCTTCAGCGCTTCCGCCGCGAATTCGTAATCGCGCGAATCCGCTTCGAATCCGAGTTGCCGGTTGGCTTCCACGGTATCGAGCCCTCCGTCCTGCAGCTCGTAAGCCTTCAATTTATTGATCAGGCCGATGCCGCGGCCCTCCTGCGGGAGGTAGAGCACGATTCCAGATGGCTCTTTGGCAATCTGGCGCAAGGAGAATTCCAGCTGCGCCCGGCAATCGCACCGCTGCGATGTGAACACATCTCCGGTGAGGCATTGCGAATGCACGCGCACCAGGGGCGCTTTCGCGGAAAGTTTTCCATGCACGATGGCGACCGCCTCTTCCCCCGGCCCGCCTTCGATGCCAAAAATCGTGAATCGTCCGAAACCGGTAGGGAGTTGCGCGCGCGCCACCGCGCGGGCTCGGACCTTCTTTTTTCGCTGTGCCATGAAGCAACGATTATAGCAGCCTTCGCGAAGCGTCCTTTCGTGAATGCCCGCCGTCAGACTTTTTCCGGTTTCCGGTAGAGGAGATAGCGGAAGGCGCCATGCAGCCACGCTTCGTTGGTCACATCGTTGTGTTTGCTGTCCACAGCTTCCGCGAGCACATGGACGTAGTTCCCACCGAGGCGGCTGACCTCCTGCTCCAGCCGTGTCGTCACGTTGGCCATCAAGTCGGCATAACAGCGGTCCCATAGCTCATCACGGTGCGCGATGGTTCCGGGCACGTGCATGCTGGCCGCTTCCAGTACATGCTCGTCCATCGCTTCCGCATCGAGGGGAGGCAATTCCCGATGCCAGTAAATGACTTTCCCATGCTTTATGTTCTTTTGCGTGTTGCGTACCGTGCTGTCTGCAATGGTCATTCCATTCCCCCCTCCGCGACGGAGCTTAACCTTCCGCCCACAAAACAACTGTGCCTCCAGCCACGCGCCCTGGTGATGTGCGTCACGTAATGCTCAGGGACGCACGGGCGGGACTTCCCTCCATCAGCGTGGGCGCCGCGGAACTGCATTGCTTTACAAGACCTTCCTCATTGGCTAACGTAAACGCGGGCCCCGGCAGCAGTGGTTTGTGTACCTATGGAAACACTTTCCAGCGGAAGAGAGCTTTTATTCACGTTAGTGCTGAAAGTGGGCTGGGCGGCCGCGCTGGCCGCGTTGCTGGTGCGCTTTCGCTCCTTCCGAAAGCTGCTGTTCATCGAGAAGCGCGATTCCGACCAAAAAGTGAAGCTGCTGCTCTTTCTTGTGCCGCCGCTGGCCATCGGGGTCATGCTGCGCATCTTCGGCGGCTACCGGTTCTTCGATCTCATGATCGAGGGATCGTTCCTGATGGGGCTCATCGGCGGGCAGATCGTGGGCCTGCTCGGGGGCTCGCTCATCAGTCTTCCCGCGTTCGGCAATCACGAGTGGCTGGCTAGCCCCATGGCCGCACTGGTGGGCTTGCTGGGCGGGGTGGTTCGCGAGGTCATTCCTGAAAAAGAGGACGTCTGGCACTTCGGCCCCTTCCTTTTTCTGAACATTCCCCAGTGGCTGTGGCGGCTCTTGCGCGACCGCAAAGGCAATTGGGCGATGCTGCCGCTTTTCACATGCGCCGCCGTGGAAGTCGCTTGGATCGAACTGGCCGATGTCTTTCCCCCGCACTGGATTTTCCCTATTCGGCCGGCTAACTCGGGTTACATGGCGCTCGTGGTGCTGTCTTCCGTGATGTGCGTGGCCATGGCGATCAAGATCTGGAACAACACGCGCATCGAAATGAACCTCGAGCAGAACCAGCAATTGCTCCTGAAGGCGCGCATGGACGCGCTGACCAGCCAGATCAATCCCCACTTCCTTTTCAATACACTCAATACCGTGTCGTCACTGATCCGCTTCGATCCCGACATGGCCCGCGGCGTGGTGCTGAAGCTTTCGAACATTCTCCGGCGCCTGCTGCGGAAGCATGAGACGTTCGTGCCGCTGCGGGAGGAGCTTGCCTTCATCGACGACTACCTGGACATCGAGGTGATCCGCTTCGGCCGCGACAAGCTGCAAATCTTCAAGGAAGTCGACGAAGAGACCCTCGAGGAGTTTGTTCCGAGCATGCTCCTGCAGCCCATCGTCGAGAACGCCATCAAGCACGGCCTCGCGCCGCGGCTCGAGGGTGGGCAGATCCATCTCCGAACGCGCCGCCGCGACGGCCGGCTTTCGATCGACATCGAAGACAACGGCATGGGCATCCCCTCCGAGCGCCTCGGCGAGGTCTATGGAGGCGGCATCGGGATCAGCAACGTTCACGAGCGGCTGCGCCTTCTCTACGGCGACCAGTTCAAGATGGATATCCGGAGTCAGGCGGGCGAGGGCACCCAGATCCACCTGGAAATTCCGGCGGTGACGTCGGCAGCCGCGTTGCCTACCTGAGGCGCGCGCGGCCAGGATAGCGCCTCCATCTCCGCGCCTCCAGCTCCGCACCGTGTCTGGCACCGTGTCTGGCGCGATACAAAGATGCCGCTGAATGTCTACATGCTTTCTAGGATGGCTCCCCTCCGGCGGTCCTGCCACTCTTCCTTCGCAGTATGGGCTAAGCAAAAATGAAGTTGCCGAGCGAGCCCTCCTCAGCCAGCCATCCCAACACAGAGGTCCCGGTGGCAACTCGAGCGAACACCCCGGCACATTTACTGGAGTCCGGCACGTCACGCATCAGCGCGAAACGGCTGCAGAACCTATTGGGAGAGGTGTGGGACGAGGTGGTAACCGACGATTGCGTCGATCTGGCCGCGCAAATGTCCTATTACTTTGCGCTATCGTTGTTTCCTTTTCTGATCGTACTCGCGGCCACTGTCGGATGGCTGCCGTCGACCAGCCTCTGGCATAACCTCGCCCAGTGGATCACCGACTATCTGCCCAGGGACTCGCGGCGCATGGTGTTCACGACCATCCTGAACCTGACGCAGAGTTCGCCGGGCATTTTCTCGCTCGGGCTTGTTGCGACGATCTGGACGGCGTCCTCGGGTTTCGTGAGCTTGATGGAGTCTCTCAGCGTGGCCTACGGCGTCAAAGAAACCCGCGGTTTCTGGAAAAAGCGGCTATTGGCGATCATGACCACGATCGTTGGCGCCGTATTCCTCCTCGGCAGTTTCGGGCTGCTCACATTCGGCCGCTGGGCCGCGCATCCTTATTTCCACGCGCCTGGCCGATTTCCAGGTCCCCTGGGAGTTCGGGCGCTGGATAGCGAGCCTTCTTCTTATGCTGGTTGGCCTGGACCTGGTGAACTATTTTTTGCCCAATGTGAAGCGCCGCTGGCATTGGCTCACGCCGGGTACCGCATTCGTCGTGCTGACCATGGTGATCGGATCGGCTATTTTCAATTTCTATCTGCGGCATTTCGGGGACTATCCAAGGTTTTACGGCACGATGGCGGGATTCATCATTCTCATGTTTTGGATCTATCTGGCGAGCCTCATCCTCTTGATTGGCGCCGAGACCGACAGCGTCATCGAACGAACACGGCAACGCCAAACGGGAGCATCCAGAGACTGGAGCGGCAGCCAGCACCGGCCATGAGAACCAGGGTATCCGTGCTGTTTTTCCTCATTACGTGTCTCGTTGCGTGCCTCTGCATTCCAGCGCGCGCGCAGGAAGCCAAGCCGGAAACCTATGCGGGCTTCGAAGGCAAGAAGGTCTCGAAGGTGGAGATTTCCGTGAAGCCCACGATGGACTCAGCCGCCTTCCGCCCGCTGCTGAAAATAAAGGCAGGCGACTCGTTCTCTTCAGCCGCCGTTCAGGAAAGCGTGAAGGCGCTGGAGCAAACCAAGGAATTTTCCAAGGTTCAGGTAAGCGTCGAGCCGGAGCAAGCGGGCCTCAGCGTCCTGTTTATTCTGGAGCCGGCCTCCTACGTCGGAATCATTACGTTTCCCGGCATCCAGCGCGAATTCGTATACACGCGGCTCCTGCAAGCCGTCGACATTCCGGAGCAGTCCCCTTATTTTGACGACCTGCTGCCGCAGGGGCAAAAGGCGCTGGTGAAATTTCTGCAAGTGGAAGGATATTTTTCCGCGGAGGTCCAGCCCTCGACGCAGCGCGACGACCCGCACAAAATCGTCAATCTGGTCTTCAACGTGGAGCTTGGCCCGCGCGCCCGGGTGGGAAATATTAATCTGGACGGCGTTCCCGCCGATGAGGCCGGCCGCATCCGCAAAGACCTGCACTCCATCTGGGCGCGCGTAAAACGCGATTCGCTGAAGCCGGGCCAGCGATACTCGCCGGAGAAAATCACTAAGGCCGCCGGGTACATCCGTGCGCACCTGCGCGACGAGAACCGCCTGGCCCCGGTCGTCCGGCACGCCTCATCTGAATACGACCCGCGCACGAATCGCGTGGATGTCACCTTTCAGATCAATCCGGGGCCGCTCGTTTCAGTGCGCGTCACGGGCGCGCACCTTTCCAAGAGAGCGATGAGGCGCCAGATTCCCATTTACGAAGAAAGCGCGGTGGATCGCGATCTGGTCGATGAAGGCGAGCGAAATCTCGTCAGCTACTTTCAGTCCAAGGGATATTTCGACGTCAAGGTCACCACGCAATACGACCAGCAGCCCGGCCGCGTGGCCGTCACCTATCAGGTTGACGAAGGCGCCCGGCATCGCGTGCAAGCGGTCTACTTCGAGGGCAACCATTATTTCAACGATCGCCGTATGGCGGCCGTGGTGGCCATCAAGAAGGGCCATACGTTTCTGGGGCACGCGTTTTCGCGCGGGAAGTTCAACGACGAGCTTTTGCGCAAGAGCGTCGATTCGCTGACGGCGCTTTATAAAAACGCGGGATTCGCCGGCGTTTCGGTTACCTCCAGGATGGCGGAGCACAATCCGCAAGTCGACGTTACCTTCCAAATCACCGAGGGCGAACAGGACAAGGTGGAAAGCTTCCGCCTGGAAGGGAACCGTACCCAGTCCGAGAAAAATCTTTCCAGCAAGGGCGCGCTGAACCTGAAGCCCGGCAAGCCTTATTCTCCCCAGTTGCTCGAGATCGATCGCAATCGCATCCTGGCCGCCTACCTCGACGCGGGGTATTTGAACGCCACTTTCAAATCCACGGTCTCACCCGACCCGCAGAACGCCCGCCTGATGAACGTCGTTTACACGATTGAGGAAGGCCCGCAAGGCCACGTAAGCAACGTGGTCGTGCTGGGGGAGAAAGTCACCAGGCCGAGTTTGATCCAAACGATCACGGCGCCCGACGTGAGCCCTCCGCAAACCCCTCAGCGAGGGCAAGTTTTTCACGGCGGAGAGCGATCTCTACAATCTGAATATTTTCGACTGGGTGAGCATCAAGCCGCTGCGGCCGGTCAGCGATCAGGACACAGGAAGAGGTCCTGGTCAAGGTCCACGAATCGCCGCGCTACTCGCTGGACGTCGGCGGCGGTATCGAAGTGATTCCCCGCAGCTCGAATATCCCGGTCGGGGAAGTGGCGCTGCCGGGCATTCCGCCGATCGGACTGGGCACGAAATTTACCGTTACGCAGAAGAGCTTCTTCGGCCCGCGCTTCTCTTTTTCGATCGCTCGCCACAACATGCGCGGGCGCGCTCGAAACGGCCACGTTCTCGACCGTCCTTTCGCGCCTGGACCAAAGCGGCTCGTTCACCTACGCCGATCCTCATTTTCACGGCAGCACCTGGAGTTCGCTCTTCAGCCTTTCGGCGCAGCGAAGCACGGACAATCCGCTCTTCACCGCCGAACTCGGTGGAGGATCGTTCCAAATCGAGAAGACGCTGGATGCCAAGCGCACGAAGAAACTGATCGGCCTTTACAGCTTTCAGCGCATCGATCTGAGCAAGCTGCTTATTCCGGATCTGGTCCTGCCGCAGGATCAGCGCGTGCGGCTCTCCACCTTTTCCCTCGAGTATCTTCGCGACGCCCGCGACAACCCGCTCGACGCCCACCACGGCATTTACCAGACCTTCGATTTCGGCGTAACGCCGACGGCCCTGGGATCGAGCGCCAATTTCGTGCGCTTTCTCGGGCAGAATGCTGTGTACCTTCCGGTGCGTCCATGGCTGACCTGGGCGACCAACGTTCGTCTCGGATTTGCCGTGCCCTTTTCCGGCAGCGCTGTGCCTCTAAGCCAGCGATTTTTTACGGGCGGCGCCGATTCTCTGCGCGGCTTTCCGATCAATGGCGCCGGCCCCCAACGGCCGGTGAGTGTCTGCGCCAATCCAAGTAATTCGGCGAGCTGTACGATCATCAGCGTTCCGGTCGGCGGCGATATGCTTTTCATTCTGAACACCGAGGCCCGCTTTCCCTTAAAGGGCATCAGCAACCTGGGAGGCGTGCTTTTCTATGACGGCGGCAACGTGTACACCAACATCAATTTCCGGCAGCTCTTTGACGACTACACGAACACCGTGGGCATCGGCGTTCGCTACAAGACGCCGGTAGGCCCGGTCCGGTTCGATGTGGGCTACCGCTTGACGAACGTTCCGGGCGTGAAGGCAACGCAGTATTTTGTGACGCTGGGGCAGTCCTTCTAATCCGCAAGCCCGCGAGGGCCAGGACGTGATCCGTGACCTGGAAGAAAAGAATACTGGCGACTGTTGTGATCGGCCTGGGGCTCGCGGCGGCACTGGCGGGCGCGGCGTACGTCATCGTCCACACGCGCGCGTTTAACCGCTTCGCACTGGCCAAGATTATCGAAGAAGCGCAAAACGCCACCGGAGGCAAGGTTGCCATCCAGCGCCTGGAAATCCACTGGAGCAAACTGGGCGTCGACTTCTATGGCGTAACCCTCTACGGCAATCAGGGCGCGTCGCAGCCGCCCGTGTTGCGCGCAAGCCATCTGGGCGCTGGCTTGAAAATCGTTTCGGTCCTCAGGCGCCAGATAAATTTGTCGGAACTTGTCCTGGACGAACCCGTGCTCGATCTCCGGGTGAACGCCCACGGCGAGACCAATCTGCCCAAGCCGCCGCCCTCAAAGAAACCATCCGACCCAGTCGACACGGTGTTCAATCTTGCCATCGGGCACGTCCTCGTCAATGCCGGCCAGATCGATTACCGCGACCAGAAGCTGCCTCTTTCCGCCGACCTGCGCGATTTTCGCAGCGACATACGTTTCAGCATCCTGACCGCCAAATATAAAGGATCGCTGGGATACTCCCACGGCCGCATCGGAACGAATAACTTCAGCCCCATCGAGCACGGCGCGCGGATCACGTTTGCCGCCAGCCGCTCTGAATTGGATATCGATCCGCTGATTCTCACGCTAGGCGACTCGCGCCTCACCGCGCACGCGGAGCTCGTGGATTACACCAACCCCGGCATTCAAGGCGATTACGAAGCGGTTTTATTCACAAGAGAAATCGGCCAGATACTCAAGAACCCGGCGCTTCCGGCTGGGCAGGTTTCGATCTCCGGCTCGTTACGCTACAAAAACAGCCCCAACGCGTCGTTCCTCGACGCAGCATATGTCGATGGCCGCCTCAGCAGCCCGCAACTGCGACTGAATTCCGGCCAGATCTCCGCGGACCTGAAATCCATCCGTGGCGCGTTCCAGTTGGAGAAAGGAAACCTCCGCATTCAGGGCCTCGACGCGGATTTGCTGCAAGGCCATCTCAGCGCGAACGGTGAAGTGAGCGATCTGGCGGGGCGACCTTCCACGCGCCTGGCGGCGGTTGCGAAATCCATTTCGCTCGAGGCGGTCAGCAACGCGCTGCCTCCCGGAAGCTACGATCGCCTGCATTTCATCGGAAGAGCCAGCGCGGACATGGAAGCTTCGTGGTCGGGCGGCGTTGACAATATCGTCGCGCATTCGCGCATCACAATCGCCGCGCCCGCACTGCCGCAGACGGCAAGGGGCCGCATTCCCTTGAATGGAACGATCGACGTCCGGTACGACGGCGCGCGCGGAACCGCGTCCTTCGGCCAGTCGCATCTCCAGACGGGAGCCACGCAGCTCACCCTCACCGGCACGCTCAGCAAGCAATCGAATTTGATCGTGCAGGCCAATACCAGCGATCTGCGCGAAGTGAGCGCCCTGGTTTCCGAGATCCGGGCCGCGACTGCGAAGCCTTCCGCGGCCGCGCCAGCCCCGAATCCCTTTGATGTCCGCGGCTCCGCACAAGTCTCAGCGCGGATAGCAGGATCGGTAAATAATCCAAGCCTGCGCGGGGAGCTCTCGGCGAGCAATCTACAGGTCGAGGGAAGCCGATGGCGCTCTTTGCGCGCAAACATCACGGCTTCGCCGTCGCGGATCACCGTGCAAAATGGCGCGCTTCTGAGCGCGCAGCAGGGGCGGCTTGATTTCAGCGCGCAGGCCGGCCTGGATCGTTGGTCGTTCACGCCCTCGAGCCCCATTTCGGGTGACGTGAAGGCCGCCGATCTGAACGTGGCGGATTTGGAACGGCTGGCGAAACTGCGCTATCCCGTCACCGGCACTCTTTCCGTGAATGCGAACGTTCGAGGTTCGGAGCAAAATCTCACAGGCCAGGCGTCCTTGCAGATCGTCAAAGGATCCGCCTTCGATGAGCCGATTACCAAGCTTGGGATTAATTTCCAGGGTAGCGGAAACACGCTTCAGTCCACTGCGCAATTGCAGGTTCCCGCCGGCAGTGTCGAGGCGAAGCTGACTTTCTCGCCTCAAAGCGGACAGTATCAGGCAAGCGTCAACACAGCCGGCCTCAGGCTTGCGCAGATCAGCGCCGTCCAGTCCCGCGATTTGGGCATCGCCGGTCTGCTGACCGCGTCCGCCAGCGGCAGCGGCACCTTCAAGGACCTGGCCAGGGATTCGCAGCTTTCCGCGCATCTTCAAATCGAGCAGTTGCACGTTCATGATCAGGCCGTGTCGGATGCCGAGGCGCAGCTCACCCTGGCGCACCAGCACGCAAATTTCACGCTGCGTTCGGTGATAGCGCAGGGCAACGTGGACGCAAAGGGTGACGTGGAACTCGCCGGTGAATACCAAACCACCGCTTCGATGGACGTGCGCGCTCTTCCCATTGGACCGCTGGTCGCGAGCTATGTTTCAGGTGGCCAGCCCGGCCTGCAAGGGCAGACCGAAATCCATGCGGAGATGGCCGGGCCGCTGAAGAATCCCGCGCAAATTCAGGCACACGTCGAAATCCCCTCGTTCAATCTGGCCTATCAGGCTATGAGCATCGCGCTGGTTCGCCCGCTCCGCCTGGATTACCACAACGGCGTCGCCACGCTCCAGCAGACCGAGCTGAAAGGAACCGGCACAGACCTGACCCTGCAAGGCGTGATCCCCATAAAAGGCAACAGCACCGCCTTCACAATCGCCGCGAACGGAACGATGGATCTTTCCATCCTGCAAACGATGGCCAAAGGCGTGAAAAGTTCTGGCCGCGTCGAACTCGCGCTCACCGGCCGCGGCAGCGACTTCAATCACCCGTCGATGCAGGGCCATCTGCGAATCCAGAATGCCTATCTCTCCACCGATTCCGTCCCCGTGGGAATCGAAGGCGTCAACGGTATGCTGAATATTTCGGGAAATCGCGTCGAAGTCGGTCAGCTTACCGGAACGGTCGGCGGCGGCACGATTTCCGCTCAGGGCTCGATGGTCTACGGTTCGCAGACGAGCTTCGATTTGAGCATGCAGGGCACGTCTGTGCGCGTGCGCTATCCCGAGGGGCTTCGCTCGATTGTGAACTGCAATCTGCGGCTCAATGGCACAACGGCCGATTCCACTCTGAGCGGCCGCGTGGTGGTGGACCGCCTCTCCTTCACCCAGCAGTTCGACCTGGCCAATTTCGTCAGCCAGTTCAACGGCTCAACCGTGGCGAGCGCTCCCAACCCTGTCGAGCAGAACATGAAACTGAGCGTGGCCATTCAATCGGCCCAGGATCTCAACCTCGTAAACGGCCAGTTAAGCCTGCAGGGCTCGGCCAGCCTGAATCTCACCGGCACCATGGCGAACCCGGTAGTCCTCGGCCGCACGACCCTCACCGGCGGCGATATTTATTTTCTCGGGAAACGCTACGAAGTGCAGAACGGCGCCATCGAGTTTTCCAATCCCGTGCACACCGAGCCGCTGCTCAATCTCTATGTGGCGACCACCGTCGATCAGTACAACATCACCCTGAATTTCATTGGTCCGGCCGACCAGCTCCGGACGACCTATACCTCCGACCCGCCGCTTCCCCCGGCCGACATCATCAATCTGCTGGCGCTGGGGCAGACCGCGGAGGAGTCCGCGCAAAGCACGACCTCCACCACCTCCAGCGCGGAGTCGATTGTCGCGTCGGGAGCGGCCAGCCAGGTCAGCGGCAAAATCCAGAAACTTACCGGCATTTCCGAGCTCACTATCGATCCCATGGCGGGGAACAATCAGGTCAACCCCGGGTCCCAGGTGGCCATTCAGCAGCGCGTAACCGGCAATATTCTGCTTACCTTCAGCACAGACGTGACTTCCACGCAGGCCACCACCGTCCAGCTTCAGTACCGCACGAGCCGCCAGACTTCCGTGACGGTCTTGCGCGATCAGAACGGCGGCTACGCCATCGATCTGCGCTTGCACAAAATGTTTTGAAGGCGATTCAAAAGTTCGCAGGGACGGGCAAACCGAAACGGGCTCAACCGTTCCAACGAAGCTAGAGGTTTTGGTATGAGAGAAGCACGGGGAGACGGCAGCCAAGCCAGCTACTCGAAGCCATCAAGCCATCTGAAAAATGATTCCTGTCAGGGCACGGCTTTAGCCGTGCCGAAAAGCCCTGGAAAGTCAATCCCTGAGGCCGGTAGTGCCGGTAAAGGAACTTATGGGACCTGCTAGTCTCCCGCGCCAACGTCTTTCACGGTGGGCAAAGGAATCAGCAGGCCCTGCTTCACGCGGAACACCAGGCCGCGCCAGTGGACGGTGTTGGAGAAGAATCCTGCCAGCCAGACTGTGAAATTCACCAGGTCGCGCACCGGCACGAGCCAGACTCTGCGCCGCGTGATCGGATCGCCGAGTCCCCAAACGCCTACCGTCCAGGCCATCGTAAGCCGCAAAATCAAGTATGCCAGCACGTAGGCAAAGGCCAGAGTTTCGGTGGGCGCCGCAATCACGACCAAAACCGTCCACGGCAAACCGTAGGTCAAGGCAAGGCCCAGATAGCCGGCCTTTCGCACATTCCGCAGGCCGATGGACCAGCGCAGCTCATGCTGCAGGAAATCAGGCAGGGTCTCGCGGGGGAAGACCATCCAGATCCACTTCCTCATCAGCTCAACGCGGTAGCCCTTGGACGCAATGCGGTTTCCCAGTTCGAAATCGTCCGAATGATGATCCGCGATTGCCTCGAACCCGCCGATTTCCGCCAGGCGCTCCTTCGTCGTCGCTATCGACCAGCCAAAGGCAAACTTCATGTTGCCTTCGAGCTTCCGGGCCACGAACGCGCTCGGCGCCGACTCTGCCGGAACCCCCAGCGCATCAAGTTCTGAGAAGAAGCCGCCGCCCGTCATCCCGCGGAACAGCGCCGTCACCACGCCGACTTGCGGTTTCGCGAGGGGCGCCACCATTTCGCGCAGGTAGTCCGGTTCAACGCGGACATCGCTGTCGCTGATGACCAGCACATCGTGCTGGGCTTCTCTCACCAGCCGGCATAGCTTGTTCACCTTGCTGTTGGCGCCGACCTGCGCCGCTCCCGTGAGCAGGCGGATCCGCTGATCCGGGAAGGCGCGCCGCAGCCGTTCGATGACCGGAATCACCTCATCGCTCGCGTCACTCACGGCGAAAAGGATTTCGTAATCGGGATAGTCCAGCCGGCAGAAGCTGGCGAAATTTTCATACGCCTCGCGGTCCACGCCGCGAACCGGTTTTAAAATGCTGACGGGAGGATGGAATGTGAGGTCGGGCGCCACCAACCGGCGCGCCTTACGAAAGTAGTCCCAGCCGCAGAAAATGGCGAGCAGGTAATAAACGAGCGGACCCAGCGCACCCAGCAACAACACCCAACGCCACAAACTCATAGCTACCAGATCTTTCCAGACATGCTGTGTGTCATTTCAAAACGCGGGCCCTGTTTTAGCTTCAGCAGTTCAGAGAGGTTTAAATGGAGCCCAACGCGCCGAGATAATACCACCCGAAAACAGGAACACGCATTCCGTAAGAATTTCAATACTTACTTCCGTGTATATAACCTTGCGTCGCGACAGTCAAGCATTTTGTAGCCCATCACTGGTGCCCTCTCGGCATATGCGCGAATTCCCCGGTTGTTGGACGCGTGAGTCCACACTTGGTTTTTGCCGGACTGAAACAAACTTGCTCACCCCCGCTTGGCTTTCCCCGCCACATCAACGAAGCGAATCCGCCAGGGATTCGCCGCGGTCTCAACCCTCGCGACTGTCGTGGGTAAGTGGAACCGTCGCGGGCCCGCGCTTCCTGGATTAAGATAGATTACTCCCGCCCGGTCCGAGCGCCCGGGTTTGTGCGAATGCCCGCTCACCACCATACGGAATCCCGCGACGGCCGGGTCAAGATCGAGCGCCTGGATATCATGCAACACGTAGATCAGCGCGTCGCCTGCTTCCGCCACGGCCGTTTCCGGAAGCGAATCGGCCCAGGGACCGTGATCGGTGTTGCCCCTGACGGCCACCACGGGCGCCAGCTTTTCGAGCGCTTCGACGATTTCCGGTCCGCCGATGTCACCCGCGTGGATGATCAGTTCGCTGCCGCGCAGCGCCTCGAGGGCTTCCTCCCGGAGAAGGCCATGCGTGTCGGAAATAATTCCAAGCTGCTTCGGGATTTTGTCCACGGCTCGCAGAATCGACGCTGAGCGGCGGCAGCAGCTGCGCCGCGTCTCGACCTTTTGCTGCGCTCAACGGTATAGTAAACCCTGCTCCGGGAATTTTAGACCAAGAGTGAAGGGTATTGCGGAGAAAATCGCCGCCGGGCCGCACCTTGCCCGGCGCAGGTGGCCCACCGAATGAGCGCCGCGGAATTCAGCGTCCCGATCGACGAACGATACTTCGAGGATTATATCCCGGGCCCTGTCTACGAATTCGGCCCCATTTCCGTGAGCGAAGCCGAGATCATCGATTTCGCGAAGAAATTCGATCCCCAGTACATTCACATCGATCCTGAAAAGGCCGCGCGCGGCCCGTTTGGCGGCCTTATCGCCAGCGGCTGGCACATCTCCAGCCTGATGATGCGGCTCTACGTCGATCACTACCTCTCCAGCGTCGCTTCCAATGCCTCGCCGGGAATTGACGAACTGCGATGGACCAAACCCGTGCGCCCGGGCGACTCTTTGTGGATCCGCGTGACGGCGCTCGACGCGCGCCCTTCCAGATCGAAGCCGGATTTAGGGGTCGTCCGCGTGTTCGTCGAAGTGCTGAATCAGAATCGCGAGACGGTGATGACGGTGAAGACAGTAAATCTCTTCCGCCGCCGCCCCGCCTCTCCGTAAACCGAAACTCTCCAAATCGGCCGCTCTTCGCGGCAACAGTTCGCTATCACCAACTCGGACCCAAAACCACAATCCTGTCATCCCGAACGAAGTGAGGGATCTGCATTTGCCTTCGCCCCGTTCGCAGCGCGACTCGAAGTGCGCGCCTGCCCGAACTAGTTTAGAATCCCTGTGATTCGCCTCTCGGAGGATTTCATGAAGATAGTTGTGATCGTTCTCGTGATTCTGGTTGTCCTGGGGCTGATGTTCGGCGGCATGTATGTCTCCCGCCGCAATCAAATGGTCACACTGAACGAGGCCGTGAAATCCGACTGGGCGCAGGTGGACGTGGTCCTGCAGCGCCGCGCCGATCTGATTCCCAATCTCGTCGAAACCGTAAAGGGTTTCGCCGCCCATGAGGAAACCGTCTTCGGGGATGTCGCCAAAGCCCGTTCCGCCCTGCTAGGCGCGCAGACCCCCACCGACAAGATTGCCGCCAACGGCCAGCTCGATGGCGCGCTCGGCCGCCTGCTGGCGATCGCCGAAAACTATCCCCAGCTCAAGTCCAACGAAAATTTCCTGCGCCTTCAGGACGAGCTGGCCGGAACGGAAAATCGCATCTCCGTCGAGCGCAAGCGCTACGACGACGCGATCCAGGCATACAACACCTATATCGCTCTTTTCCCGAACAACATCGTCGCCGGCATGTCCGGTTTCAAGCGCAACGACGCCTATTTTGCCGCCTCGGAGGCTTCGCGCGAGGTGCCCAAGGTGGAATTTCCGGCGGCCACCAGATAACGAATCGCTGTTCCGGAACGTCTAACATGGGGGAAGAATCTGCGAACTTTGCACCGCAGTCCGCCGTCAGTTCTGGTGGAGATCGCCGTGCCGTGATATAAACTAGGAGAGCAGAATGTTGGATAGTGCCCAATCCGGCCCGTCCAACCCTTCCGATCCTCCGCCCGTTCCCCAATTGCGGCGCGAACTTCGCAGTTGGACGCGGGATTTGGCCGTCGCGCTCGGCCTGGCGCTGGTGATCATCATTTTTCTTTATCAGCCGGTAAAAGTGGAAGGCACCAGCATGGCTCCGCTGCTGAGCGATCAGGAGCGGATTTTCATCAACAAGTTTGTCTATCGCTTCGAGCCGATCGATCGCGGCGACGTGGTCGTTTTCTGGTATCCTCTGGACCGCTCGAAATCCTTCATCAAGCGCGTGATTGGGCTTGCCCGGCGAAACCATCGAAATTCGCTCCGGCCATCTTTATGTGAACGGCAAGGAATTGCCGGAGCCCTACGTTCCGGCAAGCTTATCTCGATGGCGCAAGCTACCCGGCCGCGGAAGATTCCGCCGGACGAATTATTTCGTGATGGGCGACCATCGCGACAGCTCCAACGATTCGCGCATGTTCGGCCCCGTCCCGCGGGACTTATATTTACGGCAAGGCCGTATTCGCCTACTGGCCCGTGGATCATTTCGGTTCGCTGGCTTCGTCTTCAACCGTGAACGCGGCATCGAAATGAACTCCTCTGGAGGACACACTGACGCAGGACGCCCGCAGGTCGCGCGACACTCGCGCTCGAGGACGGACGAGTCTTTAACGGCCGCGCGGCGGGCGCTCGCACTCGCCGTGGCGGCGAAGTCGTTTTTAATACCAGCCTCACCGGCTACCAGGAAGTTTTCACCGATCCGAGCTATTCCGGGCAGATCGTCTGCCTCACCTATCCGCACATCGGCAACGTGGGCGCGAATCTCGACGACGAAGAATCGCCCAAGCCTTACATCGAAGGGCTGATCGTGCGCGAATTTTCGCGCGCTTGCTTCGAATTGGCGCTCCAGCGAATCCGCGCAGCAGTATCTGGAGCGCCACGGCGTGCCGGTGATTTGGGATATCGATACGCGCGCGCTGGTGCGGCATCTTGCGCGATGTCGGCGCGCTGCGCGGCATCGTTGCCACCGACGGCACTCCGAGCGAAGAGCTGATCGCCGAAGCGCGCGCGCTTCCCACCATGGCGGGGCAGGAACTGGCCAGCCGCGTCACGTCGCCGAAATCATACGAGTGGACGCGCGGCTCGATTGATCTGGCCGCTCCGGTCGCAGCCGCTGCCGCGCGGCTCGCCTGAAGACAGCCGGCGGCTCACGAGCACGCGCCGCATCGCGGCAACGGCGATCGCGCGCAAGCGCTACCGCGTGGTCGCCTACGATTTCGGCATCAAGCAGAATATTCTGCGCTTGCTCGTGGATCACGGCTGCGACGTGACCGTCGTTCCGGCGAAAACTTCCGCGGAAGACGTGCTGGCGCTCAAGCCCGACGGCGTGTTTCTCTCGAATGGCCCGGGCGATCCCGAGCCGATCACCTATGCCGTGGCGAATATTCGCAAGCTGCTCGGCCGCGTGCCGATTTTCGGCATTTGCCTCGGGCACCAGCTTTGCGGCCTCGCGCTGGGCGGCACGCACCTTCAAACTGAAATTCGGGCATCACGGCGCGAATCATCCGGTAAAGAATCTGCTCACCGGAAAAGTCGAAATCACCTCGCAGAATCACGGCTTTTGCGTCGATCCCGATTCGCTCCCGTCGAGCGACGTGGAAATCACGCACGTGAATTTGAACGACCACACCAACGAAGGCATGCGCCACCGCTCGCTGCCGCTCTTCAGCGTGCAGTATCATCCCGAGGCTTCGCCCGGCCCGCACGACGCGCGCTATCTCTTCGACCAATTCTGAATTTGATGCAACGCATCCGGATAGCGGCGCACGCATCGGCTGACGCAACTGCCGAGAGCACCTATGCCGAAACGCACCGACATCAAGAAAATCCTGATCATCGGCTCCGGCCCGATCATCATCGGCCAGGCCTGCGAATTCGACTATTCCGGCACGCAAGCCTGCAAGGCGCTGCGCATCGGAAGGCTACGAGGTCGTCCTCGTGAATTCGAATCCCGCGACGATCATGACCGATCCCGGAAATCGCCGACCGCACCTACATCGAGCCGCTCTCGAAGGAGTATCTCGAAGCGATCATCGCCGCCGAGCGGCCCGACGCCGTGCTGCCCACCGTCGGCGGCCAGACCGGACTGAATCTCGCCGTCGAACTCGCCGAAGCCGGCATCCTCGAAAAATACGGCGTGAAACTGATCGGCGCGTCGCTCGACGCCATCAAAATCGCCGAAGACCGCCTGCTCTTCAAGGATGTCTGCCGCAAGATCGGCCTGGAAGTTCCCGCGTCCGCAGTGGTCACCGACATTCCCGAAGCCGATCAAGCTTGCCGACCAGCTCGGCTACCCGGTGGTGATCCGTCCGTCGTTCACGCTGGGCGGCACCGGCGGCTCGATCGCCTACAACCACGAAGAATTTGCGGACGCCATCGCGCGCGCGCTCGACGCCAGCCCCGTGCACCAGGCGCTGATCGAAGAATCCGTGATCGGCTGGAAGGAATTCGAGCTCGAAGTGATGCGCGACTGCCGCGACAACTTCGTGGTGATCTGCTCGATCGAAAATTTCGATCCCGATGGGCATTCACACCGGCGATTCGATCACCGTCGCTCCCGCGCAGACGCTCACCGACAAGGAATACCAGCGCATGCGCGACGCGGCCGCGGCGATCATTCGCGCGGTGGGCGTCGAAACGGGCGGCTCGAACATTCAGTTCGCCGTCGATCCCGAAACCGGCCGCATGGTCGTGATCGAGATGAACCCGCGCGTTTCGCGCAGTTCCGCGCTCGCCAGCAAGGCCACGGGATTCCCCATCGCGAAGATCGCCGCGAAGCTGGCGCTGGGCATGACGCTCGACGAAATTCCCAACGACATCACGCGCAAGACTCCCTCGCTCCTTCGAGCCGACCATCGATTACGTCGTCGCGAAAATTCCGAAATGGCAATTCGAGAAATTTCCGGGCAGCGACACCACGCTCACCACGCAGATGAAATCCGTCGGCGAAGTGATGGCCATCGGCCGCACCTTTCAGGAGGCGCTCTGCAAGGGCATTCGCGCGCTCGAGCCGAGCACCGCCTGGCGCCCGCCCGCCGAAGTCACCACCGCGCTGCTGCGCGAAAAGCTGCACGTCCCGGGCCCGGACCGCCTTCACTGGCTCTTCGAAGCGCTCGAGCGCGGCATGACGCCGCGAGGAAGTTTGCGAGCTCACGAAGATCGATCCGTGGTTCATCGCGCAGCTGGAGGAAATGCTCGCCGTCGATAAGCCGCGTCGCCACGACCACGCTGCGGCATTGCACGCGCGAATTGATGCTCGAATCGAAGCGTTCCGGCGCGAGCGACGAGGAAATCGCCAAGCTCTGGAACGTGAAATCGTCTTCGGTGCGCGCGCGCCGCCACGAACTGGGCGTCGTGCCGGTTTTCAAGCGCGTCGATACTTGCGCGGCGGAATTCGAATCCTTCACGCCCTACCTGTATTCCACTTACGAGGAAGAGGACGAATCGGGCGCCGTCGACCGCCCGAAGATCGTGATTCTCGGCAGCGGCCCGAACCGCATCGGGCAGGGAATTGAGTTCGATTATTGCTGCTGCCACGCCGCGTTCGCGCTGAAAGAAGACGGCTACGAGACGGTCATGGTGAATTGCAATCCGGAAACGGTTTCCACCGATTACGACACCTCCGACCGCCTCTATTTCGAGCCGCTCACGCTGGAAGACGTTCTCGCCGTTCTCGATCGCGAGAAGCCGCAAGGCGTGATCGTGCAGTTTGGCGGGCAGACGCCGCTGAATCTGGCGCTCGAGCTGAAGCGCAACGGCGCGAAAATCATCGGCACCGATCCGGAATCGATCGATCTTGCCGAAGACCGCCGCCGCTTCGGCGCACTTCTCGAGCGAACTGAAAATTCCGCAGCCGCGCAACGGCACCGCTCTCGCGCCCGAAGAGGCCGTGAAGGTCGCCGGCGGAAATCGGCCTGCCGGTTCTGGTGCGCCCAAGCTACGTGCTCGGCGGCCGCGCCATGGTGATCGCCTACGACCTGAAAACGGTCGCAGGAATACGTGGTGCAGGCCGCGCTAGATCGGCACGGCGTCGGATCCGAAGCGGCCGATCCTGATCGACCAGTTTCTCGAAGACGCCACCGAAGTGGACGTGGACGCGCTCGCCGACGGCGAAGACGTGGTGATCGCCGGAATCATGGAGCACATCGAGGAGGCGGGCATCCATTCCGGCGATTCCTCCTGCGTGCTGCCGGCGGTTTCGCTGAAGCCGTCGGTGCTCGAGCGCATTCGCGATTACACGTCGCGCCTGGCCAAGGCGCTGCACGTCGTCGGGCTGATGAACGTGCAGTACGCGATCCAGCACGACACGGTTTACGTGCTCGAAGTGAATCCGCGCGCCTCGCGCACGATTCCTTACGTCAGCAAGGCCACGGGCGTGCCGCTCGCAAAAGTTGCCGCGCGGCTGATGACCGGCCGCAAGCTGCGCGACATGAATCTGCCCGTCGATCGAAACAAACGGCATCAAGGAACTCGCCGTGCGCGATTTCTACGCCGTGAAATCGCCCGTGTTTCCGTTCAACAAATTCCGCGGCGTGGATACGATTCTCGGCCCCGAAATGCGCTCGACCGGCGAAGTGATGGGCGTCTCGTCGACGTTTCGGAATGGCGTTTGCCAAGGCGCAGCTTGCCGCCGGCCAGCGCCTGCCGCAGAAGGGAATCGTGTTTCATCAGCGTGAACGACCACGACAAGCGGCACGTTGCGCCATCGGTCGCAGAGATCTGGTTGCCGCCGGATTGAAAATCATCGCCACGCGCGGCACGGCTGCGGCGCTGCAGCCAGCGCGGGAATCGAAGTCGAAGCCGTTTACAAGGTGAACGAAGGCCGCCCGAATATCGTCGACCTGATCAAAACCGGCAAAGTGAATCTGGTGATCAATACGCCGCTCGGCCGCGAATCCTTCTACGACGAAAAATCCATTCGCCGCGCCGCCATTCGCTACAACGTTCCCTGCATCACCACGCTTTCCGCCGCCAGCGCCGCCGCCCGTGGCATTCGCGCCATGGCCGGCCACGGAGCCGAAGTGACCGCCCTGCAGGATTTGCACCGGCGCAAATCCTCCGCAGCCTCCGCCGCGCCCGCAGCCGCCGCGCCAGTCGTCCCCGCCGACCGCCCCTAGCCACACCAGCTGTTGTCGACCGCACGCGTATCATCCCGAACGCAGTAACAGCGGCCAGCTCGCCCTGCGCAGGGGCGGTTCCGCCCCCAGCCTCAGCGGATGTCATCCGAACGCACGGATGTCATCCCGAACGGAGTGAGGGATCTGCATTTCAGCCCCGAGGCACGTTCGCCCTGCAAGCAGGTGTAGTCCCGCCCCCAGCCTCAGCGACTGTTATCCCGAAGGCGCGCATGTCATCCCGAACGCAGCGACAGATACATCTTCGCCTTTGCCTTTCGCTGTTGCCGTTGCTTTTGCCTTTGCTTTTAATTGTCATCCTGAGCCCATACGCGCGCAGCGCGGATGGTGAGGGACCTGCTTCTTCCTTTGCTTTTCCTGTTTGAGTAGGTTTAACAGGCTGCCGAGAACCTCGGTTTTTAGGTGGTCGCAGCTTCAGAGTCGGTGCGGCGGCGTCGTTTTTTCGTCAGGGCACGGATTCATCCGTGCGGGTGCCCCACCCTTGCGTTTTTAAAGGGTGGGTCTTTCTGTATCTCTCTAGCTCTTGCCGGTGCGACCTGTAAGGGGCCACGCTTTTGTTTTGCCGGCAGATGTTCCCTTTTTAGCGGTCGGAGCCTCAGCTCCGACACACAGTCCAAGCATTTAACGCGGCATTACTGGGCCTTCGGCGGCGCAGGAGGATTCTTCTTCGCCGCGTCCCAATGCTCCTGAATCAACCCATCATCCACCCGCACCATATCGAACCCGTTGTACGCGTACTTCCGGCTGGGGTCGGCCGGGTCGGGTGCTGTGCGGTCAAACATCAGCAGCACCAGATCGCCGCTCGTGATCACGAGGCTGGGCTTGGTCTTCCACTCCGTCTGGATCGGCTCCGGTTTCCGCACGCGGCTCATGTATTGAACGAATCCATCGCGCCCCTGCGGAACGTTGGGATTGTGCTGGATGTAGCCCGGCGCCATGTACTTCTCCGCCAGTTCGAGATGCCCGTACTGGAGCATGTCGTGAAACTCGATGAACGCAATCTCCTGGTTCTTCTGTTCCTCAGGAGTGAGCTTCAGGTCTTGCGCCCGAAGCAGCAAGGTACGCCGGAGCCAGCATCACGGCGGCAATAGCAAAGCTCAAAAAGAATTTCATGATCGGCCTCCAGCAGCCGCAACCTGCCCGCTAATTCACAGCTGGCAGCGCATTCTTCATCGAACTGTCCCAGTGTTCCTGAATCTTGCCGTTCTGCACTCGCAGCACGTCGAACGTATTGAACGTATACGTTTTCGAAGGATCGGCCGGGTCCTTGTCTTGGTGCTCCCAGACCAGCACCACGTAGTCGCCTTTCGCAAAAGCCTTCACCGGCGGATGCGGCAGGGCGACTGGAATCGGCTGCGCTGGGCGCTTCCCGAACATCTCGACAAAAGCAGCCCGCCCGCTCGGCACATTCGGATCATGCTGCACGTAATCCTCGGCCATATACCTCGGCGCGAGGTCGACGTGCCGCGCGAACACCACCTCGCGCCACCAGTCCATCACCATCTTCAAGTTAGCCTGCTCCTGTGCCGTCGGCTGCTTGGACTGCGCCTGCACCTGCGGCGCGCCAGCCAGCGCCAGCGCCCCCAGCAGCGCCATGAGCCCGGCAAAACCGCGCAGCCTCCGCAAATTCATCCACATGTTCGTCACCTCAATTCCTTGTCCTTGTCCCTGTCGCTGTCCCCCGTCCCTGTCGCTGTCCCTGTCCTTGTCAGCGGAAGCTACTCCATTTACTCCCCCAGCCGCAAGTTGGTTCCCGGTGGTTCCAGCAGTGGCACCGGTAACCCTGCCGGCGCGCCCTTCTACTCCTTGGAAGGCGCCGTAACCGTAGCCCACCGCTCCGCAATCTTTTCTCCCTCGAAGCGCCACAGCACGAATCCGCGAAACATCATCTTGCTTCCCGACGCCGCATCGGTCCAGCGCCACACGTTCCGGCACATCACCTTGTCGCCCTCGGCAATCATGTCCTCCACGGTCACGCGCAGATCGGGCATCGCCTTGTACATGGCCACCATCATCTGTTCGTCGCCCTCCACGCCCGTGGGTTTCCCGCCGGGTCCATCGTGATCGTAGAAGTCCGGCGTCATGTTCTTGCGAATCACCCCCGCGTTCCGCCGGTTCACAAAATCCTCAAAGTGCTCCCGCACGAATTGCTTCATCTGCTCCAGCGTAAGTTGGGTCGCCACGATGCGCTCCTGGAAGGGGAATAGCGGTCAGTATAGCTCGACCCCCCGGATAGGCCCCTGATTCTGCCCAAGCGCCGGGCGGCGTTAGGCGGCCGAACGGGTCCACTGAGTGCCTCCCATCACTTGCAATCCGCCACAGTAGTAATACAATTGATTGGATGTATCCAAGTTTTGGATCGGGCGATTTCGCCCGGTAGCCCGGCCCGGTGGCATTTATGTGCGGCTTACGGAGCGCATCACGGAGCAAAATTACGAAACGAAGCCACTAACTTATTGCAAACAAAGCATCGAGGCACCATTTACGTGGCGCTACGATGAGAGTAATGATGCAGTAGCAGCCGGGCGATACGGTTGTCAGACGGAAGAAGGCCGGGCACTCGGTGAAAAGGGTAAGCGGGCCAGACAGGGCTGCTGTTGCAGCGCGAGGTGAAAAAAGTGAAAACAGCAATCGGCGAGCTGGCGAAGGGAACAAGCTCCGCGGCGGAGCTCCGGCGCCATCTTTTCTATGAGACCTCGCATTCCCCGGCGCTGTCCGACCTGGTCGGCTACGAAAACGCCAAGGACATCATCGACTTCTGCTTTATCGCCAATCCCTATTACCCCACGCCCGAGATGCTCGACGACTTGCAGCGCAATTTACCGAACCTCATCAAGTCCTATCCCTCGAGCAGCCCGCTGATGAGCCAGCAGAACCTGGCCGCCGTGCTCAATGTGAATCCCGACAACCTCGTGATCGGCAATGGCGCCACCGAACTGATCGCGCACATCGACACCACGCTGATCGACCGCATCGCGCTTCCGATTCCCACTTTCGGCGAGTACATCGAAAAGTTGAAAGACCAGCGCGACGCCGAAATGTTCGCGCTCGACCCCAATCAGCGTTACGAACTGCGCCCGGTCGAGTACATGCGCTGGGTCCACAAGCGCAACATGCGCGCGCTCCTGGTGATTAACCCGGGAAACCCCACCGGCCAGCTCATCCCGCTCGACGAGATGATCGACTTCATGCATGAGGCCCACGACCTCGAACTCGTGATCGTCGACGAATCCTTCATCGACTTCGCCGGCGAGGAAATTCCCAGCCTCCTGCAGGTAGCCGACCGCTTCTCGAATCTCCTGATCGTGCGCAGCATGAGCAAGCATTGCGGCATTCCCGGCCTGCGCCTGGGGTATTGCTACAGCGCCAATCTTTTCGTCCTGAACCGGCTGCGCCGCTTCATTCCCACGTGGAACCTGAACACGCTGGCGCAGTATTTTCTGTCGCTTTTGCCCGCCACCGACGCTGAGTATCACGAAGGCCGCAAGCGCCTCATCGGCGACGTCCGCTGCCTCTACAACAGCCTGAAGGAAATTCCGGCGATCGACGTGTATCCCACCGGCGCCAACTTCGTGCTCTTCAAGATCAAGAACGGCATGACCGCCTCCGAGCTCCAGTCGCGGCTGCTCGACGAGCACCAGATGTACGTCCGCGATTGCTCCAACAAGGTCGGCATGGACGATTTCCATATCCGCGTAGCCTCGCAGGGCCGCGAAAAAGACGCCCAGCTCGTGGGAGCGCTTCAGATTCTCACGCGATGACCCATCCCGCAGTCGTCGTCGTTACCCGCCGGACGACCCGCAAAAACAAATACATCGATTACGTGGGCGAGTATCACCTCGAGCTGCTCATCCGCATGCGCATTTTCCCGCAGATGGTCCCGGTGGTCGAAGGAACACCTTCGCTGCTCCCGCAGTACATGCAAGGAATGAAGGGCCTGCTGCTGGTGGAAGGCGAAGACGTGGAGCCGAAGCGCTACAAACCGCCCGCGGCCGCCTTGCAGTATCTCGAGAAAACGCATCCGCTGAAGGACGAAATCGAGATTCGCCTGATTCGCCACGCCATGCGCAACCGCATTCCGATCCTGGGGATTTGCCGCGGCTCCCAGTTGATCAACGTGGTGTGCGGAGGCACGCTGTACGTGGACGTGCAGAAGGAGAAGAAATCCCACGTCCCGCACATCGATTACCACAATTACGACACCTACCGGCACCCGGTATTCCTCGTGCCTCGCACCCCGCTGGCAGCGTGGTATGGCGAAGAAACGATTCGGGTCAACAGCTACCATCATCAGGGAATTCGCGAGTTAGCCCCCCGCTTCCGCCCCATGGCCCACGCCAAAGACGGGCTGATCGAGGCATACTACGACCCCAAGGCCGATTTCCTCGTGGGCCTGCAATTCCATCCCGAGCGCATGCTGCCCGAATACCCGGGAAACCTGCGTGTCTGGAAAGCCTTTGGAAGAGCGGTGCACAGCGCGGCCGGCCGCCGGCGCCCGAATCGCTGATCGTTTGACCGTGTGACCGTGTGACCGTGTGGCGCGGCAACCCTTTTCGCCGTTTTCAAATCTAGTTCTCCATCACGGCAAAAAGTCCTAAAATAGTGGCTGCCAGGCAGTCTATGTACGTCCGCCCCACCCTCGCGTTCTGCGCAGCTTTAACAATCAGCGGAAGTTTCCTTGCCACGCCAGTGTTTCAGGATGCGGCCGCGTACGCCGAGCCTCCGCAAGGCGTTACGTTGCCGTCTTCCGGTTCGGGTTCGCCCGACCGGCTGGGCGACCAGTCGAAGATCGAGATTATCCGCGACGTCAGCGGTGAATTCGCAAAGGCCGTTCTCTCGCTCCCGCGGGGCGGCGACTCGTTCGTTTACCACGTCGGGAAACCGCTGGACGCCGCCAAACTCCACGACATGGTGAGGACCCACGGCGCCGCCGTGAATAATGGCGACAGGGTCCAGGTCACCAGGCTCACCTTCGAATCGAAGAGAATCGTCTTCGAGGTCAACGGAGGCGGCGCCAGGCATTTCCATTTTAGGGATCACCTGCAGGTCGGCATGGGCGGCGCGACGAATCCGGTCGGCACCAATGCCCATCCGGGGGAAGGCCTGGGCGCCAATTTCATTCTCGATTATGACCGTCCCCTTCCGGAGATGACGCCCGCAGAGTTGAAGAAGCAACTTGCCCCCATCCTCGATTTTGGCGGCGAGCCCTCCGCCTCGGTCGCCTGGATCGACACCATTCCCCCCGAATTCAAAAAAGATATCCAGGCGCACGAGGCCGCCGTGGGCATGGATGAGGACATGGTGATCGCTGCGCTGGGCCGCCCCGAGCACAAAGTCCGCGAGCGCGACGCCGACGGCAACGACACCGAAGACTGGATCTACGGCGATCCCCCGGCCAAGACCACCTTCGTCACATTCACCGCCGGAAAAGTGATCCGCGTTAAAGATTTTAATGATTGACGCTGCCGTTGAGGGGTATGCGGATAAGGCCGCGAAAAAGGGACAACCCTCGCGCACAGTCCCGCGACCCTCTTGTTTCAGGCAACGTTTTACTTGATTGCATAACAATGTCGGCTCCTCTACCCGAGTAGACTTGGTTGCTTGACGACCAAGGTCTCGGGAGAAAGGAGCCGAACATGTTGTTGATAGGCATAGATTATCACCCGAGCTTTCAGCAGATTGCATTTCTTGATGAAGAGACTGGTGAGTGTGGAGAACAGCAACTGAACCACAGTGACGGAGAAGCAGAGAGATTTTATCGCGACCTGAAGCAGCGAGGAATCTGCGTGCGGTTAGGAATGGAGGCTACCGGATATTCACGCTGGTTCGAGCGGCTCCTGGCAGAATTCGGTTTCGAGCTGTGGATCGGAGATCCGGCAGAGATCAAGACCAGGCGAGTGAAGAAGCAGAAGACCGACCGCAAGGATGCCCAACTCTTGCTGAGACTGATGCGGGAAAATAATTTTCCTCGAATCTGGGTGCCCAGCCCGGAGAATCGGGATCTGCGACAACTGCTGTGGCATCGGCATCGGTTGGTGCAGATGCGCACGCGGATCATGAATCAGTTGCAGGCCATTGCGATGAACGAGGGCTATCGCTGGAAGAAAAAGCTGTTGAGCGAACAGGGGCGAGCGGAGCTGGAGAAACTGGCATTGGCTCCTTGGGCCAGTCGACGCCGGCAAGAGTTGTTGGAATTGCTGGACCGAATGGATCCGAACCATCGAAGAGTTAACTGCTGCCGCCGAGCAGGAAGCCAAGAAGCGACCCGAGGTGCTGCGGCTGATGACGCATCCTGGCGTGGGCCCACTGACGGCCCTGGCTTACGTGCTGATCATCGGAACTCCGGAGCGGTTTCACTGCGGCAAGCAGATCGGCACGTATGTGGGGATGATTCCGAGTGAGGACTCCAGTGCGGGCAAGCAACGATTGGGGCACATCAGCAAACAAGGCAATTCCTTGTTGCGATTCTTGCTGGTGGAGGCGGCCCAAGCGGCGGCACGAAGCAATCCGGAATGGAGACGTCGGTACATTCACCTGGCGATGCGTCGGCAAAAGAGCATTGCCAAGGTAGCGATGGGTCGAAGCTGGCGGTTCGCTTGTACTGGATGTGGCGGAAGGGTTGTGCGTATTCGCCGTCGTTGGAGTTCGGTTCGTACGTGGGACAGCTCGGTACCGGACATGGTGTGAAGTAGAACACCGTGCATTTGAATGGGCATCCCGCTCCCTGCGAAGGGAGTTTGAACGAGTAATCATGGTCGAAGTTTTGATCGAAGAGATGTTTGGGTCGGACTGAAAACCGACCGACAGGTTACGAGCGAGCCGTGGTCGTCGATGAAGAGGTCAACAACTGAAAACCAACCCCAACCACTCCTTCGGAGTGAACGGACAAGTCTGCTCAAAAAAAGCTTGACAGGGGCCGACATTGTTAGAGATGTCCGGTTACCGCGTTCTATAAAAGGGGATGTCAAGACAAATGCCTCCCCTGCGACTGGAAGACGCAGGGAAGATGGTCTTGCCGTCCAGCCCCAGTAATGTGACGAGACGCTGTGAGTTTTCCTTTTCCGCAGATTCATCGTGCTGTCGTAACGACGCCGTTCGGTTCCTGACGCAAACAAGCAGAGTGGTTGTGCAGTGCCAACCATGGTTCTATCTGAGACTTGTCGCCTATCGCTTTTTCTGGTTGTCCGAGGGGGCATAGGGTTTCTCGAAAGACTCAGTGCCCGAAGCACCGTCAGCCTAACGGGATTATGGATACTCACCCTCGAACCAGAGCGTCTGGAGAACCAACCGGCCATCGCCCGAGATGAATCCAGGGATGGAGGCTCTCCACAGACGCTCAAGCTGCTTGTTGTTTTAGATGTTCGGCGTCGAAACGCACTCCTTTCTTCCAGACGATCAAAGTGATGGCCGCGATCTTGCGCGCCAGGGTGAGACGCGCCATCGTTGGCTTCATCCCTCTGGCTACTAGAGCGGCGTAGAACTCCTGAAACGGTCCAGGGACGGCAGCGGCTCGGGTCGCCGCACCCTTGAAGATATTTTTCAGATCGTGATTGTGGTTGGCGTTGAGCCCGCGAATGGCCAGGAACTTCTTGGAGCGTTTCAGCTGGCCCTGCACGAATTCGGTATTCCCCGCTGGTGGAGGTTTTCAATGCCAAACCGCAGTAGGCCCACAGTTGCCGCTTGGTGCGAAAACGATGCGGCGTCTGCATCAGAGCAATCAACAGAGCCGCCCGAATCGGTCCAATCGAAGGAATCTGGCGCAGCAATTTCGTCGCGCTGTGTTTCCGGCTCTTCGGCCAACAGATCTCGTCGTACTTGCTGGCGCAACGACCGCAACGCGTCCAGCTGCTGGTAGTAGATCTCCGCCCGGCGACGCACGCCGGCTTCGGTGATCTTGGCGAGCCATTCCGAGCGATAGCGGGGTGCGTACACTCGCTGCCCCGCGCAGGGAATCGCCCAGCTCCTATAAAGGGCTTTTAAGCGATTCATCACCCGCGTGATATCCCGGGTCACTGCCAGGTAGCTGCGGGCCAGTTCCTTCAGCGTCCGCACGCCGTTCTCTCCGTGATAGACCGGGGAGAGCAAGCCCGCTGCGGAGCAGATCGGCCAGCTTGCGAGCATCGATGCGGTCGTTCTTGTTCCCCGCTTTCAGCAGGGCGTTCTTCCGCGGATCACACACCAGCACTTTCGTGACATGCGGCTTGAGCAGGTCGTGCAACCACGCCGCGCAGGTTCCTTCTTCAAAGGTCACGTGCAAGCTTCCGCGCAGTCCGTGGATAAACTGCAGAATCGTTGCCGCTTTCGTTTCCAGGATCGATTCCATCACCAGCTTGCCGGTGGAATCCAGAACCGCCGCCGAGATCGTTGCCTGGTGAACATCCAGCCCAATATACTTGGCGTCATTCATGAGGGTGCTCCTTCCTGTAGGCGTTGATGCGAACGATCAAAACCTACTTCAAAGGGGCGCCCTTTTATAATGCGTTTATCAGGACAGTCCAACCCTTGGACTGTCGCCCGAAGTCTAACGTGCGGAGGCACAATTTCAACAATGACGGTTCCTCAGCGGCGCGGAATCTTCAAGGCTATGGTAGCAATCGCCGCCATTTGCGGTGGGCTGTCCGCACAGGAGGCACAACCGCAGAAGTTTATGGGCCGAGGAATCGTTCAACACGGCGACAAATACGCGACAGTCATTGCCAATAACCCAAGACCTCTCCTGCAAGCCATAAATGCCGTCAGCGAGGAATACGGATGGGTTGTGAATTACGAAGATGCGCCCTATCAAGGTAAATATGATCTCATTGAAATGGCCGCACCTCATTGGCGTGACGCACATCCGGATGGCCCGCCGCCGACGATGCCAGCAGGTGGCTTCTTCAAGAGTACATTTCCGCAAGGGCTGGACCCCTTTGCATCGTCTGATCGAGAAGAGCACCAGATCCTGGAAAAGATTGTTGGGGATTACAATGAGAGCCGCAATCCGGGTAACTTTGCTGTCCGCAAGCAAGCCGATGGCAGCTATTCGATTGTCGGAAACGCGATCCGGGACGACGATGGAAATCCGCACCCCATTAAGCCCATCCTAGACACGCCCATTTCCGTGTCACCGAAATACCTCCGAGGGGTGTTGTTTGAGAGCGTGAACATCATTGCGGAAGCTCTGTCTGACAAGACTGGGTTTAAAGTTCGTCGCTAATCTCTCCGTTTTCGGTGGTGCCAGTCCCACTTGGAAGGGACCCGAAGCCCTAAGCATCGACGCCGATAATGCTCCGGCCCGGGATATCCTCAGTGAGATTCTCGGAAGAATGAGAATGAAGTGTGTTTGGGACATGAACTTCGACCCAGCAAGCAGGACATATGTCCTGAATTTGTTGCCAGCCGTTAGGTCAAACTACTCCATCCATCGTTTGTATTGAAAGCTGCTGAAAGGATTTCATTTTGCAGCGTGTGTTCTCCTATTGGAATATGCAACGGCGATGGTCAGCGAGTACCCCCCAACTCCTGATAAGTCGGCTTACTGGACAAATACCGGCCTAGTATCCACTTTCGATTCAAAGCGTGTCGTCTTTTCGTAACCCGATCGCGACTTTCGCAAGAGTCGACATTTTTAGTTTCTTTCCCTGGATAATTGCTCGGATCGTTTTGCGATCAAGTCCTGTCCGCCGGAAAAGTGATCCGCGTTAAAGATTTTAATGATTGACGCTGCCGTTGACTTTTTCCCTTTCGCGCCCTAGCATCAGCGTTCGGCTATCTAAGCCTGCCAAACCCTTCAGCAGCTTGAACTTTTTTAATCTTTCACCTTTGCAACCTCTTGGAGGACACATGTCGGTAAAAGTCGGGATCAACGGTTTTGGACGCATCGGCCGGAACATTTTTCGCGCCGCGCTGGGCGATCCCGAAATCGAAATCGTCGCGGTGAACGACATCACCGATTCGAAGACGCTCGCCCACCTGCTGAAATACGATTCGATCCTCGGCAATCTTCCCGAATAAGGTGACCCACACCGACGACACCATCTCCGTCGACGGCAAAACCTTCAAGGTGTTCCGCACGAAAGATCCTGCGGAAATCGACTGGCCTTCGGTGGGCGCGACCATCGTGATCGAATCGACCGGCCTGTTCACCAAGGGCGCCGACGCGCGCAAGCACATTCGCGGGCCGGTGAAGAAAGTGATCATCTCCGCGCCGGCCACCGATCCCGACCACACCCTCGTTCTCGGCGTGAACGAGAAGACCTACGATCCCGCCAAGCACCACGTGGTCTCGAACGCCTCCTGCACCACGAACTGCCTGGCGCCGGTGGCCAAGGTGCTGCAGGACACCTTCGGCATCACCATCGGCACGATGACCACGATTCACTCCTACACCAACGACCAGAAGCTGCTCGACCTGCCGCACAAGGATCTGCGCCGCGCGCGCGCCGCCGCACTTTCCATGATTCCCACTTCCACCGGCGCCGCCAAGGCGGTGCATCTCGTGATTCCGGAACTGAAGGGCAAGCTCGATGGCTACGCCATGCGCGTGCCGACGCCGAACGTGAGCGTGGTCGACCTCACGGTGATCACCGAGAAGCCGGCGACGGTCGCCAGCGTGAACGCAGCGCTGAAGCAGGCCGCCGAAGGCCCGATGAAGGGCATCCTCGAATACACCGAAGAGGAGCTGGTCTCCATCGATTTCCGCGGCAACGAAAACTCCTCGATCGTGGACGCCGGCTACACCCGCGTGGTGGGCACCAATTGCGTGAAAGTTCTGGCCTGGTACGACAACGAGTGGGGCTATTCGTGCCGCTGCCGCGACCTGATCAAATTTTTCGCCGCGAAATTCGTAGCGCAGCCTGGCGGGCACGAAACCTTGATTGTCATCCCGAACGAAGTGAGGGATCCGCATCCGCCTTTGACTTATCTCCGCATTGCAGACTGGAGCAAACGAGTACGATCATGAACAAACTATCGATTCGCGATCTCGACATGACCGGCAAGCGCGTTTTCATCCGCGTGGATTTCAACGTCCCGCTCGACGGCGCCAACGTCATCGGACGACACGCGCATCCGCGAAACGCTGCCCACGCTGCGTCTGGCGATCGAGCGCGGCGCGCGCCTGGTGCTCGCCTCGCATCTGGGCCGCCCCAAAGGCAAGGTGAATCCGAAATACAGCCTCGCGCCCGGTAGCCGCGCGCCTGAAGGAGCTGCTCGGCAAGCCGGTGGAATTCGCCGCCGATTGCGTCGGCGCCGAAGCCGAAGCCAAGAGCGACGCGCTCGACGAATGGCGACGTGCTGCTTCTTGAAAATGTGCGCTTCCATCCCGAGGAAGAAGCCAACGATGCCGCGTTCTCGAAGCAGCTCGCCGCGCTGTGCGACGGTCTTTTCGTTTGCGACGCGTTCGGCTCGGCGCACCGCGCCCACGCCTCAGTGGTCGGAATCACGAAATTTGTCCGGCAAGTCCGCCGCCGGCCTGCTCATGGAAAAGGAACTCGCCTATCTCGGGCAAGGCCATTTCGAATCCGGAGCGGCCCGTTCGTGGCCGTGCTGGGCGGCGCGAAAGTCTCGGACAAAATCGAAGTCGTGCAGAATCTGATGAAGCTTGCCGACGCCATGCTGATCGGCGGCGCCATGGCCTACACATTCCTGAAATCGCAAGGGCTGCCGATAGGGAAGTCGCTGGTGGAAAACGACAAGCTGGATCTCGCGCGCAAGCTGCTCGACGAAGCCCGCCAGCGCAATTTCCGCCTGCTGCTGCCGGTCGACCACGTGCTCGCCGAATCGCCCGATTCCACCGCCACGAAAATCGCCGACATCGCCGCCACGCCCGAAGGCTGGATGGGTCTCGACATCGGCCCCAAGTCCATCGACCTCTTCAGCCAGGAAATCGCAAAGGCGCGCACCATCGTGTGGAACGGCCCGCTGGGCATGTTCGAGCGCCCCGCTTTTTCGCAGGGCACGCTGGCCATCGCCCGCGCCGTGGCCGCGGCAACCACCAAGGGCGCCACGTCCATCATCGGCGGCGGCGATTCCGTTGCTGCGGCGGAGCAGTCCGGCGTGGCCCGCCAGATCTCCCACATCTCGACCGGCGGCGGCGCCTCCCTCGAATTTCTGGCCGGCGAAAAACTTCCCGGGGTCGAAGCCCTCACTAACAAGTAAGCGCGCAATAACAGCCGCATCACTCTTAGATGATGCAGGCCCATATTGGCTTTGCTCCAGGTACAATGGCGGTTTTAGCCGCCTTAGGGCAAGATTGCCGTTATCATAGCCAGTCAAAAATGTTTCCGCCCGAAATCAAAATTCGCGACCTGAGCATCCGCCCCGCGACGATCCTGGCGCCCATGGCGGGCGTGACCGACACGGTTTTCCGCCGCGTGATCCGCTCGCTCGGCGCCTGCGGCCTGATCATGACGGAATTCACCAGCGCCGAGGGCCTGTCGCGCAAGGGTGCGCGCACGCTGCGCTACCTCTATTTCGACGAAGACGAGCGCCCCATCGCCGCCCAGATTTTCGGCGCCGATCCGAAAGTGATGGCCTCCGCCGCCGCGCTCACCGAAGACCTCGGCTTCGATCACGTCGACATCAACCTGGGCTGCCCGGTTAAAAAGGTAGTGAAGTGCGGCGGCTCGGGCTTGCTGCGCGACCTGCCGCATCTCGAAAAGCTTCTCACGCGCCGTGCGCGCCGCGGTCCGCATTCCGCTCACCATAAAAATCCGCTCCGGCTGGGACGAAAACAACATCGTCGCCGTCGACGTGGCGCGCATGGCCGAGCGCATCGGCATCGAAGCCATCGCCGTGCATCCCCGCACGCGCATGCAAGGCTATGCCGGGTCGGCGGACTGGAGCGTGATTCGCGCGGTGAAGCAGGCCGTGCGCATTCCGGTGATCGGCAACGGCGATATCCGCGCGCCGCAGGACGCCGTGCGCATGATCGAGGAGACCGGCTGCGACGCCGTGATGATCGGCCGCGCCGCTTCTTCGAATCCCTGGATTTTCCGCCAGATCGCGGACTATCTCGCCACCGGCGCTTACACCGAGCCGACCGAAGCGGATCGCTACCGGCTGCTCTCCGGATATTTCCGCAGCCTGATCGAGGCCGAGATGCCCGACGCCATCGGCAAAATGAAGCAGTTCGCCACGCTGTTCACGCACGGCGTCCGCAACGGCGGCGAACTGCGCCAGGCCGTGCATCACGCGCACACCGCCGCGGAAATCCTCGATCGCGTCGACGAATTCTTCGCCCACACCGCCGCCTCCTCCGCCGATTAGATTCCCGAGCGGAGCGGCGGCCGGCACGGGAAAGCAGGTCCCTTCCTGCGCTCAGCATGACAATGAGACAGGAAGATTGCGCGGAGGATTTCGGGTGCGGGTTCCTTGAGGCAAACCGAACCTGCGAGGGAGGGAGCGGCGCCTTATGGTTACCTCAGCCTCATAGTTTTCGAAGACGAATTTCTGGAAGTGTCAGAGGAGAATTATTCATCCCGCGTAACCAGAAGTTGTTTGTAGGCCTCGCGCCGGGTAAGCCCGCGTTCGCGCGCCGCCTGCTTGAGCGCCGCTTTGCGGTCGACGCCGATTTCTTTCATGATTTCTTCCACGCGGTGCGATAGGGGCTCAACCGCCGCCGCGTTTTCCGCGCCCTCCGCGTGGGGCGTCTGCCCGTCGGGCGGCCCGATCAGCAGCGTGATTTCCCCGCGAACGGCTTTTTTTCTGACCGCAGCCGCAATGTCCTGCAAGATGCCCGCGCAGAAACTCCTCGTACATCTTGGTAATTTCCCGCGCCACCACCGCCGGGCGGTTCCCCAGAATTTCCAGCGCATCTTCCAGCGTATCGCTCAGCCGGTGCGGCGCTTCGTAGAGCGCCAGCGTGCGCGTCTCCGCGGCCAGCGCGCGCAGGGCCTTGCGCCGCGCGCTCTGCCGCGACGGCAGAAATCCCACAAACGCAAACTCCTCCACCGGCATTCCCGACGCGGCCAGCGCCGCCACAAACGCCGAAGCTCCCGGCACCGGCACCACGCTGAATCCCATGCCGCAGGCAAAGGCTGACCAGGCGGTGCCCGGGATCGGAAATGGCGGGCGTTCCCGCGTCGCTCACCAGCGCGACCTTCGCGCCTTGCTCCAGCTCAATCACGATTTCCGGCGCGCGCGTGATCTCGTTGTGCTCGTGGTAGCTGATCAGCCGCTTCTGAATATCGAAATGGGAGAGCAGCTTCAGCGTTTGCCGCGTGTCTTCGCAAGCGATCGCGTCCGCTTCTTTCAGAATGCGGAGCGCCCGCAGGGTGATGTCTTCCAGGTTGCCGATAGGCGTCGCCACCACGTACAGGCACCCCAGCGCCGCGTCATCTGCTTTGAGTTTCGTCATGGTCAACTAACGAAGTCTACCACACGCGTTCTTCGTTGCCCTTTTTGCGAGCCTCCGGAGGCCGAGCCGGCGGCTCCTGTTTCTCATCTGCGGCGCGCCATGCTAATATTTTCTTTGTCATCCTTTTAGGTTACGAGAGGAGTTGGCATTGCCGTTATACGAATACAAGTGCGTCAAATGCGGCCACCGCTTCGAGAAGATCGAAAGCGTTTCCGCCGCTGAGACGAAGAAATGTCCGAAATGCGGCGCGAAGGCCGAGCGGCAGTTGTCCGCGCCGGCGATTCAGTTCAAGGGTACAGGGCTGGTATGTCACCGATTACGCGGGGAAAAAGCCCGATAGTGCCTCGGGCGAAGGCTCCGGCGACGGCGCCTCCTCGAAAGGCAAGGAAAAGTCCGGCGACTCGAAGTCGTCGCGAGTCGAAGTCTTCCGACTCAAAATCCTCCGAGTCTTCCAAAAGCTCGGAAAGCTCGGCGTCTTCGTCCGAGAAAGGGAACAGGCAAAGAAGAAGAAGTAGCAGGCCCCTGCCCTGTGCCTTTCGTTGTCATCCCGACAGAGCGAAGCGACGCGGGATCGCTCTCAATTTTCATTACGTTCGCGCGCCCCGCGCACTAGAATTTCAGTTCCCGCAGATACGCGCGAAAATCCTTGCCCTAGTTTTGGATCCTTCAGCGCCAGCTCGACGGTGGCCTTCAGAAACCCAAGCTTGTCCCCCGCGTCGTGCGTCTTGCCTTCATCCACGTAGGCCCACAGGCCCGGTCCCTTGCGCCAGGGCGCGCAGTCCATCGGTCAATTGAATTTCTCCGCCCGCGCCGGGCTTCGTTTTCTCGAGGAAGCCGAAGATTTCCGGCGGCAGCACGTAGCGCCCGGTAATTCCCCAGTTCGACGGCGCTTTGTCGGCGCTCGGCTTTTCCACCAGGTCTTTGATCTGCAGCAGCCGCTCGCCCCAACGCGCGTCTTTGGTGACGAGCCGCGTCGATGATTCCGTAAAAATGGAGCCGCTCGCGCGGAACAACTTCCACGTCGATGGCGCCTTTGCCGGTAGCCTCGTAAATTTCGACCAGCCGGCGCGTGGCCGGCGCTGCCCCATCCATGACCACGTCGCCCAGCAGCACGGCAAAAGGCTCGTCCCCCACCAGTTCCGCGGCGCACAAAACCGCATGCCCCAGCCCGAGCGCCTCGCTCTGCCGCGTGGAGCTCAAGCGCAGGCCGGCGCCGATTCCGTGCACCAGTTCCTGCTCGGCTTTCTTGCCGCGCTCTCCAAGAAACTGCTCGAGCTCCGGCGCGAAATCAAAATGGTCCTCGATCGAGCTTTTCCGCCGCGCCGTAACAAAAATCAAATGCTCGATTCCCGAGGCGATGCACTCCTCTACCGCATACTGAATCAGCGGCTTGTCCACGAGCGTCAGCATTTCCTTGGGCATGGCCTTCGTCGCGGGCAGGAATCGCGTCCCCAGCCCGGCCACCGGCAGCACTGCTTTCCGCACTCGTTTCGGTTTTTCGCTCATAAGTTTCCTTGTGATCGCGCTTCGAGGCAGGCGCTACCCCAGAATCAGCCGGACAGATCAGCCCCACACGAATCCCATGCTACCATAACGATTTCGATCTCTACCGGCAGGCGCTCACGCAGTGACGCTAAAAGAAAACCTGATCCTCGGCATCGAATCCTCCTGCGACGAAACGGCCGCCGCTGTCGTCGCTGACGGCCGGCGCATTCTTTCGAGCGTGGTCGCGTCGCAGGTCGATATTCATCGCAAATATGGCGGCGTCGTGCCGGAACTGGCCTCTCGCGAGCACCTGCGGCAGATTGTCCCGGTGGTGCGCGAAGCGCTCGACCAGGCGCAAATCACGCTTCCGGATCTCGACGCGATCGCCGTCACGCGCGGCCCGGGCTTGATCGGCGCCCTGCTGGTAGGCGTCACCTACGGTAAATCCCTGGCTATCGCGCTGAAAAAACCGCTGATCGGCGTAAATCACCTTGAAGGGCACGTCCATGCGGTTTTTCTGGACGCGCATGCCGCCGGGCGCGCGGCCGTGCTCCCGGCAGTCTGCCTGATCGTTTCAGGGGGGCACACGATTCTGTATTACGTCACCACCGAATCGTCCAACGGCGCGCCGCATTTCCATTACGCGCGCATCGGAGGCACCCGCGATGACGCCGCCGGCGAAGCCTACGACAAAGTAGCCCGCATGCTGGCCCTGGGCTATCCTGGCGGCCCCATCATTGACCAACTAGCCGCGCACGGAAATCCGGAGGCCGTCCGGTTTGCCGAGCCGAAGATGAAAGGCAATGCCTGCGACTTCAGCTTCAGCGGCATCAAGACCGCCCTGCTCTATCATCTGAAGCGCAACCCGCAGTTGCAGCCCGAAATCGAAGCCCGCCAGCAGGCGCTCTCGAGGGGCGAACGCAAAGCCGCCGCCTTGCTGCCGCTCACCACGCAGCCCACCCTGGACCTGATCGCGAGCTTCCAGCACAGCGTCGTGCAGAATCTTGTTTCGCGCACGCTGGCCGCCGCGGAGCAGCAAAATGCGCGCACGATCCTGGTCTCGGGAGGCGTTGCCGCCAACTCCGAACTCCGCCGGGTATTTGAGGCGCAAGCCGCCGCTCGCGCGCTGGATGTTTTCTTTCCCAGCCGCGCCCTCTCCACCGATAACGCCGCAATGATCGCCGCCGCCGGCTACCCGCGCTTCCTCTCGGGCCTGTACGAAGACTCCTCGCTAAACGCCGAAGCCAACCTACCGCTGGCGTAAGCCTTGGCCATTTGCTTCGTGCCCCAGCCCCATCTGTCATCCCGAACGAAGTGAGGGATCTGCATTTTGTTTTTTTCGGCGTTGGGCGCCGCTTAGCCGATGAGCGGCGTTCTCAGCAGGAGAGGACTGCCGGCGCAAACTACTTTTTCGGCCGAAGGATCGCTTCGATCTGCTTGATGTGATTGATGTCGTGCCCAGCGAACATATTCACGATGGTCTCAATCGTCTCCGGGCCGCGCTCCGCATGCACTCCATGCTGTTTCCATTGCTCGCGCGTAAGCGTTTTGAGAAGCGCAAGATTCGCCTCCCGCAGCGCGCGAAACTGCTCGAGCGCCTTACGCGCGTCGCGCTTGTCATAGTGCAGCGCCGTTACCCACGCATCCTGGTCGAATGGCACGATAGGCGTGCCGGGTGCGCCCAGGATCAGCCGCATCCGGAATCCGGCGACAAGCTCGGTATCCGCGACGTGCGCCACAATCTCCGCGACCGACCATTTGCCAGGCGCCGGGCGTTTCCGCAATTTGGCCGGCGGCACGCCCTTCACAAGGCGCTCGATTTTCTTCGGTGCTTCCGCTTGCAGCTTCAAAGGATGCTTGCCACCGAGCTGGCTTAGCATTCGCTTCCGGTACTGCTCCGCAGTCTCCGCCATGAATTGCCTCCTTTACTCCACTAAGGCCGATATTGTAGACAATCTCGATACTCATGGCAGAACAGAAATAGCAGCTTACGAACGCACCCGCCCGGCCAATTTGGTTCTGCGGCAAAGTTTTGAATCAGGAAACTGAATTCCGGGAAAAAGCCTGTCCGGGCACGCCTCCCGGTACAATTTAAAGCAGAACTCCAGACGATCGATAGGCGGGAACAACGCATTCCATGAACTACATTGCCTTGCCCCCAAGCTGCGTTTTTCCCGCATCAAAGCGCGGAAAAGGCCCCCATGGCGCCCACTAAAGAGGACGTTCGCCCCGCCAAGCCCGAGGAGCAGGAACTTGCCCGGAAACGCGAGGAGCAAACCGCGCTCGAGGCCGAGCTGGCCGATCGCGAGCTGCGTGCCGCGAATCTGCGCGCGGAACTGGGCGCTTTCGAGCGCACCTATCTCCACGAAGTGGGACTTCGCTACGCCCAACTCGACGAACTGAAGGCGCAGATCGCCGAGCGCGCGGCCAACAATCAGCCGGGTACCGATCGCGCCCAGCAGGCCGCCCGCGACGCACGCGCCCGCGCGGATGAAACAAAATCCGCGGCCCAGGAGGCCGAAAACGCGCCGGCCCCGAAATCCTTCAAGGCATCGCCGGAAATGAAGCGCCTCTATCGCGAGGTCGCCAAGCGCATTCATCCGGACCTGACCTCCGACCGCGACGAGCGCACCCGCCGCCAGCTGCTAATGGCCGAAGCAAACAAGGCCTACGAAGCGGGAGACGAATCGCAGCTCAACAAAATTCTGAACGCCTACGAAGCGAGCCCTGAAACGGTGGAGGGCGAAGGACCGGGAGCGGAGCTGATCCGCGTGATCCGCAGAATCAGCCAGGTGCGCGCGCGCATCGCGGAGATCGAGGCGGAGGCCGAGGAATTGCTGCGCTCGGACCTGCATCAGTTGAAGGCGCGGCTGGAAGAGGCGGAGCGCCACGGGCGCGATGTCCTGAAGGAAATGGTCGATAAGGTGGAGCAGCAGATCGCGCAGGCGAAGCAGCGCCTGGAAAATCCTGAAACCCCGCCCGCGATGCTGCAAAGTCACGGGGACCCGCGCTAGTGGAAACGGAAGAAAAAGCCGCATCCCATAATATCGTCCACGCGCCGGGCCGCGAGCTGGCCGTGCGCTCTGCCGCGCTGGTAGCGCGAGGCCTGCGCGATCTAGCGCGCGACTCGAACTGGCTGGTCCGCAAACTCTTCAGTCAGCACACGCCAGACGTGGCGATTTCGTCTACCGGCGCGGTGGCCGTGATATCCCCCGCCTTGCAATCCGGAACCCCGCGGCTTTGCGTTTACGACATCGAGAACGCCGCGCCGGGAATCGCGCTGCCCGTGCCGGACGAGCCTCCCATCTGCCCCCCGAATCTGCCGGCATCGCTGGCGTGGTCGCCGGATGCAAAACAGCTGGTTGCCGCCTGGGCCGGCTGGCAGCCGAAACTGCACCGTTTCGATTTGCAGGCGCGGGTGCTGGCGGGAACATTCGGCGATTTCGCAAACGTGCCCGGGCAATTGGTGTGGTCGCCAGGCGGAGAATTTCTCGCGGCGGCAGCGGCTGGAAAGAAGGCATCGTTGCGCATATGGGCTGTGCCGGGACACGCGGCTGCCATTTCGGGATCTCCAGCGGGCGAGCTCGGCATCCCCGGCTGCGTCGAACGCCAGACCTACGAAGCGGAATTTGGCGACGACGGCGCGTTTGCCGGATACGGCAGCACCGCCTTCAGCCCCGATGGAAAATTCCT
The DNA here is from genome assembly GCA_963848365.1 of uncultured Acidobacteriota bacterium. Lineage (GTDB taxonomy): Bacteria > Acidobacteriota > Terriglobia > Acidiferrales > UBA7541 > Palsa-295. The sequence continues at coordinate 380,004 of CAWKDI010000001.1, forward strand.
GGCGAGCGTGGTGCAGATTCAAGGCGAATGGGCCGACGATTCGATCCTGATCGCAAACGTGCCTGGGCTGCGCGAGCAGACGGCCGTTCAGGTGCCCGGACACATCACGTCTCTCACGTGGACGCCTGACGGAAAGCACATCGTGTATTGCGCGGCGGGGCAGGCGTACCGGCTCGCCTTGGATACCCGCGAATCGCAGCCGCTGCCGGTGGCGGCGGAAATTTGCTGCTGCCATCCACATCTGCCAGTGTGCCTGTGCTTCACCTCGTGGCTGAAAAATTCCGCAAAGGGCCAGCTATCCTTGCTCGACCTGAGCCGCCTGGCCGCCTATGACGAACATCCCGCCGAAGGCATCACCCACCTGCGCTGGAGCGCCGACGGATCGAAGGCCTACGCCGTCTCGGAAGACGGCCTGGCCTATATTTACGAGCCCCCACTGATTTAGGAATTATTTCCGTTCGGCCCTCTTTTGCCCCCTGGTAGAACGCTCGCTACATTCATTTTTGCGCCACCCTACATCAAAACCACTACATCCGGACGCGATTGTAGACTCGTATTAGTCACGTAAGTCGGCAGCGAAAACTCACCGGAGGAAAACGTGGACACCAAAGCTGGAGCGATCGTGGAAGTGGACCCAATCAAAATGGAACAGGAACTCAACCTGCTGCGGTACAAGCGCGCGCTGGCACGCCGGAACTTTTTAAAGAATGTCGGACTCGCCGGCGTGGGCATCGCGGCCGGAGCGATGATCGAAGGCTGCTCGAATAATTCCGTCACCAACGCGCAGGCGCCTGCCGTTCCGCAGACGGATGTGCTGAACTTCGCCCTCAATCTCGAATATCTGGAAGCCGAGTTCTACAGCATTTCCACCACGGGAGCCTATCTGAGCTCTTCGGTTACCGGCGCCAATAGCGCGGCGACCGGCGGCGCCAAGGTCACGTTCACGGACTCGCGCGTGTCCGACATCGCCGCCGAAATTGCCAACGACGAAATGCTCCACGTCAAATACTTGCGCAGCGCGCTGGGCAGTTCGGCCGTCGCCGAACCGGCCATCAACCTGAATGCGCTCGGAATCGGTTTCGCCAGCCAGGCGCAGTTCCTCACGCTGGCGCGCGCCTTTGAAGATACCGGTGTGAGCGCGTATGCGGGCGCGGCAACTCTGCTCAGCGGAAACAATCTTCAGGCCGCCGCCCAGATCCTTGCCACCGAGGCCTATCACGCGGGAAATCTCCGGCTCTACCTCATCGAAGACGGAATCACCGTGCCGGCCCTTGACTCGCAGGATGTGCCGCCCACCGAGCAGCATTTCTTCCCGGTGGATTCGAATGCCCTCGCGATCAAGCGGACCACCTCCCAGGTGCTCTCCATCGTGTATGCAAGCTCCACGCCGGGAACCAACAAAGGCGGCTTCTTCCCGAACGGCGTCAACGGCAACATCAACACGGTGTAGCGCCGTGCGCCGGTCACCTGACTGGCGGACCCCAGAACAACAGGCGTAAGTCCCGCGCTGCTGAGGTGAAAGCCCCAGCTCGGAGCATTTCATCGATCAACCAAGCCGGCAAAATTCATTTTTCAAGAAAGAGGAGACCTTCATGAAGCGAATTGTTTATGTGCTCGGGCTGCTCTCATTCCTGGCGCCCGGCGCATTTGCGCAATCCAGTTTCGTCGATCATCTCAACGTGGGAGTCTACGGCAATTTCTTCCACCTGAGCGACAGCGACATTGACCTCGCCGGCGTTGGCGCGCGCGTCTCGGTCAACATCATGCCCAAGATCCAGCTCGAGGCGGAATCGGCGTACAACTTCGAAGCCGCCTACAGCCAGGGCTTCAGCGATTACAACGGCACCGTGACGGTCAGCACTTCGCACGTGCGCTCCCTCGACGGCCTCTTCGGTCCGAAGTTCTACACGAACAAGGGCCCGGTCCGCCTCTTCGGAACCCTCAAAGGCGGATTCATAAACTTCAATCTCGCCACGTCCCCGAACGTGACGATCCAAACCGTCAGCAGCACGTTCCAGGGTCTCAGTGGCAGCAATATCTACGGAGTTTTTTATCCGGGCGGAGGCGCCGAAGCGTTCTGGGGACCGTTCGGGCTAAGAGTCGACGTGGGCGACGAAATGTTTTTCAACAATGGCGCGCACAACAATCTGCGCGTGTCATTCGGGCCGACGTTCCGATTCTGAGGCGCGTTTGTAACGAATGTTCGATGAAAGAGGGGATCCTGATGAACGCTCCGGTACAGGTGGATCATGTGCGGCGATTTGCAAGTGCCGCACCCCGAAGCATCGCAATTTTTGCGCTGCTCACGCTGGCGTCTGTTCCGGCTCTTCACGCAGGATCCCTCGACTCATCCATTCTGGGGATGTTTCCAAAAAATATGAGCGAATTCGGCTATGCCGACTTGGCCGCCGCCCGCAAATTCCCCTGGTTCCCGCAGTTCGAAGCGCAGGTGGTGCCCGTTTCGCTCTACGGCTTCGAACAGTTTTTAGCGGCGGCGCAGATGCAGCAAGGCCCGGCCATCGAGGGAGTTGCCTGGGGCCGCATCGCCTCTTCCAGCACCACAAAAACGAGCGGAAGCGCGATCGTGCCGATTGAACCGGGAAGCGGCCAGATCGTCGGCGTCGCCCTGGGTCATTTCGATCTCGGCGCTCTTCAATCGTTCCTCAAGACGCGTCAAATTTCCGGAGTGCAAATCGGAGACGACGTGATGTATGCCGCCGGCACAGGCTCCGGGGCGGCCGACGTGTACTTCATTCTGGCGAGCGACCAGGCCATCGCCTTCGGCAGCGAAGATGCCCTGAAGCGCCTGATCAGTGTGCGCGCGGGCGCCGAGGAAAACCTCCTCACGAATGAATCGATGCTGGACCGCATCGACCAGGTAAACGGCGACGGTGTTTTCTGGGGCGTCTTCAGCGCCGGAGGTGCACAAATGGCCATCGAACAATTACTGCCATACGTCGCAAACTTCCCGCAGGGCCGCGATCTGATCGCGAAAATGAAGCAGGTCTCCATCGCAGTGAAAGCGCCCAGCGAAATCGAGCTGGATTTCCAGGCTGCTGCCGCCTCGCCCAACGACGCTCTTCTCTTGTCACAACTCGTTCAGGTAGGCCTGCTGTACAAACAGCAGCAATCGAAGCAGGACAATTCCGGCCTGGGAACCATTCTGAGCGGCGCTCGCGTTTCAGCAAACGGAAACCAGCTCGAGCTCTCGCTGGAAGTGGACGACGATCAGGTCCTTAGCCTGATCGAACACGATGCCTTCCGCCTGCCAATGTAGCCCAAATCCAACAGCCCTTTTATCCCCGCACGCGCCGAGAATCGCGATGCGCCAGTAATGCCCCGCCCGTGTGATCCCGGACGCAGGGAAGGATCTGCATTGTGTTTTTTTTAACATTCACCGATTCACGTTTAGATACGCAACCTGCTAAAGGGTGAGCACGCCTACCAGCATGTCGGAATCCCCGCTGGGCGCGGCTGTGAAGGCGAAATGCTCGGCCAGCGAACGCATCGCAAGATTCTCCGGCAGGATGTTCGCCAGCACGCGCGCAAGCTTTTCCCCGCGAGCCACCTCGATAAGCCGCCCCATCAACTCGGTGCCCAGCCCCTGCCCTTGCTTCGCATCGCTGACGAGCACCGCGACCTCGCCGTCGCGCTCACCGGGAGTTTTGGTGAGCCGGGCCACCGCGAGAATTTCATGTTCGCCCGGTTTGTAGATTATGAAAGTCCGCCACCAGCGCCATTTCGCGGTCATAGTCGATAAAGCATTTCTGAAACAGCCGCTCGTGGTCCACGCGGCTGCTCAGCGACTCCATATGAAAGTAGCGCAAATAGACGGAGCGGTCCGAAATCGTCTCGTGGAATTTCGCCATCAGAGGCTCGTCCTCCGGGCGAATCGGACGGATCACCACCGGCGTGCCGTTCTTGGTGGTCCAGCGCCACACGTAATGCGAAGGATAGGGCCGGATCGCCGTGCGCGGCAATTTGTCGGCCGGCGTTTCCGGCGCGTGCAGGATCACCCGCGCATCGAGCGCGATGATGCGCTCAGGCGACGCGAGCAGCGGATTGATGTCGATCTCCTTGATCCACGGCTGCTCCATGATCAGCCTGGCTGAAGCGCACGAGAATGAGTTTCAGATTCTCCAGATCGACCGGCTCGCGCGCCCGCGAACGCCCTGCAGCGCGCGGTAGACATGCGTCTGCTCGATCAGCCGTTGCGCCAGCGTGGTATTCAGCGGCGGCAAGGCCAGAGCGCGGTCGCGATACACTTCGACAAGTTGCCCTCCCGAACCAAAAAGAATCACCGGCCCAAACTGCGGATCGATGCTGCTGCCGAGGATCAGCTCGTACGCCGCATCGCTCGCGGGCGAATCATCGGTTGCACCGTGACGCCGAGAAACGCGTCAGCGCCCAGCCTTCTCGCGCACGGAGGCTTCAATTTCGCCGAAGGCGCGCCGAACCGCCGTCTCATCGAGAAGATTGAGCTTCACGCCGCCCACGTCCGTCTTGTGCGTGACGGTTTCCGAATGCAGCTTCATCACGACCGGAAAACCAATCGCGCGCGCGATCAGCCCCGCTTCCTCCGGCGAACGCGCCACGCGCGTTTCGACCGTCGGAATTCCGTAGAGGCTCAGAAGTTGCTTCGATTCAAGCTCCGTCAGCACGGTGCGTGCCGGCGCCGCGAACGCTTTCCACAAGGGCTCCGGGCGGCCTCGGCGGGTCCGCCCCCCACCTCGACTTCTTCGGCAAGGCTCGGAGTCTCGTAGATGCCGCGAAGGTTATAGGTGTAGCGCCACATGTAGCTGAAGGCGCGTGCCGCTGTATCGGGATAGGAAAACGTGGGAATGCCGGCTTCATTGAGAATGGCCGTTCCTTGCGCCACAAGCTTCCCGCCCATCCAGCTGGCCAGCACGGGCTTTCCCGTGCCTCGCGCGTAGGGCTTGCAGTGCCTCCGCGACGCCCGCCGGGTCCGTCATGCCCTGGGGCGCGAGAATCGCGAGCAAGCCGTCGCTGCTCGGGGTCGCGAATGGCGATGTCGCAGGCTTTCACGTAGGCGTTCACGTCCGCATCGCCCAGCACATCGATGGGATTCGCGTGGCTCCAGTGCGGCGAGAGAAAGCTGCTCAGCTCATCGAGGGCAGACTGCGAAAGCGGCGCAAGTTCGCCTTTGTTGGCGATCAGCGAATCGGTGGCCAGCACGCCCGGGCCGCCGGCGTTGGTCAGGATCGTCAGCCGCGGGCCGCGGGGCCGAGGTTGGCGCGCCAGAGTCTTCGCCATGTAGAAAAGATCGCCGATGCTATCCACGCGCAGCACGCCGCAGCGGCGCAGGGCCGCGTCGAAAACTTCGTCGCTCCCGGTGAGCGCCCCGGTGTGCGAACTGGCCGCGCGCGAAGCTGCCTCCGAGCGCCCCGCCTTGATCACGATGATCGGCTTGCGCAACGCCACTTCGCGCGCCGCGGAAAGAAATGATCGCGCATCGCCCACCGATTCCATGTAGAGCAGAATGCTGTGCGTGTCCGGATCGCTGCCGAAATAGTCGATCAGGTCGCCCCAGCCCACATCCAGCATCGAGCCGGTGGAAACCATCGCGCTGAATCCGACGCGCTCCTCCAGGCTCCAATCGAGGATGGCGGTTTCGAGCGCCCCGCTCTGGCTGAGGAATGCCACGTTGCCCGGCAAGGCCATGTCGTGCGCAAACGTGGCGTTGAGTCCCGCCAGCGGGTTCATGATTCCCAGGCAGTTCGGGCCGATCACGCGGATGCTCGTGCCGGCCTGGCGTCCGCGCCGCACCTGCTGTTGAATCTGCTGCTCGAGCTGCGCGCCTTCGGCCCCGCGTTCCTTAAATCCGGCGGAGATCACCACCGCGGCCCGCACGCCTGCGTCGATGCATTCCCCGACCACCCCGGGAACCGAGGGCGCAGGCGTCACAATAATGGCCAGGTCGGCCCTTTCCGGCAGCGCGCCAATGGACTTGTAGCAGTGCAGCGACAGCACGCTCTCGCGCTTCGGATTGATGGCGTAAATCTCGCCCGGCAGATGGCCTTGCACCAGATTTTGCAGCAGCGTGCGGGCGACGCTGCCCTCGCGGTCGGTGGCGCCGATCACGGCAACCGATCGGGGAGCGAACATGCAGTCAAACGCGGAGCGCTGGGTCATAGGAAAAGGCGGCGGTATCGCCGATTCTGAAAGGGGCTAGTAAGACTCTAAGCTGAAGCTGAGTGCCGATTGTATCGTCAGCCATCGCCAGAAACCAAACCAAATTCAAAATCCCCGCATCGATTCCGCCGGCGCCCCGCCCATCGGTGTCATCGCTCCCTTATGCAAAATTTACACCGATCCATTAGCCTGAAAATGCACGGTGCCGGATCAGTGCGGCGTAGGACCAGCTAAGTCTCTGGAGGAGTCTTGAGTTCGTTAAGCCTGTTCGGCCTCTGCGCAGTAACCGCGATGCTCATCTGCTATGCCTTCGAGAACCGCAGTCGCTGGTTCATCCTGGGCTTTGCGGTTTCCTGCGCCTTGGGCTCCGCCTATGGCTTTCTCCAGGGCGCGTGGCCGTTCGGTCTTGTGGAGTCCGTCTGGACCTTTGTAGCCCTCCGCCGCTGGCTCGCCTCGGAACAAAACGCCACGCGAAACTGATCCTTCCAATTTGTCCCTGGCGTGCTAATGTGGCTTCGCGGGTCAGCAAGAAAGAGCCAAAAAAAAATGACAAAAAACGCAAAAATCTACTCGACACTGCCGGACGAACGGAAACATAGCTATCTTATTGAAAACAAAGAAAAGCGTACACGCTCACTCGACACTCTTGTGAACACAGTGTCGATCAAAAATCGACACAATTTGGCGCTCCGTTTTAGCCCCCTCCGCCCGGCCACCCCGCGCACCTTTTGGGGCTGGTAAGCGCCATCATGACCACGACCATCGAAAGCACCAGTGAGGTCCGCTGGGACCTAGGCATCCTCTATTCCGATATCACCGATCCACAGCTCGATTCCGATTTACGCGAACTGGCCGCCATGGCCAGGCGCTTCTCCGGTACCTACAAAGGCCGCCTCGCCGAATCGCTGGGCGCCGCTATCCGGGACTACGCCGAACTGGAAATGCTCGAAGGCAAGGTTGGTTCGTACGTATTTCTGCGCGAGAGTACTGACCTCGCCAATGAAGCCATCAAGGCCAAGCGCGCCGACTTTCAGCGCCAGATGAGCGCCATCCGGGGCGAGCATCTGACCTTCTTTGAACTGGAACTCGTGGCCCTTAAAGAAGGTCTCCTGGATTCGCTCTATAAAAGCGATTCCATCGTGGCGAAGCACCGCCCCTGGATCGAGCATGTGCGGGTGTTCAAGCCGCACTTTTTGTCGGAGCCGGTGGAATCGGCCCTCATGAAGCGTTCGCCGTTTGATTCCGGCGCGTGGAGCGAATTCTTCGACGAAGCCGAAGCGGACCTCAGCTTCCATTTTCAGGGCGCCGAAAAGAATCTGACCGAGATGACTCACCTGCTGGCCGAATCGAAGGACCCCGCCGAGCGCGCCGAGGCCCTGAAATGCATCAACGACGGGCTGAAAGGCCACTTCGCAAAATATTCCGCGCAGACGCTCTACATCGTGGCCGGCCTGAAGGCTGTCGAGGATAAGGACCGCGGCTACAAACACCCCATGGACGCGCGCAACAAGGCCAGCCGCATTCCCGACTCGGTGGTGGATGTTCTGCACAAGACCGTTACGAACATCGGCGGGCCGCTCACCCGCCGCTATTACAAGCTGAAAGCGAAGCACCTGGGCCTCCCGCTTCTCCGCTGGAGCGACCGCAACGCGCCCATGCCCTTTGCGGATACTACCGTGGTTCCTTTCGGCGAAGCCTCCGGCATCGTCACCGACGCCTATGCCGGCTTCAGCCCCACGCTGGCCCGGATCGTGAAAAGCTTCTTCGCGGACCGCCGCATCGACGCGCCTGCCACAAAAGAAAAGCGCCACGGCGCCTTCAATTCCTCGCGCGTGCTGCCTGGCGGCAAGCCTGTATCGTTCACGCTAATGAATTACCTGGGAAGCAATCGCGATGTTATGACCCTGGCCCACGAACTGGGCCATGGAGTTCACGGCATCCTGGCCGGCGAAGCGCAAGGTCCGCTGATGTTCCACGCCCCGATTGCCTACTGCGAAACAGCCTCGGTTTTCGGCGAAATGACCACTTTCAGCTTCCTCAAAGACCGCCTGGCGCGCACCGGCGATACTAAATCGCTGCTCGCGCTGGTCATGTCGAAGATCGACAGCGCCATCAACACGGTCGTCCGGCAGATCAGCTTTTCAAACTTCGAGCGCCGCCTCCATGGCATCAACGAAACCTATACCACCTGGTCCACGCCGACGAAACTCTCCTCGGAAAACCTGAGCGCCATCTGGCTGCAAACCACGAAGGAGCTCTACGGCGAAGAAGGGGAAGTCTTCACCTACCAGGATGCCGACCACCTGTGGGCCTACATCTCCCACTTCCACAGCCCGTTCTACGTCTACGCCTACGCCTTCGGCGAACTCCTGACGCAAAGCCTCTACGCGCAGCGCACGCGCCTGGGCGAAAAATTTGAACCCCTCTACCTGGACCTGCTGCGCTCCGGCTCCACCAAAGACGTAGTCGAGTTGCTGGCCCCCTTCGGCCTCGATCCCATGAGCGAAGGCTTCTGGGCCCACGGAATCAAAACCAGCCTCGAAGCCCAAATTGAAGAAGCCGAGGAGTTGTCCCGTGCCATCGGCGTCTCCTGAAAGTTTTAGTGAAAGCGCCGCTCTTCGCCGGAGTGCCGGCCGTGCGCCAACGAGAAATCCTCAAAATGTCATCCCGAACGCAGTGAGGGATCTGCATTGTCTTTTCTTCGCCGGACCGCAACTTCCCCGTCGGTTGCGCGCGACCCTCACGCAGCGGGAAAAGCTGCTAGGATGTTTGGTACCGAACGTCGAAGAGGAAGAGTGATCGTGGAGCGAGACTGATGACCGAACCAACGAAAGAAGAGCTGCTGGCGCGCATTGCCGAACTCGAGAAGCAAACCGGCTCTCGGAAGAAGGGCACTTTGGAGTTCAGAGTAGGCGCCAAGGGAGGCGTGAGCGTCTACGGCCTCGGGCGTTTTCCCGTCACGCTTTATTACGAGCAGTGGATTCGCCTGCTGGACGCCGCGGACGGCCTCCGGTCATTCCTCGAAGAGAACAAAAGCAGCCTGAAGCTGAAGGAATAAGGTCGATCGATCGCGGCGGAAAACTCTATTTCTTCAGTTGCCGCTGCAGCGCGGTTTTGAAACCCGCGCCGGCGAGTTCTTCCTTCACCCCGCGCGCGTAATCCGCATCCGGATAAGGGCCGACATCCACCCGGTACAAGCCGTCGCCGCCCTGGTCAAAAACAAAGGCGGGAAAACTCTTCGCACGCAATTTTTCCGCCAGCGCTTCCGCATTCTCTTTGTGAGCCATCGCGCCGACCTGCAGGACGAATCCGTCATAGCGGCCGGGCGCGTTCCCGGACGTTTGCCGCACCGGCGTGATCGAACCGCTCGAGGTGAATCGCACGGAGTCCGACGTGAAGATGTGGCTGCTCGCTTTGGGCGCGGGAAACAATGCGGGCAGGTAATATCCCACCGTGACGAAGGCCGCGCATACTGCGGCCATGCCGAAGACGATACCGGCCACGCGCCACTTTCCGCTGTGACTCTCCGGGCCCGATGCGCGACCAGTCTCCCAGGCGTTTGCAGCGGCTTTCGTCCCGGCGTCCGCAACGCCATCAGACGACTTACCCTCGCTGATCTCCTGGAGGATCCAGTTTTTGGCGGCGCCCGTAATCCCACTCAGCGAACTCCAGGATTGAGGGTCTTGCTCGCCTCGTTCCAGCGTGACGATGCGCGCCGATATCCAGTCGCGCAACTGCTCCCGCGACGCCTCGGCCAATTGCAGGAACCGCGCCCCGGTGCGGTGCAGCGAATCGCACGTCCAGACGATCTCTGCGATCGCCTCGATCGCGCCGCCTCCATCGGGCAGCTCGAAAGACAGCGAAATCACGCTCGGGCCGCTCGCGGAGGCCAGTCCCGCAAACGCGATTCCCCCCTCGGAGAGGTCGCACAGGAATGCCCGCTTCAGCCTGTCCACGGACACCAGGAGAGCCGAATCGGGAATTAGCCGAGGATGTTGCCGCCGGTCTTGGTTCATTGCCGCCTAGGACACTGCGAGAAGTGCCGATCATAATCGCTCCGTGGCGTGATGGGTCCGCCTTTCCCGGCGGGGTTTGCCTAAAGCGGCAATCACCCATTTCACGGTCGGGAAGCGGCCTTTCAGGCCTTGGCACTCTGGGTTAGTGGGAGTTGCTGAGGCGGCGGAAGTAGCTGGCGACGGCGTCCTGATAACCGGAGGGCACGGGAGCGGAATCCGTGCTGCGCACCTGGCCGGACTTGTCTTCGGCCTGGCGGCGAAGCTCGAGTTCGAGCTTGTCCACGTCGTTGAGGACCTGCGCGTGGAGCTGCTCCGTGAGGCCGGGGTTCCCGCGGAAGCGGCTCGGGTCGAGGCGCTGCATTTCCTGGATGAGGGCATCCACCTGGCGGGCAGCGTCCGGGCTATCCTGAAGCTGCTGCCGCAGCCGGCTTAGCTCTTCGATGTTCTGCTGGAAGTCCTGCTGGATGTTGCGCTGAAGGTCGCCAGGGATTGGGCGCGGTGTCAGGCGCGGCCGGCTGCGGCAAGCGTGGATTGTTGCCCGTGTCGACGTTGCCGGTGTCAACGTCGCCGTACAGGGTCGAACCGCCGCGATCGCCTCCACCAAAGGTCGTGCCGAATCCTCCGCGTGGGCTGTAGCCATTGGCCAAGCCACCGGGCTGATTATCGCCCCGCCCGCCTGACCCTGCCTGATTCCCCTGGCCCGCCTGGCTGCCTTGCCCGGATTGTTGGCCTTGTCCCTGTTGTCCCTGCTGGCCGCGCTGGCCAGGCTGCCCGGTGCGGCCGCCACGGTTCATGGCCTCGAGCTGATTACGGAGGCGCTCGACGCGGTCGAGCGCGGTGTCGCCACCCTGCGGCTGACCCTGGCCTAGGGCCTGCTGCGCCTGGCGCACCTGGTCGCTCAACTTCTGCAACCCGGAGGCGATCTGCTGCTCAGCGTCGGTGCTAAGGGGATTGGTACCGCGGCGGAGCCAATCGGCGCTGCGCTGGATGCGATTCTCGAGGTCGTTGGAATCGAGGTCGCCCAGGGCGTCCCGCAGCTTGCTGGCGGCGGGGCGCTGGTTGGAAGCGAGGTCGCGCTCCGCGTCACGCAACTGCTTTTGCAGACCCGCGAGATCGTCGGCGAGGCGCTGGCGCTCGTCCGCGAGCTTCTGAGCCTCGCTGGAATCGCCCTGCTGTCCGTAGCCGTAGTAAGACTGGCCGAAACGCCCCATCAAGCCGGACGGTCCGGGAATCTTACCGAGCTTCTGCTGCTGCGACTTTTCTTGCTCGGCGAGGCGGTCGGCCTCGCGCGACATTTCATCGAGGCGGCCGTTTGCGTGCTGTTGCTGCGCGCCGCCCAGGAGATTCGTCGCTTCCCGGAGGCGGTCGGCGGCGCGGCGGGCCTCGGCATCGCCCTGCTGGCCAGACGCGGCGCGGCGCATGTCGTCATTGGCCTGCTTGAGGCGTTCGAGGGCCTGCGCGACGCGCGGGTCGTTTGCGTTTTGATTCGAGTTTTGATTCGAACCTTGCTGCCCAGATTGCCCAGATTGGCCTGCTTGCCCGGACTGACCTGACTGTCCGGATTGTCCTGCCTGCCCCGATTGCCCCGATTGGCCCGATTGGCCGCTCGCGCCCTGCTGGCCGCTCTGGCTGTTTTGCTGCGCGAGCTGCTCCATCTGCCGCTGCAACTCTTCCGCGTCGCGGCGCAGCATTTCCTGCTGCCAGCGCTGCTGGAGATTCTGGGCGCTGTTATTGCGCTGCTGGGCGAGTTCCTGCTGGCGGCGCGCCAGTTCGTCGAGCTTCTGCAGCGCGTCGTTGATGTCTTTCGCGCGCTGATCGGCCGAGGAAGCGGTCTGGCCGGTTTCGTACTGATTTTTCTCGGTGTCGAGCTCGAGATCGAACAGGCTGGCCAGATCGCGCCCCGCGCCGCCTGCTCCACCGCCACCGCCGCCCGCCGCGCCAAACGCGACTTGGATCTGCCGGAAGGTGGCTTCGGCGCGCAGCAGATATTGCAGCGCCTTCTGCTCGGGCGGGATGGCGTCGTTCCATTTCTGCTGCTTGAGCTTTTCGGCCGCGGGATTCATGGCCTGCGCGGCGGCGTTCATATCTTCTCGAAGCTGTTGAACTCCTCGTTTTGCTGGCTCAGCTCGCGCGCATTCAGGCGGCCCGCGAGCGAAAGGGCCTGGTCGCGCAGCTTGGACTGCACCTCCGAGAGAAACTTGGCTTGGTCCGCTGCTTTCTGCGCGGTAGCCGTCTTGTCGCCCTGCTGCTTCCAGGTGGCGGCGATGATTTCTTTTTCGCGCTGGGAGATATCGTTCTGATCGCCGCCCATCCCGCCGCCACCACCGCCGCCTCCGCCCATCTGCTGCGACTGGGAGAATTCTCGCTCGAAGGGATCGGCCTGGATGAAGAACATGTCGGTGCGCGATTCCGCGTTGGCGTCCTTGGCCGTGGCGTAGACGCTGACGACATCGCCGGGAACCAGCTTGAAATCCTCCAGCGAAAGCAGCGTGGAGCCGTCGGCCTCCTTCGCGCCTTTTTGCTTCAGCAAATCGACGGTCTTTTCCGGGCCGCCGTTGACCGAATAGTGCAGCGCGAAATCGTTCAGGCCGAAGTCGTCGGTCGCTTTGGCCGCGACCGTGACTTCTTCGATGGGGCTGGCGCGGTAATCGCGGCCGGGCCGGTCGATGGCGACCTCCGGCGGATTGGCCTTGCTGGCTTCGATGAAGAAGTCCTCGGAAAGCCGCACGGGCTGGCCGTGGTCGAGGGCGGCGACGTGGTATGCGCCGTCCTTATCCATGTGGATGGTGCCTGTGTAGAGATTGCCTGATTCCGGCGCGCCAGGGCGCGCGAGCTGAATCTGCTTGTCTCCGCCATCGTTATCGAGCGCGAGAATGCCGTCGCGCAGCGGGCGGTCCATCAGGATTTCGAGATCGGCGTCGGTGCCTTCGACGGCGCGAAGATCGCCGCCGTGCTCGTCGACGACATTCTGCAAGCCGGTCCAGTGAGGATAGCGATAGGTGACGCGAATCTGCTTCACGCCGGGCAGATCGACCACGCGGATATTGAAGTGGCGCGAGCGGAGCGGCGCCCGCTTCGACGTAATACTCGACGTTTTCCGGAAGCCCCGCGAAAAGGAACTGGAAGCCCGAAGCCGCTGGGCTGCGGCTGCATCTGCACCTGTTCCCACTTCGAGGTGCTCTGGTAGCGCGCGTAGAGGCGGACTTTATCGGTCTGCATGCCGATGGGCAGGGCGGTGACGAGTTGATCGGCGTTGCGGCGAACCGAAGCATCGCCGGGAGCGACGCGCAGGTCGTACAGCGGGGCAGCACCCGTGCGCTGGCCCGCCCAGAGGAGGTGCGCGCCATAGCCGAGATAGCCGGGGCCGGCAAGGATCATCCAGAGCAGGACTGCGAGCGAAGCCAGGCCCACGCCCGAGTGAGATGAGCAGGGTTTTGTTCGGGACCAGCTGCTCCGGCTCGGCTTCGCGAGCGATTTCCAGAGTGTCCGCGGCGAGCAGATCGATGAAGGGATCGCGGCGCGTTTCATCGCGCTCGGCAAAGGTGACCAGGCGCTGCTCGAATTGCGGGAAGGCATTTTCCGCCTTGTGCGCGGCCTGGCGGCGAGTCGAGGCGGCGCAGCGGCAGGATGATGCCGACGCAGGCCGCGGCCGCGACAACCAGAAACAGAAGCGTGCGCGCGCTGATCACGCTGCCGTTCGAGAAGGCAAACAGATTGATGATCAGGACAAGGACGACCGTGGTGGCAAGGCGGCCGAGGTGAGGATGGCGGCGCCGCGCAGGATCGCGCCCAGGCGCAGGCGGCGCTCCAGTTCCTGGATATAGGAGTTGAGCTGTTCCCGCGTGCTCATGGTTCCTCCCTCTGCGTGCCCAGGTACCGGCTGGCAAGCAGGGATTCCGCAACGCCGCTCCCAAGGCCAATACCATAACGTACCACCACAGGCTGTAGGGTTGGCTCTTTTGTTGCGTCTCGCCGCGGCGCGGAGGCTTGCTCGGCTGCGGCGCTGGTGTTGCCGCGCCACAGCGCCAGCATGTCGTCGGGAATACGTCGAGATCGGATTCGCGGCGGTCGGCGTTCACGCCGATCAGATCCTGGCGGCCGTTGGCCAGGCGAAGCTGGTAGAAGCCCGCTTGCGTCAGCTGATAGGACTGCGCCGTGGTCGCTTCCTTCAGCGAAAGCGGGCGGCGGCCGTCGGGATCGATCACCTCCACGCCGACCGCCTGCTCCTTCGCGGTGCGCAGATTCGAGAAAGGAATCCACCAGGCGCGAGCCGCTGCGACTCTCCGGTCCCGGAAAGATAGCGCGCGGTCTGCTCGACGAACGGAACGAAGACCGGATGCAGCGGGAAATCGTTGGTCAGATTGTCGAGGCCGGAGGCGAGCAGCAGCACGCGGCCTTCGCCGATTTTCTTCTCGAGCAGCAACGGCGTCTGATCGGTGAGCCGCGCGACCACGCGGGAATTCGCCGGGTCGACGCGCACCGCGTAATAAAATTTCACGCCGGCCCAGCGGTCCGACTTTGTCCATCGAGGGATGCGAGGGATCGGCGTCGCCCACGGTGAGGAAAGCCGCCGCCGATCGCGCGAGTAATAGTGCGAGTCGAGAATACTTGTCGCCGAAGACGGGAATGCGCGGGCGGCGCGCCGGCGATGGTTCCCGCGGCGATCAGCACGCTGCCGCCGCCGCGGACGTAGCTCGCAGATCGTTCTCGAACGACGACGGGAAGCGAAAGCACGTCGGAAAGCACCACGAAGGCGTATTTCGAGGGCTCGACGCCGCTCAGTCTGCTCGGCCGGTGACGCGTCTGCAGCGTGAAACGCCGATTCCGCGGCGGCAGTCCAGCGCGGCGCTGAAATACAGCGGCGAGCGCGAGTCGCCGGCTTCGTGCACGAACAGACACGTCTGCGGGTCGGAGCGCTCGACGGCGAACAGGCTCGCGTCGTCGGCGGGCAGCGAGTCGGCCGAATCGATGCGCACTTCGCAGCGGCTGAAGCCGTAGGGCACGTCGAGCGACTGAAATTCGACCGTGGCGCGGCCGTTCGCGGGCACCTGCACGGTGTTGCGTCGCGACCGTCTTGCCGTTGACGACCAGCGAGACCGTGCGCGTCGCCGCCGGCGTGTGGTAGCCCGCGATCACCGCCTGGACGCGCGCCTTCTTCGGGTCCCACACCTGGCCCGGCGCGTTCACGCTTTCCACGGTCCAGTTCGGCACGGCGACTCTTGACCACCGGATGCAGGACCAGCGAGACGTTCGCCGGCAGCGCCAGTTCCGCGAAGTTCGCGGGCATGTTGGATTTCTGCATGTCGCTGAACAGATGCAGCTCGATGGGCGTGCGCACGCTTTCGGCCATGCGAGCGCACGCGCGCGCGCAAGTTCGCCAAAGCTGCCGCGCGAATCGCCCGGCTGGATGCTCTCGACGGCGGCGCGCAGCGCGCCGGAGTCCTGCGTCGGCTGCGTCAGCACGTGAAGCTGCGAGCCCAGCGCCATCACCTGCGCGCGTTCGGCGGGCTGCGCGACGCCAGCACCGCCAGCGCTTCGCGCTTGCGCATCGGCCAGCCGCGAGCCGGCGCGCATGCTGAAGGAATTGTCGATCACCAGCAAGCAGCAGCTTGTCGCCGATCATGCTCGCGGCCGGGCGATTGATAAAGGATTGGCAAACGCCAGCACCAGCAGCAGCAGCAGCGCCAGCCGCAGCGAGAGCAGCAGCAGGTAGCGCAGGCGGCGATGCTTGATCGAGCTTTGCGTGCGCTGCTCGAAAAACATCAGCGAGCTGAACGGATGCGGAGTGGTCGTGTGGCGCCGCAGCAGATGCAGATAGAGCGGCAGGCCGACGCGCCGCCGCGCCCGCCAGGAACCAGGGAGCAAGAAAGCCCATCAATCTCTCCCCTGGCGGATGCGTGAGATATTCGCGCAGCGCGCCGTCGAGCGGCCGGTCGGTGACCAGCAGGTAATAATCCATGCCCGCGGCGCGCGCGCGGTCGCGCAGGTCGTCGATGTGCGCGTCCATCTTCTGGCGGTATTCGTTGTGCGCGTATTCCGGCGTGACTTCCAGGCGCTCCTGCGTTTCCAGATCGACCAGAATGGCCGGCTGCGCCAAGATCGGGCTGAATCTCCTTCGGATCGAGCACATGGAACAGCACCACTTCGTTTCCGTGGAAGCGCAGCGGCTCGATGGTCCGGACGATCTTCTCCGGCGATTCGTAGAAATCGGAAATGATCACCACCAGGCCGCGCCGCCGCAGAAATTCCTGAAAATGATGGAGCGGCTTGGCGAAATCGGTGCGCGCGCGCGGCTCGGCATGCTCCAGGCCCGCTCAGCAAGCCGGTGCAGCTGCCCCTGGCGCGTGGAGGGCCGGATGTAGTTGCGCACTTCGTCGTCGAAGACGATCAGGCCCGCGGCGTCGCGCTGGTCTTTGATGGCCAGATAGAAAAGCGACGCGGCGATGAAGCGCGCGTAGTCCATCTTGTTGACCTGTGCGAGGTGTAATTCATGGAGTTGCTGGCGTCGAGCAGCACGGTGAGCAGGCTGTTGGTCTCGCCGCGATAGCGCTTCAGGTAGGCGCGCTCGGTGCGGGCGAAGACGTTCCAGTCCACGTGGCGCAGATCGTCGCCCGGCGTGTAGGCGCGGTATTCGGCGAACTCCTGGCTGAAGCCGAAGTCGGGCGAGCGGTGCAGGCCCGGCGACAAAGCCGTCCACCACCGTCTTCGCCACCAGGTCGAGGCCGGAGATGCCGGCGAGCACCGCGGGATCGAGAAAACGCTGCACGTCAGGCTCCCTTGGGCGGCGGCATGTGCTCGAGCAGCCGCCGCAGGATTTCGTCCGAATCGATGCGGTCCGACTCCGCGTGGAAATTCAGAAGGATGCGGTGGCGCAGCACCGGAATCGCCAGCGCGGTGATGTCTTCGTAGGCCACGTGGTAGCGGCCGCGCGAGAGCGCGCGCGCCTTGGCCGCCAGCACGATGAACTGCGCGGCGCGCACGCTGGCGCCGTAGTTCACGTATTTCTTCACGAAGTCCGGCGCGCTCGCGTTCTTGAGGCGCGTGGCGCGCACCAGATTCGACCACGTAGCGCGCCAGCGATTCGGCGATCGGCACCATGCGCACCAGTTGCTGGAAATCGAGAATCTCCTCGCGCGTTGGTGACGGCTTCCACTTGCGCGACGCGCGTGGTGGTGGTCAGGTCCACCACTTTCACTTCGTCGTCGGCGCTCAGATAATCGAGCACGGTGTTGAACAGGAAGCGGTCGAGCTGCGCTTCGGGCAGCGGATAGGTGCCTTCGAGCTCGATCGGGTTCTGCGTGGCCAGCACGAAGAAGGGCGACGGCAGCTTGTAGTGATTGCCGCGCACCGTGCAGGAAAGCTCCTGCATGGCTTCGAGCAGCGCCGACTGCGTCTTGGGCGGCGTGCGGTTGATTTCGTCGGCCAGCAGAATGTTGCCGAAGATCGGCCCGGGCACGAAGGTCCAGCGGCGATGGCCGGTGGTCGGGATCTTCCTCGATGATGTCCGTGCCGGTGATGTCCGAGGGCATCAGGTCCGGCGTGAACTGGATGCGCTTGAACTCCAGGCCGAGCGTCTGCGCGATGGTGCGCACCATCAGCGTCTTGGCCGTGCCGGGCAAGCCGGTGATCAGGCAATGGCCGCCGACGAACAGCGCGATGAGAATCTGGTCGAGCACTTCCTCCTGGCCGACGATCACCTGGCGGACCTGAGCGAGGATGCCGTCGCGCACGGCGTGAAACCGGTCGATGCGCTTCTTCAGTTCTGCGGAATCCAGATTCGAGTTCAGCAGGGTAGCCATCGGTTATTTCCCTTTCTCGGAGTCTTCGAGCTGCAAGAGTAATTTCTGAGCGGGGCGGAAATCGGGAGCGGCTTCGAGCGCCGCCAGCACGTTCGTCCTCCGCCTTGTCCGTCTGGCCGTTCGGCGAAATAGGCCTGGGCCAGATTGAACTGCGCGGAAGCCTTGTCGAGCGGGTGCATGGCGACCACCGCGGCAGTATTCGCGGATCGCGCCGTGTAGTTGTTCTGCGCGAACCACAGATCGCCGAGGTGGCGGTGAAGATCTTCGTTCACCGGGTAAATATAATTGATGCGATCGAGCGTCGCCGCCGCTTCTTTGGGTTCGCCCAGTTCTTCTTCGAGCGAAGCCAGTTCCTTGAGCGTGCCGGGATCGCGCCCGCCCATCTTTTCGTACTCGGTGAGGATGGCCGCGGCGGCTTTCTTGTCGTCTTTCGCCAGATCGGCCTCGGCGATGAATTCATAGGCGTTGGCGTCGTAGACGTAATCGGGATACAGGCTGACGGACCTCCTCGCCCTTCTTGAGCACCTCGTCGTAGTTCTTGTCTTTGTCGAGCTCGGCCAGCTGCTTCGATGCCCTTGCGCCACTCGTCGAAATTCGCCACGGTCTTGCCCACGTCCTTGATCAGCCACTCCATGAACTGCTTGTCGAACTCCTCGGCGGTCATGCCGAGATCCTGCTGGATCACTTCCGGCGTGGTCTTCGATTTGCGCGAAGGAGTGCACCATGTCGAGCAGCTTGTCGGCGCCCCAGCGGCTCTGGATGTAATCGCAGATGCGCCCGGCCTGGAAATAGGAGACGATCACCTGGCCGGGATATTCGGGGCGGACGAAGCCGCGGTCGAGTTCGGCGACCGGCAGCAGCTTTCTTGTCGTTGATGGCCACGAGGATGTCCGGCGTGATGCGGTCGCCCCATTCGGGATTAGCTTCCGTCTCTTCGTGAACCGCCAGCCCTTCGGTGAACCAGCGCGGCACGCGATGATTGGTGGCAGTGAGGATGAAGACGTGGCTCATCTCGTGCCACAGCGTGCTGGCCCAGTGGAAGTCGCCGGGCTTGCGGCCGGAGGGGCTGTCCATGGCCACCACTTCGCCGAAGGTGACGCCCAGCGCGCCCAGCCCCGGCATGCCCAGCGTGCGCACGGCAAAATCCTCGTGGTCGGGATAGACTTCCACCTGCACCGGGCCGGGCAGCTTCATCTTGTATTTCTTCTCGTAGGTGGCGATGGCGCGCTTCAGCACTTCTTCGAAATACGGGTGCAGCAGATCGGCTTCGTTCTTGTGGAGCTTGAGGATCGTGGTGTCGTCCTTGAAGACGACGAAATTCTTGTAGCTATCGAGCAGGCGCAGGCTGTTGACCGTGGCGGCGTCGCGGTAGCCGTTGTTGTAGCACATCTCCAGCTGCTGGCGCGGCTCGTCTTCCTGGCCCAGGCGCATCAGGTTGATGCCCAGCTCCGAGCGCGCGGACCACAGCTGCGGATCGAGCGCGATGGCCTTGCGATAGTAGGCGACGCCGTCGTCGTAGCGGCGGTTGAACACCAGATGGTGCGCGACCAGCGCGTAAGCCTCGCCGTACGTCGGATTCACCTGCGCGAATTTTGTCGAGCCACGCATCGGGCGGCGGTCGGCCAGAATTTCCACGGCCGCGTGGATGGCCATGGCGTCGAGCGCGTCGGGAGAAAGCTTGATCGCCGCGTCCGCTTCCGCGACGGCTTTCTTGGTGTCCGAATCTTCCAGCGCCAGATTGGCCATCAGCTTCGTGCGCTTCGACCAGCTTCGGATCGAGTTCGAGCGCCTTGGCGGCCCACTCGACGGCCTTGTCGTCGAAGCCGTCGGCGCTGACCAGCGCCAAGCCGAGATAGGCCTGGCGCGTTTTTCGGATCGCGCTCGAGCGCTTCCTTGAAAAGAGCATCCGCGTCGGTGTTGTTGAAGCGCTCGTGCAGCAGGCGGCCCCAGCGGACGCGATACATCGCGTTGCGGTCGGACTGCGCGACGGCGGCGCGGAATTCGTTGTTGGCTTCGTCGTACTTCCCGAGGCCCCAGTAGCCTTCGGCGCGCAGATAGGGGTCGCGCGCCTGCGTGAGCGATTGATAGCAGGCCTGCGCCTCGGCGCGATGGCCGTGCTTGCGCAGGCGTGGCAGTCGTCGGGCGTGGCGGCTGCGGCGCAGCCGCAGAGCTGGCAACAAAGAACAGCGAATGCGGCAGACAGGCGCGCGAAGCCGTGTCACTTATCCAGTTCCTCTTGCACGCGCGCCAGTTCGAGCAGCGCGTCGGTGAGCTGCTTTTTGTAGTCGTCCTGGTCCATCGCCGCCTTCTGATACTTCAGCATGTCGATCTTCTGCTCGAGTTCTTCTTTCTTGGCGAGCAGATCGCGCTTGGCCGGATCGTTGGCGGCGTTCTGCGCCGCGCCGATGCGCAGCACGGTGAAAGTCGAAAGCAAATGCCCTTCGCCGCTGTCGGTAGACGCGGCGCGGACGGCCTGTCCCTTTCCGGTGTCTTCGAAGACGGCATGCTCGGTGGCCAGGCGCTTTTGCGATTCGTAGAACGCCGCCGTCTTGCGGTCGGCGTATTCGAACGCCTCGAGCGCGCTGATCGCATCGTTCTTGTCGAGGTCGGCGGTCGGATCGTGCAGCGCCTCCACCCAGTAGCGCGCGAACACCGTGGCGTTTTTCTCGGTGCCGGTTTTGGTGGCGGTGATCACGGCGCGGCCCGGCTTCTCCAGCGCCGCGATCGAGCCGCCGCTCGAGCTGGTCGTGTTGACGATCAGCTGGCGCTGCGACGGCGATGCGGTCGCACAGCGCCGCGAGTTCGGCGCCGGAAATGTCGGGCCCGACAAGATTGAATTTGTATTCGACGCCGTCGAACGAGCCGTGCCCGATCAGAATCAGCACGAAATCGTCTTCCGGCTTGGCCTGCTGGCGACTTCGCCGAGCGTTTCCGTCATTTGCGCCCGCGTGGCTTGCGCGCCCGTCAGCGTGTAGACGTGCGCTTCGCCTCCGGAGGCTTTGAGCAGCTTGTCGAGATCCTTGGCCATGGCCGTGAAGCGCTGCTCGTAGTCCGGCTCGCCGCCCAGGCCCGCCACCGTGACGTAGTAGATTCCGGCGCGCGCGGGAAGCGCGCGCCAGAAGGAGAACGGCTACGACGCGAGCAAATGGCGGCGCGCGTTTTCACACCACCCCCCACTTCCGGCGCAGCAGCCATTCGGAGAACCGCAGCAGGATCAGCAGCAGAAAGATGGCCGGCATGTTCCACAGCTCCTTGGTTTCGCGCATGGTGATGCCCGCGTCGGAATAGGGAATTTCGTCCGGCAGCTTGGAGAGATCCTCCGGCCGCCAGTAGCGCCCGCCGGTCTGCGAGGCAAGCTTTTCGAGCAGGTCGCGATTCTGCTCGGTGTGAAAATTCTCGGCCACGCCGTCCATGCGCTGGAAGGTGAGCACGTCGCGGCCGATTTCCTGATCGCCGCGCTGCGCGACGACTTCGGTGACGTAGGAGCCGGGCTTGTCGGCGGTCCAGTCCGCCTGAAACAGGCCGGGCGTGTCGGGCACCGGCGTCATCTCGACCGGCGCCGGAGATGCCGCTGGGCCCGAGGATGTGCGCTTCCACGTGCGCGTCCGGCGCGGGCTGAAACCTTTGTCGCGAACATCGGCGGAAAGATGAATGCGGCCATCGTCGAACAGCATTTGATTGGGCACGGAGGCGACCACGTGGCCCGGCGTATCGGCCACCAGCCAGCGCAGCAGTTGCTGCCAGAACATGTCGTGCGTCGTGATCGCCCAGCGGCTGGCTCATCTGCCAGCGCCACGTGCCGGCGGTGGCCAGCACGGCGGTGCGTCCGCGGCCGTAATTTTCGGTGATCAGCAACGGCATCTTGCGGCCGCCGGCGTTCATTTCCGCCAGCACCGCCGCGCCGGGCTTGGGCGTGCCGGGCTCCTGATAGTCCATCAGGTACGGCAGCTTCTTCCAGCGCTCGACGTTCTTCGCCGGGTCGTCCACCAGGCGCGTGATGATGCTGTCCGCTCCGGCCGGAGTCAGCTCAACGGTCGCGGGATCGCGATGAAACGTGTTCTTCGCGGTCGGGCAGAACGACCGGAAGCAGGTCGGCCAGGGTCGATGCCGGCCCAGCCGCCGTCGGCCAGCGCGAAACGGCCGCCGAGGAACAGCAGGCCGCCGCCGCGGCGGTCGACGAACTCGCGGATCAGATCCTGCTGCGCGGGCGTGAAGTAGCCCGCTTCCACCGAGCCGATGATCAGCCCCTGGTAACCGAAGAGGTCCTCGGCGCGGCAGGGAAGCCGTCGGCCAGTTCCTTGGGATCGTTGATCCCCTGGCGGTAGATCTTATTTTCCGTGGTGCGCAGCATGGAGGCGACCTGCACGATGCGGTCGTCGTCTTCGGCGCGGCGGATGAATTTGTATTCCCAGCGCGGCTCGCCTTCCACGTACAGGATGCGGCGCTTGTCGGATTCGACGTTGACCAGGCGCGTGACGGCGTTGTTCGCGCGGTTCTGCTCGCCGGCGAAGGCGTCGATCGAGAACTGAAGCGGCTTCGCGCCCGGCGGCGCCGGCGTTGAACAGAAGATTTTCGGTTTGGATCTTGCCGTCGGCGCCGAAAGTGACTTCGCGCGAGGCCAGGACTTTGTCGCCGTCGCGAACCGTGAGCGTGGATTTGCGCCCGGCGTAGCCGCGCTGATGGAAACTGACGCGCGCGGAGAGGCGCGAATCGGCCAGCGCGCGCGGAGCGACGACGGCGTCGTCGATCTCCACGTCGTTCGGCGATCTTGTTCCAGGCCGAAGCCGACGGTGTGCACCGGAATGTGGCGGTTGCGCAGCGCGGAAATCGTGTCGAGGTCGATGCCGCCGGAATTGTCGGCGCCGTCGCTGAGCAGCACCACCGCGCCGATCGGCAGGTCGGCGGTTTCGGCGGCCAGTTGCTTCAGGCTGTCGCCGATGTGCGTGGCCGGAGCCGCGGGCGCGGCTTGCAGTTCTTTGAGCGTCCGTGATGCGCGTGAGGCGAGCTATCGAGGCGGTAGAGGCGCGTCTGAAATTTCTTCTGCAGTTCGGCAAGCACGCCGTCCTGAAGGGCTTTGACGGCTTGCGCTTCGCGCGGTGAGCCCTGGTCGGCGATGGCCATGCTGCGCGAATCATCCACCAGCACGGCGATGATGTTTTGCTGCGGCTTCAGCTCGGCGACCGTGATCGCCGGCTGCCACAGCAGCACGAGCACGACCGTGGCGAGAACGACTCGAGCAGCCAGATCACGCCCGCCCGCCAGTTCCGGATGGCGGCGGCTGCCTGCGGCAGGCGCGAGCGAATCAGGACAGCAAGCCCCGCAGCGGCTGCCAGCACCAGCAGAAACAGAACCCATTTCGGCCAGCCGCCGAGCAGGACGAACTCGCCCTTCGAAAAAATCGCTGCCGGATACTTGAAAAGAAATTCAAACATTTCGAACGATCCCGGATCTGCCCTCATGGGCTACAGCCCAATGAAACGCTAGGATTTCATGTCGCGAGCTGAACTCCGCCCCCCCTAAAAATCAATGCAGATCCCTCACTGCGCTCGGGATGACAAATGATTTGCCCGTGAGCTGATAACACCCCTCTGGTTTCCTGCTCCTGCCTGCGGTTCAGTGCGTCATTCCATAAATGATGTAGTCGAGCCCGATCCGAAAAGCCATGGAAGCGAAGCGCTCCGGATACTCGGGCATGTCCGCCCACTCCCAGGCGTCGCCGAGATGCATGTTGTGGCAAATCGCGACCATGATGCGGCCCTTGATCGTCGCGGATGGCGCGCCACTTGGGGACGTAGCCGTCTTTCTCGTAGGTTCGGCCGGTGTTGACGTACTGCTCGCCCGGCACCTGGAAGCGGTCGTCCAGGTCGTAGAGCACGTGGAAAATTTCGTCTTTGTTTTCGAGATCCTCCACCGGGCGGTCCGGAAAAACCATGCGCATGCCGCCCATGAAGTTTTCCCAGTCCGCTGTGCCGTGGAAGTCGTCGACCATCAGGAATCCGCCCTTGAGCAGATATTCGCGCAGCCGCTTGGCTTCGGCGTCGGTGAACGTCCAGGTCTGCACTTGGACGGCATAGACCCAGGGATAGTTGAAGATGTCATCGCTATCGAGATCGACCACTTGTTCGGTCGAACGGCCCTGGATGCGGGTGAGGCGCTTCATGGCGAGAAGAAACTGGCGGTCGGCTTTGGGATAGTCGCGGGACCAGGTGCCGTACCCGTAGCCGCCATACCCTCTGAAGCGGGTGTATAGCGAAGGCGGGACCAGGAAAATTCCGCCTTTTCGTGGCTCTGGTAGGGCGAAATGCCGTAGCCGCCCCACTCACCGTACTGGAAAGCCTGCGATTGGAGGGCGAACAGACCGATGCCGGTCACTACGAGGAGAAGCACCACCGGAATCCCTGGCAGCAGCCTCATGAATGCCTCAATCAGCGGGAAGAGTATCAGAATGCCGATGCCATCTCCAACCCCGGAGAACGGAGCCAACGAAAGTGCCGCGATGCCGAATCAAATCTCTTCCTCTCGATTACTGGCGCCAATAGAGACCAACAGAGAACAGATGCGCGCGCGGAAGCGCCCGTTGCACAGGCTCACTGCGCAGGGACGTTCAAGCGAACTGCGATGGGAATTGTATGACGCGCCGTAGCGTGAGAGGATTTGCGCTTATAGCGAGGAAGAGAGCCGAGGGTGGCGTGAAACGAAGAGACTTCATCAAGCTGGGAGCGGCAGCCGCTGTCGAAGCCGGCGCGGCCAAATTGCTGCCTGCGCAGATGCAATTGGGAATGCTCGATGCAAGGGAATGCCGCGCCGGCCGAGGCGGCTAAGGCGGATTTCACTCTGCAGATTGCTCCGGTGGCGCTGGAGCTTGCGCCCAACCGCATCATCAGCACGATTGGATACAACGGCACGTGCCCCGGTCCGGTATTGCGCATGAAGGAAGGGGTGCCGGTGACCGTCGACGTGATCAACGACACGGACACGCCCGAATTCGTGCATTGGCACGGCCTCTTCGTTCCGTCAGAGGTGGACGGGGCCGAAGAGGAGGGCACTCCTCCGGTGCCGCCGAACGGGCGCCGCCGCTACCAGTTCACGCCCAAGCCTGCAGGCACGCGGTGGTATCACTCGCATGCGATGGCGGGAGCCGATCTGCACAAGGGCACCTATACCGGGCAGTTTGGGTTCCTGATGATCGATTCCGGCAACGATCCGGGTCGCTACGATCAGGAGCTTTTTCTGGCGCTGCGCGACTGGGAGCCCTTCTATTCGAACCAGGAGATGGATACGGACGAGCAGGAAGACCAAGGGCCAAAGCCCGAGAGGCCCGCGACGATGGATACTCGACCAAACGGGCTGGAAGTAACGTCGGAGATCTATTCGATCAACGACAGGGCACTCGGGGCCGGGGAGCCGATCCGGGTGAAGCAGGGTGACCGCGTGCTGATGCACCTCCTGAATGCGAGCGCGATCGAAAACAAGCGGATCGCGCTGCCGGGGCACCATTTTCAAGTGCTCGCGCTCGATGGCAACCCGGTACCGTCGCCGCAGCTGGCGGAAGCGGTGACGCTGGGCCCGGGCGAGCGCGTGGACGCAATCGTCGAGATGAATCAGCCCGGGGTCTGGATACTCGGCGCCACGGACGACGCTCTGCGCAATGCCGGCCTGGGGACCGTGGTGGAATATGCGAACCAGCATCGCGAGCCTCAGTGGGTGCTTCCGGCGAAGCTGGCTTGGGATTACTCCGTATTCGACCGAAAAGGTGCGCCTCCTGCGCCGGCCCCTGACCAGATCATCGACATGGTGTTCGAAAAGATTCCGAGCGGCGCGGGCAAGTTCAATGTCTGGCTGGTGAACGGGAAGCCTTATCCGCACGAACAGGAATTTGTGCTGAAGCAGGGCGCCCGCTACCGGCTTGTCTTTCATAACCGGACGGACGATTCGCACCCACTGCATATCCACCGCCACTCGTTCGAGATTACCGAGCACCGAGGGAAATCTACTACTGGAGTAATAAAGGATACAGTGATCGTGCCCCTGTTTGGCCGGACCGCCGTCGACTTTACTGCCGATCAGCCCGGGCTAACCCTCTTCCACTGCCACATCCAGCAGCATATGGACTTCGGCTTCAAAGCGCTGTTTCGCTACGTTTGATTAAGCCTTCCAACTGGCAGTTAATAAATGACTTACTTGGAAATTGACCGCTATTTCAAATGTTGATGACACTGACTTCAAATTTTAATTTGCTTGCGATCAGGGAGGCTTCCTAAAGTGGAGTATGCATACGGACCAGTACCAGCATCGAGAGATAGCATTCCTTCACGAGATAGGAGAGCGCATTGCGGCAGCCGACCCACTCCAAACTGTTCTGGCTAGGGTGGTTGAGTTTGTGTCGTCCGTTGTCCTGTGCGATTCCTGCTTCATCTACGTTCTTGAAAAAGGGGAACTTATCCTAAGGGCCTCGAAGAACCCGCACGCGGAGGTGGTTGACCGGCTGAAGCTGCGGATCGGGCAGGGCATCACCGGATGGGTTGCTGAAAACAAGAGGCCCGTCGTTCTATCCAACAACGCGTTTCAGGATCACCGGTTTCAATCGTTCACCGAATTACCGGAGGATCGTTATGAGGCGTTTTTGTCCGTGCCGGTACTGTGCCGCGACAGGCTCGTGGGAGTCATCAATGTGCAGCATCGCGAGCCGCACATCCATACCCAAGGGGAGGTTCAGCTTATATCGACGATCGGCTTCCTCGTGGGTCCGGAAATTGAAATGGCGAGGCTGGAAGCGGAGAAGCTGAAGTTCGCCGATCTCTCCGAGGCACGGAAACTTGTGGAGCAGGCGGCGCAGGTGTTGCAGCGCCAGTTAGATATTGAAGAGAGCGAAGCGAACCTGGCGATGCAGAAGCAGAGCCGGCTGAGCGGGAAGTCGATGAAGGAAGTCGCCTCCGCCGTGCTGCTGCACGATGAGCTGTGCCGGGGATTGCGGGTCTCGGCGTAGCTTCGGCCCACGCCCGCTTTTCAGGATGTCATCCCGAGCGCAGAGAGGGGTCTGCATTTCCGTTTCCGCCCGTGCAAAAGCGAGTCTTTCGTTTAATTGACCAGGCTTTGCAGGTGGCGCTTGATGTCGTCCAGCACGCTGCTTGCGCCAATGCGGAATAAATCTGGCGCGAGCCATTTCTCCCCCAGCTCCTCTTTCACGACAGACCGGTATTCGAGGGCCTGCTTGGCGGTGCGGATGCCGCCGGCGGGTTTGAATCCGACGGCAGTGCCGGTCTTTTCCGCGTACTCGCGAATAGCTCGCGTCATCACCAGGGCGGCCGGCAGGGTGGCGTTCACCGATTCTTTTCCGGTGGATGTCTTGATGAAGTCGGCGCCGGCCATCATGGCTATGAGGCTGGCGCGGGCGATGTTGTCGAGATTGTGGAGATCGCCAGTACCGAGGATGACTTTCATCAGTCTGTCCCCACACGCTGCTCGAAACGCCGCGACCTCTTCATAAAGCGTTTGCCAGCGCCCCTGGACGGCGTGTTCGCGCTGGATGACCACATCGATTTCATCGGCGCCGGCCTCGACGGAGCGATGAATCTGCGCGAGGCGCTCTTCCATGGGCGCGAGGCCCTTGGGAAAATCCGCGGACACCGTGGCGACCTTGATTCGCGTGCTGTGGAGTTCGTGCAGGGCCGTTTTTATGAACGGGTGATAGACGCAGACCGCGGCAACCTGTAACGCGCGATCGGCCAGCCCGAGGCGCGCGGAAAGCTCGGGCGGCAGTGGCTGGCGGCCCCGAGCGCAGAGGCGGCGGACGCGTTCGTCGGTGTCATCGTCCGCGAGGGTGGTCAGGTCCATCACGCTGATCGCGTGCAAGAGCGACGGCTGCGATTCTCTCGTGACGGCGATGCGCGAGGCCAGCGATTCAGCGGCTTGTTCGATGGCGCGCGCATCGACCTGGGTGTTGCGAACCCAACTTTGATCGAAGGGAATACCGCGGTTGCGGTTTCCAGAGCTGCCTTGCACGGGATCGTTAGCCATGAGTGGTGCGCTCGTGCTCGGCATAGTAGCGAACCAGCGCGAGGGTCCGGTAGAGGAAATGGACAAATTTTCCGTAGGGCGCGGTGAGGAAGAGCGCCGCGATCAACGCCAGGTGCAGAACAAGGAGGCCGCCCATTGCCGCGGTGCTCCGGAAAATCAGCACGAGCATGCCGGTGAGCGCGGTGAGTCCCAGGGTGATGAGGAAGGTGTAGTCCATGCCGTAGGCGCGGGCATCGGCCGGGGCGCGGTCGCTTTCCCACTTGAACCACAGCAGGCCGGCGCAGCCGACGATCAGGAAGACGCCGCCCGCAGCGCCAAAGACCACCGGGGCGCTCGTCAAGGGGTAGGGAGGAAGCCGATGCAAAAAATCCTGGTAGATGAAGGCCAGCGTGGTGGAGGCGAAGTCCGACAGAAAGCCCCAAAAAACGAAAGAGTGGTAAACGCGCCTCGCGGAAGAAGGGCGTTCGTCTGGGTAGGTGCAGCCGGGGCCTCCCCCTTGCAAGTGGCGCAAGCCGAGGGCGGCGCCAATCGCCTCAAGCAACGCTTTGGCGCCGATGACCTGGCCGGGCCGGCCGTTTGTTTCCGACCATGCGCGCAGGGTGCCGCGGAACCAGACCGCACCGCCGTAGAAAAAGAGAGCGACCGCGGGAATCACCATTGCGAGGTAGGGAACGATGGCATAAAAGGCTCCCGGTCCGGTGTGAGGCATGAACAATCGAGGCGGGCCGACCAGCGTCAGACCCAGCAGCACGACGAGCACGCTCACGATGCCGGCGAGAGCGAGCGTGATTCCAGACTGTTTGAAGGCGCGGCCCAGGAAGCCGGGCCAGCTCCACTGCTTATAACTTTCGACGCGCGCCTCCGACAGGATTTGCGGAATATTGATGGCGAATTCGTGCGGTGGCGTGAACATGCAGGCGTAGTAGCAGACGCGGCAGTCGTGGCAGAGATTGGCCAAGTAGAAAACGTCGGGCTTGCCGAAATCGCGGCGCGTCTCGATGGCGCGGAATACCGGGCACAATCCCTCGCAGTATCGGCAGGCGTTGCAGATGACCAGCTGGCGGTCGGCTTCCGCGAATAAATTAAGCTCGGGCATTCGTGGCCGCCATCCTTCCCGCGTGCTCGCCGAATACGGCGCCGATGGTCATGCCGAAGCCGGCGAGATAGCCCTTGGTAAGAATGTTGCCGGACATGATCTCGCCCGCCGCGTAAACGTTCTGAAAGGGGCTGCCTGTTTCGGTCAGCACGCGGCATGTATCGTCGACGGCCACGCCCATGTAGGTGAACGTGATGCCGGGACGGAGGGGAAGTCCGTAAAAGGGCGGCGTGTCGATGGGAATCGCCCAGTTGCTTTTGGGCGGCGAGATTCCGCGCGTTCCATTTCCATCGGGAGTTTCGAGGCGCTGCTCGATCTGGCCGGAGGTGGCGCGATTGTATTCGTTCAGAGTGGCGCAGAAAGCAACGGGGTCGAGATTCAGAGACCGCGCCAGCGCTTCCAGCGAATCGGCCTTATAGGGCTTGAACATCGGCGGAAGAAAGCGGCCGATGGTTTTAGCGTCTACGACTACGGAGGCGATCTGATCGGGTTGCCGGGCGATGAGGCCGCCCCATATCGCATAGCGTTTGGGCCAGATGGCTTCGCCTTCGTCATAGAAGCGGCAGCCGAACTTATTGACGACGACGCCGAAAGGAATGGCATCCAAGCGGGTGACGATGCCTCCGTCGAATTTCGGCGAGCGGGCGTCGACAGCCACGGCGTGAAAGCCTTTCGGATCGCCCATGGTCTTTGCACCCTTGCTGAGCAGATTAGCTAGCATCGCTCCGTCGTTGTAGGGAGTTCCGCGGACGATGAAGTTGTCGGCGGCGGCGCCCCAGTGCCGCTTGAGCCATTCGAGGTTTGCTTCGTAACCGCCCGTGGCGACCACAACAGCGCGGCCGCGAATGATCTCGCGCCGACCATTTGTGCCGGCCGGTGTTTTAAACGCAACAGCTTCGAACCGGTCATTTTCGATGATCAGATCTTCCACAAAAGCGTCGTACAGCACGGTGATTCCCATGCTGCGGGCGGTTCGATAGTAAGCGTTCAGCAGCGCCTTTCCGCCGCCTAGAAAAAAACGGTTGGTGCGTCCGAGGCTCAGGGTTCCCGCCAGCGGCTGTTGCCAGTTGGCGCCGTGCTCGCTCATCCACTTCGGCAGCATATTCGATTGGCGAATGGCAAATTTGGCGAGATCGATGTTCGCGGGGCCGCCGGTCACGCTGATGAGATCTTCAAGCATCTCTTCTTCGGAGTAGGGAGCGGAGAAAAACTGGTCTCCGGTGGCGTGCGCGCAGCGGACATTGCGTGTGTGCCGCGAATTGCCCCCGCGCATGTGCTCGGGCGCGCGCTCCAGCAGCAGAACGCGCGGCACGATGTGGCGCGCGGCGAGCGCGGCGGACAGTGCGGCATTGCCGCCTCCAATCACAATTACGTCAAACGCGTCCAGAGTCTGCTCCATATTGAAATTGCGGTGCAACCTACGCGAGCGCTTGCGCTTTCGTCGAAGGGCCAAAGGCGCTGACAATCGCGGCGACGAGCACCCACATCGCGGCCACGTAGACGAAAACGCTCTTATAGCCGTAATGATTGAACAGGAGGGCGACGATCAGCGGACCGAAAACGTTCGCAAGCCTGCCAACTCCATATCCTATACCAGCGCCCGAATTGCGGATATGAGTAGGATAACATTCCGGCGTGTAGGCGTAGAGCAGCGGCGCGAATGTCTGTGAAAACATAGCCACCAAAAAGCCAAATATGACGATGGATGCGATCTTGAAGGTCGTTCCGTACATGATCCCGCAGAAGGCGATCAGCAGCGCCGTGATGGCGATGGACCATTTGCGCTGCCAGCGGTCGGAAATAAGCGCGGAGATGAGCGCTCCCGGGACCGCGCCAATGGTCATTGCGGAAGACCACGCGAGAGACTGCACCAGTGAAAACCCGTGGGCGACGAGCAGCGTGGGCACCCAGGCGCTGAAGCCGTAGAAACCGAGGGTCTGCGCGATCCACACGGTCACGAGCATGGTGGTGCGGCCGAGGTAGGCCGGGGCGAACAGATCGGTATATCCCCCTCGGGACGCATGTTGCTCGACCAATTCCATCGCAGGTGGCAAGTCCCCGAATTCCGCACGTGCGCAGGCTTCCATAGGGCCTAGCACGGCGTCCGCTTCGGCCAGTTTGCCCTGGTGCTCATACCAGCGTGGAGATTCCAAGAGATGGCTGGAAAACAAGAGGACCACCAGACCCATGGCGCCCCATATGAAAACAAGTCGCCAGCCCCAGCGGGCGATTGGAACCGTGAATCGCGCGACGTAGGCGGTGACGGGAATGCCGATCAGGCCGATCGTCATCACCCAGCCCTGGTAGGCGCCACGCTGCTTTGCCGGAAACATTTCGCTGATGTACGTCATGCCGATCACGGTCATCGCGGAGAGACCGACTCCGGTGAGCAGTCGCGTGACGGAAAGGCCCGCCGTGTCATGCACCGCGGCATTAAGGAGGGAAAATCCGGAATACCAGGCCGTGGTGAGAAGCAAAGCGCGTTTTCTGCCAAGCTGGTCAGAGATCCAGCCTCCGGTGACGGCCCCCAAAAACATGCCGAAGAAGGTCCATGCGATGATGTGACTAATCGTTGAGACCGAGAGTGCCCAGAATTTCATCACTGCGGGAGCGGCAAAGGCAAACGTGTAAAGGTCGCCCAATTCGAAAAAGAACACGATGGCGACGATCCACATGATCTTCCGGTGTATCGACGTGACCGGGAGCCGGTCGAGGCGCGCCGCTGCAGAGAGCCGGGTTACCTGCACATCCATGTTTGTTCTCCGGCAGACGCGAGCGAAAATGAACTGTGTTTCAAGGGCGAATTTTCAATCACGAAGTCTGCATGATAACCGGGAGCGGTTGCAACCGGGAACAAATCGGGCATCCGCATTTGACACGAGTGCGGGCTATCGCTAACCTTTAGTTCCTATGAAAATTCTCGTTGCCGACAAAATCAGTGAACGTGGAATTGCGCTTCTTCGCGAAACGGGCTGGGAGATTCTGACTCCGTCAGCCGCCGACGTGGCAGCTCAGATCGCCGATGCCGATGGGTTGGTCGTTCGCAGCGCCACAAAAGTAACTCCGGCCCTGCTCAAGAATGCCCGGAAGCTTCGCGTGGTCGGGCGCGCTGGCGTTGGCGTGGACAACGTCGATATGGACGCCGCCACCCATCACGGCGTGCTCGTAATGAATACGCCCGGGGGAAACTCCGTAAGCGTGGCAGAGCATACCTTTGCGCTAATGCTCGCGCTGGCGCGGTCGGTTCCGCAGGCGAACGCCTCGATTCAAGCCGGCAAATGGGAGAAATCGGCATTTTCGGGAACGGAGTTGCGGGGGAAAACCATCGGGCTCGTGGGGTTCGGCCGGATTGGAACCGAGGTCGCGCGGCGCGCTCACGCGTTTGGCATGAGAGTGCTGGCCTATGACCCCTACGTGACCCCAGCGGCCGCTCGCGAGGTGGATGTTGATCTAGTTACCCTGAACGAGTTACTCGAAAGGTCGGATGTGGTTTCTTTGCACACGGCGCTCAGCCCGACCACGGAAAAGATCATCAATGCGGCGGCGATCGAGCATATGAAGAAGGGCGCGATGCTCATCAATTGCGCTCGAGGAGAATTGATTGACGAACCGGCGCTGGCCGAAGCGCTGCGCTCCGGCAAACTTGCGGGTGCGGCCGTGGACACGTTCGCCAAGGAACCGCCCAAGGAATCGCCGCTCGTCGGGTTGCCGAATTTGATCGCCACGCCGCACATTGCGGGATCGACGCGCGAGGCCCAGGAGGAAGTGGGAACGGCGGTGGCGCAGCAGATACGCGATTATCTGGCGGATGGGCTGATCCGCAACGCGGTGAACATGCCCGCCATTTCAGCGGAGCAATACCGGCGGCTGCGTCCATATCTTGAACTGGGCGAACGGCTGGGAATGTTCGTGGCGCAGGCGGCGCCTTCTCCCAGCTTCAACCGCATTAAAATTCGCTACGCGGGAGAGCCTTCGGAACTGGGCTCGCACCTGATCCGCAGCGCCGTGCTGATCGGGATCCTGAACCCGATTCTGGACGAAAAGGTGAACCTTGTGAATGCCTCCGAGGCGGCCGCATCCCGCGGGTTGGTCGTTGAAGAGACAACGCGCCGCCGCGAGCGTGGTTTCCCCAATACGGTGGAGGTCGCAGCTTCCGACGGCGGCCGCGAGCTTACCGTAGAAGGAACGGTGGGGCAGGACGGCTCGCCCCGCATCGTCGCCCTCGATGGAATTGGCCTCGAAGCCGCGCTCGAAGGCACGCTGCTGCTGACCCGCAATGTGGATGTGCCGGGCGTGATCGGAAGAATCGGCACGGCTCTCGGTAACTTGGGTGTGAACATCGCCACATTTGCGCTGGGCCGCAGGGCTCCGGTGCACGGCGCCGAAGCGCTCGCACTGCTGGGACTGGATGGGGAAATCGACGCGTCCGTGGCGCAAAAGATTTTGGCGGTGCCTTCCGTTACCGACGCGCGGTTGGTCCGGCTCCCTTCGAGCGCGAAACCCGAAACTCTTAACTAGATTAGCTAATCCTTCGAAGCTGCCCTGAACTTCTGAAACGAAGTGTCCTAAGGCGTCAGCGGCCCTGAATAGGGATGCGGCTCAGGTGAGCGGCTGTCGGCGTCTACTACCCAGACATGGCGTCCCCGGAAGTAGTTGAGAAGCGGGGTGAGGTCGACGCCGGGTATCTCCCGCGCCCACGCGACCTTCGAATCATCAATGTCCGCCCGGTTGTAAACCCATTCTGCGTGCGGGTAATGATTCGGCGAATAGCGCACGATCACGAGATGTTTGCCCGCCGTTCTTTCGAGTTCGGCCTCGATTCGGGCTCGGGGTTCCATGCCGGGTTTCGGGAATTCCATGTCGTGAAACGGGGCTAACACGACCGCGGAAATCACGACCGCGCGAGAAAACCCGATCCCGACCGGGCGCCCGCGATAAGTGGCCCTCCTTAGATGGCGAAGCCCTTGAATCATGAGGATGATCACCGTCGCCAGCAAGGGAGCGGTGTAATGCGGAAAGAACCAGGCAACCAAGACGTAGCCGGCAAAGCAAATCGCCGATTGCACGACGAGAAACCGAACCCGGCGGTCGCGCAGAATCCAGAAGAGAGCCAGGAAGGGCACGCAAAGCTCGGGCCACAGGAAAAAGCGTACGTACTTTCCAACGTCCCGCGCCAAGAGCCGAATTGCTTTGCGGATGTGATCAGCCCGGCCGTCCCGCCACGCGTCGAGGCTCCAGCCGTTAAAGAACGCATTGAATTGCGGATTGGCGTAATGAAGCAGAGGAGTTGCCTTCTGCCACAGCAAGGAAGGCTCGCTACTGAGATACGTTCGGTCGTACACCGTGTAAGGGAAAAGAAACGGATTCCCCGTACCGCGCCAGTTGTAGTAAGCCATGAATATTCCCGCCAGGAGAACCACGGTGCAAAAGGGAGCGACTCCCTGCAACAATTTCTGACGCAGGGGAGGAGTTCCGCGCTGGAAGAGCCACACAAGAAGCGCGGCCAGCACCGGCAGCGAGAAGATCAAGCCTTCGAAGGGACGGCTGTTGGCCAATATCGCCTCGCCCAATGCGAGGATTACGGCATATCGCGCGCGCCCGTGATACGCAATGCGGGGAAACGACCCTATGACCAAGGCTCCGCCCGTTGCCGCGACGGCGCCACCCCAATAGCTGTTCATCCAGTATCCAAATAAATCCAGACGAAGGAGCACAAGGACCCCACCCAATAGCGCCCAGGGCGGGGCAAACCATCCTTGCAGCGCCCAAACGATGGCGGCGGTCATGATTGCCATGCCCAAGAGCGATCCGATCCAGGGATGGCCGAGGATTTGCCCGACAGCAAGCACCAGGCCCTGTGCGGGCGGGTATTTCGACATATAGGTTGGGTGCTGATTGACGTGGAGCGTGTCGAAGAAGATCCACATTTCATGCGGCGGGTTCGTGAGACGGCCGTGGGTGAATGTATCCGCCGCCAGCAGATAACTGAATTCGTCGGCAAATTGTGGAATGGGAATTGGGTTTACGCCAAGGAGCACCACGCGCAGCAGAATCGCCGCGGCCGCGATCGAGAAAATCGCGAGCAGCTTTCTTTTCGCCAAGCGTGATCCGAGCTTTTCAATCGCGCCAAAGGCTCGGCCGCCGCCACCTGGAAGGAGACCCAGCACGGCGAGGCAAACGAGGACCAGCATGCCGGCAAAAGCTTGTTCCCGCGTCATGGGGAGGTTCCTTCTTGCAATGGCGCGTTTAGGGCCGGCATGGGCAATTTTGAAAGCATCGATCAGGACGGGTATTGCTGCTGTTCGAGGGGCGCAGAGCCTTCGGGCGGCCGATCAAAGAAGGGCGCGGTGCGATTTCGAAATTCCGTCCCGAGTGATTCCGGCAAGAGAGAGACGCCGCCATAAACGCCAAGAACAGTGAGAAGAGGTTCCATCGGAAATCGGTATCGAAAGAGAGTTCCGGTCAGATAGTACAGGAAAGGATAGACGACAAGGACGGCCAGATAAGGTGCCGCCTCCGGTACCCGCGACCGCAACGCCAAGGCAAGGCCGAGCCATGCGAAGCCGATCAGGGCTGCGTTAAAGACGAAATATGCCTTCAGGTAAATCGGGTCGGTCGCCCATGTCTCGTGCGGTCGGTCACTGATCGAGAACCAGTTGCTCCCGATGCGGTGCATGAAGAACTTTAGCGACTGGTCCGGGTGTGACTTCATGAACGCGAGGGCCTCCTGGCGTTTCAGGTCCATATAGGGCATCTCACCGAGGCGCTGATAATCGGCGGCTTCCTGCGGATTAGTGAAAGGATGATTGGGAAATGAGGTGAACTCCATGCTCCGCGGATTGTTGCCGAGCCATAGCACGAGGCCGAACGCGGACCGAAACGGAATGAACCTTCCGAAAACGCGGTAATTGCGAATGGTCCAGGGAACCAATACCAGCGCAAACGCGACCAAGGCAACGGTCGCCAGGCGCACGGCCGTGGATGGACTCGAGCGGCGGCGCCAGACGAGCCAGGCGAAAAACAAGGGGAATACCGATAGCATCGAAGCGTTGACGAGCGCGCCTGTAGCCCAGAGAACCCCATAAGCAGCCCATGGGAAAAAACCACTTTGATCCGGCAAGGCAGCGGTCGCCCAGAGAATCAGCGCGAAAAGAAGGGTAGTCAAGGCCGTGTCCCATATGTCGGCCACTGGCGTGTGGATTGCCGAGGGAAGAAAAACCCACACCCAAGATGCAAGCAAGGCGATACCCGTCCCGAAAGATCTTTTCCCCAAGGAGTAAATCGGGAACACCGTAAGGGAAGCGAAGGCGCAATTCAAAATTTGAATGACGGCGAGGGATTCAGGGGTGAATATTCCCCAGAAGTGAAACACTGCAGCCATCATATAGGGGAAAATGGGACATAGCCACGCGCTCGGTCCAGTATGCACCAGCGCGAGCGGTGAACTGAAACCGTGGCCCGATGCGATCGATTCCGCAATGCGACCCGCCTCAAAAGCATATGGGCCATTCTCGAACCCCCGGCGCCAAGCCAAGTAGAGCGCGAGGCTCCGCACCGCAAACGCGACAGCACAGATAAAGAGGGGTGAATAAACAATTCTGCGAAGGGGAGATGACGTTTTCGATAGTGAGTCCATTAAGAGGCATGGTACGGGAGAACTCAGAAACTTCAAGGGGTGGGGCGTGTTTGATCGAACAAATGGATGGTAACAAATGCGTATTTTTACGGAGAAAAAGCGACCGAAACTGTTCCATTCACGTAGGATTGGTGTTTCACATGGGGAATCACGCGATTGACACTTCCATATCTGCTGAGTGATAGTTGCCAGGGGATATCCTATCGATGTATGTGAAGGGCCGGTCGGCTTGGGACTGGGGTAAAGGGAAGCTCATCCCTGTCGCCATTTTGATCCTCTATTGCGCGTGCGCACGCGCTCAGGGAAAATACGAGACCCCGCAGCAGACAAATCAGAAAATTCAAGAACTGGCTGGATTTGCGCACGCGACCGCCCTGGACACGCCAATCGGGGTCGGGGATTTGCTGCATATCGATGTGTTTGACGTTCCGGAGCTATCACGAGACGTCCGGGTCAGCAACACGGGCGACATTGGCTATCCGCTGATTCCCGGCAAGATTCCCGCCGCCGGTTTGACGGAAGTGCAATTGGAAGAGAAGCTCCAGCAACTTCTCGTAGAGAATGGTCTGGTTGCCCACCCGCAGGTAACTGTGTCTGTTCGCGAACAAAACAGCCAGCCGATTTCCGTGATAGGCGCTGTGGGCCATCCCGTGGTTTACCAGGTCATGCGGCCGACGACTTTGCTTGAGCTGCTAGCTGCGGCCGGCGGCATTGCCGACTCAGCAGGCAGTGAAGTTCTGATTACGCGTCCGGCTCCAGAGGGACCGTCAGCGCTCAAAGAGGCTCGTGATTCTGACAGCACGGTTCCCAAGAGCCAGACGATCACGATTCGACTGCAAGATTTGCTCGAATCGGGGAATCCCGCTTTCAATATCCAGGTGTACGGCGGGGATGTGGTCAGCGTTCCCAGGGCTGGAATCGTTTACGTAATGGGCGCCGGCATCTCCCAGCCGGGAGGCTACGTGCTGCAAAGCCATGGAGAGCAGATTACGGTGTTGAAGGCCGTCGCTCTCGCGCATGGGCTTACTCCGTTTGCGAAATCCAACGATGCAGTCATCATGCGAAACAATTTAGCGACGGGCCAGAAGGACAATATTCCAGTCCGCATCAAACAAATCGAGAACCGTAAAGCCGACGACATACCGATGAAGGCGAACGATATTCTTTACGTGCCCGATAGCGTGGGCAGGAAGGCTCTTGCCCGCGGCGGCGAGGCGGCATTGGGAATCGGAACCGGGCTCGCCGTTTACCGATCGTACTGACAAGCGTTCCAGGAATATGGGAGTGGTTCTGACGACGAGGATTGTGACTTAATGGAAGATGCATCAAGACTCGTAGTCCGAGAGCGCAAGGCGGCGGCAGATTCTCTGGCCGTGCTTCCCGCACCTTCGGTTCTTCCCTGGGAGCAGATGCCGCGTGATCCGCACCTGCTCGATTACGTTCTGATTCTCAGGAAGCACCAGTGGCTCATTCTCACATTCCTCCTCACGGTAGTCACCATCGTTACGATTGCTTCTTTCAAGATGAAGCCCGTCTACCAGGCGACCGCCCGCGTCGAAGTCGACCGGGAATCGCAAAACAATCTCCCCTTTCAAGGTGAAAACCCGTACGACGAATACATGGACATGGAGAATTACATCGAGACGCAAGCCGAAATTCTCCAGAGTGAAACGCTGGCATTCCAGACGATCAAGTCGCTTGATTTGGAGAGATATCCGGAATATGGGGGGTCGGGTTCTTCCACCCCTGTCATTGCCGAGCCTGGGCAAGCAGCAGGACAGCGGCCCGCTATTTTAAGCGCGTTCCTGGGCAGCCTCAGCGTGAAGCGCGTGCCGAATAGCCAGCTCATCGAGGTGACCTTCGAGGGTTCGGACCCGAAGCTGGCGGCAGAGATCGTGAATGCGCATCTGCAGAATTACATCGAGCAGAATTTCAGAAGCAAGTACGACGCCACCACGCAGGCTTCCACCTGGCTTTCTTCGGAACTGGAAGAGCTTCGGATTAAAGTCGAAAAATCGGAAGACGCCCGCATCGCCTACGAACGCGAGAATCAGATATGGCAGATCGACGAGAAGCAGGACATCACCACGCAGAAACTTGCCGATCTGAGCAGGGCCGTTACGGAGGCCCAGACAGGGCTTGCGGAAAAGGAAGCTTTGTATCGCATGGCTGCGTCAGGGAATGTCGATGCGCTGCCGGCCGCCCGGGACAACGTGGTGGTGCAAGACATCGAGCGCCGGAAAGCGGATTTGGACGCGCAATATGCCGATGCCGTGAACCTGTACGGGCCAAACTTTCCGAAGGTGCAGCGGCTGGCCGCGCAACGGAAGGAAGTGGAAGAGAATCTCGCCAATGCCCGCAAGACGATGGTCGAAAGCATTCAAGAGGAATACAATACCGCGCGGAGCCGCGTCCAACTTTTGCAGCAGGCGCTCGATCAGCAAAAGGGCGAGGCCAACGCGCAGGCCGAAAAACTTGTCCAGTATCATATCCTTCAGCACGACGCAGATTCCAATAAGCAGCTCTATGACGGACTCCTCCAAAAACTGAAAGAAGCGGGCATCACGGCTGGATTGAGATCAAGCAACATCCGCGTTGTTGACCCTGCTCTGGCACCAACAACGCCGTCTCGGCCCCAGAAGGCCCGGAACATTGTTCTCGGATTTCTAGTGGGCATTATCGGCGGAATCGGCCTGGCTATTTTCCGCGAGTATCTCGACAACACCATCAAGTCTCCCGACGACATCGAGACGCTCACCGGGCTGCCGTCACTGGCCGTTGTGCCGTCGCTCCCCGAGCTGAATGGTCACGGCCGGCTGGCCCGCCTTGGCCGAGAAACCGCTCCGCCGACTCCCTCCGGGCCACGAGTGGAGATGCTCTCCTATATTCAGCCGAAATCTCAGATTTCCGAGGCGTTCCGCGCGCTACGCACCTCGCTCCTTCTTTCCCAGGCGGACCATCCTCCCCAGGTGATCCTGGTTACGAGCGCTTTGCCGCGCGAAGGGAAAACAACGGCTGCGGTAAACCTGAGTGTCACATTGGCACAACTCGGCGATCGCACACTGTTGATGGATTCCGATCTGCGCAAGCCCGGTATCCGGCGCGCTTTGAATTTGACAGGCGGCAAAGAGTCTGGCGGCCTTAGCTCCTATCTTGCGGGCGTTACCAGTCTCGAAGAATCCATAGCCCCACACCCGACTATCAATAACCTCTCCGCTTTGCTAACCGGGCCGGTGCCTCCGAGTCCCGCAGACCTGCTTTCTTCCCATCGAATGCGCGAAGCAATCGCGGAATTGCGCCGGCGCTTTAAGTTCATCGTGATCGATACTCCCCCCATCATGGCTGCCACCGACGCTGTGATCCTGTCTGCGCTCACCGACGGGGTGCTGCTGGTAGTGCGCAGCGGCTCAACGCCCAAAGAGGCGTTCACGCGCACTCGCAATCTGCTCGCGGACGTGAAGTGCCGACTGCTTGGTGTGGTCCTGAATGCGGTGGATGCAAGCGCTCCTGATTATTACTACTCCTACCGCTACTATCCATACGCGTATGGCTATGGATATGGCGAGGAGTCCGGCAAGCGCTCGCAATTTCCGGTGGTGCCCGACGAACCGCCCAAAGTATCGCTCTAGAACGTTGCCGCCAGGGTGTTTTGGAAAACGAGCAAATGACGAAACGTTCGTTTACGCAAGCCGGGTAAGAACCACGCGTCGCGTCCGCAAATTCGGCGGATCGGAATGAGCCGCTTCGCAGCCAGCTCGATCGCGTCTCATGAAGAAGAAGGAATCTTGATTCCTCGCGTCCAGGCAGGACCTGCGAGACAAACCCCTTACATTTTTGCAGGTCTTGTAACGGCCGGAGTCATCCTACGGATACTCGTTGCCGCGCTGCCAGGCGACGCATTGAGAACTCCGTGGGGCGGCGGGGGTGATACCGTGGCTTACGTTTTGCTGGCGCGCAATCTCGCGGAGGGCAAGGGCTATGCCTATGCGGGCATGCCTACAGCGCTGCGAGCGCCTGCATACCCGCTGATACTGGCGTCCTTCTTACGGTTATTCGGCGACCACGCCCCGGGGGCCATCCGCTGTCTGCAATTTCTCGAGGGTCTTGCCGTAGTGTTTCTCTGTGCGACGCTGGCACGAAGGATCTTCGGGAAGATGGCTTGGAAGTTTGCGCTGGTGGCTGCGCTCCTTTCGCCAACGCTCGTCGAGATGAACGGGGAGATCTTGACGGAAGCGACCGCAACTCTATTCGTCGCGATTTTTCTACTTCTCTTCGTGGAATACTTCTTCAGGCCCGGCTGGATCGTGCTCGCAGGCCTTGGATGTGCCGCAGGCCTTGGCTCGCTCACCCGCTTCAATGTGGCTCTGCTCGCTGTGGTGGGTCTCTGCCTGGTGTTTTTTCAAAAGGATGGTCTGCCGAGGTGGCAGGGCGTTCCCGTAGCGGCCCTTCTGCCGCTCCTGATAGTTTCTCCATGGCTCATTCGAAACTGGAGCGTCTTTCACGGAGCGGCTCTCTTTTCCACTCACGGCGGCCTCGACGCGCTCGAAGGCGTCGTTACGCCCCAAGGACGGGCACTCCCGGGAGACGCTGAAAAGTTGCGTGCCGAGGTGGGATGGGTACCGCCCATCGATGTCGAGACGAACAGCCGGAGCCGCCTCTATCTGCCCGAGGAACCTGTATTGGATCGCCAGTGCTGGGCTGCCGCGATGAGGGCCTGGCGCAGGCTAGGCTGGGGGCTGATTCCAGTCGAAACGAAGAAGGTATCCGGGTTCTGGCTAAGCATGGACCAATTGCTGTGGACTGGATCTTTTCCGGTTCGCCTGCGCGTCGCCAGAGCATTGGGCGTCTTGGTTTATTGGGCAATTCTCGGCATGGCGATCTTCGGGTGGTTTCAGTTGCACGCGCGAAATGTGCGGTTGGCACGGCTATTCTTGATTTATGTCCTTTTTGTAACGGCAATGCACTTACCATTTGTGATGAATACGCGGCTCCGGATGCCGTTTATCGATCCGCTCTTAGCCGTGTTGGCTGGCATCGGCGCTTTCGCCACGATTTCAGACATTGCACCACGGCGGGAAACAATATTGCCCAAGACCGTGTTGGGGTAGAAAATAACAACCACCGGTATCGACGGAGAGTTGCTGTGAATACGACACCCACAGGCCGCGCCGAGAGAACTCGCTTCACGCGAGACATGGCCGATGCTGCGCGGCCGGATTCCGGCAGCGCGCGAAACAAGCGGATGGCGACAACGCTTTCGGTAATCGTGCCGGTCTACAACGAACAGTATCTGATCGAGGCGAGCCTCGCGCGCCTGCGGGTGCTTGCGGAATCTCCTCTCTTAGATCTGATTAAGGTGATCGTGGTAGATGATGGCTCGTCCGACGGCACGGCTACAGCCATCGAGCGATTTCGGAAGTCGCTTGATCCGGTCCAACCAGATGCGAAGCTTTCCTGGATCTGGTTGCGTCATGAAAAGAACAGCGGGAAAGGCGCGGCCATACGAACCGGCCTACAGTACGTCGACACCGAGCTCGTGGTGATTCACGACGGGGATCTTGAGTATCACCCGGCTGACCTGCCGAAAATGGTCGAAATATTTTTGTTCGACGAGGCCGACGCGGTTTTCGGCTCC
Organism: uncultured Acidobacteriota bacterium; assembly: GCA_963848365.1. GTDB lineage: Bacteria > Acidobacteriota > Terriglobia > Acidiferrales > UBA7541 > Palsa-295. Next base: position 422,356 of record CAWKDI010000001.1, read on the forward strand.
CGCTTCATGTCCGGTGGATACCGGCGGACACTCTTCTTCCGGCACGCGCTGGGAAACAAACTGCTGACGTTCCTTTGCGATCTCGTGTGCGATCTGAACCTCACGGACATGGAAACCTGCTACAAGATGGTCCGTACCAGCCTGCTGAAAAGTATCCCGTTGGAAAGCTCGACGTTCGATGTCGAACCTGAACTCGCCATCAAGCTGGCCAAGCGGGGAAGCCGCATCTTCGAAGTGCCGATCAGCTATTCCGGCAGAACGTATCTCGAAGGCAAGAAGATCAACTGGAAGGACGGAGTGCGCGCCTTTGGAGCTATCCTGCGCTATGCCGTATCCGATCGCATCTATAACGAAGATGAAACCGGCGGAGAAATCCTCGAGCGTTTGAACCGCGCGCCGCGCTTCACGGGTTGGATGGCGGACGTGATTCGTCCCTTCCTTGGGGATCGCGTGCTGGAAATCGGGGCTGGTACCGGGAATATGTCCGTTCATCTGATGCCTCGCGCGATTTATTGGGCGACCGACGTCAACCCGAATTATCTGAATTATCTGGTTACGCTGCGTGCCACTCGCCCGTACATGCGCGTCGCTTACACGAATGCCACGGAGCCGGAATCGTTCCCCGCGGGCCAGTCTTTCGACACCGTCGTTTGCCTGAACGTGGTGGAGCATATAGACGAGGACGAACTGGCGCTGCGAAATATCTGGAAAAGCCTGGAGACAGGAGGACGGGCAATCATATTGGTGCCCTGCGGGCCCAGGCTCTATGGGACCCTCGACGCGGTGTTGGGGCATATGCGTCGTTACACGGAGGCTGGCTTGGCCACTGTAGCAACCCAGGCGGGATTCCGGGTTGAGAAGATGCTGAAGTTCAACAAGGCGGGGGTGCTGGGTTGGTGGCTGAATGGCCGCGTCTTGCACAAGAAAACTTTCGACCTCGGCCAAATCCGGGTGCTCAACTTTTTGACGCCGCTGTTCCGCAGGCTAGAGCCGTTGCTTCCGCTGCCGCCTCTTTCGCTAATTGCAATCTTGCGCAAGGAAACAGGCCCGGGCGCTGCTGAATCGGAACGTTCTTCCGCCGTGGCTGTGAAATCGTGAGCTTCCTGCTTCTCACGAAGTACGAGAGGTTGCTTGTTCTGTTGTTCGCGCTTACGTTGCCCCTGATCAACCCCTGGGTTCGCGGCGACGGTGTGGGCTACTACGCGTTCGCGCGCTCGCTGCTGATCGAGCACCGGTTGGATTTCACCCAGGACTGGCTGAGAGCCAACACGAGCTTTCGCATGGGCCGCGTGGATGAAAATAATCGCATCCGCCCAGAAGAGTTCACGGCGACTGGCCACCTGAATAATCACTTTTCGATCGGGCCGGCCATTTTATGGGGGCCTTTCCTCATTGTTGCCCACGCGGGCGTTCTTCTCTACGACTGGGTAGGCGGAAAAATACCCCCTGACGGCTATTCTCCGCCGTATTTAGCGGCGATGGCGCTCGGGACGGCGGTGTATGGTTTTCTGGCGCTCCTGATCGGATTTCGAGTGGCGCGAACGTTCGTGCCGGAGGGCTGGGCTTTCCTCGCCACGCTCGGTATCTGGTTGGGAACTTCGCTTCCCGTTTACATGGTATTGAATCCCTCGTGGTCGCATGCGCAGTCCGCTTTTGCGGTTGCGCTTTTTTTCTGGTACTGGAATCGCACGCGTGAGGCTCGCACCTGGCCGCAGTGGGCGGCGCTCGGGGCCCTGGGTGGGTTGGCGCTGGATGTTTATTATTTGAATGTCGTGTTGCTCGCCTTGCCGGTCATGGAATCTGCGTACCTCAGGGCCACTCCCGAGCCCGCTGTCGCTAAGGAGAAGCGATTTACTCCGCTATTAGCAAACTATGCATCCTTTGCGGCTGCTGCGCTACTTGCTTTCTCTCCGACACTGATCGCAAAGAAAATTATTTACGGAAGCGCCCTGAATTTCGGCTATACGGAGCGCTGGTTCTGGAATTCCCCGGCCCTGCTGCGCGTTTGTTTTTCGCCGGATCACGGAATCTTCAGCTGGACGCCCATCGTGCTGCTAGCTGTAATAGGCATTGTCCTGCTGCGGAGGTACGATCCGCAGTTGGCGCTGTGCTCGGCGGGGATATTCCTCGGATACCTTTATCTGATCGGGTGCTACCAGGATTGGGATGGTATTTCGTCGTTCGGCAGCCGATTTTTTGTATCGCTCACGGTGATATTCGTCGTCGGTTTGGCTGCATTCTTTGATTCTTTCGGGCGCGCTTGGCAGGGTCGCCAGGCAGGCGCTTTCGCTGCCGTGATCACCGCGACGTTCATCGTGTGGAACCTGGGGCTGATGTTTCAGTGGGGCACGCATTTAATCCCGGTCCGCGGGCCGATTTCGTGGCGCAAGGCCGCCTACAACCAAGTGGCTGTCGTTCCGCTGCGGGCGGAAGCTGTCGTCAAGGGGTATCTGACACGCCGCGGTGCATTGATGGATCGCATTGAGGAGCAGGACGTGGAACAGTTGAAGGCTGATCAACCGCAGGCTGCGAACCAATGAGCTCCGCCTCAGCGCAGGCAAGCGGGTTTTCGAAACCTTCCGTGTTGCGGATCGCCCCTTCGACCGGCTGGCTGGAATTCCCCTTCTCAGAGTTGTGGGCTTATCGCGAATTGCTGTACTTCCTGGTGTGGCGTGACATCAAGATCCGCTATAAGCAGACGGCGATCGGCGCGGCGTGGGCCGTGCTACAGCCATTTCTAACCATGCTGGTTTTCAGTTTATTTTTCGGCAGGCTCGCGCATGTTCCATCAGAAGGGATGCCTTATCCTATCTTCTATTACAGCGCCCTACTGCCCTGGATGTATTTCGCTTCTGCCCTGCAGAATGCCACGAACGCGATCGTCGAGAATCAGAGAGTAATTACGAAAGTTTATTTTCCGCGGGTGGCGTTGCCGCTTGCTGCGGTGCTGGCAAGCCTCGTTGATTTCGGAATTTCCTTTGTGATGTTTCTCGCGCTAATGATTTATTACGGCGTTCATCCGGGTTCGGCGATCGTATGGTTTCCGGCTTTTCTGCTGCTCGCCGTACTGACAGCGCTGGGCGTCGGATTATGGCTTTCGGCGCTCAACGCGATTTACCGTGACGTGCGCTACGTGATGCCGTTTCTCATTCAGTTCTGGATGTTTGCGTCGCCCGTCGCATATCCGAGTTCTCTCGTGCCTGGGAGATGGCGATGGCTTTACGGGCTGAATCCGATGGCGGGTGTGATCGAGGGCTTTCGCTGGTCGCTTGCCGGGCATGGCAACGCGCCCGGGCCCATGCTGCTTGTCTCTGCGGCGCGTAGTCGTTCTCGTCCTTTTTGGTGGACTTGCCTATTTTCAGCACATGGAGACTACGGTCGCCGATGTTGTTTGAAAACTGGCAGGGAATGGCCTGATTCGAAAAATGAGCGATGCCGTAATACACGCCGAAGGGCTGGGAAAGCGCTATAGGATTGGTGAGCGCGAGCGCTATCTCGCCTTGCGCGATATCCTGACGCGGCTTGCCACGGCGCCATTCCGGCGCGGCACACGCAGCCGGGATTTCCTTTGGGCGCTGCGCGATGTGTCGTTCGATATCCACCAGGGCGAAGTTGTCGGGCTCATCGGGCGCAATGGATCGGGAAAAACCACTCTTCTGAAGCTGCTTTCTCGTATTACCCGCCCGACCTCTGGATTTGCTGAGATTCGAGGGAGGGTCGGAAGCCTTCTCGAAGTCGGCACCGGCTTTCATCCGGAACTCACGGGGCGCGAAAACATCTACCTGAGCGGCGCGGTATTGGGAATGAAGCAGAGCGAAATCAACGCGAAATTTGACGAGATCGTCGCGTTCTCGGAGGTCGAACGGTTTCTGGACACAGCTTTGAAGCATTTCAGCACCGGCATGCAGATGCGCCTGGCGTTTGCCGTTGCGGCTCACCTCGAGCCGGAGATTCTTTTGGTCGACGAAGTTCTGGCCGTGGGCGACATTGAGTTTCAGAAACGGTGTCTGGGCAAGATGCAGGAGGTTTCCGAAAGCGGGCGAACGATCGTCTTTGTGAGTCATCAGATGAATCAGATCCGCCGGTTATGCCAGCGCGTCATCTGGATAGACGGTGGCCGACTGCAGCGAGATGGGTCCGCGAAGGAAATCGTGAATGCCTACGAAGTCGCTTCTTTGAGCGTCGAACAGGCAGAGGTCGAACGCGCCCCGGGCCTTCTCGCATTTCATTCCTGGTACATCGAACACAACCGGTCCAATCGGCTCGATCTCGACCAGGTTAACGGTCCGACGGTTATTCGTTTTCAGGGCTACGCCAAAGAAGCCGTCAGCCGGGGAATCATGGTTGTTATCCTTCGCTCCCACGACAACACGATTCTGTGGTCCGGAATGTATCCGGAGCTTAGGGTCGAGCCCGGAAATTGGGAATTCAGCCTGTCGTTTGAACGGCTGCCGCTGCATCCCGGGATCTATACTTGGGACACGCGATTCCATGATGGCCACCACTGGTTGGATCACGTGCAGGTGCCCGAACTGAGCATCATCTCGGAAACGGACACCGATATTTTCGATTACCTCAAGGGCCCGCTGAATCTGGATGTAAGGTTCGACTTTGCGGATCAAAAAGAGCAAAAAGTGAGTTTGCCGTAGGTCGTGGCAAACCCCTGGGCAGATCTCAGGTATTAAGTGCAGCGCATGATCGTATTGCTTGGCCGGAGAGACACCCCGACCGACGGGGTGGAAGACTACTGCACGTTTCTCGCGGCGGCTTTGCGGCGGCGCGGCGTTGATGTCGAAAAGGTTCGCGTCGAGTGGCGGGAGCGAGGCTGGATGCGCAGCTTGACGCACCTTTGGAGGGAAGCGGCCGATTGGCGCGGCCAGTGGGTGATCCTGCAATTCACATCGCTGGCCTGGTCCCGCCGTGGATTTCCGCTGGCGGCGGTCGCCGTTATTCTTGTTGTCCGCAGCCGCGGGGCCCGCGCCGGGGTGCTCTTTCATGAACCCTCCGGGTATGAAGGGATGCGCACCATTGACCGGCTGCGGAGATCCTGCCAGCGATGGGTGCTGCGGCAACTCTATGATCTGACGGAAAGGCCAATTTTCGCCGACCCCCTGGAAAAAATCGAGTGGCTGCCGGTAAACGCATCGAAGGCGGTCTCGATTCCCATCGGCGCGAGCGTGCCGGAGCTTTCGCCGATGCGCGCAAACCTCGGCTCGCGGAACGGCGATCCCAAGACTGTAGCGATTTACTGCGTGGGTGAGTTGCCATACCGCGCATTTGAGCTGGAGGATATTTCGCTGGCAGTGGCCTCCCTGGCGTCCAAAGGATTCAAGCTGAAGGTCGTATTCCTAGGCAGGGGAACGCCCGAAGCGCAAGTGGATATTGAGAACGCCTTCCGCGGAATCCCGGTAGAGGTATCGAATCTCGGTATTGTAAGCGCGGAGAAAGTTAGCCGGGTCCTTTCGGAATCGGATGCGATGCTGTGCGTTCGCGGGCGCCTCTTTCCGCGCCGCAGCAGTGCTCTGGCCGGGATCGCTTGCGGTGTCCCTATCGTCGCATATGCGGGTGCCGCCGAAGGAACGCCGTTTGCCGCGGCCGGAGTTGATTTGGTGCCGTATAGAGACGCGGCGGCGCTCAGCTGTTCGCTTGGGCGCGTTCTGGGAGATCGAAACTACTGGCAGGAATTGCACCTCAGAAGCGTGAGGGCTTTTCAGGAATATTTTTGTTGGGATGCGATAGCTAAAAACTTTATCAGCGCGCTGGGGTTCAAGGAAACATGATTTGAAAATCATGATCTACACCCACGTTTGGGCTCCTGTGGTTGGCGGATTGCAAACCGTCACGCGAGACCTGGCCACCGGGCTCCGCAGTGTTTCCCGGGGCCAGTCCGGACAGGAGATTGACGTGACACTCGTGACGCAAACGCCAGCGGGGGAAATGAACGACTCCGAACTGCCTTTTCGGGTTGTTCGTCAGCCAGGTAGTCGGCAGTTGCTGTCCCTTATTCGGTCCGTGGACTTGCTGCACATCGCTAACCCCGCCCTGGTACCGCTCGCTCTCGGATGGATGCTCAGGAAGCCCGTCGTGCTCGAACATGATGGGTACCAGGCAGCCTGCCCGAATGGGCTTTTTCTATTTGAACCGGACAAGAGCGTCTGCCCGGGCCACTACCTGGCGCGGCGATACGGGAAGTGTCTGCAATGCAACGCCGACACAATGGGCCGGCTTAAAAGTTTTCGGACTCTCCTGCTAACCTTTCCACGCCGGTGGCTTGCTCGAAAGGTGGCCGTCAATATCGCCCCTACGAAGCACGTCGGCAGGCGTGTGGACTTGCCGAGAACGCGGTTTGTCCCCCATGGTGTGCCAGAGTACCTCACGAAGTCGGCCTCTTCCTCGCATTCGGAGAACGCAGGTACTCCCTATTTCGCATATGTAGGGCGACTGGTTGCTGAAAAGGGTGTCCCAGTCTTGCTGAAAGCTTGCTCGCTCCTTGGCAAAAGAGGAATGTCTTTTCGCTTGAAAATCGTTGGGGATGGAATGGAGCGCAGGCGGCTGGAAGCGCTTGCGTCCAGCCTTGGATTGAGCGCCCAGGTTGAATTCCTTGGTTCCACTGCTGTTGAGAACATTCCGGACTTGCTGCGCGACGCGGTAGCGGTGGTCATGCCGTCGATTTGGGAGGATGTGGCGCCGCTGGTCGCCTATGAACAGTTAATGCACGGGCACCTGGTGATTGCGTCTGATGTCGGCGGATTGGGTGAGATAGTAGACGATGTCGGGCTCAAGTTTCCCCCAGGCGATGCAGAGGCTTTGGCTGCCTGCATGTGGAGTGCGTTGGCAGAGCCCAATCTCGTAAGTGGTTTGCGAAGAAAGGCGCAGGAACGCGCGCGCGATGCCTACAGTCTGGAACGCACGGTCGCGAACCATCTCTGCGTCTTTAAGGAACTTACCGCCGGATAGTTTTGTATAAACGACGTTAAAGTGGCCGTGATGCGTCGTACGGAAAATTGAGGTTGGCGTGAGTCCTGAAAAGCGTAAGACGCGGTTGGCGGTCGTTACTCCATTTCTGGATAATAGCCACGGTACAGAACGGCATGTCGTGGAATGGATAGCGTTCCTGGCGGAAGCCTTTGAAATTCACATCTACAGCCAGGATGTGCGCGACGTGGATTTGCGAGAAACCTCCTGGCATCGCATTCCCAAATTAGCTGGTCCGCATCTCCTGAATTACATCTGGTGGTTCGCGGCAAATCACTTGTGGCGGGCCTTCGACCGGCATTTTCGCGACCTTCCGTACGATCTTACGTTCAGTCCGGGGATCAACTGTTTTGACGCAGATGCGATATCCGTGCATATCATTTTCGCGGAATACTCGCAGCAAAACAGAGAAGCCGACCGTTTCGCGCGACACCGTCTTAGTCACTGGCCTCGGCTGCTCCATCGGAAGCTGTACTACCGGCTGATCATGTTCCTGGAGCGCCGCATTTACACACGCAGTGATATCACCTTGATTCTGGTGGCACGAAAGACCTCTCAGGCACTGGCGCGTTTTTATTCAAGAAAGGACGATAGCCCCGTCCTCTATCCCGGACTGGACCATAAACGATTTGCACCACAGCAGCGGCTGAGCATGCGCAGCGAGGCAAGGCGGGAGATCGGACTTCCAGAAGATTCTTTTGCCGCGGTTTTAATTGGGAACGACTGGCGGAATAAAGGCGTTCCCGTGTTGCTCGAAGCGCTAGCGGTGCTTTCCGATCAAAGGCTTCGACTGCTTATTGTCAGCCGCGAAGACTCGGCGGTTCTGCGCGACTTGGTTTCAACCATGGGTCTGAACGATCGGGTGCACCTTCTGCCGCCTCGCGCGGATGTCGAATTCTATTACGCCGCCGCGGATGTGTGCGTCGCCCCATCACGGGAGGATACGTTTGCGCTTCCACCGGCAGAGGCGATGGCCTGCGGCCTCCCGGTGATCGTTTCAGCCAAAGCGGGAGTATCGGAAATTGTTACGGACGGAGTGGATGGGCTGATCATTCAGAATCCAACGGACGCGAGCGAGCTTGCGTCAATGCTCGATCGGCTTCATAGAGATGCTGGATTTCGCTCGAAACTTTCCGAGAACGCCGCGCGAACCGCTCAGAAGTACAACTGGGAAGCGAGTGGCCGCCAGTTAAGCGTGATCTGCCAGGCGATCCTTCAACGTAAAGAACACGCCATGGAACACAAGTTCGCCCAGGGCCCAACAACATGAACCGGGTTCCAATCCATCGCCGCCCGTTCGCAGCATTCCTGGGATGACCATGCCGGAGCGCGTGAAGCATGATCGGAAACTCGTAGGACTTTTCACAGACTTGCTTGGCGTCGGCGGAGTACAGGAAGCCGGACGCCTGACGGCGGCTGCTCTAAAAGGAATTGCAACTGCCGGAGGCTGGTCACTTGAGATTCTCAGTCTGAACGATTCCGCCGGCGAACACACCCTCCCGAGTGGCGATGCTGAAATAAAATTCTGCGGATTTGGACGAGACAAGCCCCGATACGTTCTCTCCGCAACCGGAAAGGCCTTGCGCACCTCGCGGGGAGGTACAGCGATTATCGTCGCGGCTCACCCGCACCTGGCCGTTCCAGCTTGCTACATGCAGAGAGTGAATTCAGTATTTCGAACGATCGTAATGTCGCATGGTATCGAGGTGTGGAACCCACTTTCGCCGCGGAGGTATTCCGCCCTTCAAAAAGCAAGCATGGTGCTCGCTCCGAGCAATTACACGGCGCGGGAAATTGCCGACAAGCAAAACATAGCGAAGTCCAAGATTAGGAGGCTGCCGTGGCCTTTGAACCCTGCCCTCCTTGACCTTTGCCGGAATCCATCGGAACTCCCGCTGCCGGCTAATTTTCCGAAGGGCAAAATTATCCTGACGGTCGGCAGGTGGGCTGCCGCCCACCGGTACAAGGGCATCGACTCTCTGATACAGGCGGCCGGCCGATTACGCCACAGCATTCCAGACTTGCAATTAGTCGCAGTTGGAAGTGGCGATGATGTTCCGCGACTCAGGGAAATCGCGGCCGAACAGCAAGTGAAATGCCGTGTTCACTTCTTGGAGACGCTTTCGCAGGAAGAAGTGGCGGCCTGTTACGCCAACGCCGATGTGTTCGCCCTTCCAAGCACTGGGGAGGGCTTTGGCCTGGTATTTCTCGAAGCGATGGCCTTTGCCAAGCCGGTGGTCGGGGTAGACGCCGGGGGGGCAACAGACCTCGTGCGAGATGGCGTCAATGGACTATTAATTCCACCTAACAACATTGAGTTGCTGGCGCAAGGCTTGGGCCGCCTGCTTCAGGACGAGTCGCTCCGCAGAGATTTGGGTGAGTGCGGCGCGGCCATCGTTCGACGAGAGTATCAATTCAGCAAGTTCTCCCTCGCCCTGAAACAGTGCCTTTGCGACGTCGCTTCCAATTATTCATGAGAATACTTCACGTCGTTCATGCGTATTATCCCTTTCAGGAAAAAGGCGGGCCGGTTTTTAAAGTCCGTGCGCTTGCTGCTGGTCTTGCCCGGCGGGGGCATAACGTGACCGTACTGACAGCCGATCTTGGCCTGAAGCACCATCCCCACCTGCAAGCACAACTTCAAAAGCACGAGTGTGGATGGCGCTTGGAGCTAGACGGAACCGAGGTTATCTACCTCCCTACCATGGCACACTATCGCGCACTTACGCTGAACCCTGCGATACTGAGCTTCCGCAAACTGAACGTCCCGCTCTTCGATATCGTGCACTGTTACGGGCTGTACGATTTATTGTGTCCCGCTGTTTCTTATTTTTGTCGTCGCGAGCGAATTCCGTACGTAGTTGAGCCTATGGGCATGTACCGGCCCATCGACAGAAGCCTCCGGCTGAAAGTCCTGTGGCATCAAGTGTTCGGAAAAGATCTCTTGAAGGATGCAGCAAGAATAGTCACCACATCCGAACTGGAACAGCGGGAGTTCCTATGCGCCGGTTTTTCCCCGGCGAGAATCGTCATGCGCTACAACGGGGTAGACGCCGAGGCATTTTCGGAAATGCCGACGCGCGGCACATTTCGACGGAAGTGGGGCGTGTCGAATGACGAGCCGCTCATCCTCTTTCTCAGTCGGCTGATTCCGCGAAAGGGCGCTGAACTGCTCATCGACGCGTTTGCAAAGGCTTGCACTGCGACTGGCCGGCTCGTGATTGCGGGCCCAGAGGGTGAGAATGGCTATCGTGCCTTTCTGGAAGGGCGCGCCATAAAATCGGCTGCGGCCGCCCGGATTACTTTCTGCGGTCCGCTGTATGACGAAGAAAAGAAAGCGGCGCTGTGGGATGCCGACCTGTTCGTCCTGCCGTCTCGCTACGAGAATTTTGCGAACGTGGCCGCCGAGGCAATTGCATGCGGGGTTCCGGTGATCGTTAGCGACGCCTGTGGCATAGCCTCGCTCATCGAGGGGCGAGCGGGCTTGGTAATACCTGTTGGCCTGGAAGCGTTGATCGCAGCCCTGAAAAGAATGGTTCAAGATGACGGTCTGCGCGCAACTTTCAAAGAGGGATGCCGTAGTGTATCTAACCAACTGAATTGGAGTGCGCTCACGGCTCAAATGGAAGCTCATTACCAGGGTGCGGTTGGTGGCACCTAACTCGATGGCTGAGGTAACCAAGACGTTACTTAACCGTACGGAGTGACGCCACGCTGCCTGTATTTGATCACTCCCGGCGGCTCAAAGGGCGTGGGTTATACTCCGGGTAGCGGCCCGGTAAAGCAACTCTGTGTGACGTTTTCAAGAAGATTAACCAAATGTGTGGAATCTGCGGCGTCGTGGCATCCAGATCGGAAGAAGGCGCTGAAGTGATCGTGCGCCGGATGATGGCTGCCATGGCGCGCCGAGGCCCGGACGAAGAGGGTGTTCTGCTCACTTCTTCAGCGTCTGTTGGTATGCGACGCCTCAGCATCATCGATCTTCGTGGGGGAAGCCAGCCCGCCTGGAACGAGGATTGCACGCTGGCAGTCGTCTATAACGGCGAGCTCTACAACTTTCGCGAGCTGCGCGAGGATCTCGAGCGCGCTGGCCACATCTTCCGTTCTCACTCGGATACGGAAGTTATCGTCCATGCCTACGAGGCTTGGGGCGAGGATTGTGTAAAGCGATTTCGGGGCATGTTTGCATTCGCGGCTATCGAGATGCCGCAGGGTTCGAACGGCGCCGCGACCCGGGTTTTCCTCGCCAGAGATCCTCTCGGAATCAAGCCGCTCTATTACACGACCGTGGACGGGGCTCTCTTTTTCGCCTCAGAGGTGCGCGCTCTCCTGGCCAGCCAGGTAGTACCCGCTCGCCTGTCGACGGACGCGCTCCGTTCCTACCTGCTTTTTGGGTCTGTGAGCGAGCCGGTGACCCTGGTAGAGGGCGTATTTTCCCTCCCTCCAGGTCATTTCATGAGTATTTCTGCGACTAGACCAGTGGCCAATCCCGAGACAAAATCCTACTGGAATGCGACTGGACTGTTTCGCGAACGGAGCGAAATGAGTAACCCGGAGCAGACATCTTTGCCGGCCGAGCGGGTCCGCACGCTCTTGGAAAATTCTGTGAGATGCCACTTCATTGCAGATGTGCCCATCGGCGTTTTCCTAAGCAGCGGCTTGGATTCGACGGCCGTAGCTACTCTAGCGAGCGGCCACCAGGCCGATCTTCACACCCTCACGGTAGCGTTTCCGGATATGGAGTTCAGCGAATCAGAGCAGGCGCGCCGGACCGCCGCCCGGCTGCACACGAATCACAGCGAACTCACCCTCACCGGGCAGGAGATGCTCCGGCGCCTCGATGAGGCGATTGCCGCTTTCGACCAACCCAGCATGGATGGAATAAATACCTACTTCGTCTCCTGGGCGGCACGTGAGGCGGGCCTGAAGGTGGCTCTTTCCGGCTTGGGAAGCGATGAACTTTTTGGGGGATATACGTCGTTCCGCGATACGTCCATAGTCGCAAAAGTGGCCGCGATTGCCGGTATCTGCCCGCGGCCAATTCGCGCCTGGGCGGCCACTTCATTCGACGGATCCCCTCTTTTCGGCGCTTCCCCCGACGCTTCCCGAAAAGCCCTGGCTGCGTGGTTCGATCCTTCATCATTACCCGGCGAATATTTCTTTACGCGGACGCTGTTCACTCCCCAGAGAGTCGCCTCTGCTTTGGGCGAAAAATTCAGCTCTTGGCCGGACTCGCCATGGTGGAAGTGGCTGTCCGGGGCCGTTGACGAGTCGACGCCGATGGATTCTTTTACGAAGATTTCGTGGCTCGAGTCGCGGTCCTATCTGGTCAGCACACTGTTGCGCGATACGGATGCCATGAGCATGCACCATTCGGTGGAGGTCCGGGTGCCGTTCCTGGATCTGCCACTTGTCGAATATATGCTTTCTATTCCCGAGTCCAGCAAGCGGTGGCATGGCCGCCCGAAGGGCCTTCTGATCGAGGCGCTCATGGGTGTACTTCCAGAGGACGTGGTCGCACAGCCGAAACGCACGTTCACTTTTCCGTGGGATAATTGGCTCCGCGGTCCGCTTGGGAAGCGCGTAAAGGAAGCATTGACGGATTGGTCCCCAGTGCTCGAGCCGCACCTTCATAAGCAATTTTCGCTGGGCGCGTGGAATGACTTCCTGAACGGCCGAACGTCCTGGTCGCGCCCTTGGAGCCTTTACGTTTTGAATGAATGGGTAAAGCAACACGTACCGGTCAGCGATGCAAACGTTTCGTAGAATGAGGGTCGAGCGCAAACGCGGGTTGTCCACCGGCGAATAGATGATCATCCTCGGCATCAACGCATATCATGCGAACTCTTCGGCGGCAGTGGTCGTGGATGGCCGCCTGGTGGCTGCCGTTGAAGAAGAGCGCCTCAATCGCGTCAAGTACGCTGCCGGACTTCCGGCGCGCGCCATTCAATTCTGCCTCGACCGGGCGGGAGCCAAACTCTCCGAAGTCGACCATATTGCGGTTCCACGCCATCCGCGTGCGCGACTGGGCACCAAGCTGCGCTACTCCCTGCGGATGCCGCGATTTGCCCTCGATCGTCTGCGAGTGATGAAGCGTTTCGCCGGGATCCATCAGGAACTTGCCGCCGCTTTCGATGTTCCAATCGAAAGCATCAAAGCACAGTTTCATCGGATCGAGCACCACCGGGCCCATCTTGCAAGCGCCTATTTCGTTTCGCCATTCGATCGAGCGGCGGTGCTTTCCGCAGACGGTCTGGGAGACTTTGCGAGCGCGATGTGGGCTGCCGGCGAGGGCGCCCGAATGCGTACGCTAGGCGATGTTCGCTTCCCGCATTCACTGGGGATTTACTACACGGCGCTCACGCAATATCTGGGCTTCTGGAAATTTGGCGACGAATACAAGGTCATGGGCCTTGCCGCTTACGGCAAGCCTGAATTCCTGGAGGAATTTCGCCGAATCGTTCGGAGCGACGCTGCGCATTCCTTCCGCTTGGGCCTCGAATATTTCACTCACCAAAGCCAGGGGCCCGAAATGAGCTGGCGAGACTCGGACCGAACGCCCATTCAAGGCCGTCTTTTTTCCGAGCATCTTGAAAAGCGGCTTGGCCCGGCGCGCAGAGCCGAGGAACCTCTTAATCAGCGGCATCACAATATTGCCGCCAGCATGCAAGCAGCCCTAGAAGAAATTCTGATTGCGCAGTGGAATGTTCTTCACAAGCATACAAAGGCGAAATCACTTTGCCTGGCCGGTGGCATTGCATTCAATTGTGTGGCGAACGGTAAGATTTTCGATCACACCCCTTTCGAACGCGTCTTCGTTCAGCCGGCGGCGGGCGACGCGGGTTTGTCAGTCGGTGCGGCGTTCGCTGTCAACCACGAGGTGTTGCGGCAGCCGCGGGAATTCACAATGGATCATGCGTACTGGGGACCGTCGTTCTCTGCAAATGAGATCCGCCAGTCCGTCGACCAATTTTGCTCGGCGGAAGAAGGCGTTGACATCAAGACACTCGACGAGGACTGGCTTGTCGACGCTACCGCGCGGCATATCGCGGCGGGAAAAATTGTGGGCTGGTTTCAAGGGGCGACCGAATGGGGACCGCGTGCGCTGGGGAACCGCAGTATCCTTGCCGACCCCCGGCGTGCAGAAATGAAGGAAGTTTTGAATCGTCGCATCAAGCACCGTGAGATATTCCGTCCCTTTGCTCCTTCGATTATAGAGGAAGCCACTGGCGAGTTTTTTGAGCAGACGCACCCCTCGCCCTTCATGACCTTTGCCTACAATGTTCTCTCGGAGAAACGGTCGGTGATACCGGCTCCCACCCACATAGATGGCACTGCGCGCTTGCAAACCGTGAGTCGCACTTCGAACCCGCTCTACTGGAGGCTTCTGCGCACGTTCGGCGAAATGACCGGTGTGCCGGTGGTGCTCAACACATCGTTTAATGACAACGAGCCCATCGTTTGCCGGCCCGAGGAGGCCCTCGATTGTTTCCGCCGGACTCAAATGGATGTGCTGGCAATCGGGAATTTGATTTTGGAGAAGAGGCCGGAAGTGGCAGCCGCCGGAAGCCTGGGCGAAAAAGTTACAAAAGGGATGGGATAGATTCTTGTCAGAACCACGTTTAGGCGCGCCCAAATGCACATCCTGCTGTTGAACGAATACTATCCGCCAGACACGTCCGCCACGGCGAAAATGGCCGCGCAAGTGGCAGAAACGCTCGCCCGCAGGCACGAGGTAACGGTGGTCGCCGGACGGCCCTCTTACGATCCGGACGAATTTTATCCCTTCTCTTTTCTGCGACGGGAGAAGCGAAATAATGTCAACGTCGAGTGCGTAGGTTCCACCGCCTATCCGCGGCACGCGATGCGCCGCCGCGTTTCGAATTATTTGTCTTATCTTGCCCTGGCCGTCCCCAGGGCGCTGGCTTTGCGGCCGGATCTCGTGCTGGCTATGACGGACCCTCCGATCGCGGGCATAGCGGGCGCGTTCGTGGCCCGCGTAGCTTGCCGCCCCTTTGTGTACAACATCCGCGACTTGTATCCGGACATGGCGATCGGCGGCGATATTGTGCGGCCCGCCAAATGGGTGGAGCGCTGGGAAAAGATGCATCGGCAAGCCCTGAATCAGGCCGCGCGCGTAATCGTCTTAGGTGACGACATGCGCGAGCGCATTGTCTCAAAGGGGATCGCCCCGGAGAAAGTCGTGGTGGTACGCGACGGCGCGACGGTTCAGTCCGCCATGCCGGGCCAGCAAGACCCTATCGTGGCCGAAATACGATGTGGATTTCCTTTCGTAGTTTTGCACGCCGGGAATTTGGGCTTTTACGGCGCTTGGGACACGTTACTCAAAGCTGCCCGGATTCTTCGCAACGAAGATACCGGCCTCGTGTTTGTAGGAGGCGGGGCAAACCGTGCCTCGCTAGAGGCTGCAGCCGAGGGAACACCGAACATCCGGTTTTTGCCGTTTCGGCCAGTCGAGCAGGTGCCCCACGTCATGATGGCTGGAGATTTGCACGTGATCACGGTGCGGCGCGGCCTCGAAGGCGTGGTCGTTCCAAGCAAGCTCTATTCGACGTTGGCCGCTGCCCGCCCAGTGCTTGCCGTAGCGCCCCCTGGAAGCGATGCCGCCCGTATTGTCGTCGAATCGGGTTGCGGCCTGGCGGCCGATCCCGACGATCCCTTAGCGGTGGCGCAAGCGATTCGCCAGCTTCGGGACGATCCTGCAAGGCTCGCAATCATGGCGCTACGGGCCAGAGAGGTGGCCGATCGTTATGCTAGAGTGAACGAGCTTGAACGTTTTGTGGGCATCTTGGAAGACGCGGCCCGAGTGAAAAACGGACGGAACAAAAACGGAGGAAGCCATCTGGAATCATAAGAAAGTGCTCGTCACGGGAGGTTCATCCTTTATCGGATCGCACCTGGTGGATGCGCTGGTCGAGCGGGGCGCGCAGGTTCGGATCGTCGACGACCTGACGAGCGGGCGCCGCAGTAACATCGAACCGCATCTCAAAACAGGCCAGATCACATTTATCGAAGCCGATTTGAGGGAGCCCGGCGTGACGCGCGCCGCGATGAACGGAATCGAGGTCGTTTTCCACCTCGCGGCGGATCACGGAGGGCGCGGCTATGTCGATCTTCATCAGGCTGGCCCTGCATCCAACCTCTTCCTGGATGGTTTGGTTTTCTGGGAGGCGCTAAAGGCTGGAGTTCGGAAAGTCGTGTACGCCTCGTCCGGCTGCGTCTATCCCAACTACCTGCAGACGGACACGGGCAAAGAATTCTACCTGCGCGAAGAGATGGTGAAAGCGCCCCACGACGCCGACAACATGTACGGATGGGCAAAGCTGATGGCTGAATTGACGCTTCGGGCCTACCATAAGGAGCACAACCTGGGAGCCGCCTCTTGCCGGTATTTCACCGTGTATGGCCCTCGGGGAGTTGAGAACCACGCCGTGATCGCGATGATCGCGCGGGCGTTCGTGCGTCAGGATCCGTTCGACGTGTGGGGCGACGGAACGCAAATTCGCAACTGGACTTACGTGGACGACATCGTAAGCGGTACGATTCTGGCCGCCGAGAAAATCGACGATGGCACAGCGGTCAATCTGGGCACCATGGAGCGCATCCGGGTAAGAGATGCAGCCGAGATGGTTCTGCAAAACGCCGGCCATAAAGCCCAAATCCGTCTTCGTCCCGATATGCCCACCGGGCCCGTTAACCGGGTGGCCGATAATGCCCTCGCGAAAAAGCTTCTCGGCTGGGAACCTAAGACTACGTTCCGCGACGGTCTCAAGAAGACGATGGATTGGTATTTTTCCGCAAAACAGCGGGACGAGGTTCGCGGCGTACTCGACAAGATGCTCACGGCACGCTAGGCGGAAGCGAACGATGGCTCTGATCCACACAGATTTCGTCGCATTCGGGATCGCGCTGCTGGCGACGCTGGGGCTGACCGTTCCTGTGCGAAGCCTCGCCTTGCATTATGGCCTGGTTGACCATCCAGGTCCGCGCAAAGTACATCTGCAACCTATGCCTCTTATGGGCGGCATTGCCATTTACCTTGGGTTCATTCTGGCTATTCTGCTGACCATACATAATGTTCCGCGCCAGCAAATTGCCAGCATCGTGATTGGAGCAACCCTGGTAGCTACCGTAGGGTTTCTCGATGACCGCGGTTTGCTCCATCATCAGGTGAAACTATTCGTGGGCATGCCGGTCGCGGCGCTGGTCCTCGTCGCTTCCGGAATCCGCGCCCAGCTGTTTTCGCGATTCATTGGCGGAACGGCGGGCGTGGCGCTCGATGTGTGCTTTACGGTTTTCTGGGTCGTTGGCATCACCGCGGCGTTTAGCATCCTCGACCACATGGATGGCCTCTGTGCGGGAATCGCCGCTGTAGCGGCAGCCTTCTTCACGGTGGCAGCAGCCCTAAACGGCCAGACAATGGTGCGTACTTTGGGTGCAGCGGCGTTGGGCGCGGCTCTCGGATTCCTCAGATGGAATTTTAACCCGGCGAAAATTTTCATGGGCGATGGCGGCGCCATGCTGCTTGGATTTCTGATGGCTACTTTAGGGCTGAAAGTCCGCCCCGAAGGCGCGGCTTTTCCCGCCGGTTGGCTAGTCCCGATCCTTATTCTGGGCGTGCCCATCTTTGACACATCCCTGGTTTCAATTTCTCGCGTACGCCGCGGATTGCTCCCGTTTACTTCGCCAGGCAAAGATCATACAGCTCATCGACTCTCCAATCTCGGCCTGGGTCATCGAGGCGGGGTCCTGGCGCTCTACAGCGCGGGTATTCTCTTTGGAACCCTGGCCTTACTCGTTCCGCATCTTTCAGATTCCTCGGCTTACTGGATGGCGGGAATTCTCGTTGCAACCGGCTTGGCTGCCGTTCTGCTTCTTGAATCGGTAGCTTATGAACGCCAGGAAAATTCAGTAAGATCTCGGCCACATCCGCAGCCCTAACCGTAACGCGCTTCGTTGGTGGAACCGGACGCCTACGATATACTTACGGGGTTCGCGTCCCGCAGAGGCGGTCTACTGTTTGCGCTATCCTCCGCGGGAATGATCTGGTCCAAGCGGCAATCCTGCAATAGTTTCCGGCATCCGAATTATTCATGAGGGCGTCCAGTCGAAACAAAGATGGTGTTCCCAAATCGCGTGCCGGAAAACAGTTCGAGGGCTTTATCCCGCTCTGACAATCAAGGCGTTGCAGTGGTCGGTGGGTCCGCGGCTGGTTTGTTTGCCTCGTTATTACTGGCCCGCAAGGGTGTTCCCGTTCGCGTCTTCGAGCGGATTGAGACACTTGAGCCTGAAGCGAGAACCCTGATTGTGACTCAGAAGATGCGTGGGCTTCTCGGACCGACTGCCGAGCGCAGCGTCATCAATGAGATTCGGCGTTTCGAGCTTTTCACCGACGGCCGCAGCGCTTCCATTGATCTGAAACATCCCGATTTGATTATCGAGCGCCGCGCGCTGATCAAGACCCTGGCGGATGAGGCGCAACGCGCCGGCGCAAATATCGAGCTCGGGCGCCGGTTTCATTCCTTGCGGCCGACCGGCAAAGGCATCGTTCTTGAAGTGGAGCGATGCGCGGATGGATCCCGCGAGGAGATCCATACCAGAACGATTATCGGAAGCGACGGGGCTGCGAGCCGCGTCGCTCGCGCAGCCGGCTGGCCGCCTTTGGAAACGGTTCCACTCGTTCAGGCGATCGTGCCGCTTCCCAAGGACATGTCGCCTCACACCGTGCGCGTCTGGTTCGTGCCCCAGGATACCCCTTATTTCTACTGGCTGATTCCCGAATCCACAGCGCGCGGCGCTCTCGGCGTAATCGGTGAATCCGGGGCGAGCACCCGGCGTTGCCTGGAGCAGTTCCTTGAGAAGCGCAAATTTGATCCGATGGAATTCCAGGGAGCGCGCATACCCGTCTATTCACGATGGATTCCAGTCCGGCGCCAGGTCGGTTCTGGCTCTGTTTACTTGGTCGGAGATGCCGCTGGCCAGGTGAAGGTTTCTACCGTTGGCGGAATCGTGACGGGTTTTCGCGGCGCCTTAGGTGTTGCTCAGGCGATCCTCCACGGCGGAGCCAGCCGGGAGTTACGCACTCTGCGCAGGGAACTCGATCTCCATCTCCTCCTCCGCCGCAGCCTGCACGATTTCGAGCAATCCGACTACAGCCGGCTTGTCGATCTGCTGAACGATTCCACAAAACACTCGCTTAGCGCCTATTCTCGAGACGAAGCCTGGAAAATATTGTGGCGTGTCTGCCTGAACCAACCGCGGCTGATTCTGATGGGTCTTCGGGGACTGTTGATGCGGCGCGCGGGCCAGCAGACCATCGTCTGATCCAATCGGCTCAGTCACTGGCCCGAGAGCGCTCCATTTATGGAATTCAGAATTTGCGAGTGACAAGATCGCTAGGCGAAGACCCGGGCGGGTTACCGGGTGGCTGGTCATCGCTCCGGTTCATTCTTGCCGTAATTCTGATTGCCGCGTTCGGCTGCGGAACTCTTGCTTTTCGCGGCGTCGGTAAGTGGCTGATCTGCGAAGACCAACTCCAACATGCCGACGTGCTCGTAGTCCTGAGCGGAGGGATGCCATATCGCGCGGAGGAAGCGGCACGGCTCTTTCACTTAGGCTATGCCCCGGAAATTTGGGTCAGCCGGCCACCGAGCGTGGCTTCGGAACTGGCAAAGAGTGGAATCTCTTACGTCGGCGAAGAATTTTACAACCGCGAGGTTCTAATGCGCGCGGGCGTCCCCGCTAACTCTATCTTCATCTTTCCTGAACCGGCCGTCGACACGGAGCAAGAAATTAGTGAGATAACCAGGGAATTGCACCAGAGGGGCAGGACCAGCGCTCTCATTGTAACCTCGCCGCAGCATACGCGCCGCGTCAAAACCCTTTGGCGAAGAATTGCGGGAAGCGGCCGAACGCTCATTGTGCACGCCGCTCCGCAAGACCCTTTTAATGCCGGTCACTGGTGGCGAGACACGGGAGATGTATTTTCAGTTGTGCGTGAGCTCTTGGGTTTGTTGAATGCCTGGTTTGGGTTGCCGGTACGGCCTCAAACGTAAAGCGCCGCGGCAGAATCTCGACCTTGTAACTCAGTTTTTGGGGGCCGCCAAAGGGTAGCCCCTGAACCGGATGCTCTGGTTACTTGCTGGCCGTGACATGCTTTGCGTGCCTTACCTCCGCCACAAACGGCCGGGCTTCCGGAGGCGTAGCTACCTTGCCGTCGAGTATGGCGCGGGTCGGGATGTCCTTTCCGTAAAAAGCCACGGTGGAATCGCGGTCGCGTTCGACCACCGAGCCCCCCAGATCGATCCCCGCGAACAGACCCTTCGCGCGAGAGTATGTGAGAAGCTGGGATTCGACTTTCCAGTCGACACCGGCCTCTGCATGTCGCCCCACGGGTCCAGCGGCAGCGGCGGCGGAGCCTCCCACCTGGAACTTATCTTCCAACAGGTGCCGCATTCCTTCGTTGTTCATGACTAACAACACCAGATCCACTGATTCGACCCCGATTTGGGCGCCCCAACTGCCGCCGCTAATGGCAAAAAATGCCGGCGCGCTCCAGCTTCCATTTGGCAATCGGCACGTCGCCACTCCGCGACCGTGTTTGCCCGCGAAAATAAAGCCAGCCTTGAGCAATCCCGGAACCACGGCGACACACTTGGCGCCCTTGAAAACCTCGTCGGGGATGCCTTTATCCGGCGTGTTAAGGATTTCATGCAGAACTTTCGTGGCGCTTTGCAGCCTCTCCACCACTTCTGTTTTGGTCTGATCCGCCAATGCAATGTTCGACCCCAAAAAGAAGACACTCACGACTAAGAGCGAAAAATACATCTTCTTCATCGGAAAATCACCTCTTCTGTGCGCGACTCGGGTTGCGCCTGTTTCACTCTGCTGGGTTGGCCGGTTTCGGTCTATACGGCATTCGCCTGATTTAGAGGGTAGGGTAATCACAACTGAAGTTGAATGCCGGGGCACAATCGGGCGGCATGGAACAAGGATACAAACCACGCGCCACAAGGCGGGATGATTGTTGTCGTCAACCAGGGCGATTTCAGCCTGTACAGCTACCGCTTTACCTTCTCCCGGAAGTACTCGTAGGTAACGCGCAGGCCTTCTTCCAGATTTACTTTTGGTTCCCAGCGAAGCAGGAGCCGCGCTTTTGTGATGTCGGGGCACCGCTGCTTCGGGTCGTCCTGCGGCAGTGGATGAAAGATAATTGGGACCTTCGCTCCAACAAGGTTGCGCACTCGTTCGGCAAATTCCAGGATCGTGATTTCCTGCGGATTCCCGATGTTTACCGGCTCGTGTTCGTTGGATTCGAACAGGCGGTAGATTCCCTCAATCAGATCAGAAACAAAGCAGAAGCTTCTGGTTTGCTTGCCGTCGCCATACACGGTAATGGGCTCGCCAACAAGCGCCTGGTACAGGAAGTTCGGCAGGGCGCGACCGTCATTCAGCCGCATCCGCGGGCCGTAGGTATTGAAGATTCGCACGATCCGAGTGTCCACGCCATGGTAGCGGTGGTACGCCATGGTGAGGGCTTCGGAGAAGCGCTTCGCCTCGTCATACACGCCGCGCGGGCCAACCGGGTTCACATGCCCCCAATAGCTTTCCGGCTGCGGGCTCACGTCCGGGTCGCCGTAACACTCCGAAGTGGACGCCATCAAGAATCGTGCCTTCTTCGCAAACGCGAGTCCGAGCGCGTTGTGCGTTCCCAGCGAACCAACCTTCATCGTCTGAATGGGGATCTTCAGGTAGTCCGGAGGGCTCGCGGGGGACGCGAAGTGCAGCACCGCATCCACGGGGCCGGGCACAGCGATGTAGTGAGTTACATCATGTCGGCTAAAACGAAAGCGCGGATTTGAAAGCAGGTGCGCGACATTCGACTCGGAACCCGTGACAAGGTTATCGAGACAAAGAACTTCCCACCCCTTTTCGATAAAGTAATCGCACAAGTGCGAGCCCAGAAAACCCGCTCCGCCCGTGATGACAGCGCGCAATATCGGCCTCTCTTTGTGTGGAGTCGTATTTCTGCCAGAGATCTAATTATCCTTGAAAACGAAGGGACTTAATAAGGAAATTGCTCTCGTTGTTGCGCAACGCTTACGTGGGGCGGCAGTACCGCTGGACTATTGTCCGCGACATCCCGACTGCCCAAAATGTTCCTGGTTGGCCATATGGCGATAACAGGCGTCGTATTTGTGTTGCTGATTATGATTATGAAGTTCCGAATAGTCCGCTGGAGGGCTGGGTTGGTTCTGCTCGCTTCAGCTCCCCTTGATACCACCAGTCCGTGTAAGCCTCTAATTGCAAAGGGATTCGGTGACATCGAGGCTTTTCAAAAGCTCTGTCCTTCAGCTCCCGGCCTTCTCGCCGTTCGGCTGTACCACTGGTTGCTCCGGGCGTTCGTCCATCTAGTGGCGGCGGATTGGGCCACCAGCGAAATGGATCTCTGCGCGCGCTACGCCGCAGCAGTCCTGATGCAGCAAGTCGCCCGTAACCGAGCCTTGGCCGCCGAAGTCAGCTCGTTCTAGCCTCGGCGCCGGCCATATCGTTGGTTGCTTAATACGCCATTCCCTTTGCTCATTCCCGGTGCGAAGCCCCCTTTTATTGGTTAAATAAATGGGGTAATTAAATGGCCAGGCGTACCATCTTTCCCTTCCTCATCTGGTTTATCGCATGTTCCGCCATAATAGTCGCGGGCTGCTCGGGGAGCCCGGCGAGTCTGCTGCCTTTGTCGGTGGTGACCACCTCCTTGCCTTCCGGCAGCATCAATGCAGCCTACACGGCGACCGTAGATGCCACCGGCGGTTCAGGTACATTCAGCTGGTCGGTCGCATCCGGGACGCTTCCAGGCGGTTTGTCGCTGGCTGCGAGCACATCCAATTCCGTGTCGATTTCCGGAACCCCCACCGCCCAGGGAACATTCACTTTTACCCTTAAAGTGACGGATTCCTCCGGCGCCTCGGCCGCTTCTCCATCTCTATCGATCAAAGTGAGCAATCTCGCCATCACCAACACTTCGCCGCTTCCGACGGCCAGCATCAACACGGCATATAGCCTTCAATTTACGGCTGGCGGGGGCACAGCGCCCTATCAGTGGTCGGTTGCGACCGGATCCACGCTGCCGGCGGGGCTTGCGTTGAGTTCAACTGGCCTTCTTTCGGGCACACCAACCATCCAAGGTACGGATACGTTCGGTGTGACGGTGACAGATAGCGAATCGCCCGCAGCATCCCTCACTGCAAATTTTAGCCTTACAATCTCGGGTTCCGCCGGAGTGGCCCTCCTGAGCGGCAACTATGCCTTCCGATTCAGTGGATTCAATTCAGCGGGTGCGGTTGTGACCGGCGGAAGCTTTCAGGCTGACGGCACAGGCAAAATTCTCGCCGGCCTCGAGGACGTGAACACGATAGCAACCCACGACATCAATCAGACATTCACCGGCACCTACACTCTCGGCTCTGACAATCGCGGTACGCTTGTTTTCAGCAGCCTGTCAGGGTCGCCCACATTCGCGTTCGTGATCGACATCACCGGCGCCCATGGCCGCCTCGTTGAATTTGATTCGAGTGGCGTTCGCGGCTCCGGCGAGATTGAGAAGCAGAGCCTCACGACCTGCGCGTATAACACGATCAATGGTGAATATGCCGTGGGAATCACCGGCAATTCGGCCGCGCTAGGCGGTTTTACCGCGGGTCCTGTTGCGCTGGCTGGAAGATTCACCGCGACGCCGCCGGCCACCCAATCGGGGCAGGGAAGCATCGGAAACGGCGAGGTGGACGCGAATACTCCGGGTTTTGTTCCTTTCGTTCAGCAATCGGTGTCTGGCACCTTCCAGGCTGCTTCGCAAACGGGCCGATGCCTTGTAACCATATCGCCGGCAAGCCTTCCGAGCATGACTTTCAGCGCGTATCCCGGTATCAGCGTCGGAATTCTTCCTGGTTGAAACTGATACGATGAGCGCCAATACGCCATTTCTAACCGTTGGCAGGCTGATGCAGCAGGTTGGATATCCCTTTAACTCGCCCGCGGGAGGATTTACGGCGACCAGCGTCGGCGGATTGACGGGCCAATTCTTTCCGGAACAAGCTACGTCCCGGATGTGGCCGTCGGCTTCGATAACGGCAACGGGGCTGAACGCTTTCACTCTCATGCTCACCGAAAATCAAGCCGGCACGGTCGGAAATTTCAGCGGAACAGCAAATTTCGTGAACGCCGATCGTTTTTGGACGCGTCGCCACGAACCTGATCACTCCGATCGCGCCGGTTTTCTACATGATCAATCAAAACCAGGCTTTCGCGATCGGCGAGATAAACAACAATCCCGTTCTTCGGAATTTTCGGGCCTCAGTCCACCGGTCCTTTCAACGCGTCCACGATCAAAGGAACTTTCATAGAGGGAACCTCCATTCCCCCCACGAGCGCGGTGCGAGATATTTCCGGTGTGCTCACGTTGGACGGGATTCAGGCAATCAGCGGCACCCAGGACCAGAGCACTGCGGCGGCAAATTCGGCCGCGCAAGCGGTCACCGGAACCTATGTCATATCGAATGCAAGCACGGGCACTGGGACCATCGCTCTTACTGCTCCGGCGGTTTTGAACGGTACGTTTTTCATCGTTTCGCCGACTCAATTCGTGATGGTCACAACCACGAGCGGGCGATGTCAATCCGGTCCTAAGGGTTATCGGAGACTGAATTTCAGCAAAGCTTCGAGACTTAGAAGGCCAATCTCTTGTTGGCCACTTCGTAGCTCAGTTAATTGAACTGGTTATTATCAGCACAGCCAAGAATCTCTCCGGATTGTCATAAGGCAGGAGTATTGATTGCCCGAATCTGATACTTAGAACCAAAACTTAGTAGGCCCAGCGCATCAGGACGGCGCCGGTTGTATAGCCCGCGCCGACGGCGATCAGCAGCACAAGATCTCCCTTGCGCAATCTGCCCTGTTCCACCGCGTCCATCAGCCCAAGCGGAATCGTGGCAGCAGTGGTGTTGCCGAAGCGGTCGATATTCACCAGGATTTTCGAATCGTCCACGCCTAGACGCTCCTGCATGGCGCGGATGATTCGGAGGTTGGCCTGATGCGGCACCACCAGCGCAAGGTCACGGCTCGTGAGCCCGTTGCGTTCGAGTAAATTGCAGGCCAGTTCGCTCATCCGTCGCACGGCATATTTGAAAACGAGCTGGCCTTCCTGATGAACGTAATGCATGCGCTTGTCGACCGTTTCGTGCGACGCCGGATGCAGAGATCCGCCGCCGGCATATAGAGGTTGCAGCCGCCGGAGCCATCCACATCGTTTGCGAAATCGATGATTCCTTCAGTCTCGGAGGTGGCCGGCTCGACCAGCACGGCGCCCGCGCCGTCTCCAAAAAGCACGCAGGTGGCGCGGTCCTTGAAGTCGAGGATGGAAGTCATCACGTCGCTGCCAATCACCAGCGCTTTCTTGTGCGTTCCCGCGCCGACGAATTGCGCGCCGTGGTCAGTGCGTAAATGAAGCCCGAGCAGGCGCCGGAAAGATCGAATCCCCAGGCGTGCGACGCGCCGAGACGATCCTGAATCAGGCACGCCGTGGAGGGGAAAAGCATGTCCGGGGTCACGGTGGCGACGACGATCAGTTCGATTTCGTCCGGCCGGCACGCCTTTATCTGCCAGCAACTTCTTTGCAGCTTCCGTTCCAAGGTGCGAAGCCCCAACTCCCGGGTCCGCATAATGCCGCTCTCGGATTCCCGTGCGCGAGCGGATCCATTCGTCGGTGGTGTCCACAATTTTTTCGAGATCGGAATTTGTTACTACCCGCGGCGGAACGTATCCGGCCACTCCGGTAATTTTCGCGGCAATGCGTTTGCCCATGATTTCTCCGTTGATCGAAACAGACCGACGATTGTATGCAATCCTGCGTGGAAGTGACAAGCAAACACTGCGCGGGAGTTTACTTTCCTGATTTCGCGATTTCGTAGCGATAGGTGATCTGGGCCGTTTTTCCGAGCATAGCCGCAACGGAGCAATACTTGTTCTGGCTCAACTCAATCGCATCGCGAACCGCTTTTTCATCCAACTCCCCGCCCAGACGGTAGACCATCTCAATTTTCGTCCACACGCGCGGCGGCTCCGGCGCCCGTTCCCCCGATACGTCCACTTCGAGCGAAGTGAGCTTCTGGCGCTTTTTTGCAAGGATTAGAACCATGTCCACGCAGCTGCACGATCCCAGCGCGGCTAGAAGCATCTCCATCGGGTTGGGCGCGGCGTTGTGTTTGCCGTCCGCATCGAATGGCACTGCATGTCCCGAGGGCGTCGTCGCAAGAAATTCCTCGCCGCCCGTCCATTTCACGGTCGAAGTCTGCATGGTTGTCTCTCCGGCAGCACAAGCTCTTTCAAACTGTATCGGGATTAAAGCGGAAGGTCTAGCGCGAGCAGAGCACAGCGATCGTCGCGAGGTCCGCCGGCTGCCGAGCAGCGGAATCTACCTGCGGTCGAGGGCGGGATGGCGCACGTCGCGGCCGGCCACGAAGTAGATCACGTCCTCGGCGATATTCGTGGCGTGATCGCCGATGCGTTCGAGATTCTTGGCCACGAGGACCAGCTCGAAGGCCGAAAACACGACCGACGAATTTTCCATCATGTAGGTGAGCAGCTCGCGGAACATCTGATCGCGCAAGCCGGTCCACCTGGTCGTCGCGCTGCAGAACGCTCTGCGCGAGGTCCTGATCGCCGCGCACCAGCGCATTCAGGCTGTCGCGCACCATGCCTTCGGCAAGTTCGCTCATGCGGGGCAGGTCCACGTACGGCTTCACCTGCGGATGGCGCAGAACGCGCATGGCGGACTGCGCGATGTTCACGGCCTGGTCGCCGATGCGCTCGAGGTCGCCATTGATTCGCGAAACCGCCAGCAGAAAGCGCAGGTCGGCAGCCATGGGCGCTTGCAGAGCGAGCAGGCGCTGGATGCGATCGTCGATCTCGATCTGCATCTCGTTGATGGCGTCTTCTTCGCTGAGCACGGCTTCGGCCAGTTGCTCGTCGGCATCCAGCACCGCGTGAACGGCTTGGTGGACGGCGCGCTCGGCGAGGCTGCCCATCCACAGCAGCCGCTGCTTCAGTTCTTCCAGATCGTGTTCGAAATGACGTTCCATGGTTCCTCGCCGCTCCCGCTCTTACCGATGTCCGTACTCCATCTATACACATCAGAA
The DNA here is from genome assembly GCA_963848365.1 of uncultured Acidobacteriota bacterium. GTDB lineage: Bacteria > Acidobacteriota > Terriglobia > Acidiferrales > UBA7541 > Palsa-295. The sequence continues at coordinate 449,538 of CAWKDI010000001.1, forward strand.
CACGTCTCATCCGAATCGGCCGGTGATATAGGCTTCTGTCCGGGCGTCGTGCGGAGTCGTAAAGAGCTTCGGCGTGTCGGTGTGCTCGATGAGCTTCCCATCGAGCATGAAAGCCGTATAGTCGCTGGCTCGCGCCGCCTGCTGCATGTTGTGGGTGACGATCGCCATCGTGCAGCTGTCTTTCAGATGAAACATCAACTCTTCGATCTTCGCGGTCGTGACCGGATCGAGCGCCGAGCAAGGCTCGTCGAGCAGCAGCACTTCCGGGTCGACCGCCAGCGCGCGCGCGATACAAAGCCGCTGCTGCTGGCCGCCGGAAAGAGCAAACGCCGATTTCTGCAGATAATCCTTCACTTCGTCCCACAGCGCGGCTCGCCGCAGGCTCTTCTCCACCAGTTCATCGAGCCGGCCTTTGTACCCATTGATCCGCAGCCCATAGGCCACGTTGTCGAAAATCGATTTCGGGAACGGATTGGGCCGCTGAAACACCATGCCCACTCGCCGCCGAAGATTCACCACGTCCATCTGCAGAATGTCCTGCCCGTCCAGGAGAATTTGTCCCACGACTTGCGTGTTGCGGATCGTCTCGTTCATGCGATTGAGCGTCCGCAGAAAGGTTGACTTTCCGCAGCCGGAAGGTCCAATCAGGGCGGTCACTTTGTTCTTGGGGATTTTCAGGTTCAACCCGAATACGGCTTGCTTTGGTCCATAGAAGAAGTCGAGATTGGAGATCTCAAAGCGCACCGCATCCTCCTTGGATGGGTCTTGCGACGGCGAGTCAGTCGTCCGCACCTTCGGTGCGAGCCTTGCGGCCAGGTCGCTTCCTTGCGCAGCTGAAGCCATGTCAGACACTCCGGTAGGCACCCCGGCGATTGAGAACAAGCCGGCAGCCCAGGTTTGCGAGCAGAACCAAAGCCAAAAGCACCAAGCCGGCAGCCCAAGCCTGGCGATGCCAATCGTCGTACGGTGCGATGGCGTAGGTATAAATCATCACCGGAAGCGAAGCGATCGGCTGGTTCCATCCCGGACTCCAGTAGCGATTGCTGAACGCGGTGAATAGCAGCGGCGCCGTTTCGCCCGCCACGCGGGCCAGCGATAGCAGCATACCGGTGATGATTCCCCCGCTGGCCGCGGGCAGAATCACTGTCGCGATCGTTCGCCATTTGCTCGCGCCCAGCGCCATGGCGCCTTCGCGCATGCTTCCCGGCACGGCGCGCAGGAACTCTTCGGTAGCGCGCACGGTGATCGGGATGACCATCACTCCAAGCGCCATTCCCCCCGCCAGAGCCGAGAAGTGCTTCACCGGCAAGACAACCAGCGAATAGGCAAAGATGCCGATCACAATCGAAGGCACGCCGTTCAACAGGTCCGTCGTGTAGCGAGTGACAAAGGAGAAGGTCTTGCCACCAAATTCCGCCAGATATACACCCGCCATCAATCCTATCGGCAAGCCAATCAGCGCCGCGAGGCCAAGTAGCTTCAGGCTGCCGACAATGGCATTGGCCATCCCGCCGCCCGCCTCGCCAACAGGTTTCGGCAATTGCGTGAAGAAATCCCAATTCAGAGACTTCCCGCCGTTCCAAATCAGATACCCGAGGATCATAAATAGCACGGCAACCACGGCGAAGCACGCTACCCCGGTGAGCGTGAGCATCACAACGTTCAGGGATTTCCGCCAGAGAAGGCGAATGTCGCTCATGACGGGTGTCCTCCTCCGCGCTCGGTCGCAACGATCAGGAGTCGTGCGAGCCCATTTAAAATAAACGTCATCAGAAAGAGCACCAACCCCAGTTCGATAAGCGCGTTCAAGTAAAGATTTCCCGTCGCTTCGGTGAATTCATTCGCGATCACCGCCGCAATTGTGTAGCCCGGGGCGAACAGAGAGGCGGCGATCTTAGGATCGTTCCCGATCACCATCGTGACGGCCATCGTCTCGCCCAGCGCTCGCGCGAGGGCCAGAAAGATCGAACCCATGACTCCGGTGCGCGCCCAGGGTACCACCACCTGCCACGTCGCTTCCCAGCGCGTTGCGCCCAGGCCCAGTGCCGCTTCGCGCTGTTCGCGGGGAACCGTCAGCAACACTTCGCGCGACACCGAAATAATAAAGGGGACCACCATGATGGCCAGCACGATTCCCGCCGTCAGAAATCCAACGCCGTAGTTTGGCCCGCTGAAAATGGGCAAGAATCCCAATGAGTGTTTTAGAACGGGACCAATCGTCGTGCGCATCAGCGGCACGACGACGAAAATCCCCAGAAGCCCGTAAATAACACTGGGAACGGCGGCAAGTAAGTCGATGAGAAATGCGATGGAATCGCTCATCCTGCGGGGGGCGAGTTCCGCCAGGAAGATGGCGGCCGCCAAGTCCCAGCGGTACCGCAATAGCAAGTGAGACCACCGCCGTCACCAGCGTCCCGTAAATAAAGGGGGCCGCGCCGAAATTGCCGAAAACAGGATCCCACACCCTCGTCCATAGAAAATCCCAGCCAAACTTTGCTCGCGAAAGCTTCGAGTTGATCCACAGCTCGTAGACGAGCAGCGATGTCAGCATCAGGATCGTCGCTGCGAAAATCAGCGTTATGAGATGCGCCACTTCATCGCCGTCCGTCAGGCGGCTAACAAAAGAGCGCGGCCCCGCCGGTGGCGGGGCCGCGCTGATCGATCGTGGTGGCGTTTGTAGCCATTATTGAATCAAGGCGATCGCCTTCATCTCCTTCGTAACTACGAGCGGGGGCAGCTTCGCGTAGGACAAACCTTCGTTATAGTTCTGTCCGTCGGTCAGCATCCATTTCAGGAAATCCTTAATGGCGTTTCCCTTGCCCGCATCCTGGATCTGGTCAGGAATCAGCAGCCACGTGAAGCTCGAAATCGGATAGGAGGTGGGACCCGGAGCATTCGTGATCGAAACCCGGAAGTCATCCGGCATATTCTTCGCTGCGCCGGCCGCCGCCGCTGTGACCCCCGCGAGATCCGCCTTCACAAACTTTCCGGCGGCATTCTGGACTTTGCCGTAGTCGATGTTGTTCTGTACGGCATAAATCAGCTCGATGTAGCCGATCGAACCTGGTGTTTGCTTCACCAGGCCCGAAACCCCTTCGTTTCCTTTGCCGCCGAGTCCGACGGGCCAGTTCACGGAGGTGGCGGTGCCAACTTTCGACTTCCACTCGGGGCTAACCTTCGACAGAAAGTCGGTGAAGATGTAGGTGGTGCCGCTGCCGTCGGAGCGGTGAACGACGACGATGTCGTCGCCGGGCAGCTTGACGCCCGGATTCGCCTTGGCGATTTCGGGATCATTCCATTTTGTAATTTGCCCCAGGTAAATTCCGGCGAGCGCCTTCTGGCGTGAAGTTCAGATCGCCGGTCACGCCGGGGACGTTATACGTTGGAACTACTGCTCCAAGTACGGTCGGAAAGTGCAGAATTTTCATTTTTGACTGCGCCAGTTGTTCGTCGGTCATCGGGCCGTCGGATGCCCCGAAATCGACCGTTCCCGCTTGCAATTGCCGAATTCCGCCGCCCGAACCGATCGATTGGTAGTTGATCTGAATGTTGGGATGCGCGCTGTGATAGACGTCAAACCACTTGGAGTAAATCGGGTAGGGGAACGTCGCACCGGCGGCATTCAGCAGCACGTTTCCGCCTTGTGCCAGGGCCGTGCCCGCGAAGCCCAGGAGAAGCGATGCGATAAGCGACAGTCTTTTCATGGTCTAGGCGTCTCCTCATTATTTGTCAGAATTGTTACAACCACGTTACACCTGCGAAAAAATCGGCGATTGTCGGAGAAAATCCCCGCAGCGCTCCCCGAATCCGCTTAAGACCCTCTTAAGGTCATCTTTACAAGGTGCTTAGCCAAGCTCGGTGGGACCTAATTTGCCTGGTTGACCGTGAACAAACACACGTCACGCACCGGTGAACTTGTTCCGCCCACTTTGGACATGCACCATATGCGCCCCTCTTGAACTTACGATGAGCGTTGTGTGAAAACTCGATGACTACGCGCCGGTACTCGTCTTCGCATTGGCCGCTACGGAATCCAATTGCCTTCCGCGCCCATGTCGGACGTCTAATCCCCGAACCCAGAACAGGATGTCCTCCGCGATGTTCGTGGCATGGTCGGCAATGCGCTCGAGATGCCGTGACGCCAGCACAAAATGAAGATTCGGCCCCGCCTGGCCGGGATGGTCGGTCGTGCAAGAAAGAGTGCCTCGAAGATTCGGTCCCGGTATTGGTCTACCACCTCCTCGCTCTCAAGCACCTGTACGGCAAGCTCCACGTTTTGGTAGATCAGCGCGCCCAGGCACTTTGAGACCATCGCGCGGACTGCCGTCGTCATCGGCTCAAGTTCGGCTGGAGTCTGCGCGGCCGCCATGCCGGCCAGAGAGATGGCGCGTTCGCTCAGATTGACTGCCAGGTCGCCCATGCGCTCCAGATCGTTGTTGATTTTTAATGCAGCCACCACCAGTCGCACATCTGTATCCGCGAGGTTTCCCTGGCGAAGAGCGCGAATGGCGTGTTCGTCGATCAGAATCTCCATCTCGTTTATGCGGGGTTCAGTGAGAAACACTTCGCCGGCCAGCCGCTCGTTTCGTTCCAGCACGGCCCACAGAGCGCGATTGACCGACGCTTCCACCGTCCGCGCCTGGGAAACCAGATAATTCACAAGCACACTCTGAAAAATTCCTTCCGTGTTGGTCTTGGTGGCCGCCATGGCTTTGTCCTCCATCCCTTGAGCACAGCGTCAACTATTCGCTTATGCAGAATGACATAGCACGATTTCAAGTGCATGAAGCCGGCGTGAATCTTCGAAAACAAGCGGAGGCTTAATTGTGCTAGGGGACGAGAAGGAGAACCTCGAGCCCAGACCGACTTCACTCTCAACCAGCAGGCGCCCTCCGTGGACTTCCACGATGTGCTTGGCAATGGACAATCCGAGCCCGGTACCGCCAGCCTCGCGCGAACGCGCGGCATCCACGCGGTAGAAGCGCTCGAAAATCCGCTCCTGATCGGCGAGCGGAATTCCGATTCCGGTATCGGCCACCACAACCACAACCTCGCGTTCTCTCGCGGCTGCGCTCACATGAATGCGGCCGCCCGCGGGCGTGTATTGAATGGCGTTGTCGAGCAGATTTTGCAGCACGTCCCGAAGCAGCCCGGCATCTCCGCGCACGGGTGGCAGGCCCGGCGGTACTTCGATCTCCAGCACGATTTGTTTTTGGTCCGCTTTCAGTAGCGCCGTTTCCGCGCAGCGCTCGACCAGATCGATCACAGCCACCGGAGAAAACTGCACTTCGAGCTTGCCGGCCTCGATCCGCGCCAGCTTTAGCAAATCGTCGGTCAGTCGCGCAAGCCGGATGGCGTGATCGCGAATGATTTCGAGAAACCGGCGGTTGTTGCGGGGATCCTCGATGGCTCCCGCGAGCAGTGTCTCGGCGAACCCCTGGATCGCGGTCAGCGGCGTCTTGAATTCATGCGATACGTTGGCTACAAAGTCCTGGCGCACCCGCTCCAGGCGCCTCAATTCCGTCACGTCGTGCAGAACCACGATGGCCCCGGATGGCTTCTCCGCTGCTGGCGTTACGGTTGTCGCTGATCCGGATTTTCGCGGCAGCGCGCGATCCGCGACGGCACCTGCTTCCAGCGCTTTTACAGGAGCGGCGGTAACTGAAAAACTCCGTTGCTGCACGGTTCCCATCACGATATCGATTTGCAAGCCCTCCTCGCCGGCCAGGGCCCGGCGAATCAATTCAAGCAGCTCGGTGTTGCGGATCACCTCGATCAGCGGGCGTCCCTCTCGATACTCGCAGAATCCCGATGCAGGATTTCAGAAAACGCACGGTTGGAGAAAACAAGCCTCTCCTGCGAGTCAATGACACCCACGCCCTCCACCATGCTCCGCAAAATGGCGCTGGAGCGGTTTCGCTCGCCGCTGAGCGAGCGGATGGTGCGGTCCATCCAGGCGGCGGTTTCATTGAGCGCGTGCGGTGAGTTCGCCTAGCTCGTCATTCGGACGTTCCGTCGGCAAGGCCCGGAAATCGCCCTGGGCGAGCCGCAGAGAGAAGCGTCTCAGCCGTTCGACTCGTTCCGCGAAAGACCGGAAAAAGAAAAACAGGGCGATGGCTCCCGCCGCGAGTATCACGACCGTGGCTTCGAGCAACTGCCTTCTAAGATCGGCCAGAGACGAATCTACTTCGGCCAGAGGCAGCGCCAATCGAACCACCACCAGCGGTTCCGCCCGGCGGCTGATAACGAACTGCCCGGAACGCAATATCGCGATGACGAGCCGTGCTTCGCCGGACGGATTCCCCCTCACCCGTCATGAACGCCTGCCTGATCTCCGTGATCGCCAGACAGGTTTTCAGTGGGCACGATCGAAATTCCCGCGGATTCGGAAAGGACGTGGCCTCCGGGATCTATTACCGTGACTCCGGCGCCGCTTTCCGCGAGCCACTGCGTCCAGGAATCGGAGTTCCTGGGGATCATCAAAATGCGGAGGCCGGGCGGCCGCAACATGCGATAACGACGCCAGCTGACTCAAGGTCGCGCGCACATATTCCTGGCTGACCGCGCGCGATGCATAGAAGTTTATTGCGAGAAAGACGGCTAAGATAAGGGCGAGATAGGTCAGCCCGAGGTTCCAGAAGAGCCTAGCTCGCACGGGTTTCGAACAGATAACCGGCGCCGCGTATGGTCTTCATGTAAACGGGATGTTGCGGATCGGTTTCGACCTTCTCACGCAGACGGCGCACGTAAACGTCCACGCTTCGCGGCGTCACGAATCTCTCCGTCCCCCAAACCCCATCGAGCAGCTGATCCCGCGTGAAGACGCGGTTGGGCCGCGCCGCAAGAAAATAAAGTAGGCGAAACTCGAGGGTGCTCATCGGCACGGGCTTTCCGGCGCGAGTCACTCGGTAAGCCGCCGGATCGATTCGCAGGGGGCCGATTTCGATCGGCTTGTCCGATGGAGCACTGGGATCGGCCCGCCGCAAAAGTGCTTTCACGCGAGCGACCAGCTCTCGCGGGCTGAACGGCTTGGTTACGTAGTCGTCGGCGCCCAGTTCCAGGCCCACCACCCGGTCCGCCTCTTCTCCCTTCGCCGTTAGAATCAGGATTGGCAGGCGGTTCAGGCTGACGTCGCGACGCACTTCTTTGCAGATATCCAGACCGGAAAGTTTCGGCAGCATGAGGTCAAGGATCAGAAGATCGGGGGGCGATTTCCGGATCTGCGAAAGCCCGGCGGAGCCGTCTACGCTTGATCCAACCTGATAGCCGTCTTTTTCCAGGTTATAACGCACCAGCTCCACAATGTCCTTGTCGTCCTCGATTACAAGCACGCGTCTCATCGTCTCACTCTTGTCTTTAGGGTAGTTCCGGTCAAACCATACGGGAAATGACGGGTTAGAAGCAAGCGGCGCATACTCCGTAACGATGTAATCTTTCCGAAACAATTGCAGTTTCATAAAGGGATCCGTATCCCGAAATGGAACACCGACGCCAATAACAGCAATCGGCGCTCCAAACGATTCCCTGCTTACCTGCTGAAAATAATCATTTTGGCGCAGTCGGCTGAGACTCCGTTGGCTACTGGCCTGCCTGTTGGCGTGGCAGGGCTCACATCAATGAAGGCTGCCATTTTTGCCGATAAGTCCGGCAGGAGGAATCGCATGATAGGGGCAACCCGAAGACAGTTGGATCCCGCACGCCGAAGCTTGGAGTCGCGGCACTTCGAGGAGGGACTGCGCCGGAAAATTGTCGGTCAGGACGAAGCGGTGCAGGCGGTTGTGGACCTGTATCAGGTGTTTCGGGCCGGGCTCAACTCGCCAGGGCGTCCCGTGGGCAACCTGTTGTTCCTCGGGCCAACCGGGGCGGGTAAGACGCGCGTGGTGGAAGCAGGTGCTGAAGTGCTCTTCGCCGATCCGCGAGCGGTGATCAAGGTGGATTGTGCCGAGTTTCAGCACTCGCACGAGATCGCCAAGCTGGTGGGCTCGCCACCAGGGTATCTCGGGCACCGCGAAACGCATCCGCTGCTGACTCAGGAGGCGCTCGCGCAGTTCCACACCGACAAGCTGAAGATCAGCTTCCTGCTGTTTGACGAAATCGAAAAGGCGTCGGACGCCTTGTGGCAGCTGCTGCTGGGTATCCTGGACAAGGCGACGCTCACGCTAGGTGACAACCGGCGCGTGGATTTGTCGCAAACGATGATTTTCATGACCTCGAACCTGGGCGGAGGCGAGATTAACGAACTCATGACGGGCGGGATGGGATTTGCGCCCACGGTTGCCGTCGATTCGCGGCCGCGCCTGGACGAAAAGGTGGAGAAATCGGCCACCGAAGCGGCCAAGCGTAAATTCGCGCCGGAATTCATGAACCGCATCGATAAGACGATTGTCTTCCATCCGCTGCGCTCCGAACAGCTCGAACAGATTCTGGAAATTGAGCTCGCAATGGTTCAGCAGCGCGTGCTCGAAACCGCCAAGGGAAAATTCCTTTTTCGCGTGACGCAACCGGCCAAGGATTTCCTGCTGCGCGAGGGAACAGACCTGAAATACGGTGCGCGTCATTTGAAGCGCTCGATCGAGCGACACTTGGTTTATCCGCTCGCTAGTCTGCTGGCGACCGAGCAAGTGTGCTTGGGCGATGTGGTCTCTATCGATTGCGAATCTAGCGCGCTCGTGTTTGCAAAAGACGCCGAACGAGCGCTCGTGGCGAAACCGGAATTACAAGGCGCAATGGCGGTTGCCGCCCCCATTGACGGCCGCGCGATCCCTCTCGTGCGAACGTTTGCGGCAGCGGATCGCCTGCCGACGGCGTCGCGGAATCGCTTCTGAACACAGGTAACGGAAGGTTCAGGAACGACTGCGCGGAATCGGAAAAAACTCGAAAGGCGCTGATGTAGCCCGGCGATGGTTTGGTTTGATGGACTGTCGCGAAAAAGGGAGGCTGGAAAATGTCTGCGAAAGCCGGAGCCGATGACAATTTGACGATGAGCGGTCAGCCTGGTGATTCGGCGCGTGCTATTGGGCGAGAGGTAGCGCTCTCGTCTGACGCCGCAGGCGCAGCCTCGCTGAAAACAGTATCTGCTGGTTCGCCAGCATGGGACACAGCTGCTGCACTCGAACGAGTGGAAGGAGACCGAGAGCTGCTGGAGGAACTCGCCCAGTTGTTTGCGGAAGAATGTCCGAAAGCAATGCAGGAAATCCGCGACGCGCTTGAGGCCAAGGACGCCGCACTGCTCGAGCGTCACGCCCACACGATGAAGGGCTCGTCTTCTAATATCGGCGCAAACGGCGCAGCCGCGGCGGCCCTTTTGCTTGAGCAACGCGCGCGATCGCGAGATCTAGCGAAGGCGCCCGAAGATTTCCGTATCCTCCAGGCGGAAATCGGGCGGCTGATGCCCGAGTTGGAGGCCCTCTCTTCCAAGCGCATCAAGTGAGGCGAGTGGTTTCCCAGGCGCAGCATGCCGTTGAAAGAACTCATATGAGCGACGCATCCGAATCCAGAGTCCCCATTTTGATTGCTGAGGATGACGCCGTTTCCCGGCGCATGCTCCAGGCGTTCCTTCGCAAGTGGGGCTACGAGGTCGTATCCGCCGCGGATGGTCTGGAGGCTTTGCGCATCCTGGAAAGCGACGGCGCCCCTCCTCTGGCGGTTCTCGATTGGATGATGCCGGGCATTGAAGGTCCCGAGGTATGCCGAAGGGTGCGTGAGATCAAGGGCCGGCCCTACATCTACGTGTTACTTCTGACGGGAAGAACGCAGAAAGAAGATTTGCTCCGAGGCCTTGAGTCTGGCGCCGACGACTATCTAACCAAGCCGTTCGACGCCCCGGAGCTGCGGGCGCGCCTGCACGTCGGGCAGCGCATCCTCGACTTGCAGCGCAGCCTGATCGAAACGCGTGAGGAGTTGCGCTTTCGCGCCACGCACGACGCGCTCACCGGAATCGCCAATCGCGGGGTGATCCTCGAAGAGGCCGGACGCGAGCATTCGCGGCGATCGCGTGAAGGCGGCGCCTTCGGCGTGATCATGGCAGATATTGATCACTTCAAGCAGGTAAACGATACCTGCGGTCATTCGGGCGGAGATGCCGTACTCAAGGAGGCATCCCGCCGCATGACGCAGAGTGTTCGCCTCTACGATATCGTGGGACGCTATGGCGGAGAGGAGTTTCTTATTATAGTTCCGGCGTCCGACGCCGTGGGTACGCTCGGGCTCGCCGAGCGCATGCGCACGGAGATTGCCGCGCTGCCAATCCCGTTCGACCAGGGTGAGATTCGCATCACGGCAAGCTTTGGCGTCGCCGTGTGCAGCGACGAATATCCGCACGATCTGGAGTCGCTTTTGAGGCTCGCCGACGAAGCGCTTTATCGCGCAAAAAAATTGGGCCGCAACCGAGTGGAGCTTGCGTCTTCGCCTGGTCTCCCGGAAGATGTGTCCGCTGAGAGTCTTTCCGCGGAAAGTGTTTTGACTCAAGACATGTCGGCCGAACTTCCCGCCGTCCCCGCCGCGGAGACCCTGAATAGCGGATCTCGATAACCGGAACACCGACGCAACGCCGCAGCAAACCATGGCCAATTAGCACTCACCTTTTTCGTGGTCATGCTAGAATTGCGTCTGCGTGGTTTGCACGGGATTCAACTCAGCGGCACTTCCAGCGTGGTAGCTTCGCTGGCGAGGTTCTGCCGCGCCGGCATTCCTGAGTTAACCCCCCGGCACGCCGCGATTCTAGGCCCGTAGCTCAGTTGGCTAGAGCGCCACCTTGACACGGTGGAGGTCTGCGGTTCGAGCCCGCACGGGCCTACCATTCTTCCAGATAAACTACCCTGTTCTCAGGAATACTCTTTACGCGGAGCCTTTCGCGGATTGCGAGGCTGAGGGGAGGTTGCGCGCCATCAGCTGTTGGGCCTTTTCCAGTAGGCTATCGAGGGGATCGTTTTTCGAGAATGTCGCGGATATTCCACTCGAGGAGAGATCCATTCCTTTTAGCTGATCGGCGAACATTGTGAACAGAATGATGGGAGCTGCGGGAGCGATTGCGTGTATGGCGGGCGCGGCCTCGATCCCGTTCATGACGGGCATGGATAGGTCAAGCACAACGAGGTCGGGTTTGCATTCCTTGGCTACCTTGATGGCTTGGCGGCCGTCTTCCGCTTCATCGCATAACAAAAAACCATGTAGGCGAAATTTGTCGCTTAGCATTTGCCGAATGATGGGGTTATCGTCTGCTATGAGCACCGTTTTGGGCGTTCTCTTCTCAGTATCAATGAGCATCGTAGTGAGGCGCGGGCTGGCTCTATCATGACGGACTAGCCTCGTGGCGCACTCAGGTAAGGAATGTACTTATTAGGCTAGGATTGCTGACTGTCCCCTGATATTTCAGTTTGGAACTTGGGGTAGTTCAGCTTTTCGGTGAGGACGCTTCGCAGCGCACGCAGGGCCTCATGAATGGCGCGACGCTCGGTATTATCGTCTGGGCTGTCCCCTAGTTGCTGCATGCGGAGGAAAATGGCTCCTTCGGCTGCATGCACCTTCCTTTCGATCTCCGGAAGATCGAATTCAAGCAACGCATCGCGGTAGGGTTTTTGCCAGGAGTGTGAGGATTGGGTCATTTCTGGCTCTCCTGCAATCATTCCGAGGAATGACGCTCGATCATTCCGAGTTTCAAAGAATTCTGATGCAGAATCCTGAATCGTCGTTTCTCATCTGTTTTACCCGGTGATTGGCGGAAAGTTCCATTATTTGGGCTATCCAGGCAGCTTTTAGAGACTTGAGAGGTAGCCGACTTCTCAGGAAAAAGACCCATCCGAAAAACGAGTGCGTGGCCACTGGCTACATTGCCGCACGCGTGATTTCAAGGTCTCTGGTGAGTGACGATTGACTGGATGCCCTGCTTTTCCAGAGCTTCTCGGGCCGCGCGGAGTTGCTGGCTGTCGGAATAGGGGCCGACGATTACCTTGTACAGCTTGTCGCCGGTTCGCTTGGACACGGAGGCCGGAAAATTTTTCGCTTGCAGTGATTGCACAAGATTCGTGGCGTTTTGTTCTTCCTTCATGGCGCCTACCTGGAGCGCAAATTTCGATCCGGCTGTGGGAGACGGCACTGCTTTTTCGCTGAGGCTTGCTTTAGAGGGGTTGGCTGGTGAGAGTGGTGGGGGCTGCTGCGGTTGTCTTAGTTGATCCGATTGCGCTTGGGGCTGTATGGGAACCTGTGTGCCGGGAGCGGATTTCAACAGAAGCGAATCGGAGACTGGCGCAACTGGCGCTAACGTCTTCCGGGAAAGCAGGGTTTTCAAATCATCGAATAAATGTAATTGCTCCGCTGCAAAAATTCCTAAAATGAGCAGGCCGAGGGCGACTGCGAGAGGCGCGATACGGGGTTTGTCTCGAACTTCCGGAGTGGCTTCGGCGGATTCGTTGAAGGTTTGCTCAGGGCTGCCTGGCTTCGGGGTGTCTTGCACCGCGTGCTTTGCGTCCTGATCGGCATCAGGGTCGGGCTTCTGGGGCGAATCCGGAAGAGAAAACTCCTCGTCGTCCTGTTCTTGATTTGCGCGGACGGGAGGGCTTTTGGCATTCTCGGCTCGTCCTTCCGGACCGGAACGATCTTCTGGCCAGTCTCCCTGGAGTGCCTGCAGAGAGTTGCCGAAGGAAAGCCAGGTCCGCACTTCGTGGCGTGCCTCCGCGGAAAGGTTCACAAACTCGATGCCTGCGAGGGTATTTGATTCATTTCTCCATGCAACTTTTCCGTGAGCCTCGACCCAGCCGTGAGAGTCCAGGGACTGAAACTGTAGCCGCAAGGGGCGGTCTGCTGGAATTTCCTGGGCGGCCTGCACGCATAAGCCCCCTTCGCTCAGGTTCAAGATAAACCCCATACAACTCTCACCTAGCTGTATGGATGCGAACAAAACCGGCTTTCGCGAGAATCGGCGGGCCTTGGGAGGCAGGGGTGAATCTCCGGGAGAATGGACGAGGGCATTCATCGCGCGTCCAAAAGTGTGCTAAATCGGAATGTCCCCCCGATTCCTCAGGAAGTCAATTGCATTTTCTTGGCGCGGGGAGGGTTCGGCTCTTTCGATTGACGATCTCAGAGCTGGTCATCAACACGAGTTCCGCTTGTTTTAGAATTCGAATCAGGAGTGACCGGCCGTTCCGTGCTTTTTGGAGGCCCTCGAGACGAGTGTGAATCTTGTCGCCACGTTATAATCGATTTCGATAATGCCTTCGTCCCACTTGACGCTTATGCGCACAGGTTCGGCGGCGGGGCCCAGGCCGCCCGTAATTGCTGTAACTGTTCCGAGTCCGCCCGTGCTGTTCTTGATGCGATCACCCGGCATGGGAGCTTCCTGGCTGGCATAACGCAACGTTTTTCCTCCACCCGCGTACGCACTTCTACTCATCAGAATATCCACTAAAAAGCCTGGGCTCCGGAAACCGTTTACTTCTTGCTCGGGATACATAGCAGCGGGAACGCTTGCCAGAAGCGACGCGGTTTGCTTAAGGGGGGCGGAAGCGTGAAGAGATTTGGTGTGAAAGGAGGGGCGCCCGCTGACTGCGTCCTTGAACGGGCCTAACTGCAAGCAGCGCCAATCGGAGATTGGGACGCCCTGAAAATGCCCCGGCGACTCAACAGCGGGTAGTTTGTCTGCTTTTGCTATGCCGCAGTGTTCAGGCCGACTCCGGCTGAGGTACCTGTCGAGGAAGCCGTTGTTCCTAGCGAACCCAGGCCGGTTATGTCGGTCTGGAATGAGGCGTACGCTTGCTGCGCCGCACTCAAGTTGCCGGACTGCAAGGCTTGACCTAGCTGGGCGAGTTCCTGCTGCGCTTGGGAGGCCGCTCCGCTGCCGCCCGAATGGTGGCCGTGAAAATGATGCGGGTGCCCCGCGCCTTGCTGCTGGAGGTCCTGCTGCAAAGTTGCATAGTCGGATTGGGCGGCGGTCAGATTCCCGGATTGCAAATCCTGGGCTAGTTGATTGAACGTTTGGGAGATTCCGTTGGGTGTTGATGACGATGTGGCTGAGGGCTGGGCCGACGAGGACTGCAAAGATGGCATGTCCGACTGTAGCGCGGTGAGATCGGCTTGGCCGCGGGTAACATTGCCGGATTGCAGGTCCTGTCCCAATTGCTGGAAATCCTGCTTGAATTTCTGGGAGCGGCTCTGCGTGGTTTGGGAGAGAAGCGACTCCATTACGTTGGCGCCCAGCATTGCTATCGACGACATAAGAGACTCCTTCACGTTTTCTCTACGGCGGCCAACTGTGTAATGGTGTTCGCCGTGAAATTTGACCGGCAGGCCTGAATTCTAACGGATACTTGTGGCCGGCACGCTGTCTGGAAGCACGTCTGATGCCGGTGAGCTGCGTGCTGCTCGCCCGCAGACTTTGATTTAGCAGCCTGAAAACGAAGGGGTTAAATTACGGGACCCGTTACATCAGGGCGGCATGCTCACGGAAGCTAGGCAAGAAGTTTTGGCAGCCCTTGGCCACCCGGCAAGCCTTGCCCACACCCAACTTGGCTGGAGCAACTGCTGCTTGTGCGGGCGGGAAACATGAAGCAGACTGGGGTGGGAATTCGACGAGTGACGTATGCCGACGAAATACCAGGTCGCGGAACAGGTGAGTCAGCGGCTCCTAGAACGCAATCAACTCTTCGAAACGTTTTTCGCCAAAGAGGCCCAGCAGCTGGCGGAAGCCTGCCGGGAGATGTCTGAGAGGTTTCTTCGCGGCGGGCGCCTGCTGGCGTTCGGCCGGGGCCCTTACGCTACCGACGCGCAGCATGTTTCCGTGGAATTTGTTCACCCCGTCATCGTCGGCAAGCGCGCCCTTCCTGCGCTGGACCTTTCCATTCTCTTCCGGCCGTGGCTGGCTGCCATTGCCGGGCCCGACGATATCGTCATGGGCTTCGGGCCTCCCGAGGGCGACGCGGAAGTGTGGGAGGCGCTGGAAGCGGCGCGCTCTAGAAACGCTATGACATTTGCCCTTCCCGGGCCGCGTGGGTCATATGCCATCGACGCGGCGACCACCGACCCTTTCCTGCATCAGGAACTGATCGAGATCCTCTACCACGTGCTGTGGGAGACAGTGCACGTGTTTTTCGAGCACCGTCAGTTAGGCCATGAGGTGGGCGCGGCGGAATTTCTGTATCCGTTTTTGGGTCGCGAAAAGCAGGACACCGAGGGGATTATAGAAGACGTGGCGAATTCGATTCGGCTGAAGGTGGCGGACGATTCGGCTTTGCGCGCGCGCGTAGCTCGTGAAGAGGCGGATGGAATCGGCAATGCGTCGGCGGCTATCGCAGAACGGCTTGGGCGCGGCGGCAAGCTGATTCTTTTTGGCAATGGCGGATCGGCCACCGACGCCAACGACTGGGCGCTCGACTGCGTATCTCCGCCCCCCGGATACTTGCCCATCGCGGCGGTCTCTCTCTCCCTTGAGCCGGCGAACATTACGGCGATTGCGAACGACGTGGGAACGGAAGTGGTCTTTCTGCGGCAGTTCATTGCTCAGGCCCGGCCGAATGACGTGGCGGTGGCCATTTCCACGAGCGGTGGATCGCGAAACATTCTGCTGGCTCTCGAGGAGGCCCGAAAGCGGCAGATCTTGACGGTCGCCCTGCTCGGTTACGACGGAGGCGAGATCCAGCGGCGGAGGCTTGCCGATTTTCCGGTGATCGTGCGCAGCGACTATATTCCACGCATTCAGGAGGTGCAGGCTTCCGTCTATCACGTGATGCGCGAGGCGATCGAGGCACTCGTTCATGCCTAGAGTGGAACTCTTCGGGACCACAGGGTGCCCTTACACGCAGGAAATGCGGGAGTGGCTGGAGTGGAGGGGAACCGAATTTGTCGAGTATGACGTGGAGGCCGACGCAGCCGCCCGGGAGCGGATGCGCGAGGTTGCAGGCGGCCAACGCACCGTGCCGGTGCTGGTTGAGGACGGGAAGGTGCAACAAATAGGCTGGCAGGGACGGGGCTGTGTCATCGGGGAATAGGCTGCAAAATCATCGAGGTTGTCGGATTTAGGTGGCAATGTAGGGCGGCGATATTGCAATTGTTGGCCGAAAATGCCGAGTAAAAATCTGGGTCGAAAATGTTGAGCGCCCGCTCCATTAAAGTCCATGGTGTCGTGCAGGGCGTGGGCTTCCGTCCCTTTGTGTTTCGCCTCGCCCGCGCCAACACCCTTGCCGGGTGGGTGCTTAACGCCGAAGAAGGCGTGGAAATTTTTCTCGAGGGCGCCGACCAGTCGCTGGCGTCTTTTGTGCAGACGCTTCAAACCGAACCTCCCCCTGCCGCCGTGATTACCGGAATCGAGGTTCGCGACTCGAACCCGATTGGGCTTCGCGATTTCACCATCCGGGAGACGGTGCGCCGCGAACATCCGACCGTTCGGATTTCTCCGGACCTGCCCGTTTGCGGCGATTGCCTGCGCGAACTTTTTGATCCCGCTGACCGGCGGTACGAATATCCCTATATCAACTGCACGAACTGCGGCCCCCGCTACACGGTAACCACAGCGTTGCCCTACGACCGGGCGAACACCACGATGAAGGCCTGGGCGCTCGACGAGTTTTGCGCTCGTGGATACGGCGATCCTACAGACCGCCGTTTTCACGCGCAACCCGTGGCCTGCCCCTCTTGCGGCCCTGGATTTTATTTTCGCGGGCATGAGACCGAGGTGCGCGGAAATGGCGCGAGCATTGTCGCGGCCGTGGAGTTTCTGCGCGCAGGGAAGATCGTGGCGATCAAAGGGTTGGGCGGTTATCAACTGGCGTGCGACGCGCGAAATGCCCAAGCCGTGGAGGCTTTGCGCAGCCGGAAATATCGCAAGGAGAAGCCGTTTGCAATCATGGCTCGGAGCATTGAGGGGGTACGGTCGCTCGTCGCGCTTTCGAGCGAGGCAGAGGAACTGCTTCTTTCTCCTGCGCGGCCAATTGTGATCGCGCCGTCCAGGATTGCATTGCAGGGCGTATCGCCCGGCAATCGCGATTTGGGGGTGATGCTCCCTTACACTCCCTTGCACTACCTGCTGTTTCACGCCGGCGCGCCCGAAATTCTGGTGATGACCAGCGCGAATCGTTCTAGCGAGCCGATCGCGTATGACGATCAGGACGCACTCAACCAACTCTCGGGCATCGCGGATGGCTTTCTGATTGGTGAACGCCCCATTGCGCGGCGCGTGGACGATTCGGTGGCGCGCGCGGGCCTTTTTGGAACTGCGATTCTGCGCCGGGCGCGCGGATACGCGCCGGGGGCCGTGGCCATGCTTCCGTCACAGCGCCCGATTCTGGCTGTGGGCGCGGATCTGAAGAACACGATTACGCTAGTCGTGGGCGGGCAGGCGTTCGTCAGCCAGCACATTGGGGACCTCGAACATTACGGGGCGTTTCGCGCTTTTCAGGAAACGATTCGAGATTTGGTTTCGATGTACGAGGTCGACTGGGGGGATCTGCTGGTCGTTCACGACTTGCATCCCCAGTATGTTTCGAGTGGCCATGCCGGGAAACTTTGCCCGGCCGAAACGCGAAGCGTGCAGCATCACCGGGCGCATGTTGCCTCGGTTCTTGCGGAGCTTGGGGAATTTCGCAAAAGCGTCGTCGGAGTGAGTTTTGACGGCACCGGCTATGGCGACGACGGAACGATATGGGGCGGGGAATTCTTTTTTGGGAGCGTCGCGGAGGGCTTCGAGCGCGTGGCGCATCTGCGGGGAGCCTCGCTCGCCGGAGGAGATGCCGCTGCGAACTTTCCCGCGCAGGCGGCCGCCGGCTTTCTGCTGCAGGTCGATGGATTGCCCGATGTGATGGGGCCGCCGTTCTTTTTCCCGGAGCGTTACCACAACGCGACGGAACTGGTGCGCAAGGGAGTACGAACTTTTCCGACCAGTTCGATGGGACGTCTTTTCGATGCCGCGGCAGCACTGCTTGGGTTCACGGGAGAGGTGAGCTTTGAAGGCCAGGCGGCAATCTGGCTCGAGCAGTTGGCGCGCGGCGCTCCCGCCGCAGAGGCTTATGTGTTTCCGTTTGTCGATTCGGAGCTGGATTTTCGTCCCTTGCTGCGAAAGGTCGCGTCCGACCGGTTGGGGGGGCGCGATCCTTCTGAGATTGCTCGTGCTTTTCAGCGGGCCGTTGCCTCCGGTTTGTGCGACGCCGTGCGTGCTCTGGCCGGGACGTTCTCTACCGACACCGTTGTTCTTTCGGGAGGAGTTTTTCAGAACGAGCTTTTGCTGGAGGATGTTCAGTCAATATTGGGTTCGGGCCATCTGCGGATTTGGACAAATCATTCGATTCCTACAAATGACGGCGGAATCAGTTTAGGGCAGGCGGCCCTGGCTTCGTTTGGTAGTTTTGCTTCACGCCGATAGGTACATGGAGGTGGCATGAGTACTGGGACTCGTATTATTGAAGTGAGGCGCAACATACTGAAGAAGAATGACTTGGTAGCGCGCGAGCTTCGGCGGCAGTTCCAGGAGGCCAGTGTTTTTGTGGTTAGCTTGGTGTCGAGTCCGGGGTCAGGCAAGACGATGCTGCTTGAGAAAACTTTGAGTCTGCTTCAGCCGGAGTTTCGCGTGGCGGCGCTGGTAGGCGACCTAGCTACCGAAAACGATGCGGCGCGGCTGGCCCGCAGCAACGCCCCCGTAAAGCAGATCATCACCGGCACGGTGTGCCATCTGGAAGCAGCCATGGTGAGAGACGCGCTGGAGGGATGGAATCTCAAGGACCTCGATTTCCTGTTTATTGAAAATGTCGGCAACTTAGTCTGCCCGTCTTCCTATGACCTGGGTGAGGACCTCCGCCTTGTTCTCACGTCCGTCACCGAGGGCGAAGACAAGCCCCTAAAATACCCAACAATCTTCAACAGCGCCGATGTGTCGGTGATAACAAAGATGGACCTCGCCGGCGCCGTGGAATTCGATGCTACCACTGCCGCGCGAAACATCCAGGCCGTGCGTCCTGGGATGGTGATTTTGAATGTCTCCGCCAAGTCGCGCGCTGGGATGGATGAGTATCTGGATTTTTTGCGATCTCGCCGATCCGAAAGCCGCGCCTCGCGACCCGGCGTGCAGGCACCCGCCGCCCAATAGTGTGATCCCCAACTCCGCGGCCAAGAGACGACTTCAAGCTTTACTTCTCTACGGCAACGTTAGGATTCTCTTTATGTGGAAGTAAATGATTGACTGTATAGCAGCGGTGTAATTCGTGTGTTTTTCTGTGGAGGCAGTTCGTAGCGCCAGTAGTCGCCCGAAGCCAAGCGGCTACCGAGGTTCCTTTGGCACAATGCACTCGAGTGCGTGAGGTTCGAGGGGCTTCCCATCGCGATATTGATTCCCCAGGGTTTACATTCACCCCTTATCTGGCAGTCGGCAATCCATTCAACCATTCAACGATTTCTGATAGCTCCGCAGCGCGAGCAGCATTCCGCTTTTGCCTGACAGGCGCCTATCGACGCCTCCTTCCAGCCGCGGATCAGACAGGAGAATAGCCATGCCCGAAACGGTTCCATATGGGAGATCCACGCAGAAAAAGCCGGCGGTGTCAGACGTCCACATCGTGTGGATCACGGCTGGTCTGAGCTGCGACGGAGATAGCGTTTCCGTGACGGCGGCGGAGCAGCCGAGCATTGAAGACGTAGTGATGGGCGCAATCCCGGGGCTTCCTAAGGTTCATCTGCACAATCCGGTGCTCGCCTACGAGGTCGGCGACGATTTCATGAAATTCTTCTATGAGGCGGAGAAGGGCCGGCTCGATCCCTTCGTCCTGGTGGTCGAGGGGTCCATTCCCAACGAAGACATAAAACGAGAGGGGTATTGGGCGGCCATGGGGACCGATCACCGGACCGGTCAGCCGATTACCACCTGCGAATGGATCGACCGTCTTGCGCCGAAGGCGCTGGCAGTGATGGCCATCGGGACCTGCGCTACCTACGGAGGAATCCACGCCATGGCAGGTAACCCGACGGGGGCCATGGGGCTCGCCGATTATCTTGGCTGGGGATGGCGATCGAAAGCCGGGCTTCCGATCGTCAATGTGCCGGGCTGCCCGGTGCAACCGGACAACTTCATGGAAACGGTGCTTTACCTGGTGTACCAGGCTGCGGGGCTCGCACCGATGATTCCTCTCGACGACAAGCTGCGGCCAACGTGGCTGTTCGGCAAGACAGTGCACGAAGGATGCGACCGGGCCGGTTATTACGAGCAGTCTGATTTCACCGAGGAGTACGGCTCCGCGAAGTGCCTGGTGAAGCTGGGATGCTGGGGACCAGTGGTGAATTGCAACGTGACCAAGCGCGGCTGGATGCGTGGTATTGGCGGGTGTCCGAATGTGGGAGGAATCTGCATCGGCTGCACCATGCCAGGGTTCCCGGATAAGTTTATGCCATTCATGGATGAGCCGCCGGGCGCAAGCCTTTCGACGGCGGTCAACACGGGCTACGGCACGATGATCCGCGCGTTGCGCGGCCTCACGAACGACACCGTCAACAAAGAGCCCAAGTGGCGCCACACGGGTGGCCAACTGACCACGGGCTATAGACCTCAGGCTTATTAGAGGAAAGGGAGAAATCATGGCTACCACCACGCATCCGCACGTCGAAACACCCGCCAAGACACGCAATCTGGTCGATATGAATTGGGATCCGATTACCCGGATCGTCGGGAGCCTGGGAATCTTCACGAAGATTGATTTTGAGAACCGGCAGGTGGCCGAGTGCTATTCGACCTCGTCGATTTTTCGAGGGTACAGCGTTTTCATGAAGGGCAAAGATCCGCGCGACGCGCATTTCATAACCAGCCGGATCTGCGGAATCTGCGGCGACAACCACGCCACCTGCGCGGTGTATGCGCAGAACATGGCGTTTGGCGTGAAGACGCCGCCGATGGGCGAGTGGATTCTCAACCTGGGGGAAGCGGCCGAATATATGTTCGACCACAACATCTTCCAGGACAACCTGGTCGGAGTGGACTTCTGCGAGCAGATGGTGAAAGAGACGAATCCGGGCGTGTGGGAAAAAGCGACCAAGACGGCCGCGCCGCATTCCTCCGACCATGGCTACCGCACGATCAGCGACATCATGCGGGCGCTCAATCCGTTTACCGGGGAGTTTTATCGCGAGACGCTGCAGGTGAGCCGGCTGACGCGCGAAATGTTCTGCCTGATGGAAGGGCGGCACGTGCATCCTTCGACGCTCTATCCGGGCGGCGTGGGGACGGTGCCGACCGTTCAGCTTTTTACCGATTATCTGGTGCGGCTGATGAAGTACGTGGAATTCATGAAGAAGGTGGTTCCCCTGCACGACGACCTGTTCGATTTCTTCTACGAAGCCCTCCCGGGCTACGAAAAAGTCGGGCAGCGGAGGGTGCAACTCGGCTGTTGGGGCGCGTTCAACGATCCAGCCGACTGCGACTACGACTACAAGCGCATGGGCGACTGGGGGCGCTCAATGTTCGTGACCCCGGGCGTGGTGGTCGACGGGAAGCTGGTAACCAACGACCTGATCGACATCAACCTGGGCATCCGCATTTTGCTCGGCAGCTCGTATTACAAGGACTGGCAGGAGAGCGGTGAGACGTTCGTGCGGAACGATCCGGCGGGGAACCCGGTAGACAAGCGGCATCCGTGGAACCAGACCACCACTCCCAAGCCGCAAAAGCGAGATTTCAAGAATCATTACACCTGGGTAATGTCGCCGCGCTGGTTTGACAAGCGCACCGGCGATCACCTCGCGCTCGATACGGGCGGAGGGCCGATCGCGCGGCTGTGGTCCACGGCTCTCTCCGGATTGGTGGATATCGGCTACATCAAGGCGACGGGAAACAGCGTGAAGATCTACCTGCCCAAGACGGCCATGCTGCCGGAAAAGGAGTTCGAATGGAAGATTCCGAAGTGGAGCAACGCCATCGAACGCGACCGCGCCCGCACTTACTTCCAGGCGTACGCGGCGGCATGCGCCCTTTACTTCGTGGAACAGGCGCTCAAGGAACTGCACGCCGGTAACTCGAAGACCTGGGCTGAATTCACCGTGCCGGAAGAGGCGATTGGCTGCGGTTTTCACGAGGCCGTTCGCGGCGTGCTGTCGCACCACGTAGTGATCCGCGACGGCAAGATCGCAAACTACCATCCGTACCCGCCGACGCCATGGAACGGAAGCCCGCGCGATTCGTACGGAACGCCTGGTCCCTACGAGGATGCGGTGCAGAACACGCCGATCTTCGAAGAGAACGGGCCGGACAAGTTCAAGGGAATCGACATCATGCGGGCGGTTCGCAGCTTCGATCCCTGCTTGCCCTGCGGCGTGCATATGTACCTGGGCGACGGCAAGGTGCTGGAGACGCGGCATTCGCCGATGTTCGGCAACCAGCGTTAGAGAACGTCATGACAACTGAACAGGGTAACCGGCAGCGCGCCGCACAAATAGAGGACCTCGTCCACAGGATCGAGGGTATTTCCGATCCTGCCGTCAAGGCCAACGCGACGGTTCTGATCCAATCGTTGCTGGACCTTCACCGCGAGGGATTCGAGCGCGTGACGCAGATGCTGCGCGAGGAGGGGGAGACAGGTAATCGATTGCTCCAGCGGCTCGCGGCGGATGAGCTCACCGGCAGCTTGCTTCTGCTTTACGAGCTGCACCCTGATGATTTTGAAGTTCGATTGGGTAAGGGTATTGCGGAGGCGGAAAAGGCCATCGCAGGCCAAGGCGCCACCGTTAATCTGACCGGGGTACGGGATGGAGTCGTCCATCTTCGGCTCACGGGCAAAGCGCACGGATGCGGCTCGACGCAAGGTGGCATGGAGAAGGCGATTCGGGACGCGATCTTTTCCGCTGTGCCGGAGGTCGTGGCGGTGCGGGTCGAGAATGCGGTCCAGTCCGGCCCTAGCGAGCAGCTCGTTCAGCTTCAACTGGCGGTCGCCGAGCCGCAGCGCACGTAGTGTACGGGTTTTGCGATTTTTTTCAGAGGGAACAGGAGGCCATATGGCGACCCAAGACGCGCGGCAGGATATGCCGTCACACACTCCAGGGACAGCTCGCGGAGAGGAACGTTCGGGACGCGGTCATCGCGGCCGGAAGGCGGCCCGGGGATCGCGGCCTGCGAGCGACGCGACGGGAATCAATGCGCGGAAGAGGGAACCGATTGATCCGCGGATGCCGTCGATGCCGCCCGCTTAATGCCGCATTGACGGCCGGTTTTCTTCTTTTCCAGGACCAACCAAGAATGTCTGAAAATCCTCAGGCCGGCAATGTGTTCGAGAATCTCCGACGCTTTTTGCGCCCGCGCGACGGACACGGAGGACGGCGCACGGAATCCGCGGAGCGGTGCGGGCTGTGCGGGGCATTCGTTGGCCAAGTGCATCATCACCTGCTCGATCTGAAAAGCCGCAAGGTGGTGTGCGGGTGCGAGCCGTGCACGATTCTCTTCAGCGACCGTGCGGCCGGCGGTTATCGCCGGATTCCGACGGACATTCAATCTCTTCCCGATTTCACTCTGAGCGACGAGCAGTGGGAAGAGTTATCGGTTCCAATTAACATGGCTTTTTTCTGCCGGAGCGATGGTGCGACGGAGGCAAAGGTATTTTATCCGAGCCCGGCAGGCGCGACTCAGGCGCATATTGACCTTCATTCGTGGCGGCAGCTCGTGGAGCAAAATACGGCGCTGCAGCGGATGGAGACCCATGTGGAGGCGCTGCTCGTCAATCGCGTCACGCATCCGCATGAGTATTACATCGTGCCCATCGACGAGTGCTATCGACTGGTCGGGCTGATCCGCACGCAGTGGCGGGGCTTTTCGGGCGGCAAGGACGTGTGGAAAGCGATTGGCGAGTTTTTTACGTCGCTGAAAAGCCGCGCGAGGCCCGCGAAATGGGCCGTCCATGCCTGAACTGAGCTTCCAAATCGACGGCATGCAGCCGATTCCCTACGCGGCGACGCCTTTGCTGGGGCTGAAAATTCGAATCCAGTCCGGAAACGTGAATGCGCAGATTCAGAATGTGATTTTGCAGTGCCAGATTCAAATCGAGCCTCGCGCCGACGGTATCAGGCGGCCGAGCAGGAAAAGTTACGGGATTTATTCGGCGAACCCTCGCGCTGGAGCCAGACCCTTCGGCCGATACTGTGGACGAACGCGAGCGTGGTTGTGCCTCCTTTTCAGGGGGAAACGGTGGCGGAAGTGCCCGTACCGTGCACGTTCGATTTCATGGTGGCGGCCACGAAATATTTTCATGGGCTGGAAGCGGGTGAAATTCCCATCTGCGTGCTTTTCAGCGGGACGGTGTTCCACGCGACTCCCTCAGGCGACTGGCAGGTTGCGAAGATTCCCTGGGACCGCGAGGCGAATTACCGCGTGCCGGTCAGCGTCTGGAAAGACCTGATGGACCAGCATTACCCGAACACTGCCTGGCTATGCGTGCGCAGGGATGTGTTCGAGGGGCTCCACGAGTTTAAGGTGAGCCGCGGAATTCCGACTTGGGAGGCGGCGTTCGAAAGCCTATTGGCGAGTACGGAAGAGAATGATCTGCGAAAGATGGAAAAGGTTCAGGCGGAGCTATGAGACCGGCGGCTATGAAATCGATGGTGGACCAGATCGCCAATGCCGTCTTGTACGAAGGATATGTCTTGTATCCTTACCGGCCTTCGTCTTTAAAAAACCGCCAGCGCTGGAACTTTGGAGGAATTTGTCCTCGGGCTTATGCCGACGCGCAGGGTGGGAGCGAACGTTCGCGCTCGCATACGGAAATTCTGGCCGAGAGGGGCCCATCTCGCTGTTGGGGAAGCGATTGCGATTTCTTCACCTCGTTTCGCGGCAGGTAGCGCGGCTTCGACGTCCGGTCTCCGGCCTTCGGGAGTGCGCCGACTCCGATTTTGGGATCGTCGAATCGCTGAAGGTCGGGGGGCGTTTGTTTCAGACTTGGCAGGAAGCTGTGGAGCGGGAGGTGAGCGTGCCGGAATTCACGCTCGAGACCCGCGAAGAGACTCGCGCTGCGTTCCTGTTTCAATTTCCCTCCTCGCGTTCGATCGAAGCAATTCATGATGAGGGCGGCCAGATTGCCGGGGCGCTGATTCGGACGCAGGAGCAGCTGGATGGCTCCGTAAGAGTGAGTGCAGAGCGTGTTCGCGACTCGCTCTTCCGCGTGAGAATCCAGACGTCGAATCTTACTGTTGTGCGTGACGGTGCGGAGCTTGCTCGCGATCGGGCGATGATGTTTTCGCTGGCTTCGAGCCATTTGATTCTATCAATTCGCGACGGCGAGTTTGTGTCGCTGATCGATCCTCCTGAGGGACTTGCCGAGGTTGCTCCGCATGCGAAAGCGTGGGCAGTATCCTGTGCTGGTTGGCGAGGAGGGCGAGCGTTCCACCATGCTCGCTTCGCCCGTGATCCTCTATGACTACCCGAAGATCGCCCCGGAGAGCGCCGGCAACCTTTTCGACGGAACCGAGATCGATGAGATTCTCACTTTGCGGATCATGGCACTGACGGAGGAGGAGAAATCGGAGATGCGGCAGTCGGACGAGCGCGCCGGGCGCATTCTCGACCGCATTGAGGCTGACCCTGAACATCTGGCCAGGCTGCACGGGGTGATACGAAATGGCGGTCCGGCGGAAAGAAGGCAACCTTGAGGGATTGGGATCCTTTCGAGGAAAAGCCGCAACCTGAAAGCGTTCGCGTGTTTGGCATCGAGCTGAGCAAGGGGGATCGCGTGCGCCTGTGGCCTCAGAAGACGGCGGACATCATGGATCTGGCTCTGGCTGGGCCGCACCGCGGTGATCGAAGCGATCGAGCAGGACTACGACGACAAGATTCATTTCGCCGTGGTGGTCGAGGACGATCCTGGCCGGGAATTCGGCGAAATGCGCCAGCCCGGCCATCGCTTTTTCTTTTCTCCCGAGGAAGTCGAGCCGCTGGCGCTGGACGCGAGAACCGCGCGCAGGAAGGGCCGCGTACCGGGAGAGCAGTGACGCATGGAAGCGCAGCCCGAAAGACCGACCGAATACGAGAACGCGATCCTTATCGCCGGAATAGGGAATATTTTCCTGGGTGATGATGCGTTTGGCGTGGAGGTCGTTCAGCGATTGTCGCGCGAAGGGTGCCGGACACGGTGCACGTGGTGGACTACGGGATTCGAGGTCTGGATTTGGCGTATGCGCTGATGGACGGCTACGAGCACTACCATCTGGTGGATGCTACGCCCCGCGGCGGATTGCCCGGCACGATTTATACGATCGAGCCGGACTTGAGAATGTTCCCCTGGCCGGGCGTGTCATTCCCGACGGCCACGGGATGAATCCCATGAATGTTTTCGCGCTGGTGAAATCGATGGGTGGCGAGTTCAAGCGCGTTCTGATTGTCGGTTGCGAGCCTGAACCGCTTGCGGAAGGGAAGAGGAAGGCAGGATGGGATTGAGCGCTCCAGTTCGGGCGGCGGTGGAAGAGGCTGTGGAGGTGGTCGAATTGCTCGTTGCCAGGTTGCTTGCGCAGGATTTTGCGGAGTCCAATGTTGAAGCGCCTGATGGAAAGTTCCGGAGACTTTCGGTCAAACTTTTTAGGAGGCACCATGAACAAACTGGTAAAACGGTTGCGGTGGCGCTGGTGATTGCAGGGATCGTCCGGTTCGCACCGGACTTGGTCCGCTACATGAAGATTCGCGCCATGTAACGGTGGCGTCCCAGTGATGGGAGACCGTCATATGTCACGCCTCGCGATTATCGCTGTTCGTCGGATATCAGGAGCGATCGTCTGGAGAATCGAGGATGGATTTCGATCATGACGGGGCGAGTTTGCGCGGAGGATGCCACATGTGCTTAGCGATTCCA
This sequence comes from uncultured Acidobacteriota bacterium, assembly GCA_963848365.1. Taxonomy (GTDB): domain Bacteria; phylum Acidobacteriota; class Terriglobia; order Acidiferrales; family UBA7541; genus Palsa-295. The sequence goes on from CAWKDI010000001.1 coordinate 476,318, forward strand.
GGGAAAATTGTGGAGGTCCTTCCCGAAAATGATGCGCAGAAAACGGCAGTGGTTGAGGTGGCGGGTGTCAGGCGCCGCGTCGATTTGGGCCTTCTCGAAGACGATAAGCCCGTGGCGGGCGACTGGGTGCTGATCCATGTGGGCTTTGCGATGAGCAAAATCAGCGAGCAGGACGCGGTAGACCAGATGAACACGCTTGCCATGCTCGGTGAAACGGAGGCAGCGCTGCAGGAGATTCGGGCTACGGGATAGAGGAGGCCGAGAAAGATGACCGAAGAATCATCATAGTTGCAGTGAATCGCGCCAGGGCGGGATGCGATCACCTAAATGCGATAAATTCATTGATGAGTTTCGCGAGCCCGAATTGATCCACAGGGCTACGGCGGAGATTCGCCGCCTCGCCGATCCGCAGCGCCATTATCGTTTAATGGAGGTCTGCGGCGGACACACCCATGCCATCTATCGCTTCGGGCTCAAGGATCTGCTCCCTCCCAATATTGAGCTGATTCACGGGCCGGGCTGCCCGGTGTGCGTGCTGCCGATGGGACGCATCGATGACGGGCTGTCCATGGCGCAGCGCGGACGACGTGATTTTCGCCGCCTTTGGCGACATGATGCGCGTTCCCGGCACGCAGGGAAGCCCGCTCGAGCACCAGGCTCGAGGGATGAATGTGCGCATGGTGTATTCCCCCTCCGATGCGCTGAAGCTCGCTCAGTCCAATCCTGAAAAGCACGTGATGTTCTTTGCGATCGGGTTCGAAACCACCGCGCCTTCAACGGCGCTCATCCTGATGCGGGCGAAGGCTCTGGCGTGTGCGCAATTTCTCCGTGTTCTGCAATCACGTGACAATTATTCCCGCTATCCGCGCGATTCTCGATTCTCCCGACATGCGCCTGGATGGCTTCGTGGGGCCGGGCCACGTCTCGACCGTGATCGGTTGCCGCCCGTACGAGTGGATCGCGAAGAATGAACACAAGCCGATCGTGGTTTCGGGATTCGAGCCGCTCGATATTCTTCAGTCGGTTGTGATGATGCTGCAACAGCTCGCGAACGGCGAGGCGCGCGTTGAAAATCAATACAAACGAGTGGTGCCGTGGGAAGGCAACCACGCGGCGCTCAAGGCGATGTTTGAGGTGTTCGAGCTGCGCCCTTATTTCGAATGGCGCGGGCTCGGGTTTATTTCGCAGTCGGCGCTGCGCATTCGCGATTCGTACGCGCAATGGGATTCCGAGCGCCGCTTCCAGCGTGCCGGGGATTCGCGTAACCGACCCGAAAGCGGCGCAGTGCGGCGAAGTGCTCAAAGGCGTGCTGCGTCCCGCGCAGTGCAAACTTTTTGGCTGCGAATGCACGCCGGAGCATCCCATCGGCGCGCTGATGGTGTCTTCGGAGGGCTCCTGCGCGGCATTCTACAATTACGAGCACCGCAAGACGGCCGCTGATGGGAGTGACCGCGTGAAGCAGGAAACGCTTGTAGTGCCAACTTCCGTTATCTCTGATGCGACTGCGCCCGTTGGAGGCCCGGACACCGCGCCGGGGGTTGCGCCGGTACGCTTCAAGGATCCCCAAATCGAGATGGCGCATGGAGCAGGCGGCAAGGCCAGCCGAAGGCTGATTGAAGGATTGTTCGTTCCTTTGCTGTGCGGGGCCACGTCGGAAGCGCTTGGGGATGCCGCGCAGGTGCAGATCAACGGCACTCGCGTCGCATTCACCACCGACAGCTTTGTGGTGAAGCCGCTGACGTTTCCAGGGGGCTCGATTGGAGAGCTTGCAGTGAACGGCACGGTGAATGATCTGGCCGTTTCCGGGGCGCGCCCGGAAGCGTTGGTCGTCACGTTCGTGCTGGAGGCGGGGTTGCCGACTGCGATTATCGAAGCAGAAGTTCGCGCCATGGCCCGCGCGGCCCGCCAGGCGGGAGTGGTTATCGCCGGAGGCGACACGAAGGTGGTCGAGCACGGCAAAGCGGATCAAATCTATGTAACCACCGCTGGCATCGGGCATCCGCTCCCGGGAGTACGAATTGACCCGCGCAGCGTTCGGCCTGGAGACAAAATTCTACTGTCCGGGCCGGTGGGGGATCACGGCATCACCATCCTGCTGGCGCGCGGCGAACTCGATCTGGCAGGCGATCTCCGATCCGACACGCGTTCCGTATTTCCTTTTGTAGAGGCGCTCGTGCAAGCAGCGGGCGCGGGCATACGCTGGATGCGCGATCCCACGCGTGGCGGCGTCGCAACGGCGTTAAATGAACTCGCACGCGATTGCCGGCTGGGAGTCGTAATTCACGAGGATCAGGTGCCGGTGCATGACGAGGTTCGCGGGGCCTGCGAACTCCTCGGGCTGGACCCGCTGCATATCGCCAACGAAGGGCAATTCCTCGCCGTCGTGACGGAAGAATTGGCGCAAATAGGGCTTGCCGCGTTGCGTTCGATTCCCGGCGGAGAGCAGGCGTGCGTGATTGGCGAAATGCGGGAGCAGCCCGCAGGCGCTGTGCTATCGATGACCTCTTACGGCGCGAGCCGCATCATCGACATGCTCGTGGGGGACCCGCTGCCCCGCATCTGCTGACCGCTGCGAGAACGTCCTCAAAAAAACGCCCCGCCACTGTCGTTGTCCTTTGCTACTTCGCGGACGCAGACACATCCATGCCCAGCAGGCGAGCGGGATTCTTGCGAGCCATCATATCGAGTTCGGCATCGGTGACGCCCGCGCCTTTGAGCGCCGCGAGATACATCTTCCAGCCCTCGATGAACGGCGGGTACTTGGTGCCGCCAAAATCGCCTGAAAGAATGCAGTGCTCGGCTCCGACTGCGTGAATGTCCGCGGCCCATTCCGTCGGCTTTCTTCGTGGAGAGACGGGCACGGTTGTCTCCCGGCCGCCTTCATCGATTGGCAGGATGGTGTTGCCGATAAACTCCAGGTAGGCGCCTTCTTTAACCTCCTCCTGCATCTGCTCAACGGTGGTGCCTTGAAGAGGTGGGTGTGTGACCAGCACTCTTGGGAGACCCAGCTTATGGGCTTCCTTAACCACCAAAATGGCGTCTTCGGGTTCGATATGTCCCGTGGCCAATAGGAGGTCATATTTCAGGGCGAGCTTCAGGATCTCCACGGTCTCCGGCAGCAGGACCCCGCCTTTCGAAACGGGTACATAGTTCTTCTTGGCAGCGATATTCTTGCGGTTTTCCGCGTCGACAGTCGGCAGGAAGATGACTTTCAGAAAGTGGCCTTTCACGGTGGCCTGCTGGATGACAGCATCCGGGTTCAGTCCCCCCACAGAACGGTTCAGAACGATGCTTCCCCAAATCTGGATTCCTGGCACGACTTCGCTCACGGTGTAAGCAAGCTGCGTAGTGGGCATCTCGTGATTCTTGAGGACGAGGCCGGCCATCCCTGCCGCTTTGGCCTCCCTGGCGAGCTCGAGCGCATCGTATCTGCGCGGAACATTGTCTGGATCGGAATGGGCATGCTCGTCGATGATGCCTGCGAGCTGGGCGTCCTTCTGAGCACGGGCTGTTCCGGCGGAAAGCGCCAGAAACAAAGCGAGACAGGCCATTCGGGCGGATTGTTTTGTCATGGCAGGATTCTCCTCCACGTCGATCCTTGCTGGTGCCGCGGCGCTATGGTACACATTTTCTCAAGCATCGGACTGGAAAATTTTTTCGATTATTACACCCTTCGTTTGCGGTTGACACAGCAGGGGATGGACGTTAGGCTTCCGGGCGAAGTTCCATCAACGCGGAGGATCAAAACGCTGTTTTTTGCTAAGATTTTTGTCGCATGCTTCCAACCGCTACGACGTTGCCAGGTAACCGATACGAGGAAGGGATAGGGATGCGGAATCCCATCGTATCCAAGACTCCACCATTTCTTTTGCTGCTTTCCCTCGCGGTTTTCATTTTCATGGGAATGACGAGCCGCCCGGCGCTCGCCCAGGTTGACCTGTCCGGCAGTTGGGGCCAGAAGGAACATGAGGACCGTCCGGAGCGCGGGCCCGGCCCAGAGATTGGCGATTACACCGCGATTCCAATTAATGACGCCGCGCGCATGCGGGGCGATGCCTGGGATGCGCAGCAATGGGAGATGGTGGAGCATGAGTGCCAGCCCCACCCGCCGGATTACGGTCCGCGAGGACCCGCCGAAATGCGTATCTGGTCGGACGTGGACCCTTTCACGCAGGGCGTAGTGGCTTGGCACACCGTCTTGCGGTTTATGCTGCCTGAGCGAACGATCTACATGGACGGCAGACCTCACCCTTCGGAGAATGCTCCGCATACGTGGCAGGGGTTTTCGACCGGCGAGTGGGAAGCGGATATGCTGAAGGTGACGACCACTCACATGAAGGAAGGGTGGGTGAGGCGGAACGGACTTCCACGCAGCGATAAGGCTACGCTGATCGAATATTTTATCCGCCACGGTGACTTCTTCACGCTGGTTACCGATGTCGAAGACCCCGTCTACCTGACGGAGCCCTTCATTCGCACCTCGAACTGGATCTTGAATCTGGGTAGCTACTTACGGCCTAATTTCTGCATCCCCAGCGTGGAGGTTCCTCATCCGGAGGGCTTCGTGGCGTACCACTTGCCCGGGGAAAATCGTTGGCTGACCGAGTTTGCGTCTGTGTTCGGGATTCCCGTGGAGGCGACGCGCGGCGGCGCGGAGACCATGTACCCGGAGTATCAGGAGAGGATTGAGAAGATGCCCGCTCCGCCCAAACTTCCGGAGAACAACAAAGAGACTAAACAATGACGAAAAAGGCTCTGAATTGCGAGAAAGCTTTGCCCGTGGCGCTGGCGCTCGCGGGGCTGTTGGTGGCGGGAGGCGCCGCGCGCCGTGTTCACGCGCAGGAGAACCAGGGAAGCCAGCAGGTCGGCGAAGTGAAAGTGCATGGCAAAGTTGAAATGCTGCACGTGCAGGGGAACGTTTACATGATCGCCGGGGCAGGGGCGAACATCACCGTGCAGGTGGGATCCCAGTTTGTGATCGTAGTCGATTCGGGGCTCGCGTCCATGAGCGACGATGTGCTGGCGGCGATTCGGAGCGTTACGGACCGTCACATTCTGTTCGTAATCGATACCAGCGCAGACCCGGACCACACGGGCGGCAACGCGAACCTCTCAAAAGCAGGCTGGGCGCTACCCAACTCGAGCCTGAACCCGTTGGACAGTGGCTCGAAAGGCGGGTTATCGCTTCCTTCGGGAGCGTCCGTCATCGCGCACATCAACGTCCTCAACCGGATGAGTGAGCCGGAAGGGAAGGAGCCTGCGGCTCCCCAGGCGCTGTGGCCTTCCGATACCTACGAGACGAGATATTGGAGGCTGTACAACAGCGAGGGCGTGTTTATGTATCACCCTCCCAATGCTCATACCGACGGCGATACGTACGTTCTGTTTCGAAAGTCGGATGTCGTGAGCACCGGTAGTATTTTCGACATGACGATGTATCCGGTAATCAAAACGGCGCAAGGCGGCAACATCAACGGGCTGATCGATGCCCTGAACCAGATCATCGAACTGCTGGAGCCTGAGGACAACGAGGAAGGCGGCACCTACGTCATCCCAGCGCACGGCCGAATCTGCGACAGGAACGACATTGTGAATTACCGGGATATGGCGACGATTATTCGCGGCCGCATTCAGGCCCTGATAAAGAAGGGAATGACGCTCGATCAGGTGAAGGCGGCGAAGCCCACCATGGATTACGACGGACTTTACGGCTCAACGAAAGGTCCCTGGACGACCGACAACTTTATCGAGGCAGTGTACCAACAGCTCAGCAAGGGAAAGTCGATGCAGGAATCGAAGACCGGCGCAGGCCAATGAGGCGTGCCCGTGACCTTTTTTAGACTTGCGAGGCTGCGGAAAAGCGCTGCAGCCGTTTCCTAATGGGTAACGCCTTTTGAAAGCTCGGATCTTAGGTTGGAGCTGAAGCTTCGAACCCCTAAAAAGCCACCGGCATGGCTTCCCCGTGCTCTCACACCGGAAAAGAAAATGCAGATCCCGCACCTCGTTCGCGATGGCCATCGATAGCGGCTCATCGCGGGTCGCAATGGGCCCCTACCGATCCAAACCACCCGCAAAGACACCCACTGTCCTAGAAGATGTACTTCAAAGCGAACTGCATTTGGCGCATGGTGGCGAAGTTGTTATTTGCCATTGTGGTGATGGTATTGAACGACGCGGCTGGCGTTGCTGTATAAGCGGTCGCTCCATACATGTCGTTCGGGGTTCCAAATTGCGGGTGATTGACGAAGTTGAAGTTCTCCCACCGGAATTGCAGACTCTGACGCTCCGTGATCCGGAAATTCTTGTGCATGGCGAAATCCAGGTCTGAGAAAGAGGGACCGACGAGAGAGTTCCGCCCGGCGGTGCCAAAGGCTCCTGTCGGCGAAGGCAGCGGCTCTGTGAAGGCTGGCGTGTTGAACCATTCGTGAATGCTGCGCGTGCCCCGCGGCAGATTCGGGTCGCCAACGTAATCCAGGCGGTTCGAGTTCGGCACGACGACCTGGCCGGCGGCGTCCCATCCCTGGGGGTCCATCGGTTGCCCATTCTGGTCGGTGAAGATGCCATTGAGCTCCCAGCCGCCGACGAGCGCATCCAGAAATCGGTTCTGGACGTCAACGCTTTTTCCCCGGCCGACGGGAACATCGTAGATCACCGAGATGACGAATCGATTGTCCGCGTTGAAAGCGGACGGACCATATTCGCACTTGATACAGTAGGGGTTCTCAGCAAACTGATCGCCGTCGGTGCCGCGAATGGCGCTTCCGAAATCCAGGGCTCTCGACCAGGTGTAAGCGGCAATGGTCGTGAAGCCGTGGAAATTGCGTTGTGTGAGCTTGATTCCCATGCCGTTGTAGTTGGCATCGCCGTTCCCTTGCAGGTATTGGATTCCTCCAACGGCTTCCGCGGGGAAGGGCGCACGATTCGTGGGATTTGTAACCGATCCACCTGCCGCGCAAACGGCCGTGCCGCAAGGTACGCCGGGGTCGGCATTCACGAGGTTCTGCAGCTTACGGCTGTTGATGCCATTGTACCCTACCTCCAGAGTGGTGTTTTCGCCCAACTGCCTCTGGATGTTGAGCTCATCGACCATCGAATACGGGGTGCGAAGGTTCGGATTCATACCCCATGTGAGGCCGTTGCTGCTGAGCGTATAGGGCAACGTGGCGGGGTTATAAAAATTCTGCCAATTGAGCGTCGGAGGGCCCGCGACATAACCAGCGGAACTGTCAGCCGTGGTGGCGCGGCCCGAGAGGTTGCGCGCCAGATCGAAGCGGGAATTGCCGCTCTCCTGCGAGTAGAACACGCCGAAACCGGCTCGGACCGACCATTTGCTGGCCGGGCTCCAGGCGATCCCAACACGCGGTGCCACGTCGTTCCACGGGGTGGTTTCCAACCGGGCGCCCAAACGGCCGTCACGAGCCACCAGGATGCCGGGATAGCGGAAATTGATGCCGTCGTAGAAGTTTCCGATGCCGGCGCGCACCATAACGGGCTGATCTGAAGCCGGAAGGTTGCCGGTGAAGGACGTGGGAAAAACGGGAAATTGATAATTCACTTCGTCCCCGTCAAGGTCTTTCCAGGGCTGCATCATTTCGTAGCGCAGCCCGAGATCGAGGGTGAGCTTCGACGTCAGCTTGTATGTGTCGTCCACGTATAAGCCGAAGCCATTGGCGGTGAAGTCGGTCTTGGCGATAGATACAGCCAAGCTGGCGCTCGAGAGGTCGCCAAGAAGGAAGTCCGCGAAAGAACTGGCAGCACTGGCCGAGGCGCTGGAGGCTGCCGAGCCGGCCGGGGGAGGCCCGGCTGTGTAGACCCCGCTGAACGAAAACGCGCCTCGCGCGTATTCCTGCCCGGTTTGCTTGAAGATGGTGTAGCGGAGCTCACCCCCCATGCGGATGGTATGCTTGCCGCGCACCCATGAAAAATTGTCGACGATCTGAAAAATCTTATCGTTGACCACGTAAGGGCCGTTGGTTGAGTTTCCAGGAGCGCTCAAGCCCCCCGCGAGCTGTTGCAGAAGGGGAACGCCCCAGACCGTCGGAATCAGCGGGATGTTGAGGCCCATCTGAGCATCCACGTTCGTCACCCCGGCCAGTTGCTGCCCAAGGATGTTATTGAAAGTCGTTTCCCCGAACCGGAACTCATTGACCTTGGTGGCCGAGAACTCGTGAATGTTGGCAAACATATACTGCCGGGATCCGGTGAAAAGCGTCGAGCCTTCCTTCGGCAGCGAAGGCGTTACGGAGACTTCGTTCGTCCAGCTATAGCGTCCGAACCATTGCGAGTTCGCGCTCTGGTTGAAATCGATGCGCTGGTTGAACTGCTCGAACGTCTCCTTGGTGGTCTGGGGATTCTGGTAGTTATTGGCCACCGTCGGCGTGGTCAGGTTAGCCTTCGGCCAGTATTGCATGTACGCGACCGAGGCTGAATTGAACATCGTTGACGGGATCTGGTTGTTCGGAAAGGGCGCGCCGGTTGACGGGTTATAAAGTTGAACGGGTTTCGATCCCGAGAGCGCGCTGGAGAGATCGCCGGTGAACCAGGCCGCAGGGGGCATCGTATAAATCGTCTCCACGGTGTTGTTGTAGGTGAAGCGTTCGTAGTTCGACATGAAGAACAGCTTGTCCCTGCCGTTGTATACCTTGGGAATCCAAATCGGCCCGCCGAAGACGAACCCGTACTGATTCTGTTGATAAAGGCCCTTAGGCTGCTCGACGTTGGTGAAATCGTAATTCTTGGCGTCGAAGAAGTCGTTGCGGAGGAACTCATACACCGATCCGTGATATGAATTGGTGCCCGACTTGGTGGAGACGTTAACCTGTCCGGCTTCCCATCCGAATTCAGCAGGGTAGACTCCGCTCTGCACCTTGAATTCCTGCAGCATGTCGATGGAGGGCGACTGCACGTACGTATTGAAATCAGGGTCGGTATTCGCAATGCCGTCCAGGGTGAAGTTGTTCCACGTGGCCCGGTAGCCGGAGATGGAAATATTGACGTTGGAGCGAAGGCCTCCCTCCCGGCCGCTCACTTGCCCGGCGGGCTGGAAATTCGTGTTCACGTTGGGGCTCAGAGCGACCAACTGCAGGTATTGGCGTCCATTCAACGGTAGATCGACAATCTGCTGCTGGGCGATCACAGTGCCGACCGTGGCGCTCTCCGTCGCGAGCAACTCCGTCGTTCCGCTCACCTCGACGGTCTGTGTAGCTTGGCCCACCTGGAGGGTGAAATCCACTCGTCCTGTTTGCTGCACCTGCAACTCGACGTTGGGACGCTCCACGGTTCGGAAACCGCGGGCCACCGCCTTTATCGTATAGATCCCTGGAACCAGGTCAGGAATGGCGTAGATTCCGGAAACGTCGGTAGTGGTCTGCCGCACAGCGTTGGTGCCTGCGTTGGTGGCCGTAACGCTTACGTTGGGCACGACTGCGCCGCTGGGGTCCCTTACTTCACCCGTGAGGCTCGCGAAAGTTTGCGCTGACGCGTAGCCCATCGTCAAACACACCCCTAGCACTACGAGTACGAATCGACGCATTCGAGACCCCTCCTTGTGGATAACGCGTGAGATTTGCTAGTCGCCTGCCCATAACTGGACAGTTAATGGCGCAGCATATAGCTTAATAGTCCATTACATGTCAATACTTTTTTCTAGACGGTATAAGAACAAACAGCTGCTTATCTAAGTAACTTCGACAGGGACGAAATCAGCACGGATTCCCAGGTCACGCAAGTTCCCGAAATCACATTTGCATAAAGAACGGGGCAGGTCGTAGAAGGCCGTGAGTGATGGCACAAGCTTTTTGGGCTGCTTGGTGGCACTCCCGCTGAATCGCGCCGAAAGGCCGCTCCCCGTGCTAAGATGCCGCCGGAAAGGCTGGCGGGAGGAGGGTTCATGAAGGCGCGCGGGTTTCTTTTGATGCTGGCGGCTTTGAGTTTCTTCGGCTCAATCTCGCAGGGGGCAACCGTCACGGGAACCGTGAAAGGGCCGGATGGGTTGCCGTTTCAGGGGGCCTTCGTCGAAGCTCGAAACGTGAAAATGAAGATGACGGTGATCGTGCTTTCCGACGCGCAAGGCCGTTATCGCCTGGAAAAACTGCCAGCCGGGGAATACCGCGTGCAGATCAATGCTACCGGCTATCGTGCTGATCCCCGCGCCGGTGTGAGTCTTACGGCGGATCAAAACGCCTCGTTTGACTTCGCATTGCTGCCGGGCGTGGTGCGTTGGAACGAGACGCATCTCTATCAGGAGAAGGCGCTTTGGCCGGATGGCAAGGGGAAAGATCTGCTCTTGGGAAACTGCACGATCTGCCATGAATTTCAGAGCCGCATGGCTTCGGTGACGCGGGACGAGGAAGGCTGGCGAGACCGCGTGGAATACATGCGCACCGCCGAGCATTACGCCCTCTCGAATATCACGGATCAGAATGCCGACGATCTGGCGGCCTACCTGGCCAAATTGTTTGGCCCGGAATCCGTCTTGCCGAAATCGCCCGTAGACATGCCCGGGTACAAGGACACGCTGCGCTCTTTCAGCAGCGAGGCCATGAACATCGTATACGTGGAATACGACATGCCCGGCCCAAGCCGCATGCCGTTCAGCGCGACGCCTGACAAGGACGGCTATCTATGGATTCCCAATTCGGGAAGGGCGAACATGGTAACCCGGCTGAACCCGCGAACGGGCGAGATGACCGATTTCACCGTTCCTTTCATTGGTACCGCCGGAATTCATTCCGCGATACCTGCTCCGGACGGATCCGTCTGGCTTGCTGAACAAGGCTCGAACAGGGTGGGGCGATGGGATCCCAGTACGCAGAAGGTCACCGAATATCAGGACGCGTACGTTCCTGGCAAAGAAGGGCTCCTGCCGGGCGGCCAGAAGCACACGCTGCGGCTTGACCCCAGCGGGAACGTGTGGTCGAGCGGCATTCCCTTGACCATGTTTGATCCGGAGACGGGAAAATTTACGCGCTTCACGGAAGTGGCCGCGACCTACGACGTGAAGCCGGATAAAGACGGCAATGTGTGGTTCACCAATCCTGCCAGAAATAGCATCGGCAAAGTGGATGGCAAGACGATGAAGGTGACGCAGTGGGTTTCGCCTACCGGGGATTCCTATCCGCGGCGCGTCGAAGTCGGCGAGGACGGGATGATCTATTCGGGCGAGTTCAAGGCGGGCAAGATGATGCGCTTTGACCCGAAAACACAAACGTTCAAGGAATTTCCGCTGCCGGGGCCCGATCCGAGCCCGTATGCTCTGGGCGTGGACGCCGACGGGTACATCTGGTATGACTCGCACCATATGGACAACCTCGGGCGCTTTGATCCCAGGACGGGGAAGGTAATCGAGTATCCGTTCCCGCATTTCGAGAATTGCTCGCGGGAATTTTTTCGCGATTCGGAAGGGCATATGTGGTATGGATCGTCGCCAAATAACAAGGTAGGGTATTTCTACCTGGCTGAGAAGGCTGGCGAGATGGCGAGCAAGTAAAACGCGAAACAGGTTGCTTGCGCTTCAAGCAGGAGGCGTTATGGGACTACAACGCAGGATTTTTATGTTGATGGGCGCGGTCATTTTGCTCTGTACAGCTGGTTCGGCTGCAACGCTTACAGGAACCGTGAAGGGCCCGGACGGCGCGCCATTTCAGGGCGCGTTCGTCGAAGCGCGCAATATGAAAATGAAGATGACGGTGATCGTCCTGTCCGATACGCAGGGGCGCTACCGCATTGAAAAGCTGCCCGCCGGCGAATACCGCGTGCAGATCAGCGCCACCGGCTACCGCGCGGATCCCCGCACCGGAGTGAATCTAACGGCCGGCCAGAACGCTTCGTCGTTTGACTTCGCGCTGCAGCCGGGAGTCGTTCACTGGAACGAGACCCATTTCTATCAGGCGGAGCAGTTGTGGCCGCCGGCACGCGGGAAAGACCTGATCGTCAAGGATTGCGAAAGCTGCCACCAGTTTCAGAGCCGCATGGCTTCGGTGACGCGCGACGCCGACGGCTGGAGAGACCGCGTGGAATACATGCGCACCGCGATGCATTACTCGCTGGCGGGCCTGACGGACCAGGATGCCGACGACATTGCGTCGTATCTCACCAAATTATTCGGGCCGGATTCGGTGCTGCCGAAATCCCCGGTGGACATGCCGGGATACAAGGACACGGTGCGAACTTTTGGCGCCGACAGCCTGAACATCGTCTACGTGGAATACGACATGCCAGGCCCGAGCCGCATGCCGTTCAGCGCCGCGCCCGACAAGAACGGCTATCTGTGGATCCCCGACTTCGGCGCGGCGGATAAAATCACGCGGCTCGATCCGAACACCGGCGAGATGCAGGATTACTCGGTTCCAAATATCGGCACTGCCGGCGTTCACTCCGCTGTGCCGGCTCCCGACGGTTCCGTGTGGCTCACCGAGCAGGGCGCCAATAAACTCGGCCGCTGGGACCCCTACACCCACGAAATCACCGAATATCAGGATGCGTATGCCCCCGGAAAGGAGGGAATTGCAAACGGCGGTTCGAAGCATACCGTGCGCATCGATATCTATGGAAATGCGTGGTCGAGCGGCTATCCGCTATCGAAATTCGATCCCAAGACCGGGAAGTTCACGCACTTCGACGAGGTGCGCAACTCCTACGACGTGGAGCCGGATAAAAATGGAGATGTCTGGTTCACGAGTCCCGGCGCAAACAAGATCGGCAAAGTCGACGGGAAGACCATGAAGGTCACTCAGTGGGCGCTCCCTACTCCCGGCGGCTCGCCGCGGCGGCTTGTAATCGCGAGCGACGGCACGATCTATGCTGGCGAGATGCTCGGCGGAAAACTGGCTCGCTTCGATCCCAAGACGGAAGCCATCAAGGAGTTCCAGTTGCCTGGTCCCGATCCCACCCCGTACGCGCTGGGTATCGATTCCGAGGGCTACATCTGGTATGACTCGCACCACCAGGACAATCTTGGGCGCTTCGATCCGAAGACCGGGAAAATAGTCGAATATCCGTTTCCGCACTATGAGACGTGCGGCCGAGAATATTTCCGCGATGCGCAGGGACGCATGTGGTACGGCACCAATCCGAACAACAAGGTCGGCTATTTCTACCTGGCCACGAAGAGCGGGGGGACACAATCGGCCAGCAAGTAAGCAAATCGGGCCCGGGTCATGCTTTCAAGATTCTCTGCTGAAGGAGGATGCAATGATCGGACGCAGGAATTTCCTGGCGCTTGGCGCTGCGGCGCCGGTTGCGGCGCTCGTGCCTGGCTTGAGCGCGGATCCCCTCACCGGCGGCCCGGCAGCCGGTAATTCGGTTCGCGATGTCAAAACACGTGCGGTCGGCAAAGTGGAGATCGCCTTTCCCTCGCCCATTCCCAAGCCGAACGGCCTGCAATGCACCGACGAAGGGTTGTGGATCATTCATCAGGACGACGCTAACTCGGCTTCGCTCGTCAGCTACGATACCGGCAAGATCATTCGGTCGTTCCCCACCGAGACGAACAAATCAAGCGGGCTCACCTTTCACGACGGAACGCTGTGGATCGGGTCTACCTACAGCCGCGAAATCGTCCATTGCGACGCCACCACCGGCAAGACCATCGAGAAGCTGTTCACTCCCGGCGCGGGTGTGATCTACGAAATGGTGGGAGACGCGCCGGGACGCCGCAGCCCGCTCGCGGGACCGCCGAAGCCCAGGCCCGCGCCCGCACCCGGCGAGACTGTCGGCGGGTTCGCGCAAGGTCGCATTATGGGTGCAAAGGCCACCGGCACCGGCGCGCACGGCCAGGAATGGCGTGACGGCAAGCTGTGGATGGCTGTGCCGCCAGCCCGCATGATCTTCTGCCTCGATCCGCAGACATGGGTTGTGCAGAAGCGCTTCGACTCGGTGGGCAACCGCCCGCACGGAATCGGCTGGGAAGGGAAGTACCTGTGGTGCACAGATTCCAACCTGAACGCGTTCTTCAAGCACGATACCGACACCGGTGAAGTCGTCGAGAAAATTCAGCTCGCCGACTCCGACCCGCTGCCCCACGGCATGAGCATCTCGCGGCGACACCATGTGGTATTGCGACGATGTCGGCGTGATCTGCCGCCTGAAAATCGCGTAACAACGATTTACTAACGGATCCAGGCAGCGATCATTCATCTGATTTAGGGCGGCCGCCTTAGGGCTGACGAATCTTTATCAAGTGATAGCAGAACTGGCCTTCGACCTCCGAGAACTGGTGCGGCACGCCGTTGGGAACGATGATCACATCCCCCGGCGCGAGATGGTGCGCTTCGCCGCCCTCGACGCCCTTGCCGCGAATTTCGTCCTTCGGAAAGGGCTTGCCGGTGTTGGGGTTGATGGCGTTTTCCTCCACGCCGGCGAGCTTTCCTCCCGTGACCAGTGTCGCTGAACCCTTTACCACGTAAATCACGTCCGTGGATTTCATGTGAAGCTCCCCGCCGCCGGGATTGGTGCGGACGCCGGTCATTAGCGTAAAGTTTCGCGTTCCGCCATCGCCGTTATAGAGCATGTCGCCGCCGGCCTTGCTCTCGAAACCCGCGTCCACTTGCGGCTTGGCGTAGTAATGAACGGGCGCAGCGGAGGTTTCCAACGCCGCGTCACCGGCATTCTTCGGCGCGCTGCTGCCTTCCTGGGCCCGGGCCGCGCTCGCGAGCGCAAGCATCGCCATCAATACAGTGGAGCAAGCGCATTTCATTCTTCGCGTAATCATGATTTGCTTCCCTCGCCTTGTTGAATTTTGGGCCCCGATGGGATGTTGAGGCGGGCCTATGATACAGCCGCGCCATTTCGTCTCTAAAATTAAATCGCGCGGTACGTTTAGGCTCGAGCGTCAGGCTTTTTAGAGAAGGCGTGTGAGCTGTGCTAGCGGGGCTTCTAAAGGATTGGCTGGGAGGCCTGGACTCGAACCAGGATAATCAGATCCAGAAACCGATGCAGGCTCTCCAAATGCCAATGTTTTAGCAGGTTTTGTTGACAACGCAGGTGCTTATGTTTGACGCCATCCGACCCCATCCGACGCCATTCGGAAGTTTGATGCTTACTTTGATGTCAAAACTGCACCAAAGTAGGGCAGTCCTTCTACTTCAGCATGATAAGTTGCGGATCGCCCAAAGCACCTCCAAACGTGCAGTTCACGGGATCGGGTGATGGCGTAATGCGGATGCTCTGTGCGATTCCCAGCCGCTTTTTCAAGACGACTCGGACATATCGCGCTGCATCGGTTTCCACCTGTCCCTCACGAATCTCAAGGGGAAATCGCAGATCAGAAGTCTTAGGGTCCCATTGGTTGCCTTCGAGGGCTTCCAGCATGAGGGATTTATCATCGTCCGTAATCGGTCGGGTGTAGCGCTGCACGGTCATGGATTTATGTCCTCCCTGATTTGGCCTCGTCGGTGGCCGCCACCTCGTTAACGATAGCACGCGCCCTTTCGACCGCACGAAGCAGTCTTTCGGATTGCAGTGCGAACTCCCGTCAAGCCAGGAGTCCCGCACGGTCGAGACGTCTTTCACACACGGCCACGGGTGCAGAGAACATTCTGTAACTCTGGTTCCGTTGTCTGCGGTGAAGTGTCTGAAATGCACCGCGAATTTTTCGTTTGTGGCTGTCGTGAGGATCATGATTCTCTCCTGTCTTTTTTGTCCCCCAGCCACCAGTCGATGATTGCCCCCTCGATGAAGATGAGGGCCGTACTGATGCCCAGCGCCAGCAGAATTCCATCAGCGATTGTCATGTTGCCTCCTTAGTTTTTCCTGGCTATGTCGATGTAAAACTGTTGTCGGGTCGTCGGTCGGCACGCCATCCCGTGTGGGAATCGGGCAGCGTTTTCCCTGATGCTCCCGCAGGCATTGTCAGGCGTGCCACCCAACAGCCCCACAAGGATGATTGCGACCGCGAGCGCGACGATTGCTGCAATGGTTTTCATGGCTAGTCAGTCCCGCCCGCAGCAACCATCACGAAAAAAGCAAAAATTGTCCCAACCACTAGTGACGCTCGCACCGCCCAGCCCCAATCCATACGCGCCCAAACAGGATTGAGTCGAGCGCCACGACACCGAACGTGAAGCTGGCGGTTAGGAGAAATGTCAGCGCGGCGAACGCCAATTGCAGGGCAGGTGCTTCAAGTGCTTCAGGAATTTTCATGTTGCCTCCGTCCGGTTCTTTCACTGCCGTCCTCTTCTGACGCCATCCGCTACCGCATCGGAAATGGTGGAAGATAGCCACCAACTTAACCCCACCATCCCGAAGCCGATTCCAACCCACGGCCACCATCCCATCATCGTGATTAGACCAGCGGGCAAAACTATCGCTGCGACAATGCCGAGTCCGATGCCGAGTCCTTTAACGATCTGTTTGTTGGTCAGGTTGGACATCCGGAGTTTGTACAAGGCCATCATTGGGATCGCTACGGCTAAGAAAATCAGGTGGTCTGTGGTGAATGGATTCATAATGCCTCCGCGTCTCGTCTTGGAAATGCATCCACAATCAGTGCTCGGGCCGTCTCGTACCATCGCTCCGCGCCGCGCTCGATAGCCCTAGCAAGTTCGTCAAGTTCTTTCTCCGTTGCGTCAAATACGTGTCCAACACTGGTGGGGAGGTGTTCTGGGAATCGTTCAGCGTGCCGAAGAATGTTGTCGACGAAGGTTTTCGCGTCCCGCTCCGTTTGTTCGAGGAGCCGCGATTTGATGGTACGGCCCTTTTGGTCGTGCTCGGCGAGCCACTCAACGAGTGCGCCCTCGAACTTATTTCGAACCGCGTCTTTGTGACGGAGCATTTCATCACGGTGTTTGAGGCACGAGCAAACATCTGTTCGGCGAATCGCCTCGATGAAGAACTCACCGCTGTCGCCAATCTCGGGTAACTTGCCGATGGCGAGGATCGCGGAGGACACGCTCGGTGTGCTGGCGAAGGCCTCCCAAAACGTGTCGAACCCATCGACCAGAGTGTGGTGACGCTGTAACGCGAGAGCCCGACCATCTGCGAGTTGCTTATCGACGACGGGCTCAATCTCGGCCAATACGCTCGCCCAGCACCCGCGCCATAATCTATTTCGAAGTTGCCGACGGTGCCGCAGCAGAGCCGCTTTCGCTTTCTCGGCGTTTGACGCGGCCACGCTCTGAGCCTTCTGTTCTGGCGTCAGTTCGCGCACGACACGTTTGATATACGCGATCCCAGTTCCGACACTGGCGGCACCCCGTCGTGGCGCTGGCAGTGCGCGGATCGCCTGCTTGATGCGTTGGGTCATGACCACTGTGGAGGTTGGCCTGCGGTTTGATGAGTCAGCCGCCCGTCCCGAGATAATCCGCTTCAAGTCGCTCAAATTATTTTCGCTGGCCCGATAGTCCGACGCCGTACAGGCCATCACAAACGGCGTGTCAAACTGCGGACTGACGTAGACGAGGTGTCTGCTGTCGCGAACGAGCGCGAAATTGTTCTCGCGCAGCAAACGGGCGATGACCTTTCGGCGGTCACTCATTTTGCCCATCCTGTGATCGCTTGCAAACGTCTTACAACGTCCCCCCACTGTGCCGGAGTTAACCGGCGCAGGAATGGCACCACTGCACGAATGAATGGGTCTTCGAGCACGATGTCGGCGGCGCTTGGGCGGAGCAGACCCCCGAGGCTAAGACCCAGCCCAGTAGCGATCTTTTCCAGCGGAGCGAGACCCGGAACAAGGCTTGTTCTCTCGATGCGCGACAAATATGAGAGAGACACGCCAGACGCTGTCCGCAATTGGCTGAGCGTCATCCCGCGTGCTGTTCTTAAGTGCCGGATGTGAGGCCCAATCTTTTTGATGGAGGCGCTGTTGATAGCAGGCAGCACCACGGGTGCGGGCAACGTAGGGACGATCTGCAAACGCCGACATCGGCGGCATACCGCGCTTCGGTATTGCACCAAGCGACACGTGTGGTCAGCACGGGAATTGCTCCGATTCCGCAGTGGCACCGACAACGCGAGCCGCCTCGGCGTGACTCATCGTCCACGTTTTCAAAATCGACGCCTTCCACACACCCAGGGCCTTCATTAAATCGTGGAGCTGCTGCGACGCGCTGTTCGGTCGTTCCGCGCCCGCGTCTACCTCGAAAGCGCGAATCACGGAGTACAGTCGCCGTGCGCTCTCTTCGGCGCGTGCGAAGTCAGTCACGCAGTCTGCTAGCAGCGCCTGATACTGCTGTTGCGGATTATCTGACTTCACTGGGGCTCCCGTGGTTCGATTACGATTTGAATCGGCTCTCCCGGAAGGGCTTCAGCAGGCGCGTGCACGACCTTCCAAACCCCCGTCAAGCATTTGTCGATAAGCACTTCCAACTTTTGGGGCCGAGCCTTCGATTCGCGAATGGAAAACTCTCCAGCATCATTTGTGAAGACAACGTGATTGCCAATCTGCAGGCACGCTCCCTCAACTGGCTCCCCGTTCATATCCTTGACAACCCCGTGAATAACAAAGCCGCCGATGGATGCGATGGCACGGTCTTCAGGGTCAGCGCCGTTGCGGGTCAAATAGTCGTCGCTGTATACCCCTATGCGAATCTTGGTGTTCGGTGCGGCCAAGGTTGCGACCGTCCCCCGAAGGTTGCGGACGTTGATGGTGATCGATGCATTGAGCACTCGCTGCCACGGGTTCACGCCTGCGAGTGGGGGAAGTACATCTCCTGAAATCCAACAGCGGCGGTCAGCCGATTGCTCGTGTACGAAAATCCAGCACTGATGTTGGTTATGCCCGAGTGCGAAACCTGTTGCAAGCAAATGGAACTTCCGAGTCACTCGCTCGTCAAAGGTTCCGACTGCTATTGGTGCGAATCCCTGCGACCAGTACTCAGTTCCTCGGGCGGTCAGAAAATCTCCGAACAGGCGGATACCTGCGCTTACCGATTGCCCGCTGGAGTTGGATAGCGTCGATTGCCCGTTGAAATTTGAGGCTGAAACATCTAATGCGCCGCGACTGGCAAAAAGGCCTTCGGTCGTGACCGTGACTATCTGCGGGAAGTCTGTCCGCTGGTGATGCTGGCGAACGTCTGCCTGTTGGCGACCAGCTCAACGTGGCTCACGGTTTGTATTCGGCGTCGAACGTCAACCCGTGCGCCTCGGGTGCGAGCGTGTTCTGTACAAGAATGATTCTGCGAAAGTCGGGCGACGATGCGGTATATCCAACAAACAGCGTGCAGCGTTTCTCCGTTATCTTTGCCGAGACCGCGCCAAACGGAACGCCGCCGATTCCCGCCGACCCGGACAGCACGAAATGAGCGGCGGTGAACTGTAGCGCCTGAATGGATGTGCTCTTAGACGCGCCGATGTTGAATGAGGAAAGCGTCCATCGGTGAGAAAGTTCTCTTCGTGTAAAACACAAGCCCGATTGAATTGCTGAGCGAGCGCCCACCGAAAAAGTACGGCAGCATCACGCTCGATGCCTCAGCACCAACAAACACGCGCAGCGTACTCTTCTTTCTTCGGCGGCTGACGGTTACACCTCGTGTGAAGAAGCCGCCGCTCGGGTACAAATCGGTTGGCAGAACAAACCCCTGCGCTTTGTCGCCTGCGTTGATGTCCCACCCGTGAAATGTGGACTTGCTCGACAACCCGACAACCGGATGTCCCGAGAAGACACCGCCGCCAAAATCCACCTCAGCACCGTTGCTGAAATAGGATTTGACCTCGCCGCCCGAACCCTGGAATAGCGTCGAGGAGCCGCCCGCGACATCGAATACCATCTGTCCGTGAGCGGGGGGTGTCGACAGAAACAGAGCGAAAATGACGGAGAGGCGATTCATTTCAGTTTGTGCGCCGCAATGTACTGGTCGCGGCAGTGGTCAACATCGCGCTGGCAGACGTATACGGCGGTTCCAATCGCGACGGCTATGCCGACTCCAGTGGTGTGGTGCGCGGGTCGCTGTGTGCTGAAGATATTGAAATAGCATGGAAATGTTGCACAGGTCGCCTTGAATGCCACGGTGTGATTCGGCTTTATCGGAGCGATAGCTGATGTCTCGGATAGCTGCACATCGATTCCCGCATCCAGCGCGTGAATGTCCGACTTCCCGCCTGTCCAAGTCACTCCCCGCACATTGAGAACGACCGCGAGCGGAGTCAGGAGCAAGACGACGGGTCAGGCGCCCACATAC
>CAWKDI010000002.1:0-1884448 GCA_963848365.1 uncultured Acidobacteriota bacterium
CCAGTGTCAGTCCCGGCGGCGCGCCGCGCGGAGTCCGTGGGAGTTGCTGGGCGAACACCGCGGCGAACCCGGCCGCCGCGGTCATGGACTCGGCCCGCGCGGGCCCACTGCCGGGCCAGCATCTGCACCGGCTTGTCATCACCGGCGATCGCGGTGTCGATCACCGCCTTCAGCAGCCGCGCCTTGGTCCCGAAGACCAGTTCCACGGTGGGCAGCGCCACACCGGCATCGGCGGCCACCGCGCGCATCGTGGCCGCGGCGTAGCCGCGGGTCAGAACTGCCGGGCCGCGGCCGCGGTGATGCGGGCCCGGGTGCGGACGGGCCTGCTGCTCACGGCGCGGCGACCGGTAGCGGCGGGCGCCGCTGATGCCCGTGGCTGGGCCCGCAGCGCCCACATTCATTCGGCTATGGTACTACCATACCTAAATGAGGAGGCAACCCCGGCGATGACCCAGCAGAGCACCCCCGCCAACAGCGGCGTCGAAGCCACCGTGGCCCGCCCCGGCGGCGTGTCCTACCTGGATAGCCGCACATGACCTCGCCCAGTCCGCAGAGTTCTACCGCGCCGTGTTCGGCTGGCAGTTGCGCGGCCTGCGGGACGCGCCCAGCTTCAGCGACGGCACCGGCCACGTCATCGGGCACTGGCGCACCGACCTGCCCGCCGCCGGACAGGCCTGCGTGCCGCCCTACAACTACGTCACCAGCCTCGACGACACCCTTCGCGCAGCGGCCGAACACGGCGCCGAACTGGTCACCCCGCCCTACCCGGAAGGAAACCTCTGGATAGCCACCATCCGCGACCCCGCCGGCAACGTCATCGGCATCTGGCAGGCCGGACCGCGCTGATCGGCCGGTCGACTGGCTTTCAGCCGTTGTTGCGGGTGAGCAGGAACCCTTGGTAACGCGGTCGTTTCTGAGGCTCCCGGCAGCGCTCACGCCGCCAGTCAACCGTGCTTTAATTGCAATCTCGGGAACTCACCCGACCGGAGCGCGCA
Source organism: uncultured Acidobacteriota bacterium (assembly GCA_963848365.1). GTDB lineage: Bacteria > Acidobacteriota > Terriglobia > Acidiferrales > UBA7541 > Palsa-295. Next base: position 996 of record CAWKDI010000002.1, read on the forward strand.
CGCACGTGCGGTTTCTGGCGGCCGGCTGGTTCGGGCTTGCCGCCGAGTTCCAGCGTGAGCCTCTCGAGCGGGCCGCCCGCAGCTCTCCCGATCTGCCTGGCCACTTCGAGTGACCCGGTGGGGCTTAGGGTCCTAAGGCTCCGCCAACCGGCGAGATAATCCCTGGTCCGGGCACCCGGCCGGCGCTATCGTCTAGATGGTGGGACGGTTCAGCAGGATCGCCGGGAAGGTAGGGGTCGGCTTGCCTGGCCGGCGACAGGCGCACAGCCGAAGATGCTCTCGACGGACTCCTGGAGCTGTCCCGGAGCGAGGAGAGCCGGGCTCGCCAGCTCGCCTGCAAGAACCTGTGCACCTGCCACGTCCGGGCCGACGACGACCGGGTGTGGACGAGGTTGCTCGAGCTGGCCGGGGATCCCGATCCCCTGGTCCGCGGCGATGTGATCCAACGCCCTCACCGACAGCACGCCCGCGCCCCGGGGTCCCGGTTGTGATCCGGGCCCTCGGGTCCCGCCACAACGACCCGGACGAGCGGATCCGCCGGCGGGTCCGCGGGGCCAGGCACCCCTGTCAGCCCCGTCAGGCGATCCGGGCGTACGAGATTCCCGGCTCCCTGGGATAGGAATCCCCGGCGAGCAGTTGCTGATCATGCGAGCCGAATGCCCACGTCTGCGTCTGCTCGTCTCGGTCGAACCGCCAGATCATGTCGAACCGGTCATCAGGCCACGATGCCGGTACGTCGCCTGGGTTGGCGACCGGCAGGGTGTGCGCCACGACGTCGGCGATCTTGACCAGGTGATCGTGTTCCCAGCACAAGAGCACAACCCCGGTTGCCATCGCGACCAAAGATTTCACGATCTTCGCCGGATGGGCGTCGACCGGGTGTTCCGCCAGGGTCGCCACTCCCAGCCGCTGTGACAGGGGCAGCAGTGTGAGGTAGGCGCGGTGCACCGGCTTGTGGTATCTGGGGGTAACGAGGGCACCCGGCGAGGGGAGGGCGGAGTTCACCGTTGTACTGTTCGGGGCGAAAAGCGTGACGAGCGCGCCCGCCCGCACCCATCCTTGCGGGGTGAGCCCGTCCGGATCGGCGTTGCCGTGCTCGTCGACGCCCAGGCCGTCGGCGCAGGGTTTCTCGCCGTGCCGGATCATCAGCAGGGTAGCTAGCTGTGTCATACATGCTCCTCCGCGGGGCCGGGAACAAGGCTCCGCTGAACGGACGGGAAATGCTAGCAGAATCGTGTGCATCAAGAACCTTGGGGCGCAATGGCCTTGGCCTTTGATCATGTCGTAGCCGGTAGTTACGGGGGCCACTGTGGACTCAGCCCAGCCGCCTGCAGGCCGCGTGTCAGCCCCGGCCGGTGGACGAGGCGCCGGGTCTGCCCGCCCCGCCAGGGCAGCGAACCCTCGAGGATATCGAAGATGCTCGCTTCCCTGGCCAGCTCGAGCTGCTGCATTGGTGTCTGTATGGCGACCACGGCCTGGCTCCCTCGCTGTGTCCGGTCACGCCGGTGGCAGCGGTTCCATCATGGCTGGGAAGCTCGCGCTGTCGGTAGCGCGTGGTGTGGTCTCCCGCAACTGCTCTAGTTGCTGGCGCGCGCTGTCGCGCCGCATGCGGACATAATGAATGATGCCCTCGGCCTTTTCCTGCCAGTGCCTGAGCTCGTTCTGCTTGCAGCCGCTGAGGTAGACCTCGTCGTTGGTGTACTGGCGGCCGGTGAACGGTGGGCCGTAGGGTGTCGCTGATTCCAGGTAGGCGGCCTGGCGGACGCGGCCCCATAGCCCGTCGTCGGAATCGGCGGCGATCTGCTGGCTGAATGCTTCTGGGTGGAACTGAGTATCGAGGAGGAACTCAAGGTAGTCCAGGTAATACTGACGGTAGTCGCGGTTGCGCAGCAGGTTCTGCACGAGCGGTATGCGTGAGGTCGCGTGTTCCCGCCAGTAGTGCCTGGTGTTGCTGGGCCAGTCGAGAATGTCGGTGTACTGCCATTTCGTGCCGAAGTAGTCGATCCCCAGGCAGTTGTCGTAGTCCCATGGAATGAATGTGAAATAGGGGGAGTGCATGAAGTCGTCTTCGGCGCCCAGCCGCCCGGAGTTGTAGAGGTAGTAGTTGGACGGGGTTGCGTAGTAGTTGTCCCAGCTGCCGAGCAGCAAGTTCACGCTCGCCCATCTGAGGAAGGCACGGGCGTTCATGATGCCGTCGACCGAGTCGCGGAACGCATCGGTGTCGAAGCGCTCTTCCCCGCCGCCGAGCCCTGTGCCCTTGATCGTCCTGATGAACTGGGCCAGGTCATCGTAGGTGCTGGCGTCGTGGTCGTCCTCGTTGGTCTTGAGCCGGTAGGTGCGGTTGTCGTCGGCGGCCTTGTAATACTGCCGCCCGCTGTCATCGCCGTCGGGCCCGGCGCGGTGCTCTAGGGTCGCGCATCCCACGTCCCCGCAATAGGCCTTGTACAGGTTGCCGTGGTCGTTGTCGCCGAAGTGATCCTTCAGGAATCTCTTGTCGACCTGCTCGATGACCGAGAACAGGCCGTAGTAGGTCGCGTCAAACGCGAGCTTTGCATAGGTGTGCCGCGCCGATGGCACGCCCGCGTTGCGGAAAAGACGCCAGGCCAGCGCCTCCCGCATCTGGGAGGGATCGTTGTACATCGACTTGAGATTCACGCGCGTCATTCCGGCAAGGTGACCGGCGCCACCGGCGGCATGCTCGAGGGTGATTTTCCAGGACCTCTTCGGGGCGTGCAGGGTCCGGTTGCCGCTATTGGCCAGGGAGAAGCCTGATGTGCTGAACGCCACGCCTTCGGCGCCCGGGCCGGGAATGTGCCACGTGTCGGCCGGATTGGTACGCCACACATCCAGCGCGTCCAAGCCCAGGTCCGGGCCGTGACAGGCATGAGGCTCCATCGCTCCTTTGCAGGACGGATTTTCCGGCATGCTAATCTCATCTTGAAGACCGCCGCTCAGAATGAGACACTTCGCGTGATCGATCATGCACCCTATCCTGAAGCACCACGGCTCCGGCTGCGTGAACTTCATCTCACGATTACGAAGAACACTTACAGAAATTGACGCTGCCGATCCCACGGCAACCTATTTTGCGGCGACCGATAGCTTCATGTCAGCATAAAATTTGTGCGGGAGGCGCCGCCCTCATTTCGGCATGAGGGCGGCCCAGCCTATTGGCAGCGTCAGAACCGAAAGCGTGTCAGGCCGCCCGGCTCGGCGGCCAAGGTCACGATCGCCGAGCGCGGCTCAATGCGGTAGACGTTCCACGGCGGTGGTCCTTGCGAGGGTGCGTTGAACGGGGCAGTGATACCTGGGCCGCTCTCGTCGGGTTCGGCCGGCCAGCCCTGGTCCGCCCAGGCCTTCGCAATACGCGCCAAAGCGCCTGGCTCCGTCACTCGCGCAGCATCACCCTCGAGGACGACGTCCGCGTCGCGGATCGACACCGCGATCGAACACCGTGGATCGCGCGTGACATTGCGCCCTTTGCGGGTGCCTGCACCCGTCTGGAACCAGAACGTGCCGTCCAGCCACAGGGCACCCACCGCCGTCACATGCGGGCTGCCGTCCTCGTTCACGGTGGACAGCCAGGTCGTGCGGGAGTTCACTGCGTCCGCAGCTGGCGCCGACCCCGCATCGAGCTTCTCGGCGATTGCGGACCAGTCCACCGGCGGCAGCCCATCCGCCCTACCCAGATTGGTGATCTCCACAGGGCACCTCTTCCTTGTCAGCGGACATCTTGGCTAACAGCGTCTGGTAGATAAGACGCGCGGCGACCGGAAAGTCATCGCGCAGATGCGGATCACGAGCCGCCCGAGCGCGCGCACATCGGCATGTGTGGAGGCGGTGCCTGGCGCCGTTGGCGCGGCCGCGGTCGCGAGCACGGCGCTCCGGACCGAGCGCCGCGCTCATCTGAGCTTCGCCAGCAGGTCTGAACCGGTCTGACATCTGTACCTGGCATGACCACGGGCGGCCGAGGCCGTCCTGGCTCGGTCACGCCGCCGGACCGGAGCCCACGTGAGTAAACTGTCCGCCCGAGCGCTCGCGTCCTGGCGGCGGCCAGGCGACATCGCGGCATCCCGCCGCAATCGGGAGGATCATGGCGAACCAGCAACCGCCGGGCCTGCTCGGGCCTGATGTGGCGGTCACGCACATCCTGGTCGTCACCGACCCAGTGCGGTCGCGGGATTTCTGGGTCGGCGTCCTGGGCGCCGAACTGTACCGCGAGTACGGCGGAACCAGCGTGGTGCTGCGATTCGAAGGCACCTGGCTGCTGCTGGTCAGCGGGGGCGGCCCGACCGCCGACAAGCCCACCGTGGTCTTCGCCCCGCCCGCCGACCCGGACCTGGTCAGTCACGCGATGACGCTGCGCGTGGCCGACTGCCAGGCCGCCTATGAGGCGCTGCGGTCCAGAGGCGCCGCGTTCCTCACCCCGCCGCATGACTGGGGCTCTGAGATCCGCTGCTTCCTGCGAGACCCAGACGGCCACCTCGTGGAGCTCAGCCAGGCAAAGGCCAGCTGACCACAGCGGTCATGTGAGCGCGTTCGCGGCCCGGTGGGCAACCGCATGGTCCGGATGCCGTTGCCGGGCGGAGCTTACGCGGGTCGCTCCGACTTGGGTACGTAATCGAAGAACCGGTAAGTGGTACCGCCCGCGGTCCATTCAGCACGCAGCCGCGTGCGTTTCTCGACGCGCCGCAGCGCCGATAGCAGCCGGCGATTCACGTCGCGGGCATCACTGCCTTCCATCGCGCCCTCCACGTGCAGGCCCGCCGGGGTCGCAGTGACCTGGCCGCCGGTGAGCTGCGTGAGCAGCGTCTGGATCGCGCTCAGGTTCTCCGAACTTACCTCGCCGTTGAGGCGGAACAAGACCACCTGGCCAGTCTGCCATGCCATCCGGCGAGCAGCCGTCCCGTTCACCCGCGCCGGGTAGCAAGCGGCTCCGTCCATGCGACCTCAGCAACCACCACGCGGACAGCGGCAAATGAGTATGTTCTCCGGCGCATCGACAATGAACCTTTTTCATCCTGGTTATGCCTCGCGGATCTGCAATACGTGGATGGCCTTGGCGAGTTGTCCGGCGCGCCAGGGGCAGCAGCGGAGCTTGCGGAGGATGCGCCAGGTCTTGAGCTGGGCGTTCGCGCTCTCGCCGGGTGCGCGGAGCTTCGCGTGCGCCTTATTGGCCTGCTTTCTGGGATTCGGGCTTGTTCTTGCCCTTGTACGGGATCTTCGCGTACGTGCTGCCCTGGTAGCCCTTGTCGGCGAGGGTGACCAGGCCCGCGGCCTCCAGCTCGGCCAGGACGCCCCAGATCCACTCCGCTTTCTTGTCGTGCACCGAGCCGGGCAGCGCCCCGGAGACCCACAGGATGTCCCCGCCGGGACTGGCGATGACCTGCAGGTTCATCCCGTGCTTCTTGTGCTTGCCGGAGTAGACGGGGCGGTCCGCCGCACCCGTTCTCACCAGGATCAGCGTCCCGTCCAGGACCACGTAGGCGTGCCCGGCCTTCTGCGCGTCCCGGACCGCCTTGCGGAGCTTCGGCGCCCCGGCTGGCTTGGGCCTGATTGCTCTCATTTGGCGCATTCGGCTGGGTCGATTGTGCGGAGGCCCCAGCGGTCGCGCCCGCAACCAAGAGTGCAGAATCAGGCATTCCGCCAGCCACTTCGTGCATCCGCGATCTCGCTTATGCCCCATGCCCGTACCTTGCTCTTTTTTGCACAGACTGCGGAGAGTTGATGCGTCGGAAGATGAAATGCCATCGTCATCTGTTCGACCATAAGCGAAGGTCATCTCAGGCGGAATACAGGTATCACCCGAGATTTCAACGCGTTGCCTTCAGGATGAACTCGCTTGTGTTCGCCGCGACGTGACAGTGACGTGATAGTGTAGAACGCTCGCCATCATCCAACGCGAGACCATCTCATGACCAAAGAACATGCCATCGATCGTGATCGTCGGGCGGCCCAATGTGGGCAAATCGACTCTATTCAACCGCCTCACCGGCACGCGCCGGTCGATTGTCACCAACGAGCCGGGAATCACCCGCGACCGCATCTATGGCAAAGCGGAGTGGGAAGGCCGCGCGTTCGAGGTGGTGGATACGGGCGGAATCGTGCCCGAAGACAAAGCCGGAATTCCCGGCGAAATTCTGCGGCAGGCGCGAGTGGCCATCGAAAACGCCACGCGCGTGGTGCAGGTGGTGGACGGCCGCGACGGGCCGGTGCCGCTCGATCAGGAACTGGCGCAGCTGCTGCGCCGCGCCGGCAAGCCGCCCGTGATCGCGGTGAACAAAGTGGATTCGCCCAAGCAAGCGGAACTGGCGGCGCAATTTTACGAACTCGGCGACGAGATTTTCCCGATTTCCGCCGAGCACGGCTTCGGCATCGACACGCTGCTCGATGCCCTCACGCAGGATTTTCCCGAAGGGCGAAGCGCCGCGAGTCGCAGCCGGACGTCAACATCGCGATCATCGGGCGGCCGAACGTGGGCAAATCGACGCTGCTCAATCAGCTCGTGGGCGCGGAGCGCTCCATCGTTTCGCCCGAGCCCGGCACCACGCGCGATGCCGTCGATACGGTGGTCGAGCACCACGGCAAGACATACCGGTTCCTCGATACCGCGGGAATCCGCCGCAAGGGCAAGACGAAGCTGATCGCCGAAAAATTGAGCGTGATCATGGCGCGGCAGGCATCTCGAGCGCGCCGACGTCGCCATGCTGGTCGCGGACGCCTCGGTGGGCGTCACATCGCACGACGCCACCATCGCCAGCTATGCCGAGCAGTCGGGCCGCTCGGTGATCATCGTCATGAACAAGTGGGATCTGGCGCTGGAAGCGCGCGCAGGAGAAAGCCGCCAAGGAAAAGACGCGCGGGAGGGAAGGGCGCAGGCGTGCAATCCCAGCAAGCTGCTGTCGCGAGTACGAGCCGATGGTTCGCGGCAAACTCAAATTTCTTGCCTACGCGCCGGTGGTTTTCCTTTCGGCGCTCACGGGCGAACGCGTCGAGAAGCTTTACACGCTGATCGACCGCGTGGTGGAAGCGCGCAACCGGCGGATTTCCACCGGCGAGCTCAATCGCTGGCTCGCCAAAGTCGATCTCGATCGCGGCACATCTCCCGCCAGCCGCCAGGTGAAGATCTATTACATCACTCAGGCCACCGCTGCGCCGCCCACGTTCGTGCTATTCACGAACCAGACCAAGCCGCTGCATTTCAGCTTCCAGCGTTTCCTGGAAAATCGCCTGCGCGCCGCGCTTTGACTTCATCGGAACGCCGATCCGCTTCACGCAGCGGCTGAAGAAAGCGCGACAGCGCGCAGGCACGGAAAAGACGTGCGACGCCCGTCGAACGCCGCGCAAGACAGTCGGTCTGCTCGCAATCTGCTACTGCAGACCGGCGGAATGCCAAGATGACACAGGTCACCACACGCGAATCTCAACCGCATTTTGCGGGGTTGACACAGCGCGAAATCGGCCTAGGATACAGAAAAGCATGGCGAGTGCCGCACAAGCCGCGCGCGAAATTCCGGAGAAGAGCCTTTTCCGCATCGGCGAAGTGAGCCGGCTGACGGACGACCAAGGCGTTCGTCCTGCGCTTTTGGGAGACGGAATTTCCCACGCTCCAGCCGGTGAAAAGCCCGAGCGGCCACCGTCTCTATCGCCGCGAAGACATCGAGACCGTTTTCGAGATCAAGCGCCTGCTCTACGAAGAGGGCTTCACCATCGCCGGCGCGCGAAAACATCTCGCGGAGCAGGGAAGCCCGGCTAACGGAGCGCCGACGGAGCTCTGCCACGGAAACGCGCCGACTGAGAGTCGCGCTCGCAATCGGCTGCGAGCCCGCCAGCGCGTATCACCAGCAGCTGCTGCTCGATCTGCGCGAAGAATTGCTCGCTGTCTTGACCCTTCTCGAACGCGAGTGATACGCTGAACGTCGCTAGTCGCAAGCAGTCGGGACGTGGCGCAGCCTGGTAGCGCGCACGCTTGGGGTGCGTGAGGTCGCTGGTTCAAATCCAGTCGTCCCGACCATTTCAAACACACTATTTCCTCAGCCCGGTTCTCCCGAATTCGCTTAAACCGATCAGTAAATAGAAAGTCACGAACCGCGCTGGCGGCTGCCCTGCTGTGCTGTTACGATCAAATAGGGAAGAGGACCGCCTGGTGGGCGGCCCGCATTCCCGATTGAAACGCACTGGTTTAACCGAAGTTCGAAAGACCCGGGATTGGTCCTCCCGCAGCGATTTCATGGCACCGCATATTCTGGTCACCAACGACGACGGGATTCACGCGCCGGGCTTGCGCGCGCTGGCGAAGCATCTCAGCGAAATCGGCACGGTCACGATCGTCGCGCCCTCCCAGGAGCGCAGCGCCACCGCGCAATCGCTCACGCTGCGCCAGCCGATCTACTGCGAGCAGATTGCCGAGCGCGAATTTGCGGTCGAAGGCACTCCCGCCGACGCCATGATTCTCGCCTTTCACACGCTGCTGAAGGAGAAACCCGACATCGTCGTCTCCGGAATCAACCCCGGCGGAAACCTTGGCGAGAACGTCTATTACTCCGGGACTGTCGGCGCGGCGATGGAAGGCGCCATCAACCGCACCCCGTCGCTCGCCGTTTCGGTGGCGTATCGCGGAAAGGATTTTGATTTCGCGCCCGCCGCGCAATTCACGCGAACGCTGGTGCCGGTCGTGCTGAAGGAAGGGTTGCCGAAGGGCGTCCTGCTGAACGTGAACGTCCCGCAGCCGTGGAGCGGCGAAGTGCGGTTCACGCGGCAATCCTCCAAGATCACGCGGAATCTGCTGCAGCCGGGCATCGATCCCCGCGGCCGCCACTATTACTGGCTGCACGAGCAGCAGCTAACCGAAGGCATCGAGCCCGGCACCGACCACGCCGCTATCCGCGACGGCGCCGTATCCATCACGCCGCTGGTGCTCGACCACACCCACACACCGTCGCTGAATCATCTCTCGCATTGGGCCAAGGCCCTCGAAGAACTCGCCCGCCGTTAGCCGTTCCGGTCCACGTGAGCCGTCAGCAAATCCCATTTCTTGCGTGGTGCGTTCACGTTTCACTCCGCGTGTGCTATGTTAGCTTTTGCGCTTCGCGACAAAGCAACAGCGCCCCCATGCCGAAAAAAGCGACCGCGGAAAAACCCGAAGAAATCACCGTCGATGGAATTTTTGGCCCCGGGGGCCTGCTCGAATCGCGTCATCCCGGCTACGAGTTCCGCCCTTCGCAACTCGAAATGGCGCGGATCGTCGAAGAAGCCTTCCAGAACCATCAGCATGTCGTGATCGAGGCGGGCACCGGCACCGGCAAGACGCTCGCCTATCTGATTCCGGCGATTCGCAGCGGCCGGCGCGTGGTGGTCTCCACCGCCACGAAATCTCTGCAGGAGCAGCTCTTCCAGAAGGATGTTCCCTTCCTGCAGAAGCACTTCGCGCCCAACCTGAAGGCGGCGTTGATGAAGGGCCGCGCCAATTTTCTGTGCCGGCAGAAAGTGCATCAGATGGAAGGCCAGCCCGTCCTGAAAGGCATGGACGAAATCGACTGGTTCGCGCAAATTCGCGACTGGGGCAAGCTGACCGAAACCGGCGATCGCAGCGAGCTCACGTTTCTTCCCGACGACGCGGAACTCTGGAACCGCATCGACGCGCGCAGCGACCTCTGCGGCGGCCAGAAGTGCCCCGAATTTCAGCAGTGTTTCATCACCGCCATGCACCAGCGCGCGCAGGAAGCCGACCTCATCATCGTGAATCACCACCTGTTTTTCGCCGATCTCGCCATTCGCCAGGACGATTTCGGCTCGATCCTGCCCGAATATTCCGCGGTGGTTTTCGACGAGGCGCACGAAATCGAAGACGTGGCCAGCGATTATTTCGGCCGCCAGATTTCAAGCTACCGCTTCGAAGAGCTGGCTCGCGACACCGAAAGCATGCTGCGCGTACTGCGTATCGAGCGGCGCCGCTGCGCCGGGACTTGGCGCGCGTGCGCGAGACGCGCCCGCAGCTTTTTCGAGAGCTTTCCCGAGCGCGAAGGCCGGTTCCCGTTCGGCCCTGCCGAGCGGCGGGCCTTTCTCGACAGCCATCGCGAGGCCTATGAAGAGCTGAGCGCGCGCGATCAAGCGCGTCGAAACGGAACTTTCCGCGCTCTCGCCGAAGCCCGAAGAAGTGATCACGCTGGCGCGGCGCGCCGCCGAATCGCGCCGCGAACTCGCATTCCTTCTCGAAAGCGAAGAAAAAAGCTACGTCTATTGGTACGAGCGGCGGGGACGCGGCGTTTTTCTGGCGGCTACGCCGATCGACGTGAGCGAGATCCTCCGCGAGCAGCTGTTCGATCGCTTCGACACGGTGGTGCTCACTTCGGCGACGGTTGCCGTCGCGGGACGCTTCGACTACCTCAAACAGCGCCTCGGCGTGCTGCCTGCGAAGGAAGTGGTGCTGCCGCCGCGAATTCGATTTCCGCGAGCAGGCGCTGCTATATATCCCGAAGTCGATGCCGGACGTGCGCCACGCGTCATTTTCCGCCAGCGCGGCGGAGTGAAATCGTGCGACTGCTGGAAATCTCGCAAGGCCGCGCATTCTGCCTGTTCACGAGCTACGTCGCAGATGCGCGACGTTTACGAGCGCGTGTCCGCCAAGGTGAAATTTCCCCTTCTGCTGCAAGGGACTGCGCCGCGCTCGATCCTGCTTGACCGCTTCCGCTCCACGCCTAACGCCGTCTTGTTCGCCACGTCCAGTTTCTGGCAGGGCGTCGACGTGCCGGGCTCGCAGCTTTCCTGCGTGATTATCGACAAGCTGCCCTTCGCGGTGCCCAGCGATCCCATCGTGGCCGCGCGGGTGCGGGCGCTGCAGGAAGACGGCCGAAACGCGTTCGCCGAATATCAGATTCCGGAGGCGGTGCTGGCGCTGAAGCAGGGCTTTGGGCGGCTGATCCGCACCAAGACGGACCGCGGCATTCTGGCCATCCTCGACAACCGCATCCAGCGCATGCAGTATGGTAAAATTTTTCTCGAGTCCCTGCCCGATTACAAGACCACGCAGGACCTGGCCGAAGTTGCTCGCTTCATGGAAAATCATCCCGAATAGCGCGTGGCGAGGAAGCCGGCAACACGCAAGAGCCGGACTCTGAAGGAACCGCATGTACGAAGTCAGCGTGGACGAATCATTTGCCGCCGCCCACAACCTGCGCAACTACAAGGGCAAATGCGAAAATTTGCACGGCCACAATTACAAAGTCCGCGTGACCTTGGCGGGCAAGGAACTCGATTCCACTGGGCTTGCTTTACGATTTCGTCCATCTGAAGCAGGCGATCCAGAGGGTGATTCGGTCGCTCGACCACACATACTTGAATGAGATGCCGCCGTTCGACGTCGTTGAATCCTTCCGCGGAAAATATCGCGCGCTACATTTACGACGAGACCGCCAAGCAGCTTCCCCCGGCGGCCAATGGCGCGGGAATCGCGAGCATCACGGTCTGGGAGTCGGACGTCACGGCAGCCACCTATAAGCCATAGTTTTGTCATGGTCATCACGGAGATATTCAAATCGATTCAAGGCGAAGGCACCCGGGCGGGCTTGCCCTGCATTTTCGTTCGCCTCACCGGCTGTAATCTGCGCTGCACCTGGTGCGACACCGAGTACGCGTTTTACGGCGGGACGAAGTACCCGCTGGCCTAATCCGTGAGAAGGTCGGCAGTCTCGCCGGCCAAGGCGAGCGTCGCACCTCCCTTGTGGAAATCACCGGCGGCGAACCTCTGCTGCAGCCGGAAACACCCGTCTTGGCTCAGCAGTTGCTGACGGACGGCTACACGCTTATGGTCGAGACAAGCGGTGAGCGCTTCGTCGGAGTTCTCCCGCGTGAAGTGATCAAGATCGTTGACGTAAAGTGCCCGGATTCAGGCGAAGCCGGCACATTCGACACGGCAAACCTCGAAGCGCTGGACCGCAAAGACGAAATCAAGTTTGTAATCTCCACACGCCGCGATTATGATTTTGCGCGCGATTTCACGCTGCGTCACGCGCTCGCGGACAAAGTAAACCAGGTCCTGTTCTCGCCGGTATTCCCGGACCCGGCAGCACGCTGGCAGGGACTGGAGCCGAGAACGCTCGTCGAGTGGATCCTTGCGGACGCCTTACCTGTTCGCCTGGGCCTGCAACTGCACAAGTACGTCTGGGATCCGGCGACCAAAGGGGTTTGAACAAGTTATTACATGGCTAACTCCAACAAGCCGAAGGGAATCGTGCTGCTGAGCGGCGGGATGGATTCCTGCGTTACCGCGGCCATTGCCAATCAGACGCATCAGCTGGCCCTGCTCCACGCAAGCTATGGCCAGCTCACGGAGCGCCGCGAACGCCGCGCTTTCGAAGAAATCGCGGATTTTTACAGGGTGAAAGACCGCTTGGTTGTCCGATTTGACGTTTTTCGCCAAATCGGCGGATCGGCCCTGACGGACCAGCGGATCGCCGTTCCCTCAGGCGGAGAAGCGCTCGCGTCCAATGCCGAGATTCCGGTCACCTATGTCCCCTTCCGCAACGCTCATTTCCTTTCCGCGGCAGTCAGCTGGGCGGAAGTCATCGGCGCCCATGCCATCTTCATTGGGGCGGTATCGGAGGATAGCTCCGGCTATCCGGATTGCCGTCCGTCTTATTACCGCGCGTTCGAGAAGGTGATTAAAGAGGGAACTCGCCCGGAAACCGATATCCAGATCGTCACGTCTGTAATCGGGATGCGCAAAAGCGAGATTGTGCGCCGAGGCATCGAGCTGGGCGCTCCTCTTAGTCGCACCTGGTCGTGTTATCAATCCGATGACCAGGCCTGCGGGACGTGCGATAGTTGCAGGCTTCGCCTCCGGGCATTTGCCGAGGCGGGGTCACAGGATCCTATCGCGTACCGGGCGGCAGTTGCGCCATAATAGCTCACCGCATCTTGCAGTTGGAGGAACAGGTAAAATGAAACGAACGATTCCCGCTTGGGCAGTGCTCGCAATCGCTCTGCTGATGGCCCCGATGGTCGGCGCGCAGGGCTCAACCAGAATTGAAGGCCAGGTGCTGGATGTTCAGGGGAATCCCTGGCCGGACGTCAACATACAGATCAAAAATGACGACACAAGCCAGGTTTTCACTGTCAAGACGGATCGAACCGGGCATTACAGCCAGCTCGTGCCGCGGGGCGGGGTCTACGACTTTGTTCTCACGAACGACGCAGCTCATCTGAATTTCACGGACAAGCATTCCGTCACCGAAGGCCAGCCCAATGATATCGGGTTTAACTTCAAGGAACTCGTAGCGCAACAGAAGAACGCCAGCGCGGAAGACGCCAAGAAGGCCGAAGAGCAGGCCAATGCCTTCAAAAACATGAAGGCTCACTTCGATGCCGGCATCGCTGCCATGAACGATTCCAACCAGGTGCGGCAGCAGCTCGCGACGGCCCCGGCCGATCAGAAGTCTGTTCTTCAGGACAAGCTGAAAGCGGATGGCCAGACCGCGGTTACGGAATTTCAGCAGGCCGAACAAGGTGCCAGCCCGAAAGACGCCAAGAACCACGCCCTGATCTGGGCCAATCTGGGGCAGGCGTATGACACAGCAGGAAATTTCAGCGATGCTGCCGGCGCCTACCAGAAAGCCGTAGACCTCCAGCCTCAGCCGAACTACTACGTCAGTCTGGCTACGGCTCTGGCAAAGGCCGGCTCCGCCACCAACGACCAGCAGAAGATCACCGATGCCGGTGCGGCCTGCGACAAGGCCTCTGGTCTTGATCCCACCACCGCCGACACGTGCTGGAAGAATGTCGGCATTGTGCTCAACAACAAAGGGGACTTAAAAGACGCGATTGCGCCCTTCCAGAAGGCCACCCAGGCGAATCCCAAAGACGCCCAGGCGTGGTTCCTGCTCGGCAGCGCCTTTACCGGGACAATCGATACGAAGCAGGAAGGCGATAAGGTTGTATATATTATTCCTCCTGGAACTGCCGAGGCCTACCAGAAGTGCATCGACGTGGATCCTAACGGACCCTACGCTCCACAAGCCAAGGCCGCTCTCGACAATATCTCCCAGCTCAGCGGCGGGGTTCAAACACAGATTGGCACGGACTCAAAAAAGAAAAAGAAGAGCTAGCCGGATCGCGTTTCTCCCGCGGAATGATGCTGCGGCCGAAGAAAAAATCCTTCTGCACCAAAAATTTTTTCTTCGGTGCGCCGCTTTCGCTCTCGACCCGAACTCGCGAGGATGTTATTCTCTCGCATGCTAACTGAGGATCGCGGTGCGAGAAGTGGATTTTAGCAACAAGAGTGAGCGGCGGCGCAGCGAGCGTGTTTCGCACTCAATTCCCCTCATCGTTCGGGGAATCGACCTTCTCGGCCAGCCTTTCGAAGAGTCCACTTCAACCCTCGTCGTGAATCTCCATGGCTGCCGCTATTCTTCCAAGCGCCACATGTCTAAAAACGCCTGGGTCACCCTCGGATTGCGGGACGGCTCGGAAATCCGCAATATCCGGGCGCGGATTGCTTGGGTGCAGCGCCCTCAAACGATTCGTGATTTTTTCGAAGTGGCTGTTGAACTTGAAAGCCCGGGCAATATTTGGGGAATGCGACGCTGCCCTGAAAACTGGGGCGCCGTCGAGGCGCCCGCCTTGCCGCATCAGCCGGTAAGATGGGAGGAAACTCCCGCAGGGCAAACTGAAGGGAATCGGCTTCCCGTCATCATCGGAACGATCGAGGCAAACGTGATAAGCAATTCCGGCAATGAAAATCCCAGTTTTTCCGGCGAGTCTGCTGCTCCTTTGGGGCGCCCACCCGAAACCCTCGACCAGAGTCCCCTTTTGCGCGACCTGACCGCGGAGCTTCACCGGCAAGCGGCTCAGGCGATGCAAGCGGCGGCCGCGCAAGCATCCGAAGACTTTCGGCGGCTCGCACAGGAAGCCGATCAGAACAGGACCTCGACGGCCGAAGAGTTCTTCCAGAACTGGAAGAACAGCCTTGAGCAAGCCCATTCCGAAGCGCGCAACGATCTTTCCGCCCACTTGTCGGCGAAGCAGGAAGAATTTCTCACGGAGCTTAGATCTCAATTCGAGGAACGCTTCGCACAGGCCAAAACCGTCCTCCAGGACCTTGAACACCACACGCGCACCGCGCGTGACCTGCAAAATGATCTGACGGCCCGGGCCGACCAGGCGCGGCAGCAGCGAGACGAACCCGCGCCGGCCGGCGAAGCCTCCATTGAGCAGGAGCCTGTCGCGGAGCGCTGGCGCGAGCGCCTCGACCTGGAACTGGCGCTCGCGGAAACTCAATGGAAAGAATTGCTGGAATCGTCTCTCGATAACGGCATTGAGCGCCTGGCATTGCAATTGTCTCAGCGCTCCCAGGACATGATCCGGAACGCCGAGGAGCGCATCGCGAATCGCTTTGCCGAACTTCGCCAGCCCCTCGCGGAAACATCCGCCGAGGCGCGCGATGCGCTGAACGGCATGCGGTCGGAGCTCGAGCACGAGATGACGCGCGCGCGCTCCTCCCTCGTCGAAATCGAGCAGGTGGTAAGCCGCCTGAAGGATTATTCGGGCCAGCTGGAAGTTTCCAGTCACGACACCCTCAACGAACTCCATCGCCGCCTAGAAAACATCCTGGATGGCCACACCAGGGAAATGAATCGCCACGCCGAGAGTCTCGTGGCCGGCATGTCCGATCGCCTCAATCCCACCTTCGATTCGCTGGGTAGCCAGTTGGTCGAGCGTACCACCGCCGAGGTCGAGTCCAGGCTCGCTCCCTATCTCGATCGCGTTCCGGCCCTCATCCGGGACCTTTCCGTCCGGGAGATGCAGGCCGAAGAAAGCCTGCGCTTGCATCGCGAGAGGCTTCGCCAGCTTTCGGAGAACAGCCAGCGCGATGTTTCGGCGCAGATTTCCGGCGCTCTCTCCGCGCTTCACGTCGACTTTGACTCGGCGAGAACGGAAGCCTTGGCGAAATGGAACGAGGAACTCAGCGCAACCACTGCCCGCGCCTCTCAGTCGGTTTCAGAATCGATCGGGCAGACTTCCGAGTGGCTCCAGAATGAAGCGCGCGCCAGGCTTCAGGTGGTAGGCGAGCAGGTCCTGGCGACCGCCAAAGGCAACTGCGACGAAATCAATTCCCAGGCCGCGCAGAAATTCGCGGACGAAGTAGCCGCTCGCTCCTCCACGCATCTTCAGCATGTCCAGCAGCAGCTTGAAGATGCTGCCGGCGACGTCGCCGCCCGCTCTCGTTCGACCTTGGACGAAGCGGCCAGCGCTGCGGCGGCCTCGTTCGGTCAGGTCCTACAGACGATCGCGGCAAACGAATCCGAACATTTCGTAGCCGCCAGCCGCGATATTCTTCAGAAGCGCACGGAGGAGCTGGAGCGAGTCGGCGAAGAGGTTTTTGGCAACCTCACCCTGAGCGGCGAATCTGTATTTCTGGGATTCCGTAAACAGATGGAGGCCCAGGTCGAGACGAGCGTCGCCGGCGGGCGGAATGCGCTGGCCGCCGAATTGGCGTCCATGCTCGAGCGCTTTGACGCGGAGGGCGCGGCGAAGCAACAGGAATGGGTGCAAGGATTGGAACGCTTGAGCGAAGAAGCCACCGGCAAACATCAGGAACGGCTGCAGACGGCCTGCGACACGTGGCTGGTTTCTTCAGTGCGTCGCCTGAATGAGCACGGACAGAATATCGTTGAGTCTCTCATGCGATCGGCCGAGCAGTCGCTGCGCGATTCGTGCTCCAAGGTATTCGAAGGGCTCGCGGAAACCATGAGGGGCCGGCCTTTGAGCAACGGCGGGTTCCCGGCGCACGCTCAGGCTACCGGCCGCGACGTGAACGAAAACACGCCCTCGTAGCAAGAGGTGACCGCCTCCGTGCTATCCGAGCACTGTGGCGGTGTCCCGAGGCTCACTTCTCTCCGGCAAGTTCGCGCACCGAGTCTGCCACGAACGCGATCTGCTCCGCCGACATTCCTGGAAACACCGGCAGGCTCAGCACCCGCTGACACGCCCGCTCGGCATGGGGAAAGGTGCCGGGCGGGTATCCGATCGACGAATATGCCGGCTGCAGGTGTACTGGTCGCGGGTAATGAACCACCGTTTCGATTCCCCTCGCCGTAAGCTGGGCGATCAGCGCGTTCCGGTTGTTCGCGTAAATCACGAACTGGTGATACACGCATTCGTCGCGGCTGTCATCGACGGGAATTTCCACGCGGGTTCCCGCCAGGCGGTTGCGGTATTCTCGCGCGATCTCCTGGCGCCTCGCCGTCCAAGCATATAGCCGGCGGAGCTTGATCCTCAGCACAGCGCCTTGGAACCCGTCCATGCGGTAGTTGTATCCCACAAACTCATGCTCGTAGCGCGCGGTTTGCCCGTGCGACCGCGCCGCCCGCGCGAACTTCGCGATCTGATCGTCGTCGGTCGTTAGAGCGCCCCCTTCTCCATACGCGCCGAGATTCTTAGTGGGGTAAAAGCTGAACGCGGCCGCATTCCCGAGGCTGCCGGCCCGTCGTCCCCGATATCGCGCGCCATGCGCCTGGGCGGCGTCTTCGAGAATCCGCAGATTGTGCCGCGAAGCGATTTCCCGGATCGCATCCATATCGGCGGGCCGCCCGTAAAGGTGGACCGGAAGGATCGCGCGCGTGCGCGGCGTGATGGCTCGCTCGATCAGCCTTGGATCGAGGTTCCCGGTCGCCGGGTCGATATCGACCAGCACGGGCCGCGCGCCACAGTAGGTGATAGCCTCCACCGTTGCCAGGAACGTGTTCGAGGTGGTGACAACCTCGTGATCCGCCTGCACGCCCAGCGCCAGCAGTCCGACGTGCAGAGCGGCGGTGCCGGTTCCCACCGCCACGCAATGTTTCGTGCCGCAGAAATCGGCGAATTCGCGCTCGAATGCCTCGACTTCCTCTCCCAGAACGAACGAAGAATTCCGGCAAACGCGGTCAATCGCCGCCAGAATCTCATCGCGCAGCTCGGCATACTCCGACTTCAGATCGAGAATGGGTACTTTCATCAGGGCTCGTTTTGTCCGCGTGGAGTCCGGGTGAAAACTCTACTGTAGGCGGAGTCTGGGGACAAGCCAGAACGCGTCATCAGAGAATGGAAGGTACGTGCCGCTTTATGAAATCAGCTTTCGGGGCTGCTTGAGGCTGGCGCGGGGATCTTCCTGGCAAGAAGCTCCCCGCGCCCTTCGGTGTCACTTTGCGAGCGGGTCAGGGCGTATCTGGAAATGGGCAATGGAGGTCGTGTTGCCCTTGCCCCCCTCGAGATGCCAGATCACCCTCTCCTCATTTCCCGTCCAGAGTCCGCGGCCCTTCCATCCCGCGTTGGGATCATCGATGCGGCCGTCCACGTTGCGTGTATAGAAATCCATGGGATACGGCACGCGCATGGTCACGAACTTCTTCGTCTCCGGCACAAACGCAATCAGCGAATCCGAACCCGTACCGTTGACGATCACCACGTTCTTCCCTAGGCCGAAGCTGTCGTAGCGGTCCACCCAGTTGTGATAGAAGTGATCCGCGGCAACCTGCGTTCCTTTGAAATTCGGTCCGGGCACGTGGTAGAGCGTCCACCCTTCCGGACATTGCTGCCCCGTCGCTTTCGGTCCGTTGAACGGCCCCTTGCATTTGCTCCGGTCGAAACTGGCAAGATCGTCGCTCCCCGTGAGCGCCGCCCACACGATGCCATTGGTATCGATGGCGATTCCCAGGGTGCCAAAAGCCTCTACACCCGGCTTTTTCGGATTATCAAAAGGCGGCTCGTATACTTCCGTCTTGCACGTGGCCGGCGGATTATCGCCGATCACCATGCGCACGATTCTTCCCGGCACCGGGTAGCTCAATCCCGCATACCACACGCTGCCGTCCTTGGGATTAAACGCGAAGCCGTAGCCGTTTCCACCGTCTACCGCGCGATCGAGCTTCGGATCGATGGGATCGTCCGGCTTGGTGTAGGGTCCGGTTTTGCCGTCGCCGTTGTAATCGAGTACGGCGGCGCACCATCCCATCGATTTCTGCACGTCGTGGGTCTGATCCCATACGCGAGTCTTCACCCATCCGACTCCGCCCATCCGCGGGGCTACCGCTTGCGTGCTTGTGTAATAAAGGGTTTCGTCTTTGTCGTTGCCAAAGGCCATGTGTCCGGCTGAGTAGCAAAGATCGATCAGCTCGATCTTTCCGGTCCTGGGATCGTAATTGTCGATGCCCCTGGGCACCCAGCCATCCGGCATCGGAAACTGTTCCGCATAGGGGTTCCCGGACCCCTTCCTGCAATATTCGGGCAGGTCCGGCCGCGTCTGCGCGTGGAACCAGATGCGCCCCTTGCTGTCCATGTGCGGCATGGCGATAAAGTTCGGATCGTCCCACACAATCTGGTTGCCCCAGTAGGGAGACGGCGCCGCCACCGCTCGCGGCGTAAACGTCTTCATGAGCGGCCGGTCGCTCTCCTTCCGAAGCGGCACCTGAATCATGGATTTTGTGTTGTCTTTCGGATTCAAGGCCCAGATCTGTGCGGACGCGAAGTCCGGCGCATACACCGGGTCCATACGCGTTCGCCCTGGGATTCCACTCGTCATTCGTGCTAATCACATCGTGGATGAACGCCTTGTCCGTATCTACCTCCCACAGCGTCACCACCACGTTGCGCTCGATTCCCTGCGGGCGCGGAGGTGCCTGCGGCACTTCGCCCGCGCCGATCCGGTTCGTCCAGTCGGCGAACATCGCCAGCCCCCGGTCGTGCCCGAACTTGTTGAGCGCCGCTGTCATCTGCGGACCCACCTGGCCCGACATCAGCCGCCGTTCCCACGCGAGCGAGGGCGAATCAAATGTCCCGAGCTGCGGCTCAAGATCGCGCGTAGCCTTATTCCCCACCTGGTGGCAGACGCTGCAGCCCCTCTTCAGATCGAATACGAATTCCGCCTGCGTTTTGATCTCCGGGTTCTTATATGGGAACGCGCTCTTGGGAGGAATTTTGATCAGCGTATACCAGTAGTTGCCGGGATAATATTGCGCGGCAGCCACTGCATCCGGAGCGATCACTGCGTCCAGCGCCAGCGTCTTGCCGGGCGTTGTCGTCACAGGCTTTGAATCAACCAGGCCGTAGCCCCTTACCCACACTTTGTAGTTGGCCTTGGGCAACTCCGGCAGAAGGTAACGCCCGGCGTCGTCGGTCACCACGATCTTGCGAAATTTTGTCGGCAGGTCGGTGGTTTCCGCAATCACCCACACGCCTGCTTCAGGCCCCTTCGAGCTGGTCACCACCCCGCCAATGCTGTCAGCGCTCACAGCGACACGATTTGCTTCGGCCTGCGCCGCCGCGCTGCTCGCGCGGGGAGAAGCCTCAATGCGCGCCATCGCCGCCAACGCAACCAGCGCAAAAAAAAGCGAAGTGATCGCCACAAACCGGCCAGACCTCACTTTGAATTCCTTCATTATTTCCTCCCACCCGCGTCAGAAGATCAAGCTGCGGAACGGCACTCGCCCCAGCCGGCCATTCCCGGTGAATCCCAGAAACGTGTGCGATTGTTAGCACAACAAATAGCTGAGAGCAACTCTCTCGTTCTCCCCAGCGAGGCTGAGGTCTCGATCTGAGGTAAAAGTGTGAGCGTGATCCGCGGTGTCATAAAAGAGAATCAAACTTGCACATGTCATCCCGAACGAAGTGAGGGATCTGCATTTGCTTCCGCCGGGCGGTAGGTGGCAGTTTCCTATGGCAAAAGCACGGAGCGATTGATCCACACAATGTCGTCCCAGCTCAGCACTTTCACGGTGCCGTCGAAGAGCTTCGCATAGCATCCTCCCGAAGCCTTGAACGAGAATTTCTTTACCCGGTCGGGAGGCGTGGTCGTAACGTTCCGCAGAATATCCACCACCTGTTCCTGTCTCGATATCTGATAGAAGCTCGGATTCTTCACCGAGTAGAACTTCACATCCGCGGGATTGCCTTTGCTCCCGGTCCCCTTTTCAAATTTGATATGCAGCTCGAGCCGCTCTCCCGTAGCCGCCGTGAACACCCAGTCCTGCGACTCAAACACCGCCCCGGCGCCCGATCCATTGCCGCCGCTTCCACCCCCGCTGCTGAAAGACCGCCGCATCACGTGCGTCGTCGCCGGCAGGTAAACTCCAAAAGGCCCCGGAGCATCCGCCGGGTCTTCCGTGATGCCGCCGATCACCAGTTGCACGCTCGCGCCGCCGGGGTCTTTTACCGGAGCAACCAGGTAGGCGAGCCGGTTCGATCCCGTCGCACCCAGCGGCTTCCCGTCCGGGCCATTGATCGTCATCCGGTCGATAAAAACAGCGCGCAGATTTGCATCTTTCGCCGGCCCTTGTGTGGCCACGCTGGGGGACCAGCCGGCTGGCAGGAGGGCACCGAGAGCCGCGTCCGGGACGTGCAAATCGAGCTGCAGCCGTGCCTCCGCGCTATATTCCGCCATCGTCTGCGCGCCGGCGTGCCCCGCGAAATACACATGCAGCCCCCAAAAACAAAATCGCACGGAAAAAACAGTTCCTGCGCATCGTGTCGTATCTCCTTGATGAAATTGATGGCTTTGATAGCACTAATAACATTGATCGCAGGCTCAAACGACCTCCGGGAAAAAGTCCCGGCCGCGAACCGGTGCGCAAATTTTGAATGCTGTGATTCAAGCCGCTGAAGGATACCCCGAAACCGCGCTTCCGCCTATTCGGAAACGAGCGGCATGTCCAGCCTTTTTCGTGGGTGACCATTTCAACGCGGTAAAGCGGCGCGCTGCGCCGCGAGATCGGCCGCGCGCCACGAGGCGCATCGAACGACCGCTTTCCGGTTGTTGCGGTTCCACGGGATGCAGCGTAAACTAAGCCAACTGAAATTACTCAGGAGCACACAGCTAATCGTCGGGGCGTAGCGCAGCCTGGCTAGCGCGCCTGGTTCGGGACCAGGAGGTCGGTGGTTCAAATCCACTCGCCCCGACCACTTTTCTTCAACCCGTTCACACCGTTACGACACTTTCTTCTTCAGCGACAGCTAAAATAAGCAGTGAACCCGGAAGCTTCAAACCGCAGTGTGTAGTCACCCTCAGGCACAAACCAGACTTATAGGTTGTGCGCACCCTCCACAGATATCTATGAAAAAACCTCAGAATAAACGCGAATAATCAAGGAAGGCATGCCAAGTTTTATTAATGAACGTACAATGCCACGGTGCATTCAGGCCCGTCCGGAGGCTCAAAGGTGAAAGCACCGCTGGCAGTTACTCTAATTTTAGCGATTTTTATCCCGGCAGGCCTGACATCAAAAGGCCTGGCCCAGTCGCGTGAGGCAGGCCGTTCGCAAACAGGCGCGCCGGTGGTTTCAGGCAAAGTTTATTCGTTTGAGAGGATCACCAACGGCGTGTATTACGCCACCTCCAGCGGTCCGATGGCAACGGGTGGCAACCACCCGATTTTTGTCAACGAGGGCGACGTTATGATCGTGGATGACGGGACGACCCCCAGGGCGGCGCGAGCGCTCCTGGAGGATCTGAGACTAATCACAGACAAACCCGTCCGATGGGTTGTCAACACGCACTTTCACTATGACCATGTCGACGGCAACTCCGTTTTCGGGCCTGAGGTCGAAATCGTCGGCCACGAGTTCGTTCGCCACGCCATGTTGGATCTTGACGTGCTCCACCGGGAACCCTTCACTTCCGCGCTGTCCAACACCTCAGGCCAGGTGGAGTCGCTGAAAAAGCAACTGTCCGCCGAAAAAGATCCCAGCCGGCGGGCCGCACTCCAGAAGCAGCTCTCAGAGACCCAGGAGGATTTGCAGGAGTTAAAAACTATAAAGCTCACTCCGCCGACGATGACCTATTCGTCGAAAATGACTCTGTATCGGGGCGAGCGTGAAATCCAGCTTTTGTTTCTTGGCCAGGGTCACACGCAGGGCGATACGGTCGTCTTTCTGCCGAAAGAACGGATCGTATGCACCGGGGACCTCATGGAGTCCCGTCCCGCGTATATGGGCGACGGAGTGTTTGACGAATGGATTACAACCCTGGACGCGCTGAAGAAGCTGGATTTCGACACAGTGCTTCCGGGGCACGGAACGCCATTCCGGGGGAAATCGCTGATCTCCGCGTATCAGGGCTACCTGCGAGATCTCGTGGCCCAAGTCGCCGCTCTTCGCAAACAGGGTCTCTCGGCCGAACAAGCTGCACAAAAAGTGGACTTGACGTCCCACCAGGCAGATTTCCCGCAGATCCAGGGCCCCGGTGCCGAACCCAGAGGTGTTAGAAGGATGTACGAATGGATGGACGATCGCTCGAAATAATCGTGGGGCGCGGAGGGGCGGCCCGTGGCAAAATTTCGCAGATGGCTAGGATTGTCTCTGGGTTGAAACACGGCGAAAAGGAGAACGCATGCGAACACATTCCCGGTTTCTTCCGTTTGTAAGCTTACTGTTGCTGTGCAACGCCGCCTGTTACGGGGCGACGATTTCGGGAACGGTGAAGGGCACGGACGGGGCGCCTTTTCCGGGCGCCTTCGTCGAGGCCCAGAACACTAAGACACGCATCACTGTCATTGTGCTCTCCGACACTCGTGGTCGCTACCAGATCGAAAAGCTGCCGGCTGGTGAGTACCGCCTGCAAATTCGGGCCGTAGGTTTCCGAGCCGAGCCGCGGGCTGGAGTCAATCTGACGGCGGACCAGAAAGCATCGTACGATTTTGCCTTGCAGAAGGGCATGGTCCACTGGAGCGATATCTCCCTGTCTCAGGCACGGCAACTCTGGCCGGCGGCCAAAGGAAAGGACCTGATCTTCAGGAATTGTTCGACGTGCCATGGGTTTCAGTCCCGCATGGCTTCCGTAACAAGGGATGCAGATGGCTGGAAGGACCGCGTCGAGTTCATGCGCACGACCATGCACTTTTCCCTGGCAAGTATGACGGATCAGGATGCATCCGACGTATCTTCCTATCTGACGAGTCTGTTTGGTCCGGAATCCGTGCTGCCGAAATCTCCGGCAGACATGCCCGGATACCAGGACACGGTGCGGCCGTTCAGCAGCGATGCCCTCAACATCGTGTATGTCGAATATGACATGCCTGGCCCCAACCGCATGCCCTTCAGCGCCGCTCCGGACAAGGACGGCTATCTGTGGATTCCGAATTTCGGGCTTGCCAATAAAATCAGCCGGCTCGACCCCAAGACTGGGGAAATGCAAGACTTCTCGGTTCCCAGTGGGGGAACGGCTGCCATTCATTCCGCCGTACCCGGCCCGGACGGAGCGGTTTGGCTGGCCGAGTCAGGTTTGAACACGATCGCCCGCTGGGATCCCTCCACCCAGAAGATCACCGAATACCACGACACTTATATTCCCGGGAAGGAAGGAATCGGAGAGGGCGGGTCGAAGCACACCGTCCGCTTGGATCCCAGCGGAAACGTTTGGGGCAGCGGTGCTCCGCTCACGAAGTTCGACCCGGAAACGAGAAAATTCACGCGTTTCGAGAATGTCATCTTTGCCTACGACGTGAAACCGGACAAGAACGGCGATGTGTGGTTTACGACGTTCGGCGCAAACGCCAGGTATGGAAGGGATCCGGAGAAAAGCTCTGCGGAAACGCTCTCGAAAGAGAACCAGATTGGTAAAGTGGACGGAAAAACCATGAAAGTCTCCGAATGGACCCTTCCGACCGATAAAAGTGCGCCGCGCCGCATGGAAATCGCTCCCGACGGAATGGTGTGGGTCGGCGAGTTCAATGGGGGAAAGATGGCCCGCTTCGACCCTGCGACCCAAACATTCAAAGAGTATCCGTTGCCCGGACCCGATCCCACTCCCTACGCTATGGGTTTCGATGCCGATGGCTACCTTTGGTACAACTCACATCGGATGGATGTGCTCGCGCGTTTCGACACCAAAACCGGGAAGGTGATCGAATATCCATTTCCCCATGCGGAAATGGCCATGCGGGAATTCTTCCGCGATTCGCAAGGGCGCATGTGGTACGGCACGAATCCCAATAACAAAGTCGGGTATTTCTACTTGGCAAACCGGAGCGACGGCACCGAGTCTGCCCGGAAGTAAACAATCGGGTTGTAGAGCCAAGGGAAGGCTTAGCTGTAAGCAAACCTGGGAGCGTGTGGCATGAAGCGGGCTATTTTGATTTTCGGTATTGGATGCATCGTGGCACTTCAGTTGGCCGGTGGGCAGGCCCAGCCCCCGCCGGCATTGGCATCACGAAAATCGTGATTGCCAGGCGCCAGGCAGCTTTTGGCGGTGCCTCCTTTGGGAGCGCCGGTCCCTATGAGTTCCTCACCGGGACCGCGTACGGCGAACTCGATCCGAAGGCAGCCATGAACGCCGGTATCGTCAATCTCCAGTACGCTCCCGTCAATGCCCGCGGCCATGTGGAATACACCGTGGATATCACCATTCTGAAGCCGGTCGATATCAAGGCTCCTTTCACAAAATCCTCAGCAACACCGTTTTCCAACGGTCCTGGCACTAACTCGATGTTTCGCGGGCATACTGTAACAGAAGGGACCGTGGGTTCCGTGCGCTCAGCCGGCTCATAAATAGAGAGGTTCGCAATTGAATCTCGAAGCTGCGTAGCAGTTACACGCCCTTAACTTAACCAATTTCGCCCCAATTCTCTGGAAGGGAGCTAATTCACCATGGTTCTTTCAAGGCGCAACTTTTTTAAGAAAGCGCTCGCGATGCCCGTCGCTGCCTCGTTTATGGGCTACGAAGCGCTGGCCGCCGCAGAGAAAGGGCAAGTCAAGATCACCGCCATTAAGACGATCGCATTAAAGGAGAAGAGGGGCAGTTCCCGCGGCCTCGTGAAGATTGAGACCGACGCCGGTCTCGTCGGATACGGCCCCAGTGAGGGAGGTCCGGCCACCCGGGTCGCGATCGCTGGCATCGCAAACGGACCGGATGGCCTGATTGGCAAAGACCCGCTGTCAATTCACGTTCACTTCCACAACATGTTCTACTCCCGTGCCCAGAGGCCCCGCAATGTCAGGGCTTACAGCGCGGTTGACATCGCCCTTTGGGACCTTGCCGGCAAAATTCTCAATCAGCCCGTTTCCAGGCTCCTGGGAGGCAACTTCCGCGAAGAAATCGATACCTATTCCCACTTGCTGCCTCCCAGCAGAAGCCTCACCCCTCTCGAAGCGCAGAACGATTACCTCGATAAGGACGCTTGGCAGAAAAGGGCTCAGATGCTGAAGTCCTACAAAGGCGGCTTCAAAGCCTTCAAGATCGACATTCACCCCTCGCTGGGCGCCCTCAATGGCGAATTCACGCCCGATCTCACGCCCCCGCAAGTCGACAAAGTCCGCCGCGTGTACGAATTGGCTCGCGAAGCCCTCGGGTTTGACTACGACATCGATGTTCACTGCCACAACGAACTCGATCTGCCCAGCGCGATCAAGGTTGCGCAGGCCGTGGAGGGGATCAAGCCCCTGTTTTTCGAAGACCCTCTCTTTCCGCAATTCTCGGAATCCTGGGCCGACCTCCGGAGGTCCACGAGCGTACCCATCATCACCGGTGAGAGCCTCTCGCTGATCGAAGAGACTCTTCCCTTCATGCAGAATCAGTCTGTCGACATTCTGCAGCCCGATCTGGGCGGCGCGGGCGGGATCACCGGAACCAAGATCATTGCCGATGTGGCCGCTTCCTATCGCATGCCCATCGCCCTGCACAACGTGAGCGGCTACGCCCTCAATCTTGCTACTCAGCAATTCGCGGCCAGCGTCTTCAATTGCCCGCGAATCGAGTGCCGGCCCTGGTTCGACGAAGCGCCGGAGGCGGCCGGAAACATTCCTGTGGTGAAAGACGGACGCATGCAGGTGGCCTCGTTGCCCGGCCTGGGAATCTTGCTCAATGAGGACTACCTCAAGGGCAATCTCGCAGACGGCGAACCCTGGTGGGGCTGAAGCCTTCTAGCCGGTGAGGAACGATCGCCAGTTTGGCGCTCGTTCAGCGAACGAAGACGGGCCGTTCGTCACTCCATCTGGTTGCTTGAGGGAGAGCTTCATGCGTGCATGGTCCGCGTTTCTATTGACTCTTGTGTTCTCCACGCTTTCGGCTCTTGCGCAGGCGCAGGCGCCGGCGCCGGCGCCGGCTGGCAAGACCCTCGACATCTATGTAATTGACATGGAAGGTGGAAACTCCACCCTCTTCGTCGCTCCTTCCGGCGATTCCACGCTGATCGATACCGGAACCGGCGGACCTGATTTCAGGGACGCCAACCGCGTCCTCGATGCCGCGAAGGACGCGGGGCTCAGCCATATCGACAACCTGATCACCACACACTGGCACGGCGATCATTTTGCCGGAATGGCCGGCGTCGCCGCGCGCATTCCAATCCGGAATTTCATGGATCACGGTCCGAACATTCAGGCTCGAAATGGCCGCGCCGATGAGTTCCTGGCCAAGACCTACCCGTCGCTGTACGCCGAGGCGAAACACACCATCGTGAAGCCCGGCGACACAATCCCGATGCGCGGCCTCGACTGGCGCATTGTGAGTTCCGCGGGAGCCGTAATCCAGACCCCGCTTCCTGGTGCGGGCAGCCCCAATCCTGAATGCGCGAGCTTCACCCCTAAACCGATCCACGATGACGACGAAAATCCCCAGTCCGTGGGAAGCGTCATAACGTTCGGGAAGTTCCGCATGGCGCATCTGGGTGACCTCACCTGGAACAAGGAATTCGCCTTGATGTGCCCCATCAACCGCATCGGAGCACTCGATCTTTGGATCGTCTCTCATCACGGGTTGGATCTTTCGAGTTCGCCTCAACTGGTGTACGCGATTCGGCCGCGCGTGGCCATCATGAACGATGGGCCCAGCAAAGGCGGCCCTCCTTCCACGATGAAAACTCTTTTTACATCTCCGGGGCTCGAAGATCTTTGGGAGGTTCATTTCTCGATTCTGAGCGGCCAGGAATACACGGTGCCGGGGGTGTTCATCGCCAACACCCTCGACGAGCCGATCACGGCGATGCCGATCGAACCCGGCGCCGAGCCGCCGAGAAACATCGGGATGCCTGTGCATGATGGCAAAGCCTATTACATCAAAGTTTCCGCCCAGGCCGACGGAACATTCACGGTCACGAATCAGCGCAACGGGTTCAGCAAGACCTATAGCGCCCGATCCAGTCCGCAATGAAATTAGCGTTTTGTCAGCCGGAACCGGCCAACCAGCACCGCCCGCCGGAAGAAACCAAGCAGCACTTCAATTGCAAAATAGGATCACGAATTACAGCGAACAGCCGCGGCGATCGTCAAATTGGAAGCCCGACAAAATCGACGAGCTCCCGAATCGAGGTAGCCGATGAATAAACTTGGGATTTTAAAAGTAGCACTCACGGCTTTATTTGCCTGTGGTTTTGCGCACGCTGCTGTGGCACAGCAAGTAACGATGACGGTCGACGCGGCCAAGACTGGTGCGCCCATCTCGCCGTACATGTACGGGTTTTTCACCGAACTTCACGAGGCCAACAATGAGGGCGGCTTCTGGGCCGAGATGCTCGGAGACCGCAAGTTCTTCAATCCAGTGAACTCCGAAAAGGATCGCGAACCCTCCCCGGGGCGCAGAAGAGCCGTCAGGGCTCCACGGTTCCGCCCCCTGGGTCCGGACGAGTTCGTCGTGATGGACCGCCAGAAGGCTTACGTAGGTGAGCACAGCCCCATGGTGAAGCTGGAGGCCGCCACGCCGCACGGCATCCAGGAAGCGGGCCTTGGACTTCGAAACGGAAGAAAGTACACCGGCCGCGTCGTCCTGGCGGCCGATCCGGGGGCGGAAGTGACGGTCAGCCTCGTCTGGGGGCCCGATCCGGCAGACCGGCAAACCATCCCGATCAAGCGCCTGCGAACCGAATACGCCAAGTTTCCCTTGAGCTTTACGGCCGGGGCGGATACCGCAGACGGCCGCCTGGAAATCGCCGGAACCGGGAAAGGCACGTTCCATATCGGTGCCGTGTCGCTGATGCCCGCGGACAATATCGACGGTTATCGCGCCGACCTGATCGAGCAGATGAAAAAGATCGGTCCCACCATGTTCCGCTGGCCGGGAGGGAACATGGTCTCCTCGTGGGACTGGCGGGATTCCATCGGCGATCCCGACAAGCGGCCCCCACGCCTGAATCCCGCCTGGGACGAAGTGCAGCAGAACGACCTGGGTATCGACGAGTACATGGTCCTCAATAAGCTGCTCAACATGGAGCCCTACATCTGCGTAAACGCTGGCTTCGGCGACGCGCATTCCGCCGCGGAAGAGGTCGAATACGTCAACGGTTCGGTGAACACGCCGATGGGCGAGTGGCGCGCCACCAACGGTCATCCGGAGCCTTACAAGGTCATCTGGTGGAACATCGGCAATGAAATGTGGAATGCTGCTCAAATGGGCTTCATGTCGGTCAATCAATACTGGATCAAGCACAACATGTTCGCGCAGGCCATGCGCGCTGTGGACCCGAGCATCAAGCTCGTGACCTCAGGAGGGTCGCCCGTGGAGACCGGCAGGAGCCGCGCCGCGCTCACATTCACCGGAAAGCACGACGCTTCCTTCGGCGGCCCCGCGGATTTTACGGGCGCCCTGCTGGCCAATTCCTCGGATTATATCGACGCGGCCGCCGAACACATCTACCCCAACATGGCGGACATGGCCTTCGATGTCGAGAAACAACAATACGTGAAGGTGGACGAACCCCTGGTCGCCCGCGCCCGGAAGCTTTCCAATATCGTCCGCGCCGTGATCGAAGCCTGGGGCGAATACCAGCGGCGCTTTCCAAATCTCGACATGAATCGCTACCCGATCGCGCTCGATGAATGGGTCTCTGAATGGACCGGAGAACGCGGCCAGCGCGCCCCCGGCTATTCCATGTTTGCGCCTTTAGCTTGCGCCCAGGCAATGCAGGAAATGTTCCGCCACTCGAACATGTTCATCATTTCGGCCTACACCGCGGCGCCCCAACTCCTTTCCATCAGCAAGACCGACGCAACAGTTCACCCCATCGGGCTGATGTTCGAGCTATACCGCCGGCATTTCGGAACCATTCCGGTGGAGGTGGCGGGGAACTCTCCGCAGCACGATATCGCCGGTACGGTTGGTGTCGATAAGGGTAAGGTCTCCTCGGGCAGCGATACCTATCCGCTGGATGCCGCGGCCGCCCTGACCCCCGACAGGAAGGCTCTCACCGTGGCCATCGTGAATCCCACCGAGTCCGAGCAGCAGATCGACGTGGCGATCACCGGGGTCACGCCAGAGAACAAAGGCCAGGTGTGGCGAGTCGCCGGAAACAATCTCACGGATGACAATGAGCCCGGCAAACCCCTGATGGTCGACATTGCTGAGAGTCCGCTGGCCGGAATGCCCGGCCGCCTGGCGGTCCCCAAGCTCAGCATCAGCATCTACGAATGGCCAGTCCAGTAGGCTGAAGCGCCTCGAGCCTCTAAATTTGTTGATGGGCCGCAATCATCTCTTTATGAATGAAATGAGTGATTCCTTGCAGAACGGCATCGCATAAATGGAACGGCGATCCAAAGTGGGGGACGATACGCCTAGTCCAGGCCGTGGTACTTGAAGTTCCGGAACACCACCCCGCCGCTGCCCGCGGCATACAGAAAAAGCCTCCGGCCCTCCGTCACGTAGGTGGAATTGTCGAACGGAGTCCATGCTTTACCATCGATGCTGTAGGAGGCGGAGACATCGTAATTCTTCACCAGCAGCCGTAAGAAAAGATGCGTCTCTTTGGATTCAATATATTCTGCATGATCCCCATTGCGGAAAATTTGTCCCTTTCGCAGGCCAACGGACGCCCAGGAACTCGCGTCTCCGTCACCGGAAGATAGCAGCAGGCCAGCCTCCGCGGTTTCCGGGATGGAGACCTCCACTTCCGCCGCGTACGAATGGTTCACCGGCATCACACCGGCCATCGTTGCATCGGATGGAATAACGGCTCTGCCGGATAAAGCGCCCTCTGCTTTCATTAGCAGCTTTCCACTTCCAACCTTGAAGGAGTCTTCCGGGTGAATGGACGGGTCGTACAACCATTGAATTCCCAAAGTATTGCCCGAAAAATCGTCGGACAACGGCATGCCGTGCCCCACATTCTCGCCTGTCGGTTTGTTCAGGACGTCTGTCGGTGAGACCCCGGGCGGCACGCGAGGCCAGCCGTCATTGGTCCACTCGATGGGAAGCAGGAGGCTCTGCTTCCCGTATACCGTGAAGCCGTTTTCGAAGCCGGTATATAGGAACCACCATTTTCCGCCATTATCCTCAATGAGAGTTCCATGTCCCTGGCGCCACCATTTTTCATTCGAACTCGCCGTGTGCACCAGCGGGTTGTAAGGAGAATTTTCCCAAGGGCCCATTACGGCTCGGGAACGCGCCACGATGGACATGTGCGCGGTAGTCGGGCCGTCCGTCCCTCCTTGGGCCGAGACCATGTAGTAGTACCCCTCGCGATGAATGAGCTTCGGCGCTTGCAGGCATTTACAAGAAACCACCCATGTCTTTGGATACTCCCAGCCGTTATAGACCTGCTTGAGTTCTCCCACCGCGCTCAAGCCATCCGGGGCAAGCCGAATCAGCATGCCTTTATTGAAGTAGAGATAACGATTGCCTTGCTGGTCCTCGACGGGGCTCGGATCGAATAACCCATACACGCCAAGATCGATTGGTGCGCTCCACGGGCCTTCGATGCGATCGGCCCACATAACGATATTCTTGAAGGCCTTGTCTCCCTGTTCTTTGATCGGAACATTCAACGAGCCGTGATGGCCCACATTGCCGCGGGAAGGATTCATCTGGGTCGTATAGATATAGAACTTGCCCTTGTAATAGCTCAAATCGGAAGCCATCGCGTGGCCGTCAAATTTGTGCAGGGAGCGCACGACGGGCGCCCAGTTGACCAGGTCGCGTGAGTGCCAGATCAGCTGATCGGGCCAACCGCCTCCGGCTATCATGTAAAAATCGGCCCCCACTCTCAGAATTGTGTTGTCATTTCCGGGGCCCACCAGAACGGGATTTCGAAAATAGCCGTTGCCCAAATCGGCGTGAGGAAGTCCCTCCATCAAGGCCTCCGCCGCGCGGCGGTCCTTTTCAGCGCCTCCAAACATCCTCAGCGCCAAAATGAGACACAAGCACACGACGACCGGAAATGTTCGCGCACCGCGAGCCCTCATTTCATTTTCACCCTGGGCGATGCAGCCGGCACGCAAAGACCGCGAAACGCGAGCCTTTGAGAAAAACCGCTTGAGCATCTGCGGATAGCCTGGCTACGGATGTAGAAGCATGGCATCGTTCTCCGCGCCCCTTCAAAGAAGTATGCCCACGAATGCTCGAATTGGTGCCGGCTGGGAACTTCAGGCAGGTTTCGGCGCTAGCCGGAAGCGGCCCATGGCGCTTTTGCTCGTTCGAAGCGGCAACGTTGTTCCGCTTCGTATAGCCTCATTGCCAGGAACGATTTTCCGCCCAAGTGAATTCTCTCTTGCTCCGGCGCGAGCAACAGCTTTGGGGGAGTTCGCCATTTCGCGGCTGCTCGAACTTCTGAAGATCCGCGTTTTCAGAAGCAAGCTGCGAAAGTTCGGCCGAAAGCCTCGCCGCTCTCGTTTGCGCGTTCTCCAGATCTCGCTGGAGCTTGCGAATGGATTCATCCGATACAGGGTTCTTCGCTTGCGCTTCCTGTGGCACAATCTGCTGTTGTCCGCCGGACGCCGGCATCTGCTTGCGCGGCTTTACTTCCTGAGACATTTGATAGCCTGACAAATGCTTTAACGCCGACGGGCGCGGCTCAAACTTATATTCTCGCCCGAGCAGCAATCCCGTGAACGAAATGACCACCATGGCGGAGAATGCTAACGCCGCTCGCCTGTGCCAGTTGGAGACAAAAGGCATCGCCCGCGGAACTCGGGCTTGTTCGGCATCGCGCGAAAACTCAATACCTTCGGCCAGGGCGCGAGCTAAGAAACGATCGCGGCTCGAATCGTCTGATGCCCGCCGAAATGCGGCCCCAGCCCGCCATCTGGTTGGGCTTATCTTCGGCAGTTCATGGTAGATGATACGCGAGTAGTCTTCTTGCACGGCACGACACTCCGCGCAATCGCCCAGGTGCAGATCCAGTTCGCGGTATTCGCCTGCAGACAGTTGTCCGATGCTTCCTAAAGCGGTTAATCGTCGAAATCGTTCATGATTGAGCATGATTCAAGCAGTCCCCGGGGGATGAATTCAGAGATTGATCGGCCTTTTCACATAAAACAGATCGGAGCTTCTCTAAGCCTCGGTAATAATGGTGTTTCACGTTGTCGAGCGACCAACCCATTTTCGCGCCGATCTCGCGCATCGTAAAGCCCTCGTAAAAAGCCAGCTCCAGAGTTTCTCGTTGCGGTTTGCTCAGGCTGCGGAAGGCTTCTTGCAGCGTCTGGCTGGATTCTATCCTCTCCAATGACTCACCGTAGGAATTCCGCGCACATTCTTGATGCGGCACCATCTCGTCGGGATGCTCGTAGAATCCGCGAAGGATCAAATATCGCCGGCGATTGAAACTTCGATGATACGCGTATTGAAGAATCCATATTTTGGCGCTACCTTTCAGCTTATCGTATTGCACCGCGGACTGGAAAATCTCCAGGAAAACTGCCTGAGCGAGATCCTCCGCTTCGCCTTTGTCTCTTAAAATCCGCGAAGCCACCCCAAAAACCAAGCCGTGATATCGGTCAAATAGCTGTGCCAGGGCGTCGGGATGGCGTTGCTGCAAATATTCCATCAGACTCTCGTCTGATACCGAGGCGAGCTGAGAATACGAGGGGAGTTCGCGTTGATCCGGCATTGGCCGCCTGACCCCCGAAGTCTAGAATAGAGGCATTCGACGGGGTTCTATATCACACAACGTAAGGAGCTGTGAAGATATCCGTCAAAAAATCCGGTCAACTGTCAGTCTGGAACTCTTCCCCGACTATCCTCGCTGCACGAACCTTCCCGAATCTAACCGCCGGCGCAAATTTATTTCCGTCTTACTGGTACTAATTGCCAGCTTCGCGGGCATTCTCTAACAGAAAGGGCAGAAGGCTATCCAGTGCCTGTAGATTGCGGGCGTGGATCCCTGTGCTATCCCTTTTTCCAGACATATGTCTATCTGCAAGTTTGCGACTGCCGACTTGTGCATGAACCTTTGCCGGGGGCCAGCATGAAGGTGTTTACAGCCGGCAAAGCGATAACAGCCGCCATGCTCGGCTGCCTCTGTGTGGTGAAGTTGCTTGGAGCCGTCGATAAACCACACAGCCGCGCGGAAGAAGCCTGGCTCGAACGCCTTCCGCATGCGGACTTGGGAAACGGCTATTTCCGAAACCCCGTGCTAGGGCCTGGAAGCGACAATACCGTCGTAAAAGTCGGAAGCGACTATTACATGATGGCCGGCGGCGGATGGCCGGATCAGTTGATCTGGCATTCGCGCGACTTGGTCAACTGGGCGCCGGTGGTGCGCACCCTGCGCAAGTTTGATGGCGGAGCCTGGGCTTCCGATCTCACCTATTACAAGGGCAAGTTTTACATTTATACGACCCAGATGGATCCCTCGCGCGGCAATGTCGGGCATCACGGCTCGCTTACCGTCCCCATCAAGGCGCAAGGAGACAAGGCCTGGAAGAACATCGTGATGTGGGCTGATCGCGTTGAGGGGCCGTGGAGCGACCCGATCGATCTCGGCGTTTATGGACTATTCGATCCGGGCCACGTCGTGGATCAGCAAGGCAATCGCTATCTTTACTTCAACAAGGGCATGTTCATTCGTCTGACACCCGACGGTCTGAGCACCGTGGGAGAACTCACCAAAGCCTACGATGGCTGGGACTACCCAAAAGATTGGGCGGTCTCCTGCAAATGCCTCGAGGCGCCCAAGCTGGTGTACCGCGACGGCTACTATTACATCACTGCCGCGGAAGGTGGCACGGACGGCCCTGCCACCGCGCATATGTCCGTCGTGGCGCGTTCCCGGTCGGTTGAGGGACCGTGGGAAAATTCTCCCTACAACCCCTTGATACACAATTCCAGCCCCGCCAACAAATGGTGGCGCCAGGGTCACGGAACCTTCGTGCAGGATGACGCCGGCAAGTGGTGGTTCCTCTACACCGGCTATGAGAATGGCTACGACGAAGTGTATGGGAAGCAGAGCCTCTTGCTGCCCATCGAGTGGACACCTGACGGCTGGCCTCGCGTACCAACCGGTGTTTCCCCCACTGACATCTTGCCCAAGCCCGCCGGGGAGGACGTCGGCCATGGCATGCCCCTCTCCGATGACTTCTCGTCAAGCGTCTTGGGAATTCAGTGGCTGTACTCTCCAGCCACCAAACCAGCAGAGGCTTTCAAGTCCGGCGAAGGGAAGCTTGTTATGAAAGCCTCGGGTAGCGCGCCGGGCAAAAATACGATTCCATCAGACGCAATGACACTGGGCGTGATGCCCGTGAACCATTCGTATGAGGCGGAAGTGGAGGTCTCCATCCCGGAAACGGCGGAAGCAGGCCTGCTTCTTTCCTCGGGGCGGGGAGAGGCCGGGTCGTGGGCCTCGGTAGGCCTGCGAAAGGGAGAGATCTTCCGCAACGGGGAGCATAGGGCTTCCGTGGATTCCGGTGAGACACATCTTTTCCTGCGTCTCCTCAATATGAACTACGACATTTCCGGGTTCTACAGCCTCGACGGGAAGACATGGATTCCATTTGAGACTTCAAGCTACGTCAAAGACGGCCGCCGGCTGTCTCTTTACGCCACCGGAAGCGGCGAGGTCGTATTTCGGAATTTCAAATACCACGGACTCGATTAAGGGGCCATCGGTCGATCGTTTCAAAAATAGCGGTCTGTAAGAAGGGAAGACGATTAGGAGGATTCCTCATGTTGAAAGAAACTTCTTATTGCTTGCGCGGCCGCGTTTTCGTGGCGAACTGCGTGCTTCTTCTTGTTCTTTGCTCGATCATGCTGGCTCCGTCCGCCTTTAGCCAGTCGGCTTCGACCGGCGCGTTGACCGGGACGCTGACGGATTCTTCCGGCGCCGTCCTTCCCAACGCCGCCGTCACTCTCACGAGCCTTGGCACTGGCCAGGCTCGGAATGTTTCAACGAGCGTCGACGGCACTTACAAGTTTGGATTACTGCCTCCTGGTAATTACAGTCTGAAGTTCGAAGTCTCGGGGTTTAAGACCGTCGAGGTGCCGTCGGTAACGATCGCCGTGACCGAAACGGCTGTTCTGAATGAAGTCCTGCAGGTCGGCACGCAAACGCAGCAAGTCGAGGTTCGCGCCGAGACGGAAGCGGTACAGACCACAACCACCACCGTAGGCACGGTTGTGAATTCTCAAACCATGACGCAAATGCCTTTGACCTCCCGCAACTACACCAACCTGTTGGGTCTTTCCGCGGGCGCCAATTCCAGTGTGTTCAATGCGGCCAACCTTGGGCGAGGTTCGACAGAAATCTCCGTGAATGGCGGCAGCACGGAGCAGAACAACTATCAGCAGGATGGCGCGGAAATCGTCAACTGGACCACGAACGGCTTTACGGCCGACATCGCGGTTGTGAATCCGGACTCCGTCGAGGAATTTAAAATACAGACCTCGATGTTTGACGCCGGCTACGGTCGCAGGCCGGGCGCGAGCACAAATGTGGTAACCAAGTCCGGCACGAATGAGTTCCACGGCACGGCTTTTGAGTTCTTCCGCAACACGGATCTGAACGCCAACGACTTCTTCCGCAAATTGAATGTCGCTCCCCTCCCCAACGGGCGGCCGGCGCTGAACCAGAACCAGTATGGCGGGGTAATAGGCGGACCGATCAAGAAGGATAAGCTGTTTTTCTTCGCGGCGTTTCAGGAAACATGGCAGAAGAACGGCCTCTCGTCTTCGGGCGCTTCGACCCCCATTTTGGTTGGTATTCCCACAGGCACGCGCAGCGCGGTGTATGGTTCTCCGTGGGTAACCGCGCTAGGCGCGGCATTTTGTCCCGGCGGCCCCGCCACGATCGGCGGCGGAGCCAGTGTCAACGGGCCCTCCATAAAAACCGCGGGTTATACGAGCGTGGCCTGCAACGGATCAAATATCAATCCGGTGGCCCTGAACATTCTGAACCTCAAGAACCCCGACGGCAGCTATTTCATTCCCAGTTCCGGCACCGCTGGCAATCTGAGCACTTTCTACAGCATTCCGGCCACATATCGGGAGCATCAGCCGATTGGCAACTTTGACTATGTAATCAACCAGAAGAATACATTGTCGGGGCGATGGAGCTATTTCAACGCGCTGACGAACGTCCCCATGGGCTGTGCCAATGCCCTGTGCTTGCCGGGCTCGCCAGCGATCGCCCCCTCGGTGACTACTTACATTGTGGGAAAGCTTACAACGACCTTCACATCGAGTCTTGTCAACGAGGTGAAGGTTGGCGTTCAGCGTCTTGACTCCACACCCAAAAATCTAATTCCGTTCACCGACGCGCAGGTCGGCATAGCACCGGTAGAAGCATCAGTCCCGTACCTGGATACGATGACCATCAGCGGGCTCATGGTATGGGGCGGCCGGCTCGGCAATGCCACCGACAAGTGGGCCACTGCGTATGAAGTGGGAGACCAGATTTCATGGTCGCACGGAAAACATACCATTCGGAGCGGGTTTGAGTATGAGCGTGATCGCCAGAACTGGCACTTCCCCGGTTTGGCGATCGGGTCTCTGACGTTCAAGACTTTCCAGGACTTTTTGTTGGGCCTGCCTGGATGTGCGCCAGCCCTGAGCGCCGCTGCCTGCGCCGCCAGCGCTGCTGCGGGAATCACAAACGGTACTCCTCAAAGCAATATTTCCAGTTCGGGCGTTTCGACGGGGATTACGCCACCGGGCGGCGAAGACTACCAATACCGCGCTCCCTACGCGAGTGCCTTTGTGCAGGATGACTTCAAAATCCGCAGCAACGTGACGCTGAACCTCGGTGTGCGCTGGGAGTACACCGGTCTCAATTGGGCCGCCAACGGTGAAAATACAAACGTACTAACGTCCTTGATCAGCCTGGTTCCGAACTCGCAACTCGGAACAACCCCCGCTACCGGAACACTTGCCGGCTTTATGGTGCCCTCGAACTTCAACTTTGCGGACTTCCCGCCGCCCCCTGTAGGAGGGCTCTTCCAGAATAATAAGAGGATTCCCACGCTGAACAGTCCGCCCCTTCGCAACTTCGCCCCGCGGATTGGCGTTGCCTGGAAGCCTTTCTCTGGCGACCGCTTTGTGGTGCGCAGCGGGTTTGGTTCCTTTTACGATCGGGTAGGCAACACGATTTATAACAAACCGGCCACGCAGGGATCTCCGTACGATACCCCGATTGCTCAAAGTGGCGTCGCCAATTGGTATTCCACCCTGGCTTCTCCCTATTGCAGCGTTCCCACTGCGGGCATTGCATGTGCGGCGCCGGCCCTTGGGTGGACACCTCGGTTCTTCAATCCGGCAACCGGCACAGGCTCTAACCTGGTCATCCTCTCGACGGCCGCCAATTATCTGGTGCCGGTGACTTATGAATGGAATTTAAACGTCCAATATGAGTTTGCTCCCCAATGGGTGCTCGAACTGGGATATGTGGGCAGCCGCGGTGTTCATCAGTCGCCCGACCCAACCTTCGATGGTGGAATACTCGAGCACCAGGTGAACCAACCGCTGCTCGCGAGCTCGAGCAATCCTCTCGACTGTGGAACAGCTGCCGTGCCCAACCCGAACGGCTGCATTACTACGAATACGGCAGCCAACGCGGCGCTCCGCGTCCCGTATCTCGGTTTTTCCGGCACCGGCATAGGCGTTGACCAGACAATTTCCGATACAAGGTTCAACAGTTTGCAGGCCACCGTCACCAAGAGATTTTCCCGCGGACTGCAAATGCAGGCGGCCTACACCTATGCCCGCGGATTCGATACCTCGAGTTATATCAACTACAACAACGCCGCCCTGCCGTTGGTATACGGACTGATGCCTTACCTTCGGCCCCAGCGGTTTACGGTCAACTACAGCTACGATCTTCCCTTCGGCAAACATGAAGGACTCCTTGGGAAGCTCGCCAATGGCTGGACGATTGCCGGCGTGACGGCCGTGCAGGACGGGTTGCCTCTATTCATCACCGATGCCAATGGCGGTAATATCTACGCGAACGTCCAAATCTCCACTGCCAACTACGCTCCGGGAATGGGCTCGGCCAATGTACCCACGTCAGGCAGCGACCGGGCTCGGCTGGGCGGCGCTCTCGGTGGCCCGGGTTGGTTCAACAAGGCTGCGTTCGCACCGTTTGCCAGCAGCGGGAACAACGGTTACGGAAACTCCGGCTACGGGAGTATTCTTGGCCCTGGTCAGTTCAACTGAGATGCGACCCTCGTGAAGACGACGAAGGTCGGCGGTATACATGAGGATGCCACTCTGGTGTTTCGCACAGAGTTTTTTAACGTGTTCAACCATCCCCAATTCAATACCCCTGTAAGTGATGACGTTACTGCGTCGACTTTTGGGGTCATCAACAGCATGTCTGTGAACCCGCGGCTGGTTCAGTTCGCCTTGAAGTACGTGTTCTAGTTCATAAGTTCTGTCTCTTGGAAAGGAGCAACATGGTTCTTTCGAGGCGCAGTTTCTTTAAGGCGGCATTGGCGATGCCGATTGGCGTGTCCCTGGGCGGCTATGAGTCCCTGGCGGCCGCGGCCCAGGGCCAGGTAAAGATCACCGCCATCAAGGCCATCCGCTTGAAGCGCGGCACAGGCTCCAGGGGCTACATCAAGATTGAAACCGACGCCGGCCTGGTCGGCTACGGCCCGGGGGAGGGGGGCCCGGAAACCCGCGAAACGATTGCTATGCTCGAAGAAAGCCCTGCGGGAGGGAAGACGGGCTTGATTGGCAAAGACCCGCTCGCGATCCGCGTTCACTACCAGAATATGTTTTACGCGATTGCCCAGAGGCCGGGGGATGTCCGCGCTTATAGCTGCATCGACATGGCTCTATGGGATCTTGCCGGGAAGATTCTCAACCAACCGGTTTGCAAACTTCTGGGCGGGAACTTCCGCACGGAAATCGATACCTACTCGCATATGGTCCCGCCTCACGGTAAGACTCCCCTCGAGCGGCAGAGCGATTACCTGAGCAAAGACGCGTGGCAGCAGAGGGCGCAGACGGTTAAATCGTTCAAGGGTGGTTTTAGAGCGTTCAAGATCGATATAAATCATGCTCTGGCGGTTCCCGGCGGGGAATTTACGCCGGACCTTGGCCCGCGCGAAGTCGACACAGTTCGCCGCGTCTATGAAGCGGCTCGCGAAGCGCTGGGACCGGACTACGATATCGACGTTCACTGCCACAACGAACTTGATCTTCCCAGCGCGATCAAAATTGGGAAAGCGGTGGAAGGGATCAAGCCGCTGTTTTTCGAAGACCCTATCTTTCCCCGGTTTTCAGAATCCTGGGTGACCCTCCGCAGGGCGATCAATGTGCCCATCATTACGGGAGAAAGTCAGGCGTTGCTCGAGGATGCCTTGCCGTTTATCCAGAACCATGCGGCCGACTGTCTGCAAATCGATCTGAGCCACGGAGGCGGAATCACCGGAACCAAAATTATCGCCGACGCGGCCGCTGCCTATCGCATACCGGTCGCACTACACAATGTGGGAGGTTATGCGCTGAACAACGCTTCGCAGCAATTTGCGGCCAGCGTGTTCAATTGTCCCAGGATCGAGTGCGCGTCTTCCTACGACAAGGCGCCCGATGCCGCCGGAAACGTTCCGGTCGTCAAGGATGGACGCATGCAAGTGGTGACCTCTCTTCCCGGTCTGGGCATCTTGCCGAATGAAGAGTACTTGAAGGCCAATCTTGCCGATGGCGAACCTTGGTGGGGTTAAGATTCGGGTTTGTGCGCGCGGTTGTGCCCGCTTATATGAATCACTTGGCAGCTATTGCGCGGTGTTGTCGTAAGGGAGGAATTGCGTGACGCTTTCAAAAGGCAGAGGGTTCGGGATCGCAACGTTTTTGGCAGTTCTTATCGTGCTCGGTGTTGCGTCTTCCGTGCTGGAAAAAAAAGTTGCCGTGCAGGCCTCGGGCCTGCAGGCCCCGAAGTTTGAGGTCGACCCGCTGTGGCCCAAGCCGCTGCCAAACCATTGGCTGCTGGGCATGACCATCGGTGTGTCCGTGGACTCACAGGACCATGTTTGGATCGTTCACCGCCAGGACACCCTCGATCCAAAGGAAGCCTACATGCGCGCCAATCCTCCCGCCTCCGATTGCTGCCAGCCGGCGCCTCCCGTGCTCGCCTTCGACCAGGCAGGGAACCTGATCGCCCACTGGGGCGGAAAAGGCCCCGGGTACGATTGGCCCAGTTCGAACCATGGGATCACCGTCGATTACAAAGGGAACGTCTGGATCGCCGGCAACGGCACGGGCGACGCCCAGGTTCTGGAATTTACGCAAGATGGCAAGCTGATTAAGCAGATCGGCAAACCAGGCGCGAGCAAAGGCAGCAATGACATGTCTAATTTCAAGCAGGCTGCCAAGACCTTCTTCGACAAGGATGCGAACGAAGTCTATGTAGCCGACGGCTATGGCAACCGCCGCGTTGTGGTGATGGACGCCGACACCGGCGTCTTCAAGCGCTACTGGGGAGCTTATGGCCATAAGCCGGACGACACCGATCTCGGCCCCTACAAGCCGGACGCGCCGCCTGCCCAGCAGTTTCGCACCCCGGTGCATTGCGCTGAGCTCACCAACGACGGCTTGGTGTACGTTTGCGACCGTCACAACGATCGCATTCAGGTGTTCAAGAAGGACGGCACCTTCGTGAAGGAAACCTTCATCGAAAAGAATACTCTTGGCGACGGCGCCGTATGGGACATCGCCTTCTCCAAAGACCCGAAGCAGACCTATCTCTATCTCACCGATGGGGCCAACGAAAAAGTCCATATTCTGCTTCGCGACAGCCTGCAGGAGTTGACAAGCTTCGGAGACGGCGGCCGGCAGCCCGGCGAGTTCTACGCCGTGCACAGCATCGCCACCGATTCCAAAGGCAACATCTATACCACCGAGACCTATCACGGCCAGCGCGTGCAGAAGTTCGTCTACAAAGGCTTGGCCCCAGTGACCGCGAAGGATCAGGGCGCCGTGTGGCCCAAACACTGAAAAGCCATCATGCACTTTATTGAACGCACCGGGCTGACGCTTGCTCCTGTGAGGACTTGAGCCCTTAAGCCGCATCCATTTGCGAAAAAGCGATGAATCCGCGCTTGCCCAGCGACTGGGAAGGCGAAATACGCGGCTCCGTAAAAACTGCCGTCTTTTGCGTGAGGTGCAGGAAAAGTGAAACGTACCGTTCTGCTCCTGGCGTTCCCCGTTGTGCTCCTCTCCGCGGTTTCAGCGGCTCAAAACTACACGGCTGAGAAGCTCTCTGATCACGGCGTCGATATTGTGCGCCTCACCGACACTGCGAGCGGCGTGGAAGTCGCCGTTGCGCCTTCGTTGGGCAATCGCCTCTACGAAATGAAAGTTCACGGCAAAGATGTCTTGAATTCCGCGCCGGATGACGTCTCTGACTTTCAGAAGCGCGTGGAATTCGGCGGAATTCCATTCCTGGCTCCCTGGGCGAACCGGTTGAGTGAGGAAGATTTCTGGGCAAACGGGAAGAAATACATCTTCAATATGACGCTCGGGAATGTCCGGGCTCCTCTACCCATTCATGGCCTGGTTCGCAACTCTCCGTTTTGGGAGGTTACCGAGGTCAAGGCGGATAAGCACTCCGCGCATATCACCAGCCGGTTTCGGTTCTGGCGCTATCCCGACCTCATGGCGCAGTGGCCGTTCGCCCATGAATACGAGATGACCTACCAGCTTTCGAATGGCGTGCTGGAAACGCGGCTGGTCGTCTCCAACCTGAGCGCCGACCCCATGCCCATTGTAGTTGGCTTTCATCCGTGTTTCCGAATACCGGACGTCGATCGGGAAGAGTGGACCGCCACGCTCGCCGCTCGCAAAATTGCCGTCGGAGACGCCCACGTGGTTGCCACTGGCGAGCTCAAACCCCTCGATCTTCCGAATCCATTTCCCCTGAAAGGCCAGGCTCTGGACACCGGCTTGACCGATCTCGCGCGCGACGCCGAAGGCCGGGCGCATTTCTCGATCGAGTCCGGAGGCAAGAAGGTCGAAGTGCTTTTCGGGCCCGGGTACCCTGTCGCCGAATTTTTCGTTCCAAGACTCAGAAATCCGCCCAATTCCCACCCGGATTCCGCGGCGCAAACGGTTTGCATCGAGCCGATGGCAGGCCTCACCAACGCGGTGAACCTCTATCACGACGGGAGATATCCCAGCCTGCAGATACTGTCTCCCGGTGCGAACTGGGCAGGGAGCTTCTGGATCAGGGCCAGCGGCATTTGAACAAAGGGGCTTTTGGGCCCGGTTTTTCCGCTTTTACGAACCGAATGGCCGCCATTCAAAACGCGGAAGCCATCACGTGTCGCAGATAGGAAGGAAAAGGAAGAGGAACAGCCATGCTCAAGAGAATTTGCTGCGCGGTTCTTTTCACGATCGGCGCCGCTCACGCCCAGCAGCCAGGCGCGCCCGTCCGCACCTTCGGCAACCGCTGCACGATCTGTCATGGCACGGATGGCAACGGAAGCGACCGCGCGCCGGCGCTTCTCGGGTTTGTGGCTGCGCACTCCGACGCTGAAATCGCCACGCTGGTGCGCACGGGCCGCCTCGAAAAGGGAATGCCGCGGTTCGACTTTTCGGACGATGAGATGAAAGCGCTGATTGCTCACCTGCGCGGCTTGGTTTCCGGCGATATCGCCGCCGCACCGCGGGCGGCTCGCGGCTTTCGCAGCGCCGACGTGCTGGAACCTCACCCCGTCAGCTTGACGCTTCCGGACGGCCGAAAATTGGAAGGCACTCTGATGAGCGAGACCGCCTTCAGCGCCAATCTGCTGACACCCGACGGCAGATTCCACTCGCTGTCCCGCGATGGCGATGTGTACCGCGAACGCCCCGTTGAACCAAAGCAGGACTGGCCGGGCTACGACGGAAGTTTTACCGCCAACCGCTATAGCTCGCTGAAGGAAATCAATGTGAACAACGTTCAGCGGCTTCTGCCGACCTGGGTATTTCCGGTCCCCGGCGCGCGGCAATTGGAAGTGACCCCTGTGGTGTTGGACGGAGTGATGTACTTCACCGGACCGAACCGCGCCTATGCCCTCGATGCTGTCACCGGCCAGCAGATCTGGTCGTTCAGCACACCCCGCGCTCCAGGCCTGCTAAGCACCGCGGCCGGCGGCGCGAATCGCGGCGTGGCGATTTCCGGCGACCGCGTTTTCATGATTACCGACAATGCGCATCTGCTGGCGCTCGACCGCAGGACGGGACGAAAACTCTGGGACGCCACGATGGGTGATGCGAAGGACGGCTATAGTGCGACGGC
The DNA here is from genome assembly GCA_963848365.1 of uncultured Acidobacteriota bacterium. Taxonomy (GTDB): domain Bacteria; phylum Acidobacteriota; class Terriglobia; order Acidiferrales; family UBA7541; genus Palsa-295. The sequence continues at coordinate 45,370 of CAWKDI010000002.1, forward strand.
GGCGCCGCTCGCGATCGGCGACCTCGTGCTTTCCGGAATAGCCGGCGGCGAGCAGGGCGCGCGCGGGTTTGTGGATGCCTACAGTGTTGCCTCGGGCGAGCGCGCCTGGCGCTTCTACACGATTCCGGCTCGCGGTGAAAGAGGCTCGGAAACCTGGATTGGAAATGCGCTCGAGCACGGTTGCGGCGCTACCTGGCTGACGGGCTCCTACGATCCCACCCTCGAAACCGTCTACTGGGCCGTTGGCAATCCCTGCCCGGACTACAACGGGGATGAGCGCAAAGGCGACAACCTCTACACCGCGAGCGTTGTGGCCCTGGATGTCAAAACCGGGAAGCTGAAGTGGTACTTCCAGTTCACTCCCCACGATTTATACGACTGGGATTCGGTCGCGCCGATGCTTTTGGCGGACGAGACGTGGCAGGGGCAGTCCCGCAAGCTGCTGCTGCACGGCGACCCCAACGGCTTTTTCTTCGTGCTCGACCGGACGAACGGCGAACTCCTGCTGGCCAAACCCTTGTCCAGGTTGAACTGGGCGACGGGATACGGCAAGGATGGTCGGCCCATTCTTACCGACCGCTTCGATTCCGCTCAGGAGATTTGCCGCCGCGGAGCCAGCAAGTGGTACTCCACCGCCTACGATCCCGTCGCGAAATTATTCTTTGCGCGCGTCAAGAACACTTGCGCGGTCTACAAGAAGGATCCCTCGCCCATCGAAATGGGCGAAATGTATTTTGGCGGCGGACAGCAAGGGGCTCGCGAGGGCCAAAGCTTCATTCAGGCGTTGGACATTCAGACCGGCCAGAAAGCCTGGGAGTACCCGGTGCCCCTCGACCACGGCTCCGGCACACTCGCAACCGCCGGAGACCTGCTGTTCTTTGGGGAGGGGGAGGGAACTTTAACGGCCGTGGAGACTAAAACCGGGAAACCCGTCTGGCACTTCGAGACCGGCCAATCCTGGAACGCTTCGCCGATGACGTATATGGTCGGCGGCAAGCAGTACGTTGTCCTTGCCGGTTCCGGCGGAATCTTCACTTTCGCGCTCGCACAGTGATCGGTTATAGCCATGCGCTTGGCTCTCAGCGCAGGCATTCTGAAGGAGACCCGCAATGCGTGCATGGATAGCATTTCTTTTGAGCCTGCCACTTACCGTGGTGTCGGCTGTCGCACAAACGCCTGCCGGGAAGACCCTCGATATCTATGTACTCGATATGGAAGGCGGGAACTCGACGCTCTTCGTGGCGCCTTCCGGCGATTCCACGCTGATCGATACCGGAAGCGGAGGGCCCAACTTCAGAGATGCCCTCCGTATCATGGATGCCGTCAAGGACGCCGGACTCACACACATCGATAACCTGATAACCACGCACTGGCACGCCGATCATTTTGGGGGCATGGCGGACGTCGCCGCGCGCATTCCGATCCGCAATTTCATTGACCACGGACCGAACATTCAACGCCAGGACGCCCGCACCGATGAATTCATGAACAAGACCTATCCCGCGCTTTACGCCGAGGCAAAGCACACGGTCGTCAAACCGGGCGATAAGGTCCCGATGCGGGGGCTTGACTGGACGATCGTTAGTTCAGCGGGACAGGTGATCCAGACACCGCTTCCCGGCGCCGGAAGCCCGAATCCGGAGTGTGCGAGCTTTACTCCTAAACCGATACATGACGACGACGAGAATCCTCAGTCAGTCGGAAGCGTCATCACGTTTGGAAAGTTTCGAATGGCTCATTTGGGTGACTTGACTTGGAACAAAGAATTCAATTTGATGTGCCCGGTCAACCGCATTGGAGCCGTCGATGTCTGGGTCGTCTCCCATCACGGACTTGCCCTGTCGAGTTCGCCCCAGCTCGTGCATGCGATTCGGCCCCGAGTGGCCATCATGAATGACGGCCCCCACAAAGGAGGCCCGCCTTCCACGATGCAGACCCTGTTTACGTCACCCGGGCTGGAGAATCTGTGGGAAATTCATTTCTCGATCCTCAGCGGACAGGAATATACGGTGCCGGGAATATTTATTGCCAACACATTGGATGATCCAATTACAGCGATGCCCATCGATCCAGCGCCGCAGCCGCGGCCGGGCACCCCGGGCCTGCCCACGCATGACGGTAAGGCCTACTACATTAAGGTCTCCGCCCAAGCCGACGGTACCTTCACGGTTACCAACCAGCGCAACAATTTCAGCAAGACTTACACAGCACACTAGAGCGGGTCGCTATGCGGCGACTTACCGGACATCGGACGATTAACCCGTTCTCACACAGACTCTAAAGGTCTTGCTTGCCCGCGGACTCTTTCACCAGCGTATCCGGAAGGAACCGGCTTTGCAGGATGCGCACGTTGGATACGCGCCGCAACGAATAGGCGCTCTGCTGCGCATCGTGCGGGACCTCCACGTTGATGAAATCGGCCCGGTCCACATCCTCTAGAACGAAGGCCGGCCGCGCATCCGGCCGCATCGGCTTCACTTCCACGTGGCTCAGTTCCAGATTCCTCACGTGCCGGAAGTAAAAGGCGTGCGCCGGCATCGCACCGAACATGCTCGGCTCGGGATATTTATTTTCCAATTCCGCCGGCTCGATGTCTCTGGCCTCCTGCGTCGCGCCTCCCTGATGTTGCACGCAGATGTTGCTTAGCCGGATGTCTTCCAGATGGCATCCGGGTATGCCGCCCAAGATCGAACTGATCCGCGATTCCGAGTTATCGCACACGAGATTGTTGATGAGCACCCTGCGCAGCGTGCCGGGCTTCGCTCCCTCCGGCCCTCGCAACCGCGCGCCCAGGCGCAGGAAGATCGGCGCGCTGGTGATGTCCCGCATGGTGATGTTGCTGATGGCGATGTCTTCGAGGAGGCCCCCGTCCCCCGTCTCCAGGGCCAGCCCCTGGCATCCTTCGAAAATACAATTGGAGATCGTAATATTCCGGAAGCCGCCATTGGACTCCGTTCCGAACTTGATCTGCCCCGCCACGCAGTCGAAAAATATCTAGTTGGTAGAGAGAATTCACTAAAAATGCCATTTTTGGCCCATTTCTCGCAGGTGTCGGCGGGCCGTACCGATTCTCCGGTCCATTCCTAGACGTCAAACCTCTACATTGCCTGAAAATTCTCCGCCCAGGATTTACGGTGTCCCTTAAAGGAACTGGTAATATGCGTTGAAGAACGCCGCCAAGTCTCCGCTGTGGTCGATATGCAGATGCGTCAGCAGAACCGTATCAACTTTTTGCAAGTCCAGATCCAATTCTCCGATCCGCAAGAACGCACCCGGTCCGGCATCCACCAAAATCCGCGGTGTTCCTGCGACCAACACGATGTAGCTTGATCCGGCCCTTCCGAACGGCCGTGGTCCGCCAGAACCCAGCACAACGATTTCCAATGCCGGCTTTGCGGGAATAGCCTGCAGGCAAGCCGGGAACAAAACAACAACAGCCACTGCCATTGCCGTCAGCAGTTTCATGCCTTCTCCTCCTCGCTTTCTAACTCGAAGATCAGGCCTCATCGCGTCCACAAGATATTTTCCGCCCCATCGAAAGATAGCCAGCATATACAAGCAAGATAAAACTCTTTATTAACTCTTGATAGAGTACTTATTCAATCTCTACGCACCGCGATGTTTATTGTTACTGCTAAAGCTGGGAATTTTGCGGGATCAAAAAAAGCGATGGAAACCACGCTAATTTTTTATGAAAGTTTTTACGTGTTCCGTATGCGCTGCTGTGTACCTTCCGGAAATTAAAATGGAATGCGCTCCTCAAGGTCTCGTGAAGTCCAAGGCCAACGAGCCCCGGCTGCGGTCAAAAACTCCGGCTCAGTTCCCCATCACTGGAGTGGCGGAAACTCCTGGAAATAATTCACGCTTGGCGAAGCAGCGATCGAAAGCGGGACAGAGACAAGTCAAGGCGTGGGGCGCTGGAATCATCCCGTGGAATCTGCGTCTGTGGTTCTCGTTGCTGCTGATGCTGGCCTTTTGCAACACCAGTAGGGCAGGAATGCCCGATTTGCGGCAGAACCTGGCCGCCGCTTCGATGGGAACGGGCCCGCAATTTGCAATCGCCGATCTCGACGGGGATATACGTCCGGACCTGGCGAGTATACAACCGGGAACAGTTGATTCCGGAGCTACGAACTACTGGATCGAAGTGCATCTCTCGACGGCTGGCAGGGAGTCGATTCACTTGTTCGCCCCCGCGGGCGGCCTGCGCATCGAGGCGCGGGACGTCAACGGGGATCATTCCGTCGACCTGGTTTTGGCCACGGCATGGTTCCGGCAGCCAGTAGCAATACTTTTAAACGATGGCCACGGAAGTTTTTCTCAGGTGGATCCAGCTAGATTCCCCGGAACGTTGGCTGATTCCACGGCAGGCTGGACAGCCCCTCTGCTGCCAACCATCGACGCAACAGGCGCGCTGCCACAATCGCAGTCCGGCGCGTGCGCACAAACGACGGGCTCATTGCATTCGCGATCACCCGGACGCCGGATCTCGCCTTCGCGTTCGGGATATATCGTCAATTCCTCCCCGACATCCTACGCAGGGCGCGCACCGCCCTCTGAAGTTCCTCGCTCCCAAGTGTAACGTTCGTCAACCCATAAATCTGCGCCGTCATCCGCCGCAGATTCGCTAAGCGCAACGCCATCCGTACTCGCACATAAATCTCACAAGGCGTGCGCCTCCGCGAAGAAGTGGCGTTTGATGCGGGCCTTCGCCACGCGTGTCTCTGATTATCGATAACCGCGCGCGACTGAATGGCTGGCCTGCGCTTCACTGGGCGGTGTAGCTGAATAATCCCGGATTTCAGGATACCTCGGAGGAGTAGATGATTCGGAAGCTTGTCGATTTTGCCTTGGAGAACCGTTTTCTGGTCCTGGCGGCAGCCCTCTTTTTGTTTGGCTGGGGGGCGATTTCATTCCACCAGCTTCCGGTGGAGGCCTACCCGGACGTCGCGGACAACTACGTGGAGATCATCACGCAGTGGCCGGGGATCTCCGCGGAGCAAGTCGAGCAGCAGGTGACGATTCCGCTCGAGATCGTGATGAACGGTATTCCTCACGTAACGCATTTACGTTCGTTCTCGCTATTCGGACTCTCCGACCTGAAGCTGATCTTCGACGATGAAGAGGAGAACGCGTGGGACCGGGAGCGGGTGCTCGAGAGGCTTTCGCAGGTGACGCTGCCGCCGAACGTCGTGCCGCAAATGGGTACGGACTGGAGTCCCGTGGGGCAAATCTACTTCTTCACGCTGCACAGCACCAATCCACAGTACGACGTGATGGACCTGAAATCGATCGAAGACTGGGTAATCGAGAAAAACTTCAAGGCGGTTCCGAATGTGGTGGATGTTTCGAGCTTCGGCGGGCCGACACGCGAATATCAGGTGCGCGTGGACCCCGGGAAACTAATCTCCTACGGGCTGAGCCTGGCCCAGGTCGAGCAGCAACTGACCAATAACAATACGAACGCGGGCGGAAGTTTTATCGAGTCCGGCCTGCAGCAAATCAACCTGCGGGAAGTGGGCTTGGTCCGGAATGTGCGGGACATCCAAAACACCGTGATTATGACCAAGAGCGGCACCCCCGTCCACGTGAGGGATATCGCCGTGGTGGCGCAAGGCCCGAAGATCCGGCTGGGCCAGTTTGCGCGCGCGCTGCACCGCGAAGACGGAAAAATCGTCGATGACGAAGACGTGGTGTCGGGCGTGGTGCTACTGCGCAAAGGGGCCAATGCGGACGCGGCGCTCCGGGGAATCAACGCGAAGGTCAAGGAGCTAAATGATTTCATCCTGCCCGCGGGCGTGAAGGTGGTGCCATTCATCGATCGCACGGACCTGGTGCATTACACGACGCACACCGTGCTGCATAACCTCACCGAAGGCATCATCCTGGTGGTAATCATTCTCTTCTTGTTTCTCGGAAACGTCCGCGGAGCGATCATCGTCGCGCTGACGATCCCGTTTTCGCTCTTGTTTGCGGCGACGTGTCTCAACATTAAAGGGATCCCGGCAAACCTGCTGTCTCTCGGCGCGCTGGATTTCGGCATGGTGGTCGACGGAGCCGTGGTGATGGTGGAGAACATCATCCGCCACTTGAGCCACCGGCCCAACGGTGCAGGAACGGACGCAAATAACGGACGGCGCAACACCTCCATCATTAAAACCCCGGCGGGAATGATCCGGGACGCCTGCCACGAGGTTCAGCGCCCCGTATTCTTCGCAATCGCGATCATCATAACGGCCTACCTGCCGGTGTTTACGCTGCAAAGAGTGGAAGGGCGGCTCTTCAAGCCGATGGCGTGGACCGTCGCTTTCGCGCTGCTGGGAGCGCTGTTGTTTTCCATTCTTGTCGCCCCTGTTCTCGCAAGCATTTTCTTCACGAGGGGTGTGAGCGAATGGCGCAACCCGGTAATGGAGTTCCTTAAAACGCGGTATCGGGTGGCCGTGAAATGGGCTATCGGACATCGCGTGGTCACAGTGGGTATTGCGCTTCTGGGGCTGGTGGCCGCCATCTATCTTGCGGTGGGTGGAGCGATTGGTTCGGAGTTCCTGCCGCACCTCGACGAAGGCGCGCTGTGGGTGCGCGGCACGCTGGCTCCCAGCACCGGTCCGAGCGAAGGAATCCGTGTGATGAACCAGGCCCGCATCAAACTCTGCTCGTTTCCCGAAGTCCCTCAATGCACAAGCCAAACGGGCCGGCCGGACGACGGAACCGACACGACGAGCTTCTTTAATACCGAATATTTCGTGGACCTGAAGCCGAAAGAACAGTGGCGGCCCGTATTTCACGAGGATAAAGACCGGCTTATCGCCGCCATGAACCGCGAGCTCGCTAAGATCCCGGGCGTCGTCTGGGGCTTTTCCCAGCCAATTGAAGACAACATGGAGGAAGCAGTCAGCGGGGTAAAAGGCGAACTCGCCACAAAAGTCTACGGCGACGACTTAAGGGTTCTTGAAGACAAAGCGGACCAGATCGTCGAGGTGATGCGGCACGTGAAGGGCATTGAGGACCTGGGTGTCTTCCATGTTCTAGGGCAACCGAACCTGAATTTCGAAGTGGACCGCGAGCAGGCGGCGCGTTTTCAAATCAACGTCGCCGACGTGCAGGACGCCATCCAGACCGCTGTGGGGGGCAATGCCCTGACGCAGGTGCTGCAGGGCGAAGCGAGATACGACCTGGTGCTCCGTTATCTGCCGCAGTACCGCACAACCCAAGAAGCCATCGAGAATATCCGGCTGCTTTCGCCCTCCGGCGAGAGAGTATCGCTCGCCCAGCTTTGCACGATCAAAGAGCAGGACGGTGGATCGGAGATTTACCGCGAAGGGAACCAGCGATACGTCGCCATCAAGTACAGCGTGCGCGGACGCGATCTTGGAGGCGCGGTGGAAGAATCGATCAAAAAAGTGAACGAGCAGGTTCAGCTTCCCCGGGGATATCACCTCGACTGGGAGGGCGAATACGAAAGCGAAAAGCGCGCCGAGGCGCGGCTGCTCCTCATCGTTCCCCTGACGGTGCTTCTAATCTTCATCATTCTCTACACCATGTTCCGATCGTTCAAGTGGGCGCTGCTCATCCTCGCCAATGTGGCGCTGGCGCGGATCGGAGGCGTGCTGGCATTGCTGGTTACGCATACCAACTTCAGCGTTTCCTCGGGCGTCGGCTTCCTGGCGCTGTTCGGTGTGTCGGTTCAAACGGGCGTGATCATGCTGGAATACATCAACCAGCTGCGCGCGCGGGGCCACGTCATTGAGGATGCGGCGATTGAAGGCGCGGTCCTGAGGCTTCGCCCGATCATGATGACGATGCTGGTTGCGACGCTCGGCTTGCTTCCCGCCGCCATGTCTCACGCCATCGGGTCCGACTCACAACGCCCCTTCGCGATCGTCATCGTGGGAGGCTTGATCGCCGACCTGCTGATGAGCATCTTCATCCTGCCCACGCTGTATGTGTGGTTTGCGCGCGAGGGCGATAAGCTCCCTGAGCCGGAGGAAGCATTTGAGACCTAGTCAGGCATCGCCAGCGTCCTCGCCCGACTGGCGAAACAACAGCGCGCGGCCGCAAGCCCGGAGCCGGTAGTGCACAGCGGCTGGCTGGAGAGAATCGGCAACGGGGCGGTGGTCGCGGTTGGATTGCTGGTGTGGGCCATTTGTGTGGTTGGCGTCATCAGCGTGGGGATCGACGTAATCTCGGCAGCGGGCCGCTACCGCGCGAAACACGGCCGAGGCGGGCGCCGACGTTTCAAGGCTGGCCCAGAGGCGGCAGGTTCAAACCGCCGTTCGTGTTAGAGGATTGCGTAACTCGTATTTTACCAGCTCTCTCAGTAACCGAGTAAACCCAGGTCCCGATGGAGGCTGGATCAAACGCGATCAAAGAATGGAACGGAGAGATGCATCGGGTGGCACATGTTGCAAAACATACTCACAGCTAGAATAAATCCATCGGCCATCTATTCGCGCGAGAATCGAAAAAGATTTCTCACCGCGGCGGCACTGTCCGTGGTCGCGATCGCGCTTATTGATTCGGTCACGCCAAACGTCCCGTTGGGATTTCTATATCTCTTCCCCATCCTCCTGATCGCCGGATTCGTTTCTCGCAAGGTTCTGGTGCTTGTGGCCCTGGTCTGCGGATTCCTGGCCGGAGAGTATAGCGACTACCGCTTTGGGGAGGCGCTTTCCTTCAGTGTCATGGCATTCCTCGGATTTACGGGCACCGGCTTTCTGGTTTCGGAAATCATCAGGAGCAGGCAGCTGGTGGTGGAGCATGAAGAGGAACTGCGAGGCTTAATCGAGAGCAGTCCGGTGGCGATCATAACGATCGATCCCAGCGGTCACATCCGTCTTGCCAACGGCGCCGCGCAGAACCTGTTTGCGCCCGGCGATGCCGCGATCACCGGTCAATCCATTGTGGCGTTCGTGCCGTCCCTGCTGACCGCGGCGCAGCAAAATCGCTCCGCGACGTTCCGCACGGAACTGCGCTGCCAAGGCAAGCGTAAGAATGGAGAAACATTCCCGGCAGGCATTTGGTTCTCGACATCAGGGCCGGCACATAATCCGTTTCTGGCAGCGATTGTAGTGGACCTTTCCCAAGACCTGCGGGACCGCGAGGATCTCAACCTCGAGCATCTGATAACGAACGCGAAGATTCTGCTGGGCGCCATGTCGCACGAGATCAGGAACGTCTGCGGCGCCGTGATGGTCACCTACGAAAACCTGTCGCGACTGACGGGTCTCAGCAAAAATGAGGATTTCCGCATCCTGGGCACTCTGGTGGAGGGATTGAGAACGCTTTCAGGGATGGAACTGCGGTCGTCCGATGAGCCCCTGGCATCGGTCGACCTAGCGTCCGTGTTGAACGAACTTCGGATCATCATTGAACCTGCGTTTCAGGAATCCAGCATCCGAATCCAGTGGTGCGTCGATGGTGGTCATCCGCGCGTGGCGGCGGACCCGCACGGTTTGCTGCAGGTGTTCCTCAACCTCGCCAAGAACAGTCAACGAGCCATGGAGCAAACGGAGCGCAGGCAGCTGAAAGTGAGCGCGTCCGTGGGGCCGAGTTCGGTGGTCGTACGCTTCGAAGACAGCGGCACGGGCGTGGCCCACCCCGAGAACCTGTTTCGCGCTTTTCAGAATGACGCGGCTTCCACAGGCCTGGGTCTTTACGTATCACGCGCGATCCTAAAAAGTTTTGGCGGGGAGATCCGGTACGAACCACGGCCTGAAGGCTGCTGCTTTGCGGTAGCCCTTCAGCGATTTCCCCTCGAGGAGGCTCAAAATGCTTGAATCGGTGCATCACACGCGGATTGCTATCGTGGACGATCATGCGCTGTTTCGCGAGGGACTAGCCCGGTTATTGGCCGTAGAGCCGGACTTCGAAATTGTTGGCCGCTGCGCCACGACAGACGAGGCGGACTTGCTGCTCAAGGAACAGAACATCGACTTACTGCTGCTGGATTTTGATCTCGGCGGCCACAATTGCATGGGGTTTGTCCGTTCGGCGGTTCAGGAGGGTTTTCGCGGCAAGATTCTACTGGTTACGGCCGGAGTGAGCGCAATTCACGCATCCGAATTGGTCCGCCTGGGCGTTGTAGGAATCTTCCTGAAGCATGACTTGCCAACCCTTCTGGTTGAAGCGATTCGTGCGGTGGCGGGCGGGAAAGTGTGGCTGGATCAAAGAGTATTGCAAAGCACAGTGGCTTCGTCCGGTCGCAGCCCGGCATCCCTTACGGAACGCGAGCGCCAGGTGTTATCGCATATTTTCGAAGGACTGACAAACAAAGAGATCGGCGACCGGCTGGGAGCTTCCGAGGGGGCGATCAAAGCGACTATCCAGCAGTTATTTTCCAAGACAGGCGTCCGGACGAGGAGTCAGCTTGTACGAGTGGCACTGGAGAATTACGCCAGTCTGTCTTGACCGAGCTGGTCAGAGCTGCAAGAGGCGAAGGTGATTGATCGGGCCGCGGGCTGCGAAAGCGTCTCAGAATGATCTGCCGAACTGCTCTGGCAAACTAAGCCGCAAGAAAAGCAGTTGGCCAGCGCAGGACAGCCCGCGCTCCCGGTTGCAATGGTCGCTGCATTGTTTGCAGCCGGAGCAGTGGAAAGAATAGCCAGTGCCCAAAAGCTACAAACAAATCCCAGGACACAGGGTTCGCTTGCCCAGGGAGAGGATCAGACCAAAGCGTTGTTGCTCTTGGCAGATACAGAGAAGACCAGTAAAGTCTCCGAGAAAGAATTCATCAGATTTATGGAGGCAGAGTTTAAACGACTGGATCAGAATAAGAGCGGAGAGATCGACACTAAGGCGCTAGCGCAATCGCAATTGCAGGTAATCCCATCTGTTTCTGCCCGAAAGCATTGCTATAAGCTCTTTTTCCCCGGGTCCCCGTTCACAAATGACCTGACGCGACATTTCTTGAAATCACAGCCAGTCCGTACATAATCCCGATGCTTTGCATTTGGCAGGTGTGGCAGTGCGTCGACAAGGCGGATGCGATCCGAGTATCAACGCACACAGCCCAACGCCGCGTCAAAGGCTGCGCCACCGACGTGGACGAGTACTTCCATTCTTGTCATTGGCACAAACTCGCGGTGGGATGATACATCGCCGGTACTTCTACCCTCAATAACGATGGCTTCGTGGATGGCCCCTTGGATGGTTTGGGTGCTGCACACCTCTATTGTTTGGAGTTCCTCTGGACGGTTGGTTACGGTTCTTCAGGAACGGTGTCGCGGAAACGGTGCCCAAAAACCTGCCTGCGAAGGGTTCGTTCGAGACACACCGGTGTGACGCGTATCAAATTAAAGCTGCGAAGCGCGGCTTGCTTGAACACTGAGATAGCGCGAGAGTTACCAAAGTGTTCAGTTAAGAGCTATCACGCTCCCATGTCCAGGCGCACCGGTGCAGGATGACGATTGGAACTCCGCCGGAGGTGAGAGATCACCCTCCCGGGACTCCGTGCGACAAGTTCCCACGCACCCTTCAGCACGGAGGTGTAGAGGAGTGCCGCCAGGGCCTTGTTGTGTGGGTCGCTCAAATGCCAATGCTCGTCTCCTCTTCGGTTGATGTCAGCCGAAGAGTGGCGGGTCGCAGGGTTTTTATCCGAGAGTGCATCGTTCGTCGGCATCGTAAACTCCTGAGCTTCTACCTGTAATTATTCGGTCCGTGTATCCGGAAACCATAAAGAACCGATTCATGTTTCTGATGGTCCCTATCATTAAAAGTCCTACAAATTAGCAGTCACCGTACGGCGTTATCGTCTATCGACACGCGTTACCCCACGCGCGCGCTGATGTACAATTACATTCGCCATTTATGAGAAACCTCACACAAATTCCGGTGATTCTTCTGTGCGTCGCGGCTTTGGCGTCTGCCTGCTCCGCCAAGAAAGAAGAACGTTTTACGCTGCCCGCGAAAATCATGCAGGCAGATTCGGTTTACGTTGACTGCGTCTGTCCGAGGGCATTGGGAGAAGCCCGCGACACCGCTTTGGCTGAACTCCAAAGCTGGGGACGATTCAAGCTTTCCGAGGACCGCCGCCATACCGACCTCGTCATTTTATTTTCCGGAAATCCGTACCTTGGCGACTACGTCACTCGCGATGGCCCCGATACCAGGTACGTCGCGATTGAGTTCACCATCATGACGGTGATCGATCCCAAGACAGGCCAGACCCTGTGGACAGATTCCAGGCGCTGGGGCAGTTGGCGCATCAAAGGGGCAACCAAGGATTTGATTAAAGAGCTTCGCGAACAAATGGAGGGACAAACGAAGCGGTGGAGCTTAAACGAAATTCTCATGTGCAGCGTCACTCCCGTCTACGCGGGCTTTGCCCACCTCGCCCCCGACGAGGCATTGGCGAAGTCGGCTTCGGGCGCCGGAGTTGTTTCGGGCACGCCCGATCGCTTGCTGCTGGCCTCCCAGGATGCTCCGGAATTTTGTAAGCGCGCCCAGTTCGTGTTCAGTCCTCAGCACCGCATCGTGGGCTTCCAGGTAGTTGCCACCCGCGCGGATACCATGGACATCGGAGAAGTGCTTCAACGCGCCGACCGCTTCGATTTTTCCGGCGGGAAATACGCCAATGGCGATCAGGTGTTCTTCAGCGCCGAAAGCAAAGACAAAAAGGTGCTGATACAATTCGACGCCGAAGGCCACAGGTCCGTCCTGTCGCGAGTCACCTATTTTTACTGAGCGGCCGCAAGCGCCGCAGGTTCGCCCCTGTTGTTGCCTCTGCCGTTGCCGTGCCTTAGTCGTTGTCGTTGTCGTTGCCGTTGCCGTTGCCGTTGCTTCTGCCGTTGCCTTTTGCCGTTGCCCCGTCCTTTCGTTGTCATCCTGAGCCCATGCGCGCGAAGCCCCGTCTTGTCGCGCGTCACCCATTTTTGCTGAGTGACCGCGAACGCCGGGGTTTGCCTCTGTTGTTGCAGTTGCCTCTGCCGTTGCCTTTCGTTGTCATCCTGAGCCCATACGCGCGAAGCGCGGATGGGTGAGGGACCTGCTTCTTCCTTCGCATACGCCGCACGATTGCGCCCGTGCCCCCCGCAGAAAAGCGGTTTGCTTTTTTAGCAGGTTGCGGAAAAACTCCGTTTTTTGGGGGGGGGGGCCGCGGCCCATTAGGTAACGCAGCTTTATATCCGTCCGGCAATATGTTTTGCGTCAGGGCAGGGCCTTAGAGTCTGTGCGACAACCCGTGTTGTTCGTCAGGGCACGGATTCATCCGTGCCGCAAATGCCAAAAATCAATGCGGCTTCAGCCGCTGAGGGACGATTTAGCCAGTTCTCACACAGACGTTTTAGCCATGCCGCAACCCAGGAATCAATGCAGCCGTTAGCCGTCGAGGCACGGCTTTACCTCTTTCCAGGGCCTCCCAAAAGGCCTCATCCCTGAGGAAAAGATTTTGGCATTTTTCTTCAACTTGCAGGGAAAGCTGACGGCGTGGCGGCGCAGCGGATAATATGAGGAAGATCGGTTAATTCAAAAGCGCCTCGGGACTTACGCTTACCCTGACTTTGGGGATACTCGCCCGGACTCGCGCGAACACTTCCTCCACTCCAAACGGCTTCGGTATATATCCGTCGGCGCCCGCGAGGATTGCGTGGGCCTTCTTTTCCTCGGAGTTCTCCGCGCTCATGATGATGATGGCCATGTCGGAGCAAGCTCGAATCTCCCGGCAAGCGTCAGTCGCCGACACAGACGACGTGTCGCTGTCCAGCAGCACCAGGTCGTAGAGCTGCGAAGCGCTCTGCTTAACCACGTCCTCGACGCTTTCCAGGTTTGTTACTTCGTAGCCCTTCGCCGCGAGCGTGATGTGCAGCACTCGCGAGATGCTCGGTTCCCTGGATACGACAAGTATGGATCCTTCACTCACGTGGGCGCCTCCCTGAAAAGGTTTCTTCCGCCGCGCTTTCGGCATCAGGCCGCTGGAGTCCGGTGATTCATTTCAACTGAGAATTTAGAAGGGACGCGATATGGAAGGCATAAAATGGTTCTAAGACGTTCGTATGTCATTCGTAAGGATATGCAGTGCTCATCAATTACTAATGTTGTGCTTATGCCTTGAAGGTGGGTAACCAGAGCGCGGCGCCGGCGGAAGTCCCCGCCGGCGCTCTTCCTCGCGAATGCCTTGGCAGGCTCAGGTTTTTATGGCGCACATATGACAATTTATGATCTACTTATCTTGTCCGTATGTTTGGCAGGCCGTGCACCCGTGAGGTCCATCACATGGCTCAAACGATGGTCATCAACAGCACCACCCCTCCAGCCTCGAATGCCTCAATATGCACGAAAGACCAGGTTCGCTATCGCATAGCCGAGACCGGCGTCATTCCCGCGGTCCGCGTTGCTTCGGAAAAAGACGCCTTTTTCGTGGCGCAGTGCCTATCCGAAGCGGGAATCCGCATCCTTGAAATCAGCACGGTCTTTCCGGGGGCGTTTCACGCCATCTGTCACGTAGCGGAGAGCCTTCCAGGCGTCATCGTGGGAGCGGGAAATATACTGGACGTCGAGACGGCTCGCCGTTGTGTTGATGAAGGCGCAAAATTCCTGGCCACCGACGGACTGATTTCAGAGGTTGTGGAGCTGGCCAATCAGGAAGAAATCGTCGTTTTTACCGGCGCGCTGACTCCCACCGAGGTTATCGCCGCGCGGAAAGCGGGTTCGGATTTCGTCAAGGTCGTGCCTTGCGACGCCATGGGAGGCCCCGGCTACATCCGCTCCTTGAAGTCTGCCATTCCTCAGGTACAGCTCATCGCTGCCGGAGGCGTAAACCAGCGAACCGCCTCCAGCTTCATAAAAGCCGGCGCGACGGCCCTGGGAGTGGGCAGAGACCTTATCCCCTTGGAAGCGGTGCATTCCCGCCAGGCGCAGCGCATTCAGGAGATGGCCCGCAGATTTCTAAGCTCCGTGTCGAGCGGTCGGGACTAGCCGCCGTCGGCTTTCCGACGCACGCAGTGCCTCCGCAAAGCCTCGCGCGGTGAGTTTCTTCGTCAACGCCACGGCGCAGCCAATCCCCGCTTAATTTGAGCATCGAGCGCGTCCGATCGGCCCCGCCCCGCTCCCGCTCACACCTCAAATGACTCAGACTTCAAACGACTCTTCCGAAGAAGGCAGCCTGTCGCCGTCTCGCGCCACCCACACGTACAGAGTCGGCAACAAAACGACGCTCATTGCCAAAGCCCCGATCAGCCCGCCCACGATAACAATGGCGAAGGGTCGTTGGGAGTCCGAGCCGATGGCATGGGAAAGCGCGGCCGGCACCAGTCCAAAAGTTGCCACCAGCATCGTCATCATGATCGGACGAAGCCGCAGAATGGCCCCCTCGATCGCGGAATCGATGATTGTGTAGCCCCGCGCGCGAAGCTGGTTGATGTACTCCAGCATGATCACGCCCGTCTGAACCGAGACCCCGAACAACGCGAGAAAACCCACGCCGGACGAGACGCTGAAATGCGTGCCCGTTATAAGCAGCGCCAGCAATCCGCCCACGGGCGCCATGGCCACCACCGCGAGAATCAGCGACGCCCACTTAAACGAGCCAAACATGCTGAAGAGAATGATAAAAATCACCAGGATCGTAATGGGCAGCACGATCAACAGCCGCTTCGAAGACCGCTTCTGGCTCTCGTATTCCCCGGCCCAATCCAGGTGATATCCAATGGGAAGCTTCACCTGCGCGTTGACGTTTCTCATGGCCTCTTCGACCGTGCTGCCCAGATCGCGCCCGCGCACGCTGTATTTGATCGCCACGTACCTGGAATTGGCCTCGCGATAAATTTCCGACGCCCCGTCCTGGACGCGCACCTTGCATAGTTGCGACAGTGCCACTCGCTCGCCTGAAGGTGCAAGCAGGCGAATGTTTTCGATCGCCTCCTGGGTGTTCCGGTAAGGCGCTTGATAGCGTACGGTTAAATCGTAGACCTGCTCGCCCTGGAGCACCTGACTCACGGCGTTTCCGCCCACGGCCGTCTGGATGGCGTCCTGGATGTCGGCAACGTTGATCTGGTGCCGCGCCGCCTGCACGCGGTCTACCGCCAAGTTCAGGTTCGGCTGGCCGAGTACGCGGAAAAGGCCCAGGTCCTGCACGCCTGGAACGCGGCGCATGACCTCGACGATTTCATCGCCCTTTTGTTCGAGTAGCTTCAGGTCGTCGCCGTAAACCTTGACCGCAAGCTCGCCTTTCACGCCGCTGACAGCCTCCTCCACGTTGTCCTCGATGGGCTGCGAGAAATTCCATATCACACCCGGAATCTTGTTGACCTCCCGGTTCATCGCGCCGATCAGTTCGTCTTTGTTCTCGCGAAACACGGGCCGCCACTGCTCTTTGGGCTTCAGGTCAACAAAGTATTCCGTGTTGAAGAAGCCCGTCGTGTCTGTGCCGTCGTCGGGTCGGCCTACCTGGGTGACTACCTGTGTGACTTCCGGAAAAGATGCGAAAGCGATGCGGGCTTCGGTCATCACGCGCACCCCTTCGGTGGGCCCCGTGCTCGGCGCCAGCGTTCCGCGAGCCCAGATGGCGCCTTCATCGAGGTGGGGCAGGAATTCCGAGCCGATCACGCCGCTGAAAGTGAGGAACATGGCCAGGCACAATGCGCCTATTCCCACGCTCAACGTCACCCAGCGATGCTCGATCGCCCATCGCAGGCGCTTGCGGTAAGCCTCGGTCAGATAGGCCATCACCGGGTTGTGCCACTCATTTACTCCGCTGCGGAACAGCACGCTCGCCAGCACCGGGGCGATCAGCATCGAAAAGATGAGAGCGCCGAGAAGCGCGAAGGCCACCGTCCATGCCATCGGCTTGAACAGCCGGCCCTCTACCCGTTGCAGCGTGAAGATCGGCATATAAGCGGTGATGATGATCGCGATGGCGTAGAAAACAGGCCGCTGAACCTCGTGGGCAGCTTCGCGGATGGTCTCGGTGGGCGTCTTAAGGATCGCCGTGGGGTGCGGAGTGTCGCCGGCGCCTGCGGACCGTTTCTGCCGGTGGCTCATATGGCGGACGATGTTCTCCACCATCACCACCGCGCCGTCTACCACCATTCCGAAATCCAGCGCGCCCAGCGACAGGAGGTTCGCTGGAATGTGGTTGAGGTCGAGGCAGATGGAAGCGAATAGCAGCGAAAAGGGTATGGTGAGCGCAACGATCAGGGCGGCTCGGGCATTGCCCAGAAAAAAGAAGAGAATGATGGTGACCAGGATCATGCCTTCGGTCAGGTTGTGCAACACCGTGTGGGTCGTAAAATGAAGCAGGTCGCTGCGGTCCAGAAAAGGTACAACCTTGACCCCAGGCGGAAGAATCTGCTCGTTCAGCTCCTTGACCTTGTCGTGAATTCCCGCCAGAGCGGATTCTGACTCCGCCCCTTTGCGCAACAGCACGATTCCTTCGATGGCATCCCCGTCATCGACGATGCGTCCGTCGGAGCGATGAATGGCCTTGCCAATCTGGCCGAGCCGGATCTTGGGCCCTTGTCTCACGATGGCGATATCCGACACGCGCAGCGGCGTGCCGAATTGCGTCTTCAGCACCGTTTGACCAATATCCTGCACGTGGTTGAACAACCCGATCGCCCGCACATTCACTTGTTGCAGACCGGCTTCCACGAAACTCCCGCCGGCGTTGACGTTGTTGCTAGCCAGCTGCTGTTCCGCCTGTCCGATGCTCAATCCATAGGAAATGAGCTTGGTCGGGTCAACCACCACTTGATATTCCCGTGTAGTGCCTCCGAAGCTGGCCACATCCACGATATTCGGAACGGACTTGAACTGCTTTTCCAGCGTCCAGTCCTCAAGCGACTTCAGCTCCATCAGGTCATACTGCGGATTTGTGCTCTTCAGGGTGTACCAATAAATCTGCCCTACGGGACTCCAATCGGTGCCCATCTGCGGCTGCAGACCCTGCGGAAGAGTCACCTGCGAGAGCCTCTCTAGCACTTTCTGGCGGTTCCAATCGTTGATCGAGTCATCGTCGAAGATCAGCATCAAACTCGAGAGGCCGAAAAGCGACGTGGACCGCAGATGCGTCAAGTGCGGAAGCCCGTTCATCTGTATCTCGATCGGAATCGTGACCTGCTGCTCGACTTCTTCCGCGGCCCTCCCGGGCCATTGCGTAATCACCTGCACGTAATTGTCCGCGACGTCCGGATAGGCCTCTACCGGCAGGTTATGAAATGAAATTCCTCCCCAGGTAAGCAGGAGAACCGCGGCCAGCGTCACTATGAAGCGGTTATTAAGTGAGAAGTCTACGAGAGTACGGATCATGCTCGATTCCTCTTTGTTTGCGATTTCTCGTTCTGCAAGCTCGATCTCAGAGCAGCCCTGTTTTCGAATCTCGTCATCCTGCGTCGCTTCGGCCCAGGTCGAGGGTGGCCGCCAGGGGTACTCCTTCCAGCGTTCCGTTCGGCACCCTGTTTTGGCGAATTGAAAACCGAGTTACTTACAGTTGCGAGAGGGAAGGAGGGGCACGATCCTGAGCCGCCCCCAGGGCGACGATCCCGGAGAAGGCCGTATTGCAGAAGGCATGCGTAGCAAGCAAATGCATGAGGCAAATGACTGGCCGCCAGGCCGGCAGAAAAGTCCCGCCAGATCCGATGGGCTGCTTGGCGGACAAGTGAGCAGCGCAAAGCTGAGCGGAGTCACGCCGATGGCAGAAAATTCCCGCAGCCACGAAGACGTCCGGATGCAGATCGTCCGTCATCGAGATAGGAAATAGAAGAAGGATAATGACGCAGCTGAGCGCCACCGCCTCCATGTGGATGCTATAGCGTCTGCTCCGGCCGCGCGCTGTCAGGCTTGCGATCCAGGAACTCAGCGCTCCCAGAGCAATCGCCAGCCAGCAGATATTTAAGAAAAACTCCACCAGTGAAGCTTCCCTTCCAAGAAATAAATCCTAGAAAAAATAAATGATGTCGCCGGCAAACGTAAGCTGGCTGTGCCGGATTCCGTTGTCATAAGCGCCCGGAAGCTCGCTGTTCGGCGAAGGCAATCCGGTATTTGGATTGTAGATGTGCTCCCACCGCACTTCAGGGCGGAAAAGAACCGTTGTTCCCACCCAGTGTCCCCAGCCCAGCAGGTGCTCCGTGTACCAGCCCTTGGTTCCCGTGCGCTGTCCGCGTATGTCGTCGAACACTTCGGTCCGGAACGAGATGTAATCGTGCGGACCGGCCTGATACTCGATGTAATTCACCGATGCCCATTCCGGCGCGAAGCAGGTGAGCTCTTTCGTGTTGTTGCAGCGCGCCCCATTGGCGCCGTAAATCAGTATCGAGTATGGTGCCCCGCTGTTTTGGAGGCCCACGTTCGGGTTGTTGACGTTCGGGGTGTTCCTTTCATACTGATACCAGCTCTCCCATCCGGTATGCCATTTCTCATTGAATTTGTGGTACCAGGTGAAATAGTGTGCCTGCATGTTGTTGTAGGCATACTTGCCGGAGTTCAGAGAATTATCGCAGTAATAGACTTCGTCCTTGCTTTCTCTCCATTCATATTGAACGCAGAAGTTTAGCGTAAGCTTCGCCAGTCTGCCCGGTTCTTTCCAGGGCATGATGTCGCAGCCGGGAGACACGCCAACCTGCACGGTCCAGTTGTCGTTGATCTTCGTCGTCGTGTTGATGCCCGTCTGGGTGTAGCAGTCGAACGTGTAAAGCAGCGAGTGGCTGTAGGTGTAGTTGTTCGGCGCCAGTTGCGCCTCGATATCCGGTAGCGACACGTAGCGTCCGATGCGAAGGTCCATGCCCTGCGCGATGTGCGGGAAATACAAGTCTGCGTAAACCATCACCGGGTCGTCGCCGTATTCCTTGTTTTTCTTCAGCAACTGCTGGCTGAACGCTCCGTTGG
This sequence comes from uncultured Acidobacteriota bacterium, assembly GCA_963848365.1. Classification (GTDB taxonomy): domain Bacteria; phylum Acidobacteriota; class Terriglobia; order Acidiferrales; family UBA7541; genus Palsa-295. Next base: position 65,185 of record CAWKDI010000002.1, read on the forward strand.
CGGTCGTGAAACGGTAATCGAGTCCCCACAAGTTGGAGACGCGGAAGCCCCAGTCGAAATGGTCGGTTTGCACCGTATCTGGCTCGCGCTCGATGTAGATCACTTCCTGGTCGGGCTGCACGGAGTTGGGGACCTCGTCGTAGGAAGCCGGTGAGTTCCCGAACTTGCAGGTCTGCGCCGGCTGTACGCCGGGAATCGCGGGACTCCCGCAGAACGGCGTCGAGCTGGCGTGCGACGTGCTCCAGTTTCCGCCGAAGTTCAGCCAGCCGTAAATCTGTATTCCTGTTTTCTTCCACCACTCCCCGTGCGACCCTCCCCAAATGGCGGTCATCAGCGGGCTCGCCTGCGTCCACGGATAACCTATCCAGACGGTTCCGCCGATCGGCCATTGGCCGAACGGGAAGGGCGGAGCGTTTTCCGGAACAGGATCGCCCCGGAATTCAGGCGCCTCCGCCGTCGATGCGGGAGCATCGCGTTGCGCCGCGCTCCAATCGTCCCGATAGGCCTGCGCAAACCTCGCGAAAAAACCGCGCGAAGTCCCGGGCGATGCCACCGGTGCTGGCGAACTTGCCGCGGAGGAGGAACCGGCCCCTGACAGGGAAGTACCGGTGTTTTCCTCCAGCGTCACGTCGACATGCACGCTGTCTCCGGCCGCCACGGCTACGATCCGGACCGGTGAGCCGGCGAATCCTCCCTTACTGGCGGTCAACTGATATTCACCGGGTTTTAGATTGCCGACGGCGAAACTTCCGTCCGCTCCGCTCACGACCGCGCGATCTGTGTTTTCGGCCACGCTATGCACCACAACCAGCACCTGCGGCAGCGGGCTGTTATTTGCCCGGAGAGTTACACCCCGAAGTTCGCCCGTTGCCGGATCTCCGTAAGCGATGCTTCCAAATACCAGGGCGCGCACCACGATGAACGCCCACAGCACAAAAAGAAGTGATTTCCGACTCATAGGCCTCTTGACGGACGTGATGGATTTGTTCGTGCGTAGCGTAAGAGGTTACAGAGCTATGCATACGGAATCCGTAAAAAGTCCTATGGATAATTTGTTTGGCTTGCATCACTTTTTTAACCGTCGCCTCCGGTACCCATTCCCCGCGAGCCGTGCAGCGGTGCCGCAAGACCTGTTTCCCTGCATTTTTGCTGCATAAATCGCATTAGATAGCCCCGCGCATATTGATTGAATAAGCATTCCATCAAGAGTTGGTAAAGGTCCGTATTAACGGTCTGCACGGTCGAATCTGACGAATTATTTATCAGTTCCTTATGCGGATGTTTTCATGATGAACGCAGACGCACGAAGTTCGTCGGCGAAGTGCATGCTTGAATCCTGGCTCCCGCGATTCTGCCGGCTTCGCTTGACAAGGGGCGTTTGAGCGGACACGTGACGCGCACAACTACGAAGAAAACCGCCGCGAAAATTCTCGTGGTTGACGACGATCAGCAGGTCCGCCGCACCTTTCGCGCGATCCTCGCGAGCCAGGGTTGCTCGGTCGTCGAAGCGCGCGACGGCAACGAAGCCATCGAGGAGATCAAGGCCGATTCCCCCGATCTGGTTCTCCTCGATATCAATATGCCGGGCATAGACGGATTTGAGACCTGCCGGCAGATTCGCGGATTTTCCGATGTCCCCATAATCATGGTCACTGTCCGCGGCGATGAAAACGATAAGGTTATCGCCCTGGATGCCGGTGCCGACGACTATATCGTGAAGCCGTTCGGTACCCAGGAGCTCTTGGCCCGCATTCGCGGTGCCGTCCGCAGGGTGCCCAGCGCCAAAGAAATGCCGCCGTTCAATTCATCCGGTTTGAATATCGATTTTGAACGCCGCAGAGTGATTGCCCACGGAAAGCCTGTGCACCTCACGCCGACGGAATTCGAACTCCTGAAGCACCTGGTCGTGAATAAGGGCAAGCCCATGTCTCATTTGAAATTGCTTCACCTTCTGTGGGGGCCGGAGCACTCCGACGATCGAGAGCCCCTAAGGGTTTTCATCGGACAACTGCGGAAGAAGATCGAGCAGGACCCCGAGAATCCCCGGTTTATCCATACGGAACCCTTGGTCGGCTATCGCTTCGACCCCGATTTTGGATCCCCGTCGAAATCAAGAAAATCCCACTCGTAATCGACTAGCACATCGCCGAAAAGCCTCGGTTTCGAGCGCCTATGCGCATCTCAGAAAAACGGGTTGCTTCTTAGTACGTTGCGAAAAAACTCCGGTTTTTAGGGGGTCGGAGCTTCAGCTCCGACATAAAGTCCGGGGATTCGACGGGGCTTTAGCCCCGGTGTCAAAAGTCCGGGCACTCAATAGGGCTGCAGAGCCTATGTGACAACACGCGGTTTTCGTCAGGGCACGGATTCATCCGTGCCGTAACTCCCTGACAATCCAATGGGGCTTTCAGCCGCTGAGGGACGATTTAGCCAGTTCTCACACAGACTCTTCAGCCACGACATAAGCTTCGGCAAATCAGTGGGGCTTTAAGCCCCTGAAGCTCCTAACCCCAGCTACACATCAGGGATTTTTGCATTCGGAGGGAAAAGCAGCAGAGTTGCCTTCCGCTTCGTAGATCTGAGACAACAGCGCGCAAGACGGCGTCTCGTGGTAGGTCTTGTCGATCTTCACCGCTTCCAGTGCGTTTGCCTGCGCGTCGTGCAGGTTGTTGAGGTGCAGGTATGCGACAGCGCGATAAAAATAGGCATACGCGTCGCTCGCGGAGTTCAGGTCCAGGGCCGTCTTGGTTGGATTTAAGACTTGGTCCCACTCTTCGCTCTTGATGCCGAGTTCAGCCAGGCAGAGATACGACGGCAAGTAACCCGGATCGGTCTTTTGAGCCTGCGTGCACGCGCTTTGCGCTTCGGCGAGCGCTTGCTTTGCTTCCAGAAGTTGCCCCAGCATCACCCAGGCAGCGGAATAATTTTGGTACTCCTGAATCGCGTCGCGCACACTTTCTTCGGCGTCAGCCAGTCTTTTACGCTTGAGCTGCCCGCAAGCCCTTTTGTAATCGTTCCTCGCTTTTGGGGGAACCCCCAGCTCGGTGGTGCTCACAAGAGCCTCCGTTAGCGCGGCGCTAAGCCAGGGGAGGCAGGATTCGTCCGCCGGGGCATGAGGCCGGGTGCGTGGCCTCATGTTCGGCCTCATGTTCGGTATGATCGCAGGCTGCCCTGCATAATCTGGCTGCGGGTTTTGTGCGCCTGCCGCCAACGCACAGGAAAGAGCTGCCCAAGTGCATAGCGCCACCCGTGCGAATCTCATAAATCCTTCTATCGGCGAAATACTTCCAGCCGCGGCGCGCGGGCTTAGCGCGACAGCCGTTGGCCGTTGCGGGTTACTCGTAAGCTCGATTGCGTCAATTCCTTGGCGTCGAGCTCCCCGCTCTTGTCCTTATCAAGCCTGTCGAATTCCGCTTCCATAAATTTCATGTACTCCTGTTTGGAGATTTTGCCGTTCTTGTCGGTGTCCATCAGGAGCAGCAACTGCTTCACGTCGTCTTCCCCCAGGGACAGCTTCTCGTCCGATTTGGAAGCCGCGTTTTGCGCGACGGCGGTGCGTAACATCGTCCCAGCGAAAGCCAGCATCGCGATGAACGCGATGATCCATACGAAGTGTTTGCGGCTCGACATCGTGGTCTCCAGGAAACGCCTCCTGATATAAAACGGCACAGCAGCCACGCGGCCGGCCGGATATCAGGGTTGATTGTAGTCAGTGATTGTGGTCGCCGATCGTGATGCTGATCTAAGAAGCGGCCTGCTTTCTCATTTCCGCTGCCAACGTTTTTCAAGTCTAGCCGGCGCAGACCCCGCCCTCATTCATTGTCCCACGTTCGAGTTTCTTTTGGGGAGTCTCTTCGCGTTCGCACAAGCAGGGCCGCGCCGTGCCTGCCGAACAAATCAATCGAGAATCTACTTTCGGCTCTTCGACGCCATCACGTAATCGGGATCAAAGCGATAGCCCACCGAGGGTTCCGTATGGATATAGCGCGGATTGTCCGGGTGCGGCTCGATTTTCTTGCGCAGTTGGCCGATGAAAAACCACAATAGTTCCCGATCGTCGGCATGGTCTGGTCCCCAAAGCAGTTGCAGAAGCCTCGGGTAAGTCAACAGCTGCCCCTGGTGTGAAACAAGGTGCTTGAGAAGTTCGAATTCCGTGGGTGTCAGGTGAACGGGCCGTCCATGGGAGATCACCCGCCGGCGTTCGAAGTCGATGTTCAACTCAGAAGAAACAAATGGCGGCAATTCTGTCGTTTCGGGGATTCTGCGCACGGCCGCCCGAATGCGCGCCAGAAGCTCCTGCGTGCCGAACGGTTTCACGATGTAATCGTTGGCCCCAGCGTCCAGCGCAAGTACTTTGTCTTTCTCTTCTCCGCGAACTGTCACCATGATGATCGCCACATTGGAAAAATGTCGAATTTTTCTGCACGTCTCGATGCCGTTGCTGTCGGGCATGTTGATATCGAGCAGCACCAAATCGGGGCAATCCGCTTTGATCTCGTCGATCGCTTCTTCGCTCTCTCGCGCCTCCACTACCGTGCATCCCTGGCTTGCGAGTATTGTGCGGAAGGTCCGGCGGATCTGCGAGTCGTCGTCTACTACAAGAATCTTGGAAGGAAGCTTATTTACGTTTAAACCCATCGCTTGTGCGCCTCCTGGATAAGGAGCAAGCCGATTACCGCGTCCATCGTTCAGGTCCCCCTACTGCCGGGACCCTTCTGTTCCTCTCATCATCAGAACCGCTCCGTAAGGAAGCGATAAATAATTTGTCAGTTTTATGCGGTAAAGCGAAAGCTTGCTTTATCAATTTTTGATGGATCGCTTATTCAATCCTTTTGCGCCGGTGTTTACATTGCTTCGCACCAGAGCGAGAAACGCGCTTCGAATTAACCAGGATATTTATTAAACGTCTGGTGATTCCATACGCGGGCTCTGCGGCTTTCCACAAGAAGAGTGTCACAAGAGTGTCACCTAAAGGAGTTCTATGAACCGCAAAGTGCTGCTTGTTGTGCTTTCTGTGTCAATCGCGATCCAGGGCGCCCTGCTGTTGCTTGGCGGCGCAGCCTACGGCGAGCCGGTCTCCGGAAAGCTTCAGGGCGTCACGCTCCGCGCGGATAACCGCCCGCTCTCACAAGTCGTTGTGATCGTTCACAGCCTCGGGGAAAACATCGACCGGGCCGTCATCAGCAACACCGACGGCAGCTTTGCGGTCGGCGATCTGAAACCGGGTCATTATCAGCTCACGGCCACTAAGCCCGGATTCGGGACATCGCAAGTGGCCTACGTGGTCGTTGCGGCGGGAGACGATCTGCGTCTGGATATGAAGCTCGGAGAAACCGCCCCAGCCGAAAGCTCGAGTGCGGCAGCCGCCTCTACGGCGCCTTCCGCTGCTCAGCCCGACGCTCCATCTGCCATCGCCAGAGAACTTGACGAGATGAAAGAGGGCATGGACGCCATGAGGGCGCGCATGGAGGAGCTCGAAGCCAAGCTCAAGACCGCTTCGGAGCAGCCCCCCGCTGCGGTATCTGCCGCGGCTCCGGAAATCGCTCTCGCGAAGAGACCGATGCAAGGGCAAGCCCCAGCCGAATCTTCCACGGCAGCGGCCGCCCCGGCAGGCCCGCCAAAGAAGATCGATCCCTTCTCCGATTACGACTGGACCTGGCTGAACGGTAACCCGCGCACCAAAACGCCGGCATTTGACTCGCCGTTCTTCACTCCGGAAATCCGGGCCGACCTTACCTACACCTATGACTTCAACAACCCGAAAGACAACTCCATGGGTGGGTCGAGCGAACTGTTCCGGGCCAATGAAGTTCAGCTCGAACAGCTCGGCATCGGCGGCGATTTTCACTTTGACAACGTTCGCGCCAGGTTCATGACCCAGTTCGGTATGTATTCCACGGCGACGATTCGAAATGACCCCAGCTATTCCAAGGGTCAATGGGACATCGCCGATGCGGACCGCTACCTGTCGGAGGCCTATGGCGGCTACCATATCAACAAGTTTTACGGAATCAACGTGGACGCCGGTATTTTCATGTCCTATATCGGCCTCTTCAGCTACTACAATTTTGACAACTGGGCCTACCAGCCCTCCTACGTTTCTTCCAATACCCCCTGGTTCTTCCAGGGAGTGCGCATACAGATCTTCCCCACGCCCCACCTGAAAATTGAGCCGTGGATCATCAATGGATGGCAGTCGTACGCTTCGTCCAACTCCAGAAAGGGGCTTGGCGGCCAGATCAAGTACACTCCCTTCCCCTGGATGAACATCGTTTCCAACAACTACGGCCTGGGCCATGATGACCTGTACGTCACCGACCGCGCCCGCATCCATACCGATAACAGCATCGAGATCAAGTATTACGATCGCCCGGAAAACATGGGCTTAGACAAAATGGCCTTCTCCTTCACCGGAGACCTGGGCTGCGAATTCGGTGGCGGGGTAAGCTGCTTGGGCGATAGGAGGGGAGGGCCGAAGCAGAGTTTCGCCGGCTTCATGGTGTACGACCGCTATTGGTTCCACAAGGACCTGTTTGGCGTCACGATTGGCGGCGGCGAGATTGACAACCCCGGTCGCTATCTCGTGCTCCTACCGCCGATCAATGGAGAAACGGCCTCTTCAGCGGCAGCGAATGCGCCGTACTTCACCGGCAATCCCGGAGATCCTTTCAAAGCCTGGGACACTTCGTTGACATTCGACTATATGCCCAAGCAGTACATCACCTTCCGGGCGGAGGCTGACTACCGTCACGCGAGTGTCCCATATTGGTCCGGCCCAGGCGGAGTTACTCCTCCTCCGGGCACCAATGTCGGAACATTTGGCGGCCCCAACGTCGGCGGCGGCCCCGCGGACCTCATCTGCGCTGCGGGCACCGACTCTGGCATAGAGGGCAGCGTCGAATCCCCCAGCTCTCTGTCTCAGGCCAACGTGGCCTGCGGAGGCACTGCGGTGCTCGGCAGCCCGATTCCAAATGCCAAGAACTACCCAGCCCTGTGGTTCCCCGATCTTCGCAGGGATGAAATGCTCTTGGATTTCGACTTGATGGTTAAATTCTGAGCGATCGAGCAGAGCTGGGGCCGCCTGCGGGTGGTCCCAGCTCTAAAAGCCTGTGTGGCAGAGTCGACCTTGGTTTTCCGGGTGCCCGACCCTCCGGGTTCGAGGGTCGGGTCTTTGCGCACGATTCGCCGGAACCAAAACCATCGAAATCCCAACGCACGCCAACCATAAATTCGCATCCCCCAGAAAGGGGCAAGGAGATTTAATGATGGCAAACAGAGGAACGGCGACACACCTCGCCAAAGTAGCGGCCACGGGCAGGAACATCACTATGGTCATCGTTACGGTCATCGCTTCCGTTCTCATGTTGATCGCGATCGGAGCCACGCGCGCACCCCCCCTGGCCCAGCAAAAGGCCTCCGTGCCGAAGCCTCAGGATAAAGTGGCGCTCGGCGAAGATGATGTCAAACAACTGCTCCTGCTTATGGATACCGATAAGAACGGAAAGATCTCCAAAAAAGAGTACATGGCCTTCATGGAGGCCGAATTCGATAGGCTCGACAAGAACAAGAGCGGGGATCTCGACGTGAAAGAACTTACCCAATCGAGACTGAGCGCCACGCACCCCGCTTTGGTGGGCAAGTAATCGCGAGCTTCCGGAGAGGGTGAAGTCTGGAAATCATCGCCAGCCACTCTCCCGGGGCCTGAAGCCGCAACCGCAAAAGTGCAAGCTCCTGGTGTAGACTCATTTCGATGCTGCCATGATCAGGTTAGCGAAATCAGTCCTCCCTCTGCTTATTCTGACGACGTTGTTAACACCCTCCGGCTCCGCCAAAAAGCGCGAGTCTCCGCCCCTTCCCGCCAAACTCATGCAAGCGCGCTCCGCTTACGTTGACTGCGATTGCCGCAAGGAAATGGCTGCATCGTTGCGGAGTGCCGTGCCGGAGTTGCTGGAATGGGGCCGCTTCCAGCTTGTGCAGGACCGCCACGCCGCCGATGTCATCTTTCTTTTCTCTGCGAACCCTTACCTTGGAGACTATCTGACGCGCGACGGCCCGGATAAGCGCCCGGCCGACGTCGATTTCACGATTCTCACGGTCATAGACGCGCACACGGGTGCAGCCCTCTGGGTCGATTCCAAACGCTGGGGATACATGATGGTGTCGCGGGCCACCAGGGACTTGATCCGCGACCTCCGGACAGCAATGGCAGAACAGTCCAGGAAAATAACTTAAGAAATAGCTCTGGAAGTAAAGCTGGAAAATAACTCGATTAAACTCTGAAAGCGTCGTCTCACCGGTTCGCCGCGAAACTCACTCACCCGTGCCATGTGGGTTGTACGCATTTATTTGTCATCCCGAACGAAGTGAGGGATCTGCATTTCTCTTTAGGTGGTCGAAGCTTCACAACCTGCGTGGCTAAGTCGCGTCTGGTTTTCAGGGTGCCCGAGCCTCCGGGTTCGAAGGTCGGGTCGTTGCGCACAATCCGCCGGAATGAAAGTCAAAATTGCTGTCACTGCTCTACGGGCAGGCTGAAGGAGAACACCGAACCCTGTCCCAGCCGGCTCACCGCCTTGATCGTTCCTCCATGCGTCTCGACAATTGCCTTCGCAATCGGCAACCCCATGCCGGTGCCCTTCACGCGATATCGCTGGTTTTTTCCACGGTAGAATTTTTCAAAGATGTGTTCGATTTCTGTCTCTTCGATGCCCGGTCCCTTGTCCGCCACACTGATCGTAAGGAACTTGTCTCGCTGCTCGGTGGCGATCGTGATGGGCTGCCCCGGAGCGGAGTACAGGTGGGCGTTGGTAATCAGGTGAACGAGCACTTTCTTCGCCAGGCACAAATCCACCAGAAGCCGCGAATCCTGATGCTTCACGTCCAGGCGGATTTCCCGGACGGGAATCACATCCGTGCAGTCCTCCACCGCCGAGGGGATAAATTCGCCTACCGCATGCGACCCGATTTCCAGATTCACTTCGTGAGACTCGAGCCGCGCCATTTCCGAAGCTTCTCCTACCAGGTGGTTAATCCGGTCGCATTCCTCATCGATGATCGTTAAAAGCTCTTTCCGCTGCTCGCGATTGAATTCCAGATCGTCGAGCAGGCCGGTCGCGGACACCTTGATGGATGTAAGCGGGGTCCGGAAATCGTGGGTAATCGCATCCAGCAACACCGATTTCAGGCGCTCGCTCTCGCGCGCCGCTTCGATCTTGGCGATGTGCTCGATGGCATTTGCCCGTTCAATGGCCAGCCCGACGATGGCCGCCACTGCCTCGAGTGTCTCGGTTGCGGGCGCCGGGCCGCAAAGCGCGATGCTTCCTGCCACGGATTCCCCTAGACGAATGGGGGCAACGGAAATTTTTCGATCGGCCGCTATTTGCAGATGACCGATCGAAGCGGCCGCCTTCATGTGCTGAATCGCTCTGTCCGGCAGTCTGGTTTCCGAGCAGAACGTTTTCTGCGACGCGGAAATATAGAGTGCCGCCGATTCCAGTCCGAATGCCGCCACGATATCGCCCGGCATCGTATCCATCACATCCACCGGGTCTTTCGCTCCCAGCAGCCTGCTGCTCAAGGCGTAGAGCTTTTCCACCTCCAGGCGCATCAGCACGGCTTCCCTGGCTTGTTTCCTCTCGCTGGTGCTGATCCGGCATCCGATCACCGCGGTAACCAGGAACGCAGCCAGAGCCACCCAATCCCCGGGGTCGGTCACATCGAAGCTTCCCACCGGTGGTAGAAAAAAGAAATCGTAGGCTAATGTGGCCGTGAAACACATCGCGATCAGCGGCTGAAGCTCAAAAGCAGTCGAAGCCAGCAGAATCGCGAGCAGATAGACGAACCCGACGGTCGTGGCATTTACGGAAGGGCCATAGTGAAAGAAAATCGTGATGGCCATCACCGTCAACAGGCACACTGCCGTCCGGGCCATGATCGACGTTTGCACCATCCGCCACGCGAAGTTTGGAAGTGAAAAACTCGCTTTTGGTCCCGATTTTTTGGGCTCACGGAAGGAATAATCTGCGTTTTGGCGACCGGTGGATGCTAGCCAGTCGAGGCCCGCAGTCTTCGTGGACATCTTTTACCCCCACTCGGTAGTGTTGAAAGAAAGCCTGAGTGAGGGTACAGCGCGCTTTCACGCGGTTCCAACTCATTAAATCGATACGATCCATTGATTTATTCGCGACGATCCTTACGTTGTCCTTATGTCTTATCAACATGCAGGACTTTGTTACCATTCCCTGTGCCGTCGCCGTTCGCCCCTGCCGTGGGCGGAGCGCAGCCAAGAATCCCTCCGTTGTCCGCTGGCCGCACGTTTTGCTTCCGTTTCTGCTTTCTCTTTTCTTTTCATTGTCATCCTGAGAGGCCGCGGCTTTTTTGAGCGATGGTTTGGCGGGTGCCCGACCCTTCGATTTTAAGGGTCGGGTCTTTGCCTTTGCCCCTTTGCCCTTGCAGTTCGCCGTTGCCTCTGCCGTCGTATTTGCCCTTCATTGTCATCCTGAACCCGTACGCGCGCAGCGCGAACGGGTGAGGGACCTGCTTCTTCTTTTGCTCCTCCCAGTATCATTGCGGGCTCGGAGCTTTCAAATCATGAGTGGCAATTTGCCGAATTAGGCCTGAGAGCGGTCGGTAGCAGACTTTTCTTGCGGAGGTTCGAAGCGATAGCCCACCCAGGGCTCCGTATGGATGTAACGCGGATGCTTGGGATCGGGCTCGATTTTCTTTCGCAGCTGGTTGATGAAAACGCGCAAATATTCTGTTTCCTGGCCGTAGTCGGGCCCCCACACGGCCTGCAGCATGCGCCGGTGCGGAAGCGGCTTCCCGCGATTGGCAACGAGGTAATGCAGCAGCTCAAATTCCTTCGGAGTCAGCCGCACCGTCCTTTCCTTTGAGCTCGATGGCGCGTTTTTCAAAATCGATGTTCAGGTCGTCTGAAAAGAAAGAGGGCAGCGAACCGTGGGCGCGGCCCGGCGCAGCGTTGCGCGAACGCGGGCCAGGAGTTCGTCGGCGCCAAAAGGCTTGACCACGTAATCGTTCGCGCCGGCATCCAGCGCTTGCACCTTGTCGCGTTCGGCATTTCGCACCGTCAGGATGATCACAGGGATATCGCCGGCTTCGCGAATTTCGCGGCAGGTCTCGATCCCGGATCGCCCGGGCATGTTCACGTCGAGCAGAATCAGATCGGTGATGTTCGGTGCGGATTTTTTCCAGGGCTTCATCGCCGCTCTTCGCCTCAATCACCGAGTAGCCCTGTGAAGTGAGAATCGTGAGGAGAACCCGCCTGATTTGCGGTTCGTCGTCAACGATCAGTACCGTCGCGGAACTCATTTGAATTTGAAGACCTCGCCAGTCCTATTTTCTCGTCTTGACCGGCCTTTCCGGCGTCCGGCTCGAAACGATAGCCGATCAGCGGCTCGGTAAGAATGTATCGGGGTTCGTCTGGATTCGGTTCGATCTTCCTGCGCAATTGTCCGATGAATACTCGCAAGGGCTCCCGGTCGCTCGAATGCTCCGGCCCCCACAGAAGATGGAGCAATTTCAAATGCGAGACCGGCTTTCCCTGGTTTACGACGAGCTGTTCAGCAGTTCAAATTCCGTCGGAGTCAGGTGCACCGGCTGTCCGCGGGCGATCACGCGCCGCCGTTCGAAATCGATTTTCAGGTTCGGCGAAGAGAACGCGGGAATCTCTTCCGCACTCGGCCAAGCGCCGCACGGCCGCGCGCACGCGGGCCAAAAGCTCCTGCGTGCCGAAGGGTTTTACAAGGTAGTCGTCGGCGCCCGCATCCAGGGCCGCCACCTTATCCTTTTCGTTTGCCCGCACGGTAACCATGATGATCGGAACATCCGACAACTCACGGATTCTCTTGCAGGTTTCAAGGCCGTCGATTCCCGGCATGTTGATGTCCAGCAATACCAGGTCCGGGCGATCGGCCTTCATCTCTTCCACGGCTTCCTCGCCGTCGCGCGCTTCAATCACCGAGCAGCCCTGGCCCGCGAGAATGGCGCGCAATGCCCGCCGAACTTGCGGCTCATCGTCAACCACCAGTATTTTCGCGGGCTCTCTCTTCGCGAACGTCTGAGTAGATTGTGCGATCAAGATGTTCCTCTCGCCACGCTGATATGGAAAAGATAGAAGTTCCGGGTTCCTTACTAACGCTCCATGGTCAACTGCATATGTATTCTTAAGCGGAAGGCATAAAGGAGTGATAAAGAATAGTAATAGATTTGTAAGAGCACTCGCGCCTATCCACATCTTACGGGCCGCTTCACAAATCTCTCAGACACCGTCGTTGGTGTCGCAGCGATGATCGTTTCTGATCTATTTGTCAGACGATCCGCGCACCTAAACCCACATCATGCGCCCGTCGCGTCGTGGACAACGCCGACAAGCAAAAGGTTCGCCTATTTCCTTCGCCCACAGAAGAGCCATCCCTGCAATTTCATGTCGCTGTGAACCTTACGGCGGTTTCCACGTCGTCAAGTTGCGTCTAGGAGCAGCAACCATCGAGTGAGCCGCGCCATGTAGTCCGCACCAAGCCCGCAATTCTCCGATCGGCGCGAGACAATCATTCGAATTCTCCGCACGCCGCGGAAAACACTGATGCAAGCCAATCAAATTATGCATAGGAACCTTTACGGTTTCCCTATGTCTCACTCTGTATTTTCCCCAGATCGAAATTCAATTTGTTTCAAAAGGGGTTCTATGAATCGCAAACCGTTGGTGCGCCGTCCTGTCGGCCTTCATCGTTTTTGCTCGTTGGCAGTGCTATTTGTGGGGTGTGCCGACTTACGGAGAACCGGCGCCCGGAATTCTTCACGGGACTACGCTGGACGCACGCGGTTTGGCGGCCCCTCAGGTACAAGTTACCATTCACAGCGTCGACGACAATGCAGACCAAGTCGTCATCAGTGACCGCCGAGGAAACTTCATGGTCGGAAATCTCAAGCCCGGGCATTACCAATTGGTCGCCAACAAGCCAGGGTGTCGCGAGTTCACAAGTGACATATCTGGCGGTCGCAGCCGGAGACGACCTGCGCTTCGATATGCGGCTCAGCGAGACCGCTTCCGGCGCAACGCCGCGAGTGCCGCGTCAACTCCGCGCAGCCCGCTGCTGCTGCCGATCCCGAAGCGCCTTCTCCACTCGCGAAAGAACTCGAAGAGATGAAGGAGCGCATTGCCGAACTGGAAGCGAGCTAAGAAGGTCCCCCGGCGCCCGCGCAGCCTGCCTCGGCTGCGGCATCCTCCGCTCCAGCAGCCTCTGCGGCGCCAGACCCGGAGTTCATCCTCATCCAGTCGCGATGAATCCGCACCCAGGGCCAGGCCCCGGCCGCGGCTCGATCAAGTCCGCGGCTCCCGCCGCCTCCACCTGCTGCAACGCGGAAGACAACACCAAGTCGGCGCCGTTTTCGTTTGATAACACCTGGGAGAACAACACTCCCGCAATAAAGACACGCCGCTGGCTACAAAATATTTCACGCCAGAGATCCGGGTCGACGCCAACTACATCGAAGACTACAACCAGCCGAAAGACCACACCATGGGCGGCTCGACCGAAAGCTTCCGGAACGGCGAATTCCAATTGGAGCAGATGAGCGTCGGCGGCGACCTGCGCATCGACAACGTTCGCGCCAGGATCCTGACCATGGATGGGCTTGTTCTGCGACCACGACTCCCCGCAATGACGGCAGCGCCGGAGTGGGCCAGTGGAACCTCAACGACGCTTACAAATACTTCTCGGAAGCATGGGGCGGTTATCACTTCAACGTGAGCCACGGTCTGAACATCGATGCCGGCATTTTCGTCTCCTACATCGGTCTGTTCAGCTACTACAACTTTGACAACTGGACCTACCAGCCTTCGTACGTGTCTTCCAACACGCCCTGGTTCTTCAACGGCTTGCGCATTCAGTGGTTCCCCACCGACAAGCTGAAGATCGAACCCTGGATCATCAACGGCTGGCAGTCCTATGCCAAATACAACGGCCATCCGGGCTTGGGCGGACAGATCAAGTGGATCCCGAAGGAGTGGTTTTCGTTCGTCTTCAACAACTACGGAATGGGTACGGACGAGCTGGGTATTCCCGGGCGTTCGCGCATCCATACCGACGACAGCATGGAGGTCAGGTACTTCAATCAGCCGGAGAACATGGGCATCGACAAGATGGCATTCACTGTTACCGGCGACCGGGATGCGAATACGGCGGCTCGAGTCCGAGCTGCGATTACGAACTGCCACAACAACAAGAACGGCCACCCCAAGCAGTCAATGGCGGGATGGATGCTCTACGACCGCATCTGGTTCCACAAGGACCTCTTCGCCATGACCATCGGTGGCGGCGTCCTGGACAATCCAGGGCGTTATCTGACACTGCTCCCGCCGATCAACGGCGCAACTGCGGTCTCCGGATCGCCGTACTTCCCGGAGGCTCCGGGAACCACCGTACAAGGCGTGGGACAGCACCATCACCTTCGATTACATGCCCAGCCAGTTCATAACTTTCCGCTTTGAGACTGGCTACCGCTACGCCAATGTGCCGTACTTCTCGGGTCGCGAAGGAATCACGCCTCCCGGCGGCAACGTCGCGCCGGTGGCTTCAACGGATCAAAGCGTCGGCACTGCGTGCGAGTTACATCTGCACCAATGGATCGACGTCCGCGGTTTCCAGTTTTTCGCCGTCGGAGTACGGTCTCGCGATCGACGGTGTGGACAAACGTTTCAACGTCCTGCTTCCAGCAATACGGCGCTGGCTGGACCGCGTGGCAACCCGATCTGCGCAAGAGCCAATGGGCCAACACGATCGCCATCATGGTGAAGTTCTAGTTTCAAGGGACTTCACCGATCGTGTGCGCATAGCGTGGTCTGCATAACCTTAACCGGGGCGGCGCCGGAGTCAATTCCGGCGCCGTTCTCGCGCAGTGTCATCCCGAACGAAGTGAGGGATCTGCACTTCTCTTCGGGTGATCGGAGCTTCAGAACCCGTGCCGCAACGTTGATTTTTTGTCAGGGCACGGCTTAAGAGCCTGTGTGACAACCCGCGTTTTTTGTCAGGGCACCGCTTCAGCCAAAGCTCACTCGTGTCATCCCGAACGAAGTGAGGGATCTGCATTACTCTTTAGGTGGTCGGAGCTTCAGAGCCCGTGTGGCAACGTAATGTTTTGTCAGGGCATGGCTTCACCCATGCCGCAATCGCCCAAAAATCCAGTGCGGAGAAATCGGCCAGTCCGCGGGCTCGATTCTCCGCTTGACGTCCTACGGCGAAGCCTTATAAACACTTTATGCGCTCCTTATCCATTCCACAGACGCTCTGTTGTCAAATTGCTCATCAGAATGAGAACGCGTCTCCGTTGCCAAAATAGAAGATCGGAAAATCACAAGTGCGGTTCAGAAGCGCCCGTTTGCCGGTGAGGCGAAGCTAAAAAATGAAGATCGGTTCACATCGTCCCGTTGTCTCTCTTCGGCTCGCGCTTTCCCTGGCTGTGCTGTTCGGGCTCAATGTCCTGCTTTACGGTTCGCAGCAGGAAGCGTCTTCCGCAAATGGGGCAAGCAGTGCCGTGTTGGCGTCCCTGCTTTCGCGGCCCACCAAAGGGGCCTTGCCCACCGAATCCTTCGCTCAGCCTTCGGCACCCACGTTGGGTCTTGCCATGGCAGACTTCACCGGCGACGCCCTGCCAGACCTCGCCACTGCCAAACTCGAAAAGCTGGACACCTCCTCGGCTCACTACTGGATCGAGATTCGTTCCACCGATGGCCGTCATCAGCTTTTACGGCTTACCGCTCCTTTTGGCGGTCTTCTCATCATTCCCAGGGACGTCTCCGGCGACGGCAGCCTCGATTTGGTCGTCCGCTCTGCCCGCTCGCGCGCTCCTGTCGCCGTTTTTCTCAACGACGGCAGCGGCCACTTTTCCAGGGCCGAGCCAGCGGCGTTCGCGGGCGCCCTGCACGATGGGCCGGCGCAATTCGGCTTCATCGCGCTGCGGAATTTTCTGGATGCCATTCCCGCGTGCACCGAGTCCCACACCGCGGAATGCCCCAGCGGATCGTTCCAGTATTTGCGGGAACAGAAGAGTCGGCTTCTTCTGGCGCGCTATCTTTCTGCCTCTCGATCGTTTCTTTCGTTCGGTTCCAACCGCGCGCCGCCTTCTTTGGCATAAACTTCGAATTTTTGTCGATACCGGGAGGCGGTTTTGAATCCTCTTGCTCAGTCTGGAAGTTCCGGGTGTATCCGGAGTTTTTTCATGCCGCAGGGAAGTGACTGCGCTGCGATTTAAGTGAAATCATATTTCGACGTGAGGAAAACATGCGAAGTCGCAATCTTCAGCAGATAGGGCTTTTCCTGATCCCGATATTGATGCTCGCCGGCTGCGCCCATCATCAGGACAACACCGCCGCGCAGGAAGCGCCGCCCGCCCCCACCGTGGTTCCGGCCTTGGATAGCAGTTTGTTCGCCGTCGAGCACCCCGAGCAGTACCCGCTGGCTGCCGCCACTCCGCGCCAGGCCGCCTCGCAGTTGGTCGTCACCGGAACCGTCAATCCCGACATCGCCAGGACGGTCCCGGTCGTCACTTTGGCCTCGGGCCGCATCGTCGACGTTCGCGCCCGCTTGGGCGACACGGTCAAGAAAGGCCAGCTCTTGTTGCGCGTTCGCAGCGACGACGTGTCCGGCGCCTACGATGCCTACCGCAAAGCTGTCACCGACGAGCTTCTCGCCCGTAAGCAACTCGAACGCGACAAAGATCTTTATTCCCACGGCGCCATCGCCTCCGCCGATCTTGAGATTGCCCAGGACGCCGAAGACGATGCCAAAGTCACCCTGGAAACCACCGCCGAGCATCTCCGGCTGCTTGGTAACGATCCGGACAATCCCAGCGGTCTGGTCGATATTTTCGCTCCCATCTCCGGCGTCATCACCGATCAGCAGATTACCAACGCCGCCAGCGTTCAAAGCTATTCGGCCAACCCCTTCACCATTTCCGATCTTTCCTATGTCTGGGTCGTCTGCGACGTCTATGAAAACGATATCCCCCATCTCCAGATGGGAGAAACAGCGGACATCCGGCTCAATGCATTTCCCGGCCAGGTTCTTAAAGGAACCATCAGCAACATCGGCGCCATACTTGACCCCTCGATCCGCACGGCAAAAGTACGCCTCGAGGTGCGCAATCCCGGCATGATGAAGGTCGGAATGTTCGCCACCGCCACCTTCTACGGTTTGAAGAAGGAAACGCACACCGCCGTTCCAGCCACGGCCATCGTCCACCTCCACGACCGCGATTGGATCTACACCCCCACGCCAGACCAGAAGTTTCGACGGCTGGAGGTCTCCGCGGGAGAAATGCTGCCCAACCAGATGCAGGAAATTCTTTCGGGATTGCAGCCCAACCAGCGCGTCGTCACCAACGCGCTGGCGTTGCAGAATGCGATTGACAATGAGTGACGCCGCAAACCGTGTGGCACAATTTCACCGAACCGGAGGCGTCCTTTGAGATATAACCGCGCAACCCTGAAAATCCCGAAAGTTCGGCTTGCTCGCATCGTCATGGCCTTGCTGGCGTTCGCCTTGACGGCCTACGCGCAAGGGCCCGTCAAGATCACCCTGGACGATGCCATTCAACTCGCGCTCCAGCATAACCACAACATCCTCGCCGCCCGAACTACCATCCAGCAGGCCCAGGCCGAAGAAACCACCGCGGATCTGCGCCCCAACCCCACCATCTTTGGAGACTGGGATTACCTGCCTTTTTTTAGCCCCAGCTTTTGGACCGGCGACTACCTCCACGACCAGACCGAAGCCGACCTGGGCCTCAGTTATCTCTTCGAGCGCGGCAAGAAGCGGCAGCACCGTTTGCAGGCCGCCAAGGACGTCACCGCGCAGACCACCTCCCAGGTTGCCGATAACGAACGCACTCTCACCTACAACGTGGCCACCCAGTTCTATAACGTCCAGCTCGCCGAATCCACGCTCGAGCTCGCGGAACAGGACTTGAAAAGCTTCCAGAACTCCGTCGACATCAGCCAGTCGCAGTTGAAAGCCGGCGCTATCAGCCAGGACGCCTTCTTGAAAATAAAACTGCAGATGCTGCAGTTTGAAACCGACTTCCAGCAGGCCCAGCTGGCCAGGGTCCAGGGGCTCTCGGACCTCAGAAATCTGCTCGGTTATGAGTCGGTTTCCGCCGATTATGATGTGGCCGGCCCTTTCGACTATCAGCCCTTAAAAGCCAATCTCGAAGACCTTCAGATGAAAGCGCTTCAGAATCGGCCGGATCTTCGCGCCGCGCAACAGGGCGTCACGGCTGCCAATAGCCAATATGAGTTGCAGAAGGCCATCGGCAAGCAGGATGTCACCGGCACGGCCAACTACACACACGTGAATGGGATCAACGGCATGAGCGTCGCGGTGAGCGTTCCGCTGGCGATCTTCAATCGCAATCAGGGTGAAATCGCGCGCACCCGCTACGCCATCACCCAGGCCCAGGAACAACAGCGGGCTACCAGCGACCAGGTCCTCACCGATGTGCGCGACGCCTATGAAGGTCTTCGTGAGAACGACACGGTGGTCATGCTGTACCGCTCGGGCTACCTCGACGTGGCCCAGCAGGACCGCGACATCAGCGAATATGCCTATCGCCGTGGTGCCGCCAGCCTGCTCGATTTTCTCGATGCCGAGCGCACCTTTCGCGCCACGCAGTTGGCCTACCGTCAGGCCCTTGCGTCGTACCTGCTGACTCTCGAGCAACTGCGTGAAGCGGTTGGTTCGCGTACCTTGCCGTGAAACGGCGCTGAAGCCAGCCCGCGCGATTTGGTTCACGCGAAAGCCGGCGCCGCGAATAATTGGAGCGTTCAGGAAGGAACCGCATGAACAAGTTGGAAGTTCACGAGCGTATCGAGGAAATCGGCATCATTCCCGCCGTCCGCGTTTCTTCAGCGGAAGACGCGCGTTTTGCGGCCGAGGCCGTGTCTCGCGGCGGTATTCCCATCGTTGAGATCACTATGACGGTTCCCGGCGCTCTCGAAGTCATCTCTCATTTGGTGAAAACCACGCCGGAGATGACGGTGGGCGCCGGAAGCATACTCGACGTCGAAACGGCCCGCCGCTGCGTCGATGCCGGCGCTCAATTCCTCACCACCGACGGCCTCGTTCTGAAGGTTGTCGAGTTCGCCGTCAAGGAGCACATCGTCGTCTTCCCTGGAGCGCTCACTCCCAGCGAAGTAATCGAGGCCTGGGGAGCCGGCTCCGATTTTGTCAAGGTCGTCCCTTGCGCGGCGGTGGGGGGCGACAGTTACATCCGCTCCATCAAGGCCCCCTTGCCCCAGGTGCCGCTGATTGCCGCCGGCGGCGTAAATCAACTCACCGCGCTCAATTTTATTCTTTCCGGCGCAACCGCTCTCGGAGTTGGCCGCGAATTGATTCCCAAGGAAGCCATCCGCTTGCGCCAGTCCGACCGCATCGTTGAATTGTCGCGCAGATTTCTCAGTTTCGTGAGTAACGGCCGGGTCCAGGCTGCCGCGCGCAAAGACAGTATCTGGCCCAGGCAATAGCTCGGTCGCGCTGAACTTCCTGGGCGCAATGCGAGTCCACACGAAATTTGGCGAGTTTCCCCTTGTTCCGCGCGGTTTACAATTGTTGTGGCTGGATGGGAGGGCGGTGAAGGTCTCACGCATTGCGATGATTGCCTTGTCGGGAATCCTGACGGTTTCCCCCCTGGCCGCCTGTGTGTTTCTCGGTGCGCTGAACTTGCAGGCGCAGCAGCGGCGCGTTTTCAGGGGCGAAATCACCGCTGGAGACGCGACCGGCAGGTACGCGCTTTCGAACGACGAAGATAAAATGCCTTATCGCCTGGACGATCAGGCGAACGCTGCGGCGTTTCTGGGCAAGCGTGTGCTCGTGGTCGGCGCCCTCGACGAAACAACGGACACGATTCTCGTATCTTATATGATGGCCGCGCTGCCCACGGCGGTAATGAAGGCCGTCCTCGTCAATGTGGACTGCTACGATTGCCCTGGAGAAATGGCCGCCGCGAAAAAGGCTGGTTTGCGCGCTATCGGGAATTGGAAAAGGTTCTACCTCGCTCCCGACCCTCGCAGAGCGGATTTGATTTTCTTGTTTTCCGCTGCCCCATATCCGGGCGATTATTTGACGCGAGACCGCCCGCCCGCCAGGCCGGTTCCCGTGAAAGTCACCTACCTGAATGTTATCGATCCGCGTACTGGGCAAAGCCTGTGGGTCGACTCCAGGCCCTGGGGCAGTTTTTTTATTGGCGCCGCCGCCTCAGACTTGATTAGTCAATTTCGAGCACAGGTGGATGCCCAGGAGGGCCGCGTCGCAAGCTTGCTGGCCTTTGACGCCGACCAGCACCGAAAAGCACCTCCAAACCTGGGTAAGTAAGCATCGCGCAAAAGTAAAATTACGAAACGAAGCCACCATCTTACTCAGAAATAAGCACATACCATTTTGGGAACGGGCATTCCCCGCAGGTGCGGGCCGGTTGCCCGCCGGAGTTCACGCCCATATCACCTTCCCCTGAACAGCCACTCGCAATCGCGGCCTTACGCAAACATCACACCCCCGTTGCAGACGAATTCCGATACAATGGCGGCCTTTGCATCAAAACCGACATCGTGGATCAGAAGAAGCAAAAAGAGGAAAAAGAGGAAGAAGCTTTATGCAAATGCATTCGCAGCGATTCCTGATGGCAGGATTATTTCTGCTGGGCGCCGTCGCCTGTTTTGCTTCTGCCCAGCAAGCCCCGCCCGCTCGTCCGCCCTCGCTTTTTAAACTGACCAGCCCGGCCTATGGTGAAGGCTCTCAAATACCAAAGCAGTTCTCCTGCCTGGCGACTCCCACCTATCCGGACAGCAATTCCGTGTCACCCCCGTTGCAGTGGAGCAATCCCCCGAAAGGCACGGCTAGTTTCGCAATTATTTTTCATGACGCGGAGGGAGCCTCCAACAAAGGCACGATGGATACGACCCACTGGATCCTGTGGAACATTCCAGGGACTGCCACGGAATTGCCGCAGAGCGTGCCGCCCGGTTCGTCGCCCGATGGCATTCAGCAGGGCCAGAACGTTCGAAAAACCAACGGGTACGAAGGCCCGTGCCCTCCTCCAGGCTCCACCCCGCATCATTATATTTTTGAGATGTATGCACTCGACCAGAAGCTCGATCTCGCGGCCGGCTCCAGCCGGGTCGATCTTCTGAAGGCGATGGAAGGGCACATAATTGGAAAGGCCGTTTTCGTAGGGCTTTTTGGCCGGTAAAAAGGTAAGACGGCTTTGTTGTTCCACTGAACGGTACATGAATAAGGTACATCGAACGGTACATCGAACCGTACGAGGAGATGCCATGCGAACGATTCGGGTAAGACAAGCCATCGTTTTGGTGCTGCTGCTGTGCGCTTTCCTGGCGGTCTCCGCCGCGTTTCGCGCGGAAGGCCGGCCGCGGGCCGGCGCGGTTCCGCCGCGGGCCGATGCGAGCAGCGTCGCCGTGGACGTCGATGACATCGGCGGCGTGGTGACGAGTTCGCATGGGGCCGAGGCCGGCGTTTGGGTGATCGCAGAGCAAGTGAACTCACCAACGAAATTTGCCAAGATCGTCGTCACCGATGACCAGGGCCGTTACCTGGTACCCGATCTGCCCAAAGGAAATTATAAGTTGTGGGTACGAGGGTATGGCCTCGTGGATTCTATGCCGGTGGCCGGCTCGCCGGGAACAACCATTGCATTGACCGGCGTGGTCGCGCCCAATCCGCGCGCTGCCGCCCAGTATTATCCCGCCGCTTATTGGGCCTCGTTGATGAAGATCCCCACCAAGAGCGAGTTCCCGATGACCATTCCGCCGCCGCCCCCCTTGCTGGGCGCTCCTGATCCTATAAAGGATACGCACGCAAACGAACGCGTCGGGGATCCCTCCGCGCCGACGATAATCAAGACGCGCGCCGAATGGATGACGCAGTTCAAGGCTTGCTGGACGTGCCACCAGATGGGAATGCAGTCCACGCGCCAGATTCCCGCGAACCTGGGCACATTTCCCTCGAGCGAGAAGGCCTGGGAGCGGCTGATTTCCTCCGGGCAGGTGGGCCGCGGGATGATGCAGAGCGTGAACCGCATGGGGCATGACCGCGTCCTTTCGCTATTTGCCGATTGGGGCGACCGGATCGCCGCCGGCGAGCTGCCTCCGGTGCCGCCGCGTCCGCAGGGAATTGAGCGCAACGTGGTAATCACGATGTGGAACTGGGCCACGCCTACCGCATTCCTGCACGCGATGATCAGCACGGACCGCCGAAACCCGACGGTCAACGCCAATGGGCCGGTGTATGGCGCTGATTGGTCCGGCGACTGCCATAAGGGCAAAAAGGTGACCTGTCTGGCGGTGCTCGATCCCAAGACAAACGAAAGCTACGAGGTTCCCATTCCTCTGCCCAACGAGGCGGACCGGGAGAAGCTGGTCACATGGTCGCCGCAGAACCAGCTCGCGCCATCGCCCTACTTCGGCGATGAGTTGCCCTGGGACGATCCCGTGAATCCCGGTCCCACCACCATGGACGAAAAGGGGCGCGTGTGGTTCAACGTCGAGACTCGCGTCGGCAATCCCGATTTCTGCAAGGCCGGGTCTAGCAATCCTTATGCCAAGGCCTCGCCGCGCGAGTCCGGCGGCAAGGGCGTGGATGTGTACGATCCGAAAACCGGCAAGTTCGGTTTTGTGGATTTGTGCTTCGAGAGCACCCGCATCATGTTCTCCACCGACAAAGACAACACCCTTTACTTCAGCGTGCAGCGCGACGGCGGCATCGGCTGGCTGAATACGCGGCTGTGGGACGAAACCCACGATGCGGAAAAGTCGCAGGGCTGGTGCGCGGCTGCGCCGGGAATCGAAAAGCCGGGCGCCTATGGCGTGGCATACAACACCGTCGATGACAGCTTCTGGTACTCCGACTTGCAGATCAATCCGGGAAGGCTGATTCGCATGGTGCGAGGCTCGAACCCGCCGGCTACCTGCCAGACCGAGGTTTACGAGGTTCCTTACGACGCCGAGAAGGGAATCGGCGGAAATCAAACGCGCGGAATCGATATCGACAGCAAGGGCGTGGTGTGGACCCCGCTGCAAACCGAGGGCGTGCTGGCGAGCTTTGACCGCACAAAATGCAAAACGATTCCCACCGGCAAAGACGCGATCAGCGGGAAAGCCTGCCGCGAGGGCTGGACTTCGTTTACCCACGTACCCGGGCCGACGTTCCAGACCGATCCAAACATTACTTCCGACAACACCTATTACATGTTCATCGACAAGTACAACTCGCTGGGGCTTGGCAAGGACGTCGTGATCATCGACGGCGCGAATTCCGATTCGCTGATCGCTTACCAGCAGGATACCAAGCAGTGGATTCGCCTGCGCGTCCCCTATCGCATGGGCTTCTTCTCGCGCTTCTTTGACGCGCGCGTGGACGATCCCAATGCCGGGTGGAAAGGAAAAGGCGCGTACTCAGCCAATATGACGCGCGGCAGCTGGCTTACCGAAGGCGGCAAGGGCACGCCGAGCCAGTTGTATCATTTCCAGATTCGGCCCGATCCGCTCGCGAAGTGACAACGCTCTTCGTTTCTGATAATGGCGATTTGCAGCGATCCTGGCGCTGAATTGGCGGCTGCATCCGCCGCTCTTCGCCAGGTTCGCTTATCGCGCGCCCAGGCCTTTGCGCTGCCCGTCGCCTTCACGGTAAGCCTCGCTGCATTCATCCTGCTGGAACCGGTGCGGGAGAATCGGCGCCTCTGGTGGTCGTTCATCGGGGCCGCGGCCGCGCTGCTCGTGTGGAACGCGGTCCTGTTCGCCTCGGCGCGGCGCGTTCATCGCAGCTTCACCCTCGAAGTAAGCCTCCGCGCGCAGCACTATCTTCAGGCTTGCGTGCACACCTCGATTTTCCTCTACTGGGGCTGGTACTGGCGGCAGGTTTACCACTCCTATTATCTGATCGTCGCGCAATTGCTTTTCGCATACGCCTTCGACATCCTGCTCTCCTGGTCGCGACGCGAGACCTACACGCTGGGCTTCGGCCCGCTGCCGGTGATCTTCAGCATCAACCTGTTCCTTTGGTTCCGGCCCGACTCGTTTTACCTGCAGTTCCTGATGGTCGCCATCGGTTTCGCAGCGAAAGAACTGATCCGATGGAACAAGGATGGGCGACGCGTGCACATTTTCAATCCCTCCTCTTTTGCCCTGATGGTGTTTTCGCTCGGGCTTATCCTTGCTAATGCGACCGACGTCACCTGGGGTAAGGACATCGCCGTCACCCAATTCTATCCGCCGCACATGTACCTGTTCCTGTTTCTGGTTGGCCTGCCGGGCCAATACCTTTTCGGCGTAACCACCATGACGATGTCGGCGGTGATCACCACGTATTTGTTCAGCCTGTCCTACTTCGCCGCGACGGGCGTTTATTTCTTCGGCGATTCTTACATCCCGATCGCGGTGTTCCTCGGGATGCATTTGCTCTTCACCGATCCTTCCACTTCGCCCCGCACCGACCTCGGCCGCATCGTCTTCGGCATGCTTTATGGGCTGGGCGTCGTGGGACTTTACGAAGCTCTGGGGCGTTCGGGGTTGCCGCCGTTTTACGATAAGCTGCTGCCGGTTCCTCTGTTGAATGTTTCCATCCAACTGATCGATCGACTGGCGCGATCGAAGCTGTTTCGCCGGATCGATCCGTCGAACCTCGTCCGCTCGCTCGCGGGGCGGCAGCGCAACCTCGCGTACATGGCCGCGTGGGCCGCCGTGTTTGCAGTGATGAGCGCGACTCACGGTCTGAGCGACGAACATCCGGGGCAATGGCTGCCGTTCTGGCAGCAAGCCTGCGAGAAGGATCGTTCCTACGCATGCAGATATCTTGCGGACCTGCATGCGAATTATTGCGCCGGCGGATCGGGCTGGTCGTGCAACGAGTTCGGGATCATGCAGGCAACGCGCCAGAAGGATCGCGCGGGAGCGGTCGTGGCGCTCGAGCGCGGGTGCGCGCTCGGTTTTCCGCCGGCGTGTGGCAATGCCCGGCAGGCCATTGCGGGCGCGAGCGCGTTTCAAACCGCGCCGCCCACGCTGGATGATTACCCGATCATCCTGCAAGGCAGCAAAGCGCCGATCACCGACCGCACACCGGCCTCTCTCTACGCGCGTGCCTGCAGGCAGGGCTGGCATGACGCGTGCCAACGCGCGGATGCCTCAGGTGTCAATTAACATGGGCGTTCAGCGGTGGTGGAAAATCCAGGAGGGATGTAACTTAGCGCTTGAGCGGCTCGTTTGAGGTACCATCGTGAGGTTTGTGGGGGTCCGTCCAGGAGCTGACTAATGAAATACAAAGTGATCGTCTCCTCTGTTGCGGTTTTCATGTTGCTGCTGTGCGGCCGCGTTTATGCGCATCATTCCTTTGCCGCCACCTACATCGTCGACCAGACCGCAACAATCGAGGGAACCATGCAGGAGTTTCTGTACCGCAATCCGCATTCATTCGTGAAGGTCGAAGTTACCGACGACAAAGGGCAGGTGCAGACGTGGTCGCTTGAATGGGGAGGCGCGGCGCAGTTGAGCCAGGACCACGTGAGCAAGGACCAGCTGCGAATCGGCGATCACGTGATCGTCACGGGAAACCCGGCTCGCGATCCATCCGAACACCGCATGCGTATCAAGAGCATCACCCGCCCGTCGGACGGATGGAAGTGGCAAGGAGTCGTGCAGTAGTCCGAGTGTAGCGCCAGCCGGTCAGGAATTTTTCGAGTGTTCCGAGACAGCGACAACAAAGACAGCGAGAACAAAGGCGGCGGATTCGCCAAGCGTCAGGGGGAAGCTATGTTGCAAAAGAAGCCGGTCCTGTTTCCAGTAATCGCTCTGGCTGGCATTTGTGTTGTCTGGGCCCTGGGGACGGCGCGCACCGAAGCCCGCGCAGAAGCCGCAAAGGCCGCGGCCCAAGCGGAGGCAAATCGCGTGAAGGTTGGCGCGGACAATATCGGCGGCGTGGTGACGAGTACGAAGGGGCCGGAAGCCGGCGTGTGGGTCATCGCGGAGACCACCGATTTGCCGACGAAGTTTCGCAAGATCGTCGTTACCGACGACCGAGGCCGCTACCTGCTGCCGGAGCTGCCGATGGCGAATTATAAGGTGTGGGTGAGAGGCTATGGGTTGGTGGATTCGAAGCCGGTGGAAAGCACGCCGGGAAAGACGCTGGCATTGACCGCGGTGCGGGCGCCCAACGCGCGCGCGGCGGCGCAATACTACCCGGCCGATTACTGGTATTCGCTGGTGAACGTGCCCTCGAAGGACAACTTCCCGGGGACCGGGCCGCAGGGGAATGGCATAGCGGTCACCATGAAGACGCAGGCGGACTGGATTCAGCAGATGAAGACGGGCTGCGAGGTCTGCCATCAACTGGGAGACAAAGCGACGCGCGAGCTCGAGCCTTCGCTCGGGCAATTCGATTCACCATCGCTGGCATGGGACCACCGCCTTCAGGTGGGACAAAACGGCGCCAACATGAGTTCCGTGATGAATAATTTTGGCCGCGACCGGGCGCTGGCCATGTATGCGGACTGGACGAATCGCATCGCCGCCGGCGAACTGCCGCCGGTTCCCCCGCGGCCTCAGGGTGTTGAGCGCAACGTGGTGCTCACGTTGTGGGAGTGGGGCGGACCGGCCAGTTTTGTGCATGATGAGCTTTCGACGGACTGGCGCCAGCCGACCGCCAACGCTTACGGTCCGATCTATGGCGCGGACTGGGGCAACGATGGATTTCTGATGGTCGATCCGGTGAAGAACAGCGCCTCGGAAACCAGGGTACCTGTGGCCGACTCGAGCGTGCCGTCCAAGTACGCCGCAGAGCATGTCGCAGCCGTCCCCCTACTGGGGCAACGAGCTGTATTGGTACGATCCCGCTGATCCGGCGGCCATGGCGATGGACAGCAAAGGCCGCGTCTGGATTTCGGCGCGGAGCCGGCGGGACGACAACCCGCCCGCCTATTGCAAGGAGGGATCCGATAATCCCTATGCGAAAAATCTTCCGCTCAACGTGAGCTTCCGCCAGTTGGCCGTCTACGATCCGAAGACGAAGGCGTTCAAGCTGGTGAACACGTGTTTTGAGGCGCATCACGTGGTATTCGCGGACGACAAAGACGAAACGGTGTATGTCGACGGCATCCGCACCGGCACGATCGGCTGGGTGAAAACGCGCGTGCTGGATGAGACCGGGAACGAAGAGGCCGCGCAGGGCTGGTGCGGCGGCTATTTCGATATCAACGGCAACGGCAAGTTCGACGAAGGAATCGACAAGAAGATCAACATGCGCGGTGTCTACAGCGTGGCTCCCAATCCGGTTGACGGCAGCGTGTGGGGCGCGAGGGCCGGGGTTCCAGGGCAGATGTTCCGCATCGATCCGAAGACCTGCGCGACCGAGGTCTATGAGCCACCCTTCCAGAACCCGAAGGCGCCGGCAGGGGTGGTGGCATTCTCGCCGCGCGGGATCGACATCGACAGCAAAGGAATTGTCTGGTCGGCGCTGGGCAGCGGGCACATGGCTAGTTTTGACCGCAGCAAGTGCGCGGTGCTGACCGGCGAGGCCGCCACCGACGGGCAGCATTGCCCGGAAGGATGGACGTTCTATCCATCGCCAGGGCCGCGGTTTAAGAGCGGAGTGACGGACAACATTGCGGTGGATCATCACTATTACAACTGGGTGGATAAGTTCAACACGCTGGGGTTGGGCAACGACATTCCGGTTGCCGACGGAACCGACTCGGATTCGCTGCTGGCGCTGATTCCCAGCACCGGGAAATGGGTGGTGCTGCGAGTGCCCTATCCGATGGGATTCTATCAGCGAGGGATGGACGGGCGCATCGACGATCCGAATGGAGGGTGGAAGGGACGGGCGATGTATGCCGACTACGGCCCCAACGCCATCTGGCACTCGGAGGGCGGAAAAGGCACGAAGGGCAATCTGGTGAAATTCCAGTTGCGGCCCAATCCGCTCGCGAATTAGTCCGGAGAATTGAAGGAGAGGATCCGATGGCTAAGATTCACCGGGTGAATCTGCCGGCGGCGTTGCTGTTGCTTGCCTGCGGACTGCTGGCTCGACCCGCCATTGCGCAAATGGATTTGTCGGGCGGATGGGCTCAGAAAGTCCACGAGGACGCCCTGGAACGCGGACCCGGCCCCGAAATTGGCGATTACACGGGAGAGCCGATTAACGATGAGGCGCGCAGCAGGGCCGACAGCTGGGACGCGCAGAAGTGGGAAATGATCGAACACGAGTGCGAGCCGCACCCTTCCGACTACGCGGTGCGCGGCCCGGGAAGCATGCGCATTTATTCCGATATCCGGCAGATCGATCAGAAGGTGATGGCCTGGCACACGGAGCTTTTGTGGATGCTGCCGCAGCGCACCATCTATATGGATGGACGCCCTCACCCTTCTGAATATGCCGCTCACACCTGGCAAGGCTTCTCCACCGGCGAGTGGGTGGCGGACATGCTGAAGGTGACGACCACGCATATGAAGGAAGGATGGGTGCGGCGCAACGGCATTCCGCGCAGCGATAGGGCCACGATGACGGAATTTTACATCCGCCACGGGAATTATTTCACGATCGCTACGATCGTGGATGACCCGATTTATCTCACCGAGGCGCACATTCTGACGTCGAACTGGATATTGAGCCCGGGCGTCTCGTTCGCTCCCATGAACTGCATACCGAGCCAGGAGGTGCCGCACCCTCGAGGGTACGTGGCCCATCATCTGCCGGGAACGAACCGGTGGCTGGCGCAGTATCCGGCGAAGTACGGGATACCCGTGGAGGCCGCGCGAGGCGGCGCGGAAACCATGTACCCGGAATATATCCTGAAGATGGCGAAGATGCCCCCGCCGCCCAAGTTCGATGAGAGCGCGGAGAACTAAATGACGAACCGAAACGTAGCCACTCGTGCCTGGGCAGTAGGGTTGGTCGCGCTGGCCGCCATGGCCTTCACGGGAACGGCAACCGGCATTCATGCGCGGCAGAATCCGAACTCCGGGCAACCGTCCAGGGCGAAGGAGGGGAAGCTCGAGGTGCTTCCCGTCCAGGGCAACGTGTATATGATTGTCGGCGCGGGCGCCAACATCACGGTACAGGTGGGCGAGGAAGCCCTTCTGATCGTGAACACCGGGGAGATGGGGCGCGGCAAGGATGTGCTGGCGGCCATTCGCACGATATCGGACAAGCCCATCTCTTACATCATCAATACCAGCGCGGATAAAGATGTGATCGGCGGCAATCACGACGTGGGGGCCGGGGGAACGTTCGCTCCCTATGTACAAGCGGGAACTTCGGGCGAGAGAACGGGGGCGTCGGTGATGGCATACATCGATGTGCTGAAGCGGATGAGCGTGCCATCCGGGAAGACCCCTGAAATACCGGAAGAGCTTTGGCCAAGCGACACCTACGACACGCCCGATTGGAGGTTATTCAACAACGAAGGAGTGGTGATCGAGCACATGCCCGCGGCGCATACCGACGGCGACAGCATCGTGTTTTTCCGGAGGTCGGACGTGGTGAGCACGGGAGCTATTTTCGACCCGGAGCGCTTCCCGATCATCGACCTGGCCCGGGGCGGCAGCGTCAACGGCACCATCGATGCGTTAAATCACATTGTGGACGACCTGCTGATCACGAAGTTCGGCGAGGAGGCCGGCACTTACGTGATCCCGGGGCACGGAAGGCTTTGCGACAGAACCGACATTGTGAATTACCGGGATATGGTGACCATCGTACGGGACCGGATACAAGACCTGCTCAACAAGGGCATGACTCTCGAGCAGGTGAAGGCCGCGAAGCCGGCGCTGGGTTTCGATACGCTGTATGGCGACGGAGAGAAGTCGCCCGCGACCGAGACTTTTGTGGAAACGATTTACCGCGACCTGAGCAAGGGAAAGAAGAAGCAGGGACAATAAGTACGGGAAGCACGCAGGAGGAGATGGCGATGGGTGAACGAGGACTCCGGAGGGGCGCGGCGTGGCTGCCGGCTGCGGCAACCGGCCTGATACTTGCGACTCTCCTGCTCAATGGCAAGCTGGCCGCGCAGGGCGCCCCCGCGGCGCAGGCCAAGCCCGCCATCACGGCCAAGGCGGAGGCGGTGATCGACGTTACCGGTTACTGGGTGGCGATCGTGGACGAGGACTGGCGATGGCGGATGATGACGCCGGCAAAAGGCGACTTCGCAAGCGTGCCCCTGAACGCCGAGGGACGAAAAGTCGGTGATAACTGGGATCCCGCGAAAGACGAGGCCGAAGGGAATCAATGCAAGGCTTACGGTGCGGCCGGGCTGATGCGCGTTCCCGAACGGTTGCATATCACGTGGGCGGACAGTAACACGCTGGAGATCGACACGGATGCGGGAATGCAAAAGCGCCTGCTGCACTTCGACGGGCCAAAATGGCAAGGGGGCGAACCTCAATGGCAGGGGGACTCCGTGGCCGAGTGGGAAAAGCAGGTGCAGAACAGCGGCTACGGCCGCCAGTTTGGAGGGCTCGTGCCCGGCAAAGGAGGAACGCTGCACGTGGTGACCACGCACATGCGTCCGGGCTACCTGCGGAAGAACGGCGTCCCTTATAGCGCAGACGCGGTGCTCATCGAATACTTCGATCGCGTGGAACATCTGGGCAGTTCCTACCTGATTCTGACGTCGGTTGTGGACGATCCGAAATATCTCAGCGACGAATTCATCACCAGCGAGCAATACAGGCTCGAGCCGAACGGCGCCAAGTGGAATCCCACGCCATGTAGAGCGAACGCCGCTCCTTGAAGGGCGGCCAGATGAAAATTGTTGAAGATGATGAAGATCGATGAAGCATTGATGAAGACGAATGACCTTTTTTCTTGAGGGCGCCGGGATCTCCGGAGAATGAACGCAGATAGAGAAGATTTTTGAAATAACGGCGATTGGTGTATAAGTGCGAGTCGCCATTCCCTGATCACCTCGAGCCGATGGGGGGCCGCGTCGTGCAGAAAAAACTTATGCGATTTGTCTCGTTAGCCCTGCTGGCGGTTTCGCTCCTCGCGGTATCGGTGGCCGTGCACGCGACGGCCTCCAACAGGCAGGCGGATGTGCTGCAGACGTCGCGCGGCGAACTGCGCATCATGCCTCTCTACCACGGGAGCGTGATGCTTGAATTTGGCGGCATCGTCATTCACGTCGATCCCTGGAGCCAGGGGGATTACACCGGACTTCCTCCGGCGGATTTGATCATTTCAACGCACACGCATCGCGATCACCTGGACCGCGACATGATGGACAAGCTGAAAAAGCCGGGAACGAT
Source organism: uncultured Acidobacteriota bacterium (assembly GCA_963848365.1). Taxonomy (GTDB): domain Bacteria; phylum Acidobacteriota; class Terriglobia; order Acidiferrales; family UBA7541; genus Palsa-295. The sequence goes on from CAWKDI010000002.1 coordinate 96,497, forward strand.
CATCGTGGGCCCGCCGGCTGTGATCGATACTCTCAACTGCGCGCCCGCCTGCGGGCAGGTCGAGGCGATCGGCGACACGGAAAAAAAGACGGTGCTGGGAATCGAAATCGAAGGCGTCCCGATGTACAACCTCGTCAGGGGTTCCGCGCCAGGGAAGCCGTTTCACCACAAGGGAGTTGGCAGCGGCTACGTCCTGAACTTCGGCGACACGCGCGTCTACTTTTCGGGGGATTCGGAGTGCACGCCGGAAATGAAGGCCCTGAAGAATATTACCGTGGCCTTTCTCGCCATGAGCGATACCCGAACGGCGTCACCAACGGAAGCAGCCGTGTGCGCGGAAGCGTTCAAGCCGAAAATTGTGTATCCCTATCATTATCGCGGGTCGAAGCCTGAGGAATTCGCGGCCGCTGTGAAGGACACCGGGATTGAGGTTCGCATTCGGAAGTTGGAGGGAGAGCCCTGACCCAGTGTTGCGTCCAGTGTTTACGTGGGTTTGCGTATAGAAGCCGGTGAGTTACCCGGGAAGACTGCCCAGGAGAGATTTTAATGCTTAGCAAAGCTGCAAAGCTACGACTCGCGATCTCGCTTCTTTCGCTCGCCCTGGCCGGCAGCGCCGTGGCGCAGTCCGCGCCGGAATCCTTGCCCAATCCGTACACGAAGATCGTCGAGCATTGGGCGAAGCTGCCGGAGGGCAGAGCCTGGGGGTCGGCCGCCGGGATTTCCGTCGACAGCAAGGGAGACATCTGGGTTTTCGAGCGATGCTCGGCCAACACCTGCGCGGGCAGCGACGAAGCCCCGATTCTCGAGTTCGATCCCGCGGGGCGCCTGCTGACGAGTTTCGGCGGCGGGATGTTCGTATTTCCCCATTCGCTGTTTACAGACAAGGACGACAACGTCTGGGTAAGCGACGCCGGCGGGCAGGACGGGAAGGGCCAGCAGGTCGTGAAGTTCAGCCCGCAGGGAAAAATCCTCATGACGCTGGGCAAGGCCGGCGTCACAGGCGACGGGCCGGATACCTTCAATCGTCCGTCAGGGGTGGTGGTGGCCGCCGATGGGACTATTTTCGTCGCGGACGGCCATGGCGGCGATTCCAATGCGCGCATCGTCAAATTTTCGAAGGACGGTAAATTCATCAAATCCTGGGGGAAAAAGGGAACCGGGCCCGGCGAGTTCGGCGAACTCCATGCCATTGCCATCGACCCGAAGGGCCGCCTTTATGTCGCTGACCGGAGCAACAAACGAATTCAGGTCTTCGATCAGGAAGGAAATTTCATCGACCAATGGACGCAGTTCGGGCGCCCGAGCGGTCTTTTCGTCGATCAGAAGGGCATGATTTACGTGGCTCGGATACAGGATGGGATCATGATCGGCAACTCCGCTGACGGCAAACTTACCGGCTTGATTCCGGCACCCCCGCAGGTTGCGGGGCAGGGCGCAAGCGGTCCCGAAGGCGTGGCGGCTGATGCGGACGGTAACGTGTACGGAGCGGAAGTCAACCGCAAGATGGTGACCAAGTATATGAAGCAGTGAGAAGCGCGGGTCAACTGACGCGGGCTCAACCGATCCGGGTCAATTCGGTGGCGCTTCAGAACGCTTCACAATCGGAGCAAAACTCGCCAGCGAAGTTATGGTCGCCGCTGGGCTTCGCTTTTATCTGCTCGGTCTTAGCGGCACTTTACGTTGAAGAACCAGAAGGTGCCGTTGATCTGCTTGAACCAGTGCGTCACGCCGTTGGGAATCACGATTACGTCACCCGCCGACACTTGCCTCGATTCTCCGCCCTTCATGGTGCGCGCCAGCTTCGTCTCCGTGAAGGGGCGGCCGTCGGGCCATGTGCGCGGAGTCATGTCGTCCACTAGTTTCCCGCCTGTGACGAGCGTCGCCGATCCCTTCACGATGTAGAGAACATCGGTGAAATCCTTGTGTACTTCGGCGGCGGGGACTTTCGTGCGGCTGGTTACCTTTACCTTGAAATTCTCGTCGCCGTAATCGCTGTCGTAGAGCGTGCCGAAGTCCTTCTGCTCGTTGAATTCTTTTTCGACTTGCTCCTTCGAGAAATATTTCACGGGCGGCAGCGACGAGGCTGCCGGCGAATCCTTGCCGGAATTGATAATCACAACCTTTCCGAATTTGGCCCATGCCATTCCCGCACCGGCCATGCTGCCGAAGATGAATGCGGCAACGGCAATAATGGCGGCAAGCGACGCCGGTTTCATTCTTGCTGCAATCATGCAATCCTCCTTGCTTTGCTCTTGTAAGTTGGCTGGCCCGCTCTCTGAGCTGGCCCGCCGGGACTCGCGACCTCGCGCGCTGAAGGATCCGCGCAAGGCTAATGGCTGCTGCCGGCGGATCCCGACTTAATCTCCTGATATACCTGGCTGACAAAACGATCGGCGGTTTCCGCGCCCTGGCGAACCTTGGCATCGTATTCCGCAGTGGGATGGGCAGCGATCACTTCCTGTTCTGATTTTCCCTGCTGGATAAGCTGCGCGATTTTGTCGCGCACGGCCAGGATCATCTCCCGGTCCAAACGGATTCTTTCTTTGGCCACGACGGGTCCGTGGCCCGGAATGATCCGGGTGTCCGGGCCGGAATTGTAGACGATGTAGGCGAGCCCATCGATGATCCCGTTGAGGGTGCCGCCGTTGGCGCGATCGATATTGGGATAGCCCAGGGAACGATAAACGTCTCCCGTCATGAGGACGTTATTCTCGGGGAATCCGACAAGGGTGTCGCCGTCGGTATGCGCGCGGGGGATGGGAATGAGTTCGACGTTTTCATCGTCCATATGGACGGTCATCTTGCCCTGATAGGTGATCGTGGGCAGCGCGGCGGGGGCGCAGGGGGACGCCCGCCAGCGCCATTCACGGCCGGTGCTCCTTCCGCCAGGCGCTTCCGCAACTCATCGCGAGCGATGATCGTCGCGCCCATCCTGGCGAAATTTTCGTTGCCGCCCGTGTGGTCGCCGTGAAAGTGGGTGTCCACGAGAAAGCGAATCGGAGCATCGGTAATCTGCTTCACGGCCGCGACGATCTTGTCGGTTAACGGAGCGAATTCGGAGTCCACCATGAAGACGCCGTCGGAACCGACGAGAATACCGATGGTGCCGCCTTGGCCCTCGAGGGTGTAGAAATGTTCGGTGATCCTGGTGGTCTTGATTTCGGTCTTGCTGAAGTCGGGCTGCGCCTGAGGCCTCGCGCTCGGTGAGAAAATCATCGCTGCCAGCGCCAGAAGCAAGGCGCGCGATAGATGCGTCGCTTTAATTGTCATTATCCTAATTCCTCCTGCGTCTTCTTTTTGCGTCTTCCTGCATCTTCTTCTTGCGTCCGGCAATCGGAATGTTTTTCTTACTTATGCGCCACGGGAGGCGGGGTGACGATGGCGGTCATTTTCCGGATCATCCCGTCGGACTTCGTAAGAACGTAAATTTCGTCGTCATCGCCAACAGCGATGCGCGGATCGGCGCGCCCTCCGCCATAAACGACCCCCTCAGGGTCTGCCGCGGGCGGAGTGGTGGCGTGACCCGTGCCCGGGAGAACGCGGTCCTCGAGAGGTATGCCTCCCTTGTGGGCCCACGTTTCGGCGACGATGTCGAACATCCTCCGTTTTACGGGTTGCGCGCTGGCGGTGTCGTAAGCGCTCTTGTACATGATCTGAAGCTCGTGAATGGTGGCCTGTTTGTTGCGTTCCCCGTGGGTCGCGATCATTTCGGCCAGATCGGCATAGAAAATCCGGCCGGTGGTCATGTCGCTGAAAATGTACTTCCCGCGAAGCTCCGGCATGAGCTTGCCGCGGTAAACGGCGCCGCTGCCGATCGCGTCCCCGTCCCGGTGGCTGTATACCGCCGCAGCATAGACAGGAACCACCGGCTCGGGCAGTCCTTCGACCGTGAGGCGATCGATCTCCGTGAACGGAACCGGGGGATCCAATTGACTTCCCGTCCTGCCCGCGTCATAAGGAAGCGGAAAAAACTGTTCGTTGCCTTCCCGTTCCGCATATCCGTAATTGCCGCCCTTGGTGACGATGTCGACTTCTTCCCACGAGTTCGCGCCAATATCATTCACGAGAAAGGTCTTCGAAGCGATATCCCACGTCATGCGGTGCGGATGCCGGAAGCCGTAGGCATAAATTTCAGGCCGAGCGCCGGCCACCGAGACAAATGGGTTGGGGTCCGCGCCACTCGAAGGAATTCGGTAGCGGCCATTGTCGCTGAGCATGTCTTTCGGGTGAAGAGTAATGTCGGGAGTAATCCGCATTATTTTTCCGTACAGGGAATTGAGCTGTTGGGGGAGGGTATGTCTGGAACCAGGCGATTCCCCCGAAAAGTCGTCTCCCTCCGAAATGTAAAGATTCTCGTAATCCTGGTCACCGGGCCGTGCCAAAGGGTTAAAGATCAAATCACCCATAATGTGTCCGCCCCGGTCAAACCCCGTCCGCAAGAGCTCGCGCGCCGTCCCTTCAAAGGTGGCATTGCGAATATTGGTGTCCGTCCATTCGACAAGAACGCACTCCATGTGAACGGGCGAGGCCGGATGATTTGCGGAGGGAGTTACCGTGTATCCGGCCAAATCCAGAGCGGGGAGCTGGCTGTTGGTGGGCGCAGAAGGATTCTTGCCGGGCCTCTCGGAATGTACGGTGTAGAACTTGCCGTTTTTCGCATAGTTGGGGTCGAACGCGAACGAGACAATCCCGGAAGGTCCGCCCGAGCCGGAGGCGAAATTCGGAAAGATTTCGTCAAAACGCAGGTAGGGCGTGAACGTCTTCGATTTCTTGTCCAGGATGTACAGCGTGCCGCTCTGGTCGTCCACGAAAAAACGCGATGCCGCCAGCGGCGCGTTTGCGGGCTCCGATCGCATGGAAGTCGCGCGGCCCAACTGGCCCTTGAAATCGATGACGCCCTTCTTCGCGCCCGGAAGAGTGCCGCTCGAGAGAGGGAGACTTACATAATCCTCGAGGAGAACCGCCGTTCCGTCTTTGGCAATTTGAGGGTGCGACGGGTATTGGGCGCGCGCGATCGGCGCGCGGGATCCTGCCAGCGATAACAATACAAAAACAAGGTATCGTCTTCGCCAGCCCCGAAGGCTTCCTTCCTCGTTTCTCACCGGGAAATGATCTCCTCTTGCTGCGATCCACCTCGATGCCGGCTGTAATCTACACTCGACAGTGTCCATATGCAATTGGCGGAACGATTAGCATCCCGCGAAAAAGAAACAGCCGGTGGGTGTAAATGAACTAAAGTTCGGCGCGCTATTGCATTCGGATGCAATGGCGAAATCGTTGCGGGCGGCCAAAGAAGAAGCGTAGTATGTACGCGTTTAGAGGCTAGGTTCCGGTCAAGGTTATCCGGAGATGTTACTACAGGCTCCATACCTAATATGAGAGTTCGCGATAGTGGCGGCGGAGATGGGTCGTGAACAAGGGGCTTTTACGAATATTGCATGCGGCATGCGTTCATAGGGAGAACACGATGCTGAAAATTCATCGGCTGGCCCCAGTGGCGGCCTTGCTATTGCTCTCCGGCGGATCGCTTGCTCCCCCCGCGTTCGCTCAGATGGATTTGTCTGGCGGATGGGCGCAGAAACTGCATGAGGATTTCGCGGAACGGCTGCATGGCCCGGAAATCGGAGACTACACGGGGATCCCGATTAACGACGAGGCGCGCAGCAGGGCGGACAGCTGGGACGCGCAGAAGTGGGAAATGATCGAGCACGAATGCGAACCCCACCCTGCCGATTATGCCGTGCGAGGCCCGGGCAGCATGCGGATCTATTCCGATATCCGGCAACTGGATCAAAAAGTGATGGCCTGGCACACACAGCTTATGTGGATGCTGCCGCAGCGCACGATCTACATGGACGGCCGCCCTCACCCTTCTGAATATGCCGCCCACACCTGGCAGGGCTTTTCGACCGGCGAGTGGGTGGCGGACATGCTGGAGGTGACCACAAGCCATTTGAAGGAAGGATGGATCCGGCGAAATGGCGTTCCACGGAGCGACAAGGCCACGATGACGGAATTTTACATCCGCCACGGGAGTTACTTCACAGTGGCCACCTTTGTGGATGATCCGATTTATCTGACCGAATCGTTTCTACGGACGTCGAACTGGATCGCGAGCGAGTTCGTCGAATTCAAGCCGATGAACTGCATACCGAGCGACGAAGTGCAGCACCCGCGAGGCTACGTTGCGCACCATTTGCCGGGAACCAACCCCTGGCTGGGCGAGTATCCCTCGAACTACGGAATACCTATCGAAGCAGCGCGCGGCGGAGCGGAAACGATGTACCCGGAATACCTGCCGAAACTGGCGAAAATGCCCCCGCCTCCCAAGTTCAAGCAGAGCGCCGAAAATCAGTAGCACACCAAAGCGCGGAATTTAAAGTCTATAACGCGCCGAGGCCGGTCAGTGCGATCACCTGGGGGCTGCCGGACGCGTCATCTTTGATAGTCAGCTGTCCTTCGCGCTTGCCGGTTTTGAGCGGACCGAAGGAGATCACAATCGTGCAGTTCGCGCCGGGAGCAAGCGAGCTCTGGCCGGGATCGCACGTGGAACTCGACATCATGGTGAAATCGCCCGTTACAGTGATCCCCGACATCAGAAGCGCCTTTTCTCCGGGATTTGACAATGTAATCGTTTGCGGGCTGCTCACGGTGGCGAGGTTCTGCTCACCGAAATTGAGCGCGGTCGCCGAAAGCTGAAGAGCGGCTTGATGAAGCGTGCCAGATCCGCTGAGAGAGACGGTGAGCGGATCGGGGCTGCCGTCGTGAAACACGGCGACAGTTCCGGTTGCAGGGCCTACGACTTTGGGTTTGAAGGTTACCTCAATGCCACACGTCTGATTCTGGAGGACCGCGGCTGGAGGCGCCGGGCAATTGGTGGACTGAATGAAATCTCCCGTCGTGGTGACCTTATCGATTTGTCCGCCGAGATTCGCGGTGTTCAGCACTGTGATCGTCTGAGGATCACTCGATTTGCCGACGGTCACGTCGCCGAAGGAGATGGAATAGGGGGCGCGGATCAGCGACGATCGATAGTCCTGCCCGAAAGCCGCAGGGGCTGAGATTCTGAGGAGTAAAAATCCCAGGACGGCTGCAATGGCGCTGCCTGTTCGTAGCAGCATCCGGAACCGGCCGGACTTCGCGAGGATGGCCATCAGCATTCGCACCGGAAACCTCCGGGTGAATCATCGCGCTGCCGGGATTCCAACTGAATAGGGTGAATGCGGTATATGGGAGTCCCCGTGGTATCCCACTTGAATCTCGTTTCAGTTTGCGACGACGCGAATTTACGCCGCGGACTTCAGTCGAATTCCACCAGGTCCGGATGTTCCCGCTTCGCCTTTGGCCGGTGATCCTCAGACAGCATCGTTTTCAATTCCTCGGCCTGCCCGGCCGCAATCGTTGGGCTTGCCCGCAGTTTCCGCTTGTGGCTGATTACGTACTCGGCATCGCATTTGTCGCAAGCCACGGTGGCGATAGAGTGGAATTTTCCGGGGCCCTTCTGACGGTCTTGACCCGTTCGGATGGCGATAGCTTTCATGGAAGGTAAACCCACGTGCGAGAAAAATCGCACAGGCCGCAAGTTGCCGGCGCAATCAACGCGGCGTTATCCGCTGAAGGACTATGGCTCGGTCCCGCGCACAATCACGAGCCCTCAAGAGATAGGTGAAAGAATCCAATTGAAAGGTAATATTCGCAGAAGCCTGGCCTTGGAAGCCTTCCCGCGCCACCCGCACTTCAGCTTTTCGCAGGAAACTTCGATGTCGCCAAATATCTCAAGGGCTTCGGTCTCAGACAGCGCTTCCTTGGTGCACTTCCGTTGAAGGTTGATGTTGTGGCCGTTAGGACATTCAAAAACAAAACGGTAAGCGTTGCTCATGGTACATAGTAGCACCGCCAGACGCGGGTGCATATTCCGATCCCGCGCGGCGCCGGTTTCATTCACCGGCGCCATGCTGAACGGAGGGGAGAGACGAGGAAAACCGCGTCCCTCCCCTCGCGTCCTTGAGCTCGCGTCTCGGAACCCGCGCCGTTTCGATCGAGAAGCAGCGTCTAGCGAGCGGCCGGGCGGCCTTTCGAAGCTGCCGCGGCGGCCATGGCTGCGGGCTTCTCGGCCTCGGCTGAGGGCTTTTTGGCATCTTCGCTCCCACTCCCGTGCAGGTTTCCATTGGTGGAAGCGAGGCCCAGGGATTTGCGGAGTTCGTTCTCGATTTTGCCGCGAATGTCTTCGTGTTCCTTGAGAAAGATGCGGGCATTTTCGCGGCCCTGGCCGAGGCGCTCGCCCTTGTAGGAAATCCAGGTGCCGGATTTTTCGAGAATGCCTTTCATGACGCCGAGATCGAGCAGATCGCCTTCGCGCGAGACGCCTTCGCCGTAAATAATGTCAAATTCGGCCTCGCGGAAGGGCGCGGCCACTTTGTTTTTAACCACTTTTGCGCGGGTGCGCGAGCCGACCACGCGGTCGCCTTCCTTGATGGACTGGATGCGCCGGATATCCACGCGTATCGAGGAATAGAATTTCAGGGCGCGGCCGCCGGTGGTGGTTTCCGGGTTGCCGAACATGACGCCGATTTTTTCGCGAATCTGGTTGATGAAGATCAGGCAGGTCTTGGATTTCGAGACGATGCCGGTGAGCTTGCGCAGCGCCTGCGACATCAGGCGCGCCTGCAGGCCCATCTGCGGGTCGCCCATTTCGCCTTCGAGTTCGGCTTTGGGGACCAGGGCGGCCACCGAGTCCACGACGACCACGTCGACGGCGTTGGAGCGAATCAGCGCTTCGGCAATTTCCAGGGCCTGCTCGCCATTGTCGGGCTGCGACACCAGAAGGTTGTCGACGTCCACGCCGAGCTTGCGGGCGTAGACGGGGTCGAGGGCGTGCTCGGCGTCGATGAAGGCGGCCTGCCCGCCAAGTTTCTGCGCCTCGGCGATCACGTGCAGGGTCAGGGTGGTCTTGCCGCCGGATTCAGGGCCGTAGACTTCGATGACGCGCCCGCGGGGAAAGCCGCCAATGCCCAGGGCCGCGTCGATGGAAATCGAGCCGGTGGGAATCACGCTGACGGGGACCAGCACGTCCCGATTGCCCAGCCGGATGATGGAGCCTTTGCCGTGCTGCTTTTCAATCTGAGAAATCGCGAGATCCAGATTTTTAGACTTTTCGTCGTTCATGGGTGCCACCTCGAGGGCTTTCGTTTAGGTCCCGCCGGAGCGGGCGGCCCGATTCTACCAGAGTGCGTATTGCCCGGCCTCGGCATTTCTGGAGAAGCACTGTAGCACAAGGCGAAGATAAGGCGAAAGAGTTATTTTGGAACTGTCCGGCGACGCACGCGGCGGACCGGGCGTTCGGGATGACACCCAAGAAGATTTCTCTCGCGAAATGTGGGAAGGCGCTACTGGTGGCGTTGAATCGGGAGCGCGCCGGCAGGAGTGCCGGCGCCACTTAAAGGCCGGTGCTGGAATCACCCGATGCCGCTTACGAACGGGGCGGTTTTTTTTTGGCTTGCAACTTCGGGCGATGATGTATCGTATCGCTCGGGCGCGTCCTCCGCGCTCTCACCGCTGCGCCAGCGGTAACCCCCACGTCACGGGGGCATCTGGAGCATTGCCCGGGCGCAACCCCCCAGTCGAGCCAGAGCTGTTGCTCCCAAAACCTTCGCGAAGCGAAAATTATCGCGCGGGACTTTTCCATCGAAATCCAATTTTTCGCGGACGCACGGCGTTCCGCTCGACGACACAGGAGGATTCAATGAAGTATGCAATGAAGTACGCAGTGAAGGGCTTCACAGTTTTCGGCGCAGCGGTGCTGCTGGCGCTGTTCGCAACGACGGGCGTGCACGCGCAGGCAAATCAGACCGTAATTCCCGGGACGCAGGTTCGCGTCACGCTTGCCAATGGACTCAGCACGTCGGTGGCTCACGATGGCGACCCGTTCACGGCCGTAGTGGCCGAACCGGTGTTCGTCGGCAACCAGATTATTCTCCCCGCCGGCGCCAAGGTGCACGGCACGATCAGCAGCGTGCAGCGCCCGAAGTGGGTATCGATGTTCCGCGGCGGCGCTTCCATGAACCTGGTGTTCAATTCGGTCGAGGTGGAGAGCCGAATCTTCCCCGCGCGCATGAGCATTCTCTCGATCTACAACGCGGGAGTTGACCCGGGCAAGCAGCGCAAAGATATTTCGACGGTGGAAGGCGTCGTGGTGGAAGAGCGGCACGACGTGAAGACGGACGTAGAGGATGTGGCGATCGGAACCGCTGGAGGCTCGACGGCGGGGCTGATCTTCAGCCGCGTGCTGCGCGGCACCATGATTGGACTGATTGGCGGCACGGCGTACGTAGTCGCGAAGAAGGGCAAGGACGTGGAACTTCCGGCGCAGACCGGAATGCTGGTGCGCATGGACTCTAACGTGTCTTTGCCGGCAACGCTGCTACACAACGCGTCGTACCCGAGCAGCGGGAACTAAGTCGGGCGCCCATCGCCGGGATTTGTGCTTGGGCGGAGCTGCCTGCGTAGAGAGCGGATCAGGCCAACGACTGGGGGGCGGCGCGCGGCTCGCTTGTGCCGCGCGCTGTTAGGGTTGGTTGGGGGCAGGTCAGGAAACCGCGCTCTCGATGTTTTCTGTTTGACGGCTGCGTTGCGGCTGCTCCGGCTTTAGCCGCACGACCGCGACAATCCAGCGGTCGTTGGTGTGCGCCTCTGCCGCGCGTGTTTCTGCGTCCAGTGTTCGGGCTTCCTGCGTCTCTGCGTTCGCGTTCGCATCCGCGCCGTGATTGGTCTTATCGTTCTCCGCCTCCACACGGGCGACCTGGAAGAGCACCGGCCTGGAATCGAGCACGTTATTGTTCTGCCAGTGAAAAGAGCGGATCGCGAGCACCGCATCTTCCTGCACCTCGGCGCGCAGCCGGAACGCACAGCTCGCTTCTCCCACATCCGAGCAGGAGCTTTGCTCGGTAAAAAAATGCCCGCGCCGGTCGAATCCGGAAACCTCGATCGGAAATGTGAGCGGCATTCTTGCTTCCCGGCGCCGGTTCGCGGGCCCAAACAGATTTGGATCTTCGCCGTCTATTTTCATCCTGTGCATGGCGCTCTCCAGCATTCTCCAGTGCATTAAGTTTCCACCGAAGTTTGAGGCAAGCGACTCATATCGGTCGGTTTACGCAGGAGAGTCCATCGGATAGCTGCGGCGGAATGGAACGAAGTATGGAAGTGAAACATCGCTGCTCCTTTGCGCTACGGAGCGGCTTTGGCGGCGGCCTGTTTCCTGGAGCGCTTGAGAAAGCGATAGAGGCTGGTGCGGCCGATGCCAAGGGTTTGCGCGGCGCGAACGCGGTTGCCGTTGCACATAGTGAGAACGCGCTCGATATGGTCTCGCCGGACTTCGTCCAGAGGCACCGGGCGCCAGTCATTGCCTAGCAGTGCCGCGTGGCGGCGGGGCTTCTGCAGATGCTCGGGCAGATCGACGACGTCGATGAACTCGGCCGTGGAGGTGATGGCGGCGCTCGAGATAACGTTTTCCAGTTCGCGGACGTTTCCGGGCCAGTCGTGCTGCATGAGCACGATTTGCGCGCGGCGCGAAAGGCCCCGGAAGGGCTTTCCGTAGGCCTCGCCGTACTTCTTCACGAAATGCTGGATCAGCACGGGAATGTCCTGGGCATGTTCGGTGAGTCCGGGAACGCGAATCTCGATGCTGTTCAAGCGGTAGAAGAGATCCTCGCGGAAGCGGCCTCCCAAAACCTCCGCGCGCAGATCGCGGTTGGTGGCAGCGATGATCCGCACATCCACTTTTCTCAGCTCCGGTGAACCGACGCGCTGAATTTCCCGGTTCTGGACGACGCGCAGGAGCTTGGCCTGCATCTGCGGCGAGGTTTCCCCGATCTCATCGAGAAATACGGTTCCTCCGTTGGCATACTCGAACAGACCGGGACGCGTGTCGGTGGCGCCGGTGAACGAACCGCGAACGTGGCCGAACAGCTGGCTTTCGAGCAGCGTGTCTACCAGTGCCGAGCAGTTGCACACGGCGAAGCGCTCGCGCGACACGGGGCTGAGCTCATGCAGCGCACGTGCGACAAGCTCTTTTCCCGAGCCGGTAGGGCCGGTGATCAGCACATTACTGAAGTGGCGCGCCACTTTTCGGGCCAGATCGAACACCTCGAGCATCGCCGGGCTTTTTCCCACGATGCCCTGGAACTGCGAGTTGTGAAAGAGCCGTTCCTCGAGTTCGCGGATCTCGCAACGCTGCGTGAAGAGGGCTGCCAGTTCGTCGAGCGTTTTCTCCAGACGGGAATAGTCGAGGGGCTTGCTGACAAAATCGTAAGCGCCGCCTTTGATGGCCTCGATGGCCGTCTGCACATCGTAGAAGCCGGTCATCAGGATCACGTAGACGCCGGGATCGTATTGCAGGGTCTTCTGCAGGAACACCAGCCCATCCATGGCGGGCATTCTGAAATCGGCCAGCACCGCGCGGCAGCCGCCCGTGCGGACTTTATGCAGGGCGTCCTGCGGGTTGGTGGTTCCCACAACGGGGAAGCCGGCTTTTTCAAGACGGTTCGTCGTGATCTCGACGTGGTCGGGATCGTCGTCCAAAACACAGATGGGAAGATTCTTGCGAGCGATGCTGACTTCGGTGTGTTCCAGGGTCATCGTCATGGTGCAGTAACTAAGGCAAGGCCGTTGCCAGAGTGCCGGGCACGCACACATGTGCCGTCTGGAGACTGCTGGGTTCCGGTGCGGATCGAAGCAGCGGATGTAAGTCGCATCAATTGATTCGATTATTCATCTGGTGATTCGATTATTCATCTGGGCGCTGCTTTGCGTGAACCGTAATGGATGTGCATCCCGCCGCTGTTTTTCCCCGGAATCTCGAAATGGAAGTTCCGGAGTGGCATTGCGGTCCCAAAGGGGAACCTGAACCGTTGTCCCTTGCAGCGACAGCGCGGGGCGCCGCGGCAGCTTTGCGAGCATTCGATCAGGGTAGTTACGCCGTCATGCGCGGGGCGTCCACAAGCCTGGCTGCCTGCTTGTCTTTTCTGGATTTCAGTTGCTTCAGGCAGACGCGCGTGCGTCCCTGCTCATCTTTTTTCGCCACTGTTGCCGCCTGATAAGCGATCGGAATGTTGTTGATGGAGGGGGTTGTCTGCAGCAGGCGGACGAACAGGATGCAGCCCTCGCGCGGGCTTGCCTGAAGGCTGATTTCCTTCTGCTCTCCGCCGTGCCATTCGAGCACGGCCTTCTCGACGAAGAAATTTTCCGAGGCGTCCCATCCCGACACCTCGACGCGGTAGCTGTTTTGCGGGGTATTGATTGAATCCATCATGCACGTCCCTCCGCAGGGGATGAATGCATGAGCCGCGCCAAAAACATGGGATTGTCGCTATTCAAACGGAAGAACTTGGAGGCTCAGCCTGCGTGGGGCACCAACCCTTCCGCAACACGTGTGCGCATTTGAAACGAGCGCCTGGCGAATGCGAATGACGAGGGCAGGGCGCCGCCGGGCGGCGAGACGCGTGAATCAGCCCCAGTGAGAACCCGGATAGAGGGCGGCGAGCGCGACGCGAAAGATGGAGCCGAAAATCCTGTCGTAGAGCACCCAGGCCAGAAGCAATCCCGCCATTCCGAAGCCCTGGCTGCGCGTCCAGGAGACGAACCGCAAGGCCGCCCGGTCGCTCATGAAGACGGTGATCGCGGTGTTTCCGTCGAGCGGCGGAACGGGCAGGAGGTTGAACGTTCCGAGCAGCAGATTCAACACGAATAGAATACTGAGAAAGGTGGCTGCAAATCCGGCGATGCCGGGCGCGGCGGCCTCCGTGATATGGGTAAACCCGATGGAGTCCGGCATGTGGAAGAACCCCAGAGCGGTACCGATGCGGATCGACAGGGCGGCCGCGATTACAAGAATGAAGTTTGCGGCCGGCCCGGCAAGGGCCATCCACGCGGCGCGGCGCGGGTAGCGCTGCTGCCACGCGGGATTGAAAGGCGCACTGGCCCACCCAATCATCCAGTGCGCGGCGATGTAGGAAAGGATCGGGACGACCACAAGCCCCACCGGCTCGCGGCGAATGTGGGGAAGGGGATTCAGAGAGACCTGCCCGGCCTGAAACGCGGTGGGATCGCCGCCCAGGTGCGCGACCAGCGAATGCGCCCCTTCGTGGCAGGTGGTCGAGAAAAGGAAAACGATGTACCAAATGAGTCCCAGGGCGAGGAAATCAGGAGTCATCACGGCCATAGACTAAGGTCTCAGGGGTTGTTGCGCAAGCTAGTTGACGACTCACGCTTTCGCGGTAGTATCATCACGAAATTATGACTATACCGTCTCAGCTGTTTTCTGAGATTAACGACTGTGCGTATCTTTTTCTTCGAGAAATCGCTGAGCCAACTGAAGGAAGCCTTCGTCTGTTAATCGAGGAAGCATCCGCCGACCCCATGTCAACCTCGATTAACATTGGCGAGACTCAAATCAGGGATGCTCACCCCGTTAAAATGTCGGGAAATAGCCGTCTTTTGAGATTTGCTGGGGATCATATATCGCATATTCAGTTCGGAATGAGTCGTTCGCGTCGTTGAATGAGAAAGAAAGGGCTGTCCCCCGGGCAAACACTGCCGTGTGTTTCCGGAATCAGAATTCCTGGACTATATCTCGCGCGCAACTTTCGCGACAGTAGAATACCCCGGCCCGTCCGCACATGTCGGTATATTCTGCGAGAACCACGCCGTGGATATTGTCTCTACTCAAGTTCCAAATGTTCGGAATCTGCCACCCGGAAGTTTCGATCACTTGCCGCCTCGAGGAATAGGCATCTACCAGAAGGGTCCACAAAGGTAAAACGTTTTAACCCGACCAAGAACGCCCGGAGTCCTGAAGTCAGAAGCATGAAAGCGATTTCCGTTGAGGCCGACGCGATTCGCGGAAATGCTAGAATCAATTGCGCGGACGCACCTAAGGAAAGGGATTCATGGACGAAGGAGACATCCGGAAGTTTCTGGATGAGTTCAGGGGTGGCCAGTTTACGGTGGAGCACGCCGTGGAGCGGCTGCGGAACTTTCCTTTCGAGGATCTGGGCTTCGCGAAGATCGATCATCACCGCTCGCTGCGCCAGGGATTTCCCGAGGTGGTGTACGCGCGCGGGAAAACACCGAAGCAGGTCGCGGAGATCGTTCGCGGAATGCTGCGTGCGAACGGCTCGCACAATATCCTCGTTACGCGGGCGGACCGCACGGTGTTTGCGGCAGTGAAGCAAGTGGCGAGCATAGGCGGCGGCAAGAACGGAACCGGCAAGAAAGCCGCAAAGGCGAAACCCGCGGAATTTAACGAATTATCCGGCACGATTCTGATCCAGCGCAGCGACGCCATCCACGGCAAGGGACTGATTCTCATCGTCAGCGCGGGCACGAGCGACATCCCGGTGGCTGAAGAGGCGCTGGTGACGGCGCGCGCGATGGGCAATCGGGTTGAGGCCATCTACGACGTGGGTGTCGCGGGACTGCACCGGCTGCTCGAACATCGCAAGAGGCTGACCGAAGCGCGCGTGATCATCTGCGTGGCCGGGATGGAGGGCGCGCTGCCTAGCGTTGTTGCGGGGCTCGTGTCGGCGCCGGTGATCGCGGTGCCCACCAGCACGGGTTATGGGTCGAGCTTCGGCGGGCTCACCGCGCTGCTGGCGATGCTCAACAGTTGCGCTTCGAATGTAAGCGTGGTGAATATCGACAACGGCTTTGGCGCCGGGCGGGTGGCCAGCGCGATCAATCGCGCTTAGTTTATTGCAGGGCGGCAGCCAGCGCTGAGGCGAGCGCGGCTTCTTCGCCCGGGAATACGGTGCGGAGGTCGAGGACGATGCGATCGTCCTCGATGCGCGCGATCACGGGCGTTCCGTTGGCGGGCTGGCGAAGGCGCTGTTCGATTCCTGCTGGGGAATGGCGGTTGCTGGCGATGCAGACGAGATGCGTGGGCAACTGCTGATCGGGCGTCGAGCCGCCGCCGATCACGGAAAATCCCCGATGCACTTCGGCGCGGGCGTCCTGCGGAAGGATGGTGCTGAGCTGCTCGACAAAACGGGCGGCGCGGCGGGCAATTTCGTCCGCTGATAGCCGGATCATGCGCAAGGTGGGAATTTCGTCCAGCGCGCCCCTTTGGTATGCCTTCAGCGTAACTTCCAGCGCTGCAATTGTTAGTTTGTCGACTCGCAGCGCGCGAAACAGCGGGTTGCGCCGGATGCGCTCGATAATTTCCCGTTGCCCCGCGATGATCCCCGCCTGCGGCCCTCCGAGCAGTTTGTCTGCGCTGAAGGAAACCACGGACGCCCCCCCTGGAAGCTGGCGCGCACGACCGGTTCCGCGATCCCGCTTTCGCTGAGATCGGCGACGCAGCCCGAGCCGAGGTCTTCATAGACCGGGAGCTGCGTGCGGCGGCCGAGTGCGATCAGCTCTTCGAGCGTGGCCCTGCCGGTAAATCCCGTGACGTGGAAATTCGAAGGGTGCACGCGCAAAAGCAAGCGAGTGCGTTCGTTGATGGCGCGCTCGTAATCGCGGATGCTGGGTGCGGTTGGTGGTGCCCACCTCGCGAAGAGCAGCGCCGCTCTCCGACATGATGTCCGGGATGCGGAAGCCGTCGCCGATTTCGATGAGTTCGCCGCGCGAGACGATCACCTCGCGGCCCCTGGCAAGGGTGTTCAGCACCAGAAAGACGGCAGCGGCGTTGTTGTTGACCACGATCGCGGCTTCGGCGCCGGTGATCTGCGCGAGGAGGCGCGCCGTGTGCGCGTCGCGCTTGCCTCGCTCGCCTTGCTCGAGATCGTATTCGAGGTTGGAATAGCCCGCGGCCGTTTGGGCAATTTCGGCAATTGCCTGGCGAGGAGAGCGGGGCGCGGCCCAGATTGGTGTGCAGAACGACTCCCGTCGCGTTGATTACCGCGCGAAGAGACGGCGCGAGCGCCGCTTCCATGGCGCGGGCAACGCGCGTGGCGATTGCGCCGATACCCGCCAAGCTGCTCGCGGGGTCGCTTTTCAGCTCCACGCGCAGGTCCTCGAGCACATTGCGCGCCGCATGGGTGGCGATTTCACGTCCTGCCTTCTCAATCAGAGCGGCGACGGCGGGCTCGCTGAGGAGTTCGTCAACCGAAGGCAGCGCGCGCAAACGCGCAGCAAGACCCCGGGAAACGCCCGCTGCGGATTCGGCCGGAGAGCTCATCGCGAACCATTTGAGCACAGGAGCCACGGCGCGGCAAACACAAGGCTTTCCCTTTGCGACAAGCCTGCTAACGCCCCGGTTGACGCGCTATGCGCCGGTCCGTAGGCTGAAGTCAGCGCAAGGCGGCGGCTCCGATGGCCACGATCGACGAAGACTTAAGCCAAATCGAGAAAGATATTCGCAGGCTGAAGATCGAGTACGAGCAGTTCTTCGGCGGCGGGCGTCCGCGTCCGCCCGTGGACACGCAGTGGCGCCTGGAAAGCCTGCTGCGCCGCTATAACGAACGCACCGCGGAACTAAGTTTCGGGCAGCGCTTCCGCTTCACGAACCTCACGCAAACCTACGCCAAATACGTGGATATGTGGCGCAAGAAAACCGCGCAGAAGGAAGGCGGCGCGTCGCAACATCATTTCGGCGCGGCCGCCAAAGCGATCGAAGCATCGCGCGCGCGAGAGGCCAGCCTGCGGGCGCAAACCGCGGCGGAGCAGTGCGCACCTACCGCGGCCTCCGAGTCGGTGATTCGAGCCGCGCAGGAACGGGAAGAGGCCGCCTCGTTTGCGCTTTCGTTCTCGAACCCGGAGAACGAAAGAACGAAGATCGTGCAGCTCTACCAAAAGCTCATCGAAGCTCACAGCGAACTCGGGCGAGAGCGCTTCCGCGCCGAACCTGCAGGCTTTCGAGAGGTTTGTCCGCAAGAAGACGCAGGAACTGAAAGATAAAGGCGGCAGCGAGGTGGAATACAGCGTCACGATTCAAGATGGGCGCGTGAAACTTAAGGCCCGCATTTCCGCCTGATTTTGTGGTTCCTGCCGCACCCGCGTTTTTGCCTGCCGCATCGTCTCATACTCATTTCTGGCTTCTTCAGGTATTCCCGAACTTGATCACGCTGCGCCGGCAGCCCGCATGCGAGAACGCCCCGCGGATTCAGTTTGAGCTGGATGTGTGATATAAGGAGCCACGAAGGTGTGTGTGATTCGGGGCCTGCGGCAGCGACTAACCTCGATCCAACGGACAGCAAGGGAGAACGGGCCAATGAAAAGCGGAATTCGGCGAGCGATCGGGTGGAAGGCAAGCGGCTGGGGTCTGGTAGTCATTGTGGCAGGCATGGCGATTGCCGGCTTGCAGGCGCGGCCCCGACCGAGCGGGGCCCTGGCGCGGGCGCAGGCTGAAGCGAGCCGCATGGCCGTCGATGCGGACAACATCGGCGGGGTGGTAACCAGCTCGAAAGGCCCCGAAGCGGGCGTGTGGGTCATTGCGGAAACCAACGATTTCCAGACAAAGTTCCGCAAGATCGTGGTAACCGACGATCAGGGCCGCTACCTCATACCGCAGCTGCCCAAAGCCACTTACAGAATCTGGGTGCGCGGCTATGGCCTTGTGGACTCCGCGCCGGTCAGTGCGCAGCCGGGCAAGGCTCTGGCGTTGACTGCGGTGATTGCTCCGAGCCCGCAGGCCGCGGCGCAATATTATCCCGGCAACTACTGGTACTCCATGCTGAAGGTGCCGCCCAAAGACGCGTTTCCCATGACGATTCCCGGCGAGGGCAATTTCAGCTATCTGCGCACAGGCAGGACCATTGAATCGCAGGCGGCGTGGATCTGGGTCCTGCGCAGGGGTTGCCAGGTGTGCCATCAGATGGGGAACAAGGCCACCCGCGAAGTGGAACCGGAGCTTGGAACCTTTCAAACGACGGCTGCGGCCTGGGAGCGAAAGCTCGCAGTAGGGCAGGGAACCCGCAGCCTCCACGTTGCGGTCGCCCTGGGGCAGACCAATCCCACCGCCATGGCGCTGTGGACCGACTGGATTCAGCGGATCAAGGACGGGGAGGTGCCGCCGGCGCCGCCGCGTCCGCAGGGGATTGAGCGCAACGTCGTGCTCACGTTGTGGGACTTCGCCGATCGCACCGCGTTTCCGCATGACCTGATTAGCACGGACAAGCGCAAGCCGACGCTCAACGCCAATGGGCACCTCTACATCGTGGATTGGGGAGAGGGACAGATCAGCATCGTCGATCCCACGGAAAACACGGCGCAGGTGGCCAAGGTGCCGTTGCGCGATGAAAGCTGGCGGAAAGTGATGCCCGCGATGGAGCCGCAGGGACCCATCGAGTATCCTTCGCCTTTCTGGGGCAAGGACCTGGCGAACGTCCGCAACGACCAGGTGAATGCCGGCCCGGGAATGATGGACAGCAAAGGCCGCACATGGTTCAACGTGCAGACGAGGCTGGATGTTCCATCCTATTGCCTGAAGGGCTCGGACAATAAATTCGCCAAATATTACCCGATGAATCCGGTTCCCCTGAAAGGGATGCGCAACCGGGACGCGGGCGCGGCATATTACGACCCCAAGACCAGCAGCTTCACGCTGATCGACACGTGCTTCGGGGCCTCCCATACCGCCATCGGTTACGACAAAGACGAAACGCTCTACATGAGCGCGCGCGGCGTGAATGGACTCGGGTGGATCAAGACGCGGGTGTGGGATGAAACGCACGACGCGGAGAAATCGCAAGGATGGTGCCCGGCGATTCTCGACTACAACGGAGATGGCAAAATCGGCGCTTATACCGTGGAAAATGAGCAACCGGCCGATCCGAAGCTGGACCGCATGCTGTCCAGCCCGACAGGTGCGTATACGGCCTCAAGTGGCGGCGGCGCCGCGACAGGCTACATACTGGCCGTCAATCCGGTGGACGGCAGCGTGTGGTACCACACCACCGACCTCATACCGGGCAGGATCATCCGCATGGAGGTTGGTTCCAATCCTCCGCAGACCTGCAAAGCCGAGGTGTACGAACCGCCCTTCACGCTTCAGGATCAGAAGGCCTACGGGCCTCAGGGAATCGATGTGGATTCCAAGGGCATCGTTTGGGTAAGCCTCACAGGCAGCGGCAAGCTGGCCAGCTTCGACCGTCGGAAATGCAAGGTGCTGATCGGTCCCACGGCGACCGGCCAGCATTGTCCCGAGGGCTGGACGCTTTACCCTGTGCCGGGGCCGGCTTTCCAGGGCACGGATGTGAGCGCCGACTATTCCTATAACGACTGGGTCGACCGCGCGAACACACTGGGCCTGGGCAACGACATACCGATCGTGACCGGAACCGGTTCCGACGCGATGATTGCGCTGGTGCCTTCCACAAAAAAATGGGTGGTGATACGCGTGCCCTACCCGATGGGTTTCTACACGCGCAGCCTGGACGGCCGCATCGACGATCCCAATGGCGGCTGGAAGGGGCGCGGATTGTGGTCGGCTGTGGCAACCAGGGTGGTGTGGCACACCGAGGGCGGCTGGGGGACAAAACCCTACGCCGTGCACTTTCAGCTGCGGCCCGACCCCTTGGCGAAGTAACGTTTTGCGGAATCTGCCGCGGAGCGCCAGATTTCCGCGCAGCCGTTTTGTGCTGAGTGCTTAGCATTACAGCGCACAGGCAGGAGTGCCTGTGCCACTAGAAGCGAACACAGGAGAGGCATGGCTGGGCGATTGTTTCTGAAAAGATTGAGCACGGCCTCCGCTTTCGCAGTCTTTTTTTTCTTCTTACTCGTGCCAGGGTGCGTCGCGGCGCAGAGCGAATGGCTGACTTGGGGCTACGATCAGCAGCGCAGCGGCTGGAACCAGACCGAAACGACGCTCACGAAAGACAACGTCTCCCGCCTGGAACTGAAATGGAAATCGCAGCTGGCGACTCCTCCCGCTGAACTCGTCCTCTCCACACTGACGGCGCCTCTGGTGGCTGCGGTCGCCGGCCCGCATGGGACGTCCACTAGGGTGTTCATTGTCGGCAGCGACAACACCGTTTACGCGATCGATTCCGAAACCGGTGAAGTGGCCTGGCAGAAGCGCTTCCCGAACACAATTACGCCGAAACAAGCCACCAACTACCAATGCTCGAACACCCAGAATGCGACGCCGGTGATCGACAAAGACGCGGGGATCATCTATGTGTCGACGAGCGACGGGAAACTTCGCGGGCTTAGCCTTGCGAACGGCGACGAGCGCATGGCCCCGGTGGATTTCACAACCCCCTTCTCGCGCAACTGGAGCCTGAATCTGATCGACGGCGTGATTTACTCCTCGACGGGACGAGGCTGCGGCGGGGCGATGGCCCACTTTATCGCCCTGGACCTGAAGGATCCAGCGCATCACGTGGTTGAGTATTACACCAGCGGCGGAAGGCCGGCGGGCGCCTGGGGGCGCGGCGGATTGATTCTCGGGCCCAAAGGAATTTACGCGCAGACCGCCGACGGCCCCTACGATCCGGCCTCCGGAAAGTTCGCCCACAGCGTGATGGCCATGAGCCTGAAAAACTTCCGGCTGCTGGACAGCTACACGCCGGCAAACTGGAAATATCTCGAGGAGAAAGATCTCGACATCGCTTCGGCCAATCCGGCGATCTTCCCGTTTCAGAAATGGACGCTGGTGGCATCCGCGGGAAAAGAGTCGACGATTTACCTGCTCGACGCGGAGAATCTCGGCGGCGCCGATCACCAGACCCCGCTTTATCAGTCGCCCCGCTGGGGCAATGATGATGCCTTTCACGATAACCGCGGCGTGTGGGGAGCGATGGCCACCTGGCAGGACGCGCAAGGCCGGCGCTGGCTGCTCGCGCCCATAGCGGGGCCGCCGTCGAAAGACGCGCCGCAGTTCAAATATTCGTACGGGAGCGCGCCGCGGGGCAGCATCATGGCCTTCGAAGTGATTCTCGACGCGGGCAAGAATACGCCGGCGCTGGTTCCCACGTGGATCTCGCGCGACATGCACTCGCCTGACCCGCCAGTCGTGGCGAACGGAGTGGTGTACGCGCTGCAAACCGGGAAAAACACCACCGAATCCCGCACTGCCGGGAAGCTCGGAAGCGTTCCGGCCACTAACGCGGTTCTCTACGCCCTTGACGCGCAAACCGGCCAGCAGTTGTTCTCGAGCGAAAAGCTGATCGATAGCTGGACGCACTTCAGCGAGCCCGTGGTCGCGGGGGGAAGAGTCTACGTCTCGACCTGGGACGGGCGAGTCTACGCATTTGGCTTGAAGAAGTAGCGGCAACAGCGCCGTCTTTGGTCAGCGCACAGTGGGGTCACGAATGCCCGAGTTCCCCTGGTTCGAGGTTCCGGGTTTTCCCGTGTAACTTCAAAAACCCGACCCTTAGAAGCGAAGGGTCGGGCACCCGGAAAACCTGCGCCACAGCGACCCTTTGCGCTTCGCCGATTTTTCGCAAACAGTTTCGCCTTTGAAAGACTTTGCCGCCTTCGCAGAAGATCATGAAAACCACGCCGCGAAGATTGCTCGGGATTCTGTTGGCCACTTGCGGTATAGCCGCAGGAATCGCGATTGTCCACATGGAAGCCGAGCCCCGCCCGTCAGATCCGATGCAACCCGCAGCGGGCCGCGTGCCCGTCGACGCGGATGATATCGGGGGCGTGGTCACAAGCTCTAACGGCGCGGAGGCGGGTGTTTGGGTAATCGCCGAAACCGCGGATCTGGGAACGAAGTTCCGCAAGATCGTGATCACCAATGAGCGCGGTAAATATCTGCTGCCCGATCTGCCCAAAGCAAACTACAAGGTGTGGGTGCGAGGCTACGGCCTGGTGGACTCGGCGCCGGTTGATGCGAAGCCCGGCACAAACCTGGCGCTGGCGGCCGTTGTAGCGCCCACTCCGCGCGCGGCCGCGCAGTATTATCCCGCGAGCTACTGGGTTTCGCTGTTGAACGTGCCGCCGAAGAGTGCTTTCCCCATGACTCTTTCAGCGACACCTTCCGCCGTGATACCGACGCAAGCGGATTGGGTTTATTCCGTGAAGAACTGCTGGGGGTGCCACGAGCTGGGAAACAAACCAACTCGCGAGATTCCCGCAAGCCTGGGCAAGTTTCAAAACAGCGCGGAGGCTTGGAAGAGGTTCATCTCTTCCGGTCAACTGGGCTCGCACATGACCCGCTTGCTGAGTGGTCTGGGGCATGACGAGGGGCCTGCGCTCTTTGCCGATTGGGTGGATCGCATCGCTCGAGGCGAGCTGCCTCCGGTGCCGCCGCGCCCGCAGGGAATTGACCGGAATGTGGTGGTCACGGTGTGGGATTGGGACGAGCGCGCGTCGTTTCTCCATGCACTCATCAGCACCGACAGGCGCAACCCTTCCGTGAATGCGTACGGTCCCGTCTACGGAGACGACTGGTTTGCGGGATCGCTCCCCGTCGTGGATCCGGTGAAAAATACCAAGACAGCGATTCCCATTCCATTGCCCAACGAGGACGACCGCAAGCGGCTGGCTTCGTGGGCGCCGCAGAAACAGGCATTTCCATCGATGTATTTTGGCGACGAATTGGTTTGGAACGCGCCGCTCAATCCCGGTTCTTTGGCCATGGACGCCAAAGGCCGCGTCTGGCTGAACGTGCAGAATAGCGCCGATGAGCCTGCGTACTGCAAGGCTGGATCCGGCAATCCTTATGCGGAGTACTCTCCGCGACAGTCCGTGGGCAAGGGCGTGGACGTTTATGATCCCAAGACCCGCAAGTTCGAGTTTGTCGATCTGTGCGTGACGGCCGAGCGCCTTGTTTTTTCCGAGAATGCCGGCAACGACCGGACCCTGTACATGGCCATCAAGGAGGGTGGATTGGCTTGGATCGATACGCGCGTTTGGGATGAAACGCACGACTCGGAAAAATCGCAGGGCTGGTGCCCGGCCGTGATGGACTACAACCGGGACGGCAAAATAGGCGCGTACACCACGGCGCCAGAGCCGCTCGATCCGTCGCGCGACCGCGCAATCTCTTCGCCGGGCGGCGATGGCGTTGCGTTCGATCCCGTGGATGGCAGCGTGTGGTACACGGCGCTGAATCCGCGGCCCGGGCGGCTCGTCCGCATGGTGAAGGGCGCGAATCCGCCAGCCACCTGCAATGCGGAAGTCTACGAAGTGCCGTACGACGCTAAAGGATCGGGGAAAGGCGGCTCGCATCCGCGGGGAATCGACGTCGATACGAATGGCATCGTATGGACGCCGCTGGCGGGCGAAGGAGTTCTGGCCAGCTTCGACCGGAGCAAATGCAAAATGCTCATGGACGAAGCGGCGACCACAGGCCGCCATTGCCGGGAAGGCTGGGCGTTCTACCCGATACCCGGTCCGGCTTTCAAGACGCAACCCGACGTGAAGGCGGACTTCCATTATTCCATGTGGCTGGACCGATTTAACGCGCTCGGCTTGGGGAAGAACATCCCTATGGTGGATGGCTCCGATTCCGATTCGCTGCTGGCGTTCATTCCCGGCAGCAAGCAATGGGTGCGCTTGCAGGTCCCCTATCCGATGGGCTTTTCTTCGCACTTCTTCGATGGCCGCATCGACGATGCGAAGGCGGGATGGAAAGGCCGCGGCGTTTGGGCCGCCAATCAGACGACTGGGTCGCAGCTGACAGAGGGCGGCAAAGACATGCCCAGCCAACTCGCACACTTCCAGATTCGGCCTGATCCGCTGGCAAAGTAAGGATCAGCAGAAAAGCGCGCCGCTGAGAGGGACTTCTTAAAAAGGAAAAGGGCCACACGCGGTGGCCCTTCGCCGAGATTAGGGATTTTGCAGTGAAGCTTACTTGCTGGCGGATTGCGTTCCTTCCGATTTATTCGCCAGGTAGAAGTAGCCCACCTTGTTGTTCGGGTTCGTTCCGTACCACATGCGGCCCTGCGCGTCGCGGAAGAATTCGCGCATGGCGATCTCCGAATGAGGCGCCGGGTATTCGATCACCGTCCCGGTCTTGGTATCGAAACGCCCCATGATGTCCATGCGGTGCGAGTCGTACCAGAGATAGCCATTGGCATCAAAG
Organism: uncultured Acidobacteriota bacterium; assembly: GCA_963848365.1. Classification (GTDB taxonomy): domain Bacteria; phylum Acidobacteriota; class Terriglobia; order Acidiferrales; family UBA7541; genus Palsa-295. Next base: position 121,467 of record CAWKDI010000002.1, read on the forward strand.
CCCATGCCGTACGGGGTGGGATGCGGGGCCAGGCAGTTGATACTCTTTGAATGTCTGCGTGGCGGGGTCGAAGCGAGCCATCTTGCCGGAATTGAATTCGCCTACCCAGATCATCCCGTCGGGAGCAATTTCCAGGCGGCGCGGGAAGGAGCTTGCGGTGGGCATGGTCCACTCGGTGAATTTCATCGTTTTCCCATCGATTTTGCCCATTTTGTTGGCACCGGAGCGGGTGTACCAGATGTCGCCGTTGGCGGCGGGTTTCACGTCGTAGACGCCGAGAATTTCGTCAAAGCGCGTGAATTTCCGCGTTTCCGGGTCGAACTTCGTCAGCGGGGAGCCGCTGGCCCACACGTTTCCGCTGGGATCGACGCGCACGGTGTGTTTCGTTTCCGCCGGAGCCAAGGCCTTCCTTACCTGGCAAATAAGCGTCCTGGTATTCGGTGATCGTCTTGGTGTTGGGATCCCATCGGCCGACCTTATTGGAGGCCTGCTCGGCGAGCCATACGGAGCCGTCTGGGCCCGGCACGGCGGAATGAACCGCGGCGGTGCCCACATTGGGAACCGGGAAGTCCTGCATCTCGCCGGTTTTCGGATCGAGCCGCGTGATTTTGTTGGCTACGCCGAAATTGGGAATCCAGAGGTAGCCGTCCTTATCAGGAGCTGCGCTGAAGGGCATGCGGCTCGGGCCGGGCATGTCGTATTCCACATACACGATATTCATGGCATCGCTGCTGAAGGGCCGCACGTGATCTTTATAACCCGGCATGTCCGCTGGGGATTTCGGCAGCACTGAGTCTGGCCCGAACATCTTGGTCAGGTAGGTGGCGATGTCGTCGGCATCCTGATCGGTGATAGTTGAGAGGGAGAAATGCATCGCGTTTCGCATGTAGTCCACACGGTCGCGCCAGCCATCGACGTCGCGCGTCACGGAGGCCATGCGGGTCTGGGTCATGTGGCAGGTCGAACAGTGTGCGAGGATCAGCTGTTTCCCTTTTGCGTCCGGGAGCAGTTGCATCGTCTGATAGAAGGAGAGGTCGTTCCAGCGGACCACGCCCTTTTGCAGCGCGAAATCGTAGGAGGCGTTCTGGCTGGCGGTAAGACTCACCCCCGTCTTTGGGTCGGTGCGGAAACCCACCGCGCGAATTGTCAGGCGGTAATCCCCGGCCGCGAGGTTCGGGATGCGGTATTGCCCATGGCTGTCGGAAAGCACAATCGTGGTAATTCTGGATTTCGTGTTCTGGGCTTCGACGAAAGCGCCCTGGAACGGCGCGCCGTCGGTGCCTTTTACCGTCCCGGTAACCGTTGCGGCGGAACAAACGGAGCCGAAGAGAATAGCCAAGCCTAGGAACCCGAGGAATCTGGATTGTAACTTCATGAAGTTTCCTTTTCTTTCTTTATGGATTTCAGAGAAAAACGTTGTCACTCCGAAAACACCAACCCCCACCAGTCAAGACTGGGCTTCCTGAAGCTTTCGAGCAAGGCACCGCTGCCGGTCTTTACTTCGTGATTGCCTCGGCCACCGTCGGCTTGGGCAAAGTCTCGCCGGCGATTTTTGCCGCGTCCTCGGGCAGAAGGAGCCGCTGCTCCACGAGCTTGTCAGCCGCTTGCTTGCGCTTCGCGGCAAAGTCTTCCTGGCTCTTATAGCGTTCTTCGACGGACAAACGCGAATCGCCGCTTGCGAGGCGTTCCTTCTTCGTGAGAGCGAACGGCACGTAGCTTCCGTTCAGGCCGCACAAATCGCCTTCCGCATAGCCTTCGCCTCGCAGGTTCTGCCCTGAATAAGTTCCGAGCGGGACTGCGACCTCGGGCGGCTCGATGCCTCCGATCGGGTTGCCGTCGGCATTGGTGCGCGCAATCATTACGGGATACTCGGGCCCTGAAACGGCGGGCGGCACCTTGCTGTAGTCGGTAAGGCGAAGCCTGTTGATCATCGGGCTGTATGGATAGCCGGGAATCGTGGGCCAGTATTTCGCTTCCTCGGTCACCGAGATCAATGTGTGGGTCTTCAGGTTCGGGTATTGGCTTGGCGGAGGCAGCATTCCTTCGGTGACCCAGCTATCGAGGTCGGTGAAGAGAGCGCGGACGTAATACCTGTACTGCAGCGGGCTCTTGCGATACTTGCACATGCCCAACCCTTCGGGGGTTCCGTTGGCCGGATTGCCTTCATCGGACTCGTGCGGAATTCCGGTGGGGATATACACGCGAACATTGTCGGGGATGGCGACCGGCTTGCCCGCGGGATCGGTCACGACGAGCGATGCTCGCCCCTGCCACACGTCGGTATTCGTATCGATGTGGAAGATTTTCGGACACGACTTGGACTTGGTGCACTTCACCAAGATCCCGTCGGTCTTCTTGCTGATCGGATCCGTCGTGGTGGCGTAGGTGAAAGGGAACTGGTCGCCGGGGAAGAAATGATCCTCGTGCTGGCGCGAAAAACGGCCGGGCTGCGAAAACTCGGTATTCACGTTGGTCTTGCGCGAACCGGTTACGGCGCTCAGGAGGCCATCGAACACGATGTGGCCGGAGTCGTCGACGTTAAAGTCCTGGTAGACCATGTCCCGCAGGAACCGCCCGCTCTCTGATATGCCCACTCCGAGAACCGCTTTGTACGGCGTGGCGGGATGCAGGGGATTGGGCTGACCGGTGGAGTCTTTCTCGGCGCTGCGCACAAACAGCACAAAATCCCTCATGGATGCAAACGCCATACCTTCGATCACCGGGTCGGTTGCCGGGTAGTACAGCTCATAGAGTGCTTCGGTGTCGTATCCAGGCTGGGTGTTGATGCGCACGTGCTTGGCGTCGACGTAGCTCCAGTCGGAGGGAGAGAGCTTCTTTGGCGGATCCAGCTGATGTTCATGAACAAACAGCGTCGCGGCGGACGTGTCGAGGTTGGCGGCAGGGTAGGTGAGTTCCTTGGTGAACGACGGCCCCTGCTTGAAGCTGGATAGCTCTTCGTGGCTCATCCCGACAATGGGCTTGCCATCCTTCATCGCAACGGGGAACTTGGCCTTCTGCAATCCCGGGCGGGAGGTTTCAGCGGAATCCTCGGCTTCCCAGCCGCTCCAGGCGACGGCGTAGCCGCGCTTCATGATGTAACCGGTGGCCGGATCGTTTACTTCGTCCGGCCCGATCGAGCTGAACTTGCTGAGATTCAGATCCGAAAGAGCCTTCTCGTGGCCTCGGTTCAGCACGTCATAGATAAGCCGGCCGTTGCCCTTGTTGATATCGACCGGCTTCAGGATGGTGATGTCCATGCTGTATTCGACATGGCCCTTGTCATTCAACGGAGCGTACTGAAGATTGACAATCCCGGAATTCATCGGGGCCTTGGGGTCAAGCTCTCCATAGGCTTTGCCGACCAGAAACTCGTAGGGGCCGGCGCTGCCAAATGAGGCGCCGCCGAAAGCCGGCCGATGCCTGGTGATCACGATCCGGCGGATGCCCACTCCCGAATCCGTGTCTGCGTGCCCGATGCCATAGGCGAGTACCAAGGCCAAACCGAGGAAAGCCAGGAATATCTTCTTCTTCATGATGCACGCTCCCGAGCCAATCTTTTCGCGGCTTTTTATATCACACATCCCGCTCAAACCAAACCATGTTGGCGCGCCCGGCAGCAGCGGAGTGAAGAGGCGCGCGTCGCTTGCCGCAAACAATACTGCCGTTTTAAAGCGACGGATAGAGGGTCGTCTCGGCGGCGCCGATTAACGCGCACCAGAGCGGCTAGGGTAATGGACGGGTTGAGGATCAAGTTGGTTACAGAACCGGTGCAACGGAATGCGGCCTGAGATGAGACGGCCGAGCCCTTATTTCTTCTTTAGGGTGGATCCGGGCCGCTTGCGTTCCAGGGAAGTGACCCAGTCTTCGGGAGGAAAGTTGATCTTCCAGAAGAGCGGTGACGGTTCGGCGAATTCGATGCCCACCGGAACTTTGCCCTCTTCGGGTTTTCCGAGGGAAACCACCTTGCTTGGGAGTTCTTCCGCGGTTTTAGGATTGACGAGGGAGATATGGTCCTCCCGCGAAACGGCGGTTTTCAGCATCACCTGGCATCCGTGCGCATTTACAGCCACCGTGATGGTCGCCTCTTCGAAATTGCGGCCCCGCACCAGAACCGGCATGGCTATCTGAACGCGCTGCGTCCGGCGCTGTGACCCAACCTGAAGCCCTGTGTCGCTCATGTTTTGTAATTTTGCCACGCGAGGAATTGATCGCAGGGGGAAATTGTGAGACGCGTGCCCTGAATGGCAGTATCGAAACGAAGCAACATCCAGGATCGCGGGCAAACTATGGGTGGCGCGATGGGACCGGCACCAGCCGTTTGTCCCGCACGTAGAATTCCTGGCCGCGCCAATGGATTCGCTGCGGGAAAAAGCTCAGCAGCCACACGACAAACGCGAACGCGTCGCGTAGCGGCAGCATCCAAATTCTGCGCCGCAGCAGGGTGTCGCGCATGCCGGAAACTCCGACTTGCCAGGCCATCGCCGTTCGCAATATCAGGTAGCCAGCCAGGTATGCCACGGCGAGCTTTTCGTTTGGGGCGATGGCAGCGGCGAGAATCGCCCACGGCAAACCCTGCGTGAAAACGAGCCCGAAATGCCCGCCCGGGCGCGAGCACCGGACCGTCAAATTCCAGCGAAGCTGATGCCGGAACGCATCGAAGAAATTTTGCCGCGGGTAAACCACGCAAACAGGTTCCCTGCTGAGCTCCACTCGATAGCCGTTGGCAACGATCCTGTTCCCAAGCTCGTAATCATCCGACAGATGATCAGCCAGAATCTCGAATCCGCCGATTCCCGCGACTTGTTTTTTCGTCGTGACCATCACCGCGCCGAGCATGAAATCGAGGCCACCCATCAGCCAAGCCACCAGGACGCCCGGGGCAAAGTCGGCGCTGTTCCCGAGCGCTTCCATCTGCGACCCAAACGAAGCATCGGTAAGACCTTTGTAGAGACAAGTGACGCCTCCGACTTGCGGGTTCGCGAAGGGCGCCACCACCTCGCGAAGGAACTCCGGCTCAACTCGAACGTCACTATCGCTCACCAGTAAAATTTCGTGACGAGCCTCGCGAGCCATGCTGCACAGCTTATTGACCTTGTCACTCACCCCGAGCGGCTGCGAACCCACCAGGAGGCGAATCGGACACCGCGGAAAATCGCGGATTACTTGCTCGATCACCGGAATAGCTGCGTCAGTTGAATCCGTCACGCAGAAAAGAATTTCAAACTCGGGATAGTTCTGGTTGCAGAAGCTTGCGTAGTTCTCGTAGGTTTCGCGGTCGAGGCCGCGAATCGGTTTCAGAATGCTGACCGGGGGAGAGAAATCCTCACTGACTGGCGCATTCCGATAGAAGCGGAGGGCCGCCAGGATCGCCGAAAGATAGTAAGCAAACGGCGCAAGCGCCAGAAGGAGGAAGACATCACGCCCATCACGAAGGATGGTTCCGGCTGACACGCCGCTTCTACCCCTTGCCGATGAATACCAGCGTCACGCCGATGCAGACCAGCGCGACACCCGCCCACCGCCGCCGGGTGACCTTCTCGCCGAGGAACAGCTTTCCCCCGAGCGCCCCGAAGGCATAGCTCATCGCCGTCACGGGAATCACCAGGCTGACGTTCTCGAGCGAAAGCATGCCAAGGAGGGCGAAAAAAGCCAGAGTCATTTGCCCGAGGCCAATCCACATCCAGCCGACCTTCATCGCGCGAAACACAACCCGAAGAAGAGACCCGGGGCGAAAATCGGTGACTTCCCCGATCGTTTTCATCGCCCGCGTGACGCAAAGCTCGCCGCTGGTGCCGCAGACGACGATCAGAAGATAGAAAACTGTCTCTCTGAACACGCGATCAATGCTCCGTCGTGCGAGGAGGCGTCTGCCCCACGATAAACACTCCCGCGCAAATGATGATAATCCCGGCCCAGCGCGTGGGGGTGATGGTTTCGCGCAGCACAAGGTAGCCTAGCAGGGCCACCACGCCGTAGGCGACAGAAGATGCCGGCTGCACAAAACTGTAGTCGGCCCAGGAGAGCACCAGGATGTAGGCGAGGAAGAACGCGAAAAGCGATCCGATACCGAGCCAGACCGTCGTCACCGCGAAGGCGGTGTCAAAGAAGTGGAAGAGCCCCGAAGGCGTCCAGCTCGTTAAGGCGCCCACCTGCTTCATCCCTTTGCCCAGGAGAACGTCGCCCAACGGCCCAAACACCACCATCATCGAGATGAGCAGGTAGGTTTTAAAGCGGAGGCCCGCCGGCGGCATCATGCGCTGGGAGACTCGCTGGCCTCGACGCGCGATTCCACGTGCGGAACGCTTACCATTGCTTTCTTCTCGACGCCGCGCCGCGCGACCTTCTTGCGGTCGGCCCGCAGTTTCAGGAAATCGACCGCCTCGTGATAGAGACGTTTTCTTTCGTGGCCGTCCCACAGGGCCTCGCGAACGATGCGCCAGGCCACCCGCGGCCGGAAATAATAGCTGTCGTAGAAACGGTTCACCGACTCGACCATGTATTCGCGGCTCAGTCCGGGGTATTGCAGGTGCGGAAGCTGATGGCCGCCCTCATCGGTGACCGCTTCACCCGCGAGGAAGCCCTCCTTCATGCCCTGGTCGTAGAGTTCAGTGCCGGGATACGCGTGCGCCATGGAAACCTGGATGGTCTCGCAGTCGAGTTCCTTGGCGTAGTTAATTGTTTTTTCGATGGTTTCTTTGGTTTCTCCGGGCAGGCCGATGATGAAGTCGCCGTGGACATGAATGCCCACCTTCTTGCAGTTCTTCATGAAGGCGCGGCCCATCTCGATGGTGTTGCCCTTCTTGATGTTCTTCAGGATCTGCGCGTCGCCCGATTCGAAGCCCACGATCAACAGGCGGCACCCCGCGTCCGCCATGGCCTTGAGCGTTTCATAGTCCGAGTGAGAGCGCGCCGTGCAGGACCACCGGAAACCAACCGGTTTGAACTCCTTGCAAAGGGCCAGCACGCGATCCTTGCGGATGTTGAACGTGTCGTCATCAAAGAAAAATTCTTTCGCCTGCGGGAACATCTTGTGCGCCTGGCGGAACTCTCTCGCCACGTTTTCCACCGAACGCGTGCGCCACGCGTGGCCGGACAACGTCTGCGGCCACAGGCAGAAGGTGCACAAAGCCGGGCATCCGCGAGTCGTGTAGAAGGAAACGAAAGGATTCAGCAGAAACGGCACGTTATAATTTTCAATTTTAAGATTCTGCTGATAAACGTCGGTGGCAAAGGGAAGCTCGTCCAGCTCCTTGGTTTCCATCAGTGGACGCGAAGGGTTATGCACCACCTTGCCGTCTTTTATGTAGCTGGCATTCTGAATTTCCGAGAGCGGCTTACCCTGGGCAAACTCCACGACAGCGTGATCAAATTCACCGCGCACCACAAAATCGATATCCTCGCTCGCCAGGAGGCTTTCCGCCGGCTTGATTTGCACCTGCGGCCCCACGAAGGCGATCTTAATGCCGGACTTTTTGTCTTTCATGGCGCGAGCCATGCGCAGATCGCTGCGAAAGCCGACCGTGGAAGTAAACAGCACCACGAATTCGTAATCCTGGGCGATCTGGACGACCTCGGCGGGTTTGATATGGTGCGGCGGACCGTCGAGGAGACGGCTGCCCGGCAACATGCCGGTGGGATAGGCGAGCCAGACGGGATACCAGTACGACTCTATTTCGCGCGTGGCCGGCCAGCGCGAGCCTGCGCCCCCGTCAAACTTCTCAAAGCTCGGAGGATTCAGCAAAAGAGTTTTCATTACGGACGGCATCAAACCCCCTCAGGACGTTTGGGAAGAACCCCGAACCGCTGCGACGATTCCCCAGTCTACTCGATTTCCGCATTTAGCCCAACAGAGTTTCGCTATACCGCTCTTATTGAAGCACTTTTGCCAGTTGGCCGGTTGCCTGCAGTAGGGTGAGCTGGGCCTGCTCGCGGGCAAAATCGGCATCGAGAAAAGCGATCCATTTGTCGCTCTCATCGAGCCGGTCCTGCTCGATCTCCTGAAGGGTAGCCCTTCCTTGATCGAAGCGCGCTTGCGCGAGTTGAACGGTTTCCTGGGCGAGCTTTAAACCCAACCGGGCAACTTCTCGCGTGGCGTCCAGTTCGCGCACGCTGCGGGCCTTTTGCACCACATCCACGCGCAACTCCTGGCGTTTCTTGCTGAGCGTCTCCTTCGCCACGTCCAGCTGGCTTTTCGCCAATGCGACCGTCGAGCTGGTCTTTGCGGCGAACAGAGGAATCGTAATTTCGACGCCTACATTGAGGTTATTGCGTTCAAATTTTTTGTAAAATTCGCCGTAATTATTGAAATTGCTCAAGATGCTGTACTGGCCGACCGCGGCGATCGTCGGCCAGTAGCTTAGATGCGCTCCGCGAAAGATATGCTCGCGCGCGGACTCCTCGTTTTCCGCTTCCTGGATATCGCGATCGTTCTGGATTGCCAGGCTCACGATTTCGTTCTCGCTCTGGTCGGTTGCAAAGGCTGGTTCTTCCGTCGCAACCTCCACCGGCTGGGTTTCCGGAGTGCCGGTGAGGTTGCGGATCTGTTCCGTGAGGATCTCGTCGCGATCTTCCAGCTTGACCATTCGCTCCTGCGTGCGGGCGACGGTCAGCTCCCCACGGGTGACCTCGATCGGGAGTTCCTGATTTGCCGAGACGCGTTCTCGCGTCACTTCCAGAATCTTCTCCGCGCTCGCGCGCTCGTTGCGAATCAAATCCAGCGAATGACGCACCTTGGCCAGTTCGAGGTATGCCGCAGCCGTCCGCACGATCACGTCGTCCTGCATGCGGTCAATCTCGATCTTCTGATTTTTCGCACGGTCTTCGGCGGCCTTCTGTTGCCCCTTCAGCAAGGGATTGAAAAGGTCCTGTGTGTAGTCGAGCTGGAATAAGGACGGCGGACCTCCGCCGGGAAGAGCGGGGAAGCCATAGGTGTACACATAGCCGGCGCCGGTATAAAGGTTCGGGCGGAACGCGGCCCGGTCCACTCCCGCTTCATTCTGCGCCACGGCATATTGCAAGCGGGCCAGCTTGAGGTCGCGACTGTTCTGCAAGGCGAGCGTCACGGCCCGGCGCAGCGTCATGGTGCCGCCGGTTTGGGCGTTAGCGGAGTTTGCACAGACGCTGGCCGCAAGCGCCCCGAGTGCGAGCAAATAGGGCAGTCGTTTTTTGGCGGCTTCCCCAGCGGCGTAGCTCACGGGGAGGCCTTCTCAAGCTTCTGGAGCCTCGCCAACGCTCCCTTTCGGCCCGGTTCAAGTTGCAGCGCGGCACGATATTGCTCCGCGGCTTCCGCCTTCTTTCCCTGCGATTCGTAAAGCCGGCCCAGCCATTCACGCGCGGCGGCGTGCGGCGGCCAATTGCTGCGCTCGGGAGTGCCGGCAATGTAGGACTTCAGATATTCCTCCACGCGGGCTGAATCGGTCCCAGAAAGCACCCATTCGACAGCTTGGAAGAAAGCTACGCGAGGATCCTTGGGATCGAACTCCGCTGCTGCCTTGACCGCTGTCTCCATGTACGGCAGGTTGTTCTGATTCTCGAAGAACTCAATCGTCTCGAGGTAAGGCTCCATGCGGCTGGGCTTGGCGGTCAGCACCTGCAGGTATTCATTTTCCGCCAGGTCCGGCCGCTTGAGCGCTTCCAGATCGAACTTGCCGCGAGCGACGTGGCCATCCGCGGCGTCCAACGCGGAGATCGCTTCGACTTGATCGTGCGCCTCGTCCTTGTTGCCTCCCACGATCCACGGGGCGGCGATGCAGTAATCCTCAAGATCGGCCCGGGCATCGATATTGGACGGATTCAGACGGACCGATTCCTCAAGTTCTTTCTTCACTTTCTTCGCAATAAAAAAGCTGCGGTCCCGATCCGCCTTTCCGCCATAGGCGCGGCCGAGCCACTGATGGTAGAGAGAATTCTTGGCATCCAGAGCGACAGCCCGTTCGGCTTGGGCGATCGCGTTGTCGTAATCCCGAACCTCGTAATAGCTGCGGGCCAGCCAATAGTAAACTTCGGCGTTAACCGAGTTCTGTGACACGGCGGCCTGAAGGATTTTAATAGCGGACGGATACAGCCCAAGGTCGAATTCATGCTGCGCGCTTTGAATCGTCCCGCCAATGTCGTTAGGGGACGCCGCCATCACCGGAACCGGCTGCGCGGCGGTCAGAATCGAGAGCAGCAAGAGAATGCGGGCCGGTTGAAAGAAAGTGGCAATTTGGAAGCTCCCCATCCTAGGAACCCTCTGTGGCGCGGATGACCATTCCGTCACGCAAATTCCGATCCCCTGGCAACGCGATCCTGTCGTTGAGCATTAAGCCCGAAAGCACTTCATAGTTGGATGCGCTGGCGATGCCTACGGAAATCTCGCGGCGACGGACTCTCTGCCCGTCGAAGACATAAACATAGCGCTTGCCGCCGTCCTCTCTCACGGCCGCTCGCGGCACCACCAGGACGTTGCGGTGCTCGTTGATAAGAATGGTGACTTCGACGTTGATGTTGGGCAGCAGTTCCAGTTTGTCGTTATCCACGGAACAAAGCACTTCACCGACGCTGCGCATCCCGTGCGGTACCACTTGCTTGGGAATTTGCTGCGTCCGGCCGGTCCAGACCTGGCCTGGTTTGGCGTCCCAGGTCACCTGGACGGTTTGGTTCGCCGCGATCCGGCCCAAATCCGGTTCGTCAACGAAGGCCCGCACGCGAACGTGGTGCAGATCCGCCATTTCCGAGAGCACATCGCCTACTTTTACGTAATCCCCCGCGTGAACGGGAAGGGAATAGAGGGTGCCGTCGGTTGGAGCGATTACCGTAGCCGAGCGCAACTTCTCCTGGAGCGTCTGGACCTGTTCCTGTGCTTCCTTGGCTATCAGGTCGGCGCTCTCTGCTGTTGAGGTTGCCTTTTCCGCCAGCGCTTGCTTCCTCTGCTCAAGTTCCTGAACCCGCGAACGCGCTTTGTCCAGCGCGGACTGGTTCTGGGCCAATTCGTCCTGCGTCGCGGCGTGTTCGGCCACAAGCTGTTCGAGCGACTTCTCCGTGCGTTCGAGGCTGGCAACGTCCACGCGGGCTTGCTGCAAGCTCCCGCGAACCTGCGCGGTTTCGTCGAGCGAACCCCCCGCGCGGGCGTTCCGCAGGTCCGTTTGGGCGGTCAGGAGAGTGGCCCGGGCCTGCGCGAGCTGGGATGGGATATCACCGGTGTCGAGCGTCAAAATTGTTTGGCCGCGGCGTACCGTCTGCCCCTCGGTGGCCATCACCTTGGCTACAAAAGTCGGGAATTCTGCGTGGGCGATATCCGGAGCGATGGGCTCTACCTTTCCATTGCTCGCGGTGGTTTCGCTCAAATCTTCCCGGTCCACGCTCACAATGGCGACTTCCAGTGGTTTCTTGCGCAGCGCAATCACCGCAAACACCAGCACTACGAGGCCGGCGATCAGAAGCACAATAACTTTTTTGGATTTATTGTTTTCCGCCATGTCGGGCGCAGCTCAGCGCGCGGCCAGTCTCCCAGATCGCGAAATTGTAACAGACCGCTTCCAGGCTTGCCTATTCGAAGAGACCCGAGTGTACCGCAAACTGCACAAATTGAAGATGCTACACTCCATAAACAGGATGCCGGTAGTCTTCGTGATCGCTTCCGACTGGACGCTGCGGACGACAGTTCGCGCGGAACTTCGTGAACTGGGCGTCCACGCTCTCGGCATGGAAACGCCCGACGAAGTGGGGCGCGCTCTGGCCGAAGGGGAAATGCCTTCCGTCGTCGTGCTGGAAGCGGCCGAACCCACCGCCTCCGATCCCGCGATTCAGCGATTAGTCCAGCGAGTGCCGACGATTCTGATCGCCTCCCGCACCGAAACGGTTGCGATGCCTCCCGTGGCGGCAGTGCTTTATCGGCCCGTCCGGATCGGCGAAATCGTCGCCCGCGTGCGCGAACTCCTCCAGCAAGCGCATCCCTCGTAAAGCTCGTCCTGTTACACGGTTTCGGCGCTCAAATTGCTCTTCCGCAATCGAGCATGAAGATATACAACGAACCCATCGCGCTGCAGTCCGCAAAACCCCGGGAGTTGTTCAATATCACCACGCGCGTGAAGGCTGCCATGGAGAAAAGCGGCTTTCGGGACGGCATCATCCTGGTGTCGTCGCTACAACCGAACGCCGCTGTGATCGTCAACGAGGAAGAACCGGGGCTTCTGGACAATTTGAACGGCTGGCTCGATCAGTTGGCGCCCGGCAGAGAGGTGGCCGCCAGTGCGGGAAAGCATGAAAGCGGCGCGACCTCTTGCCTGCACGGCCTTTTGATGCCTCGTCAGGTGATTGTCTCTTTTACGGAGGGCCGCCTCGATCTTGGGGCGGGGCAAGCCATCCTTTTCGTGGAACTCGAGGGACTGCGTCCGAGGCGCATCGTCGTAAAGGTGATAGGAGAATGAAGGGGTGCTTCTGGCGGCCGATTTCGCCGGGCAGACAGCATGATTCGTTCAGGCTGATTGAAACTTGTACTGAATCGCGAGCACGGTAATGTCGTCGGATTGGGGAGCCCCCTGAGTGAACATCTTCACTCCGTCGCGAATTGCGCTCGCGAGTTCGTCGACGGTTCGCGCGGCCGACTCGGCCAAAATCTGCCTCAATCGCTCTTCGCCGAATTCCTCCCGGCGGACGTTGGCTGCTTCGGAGACGCCATCGGTGTAAATCACGAGGAATTCGCCATGCGCCACCTTCACGCGCGCGCTTTCATATTCCGCTTCGGCAAACAAGCCCACGGGGAAATTAGCCGAGGCCAGCGGTTCGAGCTCTCCGGATTGCCGGCGAATCAGCGGCGGCACGTGCCCGGCATTCACGTATTCGAAGTTGCCCTCGCGGTCGAGAACGCCGTAGAAAACCGTGGCGTAGCGGCTGTCCTGCGTGCGCTCGCACAGGTATTTATTGACGCGGGAGAAAATGTCGCAGATGGGGATATCCATCGCCGCCGTCGTGAAAAAAACGCCCTGCAGCAACGTGGCCAGCAGCGCGGCCGAGATTCCTTTGCCCGCGACATCCCCCACGAAGAAGCCGCGGCGCCCCCCTCCTAACTCAATTACATCGAAGCAATCCCCCCCCACCGAGTAGCAGGCCAGGGTCGAGCCGGCCACGGCAATGTCCGGAAGGTCCGGTAGCGATTTTGGGAGCAGCCGTTGCTGGATCTCGCTGGCAATCTGAATCTCGTGATCGAGCCGCACTTTCTCCCGCGAGGCGGCGAACAAGCGCGCATTCTCGACCACCGTAGCGGCCTCGCGCGCCAGCGTGCGCAAAACCTCGCGGTCCAGGGCGGAGAACGCGCTGGTGGGCGCGCGGCTGTCCAAATACAAGACCCCAAGCAGCTCGCCCTGCCGCGACGTGATTGTCACATCGACGGCTTCGATCACCGGCAGCTTGTCGATCGGGATGGCTACCACCGTTCGCAGCGCCAGACGCGCCATGCTTTCCTGCGGATTGACGGGAACATCGTCGCCCGTATCGCTCACGATCAATTCGCGGCGTGACGTCGCCACGCGCTTGACCACGCTTCTGGAAACCTGCAAATCCTCGGGACGCAACGTGGCCTTCTGCGCGTTCCGCGCGACGATCGTCTGCAACTCGCCGGAAGGGTTCGTTAAAAGCAGGACGCCGCGTTCCGTGCGCGTCAGCTGGATGGCCGCGTCCACAACCACGGTCAGGATGTCTTCGAGCGAAAGCCCGGTGCCAAGCGCCCGGGCTACGTCGAGCAGTACGCCCAGGTGATACAGTTCGCGGGAGCCGGATGCCTCCGGCGCCGGCGCTTCCACTCGCCCCACCAATTCCTCGATCGTGGCGCCTTCGGAGATATAGATGACGCGGTAGGAATCGGCCACGCCGAATTCGATGGCGTCATTCGAGCGCAGTTCGTGGCTCATAATTTTCTGGCCGTTGACGAACGTGCCGTGGCGGCTTCCCAGGTCCTCGAGGACGAGAACGCCGTTGTTTTTCAGGATTTGCGCTTGCTGGCGGCTGATCCGGCTGTCCCGCAGGCATAGTTCGTTTTCCGCTTGACGCCCCATCTTGAACGGAAAAGTCGCTAGCGGGACCTCCCGGCGCGAGCCATTCGGTTCGATCACGACAAGATGGCTGCTGGGAGGCATCTCTCTGCCGATCCTTTAGCGGGGATGCGAACCGCGCAAAAATGCGGCTCGTATGATTGCTCATGGTATGGAAATGGAGGTCCGAAGTAAACCCCAGTCGTCGGGAAGGGCTCCCCGCCGGGATCAAGGGTCTCAAGCTATCGAAAGCGGTCCGGAGCGCCCGCGCAGAATAGTTCGCGAGTTGGTTACGACGTCTTCGGCGGGCAGTTGCTTTCCCAGGTGTTGCTGATGCGGCGAATGCTTTCCCGAAGGCGCACGGCGAGATCAACGACCGTCTGAAGGCGCTGCACTTCGACGCCGGAAAAGTGCTCGCGGTGCGCCAATACCAGTTCGGTGTTTCCGAGGATGCCGGTAAGCGGATTATTAATCTCGTGGCGGAAGATTTCACTCATGCTCGAAGACCCCGGTTGCGGCGCATCCGTGGAAGAAATGGGCTTACTCGGGTGGTTCAGCCTGCGCGCAATCATTGCGGAGGCCAGTGGAACGAAATCTCCGGCGCGCGCAACGAAATCGATCCGCTCGTCCGCCACGAGCTTCGCGATGTCCGCCTGGGCATTCAATGATGCCAGCACCAGCACCGGAACCGACGCAGCCAGTGGGCGCACCGTATCGAGCAGGGGAAGTCCCCCGAGCAGGTCCGTATCGAGAAAAATCACGCTGGGAGAGCACGTCTTCAGCAGCTCTCGCAGCGGCGTGAGCCCGCCGGCCAGCGCAATAACTTGCCTCGAAACGGATCGCTCCAACTCGCGCGACAATCGCTGCGCCAGCGCCGCGTCGGCAGTGCCGAGCACGGCGACTGGTTGCACGCCCGCTAGCCTGTCCGGGGAAGCCGTTTCGCCGAGCTTCTGGTGCAGGGGCTTCAAAGTGGCGGCGGGCTCCGTGTCTTTCGCGCCGTTCATTTCATTTTGTGTCCAGGTCATTGCTCTCACTCCCCAGGGAAAAACTTCAAACCAATTCCTTTCTCATCGCGCGTCCTGCGAATCCGTCCTCGCAAGTCACCCGTTTTTCGATACCTCTTCGAGGGTCGAAGACAGCCCTTCGTTAAGGGCCCCAAGCTCACGATTCACCGCGAAGACCAGCTCCTCCACCAAAAACGGTTTCGGCAGATAAGGCAGATGGTTCGGCTCAAGGAAACCGAGGGTTGCCGGAGCCAGCGTATCGCCGGTGACAAAAATAATCTTGTGCTGCATCGGGCTGCCCGCGCGCGCCAGGGCCTGGTAGAACGCGGGTCCATCCATGCCCGGCATGCGCAGGTCGCAGATAATCAGATCGTAGTTATCGCGGGAGAGGCGCGCGAGACCCTCCTCGCTGTCCAGGGCGGCCTCGACGCGATGTCCCTCTT
The DNA here is from genome assembly GCA_963848365.1 of uncultured Acidobacteriota bacterium. Classification (GTDB taxonomy): domain Bacteria; phylum Acidobacteriota; class Terriglobia; order Acidiferrales; family UBA7541; genus Palsa-295. The sequence goes on from CAWKDI010000002.1 coordinate 136,920, forward strand.
CCTGAAGAATATCCACGATGAGCTGCGCCACTGTCGGCTCATCCTCCACCACCAGAATGCGTCCCGGCTTCGCCCGCGACGGCGGGTGAGGCGAGTGTGAGCCGGCGTTTTGCTGTCCCTCAGAAACGGGAATCACCGGCAGTTCCACACGGAACTTCGCCCCCTGCCCCGGAGTACTCTCAAAGGTGACGTCGCCGTCATGCTGGCGAACGATTCCATACACGATGGAAAGTCCGAGACCGGTGCCCACTCCCGGGGCTTTCGTAGTGAAGAACGGGTCAAAAATTCGGGACGCGATCTCGGCGGGAATTCCGGGACCGTTGTCGGAAATTTCGAGCGCGATCCTTGGGCCTGTTTCCCGCTCTAGAAACGCAGTGCGCACCAGCAGTTGGCCGCCCTGGTGCTTTTCCATGAACGCCTGTTCCCCATTCATCACCAGATTCAGAATCACCTGCTGCAGCTGGTATGGATCGGCCATTGTTCGCGGAAGGCTGGGCGCCAGGTCGCAATGAACGACAATATTCTGCACTTTCAGCTCGTAGCTGCGCAGCGCGAGCGTACGCTCCACGATTTCGTTCAGATCCACCGCGCTGCGCTCCGGCTTATTCTCGCGCGCGAAATAGAGCAGATTCTTTACGATCCGGCGCGCGCGTTCCGCTTCCTGGTACACATTGCGCGCCTCAACTAGTTGCCGGGAAATCAATCCGTGCCCCAGCAGAAGCTGGGCGTACCCCATGATCGCCGTCAGCGGATTATTCAACTCGTGCGCGATTCCCGAGACAATTTGCCCCAGCGCCGCCATTTTTTCGGTTTGCAGCAGGTGGGAGTGAATCTGCCGGGACTCCGTCACATCGGAATAGATTTCCAGCCATCCGCCGGGCTGACCGTTGGAATCGAGCACGGGGCGCGACGCTCGCTCGAGAACGCGGCGCTCCGGCCGCGAAATTTCCAGTTCCTCGTTGCCCGGCTCCAAACTCCCGGCTTGGAATGCTTTCCACTGTGCCGCAAAGTGCTGCCCCGGCCGGAGCCGATGGGCGATTGCCTCCGCAAGGTCGCCAAACGTTTTTATCTTTATCAGCTCCGCCGCGTCCCAGTCGAAGAACTCACCGAGCCGCCGGCTGGAGAAACGGACGCAGCCTCCCAAGTCAAAAATCACCACGCCCGCCTGCACGGCATCGAGAACGCAGCGCAATTCGGCTTCGAGGCGCCGCGACTGCGGATCCGCCGTTTTTTCGACGGCGGTATTCTGTTCGAAGCACAGAAGCAAGTGAAGGGAACCAGGGAGTATCGCGCGTAGGGTTATATGGCCCGCAAGACCGCTCTGGAGCGAAACGGCGAGTGTCTGTGCACGGCTCGGCCCGCCAAAACTGGGGAAGGGAATCAGCAGTTGGTTGCCCGGTCCAGAAAAGAATTCGGCAAGTTCGCGTTGCCGGAAAGGCCCGCTGCCGATGCCCAACACTTCGAGCGCCCTGCCGTTGACTCTCTGGATCACGCCTTCTGCATTGATTACGAGAAGCGCTTCTCCGCTGGTTTCAAATAGCGCGCTGAAGGATCCGTCGTCCGGCCTGCTGGTGCTATTGGGGGGCCGTTGCCGGTTCAAGCTTCGCAAGCTGCGACGTGGATCTGCCATGGCGGACGAGAGCCCGGGTTACCAGCCTCCTCCCACAATGCAATAGCCGCACAGGATCGCTACACCGATGGCGACGCCGTATTCCAGGACGGACCGCAGCAGCGATCGCGCCGGTACTGCTGCTCGAGGGCGCAGACGCAAGTGTTGCCGGTTATCGGTTCGCGAGACCAGGTAAGGGCGGCGTGCGTGCGAATTCGCGTGCATGCCACAGGTGCATGCACAATTCTGGCCACCGAGCGAAATAAAAGCGAAGTATTGGCCGGTCAACCACTTGGCGGGCGACGGTCTCCGAGCCCCCCAGGCGACCGGCGCTCGCGATTCCCGGTTCGATACTGAATTGTTCGCGTCTAGGAAGAGTTGGGAAAGTCGTTTCGATAGGACTCAGGTAGGGCTGATATTCGGCGATCGCTTCACGAAGTCGCCACGGCGCGCGACTGCGCGTCGTACTGCTTCAGCTTCCGATACAGCGTGGTTTTCCCGATGCCAAGCAGGCGCGCCGCTGCCAGCTTGTCTCCCGACGCCTCCCGCAGTGCGCGCAGAATGGCTCGGCGCTCCAGTTCTTCCAGGGGCAGGAGTTCGTCGTTCTGCGGCATGCGGTCCCCCGTGCCGTAGTGGAGGTTGGAAGGCAGATCTCCCACGTGAAGGATTGGCCCGGAACCCAGCGCCACGGCGCGCTCGATCGCGTTTTCCAGTTCCCGCACATTTCCCGGCCAGTCATAGGCAATCAACCGCGCCATGGCGTCCTCGGAGATCGTGCGGGTGGGCCCGTCATGCTCGCTGAATTTCTCGAGGAACGAATTCACCAGCAGAGGAATGTCGCTCTTGCGTTCCCGCAGCGGCGGAATCTTGATCTGCACCACGTTCAGGCGGAAAAACAGGTCCTGGCGGAAGGTGCCCTGCCGGACGGAGGCCTCCAGGTCGCGATTGGTGGCGGCGATCACTCGCGTGGAAATCTGCACGCGGTCCGTGGAGCCCACCGGCTTCACTTCCTTTTCCTGCAGCGCCCGCAGAAGCTTCGCTTGCAGGTCGAATGGCAGATCGCCGATTTCGTCGAGAAACAGCGTGCCGCTGCCGGCAGCCTCCAGCAGGCCCTGCTTGTTGTGCGACGCTCCGGTGAATGCGCCTTTCACGTAGCCGAAAAGCTCCGCTTCGATCAGCGTGGGAACCAGCGAGGTGCAATCCACCGGGACGAACGGCCGGTTGTGCCGCGGACCGCAAAAATGAATCGAACTGGCCACCAGTTCCTTTCCCGGTTCCGCTTTCCCCCAGGATCAGAACCGGATAGTTGTGCTGGCTCACTTTTTCGATCAGCCGGTACACGCGCTGCATTTTCGCCGATACGCCGATCAAGCCGCCGAAGCCCGGCCGCGTCCGCAGTTGCTCGCGGAGGATGCGATTTTCCTGGTCGATTTCCAGCGACCGCACCACGCGATGCAGCTTGCCGCGCAGTTCCGGAACCTGGAACGGCTTGGTCACGTAATCGACGGCCCCCATGCGCGTGGCTTCCACGGCGCTCTCAATGGTTCCGTACTGCGTGAGAACGAGCACGGCCGTCTGCGGATAGGTATCGCGAATGCGCTTGAGCAGTTCGACGCCCCCCAGCTGAGGGACTCGCAGGTCGGTCAGCACGATGTCCACGGGAATCTGGTCGAGTATCTCCAGCGCTTGTTCTGTAGTGGCGGCCATTCGCGCGCGCAGCCCGGACTCGGCGGCGACGTCCCGGCAAAGATTGCGAATCTCATCCTCGTCGTCAACGATCAGCACGGTGATCGTCGCCGCGCGGTCGAGGGGCTCTGCCGCTCTTGTTCCGCTCGCCAAGTTGATTCCCCTTTTTAAACTGATCTTCCAATTCAGAGCAACGCGGGCACCGATTGGGAACACTTCGTCATATGCCAAGCATGGTGCTTATCATTGGTGTGCTTGGGTCGAGGCGGGAGTTTAGTTGCGAAATGGAACTGATAACAAGATGGTATTACTACGGAGAACGGTAGGGCCCGTCTTTTCAGTTCGATGCGGAATTGGGAGCCGGCTTTCCCATAATGGCGCGAATGACGCGGAACCGCGGGCCATCCCCTCGGGCGGTCGTATCATCTTAAGGAGTCGTCTTAGAACAGCTCTTGTTCCGGGCACAAGAACAACTTTTCACTCTTAAGGAGACCGCCATGAAACGCGCCTTTTGCCTTCTGGTCTTCGCAGCCCTAGCGGTCGGTGCGGAAGTTCCACTGCGTGGGCAGGGCAATTCGTTTACGGGACCCTCCCCGGCGAACGCACCAAATGCCGTCTCCGCCGGGACGCGCTTCATCGTTGGACTGCAGGACAACCTCGGCACGAAAGACTCGAAAAATGGAGACCGCTTTCACGCCCGTACGCTTGAGCCGTTGACCACCGCCAATGGCGCCGATTCTGTCGCCCGGCATGGAAGTTCGCGGCCACGTGGATAGGGTCGAGGCGGCTCACAAGACCGGCCGCGCGCGAATCTGGCTCACGTTTGACGAAATTAGGACGCCTGCGGGCTGGTCTCCCCTGGTTGCCGATCTGGTCGATATCCCGGGCGTTCACTCGGTAAAAGTGGACTACGACCGCGAGGGCGAAATCGAGGCGCGCACCAGCAAGCACCAGCAGGAAGCCGAAGCCGCGGCGGCCGGTGCATTCGTGGGGGCGGCAAGCTGGCGTGGCGGCGCACAACGGAAAGGACGCGGCCATGGGCGCGGCCGCAGGCGCAGCCACGGCGTTCATGGCCTCTCGGGTCTGGGCCAGGAACTGACCCTCGCCAAGGATACAAAGCTGGAGATAATTCTCGACCGGCCTCTCTACATCGGCCGGTATTGAAACACTTAAATTGATACGCTCAAATCGTGCTGCTGTACGGCCAGTCGCGCTGCAAACTACTGAGCGCAGCGCAGTACCCTCTTGCGTCGAACCCGCTTCATTGCGCGCTCGTTCATCGCCGTCGCCTTGGAATTCGCAATGGAGTGCTGGTAGATTCAGATTCTGAATGGCTCCGTCCGACAATCATTCCAAGCAGCGCATCCTCATCGTCGAAGATGAGGAAAACGCCCGCAAGGGCTACGAAGCCCTGCTCCGCAAGTGGAACTACGACGTTCTGGGCGTCGGCACGCGGCGAAGAAGCCCTCGCGAAATTTCCCGAATTCTGCGCCGAATGTGATCCTGGCCGACGTCGAGCTTCCCGGGATGAACGGTCTCGATCTGCTGGGCCATCTGGGCGACGAAATCCAGCAAATTCCGGTGATTATCATCACCGGCCGGGGCAGCGACGAACGCGTGGTGCAGGCCATCGAAGCCGGCGCCTACTGGTACATCGAAAAGCCGCTGAAACCTCCCGTGCTGCGGGCCCTGCTCGAGCGCGCGCTCGAGCGTCGTGCAGGACAAGCAGGCCGTCGCCGCGCTCACACGCGAGCTTCGCGACGCCGGAAAGCTGGGCGTCCTGGTGGGCTCTTCGGGCGCCATGCAGGACGTGATGCGGCAGGTGGAGATGGCTGCGCCTTCCACCGCGTCCGTGCTGATCACCGGCGAAACGGGCTCCGGCAAGGAAATGGTCGCGCGCTCGATTCACATGCTTTCGCCGCGCGCCGCGCGGCCTTTCGTCGCCATCAATTGCTCGGCGATTCCCGAATCGCTGATGGAAAGCGAAATTTTCGGCCACGAAAAGGGCGCCTTCACCGGCGCGGCGGAGCGCCGCATCGGCTGTTTCGAGCTGGCGGATGGCGGCACGCTGCTTCTCGATGAAATCGGCGAAATGCCGCCGCAGACGCAGGCCAAGCTTCTGCGCGTTCTGGAGGACCGCAAAGTCCGCCGGCTGGGCAGCAAAGTGGAAACGCCGGTGGACGTCCGCGTGCTCGCGGCGACGAACAAGAATCCCGAGCAGGCCGTGGCGGACGGGAAGCTGCGCCAGGATCTTTATTTCCGGCTGAACGTGTTTCACATCCATCTGCCGCCGCTGCGCGAACACAAGGCGCGATTTGCCGCCTCTCATCGACCATCTGCTCGCGGAAATTTCGGAAAAGCACGGCAAGAAGGTCACCGGCGTCGGCGCCGACGTGATGGAGCTTTTCAAATCGTATCCCTGGCCGGGAAACGTCCGCGAGCTGCGCAACGTGCTGGAGCGCGCCGCGATCGCTTCGGACCGCGGGCACGATCAACCGGCAGCATCTTCCCTCGGATTTCGGCCACGCTCCGGCGGTAACGTCGGTGCTGGGCTTGGGCGGCCTGCGATTTCCGATCGGCACCACGGTGGACGACGTGGAGCGCGAATTGATCTTCCAAACCCTCGCCGCCACCAGCCAGAACAAGACGCGCGCGGCGGAAATGCTGGGCATCAGTCTCAAAACGCTGCACAACAAGCTGAAGGAATACGAGGCGGGGCGGAAAGATGCGTCTCAGCCTGAAAACTAAATTCACGCTGGCGACTTCGCTGCTGGTGTTGGCGGTGGTCGCGGTGGTTTCCGGCGCTTTACCTCGGCCGCCTCACGCGCCAAGTGCTGCGTCAGGCGGACGAGCGCGCGCGCTTCGTCGCGCAGCAGGTCTTTCTCGCGTGCCAAAATGCTCTGGCCGACGCGGCCGAAAGCGGCCAATCGCCCGCTCGGCCAAGCCCGAAGACATCCGCGAATACGTTCGCAGCACCCTCGACAACAGCAGCACGCTGAATTCGCTGATCGAATCCGCGGTCGGATATTCGCCGACGATCTACGAAATCACGATCAGCGACAACGATGGCACTGTTCTGGTCTCGAGCGACGCCTCCAGCGCGGCCAGAAGGCGCCGGTCCGTCCCAGCGTCGATTCCCTCGTGCACGGCGGCTTTATCCAGCAGCTGCGCATACTCTACGGGCCTCCGCAAACCTACGAATATTCGCTCCCTTTCAGCTTGGGCTCCGGGCCCTTTGGCGATATCCGCATCGGGCTTTCCTCGACGCTGATGCGCGACGAGATTTCTCCGGGCCTGAAGTCGGCCGGATATTGGGCGCTTGGCGCCGTGCTGCTTTCCACTTTGCTGGCGTTCCTCGTGAGCCGCATCTCGCTGGCTCCGCTCGAGCGCATTTCCGCGCAACTGGACCGCATCTCCGCGGGCGAATTCGACCTGAGCCGGCCGTCGCGCGGGGCGACGAACTCGGCGTCGTCAGCACGAAAATTACGGGATCGGAAAGCAGTTGCACGATGTGCGCGAAATCTTCAGCACCCTGCGTGAAAACCTCGATCAGGTGATGCGCGGGCTCGGCGACGGCCTGCTGCTTTTCAACGCCGAAGGCCGCGCCGTGCTCGTGAGCCCGTCGGTGGAAAAATTTCTCGGCGGACGCGCCGACGAACTGCGCGGCAGGCGCGTCAGCGAGATTTTCCCGGCGGGGCATCCGCTCCGCGCCGCCTTGCGCATCGAGGGAGACCACATCGAGCCGGTCGAAGGCGCCGAAGTCACCCTGGAGCGCGGCGCAGGACAGCTGCCGAATCGGCGTGAGCGCGCAGGTGATCCGCGAGCACGGCAAGCGCATGGGCACGCTGGTGACGCTGCACGATATCGAAACGCTCGAGCGCATCGGCAACCAGCTGCAGGTTTCCGAGCGCCTGGCCGCGCTCGGGCGCGTCACCGCCGGCGTGGCTCACGAAGTGAAAAATCCGCTGAATTCGATGCGCTTGTGGCTCGAAGTTCTGAAGGCCAACATGCCCATCGATCCCGAGCCGCAGCAAGCCGTGAAGATGCTCGATAGCGAAATCGACCGCCTGGACCGCGCCGTGAAGACGTTTCTGAACTTCACCAAGCCGGTCGAAATCAATCTGGAAGAGACCGACATGCGCGCGCTGCTCGAAGAGGTGCTGGATGCGGCGCGCCCCTCGATCACCAAGGCCGGGCTGGAGCTGAGCGTCGACTTGCCCCCGAAAATTTCCCGCAGGTGCTTCTGGACCGGCAGCTGATCCATCAGCCTGCTGAATCTGCTTCTGAACGCGTGCAATTTCACTCCCCCGGGCGGGCGCATCACCGTCGGCCTGCGGCGAAACGGCGAGTTTGCGGCCATCGCCGTGGCCGATACGGGAAAGGGAATCTCCCCCGAGGATCGCAGCAAGATTTTTCAGCTATTCTTTACAACGCGGCCCGGGGGGAACCGGCATCGGACTTGCGAACACATTTCGTTTTGTGCAGTTGCACAACGGTCGCATAGAATTTGAATCGGAGGTCGGGCCGCGGCACCACATTCCGGATGGAATTGCCCTGGCGGCGCGATCGAAGCCGTGCCAGCGGCAAGTCCGCGAATTTACGCAACCGTTTGCGACAGAGAAAGGTTGAATGCCCAGCCGTCATCAAGCGCCAAACGGTTACCGCGGGAATGCCCGGTGGTGGGTTGTACTCGCCTGCTGCCTCTGCGTTTCCGCGGCGGGCTGCGCGCAGCAGCATGTTCATGCGTCGGCGCCTGTCACCGCGGCCCCCATTCCGGCTCCCTCGGAGGCCGAGCGCCCCATGACCATCGCTCCGGATACCGATGCGACGCCTCCAGTGGAGGCTCCCAGCGCGCCCCCCCAGGTCGCGCTGGAATCCGCGCCCCCGCCGGTCTCGATTCCTGCCGCCAGCGGCCCCGCGCAAGCCTGTCGAGCAGCCTGTCACCGAAGCTTCCGCGGAGCCGCCGCGCGCCCGCCCGCGCCCCAGATTTCTCCTCAGCTTTCGCCCGTCGATCAGGCCAGCTACCAGCGCAAGACGAATGACGATGTTTCCGTCGCGAAAAAAATCTGCAAGCCGCCCAGGGCAAGCAACTCAACGCCGCTCAGCAGGACCTGGTCGGCAAGATTCGCAGCTTCCTCGCCCAGTCGCTTGACGCCAGCAAGAGCGGCGACTGGTCCCGCGCTCAGAACCTCGCCCAAAAGGCGCGCCTGCTTTCCACCGAGCTCATCAATTCGTTTTAAGGCTTGCCCGACTCCCCGCTGATGAACCGAGTGGCCGGCTCCGCTTGAATCTCCGCGGCGATTTGCTGCTAACATTGAACTCGTGGAACGATTCGACGTGGCAATCGTTGGCGGAGGAATCATCGGCTGCTCGATCGCCTTTGAACTCGCCGCCGAAAAACTCAAAGTTGTGGTGCTCGACCGGCAGCAGCCCGGAAGGGAAGCCTCCTGGGCCGCCGCAGGCATGCTTTCTCCCGCTCCGGATTCCCCTCGCGACCATCCGCTGGTTCCGCTGGCCAAAGAGAGCCTGAGCCTCTATCCCGAGTTCGTCCGCGCAGTCGAAGAAGCGTCAGGCAAGCCGGTTGGTTACACGCGCAAGGGTGCGCTTCAGATTTTTGCGGGTCCATCCGCCGAAACTGAACGGGATGAAATGCTCGCTGCGCACCGTGACCTTGGCCTGGATTCGCCGCCTGTCTCCCTATCCAAAGCACGCGAGCTCGAACCCGCGCTCAACCCGTCCGCTGGCGCTGTGCTCTATCTGCCAAAAGAGGAAACGGTCGAACCGCGCTTGCTCATGGATGCGGTGCTCGCGGCCAGCCGAAATCGAGGCGTGGAAATTCGCGCAGGCGCCTGCGTGGCCTCCCTCGCGCAACAGGAGGGACGCTGCACGGGTGTAGTCGCGGCTGGCCAAAGCATTGCCGCCAAGCACGTCATCATTGCGGCCGGCTGCTTCTCGGGCGAGATCGCCGGCGAATCGAGTCTAAGCTTCGCGTCAATCCCTACGCGGCCAGTCCGCGGGCAGATGCTGGCGCTGCGGCGCCCAGGCTTGCTCTTGCAGCGTGTTCTTCGCTCGGAGAGAGGCTATCTCGTTCCGCGGTCCGACGGCCGAATCGTCGCCGGAAGCACCCTGGAAGAAGCGGGCTTCGAGAAAAAGCGTCACAGCGGCAGGCGTTCGGCACATCATCGAATCGTCCATTGAACTGTGCCCGGATTTAGCCGAAGCGGAGATCCTCGAAACATGGTCCGGCTTGCGCCCCGGTACGCCGGACGATCTCCCCATCCTGGGTTTCGCAGGCACGGAAAATCTCATCCTGGCCACAGGCCATTACCGCAACGGAATTCTTCTCGCGCCGATCACCGCCAAGCTGGTTCGGGACTGGCTCATCCACGGGCGCACCAGTTTCGACACCCAAGCCTTCTCGCCCTCGCGCTTCCGCTCCGCCAAACGTGAATTGGCAATGCCGTGAAGCCGAGGCCTTTTGTTTTTTCTGTTTGCCACCCCGAGCGAGCGAAGCAACGACGGATCTCTTCTGCTTTTAAATGAAGCCATGCTGTCCCCGCTGAGGACGGCTGCTAGAAGGGAACGCGGCTGCGCGTGGGCTCGCGGTTTGGAGGTCCCGGCAGAGTCGAGGCCTGGCCGGGGCTGGTAAATTGCACTTTGTCCGCGTCGAGAAGGATCGGGCGGTTGATCACGGCGTCGAGCGTGGAACCGCGCGGCAGTTCCGCTTCAGGCCCGCGCGAAAGCAAAACTGCCCCCAGCCCCACGGCCGCGCCGATTCCGGCGCCGATGCCCGCGCCCTTGCCGCGCTGCGGCTGGCAATGGCGCCGATGCCCGCGCCGGCGGCGGTGGTCTTCGCGATCGTTCCCGCATCGGATGCCTTGTCGCTGTCTCCCGTGACTTTGCCTTCTTTGTCCATGGTTTCGCCGCCGCCCGTTCCGGCGGCCCCGCCGGGGAGGCGTTCAAGTTCACCATGTAGGCGTTCGGCAGGATCATCGTGGTCAGCTTGACCATCAACTCGGCGCGGCCTTTCACGCGTCCCGGGCGCTTCGATTCGGTCACTTCGCCGCTGATGTAGGTGCCGGCGGGAATCGCCACGCGGCCATCGACCATCACCGGGAACAGCGTCTCGAAATAGACCGGATCGCCCGGCCGGGCGCTGCGCGTCGAAATTGCATTGTGCAGAACGAGCGGGAATGTGCGTTCCGGTCGGGACTTCGATTCGAGCGGGCGCCTTCGCATCCGTGGCGGGCGGCACCGCGGGCGATGCCGCTGGTACTGCCGCACTTGCAGTAGCCGGAGTTGCCGCTGGACTTCCGCCGGAGTCGTTGCCGAGCAGTTGCTGCTGGAGCTGCACCGGCAGCCGGATGTTGCGGCGTTCGAGCAGGGGCGCCGGTTTGCGCCTACGTTCGCATCTTCCGGAGTTGCCGGAAGTGGGCCCGCCGTTGCGCCAGCAGAGGAAATCCGAAGGCCAGGGCCAGCAGCGCGCTACAGGCCTTGCCTTGCGGTCGGCTCATCTTCATAGGATCCCCCGACTTCCTGCTGCCTAGGGATGCCTCGCGCTTGAGGCGGGATGCTTACGTAACGCTAGATCAGGAACACCGTCTGCCCCGTCAGATCAAACCGCTTTCGGCAGCGAATGTTGCGGCAGGCGACCATATTGTCCACGCGGACCATGTAGGAACGCGCCTTCGCAAACTGCTGGCGATCCTGCTCGTTGCGCCTCCCGGCACTTGGGCCTTCTTGGTCCGCACGATCCAGCGCACGGGAAACGTGCCTTCCTGGCGGCAATGCGGACACGTCAGCGGCATCTGCTTGGTCTCTTCTTTCTCGTCGTAAAATCGCTTTTCGTCCATTCGGTCCTATCTGGTCTTTGCCGGCTCTCGCCCCGGATCCGGCCTGCGCCACTTCATCCAGGCTCACAAACCGTATACCCGCATCTTTCCAGCGCGGAAGCCAATATGCAAGCGCGGCGACCGTATGGCGGCGGTCGCCTTCCGGCACGCGATGGTCGCCGTCATGCAGCAGGACGATATCGCCTCCCTGGACACGGCGCAAGCGCTGAATGATTTTCTCCGCGGGCTGTCTCCAATCGCGTGCCGAGCGTGACCACATCACCACCCGCGCGTCCTATTCTGCCGCTCGAACGGCCCGATCGACCTGCGGCCCGCGATAGCCATACGGCGGCCGCATCCAGCGCGATCGGCCTGGCCGGTGGCAGAGGCAAGCGCGTCATCGCAGCGAGCCAGTTCGTCGCGAATGCGCCCGGCGGAAAGGAACGTAAGCCGGGGATGCGTATCCGTGTGATTCCCCAGGGCGTGGCCCCGCTGCGCGACCTCTCGCGAAAGAGCCGGAAACGCGCGCACACGTTCGCCGATCTGGAAAAAAGTCGCCCGGGCGTCGTGCTGGGCAAGCAAGTCAAGCAGCGCCGGCGTGACCGCCGGATTGGGGCCGTCGTCAAACGTGAGCGCCACAGTGACTGGGGCGCCCGTATCGCGGACCGTAGGTCCAAAAAGCTGCGAGGAGGGCGCTACGGCGGCCCACGCGAATACCCCCGCGGCCGCTGCGACGCCGGCACCGGCGAGCCAGGCTGGCAACGAATTCATAAGAAGCGAATTTTCGCATGCGACGCCCGCATCGGCCAGCGAAACCAAAACCAGCTGCCTGCAGCATACGTAAGGTTACGTACAGCTTCGTACAGGTAATGCTTCGAGCACCACAAAAACAGGAGGGCTAGACTGCGCCCCAGCGCGGCATTATTTTGTTCCCAGGGCCATTCAAAAAACTGAAACTGTTCCCGTTAGGAACGCCTCTGTGAACAGGTTGCCGGACTTCAGCGCTGCGCCAAAATCTGCAATCGCGCGTTCCTGGCCTTATGCAAGCCGCTGTTTGCAGGCTGCCGTCGCGGATGGGAGCATTATAGTGGTGAAGACGATCAAAACCATTCCAGGCCAGGAGCACGGGGAATCCATCGAAGCCTACACCGAGGCAATCCAGTCGGACCTGCGCAAGATTCAGACCCGCAACTGGTGGTCCTGGTCCAATACGGTGGTGGTCGTGCTTCTGCTCACCGGCACGATCGTATCCTTCACGCTGCCCACGCTGCTGCGCGAAGATTCGTCCTTCTCCGAGTTGAACGTCAATCTGGCCGTCCGCGGGCTGGTGGGGCTGGTGTTGCTCTTCAACATGTACTCGCTCTGGCAGCAGTTCCGAATCAAAGACCTGTGCGCCGAAATACAGCAGAAGCAGGCCAGCTCCGAAACGTCTCTATCGCATGGCCATGTTCGATCCCCTCACCGGCCTCTACAACCGCCGCTTTGCCGAACCGCGCATCGAAGCCGAAGTCAATCGCTGCCAGCGAAAGGGAACCGCTCTCACTCTGCTTCTGCTCGATCTCGACGGCTTCAAGCAGATCAACGACAGCCACGGCCATCCGGCCGGCGACACGGTTCTGCGCGCCTTCGCCGAACACATCACCCGCGCGATTCGCGGCTCCGATCTGGCCGCGCGACTCGGCGGCGACGAATTCATGCTGCTTCTTCCCGAGTGCGACGCGAACCAGCTCCAGCACGTGCTTGAGCGCCTGTTGAATTTCAAAGTTGAAATCGGCGGCAAGAAGATGCCGGTCGAATTCTCCGCCGGCTGGAAGGAATATCAGCACGGCCAGAACCTCCAAGGAATTGATCGAAGCCGCCGACCGCGCCCTCTACGAGAACAAGCGCGAGACGCGCATCCACCCGCGTTCCCTACCGGCCACGGCCTAGTCCGATCCGAAGCTCCGCTCACGATTAGGCTTTGCACCGTCGCATTTGCTACGCACTGCTCGCCAATCGTCTGTCGATAGGACTCGTGCCCTCAAGCCCCGATTGCGGCGCGCGAAATATTCCTCCGCAACGCTGGCTGCGCTGGGTTCGCTGCTCTCGCCTGTGGCTGCTGATCTGGGTGCCCGCCTATTGGCGCACCTGGGGCGCTTCCAATTTTCTGCAGCTGTGCGACATCGCCGTCATTCTCACGTGCGTCGGCCTTCTGACCGAACAGCCGCCTGCTGCTTTCGAGCCAGGCGCTTTCGTCGCTGCTGGTCGATCTGGTCTGGACGCTCGATGCATCCTGGCGCGCTTCTCACGGGTCATCACCTGCTGGGAGGAACGGAATACTTCTTCGACCCGCATTATCCGCTGTGGGTCCGGCTGCTCTCGCTGTTTCATGTGTGCATGCCGCTGCTGCTTTGTGGTCGCTTTACCGCGTGGGCTACGATCGCCGGGGCTTCGCGCTTGCAGTCGGTGATCGCGCTCTGGCGTTTATTGCCTCGCGATTCACCACGCCCGCCAAGAACATGAATTTCGCGTTCGCCGACCCGTTCTTCCACCGCGCCTGGGGACCTCCGCCGGTCCACGTGGCGATCAGCGTGCTGTTCATGACGATCGTGGTCTATCTGCCCACGCATCTGGTTTTGAAAAGGGTTGTTCCCGGTGCGGCGAGGCCGCTGAAACGGTTTTGCGGCGCTCGAGGCTCGTTTTCGGCAGGATCTCTCGATTTGCGCTTTTCGGAGCGAATGGCGCGCAGGTCGATTCCCAGCTGCTGGCACTTCTTGTAGAGGTGGCTGCGTTCGAGGCCCAGCGCTTTGGCCGTGTTGGTCATGTGATGGTGATGCTTCTTGAGTTCGGCCAGCAGGGTTTCCCGCTCAAAGGCCTCCACGCGCTCGGCGAGCGCCCCGGTCGAAAGTTCGGTCAAAGCGCTGCCGCCGGTCGCATTCCCTGCGGCAAGGAGCGGCGCGCGGAAGCGCGCGTTCCACGTCCGCCGCGCCGACGACATCGCCGTCTGCTAAGCAGCAGAACACGCTCGATCACGTTACGCAGCTCGCGCACGTTGCCCGGCCAGGAATATCCCTCGAGCAGGTCGAGCGCCTCCGGCGAGAATTCCTTCGGCTTCCAGTTATTCTGCTCGGCGAGCTGCCGCACAAAATATTCCGCCAGCACGCGAATATCTTCCCGGCGCTCGCGCAGAGGCGGCAGCACAATCGGAAAAACGTACACGCGATGATACAGGTCCTCGCGAAACGCTCCCTGCCGGACTTGCTCTTCCAGGTTGCGGTGCGTCGCGACCACCACGCGCACGTCCACCGCGAACGGACGGTCGCCCCCGACGCGCTCGATTTCGCCTTCCTCCAGCACGCGCAGCAGTTTCGCCTGCATGGCCAAGGGCATGTCGCCGATTTCGTCCAGGAAAAGCGTGCCGCGGTGGGCCTGCTCGAATTTGCCGATATGCCGCGACGCGGCGCCGGTGAACGAGCCTTTTTCGTGCCCAAAAAGCTCCGATTCCATCAGTTCGGAGGGAATCGCCGCGCAGTTGAGCGAAATAAACGGGCCGTCGCGTCGCTGGCTTTTCTCATGCAGCGTGCGCGCGATGAGTTCCTTGCCGGTTCCCGTCTCGCCGCGAATGCAGACGCGCGTTTCGCTGGCCGCCACGCGCTCCACTTGCTCCATCACCTCGCGCATGGCCTGGCTGGCCCAGACGATGTGGTGCGCGCCCCAGCCGTTTTTTGAGTTCGCGATTTTCCTTCTCGAGATGCGTGAGGCGCAGTGCGTTATCGACGGTGAGCAGCAGCTTGTCGGTCGAAATCGGCTTTTCCAGAAAATCGATGGCGCCCAGGCGCGTGGCGCGCACCGCCATTTCGATCGTGGCCTGCCCGGACATCATCACGGCGGGACAAGCCACGCCGGCTTTCTTGAGGTCTTCGAGCAGCGCGATGCCATCGCTTCCGGGCATCACCACGTCGGAAAGGATCAGGTCGAAGCGCTCCGCTTTCGCCAGATCGAGAGCGCGCGCGGCGTTGTCGCAAACGGTGGCCTCGTGGCCCGCCAGTCGAAACGCTCGCGCCAGCGAGGCGAGCGTGTTGGCATCGTCGTCGATGATCAGGATGTGCGCTTTGGACGCCATCGCGGCTAGCCCTTCCCGCTTCCGGTAATGGTCGAACTCCGCTCGCGATTCGCTGACGCGTTCAATGGCGCATCGATGACATCGATGGTCCCGGCTGCATCACGATCGCTCGCCTCACGGCGGTCCCATCGGGGCGTGCACAGGCGCCTTAGCGGGCAGGGTGATATGAAACGTCGTGCCCACGCCCGTTTCGCTCTCGACCGTGATGCGTCCGCCGTGGTCGCTCACCACCGATTGCACGATGGCCAGTCCCAGCCCCGTGCCGTGCTGCTTGGTCGTGTAGTACGGCGTGAACAGCCGCTCGCATTCCTCCGGCGTCAGTCCCGCGCCCGTGTCGGAAACTTCCAGCTGCACGCCTCCATCGTGCGTGGGTCGTGCGCAGCATCAGCACGCCGCCGGCGGGCATGGCGTCCATCGCGTTCAGAACCAGATTTTCGAGCGCGCGGTGCAGCAGCGTGGAATCGGCCTGAATGATGGGCAGATCTTCGTCCAGATGCAACCTCGGGGGTGATCGGCGGGCGCCCCACCGCGCTGAATTGCGGCGCGAAGAGCTTGAGGATGCTGCTCACCATGTCGTTCAGGTTCACCGGGCCAGCTCCGGCTGCGGCATTTTCGCGAAATCGCTGAAGCGCCCGACGATCTTCTTCAGGTCGTCGATTTCCGCCAGCAGGATTCCGGTCGATTCGCGAAACACTTCCTCGAACTGCTCCGGGTTCTGCTGCCTTGCGCGCGCTGCAGATTCTCGACCGTCGTCTGCAGCGGGAAGAGCGGATTCTTGAGCTCATGCGCCAGCCGGCGCGCGATTTCGCGCCACGCCGCCACGCGTTCGGCCTGCACCAGCCGTTCGCGCTGCTCGCTCAATTGCTGCGTCATTTGGTTGAATGTCCGCGCCAGCTGCCCGATTTCGTTGCCGCCGCGAACCGCCACGCGCGCGTTCCAGTTCCCTGCCGAAACCTCGCGCGCCCCTTCCACAAGCTTCCGCACCGGCCGCGTGACGCCCGCCGCGCCCCACCAGCTCAGCAGCATGCCCAGAAGAATCCCGACGGCCACCACCCCCAGCGCGAGCAGCCGGATGCGCCGCTCGAGCGTCACCACCTCCGCCCGCGAACTTCCCACCAGCAGCACGCCCAGCAGATCCTTTTGCCGCCCCAGCAGCGGCAGCGCGTGAAATTCCTCGGCGCTGGCCGCATTTTTCGTCCACGCGATCTGGAACCGCTGTTCGCTCGGCTGCTGGCGCTCCTTCTCGATGAACGGCAGCGAATCGTTCGCGCTTGCGCCACCGGCCCCGATCTCGTCGATCAAATTGTTCGGCTGAAATTCGGGCGAGAGATTCTGATACAGCAGCGCGCGCATCCCCGTGGGCAGCACCAGCGACGCAAGAAATTCTTTGCCCAGCCGCTCCCCGCCCACCACATAAAGGTTCTTGTCGCCCACGCGCACGGTGGACACCGCCATCACGCCCAGCGCCGGTCCGTTCGGCGTATCCACCTTCATCAGGAAGGCCCCAGCGACGCCCAGTCCACCGGCTGCGTCACCCAAGTCCAGCTTGTAGCCGAATCGCGCGGACCACTCCGCCGAGGAAATAATCGAGCCGTCGCTTCCCGACAAAATCGAGGAAATCCAGCTGGTGGGATTGCGCCACGCCGCGCGCGTCGTTCACGTAGATGGAGACATCCGGCTGCGGCCGGCTCAGATCGATCGCCATGCGCACGGTGCTTTCCGCGTCGGCGATCCCCTGCACCTGGTGGACGACCTCCGCCTCGCGCCGTTCGAACTCCCGCTTGAACTGCGCCACGGCCGCATCGCTGTACTGGTGATTCAGCTGGTCGAACGCGCGCCGCGTCACCGCCGTCACGCCCACAGCCACCAGCCCCACCGACAGCAGCAGCGCCAGCGTAAAAATCACGAAGAGTTTGGTGCGGAACGTCACAAAAGATTTTCCTGTCCACAAACTGCTCGGAATCCCAAGACCGCCCGCGAGCCCGTGATGCGCTATCTCATCTCAATCGTAGTATCCAGCCAAACGTCCGCAAGCGGCCAGGTCTCCCCCGGCGCCGGGGGTTGCCAGTCGCGCACGCGGCCGCCCAGGCCGTAGACGTGCGGTATCCACGCGAGCGGCACGATCCGATGATCGCCCACAATGGCCCGCTCGCGCTCATAGATTTGTTCCGGCGAAGCCGGATCGGGCAACGTTGCTGCGTCGATTCCCGCCATCGGCCCCAGTTCCTTGATAATCCCCGCAAGGGCTTCGCGGGGCCGCGGCGATGCCAGCCCGATGCGCACAAGGCGCGCGTCGGCTTTGCCCGAGCCTGAGGCGGAGTTGGGCAGCGGCAGAAGCTTCAGCGAAATGCCCGCCTCGTGGGCATTCACTGCAATTCGCTCCGCGATCGCCTGCTCCAGCCCATCGGCGGCATCATATCCCAACACAATCTTCGGTGGCCCGCCGATTCCCGCCCACTGTTCCTTCGCGCCAGAGGGGCTTGGAATGATCGAAAAAAGGAATGCGGTTCCGCTCGACCACTGCGGCAGCAGTCCGCCCGCCGGCTCTCCCTCCCTTTGCAGGATGAAATCCACAATCGAGCTCCGGTCGATCGATTCGCTCAAAGCCTCCCGGACCCGCGCGTCCTCTGCCGCGGTCCGCCCGTTGGGAGAGTTGCCAAACACGATGGCAATCAACTGGTCGTTTTTCGATGCGCTCACTCGAACTCCGCGCTCTGCGGCGCGCCGGGCCTCTTCCGGGGGAATCTCCGCCAGGTCTGCCTTGTTGAGTTCGAGGTCGAGAAGCCGGTCTTTGCCGGTTTTCCCCATCTGAATGTCGATGGAATCGAGGAAGGGGCGCCCGCCCGGATAGTCCTCGTTGGCGGCGAGCGTCAGCCGCTTTCCGGGCTCGAATGCGGCGATGCGAAACGGCCCCGGGCCCGCTGTCCCCGGGAAACTATCTGCATTATTGCGGTCGTAAATCAGCGCGCTGATCGTGCTTTGCTCGGAAGCCCCCCACGGCCCTGCCCCCGGCGCAGCCAGGTCGCTTGTGCTGATCGTTTCGCCGATCTCCACCCGCAGCGTGCCGCCATAGCGCGGGCGCCTCGCGCTGCCGGCCGGCGGCGCCGCCAGCGTCGCGAGCGCAAGACTAATTGCCGCAGTAAAGCTAATTGCCGCAGTAAAGATTGATAAGCGACGCCTCATACCTTCCCGTCTGCAAATCGCGCGACACGGCCCGCGCTGATTTCCCGCCCTCCGAAGGCCAGAGCGCCACAACGGGCCCTGAAAATTCCAGCAGTTGCCCGGCCATCGTAGCTTCGCGATCCACAATCTCGTAGTCCTGCAAGTAGTCCCGTTTCGTCCAATCTCCTGCTCCGGTTACGACCACATTCCATGAATTGTCACAGCCCTGGACGGACGCGAATTCATCTCCCCAACGCCAGAAAATTGCCTCCGGGTTTTGCGGGGAATCGCCAAAAAGTTCGGCGCTGCCATTCTCGGCTGTGAGTATTCTGGCGGGATGTTCCTTATCCAAATTGGACGCGATGGAATAGGAGTCCGGCCATGCGGATTCGGGGACATCGACTGAAATGTTGAAGTAATTGCGGCGAGGCGCAATCGCAGCCCTCCTACTGCCTCCAAGCGGCCACGCCAGGCCGGCGCTTGGCCTGCATTTTAGCTCGATTCTTGTTTGCATCGAGCCGGCGCAGAATACGCCCGGAAGATAAATCTTTAACGCGTCCGCGTTGGAAACCGTATCCGCAGCGACGATCTCCCCTCGAAGATCGCGCGGCCACGGGTATGGCGCGATAGACGCGGTGTCCACTTTCACCCAGTTGCCCTCGCGCTGCGAAAGCACGCTTACTTGCTCCGGTCCCAGCACAAACAGCAATCGCGAGCCGTCGTTTCCGGCAGCCGGCGCAATCGCGAAATCAAGAATCGGCTCCGTCCGGCTCAAAAGCAGTGTTCGACGCAGCACCGGAACGGGCTCAGCCTCCGATGCCGCGCGATCCGGCGCGCGAACATCCATCATCGCCACTCGATCCCCACTCTGGCTGTGTATTTCCGCAACCCACAGGTAGCCATTGGCGCTTTCGGACAGCGTCACATGCACTCGGGCATCCGCCGGTGGCTCGGCCGCAACCGGAAACCCTGCGCCGCCAAGGGCCGCCTGCAACTGCCGCTCGATGCTTCCAGCGTCCACGCTGCTGAGCCTTGAAATGTTCACCACATCGAGCGAAATGGCCCGCGACGCGCCAATCCCAGCAGCAATCCTGCCGGCAAACGCGTGCACAGCATCACCCCACGGTGCCGTCAGGTCCTCCGCTTGCCGAACCGAAGTCTGCGCCGAAGTCTGTAGTGAAGCCTGTGCCGAAGTCTGTGAAAAAGACGCACGCGGAACAGCCAGCAGGGAAGCGGGGAGAATGGCAAGAGAAGCCAGGAGGATTCGGCAGGGTAGCCGCATCGGGTTGAATCAATTCCACACGGTCGCCGTGTTTGGCGATCATAGCACACTCCCTCCGGGCCCCTGGACACAGACGCTCCCGCCGTGTTCTTGCATAGTTCGTCGCCTTTAGTGGCACCGGCACTCCTGCCGGTGCTCTTTAGCTTTTTCCTCGGAATCAAACTCAAAAGCGCCGGCGAGTTTGTCCATTGCGCCGGTAGCCTAGCCCGCTGCGCCGGCGGGGTGGCCCGCGCTCCACTCGAGGCGAGTCGCAAGCCACCCGCAAGGGTTTTAGCCGGCACTATCCTGGGCCGATTCACCCAGGCCCAAGCCGAGGCCAGGGCCCAGTGAATCCAGCCGGGAACCTAGGGCCTCACGTTGGCACGCAGCGACGGGGGATTCTCCTGCATCGCCTCTCCTCTTGCTTCCGCCGGCGGATCGTTCTGCCCCATCGCCGACCGCAGCACATCGTTGGTGAAGAAAAACTTTCCGTCGCTCGGCACAAGCATGATCTGCACCTTGTCCGAGAGCTTCTGCGCTACCGTGTACTGAATGAGCAGCGGATTCGAGCTCAGCGCCGCCGCCTCCATCTGCATCTCCTCCGACTGCGCCTTGGCCGTCACGCGAATGCGATTGGCCTCGGCATCGGCAAGCAGCGTCTCGCGCTCCTGCTCGGCTTTACTGTCGATCACCTTGGCCTGCGCGGCCGCCTCGGCGTTCTGAATGGTCGCTTCCTTGCGCGCCTCCGCCTCCAGCTTCGATTGCTCGATCTGCTTCTGTTTGAGGGGCAGCGTGTACTGCATCGAGTCCGACTGGGCCTTGGCCATCAGCACCTGCGTTTGCGCGTCGCCCTCGGCCCGCTTGATTTGCCGCGCCTTCAGCGCCTCCGCCTGCGATTCCGCGATCTTCACGCGCTTCCGCTCGATGTCGGCTTCCACCGACGTCTGATCGTCCTCCTCCTCCTTCACCAGCAGATCCTGCAGCCCCTTGGCATAATCCTCCGGCAGCAGCACCTTGCGCAGAAGCACTTCCTTCACCACGATGGCATCCCCGCCCAGCCGCGTGGTGATTTCCTGCGCGGCGCGCGAACGAAACTCCTCGCGCTTGGTGGCAAACAGATCGCGCACGATGTAGTTCGGCGCGACTTCGCGAAATACGCTGGTAACCACGGGCGCCACGATCTGATCGTCCACCGGCTGCGGCAGGTTCGCCTGGATGTAGTCGAGCCGCCGCGGATCGATCCGATATCGCACGGTCACGGCGAGTCCTACGGACAGGCCCTCGCGCGCTTGCACGGTCAGGCACTCCACTTTCTCGTGGGGGCCCTCCGTCGCGGAAGTAGCAAACACGCGGTCTCGAATGTCAAAAAAGTCCACGCGTTCGAACAGCGGCGCGATGAAATGCGTCCCGGCGTAAAGCGTCCCGGGACGCACGCCGGAAATCTGGCTGACGCGTACCGCCGCGTGGCCATCCGGCACCACCACAATGCTGGCCCCGGCCAGCATCGAGAGAGCCGCGATCACCGCGAGCCGCGTTGCCGCCTGCCAGCGAACGGGTTTGCGGCCCGCCGGGGCCGACGAGGGCCGTGGCGCGGCAGCCGCGTCCTGATCTGCAGCCTCGGCTGGTTCGCCGCGCCTTCGTAAAAGACGGTCCAATTCAAACGCCAGACAAATGTCATAGAGCACGATCCCCGCGGCCACCGCCAGCACCCCGAATCCAACCAGCAACAGCATGAATTTCAGAAATAACATGTGCCTCTCCTCCCGATTCCGATTCGCGCGTCCCTCAAACTCAAGCAATTCTCAACAAGATGTTCGTCTTTAAGGTTCCCGAGCGCATCCGTCTGCTGGAGACCCCTTCGTCCCTCAGCGGCTGAAGCCGCATTGATTTTTCGGCATTTGCGGCACGGATGAATCCGTGCCCTGACGAAAAACGCGGGTTGCCACACAGGCTCTTCAGCCACGACGCAATGCCCCTGCAAATCCCTGCGGCTTTAGCCGCTGAAGCTCTTGCACACTGCCGGCGCCACGCGCATCGTGGTGTACCGGCATCAGCCGCAGCAAACCGTTCAGCGCGATCCACTCCAGCCCCATCGATAATCCAATCGCCGCGATGATCGCGCCCACCACCTCCGCAAATCCGATAAAGCCGCTCATGACGGCCTCCCTGTACCCTGCGCCAACTGCGCTTGCCGCCCTGCGGACCAGGGAATTGCAGGAACGCAGCCAATGGAGTGAACGCGGAGAAATGAAGTAGTCGGCTGCCCGCAAGCCATTGAAAATAAATTGCGAAGAAGTAAGCGACCTTGGTCGTTCGAAAAAAAGCGAAGCCAGAGGGCGGCCCCAAGCTCGTGGCCCCGGCAACACACCGTGGGAATCGGAACGCGCTTTTGTTGTGAGAGGAAGAGCACCGGCAGGAGTGCCGGTGCCACTTACAGCAGCCCTCAGCACTAGGTCACCGCATGAATTGACGTGCCCCCCCTTGCTTCCGTGGCGGATAGGCCTGAAAAAGCTAGATGCTTTATTTATCAGAGACATGGTGGCTTCGTTTCGTAATTTTTGATTTTGCGGGCTTG
Organism: uncultured Acidobacteriota bacterium; assembly: GCA_963848365.1. Taxonomy (GTDB): domain Bacteria; phylum Acidobacteriota; class Terriglobia; order Acidiferrales; family UBA7541; genus Palsa-295. Next base: position 159,147 of record CAWKDI010000002.1, read on the forward strand.
AGGTTCGGGTGGCGGAAGACACGGGCTGAGGAAGCAAAAGAGGCACTGAGGAGGCAAAGGAAGTGGGGGAGGCATAGGAGGTGAAGGAGTTAGAGGAAGCATTGGACTTGCGGCCGCAGCCTAACGGGGACTGCGGGGCGAGCGCGCCTTCCGGCTTACGTTTTTCGGAGCGCCCTGGGATTGCTTGTGCGCGATTTGAGCTGTGTTGACACATCGGCAAGGTGTAGCACGACGCGGGAGCCGCTTGGAAGGACCTGCTTCGCGTGGTGTCGGGGAGGAGGCGAATTCGGGGGGTGGCTCGGGCGGGGGAAGACACGTGGTGAGGAAGCAAAGGAGGCCGAGGAGGCAAAGGAGCTAAAGGAGGTAGAGGAACATAGGAGTTGCGGCCGCAGCCTAACAGGAACTGCGGGGCCAGCCACAGCCGGACGAACGCAAACACACTCAAGCCAAAACAAAGAAAAGCGATACCGCTCACTCGACACTGGTAGCCCGCGAGGGCCTGACCGATTTCCGGCACGAAAATGACTAGAAATAGAGAGCCCAAAATGCGCTGCGAAACTGGCGAGCAGGAAGCGGGGAACGGCACGAAACGGCCACAAACCACCCAGGGTCTTGCGTGGATTCCACGGGACTCCTAGTATGGACCTGTGGCGGACCGGGGCAGTGGAGTGTCCGGGATGGTGCCACTAGCGGAAACCGACGGTTTCCGCAGGCCGAGGCCAATGGCGACAGAGCCTGAACATCCCGCGCAGCGCTCCGGAATACCCCTGGGGCGTGCCTTCGGCATTCCGCTCTACCTTCATCCAAGCTGGTTCATCATTTTTCTGCTGATTACGTTATCCCTCCGGACGCAATTCACCTCGCAGCACCCGGGCTGGACGCCCGCGCAGCACTGGGCGCTCGGCATCATCACCAGCATTTTATTTTTTGGCTCGGTGGTATTTCACGAGTTGAGCCACAGCGTCGTGGCCATGCACTACCGCATCCCCGTGAAATCGATCACGCTCTTCGTCTTTGGCGGCCTCGCCAGCATCCAGCGCGAACCCGAAAAGGCCAGCCAGGAATTCAACATCGCCATTGCCGGCCCTCTCTCCAGCCTGTTTCTCGCCGGGTGCTTCTTCCTGGTGGCGCGCTACTTCAAGGGCGACGAGATGGTCGTGGCCGCGGCGAAGTGGCTCTGGGAAATCAACCTCTTGTTGGCCCTTTTCAATCTCCTTCCGGGGTTCCCGCTCGATGGCGGGCGCATTTTCAGGGGCATCGTGTGGGCCATCAGCGGCAACTTCACGAAGGCCACGCGAATCGCATCGAACGCCGGCCGCTTGCTCGCTTATCTCATGATTTTCGCGGGTATCTGGCAGGCCCTGAACGGGAACTGGGTGGGTGGCCTATGGACTGCGTTCATCGGCTGGTTCCTGCTGAGCGCGGCGCAGGAAAGTTTCGCCCAGGTGGCCATTCGCAGCACGCTCACCGGAGTGCGCGCCGAAGACATCATGAGCCGCGACATTCCCACCGTCCCGCGCGATATGTCCCTCGAGGAATACGTTCACGAAGTGCTGCGCACCGGAAGGCAATACCACATCGTGACGGGCGCGGGAAATCCGGTGGGCCTGATCACGATTCATGCCGCGCGCGAAATCCCGCGGGAAGAATGGAGCAATACGTCGCTTCAGGCCGTGATGACCACCATCGATAAAATTCACGCCGCCTCGCCCGAAGAACCCGCCCTGGGCCTTCTCGAACGCATGCAGCGCGAGAACGTGACTCAAATGCCGGTCATTTCCGACGGACACATCGTCGGCCTGATTGCACGCGACGCCATCATCCACCTGCTGCAGACCAGGCTCCAGCTTGGCCACCTTGCCTGAGTGGGCGCCGCTTGCCGTGCGGCGAATTTCCAGAACGCGGTATCCTGAGCTGTGATTTCAAAAGAAGACACGAAAAGGGCGCGGCTGCTGGCGGGTTTGTGCGCGAGTTGCGCCCATGCGCGCCGCGTGGAATCGAGCCGTGGCTCGGTTTTCTATCTCTGCGAGCGCTCGGCCGTCGATCCACGTTACCCGAAGTATCCGCGCCTCCCGGTTTTGCAGTGCTCGGGTTACGCGAAAGAGCGCGAGCCGACTGAGTTCGCATGAGACCAGGCGATCGAGTAACTGGGAGGAACTTTCAGAATGACTGCTAAATCGAAACCCGCCAATCGGGAGATTGGCGCTCCCGGAATCGCTCGCGATTCACAGCGAGGGCGCAGGCGACCAACGAAATGCACGAAAAAGGAGAAGCGTCATACTCACTGAAGGCGACCCAAAACTTCCTCGGCGCCAGTTCACCAGGCTCCTGACGTGGACCGGCCTGTCGGCTCTGGCTGTAGGCGTGGCGATGTTCTTCCGCGCAAGATCCTCCGGACATTTCCCGCCGCGAGTGGTGGCGCAGGCGGAGGATATCCCCGTGGGCGGCTCAAAGATCTTCACCTACCCGACCGATTCCGAGCCGTGCATCCTGCTGCGCCCGGCATCCGATACATACGTGGCCTACAGCCGCCTGTGCACCCACGCGTCGTGCCCGGTGTTCTACCAGGCCCAGGAGAATCGGCTGGATTGTCCCTGCCACGGCGGATCGTTTTCGGTGACGGACGGTTCGGTGCTGGCGGGACCTCCGCCGCGCCCGTTGCCGCGTATTCTGATTGAGAGGCGCGGCCCCGATCTTGTCGCCACCGGCATTGCAGTCTCCTGAACGAGTTCTACAGATGAACCTCGCAGATGAACCTCGAGGAAAAGCTTCGCAGTTGAGAACGAGGCGCGCCACGGCCTGGCTGCTTTGCGCGTTGCTGGCCATCCCTGCGGGCGCGCTATCGGGCCAGGAAAAGCGGAAGGTGATTATCGATGAGGACTGCGCTGGCCCGGGCGGCACGGCGATGCACGCCATCATCCTGCTGGTGAATTCACCCGGGACCGACGTGCTCGGAATCACCGTGGTCACGGGAGACCAGTGGCGCGATGAAGAAGTGGCCCATGCATTACGGCTTCTTGAGATTATGGGCCGAACCGATATTCCCGTTGTGCCCGGCGCCGTCTTTCCTCTGGCGCGAACGAAAGACGCCACGGCCGAGTGGGAGAAGCGATACGGCAAAGTGCCGTATCAAGGGGCATGGGGGGCATGGGGGGCATGGAATTACGGCCAACCGGTTCATGGCCCGGGGGAAATTCCTGCCATGCCGGAAGGCAAGCCGAGCACGAAACCTGCCGGCGGGGATGCCGCGCACTTCCTGGTTCGCATGGTGCGCAGGTATCCCCATCAGGTGACGATTTACGCGGGCGGTCCGCTCACCGACCTGGCGCTGGCGGAATCCATCGATCCCGATTTCGCCTCGCTCAGCAGGGAACTGGTTGTGATGGGCGGCAGCATCCACCCGCAGACGAAAGACCCCGAATTTCTGGCCGCGCCGCATCGCGAGTTCAATTTCTGGATGGATCCCGAGGCGGCGCACCGCGTGCTGCGCGCGGCGTGGCCTCAGGTGACGGTCACCACGGTGGATGTCTCGGTGAAGACGCGCATGACCAAAGCGCTGATCGCAGAGATGGGGCGGTCAGGCAGTCCCACAGCTCGATACGCGGCGAAGTACGCGCAGGAGGATTACCTCTGGGACGAACTGGCAGCGATGGCCTGGCTCGACCCATCCATCGTTACCCGCTCGGCCAAGCTGTATATGGATGTCTCCGTCGATCATGGATCTACCTACGGCGATACTCTTACGTGGTCGCAGGGTCAGAAGCCTCCGCCGCGAACGGCGCTCGTGAATGTGCAGGAAGATATCGACGTCCAAAAGTTCTACCGGGAATTCCTCGAACGAATGGCGCGACCGGTGGCTCACGGACCAAACTCGGACTGAGGGTGATAGTGGCGATAGTGGCGAAATTGCGAAGAACGAGTAATATAGACAGCTAGCAAAATTCTTTTGAGGTCTTTATGCCCCCCAAGGTAGATGTCGTTGGAATTGGGAGCTGTGCCGTAGATTTCTTCGCGATCGTTCCCCGGCTGCTCGGTTCCGAGGAAAAGATCAACGCGACTCGGATGGAAATCCACGCCGGGGGCGTGACGGCGAATATGCTGACCCAGGTCGCGCGGCTGGGCACAAGCACGGGCTGGCTGGGACTGATCGGCGACGACGAAAACGGCCGCATCATCCAGAAGGCCTTCACCGAAGACGGGATGGACCTGAGCGGGGTGGAAGTGGTTCGCGGGGAGCGCTCTGCGCTTACGTGGATTCCCGTCAACCCGGGCGGCGAGCGGTGCATTTATATGTTTCCGAACGTCACGGGCAAGCTTTCCGTGCTTCACGTGAGGAACCGCTTTGCATCCCACATCCGGGGCGCGAAGCATTTCCATACGGAGGCTTCGCAATTGCCGATCGTGCCGCTGAAGGAAGCGATGAGGATCGCCAAAGAGGCGAACGTCCGGATATTTTTCGACATGGATGTTACACCGCGCTTTTTTGCGCAGATGAATCTCGGCCGGCAGGAAGAACTGTGCGACGCGCTGAAGCTGGTGGACGTGCTGAAGCCATGCAAGGCGGCGGCTCGCGAGATGACCGGCGTTACCGATTACAACCGCATGGCGGATCAACTGCTGAATCTGGGTCCGAAGATCGTGGCGATCACGCAAGGCGAGGACGGCTGCCTGATCGCCAGCAAAGAAAAGCGCGTGCAGGTTCCGGCGTTCCGGGTGAACGTGGTGGATACCACCGGCGCGGGCGACGCCTTCATGGGCGGATTGTCCTACGGCCTGCTGCAGGACTGGGACCTGGAGCGAGTCGGGGTGTTCGCCAATGCGTGCGCGGCGTTGTGCTGCACGAAGGTCGGCGCTCGCGCCATGTCGAAGCTCGAGGAGGTTTTCGCTTTCGTGAAGGCAAAAGTTCCCATGGGTGCTTCCGCATTCTAAGCAGTTCCACCAGGCGACCACCGCGGATGTCCGCGAAGCTCACGCTTTGGGCCGGTGAGCCGGACGACGCGCCAGCCATCCGAGTCAAAAATCTCCCGCATTCTATAAATTTTGGCTCATCGCGCGCGGCGTCTTTTGGGGAGTCGCATGAAACGGTTCGCGCGAATCGCCGTTCCGGTTTGTGTGCTGGCCAGCGCTTTCGCGGGCGCGGCCCAGCAGGGGAAGCATCCGGCAGCAGCCAAGCCTGCCCGCGGCGCGGAAGAACCAGGCACGCCCAGCCCGCGCTTGCAAGCGATCCGCGACAACAATATCGGTCTCGCGCTGATGGACCGCCAGGATTTCCAGAACGCACTCGGTAAATTCCAGATCGCCTGCGTGATGGATTCGCAGTCCGATGCCGGCTGCCTGAACATGGGAATCGCCTTTCTCTACATGCAGCGGTACGACGATGCGCGACGAGTGCTGGCAAAATCAGCGAGCAAGGACTCCAAGAATCCGCGGGCATGGTTCAACCTGGGCCTGGTCGAACGGGCCGTGGACCAGCCGAAAGCGGCTCTGCAGGATTTCGAGAAAACCGCGGCGCTCGATCCGAGCGATGCCGACACGCAATATTTTATTGGCGATCTTTTATCGAAAAACGAACAGTATGCGAAAGCATCCGCCGCTTATTCGAACGCCGTGAAGCTCGAATCCGTTTCACGCGTCGGCGGAACTCGGGCTTGCCGAGGCGGCGCAGCACACCGGCGATACCGATGCCGCGCTCGCGCATCTGAACCGCTTCCGCCATATCACTTCTGAGAATCTCGGCGAGCCGGTCAGTGTGGCTTATGGAAAGCAGGGCAAGCTATTCGCGTGTGGAGGAATTGCCGCGCGAACCGGAAAGAGTCCTTCCCGCTGTCCCGGTCAAGTTTATCGACGTTACCGCGGCGTCCGGACTTCCCGATGCGCCTCCGGCCGCATCGCGACGCGCCCGAAAAGTGGATGCCAGCGCTGACTCCGGTGCCGGTGCAAAGCAGGGCGCCCCTCTTGATTCCGAAGCTGGGACTCCTTCGCTCGCTGGCTTTCTGGGGAGCGGCGCCTGTGTTTTCGACTATAACGGCGACGGCAAGCCCGACATTTTCCTGGTGAACGGAGACGGAGCCGGAAACAGCTTGCTGTATCGCAACACCGGCGACGGGAAATTCGTAAACGAAACGAAGGCGGCCAAGCTGGACTTCCATGGCGAGGGAACGGGCTGCGCCGTGGGAGATTACGACAACGACGGATATCCCGACCTGGTTGTGAGCTCGAGCAGCGGCATCACGCTGTATCACAACGAGGGTAACGGCACTTTCAGGGATGTGACGGCCGCGGCGGGATTGCCGGTGGACGGGTTGGTCGCTTGGCGTGACCTTCGTCGACTACGACAAGGACGGTGACCTTGATCTTTATGTGACGCGGTTCGTAGATTTCCCGCTGAAAAATCCCGAAGAGCCTTTTTCCTTCCCGGCCGGAGCACCGGGCGCCAGGGAACATTCTTTTCCGCAACAAGGGCAACGGCACGTTCATGGACTGGACGAAAGAGACCGGGCTTGCTGGGGCCAGCCCGTCGATTGGCGCAATCGGAAGCGACCTGAACAACGACGGCGCGGTGGATCTGGTGGTCTCGGGATGGCAAAAGGCCCCGACGCTTTACATCAATCAGCGCGAAGGCGCGTTTCGCGCGGCTTCACCGTGGACGGCTGCCATGCCCGGGCCGGCCGCCGGAATTGCGGCAATGGATTTCGACAGGGATGGCTGGATGGACTTTGCTTTCACCCACTGGGCGCCGCCCGGGTTGAGCCTTTGGCGCAATGTGTCGGGCAGAATCTTTTCAGCCTGCGGCGCTTCCCGATCCCGGTTGGATGCGCGGATGGGGAATCGCGTCTTTGGATTACGACAATGATGGCTGGATCGATCTGGTTGCGGTGGGAGAAAATTTCTCGGGCGAAGGCCGTATCGCGCTGCTGCGCAATGAAGGACGGCAAGGCTTCCGTGACGTAACGCAGGAAACCGGGCTGGATAAAATAGTTCTCCGCAGCCCGCGCAGCGTGATTGCGTTTGATTTTGACGGTGACGGCTCCACCGATTTGCTGATCACCCAAAATAACCTGCCTCCGAAGCTTCTGAAGAATGTCGGAGGCGCCAAGAATGGCTGGCTGGGGCTCGCATTCAAAGGCGACGACAGCAAAACTGGAATCGGAGTGAAGGTCGACATTTTTGCCGGGGCGGAACGGCAGAAGTGGGAGGTTCCGGGGGCCTCCGGTTATCTGGGGCAAGGGCCGGCAGAAGTGCTGATTGGGCTTGGCGCGCGGAGCGTGCCGCGGACGTGGTGCGAGCGGTGTGGCCGGGCGGCGCCGTGCAGGATGAACTACAGGTAAATGGCGGGAAGAGGGAGGTTATTAAGGAATCGGATCCCAGGGACACGCAGCACTGAGCATTTAGCTCCAAACATTTAGCACTGAACGTTTAGTACTGAACGTTTGGCACTGGATTATCGCAACGGCTGATAACCGCATATTGGCGGGAGGTTAGCTTGCGTTTCAAGGCTTGCCTGCCCGAGCGGGGGCGTGCTAATTTCGCTTTTCATTCTGCGCGCGCTCAATCCCGAAACATACAGCAATGCGCCAACTGGCCAGTTACTCAAGCTCAAGGGAAACCGGCAACGGCAACTACGGTGGGTCGACCGAGGGCGAGCCCGTTTTCTGGCGCGTCGAGGGCAGCCTTCTGAACCTGACCGCGGTGCGGCCGGTGGGGTTTTTCACCTGGAACGCGCAAAGTTTCCTGGGACGTTGGATGCGCCGCGGGGCGATGGGCGTCCTGGCGGTGGCGCGACGCTGCTTTTCACCTCAAATCGCGTGTTCGCCACGCGCCTTCTGCACACGGTGCTGCGCGGCGAGAGCCGCGACCGGCTGGACCTTCTCGGCGAGGAATTCTTCGAGTATTTCCTGAAGCCCCGGCTGAAACAAGCGGGCGTCGACGAAGCTGAAGGAAGTGATGGCCACGGGCGCAGACATCGTTCTGGTGAGCCAGGGCCTCGATCACATCATGCGTCCGCTGGCGAATTATCTGGGTGTAGAGCGGATTCTCTGCAACCGGCTGGACTTCCGGGATGGATTGGCCACAGGGCGGTTACTGGATCCGGTGATCCGGCCGCGGGGAGCCTTCGCGAAATTGCGGGCGCAGACGCCCGACGGGAGAATCTCGCGGGAGCAACTGGTGCGGGACCTGGGCTTCGCAAAAAATCCCGCATGCTCGACGAAGCGATTCGACCCGCGATTCGGACCAATGAGACGGTCAGGCTGCCGGTGGTCCACTTCGACTCGCAAAACGGAGTGGGTTCCTTTTCGGTGCGTGAATCGCTGCGAGGCAAACACATTCTGCTGATCGGCGCGACGGGTTTCATCGGCAAAGTGTGGCTGGCGAACCTGCTGACCGAGTTGCCGGAAATTGGCCGGATCTATCTGCTGGTGCGCAGCAAGCGGTCCACGACGTCGCTCGCGCGTTTTCAGCGCATGATGGAGGAGTCGCCGTTTTCGGTCGCTCTGGCGGCGCACCACGGAGAAAAATTCGCCGAGTTTCTGCGCGCGCGGGTGGAGGTGGTGACGGCGACGTAACCAAGCCGGGGCTGGGGCTTGCGCCGGAAGCGGCGCAGAGAATCGAGCGCTCGGTGGATCTGATCGTCAACAGCTCCGGCCTGACGGATTTCAATCCCGACCTGCGCGATGCGCTGGCGATGAATGTGCGGGCGACGGAGCACGTGCTGGATTTTCTGACCGGATGCGACCATGCCGCGCTGATGCATCTTTCGACCTGCTACGTGGTGGGCCGGCGCGACGGGCGCGTCTTCGAGGAGTTGCCGAAGAACTACACGCCGATCGGAGCGCCGGGCTTTGACGCCGTAGAGGAATGGCAATCGCTGGAGGCTCTGATCCGCGAAACGGAGGCCCGCGCGGAATCCCCGGAGGTGGCCGAAGAGATTCGGCGAGATGGCCGAGGAAAAAGAACATGCCGCCAAGGATTTGCGCGGCGCGGCGCTGGAAAACCAGATTCGCAAAAACCGGTTCCGCTGGCTGCGGCAGGTGCTTACCGAAGCGGGCATGCGGCGCGCGAACGAGCTGGGCTGGCCGAATACCTACACGTTCACGAAGAGCCTGTCGGAATCGCTGATCCGGAATTTTCTGGACGAAACGCCGCAGGCGGCGATTGCCGTGGTGCGGCCGGCGATCGTGGAGTCGTCGATCGAGAAGCCGTTTCTCGGCTGGAACGAGGGCATCAATACGTCGGCGTCGCTTTCCTATCTGCTGGGGACATTTTTCCGGCAGCTTCCCAGCAACGCAAACAAGTGCCTCGACCTGATTCCCGTCGACCTGGTTTCGCGCGGCATGACGCTGATCGCCGCGGCGCTGGTGTCGCGGCGGCACGAGCGCGTCTATCACCTGGCCACGTCGGTGGCGAATCCGTGCGACATGCGCCGGTCGATCGAACTGACCGGCCTGGGGCACCGGAAGTTCTACCGCGCGCAGAACGGCTTCAATCACCGGCTGCGCCTGAAATTCGACGCGATTCCGGTTTCCAAATCGCGCTACGAAAAGCTTTCCGCGCCTGCGCAGAAGCTGATCGTGCAGGCCATCAATCGCAGCGTGGAGCCGATTCCGTTCGTGCGGCCGCCGCTGGCGCGGCAGGAGCGCGATCTGGAGAGGGTGATCAAGCTGGTCTCGCTGTTCGAGCCTTTCATCCTGCACAACGATCACGTGTTCGAGGCGGCGAACGTGGAACGCCTCAGCGCGGCCTTGCCGCCCGAAGAACGCGCCGCATTTCGGATACGACGCCCGCTCGATCGACTGGTGGGATTATTGGATCAACGTGCACATTCCGGCGCTGCGGAAGTGGTGCTATCCTCTGATCGAAGGTCGTCAGCCGGAGGCTTCGCCCGCGGCGCAACGTTCCTCTCGGCGCGCGAGCCGAGAGTGCCGCGGGAGCGGGAGATATCGCTCCGGCATCGACGCCCCCAAACTAAAACCGTGGCTATTTTCCTCACCGGGAGCACCGGCTATATCGGCGCTCACATCGCGTCGAACCTGCTCGCGGATCATCCCGACCCGCTGAATGTGCTGGTTCGCGCGCGCGATGCGCACGAAGCGCGCTTGCGCCTGTGGCGTTCGCTGCAACTGCACATGGATTTCGCGCATTTCGAAGCCTTCCTGAATTCGCGCATCCGGATTTTTCTGGGCGACTTGACCGACGCGCGATTCGGCTTGAGCGAGGGCGATTATCGCGAGCTGGTGCGCACCACGGATTCCGTGATTCACTGCGCCGCGTCGCTCAATCGCAAATCCGAGAAAAGCTGCCTGAACGTGAATCTGCGCGGAACGCTGGAAGTGATTCAACTGGCGATGCGCGCGCGCGACGAGCACGGCTTGCGCCGCTTCAGCCATGTGAGCACCGTTGCGGTGGCGGGGCAGCGCGCGAACGAAGTGGTCGAAGAAGATACGGCGATCGATTGGAACCGCTCGGACTACGATCCCTACGCGCGCACCAAGAAATTCTGCGAGCACATGGTGCGGCAGTTGCTGCCGGATGTGCCGCGCACGATTTTCCGGCCGAGCATCGTGCTGGGCGACAGCCGCCGCGCGGAGACGAATCAGTTCGATATGGTGCGGGCGTTCGTGTTTCTGGCGGGGCTTCCGGCGCTTCCCTTCCGTCCGACGGACCGCATCGACATCGTTCCCGTGGATTTCGTGGCGGATGCGGTCGCGACATTGCATCAGAAGGAAAATCCCGCGCACGAGATTTACCATCTCTCGTCCGGCACCGGCTCCGAAACGTTCGTGCAACTGACGGACGCGCTGGCGAAGGCGCAGGGACGGCGCGGGCCGGTGTTTGTGCCGAGCCTGGAGGGGCCGTCGTCGAAGATGGTGAACGCGCTGGCGGGGCGGGCGGGGAAGATCGGCGGGCTGGCCACGCTGTTGAAAGTGTTTTTGCCGTACCTCGTGTGGAACACGGTGTTCGACAACACGCGCGCGGTGGCGGAAATGGGGCGGCGCCCGGCGCCGTTTTCGCAATATTGTTATCCGCTGTTGCGCTTCACCCGCGAGAACAATTTCGCTTATAAATATCGCGACTGGCCGGCCGCGGGCGTGGCGAAAGTCCCTTCGGAGCTGCCCAGGCCGCAAGCGAAGCGCAGGATTCACGCCGATGATGGACTCCGTCTGGGGGCCTGGGTGAGCGGCCTGATCGAACTGAATAAGCTCGAATGGATGCTGGGCGCGGGGCAGGCGTGGAAGCCCGGCAGCAGCTGAAGCTGCTGTTCGCGGGCTACAACGGGACGCGCAACACGGGCTCCGACGTGCGCGTGGAAGAAATGCTGCGGCAGGTGCGCCGCGTTCTGGGCGCCGAGAATATCGAGCTGAGCGTGATGACCCAGAATTTCGAATTGACGCGCGGCTATTTCGGCGACGCGCGGCAGGTGCATCTGCCCGATATTTTTCCGCCGTTTCTGCATTCCGAAGTGAGCAAGAACGACGGCGTGGTGGCGTGCGAAGGGTCGATGTTCAAGAGCAAATTCAGCAACGCGCTCACGACGATGTTCATCGGCGCGCTGGGCATCGCCTCGGCGCAGAACAAGCTGAGCGTGGCCTATGGAGCGGAAGCCGGCGCGATGGATCCGATGCTGCAGAGAATGTGCAGGCGCTATTGCCGCGATTCCCTGGTGATTACGCGCAACATCGAATCGCAGGAAGTGCTCGGCAAGCTGGGCGTTCCGACCGAACTGGGCACGGACACGGCCTGGACTTTCGAGCCGCTCGGCCCTGAATATGGCCGCAAGGCGCTGCGCGATGCGGGATGGGACGGCGCGACGCCCGTGCTGGCCGTCTGCCCGATCAACCCGTTCTGGTGGCCGGTGAAACCTTCGCTGGCGAAATGGATGGCGCATGCCGTCGCGGGCGCATACAAGAAAAGCCATTACCGGACGATGTATTTCCACCGCTCGGGCCGGGACGTGGATGCCGCGTACGAGAAATATCTTTCGGCGATGGCGAGCGGGGTTGAAAAGTTCCGCAAGTCGCGCAACGTGTTTCCGGTGCTGGTCGCCATGGAGATGCTCGATCGGGACGCGTGCGAGCGCGATCTCCGAGAAACTGGGCGGCGCGCCGATTTTTTCCTCCGACCGGTTGAATATGTACGAAATTGTGAGTATTCTGCGCGCGTGCGATCGCATGCTTTCGTCGCGCTATCATGCGATCGTCACGTCGATGCCGGCGGGCGTGCCGTCGGCCGGCGTGACCATGGATGAGCGCATCCGCAATCTGATGCGCGAGCGCGGCCACGAGCATCTGCTCATGACCGTGGACGATCCCGGAACTTGCGGATCGCATCGTCAGCGCTCTCGGCGCGCTCGATACGCAGGAGGACGAAATTCGGGACGCGATGGGCAAGACGGTCGCGCGGAACATGCAGATGATGGCGCGCATGGGAATGTATTTCGAGGAACAAGTGGCGCGGCGTTATCCGGAATTTCCGATGCGCAGCGGCGTGCTCGGCTGGGAGGAATATCTTCCTCCGCTCAGCCCGTTGCTTAAGGAGCTGCTCGAGGCGCACAGCGGGGTGCTGGTGTCATGACGTTTCTCGAACATATCATCGCGCGGCTCGAACGGGATGCGGACATCGCCGTTGCTGCGCGAGATCCGCGACGGCCAGTTCGTCCCGGTACCGGCGCCGAGTTGCTTGCGTTGGTGTTCCAGGCGCGAAAATTCTCTCGCTCGCTGGGGTTGAAGCAGGGCGACCGATGCGCGCTCATCGCGCCGAACAGCATCCGCTGGGTGGCGCTGGATCTGGCGATGATGGCCGAAGGACTCATCGTGGTGCCGCTGTACGCGCGGCAGGCGCCGGCCGAACTGGTCGCCATGATGAAGGATGCGACGCCCTCGGCGATATTCTGCTCGGATGAGTCGTTGTCGGCTGAGATCCGCAAGCGTTGGCCGGAGGCCGCTGAAATCACTTTGCTCGACGAGGTTTTCGCCGGGCCGGCGCGGCATCAAGTCTGCTCCGTTTCATCACGCGGATTCCGACCCGGTGACAATCATTTACACGTCGGGCACGTCCGGGCGAACCGAAAGGCGTGGTGTTGAACGCGGGCAATGTGAAGCACATGCTGGGCTGCACGAACGCGCGGCTCGATCAGCTGATGGAGGGCCACCCCGAATTCGAGCAGGTTTTCCACTACACGCCGTTTTGCTTCGCGGCTTCGTGGATTGTGCTGCTCACGTTTCTTTCGCGCGATAGCGTGCTGACTCTCTCGACCGATCTGGCGAAGCTGTCGGACGAACTGAAGCTCGCGTCGCCGGATTATTTCCTGAACGTGCCGGCGCTGCTCGAACGCGTGCGCGGAAAGTAACGGAGAGTCATTCAGAAGCGCGGAGGATCACGGCCGCGATTTTTGGTCGCGCGCAGAAGGCATATCTTCAGGGCAGGAGTCGGTGAAGGTTCGTTCGCGGACCGGCTCTGCCTGGTCGCATCGCCAGCAAGTCATGTTTCCGAAGATCCGCAAGAGCATCGGCCCGAATCTGAAGGCGCTGATTTGCGGGTCGGCGCCGCTGGCGGTCGAAACGCAGCGCTTTTTCATGATGCTCGGCATTCCCGTGCTGCAGGTTTACGGGCTCACGGAAACGACGGCGATCTGCACCATGGATGATCCGCGGCACGTCGAGCCGGGACGCGTGGGCCTGGCGATTCCGGGAATCGAAATGAAGGTCTCAGAGAACGGCGAAATTCTGGTGCGCGGGCCGAATATTTTTGCCGGGTACTGGCAGCGGCCTGCGGAGACCGCAAAGGCGCTGGCAGACGGATGGTTTCACACGGGCGATCAGGGAGAAGTGGACGCGAGCGGGCAACTGGCGCATCACCGGGCGGCTGAAGAATCTGATCATTTTCAATTCGGGCCACAATATCGCGCCGGAACCGATCGAGCAGGCGCTCGCAGCGCCGGTTGCCGGAAGCGCAGCAGGTGGTGCTGGTGGGGAACCAGCGCAGCTTTCTCACGCTGCTCGTCACAACTGCATCCGACGAATGGATTGCACTCCGAGCGCGTGCAATCGGCGATCGACGCCATGAACGCGGACCTGCCGCACTACAAGCAGATTCGCGCGTTCCACATCGTGCCGGAGCCGTTCACCATCGAAAATGGCCTGCTGACGGCGAACGGCAAACTGAAGCGCGACGCCATCGCCGCGCGTTTCGCGGCGGAAATCGAACGCCTTTATCCAGAAGAAGCCCGCATGAAGACTTTTCAGGGCAAGACTCTCTCGTGGCAGGTGGACGACGGCGTGATCGAGATTGTGCTCCACCGCGCGCCCTGCAATGAAATCGGCTCGGAAACGCTGGCGAACTCGAGCAGTTTGTCGCCGCGCTCGGAATCGCTGCAGCGAGAAGCGCAGGCCCTGATCATTTCCAGCGCGCGCGCGGAAGGCTTTTGCGCCGGGCGCCGACCTGCGGGAGCTTTATCGCGGAATGGCAGGGTTTGCCGCGCGCGCGACCGCTCGCCGGCGTGCGCGATTTTCTCGAGCGCATTCATCGCGTGATGAACGCGATCGACGCCGCGCCGCTGACGACGATCGCGGCGGTTCACGGCGTCACATTTGGCGGCGGCTTCGAGCTGGCGCTGGCGTGCGACCTGATCATCGCCGACAAAATGGCGCGATTCTGCTTTCCGGAGCTGCGGCTGGGGCTGATTCCCGGCTTCGGCGGAATACCGCGGCTGAAGCGCGACCTGGGAAACGCGAGTCGTGCGCGATTTGCTGCTGACCGGCCGCAGCATCAATGCGACGAAGGCGCAGTCGGTCGGGCTCGTGAGCCAGGTGGCGGCGAAGGCGATGCGCTGCGCGTGGCCCGCGCCACCGCGGCGCAGATTGCGAAGTTCGATCGCGAAACGGCGATGGCGGCGAAGCGATTCATCAAGCCGATACCGCACGGCGGAGCTGCGCCGGGAGATCGAAATTTTCTGCGAGCTGTTCACGCGGCCTGCGGTGGAGGCGGGCCTGCGCAAGTTCGTCGAAAGCACGGATGCGCTGCCTTATCTTGCCGTGAAGTATCCGGCGGTGTGACAGCCCAGAACCGATCTTCTGTCGGGTCGAGAACTTCTCGCCGCGGCAAAAGCAGTCATTGGCAGATGAAATTCCCGGAAAATTGGCAAGATACGAGCTTATGACCCTGCAAAAAACGACCGACGAGGTGCTGCGGCTGGCCTCCGACTCATTTCAAGGTTCCGCGCGAGCAGCTTGAGCCCCGACGACGATTTTTTCAAGAAGCTCGGGATCAACAGCCTGCAGGCGCTCGATCTGCTGACGCGCCTCGAGCAGCATTTCCACATCGAGCTGCCCGACTACGAACTGCAGGGCGTGAGCGACTTCCGCACGCTCGCCGAGCGCATCCAGTCGCGCCTTTAGATGCTGGACCTTCGCAAATACAATTGCCTCGGCGAAGCGCTGCGCGACGCGCCTCGACCGCTGGCCCGACGAAATCTGCCTGATCGAGGCGGACCGCGAGCGCGAGAAATCTCCGGCTCACCTACCGCCAATTCAAGGAAGCCGCGCATGCCGCTGGCGCGCGCGCTGCAGGATGCGGGTCTGCGCAGCGGCACGCGCGCCGCGATCATCATGACGAATCAGTCGAAATGGCTGATTTCGGCGTACGCGATTTTCTTCTGCGGCGGCGTGCTGGTGCCGCTGGATTACAAGCTCACGGCCGCCGAGCAACTGAAGCTGCTGGCGCATTCCAAAGCCGAATTTCTGATCATCGAATATCACCTGTGGCGCGCGATCACGCAGGACAGGCGACCAGATTTTCAAGCATCTCGGCAGCGCGAGTGGTGCTGGTGACCGAAGCGCCCGCCGGGGCCGAACTTGCCGGCGCGAAGCGCTGGGAGGAATTTCGCGGCGACGCGCGAGCCGGTGTTTGTGCCGCGCGCGCCGGAAGGACATGGCGCGCATCGTCTATTCGTCCGGCACGGGCGGGCGGCCCAAGGGCTGCGTGCTGACGCACGAGAATTATCTGGAGCAGTGCGTGGCGCTCACTTCGCTTTATCCTTTCTGGCCCGGCGTGCGCTACCTGAGCATTCTGCCGACGAATCACGCGATCGATTTCATGGTGGGATTCATCGGGCCGTTCACCTGCGGCGCGACGGTGGTGCATCTGCGCACGCTGCGGCCGGAATACATTCGCGAGGCATTCACGCGGTACAAGATCACCTACATGAGCCTCGTGCCGATGGTGCTGAAGAATCTGGAGCGCGGGCTGCGGCAGCGGTTCGAGGAATTGCCGAAAGGCACGCGCAAGGTTCTTGAATGCGCTGATCGGCGTGAATCGCGCGCTCACGCGGCGCAGGCCCAAGCCGAAGCTGAGCCGCGCGCTGCTGCGGCAGGTACACGCAGGCTTTTGGCGGCGAGCTGCGCGCGCTTTTTGTCGGCGGCGCGTTCACCGAGCCGGAGACGCTGCAATTCTTCTACGATCTGGGCATTCTCGTGGGCAACGGCTATGGCTGCACGGAAGCGGGAACGGTGATCACGGTGAACGATTTCAAGCCATTCCGCTCGGACACCGTCGGAAAGCCGCTGCCGGGAATGGAAGTGCGAATCGCGAATCCGGACGCGGAAGGAATCGGCGAAGTGGCCGTGCGCAGCAAGACGGTGATGTCGCACTATCTCGACGATCCGGAAATGACCGCGGAAACGATTGTGGACGGCTGGCTGATGACCGGCGACCTCGGGCGAATCGATGCGACGGGCCATTTGCAGCTTTTCGGCCGCAAGAAGAACATGATCGTCACCGAAGAAGGCAAGAATATCTATCCCGAGGATATCGAGAACGGCTTTCGGGCCTGCCGGTGAAGGAATTCTGCGTGTTTGCCGCCAATTATCTGTGGCCGGCGCGCACCATGGTGGGCGAAACAGCTGGTGATCGTGGTTCATCCGGAGACCGGCAAGCCGATCACGCGATGAATTGGTCGCGACAGCTTGCCGAGCGCAACCGGCGGCTGCTGAACTACAAGCGCATCAGCGGCTATCTGGTGTGGGAGCGGGATTTCCCGCTGACGGCATCGCTGAAAATCAAGCGCGGGGAATTGGCCGAACAGATTCGGCAGGCCGTGGGCCGCGAGGCCGTGGTGCCGCTATGAAGCGCAATCGCGCCGTTGCCCGCCGCAGGAGGCTGCCGCGCCGGTGAAGCCGCGATTTTTCGCGATCGTGAATCCTGCCGCGGGCGGCGGACGCTGCGGACGCCTGGCCCCTGCGGCGCTCGAGCGCGTCCGCGCAGGCCGGCATCGAATTGGAAGTTGCCCAAACCAGCCGCGCCGGCGAAGCGACAGAGCTCGCGCGCAGCGCGTACGCGCAAGGGATGTCGGAATTTTCTCGCGGTGGGCGGCGACGGCACGTCGTATGAAATCATCAACGGCCTTTTTCCGCGAAGCCGCAACGGGCGGCCGAGTCGGCGCTCGGGTTTCTGCCGCTGGGCACCGGCAATTCGTTTCTGCGGGATTTCACCTCGCAGCGGCGTCGAGCACACGATCGAGGCGCTGCAAGGAACGGCCGGCGCCGCGCCTGCGACGTGATTCGCGTCCGGCACACGCGGACGGCGAAATTTACTTCATGAATCTGCTGAGCCTGGGATTTCCGGCCGACGTCGGCGAAGCTTACCAACCGGCGCTTCAAGCGCTGGGGCGAGCTCGGCTACATCCTCGGCGTGTTCACGCGGCTGGCCGGCTCAAGCCATGCAGCATTTCCGCATCGCCTCGAGGGCAGCGGCGAATGGGACCGGCGCAAGCTGCCTGTTTCTCACTTTCAGCAACAGCAAATTCACCGGCGGAAAAATGATGATCGCGCCGAAGGCGGATCCCACCGACGGCCTGATCGAGTACGTGCGCTGGCGCCGGTCGGCCGGCTGAAGTTGCTCTGGACTTTTCCCGCGACTGTTCACGGGAACGCATATCGATCATCCCGCTGGCGATCGCGCGCGGCAGTCAAGCGCGTGGATTTCGATCTGCGATGGCCCGTCAACGCGATGGTCGACGGCGAAATTCTGCGCTTGCAGTGCCGGTCGATCGAAATCCTGCCGGGCGCGCTGGACGTGATCGTATGAGGAAGGCGTGGCTCACGGTCCGCTCGCTCGTGCTGTGGGCGATCAGCGGAATTCATTTTGCCGTGGTGTGCACGTTTCTGATGTTTCTGGCGATTTTCGTCGATCCGCGAAAGAACGATTGGCCGCAGCGGCTCTTTTTCCGCAATATTCTGCGGCTCGCGGGCGTGAGATTCGAAGTGAGGCGCTCGCCGGGATTCGATCCCGCGCGGACGAGCATTTTCATCTGCAATCACGTGAATATTTTCGATCCGTTCGTGGTCTATTCGGCGATTCCGCAATTTCTGCGGGGCTTCGAGCTGGAGTCGCACTTCAAGATTCCGGTTTACGGCTGGATGATGGGCCGCTTCGGGAACATTCCCGTGCCGGATGCGCCCAGCCGGGAAGGACTGGAGATCATGACGCAGTCGCGCCAAGGCGGCGCTCGATTCGGGCATCAGCCTGATCGCCTTTGCGGAGGGATCGCGCACGCGCGACGGCCACGTGCAGGCGTTCAAGAAGGGGATTTTCAATCTCGCGCAGAAATTCGGCGTGCCGATCGTGCCGGTGAGCATCGTGGGCTCGTATGAATTTTTCCAGACGGGCAATTGGATGCTCTATCCGGGAAAGATCACCGTGTATCTGCACGACACGATCGACACCTCGAAGGTGGCGCGCGGAGAAGTGGACGCGCTGCGCCAGCGAGTGCAGGAGATCGTCGCGCGGCCGGTGGAAGAATCCCTCGAGAGCCCGAAACGTCAGAAAGCCTGAGACGCAGTGGCTTCGGGAAGCGAACGGCCGGCGCGCAGTTCCTGCCAGGTGTAAACGACGCGGTGAATCACGGTGATGGTCGAGATCGTGGCGATCACCCAGAGCACCTGCGCCATGCGGTTGAAAACTCCGCCCATGATCAGCAGCACGAGCCGCTCGGGCCGCTCCATGAATCCCACTTTGCAGGAGGGAATCAGCGATTCCGCGCGGGCGCGCGAATAGCTCACCATGAACGAACTGGCCATGGCCACGGCGGCGAGCGTCATGTAGAAGGGCCGCCCGGCCAGCGTGTAATAGACGACGAGGCCCATGTAGAGCGCGAGATCGGAATAGCGGTCGAGCGTGGAATCGAGAAACGCGCCGAACGCCGTGACGCGTCCCACGCGGCGCGCCACTTGGCCGTCGGCCATATCGAGAAAGCCCGCAAGAAACAGAACTGCCGCCGCCTGGCGGAAACGCCCGAAAGCAAACAGCGCGCCGCCCACGAATTCACGGCAAGGCCGAAGAACGTGAACATATTGGGCGTGACGCCGGTCGCCGCGAGTCCGCTGACCACATGCTGCAGCAGCCAGCCGGCGCCTTCGCCGATCCAATACGTGATCGGCCGGCTCGACTCATGCTGATTGTTTTCCGCCACGGAAGAAGAATACAACGGAAAGAGGTGTAAGGGGATACGTTGCTTGCAGGGCGCGGCGGACGGTCCAGCGCCTAACGCAAGTAGTAGGTTCTTCGCCTTATGTTCGCCTTGTGCGACTTCTGTTAAGATAAGCACTCAAAAATATGGCCACAGGCACGCGATCCAAGGACGCTTTTGGGCTTAACGACGAGCAAAGGTCCGCGGTCGAGCACCGCGACGGGCCGCTGCTCGTAGTGGCGGGGGCGGGAACGGGCAAGACGCGCGTGATCACCGAGCGCATCCGGACACTGCTCGAATCTGACCCAGATCTCGCGGGCGAAAACATTCTGGGGCTTACTTTCACCGACAAATCCGCTGGCGAGATGAAATATCGCGTGGTGAAGTCGATCGGCGAGCGTGCCGAAGGCGTGTGGCTGAGCACGTTCCATAAATTCTGCCTGGAAAAAATTCTGCGTCCGGCGAATCCGGACATCCAGCCGCTCGACGACATCGACCACCGGATTCTGCTGCGCCGGAATATTGCCGAGCTGGGGCTGGTTCATTTCTGGCGGCTGGCCGAGCCGGCTGAATTTCTGCGAGATTTCGTTACGTTTTTTTCGCGCTGCCAGGACGAGTTGGTCACGCCCGACGATTACCAGCGATACGTCGAAGGATTGCGCAGAAAGCACGAGGCGCGCAAGGCTGCTCTGGATCCGGATACCGTGCAAATAGCGGAGGAGGAGGTGGCGCGGCAGGAAGAGCTTGCCCGCGTTTACCGCGTGAGCGAACGGCTGCTGCGCGAGCGCAACCTGCACACGTTTGGCGCGCAGATACTGCAGTCGGTGGAGCTACTGCGAAACGACGCGGCGCTGCTCGATCAGATGCGCGAGCAATACCGCTACATCCTGGTGGACGAATTTCAGGATACCAACATCGCGCAGCTCGAGCTGCTCTGGTTGCTTTCGGCGAAGCATCGCAACATCATGGTCGTCGGCGACCACAACCAGGCGATCTACCGTTTCCGCGGCGCGTCTTACGGAAGCTTTACGACCTTTCTGCAGCGCTTTTGCGGAACGAACGCGAAGGGTGCCGCACCTGCAACCAAGAAGTTCCTGGTATCACTGGCGCAGAATTACCGCTCCACGAAGCGCATTCTGAATGTCGCTGACGCGGTGATTCGCAACAACGAGCAATCGCCTCTGCTGCCGCAGAACGCTCTGCGAACCGAAAATCGCGACGGCGAGAAAATTCGCGTGGTCGAGTTCGGCATGCCCGAGGAGGAAGCGCAGTGGGTTGCCTCGGAGATCGACCGCATGCATGAGGCGGGCGCGCCGTGGCGCAGCTTTGCCGTGCTTTATCGCCGGCACACGCACCGCAATCAGCTTCTCGACGCGCTGCGGCGCAAGCGCATTCCGTTCGTCATTCGTAAGTTCTCGATCCTTACGAGCACGGTGGTGCGCGACCTGCTGGCTTACCTGCGATCTGATCGCGAATCCCGCGGACAATGTTGCTTGCGCGCGCGTGCTCGCGGCTCCTTACTGGCGCGCCGAGCCGCGGGATCTGGTCCGGCTGGCGGAGCGCTGCCGAAAAGAATCACCGCCGGCCGATCTGGGACGAACTGGAGAGCGCCTGCGCGAAGATGCCAAGGACGGCGCTTCCGATCGAACCGGTGGCGAGAAGAGACTCGCCTTTCTGAATTCGTTGAATTGGTGCAACGCTGCGCCATGCCGCCAGAAGAAAATCCGCAACGGAGCTACTGGACGAATTGATCCAGGCGCTCGAACTCGCGCCGCTGCCATCGGAGGCCGACCGCCAATATCTCGAGCGGTTCGTCGCATTCGTGAGCGAATGGGAGCGGAAGAGCGAAGGCAAGCGGCTGCGCGATTTCATCGAATATCTCGGTTATTTCAACGAACTCGACGGCGACATCTGCCTCGATGAGGAGGTCGCCGACGATGCCGTGCAGTTGATGACCGTGCATTCCGCCAAGGGCCTCGAGTTCCCTCACGTGTTCATCCTGCGCCTCGCCAAAGGGGACTTTCCAGCAGGCTCCCGCAGGCCGGTGTTCGAGTTTCCGCCGGAACTGATGAAAGAGGAGAGGCCGGAAGGCGATTTCCAGATTCAGGAGGAGCGGCGCTTGTTTTACGTGGCGTTAACGCGCGCCCGGCAGAAGCTCACTCTCTCGACGGTCATCAACAAGCGCAAGAAGCCTTCGCCCTTTCTCGACGACTTCCTGATGGACCCGAAGATGCAGAAGTTCGACGTGGCGCAGTCCGCGCCTCGCGTGGTCGTGCCGCCATCGGAGGAAATCGCCGGGTCCCGCGCCCGATTCGGCCGATCCGTCGCAGCTTTTCGGGCCGCGCCGCGAGGATACTCGCGCTTATTCGCGAGTCGCGCTGTGGGCGAAGGCGTTTCATCCGCCGCGGCCCGAGCCTTTGCAGCTGAGCGCTTCGGCCATCGACGCCTACGAGCGCTGCCCGATGAAGTACATGTTTCAATACATGTGGAATATTCGCGGCGGCCCGCATGCGCAGATGACATTCGGCAACGTGATGCACACGACCGTCAAGGAATTCGTGGGCGAGATTCGAAAAGGCCGCAACGTGCCGTTCGAAGAGGTGGTGTCGATTTACGAGCGCGAATGGTCGGCTGCCGGATTCACCGACGAATTTCACGAACAGGAATACCGCAAGGCCGGCCGCGAGCAACTCGAAGCGTTTCATCGCAGCTACTGCGCTGCGCCCGCCGACGTGCTGCACCAGGAGAAATCCTTCGAGCTGCCGCTCGAGCACGAAGTGGTGGTCACGGGCCGCATGGACCAGGTGAACCGCATGCGCGGACGGCGAAGTGGAGATCGTGGATTACAAAACCGGCCGGCCGCGCGACGCGAAAAAGGCCGACGGACGATCTTCAGCTGAGCGTCTACGCGCTGGCGGCCCAGGAAGTGCTCGACCTCGTTCCGGGACGGCTGGTTTTTTACAACCTCGGTGACCAACGAAGCTGTGGGCTCACCACGCGCGACAAAAAAACGCTCGCTGCCGTAAAACAGAAAATAGCGGAAGTAGCGGACCAGATTCGCGCTGGAGAATTTTCGCCGAAGCCAGGCTTTTCCTGCGGCTATTGCGATTTCAAGCCTCTGTGCCCCGCGCACGAGCAGCTGATCAACATTCAATCCGGCGTATTCAAATTCAATCCGCCGAACGGCCCGCCTAAGCGGATCTCAGCCAGAAAAAAAAAGCGGGGCAACCGGAATTCCGGTTGCCCCGCTTTTTTTGTCGAAGGCTTCTCAAAACGTGAAGCCCGGATCGGTTCCGCGCATGAACGACTGTGGAACTTCTCCCTGCGAGAGCGCGCATGCAAATCAACCGCGCTCAAATCGCTTCGTCCATCTATAAAGGCCGCAGCGAATGAAGTCAAGGAGAAAAACTTTCGCGGCCATTCCGCTCATGAAACATCCGCGCTTCAGCGCCCGACGCCGCTGTCGTAATAACCCTCGCGCGTCAGAATGCTCAAGCCCGGACGGCGCACGCGAACTTCGATGGGATGGAAATCATGGCTGGCATCCACGCCGGTGGGTTGAAAGGTGAGCGTGATATTGGTTGCGCGCTTCTTCGGTGACGTCGGAATAGAGACGCTCCAATTCCTCCTGCTTGCGCCGCGTAGAAGGTGTCGCCGCCCGTTTGCGTGGCGTATTTCTGGAGTTCCGCGAGGCCATGCTCGACGAGCGATTTGCCGACCGGCGCGGGAACAGTGTGGCTCACGGAAATGGAGTAAACGGAAATATCGTTGTTAAGAAGCGCGCGCAAGGTTTCGTTGAATGTGTGTTTGTTCTGGCGGGAATTGCTGCCGTCGGAAATCAGGAAGATAATTTTACGGCGATTCGCCTGGCTGTTCTTGAACATGTCGGCCGCGGCATAGAGGGCGTCGTCGAGATCGGTGTAGGTCTGGTAGCGCTCAGAGCCGTGGAGGGGGATGCCGATGCCGGTTGCGGGCGCGCTCGTGGGCGACACGTTGCCGTTGATGACGGGTCCGCTGTTGGTCGGGCCGGTGTTGACATTCGATGAATGCGATCCGATCTCAAGGCGCTTCAGGTGGGTGAACAATTCGTCGTTGTTCGAGGAGAATTCCGCGACCGTGGTGGGATACTCGCTATAGGTCACGAGCGCGGCTTCGTCATTCGGTCCGAAGCCCGCGGAAATGGTGGTGAGGCTTTTCTGAACCTGCGTCCGCCTGCTTGCTGAGCGAGATCGTTATCGATGAGCACGACGGCCGAAAGCGGGGAAGGCTCGGCGGTGAATTGCAGAATCTTCTGCTCGATGCCGTCCGCGAAAACCCGGAAATCGTCCTTTTGAAGATCCGCGACCAGTTGGCCCTGGCCGTCCTTCACGGTGACGGGACAATGACTTGGGTCACCTTGGTTCTGATAATGGGCGGTGCCGGTTGCTGGGCAGACTGGCCTGTCGGAGGCGGCGGTGCTTGTTGTCCCCGAGGTAGTTGCGCCTTAAGAGCTGCGGAGACACCTGAAGAGACGCTCAAGAGGAGAATCATGCCAAGTGCCAGCCATTTTTCTTTCATCAAGTTCTCCGTCTCTTTTCTGGCAGAATAGCCTAAACTCAGGTCCGCGCGCTTGGACGAGGGCAAACATCCGAGGATGCTCCTGGCGCATCGTACACCCTGGGCACCTTAAGCACCTTGAGGAGGATTATACAATGCGCCTGACCAGCCTGGCGGCGGGCATTATTACTTTAGCCGTGGCGGGCTATCCCGCGATCAATACGCTGGTCGCCGCGCGCGCCGCCGGCGCGCCGCGCCAGCTCCGCTCCGCGCCAGCGCGCCGCAAAACGACGACAGCAGGTCCCGGAATCCTCGCAAACGCTGAAAGTCCAGACCAACCTGGTCAACGTGTTCGTGACGGCGCGCGACAAGAAAAACGCGGTGCTCACCGACCTCAAGCAAGAAGACTTCAAGATCTACGAGGATGGCATCGAGCAAAAAGTTGCCTTTTTTTCCAAAGACATGAATCTGCCCATCACGCTCGCGATCCTGATCGACACGAGCGGCAGCATGCAGAACATTCTCGGCGCGGAGCAGGACGCCGCCTCGCGCTTCGTCAAAACCGTGATGCGCAAGAAAGACGAGGCCTTGGTGATCAGCTTTGATTTCGATGTGAATCTGCTCGCCGATTTCACCGAGGATCCCGACGTGCTGGAGCGCGGCATCCATCGCGCGACGATCAGCGCCGTTTCGAGCGGCGGCGTGGTAACCCCGGGCACCGTGCCGCAAGGCCAGAACGGCGGCACCGATCTATACGATGCGGTATATCTGGCCTGCCACGACGAACTCGCCACCGAAGCCGGCCGCAAAGCGGTGGTGGTTTTGTCCGACGCGGAGGATACCGGGAGCAAAGTTTCGTCTGAAGGAATCGATCGAGGCGGCGCAGCGTTCCGACGCCGTGATCCACTTCCTGCGCCTGTCGGATGAGCCATTTTACTTTCGGCATGGGAATGTCCTACAGCGGCTCAAGCGTGGCCCGGCAGATGGCGGACGAAACCGGCGGCCGCGAAGTGGAAATCAAGAGCGAAAAGAATCTCGAAGCCGCCTTCGCGCTGATTTCCGAAGAGCTGCGCTCGCAATATGTGATTGGCTACTATCCCTCGAACACCAAGCGCGACGGAACCTTCCGCAAGATCAAGGTGGAAGTAGCGCGGCCGGACACGAAAATCTTGGCCCGCAAGGGCTATTACGCTCCGGTGCGGTAGTCCGGCGAGTCAAAGTATTTTGTCGAGGGCCTTCTTCGAAACAAATTACTCGGAGACGAGTGGTCTTAGCTATTGGCCGCCTGTGGGTACCGCGTAATAACCCTTGCGCGTCCGTACGACAGCGCCTTTGCGATCGGTCTGCACGTCGATCTTGCGGTACTGGCCTTGGGAGAGCGGAACCGTGGGCGCGTAGGCGATGTAATACTGGCTGCGAAGCTCGTCTCCGATATCGAGAAACGACTGCGCCAGATCGTCGATTTTGTAGGGGAAGAAGCACTGCCCGCCGGTCTGATCCGTGAAGGTCTGCAGCACCTTGTCGCCCTGGCTGTAGTGATACTTGCTCGGGTGGGTGGCATCGTCAATGGCGAGCCAGTCGGTGTTCGTGCTGATGGCGTAGATGGCCACCTCCGAGCGGATCGCCGATTCGATCGCTTCGCTCAACGCGTGATCGCTCAGGTTGTCGTCTCCGTCGCTGATCACCACAATCACGCGGCGAACCTCCGGATCAGGGCCTACGGGCAGCGGCGGATTGGAAAGAATCTCCGAGGCGCGGTAAATCGCATCATGCAGCGCCGTGCCGCCGCCGGCGCGCTGATTGTGGATGGCGTCGGTCAGAAGTGCCAGATCGCCGGTAAAGTCCTGCACCACCTCGGGCTCGTTGTCGAACGTCATCAGAAACGCCATATCCTTGTTGCGCCGGATCACGCGGTTCAAAAAGTCAATCGCCGCTTCCTGTTCGAAGCTAAGCCGCGGCCGAATGCTGTTGGACGTATCGAGCAGCAGGCCGATGCGCAAGCGGCAAGATCGGTCTCGCGGCCAAAAAATCGGATGTCCTGCGGATTGCCGTTCTCGAGGACCTTGAAATCGCTTTGATCCAAGTCCGTGATGAAGCTGCGATGGCTGGTCCGTCACGGTGACCACCAGATGCACCAGGCCGGACGTAACGCTGATCGGGGGAAGCTGTTTTTGATCCGGCGGCGCTTTTGAGTTATCAGCCCCTTGCGGTGGCGGCGCAACTGGTGACGCAGACGGAGCAGAGGTCTGCGAACGAACAGACGCGGGCAGAGCCGCCAGCAGAAACAGAAGCGCAAAACAGAGACGCAGGGCTTTCATTGGCGCGATTATAGGAATTCCCTCAAGCTGGAGTCTATTAAATTCGCATCCGTCTTCGCCGCTCTGCCCAGCGTTTTCAGATAAGCGATCAGCTCCGGAGGCAGGGGAGCGCGCACCTCGATCTTTTTGCCGGTCCTGGGATGGAGAAATGCGAGGCGCGCGGCGTGCAGGAAGTTGCGGTCGAGACCGGGAAGCAACTCCGAACCCACGCGTTCCTGTCGCGGCGCACCATACACCGTATCGCCCACCACGGGGCACCCCAGCGCTGAAAAATGCACGCGAATCTGGTGGGTCCTTCCCGTGTGCAGATCCGCTTCGACCAGCGTGAATGCGCCGAGCCTCAGGCGCACGCGCCAATCCGTGCGCGCCTCGCGTCCCTCGCGGCGCCGCGCGGTCATGCGCGAGCGGCGGTGGAGATCGCGCGCGATGGGAAGGTCGATCGTGCCTTTCTCGCCTTTTAGCCTGCCATGCAGCAGCGCCACGTAGGTTTTCTGCACTTCGCGCTCGCGAAATTCATCCACCAGTTTTCTGTGCGCCGCATCGTTACGCGCAATAATCACCGCGCCCGACGTCCCCTTGTCGAGGCGGTGGACGATGCCGGGCCGCAACGAGCCTCCGACCGTGGAGAGTCCTTGCATCCCGCCAAAGCGGTTCAACAATGCAGCCACCATGGTGCCGGAGTCCGCACCCGCACCGGGATGGATGATCATTCCTGCCGGTTTGTTGATGACGGCGATATCTTCGTCTTCGTAGAGCACGTCGAGCGGAATAGGCTCGGCCTCGACGCCAGCCTCTGCCGTGGCCGGAATTTCAACCGTGATGGTGTCGCCTGACTCAACCCGATACGACGGCTTCATCGCGGCGCCGTCGACTTGCACGAATCCTTCATCCACAAGTGATTGGATGCGGCTGCGGCTCAATTCGGCCAGCTGCGAGACGAGAAAGCGATCGAGCCTTTCGCCAGCCTGGTCTTGCGGAACGATGAGTTCGATGTGTTCGGAGGTTACGGTCACAAGGCAGAATTCTCAGCAAACGAACATAGCACAGTTCGCCCGGAGGCGAGGCAGAGTCGCGAAGGCAGAAAAAGGCTATTCAACGGCAGTCGCCGGCGTTCGATTCGCCTGCGGGTGTTGCGCTTGCGAAGATGAGGCACCCGCATTTCGAAGCCCGCGCCACCAGAGAAAGCTGCCGGTCAGCACCAGTCCAGCACTTACGATTTGCATGAGCGACACGGTGCCATCGAACATCATCGTGCGGCCGGGATCGCCTCGAAAGAATTCGATTATGCCGCGCTCGGCGCCGTAGAGGATGAAGTACGAAGCCAGGATTTGGCCGTCGAAACGCTGCCTGGCGCCCAGCCACACGAGCAAAAGAAAATTCAGGAACTCCGCGGCCGCTTCATAGAGTTGCGTGGGATGGAGCGGGATGCCGAGCGGCGTCCCCGCAAGCCGCGCCGCGGCGTGGTCCGTGAACGTAACACCCCAAGGAAGCGTGGTTGGCTTGCCGAAGCAGCATCCAGCTGCAAAACAGCCGAGGCGCCCGATGGCATGTGCCAGAGGCAGCGCACCCGCGGCTATGTCAAATACGGGCAGTAGGGGCAGCTTACGCGCTTTCGAATAGATAAGAATCATCAAGACAGCGCCGAGGACGCCGCCATAGAAGGTTCCACCGGATTCAAGGAGCGCCAAGCTCGCAAGCGCGGCGGGCTTGGCCGCGAAATAACGCCAGCCGCTGAAAATGAGCCAGAGTTTCGAAACGGCGAGCGCGCTGAAAATCATGTAGATGCCGAGGTTCCAGATTTCCCTCGGGGGAAGTCCCGCCCGAGCGGCTTGGCGGCGGGCGTATAACAGCGCGAGGATGACGCCTGCCGCCACCAGAACGCCATAGGTATAGATAGTGATGGCGCCGAGTTGAAAGAGAATCGGATGCATAATCCGGAAGCGACTTTAGGCGCGCTCCTGAGTGGAATGATGCCGCCAATCCTGAAAAAGCTCCAGCAGAATGAGAGCGGCGCCCACCACGATGGCGGAATCGGCGAGGTTGAAGGTGTACCAGTGGTGGCTGCCCACGTAAAAATCGATGAAGTCCGTGACACTGCGGCGCATCACGCGATCCAGCACATTTCCGGCCGCCCCGCCTAGGATCAGCGCCAATCCCCACTGGCCAAGGAAGCCGCCCCCGCGTCCCGTGACCAGGAGCCAGCTGAGCAGCACGATCACGGACATGGAGAAAATAATCAGCACCGGCGCAAGCCAGCGAACAGGGGAATCCGCGAGCAGCCCGAAAGCGACGCCGGGGTTGGTCGTGTGGACCAGATTCAGGAAACCCGGGACCAGGACGCGAGTGGAACCTATCGCTGTGAGGCGCTCGACTGCGTACTTCGTCGCCTGGTCCGCGGCGAGCACGGCAAATGCGAGAAAGGCAAGGCCATGCCAGGCTGCCCGTGCGGCGGTTCTCATCAGGACGCCAGAGCCTCTGGTGGGGAATCCCTGTCGATTTCGGAAAGCGCAGCCGCGCAGCGCTCGCACACCGTCGGGTAAAGCGTGCTTTCGCCCACGTGCGTCGAATAATTCCAGCATCGCGGGCACTTCTGCCCCGCGGCCTTTTGGACACGGATTTGCAACCCCGCGATGCCAGGTGTTGCCGAGCCAGCATCAAGACGCGGGACCACCTCGACCTGCGACACGATGAACAGCGAAGGAAGCACCGCATTGTATTTTCGGAGAAGCGCCCCGAGCTCACCGGCGGCTTCCAGCGCGACGCGCGCCTCAAGAGGAGCGGCGATCTGCTTGGAGGCTCGCGACTGCTCGAGAGCCTTCAACACTTCCTCGCGCACCGCGAGCAGCCGCTCCCAATTTTCCGACCGCGCATCGTCAAAGGCATCGACAAGCGGCTCGGGATCGGGGAACAGGGCCATGTGAACGCTTTCGGGATC
This sequence comes from uncultured Acidobacteriota bacterium, assembly GCA_963848365.1. Taxonomy (GTDB): domain Bacteria; phylum Acidobacteriota; class Terriglobia; order Acidiferrales; family UBA7541; genus Palsa-295. The sequence goes on from CAWKDI010000002.1 coordinate 188,395, forward strand.
GGACGCGGCGCGCGGCAGGTATTTCCACACTTCTTCGGACGTGAATACGAGCGTGGGCGCGATCAGCGTCACGAGAGCGTTCGCAATGCGATAGATTGCGGTTTGCGCCGAACGCCGCCCGGCGCTTCTTGGAGCGAACGTGTAGAGCCGGTCTTTGAGCACGTCGAAATAGAAGGCGCTCAGGTCCACGGCGCAGAAATCGTGAATCGCGTGGTAGGCGCGATGAAAATCAAAATTGTCGTACCATTCGCGGCACTGGCGTGCGAGCAGCGCCGGTGCGTCGAAGCATCCAGGCATCCATTTCCCACAGCTTATCGCCGGGGACAGAATCGACGGCAGGGTCGAAATCAAACAGGTTTGATAGCGCGAACCGGAAGGTGTTGCGGATCTTTCGATACGCCTCCGCAAGCTGCGTCATCGTCGCCACCGACATGCGCATGTCTGTGGTGTAGTCCTGCGAAGCGACCCACACGCGCAGCAAATCGGCGCCCCATTTGTCGCAGATTTCGTTGGGGTACATGGCGTTGCCGAGCGACTTCGACATCGGCGCGCCCTTCTCGTCGAGCGTCCAGCCATGCGTCACCACTTCGCGATACGGCGCGCGTCCGCGAATTCCCACCGCCACCAGCAGCGAACTGTGGAACCATCCGCGATACTGGTCGGGGCCCTCGAGATACACATCGGCAGGCCACGTGCCGTCTTTTTCGCTGAGCACGGCGAGATGGGTCGATCCGGAGTCAAACCACACGTCGAGAACGTCGCTTTCCTTGCGCCATTTCGACGCGCCGCAAGCGCACTTCGTGCCTGGCGGAAGCAGTTCTTCCGCCGAATGCGTGTACCACGCGTCCGCCCCTTCGCGCTCGAACCATGGCAGCACGTTGCGCAGCGCCGCATAATCCCGCAGTTGCTTGCCGCAAGCATCGCAGTAAAAAATAATCAGCGGCACGCCCCAGAATCTTTGCCGCGAGATGCACCAGTCCGGGCGCTCCGCCACCATGTCGTGGATGCGCTCCTCGCCCCATTCCGGCTTCCATTTTACTTTGGCGATTTCCGCGAGCGCATTCTGGCGCAAGTTGTCGTGATCGAGTTCGATGAACCACTGTTCGGTGGCGCGGAAGATCACGGGATTGTGGCAGCGCCAGCAATGCGGATAGCTGTGCGTCAGCTTTCGCTCGCCAACGAGCATGCCGCGCTTCTTCAATATGTCAATGACGATCGGATTCGCTTCAAACACCGTCTTGCCCTTGTATTCCGGCAAGCCCTCGACGAAACGGCCTTCGTCATCCTGCGGCGCGTAGGCTTCGAGGCCGTATCTCTGGCCGGTGCGAAAGTCATCCGCGCCATGGCCGGGCGCCGTGTGGACAATCCCGCTGCCCTGATCGAGCGTCACATAATCGGCAAGCACTCCTGGCACACGTATCTCAAGGAATGGATGCTGGAATTCGATGCTTTCCAGTTCCTTTCCTTTCCACGAGCCGTGCGTGCCGGTTACTTCAATTTTCAATTCTTCCGCCAGCGCACCCACGCGCTCCTTCGCCATCAACAATTTCCCGGATGGCGTATCGGCGATCACGTATTCGAAGTCGGGATGAAACGCCAAGCGCACGGTTGGCCGGAAGCGTCCAGGGAGTGGTCGTCCAGATAAGCGCGCTGACACCCGGCCCGAGCTTGCTCGATTTCGCGTCCTCCACAACCGGGAATTTCACCCAGATGGACGGGCTGGTGTGCTCCTCGTATTCCACTTCCGCTTCCGCAAGCGCCGTGCGATCGTAGATGCACCAATAAACCGGCTTCAGCCCGCGGTAGACGTAGCCCTTTTCGAGAAAATCGATAAACGCCCCGGCAATGCAGGCCTCATGTTCGGGATCCATGGTGAGATAAGGCTTTTCCCATTGCCCGAACACGCCCAGGCGCTTGAAATCCTTCTTGTGAGCCTCCACGAACCGGCCGGCGTATTCGCGGCACATGCGGCGGAATTCCGCGGCGGTCACCTTCGTAGTTTTGCCGCCCAGCTCCTTTTCAACTTTCGTCTCGATCGGCAGTCCGTGGCAATCCCAGCCCGGGATGTACGGCGAACGGAAGCCGGCCATCGTCTTGGACTTCACAATCATGTCTTTCAGAATCTTGTTCAGCCCCGTACCCAGATGAATTTCGCCAGTCGGGTAGGGAGGCCCATCGTGCAGCACAAAAAGCGGTGCCCCGGCGCGCGAATCAAGAATCCGGTGATAGAGTCGCGTTTCCTCCCAGGCCGCCAACTGCTGCGGTTCGCGCTCCGGCAATTTAGCCTTCATGGGGAAGTCGGTCTTGGGAAGATTCAAGGTATTTTTCAGGTCCATCTCGTGGGTGCTAAGGCCCTTTCTGCCAGCGAAATCCTCGACGACAGCCTCTCGGTGCCGTGGTCACATTAAATTCTGCTTACGTTGTGCGGTCTGGTCGGCAAGAACGCTTGTTCTACTCATCGTATGTTACAATGAATCTTGAAGCGTGTCAGCCGCCCGGGGCTGTACATCCTTTTCTGTGGCGTTGCGTCTAAGTAGCTGAGATTAGCGCCGCGGGGGACACGTAACGCATGTCTGATATCAGCGCCAGACTCGACAATGCGGGTCAGCCAGTGACTGACTCGGCGGCAGACCCGACTCTCCAGCTAGGCCGGTTCAAGTCGCCTTCGCAAGAGTCGAACCTCAAGAGTCTCGCTTCCAATCTGAAGGATTTCCTGACCGAGCGACCCGTGAAGATCCGGGGCGACCGCGCTCCCGTGTTCTCGATGTCTGGCTTTGGCGAAAGCGTCGCCGATAATTTCAAGGAGTTTTTCCGTCCCCAGGCGCGCGGCGCTGTGGATTCCGGGCTGCTCGTAAACTGGGAACAGGGCGCGAGCCTCTGGCAGAACATGCGGGACATGATTTCCCCGCCAAAGCTTCCGCCGCTCAACGTCACGAGCAAGCCGGTAGCGGTGAAGGACATCTGGTCCAAGAACACGCAATTCACGCGCGTGCAATCGCTCTCTATTGCGTTTCACATCCTGGTGCTCGTGCTGATTATTGTTCCTCTCTTGCCGCAACTGATGTCGCCTGGAACCACCAAGGCCAATGCGAAATATGACATCACCACGATTTCTCCGTATCTCCCGAAGCTCGCTCCTGCGGCGAAAAAAGCAGGCGGTGGAGGCGGGCAGCGCAACCCGACGCCGGCCGTTCGAGGTCAGGCTCCCAAGTTCAGCTGGACGCAATTTTCCAAGCCACTGGCCAAGCCGCCAGTCGATCCTAAGCTGGCAATAACGCCGACTCTCGTTGGCAATCCCGATATCAAAGTTCCCAACATCACAGCGCAGAACTGGGGTGACCCGCTATCCAAAGTGCTCGGCGGGGATTCGCTGGGGCAGGGAAGCGGGAATGGTATCGGCAACGGGCAGGGCAATGGCCTGGGGCCTGGCTATGGCTACAACACCGGTGGCGGTTACCCTAATGCTGGAACCGGCGGCTACGGCAGCCCGGCGTGCCTGTACTGCCCGCAGCCTCAATTTTCTGACGAGGCCGTAAAGGCGAAGTATCAGGGCACGGTGCTGCTCGTCGCCATTATTACCGCGGATGGCCGCGCCACCGACATACGCGTGGCAAAAGGATTGGGGCTTGGCCTGGACGAAAAGGCCGTCGAGGCTGTTCGCACGTGGCGGTTCCGTCCCGCTCTGGGACCTGACGGGAAGCCGGCATCCGTGCGGCAGTCGATTGAGGTTACGTTCCACCTGTACTGAGTCTCTTGCTTCGTCGGAATGGCACTTATTCATCCTTAGGCTCGCCTCCTCGAGCAATTCCGAAGCGTTACCAACTGGACCCTCCTGCCCAAGTCTGGACTTGTTCGCATCGCGCTTCTGCTAGGATGTCGGACATGAAGCGTCTTATTTTTGCTGTTGCCGTGACTGCTTTGTTCGCTATGTCGGGGGCTGGTGTTTCGGCATACCCGCAACCGCAAACGGGCTCGATCGACTTTGTCGCTCGTGCCACGCCCTCTGGAGGGCTCGACGAACCTGTTCGTGGATTTCCTTTCTTTCTCCTAAGCAAAAGCTTCGATGAAATCACGAGAGAAGCCGAAGCTGCCTATCCGAAGCCCGATTTCGACGCAGAGATCGACAAACTCCAGGTGTCGAAAGAGCTGAAAGCCTGGATGAAGAAGAACCACATGATGCAGCTTTCGGGCGAGGATTTTATCAAGAAGCTGAAGCCGGCGGACATCATGGGCGTGCCGGAATTCTTCGAAGCGTACCTCGACCGTAATTCCGGCAATCAGAACGGCTTCCCGAGGCCGAAGTACAAACCCTCGGACAAAACGAAAGATCCCGCGAAATACGAGAAGTTAAGGGCCGAATACATCGAGGCGGTTCACCACTACCTGGAGCAGGTTCCCGACAGCATCGAGGGAATCGATCTCAGCCTCACGGACATCGATCCGGGCCACGAGTGGAACCAGCGCGAGGCCAAAAGAAACCGTGACATTCAGCGCCGGGCGATCGATCTGGCGCAGTCGAGGTATCTCGTTGCCCGCGCCGAAACAGATCTGCAAGGCGAGGGAGTCCTGCGAGGAATCCCGGCGGGAAATTATTGGCTCAGCACGCTGGATGTTGCAGCCAGTGTCGGCGATGCGCGCCCGCGGTGGGATACCGCGGTAACTGTCGGACCCGGCCAACAGGTGCGAATCATGCTTTCGAACGTCAACGCGGTGGAGACGTCTGCTTCCAACGTGGCGCCCTGAAGCCCTCTTCTTTTCCTGAGGCCGCGCGTGATCGATGCCCGCCAAGAACTGCCCCGGCTCATCCACGACCTGGCTGATTCGGATCGGTTGAAACGCGAAGCGGCGGCCGCAAAAATCTTTGAGTGCGGCTGCGATATCGCGCGTCCCGTCCTGGAGAATTGGCTCGCCGATAAGGAATTTGCGCAGTTGTGCTTAGCCGGCGCATCCCAATCGCCGCAGGAAACCGTGGGGCTCGCCGTGGCGCAGGGGAATTTCGAGCGCATACGTGCGGCCTTCGGATCGCTCGCACTTGCGGACGTGCCACCGGACCAGGACGCTTTGGAATTTGAGATCGAATTCCCCACGGGCGTGCGCCTGGATATTTTGACGACGCGAGAGCCCGCTGGCGCGGGAGCCATTGCCCGGTTCCTGCAAAAGTTTGGCGAAGGCATCCAGCAGGTGGAGATCCTCGTCTCAAATGTTGACCGGGCGGCGCAAATCCTCCACGAGCGGTTTGGGGTCGCGCCCTTGTTTCCTGCGACGCGCTCCGGCGCAAACGCCACCCGCGTGAATTTCTTCCTGGCGTCGCTTCCCGCAGGCGGCAAGGTGCTCGTCGAACTCGTAGAAGCGACGGCGCCGCCGCACAGCCTATGCTAAACTGTGTGCGCTTTCATCGCGGGCAATCCGCGATACCTGGCCACGCGATTTAAAAACCGCCTCAATCGCAGTAATTCTGTGGCCGCAGTCGTTCTGTGGCGCTATGGTGCAACGGTTAGCACGCGGCCCTTTCAAGGCTGAAATACGGGTTCGATTCCCGTTAGCGCTACCAACGCTTCCTCTTGCCGGTAGGATCCTGTCTCGATGTTCTGGATCAATTTCTCAGCGGAAATCCCATCGGCCGCATCGTTGGCGGCGAGGCGATGAAGTTCGATTGGCCTCGGCTTAACTCAGAGTACGCCCAACAATTCGGTATTGAGGTTCCGAACTGGCCGCCGAAAGCCGCCCAATCCTGAGCCGGGAAACCCGCACGAGAATCTCCGTCGACTTTGTAAGCGTGCCAAGTCAACGTGAAGAAAGACGCGAAATTGTTTTAGGATAAACACATGGCAGAGAAAGCCAAGAAACGACCAAAAAAGAGGAGTTCAGGAGGGAAGCAAGCGCTCCTCATCAAAAAGAGTGGTTCCAAGAGTGTGGATTCTGCGTCCCAGCTCATAGACGAGAGAATCCAGCAGCTAGGCGACTGGCGCGGAGAGATGCTTTCCCGCCTTCGCGCTTTGATCAAACAGGCCGATCCTGGGGTCGTCGAGGAGTGGAAGTGGGCGACGCCTGTGTGGTCCCACGAGGGGTTGATCTGCACCGGCGAGTCCTACAAGAGTGTCGTAAAGATGACATTCGCCCGGGGCGCCTCGTTGGATGACCCCTCAGGTCTCTTCAACTCCAGTCTCGAGGGCAGAGTGAGGCGCGCCATCGACTTCCGCGAAGGCGACAAGGTCAACGAGAAGGCTCTGAAAACTCTTATTCGCGCGGCCGTGGCCCTAAACACGTCGTCGGGGTGAGATTTGGTTCGGGCGACTTGAAACTGCTGGCGAGGCCTGTAACCGGCTGGATTCTCCGTGCGTCTCATTATTGAGTAGGGGTTCGGAAGAAGACAGGAAGGCATTCTCTTCCGAGTCGCTTGCAAATCCAGGCATATTTGTGTAAAAGTCGCACGTCGCAGGGTGGAATCCGCCCTTCTTGAGCACCTTTCATTACGGGAGAGCACAGATGAATTCTCGAAAGCTATGCTGTCTGTTGGCGCTTGGTGTTGTGTTGGCCTGCGGCGGGCGCGCGTACGCGCACCATTCGTTCGCGGCGACATACTTCGTCGATCAGACGGCAAAAATTGATGGAACGGTGAAGGAGTTCTTGTGGCGCAATCCGCATTCCTTCATCAAGATCGACGCTCCGGATGACAAGGGCGTGATGCAGGTGTGGTCGATCGAATGGGGCGGGGGCGCGCAATTGAGCCAGTCGCACGTGACCAGGGATACGCTCAAGCCGGGCGATCACGTAATCATTACCGGCAACCCGGGACGCGATCCTGACGAACACCGGCTTCGCATCAAGAGCATTGAGCGGCCAGCCGACGGCTTCAAGTGGGAAGGCGTCGTTCAGTAAATCTTCCGCATGCGGCCAGCGTGGGTTGAGCAATGCGCCCACGCTGGCCTGTCTGGTTAGGGCCTCCCTTCGGTCTACTTGACCGGTCTGTCCTTCAAAATTCTTCGGGTCATTCCGTTTGGTGCTCGGCGGGAAAACTTTGCCCGAACCGTTCGAAATGCTGCGCGCTGGGGTTAAGATACCGTTTTTGAAGAAAGCTGTTTTGAGTTGACTGCGCCACGCGGAAGTGTTATCAGAGCCGCATGTTGATTGGGGTGGTGGCGCCTCGCACACGTCTTTTACGGCATCTCGCGATGGGGTTAGTAATCGCGGGCTGCCTGGCAACAGCTGCTGGCAGCTTCGCCCAGAAGATAAGCCCCGGCATACCAAGAACGGATCAAAACTCGCAGAGTGACAGTTCCAAGGTTCACGTTCTTCCTGTGCAGGGCACGGTTTACATGATTGTAGGCGCGGGCGCGAACATCACCGCGCAAGTGGGGCCGCAGTCTGTTCTGTTGGTGGACGCGGGTACCCCTGATCTGAGCGAAGAAGTGCTTTCCGCGATTCGGAAGTTATCCCAGCGGCCGATCGAATTTATTATCAATACGAGCGCTGACGCGGACCACACGGGCGGCAATCACAACCTTGCGAAGACCGGATGGTTCGTTCCGGTCGAGAATGCCGTGAATCCTGAATTCAGCGGAGCGGCCGTGATCGCGCACATCAATACCCTGAATAGAATGAGCATCGCAAGTGAAGGCCACGTTCCAGTGGCGCAGAATCTCTGGCCCACCGATTCCTACGACACGGACTCGTGGGCCGTTTTCACCAGCGAGCCGGTGATCATTGAGCACCCGCGTGCGGCACACACCGACGGAGACAGCATCGTTTTCTTTCGCCGCTCAGACGTGCTGAGCACCGGCGACATCTTCACACCTTCGCACTACCCGGTGATTGACCTCAAAAATGGCGGCAGCCTCAACGGGACCCTCGATGCCCTAAATCGCATGCTTCAGATAATCGTTCCCGACGAGAATGAGGAGGGCGGCACGTACGTGATCCCGGGTCACGGACGGCTGTGCGACATCACCGACGTTGCAGATTATCGCGATATGCTCACGATCATTCGCGACCGGATTCAGGACATGGTCAAAAAGGGCATGAGTTTAGAGGACGTAAAGGCAGCCAAGCCCACCTTCGATTACGACGTGATCTACGGCTCTGATACGGGTCCCTGGGCCACGAGCACGTTCATCGAGAATGCATATCAGGAACTCAGCAAAAACAAAGGCGATTCCGGGCACGGGGCGCAATGACGAACTCAACCGTCCAACCCAAGGCAAGCTCAACGGCAACCTTCTCAGGCTGCCTGGCGAAATCGCGTTTTCTTCCGCTCCTGGCTGTGTGTTCACTCATTTGCGTTTTAGGCGCTGGGGTTTCAGCCCAGGAGACAGAGCAAAAGCAGAAGCCTGCGACCAGCCCTAAGGCCAACGCATTGATCGATATTACGGGCTACTGGGTTGCCGTCGTTGATGAGGACTGGCGGTGGCGAATGATGACGCCCCCCAAGGGCGATTTTTCGAGCATTCCTTTGAATGCGGCAGGACGCCAGGTCGCCATGGCATGGGACCTCGCGAAGGACGAGGCCGACGGAAACGCGTGCCGACCGTATGGCGCGGCCGGCATTATGCGCATACCAACCCGGTTGCACATCACCTGGGCGAACGACAATACGTTGCAGATTGACACCGACGCAGGCATGCAAACCCGGCTCCTTCATTTTGATGCCACCCCATCGCACGCCAGCGCCCCGCAGTGGCAGGGCGACTCCGAAGCGTCGTGGGTGAAGCAAATACAGAGCCGTGGCTTCGGGTTCCATTTTGGCGGCCCCACGCCAGGCAAAGGCGGGGGCCTGAAAGTCGTAACCACCCATATGCGCCCCGGTTATCTGCGGAAGAATGGCATTCCCTACAGCGGCAATGCCATCATGACGGAGTACTTCGACACGTTTAATTTGGAGGGAGATGCGTACCTGATCCGGACAGGAGTGGTTGACGACCCCCAGTACCTGACCGAGCGCTTCATGACCAGCGAGCAGTACCAGCGTGAGCCGGACGCTTCCAAGTGGCACCCGTCGCCCTGCAAGACGGCACCTCCCACCCGCTAGGTGCATGGGTTACTCGATTGGTTACAGTACCAGCTCTTTAAGAACTGTCACGTCATATCCGCCAGGATTCAGTTTGCCTCTCGCCCTCAGGTGCTAAATAATCTTGGCAGGCTGTAGTGTCCCGACCCGTCGACTTCATCATGGCTCAGTGGCGTTGAGAAGTTCCGGGTCGCGTGTCCGGCTTCGTCCTTGGGGGAAATGTGGCGAAAAGCACACTGGAATTCCTCAGCGAAAATGACTGGTCGCTGATCCTGGCGAAGTCCAAGCGTTTGACTTACGGTCCAGGCGAGGAAATTATCAAGCAGGGAATACCTGGGAAGGCCATTTACATTATCCGCCGGGGCACCGCATCGGTGGAAGTGACCAACCTGGAGGGGAAAACCGAGATCGCCGTGCTGGGCCCCGAAGAAATCTGCGGAGACATCGCTTTTTTGCTCAAAGATGAGATCCTCAAGGACAAGACCTCCGCTTCTGTGCTTGCCAAAGGCAAAGTCGAGGCGGACCTGGTTGAAGCCGAGGAATTGGGCAAGCTATTCGAATCGTTCCCAAGCGTGGGAGCCCGCTTCTATCGCTCCCTTGCTGTTGTGCTCGCTCGCCGTTTAAGGGAAACCTCGCGAACCCTGGCAAAAACTGTTCCTAAAGAGAAGGCATAATCGCGAATTTCCGCTTCCTAGTTTGCAGGAACGCCGCAACCTGCTTTTATATTTCACCCAAGATGATTGTCGCCGCGGATCTGCGGTAAGATTTCCGCGTCTGCGCGGAGGCGCATCATGCGTGTTGGCCCCTTTCTCATCGTGGGACTTCTTCTTGTCGCAATCTGGGTTGTCGCCTTTGTCGTATTTCACATCGCCGGAATTTTCCTCCATTTGTTCATTTTGTTTGCGATCATCTCATTCGTGATGCACCTGTTTTGGGCAAAATCGTAACTTCGTTTATTCCTTCGCGATAGGCCCGAGTTGCACGGGATATGCATTTAGCAGAGGCGGCGGTACTGCCACTTTCTTCTGATCGAGCAGGTTCATCAGCTCGAGGGCATTGACGGCTGCCTTCCCGAGGTTGTGATTATTCGCCACCACGTACGTGGTCGCAGTCTGCTCGGAAACTTCCGTCACGCGGTCCTTCCACTGCGACAGCTCGTTTTCCGAGTAGAGATAGTCATAGCGGTCACGCACGTTTGTTTCGCCGAACCACTGCTTGTAGTTCCGGCCGTGCAGGCGAATGTATCCGATGGTCGATGTGGCCCGGGCGGCCGGGCGAATGGCGCGGCCCAGCAGCGGTTGATCGATATTGCACAACCCGACGCCCAGCGCCGCAAGCCAGCTCAGAATGTCCGGCCGGTTCCAGCTTTCATGCCGCAATTCCAGCACCAGCGGATATTCGAAGAACCGCCGCACGAGTTGATCGAGGTAAGCGCGGTTTTCATCGGTGCATTTGAATGAAATGGGGAATTGCGCGAGAACAGCTCCCAGCAGGCCCTCCGACGCGATCGCGTCGAATCCTGCTTTCACATCGCGCTCGTCGCCGGATTGAGGACGGATCGTGCTCGCCGAGGTCGATTCAACAATCGCGACCGGCGAATGCGTAAACGCCCGATAAAGCTTCGCCGTAAACGTGAAGCCAGGATTTCTGCCCGCTACGATTCGGCACCATTCGCGCCCCACTTCCGGCCGGATTGGCCCGTAAAACGATGAATTGATTTCCACTAGGTCGAAGAATTCTGCGATGTATCCCAGTCGCTGCGCGCCCTTCACCGAGGTGGGATAAACGACGCCTGCCCAGTCCTTGTAGGACCATCCCGCCACGCCAATTTTTACGGCTCCGCCCATCAACCCATGATAGCGGATCGGGAATTTTGAAGCTGTTGCAGGGCGAGGACGGATGGAAGTGCCCGGTGTAACTACGCATGGCGCAGCCCATGTCACACGCATCGGTGACGATTGTCACGGTGCGATTGGCAGAAAGGAAGATAGTTGGAGCCGGAAGTGAGTTAGAGATATCAGGTCGTTAAAAGGGGGCAGCTATGAAACGCCAAATGACCAGGAAAACAGCCCCGAGGGCGCATGAGAACAAGAAGGTGGAACGTCAGCCGCTGCGAAAGCCCGCGCATAAGGTCGTTCAAAATGCGCAAATGGCAAATTACCTGCTAGAAGAACAACATCCCGAATTTGGGCAGTGCTGATACGTGTGGTCCAGGGTGCGCTGTTGCGCAGGAAGGGATAAGAGACGGGAAGGAGGATGCGATGAAAGTCAGGGATGTAATGATGAGAACGGCGGCCCGATGCGGTCCCGACACGAACTTGGGCGCTGCTGTCGAACTGATGTGGACCAGGAACTGCGGAATGCTGCCGATCGTCAATGCGCAGGAGAAACTGATCGGGGTGATCACCGACCGCGATATCTGTATCGCGTTGGGCACGCGGAACCGCTTGCCGGGCGAAATCGCCGTGAAGGATGTTGCGAGCGCGCACGTTTATTGGTGCAAGTCGGAAGACGATCTGCGTTCGGCGCTGCAGGTGATGGCGGCGTCGAAAGTGCGGCGTTTACCGGTGGTCAATTCAGCCGGCGTGCTGGAGGGCATCCTTTCCATGGACGACGTGGTTCTCCATTCGGAGGCGGGAAACCGTGCCAGCGAACTCCCGGCCGAGAATGTCGTGAGGGTGCTCCAAGAGGTCTATTCGCCGCGCTTGCCACAGGTTGTGCCGAAGAAGCTGGCGGCGTGACGCCAGACAAGCGGTTTGCCGGGGGGAGACTAGGAAACAGGCTTATTTGCTGGTCCGGCCCGCTTGGAATCGTGAGAGCAATCACGACGGTAAGTGACGGGCGTCACGTCAATTGCGCTTCGAATGTTTTATAAGATTTTTTGAGGTGCGTGATGGCAATTAGCGAATCTGGAACCAGGATCAAGATCAAGAAAATCCTTTATCTCACGGATTTTTCACAACCCTCGGAAGCGGCCCTGCCTTTTGTATTGTCGACGGCCCGAAACTATGGCGCGTTCATCAACGCTCTGCATATTCTGACTCCTGCTGCACTTGCCTACGCAACACCCAAGTTGCGCGAAGCGGCCATCGCCAACGACGAAGAGCTTGCTCAAGCGGAAATGCAAAAGGTGGATTCCCAATTGGCTGGGTTACCCCACGAAACGAGTGTGGAATGGGGCACCACAGTGTGGTCATCGGTGCAGAAGGCGATTCAGCAGTCGCGCCCCGAACTCATCGTCCTGGGCACGCACGGGCGCACGGGAGCGCAAAAAATGCTGCTTGGTTCGGTCGCGGAAGAGATATTCCGCAGGTCTCCGGTCCCCGTTCTCACGATTGGGCCGGCGGTATCCAGGGGCACTCATGGGGATGGAAGATTTCGTGCCGTGCTCTTTGCTACTGATTTTGGGCCTGAATCCGAGGATGCCGCTCACTATGCCATGTCTCTGGCGGAAGAGAATCAGGCTCGCCTCATTCTGCTTCATGTGATCAACGGACCCAAATATGGAAATGGCAACTCGAGAATCATGTCCGCGGCGGAAGTAATGCATCAGCTTCACGAGATCGTCCCTGCGGAGGCGGAACTCTGGTGCCGTCCGGAGCCCGTCGTCGAATACGGCGATCCGGCCAAGATGGTCTTGCATGCCGCGAAGAATCGCGGCGCAGATTTAATCGTGCTGGGGGTTCATGGCGGAGCGAACTGGCGCGGTCCGGTCTCGCACCTGGAGCGCGCCATTGCGCATAAAGTCGTTGCCCGTTCCCCTTGCCCCGTTCTCACTGCGCGCAGCTAGACTCTGCCCTTCTGTTTTCTCCGCAATGTGACCCCAGTCACAAATATTCGTGTTGGTGGACACGGCCCTTCGCGTATCGCCCGGATAAAAAGGTGATGGAAGGTGCCCCATGAAAACCTTGGAAGCGAAGACCCGGATATCCATTAAGAACATTTTGTATACCAGCGATTTCTCCGCGATTGCCGAGAACGCCGCGGCTTACGCATCGCTGCTGGCCCGCCGCTTCGATGCAAAAGTTTTTGCGGTTCATGTGCGCCCGCTGGAGATCTACGGAATGGCGCCCCCGGAGTCCTGGGCGGTGCTTCGCGACGCGGCTGAGACTCAGGCCAGGGAAGAGGCCGTGCGTCTCAATGGCCTTTTCGGCGGCGTGCAGCACACCTCCATCGTTGAAGAAGGCGACGTTTGGGAAGTTCTCTCCGGTTTAATAGACCGACACTCCATCGATTTGGTGGTGATGGGCACGCATGGGCGAAAGGGACTTCGAAAGGTGCTCCTCGGTTCGGTAGCGGAGAGCGTCCTGCGCCGCGCGCCCTGCCCGGTTCTCACCGTGGGGCCTTACGTCCCTCCGGTTGCGGAGCGCGCTGCGGAAATAAAGCGGATCCTTTTTGCCACGGACTTTTCGGCCGGCTCGCAAGCCGCTGCCGCTTATGCCTTAAACCTCGCACAGGAGAATCAAGCCGTTCTCGATCTCTTACACATCGTGGAGCCTCAAGAAGTCGACCCTCAAAAATCTGGCGGTACCGCACACTCGGCCGAACTCGTAAGCGGATGTGCGGCGCGAATGCGTTTGCTCATTCCGATGGATGCGGATTTGGCGTGTGAAGCAAACACCCTGATCGAAGTAGGTCAGCCGGCCACACAAATTCTAAATGTTGCTAAAGCGCGCCGTTCTCAGTTGATTGTTCTCGGTGCGAAATCCGAGAGCAACTTTCCGGCTGTCGGGCATTTGCCGTGGGCTGTCGCGCACAAGGTGATTTCTTCTGCCGAATGTCCGGTGTTCACGGTTCGCGGATAAACCCTTTCTTTAGATAAGAGCCTGCCCAAAGCATGCTGCTGGGGTGCTTGTATCCCTCTGTGTTTCTTCCTATTCCGTTACTGACGGTGTCAATCGGACATAGCATACTGAAACGGTGCTGTAGGAGGCGCGTCTTAAATAGGCGGTAAGAAACCAAGAAATTGTGCGGCGACAAGGGAACTTTCAAGTGCCGATAGCGGATATCTTAAGAGGACTGTTATGGAGTTTTCTCGATTGATAGGAAGGAAGAACGGGCGCCTCTGCATCCTTTTTGCGGCGTTGCTTTCAGCCACCCTTTTTCTGGGAACGGCTAGAGCCGAACCCCAGGCCCAGACAGCAGGGCAGAACCCTCCGGCCAGGCCCATCGGCAGCATTAAGAGCATTTCCGGGAATTCGCTGACGCTTTCGACGGATGCGGGCGCTACCTACAATGTGTCCGTAGAAGACAGCGCAAAAATCCTGCGCATTGAGCCTGGTGCGAAAGACTTGAAGAACGCTTCTCCATTACAGTTACCCGATTTGCAAGTGGGAGACCGCATTTTAGTGATGGGGAAGGTTTCAGACGATGGGCATTCCATCGCGGCGACCTCCGTCATCGTGATGAAGAAAGCCGATGTCGCCTCCAAACAGGAGCATGACCGGCAAGATTGGCAAAGGCGGGGAGTGGGAGGTCTGGTCAGCGCCGTCGATTTGTCCAGCGGAACAATCACGATTTCCGCGCGTGCGGCAGGAGGCGCCAGGAGCGTAGCCATCCATATTTCCAAAGATACGATTCTGCGCCGCTATGCCCCGGATTCCGTGAATTTTGACGACGCTAAGCCCAGTTCGATCGACCAGATCAAGCCCGGCGATCAGGTGCTCGCACGGGGCACGCGTAGTGCTGACGGAAGCGAGTTGACGGCCGAGGAAATCGTTTCCGGGGCATTTCGGAATATCGCCGGAACGATCACTTCGATCAATTCGGCTTCGAATACTCTTAGCGTGATGGATCTGATCTCAAAGAAGCCGGTCGACGTGAAAATCACCGCGGATTCACAGCTTCGGAAGTTGCCTCCGCAGATGGCGCAGCTTATGGCCACGAGGCTAAAGGGAGCGCAACCCGGCAGCTCAGGGGCCGGAAGCGGGCCGGATGCAAACGGCCGCCCGTCAGGCGACAGGCAGGCGGCTGGGGCGGGCGGATCAGGTTCAGGAGCCGCGACGGCTTCAAGATCGCCCTCCGCATCCGGCGCCACACAAAGCGATGCCGGAGGAGGGGGCGGGCGTGGCGGCCGGGGTGCAGGCGGAGGCGACCTCCAGCAGATTTTAAACCGCGTCCCCCGCGCAACTTTATCGGACCTGCAAAAGGGCGACGCAGTGATGATTGTTTCGACTTCGGGGAACGCTTCGGGGGCCGTTACGGCTATCACACTGCTGGGCGGCGTGGAGCCTATTTTAGAGGCATCGCCCAATGGGAGCGCGCAATCGATGATCCTTCCTCCGTGGAGTATGGAAGCGCCGACGGGCGACGCTCCGTGAAGTCAATCGGCAAAAATAAAAGGCTTCGATTTCGGAGCGTCCGGGAGACGTGATGGCATTGCGCAGCTTCAGCGAGAGGTTCGGAATCTGTCTTGTAATTGCGCTATTGGTTGCTCTGTTATGCGTATGCGGCGGCGCCGCGAGGGCGCAGTCCGGCACCGGCACTGTGCGGGGGCAGGTTACAGACCCCTCCGGAGCGTCCGTCCAGAATGCAACGATACAGGTGACGGGAGCTAACGGCCAGCCGGTTACCGCTCAGTCTGGCCGCGACGGCTCGTATGAAGTGAAAGGGCTTGCACCGGGAACCTACACGGTGAAGGCGGACGCCAAGGGTTTCGAGGAATTTCAGAGCCCTCAAGTTCAGGTATCCGCGGGACAGATCCAAAAAGTTGACGTGCCGCTTGCGATTCAAGTAGAGGAGCAAAAAGTTGAGGTAACTGAGGAGGGCGGGGCGCAACTGAGCGTAAGCCCGGAAAACAATGCCGGTGCGATCGTGCTGTCCGGCAAGGACCTCGATCAGCTCTCGGACGATCCCGACGAATTGCAATCGGACCTGGAGGCCCTGGCCGGACCTTCGGTGGGTCCCAATGGCGGTCAGATGTACATCGACGGGTTTACCGCCGGGCAGTTGCCCCCAAAATCTTCGATCCGGGAGATTCGGATCAATCAGAATCCGTTTTCGGCGGAATACGACAAGCTGGGCTACGGCCGTATTGAAATATTCACGAAGCCCGGAACAGACCAGTTCCACGGTCAGTTCATGGTCCTCGGCGAGGATTCGCCATTCAATAGCCGCAATCCTTTTCTTGGCGCCGCGACTCTTCCCGGTTACGACACGACTCAATTCAACGGAAGCTTCGGGGGGCCGCTGAACAAGAACGCCTCTTTTTTTATCGACGCGCAGCGTCGCAATATCAACAACGTGGAAGTGGTGAACGCGGGGGAACCGCAAGGTCTGTTCACGCAGGGTGTCGCGAATCCCCGCACGCGCACCAACATAGGCCCGCGGCTGGACTACCAGCTTGCCGCCAACAACACCCTGACCATTCGATATCAATACTACCGCGACAACGAGATGAATGACGGCGTGGGTCAGTATTCGCTGCCGTCGCAAGGTTACAATCTGCTGACCACTGAGCACACGGTGCAGGTTAGCGATACGCAGATTTTCGGCGGCAAGATCGTCAACGAAACGCGGTTTCAGTACCTCCACGATGGGAGCAATCAGAACCCCCAAAGCACCGCGCCTGCGATAATCATCCCCTTCGAATTTCAGGGGGGCGGCAATACCCTCGGAACAATCCTCGACACGCAGAATCATTACGAGCTGCAGAATTACACCTCGATCGCATTCGGCAACCACCTGCTGAAGTTTGGCGCCCGGCTGAGGGATCTGGATGAAACCAACAGTTCGACGGCCAACTACAACGGCACATTCACCTTTCCGAGCCTGGCGGCGTATGTTGCCAACACCCCGGAGCAGTTTTCGCTGACGACGGGAAGTCCGCTGGCGTCCGCCAACCTGTTTGACGCGGGACTCTATATCCAGGACGACTGGCGCTGGAAGCCCAACGTGACCATCAGCAGCGGTTTGCGATTTGAGACGCAGAATCACATCTCCAATCACGCCGATTTTGCACCGCGCTTTGGCCTCGCCTGGGGCATCGGGCACGGAAAATCGCAAACGCCGAAGACCGTCCTGCGGGCGGGCTGGGGAATCTTTT
The DNA here is from genome assembly GCA_963848365.1 of uncultured Acidobacteriota bacterium. GTDB lineage: Bacteria > Acidobacteriota > Terriglobia > Acidiferrales > UBA7541 > Palsa-295. The sequence continues at coordinate 205,443 of CAWKDI010000002.1, forward strand.
ACGACCGCTTCACGAACAACCTGGTGCTGCAGGCGGAGCGCCAGAACGGCATCACTCAGCAGGAATACATTGTCACCGATCCGACTTTCTATCCGAATATTCCACCGGTCAGTATTCTGCAGTCGGCGCAAACCGGCGTCCCCACCATTTACCGCATCGCCCCAAATCTTCACGCACCATATACGATGCAGACGGCGCTTACCGTCGAGCGTCAGGTGTCGCGGGTTGTTAACGTCACGGTGTCCTACGTGGATTCGATCGGGGACCATCAGTTGATTACGGACAACGTGAACGCGCCCCTCCCGGGAACCTATGTTGTTGGAGTGCCGACAAGCGGAGTGCGGCCCAACGGTATCCTGGAGAACATTTATCAGTATGAGTCAGAGGCGATGTTCCGCCAGAACCAGCTGATCGCGAACTTCAATATCCGCGCGGGCGCGAAGCTCTCGCTTTCTGGATACTACTCCCTGAATTTCGCGCACAGCGACACGGCCGGGCCCACCAGCTTCCCCTCGCAGCCGTATAACATTAACGCGGATTACGGAAGGGCCTCATTCGACGTGCGCAACCGGGTTTTCTTTGGCGGCAGCATTTCGCTGCCGTACGGATTCCGGCTGAACCCGTTCATGGTCTTCAATTCCGGGACGCCATTTAATGTCACCACTCCGCTGGATTTGAACGGTACCTCGATTTTGAATGACCGGCCTGCGCTCGTTTCGACAGCCACCTGCCCCGCCGTCACGCCAACCGCAACTCCCAACGTCGTGTGCACGCAATTGGGGACGTTTAATACCATCCCGTTGCCCGGACAGCAGATCATCCCGATTAATAATTACACCGCGCCAAATCTTTTTACGTTTAATCTGCGGCTTTCGAAAACATTTGGATTTGGATCGAAAAAGGAAGTTGCCGGCCAGAACGCAGCAGCCGGTGGAGGTCCGGGCCGGCCCGGAGGGTTCGGCCGTGGAGTAGGTGGCCCCGGAGGAGGCGGCCGCGGTGGCGGAGGCGGCGGACGCTTCGGCGGCCCCGTTGCCAACAATCAGCGCTACAACCTGACTTTCAGCGTGAATGCGCGCAACCTGTTCAACATCGTAAACGATTCCACCCCGGCGGGTAGTTTAGGGTCTCGGAGCTTCGATATGCCAAACGCGCTTGCCGGCGGCGCCTTTGGAAACGGCGCCGCAGTGCGAGAAATCCAACTGCAGGCACAATTCAGCTTTTAGGGATCCCCTCTGGATAAATTGATTTGCCGCATCTCAAGCGGCTTGGCGCTGGCGCGAGCCCCAGAACGCGAAGTACATGATGTAGAGGTAGCAGATCACCGGAATGAAGAAGGCGTGGTGGATTCCGATGTGATCCGCGATGATTCCCTGCAGCTCGGGAAGCACCGCGCCGCCCACGATAGCGCAGATGAGAACTCCTGAGCCTTCTCCCGTCAGCGGCCCCAGCCCTTCGATCCCCAGCGTGAAAATGCTCGGGAACATGATCGAATTGAAAAGGCCCACCGCGAGAATGCTCCACATCGCCAGATGCCCGGTGCTCAGCATCGATAGCGAAACCAGCGTTGCGGCGACAATCGCGAAGATGCCAAGCAGGGTGCCGGTGCGGACTTTCTGCAAGATTCCGGACCCGATGAATCGCCCAATCATCGCCCCACCCCAATAGAACGATACAAACCGAGCGGCAATATTCACCGGAATGTTGCCGATATATGGCTGGCTCATGTAATTCACCAGAAAGCTTCCAATCGAAACCTCCGCGCCAACGTACACAAAAATGCCGATCGCACCCAGAATGAGCCTGCGATGCTTCCATATCGACAATGTGCCGGCAGCGGTTTTGCCGGAGTGCTCCGTCGAAATCGCGCGGAAGCTTGAATTTCGCGACAATGAGGGCCAGCGCGATCAAGGTGACCCCCAGGCCCAAGTACGGCAGCTTCACCGATGACGCCTGCTGCACGCGGTAAGCGAGGAGTTGGGTTGCGGGCAGGCGGCGAACTTCGTCCATGGCGAGTGGCGCGCCGCTCAGGATGAACAGGCTGCCCAGATATGGTGCAATGGTGGTGCCAAGCGAATTAAACGCCTGCGTCAAATTCAAGCGGCTGGAGGCGGTCTCCGGCGGTCCCAGAACGGCTACATAGGGATTTGCAGCCACTTGCAGCGCGGTGATTCCAGCCGCGAGCACAATGAGCGCGGCCAGAAAAAGGGGAAACGAAGGGACGCTCGCCGCGGGGATGAATAGGAGCGCGCCTGCTCCCATCGTAATCAGGCCGAGAACGATCGTCCGCTTGTAGCCGATCCACTCAACCACCTTGCCCGAAGGGATGGCGAACACGAAGTACGCGGAGAAGAAACTGAATTGGATCAGCATCACCTCGGCATAGCTGAGGTCGAAGATGGATTTCAGGTGCGGAACCAAAATATCGTTGAGAGCGGTGAGGAAACCCCACATGAAGAACAGCGACGTCAGCATCGTGAGCGCGACTTTATTGGTGCCGGCGCGGTTTTCCAGGGTGTCCGTCGGGCTTACGTTTGAGATTGCCATTGAGATGATCGGACTCCTGTCTGCGTCACATCGAATTGCTTGGTTTGCGCTCGGAGGCTAATCGAGATTTGCTGGGGTTTGCTCGTACCACACGCCGCCTTTCCCCATTTTATACGTGGTCGCGCCGCGAGGCCAACTCCCGCGCCGCGGACAAGAGCAGCCGCAATATCCGCGGGGGCGGTTTGCGTTGTTATTCACGCGCCCATGCGTTACAGTAGCCGACTTTCACCAAGGGGCCAGAAAACAGATGCCAGTCATTGAGAAAGAGAAGCTGAAGGTGTTGATTCGCCGGGCCGCCATTGAAAAGCGAGTCCGCGAAGTAGCCAAAGAGATCACGCGGGATTTCAAGGGTGAGCGCGTGCATTTGATCGGCGTTCTCAAGGGCGCGTGCATTTTTCTCTCCGATCTCGTGCGCGAAATTAATCTGGAGACTTCGATCGATTTCATCGCGGTTTCGAGCTACGGAAAGGGAAAGGAATCGTCCGGACAGGTGCGCGTGCTGAAGGATCTGGACAGCAGCATCGAGGGGCTCAATGTCGTCCTCGTGGAAGATATTCTGGACACCGGTTTGACGCTGAGCTATTTGCTGCGCGTTCTGCAACAGAGAAAGCCAAAGGCCCTTCGCGTTGCGGCGCTTCTCGACAAGCCCTCACGGCGGCTGAAGGAAGTGGAAGGCGACTACGTCGGTTTCAGCATCCCGAACGAATTTGTGGTCGGCTACGGGCTCGATTACGGGGAACGGTACAGAAATTTGAAGGATGTCTGCGTTTTGAAGCTTCCTCCTGAAGCACACTAAGTTATGAGAAGCGGGCCTGGAACTGGTTGCCTGCGACCACTGTAGTTGAGATCAAGCTTCTTTGGTGCTTTTGACACTTCTTCTGAGCGGCCGTTCTCCGGCTGCTATAATAATTTCCTCGATATTTCGTCACTAACACAACGGGTTACGAACATTTGCCCGCTCAATCGGCTGGCTTTGAGCGGCATGCGGGGCGGGTTACGGTACTTGCAGATGGACTCGGTTGAACTCAATTCGATGGTGGAGGTCCCCGCGGAAACTCTCGCGGTGCTGACGGAAATCAGCCGGGAAATCAACTCGTCTCTGAACCTGGATGAGGTGCTGGCGAGCGCCGCTGCCCAGGTGAAGCGGCTGATCGATTTCGAGATTTTTTCGCTGCTGCTCATTGACGAGAGCGCGAACAACCTCTATTTCCGGTTCGCCATCGGGCACCGGCTGGAGGTGGTCGAGCACTGGCGCATTCCGCTCGGGGACGGAATCATTGGCACTGCCGCGGCTACCGGGCAGGCCATCCGTGTGGGTGACGTCTCCAAGGATTCCCGTTACCTTCCGGCGGTCGAGTCGGTGCGTTCCGAATTAGCGGTCCCGATCATCGCGCGTGGGCGCGTGGTCGGTGTGATGGATATAGAAAGCCGGCAGCTCGATTACTTCACTCCAGCACAGCAGAACATTCTCACGTTGGTGGCGAGCCGCATCGGCACCGCCATCGTGAATGCGCAGCTCTATGAAAATGCCCAGAAGCAGGCGGAAACGCTGCTGCTGTTGAATGAAATCGGCCGCGAGGCGAATTCCACGCTGCAGGTCGAGGAAGTGCTGCGGCGGTCCGTGGAACTTACGAAGCGGCTGATCGACTACCAGATTTTCAGCATCTTGCTGCTCGATGAAGTCGAAGGCGTTTTCCGGCACCGCGTAACGGTGAAATTCGGCCAGCGGATTCAGGAAAAGGCCGTCGTCCCGGTGTACGAGGGCATCATTGGCGCGGCGGCGTCTTTGCGGAGGCCCGTCGTCGTTCCGGACGTTTCACTCGATCCGCGCTACCGCATGGCCAATCCCGAGACGCGTTCCGAGCTTGCGGTACCGATGATTTTCAAGAATCGGGTGGTCGGCGTGATGGACCTCGAAAGTCCACAGGTAAATTATTTCACCCCAGACCATGTGCAGGTGCTCTCGATTCTTGCCGCGCACCTGGCGGTTTCCATCGAGAATGCCCGGCTCTATGAGCAGGTGATCCGCGACGAGGCCCGCATGGAGCGCGACCTCAATGCCGCGCGCCGCATTCAGGGCGCGCTGCTGCCGCGGTTGCCCGGGCCCGAATTCGGCCTCGACATCGCGGCCCGCGTGGTTTCTTCCCGCGAGCTAAGCGGTGACGTGTACGACTTTATCCGTTACGGCCCGCAGGATCTTGGAATCGCACTGGGCGACGTAAGCGGGAAGGGAAGCGCCGCGGCGCTCTACGGGGCCGTCGCGATTGGAACGTTGCGCAGCCTGGGTTCGCAAAAGCCCCGGCCCGCGAACATGCTGCGAGCCATCAATGGTTTTCTCGGGGAGCGCCTGATCGAAGGCAGGTTCATGACTCTCTGCTTTTCCACCTGGCACCGCCGCAAGCGCAGGCTGCGCATTGCCAATGCTGGCCAGGAGCAGCCATTGCTTTTTCATGGCGGCCGCTGCGAGAAGATTCAGCTGGCCGGCTTTCCCCTCGGGATGTTTGAAGAGGTGACCTACGACGAGCGCAGCTATATTCTAGATCCGGGCGATATCGTCGTGTTCTTTTCTGATGGCATCGGAGACGCGCAAAGCCCCACTCTGGAATTCTTTGGCCATGCGGGCCTGATCCGGCTCATCATGGATAATCAGCATGCTACGGCGGATGGCATTGCCGATCGGATTTTGGAGGAAGTCGACCGTTTTTCGGGAGGAAAGCATCCGACGGACGACCGGACGGTGCTGGTATTGAAGGTTGCTTGAAATCGCGAGCGCCGCGCCTGCGCGCTTACAAACCCCTGCTGTATCTTTACCTTTCACCCCAGCGCAATTTGCTCTTCAATACCTCAAAGTAGGATTTCAGCGGCGACTGCACGAAGGCAACCCGGCTCGACGATTTCGTAATCGCCACGCGGTCGCGCGGCTCCAGCTTGAATCCCACCTGGCCGTCGAGTGTGAGATACACCGGCTCTTCGGCCGCTGCAATGTCGATTTCGACCCGCGCCGTGTCGGGAACCACGAGCGGCCGGTTCGTCAGCATATGCGGGCAGATGGGTGTAATCACGAAGGCATCGAGTTGGGGATGCACCACCGGCCCGCCGGCGGCCAGCGAATACGCGGTGGAACCAGTCGGGGTCGCTACGATCAGGCCGTCGGCGCGATAGCGGCCCACCTGGGCGCCATCCACATACACGTCGAAATCCAGCATCCGCGCGAGCGCGGCTTTATTGATCACCGCATCATTCAGCGCGATTTGGCTCTCCGCCGTTTCATTGTTGCGGAGAACTTTGGCGGAGAGCATCATTCGCTCGCTGATCTGATGGTCGCCGGCCAGCACGCGCTCGAGCACGGGATACAGTTCCTCCCGCGTGACGCTGGTGAGAAATCCCAGCCCACCCAGATTCACGGCGAGGATGGGTACTTTGCGGCCTCCCAGAGCGCGCGTGGCCGAAAGAAGCGTGCCATCGCCTCCAAGAACGATCAGGAGATCGATCTTTTCCGCCAGCTCTTCGCGGGCAACCACCGGAGCGCACGCGGGAACACATTGCGCTGTTTCGCGGTCCACAAACACGGCGATTTTCCGCTCGCACAGCCATTCGACCAGCGGTGGAACCACGGACGACACGACTTCCTGGATGGGTTTGCATACGATGCCGACGGAGCGAATCATCAGAGTGAGTGGTGGGGTATTTTATTCCAGGCGGCGCGTTCTCGCGTGCATAAAAAACTCCTGGTTTCCTTCCGTGCCGGGCAGCTTGCTGGGCTTCACCCCAACTACTTCCAGCCCCAGGCCCGCGGCAGCCTCGGTCACGCTTTCCACGGCCTTCTGGTGCAGGGTGGGCTCACGCACGATTCCGCCTTTGCCGACGTCCCTTTTCTCTAGCTCGAATTGCGGCTTGATCAGGATCAGCAGGTCGGCTCCGGGCGCCGTCACCGGCAAAAGTGCGGGAAGCACCTTGGCAACAGATATGAACGATAGGTCGGCGGTGATGAGCGCAATCGGATCAGCTATGTCTGAGGCTTGCAGATGCCGGGCATTCCGCTCGATCATCACCACACGCTTGTCCTGCTGGAGCTTCCAGTCGAGCTGATTTATGGTTACGTCGACCGAATGAACCTTGGCCGCTCCGTGCTGCAGCAGGCAATCGGTGAATCCGCCCGTGGAGCTGCCCGCATCCAGGCAGATTTTACCCTGAGGCGTGACGCCAAAATCCTCGAGCGCGCCTTCGAGCTTCAATCCTCCGCGGCTGGCGTAGCGCAGCGCCGAGCCGGTTATTTCGATTCGCGCATCCTGGGAGATACGCGTACCGGGTTTGTCGATCCTCTGGCCATCCGACCGCACTTGCCCCGCCATGATCAGTGCCTGGGCGCGCTCGCGCGAGGGGGCCAGTCCGCGCTCAACCATCAGCACGTCGATGCGCGATTTTTCGGACCTCAAGCTATTCATGAACGCCTGGAGTGAAAATGGCAAAGCATTTGCACATCGCGATTGCGGCAGCATAGCGCTCAAGATCGTCGCGCAACCAGGAACTGGGCGAGCCGGCGCAAACGGGATGCGCGGTCTTCATAGCAATCGAGCTCTTTGAGCGCGTTCGCTTCAAGATCGGCCGCGATCGACTTAGATTTCTCAATTCCGTATAGCGCCGGATACGTGGCCTTTTGCTGCGCCTGATCTTTTCCAGCCGTCTTGCCGAGCGAAGCGGAGGATTCCTCAACGTCCAGTATGTCGTCAACCACCTGGAATGCCCAGCCGATCTGCTGGCCGAACCGGCGCAAGCGTTCGACGTCATCTTGGCCCGCGCCGCCAGCGATGGCCCCTGCAACAATCGAGCCGCAGATGAGCGCAGCCGTTTTCGAGCGATGGATGTACTCAAGGGTTGGGGCGTCCACCGGTTTGCCGCCCGCTTCGACGTCGGCCACCTGCCCCCCGACCATTCCGTTGACCGTGCCGGCTGCCGAACTGATCTCGCGGATTAATTGAACGACGTGCGCAGGTTCCACGGGAGCGCTTGCGAGCGCCTCAAACGCCAGCGTGAGCAGGGCGTCGCCGGCGAGAATGGCCATGGCCTCGCCGAACACTTTATGGCAGGTCGGTTTGCCGCGCCGCAGATCGTCATTGTCCAGGGCAGGAAGATCGTCGTGAATCAGGGAATAGGTGTGAATGAATTCGATGGCGCAGCCGGCCTGAATCGCGCCCGCGAGATCGCTGGTGAACATCCGCGCGCACTCCAGGCACAGAATCGGCCTGATGCGTTTGCCTCCCGCGAACACGCTGTAGCGCATCGCACGGTGGATCGACGCGGGCGGAGTAGATTCCCCCGGCAGAATCTTTTGCAGCTGCGCTTCGATTGCAGCGTGGTCTGCCTCGAAAAAATCGGGAAGCTTCATGCGCCGGTCAAAGCCGTGGGGATGCCGGCTCGGCGGCAGGGAAATAGACCAGGCCGCGACCGTGCACTAGGCGGATTCATCTTCCGGCTCGAACGGCTCCGCAGCAATCTTGCCGTCGGCTTTCTTCAGCAGAATCTCGACGCGGCCCTCGGCCTCCTCCAGCTGTTTCTGGCAGTCGCGCGAAAGCTTCACTCCCTCCTCGAAGAGCTTCATCGCTTCATCGAGAGAAAGGTCCGTGCTTTCCAGACGCTTGACTACTTCTTCGAGGCGCGCCAGGGACTTCTCGAAGTCGCCTTTGCGCTGTGGTTCGGCCGCTTTGTTGGGCGTCGAATTCATTTCACCTTTTTGCGTTTGCTCGGCTGAATATTAAGCCGTAAAAACGCATTGCCCAATATAGACGCACTAGCGAACCTGAGCAAGCCACTCGTATCTTTCTGTCCGTTCCTGCTTCGGTGGGCGACGCCGCGCCGGTCACCTGTTGTATGTCCCCAACCTCTTGCGTATCTCGGCGGGACGATGCACAATCCGCCCATGGCGCTCGAGTTTACGACTTCCTACCTGAAAGACTCCCTTGATGTCCTCCGCTATTACAAGCGGCTCGCCGAGAGCGCGATCGAGCAAGTGCCGGACGAAATGCTTACCGCAACTCTGGACCAGGAATCGAACTCCATTGCGACGATCGTCAAACATTTGTCAGGCAATATGCGGTCGCGGTGGAAGGACTTTCTGACGACAGACGGAGAGAAACCGGACCGCAACCGCGACAGCGAATTCGAAGAGCCGTTTCAGGCCCGCGATGAAATGCTGGCCGCGTGGGAAATGGGCTGGAAGCATCTGTTCGAAACGCTCGCGGCGCTCACCGATGCCGACCTGCAGAAGAAGATTACGATCCGCGGCGAATCGCACTCCGTAATGCAGGCAATCAACCGGGGAGTTACTCACGCCTCCTACCACGTCGGGCAGATCGTGTTTCTCGCGAAGCATTTCGCGGGGCGTGAATGGAAGACGCTGACGATTCCGAAGCGGAAATCCGCGGATTTCAATGCCGCTGTCGGTTCGGGAAAGATGTCGCAGCGCTAGCCGGCCATGGACCGCCCTTTGACTGCCCATTAATCGAATGTTGAGCGACGCTTCGACAAACACATTGATCCACCCCGCCCATCCGTCTGGCTCGAAGACCCCGGAAGTGTCCGCGCGATGAGCGCGCTTCACCTCTTCGGTGTGCTTTTGCTCATCGGGGTAAATGCTTTTTTCGCCGCCACGGAATTTTCCCTGGTTGCCGTGCGGGTTTCCCGCGTTCGTCAGCTGAGTGAAAAGGGCGATGCTCGGGCGAAGATCGTCGAGTATCTCCTCGGCGACATCGGCCGCGTCGTATCGGGCGTGCAGGTCGGGATAACGATTGCAAGCCTCCTGCTCGGCTATCTTGGCGAAGTGACGCTGTCTCGGGTCCTCAATCCCCTCGTCGAAGGCATCCGGCAGCCGTGGGCCGCTCTGCTGGCCCATACGGCGGCACTCGTTCTTGCTTTCGGATTTCTCACTTTTTTGCAGGTCGTGCTGGGCGAACTCGTACCGAAGAGCCTCAGCCTTGCCCGCGCCGAGCGCGTAGCGCTTCTCGTTGCGCGACCGTTTAACTGGTTCCTGCAGACGTTTCGTCCCGCAATCGACTTGCTCGACGGAATCGCCGAGAAGCTCGTACTCGCCCTGGGGGTCGTCGCGCCTCACAGCCACACGCTTGTGCGCTCCACCGAGGAACTCCAGGTGATGATCCAGCAGGCGCGCGACCGCGGTCTGATTCCGGAAGCCGAAGTGAAGCTCATCCAGAGCGCGATCGAGCTGGGACAGATCGAGGCGCGTGAAATCATGGTTCCTCGCCCGGACATGCACGCCCTGCCGGCCGAAGCCAGCCTCGAAGAGACCATGAAGCTCTTCGCGACCACCCAGCGCTCGCGCATTCCCGTGTACGAGGGAACGCTCGACCACATCATCGGTTTTGTGCATATCAAGGATGTGCTGTGGACCGTGCTCGATCCCGCGAAGTTGTCTCAGGAGGAGGCCACCACCGCGGAGTTCCACCTGAAGACGATGCTGCGCGACGTATTGATCGTCCCCGAGACCAAACCCGCCAGCGAACTTCTGCTCGAGTTCCGCTCGAGGCGGAGAGGTCTCGCCATGGTGGTCGACGAGTTTGGCAGCATCCTGGGTCTCGTCACGCTCGAAGACATCCTCGAGCAGATGGTAGGCGAGATTCACGATGAATTCGACGTCGTCGAAGCGCCGCACCTGCTGCCCGACGGCGGCATGATATTCGAAGGTTCGATGAAGGTCCGCGACCTCGAGACGCAATACCACATCGCGCTTTCCGAGGAGTCCGAGGATTCCCCGTACGAAACCGTGGGCGGTTTCATCCTGAGCCGGCTCGGATTCATGCCGCGCGGAGGCGAAAGTTTTGAGGCCGACGGGTATCGCTTCACGGTGATGGAAATGGACCGGCGCCGCGTAGCCCGCGTGAAGATCAAGCCGCTGAGCCCCCCTCTGGCGCTTCGCTCCCACGACGCGCGTTCTACCGCTGTAGAGGCGAAGCCCAACCCAGCAGAGAAGTAGAGTCCCGCGCTGGCGCCGTGTCAGCCCTCATACGAAGGTACTGATACTCCGAAGATTCCCCTGACAGTGGTAGCCAGGGGCCATATACGGGAAATGCAGTTCCCTCCCTTCCCGGCAGTCGGCGCGTCAATATCCAGTTAATGCAGGCTTTACCTGAGCCAAAAGCTGGTACTAGGCGTGCCTTTTTCCCCGATGTCAGACCCAAGGAGCCCCTTCCATGGTTCTCGCCATAGCAGCATTGCTCTTCCAGATTTCTCCGGCCACGCAAGCAATTACCCAAGCCGGCACGGCTGCTTTTACCGACCGGTCGGATTCTGCTCCCACGCTGTTTGCCGCCAATCTTCCTGACGCGACCTCGCAGCCCGCGATCGGCAGCGTGATTTCCCCGCGGCCGGCCGAAGCGTCGGGGCACAGCAGTGCTGTAAACCTCGGCACATCGGATAAATCATCTTCCGGCGATTTGAGCCCCGATTTGAGCCCGGCTTCTCTTCACACGGCTTTGCAAAACTCGCCCTCGCTCTCGATGATAAGGGTTCCTGATTCTGCATCTGCTCCCCTGCGATTTATTACGCCAGAGTCGCAGCCCTCCCGCCGCAAGTGGATCGCGCTGTCGATCGCGCAGCACGCCGCGGCCGCCTTCGATGCTTATAGCACCCGTGACGCCATCTCGCGCGGAGCCGTCGAGCAGGATCCCTTTATGAAGCCGTTTGCCAATTCCTCGGCAATCTACGCGGCGATTCAGGCTTGCCCCGTTGCTCTCGACTTCGCCGCGCACCACATGCAGCGCAGCGAAAATAACTTTGTGCGGCGAACGTGGTGGGTGCCGCAGTCCGTGGCCGCCGGGATGTTCCTGTTTTCCGGCGTGCACAATCTTCACGTGGCGGACCGGCAGTAGAGCTTCCAGAAGGTTTTTTTCTCTCCGGCGAAAAGAATGTAAGCGAACGCCCGGTCTTCTCCTCCCGGGCGTTTTTGTTTTCACCAGATGTGGTAGTAACCGTCGCGGCGGATGATTTCCACCGGATATCCAAAAAGCTGCGACATGCGGTCTTCGACCAGCAGTTCATCCTTGCGGCCGTCGGCCAGCACCCGTCCCTCGCGCATCAGAACCACCCTCTCGATTTCGGGAATAATGTCCGCGGCGTGATGCGTCACCAGCACAATGCCCACTCCGGACTGGGCCAGCCCGCGCATGGCCTCGCGCAGTTTGTGCTGCGTGACAATATCGAGGCTGTTCGACGGCTCGTCAAACACCAGGGCGAGTGGGTCATGCACCAGGGCGCGCGCGATAAGAATCCGCTGCGCTTCTCCCGAGGACATCTGGGCGACGGGTCGGTCTGCCAGGTGTATTGCGTCGAGCCGCGCGAGGGCCGCGTCGGCCTTTTGCACATGCTCCGGTTCCACATGATGGTTTGCGAATACCTGCGTGCTGCTGAAAAATCCGGAGAGCACGATCTCGCGGCCGGTCGCATGCCCCTTCACGCGCTCCATCAAGTCATTCGACACGATGCCGAGCAGCAACCGCAATTCGAATACGTTCCAGCGCTCGTTTCCAAGGATGGTGATGCGCGAGTCGTCGCGCGGCACGGGATAGCACTCCCGCGTAATCGTCTTGATCAGCGTCGATTTGCCGCAGCCGTTGGGGCCGAGTATGGCGATGTGCTCCTGGGGCATGATCCGCAGGCTGAAATCGTCCAGTGCAAATTTCTCTCCGCGCATCACTCGAATTTTCTGAAAATCGATCAGGGCCGGTTTCAATCGGGTTATCTCCGCGTTCGTGGTTGGTTGCTGGATTTTATTGGGACTCTAGATTTATACCATCGGGCGGCGCGCTTCCGTGAGTTGCGGGAGGGCCTCATGGCGCTCCTTAAACACTGCTTGACGCGCGTCGCGCACTAGTGTAAATCCTCGACCTTCAGAAACACTGAAAACCAGACTGTCGCGGATCCAGAATTGATAACTCTCGGAATTCGTGCACTGCGGAAGCCCTTTCCAGCCGGCTGCTGGATGCTCGTTTGCGGTGTAACCTTCGTTTTGGGTTCGCCGCTGACGATGCGGCCCCAGGCTGTTTACTTGGTTCCGGCTAGTCCGCCCGTCGAGGCGGCCTCTGCTCCTGACCCCGCCGCTCAACAGAACGCGGAGCGATCCCTTCGAATGGACGTGAATATGGTGCTGGTTCCAGTGATGGTTACCGACATCGCGGACCGCCCCGTGATGGGCCTCGAGAAGCGGAATTTTGCGCTCTATCAGGACGGTGAGGAACAGCAGATTGGCTACTTTTCGACAGAAGATGCCCCCATCTCCGTCGGCCTGATCCTCGATCTGAGCAAGAGCATGACCTCCAAGTTCGACATGGAACGCGCAGCGGTCTCCGAATTCTTCAAGAATGCGAACGACCGGGACGACTATTTCGTGATTGCGTTTTCCGACCGGCCCAAACTGGTCTCTGAAGAGACGCAGTCGATCGAAGCGCTCGAGTCCCGCCTTGCGAGTCAGGTTCCCGACGGAAATACCGCGCTATTCGACGCGATCTCCGAAGGTGCCTCGCGCATGAAAGGCGCGCAATACCGCCGCAAGGCGCTGCTGATCATCTCCGATGGCGGCGACAATCACAGCCGCCATCATCTGAAGGAGATCAAACGAGTTCTGCAGGAATCCGACCTCCAGGTATATGCCATCGGAATCTTCGACGAGGGGCCGTTCAAGTCGCTCGAGGAGTCTCTGGGCCGCGCCTGGCTGGGCAGGATTACCGGCGCGACGGGCGGCCGCGTAGCTGCCGTAGATAAGTCATCTAAGATTCCCGAAGCCGCGGCGGAAATCAGCCGGGAGATCCGCAGCCAGTATGTCTTGGGATACCGGCCAAATGGCACCATCGGCGACCGCGTCCGCCGCAAGATTCGCGTACAGGTCACCCCCACGGCTGGCCCCATGGCATTGCACACGTACTACAAGTCCGGGTACGTGCCCTCTGACGTTACGCCTTCCCCCAGCCAGTAATCTGATCACCGCTTTGCGGAGCCGTGCCAATCTCGCTCATCAGCTCAGTGCTGTCCGGCCCACCTCATAGAAGGCGACATCCGCGCAAAATTTGGGACATGGCCGGGATTCGGACGTTGAAAATGCCCTTGAAGCCTAATAGGCTGATAGAACATCCAATGGTAACAGCGAGGTTCGGGTACTCTTGGCCACTATAACAACCACATCTACAACAAATTGGGGCTTTTTTCTCAATGGGCAATGGCTTACCGAGGGGCAGCCGTTCGAGGTCCTTTCTCCGTATGACGGCTCGGTGGTAGGCACCAGCTTTCAGGCTACGGCGGCGCACGCGGAAGCCGCGGTGCGAGCCGCTCAGCAGGCCTTTGAGATCACGCGCAAAATGCCCGGTTTCGAGCGCCAGCGCGTCCTACGCGAGATTTCCGAGGGCATTCGCGTCCGCCAGGAAGAGTTTGCTCGGCTCATCGCCTTGGAGGCCGGCAAACCCATCCGGACCGCTCGCGAAGAAGTGAATCGGGCGGTGTTCACGTTTGCGGTCGCTGCCGAAGAAGCTACGCGGATCGCAGGCGAATGGCTGCCGCTCGACTGGCAACCGTCAGCGGCGGGGCGCGGAGCGATTGTCCGGCGTTTCGCGCTGGGCCCCATTCTGGCCATTTCGCCTTTTAATTTTCCGTTGAACCTGGTGGCGCATAAGGTGGCCCCGGCAATCGCGGCGGGCTGCACGATGGTCCTTAAGCCCGCGCCCAAAACTCCTCTCACATCACTGCTGCTCGCGCAGGTGATCGAAAGGTCCGGCTGGCCCCAAGGCGCTTTCAACGTGCTGAATCTTTCGAATGCCGACGCCGAACGCCTGGTTACCGACGACCGCTTGAAGATGCTGTCGTTCACGGGCAGCGGACCCGTGGGATGGGCCCTGAAGGCGAAGTCCGGGAAGAAAAAGGTCGCCCTCGAACTGGGCGGCAACGCTGGCGTGATCGTGCACTCCGACTGGTCCGCGGAGGATGCCGCCGACCGGTGCGTCGCGGGCGGCTACGCCTACGCCGGGCAGACCTGCGTCTCCGTTCAGCGAATTTTCGTCCATCGCGACGTGCAGGAAAAGTTTCTGTCCAGGCTTGTGGAAGGCGTGAAGAAGCTCAAAACAGGCGACCCGCTCGATGAAGCGACCGACGTTGGCCCGATGATCAACGAAGACGCTGCCCGGCGCGCGGCGTCGTGGATCGAAGAAGCGGTTCGCGCAGGGGCGAAAGTCGCCGCCGGAGGCAAGCGCAAGGGATCGTTCCTGGAGCCTACCGTACTGACCGACACGCGCCCCCATATGAAGGTCAGCTGCCAGGAGGTATTCGCGCCGGTGGTAACCGTCGAGCCGTATGATGATTTTGACGACGCCATCCGCCGTATCAACGATTCTCCCTATGGCCTTCAGGCCGGCTTGTTCACGCGAGACGCAAAACTGCTTTTCAAGGCCTTCGAGGAATTGGAAGTCGGCGGAGTCATAGCCGGGGATATGTCCTCGTTCCGAATCGACCATATGCCGTATGGTGGCGTAAAGGAATCCGGCATGGGCCGCGAGGGAGTGCGCTACGCGATCGAGGAAATGACGGAGCCGCGCATCCTCGTTCTGAATCTCGCCTGACGACTACGGCGGCTCCCCGCTTCAGCCTAAGACCGCCCTGAATTACCGTCCGAGTCTTGGCATGCAGGTGGTATATTCCGCTTTTTTATCAGCATTCGCGTCATAGAGCTTCTCGAACTGCTTCCAGTCCGAGTCGCCCATTTCCGGCGTGCGTTCGTCGTTGGGCGGATGGACGTGATAGGTAAGCACATCAGTATCCGAGAATTTCGTTCCACCTGTGGCGTCGTCCTTCACGATCACACGCGACGCGACAATCTGATTGTCGTTGATGCCGTTTGTGCG
Source organism: uncultured Acidobacteriota bacterium (assembly GCA_963848365.1). Lineage (GTDB taxonomy): Bacteria > Acidobacteriota > Terriglobia > Acidiferrales > UBA7541 > Palsa-295. The sequence continues at coordinate 220,880 of CAWKDI010000002.1, forward strand.
ATACCAAGCCTGGTTGGCAGCCACTGCCGCCAGAAAGCCGGTCATGGTCCCGCCCGATTTAATCTGGTAGACGCTGACGATCGTGATATCCCCGTCGCACGCCGGCGCCGGAGCCTGCGCCATGGCCCCACTTGCGCCCAGAGCCACGAAACCAATCAAAGAAAGCAGGAGTCGCATAAGAGAGTTCTCCGGAATGAATTTTTTCGGTGGGATCATATCACGTACACGCGGACCGCCCGGCATCGGTTCGGCAAAGCTTAGGGTCATACAATTTAGGATCATACGCGGTTGCTCTGCCTCGGCGCTTTGTGCTAAAAGTTCGCACACGCTTGCGGCAGCTTGCTAGCAAATCCCGAATCGGCCGGATCGATTCGCTCAGGATGTGAAAGGTAATCGTGATGACAAAAAACGGTGCAGCGTTTCGGATTCTTAAACCGATCACTTTGCTTGCGTTCGGTTTGTTGCTCTTTGCCGCAATGGTCCGGCTGGAAGCTGCCCCTCCGGAGAGCAGCGCGGCTGCACAGGCTGCGGCGAGCCGCGTGGCGGTCGACGCCGACGACATCGGCGGCGTGGTGACCGATTCGAAGGGCCCGGAAGCCGGCGTATGGGTCATCGCGGAAACCACAGATCTGCCCACGAAATTCCGCAAGATCGTCGTCACCGACGACGCCGGCCGCTACCTGCTGCCGCAGTTGCCTAAGGCCACCTACAAGGTCTGGGTCCGAGGCTACGGCCTGGTGGACTCCAAGCCGGTCGAAGCGACGCCCGGCAACACCGTTGCCCTCACCGCCGTCATTGCGCCCAGCGCCGCGGCTGCCGCGCAGTATTACCCAGCCGATTACTGGTATTCGCTGCTGAATATTCCGCCCAAAAGCGCGTTTCCTCTGAAGGGTTCCGATCTTAAGAACCAGGCCGAGTATGTCTATTACGTGAAGCGGGGTTGCAGCGTCTGCCACCAGATGGGCACGAAAATGATGCGTGAGATCGAACCGAACCTCGGTAACTTCGATTCGCCGTCGCTCGCCTGGGACCGCAGGATAATGTCGGGCCAGGACGGTTTCCGCATGAAGATCACCATGGATCACTTTGGACACGATCGTGGCTTGGCGATGTTCGCGGACTGGTCCAACCGCATCGCGGCGGGTGAACTGCCTCCGGCCCCGGCCCGCCCGCAGGGCGTCGAGCGCAACGTGGTGGTCACGTTATGGGAAGTCGATACGGAAAAGTCTTTCATTCACGACGTTGTCAGCACGAACGAGCTGAACCCCACGGAGAATGCCTACGGCAAGGTTTACGCCTCCGATTTTCTATCCGGCGAGCTATGGGCCCTGGACCTCAAGACCAACTCCAAGACGGTAATCCGCGTTCCCGTGCGCAACGAAGCAGATCGCAAATTCATGGCGCCGTCGATGCCGCAGAGGGAGACAGCTCCTTCCCCAGTCTGGGGCAGCGAACTCATCTGGAACGATACGAACTACATCGGTATGCCGCACATGGATAGCAAGGGCCGCATCTGGCTTCACGCGCAGACCCGCCCGGGCATGGCAGATTACTGCAAGAAAGGCTCCGGCAATCCCTATGCCGAAAATTTCCCGATGCCGCCAGAGTTTTATCCCCGCGACATCGATAATTACGACCCGAAAACCGGCAAGTTCGAGCTGATCGACCTGTGCCTGTCGGCCGGTCACATGGCGTTCGGCAACGATAAGGACGAAACACTCTATTTCACCGACACCAACGCCGTCCCGCCCAGGATGGGTGGCGTCGGCTGGGTGCACACGCGCATCTGGGATGAAACGCACGATATACAGAAGTCCATGGGCTGGTGCCCCGCCGTAATCGATTACAACGGGGACGGCAAGACTGGCGCCTACACCAAGCCGGACGAACCGATTGATCCGAAACTCGATCGCGCGGTGGACGGCGGCAACGGCTACGGTTTTTCCTTCGATCAGGCGGATGGCAGCATTTGGTACGCAGGGCTCAGCAATCCCGTGCCCGGCAGAATTATCCGCATGACGATTGGCGATAACCCGCCGGCAACCTGCAAGACGGAGGTCTACGAGCCTCCGTTTGACAACCCCAAGCGCCCTGGCGTCGAAGCCTTCGGTACCCTGGGAATTGCTGTCGATACCAACGGTATCGTGTGGGCCGCCCTCACCGGCAGCGCCGACTTGGCCAGCTTTGACCGCCGTAAGTGCAAGGGCCCGTTGAATGGACCGACCGCGACAGGGCAGCAATGCCCCGAGGGCTGGACGCTCTACCCCGTGCCAAGCCCCAAGTTCAAGGGCACCAAAGTCTCCGCCGACCACTTCTACCACAATTGGGTCGACCGCTATAACACGCTAGGCCTGGGCAAGAACGTGCCCATCGTGGACGGAACCGGGGCCGATTCGCTGATCGCCTTCCTGCCCGACACGAAGAAGTTCGTCACGATGCGCGTCCCCTATCCGTTGGATTTCTACACGCGGAACATGGAGGGCCGCATCGACGACCCCAACGCCGGATGGAAGGGCCGCGGCCTGTGGACGGGCAACGAGGAAAAGGTCATCTGGAATCTCGAAGGCGGGAAGGGCAACACCACCTCCATCGCCCACTTCCAGATCAGGCCTGACCCGCTCGCAAAATAAAATAGCTGCCTGAGGAATAACCGAAAACGAAAGCTGTCTGGCGTCGCGCTTACTTCGCCAACGGATCGGGCCGCACCTGAAAGTGTGCCAGCTGGCTCGGCAATTCCTGGCCGCCATCCGTCCGTTGCGTGCCTCTTGATTCATTCGCAGCCCAGACGCCGCGTCCCTTCCAGCCGCCCTTGGCATCGTCGATGCGCCCGTCAAAAAATCTCGAAAAGAAGCCCATGAGGTAGGGAATCGTCATGCGGACCCATCGCTTCGAATCCTGCTGAAATGCGATCAGCGAATCCGAGTTGGAGCCCGCCGCAATCACCGTGTTTTTTCCCAAACCGAGCGTGTCGTAAGTGTCTACCCACAGAAAATAATTGTAATCCGACTTCACAGTCGGGTCCGACTTGAAGGCCGGTCCGGGAATCGGATACAGTGTCCAACCCTCCGGGCAATGTGTGCCCGCCGTGGCCCTTTCGCCGTTCAGATCCTTGCACTTACTGCGGTCAAAGCTGGCGAGATTGCCCTCGCTGGTCAGCGCCGTCCACACAATTCCATTGCCGTCGATGCCGATTCCGCGCGAATGGGATCCTCCCACCCCCGCGCTTTTGGGGTCATAGGGCGCTTCATACACCTCGGTCTCGCACGTGGCCGGTGGATTTGCGCCACGCACCATGCGGATCAACCGTCCTGGCATGATCTGCACGTCTGAATACCAGACGCTCCCGTCGACAAAGTTATATGCCCCGCCGTACGCGCCCGGTTTCTCGATGCCCCCGCCCGCCGGGCACCACCCCTGGGATTTCTCCGCGTCGTGTGTCTCGTCCCACAAGCGGGTATTGAGCCAGCCAATACCGCCGGGATTCTCCCGCACCGGGAAGTACAGCGTCTGGTCTTTGTCATCCGAAAAAAGCAGGCGCATCGTCTTGAAACAAAGGTCGACGAATTGGAATTTCCGGGTTTGCGGGTCGTAAATGCCGACGCCTTTTCCGCCGGCAACGCGCGGTGAGTTCGTCGCGTAAGGATTGCCCGATTCCGCCTTGCAGTAATCGGCATTGTCCACTCGGGAATCCACGCTGAACCAGATGCGGCCCCTGCCATCCATGTTTATCTCCGATTCGTTGGGCAGGGGAATGATCCGGGTCTTCGTGTTCTTCACGGGGTCCACGGCGACCAGTTGTCCCGCCCACCAGTCGGTAACGTAGACCGGGCCGTAGGCATTCACCGAGGGATTCCGCCGGTCCGTGCTGATGGGCGCGTGATCGAACGCCGGCACCGACAGGTCCCACACGGTCACCACGACGTTCCGTTCGACTCCTGCTGGCCGGGGCGGCACGGGCGGAAGCTCACCGCCCGCAATCCGGTCGCCCCAGTCAGCGTAAATCGCCAGCCCCTGGTCGTGCCCGATCGGGTTGAGGGTAGCGATGGTCTGGCGGCCCACAGTGCCAGCCGAAAGAGCCCGCTCCCAAGCTTGCACGCTCGTTGGGAACGTCCCGAGTCCGGCTGGCAGCTCCCGCGTCGATTTGGTGCCCATCTGATGGCAAGTCCAGCAGGCTTTGAATCGATAGAGCCACTCGGCTTGCGTTTGAATCACGGTCGCACGCGGCGGCGCGGGAGCCCCCGAATCCGGAGCGCTCGTGCCGGCAGAAGGGGAAGGGCGGGCGATCGTAATAGGAAAGGCGCTCTTGGGCGGAATGGTAAGCAGCGACGCCCAGTAGTCGGCAGGGTAATACTCCGCCGCGGCCTGCGCCGTGGGAGCAACCACTGCGGCAAGCGGCAAAGTGACACCAGGCCGCGCTTCCACCGGCGACGAGTCCATCAGGCCGTAGCCGCGCACCCAGACCCTGTAACTGGCCTTGGGAAGGTCGGGCAGCAGGTATTGGCCTTGGTCATTGGTGACGACGATCTTGCGGAACCTGGTCTCGAAATCGGAGGTCTCCGCAATCACCCAGACGCCGGCTTCAGGTCCACTCGAGCTGGTTACAACGCCACCGATGTTACCGTTCCCGGTAGCGGCCGCGCGATTCGGAGTCCTCGCTGCTGCCCGGGCGTGAAGGTAAGGGCGTGCGTCGAAGCCGAGTAAAACAAAAAGGGCGATGCAGCAGGCAACTGTTGCCGCCCGTGGCACCCCACGCTTCGCCATTAGTCCCTTCCGATTAGAACAACGTCTCTGTTCGGACTGCCTGTCATATTTAACCCCGGAAAAGCAAAAGGGCCGCATAACGCGGCCCTTTTGTGTTGGTTAACGTTTGAAAGCGCGATTTAGAATATGTACTTCAGCGAAAACTGAACCAGACGTGGATTCACGCTGGTCGTCGTGATTTGTCCAAAGTTAGCCGTGTTGAGGTCGACCGAGTTCGGATCAGAGAACTGCGGATGGTTGAACGCATTGAAGAGGTCCGCGCGGAACTGCAAAGCCGCACTTTCGTGGATTCCTCCAACAACGGTCAACTTCTGGATGGAAATGTCAAAGTTGAACTGGCCCGGACCGAGCAGCGTGCCCAAGCCGGAATTTCCCCAGAGGGTCGGATAGTTACCGGCAACGTGGTTGGGATCGATCCCTACTCCATCGCCGCCCGACGTAGGCGCCACAAAAGCAACCTGATCGAATGCCGACCGGTTGAACCATCCTCCTCCTGGGCAAGTACCGGCTCCAGAGGCATTGAGCGCCGTATTTGCACAGCCGATCCGATTCACATCGTTGCCCCCCAGCGTGCTCGCCTCGTTCGCGGTGGTCTTTCCGGGAGCCAATACGGCGAGGGAAAGCGGGCGGGTTCCGGGTCCGAATCCGTACGCCGTGCCTCCGCGTGAATCGACCGGTGTTTGCGGGTCTCCATCCTGAACGATGGTTACGCCGGAGACGCTCCAGCCGTTGACCGCCTTGCCAAGCAGCCCGTCATGTGTGGGGATCGGCAAGGCCCAATTGTAGTTCAGGGCAAGGCGCTGGGGGCGGTAGAAGCCGTTCAGTCCGCTGTAGTTCTGGGCGGCGGTCGCGGCGTTGTAGTTGATGTAATACGCGGTGGTGATCGACCGGGAATAGCTGTATGCCGCCGAGAAAGTAAGTCCGTGCGACAACTGCTTTTTCACAGTCGCCTGCAAGCTGTTGTATTTGGCCCAGGTGTTCGTCTGGTCGGAGAACAATCCGGCGGCCGCGAAGCCCAGGTAGGGCACGCGAAGACTCGCGTTGCTTGTCGAGTCCAGCGTTAGCCCATTCACCGGGTGCGCCGGGCTTGCCAGGATTGCCGTATTATATTCGGCTTCCGTGTAGTTGCTCTGGGGGTACAAGTGGTACGCATGGCTCCCCACGTAGCCCACGTCGAGCAACCAACCGTTCAGGAATTCATACTGCACGGAGAGGTTGTACTGATTCGTTGTCGGTACTGGCAGGTTCGGCCCCACCGGACCCGGCGTGTTGATGTTGGAGCTGGTTCCATTCGTTAAGTTAATCCAGCGAATATCACTCGTAGGCCAACCAAAACTATAGGGGCCAGGAAGATACGGCTGGGCGAAGCTGGCAGCGTAGTTCGCCGATCCGGAATTCCCCAGGACGGAGGAGTAGGGGGGCGCACCGTTGGACCGGCCAGTGAAGGAATAACCCAGGCGGTCATAGAAAACACCGAATCCGGCGCGGACCGACAATCTGTCCGTGCGCAGAGGCTTCCAGGCAACGCCAAAACGCGGAGCAAGGGCGTCCTTCGGGAACTGGGCCACGCCAGGGAAGGGACTCTGTCCCACTCCGGCCACCGGGGGCGCCGTATAATTCGCAGGGTTGTAGTTGGAAGCGACCACCCAGCCATCGAGACTTCCCGTAGCGGGTGAGTTTCCGAGCGTTCCGGCCACTCCGTTGACTGTTGTGCCCACGGGAATGTTCCCGGCGCCGCCAAGATTGCTGAACCATGTGTTGGTGTTCTTGCCGTTAATTTCAAAAGGCCAGCCGTCGTATTCCCAGCGGAGGCCCATGTTCACCGTTAGATTGCTGGAAAGCTTGAAGTCGTCCTGAACGAAACCGTCAAGGATATTGTCCCGGAAGTTCTGCGTAAGGCCGTTGGGGCCGCCGTACCCGTTTGTGCCGGTACTGTTGAGGTTACTGCCGCTGAAGCTGCCGTTTGTCGTACCTGCCAGTCCGCTGGCCGTGCAGGCCGCCGCGCTCAGGCTTGGGGCGCAACCCGGCAGACCCAGCAGGAAGTCCTGGAAGTTCTGGAAGGTCAGGGTTCCCAGGGAAAGCTTTAGCGCAATCTCGTTCACCCTGTCGCGCTCATATTCGAAACCGGCGCGCACGGTGTGTTTTCCGTGCGACCAGGAAATCGAGTCGGCCGCTATCCAGGCGCCAGTATCGTCATAGTTCGCCAGGTTGTTGCCGGCGCCAAACTGCACGTTGGGATTCTTGATAATGATCGTATCGAGAGAGGGCTCCGCCGGGATAATATTCGCGATTCCCACCTGCGCGTTGGTGAACGGAATCTGCTGGACCGGATGGGCCTGGATGGTCTGAATGGAAAGACGCGCCTCGTTCACGAAATTGTTGGTGACCAGCGTGGTCAGTCGGAGCGTGTCATACATGGCGGGGAAATTGGTCAACCCCGGAGCGCCGAGCAGGCATGGAGTGATGGTGCCGGTTGCGTTGGCGCCGCTCCCCGAACCCGCGCACGACTCGGTAATGGCCGCTGGATCATGGGACCAAAAGAAACGAAAGGCCAGGGTATTCTTCTGGTTGATCACGTAGTCAAAGTTGCCAAGAACCTGATGCTCCGTGAAGTGAACCGGCGAGCTTTGGAAAATTGTCGCATTCCCTCCGCTTGCCAGACCGGAACTGGGGACGAAGTAGGATCCGTTGGCGAGCTTCAAATTCAGAATCTTCAAGGCCACCGGATTGATATTCGATCCGTTACAAGCAATCTGAACCCCGCCAACGCTCGTGCTGCCGTTGGACAACAACGTTCCACAGCCTGCGCCGAACGCGGCCCCGAGCGCCGCCTGGAAAGCAGGCGTCGAGCGATCACCCAGCGGAATTGCCGGCACACTCGGATCGGAATATCCCTGGGCCGCCGCGCCGTTGATCTGCCGCGTTTCCTGTTCGGAGACGAAGAAGAACAGTTTGTCCTTCTTGATCGGGCCGCCGAACGAACCGCCAAACTGATTCTGGTTCAGGATTGGGCGCCCGTTTTGCGGGACGCCGCCGATGGGCAGGTTCGTCTTGCGGAAAAAGTCGTTGGCGTTGAGATCGGTATTGCGGAAGAACTCAAAGGCCGTGCCGTGATACTGGTTGGTGCCGGACTTGGTGACGACGTTCACGTTGGCGCCGGGGTTGCGGCCGTAAGACGCGTCATACATGGACGTCTGGATCTTGAACTCCGCAATGGCGTCCGGATTCACAATCGCCATTCCCGGGTTATTGCCCGAATCGGCGACGCGGCCGGTGGCGGAATAACTGTTGATGGAGGCTCCGTCCTGCGAATAGTTGTTCTGCGAGGGGCCAGCGCCGTTCACCTCAATGTCCTGCGAACCTCTTCCCAGTGTGATGGCATTGAACACCGTGGCCTGCACGCCGGCGGACAAACCCATCAGGTTGGTGTAATTGCGGGTCGTCAAGGGAACGTCGGTGACCGTCTTGGAGTCGATGACGGTGCCGTTGGTGGCGGAGGTGGTCTGGACCAATTCCGCCGCTTCGCCGTGAACCTCCACTTGCTGGGACTGTGTACCGATGGTCAGCACCTGGTCGAGTGTCGGGGTCTCGGTCACGTTGAGCGTGATCGACGGAACGGTGGCCGTTCCGAAGCCCGCCGCTTCAAATTTGACTGAATAATTGTCGGGCGGGAGGAATCCTACCGTGTACTCTCCCGAACTGCCGGTCGTCGCGGTGCGCGCCTGCCCGGTCGCAAGGCTGGTGACCGTGACTGTCGCGTTGGGAATGACGGCGCCGGAGGAGTCTTTTACGGTGCCGGTGATCGCGCCGGTGGTGGCTGACTGACCCATTACTACTGGAGCTACTGACGCCAACAAAAGGCTTACGGCCAAGCAGCACACGACGAATGCATACTTACGGCAGGGCTTCAGAATCTTATTCATAGTTTTCCCTTCGAGGACGTTTTTACCCACCCAAGGCTTTATGCCGCGCAAGGTGCCAGCGCTCGGCATTCCAAAACGGTTGTTTGTGGTTCGGTAAAGTAATTTGCTGGCCGAAACGTATAGTCTAGAAAGTGCCCTCTTGTCAATAACTAATTGTGTGACGCAACGTTCCAACAAGAGGCAATGTGCGGCATCCGACAACCCGGCGATCGAGTGGGCGGCCGGTGAGCGATGCAGTTGTGGGGCGGCTCTTTTGCGTTTCCACCTATATCTGAGAGTAGCCGGTGGGAGTAAGAATGATATTGCTGACGGTGGCAACGATCTCTGTAGGATATTTGGGATCGCCGGAAAGCGCTTTCCACTCCGCCGAATCATTGAACGCCTGAAACTTCTTCTCGCGATCCGCCAGATTGTCGAAACACAGCAGGTAGGTAAGGTTGGGCATTCGCGATCCGACGATCGTGTCGCCGTAGAAGACCGCGCCCATGTTGAACTTTGCCTGAAGCGCGATTTCCGCCGAATTGAACATCTCCACTTTCCTCCGGTGGTACTCCTCGCTGGGGCTCGCATAGGTCCGCAACTCGAAAAGCCGCGGCTTGTGTTCGGTGGCTGCCGCAGGAAGCTTGAGCTTGGGCACGCCCTCAAACGCCTGCATCAGCGATATCTCCAGCACGTGGAAAGCAGGCTCTTTGGCGGGAGCCTTCAGGAAATCATTTCCGGCCTTCATGTAGTCGGCGTCCAGCGCGAGCCGACTTTCGATGCCGTTGAGCGTCTCGGCAGATGAACTGGGAATCAGGGCGTACATGGCGGGCGTGTCCGGGCCGATCGTCACGTTGAATATGCCCACGGCCGGGATGCCCATGCGGTTGAGCGCGGGCACGAACGCCTCGCGGAAATAATCGTCGGCCAGTTTCACTTGCGGGCCGCGCGCGAGCTGATACCGTCGCAGCTGATAAAATTCGCGGCCTTTGGCGTCCGGCGCCGCTGCCGCGCGCAGGTAGTCACTTGACGAGCCAACCGCCGCCACGGAAGCCACCGCCGCGGAAGTCAAAAATTGCCGCCTCTTCATGGAAAGCCTCCTCCGAAATCAGTCCTTGCCCTGGCCGCGCAAAAATCTCAACTCGAATTCCGGGCGTATGGTAACGCTTCTCCCGCCTTCGAGACAACAGATCGTTGAAACAAATCACTGACACAGATCGCTGAAACAGATCGTTGTTCAAATCGTTGTTCAAATCGCCGTTCCGGCGATCGCGCGGTGCGCTTGTGCCGGGTTGCGCACGCAGACATTGGCCGGGGTGTGGTCAAGCTCAAGTACGTTATACAATGGCGCGGTCCCGCGTCTGATCGATGGACGCTGCGGGGACTCGATAGACCTTGGCAAGACCTCTCAACTTGTGACTGCCGGACCCGACCGCCAGAAATCCGCATGCACGAACCCCCTCTTGTTGCTTTTTCCTTTGGCGCTGGGTGTTGCACTGATGGCCACCAACCGCTGGTTTACGGAAGTTGACGATGAATGCGCGATCATTGATCTGGCCGCGCCTCCCGTCTCCCGCACGCTTCGCATCTTCTGGAACGGGCTCGGATTGCACGAACATCCCCCGCTTTACGACCTGCTCCTGCACGGCTGGCTGCGACTTACCGGGGGAAATATCCATCTGCTGCGTCTTCCCTCGGTAATCTTTTACGTGCTCGCGGCCTGGATCATTGGAACAATCGCGAGGCGACTGGGAGGTGAACGAAGCCAGTTGTGGGCCCTCGTGATCGCGGCGCTCTGGCCTTTCGGGTTCCACTTCGGCCGGCTTGCCACCTGGTATTCGTTCTGTTTCCTGTTGGTTTCGCTTCTCACGCTTGCCTACTTCCGCTTTCTGGAAGAGCCGAGCCGGGAAAATTGGTTTTGGTTTCTGGTGGCTTCGATCGCGCTGGTTTATTCCAACTATTTCGGATGGGCGATTCTCTTTTGCCTGGCGCTCGACTATGTGATCCGGAGTCGCCGGCAACTGGCGGCTGCCGGTCCGCGTGTTCTGCTGGGTGCTGCAATCCTGCTGGCCGCATACCTGCCGTTGTTCCGTTCGTTTCACAGGGAGACGGAACTGGGCATCCACCCAGGCGCGTTTTCGATTTCGACGCTCGTGAATATTGCGTACAACACGTATTGCGTGTTTGTGAGCGAGTCGGTGGCGCCGTGGTTCTGGTTTCTCGGCGCCCCGGCATGCATCGCGGTCGTGATTTGCCTGATCTTGACGTTTCGGCGAACTCCTCCTGCGGCGAAAGCCTTTCTCGGATATTTCCTGGGACTCGTCATTTTGCTCGCTACGCTGAGCGCCGTGGTGCCGAAGCGCGTTCTGCTCGTAAGCCCCTGGTTGATTCTGCCGGTGGCCCTGGCGCTTGGCGCGCCATCGGACCGGGGCGGACGCCGCCTTCTGGCTGGGGCGCTCGCGCTGGTCGCGGCGATTGGCTGGTTCGGGATTTTCTCGCGGCGGTTGTATGCGGCTCCGCACTGGGTTGAGCCTTGGCAGCCCATAGCGCAAAGGGCCGCTGATGTTGTTCATGTGCGCGGAGTGGTGATCGGCAACAATCCTTCGTTCTTCTTCTACCTGAGCTATTTGCTTCCTACGCATTCTGTTGCTCCCGATGCCAGCGGCTTCGGCGGACTGCTGCCGGATTCGGTGCGAGCGGCGGGAGTCTACAATCCCGCGCAGTGGATCGAGGCCGGCCATCCGGTTAGCGGCACAACGATGCTGGTGAAGGGGCTTCACTTTGGCCGCGCTTCCTTCGATCCTACCTACGATGCGCAGGGCTGGCTCGATGCCCATTGCGGCCTAGCGAAGGACGAGCAACTGGTGCGCGATCCGGGGGCGGAATTGAAACAGCATTACACGCATATTCCGCAGCCGGAGTGGAGGATCGAGATCAGGACGTACGCGTGCCGCTGAGCACGGCTCACAGAGGCGCCGGGGCATCTAAATTCCGGCTACTCGAGGATTTTCTTATTGCGGACGGTGGCATCAAGCTGCCCGCGAGCGAGGCGAACGGCGATCTCGCCGCCGATAGACACCTGGTCGGCGGAGCGCACTACGCGCCCGTTGGCGTCATAGACGATGGCGTAGCCGCGTTCGAGGAGCTGGAACGGGCTGCGCTCCTGAAGCTGCAGGGTTGCGGATTCAAGTCGACGGCGGCGCGCCACCAATAATCGGTCCATCCTGGTGCGCATTTCTGCCGAGCGCTGTTCGCAGGCGCGTCGAAGCCTTCCCACGCGAGCGCGCAGATCGAGCGCGGCGAAGCGTACCTGAGCCGAGCTGAAGCGGCGCCGCTTTTGAGTCATCAGGCGGTCGAGGGCCGTGTGCAGCGCGGTGCGATGCTGCTCGATGCGGCGGCGGAGCAGAGTGGCGCGGCCGCGCAGGTCAAAGGAGGAAAGCCGCGCGCCCGCCCGGGCGAGTTGCTGCTGGGAGGCTGCCAGGCGCAGGCGCAGCGCCACGGCGAGGGAAGAGGAAAGCTCATCGATTTCCTGTCGCCGTCTCCGGAGAAGAAGCTCCATCTGGCGGAAACCCCGGTGGGTCTGCAGATCGCGCACGCGATGGCGCCTTTGCGACAACAGGTAGCGCGTATGGTGAACCAGTTGCCGCTGATAATCGGCGATGTGGCGCTCGAATTCCTGGCGTGAACGCAGGACGATCTCGGCGGCGGCCGAGGGAGTAGGCGCGCGCATGTCCGCGACGAAATCGGCAATCGTGAAGTCGGTTTCGTGACCCACGCCGGTGATCACGGGAATCGCCGAGGCGGCGATGGCCCTGGCGACGACTTCTTCGTTAAACGCCCAAAGGTCTTCGAGCGAGCCGCCCCCGCGCGCGACGATGAGCACATCCGCAAATTTAATGCGGTTGAAATAGCGCACGGCCGCGGCGACCTCGGCTGCGGCTCCGTCCCCTTGCACCTTAACCGGGAAGAGCTGTACGTGCACATTGGCGAACCGGCGCTTGAGGACGCGGAGAATGTCTCGAATCGCCGCGCCGCCTGGTGAGGTGACAATGCCGATGCAGCGAGGCAAGACGGGAAGCGGCTTCTTGCGCGCCTGCTCGAAAAGCCCTTCCGCCTGGAGCTGCTTTTTCAGCTGTTCGAAGGCGAGTTGCAGCGCTCCCAGGCCGACCGGTTCGATGTGGGTGACGTAAATTTGGTACTCGCCGCGCGCCTCGTAGACGCCCAGCGCGCCTCGCAGCGTTATGTGCAGCCCATCTTCAGGGCGGAATTTCAAAAGGCGAGCCTGATCGCGGAAGCAGACGCAGCGGATCTGCGAGCGCGAGTCTTTCAGCGTGAAATAGAGGTGCCCGGATTGCGCGGGGCGGAGGTTCGAAACCTCGCCTTCGATCCAGACATCGCGGAACGCTCCTTCGAGGATGGCGCCGATTTGCTCGGTGAGTTCGCTGACTTTCCAAACGCGGCGCTGGGGCTGGAGATCGAAGAGGAGGGTTTGGTTCACCGTTGTCTCACCGTTAGCTTACCGTTGGCTCACCGTTGGCTCATTGTGGGCTGATGGCGCGGTTAGCGGCGGAATAGATTCACGATCCACATAATGAGCGTTAGCGCGACGCTGAGCAGAATACAGGTGACGATGGGGAAATAGAAGCTGCCGTTGCGCCCCTGGTAGGCGATGTCTCCCGGCAGGCGGCCCAGGCGGAACGGCAGTTTTGCCCCTGAGACCAGGAAGATTCCAGCGATCACGAGGGCTATGCCGACGGCGAGCAGCGTTTTTCCGAGGTCTCCGAGAGGGCTAGCGCTGGGCACGCGCGCCTCCTGGGCGATAGAGTGGGTTTCCAGTGCTTTTGCGTCGCTCTTTGAGCGTCGAAAGGCGAACAAAAGAAGAATACTTAGAGTGTCGAGTGGGGGTGGTGCCGATTGTTTGTTTTGAGTAAGTTACGTGTGATTCGGTTCGACATGCAGTGTCGAGTGGCGAAATGGAAAATCGGATGGCTTTTGGGGGGCGGTCCAAGCCACCCGCGCAGCCATAATTGACCTTTTCTCCTGCCGTCATGTGCCCATCTTAGCCCTCGGAGAAGCGAATGCAAGCAGGTAGTTCGCGTGGACGTTTGTGGGCTGGATTTGAGCGGGGAAGGTGCGCCGGCAAGTGCGCAATCCCCGGTGCAGGCGCTGCCCGAACCCTTCAGAGCTACTTCTGCAACCCGACCCTCAAGAACAGGAGGGCCGGGCGCCCAGGAATTCAAAAACATCTCGAGGCTTGCGCGCGGTCTACCGAATCGAGGTTAGAATCTACCGCTTCCTCTGAGGCTTCGCCGATGAACGTGCTGTATGGACCGCGCATGTACTATTCGCTGTTCGGCGTGCGCGGCTTGGTTACTGGCGCCCGCGCACGGCTATCGCCGGCGCCTATCATCATGGCCGTTGCTGTGCCTCAGCTCGCCCATCCGGTTTATTTGCGCGCACGGACCACCGATGTGGCGCTATGCCGGGAGATTTTTCTGGACGGGCTCTATGAGGCGGAGTTTTGCGAGGCGCCGCGAGTGATCGTAGATGCGGGAGCGAACATCGGGCTCTCGTCGGTTTTCTACGCGAATGAGTTTCCGGAGGCGAGGATCATCGCTATCGAACCCGAAGCTTCCAATTATGAGATGTTGCTGAAGAATATCGTTCCTTATCCCGGCATCACGCCGGTACATGCCGCGCTATGGAAGGAAAATGGGACGCTGAATCTCTGCGACACCGGGGCAGGGAACACCACTTTTCAGGTAAGCCACGCGGGGAATCCGGCTCGCACTGGCGGCGCGGGGCGGGTGCCCGCGATGACGCTGAAAAAAATAATGACGGATTACGATCTCGAGCGTATCGATCTGTTGAAGATCGACGTGGAAGGCGCGGAGAAGGAGATATTCGAACACTCGAGCGGGTGGATAGACCGGGTGGGGCTTATTGCCGTGGAGTTGCACGATTGGATTCGCAGCGGGACCAGCGAGAGCGTTCGGCGCGCGACGATGGAATTTCAGTATGACTCGCAGAGGGGTGACGTCACGTATCTCGCAAGGAGCCAAGACGCCGTGAAACTTCCGCAGGTCACCGAACAACGCCCGGAGGGTAGTTCTCGCTCAGCTTCCAGGTTTCCCTTCCAGATACTTTCCATGCAAAACAGGAAGCCCGCTAATGGATAGCCGAAGGGAGCGAGGCGAGCAGCGCTTTCGCGCCGTTCCAGAGAATCTGCACGCCGATGCAGACCAGCAGAAATGAGGAAAGCCGCAGAATTACCGTCATTCCCGTGGGCCCGAGCAGCCGCGCGAGCCGCTCGGCGGAGGCATAAGAGAGAAAGACACTGATCGCGATGAGCAGCGAGGCGATGATCGCGGGGATGAAAGGCAGAAGAGAGAAGCCGTGGTGGCGCGCCGAGTTGGCGCCCAGCGTGATGGCGATCGAGATGGAGCCAGGGCCGACGGTGAGCGGCATCGTGAGCGGATAGAATGCGTTGGCGAAGATGTCGCCGGGGCTCATCTGGTGCGGCTTCGCGCGCGGCTCTTCGTCCTCCTGCTTCTGCTTAAGCATTTTCCAGCCGGTGGCCATGACCACCAGGCCCCCTCCCACCTGAACGACCGGAATGGAGATCCCGAAAAAAGCGAGGATGTGCGAACCGATCAGGAAGGACGCAACGAGCAAGTAGAAGCTGTTCATGGCGATGCGACGAGCCAGAGCCGTGCGCGCGGCGGAGGAGTAATCACGGGAGAGAAGCAGGAAGATGGGGGCGTCTCCCAGCGGATTTACGACGGGGAACAGCGTGCTGAAGAACAGGAGAATGTTCTTAAGGACTTCGAGCACCGGGCTCCTCCTGGCGACGTAAAGCCATGATCGGACAAAGGCCCGAAGAAAGCTCGCGGAAAAAACGCCGCGAGAGGAAGGCGCTGCGCGCGGGACTTTTTTATGTCGGAGCTGGAAGCTCCGACCCCCTAAAAAGCGAGGTGGGGTTGCGACGGTTTCTTCAGCGGGCAGAAAGACAAATGCAGATCCCTCGCTCCGCTCGGGATGACATGTTGGGTTGGGCACGGCTCGCGCGTTTCAGGCAGCTTTGCGAAGCAAGCTTCACTACGCAAGCTTCGCGAAGCGAGCTTTGCTCCGGCGGGCCGAACTTTAGACTGCGAAAAAAAAGCAAAGGCGCCGATCGGGAGATCGGCGTTCCCAGGGGCGCCCCTTCAGACCAGTTCGTAGCCGGCGAAGAAGTAGCCGGTTTCGAAAGCAGCGGTTTCGGGCGCATCGGAGCCGTGGGTGCAGTTGTTCTGGATGCTTGTGCCCAGCTCCTTGCGGATGGAGCCGGGGGCGGCTTTTGCGGGGTCGGTGGCGCCCATGGTGTCGCGCCATTTCGAGATGGCGCCTTCGGCTTCGAGAACCATCACTACCACTTTGCCCGAGCTCATGAACTCAGTCAGGTCCTTGAAGAAGGGACGCTCGCGGTGCACGGCGTAAAAGCCCTCAGCCTCCGTTTTGGTGAGGCGCAGCGACTTGATGGCGACGATTTTGAATTTCGCGGCGTGGATGCGGCTGATGATGTCGGCGGCGAGACCGCGTCCGACGGCGTCTGGCTTGATGATGGCTAGCGTGCGTTCGATGGCCAAGTGCGTTTTCTCCCGTTTGAGTTTTAATTTTTATGAGGCTTGTCAGCCTCGACAGCAGTGCCATTTTCAAGGCGATACTGCCCAAGACCAAAAAGCGAAATGCAGATCCCTCACTACGTTCGGGATGACATTTTGCTACGTTTTCTGCAAATCCGGCTGTACCTGAACGAAAATCTTGCTACTGCAACGAACTTCAGCGCTTTTTGCTTTTTGGTTTTGGCCCGGCTTTCGATTTCACCGTTGACTTCGCCGCCAGCGGTTTTTTCGGCTTGGGCATCATCATCAGGTTCGACTTCTTTTTCAACTTGCCTAGCGCGGTGGCAAGCGTTTGGCCGATGTCGGCGGGGCTTTGCACGGTGTGGATGCCCGCGGCGCGCATGGCTTTGTATTTGTCGGCCGCGGTGCCTTGGCCGCCGCTGATGATTGCGCCGGCGTGGCCCATGCGGCGGCCCGGAGGCGCCGTCTGCCCGGCGATGAAGCCGACCACCGGCTTCTTCACATTTTTCTTGATGAATTCGGCGGCGACTTCTTCGGCGTTGCCGCCGATTTCGCCGATCATGACGATGGCGTGCGTGTCGGGATCGTCATTGAAGAGCTTGATGGCGTCGAGGAACGTAGTGCCGATGATCGGATCGCCGCCGATGCCGATGCAGGTGGATTGGCCAATGCCGAGGCGCGTGAGCTGATCGACGGCTTCGTAGGTGAGCGTGCCGCTGCGGCTTACCAGGCCGACGTTTCCTTGCTTGTGGATCGGGCCGGGCATGATGCCGATCTTGCATTTGCCGGGCGAAATAATGCCCGGGCAGTTGGGTCCGATCAGGCGCGTCTTGGAATCCTTCATCACCGCGGCCACGCGCACCATGTCGAGCGTGGGAATGCCTTCGGTGATGCAGATGACCAGCGGCAGGGCGGCGTCGAACGCTTCGAGAATGGCGTCCGCGGCATAGGGCGGCGGAACAAAAATCACCGAGGCGTTCGCGCCAGTCTGGCGCACGGCTTCGGCGACGGTGTTGAAAACGGGCACGTCGAGATGCTTCGTTCCGCCTTTGCCCGGCGTGACGCCGCCGACGACCTTCGTGCCGTACTCGATCATCTGCTGCGCGTGGAAGCTGCCTTCGCGGCCGGTGAGGCCTTGCACGATCACGCGCGTGCTTTTGTCGACGAGAACGCTCATCGAGCAGAGGTATAGGAAGTAAGGGAGGTGAAGGATGTAAAGGAAAAGAGCCTCACGATAGCTTCCGCCATTCCTTCCATAAATTGTGAATCATCATTCCCAGCTTTGCATGTTCCGCTTCCAAGGTTCGGATCTGGCTTATGCTTCCTTTGCTTCCTACCGGCCGGCAAGAGCCACGATTTTTTCCGCGCCGTCCTTCATTCCCGTGGCTACTGTGAAATTCAGGCCGGAATTGCGCAGGATTTCCTGGCCTTGCTGGACGTTGGTGCCTTCCATGCGGACGACGACGGGAACTTTGAATTTCAGTTCTTTGGCCGCGTTGACCACGCCGCTGGCCAGCACGTCGCAGCGCAGGATGCCGCCGAAAATGTTGACGAAGACGCCGCTCACGTTGGGGTCGCTCAGCAGGATGCGGAAGGCGTTCTTCACCTGCTCCTCGGAGGCGCCGCCGCCCACGTCGAGGAAATTCGCGGGGCTGCCGCCGCTGAGCTTGATGATGTCCATGGTGGCCATGGCCAGGCCGGCGCCGTTGACCATGCAGCCGATGGTGCCGTCGAGCTTGATGTAGTTCAGCTTGAATTTCGAGGCTTCGACTTCGAGCGGCGATTCTTCGTCGAGGTCGCGCAGGTCTTTGAATTCGGGATGGCGGTAGAGCGCGTTGTCGTCGAAATTCACTTTGGCGTCGAGCGCGACGAGGCGGCCGTCGCCGGTGACGATCAGCGGATTGATCTCGACGAGCGAGGCGTCGGTTTCGATGAACGCGCGGTAGAGCGACTGCAAGAACGGCACAGCGGCGCTGACCAGTTCGGGCGAAAGGCCCAGGCCGAAGGCGAACTTGCGCGCGTGATAGGGCTGCAAGCCGGTGGCGGGATCGATCGACTGGCGCAGAATCGCTTCGGGATGCTCCTTGGCGACTTCCTCGATTTCCATGCCGCCCGCGGCGCTGGCCATGAAGACCGGCGCGCCGGTGGCGCGGTCGACCAGAATGCTCAGGTAGAGCTCGCGCTTGATGTCGAGGCCTTCTTCGATGAGCAGGCGGTGAACGATGCGGCCCTCTTCGCCCGTTTGCGGCGTGACCAGCTTCATCCCGAGGATGTGCTCCGGCGTGCGACGCGGCTTCGTCCGCCGACTCTGCCAGCTTCACGCCGCCGGCTTTGCCGCGGCCGCCCGCGTGGATCTGCGCCTTGACCACCACGATCGGCGTGCCCAGGCGCTGCGCCGCGGCGCGCGCTTCGTCCTTTTTGAACGACCACTTCGCCGCGCGGCACCGGCACGCCGAACTTCGCGAGGATGGCCTTGGCCTGATACTCGTGAATCTTCATGCTCTCTCCATCGGCCTCTTCACGTTCGCCCTTTTGAAGCTGTGGAACGGTATCAGTGCTAAAATTTGCGGACGCAAAAGCGAACCAGTTTACTTGGAACGCGCGCATCGGGCAAGGCGGGAATCGCCCTTTTCGCGCGGCGACAAAGTGCGCCGCCAAACGACAATGATCCACGAAGCGCTCGAAAAAATCGTGGCGGAGGAGGACCTGTCGCGCGTGGAAGCCGAAGCCGCGATGGAGCAGATCCTCTCGGGCCACGCGAACGACGCGCAGATCGCGAGCCTGCTCACGGCGCTGCGGATGAAGGGCGAGACGGTGGACGAACTTGTAGGTTTCGCCACGGCCATGCGCCGGCACGCCACGCCGATTTTCCCAGGCGAATCTGCCGGTGGCGATCGAGGCGCTGGTCGATACCTGCGGCACAGGCGGCGACGCGTTCGGGCACGTTCAATGTTTCGACGGCGGCGGCGTTCGTGGTGGCGGGAGCGGGCGTGCACGTGGCGAAGCACGGCAACCGCTCGATCAGCTCGCGGTGCGGCTCGGCGGACGTGCTCGAGCATCTCGGCGTGCGCATCGATCTGCCGCCCGAGCGCGTGGCGCGGGCGATCGAAGAAGTCGGCATCGGGTTTCTTGTTTGCGCCGGCGGTGCATGCGGCCACGCGGCATGCGATGCCGGCGCGCCGCGCGCTGCGCATGCGCACCGTATTCAATCTGCTGGGGCCGCTGACGAATCCCGCGGGGCGTCCGCACAAGTGGTGGGCGTATATGAGGCGAGCCTGACGGAGCTGATGGCGCGGGCGCTCGGGCGAGCTGGGAGTGCGGCGCGCGTTTGTGGTCCACGGCGCGGACGGCCTGGACGAAATTTCGCATTTCCGGCGAGACCTACATCGCCGAACTGCGCGACGGCGATGGTGCGAAGCTATACCGTGACGCCCGAGGATTTCGGTTTGCGGCGCGCGCCGCTGGAGGCGATTCGCGGCGGGGACGCCGCGCAGAACGCGAAGATCATCCACAAGATTCTGGGGCGCTCGCTGCTGTACCGCGAGCACGGGCCGCATCGCGAGATCGTGCTGGCCAACGCCGCCGCCGCGCTGGTGGCCGCCGGACGCGCCGCGGATTTTCTGGAAGGCGTGCGCCTGGCGGCGCAATCGATCGATTCCGGCGCGGCGCGCGCGAAGCTGGAAGCGCTCATCGCATTTTCGCAGTCGAAGAAGGCGCACGGCCTGGCCGCGAACTAGGGAAAGATAATGATTTTATAAAGATGCTCGAAAAAGTAACTCGGCCGGGGCTCGATTTTGCAAATCGTGCCGGTGCGATGGGCCCAATAAGCGGTTTGGAATCTGAGAAAATTGGCGCGAGCGATTGAAAATGCCGATAGGATGTATCGAATCTTCCGGGGATGCAAAAAAGGATCGACCTTGGTACACTCTGCGCGGTTCATGGGCCAGCCGATCTCCTCAGTTCCAACTGTGGGAACGCCTGGCGGGTGTCTGAACGACCCCAACCGATGGGATATTAAAGACTATGACAAAATATAAACTGGAATACATTTGGCTTGACGGCAGGAAACCCATCCCGGAACTGCGCGGCAAGACCCAACTCAAGGCTTTTGACAAGCCGCCCACGCTTGGCGATCTGCCGTTGTGGGGCTTTGACGGCAGCTCGACGATGCAGGCCGAGGGCACAAGTCGGACTGTATCCTGAAGCCCGTGGCTCTGTATCCTGACGCGGCGCGCAAGGACGGCTACATTGTTCTGAGCGAAGTGATGCATCCGGATGGCACGCCGCATTCGACCAATATGCGCGCCACGATCGAGAACGATCCGGATCTCTGGGTGGGCTTCGAGCAGGAATATTTCCTTTACAAGGACGGGCGTCCGCTCGGCTTCCCGGAAAACGGCCACCCGAGCGTCCCCCAAGGCCCTTACTACTGCGGCGTCGGCTACAAATACATGGGGAGCATCGCCCGGCAGATCGTCGACGAGCACCTGGAACTCTGTCTTGCCGCCGGCATCAACCACGAAGGCATCAACGCGGAAGTCGCGAAAGGGCAGTGGGAGTTCCAGATTTTCGCCAAAGGCTCGGCGAAAGCCGCGGATGACATGTGGACCGCCCGCTATCTGATGTTCCGGCTCTGCGAGAAATACGAAGTGGATTTTGTGCTGTACTGCAAGCCCATCAAGGGCGACTGGAACGGATCGGGCATGCACACCAACTTCTCGACGAAGTACATTCGCGAAGTGGGCGGCAAGGAATATCTCGAATCGCTCATGAAGGCGTTCTCGGACAAGGTCGCCGAGCACATCGCCGTGTACGGCCCGGATAACCATCTGCGCTTGACGGGTCTGCACGAGACGCAGGCCATCGACAAGTTCAGCTACGGCCTCTCCGACCGCGGCGCTTCGATCCGGCATGCCGGTGAACTTCATCAAGAACGGCTACAAGGGCTATCTGGAAGATCGCCGCCCGAACTCGGAAGGCGATCCCTACCAGATCGTTTCGCGCATTCTGAAGACGATCAACAGCGTACCGAAGCCGTCGCCGGTGATGGCTTAAGGGCGGCGACCTGCTGTTTTAGCGTTGACGACCGGCCCTCGATTTCTTCGAGGGCCGGTTTTTTTTGTGCGAGAAGGAAAATACAATCCTAAAGAACGCCCGAAAAAAGCGCTGAGAAAACCCCGACCCTTAACACCGAAGGGTCGGGCACCCGGAAAAACTTAGATTCCGTGTAGCGGCGGCTACGGCTACTTGGTTGCCGGTGCGTTCAGGATCTTTTCGAAGTTGAGGAATTTGAGGTTGTCGGTGCAGAGGTATTCGAGCAGTTCCCAGGAGGGCTTGTGCTGGAAGTACAACTGGGATGTCCAGGTCTTGGTGTAGGCCTTGGGATCGTCGAAGGTGAAGTCGATCCGCAGGAAGTTGTCGCCTACGTGCTGCAGGCGTTCGATGAGATGCAACTGATCGCTGTGGGGGTGGCCGAAGCGATCGAGCCAGGATTTGTCGTTGAAGCCCACGGTGTCGATGACGAAGGCATTCCCGTCCATGTGGCCGATCGAATGCCCCATCCAGGTGGGCTGAACGTCGGGCGGATGCGGGCGGCCGTCGGTATACACATGGCGGACTTGGTGATCGTACTCATACAGCATGACTACCTCGTTGATGGTTGGCACGATCTGTACGGGGTAAAGGTAGGTGTAGATCGCGGGGACGCCGGGCGGGAAGCACTGGAACGTCGGCTCGTTCGATTCCGATATCGAATACGCCTTGGGACCGAACGTGGGCTTGGCCTCGGCGAACTTGGCTTTTCCCCAGTCCGTAAGCGGGAGTTCTCCGCGGGTGAGATTCGTGATCGAGTAGTTGGGAATTTTCGGGCCTGGGGGCGCGTGACTCATCCAGATGCCGGAAAAACTCATGAGTTCCGCGTCGGGAGCTGCCGGCACCGCCGCGGGTGTCGCCGCCGGTGACGCGGGTTGCTGCGGCGTCTGAGAGGGAAGGGCTACGGGGAAGAGCAGTGCCGCCGCAAGGGAAAGAGTGAAGCCCGCCAGGCGCACCGGGGCTACCGCGGATTTCCCCGGCACGTTTAGTTATCCTCCTGCAGCTTGATCTCCTCGCCATTTGCCCGCAGGACTTTTCCAACCCGCATGGACGGAGAACCATTTCTGGCGACCGGACCAATCATGGTGATCTGGTCTCCCGGCTTCAGCGTGTCCTTGCTCCAGCCGACGCCAGCTCGCACCAAGTGGTTCGGGCTGGTGAGTTCGCCCTGCCAGTTCACCACTTTGCCTTTGTCGTCCTTCACATCCAAATGGATGATCGCGTGGGGATTGATGAATTCGAACTCGGTGACGACGCCGGTGACCTTTTGGTCCCCCGCCGAGTAGCCCGCTGTGCCGTGATGCGCGGCTGCCGAGGCGGCCGCGAGCAGGAAACATGCCGTTACGGCCAGGAAATTCGCGAGACTTGTCCTCATGAGGCGCTCCCGCCGCGCATACTACCACGAAGGCCGCCGAATCCGGTATTGGTCCGGGTGGCGGCGTCCATCCTCCCTCTTAGCGGGTCACGTGTGTTTGACTTGTCTGGTTGAGCTGGAGATGAGCAATCGAGTGAAGAGACAAATACTGCGACCGTCTCATGGACCACAAGAAACTCGGAGAGGGAAACCCGTGCGCGGCTCTGTCAATATGCCCGGTACGGCAAGAGTCAAAATTCCAGACCCTAAAAACGAGGGTTGGGCTGGATTCTTATCTGCTATTCGATCTCCACGTAGTCGCCCGCGTAAATCTCCCGCTCGCTGAAGGTAATCAAAACAGTCGCTGAATTCGGCCCTGTCCGCAGGACGACGCCTTCGCCGAGAACCTCGCGCGGAACATTCGTCCAATTGTACTTCTTTGAAACGCCGCCAAAGCCGTACGTGGGCCCGAAGTCTCCGTCCACATCGAAAGCAAAGCGCCGCGTTTCGTAAGCCGTTTCGTTCTGCGTCCCGGTGTAGCGGAAAATCCTGAAATAGTCGCCCACCTTCACGCCCTGGCCGCTGCCCAGGTTCACGTAAACGATGTCGTTCTTTCCAACCGCTGAGAAAAACTTCTGGCCCGTGATCACCATGGCGAGCGCCTTGCCGTCCGGTTGCGCGAACTGGTCAAACCGGACGGGCTTCAATGGCGGCTGGGGACGCTCTACAAACGGCACCACGACATCGGCGCGCTGAATATATCCGCAGCTCTGCTCGATCTTCGCGATGGAAACATTCGGTCTTGCATCGGTAACCTTCACGCGCGCTTCGTCTTCCCAAACCGTGCCCATTTTGCGCAAAATCGCAAATTGCCATTTCGTCCATTCGGTCTTTGTCGGGTCTTCCACCGGGCGGATTACGAAGAACTGATCTCCCACCTTGACGCCCTTCGACGAACCCTTGTTGATGAACACGTAGTCGTGGTCGCTGAACACGATGTCCATGCTGGAATCCTCGCCGCTAATGACGTACGTGTCGCGCGGGACAGCCTCCGTCGTCACCACTCCGGTGCAGTAGACGTTATTCGGGTAGGGAGCGGCCGTCAGGTTCTGGGCCGAAGCCGCTGCCCCACACAGGCCGAGAACGAGACCCGCAAGCACAAGTTTGCCGCGCATGATGATCGCTCCTTTGAACACACCGCGAAGACTGCCAGCTCAATCGACCGTAACAAACGGGTTCGCGAAGCGTCAAGACAATGGTCCCCAGCACTTTACATATTGGGTACCTACGTGGTAGAAGCTTTATTTCCAATAGCTTCGGTGCGTTTTCCCACCGACTCGATCCAGCCGGGATAAACGAATGCCAGGTACGGAAAAACTCTGCGCGGTGGTCGCCTCTCCACATGCCGAAGGCATGCGAAAACAGCTCAAATCTGCTCTGGAGAGCTCACAAATCACCGAAATTCGCCTCGATTGGCTGGCTGGCGATGCGGAAATCACGGCTTTTCTGAAATGGCTGGCGGCCCAGAGAAAACCGAAGACGCCCCTGATTGCCACTTGCCGGCGGCGGGAAGGGGGCGGCCGCTACAAAGGGACCATCGCCAGGCAGCTCACTCACCTGTGGGACGCGATTCGCGCCGGATGCGAGTGGTATGACCTGGAGGTGGAGACAGCGTCCGTGTGCCCGCCTGAGCTTCTCGACGTGATGCTCGGCGAGGGACGCGAGCTCCGTTCCGCGCACTTCTTCCAGCGTATGCCGCGCGACTTGGAAAGGGTAGCGGCGACACTCCGCAAGGGGCAGCCGGACGCCATCAAAATTGCCGCGCACTGCGACTCGCTCGCCCAAAGCCTCCTGTTGCTCAAGTTCGCGAAGTCCCAGCGAAATATTGTGGCGATTCCGATGGGCGACGTTGCCGCCCCCGTGCGGCTGCTGAGCCCGCGCATGGGAAGCATGTTCACCTATGCACCGGTAGAGCACGCGACCGCTCCCGGCCAGGTCTCGCTCGAGGAGGCCGAAACGATCTACCGCGCTGACAGGATCGACCGCCGCACGAGCGTCTACGCTGTGATTGGCGATCCCATCGGCCATTCCCTTTCTCCTATCCTGCAGAACGCCGGCTTTCGGGCTCGCCGCCTGAACGCCATCTACCTACCTTTTTTCGTGCGCGACTTGAAGGATTTTATCCGCGCGATCGGACCGCTCGGAATCAACGGATTCAGCGTCACCATTCCCCACAAGGAGCGCATCCTGCGCCATCTTGATGGCTGCGACCCGCTTGCCCGCAAGATCGGCGCGGTGAATACCGTGGTCGTGCGTGGAAATGGGAAGCTCTACGGTTACAATACCGACTACGTAGGTGTGCTGCGCACGCTGCAAACGCGCATCCCCTTGCAAAACAGCCGGGTGCTGGTCCTGGGATCCGGAGGCGCCGCGCGAGCCGTAGCTTTTGCGCTGGCTGAAGCGGGTTCCTCGGTATGCGTGTGCGCTCGGCGCGAGGAAAAGGCGGAGTCTCTGGCGCGCGCGGTGGGGGGTAAGGCGGTCGCGCGGAAGCAACTGCGGCGCGAGTTTTTCGACGCCATCGTGAACGCCACACCCGTGGGGATGCACCCCAACCCCCGGCAATCGCCGCTCAGCGCGAATGAATTGAATTGCCGCCTGGTATTTGACACGATCTACCGCCCGCGCGACACGCTGTTGCTCAAGCTCGCCGCGCGCCGCGGCATCGAAACCGTTTCCGGCGTCGAGATGTTCGTGGCGCAAGGCGCCGCGCAATGGGAAATCTGGACCGGCCAGCGCGCGCCCCAGGAAACGATGCGCCGAGCCGTGGCCAGCGCGCTGGCGCGCGAAGAGAAAGCGGGGCCTGCGCCGCGGCAAAACGAAAAGAGCAAAACGAAGCGATGATCCAACCCGACTTCAAGGAGTTTACGCGCCTGGCAAAGCAGGGAAACCTGGTGCCCGTGTATGAGACCTACACGGCCGACCTGCTCACCCCCGTCGGCGCGCACCTTCGGCTCGCGCGCGACGCGAAATATTCCTTTCTGCTCGAAAGCGTCGAGGGCGGCGAAAACATCGCGCGCTACACCTTCACGGGCGCAAATCCCTCCGAGGTATTCCGCGCGCGAGGCCGCAACTGCACGCTCGAAACCGGCGGCAAGCGCACGCACTTTGAGGACGATCCCGTCGAGAAGCTGCGCCAGCTAACTAAACGCTACCATTCGGTGCGCGTGCCAGGCATGCCGCCGCTGATCGCGGGCGCCATCGGCTATTTCGCCTACGACATGGTGCGCCTGGTCGAGCGCATCCCGGACACTGGCCGCGACGACATGCAGCTGGACGATTGCGTCATGATGTTCTATCTCGGTCTGGTCGTCTTCGACCACGTGCGGCATCGCGTGTGGATCATTCGCAACGTGTTCACCGAGGGCAAGGGCAGCCTGCGCGAAAAATACGACGCGGCAGTCCGCGAAATCCAGCGCACGCGTAAAACGCTGGAACAGCCGTTACCGCCGCAGCGCCGCGCGCGCAAGGCCGGGCCGTTGCGCGTCGAATCGAACATGACCAAAGCCCAGTTCACCGCTGCGGTGCGCAAGGCGAAGTCCTACATTCGCGCGGGCGACGTCTTTCAGGTGGTGGGGAGCCAGCGCTTCTCCGCCAAGACGTCCGCCGATCCCTTCGAGATTTACCGCGTCCTGCGCGTGGTAAACCCCTCGCCCTATCTCTACTTCCTGCGCCTCGACGACGTTTCCGTAGTAGGCAGTTCGCCCGAGATGCTCGTAAAGGTGCAGGGGCGCGAGGCATCCTACCGACCCCTGGCCGGCACGATGCCGCGCGGCGCCAGCGAGAAGGAAGATCTCGCCTTCGAAACGAAGTTGCTGGCCGATCCCAAGGAACGCGCCGAGCACGTGATGCTCGTTGACCTGGGCCGCAACGACCTTGGTCGCGTGTGCGAATACGGCTCGGTGAAGGTGGAACGGCTGATGTTCGTCGAGCGCTACTCCCACGTGATGCACATTGCGTCCACCCTCCGCGGAAAGCTGCGCCCCGACGCCGACTGCTTCGACGCGCTGATGGCGTGCTTCCCAGCCGGCACGCTTTCCGGCGCGCCGAAGGTGCGCGCCATGCAGATCATCGACGAACTCGAGCCCACGCGCCGTGGCATCTACGGCGGCGCCATCCTGTATCTCGATTTTTCTGGGAATCTCGATTCGTGCATCGGCCTGCGTACGCTGGTTGAAAAGGAAGGCCGCGCCTACGTGCAGGCGGGCGCCGGGCTGGTGGCCGACTCCGTGCCAGAACGCGAATACCAGGAATCTGTGAACAAGGCGCGGGCGGTAATCACAGCTTTGGAAATTGCCCACCGCGGCGGCGAAAGCCGCGGCAAGAGTCGCGGGAAATAATCTGGCGAAGAGGCCTCTCGAATCGCCCAAGACGTGATGACTCGCAGCCGCATGCGGCCACCGCGGCAAGGACGAATCTCGCGGCTGCTAAAACACGAATCCCTGCGGCACGCTCATGTAGTTGACCAGGGTCCAGGCGCTCCAGCTGTAAAACGTCGACGGGCTGGACTGATTGTTGTACTCGGCTGTAATCCACGAGGCGGATCGCACCACGTTGGCGACCCGGAATTCGTCGATGTTGCCATGCTCATCGGGGGGGCCGTACTGGGTGTTCGACGGGTACCCGCCGATGATGAGGTCCCCCGTCACCGTGGAAACCGCGCTGCTTGCCGCAGATGTAACCAGGACTCCGTTCAGGTAGATCGCCTGGAATGTGTTCGCGGAGCCTGTGGACACCAGGGTGACCAGGGTCCAGGCCCCCAGATAGCTCGTATAGGAGTATTGAACTCGGCCGCTGCCAAGTGTAATGCCGCCGTAGTCCCAAAACGCGTGCTGGCTTGCGTCGTTCCAGGGAACCGACCCTGTGCAGCGGTGAGCGTCGGTCGAAGAGCTGTTGCCGATCGTGAACGCCCAAGAGTCCGTCACATTCGCCGAGGTCACGTAATTCCAGAACGTGACGGTGATAGAGCTGCTCCCGGTCCAGCTGAACGCAGCCGCCTCGGCGTAGTTGCTTCCGCTGAAGGCACCGGCATAGCCAATTTGTCCGGTAGTTACGGAGGGAGAGTTGACCGGGTTCAGCGTGTTACCGGCTGAAGACGAGTCGGCAGTGCTGGCTTCGAAGTGGTAGACAGCCTTCGTATTCGAATCGTAAGCGGCCCCGGTGCTCCCGCCCTGATACGTGGTTATTGCCGCATTGCCGGCGCAGGCATAGATCAGCGTGGGCACCGACGCCGAGAGCGTGGGTACTTTCACCCAGGCGATCACCTGGCCGGTGCTGGCGCTGTAGGTTTGAATTTCCCAGGATAGAAGAGTGTGGCAGACTGGATCGCTGGTGAAAATCAAGTCGGCAGGGCAGGTGATCGATTCGGCCCCGCAGGTGATGGTGTTGTTGACCTTACCGTTGTTGTAGGCCGTGGTACGGAACTCCGTCCAAGTTCCCGAGATCAGCACCGTGAAGTTGGTGGAATCGGCCGTCCCGGTCTTGGTGTCGTCAATGGTGAAGAGGCGATAGCCGGCGTAGCCTGCGGAGGCGGGAGCGGCGAACCAGGTCCAACAGCAAAAAACTATCGCCGTCGCGAAGAGTTTCATCTCTAATGGAGTGGGTGCTCCGACCCCGAACCTGGCTCACAAAGGGGTGAGCACGCAGCGAACCGCAAGGTACTGGTGCACTTTTGCAGCCTTGAGCTAAGACGCTTTATTTCAATAAGTTGATTTCCTGGAGCGCAGTGCAGCGAGCCGAAGCGGGAAGTTTTGAGTCGAAAATAAAACACGACGAAACATGATCCTGCTTCTCGATAACTACGATTCCTTCACCTACAACCTGGCCCAGTACCTCGGGCAGATGGGCCAGGAGCTCGAGGTGCGCCGCAACGACCAGATCACCCTCGAGGAAATCGAGCAGCGCCGCCCCGAACGCATCGTGATCTCTCCAGGGCCGTGCACGCCCAATGAGGCCGGCATCAGCGTTGCGCTGATCCAGCGGTTTGCCGGCGAAATTCCTATCCTTGGTGTTTGCCTGGGGCATCAGGCCATCGGTGCAGCCTTCGGCGGACGCGTGATCCGCG
Source organism: uncultured Acidobacteriota bacterium (assembly GCA_963848365.1). Classification (GTDB taxonomy): domain Bacteria; phylum Acidobacteriota; class Terriglobia; order Acidiferrales; family UBA7541; genus Palsa-295. The sequence goes on from CAWKDI010000002.1 coordinate 249,731, forward strand.
CCCCGGAAATCATGCACGGCAAAACCAGCGAGATTCACCACGACGCAAAAACGATTTTTCGCGATCTGCCGCAGGATTTTCAGGCCACCCGCTACCACTCGCTGATCGTCGAGCGCAAGTCGCTGCCCGGAACCCTCGAAATTTCCGCCGAAACCTCCGACGGCATCATCATGGGCCTGCGCCATCGCAAGCTGCGCGTCGAAGGCGTGCAATTCCACCCCGAGTCTGTGCTCACCGGCGCCGGATTCAAACTGCTCGAAAATTTCCTGAGTATCTAACCGCTACAGTGCAAACACATTTGATTGGCTTTACGGCGAGCCGTTATTGCATCTCCGGATGGATCTTATTTTCAGCGACATTGTTCCTCTTATCCTCCGCTAGCCAATCTGCAAGTCAAACGTCGCAAGGTGCAAACACTGGACCATTGTGGAAGCTCGATATTGCGAAGATGGGATACAAGGCCCCGGAAGACACCGCCCTCGATAATCAGGAGGTAGGAGCCGTTTTGGGTATTGAGCCAATATGCTTCCTCGGTGATGGCATCGTCGTTGTGTCGTTTGTAACTCGCGAGGCACCAGTAGCTCCGCCAAATCGGGGTCAGACCGACGAATCTTTGCCGTATCGACTTCACGGGATCTTCATCGACACAAAAACTGGCGCGGTTCATGACACAATGGAATGGCCCACAGCTTCAGTGCGTTCCCGCATACTCGCTGTCCCCGGAGAAAAGTTCGCCGTGCTAACCCCGGACCAGCTCTTGCTGTACTCCTCAGCTTTTGGCCTCATCAGCAAGCTTGAAATCCCATTGGGTCGGGAGGCAATCAAGGATCGCTGGGATGCGACTACATCTCCGGCAGGTAATTTCCTTCTTCTAAGCTATGAGCCTGCAACCGAAGAGAAGAGATTTAGTGGACTGCCATATTCGGTCTACGTCGCGCAATTGGATACACTCGAAATGCGTCTCATGTGGGTCGATTTGGACAAACTGCAAGTCGTAGAACGCTGGTCGACGACCGAGAAGAGCGCAGGCGGTTTTATGTGGCCCGAAGACATCTCCGATGACGGTACGGTTCAAATTCAATCCTCAACACTGAGCAACAACCGCAACAGCCTTCCGCTCGTGAAGATTGGCCGTCCTCCGAACGGTCCATGGTCTCTGATGTGCTCTCGTTCGGCTTCTTCCTGCGGAGCGGGTAGGTTTGTCAACGATGAAACAATTTTGAGAATGAGCGTGACCGGCCAAGACAAGAACGTTCAGCTATGGATCGGACTGGTGAGTATTACCGGGAAGCTTCTCTTTGAGCAGATTTTTCCTGAGGGGGAAATAGAACGGGAAGGATTCTCGATTACCAGCGCGCAAAGGGCGGTTGCGATTTCTTCCAACGGTTCGAGATTCGCTCTAGGTCTTTTGAAAGTAAAAGGCGGGAACCGCTCGTTGGATATCGACGGTCGCTCATGGTTGAGTCGAATCATCGTATACGACTTGCTCGCGCGTCGATGGATATACTCGCTCGATGCGAAGACCCAACACTTCAGCAGCATTTCCGGAATGGCTCTTTCACGGACTGGATCGATGCTTGGACTTATAGATCAACGAGGAATTCTTCAGGTGTATCTTCTTCCCGATTCTTCGAACTGATCTGGCCCCTGATTTAATGTCTCTATAAATCCCGCTCAGGGTCTCTTCGATTCACACCTTTCGACAGTGCTCTACGGTAACCGCGAGGCGTTCATCATTCAATTCGCGTGAGGCGTGTTATCTGAACTATAATCCGGCGCCTTCTGTCTGTCCGGGCGATATCGGATTGATCGAAGCTGAGTCACAAAGAGGAGATCGCTATGAACTCGCCGAAAAGCGTCGCAGCCCTTTTGCTTGCATGCGTCGCGACGCTGTTGGTGTGCGCGGCGATCCGCGCGCAGAATCAGGCCAGCGGCCCGCACTCCATGGAGGCGCCGGTGATCGACCTGCCGGGCGACCCGCCGCTTTCGCCGTCGCTCCCGAAAGACGTCTATCCCGACTCCCGGAACCGCCTCCCCCTGCCCAACGTGGCGTACCGATACACGGCGCGGTTGCCCACCGGGATCGAGCAACCCAATGTGAGCGGCTGGGATCCCGACTTCGTTAAAGCCAGCCGCGGAGCCAGTCTCAAGTATTCCATCGGAGTGTCCGACCGGTTGCTGGAGGTCGCGGTGTTGGCCGCGGCGCGCGAGTTGGATGTTCAGTATGAATGGACTCAATGGGAATACTTTGGGCGGAATCCAGCCGACCCGCGCCATATCGAGCAGTCCACCATCGACCTCATCAAGTATGAAAAGCCCGTGGTGGGCCTCGGCGAAAAAGAAACCGCCATCATCAACTTCGCGCGCGAGACGTTTGGCCAGCGGCGGCTCTCCTCCGCGACGTTCGCTCAGGTACAGCGCTTATTCGGCCGCGAAGGCACCGTGGAACTACTCTGGGTGATGGCCAGTTATTCCGAAGCCGCAGCGGAGCTGACTGCGTTCGACAATCATTTGCGCGCAGACCAGAAACCATTACTTCCTCCCCGGCCCCATTCCTTCGATGCGGAGCGCAAAGCGAGCCTGGCCGCATCCTTTGCAGAAGCCTCTCGCCCGCTCCCCAAGGACATTTATCCCGACTCCGGGAACCGCCTTCCCTTGCCGAAACGCGAAGACATGAATGAGGAAGGCAAGAAGGCCTTCGACCAGGTGAACCGGCCACAGCGGTTGCCTATGAGCGAAGCCATGACGACGCGCACCGTCCGCCTCTACGCCGATCCCGAATTCGCGGCAGGTACGGACACAAAACAGCGCTATCTCACCTATGACACAGGATTGTCCGACCGGTTGGTCGAGATCTCCGTTCTAGTGGCCGCGCGCGCAATGGACTCCCAGTATGAATGGACCGAATGGGAAACCTACGGGCGGGACCCGAAGGATCCGCGACATATCGAGCCGGCCATCATCGACATGATCAAATACGAGAAGCCGGTGATGGGTCTCGGAGAAAAGGAAACCGCCATCATTAATCTCGGGCGCGAGATGTTTGGACCCAGAAAACATTCTTTCGACAACGTTTCCTCCGAGACTTTCGCTGAGGTGCTGCGTTTATTCGATCGCAAAGGCACCGTGGACGTGGTCCATCTGATGGCCCAGTATGCCGCGGATGCTGCGGAGTTGACGGCTTTCGATCAGCACTTGAAGGAAGGGCAAAAACCGCTGCTTCCTCCCCGATAGGTTTCTCCTGGCCGGGGCCCTTCGACCATGAATCTACAGCGGTCCGAAGTTGGGCGCGCGCCTGAGTTACGCCCAAGAGAGCCATGAGCGGCGCCGCTGACGCCGGCCACAGTCGGGGTTACGCGCTGGAGGATTTTTCCGGGGCGCCGCTGGACTCGCTGAAGACTTCGGCGGTGAAGACTTGGATTCGAGTACTAGAATCTTTCCACGCGGCAGGTTCCAAGCCACCTTTTAAGCAGGTCTCCTCCAGAAATCGCTCGGCGGTCCAGCGAAACTCTGCGGCCACTTGCGGCAGCAAAAGGCCGCGCTGCTGCCCTCGGCTGACGATCAGGCCGTGGCGCCCAGGTTCGATGCGGCCGGGTAGTGCGTCTTCAAGTTCCGACAGCACCGAGAGTTCGATCTCGATTTGCGGCACTTCTTCGGTGCGGACCGGATCAAAACGGGGATCCTCAAGTGCGGCGGCTCTTGCGCAATGGGCTACCACGCGAAGCAGGGGAACGCCGGAGGCCAACTGGCCGATGCAGCCGCGGAGGCGCCTGCGGATGCGTAAGGTGACGAACGCCCCGCCCGGACTGTGAGAACTTCATGGGTGGGAAGTTGATCTTCACGGAGCGATTCGCCGCCGTTAGCCGCCAGCACCACGGCGCGCCTGGCTACGTCCAGAAGAAGCTTTTTCTCGCGATCAGCGAGTGAGGACATCCTGCGGTTTTTCTTTCGGCTCCGCGATGACCATCGTGCGGCGCCGCTGCTGCACGCGGAAATTGATCTGGCCCCAGAACATCTGGAAATAGTGAACGGCCGAAACCATCGCGCTGAGCACCACCAGCCACATCAGAGTGGTCCCGAGCGATTTCAGGGCGGGATATTTGGCGGTCAGAATCACGGCGCAGCCGGCAACGACCTGCAGGATCATTTTCGTCTTGCCGAGCGCGGAGGCAGGAATGACGAGACCTTCCACCGAAGCGATATCTCGCAGGCCCACCACCATGAATTCGCGGCCGATGATGATCACCACCATCCATGCCGGCACAAGTCCCATCTGGACCAGCGAAATAAACGCGGCGGAAATCAGGAGCTTGTCGGCGATGGGATCGAGCAGGATTCCGAGCGTGGTGACTTCGCCGCGCTTGCGGGCGATGTAGCCGTCCATCGCGTCCGTGGCGGCCGCGACGATCAAGATCAGAACGCCCCACACCTCAAAATGAATCGGAAGGCCCCAAAAATCCCAGTTGGGCTGGCGGGTCAAAAGAACGACGACCAGGAGCGGAACGAAAAAGATCCGCAGGATCGTGAGGCTGTTCGGCAGGTTCATTTCGTTCCCAGGGGAAGGGCTCTAACGCGGCGAGCGTACACACTATGCACCGCGCGATTCACTATAGTCTCCCGCTATTATCCGAGTCAACCGTCGGCGCGGATGCCGCCTGTCCGGGCTACCGCAGAGGCCCGTGCTCCGAGAACCGGAGTGCCACTTGCATCAAACGGCAAATCTTTGCGCTAGTATCTCTTACGAGAACCCCGATGCTGCAAATCTGTGCAAATTCCGGTGACTGCATAAAAGCAGATCCGTGGCCATGGAAGCCAGAGCCGAGCGTGGTTACCATCTTGTAAGTTATTTAAAATAGGGAGCTTATAAACATAAACCTTGCGTTACTGGAGGATTTCCGCGGGCTGCGGTAACCAGTTCATCTATAGCCGGCTGTCCTTTTCCACAAGGATTTCCACAGGATTCAGGCTTCGGTGTCCAGATTTCCCTCGACCTCGGAGGGCGGTCTCGCAGAACGAATGCCTCGAGTTTTCGCGCCAGGGATTCGGGCATTTCCGCGTCGAGCAGGAGATGCCCGTCGGATACGGCAGAATGGAGAACGCGGCCCGCCGGCGTGCAGCAGCGAAAGGTGTCGGCCGTCGGAAACGGGCACTCGGAAGCGGAGCACGCATGAGCGGGTCGACTGGCATCGGCTTGTCAATCCTGCGCGAGCAGGTCGTCGAGGCCTGCCCCGGTGACCGCCGAGGTAAACACAGTCTGCTGGTGGCCGCGATTGACTTCGTCAAGATGGCGAGATCTTCCTTGGTGAGCCGGTCGATTTTATTGAAGACATGCAAGCGCGGGCGATCCTCCACGCCGAGATCCCGAAGACCTTCAGCACTTCGGCGTCTTGTTCCGCGTGATGGGGATTGGAAATATCGGTGACCTGAAGAATGAGCGCGGCTTCCTGTACCTCTTCGAGAGTGGCGCGAAACGCGGCGATCAAGTCCGGAGGCAGATCGCGCACGAATCCCACCGTGTCGGACAGCAAGCACGCGGCGGCGCGAAGGCAGCCGGAGGGCGCGGATGGTGGGATCGAGCGTCGCAAACATTTTGGAGGAAGTGAGCACGGCGGCGTGCGTGAGCGCATTAAAGAGCGTGGATTTGCCGGCGTTGGTGTAACCCACAAGCGCAATCATCCCCAGCGGCACGGCCTGGCGCGCGCGGCGCCGCGTGGTGCGCTGCCGGCGCACCGTTTCGATGGACTGCTGAATTTTACGGACGCGGTCGCGAATGCGGCGGCGATCGGTTTCAAGTTTCTGCTCGCCAGGGCCTCGAGTTCCGATGCCGCCGCCGAGCCGGGATAGCTCTTCGCCGCGGCCGGTCAGGCGGGGCAGTAGATAGTTCAATTGCGCGAGCTCCACTTGCAGCTGGCCTTCGCGCGTTCGCGCGTGCGTGGCGAAGATATCGAGAATGAGCTGGGTGCGGTCGATCACGCGGCAGCCCGTGCCTTTTTCCATGTTGCGGAGCTGGACGGGAGTGAGATCGTGGTCGACGATCACCAGCGGGACATGGCGGGCCTGCGCTTCGGCGCGGATTTCTTCGAGTTTGCCGCGGCCTACGAGGGTTGCGGGATCGAGCGAGTCGCGCACCTGAAGGATCGTCCCGCCGATGGCCGCGCCGGCGCTGTAGGCCAACTCTTCGAGCTCGGCCAGGGAGTCACGGGCGGCCACTGGCGGCTCGGGGCCCTGCCCGCGCGCGTGCTTTTTTAAGCTCACGCCGACCAACAAGACGCGCTCCCGCGAGTCCAAGGACTGCGAGGTCTTCATTCGAGGAGGCGCCGGGAAGCCTGACGAGGTATCGCTTTCATGAATACCGCCATTGTACGCTTAATAAGGGGCTGGTGCGAGTCATGCGCGGGTGGCCGAGGGGTGACGCCAGGCCTGCTGGCGCGGCGACGGGGCGGCATTGACCGTTTTAGTCCTGCCCGCAGTACTGTTTCGTTTCTTCGACAGTCTTTATTTTTGGATGGCAATCCCAATTCTGGCGCTACTGTGGATCGGACGTCTGGACATTCTTGACCCTCCCCGCTTATCCGACTCGGTGTAGCGTTCGGCACTGCGGCGCCAACCGGCAGCCAACATTTGCAAAGATGGCTTGCAGTCTTGCCGCGAAGGCGGGGAGAGGGGCGTCGGCATTGCCCCGGAAGAGGTGTTATCGTAGGCTGTAGCGGGTTTCGTTGACCGTCTGGGGCGGGCATGACCGTCTGAGGCGCTATCCCAGGTTGAGGGCTTCCATGTTTTCGGAAGTGCCTCGTCATGGAACGACCATGTACTCGCGGCATCCCGGCCTTTGCCTCATGGAACGTTTCGTTCGGTGAAAGGATTTCGTTGAATACTCTGTTTCCCACAGCAGACCCGCCTGAATCCAGAATCCCGCGGATTCTCGGCTACGGCCTGGCGCTCATATGCCTTGTCTGGGTGCTGCGTGATTTTCATGTGGTGCAAGCGCTTCACCAGATTTCCAATGTGGATTGGAAATGGGTAGTGCTGGGCATGTGCTTTGACGTGCTCAGCTATGCCGTGCAGGCGGTGCGTTGGGAATTCCTGCTTCGGCCGTTTGGCAGGGTGCGGCTGACACGCACGATTCGCGCAGTATTTGCGGGACTGTTTGCGAATCTCGTGTTTCCGCTCAGGCCCGGTGAATTCCTGCGCAGCTATCTGCTTTCCACTTCTGAAAACATATCGCTGGGCCGGGTGCTGGGATCGCTTGGCGTGGAACGCTTGATCGACCTGGTGATCGCCACGGCCTCGCTGGCGATTGCCTCCCTCTTTGTGGAACTCCCGCGGCGGTTTAATCGAGCGGCAGACATTCTGGGTGTCGTAACGCTCGTACTGCTCGCCATCATCGTGGCAATGATCTTTTACCTGGAAATGAAGCTTGGAAACGATCCGCTTCCCGACCAGGAGCCACGAGGATTCTGGGGCAAGGTGATGGGGGCGCTCTCAGTGCTGCACGCCATCGGGACAGCGCCGAGTTTTTATCCCGCACTGTTTGCATCGTTGCTGATGCCTTTCTGCCAGATTCTGGGTTTGTGGGCGATGATGCGGTCTTACGGGCTGCATCTGCCGTTTCTGGCGGCGGTGGTTGTTCTGCTGATTATCAATCTGGGAGTTTCTTTGCCGAATGCACCGGCGAATGTCGGCTCGTACCAATTTTTCTGCGTGCTCGGATTGACCGTCTTTCAGGTGGAAAAAACGACGGCTACCGGATTCTCGATTTTTGCGTTTCTGGCGCTGACGTTTCCGTTCATCTTTCTTGGCTTTGCGGCGGTCGTGAGAAGCGGCCTTTCCATGCGCTCGATGCGGGAAAAGGTGGGACGCGTGCCGGGCCGGCCGCAAAAGTCCGCCATGCAGACCTGAAGTACCTTCAGCGGCAGCGGGAATGCCCCCTTCGCACCGGGAAACGATTTGCTTTTGAGAGGCGCGTTGCGCCCGGTATATAGTGATGGTTTGCCGTCGGCGCGGTCGGCCGGCGCAAGGGCGGGCAATCGGGGACGGGCGGGTGGACGCCGGAACTTTCAAGCCCCGACTGCGGCGCCGAGAGCGGCTTCGATTACATGTCTCAGGACGTCAACAAACATTTAGAGCGCGCGCGCCGGAGCCTCGAGAAGAACAAGCTGCGCGAGGCGGTGGCCGAGTACCAGGCCGTGCTGGACGAGGTGCCTTCCCACCCGGAAGCGCTGCAGGCGCTGGCGGATATCTACACGCGGCTGAACGAGCCGGCCATGGCGGCGCAATATTACGGCGCGCAATTTGACCGGCTGCTCGAGACGGGGGATGCCGCCAAAGCCTCCGCGATCTTCATGCGGTTCCTGCGGCCCTACCCGCAGCCGCCGGACCGGCTGATGCGCTACGCCACGGTGCTGCAAAAGCAGAACCGGATATCGGAAGCGATCGAGCAATTTGGAGCGGCCGTTGGCATCTTCCATCAGCACCACCGGGATATCGAGGCGCTGGCGTGCTGCGAAAGCATCGCGTTTCTCGATCCCGAAAATCCGGACCGTCACGCCACGCTGGGCGAGCTAGCGGAAGAACTTCGTCACGCCGATCTTGCCACGCGCAGTTTCCTGCGAGCCGGGCAGCTTGACGCTGGCCTCCGGAGGGCTGGACCTGGCACTCGAGTATTTCGGGCGCGCGCACAAAATATCCCCGACGGACCGCACCTGCTCCCTTCTGTTCGCGGAAGCGAGGCTTCGAAAGGGCGACGCGGAAGGGGCGGTCGCGCTGCTCGATCCTCTTGCGCCTAGCGAAGAGGACACGGCGTTTCTGGCGCTTTTCGGCGAGGGTTTGCTGCGAACGGGGCGGCTCGACCGCGCACAACAGATTTTCGAGGCCTATTACCGAAAAAACCCGACAGTTTCGGCAAGCTTTTTGAGGTTGCGGGCGGTTACGTTCGCACCGGCGAAGATCAGAAGGCCGCGTCGCTGCTCCGCGCAGATAAAAGATTCCATGCGGAAAGCCCGGAAGGAAGTCGAGCTGTTCCACACAACTGGACCGGCTGGCGGCGACTTATCCCGCGTCGATTCCGCTTGCCGAGACCGTAGCGAGCATTTACGAGGAACTGAATCGCGAAGCGAAATACTTTGACGCGTTGATGCGGGTCTTCGATCTTTACCTCGCGGCGGGGCAAATGAAGGAGGCTTGCGACGCGCTCGACCGGCTGGTGGATATCGATCCGTACGACTATCGCAACCAGGAGCGAATTTCGAAGCTGGAAGGAAAGGTGGACCTTCCTTCCTGCAGAATATTCTGGCGCGCGCGGCGAAGGCCGCGACGGTGTCGACGCGCACGGACGGTTTTTCCGGGCGCGGGCTCGGGAGAGGCGGCTCCGCCAGTCACCGAAGAGTCGCGAGACACAGCAGGCCCTCGAGGATTTAATCGTGCAGGTGGAAATTTTTCTTCAATATTCCCTGCAGAGCAAGGCGCTTGAACGGCTGGAGCGGCTCGCCCAGTTGTTTCCCGGCGAAGAGGATCGGAACGAGCGGCTTCGCGCGCTCTACGAGCGCGCCAATTGGTGGCCGAAGGGCGCGCCCCGCGAAGGCCGGCTCGCAGCCGGCGCCCGCGGCGGCAGTGCCGCCGACGGAAGCGGCGCCACCGGCCGCACCTTCCCAGCCACCGACGGCGGCGCCGACAGCCGAAGAAACCAATCGCGATCTTGCAGCCATCGCCGAAATCAACAGGCTGATGCACCGGCAGCCACCCCTCGCGAGGTGCTTGCGACAACGGCCGCGCAGATCGGGAAGCATCTTGGGGTCACGCGATGCCTGGTTGCCGTGGGGGGTACTGCGGAAGCCGCGCAACTGGTGGCGGAATATTTCGCGCCGGAAGTGGCGCCCGCGGGGCCGCCGAAAATTTCATCGATTGTGGGGCTGCTCGCGCAAGCCGCTCCCGATGCCATGGGCGCGATTGCGCTGGATGCAGCGACAGTTCCCGCGCTTCAGGATCTGGGACTTGAATCAGCTCTGGGAGTGGTTCTAACGGACAAGGATACCCAGCTATCAACCGGCGCTTTGCTGGTGGGGGATGCCCTTGCGCGAAGGTGGAGGCCGAACGACAGTTTTTTTCTGCAGGCGGTGGGGGACCAGCTTGTGCTCGCGGTAAGCCATACGCGCTTGCGCTCGCTGGTGCGGACGCTTGCGGTGGCCGACGAAAGAACAGGACTGCTAAGCCGGGGCGCTTATATCGACTGCCTGATATCGGAATCCAACCGGGCGCGGGCGCACAATTCGCCCCTGTCTCTGCTGATTCTGGAGGTCGGTAATGGAGCGGAGCTCACCAGGCAGCACGGTGATGCGGCCGTGGAGGCTTACATGGAGGAGCTTGCACGCGTTCTTTGTTCGTCGATCCGCCAGACGGACGTGGCCGTAAAGTACACGACGTGGTCTCTGGCGTTCCTTCTGCCGGATACGCCGGTCGAGAATGCGCGGATTCTAGCGGAAAAGCTGCGCCAGGCCGCCGCCAAAATCCAGACGCCCTGGGGATCGTCGGAGATTTACGGTGAGCGCTATCGTGGCCCAGACAACTTCCCGCCCAACCGACGACACCGAAGACCGGGTGACAGAATGGATCAATCGCGCTGAGTTCGGGTTGGAAGAGGTGCGTCACCAGGGCGGCAATGCCGTTTTGCAGCTTGCAACACCCTGATCAACTTCGCGATAAAGGAGCGACCCACTCCCGCGATACGATCCGGGCGAGAACCCGGAATTTCATCCGGACAAAGAAGGCTTGCGATGGAATATGAGAATTTAATTTACGAGGTGAAAGATCAGATCGCGCGCATTACCTTCAACCGTCCCGGCGTTCTGAATGCTCTAAACCTCAAAATGCTCGACGAATTGAGCAACTGCCTGGAAAATGCGCGGCGAGACGACTCGGTACGGGTGGTGATCCTTACGGGCGCGGGCGAAAAGGCCTTCGTGGCCGGTGCCGACATCAACGAGCTTTCGCGGCAAACGGCCCTCGAGGGAAAAGAGACGGCGCTGCGAGGCCAAGGCGTGTTTCGCCGCCTCGAAACGCTCGGGAAGCCCTCCATTGCGGCGATCAATGGCTTCGCCCTGGGCGGGGGGTGCGAGCTTGCGCTGGCGTGCACGATGCGCATCGCGAGCAAAAACGCAAGGCTGGGCCAGCCGGAGGTGAAGTTAGGAATACTGCCAGGATACGGGGGGTCGCAGAGGCTATCGCGGTTGTGCGGCAAGGGAATCGCTAGCGAATTGATTTTGACCGGCGAAATGATCTTCGCCGAAGAGGCGCTTCGAATCGGGCTGGTGAATCGCGTGGTCGAACCGGGGGAACTGCTAGCGACCGCTGAGTCCATCGCGCGCAAGATCATTGCGAACGCGCCGCTCGCCGTAAAATATTCATTGGAAGCAATCGATAAAGGGATGGAAATGCCACAAGAGGAAGGCTTATTTCTGGAAGCGACTCTTTTTGGACTGTGTTGCGCGACCGAAGACATGCGCGAGGGAACGCGCGCGTTCCTCGAGAAGCGGCCGGCGAAGTTCCAGGGGCGATAACGAATGGCAGAGAGAGGAAAGCCGGCGATACTTCGCGGCAAGTGGGATGCGGCGGGATTGCGTTTCGGGATTGTAGTGAGCGAGTTCAACAGCTTCATAACCGACCGGCTGCTTGCCGGTGCGCTCGACGCCCTGTCGCGTTCCGGGGCGCAAGAAAAGCGGATTGAAATCCTCCGGGTTCCCGGATCGCTTGAAATACCCATTGCGGCCAAGAAGCTGGCGGCCACGGGCCGTTGCGATTCGATCATCTGCATCGGATGCGTGATCCGGGGCGAAACATCGCATTACGATTACGTCGCCGGGGAGACCTCGCGCGGCATCCAGCTGGCGCAGCTCGATTCGGGCGTGCCTATGATGTTTTGCGTGCTGACCTGCGATACTCTGGAGCAGGCCATCGATCGCGCCGGCTTGAAAAGCGGCAACAAGGGTTTCGAGGCCGGGATGGGGGCGGTCGAGATGGCCCATCTATCGCGGCAGCTTTCCAAAAAATCGGGCACCCAGCCCGCGAAGACCCGTCCGCGATGACCCTCCGCCGTAAGTCACGAGAATTCGCACTGCAAATGCTGTTTGAGTGGGATATGACGCGTCAGGCGCCCTCGCGCGTGGAAGAGTTTTTCTGGAAATCGGCGCACGCAGCCGAGGAGACCCGAAAATTCGCCAATCAACTGTTCGAAGGAGCGGTTGTCCAATCCGATTCGAACGATCAGCTGGTAGGAAAGCTATCGGAGAACTGGCGCCTCGACCGGCTGGCGGCCGTGGACCGGAACATCCTGCGCCTGGCAATCTACGAGCTTCGTTCCGGAACGGCGCCCGCGAAAGTGGTGATCGACGAGGCGCTTGAGCTCGGGAAAAAGTTTTCTTCCGCAGACGCCTCTGCGTTTCTAAATGGAGTTCTGGACGCCGCCTATAAGAGCCTCGAAGCTGCTGGTTGACTCTTTGGGAGGCAGGATGGGGAGAAAATGGGTCGCATTTTCTCCCCTTTTTCAGAGGGCGGCAGACGGGGTGAATGAGCAGAGTGTTCGCGGGCTTTACGGGGAAACCGTTTGAGCTGTTCCTAAGCGCGTCTTACCAGCCCACCCAACAGGGCCACGAGGAACAGAACCAGGAAAATGAAAAACAGGATCTTTGCGATGCCGGCGGCTGCCACGGCAATCCCTCCGAATCCGAAGACCGCGGCAATGATCGCGATGACGAAGAAAGCAAGCGCCCATCGAAGCATTTCAGAACCCTCCGTCGAACCACCTCACAGCTGGCGTTTCGATGGACGCAGTCTGCTTGACGGTGTTGTTTCGAACAATACATAGTCCCGCGTATTTTCCTCAGTACCGCCACTTACTTAGCGCCTAAGGCTGCAGGCCACGCGCATATTCCCCTGGAATCGGGCCAGTTAAAGTCCCAATCGACATGTTTCAGGGGAGTACAGGAAGCTACCAGGGAAGGTAGGGGATGCCTTGGATGGATTAAAGATAACCGCGGCTTTAACGTGCAACGCAGCAAATGCGGAGAGAGTTTATCCTTTCATACAAAGTTCATCAAACGCCCGCCCTGGGTTATCAGTTCAGATGGAACGCTCACATCATAAAAACGGGGCGGGCGATACGCTGGGGATGCGAGACCAAACTACATGCTCGGAGTGAAGCCGACGTTCGGGGCGTGTCCTCGATCTTTCCGCAGGAGTCCAATCTATCGGTGCATGCAACCCCGGCCCGAAGGGCAACATGGGGAATCCATTTTCCAGGAGAAAACAGTGAAGCGCGTTGCATATCTGGTAGCACTAGTGTTTTTGTTCGTTTCGGGAGCTTTCGCCCAAGAAACGCCAGACCATGTGAACTTGGGTGTTTTCGGAAATTACGTCCGGCTCAGCGATGGGAGCTTGAATTTGGCGGGTGTCGGAGGCCGGGTCTCGGTCGGAATACTCCCCTTTGTCCAGTTGGAAGCGGAATCGGCCTATGATTTCGACCAGGCGTTTACGCAAGGCTTTACAAACACGACGACCGGATCGGTTTCCATTGGACGAACCGACGTGCGTTTGCTGGACGGCCTGTTCGGCCCGAAATTAATGACCAACCGGGGTCCCGTGCGGCTGTTTGTGACCGCGAAGGGTGGATTCATGAACTTCAACATTAACAACGGCCCGGCGACATTTGGGACGGCAGGGAATGCCTATGCGAATCTTCGGGGTAGCAATGTCTATGGCACATTCTATCCAGGGGGTGGCGTAGAGGCTTTCTTTGGGCCCATTGGCCTGCGGCTCGACGTGGGAGACGAAATTTATTTCAACAATGGCGGCCACAACAACCTGCGGGTCGCTTTTGGGCCGACGATCCGATTTTGATGACGGACTCGGGAACACGGGGCTCGATAGCTGGTTTGAGCCCCGTCGCGTTCCCGCGATGCTCACAGATTCTTCCGAGGGCTTTTCTAAATGCATACAAGACGGTTCGGACAGCCTCCGCGAAGTGGCCTATGCGCGATGTAACTTTAGGTCAAGCGTCTCTTGTATAATCTGTGGAAGATCAGATTTTCGAAGCAGGCCATCACAGGCCGCACGAGGCCCGAACGAAAAAGGCCGGCAATTAGACAGTTCTGATAGAACTGGGGGATGCCGATGAAAACGCTGCGAATCTTAATCGCGGACGACCACGACCTTTTACGAAGAGGCCTGAAGGCTCTTCTGGAATCGCGCCAGGGATGGACTATCTGCGGTGAGGCGCACACGGGGCGTGAAGCTGTCGTCAAGGCCGAAGAACTGAAGCCGGATATCGTCATACTCGATATAACCATGCCGGAGTTGAATGGCGTGGAGGCTGCCCGAAGGATTCTGAAGGGGTCTCCCAATACCGAGATACTGGTGCTGTCTGTTCACTACTCGGATCAATTGATCCGGGACATTCTCGATGCGGGAGTGCGCGGCTACATCGTGAAATCGGATTCGGACCGGGATTTGCTTGTGGCCGTCGAGGCGCTTTCGAATCACAAGCCGTTCTTTACTCCTCGGGCGACCGAACTGATTTTGACCAACTTCAACAGCCCGGGCGGAGCCGCCACGGACGTTCCCGCCGCTATAGGCGACCGCCTGACTTCCCGTGAAAGGGAAATCGTACAGTTGCTGTCGGAAGGGAAGAGCAGCAAGGAAGTTGCTTCGGTGCTGAGCATCAGCGTGAAGACGGCGGAGACGCACCGCGCCAATATCATGCGTAAACTGGAAATTCACTCTGTAAGTGAACTCGTGCGATACGCGGTGCGAAATCAGATTATTGAGCCGTAGCCGTTCGAACTCCCCCGCTTTTCGCGGATTTGCCTTTCTCCCCCGTTTGATCGCAACTCGCCAACAGGGGCGCCGCTCGCTTTCGAAACGATCCATACAGCAACCTACAGGCTCAAATAGGGTGTCCGAGGTATGTCGAGAACCTTTTGTTCGACGATACTAGTGGTGCGGAGTGGAGTTTTCCGCACGAGATGGGAGAAGGAGTGGAGAGTTCGGGCGTCTTGGGAGAAAACAAGACGCGAGGGCTGGGCCGATTTTCCCTTCTTCTCCTTTTTGGTTTTTCGCCTTCCTATCAACACGGTTGTGAAATCCGCACATATGATTCAGCCAGTCTTGCCCGTTTCAAAGCGGCCTAACGCAGTAGGAGGACACAATGCCGGAAAAAGAAACGTTGCGACGCGCACAGGAAGACGCACGAGAAGGGAAGTCGCCGTCGACCCAGGCGGGCGAGTTCGTGCGCGAGGAAATCGAGCACGTGCGTGAAGGGAAGCACGGCGCCAGGTCGGCGAAACAAGCGATCGCCATCGGACTTTCGAAGGCACGGCGCGCCGGCGTGAAGCTGCCGCCACCAAAGACCGGAAGCGCTTCGCCGGACATGCGGAAGCGTGCGGAGAGGGACTTGCAGCGCGGGCGGCGCGGACGAAAGCCGCTATCCCGCACCAGGTCGCGCGCGGCGAGCCGGGCGCTAAAAAGGAAAGGCACCCACTCCGCGTCGAGGCGAGCCCTGGCATCTCAAGCTCGGAGTAGTGCGCGGCGCCGCGGACCTGCCGCCCGGAAACGCTCCGCCCAACGCGCCGTACGCACCAGAAGTAAGGAAACAAAGGGCAAGGCGGCGAAAAAGGCGGCACGTATGCGAAGCCGCTAATATGCGCAGTTCACGAAAGACTGCTTCCAATTTAACCAAAAGCTCATCACGGAAGTCACGACTGCAAACCGGCAATCCATTGTTGTTGACGTTAGTTGTCCACGCAATTCTGAAAATTCCATGAAAATTCCCTGCGCCACCTACCGGATTCAGTTCAACCACAATTTTCGTCTGGCCGATGCCGAGAAGCTTGCCCCCTACCTGCAAATGCTGGGCATTTCGCACCTGTATTCTTCCCCTCAGTATCGCGCCCGCGAAGGAAGCATGCACGGCTACGATGTATCCGATCCGACCCAGATAAACCCGGAATTGGGTACGGAAGAGGATTTCGAACGGGTTGTCCGGGAGCTTCACGAGCGCGGCATGGGGCTGCTGCTCGATATCGTTCCGAATCACATGGCCGCGAGCGCAGAAAATCCCTGGTGGCTGGACGTGCTCGAGTATGGGCGCGATTCGGCATACGCTTCCTTTTTCGATATCGACTGGGATGCGCTGGGCTCCAAGTCCCCCGGATACCAGAAAGATCGCGTGGTTGTACCGAATCTGACGGACTTCTATGAGAACGTCCTCACGAATCAGAAGATCGCGATCAAGCTCGACGAACGCGGATTTTATGCGGATGTGGAGGGTGCCCGCTTTCCGATTCGTCCGGCGACTTACCGGTTCGTTCTCGAACGGGCTTTGGCATCTCTGCCCGAGCGGGGCAGCGCGGTCCGCGACTCGGAGCGGGAGGTCAAAAAATTGCTGGACTCCTGTGGGGCAGCGGTTGGTGAGGCGCGCGATTATCGAGAGAGAATCAAACAGGTGAAGGTCGATCTGTGGAAACAGTACGAACGAGGAGGAGAGATTCGAGAAGCGATTGACGAAGCGATGCGCCGCCTGAATGGCACGAAAGGGGAACCGGCATCCTTTGACGAGCTTCATGCTTTGCTTTCGCAGCAGGCCTATCGGCTGACTTATTGGCGCAACGCCGGAGAGGAAGTCAATTATCGAAGGTTCTTCGGGCTTAACGATCTGGTTGGCGTGCGGATCGAGGATCCCGCCGTGTTTGAAAGGAGGCACGCTCGCACCATCGAATGGGTGGAGCAGGGAAAGCTGGACGGCTTGCGAGTCGACCATATCGATGGTTTGCGCGATCCGCTGGAATATCTTCGGCGGCTCCAGCGCATACCGCAGCCCTCCGCGGCCCAAGACAGCGATGCGCTGAACCTTTACACGATCGTTGAAAAAATCACTTCGGGCAACGAGGCCCTTCCACCTGAATGGCCCACTGCCGGCACCACCGGCTACGATTACTTGAACGCCGTGAATACCCTGTTTATCGACGCTGCCGGGTCTCGGGCGCTGGAGACGACGTACCGCGAATTCACCGGGATTCGCTCCTCGTTCGCAGAGACGTGGTACGTGCGGAAGAAACAGATGATGGAGGATTTGTTCGCCTCGGATATACGCCTGCTTTCGTGGCGGCTGGCGGGACTGGCGGCGGCCGACCGGCTCGGCGGCGACATACCGATGCGGGAGCTGGTGAGAGGGCTGAAGGAGATCACGGCGTGCCTGCCGATCTACCGCACATATTGCCGCGATTTGTGTTTTTCGCAGCGAGATCGCGGATACCTGGAGCGGGCCTTTGCGATCGCTCGCGACCGCGCTCCCGATGCCGCGGTATCCGGCGCGGGTTTTGAGTTTCTGAAGCGAGTGTTTTTGCTGGCGCCGTCGCATGATCTGGAGAAAAGCAAAGACCAATGGCTGGATTTCATTTTGCGCTGGCAGCAGTTCACCGGGGCAGTGATGGCGAAGGGGCTCGAGGACACCGCATTTTTCGTTCATCACGGGCTCATTTCGCTGAATGAAGTGGGATGCAACCCGCTGCGCAAGGAAATCAGGTTTGGGGTGGCTGCGTTTCACCAGTACAACAAGAAAAGCTCCGTCGAGCATCCGTTCACGCTGAACGCGACTTCGACACATGACACGAAGTGGAGTGAGGATGTGCGAGCGCGCATCAATGTGCTTTCGGAAATCCCTGGGGAATGGAAGACGCGCCTGTTGCGCTGGACGGAGTCGAATCAGAAGAAGAAAACCATGATCGACGGGCGCGCGGCACCGAGCCCGAATGAGGAGGTCCTGCTGTACCAGTCGATGCTGGGCATTTGGCCTCTGGAGCGGATCGGTTCCGAACCGGACCGCCGCGACCTGCAAAGCAGAGTCGAAAGGTTCATGCTGAAAGCCGCGCGAGAGGCGAAGACCCATTCGAGCTGGGCATCGCCGAACGAGGCGCACGAGGGCGCCATCAAAAGCTTCATTGCGGCGATTTTTGAATGCTCCCCCGAGAATCCCTTTCTCCGCGATTTCATGGAATTCAGCGAGAGCATTGCCTTGTATGGGGCCTGCAATGCGCTATCGCAGCTCTTATTGAAGATCACCTCGCCGGGGGTGCCCGATTTTTTTCAGGGCAACGAGCTGTGGAATTTCCGGCTGACCGATCCAGACAACCGTCACGAGGTAGATTTCGCGAAAAGGCGGGAAATTCTGAACGGAGCCGGTGCGTCTGGCCAGGGGGCGTTTGCCAGAGAAGGAGCCAGCATGCTGGAAAGCTGGCGCGACGGCCGCGTGAAGATGTTCCTCACCAAAGAGGCCCTGAATTTCCGGCTTGCGAATCGCGATCTGTTCCTTCGCGGTGAGTATCTTCCGCTGGCGTCGCGGGGGGAGCATCGCGAGTCCGTGTGCGGTTTCGCAAGAAAGCACGGCGACGCGTGGGCGGTGGTAGCGGTGCCACGGCTGGTAACGCGGCTTGCAGCGAAGGGCACGGCGTTTCCTCTCGGCGATGCGGCGTGGGGTTCGAGCACGGAACTGGTTTTACCAGTGCAGGCGCCCGCCAGTTGGAAGAATGCCTTTACTGGCGACATTCTTAAAGCCTGCGGCAGCCGGAGGAAGAAGCGGCTTATGCTCGGAGAAATTTTCGCTAAATTGCCCTTTGCGTTGCTCGTTCCGGCCGAGGCGTCGAGCGCTTAATCCGCAGTCTCTTTCCAGCGATTCCGGTTACAATCAGACATAAGCCAATTGATAATCCAGGGGTAGCCGGCAGGCTGGCTTGGCTTTGCCCTGGAAATTTGGGCTGAAAGCGAATCGAGAGTGGATTCGGAGCGCGAAAAGCGGCTGAAGTCGGCGCGGCGTCTCGTGATCAAGGTCGGCACGAGCACGGTGACCGGCGGCGGAGGGTGGGCTCTGCGCCGAGCGGGTGGGGCCGATCGTACGCTCGATTGCGAAATTGATGCAGGAAGGCCGGCAGGTGGTATTGGTCTCCTCCGGCGCCGTGGGCCTTGGACGAGGATGGCTGGGCCTGCATCCTTCGCGGTTAAACGATATGGTGACCATGCAGGCTTGCGCCGCCGTGGGCCAGAGCCTGCTGATGGACGCATATCGCGATCTGTTCTCAGCCTCTGGCGTGAAAATCGCGCAGGTGCTGCTTACCGAAGAGGACTTCACGAACTGGCGGCGCTATTCGAACCTCCGGCGCACGATGGAAAAGCTGCTGGGCTTCGGCGTGCTGCCGATCGTCAACGAAAACGATACGGTCTCCACCGCCGAACTGGAGCCGGTCACAAAGGGTGTACGGACGCCCGTCTTCAGCGACAACGACCGCCTGGCCGCCCTGGTGATGAGCGGGCTGGAGGCGGATGCGCTGGTGCTTCTGACGAACGTCGACGGCTTGCTGCGCGAGGCAACCTGCCAGTGACGCGCAATGGCCACGTGCGCGAGGTGATTCCACTCGTCGAAGAAGTGACGACCGAGCTAAAAGCGCTGGCTGCGGGACCTTCGGCCAGCGGGCGCGGGGGCATGAAGACGAAACTTGAAGCGGCGGAAATCGCCATGAACTGCGGCGGCACCGCCGTGATCGCCAACGGACAGGGCGACACGATCGAGCGGATATTCGCGGGAGAAAATGTGGGCACGGCGTTTCTTCCGTCGAAGCGCATGCGAGGAAAGCGCCGCTGGATCGCCTACGCGGCGGATGTGCGGGGCAGGGTAGTCGTCGATGCTGGTGCGCATCGCGCGATCACGCAAGGGAAGGCGAGCCTGCTTTCTTCCGGAATCGTGCGCGTGGAAAGCCACTTCGCGCCCATGGACGTGGTGAGCATCGTCGATGCCGAAGGCCGCGAGTTTGCGCGCGGGATTGCCAATTGCGCCAGCGGCGACGCGGAAAAATTTTCGGGACGCAAAGAATCTCATGAAGAGCGGGCCGGGCACGGCCGCCTCGCGCGTGCTGGTGATGCGCGATAATATCGTCCTCTTACAACAGGCATGACGCAAACCATGCAAAATACGCAGATCGCTTCGGAATCGAGCGTCGCGCTGGTTGCGCGGCGCGCGCGGGCGGCTGCGCGTGCGCTTGCGCGGCTTTCCGCCGCGGATCGCAACGAAGTGCTGCTCGCGGCAGCCAACGGCATCGAGCGGAATGCCTCCAAAATTCTTGCCGCTAATGAAATCGATTGCGGCGCGGCGGAATCGGCGGTTGCGGCGGGTTCGATGTCGCCGGCGATGTTCGCGCGGCTGCGGGTCACCGAGCGCGGCGTGGCTCAAATGGCCAAGCAGGTTCGCGAGGTGGCGGAACTGCCCGATCCGCTGGGCCGGAGGTTATCGGCTACTGAACTTGACGAGGGCCTGCAGCTTTTCAAAGAATCGTGCCCGCTGGGCGTGATCGGCATCGTGTTCGAGTCGCGGCCCGAGGTGGTCCCTCAGGTCGCTTCGCTCGCCTTGAAATCCGGCAACGCCGTGATTTTAAAGGGCGGCTCGGAGGCATTGCATTCAAATGAAGCGCTGGTGGAAATCTGGCGCGACTCCCTGGCCCAGTTTCCGGCTGTCCCGCCGGATTCGGTAAGCCTGCTTCAGACGCGCGCGGACGTGCTGGAGCTTCTCTCGCTCGACCGCGACGTCGATCTGATTATTCCGCGTGGTTCCCGCGCACTGGTTGATTTTGTTTCAAAGAACAGCCGCATACCCGTTCTTGGACACGGCGAAGGAATCTGCCACGTTTACGTGGACCGCGCCGCGGACCTGAAGAAGGCTGTCGACGTGACCTACGACGCGAAGGTGCAGGGTCCCGCAATCTGCAACGCAGCCGAGACGCTGCTGGTGCACGAGGCGATCGCGAGCGAGTTTCTGCCGGCGGTCGTCGCGAAGCTGAAAAAGGCGGGCGTTGAGATTCGCGGTTGCGCAAAGACGATGACACTGCTGCCGAACGAAGGAGTTATTCGGGCGACCGAGCAGGATTGGGCTACGGAATACTCGGATCTGATCCTCTCGGTGAAAGTTGTTGCGAGCCTCGAAGAGGCCATCGATCACATCAACCGTTACGGCTCCCGGCACACCGAGGCGATCGTCACGGAAGATTCTGGCGCGGCCGCGCAATTCATGAACGAAGTGGATGCCGCGGGGGTGTACCAGAACGCGTCCACTCGCTTTGCGGATGGCTACCGCTACGGCTTTGGCGCGGAGCTGGGGGTAAGCAACAGCAAACTGCACGCTCGCGGGCCGATGGGGCTGGAAGGCCTCACCAGCTACAAATTCAAGCTGTACGGCAATGGCCACACGGTCGCGGAATACGTCAAAGGCGAGAAGAAGTTCACCCACAAGCCGATCAAGTAACCGTCGCGCCGAATGTTGCTGGAAAATTTGCCGATCCGCCAATCCGTTTCCGCGCAGACCACGCATAGACCATAAGCCCTAAAGCCGACAGAAGAGAGATTGCGTCTCCGGTCGCGCGATCCCAAGTGCGACGAAATCGCACCTCCACCTGATGGCCTCCCGGCGGAAGAGGGACAAGCATCTGGCCGGTCATTTCCGCCGTTTCGGCCTTGACATCCTTGCCATTGACGCGCACCTCCCACGCGGGATAATTCACGAGCCTCAGCGCCAGTTCGACGGGCTTTGCACTCGACTCAGCAAACACTTTGCGTTCGCCGGCCCAGCGCTCGATTTCGATTTTGACGCTGGGATCGTCAATGATTCTGCCGGTGGTGGGATCAATTTCAGCTACGGGAGGCGTTGGCGGCACATCCGGGATATCCTCCGCGTCGGGTGTAGCGCCCGGCAGTTGGTATCGGTCGCTGCCGACCGGCGCATATTCGTCGGTGCCTTCATATCCATGGCCGGAAGCCAGTTCGGCCGCTAGAAAAGGAACGTCGGCATCGTCCCACCAGGTGTCCTTTGCGATCAGATAACCAGTGAAGCCGATCAGGACGAGAACAGCGGCGAGCGCGAGCCCCGATACCCAGCGCAGCCGGATGAGCCCGATAGCAGCACCAACAAAGAACGCGAATACCACTGCTAACGCTTCGAGCCATCGCCATGGAAACTGCAGGAAAGCCAGCTTCGGCGCATAGCGCCAAAGCGGCGCGCTGAGCCGGAACATCAAGAAGGAAGCGGCAACGCCCAGCGAGAGAAGTCCCCACCACACGTCGGCGAACTCGCGGCGGCGGCGAGCTACAAAAATGGCCGCTTCACCAGCCGCCAGTATTATTCCCAGCGCGACACCTGAAATCTTCCAGTTGAAGACCAAAAACTCGGGATCGTTTGAATTGGTGAAAATGAAATTGCGTTCGGGGCGGAGATTTTCGGTGAGCGCGTGTGAAATTTGCACCCAGCGCTGCTCCCAAACGGCCGGAAGTATATAGAAAGCCGCCAGTCCAAAACCAGCAGCCATGGCTAGCCCTCCCGAAACCAGGGGAAGCAGACTTCGCCGTCGAATGGCACCAACGGTGAAAAGCAGCGCGAGAGAATACGTGGCGATCACGGCTTCCGGAGCGTTGGACAGCCAGATGGCCGCAAAAATAATCCCGAGAAGCGGGATACGGCCGGGTGCTTGCCGAATAATCCCCAGAGCAGCCCACAGCAGCAGAGGCAGGAACGCGGAGGCCAGGAGTTCGGCGAAATCGCTGCGGTAATACACAATCGCCAGGTTGTAGGGATTCACCGCAAACAGAATTGCTGCGGCAGCGGCCTGAGTGCCCGGGAGCCAGTCGCGGGCGAGCCTCCACATCGACATGCCCGCGAGAATCAGAGCGAGCCAGGCGTAGGCTCCCGGAACGGCTGCCCACGGCAGCACGGAGCCGAGAGCCGCGCCAATCAGCCAGGAGGCGGGCGGGTAGAAAATGAAGCGCGGCTCGCCGAAACCCCAGTTGGACCACTCGGCCCAGCGCGGGTATATGGTTCCCTCACGCCATTGCCCGGCGACATCGATCCATGAAGAGAGGTGAAACTGAATGTCGTGGCCGGAGGCGTTGCTGACCAGCACCAGTGGAGCGATCACTGCGGTTGACGCCAAGGCAACGAGCAGAAGGGTGGCGGCCCAGGAAAAGTTTGCGCTTTTTGCCTGGGCCGCTACAGGCGACACTACCGCCGGAGCGGTCAAGAGGAAGATTCCATTGCCGGGTGCATAGACAAGGATACAGAATGCCGCCGCCGCTGCGCTAGTGGGTGAATCGGGAAGTGGGTTCCCTGCGCCTACTCAGGCCGCCTCACTTGTCGGAGTAATATCCATCGCGAGTTTGAACAACCATATCTTTCTGTTTCACCGTGAGATGGATCTTGTGGTAGCCCGCGCCTGGATTTGCGCGGTCCGGCGTGTAGCCAATGCTGTACTGGTGGCGCAGCTCTTCTTCGATGCGCGCATAGATTTCCTCGATCGATTCCTTCTTGGACACTTCAAACATGTGACCGCCTGTCTCGCGGGAAAGGCGCTCGAGAACCTTCTTGCCGTCGACGGACTCCTCCTGCGGGTATCTGTGGCGACCGCCTCCGCCGCCCGGCCAGCCGCCTCCCATTCCGCCCCCGCCCATGCGCGGGCCGCCAAATCCGCCGCCTCGTCCGAATCCGCCGCCCTCGCTGCCGGTGAAGTAAATCGAATAAACCAGAGTGTCGGCCCGCTGCGCGGATTCGATTGAGCTCTCAAGGGACTCTTTGCTGCCGTGATCCACACCATCCGTGAGCACAACGACTGCTTTCCGCCCTTGCTGCTTTTTCATGATCTCGTTGGAGGCAAGATAGATCGCATCGTAGAGCAGCGTGCCTGCTCCGTGCCCGTGCATTCCGCGGCCTCCCCCTCCGCCACCGGAGCCGCCCTGGCCTCCTCCATATCCGCCGCTTGAGTCACGCTCGGAAGTGTCCAGAAGTTCGAGGGCTTTTTCGAGTTTTTCCCGCGAGGAGGTGAGGTCCTGAAGGAGCTCCACTTCGTGGTCGAAGTGGATCAGGAAGTCTTTGTCCTTGTCTTCGCGGAGCATGTGATCAAAGAAGCTGTAGCTCGCGGTTCGTTCCTGGCCGAGCACGCTTCGCTGGCTCATGCTGGTGTCCACCAGCAAGCCCAAGGTCAGCGGAAGGTCGGATTCCTGGGAGAAATACTGAATCGTCTGCGGGCGTCCATCTTCCTCCAGGACGAAGTCGTCCTTGGTGAGATTGCGAACGATATCGCCCTTCTTGTTGCGCACCGTGGCGAGCACGTTGACGAGCTTCACATCGACGGAGATATCGGGTTTTCGCTGGTCCTGGCTGAAAAGTGATGCTCCGGGGAAGAGCAAAAGCAGCAAGAAGGCGCCCAAGCAAAGCCTTCCCATCACACATATGGCTGCACCGGTTGATTTCATTTCAAGTTTGATGCGGTTTGCCCCCGAAGTGTACTTACGGCAGGAAGCCGGAATCGTTCCACCGACTTGCAGTTCACGGTTTAGAGAGAATAGAGTGAGGCCAAACAAGGATGGGAACGGTCACCCGCGGTCCGATAAGGGCGATTCAGGGGTTCATGCCAATCAGCCGAGCAATCGATTCGGTTCCTTCGGGCGCCGGGGGCGTGGGCGCAGATATCCAGCCAACGGCGCCGTTGATCTTGTCGAACGTCTCGCGGGTGGCACCCTCGACTGTCAGGCATTGTGTTCCGGAGCAGCGCAGGAAAACTCCGCCGCTATCCGCGTGGAATTGGAAGAAATTCGGCCGGCGGAAAAGCTGGGTCCGCGACGGATATTTCTTCTCGAGGGCTTCGCTATACTGCCCGCAAAACCGGGAGGCATCCTCCACGCTATCCAGGTCGACGAGAAACACGAGAAGAATCTGGTTCGTTTTCTGGTTCTGAAAGGAAGCATAGCGGTCCCCGCGCCACGCCTCAGCGAGCTTGTCCGCTCGCTCCTGGCCGAGGAACTGCTTCAGCACCTCGTCCAAGTTGAATTCGCCCATTACGTTTTCTTCCAGGAACTTCCAATCGGCCGGAAGAAGCTTCTTCCAATCGGGCAGGACGACTTTTTCAGGCTTTACGCCCGCGAGATAGAGATCCGGGTGCATGATCTGCTGGGTCGAGACCGGAGGATTCGCAAATAAGATATTGAGATCCGACCAGCCGGAATGAGCCTTTAAAAACTGCTGAGAGAACGTGGTCCCTGCCAGATAAGGAAACAGCAGGTCATCCCGGATGTAGGGAGGGGCGGTTGCAAGGTGAGGGTCTTTGCTCATCTCGTCCACGGCGCCGGAGCGCAGAAGAAGCGTCACGTCCGGAAGGTCGCGGACTCCCATTTTCTGTTCGCGGAGCGAATAATCGACCATCGCGGCCATCGCGCTGCCTTCGCTCACCGCTTCGCGCGCAAGCTCCGCGTCGTCGTTGGGCCGCGCGGCCTTGATCCAGGGGTCAATGTGGTAGGACTGATCCTCCAACGCGTGCGTCAATTCGTGCGCCATCACGGAGCGCTGTTCATCCGGAGCAATCCAGTCCGCGATATAGAATTCTTTGGCTTTGGGATCGTAGAGGCCGGCGATCTGGTCGGTGAGCACATCCAGCATGAAGGAATCGAGAGGAAAGCCCTTGGGGATGAGTCCGAACGCCTCTAGGGTCTTCGTGTCGGCGTCGCGCTGGACCTCATCCTTGTCTTCCTTTTCAGCCTTGATCAGGTAATCGCGAATTTCCTGCTTCGAGCGGAGGCTTTTTTTTAGCGGCTCCTTGATAGGCAAATCGAGCAGCTTGCTCATCTGCGCGAGAACTTCGTCAGCGGCGCGAATAAAGTCCGGATTGGAAGGTGCGGGCGTCTGCGAGGGCGAATCCACTTTCGGCGGCGCAATTTCTTTCGCGGGCGGATTTCCCTGCCGGGCAGCGGCACTCAGTCCCAGCAGGATCAGGATAATCAAGCAGCCTAGTCGCTTCACACCAACCTCCAGGGAGTTGGATGACGCTCTCAGGATAGCAGGTTTCCTCAGGTTTCTTCCGGATGCCCGGTGTCGTGACTTGTGAGTTGCCGAGCCCGGGGAGTGGCGATGTTCGCGCTTGCCGTTTCAAGCTGCGGAGGTTTCGGAAACGAAAATCTTCTGAATTGCTTTCCAGAAATCCTCCACGGCGAAGGGCTTGGCCAAAAGCGGGCATCCAAACCTCTGCTGCAATTCCCCAGGGTCGGCATCCCGAAGACTGGAGGACGTGAAGATTACCCGGTGGGATAGTTCGGGGCGATTTTGCCGGATCCAGCGGTAGAGGTCCGGTGTGGAGGTTTCCCCGGGTACCTTCAGATCCAGAACCGCTGCATCGATCGATTCCTGCTTTAGTACGTCCATCGCCTCCCAAGCGCTCCGCACGGCGCAAACGCAAAGCCCCCGCGACTCGAGGACTTCCTGCTCCAGTTGCGAAACAGCCTCTTCCCCTTCCAGCACAAGAACTTTTCCGGCCATGCTGTCCGCAGTTGCGGGATGGTCCGCGTGTGGAGATTCCAGGGCTGCAATCAACGGCAGTGAGACGGTAAAGGTGACACCCCGCTCGGAGTTGTGCGCCTCGATTTCGCCTCCGTGCTCCTTCACGATGCCGTAGCAGATGCTGAGCCCAAGGCCCGTTCCCTTGCCCACCGGCTTGGTCGTATAGAAGGGATCAAAAACCCGATGGGGATTCTTGATGGGGGGGCCGTTATTGCTGAATTCGACGCACAGACTGTCGCCGATTCGCTGCGTGCGAATCCATATCTCCCCGACGCCCTCATTTTCACCCACGGCATCCACCGCGTTGTTCAAAATATTGAGGAAAACCTGCTGCAGCTGGTGGAAGTCTCCTCCAGTTTCAGGGAGGCGCGGATCGAATTCCCGGTGGACTTTTACATTCGCTGACTTCATGTCGTACTCGCGCAAGATCAACGTGTCTTCGATAATCTGGTTGAGGTCCACGGAGACGCGTTCCGGCCGGTGCTGGCGCGCAAAGCTGAGCAGGCTTTGCACGATGTGGTGCGTACGCTGCGCCTGCTTATAGAGTTTCTCCACGTAGTCGGCACCGCGAGGGCTGGTGAACTCCTGCGACTGAAGCAATTGGCTATAGCCGAGGATCGCGGTCAGCGGATTATTCAATTCGTGCGCGACCCCGGCCACCAGCTGTCCAACGGCCGCCATTTTTTCACTCTGCAGCAGCTGTTCCTGCGTTTGCCGCAGACTCTGGTAGGCCTCGCGCGTTTCCTCGAGCAGAAGAGACTTATCGACCGTGACGGCGATCTGGTTCCCGATCGCTGCCAATAGATTGATCTCCGCCGCTGAAAATTCGCGCGGGCTCCTCGAGCCGATGAGCAGCGTGCCCATGATTCGGTCTTTGGCCCATAGAACGGCAAACTGGGAGGCCACGATCCCCTCGTTCCTCTGGAGGATTTGAAAGTCCTGCGGAAGAGAGGGATCGGTGCCAGGAAGGAGAGTCGCATGGGATTGGCGTATCCGATCGAGGAGGGCTCCATCGACCTGAACGGAAAACACACCGCGCATTTGCGCCGATTTGCAGCCGACGGCACCCGAGAGCCGCAAGGTGTTTTCCGGCTCCTCAAGAAGATGAACGGCTCCGGCATCCACAGCGAAAAGCTCGGATATCTTCTCGAGAGCCTTGGCCAGTCCCTCATCGAGCGTCGCCGATTCCCGGAGCAGGTCTCCGATGGCGTTCAGGGCGAGAAGTTCCTGGTTCCGGCGGCGTATTTCCAGTTCCGCCTGTTTGCGCTCCGTGATATCCAGGAGAAACCCCTGGTAGGCGACGGTGGCTCCGGAGTTGTCGCGGGTCACGAAGGCGGATAGGTACGCGGTGCGTTTCTCGCCGTCGCGCCTGCGGAACTCGAACTCGAAATCCCGCACCTCGCCGCATTCGTTCAGGATTGCCACCCAGCGCCGCCGATCGTTGATATCCACGTAGAATTTTTCGGGGCTGTAGACTTCAATCAGTTCAGCTCGGTCCTGATAACCGAACAGGCGCGTGAGGGCGTCATTGCAATCCAACAGGCGCCCGTGAGGCGTGGCAACAAACACCCCCTCCTGGGCCTTTTCGAAAAGGTTGCGGAACTTATTCTCGGCCATGCGCCTGCTGGTGAAATCCTTCAGGACGTGAATGGTGCCCAGGCGATCGTCCTCGGACCCGTGCAAGGCGGAGTTGGTGGCGAGAAAATAACCTCCAAAGGACGGATCGATTTCCTCCGCTTTTCCGGCCACGCCCTCGCAATAAGGGCAGCGAATCCAATGCGCCGTGCCTCGTTTGAGGACTTCCCGAACATTCTTGCCAACGATAGCCACGGGCTCCCGGTGAACGCGGTCCGAAA
The DNA here is from genome assembly GCA_963848365.1 of uncultured Acidobacteriota bacterium. Taxonomy (GTDB): domain Bacteria; phylum Acidobacteriota; class Terriglobia; order Acidiferrales; family UBA7541; genus Palsa-295. The sequence goes on from CAWKDI010000002.1 coordinate 277,982, forward strand.
AGGCGCGATTGGTTCGCAGGATGCGGCCGTCGGTTGAATGGACGAAGATGAGATCATCAATCGAATCAAAGGTATCGCGCCACTGCGTGCGGGAAATTGCGGCGCTTTCAAACAGGGCGATGTTCTGAACCGTCAGCCCCAGCAGGTTGGCCACGTTGACCAGAAACTCTTCCTCGTCATTGCCGAACTTCCGCGGGACGCGGGAACCGATGGCGAGCAATCCGAGCGCGCCATCTTTGCCTGGGACAAGCACGATGATTCCGCTAGCGAGCTTTTCGGGACCGAGGCATTCCGCGAGGCAAGAATTCTCCTTTACCGCCCCGGAAACGAACTTCGGGGTCTGCGAAAACATTTCGCGCACCCAGGCCTCGCGTGCCGGAAGCCTCGCATATTGTTCGAGATACTCTTCGCTGAATCCCACGGCAGCCCGCAGATCCAGGCCTGGCTCTTCGCGAGATTCGTCGATCAGAAAAACAACTCCGTGGCTCGCGTTCAGGCTTTCGACGAGGTGGCGCAAAATTCCGTCCAGCGCTTTATCGACTCGGAAAGACTGCGTGGCTTCCGCCGTAATCAATGCCAACCGGCGCAGCCTCTCGTTGAGGTCCTCATTGCGCGCGCGGTCAGCCTCCAGTGCAAGGACGGCCATGGCTATCCCCGCAGTGATCATGAATACCCCTTGCAGCCCAACCCGGAAGAGAAAAAGGGGCTGGATGGTCCATAGCGGCCGATCCAAGCTATGAAAACCCGACACCAGCAAGGCGCCCGCGAGAAGCTTCCAGCCGAACCCGCGGTGCTGGGATTGCGAACGCCATAACATCCAGCCTGCCGCAAGAAAAAAGCCGGACTCCAGGAGAGACCTTCCCCACTGCAGCAGAACGGACTGATTTGCAAAGTCCAGCGCGACCATGCCGGCGCAGGCGGCAACCCCGCAGATGAGCAGATACTTAAGCCGGCTAGAGAGTCCGCAGCACTCAAAGGCGGCCGCCAGAATCAAGGATGCGGTCGCAAAAGCAATCGGATAGACCGGAAGATTGTTCTGCGGAGCGCCATTTAACAGCAGGGTGATCTTGGTTACCTGCAGAGCGAGGAAAACGATCCAGCCCGCCACCCAATACCGGAAAAATCGCGAAGGGAGAGCCGTCGTCAGCAGTGAATAGATAACAAGCAAGATAAGCGCGGCGGCGCCCTCGAAAAAAGTGAACGCCAGCAGTACCGAATTGGAAGCGGATTCCATCAGGCTTTGGCTTCAGGCCATACCCCGTATTTCGCGCGCAGACGTATCCTTGCGTAACTAACTGGCTAATCGGCTGAGGGAAGCCCAGACGCAAACTATAACGCACGTGTCAGATAGAACAACGCGGCCCGTTCGGGCGTGTGTCTTGCCTTATAATGGTTCGTAAATCGGAGAGACAGTGCAAAAAGATAAAATACTCGTCGTGGACGACGAAGAAGCTATCCGCGAAGTCATCTCCACGATCCTCGAAACGAAAGGTTATAGCTGCACGACGAGCTCCAACGGCCGGCTGGGTCTCCAGGCGTTCCGCAAGGACTCCTACGATCTCGTTCTGAGCGATATCGTGATGCCGGAGATGGACGGGCTCAAGCTGCTGGCCGAATTGCGTCAGGAGGATCCGGACGTGCCGGTGATCATGGTCACGGCCATGCACGACATCTCCATCGCCCTCGAAGCTATACGCGCCGGCGCCTACGATTACATACTGAAGCCCTTCGAGAAAGATCAGCTTTATCTGAGCGTGCGACGCGCCCTTGAGCATCGCCAGCTTGTAATCGAAAATCGCACCTATCAGAGCGACCTGGAACACCTGGTCGCGGAGCGCACGCAGCAACTTTCCATTGCTCTGCAGGATTTGGAGCAGTCTTACGACTACACGCTGGAAGCCCTGGGCGGCGCGCTGGACGCCAAGGACGCCGAGACAGAAGGCCATTGCCAGCGCGTGACCGCGTTTACGATCACCATTGCCCGTGCCATGGATGTCGACAAAGGGCTCCTTCGCCACATTGCCCGCGGCGCGTTCCTTCACGACATCGGCAAAATGGGGGTCCCCGACAGCATCCTGCGCAAGCCCGGCCCGCTGACCGCCGACGAGCGCGAAATCATGCGACGCCACTGCGATATCGGGTTTGCGGTGCTCGCGCGCATTCCCTTTTTAAAAGAGGCGGCCGAGATTGTTCTATCTCATCAGGAATGCTACGACGGTTCCGGCTATCCTCGAGGGCTCAAGGGCGAGCAAATTCCCCTAGGGGCGCGAATTTTCGCGGTCGCCGATACCCTGGACGCGATGATCTCGGATCGCCCGTATCGCAAGGCGCTTCCCATCTCCGCCGCGCGCGAAGAAATCCTCAGGTATTCCGGCAAGCAGTTTGACCCTCGAGTGGTAAAGGTGTTTCTGGCCCAGCCCGAGAGGATTTGGGCGGAACTGCATGAAAAAGTAGGCGATCCCTTCCGGCTGGCGCAACTCGAACACGTCTGATCGCTGCGCGAGTGTGCCGTGAGTCCCTCAGGAATACGCCTTAGCCTCACTGCCTCAAGTACTTAAGCAACGGTTTAGTCACAATCCTCGCGTCGCTAGGGTGTTTATCCGATAGAGCAAATTGCCGGCTCCTGCCAGTCTGTCCAGGGGAGTAGAGATCCTGGGGGAGCGGACCATGTCACTCAATCGCGTTTTAATCGCAGACGATCACGACGCTGTAAGAAAAGGAATTCGCAGTCTTTTGGAAGAGCAGCCTGGACTGACGATCGTAGGAGAAGCAAAGAACGGCGAGGAAGCGGTTGAGCAAACGCAGGAGCTAAAACCAGATCTTGTGATACTCGATGTCAGCATGCCTGTAATGGACGGATTGTCGGCCGCGCGGGAAATAAGAAAGTTCGCCCCGGATACGCCCATCCTGATTTTCACCATGCACCGCATTCGCGAGTTCATTGATAGAGCGAAGAAGCTTCACTTGCAGGGGTATGTCGCTAAAGAAGATGATGGTGAAGCACTCCTGCAGGCTGTCGATGCCGTACGGCACGATTCCACCTATTTCCCGGCCTGAACAGGGCTAAAATTTCGGCTGTTACCAGACAACAGCCCATGAGTGCATTCGATCTTCCTCGAATTCCCGAGCCAGAAGCGATGGAGGATTCGTCGGAAGTGGAGGCCTATTCCGCCGCGGCTGCGCAGGCGTATCTAAATCGCATTGACGATACATTTGTCGAACACACCCTTCGCCTGGTGCGCGCCAGAGAGCGCGGGCGCGCCCTGGATATCGGCACGGGTCCAGGACAGATCGTACTGAAACTGGCCCAGCGCCTCACGCTCTGGAAGTTTGTCGCTGTCGACCGTTCCGCCACGATGATTGCGCAGGCGCGGTCCAATCTGGAAGCGGCCCGGGAGGCTGCCGGGCGTGTCGAGTTTCACAGCGCCGATGCAAACCGCCTGGCTTTCCCCGACGCTTCTTTCGACCTCGTGATGTGCAACTCCGTGCTGCATCACCTGGCCGAGCCGCGCAACCTTCTTGCCGAAATGGCTCGTGTTGCGAAGCCAGGTGCTGCGATTTTGCTACGTGATTTGCGGCGCCCGAGCCGCCTAGCGTTTCCGCTTCACGTGCGCTGGCATGGCCGCCACTACTCCGGCGCCATGTATAAGCTGTATCGGGATTCTGTCCGCGCCGCATACACGGTGCCGGAATTGCAGTCCCTTCTGGATTCTTCTCCGCTAAAAGGTGCGCGCGTGTTTGTGCACCACGCTACTCATATTGGGATCGAACGTCCATCCAGCGTCGAACCCTCGCTTAGGCAGGGCCGGCCAAAACCGGGCGCGTTTTAAGTTATTTTGCGGTGCCGGTCGGCCCAGGCGGCCCACGGCACGGTTAGCCAAAGGGCGAGCGCGGTCGCAGCGAGGACGTGAACACTGGGCGGCGGCGGTCCAAGGATCGAAGCGAAGTAAACCACCACAAGAAAGAGCAGCAGTGACCAGAGCACATACTGGCCTGTGCGATCCTTTGCTCGTGTGGCGCCCATGTAAATCGCAATGCCTGCTCCAAATAGAGCTAGTTCCGCCGCCACTGTAACCGGAAGAGAATTCCACAGGCCGAGGCCATAGCGCGGACCGCCCGGATAGATCGGCATGTCCGGGCGGTGGACAAGGTAGTCAAGCAGCCAGTGCGTCGGCACGCAAATCGCGGCGACCGTCGCGCCCCGGGCGTCCTTGCGAAAGCCGAAGTACAGGCCGCCTAGTGCGAGGCCCCAAAGCAGTTGTGCGACGAGGCTATGCGAGTAGGGATATGAAACAAAGTTCAGCGGTGTCACCCGCGTGTTTCCGGGTTCGATGCGCACTTGCTCCCACCCGAGCAGCAGAAAAATCGGCCAGAGCAAGTCCGCCAATTGCGCTGCGAGCACCAGGATACCTAACGACGCCTTAGGCGCGGCTTTTTTCGCAGCTAGTGCGATGCCGTAGTGGCCGAGGAACATGCTATTCGACTCGCCTTCCCGGCCTGCGCCGTTTGCTCACTTCAACTTATGGGAGGGAGCCATTGTACTGCGCTGAGTGATTCTCGCGGGACTATTTGGGTTCTTCGGCAAGATGTGGCGGAACTGCCTGTATCGGATCGAGCAAGCCCAGGCGACCCTTGCGTTCAAGCCGCGCCAGGCGCTTCTCGAATCGCTCGCGCTTCTGCCTGTAGGCGGCGGCCGCGATCGGTCCCTAGCCGGTTGGCGCGCCGCAGCTCGGCGAGCGCTTTGCGCGCCAGTTCCGCGGCGCGATGCGGCTCGCGCGCGCGGCGCTCGTAATGAATCGCCAGCTGCTCGTAGGCTTCAAATCCTTCGCGCGAGTCTCCGAGCATCTTCTCCCAAAGCGCGCAGGCCAGTCGAATGATCTCCCTCCCGCTTCGCCAGCCGCGCGAGAGAGCGCTGCGCGGCCCGTTCGGTTTCCGGCGGGAGTTCCGGCCGCGATCGACCGCTCATAAAGCGTCCGCGCGCGCGCCGATTCGCCTCGCCGTTCGCAGATGCGCGACACGCCGAACAGCTCCAGCGCGTCCTGCCCGTGCGCTCCGGATCGCCCAGCACGGCGAGCACCCGGCCGCCAGTCCCGCCAGCCCGCGCAGGTCCATCTGGTTGTGATGGAAGATCGGGACCAGCGGATCGGGGGAGCCGCCGCGAAGAAAATCGAAATAAATCTGCGGGATCAGCTCGGACATCACGTCCGCGCCGCGATTCCATCCCAGCACGTGCTTTTCCAGCTCCGGCAGCCGCGCCGAGCCCAGCCGCAGCCGCCACAGATTGCGCGCCGGGTGCAGAAAATCGAGATGCGCGCGCGGCGCACGGCAGGCGAATCTTGCGCGTCATGTGATAGCGCGTTTCCAGCAGCGGCCAGTCGAACGATTTGCCGTTGAAGGTGACCAGCACGCGCCGCTCGGCCATGCGCTCCGCCAGCGCCACCAGCACCGAATGCTCCTCGCTGTGCTCCCGCATGAAAAATTGCTCCACCTCGAGGCCGCCCGCGTCCCACCACGCGATGCCGATCAGAAACGGATATGTCCCGGTGCCGCCCGCGAAGCCCGGTGGTCTCCGTATCGAGAAAAAGCCATTGCTGCGGATCGGCAGACGCTCGTCATGGCGCGTCTGGCGCGAGCAGCCGCAGCGCCGCCGCGTCTAAGCGGGCCGCTCGGGCGCCTCGCAGCCGATCGATTCCGAGAACCATCGGCGCAGCGCGAGATGCTCGCCGAATTTGTTGCGGCTTGGCATGCGCGCCCAGAATCTGCGCCAGCCGCTCCGCTCCCGAGCGGAATATCGGGGCGCATGCCGCGCGGCGATCATCCTCGGAAAGCGGCGCGAGCCTCCGATTCGTCTTGAACCCGTCTGCTGTGGTCGCGGCCGCAGGGCGCACTGTCCGCGGCCGCTGCAGCGCTTTGAGTCGCGCAAATTTATCCGGGCTAAGCTGCTCATCCGCCGCTTCCGTTATCAGTAGTCGCAAAACTTCGCGCATCTGCTTCCAATACCAGACAGGATCCCTCGCTGCACCGGGATGCATCCCGAAGATGTAACTCCGCTGAGCGAACTGGTTAGTGGATTCACTGGCGCAGAGACGATCCAGAATCGCCAGCGCCGCTTCCTTGGTGCGCTCGCTCTTTTCTCCCGCCGGCCCGACGCACGAAGGGCACCCTTGCTCGCACGGGCACGCCGCGATCAACTCGCGCGTCGCGTCGCAAGAGCAAATCGTGCACGCGATAGAGCGGCTCGCTGAATCCGATGCCGCCCGGATAGGCGTCGTAGAGATACAAATTCGGCTCGAAAAATTCCTTCATCTCCGACGGGTCGTTCGTCGCGCGTCGGTAAATTCCTGCCATTCCGTTTCGATTCCCGGGCTCGCGCGGCCGCTCGCCCACCGCCGTGCCCAGGTCGCGGCGGTCGCACATCAGCAGCAGCGCCGCCATCGATTCCAGCGCGTAGAGCAGGCCGAAAATTCCGCTCTGCCGATCGGACAGCGCGAACGGCAGGCTCTCGAGCAGCTTGCGCTCCAGCGTGATCCAGAACGCCGTGGTGTGCATTTCGTTTTCCGGCAGCTCGAGTTTTCCGTCGCCCACATTTTCGTTGGTGAAAAATTTGATCTTCTTGAATCCGACCACCTGCGACCGCACCAGCACGTCGCCGTGCGCGCGCGCCGCCGGCCCGGCGATGCTCTCTTCCTCGGCAATTTCCAGCACGCGCACCTGCGTGTAGCGGATCGCGTCCGTGTAGTAGTCCACGTTCACGGGCTTCACGTACGCTTTGCGCTGATCGAAATCGAGCTGCTCCACGTGATATTGCTGGCCCTGGTGAAGGTAAATCGCCTTCGGATGCACGGTCGTGAGCGCGGAAGAAAAATCCACCTCGCCGATCACTTCCGGGCTTCCTGCCGATCTTCTCCGCCGGTGGTATCGATAATCACGAAATTGTCCGAGGTCACCGCGCGCAGGCTCACCGTATCCGCCGGATACGCCTCCTGCACCCAGTGCCAGTGTCCGCCGCTGCGATGCAGAAAGCCCGCTTCGCCAAGCCGCTCGCAGAGCGTCGGCAGAGTCGACGCTCGCCGAATTTTTCTTCCGGCGCAAGCGGCAGCTCGAACGCCGCGCATTTCAAATGGTTCACCAGAATTTCCAGATTGTCCGGCTGCACGTAGGCGTGCTCGGGCGAGCGCCCGAAAAAATAGTCCGGATGCTGCACGATGAATTGATCGAGCGGCGCGGACGACGCCACCAGCACCGCGCACGAAGTCTCCGCTGCGCCGTCCCGCGCGTCCCGCCCGCTGCCACGTGGACGCGATCGATCCGGCATATCCCGCCATCACGCACGCATCGAGCGAGCCGATATCGATGCCCAATTCCAGCGCATTCGTCGCCACCACTCCGCGCATGCGCCCCTCGCGCAGCCCGCGCTCGATTTCGCGCCGCTCGCCCGGCAAATATCCGCCGCGATAGCCGCGAATCGGCTCCGCCTGCCCGGGCTGCGGCCGGATTGGCCTGCTGCAAATACGTGAGCAGCACCTCCGTGTGCAGCCGGCTGTTGGCGAACACGATCGTCTGCAGCTTGCGCGCCAGCAGTTCCTTCGCCACGCGCGTCGTCTCGTTCAGATAGCTGCGGCGGATGCCCAGGTTGCGGTTCACCATCGGCGGGTTGTAAAAGACGAAAAGCTTTTCCGCCGCCGGCGCGCCGTTTTCCTCGATCACTTCGACTTTCTTTCTCGATCAGCTGCGCCGCCAGCTCGCCCGGATTCGCAATCGTCGCCGAGCAGCAGATGAATTGCGGCTCCGAGCCGTAAAATCGCGCCACGCGCCGCAGCCGCCGCAGCACGTTCGCCAGGTGGCTGCCGAACACGCCGCGATACGTGTGCAGCTCATCGAGCACGATGTAGCGCAAATTCTCGAACAGCCGCATCCATTTCGTGTGGTGCGGCAGGATTCCGGTGTGCAGCATGTCCGGATTCGAAAGGATCACGTGCCCGCGCTCGCGGATCGCTTTGCGCGCGTCGCTCGGCGTGTCGCCGTCGTAGGTGAACACGCCAAAGCGGTCGTCGAGCCGCGTGGCAAGATCGTGCAACTCCGGCGAGCTGGTCCTGCGCCAGCGCCTTGGTGGGGAAGAGGTAGAGCGCGCGCGTATCGGGATTTTCCAGCACCGCATTCAGCACCGGCAGGTTGTAGCAAAGCGTTTTGCCGGAGGCCGTCGGCGTCACCACCACAAAATTTTTCCCGGCGTGCGCGAGTTCCGCCGCGGCCGCCTGATGCGAATAGAGCTTCTCGATCCCTTTGGCCGCGTACGCGGCGGCCAGCTCCGGCCGCACCCACGTCCGGCATCGGCCGGAATTGCGCCTCGCGCGCCGGAATATGCCGCACCGCCGTGAGCACCTCGTCGGCGCGGTAGCGCGCCGCCAGCGAGCTAAGAGCCTCCTGCACGGTGTCAATCGTGTTAGTCGCTGTCGCGCGCTATCCACGAACGGCGAGTTCTGCCGCCGGGCGGCGTTCCGATTGTTGCCGCCGTCTGACGTTTGCCCCGCTGCTGGCATTGGACGCTCCTTCAGACGCAGCTATGCGCCAAATTGCATGACGGCATCTTCGCCTTTTGTTCGCTCACCGTAGCACGGGACAACCGCTGGCGCAATAGCCGAAATTCAAAATTTTTCGGGTTTTCGGCGGAGAGTTATTTCTTGCCGGAGCGATAGAGGATCACGCGGACCTTTTCGAGCGTCACAAGGCCGCCCCCGATCATTTCATCCAGCCGCGGAAGGATGCTTCGATGCGCTCGGTGAATTCGACCACCTCGATCACGATAGGCAGGTCCTGCGAGAGCCGCAGAACTTTTTCCGTATGGTACATGCTCGACGACCCGAAGCCGCCCACGCCTCGCAGCACGGTCGCGCCGCTGAATTTCTCTTGCCGCAGCAGTTCGACAATCGCCTCGTAGAGTGCCTTGCCGTGCCATCGGTCGGATTCGCCGATATGAATGCGCATCAGCGTGCGCTCGCCTTCAAACCGCTCGTGTTTCGCCGCGTCGTGCCATCGAGCCTCCTTCGTGAAGGAGTCATAGCGACGTCATATTCGGTCCGCGATTCTGCATCCCGCCAGAATACCGCCAGCAGGCCGCCGATCACGCTCGAGAGCACATAGATGCTCCGCGCGCATCCAGTCGCCGTCTTCAAGCATGCGCGCCGTTTCATAGCTGAAGCTTGAAAACGTGGTGAACGCGCCGAAGAATCCCACGGTGATGCCGATGCGCCAGTCCGGAGGAATCGTGAGATGCGTCAGGGCGTATTGCCCGATGCCGCCCAGAAGGAAGCAGCCGATCAAGTTCACCACCAGCGTACCGCTTGGGAAGGTCGAACCGGTGCGCTGCTGCACGAACCCTTGCAATCCGTAGCGCGCCAGCGTTCCAGCGATGCCAAACACAATCAGCAGAGCAATCCGCACGGTCCCTTCCTTTGTCTCGCGTTTCTCGCGCCAACCGCCCTAAAAGCAAAAACTCCTGGGCGCCGGCGGCGGCCAGGAGTCATCAGTCCATCGCGGACGGTTCAGGCGAACTCCATCGCCTCAAAATTGTCTCAGGTATGCTATCACGCCATCGCGGATCTCGGTTAGCCATCGAGGATCGCGTCGCCCTTGACATGTGGATAGGGGGCCGATATAGAACATGCATGGCACAATCCATATTGATTTTCGATTTCGGCACCAATGAAGACGCTGCGCAGCAAGCGCGTCTCAAGGTGGACGCTTGGCAACAGGGTTTCCGCCTCGGCAAGAAAATCCTTCTCAAGTTCGACCGCAAAGCATCCAATGGAGGCGCCGAGGCTGCGGCCGGAGAAACGAAGGAGGAAACCGGCGCCAAAGGTAAGTCCGGGAAAAAAGCTCCAAGCGCGCGGTCCAAGGCCGATTCTGCAAGGGATGATCAGGCCGCTTCGAACGTTCGCATTTTGATCCGTCTTGACTTCTCGGACCATGAAAAGCTCACGTTGCAGCGCTGGCTCGATCGCATTCCCGCGGAGGAGCCTTTCAAATCCGCCGCCCACGGAGAAACAGTTCGCCATGGCGACGCGGCCTTTGCGGCGGCTGCAGAGCTTTTCGATTTGCTCGACTGATCCGCGATTTACCCACGCGTGGGGGCAGTCTTCGCCTTCTTGTATTTGCCCGGCGCGCATTTGGATATAATGAGGCGAAGGGGAATGCGTCGGCCCGCCTTCTGCAATCGGATCGGAGGCAACTCCTTGGCCTCTCATGTGAAACTCAAGACAGATCGCCTCTCGACGCGTCCAAGTATCGCGGCTTATCCGCGACACCTTGATCCGCATTTACCGCACGATGTTTCTCTCCCGCCAGATCGACGACCGCGAAATCCAGCTCAAGCGCCAGAACAAGATTTTCTTTCAGATCAGCGGCGCAGGGCATGAGGCTGTTCTGGTGGCCGCGGGCCTGGTTCTGAAATCCGGCTACGACTGGTTCTTCCCCTATTACCGCGACCGCGCGCTGGCCCTGATGGTCGGCGAGACGCCCTACGAGATGCTGCTGCAAGGCGTCGGCGCGAAGGACGATCCCGCTTCCGGCGGGCGCCAGATGCCTTCGCACTGGGGGAATCCGAAGTTTCATCTCGTCACCGGTTCCTCGCCCACGGGCACGCGCTGGCTGCACGCGGTCGGCGCTGCCGAAGCTTCACTTTATTACCAGCAATTTCCCAAGGCGCTCGACCAGGCCCGCAAAGCCCCCGGCGGCAGCGCGGTCGATTATCATCCCGACGAGGTCGCTTACGTTTCCGGCGGCGAGGGCGCCACAAGCGAAGGCGAATTTTTCGAGGCGTTCAATGCCGCCAGCCTGCGCAAGCTTCCCGTTCTTTTCCTGGTGGAAGACAACGGCTATGCCATTTCCGTCCCGGTGGAATATCAGACGGCTGGCGGCAGCATCTCCCACCTGGTTCGCAATTTCCCGCATTTTCACGTCGAGGAATGCGACGGAACCGATCCGCTGGAAAGCTACGAATCCCTCAGCCGCGCCGTAGCCCATTGCCGCGCCCGCAAGGGACCGGCGCTCGTCCACGCGCACGTCACGCGGCCGTATTCGCATTCTCTTTCCGACGACGAAAAACTTTACAAGACTGCCGCGGAACGCGAAGCGGAAGCGCACCGCGACCCGATTCCGAAATTCGCTTTATTCCTGGTGCGCGAGGGAATTCTCGACGAACGCGGACTCGAAGCGCTCGAAGCGGAGGTGGTCCGCGAGGTCGCCGAAGCCACCGACCGCGCGCTGGCGGCCGAGTCGCCCGCGGTCGACTCCGTCTATATAAACGTCTACTCGCCCGACGTGGACCCGGCGTCCAGCCAATTCGAAACGCAGCCCCACTTGAGCGGGCATCCCAAGACGATGGTCGAGATCGTCTCCGCCACGCTCCTCGATGAAATGGCCCGCGACGAGCGCATCGTTATTTTTGGCGAAGACGTTGCCGATTGCAGCCGCGCCGAGAATCTTTCCTCCGTGAAAGGGAAGGGCGGCGTGTTCAAGGCCACCGCCGGATTGCAGCGCAAGTACGGCGCAAGCCGCGTGTTCAACTCGCCCATCGCCGAGGCCGCGATTGTGGGCCGCGCCATCGGTATGGCGATTCGAGGGCTGAAGCCCGTCGCCGAAATTCAGTTCTTCGATTACATCTGGCCGGCCATGATGCAATTGCGCAGCGAAATGGCCACGCAGCGCTGGCGCTCCGCGGGCCATTTCAAATGCCCGGCGGTAATTCGCGTACCCATCGGCGGCTATCTTACGGGCGGCGCGATTTACCACAGCCAGTGCGGAGAGGTGATCTTCACGCATATTCCCGGGCTGCGCGTCGTGATGCCTTCCACCGCGCTCGATGTCTGCGGCCTGCTGCGCACGGCGATCCGCTCGGACGATCCCGTGCTGTTCCTCGAACACAAGCATCTCTATCGCCAGCCCTACAATCGCACGCCTTATCCCGGCCCGGATTTCACGATTCCCTTTGGCAAAGCGCGGGTTGCGCGGCGGGCGCCCAGGTCAGCATCATCACTTATGGCGCGGTGGTGCATCGCGCGGAAGTTGCCGCGGCGTCGCTCGATCGCGAGGGCATTTCAGTGGAGATGATCGATCTGCGCACGCTCAGCCCTTACGACTGGGACGCGATTGCGGCAAGCGTGCGCAAGACCAATCGTGTGATCGTGGCTTATGAAGATTCGCGCTCTTGGGGCTATGGCGCGGAAATCGCCGCTCGCATCGCCGACGAATTGTTCGGCGAACTCGACGCGCCGGTTCGCCGCGTGGCGGCCACCGACACGTTCTGTGCGTACAATCCGAGACTCGAGGATGAAATTCTGCCGCAGACGGAAGACATCATCAGCGCCGTCCGCAGCTTGCTATCGTATTAATCCGGGAGTATGTTGAGTTCGAGCACGGTGAAGTCTGCAACTTTGGATCCGCATCTTCGGATTCCGCCGCGCTGGAAGGAGACAAAACGATGACTTGCAAGCACTGCCAGCGGGAAGTTCCCGATTACTCGAATTTCTGCAATTTTTGCGGCGGGATGCAGCAAACCGCCTCCTCGCGCGGTTACAAGCGGCTGCTGCGTTCGTCCACGGATCGCAAAATCGCTGGAGTCTGCGGCGGAATCGCGGAGTATCTGGAAATCGATTCCACCGTCGTCCGCCTGGTGTGGCTGGTGCTGCTTTTCGTCCCGGTTCCGATTGTTCCGGCGATTATCGCCTACCTCGTGGCATGGCTCGTGATGCCCCAGGCGCCTATCCCGGTGGCCGCAACGTCTGCGCCGCCGGCTGTGCCGCATTCCCCGCAAGCAGCGTAACGATAGGGTGACTGCGATGCTCAGGCTTTTGCTTTGCGCACCGGTCTCGCGCCGCCGCGGAAAAACGCAGCGTCGAGCGATACCGATCCCGCTCCAAACGTCGCGAGCGCGAACGCGCCTGCCGCGCAAGCCAGCGGCAACTCGTAGCGCCCCACGGCTCTGGGGTTCACGAACAGTTCGTGCCCCATCCACAGCACGGCCGCCAGCTCAATCGTCAGAAGCAAACCCGCAATCCTGGTAAACAAGCCCAGCATCAACAGTGCGCCGCCCAACACTTCAACAAGGCCCGCGAGACGGCCAAAGTAGCCGGGCAGTCCGCCGCGGTTGGCCGCATCGAACATGAACTCGTGGGTGTGCCCGAATAATTTTGGATAACCGTGATAGATAAAAATCGCCCCCAGGCCCAGCCGCAGAAACAAGAGCGCCAGCGGCCGCAGTTTCTCCATGCCGTGCACGCGAAGTTCTCCTTTGAAAAACCGCAATAACTCTAGCACAGGCAAACCACATCGCTTCGACACATCAATCTGCTTTTTTTTCGATCCAGATAACACTACGAATGAATCATTCGTGTAGAATCTGTTTACTCCGGAGAGAATTAACAGGTTTTTATGCGTAAGATCTTGATCGGTTTTGTGGTGGTCGCGGTGATTGCGATCGCCGTTCATTTCCGTTTCCACCACGCCAAGCCCCCGCTCGAGACCGCCTACGCGGCGAATCGTGAGGTCACTCTCTGGAGCACCACCGCGCAGGTTCGTTCCGCCGTCGCGACCGTGAATTTTGGCGATCCGCTTAGCGTGGTCAGCCGCTACGGCGATCAGGTGCAGGTGCGTACGCCCTCTGGAATCGTTGGCTGGGCCAGCGAGCGTGATTTGCTATCTTCCGAGTTCTGGCAGAAAACCAAGGATCTGGACGCCTCCACAGCAGCGCTTCCGGTCGAGGCGCACGGTCACACGCGGGTTTTGAGCAATCTGCATCTCGACCCGGGCCGCGATGCGCCGCGCGTCCGGCAGTTAAGCAAGGATGTTCCGCTCGACCTATTCGAGCGGCGCGTCGAAAGTGTCACTGCCACATCCAAACCCGGCACGGAGCCAGTCTCCGCCCCAGCCTTTACAGAAGACGCGCGCGAACCCAAAAAGGAAGATTGGTGGCTCGTTCGCGCTCACTTCAGCGATCGGACGTCGATGGCTGGCTGGCTACTCGGCCGCTTCGTTGACTTGGACGTTCCCGCCCCGCTCCCGGACTACGCCAGTTCAGCCGGAATGCGAATTGTGGCGTGGTTTGAGCTGAACAAAGTCGCCGATGCAACGGGCGAAGCCAAGCCGCAGTATCTGGTTGTCGGCGACCGCGGCTCGGAAGGGCAGGCCTGCGATTTCACGTTGATGCGCGTGTTTACCTGGGGCAACCAGCGTCAGCGGTATGAGACGGCCTATGTCGAGAGCGACCTCTGCGGGAAATTGCCCGTGAAACTCACGCCGGCAATCGCTCCCGGGGGAGACGCGTCGTTTTCGTTTGCCGAACTGAGCGGTGCGGCGCCTGAAGTGCGCTTGTACAGAATGCATCAGACGATCGTCCGCAGAGTCCGGCAAGGCGGTCCGCTCACGGCCAAGTCGAAAACGACGAAAAGGACGGAAGCGAAGAAGAAGACAAAGCCGTTAATTGTCCCGCCACATCCCTTGCGAACTTCAAGTGGCGGCGTGCCGCACAATTGAATAGATTCGTAGGCATGCTTCATCGCCGCGCCTCTCTCACCTTTAGCCTGGTGCTCACGTGCCTGCTATTCCTGGCCCTCCTTGTGAAGCGCGAAGCTCGCGCTCAGGCTGGAAAACAGGCGCCACCTTCGATTCAGTATGTCGCCGCGTGGGGAATGAAGGGCAGCGAACCGGGTCACCTCGACCAGCCCACCTGCATTGCGACAGACGCTCTCGGCGATATTTTCATCGCTGACGCAGGCAGCCGCTTCATTGATAAGTTCGATCCGCAGGGCACGCCCTTGTTGTCCTTCCAGGACGACTGGGTCAAATCACCCCAGGCAATTGCCCTGGATCGTGGGGGCGCGATTTACGTGGCAGATGCGAGCCGCGGAAGCGTGTCCATTTTTCTGCCCACGGGCGATCGCTACCACGATCTCAAGCTGAGGTCGCGTCCAAACGCGGAGGATACGTTGGGTGTAACGGTGGCCGACGACGGGCTCATTTTCGTCTTGGACAAAAACGCCGGCCAGGTATTTGTATACACGCCAGGCTTCCGACTCACACAAACCTGGCGCCCCTTTTCTGCTGCGGGAGAGCGGGCCACGGCCATTGCTTCCGGGTCCGACGGCTACATCTACGTGCTCGATGCGGACGACAACAAGATCGTTCGCTTCACCGAAACCGGACATCTGGTATCAGAAATTATTGCGCGGCAGAAGGCGCCCAGCCGCAGGCTGGGTGATCAGTTTGCGGTTTCCAATGGCTACGCGTTTTTGATGGATGGAGATGGGCTTACGCTCCACGTTTTCACATCTGACGGCGCGCCAAAGCTGGATTTCGACCTGGCTCCTCAATTAGGTTATCAACACCGGTTTGTTCCCGCGCTCGCCGTCAGCCCGCGCCGGGAACTCTTCGTGCTGGACTCGCCTGAATCGCGCGTCTTTCGCTATCGCCTCAATTTCTGATACTTCTTTAGAGCAAGATGTGCCATCGAGGCCTCCGCGCCCGTAGCGGACCTTGAGGACATTGAGGAGAGTTCTATGCCATTGCTGCTAACCGAAGCTGATGTAAAGGCCATTCTGACGATGCCGCTCGCGCTTGAATTGGTCGAGACTTCCTTTCAGGCGCCTCGCGGAAGGCAAAGCCATGCTGCAGTACCGCCAGCGGCTGCACGTGCCGGGAAAGGGTGTCCTCAATCACATGGCCGCCGCGGATCTGACGACCGGTTATATGGGTTTGAAGATTTATTCGATTTCGCGAGGCGGCGCGCGCTTTCTCGTGACGCTTTTCAGCGCGGAGTCGGGCGAACTCGTGGCTTTGATCGAAGCGGATTATCTCGGCCAGATGCGCACGGGCGCGGCCAGCGGGGTGGCCACGCGCTTCATGGCGCGGCAGGATGCGCGCGTCGCCGCGATCATCGGCACGGGCCTGCAGGCCCGCACGCAACTGGAAGCAATTGCCGCAGTCCGGAAACTGGAAAGCATTCGCGCCTTCGGACGCGATCCCGGAAGGCGCGAGACGTTCGCACGAGAGATGACGCCAGCGCTTGGCGTTCCGGTGACGCCCGTCTCCTCCGCGGAGGAGGCCGTGCGGGGCGCCCAGATTGTGACCACCTGCACCACCTCCAAGGTGCCCGTGCTGGAAGGGCGCTGGATCGAGCCGGGAATGCACATCAACGCGGTTGGAGTGAATCAGGCGCAAAAGCGCGAGTTGGACGCCGAAGCAGTCCTTCGCTGCGACGTCATTGCCGCCGATTCGCGCGAGCAGTCGAAAATCGAGGCAGGGGATCTGATTCAGGCGTTTGCCGGCGACGCATGCCGGTGGGAATCCGTGCGCGAACTTTGCGGACATCGTCGCAGGAAAAATTCCCGGGCGCACCGAGCCCGGCTCAGATCACACTTTTCAAATCGAATGGAGTCGCCACGGAGGACATCGTGGTGGCGGGACGAGTCTATGAAATTGCCCGGGAGCGAAATTGGGAAAGCTGAGTGCCGATGTGGGAGGACAAAGCGCGACCGGTCGCGGAGCGCGGCGTTTGAGCGGGCTCGTTCAGGCCTGCACGCGCCGCAGGCGCTTCTCGAGGGCCATGTGCAATCGCTGGCGCGTGTCGGCGGGGAGGGGAACTGGTTCGGAGTTGCAGAAGATTTCGATGGTCTTTTTCGTGGTGTTTACGACAACGCGGCAGTTCTTGCACTTGGCCAGATGCTCTTCAATTTCGATTCGAAGCGCCGGGTCGAGCATCTCGTCGAGATAATCCGCGAGCTCCGACAGCAATCCTTTGCACTTCACGAATTTTCTCCTCGCCGAAAATATCGATTCAGCTTCTGACGCAATTTCAGCCGCGCCCGCAACAGCCGCGATTTCACAGCCGGAACCGAAAGCCCCAGCGCCTCCGCCGTCTCTTCGGTGGACAATTCTTCGATGTCGCGCAGCTGGAAAACGATTCGGAAAGCTGGCTCGAGTTCCCCCACTACCGTAGACAAAATCTGCGCAAGTTCGGTCTGCTCGTAGCGCTCTTCAGGGGAAGGTCCCCAGTCTTCCACCTCGCGGGGAATCATGTCTTCGCCCGTGTCCACTTCTTCATCGAGCGAGACCTGATTGGGCCGGCGCTTGCGCAGCTTCATCAGCGCCTGGTTCACGGCAATGCGCACGAGCCAGGTGTAGAAGCGGGAATTGCCCTGGAATTCGCCCAGATGCTCGAAGGCCTTCAGGAACGCCTCCTGCATGGCGTCTTCGGCGTCTTCGCGATTCTGGGTGATGTTCTGCGTGAGGCGGAAAATTTTGTGCTCGTAGCGGCCGACCAGCGTCTCAAACGCCGAGATATCGCCCGATTTGGCCGCCGCAACCAGCAACGGCTCGTCGTCTTTCACCACCTGCGAGGGCAGCGGGCGCGGCGGCACCGGATTCACTTTGGAGGAGCCCATCGCGTGTTTTTCCATAGGAAAGGGTAGCACAGGTTCTATTACCCCGAAACCGGCGTTCTCCCCGTGCGTGGGCCATTGGATGCATAATCCGGCGATAGGATGTAACTTTCGCACCGAAAACCTTGTGCATCCGGGAATAAAGTGCCCGCTGTAGTATCATTAAGCCCGAGCGGCAGTCTCTTCCGGTGCATGTCCCTCAATTAGAGGAAGTTGCTGCAAGTGGCCTGGCCCGCTTGGGAGAAACCGCCCGAAAGGTGAGCGTGATTCCGGCTACCCGGATGAGCGCCATGAAGCCCGATCAATGCGAACACTGCCTGACTATCTCCGCAAGGGGATGAAGATGATCCTGGTCGGTCCCAATCCCGGCGACCGCTCCGCCCGCGTGGGCCACTATTACGCGGGCCGCACGAACCAGTTCTGGCCCATCATGTACGAATCGGGCGTGATTCCCGAGCCCCTGCACTATGAGGACGACCGGCGCATGCTCGAGTTTGGCATCGGAATGACCGATCTCGTCAAGCGGCCGACCCGAACCATCGAAGAAATCGAGCGCCAGGAATTCGCCGAGGGCCGCGTGCTGCTGGCGCAGAAGCTCGAAGACATGCGCCCGCGCGTGATCGCCTTCAACGGCAAGATCGTCTACGAGAAGTTCGCGGGGCGTCCCTGCAAGCTGGGCCTGCAGAAGGAAAAGCTTTATGGCGCGCAGGTGTTCGTTCTCCCCTCGACTGCCGAGACCAATGGCGGCGTCACGATGAGCTATTTCAAGAAATTAGCTGAGCTCCTGAAGAGCCTGAAAGACTGAGAAGTTAAGGGCAGCGTTCGGCCATGAGTGTCACTCGACAGGTCGCTAAACAAGGGGCAGCGCCCACAGTGCTCGAGGAACGCTCCGGCCCGGTGGTGACGCTCCGCCTCAACCGCCCCGAAAAGCTGAACGCGCTCGACGTCGAGACCTGCCGTTCGCTGGTGCACTGCCTTCTCCGCGCCGCCGAGGATAAATCCGTACGTGCGATAGTGCTCACGGGCGCTGGCCGTGGCTTCTGTGCGGGAGGCGATCTTGACCGGATTCGCGAGGCGCGCAATCGCCGCGCGGTGGGCGAACTTCAAGCCATGCTGGTTGCCGGCAAGGAGATTTGCCTTGCGATCGCCACGATGCCGAAGCTTGTGATTGCCGCCGTAAATGGTCCGGCAGCGGGAGCGGGCATGAGTCTCGCGCTTGCCTGCGATCTGCGCATTGCTTCCGAGCAGGCCACGTTCTCGCAGTCGTTCGCGCAGGTCGGTCTCTATCCGGATTTCGGCGCCACCTTTTTTTTGCCGCGGCTGGTGGGTTTGTCCCGCGCATCGGAGCTTTTTTACACCGCCGAGAGGCTCTCCGCTCAGGAGGCTTTGAGGATCGGTATCCTCTACGCCATTTTCCCCGCGGAGCAATTCGAAGAGGAAGCCGCCAAGCTGGGGCAGAGTCTCGCTGCGGGCCCCCCCATCGTGTACCGCGACGTGAAGCGCACCATGATTGGCGAGCACCACAAGGAGCTCGAAGACGCCCTCGACGAAGAAATCCGCCTGCAAATTCACTGCTTTCTCACCGAGGATTGCGCCGAAGGCCTGGCCGCCTTCTTTGAAAAAAGAAAGCCGCATTTCTGCGGCCACTAATCGAGAAGTTGCAGTTGGCCCGCTAGCCGTCTGTCATCAACAAACGAAGTGAGGCATCTGCATTTCCTTCCAGCGGCGCATGCGGAAAAACAAGCCGCCCCCTAGTCAATGCCTCTTGCAAGCGGTGTTTCCCGGATTTTAACCAGACCCGCCCGCGCCTGTGATATTCTCCCGTCCGCGAAAGGGCTCATTTAAGGCATATGGGTCGAGACTTGCATCCGAACATCGAAATCGCGCCTGGCGAAGTGAAGGCACTGCTGGCGCGAGGCGCGAAGTTCGCGTTCGTCGATGTGCGTGAGAAGTGGGAATACGACGCCGCGCATATCGAAGGTTCCACGCTGATCCCACTCCGTGAGATTCCCGCGAACCTGCCGCAGCTGCAAGCCGCCGGCGAAATCATTTTTTTCTGCCACCACGGGATGCGCAGCCTGGATGCCGCCGCCTGGCTTCGCTCGCAAGGGGTGGAAGGGGCGCGTTCGATGTCCGGAGGAATCGACCGCTGGTCGGTGGAGATAGACCCAGGCGTACCGCGATACTGAGGAGATCAAACCGTGAAAACGAAGCCAGCCGCAAAGCGCAAGCCAGCCCCGAAAACGGTCGGAAGCAAGGTGGTGCAGTTTTATCACAAGCCCAATTGCACCACCTGCCGCAAGGCGCGGAAGTTTTTAGAGAAGCGTGGATTCCAGCTCTACTTCCGCGATCTCGCGAAGCACCGCCTGAGCCCCGCGGAGCTGGAAAAGTTAATCGGCAATCGCGACCACACCGATTTCCTGAACACGCGCAACGAAGTCTATCGCGACGAGAACATGAAGGAAAATCCGCCCTCGCGCAAACAGGCTATCCAGATGATGTCGAAGGAGCCCAACCTCATTCGCCGCCCCGTTGTGGTCGCCGGCGGCAGGGTAGTTGTGGGCTTCGACGAGGAGGGAATGGCCCGCCTCTGAACCAACGGGAACGCCGGTCTCCCGATCAGCGGTTTGCCTGTAACCGGTGGGCTCGTTTCTAATTCACCCAATCTGCAATAAAGATATTCGTCTCGTGCGGCGCGCGCCCGTTGCGGTTTGAAGACCACACGAGCTTCTTTCCATCCGACGAAAACATCGGAAACGCATCGAAGCCAGGGTAATAGGTAATCCGCTCCAGACCGGTGCCGTCCTCGTTGATCAGCGTAAAGATCGAAGCCGCTCGGGTCTTTCGTATCCCCCACATTGGACGCGAAGATGATTCGCTTGCCGTCGGGCAACCAGTAGGGACCGAAATTCGCGGCGCCATTATGCGTCACCTGCTGCTTGTTTGATCCGTCCGCGTTCATCACCCACAGTTCGAGATTCCCGGGGCGAATCAGGCCGTGCGCCAGCAAATCTTTGTAGTCCTTGATCTGTTCGGGCGTCTTCGGATGTTCCGCGCGATAGACGATTTTCGTGCCGTCGTAGGACCAGAACGGCCCGCCATCGTAGCCAAGCTCGTGCGTAAGCTGCTTCACGTGCGAGCCGTCTGCATCCATCGTGTAGATGTCGATATCGCCGTTCCGCGTGGAGGTGAAGACGATGTGCTTTCCGTCGCGCGATATGGTGGATTCGGCATTGTAGCCGGGGGCTTTCGAAAGGGCTCGAATGTCGCTGCCGTCGCGCTTGGCGGTATAAATCGTGTACGTATCATAGATCGGCCACACGTAGCCGTGTGAATAATCGGGCAGCGGAGGGCAGGCAGGGCTCGCCGCAAATGTGGACGAATAAAGCATGTGGTCGCCGGAAGGGAAGAAATAGCTGCACGTGGTGCGGCCCTTCCCGTTGCTCAGCATTTTTATCTCATTCGTCCCGTCCGTCCCGGCAGGTGAATGCACGGGCATCGTGTAGATCTGGTCGCATGGGATCGTCGGGCCGGCGTTCTCATGCGTCCGCGGATCGTAGAACTGCCCCTGATGCTGAAAGGTCAGAAACTTGTCGTCGGCGGAGAAGTACGCTTCCGCATTCGTGCCGCCGAACGTAAGCTGTCGCACATTTGCGAGATGCTTCTCGCCCGGGAAGATCAGGCTTCCTCCGTCGTTCGCGGCTGTCGCCGTCACCACGGCGGTGCTTTTGCTGTGCGGGAGCAGGAAAAATGGGGCAAAGCACGCCGCGATGGCAAGCATCGAAACGGATGGGTAAAACCAAAAGTGTCGTCGCATTTCCTTGGTCTCGTCGTCCCGGCAAGTCCGCTTAGCGGCGCGGTTCGAGTGTCACCGACGCTTTGACCGGGTTGCCGTCGCGCAGCACGGTAACTTCCACCACGTCGCCCACCTTGCTGCTGCGCAGCGCGTCGGTGAAATCGTAAAGATTCATGATTGTCTTATCGCCGAATTTCACCAGCACATCGCCGCCCTTCAGCCCGGCCTTCGCTGCTGGCGAACCCGGCTGCACGTCGCTGAAGCGCACGCCTTTTTCGGCCTGTCCAAAGTCGGGGATCGATCCGAAATAAGGCCCATAGCCGCCGCCCCCGCCGCTGCTGGCCACGCCCTCATGCGGGTTCTGGTGCTCGACAACCGTAACGAACTGTGGCCGCGCAGATGCCTCATCGATCTGTTCCGTCACTTTCGCAACCATGTCGAGCAGGCGCGCCGCATCGGGCGCATTGATCTTGTCCCAGGTGTCGGAAGGCTTGTGGTAGTCCGAGTGCAGCCCCGAAAAAAAGAAAAGCACAGGAATCTTCTTCGCGACAAACGAAGTGTGATCGCTCGAAGCGTAGCCTCCCGCCGAATTCTCGATGTGAAAGGGAAATCCGTCCTCCGCCTTGGTGAGGGTTTCCTGAAAAGTCGAACCTGTTCCCACGCCACCGATATAAACCTTCTCGTCCTTGATGCGGCCGATCATGTCCATGTTCAGCATCGCGACTGCTTTGCCGAGCGGCCTAGTAGGCTCCTTCACCCAGTCCGCCGAGCCAAGCAGTCCCAATTCTTCTCCCGCGAACGAAGCGAACAGGATGCCGCGATCGAGTTGTCCCTTGAGCGGCGCAAACAAGCGGGCGAGTTCGAGCACTCCAGCTGTGCCGGACGCATTGTCGTCCGCGCCGGGATGAATCTGGCCAATCTGCGACGGCGCGAGGGAATCATAGTTCCCGTAACCGAGATGGTCGTAGTGCGCGCCAACGATCACGTATTCGTCCGTCTTGCCGGGAAGGTAGGCAAGCACGTTGTTCACGGTCGCCCGCGTCGTCTCGATATTCACATCGACCGTCAGGCGCACCGAGTCGGGAAACGCAAAGGACTCGGGCTTGCTCGAGGAATTAATCTCGTCCTGTACTCCCACAAGCGTCTTGCCCGCCGCCGCAAACCAGGCCTGTGCGACGCTATTCTTCACCTGCACCAGAAGGATTCCGGTATTTTCCGGGCCGCTCACGCTCCCAAAGCGCGTGAGCCGGTCATCCTCGCCGCCCGTCTTGCCATTGACGATCACCACCGCTTTTGCGCCATGGTTCCGCGCGTTGATGGCCTTGGTGATCAGCGCCGCATGCCGAG
Source organism: uncultured Acidobacteriota bacterium (assembly GCA_963848365.1). Taxonomy (GTDB): domain Bacteria; phylum Acidobacteriota; class Terriglobia; order Acidiferrales; family UBA7541; genus Palsa-295. The sequence continues at coordinate 300,557 of CAWKDI010000002.1, forward strand.
TTAAGCCCTGGTTCCCGCTTTTCGTCGCGAAGCCCGCAGGCTCGTAGCGCAGCAGAACGACAATTTTGCCCCTCACGTCGATCCCGGCGTAGTCGTCGTAGCCGAATTCACCGGCGGACGCACCGTAGCCTGCAAACACCACGGGCGCGCTTGCCTCTCCGGAAGAGGAAAAGCTGAACGGCACGAAATCCTCGTTGAGCTTCAGTTCCTTCTTCTTTTCGCCAAGCTGCTCGACGACGTGATTATTCCCGGCCAGCTTCGCGCCCGTGATCAGGCTGAACGGCTGAAAATATCCGTTCGTTCCCGCTGGATCGAGGCCGAGGCTCTTGTAGCGCCGCTCCAGCAGGTCCGCGGCGAGCGTCAGGCCCTTGGTGCCGTCGCCGCGGCCCTCCATGGCGGGGACCGTGAGTGCCTTGATGTCGTTCAAATAGCGAATCGGATCGGCTGGTGCGACCCCGGGGGACTGGGGAACCGCGGCCGCGACCATCGCAGCCGACAGCAGCCAAACCAGCGCACAGTTCCCAAGGCGCGCGGACCGGAATGGCCTGCGGCCCGTTTCAAAGGGCAGAAGAAAAGGTGATCGCATGTGTAAAGACAGAATCGTACGTTGTCGCAGCCCTGTCAAATCCGTCCCCGTTTCAGCTGGTCACCCGTCTGCGAAACTTTCGAAACCGCGCTCGCGTCAATGCTCCCAGGGGCTGCGGCATTCCCGGCCGGGTGTATACTCGCGTCACTTGAAGAATCCGGGCGACCGGAGCTTGGAGGAGTTCCTATGAAGCTGAACCCATGGATACTGGCCGGCCTCGGCGTCGCGGCTGCGGCAAGCGTCTTATTGCCGGCGAGGCCCACCCTCTACGCCCAATCCAGGGCCGATAAGAGCGCCGTTGCCGGGGCGAACCAGATTGCCCGACTCGGCTCAATCTCCGGCTCAGTAAGAGCGCCCAAAGACTTCAAAGCCGCGAAGGTTTTTGCCCACAATGTTGAAAAGAACGTCACCTATATGGTCTACACCGAGGGCGGCCGCTACACGGTGGTCGACCTCTTCCCGGGAAGTTACGAAGTAACCGTGGCCAAGAACGGCTTCTCCAGCGAGGACGTCGAGAAGGTTACGGTGCCCCCCGGAGGCACGGCCACGGCCGATCTCACCCTGCAGGAAGGCACTTACCGCCCACCCCAGCAGAAGCGCAGCGCCGTTCCCAACAACGAACCCCTGCTAGCCTATGACGATCTCTATCCCGCCGGTGCCGGCCGGCAGATCATTGAACGAACATGCATCCGCTGCCATGGTCCCGATTTTCTCCCGAACCACCAATGGGATGCGGACCAATGGAACGCGGCTATCGATCTGATGCAATCCACTGAACTCAACAGTAATCCGCCCGGCCGTATCAGCCCCTCAAGCGTTCCGGAAGGAATCAGTCCGCAAGAGCGCCAGACCCTCGTCGACTATCTCGTGAAGAACTTCGGGCCCGAAAGCACGCGCCGCGGCCTGGCGATTCCGGAGGCTCCGGTGGATGAAAAGGCGCTTGGAAAAGCCGAATTCATCGAGTATCACCTTCCGCCTCTGCCCAGCGGTCACGACCGGCGGTTCCATGATGAGCACCTCACCGCCGATGGCGACGTCTGGTACACCGACGCCAATGGCCTGCAGATCGGCAAAATGGACCCCCGCACGGCGACTTGGACAGACTACGCGCTCCCTGATGCGAAATACCGCGGCCACGGCCTGGTACAGGACGCCAACGGCGATATTTGGGTCTCCGGCCACACTGCCTTTGTCCGCGTGGACAGCAAGACCGGCGCGATGAAGTTCTACCCCTACCACCCGAATGGCGAGCGGCAGGATCACGGCAATACCCCCATCATCGATTCAAAGCAGAATATCTGGACCACGCTGATGTGGACCAACCAGGTGGCCAAGTGGGACCGCCAAACGGGTGAAGTCTCCCGCTTCATCGTTCCGACACCCTACTCGGCCCCCTACGGCATGGTAATCGACAAGAAGGATAATCTTTGGATCGCCGAATGGTTTGCCTGCAAGATCGCCCGCTTCGATACTGCCGCCGAAACGTTCACGGAGTTCACGCCGCCCACAAAACCCTGCAACATCCGCCGCGTTTTCGTGGATCACGCCGGCATGGTGTGGTACGCCCTCGATAGCCGCGGCAAGATCGGCATGCTCAACCCGGAAACCGGGAAGATGGTCGAATATGACGAGCCGGTGCCTTTCGGCTTCCCCTACGACATTCAGGAAGACAGCGAGAACAATCTTTGGATTGCCGATTCCGGCCAGGGCGGAGGGCTCTACAAGTTTGATACGCGAACCAGGAAATTCACCTATTTCGACGCCGTCCAGCGCACCGACATGCCCAAGATCAGCGTGTCCAAAGAGGATTCCATCTGGTATACCACGCGCGGCGGAGATGCTAAGACACAGGCCTTAGGTGTGCTGTATCCAGATAAAACCAGAATTAAGACACTGGCAGCCTACCCGCAATAGCCGGGAGTTTTGCGCCTTCTGGGCGCAGCGAAGTGCGGTTCTGCACCATTGCCATTCGAGCGATGAATCCTCCGGGCCTGCTTAAAAAGAAAAGGGAGCCATTTGGCTCCCTTCTTTCGGCAAACAGATTCTCGCTTTTTCCAAAGCGGAAATTTTCGCCTCGTTTTTGAGTGATTACTTACGCTCGGGCAGATTTGGCCTTGCCCCTGCGCGCGGCTGGTTTCTCTTCTTCCTCTTCTTCGCCCTCGCCGCTGGACCCGGCCGCTTCCACGTTGATGTTCTCGGCAAGTTCCGTCAGTTTCTCGTCTGTTTCCTTTTCTTCCTCGAGCGTTTGTTCCAGGAGAGACGCTGCCTCTTCTTCTCCCAGAATTTTGGCGAACGTGCGCACGGAACCGTAGGCCGCAATTTCATAATGCTCCACGCGCTGCGCCGCCGAGATGAGTCCGGCGTCGAGTGCCTCGTCTTCCAGGTCCTCCTCCATCATTTCTTTGCCCTCTTCGATAAGCCCTTCCATGCCCTTGCATTTCTTGCCGGAGGGTTTCTCGCCCAGGGCGCTGAAGATTTGCTCGAGCCGTTGTGCGTGCCCTTTTGTCTGTTCCAGATGCTCCTCGAAGCCCGCGCGCAAGTCTTCTGAGTTGGCGGCCTTAGCCATTTTCGGCAATGCCTTGATCAGTTGGTTCTCGGCGTTATAGATGTCTCGAAGTTCGTCGATGTAAAGTTCCTTAAGTTGACCGTGCTCCATTGCGGAGTTCCTCCTTGTAGAATCAAAAATTGAACGAATTTAGAAGCCGACGCAGGTTAACTTCGACAACGCAGTGCCGCTATCGACGGAAGCTCTGAGAAACACAAAGGGAATCCGGTACTTTTGCGCAGGGCATCGAGCCGCAGGTTCCGGCACAGCCTGCATTCAATCGAGCGGCCGGGGCCCTCGGTGCAAAACCTGTGGAAAGCCATGAAGAATTGCGGAAAAACATCTTGTGGTGGGAATGCGGTGCCGAATTTACAGCTTTTACCTGATAGCTATGCTCCCTCGGCAAGTTGCCCGGGCGGCTTAGCAGGGCGAGAAGATGACGATGCGTTTTTCCCCCGGTCGGGACCGTAGGTTTAGGCTCGGCTGCTAGCGGTTCCTGGGTATGCGCCAAAGCTACGGCGTAACCAGGCGCCTCTTGCAAATTCCAGGCGCGCGCTAACCTTACCGGGCCTTCTCCCATCTAACACTGGGGCTGCCCTCTTCTCCTGGCAGGCTATACTGAACAACAGAATGAATCGGGGGCAGAACTGATGCGGGGATGTGCGCAATGGACAGCTGGTTTCTGTTTGCTTGTTTTTCTATGCGGGGCCGGGGCCAGCCGTGGCGACGAGCCTTACGCGCGCAGCAAGGATTACGATCTGCAGAATGTCCGCACGCATCTCTGGTTTGACCTCGCGCAGCACAAGATTCGCGGCGAGGTAAATGAAAGTATAGCGGCCGCGCGGGAGGACGTTTCCCAGGTCGTGCTGGATTCCGTAGGCCTCACGATTCAAAGCGTGTCGGTTGACGGCAGCGCTGCCAAATTTTCCACCACTACGGACAAATTGCTCGTCTCGCTCGACCACCCCGCCCGGATCGGCGAGCGGCACGACATTTTTATCCGCTATGAGGGGCGCCCTAAAAAGGGCCTCTACTTTATCCTGCCGGACGCCAATTATCCCAACCAGGCTCAGGAAATCTGGACGCAGGGCGAGGCCGAAGATACCCGCAATTACATCCCGATTTACGACTACCCTAACGACCGCATGACCTCCGAAATGATCCTCAGCGTGCCGGGAAACTGGATCACGATTTCCAACGGCCAGCTGATCGGCGTGAGGGACGAATCCGATGGCACCAGAACTTGGGACTGGAAACAGTCCGAGCCCCTTTCCAGCTACCTCATCTCGGCGATCGCTGGCGACTTTGTCGAGAAAGACGACCGCTGGCGCGGACTGCCGCTGCGTTACGTGGTGCCGCGCGGTCAGGAATACAAAATCGATGCTTCCTTCGGCGATACCAAGGAAATGCTCGACCTGTTTTCCTCGAAGCTCGACACCCCGTATCCGTGGGCGCAGTACGCGCAAACCTTCGTCGACGACTTCGTGGAAGGCGGCATGGAGAACACCAGCGCCACCACGCTTACAGTGCGGGAACTCGTGAACCCGGCCCTCGCGGCCGAAAATCGCCGGGGAGCCGATTTTGTGGAGTCCCACGAGCTCGCCCACCAGTGGTTTGGCGATCTGGTTACCTGCAAGGACTGGGCGAATCTCTGGCTCAATGAAGGCTTCGCCACCTACTTCGAACATGTCTGGAATGAGCATCACTATGGCGCCAGCGATGCCGCCTATGAATTCTGGCGCGAGCAGAATCAGTGGTTCCGCGAGAAGCGCCTTTATCCCGTGCCAATCGTCGACCACAACTTCAAGGATTCCGACGAATACGCCGGCAACGTTTACACGAAAGCCGGCTGGGTGCTCAAGATGCTCCGCCAGAAGCTGGGCGACGCCGATTTCTTCGCTGCGCTGCACCATTACCTGGAAAGCAACCGCGGCCAGAACGTGGTGACCGCCGACCTTGAGAAGTCGATCGAACAGGCCACCTCCATCAACACCGACAAATTCTTCCATCAGTGGATCTACCGCGCCGGCGCTCCGCAATTTCAGGTGAGCTACACATACGACGATGCCGCGCATCAGGTGAAGCTGGATGTCAGCCAGACTCAAAAGGTCGAAGGACTCGTCAGCCTGTTCGACGTGCCCATCGATGTGGAGGTCACCACCGCCGCCGGTAGCAAGACGTTTCCGATTGAAGTAAGCAAGGCCACGCAGAGTTTCACCTTCCCTGCGGATAGCGCGCCGCTCATGGTGCTCTTCGACAAAGGGGACAAGATTCTTAAAACGCTCGACTTCAAGAAAACCCCTGCCGAGCTGGTATATCAGCTGGAAAAGGCGGAAAGCGTCACCGACCGCGCCGACGCTGCGGTTGCCCTTGGGAGCATCAAGGAGAATTCGGAAGTCGTGGCCGGTCTTCGCCAGGCGGCACAGCATGATCCCTTTTGGGGAGTTCGCGTGGAAGCCCTCCGGGCGCTCGGGAGAATTGGCGGCTCGGAGGCTGAGCAGTCCGTCTTCACCGCGTTGAATGATGAGAAGCCCTGGGTCCGCGACGTGGCCGTTGAGCAATTGGGAAATTTCAAGGAAGACTCTTCTTTGCCCGCACGCCTGACCGCCATAGCCTCCAGCGATAAGGCATATCGCGTTCGCGCCGCTGCGCTCGGCGCGCTGGCGGATCTGAAGGCGCCAGGGGCGTACGACGCGCTTGCGGCCGCCGTAAACACCGATTCGCCCGACAATGTGGTCCGCGACGCCGCTCTCGGTGGCCTGGGAAGGCTGGGCGACGATCGGGCCGTGCCGCTTCTGCTCGAGTGGTCGAGGCCTGGGAAAGACCAGCGCACCCGCCAGGCGGCGATGCTGGCCGTTGGCCGCTTGGACAAGAAGAACAAGGAAATTACCAAAACCCTTCTCGCCTATCTACACGAGCCTTCCTTCGACGTAAGCCTATGGGGACTGTTCGCGATCGGAGAGCGTGGCGACGCCGATGCGATCGGGCCGCTCGAAGATCTGCTCAAGAGCGATGACGTCACCGCGAACCAGAAAACCATGATCGAATCGCAGATCGAAGTCCTCCAAGCGCACGCCGCCTCGAAGAACTGATCTTCCGCGAACTCCGGTTGGAGCCCAGGCTTAAACTTCCCGGTTGTCATCCCGAACGCAGTGAGGGATCTGCATCTGAATTTCAAGCGTACGCGCAAGGCAATCACGCCATAAGAAGAATCCGCAGATCGCGCAGGTTGTTCCCGGTCGGACCCGTGACGATCGCATCTCCCAGCCGGTCGAAGAAGCTGTAGGCGTCGCTCCGACGCATAAAAGTCGGCCGGGTCGAGCCCCGCGGCCTGCGCCCGCGCCAGTGTCTCTCCATCGGCCACCGCTCCTGCTGCCGGGCTGTTCCCATCGATCCCGTCCGTCCCGGCGCTGAGCACCGTGACGGGCCTGCCCGCGATCTTGCCCACGCAAGCGAGCACGAACGCCGAATTGCGTCCGCCAACCCCGTTCCCCGTAACCGGGCTGCTCACTTCGCCATCGGCGAGAACCGCAACAGGCCTGCCAGGATTCGCCTTCTTCTGCGATTCAAGCTGCGCGATCAAATGATTCGCCGCTTTCTCGATGGGCCAATTGTCCGTCAGATTATCGCAGAGGCAGATGCAGCCCTCCGCCTCGCAGGCGCGGTGCGCGAAATGAAGTAATTCATGCGAGCCAAGCAGAAGTTCAAAGTGGGATTTCGCGAACGCGGCATCGTCCGCCTTAGGCGTTTCGGTGAGCAGGTCCCGCTCGAAGGCGCTCCGCAGCCCGGAAGGGAAGTTCTCGATAAGCCGGAACTCGTGCGCGATGCGTGCCGCGTCTCGAGTCGTAGAAGGATCTGGCAGCGTCGGCCCTGATGCCAGCGCCGATTCTTCCCCGGGCGGCACGTCGCTGATCGCAAGCGTCACCTTCATCGAGTGCGGCGCCGCCGCGGCCAGCCGTCCGCCCTTCGTAGCGGACAAATGCTTGCGGATCACGTTGATCTGCTCGATCGAAGCGCCGCAAGTAACAAGCGCCGAGTAAAGCTTTTGAAAATCGCCGAGCGTCAAAGTGGGATCAAGCGGCTGCTCGACGAGAGCCGAACCCCCGCCAGAAATCAAAAAGAAAACCAGCGTATGCTCGCCGCATCGCGACAGCCGGTCCAAGATAGCGCGGCCCGCCGCGAAACTTTCCTCATTCGGTACGGGGTGCCCCCCGACAAAAGTTTCCCATCCGCGCAGAGGGCGCTGCGGCGCGGAGGGCACCACCAGAATTCCATCCGGCGAGTAATCAGGAGCGAGAACGCCGGCGAGCCCCTCCGCCATTGCAAACGCAGCCTTGCCTAGCGCAATAGCCACGATTTCGCCATAGTCGCACAAGTCGATCGTTGCGCCACCGGCGCTAATGCGTGAGCCGCTCCGGTCGAGAGCCTTCTCGATGGCAGCGGGTACGTCGATCGCTGCGAGCGTCTCGCGGAAGATGCGTCGCACGATGTCCTTCATGCGGGTGCGCGCTCACCGGGAGGGTTATTTCTTACAGCGATAGGGAGCAGCCGGGCGGTAGAGGGGTTCCGGTTCCGGCGCAACGCTAAAGGCGCGGACGGCAGACTACGAGGCAGGGGCGAGAACATGCCAGACCGATCCGCTACTCCAGCGCGGCTAGATTCGAACGCAGGCGCTCCAACCGCTTCGCCCGCTCCTGGGCGAAACGCTGCACGCCGGCAAAGATTGATTTTGCGTCGAGATGGGCTTCCGCGATCACGTCCTGCTCGGTGCCGCCAGTGAGCCACTGATTATCCCAGTCCGACGTAAGCGAGTAGGCGTCGGTCAGCGGGCCCACGCCGCGCAACGGCCACATGCGCCGCGTGCCGGTGCTCACGAACATCAGGTCCTGATATGCCTCGGGTGGCAGCACCGAATGCCGATAGGCTTCCGGCTGGTGATCGAAAAGCTCCTCGCTGATCGCCGCGATCACCTTCACGTTGATGCCTGCTTCTTCGAGCTTCGGCAGCACGCTTACCAGGTTAAATGTCGAACTCGATCCCTGCGCCACCACGTAGCCATGCTTGGGCTTGCCGGGCGCGAAATCGCGAATCACGTAAAGCCCTTTGGCGGCAGACTTCACGTCGGTATCGGCAAACTTGGTGCGATCAGCCACCGGGAAGTCCGGCCGCGCCACCTCGACCACAATGATCCCGACCTTCTTCTCTCTCGCGGCAATTTCCGCCGCGGCAAAGTATCCGGCCGCCACGTCGTTGTAATCCCAGAAATTCAGCGTGATCACCTGGCCGCGCGGGAACAGCTTCCACACCTGCGGCGAGAAGATGCCGAAATGAGTGCGCGCATCCGCGGCGGTCTCCGGGCCGGAATGGCCCGCAAGAATGTGCAGCACTCCCGTGCGGAACTTGCTGTCCTGGTTTTGCTGGCTCCAGACGCGCGCCGGAAGATACATCAGCGGAGTGAACGCGCCATAAGTGCCGCTCCACACCCACACACCGGCGAATTTATCCGGATCGACCGAAGCGTTCTGCCCGACCAGGCCAATGGCCGTCGACGCGTTTCCCGCCTCCTGGATGGCCGCTTTCAGCCGCGTTCCCATCGGGTTCTTCTCGGGGTCGTAGTGTCCCCACAGGCTGCCGTGTTCGAGGTTTACCGATTCCGAGAGGTCGGCCGCGATGGTCAGCACGCGGTCTTCGGTCACGTAATTCATCCATTTGACGACCTCGGAAATTGCGCGGCGTGCGCCGGCTACCTCGCCGGGTTTCTTGAATAAGGAAATCTTCACCTCTTTTTCCGCGCCCGAGATGGGATTCGCGACCTTCACCGTCTGGCTATCGGGCAGGTTGGCGACGCGCAGCCGTTCGTCCAAAAACGGATCCTGCTTCACGTCGATGCGCAGGTTGAAGTTATCCTTCACGCTGTCGCCGATCTGCACCAGCCGATTGGCCAGCCAGTCGCCCAGGCCGTTCTTGTCGAGCACCGACATCACCACGTCCATGTTCGTCTTGAACTGAATGAGCCGCTCTTTGGTGTCGGTCACCGGGCCGTCGTGGATACCCTGAAACTTGACGCCGTAGCGGTCTTCAAACGTCTTCGCCAGCGCCAGGAAATAAGGCGAGTTCATCTTCATCGCGTACGGATGGCTGGGGTAGCCGACCACCTGGTCGCACGATCCTGCAATTTTCCCGTGCGACAGGCACGGCCAATATCCCTTGATCGTCTTGCCGAACACAATCATCGGACGGCGGTCGGCAGGATCCCACTCTTCCATCGTCTTGAGCGCGCCAATCACCTGGTCGTAATCGTGGCCGTCGGGGATGGAGAATACGTTCCAGCCATACGAGGTCCACTGATCGATCAGCCGGTAGCCGTCGAACTTGCTGTCGATGACGCCGCCGATTAGCGAGTCGTCGATGCCGGCGTTGTTGTCGGAGAACATGATCCGCAGCCTTTTGCCGACTTTCAGCGCCATTGCCTGCGTCTTGAGTTCCTGCGCGTGCCCCGCGCACATCGCAAATTCGCCCTCGAACGCGATGATTTTAGGGGCGCCCACGGGAGCGCCAATAAAGTCCCAAAAAGCCGCCTTGCCCGCCGCAAGAGCGATCCCCACGCCCGACGGGCCGCCATTCACGTCGTTGGTCTGATCGGTGGACTCAATATGTCCGGAAAGGGCATGGATCCCGCGCCCCTTCGCCTGCGCGAACAGCGGCAGATCGGCAAGGCCATTGTCCTGAAGGAGCGTCTTCATAGCGGCCGCGCCACGCCGGAAGCCCAGCGCGTCGATGGAGAGAAAACCGTCCTTCGGCGCGACGTAGTAGCGCCGGTCGCCCGTAGCCTGGAATTTTTTGTACAGCGCCTCACCCATAATCATCCACAGCGAGTAGCAGGTGGGCGCGCAATGTCCGGCGGCCAGCATGAACTTGTCGCTATAGGGGTGCTTGGGCCGGCGGTAATCATAGCGAAGGCCGCCCAGTTCGGGTCCGGCCAGGTGTATTGCAACGTTATAGGGAGTGTAGGCGAGGGGTCCGCCAAAGTGCCCGGTCTGTGAATAGTTGCCCAGCAGGGTGAGGGTCATGCAGGTCATAAAGCCGATGTCTTCAAGCTGTTGCTTGTCATACACCAGATCTAAAGAGGTTAGAGACGAAGGTAGTACCTGTACGCTCATTATTAAATCCTGCCCTTCCTATTGGTTAAAGTAGCCCCTCAGAATTGGCCATCCTATCACGAGAATTCCGCGGAAGTATATTCGCCGGTTACGGTACGGAATTTCAAAAAAGAGGCGCGCCATTTCGTGCTACAGTGCCGGACAAAGCAGAACCTCGAGGCTCGGGAGGGTGAAAATGTGCAGGCGCAATGCGTTTTTCGCGGCTCTCGTCGCTGGCGTGTTATTTACCGCGACTTTTGCCGGCGCGGCGGACACCGTAATCAAAGGCATCGTCACAGACAGCAACGGCAAGCCCGTCCGAGGCGCCATCGTGAAGGCTACCCTCGATATCAAGAGCATCAGCCGCTTCACGCAGAGCGACGGCCGCTACGAAATTGCAGTTGCACCGGGCACCTACGCTGTGTCCGCGGACGCGTTCGGGCTCGCCGTGAAGCAGGTCTCGGTCGATACGGCCAAGGGCGGCGATACGAACTTCAGTTTGTCACCCGCTCCGCTCGAATTGTCGCGCCTAACCGGCGCTGAATTAGAAAGCATATTGCCGGCCAGCCCGGCGAAGACTTTGATTTCCTCGCGATGCATCCAGTGCCATGCGTTTCCCACGGTCTTGCACAGGCAGGGAAGCACCGCCGAGGAATGGCGCGAATTCCTTCCTGCGATGGCCCGCGGCTCCCAGGATGAACCCTTCGGAAAAGCCCCGCCCGCTACTCTCGACGCCATCAGCGCCGCCCTGGGAAAGACGTTCGGTCCCGATTCCTCGCAGATCAGTCTGGATGCCGACGCCAGGAGCTGGTCGGAGCGTGAAGCACTCCGAGCTTTCCGATGATGCCTTGCGCGCGACGGTCGTGGAATACAGGATCTCCAAAGTAACCGCGCGCCCGCACAGCATCGAGATCGACGCGAAGAACAATATCGCCTGGTTTGGCGAGCAGTCCTATTTCGCGAACAAAGCTGCCAGTTTCGATATAGCCACGGAAACCCTGCACGAGTATCCATTGCCCACCGGCCACGCCCGTCCCCATACGGGCGGGATCGCGGCGGACGGCACCTATTGGGTGGCGTTGTCCCACGCCAACGACCCGGCGAAACTCGCCTCGGTGAATCCGAAAACGGGCGAGGTGAAGGAATACAACTGGCCGGAAAAAGCGGCGATTCCAGGTCACACCCTGGTGATCGACCGAGCCGGAATCATCTGGCTCACCGGCAGCCCCACCGGCGAAATCTGGGCCTTCAACACAGAGACCAAGCAGTTCAAGGCCTACAACAATCCGCCTCCCACCATCGTGCCCAAGGGCTCCGTGCAGGACCTGCAGCAGTCGAACGGCGAGGCGCGCACCCCGCCGGATGGAACCACCTATGATGCCGCGGTCGACAGCAAAGGCATGGTCTGGTTCAGCGAGGTAGCCGTCGGCACGCTCGTGAGGCTCAATCCGGCGACTGGCGAGGTGAAGGACTACCGGCCCGAAGGAGTAGTCAACATTCGCGGAATCACCATCGACCCTCAGGATAATCTCTGGTTCGGCGATTTCCTCGGGCACCGCCTGGGGAAAATGAACGTCAAGACGGGAGCCGTGAAGTTCTACAATCCCCCCACACCCAATGCCACGGTGTACGGTGAAACGTACAACCCTGTGGACGGCAACATCTGGCTCGCGGATATGAACGGCAACAACATCACGCGCTTCAATCCGAAGACGGAGAAGTTCACGGAGTTCCCGATCCCCAGCCGCCCGGACCGTAGCTATGCCCGTTTCATCGCGACGGACGCCCGAGGCCGCGTCTGGTTCACGGAATATTTCGGCGATCGAATCGGTTACGTGGACCCAACCGGCGGAGAAGACAGCCGCCACGTGGCTTCCCTGAAGTAGACCGAAGCGCCGGCTGAAATCGAGGCTTACGCCTGCAGGTCATCCGCGGGGGTTGTCTTGGCCTTTACCGCGGGCTTCGAGTACTGGCGTATTAAGCTCAGCGTGAGCCACCCCAGCCCGGCGATGACGACGATCAGCATCAGCGTATGCAAGGCGGTTACCCACCATGCGGCGGTAAACTCCGGCCATTTAAACTGATACCGCCGCAAGATTTCCCCGCGATCGATCATCCAATGCCACGCCGTATGCGCCACGATTGCCGAAAGGATGATCGTCCCCATGCGTTCCGGCACCGCAAATCGGAACAGCAATTCCAGCGTGGGAATGAGCAGCGCCAATACAAGAAGCTGTCCAAGTTCGACGCCGATGTTGAATGACAAAAGAGAAGTCAGCAAATGAGTCCCCGCGAACTGCAGCGTCTGCCGAAGGATGAACGAAAAGCCGAAGCCGTGCACCAGCCCGAAGCAAAACGCAATAATCCATCGCCGCTGCACCGTGATTCCGCCGACGATGTTTTCAAGCGCCATGTAAACGATGGAAGCCGCGATCAGCGTCTCGATCAGCGGCGGGAACCACAGGGCATCCGGCGCAAGGTTATAGGCGGACGCAATCAGCGTGATCGAGTGCGCCACGGTGAACGCGGTCACAACGGGAATCAGCGCCCGGAACCGCCGAAAGGGAATCACGAGGCAAAATAGAAATAGCAGGTGGTCGGTGCCATCGAGGATATGCAGAAATCCAAGCTTCACAAAACGCAGCGCCGCCTGGTGCCAGCGCGGATCGAGCCTTACCAGCCCCGGGTCGCCAAAAAACTCGAAGGCGCGCACCGCTCCGCTGGGCGGCAGAAAACGCAGGACGACGGCGACATGCACGGCCAGTCCGTCCAGGCCCGGATGGATGGAAAACCTGTCCCGATCGGACTGAATCGGATAATCGAATAAAACGTCCATCAGCGTCTGGTCCCAATACACCTGCGTATCGTTCGGGAGCCTCGGTCCGGTGACGTGGGCAAGCGCGTCTTCGTAGGAATCGAAAGAGCGATCGGACTCAAGTGATACACGGGCCGCGGCTATTTGCGGCGCGGGAAGCTGCGCGCTTCCTTCGTAAATCTGGAGTCGAATTCGAAAGCCAAAGCGTAGCCGCGTCGCGCAACGAGGGATCGACCTTTGCGAGGTCAAGAAACCCGGCGCCCCGCTCGGGGAATTCCACGTCGCGCATCGCTCGCAGCGGGACGCGCATCAGCACATGCAGTTGCTTGCCCGCCGGCTTCACAAACATCTGCACCGTCACATCGATGGGAATGTCGTGCGCGAATGCAGACTGCGAGAGAAGGAAAAAAAACACCGCGAGGAGCGGAAGCAGCCTGCGATATCGTATCGCTCTAACGGGCATACATGAATCGAGACGAATCAAGCGTTTCTCTGCGCCTGACAAGTTTTCGCGCGCGCCGCCCGGTTCTTAATTGGAAACCGGCGGCGGAGTTACGAGCGCCGTCATTTTCCGGATTCCGCCGTCGGACTTGCTGAGCACATAGAGTTCGCCATCGCCGCCCATCGTGATCCTTACGTCCGCGCGCCCTCCGCCATAGGCGACGCCTTCCGGGTCGGTTTTCGGCTGCGTATGCGCGGCGTCCTTCCAGCCCGTGGTGGACATTCCCCCGCCAGGCAGCACGTGTTCCGGAAGAGGCGTTCCTCCCGTGCGCGCGTAATTCTCGGCGACGATGTCGTACATGCGGCGCTTTGTTGGCGCCTGGTCGTCGGCGCCCTTGTACATGATCTGCAGCTCGTGAATGGTGGCCTGATGGTTGCGCTCCCCGTGCGTGGCCAGCATCTGCGTTCAAGTCGACGTAAAAAATTCGGCCCGTGGTCATGTCGTTGAACACATATTTTCCGCGGAGCTGCGGCATCAGCTTGCCGCGGTACACAAAGCCGCTCCCGATGGAGTCGCCATCCCGATGACTGTAGACGGCGGCGGGGTAGAGCGGAGTCACAGGTTCCGCCAGCCCTTCACGGTCAAGCGGTCCTTATCCGGAAAAGGGACGGGCGGATCCATCTGCCTGCCGGTCTTGCCGGCCTGGTCCACAAACACCTGTTCGTTGCCTTCCCGCTCGGCGTACCCGTAATTTCCGCCTTTGGTGACGATATTGATTTCCTCCCACGAGTGCAGGCCGATATCATTCACCAGAAATGTTTTCGATGGAACATCCCACGTCATCCGGTGCGGGATTGCGCAGGCCGTACGCGTAAATTTCCGGCTGGGCCCCCGCCACGGAAACGAACGGATTCGGATCGGGGCCGGTCGAAGGAATGCGATAGCGGCCATTCGCGCTGAGCATATCCTTTGGGCGCAGATTGATGTCCGGCGTAATCCGCAGAATTTTGCCCATAAAAGTATTCAGCTGCTGCGGAAGCGCATGTCCCGGGCCGGGCGTCTCGCCCTGAGCGCCGTCGCCTGCGGCAATGTAGAGATTTCCGTAGTCGTCATGATGCGGCCGCGCGAGCGGGTTAAAGAGCAGATCCGACATCGGGATGATTGCTGTCATAGCCGGCCCGCAGGAGTTCGCGCGCAGTCCCCTCGAAAGTCGCGTTGCGAATATTCGTGTCGGTCCATTCGACCAGCACCGATTCCAGGTGCACCGGTCCGGCCGGAGGATTCACGGCCGGAGTGATGGCGTATCCGGTCAAATCGAGAGAAGGCATCGCCGCTGTTCGTGGGCGCCGCGGACCCGTCGAAGTCGGGCTTTTCGATATGCACGGTATAGAATTTGCCGTTCTTCGCGTAGTCGGGATCGAAGGCGATGGAGACCACCCCGGTGCGTGAGCCCGCCGTCGGAAGACGAATTTCGGAAAAATCTGCGAAAACTTGAGGTATGGCGTGAATGTCTTTGGTCGCCTTGTCGAGGATGTAGATTGTGGCGCTCTCGTCGATCACAAAAAAGCGCGAAGCAGACAGAGGAGCCTTCGCCGGCTCCGAGCGCAGCGAGGTCATGCGCCCCAATTGTCCCTTGAAATTGACTGGCGGTTTCCGTGGAGCCGCCATGCGTGGCGCTCGAGAGCGGCGGGGTCGCGTAGTCTTCAAGCAATACCGCCGTGCCGTCCTTACTGATCTGGGATTGGGAAGGGTATTGCGCGGAGGCCGCCCCGGCGCCCGCAAGAAAGATCAGCAATGATGCCAAGCCAGATGCCAGGCTAAATGACAAGCTAAATGACAAGCCGCATCGAAGTCTTGCCTTCTTCTCTGGCTTGCTTCTCATTTTTTGCGATCTCCTTTTTGCGGCTGCTGCAAGGCGCGTAGAGCATACCTGATTCGATGTGTCCGCCGAGCGCAATCGAAGTGCGAATCGAAGTGCGCTCGCGCGGCCATGCCACCCATTGCCGCTGCGTGCCGAGGTTGTTAAGACGTTTGGTTCGGCGTTTCGGGTGCGGGTGCAGGCGCGGGGCCTGTAGCAGCCGCCCCCGCCGCCGAAACAATCTGCTGAACCGCGTCGAAATATCCCGTGCCCACGAAGCGCTGATGCTTCGCGCCTTCGTAGCCGTTGTCTTCTTCGCCGCGTAATTCGTCTTCCTGCAAGCGGCTGTAAGCGGCCACGCCGGTTTCCTTGTAGTCGCGCGCCAGCTCGAACATCGACATGATTCAGCGCGTGAAACCCGGCGATCGTAATGAACTGGAACTTGTAGCCCATCGCCGCGAGTTCACGATGCAAGTCCGGCAAGCGTGGCCTCATCCAGTTCCTTTTTCCAGTTGAACGACGGCGCAAAATTATAAGCCAGCAGCTTCTTCGGATATTGCGCCCGCACGCCCTCGGCAAACTCCCTGGCCTCGGCCAGATCGAATTTCGTGGTTTCCGTCCAGAGGATGTCGGCGTAGGGAGCGTAGGCCAGCGCGCGTGCAATCGCCATCTTCACGCCGCCTTTCGCCGCGGATGTAGCCCTCGCTCGTGCGCTTCGCCGTAAGAAAATCGCGGTCGCGCGGATCGATGTCGCTCGTTAAGAGATACGAACTGATGGCGTCGGTGCGCGCCATGAGCAGGGTTGGCACGCCCATCACGTCGGCAGCCAGCCGCGCGGCCACGAGCTTCTGAATCGCGTCACCTGTGGGCATGAGTACGTTCCCGCCCATGCGCCCGGGCTTTCTTGATCGTCGAGAGCTGGTCTTCAAAATGAACGCACGCGGCGCCCGCCTCGATCATCGCCTTCATCAACTCGAAGGTGTTCAGGTTGCCGCCGAAACCGGCCTCTCCGTCCGCAATCAGAGGCGCCAGCCAGTGCGTGCCATCATCGCCTTCCGCATGATGAATCTGGTCGGCGCGGACGAGTGCTTGATTGATCGAGCGCACCAGTTGCGGAACGCTGTTCACGGGATAAAGACTCTGATCGGGATAGATCTGACCCGCGGCATTCACGTCCGCCGCCACCTGCCAACCACTCACGTAAATTGCCTTCAACCCCGCTTTCACCTGCTGCAAGGCTTGGTTTCCCGTCAGCGTGCCCAGAGCCAGCACGCTGGGCTCCGCGTGAAGCAGATTCCACAGCCGTCTCGGCCCCAAGCCGCGCAAGCGTATGCTCGATGCGAATCGATCCGCGAAGTTTTTCGACGTCAGCCGCCTTGTAAGGCCGGGTGACGCCCTCCCATCGCGGATTCGCTTTCCATTCGGCTTCCAGTTGGTCCAAATTCGCGGAATCGATCACGCGTATTCTCCCAAAGATTCAAGCTTGCGATGCTTCATCCGTTCCGCAAGGTTCCACGACGTTCCGCAAATGTCCGCCCGCGAGACTTCGAAACGGACGGTAACAGCCGGCTCAAAATTTCGTCAGATTTGGCGCAGGCACCCAGGAGAAGTCCTTCCGCATCGACGGTCGGACGATATCAATCCCCGGACGCCACGGTCACCGTCGTAGCGCTGGCTTCCCGGCGCCGGAATTCACGTATCCGGAGGGGGCGTACCACGAAGACCATCAGCAGAGCGGAAATAATGTTGGCGCCAGCGGCGAGTTCAAGCGTCGCAGTCCAATTTCCCGTGCGCGCGGCCACATACCCGCCGAGTGGGACAAACAGCGCCGCGCATCCCTTCGCGGTGTACAGGAAGCCGTAGTTCGTCGAGGCGAACTTGCGGCCAAACTGGTCAGAAGTGAGCGCGGGGAAAATGCTGTAAATGTCCCCCCAGGACAAAAAGATCAGCGCCGCCAGTATCACGAACAGAACCGGGTTGCTCCCATATCTGCTCAACGCCAGCATCGCAATCGCGCCGCCGATAAAGGTGATGAACATCGTGTATTCGCGCCCGATGTAGTCTGAAAGCGACCCGAAGATCGGACGCCCCAGCCCGTTCATCAGATTGTTCAGCGAAAGCGCAAAAAGAAGCGCCGGCGCGGTGAAGCCGAAAAGCGTCACGGAGCTTTTCGCGATCTTGAAGCCGTTCGCGATCGGCGCGAGTTGCGCCGCCGCCATCAGTCCGCTCGATCCCACCAGGATAAACGCGACATACATCACCCAGAAGATCCCGCTCTTCAGCATGTGGCCAGGGGCAACGTCGATCTTCGATTGCACGAGCCGCGGATTGGGGCGCCGCAGCGCGGCCCCTTTGGGCGGCTTTACCAGAATCATCGCTGCAATCAGAACCACGATGCCTTGCAGCAACGCAAAATGAAAAAGCGTGGCCTCGTAGCCATGCGCGGCAAGAGAACGAGTCAGCGGCACCACGGTGATCGCGGCCCCCGCACCAAACCCCGCGGCTGTCAAACCCGCGGCAAGGCCTCTCCGGTCCTGGAACCATTTCACCGCGTTGCCCACACACGTTCCGTATACGAGCCCTGTTCCAATGCCGCCGATGGCCCCGCCGGTATAGAGCATCATGAGCGTGGCAGCCTTCGCGTAAATGATCCACGCGGCGGCTATCAGCACTCCCCCAGCCATGACCACCAGTCTCGGTCCGTAGCGATCCGCCAGGTATGCCTCCAGCGGAACAAGCCACGTCTCAAAAAGCACGAACAGCGTAAACGTGTATTGGATCGCGACTTTGCCCCAGTGAAACTTGGCGTCGATCGGGTTGACGAATATCGTCCACCCATACTGTAGATTCGCCACCATCGCCATGCAGACAATGCCCGCAATCAGTTGCAGCCAGGGATTTCTCCAGAAACTCGAAGAGCCCGGAACGCCGCTTTGATCGGACGCGCCGATAGATTCGTTCGAACGATCAACCGGAATAACGGAAGACATTGGAAGGCCGCCTGGATATTCGATGACACTCGATAATGTTGCTAATTTCGCCCCAAACGCCCGGATACTGTCTCAATTACCGGTGCAAGTCAAGCGAGTTTGAGCCCCAATTCAGGGCTAATCCGAGCCTTCTCGGCGCGCGTGCAACCTGCCTTTCCGCGCGCGGTCAGCACTCCGCACCCTACTTCTTTTTGGTCGAATGCCGCTCGAGCAGCTTCGTGCAGGCGTAAACGGCTTGCGTATTGGGCATCGGCACGCCCACGCGCCCGGCAAGCTCCAGCACGGCCCCTACCACCGCTTCCAGTTCGAGCGGACGCCCGGCCTCAAGGTCCTGAAGCATGGAGGTCTTGTGCTCGCCGACCTTTTCCGCGCCGGCGATTCTCTTGTCGATGGAAATCGGCATTTCAATATTCAGCTTCCGCGCCACCGCTTCCACCTCCGTCATGATGCTGCGAACCAGCGCCACAACATCCGGATCGCGAACCATCTGCACAAGTGTGGCGCGGGTGAGCGCGCTAAGCGGATTGAACGCGACATTGCCAAGGATCTTCACCCATATTTCCGTGCGGATGTGCGTCGTCACGGGGCTTTTGAATCCGGCTTTGGTCAGCGCCATCGAAATGATGCGGCTGCGCTCGGACTTGCTGCCATCCGGCTCGCCCAGCGAAATGCGGTTGCCTTCGATGTGGCGAATCACGCCGGGCTCGGCGATTTCGGTGGCAAGGTAAACGAGAGATCCCAGCACGCGCCGCGGTTCGATCGCCTGCCCAATGACGCCGCCCGGATCGACGCGCTCCAGCTGAAGCCCCGGAAACGCATCCGCGCCCAGCTGGAAATACCACCAGGGAATTCCGTTCTCCATGCTGACCAGCGTGGTGTCTTCGAGGAAAAGCGGTTTCAGCTGCGGAACCAGTTGCGGAAGGCTGTGTGCCTTCACGCCAAGAAAAATCACCTCGACAGGGCCGGCGTCCTCCAGTCGCTCGACGATCCTGGGGTGCGCCTCAAAGTCGCCCTCCGCGCTAATCACCCGCACGCCGCGCTGCTGCATCGCCCGCAGATGCGGACCCCGCGCAAACAAAGTAACATCCTCGCCCGCGCGCGCCATGCAGGCGCCGACATATGCTCCTATAGCTCCGGCTCCCGCGACGAGGTATCTCAAGCCTTCGCAGCCTCCGCAACCGAAGCGGCCACCGCGCCGCGCTGGATCTTTCCGGTGGCCGTCCGGGGGATCTTCTCCACGATGTAGACCCTCTTCGGGCACTTGAAATCGGAAAGCTTTTCACGGCAATGGGCCAGAATCGCGGATTCCTTTTCCGGCGTCCGCAGCACCACCGCCGCGGCCACTTCCTCGCCCCAAGTCGCATGAGGAACGCCGAAGGCCACCGCTTCGGCGACCGACGGATGCGCCAGCAGCACCTCGTCAATTTCCCGCGGCGCGATTTTTTCTCCGCCGCGGTTGATCAGTTCCTTGATGCGGCCGGTCAACACAAGGTAGCTGTCTTCGTCGAGGTACCCTTGATCGCCGGTGCGAAACCACCCATTCGTAAACGATTTGGCGTTGGCCTCGGGATTATTCTCATACTCCTTCACCACGTTTGGTCCTTTGATCACCACTTCGCCGCGCTGCCCTTGCGGAAGGAGATTTCCGGCTTCGTCCATAATGTTTACCTGGACGCCCGTGCCGGGCCCCACCGAGCCGGCCTTGCGAGCCGACGGGGGCTGTGGGTTCGAGCACATCTGGTGCGTGGCCTCGGTCATCCCGTATGCCTCGAGCACCGGCGCGCCGAAGGTTCGTTCGATTTTCTCCATCATTTCGGGAGGCAATGCCGCGCTGCAAGACCGGATGAATCGCAAATGTTCCGCGCCTTCGGGCCGGTCTCCCCCCGCCCGCGTGAGCAAAAGCTGATGAATGGTGGGAACAGCCGAATACCACGTGGCGTCGGTGTCGCGCACGAACCGCCAGAAAGAGAGCGGGCTGAACTTCGCGGGCACCACCACCGTTCCGCCCGAGAGAAAGGTTGACAACACGGACGCGACCAGCCCGTGCACGTGAAATAGCGGCATCACGCACATGGTCACATCGCTGGGAGCTAGTTCATAGGTGGCCGCAATGTTGCGAGCCGACGCCCCCACGTTTCCATGGCGAATCGGGACGCGCTTCGGGCGGCCCGTGCTGCCGCTGGTGTGAAGAACCAGCGCCACATCGTCGGCGGTGGGCGCCTGTGCCGTTCGTCGGTTACCCGGCACGCCCAGTAGCCGTACGAATCCCTTTTCGTCCATGTCCACCGAATACACTGGAACGCGCCCTTCGGCGGCGTGGCGCGCGTCCTCGGCGCCGTCGGGAGGGCAGAGAAGAAGCTTCGCGGCCGTGTCCTCCAGATAAAAGCTGAACTCGTCCCGCCGATACCCTGGATTCAGCGGCGCGGCCGTGCCGGCAATTGTTGCCGCCAGAAACGTTACAATGGCGGGGAGTCCATTTGGCATGCACGTCGCAACGCGATCCCCGCGCCCGATCCCCGCGGCCGCAAGCGAGTCCGCCATCGTCGTCACCTGCTCGCGAAGTCCCTTGTAGCTGATGCGGATGCCGCTTTCCGGCACGATCACCGCCGTGTCATCAGGCGGAGCAATATTTAAAAGCTCAAGAATTGTCGTTACAGTCGCCATAGCTCCTCAAATCTCCCAGGTTGGCATAAACAGAGTGGTCGAACGGCGTGATTTCTCTTACTCAAGGCGTAAAGGCTTCGATTTTGCGAAAACGTAGTCCTGCCATTCTGAATCCCCTATGAATCCGGACGGATTCTTCGCTGCCCTCAGAACGGCTGCAAGGCCCTTTTCCTGGAACTCATGCCGCGCGGGGACTTCTGCGTGCACTCACTCTTAATCAAAAAACATAGGCCGCCGTCGTGCCTCTGTCAAGCTTTGCGAGCTACTCCGGCCAGGTGGCAGCAGGATCGTAATTCAGGATCGGCTGCGGCGGAACTTTCGGAATTTGTGGCTTCAGGTAAGGCTTCCCGGACGCTTTGTGGCACCCGTAGCATCCTGCAAGAGTTTCTTTGTATCCCACCACAAACTGCGCGCTGTCTTTCTTCGTGATGGCATCCCGGAGGTCGGCAATCGCGCTGTTATCGATCCCGGCGAAGAGCCCCTTCAGGTTCACCGGATTGCCGTCATTGTCCTTCCGCACCGGACGAATGCGAATCGTCCATTGGATGTGCTGGCGCGCTTCGTTGAGATAAAAGTCCGCGAGCGGCCAGTTCTTTTTTTGCCCCGCGAACCACAGATTCGCGAATTGGAATCCCACGTCGGTCATGGCGTGCGACTGGGACGGTACTACCTCCTTCAGATGGTCGATCTCCGCTTGCATGGCGGCGAGATCAGGCGCGGACTTGGCCGCGTCCTGCGGAGCCGCCGCGACAGTCGATGGCTTCCAGTGCGCAACAAAAAGGCCCCCGGCAATCGCGCCGCACAGCAGCAACATTCCACTGCGAAGAATGGTAGCTTTGGTCATGGCGGAACTCCCTTCAGAACTCACTCTACTTTGAGCTTCCCGAACGCTCCCGCAAAGCTAAAGAGACTACAAAAATCGCCGGGAAATGCAACTAAAGATGCCTGGATTGTCAGCCTTCCAACGCACAGCGCTGGTTTCGACGCGCAGCCTTCCTGTCGCGTTACAAGCGCGCTCCTTCAGCGCCGAATGCTACGTCGGCATGCGCAGAAAGAAATAAACCGCCAGAAATCCGAAGATCGCGTCCGGAGACCACGCCGCCAGCAGCGGCGGAAGCTGCCCAATCGATCCCATCGCTTCAAACAGGGCGGCGGTGGCCCAGTAGACGATACCGATTCCCACCGCGATAGCCACCCCCCCGACCGCCCCCCGCGTGCCCACCAGAAACGCGAAAGGAGCGCTCAGCATCACGATGATGGCCGCGATCAGCGGAAACGCGAACTTCTTCTGCCATTGCACGGCGAGCCGCGCCGTATCGAATCCCGCCTGACGCAGGCTCGCAATGTATTGCCCCAGCTGCCGCCAGTTCATCTGGTAGTATTGGCGCACCTCGCGGCGGAAGTAGTTGGGCGGCTCGGTAAGTTCCGGCAGCGAGTAAGCCTTGAAAGGGAAGTAGCGGCTCACGCGCCCGGCGCCGTCGAACTCTCGAATCCAGCCCCCCGTCAGCACCCAGGTGTTTTCGGTCGGTTCCCACACCGCGCGGCTGGCGTAGACGCGCCGCGTAATCTCGAAAGTAGCCGGATTCAACTCGAACACATTCAGGCCGCCGAAGAGCTCGCGGTCCGGATCGAAAAGCTCGTAATTATAAATTTTGTCGTTTTCGCCGAATATCCACTGCCGCGCGGGCTGGAAATACGTCTGCGCGGGGCGCCCCTTGATCTCGTTGCGCAGCGCGTCCTGCCGCTGGTTCGCGTAGGGCAGAAACGTGTTGTCGAGGAGAAACATCCCGCCTGCAAGAAGAAGGCCGGCAAGCCCCAAAGGCAATATCAGCCTGTAGAGGCTTACCCCGCTGGCCTTGAACGCGATCACTTCGTTGTTTTTCGCGAGAACCGCCAGCGTCACCAGGCAGGCCACCAGAATGGCGAGCGGGGTGAGCTGATACAGCATCAGCGGCACCAGGTAAAGGAAGTAGTTGAAAACCACGATTGCGGAAATGTGGTTCTTGGAGATGTCCCCCAGGAGATCGAACAGCGTGAATGCGTCGAAGATCAGCACGAACCCTGCGAGCAGCACGCAGAAAAAATAAACAAACTGCCCCAGGATATAAATGTCGAACATCATGGGAAAGCTGGCCGCGCTGATGATACGGGCCGAGCGCACCGGCCGCGCTGATGTCGCTTCTTTGGAAACAGCGCCGTTTGCGAGCGTGCCATTCGCCGCCACCAAAACCGAGGCCGCCACCGGACCATTCGATGCCGACGCGGCGGCGACAGCCGGGTATCCGGTTTTTCTCCGCTGGCGCAGCCGGTAAGCCTCGATCCACGCAAGCAGCGCATTCGGCTTGCGCACTGTTTCAATCCGCCCGAACAGGTAGATTCCCACGGCCGCCGCAACGATATTAGCCGCCCAGATTCCCGCCCACGGCGAAACCTTTCCCTGCCTCGCCCAGTGATCCCCGGCGATCCACAAAAAGTAGTAGCCGCCGATCAATCCCAGCGTAAGGATCAACCCCGCGGCTCGGCCCCCGCGTCGAGGACGCACCCCAATGGGCACTCCCAACAGCGCAAACACGATGCAAGCGATGGGAAACGCGATGCGATTATTGAATTCCACACGGGCGTCGCGCCAGTCTGGTCCCTTGTCCGCCAGAAGAGCGGAGACCGGCTTCTCGGAAACGGTGAGGCTGCTGCTTCTGGACGAAGCCGCGCTGCCGGAAATATCCACGGCCAGGTCATTCTCGCCGAAGGTGGTCACATTGTAGCGTTCCGGATAGCGCGGGTCGTATTGATGAGTGCTGCCTGGGCCGAGGTGCAGTTCCACGCGGTCGCCCTCGTCTTCGCTGACAACCTGGGCATCCTTCGCAACCGTTACAGACGCGCCGTTGGGACCGCCCGTTGACGCCAGAAAGACTCCCTGCCACTGTGTCGCTGCGGCCGATGCGTCTTGCACGTATAATACGAAGTGCGGAAAGCGCTCGTCGAACACCCGCGGCTGCACCGCAAACGAAGCCTGAGAGGCCAGAATTCTGACTTCCAGCCGCCGAAGTGTACGCAAGGATGCCGGGCTCACCCAGAACGTAATGGTCAGCGCCGCCGCCGCGCTGATTGCAGCTACAAACCCGATTGGCACAAGCAGACGGCGAAGGCTGATGCCCGAGGCGTGCAGCGCCACGATTTCACTGTCCGACGAAAGGCGCCCCAGGCCGATCAATACACCAACCAGCACCGCCATCGGAATCGTAAAAATCAGAACGGGAGGAAGCGTGCAGAGAAACAGCAGCATCACCATTCCGATGCCTCCGGAATGGCGGACGACCAGCTCCATCAGCCGCACCAGTTGCGGCACGAAGAACACGAATGTGAATATGGCGAGTCCGAGAACGGCGTGTGCGGCTACTTCGCGGCCTATGTATCGATCGAGGAGGCGCATAACAGCGCGGCTTCATAGTATCACGCTGCCCCTGCGCGCACATTTCAGAGCGCCGCGTGCGCAGGTGTCGCACCGCAAGGCTTCCTTCACAGCGGAAGGTGAGGCCCGGTGAGCCGAGTCGACCTGGTAATTCTCTGGCATATGCATCAGCCGCAGTATCGCGATCCTGCCACTGGCCAATACGTGCTGCCCTGGACTCGATTGCACGCCCTCAAAGACTACTGGGGCATGGTGCGTGTGCTCGGGGAATTCCCCCAGGTTCATGCCACTTTTAATTTTGTTCCGTTGCTCGCCGAACAAATCGAGGAATACGCGAGCGGGAAATTCAAGGAGGAGTGGTTCGAAATCGCATTTGCGCCCGCCGACTCATTGACCCACGATCAGAAGCGCCAGGCCCTCGAACGCGCCTTCCAGGTGAACGAAAGCCTCGTCAATCGATGGTCCCGTTTCACGGAGTTGCAGTCGCAAGTGCGCTCCGCTGGAGTGGAGGCGTGCGTATCCCATTTCAGCGTGCGGGAGTGGCGTGACTTGCAGTTGCTTTCGCAGCTCGCCTGGATGGACGAGGAATATCTGGCCCACGATCCCGTGGTAAAAGAACTTTCTGAAAAAGGCGCGGGTTTCACCGAGGAAGACAAGAAAGCGCTGAAAGACAAGCAGCACGAACTCCTCAGCGCCGTACTGCCGGAATACCGGGCCGCGGCCGCCCGTGGGCAGATCGAGATTTCCACGACGCCCTATTACCACCCCATCCTGCCGCTGCTTTGCGACACCGATATTGCGCGCGTCTCGAACCCGCACTCGCCGCTTCCTCATCCCCCGTTCCGCTATCCCGAAGACGCGCGCGAACAGCTCTCCCGGGCGCGCCGGTTCCACGAACGGATTTTCGGTCTACCGCCTGTGGGCCTTTGGCCTTCCGAGGGATCGGTTTCCGATCAGGCCCTCGAAATCGCCATGGAACTCGGCTTCAAGTGGTTTGCCACCGACGAAGGCGTGCTGGGCCGCACGCGCAACATCGGTTTCTGGCGGGACGCGGGAGGCTATCCCGAAAACGCCGCTTACCTGTACAGCCCGTGGCGTCTCAAGCGCGGCGCGAAGCAAATGAGCGGATTCTTCCGCGATCATTACCTCTCCGATCTTGTAGGCTTCGTCTACAGCCGCATGGGTGCGGAAGCCGCCGCCCAGGATCTCCACCGGCGCATCCGCGCCATTGGAGATCGCGAGCCTCCGGGACAAACCGCCACCGTCAGCCTGATCCTCGACGGCGAGAACGCCTGGGAATACTATGCCGGCAATGGCCGCGATTTCCTGCGCAAGTTCTACGGCTACATCGAGCGAGACCCGGAAATCCGTGCGCTGACAGGGGCCGAAGCGATGGAGGCCGCGGCCGAGCAGCCGCAAGATCGAAAGCATCTTCCCCGCCTCCTGGATCAGCGCGAATTTCGATGTCTGGATCGGTGACGCGGAAGACGTGCGCGCTTGGGATCTGCTTCGCGACGCCCGCGACGCCTACCAGCGAGCGGTCGAGCGCCACGAATCGAGCGGCGAATCCGCTTCGCAGGAATGGATCGAGCGCCGAAAGCGCGCTTACGAGTCCGTGCTGGCGGCGGAGGGAAGCGATTGGAACTGGTGGTATGGGCCTGAGCACGCCTCGGCTAACGATGCCGAATTCGACGCGCTGTATCGCAAGCATCTGAGCGAAATCTATCGCGCGCTGGGGGAGCACGTGCCGGATATGCTGGCTCGCCCCATCAAGCGCGCCCCGGACCGCGCCCGCCGCGAGCCCCCCATGGCCTACCTCGAAGTCAAGGTCGATGGCCGCGAAAGCAATTATTTCGAGTGGCTGGGCGCCGGCCTCTACGCCACCGACCGCCGCCAGAGCGCCATGCACGGCCGCGCCTACGTGCTGGGCGATTTATATTACGGTTTCTCCCAGACGCGCATTTCTATCTGCGTGTCGACCCGATACCCGAAGTCGTGGCCGAAATGCCGTCGTTTCAGATTCGCCTCACACTGTGGGATTCCCGCGAAACCCGCATCACCCTGCGCGTCGAAAACGGCAAGCTGGCAGGCTGCATCCTCGAACAAGCCGGCCTCTGCCTGCTTCACCCGGAAACAGTGGTGTCCGCGGCGTATGGGAAGATTCTCGAAGTAGGCTTCGCCAGGGAGTTATTCGATCTGCAGGGTCGCCGCGAACTGTTGCTCAGCGTAGCGTTGTGGAAGGGCGGCCTGCCCCTCGACGTCTTACCCGCCGAAGGAATGATGAGCGTAGCCCTGGGCGAGGAATATTTCGCCTGGCCAATCGCCGAAAAGAATTAGACAGGCTGGACCAGTCGCGCCGCAACTCTTCCGCCTCTTGTGCTGAACGAAGCGGGTGTCATCTGGACAAACTGCGCGTCATTCTTGAACGAAGCGACTCCTGAACGAAGCGACCATTGAACGGAGTGACGGATCTGCTTGGGCGCTTGCTTCCAGCATCCCTCCACGCCCCGATGCCGCTAGCGTCGCCAGCGAACGCTCACTTCCCCCGCGCTCCGTCCGCATCCAGAGCCCCCGGAATATTCGGCATTCGCGAAATCTTTCCGTTACGCGCATCGGCAATCGTGATCTGATTCACATCCAGCGTCCGCCCCATAGCCTGGTTGAAATTCACCTCCGCCTCCACGAGGTTAATCTTGTCGCGCAACAGCGTCCCCTCGGCCGCCGTAAGGTCCCGCGTGCGCAGCACCACGTTGTAGCTCGTCGATGAGCCCAGTTGATATTTCTTCTGCTCATCATCCAAAGTCTGCTTTGCCAGCATCTGCGCCTTTTCCGCGGCGGTCACCGCAGCGCGGTCCTGCACCAGCGCAATCAGCGCCTGCCGCACATTCAACACGATGATGTTTTGAGTCTGCCGGTACTGCACCTCCTGCTGCCGCTGGGTAAGAGCCGCCTGCGCGTTATTGGCCTGCGCCGCCCGGTTGCGAATCGGCAGCGTTAGATTCACGCCCGCTTCGTACGTCGGATAGTTGTTGTGAAGCATGTTGCTCCAGGCGTCCGCGAGCCCCGAATTGGCCGTGGCAGTCACCGTGTTGAACGTCTGCGCGCCCACAAACAGGGGCAGCGCTGGCGTGCCAACCGTAGCCGGCGTGCCATTCGCAAAAAGCACGGGTTCCGTCGGGACCGCCGCAAAACCGGTGGCAGTAGAAGTTGTGGTGTTGGACAAGCCCGCGATCCCGATCTGCTCGTAAAGCCCAAATAAATTCACCGAAGGCAACAGCGCGTTCTTAGTCGCCTGCACCTCAATCGCCGCATTCTTCAGGTTGAGCGATGCCTGCTGCAATTCCGGGCGCTTCTGCCACGCTTCCTGCACCGCCGTCTGCAGCGGAATCGTCTCGACGACGTCCGGAGTCGGAATTGGCGTAGTGGGAATAATCTCCACGCCCGAGATAGACATCGCCAGCGGATCCTTCGTGATCGCCACCAGCAGCGTGGTCTCGTCCTGCAGTTGCGTGGTCTGCGCCTGCACCAGGGCCTGCTGGTCGGAAGCGAGCTGCGATTCGGCGGTGATCACGTCCAGGGGCGCCATCGTGCCGATTTCCAGCTCCTTCTTGTTGTTTTCATAGAGCGTCTGGTCCACGCCTACCGTCGCTTCCTCCACTTTGACGTTCTCGCGCGCGTAAACCAGCTCCCAGTAGTCGTTGGCGACCTGCGTCACGCTGTTGATCACCTGCTGCGCGAACTGCGATTCGCCCACCTTCACCGTGTTTTTCGCTTCGAGAATGTACCGGGTATTCGGCAGCTTGCCGAAGCCGTTCAGAAGCGGTTGCGTCACTTGAATCGTCAGCGAAGGCTCCACGTAAGGATTGAAGAGATCGCCCGGAAAATTGATCGACGACCGCGTGTTGTCAAATGTGACCTGCAACTGCGTGCCGGTCCAGAAGCCCTGCGTGTAGTTGAAATTCGCCACGCCGTTGTGGCTGATCAGGTTGGGAGCCACGGGAGCGGTAATGGCGGGAACAGACGTGACGCCCGCCAGAAACGGGTTGTTGATCGGCAGCGACGCTTGCGAGATGTAGCCCTGCCCCGTAATCACGGGATCGAAAACAAGCCTCCCGTTCACCCCGGACTTTGCCCGCAGCAGCGCGGTCTCGTCGAGCCAGGGCGTGAACCGCTGCACCGCGATGTCCATATTGTTTTCAAGCGCCAGGGAAATAGCATCCTCCAAACTCAGCATTAGTTTGCCGCCTTGGATCAACTGCTCCACCCGCGGCGAATTCGTAAGCGTTGGCTCCGGCACCGCGAGTGGTTTGTAGGGAAGCGTGAAATGAGGAAAGTAGGCGGCACCGTTTGAGTAGTCAGGCGTCAGCGTCAATGCTCGATTAGGGTTTGCGGGCTGCCCGGCCCCTCCCGGCTGCACCGCCGCGGGCGATTGACCGGGCATTTGAGCCTGTTGCGAATAAGCCGGGGCAGTCGCGAGCGAACCAATCAACAAACCAATCAATGAACCAATCAGCGAGCTCATAATGTACGCTGCCATCGGCGCTCGCCTTCGATTTCCATTCGTCATTTTTCTTCCTCTCTGAGCCTTTTTATACGCTGATATGTAAGTGCGGACGCACCCGGACTGCTCAAGAACGCCAAGTTACGCAGGTTTATTTCAAGACCGCCCCATTCTATAAGCTCTGCCGGGGAACTCGAATTGATATCGACCAATTGAATTCTATTGGATGACGAAAAGCCGCCGCCGACGCAAACTGATTAGAAGATTCTAGATAAGGCGTCCTCGTTTGACAGTCTTATCCGGGGGTTCTACCATGTGCAGGACGCTTCCCAATTATCCATGCCCCCCGTCTTGTCTCCGCTTGCAACTGCGCTGAAACAAAGTTCTGATCGTTCCACGCGTTTTCGCCCAGCCGCGCCCCACTCGCGTGTAAACACTTTCACCTCGCTGGCCCTGTTGCTTTTCATGTTGCTCCTGGCCACGGCCGGCGCGTACGCGCAAGCGCAGGACCAGCTCAAAATAAACGGATACGTCAACGACTTCGCCAGTGTCCTAAGTCCGCGGACGCAGGCCGGCCTGACAGCTTTGTGTACCGAGCTGAACCAAAAAGCTCAGGCGCAACTCGTGATTGTTACCATCAAATCGCTCGGCGGCAGGCCAATCGAGGACTACTCCATTGATCTGGCCACCCGCCTCGGCATCGGCCCCAAACAATCCAACCGGGGCGTTTTGATTCTTCTTGCCGTGGACGATCACCGCTACCGCATCGAAGTCGGCTATGGCTTGGAAGAAATTCTGCCTGATGGCAAGGTCGGCGGCATCGGCCGCGAGGCGGTCCCATATCTGCGCCAGAATAACTACGACGCGGCTGTTTCGTTGATGGCCGGCGACGTCGCGCAAGTTATTGCCGCCGATCGCGGCGTGAAGCTTACCGGAGTCACGGCGCCTCGGCCTGTCCAGGGAACCCCCGTGAATCTGAGCGCGGGTGAAATATTCCTTCTGTTCTTCGCCATCTTTATCGTCTTTTCGATTTTGCGCCGCGCGGGCGGTGGCCCCGGTTCAAGGATGGGACCGGGTGGCTGGGTCGGACCCGTGGTCGGCGGTGGCATGGGCGCTTGGGGCGGGGGATTCGGTGGAGGCGGTGGCGGGGGTGGTGGATTTGGCGGATTCGGAGGCGGTTCGTTTGGCGGAGGTGGTGCGAGTGGCAGTTGGTAGTGCGGCGCCTGATTTTTCTGAGGTCACGTGAACGATGGAAGCGAAGCTGACTGAACTGATCGAGCGGTTAAAAGCCTCTTCGGCCGCCAATCTGCAATCCGTTGTCCTCTACGGATCGGCAGTCACCGGCGAATTCCTAGCCGAGCATTCCGACCTCAACATTCTTTGTATCGTCGAACGCGCCGGAGCACGCGAGCTCGAACAGCTCCATTCCACCGCCGAGTGGTGGACGCGTCAGGGCAATCCAGCGCCACTGGTATTCACGCTGGACGAATTGCGGGAGTCCGCCGACGTGTTCGCCATTGAACTTCTCGACATGAAAGAAAAGCACCGCATGCTGTTCGGCCCCGATTTTCTTCCCGATTTTGACGTTTCCCTCCGGCTGCACAGGCTCCAGGTCGAGCGGGAACTCCGCACGAACTGGCTGCGCCTCCGCCAGGCCATTCTCGCGGCGCCCGCAAAGCCGAAAGTCCATCTCGGGATCATGCTCGCATCCAATTCCGCCTTCTGCACCGTGTTTCGCCATGCCCTGTTTGCCCTGGGCGAGCCCAAGCCCGCCACGAAACGCGATGCTGTCAATGGCGTTGCCTCGCTCGCCGGCGCCGATCCCTCCGCATTTAGTTCCATCCTTGATCTGCGCGAGGGGCGCCTCAAGGAAAAACAACTTGATATTGAAGCGACGCTGCAGATGTATCTTGAGTTCGTCGAGGTTGTTACGAACTACGTTTGCGCGAAAATGAATTAGGGTGATCGCCTAAGGTATTCACCCCATAATTTCGCAGCCACCTCTACAGAGAACCCTGTAGTGCGCCGGCATATCTTCCGTGTTATTCCACCAGAGTCACATTCGTCGCATTCCATTCAAGAATCTGCATGCCCCATAGGCAGTGGCCATGACCGGCAGTTTTTCCCGTTGCCGCTGGCCTTATTGCCGTTTGGAGAGACGCAATGAAGTCACCTGAAATGACCGCTCCCGCCGAGGCGAAACCCGAAAAGTCCAAGGCCGCCCCCAAAAGCAACGGGCACGCCAACAGCAATGGCCGCGCGGATGTCTCTGCGGCTGATTTGGCGATCATCCTGGCTAGCCTCCAGACGATGCGCGACGGCGATTTCTCGGTGCGTCTGCCCGGCGCCTGGACCGGCTTGGCGGGCAAAATCGCCGACACCTTCAACGACATCGTCGCCGCCAACCAGCAAATGGCGCAGGAGCTGAAGCGCATCGGCCAAGTCGTCGGCAAGGAGGGCCGAACCCGGGAACGCGCGCGCTTCCGTGATTCGCGGGGCGCCTGGGGCGAGATGGAAGTCTCGGTCAACACGCTGGTCGAGGACCTGCTGCGTCCCACGACCGAAGTGACGCGCGCGATCGCCGCCGTGGCGCAGGGCAATCTTACCCAGACCGTGCGCCTGGACGTGGACGGCCGCCCGCTCGAAGGCGAATTCCTGCGCTCCGCCAATATCGTCAACACCATGATTCAGCAGCTGGGCGTTTTCACCGCCGAAGTCACGCGCGTGGCGCGCGAAGTCGGCACCGACGGCAAGCTCGGCGGCCAGGCCGTCGTGCCCGGCGTGGCCGGCACCTGGAAAGACCTCACCGACTCCGTCAACTCCATGGCCAGCAACCTCACCGGCCAGGTCCGCAACATCGCCGAAGTCACCACCGCCGTGGCCAGCGGCGACCTTTCCCGCAAAATCACCGTGGACGTGCGCGGCGAAATTCTGCAGCTCAAAGAAGCCATCAACACGATGGTGGACCAGTTGCGCTCCTTCGCCTCGGAAGTCACGCGCGTGGCGCGCGAAGTCGGCACCGAAGGCCGACTGGGCGGCCAGGCCGTGGTGCCCGGCGTGGCCGGCACCTGGAAGGACCTCACCGACTCGGTCAACGCCATGGCCGGCAACCTCACCGCTCAGGTCCGCAACATCGCCGAAGTCACCACCGCCGTGGCCCGCGGCGACTTGTCCCGCAAGATCACCGTGGACGTGAAGGGCGAAATTCTCGAGCTGAAAGACACCATCAACACCATGGTGGACCAGCTCAACGCGTTCGCCGGCGAAGTCACCCGCGTGGCCCGCGAAGTCGGCACCGAAGGCAAGCTCGGCGGCCAGGCGCAGGTGCCCGGCGTGGCCGGCACCTGGAAAGACCTCACCGACAACGTGAACTTCATGGCCAGCAACCTCACCGGCCAGGTGCGCAACATCGCCGAAGTCGCCACGGCCATCGCCAGCGGCGACCTTTCGCGCAAGATCACCGTCGACGTGCGCGGCGAAATTCTGCAGCTCAAAGAAACCCTCAACACCATGGTGGACCAGCTCAACCGGTTCGCCGGCGAAGTCACGCGCGTGGCGCGCGAAGTCGGCACCGAAGGCCGGCTGGGCGGCCAGGCCAACGTGCCCGGCGTGGCCGGCACCTGGAAAGACCTCACCGACTCGGTCAACTCCATGGCCGGCAACCTGACCGCTCAGGTGCGCAACATCGCCGAAGTCACCACCGCCGTGGCCCGCGGCGACCTGTCGCGCAAGATCACCGTGGACGTGAAGGGCGAAATTCTCGAGCTCAAGAACACCATCAACACCATGGTGGACCAGCTCAACGCCTTCGCCGGCGAAGTCACGCGCGTGGCCCGCGAAGTCGGCACCGAAGGCAAGCTCGGCGGCCAGGCGCAGGTGCCCGGCGCCGGTACCTGGAAGGACCTCACCGACAACGTGAACTTCATGGCCAGCAACCTCACCGGCCAGGTGCGCAACATCGCCGAAGTGGCCACCGCCGTGGCCCGCGGCGACTTGTCGCGCAAAATCACGGTGGACGTGAAGGGCGAAATTCTCGAACTGAAAGACACCATCAACACCATGGTGGACCAGCTGCGTTCCTTCGCCTCGGAAGTCACGCGCGTGGCGCGCGAAGTCGGCACCGACGGCAACCTCGGCGGCCAGGCGCTGGTGCCTGGCGTCGCCGGCACGTGGAAAGACCTCACCGACTCGGTCAACTCCATGGCCAGCAACCTCACCGGCCAGGTCCGCAACATCGCCGAAGTCTCCACCGCCATCGCCAGCGGCAACCTCTCCAAGAAAATCACCGTAAACGTCAGCGGCGAAATTCTGCTGCTGAAAGAAACCATCAACACGATGGTGGACCAGCTCAACGCGTTCGCCGGCGAAGTCACCCGCGTGGCGCGCGAAGTCGGCAGCGAAGGCCGTCTGGGCGGCCAGGCCAACGTGCCCGGCGTGGCCGGCACCTGGAAGGACCTCACCGACTCGGTCAACTCGATGGCCGGCAACCTCACCGCTCAGGTGCGCAACATCGCCGAAGTCACCACGGCCGTGGCCCGCGGCGACCTGTCGCGCAAGATCACCGTGGACGTGAAGGGCGAAATTCTCGAGCTGAAGAACACCATCAACACCATGGTGGACCAGCTCAACGCCTTCGCCGGCGAAGTCACCCGCGTGGCTCGCGAAGTCGGCACCGAAGGCAAGCTCGGCGGCCAGGCGCAGGTGCCCGGCGTGGGCGGCACGTGGAAGGACCTCACCGACAACGTGAACTTCATGGCCAGCAACCTCACCGGCCAGGTGCGCAACATCGCCGAAGTCGCCACCGCCATCGCCACCGGCGACCTCTCGAAGAAAATCACCGTGGACGTGCGCGGCGAAATTTTGCAGCTGAAAGAAACGCTCAACACCATGGTCGAGCAGTTGCGCTCCTTCGCCGCCGAAGTCACGCGCGTGGCCCGCGAGGTCGGCAGCGAAGGCCGTCTCGGCGGCCAGGCCAACGTGCCCGGCGTGGCCGGCACGTGGAAGGACCTCACCGACTCGGTCAACGCCATGGCCGGCAACCTCACCGCTCAGGTCCGTAACATCGCCGAAGTGACCACGGCCGTGGCCCGCGGCGACCTGTCGCGCAAGATCACCGTGGACGTGAAGGGCGAAATTCTCGAGCTGAAGAACACCATCAACACCATGGTGGACCAGCTCAACGCCTTCGCCGCCGAAGTCACCCGCGTGGCCCGCGAAGTCGGCACCGAAGGCAAACTGGGCGGCCAGGCGCAGGTGCCCGGCGTGGCCGGCACGTGGAAGGACCTCACCGACAACGTCAACGTGATGGCCGCCAACCTCACCGAGCAGGTGCGCGGAATCGTGAAAGTCGTCACCGCGGTCGCCAACGGCGAACTCACGCAGAAGCTCACCGTGAACGCGAAGGGCGAAGTCGCCGCGCTGGCCGAAACCATCAACAACATGACCGACACGCTGGCCACCTTCGCCGATCAGGTGACCACCGTCGCCCGCGAAGTCGGCGTCGAAGGCCGCCTCGGCGGCCAGGCCAACGTGCCCGGCGCCGCCGGCACCTGGAAAGACCTCACCGGCAACGTCAACCTGCTGGCCGACAACCTGACCAACCAGGTCCGCGCCATCGCCGAAGTCGCCACCGCCGTGACCAAGGGCGACCTGACCCGCTCGATTCAGGTGGAAGCCAGCGGCGAAGTCGCCGAGCTCAAAGACAACATCAACACCATGATCGACAACCTGCGGCTCACCACCGACCGCAACAACGAGCAGGACTGGCTCAAGACCAACCTCGCCCGCTTCACCGGCATGTTGCAGGGGCAGCGCGATCTGGCCACCGTCGGACGCATGCTGCTTTCCGAACTGGCTCCGCTGGTCAACGCCCAGCAGGGCGTCATCTACCAGATGGAGTCTGAAGAGCTCGGCGGCCTCGTGCTGCTTTCCGCATTCGCCGACGATGGCCGCGACGGGCATCCGCAGCGCCTGCATGGTGGGCGAAGGTCTGGTCGGCCAATGCGCCGCCGAAAAGCGCCGCATGCTGATCACCGAGCTTCCGTCGCATGCCGTGCCGATCCGCTCCGGCCTGTTCCGCGCCGTCCCGCGCAACGTGATCGTGCTGCCGGTGTTGTTCGAGGATCGCGTGAAGGCGGTCATCGAACTGGCCTCGCTCGAGCAGTTTCACCGCCTCGCATCTGGCTTTCCTCGAGCAACTCACCGCCAGCATCGGCATCGTGCTCAACAGCATTGAAGCCACGATGCAGACCGAAGGCTTGCTGAAGCAGTCGCAGCAGCTGGCCACCGAGCTGCAGACGCAGCAGAAGGAATTGCAGCAGACCAACGAGCAGCTGGCGCAAAAAGCCCAGCAGCTCGCCGAGCAGAACGTCGAAGTCGAGCGCAAGAACCAGGAAATCGAGCAGGCCCGCCGCGCCCTGGAAGAAAAGGCCAAGGAACTCGCGCTCACCTCCAAGTACAAATCGGAATTCCTGGCCAACATGTCGCACGAGTTGCGCACGCCGCTCAACAGCATCCTGGTCCTGGGCCAGCAGCTCACCGACAACCCCGACGGCAACCTGACCCCCAAGCAAGTGGAGTTCGCGCGCACCATCCACGGCGCCGGCACCGACCTGCTGAACCTGATCAGCGACATTCTCGACCTCTCGAAGATCGAATCCGGCACGGTTTCGGTCGAGGCCGAGGAAGTCTTCTTCGCCAGCTTGCTCGAAATGGTCGCGCGGCCGTTCCGCCACGAGGCGGAAAACCGCCGCGTCAGCTTCGAGATTCAAAGCGACTCCGCACCTCTCGCGCAGCCTGGTCACCGATTCGAAGCGCCTGCAGCAGGTGCTCAAGAACCTGCTCTCCAACGCCTTCAAGTTCACCGAGCAGGGCGGCGTGCGGCTTTCGGTATTCCCGGCTCAGAGCGGCTGGAGCGAGGATCATCCGGTGCTTGAGCGGAGCCGCCTCCGTCATCGCCTTCGAAGTCGCCGACACCGGCATCGGAATTCCCGCCGAAAAGCAGCGCATCATCTTCGAGGCCTTCCAGCAGGCCGACGCCGGCACCAGCCGCAAATACGGCGGCACCGGACTGGGCCTGGCCATCAGCCGCGAACTGGCCAACCTGCTCGGAGGCGAAATCCAGCTGCGCAGCGCCCCCGGCAAAGGAAGCACCTTCACCCTCTACTTGCCGCAAACCTACGTCGGCCCGTCCACGGGCGTGGCGCCTGGTGGACCGCAAGGCTTCCTCGGCATCGCCGTTGCAATTGTCCTCGGCCGTTTCGGTGGAGCGCGTCGTCGAGCAGATCCCCGACGACCGCGACAATCTGCAGCCGGACGACGCTATCCTGCTGATCGTCGAAGACGACCCCCACTACGCCCGCGTGCTGTGCGATCTGTCCCGCGACAAGGGCTTCAAGGTCCTGGTGGCCACGCGCGGCGCGGAGGCTCTGGCTCTGGCGCGCGAATTCCATCCCACCGCCATTTCCCTGGACGTTTTCCTGCCGGACATGCTGGGCTGGACGGTGCTCAACCATTTGAAGCAGGATCCCGCCACGCGGCACATTCCCGTCCAGATGCTGACGCTCGACGAAGACCGCCACCACGGTTTGTCGCGCGGCGCGTTTTCCTTCGTCACCAAGCCGACCACGCCGGAAGGACTGGACCCGCATTGAACCGCATCAAGGAATACGCGATGCCGCGCCGCAAGCGCTTGCTGGTCGTCGAAGACAATCCCGCCGAACAGTTGAGCATCCGCGAATTGCTCGGCTACGACGATATCGACGTCTCCATCGCCGCCACCGGCAGCGAGGCGCTCGAGCAATCGCCGAGCGAGTCCTTCGATTGCGTGGTGCTCGACCTGCGTCTGCCGGACATGTCGGGCTTCGAGGTCCTCGAGCAGTTGCGCGACAATCCCTCGCTCAGCGATGTGCCGGTGGTGGTGTTCACCGGCAAAGAACTCACCCCGGAGGAGGAC
The DNA here is from genome assembly GCA_963848365.1 of uncultured Acidobacteriota bacterium. GTDB lineage: Bacteria > Acidobacteriota > Terriglobia > Acidiferrales > UBA7541 > Palsa-295. Next base: position 337,460 of record CAWKDI010000002.1, read on the forward strand.
GCCCGCCTTCACACCTTGGCCCGCAGCGTGGTGGTCAAAGGCGTGGAGTCGCCCGAGCGGCTGCTGGATGAAACGGCGCTGTTCCTCCATCGCGTCGTCGCCGATCTGCCGGCGGAAAAGCAGAAGATGCTCGACCGGCTGCACCGTTCCGACGACGCGCTGGTCGGCAAGAAAGTGCTGGTGGTGGACGACGACGTGCGCAACATCTTCGCCCTCAGCAGCGTGCTGGAGCGCCGCGGAATGACGGTGCTGACCGCCGGCACCGGCCGCGAGGCCATCACCACTCTCGAATCGACTCCCGATATGGCCATCGTGCTGATGGACATCATGATGCCGGAAATGGACGGCTACGAAACCATGCAGGTCATCCGGCAGAATCGTTTCGCTCCGCCGCCTGCCGATCATCGCGCTCACCGCCAAAGCCATGAAGGGCGACCGCGAGAAGTGCCTCGAGGCCGGCGCCTCGGAATATCTGGCCAAGCCGGTAAACACCGAGCAGTTGCTTTCCGCCCTGCGGATGTGGCTGCATCGGTAGTGCAATGATGGGAAGTTTGGAAATGCGGCGCGGCAGTTGCGCTTCAGAGCATTGGCGGACGGGTTTGTTTCGGCGGGGCCATGCCCAAGGCAGCGATGCTCGCTTTGGTGCGGAAACAAAAACGTGTCGTCCCGAACGAAGTGAGGGATCTGCATTTCGTGAGCAAGGCGCTCGGTCGCGCGGCCGGCAACCTCGCGAAAGCATCGTTTTCGTCAGGCAGGCACGATTTAACAGGCTGCGAAAAAATCTCGGTTTTTAGGGGGTCGGAGCTTCAGCTCCGACATAAAGTCCGGGCCTTCAATAGGGCTTTAGCCCCTGAGGAACGGATTCTGTCGTTTTTTCGGACCTGTTCAGCCGTGCCGCCGCCAGCCATGGGCCACGGTTTGAAAGGAACGCCATGAGCATGCAGGACAAGGTCAACATTCTGATGGTCGATGATCAGCCTGCCAAATTGCTCACCTACGAAGCCATCCTCAAAGAACTCGGCGAAAATCTGATCAAGGCCAATTCCGGCAGGGAAGCCCTCGAGCACCTACTAAAAACCGACATCGCGGTTGTCCTCATGGACGTCAGCATGCCGGAAATCGACGGCTTCGAACTCGCCGACATGATCCGCCAGCATCCGCGCTTCCAGAAGACCGCCATCATCTTCATCTCCGCGGTGCACCTCACCGATTTGGACCGCCTCAAGGGCTATCAGCGCGGGGCCGTCGATTACATTTCCGTTCCGGTCGTTCCCGAATTGCTTCGCGCCAAAGTCAGCGTGTTCGCCGAGTTGCATCGCAAGACCCATCAGCTCGAAATGCTCAACCGCGAACTGCGCCGGCTATCCAACAGCCTCATCGTCACCCAGGACGAAGAGCGCCGCCGCATCGCCCGCGAGCTTCACGATGGACTGGGGCAGGACCTCGTCGCGATCAAAATGATGCTCGAAGGAATCCTTGGCCAGCACTCCTCCCCGGCCAGAACCTCCCTGATGTCAGATGCCCGCAGCGTGCTGGACCACGCCATCCAGCAGGTCCGCAGCATTTCTCACCTTTTGCACCCGCCCCTGCTGGATGAAGTCGGCCTGCAGTCCGCGCTCCAGTGGTACCTGGAAGGGCTCACGCAAACGCAGCGGCATCGAAACATCCATCGAAGTCCAGCCGCAAAGTTTTCCGCGCCTGGCCCCCGAAGTGGAGACGGCGGTTTTTCGCATCGTGCAGGAGGCCCTCACCAACGTGTTCCGCCACTCCGCGGCCCGCAAGGGCTGGGTAACGCTCGTAAAGAGCGACACCGAAGTGGTCGTAAGCGTCCGCGACAACGGCAAAGGCATTCCCGAGGAAATCAGCGAACTCCGGCCCGAAAGCATCGGCATCGGCATCGGAGGAATGCGCCAGCGCGTCAAGGAATTCGGCGGCGAACTCCGCCTCCGCAACGCCAGCCCCGGCACGCTCGTAGAGGTGATAATTCCCATTCGCCCCGCCTCCGTAAGTCAACTCGAAGTCCCCGCCATAGCGTCATAGCCCGCGACGTCAATTTGCGGAACTACTCGCGCGTGTCATTCCGAACGAAGAGGAATCTGCATTTTCTTTTCTTCAACTCTCCGCCGCATGGCGCTGCGCAGCCCGACAGAAGCGCGCTGCCGTTTGCCGCGCAAATACAGATAACTCGAATCAAAAGGTCGAATTGGACACCCAGGCCCGCCCTTGTTAGCCTTCCAACATGTACTTGTTCATTCCAACCCGAACAGGCGAAGCGGTATTCGATTCTTTGTCCGGCCAGCAATCCCTGGGCGCCCGCGCCGTCGAAGGACTTGAGCAAGCGGCCCAGTCTTTTACCGCCCTTTTGAAATGCACATCGTGCCTGGTTCACACCTCGGAAAGCCACGCGGTAATCCTGGAAGTCAGGCTTTCCGGATCATGCTGGGAGCATTGAAAGGGCTGCGGGCTATGTGCTGGGAGTCGCCAGAAATAAAAACGGGCACAAACCTTGCGGCGTGCGCCCGTCTACAGAACGTGAGAGTGACTGCGCTTTCAGTCGGGAAGAGGAGCGGTTTCAGGCATCTGAAGCTTCGCCTTCGCCAGAGCGCGCACGATGTTGGTTTCCACCGTCTGCTCCGTCGTGTTCCGAACCGTAGCCAGTTCGGTCACGAGAAGGTGTTTGGCACGATCGAGCATCTTCTTTTCGCGGAAGGAAAGCGGCTTGGTACGGCTCAGCGCGACGAGGCCCTTCAACACCACGGCAACCTCCATCAGCGATCCCGTACGCATCCGGTCTGAGTTTTCCTTGAAGCGATGCTTCCAATCGTGGTGGGAATCGGAGCGGCCCTTCTCCAAAAACGAGAGGACAGCGCCGGCTTGTGTGGAGCGGATTACGGGCCTGAGTCCCACATTGTCGACGTTCGATTGGGGCACCATAACTTTTAGGCCGCTTGAAGCTATCCGCAACATGTAGAAGCGTTCTGATTTGCCGTTCACATAACCAAAGCTGATCTGTTCGATAAGCCCTACACCATGGTTCGGATACACAACCTTTTCGCCTAGCTTGAATTCACTGGTCATAGGTCGAGGTCCCCTTCCCCAAAGACTAGCTAAATATTAGGCATATGTGAATGCAAGGTCAAGCGATTCTAACAGGTTTATAGGGAATGAAAATTCGGAGAAGCCTGCACATTTTCTGCTATTTGGCATCCGGATTGCCCTTATAATCGTCTCTCCTTGATTACCTTACCGCCCTTCATCACCTTGGCTGTTGACACTACCTCTCCTGGCGGCAGCTCTGCCGTCTTGCGCGCCGACCGTGTCATCGGCAGCGTCTCCACCTGGACGGAAGAAACCTACTCCTCGCGCATGTTCCGCCAGGTCGAGTTTTTGCTCGAAGAACTCAGTCTGACGCTGAATCAAGTGGACTTGTTCGCCGTGGCCAACGGGCCCGGCTCATTCACCGGCCTGCGGGTGGGCATCGCGGCAATCAAGGCTTGGTCCGAAGTGTATGGCAAGCCGGTTGTCGGGATCAGCGCGCTTGAGGCCATTGCCGCTCAGTCACGCGCCTCCACTCCTGTGCTTGTACCCGTCCTGGACGCGAGGCGCGGCGAGGTGTACTACAGCTTTTACCGCCGCCAGGCGGAAGCCCAGGCTCCCGCATTGGCACTGGAGGGTGAGTATTCTGTAATGGCGCCCGCCGAGTTCCTTGCGGATCTGACCAACAGACTCGGCGACACCCCATTCACCATCGTGACGCCCACGCCGGAAGTCCTCTCCGCCGCACCCAATAAGCAACTCGATAAGCAAAACGGCGCCCGTGACCCTCATGGCGCAATCTCCATAGAAGTGGTCCAGAATGTCCTCGCGCCCCTGATCGGCCAGATTGCGGTGTGGCGCACGCAAACCGGGAACCCGGGCGATTCGCTCACCCTCGACGCAAATTACGTTCGCCGCACCGATGCGGAAGTGAAGTGGAAGGGAATTTAGAGCCTTTGCAGATTCGCACCCTCGAGTCCCGCGATGTGGAAGCAATCCTCGCGATTCAGGCCGTAAGTCCCGAAATCGCACAGTGGACCATGTGGGATTACGAACGCGTCGCGAAGGGCGAAATGGCTGGATGGGTGGCTGAGGAATCCGCCGAAATCATCGGATTTCTCATCGCGCGCCAGGTGTTGAGTGACGTGGAAATATTGAATCTCGCCGTCCGCCCAGACGCGCGACGCACGGGCGTTGGCGGGTCTCTCCTGGAGCATGCAATCGATTGGAGCAGGGCATTCAACGCCGAGAAGGTCCTTCTCGAAGTGCGCGCCTCCAACCTCGCCGCCCTGCAATTTTACGAGCGGCATCATTTCTATGCGACGGGCCGCCGCCCGCGCTACTATACCTCGCCGCCCGACGACGCGCTCGTGCTCACCTTAAAGCTTCCTTAGCAATCCCGAAAGAAATCCTCAGGCAGCCTATTGGCTTCGCGCTTGTCTTATGATAATTGTTACCTCTATGTGAACCATTCAACAGCCAGCCAGGAGGGAAACGATGCCCACAGCCGACGACATAAGGCAGTCCCTGTTGGAAGCAGACCCCGAATATAGGCGCCTCGCCGAAGAGCATTTCCGCTGCGAACTCCAGTTAGAGCAAATTCACGAAGAACCTTACATCAACTCCGAAGACCTGATCCAGGAATCCGTGCTGAAAAAGCTCAAGCTGCACCTGAAAGACCAGATGCAAATGATACTCGAGCGCCACAATCACCACGGCCATCGGCAAGGCGCGATGCAGCACTTGGCCTGAGCAACCCTCCCGCGCCGTCGGCCTCCCTCCCGCCCTCGAGGCCGAGCCTCAGCGGAAGTGTCCCCGGCCCTGGGCTGTGCCCCTGGGAACGCCAATCTCCCGATTGGCGGATTCAGTCGCAACTCGTGCCACAACTCGCCAGTTCGCTTAACCCTCAAAACACGCTGCGGGCCGTCTGGCTTTAGCACTCGCAATCTAGCCGCCACTCCACCCCCGGCTTGTTCATCTCCAAGCAGCCCGACCTCTTCTGTCGTACAATACCGTGTGTTTTTCGCCCGGGACGACGGCAACGCGTTCTTCCCGAATCCAAATCCACGAGAAAATCGACGAATGGTAAAAGACGCGTACGGGTTTGCGGCTCCGCCGCTCGTGTTGGGTGTGCTCTGCCTCGGCTTCGGCTGGTATTGGGCGGCCGGCATTTTCCTTTTTCTCGGTCTCTTCGTCTTTTATTTCTTCCGCGATCCCGAACGAGCCATCCCCTCCGACCCCGGCGTAGTGGTCTCGCCCGCCGACGGCCACGTAGTGGAAATCGTGGACGAATCGTTCGATTTTAAGACGGGCGCCACCGTGGGCCACCGCATCAGCATTTTCCTGGCCGTATGGGACGTGCACGTTCAGCGCGCCCCGGTCGCCGGGACGCATTGCGCAGGTAGTTTATAAGCCCGGGACGTTTCTACGCCGCCCTCCGCGCCGCCGCCTCCCGCGAAAACGAACAGAACGTCATCTATATGGATACGCCGCGCGGCCCCCTGGTTTTCAAACAAATTGCCGGAGCAATCGCGCGCCGCGTGATATGCTGGAAAAGAAAGGGCGAAGCCGTAGCCCTCGGGGAGCGCGTGGGCATGATTCGCTTTGGCTCGCGCGTCGATGTCTGGCTGCCCATGGAAGCGCAGGTAGTCGCGCAGCGCGGACAAAAAGTGAAAGGCGGCGAAAGCGTCCTCGCGAAATGGAATTCAACGATCTAGACCCGATCGGCCACGAAGACGAGCCTCGCCGCCCGTTTCGCAATCAGCGGCATCGCCGCGGCATTTACATCCTTCCCGGAATTTTCACCGTCGCGAATCTCCTCTGCGGTTATTACGCCGTTCTCGCCACCTTGGAAGGCGCGCCTTCGGATCTCGACAACGCCGCGCGCGCCATCGGTGTCGCCATTCTGTTCGATTCCCTCGACGGCCGCATCGCCCGCGCCATGGGCACCACCAGCGAATTCGGCAAGCAGTTTGATTCGCTCGCCGACGTTGTCAGCTTCGGAATCGCCCCGGCGTTCCTCGCCTATGTTTGGGGCGTGCGCTCCATGGCCGCCACCGAGGCGCCCCAGGCGCTTCACCTCATCCAGCTCGGCTGGCTCATCGGATTTTTCTTCGTGGTCTGCTGTGCCTGGCGGCTCGCGCGCTTCAATATTCAGGGCATGGCCCCGGGCGGCAGCCGTTTTTTCGCCGGCATGCCCACTCCGGCCGCCGCTGGCATGATCGCCGCGGTAATTCATTTCGCCGTCTACCCCATCCAGAACGTGAAAATTTCCCTTCTCTGGCTCCTGATGGTGCTTGTCCTGGGCGTCCTGATGTCCAGCACCCTGCGCTACTACAGCTTCAAAGACATTCAGTGGACCAGGCGGCAGCCCTCGCTGGCCGTCGTGCTCATCGCCCTTCTCATCGGTGCCGCCATTTATTTGTCGAGGCCCACCTTGCTCGTGATAGCGAGCGTCTACAGTCATTCACGGCGTCGTGCTTCAAGTCGTGCGCACCGTGCGTCATCGTCTCGCCTCGCGCCCCGCTTAAAACATGCCCGCCGGGCCGGAACACGCCAATCGCGTCGCCATCGTCGGCGCATCTTCCCTCCGCGGCAAGGAACTGAAGCAAGTCCTCGAAGATCGCAATTTTCCCGCTGGCGAAATTATCTTGCTGGACGAAAGCGTCATGGCCGGCACGCTCACCGAGGCCGCCGGCGAGCCCACCTTCATCCGCGAACTCGACGAAGACAGTTTCGAGGGCGCCCGCTTCGCGTTTTTTGCCGGCACCGCCTTTGACACCGAACGCAACTGGCCCGCCGCGCAGCGCGCCGGCGCAACCGTGATCGATCTCACCGGCGGCGTCGTAGCTTCCGGCAGGTCCACCATGTCGATTCCCTCGCTCGGCGGCGCGCTCCCGCCGAAGCCGGGATCGGGCGCGAACGGCTCCGCGTTGCCCACGCCTTATTATTCGCCGCCGACTCCGGTGATCGTGGCCTGCACGCTCGCGGCAGCCTTCGCGAAATTTCAGCCCGAGCGCATCGCCACGGTGCTTTTTCCCCCGGTTTCCGAGCGCGACCAGCCGGGCATCGAGGAGCTCGAAAGCCAGACCACCAACCTGCTTTCTTTTCGCCCCATCGAGAAAGCCATTTTCGATGCGCAGGTGGCCTTCAATCTCCTGTCCGGCTATGGCGGCGACAGCAAGCCCAGCATGGCCGGCGTGCGGAAGGGAATCGTGCGCGACGTAACCACCTTATCTCGCGGGGCGCGCGACCGTCCCGGCCATTCAATTGGTGCAGGCGCCCGTCTTTTATGGGTATGCTTTCTCCGCATTCGCCGAATTCAAAGCGCCGCTCGCAGCCGATCAAGCGATGGCGGCCTTTGCCAACCTGGGCGTCAAAGTCGACGCGGTCGGAGAAGCCGGCCCCACCAACGTCAGCATCGCCGGCGAAAGCGAAATTCATCTCGGCCCCATGGACGCTGATCTCAGCGTGCCGGCGGGCCGCTGGTTCTGGGGCGTCGCCGATAATCTGCGACTGGCAGCCACCAATGCTGTGCGCATCGCGGAGGAATTGGTTGCGGAGTCTCTCGTTGCCTGAAACTACGCGCATGCCCGCGGCTGGCCGGCCGCCGTCCTGTGCTTCCTCGTGTCACTGCTGGCCGGGTGCGGCTACCACGTAGCCGGCCGCGCAGCCAACCTGCCATCCGATTGGAAGACCATCGCCGTCCCCGCATTCAAGAACGACACAACGCAATACCGCATCGAGCAGCGTTTCACCGCCGCGGTGATTCGCGAATTCCTGTCGGCCACGAAGTACCGCGTGATTCAGGACGCGCAGTCCGCCGACGCCGTCCTCACAGGCGAGGTCCTCACCATCGAAACGAACCCCGTCCTGTTCAACGCCACCACCGGCGAAGTCACCACCATGCTCGTAACCGTCCACGCCAAGGTCCAGCTCACCGACAACAAAACCCAAAAAGCCGTCTACCAGAATGACGACATGCTCTTTCGCAGCGAATATCAGATCACGCCCGACGTGAAAAGCTTCTTCCAGGAAGAGGACCCCGCGCTCGACCGCATGTCGCGCGATTTCGCCTCGCATTTAGTGGCCAACGTCGTGGAGGGCTTCTGATGGCGGAAATATCGCCCGAAAAGTTGCTCGGCCGCATCGCGGACGGCAAGCCGGTCGCTGCCATCGTCCTGCTCGGCGCCGATCCCTATCTCCGCGACATGTGCCGCAACCGCATCATCGATGCCTACGTGCCCGCGGAGCTCCGCGGCTGGGCCCTGGCCCGGCTCTCCGCGCGGGAAGACGGCTGGGACGAAATTCTCCAGCGCGCCCAGACGCTGCCCATGCTGGCGCAGCGCCAGGTAATCATCGTAGACGCCGCCGAATCCATCGAAAAGCTCGGCGACAAATCGCGCGACGAAATCCTCGACGCGCTCGGCAAATATTTCGCCTCGCCCGCGCCCTTCACCGTCCTGCTCCTGGAAGCCGCGTCGCTCGACCGCCGGCAAAAATTCTTCAAGCTGCTGGGCGAAAAAGCCCTCATCGTCGAACTCACGATAGGTGGCGAATCCGCTGCCGAGCTCGCGGCACAAATGGCCAGGGATTTGCATGTCGAGATCGACCGCGACGCCGCCGCGTTCCTGGCCGAAATTCTCAACAGCGAGCCCGCCCGCATCCGCATCGAACTGGAAAAGCTGGCCTCCTACGTCCACGACTCCGGGCGAATCCGCATTGCGGACGTCGAAGCGGTCGTCGTAGCCGCGCGCAAAAACACCGTCTGGCAGCTGGCTGATATGCTGGCCGACCGCAAGCGCGACGCAGCCCTGGCCTTTCTCGACAATCTCCTGCGCGAAGGCGAGGAGCCGGTTGCGATCGTAGGCGCGCTCGCGTGGTTATACCGAAAGCTGATCGAAGCGCGCGCGCTGCCCGCTCACACTAACGGCTTTCAGGCCGCCCGCCATCTGGCCATGCGAGCCGAAGCCGCCGAGACCGCGGTTCGTCAGGCCCACCGCATCCCAAAGAAAGATCTGCTCGCGGGCCTGGTAGCCCTGGCCGAAGCAGACAGCCAGCTCAAATCCTCCAACCCTAATCCCCGCGCCCTGATGGAATTCCTGATCGCCCGCCTAACCCTGCGCTCCGCCGCCTAGCCTTTGCGTATGCCGCACCCTTGCGGTGTTCCAGGTGGCACCGGCACTCCTGCCGGTGCTCCGAGCCTTTTTTAGGGTTTCTGCCTTCAGTGGCCATCGCGGACGGAGTGAGGGATCTGCATTTGCTTTGTCCGCCGCCGTGCCTTTGCGGGTGCCGCACCCTTACGGTTTTCAAGGGTGCGGTCTTTGCGCCCAACCGGCAACAAGCCTCCCAAGACCGCCAAATGAACGCACCGAGCAGCGCAAACTCAACCAAATAAAAAAGGCGCCCAGTGAGGGCGCCTTTTGTTTTTCGTAGTCATCCCGACAGAGCGAAGCGACGAGCAATCTCTCTTTGTCTCGCGCTACAAGCAATCTTCCCGATTCTAAGCCTTCTTGGCCTTCAACGCATTCAAAGCCAGTGTAAGCCTCGACTTATACCGGTTCGCCGTATTCTCCGAAAGCGTGCGCTTGCGAATCGCCTTATCGAGTTCCGAAAACGTCGGCGAGGCCAGCTTTTCCGCCGTCGCCACGTCCGCCGCAGTCAGCGCCGTACGCATCCGCCGGATCGCGCTGCGCACGCGCGTGCGGTTCATGCGATTGATCGCCGCCCGCCGCTCCGTCTGCCGGATATTCTTCAAAACCGACTTGGTCTTCTTCTTGTGCTTTACAGCCGTACCCTGTGCCATTCCCGCTCCTGTGCGTTTATTTTCGCAATTTCATTTTTGGCAGCATCAACAATATCCGACCCGGCCACCACTGTCAATTTGCCGCCCCGCGCCGCGCTAGCCCCGGCCGTGGATGATTCTTCGATCGATCGTGGGCGCAGCCTCCTTTCCCGGACATTTCGTCGCTCGCTGCAAAAAACACCACACACTCACTGAGGATTACGCCCACTGCGCTCCGCCCGAACCAAGTGCGCTGGCACGTGTGCTAGTATCGACAGCTTATGCAAACTGGAATCATCGGGCTGCCGCAGGTAGGGAAAACGAGTTTGTTCCGCATCCTCACGAAGGCGCGCGTGGACGCGCGCACCACCCCCAATCAGGCGCACCTGGGCATCGCTCGCGTGCCGGACGCCCGCGTGGCGAAGCTGGCCGAGGTATTCAAGCCCAAGAAAATCACCTACGCCACCATCGAGTACGTCGATATCGGCGGCTTGCAGAAGGACCGCGAGAAGAATTCCGCGTCGCTCGTGCCGCTGCGCGAGGCGGACGCGCTAGCGCACGTCGTGCGCCTCTTCGAAGACCCGGCCGTGCCCCACGCGTCAGGCTCGCTCGATGCGATGCGCGATATCGAAAGCGTCGATATCGAGCTGATCCTCAACGATCTCGAGCAGGCGGCCAAGCGCATCGAACGCGTCGAAAAGGATCTGAAGAAGAAAAAAGACACGCTGCTCGAAGCCGAACTGCAAGTGCTCCTGCGATGCCGCCAGGCGCTCGAAGCGGAAACGCCGCTGCGCGAACTCGAATTCAAGCCCGAGGAGCAGAAGATGCTCACCGGCTTCATGTTCCTCACGCGCAAACCGATGCTCTACGTGCTGAACCTTGGCGACGACGAAGCGCCCGAAATCGATCGCGTGGTCGAGAAGTATCATCTCGAAAAGCTCGCGTCCAAGCCGCACACGGCGGTGGTGCCGTTCTGCGGAAAAATCGAAGCGGAACTCGCGGAACTCGACGACGCCGAGGCCGCCGAGATGATGCGCGCCTACGGGCTCAAGGAATCCGGCCGCGACCGCCTGATCCAGGCGACCTATCGCCTCCTCGGCCTGATCTCGTTCCTCACGTGCGGCGAGCCGGAATGCCGCGCCTGGACCATCGAGCGCGGCATGAACGCGCAAAAGGCCGCCGGCGCAATCCACAGCGACATCGAGCGTGGCTTCATCAAGGCCGAAGTGGTGAACTGGGAAGATCTGCTGAAGGCCGGCAGCTTCGCCGTGCGCGCGCGAACGCGCCCAGCAGCGCCTCGAAGGGAAAGAATATATCGTGCAGGACGGCGACGTGATTCTCTTCCGTCATTCCGGATAAAAGAATGTGGAGGCAGGGGAGGTGAAGGAAGCAAAGGAAGAAGAGGAGGCAAAGGAAGCATAGGAGGAAGGCTCGCGAAACCGCGCCTTTCTAAGAAACCTCGTGCTAAATAACTCGCCGGCTCGCGAAAGGTTGCCGGTTTTTAGGGGGTCGGAGCTTCAGCTCCGACAGAAAGCCGGCGCGCAGCGCCCTCCGCTCGCGGCGAACTTCCCGTGAGTCTTCTTTTCTTACTTGCTGTGACTCCTCTTGGAGTTCGTTGTACTCTTCCCGGCGGCGATGCTTTCTCCCGGCACAATTCGCGTAGCAGTTGGAGTGCTACTCGGCCTCACGGCCGCGGCGGCCAACGTCGCCGGGGGCGCCCTCATTGCCCATCGTCAATGGTCGCACCGCTACCTCAAATACTTCATCGCGCTCGGGGCAGGCTTCATGCTCGCCACCGCCGGGCTGGAAATGATTCCCGAGTCGCTCAAGCTGCCTTCCACCCATTCCTCGTTTTTTTTCCACGATACCGGCGCGGTTTTCGTCTTCGTGCTCGCCGGATACCTCCTCGTGCATTTCTTCGAGCACACGGTCGCGCCGCACTTCCACTTTGGCGAGGAGACCCATCGCGCGGAAATGTCGCACGCCCACGCGAGTTACGCAGCCCTTCTGGGCCTGATGATTCACACGTTCTTTGACGGGGTCGCCATCGCTTCCGGTCTGCTCGTTTCCACTTGGCTCGGCGGCGTGATTTTCGTGGCGATTTTTCTTCACAAGATTCCCGAGGGCTTTACCGTCGCCTCGCTCATGCTCGCCAGCGGGCGAAGCCGCTCGGCGGCGTTCACCTCCTCGGCGATCCTGGGAGGCACCACGCTGCTGGGCATGGCGCTGATGTTCCTGATGCGGGGCGCCGTGGCGGACGCGCTGCCCCTCTCGGCAGGAGTCACGCTATACGTCGCCGCTTCCGACCTGATCCCCGAAGTAAATCGTGAGCCGGGCATGGGAATGGCCGTCCTGGTCTTCGTGGGCGTGGCGATTCTCCTCGCGCTCAAAACACTCTTCCATTCCTGATTCGTGCGGCTTTCAAGAGGGAGGCGTCGACTGCAGCGCCTGCCTTTAGTGGCACCGGCACTCCTGCCGGTACTCCGAGCTTTTATCTCCGACGTATCCGCTGGCGCGAAGCGCGGCTCGCGTAAAGGGCACCGCGAAAGGTTGGTCGATCCTCCACTTCCTCTACCTACTCTATTTCCTTCGCTTCCTCACTTCACCCTGTCGTAAACCAGGTGCGCCTCCACCCGCTTGCCCGTCGGACTCACGCCCTTCGAAAACGTCGACATCGAATTCCCGTCCGCGGAGATCACCGAACGCGCCGTAAACACGACCTTGCCATCCTTCAACCGGCTGATCTCGCGTTCGTATAGTCCAATGCGCCGGCCGAAAATGCCGTCGTAGGCGGGAGTCGTCTCGAACATCTTGCCCATTCCGCCGTCGTAAGGAATGCTGTAATGCACCACCGTCCTGTTCCCCTCCGCCGTGATCGCCGCCACCTTCACTTTCATGTTGTGCCCGCTCACGCTGATCGTTGCCACCTGTTTTATCGGCAGCATGCCCACGGAATATTTCGACTTGGCCGGATTCATCCTCCAGATCCCCACAAAAGGATCCTTCGCCGCGGAAAGGGCCGTCGCCGCGAACAGCACCGCCGCCATCACCGCCGCCAGCCGCAGAAAATCCCTCCGCCTCAGCCTTTGCATTTGCCTCTCGCTGTCGTCTCTCGTAGCGCCGGCGTCTCGCCGGCTCTTGCGCTTCTGCCTCTCGTCGTCATCCCGACAGGACGAAGCGACGAGAGCGTTCTCCCTTCGTCTCGCGCTCCAACGCAATAATCCTGTGGTTCCTCAACGTCCTTTGCCTCCTCAACGTCCTTTGCCTCCTCTGCCTCCAGCCTCCGTTCCTTCACCTTCCCTCCGGGCACGCCTTCCCGGCCCGCTCCTGCTCCGCCGTCACATACTGCCGGTACAAAGCCGAAACACTCTGGCTCACCGTATGCAGATGAGCAGACGCGTCCGCGCAGCTCTTCGCCAGCCCCGCTCCGGCGCTATTCTGAGCTGCCGCCCCGCTGCAAAGCGCCGTGTTTCTCGCGGCGTCATCCAGCATCAGCACAAACTCCAGCCCCAGCTCGCCGTTAAACGTCTGCGGCTTCACCTGAAGCCCCTTCAAAGTAAAGTTCCACGAACCCAAAAGCTGCTTGTCGCGCGACACTGCGTCAGCGCCTGCCGCCCCCAGCACCGTCTCCTCTTGTCCCGCTGCGGCCCGATACTGATCCATCACGCTGTCCGCCTGCAGCACCACCAGGTTAATATCTGCATCGGATGGAAACGCAGTGCCTTTTTCCTGCGCCTGGTCCGCGGCGGCGCACAGCCCCATCAGCAGCGAAATCAGTATTGCTTTGTTCAGTAAGCGCATGCCGACCCCTCGATTCGCCGAAATTCTCTCACCCAATTTAAATGCCTTCCATTGTTCATAATACTGTTGTAGGTTGCGCGACCACCAACGAGACCACCGCAATTGAACGCCGGTGGCCAATCCAAGCTTCAAGCAGTTGGTCAAAAACATGGAGGAACAGGGGCGGATGAGTTGTTTAGGCGCCGACTGCGACGGGATGCTGGGTCTTGTGGTTATGGTCGTGCCCGCGGTATTCACTGATGGCTTCTGATTCAATCCGCTCCATAGCTACAACCACCTTCGTGGTTGCAACTCGTCGTTTGAGAAGTTCACTGAAGCCATGAACTACTTTCGCGCACAGAACAAGTATCGCCAAAAAGAACGATCTAAGCACCATGTACTTGAGCGCATAAAATGCGAAGCTCGCCCTATAAGCATTCAGCTTCTCGCGTCCGTCCTCAGATAGTGACTCGATTGCCTTATCCCAGACCGCGGATTCAGCACTAGACGGGAGTTTCAGCGCCAGAAAGAACCTTGTCAGAGTAAACTCATGCGCGAAGCGCAGAGACAGGTTCATTCGCTCACGCAGCATCCTGTATGCGGGATGTTCAAAGCTGATGTTGCCATGAGCCGCGTATAGAAAAAGGTCATCTCTCAGAGTAAAAATATGATCCCTGAAGATGTCCAAGCAGTAGTCCTTCCAAAAAATAAAAACGAAGACCCAAAGTATTAGCAATCCCACCGCGGACTCTAAAGCGACAGTGAGTTGTGCAATGGTCATATGCGATCCTCCGGCCTAGTCGTTCCCTCAGTTGTTAGACCGCTGGAAGTGCGGTTCGGATCGATAAGCTTCTCTAACTCTATCGGGCGGCCCGTGTGCCGCTGGATCGCGCGCCGCCGTAACCGTCTTTCACCTACTCCGTACGCTATGCTACCACGGTGATAATCAAATAGATGCCTTTCATCATCCTGTCGTTACCTAGAATGGACAAGGCAATTGACGTTGCAAAGGAAGCGAGCGTTGTCTTCCCTGCCAGCGCCAATACAATCTTGTAGACAAAGTACATGCACCCGACGGGACAGCCGTACTTGCAAACTGCCTTAACGCTTGAGGTAACTGCATCGATTTTCTTGTACTCAAGTCGTAGTTCAGACTCGGTTCGTTGCTTGGCGGGAGGGTTCGCCATAAGATAGAAAGTAACGTTCCTAAGTGCTTAAGTCAACGACGAAGGTAGTGTGATCGCACCGGGGGGATTGCTCGATACATTCTTTGTTCGACTCTGGATGGACACTTGAAGGACGAAGGGGCCAGAATGGGTTCGCCGAAATTCTCTCACGGAAATTCATGGGGCGTGGCGCAAAATCACTTCTCGAGCACTGCGAAGGAAACGAAGCCGGCTGCGGAAAGTTTGCGCCTCCAGTGGCCTCGTGCGAGGAGAACGAAGCAGTACCGGATCGACCGGATCGCCTATTCAATGCGGCGTGTAAAAAACTCATGGTTCAAGCAGTCCTTTCTAACTAACTTTTCCGAAAAATTGTCCACCTAGCCTGTATGGGAGGGGAAACACCTTTGACGTAACCTTCGGCATGTAATGGAGGTGACGCGATGGATACACCCGCAGCGTTCGTTCACGTTCTTCTCTTTGAATGCCGTCACTGTGAGTCCCCCATTCCCGCAGCGGCCACCAGCGACAACAGAAGCCTTGAAGTCATTGACGGAGGCTCATTTCCCTTGCGCTGTTCTTGTGGCTGGTCGGCAAATCTGAACGGCACCGACGCCAAAAGGCATTGGGTGGAATTGTGGCGCGCCGATGACGGCTCACACCGCAGGCAGGAAGGTTCGAAACTACGGGAAAACTAGTATTGCCCCCAAGGGGCCTGCTTACAATACTGAGCGTTGGCCTTCTTGGGGCCTTCTCGCGGAGCCGGAGTTGCTTCATAAAATCCTCTTGGTGGACGATCACGATGTAGTGCGCAACGGCTTAAGGCAGATGCTCGACGGCCACTGGACTATATGTGGAGAGGCCGCCAACGGGCAGGAAGCCGTCGAAAAGGCCATCGAGCTCCAACCCGACCTGATCTTGATGGATATTTCCATGCCCGTGTTCAATGGCATCGAAGCCACCCGCAGGCTGCGCAAGCTTAAGCTTCCCGCCAAAATAGCTATCCTATCGATGCACGATTCCGCCGAAATCGCCAAGCAGGTGAAAGAAGCCGGCGCCGATGCGTTCCTGGTCAAAACGTGCGGCGGCGAAGAGCTCCTGAAGGCCCTGGCCGCGCTTTTCGACGGCACCCCGGTTTCCTGGCCCCCCGCGTCCTGACGGCGAAAAGTGCCTGCGTCCCGACCAGGAAAAGTATTTGAGTTGAAATGAAAAGGACCCGACACTCCGGACGGTGCGGTCGCACCGTGGTGTCGGTCGTTTGCGCCGCGACTGCCTCAACTTTCTTTTTCCGCCGCACCGGATCCAAAACACCACGCGAACTACACCCTGACAACCGTCTCCGCTCGTGCTACACCTAACCTCGCATAGATGGCGATCAACGAGAACACATGGCGGCAACGACAAGACGACCTATACAGATATCGCGGCGCCGCCTCGTTCGCCTGAACTCGCTCACATCCGGATCGGCGCTTATCTGTTTTCGCCTTGCTTTCGCCAAACCCTGCGAAAATCCTGTGCACCTCACTCGACACAGCAGGACGAACGGAACATGACGCAAGTGATTGAAAACAATCACAGACGGTATGCGCCACTCGACACTATAAGGAACACGACGCGCACGCGTTTTCCCGCCGTTTTTTCGGCGCGCGGCGAGGCTGATTCCGCTCGGAAAGTCAACCGGGCAGACCGTCACGGGGTTATAACTGTCCCGCTTTTGCCTTCCGTTGTCATCGCCGCCAGAGGGAAGCGGCGGGAATCCCTCTTCGCTTCACGACCGCTACAAATGCAAATCCCTCTGCCGGACACCGCGATTACGGCTGGCCGATTTGGCTCGGATCAGCCTGGACGCTGCGGCAAATCACTTTGAACACAGCAGGGCAATCCGCGCTTCATCCCGCTGCGCATCGGTGGCAGAATCTAGCATGGCGGGCGCGACAATCGCCGCAAGCACTCGTTGCAGAATCAAGAGGGGCGAAATCGAAGTTCGGATGGTGGGCGATCAAGGACTTGAACCTTGGGCCTCTCCCGTGTGAGGGGAGCGCTCTAACCACTGAGCTAATCGCCCGAACCCACTTTTTGTAACAGAAGGCCGCGCGAATTGCAAACGACCACTTCCACCGCCGCCAGCCGCATCACCGAGCTTCAGCGCTCCATCGCCCGCGTCGTAAAGGGCAAGGAAGAAGCCATCCAAATGGCGCTGATGACGCTGCTTGCGCGCGGCCACCTGCTGGTCGAAGACGTCCCCGGCGTCGGCAAGACCACCCTGGCCCACGCCATCGCCCGCTCCTTCCACTGCACCTTCCAGCGCATTCAGTTCACTTCCGACATGCTGCCCAGCGACGTGATCGGCGTCAGCGTCTACAATCCCGTCGCCCAGGAATTCGAATTCAAGCCCGGCCCCATCTTCGCCAACATCATCGTGGCCGACGAAATCAACCGCACCACGCCGAAAACGCAGTCCGCGCTGCTCGAAGCGATGAACGAAGCGCAGATCACCGTGGACAACCGCACCCATCCGCTGCCCAAGCCGTTTCTCGTGCTGGCCACGCAGAATCCCATCGAACACCACGGCACCTACCCCCTTCCGGAATCGCAGCTCGACCGCTTCCTGATGCGCATCCGCATGGGCTATCCCGCGCGCTCAAGCGAAAAGGAAATCATCCGCAACAATGCGGGCACGGGCGGCGCCGAGCAGGTTCCGGCCGTGATGGACTCGGCCGACGTGATCGCCATGCAGGAAACCGTTTCCCAGGTGAAAGTGGACGAGAGCCTGCTCGACTACGCGCTCGATATCATCGAACGCACGCGCCAGACCGAACAGTTGAGTCTCGGAGTAAGCCCGCGAGGCGCCGTGATGCTGCACCGGGCCGCGCAAGCCCGCGCGTTTCTCGAAGGCCGCGACTATTGCCTGCCCGACGATTTCAAGCGGCTCATCGTCCCGGTATTCGCGCACCGCGTGGTTGTCAGCTCGCGCTACGTCTCCACCCAGAAAAAATCCGAACAGGCCGAAGCGATTCTCCGCGAGATTGTCGACTCCACCCGCGTCCCGCTCTGACCATGCGCGCCGCCTCGCCGCCTGCCTTCCGTCCCAAGCGCAGCGCGCCACCTGTCTCTTCTTTCCCGACTCCAACTAGGCCCCCCCTCCCGCCGCACAGTTTTCATCCTGAGCGGAGCGAAGGTCTTGCCGGGTGCGCGTGACATGAGCGTCGCCGCCCATCCATCTCCAGCGCACACGCCGCGAGAGCATCCGTCGGGCGCAAAGCCTTCGCTGCTCTCCCGCTGGTGGCGCGGCGTCGACGTAACCGGCTGGCAAAGTTTCGCGATCGCCATGTTCGCGCTTTCCGTGGCGCTCGGGCTCGCGCTTTTCTCGGCGGCCGTCGCCCAGGCGGGCCGCGTGCTTCTCGCCGCCGTGACAGCCGGCTTCGCTCTCACGCTGGCGGGTTGGGTGGGCGTCACGATCGTCCCGGGGCTCGCGCGCCGCTCCAGCCTGCGATGGATCGCCTACCAGGTGGATTACCGGCTCACGCGCGACGGCATCATCTATCTCGGCGCGGTGTTCATCCTGATTCTTGCCGCGGTGAACACCGGAAACAACCTGCTGTTCATGATTCTCGGCTGCTGCCTGGCGGGAATTTTGATTTCCGGCGTGCTGTCGCGCGCCGTGCTCACGAAGGTGGAGCTGAAGTTCGATCTGCCCGAGCGCATTTTTGCCGGGCAGCCCGTGCTGGCCGAAATCGAATTGCGAAACGAGAAACAGCTGTGGCCGTCCTTTTCGTTGCGCGTCATTGGCGAACGCAAGACCGGCGGGAGAAAGGCGGCCGGCCGCGAGGCCGCGAAGGGCAAAACCGCCGCAGAAGCTCGCGGCGAAAGCAGATACGACTCTTCGCAAATCCTCACGCGGCCCGTTTTCTTTCCCTACATCCCGAGCGGGAGTTCTGTCCGCCAAAAGGTGGAGCTGCAGTTCCCCCGGCGCGGGGAGTATCACCAGGACGCCTTCGGCATCCGCACGCGGTTTCCCTTTGGATTCTTTGAGAAGACCAGGCAGGTGGAGTCGCCGGTCGAGATCGTGGTGTATCCGCGCGTCGAGCCAACCGAACAGTTTTATGAAGTGCTGCCGCTGCTCAGCGGGGAAATCGCCAGTCACTTTCGCGGGCGGGGCCACGAGCTGCACTCGCTGCGGGAATATCAATCGAACGACAACGCGCGCTTCGTGGACTGGAAGGTGACCGCGCGCTCGGGACGCCTGATGGTGCGCGAGTTTGCGCGCGAGGACGAACGCCGGGTGATGCTGGTGTTCGATCCGTTTGTCGGGCCGCCGCGCGCCGAGTTAGGCCCGCTGGCGGAGGCCGAACACGAAGAGCGCTTCGAGCGCGCCGTCTCCATGGCGGCCTGCATCGCCTGGCATTTTCACGAGATCGATTCCGTGCTGCAGTTCCGCACCGACCGTTTCTCGACTCCCATGGCGCCCGCCAGTGAAATCATCTACGACACGCTGCGCGAACTTGCCCTGGTCCAGCCGCAGATGTCGGCCACCGGCGGCGCTTTTCTCGATGAACTCGCCGGCGAACAGGAAATCTTTAAAATCATCCTGACGTGCCGCCCGCAGCACACCATTCCAACGGCGTTGTGGTCATCGTCTTACTTTGTTTTTATCAACGCGCTGTGAAGTCTTGAGATGAAAGTGAGCTCAGAAGCAGCACATAGTCATTCTCGATCGGCCATCACGTCTTGTCCGGCAAGCGATGCACCACCGGAAGGCTATAAACCAGCCAATCAGGAGGTTGGCGCTCCCGAGGGCTGCCCAAGGCACCCTGGGTGCCCGGACAAGGGCGATAGGGGTTCCTCTGCTTCCTCTGCCTCCTTTGCTTCCTCCTCCTGCGCCTCGCCGGTCCCTCCTCTTCGAGATAACCTGCCTATCGTTAGCGATATGTGGCCCTGAGCACGCCTGGGTCACACGATCCGGCTCCCGCGCCGCGTCGCTTGCCTGGAACGCCAAGGCCCTGCGCAACTTTATGACATCGCTTGTGTTAGATAGACTGTGGAGGCTATGGCCAGATCCGACGTCCAACTGATGCTGGACGTGAAGGCGGGGGACGACGCGTCCTTTGACTTCCTGTTGCAGAAGTATCGCTCGCCGCTGGTGAATTTCCTGTACCGCATGGTGCGGGACACGGCTACGGCCGAAGACCTTGCGCAGGAAGTCTTTCTCAGGGTGTACCGCGCGCGGAAGCAATATTCGCCCAGCGCGAAGTTCACCACCTGGATGTTCCGGATCGCCACAAATCTGGCGCTGAATTCATTGCGCGATAACCGGTACCGGAAGATGGAAACTTCGATCGACGCGCCGCAGTCTAACGAGGAAGACGCAGCCCCGCGGGAGCTGCCGGCGCGGGAAATGCGCATCGACGAACACCTGCTCGAGCAGGACCGGTGCGAATTCATCCGGCGGGCCATTGGAACGCTCCCTGAAAAGCAACGTGTGGCGGTTTTGCTGCATAAATATGAAGAGATGGACTACGCGGAGATCGCGAGAATTCTGGAGTGCTCGGAAAGCGCGCTGAAATCGCTGCTGTTCCGGGCCTATGAAACCCTGCGGGTGCAACTGGCGCCGATGGTCGGCGCGCGAGTGCGGCGCCACGCGGGGGAAGGAAGGGTGCCATGAAGTGTGAAGACGTTTCCAGGGAATTGATTGGTTATCTGGACCGGCGGGCCAATTCCGCCGAGCGCCGCCAGGTGGAAGATCACCTTGCCGAATGCGCCGCTTGCCGGGCGCGCGCGGGAGAATTTCGCGAGCTTTGGACGGTGCTGGAGGAGGTGCCGGCGATCGAGCCCTCGTTTGGCTTCGACGCGCGGGTGCGCCAGCGCGTGGCTGCCGAGCCTCGCCGGCGTTGGTTTGGTTTGTGCCCCAGCCTCGGCTGGCGTTTTCGATGGCGCTGCTTTTTGCGCTGAGCGTGTGGATGGCGAAGCTTCCCCAGTCGAATACCGGCACTGTGGCAACGTCCGCGGCGAACGAAAGCGAACAGTTCCAGGCCATCAAGGATCTGGGCGTTCTGGACAACTACGACGTGGTCACAAAATTCGATGCGCTTTCTGAGTTGACTCCTCCCCCGGCGGAGCCATCGGAGAAGCTTCCGCACGGCCATGCCGCCGGCGATGGGAATGGAGGAGCCTAGTTGAAGCGCCCGCGGATCGCGATTTATGCCGCGTTTGGCCTCGCCGCAGCAGTGCTCGCGGGGCCTGCGGCGCCGCGTGTCTCCGCGCAGTGGCGTCAGTTTCCCCGCTTTCAAGCCAGATAAGGGAGTGGCGCAGAAGGAAAAGACGCCGCCCCGGAATAATTTCAACAACGCGGCCAAGCCGAACAACGGCGGCGCGGTGCGCAAGGCCAGCCGAACCTGCGCGGCATGGCTGGTTTGCCTCCGAAGTGGGTGGAGAATCTGCGCGAAATGCCCCCGGAACAGCAGCAGCGGTTCATGCAGAATAACCGCGTGTTTCAGAATCTGCCTCCCGAGCGGCAGGCGCAGATCCGCAAGAACCTCGAAAAATGGAACCAGCTTTCGCCCGACGAGCGCCAGGAGATCCGCGAGCGCGCGCAGATTCTCGAGCAGCATGACCCCGCAGCAGCGTCAATATCTGCGCAACACGCTGCTGCCGCGCTGGCAGGAGATGCCGCAGGAACGCAGGCAGGCGATCAACGGTCGCTTGCGCATATTGCAGACCATGGGCCCGGGCGCGCAGCAGGCCGCGCTGGCCGATCCGAAGTTCATGCAGGGGCTCAGTCCCGACGAGCAGTCCATGCTGCGCGACCTGAATTCCTTCCGCAACCCGCCTCCGCAGTAGCCTCCATCCGAAATCAACTTTGTGCTTCCCGCAGTAAAGGCTCGCGGGAAATTCGCCGCGAGAGGGAAGCGCTGCTTTCTTATCGTGGTTGGAAATCCACGGCCCCCAAGGCTTCCACTCAAACCCTCCGCTCGGGAGACGGGCGTTCGCGGACGGATTTTCCCGGTGTTTACTCATACAGAACAAAACGCGCGCGCTTCGCAAGGAAATTACTACTTGTCGTGAAGCCTGATGTAGACTCCCCCTACTAATTGCGGTGCTGTTGCCTCCTCGCACGCGCTCATCCGACGCCTTCCGCAATTTTTTTCATTTCATGTCGAATTGTTCTTGACAACGTTTCAAACCTATCTACAATCGGGGCCACAAGTGGGAGAAAGTGGCGCGAAGTGGTAAGAAATGTAAGGCAGTGGTCCAGGGCGAAAGCAGTGATTCTCAGGGCGAGAACGCCGGAAAAGGTTTTCGAGAATGTTGCGGGGCAACTATCTGGCGACGGTCGACGAGAAGGGGCGGGTGAAAATTCCGTCCGACTTTTTGGCCGAGCTGCGCAAGGCCGGATCGAAGTTCTACGTGACCAGCGATACCGGCGAATACGCCCGGATCTATCCCATGAAGGCGTGGGAGGAGATCGAAGAGAAGCTTGCCAAGCTTTCCTCGCACAACACGTGCCAGGCAGAAGTTTCTGGCGCGGACGAATTATTACGGCCAGGTGGTCGAGGTGGATGGGCAAGGGCGCGTTCTGATTCCACCGGTACTGCGGGAATCGGCGCAGATGAAGGGCGAAGTGGACGTCGCGGGACGCCTCACTTACCTGGAAGTCTGGAACCACGCGCGGTTCCTGGAGCAGTACATCAACCATAACCCGATCACGGCGGAAGAACTGGAACAACTGGGCATCTAGATTTTGAGCGTTTTGCATACGCCGGTCTTGCTCGAAGCGGTTATGCGAGTGGCTTCGCATCCGGCCCGAGGGGACGTATGTCGATGCGACCGCTCGGAACGGGCGGCCACGCGATCGAGATCGCGCGCCGGCTGACGACGGGCAGGCTGATCGGGCTGGACCGCGACCCGCAGGCGCTGGAAATTGCGCGGCGAACGGTTGAAGGAATTCGAGGAGAAGGTGATTCTGGTGCACGCAGAGTTTTCAAAGATCGGCGAAGTGGCGGCGAATCTGAAGCTGCCGCCGGTGGACGGGGTGATCGCCGATCTGGGGATTTCGACGCTCGAGCTGGATAGTCCGGAGCGCGGATTTTCGTTTCGCTGGCCCGCGCCGCTCGATATGCGCATGAATCCCGATTCGCCGCTCACGGCGGCAGAAATTGTGAATCACTGGCCGGAAAAAGAACTGGCCGACCTCCTCTACCTGAAGGCGGAGGAGAGGAATTCACGCAGAATCGCCAGGGCGATTGTTCGCGCGCGTCCCATCCGCGACACCGAACACCTGGCAACGGTTGTGGCAGGGGCCCAAAAGGTAAGGGGAAGGCAGAAACTGCATCCCGCGACAAAAACGTTTCTGGCGCTGCGGACTGCGGTGAATCGAGAAGAGGAGGAACTCGAGCAGTTTCTTTCGTGGGCCCCTGCCACTATTTCTTCTGGAGGACGCTGGGTCGTCCTCAGTTATCACTCGCTGGAAGACCGCCTGGTGAAGCGCGCGTTTCAGCGGCTGGAACGCGAGAAGCGTTTCAAGATGCTCACGAAAAAAGTGATTCAGCCCAGCGAGGACGAGATCCGAAACAATCCCCGCGCGCGCAGCGCGAAAATGCGCGTTGCTGAAAAGCTGGATGCGGCGTGGCCGGGGAACATGAGCGGAGCGGCGCATGACTGGAATATCACACAGTAAAGCGGATCGACAACACGCGGCTGGTGCGGCACGGCCTCTCCCGCGCGCCTGCGCGACCTTTGGAAGCTGTGCGCGGCCGGAGCGGCGCTGGCGGCGCTGCCTGCTGTTTTATGCCTGGCAGCATTTTGAATGCATCCAGATTCGCTATCAGGTGGAGCAGCTCGAAGTCGCAGCGGGCCAAGGCGGTGGAGCTGAACCAGCAATTGCATCTGGAAGTTGCCTCGCTGCGCTCGCCCGATGCGCGTGGATGCGATTGCGCGGCAGCAGCTGGGCTTGACGGTTCCGGTGCCTGGCCAGGTGGCTCCGGCCGATGAGCCGAACGACGCCGTGCTGGCGCAGGCGCAGCGCAGCTGTCCCAGACGCCGATACCCTGAGCTGACAGCACGTGACAGAAATTGACGGCCCGGAATCCGCGGGCCCGTGCCGGCGAATCACGTCGAACGCCGGCGCGCGAAGCTTCCGATGGGATAGGCCCGAAATTCATGGAGCAGCGCAACCCGCGTCTCCGCTGGCTGGTTGTCTGGGTCGTGGCGGTGGTTTGGATGGTGGCAGTGCTGGCCCGCCTGAGTTACCTCCAGCTCTTCTGCTATAGCGAATACCTCGCAAAAGCCCAGCATCAGCAGCAGCGCATCTTCGAAATCAGCCCGAAGCGCGGCACCATCTACGACCGCAAGGGCCGCGAGCTTGCCGTGAGCCTGCCGATGGACTCGGTTTTCGCCGATCCGGCCGAGATCACCGACGCCGAAATGGTGGCGCGGCTGCTTGCGCGCGTGCTGAGCGATCGCCATCCGCCGACGAAATCGAAACGAAGATCCGCGAGGCCCGCACTCCGGTCCGGCTGGCGCGCAAGCTTTCTCCGGAAACGGTGCAGCGCATCGAGGACATGAATCTGCGCGGCATTTTCTTTCAGAAGGAGAACCGGCGCGTTTATCCGCAGCGCAAGCTCGCCGCGCACGTGCTTGGTTACGTCGACGTGGACGAGAAGGGCATCGGCGGGATCGAATATTCGCTCGACAAGCAGATTCGCGGGCGCCCCGGGAAAATGATGGTGATGGCGGACGGCCGGCGCCGCTGGTACGACCGCCAGGAATCGGCGGCCGATCCCGGGCGCGAGCGTCACGCTGACGATCGACGAAACGATCCAGTACATCGCCGAAAAAGAACTGGCCCGCGCAATCGACGAGACGCACGCGAAGGCCGGCACCGTGGTCGTGCAGGATCCCAATATCGGGCGAACTGCTGGCCGTGGCGAACTGGCCCACGTTCGATCCCAACGATGCCGGTGCATACCCCGACGAAGCGCGCATGGATCGCGCCGTGAGCGCGGCCTATGAGCCGGGATCGACTTTCAAGGTGATCACTCTGACCGGCGCGATTGAAAACGGCGTGACCACTCCCGACGATCGCTGGTCGATTGCCAGATGGGCAAGATTCAGCTGCCCGGGCGGCGTGATTCACGATTGGCATCCTTTCGGCGTGCTGAGCGTGGACAAAATTCTGGCGCATTCAAGCGACGTGGGCGCGATCAAGGTGGCGCTGCAGCTGGGCGCGCCGCGATTCTACGAAACGATTCGCGCCTTCGGCATCGGCCAGCCGACAGGCATCGAACTGCCTGGTGAAAACCGCGGCTTGCTCCGGCCGCTCGAAAACTGGTCGGCCAATTCGATCGGTTCGCTGGCGATGGGGCAGGAAGTGAGCGTCACGCCCATCCAGATCATCTCCGCGATTTCGGCGATCGCGAATGGCGGAACGCTTTACCGCCCGCGCATCGTTCGAGACATGCGCGGAGACCTGATGCCAGTCCGGCACACCGACGCGGGCCCGCGCCAGGCGACCGACGAGAAGACCGCCGCGGAGATGCGCGGCATGATGGAAGACGTGGTTCTCGAAGGAACGGGCAAGCCGGCGCAGCTGAGTGGGTACACGGCGGCGGGCAAATCCGGCACGGCGCAGAAGATCGATCCGGCCACGGGCCGCTATTCCGCACGCAATACAATTCTTCGTTCGTGGGTTTTGCTCCGGTGAACGATCCGGCGATCACGATCCTGGTGGTGCTCGATTCGCCGGTCGGCGCGCATCACGGCGGCGAAGTGGGCGGGCCGGTATTCAAGCGCATCGCCGAGCAGGTGCTGGCGTATCTGGCGGTGCCGCACGATGTGCCCGGCGCCTTCGGACGCGGAGACCGCCAAAGAATTTGAAGGCTGCGCCGCAGCCACGACCAGCGCTTGCGCGGATCCAGCGGAAAGCGAGTTTCGAGGCGTCGGTGGCGAGGGAAAGTCAGCACGCCGGCGCCGACGGTTGCGTTCTCCGGGGAGGACGCGGTCGCGGTGCCGAAGCTGACCGGGCGAAGCGTTCGCGCGGTCACCGAAGAGTGCGCGCGGCTGGGGCTGGTGCCGTCGCTGGTTGGCAGCGGCGTTGCACTGGAGCAGTATCCCGGATGCCGGAGCGCAGGTTCCGCCACGGCAGCCGGGTAACGGTTCGGTTCGGCCGGCCCGGGGCCGGGGTCTCGAGTTCCTGAACGTGATCGGCGACTGGGGCGGCACCGGAGATAATTGAAGCCGCCGTTGCGAGACGGCGTTCATGGGAGACGGATTGAATCGGTTGTCCAGCACAGGTGGAAGCCGACGAACGGGCTCACAGGCGGGCGGCGTCAACGATGGACTTGTGCGACGTAATCGACGGGATCGATGCGGTCCGCATGAGCGGGCCGCGCCGACCCGACAGGTTCTTTCGGTGGCCTACGACAGCCGCAAGCGTCACGCCCGGCGCGCTTTTCTTTGCGCTTCCCGGCGAAAAAGTCGACGGCGCGCAATTTGCCGGCGACGCTATCGCGCGCGGAGCGATCGCGGTGGCCAGTTCTCAGCCGCGGCCCGCCGCCATCCCGAAGGATATCACCTGGGTTGAGCTCGCGGAAGGGACGGAGCGGCGCGCGCTCGCGAGCGCCGCCGCGAATTTCTACGGCCACCCGGCCAACGCGCTTGAAGCTTGTTGGCGTCACCGGAACCAACGGCAAGACCACCACCGCGTATCTGGTCGATTCGATTCTGCGCGCGGCCGGCTATACCACCGGACTCGTCGGCACCACGGGCTATCGCACGCCGAAGGGCAGCCGATCCGGCGCGAATACCACGCCCGAATCGCTCGATCTGCAGCAGATGTTCGCCGAGGTGCGCGACGCGGGCGGCACGCATGCGGTGCTGGAAGCGAGTTCGCACGCGCTGGCGATGGACCGGCTGTGGGGCTGCCATTTCGCGGTGGCGATTTTCACCAATCTGACGCGCGATCATCTCGATTATCACAAGACGTTCGAGAATTATTTTGCCGCGAAGCGGCACTTGTTTGAAGGCACGGGGGCCGGCGCGCCGGATGTGGCGGTGATCAACGCGGACGATCCCTATGCGTCGCGCACTGGAGGGCTTGGCACGGCGCACGCTGACCTATGGCCTGAACAGGCTCGCCGGAAATCACGGCGAAGAAATTCGCGCTCACCTTCGACGGCCTGGAATTCACGGCGCAGACGCCGGCGGGAAAAATCGAAGTTCGCTCGCCGCTGGTGGGGCGGATCAACGTGTACAACATTCTGGCGGCGATCGGCGCGGGCATCGCGCTCGAAATTCCCGCCGAGCAGATTGAAGAAGGGATCGCCAGACTCGAGCTCGGTTCCCGGGCGCTTCCAGCGAATCGACGAGGGCCAGCCCTTTCTGGTGGTGGTGGACTACGCGCATACCGACGACGCGCTGCGCAATCTGATTGCGACCGCGCGCGAACTGAGCCCGTCGGGCCGCATCATCACGGTTTTTGGCGCGGGCGGCGACCGCGACCGCACCAAGCGGCCGCTGATGGGCGAAGCGGCGGGCTCGCTGAGCGATCTGGTGGTGCTGACCAGCGACAACCCGCGCAGCGAAGACCCGCTGCGCATCATCAACGACGTGGTCGTGGGATTGCAGAAAGTGAATGCGAAGTACCGCGATCGAGCCGGACCGCGAGCGCGCCCTGGCGATCGCGATCGACGAGGCGCGCCGGGCGACATCGTGCTGCTGGCGGGCAAAGGCCACGAGACCATCCAGGTGCTGAAGGATCGGACGATCGAGTTTGACGATCGGGAAAAGGCGCGGGAAATTCTGCGCCGCAAGGGATTCGCGAAAGCAGCCGGCAGGGCGTTAAAGCGCGGATTCGCGAGTAAACCCGGCCATGCCGGGATCTTACGACGGCGAGGCGAAGCCCAGCCTATTGGAGACGCGATGCGGTGGACGGTGGTTCAAGTGGCTGAAGCGCTGGGTGTCGCGGCGCCTTCCGGGCTCGACCCCCTGGCCGGGCTGGCCGGTGTCTCGATTGATTCTCGCACCGTTCAGCCTGGAGAGCTGTTCGTCGCCATACACGGACCGCGTCACGACGGACACGATCATGTGGCCGGGGCGCTTGCGAGTGCGGCGCTGCGGCCGGGCTGGTGGCGCGCGAGCGCTCGCGGAGTATCCGGAAGAAATTCAGCGGCGCGCTTTTCGCCGTGGACGACACGCTCGCCGCTCTGCAGCGGCTGGCCTCGCGGGCGTGCGAGATCTGGCGCAGGAAGCGAGCCGGGGCGGCTCATCGCGGGCGTGGCCGGGTCGGTGGGCAAGACCACCACGAAAGAAATTCTGGCGGCGCTGGTGGGCGCGCGGTTCCGCGTACTGAAGACGCAGGGAAATTTGAACAACGAATACGGTCTGCCGCTGACGCTGCTGAAGCTCGACGACGAGTACGAAGCGGCGGTGGTGGAGCTGGGGATGTCGCATCGCGGCGAACTGGCGCAGCTGACGCGGATTGCCTCGCCGGATGTGGGCGTGGTCACGCGCGTGGCCGTCGAGCATCTGGAATTTTTCGCCTCGATGGACGAGATCGCGCTGGCCGAGCGCGAGCTGATCGAAAATCTGCCGTGGCCGGACGCGACCGCCGTGCTGAATGCGGACGACGAGCGCGTGGCGGCGTTTGCCGAGGTGGCGCGCGGGCCGGTGATTTACTTCGGGACGCAGCGCGGGGGCGGAATTTCGCGCCGAGGACATCGAGGAGCACGGCATCGAGGGCTCGGCGTTTGATTTCGTCTCGCCGGGCGGGCGCGCGCGGCTGCGAATCTGCCGCTGATCGGGCGGCACAACGTGATGAACGCGCTGGCGGCGCTGGCGGCGGCGAGCGTGTGGGGAATTGGCGCGGCGGAAGCGCGAAGCGGTGTTTCCGGCGCTGAAGCCCGCGGACAAGCGCGGCGAAGTCGTGCGTTTCGAAGAAGGATTTGCGGTGATCAACGATTCCTACAATTCGAGTCCCGACGGCGCTGAACGAGCTGGCGCGCTTGCTCGCCGCGACTCCGGGATATCGCCGGCGGATTCTGGCCGCGGGCGAAATGCTCGAGCTGGGGACGTCTTCGGCGGAATTGCACCGCGAATGCGGCCGCGCCGCCGCCGAAACTTGGCAAGATCGACTGGATTTTCGGCGTGCAGGGCAATGCGCAGGAATTCGTGAAGCGCCGCGGTCGAGGCGGGGCATCCGGCGACCGGTCGCAGTTTTTCGACAATTCCGAGGAGGCCGGCGAAGTTTCTTGCCGGCTTCCTCGCAGCGCGGGCGATCTGCTGCTGCTGAAAGGCTCGCGCGGCGTGAAGATGGAAAAAATTCTCGAAGCGATCGAAGCGCGGCACGCGCGCGCGACGCGGCAAGTCCGCCGGCGCAGCCGCTGGAAACCGCGCCGAAGGGGCGCGGCTGAGATGCTCTACTACCTTTTCTTCTACGCGCTGCGCCCGCATTTCAGCCCGCTGAACGTGTTCCGCTACATCACCGTGCGAACCGCCGTCGCAAGCCTGACGGCGCTTTCTGCTCACGCTACTGCTCGGGCCGTGGGTCATCGCGCGCCTGCGCGAATTGCAGGTGAAGCAGTACATCCGCGAGGAAGGGCCGAAGGGGCATCAGAAAAAGGCCGGCACGCCGACGATGGGCGGCGTGCTGATCGTCGCGTCGATCGTGATTCCCACGCTGCTCTGGGCCGACCTGCGCAATCCGTACGTGCTGCTGGCGGTGGGGGCGACGCTGGCATTCGGCGCGATCGGCTTCGTCGACGATTACAACAAAGTGGTGCGCAAGCACAATCTGGGGCTCACCGCGCGCGGAAAATTTCTGCTGCAGGTGCTGACGTGCATGGGGGTGGGCGGCGTGCTGCTCGGCCTGCAGGTCACGGGCGCGCTACTCGACGCAGCTGAGCGTGCCGTTCCTGAAGCGCTGCATCCGGACCTGGTGATCGATTCCTTGCTGGGGCACCGGTTCATCTGGCCGCTGGCGTTCATTCCCTTTGTGCTTTTTCTCGTGCTGGTGATCGCGGGCATCTCGAACGGCGTGAATCTCACCGACGGCCTCGACGGCCTGGCGATCGGCTGCGTGCTGGTGTGCGCGACCGCGCTGACCGTGCTGACCTATCTTTCGAGCAACGCGCGCTTCGCCGAATACCTGGAAATCCAGAGAATTCCCGATGCCGCCGAGCTGACGATTTTTTGCGGTTCGCTCGTGGGCGCTTCGCTCGGTTTTCTCTGGTACAACGCGCATCCCGCGGAAATGTTCATGGGAGACGTTGGCTCGCTCGCGCTGGGCGGCGCCATCGGCATGGTGGCGGTGATCCTGAAGCAGGAAATTCTGCTGATTTCGATCGGCGGGATTTTCATCCTCGAATTGCTTTCGGTGATCATCCAGGTGGGCTCGTTCAAGCTCACGGCAAGCGCGTGTTTCGCATGGCGCCGCTGCACCACCATTTCGAGCTGATCGGGCTGGAGCGAGTCAAAGATCATCGTGCGGTTCTGGATTCTGGCGCTGGTGTTCGCGCTGTTTTCGCTGACGACTTTGAAATTGAGGTAACGGCCGGACGAGCCGGACGATAGGAAGGGTGATACGCAGGTGAGACCGGGATTCGATCTGCAAGGCAAGCGCGTGCTGGTGGTGGGGCTCGCGCGCACGGGGATTGGCCGTGTCGCTTTTCAGCGCGGGCTACGGCGCCACGGTGACGGCCACGGACGAGAAGCCGGAAGCCGAGATTGCCGGAGACGCGCCGCACGGCTGCGCGCTGCGGGCAGTGAAGCTCGCGCTCGGCGCGCACACTCGCGGAAATGTTTCTGGAGCAGGATTTGATCGTCGTGAGCCCCGGCGTGCCGGCGAATCTTCCGGCGCTGGAACTGGCGCGCGCGCGCGGAATTCCCGTGTGGAGCGAGATCGAGCTGGCCTGGCGGTTTCTGCGCGGGAAGCTCGTGGCCATCACCGGCTCGAACGGAAAGACCACGACGACGTCGCTCGTCGCGCACATCTTGAAAACGGCGGGGATTGCCACGCTCGTCGGCGGAAATATCGGCGTGCCGCTTCTTTCGCTGGTGGAATCGTTCGACCGATTCCACCGTCACGGTGGCCGAAATCAGCAGCTTTCAGCTGGAAACGATCGAGGAATTTCGTCCCGAGATCGGCGTGCTGCTGAATCTCACGCCCGACCATCTCGACCGGCACGAGTCGTTCGAAGAATACGCCGCGCGCCAAGATGCGCATGTTTGAAAATCAGCTCGACCGCGATGCCGCCGTGCTGAACGCGGACGATCCGGAAGTGACCCGGCGCATGCCGTCGCGCGCGCATGTTTACTGGTTCAGCCGGCAGAAGCGCGTGGCCGAGGGCGCGTTTGTGCGCGACGATGAAATTGTTTTCCGCGGCGGACGGAGCGGAAACCGTGGTCGCGCGCCGCAGCGAGATTCCGCTGCGCGGCGAACACAACCTCGAAAACGTGCTGGCGGCTTGCGCCGCGGCGTACCTTGCTGGCGCGCCGGCTGCGGCGATTGCGAGCGGAGTGAAAACGTTTCGCGCGGTCGAGCACCGCCTCGAATTCGTCGCCGAAGTTGGCGGCGTGGAGTTCTACAACGATTCGAAAGCCACCAACGTGGACGCCACGCTCAAGGCCGTCGAGGCGTTCCCCGGGCCGCTGCATCGTGATTCTGGGCGGCAAGGACAAAGGCAGCCCGTACACGCCGCTGCGCGAACCGCTGCGCCAGCGCGCGCGACTGGCGATTCTGATTGGCGCGGCGGCGGAAAAAATCGCGTCCGATTTGCGGCGGCGCTGTCCCGATCGAGCACGCCGGCACGCTGGACCGCGCCGTGAAGCATCGCCGTCGAGCGCGCGCGGCCCGGGGACGTGGTGCTGCTCGCGCCGGCGTGTTCGAGTTTCGACCAGTTCGAGAATTACGAGCAGCGCGGCCGCGTCTTCAAGGAACTTGTCGCGCGACTCGAAAATCATTCCGCAGCGGGCGCCGCCGCGCCGGAAAGGATGATAGGATGCCGCTTAGCCTGCAGCCCGACCGCAAGATGTTCGGCGTCACGCTGGCGCTGTGCCTGATCGGCGCCGTGATGGTCTTCAGCGCCTCGGCGTCACCGCGCGCGAGGAATATGGCAACGGCTACACGTTTTTGCTGCGCCAGGTGCTGTGGCTCGCGCTTGGGATTGCCGGGAATGTTTGCGCTGATGAATATGGACTATCGCAAGCTGCGCCAGCCGCGCGTGATTTTCACCGCGCTTTCGGTGACGCTGGTGCTGCTGATCTGCCGTGTTTTTTCTCGACCGCTCGCACGCCACGCATCGCTGGATTCGCGTTGGGCCCGCTGAGCTTGCAGCCCTCGGAGCTGGCGAAGCTCGTGGTGATTTTCTATCTGGCGTGGTTCATCGAGATTGCCGGCTCGCCGGGCGCCGGCGGAGATCCGGTGGGAATCAACGATCCGCTGCACTCGCTGCTGCCCGCGCTCGGTACGTGCTGCTGCTGGTCGTGGGCCTGGTGGTGGCCGAGCCGGACATGGGCACCGCCTGCATGAT
The DNA here is from genome assembly GCA_963848365.1 of uncultured Acidobacteriota bacterium. Classification (GTDB taxonomy): domain Bacteria; phylum Acidobacteriota; class Terriglobia; order Acidiferrales; family UBA7541; genus Palsa-295. The sequence goes on from CAWKDI010000002.1 coordinate 369,745, forward strand.
TTCGCTGATCGCCTTCGTGATGCTGTTCGTCTCCGGGCTTTCGCTGCGCTACGTGGCCGGCGCGATTGCTCGCGGCGCTGCCGATCGTCTATCTGCTGATCGTGCGCGTGCCCTACCGGCTGCAGCGCGTGCAGACGTTTTTCTCGCCGGGGTCCGATCCGCAGGGCCACGGCTTCCAGTTGCTGCAATCGCTGATCGCGGTGGGCTCGGGCGGCTTCACCGGCGTGGGCCTGATGGAAAGCCACCAGAAGCTGTTCTTTCTGCCCGAGGCGCACACGGACTTCATTTTCTCGGTGATCTGCGAGGAGCTGGGCTTCATCGGCGCGGTGATCGTGCTGGCGCTTTTTGCGGTGTACGGCTGGCGCGGCTTCTCGGCCGCCATGAAGGCCCCCGACCAGTTTGGCCGGCTGCTGGCGATCGGCATCACCACCATGGTCGTGGGCCAGGCGCTGGTCAACTTGAGCGTCGTGCTGGGCCTGCTGCCGACCAAGGGGATTCCGCTGCCGTTCGTGAGCTATGGCGGATCGAGCTTGCTCGGAATGCTGTTGGCAACGGGCGTGCTTTTGAACATCAGCCAGCACGCGGATGCGACGTGATCGCCGCGTGAGCGCAGACGTGCGGCGTGCAAGCGCGAACGGGAACGCGGTGCCCGAAGACTTTACTGATTGCCGGCGGCGGCACCGGCGGCCACGTTTTCCCGGCGCTCGCGGTGGCAAGAGAGTGGCTCCGGCGCCAGGAAAACTGCGCAAAACGCGCGGGAGCGGAGAAAGACGGGTCGTGTTGGTGGGAACCGAACGCGGGATTGAAGCAAAGCTGGTGCCGCAGGCGGGACTGCCGCTCGAATTGATTCGCGCGGCGGGCCTGAAGGGCATTGGCGGCGCAAAATTGCTGCGCAACGCGGCGCTGCTGCCCGCGGGGTTGTGGGACTCCGAGAAAATTCTTACAGCGCCACCGTGTCAATGTGGCACTGGGCGTGGGCGGCTACGCTTCGGGTCCCATGATGCTTCTCGCTGTCGCGCACCGCATCCCCACCGTGGTTTTCGAGCCCAACGTCGAGCCCGGCTTCACCAACCGGGTGCTGGTCGGCATGGCCACGCGCGTCGCGGTCGCCTACCAGGAGACGGCAGAGCGCTTCGGCTCCAAGTCGGTGGTCACCGGGGTGCCCGATCCGCCGCGAATTTTTCGAGATTCCGCGCAAGGAGCACCGGGCGCCCTTCCATATCCTCATCACCGGAGGCAGCCGCGGCGCTCATGCCCATCAATCGGGCGGTAATCGACGTCGCTCGACGTCTCGCGGTGAGAAAAAATCAGCTTTTCATCGTGCATCAGACCGGAGAACGTGACTATAATGCGGTGCGAGACGCATATGCGCGGCGCGAATTCAACGCGGAGGTCGTTCCCTTTATCGAGAATATGGCGGAGCGCTTTGCCCAGGCAGACTTGATCGTCTGCCGCTCGGGCGCGATCACCGTGGCGGAAGTTGCCGCCGCCGGACGCGCCGCCATCTTCATCCCCTTCGGCGCCGCCACCGACGCCCACCAGACGCGCAATGCCGCCGCCATGCAGGACGCCGGCGCCGCCCGGCTCCTCCCGCAGGACAGAACTGACGCCCGAGCGCCTGACCACCGAAATTTTTTCCCTCCTGGACCAGCCCCGGAAAATCGCGGAAATGGAAGAGCGCGCGCGGGCGCTCGCCAAGCCGCGCGCCGTCGAGGACATTGTCGATCTGCTCGAAGGGGTGGCGCGGCCATGAACGTCATCTTCCGCAATTTCCAGCGCATTCACCTGGTCGGCATCGGCGGCAGCGGCATGAGCGGCATCGCCGAAGTGCTGCTTTCGACCGGCTATGCCGTTTCTGGCTCGGATTTGAAGCTTCTCGCGGTCACCGAGCGCCTGCGAAACCTTGGCGCGACGATCTACGAAGGGCCATCGCGCCGAAAATGTCTCACGGCGCGCACGTGGTGGTGATTTCCTCCGCCGTGCCGCAGGACAACGTCGAGGTGGTCGAAGCGCACCGCCTGAAAATTCCGGTGATCCCGCGCGCGGAAATGCTGGCCGAGCTGATGCGCCTGAAATTCGGCATCGCCGTCGCCGGCGCGCACGGCAAGACCACCACCACTTCGCATGGTCGCCTCCGTTCTGGCCGCGGCCGGCCTCGATCCCACTTTGTCGTGGGCGGGCGCGTGAATCACGCCGGCGCGAGCGCGCGCGTGGGCCAGGGCGAATACATGGTGGTCGAAGCGGACGAAAGCGACCGCTCGTTCCTTGCTGCTCGCGCCGGTGATCGCCGTGGTCACCACCATCGACCGCGAGCATCTCGACCAATACCGCTCGCTCGAGGAAATTCAGGACGCTTTTCGTGCAGTTCGTGAACCGCGTGCCGTTCTACGGCTCGGTGGTCCTGTGCCTCGATGAGCCCAACGTGCAGGCCATCCTCCCGCGCGTGAAGCGGCCGGTGATCACTTACGGCACTTCGAGCCAGGCGGACCTGGTGATCAGCGACGTGCAGCTGAACGGCCTCACGAGCGAATTTCGCCTGAAATATCACGGCGAAGCTCTGGGCATTTTCCGCCTGCCCTCGCCTCCGGGAATTCACAACGTGCGCAATGCCGCGGCTGCCGCCGCCGTGGGCCTGGCGCTCAATATTCCCGCGGAACTGATTCGCGCGGGCCTGGCGAAATTTTCCGGCGTCGGCCGGCGCTTCGAAATCAAGGGCGTGCATGCGGGCGTCACGCTGATCGACGATTACGGCCACCATCCCGCCGAAATTCGCGCCACGCTCGAAGCGGCGCGCGGCTGCGGCTACAAGCGCCTGCTGGTGCTGTTCCAGCCGCACCGCTACACGCGCACGCATTTTCTCTGGGACGATTTTCTGCGCTCGTTCAATCAGGCGGATGTGCTGGTGGTCACCGACATTTACGCCGCCGGCGAGGCGCCCATCGAAGGCGTCACCGGCGAGCGGCTGGCGGAGGCGATCCGCTCCGCGGGCCACAAGAACGTGATTCATTCGAGCACCATGCAGGGCGGCCTCGAATATATGCTGCGGGAGGCGCGCGCCGGGCGATGCCGTGCTGACGATCGGCGCGGGCAGCGTGGGCCGCGTGCTCGACCAGCTGGCGCATGCTGCTCGAATCGAGGATTTCGATTTCGCATGCGGATTGAAGATCACTGCGTCGCCGCGCGGTTGAAAGAACTGGGCGTCGAACTGCGCCCGGGCGTTTCGCTTGCGGAGAAGACGTCGCTCGGCATCGGCGGCACCACGGACGAAGTGCTGCTGCGCCGCTACGAAACGATTCCCGAAGTGATGCGCGTGCTGGCGGACGAAAACATCCCGCATCGCTTTCTCGGCGGCGGCACGAACGTGCTGATCGCCGACGGCGAGTTGCCCTGGGTCGTGCTGCATCTTCCGTCGACGCAGCCCGGGATGCGCGTGGAAGGCAATTGCGCTTACGTCGACGCCTCGGCCGACCTGGGCGGCATGGTCACCTTCTGCGCGAAGCACGATCTGGGCGGCATGGAAGGGCTCATCGGCGTGCCCGGGAAGCGTGGGCGGCGCGCTGCGCATGAACGCGGGCGCCTACGGCACGCAGATCGGCACGCACGTGCGCGAGGTCGAGCTCTATCGCGCCGCGTCGGGCGAAATCGAAACGCTGCGCGGCGACGAGATTCGCTTCGATTACCGCCACACTTCGTTTGCGCCGGACGACGTGATGCTGCGCGTGAAGCTCGAGCTGCCGTCGAAGCCCTACAAGGAAATTCTGGCCGGCATTCGCGTCTGCAACGAAAAGCGCCGCGCCAGCCAGCCGCTCAATCAAAAAAGCGCCGGCTGCATCTTCAAGAATCCGCCGGGCGGCTCGGCCGGGCGCATGATCGACGAGCTGAGGCTTGAAGGGCCATCGCGTGGGCGACGCCATGGTCAGCGACCGCCACGCCAATTTTTTCGTGAACGCGGGCCGCGCGACCTGCGCGGACATGCTGAAGCTGATTGACGACGTGCGCGAGCGCGTGCGCGCCGCCTACGGGGTCGAGCTCGAGAACGAGGTGATCGTCTGGCAAAACTGAAAGCCATCGACGCGGAAGCCTATCCCCAGGAAATCCTGGCGGACGAGGAGCCGAAGTATCTTCGCCGGCAGAAGCCGCTCGAGATCAAGCGGCGCAAGTTCGGCCGCAAGGCCTGGAAGACGTATCTGCGCGTGACGGCGTGGGCGGCGGCGGGCGTGGCGGGCGCGTGGCTGCGCTTATGAGTTTGCGCATTTTCTGCTGACCTCGCCGGAAATGGCGCTGATCCATCCCGAGCAGGTGGAGATTACCGGCAATCACAACGTTTCGCGCGCCGAGCGTGCTCGAAATTTTCCGCGCCGACCGCGGCCGCAGCGTGCTGCGCATTCCGCTCGACGAGCGGCGGCGCCAGCTCGAATCGATTCCCTGGGTCGAGCAGGCCACGGTGCGCCGCGCGCTTGCCGCACACGATTGAGGTCGAGATTGTCGAGCGCACGCCCATCGCGTTTCTGCGCGAGAGGCAGCGACATGGCGCTGGTGGACGTGCACGGCGTGATTCTCGACCGGCCCGCTGCAGGGGAATTTTCATTTTCCCGTGGTGACCGGGATCGACTCCGGAGATGCCCGCCGACGATCGCGAGAAGCGCATGCAGCTTTTTGCCGGTTTCCTGCAGCAGATTGATTCGGCGCGCGCCGGGCGCGCTCGAGCAGGTGAGCGAAGTGGATCTATCGCGACGCGCACGATTTGCGCGCGACGCTCACCGGCCTGCAGACGGGCGGCGCGCTGGCCGCAAACGCCGCGGTCGGTAGCGTCCTCGGAGCGCTGGGGCGGCGCGGACGCGCCCGTCCTGGTGCATTTCGGCGACGGCGACTTTGAAGCCAAGTATCAGACGCTGATCGACAAAATCGGCCAGTGGCGCGCGACGGCCGGGCGCGATCGAATCGGTGGATTTGCGCTTCAGCGGCGAGGCGGTGGTGAATGCGGACACGCCGGCGGTCGCGCAGCATCGTGCAGCAGCGCGAGCCCGGCGCAGAAGCGCCCGGCGAGCGCCGCGAAGCATGCAAGCGAGCAGGTGCCAAGCACTCGAGATAGTTATTCGCAACGTTGTTTGCAGTAAGGAGCAGCGGCATTGGCAAAGAAAGATCGGCACATCGTGGCGCTGGATATCGGCAGCACGAAGACCTGCGCCCTGATCGGCGAGCTGGACGACGACGGGAGCGTTAAGTTCGCGGCGCTCGGCGCCGCCGAATCGAAGGGCTGGCGCAAGGGACAGATCGTCAACCTCGATCTCGCGGTCAGCTCGATCCGCCGCGCGGTGGAAGAGGCGGAAACGCTGGTCGGCGTGCCGGTGGAATCGGCGGTCATCGGCGTCGCCGGAAGCCACGTGCGCGGCGTGAACAGCCGCGGCGGCATCACCCTGGGCGCGCGCCCGCGCGACGTGCAGCGCGAAGACGTGCGCCGCGCCATCGAAGCCGCGCGCGGCGTCACGCTGCCCGAAGATCGCGAAGTGCTGCACGTGCTTCCGCAGGAATTTTCGCTCGACGCGCAGGACAACATTCGCGACGCCATCGGCATGGTCGGCCAGCGCCTCGAAGCCAACGTGCACATCGTCACCGCTTCCGGCACGTCCACGCAGAACATCGTCACCGCCGTGAATCGCGCCGGCGTGCGCGTGGACGATACCGTGCTCGAGCCCTTCGCCTCCGCCGAAGCCTGCCTCACGCAGGACGAGCGCGAGCTGGGCTGCTGCCTGCTCGATATCGGCGGCGGCACCACCGAACTGATCGCCTATACGGGCGGCGTGGTGCGGCACACGGCGGCGATTCCCGTGGGCGGCGACCATTTCACCAACGACCTCGCCGTGGGCTTGCGCACGCCCGATTCCCGAGGCCGAAAAGATCAAGCGCGAATACGCCTGCGTCTTCCGCGAACTGATGCCCGAGGATTTCTCCATCGAAATCGCGAGCGTGGGCGACCGCCCGCCGCGCACCGATCTTTGCGCGCATGCTGTTTGAAATCGTCGAGCCGCGCGCCAAGGAACTGCTGATGCTGATTCGCGACGAACTGCGCCGCGGCGGCGTTGCAATCGCAGATTCCCGCGGGCATCGTGCTCACGGGCGGCGGCGCGCATCTCCGCGGCCTGGTCGAGCTGGCCGAGCACGTCTTCAATCTGCCGGTGCGCGTGGCCGTCGCCGCGCGGCCTGGCGGAGATGAGCGAACAGGTTTCCCGGCCCGAGTATTCCACGGCCGTTGGTCTGGTGCTTTACGCGGCGCGCACGCGGCGCCTGGCGGAGGCGCGGCCCAGCGGCTGGGTTGGCAAGTTGAAGAGCATGTTTGCGGGGGCATAGCAGAACAGAATCCGGAGCGGTAATTCTGGGGGAGGAAGAATGGCACCAAAAGAATCGAGCATTCGAGTTTCATTTGCGGAGGAAGCGCAGAACGGCGCAAAGATCAAAGTGATCGGCGTGGGAGGCGGCGGTTCGAACGCCGTCAACCGCATGATCCGCGCCAAGGTCGAAGGCGTCGAATTCATCGCCGCCAACACCGACTTGCAGGCGCTGAAGCTGTCGCAGGCGCCCGTCAAGCTGCAGATCGGCGCAAAACTAACCAAGGGGCTGGGAGCCGGGCGCGAATCCCGAGGTCGGCCGCAAGGCCGCGCTCGAGGACACCGAAAAAATCCTCGAGGCGCTCGACGGCTCGGACATGGTGTTCGTCACCGGAGGTCTCGGCGGCGGCACCGGCAGCGGCGCCGCGCCCGTGGTCGCCAATCTCGCGAGCGAACTCGGCGCGCTCACCGTCGCGGTGGTCACCAAGCCGTTCGCGTTCGAAGGCAAGCGCCGCATGGAGCAGGCCGAGCAGGCGCTGGCCGAGCTGATCGGCTGCGTCGACACCGTCATCGTGATCCCCAACGAGCGCCTGATGGAGTGCGTCGAGCAGGGCACCAGCTTCTTCGAGGCGTTCCGCATCGCCGACGACATCCTGCGCCAGGCCGTGCAGGGCATCAGCGACATCATCACCATTCCCGGCATCATCAATCGCGACTTCGCCGACGTGAAAACCATCATGTCCGGCCAGGGCTATGCGGTGATGGGCACCGCCGTCGCTTCCGGATCGAATCGCGCCGTCGACGCCGCCAACCGCGCCATCAACAGCCCGCTGCTCGAAGACAACTGCATCCAGGGCGCGCAGGGCATCCTCATCAACATCACCGGCTCGTCCACGCTCTCGCTGCACGAGGTTCACGAGGCCTCGTCCATCATCCAGAAGGCCGCGCACGAGAACGCCAACATTATTTTCGGCGCGGTGATGGACGACGCCATGAAGGAATCGGTGAAGATCACCGTGATCGCCGCGGGCTTCCGCGAGATCGCCGCGCGCAAGAGCCCGTCGCGTCCGTCGTATCTGCCGAAGACGTGGCGCGCAGGCAGAGACCCGCAACCCAGCGTGGCCGACGAGCCGCAGCAGCAGACGCTCATCCAGCAGCCGCACATTCTCCAGCATGCCGATGTGACTCACACTGCCGCGCACAATGCCGCGCACACTGCCGTGCAGACCGCTCCCGAGGCCGTCCCCAGCGCGCCTCAGCAGCGATTCGCCGCGCAGCAACCGGTACAGCAGCCCATGCAAAAGGAGGTCGCGCCACAGCCCGTCGCGCCGCCAGCGCCTCCGCCTGTTGTGCGCCAGCCCTCCATCGTCCAGCAGGTCGCCCGGAACGTCAGCGAGGCCATCCACGAACTTCCCGACGATCTCGACGTACCCACATTCCTGCGGCACCGCACGCAAAAAGCGTAGCGGCCAGCCTGAGCCTCGAATTCGGCGCCGCCTCACTCCCAACGGAGGGGCGGCGCCGTTTCGTTTCTTCTCGGCCTTCAGCAGGTTGCGGAAAACCTCCGGTTTTTAGGGGGTCGGAGCTTGAGCTCCGACATAAAGTCCGGGGATTCAACAGGGCTTTAGCCCCTGGGGATCAGATTTTGGTATTTTTCGCAGCCTGCTAGACCCAGCTCCGTCTCGATATAAACTTCGACTGTGCATCAATCCACGATTCGCATCAGGCAAGAAGCGCTGGCGAGGGTAAAGGGGCACGCGTCGACGGACCTTCCGCGGGAGTGCTGTGGCCTGCTCGCGGGGCGCGACGGCGTGATCACTCGAGCGTTTGGAGCCACCAACGTTGCGGCGGATCCTGCGAAAAACTACGAGATTGCGACCGGGGAGTTATTCCGTTTGATGCGCGAAATCCGCGCAGCGGGTCTTGCGCTGATGGGCATTTACCACTCACATCCGAATAGCAACAACGAGCCTTCGCCGCGCGACATCGAGCGCGCCTATTATCCGGACGCGGCCTACTTCATTCTTTCACCGCTAGTAAACGCGAAGCCAACCCGCGCATTCTCCATCCGCGATGGACGTGTCGACGAACTTCAAATCGTAACGGAATAAAATCCTTGCAGTTGCGCAAAAATCTCGCTTTTTTAGGGGGGGCGGAGCTTCAGAGTCCGTGTGGCAATCCCAAATCGTTGTGGGTCGTGGCTTTCAGCCACGACATAAGGTTCGGCAAATCAGTCGGGCTTTAGCTGTGAAGTTTCAAGACGTTGTTGTCCATTCGGTCGAGAACTGGGAAGCTGATGTTGCGACACAAAAGCAGACCAGGAGACCGAATGGACTACCATCATCATGCTCGCCTCACAATTTATAGTCGAGAGCAACTGGCCAAGAAAGTTCTTGCAGGGGAAGTTGACCTTGAACTCGGCTGCGGCCGAGTTCAAGGTCAGTCGGCAGACGGCCGGCAAATGGCTGCGCCGTTTCCGTCAGGGCGGCTGCAGCCGCTTTCCGCGATCGCTCGTCTCGTCCGCATCACTCCCCCCGCTCGTATCGCCGCCGGAACTGGCTTCCTGCGTCGAACAGCTCCGTCGCCAGCGCTGGACCGGTGTGCGCATCGCTCAAACCACTGGCCTGAGCCGCGCCACCATCAGCCGCATCCTTACCGGCTTGCGTCTGAACACCGCTCGGTCGCTCCAGCCAGCCATCCCCATCATTCGTTACGAGCATCCCGCGCCCGGCGACCTGCTGCACATCGACATCAAAAAGCTGGCCCGCATTGCCAAACCCGGCCATCGCCTCACCGGCAATCCCCAAGATGAAACCCGCGGCGCTGGTTGGGAGTTCCTCTACGTCGCCATCGACGATCATTCGCGCATCGCCTTCACCGCTTTGCTGCCGGACGAAAAAGCTTTCTCTGCCAGTCAGCTTCTTGCGTCAAGCCGTGGCTTACTTCGCCCGTCTGGGCATCACCGTGCGTCGCGTCATGACCGACAATGGCCCGTGCTTCTGCTCGCGCCGTTTCGCCGCGGGTTGCCGCAGACTGCACATCAAACCCATCCGCACGCGCATCTATACGCCCCGCACCAACGGCAAAGCCGAACGCTTCATCCAGACCGCCATCCGCGAATGGGCCTACGTCCGGCTCTATCAAAACTCCGCCGAGCGTCTCGCAGCTAACTTGCCCCCTGGGTGCACACCAGTACAATTGGCACCGACCTCATGCCAGTCTCAATCAGTCGCCACCCATCTCCCGCTCCGGCCTCGATGTCAACAACCTCTTGAGACACCACATTTAGCCTGAGGAACAGTTTCGGTGTATTTCCGCGACCTGCTACGGGAAGAAACTCCGGGGATCCGAGGGCTGCCGCACGTAGACACTGCCTCAGTGCCCGGCGACCTTCAGCACCACGGCGGTAACGTCGTCGTCCTGGCGGCCATTGGACGAGAACCTCCGCGCCTCCTCGAAAAGCAGATCGAGCGAGTCGCTTGCGGATTTGCGCGCGCACTGCCGCCACGCCTCCCCCAGCCTCTCCCAGCTGAAGTCGGCGTTTTTATTGTCGCGAAGCTCGTGCAGTCCGTCGGTGGCAAACAACACCGAGTCGCCAGGCGATAACTGCACCGAATATGTTTCGTAGGTCGAATCCGGCAGCAGTCCCGAAGGCAGCCCGCCGCGCCCGAGCTTCTGGCATCCCGAAGCGGAAACCAGCAGCGGATGCGGCAATCCCGCATTAGAAAAGGTCAGCTTGAGCGTGTCGGCCTCGAACACCGCATAGAGCGTCGCCGAGTAGCGCCCCGCGACGGGCCGCACCATCAGGCGCTGATTCAGAATCGTGAGCGCAGTGCCGGTGTCCTGCCCCGTCTTGTGAATCCCGCGCAGCATGCCCATCACCAGCGCGCCATACATCGCCGCCGGCAGTCCCTTGCCCACCACATCGCCCAGATAGATGCCGATCCTTCCGTCCGGCAGGTGGAAGAAATCCGCGAAGTCCCCTCCCACTTCGGAGAACGGCGAAAACCGATAGGCGACCTCGCACGCCGGGCCCTCCAGCATCGCGGCGGGCAGCAGCGATTGTTGGATTTCGCGCGCCTCGTCGCGTTCATTGGCCCAGATGGAATTGTGGCCGGGTGGTTCGAGAATCGACTGCAAGCTCATTCAGCCTCTAACACGCGTGCGCTTGTGACCCAGTGCAGCGCAAGCCGCCCGCCAAAGCCTTGGTGGAAGAATGCGATCGCGGATTGTTATGGTTCAGGTTAGCAGTGTTTTGTCGCGAGGAAGAGGAGAGCAGCGCGCCGCTGTGCCTCAAAAGAGAACAGCCGCGCCACATCGATGCATTTCAGAAGCGCAACCGGATGCTTCCCCGGGGTCGCCAATCTCCCGATTGGCGGGGCAAAGCAAAAGCGCCCTTCAGTAGAATCGCTTAATGGTGGAGCGCCGCAACCGCTTCCGCGGCTTCGAGGCGCCGCGCATAAAGCGGGAACTTTGCCGCGAGCGCCGCCACTTCGCCGCGAATGCGCTGCTCGGTAGCCGCGTCGCCGAGGTGTTCGAGCACTTCGGCGATCCATCCGGCGATTTTTTCCATCTCCGGCTCGCGCATGCCGCGCGTGGTCACCGCCGGAGTGCCCATGCGCAGGCCGCCCGCCTTCATCGGCGGCAGGGGATCGAACGGAATCGCGTTCTTGTTGATGGTGATGCCCGCGCGGTCAAACGCCGGCTGCGCGACGCTTCCGGTAATCCCGCGCGAATGAATCTCCAGCAGGAAACAGGTGATTGTCCGTGCCGCCGCTGACGATGCGGAACCCGCGCCTGGTCAGCCCCGCCGCCAGCGCCTTCGCGTTCGCCACGATCTGCTTCTGATACTCGCGGAATTCCGGCTCCATCGCTTCCTTCAGGCAAACAGCTTTCGCCGCGATGATGTGCATCAGCGGGCCGCCCTGTCCGCCGGGGAAGAGGTTGCGGTCCACGTCCTTCGCGTATTTTTCGCGGCAGAGAATCAAGCCGCCGCGAGGGCCGCGCAGCGTCTTGTGCGTGGTGGTGGTCACGAAATCGGCGTGCGGCACCGGGCTGGGATGCACGCCCGCCGCGATCAGCCCGGCGATGTGCGCCATGTCGACGAACAGCATCGCGCCCACCGACTGCGCGATTTTGCCATGCGCGCGAAATCGATGATGCGCGAATAGGCGCTCGCGCCCACGACCACCATTTTCGGTTTGTGCTCCTGCGCGAGGCGGTCGAGTTCGTCGTAATCGATTGTTTCGGTTTCCTTCGTCACGCCGTACGCGACGAATTTGTACATCTTTCCGGAAAAATTCAGCGGATGCCCGTGCGTGAGGTGCCCGCCGTGGGCGAGGTTCATGCCCAGCACCGTGTCGCCTGGCTGCAGCGACGCCATGTAGACGGCCACGTTGGCCTGCGTGCCCGAGTGCGGCTGCACGTTGGCGTGCTCCGCGCCGAAAAGCGCCTTGGCGCGGTCGATGGCCAGCTGCTCGGCGATGTCCACGAATTCGCAGCCGCCGTAGTAGCGCTTGCCGGGATAGCCTTCGGCGTATTTGTTGGTGAGCACCGAGCCCATCGCTTCGAGCACCGCTTCGGAGACGAAATTCTCCGAGGGGATCAGCTCGATGCTGGTGGCCTGGCGCCGGACTTCGTCGCGGATCACCTCGGCGATATCCGGATCGACTTCGTCGAGCGGCCGGCTCATTCGTTGCAATTCACGCGTTTGGTTGGTCATGTCGCCGCTCATTTTAGCAAAACGAGACACCCGTAGCGAGCCACGAGCGCAACACGCGCGTTTGAAACCAGTCAACTCCGAACAAAAAGTGACCGCGAAATCGGAAAGATTCGCTATTCTGTTGCGCACACCTAAAATTGAAATGCAGCGCCGCCAACCTGCGGCGCGGAAAAGAGAAATCTCTCGAATGGCGGAAATGAAGCTGCCCACGCGCGCCGAAGATTATTCGGAGTGGTACAACCAGCTCGTGCTGCGCGCCGAACTCGCCGATTACGCGCCGGTGCGCGGCTGCATGATCGTGCGTCCCTACGGCTGGGCGCTTTGGGAGAACATCACGGCGGCGCTCGACAGCCGCTTCAAGGCCACCGGGCACGTGAACGCGGCGTTTCCGCTGCTGATTCCGCGCAGCTTCATCGAAAAGGAAAAATCGCACGTGGCCGGATTTTCGCCCGAGCTGGCGGTGGTGACGCACGGCGGCGGCGAAAAGCTGGAAGAGCCGCTGGTGATCCGCCCCACTTCGGAAACGATCATCGGCCACGCCTACGCGAAGTGGATTCAGTCCTACCGCGACCTGCCCGTGCTGATCAATCAATGGAACAGCGTGGTCCGCTGGGAACTGCGCACCAAGCTTTTCCTGCGCACGCTCGAATTTTTCTGGCAGGAGGGCCACACCGCCCACGCCACCGCCGAGGAAGCCGAAGCCGAAACGCGCCAGATGCTCGACGTCTACACCGATTTCGCCGTGCGCGAAGCGGCCGTGCCGGTGATCCCGGGACGCAAATCCGACTCCGAGCGTTTCGCCGGCGCCGACCAGACCTATTCCATCGAAGCCATGATGGGCGACGGCAAGGCGCTGCAGGCGGGCACGTCGCACAATCTCGGCCAGAATTTCGCCAAGGCCTTCGAGATTCGCTATCTCGACAAGACCGGCGTGCTGCAGCACTGCTGGACCACTTCCTGGGGCCTTTCCACGCGCTTCGTCGGCGCCATCATCATGGTGCATGGCGACGATCAGGGCCTGATTCTGCCGCCGCGCCTCGCGCCCTTCCAGCTCGTGATCGTGCCGATCTTCAAGACGGACGAGGAGAAAGCCGCCGTGCTGGAAAACGCGCAGAAGCTGCGCAAGGAACTGGTCGACGCGGGCATTCGCGTGAAGATGGACGAGCGCGAAGGCATGAGCCCCGGATTCAAGTTCAACGACTGGGAGATGCGCGGCGTGCCGCTGCGCCTCGAACTTGGGCCGAAGGACGTAGCCAAAGGCTCGGTGGTGCTGGCGCGCCGCGACCGCCCCGGCAAGGAAGGGAAGTCGTTCGTGCCGCAGCAGGGAATCGCGCGCGGCCGTGGCGCAACTGCTCGCCGAGATTCAGCAGGCGCTCTTCGACCGCGCGCTCGCGTTCCGCAAAGCCAACACCGCCGAGCCCGCCGACTACGACGAATTCAAAACGGCCGTGGAAAAGGGCTTCGCCTTCTCCTGGTGGTGCGGCGGCAGCGACTGCGAGGAAAAAATCAAGGAAGAGACCAAGGCCACCATGCGCTGCATCCCCATCGAGCAGCCCGGCGGCTCGGGCAAGTGCATCTACTGCGGCAAGCCCGCGAAGGAAAAGGCCATCTTCGCCAAGGCATATTAGCGCCCTGGGAACGCAAATCTCCCGATTGGCGCCTTTGCCTTCGAGGGGTTGCCGGGTGCCCGGCGCTTCGGTTTTAAGGGGCGGGTCTTTGACTTTGCCTCGGGAATGCCCCCTCGCCAAAGTCTCGAACGCGGGTTTACTCTCCCGAACACCTGTACTCCGCAGACCAGCGTCGCCTGCCATTTCCGCCCGTGGTAGCCTGAGAACCAGCTCGAAGTGTAGGATCGCCCGCCAGGAGGGCTGATGAACGCAATGGCACGCCAGAAAAAGACGGCGAGAGCGCGGCGGTCGAAGGTGAACCTGATCCTCACGCTCTTCGTGCTGGGCGCGATGGGCTTTGTCGCCATCAAGATCGTCCCGGTCTACTTCGCCAATTACCAATTCCAGGACTCCATCGAAAGCGAATCGCGCTTCGCCCTGACCGGCTATCCCAAGAAGACTCCCGACGACGTGCGCAACGACATCTGGAACAAAGCAAGGACCTAGGCATTCCCGCCCAAAAAGACGCCATTCAAATCGCTATGGACAATGGAAGCGTGGAGATCGGTCTCGACTACTCGGTGCCCGATCGATCTGGCCGTCTATCAGTTCACACTGCAATTTCATCCCCACGCGGACAACCATACCATTTAGAATAGGTATCCAGTTAGGTGTAGGCTTTCCGGAGGCATTTCCCGGAAGCGTCGCGCGCACCCAGCCGCGCCCTGCGACGTGCGGCTGCATCTTTATGCGTCTGACGTGGTTCGTGGTCTAGCGGAGCAACTGATTGCGGATTCGAATTTCGCGCGGCTTCTGGACCTCGCGGCTCGGCCTGGGCGTGCTGGGCGGTGCGCTGGCGCTTATCCTGGCGGCCACCGGTCGTCTTCGCCTATTACTACGTTCAGTTCGGCCACATGATCAACGAGCGGCTCACCGGGCAGATCTACCAGAACACCTCGCGCGTCTATTCCGCTCCGGGCCGCATTTACGTCGGCGAATCGCTTCGCGCCAGCGACCTCGCCACCTATCTGCTTCGCGCCGGCTACCAGGAAGAGCGCCATCGACGGTTCGCCCGGGCGAATTTCGCGTCAACGGTTCGACCGTCGAAATTCGCCCGTCCTCCGAATCCTACTTCCAGGGCAACAACGCCCTGCGCGTCACTTTTTCGGGCATCGGAATCTCCCGCATCGCGCAGCTTTCCGACGGCCAGCAGCGCGATTTCGCCGAAATCGAGCCGGAGCTGATCACCAATCTCTTCGACAGCTCGCGCGAAAAGCGCCGCGTGGTGCGCTTCGACGACCTGCCGCCGGTGATGGTCAACGCCGTGCTCGCCGCCGAAGACAAGCGCTTCTTCGAGCACGGCGCTCTCGACGTGGTCCGCGTCTTCGGCGCGGCCTTTTACGATCTGACCCGCGACCGCAAGGCGCAGGGCGCCAGCACCATCGACATGCAGGTGGCGCGCACCTTTTTCTTCACCACCAAGCGCGAATGGAGCCGCAAAGCTCAAGGAAATCCTGATGGCCGCCGAGCTCGACCAGCGCTTCTCCAAGCAGCAGATTTTCGAGCTCTACGCCAACGATATTTATCTCGGCAATCGCGGCAGCTTTGCGATTCGCGGCTTCGGCGAAGCCGCGCAGGCCTATTTCGGCAAGGACGTCCGCGAGATCAGCTCGGGCGAGGCGGCGTTTCTCGCGGGAATCATTCGCGCGCCCAACCGCTATTCCGCGGCCGAGCGCCATCTCGACCGCGCCGAAGAGGCGCGCGACCGCGTGCTGGCGCAGATGGTCGAGGACGGCTACATCACCGCCGACGAAGAAGTCGGCGGCCAAGAACGCCAGGCTGAAATTCGTCACCGGCGGCGTCAGCAGCAGCTCTGCGCCCTATTTTGTGGACATGGTGAAGGACCACCTGCTCGAGAAATTCTCGGAGAGCGATCTCGGCAACCAGAGCTATCGCATTTACACGACGCTCGACCCGGACCTGCAGCGCGCCGCCACCGAAGCCGTGCAGATCGGCATCCAGAACGTCGACAAGCTGCTGGCGCAGCCGGTACGCGCTGTGGAAGAAGCAGGGCCAGCCGCGCCGCCCAGGCGCAGGTGGCGCTGGTCGCGCTCGATCCGCATACCGGCGAGATTCGCGCGCTGATCGGCGGCCGCGATTACGGCGAAAGCCAGCTCAATCACGCCCTCGCGCATCGCCAGCCGGGTCGGTCTT
Organism: uncultured Acidobacteriota bacterium; assembly: GCA_963848365.1. GTDB lineage: Bacteria > Acidobacteriota > Terriglobia > Acidiferrales > UBA7541 > Palsa-295. The sequence continues at coordinate 385,614 of CAWKDI010000002.1, forward strand.
CAAGCCGTTCGTCTACGCCGCGGCGTTCGACAACGCCATCGAAGGCCTGCAGCCGGTCGTCACGCCGGTGACCACGGTCGACGACATCCCCACGACGTTCGAATTCGACGGCAAGGAATACACGCCCGACAACTACGGCCAGGAATTCTTACGGCACGGTCACCGTGCGCGACGCGCTGATCCATTCGCTGAACGTCGCCACCGTGAAAGTCGCGGAAATGATCGGCTACCAGCGCGTGGTGGATGTCGCCCGCCAGATGGGGCTCGGCTCGAATATCAAAGCCACTCCGGCCGTGGCGCTGGGCGCCTATGAAATGACGCCCATCGACGTCGCCGCCGGATACACCGCGTTTGCCGCCAACGGCATGCGCGCCGAGCCGCTATTCATCCGCAGCGTCGTTACTGCCGACGGCAAGCTCGACGAATCGAACGCGCCGCAATCTCGCCCCGTGCTCGATCCGCGCGTCGCGTTCCTCACCACCAGCCTGATGGAGGACGTGATCAATCACGGCACCGGCTATCCGGTCCGCGCGCTGGGTTTCAACGCGCCCGCCGCCGGAAAGACCGGCACCTCGCGCGACGGCTGGTTCGCCGGCTACACCTCGAATCTCCTGTGCGTCGTGTGGGTCGGCTTTGACGACAATCGCAATCTCGGCTTGGCCGGCGGCGAATACCGCCGCGCCCATCTGGGGCGAGTTCATGAAGCGCGCCGTCACGCAGCCCATGTACCGCAACACGCAGCCGTTCATGCCTCCCGACGGCGTGATGGAGGCCACCGTCGATCCGCAAAGCGGCCAGCTGGCCACTGCTTCCTGCCCGCAGACTCAAAACGAATATTTCATCGAGGGCAGCCAGCCCACGCAATACTGCCAGCTGCACGGCGGCCAGGCCTCGGGTGAGTCATCCGGCGGCTCGTGGTTGTCCAGGCTTTTCGGGAAAGGCGAACCTGCGGCTCCCGCTGCGAATGCCAACGGCAACCCGGCCAACGCGTCCGTGGCTCAGAAGCCCGGCCAGCCATCCAGCGCGCCTGACGACCAGGAACAGCCCGAGAAGAAAAAGGGCTTCCTCGGGAAGGTATTTGGTATCTTTGGCGGCGGAAACAAAAAGCCCGCGGACGGCTCGAAGCCTCCGCAACAATAAGAGCCGCGCAGGGGTGCGCCGCTTGCCGCCCAGCTTTACCGCCGCTGCGTTATAATGGGATGTTCAAGGGTAGTGCCGTGATGCAACGTGTACTCATACGTTCGACCCCCTTCGCATTTCTGCTTCTGGCCGCGTTACTTCTCGCCTCAGCCGCCCCGGCGCAGACAGTTCCGCCGCAAAACGATTCTGCCTCCAGCCAGCCAATCCGCACCGCGACTCCGCGCGAGATGGCCATCACCCGGGGTGACATTCAGATGGCTCGCAAGGATTACGACCAGGCCATCGTCCAATATCAAGTCGCCCTCCAGTCCAATCCGAAAGACGCGCAGGTGCTGAACAAAATCGGCATTGCCTATGAGCAGCTGGGCCAGCTCGACAAGGCCGAGCGCGCCTACCGCAAGGCCATCAGCGCGGACAAGAAATTCTCGAGCGCCGCCAATAACTGGGGAACCCTCGAATACCAGCGCAGCCGCTACGGCAAGGCCATCAAGCATTACAAACAGGCGCTTGCCCGCGACGCGAATCAGGCCGTCGTTTACAGCAATCTGGGCTATGCCTATTACGGCAATAAACAATATCCGGAAGCCATGGCCTCCTTCGGTAAGGCCCTAGCACTCGATCCCGATGTGTTCGCCCGCAAGGGCGGCGTGGGCTCCGTCCTTCAGTCGCGCACCGCGCCCGATCCCGCGTTATTCAACTTCCTGCTCGCGAAGTTTTACGCCAGGTCCGGCGACGCCGAGCGCGCCGCGCATTACCTGAAGCTCTCCCGCGATTACGGCTACAAGGAATTTCGTTCCGCGGAAAAAGACCCCGAATTCGCCTCGGTCATCAACGATCCTCGCGTGCAGGAAGTCCTGAAAGTTCCCCCCTCCTACGACGACCAGCCGCAGAAGCCCCTTTCGAATTTAACATTCCATTAAGATGATGGAGCGGTGAAACGATGGAGTAATGAAGTGAGATAAAGCGGTGAAGCGGTGAAGCTTCGTTTCCACGGCGCCCGCTCGTGCAGCCGGTACCCACTCGTGTTTATGCGAGAAGAAACGCTGAGCGCTCTCTGTAAGGCACTGAGTGGCGATTTACTCGCGGGCTCCAGCGCTCCACGGATCTGAACCCAGGCCGCTCCCGAACTCAGCGAAGGTGTTTAGGGGGTCGGCGCTTTCAGCGCCGACGTAAAAACGCCCGCGCGAAGCGCCTTCCTTTCGCGGTGTCTTTCCCGCGAGGCCTTCAATGACCGGAACCAACCGCCATGCGCGAAAACAAGCTTCCCGTGCCGCCCGTTCATTCTTGCTATAATTAGCTTCCGAAATGCCCCCCCGCCGACTGCGCTTGTTCTTAGTGGCTGTTTGTATGTTTCTCGCCACTCTCACAGGCCCCTTGCTCGTCGGTTCTCGCGTTTCGGCTTCCGCCAATTCCGCGGCACCGCAAAACGCCTCCTTCCAGAACGTCGTCGAGCTGCGCATCGACGACGAAATCGAGCCTATCCTCGCCGAATACATCGTCAACGGAATCGATCAGGCCAATCGCCAGCATGCCAGCCTGATCCTGATCACCCTCAGCACGCCGGGCGGCCTCGACACCTCCATGCGCGAGATCATTCAAGCAATCCTAGCCTCGCCGGTTCCTGTCGTCACCTACGTGTATCCCACCGGCTCGCGCGCTGCCTCCGCAGGCTTTTTCATTCTGCTCTCGGCGGACATCGCCGCGATGGCGCCCGGCACAGACACCGGCGCAGCCTCGCCCATCACCGCCATCGGCGGCCAGCCGGTGCAGGTGGACCAAACGCTGGCCAAGAAAATCCTGAACGAGGCCAACGCCTATCTTCGCAGCTACGTCACCAAGCGCGGACGCAATCGCCGAGCTGGCTTCTACCGCTGTCACCGACGCGAAAGCCTTCACCGAAAAAGAAGCGCTCGACGGCAAGCTGATCGACCTGATCGCCAACTCGCCCGAAGACTTGCTCGCCAAGCTCAACGGTCGCACCATCACCCGCTTCAACGGTTCTACCGCGCAGCTCGTGCTCACCGCATCCGGTGATCGTCCCGATCGAAATGAACGGCCGCGAGAAATTCCTCTCGCGCATCGTCCAGCCCGATGTGTTCTTCATCCTGCTGATTCTCGGCGCGCTCGGCCTTTACGTGGAGTTCACCCATCCCGGGATGTTCGCTCCCGGCGTGATTGGCGGAATCGCGCTTTTGCTCGCGCTTTTCGCGATGCATCTTCTCCCCGTGAATTTTGCCGGCATCGCCTTGATCGCCTTTGCGCTCGCATTATTTGTCCTGGAAGCCAAATTTCCCGACGCACGGCGTGCTGGGCGTGGGCGGCGTGGTCTCCATGATGCTGGGCGCGTTAATGCTGATTCGCTCGCCGATCACCGGCAAGGGAGTGAGCCTGGTAACTGCCCTGGCGGTAGCATTCCCTTCGCGATCATCATCATTTTCCTGATGCGGCTGGTGCTGCGCTCGCACAGCTGGAAGCCCAGCACCGGCAAGGAAGAATTAATCGGCGAAGAAGGTCAGGTAACCGAGCCAATTGGACTCGACCCGCCGCCGCCGGAATGGTATTCGTGCATGGCGAACTGTGGCGCGCCGCTGCCGTCAACGGCGAGGCGATCCCCAAGGGCGCGCGCGTGCGCGTGAGAAAAGTGGTCGGGCTAACGCTGGAGGTGGAGCCGGTAGCGTCGCCGCAATCGGCGGCGTAGTCCCCCGGGAACGCCTGCTCGATTGGCGGCTTTTGCATGAGCAAAGGCGCCATTCAGGCCCAGGAGATCGGTGCGTTCCCCGGTGGCGCGCTGACGCGTGCGGACCCCTGGCGGCAACCTTGTTCCTGCGCCGCGGGCCGGTTGCCTTTACTTTGTCATTGCAAGGGCAGCGAGGATTTGTTTTTTGTCTGTGCTGTCCGGCAGTTTGAATGGAGGAAGGAGCAATGATGTTAGACATTCCACGCTCGGGCTCGTCGTCGTGCTGGTGATTTTCCTGATCTGGTTTTTCAATTCCGTCTACGTGATCAAGGAATGGGAGCGCGGCGTCGTGCTGCGCCTGGGCCGCATGCTGCCGGAGGCCAAAGGCGCGGGCCTGCGCCTGGTTTTTTTCCCCATCGACAAGCTCACGCGCATCTCCCTGCGCATCGAAACGCTCGAGTGCCTCCGCAGGACGTGATCACCCGCGACAACGTCTCGGTAAAAGTGAACGCCGTTTGTTATTTTCGCGTGATCGACGCGAATCTGGCCCTTTCGCAGGTGCAAAATTATTTGTACGCTACTTCGCAGCTGGCGCAGACCACGCTGCGCAGCCTGGTGGGCCAGTTCGAGCTCGACGAAATCCTTTCCGAGCGCGAAAAGGTAAACGCCAAGTTGCAACAAATCCTTGACCAGGATACCGAGCCTTGGGGTATCAAGGTAACGAAGGTTGAGGTCAAGCAGGTCGATATTCCGGAAAACATGCAGCGCGCCATCGCCCGGCAGGCCGAGGCCGAGCGCGAACGCCGCGCCAAGATCATTCATGCCGAGGGCGAGTTTGAAGCCTCCACCAAGCTGGCGGAAGCGGCCGAGGTTCTCGAAAAGCAGCCCGCTGCCATTCAGCTTCGCTATTTGCAGACCCTGACGGAAATTGGCGTCGAGAAAAACACAACGGTGATTTTTCCGCTGCCGATCGACTTGATATCGCAATGGGTCAAAACACTAGGAACGAAATAACAGGAACGAATGGCGAGAAGAACCGAAGGCGCGGCAGCGGTGATCGAGTACTCGAAAGCCGGCACCTGATTGGATTGTTTCTCGGCGTGGTGATGCTTGTGCGCCGTCTTTTTCACCCTCGGCTACGTGATGGGCAGGTCGCAATATGCGGTCTCGGTGCACGCGGCCTATATGCCCGGGCGCAGATATCTCCCAGCGCTCTCGCCGTTGAAAGAGAAGGTGAAGCCGCAGGAGAGCTCCGCGCTGCGCCCCGGCCGGCGGGCGAGTGGGATTTCTATGCCGACAAGAACAACAACCATCTCGAACCCGCGCCGCAAAGGCCAGTTTCGCCTGCTCGCTTGCGGCCCATGCGGCAACCGATAACGCCTGCCGCCCTGTCGCTTCCGCCAGAGGATCGCCAGGCTATCGCGCGTGTTTCCTCCAGCCCGCGCATTCCGCGCCGCCGAAGATGCTGACGGGCTCCATCGTTCTCCAGGTCGCCGCGGTCACGCGGCAAGGCGACGCGCTGGCCATGGCCGACGCGCTGCAGCGGAAGAAATTCCCGCCTTTGTCGTGGCGCCTTCCAGCGATAATTTCTATCGCGTGCAAGTCGGCCCGTATCACGACGAGCGCTCTGCGGATGCCGCCAAGGCCGCGCTTGACCACGCCGGTTTCAAAGCTATCATTAAACGCTGAATGACTTTGCCCCGGTACGTGCGGCTTGCTGCTCGCGCTCGCGAGCGGCGCCGCCCTGGCGTTTTCCTTTCCCAACTACAATCTCTCGCTTCTTGCGTGGGCCGCGGTCGGCATGCTGGTGCTCGCTTGCTTCGAAGCGCGGCCCTGCGAAAGCGCTGCTCTATGGGTTTCTGCACGGCGTCGTTTTCTATCCGCTGTCCGTGCCGTGGATTGACACGGTGATGCATCAATACGGCAACGTCGATCCGTGGCTCTCGGCCGGGATTCTGGGCCTGCTGAGCGTTGCGTTCGCGATTTTTCCCGCCGTTTTTGCGCTGGGGCATCGCGCTGCGTCTCGCAGAAAGCTGCCGCCTGGAAAAAACCGCCTCTACGCCTGCGCGCTCTGCGCCGTTTCTGTGGGTTGCGCTCGAGGTCGGCAAGCACCTATCTGATTCTCGGCGGCTTTCCCTGGAACCTCACCGGCTACGCCGCAGCGGAAGCCTCGGCTTGTGCAACTGGCGCCGATCACCGGCATCTACGGCTTGAGCTTTGTGGTTGCGGCATATGGTTCGCTCGTCGTTTACGCGATCTTGTCCGGGCGGCAGCGGATTTGGAAGGCTGCGCATCGTAGCCACCGGCGTGCTGGTTCTGATCGGCGCCGGCGGAAAATATTTCGTGCCCGTCGCCGTCCCCCATCACGTCGCGCATCTGGTGCAGACGGATTTTCCCCAGTCCGAGGAGTATCCCTCGAACTGGATGCAGGTCCACACCGGCGAACTCGACCAGCTCGAACGCATCAGCGTGTCCGCCGCGCAGGATTCCCCCGAGCGCCCGAGCCTGATCGTGTGGCCCGAAGTGCCCGCGCCATTCAGCATGCAGGACCCGAATTTTTCGCAGCGCGCCCAGAAAATTGCCCGCGATTCCGGCAGCGATTTTCTGGTGGGCATCGTCGATTGGAAACGCGACGCGGCAGGGAAGTGGCTGGCCTCGAACACCGCCGTGCTGCTCGAACCCCGCCGGCCAGCGCATTTTCACCTATGACAAGATTCATTTGGTGCCTTTCGGCGAGTTCGTTCCCTATCGGCGCTGGCTGTGGTTTGCGGGCAAGCTCACCGCGGATATCGGCGATTTCACGCCGGGCACTTCGTACGGGGTCGGGAAGCTGCCGGACGGCAGCTTCGGCGTTTTTATTTGCTACGAAGCGATTTTTCCGGCGCAGGTGCGCGAATTCACGCTGCATGGCGCGCAATTGCTGATCAATATTTCGAATGACGGTTGGTTCGGGCGGTCCGTCCGCTCCCGCGCAGCACCTGATGATGGCGCGCGTGCGCGCGGTCGAGAATCGCCGCTGGCTGCTGCGCGACACCAACAATGGCTTCACCGCCTCGGTCGACCCCTACGGCCGCATCGTCAGCCGAGATTCCCACGGACGTGCGCAGCCGAACTCGACGCGCCCTACGATTTCCGCACCGGGCTCACGCCCTACGTGCGCTTCGGCGATTGGTTCGCGTGGCTCTGCGTAGCAGTTTCCATTGCGTTTTTGGTTTTTGCCTCGGTCGCCGCGCGCCGCGCCCCGCCGTCCGCCAGCCCGCAGAAAACCGTGTAGGGCAGGGCTATATAACCGTCGACCTGGCGATTCCGCGGGATTTCAGGCGGCTGGCGCAGGATACCGAAATTGTCTGCTTCCGAATCGTTCAGGAGTCCTCACGAATATCCGGCGAATAGCAATGCGCGCCTTCGTCGCGCCTTTGCCGGGCCCTTAGAGCAGTCATTCTGAGCGCAGCGAAGAATCCCTCTTCCCGTTCTGCTTCTGTTTCTGTTTTCTCTTTCTTTACGAGTCATCCTGAGCCGTGCGCGCGAAGCGGGCAGGGTGAGGGACCTGCTTCAGCCTTTCTTCTTGCTTTCGCTGTCATTCCCACCGGAGGGACCTCTCTTACGCTCCGTTGGCGTAACCTTCTTACTATTCAGCTTCCACACCGTGCGAAAAAAATCTCCGGGTGTCATCCCGAACGCCGTGAGGGATCTGCATTTCGGCTCTTCGCTCCCCGTGCGAAGGCGTGGCTTTTTAGGGGGTCGGAGCTTCAGCTCCGACATTCCCCCGATGCCGCCAAATGGGCTTCAGCCCCTGAGGAAAGTTTTCAACCGTTCCCCGAATGCTGAATCCAACAAGCACAACGGAATCGAATCGAGTAAAATAGAGCGACCCAAAATGGCCGAACACATCGAAGACCTGCAGCAGCGCTTCGCCGAGCTCAAGAAACGCATCGAGCTCGTGCGGAGCTATCTTTGACGCCGCCCCCGCGCGCAAACAACTCGCCGAGCTGGAAGCAGAAAACCAGCGATCCCGATTTCTGGAACGATCAGGAAAAGGCCCAGGCCGTCCTGCAGGAGCGCAAGCAGCTCGAAGACCGCGTCAACGCCGAGAGCAGCGCTCGACAGCAAGATCAGCGACATCGAGACCTATATCCATCTCGCGCAGGAAGAGCACGACGACGCGCAGCGCGACTCGCTCCTCGAAGATCTCGCCAAGGAACTCGCCGCCGCCGACACCTATCTCTCCGAGCTCGAAACGAAAACGCTGCTCGCCGGCGAAACCGACCGCCTGAACGCCATCGTCACCATCAAGCCCGGCGCCGGCGGCACCGAATCGCAGGACTGGGCCGAAATGCTTCTGCGCATGTATCTGCGCTGGGCCGAGGAAAAGGGCTTTCGCGCCACGATCCTCGATTCCACGCCCGGCGAAGAAGCGGGCATCAAGTCCGCCACCGTGCAGATCGAAGGCGAAAACGCCTACGGCATGCTCGCCGGCGAAAGCGGCGTGCATCGCCTGGTGCGCATTTCGCCGTTCGACCAGGCCGCGCGCCGCCACACTTCGTTCGCCTCCGTCTTCGTGATTCCGGAAATCGACGACCGCATCGAGATCGTCGTTCAAGCCCGAAGACCTGCGCATCGACACGTTTCGCGCCGGCGGCCACGGCGGCCAGAACGTCAACAAGGTCGAGTCCGCCGTCCGCATCACGCACTTGCCCACGCGGCATCGTCGTCCAATGCCAGAACGAGCGCAGCCAGCACAAGAACCGCGAAATCGCCATGAAGGTCCTGAAGTCGCAGCTCTACGAGCAGGAAATCGAAAAGCGCCGCGCCGCGATGCGCAAGCTCGACGCCTCCAAGCCCGAAATCAGCTTCGGCAGCCAGATCCGCTCCTACGTGATGCAGCCCTACCAGCTCATCAAGGACCACCGCACCAAAGTCGAGCGCGGCGACGTGCAAAAGGTGCTCGACGGCGACATCGACCCCTTCATCCGCGCCTATCTTCTGTACCGCCGCGATGCCGCCTGAGGTCCTCACAGGCACTTTATGTGCAACCAAATGCTCACAGTACGTTGCCTAGTACTACGCGTCTACCGCCACTTTCCCGCTCGCACTTCGCCCCATTTCGCCATTGACTCATTGTTTAAACCCTTTCGGTGCAATTCGTTGACACCCACAAGAACCGCATGCTAGCGTCGATAGTCTCATTACCCCCACGAAAGCGCAATTTTGGTCTCCTGATTGCCTTTCATACCGCCGGAGGACACTGTTTTGGCGCACGACGAGAAGTTCCTGTTCACCTCGGAGTCGGTCACCGAGGGTCACCCCGATAAAATTGCCGACCAGATTTCCGACGCCGTTCTCGACACCGTTCTCAAGCACGACCCCATGGGCCGCGTCGGCTGCGAGACGCTGCTCACCACCGGCCTGGTGGTCATCGCCGGCGAAATCACCATCAAGACGGAATTTCGCGGCCATCTCGAATACGAGACAGATCGCCCGCCAGGTGATTCGCGACGTCGGCTACACGCGCGCGAAGTATGGCTTCGACGCCGATACCTGCGGCATTCTCTCCTGCGTCAAGCCGCAATCGCCCGATATCGCCATGGGCGTCGACACCGGCGGCGCCGGCGATCAGGGCCTGATGTTCGGCTACGCCTGCGACGAAACGCCCGAGCTGATGCCCATGCCGATCCAACTGGCGCATCAGCTCACCCTCAAGCTTTCCGAAGTCCGCAAGAAGAACGTCGTCGATTTCCTCCGTCCCGACGGCAAATCCCAGGTCACCATCGAATACATCGGCGGCCGCCCGGTGCGCGTCGATGCCGTGGTCATCTCCACGCAGCACAGCGAAAAGGTTTCGCACGCCGACTCTGCAGCGAAGCCATCATCAAGGAAGTCATCAAGCCGGTCATTCCCGCGGAAATGTTCGACAAGAACACCAAGATCTACGTCAATCCCACCGGCCGCTTCGTCACCGGCGGTCCCATGGGCGACGCCGGCCTCACCGGCCGCAAGATCATCGTCGACACCTACGGCGGCTACAGCCGCCACGGCGGCGGCGCTCTTTCCGGCAAGGATCCCAGCGAAGGTGGACCGCTCCGCCTGCTACATGGCGCGTTACGTCGCGAAGAATATCGTCGCCGCGGGCCTCGCCCGCAAGGTGGAAGTGCAGCTCGCCTACGCGATCGGCGTGGCCGAGCCGGTTTCCGTGATGGCGGATACGTTCGGCACCGGCACGATTCCCAACTCGCAGATCACCGAACTGATTCGCGCCAATTTCAAGCTCACGCCCAAGGGCATTATCGAAACGCTCGATCTGCGCCGCCCGATCTACCGCCCCACGGCCGCCTACGGCCACTTCGGCCGCACCGGCCCGGGCTTCACCTGGGAGCGCACCGACAAAGCCGAGCTGCTCCGCAAGGAAGCTGCCGCAGGCAGCCCCGTAGGAGTCCGCGCGCACGTAAACGCTGCCGCAGGGCGTCATCCGACGGTCGGCATCGTGTTAGCCAGGGACGGTTCAACCTGCCGCAGATCATCTCGTAAGGGGCTTGAGCCGAGGACTAACGTAGCACCGAACTTAATCTTTCGCCAAATCCAAAAGGGAGTGTCTCGTGGAAACAGCTCAAGCTGAACGGCGATGTGAAAGACATCGCCCTCGCCGAAAAGGGCAAGCGCAGGATCGAGTGGGCCAATCAGCACATGCCCGTGCTGCAATTGATCCGCAAGCGGTTCATCAAGGAACAGCCGCTCAAGGGCATCCGCGTCTCCGCCTGCCTGCACGTCACCAGCGAGACCGCCAATCTCGCCATCACGCTTCGCGACGGCGGCGCCGACGTGGTTCTCTGCGCCTCGAATCCGCTCTCGACCCAGGATGAAGTCGCCGCTTCGCTCGTGAAGGATTACAACATCCCCACCTACGCCATCAAGGGCGAGGACAACGCCACCTATTACGCGCACATCACCGCCGCGCTCGACCACGCCCCGCAAATCACCATGGACGATGGCGCCGACCTGGTCACCCAGCTCCTCACCAAGCGCACCGATCTGATCAAGAACGTGATCGGCGGCACCGAGGAAACCACCACCGGCGTCATCCGCCTGCGCGCCATGGCCAAGGACGGCACCCTCAAGTTTCCGGTCATCGCCGTCAACGACGCGCTCACCAAGCATTTCTTCGACAATCGCTACGGCACCGGCCAGTCCACGCTCGACGGCGTGATTCGCGCCACGAACCTGCTGCTCGCCGGGCTTCGCGTTGTCGTCGCCGGCTACGGCTGGTGCGGACGCGGCGTCGCCATGCGCGCCAAGGGCCACGGCGCGGACGTGATCGTCACCGAAATCAATCCCACCAAGGCCATCGAAGCCGTGATGGACGGCTTCCGCGTGATGCCCATGAGCGAAGCCGCCAAAATCGGCGACGTCTTCATCACCGTCACCGGCAACAAGTCCGTCATCGCCCACGATCACTTCGAAAAAATGAAGGACGGCGCGGTGGTCAGCAACTCCGGCCACTTCAACGTCGAAATCGACATCCCCGCGCTCGAAAAGCTCTCCAGCGGCAAGCGGGAAGTGCGTCCCTTCGTCGACGAATACATCATGAAGGATGGCCGCAAGCTCTATCTGCTCGGCGAAGGCCGCCTCATCAACCTCGCCGCCGCCGAAGGCCACCCCGCCTCGGTGATGGATATGAGCTTCGCCAACCAGGCTCTCGCCGCCGAATACATGGTCAAGAATGCCAAGGAACTCAAGCCGCAGGTCTACCCCGTTCCCGAGCACCTCGACCAGCAGATCGCCAAGCTCAAGCTCGAGTCCATGGGCTTCCAGATCGACAAGCTCACGCCCGAGCAGGAGCACTACCTCGCTTCCTGGTACGAAGGCACGTAGTTCGCAGTTGCCTTCGCAACTAAAGGCACCCGGCGCCACGCCGGCGCCACAAACTGAAAGCAGAACGGGCGGCCCAAGGGCCGCCCGTTTTCTTTCTGCGCAATGACGCGCGCCCTGAGGGCGCGCCGTTAGTGCCGTAACGCCGGCGCCTCGCCGGCTCTTTTTGCTCCGCGTCGCTGCCTACGCTCCCAGATACTCCACGTGCACGTAGGTCCCGAGCCGCACGTTATACGCCAGGTACCATCCCACATGATCCGGATCATCGTAAATTACGATCTGGTCCCCATCCCAGTTCCAGTCTCCGCAAAATCCCAGATCGTAGGGCGCCACCGAGAAATAGAATCCGCCAAACCAGAACCGGCTCGGACCTCCGCCTGCCAGCCGCCACACGTGTCCTCTGCCGATGCCGCCGGTAAAGTGACCGTGTTCCCAGGGATGGTCCAGGTGGTAATGCGGATCGTTGCGTCCGGTGTCGTGGCCCACCCAGGTGTCATCCGCGTGGACGTGCGGTGCTTCCGGATGCCCCGGCTGATCCCGGAAGCTGCGATTACCCGCGGCGGTATTCGGGGCTTCGTGATGTTCCCCCTGAGGCTCCGCTTTCGGCGCAGCAGCACGCGGTGCCGGAGCAGGCCCGTGCGCGGGAATATGTCCCCCGCCGACCGCGCCATGTTCGCCCTTCTGTTGCGCAACAGCCGGCAGGCACAGCAACAATCCCGCCGCAACAAACACCAAAGCTCTTTTCATGAGTGCCTCCACTCGCTTAAAGGATGCTTCTCCTGGCCTATCTCCACAAATCCCCGCCCGGTTGCAGATTATATTCTTGAACACTGCAAACGCCTATGGATAAAGTCCTTACACACAGAGAGGTTTTACTGTAGCCGGAATCCGCCACGGTAATTTTCCGGATGGGTAGTCTTGGAACTGCGAAATCGCGGAACTGCCCTTGAGGAGAATACTGTCCGGGAATGCCCAGCTTCAGATCGAATGCTCGTCCGCATGCACCGTGAATTTCATGCGGAACGTATGCAGCGGAAACACGATGGGAATCTCGTAGGAAACCTCGATATTCACCGCGCCAACGGCCGGAAGTTCATTCTGGCTCCCGTTTGCGACAATCGCGGCCACCCCGCCCAGTGGTATCTCCGCCTGTTTTTGCGACGAGGTCACTTTGATTTCGTCCCGGTCGATCCCCAGCCCCAGATCCTGCGCCTTCGCGAGTATTTCCTCGCGCACCGTTTCGGACGCCCTGGAATTTGCGGCTGCCAGCGCCGCCTCTTTCCGCGTCGCCTTCTCGAACTCATAGCCCTTTAAATATGCGGAACCGACCTCCGCCCCCGAGTAAATCACCACTCCGATGCACATCCCGGCCAGCAGCGCCTGGCCACCCTGCGCAATGTATCCCCACGCGCGCCTGGAAAGTTTCATGAACAGCCTCTCTACCGAATTGCCAACATCGCTCGAAACTTTAAAAACAGTAGCATCCCCAAAAGCGGCTGTCGACGCGCCCCGCCGCGCCCCTGTGCGGAAAAGTTACCGCCAAATTCCGAAAGAGCCGCCAGCGTCACTCGGGGTCCACTCGAAGGATTTTCACCACCTGAATCCAGGCAAATGAAAGGAAGGGTGCTTTAATGCCCCAGGCGGAGAGGATTCACTCGAGCCGCGCGGCGAAGGAATCGCACTCGATTATTGACGCGAGTTGCCGAACAGCCCCATTGCGAAGAAGCGCGTGATTACGCCCGCAAAAGTCACCCCAATCGCGAACGGTATCCAGCGGTATTTGCGCCACTGGTCGCCAAACCCGGAAGTCTGTGCGAACACGTCGGGGACATATGCCGCGCAGTACGCGACGTTAGCCAGCACGGCCAGCACGAACACCACCAGCACTTCGTCCAGATTCAGCGCCGCTTTCGATCCCGGATAATCAGCGGCGAAATACCCCAGCACAACGAGAACCAGAACGGCGTTGTACACCACACGCCGCGGCTCCCAGTACCCGATAGCCTCGGTGATCCGCTCACGCAAGCCTGCCGCTTCCATGTGCCGAGTCTATCGGGAATTGGCGGAACGCCCAATCTGAAATTTCCTGAATGCGCCATAAACGGCAACCGAAATTCACCACGCCAAGCATCGGTTGCATTCGCCCGCAGGCCTACTTAAGATCGTTCCGATGAATTTGCAGCCCACAGCATGCGCGCAACGCCAACCCCCCGCGGCTCGGAGCTTCAGCGTTTGTGCGACAATGCCGCCTTTCGCCAGGGCAGGGTGCGGGTTCCGGGTGCCCGACCCCCGGTTTCGAGAGGCGGGTCTTTGTGCGCGATTCGCCGGAATCGGAAAAATCAAAATCCCGACCCTCAAAAGCGACGGATCGGGCTACCGGGAAAACATTTTCGCGGCAACGACCTGCGCCCATTCCCGATTTTTAGGGGGTCGGAGCTTCAGCTCCGACAAACGCGCCGGCGCGAAGCGCCCACTGCTCGCGGCGTCCTTCCCGCGAGCTTCCTTCTTTCCAGCATCAAGCGTCCAGCCTCCAGCCTTGCGACGCCTGCAGCCTTCAGACCATGCTTGAACTAGCTAACTGGGCCATCGACACCGCCAAGCGCCGCGGCGCCACCTACGCCGACGTCCGCGTAATGGACATTCGCCATCGCGACATCTCCACCAAAAACGGCGAAGTCGGCACGCTCGCCGAAACCGAATCGCTGGGCATCGGCATCCGCGTGATCGCCTCGGCGCCTGGGGCTTCTCCTCCACCGACCGCCTCACCCGCGAAGGCGTCCAGGCCTGCGCCGCCGAAGCCGTCGCCATCGCAAAAGCCTCCGCGCTGGCCAAACGCGAAAACGTCGCGCTCGCCCCGGAAGCCTCCTACGTGGACACCTGGCAGAATCCCTTCCTCAAGGACCCGTTTCCGCATTCCCGTCGAGCGCCAGATCGATCTGCTGCTCGCCGCCGACAAGGAAATGCGCCGCGTCGAAGGCGTCACCGTGGCCGAAGGCTGCATGACCTTCCGCCGCATCGAGCAGCTTTTCGCCTCGAGCACCGGCTCGTCGATTCATCAGATCAAAATGCAATCCGGCGCCGGCATCGTCGCCACAGCCTTCTCCGGCAACGAAATTCAGAAGCGCTCCTATCCCAACAGCTTCGGCGGCCAGCACATGCTTGCGGGCTACGAACTGGTGGAATCGCTCGACCTGGTCGGCCACGCGCCAGCGCATCGCGGAGGAAGCGGTCGCGCTGCATTCCGCCGCGCAATGCCCCGAAGGCCAGCGCACCATCATCCTCGATGGCTCGCAGCTCGGCCTGCAGATCCACGAATCCATCGGCCATCCCATCGAGCTCGACCGCGTGCTCGGCATGGAAGCCAATTTCGCCGGCATGAGCTTCCTCACCACCGAAAAGCTGCGCAAGCTGAAATACGGCTCGGATATCGTGAACGTGGTCGCCGATGCGCGCCTCGAACACGGCCCGGGCCTGGGCACGTTCGCCTACGACGACGAAGGCGTTCCCGCGCAGTGCACCCCCATCATCACCAACGGCCTCTTCACCGGCTATCTCAGCAACCGCGAAACGGCCTGCGCCATCGGCGAAAAGCGCTCGAACGGCACCATGCGCTGCGAGAGCTGGAATCGCCTGCCCATGATTCGCATGACCAACATCAGCATCCACCCCGGCGCCTGGAAATACGACGACCTCATCGCCGATACACCGACGACGCGATCCTGATGGAAACCAACCGCTCCTGGTCCATCGACGACCGCCGCTACCATTTCCAGTTCTCCACCGAAATCGGCTGGGAGATCAAGGGCGGCAAAAAAGCCCGCATGATCAAGAATCCCAGCTACAGCGGCATCACCACCGAATTCTGGAATAGCTGCGACGCCATCTGCTCCCGCGACCACTGGACCCTCTGGGGCACGCCCAACTGCGGCAAGGGCCAGCCCATGCAGACCATGGGCACCGGCCACGGCGCCTCGCCCGCGCGCTTCCGCAACGTCAAAGTGGGAGTCGCGTTCGCGAAATGACGCCCGTCAGGAAGAGCGCATCGAAGGCAGCCTCGCGCCGCGCCAAGCCCTCCGCGAAGTCGGCGCGCCGCGTAGCCCTGGCAGATCCGCGCTTCGATCTCCAGGCGCTGGCCGAGCGAATCATCAAATTGAGCGAAGCCGACGAAACGGAAGTGGCGATCCACCTCGGCTCGGATGCGCTCACGCGCTTCGCCAACAACACCATTCACCAGAATGTCGCCGAGCAGACGCTGGGAATTTCCGTTCGCGCCGTAGTCGATGGCCGCACCGCGCGCTCCTCCACCAACAAGGCGGACGACGAATCCCTTCGCCGCTTGGTCTCCTCCGCCGCGCAGCTGGCGCGCCACCAGCCGAAAAATCCCGACCTGCTGCCCGATGCCCGGCGCGCAGAAATATCAGAAGGTCAATCGCGGTTCTCGGGCGCCACTTCCGCCGCCACGCCCACTATCCGCGCCCGCGCGGTCGCCCGGGTCTGCCGCATGGCGGAAAAGGCCCAACAAACCGCCGCGGGAATTTTTTCCAGCGGCTCCGTCCACTCCATCCTGGCCAATTCCAAGGGGCTTTTCGCGCAGTACGAACAGACCCGCGCCGAATTCTCCGTCACGATCCTCGAAGAGAATTCGTCGGGCTGGGCCAAATCAACGTCCTTCGATATTGGCCAGATCGATCCCGACGCGCTCGCCGAAAGCGCCAGCCGGAAAGCCGCCAACTCGCGCAGCCCGCGCGAGCTCGAACCCGGCCACTACACCGCGATTCTCGAACCCGCCGCCGTTCTCGATCTGGTCGGCTTCCTTTTCTACGACTTTGCGGGAACTTCCGTGCGCGACAAGCGCTCCTGCCTCACCGGCCGCCTCGGCAAAAAGCTCTTCGGCGAAAACATCACCCTGTGGGACGACGCCTACCATCCCCTGCAGCTGGGCCAGCCGTTCGACGGTGAAGGCGTTCCGCGCCAGAGAGTGCTGCTCGTCGATCGCGGCGTGCCGAAAAATCTGGTCTACGCGCGCGCCACCGCGAAGAAAATGAAAGCCAGCCCCACCGGCCACGGCTTGCCGCTCCCCAACGAACACGGCGAAGCCCCCACGAACCTCGTGTGGGCCGGGGGAGATAAATCCTTCGACGAAATGGTCCGCTCGACCGAGCGCGGCATCCTGGTAACGCGCCTGTGGTACATCCGCGAAGTCGATCCCTACAACAAAATCCTCACCGGCATGACCCGCGACGGCACGTTCCTGGTCGAGAACGGCCGCGTAACCGGCGGAATCCGCAATTTCCGCTTCAATCAAAGCGTCATCGATATGCTATCGAACGTCGAGATGCTTGGCCCGGCCGTGCGCTCCTCCGGCGAAGAATCCTTCGACATGGTCGTCCCCGCAATGAAGGTCCGCAACTTCCACTTCAGCGAAGTAACGAAATTCTAGCCCGCCCCGTTTGTTCCGAAAGCTGACTCGACCTGCTTCAGTTTCTTCTTCGTCCTTCTTTTCGTGTCATCCTGAGCTGTGCGCGCGAAGTGCGCAGGGTGAAGGACCTGCTTCTGCTTTCGCTTTCAGGGTTTCCCGCCTGTCAAAGCTTCGACGACGCCGTGCGTTGCCTGCATCGCGGCGAAGCCGGCCCCCCTGGGAACGCCAATCTCCCGATTGGCGGGTTTTTGAATCGCCGGCTGCCCGACCCTTCGCTTCTAAGGGTCGGGTCTTTGACTTGCTTCTTCGGCGCACCTGCCACGCGCCAGTTGTCACACCGGCGAAGCCGCCGGTTGCCGCCTCCGTGCCCTATGGCGAAGCGCCCTTCGCCCTCTCCGTCAGCATCGTGATCACAGCTTTGTAAATTCGCTCGGTGGCAGGCCGCCGGTAGTCCCAGCGCGCATCGGCTTTCGGCGGAATCACAGCCATCATGGCGTTCGCTTCAAACAGCAGAATCTCCCCATTTTCATCCAAGCCGAAATCAACCCCGCCGTAGTCGAGTTCGAGCATTTTTTGAATCTCCGCGAGTGCTTGCATCGCCCGGGCGCCGAGCACGCCGGGCATGTCCGCCAGGAACGCGGCATCTTC
This sequence comes from uncultured Acidobacteriota bacterium, assembly GCA_963848365.1. Classification (GTDB taxonomy): domain Bacteria; phylum Acidobacteriota; class Terriglobia; order Acidiferrales; family UBA7541; genus Palsa-295. The sequence continues at coordinate 403,361 of CAWKDI010000002.1, forward strand.
GGCGCGGTGTTCCGGAAAGTCTTCCATCTCCGCGCTGAAGTAGTGGACTTTCCAGTTGCTTGAAACCGCGGCGTGCAATGGATAGAGCCGCCCGTCGATCATCATCACCCGGTACTTCCGTATCTTGCCGTCGGGTCCGCGAGCATCGAGATATTCGATTACGGTTAAGTCCTTGCCTGGAAGCTGCGTCAGTGCCGCCGGCAGCTCCTCGAAGCGTTCCACCCGCAGAAAGTGTTCCCCTCCATGAAAGCCGAGGCTTCGCAGCAGAAAAGGAACCCGAAATCCCATGACCGTGAGCCCAGTCTCAGCGTCGGGCACGGCCAGCGATTCCCGCGGCACGGTTATGGTTTTCGCGGTTCTCACGCCGGGCACGCGGGAAAGCCGCCGGGCAATCTCGCAGCGTCCGGTCGCGAACACCGCCGCGGGCGAGTTGATCACCGGAGCGCTCGTATGGGCGAGCAGGGACTGCGCGCCGACCAGCGCCGCGGGAGCCAGGTCCGCGTCGCTGATGGCATTGACGACCAGTTGGTGGCGCGGCAGCGGCGTTCGCGAGTCGTAAAACTCCGTGACGACGATATGTTTTTGGAAAGCCTGGTCGCTTATGAAATCGTGTATTTTAGAATTTCCGTCAGGGCTCGAAACCAGCCCCAGAACGCTGATAGGCGCGTGTTTGCCGCGGTACGGCACGGTAATGATGCAGCGCCCCTGAAAGGCCGCGCGCCGGTGCCCATACGCCCGGTCCGGGTTTCCAAGGCTCGCCATCACAAACGACATGCCGATGTGCGCTTGCCGGTGCTGCGGATCGATCTTCAGCGCGTGCTGCAAGTGCCCGCGCGCCTCTTCGAGTTCCTTGGTCTGAATCAGAAGGATGGCGAGATTCACGCGGGTCAGCGGATCGTCCGGATGTCTCGTCAGCGCCTCATCGTAAACTTTTCGCGCCTCCGCCTTGTCTCCCGCGGCCACCAGAAGGTTTCCCAGATTGTTCAGTGCCCCTGCGTGCGAAGGTTCCAGCTTCAGCAACTCCGCGTAGGCGTTCCGCGCCTCCGCATCCCGGCCCATCAGCCGCAGCACATTGGCTCGTTGGAAGAGAAGAGCAGAAACGTCACCGCACCCCGCCGCAATCTGTTCCGTTCCAGCCGCAGTGTTGAAAGTGTTCACGTAGCCGCTTCCTCGCAATCCCCTTGCCAGATCGCCAGATTCAAACCGGCACGCCGCCTTCCCCAGGATTCATGGGTAGAAACAAATTCTTAGAAAGTTCTAAGCCGTGCCGGCGTTCTCCCTTCCGCGCGTTTCCATCCGAGCCCCCATTCTTGACAATCCAATTTTCGTAATATTAAATGTGCCCCGGACGCCCCATTTGCGTGCCCTCAGGCAGCCAAGTGAAGGAACCTGTCACCGGCGGAGAAATGAAAAACAATTCGACACTTTTGGCCCTCCTCTTCGCCGGCCTCCTGATTCCGGCAGCCTCCCTGCAAGCTCACCATGGCTTGTCGGCGTACGATATGACCGCCACGCGCTCTCTGAAGGGAACGATTACCAGCTTCGATCTTGCCAATCCGCACGCCCAGATCGCCTTTGACGCCAAGGATGACGCCGGCAACGTGGAACATTGGACGGTCGAAAGCGGCCCCGCCATCCGCGCCATGAAGGAGGCTGGTTGGCGCGCTGACTCGCTCAAGCCCGGCGACGAGGTCACAATTTTCTTCCATCCCAGCAAGCGTGCTGTGAACGTCGGCGTGCTCATCAGAGTCGTGTTTCCTGACGGCGCCGTCCTTCCATTGAAGAACTCCGGGGAAAAAGCCGAGCCGAATAACTAGCCGGCGAATTCGCGCGCAAATTGGTCCCCGTTGTCACCCGCTGGGGCTGTCAGCTATGAGCTGTGAATGAGTTGATGTGGAAGAAGAAGCGCGAGGAAGCGTGAAGAAACGTGAGGATGCCCGAAGACACTGCGGGCATACTGCCGGGATAATGTGGGTATAGCATGAGAGTTCGTCGCGCAGGATCGATCGCCGCCTTGGCGGCTCTCTCCTTCTTGCCCATCCTCTACGGCCACTCCCAGAGCGCCCCACCCGCGCCAAACTCTCGCCCAAAAGTTGACCAGAAGTTCGATCCCCGCGACCTGAGCGGACCCTGGATCGGTGAACGCTCCCGTCCAGGAATCCTGAATTTCGGCAGTTTCGACCAGAAGATTCCCGAGCCGCCTTTGACCGACTGGGCCAGGCAGCATTTACTCTATAAATCGATCTCGCATGACGCCCTGGGCGGCACGCACATCCCCGGTTGGGACCGGCCCGGGCATGTTTGTTACATCACTTCCGAACCCTGCTTTTCCGCCGACCCCAACGGCGTTCCCGCGAACGATCCGGATGGCGAGTACCCCGGCAAGGATTGTGAGCCCTTGTCATCCCCTGCGGTGTACGACTGGCCTCGCAATGGCGAGATGGAGCTTGTTTTCACGCGCGAAGGCGACCGCATTTTCCAGATGTTCGAGTATCACCGCGAGTGGCGCACCTTCTGGCTCAATCGCGAACATCCCACGGATCTTGATCCCACCTACGAGGGCGATTCCACCGCCCGTTGGGAAGGCGAAACGTTGGTCGTCGATACCATCGGTTACAACGGGAAAACGATGATCACCGTGAATGTCGGCCATTCCAAGAGTGAAGCGTTCCACCTGGTCGAGCGTTTTCAGCGTGTCGACCACGACCATTTGGTCCTCGATATGACCTATTACGATCTGAAAGCATGGGGAGACAAATCCTGGCCGGGCTTCCGCAAGTACTTTGTCCTCGCGCCCAAGGAAAATTTTCAGGAGTTCATCTGTAGTCCCAGGGAATACCAGGCCTACGATAAGGCCGTCACCATCCCGGAAGAGAAAGCCAAGCCGGCTGCGGGAAAGTAGGATTCTGTTTGCCCTTCTTCGGATAGGGACAACGCGGGTCATGTCTTGAGGTCTTTCGATCCCATGCGAAAATTTCGTGCGAGGCCCATCGCGGCCGTTGCGTCTTCAGCCTTTGGTCTGATCCTCGCCGCCGCGCTCTTCCAGACGGTCCCAACGCCCGCTACCGGCGGCGTTGCTGTCGCTTCGGGCGAAATCGCTGGCGTGGTCACCAGTTCGCACGGGCCGGAAGCCGGAGTCTGGGTGATCGCCGAAACCTCCGATTTCCCGGCGAAGCTTCGCAAAATTGTGGTTACCGACGGCCGCGGCCAGTATCTTCTCCCCGATCTGCCCAAAGCTGCCTACAGGATCTGGGTGCGGGGTTACGGTCTCGTGGACTCGGCGCCAGTCGAAGCCGCTGGGGGAAAAAGGCTGGCGTTGACTGCAACGATTGCTCCCAGTCCGCGCGCCGCGGCCCAATATTTTCCGGCAAATTATTGGATTTCTCTGCTCGGCGTGCCCCCTGAGAGCGCCTTCCCTATGACGATTCCTGGCACTCGTGTGCCAAGCGTAATCGCCAACCAAACCGAATGGCTCTCCGCCCTGAAGGGCTGCTACGGCTGCCATCAGTTGGGAAACAAAGCAACGCGTGAGATTCCCGCGAGCCTGGGTGCGTTTGAAACCAGCACCGCGGCGTGGGAGCGTTTTATTTCCTCTGGCCAGGTGGGGCAGCGAATGATGGAAAGCCTCAGTCGTTTCGGGCGCGAAAGGGCGCTGGCGATGTTCGCCGACTGGGGCGACCGCATCGCTCAAGGCGAGTTACCGCCGGTCCCCGCGCGGCCCGAGGGAGTGGAACGAAACGTGGTCGTCACCGTATGGGACTGGTCCGTGCGCGCGTCATTCCTTCACGCCCTCGTCAGCACCGATCGGCGGAATCCCTCGGTGAATGCGAACGGTCCCATTTACGGCGCTGACTGGTCGGCCGGCGCCCTTGCCGTGCTCGATCCCGCAAAGAATACGAAGGCCATGATCGATGTTCCATTTCCCAATGAGGGCGACCGGAAAAAACTCGCTCCCTGGTCGCCGCAATCCCAGCTTGCGCCGTCGGTTTACTTCGGCAATGAATTAGTCTGGAACGATCCAGTGAATCCCGGCGCGATTGCCATGGATTCCAAAGGCCGCGTGTGGTTCAACGTGCAGAACCGCCTCGATAACGCCGCTTACTGCAAGGCCGGGTCCCCCAACCCTTTCGCGAAGGCTTCTCCGCGCGAATCGGGCGGCGTCGGTGTCGATGTTTATGACCCTAAAACTCGCCAGTTCGAATTCATCGATCAGTGCGTCAAAACCGAGCGCCTCGTTTTCGCCGATGACAACGATCAAACCCTGTTCTTCGCCATCGAGGGAAATCCCGGAGGGATCGGCTGGCTCGATACCCGCATCTGGGATGAGACCCACGACGCCGAGAAATCGCAGGGTTGGTGTTCGGCTATCGTCGACTATGATGGCGACGGCATCGCCTATAATGTGGCCGACGGCAGCATTTGGTATGCCGCTTTGAATCCCCGGCCCGGCAGGCTGATCCGCATGGTGCGCGGCGCCAATCCGCCCGCCACTTGCACGGCGGAAGCCTACGAACCCCCGGCGTTCGCGGGCCATGGAACGGGCGGGTCCCACGCCAGGGGAATCGATATTGATACCCACGGCGTGGTTTGGACGCCGCTAGCGCCGGAAGGCAATCTCGCCAGCTTTGACCGGCGAAAGTGCAAACCGCTCGCAACCGACGCAACTGCTGCCACCCGGAATTGCCCGGAAGGCTGGTCCTTCTATCCGATACCCGGCCCTTCCTTCAAGGCCCAGCCGAATGTGAAGTCCGACTACAATTATTACCTCTGGATCGACCGCTACAACTCCCTCGGGTTGGGGAATGACGTCCCCATTGTCGACGGCGGAAACTCAGACTCGCTCCTCGCCTTCGAACCAAAAACCAAAAAGTGGGTTCGCCTGCAGGTTCCCTATCCCATGGGCTTCTTCTCGCGATTTTTCGACGGCCGCATCGACAGCGCCCCTGCCGGTTGGAAAGGCCGTGGCCTGTGGGCCGCCAATGAAACAAGGGGCTCCCAGCTTACCGAGGGTGGGGCGAGCATGCCGAGCCAGTTGGCGCATTTCCAGATCCGGCCCAACCCCTTAGCGAAGTGACCTTCCTAATCTGTGTGGCAAAATCGCTTTTTCGTCAGAGCATGGCTCCAGAGTCTGCTCGCAACCGTCCGCAATCAGTATTTTGGTGCTTGGTGCGGGGCTGTGCGTAGCGGGTGCCGGAGGCTCGACGGTGTGTGTCGAGCCGGAGCGGAGGGATGTCTCTTCAATTCCGACGCAACCACACGCCGGCCACAGGCCAGGTTTTTAGGGGGTCAGCTTCAGAGTCTGTGCAGCAACGTCGTTGGTTTTGCCTCGCGTTATCATCCCGAGAGGCTGTTACTAGTTTTAAGCGACGGTTTGGCGGGTGCCCGACCCTTCGATTTTAAGGGTCGGGTCTTTGCCTTTGCTCCTTTGCCGTTGCTGTTCTCCGTTGCTGTTGCCTCTGCCGTTGACTTTGCCGTTGCTGTTGCCTCTGCCCTTGCTTCTGCTTTTGCCGTTGCTTCTGCTCTTCGTTGTCATCCTGAACCCATACGCGCGCAGCGCGGATGGGTGAGGGACCTGCTTCTTCTTTTGCTCTTCCTCCTCGACGTAGCCGTCTTCCGCCTATGCCTCGGCTATCGCGTCTAGACGGGTCGCAGAAAAGCATTTGCTGTTTAGGGTATCGGAGCTTCAGCGGCCGCGAAATTTTCCTCGCCGACCGCAAACCGGTCGGCTTTTCCGTTTGCCTTTTCGGTTTGGCCTGTAGTAGTTTGCCCGCGGAGCGCGTCATACGCCTGTGGATTCAAAGAGGAGGCCTTTTTAATGGAGCCAAAGAAATCCCCGCAATATAGCCACGAACTGTTCGACCTGTATGACGAATTCGCTCACGGCGAAATCACGCGCCGCCAATTCACCGAACGCGCCGCAAAGTTTGCCATCGGCATAAGCGCCGCTGTGCTTCTCCAAAACCTCCAGCCGAATTACGCCTTGGCCCAGCAGGTTCCGAAAGACGATCCGCGCATCAAGTCCGGATATGTGGACTACCCTTCGCCCAAAGGCTCGGGCACCATGCACGCTTATCTCTCGCGCCCGGCCAAGCCCGCAGGCAAGCTCCCGGGAGTGGTCGTGGGCCACGAAGCGGGAGGGCTCAACCCCTATGTCGAGGATGTGGCGCGCCGCCTGGCCCTTCTCAACTTCATCGCTCTGGCTCCCGACGCCCTAACCCCTCTCGGCGGATACCCCGGAGATCAGGAGAAAGGGTTGGAGCTTCAAAAGCACATGGACCGCGCCAAGATGACCGAAGATTTCGGCGCCGGCGTCGCCTATCTGCAAGCCGACCCCGGATGCACGGGAAAAGTTGGCATGGTCGGTTTCTGTTTTGGAGGCGGGGTGGCCGTCCAGTTGACGACTCAGATGCCCAGCCTGGCCTGCGCCGTCTCCTATTACGGACGCGAGCCGGCAACCGAAGACGTCGCGAAAATCAAGGTGCCCCTGCAGTTGCACTACGCTGAGTTCGATAACGCCTCGAACCCCGGACGCCCGGCCTTTGAAGCAGCGCTGAAAGCCAACCACGTGGACTACACCGCCTACTCCTATCCGGGCACTCATCACAGCTTTCACAACGATTCCACGCCGCGCTATGACGAGGCCGCCGCAAAGCTGGCCTGGCAGCGCACCGTCGATTTCCTCAACAAGAACCTGCGCTGACATGCCGATGCCATCGATGCCCATGCGATCGATGCCAATGTCCCTCTTGCGGATGTCCCCCACGCCGATGTCCCCCATGCGGACGGCCCCCTTGGGGATGTCCCCTCTAGCAGGCGGCGGAAAAACCCCAGTTTTTAGCTGGGCTGGCAGCGCACCGTCGATTTCCTCAACAAGAACCTGTGCTGACATGCCAATGCCATCGATGCCGATGTCCCCCACGCCGATGTCCCCCATGCGGACGGCCCCCTTGGGGATGTCCCCTCTTGCAGGTTGCGAAAAAACTCCGGTTTTTAGGGGGTCGGAGCTTCAGCTCCGACATAAAGTCCGGGGATTCAACAGGGCTTTAGCCCCTGAGGAACAGATTTTCGCCTTTTTCCGCAGCCTGCCAGGGATGTCCCCCCTAGGGACGTCATCGACGCCCATCTCCTCGGTGAAAATCCATAAGCGTCAGCACGGCCGCATAATCGTTTCGATCTGCGTGCTACTCGCGGTCGCGTCGCTGCTGTCGGTCCCCTCACTTTGCGGCCAGACCGCCTCAAACGCGCCGCCGAAACGGGCTTCCTCGGGGTCCGCCTCCTCTGAAATTCCTCACTTGATAAAGCAGGGCGCCGCCAGCCAGCTCATTGTCGACGGCAAGCCGTTCCTCGCGCTGGCCGGGGAATTGAACAATGACAGTTCGAGCAGCCTCGAGTACATGAAATCCGTGTGGCCGAAGCTCGTCCAGGCCAGGATCAACACCGTGCTCACGCCCGTTTCCTGGGCCCAGATCGAACCTCAGGAAGGCAAGTTTGATTTCCGCGTGCTCGACGGCGTGATCCAGGGCGCGCGGGTTCACAACCTTCATCTCACCCTCTTGTGGTTCGCAAGCTGGAAGAACGGCCTCTCCAGTTATCCGCCCGACTGGGTGAAAAAGGATTTCCAGCGCTTCCCGCGCGCCCAGATCAAATCCGGAAAAACCCTCGAACTGCTCACCCCGTTAAGCGACGCGAACCGCGACGCCGATGCCCGCGCCTTCGCCGCTCTGATGCGCCATGTCAAGCAAATAGACGGCCAGCAGCACACCGTGATCATGATCCAGGTGGAGAACGAAATTGGGATGAGGGAAGATTCCCGCGACCGCTCGCCCCTCGCCAACAAGGCCTTTCAAGGCCCCGTGCCGAAGGAATTGATGGAGTATCTCGAGCAGCACAAGGACTCCCTGATTCCCGAATTTCGCGCCGTGTGGGAAGAGGCCGGCTTCAAAACATCCGGCACCTGGGAAGCAGGTGTTCGGTCAGAATGCCGCGACCGATGAAATCTTCATGGCCTGGAATTTTGCGCGGTACATCGGCGGCGTTGCCGGAGCGGGCAAAGCCGAGTACCCGATTCCGATGTTCCTGAACGCCGCGCTGGCCGGAAGAACCCTCGAGCAGGAACGAAAAGGCGAGCGAACCAGATTTTCCGCTGTCGGTGGCCCCATGGACGATCTGATGGACGTCTGGCGAGCCGGCGCCCCGCAAATCGATATCCTCGGGCCCGACGCTTACAGCAACTTTGCCGAATATGCCGCCAGGTACGACCGGTCCGGAAACCCGTTGTTTATCCCCGAAACCGTGGGCGGATCGATAGGCGCTGCCCGCGTGATTTACGCCTTCGGGCGCCATGGCGCGGTCGGCTTCTCGGCCATGGGTGCCGTCGAGAGGTCGCCCAAGCCTGACAACGAGCTGATCGATAGCTACGACCTCATCGAGCAGCTTGCTCCCCTGATCGAGAAACACAAAGGTGATGGCACGATGTCCGGCGTGCTGCTCGCGCCCAACGATCCGCCCCAGAAGATACAAGTTGGCAACTACACGCTGGAGGCCGGGTTCCTCACGCCGCGCGTCGCCCCCATGACGCAGGCGACGGAAATTCCGCCCTTCACCTACGCAGCCGCGATCTTCATCGCCACGGGGCCCGATGAATACTTCGTGGCCGGCACGGGCGTTACTCTCAAGTTTTCTCCGGCCACGCCGGGGCCCCCGCTCGCTGGCCTCGCGACAGTCGAAGAGGGATCTTTTGTGAACGGCCGGTGGGTCCCCGAGCGGCGCTTCGCGGGCGACGACACCGAAGAAGGCGAGATGATCGTAATGAAATGGGCGCCTGGCAGTTGGGTGCCGTTTTACCGCCAACGCGTCACGAAATCCCCCATCCAACGCGTCACGCTGTATCGCTACCGCTGAGGTTCGCGCGAACGTCTACCTCGGTCCGCTATTTTTTTGGCTCCGGTTCGTTGGTGCCTTGCATCAGCACCGCCTGCCAGCCGTCGGGCCGGAACGCCCATACGTCCGTAAACCTCACGTGCGACAGACGCGGTTGCGTCGTTCCGTCCGCCGCGGTCTCTGTCTCTGTTACGTCCACCTTACCGCTCAGCACCGCCAGGCCCTTGTAAAGGTGAACCTCTGTCTCGAGAGGTTTGAAGCTTACTCTGCCGGGACGTTTATTGCTGGCCACCTGGGCCAGAAGCTCAGCCTTCGTCTGCGAATGCCCGTTCAGATGTATGAACACAAGATCGTCGGCCAGCAGCTTCCGAAAAGCGGCGCCGTCGCCGTTGCTGAGCGCGGTAAATATCTGTGTTTGAAGTTCCAGCGCTTCCGCCTGAGTTATTTGCGCCCCCACTTTGTCTCTTTTTGCCGCGTGCAACTGCGCACCGTCGCCACACAGCATTACCGCCACTATGACCGCAAAGATCGACACAAAGATCGCACTAGGGGTAATCGGGTACTTCACCCCTAACGTAGTTCTCTCCGCCACCGTAGGACATTCCGGTATGGCTCGCATTCTTGTCTCTCCTTATCCTGTCAGCATAAGGCTGGAGTGGTATCGCATAACCCTGCGGAACGGCTGTTTAAAAGGAGATTCCATGAATAACAGCACCAAAGATCAGGCACAAGGGAAATTTCACGAAGTGAAGGGCAAGGTCAAAGAGAAAGTAGGAAGAGCCACCAATAACCCCAACTTGGAAGGCGAAGGGCAGGACGAAAAGGTTGGCGGCAAGGTTCAGAAGAAGGTCGGGCAGGTCGAGAAGGTTTTCGAGAAGTAAGCGCGCAATTCTTCCAGGCAGGGAAGCAATCGAATGATCCGGGGGCAAGCCGGCACGATCCAGCGAACGAATGCCCCCGGATACCCACTGTTTTAGAAACTCAGCTTTTCCCCTTGAACGCCATCTTCTGCGCCATAAACAGAAGCAGGTTCCTGTCGCCCTGATCCATCCGGCTCAAAAGGGTATGGAACTTGTTCCAGACCTGCGCGCGTTTGCCCGAAGTTCCCCATTCGCCCGCCACGCTCTTCTCCGGCGTCGGTAACACCGGAATCTCGGGCGGTTTTTCCCCGTCATAGAAAAGCTGGTAGAGCGGAACTTCCAGCGCGCGCGCCAGCTTTTCCAGTGTTCCCACCGCTGGTACCGTGTGGCCATTTTCCACTCGGGAGATGTAGCACCGCAGCAGCCCTGTTTTCCGTTCGATATCGCCCTGCGAAAGGTTTTTTTGTTCCCGGATTTGCCTTAACCGTTCTCCGATAATCATTCGAGGCTCTCCCTGCGATTTTGAATTTCCTGCACGTCCATCACATTGGTGCTTCCTGCCAGTCGCCGGAATCGCTCTTGGCTCTCGCGTAGCGCCCTCTTGGTCTCCACGTGCCCGGTCACTTCCACCTCCAGCGCCTGCACGGTCACCACGAGGTCGCGTTCCTTCCGTTCCACCGCATACTGCAACAAACTTTGGGTTCCCAGTAACTCTGCTTCAATCCGCCTGCGCTCCACCACCATGGCGGCAACCACCAGCGTCATCGTGCCGATTACCCCCACAAAGGTGTCGAGAAGGATCACCGACGTCGTCAGGTTTTTCGCCACGAAAGACCCATATCCGTGCATGGTGCCCCAGATCGCGCTGCCAAAAAGGATAAGGGTCGTTCCCGCCGCTTCCAACGGGCAAAACCGGAAGGCCGCCCAGATCAGGAAGGGAACGCACACCCATACCTGCACCACCTGATTCTTGTTCAGTGACTCCGAAAGCGGACCGAAAACCAGCAAACACACAAAAATCAGGCCCACCAGCAGCATGGTTAACTCGCGGACTTCGCCCCCGTCCAGGCCATGATGCGAAGCGCGGAACACCAGGATAAGAAACGGCGCCACCAGCAGGATTCCGATGCTGTGCGCCAGCCACCAACTCACCCACCGAAAGCCCGCGTCCCTCAAGCTCAGGCTTCCGTCCAGGTAATTCGTGCCCACGCCTATCGTGGGGTTGATCAATGGCGCGCAGACGCAAGCGAACAATACAAACAGGAACACGCCCTTCGCTGTGTCAAACGCCTTCGCCCCGTTTGCAAACCTCTTGATCAGGTAAGCCCCGGCGATTCCTTCCAGAACGCTTGCCACGGGAATTGAGAAAGTGTTGGGAACCAGGCCCGCCCGCGTTACGTGGTCGAGAAAGCATCCCACCAGGATGGCTGGCCACACGCGATACCCAAATAGAACAAAACCTGCGATTGCCACGCCGGAAGGAATCCAAATCGGAGTTACATACGGATGGACAAACGCCACCCTCAGCCCCAGCCTCCCTGCAATAAAATACGTAAGGGTGACCGTCGCGAGCAGTCCCAGATTTTTTGCCGACAGTGTTTCGCCTAATCTCTTAAGCAATGAGTGTTTCTGCCTGGTAAACGGCTCATACCCATGACCCTGGGGTTCTACTACAGTAATATAGTAGTGGAGCCTCACGCTATCCTACTATTGTCATACTCGCGGTTCAATAACTTTGCTGCCCCGTTAGCGAGGGAGGTAATGTTACAACGCATAAACAAAATTCCCATGGCCCCATCCATGAAAATCAACGACCCCGAAACCATCGCCGAACTGAAGTCTCTTTACCCGCTCTACGAAGCGGCCCTCGTAACCAATGACGCGGACACCCTCACCCGCATGTTCTGGGCTTCGCCTCACGCCATGCGCTTCGGCGTAGCCGAGAACCTCTACGGCACCGACGAAATCGCCGCCTTCCGCAAAGGCCGCTCGCCCGCCAACCTTGCCAGAAACATCCGGCGGCTCGATATCGTCACCTTCGGCCGCGACTACGCCAGCGTCACCCTGGAATTCGAACGCACCGTTGATGGCCGCGAAGTCCTCGGCCGCCAGAGCCAGGTATGGGTCCGCCTCCCCGAAGGCTGGCGCATCGTCGCCGCGCACGTTTCCATGCTGCCGGATGCCGCGCCACAGAAATAATCCGCCCCTTTCGCCGTTGCCTTTGCCTTTTCATTGTCATCCTGAGCGCAGCGAAGGACCTCCCTTCGCTGTTGCTGTCGCCGTTTGCCGTTGTTTTTGCCTTTCGTTGCTGTTGCCCCTCGCCATTGCCCGCCGTTAAGCCTCACATACTTTGCGAAAAAATCCCCGCATGTCATCCCGAACGCAGTGAAGGATCTGCATTTCGATGTTTCGGTCTTACGCCACCGTAGGGAGTCTGTCCAGAATTCAGAAGCTCGGAGCGTTTCTGCGTGTCAACCTCGTTTTTTTCGTCAGGGCATGGCTTCAGAGTCTGTGTGACAACCCGTGTTTTTCGTCAGGGCACTGATTCATCCGTGCCGCAGATGCCAAAAAATCCCGCGGCTTCAGCCTGAGGGACGATTTTGCCTTTTGCCGCAGGGACGCGTTCAGCTCCGAATTCTGAGCATCTTCAGGGCTTTAGGAGTCTGTTGACCAGTTAGGTACCTATGTAATCAATTGTGGTCGGTTCGGTAACGGAGTCGTAGCTTAATCATTACGATTGTCGTCTATTTACCGCATCCGATGATTTGTAACGTCCTGAAAAGAGTGACTTTATTCTCCCCCAAGATTCCCCGTCTTTTGGAACGAATAGTGCATTCTTTCATTTTTCAAATAGAGTCAGGAGACTGTCCGATGACTAGGTTCGGTTTGCTTTTGTCTGTAGTGCTTGGCATCGCATTTGCAGGATGCACACAGCCGCCATACCTAGCGTCCATACAGGTATTGCCTGCAACGCCATCCTTGACCGCTTACGGGCAAACACTCCAGTTCCAAGCAATCGGAACTTACGAACGTGCGGGGAATCACCCAACACAGAACGAAGACATCACCAGTCAGGTTTCGTGGTCGTCCAGCACGATAGGGGTTGCGACTATCAATGCGTCTGGTTTGGCTTCAGCGACTGGCAGCGGCACCACCACCATTACGGCAATAATGAACGGCGTTGCAGGGAGTGAGGTTTTGTCAGTTACGGCAACGACGCAAGCCGTTCACGATTTGGTTTCTATCGCTGTCATTCCATCAACCCAGACGACCACAACCATCGGGGAGCCTGCGCAGTTTATTGCGATTGGAACGTATAACGCAATTCCAATCACCTTGGATATTACGAATCAAGTGACGTGGCAATCGAGCGACGCTAAGGTTGCGACCATCAATTCGGCGGGACTCGCCCTCAGTAACGCTACTGGAACCGCAACGATGACGGCACTCATGACAGCGGCTGACGGTTCAACCATAACTGGAAATTCTACGCTCACAGTCGGTCCGATAGCGGGAAGTGTTCAGATTCCGCAACTCTCCGTGTACGAGGTTGGCTTGGGCTCGGGGACTGTGACGAGCGACGTATCGGGCGGAGCCAATCTACCCGCGATACTGGGCATAAACTGTGCTTCCGGAGCAGGTTGCACCGGTAACTTTACATTAGGCACTGTAGTCACGCTAACAGAGACTCCTGCAGCGGGTTCCGTCTTTGGCGGCTGGTCGGCGGATTGTACGGTTATCAACGCCACTCAATGCACCATAACAATGAGCAACAACGAGCCGGTCGGTGCTATTTTCAACAATTGAATCCCAATATTGTGAGCCAGCCCTGCACACCGTGCCTTCGGCAAATCCTGCGTCTCGGCTGTCAGCCTGATTTCAACTCAACAGCTGGTAAAACCCGGAGCTCCTGAGAAAAAGCGAGAGGGGAAAGAGCAGAACTCGCACAGAAGCAGGGTGCTGATTTTCACTGGCGCCTTCCCGCGAAAAATGGTCGGCAGGGGTGTGCTCTCAGAAGTAAAGTCCTGTTGAATGCTCGGGCTTATGTCCGAAGCTGTTTCAAAGCGGAACGGAATAAGGAATTCGTAAAGACACGCCACGCTCAAGCCGAAGCTCCATAATTGCCCACCCCCCGCGCAAAACATAAATCGAAATATGTGATTCTCATCATCGAAATAATGCGTTTCTCTTTCCCGCTCGCATTCGTTAGCTTCGTTCAAATGCTTATATTTCAGGGTGGCAGTGATGGGGCGTAGGGCCCAGGCTCAGCAGTCCGTGGTAGCCCCCGGATAACGAATGTTTTCAGGAGGATCGCGAGCATGTCGAAGAAATTGACGTTTTTCTATTTGATTTCATTCCTGTCGATATCCTTGGCTCTCTCTCCGCGCGCGCTTGCGCAACAAACCTTGGGCGGCATCACCGGCACGATCAGCGATGATTCCGGCGCCGTCATTCCTGGCGCCACAGTCAAAGTTGTCGGCGACCAGACCAATTTGACCCGCACCATGGATACCAGCGACACCGGCGCCTACTCCATCGTAAACCTGCCCATTGGCAACTATACGATCACGATTACTCACACGGGATTTGAAACCCTCACCATCCCCTCGATCCAGGTTCAGGCGAACCGCACCGCCACGGTGAACGGCACCCTGAAGATCGGCAACGTCACCGAATCGGTCACCGTTGCCGAAACCCCGCTCATCAACGCCGTAGACACCACCAACGGCTACGTCATGGACAAAGCCGAAATTGACGACGTCCCCTTGCCCACCGGCTCCTTTACCGGCCTCGCTCTCCTTTCCCCCGGCGTAAACGAAGAACTCCCTTCTGGAACCGGAGCAAACGCCGGCTTGGGCAACCAGCCCGTGTGGGCCAATGGACAGCGCGACACCAGCAACACGTTTCTGCTCAATGGCGTGGACGCCAGGAGTCTTTTCAATGGCAAGACTACCAGTGATGTGTCATCCTCCCGCGTCGTCAACGCTACCGGCGTCAGCACGTCTTCAGCCCTCAGCGCGCTTCCCATTCAGAGCAGCGCCTCCATTTACCTCGCGATCGGCGAATCCATTCCTTCGCCCGCCCCGGAGTCCGTTCAGGAAGTCCGCGTGAACACCTCCATGTACGACGCCCAGCAGGGCTCCACCAGCGGCGCGCACATCGACATGAGCACCGGCACCGGCACCAACGACATTCACGGAAAACTCTACGGGCATCGCGGAACCAACTGGCTCAACGCCGATCCGTGGTTCTTTAACGACGACCCGAACATACCCCAGAACCAGAAGAACCCCGAATTGCACCGCTACACGGCGGGCGGCACCGTAGGTATGCCCATCAAGAAAGACAAGCTCTTCTTCTTTGCCGCCTACCAGCACACCCACGCGTCCGACCAGGAAATTGGAATCATCCGGCCCACCGTGCCGGACGGGCTTACCAACAATCGCTCGGCCGCCGCATTGGCGAACGTGGGCAATATTAACAACCTCTACGGTCCTCTTGGCCTCTTCGACGGCACTATCAACCCCGCCGTGGGCCTCGCGCCCGGCGATATCAACCCCATCGCCTACACTCTTTTCAACTACAAGCTGCCCAATGGCCAGTTCCTGGTTCCCTCGGCGAACCCCAATGCCTTGGCGCTCAACACCACGAATTCGGCGCTCGTCGAGGCTTTTCCGGAGGATGCCGAGATTCCCGGCACTGCCTATTTCATCGCCGACCAGGCGGTTACGAATCTGGATTGGAATCCGAATTCGAAGCACTCCTTCGCCGCCAAGTATTACTACCAGCATGATCCCACCACGGCTCCCTACGCGTATTCGTCGCTTGCCGGTTTCACGCAACACCTCGACGCGGGCAGCCAGGTAATCTCCCTGAGCCATTCGCAGATTGTAAAACCCACTCTAAGCATCACGGAAACCTTCGGCTTTATCCGTGAGAAAGCGTACACCAGCCTTGGCCAGCCCTTTACACCCGCGCAGTTGGGAAGCGCCTGCGTCGCGCTAACCGGCGCGGCAGCCTCGGACTGCACGATTAACACCTTCGGTTCTTCCATTTTCCCAGGAATTACGATTAATCAGCCAAGCCTCCTCGGGCCCCACCCCGGGCCTTACGGGGTGGAAGGCACCTTCCCCTCATATCAGCCCTTGTTGAATATCGGTGCCGGGGCCGAGTCTTTGAGCGCCTTTACCGGCGTATTCCAGAACCGCTTCAACCCCTCTGCGAATGCTATCTGGACTCTGGGCCGGCACACCGTCACCTTCGGCGGCAGTTTCGAATACACGCAACTGAACGCGCGGGATCGAAGAAACAAATTGGGAATGATCGAATCGGAAGATATCAATCAGTTTCTGACTGGCACCCTCACCGACGATTACACTTACTCCGGGACGCTGTTTCTCACCGGCAATCCCAATCGCTACTTCCGCTCAAACGAAACCGGCGAATATATCCAGGATAAATTCCAGTTGCGTTCCAACCTCTCCATCACCGCCGGATTGCGGTTTGACTGGGAAGGCGGCTTTACCGAGAAGAACGGCAATCTCCTGAATTTCGACCCCAGCAAGTACGCCTACAACCCCGTGTCCGACACGATTACCTCGACCGGGCTGATCGTCGCCGGAAACAGCAAGTACGCGACATCCGGGGTCAGCAACACCACCCTCACCGGCCGCCAGTGGGGTTTTGCGCCCCGCATCGGCATTGCCTGGAGCCCGAAGAAGTTTGACAACAAGATTGTCGTCCGCGCAGGCTGGGGAATGTATTACGACCGCGGAGAGCTTTACTCCTATCTCTCGCCGGCTGTCGCACAGAGCATCTCGCCGGGCGGCCCGTTTGGGATCAACCAGCAGCTTCCTTTTGTCGGTACTCAATTCTGCCCGACGGCGTTTCCGGGCACCTTTGAAACTTGCACCTCGACTCTCTCGAACCCCTGGGGGCCGACCCTCGAGGCTCCTCCGAATGGTAATCCCAGCGCGATTACCTCCGTCGATCCGGTCAGCGGCGTGCCGGCGCTGCCCAACGCTGAGGGCCTCACATTCGGGGACACGCCCTTTTATCTGGGAGTCTACAATAGGAAAAATAAGCTCCCCTACACCATGAACTCGACCCTCGACGTTCAATGGCAGCCCCGCAACGATCTGGCCATCGACATCGGGTTCGTGAACGCTCTCGGCCGGCATGAAATCATTCCGCTGCCCTTCAACCAGGCCAGGATCGCCTCTCCGAGTAATCCCTTGTGCGGCCCGGCGGCGGTATGCCCCAATCCCGGCTCGGCTGCGTTTCCGGAATTCTATACGTATGGATACACGGTGCAAACGGCAGAGGGTTGCGGGTTCCTGGGCTGCACCCTGAATTTGCCCAACGGCCAGCCCATGGAGTTCGAATCCGAGGGCGGCAACGTGGATACCCGCGTCCCCTACATCGGTTATGCGGGCGAGTCGGAGTCCTACACGGCGGCCGGAGTTTCGGCCTATAACGCGCTGCAAACGCATGTCGAGAAGAAGCTCAGTCACGGCCTTGCCGCCGGCTTCTCTTATACCTACTCGCGGTCCCTCGACGAGCAAAGCGCCCTCGGCCTCTTCTACAACGGCAATAGCCCCCTCAATCTACGGGGCGGCTATGGGCCCTCGGACTTCGACCGCACCCACGTCTTCAACATCGACTACCACTACGAACTTCCGAAATTCGTCTCCGCCTCCTCGGTCGAAGGAAAGTTCGTCGACGGCTGGAGCGTTCAGGGTATCGTCACAATCCAGAGCGGCCAGCCCTACAGCGTCGTCGATTACTCCGGAGCCGTCGGAAGCATCTTCTACGGTATCAACGACGGCATCACCAACCCCATTGTTCCGCTCGCTCCCGGTTGCACGCCGCAGAACGCCGTAACCGGCGCGATCGGCAACAACTTCAATTTTCCGGCCCTCAAGTCCAATTGCTTCGACGTTCCTTTGCTCGCGCCGGGCGCCCTGAATGGGGCTATCCCCGCCGGCGATACGTTTGAAACCAACTTCGTCACCAACGGCGAGCGCAACATTTTCCGCCAGTCCTGGCAGAAGCGCGCGGACCTTTCGATCGTGAAACAGACTCAGATCACCGAACGCGTGGGTGTGAAGTACAGCATCGACATTTACAACCTTACCAACCATCCAAGCTTTGACATTCCCATCGACAACGTCGATCAAAACCTGGCCTTCAACAGCTTCCCGATTCAGGGGTCGCAGGTTTTGCCGACAGGCTGCACCGGCAACTCCCCGAACGAAGGATTTTATTTCTGCCCCACGGGCCTCGGGCAGACCGTTCACACCATCGGCAGTTCGCGACAGGTACAAATGTCTCTAAGCGTGCAATTTTAAAAAATAAAAAATTACCAAACGAAGCCAGGAAGCTATTCATTCCAAGCGAGTTAGAAAAACAGGGCTGGAAGTTGGCGGGCTTGGTGGCCTGAAACGCTCTTCTGAAGACTGCTAGCGGGCGCTCACGGTTACCGAGAGCGTCTCAACCGGCGCGGCATGGAAGGCCTCCTGCAGGGCTGCATGCGCACCGAAGAGCTTCCCCTTGACGTGCCGGGCGGGAAACTCGAAGGTCAGCGACGTCCGGTCGAAAGGGTAGGGATCGAGCACGAAATGGCGCGGCCCTGCCGAACGCACCGCCACGGCGGTGCGCCCTCCGTCACGCAACGGCAGCGCATGTAACAGGTTGGACGGGGACGAAAAATCCACACAAGTTAGCAGCGACAGGTTGTCCATCGCCTGCAGCAAGCGGAAATGGTCGAGAATCGCCGCTTCGGTCTTGTGCTCCGCGGCGAACTCTGGGTTCGCGGCGATTTGCGCGCGCAGCGACTCCTGAAACGACTTTTGCGTTTCCAGGAATTCGTCGAGCAGCGGCAGTTGCTCCGCCGCGATTGTCGAGCGGTCCGCGTGAGCGGTCAATAAATTGTACGTGTGCATGGAAATAAGAATCGCCGCATACGCATCCTCTTCGGCGATCAGGCGCACGGCGCGGTCGCGGACGGCGAGGTAGTCCGCCAGGTCGATTTCCTCGAACGCGGAATATTTGCCGACCAGTTCGACGGAAAACGCGCTCGGCTTTCCCTGTCTGGTAATTTGTGGTTCGGCGTCGCGCTTGGCCCAGCCGTCGTCGTGCCGCGCGATTCCTTTCAGCACGTTGGCGCGGGGTTCGGGCGGAAGAAAGCGGTCGTTGCCCCAGTGTTCGGCGAAAGCGCCGGCGAGACGCGCGTGATCGGGATGCCTGACGAGCCACCATCCGGTTTCGGTTTCGAGTCGCAGCATTTGGTCGTTTCTCCCTTGCGGTTCTGACCGGCGCTCACGCGGTTTCGGGCGCGCGCGCCGATTCGTGCCATTTGTGCAGAAAATACCATTCGAAAAACATCACGATGAATACGAACGCGAAGCCCAGGACGGCCGAGGCCAGCACCAGCGCAAACAGGTAGTCGGTTTGCAGCTGCGACGACGCGTACAAAATAGAATAGCCCAGGCCGCCCTGCCCGACGCGCGCCGAGCCGGCGTAGAGCTCGCCGGTGATGGCGCCGATCACGGCGATGCCGCTGGCGATGCGGATACCCACAAAAAGAGACGGAACCGCGTGCGGCAGTCGCAGCTTGAAGAGAATCTGCGCGGGCGAGGCGTTATGCATCAGGAAAAGGTTCACGAGATTTTCGTCCACGCTGATCAGTCCCTGGGTGGTGTTGGCGATGATGGGAGCCAGTGAAATGATGAAGGCGATCAGCGTGACCGCGGGCGTGCCTCCGCCTACCCACATTAGGATAAGCGGCGCCACGGCGACGATCGGAACGGTTTGCAGCAGGAGCGTGTAGGGATAAAGCATTCGCCGCACCCAGCGCGACTGCGCGAAGACCAGGGCGATCAAAACGCCGAAAATGATGCTCGCGGCGAGGCCCCCGGCGGATTCCTCGGCGGTGATGGCGAAGGAAGCGAGCAGGGAGGGGAAGCGGGCGATCACCGCGCGGCCGACGGCAAAAGGCGGCGGCAACATGAACGGCGGGACGTGGAAGATCCAAAGAACGAGCTGCCAGAGGATCAGAAGCGCCGCAAAGACGGCGATGGCGTTGGCGACAGTGATGAGACGCTGCTTCATGGCGATGGCGGCTGCGTTCGCTGAAAACCCACCCTTGAAAGGCGCAAGGGTGGGGCACCCGGAAAGGCGAGGATCACCGGTATCGGCGAATGGGTCATCGGACGATTTCCTGCACGAGGGCATCTCTTAGGGCGTGCGATACCTTTGTGATGAGTGCGTCGAACTGCGGGGTTTCGCGTAGCGCGGAGTTGCGCGGGCCGGGAAGGTCGACGGAAAAGACGGCGCGGATGCGTCCGGGGTTGGGGGCCAGCACGATGATGCGCGTGGAGAGGAATACGGCTTCTTCCACCGAGTGGGTAACGAAGACGGCGGTCCATTTTTGTTCGGCGCGGAGGCGCAATATTTCTTCGTTCAGGCGGTCGCGCGACATTTCGTCGAGAGCGGCGAAGGGCTCGTCCATCAGCAGAAGCTTGGGATTGGTGGCCAGGGCACGGGCTATGGAGACGCGCATCTTCATGCCGCCGGAGAGCTCGCGGGGATAGGCTTGGGCTACGCGTTCGAGACCTACCAACCTCAGGAGAGACGCGGTTTTTTCTTCGCGGGCCGCTTTGCTGGCGCCTTCGAGCTCCAGGCCCAGCCCGACGTTCTGCTGCACGGGACGCCAGGGAAGCAGGGTGGCGTCCTGAAAAATGTAGGAGATAGTTTCTCGCGCATCTTTGGGGGCCACGCCATTGACGCGAATCGCGCCGGAACTCGGAGAAGTGAGCCCCGAGATGAGCTTGAGTATGGTGGACTTTCCGCAGCCGGAGGGCCCGATCAGGCTCACAAATTCGCCCCTGGCAACCGTGAGATCAAAGCTTTCGAGGATCGTGCCGGTATTAGCGTAACGCTTGCTGACATGGTGCAGCTCGATCTGCGGAGCACTGTGGCGTGCCTCGCTCATGCGCCCGCCTCGCTCACCGGCAAATAAAGGGCGGAGGGGCGCTTCGCGTCGTGGAAAACGATCTGCGTCGATCTCCGCCAGTCCCAGGAAGTCGCGCGGCACGAAGGCACATCCGTGCCGGGGTTCCGATCGTAGAGCGGGAAAGCGCTGCCAGCGATCTCGAGGCGAATACAGTCCCCCGCCGCGAAAACGCACGAGGTGGGCTCGAGATCGAATTCCCAGAGATGTATTTTGTCGGCGATGTAGCCTGATTCCGCAAACAGCCAGCTGGAACGGGCGATGCCGATGCAGATGAATTCCGCAGCGCCGGAGGGCCTTACGCGAACGAGCTTGGCGGTGAAGTCGGTGTGGGCGGAAGAGGTGGAGCAATAGAGAGAAACGCGCGCCGTGCCGAAAACGCGAAGCGCCCTGGCGAGCGGCTTGGACGTGTACACGAGGACGTTGTTGCCAAGTTCGAGCGCGGCTTGATCGAACTGGCCGGCCTGCGCGTTGGGCCCGGGCGAGAGAACCGGCACTTCCGGGTCGCAGATGAAAATATCGCAGGGCTGTTCGGTGCGGGGAGGGGCGGCGGAAAGCTCTCCGCCTCCCTTGCGGGAGTTGGCCTTCCCATCGCTGTATAGATAGAAGGGCTGCTTCGCGCGGGCCGGCCAGGACTGCGCTTCGCGCCAGCGATTTTCCCCCATAACGAAGTGGCGAATTTTCGGTTCGGCGGAGAACTCGCCGGAATCCTTCAGCCAGTGGTTGAACCAGCGCAGCAGGATGGCGTCGGCATCGATGAGGGCTTCGGAGCCGAAGTCGGAGCCGCCGATGCGGTCTCCCCAGGGAATGTGCAGCCAGGGCCCGGCGATCAGGTATTGGTTCTCGCGCGCGAGCGAGCCGGCCGCATGGTTGGTGAGGGCGACGAAGCCGTCGATGCTGCCGTGGAGAAACAGGTCGTACCAGCCGGAGACATGCAGCGCGGGTACGGCGATCTTGTGGAACGAATGGCTGACGTCCATCGAAGACCAGTAGTCCCCGGGCTCGTCGTGGTCGAACCAGTCGAGAACATACTGAGGCAGGCCTTCCCCCTGGATCGCGGGGTGTGCGCGAAACGGGAGTACACCTGTTTGCGAGGAAAGATTTGCCCAGGCATTTTCGAGGCGGTCGCTGGCTTCCCGCAGCTTCAGGCGGCGCGCGTCGCCCTTGAGCATTTGCAGGCCCCAACCGAGAGTGGAGGCGAAGCGGAGCGCGCCTTGATGATAGAACCAGCCGTGGTACAGATCGTGAGGAGTCATTCCCGGCGCGATGCATCGCAATCCCTCAGGTTGTTCGGCGGCGGCAAGCAATTGCGTTACTCCCTGATACGAGAAGCCGTACATGCCGACGCGTCCGTTTGATTCGGGCCGGCTGCGCAGCCAGGCAATTGTCTCAGCGCCGTCGCGGGCTTCGTGGCGGAAGGGATAGAAGGCGCCCTCCGAATCGCCGCGACCGCGCACATCCTGAATCACCACGTTATAGCCGTGGCGCGCAAACCAGGCGGGGTGCGCATACACAACGGTGGAAGCGATATCGCGGCCGTAGGGCTGGCGCATGAGGAGCGTGGGATGTGGTCCCTGCTGGGAGGGGTAATAATGATCGGAGGCCAGCTCGATGCCGTCGGACATGCGGAGGCGAACGCCGCGTTCCACGCGCACATCGTCGCCGCAATCGACCCAGGCTGCTTCCTTCATTTTGCGGCGGGGTCCGGATGGCGGTACATCGCTTCGAGGGCCTCGGCAATCCGCGTGGCGGCTTCTTCGATCCAGCGAGCGCCCTTTTCCGCAGAGGACGGACGGGGGTCACCCAGCGCGCCGCTTTCCGCAATATCGCGCGTGAGCCACGCAAAGACCGCCGGGGCGTTTTCCGGGCGCAGCAAGGTGGGTTTATCAACGTCCGCGATGTAATTCACGGTATAGGCGGATTGGTCCACAAATTCGGGGACGGAAGCGAGCAGGTAAGACGTTTCGACCTCGCCCGCATGGAAGCCATAGACGCGCTCCTGCTCGGAGAGCCCTTCGAAGGGAATGCCGCCCGAGCTGTGAAGCGCGAACGTGCGCAGGCCGAACTCCGCCCGAAGGTCGCGGGCCATCACGTCGATGAGGGATACGTTGCCGCCGTGCGTGTTATAAAGCACGAGCTTTTTGAAACCCGCGCTCGAAACGCTTGAGCCGAGGTCGCGCAGCACGGCCATGAATGTGGAAGCGCTCACCGAGAGGGTTCCGGGATAGCCGATGTGCTCGTTGCTCTTGCCATAGTGCACGGGCGGCAGCGCGAAAACGGGCAACTCGGCGGGAAGCTTCCGCAGGGCGTGCCCGAGGAGCAAATTGTTGATGAGGGTATCGGTGGCGAGCGGCAGATGATGGCCGTGCTGCTCGATGGCGGCGGTGGGCAAGACGAGCAGGGTGGTCTCGCGAGGCAGCGCGTCGACTTGCTTCCAGTTGAGATAAGCGAAATTGCGCGAGTCCGGGATCCAGGTCTTCATCGCCGGGGGGCCTTCGCCGCGCGACCTTCCGCCTGGAACGTAACCATCTTCCCAGGATTCAGCAGGCCCTTGGGGTCGTAGCGCAGCTTGGCGAGGAGCTGGACGTTATCGGGGCGATAGCGTCCGCCGCCCTCGACGTTGTTCACGTGCGGATTAGCCACAAACACGCCGATGGCGCGGCAGAAATCGATCATTTCGTTCAATCGGTCCTCACTTTTGAAATAGACCACAGGAATCGCCCCGGGGATCACGCGTCCATCGCCGCCCTTCCAGAACTCCATGTGAAACAGAATCTCCTCGCCGAAGTTTTCCTTGAGCCGGCGAAGCTGATCCCGTACCGTATCCGGATCGAACGCACACTGGAGATAGGTGTAGGCGTCGTCCGCCTTCATGGCCCAGAGAGTTGTGTGATTCCAGGTGTAATCGGAGAGAAGCGGACGGCTCCGCAATCCGAGATAGGCGCCAGAATAGGTGACTTCTCCGCCGGCCGCGCGCGCCGCGGATTCAAAGGCGGCAAGCTGATCGGACGCAATAAGGAAAAAAATCAGGGACTTTCCTTCCGGCGCGTACTGTTTCACGGGCGTGAAGAAAGAGGAGATCGGCCACTCGAAGGCGGTTACCAGGCGCTTGGTCCATTCGGCGCCGGTGGCGATGCGCTCGCTGAAATCGAAGGCGGCGCCGAAGGTGTCGAAAGCGACCGCGGACTGAGACCACTCGACGGCGGGCGCGAGCGCCAGCCAGATTTTCGTGATGATGCCGTTCGTGCCCCAGGCATGCAGAATTTCATGGACGGCCTCGCCTTTGTGCAGGACGACGCGAGGCTCGGGTTCCATGGTGACCACCTGGAGTGCGCGCACGGTTTCGAAATCACGAAGGTTGCCGTTAGCCACCGAGCCGATGCCGCCGGACCCGCCGCCGAGAAAGCCGCCGAGGGAGGATTTGACGACCGTGGAAGGATAACAGCGGAGTTCCCACCCGAGTTTTCGGGCTTCGTTTTCGAGCGCGCCCAGGCGCACGCCCGGCTGGCACACGGCGACGCCGTCCGGCTGGATTTCTTCGATCTGGTCCATGCGCGTGAGGTCGAGAACCGCACCGCCCTGCAGCGGAACCGCCTGGCCGTAATTGCCGGTGCCCGCGCCGCGCACCGTGACTGGAATATTCCGGTCGTAGCAGTAGCGCAGCAGGCTCTGAATTTCTGTTGCGCCCAGTGGCTGAATGACGACTTCGGCAACCTTGCCGTCGAGCAGTTTGCGGAGCACCGGCGAATACCAGTAAAAATCGCGGGAAAGCTGCCCGACAACCAGCGGCTGAGTGAGAACGCGCGATTCGTCGCCCGTAATCGAAATCAGCTCGGCGATGTGGCGCGGGTCCATGAGAGGATTCCTCAGTTCCGGGCCTTCTTTTTGGAATTGTTTTTTGCGCTGGTCCAGGTGCGAAAGGCCTTCTGCATGTTGGGATGGGTGAACAGGCTGTAGCAGAGGTCGCGCAGGAGCGGGCCGTCCACGATGCAGTGCATGTCTGAGCGGCGCACGACTTCCTTGGCGTCGATGTGAATCTGGAGGCAATGGCGGTTCGCGTCGGCGATGGTGGCGCCGTAGACGACGCGGTCGAGGCGGGCCCACAGGGCGTTGGCCATGCACATGGGGCAAGGCTCACAGGTGGAGTACATGGTGTAGCCTTCGAGATGGGGGCGCATAAGCTTTTTGCAGGCCAGGCGAACGGCACGCGTTTCCGCGTGGGAGCTGGGATCGTTCTCGGGACGCACGGCATTCGTGGCGAGCATGAGGCGCTCGCCGGTGCGCGTGTTGACGATCAGGGCGCCAAAGGGGACTGGCACGGGCGTCTCAAGGGTGCGCGACGTGAAGGCATAAACCTCGCGCATACGCTCTTCATCGACATCAGCCACACTTCCGCGCTGCGTTGGAGGGAGCGCCATGGCCTGTACGCTAACACAAGGGATGAGGGACGGAGCAAATGGAAAATTGATCGAACCTATCGCGGATGTATTGAGCAGAAGCGCAGGCCTCGTGCTAGCCTAGCGCGATCGTGGGACCCATCATGCTGCGAAGAATCAAATTGGGCGGGAGTGGCTCGCTCGCGATTTTTTGTCTTTGCGTGGTTTGCGCCGGCTTGCTGGCGGCCGGCTGCCACAGCAACCCGGCTACCTCGAGCGGATTGCCGAAGGTCACGCTGCAGGCGGACTGGTATCCCCAGCCGGAGCATGGCGGGTTTTACGCGGCGCTGGTGAAGGGATACTACAGGGACGAAGGACTCGATCTCAAGATCCAGCCGGGCGGGCCGTACGTTTCGGTGAGCAAGCAGGTTTCGTCGGGCGTGGCGCAGTTTGGGATGGGTTCGTCGGACGCGGTGCTGGAGGGAATTTCGAACGGGTTGCCTTTGGTAGCTGTGGCGGCGACGATGCAGCACGACCCGCAAGGGATCATGGTGCGGAAGGATTCGCCGATTCATTCGTTCGCGGACCTGAACGGGCACACGGTGGCGGTGACGACCGGATCGACGTGGTGGGAGTTTGTGGCCAAGCGGTATCAACTCAACGACGTTCACGTGGTGCCGGCGATGATGAACGTGGCGAATTTCGTGGCGGACCCGAACTACATTCAGCAGGCGTTCGCGACGTCGGAGCCGTTTTTCGCGCGGAAGGCGGGAGTGCCGACGCGGGTGATTCTGACGAGCGACGCAGGGTATGAGCCCTATCGCGTGATGTATACGACACGGGATTTTCTGGCGCAGCATCCGGAGATCGTGGGGAAGTTTGTGCGCGCTTCGCTGCGCGGGTGGCGGGAGTATCTGAACGATCCGGCGGCAGCTCATGCGGCGATCGCCAAGCTGAATCCGGCGCTGAACGCGGAATGGATGCAGTTTACCTGGCAGGCTTTGCGCGACGGGCATTTTGTGGCGGGAGAGGATCCCAGCGGGGCGCAGCTTGGGCAGATGGATCCGAAGCGCTGGGATACGATGTATCGGCAACTCCTGGACCTGAAGGTTATCGAGAAGGCGCTTGACCCAACGAGCGCATACACTCTGAAGTTTTTGGAACCAAACCAGACAAATTAGAGGAATTGGAATCGTCTGGTATGGATTGCGCCGTGGTCCAGCGAAGCGCAGCCGTTTGTCCGTAAAACTACGGAGTAAATGAACCTGAGGATAATAAAATAGACCCGTCGCGAGCCCCTGCAATTCGTTGACACGGTAAAATCAAGTAGTTACATTGTCCTTTCCGGTAACATTTGATCGAGGTTCACAGCCTTGGCCAAGAAGATATCGGAGCGGCGCGAAAGCGCGTCGTCTCTGCCTGCCCGTTACGCCGGAGCCTACCGGCAACTAGTACACAGCCTGCCATTCGGCTTGGCGGTGCTCCACCTGGTAGATCCCTCGGACACGAGCACATGGCGGTTGATCGCGGTGAACGATGCGGCGTCGCGGATTGCCGGGTCTTCGGTGGCAGGTCTGCTCAACCTGCCGCTCGCTGCGCGGGAGCGGGGTCGGGGGAAACATCCGGGCAGCGTGGCGCAAATTTGCCGTCATGTCGCGACATCCAATCGGACCGCTGCCGCGGGACATCTGAACTTTGCGATGACAGGTACGCGACAATTCTTCGAGTTGAGCATCGTTCCCCTGGGAGGGAACTGCGTCGCGGTTCTATTGCAGGATGTGACGCTGCTGCGAGACACCACGAGGGAGTTGATTGGAACGAAATGGCAAACCGCGCAAATCTGCGAATCGGCGCGGTCGATTTTATGGCGCGCGCATCCGGTGACGCTGGAATTCACCTATGTCACGCCGGACGCACGGCAGATCCTTGGATACTGGATCGAGCGGTGGCTTCACGAAAGCAACTTCTGGAAAAAGCTCGTTCATCCCGAAGACTGGAGCCAGGTGGAAGAGTCCTGCGCGAGGGCGGCGGAGGGCGCGAAACTGCACTTCGAATGCAGGATTCTTTCGGCGCAGGGGGAGATTCGCCGGTTTCGCATCCACGTGCAAAGGGCGGAATTGCCGTTCGGACGGACCGAGCTTGCGGGCGTGATGATCGATATCACCGACCAGAAACGGGCCGAGGAAGGGTTGCGGGAGCTGTCGACGTCGATCCTGCGCGCCCAGGAGGAAGAGCGCAAGACGATCAGCAGGGAACTGCACGAAAGCGTGGGGCAGCACCTTACCGGACTCAACTACGCACTCGGAAGACTAGGGCGAAGCCGCGCCGGAAGCGAACAAATGAGGGAGATCCTTCGCGAGTGCGTCGAAACCGTTCAGACCTGCATGAAGGAAATTCGATCCGTGTCATACATGCTACGGCCGCCGCTTCTTGACTTACTCGGCCTGGGGCCGGCGCTGCGGTCGTTTGCGGAGAAATTTTCGCAGGAGAGCGGCGTTCAGGTGGAAATCGATATACCGCGCGAGACGGTGCCCCTTGATGCGGACGCGCAGGTGGTTTTATATCGCATCGCCCACGAATGTCTGACGAACATTCAACGCCAGGGGCGGGCGAAATCGGCGCGAATCCGAATGGCGTGGGAGTTGGCAAACGTCGTACTGGAAGTCCAGGAATACGTAACCGGAGCGAACGCCAATCTTCCGCCAAACCTTGAGGCCGCGGGAGAACCCGATCTCCTGCTGTTGAAAATGCGGCAGCAGGTGACGGATCTGAAGGGGGAACTGGATATTCAGTCCAACGGAGGGGGAACGGCCATCCGCGTGAAGATTCCCTCTGGAATAGGACGAGGCGCCCCGAAGGACCTGATGCGGGAACAAGTTCCCTCCATGGAAACGCGGGGGCGAGTAGACCTCCCTCGTCTAGTCCGTTCCGGTTAGCGACGTGAGGCGGCTGGGGAACGAGTAGTAGAAGCAGGGTCCCTCAGCCATCCGCGCTGCGCGTATGGCCTTCAGGATGACACCGAAAGGCGAGACGGAAGACCCGGGTGGCCGGATTTTTCCGTGCGGGCAATAAAGGCGAAGGGCGCTTGGCTCGGCGCCCTTCTTTCGCGGCGGATTGGTCGGCCGGGTTCGACTCTGATTCATGTATACTTACTAGCTTGGCCGGAAGTTTCGCGGGGACCCAGGCAAATTGACTCGGGAGCGGGCCAACCTTGATCCTGTTATTGACCTCGGCATTGGCTTCGGTAATGAGCTTGGCGTTGACTTCGGCACTGACCTTAACCTTGACCTTGACCTCGGGTTTGACTTCGGCATTGAACACGGCACCGCGCGGCGTTTTTCTTCTCGCTTTCGACAGCAGCCCTTTTACGAACTACTGGCATCGGCTGGTCGATCCCACATTTCGTGGTTTGTACCAGGCCAACGCGTTCGACCTCGCCATCATGCTGCCGTATTTCCTGGTGATGGTGGTTCTGGCCACCTACGGCATTCACCGCTACGTTCTCGTCTACAACTTTTACAAGAATCGCAAGAACGTTCCGGGGCCGGCGCCGGAAATCACTGCGTGGCCGAAGGTTACCGTGCAGCTGCCGATTTACAACGAGCGCTACGTGACCGAGCGGCTGGTGGAGGCCGTCGCGCAATTCGATTACCCGCGCGAACTCCTGCAGATTCAGGTGCTCGACGACTCCACCGACGAAACAACGGCAATCGCGCGCAATTGCGTGGAGCGGTATCACGCGCTGGGCGTTCCGATCGAGTTACATCCATCGCGACAATCGCGAAGGCTTCAAGGCCGGCGCGCTGCAGGAAGGGCTGAAAACCGCGACCGGCGAATTCGTGGCGATTTTCGATGCGGATTTTATTCCGCCCGCCGATTTTCTGCGCCGCACCGTTCCGTATTTCACCGACTCGAAGCTCGCGATGGTGCAGACGCGCTGGAGCTACATCAATCGCAACTATTCGGCGCTCACCGAAGTGGAAGCGATCCTCCTCGACGGGCACTTTGCCATCGAGCACTCGTCGCGCTTCCGCAGCGGCCTGTTCTTCAATTTCAACGGCACGGCGGGCATCTGGCGCCGCAAAGCGATCGAGGATGCGGGCGGCTGGCAGCACGACACGCTCACCGAGGACACCGACCTTTCCTATCGCGCGCAGATTCGCGGCTGGCAATTCCTCTATTTGCCCGAGATCGATTGCCCCTCCGAACTGCCCGTGGAGATGAACGCCTTCAAGTCGCAGCAGGCGCGCTGGGCCAAGGGCTTGATGCAGACGGCAAAGAAAATCCTGCCGCAGGTGATGCGCGCCGATGTTCCCACGGCGGTGAAGGCCGAGGCGTTTTTCCATCTGACGGCCAACATCAGCTATCCGCTGATGATTTTCATGTCGATGATTTTGCTGCCGGCGATGATCGTGCGGTTCTATCAGGGATGGTTTCAGGTGCTGGTGATCGATCTGCCGCTGTTTCTGGCGTCGACCTGCTCGATTTCGTCGTTTTATCTCGCGGCCGAGCGCGCCCTTTATCCCAAAACCTGGAAGCGCACGTTCTTGTATTTGCCGTTCGTGATGGCGGTGGGCATCGGAATCGCGGTGCGCAACGCGGTCGCGGTGCTCGAGGCGATCGTGGGCAAAAAATCCGAATTCGTGCGCACGCCGAAATACCGCGTGGAAGCCGGCGCCAAGGAAGTCGGCGGCGTGGGTCAAGAAGAGCTATCACAAGAGCGCGGGCTGGATGCCGTACGCCGAGGTGCTGCTCGGGTTTTATTTCGCAGCAGGCGTTGTCTACGCCATTCAAAACGAAAATTACGCCACCACGCCTTTTCTGCTTCTGTTTGTGTGGGGCTACCTCTACACCGGCCTGATGTCGCTTGTCGCAGACCTATCTGGGGCGACTGCGCCTGGGTGGCGGTGAGCCGCAGTCCGCGGAAGTGCGCCCCGCTTCAAGCGGCGTTCCGGGTTTCTAGTGCCGCGCGCGAGAAGTCCGTTCGCTCCGCAATCCTCACGGCCCTCGGGCTATCCGGCAAAGCCACGCCCTCTTGTTGCTGGCTGCGCTTCTCTGATCCTCGCCACGTGCTTCTTCTGTTGCTGTCGCGCAGGCGCGTTTTCGCCAGCCGAATGCGGAATATCAGGCCGCCGCGCGCAGCTTCGCGCCAAGGTGGATGGCCCCGTCGTAATCTTCGGATATACGGGACACGAGGATGCGTCCGAGGTCGCGATCTTTTTCCAGGAGCCATATTTCTACTATTTCTCGGGGCACGACGAGCCGGGCGCGGCTTTGCTGTTGCTTCCGGAAGGGCCCAACGCGAAGCCGTCCGATGGTCTCGCACGAGATTCTGTACCTTCCGCCGCGCGATCCCAGCCAGGAAAAATGGGAAGGCCCGAAGATGGGGCCGGACGATCCGGGTGTAGCCGAGAAGACCGGCTTCGCGGCTGTGGAGCCGATCGCGAATCTGCGCGGGGATTTGATCCGGCTGGCAAAGACCTACGCGAATTTCTACACGCTGCTGCCTCCGGCTCAGGAGGAAGGCTATCCTCACTTCACGCTTTCCACCAAAATCGTCCGCGACGCGCTTCCGCAGGCAAATCTGAAGGACGTGACGGCGACCATCGACGCGATGCGCCAGGTGAAATCCCCGGGCGAGCTTGCACTGCATGCAGAAGGCCATCGATCTGTCGGTCGACGCGCAGCTGGATGCCATGAAGCGACATGCGCCCGGGCGTGTTCGAATACCAGGTGGCCGCGCGAATGAAGGAAATTCACGAGATGGGCGGCTGCTCGCGGGAGGCTTATGCGCCCATCGTTGGCAGCGGGCTTCAACTCAACGGTGCTGCACTACAGCGGCTTGAACGATGAAATAAAGGATGGCGACGTGGTCGTAATCGACGTGGGCGGGGAATACGGTGGCTACGCCGCGGACATCACGCGCACGCTGCCGGCCAACGGAAAATTCACGCCGCGCCAGCGCGAGATCTACGAAATCGTTCTGGGCGCGCAGAATGCGGCGCTGGCAGCGGTGAAGCCCGGCGCGAAACTCTATGGCGGCGCGGGCAGCCTGCAGCAGATCGTAACCGACGTATTTCAGCACCCACGGCCGCGACAGAGAAGGCCGCTCACTGGACCGATATTACCTTCATGGGGTGAGCCATCACCTGGGGCTTGACGTGCATGATCCGGGAGATCGCGGGCGCCCCCTCGAGCCTGGAATGGTGGTGACGGTGGAGCCGGGACTCTACATTCCCGAAGAGAATCTGGGCGTGCGCATCGAGGACGATGTGCTGGTCACGAAAGACGGCTACACTCTTCTTACCTCGCGCCTGCCGCGCGCGCCGGATGAGGTTGAAAAAGCAATGGCAGCCGACAGGCGGTAAGGCGAGCTATTCCGATGGGCTTTGGGTCATTTCTCGGCAACGAACGCATCGTGAGCGCCCTCCGCGGGATGCTCCGGCGGGATCGTGTGCCGAACGCGCTGCTTTTTACCGGCCCCCGCGGCATTGGGAAATACACGCTCGCCCGGATGTTCGCCCAGGCCGCCAATTGCGAGCGCCTGAAGGACGATTTCTGCGGCGAGTGCCCCACTTGCCTGCGCCTCGCCGTCCTGGCAAATCCGCAGCCGCTGATGGAGGCCGGACTCGCCGAGCGCGGCGAAAGCGCGGATGCCGCCGCCGTCGAGCGCATGCCGCTGATCCTCGAGACGCATCCCGATGTGTGGTTGATCGTTCCCGATCCGGTGCGCTTGCGCACGCCCGTGGCGCGTCCCATGATCCGCGTGGGGCAGTTGCGAGCCGTGCAGCGGGCCGCTTACTTCAAGCCGCAAGGCCGCCGCCGTGTCTTCATCCTCGATGGCGCGCGACACCATGCGCTGGAACGATGCCGACCTGTTCCTCAAAATTTTGGAGGAGCCGCCCGAATCGGCCACTCTGATCCTGCTCGCGCCCACGCCCGATTCGCTGCTTCAGACCATCCGCTCGCGCTGCCTGCAATTCCATTTTGCCCCGGTGCCGGCGGATCAAATCGAGACGTTCCTGAAGGAACGCGGCGAGGCGAGCCCAGCCGAGCGCAAACTGGCGGCGCAGCTTTCCTGCGGAAGTCCCGGGATGGCCCTGGCTATAGACCTGGAAGAATCCGTGCGGCTGCGACGAAGCGTTCTGCGGCTCATCGAACAGGCCGTCGCCGGGGAAAAATACGGGGATATTTTCGCCGCCACGGCGCAGCTCGCCAAGCAGGAGAAGGAATCCTTTGAAAATATTCTGGAGTTGTTTTATAGTCTTTTCACGGACCTGCTGGAATCAACGCAAGGTCCACAGAGCTGCCTTCCCCGGAACCCCGATTTGCATCGAGAGGTGCAGATCCTTAGCCAGAAGGTGCATTGGGAGTGGGTCGCACGAGCAACGCAGGGCTTGGATAACCTGGAAAGCCGCCTTCGCCGCAATGTCGGTCGCCAGCTTGGTCTCGACGCTCTTGTCGCTTCGCTAGCTGTTCGTTAAGCGCTCCAGTAGCCACTGAGTTTTCTCAAAGATTATTGCAACCGAATGGGTCTCTCTATAGTCATACGAGGTAGGTTTCATCTCAGACGCAAGCCGGAATTTGAAGGGGTATTCATGGTAAACAGGAAACTGTTTCGGCCTGCTCTTCCCGACGTGAAAGAGCAGCAATATAGCCCTCGCCAGCCGCAGCAGGCCCCGCAGCAGGGCCCTCGCAAGAAGCCTGCGCCGCCGGAACAGACCCACGCGGAGAGTTTTTACTACGTAAAGCAGATGCAGTCGCGCACGCCGGTGGCCGTGGTTTTAAATGACGGCGAGGTTCTGAGAGGAACAGTGGAATGGTACGATCGCGACTGCATCAAGCTTACCCGCTACGGCAGCCCCAACCTGCTGATCTACAAGCAATGCATCACGCTATATCTACAAGGAAGGCGAAGAATCCGCGAACGGCGGCACCAACGGCCAGTAGGTCAATCCGCCAGACGCGTCCCGATCCCCTATCGGCTTTTTCCGCACGTGTTAAACCGCGCAGTGACACCACCAACAAAGGTCCCCACAGGCCGCCGGCTCGCTAAAACTTTCCGAACCCCATATAGCGCCTGTTTCGTCTAATCACGAGGCTAAATCGGAAGTCGGATTAAGACATCCCGCAAGGCAAGAACATCCAGGCGAGTCTCGTGGAGGGGCTTGCAACCGGATGCCGCCAGTCACGCGCCAGTGAAGTAAGAGGGACGTACCAGTGACGTATCAGGGGAGGGAAGCGTGAAAATTGGAATCACGTGCTATCCAACGTACGGCGGCTCGGGTGTGGTAGCGACGGAGCTGGGTATCGAACTTGCGGCACGGGGCCATGAGGTCCATTTCATCAGCTACTCGATGCCCATCCGCCTGAGCGGCGCGGCGGCCGAGCGAATCTTCTTCCACGAAGTGGAAATGACCACCTACCCGCTCTTCGATCATCCCCCGTACACCCTCGCTCTGGCGACCAAGATGCTGGAAGTGGGCGAATCCGCGGCGCTCGATCTGCTGCACGTTCATTACGCCATTCCGCATTCGGTGAGCGCGCTGCTGGCGCGCCAGATGGCGGCGCCGCTGCGTCTGCCGTTCATCACCACGCTGCACGGCACGGACATCACGCTGGTGGGCAACGACCGCAGCTATCTGCCCATCACGCGCTTTTCCATCGAACAGAGCGACGGCGTGACGGCGATCTCAAACCATCTGCGGGACCGCACGCTGCAGGAATTCGATATCAAGCGGCCGATCGAGATCATCCCGAATTTCGTGAATTGCGATATCTACATGCGCTCGGAGAATCAGGAGGCCCGCCTGCGCTGGGCTCCGCACGGCGAGCCGATCCTGATGCACCTTTCGAACTTTCGCCCGGTGAAGCGCATCACGGACGTCGTCGAAATCTTCGCCCTGGTGCGCGAGAAGATTCCCGCAAAGCTGGTGATGATGGGCGACGGCCCGGATCGCGGCGCCGCCGAATATATCGTGCGCAAGAAGCGCCTTTCGAAAGACGTGTTTTTCATCGGCAAGCAGGATCACGTGCAGGAGAAGCTGGGGTTGGCCGATCTGTTCCTGCTGCCGAGCGATATGGAGTCGTTCGGGCTGGCGGCACTGGAAGCGATGGCCTGCGAGGTGCCCGTGGTGGCGAGCGATGTGGGAGGTTTGCCGGAAGTGGTGACGCACGGCGTGGATGGCTATCTCGCGCCGCCGCGCGACGTCGCCACTGCCGCGAAGTATTCACTCGAGATTCTCACGCGGCCCGATCGCGGCCGCTCGATGGGGCAGCAGGCGCGCCGGAGCGCCCGCAGCAAGTATTGCGCGAACGACGTGATTCCGCGCTACGAAGCCTATTATCAGAAGGTGCTGAATTCCGCCGGTACGGCGGTCGGCGCGGTCGGCTCGCATGCCTGAGCCGCGCTAGCGTTCGAGGATGGGTATCGACTGAAGCGATTGCACGGCGAGGTTGATATCGTCCTGCGTGAATTTTCCTGTGGCTCCCCCTGCCGCCGTGAATATAAGGCGGAACTGCCCGTCGCGGTCGTCAAACACACGCAGGGCCACGGGCCTGCCGTTGGTTGCGTCGCCGAACTCGAAGCCGCGGTTTTTACCCAACTCGAACGAATGGATTCCCGGGTGGGCGTCGAATCCGAAAGACAACTTCCATAGCAGGAGCACGTTCGTGCGAAAAGCGTCCTGGCTATGCATGAACGGGGAAATCTGCGCGGGCGACGCCGAATAGACGGTTTTGTACAGTTCGTAATTGGTGTTGGGCGCCTGATCGCCGAAGATGTTCTGGAATTGCTGGTACTGCGTGGTCTCGCCGGATTTCATTTGGCGGATGGTGTCCAATTGCGATTCAGGATCGAAGAAAACAATCACCTGGCCGGAATCGAACTGGAATTGGACGTAAGTGGATGACGGAACCGTCTTCACGTTGCCCGGCCAGGGAGCCGTGAATTCGTAATCGTATGCTTTCAGCTGAGGCGGCTTCGGAGTTTTTCCATTCTTTGCGGTAGCTGGCGGCGCTGCATCGGGAGGCGCCGAGGCGGGCGAGAGGGGTTGTGGCGTGTCCGCAAGCCAGGGGTCCTGGGAGGTCCAGCGCTTCGCGTTGAACCACACCAGCGTCTGCAAGCCGAACAGGATGCCGAACACGGCTACGACCAGCACACCGGCTGCCAGCAGGATCGCCGACTGCGCGCCGCTTTTTTCGGGGTCGTCCCGTACCACGCGGGGCCGAACTTTAGGAGTGCTCGCCATTTGTGCCCGGGCTTGCGCCTTCAACGCTTACAGAGATTTCGACGCCGCCCTAGAGTAATGGTGTTTGTGTCGCTGTGGCAAGCCGCAGGTGATTTGCGGCGCTTAGTTGGTGGTTTCCGGCTGGCGCTTGTGGCTGATCATGCGTCGAATATCGGGCCAGAATTCTTTCACTACGATGGTGATCGTGTCGTACCCCACCTGGGTGCCCCACACGCTCGCGGTGTTCGCCAGAGTCTTGTCGGCGTGCGGATGATAGCTGTAGGTCGAGATGCCGGCTGAAAGCGCGCTGCCGAAGATTTCCGAATAATTAAATTGCTCGCCGCCCGAGTCGGCCCGGGTGATGAAGATACGGCTCACCGCGTATGCCGTCCGGTGCATGAAGCTGCCGGAGCTGGATTGATAGAAACGCGGGTCCTGCTTCAGGATGGAGGGAAGAACGGCGCCGACCATGAAATTCTCGATGGTTCCGTCTGCGGCGGCGGCTCCGTATCGTTTTCCGTAACCTTGCGCGCCCTGGCCGAAGCCCGACTCGCTGTTTTCGGCTTGGCTAACACCCGCGAGAAAGCCGTACCAGGGGATCTGCACGTAGTCGAAGGCGCCGCGCGCCACCACCTTGAACTTTTCCTTGGTGGTGAGAGGCGGAAGCTTCCCGGCATTCTCGAGGGTTAGAAAATTGGGAAGGGCATAAAACAAGCGATCGTTGGAAGTGCCTTTTTCGGGCGCGGCCGATTCGTTCGACTCCTTTTTGCCGGTGTCATCTTTGCCGGGATCCTCGACTTTGGACTGATTCTGAGAAGTCCCTTGTGCCGCTGCTGCTTGAGGGTCGGCAGAAGACTGTTGTTGCTGGGCCAAAACCGGGCACGCGAAAAAGACCATAAGCGCCAAGGGAAGGATCGTAACCCGCCTCTGTGGGGACACGTTCATCGTGAAGATTCCAATTTGACCTCGCTCTGTATGCTGCTAAGAATTCGGGTTGAGATTAGCAATTCTCGTTTGATTCACTGCTACCGGCAAGGGTTTCACTTACTCTTGACGCGGAGATGCTTAATAGTTCCCTGGGCAAAGCCGTAGGAGTGGCTGCAACCTTCCAATGAGGCTGCGGCAGGCTGGAAAAGCAGAAGGCCCGCGTTGGCGGGCCTTCGAAGGGAGAAAGCTCCCTGGCCATGCGCGGTAGGCCAAAGGAAACCTTTCCTCGAACGCAGTCTAGTGGAACGACTTAAATGAAGTCAAGCGCGAATGCCAAAATGTGCGCTGAGCGTAAGTCTTTACTTTTCAGCGAAATATGCGGAGAGCAACTCTGTCTGGCAGATCCTTGTCCACCGTGATTTCCTCTATTACAGTACCGTCTGATTGGTAGAAGTCCTCTGCATTGATAGGTTTACTGGATAAGCCGAGCTGGAGCACCTGAATCTGGCTGCTGCGGTCGAATACCTTGTTCGGAAATGCCCTCTTCACCACCAGCCGAACGCCACCGAAGGCCAGACCCGCGATTAGCGTGAAACCGCAAATCACACCGGTTCCGATGATGCTGCCGACGATCATCATTTCGATGCTGGGTTCTTTGAACTGAAAGGTAGGCTCGTTCCAGGTGACCTGAGTACCGGACTCGATCTGGCCGAGCAGGGAACCGGCTTCGGCTTGCGTGGATGCTCCCATCACGATTTCAAGCATGGTTACCGTGCGCTTGGCGAACAACGGACCGCCGGCGCCCGAATTCGATCCATTTACGTTGAATCGCTGCTCAAGGCGTGAGAGCTCGTCGGAAGCAATCTGCGGAGTGGGAAAATCGGCGAGCAGCAGCGTGACCGTCTTGCCGCCAAGCTTGTACTGCGCCGTTTCGGCTTCCGCTCCATGGGAAAACCCGAGCCAATCATCATCTCCCAGCGGGAAGAAACGATTGAGCGCCACAGGGCCCAGAATGTAGTGGTCGGACGCGGGATCAAATCGTCGGCGGGCAAGCGGCTCCCGATCCAGGGCAGAGGTCCCTGCTGCGCGCTCTTGTCGACGGCATTGACCAGCGCTTTCAGCGTCGGCGTCCAGCTTGGGCAGAGTGTTTCCGCGAATATCGAGGACCGTGTTACCGGCGAGCGCTAACGCCCGGCCGGGAGACATCGAAGAGTGCTCCGCGAGATCGGCGCGGGGCATGTCCGGCGTCCGCAGGAACGAATATTCCCCGTAGGCCCCGCTCGGGTCGGTCATCTTGTAAAGCGTGACATCGAGCGTTTCTGTGCCGCGGGTATAGGTGGCGTGTTCGCCCGACACGAAATCGTATTCCTTTGCCGCGGCAGCCGCGACGCGGCTGTCGGTCAGTCCTGTGCGGCCGTGTCTGTACAGGCTCGCTTTGTGCAGGCGAGAAAGTTCCCGCGGAACTTTGCGACCAGCCGGCAAAGCTCTTCGGCAGCATCGTTTGCGCGGACGCAAAAGGCGCGGTCGCCGCAAACAAAGCCGCGATCAGAAACAGATTCCGCATGGAATAGAAACCGTTCAATGACATGAAAAATCCTAGTCGTTCTGGCACGGCTGTTTTCAAAAAAAGATTGATTATCACCTTGAGGGGCCGAGCTTAGCCCGCCGGCAAAACCCTCCCGGGTACCTCTTTTAGATGCTGCGATTCTACTTGGGGTTCCCGTTAGACGCCACTGTTCCGGGCTCGGCGGGATTATCGGAGACGAGCTTTTGCTTGTTGTTGGAGAGGCTGTTGAGACTTTCGAGATAGGAGCTGATGCCGCGGAACAGGCCGTCGGCGATGCGCTGGCGCTGGTCGCCCTTGCGCAGCAGCTTTTCGTCGCTGGGATTGCTGACGAAGGAAATTTCCGAAAGCACCGAGGGCATGTCCGCGCCGATCAGCACGACGAACGGCGCTTTCTTCACGCCGCGGTTCGTTCGCTGTGGCTCACCAGCTGCAGCCGCTGCGTGAGCGAATCCTGGATGTCGCTGGCGAGTTCTTTCGATTCCTCGATCTTGTCGTTGCGCGCGATTTTCTTGATCAGGTCCTGCAGGTCGTGCAGCGATTCCTGGGAGAGCGCGTTTTCGCGCGAGGCCACTTCCATCGATTCTTCCGTGGTGGCGAAATTCAGGTAATAGGTTTCGATGCCGCGCGCCGATTCGTCGTGGCTGGAATTGGCGTGAATGGAAATGAACAGGTCCGCCTGCGCGCGGTTGGCGATGGCCGTGCGCTCTTCGAGCGGAACAAACGTGTCGTCGTTGCGCGTGTAGACCACTTCCGCGCCGGGCAGCTTCTGCTCGATCAGAGCCCCCAGCCGCAGCGCCACGTCGAGGCAAAGATCCTTCTCCATCAGGCCGTGCGGACCGATGGTGCCGGTGTCGTGGCCGCCGTGGCCGGCGTCGATCACGATGCGGTTGATTTTCAGTCCCAGCGCGCGCGTCAGCGAGCGCTGGCCGTCGCGCGTGGGTTTGGGCTCCGCCGGAGGCTCCAGCGAGAGCGCTCGTTTTCCCGGCTTTCTTGGAAAGCGGCAGAGCATGTTTTCTCGCGCAACTTTGGCTGGCGGCTGCTCATCCGGCGCCGCTTCGGCGGAAGGCGGCAGCCGGCGTTGCGCCTCGATTCCTGCAGTCGCGTTGCTGGGGCGCCTCGAGTCGGCCTGCTGCGAAGGAACTCGCCGTCGCTTTGCGTGGCTCGGCCTTTGGACGGTTTTGGGCGCGGTGATCTCGGAGCCACCGGCTGGCGCCGTTGTGCAGGAGGCGGCGCCGCGCACTGGGGCGAGTCGGGTTGCGGCACAGCCGCGCGCTGCAAGAGTCGCTGTGCGGGCGACGGTGGCTACGCCGCAGGGACGACTTCGCCGTGTTTACGGCACTGCGAGTGAATGTCGATCACCAGCCGGTAGGGATTGGCCAGCAGAAACGCCGAATAGTCCTTGTCGCCGCTCACATTGAGCACCAGCCGCACCACGTCCGGCTTATTCTGCGCCACGCGCACCGATTCCAGCAGTCCGTCGTTCACATCGAGCGCTTCGCGCGAAAGCTTCGCGCCCACCTTCGCTTTGTAAAGATTGAAATAGATTCGGTCGGGCGAAGCGATGCGCGCCGACTCGTACTTGATCGTGTCGTTCAGGGTGACGATCACCCGCGTCGAGTCGGGCGAGTTCCAGGTCTGAATGCGCGTCACACTCGAGATGCGGTCGCCCACGCGCGGCTCGACGGCCTGCCCTTTCAAGATCCGGCTGCGAGTCGGTACGTCGGCACATTCCTGGCTTGCATCGGATCTGTCTGATGCGCCTTTTTCCGCGCGCCAGCATTCGGACATCCAGGTCGAGCTTGCCAGGCTGCGGCGATCGGCAGCTGGCGCTCTGATGCTGGCTCCTTGCGTCTGACAGCGACGCGCGTTGGCGCAGGCGCTGCCGCGGCTTGGCATTCGGCGTTGCGGCTGGCTGGCGTCCGCCAGTTCCTTCAGCGCTTGCTGCGCGTCGGCGGCTTTATCCGACGTGCGGGAAGCGCTTCAGGAACTGCTTGAAGGTTTCCTGCGCGTCGTCCGGCTTCTTCAGATCGTCTTTTTGGATCTTGCCGATCGCGAACAGCGCATCGGCGCGAAAGCGCGTGCCCGGATATTGCTTGAGCAGAAAATTGTAGCGGTCGATCGCATCTTGAAAATATTTCGGGTCGAACAGGCGGCCCATCTCTTGGTAAAGCTCGGCTTCGGCAACAGCGCCGGCGTCGCGTCGGGCGCTTCCGGCGTGATCAGATAAACTTTGCGGTAGGCGAGCACGGTTTGCTTGTAGTCGGATCGCGCGCGGTCTTTTTCGAGATAGCCTTCGAGCATCGTGCGCATTTTCACGGCGCGCTCGAACTGCTTTTGGGAATCGGCTTTGGAATCGGCGCGAGTGGCCGGGAGCGAGAAAAACTGCCGGGAATCGGCGAGTGCAGCAGCCCACAGAAAAGGCCGGTCGCGCGGCTCACCGCTTCGCTCGCACAGAAGGTTCGTGTTCATTCGTTCGTGAAAACTACCCGGCCGTTCGCGTCGACTTCCTGCCGCACCGGGGCCTTGGCGGACTCCAGAGCGTGGAAGTGCGACCCGAGTCGGGCCGAAAGTAAGCGTTGGTCACCTTCTGCACGTACCGTTGCGTTTCGCGATACGCCGGAACGCCGCCGCTCAGATCCACGGCGTGCTCGCCGGCATTGTACGCCGCGAGCGACTTCGTCAAATCGCCATTGTAGCGGTCCAGCAGCGATTTCAGGTACGTCGTCCCGCCTTCCACGTTCTGCGCCGGATCGAAGGGATTGCCGACGCCAAAGCGCTGCGCGGTCGCCGGAATCAGCTGCATCAACCCCACCGCTCCCTTTTGCGAAATCGCCCGCGTGTTCCAGCCCGACTCCGTGCTGATCACGGCCTTCACCAGCGCCGGATCCAGATTGTGCCGCTGCGCCGCCTCCTGCACGATGCGATCGAGCCGCGTCGCATCGCGTTGAGACCGGCGCTCGCCGCACCGCGCCGGTGCTGCCGCATTCGGCGCTGCGGCGAATCGCAGCGTGGAGCCGCGGCTGCCACGGCATGCCTTTGCCGCCGAGGGACTACTCATAGTACTCCCGCGGCGCGGTTGCGGGGAATCTTCGTTTACGTAAATCACTTTCCCATGCTCGTCCACGTAAGATGCGATCTGACCGCTGGCCGGTCTGGCCAGCGAAAGCAGACTGCCGCCAGCAGCACAGATCGCAACGAATGACTCTCCGGTTGTTCAGCGACATAATGGGCATAGGGGAAGGCAGAACGCTGCACTCCCGAACGAACTGACAGACAGGTTTCTGCAAACCGCGACAAGTGCCTGGGAAAGAAGAGTTTCCCGGCTAAGTTTCTGGCAGGGCGGATTATAACAATCGGTCTAAGAGGGGGTAAACGTTACCAAGGGTACTTTCTATGGCGGATGTGTCCTTTCCGCCAGCCTCCGCCAAATCGGGCCTGCCGCCGCCGGAACCGCCCACCATCTTGGCCAGTTCCTGGACGATTTTCCCGGCGTGGAGCTTGGGGATCAGATCCTTCGTAACTGCTGTAATTAGAGCGACTTTGCCGTCTTCGGCGGAGGCCAGGACGACCACTCCCGAGCCGAGCTTCTGGCGCAGCGTATCGACCATCTGGCGAAGGGCTTCGCGGTCGGCATTCTGCGACTTTCGCGGCCAGCACCCGCACGCCTTTTACCTCCCGCGACTTCGTCCAGCAGGTCCTTGCGCCTGCGCGCCCGGCGCCTTGCGCTTCAAGCCTTCGAGCTGCTTTTCGAGCTGCTTGATTGGTCCATCTGGCGCTCGATGGCGGCAGTCAACCTCGTCTTCGCGCCGTGTTCAGCAGCGCCGCGGCCGCCGCGCAGCGTGGTGAGAGCGCGCTGGTATCCGCGAGGGCGCGGTCGCCCGAGATGGCTTCGATGCGGCGGACGCCGGCGGCCGTCGATTGCTCGGAGACGATCTTGAACACGCCGATTTCGCCGGTGCGGCGCACGTGCGTGCCGCCGCAAAGCTCCTTGCAGTAGAAGCCGCGCGGCGCGGACAGCGTCGGGAA
This sequence comes from uncultured Acidobacteriota bacterium, assembly GCA_963848365.1. Lineage (GTDB taxonomy): Bacteria > Acidobacteriota > Terriglobia > Acidiferrales > UBA7541 > Palsa-295. The sequence continues at coordinate 445,240 of CAWKDI010000002.1, forward strand.
TGGTGACCACGCGGACGTTGGCCTCGGGATACTTGTCGCCGAAGAAGGCCAGCGCGCCGGAGGCGAGCGCATCGTCGATATTCATGATGTCGGTGCGTGACTTCGAGATTGCGCAGAATTTCTTCGTTCACCTGCTGCTCGATTTCGGCGAGTTCGCTCGGGTCGACGGCGGCGAAGTGCGAAAAATCGAAGCGCAGATGGTCGGGCGCGACGAGCGAGCCGGCCTGCTTCACGTGCGTGCCGAGGATATTGCGCAGCGCGGCGTGCATCAGGTGCGTGGCGGTGTGGTTGCGCATGTTGCGGCGCGCGGCGCTGCGGATCGGCCACGGTGGCCACGCGGTCGCCCACGTGCAGATCTTCCTTGGCGACGATGCGATGCGCGACCAGGCCGGCTGACCGGATAATACGCGCCGCGCACTTCGGCCACTTCGAGCGATTCGGAATTATCGTAGAAGCCGCCGATGTCGGCGACCTGGCCGCCGGATTCGGCGTAGATCGAGGTGCGGTCGAGAACGATTTCGGCTTCCGTGCCGGCCTTGATTTCGTTGACCTGGCCTTCTTTGGTGACGATGGCTTCGATGCGGCAGTCGCGTCGTCTTCGTGCCAAAGTAGAAATCGGGCTCGGTCTTGAAGGTGTCGCGCGAGCTTTGCGTAGACGGGATTTGCCGCTTCCTTGTGCGCGCCTTTCCAGGAAGCTTTCGCGCGCGTGCGCTGCTCCTCCATGGCGCGATCGAAGCCCGCCCAGTCGACCTGGATGCCCGCGTCGCGCGTCACGTCTTCGATGAAATCGCGCGGCAAGCCGTAGGTGTCGTAGAGCTTGAAGGCTTTCTCGCCCGGCAGTACATCCGACGGGCGCGTCGATGCCGCTGCTATTCCGTCGAGCGTGCGAGATCAGGTCTTCATCGAGCTTCTTCAGGCCCACGTCGACGGTGCGGCTGAACCGACGCTCTTCTTCGTCGAGAACGCGCGTCACGCGCGCGCGCGGTCTCTGCAGTTCGGGATAGGCGCTCCTTCATTTCCGCGCGCACGGCGGCCGACATCGCCGAAAGAAACGGCGTCGGCGCGTTCGAGCATGTGCGCGTGGCGCAGGGCGCGGCGAATGATCTTGCGCAGCACGTAGCCGCGGCCTTCGTTCGAGGGAATCACGCCGTCGGAAATCAGAAACGTGGCCGCGCGGGAATGGTCGGCGATGATGCGCAGCGACGGCTGAATCTTCGGGATCGCTCGGGTCGACGTCCGCGAGGCGCGCGGCTTCGCGCATCAGCGGCTGAAACAGATCCGTGTCGAAGTTGCTGATCTTGCCTTGCAGGACGGCGGCGAGCGTTCGAGGCCCGCGCCGGTATCGACCGAGGGCTTGGGCAGGGGATTGAGCTTGCCGCTCGCGTCGCGATTGAACTGCATGAACACCAGATTCCAGATTTCGACGTAGCGCCCGCAATCGCAGGGGAATTTGCAATCGGCGTGGCCCTGATCGGAGGCGGCCGGGCCCATGTCGTAATGGATTTCGCTGCACGGGCCGCACGGGCCGGTGTCGCCCATGGCCCAGAAATTTTCTTTCAGGCCGGGAATTTCGAGAACGCGGTCCTGCGGCGCGCCGATTTTCAGCCAGAGCGTCGCGCGCTTCGTGATCGCTGCGGAGCTTCTGGCCCTTGCCGATTTCCGCGCCGCCGAACACGGTGAAGTAGAGCTTCTCGATCGGGAATGCCGAACCATTGCGGCGAGGTGATCAGCTCCCAGGCGAAGGCGATGGCGTCCTTCTTGAAATAGTCGCCGAAGGAAAAATTGCCGAGCATTTCGAAAAAGGTGTGGTGGCGGTTGGTGAAGCCGACATTTTCAAGGTCGTTGTGCTTGCCGCCCGCGCGGACGCATTTCTGGCAGGTGGTGGCGCGCTTGTAGTCGCGCTGCTCGAGGCCGAGGAAAACGTCCTTGAACTGGTTCATCCCCGCGTTGGTGAAAAGCAGCGTGGGGTCGTTCGCCGGGACGAGCGAGGAGCTGCGCACGACGCGATGGCCGCGCTCCTCGAAGAATTTCAGGAATGTTTTGCGGATTTCGTTGCCGGGCCAGGTTTTGTCGACAGTCAAATGTCTATTCCTTTGGGATCGATACTATTAAACGCCTCGGTCTGGAACCAAACGAAGAGAGAGCCCTCGTCGCTTCGCTCTGTCGGGTTGACAACGAAAGGCAAAGGCGAAAACAAAGACCCACCCTTAAAGACGAAGCGTGGGGCACCCGCAAAAGCAAACCTGCGCTTGGCTGGTGCGCGTCACTTAGCGACAGTTAATATTAGGGAGAGAAGAATCTTAGCGCAAGCGGCGGCGTCGCCCCGATTCACGACAATCCGATTCACGACAATCGCGGAAGTTTGACGGCAAGTCTCGGTTAGCCGGGACGGCGCTTTCAATTCAAGGAGGCGATTTCGCGATGCGAAGGCGCTACTTGAGCTCCAATTCTATGAAGTCGACCGGGGTGGGGCCGATGTTGCGGAGCGCGCGCGTGACGCCAGGGTCCTGCCAATAGAATTCGCCGAGCCTGGGATTCATGGCGCGGTCCGGCTGGCCCGGAACGCTCTCGACGATTAATCCGCCTTTGACAATGGTGCGTACGCCCGGCGCCTGCTGCGTGATGGCACCCGCCGACTGGCCCGGCTCAAGCCTTATGCGCCACGCGCGCGCGCGTTCGTTGTCGAGGACCTGCTCGTAGGCCGGCACATCGGCGCGCGAGGAGGGAGCGACGCCCGTGGGCTTGTCGAGGATCAGCAAGATGTTGTGGAAGGGAGTCGTCCCGACGTTCACGGCCTGATGAATCCGCGGCTTCGGGCGGTAGTCGGTATAGGTGAGGTGTCCAGAGATTTGCCGGGGCGCGGGCTTGGCCTCAGGATCGCCGAGCTCCTGGTTCGTCATGGTGGCTTCCTCGACGTTGATCGAGATGGCCTCGCCGGTGTGCTTGTGGAAGCCCGTCTTGCCCCCCGGAGGGATGTAGATGTTCGCCATGGTGACGTATTCGTTCTTGAAGACGGGAACATGAAACGGGGCTTTGAGGACCGGCACAACCTGCACAGTGGACACGTCAGTCTGAGCCTGGCCTGGCTGTGGGTAAACGAAGGCGAATGCAATCGCCCAAAAAATTGCGACGACGGTGCGACGTTTCATAAGTGGTCCTCCGGAATTGGACGGGGCGGCGCTGGTTGACGCCGCCTCGCACAATTCGGCCCACATTCTACACGCAGTTTCGGTTCAGCCATACCCAACGCGGCGCCTGGCCCAACTCCCGACTGGCGTTGCCGGTTCAGATCGGCTGCCGGGAAGCTGGGACAGAATCGAAAAGTTGGATGACGGAATCCCGGCCAAAAACTATGAACGACAGTACCCCGAGCAGCGTGCCATAAGGCATCTCGAGGCAGCTGATGCCGGCGACAATCATGCAAAATGTTCGCGATTTCCGGCGCTTGATGCAGAAGCCAGTGTAAAGCTTAGCTGCGGCCAAGGCCATCAACAGGACGAAAATCACCGCTCCCACTCCTGCGAAGATCCAACCGAAGAATTTAGGAGGCGTGGCATTCTTGTTGCTGGCGGCTGAAGCGGCGTGCCGGAGTGTGGCGCTGAGTACAATTCCCATTACCATGTACATCAATCCGAATAGCGAAAAGAAAGCGTTTATACCGGCTGAAATCATGTATCCGAGGGACAGTAGCTTGAGGTGTTCGTCATCGAGAATCGAGCGGCGAATCGAATCTTCGGTCATCGAAGCCCTCTCAATTGGCGAGGTAGGGTACCACAGGGACTGAAGCGCGCCGTGGCGGATTTCCCGGAGTGGAGCAAGGATCGCGGACTCGGCAGATCCCGCCGATTTGGCGATCGCGAGAGGACGTGTGAGAATACCAACACGCAAAAAATACTACTGGCAATGATGCTCGGAGGAGCAATGAAGACATGTGCGGCAGTGATGGCAGCGGCGATGATGCTGTGCGGGAGCGCCTGGGCGCAGGGTTCGGCAACCAGCGGCCAGCAAGCCCCGGCCGCGAAAACGCAAAAGCCGGCGGCCAGCGGCGCGGGAGCGAATGGGGCGCCGGGATCCGCGGCGAAGACCGGAACCGGCCGAGCGCTGGTGACGAAGAAGGACAAGCAAAGCTACGCCATCGGGATGAACGTCGGCATGAGCTTGAAGCAGCAGCCGATCGAACTTGATCCCAGCATCGTCGCGGAGGGATTACGCGATACATTGTCCGGCGCAAAACCGGCTTTGACCGACGACGAGGTGAAAGCCGTGCTTACGGAACTGCAGGGCGAAATGCGCGCAAAACAGGAGGCCATGATGCAGCAGATGGGAACCGTGAACAAGAAGGAAGGCGACGCGTTTCTCGCCGCCAACAAGGGAAAAGAGGGCGTCGTAGCGCTGCCGAGCGGCTTGCAGTACAAGATTTTGACCAAGGGTAGCGGCCCCAAGCCGGCCGCGAGCGACACGGTCGTCTGCAACTATCGCGGGACGCTGGTTAATGGAAAAGAGTTTGACAGCTCGTACAAGCGCGGGCAGCCGGCCACGTTTCCGGTGAGCGGCGTGATCAAAGGCTGGACGGAAGCGCTGCAGTTGATGCCCGTTGGCTCAAAGTGGCAGCTGTTCGTTCCCGCGGACCTGGCCTATGGCGAGCGCGGCGCGGGTCCGGATATCGGCCCTGGCGCGACGCTGATTTTTGACGTGGAGCTGATTTCGATTCAAAAGAAGTAGCGGCAGCCTGCATTTTCAAAATTTTCCCCGGGAACTGCGCAAGTCGGGTCTCTCAGGACGCGAGGGGTTCAGTGATCGTCTGGGACAGGCACTTTGTCGGCGGGGCTGAAGCCGGAGATGCGGCCCCAGGCACTGGTCTTCCAGTTGTCGGCGACTTCCTTGGACAGAATCCAGGGCGGTAACTCCACGTACAAGTGGGCGGCGAGGGCCTTCAGGTAGGGCTCATACATTTGCCGCAGCTTGCGGAGCTTGGCATTTGACTCGGGCGTGTCGAGAATCCCCAGACCCGCGGCCGCCAGTTGCTGGCGCATGCGCTTCAGGTCGTCGGGCGGCAGGCGGTCGGGCCCGGAATCCCGGGGCGCCGCATAAAACACCTGGGCCAGATCGACTACGGTGTGGCGGCACATCGCGAAGGTGAGTTTCGCCTGGCGCTGCGCAGGGTGTGTTGCCGTCGGTGATCAGCAGGGCGCTTGCGTCGAGGATCGCGGTGAGGGCCCCGAGCCAGGATTCATTGTTGTGCTGCGAGCGGAAATAGCTCACCACCGGATAGGAAATGTGGCTTTCGAGAATTTCGGCGGACCAGCGCTCCCAATCGCGCAGCAGCAATTCGCAGCGCATCGAGTCGCCGCGGGCCGGAATGCCGGCGCAGGAGTTCCGCGGCGCTCGGGGGCGAGCCGGCGCGCGCGTCCAGCAGAACGATATTCACCTCCCGCCGCGAGAAAGCCTGGTAAATCACGGGCAAATAACTCAGCACCAGCGCGAGAAAGCCGAAGCCCAGGCCGCTTTCGATGACGGCAAGGAAGCGCTCGAATGCGCGTGTGCGGCGTGACGTCGCCAAGACCCAGCGTGAAGAATGTGGTGCCGCTCAAATAGAGGCAGGTCCGGAAGACGGGATGCGTGGGGTCCACGCGCGCATCGCTGTAATAGAGCAGGCCGAAGCCAAAAATCAGCAGCGCGGCCCAGAAGATGAACAGAACCAGCAGCGAGAGCGGGCCGTAGTAGCTGAGAAAGCTTTCGCGCAGCTTCTTCCTGCGGATGGCTCGCGCGAGGGCGCGCCACGGGCGCCAGGTCATGCGATAGAACAGCACGGTGATGCGCAGGCGCCGCGTGACGCGTCGCGGAAGCACGACCGTCTCGAACGCTTCCAAGCAGAATGGCCAGGATCAGGAGCAGGCCGAAGACGGCCGGAAGAATCATGCAGCTTGTTCCAGCTTGGCCGTCATGGTGATGTCGGCTTTGAACAGCCGCGAGACGGGGCAGTTCTGCTTGGCGCTGCTGGCCGCCGATTCGAAGCCTCGGCGGAAATGCCCGGCACGTGGCCGGTAACGTCGAGATGAATTTTGGAGATGGTCCAGCCGGCGTCGAGCTTTTCGAGGGTGACGGTGGCGGTGGTGCGCAGGTTTTCGGGCGTGATGTTCATCGTGCCGAGCTGCGCCGAGAGCGCCATGGTGAAGCAGCCGGCGTGCGCGGCGGCAATCAGCTCCTCGGGATTGGTTCCTTTGCCATTTTCAAAGCGCGTGACAAACGAGTACGGCGCATCCGAAAGCACGCCGCTTTGCGTGGAGATGGTGCCCTTGCCGTCCTTTAGTGCACCGTTCCAGACTGCTGTTGCGGCTCGTTCCATGTTGTCTGCTCTCCTTTGAGCGTGATTTTAAGGGATCAGGACGATTTTGCCGTAGGAGCCCGGATCCATCACCGCGACATGCGCGCGCGGCGCCTCCGCCAACGGAAATTCCTGGCTGACGATGGGCCGCAGCGATTTGTTTTCGAGCCCGGCGACGATGGCGGCATGAATGCGCGATCAGATCGTCGCGGCGAGGCGTTCCGCAGCGACATGCCGAGAATCGCGGCATCGCGCTCCATCGCGTCGCGCGGATTGATTTCGATCGTGCCGCGGTTGCCGATAACCACCACGCGCCCGAAAGGCGCAGAAGCGGTAAGGTCGCGGCCGAGGTTCACGTTGGCGAGCATTTCGAGGATCACGTCGTAGCCGCGGCCGCCGGTTAGCGCCAGGGCTTTTCGAAGTGGTCCGGGCGCTGTGTGGTCGAGCACTTCGTGCGCGCCTTCGTCGAGCCACGAGCTTGCTTGCCGCGGTCGCTGCCGGCCGTGCCGATCACGCGCAGTCCGGCGGCGCGCGCAAGTTGCACGGCGGCGATTCCGACGCCTCCGCTTGCGCCGTGGACCAGCACCGTCTCGCCGCCGCGCGCCGTGCGCGCGCTGGAAAAGCGCGCGAAAAGCGGTGGCGTAGGGAACGTGCACCGCCGCGCCCTGCGCGAACGAAAGATGCGCCGGCAGCGGACACACGGACCATTCATCGCACAGCGCCTGTTCCGCATACGTTCCGGTGAGGCTGCCGCCGACGTAGACGCGGTCGCCCGCCTTGAACGCGGGTGACGCCTTCGCCCGACCGATTCGACCATGCCGGCGCCGTCCGTGCCGGGCGTGTAGGGAAGCGGCGGCTTGCGCGGATAGATGCCGGCGCGGATGTAGGTATCGACGGGATTCACACCCGCGGCCTTGATGCGGACCACCACCTGCCCGGGGCCCGGCTGCGGATCGGGAACTTCTTCGAGGCGCAAAACCTCAGGCCCGCCAAATTCCTTAACGCGAATCGCTTTCATTATTCTTCCTCCGCAGGACGGCTAGCTGCGAATTCGTAGACTTCGCGAGTCTGTCCGGACACGAATGGACGCATTCAGGAAATCCAGATGCCGACATGGATTTTCGCAATCGGTTGAGTCGGGTGACGTCCGCGGTGCCTGCGGGTATACACTGGCGCAGCATGCGCCGCTGATGGTTTGGTAGTCTTGGCGGATGCGACGCAAGGCGTCCGCCGGAGACGTTTTCCCAGGTGCCGAAAACCAGGAAAGGAACCATCGCCGCGAGCACCCAAAACTTGGCGCGGCCCGGAACTTTGGCTTCGGGTTCCCAGCGGAAAAGCTGCCGCGAAACCTCGAACGCCACCACAAGCCGATGGCCAGCGCGACCACGTCGGTGATCACTTCGCTCGCAGTGGCGAGATTCGTGGTGGCCGCTTCCAGACCGGTGGCAAGGTACGTGGCGGGCATAAAGAGCGCAATCCGCTGAATCCAGGAAGGGAAGACCGCCAGCGGCACCGTGGCGCCGGAAAGAAACAGAAAGCCCATCCAGATGAGATTGTTGATCATCTGGGTTTCCTGCATGGTGTTGGTCACGCTGGCGACGATCAGGCCAAAGGCGGAAAAAGTGGCCGACCCGAACGTGATCAGCAGGAAAATCGCCCAGAGGTTTCCCCAGGACTGCATGTGGAAGGCCCAGCGGCAAACGATAATTTCGATCGCCACGCTCGGGAGCACCAGGAAATAGTTCGAAAGGATGCTGGACGCGAGCAGCGGCCCGGCCCCGACCGGCGCGAGCCGGAACCGGCGCAGAATGCCTTGCTCGCGGAAGGTGACAAGCTGCACGCTCAGTCCCCAGAAGCTGCCCATCACCGTGAGCGTGAGCACCGCGCCGAGGATGTAGCCCACCCAGCTGCTCGCCGCGCTCTTGCCGGAGATGAAAACGGCGCCAAAAAGAAAAATCAGCGGCATCACAAAGCTGAAGAAAAAGAAGGCGCGGTTGCGCATGGCCAGGCGGATGCGCGCTTTCGTGAGCGTCCAGGTATGGCTCAAGGCTTTCTCCCATATGCTCCGTTCAGTCCCGCAGCCGGCGGCCGGTCAGTTCGATGAAAACATCTTCGAGGGTCGGCGAAAACATTTCCAGGCTTTGCAGTTCGTTATTTTCCGCTTCCAGCTGCTTCACCAGCGCCACGATGGTCTGCGGCGGCCGCGTCGAATGCAGCACGTAGGTGCCGTCGAACTCGCGGCAGTCGGAGACGCCTTCCAGCCGCCGAGAGCGTGCCGTTCGCGAGCGGGCCGGGCGAGGCGAACTTCGATGCGCGTCTGTTCCGGCGGAGGCGTGCTTCAGTTCGCGCGGCGTGCCCTGTGGCGATCACCTTGCCGTGGTCCACGATGGCCACCCGGTCGCAGAGGCGCTCGGCTTCTTCGATATAGTGCGTGGTCAGCAGGACGGTTTTCTTGCCGCGCTTCAGCTCTTCGATGATGTCGTAGATTTCGCGGCGCACCTGCGGGATCGAGGCCGGCGGTCGGCTCGTCGAGAAAAACGACCTGCGGGATCGTTCACCAGCGCCATGGCCAGCGCCAGGCGCTGCTTCTGCCCGCCGGAAAGCTGGCTGTAGAACGCGTTGCGCTTTTCTTCCAGCTGGAAGCGCTTCAGAAGCTCGTCGGTGTCGGCGTGGTGGCGGTAGAAGTTGGCGAAGAGCTCGATTGCTTCCTTGACGCGCAGTTTGTCCGGCAGGGCCGTGGACTGCAGAACGGCGCCGATCTTCTCCTTGAATTCCTCGCCGGACTTTTCCGGGATCCAGGCCGCAGACGCGCGCCGAGCCGCGGTCCGGCGTGCGCATCCCTTCCAGGATTTCGACCGTGGACGTCTTGCCCGGCGCCGTTGGGGCCGAGCAAGCCGAAGACTTCGCCCTCCTCCACGGCAAAGCTGACGCCGCGCAGCGCCTCGACCGTGCCGTAATTTTTGAAGAGATTTTCGACCTGGATGATTGGCTCGGCCACTCAATAAGTCCCTTTAATATCTGAAGAATACTTCTATCACAATCGCGAGGGAAGTGCGAATCAGCGCTCGCTTTTCGGTCTTGCGGCGCTTGCGCGAGGGTGGCGCTTCTTTTTCGCGGGCGACCAGCTGTAGACGCTTCATGTCGATCCGGCGGCCGCCGAGCTCGACACCTTCGGTTTCGAGCAGCCGCCGCTGCAGGCTGGCGTGCGGCTCGGCGATCAGGAGGCGGCCGCCGGCGCCCACCACGCGATGCCACGGAATGCCTCGCCCGCTCGGGCAAGCCGCCATCGCGTAGCCGGCCGCGCGCGCTCCGCCCGCGCAGCCGCAGCATCTTGGCAATCTCTCCGTAGGTGGTGACGCGTCCGCGCGGGATTTTTTTCACGAGGCGATAGACGGGCTCCCACGACATCTATTTGTGCCTTGATCTGTCCTTCGCTCGACATGTTTACTGGCTAGTACCGCGGTGCTCGAGCGCGTTTCAAATCGTAGGCTAGCGCTAATTGCTGATTACGCGTCTAAATAAGCTAGCGGCAAGCTGTAGGGTCTGCTCTCTGCTCTCGCTTCAAGAAAAAACGCTGTTGCAGCACCTCTCACGCGCGGTTTCTTTCGTTCCTCGAGAGTAATAACCGATTCGAAGCAACCTTCCTGCGTCTACAGCATCGTACCATTGACCCTGTAGTGGACAGTACATACACTACGAATACTTCGGCAACAGAAGGAGACGTCCTGTGGCTTTCGTTCGGCGCAAAGGCAACACCTACTTCCTGGTGCACAACGTGCGCCGGCAAGGAAAGATCCAGCAACTTCACCTGGCGCGGCTGGGTCGAGCGGCCGCGCATAACCGACGACGTGGTTCGCAAGGTATCGCGCAACCACCCGTTCCTCGATCTGGACTGGTCGCGCTTGCGCGAGGAGGTGAACAGCCGAGTCGAGCTGTTCGACATCCGATCGCCGTACGTGCAAAACCTAATGCACTCATTACGCAACCTAAACCTGGACCTGGCCGATCTGTCGCCGCCGATGTTGCTGCTGGCAGACCGAGCCAATTCGAGCCGGGAACTGGTCACGCAATTGCGATTGCTGCGTTCGACGCTCGACATGAAGCTTGATCAATTCGAGCGGTCAGGAACGCGCAATCTAGAGGGCGGAAGAAAGTTCCGGTAGGGGGACGACCATGGGCGCCCAAGCGTTGCAACTGGACCCGAACCTGCGCAGCGTGGAGTCGCGGGATTTTGAGGGGGGACTGCGCCGGAAGATCGTCGGGCAGGACGAAGCGGTGCAGGCGGTGGTGGACCTGTACCAGGTGTTTCGCGCCGGGCTCGAACTCGCCGGGACGTCCGGTGGGGAACTTGCTGTTCCTCGGGCCGACCGGGGCGGGCAAGACGCGCGTGGTCGAAGCCACGGCGGAAGTGCTGTTCGGCGACCCGCGCGCGGTGATCAAGGTGGACTGCGCCGAGTTCCAGCACTCGCACGAGATCGCCAAGCTGATCGGCTCGCCTCCGGGATATCTGGGGCACCGCGAGACGCATCCGCTGATCACGCAGGAGGCGCTCGCGCAATATCACACCGAGAAGCTGAAGATCAGCTTCCTGCTGTTCGACGAAATCGAGAAGGCGTCCGACGCGCTGTGGCAATTGCTGCTGGGAATTCTGGACAAGGCCACGCTGACGCTGGGCGACAACCGCCGCGTGGATTTGTCGCAGACCATGATTTTCATGACGTCGAATCTGGGCGGCGGCGAAATCACCGAGCTGATGACGGGCGGCATGGGATTTGCGCCCGCCGTTCCGGCCGGAGTCGCGGCCGCGCCTGGACGAGAAGGTGGAGCGAACGGCGTCGGAAGCGGCCAAGCGGAAATTCGCGCCGGAGTTCATGAACCGGATCGACAAGGTGGTGGTGTTCCATCCGCTGCGCTCCGAGCAGCTCGAGCAGATTCTCGAAATCGAGCTGGGGATGGTGCAGCAGCGCGTGCTGGAAACGGCCAAGGGGCGCTTCCTGTTCCGCGTGACGCAGCCGGCGCGGGATTTCCTGCTGCGCGAAGGCACGGACCTGAAATACGGGGCGCGGCACCTGAAGCGGGCCATCGAGCGCCACCTGGTCTATCCGCTGGCGAGCTTGCTGGCGACCGAGCAGGTGCGCCTGGGCGACGTGATTTCCATCGACTGGGACGGCGCGGAGAACAGCCTGACCTTCCTGAAGGAAGCCGAAGGCGCGCTTGTTGCCGATCGCGTTTCCCGGTGCCGGAGGCGAGCAAGGAAGCCGCAGCCGCAATCTGCGATGGCCGCCAGCTTTCCTATCCGACGCCTACGACAGCCGTTGCGGAGAGCACGGCGACCACGCGGGTGTCACCCGCGCCGATGAACCGCGGGAAGCGATAAGCCGCAGTTCCTCGATTGTTGCTCTGAAGCCTGCTGAAGCCGGAGCGAGCACGGAAGCGGTTTTCGTGCTTGCCACGTTCTTCCGCACTCCGAACTCCCACTCCGAGAATCGCCGGCAATCAGCGCCACTGACACACCGCTACAACAATGCACCGCTACAATCACCTCTACAAATCACGCCACAATCACGCTGACCACGCACGTTCATCCCGAACGAAGTGAGGATCGTTCTTCGATCGTTGCGAGGTTAAGCCAGCCAGCTATGGCTTCCAGCGCAGGATGGGTTTGCGCGCGGCGGCCACTTCGTCGAGGCGGCCGACGCGCGTTGAGTGCGGCGCGGTCTTCACCAGTTCGGGATTGGTTTCCGCTTCGACGGCGATCGAGCGCATCGCGTCGATGAACAGATCGCACTCTTCTTTCGATTCCGATTCGGTCGGCTCGATCATCATCGCGCCGGGAACGATCAGCGGAAACGCCGTGGTGTAGGGATGAAAGCCGTAGTCGATCAGCCGCTTGGCGATATCCATCGTGTTCACGCCATGCTTCTTCTGCCGCGCGTCGCTGAACACCACTTCGTGCATCGACGGCAGATTGTAGGGCAGATCGAAGACGTCTTCGAGATTCTTGCGAATGTAATTCGCGTTCAGCACGGCGTCTTCGGTGGCCTGCCGGATGCCCGGACCATAGGCCAGCGTGTAAGCCAGCGCGCGCAGCAGCACGCCGAAATTGCCGCAATAGGCGCGCACGCGCCCGACCGACTGCGGGCGATTGTGATCGAGCGCAGTAGCGTGCCGTCTTTCTTGCACGACCACCGGAACCGGCAGAAACGGCTCGAGAATTTTCTTCACCAGCACCGGACCCGCGCCCGGACCGCCGCCGCCGTGCGGCGTCGAAAATGTCTTGTGCAGGTTCAGGTGCATCACGTCGACGCCGAAATCGCCCGGCCGCGCGACGCCCGCCAGCGCGTTCATGTTGGCGCCGTCCATGTAGAGCAGCGCGCCGCGCTCGTGCAGGATGGCGGCGATTTCGGCGATGCGCTCCTCGAAAACGCCGAGCGTGCTGGGATTGGTCACCATCAGCGCGGCCACGTCTTCGGTGGCGAATTCGCGCAGATGATCGGTATCGATCTGCCCGCGCGCGTTCGACTTGATGTTCTGCACTTCGTATCCCGCGATCACGACCGAAGCGGGATTGGTGCCGTGCGCCGAATCGGGAATCAGAACTTTCTTGCGCGCGTTGCCCTGGCTTTCGAGATAGGCGCGAATCATCAGCAGGCCGGTCAGTTCGCCTTGCGCGCCGGCGGCGGGCTGCAAGGTGGCCGCGTCCATGCCGGTGATCGCCAGCAGGCACTTCTGCAGGTCGTAGAGAATCCGCAGGCAGCCCTGCGAGACTTCGGCGGGCTGCTAGGGATGCTCGGTGGCGAGGCCGTCGAGCCGCGCGACGAATTCGTTCACGCGCGGGTTGTACTTCATGGTGCAGGAGCCCAGCGGATACATGCCCAGGTCGATCGCGTAATTCCAGGTGGAAAGCCGCGTGAAGTGGCGGATCACTTCGATCTCGCTCACTTCGGGAAATCCTTCGATCGCGTCGCGCGCGAAATCGGCGCCCGAGCGCCTCGGCGGGATCGACGGCGGGCACGTCGAGCGGCGGCAGTTCCATGCCGCGCTTGCCCGGGCGCGGACTTCTCGAAGATCAGCCCTTCGTTCTGGTTGACGTGCTGCCCGGCCTTGCGAATCGCGGCCGCGGGCGCTTCGGTTTCGGTGAATTTCGAGTTCAATGCAAACAGTCTCCTTAGAGCGGCGTCTCGAGAATCTTCTTGATCGCCGCGGCCAAGCCGCTCGATTTCCGCGCGCGGCATCGTTTCCGTGACGCAGACGAGCCCGCGCTTGGTCAGCTCCGGGTAATGCAGTGCCCAGCGGCAGCGGCCCGATGATTTTGTCGCGCAGCAGCGCCGCGTTGATCAGCTTCACCGAGCGCGGAAATTCGAGCACGAATTCGTTGAACACCGGGCCGGAGAACACGCGCCGCACGCCGGGAATCTTTTCCAGTTCCGGCCGGCGCGAAACGCGCCTTCGCCAGATTCTGCAGCGCCAGCTCGCGCAAGCCCTTCCTTGCCCAGCAGGCAAAGATGAATCGTCGCGGCCAGCGCGAAGAGCGCTTCGTTGGTGCAGATGTTCGAGGTGGCCTTCTCGCGGCGGATGTGCTGCTCGCGCGTGGCCAGCGTCAGCACGAAGCCGCGGCGCCCGTCGGCGTCGGTGGTCTGCCCGGCAAGGCGGCCCGGCATCTGCCGAACGAATTTCTCGCGCGTGGCGATCACGCCGACGATACGGCCCGCCGTAACTCGGCGCAATGCCGAACGACTGCCCTTCCATCGCCACGATGTCGGCTTCCGCCGGCGGGCGCACGATCCCCAGCGAGACGGCTTCGGCGATCGTCGTGACCAGCAGCGCGCCCGCACGCGTGCGCCGCTTCCGCGAGCGCCGGCACTTCCTCGAGCACGCCGAAGAAATTCGGCGACTGCACCACCACGGCGGCCGCATCGCTGCAAGCTTCTCCTTCGCGAGCGCGGCGCTGTCGATCTGCCCCGACTTCGTGTAGCCGATTTCCTCGACTTCGCAGGCCCAGATTCTTCGCGTAGGTGTGCCAGCACCTGCCGGTATTCGGGATGCACCGAGCGCGCCACCAGCACGCGATGCCTGCCGGTGAGCCGCTCGGCCATCAGCACCGCTTCGGTGAGGGCCGTCGAGCCGTCGTACATCGAGGCGTTGGCCACTTCCTGCCCGGTGAGCTGGCACATCAGCGTCTGAAATTCGAAAATCGCGGTCAGCGTGCCCTGGGAGATTTCCGCCTGGTAGGGCGTGTAGGAGGTGAGGAATTCGCCGCGCTGGATGAGCGCGTCGGTGACCACCGAGCGCAGATGCTGGTAAACGCCGGCGCCCAGAAACGACGTGTAGCCCCGCGAATTTTCCGCCGCGCGCGCCTGGAAATAGTGGATGATTTCCGTTTCCGAGAGCGGGCCGGGCAAGGGAAGCGGCTCGCGCAGGCGGAATTGTTCGGGAATCGACTGAAACAGTTCCTCGACCGAGCCACGCCAATGGCGCTCCAGCATTTCCTGCGCGTTCGGACGGGCTCTTCGGAAGATAGCGCATCAGGCGTGTCAATGTTCCTTCGGCTTTGTCGGCGACGTAGGCCTCGTAGGCGCGGCGTCCATCAGGCTCGCGAGCTTCCTTGGGATCGCGCAACGCGGATCTTGACCAGCCAGGCCGCGCCGTGCGGGTCCTTGTTAATCTTTTCCGGCGCGTCCACGAGCAGCGAATTGATTTCCGTGACTTCGCCGGAGACGGGAGCATAGATTTCGCTCACCGCCTTCACCGATTCCACCGTGCCGAACGATTGCCCGGCCTTCAGCTGCGCGCCGACCTTGGGCAGCTCGACGAACACCACGTCGCCCAGTTCGTGCTGCGCGTAGTCGGTGATGCCGATGGTGCCCACCGCGCCTTCCACCTTGATCCATTCGTGCTCTTTCGTGTAGCGATAATCCGCTGGATACATGCCCGCTCCTTCCAGAGTCAGTTGCGATCTAATGCGGCCGTTTGTAAAAAGGCAGCGCGACGATGCGCGCCGGCGCCGATTGGCCGCGAATGCCGATTTCGATTTCCGTTCCCACGGCGCTCGATTCCGGCGGAACGTAGGCCATGCCGATATTCTTCTTCAGAAACGGCGCCGGGCCGCCGCTGGTCACGCGTCCCGCTTCGCGCCCGCCAATCAGAACGGGATAGCCGTCGCGCCCGATGCGCTTGTCGAGCATTTCGAATCCGACCAGCTTGCGCTTCGACGCCCGCCTGTTTCTGCGCGGCCAGTATGTCGCAGCCAAGAAAGCGGCCCTTTTCGAGCTTGCAGATCCAGCCGAGCCCCGCTTCCAGCGGCGTCGTGGTGTCGTCGATTTCATGGCCGTAGAGGCACATGCCGCTTCCAGGCGCAGCGTGTTGCGCGCGCCCAGGCCGCAGGGAATCATCCCGAAGGGCTCGCCGGCCTCCAGCAGATCGTTCCAGAGCTTCTCGGAATGTTCCGGCTCGAAATAGATTTCGAAGCCGTCTTCGCCGGTGTAGCCGGTGCGCGCGATCAGGCAATCGACGCCGCTCACTTCGCCGAACGTGAAATGATAATAGCGGATCGGGTCGAGCGGCACGGGCGTGAGCTGTCTGCAGGATCTCCTTCGCCCGCGGTCCCTGAATCGCGAGCTGCGAATAGCGCGGCCCGGCGTTCTCCACCTCCGGCGCCGAATCGATTGTTCGCGACGATGTGCTCGAAGTCGCGGTCCTGATTGCTGGCGTTCACGCACAGCAGGTAATGCGTGTCGGAAATTTTGTGCACCAGCAGATCGTCCACGAAGGTGCCGCGCTCGGTCATCAGCCCGGAATACTGCGCCTGGCCGACCGTCAGCTTCGCGGCGTCGTTGCAGGTGACCCACTGCACCAGGTCCAGCGCCGCGTGGCCCGCGAACTTCGATCTCGCCCATGTGGCTCACGTCGAACAAGCCCGCGCGCGTGCGCACCGCCACGTGCTCGGAAAGGATGCCGGAATACTCCACCGGCATGTCCCAGCCGCCGAAATTGACCATCTTGGCGCCCAGGCTGCGATGGATGGCGTTCAGAGCGTTTTGCGAAGCTCAGCGGTGGCGGGAGTGGTCACGAGTTCGTCTCAGTTGTGCGGAATAAAAACCGTAGCACGCGCGTTTTGGGGTGTCAAGAAACGCCGGTCATTTTGGTGCTTTTCTGGACGCTGCCGACGCACACTCCATTCCGCGGCTCCCTCGGCCGATAAGGCTTTCGCGCCCATGTCACATTGTCTTAATGCCCCGCCATGGGCTCTTTCGCTATACTGGCCTTCCGCAAGTGCAATTCCGAGCAGGTTGATGGGTACTCGCCACGGAGCGACCATGGAAAACGACGAACGGCCGAAAGCTAAGCACGAACCAGAAAGCGCTCAAGATCAATCTCGACCCCCTGTTCTACGGCACTTTCGCCGAAATCGGCGCCGGGCAGGAAGTGGCGCGCTGGTTTTTCAAGGTGGGCGCGCGCGGCCGGAACGATCTCCAAGTCCATGTCCGCCTACGACATGGCCGTCAGCGACGCGATCTACGGCCGGTGCAAGCGCTACGTCTCGCGCGAACGCCTGCAGGGCATGCTCGACTACGAGCACGGCCTCAACCTGGAACGGCTGCAGTCGCACGCGCGCGACAGCACCGCTTTCTTCGCCTTCGCCAACACCGTTGCGGCGCGCAACTACCAGGGCACCAACGAATGCCATGGCTGGATGGGCGTGAAGTACCAGGCTCACCCGCGCGACGACGACAGCCAGATCATCATCCACGTGCGCATGCTGGACCGCGAAAACGACCTTCAGCAGGAGGCTCTGGGCATCGTGGGCGTCAATCTGCTCTACGGCGCGTTTTTCCTGCACCACAAGCCGGAGCTGCTGCTCGAATCGCTGCTCGACAACCTCACCACGCAGCGCATCGAAATCGACATGATCGAGTTCTCCGGCATCGAATTCCGCCACGTCGATAACCGCGTGATGAGCCTGAAGCTCGTGCAGCTGGGCCTGAGCGGCGCGGCCATGTTCGGGCCTTCCGGCGAAGTGCTGCAACCCTCCGAAGTGCTGCGGAAGCGGCCGATCCTGGTCGAGCGCGGCAGCTTTCGGCCCGTCACCAAGGTCAACATCGACATGATCAACAGCGCCCGCGAGCGCTTCGCCGCCGAACTGGGGGCCGAGGGCGAGCCAGATCGTCGAGCTGATGGAAATCACGATGCGCAACCTGCTGGCCGACCGGCAAGATCGACCTGACGGATTTTCTGGCCCGCGCCGACGTGCTGGCCGCCGTCGGCAAGACCGTGCTGATCTCCGACTACTTCGAATACTACCGCCTGGCCGCCTACCTGACGCGCTACACCTCGCAGCCCATCGCGGTAACCATGGGCATCTCGAGCCTCCAGGACCTTTTCAAGGAGCAGTATTACGCCTCGCTCGAGGGCGGCATTCTCGAAGCTTTCGGGAAGCTATTCACCAAAGACCTGCGGATTTACGTTTATCCGCTGCGGGACCAGCGCCACCGGCCAGCTCAGCACCGTGGAGAATCTGCAGATGCCCGGCGACCTGCACAGCCTCTACGCCACCTGGTGGAGCGCGGCCGGATCAAGCAGCTCGATAATTTCGACGAAAGCGTGCTGCACATCTTCTCGCGCGACGTCCTGCGGCGAATCAAAGACAACGACCCTTCCTGGGAAGCGATGGTGCCGCCGGAAATCGCCGAGGTGATCAAGCAGCGCCATTACTTCGGCTATCGCGAGGCGAAATGGACGCCTCTTTGCAGCGATAGCCCGCGCGCTGTTCTGATTACGGCCGGCTGAATTCATCCGGGCCGGCGTGGCGCGCCTGAATTCCGGCCAGCGCAAGCGTGGAAATCAAGGCCGCAACAACTGCGCACCATATGCCTGTAACAGCGTCGATCAGCCAGCGGGGCGCCTGCCCCACCCGCCGCAGCACGAACGGCAGGAAGTTGAACGTCGTGATGTGGACGTAATCCCATGGATCTTCCTTCATCGAATCGTTCGTCAGCCCCCAGGCGTCCATTTTCCCCAGTACAAATGCCGCGATATTCCTGAAGCGCAGCCCGATTACGAAAGTGGGATGGCCGAGCGTGTCCATTTGATAGATCTCGAGCGGGCACCAGAACATTACCGAGGAAATCTGGATCAGCACGCTGGCTGCTGTTAGCGCCAGACCGGCCATCCACAGGAACCGGCTCATTTCGGCGCGATGGCGCAGCAGCAGCGGCACGGAGAGGAACGCCACAAGCTGCACGGCGGTGGAAACGTAGCGGTCGCCCCACGCAAAATCCCCGTTCCAGTCGTAAAACCTCGCGTAGAAAAGAATATAGGCCGCCACCAGAACGAATCCCACCAGAAGGTAGGCGCGAATCTCGGCAGCGAGACGGCGCCACAGAAATACGGCCAGCAGCAGGGACAAAATCAGCAGAGGATCGAACAGAAAAATGGACTTCTCCGGGCTGATCAAAGCCCCGAGCACACCCGCGCGCAAAGGCGTGGTCCACGGGAAATCAGGCGGGAGCGCGGGATTGAGTTTGTGCTGCTCCGCGGCGAAGACGGACATATACGTATTCCAGAACGATCCGAAGCGCGCGTATTGGTAGAGCCGGTCGACCAGGATTCCCAGCGCATAGCACGGCA
Source organism: uncultured Acidobacteriota bacterium (assembly GCA_963848365.1). GTDB lineage: Bacteria > Acidobacteriota > Terriglobia > Acidiferrales > UBA7541 > Palsa-295. Next base: position 464,192 of record CAWKDI010000002.1, read on the forward strand.
GGGCGCCTCGCGCGTAGGTCCAGAGTCTGCTGGCGAAAACATTGCTGCGGCTGCTTTCGGTCCGCAGGACCATGACGATGAACAACGTGACGGCGCCTATATCGAGCACGGTGGTCACGCGAACCATCAGGTTCGCCGCCAGCGCCATTGAACCAATCAGCAAGGACGCACGGCGCCCCGTGCGCAGCCACTCGTAGTGAAAACATATCCCGGCTAGCGTGAGCAGAAGTATCAGGTAGTTTTCCATCATGTTCTGCGTGTAATGAAGAAACGTGGTGCCGAAAAGCAGCGCGAGCGCGCCCGCGAGCGACTCATTCACCGTGAATCGCAAAAGCCGCAGGAAACGGAAGCACACCAGAACGCCGAGCACGCAAATCAGGCTGTTCGTGCTGTAGGTGACCACGATGTTCCGGGCCGTGGGATCGGTTTCAGAGCCATGATACTCACTGAAGAAGGGAAGGCGCTCCAGGAAGGTGCCGATTACGTCGGAGGGCAGTAGCAGAAGTGATTGCCCGATTCCATACCATCCGTAGAGCTTTCCGTTCCGCCCGTGGATGCCGAATTCCGGATATTCGTCCGGGAAGACGGCGGGTTCATGCGTCCAGAAGGAGTGCGCGGCCTGCAGCCGGTGCTGTGAATCGCTGGAGCCGATTTCGCCGGACTGCACCGCAATCGCGGTGAGCAGTGCGATCAGGCCAAGCAGCAGGGTGGGAGAAATTCTACGCGGCACAGCCGCATTTTGTATCGCGCAGCGCGGATCGGCCACCTATTTCAACGGGGAGAAGTCTGCCGGGTCCATGAACTTGGATTCGATCCTGCCGGGAGCGCGGGAAGCCTTCCAGGGCACACATCTCATGGCGCGGGATTGTAGCAAACGCCACAGAGCCGGAGCAATTTCTTCACTCGCCGCGGCCCGATTAGAACCGGCCTATGGCCTCAGCCACGCACGGTGGCAAGTGGATAGCGGAGGGCACTTGTCGCCAGCGGGCGGGTGTCCTACTATTGGTAAGGCGGAATGAAACCTCCGAAGGAAGGGCACCCGGAGTGACGAGCACCCTCTGCTCTCAATGCGATCACACAGAGTCGAAGTGCACCTGTGAGAAGTACTGCTGTTTCTGCCAATCCCAGCACAACGTGCGGCTCTGCGTAGACGGTCTGTATTACTGCCCCGATTGCCGCGAGGCGTGCGACATCCACGTCGCTGATCCCGATGACCACTGAACGCCCCAGAATCGAGTGCGCCCTGCAGCATGATAGCCGGCTATTTGCCGGTGTCCGCGCCATTGTCTTTCACTCCGCCGAGCAGGTGGGCTTGCCCGAGCAGGCGCGAGGGGAACTTGCCGAAGCGACCGTAGATCTGTGCCGCGAGGCTTTCGCGATAGCCGAGAAGGGCAGGGCTCGCGACGCCGGAATAAAGCTTATTGTCGGCGGCGCGCCCGACCGGCTGGAGATTACCGTGGATTATCCCGGGGAAGCTCCCGACCGAGCCGCCAACTCCGTTAGTAAGGGATGCGCGGCGGAAGCCCGCGCGCAGCGATTGGGTTGTGTGGATCAGGTGCGCTGCGAAAACAGCGGCGGCCGCTCGCGGGTGACGCTCATCAAGCAGTGCAGTGCGCTCGAATCCAGATCGAGCGACTGAAGCAAAAATAAAAACTCCGAATACCGCTACTCATTACCGCAGAAGTTCAGAAGTCCTGTCCATCGGCTTTCTTACATCGACGTCGTAAACGCTCCGTTGTGGATCAGCGAAAGCAATTGATCCTGGCTGATGGGCGCTTCCACTTTCAGGCGGTCGCCGGCGGGCGCGATGCGAATCTGGTCAAGCGTGCTGGCCAGCGCCGGATTGGCGGAGGCTTCCTGATAGCGTCGATACATCAGGCCCGCTTGAAGCGCCGCGGCCAGCAGGTTCGCGTCATCGGTCGAAGCGCACACGGCTTGAAAACGTGCGTCCACCCCGCTATCGGCGTCGACATTGATGGTCATGGCCTTGATGCGGTCCATGATCGTGGCGGCCTGCGGGAACTGGCTGGCCTGCGGCACCAGCTGCTGCATGGCGACGTGCGTGTAGTTCTGGTCGAGCACAGCCCAGATCAGGCCGTGGCCGTTCGCTTCGTTGATCAGCGGAAAGAGCTTGTCGTTGGTGAGCATGCTTTCCGAAACGCCCGTGCGCACGTCGATCAGCTTGTTCAGCGCGGGGCGGGTGCCGAAAGCGGCGGTGTTCGCGTCGATGAAGGTGAAAAGAATGTCCGCGGAGTTCTTTCCGCCGGCGAAAGCGAAGAGGTGGTAGCCGCGCATCGTCTACCGTGGGCAGCTTCTGCTGCTTGAAGCGCGCCTCGGTGGAGGAAGGGTCGAACTGCCCGAGCGCCACGCCGAGCACGTCCGCGCCGCTGCTGCCCGAGCGAACCCCAGGCGAGCTCTTCCACCTGCGTGTTGGGGTCGACGCCGGCCGAGGCGAGGAATTTCTCGAAGTCGCGGAAGCGGCTGGGCAGCAGTTGCTCGCGCAGCTGCGGGAACCAGCTGAATTTTCGCGAGGTCTTCAGGTCGGCGTAGGCGATCTCGCCCACGTCTTTCGGGAACATGCCCACGACGGCCGTGCTGAGCGATCCGGCGAAGCTCGGGCGCGGAACGCTGCACATCGAAGCGAACAGCAACACGAGCAGTGCGCACACGGTTGAAAATTTGATGGCGTGGAAACGCGCTATTGTAGGTTTCAAAGCCTTATCCCCCAGAAGAACCTTTGCTTCACGATTTGCCTGCGCCGACGGGCTGTTCCATTATGCGCGCCTTCAGCGATTGAGCCTCTGAATTCAAACGGCCGCGGAAGCCCGCGTCGGTGATCGATTCCAGATTGATGGCGACATTCGCGAGCGCGCCCTGCGCCGCGGCCACAGCCATTAGACGTCCTACGCGAATGTCTGAAAGCATAGACGGGCTCGACATCCGCTTCCAGTTGCCCGAGCTTCTCAAAGAGCTCGGCGGCCTGGCGCGCAACTTCCAACGGCACCTGCGCGGCGCCCTTCAGTGCTTTCTGAATGGCGTCTTCGCGGCGCTGCTGCTCGGCGGGATCTCCCTGCGGAAGTTTGTATGCCGCCATTACGGACTCAAAGGATGCTGCGTCGCGGTCGATCGCTTCCGCCAGAAAACGGGAAGCGGCTCCGAATTCCGAAACGGCCTCGCTGAGCTGTTCGGCGTGGGCCGCCTGCGATTTTTTCTTGCGCGAAAGCCCGGCGACCATCTGGCCCAGGCTTGCGCTGAGCGCGCCGGCGAGCGCCGCCACCGATCCGCCGCCCGGCGCGGCGGTTGGTTGGGCTACGGCGTCGAGGAAGGGCTGCGCGAGCGCGGCAAGCCTTCCCGGCGCTTCGGAAGCCGCGCCGCCAAGCGCAGCCTCCATACGATTCTCTAACACCTGCGCGGGCGAGAAGTTCTCGAGCTGCAGGTAGAAGTCGGCGGTGAGTTCGATGGCGCGCTTGGGGATCAGGCCGACGATTTCGCTTCCCACGATGGCCACGCCGTAGCGCTCGGCTTCGCGCTTCACCATTTCGAAGACGCGGTGAATCGGCGTCTGCTCGAAATCGGTGAGATTGATCGAAACCTGCGCCAGATGCCGGGCCTTCAGATCCACGCCCATGGCTTTCACGTAGCGCAGGCCGCCATTCGAGAAGCGGATATTCTTGGCGATGCGCTTGCGCGATTTCGATGTCGGGGGTGTTGAGATTGATGTTGTAGGCAATCAGAAATTTTCGCGCGCCGACTACGGTTGCTCCCGCGGTTGGATGCAGGCGCGGATCGCCCACGTCCGGCGAGCGGTCGGGATTGCGAAGCACTTCTTCGCGCAAGCCCTCGAATTGGCCCTTGCGGATATTTTCGAGGTTGGCGCGGTCGGGCCGCTGCGCCGCGGCTTCGTAGAAATACACGGGGATGCGGTACGCGTTCCCAGATTTCGCGGCCCACTCTTTTCGCGAGCGCGACGCAATCCTCGATCGTGACGCCTTCGATGGGGATGAACGGGACCACATCGGTTGCGCCAAGCCGCGGATGGGCTCCGGTGTGGCGCGTGAGGTCGATCAGCTCGGCGGCTTTGCCGACGCCGCGCAACGCCGCCTCCGCGACGTGCTCGGGTTCGCCGGCAAGCGTGATCACGCTGCGGTTGTGGTCCGCGTCGCTTTCGCGGTCGAGCAGGAAGACTCCCGGAACCTCGCGCATGGCCGCGACGATGGCGTCCACTTTGGCGGGATCGCGGCCCTCGGAGAAATTCGGAACGCATTCGATGAGGCGCTTCATGGTTACAGTCTTCTTCGTGTGGATAACGGCTCCGCGCTTCATGGTCAGGCTGCAGAGGTTCACACCAAAATAATACGGAATTTCGCGGTAGTCGGCCACGTCAAAGGCCGCGAGATCAGCATACTTGCCAACATCGAGCGAGCCGATGCGGTCGTGCACGCCGAGCGAATAGGCCGGGTTGATCGTCGCGGCGGCAATTGCTTCGGCGGGGGTCATGCGCATCTGCGTGCAGGCCAGCGAAAGAATCATCGGCATGCTGACCGTAGGGCTGGTGCCGGGATTGAAATCGGTGGCGAGGGCCACGATGGCGCCGGCGTCGATGAGCTTGCGGGCGGGTGCGAAGTGCGCGAGACCGAGGTGAAAGCAGCAGCCGGGCAGCAGGGTGCATACGACGTTGGAACGCGCGAGGGCGCGAATATCGGCGGCGTTGATCTTTTCGAGGTGATCGGCGCTGGCCGCGCCTGACTCTACGGCCAGGCGCGCGGCGCCGGTGTTGGCAAGCTGCTCGGCGTGGATGCGGGGAACCAGGCCCGATGCGCTGCCGGCCCCGAGAACCTTGCGGGCTTGCTCCACGGTGAAGGCCCCGGCGTCGCAGAAGACATCGCAAAATTCGGCAAGGCCCGCATGTGCGACAGCGGGAATCAGCCGGCTTACAAGCAGATCGATCCAGGCGTTCGGGCGCTTGCGGAATTCCGGCGGGGCTACGTGCGCTCCGAGAAATGTTCGCAGGATGTCGAGAGGCTGCTCCTGTTGCAGATCGGTGAGAACATTCAGAATCTTGAGTTCGTTTTTCCAGTCGAGGCCGTAGCCGCTCTTGGCTTCGAGCGTGGTAGTGCCGTGGGCGGCAAACTCGCGGAGAAATTGCAGCGCGCGCTCTTTCAGAAGCTTCGGCGATGCGCGGCGCAGGGCATGAACGGTCGAGCGGATTCCGCCGCCCTTTTGCGCGATCTGCTCGTAGGTGGCTCCGGCGATGCGCTGTTCGTACTCGGCGGCGCGGCTCGCGGGGAAGACGAGGTGGGTGTGCGAGTCGACGAAGCCCGGAAGCACCACGCGGCCGCCGAGATCGAGCTTTTTGGCGCGGCGCGCTTTGGGAAGGCGCTCGACCTGGCGGCGCGTGCCAATGGCGGCGATTCGGCCGTCGCGGATGAGCAGGGCGCCGTCGGGGATGATGTCGAGTTCGGCCAGGGCGCGGCCGCGGCGCGGCGCAGGTCCGCGAAGAGTCAGCAGCTGCGAGCATCCAGTGATCAGCAGGTCGGATTCGCTGGGCGGCATGTCGAATTTTGCGTTCGGCGTTTAGGCACTGGCGGTTTTGCCCTGGTAAGCCGGGGCGAATATTTCCCTGGCGAACCATTCGAGGGTGGTGGGCGTGGTGTTTTTTTGCGAGCGCGGTTCCTGGGGATCGCAGAGGCCGGCGTTCTGGCCTTTGAACATTTCAATCATCAGCGCCGCGAAGGGTTTCGGAAATCCCATCTGGACCAGCGCCCCTTCGAGCATCGGCAAAGGGACCTGCATGTAGCCGAGGTTTGGTTTGCCGATGGCCTGGCCAACGATAGCGGCTGCTTCGCGCATGGTGTAATCGCGAGGGCCGAGAAGTTCCTGCACCGAGGAGCCGGAAAAATCACGCGCCGCGAGGCGTTCGGCGGCATACGTCCCGATATCCCTGGCAGCTATCTGGGGGGCAGGCCGGTCCGAGGGCCCGGGACCGGGGAGCGTGCCCATCATGCGCAGGGGTTGGATCGAACTGAGCAGATTCTCCATAAAGCCGGCGGGGCGCAAATGCAAAACATTCAGCCCTGGAATGGCGTTGAGCTTCTGCTCGAGATTATGGGTACCGACGATGGGCCCGGTTCCTTGCGCGTGCTGCGCGCCCAGGCTGCCGAGCGTGACTACGTGCTTAACGCCGGAAGCCTTCAGCGCCGTCGCGTACGCGTCGCTGACGCGGTCCTGGTAGGCGCGATAATCTTCCGCCTGCATATTTGGCGGAAGCATCAGGTAGACGGCGTCCGCGCCCTGGAACGCGGCGGCCATCGCTTGCGCGTCCTCGGCGTTCCCCGCGAAGGTTTCGGCGCCGCGCGCGGCGAAGGGCTGGAGTTTCGATTGGTCGCGGCCGATCACGCGGATTTTTTCGCCTTTCGCGAGGAGCGTTTCCGCCGCGGGCCTGCCTGTATTACCGGTGGCGCCTGTGATGACGATCATGAATCCTCCTTCTTTCCCGGGTTTTTGTCCGTTGTTGCGCGAATGAGCTGGCCCTGGGGCATGGGAATCTTGATTCCGGATTTCTCGGCGAACTTGAGGGCCTCCGGGTATCCCGCGTCGGCGTGCCGCGCGACGCCTATTCCCGGATCGTTGGTCAGCACGCGCTCAATGCGCTCGGCCATTTCCGCGGTGCCGTCGGCTACGACCACCTGCCCCGCGTGCTGCGCGTAGCCGATGCCCACCCCGCCGCCATTGTGAATGGAGACCCAACTGGCGCCGCTGGCGGTGTTGAGCATGGCGTTCAGGAACGGCCAGTCGGCGATAGCGTCCGAGCCGTCGCGCATCTTTTCGGTTTCGCGGTAGGGCGAGGCGACCGAGCCGCAATCGAGGTGGTCGCGGCCGATCACGACAGGCGCTTTGAGTTCGCCGCGCGCGACGAGATCGTTGATCGCCACGCCGAACTTGTCGCGTTCGCCATAACCCAGCCAGCAGATGCGCGCGGGCAGACCCTGGAAGCGCACGCGATTTTGCGCGAGGCGAATCCAGCGGGAGAGGATTTCGTCGTCGGGGAACATTTCGAGCACCAGCTTGTCGGTGCGGCGAATGTCGGAAGGTTCGCCGGAAAGCGCAACCCAGCGGAAGGGACCGCGTCCCTCGCAGAAGAGCGGGCGGATGTAGGCGGGAACGAAGCCCGGGAAATCGTAAGCGTTCTTCACGCCCTGTTCGAAGGCGAAGGTGCGGATGTTGTTGCCGTAGTCGAAGGTGACCGAGCCCAGTTTTTGCAGCGCCAGCATGCCCTCGACATGCTTCGCGATGGATTCGAGAGCGCGCTTGCGGTAGGCGCCGGGATCGTTCTTGCGGAGTTCGGCGGCTTGCGTTACGTCAAGTCCTTGCGGGATGTAGCCGCCGACCGGATCGTGGGCGCTGGTTTGATCGGTGAGGAGATCGGGCACTACGCCACGGCGCGCCAGCGCGGGGATCACGTCGGCGCAGTTGCCTGCCAGGCCGACGGAGGTCGCTTCGCGCTTGCGCACCGCGTTTTTCAGGATGCGCAGCGCTTCGTCCAGGTCGTTGACCATGACGTCGCAATAGCCGCTTTTCAAGCGGCGCTTGATGCGCTCCGGATCGACGTCAATTCCGAGGAACGCGGCGCCGTTGAGCGTGGCGGCCAGCGGTTGCGCGCCGCCCATGCCGCCCATGCCGCCGCTGACGATGAGCTTGCCGGTCAGGTCCCCACGGAAATGCTTGCGGCCGGCGGCGGCAAAAGTTTCGTAGGTGCCTTGCAGGATTCCCTGGGTGCCGATGTAGATCCAGCTTCCGGCGGTCATCTGGCCGTACATCATCAGCCCGGCGCGGTCGAGTTCGTCGAAGTGCTGCCAGTCGCTCCAGTGGCCGACGAGGTTGGAGTTGGCGAGCAGGACGCGCGGGGCGTAGGAGTGCGTGCGGAAGATGCCGACCGGCTTGCCGGATTGCACCAGCAGCGTTTCGTCGTTTTCCAGAGATTTTAGCGACGCGACGATGGCATGGAAACATTCCCAGTTGCGCGCGGCTTTGCCTCGCCCGCCGTAGACGATCAGGTCCTGCGGTTTTTCGGCTACCTCCGGGTCGAGGTTATTGAGGAGCATCCGGAGCGCGGCTTCCTGCTGCCAGCCTTTGCAGGAGAGGGCTGTGCCACGAGGGGCCCTCACGGGCTGGTAGCCGGCTGCTTCTGTGCTTAATAGCTCAGGCAAAACGCGCCTCGTTTGTATTCAAGAAACGGGGGAACGATTGGGTTCTTATGGTGTCGAGTAGTCACCTTCGTCACGGAGTGTTTTGTTGGAGATAGCTCTTGTTCCGTTCGTCCTGTTGTGTCGAGTGGGGTGAGCCGGATTTTGGCGATTTTTGAGCAGGAATTCAGGGCCGAAACGGGCGAGAAGGTGGGTGGCGTCGTCTGGCGAGCCGATTCATATGCGAGCAGGTATCTCACGAAAGCATCTTAGTACGGAACGCGGCCGGCGCAAGGATCGGTTTCGCGTGGTGAAATTGGGGGGTGTGGCGAAAGGGAGACGCCTGCTGCCTAATTCCCGGGGGCCCATCGAAACTGAGGCACAACCGAAAAAGTTCCCCAGCCCTTGCCCGCACTTGGAACCACGTGCTATAAGTAAACTTCGCAGTCGGCATTTCCCGTGAGCGGGATTCGTATAGTGGTAGTACGCGACCTTGCCAAGGTCGAGGCGAGGGTTCGATTCCCTTATCCCGCTCCAGATTTTTCCTCTTTTTTCCACAGGTGATGGAGTAGTCAACCTCTGTTCCGCGTGCTAGTCTGCCGCTCCCAACCCATGCTCGCCTATCTCTGCGGTCCCATCGACTCTGGCGAAACGTACGGCAAATTGTGGCGTCGCAAGCTCGCCACCTTTCTGCAGGAACGCCTGGGCCATCGCGTCTACGACCCCGCCGAAGACGATAAGAGGAACCTCAGCGAGGAAGAGATAGCGAATTTCCGCCGCTGGAAGATGACCGATCTCGACCGCTTCCGCCGGGTCATCCGTAAAATTATCGCTTTCGATCTGGAGCTAATTGAGCGCAAAGCCGATTACGTGGTCTGTTATTGGGACTCCGAAGGAACGCAAAGCGGCGGAACCGCTGCAGAGCTGACCACCGCTCATCGCAAAGGGATACCCGTATACCTGGTAGCCCCGGTTCCGGTCGAGGAAGTCAGCGGCTGGGCTCTAGGCTGTTCGGACCAGGTATTTTCTTCCATCGACAGCCTTAAGACGTTCCTTTCCACCCGCTTCTCCCGAGAGAAACAGGCCCCCCTCTGGCGCGACTCCGCATAGCTCCGGCTGATTCTAGCCTCCCTCGAGCCCCCAGCGCCCTTCCGAATTGACGAAGCAAGGGCGCCGAAATACTCTCGTAGCAGCCGCGTAATGAGCAGGGAAGGAATCGCCATGAACAGCGTCATGAATGCTACGCGAGTGAGGCGCCAGACCGTCGACCTTTCCGCCTACCCCGACCTCGTCGTAATCTACCTGGGAATGCGAGTGAACAGCCCCGCGGGCATCGGGCGTCTCATGAAGCTGGGTCCTCAGATACAGCAGTCGGTGGCCGCCAAGCCGGACGGCCTGCTCCTGCACGAATCTATGTTCTTCTCGCTGTTGCCGGTGCACGTGGGCATGCGGCAATACTGGCGCGATTTCGCCTCTCTCGAAGCCTGGACGCGCGCCGGATTTCACCGCGGCTGGTGGAAGGATTTCCTGCGCGATTCCGGCGGCACCGGCTTCTGGCACGAGACCTACTTCATCCGCGGCGGCATGGAAGCCATCTACGACGATATCCCTAAGGCCACTGGATTTCTTGCCTTCGCCCCGTCCCACGACGCCAAGGGCAGCATGTTCTCCGCCCGCCAGCGCCTCGGAATGCACGGCGAGCCGCCTCCGGCAATCGTCAGCGAAAGCGACCTGTGAGGCGCGGTGACGAAAATCTTTGGGCAGGCCGCATCCGGAATTTCCTGAATCGCTTGCAATTTATGTCGCAGCTTTTCACCGTCAGCATCCTTCATAGCCGCGAATGAAAAAGCCTTTCATCGTAGCCGTCGGCAGCACGCGCCGTCCGAAGTTGGACGCCGTGCGCGAAGTTCTGGAACTCCTCGCAGCTCGCCTGACTGCGGGCCCGCCGCCCGAAGTCCTCGGATTTGAAGTTCCCAGCGGCGTCCGCCACACGCCCCTCAACCGCGAGGACACCATGTCCGGCGCCCGCCAGCGTGCCGAGGCCCTTGTCGCGATGGCTCGGCCGCGCAAGGAGCGATGGAGGTATTTTGTAGGGCTCGAAGGCGGCCTCGATATCGTAATGGAAGGGGCCCGCCGCCACGTCTTTCTGCAGAACTGGGCATGCGTGATGGACGGCCAGGGCACGTCAGCCTTCGGCCAATCCGGCGGGATTCTCCTGCCGGACGAGCTGGTGACCAGCGTGGTAGATCAGGGAGTCGAGCTGTCCGCCGCCATCGATTCGTTCGCCGGAGGCGAAGGCATCCGCGACGCTCAGGGAGCCTGGGGCGTCCTGACCGGTGGCCTGATCACCCGCCAGGACGCCTTCCGCATAGCGCTGATCAGCGCCTTCGCCCCCTTCCTGAATCGCGATGCCTACTCGGTCAAGACTCGCCCTTAACTCGAACTTACTCGGGTTTAGGCGCCCGCCTCCTGCCACGCGAAACCCATCCTTGCATCGCTTCTGCGTTGTGCTAGCGTAATCCAGTATGGCAAACAGGAAGAGGCAACTCGACGCCGTTTCCCGCAGCTGCGGACTGCGAGCCGAGGCGCGATTCGTCACTTGCGACGGCCCGCTTCCGGGCAGGTCTTGGGGCCTGTTTCGCATGCCTTTTTTGGCCAATTTCCACGTCAGCTCACTCGACACTCTCGGACGAACGGAATCAAGGCTATCTATAAGAAAACACTCAGTGACGAAGGTGACGACTCGACACTCTTGTGAACACGCGAAGTCACCGATTTTTGCCAAGCCGCGGCACCCAAAACTCGGCCGTAAAGCCGTGGGCAAGAGCTCAAAGGAGTGGCCGTGCCCAGCATGAACCTCGAAGGCATTTTCCCGGCCGTCACCACGCCGTTCGGTGCCGACGGCGCTGTCTCGCTCCCCCGCCTTCGCGAGAATATCGCCCGCTACAACCAGACCCGGCTCGCCGGGTACGTGATCAACGGATCGACGGGCGAATCGGTCCTTCTGCGCTGGGACGAGATTGACCGCATCTGGGAGGCCGCCCGGGAAGCGGCCGCTCCCGGCAAGACCCTCATAGCAGGAACCGCCGCGGAATCGACCGCCGAAACCATCGCGCACACCAATCGCGCCGCCACGCTGGGCTACGACGCCGCGCTGGTCCGCACCCCCCACTATTTCAAGCCGCAAATGACCGCCGAGGCCCTCACGGAGTTTTATTTGCGCGTAGCGGACGCCGCCCGCATCCCCGTCCTGCTCTATTCGGTGCCCATCTTCACGCAGTTAACCCTCAAGGCGGATGTAGTGGCGCGGGTTGCCAGTCATCCGAACATCATCGGCATGAAAGACAGTTCGGGCGATCTAAGCGGTATAGCGGAAATCCTCAAAGCGGTCCCCAAAGACTTCCGCCTGCTGGTCGGCGCGATTTCCGTTCTGCACGAATCGCTTCAAAAAGGCGCCGCTGGAGCGGTGCTGGCGGTAGCCTGCGCTTTCCCCGATCTCTGCATCGAGGTTTACCAGGCATCCAGGGCGGGCGACTCGCCCCGCGCAGCGGCCGCGCAGGAAAAGCTAACCCGGGCGGCAAATCTTTTCGGCCCCCGCCATGGCATCGCCGGCCTGAAGTACGCAATGGATTGCGTAGGATTTTATGGCGGTCCCGCCAGGCCCCCGCTCCTGCCTGTAAGCGCAGCCGCCAAGGCAGAAATCGACGCCATGCTCGCGTCGGTGGCCCCGGAGATGGCCCGGAAGTGATCCCAATCCGCCACAATAACTCGATATGTGGTAACTCAGCGTGCCGCGACGGAGCATGCCGTCGGTTGCACCCCGCTCACGCCTTCGACTCTTGCATCTCTCTTCGTTCGGGGATTGAACAGCGAGTGCGATCGGGGGGCGCCTTTGCCTTTCGTTGTCATTCCGACAGAGCGAAGCGACGAGGAATCTCTCTTTGTTTCGCGACGTTGCACCGGGTGCAACCCCCCCCAAGAGCTTTTGGCTTTCGCGTCTCATTTAGTCCGGCCGGAGCCCACGCGCCCACGCTCTGTTGCCGCTCACTTGAGCCGTGTGTATCATGACCTCCCCAATGGAATCCCACTGTATTTCCTTCCGCGAAATCCCGGACACTACAAGGCTCCTCTCCTCGTTCCTGTACGATTTCAGCAGGTGGCCGCCTACTATTCCCATCCCCCCACCGAGTCGGGAATCGACGCCGCAGCGCGCGAGATTCAGCTCGATCCGGCCGCACGCAGCGCCCTCGTCGAAGTTCTGCGCGACCAGAATCGCCGCTTCGGAGCGGACGCCGTCACCGAAAAGAACATCGATCGCCTCGCCGCGGGAGCCGTTGCGATCGTCACCGGGCAGCAGGTGGGCCTCTTCACCGGCCCCGCGTATACGCTGTACAAAGCGGTCTCCGCCATCGCCTGCGCGGAGCAGTTGACTCAGCCGCGGAACCGACGCGGTGCCCATTTTCTGGCTGGCCACCGAGGATCATGACCTCGCCGAAGTGAATCACGCAATCTGGAACACGCGAGGCGGCGGCCTGGTCCAATACGATCTGCCGGCAGCCGAAGCCGATGACGGAAAGCGCGTCGGAGAAATTCACCTGGGGCAGAACGTCGACGAGCTCGTTGCGTCGGCAGCACAGACGCTCGAAGGCGGCTTCGCGGACGATATCGCGCGTGCCCTGCGCGAGACCTACGTCGCGGGCGAGACCTACGGCTCGGCATTCGGGAAACTGATGGCGAGGTTGTTCGCCGGGCGCGGAATCATATTCATCGATCAACTGGACGCCCGCCTCCACCGCCTGATGGCGCCCGTATTCCAGAAAGCGCTCGCCCACGACGAACCGCTGCGCAATGCATTGCTGGATCGCTCAAAAGAACTCGAACAGCGCGATTTCCACGCCCAGGTGAAAATCTCCCGGGAGACTACGCTCCTTTTCTACACCGTCGAGGGGCGCCGCGAGCCTGTGCGCAGCCACAACGGCAAATTCTCCGCTGGCAAGGCCAGCTTTTCGCGCGACGAACTCTCGTCTCTGATTGAAAAGAATCCGCAGGATTTCAGTCCGAACGCCCTGCTCCGCCCGGTCATTCAGGACACGCTCCTGCCAACCGCCGCCTACTTCGGCGGCCCGGCGGAAGTCGCCTACATGGCGCAGGCGCAAATCGTTTACAAGCTGATCCTCGGCCGTATGCCGGCGATCCTGCCACGGGCGAGTTTTACGATCGTGCAGCCGCCGGTCGCGAACCTGCTCGAAAAATACGGCCTCGATCTGCGCGATTTTTTTGAAGGGCGCCAGCACCTGCGCAAAAAGATGGAAGCGAAGTCGCTGCCGTCAGACCTGGCGAGCCGTTTCGCGGCAGATGAAGAGGCCATTCACAAGTTGCTGGCTGGCTACGAAGAGCCGCTGGGAAAACTCGATCCTACCCTGCTGGGAGTGTTGCAATCGAGCGAAAGCAAAATGCTCTATCAGTTCGCGAAGCTGAAAGGAAAGGCGGCGGAAGCCGAGAATTTCCGCACAGGTGTTCTCGACCGTCACGAGCGCATTCTGCTCGATTCGCTCTATCCTCATCGCGGCCTGCAGGAGCGTACCCTGTGCGCCCTGCCGTTCCTGGCCGAATATGGCCTCGATTTTCTCGGCGAACTCGCCCGCGCAACTCCTGCCGCCGGCTCGGCGGAAACTTCCTCCTGCGCCCGGCAGCACCACGTACTAGTTTTGAAGTAGCGAAGCACGGAACGGCCAATCGGCTGATGGGCGGTTTTGAAACTTGTCTGCATTTTAATTTCCACTGGCGCGCTCGCAATCGCCGTTGGTTTCCCATGTTAGAATCGTTTGCGCATTGCAAGCTTTGCTCACATTCACGGAGGCTGTGACGACATGAAAGTAACGCCGGGCAAGCAAAAGGGCTGAAGGCGGTATCGGATTCGCGCGGCGTGATTGCCGCGGCGGCCATGGACCAGCGCGGCTCGCTCAAGAGCGCCATCGCCAAGGAAAAGGGCGTCGACAAAAAGGAAGTGACCGCCAAGATGCTCGAGGAGTTCAAGACCGCGGTCACCCGCGTCCTGACGCCCTACGCGAGCGCGATCCTGCTCGATCCGGAATATGGCCTGCCCGCCGCGCATGGCGCGCGTCGAAGAACGCCGGCCTGCTGCTCGCCTACGAGAACAGCGGCTACGACAATACCCGGCCCGGCCGCCTGCCCGACCTGCTCGATATCTGGTCCGTGCGCCGCCTGGTGGCCGCCGGCGCCGATTGCATCAAGATCCTGCTCTATTACACGCCGTTCGATCCGCCCGACGTGAACGAAATCAAGCACGCCTGGGTCGAGCGCATCGGCGAGGAATGCGCGGGCGTGGACGTGCCGTTTTTCCTGGAATTCGTCGGCTACGAAGAGGGCGGCGACGAAAAGAGCATCGGTTTCGCGCGCAAGAAGCCCGACGTCGTCACGCAAAGCATGGCGGAATTTTCCAAGCCGCAGTACGGCGTGGACATCCTGAAGGTCGAAGTGCCGGTGAACATGGCGTACGTGGCCGGCAGCAAGGCCTGCAAGGGCGAATCCGCTTACACGCGCGACAGGCCAAGGAACATTTCCGGCGCGCCGCCGCAGCGCGCCAAGAAGCCGTTTATTTATCTTTCCGCGGGCGTGAGCAACGACGTGTTTCATCGAGACGCTGGAACTGGCGGCGGAAACCGGCGTGAATTTTTCCGGCGTTCTTTGCGGGCGCGCCACCTGGAAGGATGGCATTCCGGTCTACGCGAAGCAGGGCGTGAAGGCGCTCGAAGATTGGCTCGCGCGACCAGGGCGTGAAGAACATCGAGAACGTGAACGAGCGCGCTGAAGGCGGCCAAGCCCTGGTTCAGCTTCTACGGCGCAAAATCGGCGGACGCGCTGGCCTGACTGAGCGTCGCGTCGTTCACGCGGCTGGCGATCAGACGCATTTTCGCATTCAGAATGTCAACCGAGTGATCGCAGAATCCATGGCCACGAAACTCGTTGCACAACGCACACGCTGCAAGATCCGAACCTCGCGCCGCACCGAACTGAAGAACGTCACCGACGAGATTGAGAAGCTCGTGCGCGATTCCGGCTGCCGGACGGCATGTGCCACCTGTACGTGCCGCACACGACGGCCGGCGTGCTGATCAACGAGGGCTACGATCCCGACGTGGCGCGCGATATGGAAGCGGCCTTCGACCGCCTGGTCCCGCACAAGGGCGACTACCGCCACGCCGAAGGCAATTCCGATTCGCACATCAAGACGGCGCTCGTCGGCACTTCGGAAACGGTGTGGATCGAGAACGGGCGAGCTCGCGCTGGGCCGCTGGCAGGTGATCTTCTTCGCCGAATTCGATGGCCCGCGCTCGCGCGAACTGCACGTGAAGATCGTTCCCGATCCGGCCTGAATCCGCCGCTACGCCAGCGCTGCATCACAATGTCGCGATCGCGGTACAATTCTTCACAGCGATGAGCTCTCGGCGTTTACATCCAGGTGCCTTTCTGCCAGACGAAGTGCACCTACTGCAATTTCCATACGGGCGTTGTTTCGCGCGACCGCTACGGCCTTACGCCGAGGCCGTGTGCCGCGAAATTTCTGCGAATCGCGCGAGGTCAGGGAAGCGCTGGACGCGGGCTGGTGGCATCGACACCGTTTATTTCGGCGGCGGCACGCCGAGCCTGCTCGATCCGCGGCGCTGGCAAAGATTCTCGAGACGCTTGCGCGCGCGTTTCGCGACGGACGAACTGCCCGGAGGTCACGCTGGAAGCCGATCCGGAAACGATCACCGCGGAAAAGGCTGCCGCGTGGCTGGCGGCGGGATTCAACCGCATCAGCCTGGGCGCGCAATCGTTCGATGACCGCGAGCTGAGGGCCGCCGGGCGGATGCACCGCCGCGCGGATATTTTTCAGGCGGTCGAAGCTTCTGCGCGGCGCCGGCTTTCGGCAATATCAGCATGGATTTGATTGCGGGGCTGCCGCATCAGACGCGCGAGTCCTGGGAAGAATTCGCTGAGCGAGCTGTTCGGCCTGCGCCCGGAGCACGTTTCGATTTACATGCTGGAAATCGACGAGGGCAGCCGGCTGGGCAAGGAATCGCTGGCGGGCGGAAGCCGCTACAGCGCCGGCGCGATTCCCGAGCGACGACGCGATGGCGGAATTCTACGAGTCGGCTTGCGCGCGGCTCGCCGCCGCAGGGCTACGAGCATTACGAAATTTCGAACTGGGCGCTGCCGGGCTGCCGGTCGCGGCACAATCTGAAATACTGGCGGCGCGAGCCATATATCGGGTTTGGCGCGGGCGCGCATTCGTTCGACGGGCGCACGCGCTGGGCCAACGTCCACGATTCCGCGCGCTACGTTGCGTGCATCGAGCAGGGAATTTCGCCGCGCGAGCAAATCGAGGCGGTGACGCCGGAGCAGGCGCTCGAAGAAGAGTTTTTTCTTGGGCTTGCGGCAACTCGAGGGCATCGATCTGGCGCGGATCGAGCGCGATTACAACAGCGCACTGCGCGGACGCAGTGCAGACGATTTGCGGGAGCGGATCGACGAATCTGCGAGTCGCAGGGGCTGGTCGAACTGAGCGGCACGTTCTGCGGCTTCGCCCGGGACGCCTTACCGTTTCCAACGAAGTGTTCGTGGAATTGCTCGGGCTGAGACCTATTCCGCGCCGAAAGCTGCGGGAACTGCGGTGCTAGTTTTCGAGGCCGAGGGCGCGGATTTTGGTGAGCAGGGTTTTGTAGGAGACGCCGAGCTTTTCGGCGGCGCGCGTCTTGTTCCACTTCGATTCGCGCAGCGCGTTCTGGATCTTGAATCGCTCCACGTGCGCTGACGGCGCGCTGCGACACTTCTTCGAGCGGGCCTTCCCACAGAAATTGCTTCTTCGAGCATTCCGTCCGGCAATTCTTCGGGCGCGGGCTTGGCGGCGGGCAAGCTGCAAGGCGGCCGGCGTCGATCTCCGGGCCGTTCGCCAGGATGGCCGCGCGCTCGATGGCGTTCTGCAGTTCGCGGACGTTGCCGGGCCACGGATAGGTGCGCAGCCGCGCGCGCGCGTCTTCGGTCAAGTGCCAGCGACGGCTTGCGAAATTCGCGCTTGAAGCGTTCGAGAAAATGTTCGGCGAGCAGCAGCACGTCGTCTCCGCGCTCGCGCAGCGGCGGAATCGTGATGGGCACGGCGGCGATGCGGAAATAGAGATCTTCGCGAAACGTTTTTTCGGCGACGGCGGCGCGCAGGTCTTTGTTCGTCGCGGTGACGATGCGCACGTTCACTTCGATTTCCTGCGTGCCGCCGACGCGCTCGAACCTTCGCTCTTCGAGCACGCGCAGCAGCTTGCTTTGAATCGCCAGCGGCAGCTCGCCGATTTCGTCGAGGAAAAGCGTGCCGCGATGGGCGAGTTCGAGCTTGCCGATCTTGCGCGCTCCGGCGCCGGTGTAGGCGCCGCGCTCGTGGCCGAAAAGCTCGTTTTCGACCAGGCCTTCGGGAATCGCCGCGCAATTGAGCGCCACGAAGGGCTGCTCGGCGCGCGGGCTCAGGTGATGAATGGCGCGCGCGAAAAGTTCTTTGCCGGTGCCGCTTTCGCCCAGCAGCAGCACCGTGGAATCGGTGGCGGCGACGCGCTGCGTCATCTGGCTGGCTTCCTTCATCGCGGGATGCTCGCCGACGATGCGCGGGAAGCCGTAGCGCGCGGCGTATTCTTCGCGCAGCAGCAGATTTTCGCGCAGCAGTTCCTGCTGCTTGGCGGCGCGCTCGAGCAGAAGCTTCAGGTGATCGAGGTCCACCGGCTTCTGAATGAAATCGAAGGCGCCTTCCTTCATGGCGGTGACGGCTTCTTCCACCGAGCCGTAGGCGGTCATCAAGAATGACGGGAAGCGTGGGCTCGACGCGGCGCGCTTCGCGCAAGACGTCGATGCCGGAATTGCCGGGAAGCTTCAGATCGGAGAGAACCAGCAGATAGCGGCGGCTGCGGACTTTATCGATGGCGGCGTTTCCGTCGGGCGCTTCTTCGACCGTGTAGCCGGCGCGCTCGAGCGCCTTGCGGAGCATGGCGCGCAGTTCGGCTTTGTCTTCGACGAGGAGGACGGGTTCCATCGCGTAGGCTCTAGCGAGCCCAGCCGGGATCGCCGCCGGCTTTGCGCAGGTCGTCTTCGGCGTCGTCGATGGCTTGCTGATCGGCTTCGATTTCTTTTTTCTTGGCGTCGATCTCGGCGGTTTTCTTGTTGATGTCGCTGCGCGGCTGTATTGCTGCTGCATCGCTTTGACGGGATCGTTGTAATACTGCACGTCGAGCACGCCGAGTTCGCGCTGCATCACGTCGAGATCCTCCTTGTCCTGATCGAGCTTGTGATGCAGATCGGCGAATTGTCGCGCCAGGCTTTTTCATCGTTGCCCGCGGCGGCTGGCTTCTGCGCCGTCGTTGATTGGCAGCCGCCGCGGCAGGACGACGTCACCTACGGAAGAAATGCCGCCCGTAGGTGGGAATATTGTCGTTGGTGAAGACCTTGGCGGCTTTGGAGGATTCCTTCTTCTGCTCGCGCGCCTTGCGGGCCGCGGCGGCGAGCGAATCCTGCTGCGGAGCCGGGGTTGCGTCTGGCGATCCGTTCGACGACCGTGGTTTTGCTCTGATCCTGCGAATCGGCGAGCCGGCGAAGCGGGACCGATTGGCCGCCCTGCGAGCCGTGGACTGCTGCTGCTGTTGCTTGGGATCGTTTGGATCGCGTCTGCTGGCACCAGCTCGACAGACGGGAAACGCAAGCGATTAGCCGAGTGACCGCAAACGAATCTTAGAAATCGTACGCATCGATAGGCCTCCTGCGAGGCATGATACTGCGGCTGAACTGCCTTCTCTAGTTTAGATGCGGGCGGCTTGCGAGGGGAATAGAGAGGGCGAGGGCTCCTGCCGCAAAGGTAACCACAGCAGGAACTCGGCGCCGCCGCCCGGGCGGTTGCGGGCCTCGATGCTGCCGCCGTGCTGCAGAGCCACTTTCTGCACCACGGCAAGGCCCAGGCCGGTGCCTTCGGATTTGGTGGTATAGAACGGGAGGAAGATTTTGGGCAGATCGTGCTCGGGGATTCCCGGACCATTGTCGGCGACGCAGATGCGCTGCCATTTGCGGCCGCCGAGTTCTTCGAGGGTTCCGGAGACGATCACGCGTGAGGCGAGCATTGGCCTGCGGCGTCGCGTCCCGACTTCCGCGGCGTTGCGCGTCAGATTCAGCAGCGCCTGGCGGAGCAGCGCTTCGTCTCCCGGGAAGATCGAGAAAGCGCCCTCGCATTCGACCGTGCATTGCGGGAATGCTTCGTGCAGGTCTTCGGCGACGCGCTCGACCAGCGCCTTGCATGGCGACCGTTTCGTAGCAGATTTCGAGCGGCTTGGCGAAGCGCAGGAACTCGGTGACCACGTGGGTGAGCGAGCGCGTCTGGTCGAGAATCCGCTCCGCCGAATCGTGAATGTCGCCCGGCTGCGCTTCGCTGCGAATCATCTGCGCGTAGCCGGAAATCGTGGCCAGGGCGTTTTTGAATTCGTGCGCGATGCCGGCGGACATTTCTCCGAGCGCCGCGAGATTTTCCTTCCAGCGAATCTGTTTCTGGAGCGCGGTCAGTTCGGTCAGATCGCTCATCAGGCAGAGCGCGCCGCTGATCTTCATGTCGGGCGCGAGCGCAAGATCTGCGGAGGCGGCGCGCAGGGGATTCCGCGACGTGGCGGTAGATCGGAGAAATCGTCACGCCCAGGCGGCGCACCTCGCCGTCCCGCGTGAGATGCTCCACTTCGCCGCGCTGGAATGTCTTGCCGTCGCGCAGGCACGCTGTGAGCATCTGCGTGAGGTCGGAATCGCCGCCCAGAATTTCCTTGTAGGAGCGATATTGCAGCGGACGCATGGCCAGCGCTTGCTCCGCGGCGGGATTTGCCGTGCTGATCGCGCCGGTGGCGTTCACGAGCAGCAGTCCGGTGGGCATGTTGCGCGTGACTTC
This sequence comes from uncultured Acidobacteriota bacterium, assembly GCA_963848365.1. GTDB lineage: Bacteria > Acidobacteriota > Terriglobia > Acidiferrales > UBA7541 > Palsa-295. Next base: position 484,331 of record CAWKDI010000002.1, read on the forward strand.
TTCGGTGAGCCGTTCGGATTCCTGGGCGCGCTCCTGCGCGAGCAGGTGCAGCCGCGCGAGTTCTTTTTCCTGTGCGCGCAGTTTCTCGATCACGCCCTGCATCGAAGCGGCCATGAAAGCGGAGGCGTTTTCGCTGCCGGCTCTGGGCTTGGCCCAGTCCTCGCTGGATTTTGCCGATGCCGCCGCGCAGGAATTTGCGGGCCAGCACAACACAGGCGGCGATCCCTGCGATCAGAACGACGAACGTGACGATGACGTAGGTGGCGTCCAGCGACGAAAGCGAGCGAACCGCCGTGGACGATGGCGTGGGCGTGGGTCAGCAGGGATTGGTTCATCGTTATCGTACTTCGTTTGCAGCTATCGCACCAGCAGCTCGATTGATACCAGTTCACGACCGGCGTTCCAAAAAAGACCACCAGCAGCGCGGCCATGCCGAGGAACGTGCCGAAGGGCAATTCGTAGTCCGAGTCTTTCCGCCGCGCGAGGATGAAGGCGATGCCCAGAACGCTGCCGAGCAGCGAGCCGGCGAAGATCGTGAGCAGCGTTCGCTTCGACGCCCAGAAACGCGCCGGCCATGAGCATCATCTTCACGTCGCCCAAGCCCATGCCTTCGCGCCCGCGCAGGCGGAAATACGCCTCGGAAACGAGCCACAGAATCCGCTGCCCGCGGCCGCTCCCAAGAAGCGCATCCGCCAACGACAGGACCGGCGCGGGAGGAGGGAACGCGAACAGGTGATTGGCGATGAGCAGCGCGGTTCCGTCGGTGGGCTTGGTGAACAGGCTGAGCACGAGCGCCAAGCCCAAGCCGGTGAAATTCACGGCATCGGCAGGATTCGCTCGCGCAGGTCGGTGAACACCAGCACGATCATCAGCGCGGAAAAAATGGCCCATTTAGGGCTTCCGCGGTCAGCCCGAAGGCGAGATAGCATGCCAGGAAGAGCAGGGCGGTCAGCAATTCGACGACCGGATACATCCAGGAAATTGTGGCCTTGCAGGAGCGGCATTTGCCGCGCAGCAGCAGATAGCTGACCACCGGAATATTGTCGTACGGGCGGACCGGCACGCCGCACTTCGGGCAGGCCGAAGCGGGCAAAACAATCGATTTCTGCTCGGGAATGCGCACGATGCAGACGTTCAGAAAGCTGCCAATGACGAGTCCGAAGAGAAACACGAAGATGCCGATTAGCAGCGCGGGGATCACTGTTTGAATCTGCCACATCCGATGCGGGCGCTCAAGCGGGCTGGCCATCGCCGTGCCCGAGTGCTAACGCGTGAGACAGAAACGAAACAGAGATTCATCGCTCCAAAGGCAAACGATCGGAAGTTACGGCGCTGGGCATTTTGATTGCACGCGCCGGCTCGGATATAGTCGAAGATCGACTCGATGATGTCCTGGCTCGAACAAAAAATCCGACGATACGAGCACATGCGGTGGGCGCAGGAGCCCAACCGCCGGATGCTGCCTTTCTCCTGGGGCCTCGAGCACATTGGCGGCGACCCGGACGATCCCGATCCGGCTGGCTTTCTCGATCGCTTCGTGGAAAACACCCTGGCGGCCAGCGACGAATGGTTTGCGGCGACGCCCGCCGCCGATTACAAGCTCGAAGATAACGTGCTCACGTTCACGAGCGCAATTGCGTCGCCGTGGCCGGAGAACAATCGCGTCCACGGGCAATTGTTTCCCGGCAAGCGCAAGGCGGCCGTGGTGGTGCTGGCGCAATGGAATGCGCGGTGGGAGGAGCAGCAGGACGTTTGCCGCTGGCTGAACCGGCTGGGCCTCACCGCGATCAAGATGAGCCTGCCGTATCACGATCGGCGCGCGATTCCCGGGCATCCGCGCGCCGATCACCTGGTCGGACCGAATATCGGGCTGACGATGCAGGCCAACCGGCAGGCCGTTGTGGACGTGCGGCGCACGGTGCGCTGGCTCGAACAGCAAGGATACTCGCCGGTCGGCATTCTGGGGACGAGCATCGGCTCGTCGATCGCATTTATCACCATGTGCCACGAGCCGGCATTGCGCGCTGGGGCTTTTCTGCACGTCGCCACATATTTTGGCGATGTGGTGGCCAACGGGCTGACGACCATGAACGTGTGGGAATCGCTGAGCACGAGGATTACGCACGAGCGAGGCGCGGCATTATTGGTCGCCGATCAGTCCGTTTCCTTACATTGCGAAGCTGGGGGGCGCCGGGAAAAAGCTTTTTACCGTCAGCGGGCGCTACGATCCGACGTTCTGGCCGGAGTTTACGAATGCGTTTCTGGAGACGGCTCGGCGGGGTGGCGTGACGCTTGAAAACTTGTCACTGCCTTGCGGGCATTATTCGCTGGGAGCCGCCCCGTTCAGTTACATCGCAGGGTACCGTTTTGGCACATTTCTGGCGCGTGCGCTGCGTCTAGATGCGTCAGAAATGCGGCGCATTTGACCGTCTAAAGTATCGCGCCTGGCCGCCGATCCACTGTACGGAGGTAGTTTAATGGCGAATCCAGTTAGCGGTATCACGAGCGCGCAGCAGACAGAGGCGATTACGCAGACGACTCCGACCCCGAAACAAACCGGCGGCAACAAAGGATAGGCGCCCCTGAGGACACGGTCACGATCAGCAGCGCCGGAAGCGCGGCCAGCCAGGCAAAAGCACCCACGCAGAACCAAAAGGCGGCAGTCACATCACGGCAAGTAACATCTTACTCGGGTTATCCCGAACGACGTGAGGATCCGCGGATCTGCATTTGACCAGGTCTTGAGCCTGCTACCAGCAGTTCTGCAACAAGCACGGCGGATCACTCCGCCGTGCTTTTTTTCTTAGCCGAGCAAATCGGCTGAACACACCGCTCGCAATTGCAAGCGCAACGGCCTCGATATCTGGCGAGAGCGAGCGATCTACGTCGACTGTCTTTGACAATGACCGCACAAGCTCATATGCCTTGCGCGTTGCCGGGCCGGTGCGCAGGGGCGCGAGAAAATCGATCCCCTGGCACGCGGCCAGTAGTTCGATGGCCAGAATGCGCCGCAGATTCGCGAGCATGGGCTCGAGGCGGCGCGCGCCGCCCATTCCCATCGAAACGTAATCCTCCTGATTGGCCGACGTGGGAATCGAATCCACCGAATGCGGCGCGGCCAGCATTTTCATCTCGCTGGCGAGCGCGGCTGCGGTCACCTGCATGATCATGAAGCCGGAATTGAGGCCCGCCTCGCGCACCAGAAAAGCCGGAAGCTGGCTGGTCTGCGGATTGGTCATCTGCTCGATGCGGCGCTCGGAGATGCCGCCGAGCGTGGCGAGCGCGATGGCCAGCTGATCGGCGGCCATGGCCAGCGGCTGGCCGTGGAAATTTCCGCCGCTGATCACTTCATTGGAATCGGCGAACACGAGGGGATTGTCGGTGGCGCTGTTGAGTTCGATGGTGATAGTGGCGCGGACCTGCGCCAGCGCGTCGCGCACCGCGCCGTGCACCTGCGGGGCGCAGCGCAGGCTGTAAGGATCCTGGACGCGCGGGTCGATCTTCGCCGAACGGTGCGACTCGCGAATTTCGCTGCCGCGGCTGAGCCGTTCCAGATTGCGCGCGGTGGTGGCGTGCCCGGCATAGGGCCGCACCTTCGCGATGCGCGCATCGAACGCCGCAGGGCTGCCGCGCAAGCGCGTCGAGCGAAAGCGCGGTGGCCACATCCGCCGTGTCAATGGCAATTTCCGCTTCGCGCAGCGCGAGCGCCAGAAGCGCCAGCATGGCTTGCGTTCCGTTGAGCAGCGCGAGGCCTTCTTTGGCTTCCAGAACCAGTGGCGCGATGCCGGCGCTTCGCATGGCTTCGCCGCCGGGCATTTTGTGTCCCTTGTAAAGCGCTTCGCCCTCGCCGATCACCACCTGCGCCAGATGCGCGAGCGGCGCAAGGTCGCCCGACGCGCCCACCGAGCCTTGCGAGGGGATCACGGGATGCACGCCGCGATTGAGCATCGCTAACAGAGTTTCGGCGACTGCGGGGCGCACGCCTGAAAAGCCTTTCGCCAAGGCGTTTGCGCGCAGGGCCAGCATGGCGCGCGTTGCCGCCTCGTTGAGCGGCGCGCCGACGCCGCACGCATGGCTGCGCACGAGATTCACCTGCAGGTGGCGAATCTCATTCGATGAAATCCGCACCGTCGCCATTTTCCCGAAGCCGGTATTGACGCCGTAGACCTTCGCATCCGACGCGAGCAGGCGCTCGATCACGGCCCGGGAAGCATTCATGCGCTCGTGCGCCGCGGCTGCGAGTTCCGGCTGTGCGCCCTGCAGCGCGATGGAATAAAGTTCGTCGAGGGTGAGGCGTTCGCCGTCGATCTGAATTGGATTCATGGCGAGCTGTGAGACTTGCTCGTCGCGCGGCAATTAGCGGCTGGAAGGTTCGGCGTTCCGTTCGTTTTCTTCGGGCGATGCGTCGTCCGTGGCAGCAGGCGTTGCGGGGAAATACTTGCGATATTTTTCGGAAGCGACTTGGGACGGCCCCGGCGATCGCAAATCACGTGCAGGGTTTCGCCGGTGGCAATCAGTTCGCCGGAGGCTTGGTTGAGAATTTCGTAGCCGAAGCGCAGCGTGCGGCGCTGCGATTGCGTCACGCGGGTGCGAATGGACAGCACGTCATCGAAGCGCGCCGGCTGCTTGTAGCGGCAGTGGGCCTCGGCGACGACGATGAAGCTGTCGTCCTCGATTTCCATCTGCTTGTACTCGAACCCGAGCTGGCGGCAAAGCTCCACGCGCCCGATTTCAAACCACGTGAAATAATTTCCGTGATAGACCACGCCCATCTGGTCGGTTTCGGCGTAGCGCACGCGCGTGATTGCTTCGGCATAATCTTTCATTCGATTTAAACGTCCTTGACTCTACTGGCCCGGCCAGTTTGGTTCGCGTTTTTCGAGAAACGAGGAAAGCCCCTCGCGAAAATCCGCCGTGGAACGAATCGCGGCATTCTCCCGGATCGCCATCTCGAGTTCCGCTTTCAGGGCAGCTTCTTCGTATCCAAGGAGCAGGCGCTTCGTGCGGGTGACACTCGTGGGGCTGGCCGCGAGCAGTATACCAGCAAACTCGTGCGCGCGGGCGGACAGCTTGTCGGCGGGGACGATTTCGGTCACCAGGCCGAGGCGGTGCGCTTCGGCCGCGTCGATGATCCGGCCGCTGATCAGAAGGTCGCGCGCGATCTTGTCGCCGGTCTGGCGGCGGAGAAAAACCGAAACGACCGCCGGAATGAACCCGATCTTCACTTCGGTATAGCCGAACTTTGCTTCCGGCACGGCCAGCGTGAAATCGGCCAGCGTGGCGATTCCGCAGCCGCCGGCGATTGCCGCGCCGTTCACCGCGGCGATGAGGGGCTTGGGGAAGCTGTAGATCCGGTAGAGCAGATTCGCGACGCGGCGCGAGTCCGCTAGATTTTGCTCGATGGACTGTCCCGCAAGCTGCGCAGGGCTTCGAGGTCCATTCCGGCGCAGAAGGATTTTCCCGATCCGGTGATGATCGCCACGCGCGCGGCGCCGCTTTCAATCTCCTCCAGCGCGACCAGGATGTCGTCGATCATCTGCGGCGAGATGGCGTTGCGCTTCTCGGGGCGGTTCAGCGTGATGGTGGCGACTTCGCCTTTATGGTCGAGTTGGAGCGTCTCGTAGCTCATGTACGTGCGGTTCTTTTACTACTCGGGCAAAACGAAAAGAGAAGAATTCTTTATCGTTTCGCCCGATCTGGATGACAACGAAGACAAACAAAAAACAAACAAACAAACAAACAAACAAACAAACAAACAACAGCCGCACTCGTTTAGTTGGGCTTGGCTGCTTCCGGCGCGTGCGCGTAGCGCTCGCGCAGCTCGCCGGTCATCGCGCAGGCGATGGCGAGCGACTTCGTGTCGATACCTGTGGCGACGCCGCGCGCCGCAAGCGTCGCCAGCACAGTTTCGGTGGGGATGTTGCCCACGAGTTCATCGCCAGCAAAAGGGCAACCGCCCAAGCCTGTGAGCGCGCCATCAAATCGCCTGCAGCCGGCCTTGTAGGCAGCGAGCACCTTTTCCGCGGCGCGATCCGGCCGGCTGTGCAGGTGTACGCCTATCTCGACGCCCGCCACGGAATTCTGCGGCCGCTTGGTACACGCGCGCTACATCTTCCGGAGACGCCGTGCCCACCGTGTCCGCCAGAGAAACGGTGCGCACGCCGATATCCTTGAGCCAGATCATCGTTTCTTCCACGATTTCCGGCCCCCAAGGCTCATCATAGGGATTCCCGAACGCCATGGAAATGTAAATTACGAGCTGCCGGGCGGCGGTTTTTGTTTCGCGCTGCAGCTTTTCGACCAGTGTGCGCGATTCCGCCCGCGACATGTTGGCATTGGCCCTGCGGAAATAGGCGGAGATCGAATAGGGGTAGCCGATCGTCGTCACGCCGGGCGTGGCGAGCGCGCGCTCGAGACCTTGGTCGTTCACGACGATTCCAATGATGTCCGGCGATTCGCCAGTTGGCAGCCTGGCGCCGATCAATTCGCGCATCACGGCTTCGCTATCGGCCATTTGCGGCACGTGCTTGGGCGAAACGAAGCTGACCGCGTCAATGTGGCGGAAGCCGAGCGACACGAGGCTCTTCAGGTACTTCACTTTTTCTTCTGTGGGGATGATGGTTGCGAGCCCCTGCCAGGCGTCCCGCGGGCATTCGACTACGGTTACGTTTTCCAATGCGGCTCCGTTTCTTGGGTTTCCCCGGGAACGCCATTCCCCTGAATGGCGCCTCGAAACCCGCCAATCGGGAGATTGGCGTTTCCGGGAACTAGGTTTGCAGAACGCCGGTTTTGAATTCGGGTATTGCCGGGTTCAGCGCGGCGGATTCGAGCGCTTCGATCAGCGCCTCGCGCGTGCGCGCCGGGTCGATGATGGCATCCACCCACAGGCGCGCGGCAGCGTAGCGCGGGTCGGTCTGGCGCTCGTAGGTGGCGCGGACCGATTCGAACAGTTCCTTTTTCTCCGCATCGCTCAGCTTTTTGCCTTCGCGCTCGAGCTGCTTGATCTTGATTTCCACCAGCGTGCCGGCCGCGGACTCGCCGCTCATCACCGCATAGCGCGCCGTGGGCCACGCGAAAATGAACCGCGGGTCGTAAGCTTTTCCGCACATGGCGTAATGCCCGGCGCCGAAGCTGCCTCCGCAGATCACGGCGATCTTGGGCACCACGCTGTTGGCCACCGCGTTCACCATTTTGGCGCCAGCGCGGATGATGCCGCTCCATTCGGCTTCCTTGCCGACCATGAACCCGTTCACGTCGTGGAGAAAAACCAGCGGGATAAGATTCTGGTTACAGTCGAGGATGAAGCGGGCGGCCTTGTCCGCCGACTCGGTGTAAATCACGCCGCCGAATTCCATGCGCTTGTCGCCCGTGCCGGGCGCCGCGACGGTGACATTCTTCTTCTGGTTCGCCACGATTCCGACGGCCCAGCCTCCGATGCGCGCGTAGCCGCAAAGGAGCGTCTGGCCGTATTCCGCTTTGTATTCGTCGAAGCTGCTCGCGTCATCGTTCCGGTCATCATTCCGGTCAGCTTTCTGGCCACCTTTCGGGTCCCCTCTCCGGTCGACAACGCGCGCGATCACGTCGCGCATGTCGTATTGTTTGGAAGGCTCCGCGGAAAAAATGCCGTAGATTTCCTCCGCCGGATGCGCGGGCGGCTCGGCAGGCTTGTGATCGAAGGGAGCTTTCGCGGGATGGCCCATCTTTTCGACTAAAGAGCGGATGCGCTTCAGACAGGCGTCGTCGTCCGGCTCGCGAAAATCAATCGTTCCGCTGATCTGCGCATGCATTTGCGCGCCGCCTAATTCTTCCGCCGAGGTTTTCTGCCCGATGGCGGACTGCACCAGCGCGGGCCCGGCGAGAAACAGGCCGCTGCCTTCGGTCATCAGGATGCTGTCGCACATCACCGGCAGGTAGGCCCCGCCCGCCACGCACATGCCCATGATCGCGGTGATCTGCGGGATGCGCATGGCGCTCATCACGGCGTTGTTGCGGAACACGCGGCCGAAGTCGTCCGTGTCGGGGAAAACGTCCTCCTGAAGCGGAAGGAATATTCCGGAGGAGTCGACCAGATAGATTGTAGGGATGCGATTATCAATGGCGATGTTCTGCGCGCGAATCACTTTCTTCGCGGTCATCGGGAAGAAAGCGCCGGCTTTCACCGTGGCGTCATTGGCGATGATCATCACGCGGCGCCCGGAAACCTGCGCCAGCCCGGTGATCGTTCCCGCGGCGGGCGCGCCGCCCCATTCTTCATACATCCCGTAAGCCGCGTAGAGGCCCAGTTCGAAGAATTCGGATTTTGGATCGATCAGCCTGGCAATGCGCTCGCGTGCGGTGAGGCGGCCTTTTTTATGCTGTGCCTCGATGGCTTTTGCGCCGCCGCCCTGGCGAATCTTTTCTTCCTCGGTCCTGATCGCGGTGAGAAGCTCGATCATCTGCCGGGTATTCTTCTGAAATGCCGGCGATTGCGGGGCAGCTTTGCTTCCCGCGCTCTTTTCGTTTCCGGGGTCCTTGCCCGCAACTTTACCCGCATCTCTAATTGTGCCGCTCACCTTTGGTCAGACTCCCTGAGAAGCCGCGGCCACGCGCTGGCGGATGAAATCGACGATGGCTTGTGTCGTGGTTCCTGGCAGAAAAACTTCCGCGATTCCCGCTTTTTTCAGCGCCGAAATGTCGGCCTCGGGAATGATCCCGCCGATCAGCACGGTTACGTCCGTCATGCCATGTTGCCGCAACAGGTCCATCAGCCGAGGGCAGAGCGTATTATGCGCGCCGGAAAGGATTGAGAGGCCGATCACGTCGACATCTTCTTGCAGCGCCGCTGTAGCGATCATCTCCGGGGTCTGTCGCAGGCCCGTGTAGATCACTTCCATGCCGGCATCGCGCAGCGCGCGCGCAATGATTTTCGCGCCGCGATCGTGGCCGTCGAGGCCCGGTTTCGCGATCAGCACGCGTATTTTCTTCTCTGCCATGCAGATACCAGAATACTGAAAAGGTGAACCAAAGGGTAGCGGGCAACCCTCCCGGCTACAGGAGCCGGAGCCATAAGGCCAGTTAATTTCCTGGCCGTTTTTGGTTCTAACGTACAGGTTCTTTCGACTCCCTCGGCCCGCATGCTGTGTTGGCTGCAGGCGCCGCGCCTGACCGTTTTCGTCTCAGGTACTTTTCGTCCTATATCCGGGGACAAGCGCGTATGGCTCGTTTGCCGCGTCAGGTGGTTAATGCGAACAGAGGAGGGCAGCCATGGAAGCGATCGCGACATATCTGGTTACGATGTTGACCCTCGTGGAGGTGGGTCTCGGAATCATGGTGGCGGGAGTGCTGGCCATCGGGCTGTACGAAACGGCGGGTTGGATGTGGTCGCGCGTGGAACATCGAGGCGAATCGCTGGCCACCGCGCGGGTTCTGCGAACGAGTCGATAAGCCGGACACTCGATCTCTTATCCAGTTCAAGAAGCCGCCGCGGATTTCTGGCGATCCTCGGGGGTTTATTTTTGCGGAGCCGGCCCGCAGGTTTAAAATAATTGCAGAAGCCATGAGCGACGTGGTGGAGGCCCTCATTCTCGATCTGCTGGAATGGGTGGCAAAAGGCGAGAGAAGCTACGAAGAGGTGATGGACGCGTGGCGCACGTCTTGTCCCAGACTCCCGGTCTGGGAGGATGCCAATGACCGCGGCTTAGTGATCAGAGAGCAGCGGAAGGGGCGCTGCATCGTCAGAGTTACCCCGTCAGGCTTTGCCCTCCTTGAGCAGCGCAGGCTGTCTGCCGGCCACGAGCTTCCTCGAAAACTTAATACGAGTGACTTCTGATGCCTTAGCCTCACATTCTGAAAGCGTCGCCAACAGCGTTTCAGTATCCTTGCGTGCCAAGGAGGATCCAAGGTCTGGAAGCGGCTAACGCCGTTGAGCGGATTCGAAGCGAAGGAGCCGGGTTCGCTCTTCGCCAATGGTGCCGTGGTGAATCTCCTCTTCGCGAACGATCCCGACACCTTTTTCAAACCAGATATCTGCCGTCATGCCTGAGCCGAGATACGACGAAGCCGAGGTGATGTGAAAGATGTCGCGAGTGCTGGGGGCCGATGAGTCGAGTATTCTTTCTCCCGTGACTCGCCAGTCTTTCGCGTCCGCGGGTGCGCGCCATTCGGCCCATTGCGGGGCACCCCACGTCTTGCCCACGACGAGGGGGAAGCAGAAGTCCGCGGCGACATGCCCGGCGAGCAAGTCCTCGCGAAACGCAGTGGAAATGTGATGGTCGCGCGACTCCCACTCAACTTCACTCCCGTAAAGGCAATCGCCGCGAATCAGATAGGCCCGTTCCCGCTCCGGATCGATCCAATCCGGGGGCGGAGAACCCTCTATGACTCGAACTCGTCTCGCGACAAGCATGCCTTCTGGACTTGGCCATGAGCCGACGGTGGTCTCCTCGGTTCTCCACCGATGGATTTCCAGATGCGCCGTTCCGCCGCCGTTATCGTCGCGGGTCTCATGCTCGTAGATCCACCGGTCGCCGATGTGGATGGGAAACCAGCTGACGACAGCACTTTGAGCGGAGGCTGGAGCGATCCAAACGAGTACGAAAGCGAAAAGGAGTAGTGCGCGTCTCATAACCTGCCACAGAAAACCATAACATACACGCCCGATCAGGCGTTGCTGGCTGTTACGTGACCGAGACTTCGTGGTGAACGCCGAAGACTTCGCGCAGGGCGTCGGAGATTTCGCCCAGCGTGGCGTAGGCTTTCACGGCGTCGTAGAGATACGGCATCAGGTTCTCGCTGCCCGATGCGGCTTTGCGCAACGCCTCCAGCCCTCGTTCTACTTCCGCAGTCGAGCGTTGCTCGCGCAGTTTCTGCAACCGTTCGGCCTGCTGGTGCGCCACCGATTCATCGATCTGCAATATTTCGATGGGCTTTTCTTCCGACACGAATGCGTTCACGCCGACGATGATCTTTTCCTTGCGATCAACCGCTAACTGGTACTGATATGACGCGTCGGCGATCTCGCGCTGCGGATAGCCTTGTTCGATGGCGGGAACCATGCCGCCGAGCGCGTCGATTTTCTCGAAGTAATTGAGCGCGCCTCGTTCGATCTCGTTGGTCAACGCTTCCACGAAGTAGGAGCCGCCAAATGGGTCGGCGGTATTCGTCACGCCGGTTTCGTACGCGATGACCTGTTGCGTCCGGAGCGCGATGGTGGCGGCGGCTTCCGTGGGCAGCGCCCAGGCCTCGTCGAGCGAGTTGGTGTGCAGCGACTGCGTGCCGCCCAGCACGGCGGCTAGCGCCTGAATCGCTGTGCGGACGATGTTGTTCTGCGGCTGTTGCGCGGTGAGCGAGCATCCCGCCGTCTGCGAGTGGAAACGCAGCGCCCAGGAGCGCGGATTCTTCGCGCCGAAGCGGTCGCGCATCGTATTGCACCAGATGCGGCGCGCGGCGCGGTATTTCGCGATCTCCTCGAAAAAATCGTTGTGCGCGTTGAAGAAGAAGGACAGTCGTGGCGCAAAGTTGTCGATTGCGAGCCCGCGGCGCAGCGCCCACTCCACGTATTCGATTCCGTCGCGCAGCGTGAAGGCGAGCTCCTGAATGGCGGTCGAACCGGCCTCGCGAATATGGTATCCGCTGATCGAGATGGGGTTGAATTTCGGCGTGTGCTTCGCGCCAAACTCGATCGTGTCGGTAACGAGCCGCATGGAAGGCTCGGGCGGGAAGATGTATTCCTTCTGGGCGATGTATTCCTTGAGGATGTCGTTTTGCAGCGTGCCGGAAAGCGTTTTCCAGTCCGCGCCCTGCTTTTCGGCGACCGCCAGGTACATGGCCCAGATCACGGCGGCGGGCGAATTGATCGTCATCGACGTGGTTACCTCGGCGAGCGGAATGCGGTCGAAGAGGGCTTCCATGTCGGCCAGGGAACTGATGGCCACCCCGCACTTGCCGACTTCGCCTTCCGACAGCGGATGATCGGAGTCGTAGCCCATTAGCGTAGGCAGATCGAACGCGACCGAAAGGCCGGTTTGCCCCTGCGACAGCAGGTAGCGGAAGCGTTCGTTCGTGTCGCGCGCGGAGCCGAAGCCCGCGAACTGGCGCATGGTCCAGAGGCGCGCCCGATACATGCTCGGATGGATCCCGCGCGTGTAAGGTGGCTCGCCGGGAACGCCCAGATCGCGCTCGGCGTTCCAACCGGCAAGGTCAGCCTCGGTGTACAAGCGGCGGATCGGGTAGCCGGAAACTGTAGTGAACTGTTGGCTGCGCTCCGGGGATTTCGCCAGCGTGGGGGCCAGCGTTTTCTCTGCCCACTCGCGCTCGGCCGCGCTGGGCGTGCGCTTCGGCTCGACGTTTGCCGTCTTCTTATTCATCTTTTTTCATTTTAACAGGGCGCTGGCGGAGGGCGCCGTACTGGGCGCGGCGCACGGTGCCCGGGAACCGGCGCGGAATCTCCAAATCGTGCACCAATCGTCTTGCGCAACGACTGCGGCACCCGGCAGAGATGAAATCGCATCAGCGTGAAGTGGATTCACGTAAGCGATGTAGGAAGTATGCGGGCGGGAGGCAAGACGCTGCATGACGCTGCGCGTGATCTGCGCGCTGAATGGATTGTACAGGAAGACGACCAGCGGCCCCTCGGGGAAATCAAACGCGCGCACGTCGCTTCGAACCACCGCGATGCGGGCCGACCCCGCCTTGGCTGCGTTCCGCGAAGCAATTCGGGCAAGTTTCGCTGAGAATTCCACGCCGACGATTCGCCTGAAGCCGTACTCCTCGGCGAGCAGGAGCGCCCGGCCCTTGCCGCATCCCAGATCAACAAAGGTAAGCTCCGACACAGCTCCACACGTGCCGGCATTCACGTGCGCAATGACGTGCCCAATGACGTGCGCCATCGTAGCGCGAAACACGTCCGGGTCGACCGGCTGGTAATCGGTGGCTTCCGGCCCCAGTCGCCGCCCAAGGACCATTCCCGAGGTATCGCAGCCCATCAAAATGTCATAGGGATGCTTCTCAGGCCAGAACTCCTCGCGCAACCTCCAGACGATGTGCCGAAGTGTCATGAGCGAGCCATTCTAGTTAGTGATGGATGCAGGAAATGACCTCGGCGAAAACCGCCTGGAATCAACCGCGAAGGCTTATGGTCCTCAGCTTCGAATCACGCGGGCCGCTTGATCCAATGGTCTGATCGCTTTTGATCAGACCTTCAATGAGGTAATTCCCAGCGCCGGCACGTAGAACCGGTTGACATATTCTTTCACCATGCGCCGCGTGCTGAATTGAGGTGCCACCGTCTTAATGGCCGCCTTCATCACCTGCACGTAACCGTGCGGGACTTCGTCATCCGACCGGTCGTAGTACAGCGGAATGATTTTCTCTTCCAGCAACCGGTAGATGGATTCCGCGTCGGCCTTGCTGCGGTCACCATCGTACGGTTCATCACCGAAGGCCCAGCCGTTTTGCCCGTTATAACCCTCCATCCACCAGCCATCGAGGATCGAAAGGTTAGGCACGCCATTCATGCTCGCTTTCATGCCGCTGGTTCCGCTGGCCTCGAGAGGCGGAACGGGGTTGTTAAGCCATACGTCGACGCCTCGCACCATGCGCTGCGCCAAGTGCTGGTCGTAATCCTCCACGAACGCGATGCGCGCGCCGAACTCGGGGTCTTGAGCCAGGCGGAACACCCTTTGAATGATCCGCGCGCCTTCCACATCCGAAGGATGGGCCTTACCTGCGAAAATGATCTGCACGGGCCGCAGCGTGTTGGTCAGCAGGCGCTTCAGGCGGTCCAGGTCGTACAGAATAAGGTCCGGCCGCTTATAGCCTGTGAAGCGACGGGCGAAGCCGATCGTGAAGACCTCGGGCTCCAGCAGCGCGCCGAACGCAATCACGCTTTCCGCGCGGACGCGCTTGTTCTGCCAGCGCTCGCGGGCTCGTTCGTTGATTTCATCGATCATTAATCCCTTCAGCCGACGCCGCAGATGCCATAAATCCACATCCGGAATCCTTTTGACCAGTTCCCAGATTCCCACGCGATCCTGATCCCGCACCCAGTCAGGGCCGAGGTGCTTGTCCAGAAGCGGCTGCAGCCAGATCGGGTCCATCCAGGTGAGCATGTGAACGCCGTTGGTAATTGCGGCGATGGGAACATCGGCTTCCTTTTTGTCGGGCCAGATGCTCGACCACATCTGCCTGGCCACTTCGGCGTGTTTTTTGCTCACAGCGTTGCAGTACTTCGTCATGCGCAGGGCGAACGCCGTCATGTTGAATCCGGCGCTGGGGTCCGGCGGATAAACTCCCAGTTGCAGAAGGGTATCGCGGTCGGTCCCAAACCGGCTGTAAGCGTGCCCGAAGTATTTCTCAAACAGAGGAAAGGGAAACACGTCGGTCCCAGCCGTCAGCGGCGTGTGCGTGGTGAACATGGAGCTGTCGCGAACCTTCGTCGAAGGCATCCTTGAAAGTGGCGCCTTTCTCGACAAGCATGCGGACGCGTTCGAGAAGCGCGAGGCCGGGATGTCCTTCGTTGATGTGGATGGCCGATGGTTGCATTCCCAGCGCCTCGAGCACGCACATCCCGCCAATGCCCAGAACGATTTCCTGCCGCAGCCGCTGCTCGGATTCGGTGATGTACAGCCGGTGGGCGATGGCCCGGTCCCAGGGCTGATTGCTTTCGATATCGGTGTCGAGGAGATAGACCGGCACGCGTCCGATGTCCGCTCGCCACACGAGCACGTGGACTGGCGGATCGAACAGCGGCACCTGCACCGTGAGAGGAGCGCCTTTTGCGTCGAGAACCGGCTTCACGGGATCGTAGGTGCGATCGAGGATGTTTTCCTGATCTTCCTGCCAGCCATCGTCGCGCAGCCTCTGCGACACGTAGCCGCGCGAATAAATCAGCCCCACGGCCACCACCGGTACGGCAAGGTCGCTGCATTCCTTGATGTAGTCGCCCGCCAAAACGCCCAAGCCTCCGGCATAGAGGGGCAGGGAATTGTGAAACGCATATTCGGCGGAAAAATAGGCGATCGGGGCGGAAGGCCGGCCAAATTCGGCGGTATACCAGCCGGCGAGGGGAAGCTACCTCCGCTTCGAAATAGGCCATCACCGCGTCATAGCGTTCGAGGAATTCCGGATTCTTGGCGGCCTTTTCGAGGGTCTCCTGCGAAACCATCGTGAGCATCCGCAACGGATTGTGTTGCGCTGTTGAGCCACGCCTGCAGATCGAGCGCCCGGAACATTTCGCGGGCGGCCCGATTCCAGCTCCACCACAGGTTGTAAACCAGCCGTTCTAAACCGCTAATGCGCTTGGGAAGATTGGGAAAGCGCGGGCTACTGCCGTTGTTTTGATCCATGAAGTCCCTTCGATTCGTATTCTTTTATCGATCCTGATTGTTTCAAGAATCGCGCCAGTGAGTCGAGCGCTTTTTGCGAAGTCCTTTCGAGAGAAGTTTGGCTCGCTTACCCAGTATCGACAAGTGCGCGTTTCGGGATCAGTGACGTTTCCATACAGCTTGGGGGGCGCTGCGGGCTAAATGCTTTTACTTCTTTGGAAACGGCAGGTTCGATGATAAAAGTGGATGGTGATCCTGCGCGGATGCTTCCGGATTCTTTTTCTCTACGATGTCGCCGAGGCCCTCGACCTCGACAAGCTGCGCGAACTGCTCGGCCCGCGCGGCGGCACGGTAAAGCGCGTTTTCCCCGCGGCGACGCCCGAATATGTCCGTTTCGAGCACGCGCCCATCGTCGAACCAGCTCAGGCCATCGAACTGGCCACGGGGAGCGGGTCTGTGTTCGATCAAATATTACGCTTTTGCCGTGGTGGTGGTGCAGATTGAGACGCCCTTCGAATGCGATTGGGAATCGCTGCTGCAGCAGACGTCGCGCTGGACCGATCCGGTCGACCATCGAGCCCTATGCGCGCGAAATCGTAGGCGAGCACCTGGAGCAACTGGCGCCCGCGCGTGATACAGCCCGTGAAGGACTGGCTGCAGGAGGAGTACCTGGTGATCAATCTCGAGCAATGTCAGCAGGCCGGAGGGCGCCGATGAACGGCACTGAATTGCTCTCGGTGCATGGACACGAAGATTGCGCAGCTTGTTCGCGGCGAACTCACGCCGCTCGCGCCGGGCGTCACGGAAGAAATTCTGCAATCGAGCCTGTCCTATTACGTCTCGGATCTTGTGGTGCTGGGGGCCTCGGCCGCACTCGTTTATGACCGGGGAGAAGACGCCGCCGCCACCAACCAGGTGCTCGAATACGCGAAAATGCAGCTGCTGGAATTTCGCTATTACGACGGACTGATGACCCAGCTGCTCTCCGATGTATACACCGCGCTCGAGCGCAGGCGGAACGTCCTGCTATCGCGCTGGAGCGTCCCGCGGGACGCCAAGCGCTTCAATACGATCCGCCTGGACGTGATGGAGCTTACCGAGCGCATCGACAACGCGATCAAATTCGTCAGCGATATCTACTACGCGCGGCTGTATCGGCTGGCGGCCACGCGCATGGGAGTGCCGGATTATCGCAACCTGGTGGATGAAAAGCTTCGCACCGTGGGCGAGCTCTACGATGTGATGGTCGATCAGTTCAACGAGGCGCGTTCGTTCATCGTGGAGTTCGCGATTGCGATTCTCGCGCTGCTCGACGTGCTTTTCCTGCTTCCGGCTGAAGTAGGGGGCGTTCTGCCTTCATCTCGATGTCTTCGAGGCTTTCGGGCCCGCGCTTCCGCGTTTTCTTGATGGTCGATCTGGCGGCTTTTTTCGGTTTCTGCCGCGGAGACAGGATCGCCGGTGGCGGCCTTTTCAACGTTTCCGCCTCCATCGCGAGCGATTTCTGCCAGCGAGCTTCCGGTGACCACCGAGAGAGGCTCCTCTTCGGCGATGTCCCGTTGCGAAGCATACTGGTCGCGATGCTTGATCAGCAGCCACGAGGAGCGTGCCCGAGCTGCCGCCGAATCCTCGCGTTCGGACCAGCACCCACGAGCCTTTCAGCTTCTTGCCGTACAGCGTGAACTTCAGATCGCCTTTTGCCAGGGCCGCATCCGGGTCAGGCTGCTCCGGTTCCCACGTGCCCTGATCCCAGACCATCACCGTTCCGCCGCCGTACTCGCCCTCGGGAATGACACCTTCAAAGGTGGCGTACTCGATGGGGTGGTCCTCGACCTGCATCGCCAGCCGTTTCACCGAGGGATCGAGCGAGGGCCCTTTGGCACCGCCCACGAAAGCAGCACGCCGTTCCATCTCGAGACGGAAATCGTAATGGAGATGCGAGGCGCGGTGTTTCTGGACGACGAAGATGAGCTCTACCGGCTTCTTTTTCGCCGCGGCTTCATTCCCGGAAGGCTCCGGCGTTACGTCGAAGCGCCGCTTCTGCTGATATTTTTTCAGGCTCATTTTTTCGGGCTCATTTTTAAGGCTCAGGGCTTTTCGTTTTGCTTCATCCAGGACGACAACACGTCCCGCACCGCCGCCATTTCATCTTCACTCGAATAGGCGTGGCGTGGCCAGAAAAATCCGCGCAAGCCATCTTTGCGGCGCCGTGGCACGATGTGAATGTGGAAGTGCGGTACGCTCTGGCTCACGGTGTTATTGATGGCCACGAATGTTCCCTCCGCCTGCATGGCTCCCTTAACCGCTCCAGCCAGATACTGCGCGTTGGAGAAAAGGCGGCCGATCAGGTCGTTGGGAAGATCGGCGATTGTCTCGTAATGAGCCTTCGAGATGAGCAGGCAATGGCCGGGAAACAGGGGACGGGAGTCGAGGAAGGCCAGTGATACGTCATCCTCAAACACGATTTTCGCGTCGGCTTCGCGGCCTGCGATCTGGCAGAATACACAACTCGGTTCCCGCTCCCCCGCTGCGTCAGTTTTTTGTGCCGGCGCCACGCTATCAGCTTACTTCGCTCTGCGTCTAAAACCCAATCTGGCCTCAGCAGTTTCCCGGCTGCAGTGCGGCAAACAGCCCCAATTCATCGCGCCGTATTTGAAACGCGAGCCCCTCGGTGCGCATCCCAATCATGTACACTGATAAACAGCCAAACAAATGGGATAAATGGTAAGTGGCTTATGGACTTCGGGATAGCTGCACGCATAATCCGCACAGTCAGCATGTCCCCCGGAGCGGGGCCCCTGAGCCTTCGAACTGAATGCAGACGCGCCGATCGGCCTCGTCATTAAAATTGCAGCGTTTCCTGTAAGCGAGCAATGAGCTTATCCTCGCCATTCATACACCGCCCCGTCGCTACGACCCTTCTTACGGTGGCCATCGCGCTTGCCGGGGCCGTTGCCTTTTTCTTTCTGCCAGTTGCGCCGCTGCCGCAGATCGATTTCCCGACCATTACGGTTGGCGCGGCGCTGCCGGGTGCCAGCCCCGAGATCATGGCGTCCTCGATCGCCACCCCGCTCGAGCGGCAATTTGGCCGGATCGCAGGCGTCACGGAAATGACGTCGGCCAGCTACCTGGGAACGACGAGCGTCACGCTCCAGTTTGACCTGAATCGCAATATCGACGGCGCCGCAAGAGACGTCCAGGCCGCCATCAACGCGGCGCGCAGCTTTCTTCCCTCGAATCTGCCCAGCAATCCGACGTATCGGAAGGTGAATACCTCCGATGCGCCCATCATGATCGTGGGGTTGACGTCCAGCTCGCTGGACCGCGGCCAGCTGTACGACGCCGCCTCCACGATCATGCAGCAAAGCCTCTCGCAGATTCAGGGTGTGGGGCAGGTATTTGTGGGCGGCGGCGCGCTCCCTGCCGTGCGCGTCGACATCAACCCCACTCAGTTGAACAGCTACGGCCTGGGCTTGCCGGATGTGCGCAATCTGCTGAACGCCCAGAACGCCAACCTTCCCAAAGGTCAGATCTCCGACGACACGAGAACCGTGAACATCCTCGCGAACGACCAACTGCTCAAGGCGAAAGATTACCGCCCCCTGATCGTGGGTTATCACAAAGGAGCCGCGATCAAACTGTCGGACGTCGCGGAGGTCACCGACTCGGTTGAAAACCTGCGCGTTGCCGGCTATGTGAACGGAAAAAAGGCCATCCCGGTAATCATCTTCCGCCAGCCAGGGGCGAACATCATCGACACGGTCGACCGCGTCCGGCTGGCTCTGCCTTCGCTGAAAGCGTCGATTCCGCCTGGTATCGATCTAGCGATCCTGCTGGACCGGACGGTGACCATCCGCTCGTCCGTGCGCGACGTGGAACGCGCCCTCGTCGTGTCCGTCTGCCTGGTGATTCTGGTGGTGTTCTTTTTCCTGCGCAGTCCCAGCGCGACGATGATTCCCGCGGTGGTGGTTCCGGTGTCGCTGATCGGAACGTTCGGAGCGATGTATCTGTTCGGGTACAGCCTGGACAACTTGTCCCTGATGGCGCTGACTATCTCCACCGGGTTCGTGGTGGACGACGCGATTGTGGTCATCGAAAACATCACGCGGTACATGGAAAAAGGCATGCGTCCGCTGGCTGCGGCGTTGCGGGGCGCGAGCGAAATCGGCTTTACAGTGCTTTCGATCAGCCTGTCGCTGGTGGCGGTCTTCATTCCCATTTTGCTCATGGGCGGGATTATCGGCCGGCTGTTTCGGGAGTTTGCCGTAACTTTGTCGGTTTCCATCCTCGTTTCCCTGCTTGTTTCCCTCACCACCACGCCTATGATGTGCTCCCGATTGCTCAAGCATGAAGACCCTGCTGGGCACGGGCGCCTCTATCGCGCGAGTGAGGCAATCCTGAGCTGGCTGCTCCGCAGCTACGAAAGTGCATTGCGGGTGGTTCTGCGGCACCCCGCGTTCACACTGGCGATTCTATTCATCACCATTGCGGTGAACATCTACCTGCTGGTCATCGTGCCGAAGGGTTTCTTCCCCGAACAGGACAACGGAACCGTCGTAGGCGGCATTCAAGGGCCTCAGGACGTCTCCTTCCAAAGGATGCAGACCCTCACGGAGAGTTATTCGGAAATTTTGAACTCCGATCCGGCCATCAGCAACGTGACGGCCTTCACCGGCGGCCAGGGCCCGATCAATTCGGGAAACATTTTCCTGGCTCTCAAGGGCCGCAAACTTCGTGACGTCAGCGCCAGCGAACTCATCGCGCGTCTGCGCCCAAAACTTAATTCCGTGCAGGGGGCGCGCGTCTTTATGCAAGCCGGCCAGGACCTGCATATCGGCGGAAGGGCAAGCAACGCGGAGTATCAGTACACGATCCAGAGCGAAAATCTCGACGACCTCATCAAATGGGGACCCATTCTGCTCGACCGCATGAGGCGCATCCGCGGCTTCACCGAGGTCAATAGCGACCAGCAGGACAATGGCTTGCGCGTGTCTGTCGGCTACGACCGCGCCACGGCCGCCCGCTTGGGGATCACGCCGCAAACTCTCGATTCGACGCTTTATGACGCCTTCGGCCAGGCCCAGGTCAGCACCATGTACACGTCGCTGAATCAGTATCACGTAGTAATGGAAGTGGCGCCGCAATTCTGGCAGGACCCTTCCGCCCTCAAAGACATTTACATTCATTCATCCAACGGCAGCGTGGTCCCGCTGAGCGCCGTCGCTAAGTATGAGCCCACGATTGCTCCGCTGGCGGTCAACCACCAGGGCCAGTTTCCCGCGGTTACGATTTCATTCAATCTCGCGCCCGGCATGGCTTTGAGCGATGCTTCGCGCGAGATCGACGACTTGGAGCAGAGTATGGGGATGCCCGCCTCCATTCACGGCTTGTATTCCGGCACGTTGCAGGCCTTTCGAGCCTCGCTGAGCACGGAACCGGCTTTGATCATTACGGCGCTGCTCGCGGTCTACATCGTGCTCGGAGCGCTGTACGAGAGTTTCATCCACCCCATCACCATTCTTTCAACCATTCCCTCGGCGGGCGTTGGCGCGGTGCTCGCGCTTCTGCTGTTTCGTATCGACCTCAGCGTGATCGCGATTATCGGCATGATCCTGCTGATTGGAATCGTGAAGAAAAATGCCATTCTGATGATCGATTTCGCGATTGCGGTCGAACGCAGCGAAGGGAAAAGCCCCGCGGAAGCGATCTTTCAGGCCTGCCTCCTGCGCTTCCGGCCTATCCTGATGACCACGATGGCCGCCCTTCTCGGCGCTTTGCCCCTGGTCTTCGGCAGCGGAAGCGGCTCGGAGTTGCGGAGGCCGCTCGGAATCACCATCGCCGGGGGGCTGATCTTCAGCCAGATGCTCACGCTCTTCACCACGCCGGTGGTTTATCTTTACATGGACCGCCTGAGCCTCTGGTGGCATCGCGTCCATGGCGGGGAAATGCGTCCTGCGGCGCAGCCTTCTGATTAAACCCTCGGCTTCCATCTGCGCCATGCTCGCCATCGGAAAATCCGACCGCGTTTTCGCGCTTACCGGAGCGGGAATCAGCGCTGAGAGCGGCATACCTACCTTTCGCGATGCGGGCGGCCTCTGGCGGAATTATCGTTTCGAAGAGGTTGCTTCGCCGCATGCCTGGCGGCGCGACCCCGCGCTCGTGTGGGAGTTCTATTCGATGCGCCGCCGGGCGGCTGCTGTCGCGAAGCCCAACCCGGGCCACGCCGCTCTCGCGCGTCTGGCGCATGCCATCGGCGACCGGCTCGTTCTTTGCACGCAGAATGTCGATGACCTTCACGAGCAAGCCGGCTCGCCGGACGTGATTCACATGCACGGCGAACTCTTCAAAAGCCGCTGCGATTCCTGCGATCGGCCCCCGTTTGCCGATGCAAAACTCTATGAGCCGCCCGCGGATCTCCCGCGCTGTGATTGCGGCGGCCGGATTCGCCCGCACATCTGCTGGTTCGGAGAGGTGCCGTTCGAACTGGACCGGGTTTATCGCGCGTTGGAACGCTGCACTTTGTTCCTGGCCATCGGAACGTCCGGGATCCGTTGAGCCCGCCGCAAGTTTTGCCGCCCACGTTCGCGGCCGGGCGCGCACGGTTTACGTTGGCCCTGAAGAGCCGGCTAATCGGTTGGCCTTCACCGAATGCCACCTCGGCAAGGCTGGCGAGCTGCTGCCGAACTTGCTTTCGAACTGAAATTTCCCGCAGGTGCGGGATTGCCCCGTTATTCCTGAATCTGCTGTGATAGCCTTAGCACACGGAGGACTCGCAACACGTGGATATCGTTAAGGGCAATATGGGCTGGATCGAGGTAATCGTCGGGCCGATGTTTTCCGGCAAGAGCGAGGAACTAATCCGCCGCTTGCGCCGCGCGGAAATCGGCAGGCAGCGCGTGCAGATTTTCAAGCCCATCATCGACCAGCGCTACGCCAAAAACGGCATCGTCTCGCATTCCGGCCTGGAGATTCCCTCCGAGCTGGTGCAGAGCGGGACGGAAATCCTTGAAAAGGTCGCTCCTCGCACGGAAGTCATCGGCGTCGACGAGGCCCAGTTTTTGGGGGAAAGCATCGTTGACGCGTGCTCTCGCCTCGCCGAACTTGGGAAGCGGGTGATCGTCACCGGTCTCGACACCGATTTCATGGGTCGTCCCTTTGAGCCGATGCCGCGACTGCTCGCGGTGGCTGAGGAGATTACCAAGCTGCTGGCGATCTGCATGCGCTGCGGAAATCCCGCCGTTCACACGCAGCGCCTCGTGGCGTCCGAAGAGCTGATTGTCGTGGGCGCGGGCGGAATGTACGAGGCGCGCTGCCGCCGCTGTTTTGAGCCGCAACTCGCGCAGCAGAAGCTCGAGGAAAAATCGAAGCAGCCCGAACCCGCCGGCGCCGCAAAGGTTCGGAGCGCGTCGAATTGAGCAAGGAAAATGCCCCGCAAGAAAAAGACGGTGTTTCGAGCAAGCAAGGAGGCGCGCCGCCGCGCCCGCCTCGGCATAGGAATGCCTCCTCCCGAGCGCACCATACCCGACAAGCGCCTCAAGCCGCCCAAGCACAAGAAGAAGCCGCTGGAATTACTCGAGGAGTGATCTGGGTTTCAGGAATCTGTTTTTAAGAGCTTGGGAAGGTTCCGCCGGAACCTAGTTTCGCGAGCCTCAACCAGGTTTATATTCCGGAACCGCCTCGCCGGGTTTGAAAAGAGGCGCGGCGAGTTTGCCGGTGGCCCGGGCCGCCGCTGCCGCGATTTTTTCGAGATCCGCCCTGGAAAATCCTACGCTGCTGATCTGGATTTTCCCGTCCGGCGCGATCAGAAACGCCGTGGGCACATTCGTCAGTCCATACTGATTGGACGCCGGGTAGCCCTTCTCGTCCAGCAGCGCCGGGAAGCGCACTCCATACCTATCGAGAAACTCGCGCGTGTCTTCGGCGTCGTTCTGTGAGATCGCCCAGAACGTGAAATTCTCGCCGCCAAACATTTCATACATTCGTTCCAGGAAGGGAAACGTGAACTGGCAGGTGGGGCAGCTCACCTTGAAAAACGCAGCCAGCACCGGACCTTTCGCCAGCGCGTCCGCAAGGGACGCCTTCTTGCCGTCGACGGTGGCCAGCGTAATCGGCGGCGCAGTTTTTCCCGGCGACAGCGCGCTCATGCAGCACCCTCCAAAAAATGTGCGGGCAAATTTACGGAAGCTCACTTGCTAAAATTACTCCAGATTCAGAGCATCTGTCGAAGCGTTTCAAAACGGCACACGGAAGAATCACTACGCTGACCCGCGTCACCCGCGCGCACGGGCGGCGCCGAAGCGCCGCAGACCTGGCGCTGCCTGCGCACCCAATTCCCTGAACGCCCCTATGCCATCAATGAATATTGCGCGTTTTGCGGCCCACGTAATCCATCAGCAGATACTGCCCGAGCGTGTAGGGAGTCGTGAAGTAGGCCTTGCCGCGGCAAAGCTCGGTGATCTTCTGCACGAAGTGGACGAGGCTGTAGTCGCTCGCCAGCATGAAGGTATTGATCAGGATTCCGGCCCGCTTGCACTTGGCCACTTCTTCCATGGTTTGCGTCACCACCAGCGGATCGAGCCCGAACGCGTTCTTGTAGATTCGCCCGTCCTCCAGCGTCAGCGCCGAGGGCTTGCCGTCGGTGATCATCACGATCTGCCGCATGTCTTTCTTCTGCCGCGACAAGATGCGCTGCGCCATGCGCAGGCCTTCGCGCGTGTTCGTGTAGTAGGGGCCCACCTGCACGCGAGCCAGCTTGCCGATCGGAATTTCCTCGGCGCTGTCGTGAAACAGCACGCAGTGCAGCGAGTCTCCCGGATACTGCGTGCGAATCAGGTGGGAAAGCGCCAGCGCCACGCGCTTGGCGGGCGTGAAGCGGTCCTCGCCGTAGAGAATCATGCTGTGGCTGCAATCGAGCATCAGCACCGTGGCGCAGGAGCTTTGATATTCGCACTGATGCACCATCAGGTCGGGATAGTCGAGCTCGATGGGCAGGCCGGCGCCGTTGCGCTGCACGGCGTTGAAAAGCGTCCCGCTGATGTCCATGTTCAGCGTGTCGCCGAATTCATAGGGCTTCGAAGTGCCGCCGGATTCGACGCCGGTCGCCAGATCGCGCGTGTCGTGCCGTCCAAAGCTGCTCTTTCCGAGCGACGCGAGCAGGTCCTTCAGCGTTTTGAAGCCGAGAAAGTCGAGCGCCTTGTCGGTGATTTCAAACCGCGCTTCCACTTTCGGCTCTTCCGCGCCCGATCTGGCCGCCGGGCGTTTCCGAAGGCGGCGGCGTCACCCGCGCCGACTGCTGCTGCGTGATGTAGCCTTCTTCTTCCATGCGCTGGATGATCTGGTCGATCAGGTCGTTCAGTTCCTTGTTCTGCGAGAGGTCGGGATTCTGCAGCATCTGTTCCATCATTTCGGGCGGAACCAGGTCGCCTTCCTGCAGGGCCCGGAGGATCGCCTGGCGCAGTTGCTCCATGTGCTGCTCGCGCGAGCGCTCCATGTCCATTTCGTAGATGCCGTACTGGTTGTCAAAGCCGCTCTGCAGAAAAAAGTCGGACATGCGGTTCATCAGTTCCTGCAGGTCGATGTCGTCGGCGGCATCGGGTGAGTAACGCGAATAGCGCGTGTATTTCATGGTTTCCGCCTTTGTCGGTTCATCTGCCGATCTAGCCAGCCGCTTCGCGTGCGTTCAGCTGGATAGCTTCCGTTTAGCTTCCGTTGAACTTCAATTGAACTTTAGTTGAACTGGCGCCGCGGCATTCGCCCGAAGGTTCTCGCGGATCGCGCGGCTCGGTCGTTTTGCGCGCCTCGGCGAAAAATCCGCGTTCCTCGCTGCGGCTGATGCGCTTGTGCGCCCACAAGCCTTCGAGAATGAATTCGGCGGCGCTGGTTTGCAGCGCGGCGTCGTCTTTCGAGCCTACGCCCAGAGTCGCAAGATGCTCGAACAGTCCCTGGATTTTCTTCAGTTGCCCCAGCACTTCGGCGCTCGAAGCGTTGGCGGGCACTTTCAGTTCGCCGCCGATCTCGAACCACTGCATCACCGGCTGAAAATTCACGTTCGTGAAATATTTGTGTGAAGGTCTTGCCCACCGCCGCGCGAATCAGTTCGCGCGCGATGTTTTCCGCGCCGCGCATTTCGCCTTCGTATTCGAGCTCGAATTTGCCGGTCATGACGGGAATCGCCGAGTAGACATCGGCGACGCGCGCCACGACAGCCGAGTCGTGGCTGCGCACGGCGCGCTGCTCGGCGCTGCTCAGCACATTTTCCAGGGTGCTGATCGGCAGCCGCTGGCTGACGCCCGAGCGGCGGTCCACGCGCTTATCTTCGCGCGCCTGGAAAGCGACTTCTTCCACGATCTCGCGGATGTATTCTGGAACCTCCACGCGCCGCTTGGCGTCGCGGTTGGTCCAGGATTCCTGCGCGGTGATCGACATGCCTTCCGCCACCGTGGCCGGATAATGCGTGCGGATTTCCGAGCCGATGCGGTCTTTCAGCGGCGTGATGATCTTTCCGCGCGCGGTGTAATCCTCAGGATTCGCGGTGAACACCAGCAGCACATCCAGCGCCATGCCGTACCGGGTAGCCCTTAATCTGGATGTCGCCTTCTTGCATGATGTTGAACAGGCCCACCTGGATTTTGCCGGCGAGGTCGGGCAGTTCGTTGATGGCGAAGATGCCGCGATTGGCGCGCGGCAGCAGGCCGTAGTGAATCGTCAGCTCGTCGGAGAGATTGCGGCCGCCGCGCGCGGCTTTGATCGGGTCAACGTCGCCAATCATGTCCGCGATGGTCACATCCGGAGTGGCCAGCTTTTCCACGTAGCGCATGGTCGCGCGGCAGCCAGGCGATGGGCGTTGCGTCGCCTTCGGCGGCGATGCGCTCGCGGCACGGCCGGCAAAGCGGCTGGTAAGGATTGTCGTGGATCTCGCAGCCCTCCACCACCGGCACCTGCCGGGTCCATGAAAGAAACGAGCCCGCGGATGATGCGCGATTTCGCCTGGCCGCGCAGCCCCAGCAGAATGAAGTGATGCCGCGAAAGAATGGCGTTGATGATCTGCGGTATCACTGTATCGTCGTAGCCGTGCACGCCGGGGAACAGCGGCTCGCCCTTCTCCATCTTGCAAAGCAGATTTTCGCGCAATTCCTGGCGGACGCTTCGCTGGGCGATCCGCTCCTCCGACCACTGGCTCCGGCGAAGCTCACCCAGATTCTTCGGCTGTGGACTCATTCGAGTCACCAATCCTTATGATGCGCGCTCTTACAGAGAGCGTGAAGCTCCATTATAGTGGAACGCCGCGCACAGGCATAATTTGATTGGAAAGCCTCATTAGTGCTGCAGATGTCAATTAGGGCGTGCCCGTTGCCTCCGCGCGCTTTCGCATTTTTTCGCGCTCGCAAGCTGTGGCAGAAACTCTCGAGCCATTCGAGCAGGAACTCGCGGCGGTCGCTTTCCTTGCGCATCTCGAGCAGCTCTTGGCGCTGCGCAGTTCCATCGGGAGCCGCGCCGCCATGCGATAGGCCAGCGTTGCCGGGTCGCTTGGCTCGCCTTGCTCCCAGGGTCGGCCGAACAGCAGCACGTGGCACTTCTCGAAGAGATCGACCAGCTTGGTCTGTTTGGCAGGCGTCGATTTCAGAGGGTTCATCGGCGAGATATTCGACCATCCTTCGTAGTACTCCTTTTCGTCGAGGACTTCGACCAGCCGAAAGACCGAACGGCCCTCCGTCAGGATATCCATCCGTCCGTCGGGATACTCCTTTATTTTCCGGTCGATCGCTGCCGTGCATCCGGTCTTGGCTATGGACTGGTTGCTGCGCCAGCACCATTCCGAATTCGATCTTTTCGCCCAGGCAGCGCCGGATCATGATTTTGTAGCGCGGCTCGAAGATGTGCAGCGGCAGCGGCATGGAGGGCAAGCAGAACCACGTCCAGCGGAAACAGCGGAATGCGGTCGGGCTTGGCCATAGTTGGCGTACGCCGCGGAAAAGGGCCTGCGCGGGCGCTACTAGCGCAACGAAGACAGCGCCGCCTGCATTTCGTCGCGCGCGTGCGCGTCGCCGGTCTTCTGCGCGACGACGATGCCATCGGAAAGCAGCTTGCGCGCCTCTTCCAGCCGCCCGAGGCGCGACAGAAACTGGCCGAACTGGAAATAGCCGGCCACATACTCCGGGATTAGTCTCGAGGAGTTTCTGGAAGTGGGCCGTGGCGGCCTGATCGTCGCCGAGCTTGGCGCATTCCAGGGCCAGCCCGTAGCGCGCAAAGGCGTCGGCCGGTTTCTGGGCCACAAATTGTTCCAGAATTTCGCGGCGCGACTTCTGTGTTTGGGTCATGGGATGAATGCGCGTATTATAGCGGGCTCGGCCGCGCGCGCCAAGCGGCACATCGAGCGCTCAAAGAAAGACGGATCACGTACAATGCCCACGGCAAAACGGCAAAAAAGAAGCGAAGACCAAACGTGTGGATGGTGCGCGGAGGTCTCGCACGGCAAGCCGGTGAGCGCTTCGCGCTCCGAGATGACCGAGTTCGTGCTGCCGAACGACGCCAACGCCCTTGGCAACATGCTGGGCGGGCGGGTGATGCACCTGATCGATATCGCCGGGGCGCTGGCCGCCGGAAGGCACTCCAACAGCTACGTGGTGACGGCGTCGGTGGATTATCTCGATTTCCGCTTTCCGATTGCGGTGGGCGAATTCATCGTGCTGAAGTCCAGCGTCAATCGCGTGTTCCACACCTCGATGGAAGTCGGCGTGAAGGTGTTTTCGGAAAATATCCTGACCGGTGAGCGGAAACACACCAGCAGCGCCTATTTGACCTACGTGGCGCTGGACTTGAATCGCCAGCCGCATCCTGCGCCGCCGCTGATTCTGGAGACAGAGGAGGACCGCCGCCGTTTTCGCGAAGCGGGCGAGCGCCGCGAGTTCCGCCTGGCGACGCGGCACAAAAGCAACCCCGCGAAGTAAATCATTGACGGGTTTTGCCTTTCGTTGTCATCCCGACAGAGCGAAGCGACGAGGGATCTCTCTCTAGCTTTTCTGCCCGTGCTTGAGGAATTGCTCCACCGCCTCCGCCGTCTTGAATCCGTGCTCCACGCACTTGCCGAGCGAAGGCCCTTCCAGATAGTTCCCCGAAAAAAACAGTCCCGGATTTTCTTTCTCCCCATCGCGAATGGCTTCCACGACGTGCCCGTGGCCCAGGTTGTATTGCGGCAGCGCCTTCGGATGCTTCCAGACCGCGGAAGCCACCGGCGGTCCGGTGATGCCCAGGATTTTCGCAGTTTTCATCCTGCACGAGCGCCGCAATTTCGCTCGTCCGGCTTTTCCAGGACCTCCGGCTCGGTGGCGCCGCCGACAAAGCTGGTGATGGTGCATCCGCCTCGCGGGCGCCCGCCCGGGAAACAGCGACGAATTCCACACCGTGCCAAGCGTGCGGCGTTTTTCGCTGCGGGGCACCAGAAAGCCAAACCCGTCGAGCGCGGGCCCGATCTGTTTCGACCGTAATACCCGCAGCGACCACGGCCACTCCGGCGTAGGCGATTCCCGAAAGCATGTGCGCGAGTCGCGGCGGAAAGGAACCCAACAGATGCGCGGCTGTAGTACGCGGGCGTGGCCATCACAACGCCGCGCGCGACGAGCGTCTCGGTCCGGCCGTTGCGCTGGAACCGAATCTCGTAGGCGGCTTCATCGAAGCGGCGCCCGTGCGGCGAACTTGCCCCACGTGGGCGCCGGTGCACAAATGCTCGCCGAGCTTTCGCCGCGATGTGCCGCGAAAGCGTTGCCACGCCCGCGCGGAAGGAACATAGCGAGGGCGGCGTCCGCTTGCCCTTTTCCGGGCGCGACTTCATGGCGCCGCGCAGCACGCTGCCGTATTCGCGTTCCCACTCTTCCAGCGAAGGAAATGCCGCGCTGCAGGCTCAGCTTTTCGGGGTCGCCCGCATAGACGCCGGAAACAAATGGCGCGACGAGATATTCGAGAATTTCGTGCCCGAATTTGCGCCGCACGAAATTCGGCGACCGATTCCTCTTCGCTCGGCGGCTTCGTCCGGCGGAACGGTTCGGTGACAACTTTCCAGCGCGAACCGGAGCCCAGCAGGGAACTCGTCAGCAGCGCCTGCGGCGACATCGGAATTTTCTGCAGCTTGCCGTGCC
The DNA here is from genome assembly GCA_963848365.1 of uncultured Acidobacteriota bacterium. Classification (GTDB taxonomy): domain Bacteria; phylum Acidobacteriota; class Terriglobia; order Acidiferrales; family UBA7541; genus Palsa-295. The sequence continues at coordinate 513,762 of CAWKDI010000002.1, forward strand.
GCAGGACGAATCGCGGCGCCTTGCGGGTCGGCCTTGCAAAGCTCGCCTTCGATGCCAAGCTCGCGAATCAGATCCAGCAGAACTTCGGTGCCCTGAAAGCTCTGCGGGCCGGATTCGAAAAGGAAGCCATCTTTTTCGACGGTGCCGATCAGGCCGCCCGCGCGCTCTTCCGCTTCGAGCAGCGTGACCGGCAAGCCGAGCTGCTGCAGCCGATAGGCGCAGGCGAGGCCGGAGATTCCACCGCCGATGACGGCGACTTTGTTGGATTCGGCCATGTTCGTGGGTTCGCTTAGAGAGTTTTTGAGAACAGCGGCCGCTGGTCCATTTGCTGTTCGTGCAGATAGCGGTCGAACACCATGGCCACGTTGCGAATGAAGATGCGCCCGAGCGGCGTGACGCGAATTTCGCCCGGCGCAAGCACGACCAGGCCTTCGGCGCGCGGTTCTTCGAGCCGGTCGAGCTCGGCGGCGAAATATTCGTCGAAGGAAATGGAAAATTCGCGCTCGATTTCGCGCTTGGGAATCACGGTGTGGCAGAGCAGCCGGCCGATCACGGCGCGGCGGATCACGTCGTCGGCGGAAAGCCGGTAGCCGCGCATGGTGGCGATGCCGCGCGACGCGACGGCTGTCCTGGTACGCGGGCACCTCGCGGCGGTTCTGCGCGTAGGCCTCGCCGATCGAGCTGATGGCGCTCACGCCCATGCCGTAGAGGTCCGCGCCCGCTTTGGTGGTGTAGCCCTGAAAATTGCGGTGCAGCGTGCGGTTCTGCTGCGCGATGGCGAGCTCGTCGCCCGGCCGCGCGAAATGGTCCATGCCGATGTAGAGGTAGCCGGCATCGAGAAACCGCTCCAGGCCCGCGCGGAAGATCCGGAATTTTTCCTTTCCTTCGGGCAGGTGCGCCTGAAATGAGCCCTGCTGTTTCTTGCAGCCACGGCACGTGCGCGTAGCTGAACATCGCCACGCGATCGGGCGCGAGCGTGAGCACCTGGTCGATCGTGGCCTGGAAGCTTTCGGCGGTTTGATAGGGCAGGCCGTAGATCAGATCGACATTGAGGCTTTCGAATCCCAGTTCGCGCGCGGCGACGATCAGATCGCGCGTCATTTCATAGGGCTGCACGCGATGAATGGTCTCCTGCACCTTCGGCTGGAAATCCTGAATGCCCATGCTGAGCCGGTTGAATCCGAGGCGGCGCAGCGTTTCCAGGTGCGCGCGATTGGTGACGCGCGGATCGATTTCGATTCCGATTTCCGCGTCGGGCGCGAAGGTGAAGCGCTCGCGCGTGTAGCAGAAAGAGATCTTCCATTTGCGCGGGCGAGAGATAGGTCGGCGTGCCGCCGCCCCAATGGAATTGGACTCACGCTGCGGTTTTTCGAGACCCGTGCCTGCCACGTGTTCGATTTCCTTCTTCAGCGCGGCGAGGTAGGGAATCGCGACCGCTCTTGTCCTTCTGGATCGACACATTGCACGCGCAAAAAAGGCACAGGCTCTCGCAGAAGGGAAGATGCATGTAGAGCGAAAGCGGGGTGCGCCGCTCGTTCGGCGCGTTCGTAATAAGTTCTCGAGGTCGTCGGGGCCGAAATCGTCTTTCCACACCGGCGCGGTGGGATAGCTCGTATAGCGCGGCCCGGGGCGATTGTACTTCTCGAGAATCTCGTCGGAGATCTGCCCGATCTCGAGCTTTTGCCGCGGCTTTTCTTTTGTGTCAGGCATTCCTAATCCGCTTTGCCCAGCTCGGCCTGCTCCGCGACGGGAGCGCTGTGCCCGGCTTCCACGAAAGCCCTGGCATTCGCGACGGGAGTTCCTGGCAAGATACCATGTCCGAGGTTCAGGATGTGTCCCAGGCCGCCGGTCTTTCCCACGGCCTCCGCGGCGGCGCGCCGCACGTCCGCTTCCGTGCCCAGCAGAATCGTTGGGTCCACATTCCCCTGGAGCGCCACCTGGCGTCCGAGTTTCCGCCGAGCTTCCGCCAGATCGGTCTTCCAGTCCACGCTGACCACATCCGCGCCCGATTTCGCCAAGCTTTCCAAATGCTGCGTCGAGCCTTTGGCGAAAAGTATTTTTGCGATGGGAAGCCCGCGCAGCGCTTCGAATATCTGCTGCGTCGCCGGCAGTTCAAACGCGTGATATTCGCTGGGGCTTAGTTCTCCGGCCCACGTGTCGAACAGTTGAATCACGGAGGCTCCCGCCGCGATCTGCGATTTCAGATATTCCGCCGTGGCCCGGGCAATGCGGTCGAGCAAGCGGACGCACCACCTGCGGCTGCTCGTGCAGCATTTGCTTGGCGCGTGAAATATCGCCGCGCGTGCGGCCCTCGATCATGTAGCAGGCCAGCGTCCAGGGGGCGGCCGCGAAGCCGATCACCGGGACGTCGGGGCCGGCCTCCTTGCAGATGGCGCGGATGGCGTCTCCGACGAATTTCGTTTCGACATTCGGATCGAAATCGCGGAGACGCTGCACGTCGGCCGCGTCGCGAACGGGATTGGACAGCACCGGGCCCGAGTCGGGAACGTCGAGCGGCATCCCCATCGCCTCGGCGACAATGAGAATGTCCGAGAAAACGATGATCGCGTCCACTCCCAGCACGCGGAAAGGCTGGAGCGAAACCTCCGCCGCCAGCTCCGGCGTCTTGCAGATTTCGAGGAACGTGTGTTTGGCCCGGACGGCCTGGTACTCCGGAAGATAGCGCCCAGCCTGGCGCATAATCCATACCGGCACGTGGTCAACCGGATCGAATCGCACGGCTCGCAGGAAGCGTTCCTTGCGGGTCAACGCCGGTATTTTCAGGCTTACCGGCATCTCAATTCCTGCCTTGCACAATGCAACAAGAGTGTCGAGTAGACGATACCGTCAGCCTTTGTTTTGCAATAACTTACGCTCGATTCCGTTCGTCCGCCAGTGTCGAGTGAGCTGGCGCTGCAGCAGGGCTCAAACTCACGGGGTTTCCTTCCGGCGGACCACTCCGCCGCCGCTCGTAGTTTTTGCATAAGGGTCACCAAACATCTTATTATACCGCGCGAAGAGTGCAAGCGAGGCTTGGCGTGGCGCAGGTCCAAAGGTTGCCGCGAGATCAGAAACCTCACGCCGCTTTGGTAGTTTGAAAAGCTTCCGTTACGTGCGTTTCTCAGTAACCGAGGGTGGCTGGGAGAGCGGGCGCTTTCGTTCGATCAGGTAGAACCTGCCATAGCAGCGGCGGCATTGATAAGGGCGAAGGTTGGCGATCCCGAGAAGTGCATCGACCAAACCTTGACGGTGGACGCGATCGATGTTTTTACCCCCGCATCGCGAGCATGATTTATCAGCGCGAAAGAGCCGGATCACCCGCATACAGTGTCCACTTCGCTAGACCGTCGTAGAAACCAAGACTGCTTTGTTTAATGCTCAATTTGCGCTTTTGGTGGCTCAAACGCAAGCGAACTGGCTTCCTCCGGCGGAGATCGCGTCGAAAAAATGCTGGTACAGAAGGGCGGAGGACGCCTACAATTGTCGTGCTTCTATTTCACAAAAGCGGCAAATAGCGCCGATTCCCAGGACGAGACCACCCATTTGTGTGTAAATGATTCTGTTTCTTTGGACGAATCGGTGCAGGGCGCAGCCAGCCCTCAGCTACCGTTGGAGTCAGCGCGCCCCGTAAATGGCTTTCCCGTTTATCTGATCGTTCTGCTGGTTGCGAGCGCGGTGTACTTCGGGTGTATGGTTTCTCCCCCCTCGCTGATGGACGACGTGGATTCCGTCCAGGCAACGATCGCGCGCAACATGCTTACCTCAGGCGACTGGGTTACGGCTCGCCTCGACGGCGTTTCCTACCTTGAAAAAGCCCCGCTAGTCTATTGGGCGATCGCCGGGTCCTACGCTATCTTTGGCGTCCACGATTGGGCCGCTCGCATTCCTATCTCGCTCTCCGCGGTTGGCCTGGCGCTGCTTGTTGCGGCTTTTGCTGATTGGGCCTTCGGAAGGCGCGCGAGCCTCTATGCAGGCTTATGTATCGGCACCTGCGTGGGCCTTTTTCTCTTCACGCGAATCCTGATTCCGGACGTGATGCTCACGTTCACGATCGCGCTGGCGATGTGGGCGCTCTTGCGGGCGCTTGACGACGAAGAGCGCCATCCCCGGCTCTGGGCTGCGATTCTGGCCGCAAGTCTTGGCGCCGGTCTCCTGCTGAAAAGCCTCGTCTCGGTGGTCTTCCCGGTTGGGGCTGGCCTGCTCTATCTTCTCTTCACGCGCCAGCTCTTTTCGGTGCGGACCTGGAAGCGTCTTCATCCATTCAGCGGCGCATTGATCGCGCTGGTGATTGCGGCGCCCTGGCATGTTCTCGCGACGCTGCGGAATCCCCCTTATTTCGCGTTTACTCTTCACGGCGGCCCCGGCCAGTATCACGGCTTCCTCTGGTTCTTTTTCATCAACGAGCAGTTGCTGCGTTTCCTGAACTTGCGCTATCCGCGCGATTACAACACCGTCCCGCGCTTCTACTTTTGGGCGCTTCACCTGGTGTGGTTCTTTCCCTGGAGCCTTTACCTTCCGGCAATCGCAAAGACGTCCTTTGCGCCGGTTGATCGCGCGGGACGCACGCGCTTGCTGGCATTGTGCTGGGTGGGTTTCGTTCTCGTGTTTTTTACGTTTTCCACCACGCAGGAATATTACTCGATGCCGATTTACCCGGCGGTGGCCCTGCTGCTGGGTTCCGCGATGGCGGTGGATGGCGCGTGGGTTCGCCGTGGCACTCGCGGGGTAGCCCTGCTCGCCGCACTTGCTGCCGCTGCGTGTTTCGGACTCGCCTTCGTCGTGCGCAACGTCGCGACGCCCGGGGACATCTCATCCGCGCTTTCGCATCATCCCAGCGCCTATACGTTGTCACTCGGGCACATGCTGGACCTCACCCTCGACTCGTTCGCCTATCTGCGGTTGCCGTTGATCATGGCCGGCATTGCCTTCCTGCTGGGGGCGCTCGGAACGGTCCGATTCACCGGGAGCAAAGCCGCGCTAGCGATCTCGCTGATGATGGTGCTGTTCTTTCTCGCGGCCCGGCGTGCGATGGTCACTTTCGACCCGTTCCTATCCTCGCGGCCGTTGGCGGAGGCGATTTTGCGGTCCCCGCGTGGTAAACTCATCGCTGCCGATTCCTATTACACGTATTCTTCGATCATGTTTTATACCAACCAGGACGCGCTGCTTCTGAACGGCCGTTACTTTAATCTCGAGTACGGCTCGTATGCCCCTGGGTCTCCTCCTGTCTTTATCGATGACGCGAAGCTCAAAAAGCTGTGGGCCGAGCCGGACCGCTACTATCTTGTGGTTCATAGTTCCGCGCTGCCCGGTCTTGAAAAGCTGGCCGCGCCTGTTCCCGTCGGCGTGGTTGCGGCGAGCGGAGGCAAGCTTGTGGTGACAAACCATCCCATCGCTGCTCAAACGTCGTTTCCCAATCCCGTCAGGCCGGCGGCGGGCCAGTGATCATGAAGACCGAAGAAAATCCGGTTTATTCCATCGTCGTCCCGGTCTACAACGAAGAGCAGAACGTTACTCCCCTCTACGTCAAGATCATCGACACGATGGATGCCATCGGCAAGCCTTTCGAAATCGTGTTTATCGATGACGGCAGCCGCGACCGCACATTCCATCTGCTCTCGGAGATCGCCAAAGACGACCAGCGCGTGACAGCCGTTCGTTTGCGCCGCAACTTCGGCCAGACCGCCGCGCTCAAGGCCGGATTCGATTACTCGCTGGGCGAGATCATCATCTCGATGGACGGCGACCTGCAGCACGATCCGGCCGAGATCCCGCGCTTTATCGAGAAGATGGCGGAGGGCTACGACATTGTCAGCGGCTGGCGCGTGGAGCGCACCGATCACTGGCTGATGCGGCAGTTGCCGAGCCGCATTGCCAACCGCGCCATGGCCAAGCTCTCGCGGGTCGAGCTTCACGACTTCGGCACCACGTTCAAGGCCTATCGGCGCGAAATTCTCTCGGAGATTCATTTGTACGGTGAACTCCACCGGTTTATTCCCGCGCTGGCAAGCTGGGCCGGGGCTTCCATCGCGGAAGTGCCCATCACGAATATCTCGCGCCAGAATGGCAAATCGAACTACGGGATCTCGCGCACTATTCGCGTCCTGCTCGACCTGCTCAGCGTCAAATTCCTGCTCGACTACTCCACAAAACCGATGCAACTGTTTGGCCTGCCTGGGCTGCTGTGTCTAAGCGGCGGCGCGGGCATTGGACTCTGGGTGTTTATCCGAAAGGCCGTGCTGGACGAAGGCCTGATGGCCAATCACGGCCCCTTGCTTCTCCTCGGCATGGCCCTGGTCATGGGCGGAATCCAATTCATCGCCCTGGGGCTGATCGGCGAACTCTTGACCCGCACCTACTACGAATCGCAGAACAAGCCGGTCTATACGGTGCGCGAGTGCAGCGGAAGCCGGCGCTCGAATGTGGAATCAAGCCGGCCAAGCCGCACGGCCAGCGCGGCTGGCCGCTAAGCCACCTCTCGTTGCCCGTTGCCCCTGCCGTTTCTGCCTTTCGTAGTCATCCTCAGCCCGCACGCGTGCAGCGGGGATGGGTGAGGGACCTGCTTGTGCTGTTGCTCTTCCTCCTCCTCGCTCGATTGTCTGCGCCGAGCCGGTCAGCCATCGCCTTCACTTGTTCCCCGCTGAATTGGACCGCGACCTCACAGGCCACGTCAATTTCCCCGTCGCATCGTACACTTCAAGCGAAGGCTGGCCGTTTGTAACCGTCAATCGCCCCATTACTTTGCCTGCCGGATCGCTGAGTAGAAAAGTTTGCGCCTCCACTGTTGTGGCGTGCACGAAGGATTCCTGCGCCTTTTGCTGCGCTGTTACATTCGCCGTCAGCGGAAGTCCCAGCATCACGAGAGCTAGCAGCCATACCGTTTTCCAGGCCCGATCGCTTCTTTCGAGCTTCTTTATTCGAGCCGTCAGGTGCTGGTAATCAGCCTCGGTTATTTGCATGGAATTGGCGCTCCTTCCCTGTTTTTCGCTCCTACCACCACAACTATAAACGACGGCCTTGTTTTTCGGCCGCGGAAGCAGGAAAGAGGCGAAACACGTTGTGGCCAACGCCAGCCGCGGAAGCACTTGGTCATGGACTTGCTCAATTCACCTCGGCTGTTCTACGACCGACGCCGATGTTTCAAACTGGCAGTGCGCCGCAATAAACAAACATGCTAGCGACCAGTTGCAAGGCCAGTGATTCGTCGCCTCGGGTGGCAAGGAATTTCTTTTTCAACATCGAGGTGCTCGGCATGGGGCAGTGCAACCTGCGCTGCCCATCCTGCCCCACGGGCAATTTTCGCGATGTAAATAATCCGGCGGGCGCCATGAAGCCTGAGTTGCTCGAGGAAATTATGGCGAAGGCTGTTTCCGAGTGCGTCATCACCGGTGTCGGTCTCTTCAACTGGGCCGAGCCGTTGCTGCATCCGAGAATTGCCGATCTCGTCAGGATCGTTCAGCGGCATGGCGTGCCTTGCCATCTCAGCTCCAATCTGAACGACATTCGAAATCTGGAGGCGGCCCTCGAAGCGAACCCGGCGGAGCTACGCGTGTCGGTGTCGGGATTCACTCAGGAAACCTATGGTTTCACCCACCGGGGCGGCTGCATCGAAACGGTGAAAGAGAACATGCAGGAACTCGCCAGGCTCCTGAAGAAAACCGGGGCGGCCACGAGAGTTCAGGTTCTCTACCATCGCTACAAAAGCAATCTGGACGATGAGATTCTAATGAAGGCTTACGCGACGCAGCTAGGCTTCACATTCCTGTCCGTGTGGGCCTTGTTCATGCCTGTCGAAAAGCTCCTCGCCCACATCGAAAACGATGCAGCGCTGGCCGCGATCACCTCCGACGACCTCGCGACGCTCGATAGGCTTGCGCTTCCCGTGTCAGAGGCTCTCGCGGCAGCGGCACCGCATCGGCATTCGCCGTGCAGCCTCCAGCAGGACCAGATCACCCTCGATTTCCGCGGCAATACCATGCTGTGCTGCGGCATCTACGACGCCGACAAGTATGCCGTGGGCGCTTTTCTGCAAACGCCCCTCGCCGAAATTCAGGCGAGGAAGGAAAGCCACTCACTCTGCACACGGTGCATGAGGAACGGGATACACGTTTACCTAACGTACAGCGCCAGGGAATTGCAGGCGGTCGCGCTGAAAACGATTTTCAGCCGTTATGCGAAGTACCTGTCTGAAACGCCTCCGGCAGGCGCCGGGCAAAGCGTAAGATTAAACATTGTTTAGCCAGGATTACGCGGGGTCGAACGAGCCTTCCGCTCGTTCTATTTTGGCCGGGGAAACTCGAAGATTCCCCAGGGGTCCGCTGCGATGAGGAACCGTTCTGGCTCGATGAGCAGTGCGGTCGGTTTCAAAGCCCCTCCGCCTTTCATCGTGAGGTAGTAGACCTCCTCGGGATTTCCTTCCTTGCTGAAGTGAATCAGGGTATCGCCGATGCCAGCCCACAATTCCCCGGTGGAGGGGTCCACGGCCGTCGCGGTAATCGCCGGTTTGTCGGCCGAAGCGCCGCCCAAGTCTCCAAGGTTCACACGCAGCGTGGCTGTAAAGTCACTTTGGGATCCGAAACGCCCATGAAAGTGCTGACCGTCGCCGAAGTGCTCGCCCGAGCCAGGACCGGAGCCGGAAGGTCCGACACCGTGGCCTGGACCGCCCCCGAAACCGCCAAAATTTGGATGACCAAACCTGATTCCTCCGCCAAGGCCGCTGCCGATGAGCGCGGAGGTTCCCTGCGTCTGAAAGGCTACGGAGTTGAATAATGTTCCGGCGGAGAAGCCCAGGTCCTGGTTGATATCGGCTCCCGCATCGGTTTCGGCGCTCGTCGGCCCCTGGTTGCCGGAATCCGCGCCGGTGAACGAAAGCACCTGGCTGTTTGACGGAACGTACGAGCCGCTGTCTTGATTCGCGCTGTTATTCCCGGCCCCGAAAAATTGCAAAGCCGGTCCCTGCGGCGCCGGCTGGTCAAAACTATCCGCGTTGGCAAACGCGGCGTTGCGGCCACGCCTTCCACCCCCCATCGACGACAGGTTTGCGGCGCCAAACTGAAATTGCGCCCCGTCATCGTTGAATTCACCGGCGAAGGTGCCGCCAATCGATCTCCCACCCAAGCCGCTGCCGCCGGGTGCTCCCGCGAATGCGCCTTGCCCAGCTCCCGAAGGCAAACCTGCCCGGCCAAAGCCGCCTCCCGAGCCAAACATTCGACTGATACCGGTTCCTACTCCTCCACCGAATTTAAAATCACCCGATGAGCCCAGGCTCATCCAGCCGGCGGACTCCTCCGACAGAGAGAGATGCGCCAGGTTCAACCGGACCTCCACCCTGTCGGCGGGCCCGCTACCCGCCTTCTGAAAGAAACTGCTGGGCAGCGACGCCTCGTAGCCCACATAGCCGTAGCGGTCGTACTTACGCATCATCGGGTCGGGGAGCGAGGTGAATGCGAAATAAATTTCCTGCGAGGGGCTGCCGACGATCCTGCCCCAATCGGTGAGCGGTTGCTTCCCGGTGGTATCCGCGTCGAGGTCGGCGGGGTCTCCAAAGCTGCGCACCAATTTCCCGTGTTCATCCAGAATTTGGACCAGGCGCTTGGACGTGAGCGACGTAACCGCGAACTGGCCGCCGGTGAGCGCGACAACCGAGGTGGGAGCGACCACCGCGATTCTAGCCACAGGCGAGCCATCCGCTCCAAAAACTTCCACGGCATTCGCGCCGCGGTCGGCGACAAAAATCTGGCCCTCCGGACTCAAGTCAAAGTCCGCCGCATATCGAATACTCGCTCCCTGCGACTTCTCGTTGGGAATCCGCCCAATAGGATTTCCGGCCGAGTCGTAAACCGAGATCACGTTCGCGGGCTTGGCCAAAATATAGTAATGCCCGGAAGTGTCGCGCCTGAGCACGGTCACCCCGGCGCCGACCACGGGAAAAACCCGCTCGCGCGGCTCCATGACGGTGTGCAGCGACTGCCCCTCGATTGTTTGGCCCAGGAAAGTTCCCAGCAGAATGATGATGGCCGCTCGGCACACTCGAGTCGCCGTGTGACGATTCATACCCCGCTCCGTCTCCTCTGTTTGAAACACTTCGGCATATTATTACTTTCCCGCCTCGCTCCCGCAGAGTTCCCTTCATTTTGTGCGAGCCAATTGAGGAACATCAGGCGGGAATTCGGCTCGCTCTTGCGGTCGTCTGCCGATTGTCCGCGAATTGTCTGCTGCATTGGAAGGGACGTATCGATTCCGTTGGCAGTTACCTGTCGGTTGTGCTTGTTGTGGTGATCGTTGTCCGTTGTGCTTGTCGGGGAAAGGGCAAATAGAACGCCCGATACGGCGAACCGGACTCGAACGCCGCACGCAGGTATTTGCCCGGTTCGGCGGTATAATCCTGTAGTCTGCAAGGTTGCGCACATTTCATGACACACCACCTGGGTTATCTGGGTCTCGCGTTCTACGCGGCGAGCTTTGCTTGCTACGCGCGGATTCTCTACGTTCCCAATCCCTGGCTGGGGCGGATTGCTTCCGTATTGCTTGCGGGCGGAATCATCCTGCAGTATTACGACCTGCTCGAACGCTCGCAGTTCATGCACACGCGTTCCGTACGACGATCTTTACGGCTCGATGTCGCTTTTCGCGTGGCTTTTTGCGATCACCTACCTGGTGCTTGAGATTTTCCATCGGCAGCGGACGGTGGGAGCCTTTGTGACGCTGCTGCTTGATCGCCTGGATGGGCGTGCCTGGGATTGCTCGCGCCGCCGCAATGCCGTGCGCGCCGCCGGCCCGCGGGGCCTTGTTCGCGCTTGCACGTAACGCTGATCACCTGGGGCTACGCCGCCTTCGCGCTTTCGTTTGTGCTGAGCGTGGTGTATCTCGTGCAGGACCGTCTGCTGCGTTCGCGGCGCCTGAGCAGCGCCTTCTGGCGTTTTCCGGCGCTGGATGTGCTGGACCAGATGGCGCGAAGCAGCGTGTACCTGGGGCTCGCGCTCGTTTGCGTTGGCGTTCCCATGGGGCTGGTTTGGGCGCACCGCTTGAGCGGCAGCTATTCGCCTGGGGCGATCCCAAGGTGCGTGGTTACGGGGTTGATTCTGGTGGTCTATGTGGCCTACCTGCGCCTTTCGCGAAGCGCGCAATGGCGCGGGTCGCGCGCGGCGTTGCTGTGCGCGCTGAATTTCGTGATCGTGCTTTTCAGCTACACGTTCGTGAATTTGTATCTCACGAGGTTTCACCGCTTCTTCTGATGACCACGACGTTTCCAAGCCGGGACGCACCGCCGCCGGCCGCATCCAGGTGGCGCTGATCGGTTGCAACCATCGCACCGCTTCGGTCGAACTCCGCGAGCGCGTTTCCTTCACGCAGCAGCAGGCGCTCGATGCGGCGGACGAGCTTCGCCGGCAGGGAATTCTCGAAGAAGCGGTGGTGCTTTCGACCTGCAATCGCAGCGAACTGTACGGCGTGGCCGGCGAAGGCGGCTCGGCGCTCACCGATGCGATGGAGGAATTCTTCACCTCGTTTCACGGGCTGGCGCGGGCGGAGCTGACCGGCAAGTTTTATCGCTGGGCCGGGCGCGACGCGATTTACCACCTGTACCGGGTGGCGGCGGGCCTCGATTCGATGATGCTGGGCGAAGCGGAAATTCTCGGGCAGCTTCGCACCGCCTACAGCCAGGCGCTCGATCACGGCGCCACCGGGCCGGTGCTCAATCGCGTCTTCCAGGGCGCCCTCGAAGTCGGGAAGCGCGTTCGCGCGGAGACGGAAGTGGGCGCGCGGCCCATGTCGGTCGCGCTCGCGGGGGTAAAGCTTGCCGAGCGCGTCTTCGGCAATTTGAAAGGCCGCGCCGCGCTGATTATCGGCGCGGGCGCCGTGGCCGAGCAGGTGGTCGAGCAGCTTGCGCAACCGCGCGCATCGGCAGCCTGCAGGTGGTGAACCGCTCTTACGATCGCGCCGCCGACCTGGCCGCGCGCGTGGGCGGCCGCGCCGCTCCCTGGGAATCGCTCGAAGCCGAGACTGAGCCAGCCGGACATCATCGTCGACTTCCGCGGGCGGCACCGGGCCGGTTCTCACGCGCAAGATGCTCGAGCGCGCCATTGCCGCGCGCGGCGGGCGGCCTATTTTCGTGGTGGATCTGGGCGTGCCGCGAAACGTCGACGCCGCGGCCGCAGGACTCTACAATCTTTATCTCTACAATATCGACGACCTGGGCGAGATCGTCGAGCAGAACAAAAAAGCGCGTGAAGCCGAAGTCCCGCGCGTGGAAGCGATCATCGCCGAGCACATCGCCAAGTTTGAGGCCTGGCGCGCCGCGCTCGAAGCAGGGTCGATCGTGGACGATCTTCGCGGCCGCTTTCATCGGCATCGCCTGCTTCTTCTCGAAGAGAAGCTGAAGGAAATGCCGGACGTTTCGCCCGAGGAGCGCCATCGCATCGCGCGCATCACCGAGGAATTGATCGAGCGCGTTCTCGACGAGCCCGCCGAGCGCCTTCGCAGCGGGCGCGGCATGCGCGGGCGCCTCGGCGCCGTCGAAGCGTTGCGCCACATTTTCGGCCTCGACGAAAGGGCAAGTAGTGAAACCCCTCCGCATCGGGACGCGTGGCAGCGCGCTTGCTCTCTGGCAGGCCAACCATATCAAGGACCGACTCAAGCACCTGCACGGCATCGAGGCGGAACTGGTGCGCATTCGCACCTCCGGCGATCATTTCCAGACCGCCTCGGTGGCGCAGATCGGCGCGGAGATGGGCACGAAGGGCGTCTTCATCAAGGAACTCGAAGACGCGCTTCTCGCGGGCAAGTGGATCTTGCAGTGCACAGCATGAAGGACGTTCCCACCGAAACGCCCGCCGGCCTTGCGTTTCCCGCCTTGACGAAGCGCGAAGATCCCCGCGACTGCCTGATTTCGCGCGAAGGGGCTCACGCTCGAGAACCTTCCGCCGGGCGCGCGCATCGGAACCAGCAGCCTGCGGCGCCAGGCGCAGCTTCGGCGCCATCGCGCCGATCTTGCAAGTGCTCGATCTGCGCGGCAACGTGGACACGCGTTTGCGAAAAGTAGCCGCCGGCGAATTCGATGCGATTGTTCTCGCGCGTCGCGGGCGTCACGCGATTGGGCGCCCTCGATAAAGTCTCCGAAATTATTCCGCGCTGATATCATGCTGCCCGCCGTGGGGCAGGGAGCTTTGGGAATCGAGACGCGCGAAAATGATGAAGACACCGCCAGGCTCGTCGCGGCGCTGAATGATCCCGAAACGCGCGCCTGCGTCACGGCCGAGCGCGCCCTGCTGCACGAACTCGAAGGCGGCTGCCAGGTCCCTCTGGGCGCCTGGGCGCGCCTCGCAAAATGGCGTATTGCAACTCGACGCCTGCCTGCTTTCGCCCGACGGCAAAGAGTGCCTGCGCGGCGAGAGCATCGGCGAAATCGACGACGCCGAGGAAATCGGCAAGCGTCTTGGCAAAATATTGAGGGACGACGGCGCGGAACGCATCCTGGGCCTGGCGGGGCGCCCCGTCGGAGGAAGAGCCTCCGGATGATCCTGAAGAATGCTGTAGGTACCGATATGGATAAAAGCACGCAGCCGCTTGCTCGCAAGCGCATCGTAATCACGCGCGCTCCCGAGCAGGCCGGCGAAATCACCAGCTCGCTCGAAAAAATGGGTGCCGAGGTGCTGTGTCTGCCGATGGTGGGATTCGCCGCTCCGGAAAATTGGGAATCGCTGGATGCGGCGCTGGGCCGCCTCGCCGAATTCGACTGGATTTTATTCACCAGCCAGAATGCGGTGCGCTTCTTCGCTGAGCGCCAGCGCGAGCTTGGCAAAAAAACGGATTGGTCCCCTGGCAGCAACCCGTATGTCGCCGTCGTGGGGCCGGCAACCGCAGCAAGCAGCCGTCCGCGAAGGCTTTCACGTGATTTACGCGGCCCAAAACAGCACCGGTGAATCGCTCGCCCGCGAGCTTGCGGCGACGATTTGCAATCATCACCTGTTGCTTCCTCGCAGCGACCGCGCGGACGACCGCTTGCCAAATGCCCTGCGGCAGGCCGGTGCGCGCGTCACCGACGTGGTTGCTTACCGCACCGCCGCGCCGGAAAAAGTGGACGCCGCGGTTCTCGGGCAGTTGCGGCGCGGCGAAGTGGACGTGATCGTGTTCGCCAGCCCCTCGGCGCTCCATAATTTATGCGGCCTCGTTCCGGCCGCCGATCTCTCCAGGCTTCCGGAGCGCGTGCAATTCGCCGCCATCGGACCCACGACGGCGCGCGCGCTGCGCGAATCGGGCATCCGCGTCGAAATCGAATCCAACGAATCGTCCTCCGCGGCGCTTGCGGATGCCATCGCCAAGCATTATCGAGCGCCACGCCGCACGGGCGGGCCGCTCATGAGCGTTTCCCGTGCAGCGTCCCCGGCGCCTCCGTCGCAGCGAAGCCCTTCGAGGGTTCGTCCGCGAGACGCACATATCAACCGCCGGCCTCGTCTATCCCATGTTCGCCTGCCCGGGAAAGAATGTCCGCATCGAAGTGAGCTCCATGCCCGGCGTCTTTCAGCAGTCGCCCGATCAGATTGTCGAGGAATGCCGCGAGGTCGCCGATTTCGGAGTGCCCGGCGTGATTCTCTTCGGCCTGCCCGAGCATAAGGACGCCACGGGCTCGGAATCCGCGGCCGCGCACGGCGCCGTGCAGCGCTCCATCGAAGCCATCCGCAAAGCGGGCTCAACCTGCTCGTCATCACCGACGTCTGTCTTGTGCGAATACACGAGCCATGGGCACTGCGGCGTAATTGAAAACGGCGAAGTGCTCAACGATCCCACGCTCGGATTTGCTGGCCGAGACGGCGCTCTCGCACGCGCGCGCCGGCGCCGATATCGTCGCGCCTTCCGACATGATGGACGGCCGCGTCGGCGCGATCCGCCGCAAGCTCGACGCGAACGGTTTTCAGGACATCGCGATTTTCGCGTACGCGGCGAAGTATTGCTCCGCCTTCTACGGGCCTTTTCGCGATGCCGCGCAATCGGCGCCGCAATCCGGCGATCGCCGCAGCTATCAAATGGACCCCGCCAACGCGCGGGAGGCGCTGCGCGAAGTCGCTCTCGATCTCGAAGAAGGCGCGGACATGATCATGGTCAAGCCTGCGCTCGCCTATCTCGACATCATCCAGCGCGTTCGCGAGCGCTTCGACGTTCCCATAGGCGCTTACAACGTGAGCGCCGAATATTCCATGGTGAAAGCCGCCGCGAAAAATGGCTGGATCGACGAAAAGCGCATCGTGCTCGAAATCATCACCGGCATCCAGCGCGCCGGCGCCTCCATCGTGTTGACCTATCACGCCAAAGACGTCGCCCGCTGGCTGAAGCACTGCTAGGGAATTCACAGGAGAGCTTCCACTCGAAATGCCAGCCGAAACCACCGGAAATAAGAGCGCTGTTTCGGGCGCCCGTTCTCGCGCCGACGGATTGTTCGAGCGCGCGACGGAATATTCTCGTTGGCGGGGTCAACAGCCCGGTGCGCGCATTTCGCGCCGTGGGCGGCACTCCGCTGGTGATCGATCGCGCCCAGGGCTCGCGCCTCTGGGATGTCGACGGCCGCGAATACATTGACTACGTCTGCTCCTGGGGAGCGCTGATTCTGGGCCACGCCGATCCGGACGTTGTCGCCGCCATCGCGGACCAGGCGCACGCGGCACCAGCTACGGCATGACCTCCCCGCTCGAAATCGAACTAGGCGAGACGATCGCGCGCGCGCTGCCCTCCATCGAGCGTGTGCGCTTCGTGAGTTCCGGCACCGAAGCGACCATGTCGGCCATTCGCGTGGCGCGCGGCTTCACGAAACGCGACTACATCCTGAAATTTGAGGGCGGCTATCACGGTCACGCCGATAGTTTTCTGGTGGAGGCGGGATCCGGAGTCGCTACCCTGGGCATTGCCGGGAGCCCGGGCGTTCCGAACGCGCTGGCGGCCCTTACCTTGAACGCGCCGTACAACAGTCTCGAAGCGGTTGAAAAATTATTTCAGCAGCACGCGGGTAAAATCGCCGCGGTGATCGTCGAACCGGTGGCCGCCAATATGGGCGTTGCGCCTCCAGCGCAAGGGTTTCTGGAAGGCCTGCGCAAGATCACCGAACGCGACGGCGCGCTTCTTATTTTCGACGAGGTGATCACCGGGTTTCGCATCGCCTATGGCGGCGCGCAGACCTTCTACCGCATCCAGCCGGACTTGTCCGTGTTTGGCAAGATCATTGGCGGTGGGTTGCCGGTAGCCGCCTACGGCGGCCGCCGCGAGGTCATGGAAATGATCGCGCCGCTTGGCCCGGTCTATCAGGCCGGAACGCTATCGGGGAATCCACTGGCGATGCGCGCAGGTCTTGCCACGCTGCCGAAACTGGCAGCGCCGGGTTTCTACGACGAACTGAACCGCAAAGCCCAGCGCCTCGCGGAAGGATTGCGCGCCGCCCTGAAGGATTCGGGCATTCCCGGCCACGTGAATATCGCCGGCTCTTTGCTTACTTTGTTTTTTACCCCTGACGAAGTGCGGGACTACGCGGGCGCAAAGAAATCAGACACCACCCGTTTCGCGGCTTTCTTCAGCCACATGCTCGCTCGCGGTATTTTTCTGCCGCCGTCCCAGTTCGAAGCCCTGTTCGTCTCCGCCGCCCACTCCGGCGCGGATATCGACAGCACCATCGCAGCCGCGCGAGAAAGTTTGCACGCGATTGCCGCAGCCAGTTGAAGCGGTGGTTTTAGTGGCGCCGGCACTCTTGCCGGCGCGCCTATAGCGGTTCTAACGCTCTGCCGCTGCGGTGCTCGGGCGCTACTGCCCGGGAGCCAGTTCGACGGTCACTTCCGCTCCGCGACCCACCCCAAGCGTTCGCGAAGCATTGCCCTTGTTCACGGAAATCTCCAGATAGCCGCTGGACCCGATCAGCCCCACAACTTCCCCCGCAGCCCCCTCGGCAAAGGTCCGCACTACTTTCGACACTTGCCCGTTACCCACGTTGATCTTCAGGTTCCCGCTCGCAACCAGAAGATCCGGAACATCCTCCACGGTCACATTCGTGATCAAGTTGCCGAAATGATCGACGCGCAGCACCGCCCCCTGCACCTGGTTGCCGTTTACTTTGGCCTTCGGAATGGCAAACCGCACAAAGTCGGTGATCGGCTCTCCGAAGCTGGACGTCTGCCAGGACTTGGTAAGCCACGCCGCCACCGGCGCGAAAATGTCGCGCCCGTGAAACGTCTTGCTCACCGGCTGCCGGAAATAATGCTCCGAAATCACGTTCCAGACGTGCAGAGACTCCGACTGCTCGTAGACGCTCGACAGCACCCCATTATCGGGACCCACGAAGTAATGCTGATCGCCCGCCACGAGAAGCGGCCGCCGTTCCGTCCCCACCCCCGGATCGACCACCACCACGTGGATGGTCTTGGGCGGGAAGTACCGGAAAGCCTGCCCGATGGCCATGGCCCCGTCCAGAATGTCGTGCGCGAGCACGCTATGCGTGATATCGACGATGTTGACTTCCGGGTTGATGCTCAGAATAACGCCCTTCATCACCGCCGTGAAGTGATCGGAGGCGCCGTAGTCGGTCGTCAGCGTGATGATCGGTCGAGACAAATCAGCTCCTAACCCCCAAGCTGCCTGAAAGATACCAAATGTATTCGTTCCTTCGACGCTAGCGAAGGCGCCGGGCCGTGTCAAGCCAGGGGCCGCGCCTGTTCAACAGACAGTAACCCCGGCCCGCGCCGCTCGGCGGCCCGATACTCCCATTTGTACAGGGATAGGCGTATTGACGTTTCCTGTCGCTTTCGGCAACAATGTCAGTTTATTCGGGGTGTGGCGTGTTCTCCAAAGATTTGTCCAGGCTGCCTGTCGAAGTAAAGAATGGCCGGCACAACCATTCCGTCCAGTTTTACGGTGACGACTCTGTTCTCCTGGACGACGTAAGCCGCTACGTCGGTGCCGCCCTTGGCAGCGGTGGTTCCTCCATCGTTATCGCCACGCCGGCTCATCGCGAAGGCCTCCGAAAGTGCCTCCGCCTGCTCGGTTTCGACATCAGCTATCCGAAATTGAAGAAGCGATATCTGGAGTTTGACGCCGCCCACACCCTTTCCAAGTTCATGGTAGACGGCATGCCCCACGCCGCCTCGTTTTCGGAAATCGTCACGCATGTGTTGGTGAAAGCCAAGGTAGCCGCGGAGTGCCAGCCCGCCAGGGTGGCGGCGTTTGGTGAAATGGTGGCGCTACTGTGGGCCCAGGGAAATGCCGGGGCCGCCATAGCCCTTGAGCGTCTCTGGAACGATCTGGCCCATACCAACACCTTCGATCTACATTGCGCGTATCCCAAGTCGGCATTCGCCCCCGGCCACGAAGATCACTTTCTCACCATCTGCCGGGAGCATTCCCGCGTCACCTCCGGCGAAGGCGAAATCCCCGGCGTTTCGAGAATTCTCCAGTAGCCGCCCCGGGCGCCTGCGCGAGAATGTCACGCGAGAATGTCTCGCCTTGACCCCCCTGCCACCGCGCCGCTATTCTGAAAGCCGGTAATCCCCGATGCGTGTTTACCTCGATTACAACGCCACAACGCCCGTGGACCAGTCTGTCCTCGCCGCCATGGTTCCGTATTTCGCCGCCAACTTTGGCAATGCCGGCTCGATTCACTCGAGCGGCCAGCGCGCCAGGGCCGCCGTAGACGCAGCACGTGAGTCCGTGGCGTTGCTTCTGGGCGCAAAGCCCAGCGAGATCGTCTTCACCAGCGGCGGCACCGAGGCGGATAACCTCGCGATTTTCGGCATCGTTGGCATCATGAACAGTATGGGCAGCGCCTCGGAGAGCGCCGGCGCCTCGCAAGACGTGCCGAAGAAGCACGTAATCACCAGCGCCATCGAGCATCACGCCGTTTTAAACACCTGCGAGGAAGTCGCGCGGCGCGGCGTTGACGTCACCTTCGTCCCGGTGGGTTCCTCCGGAATCATCGACCCCGGCGACATTCGCCGCGCCCTGCGCCCCGAAACGTTGCTTATCACCGTGATGCACGCCAACAACGAGCTCGGCGCCGTCCAGCCCATCGAAGAAATCGGCCAAATCGCCAAAGAAG
The DNA here is from genome assembly GCA_963848365.1 of uncultured Acidobacteriota bacterium. Lineage (GTDB taxonomy): Bacteria > Acidobacteriota > Terriglobia > Acidiferrales > UBA7541 > Palsa-295. The sequence goes on from CAWKDI010000002.1 coordinate 532,825, forward strand.
CAAATGTCTACTTTCACTGCGACGCGGTCCAGTCGGCAGGCAAGCTGCCGATTGATGTAAATCGTCTCGGCGTCGATCTGCTCTCCGTTTCCGCCCACAAAATTTACGGCCCCAAGGGTGTCGGCGCGCTTTACATCCGCTCCGGCACGCCGCTTGAGCCGGTGTTTCGCGGCGGCCACGCCGAGCGCGATCGCCGCCCCGGCACCGAGAACGTTCCGGCCATCGTGGGTTTGGGCAAAGCGGCTGAGCTTGCCGCAAAGCAACTGGCCGCTGACGAAAGCCGCATTGGAGCGCTCCGCGATCGCTTCGAGGAAGCTGTCTGCAAAATCGTTCCAGCGGCGAGAGTGAACGGCGACCGCCGGCGCAGAGTCTGGAACACTTCGAATCTCACGTTTACCGGCGCCGGCGGCGAAGCGCTGGTCATCGCGCTCGACCTTCAAGGCATCGAGTGCTCCACGGGCGCGGCCTGCTCTTCCGGCGCCGTCGAACCGTCGCACGTGCTGAAGGCCATCGGCCTTTCGGATGACGAGGCGCGCTCGAGCGTGCGCATCAGCCTCGGGCGTTTCACCACGCCCGCCGAGATCGACGAAGCCATCCGCGTGCTGCCGGCCGTCGTCGAGCGCCTGCGCGCGCTTTCGCCGCACCCCGCAAGCGAAGTTTCCGCGCGGTGATAAATCCAGGTAAAATTCCAAGCGACCAATTAGGAACGAGCGACCTGAATGCCGGCAATCACTGAACTCGAACGAACTCGCGAAGCCGCAGCGCCGCCCTCCACCGCCGTTGCCGTGGCCATGAGCGGCGGTGTCGACAGCTCCACCGTCGCCGCGATCCTGCACGACTGCGGCCTGCCGATCGTCGGCCTCACCATGCAGCTCTGGAACCAGCGCCGCCTGCCGCAGCTTCAGAACGAGCTTCACGCCGAGGCCCCCAGGCAGCATCGCTGCTGCTCGATCGACGACGTCTACGACGCGCGCCGCGTCGCCGAGCACCTCGGCATCCCCTATTACGTAATCAATTTCGAGCGCGAGTTCGAGCAGTCCGTCGTCCGCCCTTTCGTTGACGATTACCTCCAGGGACGCACGCCCATCCCCTGCACGCTTTGCAACAATCACGTGAAGTTCGACCAGCTTGCTGACCACCGCCCGGCAGATCGGCGCCGAGCGAATCGCCACCGGACACTACGCGCGCGTGCGCCACAATCCCGCCACGGGCCGCTATGAACTGTTGCGCGCGCTCGATGAAAGCAAAGACCAGTCGTACTTCCTCTTCGGCCTCACACAGGAGCAGCTCTCGCGCACGGATTTCCCGCTCGGCGAGCTGACCAAGCAGGAAGTGCGCGACATTGCCCGCCGCCTCGCCGTTCCCGTGGCGGAAAAGCCCGAAAGCCAGGAAATCTGCTTCGTGCCCACCGGCAATTACGTGAAGTTCATCGAAGGCTACCTGGAAGAGCAGGGAAGCGCGCTGCCCAAAGAAGAAGGCGATATCGTCACCGCGGACGGCAAGCTGATCGGCCGCCACAGCGGCCTCCATCAATACACCGTGGGCCAGCGCCGCGGATTGGGCATCGCAGCTGGCCAGCCCATGTATGTGGTCGCGCTGGACCGTGCCAACAATCGCCTCGTCGTTGGCGAAGACCGCGAACTCCGCCGCACCGTTTGCCACGTCCGCGACATCAACTGGATTCCGTACGCCGTCCCGGACGGCGCGATCGAAGCGGCCGTCCGCATCCGCAACCGCCACGAGCCCGCCATCGCCGAAATCACGCCAACCGGCGCCTCCACGGCACAGGTCGCATTTCGCGAGCCCCAGCGCGCCATCACCCCCGGCCAGGCCGCCGTGTTTTACGCAGGCGAGCAAGTCCTGGGCGGCGGCTGGATCGCCTCAATCGAATCGCCTCATTAATTCGCCCAATCGAAGCCCACTCCCGTGCTGATGGTCGCTGCCGTTGCCTTTTGCCTTTGCGTTTGCCTCTGCCATTCCCTTTCGCCTCTGCCGTTGCCTCTTGCTTCTGCCGTTAAGCAGTCCAGTGTCATCCTGAGCCGTGCGCGCGAAGCGCGCATGGTGAGGGACCTGATTCAGCCTTCCTCTTTCTTTTCGTTGTCATTCTGGGAGGCCGTGACTTCTTGATGTGTTGCGGCAGGTTTTCCGGGTGCCCGACCCTTCGTTTTTAAGGGTCGGGTCTTTGACGTCGCTCCCATAGCGCGCAGGCAAGCCTCCGCCTCCGCGTTGCTGTTGTCGTGGTCGCAGCCGTTGCCTTTCGCCTCTGCGGTTAAGCAATCGCTCTGAGCGTAGCGAAGAATCCCTCCTGGTTCGTGCAGACGCGTAAGAGACAGAAGGGGGTCGTGCGTCGTTTTGCTTTTAGCAAGGGGGGGCCTGGAACGTCCAGCGAAAAAGCGCTCGCGTATCGAAACGGGTTTCAGCCCGGGGGAATTTCAGAGGGATAATTTCAGATAAATAATTCTTCGTCTTGAGGAACGCCGTCCGCGCCGTTGCCGCGCGTCTGCCGGCCGCGGATCACATCCAGCCCCACCTTGATGCCTTTCAGCATAGCCGACATCTGATTCACCGGCCCCCAAACGCTGCGGCGAACCCTCGCGCTGGTTTCCTCCACCGCCTCGAGCGTCCCCGTTACAATTTGATCGGCGTGAATCACCTGCAGGCGGGCTCGCTCCAGCGCGTCGGTAACCACGCGATCCACCTTCTGCGCTTCGCTGCGCGCCAGGTGCGTGATCTCCGTCGCGTCGCTCATGATGCTCTTGATGCGGTCTTCGGAGTCTTCCAGGATGCGGGTGGTCGTGGCCAAAATGGGGTTTATCTTGGTCTGTAAATCGGACGCCATGCGCTGAAGATTTTCAACTACCGGGCGAAGCATTACCAGCGTGGAGACCAGCATCACCGTCTGAATCACGATGGCGACCGCCGCGACTGCGATGAATACCTCGACCCAGATTGGCATGGCGACTCCTCAGGAACCTACGAAATCTTTGCTTCCTTCTTGTAGGTTTCCTTGCCAACTTCCACCGCCGAAGAGAAGGCGTCCTTCTGCCGGGCCATCACTTCCTTGCTGCGTTCGAGCAGGTCCTCGGCGCGTTCGCGAAGTTCGCGCGCTTTCTTCTGCGCGTAGTCGCGGCCTTCATCGGCTTTTGAAGACAGATAGTCGCGTGTTTCTTCGCCCGATTTGGGTGCAAACAGAATTCCCACTAGGGCTCCGATTCCCAGTCCAACCAGAAAAAAACTTACCTTCGAGCCTGCGTTTTCGGCCATCGAAACACCTCTAGTTCGACACTAGCATAAGCCGCCGGACACAGGCAAGTACGCCCATCCCGGTGAAAGCCGGGTAGGCTTCTGGTAGAAAGCCGGTTATAGGTCGCTGTCTAACGGTTGTAACAAAATCGTAGTAGGCTGTTCGGTGCCATGCTAGGCCCTCCGCCGCTTCAGAAGGTGCTCGACCATATTTCCAGGGGCAAGTGGGACACCGCCGCTGGTGCCCTCCGCGAAGCCGGCGCGGCCGCTTCCGCGCCCCTCCTGCTCAGGATGCCCTTCGACCAGCAGCGAGCTATCTTCCGCAAGCTGTCCATCCCTTTTTCGGCCGATCTCCTCGCTCATTTCCCTTATTACCACGCCTACGTGCTCCTGCATTCCCGGTCCCTTCCGGACATGAAGGCCATCGTCGAGGCCATGAAGCCTGCCGACCGCGAAACCTTCCTCGACGATTTACCCGAAGAGGCCTGGAACCACTTGATGGACGAACTTGAATCAGCCGAAGCGCTTGCGGAAAGCGCCGCGGAAACAACTGTGGAAACGGTATCGGAGCCACAGGACCGCAGCCTCACCGGGCACCTTGAGGAAACCCTCGAGCCGGTCGAAACGGAGCCAGCAGAGGGGTCGGAAACAATTGCAGTGCAGCCTGCGGAAGCCGAGCCGATTATCGTCGCCCGGCAGGTCGAGAAGAGCTTCCGCCAGCCGGAAGGCCGGATGATTCAGGTGATTGCCCCCCTCGACCTCTCACTGGAAGCCGGCACCGTGACCGCGCTTCTTGGGCCTTCGGGCTCGGGGAAATCGACGCTGCTGCGCATGCTCTCGGGGCTCGCGGCACCCTCGGCTGGAGAAGTTTTCTGGCACGGGCAGCCGATGTCTCGCTGCCGTCCCAACGTTGCCATCGTCTTCCAGAGCTTCGCGCTGTTTCCCTGGCTCACCGTGCTGGAAAACGTCGAGGCGCCGCTTCTCGCCCGCGGCGTATCCCATCGCGAGCGCCATCGCCAGGCGCTGCGCTCGCTCGCAACCGTGGGATTGAAAGGCTTTGAAAACGCCTATCCCAAAGAGCTTTCCGGCGGCATGAAGCAGCGCGTCGGGTTTGCGCGCGCCCTAGCGGTCGAGCCGGAAGTGCTGTTCATGGACGAGCCTTTTTCCGCTCTCGACGTGCTCACCGCGGAGAACCTGCGCGGCGAGCTCATGGATCTCTGGCTTGCCAAAAAGATCCCCACGCGCAGCATTTTCCTCGTCACCCACAATATCGAAGAGGCCGTTCAGCTCGCCGACCGCGTGATTGTGCTGGGCCGCAATCCCGCGAGGATTCGTGCGGACTTTCGCGTCGCCCTCCCGCATCCCCGTGATCGCAAGTCCGCGTCCTTTCTGCTCTACGTCGATTACATCTACAAAGTGATGACGCAGCCGGAACTGCAGCTTGCCCCGCCTTCCGCCGCGGGCGTTGCCGTGAAGGCGCCTGCGCCCATGCTGCCTCACGCCCGGCCCGGCGGAATCACCGGCTTGCTGGAACTCCTCGACGATCGCGGCGGCACCGAGGATTTGTATCACGTGGCCGATGAGCTTCAGCTGGAAGTGGACGACCTTCTCCCCATCGTTGACGCCACCACCCTGCTTGGTTTCGCCAAGGCCCGCGAAGGCGACGTCGAGATCACTCCCAAGGGAAAGGCTTTCACCGAAGCCGGCATTGAGGCCAAGAAGCATCTGTTTCGTGATGCGGCGCTCGCCCACGCGGACCTGCTTCAAAAAATCCACAAGACGCTCGCAAGCAAGTCGGACGGCAGCATGCCCCTGCAATTCTTCCACGATCTGCTCGATGAGCATTTCTCCGAAGAGGATACCGAGAAGCAAATTGAAACCGCGCTGAACTGGGGCCGCTACGGGGAAATTTTCAGCTACGACCCCGAAACCGACCGCCTGCACCTGCACCATGCCGGCGCTCCCGAAAGCGCGGAAAGCAAGGCCCTGCACTGATGTCTCGCCGTCTCGACACCTCGCCACTACGTATGCCCTCCTGGGGAATATTTTCCCCGAGGGTTCCGTCGTTTCTGCAGGATCTTCCCATCATGCTCGCCGGCCTGGCCCTCTTTTACGCCTTGCTTGCTCTCACGCATCAATGGATGTCGCCGGTCACCGGCGAAACGCAGATCAGCCTGTCCCCAAGCGTGCTGCCGAAGTACGCCATGTTTTCCGTGCTGCGAATCGCCATCGCCTACTTCCTCAGTTTGAGCTTCGCCGTGGTCTACGGCTATGTGGCTGCCTACAATGCGAAGGCCGAGCGCTTCATGATCCCGCTGCTCGATACCCTGCAGTCGATCCCGGTGTTGAGCTTCCTGCCGGGCGTGATGATTTCCATGGTCGCGCTGTTCCCCACGCGCCAGTTGGGCATTGAACTTGGCTCCATCCTGCTGATTTTCACCGGGCAGGTCTGGAACATGGCCTTCAGCTTCTATTCCTCGCTGAAAAGCATCCCTCGCGAGATGCATGAAGCCGCGCAGGTCTATCGCTGGAGCTGGTGGCAGAAATTCTTTCAGATGGAGCTGCCCTACTCCGCGATTGGACTCATCTGGAATTCGATGATGTCGGTCGCGGGCGGCTGGTTTTTCCTGATCGCGTGCGAGATGTTCGTGCTGGGGAACCGCGACCTTCGCCTTCCGGGCCTGGGCTCCTATCTCCAGACCGCCGCCAACGCCGGCAACACACGCGCGATTTTCTGGGGGCTCGGCGTGATGATTGGCGTGATCATTCTGATCGACCAACTGATCTGGCGCCCGGTGATCGCCTGGGCGCAGAAATTCAAGTTCGAACAGGTCGAATCCACCGACGAGCCGCATTCGCCGGTTCTCGATTTACTGCATCGCTCGAAAATCGTTCCGCTGATCGCCGCCGCTTCCATCCGCCCCGCGCGCGAGCGCCTCGATTTATTCTTCGCGCGCCGCCAGCAAGCCGCCCTGTCGGAACAGCCGGCGTCGTCCGCCTCCAGGTGGGTCACGCGTGCGATCCTTGCTGCGCTGGGCGCCGGCATCGTCTACGCGTTCGTGCGGATGACGATGCTGGTCGCTTCTCTGAACGCCGCCGAGGTTCGCGCAATCTTCGCGGGCGCCGGAGCCACTTTTCTTCGCGTCGAGCTCACCCTCGTCCTGGCTGGCCTCTGGACGATCCCGGCCGGCGTCATGATTGGCCTGAACCCGAGGCTTTCCGCGATTGCGCAGCCCGCCGCGCAGGTCGCCGCGTCCGTTCCGGCCACAGCGCTGTTTCCGATCATTCTGCTGATGCTCATTCGCGCGGGCGGTGGACTCGGCATCGGTTCGATCATTCTTCTGCTGCTCGGCACGCAGTGGTACATCCTGTTCAACGTGATCGCAGGCGCTTCCGCCATCCCCACCGACCTCAAGGAAGTTTGCAGCCTCTATCGCTTCCCGCGCTGGGAGCGCTGGCGCACCCTGCTCCTGCCCGCGATTTTTCCCTACGTCGTCACGGGTTTCGTCACCGCCTCCGGCGGAGCCTGGAACGCAAGCATCGTCGCCGAATACTTCCGCTTTCGCGGCCAGACCTTTTCCGTAACCGGACTCGGCGCCGTCATCAGTCGCGCCACCGACAGCGGCAACTTCGCCATGCTCCTGGGCGCCACCATCCTGATGGCCGCCATGGTCGTGACCTTCAACCGCTTCGTCTGGCGCCGCCTCTACCGCCTCGCCTCCACGCGCTTCAGCTTCGAAAACTGACCCCGCCATGTTCGAGCGCGGTAGTTCTGAGCGAAGCGAAGAACGGCTCTCCGTCGCCAGCCTTGCAAGCAATGAATCCGGGCCCGCTTGGTGTTTCTTTTCGCCTTTCGTTGTCATCCCGACAGAGCGAAGCGACGAGGGATCTCTCTTGCAGCGTGACCACGACCACTCACGAAGCGCGCCACGCCGAAAGCTGGCTGCCCGCAGCCCGCGCGAGTGATACCATTGCCTCCCATGCCCACGCCCATCGAGCGACAGGATTCGCGCCTGATGCGCGAAATGTTTGGCCGCATTGCGCCGCGCTACGATTTCGTCACGCACATTTTTTCCTACGGCATGGACCGCCGCTGGAAGCGCTTGGGCGTCGAAAAGTCCGCCCTGCCGGATAACGCGCTCGTCCTCGACCTGGCCTCCGGCACGGGCGACTTTTCGCACCTCGTCACGCAGCGCCTGCCCGGCGCCCGCGCAATCGGCGTGGATTTAACGGAGGGAATGCTGCAAGTGGCTCGCGCGCGCGGCCTGCACAACGGCGTCTGCGGCGACGCCACGCGCCTGCCTTTCGCGGATCAGTCCTTCGACTGCGTCTTCATCGGCTACGGCTTGCGCAATTTCCCCAGCCTGGAATCCGCGCTCCACGAAATCGAACGCGTCACGCGTCCCGGCGGACTTCTCGTCACCCTGGATTTCTTCCTCCCTGCCAACCGCCTCTTCCGCCGCCTTTACCTGGGCTATCTGTATGGACAGGGCGCGCTCTGGGGCACGCTGCTGCACGGCCGCCCGCGCACCTACACCTACATCCCGGACTCGCTGCGCAGCTTTGTCTCGATGGATGAATTCTCGGCGGTTCTCGGGCGCAGAGGCTACGCCCTCATCGACACGCGCGCCTTCCTCTTCGGCGGCATCGGCCTGCACTGGGCCGTCAAGCGGTGATTCGGATTTGTAATCTAACTAGATTTAACCAGCGGTGAGCTAAGGAAACGCCGGGACGCTCAGGCGGCCAGCGCGCTGAGCGTCCGAACGCCGACCACCGTTCTTTCGCGGCAGTCAAATATCAGATAATTGCCAGGGTTCGACTGCACCAGGTCCCGGACGCGATCTTCCGCCTCCGGCAGCCCATTCACCCGGTCCACCCAGGCGACCGCATTCCCTGCGAGTTGTCGGTAGATATTGTACGGGCAATTCATACGCGGCTCCTCTCCTTGTTCTCGCAGGTTTAGGATTCGAACATCTGGCGCCGCACAGAAAGCGCCGCCAGCCCGAGCAGACCTACCGCCAGCATGAGTCCGGCCGCCGGTTCGGAGGCATTCACGGGAGGGTCGACCACCGAGCCCAGATAATCGAGCCCGAAGGAGGCCCCGCCAAGCTGCTCCACCTCGAAGGTCAAGGTGTTCACGCCGGCCTGAAGGAGATTAGTGGGCAGGGAAATCGTGGTGGGTGAGAGGCAGCCGCTGCTGAACGCCCAGCACGAGGGCGTCGTGCCGGCGGGCTGCGTCGCGGTGGCCAACGCTACGCCATTGAGCAGTATCGTGGCAGTATCGTCGGCCATGATGGTCAGCGTGCCGCTGGTGGCTGGCCCCGCAAGCGTGAAGCTATCGTAGAACGACACCGTCGTTCCGTTGGGGACTTCCACGAAACCGGCGCCCTTCGTGTTTCCTGTCGCCGCGAATGACACCCACGACGAACCGGGAATCGCGTTCAGCCACGCCGCGTCCGGAGTCACGGCAATCGTCGCCCCCATCGAATTCGACTGGCCGGCGCCCGTGCTCGCAAATGTGATGGTATCGGCCTTCGCGGCCGTTACTCCGAAAAACGAAAGAAAGATAAAAGCGGATAATACTGCGGTGGTCCTTGCTTTCATGTCACCTCTCCCACAAGCAAGGTACGTTGCATCGCGAAAACTGCAAATCCGGCCGATTCCTGATTCTTACTCCGATGAGTAATGTAGACGGAATGCGGCTGGAGCCGCGCGCGGCGCCTCCCGTATCGCCATGAAAAGGGGAAAGAAGCAGCATTGGCGGGCCGCTCGCCCGCGCCGCATTCGCCTTTCGTTGTCATCCCTGAGGAGCGCAGCGACGAAAGCCGGGTGCCCCATCCTTGCGTTTTTTGCAAGGGTGGGTCTGTGACCTTCCGAAACCACCCGGCGGGTGTGTCGCCAACCCCACGCCTTCCCGCCTTTGCTTTACGGTGCCATGCAGAGGGAGTAGCGCCACCCGCTCGCGGTGCCTTTTCCGCGAGCCTCCAAACAGCGCTCCGCGCGCCGCGCCTAGCTTCGGGTAAAATAAAGCGGTAAGCAAAAAAAGCGAAAGGCCCCTGAAAGAAAATTGAACCAGCGCATGAAACTGAAACTGCCCCCAGGCTCCTTCGGCGCCTACCTCTTCGACTGCGACGGCACCATCACCGACTCAATGCCGCTGCACTACATCGCCTGGCAGAAAGCCTTGGGCGAGTGGAACTGCACCTTCGACGAAGATCTTTTCTACGCCCTGGGCGGCACGCCCACCGACCAGATCGTGCGCTTGCTGAACGAAAGGCAGGGGCTGCGCATGCCCGTCGAGACCGTCACGCAGCAGAAGGAAGAGCGGTTCTTCGAATTGCTCCCGCAGTTGAAAGTGGTTCCCGAAGTCCTCGAGCACATTGAGGCCCAGCACGGACGCATCCCCTTCGCAGTCGTCTCCGGCGGCAGCAGGGAAGCCGTAACCGCCTCGCTCTCGCTCGTCAATCTCCTCGACCGCTTCAACACCCTGGTCTGCTCGGAAGACTACGCCAAGCCCAAGCCCGATCCCGAAGCCTACCTCGTCGCAGCCGCGCGCCTTGAAGTCCCGCCCGAAGCCTGCCTCGTCTTCGAAGACACCGACATGGGCATCCGCGCCGCCACCGCCGCCGGCATGTCCTCAGTAAAAGTCCCCGCCCCCTGGGAGCGCACCCCCGCCATCTGACGCCGTATATTGGGCTTTGCCTTTCGTTGTCATCGTGAGGAGCGAAGCGAGGAGGGTACGCTTTTGCTTCTGCTTGCAGCGATGGACCTTTCACAGCAAGGCATTTAGAGCCTTGAAGGCAGCCTCGAAGCGGTCGACCGTTTCGCGCGGGATCGAGAGACTAGAAACACGTTCTGCGAAGAATCGCGCGGGTCTGTAATGATTGAACTGTACTCCGCCGCTTAGCGGGCTCGCAGCGAAATATTCCTCCAAACGGACAAGAATCCTTGGAGCACGGCTAGTCAATTTCCCCGTCGTCACACCCGCCGCAAGCGACGCAGCAAATTCACCGTTGACCAAGTTCAAATAGAAGTCCTCGTCAAACATGTCCTCAATATCTGACTCTGTCTTGTTGGTGAAGTCGACGAACGTCAGAACGTGACTCTTATTCAGTAGCTTCCTTTTGTAGAGATTCTCAATCGTTTGTGTGTTGCTCTTCTGAAAGTCAATGAGCGTGGCTACATTGAGATTTTTTTGAGCCCCTACCAGAGCGACAAACGTCGGCACCTTGTCCGACCCTCCGACCGGCGTAATCGTCCATCGGATGTCGAGGCCCACCCGACCTTTACTCTGAAGGATTCCAGAGATTGTTTGTATGTAGAGCAGGTCGGACACGCCTTCGACAATGAGACAGTTCGGCCCGATGAAGAGCGTTTGGTAAATCTCATAGCCCAACGCGCCCTGAAGTGGAAATAGGCTATCAGGCCCAGCTTCTAGAACGTCCGTGAACACCTTGGTTCCGTCGTCTTTGCGCGGCAGTTGAGTATCCGTGTCTATCCCTTTATCCTGAACGATCCGGACCCGGTCAAAATGCCTCGGGTCCACCATGAAGGGCGAATGCGTGGTGTAGAGAAGTTGGTGCTTCGGATTTGTAACGATTTCAGACTCAAAGTATCGGAGGAGGTCTTCTTGAGCTTTTCCGTGAAGCGACAGGCCAGGTTCATCGAGAAGAAGAACCAACGGTTCATTTTTCTTCTTTACAGATGAATACCATGCGAGAAACGAAAAGAACCAGACAAAACCTGCAGAGCGCGTGCTGAGCCCCGTCGAAGACAAATGCCTTGAATCATAAACTTCACCCCATATGTTGGTTCCGGTCCGCATTCCGTCGGGGTCGTTCGGAAGGGAAGGCCGAACGTCGAAATGCATTCTAAGATGCTTGTTCTGAGACCAGTATCGCAGTATCTGCGAACTAAGATGATTGCTCGCGCCCTGTAACTTGTTCTTTAAATCCTGCGTGCTCGTGAGGGCCAGCAAGGAATCCAGGTCGATTCGTGCTAATTCGATGAGGCCGAGCAGGGGGTAGTCCGGGCGCTGCAGCTTATTTTCAGCTTTTCTCTGCTTTAACGCTTGGATATTGTCTTGGCCGCGCATCTGGTAATACTCATCAAAGTATAGAAACTTCGGAAAGAACGGAGACAGCTTTGTCGTCCAAATATGAATCCCAAGGTTCTCATGCTTTAACAACTCAGCGAGTCGGGTGCGTAGCGCTTTGGCTTGCTCACTTTCTGCGAGTGTCTTGGCCCTTTCTAGCAGTTTGTTGAAAAATGAGTTGTCGCTGCAACTTTAATTAAAAGAACTCGTCTGAAGCAAAGAAGCAAGGAGACGAGTGAATGCGCGGCGACGATAACCAGCAAGATGGAATGTTCAGTTACATTTCTCCAGAAAAGCGAGTTCCGGCGGATCATCCGTTGCGGCCGGTCCGCAAGATGGTGGATGAGATTCTGAAGGAGATGTCACTGAAGTTTGCGGAGTTGTACTCGAAAGTGGGGCGCCCATCGATCGCGCCGGAGCGATTGTTGCGGTCGCTGCTGTTGCAGATCTTCTATTCGGTGCGCAGTGAACGAATGCTGGTCGAACAGTTGGAGTACAACCTGCTGTTCCGGTGGTTTGTGGGAATGGAGATGGACGAGATGGTCTGGAATCACGCAGTGTTCAGCAAGAATCGGGAGCGTTTGCTGAACGAGGAGATTGCGGAGGGGTTTTTCAGACGGGTGCTGGAGCGGGCGAAGCCCTACATTTCAGATGAGCATTTCACCGTGGACGGGACGCTGATCGAGGCATGGGCGAGTCAGAAGAGTTTCCGGCGGAAAGATGGGAAGGGGAACCCGCCTGGGGCGGTAGGGGATGTCGATTTTCACGGGGAGAAGCGGAAGAATCAGACCCACAAGAGCACGACGGATCCCGATGCCCGCCTGTTCAGGAAGTCCCGAGGCAGCGAGGCGAAGCTGAGTTATCTGGGACATGTATTGATGGAAAACCGCAACGGGCTCTTGGTGCAGACTTTTCTAACCGAGGCCGATGGAAGAGCGGAACGAGATGCAGCGATGCTGATGGCTGAGAGGATTCACGGTGTGAAGCGGGTGACTGTGTGCGGGGACAAGAATTACGACACGCAAGAGTTTGTCAAAGAGCTTCGCGGGATGAACATCACACCGCATGTGGCACAGAACAACACCAACCGACGGAGCGCGATTGATCAGCGCACGGCGCGGCATGCCGGGTACGAGGTGAGTCAGCGGAAGCGAAAACGAGTGGAACAATCATTCGGGTGGATGAAGATGGTGGGGATGCTAAGGAAAGTGAAGTTGCGAGGGATCGACAAAGTTGGGTGGCTGTTTACCTTCACCGGAGCCGCTTACAACCTCTGCCGGTTGCGAAATCTAATGGCGAAAGCCTGAAAATGGATGCTGCTGCGGGTAACCGGTCGAATCGGACGGTACCTAACAGCTCCCAAACAACTCATCTATAACCAGATTCAGAGCCGAGAAACACGCAAAAGCTATTTAATTCAACAAGCTGCTAGTCCAGCGGCCTTTTCCGCTTCGTCTTGAAGCTGAGTCGCCGCGGCTTGGGCTGCAGTCACCGCCTGCTCGGCTTGCTTAGCCGCTTCCGAAAGAAATCTAGAAAGGTTCGCGAGGGTTCCATTCTGTAGAGCCGAGTTCCTAATGCCATCCGGCAGATCGAAACTGCCAATAAGGTGCTTTACGATTGCCGCCTGATCCACAGGAACGGTGACGTAGAGTTGGCAACCGTTCGGTTCGCTCTTGGCATAGCCCTTCGTAATCTCTACCTCGGGCCTAGCGAGGGCCCCAGGTCCGTATTCCGTGGTGACGGCTTCTAGCTCTGGGTCTTCCAACTGGAAAACGGCGCTGATTACGTCAGCATGCCGGCGACGTTTAGCTTCTATGTCCTGTTGGTAGTTTTCGACTTCAGACTTTGGGTAATCATAAGTCACGTTAAACTCGCCGTCCCCTTCGATAAAGGGATTGAGGCGGTAGAGTGCCTGCAAAATCGCCGTCTTGCCTGCTTCGTTTTTTCCGACAAGGCAGGTGACCTTGTCGACTGCAAAAGAATTTGAATCCCAAATCGACCGAAACTCTTTAACGTGCACAGTGCGCAGCTTCATTCCAACCTCAAGTGGATTCGTTTGAATTTGTCGAGGAGCGCTTCGCCCGCAGTTCTAGCTCATCTTGAAGGCGAGAAAACTCTGCACCTTTTGGGCATAGTCGTCAAGTGCATCTTTTGTTCTTTGCGACTCTTATCGAGAAAGGAACTCCAAGGTGCAGCGGTAAGGGAATCACCTATAGGGTGTCGCCAGGCTACGGCCGGGCTACGGCCGGGCGGAGCGGTGCTGGCGGGATTTTACGAAGGCGCGCAGAACATTGTTCATCAGTGTCTGGTAGCCTTTCCCGCGGGATTTGAACCATTGCAGCACGTCATGGTCGATGCGGATGTTGATGTGGTCCTTTGGAGCTGGGAGATCCGCGACGGTTCGCGTCCAGTCGGGCTCGCTGCCTGGCTCGTCGGGATCGGATTTTATGGAGGCTTCGAGCTTCTTGCCGGTCAGAGCGTTCACTCTGCGCCAGTCCGTGCGGTCTTCACCCCGCGCGACCTTCGCTTTGATCTGTTTTGTCGTATAGCGCACGGTAGCGCCTTTCTTCCTCATCCATCATAACCACAAGTGTACCCACAGGCAAAAGAGGCGAAAACACCACACGAAATCCATTCTGACAACGCGCCCCGCACCGTGCTACACGTAACCTCGGACACATGTCGACGAGCCCCAAAACGCGCACCGGAGGGCAGCCCGCCCGACGCGGCATCGCAGGTCACCCCTTCAGCGATGCCATCAACCGGTCTCCGGGAGCGGCTCCTCTACCTCCTCTATCTCCTTTACTTCCTCTACTTCCTTTGCCTCCTCTGCCTCTCGTCCCTCCCCCCGCAAAATGCAAAATTACGAAACGAAGCCACCAAGTCATTGATAATAAAGGATCCGGGTCCCGCAGGCCCTTCCGCCGCGGGAGAAACAAGGGTCTGCGCCACTGGAAATCCGCTTCCGCTCGGCTAGCCGGTGGATTCTGGCGAGGGCGCCTCGGGCGGGGTTACGCCATGCAGCACGTCGTAGACGCGCTGGGCGCGGTTGCGGGGGAGCTCGGCGGCGAATTCTTCGACGGTGAGCTGGCGGAGGCGGGCGACGCTGCCGTAGCGGCGCAGAAGTCGCACGGCGGTGCGCGCGCCTACGCCGGGAATTTCCGTGAGCGAGGTGCGCAGGCGCTGGCTCGACCGGCGCTGGCGGTGAAACGTGACGGCGAAGCGGTGCGTCTCGTCGCGAATCTGCTGGATCAGGTGCAGCACGGGCGAATGATGGTCGAGCGCGACCGGCTCGTCCTCGCGCCCCAGGATGTAGAGAATTTCTTCTTTTTTGGCGATGCTGGCCATGGGCTGGTTGATGATTTCGAGCTTGTCGAGCGCCTGCGCCGCCGCGTGGAGCTGCCCGATGCCGCCATCGATCAGGATCAGGCTGGGCATGGGCTTGTTTTCTTCGAGGACGCGCTTGTAGCGCCGCTCGACCGCCTCGCGCATGCTGGCGAAATCGTCGCGCAGCAGCCCGGCGTCTTTTTCCGGGCCTTCCGGCCATGGCCTCGCCGCGAATGATGAATTTGCGGTAGTCGGATTTTTTCATCCGGCCGTCTTCCCACACCACCATCGACGCGACCGTGTCCGATCCCTGAATGTGCGAAATGTCGAAGCACTCGATGCGCTTGGGCGGCTCGGGCAGCCCGAGCGCGGATTCGAGCGCCTCGGCAATCGTCTGCGCGCTGGGCTTGCAGCACGCGGAAACGCTGCATGAACGAATGCTTCGCGTTCTTCTCGACCAGTTCGAGAAACGCGTGCTTCTGGCCGCGCTGCGGGTTCACGATCTCCACGCGATGGCCGGCCTGTTTCGGTGAGCACTTCCTCGCAGCAGTTCGCGATCCTCGAAATCCGATGGGCACGTGGATGTAGCGCGGCAGATAAGCCGCGTCCAGATAAAGCTGCTTGAGCAGCGACGGCAGAAATTCGCGCGGGATCGAACTCTTCGAGATCTTCCCAGTAGAAATCGCGCCGGTCGACCACGCGGCCGCCGCGCAGGTGGAAGAGATTCACGGCGACCTGCGGCGGCTCGGCGTACCAGGCGAGCACGTCGGTATCGTCGCCTTCGGCGGCGGCGATCTTCTGGCGCTCCTCCATCTCGTCGAGCGTGCGCAGCAGGTCGCGATAGCCGGCGGCCTCTTCGTAATGCTGCTCGTCGGAGGCGCGCTGCATGCGTTCTTTCAGGCTGCGCGCAGATCGCTGCGGCGGCCTTCGAGAAACAGTCGTACGTCGCGCGCGGCTTCGGCATAGCGCTCGTCGGTGACCAGCGCGTCGACGCACGGGCCCAGGCAGCGGTGAATGTAATACTGCAGGCACGGGCGCGGGTGGTTGCGCGTCAGATCGACGGTGCACGACGGCACCAGAAAATGCTTGTGGATCAGATTGCACCATCGGATAGGCGAGCCGGGCGGGGAAGTAGGGGCCGAAATAGATCGAGCCGTCTTTTTTCAGCCGCCGGGTCACGTAGACGCGCGGAAATTTTTCGAAGGCCGTGTAGCGGATGTACGGATAGGTCTTGTCGTCGCGCAGCAGCACGTTGAACTTCGGCTTGTGCTGCTTGATGAGGTTGTTTTCGAGCGCCAGCGCTTCTTTTTCGTTGTCGACGACGATGTACTCGAGGTCGGCGATCTCGCGGACGAGCGAGCCGGTCTTGGCGTCCTGCCAGCTGGATTCGAGAAAATAGGAGCGCACGCGGCTGCGCAGCGAACGCGCCTTGCCGACGTAGAGGATGGTGCCGCCCGCGTCCTGGAACAGGTACACCCCGGGCTGCAGAGGGCAAATTGGCGACTTTTTCGCGGAGTTCCATTGGTGCGACGCTTACCCCGGCAGCTTACAGTTTGGCGGCCGTCATTGTGGAACGCTCATTTTGGAGCGCTCAGTGTGCTAACTGTGGAGCGCCACAATGCTACGTACCATATTGATGCGCGCCAGAGTTAGAATAGACGCGGAGCGGCAGCCTTGGGCTGTTCGGGAGACAACTCCAATGATATCAAAGGTGTCTAAGCCGATTAGATGACGATGCGCCAGACAATGAGACGGACAATCCGACGGCTGTTCATTCTGTCCACGCTGCTGATATTTCCTTTGATGCGGCCGGCGTGGTGCGCGCCGCAACAAGACCAAAAGCAACCGGATTCAGCAGGGCAGAATGGTCAGAGCGGTCAGAGCGGGCAGCAGAAGCAACAGGACCAGGGCGACTCGCAGACGCCGAAGAGCCAGCAGGGCGAGTCTGGCGACCAGCCGGATGCGAACCAGGGAGATGGGAGCCAGTCCGACCAGAAATCGCCCGATCAGAAATCGCCCGATCAGAAAGCCGACGACAAGGATTCCGGATGGTCGTCCTCTTCGTCCTCGACGACTGCGGTGAAAGAGGCGCCGCCGGAACTGCCTAAATACAATCCGCTGCCCGCCGAGCAGGATGTCGACGTGGGGACGTTTTACATGCACAAGGGCGACATGGACGCCGCGATCAGCCGCTTCGAGGATGCCATCCAGCTGAAAGCCGATTACGCGAAGCCGCGCATGCTGCTCGCGCAGATCTACGAGAAAAGGGGCGACAAGGCAAACGCGGTGAAGTACTACAGGGACTATTTGCAGGTGTACCCGCACGCGCCGGACGCAAAGAAGGTGCAGGCGAAAATCGCAAAGCTGACGACGCGATGAGCGTCGTCATCCCGAGCGGAGCGCAGCGAGCGAGGGATCTCTCCTGGGCATGATGGGAGCGCGAATCGGGTAGGGATTCCGTGCTCTAAGGGCGAGCGATGGAGAACCGTTCTTCGCAGCGCTGAGAATGGCTGCTGAAAGGCGGAGGCGCGGATGATGCTCATGGCGTCATCCTGAGGAGTGCGCCGAACGGTCGCGGGCCGGAATGGACGCGCGAAATAATTTAGTCGGCGGCGGGCAGCTGGATCATTTCGTCCAGGGCCTGGGGCGTGAAGAGCAGGGTTTCGCCGAGTTTGGCAAAATCGGCGGCCAAGCCTGGCGCAAGAACCTTTTGCTTTCCGGCGGACGATTTGCGGCTGGGGAAGCGCAGTTGCTCGTAGAAAAGATTCTGGACCTGCCACAGATTTACCGGGAAGGGCAGGGAACAGGCGAGTTCGACGGCGGCCCGGAAACGGGACAGCGAACTGCGGGATCGGCCGGCGAAGTGGCGAGCTTTTCGGCCATGCGTTCGAGCGTGTTGCGCAGCGCGTATTCGAGCGTGGGCACGTCGAGATGCACGTTGACGGCTTTGGCTTCTTCGATCAGCGGCGCGATTTTTTCAAGAGTGGGCTCGTCGGATAGAAATTCGCGGCGCAGATGATAGTTCAGCGCGAATTCGGCGGAAGCGCGGAAGGTCTTCGGCAGAGGAATCTGCAGGCGGTGAGGAAGCGCATCAGGTTGGCGTTGCGATCATAGAGTCGAACGTGCGCGGCTTCCGCCTCGGCCATGCGCGGAGCCGAGAATCAAGTCGAGAATCTTGCGCTGCTCGTCTTTGAAGAGCGAGTGCAAGGAATCGGTTTCGTTCGCCAAAAACTTCGTCGAGGCGCTGGAGAATTTCGGACGGCGCCGGCGCTGCGGAAGGCTTCCGTCAATTCCCTCACGGCGTCAACGATAGGCCGCGTCTTCCGGAGACTCGCGCACGCCGACTTTTACCTGGTGATCGCCCAGGTGCAGCGCCGCGAAACTCAGGCAGCGCCGATTCGTTAGTGATCGTGGAGCAGATGCGAATGCGCCCGACGGCCAGCTTGTTGTTTTCCTGCTCGTGAACCTTGTAGTCCTCGCGCTGGACTTATAGCAATAGATGCGGTGCAATTCGGTGGACGGCTCGAACACCGAGGAAATGGCGTAGTGCGCGGCGACCTTGCGCAGGTCGACGACGGCGGGCTGCACCCACTTGTTGTAGATCTGAGCGCCGTCGACATGGTCCGGGATGTTGCTTTTGGCCAGCGACAAGCTTTTCCAGGAAGGCCGGTTCGATATCGTCGGGGAAGAGTTGTTCCGCCAGATCGATGACGCGGCCGGCGTATTGAATGCACTGCACCGTCTCGATTCCCGAGAGCTCATCGAAGAACCAGCCGCAGCTCGTGTACATGAGCATGGCGTGACGCTGCATTTCGAGGAGCTTGAGCGCGGTGACGCGATCCGCGGCGGTCAGCTCGCGGGCGGCATGGGCGCGGAAGAAGCGGTCGATATTCTCCGGCGAGCGGTCGAGAACCACGTCGATGTACTCGTCGCGCGCGGCCCACGGATCGCGAAGAGCGGAAGACCCTTTTCCTCGAAGCGCGACGCGACCGTGTCGCGCAGCCAGTCGAGCGCCTGGCGCAGCGGGCGCGCGCCATTCCTGATTCCAGCCGGGGTGCCCGCCGGAGTTGCAGCCGCAATTGCTGCGCCAGCGCTCGATGCCGTGGACGCAACTCCACGAGCTGTCTTCAAAAATCTCCACGCGATGAATCGGCGGATGGCGCTCCATGTATTCGGCGTAGTTGGTGATTTTGGCGAGGTCGCGCGCTTCGATGGAGTCGAGGGCGAAGGCCAGCGTCATTTCGCCCATTTTGTGATGGTGGCCGAAGGTCTCGCCGTCGGTGGCGACGTGGACCAGTTCGGGCCAGGGCCGCACGTCCTCGGCGAAACCGGACATGAGGCGCTCGACGAACTGCTGCGCCGCTGGCCAGCAGATTCTCGAAGGCGATGGCCCGGGAAATGGGGCCGTCGTAGAAGAACAGGTTGATCGTCGCGGCCGGAAGGGAGGCGGCACAGATAGGCCATCGAGGGGTCGATTCGCTCGCCGCTGACATCCTTCCAGACGCGCCCGCCGATTTTGGATTCGCGGCGGGCCTGGCGCGCGGCAAGAACGGTGAAGCGGATCTTGTGTTCGGCGAGAATCTCGAGGGTCTCGGTGTCGACCGCGGTTTCGGGGAGCCACATGCCTTCGGGCCGGCGCCCGAAGCGGTGCTCGAAGTCGCGGATGCCCCAGACGACCTGGGTGATCTTGTCGCGGCGGTTCGCCAGCGGCATGATCATGTGGTTGTAGGCCTGCGCCATGGCCGAGCCGTGCGCCCGACGAACTGCTCCCGGCTTACTTTGTCGGCGTCGAGGATGGCCTGGTAGACCTTGGGGGCGCGCGTTTCCAGCCAGGAGAGCAGCGTGGGGCCGAAATCGAAGCTGATCTTGGGGTAGTTGCTGACGATCTTGAGGATGCGGCCGGTGCTGTCCAGGATGCGCGCGGCGGTGTTGGTGGCGTAGCACTCCGCGGTGATGCGTTCGTTCCAATCGTGATACGGGTGCGCGGAGTCCTGGAGTTCGATAGCCTCCAGCCACGGGTTCTCGCGGGGGGGCTGATAGAAGTGGCCGTGAATGCAGAGGTAGCCCATGCGGTTCCGGGGTGACTCTATCAATATACATTGGTTTTCGGATTGTGGAGCGGGGCATTGGGGGTTTTCAACAGGGCGCATCACTCCAAAGGCGCTCTCTGGAGCCGGAAAAAGGAAAATGCAGATCCCTCACTTCGTTCGGGATGACACCGCGAGTTGGGGGGTGAAACGCCCGTGGGAGTTCGGGATGACACCGTGTGGTCCGGGATGACACCGTGTTGGTCCGGGATGACGGCGGGGGGGCGGGTTTCGCGCGGGTCGCTTGTGCGCCGAATGGGCAACGTCAAAGACCCTACCCTTAAAAACGAAGGGTCGGGAACCCGCAAAGGCATCGGGGCGCGCGAGACGGGTGCGGAGCCTTGCGGGACGCTTGCAGAGCCTTACGGCGCGGCAGACCTTACTCACGCTGGGGGGAAGCGGTCGAGGAATTTCATGGCGCGGGCGTAATCCGCGAAGATTTTTTCTTCGCGGCGGAATTCGGGCGAATGGGATTCGCGGCGGCAGCGGGCGAACTTCATGGGGTGCTTGAGGTGGAGCATCTCGTGATAGAGGACGTAGGCGACTACGTATTCGGGAGTCACGTCGCTATCGAGCTGGCGATTCAACACGATTTGATGGAGCGCGGGGTCGAAGCAGCCCAACTGCGAACGCCAGGCACGCGAGCTCCATCCCAGGCGTGGTCGCTCGAGTGCGTTGCCGAAGTAACGCGCGTTGAGAACGTCGAACAACGTGGCCAGATCGTGGTGCGCGCCCGCGGGTCTGTGCTCGGCGCGACGGGCGCGCTTTTTCCGCAGCTTCAGCAGGCGCTGGCGAGTCTTGCCGGCATAGGAAAACTGGCGGTACGTTTCGACGAGGTCGCTTGGCGGACGCCGTCTGTAGAGGCGCCCCAGCAGGATCGCGGCGGCCGCTTCGACGACGGCTGCGGGCGCGTCGCGCAGCACGTCAGAGAGGCGGACGTGCGCGGTATCTTCACGCAGGCGGATGGTGTGGGTCAGATCGGTGTAGGGGTGATATTCCACGACGAAATGCGGAGGACGGCCGAGACATCCGAGCCGGGTGTAAATGCGATGAAAGATGCGTTCGCCGCCGGGAACCGCGCGCTTGCTGCGCTGGGCCTCGTTCAAGAGGGCTTTCTCCGCACGGGGCCGGGCGTAGCCTGCTTTTCGGCGTCGTCGGCATCGGAGATGGCGTCCTTGGTGCCGTCGATGGCGTCTTCGAGGGTTTCGCGGTAGGTGTCCAACTCGGGACCGTCCTTTTCATATTTCTGGAGCGTTTCAAGGAATTCCTTGTCCTTGGCGCGCATCATCTTCAGGGCTTCGCGAATATCCTGCTGCTTTTCCTGGGCCACGTCGATCTGGTCGGCGGCATCATCCACGCAGCCGGAATAGCCGTTGAGGAGGGCGTTCAGAATTTCAGCGCGGCGGCGCTCGGGAACGGTGCGGTGGATTTCGTATTCGAATTTCTTGAGGCGATCCTCGGCGAAGGAAATGTAGAGCTTAATGCGGAGCGCGGCGGTGTCCGCGTCGCGGATTTTGTCGGATTCCGAATCGCTCAGGTAGTCCTTCTCCTGAGGTGCGGAGAAGGCGGCGCGCGGCACGACGAGCGAGGCGAGCGCCAGCGCCAACGTTAGCGCCAGCGTTGCGGAACACAGCGCGAGATGTTTGGGGCGACGCATACAAGCTCCTAGTTCGACGGCGGCGTTTCCTTATCCGGCTGATTCGGGAAAAGCTCGCGGATCAAGTGGCGATTCAGCTCGTCGAGACCCTGCCGCACTTCCAGAAATGGTTTTTGGTCTTCCCCCGTGAAACTCACGAGGAGGGCGTTGAGGCGCCGCAATGATTCGCGCAGGGAGATTTCGAGCTGCTTGTAACCCTTGGGATGTTTCTCCGCGTCGATGTGCCGCGCGTCCAGGCCTTTTTCCACTGACTCGATTTCGTTGCTGTACTCTTTCAGGACCGACAACGCTTCCGGCAGCCTTCCGGCATCGATGTCGCGCGTGATCTCGTCGAATTCGGACTGCCCGAGGCGGGGCATCATTTGCGCGCGGCGCATGGGGTCGGTTTCCTGCGAGAAGCGGGCGTGGAATTCCTGGACGGTCTGCCCAAGCGCGCGGGCGGGCAAGAATCCGGCGAGGAGAATTACCGGAACCAGGAATCGAAGTGTTGCCGCCAAGCGCCCACCTCTTGCCGCTCTAGTTGATTGCTTACTTTTTATTCTGCAACTCGCGAGTCAACGTTCGCGCGCGAGCGGTAGCCTCAAAGTACATGTCGTTGTTCGTGTCTTTGTTCAATTGCAGGAACCTCTGGTACGCCTGGAGCGCGTTGGCCGGCTGCGCAAGCTTATCGTAGCAGGTGGCGCGCATAAACCAGCTGCCCGCGCGGCAGGGTTTCACGCTTGGACAACAGGTCGATTCCTTCGAGCGCCGCCGGATAGTTGGTGTTCAGGTACTGCGCGACGATGAGATCTTTCAGGACGTCGTCTGAGCCCGGGTCCATTTTAAACGCGGCGATCAATGGGGGAATCGCATTGGCGTATTGCTTGCTTTCAAGGTACACATGCCCGAGGCGGGCAGGGAGATCGGTATCCTGCGGCGCCAGGGCCAGGGCCTTTTGCAGCACGGGAACGGCATCGGCGTAGCGCTTCTTTTCGAAGTAAATCTGGGAGCGCAGCTTGAGGGCGCGCAATCCCTCGGGACCCGGGTTTGCCGCTTTGTCCAGCTCGGCGAGCGCATCTTCATACTTAGCCATATCCACCAGCACAGAGGCACGCTCGACGCGGACGCTGACGTCTTCGGGCTGCATCGCAAGATACTTCTCCAACTCCGCAGCGCCCTCATCGAGATGCTTCTGCATCACCAGGCTTCGCGCGAGCCCGAGGCGCGCAACGGCATTGTCCGGACGAATGCCGGCCGCGGCGCGAAACTCCGGTTCCGCCTCGCTGGCGTGACCGGTATCGAGGAGTACGCGGCCCAGGGCGAAGCGGATGTTGAAATCGGTGCCATCGAGGGCTTCCGCGGCCTGGTACTGCTCGATGGCTTCGGGAAGACGGTGAGTTTTTTCGAAGGCGACGCCGAGCAGGAATTTTGGACCCGGCTGATTTGGACTCAGTTCCAGCGCTTTCTGAAGGGGCGCAACGGCCGCGGCCGGATCCGTGTCAACCAGAGTCAACCCAAGATTGAGATAGGCGGGGGCCATTTTGGGGTCGAGGGAAATGGCTTTCTCGTATTCGCCTTTTGCTTCGGGAAGCTTTTGCATCGACATGAAGGCGAAACCGAGACCAAAGTGTGCGGAGGCGTCGTCGGGCTTCTTCGCGAGGTAATCCTGAAAGTTCTGCGCGGCGGCCGGAAAATCCTTGCGATCCATGGCGGCTTGTGCGGAGGCCAGCAGGTTGCTGAGCGCCACCTCGGCGGGATCGGCGGGAATGTGCTTCTTGCTTGGTGTTTGCGCGGAGACTAGCGGAGCGGACGCCAGTACGGCGGAAACGGCGCAGAGGAACAGGGCTTTGCGGCAGGCGCCGATACTGGCATTTATACTGGGACCTGTACTGGCGCTCAACCTCGCACTCGCACTGGCGCTCGTCCTCGCACCCATAGCCGCGCTCATGCCAACTTACGCCTTGGAGGGTGCGCGTTCAGCCCCATTGGCTTGGGGAGGCGCGGAATGAGGAGCGTGACGATCTCCATTTCTGGGCTCGAGCACCGGCGCGAGGAATTTACCGGTGAGCGACTGCGAATTGCGCGCCACCTGCTCGGGAGTTCCGGCGGCCACCACGCGGCCGCCCGCATCGCCGCCTTCGGGGCCCATGTCGATGATCCAGTCGGCGGACTTTATCACGTCCAGATTATGCTCGATGATCAGCACGGAAGCGCCGCCTTCCATCAATTTACGGAACGCGGTCAGCAGCTTCTGAATATCGTCGAAATGCAGGCCCGTGGTGGGCTCGTCGAAGATATACAGCACCCCTTTGTTCTCCTGCCGCGTAAGATGCGCGGCAAGTTTCAAGCGTTGCGCCTCGCCTCCGGAAAGGGTGGTGGCGGATTGGCCGAGCCGCAGGTAGCCGAGGCCGACCTCTTCGAGCACGCGCAGGCGCGAGGTGACTTTCGGGTACGGGGCAAAAAAGGTGAGGGCCTCGCGCACGGTCATCTGCAGCACGTCGTGAATATTCTTTTCCTTGTAGCGAACGTCGAGCACGCTGCTCTTGTAGCGCGTGCCGCGGCATTCTTCGCAGACCAGCTCGACGTCGGCGAGGAATCGCATTTCCACGGTGACGGTGCCGTCGCCCTGGCAGGCTTCGCAGCGGCCGCCGGGAATGTTGAAGGAGAAATGGCCGGGAGCGAGTCCGCGCTTTTTCGCTTCCGGCGTGGAGGCGAACACCTCGCGGATGGGGTCGAACGCCTTCATGTAGGTGGCCGGATTCGAGCGCGGCGTGCGGCCGATGGGCGACTGGTCGATCATCTCGACGCCGTTCAATACCGCGTCGCCTTCGATGCGGTCGCAGAATTCGCGCCAGTTGCCGCCGGTGCGCCGCGCCTGCAAGGCTTTATACAGCACGTCATAGACGAGCGTGGATTTTCCCGATCCGGACACGCCGGTGACGGCCACGAGCATGCCGAGGGGGATCATCACGTCGACGTTCTTCAGATTGTGGCTGCGCGCGCCGTAGATGCGCAGGAATTTTCCCTGCGGCTTTCTGCGGCGCGGCGGGACGGGGATGCGGAGTTCGCCGCGCAGATAGCGGCCGGTGAGCGATTGCGGGTCGGCGAGCATTTCGTCGCGCGTGCCGGCGAACATCAGGTTGCCGCCGTGTTCGCCGGCGCCGGGACCGAGATCGAGAATGTGGTCGGCGGCGAGAATCGTGTCGGGATCGTGCTCGACGACGAGCAGCGTGTTGCCAAGATCGCGCAGGCCTTTCAGGATCTGAATCAGGCGGTTGGTGTCGCGCGGATGAAGGCCGATGGACGGCTCATCGAGCACGTAAAGCGCGCCCACGAGATTCGAGCCGAGCGAGGTGGCTAGCTGGATGCGCTGCGTCTCGCCGCCGGAAAGCGTGGAGGTGAGGCGGTCGAGCGTGAGATAGTCGAGACCGACTTCGTCGAGGAAGCGCAGGCGCTGCTGGATTTCTTCGAGGACTTTTTCCGCGATCACCGTTTCCGCGGGGCTGAGCTGCAGGCTGTCGAAGAACGGCCGCGCTTCTTTCACCGTCATCTGGCAGACTTCGGTGATCGAGCGGCCGGCGATTTTCACGGCGCGCGCTTCGGCGCGCAGGCGCGTGCCGTTGCATTCGGGACACATGGCGTAGCCGCGATAGCGGCTCAGAAAAACGCGCACGTGCAGCTTGTATTTTTTGCGTTCGAGCCAGGCGAAAAAGCCTTTTACGCCGAGGAAATCTTCTTTGCGGTCGCCTTCGATGATGGCGTCGCGCTGCGCAGGGGTGAGATCGCGAAAAGGGACGTCCAGCGGAATGCCTTTAACTTTGGCGAAGCGGCGCATATCGAGCAAGCTGGCGGTAGCGCGGCTTGGTCCACGGCTCGATGGCGCCGTCGGCGAGCGATTTGCTTTTGTCGGGGATGACGCGGTCGATATCGAAATCGATCGTGTTGCCGAAGCCCTGGCAGCGCGGGCAGGCGCCGTAGGGATTGTTGAACGAGAAAAGGCGCGGCTCCGGCTCCTGATAGAGGGCGCCGCAATTTTTGCAGTCGAAGCGCTCGTTGAAGACGAGGCGCTCGGGGGCTTGGCCGGCTGCGCCATTTGATGAATCGGGCACGAATTCGAGGATCGCTTCGCCGCGGCCTTCGCGGTAGCAAATCTCGATCGAGTCCATCAGGCGCGAGCGAATGTCGGGCGCGAGCGCGAGCCGGTCGACGAGCACATAAACGGGCTTGGTGAAATCCACGTCGAGCAGATCTTCCGGCGTGGAAAACTCGAAGACGCGGCCGGCTTGATAGAGGCGGTTGAAGCCGCGCTTGCGCAGGCAGATCAGGGCTTCGCGCGTGGTGTCGGCTGCTGGCTTGCGGCCTTGCGAGCGCGCGGTGGGGGCGGTTCGTGTGGCGCGTGGGCAGCGGGCCCCGGGGCGACTGACGTGAGGACAGCTTCCGGAGCGAGATTTAGCTGGTAAAGGACGTAGAAGCGGCGGCCCTCGGGCAGGGCCAGCACGTGGGCGGCAATTTCGTCGAGCGTGTCTTTGCGAACTTCTTCGCCGCACGGAAGCAGAACGTGTGGCCTACGCGGGCGTAGAGCAGGCGCAGGTAATCGTAAATTTCGGTGGCGGTGGCGACGGTGGAGCGCGGGTTGCGCGTGGAATTTTTCTGGCGGATGGAGATGGCCGGGGCGATGCCGGTGATTTCGTCGACGTCCGGCTTCTCGATGCGCTCGAGAAACTGGCGCGCGTAGGCGGAAAGCGACTCGATATAGCGGCGCTGGCCTTCGGCGTAAAGCGTATCAAAGGCGAGGCTGGATTTGCCCGAGCCGGAAACGCCGGTGACCACCGTGATCGCGTTGTGCGGGATGGTGAAGTTGATATTTTTCAGGTTGTGGACGCGCGCGCCGCGGACCTGGATGGACTCTTCGCCATCGGCTACGTCGCGTCCCGGTTTTCTGGGCGCTTTACTCCCGAGGGCGGGTTCGGCGGGCACAGTGTTCTCTGCGGGTTCCGGTGGCATGCGCGTAAACGTGAAATTATACGCCGCCGCGCAGATGGCTTCAAATTGGCGATTGAGGTGGCGATCAAGGTTTGGCTCAGCGCTGCAAGAGTCAATCCCAGGTCTTCACTTGCGGCCAGATTTCGCTCAGAGGCTGCCGGAGGCCGCGACATGAAGTAGCTCTGATGGCCGCTGATTGCGGGAGGCAAACCGTATCGGGGACCGAAGAGGTCGATTGCTCCCGCCTGGCCGTACGTCCTGGCAAAAATCGCAGTCTTGGGGCGGACCTCCGCCGGGAGTTCGTTATAGACACGCGCGACCGCGGCCACCATCTCCTCCCAACCGAACTGGTCGGCAAAAATCTGAGGTAAGGGGCCGAGGCGGTGTGTCTCAATGGCAGGCTGGGCGAGATGCAGAGCTTTCGTATAGCGAATGTAGGTCTGCGGGGGCAGAACCGGAATGGCAAGCGGTGCAAGTATGGCGGCCGTGACTACCATGGAGGCTACCCACGCAAATTTCCATCGGGAAAGGTGCGGCCGGACTAGCCACTTCTCCCAGGTAACAGCGCCCCCAGCAAACAGCACGGGAAATGCAGGGAAGAGATAGTAAACCCGCGGGCTTAGCAAGACGATTACCGCCGCCGTGAAGACCCAGGCCCAGCCCAGCACGCGAAACGGTCTCCCTGGTTTTGAGAAGAAGTAAAACCAGAGGCCACCCAGCCATACGGGCAGAGTGAGAGGGTGCATGCTCAAGATCTCCTGGCCGAAGAATCCCAGGGGCCCCAAGCGCACATCGCGCCCGCTGTGGCGGATATTCCTCTGCAACTCGAGAAATGGGAAGTGATGCTGAATATTCCACGACAGATTCGGCAGAAAAATGAGAAGCGCAATCACTCCGCCGATCGCGAACCAGGGGCTGGCAAGCGCGCGGCGCTGCGGGGTGAGGAGAAGACCAACGATAAGACCGGCTCCAAAGATCAGCATGGAGTACTTATTTTCGAGACCAAGACCGGCCAGAATGCCAAACCAAATCCATAGCTTTTCGTTGCCGGTTTTGGCGAGGCGCAGCACCAGCCAGGCGCACCCCATCCAGAAGAGCGGTTCAAATGCGTTCATGGAAAGAAAGTTATTCGCTGCCAGAATACCCGGCGCGACGAGGACGGAAATGCCGGCGAGCGCCTGCGCGAAGCGGTGGCCGCCAAGTTCGCGCGCGATGAAGGCAGTGAGGGCGACTTCTCCCGCACCTGCCAGAGCCGGCAAGAGGCGAATTGCGGGCAGAGATTCGCCCAGGATCGACCGTGCGACCCAGGCGATCCACGCGATCAACGGCGGTTGGTCGACGTAACCCCAGTCCAGATGTCGGCTGCATGCGAGATAGTACAACTCGTCGACAAAATAGCCGTAATGCCGGCCCGCGTAGAGGTGTACCAACAGCTTGCAGGCGGAGATTCCGAGGATCAAGCCCGCAGCGACAGGCACTACTTTGCTCTCGGCACTGGCGTCAGTACTTTGGCTGGGGTCTGCGTCCATCGTCGTTGATAAATTTTCAGCTTATATGACAAGGGCCGTTATTTTTGCTTTTCGAGGGTGGCTGAGAGGGTGAGCTTCGAGTTGACCAGGACGGTGATTTCCCTGGACCAGTCGGTGTAGCCACGGCGGGAGACCTGGACGGTGTGCTTGCCGACGGCGAGATCCATGGTGGCGGGAGTGAGGCCGACATAGGCGCCATCGACGGACACGTCGGCATCCTGGGGATCTGAGGTGATGCTGAGGTTTCCATACTGCACGGCCTTGGCCTCGGCTTCCAGTTGCGCGGCGCTTTTTCCTCCGTTCGGAAGATCGCCGGTGACATTTGGCGTGGTCTTGAGGCCCAAGGGCATGCTTGCGCGATTGTTTTCGTTGACGGCAATGGGAAGATTGGTGACGCTTTGCAACGCCTGGAGTATGGCGCGGTAGTTGCGCTTGTCGCCCTGAAGGAGGAGGCCGGCTTTTTCGCCTTTGGGCGAGGTGTATTGAATGCCGATGAAATAGAGGTGGTTGGAGTCTTCCCCGTAACTCAGCGCGGTGACGAGTCTGCTCAGGATCTGGATTTCCTGATCGTCATGGAGCTTGAAGGTTATGGTGTCGGAGGTGATGGTGAGCTGATTGTGCCAGTCGGTCGGCTTTACGTTGGTGTAGAACGTGCCGCCGTTGTAGCGGACGTGCTTGAAGACGTTTCCCTGGGCGCAGGTGGAAAGAGCCGAAGCGAAAAACAGCAAGAAGACGCTAAAAGCGTGGCGCCTTGCCGGCTCGCAAGAAGTGGTGTCCTTCACCGTTGTGACGGTCATCTTCGTGGTTACCTCGCATGGGGAAAGCCGGAAGCAGTCTAAACCGACATTCCCTGGTTGGCCAGTCGGATGCAGGGTAACCGGTGGAACGCTGCAATGTCGGGGTAAAGGAGAGCGAGCCGCTGCTAGGACTTGTGATGGAAGTTATCCTAGAATCGATTTCGCGAAAGCCGTGACGGAAAAGCGACATTTCGAGCGCGTGATCTGGATCGTGCTGGACAGCGTGGGCATCGGCGAATTGCCGGATGCCTCCGACTACGGCGATGTGGGACGCGACACGCTGGGGCACATCGCGCGGTCGCGCCCGCTCGCGCTGCCGAATCTGGCGCGGCTGGGGCTGGCGAACATCAAGCCGCTGGCGCATCTTTCTCCGCCGGCGCAGCCGATCGGGAGCTATGGCAAGGGCGTGACCGTTTCTCCCGGCAAGGACACGACCACCGGGCACTGGGAGATGGCGGGCATCTGGCTCGACCAGGCGTTTCCTGTGTATCCGCACGGATTTCCCGCCGAGCTGATGGCGGAGTTTGAGCGGCAGATCGGGCGACGGACGATCGGCAACAAGCCGGCGTCCGGCACGGAGATCATCAAGGAACTGGGCGAAGAGCACGTGCGCACCGGCTTTCCGATCGTTTACACCTCTGGCGACAGCGTGTTTCAGATTGCGGCGCACGAGGACGTGATCCCGATTGGCGAGCTTTACCGCATGTGCGAGATTGCCCGCAAGCTTCTTGACGGCCGGAACCGCGTGGGGCGAGTGATCGCGCGTCCGTTTGCGGGCACGGCTGGGAATTTTCGGCGCACGGAGCGTCGGCATGATTATGCGGTGGAGCCGCCGCGGCCGATGCTGCTGGACGTGCTGGCGGAGCGGGGCGTGCCGGTGTTCGGCGTGGGGAAGATTCACGATATCTACAATGGGCGAGGGGTGGGGGACTACGTCACTACGAAGAACAACGCTGACGGGATGGCGAAGCTTACGGATGCGCTTGCTCGGCGCGCCAGCGGGCTGATTTTCGCCAATCTTGTGGATTTCGATATGCTTTACGGGCACCGGAAGGATGTGGAAGGGTTCGCGCGATCGTTGGAGGAGTTTGACGCGCTGGTGGGGCCTTTTCTTGCTGAGCTGCGTCCTTCGGATTTGCTGATCATTACAGCGGATCATGGCTGCGATCCTGACCCGGTGAATCCTACGACCGACCATTCGCGGGAGTATGTTCCGATTGTTGCTTATACGCCGCGCGTCGCGCACGGGGTGAACCTTGGCATTCGCTCGACGCTGGCGGATATGGGGCAGACGATTGCTGAGAATTTTGGCGGCGCGATTCCGCATGGGACTAGTTTTCTTGGCGAGGTTGCGGGTGGGTGACGATTATGCGACGGTCGAGGCGGCTCTGACGGGTTGCAACGAATGGGAAGCTGCGAGCAAAAAAGAAAATGCAGATCCCTCGTCGCTCGCTCTGTCGGGTGACAACTAGAGGTGACTGCGAAAGGTGAGGAGCGAAGGCTCGCGGGAAAGGCGCCGCGAAAGGTGGGCGCTGCGCGCCGGGCATTCTGTCGGAGCTGAAGCTCCGACCCGCTAAAAACCGAGAGAGATCCTTCGTCGCTTCGCTCTGTCGGGATGACAACGAAAAACAGAGGCTCGCGCGCGGTTCGAACGGGATGACAAGCAAGACGGCCGGCGAGCGCCCGGCGCTACAGGGAAAAGCCAGATGCAGATCCCTCGCTGCGCTCGGGATGACAACTAGAGGCAAAGGCGAAGCTGAGAAAGGGTCTCGGTTTCGGTTTAACTGGCAGTCAAGTGCTGAATCAAAAGACCCACTCTCGAAAACCATGAGGGTGGGGCACCCGCAAAGTCACTGCAACACCCTTCGCTGCGCTCGGGATGATAGCTAGAGGAAAAGAGGAAGCTGGAGCCGAGGAAGGTTTCGGTTTAACGGGCAGTGGAGTGCTGAATCAAAAGACCCACCTTTGAAAAGCACAAGGGTGGGGCCACCCGAAAAGGCACTGCAGCATCCTTCGCTGCGCCTGGGGTTACCGACAAAACGGGGGATGACGGAGACGGGGGATGCCGAGAAGCGGTTAGTCTCCGGAGGCGGTTTTTTGGGCGTAGTAGCCGGTGCGGGTGCGGACGGAGAGCTTGCCGTGACCCTGCGAGGAGACTAACTGCACCTGCACGGGGCGGAAGGTGCCGTCTTTTTCGGCGTTGGTGGGGTAGTAGCCGATGGTGTATTGGTTGCGGATGTCGCGGGCTACCTGCTCGCAAACGGGCGTTACTTCGTCCAGGGTCTCCGGGAAATAGGCCATACCGCCGGTTACTTCGGCTAGTTCCTTGAGCTCCTTGGTGGAGCGGCGCACCATCTTCTTGTCGTTTTTGCGGTCGTCAGCGCTGAAGACGCCGATGGTGTAGATGGCCGCGTTGGACTGCTCGGCTGCCTTCATCGTATCGGCGAGGGTCTTGCGGCTGGCGTCGTCGTCGCCGTCAGTGATCACCAGGAGGACGCGCTTGTCCTTGTGGCCCTTTTTCAGGTGCTCGAGCGAACCGATGACCGCATCGTAGAGGGCCGTGCTGCCGCGCGTGTCGATGCGCGAAAGGGCGTTGTCCATGTTCTTGGGGTCGCTGGTGAAGTCGCCGTCGGTGTCCAGGTAATATTCGTCGTTGAAATTCACGACGAAGGCTTCGTCCTGGGGATTGCTGGTCTTTACGAAGGTCATGGCCGCGGCATTCACCTGCTCGCGCTTTTCGCGCATGCTGCCGCTGTTGTCGATCACCAGGCCCATGGTGACGGGAATATCCTCGCGGGAGAACACGGAAATATTCTGCTCGACTTTGTTCTCGAAGACCTTGAAATCGCCCTTTTTCAGGTCGCCCACAAACTGACCGGCCTCATCCGAGATGGTCACGTGCAAGACCACGAGATCGACGCTGGCCTTGATGCTGCCGCTGCCCTGGCTGCCCTGCTGGCCGGGCGGCGTGTAGCCGGGAGGCGGCGGGACATTCGGAATGGTGAGGGGAGTGAGCGGGCTCTCGCCGTTTTGGTTCTGGGCCAAAGCGGAGGGGTTGGCAATAAACACCACAAGAGTAAGGATTGCAGAGAATGCAACGAAGGCAGCCACCAGCATGGCGAGCGGCGAACTGGCGCCCAACTGTGAACCCAGCGAAATGCGAGCGAGGGAGTAGCTCGCGTTTAGTGGCCGGGAGCGTAGTATCCGTTTTTAGCATCGACGGTGAGCGGTGGGAGACCCTTGGGCGGGCGCAGTTTGACTTTGATTTTGCGCCACTTGCCGTCGTGCGCGCGATCCGTTGGAGTGTACCCGATGACATATTGATTCCGCAACTCCATGCTGATTTTGGTGGCGATGTCCGGAAGCTCATTCAGATTCTGCACGGTGAAGGACCGCCCACCGGTCATTTCCGTCAAATCGCTCAGAAGGGATGGTCCGGCACGTTCCTCCGGCGTGGGGCCGCCATCGGCTTCGAAAAGCCCAATGGAGTAAATCTGAACATCCGCTTCCTGAACGAACTTGCGGACGTCCGTTTCGCTGTAACGACTATGATTATCTCCCCCATCGGATATGATGAGCAAAGCTTTCTTGGTGTTGTGTGCTCCCTTCATCTGGCTGAGTCCGAGATAAACGCCGTCGAAAAGAGCGGTCAGTCCGTGGGCGGCGGTGTACATCAGGCGGTTTTGAAGTTCATCGACGCTTCCGGTGAACTGGCTGACGAGCTGCGCGCGGTCGTTGAAATTCACGAGAAAAAATTCATCCTGCGGGTTGGCGGTGCGGAAGAATTGCACGGCGGCGAGCCGCGACTTGTCGATTTTGTCGGTCATGCTGCCGCTCATGTCGAAGATCACGCCGATGGAGACGGGAGCGTCTTCGCTGGTGAACTTGACGATTTCCTGCTCGACGCCGTTTTCATAAACGCGGAAATTATCGCGCTCGAGGCCGGTAACGAGGCGGCCGATGGGGTCGGTGACGGTGACGTTGACGAGCGTCATTTCCGTTTCGGTCTTGAGGACGCGGCCTTTGCCAATTTTCTGATTTTCGGTGCTTTGCGCGGCAGCCGTCTGCGGGGCGGAACCCTGGGCAGGGAGAGACTCAGGAAGAGCTTGAGTGTCGGCGCTTTGCGCGTCGGGGGACGGCGCGACCGGACCTGTCGAGACTTCTTGAGCTTTTGCGGAAGTAGTACTAGCCAGGGGAGCGAGGAGAATCAACAAGCCGAGGAACGCCCAGTTTTTAGCTGGTCTCGCGGAGCGGTGAATCACGTGTACCTCCGGACGCCCTCACGTCTGCCTCATCTTAGCACTCGTTTCAGCCAAATCAAGAGACGCGAATGCGCAGTGTTGTGGAAGTAATGCTGTATTTCTACAGTTGCGGCCCGCAAACCAAAGGTTGCACCGTGCTACTATCGCAAAAGCGGTGACGAGGAAATCCGATGGCGCAATCCTCCAGCACTAAAGTTCTTGCGGTTATTCCGGCGCGGCAGGCCTCGGTACGCTTTCCGGGGAAGCCCCTGGCGAATATCGCCGGCCGGCCGATGATTCAGCACGTGGTCGAGCGGGTGCGGCAGGCGGAACGGTGGATCGGATCGTGGTAGCGACCGACGATGAGGGCATCAAAAAGGCCGTGGAGGGTTTTGGCGGGGAAGCGATCCTAACGCGGCACGACCACCGCACGGGCACCGACCGCGTGGCCGAAGTGGCCGCGCACGTGGCCGCGGAAATTTATGTGAACGTGCAGGGGGACGAGCCGCTGATCGATCCGGGAACCATCGATGCGCTCGTCGCAGCGATGATGGAGGATGCTTCGGCGCAAATCGCCACCCCTTGTTCGGCGATTTCGCAGCCGAACGACATCATGGATCCCAATGTTGTGAAGGTGGTGCGCGATTTCGACGGCAATGCGCTCTATTTTTCCCGCGCGCCGATTCCGTGGGTCCGCGAGACGAGCGAGACGGCTGCGGCGCAGCATTGGAAGCACCTTGGGCTCTACGCTTTTCGGCGCGATGCGTTGCTGGAGTTTCCGACGCTTCCGCCGGGGAACTTGAGCGCGTGGAGCAGCTCGAGCAGCTTCGCTGGATCGAGAATGGCTTTCACATCGCGGTGGTGGAGACGGAGTACGATGCGGTCAGCGTGGATGTGCCGGCCGACGTGGCGCGGGTGGAGAAGTTGCTGGGGGCCGAGCCAAGGCGTAACGAAGGTTTTCCCCGGGGCTTCCCTGTTTCTCGGGGCTTTCATCGCGGGATAATTTCCTGCAATTATTGCGATTTGAAAAGGTGATTTGACTCCGATGGCGTTTCTGCGCATAATGCGTCGTACGCCGACTCTCCCGGAGGATTTCTAGCGCTTTGCGGACCGGCCCGAAGTATATATTTGTTACGGGCGGCGTGGTTTCTTCCCTCGGCAAGGGCGTTGCGGCGGCATCGATGGGTGCCTGCTTGAGAGCCGCGGCCTCCGAGTTACCCTCCAGAAGTGCGATCCCTACCTGAACGTTGATCCGGGGACGATGTCGCCCTATCAGCACGGCGAAGTGTTCGTGACCGACGATGGCGCCGAGACCGACCTCGACCTGGGCCACTACGAGCGGTTTACTTCGGCTCACCTGACGCGCGATCATAACTGGACGACCGGGCGCATCTACGAATCGATCATCGCCAAGGAGCGCCGCGGCGATTACCTTGGCAAAACCGTGCAGGTGATTCCGCACGTTACCGACGAAATCAAAGCGGCATTCCGCAAGGTGGCCGATGGGCGTGGACGTGGTTCTGGTGGAAATTGGCGGAACGGCTGGCGATATCGAGTCGCTGCCGTTTCTGGAAGCGATTCGCCAGATGCGGCTTGAGCTGGGGCCGGAGAACGTGGTGTTCGTCCATCTGACGCTGGTGCCCTATATCGCCACCGCCGGGGAATTGAAGACCAAGCCGACGCAGCACAGCGTGAAGGAGATGCTCAGCATCGGCATCCAGCCGGACATTCTGATCTGCCGCAGCGACCGGCAGCTTTCGAGCGATCTGAAGGCCAAGATCGCGCTGTTCTGCAACGTCGCGGAATCCTGCGTGATTTCGGCACCGGATGTGAGCAACATTTATGAAGTGCCGATGTCGCTGGCCTCCGAAGGCCTCGACGAGCAGATTTTGCGGCTGCTGCGGCTGGAGGCGCCGCCGCGCGACCTGAGCCCTTGGCTGGCGATGCTCGAAACGCTTGAGAATCCGCATGGCGAGGTGCGCATCGGCGTGGTCGGCAAGTACGTGCAGCTGGAGGACGCTTACAAAAGCCTGCGCGAGGCGCTTTCGCATGGCGGACTGGCGAACCGGCAGCGCGTGGTGATCGAATGGGTGGAGGCGGAGGATATCGACTCGCCGGCGACGGCCGAGCGGCGCCTGCGGCACGTCGATGGCGTGCTGGTACCGGGGGGCTTCGGCAAGCGCGGGATCGCCGGGATGGTTCATGCCATAACGTATGCCCGCGAGAAGAAGATTCCGTTTTTCGGGATTTGCCTGGGAATGCAATGCGCGACGATCGAGTATGCGCGGCAGGTCTCGAAGCTGGAGCGAGCCGATAGCACCGAGTTTGATGCTTCCACACCCAATCGAGTGATTTACAAGCTGCGGGAACTGCTAGGCGTGGACGAGATGGGCGGGACCATGCGGCTGGGCGCGTGGCCTTGCAAGATCGAGCCGGGTTCGTTTGCTTACAAGGCCTACGGGCAGACGGAAATATCCGAGCGGCACCGGCATCGCTATGAATTCAATTGCGAGTACGACGAGACGCTTACCCGCGCGGGCTTCCGCATCACGGGACGCACGCCTGACGGCGTGTACGTGGAGATTGTCGAGGTCCCGGACCATCCCTGGTTCGTCGGATGCCAGTTCCATCCCGAGTTCAAATCGAAGCCGCTGGCTCCGCACCCCTTATTCGCAGCGTTTATTCGCGCGAGCGTGGAAAACCGCCGGCAACGGCTGGGCATGACCGCCGAATCCCACTCTACGGAAGTTCGCCCGGCTGAAACGCGGGTGCGCGCCGCTGATTCCGCCGCCACCGACTAACTGAATTTCCCTCCAAGGCAGGACGCAGTGCAATCCCAGCTGTCAATTTAGAAGCGAACGGTACATCCAATTTGGATCGCCAGCCATTTTGGTTGCAAACCAATATGGGAGTTGCTGACGCTGTTGGGCGCCTTCAGGATGGGCGACATGAAAGCCTCCCTGGGGAACGCGCAAGGCGGGTACATGAAGCGGAGCGCGCGGGAGTGCTTCGCATTCAGCGCATGCCTCATGCTTCTCACCGCACCACCCAGCTACTCGCAGAACGCGAGAAAAGTGACGGCGGTCAGGATGGAAGACGACCCGGATCACAAGATGGTTGGCGTGGCCTGCCAGGTCAACGGTGGCCGGAGACGCTACATCTGTGTGATCGATAGCGGCGCCACCAATACAATCATTTCCGACCGGGTGATCAGGGCGGAAGGACCGGCGATCGCGATGACTACGGGCAATGGAGTAGTGCGCGTCCGCCAGAGGGAAGTGTCGTTAACGATTGCTGGTTTGCTGGAGCTGAAATCGAAGGCCTTCGTGCAGTCGATGATGCTGCAAGGGGTCGATATTCTCGTCGGTCAGGACGTCCTGAGGCAGTTCCGTTCCGTGATATTCAATTATGAGGCGAGGCAAGTGGAATTTGAGTGGTAGAGGGGACCAACTACAGCGGATTAGAGGAGAACAGTTTCGTCGGGGCACACCGATTTCGGAGCAGGAACTTCCATCGGATTATGAGCGAGCCTTTACTGGAGAGCCCGATCTGACTCAGGCGCCTTTCGCCTTGGCCAGGACGACATCCACAACGCGTGCCTGCCTTACATCAAACAAGTAGTAATCGCCGGTGGAACGAGCGCGGTAATCGGAGAGGCGCTTTTTACCCTTTTCCAAACCTTCGACGGTTTCTACCCAAACAGGACTGCTCGGTGTGGGACTCTTCTTGAAGATAATAAAAGTCGCATCCATGGGATGCTCCTTTAAACTCTCTGATTAGCTCAAAAGTAGACCCCTGAGCGGGGCGTGTCAAGAGTACGTTTTCCCGCTTTCACCGCTGGTGCCGCTTCCCGCAGGGGCTAGTCGACGCACCTGGTGAGGCTTACGGTTGGCGAAGCTAGGCCTTCCGAGCAATTCAAAGTTGAAAACGTAGCGGAACCCGCATACGCTGTTTGCTCGCGTCGGAAAGGCGCGCTCATTTTGACGAATTCTTCGCAAGGTTTCTCGATTGGCAGCGTCCAGGCGGGGGTGTACGCGCCTCTTTTTTTAATTGCGGGGCCATGTGTGATCGAGAGCGAGGTTCATGCGATGAGCATGGCCGAGCGACTGGCTGCGATCGCGTCTGACCTTGGGGTGCCATTCATCTTTAAGGCGTCTTACGACAAGGCGAACCGGTCATCGGTTGCTTCGTATCGGGGTCCCGGCCTGCAAGAAGGCTTGCGGATTCTTACTGGTATCCAGAAACGGTTGGGACTTCCAATTCTTACCGACGTTCACGATGTTTCGCAGGTTGGGCCTGTAGCAGAAGTGTGCGACGTTCTGCAGATTCCCGCCTTTCTCTCGCGCCAGACCGACCTGCTGTTGGCGGCGGGGCGTACGGGGCGCGTGGTGAACATCAAGAAGGGGCAGTTTCTTTCGCCCCAGGAAATCGGCAACGCGGCGGAGAAGGTTGCCAGCACGGGAAATGAAAAAATTATTCTTACCGAGCGAGGGGCTTCGTTCGGGTACCAGAATTTGGTGGTAGACATGCGCTCGTTTCCGATCATGCGCAAATTGGGCTATCCGGTGGTTTTTGACGTGACGCATTCGGTGCAGCTTCCCGGGGGAGAAGGGAAGTCAAGCGGCGGCCAGCCGGAGTTCATCGAGCCGCTGGCGCGTGCGGGGGCGGCAGCGGGGGTGGACGGCATTTTTCTCGAGGTACACGACAACCCGGCGAAAGCGCTGTCCGATGGCACGAACGCGCTTCCGATCGAGCAGTTTGGCCCGCTAGTGGAGAAGATCATGCGGTTGAGCGCCCTGGCGCGCGAGTGGGATTCGGCCAAAGGGCTGGCGGCCGCCGGGAAGCGGAAAGAGGCGCGATGAGCTCCGCGAAATCGATTGGCCGAGCGAAACCGGTGCGTCCGCTGAGAGCGAAAGCTGCCGCCGGTGGTCCGGCGGCCAAGGCGCGCGCGGCTAAAACAAAGGGCGCGGCGCCAGAGCCGCTTGCCACCGCCAAGCGAGTGTTTCGGATTGAAGCGGAGGCCATCGCCGGCTTGAGTAAGCGGCTGGACGAGCGTTTCGAGAGGGCCGTGGAACTTTTGCATGCTTGCGCCGGGCGCGTCGTGGTGACCGGGCTTGGAAAGTCGGGGCTGATCGGAAGAAAGATCGCCGCCACGTTTGCGAGCACGGGGTCGCCGTCGTTTTTTCTGCACGCCGCGGAAGCGCTGCACGGCGATCTTGGCATGCTCACGGCCAGCGACGTACTTCTGGCTATTTCGTCGAGCGGCGAGACGGAGGAACTGGTCGAATTGCTTGAGGCTGTGAAGCGGCTGGGCATTCATGTTATCACGATGACGGCGGCGCCGGCGTCCACCCTGGCTTTGGCGAGCGATATCGTGCTGGACATCACTGTTGCGGAAGAGGCCTGCTCGCTGAACCTTGCGCCAACGGCTTCGACAGCGGCCGCCATGGCTATGGGTGACGCGCTCGCCATCTCCCTGCTCGAGCGGCGAGGGTTCAGCGAAGATGATTTCGCCGCGCTGCATCCCGGCGGGAAGCTGGGGAAAAAGCTGCGGCGCGTGGAGGGGCTGATGCACACGGGCGAGAACCTTCCCCGCGTGCGACCCGGCGCCAAGATGCCGGACGTGATTTACGAGATGAGCCGCAAAGGACTGGGGCTGGCCGCGGTCACCGAAGACGATGGCCGGCTGCTCGGCATCATCACCGACGGCGACCTGCGGCGGGTGATGCAGAAGCGGCACGAGAATGTCCTGGATCTTTCCGCCGCGGATTGCCTGACGAAGAACCCCGTCACGCTGCCGCGCTCGGAGCTGGCTGCCGCGGCGCTGCGCCTGATGGAGGAGAAGAAAATTACGTCCGTGCTGATTGTCGATGACCGGCAGCGGCTTGAAGGCGTGGTCCACATCCACGACCTCTGGACGCTGCAGCTTTTCTAGCCATCGGGTGTTTTTCGTTCACCGTCCGACAGCAACTTTACACCAACGTTCCAACCTGTGGCCTTGAGAGGCTGGATGCCGATTCGTGAAATCAAGTTTCCTCCGAAGGTGATGCGCCGGGCGCGGAAGATCCGCGTGCTGCTGATGGACGTGGACGGCACGATGACGAGCGGAGCCGTGTGCCTGCAGTCTTTTCCCGACGGCAGCGTTGCCGAAATGAAGATGTTCAACGCGCACGACGGCGCGGGCATCAAACTCGCGGGAATCATGGGGATTCGCACCGGCTTGATTACCGGACGCGATTCGGCGGCCACGACGCGGCGCGCGCGGGAAAGTTCGATGGAATTCGTGGTGCAGGGACAGCCGAAGAAGATCGAAGCGTACAAGGCGATCCTTCTGCGCGCCGGCGTGACCGACGAAGAAGTGGCCTACGTGGGCGACGATCTTCCCGATCTGCCGCTGCTCGAACGCGCCGGACTTGCGGTCGCGGTGGCGGACGCGGTGGTGGAGGTGAAGCGCGCCGCCCACTACATCACTACCGTCGACGGAGGCAGGGGGGCGATTCGCGAAGTGGTCGAACTGATCCTCAAATCACAGGGCCGCTGGACGAAGGCAATCCCGCAAGCCATCGCGTAACCGGCGTCCGCCCTTAAAACCGGGCAGCGGTCTGTCTCATTCTGAGACGATTTTCGTTGATTTTCATTGTAAAACTGTACTTTTGACCAGTCGTTTTCCGGCTCATATGCGGTATATTCTTGCGCCTCAGCCAGCTTGTTGGCTTGCCCAGCGCCATGAGCCAAACTGCGGAATGCCGCTCTTCGTGTGTAACAACTGCCGCTAAAGCAGGCGTTTTTTTTGCGGCAGTGATTCTGTGCGGCGCCGCGCTTGCTTCTTCTTCTTCGGGCGGTTCGTCGTCTTCATCGCCCTCGCCCACGTCCGAGCCGTCCGCATCCACGCAGCCGATTGCAAACTCAACCGATCAGATATGTGCGGTGAGAGGCGCGGAGATATCCTGCGTTCCTGTGTTGCCCACCAACGTTGAGCCGGAAGAACTCCGAATGTGGCAACTGGTGAATGAGGACCGCACCTCGGCCTCTTGCGTCGATGAAACGAAAGGGAACGCACGTCCGCTTCAATGGGATGAGAGGCTGGCGATCGTGGCCCGCGCGCACTCGCAGGAGATGGCAAGCAGGGGTTTCTTCGGGCATGAGGGAATGGACGGCAGCCTGCCACACGTGCGAATTTCGCGAATTGGCGTCCAATGGCGGGAAAGCGCCGAGAACATCGCGAAATACCCGGACATAACCGCAGCGGAAGAAGCCTTCATGAATGAGCCGAAATTCCAGCCAAACCATCGCGCCAACATTCTGAACCCCCACTACACGCACGTGGGCATAGGAATTGTAAAAGGGCCCGACGGAATGTTCTACATCACTCAGGAATTCGCGCAGTTCCGTTAAATCACGCCAGACGAAGTTCGTGGCAAGTTCAAACCTATTGTCACTCTCATCGTTTTTGGATTAACGGACCGATTGGGATCGCGCGTGCGGAACGATGACGTCGCCGGAGTGCTCCAAGGAAGGCGTGGGGTGTGCATCCGCGTGCTTCGCCTTGAGCAGCGGGCAGACGATGATGGCGACGATCCCTCCCAGGACGAGCCAA
The DNA here is from genome assembly GCA_963848365.1 of uncultured Acidobacteriota bacterium. Lineage (GTDB taxonomy): Bacteria > Acidobacteriota > Terriglobia > Acidiferrales > UBA7541 > Palsa-295. The sequence goes on from CAWKDI010000002.1 coordinate 573,360, forward strand.
AGAAGGAGTGCCGCGGCGATGATTGTTATTAGCATGGGCGCCTGATGCAAGGGTGCGAGAAAGCGACGACGCCGGATATGGCCTGAAACTCTCATTTCTCTGGGCATATGGTCCTGGAACTGCCCTTCTGCCTAGTCAGGATGAGCTGATACTTCATGCGCGCGAGCAAGCGACACAACCTTTCCCTGGGACTTACAATGGCTCGGGAGGAACCGAGACATGAAAAAGGAAATGAAAGCGAAATACGTTGGTACCGTCGGTGCGAGCAGCACGGCAGGGGCTGTTGGGGCGGTGGCCGTTGGAGCCATGGCCGTCGGTGCATTGGCAATAGGAGCGCTTGCCATCGGCCGTCTGGCAATTCAGAGGCTTACGGTGGGTGCGATCAAATGCAAGTCTCTGGAGATCGGGGAACTTCGGGTGACCCGTCTTCGAGTGGGTGAGCTTGCTGTGGAGGGTTCACTCGTGCTGCCACCGAAGGCGTGAGGGCCGAAGGAGAAGGGTTTGCAGTTTCGGGCGTGGGCTGCCCCTGACCTAAATGCGGCAACGCGAGGGTTATTGTTCCTCTGGCTCGTCTGTCGCGGAGATTGCGCTGGAAATTCCCATCAGGCGGTCCTTCAGGACGTCGCCCATGCCCGCCAGTACCTGAGAGCATGTGTCGCGCATGCGCTTTTCGGCATTCTTGGCGAGGCTATCAAGCACGGCCTGGGAATTCTGGCCGAGCTTGCGGCCGACGCGAGCAGCCAAGCATTGGTGGCGTTCTCGAGGCGCGCCTTGTAGGCCTCGATGGATTCCTCGGAGGATTTCTTCAGATGGCGCCATCCACTCCTGTTTCTCCGCTTCGCGCTTGGCTTCCCACGACTCGAGCATGGGAATGAGCTGGGACTGCAGGTAGGTGGCGGCCTGCTCGACGCCCTGGGTCATTTTTTCGTCGAGCGCTTTCTGAAACTCCGCGAGGGATGTCTCGCGATTGAATTCCATGTCCGAGCGCGACTTTTCGATGGCTTCGCGCGAGGTCTCCTGGAAGCGGCGGAGGGATTCGGCGGTGACATGCTGCACGCGGTCGGTGAAGGCGGCGTTGGCGATTTCGGCGGTTTCGTTGAGCTTGAGCGCGTTCGCGGTCGGTTACTTCCTTGCCTGCTTCTTCGATTTCCGCGCGGCTGTGCTCGACGTAGCTGCGGCGGTAATGATCAAGTTCGGAAGCGACCATGCTGGAGACTTCGCCGGCCTTGTCGCGCATGGATTGGGTCGATTGTTCGAACGACCCGCTCCATGGTGGACTGCATCGCGGTCTGCGCTTTTTTCTGATACCACTCGGAGCTTTTCAGCAGCGCCTCGTAGGCGGAGTGCTGCATCTCCGAGCTTTTCTGATCGAGTTCTTCTTCGAGCTTGTTGATGGTCACGCGGCAGGTCTGCTCGAGTTCGCCGGGAAACCGCGCAGTTTCCTGCTTCATGCGCTCGAGGGCTTCCTGCACCGTTTGTTCCGACGCGTGCTGAAGTTGCTCGCGCGAGAGCATCTGAAGCTCCGAGGCCATCTGGCGCGACCTCTCGAGCTCCGATACCACCGTCTGGAGAGTGTTCGACGAGACTTCCTGGACGCGTTCCACGGCTGCGTTGCCCAGATAACTCACCTGCTCGGAAGCCCGCCTTACTTCATCGCGCACGGTGTCTTGCAGGCGAGTGGCTTCCTGTCCCGCGAAGGCAAGTTCCGCCACGGCATTCTTGACGGCCGCGTCGGATACCTGTTGTATGCGCTCCTGAATCGCTCCCTGGATTTGCGCGGACTGCTCGGCTGCCTGCTGGATATCGCGGCGGAAGTTGTTCTGAAGCTCAGCGGTCTGCTGTTGCACGTTCGCCAGATCGGAGACAGCCTTCTGGACCGCCTGATCGGAAGCGGCTTGCACGCGCTCCTGGAGGGAATTGTGAATCTGCGCAGCCTGCTCGCTGGTTTGCCGTACCTGTTCGAGAAGGTTGTTGCGAAGCTCGGCGGCACGGTCCGAAGCGTTGCTGATTTCAGAAACGGCCTGCTGCACCCGTTCGAGCCTGGGGGCGATTTCCTGGTCCATCTCCGCCGAAAAATGCTGCATCACTTTTTGCGCTGAATTCTGAAGAACGGGCTCGAGGGTCTGTAGGCGCTCGGAGATCAGCTCTTCCGCCCGCCGGGCAATGGCGTCCTGCTGCACGGCCACCAGTTGATCCATCTGATGGCGCGTTTGTTCGATGGCCGTTTTTGCCGCTTCCTGGAGCTCAGCCTTCGCGTTTTCCGTCTGGGCGCGCTGCTGGGCAAGTTCGGTGCCGAGGGATAAAACCGCAGACTCCGCTCCTGAAACGACTTCTTCGATCAAGGCGCGCAGGCTGGAACTGCGTTCCGCAATGTCTTTTTCGGTGCTGGCAAGGACCGCCTGGGAAACTTCGCTGAGGCGTTCGCCGAGCTTTTGCGAAGAGCCCGAGAGCATGGCTTCGAGTTCCTCATGCCAGCGCCGGCTGGCCGCTTCCGCTTCGGCCTCGGTCTGCGCTACCATCTGGCTGCGCACGCCCTGCGCGGTTTCCTCGAGACTCTTTTTCCATTCATCGAGATGCTGCGCAGCCATCTCGGGAGAGGCAAGCACCTGAAGCGAGGGAACGTTTGCTTCGCGCTCGGCGATCACGCGGCCTACCAATTCTTCGACGTTTTGCTTCAGATCCTGCGCGACGGTCTGCGCCACTGCTTCTTTGGCCGCCTGAGCGGCTGCTTCCCTGGCAGACTGCCGGACGCTCTCCTCAAGCTGTTGCGTGGTGGCCTCGCTGGACTTCCTGGCCTCCTCGATGATTGCGTTGGCCTGGTTGGCGGCTTGTTCAGCGGCCTGAGCCGCAGCCTCCAGCGCGGCTTTGCGCGCTTCTTCGGTGATGGACGCCGTCTGCGTGGCGGCTTGCGCGGCCGCTTCGCTCACGGCCTTTTGCACGGCTTCGCGGACCTTCGCTTCAATCTGCTGAGCGTTTTCCTGGGTGGCTGCCTGGCTGGCCAGTCGCGCCTCTTCGACGATGGCGGCTGTCTTGTTCGCGGCCTGGAGGACGACCTTCTTGACCTCCGCTTCGGAGACGCGCTCCATCGAGGATTTGATGGCGTGTTCGACGGTCTCGTGCATCTGCGCGTCGAGCTGCTGCCGGACGATGGTCATTTCCTCATTGATGGCGGTCTGCGCGCCACGGCGGAGGGTCTTGTCGAGGGTGTCTTTTGCTTCCGCCACGATTTTTGCCATTTGCCGCGCGATCACGATCTGCTGATCCTGGCCACCCGCGGCGGTCGGCGATGGCATCACATGGATTTTGGCGTCAGCAATTGGCGCAGTGGGGGGCGTCGCCACGGCCTGGCCGGCTGGAGTCGGAGCGGACGGAACCGCGGAAGCCGGAGGTTGCGGTATCTTGCCCGCGGCGGCCGGGGCAGGTGCGGGTGGGACCGCGTGCATCGGAGGCGGGGGTGGAGTTGCGCCGGGGGCCTGAGCAGCTTTTTCCGGAACGATGGCGGCTGGAGCGGAAGATTTCGCGGGTACCACGGCGGGTTTTGTTTCGACAATCACTTCGATTTCAGAGGACGCCCCTGTGGCGGGTGTCTCTTCGTCAGCGGACGGGACCCAGTCCTCCGGAGGAAAAGCGATTCCCCAAACATTACCTGCGGATTCGAATTCAAGGCCGATCTGAAACAGCTCACGGACGGTCCGCGGCCTCTGCACCCAAACCACGTGCCCCGGAACGACGCGCGGCGGGAATGCCGGTTCCATTCGAGGAATCTCGAGGGTGACCACGGAGTTCTTGGGAACGTAGTGTTTGGACTGGTATTTGCAGCCGTGGCAGTTGACCATCACGGTGGTGGTGCGCTCTTTGAAGGGCTGGCCGAGCGCGTCGACGCCTGATACCGTAATGGGAACCGCTTGTACGATGCGCGTGCTCCGGCGTTTTTGCGTGCCGGGATCGCTCGTTGGCAAAGTGGACTCGCTCAACTGAAATCCTCCGAGAGGGAGAAGGTAAAGCGTAGCACCCTGCTTTCTGATGGTCGAGAGGCGTTGCTTAGCACTTGTGCTAAAGGGTACATTGAATAATACTCGGTCGCCGATCCTCACCTCGGGTGCCGCTGTTTGCCGCCAAGAGGCAATTTCGGACAACCAAGCAAGCCCCAACCACGTCTCACGCGGTGGGTAAATCACAGATGAGGGGTTACTTAGCCTTGAATTTCATCGCTCGCAGAGTGACATTGTGGTTTTTGTTCCTGCTTGTTTTTTCCAAAGTAGCGGTGGCCCAGAGTGGGAGCGTATACCTCGCGGGCGGTTCTGCGACCGATTCTTCTTCAGGCCCGCTGAACACCCTTGGCGCGGGCGTCACTTTAAATACGCCCAGCATGGGAGGATTTTTCGGCACCGTCGGAGGGGATTTGATTTTCCGGCATCGCATCGGCGCCGGGGCCGAGTACTCCTTCCGGAAGGATCGGGGGCCCTATGCCGGATTGGCATACCGCCCGGTGTTCTACGATGTGAATGCCGTCTACTATCCTCTTTTAAACGAGGGGCGCCGGTTTATACCGGAGCTTCAAGGTGGAGTGGGCCGCAGCAAGTTGATCTTCTACGACACACCGTCATTTTGCATGATTGCACCGCAAGGCTGCCCGTCTACCAATGCGCAGATCGAGACACTCAATCACCTTCAATTACACTTCTCGGGAGGATTGCGCTTTTCGGTTTGGAAGGGCCTTTTTGTTCGCCCGCAGGTTGATGTCCGGTGGATCCATGATTTCACCGATTTCGGCAGGCCGATTGTTGTGGAATATACGTTTGCGGTCGGCTACACCTTCAATTCGATCCGGCCAAAAATTCCGATGAAGCATTAAGAATGGCGGATAATTCGCAGGTGTGCTCGGGATTATAAGCAAGATTCTACAAGTAAGTATGTATACCGCTTTGGAACACCTCTCTCTGAATTCGTGTCAGTACCTGAACAAGATTCACCTACACTGCACGTAGCGAAGGTTCCGAAAAACTCCTGTGCAGGTATAGCGCTGCAACCTCCGCGAATCTTGGGAGACTCTCGATGTTACCCACCGATGCCGTAGTCACCGGCTCGTACGATTACCGTCTCGTTGCGCTTTCCGTCGTAATTGCAATTTGCGCTTCTTATGCGGCGCTTGACCTGGCGGGCCGAGTCACGGCCGCGCGAGGCAAGGCTGCGGATGATCTGGCTTGCCGGCGGGGCGGTTGCGATGGGGCTGGGCATATGGTCGATGCACTACATCGGCATGCTGGCTTTCAACCTGCCCCTGCCGGTGGAGTATGACTGGCCCACCGTGCTCGTTTCACTGATTGCGGCGATCCTGGCGTCCGCGGTCGCTCTTTATGTGGTGAGCCGGAAGACCATGCGCGTGTGGAACGCCGTTCTGGGCAGCCTTGTCATGGGGACGGGCATTGCGGCCATGCACTACATCGGCATGGAAGCGATGCGCATGTCGGCGATGTGCCATTACTCCATTCCGATCGTGGCTCTGTCTGTTGTGCTGGCCATCGTGATTTCGCTGGTGGCGCTGTGGCTCGTTTTTCTGTCGCGAGATCAAGCGAAAGCCGTGGGATGGCGGAAGATTGCCAGTGCATTGGTGATGGGCGCGGCCATACCGGTGATGCATTACACCGGAATGGCCGCGGCCAGTCTTCATGAAAACGGATGTGCCGCCCGACCTATCGCACGCGGTGAGCATTTCCGCGCTTGGCACTGCGGGCATCACGATGGTGACGCTGATCGTTCTGGCTCTGGCGATCGTCACATCTCTGGTCGACCGGCAGTATTCCGCGCAAGCGTCGCAGCTTGCCTCGACGGAACAACGCTACCGGCTTCTTTTCGAGAGGAGCCTGGCGGGAGTTTACCGGATCACAATGGACGGACGCATCCTCGACTGCAACGATGCGTGCGCGCGGATCCTCGGATACGCCTCACGCGACGAACTTCTAGCGAATGCCGCGGCTTGCTTCGTATTCAAGCTCCCGACGATCTTTCGCAATTTATTGTCCCGCCTGCGCACGGAAAAAAGCCTCACGAATTTTGAGCGGCGGTTTCATGCGCCGGGACGGGCGTCCTGTGTGGGTGCTCGAGAACGCGAATCTCATTCCGGGAGCAGCGGAGCGCCGGGGATCTGATCGAAGGAACGTTGTTCGACATCACCGAGCGCAAGCAGGCGGAAGCGGAACTGCAGCAGGCCAAAGAAGCCGCGGAAGCCGCCAGCCGCGCCAAAAGCGAATTCCTGGCCAACATGAGCCACGAAATCCGCACCCCGATGAACGGAATCATCGGCATGACGGAGCTTGCGCTGGAAACGGAGCTGACGCCGGAACAGCACGAATACCTGAGCATGGTGAAGACGTCGGCGGATTCGCTGCTGACGGTGATCAACGACATCCTGGACTTCTCGAAGATCGAGGCGGGAAAGCTGGAACTCGACACCACGACATTCAGCCTGCGCGATCACCTGGAGGAAACGGCGCGGTCTTTCGCGGTGCGCGCTGCCACCAAAGGACTGGAACTCGTGTGCGACATCCGGCCCGATGTGCCGCATCGAAGTGGTCGGAGACCCGACGCGCCTCCGGCAGGTGATCGTGAACCTGCTGGGAAATGCGATCAAGTTCACCGATCGTGGCGAAGTGGTTCTGCACGTGGAGACGACGGAGCAAAACGAGCCAGGGCATTTCGCTGCATTTTGCGATTCAGGATTCGGGCATCGGAATTTCCAAAGACAAGCAGAAGCTGATTTTCGAAGCGTTCGCGCAGGCGGATAGTTCCTCGCGGCGAAAGTACGGCGGGAACGGGTCTGGGACTGACGATTTCGTCGCGGCTCGTGGAAATGATGGGCGGGCGGATATGGGTGGAGAGCGAACCGGGGCAGGGAAGCACGTTTCATTTCACCGCTCTGTTCCAATTGCCGCAGAAAGCGGTCAAGCCGCAAGGACCGCGAATCTCCAGCTGACACTCGAAGGAATCCACGTGTCTGGTGGTCGACGACAACCCGACCAACCGCCGCATTCTGGAAAGAACGCTGAGCCAGTGGGGGATGAAGACCGAGCCTGGCGGACAGCGGATGGACGGCTCTGGCCGCTTTGAGGCGAGCGAAAGAACAAGGCGACCCCGTCTCGCTGCTTCTGCTCGACGCGCAAATGCCCGGCATGGACGGGTTCAGCTCTCGCAGCAAGATCCAGCAGGATCGCGACCTGCCCACTTCCACCGTAATGATGCTCACGTCGGGAGGGCAGCGCGGCGACGCGGCGCGGTGCCGCGAGGTGGGAATTTCCGCTTATCTGACGAAGCCGGTTCGCCAGATCGAACTGCGGGAGGCGATTCTGAAGGTGCTCGGAATGCAAAAAGAAAAAACGCAGGATCAAAAATCAGATTCGAAACAGGACGAAGGGCTGGTCACGCGGCATTCCCTGCGCGAAGCGCGCCGGCAACGTCAGCGTTCTGCTCGCGGAAGACAACGCCATCAACCGGGAACTTGCCGTGCGGCTGCTGTCGAAGCGAGGGCACAACGGTGACGGTCGTGGAAAACGGAAAGCAGGCGGTGGCCGCCATTGAAACGCAAAACATTTGACGTGGTGCTGATGGATGTGCAGATGCCGGAAATGGACGGTTTCGAGGCTACGGCTGCCATCCGGGAAATGGAGCAAGCGGCCGGCACACACACGCCGATCATTGCCATGACCGCGCACGCCATGAAGGGCGATCGCGAGCGATGCCTGGCTGCCGGCATGGACGCGTACATTTCCAAGCCGATCCAGTTCGAGGAGCTTCTCGAGGTGACCGAATCGCTGTCGGGTTCCTCGGCGCCGGCAGCTGTTTCTGCCGATTCAGGATGGGACCTTGAAGTGGCCCTTGGGCGGGTGGGAGGCGACCAGGTTCTGCTTGCCGATCTGGCGAGAATATTCTGCGAGCAATGTCCGCGACTGCTTGCGGAAGTCCGGAACTCCGTTGCCGGGCGAAGAATCCTGGACGTGAAACGCGCGGCGCACTCCCTGCGGAGCGCAATTGCCACCTTCGCTGCCGAAGCAGCCTCCGATGTCGCCGCAAAGCTGGAGGGATTTTCGCGCGCCGAGGATTTCGAAGATGCTCCTGCCCTCGTGGGAGAACTGGAATCTAGAGTGGAAAAGCTCCGGCAGGAACTGAACGCCTTCGCCTCAGCCCATGAGGCCGAGGCGACTCCACCGGCAGTGCAGGCTTGATAAGGAGATCTCGGCTTGAAAGTGCTGATTGCCGACGATGATCCGGTGTCGCGGCGGCTTTTGCAGGTGACGTTGAGCAGTTCCGGGTATGAAACAGTGCTCGCGGAGGACGGCGCGGCGGCGTTGCGCGCTCTGGAGGGCGACGATTGCCCCAGGCTGATCGTGCTGGACTGGATTATGCCGCACCTGGATGGCGTGGAAATTTGCCGTGCCATTCGCAAACGGGCTCTTGAGCCATATCTGTACGTGATTCTCCTTACCGTGAAGGGCGATCAGAAGGAAATTGTGGAAGGGCTCGAGGCCGGCGCGGACGATTACGTGACCAAGCCCTTTGACGTGCTCGAATTGAAGGCGCGCCTGCGCGCCGGCCGAAGGATTCTGGAATTGCAGGAACAGTTGATTGCATCCCGCGAGCAATTGCGCTTTGAGGCGACGCATGACACGCAAACCGGCCTGCTGAACCACTCGACCATTCTTGCAAACCTTCGCACGGAAGTGGTCCGAGCGGAGCGCGAGGGAACCGCCCTGGGAGTGATTATGGTGGACATCGATCACTTCAAGGCCGTGAACGACCGCTATGGCCACATGGCGGGAGATAAGGTGCTTTGGGAAGTCGCACGCAGGCTGCAGGGATCGATGCGGCCCTACGATTCGGTGGGTCGCTACGGGGGCGAGGAATTTATCATTGTGGCGCCGGGCTGCGGAGTTGAGAAGGCAGCCGCACTGGCGGAGAGGCTTCGCCGGTCGATTGCCGACGAGCCGGTCCAGTGCGCCGAAGGCCCCATATCGGTCACGGCCAGTTTCGGGGTTTCTTCCGCGCGGGACGCGGGTGGCCCCGATCAGATCCTCGGAGCGACCGACGAAGCCCTCTACAAAGCGAAAATTCAGGGACGAAATAAGGTTGTGGCTGCGGATGCTTCCAGCAACAGCGTTGTGAGCAGCGAATCGTAAGCCTGGCTGAGCGAACCGAAGCCGCGTCGGACCGCCGAGACCGATGCTTAGTCGCTATCGATGTTGACGGCATAATAGGCGAGCGTTGCCGTGGGCACTTCCTTGAACCAATGGGGCGTTTTCGCGGGAATCGTGATGACGTCGCCTTTGCTCAAGTGGTAGGTTTCCCCGCCGTCGATGGAATCCGCGCGCTTCTGGCCCGGGCCGGCGTCTTTGGGATTCACCATCGTTCCTCCGACGATCAGCGTTGCCTCCCCATCAGCAATAATGAAGACGTGGTTGGTATGCTCGTGGTACTCGACCGAGCCGGCCTTTCGCCGTTGCGCGAGGACGACCAGCCCAGGGTCGCTCACGATTGCTCCACCCTTGGCCATTACCGCAGAGACTTTGTCGTGGTCAATGTAATGAATGGCCGCGGGGACGCCGCTTCCCATGGAAACCGTCGCGGCGCAGAACAAGCCAGCCACAAATAAAATTTTTGCCGGTGAAAGCGCAAGATTCATTTGGTGTTCTCCTTTTTTTTTCATTTTGCTCGCCGCGTGGAAGCGGCAATTTAGACTGCTGATTCCAGTTCGAATTCAGCGCAACTTCACGAACATTACCCAGTAGAGCAGCTTGCCTTTCGTATCCATGTGGCTGTCGGAGACGAAATACAGCCGGCCATCCGCTTTGATACGGAACGTGGTGAGCCCTGGCAAGACCGTGCGAACCCGGTCTCCCTCCTTCACCGCAAGAGAATCCTGATTTGCCACAACCAGCAGGCGGCCAGAGGGGTCGATCGAAAAAGTGCGCGGATGGAAGCCATGCGTATCCGCGCTTTGGATCAATGTGGGCTCACCCGTGACCTGATCAATGCGAAAGACACCGATCGTGTTTTCCCCGCCGCTGAAAACCCGAGTGCCGTGGAAATCCACGGTATCCTCGCAGCGGTTTCCGACGTAAACAAATTTTCCGCTCGGATGCAAATGAATCGTGCTCGCGGCCTGCGTCGGATGAATGCTTTCCGGATAAGCCACGGTGCTCTTCACAAAGACAGGATTTTGGCTGAGCATTCCGTCGCTTGATACCTTGTACATCTCGAGCTTGTTCTGCGCTTCGAGCGTGAGGAATGCCCAGGGCTTCGAGGGAGGGAAGTCCAGATGGCGGGGCTGGAAGCCGTAACCGCCCCCCGGCGCGATGGAGGCGAGTTTGGCGAGGACTCCGTCGTGATAGCTCATGATCTTCAGCGCGCCAGGATCCTCCTTCTTTCCATTGGCAGGCTTATTTCCGCGCGTCACCAGGATCACCGACCGATTGGAAGGATTTACGCGCACCTGATGGCCATATACGCCTACATCGAGGGGGCCGGCGGGCTTTACTTCGCTCGAGAGGGTTCCGTCCGGCGCGATCGAATAGACGGCGATTCCGCTAGGATCGTTGAAAGCGACGAGGATGTGCGTGCCGGTGATATCGCCGGTGATATAGACGGGGCGCGAGATAAGCTTGATCGGGGCGCCATGTGGTTGGAGAGCGCCGGACGAATCAACGCGGAAAGCCGTGACGCCGCTTTTTTCTCCGGAAGATTTTGCTTCGCTGGTGCCGCGATTGCTCCATGCTATGTAAAAATAGCGCCCGGATGGGTGAAGCCATCCTTCCTGCACGTATGCGGGAAGCGTTACGGAGCTCTGCCGCATCAGCATGGCACCCTGGACATCCACGCCGTACTGGATCAGTTCCTCACCGACGCTGGCGTAGAGCGCGGAACGGCTCTGGGATGAACTGCCTGAGGTCTCCCGACTGGCTGTCACCGGGGCCGCGGAGGGAACGGAAGTCGTGCCGAATACGCCCATCAGAACCGTAAATAGCAGTGGACGAATGGCGTGGGTTCTCATGGCTGGACCTCTCTGAGAAGATTTCGCAACTTGCGGCACCGTAGGGCACCGGATTTTCGCGTGATCCTCATCCGTCCTTTTGGAGCCGAGGCGGCAACACTCTACACTGATATTGGTTCCGTTTTACGGGAAATTTGGGAGGGGGAGAGCCCGAATCGTTCCTTGCTGTTGCGACGCCGATGGTACACTGAGGTTCCCACCCGCCGCACGCTCGGTGCGCCCTGAGCTTCCTTACGACTATGCGAATCAACTACTCTTCACTTCGAAAATGGGTGGTCAGCTCGATCGTCGTTGTCGGCCTGCTGTGCTTTGCCGGCGCAATTGCCGGCCTCTACGTGCTGGCTCCGGCTCTTCACCGGATAGCGCGGACACGCACCGAGGAATACCTGCGGGACCGATTCAAGAGCAGCGTGCAGTTTGCCGATTTTCATGTTTCGGTTTACCCGCGCATTCATTTGATCATCGATGGGCTGGTTATGCGGCACGAGGGCAGGACCGATATTCCCCCGCTGATTCAGATCAACACAATTACGATTGACGCTAATCTCGCGAGTTTCCTTGCCGCGCGCCCGGTGATCTCCCATGTGACTCTGAACGGCCTGCACATCAACACCCCGCCGCACCAGCCGGGAGGAAAGCCGATGATCCACGGATCGCAGGTTGATCTGTCCGCGAAGTTTCCGGTTACGATCGCGAGGATTACCGCGGACGAGGCCCTTCTCGTGATTCTGCGCAGCGACACGAAGCCGCCTCATGAGTTCGAAATTCATCAGTTGGAGATGGATAACTTCGACTTCAGCAATCCGGCATCGTTTCACGCTTTATTGACCAACCCGGTGCCCAAGGGCGAGATTCATTGCGACGGGCAGTTCGGCCCCTGGCAGGCCGACGATCCCAGCCAGACCGCCGTGAGCGCGAACTATACCTTCTACAACGCCGACATGGGCACACTGAAGGGCCTGAAGGGGACTTTGTCGTCGGAGGGAAAATTTTCAGGGCCGCTCGATTACCTGAACGTGGAAGGGAAGACCGACATACCCAACTTTGCGCTTCGGACGAGCGATCATCCCATGGCGCTGCAGGCGGATTTCTCCGCGGTGGTCGACGGAACCAACGGCAACACGTATCTGAATATCGTCACGGCGAGGTTTCTGCATACAACGCTCGTGACCAAGGGCAAAGTCGTCGATGAGTATCCGAATGTAAAAGGCCGGACCATCGTGATGGACACCTTTTCGAAATCCGCACGCATCGAGGATCTGTTGTTTCTTGCCGTCAAGTCCAATCCGCCGGTGATGACGGGCACCGCGAATCTGAAGGCGAAGATCCTGATTCCCGAGGGCAACGAGGATTTGATCGAACGCATGAAGATCGACGGGCAGTTTGGCGTGGGCGAAGCGGAGTTCACCAGCGGTTCGGTGCAGGGAAAGATCAATAGCCTAAGCCGCCGGGCTCAGGGAAAACCCAAAGATACGGAACTGACAGCCGTTTCCGAACTGCAAGGTGCTTTCAAGATGGGCGGCGGCGAAATCGATTTTTCGCGGTTGAGCTTTTCGGTGCCTGGAGCAGATATCGACCTTGCCGGCAGTTACGGCGTCGACTCAGGCGCTTTGAATTTTCGGGGCAAGCTTCTGTTGCAGGCCAAGCTGTCGCAAACGGTTACCGGCGTGAAGTCGTTCTTTCTGAAGGCGGTCGATCCGTTCTTCAAGGGGAAGAACGGGGAGAAGGCCGGCACCGTTCTTCCCATCAAAATTACCGGAACGAAAGATCATCCCGCCTTCGGCTTGGATTTTCACGATAAAGCGAACAAGCACGAGGGGAAAGACCAGTCTGGCAAAGATCAGGTCAACCAGTCGCCGGGCGATAAAGGCCAGAATAAAACTGCCCGCGCATCGTTCTGAGCTCTTTTATTATCCCCCGCTATTTCGGTTATTTTTCGTTGAGGGCGTTGAGGCCTGCCTGGGCGCATTGCTCGTCCTGCGCGCTCGTGCCGCCGCTGGCGCCGATCGCGCCGATTACCTTTCCGTCCAGCAAGATAGGCAGGCCGCCCTGTACTGCTGTGATGTGATCCAGGGTGATCACGTGCGGCTGCCCCATATCGATGGTGTCCTGGAGGGCCTTGGTTGGCCGCTTGAAGTTAAGAGCGGTGCGCGCCTTGCCTTGCGCCACCTCGATGCTTCCGATCTGGGTGCCGTCCATGCGGCCGAGGTACACCAAGTTCCCTCCGTCATCGACGATTACAAAAACCATGGTCCAGTTGTTCTTGGCAGCTTCCGCCTCGCTGGCTGCGGCCATTTTCTTCGCGAGCGCCAGACTCACGGTTTTTTTTTCGACAAACTGCGCCGAAGCAGAGCTTGCGAATGCAATCGATAAGGCCATTCCCAAAATCAAAGCGAACACTTTCAGCTTCATATCCGACCCTCCTTGTGGGCGAGCGTGAATTTAACACGATCGCCGCGCGAGACAGAATGCTTTCGTTGAAAACAAAATGTGAAAGAGGTGGAGTCTGATTGAAGCGACCGCGGGAGCAAGAGTTCGCTAAAGATCGCGGCGGCCTTCCATGGCTTTCGACATGGTGACTTCGTCGGCGTATTCGAGGTCGGAGCCGACGGGGATGCCCATGGCGATGCGCGTGACGCGCACGCCGAGCGGCTTGATCAGCTTCGACAGATAAACCGCGGTGGCTTCGCCTTCGGCGGTGGGATTGGTGGCGACGATAATTTCCTCGACCGTGCCGCCCTTGAGCCGCTCGATCAGGCTCTTGATCTTCAGTTGATCGGGGCCGATTCCTTGCAGCGGCGAAAGCGCGCCGCCGAGCACGTGGTAGAGGCCGCTGAACTGGCGCGTCTTCTCGACGGCCTGAATGTTCGTCGCTTCTTCCACGACGCAAATGATCGCGCGGTTGCGCGTGGCGCTCGAGCAGAAGTGGCACGGATCGGTGTCCGTGATGTTGTTGCAGATCGAGCACTCGCGGACTTTTTCCTTGGCTTCGCGAATCGCGTCGGAAAGCGCGAGCGCCTGCTCGCGGTCCACGCGCAGCAGATAGAATGCGAGGCGCTGCGCCGTCTTCTGCCCGATGCCGGGCAGGCGCTTCAGTTCGTCGATCAGTCGGTTGACGGACGGCGCAAAATCAGGCATCGAGTGGCACTCCCGCTCGCGGACGTTCACTTGCAGAGCGTCGCTGGAACGAAATCAAGAATTGTAAGGGAAAGGAGATCAGATCGCGAAAACTTTCGGCGCCTGCAGCAGAAGTCCGGAGCTCTTGCCATCCGGCTCAGAACAGTCCGGGAATTTTCATGCCCATCAGGCCGGGGATATCCGCCCGTGAGGTCCTTCACCTGCTTGGAAAGTTCTTCGTCCACGCGCCGCGTTGCTTCGTTCACCGCGGCCAGCACGAGCTCCTGCAGCATTTCCTGGTCTTTGCTCTTGAAGACGTCCGGCTCGATGCGCACGCTGGTCAGCTGCTTCTGGCCGTTCATCTTCACCGATGACCATGCCGCCGCCGGCCGAAGCTTCCACGGAAATTTCGCCGATCTGCTTTTCGAGCTTCTCCTGCACCTGCCGGAACTGCGAGAGCATCTGCTGCAGCGCTTTGACTTCCATGTTTATTCCTCGCCCGGGCGCTTCACGTTCGAAATCTGTCCGCCAAATTTCTCGAGCATCGCCCTAACGATCGGATCTTCTTCGAACCGCGCGCGCAACTCCGAGTTCCGCCCGCTGCCGGCTGCTTTGCCGTTCGCATCCAGTTTAACACAGACGCGCAGCGGCTGGCCCACCACTTGATTCAAAACTGTGCGCAAACGTTCCATCGGGTCGCGCGCCTGCAGCATTTCCGCGAGCGCGCGGCTTTCGGTCGGGAAAAAAAGCCGCAGCTCGCCGCCTTCGATTTCCCAGCGCGTCGCGTGCTCGACCATCGACCACAAAAATTTTTGCTCCTTGCAGCGCCGGCTTTGATCGCATCCACTTGCGCGGCCAGCAAGTCCGTTCGCCGATTCCTCCGCGACGCGCGCGACGATCTGCGGCGGAGCGGGAATGCGGCGCACGGGCGCTGCGGCGCGCGTCGGACGCGCGCGGAATCTTCCGCACGTGCTGCCGCGATGGGGCGGCTGCCGGACCGCATTGCGGATCGCGCGTGCGACGGTCCGTCTGCGGCTGAGCGAAACTTGCTGCGGCTTCGCGGTTCGTCCGTTGATCGATAAACGTGGATGCCTTCGGCTCGGGCGCCATGCGCGACAGCCGCGGCGCCGCCCGGACTATCCGCCGTGGCAGAAATCGACGCGGGCGACGCGGGCCGCGCCGGTGGAAACGGCGAAACGCGAAGGCGGCGCAGCTGCGCTGCGGGGACCGCGCGCGCCGGTGGCGCAGGCGGCTTCGGCGCTCGCGGCGTTTCGCTGACTCCGCCGCGCAATTCCGGCAACGAACTTCTTCGAGCGGCGCGAGCCGCTGCGCGTTCACCAGCTTCAGCAAGCCGAGCTCGAGATGCAGGCGCGGATCGGGCTTGCGCCGCAGGTCGTCGTCGGTGGCCAGCAGGATATTGAAAAAGCGCGTCAGGTCTTCTTCGCTGAATTGCGCGGCTTGCTCCGCGAGGCGCGGGCGCTCGTCGTCGGGCGCGGCGATCAGATTCGAATCGGCGCCGCAGACGCGCGCGACCAGCAAGATTGCGGAAATGGCGGATCGCTTCGCGGCAGAAGTGCTGCAGATTCTGCCCGTCGGCGATCAGGCGATGAACCAGGCCGAGCGCGCGTTCCGCCGATTGCGCGGCAATCGCGTCGACGAGTTCGTCGAGCACGCTTTCGGCGACCACGCCCAGCAGTTCGCGCACTTGCGTGTCGGTGATGGCGTCGCCGCTGTAGGCGATGGCTTGTTCGAGCAGCGAAAGCCCGTCGCGCAGGCTGCCTTCGGCGGCGCGCGCCAGCACCGCGACCGCGCCCGAATCGATCGTCAGATTTTCCGCCTTGGCGATGCGCTCGATTTCGCCGGCAATTTCCTGGAACGTGAGCGCGCGAAATTGAAAAAGCTGCGCGCGCGATTTGATCGTCTCGACCAGATCTTCGGCGCGCGTGGTCGCCAGAATGAAGACGACGCGCTCGGGCGGCTCTTCGAGAGTTTTCAGCAGCGCGTTGGAGGCTTCGTCGGTCAGCTGATGCGCTTCGTCGAGGATCACCACTTTGTAGCGGCTGGCGGCGGGCGCGTAGCGCACCATTTCGCGCAGTTCGCGAATCTGATCGATGCCGCGGTTCGAGGCCGCGTCGATTTCGAGCACGTCGAGCGAAGTTCCCGCGGCAATTTCGCGGCAGGAGTCGCAGGTGTTGTCGGGCTCGGCGGTCGGGCCCTTCGCGCAGTTGAGCGCTTTGGCGAGAATGCGCGCCGTGGTGGTCTTTCCCACGCCGCGCACGCCCGAAAAAATGTACGCGTGCGCCACGCGATTCGACTGGATCGCGTTCGCGAGCGTCTTGGTGACGTGCTGCTGGCCGACGAGGTCGCTGAACGTCTGCGGCCGGTATTTTCGCGCGATGACTTTATAGCTCATGAGAATGACTGTCATAGTGGACGACCTGTTCGGATCTCGCGTGCCGCGAGAAGAGGAACTTCGGGTACTCCGCGGCACACGAAACTGACCCGTTACCGTTGCTCCCTTCCGGGCCTGGCGGGGTTCGCGGGGAATCGTTGCACAGAGCCCGAAGTTCCACCGATCGGCAGTCGCGCAGAAAAACATTTGCTGCACGACTGCTTCGCGGAGTCTAGCACACGCGTTACCGGTCTGAAAGTAACCCCAGCAAATCGGGGCGGAAATTTTTGAAATTCACGCGTGGACTGTGCGACCATTGGCCCCGAAATCGCTTTGAAACGCGCCGGCCACACACGCAATTTGTGAATTTGGCTGCGAAGGCATAAAGGAGGAAAGGCCATGGCCGATCCTATTTCGCGCAGAGGTCTCCTGCAGCTCAGCTATCGCACGGCCACGGCATTGGGAATCGCGTCGTTGGTGGAGTCCGCAGAGGCTCGAGCAACTGGCGATGATAAAGATCACCGCGACCCGTCTGCCACAATTGCACTTGGTTCCGGCTTGCAGATGCACTACCGCGAAGACTGGCTGGGCGCGCCATGGATCGAGCCGGAAGCGGCCCTTCTGATTCACGGCAATCTCGAATCGAGCGAGGTCTGGTTTGGCTGGCTGCCCAAAATGGCGCAGCAGTTTCGCGTGTTTCGCCCTGATTTGCCTGGTTTCGGGCAATCCACTGCTCCCGCCGATTTCGATTGGACTCTCGATAACCTCGCCACGGTGTTGGCGAATTTGCTGGACAAAGTGGGTGTTTCATCCGCGCACATCGTCGGCGCGAAGACGGGCGGCGTGATCGCCATGCAGTTTGCTGCGGCGTATCCGCAGAAAACTCGCTCACTCACCCTCTGCAGCGGGCCATTTGCGCCGGTTGATCCGAAGTTCGAGCACGCGCCGCAGAGTCTAAGGCTGGGAACCTCGGCCACCGCCCAGGAGATCGAATATTTCAACAATTTGGCGGCTTCGGTAAGTAAGGAGACGAAAACGGGAGTGCAGCGGGTGCTTGCGAAGATCAATCTGGATAATGTGTTGCCGCGAATCAAGGCCCCCACACTGGTGATCACGAGCGACCGCAGCGCCTTGCAGTCCGTCGAGACGGTCCTGCGGTACCAGCCAAAAATTCCCAATTCACGCTTGCTCGTGCTCACGAGCGACGCGTACCACGTGGCCGTCGCGAACGCCGACGAATGCGTAACCAACACGCTTTCGTTCATTCGCGACGCTACCAAGCCCACGGCCTGATCCTCGCGCTGGTTATAGCAAGAAGAGGGAGGCAAATGCCGGACGCGAAGAGCATCAAAGTCCTTGCCATCGACGGCGGCGGAATCCGCGGGATCATTCCCGCGGTCATTTTGAATGAACTGCAAACCCGCCTTTCCGCCGACCTCTACACGGTGTTTGATTTGATCGCCGGGACGTCGACCGGCGGCATTATCGCCTTGGGTATCGGCACGCGCTGCAAGAACGGCGGACCGTATTCGCCCGATGAACTTGTCGATCTGTACGTGCAGAACGGCCCGGCGATTTTCAAAAAGAATCCCCTGACCACTGAACTGCAGGTGGTCGGGCCAAAGTATTCCCCGGATGCGCTGGAAACGACGCTCGCGCAGTATTTTCAGCACAGCGAGTTTCAAACGGCGCTCACGCCCCTGCTGATATCCAGCTACGACTTGCAGAGCCAGCTTCCGTTCTTCTTCAAGAGCCACCGAATCGCCGGCGATTCGAGCTTCAACTGGAAAGTTACCGATATCGCCAGGGCAACTTCGGCCGCACCGACGTTTTTCCCGCCGCTACACCTGGTCAGCGGAGACCAGGATTACGCGCTCGTAGATGGCGGCGTGTTCGTCAACAATCCGTCCATGGCAGCCTACGCTGAAGCTCGCTCGTTGTACCCGGCGGCCCCAAACATCGTGGTTGTTTCCGTGGGGACAGGCGATCGCCAGGACCAGATTACCTACGCGACCGCAAAGGATTGGGGGCTTCTCGGATGGGCCAAGCAGATCGTGCCCGTTTTTATGGATAGTGTCTCGGAGGCAGTCGATTACGAGTTGAGGTCATTGCCCGGGTGCACGTATTACCGTCTGCAGGTTCCTCACCTGCAGGACGCATCGAGCGATATAGACGATGTCGATCCGGAAAACCTCGCGAATCTGCAAACGGTAGCCAAGGAATATGCGGGCTCTATTTCGGGCGTTTTGGCGAATATATGCGACGTATTGAGAGAAGGCCGCGGCGGCGACGTTCCGGGCATCGGCCGCAGCCCTGCTTGAGTGGACCGCGAGACGCTTTCAGAAGCCAGATTCCAGGCATCGCTCAGAATTTGTACGTCGTAAAAAAGTAAACGATGGTGGCACGGTCGCCGGGGGAATATGTGGTGAGATAACCCCCTGCGAATAAGTACGCGTAGCCGGCGCCGACGGTAATATTCCTGAGCAGCGCATACGTGGTCTGGATCTCCGGCTCTTGCCCGATGTTGTCATGCAAGGCCCCGGCCGCAGGGGTTTTTACGAGCACGGTGCCCGTCGAGCCATAGAGCGAGTCGTTGGTATTGGCCAAATAAAGGTCGCGGAAATCGAAGCTTACATTGAGGCGCGACGTCGGCTTCACGCCTACACCTGCGCGCCACTGGCGAATATTGCGCCAGCCGAACAAGTCGACCAGGCCAAAGACATCGTGGTTGCTGGGATAAAGCTGATCGAACGTGCCGACGACGCCGTCTTTTTTCTTGTTGTCGCCGGAGGCGTAGTCGTATTGGGCCGAGAATCGGGGCTTGAGCGGCACCCGGATCAAAGAATACCCTACGATTCCGTAACCGCCCCAGGCTTCGATCTTATCCGTAGAGTAGTTGCCGCCCTGCCTGGCGGTCTCCACGGTGTAATCGAAATCACGCGGAAGCTTGCCGGTCCATCGAAGGCCGTAGGTCCACAGGTTTTCGTCGCCCAGCTTGCCTTCCTCACTCGTGACCACCGGCAGCGCTTTCCACAACACATAAGGCTCAATGGAGGCTTTGGGCACCAAATCAGAGAGAGAGCCGTAGGCGCCGTGGAAAGTGAATCCGCCCGGATGCGTGTCAAAACTCGTGGGGCGATTCACTACCACCGCCGAAGTGAAAATGTCCACGTGAGCTTTCTCGGGGCCGAGGGTGAGACGAACGGCGTCGAATACGCGAGGCGCATTCGTCCAGTCACTGACTCCGATGAGGCGCTCTTGCCCGTAACGGAATTCCTGCCTCCCGATGCGGAGACGGAACCAGCTTTTCTCTCCGCTGCGGAATTCGAGATAGGCCTGGCGCAGATCAAACACGTCTTTGATCGACGTCGTAACGTGAGCCGGTTGAATGCCTGCCGCTTCCGAGTCCTGCGCCTGGACGAAGGTACTGAACCACGTTGTTGGTCTCACTTCGATGTTCAGGCGCAGGCGGCTTAAGAGGAAACCATCATTGGCGCCGGCGACGAAGCCGTAAGCCGTGTGACTTTCGGGCCTGATGCGGTATTCGCCGCTAAAGCGCAGCCAGCGTGGGAACTCGTCGTTCACGAGTGTAGCCGGAAAGGCGGTCAGAGGCCCATCGCTCGCAGGGGGTGGTTTGGGGGGTGTCGATGGCGGCGCGGGTTGGGCAGCGCTGGCGACCGTGGCTGAGGCGGTTGTCGGGCTCGCTGCGCTTGCCGTGTCTGTTGCGCTTGCGACGGTAGTCTGGCTAAACGCCACGTCCGGAATTGCCAGAGCCAGAAGCAGGACGGTCAATAATGCGGCTGACCGCACCTTGCTGTTAAGGCCACTCCCCCACTTTGCAGTTTTTTTCACGAGTTTTTCTCCACCCTTGGATAGCGGCACCGACGTGCCTGAAGAAGCCGAGCAACCAGGAAAGCTCCCCCTATAGACCCGCTTATCGGCACCGGCTGAAACCGGGTTAGAGAAAAATGCTGCGGCTCCCACGGCCTCCCGATTCTCAAAACAGGTAAGGTCTCTGGTTCTTTGGCCGATTCCACTGACTTAGATCAAAGACTCTGGATGAGCTGTGTTCCTGCTTCTGTCGAAGGCGGAGGACAGGCTGTGCATCAGCGGGATTGGGTTGGAGGAGAAATGAAACTAACGCTCGGGAAAAAGCTTGGCACAGGTTTCGGGATCATCCTCGTGCTGATGATATTCAGCACGACACTCGCCTACCTTGAAGCGTCCCGAATTGAAGCTGTGCAGGACGTCAACTTCGATGTCCGTACCCCAACCGTCATCGCCTGCAAGGACTTTCAGCGGGACATGAATCAGATGGCGAATAAAGGGCGCCAGGCCGTGCTTAGCTCCGGAGATGCGGCCGCGTACAAAGATGGAAAGAAACTTTATGACGAGCAGGCGAAGCTGGTTGAGAAGGACATTGCCCGCCTGGACGACCTCGCTCCTTTATGGAATCAGGCGGATCGCGACCGTTTGAGCGCCTTGAAGTCAGACTTCCCGAAATTGCGCGGGCTGCAAGATCAAGGGATTTCCATTGCGGGCAGCGGCAGTAAAGATGCCATTGTGAAGGCGGGCGATTTCATGACTCAGAACTCGACGGTACTCAGCATGAGCCTGAAAAAGAGCTTGCAAGGCATGGTCGACTCACAACTGAGGTTCATGCAGGATGGCCGCGACCAGCTTAAGGCCGACAGCCGCAGCTTGATATGGACGTTGCTACTCTCTACATTTGGGGCGCTGCTCGTTGCGGCCTCTGTGGCTGTCTACCTGGGGCGCGGCATTTCCAAAGCCACCGGCGAGGCGCTGAGGAGCGCTGAGGCGATCGCACTCGGTGATCTGAGCGGGGCCAAACTGGAGGTTCATAGCAAAGACGAGCTTGGCGACCTGGCAGTTGCCCTCAACCAGATGAAAGACAACATACGTAAAATGATCGGGGCAATTTCAGAGAATGCGCAGAATGTGGCCAGCGCGAGCGAGGAGCTTTCGGCGACAAGCCAGCAAATCAGCGCGAATTCGGAGGAAACATCCGCACAGGCCGGCGTGGTGTCAAATGCAACTCAGCAGGTGAGCCAGAGCTTGCAAACCGTCGCCACCGGGGCGGAGGAAATGGGTGCGAGCATCAAGGAGATTGCCAAGAATGCGACGGAAGCGGCAAGAGTGGCGACGTCCGCCGTGCGGGTGGCTGAAGACACCAACGCGACCGTCTCAAAACTGGGCGAGTCGAGCGCGGAGATCGGACAAGTGATCAAGGTAATCACCTCGATTGCGCAGCAGACCAACCTTCTCGCGCTGAACGCAACCATCGAGGCGGCGCGCGCGGGCGAAGCGGGGAAGGGCTTCGCAGTGGTGGCCAATGAAGTGAAAGAACTCGCCAAGGAAACCGCCAAGGCCACCGAAGACATTGGCCGCAAGATAGAAGCCATCCAGACGGCGACCCGCGCGTCGGTTGAGGCCATTGGAACGATCAGCGCGGTGATCAAGCAGATCAACGATATCTCGAACACCATTGCAACGGCCGTCGAGGAGCAGAATGCCACCACCAACGAAATGGCGCGCAACGTGAGCGATGCAGCCCATGGAAGCAGTGAGATCACATCCAACATCGCGGGGGTGGCCCAGGCGGCGGAGAGCACCTCGCGCGGGGCTGGCGACACGCAGAAAGCAGCTCAGCAGCTCGTGGAAACCTCTTCACAGCTCCGCCGGCTGATCGAGCAGTTCAATATCGAACCCGGAAAATCAGGAAACGGCAAGCAGGCCCATGGACGCACCCACGCGGTGAATTAACCGATGGCGCGATCCGGTGGGCTGACCCTGCCTCAATCCTTCGGTAACCGGTACGCGATATACTCGCTGGCGGTTTCCCCGCTGATTCCGATGACGATGTACTGCCTGCCGTTGAGCATGTAGGTCATCGGTGAGCCCACCTGAGGATCCGGCATGAAGACCGCGCCTACTTCCTTGCCCGTCGCTTTGTCGTACGCGTGCAGCAGGGCTCCTCGCCCTTGCGATGGAAGCGTGACGGTGTTGGGATCGCCGCAAATCACGAGCGTCTTTGTGACGAGCGTACCCGCGATGTCTGCCTGGCCGGTCGGCGGTACGTTCAGGCCCTTGAGCGCGGGACTGTTGCGAATTTCGTCCGGCGTTGTGCCGTGCGGAATCTGCCACACGAAGTCGCCGGTGTCGAGATTGATGGCTGTAATGGTTCCATAGGGAGGCTTGATCAGCGGCAAGCCTTGCACTGGCAATTTACTGACATTGTTGATGGCGCCCATGTCCACCACGTAGTTCATATCTGATGTGCCCGGCTTGGGAACAACAAGGCCCTTGACCCTCAAGCACGCATTGCACGCCTGCACGTAGAAGATATGGGTCTCGGGATCGTAGGAGCCGCCGGGCCAATCCGTGCCGCCGTGGCTCGTGCCCAGCGTAAGTGTGCCGAGTTGGCTATCTGTGTGGACGACGGGAGGAGTGAATATCGGGCCCAGCTTGTATTTCTCGCTGATCTGCAATGCCTGGGCGCGCAGGTCGGGCGTGAAGTCGATCAAATCGTCGACGAGAACGCCCCCTCGCGCGTAGGGTTTTGGCTTGGTGGGTATCGGCTGCGTCGGGGAATACCACTCACCCGGTACGGTCCCTTTCTCGACCGGAGTCTCCACGAACGGCCACACCGGTTTTCCGTTGGTTCGGTCGAACACATACAGAATTCCCTGCTTGGTCGGCTGCGCGAGGGCTTTGATCGCGCGGCCATTCACCGTGATGTTTGCCAGCACCGGTGCTGCGGGAATATCCATGTCCCACAAGCCGTGATGGATGAGCTGGTAGTACCACTTGCGTTCGCCGGTTTTCAGATCGACGGCAACCAGCGAGTCACCGAACAATCCGTTGCCGGGCCGGTGGCCTCCGTAGTGGTCTCCTGTCGGCATTTCCACGGGCAGATAGGCAAGGTTGAGGTCCGGATCCACGGATATCTGCGCCCAGATGCCGGTGTTCCCGTTCTTGTCCCAGGAACCATCGAGCCAAGTGTCGTTGCCGAATTCTCCTGGTTTGGGAATCGTTCGAAAAGCCCAGAGCATCTTGCCCGTTCGCACATCGAAAGCACGAGCCAGGCCTTTGGTGTTGGTATGGGTTTTCGGATGGTTGCCGCCTTCAAAAGCCGACCCTACCAGGATTTCGTCCTTCACCACGACCGGCGCCGCATGCAGCGCTATTTCTCCTTTTTCCAGGTCGATCTGCTGGCCCGCGCCGTATTCCACGCCCACCTTCAGGTCCACCATTCCGTTCTCGCCGAAGGCGGGGTCGGGAACGCCGGTCTTGGCGTCCAGGGAGACCAGCCGGTATCCGATCGTCACGTACAGCACGCGCGCTTCCTTGCCATTGCTCCAGTAGGCCAAGCCGCGCCCCGAGAGGCGCCGTGGCGCAGCCGCGGCGCGCTCGCCCTCATTCACGCTGTGCATCCAAAGCAGTTCACCGGTTGCGGCGTCCAGCGCGACAACATCCTTCCTGGTCCCCGCTGTGGCGTACACCACACCACCCACCATCAGCGGAGTCCCCTCCAGCCGGAACTCCGGCCGGGGGCCTAGGTTATCGGTCTTGAATGTCCAAGCCACTTCGAGCTTGTTGAAATTGGAAGCGTTGATCTGGTCGAAAGGACGGTAGCGGGTGCTGGCGAGATCGGCGCCATAAGTGGGCCATTCGGAGGTGTTGCTCCAGTCCTGCGCCTTCATTTTCGGCGGCATCGCCACAAGAAGAGCCGCGAGCGCAAGCGCAGCCGCCGCGGAGTAACTGGCCGCAAGGCGCGCTATTCTCATACTTTTGTTTCGACACTTCGCTTTGCTGCCTCCCACTGGGTGCTGTTCCCGCTTGTCTCTAGTCATTCGAGCCCCGTTTTTTTCCCTGGAAAATTTGATTTCGCGCGGCTGCTGAATCCGCTTCAATTGTTTGGCAAGCGGAAGGCAACATACTCACCCGGAATGGTCCCGCCGCCAATAGCCAGCACGATGTACTGCCTGCCGTTGAGCATGTACGTCATCGGAGAGCCGCTCTGGGGTGCAGGCATATAGACGGCGCCGACCTCGTTGCCGGTTACCTTGTCATAGGCGTGAAGGATGGCGCCGAGCCCGTGAGAGGGAATCGTGGTGAACAGTGGATCTCCCGAAATGACCAGCGTCTTCGTGACAAGTGTGCCCACGCTGCGGGCCTGGCCGGTGCGCGGAATCGTGAGTCCTTTGAGCGCGGGATTGTTGCGAACAGCGTCCGGCGTTTCGCCATGGGCAACCTGCCACACGAAATCGCCGGTATCCAGATTGATGGCGCTCATCGTGCCGTAAGGAGGCTTAATGAGCGGCAATCCCTGCACCGACAGCCCGCCGCCTCCTTCCCGCAGAACGTAGTTATTGTCCGAAACCTCCGGCTTGGGCTGCACGAGTCCCGCTACGCCCAGGCACGCGTTGCAGGCCTGAACGTAAAGGATGTGCGTTTCAGGATCGTACGCTCCGCCTGCCCATACCGTACCCCCTGCGTTCGTGGCTAGTGTAAGAGTGCCGATCTGATTTTCGCTGGTGACCACGGGCGGAGTGAAAATCGGCCCCATCTTGTAGTGCTCGGCAAGCTGAAGCGCCTGGCTGTGAAGTTCGGGAGTGAAATCGATGAATTCATCCGCCGTGACGCCATTGCGTGCGTATGCTTTTGGCTTGGTTGGTATTGGCTGGGTTGGCGAATACCATTCGCCCGGCACGGTGCCTTTTTCTGCCGGCTTCTCTTCGATCGGCCACACGGGCTTGCCGGTCGCGCGGTCGAACACGTAGAGAATCGCTTGCTTGGTCGGTTGCGCCACCGCCTTGATCGTGCGCCCGTCCACGTTGATATCTACAAGGATCGGTGCGCAGGGAATGTCCATATCCCACATGCCGTGATGTACGAGCTGGTAGTGCCACTTTCGCTGGCCGGTTTTCAGGTCGACGGCCACAAGCGTCTCGCCGAAAAGCCCGGCCCCGGGCCGATGGCCGCCGTAGTGGTCCGCGGTGGGCAGTTCCACAGGCAGGTAGGCCATACCGAGGTCTTCATCAACTGAAATTTGCGCCCAAACGCCGGTGTTTCCGTTGGTGGCCCAGGAGCCGTTCAGCCACGTATCGTTGCCAAATTCTCCGGGCTTGGGAATCGTCCGGAATGTCCAGGTCAGCTTGCCGGTTTTGACGTCGAAGGCGCGCACCAGACCTTTTGAGTTGTTATGCGTCTTGGGCGCGAAGCCTTCGCTGAAAGCCGATCCTACGATGACCTCGTCCTTCGCCACGATCGGGGTGGCATGCAGGCCGATCTCTCCCTTTACCAGATCGATTTGCTGTCCTGTACCGACTTGGACGCCCACCTTCAGATCTACGGCGCCGTTCTCGCCAAAACTGGGATCGGGAACGCCCGTTTTCGCATCGAGAGAAATCAGCCGGTATCCGGTTGTTACGTAGATCACCCGCGCCTGGGTGCCATTGCTCCAGTAAGCCAGACCACGCCCCGAGAGCTTTCGCGCGGCCACTTGCGCCCGCTCTCCTTCATTCTCGCTGTGCATCCAAAGCAATTCGCCGGTAGCCGCATCGAGCGCCACTACCGCGCGGCGCGTGCCAGCGGTGGCATAGAGCACGCCGCCGATCATCAGCGGAGTTCCTTCCAGCTTGTACTCCGGCTTGGGCCCGAGATTGTCGGTCTTGAACGTCCAGGCGACTTCCAGCTTGTTGAAGTTGGAAGCGTTGATCTGGTCGAAAGGCTTGTAGCGCGTGTTGGCGAGGTCCGCACCGTAGGTGGTCCATTCGGAGATATTGCCGCCCGATTGCGCCTTGATTTTTGGGGGCATCGCCGCGAGCACTGCGAACAGGAGCAACGCAGCGAAGCCACAGAAATACATCCGTCCGCGCCGCAGGTGTTGTTGCATGCCGCGCCTGGGGATCAACAGAATTTGCCTTCGCCTATCGTTCGTCATTAGGTCCTTGTTTCACAGGGCAGGATGTGCCAATTCGCAATAATCGCAATGCGTCCAAATATTTCCGGGGGGTACGATACCATGAGCGAATTCGTTTGCAAGGGCTTCGTTCCCCGCGAGAATCATTGTACCCAAGCTGGACGGGAGCAGTCGGTACACGGATTTTATTCCCGCAGCGCTTCTTGACATTGCGCTCGGGTTGCTTTGAACTTGTTCTTTTCTCGCGTCGATATTATGGTTCCAGCCGGCGAAGATTGAATTTCTGGAGGGGGCGTTATGACGAAGCTCAGCGGAAGATTCGCGGTGGCCGGCGCGTGGCTGCTTGCCGGTCTCGTTTTCTTTGCCGTGATGGCGCGGATGGATGCCGCCCCGGCTGCTACCCCGGCGGAACAGGCCGAGGCAGGCCGCGTTCCCGTGAACGCCGGCGATATTGGCGGCATCGTGACCAGCGCGAAGGGACCCGAAGCGGGGGTTTGGGTGATCGCAGAAACTGCCGATTTTCCGGTGAAGTTTCGCAAGATCGTCGTCACCGACGACATGGGCCGGTATCTCTTACCGGAGCTTCCTAAAGCGAATTACAAGGTTTGGGTGCGCGGATATGGCCTGGTGGATTCTAAGCCCATCGATGCGACACCCGGGAAGACGCTTGCTCTGAAGGCAGTTGTTGCCCCCAGCGCGCGCGCTGCGGCGCAGTATTATCCCGCGGATTACTGGTATTCATTGTTGCAGTTGCCGCCCAAAAGCGCCTTCCCCATGAAAATCGCCCCTCCTCCGCCCGCCGATCACGCCAATCTCTATGCCGATTGCCGCCAGGGCGCCCAGGGCTGCGGCGAGCGCGCGGGCAGGGAAACGATTCCCGGCTTGACCCAGGAAGATGTGCGGAATGGACAGGAAGTTTCCAACCGCGCGGAGTTTGTCTACAACATAAAGAGGGTTTGCGAAGACTGCCATCAGATGGGCGACAAGGCCACGCGCGAAATGCCCGCTAATCTGGGGAATTTCGATTCCAGTTCTCTGGCGTGGGAGCGCCGCGTGAAATCGGGACAGACGGGCGGCCGGATGTTGGCTGCGATCGACGCCCGCATGGGCCATTACCAGGGGCTGGCCATGTTTGCCAATTGGACCGACCGCATCGCCGCGGGTGAAGTACCGCCGGCGCCCTCCCGCCCGCAGGGAATCGAGCGCAATATCGTGCTTTCAATTTGGGACTACGCTTCTGACCGGGCCTTCGTTCACGACATCGTCGCGTCCTATCAGTGGGACCCAACGGTGAACGCCTACGGCCCCATCTACGGCGCGGACTATTCCCAGGATAAGCTCGAGTACCTGGTCCCCGCCGAGTTCCGGAAGGGAAACATGCCCGCTCCGATGACCCATCCGGAAGATACCCCGCGGCTCCGCCCGTGGTCATGGCCGCAAAACGATGCGCCGTCTCCCTATTGGGGTGATGAGGCCGTCTGGCACGACATCAAGACCGCCAGCGAACCCAAGATGGACGGCAAGGGCCGCGTCTGGTATCACGCCACGACCCGCGCGGACGTCCCCGAATTCTGCCGCGCAGGCGCCGACAATCCCTATGCGAAGAATTTCGCGTTCAAGAAGGGCGTCGAGGGCCGGGGCTTGGTGGTGTACGACCCAAAAACAGGGCAGCAGACCGCCATCGATACCTGCGGCGGAGGGCACTCGGTCTTTGCGGGAGATAAGGACGAGACCCTTTACATGGGCCTAGGATTATCGAGCGGTGGCTTCAGCTGGTTCAACACGCGCGTATGGGACGAGACCCACGATGTGCAGAAGGCCCTGGGCTGGTGCCCCGGCGTGATCGATTACAACGGCGACGGCAAAACCGGTCCGTACACCACGCCGGACCAGCCGGCCGATCCAAAGCTCGATCGGATGATCAGCGGAGCTCAAAGTTACGGTGTGGGCGTGAATCCGGTTGACGGAAGCTTCTGGGCGGTAGGCGGCGTCAACGGAGGTCCCAAGGCTTCCGTGCCCGGCAAAATCATCCGCTACGCGGTGGGTGCGAATCCTCCCGCCACATGCACCACGGAAGTCTATGAGCCGCCGTTCAACAATCCCAAGGCGCCCGGAGTCGAAGGCTTCAACACGCAGGGGGTGGAAGTCGATAGCAAGGGCATCGTGTGGGTAGCGCTGGGAGGGAGCGCCCAGCTTGGCCGCTTCGATCGCAGCAAATGCAAAGTGCTCAACGGACCCACCGCCACAGGCCAGCACTGCCCCGAAGGCTGGACGCTCTATCCCGTGCCCGGCCCGCTATTCAAAGGGACCGACGTAAGAGCGGATTATTTCTATCTAGGATGGGTAGACCGCGAAAATACCCTAGGCCTGGGCCGGGATGTGCCGATCATCGACGGAACCGATTCCGATTCCCTGATTGCTTTTCTCCCGGACCAGAAGAAGTTCGTCACGTTGCGCGTTCCGTATCCGATGGGGCTATACACGCGCTCGATGGACGGGCGTATTGATGATCCGAAGCTGGGCTGGAAGGGCCGCGGCGTCTGGGCTGGCAACAACGAAAGGGTAGTCTGGCATATCGAAGGAGGGAAGGGAACCACGAGCCAGATCGTGCACTTTCAGGTTCGCCCGGACCCGCTGGCGAGGTAAGCGATTCGCAAGAGCGCGGCGCTTGATCCGAAATTGTAAAAATAAAAATCCGACTAAAGTCGAAGGGCTGGATGTCCGGCTAACAATAACAAAAATTGTCATCCCGAACGAAGTGAGGGATCTGCATTCTGTTTCAGCGACACCACTCAGGCTCGAGTCGGCGCCCGTATATTTTCAGTTGATTATTTCGCCGCTGCGAAGGCCACGGAAGCGGCGTCCGGCATATCTTGGATCACCTGGCCGGTTGGAGTCACCATGCCGCTCGTGCTGTCCACTCGGAACACCGACACGCTGCCGGAGCCCTCGTTTGCGGAAAACAGATACTTGCCGGCGGGGTCGAGTGAGAAACTTCGCGGCGTCTTTCCTCCAGTAGGGACGCGCTGGATCGTGGTGAGCGTGCCGGTGCCTGGGTCTACGGCGAACACCCCGATGCTGGCATCCTGGCGGTTGGCGTCGTAGACGAACTTTCCCGCGCGATCCACCTGCACTTCCGAGTAGGTGCTTTGTCCCGCCGAGCCTTCCGGCAAGGCGAGCGTCTGCAGTTCCTTCAGCGTGCCGTGCGCTTTGTCATAAGCGAAGGTGGATACTCCCTTGTCGCTGACCATATACATATATTTGCCGCTCGGATGAAACGCCATGTGGCGAGGCGCTCGGCCGGGAGGCAGGATTGCGGCAGGCGTGTCGTTGGGCTCGATCGCGCCCGTCGAGTGGTTGAGGCGATACGCAAATATCCGGTCGGCGCCCAGATCGGCGACCATTACGAATTGGTTGTCGGGCGAGACCACCGTCCCGTGTGCATGCGGACCGCCCTGGCGCGCGGGATCGATGCTCGATCCATGATCCTGCATGAAGCCGGAGGCTTCACCCAGGCGGCCGTCGGGCTGGATCACAAAAGTGGCGATGCTTCCGCTGCCGAAGTTTGCTGCGATGAGTACCTTTCCCGTTCGGTCTAGGGAGAGGTGACACGGGCCTACCCCTTTCGAAGAAACCTTGTTCAGAAGTGTCAGCTTGCCGGTTTTCTGGTCGATCGCGTATGCCGTAACCGTATTGCCCGGCTCAGAGGTTCCCGGGTGCTCGTTCGTGCTGTAGAGAAAGCGCTGATTGGGATTCACTACCAGCCACGTTGGATTGGCCGTCTCGGCCACCAGCCCGAGTGGCACCGCTTTTCCGGTGGAGGGCGAAAAACGGAATGCGTAGATGCCTTTACTGGTGGTCGCGGTGAAGGTTCCAACGTAGACAAAGTAACCCTTGTCACTCGAGGCAGCGACGGTTCCGTCCATGGAAACCAAAGTAGCGAGCAATGCGATCACGGCGAGCGTGCTCCGAGCAATTCTCACAACGCTTTTCATGGACCATGAAGATGGCATCACGTCTGCTTGGCGCACCCGCGGAGTATATTCGAAAGCCGCCGGTTTTCAACGACGGCTTTTCTCGCGTCCAGTGCCGGACTCAAAAGTCACTGGCAGAATCCGCCGACGGCGGATAATATGTTCGCGGCCAAGGCACGAAGTGTTGATCAAAGTGTTGATCAATGCGCTATTAAAATCACGTTTTACCAGCTCGCGGCTGGTCCGCCCGAAATCTGTTCAGAAGGAGAAAAAATTATAATGCGCCTGATTCGATTGGGAACATTCACTGCTTGTTCACTAACGCTCGCGACTGGGCTCTGGCTGGCAGGCCGCGCGAGCGCGCATCCGAAGACGGCCACGCCCGACAAGCCAGCCTTGACGCAAGCGGAGGTCGAAGGCTGGATGACGTCGCTATCGAATTGGGGCCGCTGGGGCAAAGACGATCAGAAGGGCACGCTGAACCTGATCACACCGGAAAAATCGCGAGAAGCGCTGAAACTGGTGCGTGACGGCATTTCTATCTCGATGGCGCACACCATCGAGAAGGAGAAATATCCCGACAACGCGCGCCCGTTCGAACAGAAAATGACGATCGATGACGGCGGCCACGCCATGGACCTCTACACCATCTGGTACCACGGATCCACCATCACCCATATCGACGCGCTCTGCCACTATTCCTACCAGGGCAAGCTCTTCAACGGATATTCGCACGACCAGTACATCACGGAAGCCGGATGCGGCCGCAACGGCATCGAGAACCAGAAGAACGGCTACATGACCCGCGGAATTCTGGTCGATCTGCCGCTCATGAAGAACGTGGAGTATCTGGAACCGGGAACTCCCGTGACTCCCGCCGACATCGAGGCATGGGAAAAGTATGCCAAGGTCAAGATCGGCAGCGGTGATGCTCTTTTCGTGCGCACCGGCCGCTGGGTGCGCCGCGCGAAGCTCGGGCCCTGGAATGTGGGAACCAGCGCCGCGGGATACGATGCTTCCATGCTGCCGTGGTTGAAGCAGCGCGATGTGGCGCTGATTGGGAATGACGGCGTTACGGATGTGCAACCCTCCGGAGTCGAGGGCGTGAAGCGCCCGATTCATGAAGTCGGAATCGCGGCCCTGGGGCTTCCGCTGGTGGACGTGATGGATCTGGAAGCCGTTGCCAAGGAAGCGGCGCAGCGGCATCGCTGGGAATTCCTGCTCACCTTCGCTCCCGTACCCGTGCCGGGCGGGACGGGCTTTCCCGTCAATCCGATTGCAACGTTCTAAGCGAACGAGGAGTCCAAAGTCTGGAGCATTCCCAGCGTAGAGGAGGACGATGTTTCGCGTCTGCCGGCCAAAAGTTCTGATGTCGCTTCTGCTGCTCGCTTTAGCAATGATCGCTCGCCCCACGTTTGCGCAGGTCGATTTGTCCGGGTATTGGGACGGGAAGTTCTCCGAAGACGAACCCGAGCGAATTCCGGGTCCTGAGATCGGCGATTACACGTCGATACCGCTGAATGATGCGGCGCGCATGAGGGCGGACGCCTGGGACGCGCAGAAATTGGAGATGGTCGAACACGAGTGCGACCCGCATCCGATGGATTATGGCCCGCGCGGGGGAGGGGACATACGCTTGTGGTCCATAGTCGATCCATTCACGCAGGGCGTGATTGCCTGGCGCATGACCACGAGGTATCGCCTCGCCCAACGCACCATCTGGATGGACGGCCGCGCTCATCCTTCGGAAAACGCGCCCCACACGTGGCAGGGTTTTTCCACCGGCGAGTGGGAAGGCGACATGTTGAAGGTAATCACCACCCACTTGAAGGAAGGGCAATCCCGGCGTAACGGAGTTCCGCGCAGCGACAGGTCCACGGTGGTTGAATACTTCATTCGTCACGGAGAATTCTTCACGCTCGTCACGGATGTCGAAGATCCTATTTATCTCACCGAACCTCTCGTTCGCACCTCGAACTACATCCTCGATCCTGGACGCCATCTCCGGGACACTTCCTGCATTCCCAACGTGGATATCCCGCATCCGGAAGGCTACGTTGCCTTCCACGTCCTCGGCGAGAACCGCTGGCTGAATGAGTTTGCGTCCAGATGGGGAATACCGGTGGAAGCGGCCCGGGGGGGCGCGGAGACTACCTACCCTGAGTATCAAGAGAGACTGGCTAAATTGCCCGCGCCGCCCCAAGTTCCAGGAAAGCCGGAAGCTCCAGCAAAGAAAGAAGCGAAGCAGTAAGACAATCCACATAGTTTGGCGCCGACGCCGCGCGATCATATGGAGTCGAGTTTTCGTAGCGCCGACGCCTCGCCTGCTTCGTTCTTTGCTTCGCCAATGCCGGCCTCACCCCGCTCACCCGGCTGTGACCGCAAAGGCCAGGAATAGGAGAGAGCCAGTTCTTGGTCGATGTGCCGGGCTAGCGGGCGGAACGGACTACGGCGGCCAGTTCGCGCAATAACGGCAGCGTTTCATCCCATCCAAGGCAGGCGTCGGTGATGCTTTGGCCGTAGACCAGTGGCTTGCCTGGGATCAACTTCTGGGCGCCCGCTACAAGATTGCTTTCGAGCATGATGCCAATGATGCGGCGTTCTCCGGCGGCTATCTGCGCCGCCACATCGCCGCAAGCCACTGCTTGCTTCGTGTAGTCCTTGCTGCTGTTGGCGTGGCTGCAATCGATCATTACGCGGGGAGGCAGGCCCGCCTCGATCAGTTGGCGGCAGACCTGGTCCACCGAATCGGCCCCGTAGTTCACCGTTTTCTTTCCGCCGCGCAGAATCACGTGACAATCGGTATTGCCGGTGGTTACAAAAATGGCCGATTGCCCTGTCTTTGTGCAGCCCAGAAAGGTATGCGGCTGGGCGGCGGAGAGCACCGCTTCGACGGCGATTTGCGAATCCCCCGACGTGGCGTTCTTGAATCCCACTGGGCAGGAGAGTCCCGACACCAGCTGGCGATGCACCTGGCTTTCGGTGGTGCGCGCGCCGATCGCTCCCCAGCTGACAAGACCAGCCACATACTGCGGGGAAATCATGTCGAGAAATTCGGTGCCGGCGGGAACGCCCATCTCGGCGAGGTCGATCAGCAGATGCCGGGCGAGTCGCAAACCGTCATTGATCTTGTAGGACTGGTCGAGGTAGGGGTCGTTGAGCAGGCCCTTCCATCCGACGGTAGTGCGCGGTTTCTCGAAATAAACGCGCATGACGATGCACAGGTCGCGCGACAGCTCTTTGATCGCTTCCTTCAGCAGACCGGCGTACTCGCGCGCGGCCTTGGTGTCGTGGATCGAGCACGGGCCAACGACGACGATCAGGCGCCGGTCTTTACCGGCAAGAATGTCGCAAATTTCCTGGCGCGCGTGGAAGACAGTGGAGGAAGCATTCTCTGTTTCCGGCAATTCCTCCTCGAGAAAAACGGGCGGAAGCACCACTTTCGTCCACTTGATCCGCAGATCGTCGGTACGGTACAGCATCGTCGTGTTCATTCATCTCCCTGGCAAACTTCTGGCGAGTCCCGGGCCGCCACCGGCAATAATGTCGCTGAGTGAATCCTCTAATTTAACAGTGACTCGCCGCCTGTGACTAGTGTCAACTCACTGGCGCCTAGGGCAGTCATCAGGCCACTGATTGCGACTTGGAGCCAATGCCATGCACATTTCGAAGTTAGGGACGGGACGTAAGATCGGGATTCAAACGGATGCCAGCGCGCCGGGCAATTATCGAATTGTACGCTTGAAGCGGAAGGTCTAGAATCGCGGCAGCCAGAGGACCTCGGGTTCCTACCCTCCCGGCGAACTGCTCTATATGTTAAGGCGCGTTCGCCGATTTGAAGACGCTAGGGCCCTGCTTACCGATGCGATGAGAGTGCGAGGATGAAGCGAAAACGACCGCCACAAAAAGCGCAACGAACTGGCCCCCCGGAGATACCGGCCAAGACGCCGCCACAAAAGGAATCCGGCGACGGCTTTCTGATCGCCGCAATCGGCGCTTCGGCGGGCGGCATCGAGGCGTTCACGGAACTGGTGCGGAACCTGCCCAAAGACACGGGTATGGCGTTCGTCCTGATCCAGCATCTCGACCCGAAGCACCAGAGCCTGCTCACCGAACTCGTGGCCAAGGAAACCGCGATGCGCGTGGCGGAAGTAACCGATGGGATGAGGGTGGAAGCCGATCACGTCTACGTAATTCCGCCGAACGCGTCCATGTCTATCAAGGATCATGCCTTGCGGCTGGAGCCCCGAATTGATTCGCGCGGCGGCCAGATGTCGATTGACCGCTTCATGCGGTCGCTCGCCCAGGCTCAGCGCAACCAGAGCGTCGGCGTGATTCTTTCCGGCACCGGCACGGATGGGACGCTTGGGATGGCCGAGATTCAGGCTCAGGGTGGCGTCACGTTCGCGCAGGACGAGTCGACCGCGAAGTATGACGGCATGCCGCGCAGCGCGATTGCCGCCGGCTGCGTCGATTACGTGCTGCCTCCCAGGGCTATCGCGCGCGAACTGGCCCGTATCGCGAAGCATCCTTACGCAGCGCGCGAGAAGGCCGAAGACCGGGTGGCCGCCGGGGAAGACAGTTCAGGGCTCGGAACGATCTTTCAGCTCCTTCGCCAAACCACTGGGCACGATTTCACCCATTACCGCCAGACAACGATTCTCCGCCGTATTCACCGCCGGATGGTCGTCCATAAAATCGACAAGCTGAAAGACTACGTGAAGTTCATCCAGGCGAATCCTGCTGAAATCAAGACGCTTTACCAGGACATGCTGATCAACGTCACGAGTTTCTTCCGCAATCCGAAGGTTTTCGAGGCGCTGAAATCGCAGGTGTTCCCCGTGCTTGCGAAACACCTCGGACCCGAAATGGCCATTCGCGTCTGGACGCCGGGATGCTCGTCGGGCGAGGAGACTTATTCGATCGCCATTTCGCTCCTCGAATTCCTGGGAGATAAAGCCGCGAAAGTCCGCGTTCAGATTTTCGGGACGGACGTGAGCGAGGCCAGCATCAACAAGGCTCGATCCGGAATCTATCCCGAGAATATCCAGGAAGACGTCACGCCCGAACGCTTGCGCCGGTTCTTCACCAAAACGGACGGCGTGTATCACATCGCCAAAAGCATCCGGGATATGTGCATTTTCGCGCAGCATAATTTATTGAGCGATCCTCCGTTCTCGCAGATGGACCTGATCTGCTGCCGCAATCTGCTCATCTATCTCGAGCCGATTCTGCAAAACAAGGTGATTTCCCTGTTTCACTACGCCACCCGTCCCGCGGGCTTCCTGGTTCTAGGCAGTTCGGAAGGTGTCGGGTCGGCCACCGACTTGTTCGCTCCGGAAGACCGTGCCAATAAAATCTTTGCAAAGAGATCCACGTCGGGCAGGCGGGTGGTCACTTTTTCGCTGCACGGAGATGCGGGACGGAACTATTACAACCCCTCCCGAATGCCAACGAAACAGCCGGAACCCCTTTCCAGCTTCGCGGAGATACAAAAGGAGTTTGACCGCAGATTGCTGACGCAGTTTGCCCCGGCAACGGTTTTCATCAATGAGGATGCCGAGATTCTCCACTCCCGCGGAAGCGTAAATCGCTACGTGAAGCTCCCCCCGGGCGCGCGAGCTTGAATCTGCTGAAAATGGCGCTTGATGGCCTGCAGTTTGACTTGCGAAGCGCGATCAGCCGTGCAAGGAAAGAAAACCACCCGGTACAGAAGAAAAGTGTGTCGTTGAAGAAGAGCGGCGGCAACGGAGGAACGGATACCACTCGCTTTGTAAATTTCGAGGTGATTCCGCTCGCCGGCGGCAATCTGAAGGAACATTACTTCATGGTGGTGTTCGAAGAATCCCGCCAGGAAGGGCCGGCGCAGCCGGTATCGAAGAAGAGTGGTAAGGAAATCGAACACTCGCGGCGCGAGCTTATGAAGCTCGAACAGGAGCTTTCGTCCACGCGGGAACACTTGCAGGCGGTGATCGAAACACACGAAGCCACCAACGAGGAATTGCAGTCCGCGAATGAGGAGATTTTGTCGAGCAATGAGGAGCTTCAAAGCACCAACGAGGAGCTCGAAACAGCCAAGGAAGAGTTGCAATCGACCAACGAAGAACTCACGACCGTCAATGACGAGCTACGCAACCGGAATCTGGAAGTAAATCTGATCAACAACGATTTGACGAATGTGCTCGCGAGTATCGACATTGCCGTGGTGCTGGTCGGAAGCGATCTCACTCTGCGCCGCTTCACCCACCGCGCCCAGGAACTCTTCTCTCTGATCCCGGGAGACGTGGGGCGCCCGCTGAGCAACATCAATCCGTCGCTGGAATTGCCCGATTTAGTAAAGTCCGTGGCCGAGGTGATGTCTGGTTCTCGCCCCGTCGAACAGACCGTGACCGATCGTAAGGGCAATCGCTTTCAGCTTCGCGTGCTCCCTTATCGGACCTCGGAGAACAAGATTGAAGGCGGCGTGATCACGCTGGTTGACGTTTCACGGCAGGGGGCGAACGCGGCATCCTGAGTGTTTCGCTACCCGGAACACCCTATTCTCGCGAGATTCGACCGGGCGATATAATCTCGCGACTCTCGACACGTGCCCAAAAAAAAAGCCAATCCGAGTGGGGCTCTTTCCAGGACGCGCAAGTCCGCGTCAAAAGAAAGTTTTGCCTCTCCTCCTGATCCCAGCCAGCGTGACAAGTACGATGTGCGAGTGCTCTGGGAGTTATTGGATGGTTTACGGGTCGGAGTTGCCAACGTGTTGCCTTCCGGGCAGATTCTCTATGCAAATACGCAGTTCCTTGAAACTCTCGGCATTCCATCGCATCGCGAACCCCAGCAGTCGCACCTTCGCGAGTTTATAGCAAGTGAAAGCTGGGAGCCGATGTATTCGGCCCTGAATCGCGCGGTACGAGTGCCGGTGGAAGCGGAAATCCAGGTAGCGACACTTGGCGAGAAACCGCGCACCATTCGGCTTACCCTGGGCCCTGTAGGCGGAGAGCGGGGCGCCACCATACGAATCGTGGCCACCGAAGTTACCGAGCTTGTGGAGACGAACCGAGCGCTTCAGGAAACTGAAGCCTCGCTGCGGTCGCTTTCCGCTCGTATTCTTCAGCTTCAGGATCAGGAGCGCCGGCGCATCGCGCGCGATCTGCACGATACCACCGGCCAGGAACTTGCGGTCATTGTGATGACGCTGAAGCATCTTTCCGACAGCCTGGACCGGCCGGGTTTCGATGCGCGCAAGGCCATTCTCGACGCCGTCGAACTGGCGCGAAAAGTGAATGAGGAGATTCGCACGCTCTCCTACCTCTTGCATCCCCCCCTGCTCGATGAATTCGGCCTGGGCTCCGCGCTGAAGTGGTATGTCGAGGGGTTCAATAAGCGCAGCGGGATCGAGGTTGCATTGGACGTTCCCGATAAGCTGCAGCGGTTTCCATCTGATAAAGAGATGGCCCTATTCCGCGTGGTGCAGGAAGGCCTCACAAATGTGATGCGACACTCCGGAAGCCGTAAGGCTTTGATTCGGGTGGCCGTCGGCCAGGGCGCCGTCCAGGTGATCGTGCAGGATGAAGGCAAGGGAATCGACAGCCGCGTTCTTGCCCGGCTCAACTGCGGGGCCAAGGCGCTCGGCGTGGGAATTCCCGGATTGCGCGAGCGCCTGCGCCAGCTCGGCGGCGGACTCGAAATCTTCTCGCACCCCCATGGGACGCAGCTCGTGGCCAGGCTTTCTACAGAAGAACGCGCGGAAGCTACGGGCGAGAGCGCCGTGGAAGAT
This sequence comes from uncultured Acidobacteriota bacterium, assembly GCA_963848365.1. GTDB lineage: Bacteria > Acidobacteriota > Terriglobia > Acidiferrales > UBA7541 > Palsa-295. Next base: position 611,598 of record CAWKDI010000002.1, read on the forward strand.
TCACACAAAGAGCGCGCGGAGCCGCCCCGCGGGACTGCCACAAGCCCCCTGCGCACCCGGATTCTCGTAGTCGACGATCACGAACTTATGCGCCGCGGAATCCGCGCGCTCCTCGATGATCAGCCGGACCTTGAAATCTGCGGCGAGGCAAAAAACGGTTCAGAAGCCCTGCAGAAAACAGGGGAACTCCATCCGGACATAATCATTATGGATCTGAGCATGCCGGGCGCCGGCGGACTTTCCGCCGCGAATCATATCCGCCAATCGGGCTCGCCCGCGAAAATATTGGTGTTCACCAACCAGTCGTTGCCGGGTATCGAGCGGATGGTGCAGGCAGCCGGATGCCACGGCCTGGTGCTGAAAGCCTTCGCGGGGCGGGATTTGCTGAAGGGAATCCGGACTCTGCTGGCGGGTAATCAGTTCTACCCCGGCGAGGCAAAGGCTCAGAGTGCTTGAGACTCCCGCGCCAGAAATAGCAGATCTCCAGCCAAATCAGACTGCCGCGCCGGAACTTTTAGGCGATACAAAATCCACGCGCAGCCATTTTATTTCGTTTGCGCTGTGCTTTGTGCTTGCGGTGGCGTTCACGCTCCCGGGGTCGCTGTCACCGGCTTCCGGTCTGCTTGGGTATCCCGGCGATAACTTTCAGCACGCCTGGTTTCTGTGGCACTTCGCGCGATCCGTCTTAAAACTTCAGAATCCCTTCTACACCAACCTGATGTATTACCCGAATACCGTGAACCTGGCGTGGAGCACCACCGATCCTCTCGCGGGAACCCTCGCGCTGCCCGTGAGCCTGACGCTTGGTCCCGTGGTTGCCTATAACCTTTCTCTGATTTTGCAACTCGCGCTGGCTGCGTTCTTCGCCCGGCTTTTTTGTCTGCGCATTTGCCGGAACGAGGCCGCCGCTTTCCTTGGCGGCATGTGCTTCGGCTTCAGTCCGTTCCTGATGGCGCACGCGCTCGGGCACTTGAGCCTGGTGACCGCCTTTCCCATACCGCTCTATTTTCTGGCCCTCGATCGGGTGCTTCAAACGCGCGAGGCGCCTGCAGACGAAATATTGAGGGAAGAGAGGAAGGCCGGGATTCTGCTCGGTCTCGCCTTGCTGCTCACCGCACTGGCCCACTACAACTATACGGTGCTTTGTGTGGCGGCCACCCTTGTGGTGATTGGCGTCGACCTAGCTCTCGCGGGCTGGCGGCTGCTCGGGAGAATCTGGAGGCCGCTGGCCTGGGCATCGGCTACGTTCCTGATTACTTTTTCTCCCATGCTGTTGATGCTCATTGGAAATGCCGCGGACAAGCCTTCGCCGCGGCCGTCTGACCACCTTCTGCAATTCTCGGCCGATGTGCTGGGCTTCCTCATTCCGAGCTGGAATCACGTTCTGTTGGGTAATTTCTCGCGCGGCCTCGATCCAGGCATTTTCGTTGCCGGCTTCGAGGGCACCGTTTACGCGGGGTTGGTGATTTTGGTGCTTGCGACCGTGGGCTTTTGGAAAGGGCGGGACTCGGCGCGCCGCTGGGCGGTGCAGTCCGCCGCTTTAGTTGCGATTTTCTATTTGTTCTCGCTCGGACCGGCCTTGCGAATTCTCGGCAGGCAAACCAGCGTCCCGGGACCTGCCGCGCTGTTGTATCGGATGTCGTGGGCCAGGTTCATGTCGGCGCCGGCGCGATTTGAAGTGATCGTCGCATGGGCGCTCGCCGTGCTTTCGTCGCTCGGCGTGGCGTTTTTGCTGAACCGATTGCAGTCGAGCTGGCGGCAGTATGCCCTGACATGTGGTTTGACGGCGGTGCTGTTGCTTGATCTTCTGACGATCCCTTTTCCGGTTTCTTCCATTACCGATCCGGCTTGGGATGCCGATTCGGGTGCCCCGGCGCGCGCGTGTACCGTGCCCCCCACGTTGCAGAAGGGAACCGTGGTCACGTTTCCGCTGATCGTCAAACCTTACAGCATGAAGAGCATGTGGATGCAAGTCACGGATCAGGCGCGCTACGCCCTGGTTGACGGATACTTGTCTTACAGCGCCGATCGTGTCTGGAGCGACTATTACCGCAACCCGGTGCTGCGGTCGCTTCTGACGGTGCAGGGCATCTTCCAGGCACCGGTCGACGCGCGGGCAGACCAGTCGCTCGCGCCCGCCGCGTTCCGCGATCTGAACGCAAGCGCGTTCGTGGTTTTCGATTCTCCGCAGCGCGATGCTGCGGTCGGTTACCTCAGCGCATTGCTCGGTGAGCCAGGCGAACCGGCGGGCAGTTGCACGGTCTTTGATGTATCGGCCGATGTACTTGGAAACCGCTTGCTACGTTGAACAGATTTCGAGCGTAGTGGAAATCCCCTCGGTTGCGGGGAGAGCCTGACTTCTCCCTGCTTCCCGAAATTTGAGCTATCTGCGCTTCCATTTGAGCCTCTCGATCAAGGAATCTGACCTTTACCCACTCTGTATGGCCGCATTTGGTTCATGCGAAAGCTCCAGCCTCCGGGTGTAGGCTTCATACATAAGCCGGTGCCTGCACTTTGAAGGTTTACAACTTTTGACCGCCTTAGGGGTTCTATCAAAGGAACCATGAACTCGGCTTTTCCAAGTCGGCGCGTCGAAGATGGCCAGGGGTTTTTCCGGGGATTGCTCGGCTCGACTGCGGTGGAGGCCGCATTTGCGGCAGCCGTGCTCGCGATACTTTTTTCGCTTCTGTGCAGCGCAGTTGCCCCGTCCGCGAGCGCTGGAAAAGAAAAGAGAAACTCGGTTGCCGGCGAGATCGCGCTTCCCAAGAAGTTCAAGGGCAAGCTCCCGATTACGGAACTCACCGAAGACGAAGCCATCAGCCACGCCCTCAATCGTCTCGCCTACGGTCCACGCCCCGGCGATGTGGAGCGGATCCGCCAGATGGGCCTCGAGAAATGGGTCGATCAGCAGCTGAATCCGGATTCGATTGACGATTCCGCCCTGGATGCGCGGTTGCGAAAATATCCCACCCTGAAAATGTCGTCGAAAGAGCTTCTGGAAGAATTTCCGCAGCCCAACCAGACCGCTAGGCAGCGAAGGAATTACGAAAGAGGAAGCGCAGGAGGAGATGCGCGAGAAGAGGCGGGAAGCGATGGCTTCGGTGCTGGTCACCGGGGACGACAATCTCGACAAGGCGCAGTTGCAGCTGGCGATGATCCAGGGGCCCAACCGCATCGTCACCGAGCTCTCGATGGCCAAGGTCGATCGCGCCGTCTATAGCCAGCGGCAGCTGGAAGCGGTGATGGAGGATTTCTGGTTCAACCATTTCAACGTCTTTGCCAACAAGGGCGCGGACAGGTGGTTCGTTACTTCCTACGTGCGCGACACGATTCGCCCCCGCACCATGGGCAAATTTGACGATTTGCTGATTGCCACCGCCAAGAGCCCCGCCATGCTTTTTTTTCTCGATAACTGGCAGAGCGTCGATCCCGACGCGTTTCAGCGGTGGCGACAGCAGGCGGAATCTCGGCGCCGTTTTCAGGGAATGTTTGGCGGCGGCTTTGGCCCCATGCCGGGTGAGTTTCCGCGCCCCGGCGCGCGGATTCCGGGATTCCCCGCACCGGGAGCCTCGCAGCGGCCGGAGGAGCGCGGCCTCAACGAAAATTATGGCCGCGAGGTTATGGAACTTCACACGGTCGGCGTGGATGCCGGATACACGCAGCAGGACGTGATCGAGATGGCCAAGTGCCTCACTGGCTGGACGATTCGCGAGCCGCGGCGAGATCCCGAATACGTGTTCAAGCCGGAGTTCCACGCGCAAGGCAAGAAAGTCGTGATGGGGCACACCTTTGATTACGGCGGCGAGAAAGACGGCGAAGAAGCGCTGCGCATGCTCGCAAATGACCCCCACGCGGCGGCTTTCATTTCGACCGAGCTGGCGCGCCATTTTGTTTCCGATGATCCACCGCAAGCGCTCGTCGATCGCATGACGCAAGGAATATGAGGCGACTGGCGGCGACATTCGCGACGTTCTGAAGACGATGATCTACTCGCCTGAGTTCTGGTCCAAGCAAGCATATCGCGCCAAGGTGAAGACGCCCTTTGAGCTCGTCGCCAGCACCGCACGCGCCCTGGACGCGGATATTTCCGTAACTCTGCCTGCTGGCGCAATGGGTAGGCCGCATGGGCGAGCCCTTGTTCTTGTGCGAGCCTCCCACCGGCTATTCCGACAAGGCGGCGACATGGGTGAATACGGGTGCCCTGCTGAACCGGCTCAATTTCGCGCTGTCGTTTGCGAGCGATCACATGCTGGGGGCGACCGTGGATTTAACGGCCATGCTGGGCGAGGACGCTTCCAGGGATCCGGAAACAGCGCTTTCGCGGGCCCTGGACGTCTTTCTCGACGGCCAGGTTGCGCCGGCACTCGCGACACGCTGCAAGAGCGGCTGAAAGATCCGCAGGTTTTGCAGGCGAAGCTGGACGATCCGGTGAAGCAGGTGAATGAGGGGTTGATTTCGGGGCTGGTGCTGGGCGCGCCGGAGTTTCAGCGCCGGTAGCCGGTACAAGCAAGGAGAAGTGCTATGACAATTTCACGGCGATATTTCCTGAAGAGCGGCGGGATCGCCATGCTGGGCATGGCGTCGCTGCCATCGTTTTTGCAGCGGGCGGTCGCCGCCACGGTCTCGCCCAACAAGAAGAAGATGGTCGTGCTGTTCCAGCGCGGCGCGATGGACGGCTTGAACGTCGTGGTTCCGTTCGCCGAGCCGAATTATTACCAGATGCGTCCGACGATTGCGATTCCGCAGCCGCAGCAGGGCGGCGCAGAGGCCGCCCTCGACCTCGACGGTTTCTTCGGCCTGCATCCGAGCCTCCAGCCCCTGCTGCCGCTGTTCCAGAAGGACGAGCTTGCCATCGTGCAGGCGGTCGGTTCGCCCGACCCTACGCGCTCCCATTTCGACGCGCAGGATTTCATGGAGTCTGGCACGCCCGGCGTGAAGTCGACCGAGGACGGCTGGCTCAACCGCGCGCTCCAAGGCGATGCCGGAGGATCATCCTTCGCCCTTTCGCGCCGTTGCGTTCGGCCCTTATCTTCCTCGCACCTTGCAGGGCAGCGTGTCCGCCGTGGCGATTCCCGACCTGAAGCAGTTCAAGATGAATGGCCCGCAGGAGACCGTCGAGGGCGGCTTCGAAGCCATGTATGCGCAGACCGTCGATCAGGCCATGCGCGGCGTTGGCCACGAAACATTCGAAGCGATCGACCAGCTCAAGAAAATCAATCCCGACCTGTACGAGCCCGAAAATGGCGCCGCAATATCCCAAGAGCCGCTTCGGCCAAAGCCTGATGGAGATTGCCGAGCTGTTCAAGGCGGACGTGGGGCTTGAAGTCGCGTTCCTCGATAGCGGAGGCTGGGACCATCACGTCAACGAAGGCGGAGTGCAGGGCCAGCTCTCAAATCTGCTGCGCGATCTGGGGCAGGGAATCGCGGCCTTTCATCAGGATATGGGCGACCGCATGGGAGACGTGGTCTTCGTCAGCATGTCCGAATTCGGCCGCACCGCCCACGAAAACGGCAATCGCGGCACCGACCACGGTCACGCCAACTGCATGTTCGTGATGGGTGGAGACGTGAAGGGCGGAAAAGTCTACACGCGCTGGCCCGGCTTGAGCGAAGGCCAGCTGAACCAGGGACGCGACCTTGCCGTGACTACCGATTACCGAAGCGTGCTGGGCGAAATCATCTCCACGCATCTTGGCGACAAGGACTTGAACAAGGTGTTTCCGGGATATGCGAACGACCCGCGCCAGTTCCTCGGCCTTCTTAAAGCCTAAACCCCCCACCATCCAAGGCCGAGACAAAAAAAGGGAAGGCGAATCGCCCTCCCTTTTTGCATTCCTGTTCCTCTGATTGCAGCCGAAAAGACTACGCGCTTTCGATCCCTTCGCGTCCCGCGGCGCGATGCGGCTCGTCTGCCTTGATCCGCATCCCGAAGAACGAACGGTACACGAACAGGAACGAGACGAGGAAGAACACGCCCGCAAGAATATGCGTCAGCTGTGCATTCTTGGAAGTCAGTTCCACCGCCAGTTCCACGGCCAGCAGGCCAAAGAGCGTGGTGAACTTGATGACCGGATTCAGCGCTACCGACGACGTGTCTTTGAAAGGATCGCCCACGGTATCGCCGACCACGGTCGCGTCGTGCAGCGGAGTTCCTTTCTGCTTCAGCTCCACTTCAACGATCTTCTTCGCGTTGTCCCACGCGCCGCCGGCGTTTGCCATGAAGATGGCCTGGTACAAGCCGGAGATGGCGATCGAGATCAGGTAGCCGATAAAGAAGAACGGCTCGACGAACGCAAACGACAGTGTGGCGAAAAACACCGCGAAGAAGATGTTCCACATGCCCTTTTGCGCGTACATCGTGCAGATTTCCACCACCTTCTTGCTGTCGGCGATGGAGGCCTTCTCGATGCCTTCGAGCTTGATATTGGCTTTGATGAATTCCACCGCGCGATAGGCGCCGGTCGTCACGGCCTGCGTGGAGGCGCCGGTGAACCAGTAGATCATCGCGCCGCCCGTGATCAAGCCCAGCACGAAAGGCGCGTGCAGCAGCGAGAGCTTGTCCACGTTGGTGGTGATTCCATTGGTAAGCGCCATGATGATCGAGAAAATCATCGTGGTCGCGCCCACGACGGCGGTTCCGATGAGCACAGGCTTGGCCGTCGCTTTGAAGGTGTTGCCTGCGCCGTCGTTTGCTTCCAGCAGATCCTTGGCGCGGTGGAAGTTTACGTCGATGCCGTAATCCTTCTTGAGTTCCTGTTCGATATTGGGCACCTGCTCGATCAGCGAAAGCTCATAGACCGACTGCGCGTTGTCCGTCACAGGTCCATACGAATCAACGGCAATCGTCACCGGCCCCATCCCCAGGAACCCGAATGCCACGAGTCCAAAGGCAAACACCGGCGCCGCGATCATCATCGCGCCCAGTCCCTGCGAACTGAAGAGATATCCGATGGACATGAGGCCCACCATCGTCGAGACCCAGGTAATAGCAGGAGAAATTGCCGGCCACGAACCCCGAAAGAATTCCGAGCGAGGCGCCGCCTTCACGCGCCGAACTTACCACCTCGCGTACGTGCCGCGACTCAACCGATGTAAACACCTTCACCAATTCCGGAATCACCGCGCCGGCCAGCGTGCCGCAGGAAATGATGGTCGAAAGCTTCCACCACTGCGTCGAATCGCCGCCCAGATCGGGGATCATGTAGTACGAAATCACGTAGGTCATCGCGATCGAAACGATCGAGGTGATCCACACGAGCGACGTCAGCGGACTCTCGAAATTCATTTCGTCGGCATCGCCGTATCGCGCCTTGGCGATGGCGCCGTTCAGGAAATAAGCGACCGCTGCGGAAACCAGCATGGCGATGCGCATCACGAAGATCCACACCAGCAATTGCACCTGCACCGTGGGGCTCTTGACGCCCAGCAGAATGAACGTGATCAGCGCGACGCCTGTGACGCCATAAGTTTCAAATCCATCCGCGCTTGGGCCCACCGAGTCTCCCGCGTTGTCGCCGGTGCAATCCGCGATCACGCCGGGGTTGCGCGCGTCGTCTTCTTTGATCTTGAACACGATCTTCATCAGGTCCGAGCCGATATCGGCGATCTTGGTGAAGATTCCGCCCGCGATTCGCAGCGCCGCGGCTCCCAGAGATTCGCCGATGGCGAATCCGATGAAGCAGGGCCCGGCGTAATCTCCCGGAACGAAGAGCAGGATCACCAGCATCATCAGCAGTTCTACGCTGATCAGCATCATCCCGATGCTCATTCCCGCGCTTAGAGGAATCTGATAAATCGGATAGGGCTTGCCGCGCAGGCCGGCGAAAGCGGTGCGCGAGTTGGCGAACGTGTTCACCCGGATTCCGAACCACGCCACCCCATAGCTCCCGGCGATTCCCAGCACGCTGAACGCGAGGATTATCACCACCCGCGACACTTCATATTTCAGCAGCACGCCGAAGTACAGGATCGATCGTGGCGGCGATGAACGCCCACAACAGCATCAGGAATTTACCCTGCGTGATCAGGTACGTCTTGCACGTCTCATAGATCAGCTCGGAAACTTCCCGCATCGTCCGGTGCACCGGCAGGTTCTTCAGGCCTACGTAAATACGTCATGCCGAAAATCAGCCCGAACACGCAGAACAGAATTCCGTACATCAGCAGCTTGTGCCCATCGATGCCGAAGAAGGTGACCTGCGACAGGTCCGGAAGCTTCAAATTCGCTTCGCCCCCGACGCTCTCCTGTGCGTGAACTGCCGTAGCCCCCAGCAGTGTCGTCATTACCAGGGCCGCACTGGCTGTGCACATCTTTGTAAGGCGGCAACGGAACAATCCATTGCCCGCGAAAATCTCACGCATCAGTTTCCTCCACCCTCGATTTTCATTTATTTGCCGTCTCGTTACAACTGTCGCCGGCAGTGCGCGCATCACCGGTCGCCCATGAACTTTGATTGATTGACACCTAGATTTCTGGAATTGGATCGTAAGTCACTCTTGGATCCGCGAGGCCGCCGCGCACAGCCGTGCCAGCTCTCGGTTAGCACCCATCGCAAAGCAGGCGAAAGCGGATTCCAGAGTGCTAACACTTATAAACTTCGAGAACCTTGTCTCCTTCGGAACCAGGCTTCCCTGAGCAGGAGCCCACTATGCAGACACCCACACTCCCAGACATTCTTTTGTAGCAGTTTTAGAGCCGTTTCGTCAAGAAAATGCATGCCTTGCGGTTTCTAGGCTCGCCTACCGCAAGCTTCAAACGAGGTACCATTCATTGGCTGAGGTTGGTCCCAACCCGGGGCCACCGCATTCTAGATAGGGTGACGTTCTCGCCGAAATTGCATCTAACAGACTGATACCTGGGGTATGGTGCTCTGCACTCCATGCTCCTTTTGGCCCAATAGGGGCAGACGATGCGCCGGGGTGCCCAGTAAGCTTGCGCAACTAGCTCGGTCATGTAAATTGTTCGTTGCCGGCTTGAGTAGTACGCTGTTAATGACGTGAGTTGATTCCCCTCGGCGACGCCAAGTGGGTGACTCTTCCCGAGGGGTCGTGGATGGCATGGAATTATTTCTCAACTTTCTGTGGGTCTTGATTGCGGTGTCCGGGCTCGGCGTCTGGCGCGTGTGCTGGGCGCCGGGGCGCTCCGGACAACGTGAGCCGCTGCGCGAATGGACGGCGATTGTTGCGGCCCTCGTGCTTCTATTTTTCGCCGTTTCGCTAACCGACGACCTGCATTCGGACTTGGTCCTGTTTGAAGAAAGCGCGAATGGACGGCGCCAAGGCGTAGCTTTGGTGAGCCCGCACTCGTTGCCGCACGATGTGAAGATCGTCGGGGGGGCGGTGGCAGACGCGCCCCCACGCTTGCACGGCTTTGTTGCGTTTCAGTGTCTTGGCTACGTCAATTCATTTGAAGATATCTCCGCATCTCTTTCCGAAACAGAACTCCTGTTCGAACGTGGTCCGCCTTCTCTCGCCCTGTAGTCGACCATACTTGGCCATAGTCTCGGGTTCTGATCCGGCCTGACTTCCCGGGACCCGGTATTCAACCAGAGCGATGCATTCAATTAATAACGACGTGAGGAAGTGTGAACCATGCAACGTGCAATTTTCCTTCTCGGTTTTCTTGTGTGTGTCGCCGTGGCGGGCTGCGGCGATTCCAACAGCTCCGCGCAAACGCAGGCCCAGGCGCCGACGAACGCGAGTGACGACTCTGCCACTGAGTACGTCGCCCCGGACGCGAGGGGCGTCAAAACCATGACGGTGCAAAAGACCGCTATCCCGGAATATCTCGACCTCGCGGCGCATATTGAAGCAGATCCCACTCGCGTCGTTCACGTCTACGCACCCGCCGGAGGCCGCATAACCGAGATGAGGGTGCGCCCTTGGGATCGCGTCGAGAAGGGCCAGACGTTGGCCATGCTCGAGAGCAGTGATCTGGCAAGAGCGGTGGCGGACTACCACAAGGCCTTGGCGGACAATCAGGTGAAGCAGAAAGAACTCGCCCGTTCGCAGGATCTGCTCGATCACAAGGCCATCTCAGAGCGGGAATTTCAGCAAGCGCAGGGGGACGCGCAGATGTCCCAAGCGGAGGTGCAGGCCGCGCGCGAACAGGTACAGGTGTTTGGAATGGACCCCGATCACGCTTCGACGGAGCTTGTGGTGAAAGCCCCTCGCGCAGGCGTGATTCTCGATGTCGGGGCATCCTCCGGCGAGTTTTCGCAGGCTCTTTCGGCCGCGGCCCCTCTTTGCACGATTGCGGACATCACCACGGTGTGGGCCGTCGGCGACATCTACGAGAAAGACCTCGCTGTGGCCAGATCCGGTGAGGAAGCGCAGGTCACCCTGAACGCCTATCCCGATCAGCACTGGACCGGTCACGTAAGTGTGGTCTCGGCTGCGGTCGATCCCACCACGCGAACGCTGCACGTACGGGTTGTGCTGCCCAATCCCGATATTCGAATCAAGCCGGCCATGTTCGGCTCGATCAGGCTGCTGCGGTCGTCTAACCAGGGGATTCTCGTGCCTGCGACTGCCGTGGTGCGCGAGGGCAACGATGCCTATGTGTACGTCTCCCAGGGAAATGGCAGATTCGCGCGAAGAGGTGTGCGGATTGGGCGCGTTGTCGATGGGTCGATCGAAATACTGTCTGGAGTGAACGAGGGCGACACGATCGTTTCTGAGGGGGCGGTGTTCCTGCGCTCCGCATCGCAGGCCGGCTGAAGATGCGCTCGCTGATTGCCACCCTTCTGCGTTTCCGGCCCTTGATGCTCGTCGCATTATTCGCCTGGATGGTCGCCGGGGCTTACATGTTTTCCCGCCTCGACATCGAGGCTTATCCCGACCCCTCTCCCCCGCTCGTCGAATTCATCACGCAGAATCCCTCGTGGTCGGCCGAAGAAATGGAACAGCAGGTCACGGTGCCGGTAGAAACCGGCCTGTTCGGCATCCCACACCTGCAAGAAGTGCGCTCCATCAGCATGTTCGGGCTGAGCGACGTAAAACTCTACTTTGACTACGGAAGCAGCTATTTCGACGATCGGCAGGAGGCCCTCAACCGCCTGCAGCTCATCACGCTGCCCATGAACTTGTCGCCGCAGCTTTCACCCGAATCGCCGATTGGCGAGATTTATCGTTACCAGGTGACCGGCAATGGCTTTTCCCTGAACGAACTCAAGGCGACGCAGAACTGGGCGATTACGCGCGAGATCAAGCAGGTGCCCGGGATTCTCGACGTGGCGACATTTGGAGGCACTACCCGCCAATATCAGGCCGAAGTGGACCCCAACCGTCTGCTTCAATACGGCGTGACCCTTCCCCAGGTGCTCTCCTCGGTCGCCGCGAGCAACGCGAATGCCGGCGGCAATTATCTGACGCTTGGTGACCAGAGCCTCAACGTGCGCGGCATCGGCCTGCTCCACACGATTCAAGATATGAAGAACGTGTTAGTGGCCGAGCACAAAGGTGTTCCGGTGTATCTGGGGGACCTGGGCGATGTCCACGAAGGCTTTCAGCCGCGGCTGGGCCGAGTGGGAGTCGACCACAACAACGACGCGATCGAAGGGATCGTCCTCCTGGACCGGGGCTTGCAGTCTTTACCTGCATTGAAGGCCGTGAGGGCCAAAGTCGAGGCCCTCAACAACGGGCTTTTGCCGCGCGGAATGCACATCTCCGCCATTTACGATCGAACGGACCTGATCAACGTCACAACCCACACCGTTCGCGACGTCGTGCTGTCGGGACTGTTGCTTGTAACTCTTCTGTTGCTGCTCTTCCTGGGCGACTGGCGAATTTCTCTGATTGCGGCGTTTGCCATACCTTTGTCGCTTCTGTTCGCTTTCACGTGGCTGGTTCTGACCGGACAATCCGCCAATCTCATCTCCGTGGGCGCGATCGATTTTGGCATTCTGGTGGACGCCGCCGTGATTGACCTGGAGCATATTCACCGTTCCCTCCGCTTGCGCACTCCGGATCAATCGGTGAATGACGTGATTGCCGAGGCGATGGCGCAGGCCTCCAGACCCGTTCTTTTTTCGGTAGCCGTAATCCTGGTGGCCTTCATCCCGCTATTCACCATGACTGGCGTGCCGGGAAAGATCTTCGCGCCGATGTCATACACCTATGGATACGCGCTGATCGGCGGTCGGCTCTTCGCGCTCTTTTTTGCTCCGGTCCTGTCGTCTTTCGGCGCTGAAAAAGCTCGCGAGCGCGGCGAAGGCAACACCCGGGTGGTGCAGTGGCTGCACGAGAAATACGCACGGTTGCTTCCCTCAATTCTGAAGCGTCGTGGATTGGTTTTAGCGTGCGCCCTCATCATTCTGATCGGTACGGGCATCCTGGTGCCGTTTCTGGGCGGGGAATTCATGCCCAAGCTGGAAGAAGGCAATCTTTGGATTCGTGCAACTCTGCCGCAGGATGTTTCCCTCGAAACGGCAACGGGCGTCTCGGATTCTCTTCGGTCGTTGTTTTCCGGGTATCCGGAGGTTACCCACGTGGTTTCGCAGCTGGGGAGGCCCGACGACGGAACCGATACAGCCACCTTCAACAACATCGAATTTCTGGTTGAACTGAAGCCCGAAGGGCAGTGGCCTTCGCGCCTGTCGAAGGACGACCTCATACAGCAGATGAACGCCCAGCTCGCGAAATACCCGGGCATCGTGTTCAATTTTTCCCAGAACATCGAGGACAATGTCGAGGAAGCGATGTCTGGCGTCAAAGGGGAAAACTCGCTGAAGCTCTTTGGCGATGATATCGACGTTCTCGTCTCGAAGGCGGATGAAATACGGGATGTGATGTCTCACGTGAAAGGGATCTCCGATCTTGGCGTTTTCCCGGTGACCGGCCAGCCCGAGCTGATCATTTCCATCGACCGTAGGGCGAGTGCCCGTTACGGTTTGATGTCTTCCGATGTGGACGCCGCCGTTCAGGCCGCGATCGGCGGCTCTGCCGCCACGCAAATACTGGATGGAGACCGCCGCTTTGATTTCGTGGTCCGCTACGAGCCGCAGTTTCGGTCGAGCCCCGAAGAGATCAGGAACATTCTTCTTCCCACGCCGGATGGGAACAACGTCCCTCTGGGACAAGTGGCCACTATAAGCATTCACAACGGCGCCTTCATGATTTACCGGGAGGGTGGGCGCCGCTACATACCCGTGAAGTTCAGCGTGCGCGGGCGTGATCTCGCCGGCACGATTCAGGACGTTCAATCGCAGTTGCTTAAGAAAGTTCACATGCCCGAAGGCTATCACTACGAATGGGCGGGTGAGTACGAAAGCCTGCGCGCCGAGCAACGCCGGCTCCTGATCATCGTTCCCGTCAGTCTCGGGATCATCATCGCGCTCCTCTACGGTCTCTTTAACTCCGCTCGAGCAGCAATGATCGTGGTGGCGACGTTGCCATTCGGGTTGACCGGCGGCGTTCTATCTCTTTTCTTGTTCAGAACAACCTTCAGCATCTCCGCAGCGGTCGGCTTCGTTTCCGCCCTCGGAGTCGCAACGCTAGGAAGCTCGGTGTTCCTATCGGGAATTCGGCACGCATATCAAGCGCGGACTCCGAAAAGTGAAGCGATCCGCACCGGCGCGCTCTTGGAAATGCGCCCCATCCTGCTCGCCTGCCTTGCTGCCAGCGTGGGATTGTTGCCGGCGGCGATTTCGCATGGCATTGGCTCTCAGGCTCAACAACCCCTGGCCCGAGTGGTCGTGGGAGCCATGATTACAGCGCCCCTCGCGATTCTCTTTCTCATGCCGGTGCTGACCAGCTATTGGCTGCCGCCGGCCGAACAACCCCCTCAGGCAGACAGCGAATGGGCGGAGTAGGGGTGTGCAAACCTATGCCCGTCAGCGTCAATAATGTGAAAAACCCGTCACTACACGTGTCATTCCATGTCTACAGCTCATTGGATTGAAAAGAGTTAATGCCAATGTAACGGCGGTCACCGGATTGCTCAATAAGCGTCGTCATTCATTTGCTTTTCAACCTCGGGGGGCGGGCCTTTGGTAAAGAAACTTCGATCGGTGATTCTTCTATTGGTTCTCTCATGCATAGGTGGTGCAGCCGCAAAGGCCGATACTCTTCACTATGACCTTACCGGGCCTTACGGATTTCAACTGCAGTTCAGCCTTCCTCAGGATCCTTCGTACACCTCCATGTCGTCGGGATATGTAGTGCCAGTGACGGGACTCACGGTCTATTCCACTCCCGTCACCAGCCTTGATTTTTTTAAATCGGCCAACGGCGGTGGACTCGGGGGAGATGGGTACCAGCTAACCGGCACTCAGCTTTATACTCTCACTGGTAGCACGCTCGTCTTGTCAAAGGGAACGTTCACCTTGGAAGGATACGGCTCGCCATTTACCCTGACAGTTACTTCTAGCCCTGAGCCTTCTACGCTACTGCTGCTGGCCATGGGCATCGCCGCGTTGGTGCTCGCGACGCGCAGGAAGCCAGTCGTCAACTAGGTCTGTCGAAGCTCGAGTTCCTCGCGGATATTTCCCGCAAGAACTTGCCTTCGGCGTATTTGAATTTGTCCTTCTGCCTTGTCGCCACGCTGCGGAATTATTCTGCTCTCAGGTATTCCACGGGTGGAAGTGCGTAAATCACCTGATTGTGTCAGAGTGTGTGCGTCTTTTACGCTCTGTCACAAATCTGACAAATGGGAGCCGAATTGGGACAGAAGAGTTGAGACAGGGAGACCTTCCAGAGTCCTCTCCGACGACTACTTCCCCCGCATCAACCAGGTTTCTTTCCCAAAAGAGGCTCCCAGCCCTCTGGACGCAGCTGAATCTACCAGTGAGTAAGTGAACCATCGGGCCGGTAGTACAACCGCGTAGACGCCGCCGGCGTGGTCACTTCACTGATCATTTTCAGCTGTGCCATATCGGCCGTGACGCCTAACCCGGGCCGCTGGTTCGTGTAAAGCTTGCCATTCTTGAAGTCCATGCATTGCGGCAGATGCGGGATCACCTGGTCGCCGTAGTTGTATTCAAAGAGCACCGGCTTGGAATAGGTCGAAAGCACATTAACCAGCGCCGCGGTGGAGAGCGGACCGGTGAAATGCGGGATGATTCCGATGGCGTGCGTCTCGCACAACGCCAGGATCTTCTCCATTTCCGTGATCCCGCCCACGTTGGGCAGCGTGACCCGAACGTAATCGAGGTCGTGATTCTCTACCAGCGTGTTGAAGTCCCAGCGCTGGCCCCATTCTTCGCCCGCCGTCAGCGGGCAGGTGGTCATCTGGCGCAGCCGCGGGATGTCCTGGTGGAACTGCTCGTCGCGGACGGGGTCTTCCACGAAATAAGGCTCGTACTCTTCGATCAGCTTGCAGCAGCGCACCGTGTCCGGATAGTCGAACTTCTGGTGCAGGTCGAGCGCCCAGTCGCCATTGGGGCCCACGCCCTCGCGGATTTCCTTGGCGGCAGCTACCACCTCGTGAACACGCTGGTGCGTGTTGTAGACATCGTTGACGATGGGCGCGCCCCCGGTGGGCGTGATCGAGGCATCGACGCGGTAACAGCGGAAGCCGTCCGCCATCGCTTTTGCCGCGCGGTCCTTCAGGCTGATGGTTTTGTCGGTCGGCCTCGGGCCGCTGGTCTGGTAGCATTCGCAGTAGTTTCTGACCGTGCCGCCGAGCACTTCGTGCACCGGAAGGCCCAGCGCCTTGCCCTTGATGTCCCACAGCGCGAGGTCGATGGCCCCCTGCGCGTGGATTTTTTCTCGCCCCGGCGGATAGAACCGGTCGCTGTACATCTTCCACCACAGCTTCTCGATGTGAAACGGATTCTCCCCAATGATGCTGGAGGCGCATTGCTCAAGCGTGTCCTTTAGGCCGCCTTCACCGATGCCCGTGATCCCGGCGTCGGTCTCGATCGTGACGATCATGTCGCTCTGATTAAAAGTCTGGTTCAGCTTCGGCGGCAGGTAGATGCGCACCCGCGTGATCTTGGCGTTCGGCAGGGAAGCGCTCGAAATTCGGGGCCAGGCCAGCGAAGCGGCAGACGCCACAGCCAGCGATTTTAAAAATCTCCTGCGTTCCATGGGTCCGTCCTTGAAAAAGATGCCAGCTTAATCGGCTCGAAGTCGCCGAATCGCCGAGACAGTACACCAGGTTGGTCACACCTGACAACTAAATGCAGGCGCTAAATTTGTTGGTCCCGCCCGGGTTTGTTAGAATACACATCGCGGTGGGCGGCTAGCTCAGTTGGGAGAGCATCGCGTTCGCAACGCGGGGGTCGGGGGTTCGAATCCCCTGCCGTCCACCAAAAATGTTTCGCCGGTTCAATTACTTGCAGGATATTCCCACGAAAACAAAAACGCGCCATCTGGCCTCTTTGATGCATTTTGTCCGGGTTTTGTCCGGGTCCGATTTTACCGGCCTGAAAAATCCAGCGTACCGATTATCTCTGGCGACATTGGCCCTTGCCACTGTGTCGGGATTCGATGACGCCATGTCGAAATCCGGCCGCATTGCCGAGGCTGTTTATAAGGTGCGGGATGCTGGTCTTGAGCACACGCCGGTAAACGTCCCAAATCGCTCCGTATTCGCAGCAATGGGCATTGTAGAGCGTTCATTTGCGCGACGCCGGCTGGGTGAGATGAGGTATGGACTAGCTCATACGCCGCTTGCCTCGATTTGTTCTGGAACGTAGCGAAGGTAATTTTCTTTAAACGGAACGCCGTGAACTTTAGTCGCAAAGATTTACCTTCCAGAAAGCTAGAACCTCTCGGACGGAGTCGTGCCCGTAGTGCTCAAGCGTCTTATCGTTCAATTGCTTCTGTAACTTTGCTTTCCGCTTGGCGATGGACTCTTTGACCCGTTCATTATAGGGAGCAGTGCCGGGCGGCAATACACGGCGATGTGCGGTCGGCCAATCCTCGGGGTAACCTGATGGCGCAGCGCAGGAGCGGATTCGTTCGGAGTGGATATTGAAGTCATCGTGCTCGCAAGCCCACCCGTATAGATGAAATGCACAGAACCGCAGGCATTCTTTAATCTCAGGTACGGCATCAGTAAAGCCCTTCAGTGGCGTCGGCAACCACGTCATGTTTGCGATACAGGAATAGTAGCGTGGATCTCGAACAACATTATTCTTCGTCGCAAACTTTTCGTCGTCAAATCCCCAGATGTGACATACAGTCCAATTCTTGGGCTTTGGATTACCGATACCAAGGGCCTCCATCAGTGCCCCCGCAGCGCGAATATTTTCTTCCTTCTTCTGTGCACCCTTACGGCTTATAAGGACGCGCGACCAGCGAGCATCGTATCGAGGAAACCCTCGTGCCGTGTCAGGACACCAGATAGGAAGTGCCTTGAATGTCTCCGGATTAACCCAGCGTGCCGTGCGGGCGATCATTTTCATGATCAGAGGAAGCTCGTTCTTGATTTCTGAAAGCCCATCAGGTACCTGAAACGTGTCTCTGTTGCTCCTGGGCTTTTCAAACGCCATGAATAGTCCTTCGTTAACGGAAAATCGCCGCACCGAGAGTACATCTCTTTTTTAATTTTCGCGGAATGTTTTCCCGAGCGAAACGCTCAGTTGTGTCCCTAGATTGGTGAGTGTTTCCGCAATCCTGGGACTCTGCCGGCCATCAGTTTAGCGTTGATGACGGACAGATCAGGCAGCAAAAATACGGTGGGACCCTTCCTTTTGTCCGGGTTTTGTCCGGGTCTGCCAGGGATAGCGACGAGTTGCAACGAGTGGAATAAGTGTTTCAAGTCGAAACACTGGACTTATCGCAAGGAGTTGCGGGCAGTTGCGAGGGCTAGAGGACCTGAAAGCGTTCGCAACGGGGTTCGAATCCCCTGCCGTCCACCATGTTTTTTCAGTTTTGTGGGCAGTAGCTGCCCGAGGATTTGTTCAGAACAGGTTTTCGCATTCTCGACGTTGCCCTGTCCTCTTCACCCCCTCCTATTGCTGAAGCTACCGCGAAGTATCTGACTGAGACAGCTCACATAGCTTCCCCAGCACCCCCCGATAATACATCTTCAGTTATCGGTGGCCTGTTGGACACCATTCCCTGCAAATTCCGATTGTTCTGGCGCCCTGTTACTCAATGATTGTAATCACGCCCCTCGCTCTATTGGTTTAAGTGGCGCGGTGCCTGCCACGGTGGAACCATTCGTACCAGGAGAGGAAGAATGAAGAGACTTGAGCGTGGGTTTTCGCTCATCGAGCTGTTGATTGTCGTGGCGATCATCCTGATCATTGCGGCCATCGCCATCCCGAACCTGATTCGTTCCCGTATGGCGGGGGACGAAGCTTCAGCGGTCAGCTCCATTCGTACCATCAACACGGCCCAGGTTACCTACTCCTCGATATGGGGAATCGGTTATGCCGCGGCCTTAAGCAACCTTGGGGGAGCCGCCGGCTGCACCGCCTCGTCCACCACGGCCTGCTTGATCGACCCCGTACTTTCCGCCGGAAGCAAGAGCGGATACACGTTTGCGGCAGTAGGGAACACCTCTGTGGGAGGCGCGCTTCAGGGATTCGAAATAAACGCCACACCGGTTTCGGTAGGCATTACCGGCACGCGCGCGTTCTGCTCGGACCAATCCGGAGTGATTCGCTACAACACCACTGGTGTGGCCATCACAACGGCAGCAGGTGCCTGCTCCGCGATCACCACGAGTCTCCAATAGCGCCGGGCAGCTAGTAGTGGGGCTCGAGATCCGGCTCGCGGGTCACCGGCACGTCCGGGCCTTTGGCGGCGCTTTCGATTTCGAACGAGGGGATTTGCGATTGCGGTTCGAGCAAATCGGCGAGCAGCAGGCGCAGGTTTCCGGGGTTTGTTGAGGCGGCGAGGCCGGTGTCCATATCGATCACACCGGTTCGAATCAGCTTCTCGATTTCTCCGTCGAAATACTGCATGCCTTCGTTTTCGCCGTCGCGCATGGCGTCCAGCAGCGATTTGCCTTCGCCCTCCCCCTTCTGAATGTATTCGCGCGTGCGCAGCGTGGACCTGAGGATTTCGAACGCGGCCACGCGCCCGGTGCCCCCGGGCTTTCGAATCAGGCGCTGCGAAATGATGAAGCGGAAGCTTTTCGCGAGGCGCATGCGAATCGCCTGCTGATCGCTCAGCGGAAACACGCCGACGATGCGCTCGATGGTTTTCGAAGCGTCGATGGTGTGCAGCGTCGAGTAGACTAAATGGCCCGTTTCCGCGGCTTCCAGCGCCACCTCGATGGTCTCGCGGTCGCGCATCTCGCCCACCAGAATCAATTTCGGAGCCTGCCGGAGGGCCGCCCGCAAGGCGAGCCCGAATGATGGCGTGTCCGTATGCAGTTCGCGCTGATGGATCGTGGCGCGCTTGTGCGGGTGAAGAAACTCGATGGGGTCCTCGATGGTTATGATGTGGCAGGCCTTTTCTTCATTGATCTTGTTCACGAAGGCCGCCAGCGTGGAGGATTTCCCGCTGCCCGTGGGTCCTGTGACCAGCACCATTCCCGGACCCAGTTCGGCCGCCTCCCCAAGCTGTGGCGGAAGGTTGAGGGTCTTGAAGTCCGGAACGCTATTGGCGATCACCCGCATGACGATCGCGCAGCTTCCCCGCTGTGTAAAAATGTTGCACCGGAAGCGCGCGATTTGCGGAAGACTGTAGGAGATGTCGCAGGAGCCTTCCTGCTTCAGTTTGTCCACCGCGTGCGTGCTGCGTCCGATCAGGTCGGCGGCGATACGCGCGGTGTGCTCGGCGGTGAGCACGCCTACCCCGGGAATCTTCAGTTGGACAAGCTGCCCGCTGCTTTCAGCCTGCGGAGGACGTCCGGGTGAAAAGATGATGTCACTTGTATTCTTAACCGCCCGCAGGATACTTGCGATGATGTCGGCGGTGGGTATAAGGGCCGGCGCTTCCGGTTGCTTCACGGGGGGTTGTGGGGTAACTCCCATTATCGAAGTCTCCTGTGGCGCGCGCTAGGAAGTCCAGGACGAAGCGCCAAACCCGGATCGCCTAGGGCAAACCGAACTTCCGTCTACAAATAAGCCTGTAGAACCGCGAGCTGAGAGGGCACTTGAAGGACGTTCGGCGGTGGAACCCAGCCCGAAGACGATCATACGATTGGCTTGCGAGATAAGGCGAACGCGATTGCCGAAAAGGTGCCTGGAACGCAACATATGTTTCGCGGAGGAACAGTTTCACGGTGCGTAGTTTCGTGCCGGAACCGACGCCCTTTCCCTGTGCGTAGCCGCGCGTACGATTTTCCTCGACAGCGACAGAAACAGGATTACTATGGTGTTCAGCAAGGCACTCCCTGCCCACGATAGGGTGGTGCCGAAAGAGCCGAGCCCTTGAGCCGGTCAGGTTCCGGGAGACGCATCATGATCCTGAACTGGAAGCGATTGATATCCTCAGTTTTTCTTCTGGTTCTGGCGGTAGTCCCTCTTCATGCCCAAAGAGGTTCCGGGTCTGCAGGAGGGGGAGGCATGCGGTCCGGTACGGCAACCGCTTCTAATTCGCCGATCACCGGGACTTCCACTTTGGCCGGCAACGCTTCTGTGGCCCAGCCGGGCATGATGCAACCAGGGCTGTTGATGCCCGACACGC
Source organism: uncultured Acidobacteriota bacterium (assembly GCA_963848365.1). Taxonomy (GTDB): domain Bacteria; phylum Acidobacteriota; class Terriglobia; order Acidiferrales; family UBA7541; genus Palsa-295. The sequence goes on from CAWKDI010000002.1 coordinate 632,130, forward strand.
CCATGCCGAAGGCGCAAATCGTTGAAGATGAGGCTTGCCTTCCCTGGGCAATCTCCTCGGTCCGCGGCGCTACCGTGAGTGTGATGCGCCTGCAAGTCCCCGACAAAGCGCGGAGCGAGTACGATAAGGCGTGCAGCGATTTCAGGAAGAAAAAGTTTGCGGAAGCGGAAGAGCACATTCGCGGCGCCATCGAAAAATACTCGAACTACGTGGCCGCGTGGGTAATGATGGGGCAGGTTCTGGAAGCCGAGCAGCAGGTGGACAAAGCGCACGACGCGTGCTCGCATGCCTCCACTGCGGACCCGACGTATTTGCCTCCCTACATTTGCCTGGCGGAACTCGATGCCAGGAGCGGCCATTGGGACGAGTTACTCAACGTCACGAATATGGCGCTGGGCCTGAATCCCGTGGGGGACGTCTACGCTTACTTCTATCGCTCCGAGGCCTTCTTCAACACCAATAAATTGCAGGAGGCCGAGAAAAGCGCCCGCGTCGCCGAGGGTATGGACGGCGAACATCATCAGCCGTCCGTGCACTACCTGCTGGCTCAGATCTACGAGGCCAAGGGCGATGTTGCTTCAGCCGTGGCGGAACTCAAGCAGTTTTTGAAGTTCAATCAGGACAAACTCAGGACAGACGAAGCGAAGCATTACCTCGCAAAGCTCGAAGCTCCGCAAACAGCTTCCAGGTAGACTCCTTTCTGCGCCGTCTTGCTAGGCTGGATGTTGGATAAATTATAATGCCGCCTAGGAGTGCGTCTTTACGTCGGTGTTCACGGCCTCCGGCATATTTGTTTTCAAAAGAGTTTCCCGATGAAAATACAGCATAAATCCGCACTCTCTCTCTTATTTGGCGTTTCTATTGGCGCCGGGCTTGGCTATGCAGGAGCTCTTCTGGCAGCAGGGGCCACCACTCCACTGCTTTCTCGCCCGACTGGGGACGCTTTCAATCAGCTTTTCTTGGGAATCGGCAGGCTAGGAGCCCTTGAAATCGCGGCCGCACAGTGCAGCGGCAGAATGGATGGCCAGCTGATCCTGAAAGAAGAGGGCGAGCTGATTCCGAATATAAGGGGAGCAGCACACGCCCAGGGGCTTAATCCACCGCTGGAGGTTGCAGAGGCGATTCTTGCGATCAGGAATGAGGGGTCAGCTCGAGAAGTCGTTAAGGAACAGGTTCAGGCACGACGTGAGAAAGAAATACAGAATCTTCTTAAAGGTGCAGGATGGGGAAACGAATCGTTTCCCCGAATCCAAGAAACTGTCACACGTTTAGCAGCTTGTTGAATTAAATAGCTTTTGCGTGTTTCTCGGCTCTGAATCTGGTTATAGATGAGTTGTTTGGGAGCTGTTAGGTACCGTCCGATTCGACCGGTTACCCGCAGCAGCATCCATTTTCAGGCTTTCGCCATTAGATTTCGCAACCGGCAGAGGTTGTAAGCGGCTCCGGTGAAGGTAAACAGCCACCCAACTTTGTCGATCCCTCGCAACTTCACTTTCCTTAGCATCCCCACCATCTTCATCCACCCGAATGATTGTTCCACTCGTTTTCGCTTCCGCTGACTCACCTCGTACCCGGCATGCCGCGCCGTGCGCTGATCAATCGCGCTCCGTCGGTTGGTGTTGTTCTGTGCCACATGCGGTGTGATGTTCATCCCGCGAAGCTCTTTGACAAACTCTTGCGTGTCGTAATTCTTGTCCCCGCACACAGTCACCCGCTTCACACCGTGAATCCTCTCAGCCATCAGCATCGCTGCATCTCGTTCCGCTCTTCCATCGGCCTCGGTTAGAAAAGTCTGCACCAAGAGCCCGTTGCGGTTTTCCATCAATACATGTCCCAGATAACTCAGCTTCGCCTCGCTGCCTCGGGACTTCCTGAACAGGCGGGCATCGGGATCCGTCGTGCTCTTGTGGGTCTGATTCTTCCGCTTCTCCCCGTGAAAATCGACATCCCCTACCGCCCCAGGCGGGTTCCCCTTCCCATCTTTCCGCCGGAAACTCTTCTGACTCGCCCATGCCTCGATCAGCGTCCCGTCCACGGTGAAATGCTCATCTGAAATGTAGGGCTTCGCCCGCTCCAGCACCCGTCTGAAAAACCCCTCCGCAATCTCCTCGTTCAGCAAACGCTCCCGATTCTTGCTGAACACTGCGTGATTCCAGACCATCTCGTCCATCTCCATTCCCACAAACCACCGGAACAGCAGGTTGTACTCCAACTGTTCGACCAGCATTCGTTCACTGCGCACCGAATAGAAGATCTGCAACAGCAGCGACCGCAACAATCGCTCCGGCGCGATCGATGGGCGCCCCACTTTCGAGTACAACTCCGCAAACTTCAGTGACATCTCCTTCAGAATCTCATCCACCATCTTGCGGACCGGCCGCAACGGATGATCCGCCGGAACTCGCTTTTCTGGAGAAATGTAACTGAACATTCCATCTTGCTGGTTATCGTCGCCGCGCATTCACTCGTCTCCTTGCTTCTTTGCTTCAGACGAGTTCTTTTAATTAAAGTTGCAGCGACAACTCATTTTTCAACAAACTGTTAGATGGAAACCAATGTCGTAAACCGTCTGGTGATAAGGAGCAGACACAATGACCGGCGGCTTGCGATACGTACTTCTTGTAGTCCTCGGGGCGATCGCCGGACTTCCGATCGGGTTCGGTTTAGGGCATCGTTCTTTCGAAGATCGCACTAGAACGCTCTCAGATATCTTGGCACTTGGTGAGTATGAAAAGCTAACAGCTATTCAGTATAAAGAGGCAGACTTGCCGCATGCAAGAATGGCCCTGTTGGACCTTCTCAAATTTATGGACCGAATGGAGGCGAATGGCCGGGACGAGATCCAGCGGACCATTGACCTCGACCGTGGAGTAACCTACATGAGGCTCGCGCTCCTAGAAGAAAAGGCCTCAAATACAGAACAAGCCCAAGAAGATGTTTCGAGAGCGCAGGAGAGCATGAAGAGGCGCGACGGTCGCGATATACCAGAAAACAAATTGAGGGAGCTGGTTACAAAGTATGACAGTACGACACAATATGAATTTCCCGGCATTGTTTTATTGAATAGGGCGGCAACTGGGACGTCTACCTTCCAGGCATCTCCATGAGCGGGATGACTTATCTCGGGAGGCGTCACGCAGGAGTTGACCCGCCGACACTCGAGGGAAGGCGGACGAAGGTAAGGACGGCGAACATCATCAGCCGTCCGTGCACTACTTGCTGGCTCAGATTTACGAGGCCAAGGGCGATGTTGCTTCAGCCGTGGCGGAACTCAAGCAGTTTTTGAAGTTCAATCAGGACAAGCTCAGGACAGACGAAGCGAAGCATTACCTCGCAAAGCTTGAATCGCCGCAAACAGCTTCCAGGTAGACTCTTCGATTAGAAATCCGCTCCGCGCCCCAGGCACTGGCTGCCTACTCATATCCCTAGATGTCCTTCGCCTCGATGATGCGCAATCCTTCAAAAGTCGCTTTTCCTTCGGTCGCCATCCGCATCGCCAGTGTTTCTGCTTTCGTAACGAACCTCTTTTGCATTCGCGCCGGAAACAACTGCAAAATCGGAACCAGCGTCTTGGCAGCCATGCTTTCCGCCATGCGGAATTCCCGGCGCGGTCCAAGCAGGAGTGCGGGCCGGAAGATGATCAGAGAACGGAATCCGAGGGCCCTGACGTCATTTTCGGTGCGGCCCTTCACGCGATTGTAAAAGAACATCGAGGTCGCATCCGCGCCCATAGCAGACACGAGCGTGAACGACTTTGCATTCTGCCCCCGGGCAATTTTCGCGAAGGCGACGACGGCGTCATGATCGACTTTCTCGAAGTTATCTTTGCCGCCGGCCGCCTTGATTGTGGTGCCGAGGCAGCAGAAATAGATTTCGCCGCGGATGCCCTCTGCAACCGAAGACAAAGCCGCCAGGTCGGGGATCAGAACCTCGGCCAGTTTTACGCTCAGGATGTTCAGCGGTTTCCGCGACACCGAAATTACTTTCGTTATCGCCGGATCGGATAGGAGTTGTCGAACGAGGAAGGATCCCGTAAGGCCCGTGCTGCCGATAACTATAGCGGTCATGAGTGCCGATCAGGCCCGCGAACCAAGCGGAAGAAGACCGGGGCTTTTGCCATCGCAAATCAGCCCCTTCCGGTCAGGAAGAAGTAATCTGCGGTTAATCGGCTTGCTTAGAACTACGGGCGAGTGCCGTCCGTTTGGCGCTGCGCCACGACCTTCCGGACGTTGGCATACAGGGCCTTTGCCTGGGGAATCATCTCGATGCCTTTGTCCAGTTGCGCGTCATTCTGGAGCGCCACCTTGTAACCCTCGTTGAGGCCGAAGATGGTGGTGAAGACCTCGCGTTTGATTTCCCATTTGAGCCAGGAGTCATTTGCCTGTAGTTCCTGGTCCGTATACTTGATGTGCTGCTGGTCGAGAAACTTGCGTAGTTGGGCGATCACGGAATCGTCCGGTGAAAACTCTTTTGTAATTGCCGGGCGGCTGCCGAGATAGTAGCGCGCGAAATCCCCGACACCCGACGGGAAGGGATAGAAAACCCCTCTGCGAAGCAGCATCTCCTCGAATTCGTTGGGCTTCGGCATCGCGATGACTTGATCGGGGGTGATCCCGCCGCCGCCGAACACCTGGCGCCCTCCGTCAGTCAGCTTCACTTCGGGCTTCTGGGGGGGCTTGGGATTGTAATGATAGTCGTAGAGCGTGACGTTCTTGTAATCGCGCTGGATCAGCCGTCCGCTGGGGGTGTAATAGCGGGCCGTCGTCAGCAGCAGGGCGGTATCCTCGCTCAGCGGGAATTGCGTCTGCACCAGCCCTTTGCCGAAGCTCACCTCGCCAACGATTAAGCCGCGGTCATGATCCTGGATCGCGCCGGAAACGATCTCCGAGGCGGAGGCGCTCTGCCCGTTCACGAGCACGATCAGCGGAACCTCGATTCCCTGGTTCCCGCGGACGGCGTAATAGCGGCGCTCCGGGGAAGACCGGCCGCGGTGCGAAACCACGATTTCGTTCTTGTCCAGGAACATGTCGGCCATGCCCACGGCTTGGTTCAGCAGGCCGCCGCCATTGTTGCGCAGATCGATAATCAGACCGTCGAGCTTCGAATAATTCAGTTGCTTGAGCGCTTCGGCCAGGTCGCTATCGGTGGTCTCGTTGAAGGTCGAGACGCGAACGTACCCGATGCCGGGCTTCACCATTTCCGAGAACTCGACGCCAGGCCGGGGAATCTCGTCGCGCACCACGGTCACTTCGATAGGCTTGTCCCAGCCCTCCCGTCCAAGCGAAATGTGAACGGTGGTTCCCTTCGCGCCCTTCAGCATGTCGGCCACTTGGGTGGTGGTGAGCCCGGTGCAGTTCTTGCCGTCAACCTGCAGGATCGTGTCGCCGGGGCGAATACCCGCTTTTGCAGCCGGCGAAGCCATGAAGGGCGCAAGCACCACGGTCTGGTTCTCGCGCGGCGCGACGGTCATGCCTACGCCGTAATATTTTCCTTCCTGCTCTTCACGGAACAGCGCGTACTGCTGCGGATCGAAAAAGTTCGAGTGAGGATCGAGCACGTGCAGCATGCCCGGAATCGCGCCGTCGTAGATGGACTTGTCCACATCGACAGGGTCGGCGTAATTGCGTTCCACTACAGAAAGCACGCGCGTGAAGCTTTTGACGGAATCTTGCAGGTCATCTGATCCGCCGGCGGCGGTCGCCTTCACCGACGGTCCGTACAAGCCGCCCAGCAGCGCCGAAACTCCCAGCAAAAGGACCAGAAGAAATAGACCACGCCCCGAGGATTTCGGTGTTGGCAATGATTCCATGCGACCTCGCTTCGTACGGGCTTTGTCGGGCTCTGAAAAGTATAGCATAGAGCCGTTTGACACGCTTTCAGCCCTCTTCTATGATGCAAAAACGGCCGAACAAGTGTCGCCGTGGCCCACAAATGCTCAGCATTCCCCACCTTATCATCGTATTCATGGTAGCCTTGGTTGTTTTCGGGCCGGAGAAGCTCCCCGAACTGGCGCGCAACCTCGGGAAAATCATGGGCGAGTTTAAGCGGGCTACCGGAGACCTGCGTTCCACCTTCGAAGGGCACCTGCGAGACCTCGAGCGCGAAGCCGATCAGCGGCGCATGCGGAACGAATCCCAGATCGCTGCAACCGCCGCCACAGCCCAGCTTTCCCCCTCGCCAGCCCCGCCAACGCCCGGTAGCGTACCCACTACCCCGCCGCACATCCTGGGTGCCCACGTTTCCGCGCAGGAGTCGCCTTCTGAGGCTATTTCTTCTCCGGACGACGGCTCTTCCGGCAACAGCTCAGTCCCTCAGGCAGCAGAAGCTCAACCCGCCTCCCCTCTGGACCCGGAACACCATCCTGAGACACTGACCGATGCCGGAATCCATCCAGCCTGAGCGCACCGAGCGCCAGGTCGCCGAGGAGGAAGCCGGCGGTCGAATGTCGTTCTTCGATCACCTGGTCGAGCTTCGCAAGCGCATTGTCACCGCGCTGATCGGCGTCGGAGCCGGCATTATCGTCGGCCTGCTCGTTTCCAAGCGCTTCATCGGATTCATCATTGAGCCGATGCAGGCCGCGCTGCGCGCCAACCATCTCGACGACAAGCTTTATTACACGAGCCCTGCCGGCTACATCAGCCTGGTGATCAATCTCGGCGTTTATCTGGGGATTGTGATTGCCATGCCTTGGGTGCTCTACCAGGTGTGGCTTTTCGTGGCGCCGGGCCTTTACAAGCACGAGCGGCGAGCGGCGGGCGGATTCATTGTTTCGTCGATGTTCCTCTTCTTCTGCGGCATCGCCTTCGCCTATTTCATTCTTCTGCCGCAAATGCTGCATTTCCTGATCGGCTTTGCCTACGACGGCCCGGTAAAGCCGCTGATCAGCATCAACGAATATTTCAGCCTGATTCTGATCGTGCTGATCGGGCTCGGCCTGATCTTCGAGCTGCCCGTTCTCATTTTTATTCTTTCGCTGTTCGGCATCGTGACGCCGAAGTTTCTGCTGAAGAATTTCCGCTACGCCATGCTCATCATTACGGTGGCGGCCGCGATCATCACGCCGACGCCCGATGCGACTACAATGCTTATCTTTATGGCGCCCGATGATCGTGCTGTACTTTGTCGGCGTTTTCGTGTCGTATGCGGTGGTGCGAAAAAAGCGTGCCCGGGCACTGGCGGAAGGCGATGCGCTTTAACGAGCGATTTCTCGGAAAGTTATTGTACGGCAGTTGTGCCTGCGTCGTAGCGCTGTCGATGCTGGCTTGCGGCCACGGCGCTGAACACGGCAGTGCGGCGCCCGCAGCCGGCGGCAACCGCCAGCGCTGCCGCGCCCGGAGCGCCTCCGCAGATTCCGCCCTCCGAAAAAGCGCCGCCCGCTGCTCAAACAGGCGGCTTCGACGGCGCGCAGGCATACGATTACGTGGCCAAGCTCGTCAGCTTCGGCCCGCGCCCGCCGGCCACCGACGCTATTCACCGCACTCAGGATTACATTCGCAGCGCAGCTGAAGAGTTTCGGCTGCGCCGTGGACGAAGACGCCTTCCATTCCCAGACGCCCATCGGCGATGTGGAGATGCGGAACATCATCGCCAAAATTCCCGGCGCGGGGCAGGGAATTATCCTGCTGCTGACGCACTACGACACCGCGCGCAACATCGAAAATTTCGTCGGCGCGGACGATGGCTGGCTCGTCCACAGGCCTGATGCTCGAAATGGCGCGGCTCCTCTGCGGCGCGAAGAAGGGCCCAACGCCGTGTGGATTGCCTTTCTCGACGGCGAGGAGGCGCAGGTCAACTGGAGCGATACCGACAGCGTTTACGGCAGCCGCGAACTCGCCGCCCGCATGGCCGTCTCGGGCGAATTCAAGCGCGTCCGCGCGGTGATTCTGGCGGACATGATCGGGCAGTACAACATTCAGATTCCCGCGGGAATCCGATTCGACCAAGTGGCTGAGCGATCTGGTCTGGAACACGGCGGCCCGCCTCGGTTACAAGAATATTTTCGTCTCGCGCGAAGTGGCGGATCGAGGACGACCATGATCCGTTCCTCACCGCGGCGTTCCCGCCGTCGACATCATCGACTACCAGGATTACGTGAACCTCGGCTACTGGCACACGCCGAAGGACACCCTCGACAAGGTCAGCCCGCGCAGCCTCGCGATAGTCGGCCACGTGATCCTCGCATCCGTTGCCGATTTCAGCAGAAATTCCACTGACGTCGATTCCTGCGTGCGCCCTAAAAGCCTCGCTGAAGATTTGTGTTACATTTCTTTGCGACGATGCCCACGATTCAAATCAGGAGTTCCGCTGGTCCTTACACCTTTTATTGCTCCCGCGGCGCGCTTTCGCAGGCCTCCAGGTTAATCAAAAAACTCGGGCAAGCTCGCGACGCAACGGGCATGTTCGTTCTTTCCTCCCCGCAAGTCTGGCGACACTGGGGCGACGTGCTTGCCTCTGACCTGCCCGGCGCAAGGCGCGCGACCGATCCTTTTCGATGACAAGGAATCCTCGAAGCGCCTCGCGACAGTAGAGGGAATTACCCGCAATCTCGTCCGCTCCGGCGCGGACCGCCATTCGATTCTGGTGGCCGTGGGCGGCGGGGTGGTTGGCGACGTGGCCGGCTTCGCGGCCGCCAGCTATCTGCGCGGCGTCCGCCTCGTCCATATCCCGACGACGCTCGTGGCCCAGGTGGATAGCTCGATCGGCGGAAAGACCGGCGTGAATCTGCCGGAGGGAAAGAATCTCGTCGGCGCGTTTTATCCGCCCAAACTGATTCTCGCCGATCCCGACACCCTCGACACCCTGCCGCACCGCGAATTTCGTTCGGGGCTATACGAAGTGGTGAAATACGGCGTAATCGCGGACGCCGATCTGTTCCGGTTTCTCGAACGCCGCATGCCCGCGGTGCTGCGTCGCGATTCCGCCGCGCTTGCCTGGATCATCCCGCGCTGCGCGGCAATCAAGGCTCAAGTGGTCAATAAAGACGAGCATGAGGGCGGCCTGCGGCAAATCCTGAATTTTGGCCACACCATCGGCCACGCCCTCGAGGCGGTCACCGGATACCGCCGCTTCCTGCATGGCGAAGCCATCGGCTGGGGCATGATCGCAGCCACTCTGATGGCTGTCGCGACCGGTAATCTGCGCGACGCCGATGCGATCCGCATCATTCGGTTGATCGCCAGCGTTGGCCCGCTTCCCAGTCTTGGAAAAATTCGTGCGTCGCAACTGCGGCCGATCCTCGCCGGTGATAAGAAAGCGCGCGGCGGGACGCGTGCGCTGGGTGCTGCCCCGCCGCATCGGCAAGACCGAATGGGGCGCCGACGTCCCCTGGCCCATCGTCGCCCGCGCGTTCGCTGAATTGCCAATAATCGCGGCGGACGCCGGAATCTGATGCTCCCGAATCTGATGCGCCTGAATTTTCGATGACCATCCCGATGCCCGCGCCAAAGCTGGAAGACCCAGCCGCCAAACTCCCCGGGACGCGCCCTCAGGGCGTGCAGGACGAGCGCGAGGCGGCCGCGCGCGTGCAGCAGATGTTCAGCCGCATCGCCCCACGCTACGATTTTCTAAACCACCTGCTGTCGTTCTCCCTCGACCACGTCTGGCGCTGGCGCACCGCCAAGCGCTTCCTCCCGATTCTGGCCCGCGAGGATGCGCGCATCCTCGATATTTGCTGCGGCACGGGAGACCTTGCTTTCGCCCTCGACCGCGCACGACTCGACGCGATGGATCCAGATCGGGTAGCGCAGCGTCCCCCCATAATCGGCAGCGACTTTGTCGAGGGCATGCTCGATCGCGCCCGTGACAAGGCGGCAAAGGGAAGCAAGTCAGCCGCATTTGCGGCGGCAGACGCCTTGAGCCTGCCTTTCGCTGGCGCACGCTTTGATCTGGTCACTACGGCTTTCGGTTTTCGAAATCTTGCCAACTATGAGCATGGCCTGCGCGAGATCGCGCGTGTGCTTAAACCGGGAGGGGAAGTCGGCATCCTCGAGTTCAATGAGCCGGGCACCGGCCCAATGGCGGGAATCTTCCGATTCTATTTTCGCCACATCCTGCCGCGGATCGGTGGCGCCATTTCCGGAAACCGCGAAGCCTATGCGTATCTGCCCGGCTCCGTCGCGAAGTTTCCAGGCCCGCCAGAGCTGGCCGCGCTGATGGAAAAGTCAGGCTTCGCTGATGTCCGCATCGCCTCCTGGAATTTCGGCAGCGTCATCCTCCACACCGCCCGCCGGGCATAGCTGAGCCATTCTTTTCGCCCCTATCGCTTCTTGAGCATGGCCGGAGCTTCTAAGCTCTCTTGTAATTGCTCTAAAGGGCTCACCTGAGGAGCCGATAGGCCTGTTGTGCGATCGTCCCATTTCCTGGCAGGGCTTTCCCACATTTCGAGTGGCAGCGAAAGCTTGTTCTGAAAGATTAGAATACGATCTATGAAAGCAGACGAGCGCCGCCTTTCTCCACGATACAAGCTGAAGATTCCCCTCCGAATCCAGCCGGTGGACGAGCCACGAGCGCCTGAACAATCAGCCGAATCCTCCGACGTTTCTGCGCGTGGGATCTATTTCGTCAGCGAACTACCATTCCAAGTTGGCACTCGGCTTCAGATCGTCCTTCGGATGCCACAGGAGGTTACGGGAAAATTCTCCGCGGAATGGAATTGCAGAGGGCGCGTTGTGCGCACCGACAGCGGAATCGAACCCGGCGGGAAGCCCGGAATCGGTGTGGAGATCGAAGATTACGAGATCGTGGAGAGTTCGAAGCCAGGTTCCGCCCGCTCGGCAAAAAGCCCTCGTCTCAGTGACACCACAATCCGCGGCAGGCTCTAGCGAGGCATTCAGCCACCCATGGACAAAAAGAATAAAACGCGCGCCCTCGTGGTCGATGACGACGTAGACGCCTGCGACATGATTCGCGGCGTCCTGAATCTCAACGGCATGGAGGCGCTTATCCTGACGCGAAGTTCCTCCGCGGCCGCCCATCTGTGGGCCGAGAAGTTCAGCATCGTCCTGCTCGACCTGCGCATGGCCTCGCCGGGTATCGAATTGACGCGCCGTATCCGCAGTTCCGGGATCAATCAGCAGACGCCGGTTGTGATCGTAAGCGACGATCAGGGACCGGGGGCTCTGTCCGAGGGCTTTGAGGCCGGCGCAAACTTCTTCCTCTACAAGCCCATTGACCAGGTGCGCCTGGTGAAACTGATCCGAGTCACTCAGGGCGTCGTCGAACATGAAAGGCGGCGCTTCCGGCGTGTCCCGCTTCGGTCAAAGGTCACAATCACAGCCGGCCACGAGGATATAGACGGAGAAACGATTGACGTAAGCCTGAATGGCCTGTTGGTCAGCGCAGACAAGACTTTCCCGCCCGGAACCCGCGCTCACGTAAGTCTGTGCCTTTCGCCCGGGACCAGTCCGGTCATGGGGTCTGGTTCCATCATGCGCATCGTCGGTAAGAGCCAAATGGGTATTCAGCTCGATAGGCTCAGCGCTTCGGATAGCAGCCGCCTGGAAGAGTTCTTGCTTCCAATGGTCCGCCACGAGTGGCCTGAAAACGTGGCTTGCGGGGTCTAGCCCCTCAGCTTGCCGCCTACTTTTGCAGAAACAGGTCCTGCAGAGATTTCGTCACATGTTTTAGGTTCTCTTCGATTTCTGGGGACAGCATTCCCACCCATTCCTGCATCCGCCCGTCGATGATGTCCCACGTGCCGCTCTGGTCCTTCTGGCGGAGCGTTATCGGAATCTTGTTCCCGGCCACGGTGACGATCAGCCGCACTTCCCCATTCGCCGGACCCATCGTGTCTTCGATCAGCCCCGCGCGCTCCTTCTCGATTTGGGCCCGCAGGCATTCCTGCGCCATCGTGGTCGCGAAAAAATTCGGAAGCCGGAGCTTTTCCTCTTCCACCTGCATCAGCACGGTTCCCTGCAGCGGGTTCCTTACCGTGAATGTCCCTCCCGCTATATTCCCCAGCATGTCCACCTTGAACAAGGACGTCCGCCGGCTCACCGAAGCGTAGAGCCGCGTCTGCACGCGAAGCGTGCCGGCTGTCAGGTCGACAGTGTAGGAGTGCTCGTGCGAAATTCCTCTGGCCACCAGCGAAAAGCTCGAATCGCGAAGCAACGATGAAGCCAGGTGCATCCCGCTTAGCATCACCGCATTCGCGCGGTTCTCGCCGTGGCTGGAAAGCCGCTCCACCATTCCGTAAGCCTCCCGCGTTGCGTCCAGCAGCGGAACGAACAGCATGTCCGGGTCGCCGAAAGTCCTTGTGTAAAGAATTTGCGGAAAATTGACAATTTCCACCCCTCCGGGTCCGCTCGCCTGCGTCTTGTCCGGGCGAGCGCGGTCCTCGCTGGCATTCCCCGCGCTGAGCGTCGCTTGGCGGGAACTCATCGCTCTTTGTCTCGACCGATCGTCTCGCTGCGACCCACGCCTGTCTCTTCCCGCCACTTCCGGGACGACTGTGTTTGCGCGGCTATCTTTTCGAGGTAGGCCCCCCACATCTTCTCGCGATTCATTTTCCAGGCCCCCACGAGCCAGCCACCCTCTTTGGGCGATACTCGCACCACCTGGAAAAGCGACGCGGGAGGCGAGTCCGGCTCCGTGGTGCCGGGTGCCACCAGGCTCACCGCGACAATGTCGTCCACCTTTAATTCCACCGACGACGTGAATCCGCAACCCCACTCGCTCACGTCCTTGGTAAACGTTCTCTCGCGAAATACCTGCCCGGTTCTATCCAGGCCGCTTATCTCCACCTCAATCGGTACCTCGTAGCGCACTTCTCGACGCTCCTGAAGATGCGCCGACGCCATGGCATCTTGTCCTTCCAGTTTCTTTGGCTGTTCCTCCATACACCTCTCCCGTCACCATTGTTTGCAAGGGGCGGGCCAACCGCGGGTTTCTTGCTTCGTGCAATCAAGGCGCTTAGGAACAGATTGGCCGCTGCGCAAGGCCAAAACGGAACACGAGTGCCATTCCCGAAACGGCCCAAGCGAATCCGCAGAGCGCGAACGCCATCCCTGCTTCAGTCGAAGTGAAAACGTGAATGGCTTATACTCTGAACGGCCTTCCCGTACGGGGTGTCCATCTATTCCGGCGGCCTGCTCGAACTGCTCCGCCGAGACTTAATCAAAGGGGATTGAGCTTACCTTGGCACGAATCGTCGATTTGGAAAGTGAAACTCTTCATTCTCAGCTTGCAGCAGCCCGTCGTGAATACGAGGCTTTTCGAGCGCGAGGTTTGGCGCTGGACATGACCCGCGGCAAGCCCTCTTCCGAACAGCTTAATCTCTCGAACGGCTTGTTGGCGCTGCCCGGCGAAGGCGATTATCTCAGCCAGGCTAAAGAAGACGTGCGCAATTACGGCAATCTGCAGGGCTTGCTTGAAGCCCGCTCCCTCTTTTCCTCGATGCTTGGCGCGCCGGCTGAACGCATCGTCGTCGGCAACAATGCCAGCCTGGCCATGATGAACGACTGTATCGTCTGGGCGCTTCTGAAGGGCGTGCCAGGCTCAGCGACGCCCTGGTCGCAGTCGGCGACACCCGCGTTCCTTTGCCCCGTGCCTGGCTATGACCGGCATTTCGCCATCTGCGAGGAGTATGGCATTCGCATGATACCGGTGCCGTTGACCGGCCATGGGCCGGACATGTACAAGGTCGAAGCGCTCGTCGCCGATCCGGCCGTGAAGGGCATGTGGTGCATGCCGAAATACTCGAATCCCACCGGCGAGACCTATTCCACGGAAACGGTGCAACGCCTCGCGTCGATGCGAACGGGTGCGCCCGACTTCCGCCTGTTCTGGGACAACGCTTATACCGTCCACCATCTCACCGCGCACCGCCACGAAGTCGCGAACATCCTGGAGCTCTGCGAGGAGGCCGGCAATCCGGATCGAGCCTTCGTTTTTGCCTCCACCTCAAAGGTCACTCTTGCCGGCGCGGGTCTTGCATTTTTCGCCTCCTCCGCGGCCAATGTGAAGTGGTATCTCGCGCGGGCGACCAAGCGGACGATTGGTCCCGACAAGCTCAACCAGCTCCGCCACGTGCGCTTCCTGAAAAATGAAGACGGTTTGCTTCGCCACATGGACGCGCATCGCGCCCTGATTGCCCCGAAGTTTCACGCAGCGCTCGCCGCCCTGGAATCGCGTTTAACTGGAACAGGCGCGGCTACCTGGTCGAAGCCGGAGGGCGGCTACTTCATTAGCGTGGATGTGATGGAAGGCACGGCGCGCCAGGTCGTGGAACTCGCCAAAAACGCGGGCGTCGCGTTGACTCCCGCCGGGGCCACCTGGCCCCAGGGTCGCGATCCCTACGACCGCACGCTCCGTCTCGCGCCCACCTTCCCCTCTTTGGATGAAGTTCGCGCGGCGTCCGAGGTAATCGCGCTCTGCATCCTTCTGGCGGCGCTCGAGAAGCAGTCCCAGCCGCAACAAAAGCTCGCCGCGCATGAATCCTGAAGCAATTTCAGTCTCAGGGGGCGGGAGCGCGGGATAAAATAGGCTCATGCCATCCGACCAACACAATCTGCCCGTGGTCGACCTCCGCAGCGACACCGTGACGCGGCCCACCCCTGCCATGCGCAAAGCGATGGCCGAAGCCGAAGTAGGCGACGACGTCTACGGCGAAGATCCCACGATCAATCGTCTTCAGGAGCGCGCCGCCCGGATTTTCGAGCGCGAAGCCGCCTTGTTCGTGCCCAGCGGCTCGATGGGCAACCTGATCGCCATCAAGACCTGGGCACGTCCCGGAATGGAAGTGATCTGCGAGCAGCGCGCGCACATCTATCAGTACGAAATGGCTGCCATCTGCGCCATTGCGGGATGCCTGCCATGCACCACGCCGGCGCCAGACGGCATCCTGAGCTGGGATCTGATCGAGCCGCTGATCCGCCCGAAAATGTATTACCGGTCCCAGACCGGCCTCATCGAGCTCGAGAGCACGCACAACATGCACGGCGGCAGCATCTATCCCCCCGAAACCATCGACCATATCTGCGATCAGGCCCACGCGGCCGGCCTGCCCGTGCACCTCGACGGTGCGCGCATCTTTAACGCCGCCACCGCCCTCGGCAAAAGCGTCGCGGAAATCACTCGCAAATTCGATTCGGTGATGTTTTGCCTCTCCAAAGGACTGGGCGCGCCGGTAGGCTCCATGCTCGTCGGCTCGCGCGAATTTATCGACAAAGCGCGCATCGGCAGAAAAATGCTCGGCGGAGGTATGCGCCAGGCGGGCGTGCTCGCGGCCGCTGGGCTGGTGGCCCTCGAGGAAACGCCTAAAATGCTGGTCTGCGACCACAAAAACGCACGTTACCTGGCGGAAGGGCTGTCGCGAATCAAGGGAGTTCGTCTCGACCCGAAAAAGGTCGTCACCAACATCCTGATATTCGATGTGCACGGCACCGGCCTTCCCGCCGCCGACCTCTGCGCGCAGCTCGCCAAGCGCCGGATTCTCTGCAACCCCACCGCGAAATATTCCGTGCGTATGGTGACGCACTTCGATGTGGACCGCTCCGGAATCGACCGCGCCCTGGCCGCAATGAGCGAGGTCTGCGCAGCGTAATCTGCGGAGCCGCCGATGAGCACACCCCGTAAAAAACGCCGGCCACTCGGTGGCGCATTTCCGCTCGAACCCTCCCACGCTGGACGAAGCCCGCGAATTCGTGGACGCCGCCGAAAGTCGCCTGCTCGATCTCTGGATCAAGCTCCAGCGCGCCCAATGGGTGCAGGAAACCTTCATCACCCCCGACACCGAGGAAATGGCCGCCGAGGCCGACGAAGCCGTGAAAGCGGCCACCGCCGAACTTGCCGCTCAGGCGCATCGTTACGAAGGCCTCCATCTCGCCGAAGACGTTCAGCGCAAGCTCAAGCTGATCAAGCTTTCCGTCACGATCCCCGCGCCGCGCGACCCGGCGTTGAGCGCCGAACTCTCGCAGATCGCCGCCTCGCTTCCCAGCGAGTACGGCAAAGCGAAATGGTGCCCCCACGGCCCCTCTGGCGAATGCCTTTCGCTCAACGACATGGAAGACATCCTGGCGCACAGCCGCGATCCCCGGCAGCTTTTAGCCGTATGGGAAGGCTGGCACTCGCTCGCCAGGCCCATGCGCGCTCGCTACGAGCGCATGGTGGAGCTGGCCAACCAGGGCGCGCGCGAAATGGGCTTTGCCGATGTAGGCGCCATGTGGCGCTCAAACTACGATATGCCGCCCGAAGCGTTCGCCCTCGAACTCGACCGCCTATGGCAGCAGGTTCGCCCGCTCTACGTTTCCCTGCACGCCTACATGCGCTGGAAGCTCGCCGAGAAATATGGCCCTTCGATTATGCGCGAGGACGCTCCAATCCCCGCGCACCTGCTCGGCAACATGTGGGCGCAAAGCTGGGGCAACGTGTATCCGCTCGCCGCGCCCGTCAACGCCGATCCCGGCTACGACCTCACCAGCATCTTGAAAACGCGCAACATCGATCCCGTCGGAATGGTTCAATACGGCGAGCGCTTCTTCCTCTCGCTCGGTTTCGCCCCGCTGCCCAAAACCTTCTGGGAGCGCTCCATGTTCACCCGGCCGCGCGATCGCGACGTGGTCTGCCACGCCAGCGCCTGGGACATCGACTACCTGGACGATCTCCGCATCAAAATGTGCATCGAGCCCACCGCCGAGGATTTCTCCACCATCCACCACGAGCTCGGCCACAGTTTCTACCAGCGCGCCTATGACGATCTGCCCCCGCTCTTCCGCAACAGCGCGAATGACGGTTTCCACGAGGCCATTGGCGACACCATCGCGCTCTCGGTGACGCCCGAATATCTCAATCAGATCGGCTTGCTCGAATCCGTGCCGCCCCCGGCCGCCGATATCGGCCTGCTGCTCATCCGCGCGCTCGATAAAGTCGCCTTTCTCCCGTTCGGCTTGCTGATCGACAAATGGCGCTGGGCCGTTTTCTCCGGCTCAATCCCGCCTGCGGATTACAACAAATCCTGGTGGCGCCTCCGCCGCGAATACCAGGGAGTAGAGCCGCCCGTCGAGCGCAGCGAAGCCGATTTCGATCCCGGCGCGAAATACCACGTCGCGGGAAACGTCCCCTACGCGCGTTACTTCCTCGCGGCCGTGCTCCAGTTCCAGTTTCATCGCGCCCTGTGCCGCGCCGCGGATTACCAGGGCCCGCTGCATCGCGGCTCCATTTACAACAACAAGCTCGTAGGCGCGGAGTTGAACCGCATGCTCGAAATGGGCCAGAGTCGCCCGTGGCCCGAGGCCCTCGAAACCCTCACCGGCGAGACCCAAATGGACGCGACCGCCATGCTCGAATATTTCGCCCCGCTCCAGAAGTGGCTCGACGACCAGAATCGCGGCCACCCGGTAGGCTGGTAAAGCGTGCAGCCATCAGTAGCCATGATTAGCCATGAGTAGCCCTGAACAGCCGTGATCGTAGCTCTCATAGCTCGAAAGAAATTTCACCCGCGCCATCGCAACACGTGGCACTCGATTCGACCTGTGTCATCTCCCCCACCAGCGTGTCATCCCGAACGAAGTGAGGGATCTGCATTTGTTTTTGCGGCTGTTCCTGGGAGCGCCAATCTCCCGATTGGCGGATCTTCTCTGTCTTTGCGGGTGCCCCACCCTTGCGATTTTTCAAGGGTGGGTCTTCTTAGGAATCTGTCGACTTGAAGGCCCTTCTCCTACATCTCGCCGTTACAATCGCCGCCTGCACACTCGTCTCTTGCGGCCAAGGGAAGGGAACCGATCCCGCCGTGCCGTCCCAGGCCACAGTCGACCCCGCCACAACCACACAGATCACCGGCACAGTAGTCCTCGACGGCCCTCCACCCGCGCCGACCACAGTAGACATGAGCTCCGAGCCCGCCTGCGCGAAATCGAACCCCGCAGCCGCAGCCTCGCGCGAAGTCCTCACCGGCGCAAACGGCGCCCTCGCCAACGTGGTCGTCTTCGTGAAGTCCGGCCTCGACGCCTACCGCTTCGACCCGCCGAAAGCGCCCGCCCTGCTCGACCAGAATGGCTGCGTCTACGAACCCCGAGTCGTCGCGCTGATGGCGAATCAGCTCCTCGAAATCCGCAACGACGACGCAACCATCCACAACGTCCACGCAACTCCGAAGCGGAACGAAGAATGGAACAAAGCGCAGCGCGCCGGCGCCCCGCCCTTAACCGTGTCGTTCCCTCGGCCCGAGCTCGCCATCCCCTTCATGTGCAATGTCCACCCGTGGATGCGCGCCTTCGTCTTCGTGTTCGCCCATCCCATCTTCGCCGTCACCACCACAGCAGGGAAATTCGAGCTGAAGAACCTCCCGCCCGGCACCTACACAATCGAAGCCTGGCACGAAAAGTACGGCGCGCAGAACAAGTCCGTGACGCTGACGCCACACGCCTCGCAGACTATCTCGTTTCGCTTCAGAGTGGGTAGCACGTCTGGCGTTTAGATCCTTGGCTGGCACGCGAGTTGACAGGCTGGGAATTCACACAGCTATGTGAGGCACGGTGGAGAGTCTGTGACTACAGTCACAAATTCCCGTGATTCCCTCCGCAGCGGCGCCGCATCTATCAATCGCAGTCGCGCCTGGAATCCACTTGCGGGAGATATTCTGCTTTTGCTTTTTGGGCGGTTCCCTTTTATGCTTGACGGTCCGAAACAAGGTATCCCGAGACGTAATGGCCGATAGCCAAAATCTGCGCGGCGTCTACAAGTTTGCGGTTGCCACCTCGTGCTGCACCGTTTTGCTACTGATGGCGGGCGCGCTCGTCACCAGCAACAACGCCGCGGATTCGGTTCCCGATTGGCCCCTCGCTTACGGAAGGATCATTCCCCCGCTCGTGGGTGGCGTTCGCTTTGAATACGCGCACCGCGTCCTCGCGGGTCTGGTCTCCATCCTTACGCTGATTCTCGCCATCTGGGTCACACGAGTGGACCGCCGCCCCCTGGCCCGGCGCCTCGGCTGGACGGCCCTCGCCCTGGTGCTCGCGCAAGCCGTGCTCGGCGGGGTCCGTGTGCTTGTAGGGCATCCGGCGCTTTCCGCGACGGCTCACGCCACGCTCGCGCAAATCTATTTCCTCACGATCGTGGGCCTCTCGCTTTATCTGAGCCCCTGGTGGCAGGGCGATCACCCGCAACTGGACGATCCCTCCGTTCCTCCAGCGCGTTCGCTTGCCCTTTGGACCACCCTCGCCATCCTCGCGCAATTGGTGCTGGGCGCCGCGTTCCGGCACGGCGCATTTGGCATCCACCCCCACCTGATGGGCGCGGCAATCCTGATCGTGCTCGTCATCTGGACCGGCCGCACCGTGAAGAAACGCTTCAAGCAGGTCCGCGAGCTGCGCCTTGGCGTTGTCTTTCTGCACGCCACGTTTGGAACGCAACTCTTGCTCGGCGGCGCGGCGTACTGGGCCATAATGAACTCCGGGGATAATTTTCAGCCGTCGCTTTTGTACGTAATTCTGACGGTGGCTCACGTGCTCGGCGGAGCCCTCACCCTGGCCGCCTCCGCAAATTTGACGCTCAAATGTTTCCGTCTGATTCGTCCGGCTTCGTTTGCAGCCGCTGACCCAACAGGCGCCCGCGTGGCGGGCGGCACAACCGCGGGCTGATGTGGCCCGTCACAGCAGGAGATAAGGCAAGCTAATGAACGAGCTCCGCGCCGAAGCCATCGCCGCCCAGAGTCCGAGTAAGTCGTGGGCGTACGTGGCTCTCACCAAACCTGACGTCACGTTTCTGGTAGTCATCACCACGGTGGCCGGCTTCTATCTCGGTTCGAGCGGCGCGATGGACTGGATGCTCCTGCTCCACACGCTCTGCGGCACCCTGCTGGTGGCTGGCGGCACGGCGGCCCTCAATCAATACGTCGAGCGCGATATGGATGCGGTAATGCGACGCACCGCTGCGCGCCCCTTGCCTTCCGGGCAGTTGCAGCCGCGCGAGGTTCTCATCTTTGGTTTCGGCGCCATTGTAGTCGGTGCTGCGTGGCTCGCGGTCGCGGTGAACAATCTTGCGTCGATGGTGGCGCTGGCCACCTGCGTCCTCTACCTCTGCCTCTACACTCCGCTGAAAACGCGCACCACGTGGGCCACCGCCGTAGGTGCCGTTCCCGGAGCGCTGCCGCCACTCATAGGCTGGGCCGCCGCGCACGGCTCGCTCTCGCTGGGCGGATGGGTGTTGTTCGCGATCCTGTTTTTCTGGCAATTCCCGCACTTCATGGCCATCGCTTGGATTTACCGCGAAGACTACGCCCGCGCCGGCATCCGCATGCTGCCCACGGTAGACCCCAAGGGCGACGCAACCTTCCGCCAGATCGTCTGCACGTCGGCCATATTGGTGTGGGTGAGCGCTCTGCCTTCGCTGCTCGGCATGGCCAGCATGAAGTACTTCTTCGGCGCGCTCGTGCTCGGTATGCTTCTGCTGCAAGTCGGCCTGTGGGCCAACCGTTCCCGCACCAACGCCCGCGCCAAGTGGCTCATGCACGCCACCGTCGCCCACATCCCGCTCCTGCTCACCTGGATGATCGTCGACAAGTTGATCCGGTGACCGCCCCGCCCATCCTTCCTGGCCGTAACCCCTTGCGTGTCGCTCATCCTGAACGCAACATCGCAAACCACCCAGAATGTCATCCTGAATGCAACGCCACAAACCGCCCGCCATGTCGTCCTGAACGAAGTGAAGGATCTGCTTTTGACTTGCGTTTGCCACGCCCCGGCGTAAGAGCCAGCACCTGCGCATCGTCACGGGCTGCAGGAATCTCCGCGTTTTTTAGGGGGTCGGAGCTTCAGCTCCGACATAAAGCCCGCTCCTTCCATGGGGCTTTAGCGCCTGAGGAAGCTCGCCCGTCAGCCCCTTTACCCGCCAGCAGGGTGCGCCCGGTTTCCAGCCGAATAGCGCTTCCAGCAAAGAGCGTGTCCCCATGCTGATTCCCCTGTCATCCCTCCCGGCCGTCAACGCATCGCTCAACGGCGCCTCCGCCGCCTTTCTGATTGCCGGCTACTCCTTCATCCGGCGCGGAAAAATCATGCCGCACCGCGTTTGCATGATCACCGCGTTCCTCTCCTCCACGGCATTCCTGATTTTTTACCTCTATTTCCACCTGCACGCGGGAATCATCCGGTTCGGAGGGCAGGGCTGGATACGTCCGGTTTATTTCACCCTGCTCACGTCGCACACCATCCTCGCCGTAGTCATCGTGCCGCTCGTCCTGATCACCCTCACGCGCGCGCTGCGGGAACGCTTCGACCGCCATCGCGCAATCGCCCGCTGGACGCTGCCTCTGTGGCTCTACGTATCGGTCACGGGTGTAATCATCTATTGGCTGCTGTACTTGGCCTACACGCCCATCGGCGCGCCAGCCTGATCGCACTATTCTTGTTTAGCTCAGAATCTAGCGAGTCTGCGCTGTTCGCGGAGAAATGCGCCAACGGATCGAGTGCGAGGGGTAATCGGAACGGGATTATTTGTAGGAGAGTACCGCTTTGCCATCCACGATCTGCACGTCGCTGATGTCGTCCGGAAGCTTCAGCTTTTCGCGGTTCTCCGGCGACGACATCATCTTCGAGACAGCCGATTCGAGCGTCGACTGCGGCAGCGGAAGCGAACCGAGCTTCCCGGCCACCGGCACAAACTTCACATAGCCATCCTGCGATCCCAGGTGCCCATCGAGTTCGAGCGAAAGATCGCGCCCGTGAAAATCGAAAATCACGTAGGCCTTCACGAGATCGCCTTCCATGTCCACTTTCACGTCTTTTACCGACGACTGCACCTGCTCGATCGTTTGCGGATCGGAACTTGCCAGAGCTGCCGCAGCGTCGTTCGCAATCGCGTTTGCCGGAGCCACCGCAGCGGTAGTGGGAGCGCCCGCAACATTCGTGGATGAAATTGTCGGTGGCACGCCCGAGCCGGCATCCGCAGCCGGCGAGGGTACCGGTTCCAGACCGAGCAGCAGGCAAGGCGAGGCCGAATAACGGGAGGATGAAAATGCCGGATGGCGAGGCCCGATGACGAGGTCCGACAGCGATGCCAGATAACAAGATGATCCGTAAGGAGCTGTTGCAGCAATCCGCCAACCGGCAGGATTAAAAAGGAATGTCCTCGTCGGAAATTTCCGGTCCCGCGCCATGCTCTTCCGGCAGAGCCCCGGCGTCAAACTCATCGGCTGGCCGCGCATGACCGCCGCCCGCCGCCCCGGCTCCCGCTCCGGCCGCTGCGCTGTCCGCCCGTGACGTCAGCATCCGCATCACGTTCGCTACGATCTCAGTCGTGCTCTTTTTTTGCCCGTCCCGCTTGTCTTCCCATTGGCGCGTTTGAATACGGCCCTCGATGTAAACGAGCATTCCCTTTTTCAAGTACTGCTGCGTGATTTCCGCGAGCTTTCCCCACAGCACGATGCGGTGCCATTCGGTTCGCTTCTGCCGTTCGCCCGCGCGGTCTTTGTAGGTCTCGTCGGTCGCCAGCGTGAAGTTAGCCACCGCTTGCC
Organism: uncultured Acidobacteriota bacterium; assembly: GCA_963848365.1. Lineage (GTDB taxonomy): Bacteria > Acidobacteriota > Terriglobia > Acidiferrales > UBA7541 > Palsa-295. The sequence goes on from CAWKDI010000002.1 coordinate 654,574, forward strand.
CGCCCGACGTATACCGCGTCTCCGGATCGCGTCCCAGCCGCCCCACGAGTATTGCTTTGTTCACAGACATGTCCGGGAGTATAGCGTAAAAATCTTCGGGAGGAAATCACTCGGCTTCGGCAACCCGTGAATTTTGGAGGAGGGCAAATTGATTGTGCCGAAACCGTGAGAAGAGTACGATGCGCCGGTTAGAACGCTCTTCGTGGGAGAAATTTAATGTCGCGTCCGTTTCGAATGAGCTTCATGCTGCTCGCTGCCGCAATCGGCGCGCTATCGATATCCGCGAATAGATCTCAATCCCACGCTGACACTCAGGCCGCGTTCCTGCCCAACCCATATCGCGCCGCCGAAGCCTTTGGACATCTCCCCGAAGGGCGGAAGTGGGGATCGACCAGCGCGATAGCCCTCGACTCCCAGGGCCACATCTGGGTCGGCGAAAGGTGTGAGAAAAACAGTTGCGCCGATTCCACCCTCGATTCCATCCTCGAATTCGACGCCTCCGGCAAGCTCCTGAAAAGCTTCGGCGGGGGACTGCTCGCCGTTCCGCATTCCATCTATTTTGACAAAGCCGGCAACATCTGGGTCACCGATTCCGGCGAACTCCGCCTGCCCAGCGCGCCCGCGCCAACTCCCGCTGCATCGGCAAAAGAGACCAAAGGCCATATAGCCATCAAATTCAGCCCGGACGGCAGGATATTAATGACCCTCGGTAAGCCGGGCGTCATCGGAGACGGTCCCGATACATTCCACGAACCAAACGCTGTCGTGGAAGGCCTCCACGGCGACCTCTTCGTCGCCGACGGACACATCCCGCATAAGGGCGCCGCGCGCATCGTAAAATTGACCAAAGACGGCAAGTTCATCAAACAATGGGGATCACTGGGCTCGGCTCCCGGCCAGTTTGACGTCCCTCACGCCCTCGCGCTCGATTCCCGCGGACGCCTGTTCGTAGCCGATCGCGCCAACAAGCGCATCCAGATCTTCGACCAGGACGGAAATTTCCTCGAACAATGGAAGCAGTTCGGCTCCCCCAGCGGGATTTTCATCGACGCCAATGACGTCATGTATGTCTCCGACTCGCAATCGGAGTCAATCGATCCGAAGGCCGAGAGGTACAATCCCGGCTTCGAACACGGCGTGCATATCGGTAGCGCCAAAGACGGCCGCGTAACCGCATTCATCCCCATGCCCGTCCCGCCCAACGGCGACAATGCCCCCGAAGGCATCGCCGCAGACCCACTCGGCAACATCTATATCGCCGAGACCATCGTCCAAGGCGTCTGGAAATACGAAAAGAAGTAGCATGAGCGCGTTAGTGCCGCCATCCGTAAGCCCTCGCTCTGATAGAATCCACCCTCAGTCCTGAAATCCACCACGGAGCCAACCCATGCCCCAGCCCCAGACCTTCGAGAACCACGCAAAATTCGTTCCCGGCTACCACATCGTGGCCTTCGGCATTTTCGCGATCAATCTGTTCTGGTCGATCTACCAGGTGTTCCACGCCTTCTCGGCGCAGTCGGTAATTTCGCTTCTCCTGGCGTTCGGCTTCATCCTCGCCCTGTTCTATGCGCGAATTTTCGCGCTCACCGTCCAGGACCGCGTCATCCGCCTCGAAATGCAGCTGCGCCTGCAGAAAATTTTGCCGCCGGACTTGCAGCCGCGCATCCCGGAATTCGAAGTCGCGCAGTTGATCGCGCTGCGCTTCGCAAGCGACAGGGAACTGCCGGACTTGGCGCGCAAAGTGCTCGAGGAAAAGCTCACCGACCGGAAAGCCATCAAAAAGATGGTGAAGGAGTGGCAGCCGGATTTGCTGCGGGCATAAGGCCGAGAGGCCGAGCCGCTCGCGGGTGACGCGAACCGGGCGGCGAATCCTGAAGAGTTACTGTCGCGGAGCAGTCGTGCGAGGAGCGGTCGCGCCGATTTCGCGCAGCTTGGCCTGGGCGCGGCGGGCCTCGTCGGAACCGGGGAAGCGCCGTTCCACCTCCCGCAGGTCCCGCACCGCGAAGCTTTCAAACCCAGCTCCAGTTCGGCCATCGCTTTCTTGTACAGCGAAGCCGCCAGTTTGAAGCTCTGCGGATAGTTCGTCAGCACGGTGTCGTAGGATGCGATCGCATTGTTGAAATCGTTCTGCGCGTAAGAAGATTTCGCCCAGATAGAACTGCGCGTTCGACGCCAGATCGTTCGTCGGGAAATTCTTGATGTAATCCGAGAATTCCTGCCGCGAAAGGTCGTATTTCCCGCTCGTGAAATCCCGCAGCGCGTTCTGGTAGAGAGTGTCGGCCGAAATCGGGGGCATCCCTGAAGGCGCCGAGGAATTCGGCCCTGGGCCCGGGCCGCCGGCGGCGCGCCGGATCGTCGGAGGCGCTCCAGGCGTCCCCGGTGGCAACGGTGCCCCCTGGCGCGCTCCTCCTGCGGGCGCATTGCCGGAAACCTTCGCGTCGATGCTCTGCAGCAAACTCTGCATGTCGGTCATCTGCTGCGAAAGCTTGCCGACGCGAGCCTGCACTTCCTGCAGATTGTCCTGACAGGCCCTGCGTCGTTTGCGTCACGGAACTGATGCTCGATCCCGTGTTCGCCTGCACTTCCTGCACCACTTTCTGCAGCGAGCCCATTTGCGCGTTCAGTTGGTTCACGCCGTCGAGCGACTGCTGCACCAGCGTTTTCAGCGTGGCGTTGTTGGTGTCCACGGCGCTGCGCAGGTCTTGCTGTTGCTGCAACACCTGGGAAACCTGCTGCTGCAGCTCGACAATCTCCCGCGACACCGCGCTGGCCGGCTGGGGCGAGAGGATCACCCCGCCCAGCGCGCCGAAACATGCACTCGACGATTCCGATAATCAACCATTGTTTCCGCAAAAGGACCCCTCCTTCTGTTGGCAGCCGGATTCGCCGCCGGTCAAGTCGCGGCGCTCCGGTCTTCCTAACCTATTGTGCCACGGATGTTGCGTTGCAGGATGTCGGTTGAACTTGCCGCGTCGCTCCTGGAGCGGAGTTGCAAGGCGGCCGGCTGTTCCGTCGCCAGCCGGCTGCCTCAAGCAGTCGTTTAGTGAGCCATCACGAAATGCGCCCGGCGGTTCTGCTGCCAGCAGCTCTTCGTTATGTTCCGTGCAGAACGGGCGCTCTTTGCCCCAGCTGATCGTTTCGATCCGGTCGCCGGTGATGCCGAGCGAAATCAGATAATTCTTCGCCGCTTCCGCGCGCCGCTGGCCAAGGCCCAGGTTGTATTCGGTCGATCCGCGCTCGTCGCAATGGCCTTCGATGCGACAGGCGCACCTGCGGATAGGAACGCAGAAACTCCGCGTCTTTGGTGAGTGCTTCGCGCGCATCGGGCCGCAGGTCGGACTTGTCCAGATCGAAAAACGCATCCTTCACGTTCTGCTCGAAAAGTTCCTGACATTCGCCGGTCCCGGATGGCGCGGTCGTAGCGCCGGCGCGTTCGGCGCGTTCACATCCACGCGCGCGCTGGCCGTGGCCGTGCCGCCTGCGCCCGTCGCCGTGATCGTGTAGGTGGTCGACTCGCTCGGATTCACGGGGGTTGAACCTTGCGGGGCCACTTTCCCGACTCCCGGCTCGATGTCCAGATCGGTGGCGTTGGTCGACGACCACGAGAGCGTCACTGTCTGGCCCGGATTGATCGACGCCGGCGAAGCGTTGAGCGTCACCGTCGGCTGCGCTGCCGGGAGCCGGTGGAGGAGCTGGCGGCGCGCTGCAACCTGCTTCTTGCAGCCTGCGATAAACGAAACGATGCTGCGAATCCTGCAACAGCAAATGACTCTTCCGAAGAGTACTACGCTGCATCGACTGCCTCCTTCGACGCTCCCGCGAGAGCTTGCAGGAGTCGTCGAGCATGAATTTTTACAGCCTGTGTCTGAATGGTGCCATCGAGTGCGATACATTTTGAAATTGTCGCTGCGAGCGAGCGGTGCTTTGAAAAACCGCAATTCGTCGCACCCGCCACTCGCCAGTGCCACGATGCTACTTGCTTCGTCACTTCGGAGACCAGTTCGGTGATTCGTTTTGTCCCTGATAAGTTAGCTGGCGCGGCTGGCTTCCATCCGCCAGCATGGACCAGATCTGCCGCGTTCCGGTGCGTGTCGATTCAAAGACGAGGTGCCGTCCGTCCGGCGCCCAGCTGGGCCGCTCGTTCCGGCCCTCGTCGCGCGTGAGTTCCACGAGTTGGTGGCTCACGATATCCATCGCGTAAATATCGTAGTTTCCGCTCGGCCGTCGCCAGCTAAATGCCACCAGTTGTCCATTGGGTGACCACGCCGGATCGATCACGTATCCCATGTCCGGCAGGTCGATTTTCTGCACGTTCGATCCGTCGGAGTTCGATAAGATAGAGCACCGGAGCGCCTCCCCGGTCGCTCACAAACACGATTTGTTTGCCCGTCTTGGGATTCCACGCCGGCGACGTGCTCACGCCCGCCGCAAACGTCACGCGATGAAGATGGCCTGCCGGTGACATCCGAGACGTAAATTTCCGGGTCGCCGCCCTGGCTCGACATGAACGCGATCTGCGATCCGTCCGGCGACCACGCCGGCGAGCGTTCGTCCCGCGATAGCGCGGGAAACGCAATCAGCCGGTTCGAATCCGTCGAATAGATGCAAATTTGCGCCGACGTGATTCCCCGGAAAGGCACGTAGCAGGTGAACGCGATTCGCGTGGCGTCCGGCGACCATCGCGGCGTCAGCGAAATCGACTTCAGCGTGGTGACACCTGGTGCTGGTTCGCGCCGTCGTAATCCATCACCCAGATTTCCTTGTTGCCGCTCTTCTCGCTGACGTAGGCGATCTGCGTCTGCGCGATTCCCGGCAGCCCGCCGCTCAGCACGCCGATAATGTCGTCCGCAAACTGATGCGCCAGGTGCCGCGCGTCGCTGTCCGTCGCGGCGCCCCGGTAAATCTTCTGCAGCGCGAGCGGCGCCGTCGGGTTGTGCACGTCGGAGAGAAAACCGGCCACCGCCAGATTCGCGCCATCCTCGGTCATGTTGCCGTAGGCCACCATGTACGCGTTCGCCGGCGCGGCCGCCCAGTCCGCCGCATTCATTTCGCTCGGCTGGCTCGGCACCTGCGTCGGATAGAAGCTCGGGCTCACCATGTCCAGCACGCCGGAGTATTCCAGATCGGACCAGAGCACGTCGTGAAATGTTTTTTCCAGCGGCTGCGCCGCGGGCGTTCGCACTGCAATATCGGGAGCGGCCAGCCTCGCCTTCGTGACTCCAAGCCCTGTGCCCGTCTTGAACCAATCCTGCGCGCCTGCGGGAAGGGAAGTGAGCAGCGCCAGAATTACAAGTCCACCCAACCCTGAGAGGAAAACCAATTTTCGTTTCATTTATAATCGCCTCATTTATAGTCCGACAAACGCAAAAGCCTCGGAACAAAACGCCTGCCTCAAACCTTCCTACGAGCGCCGCAGCTAGCGCCTGAAATCGAACCAGAACTCCACATTCACGCTGGATCCGGAATACGCCGGCGGCAGCGCCTGCAGCGGGCTTGATTCCTTCACCGCCCGCACCGCGGAAGTGTCCACCGAATAATTGTTGCTGCGTTGCGTCAATCTGAATGTTCGTCACCGTGCCGTCGCGCAAAATCGTGAACGTCACCACCACGCGCGGCGCCGCCGAAACGCTCGGATCCACGGTCGATTGCAGCCAGTTGCTGCTGATGCGCCGCTGCACCGCCTCCACATACCAGGAAAACCGCGACCCGAAATCTCCGCCGCTCACGCCGTTGAAGCTCAATCCCCCTTGCGTGGTCCCTTGCCCCATCGCAAACGACGAAGTGGGAATCGTGGGCGCGCCGCCTCCGCCGTACGGAACCGCATTCGGCGGCGGCGGCAGTGGGATTCTCCAGAATCTTCGAAGGCCGGCGTAATTATTTTCGGGCGGCGGCTTGAGGCGCCTTGAATTTCGGAATCGGCAGCGCGTCCGGAGGAGGCGGCTCGATCTTGGGCGGCTCCGCTTTGTAGAGCCCCTTTGAGTTGTCCACCACGCGGCTGGTCGTCGGAACTTCCGGGTGCGGCAGCGGAATCGCCGGAACGTTGCCCACCAACCCCACCGTCACCGATCCCCCCGGGCCGCCCCAGGAATCGCCGCTGTGCGAGTGGATCACGCCGTAAACACGCAAGCCCCGCCAGGGCGCAGTGCAGCAGCATGGACAGCGAAAGCGGCATCTTGTAGCTGTCGGCCGGTCGATATGCGTCGGCGGATGCCATTTCATTTCACTGAGATTGCGCCGTGCTCGTTCAGCGGTTGCGTCACCACGCTGATATTTTGAATGCCCGATTGCCGCAGCGCGTCAACCACCGTGGCCCAGCTTCCGAACGGCACCGTCTCGTCGCACCGCACATACACCGCTTGTTTCGACACGTCCTTTGATTGCGCCGCGATCTGCTGCCCGATCTCGTGGATGTTCACCGGCTTATCGTTTAGATAGACGCGCTGGGATCGGTCGATCGTCACCACCATGCGAACTTCGGTCAGCTCTTTCACCGTCTTGGTCTTCGGCACATCCACATCGATGCCCGACTGCAGGATCGGCGCCGTGATCATAAAGATGATCAGCAGCACCAGCACCACGTCGATAAAGGGCACCATGTTGATTTCCGAAAGCGAGGTGCCGGTTTCGCGCTGAATTTGCGGCATAGAGAAATCTAGGCGCTGTACAGCGTTTCGATCTTCGCGACGAACTCCGATGCGAAGTTATCCATCCGCGCCGCCATGCCGCGAATGCCGTGGAGGTAGTGGTTGTATGCGATCAGTGCCGGGATGGCCGCGAAAAGTCCCGCCGCCGTGGTAATCAAAGCTTCGGCAATTCCGGGCGCCACGGCGCGAAGGCTCGCCGTCCCGCGTCGCCCAGTCCCGCGAAGGCGTCCATCACGCCCCACACCGTGCCGAAGAGTCCGATGAATGGAGAAACCGAAGCGATCGTCGCCAGCCAGGACATTCCGCTTTCGAGCCGCCGCACTTCGTCTCCCGCGGCCACCTGCATCTCGACGCCCACCGCGCTGGGGTTTTTTACCTTGCCGCCGCGCGGATTTGCCCCATCCAGCTGCGCCCGCAGTTCCGCATAACCCGCGTCATAAACGGCGATCAGCGGAGTGCCGCCGGACCCTGCGCGCAACGTTCGCGGATCGGGCAGCGTGCCGCCGGCCCGGAACATTTGCAGAAAGCGGTTGGTCTTGCGATTAATCCCGCCCAGCTGAACCGATTTTTGAAAGATGATCGCCCAGGAAAAGATGGAAAGGAGGATCAGGATTCCGAGGATAACGCGCGCCACACCGCTCGTTTGCTCCAGTAACGTGAGCGGGCTGGCAAATAAAAGCAGTGCCAAGCCAGAAATTGTTCTTCCCCCTCAGGAAAAAGTGCCGCAACTCGGCCAAAGTCACCAGCCAAAGTTACCGTAGCACACGCATTCTATAGGGTCAAACACCGTTCCGCGATTGACGAAATTTGTCTGTGCCCTAAACGCCATACAGGAAAAGACTTATGTGGCAGCATGCTCGCCTGCGGTGCCTGCTGAGCCATCGTGTGGCGCCGGCTTCCGGCCGTCCTCTTTTCGCCGCTAGCCCTCCGCCGCATCCTGAGAAGTCTAAGACAATCCTTGAGCCGCGGAGAACGACGACGCCAGCCGCAGCTTCCGCAGCATGGACCGCTTCTTGTCCTGGTGTGACTGCATGCGCCGCAAGATATCTTCCAGCGTGCGCACCGCCTCCACAATGTAAGGGCCCTTGTTGAGCATCACGCACTCCGCCCGCTCGCCCATCGCCGCGTCGGTAATCTCCGAGCGTGACGGAACCCCGGACTTGGCCAGCGACTCCAGCACCTGCGTGGCCCAGATCACCGGCAGGTGCGCCGCCTCGCAAATCCACAAAATTTCCTCCTGCACCTCCGCCAGCCTCTGGTACCCGCACTCGATGGCGAGGTCTCCGCGCGCAATCATCACACCCACGGCCCGAGTCCGCATCGCCGCCAGAAGTATCCGCGGAAGGTTCGCAAATCCCTGGCGCGTTTCAATCTTCAGAATGATCGCCATGTCCTTGGCGCCCAGCTTCGCAAGCTCGGCCTGCAGATCGCGCACATCCGCTTCGCTGCGTACAAACGAAAAGCCCACGATGTCGGAATTCTGCACGATAAACTCGAGCGCCTTCAAATCGTCCGCCGTCAGTGACGCGATGCGCAGATCGGTCTCCGGCACGTTGATGCCTTTCTCGGCGCCAAGCTTGGCCCCGGAAGCCGGGGCATGCGTGATCTCCACGGTCACATGGTCGGGCGCTGCTCCCTTGATGATTCCGCCGATCTTCCCATCGTCAAACCAGATCGGCTCGCCCTCCCGCACGCAATCAAAGAATTCGCCGAGCGTGACGCCGATATGCGCTGGACTCACGAGCTTCTTGTTCTCGTCGTATTGCGCCGGCTGGCCGGGCTGGAGCGAACGTGCAAGCACGAGAATGTCGTTCTTCTTCAGGCGGAGTGTTTGCGCTGCCGGCGGCACCGGCCCGATGCGCGAGAAGCGCGGCCTGGCGGCCTCGGCGCTTTGCTCTGCTCTCGGTTTCGGCGTCGCTTCCGAGGCGCTCACCGCTTCGAGAACCAAGTCGGGCGCCAAATAAGCCGTACGGGAAGCCTCTGCCCAGCGGCTGTTCCCTGAAATCTCGGTCACCGTCATGAACCGCCTCGCCCCGCGCGTGTCCGTGAAGCGGATGCGGGTGCCCGGTTCGAGGCCTGCCAGCCAGTCGCCGGGAACTGGCACAATCGCGTTCGCACTGGAAGGCGACATCTCCGGCTTCGCCTCGGGCGTCAGCCATATCCGCGCCGGGGATTCCACCCTTCCGTAGGAATCGCGCTTCGGCCGGTATTTCACAACCGCAGGGCCATCTTGTATCGGCCCCGTGCGCAGCTTAGGGCCAGCCACGTCCATGCAAACCTTGCAAGGTTTTCCGGTCTCCTGCTCGGCGCGGCGAAGGTTGCCTATCATCCCCGCCCACGCCTTTGGCCCATCGTGCGCGCAATTGATGCGCATGCAGTTCATGCCGCTCGCCACCAGATCGCGAACCAGTTCGTAGTTCGCGCCCGCCTCGGAAGGCATGGTCACCATGATCCGCACCCGCCGCCCTTCCGGAGCCGCCCCCAGCAGCGCCACCGTGTTTTTCTCCAGAAGTTTCTGCCCCTCTTTCGAAGCGACCTCCGGTTTTTTGCTCTCCTGCGGCGGCCCGTCCGTTCCCGCAAGCTGCGCCAGCACATCCATCACGTTGTGTAGCGCGCTGATCACGTGAGATTCGGTGCGCCCAAGCGAAGAGAGCCCCATGCCCGCAAGCTGCTCCTGCAACTCGCGAATGTCGTGGCGGCGCAGCGCCAGATAGTGGAGAAGGTTCCGGGCGCTCGCGCGATGTTCCGGATGCACGTCCGCCTCAACCGGAAGCCCATCGGCCTCTAAATGCAGCATCTCCGCACGCAAAAGCTCCAATTGGTGGATAAGCTCGTTTAGTTGAGAGGAATCGCAGCCGCGCATATTCGGAGGGATTAAGAGTCTGTGTGACAACCCGCGTTTTTCGTCAGGGCACGGATTCATCCGTGCCGCAAATGCCGAAAAATCAATGCGGCTTCAGCCGCTGAGGGACGATTTAGCCAGTTCTCACCCAGGCTCATTAAGCCTCAGCCTTGCCCTTAAGGCCGAAGCGTTAAGCTTAGCACCCGAACATGAATATCGCATAAACGCTCGAAGCTGAAGCTGTTCGAGCCTGCGGCACCGCGAGTGGTTACTACCTGCGCCTCATCGCAACGGCATCAGCGGCTTCAATCCCTCCGGCAGTTGCTGATCGAAGGCCGTCATCTCCGCCGCCGTTGCGGTATAGAGAGTCATCAGCTCCACCAGGTCCACCGTGCCGCGCCGTCCAAACAGGCGCAGAACCTCGGCAAAAGTCGCGGGCGAAACATTCTCCTGGCCAAACATCCCGCGTCCCAGGTTGATGATCGCCGTTTCCTTCTCGCCCAGGCCCGCCGCGGGTTTGTCGTATTTGATGATGTCGATAATTTCCGGCTCGATGTGGCGCGGATCGCGCTCGTCCCGCCCGTGCGTTTCCCATTCCGTCCATTCATACTGGCAGTCTCTTTCGCGCGCCGTCACAAGAACCGCAATCTCCATCACGCGATCGGGCAATCCTGCTTTGTACCTCATGTAGCGGTGGGCCTCGCCCAGCGGCTTGGCGACTCGAGGGTCATAAAGACGCACGCTGGGTAGCTCCGGCTTGTGGGTCAGCTCGTCGAAGACCGCCTTGCCGTAGTCGTCCATATCCTCGCGCTTGGGCAGCGGAAGCCGGTCCCGCGAATCCGGATAGACGTCCGCAGGCAGCGGCGCCGCGGCTGGCGGCACGGACGTGCTGCTCACCGGCTTCCACTCGTGGCTTCTTCCCGGTGGGAGCAACGGCTTCTGTCCCGGCATCAATTGCTGGTCGAAAGCGGTCATCTCCGGCCTGCACGCCGAATAGCCCGCCATCAGTTCCACCAGGTCGACGGTGAGCCGGGGCCCGAACAGCCGCAGCACCGAGGCAAAAGTCGCGGAAGAAACCTTCTTCTCCCCCAGCATCTCGCGCCCCAGCGCAATGATCGCGGTTTCCTTCTCCCCCAGGCCCCTCACCGGTTGGTTGTACTTGATCAGGTCGATGGTGGATTGCTCGATGTGCCGCGGATCGGTCGCGTTCCGCCCGTCCATTTCCCACTGCGTCCACTCGAACTGGCAGTCCAGTTGGCGCGCCGTCACCAGCACGGCAATCTCGAGCAGCCGGCTCGGCAGCCCCGTCTGATTCTTCAGGTAGTAACCCGCCTCGCTCATCGGTTTGGCGAGTGGAGGGTCGTAGAGTCGCGGCAGCGGGTGCTGCGATTTGACGGTCATTGCATCGAAAATCTTCTTCCCGGCGTCGTCCACATCCTCTCGCCTCGGCAAGGGAAGCCGGTTCCGCGAATCCGCGTAGACGTCCTTGGGAAGTTTCTCAGTGGCGCCCGCCGGGGCTGCGGCCGAGTCGGCTCCGCTCGCCTGATTCCGCGCATGACTTGTCGCGCATAACGCAGCGACCACAATAACCGCCAGCAAAACAGCGCCAATGTGTTTCACAAAAAGTCTCAACACGCCCATATCCGCGGCTCCCATCCACATCGCGCAAAATAAATGTCCGTCTCAGCCTTTGGCCGGCCATAACTTACACCCTAGCGGGGAGGAAGCAACGGTTTTTGTCCCGCAGGCAGCTGCTGTTCGAAAGCCGTCAGCTCCACGCAGGTTGCCGACCACTGCGCCAGCAGTTCCACCAGGTCCACCGTCCCGCGCCGCCCGAACAAACGAACCGCATGCGCGAACGTCTCCTGCGAAACCGTCTTCTGCCCGAACAGCTCCCGCCCGAAAGTGATGACCAGCGCTTCTTTCTCACCCAGGCCCGCCACCGGCTTCTCGTACTTGATAACGTCGATGATTTCCGGGTCGATATGCCGCGAGTCCTTCAGGTCCCGCCCGTGCTTCTCCCAGATCGTCCACAAAAAGGGGCTGTCCACCTCGCGCGTCGTCACCAGAACGGCGATCTCGGTCAGTTGATCCCCAAATCCGGTTCCCGACTTGAGGTAGTTCTGCGCGTCATTCAGCGATTGGGCCAGCCTCGGGCTATAGAGCCGCACGGAAGCCTGCTGCCCGTGCGTCATCGCATCGAAAATCTTCTTGTCGTCATCGCTCAACCCGTCGCCCTTCGGCACCGGTAGCCGGTTGAGCGATTCCGGATCAACGTCCCCGGGAAGCGCAGCCGCGGCCGCACCGCCCGCAGCCTCCGTGCCACCCGCAGACCCCGTGCGAGACCCAGCCGTCTGCGCGCAAGAAGCCCCAGCGCATAGCAAAGCCGCGACAGCCACCAGCCAAATCACTCCGAGGTTTTTCAGCATCTTCATATCGATCCCCCAAGAAGTCCTTCAACAATCACAGCAAAGCCGCCGCATCCCAGAGCTTTTGCAGGCGTTCCCATCCCCACCGGCCAGAGACGAAATTCCCCTGTGCTAGAATGCCAACAAAGCCATGACCAAAGCCTTCGACGTCGCCCTCGACGCTCTTTCGCCCAAAGGGTCTCCTGATCCGGCCCCCCAGGTGCACGCGAGGCACGCCTACGCTAAGCTCCTCAATCAAGCTGCAAACTCGCAAACTGCCGCTCCGTCGGGCAAGTCCTTCTACATCGAAACCTTCGGCTGCCAGATGAACGCCCACGACTCCGAAAAAGTATCCGGCGTCCTGCTCTCCCGCGGCTACCGCGCCGCCGACACGCCCGCCGAAGCGAGCCTGGTCCTCTACAACACGTGCAGCATCCGCGAAAAAGCTGCGCACAAAGTCTTTTCGCGCCTCGGCGAATGGCGCACCGCCGCGCGCGACGCCGGAAAAATCATCGGCGTGCTCGGCTGCGTCGCTCAGCAGGAAGGCGAAGAAATCTTCGAGCGCGCCCCCTGGGTCAGCCTCGTCTGCGGCTCTGCCAGCTACCAGAAGCTTCCCGCGCTGATGGACGAACTCGAATCCGGCGGCCGCCGCGTCACCGGCCTCGGCCTCGACACCGACGAAACCTTTGAAACCGAAATCACCCGCCGCGACAATCCCATCCGCGCCTACATCACCATCATCGAAGGCTGCGACTACGCCTGCTCCTACTGCGTCGTCCCGCATACGCGCGGTCCCGAACGCAGCCGACCCAGCGACGCCGTTCTCGACGAAGCCCGCCGCCTGGCCGACGCAGGCTACACCGAAATCCAGTTGCTCGGCCAGACCGTCAATTCCTATCGCGACCCCTCGCCGCGCCGGTGGAATTTCGTCGACCTGCTGCGCGCCGTAGCGGAGGTGCCGGGAATCCGCCGCGTGCGCTTCACCACGTCGCATCCCAACGATTTCACCCACGAGATCGTCGAAGCCGTCGACGAAATCCCCGCCCTCTGCGATCATTTTCATCTCCCGGTGCAATCGGGCTCCACGCGCATTCTTCGCGCCATGCTCCGCACCTACACGCGCGAGGAGTATCTCGAAAAAATCTCCTGGATTCGCGCCGCCCGCCGCCCCATCAGCGTCACCAGCGACGTGATCATTGGCTTTCCCGGCGAAACGGACGCCGATTTCAACGACACGCTCACGCTCCTCGATGCCGCCGCCTACGACGGCGTCTTTTCCTTTAAATATTCGCCCCGGCCCAACACCTCCGCCGCCAGCCTGCCCGACGCGGTCCCCGAGGAAGAGAAGAGCCGCCGCCTCGCCGTCCTTCAGGAACGCCAGCGCCTCATCCAGACCGGGCGCAACGAAAAGCTCATCGGCGAGACCTTCGAAATCCTCGTCGATGCCTATCACGCCGCGCGCAACCAGTGGGCCGGTCGCTCCACCAGCAACCGAGTACTAAATTTCACTTCGCCGCATCAAAATCTTTTGGGACAATACGTGCAGGTAAAAGTTGCGCGCGCCGGTCCGAACAGTCTCGTAGGCGAGCAAGTCCTGTAACAGTCAGTTCACGGGAGGCCAGAATGGAACTCGAGGTCAAAATCCGCGGGTTGATGATGGATCCTGTGACCAATATGCCCGTAGTAGTTTTAAAGGAAGCCCAGGGAACCGGAATCCTTCCCATTTGGGTGGGAATTTATGAAGCCAACGCCATCGCCCTCGAAATTGAAAAAGTTCAGACGCCGCGCCCCATGACCCACGACTTGCTGAAGAACGTGTTGACCGGCCTGAACGTCCACGTGCAGAAAGTAGTCGTCTCCGACCTGAAAGACGACACCTTCTACGCCCTCATCTGGATGGAGCGCGAAGGCCAGACCATGTCCATGGATTCCCGCCCCAGCGACGCGCTCGCCCTCGCCCTGCGCCTCGATTGCCCCATTTTCGTCGAAGACCAGGTCCTCAAGAATTCCAAGATGGCTAGCGTCGTCTCCGAAAAAAGCTCCAACGAAGAGCTGCGCAAGTGGCTCGAAAACCTGAACGACGAAGACCTCGGCCGCTACAAAATGTAGCTGCATCACTCGACTCTCGAGTGAAGAATCCTCTCCGCAGTTTGCTTCTGTTTCAGCTTTCTCTTTCTTTTCGTGTCATCCTGAGCCGTGCGCGCGCAGTGCGCACGGTGAGGGACCTGCTTCTTATTTTGTTCTAGTCATTCTGAAGAGAGCGAAGTGAAGAACCGCACAACGCGCAACGGACTAAAAGTAGTGCCGCCGCGCCAGAATCCCCCCGACAATCCCCGAAAAAATATCCTGCCCGGCATGCTGCATCATCCCCGGCCGCAGACTCTTCCGGACCACCGCCAGAATCCCGAACATCGCGCCGTAAATACTGATCGTAATCACGCCCTTCACGCCCTGGTACATGTGCGCCACGCCGAAAACAATCGCCTGAAACACCACCGCCAGTTCCACGCGCCCCGTAAGCGCCAGAAACTGCCTCTGCAGGTAGCCGCGAAAAATAAACTCCTCGCAGAATCCCGCGGTACTGCACAGCACGATCCACACCGCCATCTCGACGGGCCCTTGCGGCAGCAGCGCCTTCACCGCGCCCAATCCGGTCTCGTTCTCGCCGAGGATCCTCTGCAGCCCCAGCAGCACCGACGCGACGATCAGCCAGAACACGATCGCCGCCCACGCGTCCCGCAACACGTCCGCGACGCTCGACCACCTGCCCCCCACCACGTCGCGAATCCGCGTGCCGGTAAACTTCAGTCCCAGCAGCCACACATAAAGAAAAAGCACCAACTCGAACGCGATCATCGCCCCATACAAGGGCAGCCGAGACGCCAGCCGCGCGCCTTCGAGCTTAGGTTGCTGATGTCCCTGCAGGACTGCCAGTCCGATCAGCACCACCAAAAACACAATCGTATGCCACACCGGTGCCACAAGAGCGCGTTCGCGCGATGCAGGAAGGGGAGAGTGTGAGAGCGCCATGAAATCCCTGAGACGTATCCGCAAACCGATTCAGTCTAGCAGCTCTTCCCATGAATCTCCGCGCGGATTAGGATGAGAAACCAGGTAGCCGAGACCAAGTGGCGGAAACCAAGTCGCAGAACCAAATAGCGGAGCCGACGAAAGCATCCCCTTGAATTGGAAACGGATCGCCACTCTTCAGATCATCGCAGCAGGGGCGGGGACCGCCTATCTCGTCGGTTATTGCATGCACCAGCCGCTAACGCCTGCACGGATATTCGGCGTGTCCCTCGCGCTCGTTTCCTTCGCGCTATGGATGACTGCGCGAATCCAACTGGGCCGCTCTTTCTCCGTCGCCCCAAAAGCCACCGCCCTGGTCACCCGCGGCATCTACTCCAAAATCCGCAATCCCATCTACATCTTCAGCGCCACCTGGATCGCCGGTCTGGCCCTGGCGCTGGGAAAGCCCATCGCATTGTTGTTGGTAATCCCGTTGCTTCCCATCCAGGCCGCCCGCGCCAAAAGAGAATCGCACGTCCTCGAAGCAGCCTTCGGCCAGGCCTACCGCGACTATCGCCGCACCACCTGGTTCTAAGACCACCCGTTTCTTTTCGTCGCCGTGACAATCCCCACAGTGTCATCCCGAACGAAGTGCGGAAACCTCAGTGTTAACAACCCGCAACCGCCACAAATGTCATCCCTCACGAAGTGAGGGATCTGCATTTTCTTTTCTGCGGTCGGGGCTGGAGCGATGCGGCGTTCATTCAAGGTCGCCGGCAGCCATGCCTGTTTCATCATTGCTTCCATACTTCCATTATAATAGAATGATCAAACGATGCCCGCCAAGCCCCCCAAACCCACTGAAGACGAAATCACCCGCTTCGCTGACATGTTCTCCGCCATGGGCGCCGGCCCGCGCCTGCGCATCATGCGGCTCCTGCTCTCCGCCCATCCTGAGGGCATGGTCGTCGGCGATATCGGCCAGGAACTCGGCATCGCCGCCTCCACCCTTTCGCACCATCTCGACAAGCTGAAAAACGAAGGCCTCGTGGCCGTGAAGCGCGACGGAACCTTTCTCTGGTACTCCGCGAACACCGAAGCGCTCCAGGAATTGCTGGGCTTTTTGTACGCCGAATGCTGCACCCGCAACAAGGCCATCGAGCCCCAGGCCATCGTGCGCCTGTGCCGCTGATCGAAAACAGGATTCAAAGGGAGACTCGCCTAATGGAACTCAAAGACGTGGTGAAAGAAAAATATGGACAGGCCGCACTGCGCGTAACCACAGGCGGAAGCTCCTGCTGCGGCGCCGCTCCCGCGCTTGACGGCTGTTGCGATCCGATCACCTCCAACCTCTACGAATCCTCGCAGACCGGCCAGCTCCCCGAGGAAGCGGTACTCGCCTCGCTCGGCTGCGGAAATCCCACGGCGCTCGCTCAGTTGCACGAAGGCGAAACCGTCCTCGACCTCGGCTCAGGCGGAGGCATCGACGTGCTCCTCTCTGCCCGCCGGGTAGGCCGCACCGGAAAGGCCTACGGCCTCGACATGACCGACGAAATGCTCGCCCTGGCTCGCGAGAACCAACGCAAGGCCGGCGTCGAGAACTTCGAATTCCTCAAAGGTGAAATCGAACATATCCCCCTGCCGGACGATTCCATCGATGTGGTGATCAGCAACTGCGTCATCAATCTCTCCGCTGACAAGGGCCAGGTCTTGAAGGAGGCGTTTCGCGTCCTGAAACCGGGCGGCCGCTTCGCCGTCTCCGACGTGGTCACCAGAGGTTCTGTCCCCGAAGCCATCCGTCGAAATATGCTCCTCTGGGTTGGCTGCATCGCGGGCGCGCTCGAAGAAGATCAGTATGTCGCAAAGTTAGCCAAAGCTGGCTTCGCAGGCATCTCCATCGAGCCCACCCGCGTTTACAACATCGAAGACGCCCGCGCCTTCCTGTCAGGGCAGGGCATTGACGTCGACGCGATCGCCCCGCAAGCGCAAGGGAAGTTCATGAGCGCATTTATTCGCGCTACGAAACCCGCAGCCTGCTGCGCGCCGGGCTGCTGCAAGTGATCGCGTCGCGACACCTGGTATGACACTTGTTATGACACTGTTATGACGCTCTTATGACACTGTTGCGGCGCACGGCCGCCGAGGCCGTCGGAACCGCCTTGCTGTTGGCGGCGATTGTTGGTTCCGGCATTATGGGCGAGCGTCTTTCCGGCGGAAACGTGGCGATTGCGCTCCTTGCCAACACGTTGGCAACCGGCGCAATGCTGGTGGCGCTCATTCTTGCCTTCGGCCCGATTTCCGGAGCGCACTTCAATCCCGTCGTCACGCTGGCCGACGCGTCCCAGGGCGGTCTGCCTTGGCGGGAAGTACCTGGATATCTCGCCGCCCAATTCCTGGGTGCCTTTGCCGGGGTTGCCGTGGCGCATCTGATGTTTGCCGAGCCTTTGTTTCGCGCGTCGCAGCACGCCAGGGTCGGCGGCGCGCAAATCTTCAGCGAGTTTGTTGCCACGTTTGGATTGCTCGCGGTGATCTGGGGCTGCGCTCGCCTTCGTTCCTCCGCCGTGCCATTCGCCGTCGGAGCGTATATCACCGGAGCCTACTGGTTTACGGCATCCACGTCGTTTGCGAATCCAGCCGTTACGCTTGCTCGCTCGGCAACCAATACTTTCACGGGGATCCGTCCAGGCGACGCGCCCGGATTCATCGCCGCTCAACTCGCGGGCGCCGCGGCAGCCACTCTCTTATTCCGCTGGCTGGTTCCCTCGCTGCGCAAGGACGCTCCCTCTGTCGTCGTTGCCCACACCTCCGGAACGGAAGCCAAGGTATGACCGTTAAAAAACGGGTCCTGATCCTCTGCACTGGAAACTCCGCGCGCAGCCAGATGGCGGAAGGCCTCTTGAGGCACGACGCCGGGGATCGTTTTGACGTAGAGAGTGCGGGAACCAGGCCCAGCCTCGTGCGGCCCGAGGCCATAGCGGTGATGCGTGAACTGGGGATGGATATTTCCAGCCAGCGCTCGAAATCCGTGGACGAATTTGACGGGCGAAAATTCGACTACGTGATCACGGTGTGCGACTCCGCGCGCGAAACGTGTCCTGTTTTTTTCGGGGCGGCCAAGTGGCTGCACCAGGATTTCGACGACCCCGCAGCGCTGGTAGGCGGAGAGCAAGAGCGTTTGGCCCTGTTCCGGCGCGTGCGCGACGAGCTGCGCCAGTACCTCGCGGACTTCGCTCGCGACCCGGAAGGCAGCGCGCGTAAATAATAAATAATCCGCTAAGCCTTCGGAAATCCGTAAAGCTCTTCGGGGTTCTCTACCAGAATCCGATGAAGCGTAGCCTTGTCCGGAGCCCACTGCGAAAGCAGGTCGAACAGCACCGCGTCGTCCGGCTTGGCAGTCTCGTTCGGATGCGGCCAGTTGCTGCCCCAGATCACCCGCTCGGGCGAGGCCTTCACGTAAGCCTGCCCCACCTCGACCAGATAAGGATAAGCCGCCGTGCCTTCCTTGCTGTTGTCGAAGCCCACCGAGAGCAGCACCCACGTCCGCCCCTTGTCGATCAGCCGGCGAAGAATCGCAAACGCCGGATGGTTGGCGCCCGCCGGCGGCGGTATGCGACCCATGTGATCGAACACGATCCGCGAAGGCAGCCGGTTCCATATCTCCTCGTGCGCCACAATCACATCCGCGGCCGCGCTGATCTTCACATGCCAACCCATCGCGTCGATGCGCTTCGACAAAGGCTCCACCATCTCTGCGGTAACAGCCGCCGCCGTAGCGGGGTTGCCGGATAACGAAAATCTCAGCCCGCGAATGCCTCCGCGGTCCAGCGCCTTCAACTCCTCATCGGTCACCGACGGAGTCACCACCGCAATCCCTCGCGAGTTGGCGCCAAACTGCGAAATCGCATCGAGAGTTACGCGATTGTCCGTCATATAAGGCCGCGGCGTGGTCACGATATTCCGCGTAGTGCCGATCCGCTTCTGCAGCAGACGGTAATCCGCCACTGTCGAGTTGGGTTCGATGCCCGCCTGCATCGGTGGAAAGCGCGCCGCGTCATAAATATGCTGATGGCAGTCGCAGGAGTGTGGCGGCGCTTTCAGCTTCGGGCGCTCGGTCCCCGCCGAATTCGGCACCGCCTGCTGCGCCTCGGCGAACTCCCCGGGAAGAATCCCCGCCGCTCCGCCCAAGGTGGCCCCCGCAGTGGCTAATGTTGCCAGCCCTGCTCCCTTGATAAACGTTCGCCGCCCGATCCCGTTCTCATTCGTGAAATTTCTATCCGATTTTTCGCTCACCATGCCCCCCGGGAATTCTTCAATCTCGGCCTGAAGTTACGATTTTGCGAATCCGTAAAGCACCGCGGGGTTATCCACCAGAATCCGGTGCCGCGTCTTCTCGTCGGGCGCCCATTGCGACAGCAGATCGAACACCACCGCATCGTCGGGCTTTTCTTTTTCGCCTGGATGCGGCCAGTTGCTGCCCCAAAGCATTCGTTCCGGCGCGGCCTTCACGTAAGCCTGCGCCACCTTGGTTACGTCGGCATAGGTAGGCGGCCCGTCCTTGCTGTCGCCCGCCGCCATCGACAATTTCACGTATGTCCGGCCCTTGTCCAGCAGCTTCAGCATCACCGCAAACCCCGGATGGTTCACGCCCATCGGCTCGCCGATGCGGCCCATGTGGTCGAACACCAGCACGCTCGGAAAATTCAGCAGTTGATCACCCAGCGCCGCCAGTTGATCCCCGTTGGCCCCCAGGTCGATATGCCATCCCAATTCATTCACACGCTTCGCCAAAGGCTCAAGCGTCGTCAACATGGCCGCGGCATTGGCGCCCAGTCCAAACCTTGCGCAGCGAATCCCGCCCTTGTTCAGCACTTCCAGGTCAGCGTCGCTGATCGCCGGGTCCACGGTCGCCGCTCCGCGCGCGTTCGGCGCAAACTGCTTGATGGCGTCCAGCGTCACGCTGTTGTCGGTCTGATACGGCCGCGGCGTCGCAATTACATTGCGCCCCAGTCCCAGCCGCTTCTGGAACAGGCGGTAATCCGCCACCGTCGCGTTCGGCTCCGAACCAGGCAGCGTCGGCGGAAAATGCGCGGGATCGTAGATGTGCTGATGGCAATCGGTCGATAGCGGCGGCGCCTTCAGCTTCGGATGCTCCGTGCCCGACGTATTCGGCACCGCCTCCTGCGCTGCGTTGAGCGTCACGGAAACAAAACCCGCCGTGGCAAGTGTCGCCAGCCCTGCACCCTTGATAAAATTCCGGCGCCCAATCTTCTTTTCATTCATGGATCGTCTCTCCGATCATTCCGATGATTTATCGGTCATTTCTCCGTGATTCCGTCTCGGAGTATCACAATTTACCCGCCTGCGATTTCGGAAATCCGTACAGCACTTCGGGATTCTCAACCAGTATCCGCCGGCGCGTGGCCTCATCCGGCGCGTACTGCAACAGCAGATCGAACACGAGGGCATCGTCAGGCTTGGTCGCGTCATTCGGGTGCGGCCAGTTGGTCCCCCAAACCATTCGCTCCGGCGCCGCCTCCACGTAAGCCTGTGCGACTTTCACCACGTCGCCGTAGCTCGGCGGCCCCACCTTGCTGTCGCTCGATGCCAGCGACAGCTTAACCCACGTCCTCCCCTTATCGATCAGCTTCCTCATGGTCGTGAACGCCGGGTGTTGCACTCCCATCGGCTCCGGAATCCGCGCCATGTGATCGATCGCCAGCACGGCCGGGAAGTTCGCCAACAGATCTTCGCTCGCCATGATCTGCTGCGCGTCGATGCCCAGGTCGACGTGCCAGCCCATCTCATTCACGCGGTGCGCCAGCCGTTGAATCTTCGTGATCATTCCCGGCGCGTCGCCACCCAGCAGCAGGAAGCGGACGCCGGTGATCCCGCCTTTTTTTAGACTCTCCAATTCCGCGTCGGTGATCGCCGGATCGACCGCCGCCAGCCCCCGCGCATTGCCGCCAAATTGAGAAATCGAGTCGAGCGTGATGCGGTTGTCTGTGACGTAAGGCTTCGGCGTGGCAATGATGTTCCGCGTAGTGCCCAGCCGCTTCTGGATTCGCCGGTAATCTGCCACGGTGGCGTTGGATTCTGCTCCAGGTTGAAGGTAGGGAAAGCGCGCCGGATCGTAGATGTGCTGGTGGCAATCGCAAGCCAGCGGCGGCGCCTTCAGCCGGGAAGCTCGCTCCCCGCTGAATTCGGATATGCCTCTTCCGCCCCTTCCGCCCCGGCAAACCGCGCCGGAACCATCCCTGCAACGCCCGCCATCCCCAAAGTAGCGAGCCCCGCCCCCTTGATAAAGGTCCGGCGCCCGATCCCGCCTCTACCCATCACTCGTCCCCGTGTCACCTGAAGCGAGCGGGATGTTACCGGCAACCCCAAATCAAGTCAATCCAAGTCAATTAAGGTTCAGTCTTCAGTGGCGCCGGCACTCCTGCCGGTGCATTAGGAAGAAAACTGCTGCACGCCGAGGGCTCTATAACCAGAAGTAGTGACCGTTACTTGGCCTGGCAAACCGAGGGCAGCGCCATCCCCACTGCAGGCGGATCGATCAGGTGCGAATCTTCGTTAAGCACCGCGTAAAGCGGATACTTGCTCTCATCAACCTTGGGAGTCGTACCGTTGTAAGACCACGTCGTATCCCCATCATCATCCGGAAACACTTTCCAGTCGAATGTGATCGGCCCGCATCCCGAAACGGGCACGGTATAAGTCACTTCCCGGCATTTTGCCCGGCCCGCCGTGGCACACCCGCCCTCCCGCCACACCCCGTGCGAATATTCCGGATAAAACACGAAATGCTTCTTCACGATCTCCACCGGCTCATTCGATCGGTGTTGGTTGTAAATCACGTAAAGCCACCCCGCCGCCGCGAAAATCACGCACAGCAGCAGCGCAACATTCTTGAAATGCCGCCGGGGCGATTCTGGCACCGCCTTATGCTCCAATTTCGATTCGGCTGAGCTCATGTTTCCGAGTCAGAGTAGCTCAACTCGTTCTGGCTCGCCACGGAGAAAGCCCCGCAACCGCCCCCTCATTCTCATCTGGCACTTTTTACTTGCAGTCGAGGCGGGAGTCTCAGTAGAGTATGCGTACTTGTAGTAGGAGTACGGGCCTAGCACACAAGATGTAGGCCCGCGCGTGATACGGAGCGAGAGGCAAGGGTTTGACCTGCGTCCTGTCGGTTGCCAATCAAAAGGGCGGCGTCGGAAAGACCACCACTTCCATCAATCTAGCTGCCGCAATCGCGCTGAAAAAGAAAAAAACCCTCCTGATCGATCTCGATCCGCAGTCGAACGCCTCGATCGCCTTTTTCGCCGCCGAAGAAATTCAGTCCGCCACCATGTACGACATTTTCGCCGAGCATCCCGTGGAGATGGCGAAGATCATCCGCCCCACGAAGGATCCGTATCTTTTCGTCGCGCCGGCGCGGCTGGCGCTCGCGCGCCTCGAGCAGCAACTGGCCGGGCAGTTCGACGCGCCCTTCAAGCTGAAGGACGCGCTCACCCCGATCCTGAAGGATTACGACTACATCGTGATGGATACGCCGCCCGCGCTCGGCATTCTCACCGTCAACGCGCTGGTGGCTTCCACGCATTTGCTGGTGCCCATCCAGGCCGCCTATTTCGCGATCGAAGGCACCGACGATCTGCTCGAAACCTACGGCCGCATCCGCTCGCGCCCCAACCCGGATTTGAAAGTCCTCGGCGTGGTGATCACGCTGTTCGACAAGCGCACCAACATCTCGCGCGACACGCACGAACAGATTCGCTCCGTTTTCGGCGAAGCGCTTTTCAAGACGCGCATCAGCAAGAACGTTCGCCTGGAGGAGAGCCCCGCCTACAAGGAAACGATCTTTACCTTTGCGCCGAAGTCTTCCGGCGCCGAAGAGTACAGGAAACTGGCCCAGGAGGTATTACAACGTGTCGAAGAGGATCGGGTTGCCCGTCACTCTCAAGATGCGGCATGACGCGCATTACGTCGAGACGCTGACCAGCTACAGCGGCGCGTCCATCGGGCGCATGATCCCGATCGAGAAGATTCGGCCCAATCCGGATCAGCCGCGCAAGTTCATCGGCGACGTCACCGAGCTGGCGGATTCCATTCGCGAAAAGGGCGTGCTTGAGCCGCTGCTGGTGCGCTACGTTCCGCGCGAGGACACCTACTACATCATTTCCGGCGAGCGCCGCTATCACGCCTCGCAGGCCGCCGGACTGCACGAGCTGCCCTGCATCGAGAAAATCGCCGACGATGCCGAAACCCTCGAACTCGCGCTGATCGAAAATCTCCAGCGCAAGGACCTCACGCCCTTCGAAGAAGCCGACGGCCTGCAGCGCCTGGCCGACCATTTCGATTACACGCACGACGACATCGCCAAGAAAATCGGCCGCGCCCGCTCGTCGGTCACCGAATCCATGTCTCTGCGCGTGATTCCCGCGGAAGTCCGCGCCGCGTGCGTCGAGAACGGAATCGTTTCCAAGTCGCTGCTCCTGCAAGTGGCGCGTCAGCCCAGCGAGAAGAAGATGCAGGAAATGGTCCACCGCATCTCCACGGGCGGGCTCACCCGCGACGAAGCCCGCCGTGCCCGCAAGGAAGAGACCGAATCCGCTCCCCGGCCGCAGCCGTTCCTCTTCGACTACAAATCCGCCGACGAGGCCTTCCACGTGCGCATCCAATTCCGCAAGAGCCACGTAAGCGAAGAAGAGCTGGCCGCCGCGCTGCGCGAGGTCCTGCGCCAGATCGAATCCCGCCGCCAATCCTCCGCCGCAGTAGCGTAAAGGTCGGCCCCCCTGGGAACGCCAACCTCCCGATTGGCGCGTGTTGACTCCAGGCCAGCGCTTCCGACGTCGTCCTCCTCTGCCATCGCCTTCCGCCGTAGTCTCTTGATTTCTCATTCGTACCAGTACCGCAACATACACAACATCGCCCCGCCTCCTACCAGCAACGCCTGATAAATCCACCACCCAACCCGGCACATACTTGCCATGGAAATCAGTAAGCGAGTGCAACACTCGCTCGCAGACAAGGCGGCCAGTTCCATGTCAATCCAGGCGCGTCGTCATCACCCTCGAGTAAAATTAGGGGAAGCAGCCTACATTAATTTCGGTTCCGGTAGTCGCGGGGTCGTCCTCGACGTTTCGGAAGCCGGCCTGCGCTTCAAGATCCCCAGCCCTTTGGATTCCGCGGACTCGGTCCGCTTCTGGCTCACCTTCGGCCATCGCACCGAGGGCACCGCCGATTTAGTGTGGACCAACGAATCGCGCACCGTAGGCGGCTTGCACTTCACCGCAGTCCCCCCGGAAGTCGCCGCCCAGATCGAAGGGTGGATCAGAGGCTGGATCGACGGTCCCCCCCAAGACGCTGCCAGCTTAAGTAAGTCCCCAATCGTCAATACGGTAGATGCAGTCGATACGGTGGATCCTCGCGATACGGTGAACAGAGTCGATACAGCGGACACGCCCGTTGAATCATTCGACGCGAACCAGCCCGCCCCAAATGGCGATGAACCCCCAGCGCTGTCCCTGGCCGCTGGCGCAATCCTGATGGCCCAGGAGGACGAAAAGGAAGCTCGGAAGAAATCGGAAGAGCTAGGGGAAAGGGAAGCGGAACACGCCGCGGAGCACGCCTCAGAACACGCCTCGGAAAACAAGGCAGGACTCTCGCCGGCCAGCCGTTCCGCGACAAGTCCTGCAACCGAATACGCGTCCCCCGTCACAAAAGGACATTCGCCGCGGCTTTCCGAAGACTCTCCGGTTTCGCCCGACGCTCCTCCGCGCCCAGCCTTCCCCGAAACGAAAAGCAGTCTCTCGATGTTCCCCGCCGAGAAGTCCCCAACCGGAAGATACGCCTACACGCGTCCTCGAAGCTCAGGCGCCCGGCGCGCAGCCGCGGTCGCGCTGGCTCTTCTCATCGCACTGTCGGCGGCCGCCGCCTTCCTTTCCTATCGCTATCCCACCGAAACACGTACCGTGATGGCCCGCGTTCAGGACCACGTATCGCGCTGGCTCAATCTCCCTCATCAGCAGGGCGTTTCCAACGCCGAGCACGCCGGCATCGGGGAATCGCAGCCCCCGTTCGAATCGGCGCCACCCGCACCGGATGTAGCCGCTCCCGCCGGACCCATGCAGCCGCCGGCATCCCAATCGCGCTCCGTGGAGGATAAGGAGCCGTCAAACGGTTCGGCCCCGGACGACTCGCCGGAAGCCAATCATGCAGCGCCATCCGCAACGCCGTCGGATACACCCCAAGCCAGAAATAACAGCGATGCCGACGTCGCCTTGGCCCAAACATATCTGAAAGAGGGAAGTGATCCCGACCAGCAGCAGAAGGCCGTGCAGTTGTTGTGGCTGGCCACCGAGAAGGGCAACGTGGACGCGGAAATTCAGCTGGCCGATCTTTACACTCGCGGGGTCGCCGTGCAAAAAAGCTGCGTGCAGGCAAGAATACTTCTCAAGGCCGCCGTCACCGCGAATCCCGCAGCCGCCCGGCAAAAACTCAATGACCTCGATAAGTCCGGCTGCAGCTAGCAGAAGTTGCCCTGGGAACGCCAATCTCCCGATGGGCGTCTTTGCTCCAAATCAGCGCGAAACTCAGCTCTCCCTGCCCTGCCCCTGCCGCTGCCTTGCTGTTGCTGTTGCCTCTGCTGTTACCTTTGCCGTTGCCTTCATTGTCATCCTGAGCCCATACGCGCGCAGCGCTGATGGGTGAGGGACCTGCTTCTTCCTCTGCTCTTCGCCTTTGCCTTCCGTTGTCATCCTGAAATGTGGTGACTTTCTTGAGCGATGGTTTGCCGGGTGCCCGACCCTTCGATCTTAAGGGTCGAGTCTTTGACTTTGCATCCTTCGCATTGCTGTTGCCTCCACCGTTGCCTTTCATTGTCGTCTCTCACCGTGCGCGCGAAGCGCGCCCGGTGAGGGACCTGCTTTTGCCTTTCCTATTACTTTCGCCGTCATCCTGAGGAGCGCAGCGACGAAGGATCCCTCTTCGTTTTTTTTAATCCATACCGCCCCGCATGCTCCAACCCCAACCCAAACGGATTCGCTTGGCCCCTGTAATTCCAGCCACCACTATGGCGTAATCTCTTCAGGAGGCACTCGCAATGAAAGCACTTGCTCCGGAAATAATGCATGTGCTCGTGCCCGTACTCGTGCAGGAGTTTGAATTGAATCACAAATCAATTCGGCATACATTCGTCGCAAAGAGTTTTCGGGTTTACCAGCTAAGTAGAATGGATCAAACACAAGGCGAACAACCGCCGTCCGCAGTTGGGCGTGTTAACGGAATCGCAATCGCGAACGGAAGTTGAGCGAAGAAGGGACCAGGGTGGGTCCATGATTGAGGGAGACTGAGGTCGGACAATAACGCAATGCTACCCCTCATATCCCTCGGGCTTATAACTGGAATTGCCGTATCGATCATTGTGGGGGTTTTGTTCGTTGTGAGCCGCCCTTACCGCAAAGCGAACAACCCTGTCGTCATACACCTGTGCCAGCTCTTTGCTGCTGGATCGATACTGTGTGGTCTCCTGTTTGTGCTTCACTTGACAGCGAACAGGACTCCACGGGAATTTCGTCATGGGCAGCCGCAGCCACCAATCATAGCGTTCGCGGTTGGACTCGGATGCGGAGCAATCGTCGCGATTGGGAAGGAACTGAAATGGCAAAAGGCCGTCGGTCTTGATGAGTTCGCACGGCAGCAACGCCAGATGCGGGCCGCCAATATCAAGCCGTGGCAATTGATCGCTTTCGTTGTCGTGTACACGTTCACGGCAGGGATGGCGGCCGCCAGACTCGTTCGACCAGCGTTCTTGCCGGAAGTACCTCGCTGGGCCGCCCTGTGGTCGCTGGTCAGCTCGCTTGTGAGCGCTGTCTTGTTCAGCTATTTTTGGTATCGGCGCGTTCGTAGAGAGAACTGATACGCTCTGTGTGGTCATTTAAAGACCTACCGTTGCACGAACAATCCCGTTGAAGACACGCTCCAGTGCCATTTGTATACGGCTCTTGAATTCGCCGTCCTCGGGTTTGTCGTTGTGGGCTGTATCTTTGCGATAGCTGCAATTCGTGCAAAGCAAGCGCTTGGTTAACGCGCTTACCGGAAACTTGGAGTACTAGCCCACCATCTGCCAGGTCCTCCGACTCGTGCGTAACGCGCACTCGATTCTAGCGTGCCGTCAGCTGTACAACTCGACAACGGTCGCACCGAGGGCAACGAACCGGCCCCTACGCCCCCGCCTTCGGATAAAACTCCAGAATCCGCACCTCGATCCCGGTTCCCTCCAGCGCCTTCTTGAACACCGTCAGATCCGACCCGCCATAGTGGTACGGAATAACGATCTTCGGATGAAACGCCTTCACCGCCTCCGCCGCTTCTTCCGGCGGCATGGTGTAAGGCAGATTCATGCACACAAACGCCACATCGATATTCTTCAGGGCTTTCATCTCGGGGATCGCTTCGGTATCGCCCGAAATGTAAAAACGCTTGCCTCCGTAGGTCAGCACGTAGCCGTTCCCGCGCCCCTTGTCGTGGTAAAGCTTTCCCTCTGACGGCCCCCGCTTCATGTTGTACATGGGCACCGCCTCGATCTTCCATCCTTCCCACTCTTTGGTCTCGCCGTTGGAGATCGGTGCCGCCGTCGTCACCGTCTTCACCACCGCCGGCGGCGCGATAATCTGCGTCCCGGGCTTGCTCACCTTCTCGATCAGGTTCGTATCCAGGTGGTCGCCATGAATATCGGTCAGCAAAATCAAATCCGCCGGCGGCAATCCCGAAACATCCGCCGGCTTCGCCGGATCCACGTAGATATTCTTTCCCCCCGCCTGGATCAGCAGCGCCGCATGATAGATCGGCGTAATCTTGACCTCGCCTTTAGCCGTATCGAAGGTCTGAACCTCGCGTCCGCCTCCGGCAAATGCCGGCATCCCAGCCCCCAGGGCAAGCGCCACAAGCGCCAAATCCAAACTAAATTTCATCTCCGCTCCTCCGTGACGTCCCCATTCCGTGCCAAAACGCTGCCATGCTAGCACACGCCTGCCGTCGCGTGAACGGAAGGCATCATGAAAGTTTGTGTAGGAATGTCACAACGCCGCCGTGCTTCAGCGCGGGGAGCTTTTGGGGGTGCCGCCTTCGATTTTAAGGGCCCAGTCTTTGTGCGCGATCAGCCGAATCGGAAAAAATCAAAATCGCCCCTCGCCCCGATAGAGTCTATGTGACAGCCCGCGTTTTTCGTCAGGGCACGGATTCATCCGTGCCGCAAATGCCGAAAAATCAACGCGGCTTCACAGGCTGCGGAAAAACTCCGGTTTTTAGGGGGGTCGGAGCTTCAGCTCCGACATAAAGTCCGGGGATTCAACAGGGTTTAGCCCTGAGGAACAGATTTTGGCATTTTTCCGCGGCCTGTTCAGCCGCTGAAGGACGACTTAGCCAGTTCTCACAGACTCCTACAGGGTGCCCGAGCCGTGAAGGCGCGCTGTGAAGTTGCGCCCTGAAGGTGCGCAGTAAATCGAAGAACTACTGAAGGATGGTAGTAACAGCGGCGCAACTTCCCGCAGCCGTACCCACGGCCACGCCAGTGGTCTTATGCCGGATCACGCCCGTTTGGTCCGAGCAGAACGACCGCGTTCCGGTGTTCACGCTGGAAGGCGTAGCGTTTGATTGGTCTGCCGGTTCGCACCCGCCACCGGCATATTCCCAACCGCCGCAAACGTGTATCCGCTCTTCGCTCCCGCCGATAGCACCGGATCGAGATCAGACATGCCGTCGTCGACGAAGCCGTGCACCCCACCGCTCCGCCAAGATTCGACAATGCCGCCCCATAACCCACGCCCCACTCCGTAAAATAGGTTACCTCCGCCGTGTTGATCGTCCTCAGCGAACCCACCGCCGAAGCCTCGTTGGCCGCCATCCGGGACCGCAGCAGGTTCGGAATGGCAATCCCCGCAATAACCAAAATAATCGCCACCACGATCAGCAACTCGATCAAA
This sequence comes from uncultured Acidobacteriota bacterium, assembly GCA_963848365.1. GTDB lineage: Bacteria > Acidobacteriota > Terriglobia > Acidiferrales > UBA7541 > Palsa-295. The sequence goes on from CAWKDI010000002.1 coordinate 683,459, forward strand.
GAAAAGCCTTTTTGCCGTTGTGTCATTCCGATCCCCTCAACTCGATCTGGTGAAGTGCGTTTCAAGTTGGCGCAGTACTCCAAGGTAAAGTCGAGACTGAGCAAGAAACTGATGAGCAACGCGTCGGCTATACGCAGCTCGTAAAGAACATATAAAGATTGTACCGAGCCGCGTGCCGCTGAACCGTGAAAATTCCGTGCGCGTGCCTCGAATGGGTAACTACTGTAGTAGCATCTTATTGCATTTAAAGGAGATGCGCGCAACACGGTCGAGGGAAAAACCCTAAAGTCTTCGGCCGCCTAGCCGACACACGTAACAGGAAAACAGGAGAACAGACGGACAGGCCGACGGCGCTTCAAAGCTTCCTGCGAAGGAACTCAAACACCACATAGCCGATCAGCCCGGACACGCTGGCAATCAGGAAGTTAGCAACCGTGAAAATGTCCTCCAGGGCGAATGTCACCGTCTTTCCGTGCGAGTTAGCCCTCGTGAACTCCCCCATCAGCAGGTTGGAATAGAACAAAAATACGATGAAAGCGATCTCGATGATCGCCCTCCAATAGGGTTTCAGCCTTCGGGAATTCCTGGGGCTCGCGGCCATCGGGCAACTGTATCAAAGAAAGCGCCGTACACCAGAAAAAGCTACCCCGGCCATCCGCCCGAACCTCGCATCCGGCATCCTCCGCTGGCCGCGCCGTTTCCTAAGTTCCACACGAAACCCCATCTGACCGCCTCCGCAACTTCTGGTACTCTTCGTAAGTTATGCGCCTCTTCTATGGCCTGTTTCTGCTCGCCGCCGTCGCGTGCTGCGTCTTCGCGCAAACCGACAGCCCCGTAGCCGGACCGCATCGCCGCCCAGAACGCCCTCTTCGACGAACAGTACGAATCCGACCTGCGACAATTCCCCGAGACGCGCCACCGCCTTCGGCGACTATCGCTACAACGATAAGCTCGACGAGTACTCGCTCGCAGCCATCGCTCGGCGCGATAAAACCGACCGACGCTTTCCTCAGCCGCCTGCAAGCCATCGCCACCGCGGGGTTCTCGGACCAGGATCAGCTTTCCCACGACCTGCTGATTCGCGTCCTCCAGCAGCGCATCGACGATTTCGACCTCAAAGAATACGAGATGCCCGTGAACCAGCAGAACGGCATCCACACCGACCTCGCGGATTTGCCTCTGTCGGTGCCCCTCGATTCGGTGAAGCACTACGAAGACTACATCGCCCGCCTTCACCAAATTCCCCGCGTCCTCAGCCAGACCACGGAAGTTCTGCGCGCCGGCATGAAAGACAATCTGATGCCCGTGCGCTTCCTCATCGAAAAATTGCCCGTCCAGTGCCAGGGCATCATCGACGCTGATCCCTTCCTGCTTCCCACGAAAAAATATCCCGCCGAGTATTTCGCCGGAAGACCAGAAGCGTCTGACGCAGCAGATCACCGCCGCCGTCAATTCCGAAGTGATTCCGGCCTACAAGGCTTTCGCCGCATTTCCTCGCGCACGGAATACGCTCCGCACGGCCGCACCACCCTCGCCGTCACTTCACTGCCCGACGGCGAGAAGCGCTATCAGAACGACATTTACGCGCGCACCACCACGCACATGACCGCCGGACGAGATTCACCAGCTCGGCCTACGCGAGATGGACCGCATCCAAGGCGGAAATGACCGCAATCGCCAAGAAGGAAGGTTTCGCGGATCTCGCCTCCTTCCGCGCGTCCCTGAAAACCAATCCCAAATACATCCCCACTTCCGCCGAGCAGATTCTCGACGATTTTCGCCACTACATCGCGCAGATGGAGCCCAAGCTCCCGCAGCTCTTCACCCTGCTTCCCAAGTCGCCGGTCACGGTCGAAGCCATTCCCGCCTTCCAGTCCGCGGCCGCCACGCATTACGTGATCGGCACGCCGGATGGCAAGCGCCCCGGCCGCGTCGTGGTCGCCACCTCCGATTTTCGCCAGCGTTCGCTGATCGACGACGAGGCGATCGCCTACCACGAAGGCATTCCCGGCCACCACATGCAGCTTTCCGTGCAGCAGCAACTCACCGGCCTGCCCAAGTTCCGCCTGCACGGCCTCGGTTTCACCGCCTACATCGAAGGCTGGGCGCTCTACGCCGAGCAGCTTGGCAAAGAGGTTGGCTTCTACCAGGATCCCGTTTCCGACTACGGACGGCTTTCCTCCGAACTTTTCCGTGCCGTGCGCCTGGTTGTCGACACCGGAATCCACTCCAAGGGTTGGACGCGCGATCAGGTCGTCGAATTCATGCGCAAGTCGGGCGCGGTCGACGAGCCTACCATCCAGTCCGAAACCGACCGCTACATCGCCTGGCCCGCGCAGGCCCTGACCTACAAGCTGGGCCAGCTCAAGTTCCGCGAGCTTCGCGACCGCGCCCAAAAGGAACTGGGACCCAAGTTCGACCTTCGCACCTTCCACGACGAGATGCTCAACGGCGGAACCCTGCCCCTCGATCTGCTCGACGCCCGCACCGAAAAATGGATCGCACAACAAAAATAACGAAACGAAGCGAACAACATGCAGATTTCCCAGTACTTACCAAAAACGACCTGCATGAGTCAGCCCCCAAATGAGGAGCCAACCACGTGAAAAGCGCCCCCCTGGGACCACCAATCTCCCGATTGGCGGGTTTTGCCCGATCCAGCCCACCCAGCATCGCCCACCCAGCATCCCGTCCCACCGCAAAAGCATCCAAAAAAAGCCTTTCCCCCGGCCCAAAAACTGAGCAATGGAAATAGAACCCCAACAAATAATTCCACCAGCCCCCGAAGGCCTAGCCTGGGCCCACCCCCTCGTCCGCGACTGGTTTATTTCGCGCTTCGGCACGCCCACCGAGCCGCAGGAGCAGGGCTGGCCGCATATCCTCGCCGGGCGAACCACCCTGATCTCCGCGCCCACCGGCTCCGGCAAGACCCTGGCCGCCTTTCTGGCATGTATCGATCGCCTCGTGCGCAAAGCCCTGGCTGGCGAACTGCAAGACCGCACCGAAGTCCTCTACGTCTCGCCGCTGAAAGCCCTGAGCAACGACATTCAGAAAAATCTGGAAGCGCCCCTCGGGGAAATCCTGCAGCTGGCGGGCCAGCGCGGCCTGCTGATGCCGCAGATCCGCACGGCCGTGCGCACCGGAGACACGCTCGCCCACGAGCGGCGCGCCATGCTCTCGCGCCCGCCGCACATTCTGGTCACCACGCCCGAGTCGCTCTACATCCTGCTCACCGCCGACCAGCAGCCGCGAAATTCTGAAAACGGTCGAAACGGTAATCGTCGACGAAATTCACGCCGTCGCAGACGACAAGCGCGGCGCGCATCTCGCTTTGTCACTCGAGCGCCTCGAACGCCTCACCCTCAAGCCGCCCACGCGAATCGGCCTTTCCGCCACGCAGAATCCCATCGAGCTGGTCGCCGAATTTCTGGCCGGGGCCAACCGCTCCGAGTCGCTGCCGCAGCCGGAAATCGTCCAGGTGCGGAATCGCCGCGAACTCGATCTCGCGGTCGAAGTTCCCGCGCAGCGAACTGGGGCCGGTAGCCTCGAACGAAATGTGGGGCGAGATTTACGATCGCATCGCCGATCTCGCGCGCGCAGCATCGCTCCACACTGATCTTCGTGAATACGCGCCGCCTGGCGGAGCGCGTCGCGCTTCATCTGGGCGAGCGCCTCGGCAAAGAGATCGTGGCCGCGCACCACGGCAGCCTGTCGCGCAAATTGAGGCTGGCGGCAGAAAACAAGCTCAAATCCGGCGAACTCCGCGCGCTGGTCGCGACCGCCTCGCTCGAACTGGGAATCGATATCGGCAGCGTCGATCTCGTCTGCCAGATCGGCTCCACCCGCTCGATTTCAGTGGCCATGCAGCGCATCGGGCGCGCCGGCCACTGGCGCGGCGCCGTGCCCAAGGGCCGCATTTTCGTCACCACGCGCGATGAGTTGATGGAATGCGCGGCGCTGGTGCGCGCCGTCCGCCAGCGGGATCTCGACCGCCTTGCGATTCCCGAAGCCCCGCTCGACATTCTCGCGCAGCAGATCGTGGCCATGTGCGCCGCCGAAGATTGGAGCGAGGACGAACTCTTCCAGCCGGTCCGCCGCGCCTATCCGTATCGCCATCTGTCTCGCGAGAATTTCGACGCCATCATCGAGATGCTTTCCGAAGGAATCGCCGCGCGCCGCGGCCGGTACGCCGCCTATCTGCATCGCGACCGCGTCAACGGCATGGTTCGCGCGCGGCGCGGCAGCCGCCTCGCGGCGATCACCAGCGGCGGGGCAATTCCCGAGAATTCCCTCTACACGGTGTCGCCAGCCCGAAGGCGTGGTCGTCGGCACGCTCGATGAGGATTTCGCCGTCGAAAGCCTGGCGGGCGACATCATTCTGCTGGGCAACTCGTCGTGGAAAATTCGCCGCGTGCAGGCGGGAACCGTTCTGGTGGAAGACGCCCACGGCGCCGCGCCCAGCGTGCCGTTCTGGCTGGGGGAGGCCCCGGCACGCACGCAGGAACTCTCCGCGCAGCTCGCCGAAATGCGCGAGACGCTCAGCCGCCTCGCCGCCGATGCGCCTGCCCGGCGCCACGCGCCAAACCTCGCCGGGCGTGGCGGCGGCCGTCGAGTGGGCCAAGCGCGAGTGCGGCCTCGACGACTGCGGGCGCGGAACAGGCCGTCGAGTACATCCTGGCGGGCCGCGCCATGCTCGGCGCCGTGCCCACGCAGACCACCGTGATCGCCGAGCGATTCTTCGACGAAGGCGGCGGAATGCAGCTGGTGATTCATGCGCCGTTTGGCGGACGCATCAACAAGGCCTGGGGCCTCGCCCTGCGCAAGCGTTTCTGCCGCTCCTTCAATTTCGAACTGCAGGCCGCCGCCACCGACAACGGGCTGAATATCTCGCTCGCGGAGCAGCACAGCTTTCCGCTGGCCGACGTGTTTCAATTTTCTTCATCCCTCGTCGGTGCGCCACGTGCTCGAGCAGGCCGTGCTCGATTCGCCGCTCTTCACCACGCGCTGGCGCTGGGACGCGGGCCGCTCGCTCGCTCTGCTGCGCTTCCGCAACGGTAAAAAAGATCCCGCCGCAAATCCAGCGCATGCGCGCCGACGATCTGCTGGCGTCGGTTTTCCCGGAGGCGCAGGCCTGCCAGGAAAACATCGTCGGCGAAATCAAGATTCCCGATCATCCGCTGATCGCCGAGGTGATGAAGGACGTTCTCACCGAGGCCATGGACATCGAGGGCCTGGAGCGGCTTGCTCGGCGGACATTCCGCCGGGCCGCATCCGCTGCATGGCCGTGGACACGCCGGTGCCGTCGCAGTTCTCGCACGAGATTCTCAACGCGAACCCCTACGCCTATCTGGACGATGCGCCGCTCGAAGAGCGCCGCGCCCGCGCCGTCGAGATGCGCCGCGTGCTGCCGGAAGCGGTGCTGTCTGAAATCGGGCGCCTCGATCCCGCCGCCATCGAAGAAGTGCGCGCCGATGCGTGGCCCGACGTGCGCGACGCGGAAGAACTGCACGACGCGCTGCTGACGCTGGGCGCGCTTCCAGCCGGCGGCGCAGCTGGATATCGGCCCGGGAAGGCGCGCTGGCGCAGCGGCTTGCGAGATGCGATTGCCGCTCTGGCAAGCGTATTTCGAGGAGCTTGCCGCGGGACGTCGAGCGCGCGCTCGCTTCGGTAGACGGACGCAGATTTCTGGGTAGCGGCGGAGCGGGCGAAACAATTCGCGCAGATTTTCCCGTCCGCGCATTTCGAGCAAGCGTTGCCGGAAGTGGGCGAAGCAGTCCGCGTCGCGCGAGGATGCCATCTTCGCGATGGTGACCGGATGGATCGCGCACAGCGGCCCGGTCGCCACGGGCGAATTGGCGAACCTGCTGCATGTGGAATCCTCCGAAATCGACAAGGCGCTTCTGCGCCTGGAAGCGAGCGGCTCGGTGCTGCGCGGAAACTTCACCGGCGCCACGGCCCACGCCACCGAATGGTGCGACCGCCGCCTGCTCGCGCGCATTCACCGGCATCACGGTGGGAACGCTGCGCAAGCAGGTGGAGCCGGTGAACCCCGCGCAGTTCATGCGCTGGCTCCTGCGCTGGCAGCACGCTCGCGCCCTCGACGCAAGTGCTGGGCGAGCGCGGCACGCTCGAAATTCTTCAGCAGATGCAGGGATACGAGGCCCCGGCGAATGCCTGGGAGCGGCAGATTCTGGCGCGCCGCATCGCGGAGTACGACCCGAAAGTGCTCGACCACCTTTCCCTCACCGGCGCGGTCGGCTGGGGCCGCCTGTCTCCGCATCCCGCTACGCTTGATTCCGCCGGGTCCCGAGCGCCGCCGGGTGGTTCCCACCAGCGTGGCGCCGATCACTTTTTTCGTGCGCGAAGACGCGGACTGGATGATTTCGCGGCGTGAACCGGGAGCCGAAGAAAATGCGGGGTCTCAGCCCCACGGCCATTGAAGTGCTTGAGTTCCTGCGCAATCGAGGAGCGTCGTTTTTCATCGACATCGTGCGCGCCACGCGAAAACTCGAAATCGGAGATTGAAACGGCGCTCTGGGAACTGGTCGCGGCAGGCCTGCTCACCGCCGATGGTTTTGACAACCTGCGCGCCCTGATCGATCCGCGCCGCCGCGCGGGGCAGGGAAACGGCCGCAGCGCGCGTCCCCGCCACAGCGCCGGAAGATGGTCGCTGCTTTATCCCGAGGAAGCGGTCGGACCGCTCGCGATCGGTCGAGGCCATCTGCTGGATGCTGCTGCGGCGCTACGGCGTGGTGTTCCGCGAAATCCTGACCCGGGAAACGATCCTACCGAAATGGCGCGAGGTGCTGATGACCCTCCGCCGCCTCGAGGATCGCGGCGAGATCCGAGGAGGAAGGTTTGTCAGCGGCTTCCTGGGCGAGCAGTTCGCCCTGCCGGTCGCGCTCGAATCGCTGCGGGCCCAGCGCAAAGTTCCTCCCGCCAACGAAATCATCTCGGTGTCCGCCGCCGATCCCCTCAATCTGGTTGGAATCATCGTGCCGGGGGAGCGTGTGCCGGCCGGTTCCGGCAAAACGGTCACGTTCCGCGACGGGGTCGCCGAGCCTGCCGCCAGCCTTGCAACTGTTTTAGAAATCAGCGTCGTCCGCGGGGCCGCCTCCTAGAGAACCTGCGGAAAGAATTCACAGCCAAGCATTATTTTTGCCGAGAGAATCGCGGGTTTTTACCGAGAGAATCCCGGAAAATCCGCTGTTACCTTGGCTGCCGGAAAAAGGCTTGGATTTTCACTGGCAAATGGACTATGGTGGCCAGCAGAGTCTCAGGCAGGTGTAGCCGCGAAGTCTGGCATCCCACGATGAACCGAACGCAAGTCCGCAGCGTTGCCAAATTCGCGAAAATTGTAGATCCCATAGGATGGCGCGGGGGAACGTCCTAGCCCTCTCGCTGTCTTCGACAACCGGAACAAGCTTTTCTCCTGCGCAAGAAGCGGAGAGCAGCAATGAAACGTCCTCTTGTAGTTCTCGTTTTAGCCCTTTGTGGATTTTTGTGTATGTATAGCCCTGCCTGGAGCGCTCCGGCCCAAGCGGCGCAGCGTGGTGCCGCAAATCCCGCGGCGTCGCAGCCCAGCACGGCCCCCGATTCAGCGCTCCCGTCCGGATACCCCGCGACCGCTACGATTCCCGGGCCGCTTCGCTCGTTCCTGCGTATGGCCGCCGTCAGCCAGAAAGTCTCGCCTGACGAAGTGCTGCCGCTGCTTGCACGCAACGTCTCGGTGCAGGGCTATCAGGACGGCAAACCCACCGAGTTCCTGGTGCTGGTCCGGCGCTACATGGACCAGGCCCGCGAGCTGGTGGTGCTGGCGGGCACCGAAGGCGTGATCCGCGTTTCCACCTGCAACGAGGGCAAGCCGCTGCTGGCGATTCTCGGCTATCGGCTGCGAGAGACGTGCGGGCCGAAAGCCTCGGTGGAAACCTCGGACCCCGACCGAGCCTTCCTGACCATCGATTCCGGATTTCCCCTGGCCGACCTCGAAGACACCATGCGAACCGGCAAGCCCTTCGTGTACCCGTATGCCTCCTCGCAGGTGCCGGTATTGTTCGCCCCGAACGACTGGGTGGTAGAGGATAAGTTCGAGAAGGACGTGAAGAAAGAGGACAAGGATCGCATCGATCCGGTGGACTCCATCCTGCGGGACCCCACTATGGCTCGTATTTACTGGGCGATGTCCCGAATCGACAAGGTACCGTCAAATCCCTTCGCCAGAGCCCTGGTGTCGCCAAGCTTATTCCCTTTGCCCCCGTTATCGATTTCTACGGAACGCAGATCTCCATACGCCAGGGGCGCGTCATCGTGCCGGGGGGCCAGCCCTCCGAGAATTCCTGGAGAGAGCTGGTGGGGGCCCGCCCGGATGCGCCGGCGGAGTTCATCACCCGGCTGCTTCGCGAAGGACGAAGGCTGGCTGGCGATGTATTTCGATGTGCTCTCGCGGCTGAACACCACGCAGCAAGCGTATTTCGCCGACCCGCACCGGTTGCGTCGTTTCTACGAGGCGCTGCGCGGCAACGATCTTTCGCCGAGCCCGTCTCGCCCGGTCTTCCGGCCCAATCCCAGCCTGCTGCTGCTGGCCACGCGCGTGCAGATCGATCCGAACGGCCAGCCGCACCTTCCGGGCGGACTGGAAGTCTGGAAAGCGATGATCGAGTCGCACAAGAAAGACGAATCCAAAATTGCCAAGGAGTGGGGCAAGCGCGCCGGCCACTTGAACAATCCCGAGCAGGTCTGGAAGCGATGTTCGGGATGACGCGCATAATCGGATCCAACAGCACGGTGCAGATTTTCCTGACGATGAGCGAAATGGACCGGGCGCGGCCAGCCGACCAGCGGCTGACGCGCAGCCACCGTGCAGGTATTGGCGGAGAAGTTCACACAAGTACAGCCAGCAGTATCCGGTTTTCACGGAGTTTCCGGCGCTGAGCAACGGCTCGATCACGCGGTTCATTTCCGCGGCCGAGGCCGTCGATAAGATATCGGACCATGCGCTGCGGTCCAATGCCATGGGCGTCTTTCAGTCCAACGTGGGGCTCTGGCAGATCATGGCGCGGCAGGGGGAAATATCCAGCGCGGAAGTGGAACGAATCCTGGCAGCGGCTGGTCGAGCCATTTATGGGCGTGCACAACAACGTTCAACTGTTCGACGCCGGGCGCGCATCCTTCCAGGAAATTGAGAAAGCCGTGGCGGGGAAACCCGATCTTTCTCAGGATGAGTTTATCGCCTACCTCGCGGGGCCGAATCAGACAAGCCCCGACGGCCTCCAGATACGCCAGGAAATCGCCAACCGGATCCGGATCGCGATGGATGACCAGCGCCTGCTTTCGCTCGACACGCTCTTCGGCCTGGCGGACGGGTTGAGCTTGATGGCGCAGGGCAAACCGGCTCCCGCGAACCTGCTCGAGCAAGGCCCAGGAGTTGCGGGAATTCCAGATGCCCCGGCCATTCTTTACCACCACGGAGCGAAGCGAGTGGGCCGCGGGCCTCTACAACACGAGCCACGCGACGCTGCAGATGCGCACGGATCTGGCCAAGATCATCAAGAATCCGGGTTCGCCGGCGGAGTTAGGCGCGGCTCGCGGCGAGCTTGCGCCGCTGCTCCGGGATACGCTGGTGGGGCTCAACTACGCCTACTACGAGCCGCCCGCGGCGCAGGCGCTGCACAACAATCCGCTGCTGGTGCGCTCGCATGATTTCTCCGGCGAGATGACTCCTGGCTCGCAGCAGGCGTGGCAAGTGCCGCGCGTATTCGGCCGCGGCTGGACGGCCAGCGGCGGCGCGCATCTCACGGGTTCGCTTGCCGACCTGCCCTACGTGCTGGCGCAGATGGAGCAGGATTTCACCGTGCCTGAGAACGTGCAGGCCCTGATTTGGGACGAGCTTGTTCCCGACCTGGTGAGCAGCGCGGTGACGCCCCGGTGGTGGGGAGTGACGCGAAATGAAATTCACGCGGTGGCGCTCTACCAGAAGGTCGCCGATCAGCTTCTGGAGGCAGCGTCCAGCGACACGAAAGTGCGCGCTTCGGTGATGGAGATTCTTTCCGACCGCATGCTGGCCAGCCAATTCGTCGACGTGAATGAAGCGCTTCGCGCGGGCCGGGCCAAAGAAATCCGCTCGGAAATCACGCCCGCGGAGAAATTCTATCTCGCGGCGGAATTCCGGCGGAGGTACCCGGCCGATACGGCCGCGCAAGGAGCCGCAGGCGTTGAACTCGACGCGCTTTCCCGCAACTATCCCGAAGAAGTCAGCCTGAACCGGCTGTCGCAGGATTTTGGCGTTCCGCATCCGGTGCTGGAGCAGAACTACGGGCGCGAACTGCTGAACGTGAAGCCATTCCCCGCCTTCATGGGCTATCCCAGCAGGCTCATGGCCGAGACTTGGGATTCCGATAACCTCTATTGGGCGGCCTTGGCCGACGAGATGGGATTCGCGCCGGAGGCGCTGAACACGCTGGTGCCGCAACTGACGCATCGCATGGTCGAAAAGATTTTCGCTACGGACTTCGAGGATTGGCAGGCCGTGCTGAGGGCGATGAGTGAAACGGGCGAAGAGTTTCGCCGCAGCGGCGTGGCATCAGTTCCGAAAACGGACGAGGCTCCCGGGCGCTAGTTCGAGGGATGTGGATGATCGACAAAGACGTGGAAACAAAGAGGGGACCGATGGCTCGACGGATCGCTCAACCAATGGCTCAACAAATGGCTCGACGAATTGCTAGGCTGATGGCGCAACGATACTTCCTGCTGGGCTTGTTTTTCGCGATAGCGCTGGCAGGATCGGCGGCCTGGATGCGGGCCCAGGAGGACCGCCCGAACTTCCACGTGGTGGTCGACCTGGTGCAGTTGAACGTGGCGGTCACCGATAACAAGGGCAACTACGTGACCGGCCTCAAGCCTTCTGATTTTATCGTCACCGAGGACGGCATCCGGCAGAAAATCGCCACGTTCGGAGAAGGGAATCAGGCGCCACGCGTTCTCACGGACATCGCGCAGAGCCAGAGCGATCCCAAGACGGTCGAGCCCGACCCGGAACTGCACGAGGCTGGTCCGGTGGCCGAGGGCCAGAATAACTCTCCGCTGGCAGGGGCGAACGTTTTCATCCTCTTTGACACCAGCAACTACATGTACCGGGGATTTGCTTTCGCGCAGGATGCCATCGCGGATTTTGTGAGGTCGCTCGACGGGCCGGACCGCATCGCGCTTTATGCCTACAGCCGCGATCTTTTCCGCGCGTCCGCACTGACTCCCGATCGCTTCCAGGTGCTGCGCGGGGTGCGCGCCACCACGGCGGGCGATGACGCGGCGCTGTACAACGCCCTACTGCTGACGCTGAAAGACGCCGGGCGCTATACGGGCCGCAAGGTGATAGTGGTTTTCTCGAATGGCCCGGACAACGACAGCCTGGTGCCGCCGGAGGACGTCGGCGAACTGGCGCAGTCGGAGGGCGTCCCCATTTACATGATCAGCACGCGGGCGGCAAAGCTGGAGCCGGTTTCTACCGCGGTTTTTGGACGCATGGCGGAGGCGACCGGCGGCGAGGCCTATTTTGCGAAGAGCTGGAAGGACGAGCAGCAGGCGTTCGCCTCGATTCGCGACGACCTGGCGCATCTGTACGCTCTCAACTATTACCCGCAGGCTAATCCCAATCTCGGGTGGCGCGCCATTTCGGTGAAGCTCGTCGGCGAACGCCTGAAGAAATATCACATTCGCACGCGGAGCGGATATCGCCCGCTTCCGGCGCACGTCCTGGCTGACACCACGGACGAGGCATTGACGACCGCGCGTCCGCCGGCAAGCGGAACAGCGGGTGCGGAGGCTCCCGCGCCGAAGGAATAGGTTGTGGTTAGGTTGTAGTTCAGCACACGGCTTGCGGCGGAATCGAAGAGCGATCCCTCCGCTGCGGCTCGACACGACCGTCGAGCCTGCGGTCGGGATGACAAATAAAACCCGGCGGGATACGCTGCGCTTTCGAGCTTCAAATTTTTCCTCTTTCGCCGTATTTCGATTCTGCTACCATCTCTCCATCGTGGCGGATTGAACCTGGCCCATGGCCGGGCTTGGAGATGTAGCTCGTTTGGGTCCACGTAAGATTTTCGAGAGGGCGCGTCTCGAGACCGGGACAACCCTGCCATGGCGGCCGGCTAGCGTACCGGGCGAAACCATTTCTGCCGCATTTACGTCCTTTAGACTCGATGAATGGGCAAGCTTGTGGTGGAATGCTACGGTTGCGGGGTTTCTAGTATCCAAATTTCCAGGAGACGTAACTCAGCGAGAGCTGATTGAGGAAGATGCCTGACTATATGACTGATTCCAGCACCGAAGTCACTCCCGTGTCCCACTCCGGGGGGCACGCGTCCGATCCTGTTTTCCATGAGCCCAGTCGCGAAAAGAAGGGGCATGGCTGGGCGTGGGCGCTGCTGCTGATCGCGGCGGCGGTGGGCGCAATTCTTTACTACCAGCATCGATCGAGCGGGGATGCGTCCAAGGCGAAGGCGGCCCCGGCCCCGCGCGCGGTGCCGATCACGACCGCACAGGCGAAAAAGGGCGATATCGGAATCTACGTGGAGGCTCTCGGCACCGTGACGCCGGTCTATACCGTGACGGTTACGAGCCGCGTCCAGGGCGAGATCATGAATGTCTATTACAAAGAGGGCCAGATGGTGAAAAAGGGCGACCCTCTGCTGGACATCGATCCACGTCCCTATCAGGCTGCCCTGACGCAGAGTGAAGGGCAACTGGCTCACGACCAGGCGCTGCTCGCCGAGGCGGGCATCGACCTTGACCGCTACAAGTCGGCTTTCAGCCGCAACGCCATCGCGCAGCAGCAGGTGTACGACCAGGAACAGACCGTGCAGCAGGACCAGGGAACGGTGAAGAACGACGAAGGCATGGTCGAAAACGCGAAGGTCAATCTGGTCTATACCCACATCACGTCGCCGATCGACGGGCGCGTGGGGCTGCGGTTGGTGGATCCTGGAAATATCGTGCAGGCGAACAGCACCACGCCGCTGGTGGTGGTGACGCAGCTGCAGCCGATTACGGTGATTTTCAGCGTCGCCGAGGATTATCTGCCGCAAATCCAGCAACAGTTGCGCCAGGGCCACACGATGGCCGTCGGCGCGCTCGACCGCACGCAGGAAAAGCAGATTGCTACAGGGTCTCTGCTCACGCTGGACAATCAAATCGATACCACGACTGGCACGCTGAAGCTCAAGGCCATTTTCCCGAATGAGGATCTGGCGCTGTTTCCGAATCAGTTCGTGAACACGCGCCTGCTGGTTGAGACGCAGCACAATGCCACGCTGGTGCCCACTGCCGCTATTCAGCGCAACGCGCAAGGCGCATTCGTCTACGTGGTGAAGCCGGACAACACGGCGCAGCTCCGAACCATCAAGCCCGGTGTGGCGGACGGCAATACGCAAGCCGTTGAAGGCGTCAAACCAAATGAGGTAGTGGCGGTGAACGGCTTTGACCGGTTGCAAGACGGGGCCAAGGTAGCGGTGCGGAGCGGCGGCCGCCGGGGAGGCGGCGCGGGCGGAAACGGCAATTCGAGTGGAGATGACGCTCCTTGAGTCCGTCTCGTCCATTCATTCTCCGGCCAGTCGCTACGTCGCTGCTGATGGCCGCGATTCTGCTGGCCGGCTTCGTGGCGTTTTTGCAGCTGCCCGTTTCGGCGCTGCCGGAGGTTGATTACCCCACGATTCAGGTGGTCACGTTTTACCCGGGCGCGAGCCCGGATGTGTCCGCTTCGGCGGTGACCGCTCCCCTGGAGCGGCAGTTCGGCCAGATGCCGGGGCTGAGCCAGATGACCTCGACGAGCTCCGACGGGAGCTCAGTGATCGTTCTGCAATTCTCGCTGAGCCTGAATATCGACGTGGCCGAGCAGGAAGTGCAGGAAGCGATCAACGCGGCGCAGACGTATTTGCCTCCCGATCTGCCGGTGCCGCCGATTTACAGCAAGACGAACCCGGCCGATACGCCGATTCTCACCCTTGCTCTGACGTCCGACTCGATTCCTCTGTCGCAGGTGGAAGACCTGGCGGACACGCGGCTGGCCCAGAAGATTTCCCAGCTGCCCGGCGTCGGACTGGTGAGCATCAGCGGCGGCCAGAAGCCCGCGGTGCGCGTGCAGGTGAATCCGACGGCGCTCTCGTCGCACGGCATCAACCTGGAGGACGTGCGGACGGCGCTGCAGCAGACCAGCCTCGATCTGGCCAAAGGGAACTTCGACGGTCCGCGGCAGGACTACCAGATCGACGCGAACGACCAGCTCCTGACGAGCAAGGATTTCAAGTCGGTCGTGGTCGCCTATCACAACGGCGCGCCGGTGATGCTGTCCGACGTCGCCACCGTGATCGATGCCGCGGAAAACGTGAAGCAGGCTGCGTGGATGAATACCACGCCTGCCGTGATCGTCAACATCCAGCGGCAGCCGGGCGCCAACATCATTCAGGTGGTGGATAGCATTCAGAAGCTCCTGCCGGTTCTTCAGAGCACGCTGCCGGCCGCGGTGACGGTGTCGATGCTGACCGACCGCACCATCACGATCCGCGCGTCGGTGAAGGACGTGGAATTCGAGTTGATGCTGACGGTCGGCCTGGTGGTGATGGTGATCTTCTTGTTCCTGCGGAATATTTCCGCCACGATCATTCCCAGCGTGGCCGTGCCGCTTTCGCTGATCGGAACATTCGGGGTGATGTACCTGGCGGGCTACAGCTTGAACAACCTCACTCTGATGGCGCTCACGATTTCCACCGGATTCGTGGTCGACGACGCGATCGTGATGATCGAGAACATCGCCCGCTATATCGAAGAGGGCGAAGGGTCGATGCAGGCGGCGTTGAAGGGCGCCGAGCAGATCGGCTTCACGATCATGTCGCTGACGATTTCGCTGATCGCCGTGCTGATTCCGCTGCTGTTCATGCGGGATATCGTCGGGCGGCTGTTCCGCGAATTCGCCATCACGCTGAGCGTGACGATTCTGGTTTCGGCGGTGGTGTCGCTGACGCTGACGCCGATGATGTGCTCGCGGCTTCTGCGCCACACGCCGGCATCCCAGCAAGGGCCGCTTTTACCGGAAGTCGGAGGAAGTGTTTAACAGCATCATCGCCTTTTACGGCCGGACTCTGCAGTGTGGTGCTGAAGCACCAGACGGCGACGCTGCTGGTGGCGGCTGGCACGCTGGTGCTGACGTTCGTGCTCTACATCATCGTGCCGAAGGGATTCTTCCCCGTCCAGGATACGGGCATCATCCAGGGCATTTCCGAAGCGCCGGAAGCGCATTTCGTTCCCGGCGATGTCGGAACGGCAGCAGGAACTTTCGAAGGTCATCCTGAAGGACCCCGCCGTCGAGAGCCTTTCTTCGTTTATCGGCGTGGACGGGACGAATACGACGCTGAACAGCGGGCGAATTCTGATCAACTTAAAGCCGCTGGAGGAGCGCGGGATCAACGCCTCGGAGGTGATCCGGCGCCTGCAGCCGGAACTGGCGAAGGTGGATGGCATCACGCTTTACATGCAGCCCGTGCAGGACTTGACGGTGGAAGACCGCGTGAGCCGCACGCAGTATCAATACACGCTGGAAGATCCGGACCCGAATGAATTGAACATGTGGACTGCGCGGTTCGTCGACAGACTGAAGCAGCTGCCGGAGCTGCGCGATGTGGCCACCGACCAGCAGACTGGCGGGCTCGGCGGCGAGGCTGGTGATCGACCGGCAGACTGCGTCGCGGCTGGGGATTTCGCCGCAGATGATCGACGAGACGCTTTACGACGGCTTCGGCCAGCGGCAGATCTCGACGCTCTACACGCAGTTGAATCAGTACCACGTCATTCTCGAAACGCTGCCGGCCTTTCAGCGGAATCCCGAGGATTTGCATGATATTTACGTTCGCTCGGGTTTGGCGGCGACGGCGTCAGGTTCCTCGAATTCTTCCGGCGTCTTGACCACGGCGCCTCCCCGACGGTCGGGGCCGGCGGGGCCGGCTCCCACGGCCACGTCGGGATCGGCAAATCCCGCGGCGGTCACCGCAGTGAATGGGGCGGCTGTTCCGCTGAGCGCGTTCACGCATTTTGAATCGGAAAGCGCGCCGCTTTCGATCAATCACCAGGGGCAATTTCCGGTGGTGACGATTTCTTTCAATCTGGCGCCCGGCGCTTCTCTGGGAGACGCAACGAACGCCATTCAGAAAGATTCAGAAGGACATCGGAATGCCGCTGAGCATTCAGTCGGCCTTCCAAGGGACGGCGGCATCGTTCCAGGCGTCGCTCAGCAACGAGCCGCTTCTGATTCTCGCGGCGGTTGTGACGGTGTACATCGTCCTCGGCGTGCTATATGAGAGCTACATTCATCCGCTGACGATTCTTTCGACATTGCCCTCGGCGGGAGTGGGAGCGCTGCTGTTCCTGCTGATTTTTCACCTGGAATTCAGCGTGGTGGCGCTGATCGGCATCATTCTGCTGATCGGCATCGTGGAGAAGAACGCCATCATGATGATCGATTTCGCGCTGGAGGCGGAGCGCAAGGAGGGCAAGAACCCCGTGGACGCGATTTATCAGGCCTGCCTGCTGCGTTTCCGTCCCATCCTGATGACGACGATGGCTGCCATGCTGGGCGGCTTGCCGCTGGCGCTCGGCACGGGCATCGGGTCTGAATTGCGCCGGCCCCTTGGCATTGCCATCGTCGGCGGCTTGCTCGTCAGCCAGGTACTTACGCTGTACACGACGCCGGTGGTTTACATCTTCTTTGACAAGCTCGCCCGGCGAATAACCGGCAGCAGCGCGAGCGAGCGCAGCCTGGCGCCTTCCACGGCGGATTGAGCAGTGAACCTCCTGCAACCCTTTTTAGATTGGTTGCTGTTTTCGGCCTGTTTATGGCTCATGATCTACATGCCGATCCGCGGAACTGGACAGACATCCGAAGATACGAGGAAGAGTAAAATGGTTCGTAAACTTCGAATTTCGCGGGTGCCGCGATTGCACTTGTTAGCGGTTCCTGGCCGGCTGCACGGTTGGCCCGAGTATCACACGCCCGTGGTGCAGACTCCCCCGGCATATAAGGAACTGACGCCTGCGGATTTCACGAATACCGATGGATGGAAAGTGGCGCAGCCTTCCGACGCTGCGCTGCAGACAACTGGTGGGAAATGTTCAACGATCCCGAGTTGAACAAGCTCGAAGAGCAGGTGAACATTTCCAACCAGAATATCGCGGCGGCGACGCCAGTTTCTTTGCAGCCCGCGCGGTCGTGCGAGAAGCTCGCTCGCAGTTTTTCCCGACTGTCAGCGCGGTCCCACATCACCTATTCGCGGCAATCTTCCGTAAAGGGACGGCGCCGGTGACTCCGGCTCGACAGCGTCCTGCGGCAGCCTTTGAAGGGCCGAATACACGTTTCCCTTCGATGCCACTTGGGTGCCGGACCTTTTTGGCCGGGTGCGGAACAGGTGCGGGCGGACGTGGCGGCGGCACAAGTGAGCGCCGCTGATCTTGAAAATACGCAGTTGACGGCTCATGCCGAACTCGCCGTCGATTACTTTGAGCTTCGCTCCGAGGATGCCCTGAAGCAACTGCTGGATTCGACGGTAGTGGCCTACCGCGAATCGCTGCGACTGACCAGGTGCTATTTGACACGGGCATCGCCTCCGATGAGTCCGTGGCGCAGGCCGAAACGCAACTGGAAGACGATAGAGGCCCAGGATACGAACATCGGCATTGTGCGGGCGCAGTACGAGCATGCGATCGCCCTGCTGGTCGGACAGCCCGCTTCGACGTTTTCCATTCCGCCCGAGCCTCTGAAGGCTGGCGCCCGTGGCGATTCCTTTTGGCGTGCCGTCGCAGCTTCTGGAGCGGCGTCCGGATATCGCCGCCGCGGAACGAAGCGTGGCACAGGCGAACGCGCAAATCGGGGTGGCGAGAGCGGCCTTTTTCCCCACAGTGACCTTGGCCGCTCCGGCAGGGTTTAAAGCAGCTCATTACTGAACTGGTTTACTTGGCCCAGCCGGGCCTTTTCGGTGGGCCCGACGCTCGCCGAAACAATTTTCGAAGGGGGATTGCGCCGGGCGACCGTCCAGCAATATCGCGCGGCGTACGATGAGACCGTGGCAAACTATCGGCAGACGGTGCTGACGGCTTTCCAGCAGGTGGAGGACAATCTTTCCACTCTGCGGATCATTTCGCTGGAGATTCAGCAGCAGGACACGGCGGTCAAATCGGCGGAGCGGAACCTGTCGGTCGCGACCGACCGCTATCGCCTGGGAATCGATCCTTACCTCAACGTTATCACGGCGCAAACGACCCTGCTCACCAACCAGCAAACGGCCGTGAATCTGCGGATGCAGCAGATGACGGCGAGCGTGCAACTGATCGAAGCGCTGGGCGGGGGCTGGGATAATACGCAACTGCCGGCGGCGCCTGCCATTGTCTCGAATAGTGAGATACCCGCCAAAGCGACGCCATGATACGACGCCACGATGCGACGCCACGATGCAATGCTTGATGAATTCAGATCGCCGGGCCGGCTGTCTGACAAGCGCATAGAGTCCCGCGCGGGATTTCGACCTTGCCTTTTCTCCAGCGCCTACGGGATTACCCCAACGCCGCGAGGAATTAGTTCGTAGAGAGCATCTTCGCGCAACCGCCTTCCCTGAAAGTTGCTACCGCTGTGTATAATGATTTTTGCAAGAGGACCCTCTGGCCCAGGTCCGCAGGAAAATCCGGATGATGTCTCCGGAGAGTTTTTCGCGACGTTTTTGGCTGCGTTTTCCGCAATGGAGGCCGGCACTTGATTTCCCCGCCCACCGAAGTCGCCATCGCCGCCTCGACGATGAACCGCGTAGTGATTGAAGCGGTAGAGCCGGAGATCGACGCCGGAAGATTTCCTATCAAACGCATTCTGGGCGACCGCGTGCAGGTTGAAGCGGATATTTTCGCCGACGGCCACGAAGTGCTGGCGGCCATCCTGCTGTACCGTCTGACCAGCGAGAGCGCCTGGCGGGAAGCCCCGTTTCGGTTTCTCGACAACGACCGCTGGCGGGGTGAATTTCACGTTACCAGGCTGGAGCCGTACCTCTACACGATTCAGGCGTGGGTGGATGCCTTCCAGACGTGGGTGCGGGATTTTCTGAAGAAATATGATGCAGGCCAGGATGTTTCGGTGGACCTGCTGATTGGCGCGGATCTGATCAGGGCCGCCGCCGGCCGGGCCGTTGTAAACGACGCGCGAAAACTGGACGATTTTGCTTCGGAGTTCCGGTTGCTGGCGGTCTCGAAGAACCGCTCGGTCGCAGGAGTGGTGCGCAGCGCCGAACTTGCCGAACTCATGGCGCGGTATCCGGATCGCAGCGGCGCCACCACGCACTCGCGCGAGTTGCGGGTGTTGGTGGACCGCGAGAAGGCGCGGTTCAGCAGTTGGTACGAGATGTTTCCGCGGTCGTGTACCACCGACCCGAGCCAAGCACGGCACTTTTCGCGATTGCATTGGCCGGCTGGACTACATTGCCGCAATGGGCTTTGACGTGCTCTACTTGCCGCCGATTCATCCGATCGGAAGTTCCGGCCGCAAGGGAAAGAACAACAGCGTTTCCGCCCGCGCCGGACGATACAGGAAGCCCGTGGGCGATCGGGTCAGAGGAAGGCGGGCACAAAGTCGATTCATCCGCAGCTTGGCACGCTGGAGGATTTCAAGTTGCTGCGGTCGGAAGCGGCGGCACGCGGGCTGGAGATCGCGCTGGATATCGCTTTCCAGTGTTCGCCCGACCATCCGTACGTGAAAGAACATGAGGAATGGTTTCGGCACCGGCCGGACGGCACGATCCAGTACGCGGAAAATCCCCCAAAGAAATATGAGGACATTTATCCCATTTTATTTCGAGAACGAGCACGCTCGCGAGCTGCTCGAGGAATTAAAAAGCGTGGTGCACGTACTGGGTCGCGCAGGGAATCAGGATTTTCCGCGTCGATAATCCGCACACGAAACCGTTTCCTTTCTGGGAGTGGCTGATCGAAGAGGTACACCGCGATTATCCCGACGCGATTTTTCTGGCGGAGGCGTTCACACGGCCGAAAGTGATGTACCGGCTGGCGAAGCTCGGTTTCACGCAGTCGTATACCTATTTCGCCTGGAAAAATTCGAAATGGGAGCTCACGCAGTACTTTACGGAACTGACGCAAACAGCCGGTGCGCGAATTTTTTCGCGGGAATCTGTGGCCCAACACTCCGGACATTCTCAACGAATATCTTCAGCATGGCGGCGCGCCGGCTTTCATGATGCGTTTCATTCTGGCGGCGACCTTGGGCGCGAATTATGGCATTTATGGCCCGGCGTTTGAGTTGTGCGAGAACCGGGCGGTGAAGCGGGGAAGCGAGGAGTATTTGGATTCGGAAAAATACCAGATTCGCGTCTGGCCCATCGACCATGCCTACAGCCTGCGCGGACTCATTACCCGCGTGAATCAAATCCGGCGGGAGAATCCGGCGCTGCAAAGGGACTGGCAGCCTGCGGTTTCATCCCGTGGATAACGATCAGTTAATTGCCTATAGCAAAGCAAGCGACGACGGCTCGAATATCGTGGTTTCCGTGGTGAATCTCGATTTTCGCTACAAGCAATCGGGATGGGTGGAACTTCCGCTGGACCGAATTCGGCTTGGACCCGCGGCAGCCGTTTCCGGTGCACGACATGCTGACCGATGCGCGGTATCAGTGGCAAGGCGCAAGAAATTACGTGGAACTCGATCCTTCACATATGCCGGCGCACATCCTGAAGATTCGCTAGGGATGGGGGCGCGGCAGCTGGGTTTGCATCTTGCAGCAGGAATCGGCAAAAGTTCTGGAGAAGAGGAACGCAGTGGCTGAACCCGCCCAGTCGCTTTGGTACAAGGATGCCGTCATTTACCAGTTGCACGTGCGCACGTTCTGCGACAGCAACAACGACGGCATCGGCGATTTTCCCGGCCTGATGCAGAAGCTCGATTACCTGCAAGACCTGGGAGTCGACGCGCTGTGGCTGATGCCCTTCTTTCCTTCGCCGCTGCGCGACGACGGCTACGATATCTCCGACTACACCTCCGTCCATCCGAATTACGGCAAGCTGGATGATTTCAAGGCGTTCCTGAAAGCCGCGCACGAGCGCGGAATCCGGGTGATCATCGAGCTGGTGCTGAATCACACCTCGGACCAGCACGCGTGGTTTCAGGAATCGCGCAGCTCGCGCGACAATCCCAAGCGCGATTGGTATGTGTGGAGCGACACCGACGACCGCTACAAGGACGCCCGCATCATTTTTCTGGACACGGAAATGTCCAACTGGGCGTGGGACCCGGTCTCGAAATCCTATTACTGGCACCGCTTTTTCAGCCACCAGCCGGATTTGAACTACGACAATCCCGCCGTGTTCGAGGCCATGTGGGGGGTGATGAAGTTCTGGCTCGATATCGGGGTGGACGGGTTCCGGCTGGACGCGGTTCCTTACTTGGTCGAGCGCGACGGAACCAACTGCGAGAATCTGCCCGAGACGCACGCGATCATTCGCGAGCTTCGCCGGCGGCTCGACGCGGAATATCCCGGCAAGATGCTGCTGGCCGAGGCCAACCAGTGGCCGGCGGACGTATCGGCGTATTTCGGCAACGGCGACGAGTTCCACATGGCCTTTCATTTTCCGCTCATGCCGAGAATCTTCATGGCCGTGCAACTGGAGGACCGCAAGCCCATCGTCGAGATCCTCGAGCAGACACCGCAGATTCCCGACAACATGCCAGTGGTGCATCTTCCTCCGCAATCACGACGAGCTGACGCTGGAAATGGTCACCGACGTCGAGCGCGATTACATGTACGACGAGTACGCCAAGGACAAAACGATGCGCCTGAACCTGGGCATCCGGCGGCGTCTGGCTCCCATGATGGACAACGACCGGCGGCGCATCGAGCTTCTGAACGTGCTGCTGATGTCGATGCCGGGCACGCCGATCATTTATTACGGCGACGAAATCGGCATGGGCGACAACATTTATCTTGGCGACCGCAATGGCGTGCGCACTCCGATGCAGTGGAACGGCGGATGGAACGCGGGCTTTTCGGGCGCCGATCCGGAGCGGCTTTATTCGCCGCTGATTTCCAATCCGGTGTACGGCTACCAGGCCATCAACGTGGAGGCGCAAAAGCGCGTTCCGCACTCGCTGCTTTCGTGGATGAAGCGGCTGATCGAAGTGCGAAAGTCCACGCAGGTGTTCAGCCGCGGATCGATCGAGTTTTTACGGCCTTCGAATCACCGGGTGCTGGCTTACGTGCGGCAGCTGGAGGATCAGAAGATCCTGGTCGTCAACAATCTTTCGAGCTCGGCTCAGGCCGTGGAGCTTGATCTGCAGGCAATTCAAGGGAAACATTCCGATCGAGATGTCCGGCAGGAACCTTTTCCCGCGCATCGGGGATTTGCCGTATTTGCTGACGCTGGGGCCGTATCAATCTTATTGGTTCCGCCTGCGGCGCTTTTGATGCGATAGAAGCGGAGAGGCCTTTCGGCGGGCGGGAGCGCCCCAGGAACGCCGCCGGCCGGTTTAGCGGGAGACTTCATTGGCTGAGGAATCCTTTCTCACAGACGACCTGCTTCGCCAGCTGATCAGCGTGGGCGAAGTGGACCTTCTTGTGGCGATGCCTTCGCACAACAATGCGGCGAACATCGCAGGCGCGGTGGCGGCCGCGGAGCAGAGTTTTCAAAATGCATTCCCGCGGGAACGCGCGGTGATCGTCAACGTGGATGGCGGATCAAACGACGGCACCTCCGAGGCGTTCCTGAGCGCAAACACGCACCAGAATTCCCAGGGACGCGGGCTCACGTCGCTTCGCACCGGACACCGGGTGGTCGCCCGATGCGATACACCCTCGCAGGGGACGATTTTTCGGACGATCCTGGCAACCGCGGAACTGGTGCGAGCCAAGGCTTGCGCGGTCGTCTCGCCAAGTTCTCCGGGCCTTACACCGGACTGGGTGGGAAATCTGTTGCAGCCGGCTTACCGGCAGAATTTCGATTTCGTGGCTCCGTTGTACTCGCGCCAGAGATTCGACGGGCTGCTGATCCGTCAACTGCTTTATCCCATGAGCCGCGCGATCTTCGGACGGCGCATTCGCGAGCTTCTTACGACGGAATTCGGCTTTTCCGGGCGGCTGGCGAGCAATTGCGCGGAGCGGGATGTGTGGCACGAGGCCGCTGTGCAAGAATCTCCGCAGATATGGATGGCCGCCACAGCCATCGATTCGGATTTTCGCTGTTGCCAGTCGTTTCTAGGGCCGAAGGTGCGGCCCACAGGGGGGCCTCCGGTGGATATCGTGGCGGCGGTGCGCCAGGCCGTCGGGGCGCTATTCTGGTGCGCCGAGTCGCAGCAATCGGCCTGGATCGACCGCAGCGGTTCCGAGCCTCTTACAACGTTCGGACCCGACCACGAGCTCACCGAGGATCCGGCGAATGTGAATCTGGAACGGATTTTCGAACTGTTTCGCAGCGGCGTGGCGGAACTCTCGCCGATTTTGAAGACGATGCTGAGCGCCGACACGAACGCGGAAATCCAGCGCCTGGCCACGCTGGACGAGCGAAGCCTGTGTTTCGAGAACGCCCTCTGGGCGCGCACGCTGTATGATTTCGCGTCCTCCTACCATCACGCGCTCCTCGACCGCGACCATCTGGTGCAGGCGCTGGTTCCTCTCTACCGCGGGAGGATCTATTCGTTTCTTCGTGCAGCACGCCAGCTCTTCTCCCGCCGAGATCGAAGCGGATTCTGAAAATCTATGCCTGGAACTCGAACGGCAGAAACCCTACCTAATCGAACGCTGGAAGACGCCAAGTGAGGTGGCCGCATGAGAGAAACAATTCTTCCCGGTTTGGCCCAGGCCTACGAAAATCTCGTCCACATGATTGCGGACTTCCTGCCGCGGTTGGTGGTGATGCTGACAATCATTCTGGCGGGGCTGTTGATCGCCTTCGCGCTGAAGTACATTCTGCGGTCGATCCTGCATCTTACGAAGCTCGACCGCATTTCGGAGCAGGCGGGGGCGTCGCACGTGCTGCGGAAAGCGGCCATGCCCTCGATGTCGGAATTTCTGAGCCGGTCGCTATTCTGGATCACCTTCCTGGGGTTCATGCTGCTGGGGATCAGCGTGCTGCAGATTCCCGAGCTGCAGGAGCAGATTTCGCGCCTTTTCCAGCTGCTGCCGCAGGTGTTCGTGGCGATTCTGATTCTCTTCGTGGGGGTACTTGCGGCGAATTTTTTGTCGCGCGCCGCGCTGCTGGCGGCGGTGAATGGCGGGTATCGGTCGCCGCGGCTGTGGAGCGGGATGGTCCGCTTCGTGATCTGGATGCTGACGATTTCGATGGCGCTGGAGCAGGTGGGGCTGGCGCGGCAGACGGTTGTGGCGGCGTTTTCGATTGTCTTCGGAGCCGTGATGCTCGCCGGCGCAATTGCTTTTGGTCTTGGCGGACGCGACCTCGCTCGCCAGACGCTCGAGCGATATGTGGGAGACCGCGAGAGGCAGCACGAGAAGGAAGAGGAGCCGTCTCCGCTTTGAGCTGTCTCGCACTGGTCAACTTGCTCTGGTCAACTTGCTCTGGCTCAGTCCTGATCTTCCGGGCGGAGATGGGCAGAACGGGAAGGCCAGTCCTCCGACGGGGCGGCGACCGGGGCTGAATGCTGAGGAGGAACACGGGTTATGAGCACACCGGGAGCGGAGAAACGCATGGCGCTTTATGAGGATTTGCGGCTCGCCCTGCCGGAGCAGCTGCCGGCTTACTTGTCGAAGCAACGCTGGTTCGGAGGAAAGGCGCGGCGGATCCATTCAGCCGAGATTCTCGACCTTGTGCCGCTGCAGACGGGGCAGCTCGATGCTTTTCTTCTCCTGGCTCGCGTGGAATACGAGACGGGCATGGGAGATACCTACGTGCTGCCGATGATCGTTTCGCAGGCGGCGAGCGGGCAGCAAGCGGCCGACGGCGGCGAATTGAGAATCCGAAGGATCGGCGACGTAAACGGTTCGGCAGTTCTTACCGACGCGCTTCAGAATGAGCAATTCCTGAGCTGGCTGCTAGACGCCGTCGAGGTAAAGCTCGTGTCGAAAGGTGTGCGAGGCGAATTGCGGGCGTCCCACACGGCAATTTTTCAGGATATCCGCTCCAATTCGGGAGATGGGTTGCACCCGCGGTTGCTGAGGGGCGAGCAAAGCAATAGCTCGGTTGCTTACGGCGACCGCCTGATCCTCAAGCTTTTCCGGCGCGTGGAGGAAGGCGTCAATCCGGATCTGGAGATCGGGCTTTTCCTTACGGAAGCGGCTCACTTTCCCAATGTTCCGCCTGTCGCCGGTGCGTTCGAGTACCGGGAAGAAAATGGGAGTCTCGTGTCGATTGGCCTCCTGCAGCGCTTTGTCGCGAATCAAGGGGACGCCTGGGGATTTACTCTCGATTCGCTAAAGGATTTCCGGGAGCAAACGGCGAGACATCCGGAGGGCCCGCCAGCACTGGGGGAAGCGGCGAATCCCATTCTGGCTTACGAGTCGGAGCTTCCGCCAATTGCGGCGGAACTGCTGGGAGCGTATCTCTCGCAAGTTGCATTGCTGGGGAAGCGAACGGCTCAGCTGCACCTGGCGCTGGCCTCCGACTTTTCGAAGCCGGCGTTCGCGCCCGAATCGTTTACGGGGCCTTTTCAGAGAGACTTCGAGCGTTCGGCAATCGACTTGGCGGAGCGCAATTTTGGCTTGCTGCGTGAGAAGCGCGAGGAATTACAGCCGAAAACCCGCGAGGAGGCGGCTCGAATTCTCGACCGGCAGGGCGAGATCATCGAGAAGCTTCGTTCGATTGCCGCCGCGGAAAACCTCGGGATGCGCATACGGATTCACGGTGATTACCACCTGGGGCAGGTTCTTTACACGGGTTCCGATTTCATGATCATCGATTTCGAGGGCGAGCCGGCGCGGCCGCTTTCGGAACGCCGCACGAAGCGTTCGGCGCTGCAGGATGTTGCGGGCATGGTGCGTTCGTTTCACTACGCCGCTTTCAGCCGTTTGCCGGATGCCACGGATCAATCGACGCAGGGCGAGAGCGATTTTCAGAAGCAGATGAGGTGGTCTCAAAACTGGTATGCGTGGGCAGCTTCCCGTTTTCTGCATTCTTATTTCGAAACCGCGCAATCCGGATCGTTCCTTCCCTCCAGCCGCCAGGACGTATCCGCGTTATTGCAGGTTTACCTGCTCGAAAAGGCCATCTACGAACTGGGCTACGAGCTCAACAATCGGCCCGCGTGGGCCGGCATTCCGCTGGCGGGAATTTCGCAGCTTCTCGTCCATTAGCCCGGGATTAGTGCGCCCGTGAAAGGCTGGACCTCAGGTGACCTCTCCATTTGAAATACCGCTTGGCGCGTTTTGCTCCGACAAGAATGAGTGCACGTTTCTGGTGTGGGCGCCGAAAGCGGAAAAAGTCGACGTGCATGTGCTAGTTCCACGCGAGCGAATGATTCCGATGGAGCGACTGGAGCGGGGATACTTTTTTGCGCAGGCCAGGAATGTGGGGGCTGGCGCACTCTACCGTTACCGGCTGAATGATCAGGCCGAGCATCCCGACCCCGTCTCGCGTTTTCAGCCCGAAGGCGTTCATGGACCTTCCCACATCGTCGGCAATGATTTTGGGTGGAGCGATGGCGGGTGGCGGGGACTGCCGCTGCAACGGTACGTGCTGTACGAACTCCACGTGGGAACTTTTACTCCCGAAGGAACGTTTGACGCGATCATTCCGCGCATTGCAGATCTGAAGGAACTGGGAGTCACGGCGATTGAAATCATGCCGGTGGCCCAGTTTCCCGGCGAACGCAACTGGGGCTACGACGGCGTCTATCCTTACGCGGTACAGAATTCCTACGGCGGCCCGGAGGGATTGAAAAGGCTCGTGGATGCCTGCCACACGCAGGGGCTGGCGGTTGTGCTCGACGTGGTCTACAACCACCTGGGACCGGAAGGGAACTACGCCTCCGAGTTTGGCTACTACTTCACGGAGATGTACAAGACGCCGTGGGGCGCGGCGCTCAACTTCGAGCAGGAACATAGCGATGAGGTGCGCCGCTATTTCATCGATAACGCGCTGCAATGGATTTCGGATTTTCACATTGACGGGCTGCGCCTGGACGCGATCCACGCGATTGTCGATCCATCGGCGCGGCCTTTCGTGGAGGAACTGGCGGCGGCTTGCCAGAAAAAGGGCAAGGAGTTGAATCGCATCGTCACCGTGATTGCCGAAAGCAATCGCAACGACCGGAGGATCGTGATTCCGCGCGAGCAGAATGGATGGGGGCTGGATTCCCAGTGGAACGACGATTTTCACCACGCGCTGCGCGTCACGTTCACGGGAGAGCAGGCGGGTTATTACGAAGACTTCGCGGGGTTGCCGGACCTGGCGCGTGCCCTGGGCGAGGGCTTTGTGTATGAGGGCCAATATTCAAAATTTCGAAAGCGGCGGTATGGCAATTCATCGCACGGGCTGCCCGGGGAACGCTTTGTGGCGTTTGCACAGAACCATGACCAGGTCGGGAACCGGAAGACCGGAGACCGGCTCACGGCAGCCGTTTCGTTCGAACAACTGAAGATGGCTGCCGCAATGGTGCTTCTTTCTCCATACGTGCCGCTGCTTTTCATGGGAGAGGAGTACGGCGAGACGGCGCCGTTTCAGTATTTCGTGAACCACAGCGATCCGGCGATCATCGATGCCGTGCGCAAAGGAAGAAGCGAAGAATTCGCCAACTTTCAGTGGGCTGGCGAGGTGCCTGATCCGCAGGATGAGCGGACTTTTTCAGCTTCGAAACTCCGCTGGGATATGAGAAACGAGGGCGATCATCGGGCGCTGTTAAATTTTTACGGAGAACTGCTGCGCTTGAGACGGAAGAACCCCGTGCTGAGGCACCTCGACCGGAGCAGCCAGGAAGTAAAGCTGGCGACGAAAGATCGTGCGATATTTACGCGCCGCTGGCATGAAAAAGATGAAGTCTTTGGTGCATTTTATTTTGGCGAGGCGGCCGCCCAGCTTCCCGTGCCAATGCCTGCCGGGCGATGGGTGCGAGGACTCGATTCGGCCGATTTGAAATGGAATGGCCCCGGGAGTGAAGCGCCCGCGAGTGTGGAGTCCTCCGGGAATGTGGAACTGGCCGTGAAACCGTACTCTGTTGTGATGTATGCGCGGTCGAACGAATAGAGGCTGGCTGCGTTATCGCGGAGACGAAGCGCTGTTGCCAAGGCGAAACGCCACGGTCACTTCCTCGAAGCTTTCGACCGGGCGGCCGTTCAGGGTAGTGCGATTGTAACGCCACTGCCACACGGAGTTGATGGCCGCGAAAACCAGCATCGGCGGCCCGCTGATCAACTTTACGCTTTCAACCGTTCCTGCAGGATCAACCAGGACGCGCAGGGTTACGGTACCTTCCACGTGGTCTCGGATGGCTTCCACCGGATAGGTGGGCTGACGGAATGACCTGAGCTGGCCAACGTGGAGCGAACTGTCTTCGGCAGATTCCTCTCCCCGGATTGACTCAAAATGGGAGCTGATGGCCACCACACCTTGCATAGCACTTGGAGCGGCCGGCGGCGGAATTGCGGCTGCATGACTCTCCGAGGGGCGATTGACAGGAGGCGCCGGAGCTGGCATCTGCGCCGCTACGGGCGGCGCGGCAGCCGGCTGCTCGGTGGATGCAGCGTAGGCGCCAGCAGGTGCCGAAACGGATGCCGTCGAATGTTCGAGCTGGAATTGGCGTACCTTGGCCTCGGCTTCCTCTCGAGTTTCGGCTTCGTCCGGATCATCCTGGCGTGTTGCGGTGGAAGCCGACGAGGAGCCGTAAGCCGGGCGTTGTGGAGCTGCCGACACGACAGCGTCCGGCGGAGCGTCTTCGTCCCCGGTAACGGGGACCGGAGCTGTTTTGTTTGTGGGCCGCGAGGTTAAATTTGAAGAGGCTGAAGTTGAATTCGAATTTTCGGCCGAGGGGGCCGCGGAGTGCCTGGCAGGGGTTTCCATAAAGGCATCAGCGGGCGGCGGGGGGCCAGCCATATCTGATACGTCTGGAGCGGCCCGGCGAAACAGCAGTTGCTTCACATTGGCGGGTCCCATGGCCATCACCATCCCACCAACCAAAAGAACGAGCAGTATGGCGGCGACAGGGAGCCAGGCCCTTCCGCCGGGTTCTTCGAAGGCAGTCGGCTGGTAGCCAAATCCGGTGAAGCTGATACCTTCATTTTCCAGCCTCGGAGATGCAAGTTTCTCCGAGAACGATTCTGGCGGTCGCCACGCCGCACGCAGGTGGCGGGCGTCCACAGACGACGAATGGACCGCCAGCAGCTCTTCATAGAAAGCCCTTCCAGCGATGGGATCGATTGTGGCAGAAGGAGAGCTGCCTAGAGACCCAGAACTAGCTGCGATATTTCGCGCGGTGGACTTTGGGGCTTTGTGCGCGTCTTCCGCTGAATTTTTCGGTTTGAACTCATTGCCGTCAACGGCAGGCTCGGTGGTCGCATTGTCGGTCGCATAATGAGTTGCGTCATGGGTTGCAAGAAGCGTTTCTGAACGGGTCTCGATTCCAGTTCGTGAAGATGTCGCCGATTGATTGCGATGTTGCGCGTTTGTCGATTGTTTCGCGACCGCTTTGGCTTGATCCGCGCGCCGGATTGGAAGATCGTACGTGTAGACAGGGGAGTAGAGATTATCTGGTTGCTTCGCCCTGGCGACGCCAGTTGCCGCGCCCCGGAGAACACCCGAAGTAGCGCTGTGCGATGAAGCTGGTTCCAGTGGCAACGACCGCTCGCTCGGGAACATGGCTTCGATCTCGGAGGGGATATTGCTTTGGCTGGGATCCTTCGCCTCAGGCACAGGCTCGCTATCGTTCTGACCCACTGAGGGGCCGGAACCTGCCGGGAGATCGGTGGAAAATGTGGCGGAGGCTGCAAGTTTTATGATGTGCTGCCTTACTTCGTCACTCACATTAACGAACTGAATGCCGGCTTCCTTGCGCGTATTTCCCTGCCATACGAGTTTCCCGGAAACCTCCAGCCATTTTTCCGACTGCGGCAGGCGGAAGCGCATCCCCGGAAACTCCGACGCGGCGATTACTTCGGCAGTTTGAACGGCGACCCCGCCTTCGCCAATGTTGAGGATCATGCCGCCGTTTTGAGCATCCAGTTGGAGGTAGGCTAAGGAGCGGAGGGCCAAGCGAGGGTGCGCGCGGCGTCCCGGAACCTTTGGGCCGCAGTCGAAATTTTCTTGGTTTTCAAGCATGTAATTACGATATCGGGATGGGCTGGGGCTCATTATAAGCACCGACTTTCGGCGGCTTCAAGACGGTAAAACCCTTTAGTCAAAAGTCGTCCGGGATCGGGAATGTTGCCGATTGCGCCATTCCTTTGTATCTGATTCAGAGAAGGGCTGCTAGAGTTGCGCGGCTACGCTGTTATTTCGAATCAGCTTCTTCTTCGACCGGTGTTGGCAATGCAAGCATCCCCGAAAATCTTCGAGAGATTTTGCGCCACTCCGGGTTTAACCCATTGGATACCCCCGGCTTCGTTGGATTTATGCCATTCGGGCCGGAATTGTTTATATTCATACATACAGGCACATGGAGGACTTATCATGCGAATCTTCAGGCCGTTTCTGCGGTTGTTGATGTTCTTTGTGTTGTCGCTCGCGCCGGCTGCGTTTCTGGCACCGGCCGCCCTCGCGCAAATCGCGGTGGGAATCTCCGTTCACGTCGGACCGCCAGCTTTGCCGGTGTATGCGCAGCCGCCCTGCCCGGGTGACGGCTATTTGTGGACGCCCGGCTACTGGGCTTACGGGCCGGTGGGTTACTACTGGGTGCCGGGTGTTTGGGTGACGCCGCCACGAGTGGGGGTTCTTTGGACCCCGGGGTATTGGGGTTTCGCGGGCGGTCTCTACGGCTGGCACGCGGGCTACTGGGGCCCTCATGTGGGATTTTATGGGGGGATTAACTACGGCTTCGGCTACGGTGGCGTGGGATTCTTCGGCGGGGAATGGCGGGGCGGGGCTTTTGCATACAACACGGCCGTGATGAACGTGAATACGAGCGTGGTGCGGAACGTCTACGTGAACCGCACGGTGATCAACAACACGGTGGTGAATCGCACCAGCTTTAACGGTCCTGGCGGCGTGGTTGCCCAGCCGCGGCCCGAAGAAATGGCAGCCATGCACGAGCAGCATTTCGAGCCGACGTCGAACCAGCTCTCACATGAACAGGCCATGAGCCACGATCGAAACCAGCTCGCTTCCTTCAACCACGGCACCCCTGGCACGGCGGCAATGGATTCGGTGAACGGGCGCCGCTTCAACCAGCAGGGCCGCATCGCCAACGGCATTTCTTCCGGCCAGTTGACGCCGGGTGAAACGAAGAACCTCGAAAATCGCGAGGCTCATTTGAACGGCGAAATCCATAACGATCGCGCGGCCAACGGTGGAACGCTCACCCCGCAGGAGAGGCAGCAGGTAAATCGGCAGCAGAACAATCTGAGCCGGTCCATCTACGACGACAAGCACAACGCGGCCACCGAGCACTACGGCAACAATGAAGTGGGTGCGCGGCGCGATCTACAGCAGCAACGCATCGCCAACGGCGTTCGCAGCGGGCAATTGTCACCCTCGGAAACGGCACGAGCCGAGAATCATGAACAAAACATCAACCGGCACATCGCCGCCGATCGCAGCGCCAATGGTGGGAAGCTGACGCCGCAGGAGAAACAGAACATCAACAAGCGACAGAACAACGCCAGCAAGCAAATCTACAACGAAAAGCACAACGCCAAGACAGCTCCCCGCTAGCGCAGTTTGGCCGAAAGCTGTATCCCATCGCGACGCGGACGACACTAACGTGGAGTCCGCGTCGCATTTTTTTAGAACAGAACAACAATTATCGGGCGCAGGATTCCGCGCAAAAGCGGCTACGTGGTGATTCGCACCTTTTGAGCCGTGGTTTGGTCTTGTTCGATTTGCGCGGAGATCACCGGAGTGGCGGCGCCGGTCTTGGTGGCGATGAGCGCTTCAAGGCACGGCAAGTCCAAGGCGCGGCAAGTCCAAGGCGCGGGGAGAATCGGCGCGCATGATCTCGAAGACTTTCTCCAGCGGAAGCGAATCGCGGTAGGGCCGCTTGGCGCGGAGGGCGTCGAAAATATCGGCAACCACGAGGATACGCGAGAAGGTGGAAAGTTGGGTTTCGTTCCAACCGCGCCAATAGCCGGAGCCGTCCAGTTTTTCGTTCGTACAGGTACTGCGGGCTGCTGGCTACGCGAAGCGGGACGTGACGAACAGAATGAATGCCGCCAAGAAGGCATGCGAATGGGTCAAAAAAGATTACGAAAGGCTCGGCGGCGTCTGCTAGTCTCTTTTGGCGTTAGGTGAGATTGTTCTGCGCACCGAATCGCGTGGATACGAACCTGGCGACAAACGATTTGGCGCGGCATGAGGGATAACGGGGCAGCCGAAAGCGATGAAAATTCCAGAGAAATACGATTTGCCCTCTTCCGGGGGTTGCGATTGTCACGTCCACATCGTGGGATCTCCTTCACAGTATCCGCAGGTCGCCGATCGATCCTACACCGCTGGATCGGCACCGATTGAGACGCTGCGCGAACTGGGACGGCCAATGGGAGTTAGCCGCTGGGTTCTGGTGCAGCCGAGTTTTTACGGGACGGACAATTCGTGCGTACTCGACACACTGGATGCATTGAAAGGCGACGGGCGTGGGGTGATCGTGGCCGACCCGGCCGCGCTGACGCGCGCGCAACTGGAAGAATATGCGCGGCGGGGCGTCTGCGGGGTGCGCGTCAACTTCTACAGCAAGTTCAATCCGCTGGCGAAGTCCGGTGTTGGCGACGTCCTGCGGCAGTTCGGGGCGATCCTGCCGCGCAGTGGCTGGCACATGGAAGTGATCGCGAACCTTTCTACGGTGGTCGAGGCCCAGGAGGCGATTCGCAATTCGACTTTGCCCATCATTCTTGACCATTACGGCGTGCCCGGCGACGCAACGCCGCAAAGTGATTCAGGACGCGCCTTGCTCGATTTGCTTCGACTGCCACATGTCTGGATGAAGCTATCGGCGCCTTACAGAGTGGGCGCTGATCCTCTGGCGACGGTTCCTCCGGGTGAATGGCTGGCCGCGCTTCTGGAAACCGCGCCGGATCGTTGCGTATGGGGCAGCGATTGGCCGCATCCGCCGTCGCGCGGCGATCAGCGCGACAAGGAGGAGACACTTCCTTACCGGAACATCGATTATCGACGACTGGTGAGTGATTTTCTGGATGCTTTACCGGACGCCGGGCTTGCTCCGCGCATTCTCATTTCGAATCCGGCACGCCTATATGGATTTAAAGCCGCGCAGAGCGTGGAAGCTGGAAGGGAAGTGTGATGGGAATTCAGGCTCAAGCAGCCAGCGGCGCTGCGATTGCAACGCAGTCCGAATTTGAGCGCCGCACGTTCACAAAAATTGCGTGGAGGCTGCTGCCGCTTCTGAGCTTGAGTTACGTGCTGAATTACATGGACCGGAACAACGTCGGCTTCGCGGCGCTGTCCATGAACCACGCCATCGGGTTGACTGCCTCGCAGTTTGGAACCGGGGCGGGCATCCTGTTCCTCGGGTATTGCCTGTTCGATGTTCCCAGCAACATTGCCCTCCACCACTACGGCACGCGCGCGTGGATTGCCCGCATCATGATTACGTGGGGTTTGATCTCCGCGGGGACCATCTTCGTCGCTGGACCGAAAAGCTGGTATTTACTGCGCTTCCTGCTGGGCGTCGCGGAGGCGGGGTTCTATCCGGGCATCGTTTTCTACATCACCACGTGGTTCCCCGCGGCGTACCGCACGCGGATGCTGGTTTGGTTTCTGCTGGCGATTCCTGTCTCGACGGTGGTCGGCGCGCCCATTTCCGGCTTATTGCTTGGAATGGACGGCGTCGCAGGTCTCGCGGGCTGGAAATGGCTCTTCATCATCGAGGGGATACCCGTGGTTTTGCTTGGGTTCGCGGTGCTGTGGATGCTTTCGGACACGCCGGATCAAGCCCGGTGGCTCACGAACGAAGAGAAAGAAGTGGTGCGCCGGCGCATCGCCAGCGAACGCCACGCGGGCGAGATCAAGCACTTATGGCCAGCGCTAAAAGATACGCGCGTCCTGATGCTGGCCCTGGTCCAGTTCGGCTTCACGACGGGCTCTTACGGCGTGGGCATCTGGCTCCCGCAGATCATCAAGACGTCGCACATTTCCAATCGCGATGTTGGCTTCGTGACGGGCGTCTGCTACGCCATCGCGTGCGTCGGAATGATGATCTGGGCGGCGCAAGTGGACCGCAGCGGGAAAAGAATTTTCAACCTCACGATTGGATGCTTGTTGTCGACGGCGGGCCTGGTGTTTGCCATTCTATCCACCAACTTCTGGGCTTCGCTCGCGTGGGTGACGGTAGCGCTTATCGGAATCAACGCCGCGAGAGCGATTTTCTGGACCATCCCGGGGCGGTTTCTTACAGGGATCGCTTCGGCAGGGGGCCTCGCGTTTATCAACTCGGTGGGAACGGTGGGAGGTTTCGTGGGACCGGCACTCGTCGGCTGGCTGAAGGACCGGACCAACTCGTTTTCCGCCGGACTGCTCGCGATGGCCGGTTTTCTGCTGGTGTCTACCGCGCTTTCGTGGTCGATGAAGCTGATTGTCAAGCAGGAGTGAATCGCGCGGCAGGAAAGCGGCGGCTTACAAAGCCGCCGCTTCCCAGCCACTTCCTTTGAGACTAAATCTCGCGCAGGGCGTTGAACTGAGCGACGTAACCGGAGGCGTCGATCCGGGCTGCGATCACTGTGGTTCGACCGGACTTCAGCGCGCATTTTATGGCGTCACCTAAGGCGTTCTCGTTGTCGACAACCGTGCCGTCGGCGCCAAATCCCTCTGCCAGACGCTCCCAGTTGACCCCTCCCAGGCCGACGCCGTAGGTGGGAATGCCCTTGATCTCCTGCTTGACGCGGATCAATCCGATTTCCTGGTCGTCCCAGACGATGGTGATAAAGGGCAACGACTCCCGCTTGGCCGTCTGAAGTTCCGCCAAGGCCATGAAGAAGCCGCCGTCCCCTGTAAACGCAACGACAGGCCGCTTAGGATGCGCCAGGCGCGCGCCGAGAGCGCCGGGAATCGCGAACCCCATGGAACCAAGACCGTTGGAGGTGAGGAACTCGCGCGGGCCGTAGGATTGCCATTTCTGGACCACGAGCAGGCGGCTTGCGCCGGCGTCGCAGGTGGCGATCGTGTCGCGGGGAAACACGGCCCGGGCTACTTCCAGGGCGCGTTGCGGAGAGAGTCCAGTGGCGGGCGTGTTGAGAGCGTTGACCACCTTTTCGCGAAACTCGCGCGCGGCGCGCTCGCCCCAGGATTTTTCGGGTGTCCATTCGGCCAAGCCCGCGAGCAGGGACTTCAGGTCCCCCACGACCTCTGCGGTGGCAGGCACCAGTGCATCGGTGCTGGGGATGGAAGAAAGGGACAAAACAGGCAGCGTGTAGGGCCAGGGCTTCGGCTGCAATTCGACCGCGTCCATGCCGACGGTGACGATCAGGTCCGCCTCGTTGACGAGTTCGCGTTCGATCAGGCCGCCGATGATGCAGCCAGCGCGCAACGCGTGATCCTCCGGGATTACGCCCTTGCACTTTGTGGTCGTAAGCACGGGAGCGCCGAGGCGTTCCGCCAGAGCCACCAGCTCTTGTGAAGCTTTTGCCCAAAGCACGCCCAGGCCTACGAGCAGGATCGGCCGCTTGGACGATTCGAGCATCTGGAGAGGTGTCTTGAGACCCGCTTTATCTGCGATCAGTGGAACAATATTGGGCAGCAGCGAGGGTTCGGCAACCAGAGTGGCGGCTTCTTTGGTCGTCTCGGTTGAGAGCATGTCAAATTGCACGGGGCCGGGGGGATGCGCCAAGGCGATACGCAGCCCGCGGCGGATCTGCTGCCGGACCGTCCTGGCGCCGATAGTAGAGTTCCACTTGGTGATGGGGGTGTAGAGCGCGAGGTGATTCATGCGCTGGCGCAGGCCGGTCTCGTAGGTGTGCGGGGGGTACTGGTCGGTGATGACGATGAGAGGGCAGCGGTCCATCCAGGCGTGGGCGACTCCGTTCACCATGTTGGCCGCGCCGGGGCCGCGGGTCGAAAGGCAGACGCCTGGGGCGCCGGTAATCTCGCCCCAGGTGGAAGCGAGCATGGCTCCCGCAGTCTCCTGCTTCATCAGGATGAAACGCATGCCTCGCACGCGGGCGGCGTCCATCATTTCGACGGATTCGCCTCCGGGATGCCCCACGATGAAAGGAGTGCCTGCATCGCGGAATGCTTCGACCATGACCTCGACGGTGGTTGCCATTTGTGTTGGGTAGTCCCTCTAATGGAAGTAAAAAGCCTAAATCAAACTGACTATAGTAGCAGAGCCGTTTGGACTTGTCTCGCGACGCGGATAGGTGAAATTCGTGAAGAGTTCCATGCGGCGGCGTTTGGCCATTCCTCATTCCAGCCGCGTATTATAGAATTATTGGCATGCCCAACATGCAAGTTGCCTTTTTGGATCGTTATCACCCGAATATCTGCGAGACAATTCGGCGCAGCCTGCCGGGGGATTGGGAGCCGAAATTTGCGGAGAGCCGCGAACTGAAGGATCAGGTGGCAGCCGTCGCGGAGGCCGATCTTCTATTTGTGATGGCTGCGCCGGTGACGCCGGAAATTCTGGCCGCGGCGAAGAAAGTGCGGTTTATCCAGAAGCTTGGGGCCGGCGTTGACCGCATCGACCTGAAAGTCTGTGAGGATCGGGGCATTGGCGTGGCTCGGCTCGCCGGCGGCAATGCGATTCCGGTGGCGGAACATGCGCTCCTGCTGATTCTGGCGACGCTGCGGCGATTGCCGCTCAATGACCGGCTGACCCGCGCCGGAGAATGGCGGAAGGAAGAGTCGCGAGGTGTGAACCGGCAACTGCACGGCAAGCGCGTGGGACTGGTCGGACTTGGGGCAATCGGCAAGGAACTGGCAAAGCTGCTCAAAGGGTTTGAAGCCCAGATCGTATATTACGACCCGTTTCCTCCGTCAGCGGAAATTGAGCAGAAGCTGGGCGTGCGGGGCGTGCCTCTGGACGAACTCCTGAAGACCTCTGACATCGTTTCGCTGCATTTACCGTTGTTGCCGAGCACGGCGAATCTGATCAGTAAGGAAAAGATTGCGCAGATGAAACACGGCGCCGTGCTGATCAATAGCGCGCGCGGCGGACTGGTGGATGAGGCTGCCCTGGCGGAAGCGCTCGCCGAGGGCCGGCTCTTCGGCGCTGGAATCGATGCGTTTGCGAAGGAACCACCGGTGGGAAATCCGCTGCTGGCGCTGGTCGAGCAGACGGTTGTGACCCCGCACTTTGCCGGAGCAACCATCGATAATTTCAGCTCGGTGATCGAGGGCGCCGTGCGAAACGCGCGGCAATACCTGAGTAACGGGACGGTTCCGGCGGCAGACGCGGTTTTTGTACCGCAGCCGCAGGGAACGGCATCCAATACGAGATAAAGTTCATAGCTTGGCCGCTCCACGATTTGCTTGTAGAGCTTTTCAAAACGACTGAGCGAGGTTCGATGCAAAAGAGTCAGACATTGGTGGCGAGCGAGGTCCGGTCCTTCCTGATCAACAACGAATGGGTGCCGGGAACCGGCGACTCATTCGTTTCCACGAATCCGGCGGATGGCACCGAGATCGCTCGAATCGGAGGGGCTTCGCAGGGGGACGTGCAAGCGGCTGTCACTGCGGCGCGCGCGGCTCTGGCGAATCCAAAGTGGCGCGATCTAAAGCCTCACGAGCGCGCGCGCCTGCTCTACCGCGTCGCGGAACTGATCACCGCGGACGCCGAGCGGCTGGCCCACGTGCAGATGCAGGACAATGGGAAGACGCTGAAGGAATGCCGCGAGCAGGTAGCCAGCGCCGCCGGAACGTTCCGCTATTATGCAGGGGCTTGTGAGACTTTTGAGTCCGAGGTTACGCCGCCGCGCGGAAACTATTGGACCATGACGGTGCGTGAACCCGTGGGCGTGGTCGCCGCCATCACAGCCTGGAACTCGCCGGTTACGCTTGAAGCTCATAAGCTTGCTCCGATATTGGCGGCAGGGAACACCGCAATTCTGAAGGCTTCGGAGGTCGCTCCTCTTATCAGCCTCGAATATGCCGAGATCGTCCTCAAGGCCGGCTTTCCTCCGGGCGTAGTGAATGTTCTCGCCGGCGCGGGCGAGGTGGGACGCTGGCTGGTCGATCATCCGGGCGTCGACATGATTTCATTCACAGGGGGAACGAAGACGGGGAGCGCGATCGCGTCGACTGCGGGACGCCTGCTCAAGCCGGTGATTCTGGAGCTTGGAGGAAAATCGCCGAATATCGTATTTGCCGATGCGGACATGAAGAAAGCCATTCGCGGGACAGGCGACGGCATCTTCTCGGGGGGTGGCCAGTCATGCATCGCGGGCTCGCGCATTTTCGTGCAGAAAACCATCTTTAAAGAGTTCCTCGATGGGCTTGTCGAATACGCAAAGGGCTACCGGATGGGGTCGCCGGAGTCTGCCGAAACAGACCTCGGGCCGCTAGCGAGCTTTCCTCATCGCGAGCATGTGGAGCGATACGTGGAAATCGGGCGCAAAGAGGGAGCCTCCGTGCTGGCCGGTGGGGCACGGCCGACCGGCGGCATCTTCGACAAAGGCGCCTTCTATCCAGCCACCGTGTTAACGGAACTCGACAACTCGGCGCGCGTCTGCCGCGAAGAGATTTTTGGTCCCGTGGCCGTGGTGCTTCCATTCGACGATGAAGAGAACCTGCTGAAACAGGCCAACGACACCGACTTCGGGCTGGCCTCGGGCATCTGGACAGGGAATTACCAGCGGGCGTGGCGCGTCGCACGCGCGCTGCGAGCCGGCACGGTGTGGATCAATACTTACAAGCAGGCTTCCATATCAACTCCTTTTGGCGGATTCAAGCAGAGCGGGCTTGGGCGGGAAAAGGGGTTGCAAGGCATGCTTGCGTACACCGAAGCAAAGGGCATTTTCTGGGGTTTAGGCTAGCCCGCAGCAACAAGGAATTTGCGTGACGCCTGTTAAATCAGTCGGCCTGTTGCGGGGCCACATGATAATGGCGTGAGCGCTTTCGCTGCTGCCACCACACGCTGAAGCGGTCCATGTAGAGATACACCACCGGCGTCGTAAACAAGGTAAGCATCTGGCTGAAGATCAAGCCGCCGATGATCGTGATTCCCAGCGGCACGCGAAGTTCCGCGCCGATTCCGGTATCGAGAGCAAGCGGCAAGGCCCCTAGGAGCGCCGCCATGGTGGTCATCAGGATCGGTCGAAAGCGCAGCAGGCACGCTTCGTGAATCGCGCTCTTGGCATCCCGATGTTCGTTGCGCTGGGCCGCCAGAGCGAAGTCAATCATCAAAATCGCATTCTTCTTCACCAGGCCGATCAGCAGGACAATTCCAACCAGCGCAATGACATTGAGGTCTAGATGAAAGACCATCAACGCCACAACCGCGCCCACACCGGCCGAGGGTAATGTGGAAAGAATCGTGATGGGGTGAATGTAGCTTTCATAAAGCATTCCGAGGACGATATAGACCGCCAGCAGAGCCGTGATAATCAGGAAGGGTTCGGTGGAGAGCGAGGCCTGGAAGGCCTGCATCGATCCGGAGTATGCACTGCGGATCGACGCTGGCATGGCGACATTCTGCTCGGCGTCGCCGATTGCGCGAACCGCGTCGCTCAGGGCTACGCCGGGGGCCAAATTGAAAGAGATTGTAACGGCGGGGAACTGCCCGTCATGATTTACGGCCAATGGAGCGATTCTTTTTTCGAAGTGGGCCACAGCGCTCAGGGGAACGATCCCGCCGCCGCTCGAGTGAATGTAGACATCGTTGAGGGCGAGCGGGTTCTGCCAGAACTGCGGGGCTACCTCCATGACCACGTGATACTGGTTGAGGGAGGTGTACATGGTTGAAACCTGGGATTGTCCGAAGGCGCTGTAAAGGGTCGTATCCATCAACTGGGGAGTAATCCCCAGCCGCGCCGCCGTTTGCCGGTCATAGACCAGGCGTGCCTCCAAGCCGCTGTTTTGCTGGTCCGAGTCTACGTCCGTGAGTTCGGGAAGCTTTCGCATTTGGGCGTAAACGACGGGCCCCCACTCAACAAGTGCGTCCACGCTATCGGAACGAAGGGTGTACTGATACTGAGCGTTGGAGGATTTGGCTCCGATCTTCAAGTTCTGATTTGCCTGTAATACGACGCGGGCTCCCGGCACGGCGTTGAGCTTGGGGCGCAGGCGATCGATCACCTGGCTGGCCGTCATCTTCCGCTCTTCAAAAGGTTTCAACGCGAGGTTTACCTGCGCGGTGTTCACCGGGCCATTGCCGCCAGTGGAAATCACCGCCATAGCCACCGCCGGGTCCGACTTGATGATATTGACGAAGCGGGACGCGAGGCCCTGCATTGCCTGAAACGAAATATCCTGGGAAGCGCGGATGCCGCCGCTCAGATGACCGTTGTCCCCCAAGGGGAAGAATCCCTTGGGCACAATCACGAAGAGAAAGACATTCACGGCAATCGTCAACAGCAGGATGCCGAGCGTGAATCCTTCGTGCCCAAGCACCCACTTCAGGCCGCGGTCGTACACGTTCACCATGGATTCAAAGGCCTTTTCACTGATGCGATAAAGCCGACCGTGAACCTGCTCATGCTCGCGCTTCAGAAGATGGGCGCACATCATCGGGGTCATGGTGAGAGAAACGAGCAGGGAAACCAGGATGGATACGGAAAGCGTGATGGCAAACTCGCGGAAGAGCCGGCCCACGATTCCGGCCATCATCAAAATTGGAATAAATACAGCCACCAGCGACAGGGTCATGGAAAGAACGGTGAAGCCGATTTCCTGCGCCCCATGCAGCGCCGCTTCCAGAGGCCGCATTCCGAGTTCCATGTGACGCGTGATGTTTTCGATCACGACGATCGCGTCATCCACGACGAAGCCGGTGCAGATCGTGAGAGCCATCAGGGAGATGTTGTCGATACTGTAGCTGAACAGGTACATGACGCCGAATGTGCCGAGGAGAGACAAGGGAACCGCGATACTGGGTATCAGCGTTGCGCGCGGGCTTCGCAAAAAGAGAAATACAACCAGGATGACGAGCCCGATGGAAACCAGGAGAGAGCGCTCGGCCTCCCGCACGGCCGGAACAATCACGGTGGCACGGTCGCCGGTAATCATCATGTCGATCCCGGCGGGAATCGAGGCTTTCAGCGAGGGGAGCGCCTGGCGGACACGGTCGGTCGTGTCAATAATGTTGGCGTTGGGCTGCCGGTAGAGTTGCACGGTGACGCACGGTTTGCCGTCAAAAAAACCGGCCGCGCGAATATTCTCGACCGAATCCTGGACGTCGGCGATGTCAGACAGCTTGATGGCGGCGCCATTGTGGTAGCCGACGATCAAAGGCCTGTAGTACTCGGCCTTCAATAGCTGGTCGTTGGCGAGGATGTCTGCGGTCGTGTGGCCGTCCCAGATCTGGCCCTTTGGTTCGTTGGCGTTCTGCTGGCTCAGCATATTTTTTACATCCTGCAGGCCGAGCCCATAGCTGTTGAGTTGCGTGGGATTGATCTCGATGCGAACGCCAGGCAGCGAACTTCCGCCAACCAGCACCTGACCAACGCCCGGAACCTGGGATAGCTTCTGCGCCATGATCGTCGAGGCCGCGTCGTAGAGACGACCGCGATCGTAGACCTTGGACGTTAGCGCAATCTGCAAAATCGGCAAGTCAGCGGGGTTTACCTTCTTGTACGTGGGATTGCTCGGGAGGTTCGCCGGCAGATAGCTGCGCGCGGCATTGATGGCGGCCTGCACGTCCCGGGCGGCGCCGTCAATATTCCGGTTGAGGTCAAACTGCAACGAGATAGATGTGTTGCCCAAGTAGCTTGACGAACTCATCTCGGTAATGCCGGCGATGCGGCCGAACTGACGCTCCAGCGGTGTGGCTACGGAGGAGGCCATAATTTCCGGGCTCGCGCCCGGCAGGCTGGCCGACACGTTGATAGTCGGGTAATCGATCTCAGGCAATGCCCCGACGGGAAGAACCAGGAACGCGATAATCCCGGCGAGGGCTATCGCCACCGAGAGGAGGGTGGTGGCGACCGGCCTATGGATGAAGGGCGTCGAGAGGTTCATCGGCTACTTACTGTTCGATATGACGGACAAGATAGAGAGGAAACGCCTCCACGGAAACTGATTCCTACTTGGCCGCGGACTCCGTGCCAGCAGCGCTGTTGGTGAGATAGAAATATCCCACCTTATTGTTGGGATTGGTGCCATACCACATCCGCCCTTGCGCATCCCGGAAAAACTCCCTCATGGCGATTTCCGAGTGCGGAACCGGGTATTCGATCACCTTCCCGGTTTTGGTATCGAAGCGGGCGAGCTCATCCATGTCGTGGGAGTTGTACCAGAGGTACCCTTCTGCGTCGAAACCCATGCTATACGGGGTTGGGTCGGGTCCAGGCAGAGGATACTCCGTGAAGGATTCAGCCTTGGGGTCAAAGCGAGCCATCTTGCCGGCAGTGAACTCGCCGATCCAGACGATTCCATCCGGCGCAATCTCCATGCGGCGCGGAAAACTTTTGGGCGTTGGCATGGTCCACAGCGAGACTTTCAGGGTTTTTCCGTCCACTTTGCCAATCTTGTTGGCGCCCGATGCGGTAAACCAGACGTCGCCGTTTTTGTCCGGTTTCACGTCGTAGGCAAAAGGGATTTCTTCAAAGTGCGTGAACTTTCGCGTTTCCGGATCGAATTTCGTCAAAGGGCCGCCGCTGGACCATGCGTTCCCGCTGGGATCGATTCGCACGGTGTGCTTGGAACCGCCGGCGATGGTTCCTTCTTTTCCTGGAAGGTAATAATCCTGGTATTCGGTGATCTTCTGGGTATTCGGATCCCAGCGCCCGAGCTTGTTGGCATCGGTCTCCGTCATCCACACGGAGCCGTCGGGGGCCGGCACGGCGGAATGAATCCCGGC
The DNA here is from genome assembly GCA_963848365.1 of uncultured Acidobacteriota bacterium. Classification (GTDB taxonomy): domain Bacteria; phylum Acidobacteriota; class Terriglobia; order Acidiferrales; family UBA7541; genus Palsa-295. Next base: position 726,534 of record CAWKDI010000002.1, read on the forward strand.
GGTGCCGATATTGGGAACGGAAAAGTCCTGCATCTCACCGGTTTTTGGATCGAGGCGCGTGATTTTATTTGCGACGCCGAAGTTCGGAATCCATAGGTAGCCGTTCTTGTCCGGGGCGGCGCTGAAAGGCATGCGGCTTGGGCCCGGCATGTCGTACTCGACATAGACAATGTTTGAGGAGTCGGCACTGAAGGTGCGTACAGTGTCTTTGTAGGCAGGCATATCGGCGGGAGATTTTGGCAGCACGGAATCCGGGCCAAACAAGCTGGTAAGGTAGGAGGCAATCACGTCGGCGTCCTGATCCGTGACCTCTACGTGCAGCGTCGTCTGCATGTATTGCAGGCGGTCGCGCCAACCGTCCGCGTCGCGCGTTACCGAAGCCATGCGGGTCTGGAACAGGTGGCAGGTCGCGCAATGCGCTACAAACAGGTCTTTGCCTTTCGACGCCGGCCAGAGCTTCCGAGCCTGGTAGAAGGAAATATCGTTCCATCGGACCACGCCGGCTTGCAGCGCGAAATCATAGGAAGCTTTCTGGTCGGCGGCCAGGCTGACTCCCGTTTTGGGATCCGTGCGGAAGCCGACCGCACGGATCTGCAGGCGATAGTCGCCGGCAGGGAGTTTCTCGATGCGATACCGGCCTCGGCTGTCGGAAAGGACGATCGTGGTGATCCGGGACTTGGTGTTTTGGGCCTCGACAAACGCGCCCTGGAATGGAGCGCCGTCCGCGCCTTTTACCGCGCCGGTAATCGTGGCTGCATGAGCAGAAGAGGCGGCGAGAAACAGTAAGGTGGCTACCGGAAGAAACTTGGCCGGCGAATGCATGGCGATCTCCAGTTCAGTCCGAATATTTAAATGGCGTTAACTTTTCCTGTTTGGCAGCTCCACGTAGGACGGGGTAATATCGGCGACAGTTCGAGTGCCGCAATTGCCCATTACAAGCTTCAACTCGCCCTGCAGAATCTCCAGCACACGCTCCACACCCGGCTGGCCGAAGGCTCCTAATCCCCACAGCATCGGCCGCCCGATCCCGACTGCTGTTGCGCCTAACGCCAGCGCTTTGAATACATCGGTACCGCGACGGAAGCCGCTGTCGACTAAAACAGGCACGCGGCCGTTCACTTCGGCGACGATTTCGGGGAGCGCTTCAATGGTCGGCTGCAAAGTTTCCGTTACGCGCCCGCCGTGGTTCGACACGTGGATCGCATCGATGCCATGGTCCACGGCCATGCGCGCATCTTCCCGCGTTGTGAGACCCTTGATGACGAATTTCCCCCTCCAATATTTGCGGATTCGATCGACAAGGGCCCAGTCCAGCGCAACCGGGACGCCACCAGCCGCGTCGAGGCCTTCCCGCATGGGCCGATTCCTTACGAGAATGTCTTCGCCCCGGACATCATGGCAAGCCGCGCATTGGCGCAAATCCTTGGGACGCGTGCGGAGGAAGGTTTCCGCATGGCCTCCAGGGCTGGTGTCCACGGTGAGGGCTATAACGGTACATCCCGCGGTCTCCACGCGGTGAAGCAATTTCTCACAGCCTTCCCAGGTGCGCGGGGCGTACACCTGGTACCAGACGGGACGGCCCAGCGCCGCGTTCACGTCCTCTACCGAGGTTGACGTCGCGGTGGAAAGATATTGTAGGGTTCCGTGGGCTTTGTCCGCACGTGCGACGGCCAGTTCGCCGTCGGGGTGGAACGATTTCTGGCCACCCGTGGGGCAGGTGAAGATCGGACTGTTGTAGGTCGTGCCGAAAATCGTAACGCGCATGTCCACTTTCGTGGCATCGCGCAAGCGGCGCGGGCGGAGTTCGATGTGCTGGAAGCCTTCGCGGTTGGCGCGAATCGTGGCGTCGTCATCGACGCCGCTGGTCATGAATGCCCAGTGACCGGGCGCGACGTTTCTGTGCGCGACCTCTTCAAAATCGAACACGTTAAGCGCTTCCGACGGGCTCGATATGAGAGTTGAAGCCTCTGCGGCGGTCTGCGCGAGCGTGCCTTGGCGCAAAAAGGCTGCAACTCCGCCAAGGGAAGCAACATAGGGGCTTGCGGCCAGGAACTTCAGAAACTCGCGTCGCGCTGTCTTTTTGCTCATGTTCGGGAGCGAATTTTAGCGCTCATAGGGCCTTTTGGCTAGCGATGATCTGATGGACCGTGCGCGGGATGAAGCCGCTTTTAAGGACGCATAGGGCGGCTGAAACGTTACGATCGGGCCGCAATAGCAACTAGCGTTTGAGACGAGGGAGCAGAGCAAGGGCGTTTTCGCGGTAAACCGCGGCAAGCTCCTGTGCGTTGAAGGCTCCAGATAACTCCAAGCCTCTCGCTTCGTCGGCTACCCGGGCGTAGGGATAATCCGTCCCGAACAGGATATGGGGCACGGGCACAAGTTGCTTCAACGTAGTGATCGTCTGGTAGTTGTTGGAACGCCCCGTGCCGTAATAGAACTGGCGAACCGCGCGTAGCAGAGGTGTTTCTGTGCCGGAAGGTGCTTTTCCTGCTGCACTCGCCGGCGCAGTGCTCCGGCGGATCAGAAATGGCATGGTGCCGCCCGCGTCACAGAAGATGAAGCGCACGTCAGGAAAGCGCGCTGTGTATTCGTGTTCGCCGCCCGTGCCGGCCTCTTTCAGCAAGCTCAGGATGGTTCGGTGGACGTCCCAGCCGAAAATCTCGTAGGGTCCCGCCGAAATTTTGCGATGGATGTAGACGACGGTCTTCCGGCGGTTCAGCTCGTCAAAAACGGGGGCAAACGCGGCATCGCCGAGCAATTTGTCGCCGTAGGTCTCGCTGTAGTGCGTCAGCAATCCGAAACCGTCAGCTTTCAATGTGTCCAGCGCGTACTCGATTTCATGCAGGCTCCCTTCCACATCGGGCAGGGGCAACACCGCGAAGAGTCCGAAGCGCCCCGGGAAGTCCGCGGCAATTCTTGCGCCATATTCATTGCATTGCCGTGCGAGCTGGCGAGTGGCATCGAGGGTAGAGTCGTTGTCTCCGAACCAGATACCGGGAGTTGTGATCGAGACAACCGAAGTGGCGATGCCCGCCTGGTCCATCTGCTCGATAGATTTTGCAGGCGTCCAGTTTTTGAATGCATTCAGGAATTCCGCATCGCCTATAAATTTATGCCCGCGCTTAGCCTCGATGGCGCTTACCCAGGCCGGGGGAGCAAAATGGCTATGAACGTCAATGCGCCTCGAATTTACGGCGGGCCCTTGAGCCCACAGATTGCGCCGGGGAAGCAGGGCTCCCGCCGCGAGTGCCGCTATTCCGCCTATCCCGAAGAGAAACTGCCGGCGCGGTAAATTGAAATTACAACGCACATCGCCGACTGGCTGCGAATGCTGGGTTGTTCTTCCCATCAACATTTGCGACACGCTGTATTTCCTCGAGATCCGGTGTCTATTCGAGATTCTTTGAACCTGAGACTGGCTCTTCCTTCAAGCTATACCCGCTTTGCCCAGCTTTTATCATTTGTGCGGCCAGATTCAAAATGCGAGCGGAGGCCTCTGCCGGGGAAACGCCTCGGCTATGGATGTTCGAGATTAAATTGCGGTCCGCGTCGGTCTGATTCTTGCCGGGGCGGTAAGCCATGTAGGCAGAGAGGCTTTCCGCGGTGGCGAGCCCCGGGCGCTCTCCGATCAGCAACACGGCTACGCGCGGTTCAAGAATTTCTCCTATTTCGTTCAGGATGCCAACACGGCAGTGGCGAATCACAAAAGTCCGGCCCAATTGCCAGCCACGCGCTTGCGCACCTGCACAAAGCAAGGGCAGAACGGAAGGGACCTGCGTCGAGACGGCCGTGACGGACAGCCCGTCGCCGATCGCGATCTGAAGATCGATGCGCCTCGGGCAATTCTTTTGAATATCGTGTCGCGATGTTTCGCGAAACTGCCGGCCGAGATCGGGCCTTAGCAGATACTCGTCTTTCGATGCGGCCTGGGTGCAGGTTTCAAAAAGCTGCCATTCCTGAATGAAATCGAGCCCGAAGGCCGCGGCGAGGCTGAATTCCGTGCGGACCGCGTCTCTGGCTGCGGCGTGGGCTTCGCGGAGTTCCAGTTGACCTCGCGTGCGATACGAACTGCCGGCCTGCCCGGCCAGGATCCGCGCCGGGGTACGCGCGCGTATTCTTTCCACGAGGTCCGGCAAGCCTGAAGCGGCGGAGGTTTTTTCGAGGGGTTTGGCCGATTCTCCGGAGGCGCCCACAATCAGATCACCTCTGAGAGAGAGGACTCGAGACCTTGCAGCAGATGGTTACGTTTGGACTCTCCCAACAAACTTGGTTCGCCATTGGTGTAGAAGCCGGAGGATTCCAGCCAGGCCGCGAATTCGGGAGCGGGCTTGAGCTTGAAGAGCCGGCGCATCGCCAGCGCGTCGTGGTAGCTGGTGGACTGGTAGTTGAGCATCACGTCGTCGGAGCAGGGAACGCCCATAAAGTAATTGCATCCGGCTGCGGCAAGCAACACCAGAAGATTATCGGCCGAGTTCTGGTCGGCGTCGGCATGGTTGGTGTAGCAGACGTCGCAACCCATCGGCAGGCCCAGAAGCTTCCCCATGAAATGATCTTCGAGACCGGCGCGAATAATCTGGCGCTCGTCGTAGAGATATTCGGGCCCGATGAAGCCCACTACGCTGTTTACGAGAAAAGGATCAAAGCAGCGGGCTACGCCGTACGCGCGCGCTTCTAGCGTGAGCTGGTCCACTCCGTGATGAGCCTCGGCGGAAAGCGCGCTGCCTTGTCCGGTCTCGAAGTACATTACCTGAGGGCCCTTCCAGGCGACATCGCGATGCCGATGATCGTCGAGAACGCGCTCGCGGCCTTCCCGGAGCATCGTGAGGGTGACGCCGAAGCTGCGGTTTGCGGCCTGCGTTCCGGCAACTGACTGGAAGAGTAGATCGACGGGCGCTCCGCGATCGAGAGCGGCAAGCTGCGTGCTGACGTGCGCGAGGCAGCAGCTTTGCGTCGGGATTTTATAAATACTTATGAGGCGATCGAGCGCGCAAAGGATTGCCGTGGTCGTCTCCACCGAGTCCGATGCGGGATTGACGCCGATTACCGCATCCCCACACCCATACAGCAATCCCTCGAAGGTGGAGAGCAGAATTCCTCCAAGGTCATCCGCCGGGTGGTTGGGCTGCACGCGTATACCCAGAACCCCCGCTTCCCCCATCGTATTGCGGCACCGCGTGACGTTGCGAATTTTTGCTGCTGCCATCACCAGATCTTTGTTGCTCATAATCTTGGCTACTGCCCCAGCCATCTCGGGCAAAATGGCCCACTGAAGCTTCTTGAGATCGGCGCCCCTAGTGGCATCGTCGAGGATGTATTCGCGGAATTCGCCTACCGTGAGGCCGTGGATAGGCTGGAAACTGTCCTCGTTGAAGGTATCCAGGATGAGGCGGCTGACGTCATCCTGATCCGGGTCGATCAGAGGCTGCTTTAGAATTTCGTCGAGGGTTAAATCAGCGAGCTTGCGCTTGGCGGCCACCCGTTCGCTCTCGGATCGCGCCGCAACGCCGGCGAGTTGATCGCCGGACTTCTCCTCGTTGGCCTTGGCGAAGATCTCGCGGAGGTCGGCAAAAGTATAGGTTTCAGCCATGGTCCGAGATGCAGTCCCGCGAACTGCTTCGAGTGTGATGGTACCTTCAATCCGGGGGAAAGAAAATTATTTCGGAGGGTTTGGAGGAATATCGAGCGGCGGGGGTGGGCGGCCCTCGCCGTAAGAAGATAACGCAAAAACTGCGTTCCGGCCTCAAGGGGACTTCTTCGCAGGGACCTTTGCGCCTTTTTTTCGAGCTTCGGACAGACCGATCGCGATCGCCTGTTTACGGCTCTTCACGGTGCCGCCCTTGCCGCCGCGGCCCGACTTGAGGGTACCGTGCTTTTTTCGGCGCATCGCGCTCGCGACGGTTTTGCCCGCAGCCTTGCCATATTTTCTTCCGCTCGACCTGGTAGCCATCTGAGCCTCCAGTGAATTGGAACAGCAGTGAACCCAACCTTGCGCGATGATTGTGCAAGTGGGCACGCACTTCCATACGCTGAAACGGGTATTGATGGCGGATGCCAACTGTAAGACGGCGGGATTGACCGAAGCTGGAATGATGTGCCGCTGTGCAGAATTATAAAAGCTGACGAATGTCAGTCCCGATAGTGAAATTCAAGTCTCAAGCCAGCGACCTCGATGATGTCACCTTCGGAGAGCCTTCGCGGCCTTTCGATCGCGTCGCCGTTTACGCAAGGAACTTTGCTGGCTGAACCGATATAGTAGGAGTTATCTTCGCGCCGGTTAATTTGTGCCGCGGCCTTGGGAGCAAACCACCCTTTCAGCTTGATAGTAGCCATCGCGGACTTGCCGATCACCGTGAGCTTATCGGTGAGAGGATATTCCTGCTGGTCCGTCTTGCCTTTTTGTACGATCAAGGTGGCGATTTTCAGCCGCGCCGGCGCCACCTGCGAACTTTCGCCGCTCGCCGCGATTTTCTGCATGAAGTCCCGGCGTGCTTTCGTGTCGAGCATCACCGTTTCGTTGATTTTGGGGGCGGCTGGCTTGGGCTGCCCCGGTTCGGCGCTAGACGCGCTGCGCGAATCGGCCACGAGGATGATGTGCTTGCCGATGCCGACCGAATCGCCCGGCTTCAGGGTAACCATCTGCACGCGCTGGCCATTGACGAACGTGCCATTCAAACTGCCAAAGTCTTCCAGCATCAAGCGGTCCTCTTCTTTGAAAACGCGAGCGTGATAATGAGAAACCGCCGGGTTGTCGATGACGATGGCGTTGTCGGGCGAGCGCCCGATGCTCACCTCGTCCGAGTCTACCGGCCGCTCGGTCAAAACGGAGTTTTCAAACTTCAGCACGAGTGTCGGCATGTCGTTCCCCTTCCTCTGCGTCTAAGATCAGCGGCTCTTGAGCCATTTCCGAAGGATGCCTATCGGGCCGCCGGCTCCCGCGTGCTGCAATGCCGGGCGGAGCACGATCGCGGTGATGTTGTCCCGGCCGCCAGCCCGATTTGCAAGTTCCACTAAGATAGCGGCAGCTTCCTGCGAATCTTCCTTTTCGGCGAGGATTTCGGCGATTCGCGCGTCGGATAGCTCGCGGGTGAGCCCGTCGGAGCAGAGCAGAATCGTGTCAGTGTCCAGAACGAGCTCTTCGGCGATCTCCACTTCGACGCTGGGATCAACGCCGAGCGCGCGAATCAGCACATTGCTAAGCTTGCTCGCGGCTGCCTGCTCCTCCGTCATCTTCCCCCGGCGGACCTGCTCGCCCACGAAGGAGTGGTCCTGCGTAAGCTGTTCGAGGTGTCCATTCCGCAGACGATAAGCGCGGCTGTCCCCCACATGCGCCAAGCTCAAGCGGCCATCGGAAAACGCAGCGGCGACAATGGTTGCCCCCATACCCTGGGTTGCGTTCTTTTGTACCGCGGCGTGGTGGATCACTGCATTGGCCATGCGGACCGCGCTGGCCAGACGATGCGACAGGGGTGAAATGCCGGGGATAGAGTCGCCAATGAGCGGAAGCGACGGATTCGCGGCCGCCTTGCGGCAATGGGCGAGAACGGTATCAACCGCCAACCTGCTGGCCACTTCTCCGGCGTCAAGGCCGCCCATCCCATCCGATAATACAAAGAGGCCCAGCTCCGGCGCGCAGCCAAAAGAATCCTCGTTATTTGAACGGACGCGCCCCTGATGCGTGCTGCATCCGGGTTCCATCATCGAATTGACTCCGGAGGAAGGTTCAGGTTCTTGATGGGATGGATGTTCGCAAAGCCCAGGCTTTCGAGTTGCTGCATCACGTCGGGAAACTTCTTGGGGCCGAAGGGGCCGGAGAGCACTACGTAGAATTCACCATTCGGATTCCGCCGAGGAACTACGACCGTGGGAAGCCCGAGGTCTTGAATCTTCCTGGCCGTTTCCTGGGCGCGGTCTTGCAGTTGGAACCGGCCGATCCAGAGGTAGGTGCGCCCGGTTGAATTCGCCCAGCCGCCCGGTCCGTCGGATTCGGCGATGCCACCTTGTTTCTGCCTCGGGGAGGCTGGAGCAGGCGCCGCAGTTGGAGCGCTCACCGATGCGTCTTGGTTAGGCGAGACGTTGGCAACGGCGGGGCTTTTGTAAGGCGGCATGGATTTTGGCGCGGGCTCGTTCTGGATTGCCACGGTTGTCGCTGCAGTGTCGGAGTCGGCTGGCGCCAAAGTTTTCGGATGCTCGTGCACCACAGGCAATCGCTGGGGCTCTCGTTTATCCAGTGCAAACTCTGGTGGTGCGGGCGCAGCGGGATGAGCCGGAGGCGGCAGGTTTTTCGCGGTGCGCGAAACCGCCATCCAGTGCATTCCTCCAGCCGCTGCCATTACGACAACTAGTGCCAAGGAAAGCCACGCAACAGGAAGGGTGCGCTTGAGGTGCGCAGGTTTTCGCGTCACCGGGGATGCGGTTACCTTTGCCCGCTGCGCGATTGCTTCGCGATTTGCAAGCGTTGGCGACGGCTGGCTCGGAGAAGCAAGCACAGCGCGCGTTCCAGAGGACGTGATCGCGCTCTCCAGTTCCGCGATGGATTGAAATCGCTTGCCTGGATCTTTTTCGAGGCATTTTAGGATCGCCCGCTCGACGGAAACCGGAACAGCCGGTTCGATTTCGTGCGGCGGCACCGGCGTCTCCTGCACCTGCTTCAGGGCGACAGCCACGGGGTTCTCCGCGACGAAGGCCTGCTTGCCCGTAAACACTTCGTACAGTACGAGGCCAAGCGAATAGATATCCGTCCGATAGTCCACCGGCTTCCCCGAAACCTGTTCGGGCGCCATGTAGCCAGGCGTGCCCATCATTGCGCCGGTGAGCCGCGTGGCGGACTCCATGGAGCGCGCGATTCCGAAATCCATAATCTTCACGTTTCCCCGCGAATCGATCATCACGTTCTCGGGCTTGAGGTCGCGATGGACGATGCCCTGCGCGTGCGCTTCTTTGAGCCCCGAGCAGATCTGGAGCGCGAGGTCGAGCGCTTTACGAAGTGGGAGCCCGCCAAAACGATTCAGAACCGACCTTAGGCTTTCACCCTCCACATACTCCATGGAGGTGTAAGCGACGCCGCCAATGCGATTGAACTCATAAACACGGCAGACGCTCTTATGAGTTATTTTCCGGGCAAAGAGCAGCTCGTTTTTGAAGCGCTCCATCATCGTCTGATCGGAGGCGAACTCGGGTTTGACGAGCTTGAGCGCCACGACCTGCTGGGTTTCGCGGTCGCGCGCCTTATAAACGCTGCCCATGGCGCCGTGGCCCGCTTCGCCCAGAATATCGTAGCGTTGGGCCAGGGAAGCGAGCGCGGCGGAGCCCAGGCTGGCATTGACCAAGGGGGGAGGCACGGCTTCCGTGAGGGTAAAGGTGGCGGCGTCCGGGACGTCGCTCAAAAGGACCGTGGCGGCCGCTTTGGACGGGGCAGCGGCTGGCGATTTGGCCGGAACAGGTGACGATTCATCGCGCTGGGCCGGTAGGGTCATGATCTGCCTAAGTTAGGATAGACAACAAAGCCGCAGGCGTCCCCGTATCGACGCCGATGTGTGAAGTAAGAGTATCTGGTACTCGTGCCGCCTCAAGGCCGCCTGAAAGCCGCTTGATTCGCCTTCATGAGTGAAGCCCGCTAGCCGCCATGATCGAATGCGCGCATACAACCTGGTGCTCGCGCTTGTACCGGGTATCGTGGATGGACTTATCTTCGGCGGGCCGCAATGATTCGCGGATGCATTCTGCTCGGAACGGCCGGCCGCCGCGGTGACTTGCTCGTGACCACAAAATCCCCAAAAGCCGAGGGGCCGCAACTCCAGCAACTCTCGCCGGTAGCAAAGAAGCGCATCGAAGAAAAACAGGTCCAGGAGCGCGCTGCGATTGGCGCGCACGTGGTGCATGAGACGATCCGCCGCGAAGGTGAGGAGGAATTGAAGCGGTCTTGGTCCGCACTGGCTTGGTCGGGACTGGCAGCGGGGCTCTCGATGGGATTTTCGCTGGTAGCAGAAGGTCTGTTAGCCGCCTATCTTCCTCAAAGCGGGTGGACGCCGCTCGTATCCAAGCTGGGTTACAGCGTCGGTTTTCTCATCGTGGTGCTGGGTCGGCAGCAACTTTACACAGAAACGACTCTCACGGTTATCTTGCCTCTGTTGTCGCGGAGGAACATGGCGACGGCCTTAAGCGTCCTGCGCTTGTGGGCAATCGTGCTCATGGCGAACCTCGCAGGAACTTATCTGTTCGCGCTTTGCGTGGGGCGGATTCCTATTTTCTCCCCACGTGCAGCATATGCTCAGCGAGGTGAGCCAAGGCTCCATGGAGGGTGGGTTCGTTACGATTTTCATGCGCGCCATTTTTGCCGGTTGGCTGATCGCGCTGATGGTGTGGCTGCTGCCCGGCGCGGAATCGGCCCGGGTGAGCATCATTATCATCATCACCTACCTGATTGGCCTGGGTGGCTTTAACCATGTGATTGCCGGGTCAACGAAAGTAATGTTTCTTGTAGTCTCGGGGGCTGAGACGTGGCGCTCTTACGCGTTCAGCTTCTTTGTGCCGACGCTGCTGGGAAACATCGTGGGCGGTGTTTCGCTTGTGGCATTCCTGGGGCATGCCCAAGTAGTGGCGGGCAAAGACCTGGGTTGAGTTTTGCACGGGCGTGCGAATAAAGAATCACGTCCGGAGGTCTGGAGCACTCAGAAACCCTTATGAATCAGCACGAAATGTGAAGTTTGCCATTGACGCCGCTGGCCGCGTGCGAGATAGTGACATAGAAGTTTTCCAGTCATTGCTCCCCCTTCCGCTGGGAAACAATCACGACAACTAAATCAGTGTTTTTGGGAAGTGGCAAATGGCACAACTGCCGCGCTCGGAGCGCTGCCGGCGTTCCTGACGCCGCGCTTCTCAACACAAGCGGGGTGCCGAAATGCCGCCGATGCCGATCTACGTCGCTCATCACTACGACTTTCGACTGGTGGCTCTCTCGATCATCATTGCCATGGGAGCGGCGGACGCGGCTATCAACATGGCGGGGCGGATTGCTGCTGCTCCGGAGCGTTTCCGATTCGCATGGCTTGGTGCTGGCGCCCTTGCCATGGGCCTGGGGATATGGTCGATGCACTATATCGGCATGCTCGCCTACGTTCTCCCGTTGCCTGTTCTCTACGACCTACCCACAGTGCTGGTCTCATTGCTCGCTGCAATTCTAGCCTCGGCGGTAGCCCTGTATTGCGTCAGCCAGACGGACCTCCCACGGAGTTCGATCATTCTGGCAAGTCTTGCCATGGGAGCGGGAATTGCATCGATGCACTACATCGGGATGGCGGCTATGCGAGTGCCCGCCATGTGCCATTACGACCTGGCGGTGCTAGCGGCCTCGATTGGGATTTCAGTCGCGGTTTCCGCTGTAGCGTTGATGCTCGCGTTCCGCTACCGGTCGGCCAGCCAGTTCGATATCCACAAGATGTTGAGCGCGATCGTGATGGGTTTTGCCGTCGCGTCAATGCACTACACGGGGATGGCAGCAGTGACGTGGACTCCGTCGCCATTGCTGGGCGACATTTCTGACTCCGTTTCCGTGTCATCCGTCGGCATCGTGGGAATTACGCTGGTGACCCTGCTCATTCTAGGCACAACCCTGGTCACAACCTTGATCGACCGCCGCTTCCAGACGACACAGTTGCAGTTGAATGAAAGCGAAGACCGCTACCGGCTTCTTTTCGCCCGCTCGCTCGCTCCGATTTACAAAACCAGCCTCGACGGTACGCTCCTCGACTGCAATTGCGCCTATGCGGAAGCTCTTGGCTATGCTTCCCGTCACGATCTGATCGGCCGCTCCTCGAGCCTCACCTATCTTGATCCCAATGAGGGCAAGTTTCTTATCGCGTCACTGGCTGCCTCCGGCCAACTGACTAACCGGGAGGTCCGGCTGAAGAGGAGGGACGAGACGCCGATTTGGGTGATTGAGAACGCGAACGTGGTGCAAGACGCGAAAACTGGAATTCGCAGCATTCAAAGCACGTTTCTGGACATATCCGACCGCAAGAAGGCTGAGGTCGACCTCAAAGAAGCCAAGGACCAAGCCGAAACAGCCAATCTCGCGAAGAGCGAGTTTCTGGCTTCGATGAGCCATGAGATCCGCACGCCTATGAACGGCGTGATCGGGATGGCGGGGCTTTTACTCGATACCGAACTCACCCCCGAGCAGCAGGAGTACGCGCTCACGCTGCGCCATTCCGCGGAGTCCCTGCTGGCCATCATCAACGACATTCTTGATTTCTCCAAAATCGAAGCTGGGAAAATGAATATCGAGCCAATCGCCTTTGATCTCCTCGTCGCGGTGGAGGAGACCATCGAGCTCTTTCAGTCGAAACTGCACGAGAAGAAACTGGAGCTGATCCTTCGCTACGATCCCGCGCTGCCTCTGCGTTTCATTTGCGACCCGGGGCGCATCCGGCAAATCCTTGTGAATCTGATCGGTAATGGGATCAAATTCACTTCGCTGGGGCATATCTATGTCAATGTGGAGTGCGAAAAACTGGAAGGCGCAAAGGCACAGGTGCGCTTTACCGTGGAAGATACCGGGATCGGAATTCCGCCCGACAAACTCCGCAGTGTTTTTGAAAGGTTTACGCAGGCCGACGCGTCCACCACGCGCAAGTTTGGAGGCACCGGACTGGGGCTCTCCATCTGCAAAAGATTGGTGCATCTCATGGGCGGCGAAATTCAGGTGCGGAGCGTGGTTAATGAAGGCTCTGCGTTTACGTTCACGTTGCCCCTTGTGGTGGATGAAAGCGTGCAACCGCAGCTCTCCCGCGACGTCGCGTTCGAGAATCTCAAGGTTTTATATGTGGATGATAATTCCATCAACCGTTTCATTCTTCACGAGCAGATGGATCGTTGGAAAGTCCGGAATACAGGCTTTTCCTCCGGAGAGGAAGCGATCGCCGCCATGCGTGCCGCTCGCCAATCCGGCGACCCGTTCCACATTGCCATCGCAGACCACGAAATGCCGGGGATGGACGGCCTGGAGTTCGCAAAGGAGGTCAAAGCGAGTGCGGACTTGCGGGAGACTCTTCTCGTCATGTTGTCTTCGCGCGGGCGTCGCGGGGATGCCAAGCACGCCCAGGAGGCGGGCTTTGCGGGATATCTGAGCAAGCCCACGAAGCCGGCGGCCCTGCTTGAAGTCCTGAAAACGGTATGGGCACGTTCCCGCCAGTTGCCGGAGGGATTCCCGCTGGTTACGCGATTTACGCTCGCCGAAGCCGGCGGGGGAACGGAAGAAAGAAGGACATTCTCGAAGGACGCGGTCAAGCCCCGCGTCCTGGTGGTTGACGATAATCCCGTTAACCAGCGAGTGGCCGCGAGCCTGCTTCAGCGCCTTGGCTGCCGCGTAGACGTTGCCGCGAACGGTCAGGAGGCTGTTGAAACCCTCGATACCATTCCGTACGACATCATTTTCATGGATTGCCAGATGCCCGTAATGGATGGCTATGATGCCACCCGGGAAATTCGCCGGCGGGAAGGGGGCGAACTCCATTCCACGATCATCGCGATGACCGCGAACGCCATGAAACGAGACCGTGAACTGTGTCTGGAAGCCGGCATGGACGACTACATCGCCAAGCCAGTCAGCAAGTCTGCGTTGGCCGATCTCCTAAAGACGCATCTCTCGCAGTTTGACCAGATCATAACGACATCCTCCGGCCGGCCTCCTGTCCCGGCAGTCAATAGTCTGCCCGCGTGAGCCATTGCGACGCCGGACGCGGCTTCCTTTCTTTTTGTGAATCGGTCTTACTTAAGTCTCATGGCTATCCGCGCATATTCGGGAGTACAATTTCGCTCCAGAAATAACTCCGCGCCGCATGGCGCAACATAGGTGCGATATGAAAAACCTCACGTTCCTGGCGGCTCTGTTTCTATGCACGCTTTTTGCAGCGACGAATGCCGAAGGGCAGATGGGCCGTCCACAAATACCGACGCCCAAGGGCATCTTTAACCCGGTGGTGGGCTCAGGAGCGCAATACGAGATCGACAAGCAAGACGGCACAAAGACGAATTTCGATATCGCCATCGTCGGAAAGGAGCAGGCGGAAGGAAAAGACGCCTACTGGTTTGAAGTCTCCTTCGCTGATCCGCGGATGGGCACGATGGTCATGAAGGAACTCCTTGTGGTCGACGGCAACAATAGCCACGCTGCCAAGATGGTAATGCTGATGCCTGGACGCGGTCCCGTCGAGATGCCGCTGGGAATGGGCGGGCACGCGCCAATGGCACAGCAACCTCCCGAGGACATTCGAAATAACGCGGACGATCTCGGTAGTGAGTCGGTCACCGTGCCCGCGGGTACGTTTACCTGTGAGCACTATCGAGGGAAGAACAACAGCGGCGACGACGTATGGGTCAGCAAAGACGTGCCTCCGTACGGACTGGTGAAAGCGACTGACAAGGACAAGAGTCAAACCGTGGTGCTGACCAAAGTCAACAAGGACGTGCAGGACAAGATTACCGGGACGCCGACACCGTTTAATCCGATGATGATGGGTCGCGGCCCGCAGCAGTAACCGTCACCGCGCCGCCGCGCTCCCCGGCGAGTCGTGGGCGCTGGGGCGCCGGAGCGGAGCCCTTAGCGGCCACTGTTTTACCGATGCCATCGATTTCGAAGCGCGTTCGTCATCGCGTTGATTTGCAACGCGCGCGAGTGGTGCAAGCTTCGAAAGTCGCAGCGTGCCCAAGGCTTGCGTGCTGGTGACAGCGATCCCCGCCCAGTGTGCGAAGGGCCATCAACCTGAACTTAACCCTGCCGTAGATACTCATGCCACGCCCTATACCTGCTTTACCTGATATTTATCCAAGCGACTTTAGGCCCTTATTAATTAGGGGCTGAAAGAAATCGCAAGTGGATCGCTGTGCGCCATCGCACGCACCAGGAGCGGGAAATGGCCGAATGGCTTTACGAAATAAAACAGATCAGTTCTCTCAAGGGTTCGCTGGAAACCCTCCTTCGCGAGCAGGGCGAGCAGGGGTGGGAACTTGTCCAGGTTTTATCTCCCGATGAACTGGACAATGGAAGTGAGTATGGCGTCATCTTCAAGCGGGAGAAGCCACTGATGTCGAAAGAGTGACTCGGCAGATCGCGCTGCTGGCCTCAGTTACCGCGCCGGCACGGAATTCGGATGAAGGAGGCGAATACCCCGAGGAGTCCGCGGCGGGTGGTTCCCGCCAGCCGCCGCAGTCAGCCATTTCCGTGCGACAACCGAAAGACTTCCCTCACACGACCCGGAAACTCATCCCAGACAGAGCCTCTCCGCATGGATGAGCGCACGGCCCTACAGGAGCGAACTGTCGTCAATGAAGGGCATCTGGTATGTCCGTGTTCGTTACTTCCATAGAAGATATCCGCGAACCGGGGAGGCCTTCTCTCCTTCATACACGCGAATACCGCGGGAGTAAGGATACTCATTGATGGCGCAGCGTTCCTCGTCGAGGGATGTGTTTCATCTTTTGACGGTCGTCGTAGCGGTAGTTGTGTTATGCGCCTTCTATTTTGCCAAGGTTGTATTTGTCCCGCTCGCCCTGGCGATGCTGCTGGCTTTCGTTCTAACACCATTGGTAAAGGTGTGCGAGCGAGCAAGAATGGGGAGAACAGCTGCGACTGTGCTGGTGGTGTTCTGCACGCTTGTCGGTGTTTGCGGGCTCGGATGGGTTGTTTCAAGACAATTCGCCGTAGTCCTCAATCAGCTTCCGCTGTACCAATCGAATCTCAAAGATAAAATCGGCTCTCTGGTTGTGTTCCGGAGCCCTGCCATCCGGAACGCTTCGGCGACCATGAACCAGCTTAGCGAGACATTGGCGTCCCCTCCCGAGCAGCCACCTGAATTGACGGGAGGAAAACACGTTATCGCCAAAACGTCCCGGCCAACGCGGCCTTTGCCCGTCGAAGTTATCAGACCCCCGAGCCTCCCGGTGGAATCGCTTCAGAATGTGGCGGAGTTAGCTCTGCAGGTACTCATCGTAATTATCTTCACTGTATTTATGCTCCAGAGGCGTGAAAATCTGCGTAACCGATTTATTTCGCTGGCGGGGCAACACCGGATCGGCGCCCTGACCCGCGCGTTCGATGAAGCGAGTGATCGGGTGAGCCGTTATCTGCGGACCCAGCTTGCGGTCAACGCCGGCTACGGCACAATTATCGGCATCGGCCTGTACGTAATCGGACTTCCGGGCGGATTACTTTGGGGAGTGATTGTTGGCATTTTGAGATTTCTTCCATATGTGGGCCCCCCATTAGGTGGCATCATGCCCGTGCTGCTCTCAATGGCTATATGGCAGGGCTGGAAGATGCCCTTGATCACAGTGGGCCTGTTCGTGACCGCGGAACTCACCGTTACCTACGTCATTGAGCCCACGCTTTATGGGGCGCATACAGGGGTGTCGCCCCTTGCGATTCTGGTGGCTGCAATTTTCTGGACGGTCTTATGGGGTCCGATAGGCCTAGTGCTTTCTACGCCCCTGACCGTCTGTTTAGTTGTGCTTGGACGCCACATCCCGCACCTCGGTTTCTTGCCACTTCTTTTGGGTGACGAACCTGTCTTGACCCCAGAGACGCGAGTTTATCAGCGACTTCTGGCGATGGATTCAGATGAGGCCGAACAAATTCTCGAAGACCAACTAGGGGGGAAACCACTCGTGGAGGTTTACGATACGGTTTTGGTGCCGACTCTAAGCTTGGCGGAGCAGGACCGTCATCGAAATCAACTCGATGAGGCTTGCGAGAAATTCATCTACCAGGAGGTACGGGAAATGGCCGAAGACGCAGGGCAACGCGGCAAAAACCCTCCGGAAGTCAATTCGACAATGCCAGCAAGCTCCCAGGGCGCTGGCGAGCAGCAAGAAAAGCAACAATTTACCGTAGTCTGCATTCCGGCCAGAGATGAGGCTGACGAAATTATCGCTGGGATGCTGGCGCGTTTGTTACAGCAAAATAGCTATAAAGCCAGCTGTATTCGCCGTGAGCCCCAAGCCGAACTGATTGAACGGTTGAGATTCGAGAAGCCGGATGTCGTGTGTATCTCCGCCCTGCAGCCATTTAAGATTTCGCACGCCCGATCGCTTTACCGAGCCTTGAAGGCGCTGTCGCCGAGGCTGGAGATCATCGTGGGCCTCTGGAACTTTGCGGGCGACACCCATAAGGCCGCCCAACGAATAGGAATCGATAAAGCAAGCGCGGTCGTAAACTCGCTGTCCGATGTGATTCGATTGGTTGGCAAGCCGGAAGTTACGGAGAGCACAACAAGCCTTATGACGCGGGAGGCGTGATGCTACGGACAGACGTTGCGGCTGGAAAATTGCGAATGCCGCGGTGGATAATCGCCGTAGCATTGATTTTGGCCGCTGCTCTCTGCGGCGGGGTGCTTCTCCTTGCGTTGAAATGGCCATTCTCTGAGCAAAGTCTAACCGACTCCATACATGAAATCGTTCCAGGCACGGTTCAGATAGGGAAGTTTCAAGACAGGATATTCCCGCATCCGGGATGCGAGGCGCATGAGGTAACCCTGACGCGTTCGAGTGGGCCCGGTGAAGCGCCTCTGGTCAGAGTGCAGACGATTTCCATCCAGTCACGGTACGTGGACTTGTTCCTAAGACCGGGTTATGTCGCGCGGATTGTTCTGAAAGGCTTGCGAGTTCAGGTGCCACCGCGCGGCTCGGGTGCAAGCTCCCAAGATGATTTGGTGGCTCACTCCGCCACTCAATCGAGAACGCGGGTGGGGGAAATCATCGCCGACGGCGCGCTGCTCGAGATTGCCCGCCAAGGAGACCGTCCTCCGCTCAAATTCGAAATACACGCGCTAACGCTGAAATCGGTGAGCCGGAATACGCCTTTTTACTATTCTGTGGCCCTCACGAATGCAATTCCTCACGGTGAAATCACGTCGCAAGGACGTTTCGGTCCATGGAACGAAAGCGACCCCGGTCAAACTGCTGTTTCCGGTTCATACAAGTTCCAGGGGGGCAGATTTATCTGTATTTCCCGGCATTGCCGGAATGCTTTCATCGAGCGATAAATTCAGCGGTGAGTTGGCCAAGATCGAGGCTGGCGGAACGGTGGAAATTCCTGATTTTACCGTGAAAGAAGCCAACCATCGGGTGCCTCTTCAAGCCCGCTATAGCGCGACCATAAATGCGATCCACGGAGACATATCGCTGCGACGAGTCGAAGCGTCTCTTCAAGACACGACCCTGGTCGCATCAGGGGATATAGTCGGGCACCCAGGCAAGAAGGGTAGGTTCACATCGATCAGGATCGAAGCACGCACGGGAAAAGTCGAAGACTTGCTTCGTCTGTTCGTGAGGGATCCCACACCGCCCCTGGCAGGAGCAATAACCTTTGGAGCCGATGTGTCGATCGTTCCCGAAGGCCGCCCATTTCTGCGGGAGGCTGACTTGCGCGGGCAATTTGCTATCGCAAAAGGCGTTTTCGTTCACCCCGATACCCAGTCGAGAGTTAATGATTTGAGCAGGCGCTCGCGGGGCGAGATCCCGGGCCAACAGGACGCAGAAGTGCGGCGGAACGTGAGTTCCAATATAAAGAGCGACGTGAGGCTTCATGACGGAGTGGCAATGCTCACGAATTTGTCGTTTCTGATACCGGGAGCATCGGCTCACATGAATGGAACCTACAACCTGCTTACCGGCACAGTGAATTTACACGGCACATTAAAGACGGAGGCGGAAATTTCCCAGACAACCACTGGGCTGAAATCTATTTTATTGAAGCCACTGAATCCTCTTTTCAAGAGGAAGCATGCCGGAGCGGACATGCCGGTCGAATTGACCGGGACATATGCGAAGCCTCACGTGGGAGTCGATTTCAATCCCGTGCGCCAGCTCGATAAATAGGATGGCGCTTGGAACTTCGCGCCACCGGGCGCAGACTGGGCAGACGAAATAGAGACCAGGGGAGAGGGGAGCTTTAATCTTGAGCAAGACATATGACGACTTAAGACGCGCGGAGCAATTGGTCCATGGCGGCACAATTGTCAGCTCTGGACTGCACATCAAGGGTGAGATTTCCGGCAGTGAAGACGTGCTGGTAGAAGGGAGTGTGGACGGCACCTTTGAGCTTCCGAGCGGACTGCTGACCGTCAGGCTCAACGGGAAAATGAAAGCAAATATATCAGCGCAGGCCATCGTGATTCACGGTGAGGTGGAAGGGAATATTGCTGCGCGGGATCGGATTGAAATCAAAAAGGACGGGTCCGTGGTGGGCGATGTGAAGACGCCGCGGCTCATTATCGAAGATGGAGCTGCCTTCAACGGAGCCGTCGAGGCCGCCTAGGAAGAAGAGATTTTGTAAGAGGGTGAATCGTTTATCGGCGCCATAACCTGGTCAAATAGAAAAGCAGTCCGTGCTCGCCATTTTTTAGGCAATTAGAGCTATTGAGCATGAAGTCCCTGGATCCAGTTCACCATTACCGTGATAGGTGATAGATAGCTGCTTTGGTCTTCGACGTTGATCAGGAATCTTTGACCGTCGGGCGAGACAACATAGTGATTGCGGGTACTGGATGTGTTGACCGGGACTCGGAAGAGCGGTTTGGGCTCCCCGATGTTAGGAGGCTCAGTAGCGTCGAAAAGCACTGAAACGATCGAGTAGTCGGGCGAAAGGTAAAATAGTTCCTTTCCGTCTTTTCGCCACATGGGCTCGACGCCACCGCCAATCGATACGATTCGTTTCTCACCCAGTGAGGGAAAACGCTGCACGTAGACTTCTTCGGTTCCTGATTCGTCCGAGACATAGGCAATCCATCGACCGTTGGGAGCAATCCGTCCGTCAGACTCGTTGTAAGGAGTATGCAGCAGTGGAACCGGTTTTTTGTCTCCTGACATGGGGAGCAGGACCAAATCCATTTTTGTGCTGGGATTCAGTGTTGCGTAGACCAGGTAATCTCCCTGTGAAGACCAATCGCTTAGAATTTTGCGTTCGTTGTCGTTCACTAGAACTTCGTCTGGTGCGGCGCCGCTCATGTTTCGAACGTAGATGGTCAGGCTGTTATAAGACTCGAAGGCGATGCGATTGCCGTCCGGAGACCATAAGGGATACATTCCTTGGCCCACCCGCGTAGCTGCGTTGCGCTCCAGGTCGACGGTCCATAAGCCTGGTCCCATATCCATGGCAACCAGCTGTTTCTGATCCGGAGACACCATCGGGCTGCGAAGGGCCTTGCCTCCGGGAATGGAACTGGCGCGCTGGCCGTTGCGTTCGAACCACGCGAGCTCAAGGGTTTTGGCGCCGGAGCGGAAAGTCAGCAAACTAGCGGACGCTGAAATCATCTGACCGTCGGCGTCGTTGGGCGCGGAAACGTTCCGAGCGACCTCCATCGGTTTGCCTGTTATTTCCAGCCGCTGCGCATCGAACCGCTGGGCCATAAGAATTCCGGCTTGAACATACAAGAGGTAGCCCGGAGGCGAGTAGATCGCGGGGGAATTCGACTGACTGAGCACCCGGATTCGCTTGGGAGAATCAAGAGAGCCGACGTAGCTTCCCGTTTGGTCAGCATTGGCGCTAAGGAGGTAGAAGAGGAAGTGCCTCCCATCGGGCAGGAACTGCGGCAGATTCTGCACGATCTCGCCTGCGGAACGATTGACTGTGGTAACGCGCGTCACCCGGCCATTCAGTGGATCGACGCGGTACAAGCCCGTCTGCCAATCGGAAAAAAGAATCGCACCGCTGCTGCTCCAAGTGCCCCCACCGGCGCTCACCGGCACAGCGGCAATCGCTTTTGGGCTATCGCCGCGGAGGTTGACCGTCCTAAGTTCGCCATTGGCGAAAAAGCCCACGACATCGCTGGCCGGCGACCAGAAGGGATGAGAAGCGCCTTCGGTCCCCACTAAAAGCCGAAGCTCGGGCGAAGCCATTTCTTTCAGGTACAAACGAGGCTGGGACGTTTTGGAGTCGTGCGCAACGAATACCATATAGCGGCTGTCGGGTGAAAGAATGCCGCCGGAAGCGAGCGTCGCACCCTCCGGGGCGGGCTGAGTCAATAAAATGGGGGCGCCTCCGCGCGATGTACCGGAGGGCATGAACTCCCGCGCGACGGCGAACGCACAAAAAACGGCGGTAACCGCAGCCGCCACGCGCCACAGTGTGGAAGATTTTAGCCAGTCAGATTGCGCGCTCCGGGCCGCTGAACGGATCATGCCCCCGGGGGGGAGAGCCGCAATCGTGGGGGCAGCCGTCGGTTCCGCAACTTCCACTAGCGCGCCGTCGGACGGCTCGACAATTGTCTTCACTGGTCCGTTTAAACGATACCCTCGCCGGGGGACCGTAATAATCAATCGGGGGTTTGTCGAATCGTCGCCCAGTGCGCGCCGGAGGGCGGACATGCTGTGAACGAGGCTGTCTTCGGAGACCGAGACATCCTTCCAGGCAGCGGTGATGAGCTCGTCCTTCGTAACCGTACGATCGGGGCGGGCTGCCAGATATAGCAGCGCTTCAAAGGCTTTCGTGGGGACGACGACAGCTTCGCCATTGCGCCATATCTGGCGCGAAGCGATATCGACGACAATTGGCCCAAATGCGTAACCCGTTACAGCCGCGTCGGGGGCAACAAACGCATCAACTTTCATCAAAATATCCCCGAATTCGGCAAATTTTAGCCATTTTCCTCAGGACTTTCCCCGAACGATACATTACCGTCCGACGAATTGGCAAGCTGCTTGTTCCTTGCAGGTTAAGAAAGCGGGATTCGGCCTTCAGGTTTCCTGACCGTTTTATCGGATTGGTAATTATCGCTGGGGCGTGAGTCCCATAAATTCCCATAAGGAAGAATTTGAACTTTCTAATCTGTTTCACGGGTAAACGACGGAGCCAACGTTGAGGCATCGACTCGTCATATTCGCGGTACTTCTTGCTCTTACGGGAGCCTGGAGGGGGATAACAGAAAACTCAGCCGCTTCCGCTGAGGTAGTGCCGGCGCAAACCAGTCAGGTGGCGGTGGACGCCGACGATATCGGTGGCGTGGTCACCGGAGCTAAAGGACCGGAGGCTGGCGTGTGGGTGATCGCGGAAACATCTGATTTCCCCACCAAGTTCCGCAAAATAGTGGTCACCGACGATGAGGGGCGCTTCCTACTTCCCGACCTGTCAAAGGCGAGCTATCGCATCTGGGTCCGCGGTTACGGCCTGGTGGATTCCCCTGCCGTGGAATCTCGTCCGGGAAAATCCTTGGCGCTTAAAGCCGTGGGGGCGCCCGACGCAAAAGCAGCCGCGCAATACTATCCCGCCAGCTATTGGTATTCACTTTTGGAGGTCCCTCCTAAATCAGCCTTCCCAATGAAGGTGGATGTTCCGGCGCCTGTTGGCGGCGGCCACCCTTTGGGAACGCAGGTGATCGCTACGCAAGAGGCCTGGATCAGCCAGTTGAAGGGTTGCGTGATCTGCCATCAAATGGGCGACAAGGCCACTCGCGAGATTCCGCCGGGCCTCGGAAAATACTCGTCCACTTTTGAGGCTTGGGAACAGGTTTTAAAGATCGGAGGCAATGCCGGAGGAGCGAACCTCGTAAATCAGATGGGGCACGAGCAAATGGTCGGCATCTATGCCGACTGGACCGACCGTATTGCTGCCGGTGAGGTCCCGCAAGCGCCGCCGCGACCCGCGGGCATCGAGAGAAACCTGGTGCTCAGTGTATGGGACGCTGGCGCGCCGACGACCTTTATGCACGACGTGATCAGCACCGATAAACGAAACCCCACACTCAACAGCAATGGGCCGATCTACGGGATCGATTACCACAACGGAACGCTCGTCATTCTGGACCCGGTAAAAAACACCAATCAGACGATTCCGCTCCCGACGATCGACGACAAAAAAAACATGCGCGCCAACGAAATAGGGCGCGTGGAACCGCCGAATGCGATCCCGTCTCCCTATTGGACGCCGAAGGAATTCAATCCGATTGACGATCCCTCGAACCCGAATTCGCTCACCATGGACGAACTCGGGCGCGTTTGGATGACGTCTGGCGTGCGTGCGCCGCAAACGCTGCCCGTGTGCAGAAAAGGTTCGGCAAACAAGTTTGCCCAGGCGTTTCCGATCGATTACACAGACCGGCACTTATCGGTCTACGACCCCCGGACGAAGGCGTTCAAGCTGATTCCAACCTGCTTCCGCACGCACCATGTGAACTTCGGCTACGACAAAGACCGAACGATCTACGCCGACGGCGGGTCGCCCAGCGGAGTGAACGGGGTCGTTGGCTGGCTTAAAACCAGGATGTACGACGAAACGGGCGACGCGATGGCCTCGCAGGGCTGGTGCTCGCCGTATCTCGACCTCAACGGCAACGGGAAATTCGATCCCGGAACAGACCAGCGAGTTACCGGCAATCCCTATAGCGTGCAACCCAGTCCTCTCGACGGCAGCGTGTGGGTGGCCTATGCGAGCTATCCCGGGAAGATTCTGAGGATGACGCTCGGAGACAATCCACCGGCCACCTGCAAGTCCGAAGTGTACGAGCTTCCGTTTGACAATCCAGCAAAACCGGGTGTGCGAGCCTTTTTCCCGCGCGGCATCGACGTGGATTCCAATGGCGTGGTTTGGACCGCGCTGGCCGGCAGCAGCCAGTTCGCGCGTTTTGACCGGACCAGGTGCAAAGTGCTTAGCGGGCCCAAGGCCACCGGCCAGCACTGCCCGGAAGGCTGGACGCTCTATCCCATGCCGGGACCGAATTTCAAAGGAGTCACAATTCAGACTTCCACGGAGTGGTCTTATTACAACTGGGTGGACAAATACAACACGTTCGGCATGGGCGACAACATTCCCATCGCCAATGGCACGAACTCCGACTCTTTGATGGTGCTCAATCCGAAGTCCGGCAAATGGACCTTGTTGCGTGTGCCTTATCCGATTTCGTTTTATCAGCGCGGGCTGGACGGGCGCATTGACGACCCCAGCACCGGCTGGAAGGGGCGCGGGTTGTGGGCCGACAATGGCACTCGGACTCCCTGGCATCAGGAAACGGGGAAGGGCCAGGAAAGCACGATCGTGCGGTTCCAACTGCGTCCTGATCCCCTCGCCAAGTAAAATCTCAACACGAGGTATCACTGTGAAAAGTTTGCTGGCTGCAGCTTTTGGAATTTCGATCGGCGTGATCCTAACCCTGGTGCTCGTGATGCCGAGAGTTCAGGCGCGTGCGACCGATCAGGCTCCACGGTTTCCGGAATTCAAGATGGAGCAACTGAACGGCGAGCAGCGGCCGCTGGGAGAAAAAATACTGAAAGTATCAAGCACCGGCAGCCTCAGCGGACCCAACAACCTGATGCTGCGTAGTCCGGAGATGGGCGACCGGCTGTTCATGCTGATCGATTATCTCCGCTTTCACACATCGATCCCGCACCGGCTGAATGAATTCGCCATCCTGATTCAGGCGCGCCTGTGGACTTCTCAGGTGGAATGGAGGGCCCACTATCCGATCGCCCTCAAAGCGGGACTTGCGCAGCCCGTCGCCGACGACCTCGCGCAAGGGAAGCGCCCGGCCGGCATGCAGCCTGACGAATCTCTCGTCTATGATTTCTGCATGGAGCTTTCCACGAGGCACGAATTGACTGACGCTACGTTCAAAAGGGCGCGAGCGATTTTCACCGATCAGCAGATCGTTGACCTGACTACGGTAACCGGCACGTACGAACTGCTTGCAATGATGCTCAAGACCGCCGCGGATGACGGCGTTCCCGACGGTAAAACCGCCCTTTTGAAGCCTCTGCCGGCGAAGTGAGCCAAGGCGCCCTTCCCTCTTCAGCCCGCGCTCGTGCCGCAAGCGACGCCGATTCGTGCTTTGAAGAAGATCCCTTAAGACAGCATGTTTTCAAAGGAGCGGCCGCCAGTGTACCCTTCCGGGGTAGCAACATCGAAAGGGAGCTGGGTAATGAAAATCGCAATCGTAACCGGAGGCAGCCGCGGCCTCGGTAAAAGCATGTGTTTGCATCTCGCCGCGAAAGGGCACGACGTGATTCTGACGTATCACAGCAAGAAGAGGGAAGCGGACGATGTGTGCGCCCAGGTCGGAAAGGCCGGCCGGAAGGCGGTCGCGCTGCAACTCGACGCGGGTGACCCCAAGACATTTGACGCGTTTGTGGGGAGCGTAAAGAGCTTGCTTCGCGATACCTGGGGCCGCGCCGACTTCGACTTCCTCATCAACAATGCGGGGATCGGTTTTTTCGCGATGTTCGCGGAAACCTCCGAAGACCAGTTCGATCAACTGATGAACGTCCATCTAAAAGGGCCGTTCTTCCTGACGCAGAAGCTTCTGCCATTGATGAAGGACGGCGGGCGGATTGTGAATATTTCCAGCGGTCTCGCGCGTTTCAGTTTTCCCGGTTATAGCGCCTACGCCGCGATGAAAGGCGGCATCGAAGTGCTGACGCGTTACATGGCCAAGGAATTGGGCCCTCGCAGGATCGCCGCGAATGTAATCGCTCCCGGCGCAATCGAGACCGATTTTGGCGGCGGCGCGGTGCGCGACAACAAGGAAATCAACCGGACGATTGCCTCATCGACGGCGCTGGGCCGCGTGGGACTGCCGGACGATGTCGGGGGCGCCGTAGCCGCGCTGCTTTCCGATGACAACCAATGGGTGAATGGGCAAAGAATCGAAGTCTCCGGCGGGATATTCCTCTGAAAGAAAGGTCTACGATGCGGATGATGCCCGGCCTCATCACTCGGGTTCTTGTCCTTTTGCTGCTGGCCTCGCCCTGCGTTTTTGCGCAGAACGGCGTTACCATTCGTGTCAATGCCGCGCAAACAGTTGGCCCGTATAAGCCCATTTACGGTTATTTCGGCTACGACGAGCCGAATTTCACTTACTCGAATTACGGCAAAAAGCTGATCGGCGAACTTGCCAGCGTGGGCAGCTCGCCGGTTTACATCCGCACGCACTTCATGCTGGCGACGGGCGACGGAACTCCCAGCTTGAAGTTCGGTTCGACCAACGCCTATACCGAAGACGCCTCGGGCAAGCCGGTCTACGACTGGACTATCACCGACCGCATCATGGATACCTATCTGCAGGCCGGCGCAAAACCCTTTGTCGAGATCGGGTTCATGCCGAAGGCTCTCTCTTCGCATCCGGAGCCTTACACTCCCGTGTGGAAGCCGGGAGGCAGCGGTGCCGACTACGCTATCGGCTGGTCGTATCCGCCGAAAGATTACGCGAAGTGGGGCGAACTGGTGAATCAGTGGGTGAAGCATGCGGTTGCCAAGTATGGGCGCGCCGAAGTGGAGAGTTGGTATTGGGAGGTGTGGAATGAGCCCGATATCAGCTATTGGCACGGCACCCCGGAAGAGTATGACCGGCTGTACGACTTTGCCGCCGACGGATTGAAGCGCGCGCTTCCCACGGCGAGAATCGGCGGTCCAGCCTCCACCGGCCCGACCGTCGATCACGGCGAGAATTTCCTGCGCCAGTTCCTGGAGCACTGCGCGAAAGGTACGAATGCCGTTACCGGCGCGGTGGGCGCGCCGCTCGATTTCATGACGTTCCACGCCAAGGGCCGCACCGCCGTCGTCGACGGCCACGTGCGGATGCGCATGTCGAAGAACGCCGGCGACGCCGCCCAGGGATTTGCCATCGTGAGTTCCTTTCCGAAATTTCGTGGACTGCCGATCGTGATCAGCGAGTCGGACCCCGACGGATGCGCGGCGTGCTCCGCGACCTTCTATCCGGCAAACGATTACCGCAACGATCCGCTCTATGCTGCCTACGAGGCGGCCATGATGAAGAACATCTTCGAGCTGGCGGATCGCGAGAAGACCAACATCGCGGGCATGCTGACCTGGGCCTTCGAATTCGAAGGCTCGCCTTACTTCGAGGGCTTCCGCACGCTCGCCACCAACGGCATCGACAAGCCGGTGCTCAATGTGTTCCGCATGGCGGGGCTGATGCGGGGCAACCGCGTGGTGGTGGAAAGCAGCGGGCGTGTGCCGTTGACCACGATTGAAACCAACGGTGTGCGCGGCGATCCTGACATAGACGCTCTCGCTGTTCGCTCCGATCGCGAACTTTCAATCCTCGTCTGGAACTACCACGACGACAAGGTGTCCGGTTCTGATGCTGAGGTAAAAATTGAGGTCGCCGGTCTTCCCGCGGCGGCGAGCAGAGTGCTGCTGCGCCACTATCGCATCGATGACACGCATAGCAACGCTTATACGGCATGGAGGAAGATGGGATCGCCGCAGCAGCCTACGCCGGAACAATATGCGGCACTTGAAGCGGCGGGCCAGTTGCAGGAACTCGAATCACCTAGCTGGATCGACACCAGCAAGGAAACGAAACTCGATTTTCATCTGCCGCGACAGGCTGTTTCACTGCTTCAACTGAGCTGGTAGTGCTGTCTACGGACGAGCGCAATAGCCGGGCAGGGCATCGGCTGGCAGCAGGGGCTTCTGGCCCACGACCAATTGCTGATCGAAAGCATCTAACTCCACACCGGTCGCGCCATACATCGCCATGAGTTCGGTGAGGTCCACGGTGCCGCGCCGACCGAACAAGCGGAGGACGTGAGCGAAGGTATCCGACGATACCTTTCTTTGCCCGAACAGCTCGCGCCCGAACTCGATCACGGCGGTTTCTTTTTCGCCGAGTCCAGAGACGGGCTTATTGTACTTGATCATGTCGATGATCGCAGGCTCCACGTAGCGCGCATCGCCCTCTTTTCTGCCGAAGGTTTCCCATTGCGTCCATTCATACTGGTTGGCAAGCTCGCGCGCCGTCACCAGAACGGCAATCTCGACAAGGCGGTCCGGCAAGCCTGTTTCATACTTGAGGTAGTAATGAGTGGCGCTCATCGATTCGGCGAGCTTCGGACTGTAGAAGCGCAGGGGAGGCGTGTATCCGGGTCCATTCGACAGTTTGTCGTAGACCTTTTTTCCGTAATCGTCCATGTCCTCCCGTTTTGGAAGCGGGAGCCGGTTTCTAGAGTCGGAGTGCACATCCTTGGGAAGCGTGGCATCTCCTGAAAGGGGAGTCTGCGCCAGGGGGTGCGCGGGGCACTTCGCACTGTAAGGGCGCGGAGGTAGCAGCGGTTTTTGCCCTGGCTGCAACTGCATATCGAACGCATTCAGTTCCGCCGCAGTCTGGGAATAGAGCGCCATCAGTTCGGTCAAGTCCACCACGCCGCGAGGGCCGAACAACCGCAGGGCATGCGCGAAGGTCCCGGATGAAACTTTTCGCTGATCGAAGAGTTCGCGCCCGAAATTGATGATGACGGTTTCCTTTTCTCCCAGGCCCTCCACGGGCTTGTCGTACTTGACGATATCGACGATGGCCGGCTCGATATAGCGCGGATCGCCCGGGTTGTGTCCGTGTAGTTCCCAGTTGGTCCATTCAAACTGGCAGTCGGTTTCGCGCGTTGCCACCAGCACGGCGACCTCTGTCAACCGCACACCCAGCGCGGTTTCGTACTTCACATAGTGATGCGCTTTATCCAGCGGTTGGGCGAGTCTCGGACTGTAGAGGCGAAGGGGAGGGCGGTTTATCGAGGCCATTTGCAGCCCGGAAGACCATTCATCGAAGGCCTTCTTGCCTTCATCGTCCATTTCATCGCGCTTAGGCAAGGGCAGGCGGTTCCGCGAGTCGGGGTACACGTCCTTCGGAAGCGTATCCGCGGACGAGCCTGCGGCGTTCGAGGGATTCTGCGCGCGCATATTCGCGCCCAGCAGCAGGCCTGCGACGCCGACGAGCGTTATGAATGCGGCTGCTTTTGACAATGCCATTATTCTGCGCTCCAATTTAGCGACTGACGCAATTCGCCGTGGCGGCTTGAGGCGGAAGGAGGGGCTTTTGTCCGGGCCGCAACTGCATGTCGAACGCATTCAGCTCGACCCCGGTGGCGACATACAGGGCCATCAGTTCCGTCAAATCCACGGTGCCGCGCTGACCAAAGAGGCGCAGCGTGTGGGCGTAGGTTTCGGGGGAAACTTTTTTGTGGCCAATCAGCTCGCGCCCGTAGGTAATGATGGCGGCATCCTTCTCATCGAGTCCCGTCACGGGCTTTTCATACTTGATGATATCGATGATGTTGTCGTCGATGTGGCTTGAGCCCGGCCTGCGGCCATGCGTTTCCCATTGCGTATATTCGAATTGATTTTCCATCTCGCGCGCGGTTGTCAGCACCGCGATCTCGGTGAGCCGGTCTCCCAGACCTGAGTCGTACTTGAGGTAGTGATGCGCTTCGGCCATGGGTTTTGCGAGTTTGGGGCTGTAGAGACGCAGTGGGGCGGGATTTCCTCCGAGTGTGGCAAGTTCGTCGTAAACGGATTTGCCGTAATCGTCCAAATCGTCGCGCTTCAATAACGGGAGGCGATTGCCCGAATCGGGATAGACGTCTTTGGGCAGAGGGGCCTGCGCTGCTGCGGCGGGGCTGCCGTTTGCGGCGTTCTGCGCGCGGGACCTTCCACCCAGGAACATACCCAGGATGACTGCGAGCAAGATCGCGCCAATAGCCTTCGAAGTATCCATGTACCGGTCTCCTTTGTGAAAAGGCTTCGGTGTAGTTTTTCGCGGTGTTTTAGGCCGACGGATACGTTATAGCTGGCGGCTGCAACGTGCAAGGGCTTTCGGCGAAGCGGCATTCAAAAGGGGCACTGCGCCGGCGTACGGGAGCGAAGATTAAAAAGCCAGACGCCGGAAGCACCGCCGGCAATGCCGGTGCGACTGAAACCGTTTCAACGTTTAGCGAGGGTTGAGGCGGCCTCGGTTATTATTTGTGCGTCTGCCGAGGAGCCAGTAAGCAGCGCGATGCGGGCTGCATATGAGCGCATAAGTCGGGGCCAAGCGTGCGTCTCAAGAACAAGGCTGGCGGCCAGCGCCCCGCGACGTTCCGCCTCGGCGCGATTCTCGTATATTTCGCGCAATGCATTTCCTAGTTCGACGAGCTCAGGCTCAAACCACGTCCATTCGCGCGAAAACTGGCCGAAGGGGGGCGGAGGGTCGGCAACTGGCACTTCTTTCGCGGGGATTAAATAAGAAGCGCCCGAAGCGCAAAATTCCGGCGCAGTTCCCGCTGCCGTGGTCACGACAGGCCTGCCACATGCCATGGATTCCAGGAGCGGCATCCCGAAGCCTTCGCCTCGATAGGGAAGGGCCAGGGCATCGCAACCGCGATAAAGCGAAGCTAGCTTGGCATCATCCAATTCCTCGGTAAGCAACAGAATATGCGGTGCCTTCGGTTTGCGGCGCAAGTTACGGATTTCCGGCAGCAGGTTGTTGTGCTGATAGAAGGACGAACCGCCCGTGTCTTTCAGGACGAGCGTGACGTCATCACCGGAGGAGAACGTGTCCGCATAGGCCTGCAACAGCAGGTCGATGCCCTTGCGCCGGATTGTTCCACCGACAAACAGAAATGCGCAGCCGCGGCAGTCGGGGGGGCGCCAAGGCTTCACCTGGGGGTTGAAAACCTCCGGCGCAAAACCATGAGGAATTATCTGCACGCGATCGCGGCTTAGGCCGCTTTCGATGAACGCCTCCGCTACAAATCGCGACGGCGCCCAGAGTTCATCGACCCAGCGGTCGATTTCGCGAACCCACGCGCTCGGAACGGCTCGATGCTCCCAGGGAAGCATCGAGGCAAGAAAACCGCCTTCGGGTGGGCGAAAATCGGGGGGCCAGAAATGGCGAATGGTCAGGTCGAGGCGCGCGGGCCGGCGGCTGAGTCCTTCGATGATTCGCGCGCGCTCCGGTAGCAGTCGCGCTGCGCCGCAACCGGGCTCGGAGGGTTCAAGCGCTGCGTCAAGAATCGGAGAATCGAGCAAGAAGCAACCAACCGCGCGATTGATTCGAGCATGTCCGGAAACGGTGAGGAACGGCCCCTCGAAGAGCACTCCAGGCCTCTCAGGTACTGTGCGAGGTATACGGTGAACACGTGTTTCCGCCAGAGCAAGCCTCGCTTGAAGCTTTTCGCGAATTTCCGCGGGGAGTGGGAAAGTACGCAGAAGGCGGCGAGGCGGAGCGAACAGCCCATGCCGGAGGAAGAAATCGAAGATGGCTTCAAGATACTTCGGCTCCCGGCGCGCGAGCTCGCACAAAGGGTTTGAAATCTGGCCGGCGCGAAACCGAGAAAATCGCTGCCGCAGAATTGCGTCGACGGAGAAGGGAAACGCGGGACGCCTCAGAACGCCGGGCATGAAGTACGTGGTTGCCCGCTGCTCCTCACCCATTTCCTCATAAATCGTGCCAAGTAACCATGACGAACGGTAGGAGTTTTCTCCTCCGCTCCCCACATACTTCGTCTCGGTAGTTTGCAAGGCGCGCTCGAGATGAGCGAACGCCTTCGTCGCCTTCTGCCGGTACAGCCAGAGAACCGCGGAAAGATAATCCAGATCGGAGTATCCCGGATAGGCCTTTAGCCCCAGCGTCAGAAGTTCCTCCGCTTTTTCGGTCTGCTCCTTCCTCAGCAGTGCCAGCGCCAGATTGCGCAGCACCAGGCTTGCAAACAGGGACGGAAGCTTTGGGGATTGCCACACCTGCTTCAGCGGTTCGATTCCCGCCCCCGGAACCTTTTCGCACAGCAAAGCGGCATGCAACCTGGCCCATGGTTTTGGGTTTTTCTCCCACGAAGATCGGGCGAGCATCGATGGATTAAAGGAACTGCGAATCCGGCAGGAATTGCTGACCGTTTCGGTTGCCGCGCCGCCGCCGTTGGTAAGCCGAGGCTGAAGGCTGATGAAGTCGGCTTCCGCAAGGCAATTGAGGTGCACCGGCACGAGCAGGCTGACGGGAGCACCAGAGAGAAATTCACCACGCAGGTCTTCGCTAGTCCCTTGCAGCAGTTCGTCGCCCTCTAACCATGAAATGAAACCGTTCGCGTCTCCGGCCGGCTGCTTGCCCCGAAAGAGGCAGATGTCTTCTGTAGAGATCAAGTCGGCGGCGCAGCGGACGGATGCCGGAACCGACTCTACGCGAGCGCCGTCGGTAACGATCATGATGCGCGGGCTGGCTTCGCCTGCGGTTTTGACGCGCCCGGTTTTTGCCGTGACGCCGTAAACGGCCAATTCGTCCTCAAATCCGCCGTGCGAAGCTCTTCACTTTGGCAGTCAAACCGGCTCGGGCGGTCATGTGCATGTCCAAGGTCTACAGCATTGGGGCGAAGCGCCGGGCGACGACCGTGGGCCGGGTCTCCCAGGCGCCGCGATAGCGCGCGTACTGGCGCGATGAGCCAATGCGCGCGATCCGAAAGCCTACGTTTTCGAACGCCCGGCGCAGAAGGCCCGTAGATGGAGCGAACCACGTGTAGTCGTACTGCGGCTCGTCCATGTTGGTGATCGATTTCATAAGCAGTTCGTCTGATTCGACGATGGGAGTAAACGCCAGCACGATTGTTTCCTTGGCAATCTTGGAAAGAATTCCGATCGTGCTCACCGGATCGCTGAGGTGCTCGAAGATGGCCCCGGCAATCACGATATCCATCTCCGGAACACAGGCGGGAAGCTCCGGGAGGCTGGCATAGACCACTTGTACGTTTGAGTGGAACTGGCGCCGCGCATACCAAAAGCTGTTGATAAGACGCTCGAGGCCCGCGTCCGCCTGCGCCAGCCACGCGGCGTAGTCCGTGTAGAAAAGGTTCGAGCGAAACGGAATGCGCTGGGCGCTCGCGGCCGAATCGATCTCATAGGCTGTGACCATCGCCCCTCGCCGTTCCGCTTCAAACGAGAGGAATCCGGACGCGGTGCCCACGTCCAGAACCGTTTTGCCACGCAACTCGACATTGCCAATGTAATCGGCAAAAGAACCCGCGCTGATATCCCAGTGCCCCAGGGCCTCCGAATTATTCGGGAACCTCATGGTGTGATAGAAGAGACAGTCGCTCAGCTCCAGCCGTTCAGCCCTGGCCGCCCGGTCTTCCATGGTCTTCTCGCCTTTCGATTTCCGAGCGAGGTTCAACCGGCAGCGTTCCAGCAGTTGTTTCGCAGCCGCCTGTTGTGTGATATCCAGGTCGCTTTCGCCAAGAGCCTTCTCGATCATCTGAAGCGCGGCTTGGAATTGGCCCCGGTTTGCGAGCACGGCTCCCAAGTTAGCGGCGGCCTGGCCGAAATGGGGTTCGCGTTCGAGCGCTCGCCGATAACCGAGTTCGCCAGCCCGCGAATTGCCGCCGCGCACCTGTATCGACGCCCAGGTGTTCCATTTGTCGGCGGTTTCTTCTTCGAGAAGACTTTCTTCGATGAACCGCAGCGCCTGCGGCAGCCGCCCCTTTTCCCACTCCTGCAGCGCCTGGGCTTCGCTGGTGGCGTTGGAAGATGCTGGAGGCGCTTCGATTTTGCGTTCTTCGAGCGGTCCTTCGGAAACCCGGGCGGTTATTTCGAGGGCTTCCTCATGGCAGCTTGTGGCATTTGACGCTGACGTCTGAGATTCTCCTTGACCGGCGCTTTGTTCAGCGGTTTGTCCGGCAGTTGTTGCGGCAGTTGTTGCGGCAGTTTGTGAGGAGTGCATTCGAGCGCCCTGACGTCCCTGGGGGATGGTGCACGAAGGAGACCAAAGCGACGGTCGTTATCGCTTGCTTTCTAAGGTTTTCCTCATTCGCTCCAGGCCGCGCCGATGCACCTTATGCCCGCAGCAGACGTTTCAATTCGGGCACCCAGTGTTCGCGGATTATGTGATTCCAGTCCCACCTTTCGACCATCTCGGCTCGGCCGCGCGCCGCTTTCTGCCTGGCTTCACAGCGATGTTCGAAAACCTGGCGCATCAGCTTGCGGAGATGCTCGACGCTTGGCTCGGCCCATCGCTGCCCCGCGCTTAACTCCACGTCGTTGTTCCACGGGACCGGCACGATTTCGCAATCAATCAAGTCGCAAATGCCTTCGTGCAGAAAATCCAGCTGGCCGCTCCAGCGCGTCGCGATCACCGGGCAGCCGCACGCCAACGCCTCCATGAAGGGCCGTCCCCAACCCTCGCCGCGCGTGGGCAGCACGAAGGCATCCGCGGACGCGTACAGCCTGGGAAGATCGGCCGCGGGCAGAAAATCGGGCGCAAGCAGCAGGATGGGCGGTGTGTGTTCCAGGCGCAGGCCCATCTCCCGCTCGACACACCAGGCGATTCGCGGAAGCATATCTGCGTTCGCGTCGGGCCGGTCGTAGGTTTTCAAAATCAGCGCGACATCTTCGTCCGCTTTGAATTCGCTGAGATAGGCCCGCAGGAGAACGTCCGCGCCTTTGCGCTGGATCCACTCAAAAACCGAAAGAAAATTGAATCCGCGGCGCCTGGGAATCGGAAAAGGCTCCGTGCCGGGACGGAATAGAGCGGTGTCGATGCCTCCCGGAAGGGCGCGCAGGCGCTTCCGGGACACGCCGCCGGTAACGAATGTTTCGCAATTGAAGGTGCTGGGCACCCACACTTCGTCCATCGCCTCGCAGGAGTCGCGCCAGCCGTCGGGAATCGCATCCGTTTCATACATGGTGCGGCCCACGCGATACCGGCCATGCATGGAAAGATTGAAGTCATTGGCTGGGTAGTGCTGGAAGTGGATCCCGCGTGCGAGGTCGACTCTGTGATGCTTCAGTGTTTCCAGTATTTCCTGCTCCTCGCCCGTGAGGAGGTTCCCGGCATCGTGCTGCAAGCCGAAAGGCTCGACCCGCACCGGAAAGCCGGCGCGGTACAAGCCGAAGACAATTCCGCGCGCTTCATCGGCGTATCCGCTACCGTCGTAGAGCGACCCGCGAAAAACGACGTCTGCCGGTAATCCCCCATCCGGATGAAAACCTGTCAGAGAAGGCGTTTGAGCGCTCAGCATGCCGTCTTTCGAATTTATTCCCAGATTCATGTCCTGTTCCGGAGGAGTTCCGGCGTGTTGTGTGCCGGATTATCGGCGGCCGAGGCCCTCAAGGCGGGGTTCGGTTGCAGCAGTATCCTCCGCGCGATGCGCAGCAGGTCGGGCCCATCGATCACGGATCGATACACGGCCTTGCAGAGCGGATTGTGCTCGAATTCATGAAAGGGAACGCAGCGGCTCAAAAGGAGCCCCGTCAGCAACGCGAATTGTGCGTCATCCACGACAGCATCGCCCAGCAACTCTGCGGATATGGTCGGGCGCCACGGGGGCTTCTGGCAGTCGAGAATGAAATGAGCGAAGGCCTGCGCCTTTTCTCGTGATGAGAGGCTGGACTTGTAGATCGTTTGCAGGAGGTCGGCTGCGGCTCCCGCATATGGGGTAGCGGGCGGAGCCGAGTCACTTTTGAAGGTCTCCGCGTAATCGCTGGCCGACTTCGGTTCGATCACGCGGAAAGTGAACAGCCTTTCGGGAACCTTCGTGGTGGGGCCCAGCAGCAGAATCTCGAGCAGAAGGATCACGTCCCACGCGTAAGCGCCGAGGCCCAAGGAGATTTTTGTGAGCACTTCCCGGCGCATTAGTCCGTAGATCGCAAACCATCCCGGCACGGACATCAGCGCGTGAATCCGTTCTACCGGCGACATGCCCAGCGTTTCGATGTTTCGATAATTCGGGTAGTGCGGCGCGACCGCGCCGTGCGCATCTACAAACTCGATTTCCGTGCAGCACAGCAGCGCCTCTGGATGATCGTCGAGAGCCGCCCGGCATTTTCGCAGAAACGCGGGGTGCCAGAGATCGTCGTGGGCCGCCCAGGCAAAATAAGCCCCGCGCGCTTCCCGCGCCACGAAAGCGAAATTCCAGGGAGATCCGTGATTTTCCGGATGCCGCACGTAGCGAATGCGCTGGTCCTGAGCCTGGTATTCCCGGCAAATCTCTTCGGTGCGATCCTGCGACGCGTTATCGGAGATGATCAATTCAAAGTGGGCATCGTCCTGGGCGAGCAGCGAATCAAGGGCCTGCGGCAGGAAGGCCTCGCCGTTGTACACAGGCATACCGATGCTCACGAGCGATTCGGGGAAGGCGCTGTCCGACGGGATTTCATTTCGTTGGCGATTCCGCGGCGAAGCCGATTGAGCGTCTTGTCCCATGGCGAGCCTCTTATCCTTGATGGTCCGCTTGCGGCAGCGTTCGCCGCAGGAACGCTCCCGGGCAATAGGTGACCCGCTCGGTGATCTGACCTTCGTTAAACAAAAAAGGCGGCTCGGCGATTTCAAATTCCGGATGCGCGGCGGCAAACTCTCGCGCCGCTTGCCGTGGATTGTTCCATCGCCAGTCGGGAAGCGTGCGCGGCGCGCCTGCCAGTTGCTCCATGACGCCGTCCATGGCGGCGATGTAGGAACCGGGCGCGACCATCGGCGAGTATGCCTCCAGCTCTGCGCGTACGTGATCCTTCGTGTGACACGAATCGAGCACCACCAGCACGCGGCCGCCCTGTGGAATCCGCTCGCGGACGGCGGAGACAACGCGTGCATCGATCGAATTTCCCTCGACCAGTGAAATATAGGGCGCCAGAAAATGGGATTCGATCGCCTGCCGGTTATGAGAGCGAATTCCGATATCCACTCCCACGACCCGGCCCTTACCAATCGATTTGCAGATGCTCGCGTAGAAGCAGAGCGAGCCGCCATGCGCCACTCCGGTCTCGACGATTAAGTCCGGCTGGACCGAGTAAATCATCTCCTGCATCCGGA
Source organism: uncultured Acidobacteriota bacterium (assembly GCA_963848365.1). Classification (GTDB taxonomy): domain Bacteria; phylum Acidobacteriota; class Terriglobia; order Acidiferrales; family UBA7541; genus Palsa-295. Next base: position 763,073 of record CAWKDI010000002.1, read on the forward strand.
TCATGTCCTCGGGCAGCTGGATGATTGGCCGGCCCAGCCACGTGAACCCGTAAACATACTTGGTGTCCCACCCGGAGCGGATCCAGAGGCGGGTCAGGATTCGAAAGGCCTCCGGCGTGCCGATGCCGAAGGCTGATTCCTCCACGCCCGCTTCCCGAACGATTACTTTGTCTTCGTCGATGACGATCATCGAACCGCCTGCGGGCAACAGCTTGCTGCGATTTCTCGAAGCCTGTCGAGGTCCCGCGCGTGCAGTATCTTGGCCAGCTCCTCGCGCACGGTGGAGGGGATGACCTCCGCTGTGTGATTGCCGACGGCCATGTGGGCGCACGTGTACGGCGGATACCAGAATGCGCGGGCATACCGGTCGATCGTTTCGGCGTCCGCGTTGTTGGGAATTTTCTTGAGCGCGTCGAACTGGGCGCGCGTCAGATACCGCATTCGGCTCTTGTCTTGCGGCTCGCACGGCAACTCCTCGCCGGATTCGGCCATCTCGCAGAAGTCGACAAACAGCCGGACCATTTCTGCTTGTGTTTTTTCTTCCAGGCTATAGGCGGTCTCGCTGCAGGTGTTGACCGGGAAGCGGCGCACCTTCAGCAAAGGGCCGGTGTCGAAATTCTCGTCCATGTGGTGGCATGTGCATCCGTATACCAGGGCGTCTTCCAGGATCGCAACGCTGTAGAAGGCCCAGCCGGCAAACTCCGGCAGAGGCGCGGCGTGAAAATTCACGGCCGCGCGCTCGGCGAGAGCGAGGACCTCAGGCCTCACGCGATTCCGGAACATGTAGCTGATCACGAAGTTCGCGCGCTGTTTCTTGATGAGTTCATCCTGAGATACCACGGGTATTCCTCGTGCACTGGCGAAGTCCCCCAAAGTGGGCCCGGCAATCCACGGGTGCAGATTCCGCTGCGATGCGACCACCGCCTCCATCTTCCAGCCGCGCTCGATCATTATGGCCAGCGCCACCACGGAACCGGGTTTCGAACCCATCAAAATTGCGCTCGGCTTGCTCACGTCAGTTACCGAAGAAAGACGACACGCCTTCGATCACACGATCCTGCGTTGTCTTGCTCATAATGGAATGCAGTGGCAGAGAAACGATTTGCCTCGAAATGCTTTCGGTGACGCCCAGATCCCCTCGACGACAGTCCTTGAATAACGTAAACCAGTGTCCAGGCTGCCAGTGGATGCCCGTGTCGATTCCGCGCTCGCGCAAGGCCGCGCGGAACGCATCTCGCCGCGCTTCCGGCACGCGAACGTAATAGAGAAACGGCGTGAGATCCGCGAAGTCGGTTGCGGGGAGGCGCACTTCGGAAATATGGCGGAGGTTCTCGTTGTAGTAGCGGCACGCGGCTCGGCGTGTTTCCGAGATTCGGCTCATTTTTGACAATTGCGAAAGGCCGATCGCCGCATGCAGATTCGCCATGTGGTATCGAAAGCCGAGCTGCTTCACGTCATACGTCCACGCCCGCTGATCCCGGTACATCAGCGAGCAGGGCTGGCTCATTCCGGCAAGCCGCATCTCGTGGACCATCTCCAGTTCGCAACGGCTTCGCAGCACGAGCAGACCTCCATCGATGCACGTGAGCGTCTTGACGGGGTCGAAGCTGAACATGCAGATGTCGGAGAAGCTGCCGATGGGTCGCCCTTGGTGCCGCGAACCAAAGGAGTGCGCCGCGTCGTGAATCACTCGGACGCGATGCTTTTCGGCGAACTGAGCGATGCGCGCGTGGTCGCACAGCAGGCATCCGTAATCGGTAACGATCATGGCCTTGGTTTGTGTCGTGACCAGGGACTCGGCCTTATCCAGATCGGCGCACAAGGTCTTGTCGTCCACGTCGCAGAAGACCGGCGTCGCCCTAGTCGCCAGAATGGCCTGAAAATCCGTTACGTTGTTGAACGAAGGCGTGATCACTTCGTCGCCCGGGCCTACCCCAGCCGCCAGAAGCGCGAGGTGCAACGCCGCATGGCCCGTGCTCACGGCCGCCACGAAACGGTCTCCGGCCCCCAGATAGCTCTGCACGGCCTGCTCGAATTGGTCGACGTAGCTCCCCATGCCCAGCCAGCCAAGTTCAAGGGCCGCCCGGCTGGCCGCGTATTCCGCCTCGTCGATCCATGGCTTGAAGACCGGTATGTTCTCCGCTACATGAGAAACTTCGACGGGGTTTGCTGTCGATGCATCGGCGCTGGAGCTTAGGGCCATACGCAACGTTTCCGTTTTCGCCTTTTCAAATCACCCGTAGATCGGGTATCGGCACGATGAAATGCCCGCCTCGGCGCCGGTATTCCGCCTGCTGTTCGATAATTTCCTCGGCAAAATTCCAAGTCAGCAGAAGAACGTATTCCGGCATTTCTTCGAGGAGCTTGTGGACGGGATACACCGGCAAATGTGTGCCGGGAGTGTACAACCCCTGTTTTGAGGGGTTGCGGTCGACCACAAAATCCACAAGCGCGGAGTCAATCCCGAAGTGGTTGAGCAGCGTTGCGCCCTTGGCCGAAGCCCCGTAGACCGCGATACGCGCGCCCTGCGACTTCAGGTTTGTCAGTCGGCCGAGCAAACGGCCTTTGAGGCAGGCGACCTGCGTTGAAAACCCGATGTAGAAGGGGAACGTAGTCAGGCCGCAGGAGGCTTCCTCGGCCAGCATCCGGGAAACGATGGGTTCGGCCCGCGTGCCTGCGGCCCCATGCTCGGCGAAGACTCGGAGCGAGCCGCCGTGGATTGCCAATCGCTCGACGTTCGTAATCACGAGGCCGTGCTGCAGGCAGATGCGGTCCAGAGCCGCCAGCGAAAAATACGAAAGATGCTCGTGGTAGACGGTATCGAATTCGGTGTGTTCGATCATATCGCGGACGTAGGGCACCTCGATGACGATCACGCCGTCGTTCTTGAGCAGCGACGCCAGGGCCCGGAAAAATCCGTCGATGTCAGCCACGTGGCCTAGAACATTGTTCGCGTGGATCACGTCCGCTTGTTTGCCTTCGGAGCGCAGGCTTTGTGCCAGTTCAAAGCTGAAGAAACCGCAAACGGTGGAGATTCCACGCTCAAGGGCGCGTGCGGCGACGTTCGATGCAGGCTCGATGCCCAGCGCGGGAACGCCAGCCTGCTTGTAGAACTGCAGCAGGTACCCGTCATTGCTTGCAATTTCGATCACGCAACTGTGGCCGTTCAAACCATGCGAGCCGATCATGCGCTCCGCGATCCGGCGGGATTCGCGCACCATGGTTTCGGAATACGAGGAAAAGTAAACGTAATGCCGGTAGAGAACGTCCGCCGGCACAGTTTCGGTAATCTGCACCAGCCCGCATGGCGGGCAAAACGCCAGAACCAGCGGGTATCGCGGCTCCGGCTCCTTCAGTTGTTCGATGGTAAGAAGAGCATTCGCCAGGGGCATGCAACCGAGGTCAATAATAGTGAGCAGACCATCGGAGGCGCACGCGCGGCAGCGGACGGGAGCGCTCCGCGATCTCGCCTCGCGGGCGCTATCGTGTGCCGGCTTGCTCAAGCACGACGGTTCGCTTGCCGGGCTCATTACGAGCAGCTGATTCATAGTCCACAATGTCCTGTAAACAAAGATCTCGGGTCGAATGTGCCGGGGCAGCGTAAAAGGCTTTGTACCACGCTGCGGTGCGCCTCACCGACTCTTCGAAATCCCAGCGCGGACGCCAGCCAAGTTCTTCTCGGGCGCGGTCGTTGCATAAGCGCAGGATTTGCTCCTCGTGCAATTCTTTCGGTGCGCTCGCATCCTCCCAGCCTGCGCCAGCCCAGGTCCGCAGAAATTCCTTCACCAGCTTCTGCACCGTGGCGCTGCTTGCCGAGTCAGGGCCAAAATTCCAGGCGCTGCACAGTTTGGGCTCGTTGCTTGCGAGCAGGCGTCCGGCAAGGGTCAGGTAGCCGCACAGCGGATCGAGAACATGCTGCCAGGGCCGGGAGGATGCGCGATTCCGCACCGCGACAGTCCTGTTTGCGGCCACGGCCATAACTGTATCGGTGACGATGCGGTCGGCGGACCAGTCTCCTCCGCCGATCGCGTTGCCGGCGCGGGCGGAAGCGACCTTAACTCCGTGCCTCGCCAGCTCTTGCGGCGGAAAAAACGATTTGCGGTAGCACTGTGTAACGATCTCAACCGAAGCCTTGCTCGCGCTATAGGGGTCGTGCCCCCCGAGCGCATCGGTCTCCCGGTGAGCACGAGAACCGGTCGCATTTTCATAGCACTTGTCGCTGGTTACCACGATCACCACACACGGCCGCCGCGACTTGCGCACCGCTTCGAGGACGTTCACCACACCCATCACGTTGATTTCGAAAGTGGTGCGGGCGTCGGCGTAGCTCCGGCGCACCAGCGTCTGCGCCGCGAGGTGAAAGATAACGTCGGCTTTGCAGTCGCTCACCGCGCCCTGCACTTGAGCAAGGTCGCGCACATCGGCCATCGTTTCCCGCACCAGCAGGTTTGCGACCTCCGACGAAACGAAATTGCTTGGTGTCGTAGGAGGCGGAAGCGCATAACCGCTCACTTGCGCGCCCAGATGCTCGAGCCACAGCGCGAGCCACGAGCCTTTGAAGCCGGTGTGCCCGGTAACCAGAACACGGCGGCCTCGGAAGGCCTCTGCCAGGTTCATCTCATCCATTTCTAGTCCCAGACTTTCCACGGCACGCACCCGCTCAGCCACAGGCTTTCCAGGAGACGCTTTTCCCGCAGCGTGTCCATGCATTGCCAGAAACCCTCATGCCGGTAGGCCGCCAGCTGCTTGTCGCGAGCCATCTGTTCGAGCGCGCCTGCTTCCAGGCTGCAGCCATCGCCGCACAGGTAACCGAAAATTCCCGGCTCGAACACGAGGTACCCGCCGTTTATCCAGCCCTCGCCGATTTGGGGCTTCTCGGTGAACTGGGCAACCAGGTCTCCGTCGAAGATGAGGCCGCCAAATCGCGACGGGGGACGAACCGCAGTCACCGTCGCAATGCGGCCATGCGCTTTGTGAAACCTCAAAAGCGCCGTCAGGTCAACATCGGAAACCGCGTCGCCGTACGTGAGCATGAATGTGCCGTCGCCGAGCAGCGGCTGAAGCCGCCTCACCCGGCCGCCGGTGTTTGTTTCCGTGCCAGTCTCGATCAATTGCACCGTCCAGTCGTCGAGCGTCGCGTTCCGGCGTTCGACCTGCTGGCTCGCCAGCCGGACGGTCAGGTCTCCCGTCAGGCTCGCGCGCTCCAGGAAATAGCGTTTGATGTCGTCTCCCCGATGCCCTAGCGCAATCACAAATTCACGGTGCGCGTGGTGCGCGTAGTGTTTCAATATGTGCCACAACATCGGGTAGCCGCCGATTTCCACCATCGGCTTGGGCTTCAACTCGGTCTGTTCCGCCAGGCGCGTTCCGTACCCACCTGCCAGAACCACGACCTTCATGTCCCCGCATCCACGCAGGGATGATTTCCCCAGTTCAACTGACGACCAGGCACGATGGGCACTCGAAGCAACACAGGGGCCAGTTGGAGGGTCTTATGGCGGACGAAACTTAGAGGTTCTTCATGCTGGCACAGGGGCACTCGTGGGACCTTCTCTCGGCCGCGCCTCTACCCCTGCTGGCGCAAAACGGGAAAAAAGGACAGTAAAGCAGAAAATAGAGCGGAAAATAGACCAGAAACTCAGGCGAAAGCCGTTATTTACCTGCCCTTAAACTGTTTCTAGTCGAGCGGTTCTACTTTTACAATCGCTCCGCCGTGGTTGCTGCCGGTCCAGAAGGTCACCGGTGTCCTTGAGTTATCCACGAAGACGTTGCGGATATTTGTGCTTTTTGGCAGGAGATATTCGACAATCTCTCCCGTTTTGGGATTCAGGCGCGACACCCGATCGGTCGTCATGCCACCGGTCCAAAGCTCGCCATTTTTGTCGCAGGTTACGTCATATGGCCCGCTAAAGGGAGTCGGCATCTCCCATTCGGTAAACTTTTCCGTTTTGGGATCAAACAGCCCGATTCGATTTCCCTGATACTCGCCAACCCAAAGCCGATCCTGGGAATCGGCCTGGATGCGGCGCGGCCGCGAATGGCGGGTGGGCGTCGCATAGAATTTGACTTCGCCAGTACGGGCGTCGATCCGGCCGATGTGGCTGTCTCCAATGTCCGCGAAATAGAGGTTGTTGTGTGAATCGGAAGTGAGCCCGTAGATTCCGTACGGACCGGGTCCGGGCAATTGTTTGAACGGAAGGAATTTCTCCCACTTTCCCGTTTCCACGTCGACCCGATAAATCTCGTCCATTCTTCCGGAAGTCCACACCTTGCCGTCCACGCCGGAGTGCTGCGCCAGCATGTTGACCTGGAAACTCTGATCGTTTATCTCCGCGGGCGCGCTGTAAATCTTAAATTTCTCCGATTTCGGGTCAAACCGCGCGATCGCGCCCTGAAACATCATGCCCAGCCAGAACTGCCCGTCAGCATCCTCTTCAAGGCCGAGCATGCCCTCGGGATAGCCCGGTTTCGGCGAGGGGACGGGCCACTCGGTGACTTTTCCTGTCTTGGGATCAAGCTTGCCGAAATACTGTTCCCCGAAATCCGAATACCACACCGTGCCATGCTCATCGAGCATCACGTCGTGCGGCATGATTGTTGGCCGCGGCAAGCGGTATTCGGTGATGATCACGTGGGTGGCCCTCCCGGTCGGGCGAGGAAGCGTCTTGAGCGGGTATTCCCACGTCGAACCCCTGCTCTTGTTTACAGAAGCGAGATAATTTGCCAGGCTGCGGTACTTCTCAGGGTTTCCCGCCACCTCGTCCGCGTTCACCCGCCTTTGCGGCCGGATCGGCTGGCTGCCGGAGGCGTAACCCATCATCCGGAATATTACCTCGGTGAACTCGTCTGCTGTGTGCGTCGAACTCAGCGGTCGCTGCAGGGTGTGGCAATTCACGCAGTTCAGCAGTGAATCCTTTTGCTGCTCGGTCCCCGGCATGCTCATCAGCCATTCCGCGCTGGTGAGCTGGGCAGCTAGATTCTTCGTTTTGACAAGTTTCAGATTGACGGTCGCGGTTTTGTTCGCTGCGACATCGGCCGCGGCCAAGCCGTCGAGGTCATATCCCACCGCACGAATCCCAAACGAGTAGTGCCCCGGTTTCAGCCGGGTCGAGGGAAAAAGGAAATGTCCCTGTTTGTCGCTGACCACGCTCACTGTGATCGTTGAGCCATCCGTTTGGGCGCTCACCACGACGCCCTCCATCGGGCCTTCTTCTTGCGAGGTAACCTGGCCGCTGACCGCCGCGCGCGCTGTTTGTGCGCGGGTGGCAGGTGCTGCCGGGAAAAGCAGGAAAAACATCAGTTGATGCAACAACGCAGCCGACCAGATGGCTCTCATTCGTATCGGAATCCTTTGCACGAAGATTCGCGCGTAAGACCGCTGGTTTATCACCGCATGGCATCCATTGTCAAAAGCACGCCTGCGCCGAGCCGGTTGTATTGTCAAAGACGCTGTTATATGATCCGCGCTGCCCGAGAGTTTTGGCAGAATTTCAAGCGATTTCACGCCGCCGCGAGGCGATTTGTGTTTAATTTTCGTGCGGAAAATACAGACATTTTTTGCAGGAGGTTTTCGGTGAAACGGAATCTAGGAATTTGCAGCTTTCTGATCGTCGTATTGCTTTCTGCCGGCATGGTCCACGCGCAGAACCAGGTGCCGCCGCGGCCCACGGCGTACGCTGGCGCGCCGGACATTCCATTTACGTCGGTGCCCAACTTTATCAAGCTTCCGGCCGGTTTGTATCTGGGGGAGGGAATTGGCGTCGCCTCGAACTCGAAAGGTCACTTCTTCGTTTTTACCCGCAGCGGCAGGACGCGATTGTTCGAGTTTGACCGCACTGGCGAATTCGTGCGGGAGATCGGCGACGGCCTGTACGCCTTTGAAATGGCTCACGGCGTCCGCGTCGATTCCCAGGACAACATCTGGGTAATCGACGAAGGCTCGAACATGATTGTCGAGTTCAACCCGCAGGGCCGCGTCATTATGACGCTGGGCCGCAAGCCGGAAGCGGGTGGCGGCCGGATTCCGGCCACGCCTGCGCCGGGCACTCCGCCTCCGCCGGCGCAGCCCTATTTCTTCAATCGCCCCACCGACCTTGCGTGGGATCCAGCCGGCGACATTTTCGTTGCCGATGGTTACGGAAATTCCCGAATCGTCAAGTACGACAAAAACGGCGTGTTTGTTAAATCGGTCGGCACGAAGGGAAAAGAGCCGCTGCAATTCGATACGCCGCACACGATCGCAGCCGATGCCCAGGGCAATATCTATGTGGGCGATCGCGGCAACCGGCGGATTCAAATCCTCGACAACGATTTGAATCTGAAGAAGATCATCGACAACGTGGGCGCCCCGTGGGCCATTTGCATCACTCCCGGGCCGCATCAATATCTGTATTCGTCCAATTCAAACCCTGACAGCAGCGATTCGCGCTACTTTCCCGTCTCGGGCGAAATCTACAAGATGGAGCTGGATGGAACGGTCCTCGGAAAGTTCGGCACGCCCGGCAAACTGCTCGGTGAGTTCAGCACCACCCATTGGATCGACTGCCGTCACGAAAACGAGCTGCTGATCGGGGAAATCACGAGTTGGCGCGTGCAAAAGATTCTTCTGCATCCAGATGGGGCTTCTGCCCGCGCATCCAAGTAACCCGCGGCGACGGATGAATAGACGCTGCAATCCGCTTAAACGAAAATGCAAGTAAGCTACTCTGGAGATCTCGCATGAAAGCTCGTCTGAAGTTTTCGCTTTTGATTCTAGGCCTGCTTGCCTCGGGCGTGGTCCGAGCGCAGTCGGAACTTTCCTACGACACGAATTCCACTTTCCTGAAGTGGCCCGAGCACATCTATATGGGCGAGCCGGCGGGAGTGGCTCACAATTCGAAGGGACATATCTTCATTTACACGCGCACCGGGTCGGTGAACGTGAGCACGGGAACCTCCCGGACGTTCACTCGAGGCGGAACACGCCTCTTTGAATTCGATCAGAATGGCAATTACGTACGCGAGATCGGCCAGGACATCTACGGATTTGTTTGGGCGGAGAACGTGCGCGTCGATCCCCAGGACAACATCTGGACGGTCGATTCAGGATCGAACATGGTAATCAAGTTTGATCCTCAGGGCCGTATTGCCATGTTGTTCGGCCGAAAGCCCGAATCGGTAACGGTGCCGACGATGCCTCCGGAATCCAGGCCGGCGCCTTCCCCAACTGCTTTTGGAGGACGAGGCCCTGGAGCGGGCGTGCTGGGAGATAACTTTGGCATGCCGGCCGATGTGGCGTGGGACGCCGCCGGAAATATCTTTGTCGCCGATGGGCATGGCACGGGAGGCAATGCTCGCATCGCAAAGTTCGACAAGAACGGCCGGTTCATCAAAACCTGGGGTTCGTATGGAACCGGCGAAGGCCAGTTCAATACCCCCCACGCGATTGCCGTCGACGCCAAAGGTACGGTGTATGTGGCGGACCGCGGCAACAAGCGAATCCAGGTGTTCGATAACGACGGTAATTTCAAGACGCAGTACACGGGCATAGGCGCACCCATGGCCATGTGCATCACTCCGGGGCCGCACCAATACCTCTATGCTTCCAATTCAAACGACGCCGGCAATTTTGACAACGGCGAAATCTACAAATTGGAACTCGACGGCACCGTGGTCGGGAAATTCGGCTCCGCTGGCAAGGGACCCAAGCAGTTCGGCACGGTACACGCCATGGATTGCCAGAGCGAAAACGAGCTTTACGTGGGTGAGGTTCTCAACTGGCGCGTGCAGCGTGTAACTCTGCATCCCGGCGGGGGCAAAAGCTCGCGGTAAGCCAGTGGGCTTTGATCCCAACTGAGCCGCACGCATTTCTACCTACAGCTTTCATCGTATTAACGAATCTGATGCGCACTATGAAGTCGTGCTATTGACCCGGAGTGCTGGCAAATTCTAACTTCGAGTCGAGACATAGAAGAACAGAATGCCACCGGGATGAGGGCCGGAATTCAAATCTATCCGGCCCTTTTTCATTTCCTCTCCGACGTAAGCCAGATTCTAAGCAGATCCTTGCCGAGCGGCGTCCTCATGCGAACCGCTATTCCCCTGGCTGCTTCCAGGTTTGCGCCCCGCGCATGCGCCGGTGTAGATTATGCTCGTCTGTGAGATGAATCACTTCATTTGCTGGGCGTTCCGGCGACACTAAGGACGATTGAAGGTATGATTCTAGCGGTGGAACGAGGCGAGCGACGCGCAGAATTGCGTTGGCCGAGGGAGAACAAGAATGCAGCCACTCAACGAGAACACGGTTGTAGAAGCCGTCATAGCGCAGATGGCGAACACGCCAAATCCACGTTTCAAGGAGATCATGAACGCGGCTGTCCGCCACCTGCATGCATTTGCGCGCGAGGTGAATCTAAAGCCCGAGGAATGGCTTGAGGGCATCCGTTTCTTCACGGAGGTGGGCCAGAAGTGTACTCCGTACCGCCAGGAATTTATTTTGCTTTCCGATACACTGGGCCTAAGCGCCCTGGTCGGCCTGATGAGCGACGCGCGCACGCCCGGCGTTCACACCGATGCAAGCCTGCTCGGGCCTTTCTACCGCATGAATTCCCCGGAGTTTAAGCTCGGGGATTCGATTGCAAAGCAAACGAAAGGCACTGAAATCGTGATGTATGGGCGGGTCGTAGACTCAAACGGCAAGGGACTTCCGGGCGCTTCCGTTCAGGTTTGGCAAACCGATGAGAAGGGCGATTACGATTTGCAGCGCCCCAATGCCGCCACTGAGATGGATCTGCGCGGCACATTGCACACCGACGCGGAAGGCCGCTACTATTTTCGTACCGTGATTCCGGCAGGCTACTCGATTCCGATGGATGGTCCGGTGGGTGAAATGATCCGCGCGCAGAAGCGCCACGGCTATCGTCCGTCGCACATCCACTTCCTGATCGGGGCGCCGGGCCACAAAGAGGTTGTAACCGCCCTCTACATTCATAATGACCCGCACATCGATTCCGATACAGTTTTTGGCGTAACGGATTCCCTGGTTGTGAAGGTCAATGAATCCGATCCGTCCTCTCCTCTGCCGCGCTTGCCGAGCATCAAATATGACTTCCAGCTAGCGCCGGCTGGAAAGGATGGCGGCTCGGGTCGTGTGGGCGCCGATCCGTCGCAAATTACCAAGAAGCCGGCGGAGACTGCGCCCTCGCTCACTTAACGGTGCGATGGATAAAGTGTGAGGGACACGATTACAGAAACGGTTGGCCTCAGCGCCAACCGTTTCTTCGTTTAGATATCGCCTCAGAAGGTGCCCTATGACAAATAGTCCCGAATTGCTCGATCATGTTGGCGGCAAATGGCAAGCATCGAAGGCCAGCGAATATCTCGGAGTTTTAAACCCGGCGACGTCGGAACTCCTCGCTCGCGTCCCCCTAGGAGCCCAGGAGGACGTCGACGCTGCCGTTCGCGCCGCCGCTGCGGCATATCCCGACTGGCGCCGCACCCCGCCGCAGGATCGCATTCAGTATCTTTTCAAGATGAAGCAGTTGCTGGAAGACAATCTTGAGGAAATCGCGCGTATCTGCACCACGGAAAACGGCAAAACCCTCGTCGAATCCCGCGCCGAACTCCGCCGCGCCATCGAGAACGTCGAGGTTGCCTGCGGCATTCCCACGCTGATGCAGGGTTACAACCTGGAAGATGTTGCGAGCGGGATCGACGAAATGATGATTCGCCAGCCGCTCGGTGTCACCGCGGCCATCGCGCCCTTCAATTTTCCTGTGATGATTCCTTTCTGGTTTTTGCCTTACGCGATCGCCTGCGGAAATACGTTTATCCTGAAGCCTTCGGAGAGGGTGCCGCTCACCTCGCAGCAAGTATTCGAGCTGATGGAGACGCTGAAGCTGCCGCCCGGCGTTGTGAACATGGTGCATGGCGGCAAGCCCGTGGTGGACGCGCTTGCTCGCCCATCCCGACGTGCGTGCGATCAGCTTCGTCGGCTCAACGCCGGTGGCGAAGTACGTCTACGCCCAGGGAGCCGTGTACGGAAAACGCGTGCAGTGCCAGGGCGGCGCGAAAAATCACGTTCTGGTGATGGACGACGCGGACCTGGAAATGTCCACGCGAATCATCAGCGACAGCGCGTTCGGCTGCGCCGGACAGCGCTGCCTGGCCGTCTCGGTGGCGGTAATGGTCGGCGACGCGCAGAAGAAATTCAAGGAATCGATTGTCGCCGCGGCCAGCGCGATCCACGTAGGCAATGGCCTCGATGATTCGCGTGCAGATGGGGCCGGTCATCACGCCGGAAAGCAAGGCCCGCATCGAAGGACTGATCGCCAAAGGCGCAAGCGAAGGCGCCCAGCCGCTTCTCGACGGTCGCTCCGGCAACGGAACAGGGAACGGCAAAGGGAATTTCCTGAAGCCGACGATTCTGGACAACGTACCCGCAAACAGCTCACTTTCCACGACCGAGATTTTTGGTCCGGTGCTGAGCCTGGTGCCCGCCAAGACCCTCGAGGAAGGGATCGAAATTCTTTCACGAAGCCCCTACGGCAATATGGCTTCGATTTTCACGAGCAGCGGCGCTTCCGCGCGGAAATTTCGCTACGAAGTTCCCGCAGGGAACGTGGGAATCAACATCGGAGTCGCCGCGCCCATGGCTTACTTCCCGTTCAGTGGCTGGCGCGACAGCTTCCTTGGCGTGCTCCATGGACAGGGGCGGGATGCGATCGAGTTCTACACGGACAAGAAAATGGTAGTCGAGCGCTGGCCCAAGGATTGGTCCCGGAAGTTTTGACCGCTCTTGGAAACCACAGCACGCTCCGAGCCTTCCGTCGCGGACGTTATTGTTTAAAACGACCCAAGCATGATGTAGCATCCCGGATTCCCACGGAGGGACCATGCTGTCGCGACGAGATCTTCTGTTAAGGGCAGCAGGAGTTGCCGGCGCTGCCGCGCTCGGCCGGCCAATCGCAACCGCTCTTGCCAGTGCGCCTCTGCCGAAAACGCCGGTAAATTTCGCCGTGCCCTCGGGCGCCTGCGATTGCCACACTCACATATTTGATCCGGACAAATTTCCGTATGCCCCGGAGCGCCCCTACACGCCGGAGACCGCCTCCGTTGCGGATGTGCGCGCGCTGCACAAGGCGCTCCACATCGATCGAGTTGTCATTTCGCAGCCGACGGTCTACGGGACGGATCACGCCTGCACGCTGGACGCGATAAAACGGCTGGGACATCGCGCGCGCGGCGTCGCCGCATTTGCACCCAATACTTCCAGTTCGGATCTCGACCAACTGCATCGCGGGGGAATGCGTGGCCTCGTGGTCCACAGAATGAACGATTTCAAGGATGCCGCCGCTCAAATCGGTAAGCGCCCGTGGAACATCGAAACCTATGTGCGCCTGGCCCAGATCGAAGCCTTCAAAGATCTATTGGCGGCGAATCCAGTCGCCGTAAAGCTCACGCTGTTCGGCGGTGCTCAGAATGGAGACGTCCATCAGCCGGGTTTTGAAACGCTCCTCGGCTTGCTGCGCAGCGGAAAAGTCTATGTCGAACTCTCCACGCCATCGCACATCTCGAAGCAGACGCCTGATTATCCGGACGCCGCGCCAATCGCCAAGGCTCTCATCGCGGCAAATCCGCACAGAATCACCTGGGGCAGCGATTGGCCCCATGCCGCGACGGTTCCAGGGCGCCAGATGACGGGTGTCGTGCCTTTCGAAGAGGTCGATGACGCCGTCAGCCTGAACCTGCTGGCCGGCTGGGCATCCGGCGCCGAACAGTTGAAGTTGATCCTCGTGGAGAATCCCGCGCGCCTTTACGGTTTTTGAAGCGTGCAGTAATAGAAAAGCAGTGCGTTGACGTAAAACGAGGGAGGCCCGCAGGCCTCCCTCTCACCCCCACCCCAGGATTCCAGTCCAGGCGCGTACGCGGCAAAACCAGCCCACCCCGGAATAAGAGCGCTTTGCACCTGGTGTGAGCAAACGCGTTGCCATTGGATCGCGGATCAAGAGCAGACAATGGAGTGATGTCCGCACGAGACTTTAAACGCGCCGCGACTGCTTTTGCGCTCCCACTGCGCCAAAGAAGATCCAATTTTGTGAAGCTCCTCCGTACTTTTCTACGATCTTCGGAATATCCACCGCTCGCAAAAAGCCAGGCAACGAGGCTCATGCCCGCGGTTGAAAACCCTTGTTGTGGCCCGTATGCTAGTGCCTTCCATGAAGATAGCTTTGGCCCAGTTCAATCCGACGGTTGGCGATTTCGAAGGAAATTCGGCGCGCATGCTAGCAACTGCCTCGGGAGGCCCAAGCAGGCGGCGCTGAGATCGCCGTCTTTTCCGAGCTTTGCTTATGCGGGTATCCGCCGCAGGATTTGATCGAGCGGCCCGCCTTCGTTCGCCGCAACCAGGAAGCGCTCGAGTCGCCTCGCCCGTGTCGTTCCGATTCCTGTCGTCGTGGGATATGTCGGCAAGGCGCAGGACGATACCGGAAAGCCGGTCGCCAATTCCGCCGCGGTGATTGGCCACGGCAAAAGTTCTCTTCGAGCAGCGCAAGATGCTGCTGCCCACCTACGATGTCTTCGACGAATCGCGCTACTTCCAGCCGGCACACACGCAGCACGCTTTCTTGCTCGGGCATGGAAATCCTGGGGATCACCATTTGCGAAGACATCTGGAACGATAAGAATTTCTGGGCGCAGCGTCTCTATGAGCGCGATCCCGTCACCGAACTGGTCGGGAAGGGAAGCGGCTCATCCTGAATATTTCCTCCTCGCCCTACACGATCGACAAGCGCGGCATCCGCCACGACATGCTGCAAGGCCATGGCGCAAGCGGCACCAGGTGCCGGTTGTCTACGTGAATCAGGTGGGCGGAAACGACAGCCTGATTTTTGACGGCTCAAGCGTGGCTTTCCTCCCGGACGGCCGCGTCGCCGCGCTGGCGAGGTCGTTCGAAGAGGACCTCGTGTTTTTCGAACAGTCCACCGGCGCGGGCGACATTCGCCCGCAAATCAGCGACGAACTCGAAGCCGCCTATCTGCGCTTTGGTGCTGGGCACGCGCGACTACGTGCGCAAATGCGGTTTCCGCAAGGTCGTCATCGGATTGAGCGGCGGCATCGATTCGGCCCTCGTGGCCACCATCGCCGCCGATGCTCTCGGCGCCGAAAACGTGATCGGCGTCGAGCATGCCGGGGCCCTACTCCTCGGAGGGAAGCTTGCTGGACGCGCGCAAACCTCGCCGAGAATCTGGGCATCCAGCTTCTCGTCCTTGCCAATCACCGACACATTCAGCAGCTATCGCGCTGCTCTGGAAGATGCCTTTGCCGGCCTTCGCGCCCGGATGTCGCCGAAGAGAATATCCAGGCGCGCATTCGCGGCAATCTGTTGATGGCCTTTCGAATAAATTCGGCTCGCTGGTGCTCAGCACCGGCAATAAATCGGAAATGGCCGTCGGGTATTGCACGCTCTACGGCGACATGGCCGGCGGCCTCGCCGTAATTTCCGATGTGCCCAAAACGATGGTGTACGAGCTCGCCAAATTCGCGAATCGTCCGTGAAGAATCGCATTCCCGAGGCCGAGCTTCACCAAGGCGCCCTCGGCGGAGCTTCGTCCGAATCAAACCGATCAGGATTCAGCTGCCTCCCTATGACGTGCTCGACCGCATCTTAAAAGCTTATGTCGAGGATTTGCGCAGCCCGGAAGAGATCGCCGAGCATTACGGTTTTCCGCTTGCTCTCGTGCGCACCGTGGCCTTGCAGGTCGATCGCAATGAATACAAGCGCAAGCAGGCTCCGCCGGGACTGAAAGTGACTTCCAAGGCGTTCAGCGTGGGCCGCCGCTTTCCCCTGGCGCAGAAATTTGCGATTTAAGCGATGCGAGCGAAGATAGTACGATCACGCATCTTTCGTGTAACGCCAGGCGTAGCCCGGCTCTGTTCTGAGTCATTCCTGTTTATGCGTAAGACTGGTCTGTACACGAGAATTCCGAAAAGGAGGCAATCGTCACATGAATTCAGTAAGCAACTCGACTGTCGGCGCCTTATTCGCGATGGCGCTGAGCGTGCTGCTCCTGCCTTGCCCAAACCTCCAAACCTCCGGCCGCGCCTCAGCCTCCGCTAGCTCCCGATCAGGCGCAGATTCTCAAGACCACCGAAGCATTCGTCCGCAATCTTTCGGCTTGGGGGCCTGATTTCAAACTCAAGGTTGGGTCCGCTCGAGCGCAATCCACCGCCTCGGATTTTTATGTCGTTCCCCTCGAGGTCACTTTCAACGATCGACCGACAACGGAGAGGTCTACGTAAGCAAAGATGGCAAGACAATGTTCCGTGGCGAGATGTTCGATATGGCCACCGATCCCTATGCCGAAGATCGCGCCAAGCTCCATATCGAAGGGAATCCGGTGAAGGGCCCGGCCGACGCTCCCGTGACCCTCGTCGAATTTGGAGATCTCGAGTGCCCGAATTGCCGCGCAATCTGGAGCCGATTCTCAAGCACTATTTTCGACAAATATAAAGTTCGCCTCGTGTTCAAGGATTTCCCGCTCGAGCAGGTGCATCCCTGGGCAAAAACTGCCGCGATCGGCGGCCGCTGCGCCTTTATGCAGTCACCCGACGCGTTCTGGAAGGTCCACGACGCAATTTACGGCAACCAGGAATCCATCAGGCCGGAGAATGTCTGGGACAAGCTGGACGAATATGCGGCGCAGGCCGGATTCAATGCGGAAGCATTCAAGACGTGTCTCTCGTCTCCGAGCAAGCCGCGAAGGCCGTCGAAGCCAACCAGCAGGACGGGCTGGCGCTCAACGTCAGCGGCACTCCCACGGTTTTCGTCAATGGACGCCCCGTGGCAGGTGGCGATCCCAACGCCCTGCAGCAGTTGATTGAGTTCGAACTGAGCGCCCGCGGAAAGTAAAAATCAGAAGTGGCCTGCGCCGGGGCTTCGCACCCGAACTGCGGGGCAACTGCTTCTTTAGCAAATCCGCTCGGCCGCCTTCAATTCCGCGATCAATTCGGCAATAGCCTCGATCGGCTCAGCTGGCTCGAACAAAAACGCCCAGTCGACATCCGGGAAACCCATCCGCGCGACGCGCGCTGGCAGCTGCTCTTGCAACGAGGATGTCTTTGTTCTCGGGATGCCTCGAAAAACGTTGAATATGATCCGGTGATCTTCGGTCTGCCACTGATAGGTCGATAATTGCTGACCTACCGATTCGCGAAGGGCGTCGGGGAATCCGGACTGGCAGAGCGCTCGCAATAGGGAACGCTCCAGTTCGCAGATTTGGCGGGAACGCGGGATAGAAACCATCGTCATCTGAGGATATTGTAGAACGGCAGCATCAAAACGAACGCGTAGAAACACAGGTGATGGGTTGGCTGCGAAGTTGCGAGCTTCCGGCGGCTTACGCCGCGTTGGTGACTACAGGACGAATGAAATCGAGCCGATCGATCGTGGCGGCAATGCCGTAGACGGGTGCCGATTCTCCTTCGATTTGTGAGACACGCACTGCTTTCGCGCTGGCCCGCACGAGAACGGACTTACCGCGTTCCCGCTCGGTAGGCAACGCAAATGTGAGTTCCATCCCCGCCCCTGCCGTAATCGGCACGCTCGAGTGAAAATAAATGCCCGAACGCGAAATGTCCCGCAACTGCGCCGTGTGGAACTCCGCAGGCCGATGCCTCGACATACAAACCTGTAGTGGCAGGTAAACCTCGTAACGGCGTGCTTTTCTACGCTCTCCCATTGGTTCCCCCAGTCAAGTCCCCCATGCTGCAAGGTCGAGGCCACCACTACAGAGGTAAAGTCATTGATTACAGACTGGTTAGGTCAAATAAGCGGTTCACAAATGGAAATGGCCAGGCAAAAACTTCCCGAAACGAGAATTAAATGCATGGCGAAATCGCAGGAAATGGACTCGCAACCCTCGCCGAGTTACCCGCGATCCTTGCTCGTTCGTCCTCGTGAGTCAGGGGTCGCGGACTGGGTGATCTCCGCCTCGATCGCACGCACCGATTGAGGCGAAATCTCGACGAATTCAACCCCAATCCCCACCCCAGCCAGGCAATATCGCACTTCCGCCCGCGTGGTAATCTCGACGCCGGAATGGGCCAGCTTGAAATTCACCGTTAGCACCGCACCCACGGGAAAATTCCGGGTGGTATTGATGAACATCCCTCTCGTACTGATGTCGGGCGGCCGGGTGGCCACATCCTCGCTATGTCCCTCGTAAGTGACGGAAAGGTCCTGAAGGCTGGAAAAGCGAGCAACCAGGCGCGACTGATTCGGGGGTATCTCAGAACTCATTCTTTGCCGCTCCTTGGCCGACGACAGATCGCCTGCCCGGCTTTGACGGTGCCGGATTAGCCACCTTCACGCCGCAAAAGGGACAAAATAAGAAGGCAGGAGAGATTTCACAGTCACACTGTACGCAGCGAAAAGCGGAGATAGGCTCAAAAGGAATCACGCGCAACACCTCTTCCAGCGTGGTCCCACCCTCCCGCACCTTTTCGATCGCGTATTCCTGCATGGGCTTCATGCCGTTCTGCCGGGCCAGTTCGCGGATCTCCTCGTTGCGCTTCCCTGAACGGATTGCCGAGCAGATCGCGTCGTTGGGCGCCAGCAATTCGTAAATGCCGATGCGCCCCTTATATCCCGTTAAGTCGCAGACTTCGCAGCCCATCGGGACGCTTTCCATCTCGGGTGGGCGGCTAACTCCGGCGCCCTTGAGCCGCGAGACGGTCTCCGGGCTCGCAGCCACCACTTTGTGGCAGGCGCACAATCGCCTGATCAGCCGCTGCGATACAACCCCAAGCAGTGACGCCGCTATTTGAGATCCACTCAACCCGAGGTCAGTCAGGCGTGTGATTGCGGAAACGCTGTCGTTGGTGTGTAAAGTGGAAAGAACCAGTTGGCCTGTCTGCGCCGCTTTTAAGGCGAGTTCCGCGGTTTCTTTGTCCCGAATTTCGCCGACCATAATCACATTCGGGTCCTGCCGCAGAACCGACCGCAGACAACTGGCATACGTCAGGCCGGCCTTCGCGTTCACCTGGACCTGGTTGAGTCCCGGCACCGCATATTCCACCGGATCTTCCACCGTGACGACGTTGAGCGAGGGCTTCCTCACCGTGTTCACCGAGGAATAAAGCGTTGTACTTTTGCCGGAACCCGTCGGGCCCGTCACCAGAATCATGACCTTGAGGTAGCGCTCAGCATTTGCTGCAGGCCCTCTGCTACTTGAGCGGGAAGTCCAAGCGTGGCGAAATCCCGCAACGGGGCGTTGGCTCCGAGCAGACGAATGACCACCTTCTCGCCGTATTGCGTCGGCAGTGTCGAAACGCGCAGGTCCAAACCGGCGCTCGGAAAGTTTCACCAGGAAACGCCCGTGTTGCGGCGCGTGGCGCTCGGCAATATCCATGTCGCCAGAATCTTGATGCGCGACACGACGGAAGTCTGTATGGACTGCGGAATTCGCTGGTAATCGCGAAGAATTCCGTCCACGCGCAGGCGCACCACGGCATCGGTGGCTTGCGGTTCGATATGGATGTCGCTCGCTTGCTTGTCCGCCGCGGCTGTGATCATCGAAGCGACCAGCTGCACCGCCGGGGTGCATTTCTGCAAAAGCTCCGCCTGCAGTTCCTGCGTGGCTTCGATGTTCCGCCGCAGCGAGCTTGACGAGATGAACTCAATCCCGCGGCTGCCGCCCCCCCGGCAACCGCCTCGTTTGCGGTTCCGGCTTTCTCGGCGGCCCCATACCATTTTTCGATGGCTTTTTCGATTTCGTCGCGGAACGCCAGGCGTGCGTACGATTTCCATCCCCGTCGAAAATCGCAGTTCGTCGATAATCTGCAGGTTTTGCGGTTCAGCGATCACCATCACAAGCTTCGTTGTACCGCTGGTTTCAAGCGGCAGAGCGCAGCATCGCTTCGCCAGAGGCGCGGGGAAGTAACTTCAATATTTCGGGGTCAATGCGAACCTTTTCGCAATCCACATAGGGCACTCTGCGTGACTTCCGTCAGAGCAGCGGCCAGATCCTGCCGGGATACAAGACCACGCTTCAGCAGCAGCTCGCCAAGGCGGATGAGCTTACCCTGCTGGTCCTCGATCGTTTTTGTCAGATCGGCGGGGGAGATTTGTCCCCGCTCGCGCAGCACATCGCCGAGCCTTTTTCTCTTCATGTGTTAGGAATCCGTTCCCCGAAAGTGAAGCGAATCGAGGCCCCCACGAAAGTTAGAAAAGCGGGTTGGAAACCCGCTCCAAAAGAGCGCCTGTGATTCAAAACAACACCGGGTTCCCGAAAATTGCGGCCCCCTCCGCCTCCGAAAGCAACCCCTTATCGACCATCATCCTCACCAGGCGAACGAGGGCTTGCCGATCAGACCCATGAGGCAACATGGCCTTTAAGGCTGAGGCCGTTGCCCCCGCCGTGTTCGTCACCGCCTCGTGGTCGCCGTCACCGACCTCTTCTCCGAGCCAGATGGCCAACGCGCGCTTCTGTTCCGCCTTAAGGTCGTCAAAGGCGATACCCATGCCGAGGCCTGCCTGTGAATAAACCACCGTGCCGGTGGCGGCGAAATCGGTTTGCCCCTCCCGGACGGTTAGGTGCACTCGCGTGCCCGCGCTGAAAGGCACTAACGTATCGACAAAACAACCGCCAGGACCGAGATCGGTCGTGCGGGTCGAAAAGACCGCCGTCGACCCGATCTCAACCACTTCAGCCGCCGCTATAAATGGATGCCGCCCCGCTGCGCGACGCTCCGCTTGAGCGGCGGATGTTCCAGCCTTCGGTTTGTCCTTACGGTCGTACATGCCTTACCACCTTCAAGACCAACTACTTTCAGGAAATTACAGACCTGCGGCCGAGCGACTTGTCACCTCTATTGTCTCCACCGAAGCGAAGCCCTTACAAGCGCAATCCCGATAGCTTGCCCAAAGTAGAACTGACGTTTCGTACGGCAGGGAAAAGATTTAAGTTAAGGTGCGCGCGCGTTGCTACGTTTTCGCCTCATGCGGAGTGAGGATCTTTCCCTATGGACGGTCTCTCTTGCCGCTCTTAAGCTGCATCGAAGCTCTGAGGAGGGCCAGATGTCGGCAATCGAATATGGTAGCTATTATTGGTGCGTGCTTCTCGACGGCGAAAATGGCTCGCCAGACGGAGCGTTCGATTTACCTGCACGCGGACGAGATTTCGATCGATGGCGGAAGCCTGATCTTCAAAAGCGCTGGACGGCGCCCGGCTGGCACCGAACCCAATGCGAAAGAGGCCGATTCGACCCAGTGGCAACGGGACTGAAAAGTCAAAAGAAAACTCCGGGAACAAGGAACATGATTTACATCGCATTCGCCCCAGGTCCTGGAAGATGGTTTATGCCGCCAAGCTGCAGGATGGATCACCGGCGTCGGTCGAGCATTGGAGCAACCCACAATCCGGCAGCCCGGCGCCTAGGCCTCCCGCTGACCGGGGGCGCTTCAGGTTACGTTCGGCAGGGTGTAGTCTGAAGGTAGTCTTGGAAAGTTACATTCCCCTTCGGGCCGGAGGAGCAATGGGAAGAGGAGCAATGGGAACTGACATCGACGCGATGGATTCGGATCACCAAAGTTTTATTTCTCGAGCCTTCCAGGCAGCTTTGCGCATCGGCTTTCGCCGCGCCTATCCGCGCGTGCAGGTGGACGCGGAAAAGTTCCTTCACCACGCGCGGCGGGCCTACAACCTTCCTATCGAGTCCTGGAGGGATATTCACGGTCTCGACGAGCAAATGGTGTCCCGCTGCCGAAAAAATCATCTGGTCATCCGCCAGAATGGCGGCCCTCGAAGGCATGGGGCTTGGCATCGGCGGGCTGGCGACACTGCTGCCCGACATGGGCATTCTTGCCGCGATCACGGTTCGCATGCTGCAGAAGCTAAGTCTGATTTACGGTTTCGAGTACTCCACCCCCGAAGAAGTGGCGGCCCTCTGGCTGGCAGCCGCCAGCGCGGCTGGACTCGATTTCACTCGCGAGTTCGTCGAAAAACGGGCGATCGAACATCTCGTGCCTCGAATCGTCGACGCCATGGCCGTGAAGGTGGGCGCGGAAGTCGCGGAGAAATGGGCTGGGCGAGTTGATTCCGCTGCTGAGCGCCGGCGCGGCGGCGACTCTCAACTATTACTTCGTGCGATCCTGGGGAACGCGCGCGCAGCGACATTTCCTTGAAAGGCACCGCGCTGTTCGGGGCCAGTTATTCGCCGGGACGCGCGTTGCTCCCGGTCGCCGCGCAGAAGAGCGAGTGAATTAGTCTGAATTGCTTAGTTTCACCGCTGCGTCTGCCGCGTTTTCGCATTTAGTTCGTATCGGTAAATACATTCGTTCCGCTTTGCCTCGGCTTTGCCTCGATCAAGGTGCATCTGCTCCTATAAGTCTCGCCGATTCAGCGCATTCCGTCGAACGCTCTAAGAGTAGACTCACCGCTACAGCACAAGGCTCGAGCATGCTGCTTCTGGTACCGAGCAGCCATCGGTCTATAGCGAGCACCGGAGATTCAGCTAACAATTAAGCAGCTCGTAGTAGACAGCTACGGAGAATCTGAGTCGAATCGGTTGGACTTGACAGGCGATGCCCTGATCCGCGCCAGGCCGATATCGGGGCGTTACCGACGAAGAGGGCGGAACCCATGCGGCTTTTCGATCGCGTGGATTCATCGAGCGTCGAGAAGCGGGAACTTCAGTTGGCTGTTTTTTCGCTTTCGGTCATCGCCGTTCTTGTCGCCGGGCATCGCGATTCTGATGTATCCCACGATTGAGACCCATCCGGTTCATCTTCAGCGCCCGCACGCTCAAGATATCCTTTTTCGGGTTTTGCGCACTTTCCCTGCTCTTACTTGGATATCTGGTCGAGCGCCAGATCGTCGTGCGCCGGCTTCGCAGCGATATCCGCGAGGCCGAAGCCCGCTACACGGAGCTGCACCGCCAAGTAGGCAAGGATTTGCTCGACGCGCTCGCCGGAATGAATCATTTTCAGGATCGCCTGACGATGGAATTCCGCAGGGCCGTCAATCTGCGCGACACGCTCTCGGTCAGTGGTGATCCGGCTGACACCGAATCCAAACCTGGTCAGTCCAGCGGAGATCACCGCGGCGCTGGGAGACGCGGTGAAAGCGATCACCCGCAGGCTGCGGCGGGAAGATTCTCTATATCATTTCTCCGAAGGCGTTTTCGGAATCATGCTGCCCGGCGTGAGCGTGCAGAATGCCCGCATCGTCGCGGCCGGCTGACCGAGAGTTTGAACGACGTATCGGGCGCGCTCGATCGCTTCACTCACGAAGTAAAGATTTTCAATTATCCCCAGCATGCGGCGACCGCCTCCGAACTGGAAAATTCTGTGCGCGCGCTTCTGCCGGCCGAATTGGTTTCCGAACCCTCGATCGCCGAATCGTTTGAAACCCACCAGATCCGAAGGTCCCGCTAGGCCCATCGCCCGCATCTTTGGCGCTGGCGAATAAAGCAAACGACTAGCAAGCGCTTCTCGAGTGCCTGCGCGGTCCCAGTGTCCGAGGTCTGCTCCCGCCTCGTAGGTGGTTTCGAGGAATTCCATCAACGCAGCCTTCGGATCGGCTGCATTGCGAACGTCTTCGTAGGGCAGGATGAATTCTCTGAGTTCCGCGTGGTAATACGCTTTGGCGGGACGGACGGTGCGTTCCCGGAATCCAGCAGGCTCGGGCGCCGCGTAGGCATAAAACGCGGCATCCTCCACGCCGCCGCCTCCCGGCCACCAGCCCGCGCTGATCTCTTCGTGAGAATACGCGTCTCTCGTGATCTTATCAGCGCCCTGGCGCTCCGGCGCTGGCCTTCCCGAAAACCGCGTCACCGCCAGGTCAAAGCTGCCCCAGAAAAAATGCACCGGGCTGACCTTCCCGATGAATCGCGCGCGGAATTCCTTGAAGATCGTGTCCAGGGTCACAAGGAGCCGCCAGAACCGGTGCGCGTATTCGGGATCGTAGCGCGAGTGCGTCACGTCCTGGTCGAATCGAATCGGATTGGGCACCTCCACCGGCATGGGCCAGACTTTCGCCTCGATTCCAAGGCATGCAGCGCGTCCATGAATTCGCGATAGAAACCCGCCACCGTGCGCGTGTAGAGCCGAAGCGTCTTCGATTGATTCGAACTCGTTACGATATCCACCTTGTGATCGATGAAGTCAAAATGGACTTCGAAAATGCCCCGCGAATCAGGGAATGGGAGACGTGGTCAAGCCGCGCGCGTTGACATAGAGCGGCACCTCCCACCAATGATTGATGTGCGGGCTCAACTCCAGCCGAACCTTGCCGACCATCTGCATCCACATGTGCAGGGTGTCGCAGGTGTCTTTCCACTCTGCCAGTGGCAAAGCGGGCCAAGCTTCACCTTTGGGAATCATCAGATTGCTCGCCATGGCGCCTCGGTCGAAATCTTGGAGTCAACAAACTTGCAGCCGGAAAAAAAGTTTCAACACCTGTCTGAGAACTCTGGCGTTTACGACGGGATCTCCACTTCCATCTCGTCGATGTAGCACCACTTCCAGTCCTCGCCCGGCTCAAACGACTGCATAATCGGGTGGTGGGAGGAGCGAAAGTGCTTGGTTGCGTGCTTGTTCTTGGAACTATCGCAGCAGCCCACGTGGCCGCACATCAGGCACAGCCGCAGATGCACCCAGGTATCGCCCATTTTCAGGCACTCTTCGCAGCCGGTTGTTTTCGGCTTCACATTCTTCACTTGATCGATATGCTTGCAGGTGCTCGGCATGGTCGGATCCCTCGGGGCTTTATGCTAAAACAAATCGTGCCGGGTGCCTATCGGCAATTCGCCCCCTTCTGATGCCTGAGCCCAGCCGCACCTCTCAACGCCGGAAGAAGTTGCGCCGGCTTCGACGCAGCGAACTCCCCGTCGACACGGTCGAACTGGCACGCTACCTGATCGGAAAGACCCTCGTTCACGATCTCGCGGAAGGGCGTGTGAGCGGGCGTATCGTCGAGACCGAAGCATATCCCGTAGGCGACGCCGCCGCGCATGCGTTTCGCGGCCAGACTCCTCGAAATCGTTCGCTTTTCCTGGCCAGGGGCCACAGCTATGTGTACTTTGCTTACGGTTCGTGCTGGATGATGAACGTCTCAAGCGAAGGCGCAGGGGTCGGGGCCGGCGTATTAATCCGCGCGCTGGACCCCATCGAGGGCACCGAGATCATGGAGCGCAATCGCGGCGTTGCGCGCATTACAGACCTTACCCGCGGGCCTGGGCGTCTCGCACAGGCCATGCGAATCGACAAGTCGCTCGACGGCCTCGACCTGTGTTCCCCCGGGAGCCCGCTGTGGCTAGCAGTCGCCGTACAACCCGTTTCCGAGATTGGAGTCACCACGCGAATCGGCCTGTCGCGGGAGGCACATCGCCTGTGGCGATTCTACGAGCGCGCCAATCCGTTCGTCAGCGGACCGAAACGAGTGCTCCTCTAACTCAGTTCAAGCCCCAGAAACCGCAGCGCTCCCAGGCGACATTGAAACGCCGGTTCGCTGTTCCGTATGATGGTTTGCTTTCAATCAACCCCAAGGAGCGATGATGACTCAACCACTGACGGTAATTGCGCACGCCCGGGCCAAACCTGGCAAAGAAGCCCAAGCGCGGGATATTCTATGGGCGCTCGTGGCCCCCACCAGGCTGGAGGAGGGGTGTATTCAATACGACCTGCATCAATCCTTGGAGGATCCCGCTGTTTTTGTCTTTTTTGAAAACTGGACCACCCCCGCAGCTCTCGATGCCCACGCGCGCTCGCCCCACATTACTCATTTCAGAAGCATTTGCATGGAAAGCCTTGTCGAACCGCCGGTAATTTCGAAGTGGAAGATCCTCCGAGAAGGGAAGCAGCCATTCACGTCCACCGCGTCGAAGATTACCAATTGAGCTACAGCGAATCGCCGTCAATATTGATTCCGGCACACCCCTTCAAGCGTTCTCTTGCGCAGAGGTCTCCCTTCCGAAACAATTGGAGCTAATGCTGTGATTTTCTTACAGATAGAACCATGCCCCAAGACCTACAACAACGATTCATACCAACGCGGCGCCTTGGCAAAGAGAGGCGCACAAGCCCGCGTTACCCGTTCACGGCCACCTGTGATGCTACGGAGCCCAAGTCCGGAGCGAAAATTATCGGACGAACGTCGGATTTGGGGCGCGGGGGGTGCTACATCGACACCATCGGCCCATTTCCCCCCGGAACGAACTTGGTGGTACGGATCAACAGAGAGAACCAAACTCTCAAGATTGCCGCCAAGGTCGTTTTCGCCCAGCCCGGCATGGGAATGGGGCTTGCCTTCGGCGATGCCGAGCCCGATCAGCGGGCAATTCTCGACCAGTGGATCGCCGAGCAGAGCGGAGAACCCGTAGAAACCCCGAGTCTCTCCACGCTCGATTCCGGATCGTCTTTGCCGGCCAGCGCAAGAATCGGTGAAATTCACCCGCTCTACGTGCTGAATGAACTGATTCTTCTGTTGCTCCAAAAAGGCGTGCTCACGGAAACGGAAGGGAAGTCCCTGCTCCAAAAACTCCTGAAGTAAACCTCTCCTTCTCAAAACCTACGACTCGAATTGCTTCCGAAAAGCGGAGAACTCGCGTTTCAGGTCGGCGACTTCGTTCTGAAGCTGCGACACTTCCTGCTCGAGCTGCGCAACGCGATCCGGATTTCCGGAAACACCCGATGCAATTCCCTCGTGCGGTTCAGGTTGCGGTATATCCACGTCCCCGCAAAGCAGGTGGGCGTAGCGGGCCTCTTTGGTTCCCGGCTGTCGAGGCAGAATTTTTACCAGCGGCGGCTCGCGCTTGATGAGCCGCTGCAAGGTGGATTCGACCTCGCTCAAGTCGTCAAACGAATGCATTCGCTCGGAGCGCGACCGCAACTCACCCGGCGTTTGCGGCCCGCGCAGCAGAAGCACGCAAAGAATCGCCGTCTCGCGCCGGTCGAAATTGTAGGCTTCCTGCAGGCGATGTTCATACTTCGTCACGCGCCCATCGAAGCTGTCGGCGGGGCCCGCCAGCCCATCCTTGTCCAAGTTGCGCAGCGCCTGGCGCACGGCCTCTTCGTCAAGGTTCATCGCCGGGTCGCGGTTCGATTTTTGGTTGCACGCGTTTACGAGCGCGTTAAGAGAGAGCGGATAATAGTCGGGCGTCGTGACGTCTTTTTCGATCAGCGCCCCTAATACGCGCGCTTCTACAGCTGTCAGAGTGATGTCCACGGCCTCAAATGATACTGTAAGCCGGTGGCGAAGCCGATAAGGAAACGCCTTTCGGTTGCGCCGGGCCGATGACAAGACACGCGAAATCCCGCTGTACAAACTGGCCTCGGGTGTTTATCCAGATTTCCGTGTATTTCGACGAAGGGCTCTCATGAGATATTCGAGCCGGCTTCTGCGACGCCGGCATCTGCGAGGAGAACATGACAAGCGCGCCAAACAATTCTGATATACCCTACCGGGATCTCGGCAGTACCGGGGAGAAGGTTTCCGCAATCGGACTCGGCGGCTGGCACATCGGGCTGAAGCGCGTCAGCGAAAAGCTCAGTATGAAGATCATTCGCGCGGCCATCGATCGCGGCATCAATTTCATGGACAATTCCTGGGATTACAATGAAGGAGCGAGCGAAATCCGCATGGGCAAAGCGCTGCGCGATGGCTACCGCGACAAAGTCTTTCTGATGACCAAAATCGACGGCCGCTCCCAGAAGGAAGCCACCAGACAGCTCGAGCAATCGCTAAAGCGACTGAAGACGGACTACATCGACCTCGTCCAGCATCATGAAATTCTTCGCTATGAAGACCCCTACCGGATTTTCGACAAGGAAGGCGCGAACGCCGCCCTGCTGAAAGCAAAAAAGGCGGGCAAGGTCCGCTACATCGGATTTACGGGGCACAAAGATCCGCACATCCACCTCCAGATGCTCCAGGTGGCGCGCGAATACGGATTTAAATTTGACACGGCGCAGATGCCCTTGAACGTGATGGACGCTCATTTTCGCAGCTTTGCAAAATTGGTCGTGCCGGAGCTGGTGAAGGAAAAGATCGGCGTGCTGGGAATGAAGCCCATGGCCAACGGCATCATCCTCAAGTCGAAAACGGTGACGCCCATCGAATGCCTTCACTACGCGCTGAATCTGCCCACGTCCGTCGTGATCACCGGCATCGACAGCATGAAGATTCTCGACCAGGCATTCGAGGCCGCGCGCTCGTTCCACGCCCTCACGGATCAGGAACTATCCAAGCTCCTCGCCAAGACGGAAAAAGCCGCCGCGCACGGCGACTTTGAGCCGTTCAAGATCAGTTCGATCTTCGACAGCACCGCTGAGAACCCGGATTGGCTCGGCGAGGAGCCCAAGCGGCTGCGAAACCTCATGCAGCAATAACGCGCCCGCTGGCCGGAATCTAATGGCGTGCGCAACTCCACATCGCCAGCATCGCAACTTCATAGACAATATTGACCGCTCCGCCCCGAAGAAATATACTCCACGCGTTATTCAGACTTGCCTCTCGCGGAAGTGTGACAGGAGGATTCGTGAAGAACGTGGGCGGTATTTTACTTCTAGCCGTCACGGCGGTAGCTGCTGGAGCGCTTTTCGCCGCCACAATCACCCCGCCTCCGCCCTGGGCGTTTCCCGTCAATCCTCCCGGAACCGCGCCCAAGAACGATGACGTCACCCCCAAGCACGTGCCCGGCAGCAGCGTTGCGCTGACCATCGATCAGACACGCGATGCCTACAACGTACCCGATTGGCATCCCGACGCTCATCCGCCCATGCCGGAAATCGTGGCCCACGGCCGAAAACCGGAATTTCGCGCTTGTGGTTACTGTCACCTGCCCAATGGCTTTGGCCGGCCCGAGAACGCACCCATTGCTGGTCTTCCACCCGACTACATCGCCGAGCAGATCGCTGATTTCAGGAGCGGCGCGCGAAAGACCTCTGAGCCGAAGATGGGGCCTCCGATGGCCATGGTCGAAATCGCCAAAGCCGTTCCGGATGACGATGTGAAGGTCGCAGCCGCATACTTTTCAAGTGTTAATCTCAGGCCGTGGATTCACGTTGTAGAGACAAACACCGTCCCCAAAACGCACGTCTCCGGCAGTATGCTCGTTCCAGATACTTCAGGAGGCACCGAGCCTATCGGCGACCGCATTATTGAAACGCCCGAGAATCTCGGCCAAACGGAGCTTCGCGACGCGGGATCGGGGTTCGTCGCCTATGTCCCGCCCGGCAGCATTGACAAAGGGGCTGCCCTCGTCGTCACCGGCGGCGGTGGGAAAACCACTGCCTGTGGAATCTGTCACGGACAGGATTTGAAAGGGCTCGGTCCGGTGCCGCCCCTCGCGGGCCGCTCACCGAGCTACATCGTCCGCCAACTGGTCGACCTGCAGAATGGCAACCGCAACGGCCGTTGGAGCGCGCTGATGAAGCCGGTCGTCGCCAAGCTCAGCGTGAGTGACATGGTGTCCATCGCCGCTTACACGGCGTCGCGAAAGCCCTGATCACAGCTTCTCGATCGCAGCCGCACTCCCTGGCCGCAATGGCGATTGCCCCGCTTCGATCTGCTCTTGGACGTGTCTCCGAAAGAGCGTCGGATTGGCGATCAGCGTGAAAGGTTCCGGTGTGCCGCCAGTTCCCCGAATCACGACGGTGCCGTAGCCAAACATCCTTCCGAAAAATGGCTCGGTAATCACAATACTTTCCACGCGCGAAAGCAGCAGTTCGATCGTCCTGCGCGACATGATGCCTGACTTGATCAGGATGCGCCGGTTTGTAACCGCCATCTCCGTCGCGTTCCGCTTCAGCAGGGCAGCGATGATCGTGATGCCGCCCAGAACAATAAGAGCCAGCCCCGCGGCGAGCCATAATTGCGAATCGCCGGTTCCGTCCTTGCGGTGAGTTGAGGACGCGTAGAGACAAGCGACTCCTCCAATCGCGATCACCATGCCGGTCAACAGGGGAAACAGCACCGCGACCGAATGAAGACGAGTCCGATAGAGAATCTGTTCGCCGGTAATCAGATTTTTCTCGATGTAACCCATGTCACCTCGCCCCGAGCAGGGAAGCTGCCCGGCTCTTCTTTTCCTTCACGCGCAAGCCAGCCGTGTAGCTGCGAGGCAAGAATTCTATCCTAAAGGTTGGATTCGTTTGATCCCGAATGCTCAGGAGATCAGCAGAAGAAATGAGCAGAAGACGAGCAGGAGAAGAGAAGGTCTGTGCCGGCCTAAGCCTGTCCAAATTCAGGCGTGTTTAAGAATCGCTGTCCGCACGCTCTCGGAAGTGAACGGAATCTGCCGGACACGCGTGCCGGTCGCATCGAATATCGCGTTGGCAAGTGCGGCGGCCATCAGCGTGATGGAGAGCTCACCGGCGCCGGTCGCTTCCGCATCCGGGCGATTGATCACTTTCACCTCAACCTCGGGGATGGCAAATCCCAAAGGCAGGCTGTGGTAAGTAGCCCAATCAAATGAGGTGACTTTCTGGTCGTCCCACGTGACTTCTTCCACCATGGCCCGGCTGATGCCTTGCAGCGCGCCCCCTTCGATCTGATTGCGGAGCCCGTCTGGATTTGAGACCGGTCCGCAATCGACGCAGACGACCACGCGCTTTACAACAATCTTTCCCGTGTCCTGGTTTACCTGGATCTCGGCAACAAGCGAGCCAAAGCTGTTCGTCCCCTCGTGCGCCACGCACGCAATGCCGCGCCCCGCGCTGATTCTGGAACTCCCGGAGCTGTGATTCGGCGACGGACGCACCTGCCAGTTCGCGGCGGCAGCCGCGCCGTTGAGCACATCGATCAAGCGCGGATGGGTGAGGTGACGAAGACGGAAAGCGACGGGATCCGCTTTGGAATGGGCCGCGAGTTCGTCGATAAACGACTCGTGCGCAAACGTATTCTGCAGGCAGGCCGGTGAGCGCAGCGGTCCCGTCCAGAACGGCGAAACGACATTGTGAACGCTCACTCGCTCCGACGCGATGTTTCCTGTTCCGTTGCTCGAACCGCCCACCACGCCGGCAACGTAGGAGGGAATCGTATTGACGCTGTTGTCGTAGCGAGTTGGTTCCGGCGCGGGTGACCTCGCAGCGAAGGCATCGGGCTGAAACCCTGCAAGAAAACCGGTAATGATGTTTCCGGGTGTCGTTGCGCCGGGGCGATTCCCCAGCACTGGCATCCAGGATTCATGCTCCCAGGCGATAACATTTCCGTCAGCGTCGAGCGCGGCCCGTTCATCCAGCACGAACGCGTTGCCGTAGCTTTCCCAGGCCATCTCGTCCTTGCGGCTCAACTGCACGCGCACGGGCCTGGCAACAGCCTGCGAAAGAAGCGCCGCGTCGTAAGTCACCGTATCCGCGCCGTTGTTTCCATAGCACCCGGACCCTCGGGTGAAAATCACGTGCACATTCTCCGGCTTTAGTCCGAGAATCATGGCCGCGCCTCCGCGCATGTACCATGCTCCCTGCGTTGCCGACCACAAGGTAGCCGTATCGCCTCTCACATCGGCGACCGCGCAGGAACTCCCCATCGACCCGTGCATTTGATAGGGATGCTGATAAGTTGCCTTCAGCACGGTCGCGGCCTTTGAAAACTTCTCGTCCACGTCTTTCGAATCAAGTAGCAGCGTATCGCGGGTAGGTTTCTGATTCCTCAGCCGGTCGTAGAAGTTCGCTTGAGGCGGCAATCCTGTCCCGGGAGCCCACGTCACATTCAAGCTCTTTGCCGCTTGAATGGCTTGCCACGGCTTTTCCGCCACGACGCCGACGAAATTATTCTTCACCACCACCTTTACGACGCCGGGAATCCTTTCCACGGAGCTCTCGTCAACCCTTGCCACCGTGGCGCCCACCACCGGGGGCCGGACCACTTTCCCGTGGAGCATGCCAGGTACGCGCACATTGTGAACAAATTCGAATCGTCCGGTCGCCAGCGCGGGCATATCGGGACGTGGAACCGGCTTCCCCAGCACGACCCACTCGCTGGGCGGTCGCCGCCGGGCCTTCGAGTCGAGGGCGATGTGAAACTTCTTACCGCCGACCAGTTCGCCGTAGCTCACCGTGCGCGAGGCATCGCTCTTCACGCGCACGCTGCCATTGGCAGCCACGAGTTCGTCGGTGGTGACGCCAAGTCGATCAGACGCGAGACGCACTAGCATCTCACGCGCGGTCGCGCTCGCCTGCGCCAGGTTGCTATGGTTGAAATTCGTCCCATGCGACAGGCTGCCCGACGTATAGAGCTGGTCAGGCGTGCAGGCCGTATCGCCGTAGATCATCTTGACGCGACCGAAGGGCACGCAAAGCTCTTCGGCGACGAGCTGCGTTTGCGCGGTGACGATTCCTTGGCCGAGTTCCACCTTGCCGGTATAAGCGGTAACGCTGCCATCGGCGGCGATCGCAATCCAGGAATCGAGCCGGTCAGGTGGGGGCGAGCCCGGAGCGATAGGGCGAGGAGCCTGGGCATAGCCTGGCGCAAGACCAGCGCCCAACTCCCAAAGGCTGAAACTTACGATCAGCGCTCCCGATTGCTTCAGAAAATCCCGGCGGGCGAATCCCGACCGCTTCAAAGCCGCGCGCGCAACCGGTGTCAGGGAAGTTTTGTCGGGAGCCATCACGATTTGCCTGCTCGCTGCCTTACCGCTTGGCGCACCAATCATCAAGTTGGTTGAACGCCTGTAAGACAGGAATCCGCGGCTGCCCAACCGGCCGAGGCCCCACTCTCGAATTGCCGCAAGGGCCCTCTGTCCGGTACGCGTTTCGCCGCACTTAATTTTACAACAGCCGGGAGGGCAGAGGTGAGGTCCGTGTAAACCGAAGCAGCGAAAGGAAAGAAGCATTGAACATCCGGAACAGCGAATTCCCGGGAGGAAGCAGGAAGTTTATTCCGTTGGTTGTCTCGCGGCGCATTGCCAGTCAGTGCTTATCGTTGAGACGTATCCTGCTCATCGCAACTTGGTGCGCCCGCCCAGCACCTTGAATTCATCCAGTTTGCAAGAAAAAGCATCACGAGAATAGCCGCGCAACCCAGTACCACCACGATCATCCGGGGGCCATCGTATCCGCCCCACCTTCCAGTCATTCGCATAGTTCGCCTTGCCTTGCTTCTTTCTGGGACTTCCCGAAACGGAAAGTGATAGGAATCGAAGTGAAGTTGGTTTCGAGGCAGACAAACAAGCATGCAGTGTTTGCCGCTATAGAGCGTTTCCGATTGTGCCGGCCTGCCGCTTCCCCCAAATGGACTAGCCCGTTCGTATTACCGGGCTGAACTAGCGGGGCCAGCTCAGCGATACTGAAGTAAACGTTTGCCCCTGTCATGTCGCATTAATGCAATTTTGATTCCACTGTTCTGCGCTTGCGCTATATTGAATCTCTGGGACCGCGCTGCTGACTTCTACCACGAAACGCTCAGAATCCCCTTCATCTATCTACTTAGTAACTTCACGGCGCCGACACCGTCTTAAAACTGTTCTGGTACGACTATGAAACTCGTTCCACTAGTGGCAAACTTTTTTCCTATTGCGCCCATCGCGTTCCTCTGACCCGTCCTGGGGATCAGTTCCATCGGCCACCCTCTGGAGATCCATTTCGATCTAACCCAATTTCCCGGAACGGTTGCACCGATCTTCGCCTTCCGGCCCCGGACGAGAACAGGGTATTCATCAAACGGGTGCCGTCTGCATGGAGGATATACCTGGCATTCTTCCTGGCTCCTGACGCGGCATCTATGGTAGATATCTGTGGCAAATCAAAAGACGGGCCAAAGGCGACGCATGCAAACGCAAATTCATCCTGCCATGGAGCGATCAGCTACAATGCGCTGGTACCACGCCAATTCCTGCTGTCAATGCGGCTGGCCGAGTGACGGCCGATGAGTTCAGCCCAACCCCCCGTCCGAGTCCCCGGTTTTACCGTTGAGCTAGCCCCAGGCTTGGAATTGCATTATCGGGAAGACTGGCTGGGAGCGCCCTGGACCAGTCCTGAAGCTGCACTTCTCATTCATGGGGGCATGGAGTCGGGAGAGGCCTGGTTCGGATGGGTGCCCCGCATGGGGCAGGAGTTCCGCCTCTTTCGCCCCGATCTGCCAGGCTTTGGCCAGTCCACGGTCCCTGCTGATTTCGACTGGTCCATTGAGAACTACGCCGGAGTGCTTGCGAAATTCCTCGATCAAATGGGAGTGGCTTCCGCTCACATCGTCGGGGCGAAGACCGGCGGAGCGATCGCCATGCAATTCGCAGGAACGTATCCGCAGCGCACCCGCACGCTCATTCTCGCCAGCGGCCCATTCAGCCCCCCTGCCCCGAATCAAAATCCCCCTGACGAACTTCGCTTCGGCTCCTCCGCGCCGAAAGAGGAGATCGAATTTTTTGACAAGATTAAAGCCGCCACCAGCCCGAAGACGCGAGCGGGTCTTGCCAAAGTGCTGGCGGGGATTAATCTTGACGTAGTGCTGCCTCGGATTACCGCTCCCACCCTGGTAATCACCTCAGACCGCGGCGCCTTGCAGTCCCTCGATGCCGTGCTTCACTATCAGCCCAAAATTCCCAACTCGCGTTTGCTGGTCCTCAGGAGCGACGCCTTCCATGTGGCCGTGGCAAATGCCGATGAATGTGTGGCCAACTCTCTCGCCTTCATTCGGGAAGCGCGGAAACCGGCTTGATTGCCCGCACGGGATACCAGCGAAGCGGGGCAAATGATCCGAATGATCTCGGTCGAAAATTTATCCGGCGGCTGAGCCTTGCCCTGGCGTTCCTGGCCCTCGTGGCTGGCTTGGCCGTGTGCCGCCCGCGAACCATGGCAGCGCAGTCCAACCCTCCAGAGGCCGACTGGCCTACCTATGGCGGCGACCTCGCCAATACCCGATACCGCCCTTTCGACCAGATCAATGCCGCCAACTTCAATAAGCTCGAGGTAGCGTGGCGCTTCAAGGTGGACAATCTGGGCCCCCGGCCGGAATACAAGCTCGAGGGAACTCCGCTGATGGTGCATGGCGTGTTGTACGCCACCGGCGGAACGCGCCGCGCCGTTGTCGCGCTGGATGCGGCCACGGGCGAACTCTTGTGGGTTCACAGTGAAAACGAAGGTGCCCGAGGCGAGAATGCCCCGCGAGACGTTTCCGGCCGCGGGCTGGCTTACTGGACCGACGGCAAAGACGAGCGCATCCTCTATGTGACGCCAGGCTATCGCCTCATCGCTTTGGAGGCGAGAACCGGAAACCCCATCAAAAGCTTCGGAGAAGATGGCGTCGTCGATCTGAAGCTCAATGACGATCAGAAGATCGATCTCGAAACGGGTGAAATCGGCCTCGCCTCCGCCCCCGTGGTGGCCAGGGACGTAATCATTATCGGCGCGGCCTTCAAGAACAGCGGAATCCCCAAATCAAAGACCAACAACAAAGGCTATGTGCGCGGATTCGACGTCCGCACTGGCAAGCGCCTGTGGATTTTTCATACCATCCCCCTGAAAGGTGAGTTCGGCTACGACACCTGGGAAAGAGGCTCGGCCGAGTACACAGGAAACGCGGGGGCCTGGACGCAAATGTCAGTAGACGAGGATCTGGGGTTGGCGTACCTGCCCGTCGAACTACCCACGGGGGACTATTACGGCGGAGATCGCCCCGGCAGCAATCTCTTCGGCGAAACGTTAGTTGCCGTCGACCTGAAAACCGGCAAACGAAAATGGCACTATCAACTCGTGCACCACGGCATGTGGGATTTCGACGTATCCTGCGCGCCCCTCCTCGCCGACATCAACGTTGACGGCCGCGCAGTCAAAGTCGTCGCACAGGCCACCAAGCAGGGCTTCCTCTACGTTTTCAATCGCGAAACAGGCCAGCCCGTGTGGCCAATTGTGGAGCGCCCGGTCGAGGTTGGAAACACTCCGGGAGAGTGGTATTCACCGACACAGCCATTTCCGACGAAACCGCCGGCCTTCTCCCGCAACGGCGTTTCACTGGACGATTTGATCGATTTCACTCCGGAACTCCACGACGAAGCAGTCCGGATCGTCTCGAAATATCACATCGGGCCCGTCTTCACCCCCGCGGTGGTGAGCAAGTCGGGGGGGCCGATCGGAACTCTCGGCCTGGGAACTGCCGCAGGAGGGGCGAATTGGGGAGGCAGTTCCTACGATCCCGATACCCACATGCTCTACGTACATGCCTGCAATGCCTGCCTGTGGCTCTTTGGGCTGATCCACCCGCCATCGCCGGACGTGTCGGAAGTCGCCTACATCAGGGGCATAGCGGAGCAGAGTTCCGAAGCGGGGTCCGCAGGTTGGCAAAGCCTGACGGTAAAAGGTCTCCCGCTCATCAAGCCGCCATATGGCACGATTACCGCCGTCAACCTCGACAAGGGTGAGATCGTCTGGCAGGTTGCCCATGGTGACACGCCGGACGCCGTCCGCAACAACCCTGTGCTGAAAAATCTGAACATCCCGCGTACCGGACAACCTGCAAATCCCAGCCTCGGCACCCTGGTCACCAGAACGCTCGTTATTGCCGGAGACCCTTCTTTCACCACGACGCCTGCTCACCCGCGAGGAGCCATGCTCCACGCCTACGACAAAGCCACGGGGAAGGAGGCGGGTGCCGTTTACATGCCGGCTCCACAAACGGGCTCACCGATGACCTATATGCTGAACGGGCGGCAGTACATCGTCGTGGCGATCGGCGGTCCCTCCTATTCTGGCGAATATCTCGCCTTCCGTCTGCCGAAGGACGCCAACTGACGTGTTTGTTTTTGGTGGCTCAGTAAAAAGCGATCCAGCGTCCGGCGGCCACAATGCCGAACCAGAACAAAATCGAAAGCGCTCCGGCAAATTTCGCTGCAAAAGGAGTAACCCCGATTTCCCAGCGCTTGACCCCGCGGTAAGCGAAAGAATGGAACATCAGGGCATTCAGGCCCGCCAGAACAATCATCACCATCTTCAAACGGAACGGCGCGCTGTTGTAGCACTTGGTCGCCTCAGCCACAAACATCAGCGCACCGGTCACGATCATCACGGTAAAGCTGATCCATGCCCACCGCAAGGTCGCGCGGGCCAGCTTTGAAACGGGTTCGTCGCGAAGCATCAGTCCCAATAGCCGCAGGTCGAGGATGGAAGTCGCCCCCACCAGCACCACGATCCCGAACATGTGCACCATTTCAATCCCTGGAAAGATCCAGACCGATTGGGAAATCCCGAGGCCGAGCCGAGTATTCTCCAGCCAGGAACAGATCGCGAGGTTACTGGGCATCTTCCGCGCCTCTCTTTCGAATGGAACGAGTTCTGACCCCTACTGTTGCGCTCCGGTGAAACCGATCACGCGCGACATTGCCGCAATCCCGAACCACAAGAAGAGCGAAATCGCGGCGGTCACCTTGGCCGAGGAAGGCGTCGCGCCCCTCTGCCCCCATTCCTCAACACTGCGGTAGGTTGTTATTTGGAAGAGCAGAATATTCAGCCCTGCGGCTAGAACCATCAGCATCTTCACGCGGAAAGCCGTATTCGTATACATGTCTACTGCGTGCGTAGCAAACAGGATTACTCCGGTTATGAAATTTCCCGCGAATCCAACCTTGGCCCACGGCAGGGTCAACTTCACCACATTGGCGACGGACCTTTCTCGCACCCACAGGCCAAGCATCCTCATGTCGAGAATGGACGTTGACGCGACCAGAAGTATGAAACCGAAGATATGGACCACGTATAGGGCCGGGAAGACGTTAAACGACTCCTTGATCCAGACTGCCCACCCCAACGATTGCAGCCAGTGGCAAAAAGACAGCATGTCCATTCATTACTCCTGTCGGTAATCGAAGCTTCCGCCCTTCCCACTAAGGGCATTCCGGCCTTGCCCAACGGTACAATCGCAACCGTATGAGACTTTCTCTCTCTATGTCCCTGAATCGCTGTGACATATCTCACGGCCATCGGTATCCAAAATCACTGAACGTGGGATGGTCAAGTCGCAGCGATTCCGGAATACGGAACTCCATAGGCAAAAAACGGCTACTATGCCGCCGATTTGCTGGTAATTTCGTCGCTTTCGGTATCTTTTAAGCTTTTCCTCAGGACTTTCACCGAGCCGCAGAGTATCTTGCGCCGCACTGGCAAGCCCGGTTTTAGCCAATTTGAATTTAAGTGTGTTCCGGAAGGGGGAGAGAAAGAGGATATGAAAAAGCGGATTATAGGTTCGTGGGTTGGGGGTGTGTTTACTATTGGATGTCTCGCGCTGGTTTTGCTGTCTTTAGCGCTCGGCCCGTCGCTATTGGGTCAGTCGTCTTCCACCAGCGCTTTGACTGGCACCGTCAGGGACTCTTCCGGTGCGGTCGTGCCGAACGTCACCGTCACCGCCACGAGTCTTGGCACCGATCAGGTGCGTACCACCACGACGGACGCCAACGGCACTTATAAGTTTGGTTTCCTTCCTCCGGGCGAATACAAGCTGAAGTTTGAAGCGGCTGGCTTCAACGTAGCGGAGGTGCCGTCAGTCGCACTCGTCGTGACTGAGACGGACGTCTTCGACCAAACGCTGCAAGTTGGCTCGACCACCCAGCAGGTCGAAGTTCGCGCCGAGACCGAGCAGGTTCAGACGGCCACTTCCACCTTGGGCACGACAGTGGGTGGCAACACCATCTCGGATATTCCCTTGACGGCACGCAATTATTCCACCGTGTTGGGAATCGCGGCTGGCGCGAACGTAGCCGTTTACAATGCGACTCAGCTGGGCCGGGGCACGGAGGACATCGCGGTGAACGGTGCTCTCGGGGCTCAGAACAACTACCAGCAGGACGGATCTTCCATCATCAATACCGCCGGAACCGGAACCGGCGCGGATTCCGGTGGCGCCACCAGCGGAATCGGGATCGTGAACCCGGACGCCATCCAGGAATTCAAGATTCAAACCTCAACGTATGACGCCGGTTACGGACGCAATCCGGGCGCGAACGTGAACGTCGTCACCAAATCCGGCACGAACCAGTTTCACGGAACCGGATTCGAGTTTTTCCGCAACACGATCTTCAACGCCAACGACTATTTCCGCAAGGAGAGTCCGGCTATCAATGGTGTGCCTCAAAACGGACGGCCGGTGCTCAACCAGAACCAGTTCGGCGGTACGATCGGTGGCCCGGTGAAGAAGGATAAACTGTTCTTCTTCGCGGGATTCCAGAGGACGTGGCAGAAGAACGGCCTTGCGGCGGCGGGTTTTTCCAATCCGACGCTGGTGTACATCCCCGGAGGTGCCCGCAGTACGGCGATTGGTTCTCCCTGGGTGCAGGCGCTGGGAGCGGCATATTGCGGTCAAAATCCCTTCAATGGCGGAATTAAGGTTGCGTGTGACGGATCAAACATCAATCCTGTAGCTCTCAACCTGCTCAATTTCCAGAATGCCAACGGTACGTATTACGTTCAGGGTGAAACCGCCGTCCCTGGAACGGCGAGCGCGCCCGGAACTCAGGCCACCACGTTCAGCGATCCCGCCCACTATTTTGAGAACCAGGGGGAAGGCAACGTCGATTACGTGCTCAACAGTCGCAACACCATTTCGGGACGGTTTTTCTACAGCTCCGTTCACACCATCGGCCCGATCGGAATCGGCGCGACGGGCTCGGCAATTACCCAGGGTCTGCCTGGCGCGCCGGGCAGCTTTACGTTCCCGACCGAATACACCACGGGGAAACTCACAACGATTGTCTCGAACAACGTCGTGAACGAAGCGAAAGCCTCCGTACAGCGCACGGTGGTATATGACTACCCGGGGTTCGTCAATCCGAACGGCTCTCTCGTCACGAATACTCAATTCGGAGTAGCGCCAGTAGAGCCAACGTATGATGTCTCAAACCGATATACGATTAAGGGCTTGTTCGTATTCGGCACCGGTGTTGCCGTTGCCCGTAAGCTGAACACGTCGTGGGAAGTGGGAGACCAGATTTCGTGGTCACACCAAAAGCACACCGTTCGGGCGGGTTTTGAGATCGAACGCGATCGCCTGAACTGGTATTTCCCGGCTCTGGCTGGCGGGGGCAATGCCAACGAAACGTTTGATACTTTTGCGGATTTCCTGCTGGGATTGCCGGGTTGCGCCACAAACCTCACCGCTGCGCAATGTCTTGCCACAAAAGCGGCTGGTGAGGGACCGGTTCTCCCGGGACAGACCAACGGAAGCGGCTTCAGCAATATCGACAACACCGGCAACTCCGTTTCGCTCACCAAGCCGGGCGGCGATAACCACTTCTTCCGGTCACCCGCTGCCAGCGCCTTCGTGCAGGATGACTTCAAGGTGTCCAGCCGGCTAACCCTGAACCTGGGGCTGCGCTGGGAATACAACGGTCTGTTCTTTGATGCTGCCGGCAACACCACGAACACCTGGACAAGCCTGATCCGCACTGTCAACGTCCCTGTGGCTCAAGGTGGCACGCTGGGAAGCACGCAAGCCACCGGATCGCTGGCTGGATTTGTGGTGCCGTCCAACTATAATCCTTCGCTCTATCCGCCGCCGCCGGTGGGTGGAATTTACCAGAGCAACCATAAAGTGCCGACTCAGAATAATCCCCCGATCGATGCGTTTGCGCCACGCGTTGGCTTTGCCTGGAGGCCCTTGTCCACTGACCGTTTTGTTGTGCGCGGCGGGTTTGGAGTTTTCTATGACCGCCAGGGCATAGCCGCCTATAACTCAAGCGCCGTGCAGATTTGGCCGTACGCCGTTCCGGTCTTCCAGGCATCGAGCGCCACAAACCAGGGGTCGAGCGAAGCGACGCCGTATTTCAACGTACCGGCTTCGGTGGGTTGGGCGTCGGGGGCTCGCTGGGTCAATATCAACACCGCCACCAATACCGGAACGAGTTCCAATCTGGCCGTAAACGTGATGAACCCGATATACCATTATCCGGCGACGTATCAGTGGAACCTGAATACTCAATATGAGTTTGCCCCCAGTTGGGTGCTGGAAGTGGGTTATGTGGGCAGCCACTCGGTCGACCAGGGCGGAGTTGCCCTCACCGGAGGCGGCTCACAGGGCCTTCCATTCAACGAACCGCTGCTCGCTTCGGCGGCCAATCCGGTCAACGGCATCACCGTCAACACGACCAGCAACACGGCGGAGCGGGTACCTTA
This sequence comes from uncultured Acidobacteriota bacterium, assembly GCA_963848365.1. GTDB lineage: Bacteria > Acidobacteriota > Terriglobia > Acidiferrales > UBA7541 > Palsa-295. The sequence continues at coordinate 804,141 of CAWKDI010000002.1, forward strand.
CCTCGGCTTTTCCCCGACCGGCCTTAACACGTTCATAAACGATGGGAGGACTCTATTCGACAGTTTGCAGGTGACCGTGCGCAAGCGCATGTCCCATGGCCTTGACCTGCAAGCGGCGTACACCTGGGCTCAAGACCTGTCGACTGCCGACCACTACGTTTATAACGACCCCGACCTTCCAACCCCCTACGGGCGGTCCTCCTACTATCGTCCGCAGCGCCTGACGATCAGTTACAACTGGGAAATTCCCTTCGGCAAGCATGACGGGCTGGTCGGCAAGTTCACCAATGGTTGGAGTCTCACGGGTGTGACTGTCATCCAAGACGGGCTGCCCCTGACTATCACCGATACCCGCGGAGGTTCCATCTACGGGAAAGTGACCACATCCACCGCGGAGTTTGCCACGGGAATGACGGCCGCGAACGTGGGTGAGTCGGGCGGCGACGAAGCCCGCCTGGGTGGTGCTAACGGTGGCCCGGGGTGGTTTAATAAGGCTGCCTTCGGCACGACCCCGGTCATCGGCAACGGAACCGGCTATGGAAACAGCGGGGTTGGAATTGTTCTTGGCCCAGGCCAGTTTAACTTTGACTCGTCTCTCGTCAAGACGACCAAAGTGGGAGGTCTGCACGAGGATGCGGCACTGGTGTTCAGGGCAGAATTCTTCAATGCCTTCAACCACGCCCAATTCAACACCCCAACCTCTGTAGACGTTTCCACGTCGACCTTCGGGGTGATTAACAGCTCCTCGGTCAACCCTCGGCTGATTCAATTTGCCTTGAAGTACGTTTTCTAGACACGTCAAAGCAAATCGGACCAGGTCGTTTCGAGGGGCCGCGAAAGCGGCCCCTTTTTATTTGCGGGTTTCGCGCAGAGAGGGAACTGGAGGAACAGGGAATTCACTGCCGGCCAAACGTTTCTCACGGCAAATTGATGCTGGCCTGCAGCACCGTCGGACCCAGGGGCGGCTCCAGGACGTGCGGGTCCGTCTCCGCCGTTACGAACACACTGAAATTCCGCCAGGTGGTTCTTGTCTTCAGGTCAGCGTTGCCGTTCTCACCCACTTTAAGCTCTCCGGCGTTCTCCGGAGGCGAATCTTGATGTTGCAACCATACAACGTAGGTGTTCGCCGGCGGGTCGAGCCTCTTCGCCTCGGTCAGCTTCCGCACCGTTATATCCACCTCCCTATTGCCGGACTTGCTGTTCTTCACCGAAACAAAACCCGAAGCAGCGGGCGCCCTGTTTGAAGGAGTCAATGTGAATTTGCGCGACCACGCGGTCGATCCCAATGCGATGAATAGTGTGGCTGCCAAAGTCCTCCGTGCCAACTGTTTTGCCGTCATCAATGCCTCTCCTTGCCGGCCGCAATGTTCCGGCCCGCGACGTTCCTTGTTTTGAAAATCGCAATCACTCAGCAGAAACAGCCCGGCCGGAAAAGCGAGGTTCGGGCGGGAGTTCCGGTTGTGACGGTTGCGGCACGTCCGGATTCGGCGGTTGGGGCGGCACGTGAGGTTGTGGAGGCAGATCAGGCTTGGGAGGTCCCGGCGGCGCTGGCGGGGGTATCGAAGGCGAACCTCGAAAGTCTCGCGCGATTGCGTCAGTCTGTCTGAGCCGCCGTGGTCGCACCCGCCCCGTAGCGCCGCCCGTTGAGTGGACTGTTAACCCTGAAGGCGTGAATGCAACCGCAGCCTTGGTCTCACGTTTGCCCATCGTTCACGATTTCACCGGTCTCCCACCAGGAGGTCAATCAGGCGTTCCATGTAAGGGAGAGGTAACTGGAGAATTTCTATTACGGCGGTAACAACACGGGCACAGCAATCGAATGGTGCCGAGGGGCAGAGTTGAACTGCCTACGCCGGCCTTTTCAGGGCCGCGCTCTACCGGTGAGCTACCTCGGCACGGGATACTAAAGATTGTAAGGAAAAATTGCGGAGCCGCAAAGGGAAAACGACGCGAACTCCTATTTCATCGACTCGTCGAATTCCCGCATCCAATCTTTTTTCTTCAGCACTTCGCGCGGCTTCGATCCATCCGGCGGGCCCACAATGCCATCCTTCTCCATCAAGTCGATGAGCCGCGCGGCGCGGCCATAGCCCACGCGCAACCGCCGCTGCAGCGTGGAAGTGGAAGCGCGTCCCATCTCGCACACCACGCGCACGGCGTCCTGGTAGAGATCGTCGTCGACCGTCTTCGCCGCTCTCGCCGCCTTCGCCATCGAAGCCAGCGGCATTTTCGTCCTTGGGAGGCTTGAGCATGTCCTCGTTGTAGATTGCTTTGGCCTGCTCGCGCCAGAACTCGCACACCGCCTCCACTTCCACTTCGCCCACATAAGGCCCATGGATGCGATGCAGCCGCGAAGATCCCGCCGGCAAATATAGGCTGTCGCCTTTGCCCAGCAGCGATTCCGAGCCGTTGGTGTCGAGAATCGTCCGCGAGTCCACCTTGCTGGCCACGCGGAACGAAATGCGGGCAGGGAAGTTAGCCTTGATCAAGCCCGTGATCACGTCGACGGAAGGCCGCTGCGTGGCCAGAATCAGGTGAATTCCAACGGCGCGCGCCATCTGTGCCAGGCGCGTAATGGATTCCTCCACGCCATTCGTGTCCACCATCATCAGGTCGGCAAGTTCGTCGATCACGATCACCAGGTAGGGAAGCGGACGGTGCTCTTCCTCGTCGGTATTATCGAACAGCGAAAGCGATTGCGCCTTATCGAAGGTCCGGTTGTACTGGTCGATATTCCGCACCCCGCGCTGCGCAAGCAGCTTCAGCCGGCGCTCCATCTCGCGCGTGGCGTTTCGCAGCACGTTGGCGGCAACCTTGGCGTCGGTCACCACCGGCGTGAACAAGTGCGGAATATCCGCATAAAGACCCAGCTCCAGCCGCTTCGGATCGATCAAAACCAGCTTCATTTCGTCCGGCGTCGAGCTTATAGAGCATGCCCATCAGCATGGAATTGATGAACACGCTCTTTCCGGTTCCCGTCGATCCCGCGATCAGCAGGTGCGGCATCTGCGTCAGGTCCGCTGCGCGGATGCGCCCGATCAGGTCCTTGCCCAGCGGAAGCACGAGTTTTGACGGCGATTGCGAGAATTCCGGCGACTCGATCACATCGCGCAGGGCGATGGTCTCGCGCCGAGCGTTGGGTACTTCGATTCCCACGGTCGATTTCCCGGGAATGCGCTCGATCAGAATGGACTCCGCGCGCAGCGCCAGGCAAAGATCCTCGGCAAGCCCGGTAATCCGGCTGTACTTGATTCCCGCCTCGGGCTTGAATTCAAACGTCGTAACCACCGGCCCCGGATTGATCTGCGTAATCCGGCCGGCCACGCCGAATTCCGCGCACTTCTGTTCGATCGCGCGGGCGCATTCCTTCAGTTCGCTCTCGTCCATCTTCTCGCCGCGCTCGGCCATGCGCAGCAGTTCGGTCGAGGGCAGCTTGAAATTGGTCTTCCCGCGCGTAATTTTCGCCGCCGCTGGTGCCTTTTTCGGAGCCTGGGCAATCTCAGGCTCGTGGAACTGGATCACCGCGGGTCCATGCTCGGCAAGGTTGGGCTCGGCTGGCACGGCGGGAGGTTCTTCCTCCGTCCGTTCTTCAGCCGCTGCTGCGGCGGAGGAGATGCGCTGCTGCTTCACGGGAGGCCGCCCGGCAATCTTGATCTCTTCCACGCGCTTGCGAAGCCGTTCGGACTCGCGTTCCTCGCGCCACTCCTTCACGCGCGCGATCATCTTTCCGATATACCCCTCGGCGGTCATCGGCTTCTTCATCCAGTCCATCACCATCCGAAACGAGAACGTCGTGGTAAGCAGGACGGAGGTTGTCAGCAGCATGAGCGACACAAGATTTGCGCCCACCGGGTTGAACGCCGCTCGCAAGCCTTCCGCCGCCGCGGTCCCCAGCAGCCCGCCCGCGGCAAGAGCCCCTCGCACGTCGGGCATATGAATCAGAGACAGTTCCGCGGAGAGGGAAACCAGCAGCACCACGCCGCCCACCAGCTTGGTAACCGGCGCCTCCACATTCTGGCTGCGAAACCACCGCATCGCCACCACAAACATCCCCACCGGAAACAAAAACGCCGAAAAGCCGCAGAACTGGAAAAACAGGTCCGCCAGGTGCGCTCCCACCGGCCCGATCCAATTCCGCGCCTGGCCCGCCGAAGGCAGCGGGGCGGAAACGTTAAATGAAGGATCATGGGGCGAATACGACAGCAGGCTCAGCGCCAGCAGCACGGCCATGCTCAGGCCCACAAACCCGATCATCTCGTTGAAGCGTTTGTTTTCGGTCGGTGAAAGGATGCGCACGACTTCTCCTTGCTCTCACGAAAGCCGCTGCGGCGTCCGTAGAGTGTATCTCGACATTGCCAATGCCGCTATCGGCTATCGGCACGCACGGAAAATTTGTAAGGGGAAGGCTCCCGCTCAAGCCTGGGCGGAAAATGGCGGTGGCAGAACCTTTTCGAAGGAATCTTCCGGCCAATAACCTGCGCAGACTCACTAACGTGGGTGGCGCGGGCGCTGTCGCGCGGAGCCCACAGGGAGGAACGCGAGTACGCGAAGGACTATATCAAACGCGCAAGGGGAGTAAACACGGAAGTTACGCGAAGGTGTTCCAGAACTACGACACCGCCGTAGCCGTAGAGGGCGACCCTCGGCGAAGCGCGGAAAGTTCACTCCTGCTTTTGAAGCCGGACTACCCGCCCGCCAGCCTTGACGCCCAAATCAACACCGCCGCTCCCGCAATAATCCGGTAAATCGCAAACGGCGAAAACCCCCGCCGCCGCACGTAAGCCATGAACCAAGCCACCGATCCATACGCTACGATGAATGAAACCACGAATCCGATAGCTAGCACGATCCATCCGTGCGCATCGATCTGTCCCACGCCAATAGGGTTTTCCTCGCCCTTGCCGCGCAGCGATTTAAGCAGGTCGTAGACCGTGGCCACAGCCATCGTGGGCATCGACAGAAAGAACGAAAATTCCAGCGCCGAAGCCCGCGACATCCCCGCCACCTGCCCGGCGGCGATCGTGGACATCGAACGCGACGTTCCGGGAAACACCGCCGAAAGTATCTGGCAAGCCCCGATCCAGACCGCCTGCGAAAGGCTCATCTCTTCCATGTGCCAGACCTTGATCGGGCTCCCGGGCGCGGACGGCCCCGCCTTCTCCCACTTCGCTTTCGATCCATCGATGATCCACATCACGATCCCGCCGATCAGCAGCGCCGCCCCGATGATATGCAGGCTCTCCAGGTGCGCGCCGATCACTTTCGTCAGCAGAAAGGCAGGGATCGCCGTAACCACAAACGCGATAATCGTCAGGCTCAGCGGATGGGTGAGCAACGTCCGGTCCCCGCGCTCCCCCTGCGGAAACGTGCTCAGAAATTTCGCGATGCGCTCGCGAAAATAAATTGGCAGGCACAGGATGGCGCCCAGCTGAATCACGATCGTGTACATCTTCCAGTAGGGATCGGAAAGGCTCACATGCATGAGCGCTTCGGCAATGCGCAGATGCGCGGTCGAGCTGACCGGCAGGAATTCAGTCAATCCTTCGACCACACCTAAGACGAGCGAGAGCAGGTAATCGTTCAAGATTTCTCCAGGGAATATCGGATTTGAAGGGCCGGATTCGGGTGCCCGGGTTTTTGAGGTTGTGCAACTGTCCGCTACGCTCCCGCTGACTTCACCAGGGACTTTCGCATGGTGTGAGCGTCGCGTCCGCCCGGATAATAGTTTTTTCGGATGCCATGCTTACGATATCCGTGCCTCTGCCAGAAGGCAATCGCGGCGTCATTATCGGTTGCCGTTTCCAGCCACACCTCGCGTACCTTTCGCAACGCGAGCCGCTCCTCCACCGCCTCCAGAAGAGCCGACGCAATGCCATGCCTCCGGTAAGCCTCCAGAACGTCCATGGTGATTACATACCCGAGGCCTCCTTCACCCGCCGCCAGGCAGAAGCCCGCCACCTTGCCTTGCGCCTCCGCCACCACGCACTCTACCCCGCGAAACCGCATGTACTGGCGCAGTTCACGGCGCGAATAGGCGATCTCAGGGTCGTAACACGCCTGGTCGATCTCGTATAAGGTCTCGAAATCGTCCGGCTGATAGGCTCGCAGCTTGAATATCACAGTAGGGATCAGAAAAGAGTGAATCCGGCATTACAAATCAAGTGCCACGCAGTCAGTTCTTTGGCGAAAGCATGAAGGGTTCGGTGTGGAGCAGGTTTTTCCGGGTGCCCGACCCTTCGCTTTTAAGGGCCAGGGTTTTGAGGTTCTCCATTCCGGAGCTTCCCAGCTGTCACCGGCCTTATATGGCCTATACCTCTAAAATCACCGGCAAAATCAGGGGCCGCTTGGACGTTTGTTTGTTCAGGTAGCGCTTGAGCTCCACGCGGATCTTCTCCTTGATCACGCTCCAGTCCATTTTCTCCTCAGGGGTGGACTGCTCGATCGTCCGCAAGATCACCTCGCGCGCCTTGGCCAGAATCTGCTGCCCATCTTCGCTCGGCAAGAAGCCTCGCGTGACGATTTCCGGCGGTGTCTCGATCAAGCCGGTATGCTTATCGATCGCCACAATGGGCACCACCACGCCATCCTCGCTCAGATGCCGCCGGTCACGAATCACTACGTCCTCGATCTCCTCGAGCGATCCCGAATCCACGCAAACGCGCCCCGCCGGCACCGGCTCGCGCTGATAGGCCCTGCCATCCGCCGTGAATTCCAACGGATGCCCGCTTTCCAGCAGAAAAATCTCGCCGGAAACGGCGCCCACCTGCTCCGCCAGCGCCGCATGCCTGAAAAGATGCCGGTACTCTCCGTGCAGCGGAACGAAATACTTCGGCCGCACCAGCTGCAGCAGGATTTTCATCTCCTCCTGGCTGGCATGTCCAGACACGTGAATCGGCGCGGACTTCCCGCCTTCGTAATACACCAGCACGCGCCGCCGGAAAAAGTGGTCGATCATCCGGAAAATAGCCTTCTCGTTTCCCGGTATCAGCCGCGAAGACAGAATCACGGTATCGTTTTCCGCGATGCTGATCAGGCGATGATTGTCCACCGACACCCGCGAAAGCGCGGACATCGGCTCCGCCTGCGTCCCGCTGGCCAGCACCACCAGCTTCCTGCGGTCAAACCCGCGGATGTCCTGCGGCCGCACCATGCTGCCGTCCGGGATGCGCAGCTTTCCCAGTCCGTGGGCGATCTCGATGTTGTCCACCATGCTTCGGCCGACAATCCCGATCTTGCGCCCCACAGACCTCGCCACATCGATCACTTGCTGAATCCGGTGGATCGAGCTCGAAAAGCACGAAACCACCACACGCTCCGGCGCCGCGCGAAAGAGTTCTTCCAGCCTCACCACCACCGCTCGCTCGGAGGGCGTAAATCCCGAGCGCTCCACGTTGGTGCTGTCGCTGAAGAGCGCGAGAACGCCTCCCTGGCCGTAACGCGCAAAGGCGTGCAGGTCGAAAGGCTTGCCGTCCACTGGGGTGGGATCGATCTTGAAGTCTCCGGTGTGGATGATCACGCCAACAGGCGTCCGCACCGCCAGCGCCACGCAATCGATGGTGCTGTGTGTGACGTGCAGGTACTCGATCTGAAAAGGACCCAGCTGAGTCGTGTCGCCCGGCGCAACCTCGTGCAGCTTCGCCGAATCAAGCAGCCCGTGTTCCTCCAGCTTCTTACGCACCAGCGCCATGGTGAACTGCGTTCCATACACCGGAACGTTGAGGTCGCCCAGGATGTAGGGGATCGCCCCGATATGGTCTTCGTGCGCATGCGTGAGGACGATGGCGCGCACCATCCGTTTGTTCTGCTTCAAATACGTGATGTCGGGGATCACGATATCGACCCCCAGCAGCTCCTGCTCCGGGAACATCAGTCCCGCGTCGATCACTAGAATGTCGTCGCCTGTGCGGAGCGCGAGCATGTTCATTCCGAATTCGCCCAGGCCGCCGAGCGGAATGGCCCATAAAGAAGATGTGCTCAAATGTGTTTTCTCGGTTTCTCGCTGAACCTGCGCAAAGAAGGATCCAACGGATGATCTACGATCCTGACGAGGTCAGGGTAAAAGAGGGCACCGCATGGTACTTGTGTGCCTCGGGTCATCGTACCACACCTCCCGGCGGGGCCACCTGCTACATGCCGGCATTAGCCATACGTAAGGGAAACCGTGTATTGCGGCGCGGGACAGATTAAGGTTTTCTTGGTAGCTGACTTACGGTTTAGTCCTTCCGGGAATAGGTTGACTCCGGTTGCGTTGGCTTTGTTGAATTCTGAGCTGTGGCTTGGCGCCCTAACCCGTTAAAAGTCGGGCCGCCCGAGTTCATCGGCGGGGGCGTTTGGCGGAGGTAGGAAAACAAAATGAACACGCAGTGTAGAGTTAGCCCGCCACAGCCTGTTTATGCGATGCCGCCATTCCTTTCCGTGCGCCTCCGGGCCGATAGCATGCATCTTCTCACGCTGGTCTCGGAAGAGTCCAAAAGCGAAAAACCGGGTGACGAGCGCTCCTCAGTCCCTTCTCCGGCGCTGCGCGTTCTCATCGCCGACGATCACGAAGCCGTTCGCCGCGGCCTGCGTTCGGCCATTTGGGGAGCCGGATGGCAGGTTTGCGGGGAAGCTACCAACGGAAGGGAGGCCATCTCCAAGGCCCGCGAACTGGAACCCGACGTAGTGATTTTGGACGTCAGCATGCCCGTCATGAGCGGTCTCGAAGCGGCCCCGGAAATCTTGAAATCCTCTCCCGGCACGAAAGTTGTCGCCTTTACCATGCACGAGTCCCAGCAGATCCGGAACGAAATGGCCAGAATCGGAGTTCACGGACTGGCGATCAAATCAGCGCCCTTATCCAACTTGCTCGATACCATCAAATCCGTAGCGTCGAAAGACGGGGAGGCTTGACATGCCCAATATTCTCGAAGCGCAAGACGATATTCGAAAGACAAATTCTAGGAGGCTGGGAATGAGTTTGCTGCGGATCGTAGTGGCGGATGACCATGACCTGATGCGGCGCGGCCTGAAGGCCATGCTCGAAACGCATCCGGGATGGGAAATCTGCGGGGAGGCCCACACCGGAACCGAAGCGGTTGCCAAAGTGCAGGAGTTGAAGCCGCACGTGGCGATTCTGGATATCAGCATGCCGGAAATGGACGGTCTCGAGGCCGCCCGCCAGATCCGTCAAACCTCCCCTAAAACGGAGATCCTCGTTCTGTCCATGCACTACTCCGACCAGCTGATTCGTGAAATCCTTGAGGCCGGCATCCGCGGTTACGTGGTCAAGAGCGACTCGGACCGCGACCTCGTGCTCGCCGTCGAAGCCCTCGCGAATCACAAACCCTTCTTCACGCCCCACGCCACCGAACTGATGCTGACGAATCTCGGCACCTCCGCGAGCGCATTTGCCAATGGCACCGAAACCCTCAAAGATCGCCTCACAACCCGCGAACGCGAAATAATTCGCCTTATATCCGAGGGCAATAGCAGCAAGGAAGTAGCCTCCACCCTCGGCATCAGTGTGAAAACGGCCGACACGCACCGCGCTAACATCATGCGCAAGCTCCAGGTCCACACGGTCAGCGACCTTGTCCGCTACGCGCTCCGCAACCAGATCATCGAACCCTGAGGAAGAGCTCGATCCAAGGCTAATCCAAGGTTCTTGATCGGAATTCTTGACCGGAGTTATTGCCCGAATATCGCGGTTTTGCGTGTGCCCTCGTTCTTCCAGGGGTGGGTGCTCTTCCGGAGCCACGCACATTGGGAGATTTCTTAGAGGTGGGGCGGAGGCGTGAATCGGCTTCGCCTTAGGGAAGCGGCTATAGCGCGGCTACGCGCCGTTCTTGCCGTTGAGCAGTGATCCAATCACTCTTTCCAGCTCGCTGAAATGCGATGTCTTAGGCAGGTAAGCGTCCGCCCCGGCCTGCACGGCCTCTTCCGCGATGCGAGCTGAATCATGCATCGAGAAGATCACGATTTTAGTGGCTGGGGCCCTTTTGCGAATTTCCCGAGCCGCTTCAATCCCGTTCATCACCGGCATGCTCAGGTCCAGCACCACCATGTCCGGCTTCAGCTGCACAACCTTCTCGACCGCTTCCTTGCCGTTCTCCGCCTCACCACAAACTTCCCACGGGTGATGGCCGTCGAGAAGGGTCTTCATTCCGCTCCGCACAATTTCGTGGTCGTCCGCCAGTACGATTCGCGATGTCATTGCTTACCCGTGCATGAAGATTGTGTTCAGTGAGAGCAGTATAGTATCAGCCGTTCCCGAGCGCCACTGGGTCGCGCCACAAAGTTCCACCGCGTGTTCAATCTTGCATCCGCGATGAAAGCCTGCGTTTGGGTTTTCCCCAACGGCGTTCAGCCCGCTGGCAAGCTGCCGTTCAGCGCCCGCCAGCAAACAATCGCGCGATCGCCACGAGCAAGACCGCCCCGACCGTCGCCGCGGCCAGGCTCCCCCAGAACCCCAGCGCCACAACGCCCAGCCGCGTAAAAATCCATCCGCCCACCACCGCCCCGATCAGCCCCAGAACCACATCCACCACGCAGCCAAATCCTCGCCCGCGGGTCAGGTGGCCCGCAATCCATCCGGCAAGCAGCCCGATCACGATCCATGAGAAAAATCCCGGCGCCGTCACTCCAACGTACACGGCCTTCTGAAACGCGAACAGTACCAGCGGAACATGCGTCATCAACGTCACCCCATGCGAGTTTATTTCTGGCAGAAAACATATCCCAGCGTTTTGTACACGAGCTTCGCGGCAAGAAAATCCGAGGCGTGGTCGCCCGGCTGCGGTAAGAGCTCCACCACGTCCATGCCTACGATCTTTTTTCCCCGGCCACCGCGCGAATCAGCGAAGTCACCTGGTGCCAGTCGAGTCCGCCCGGCTCGGGCGTGCCCGTCGCCGGCACGATCGATGGATCGAATCCGTCCAGGTCCACGGTCAGATACACGTTGGGGCTCAGATCGGCCAGCACCTTCGCGATCCATCCGTCCAGCGGCGCGCGAACGATGTCCTTCGCCCAGTAAATTTTCGTCTTCAGCCGTGGAATCGCGTTCGCCTCCTCCACCGAAAGCGAACGAATTCCCACCTGCACCGCCGGGCAAACCTCCACCACGCGCCGCATCGCGCAGGCATGGCTGTCGGGATTGCCCTGATATTCCTCGCGCAAGTCGGCGTGCGCGTCGATTTGCAGAACGCTGAGGTTGTTGTACTTCCTGGCGCACGGCCCTCACCAGCGGCGGCGTCAGCGAATGCTCGCCCCCCAGCGCCACCGGAAATTTCCCGTCTTCCAGAAATTCGCACTGCGCGGTGAAAATTTCGGCGATCACTTCGTCGAGCGTGCCATCCATCGTGTCGATGGCCGGCGCGGTCGCGATGCCCGTTTCCTTGTAGATTTCCGTGTCGAGCTCTTCGTCGTAGAGTTCCATGTTGCGGCTGGCCGCGAGAATAGCGTCGGGGCCGTTGCGCGTGCCGTGTTCGTAGGTGGTCGTCCGTTCCAGCGGAATCGGAAAAATCACTGCGCGGGCTTTTTCGTACCGCGAATCTTCTTCCGAAAGGCCGCCGAAATTGTCGGGCGGCATGGGAGTGTATCGAGTCATCGTCTATTCATACTTTCTGGGGAATTTGAAATACCGCTTTCGTTTATTCCACTTCTGTAATATCAATAGTGCGCGCACGCGCAACGCGTGTGTTTTACGCTGGCCGAGCTGAATTACATTACCTGCGAGGACGCTGAATGGCAAAGAAAAAGGGTGTGACCGGAAGAATCCTTCACGACCCCGTCGAAGATCGTCTCACTCCCATTTTCCCGCTCGATCTTTCGCGCATCCACACCATCGACGATCTCGTCCGCTCCATGGGCCAGACCGCCTTCACCGCCCGCCAAATCGGCGACGCCGCCGATGTTCTCGAGGCCATGGCCCGCGACAAAGATTGCTTCGTCGTCATGACCCTCTCCGGCGCGATGACCGTCGGCAAAATGGGCCTGGTTTTCTGCGATCTCGTCGAATCCGGCATCGTGAAAGCCATCGTTTCCACCGGCGCGCTCATGGCTCACGGCCTCGTCGAGGCCACCGGCCGCTCGCACTTCCGCTACAACCCGGACATGGACGACCGCGAACTTTTCGAGGCCGGCTACAACCGCGTCTACGATTCCCTCGAGCCCGAAGTGAACCTCGATGCCGTCGAAGAAGTGATGCAGCACATTCTGAGCGGCTGGGACGCGGAAGATGTCGTCTGCAGTTGGAAGATCAATCGCCGCATCGGCGAATATTTGATTCGCCACGCCAAGGGCCGCGGCATTTTGAAAACCTGCGCCGAGAAAAACGTCCCGGTGTTCGTCCCGGCCTTCACCGATTCCGAACTGGGCATCGATTTCGCCCTGCACAAGCGCCTGCGCAAAAAGCAGGGAAGGCCGCTGCTGCGCTTCGATCCCTACGAGGATTTCGAGCACTACGCCTCGACCATGCTCAACACCAATCGCATGGGCATTTTCACCATCGGCGGCGGCGTCCCGCGAAACTGGGCCCAGCAATTCGGAGTTTATGCGGAACTCCTGGCGCGCCGCGGCTACGAAAAAGTTCCGCTCAAGCGCTATAGCTACGGAGTCCGCATCTGCCCCGAGCCGGTAAACTGGGGCGGCCTCTCCGGCAGCACCTACACCGAAGCCGTCTCCTGGGGCAAATTCATCCCGCACAGAAGAAGGCGGCCGCTTCGCCGAAGTCCTGGACGACGCCACGGTAGCCCTCCCGCTGGTAGTAGGTGCCGTACTGGAGCGACTCGGCCACTTCAAAACCGCGCCCCAGCCCAAATCCAAAAAACGCTGAGTCAGCGCGCGGTCCTGGGAACGCCAATCTCCTGATTGGCGGGTTTTCGAAGCAAAGGGGAGGCTCTCGTTTGGCATAAAGGGACCCCTCGTCATCCCGAACGCAGTGAGGGATCTGCATTTTCCTTTTCCGGCGTGAGGGCACAGCTTCAGCGATGCCTCAAATGTCGGGCAAGAAAGCGGCTGCTAGCCGTTAAGCGATTTTTTTCGTTGAAGGAGAATGCTAAAAGAGTCGCAATAACAACTATAGGGAAGTAAACCTAACGCCCGCCCGACGCAGTCTTAAGCTCCACCCCGTCCCAGGCCTCGCTGACTTTCTTATGCTCCCCCAGCAACCCGCTCGACACGCGAATTTGCCCGCGGACAAACCGCTCGTGGTTCTCCTCGAGTTCCGCGGGAATGTACCGGTAATTCACCGTCACGCCGAAAGAAGCCTCCAGCCCATAAGGCCGCACGTTCCCGGCCGGATTGATCCGTTCCAGCCGCGCGCCGTTCGAAAGGTGAAACGTCGCCACCTGGTCGTAGAGTTTCCCATCCTTGCGAGCCTTGGTGAGATACGCAAGCGCCACCCGCTCAAGCGGCGCCGCCAGGACTTGCCGGTGAGCCAGAGGCTTTTCCAGCAAATGAAAGAACGCCTCCATCGGATCTTTCCGCTTGGCCGCCGTCGTTAATTCCCGCGCGTAATCGGCCAGCAATCGCGACAACCGCTCGCGGAGTAAGGCCCTGCTCATTCTGCGAATCGTGCAACGCTTTCGAGAAGCGCGGCAGCGGCGAAAGCGTGCTGTATGTCTTGATGTTCGGAAACTCCGCGGCCAGTTCGGTCACCACCTGCTTGATCAGAAAATTGCCGAATGGAACGTTCCGCAAGCCCTTCAGGCAGTTGTTGATGGAATAAAATATGGCCGTATCCGCATCTTGCGGATCGAGCACCGGCGCGTTGATATCGAGCAACGGTTCCAGTTCGCCGGTGAGCCCCTGCGACAGAGCCACTTCCACGAAAATAATCGGCTCGTCGGCCAGCGCCGGATGAAAGAACGCAAAGCAGCGGCGGTCCGCCTCGAGCCGCCGCCGCAGGTCCGCCCAGCCGTTGATTTCATGCACCGATTCGTAGCGGATCAGCTTCTCCAGGATCAGCGCGGAGGTCTGCCAGCTGATGCGCTCCAGGCGCAGGAACCCGCGGTTAAACCAGGACCGGAAAAGATGCCGCAGGTCCGTGTCGAGCGCATCGAAGCTCTTGCCGTTGCCGGAAGCATCGAGCAGATGCTCCCGCATCACTACCAGTGTTTCCGTGCCCCCCGGCGCCGTATTGATCCTGCGAAACAGTTCCTGCCGCGGCGCTTCCACGGCGGAGGAAAGCGCCGCGAGGTTTTTGTCCCGGGTTTTCGCTCGTATTCGGCGGCGGCGCGCAGTACGGTTGCCTCGTCGGGCGAAAATTCGCGGCACAGCATTTCGAAAAAGGCCACGCGCTGCAGCGGGTTCATCTTCGGTACGTGGTGATGATTTCTTGCGCGAGCGCGGTTTGCGAAGCTTCGCCTCGCTCGGAAAGCAGGTGCCGGCACAGAAACCGCATGTCCGTGCCGCGCCGATCGCGCAGCGATTGCAGCAGGTTGGTGAGAAATCCCATTTTTATAGATTATACCGCAGCCTTGTTTAAGACCTGTGAACGGCAAGTAAAAGAGTGTCCTGACGCGCACCAGTACGCCCGCAAAACGGCCCGTTCCTCGCGATTGCGGCTTGCGCGGCCCATTTGGCCGGGAATCTGGTCGAACGAAGTAGCGAATGATTAGCCCGGAATAAACATCCGCACCGCGGCAAGTCCCATAACCGCTGTGGCGATCCAGCCAAGGATGACGATCGGGCGCCTGGCGGTGTATTCCCCCATTACCGACTTCTTCGACGCCAGCACGATAATCACGGCCATAAGCGGCACCGCCACCACTCCGTTAATGACCGCGCTCCAGAACAAGGCCCGCATGGGGCTGATCGGCGAATATTGTATGAAGAGACCTGCGAGCACGCTGACGGCGATCACTCCATAAAACCCCCGCGCGTCGGCGGCCTTGCGTTCCAGGCCCCACTTCCAGCCCATGGCCTCGCAAAGAGCGTATCCCGCGGACCCCGCCAGCACCGGCACACCGATCAGGCCGACTCCGAAGATTCCCAGCGCAAACAGGATGTAGGCGAAATTCCCGGCCAGCGGCCGTAGCGCGGCAGCGGCCTTGGCGGCCGTATCGATGTTGGTGATTCCCGCTACGTGAAGAGTTACCGCGGTTGCCAGAATAATGAAGTAAGCGGCGATGTCCGAATAGAACATGCCGCTCCAGGTGTCCCACTTGATGCGGCGAAGCTCCGCGCCAGCGCCAGGCGCATCCTGCAAGAGCGGCGTAGCGCCTTCTTCATCCATATCTTCTACTTCTTCGGATGCCTGCCAGAAAAACAGGTACGGGCTGATGGTCGTGCCGAACACGCCGACCACGACGGCCGCGGTTTCCGAATTCGCCGTCAGTTTGGGCCACACCGTCCGCAGCGCCACCTCACGCCAGGGAACATGTACCGTAAACAGAACCGCGGCGTAGGCGAGGAGCGAAAGTGTCAGCCACTTCAGAAAGAACACGTAACGGTGATATGGGACGAAGATTTGCAGCAGCAGCGTCCCCAACACGAAGAATACCGTCATGAGATGCCGATTCACTCCGGAGATGAGCTCGCCCACTTCTCCCATCGCGGCTACGTCCGCCGCGATGTTCAGAGTATTGGCGATCAGCAACAGCAGCACTACCCCTTGAAGCACAACGGGCGGAAATGCGGACTTGATGTTGGCGGAAAGCCCTTTTCCCGTAACCCGCCCGATGCGCCCGCACATCGACTGAATCGCCGCCATCAATGGAAAGGCGAGCGCCATGGTCCACAGCATGTTTAGACCGAATTCCGCGCCCGCCTGCGAGTAGGTCGCGATGCCGCTGGGGTCATCGTCCGCCACGCCCGTAATGAGCCCCGGCCCCACCCGCGCCAGCGGATGTTCCTTCAGGCGGGCCCAAAAGGTGCCAAGCGCATTGGCTCGATCTGATCGCTTACGCCCGTCTTGTAGGGATTGCATCGATAACCTGGCTGGAGGTATACAAGCAAATTAGACTAACATACGCTCCGGCGCTGATAGCACTGATGCGGCGCCTTTCGCGATGTCAGCGGTTCAAACGCAGCGGAGAATAATAATGTTGCCCAGATTGATGAGCGGCGAAACTCAAAATGAAATTGGAAGGTTGGCACTCCTATTCGCCATCGCCCTGGCTGCTGTGGCCGTTTGCCACGCGCAACGGCGCGCATCGCCCCCTGGGGAGCCGGGCGATACTCCCGAAGACGCGTACTACAAAGCCTGGGATCATACTCGTGATGCCGACAAGAAGACGAAGCTCGGCGAGCAGTTCGTGCAAAGTTATCCCAACAGCGCGCGCAACCAGAAAATATACGATCAGATGGTCATGTTCTACGAAGCGAAGCAGGATTGGATTCACTTCTACGCAGCCTCAGACAAAGCCCTCGCGCAGTTTCCCGATGACGTCACAATTCTCGCCGTAACCGGCTGGGTGATCCCATGCCTTTACTCTGCGGACGACCCCGACGCGGATAAAAGACTCGAAAAAGCCGAGACCTACGAAAAACGTGCGCTTCAGCTGGTTCCGTCACTTGTGAAGGCGCCGGGCGCGAAACAGGCTGAATTTGAGTCCGTTCAGAAGGCCACCCTGGCCATGGCGCACAGCGGTCTCGGACTGGTCTACTTCCGCAAAACAAGCTATCAGGAGTCAGTCGCCCAGCTGGAGGAGGCCACCCGCAACGCGCCATCGCCCGATCCCATTGCTTTCTATGCCTTGGGCGTCGGCCTCGAGCATCTGAATCGCTATGCTGAGGCTGCCGATGCCTACCAGAAGTGCAGCCAGACCCCTGGCGGCCCACAGGCCTCGTGCAAGGAATCCGCGGAACGGATGAATAGCCAGGCCGCCGCCGCTAAGTGAGACGGGAACCAGGCAAGCCGCAACAGGTTCTCGGCCGCGTTTGTATTACAAACCCTTTGTATTACAAATCCGAGGACAGTTTCGCCGGCGTTTTCGTTGACCAAAGCCGGTAGCCGCCGGTGAACGCGTTGCTGTTGGCACCCAGGCGTGCCTTCGGGGGCAGCTTTTTAAGTTTCTTCGCGTTCCCGCCGCCCAGCACCACGTAATCCGGCTCCATCGCAGCAGTCAACTCCCGCACCACGCGGTCCACGTAACGCCGCCATTTCTTTTTCCCAAGGCGCTTCATTCCGCGCAGGCCGAGGTAATCCTCGTAGGTCTTGCCGTCTTTGTAAGGCAGGTGGGCGAGCTCCATGGGCTCGACGATTCCTTCCACGATCATCGCGGAACCCAGCCCCGTGCCCAGCCCGAGAAAAAGCATGCGGCCGCCCTTGTAGGATCCGAGTGCCTGCATCGCGGCGTCGTTTATTATTTTTACGGGGCATCCGAAAGCCTTGGCGTAACCGAACGCCACCCATCCTTTCCCTAGATTGTGTGGCTCGCACAGGGGCTTGTTGTGCACCACGGGCCCGGGATATCCGATCGAGGCGGCGTCGTAGGCCCAGTCTTTGGCCGTTGACTTCACCCACGCGGCCATTTTCCGCGCCGTCATCTTCGGCCCTGAATCAACCTTCCGCGAAGTCCGCTGCCCGCTGGCCAGGATTTTGATGTGTGTGCCGCCTACGTCGACCACCAGGATTTTCTGAGCCATTCGCGCTCCTCTGGGCCTCGGTTATGGAACGCATTCATTTTATTGAATCAATGCCTGTGGCGGAAGCCCGGCATCTTTGTATAATTGCACCGTACGATAGGGAACTGGATCATACCTCACCCCAGCATTGGCAGGGTCCGGTTCCGGTAGATTGAATTGCCGATGACTTCATCGCCGCCCCAGAAGCTCGGAAAAGCGGCGGACCATCTTGCGAACGAGCGGACCTTTCTGGCTTGGATTCGCACCAGCATCAGCATCATCGTGTTCGGCTTCGTGGTGGCTAAATTTGGAATCACCCTGCGCGAGTTTCTCCGCGTGCAGGGTGGGGCCGCCAGCGAAAGCGGCATGTCGCTGCTGATCGGTGTGGCGTTCATGGCCATGGGCATTTTTATGTCGCTCGTCGCAACGATTCGATACCGAACCACCATGCGCCGGCTGGAGGCGGACCAGTTCGAGCCGGCTGGCGCGATCGTGGTGGTCCTCGGCGTGATCGCCGCGCTGTTTGGAGTCATTTTGGCGGTTTATCTGATCTTCACGGCTCAAAAACTCTAACCCGATGAAAGGAGACTGAAAGGCTGATGCCCTCCCGAATTTGCTGTAAGCAGAACCACTCCACGAAATCCATTTCCATGTACGAGGCTGCCATCGCGCTCGCCGAAGGGCGCCCCATTGGCGTCTGCAAGAAATGCGGCGACAACCTCGAGTACAGAATTGACCATGCCTATGCCGGCGACCCGACCGAAACCGAATACAGCTTCATCGTCACGCGAGCCGTGCGCTTGGGAACGCGCCTCGTCGACGCCGACCATTTTGATCCCTTTCTCCTGGTTCTCCGCGACCTCGAAACAGGAAAACAGCAGATCCTTCCCACCTTCTGGTTCCACGGCCAGGGCAACACGCAGCGCGCCGGCCTGTCTGCTCCGCTTCTGTCTCTGGCCGAATGGAAAAGAATGTTTAGCCAGCTCGACGCGGCGTTTCAGAGCATCGAAGAGCGTATCCGGATGCGCGCCTACGAACTCTACGAGCAGAGGGGAAGGCAGGAGGGTTTTGCGACACAGGACTGGCTGGAGGCGGAAGCGGAGTTGACAGCGTCCAAAGCCATGCGCGCCGCCGCATAGCGATTTCAGAAACGCCATCGAGAATCGTTTCCGGAAACGAGCCTGAAAACGCCGTAGGGCAGCCCGGGGGCTTTTTCCCTTGTTACTGCACGTGCGGGTTGGCCGGCCGGATCCCGCCCGGCCGCTGCTTTCGCCACTCAGACGGCCCGCACCACCCCTGCGCACTTTGCCGCGAACAGGCACTTCTCCGTTTTTCGCTCCGTTTTTAAACTCGCTATCGTCATCTCAAATCGTTTTACTCGTTGACAACCGCATTCGCCCGGTGATATCAGCCTCGATGGCACCAATTGCTTGCTTGGCACGTCGTTTATACCTGCGGAAGGGAACCGAAATGAAAATCGGAACTGCGAAACCTCTGGCGATCTTCGCAACAGGCTCGTTGATCGTCGGCGCCCTGTTTGTTGCCGCAATGGCGCGGATGGAAGCCGCGCCGCGGCCCGCCGCGGTAGCTCAGGCGGAAGCAAGCCGCGTGGCGGTGAACGCCGACGACATCGGCGGCGTGGTCACCAGCTCCAAAGGCCCGGAAGCCGGCGTATGGGTCATCGCGGAGACCAGCGATTTCCAGACCAAGCTGCGCAAAATCGTCGTCACCGACGATCGCGGCAGATTCCTGCTGCCCGAACTCCCCAAGGCCAATTACAAAGTCTGGGTGCGCGGCTACGGCCTGGTCGATTCCACTCCCGTAAATTCCGCGCCCGATCAAACGGTCGCGCTCACCGCCGTCGTGGCGCCCACTCCCCAGGCCGCCGCTCGCGTCTATCCCGCGAATTACTGGCTCTCCATGCTCAAGATTCCGCCCAAGGACGCTTTTCCCATGCAGCCTTCGGGGGGCGGCAAAGTCATCGCCACCCAGGGCGTTTGGATCGACAATCTCAAATCCGGCTGTCAGAGTTGCCATCAGATGGGCGACCGCATGACGCGTGAAATGCCCCAGAATCTCGGCGCGTTTCCCACCACCACCGCGGCGTGGGAGCGGCGCATCCTCTCCAGCCAGGTCGGTGGCGAGATGGTCCAGCGCATGGATATGTTCGGCCACGACCGCGGCATCGCGATGTTCACGGACTGGACCGACCGCATCACCTCCGGTGAAGTTCCTCCAGCGCCGCCGCGGCCCACGGGCCTCGAGCGCAATGTGGTGCTCACGATGTGGGCCTTTGCGGGCCCGAAGTCGTTCCTGCATTCGGAGGCCTCGACCAACCGCTACCATCCCCAGGTCAATCAGAATGGCCCGGTCTACAACGGCGACTGGTCCGGCGGCACCCTCGTGGTAGTTGACCCGCAGGAAAACACCGCCAGCACCATCAAGATTCCCGTGCCCAAGGACCTCGCGGCGATGCCCCAATGGTCTCCGCAGACACTCACTGCGCCTTCTCCCTACTGGGGCAATGAAATCATCTGGGACGATGCCATCAATCCCAAGAATGCCCAGATGGACCACAAGGGCCGCTTGTGGGTAAGCGTCGAGACCCGTCCGCCCGCCGCCCCCGATTTCTGCAAGGCCAGCAAGGGCAATATCTACGCCAAGGCTTGGATGGACGGTAACCCGTCCATCGTAGAAGTAAGCGGTACGAAGCGCATGCCCTGGGAAAGCCCTCCGGGCTGGGGACTTCAGGTCTACGATCCCAAAACCCTGAAATTTGAGCCTATTGATCTCTGCTTCGGCCAGGGCCACGCAATCTTCGCCGATGACAAAGATGAGACTCTGTACTTCTCTCTCCGCCTCGGCGGCCTGGGCTGGTTCAACACCCGCCTTTGGGACGAAACGCACGACGCCAACAAAGCCCAGGGCTGGTGCGCGCCCGTGCTCGATACCAACGGCGACGGCAAAAGCGGCGCATTCACTCTCCCGACCGAGCCGCTCGATCCCAAGCGTGACCGCCTCGCCACTCCGATGCAGATCGGCTATGGCGTCGCCGTGAATCCGGTAGATGGCAGCATCTGGTACGCGTCCACGGGGCCCGTTCCCGGAAAGATCGTCCGCGCCATACCGGGACCCAATCCGCCCGCCACTTGCATGTCGGAGGCGTACGAACCCCCGTACAACAATCCCAAACTGCCCGGGGAGCTCCACTACACCCCCCGCGGCGTCGATGTCGATAGCAAAGGCTTGGTGTGGACGGCTCTGGCCGGCAGCGGCGATCTTGCCAGTTTTGACCGCAGCAAGTGCAAGGTGCTCAACGGGCCGACCGCCACTGGCCAGCAGTGCCCCGAGGGTTGGACGATGTATCCCGTGCCCGGCCCCAGCTTCAAGGGAACTGACGCCCGCGCCGACTGGCACTATCTCAACTGGGTCGATCGTTACAACACGCTCGGCCTCGGCAAAGACGTATCGGTGGTCTTAGGAACCGGTTCCGATTCGATCTTGGTGTTTAAGCCCGACACCAAGGAATGGCTCACTATCCGCGTGCCGTACCCCATGGGCTTCTACACCCGTGACATCGACGGCCGCATCGACGACTCGAAATCGGGCTGGAAGGGCCGCGGCCTCTGGGCCTCTACCGAAACGCGCGTGATCTGGCACGCCGAAGGCGGCAAGGGCCAGACTCCACAAATGGTCCACTTCCAGTTGCGGCCAGACCCGCTCGCCAAATAAGCCTCCATGGTTTTTTCGGGTACCCGACTCTCCGTTTTAGAGGGTCGGGTCTTTGTGCCAGATTGGCCCG
The DNA here is from genome assembly GCA_963848365.1 of uncultured Acidobacteriota bacterium. Lineage (GTDB taxonomy): Bacteria > Acidobacteriota > Terriglobia > Acidiferrales > UBA7541 > Palsa-295. The sequence continues at coordinate 825,490 of CAWKDI010000002.1, forward strand.
GCGGGTCCAAACTTTCAGGAAGCAGCGTAGCAACGCTGCGCTCCGTCAGATTGCATTGGTTTCCCGTATGGGTGTTCCGGGTGCCCGGCCTTCGCCTTTGATCGTCGGGATTTTGACGTTTCCAACTTCGGCGAATCCTCCCCCCGAAGTCAGCCACGCAACCCAAACGGCAGGTTGAACGTCACACACCTGCAGGGCAATTAACGCCTTCATTTTCGTTGGCGCGCGCAGTACTATTCCACCGGCGATCCGCAACGTGGGCGGAGCGCCGCGCGGGACGCAGTCCGGTAACTGAGCATTGTGGACATTTCTCCAGTGTGTGCAGGCCCGCAATTTATTGTTCTGCGACGCCGACTTTGCTTCTGATCGTGAGAGGAAGTGTAATGACGAAATCCAAGCCCGGTTATTTGCTGGTTGTTACAGCCTGTGGCGCCCTTCTCAGTCTTCTTCTTTTCGCGGCGGCCCTGCGCATCAGCGCGGCTCCGCGACGGAGCCCGGCGCCGGCTCGCGTCGGCGCTGTCTCTTTGGACGCTGACGACATTGGCGGCACGGTAGCCAGTTCCAAAGGCCCCGAAGCGGGCGTTTGGGTGATCGCGGAAACCTCCGATCTGGGAACGAAGTTCCGCAAAATCGTGGTCACCAACGATCGCGGTCAATACCTCCTGCCCGACCTCCCGAAAGCCAACTATAAAGTCTGGGTGCGCGGCTACGGCCTCGTGGACTCCGCGCCAGTGAACGTCGCGCCCGGAGTTTCTCTGGACTTGAAAGCGGTAGTCGCGCCCACACCGCAGGCCGCCGCGCAGGTCTACCCGGCCAATTATTGGGTTTCGCTGCTCACGATTCCTCGCAAGAGCGACTTTCCCATGCACGTTTCCCCACCCCCGCCGATACCCGGCACCCGGGTTGGTCCCGCGAAGGGAACGCACGGAAACGCGCCGGCGCCGTTTGCCACCGTCATCAACAATCAGGCCGAGTGGCTCTTTGATCTGAAAGGCTGCTGGACCTGCCACCAGTTCGGTCTCAAGTCCACGCGAGAGATCCCCGCAAGCCTGGGAACTTTTCCGACCAGCGCGCAGGCCTGGCAGCGTTTCATGTCCTCCAGCCAGGCCGGTTCCTCGATGGTGATGGAAGCGGACAAACTGGGCCATGATCGCGCCTTCGCCATGTACGCCGATTGGGGCGACCGCATCGCCAAAGGGGAAGTGCCGCCCGCGCCTCCGCGCCCCGAGGGTATCGAACGCAACGTCGTGCTCACCGTATACGACTGGTCGGTGCGCGCGGCCTTCCTCCACGCACTCATCAGCACCGACAAGCGGAATCCCACCGTGAACGCTGGCGGCCCGGTATATGGTGCCGAGTGGTCCGGCGGCGATCTCGCGGTCGTGGATCCGGCAAAAAATACCGCCAAGCTGATCCCCGTGCCGCTGCCCGACGAGTCGCAGCGCTCCAAGCAGATTCTTTTTTCGCCGCAGAGCCAGCTCTACCCTTCTCTTTACTTTGGCGACGAACTCGTCTGGAAAGATCCCATCAACCCCGGCCCCATCGCCATGGACGGCCGTGGCCGCGTCTGGCTGAACGTGGAAACTCGCATCGGCAACGCCGACTACTGCAAAAAAGGTTCCACCAATCATCTACGCCATGCATTCGCCGCGCGAGGAACGCGGCAAGGGCGTGGACGTCTACGATCCTGAAACCGGCAAATTCGGCTTCGTCGATCTCTGCTTCCAATCTACGCGCAACGCCTTCGCCTACGACAAAGACAACACCCTCTTCTTCACCGTCCAGCGCGACGGCGGCATCGGCTGGCTGAACACCCGCCTGTGGGACGAAACCCATGACGCGGAAAAATCCCAGGGCTGGTGCCCCGCGGTCGTCGACTACAACGGCGACGGCAAGATCGGCGACTACACCGCCTGGACCGATCCCCCGAATCCGAAACTCGACCGCGAAATCTATAAGCCCGGCGCCTACGGCATCTCGATCAATCCAGTCGATGGCAGTGTCTGGTATTCCAACATTCAGACGATGCCCGGACGCCTCGTCCGCATGGTCCGAGGCTCAAATCCGCCATCCACCTGCCTCACCGAAGTCTACGAAGTGCCTTACGATCCCAAGGGCAACGGCCCGGGAGGCTCGCACGATCGCGGAATCGACATCGACACCAACGGCGTCGTGTGGACCCCGCTGACTGGCGAAGGCTATCTCGCCAGCTTCGACCGTCGCAAGTGCAAGACCCCGCCAACCGGCGAGTCCGCCGTCACCGGCAAGCAATGCTATGAAGGATGGACTTTCTATCCCATCCCCGGCCCCGTCTTCAAATCAGACCCTACCGTGAAGTCCGACTATAACTATTACATGTACATCGACCGCTACGGTTCGCTGGGCCTGGGCAAAAACGTCGTGATCGTGGACGGCGCCAATTCCGATTCGCTCATCGCCTTTCAGCAGGACACGAAAAAGTGGATCCGCATGCGCGTCCCGTACCCCATGGGCTTCTTCTCCCGCTTCTTCGACGCTCGCGTCGATGACCCCAACGGGGGATGGAAAGGCCACGGCGCGTGGGCGGGAAACGAAGTCCAGAGGTTCGCAGGTGACCGAAGGCGGCGGCAATATCCCGAGCCAGTTGGCCCATTTCCAGATCCGGCCAGACCCGCTCGCGAAGTGAGCGTTAACAAAATCTGAAGGCGCCATGGTTGTTCCACGAACGTGCCCTGAACATTGGCGTTCGCTGAAAGTTGGCACTAGCACTGGCGATGGATTGCGAAGCACGCAGAGGAGAAAAAATGACGAACCATACTTCAAAATCTCGTACGCTCGCGGCGGCGTCCGCGCTTCTTTGCGCATTCCTTTTTTTCGCCGCGATGATTCGGATCGACGCGGCTCCGCGGGCCCGCAACGCGGCGGCGCAGGCTGATGCCAGCCGCGTGAAAATCGGCGCAGCCGATATCGGCGGCGTGGTCACCAGCTCCAAAGGGCCCGAAGCCGGCGTCTGGGTGATTGCCGAAACCCACGATTTGCCTACCACGTACCGCAAGATCGTCGTCACCGACGACGCGGGACGCTACGTGTTGCCCGGTCTTCCCAAAGCGTCATACAAAGTCTGGGTGCGCGGCTACGGCCTGGTGGACTCGAAGGCCGTGGAAGCAAAGCCGGGCGAAAGCTTGGCCCTTACAGCGGTGATCGCCCCCACTCCGCAGGCCGCCGCGCAATATTTTCCCGGCGATTACTGGTTCTCGCTCATCAAGATGCCGCCCAAAAGCGCCTTCCCCATGAAAATCCGCAACAGCGACCAGCAACTCGTCGGTGAGGAAGCCGACATGCCCGGTAACTTTGCTCCCACCAGGGATACGGAAATCAAGACGCAGGCCCATTACGCGTTTCTTCTAAAGCGCGGCTGCGAGGTCTGCCACCAGATGGGCGACAAGGCCACGCGCGAAATCGAGCCGAGCCTGGGCACCTTCGATTCTCCCGCTCTTGCGTGGGAGCGCCGCATGATGTCCGGCCAGGTCGGGCAGCAGATGACCAACGCCCTCAACAGCTTCGGGCATGATCGTGGCCTCGCCATGTTCGCGGATTGGAGCACCCGCATCGCCAACGGCGAAGTGCCCCCCACGCCGCCCCGCCCTCAGGGTGTCGAGCGCAATGTCGTGATCAGCTTGTGGGAATTCGGCACCGACAAGTCGTTCTTCCACGACGTGGGCAGCAGCGACGACCGCCACCCGGAAGCCAATGCCAATGGACCGATCATCGGCACCGACTTCTCCGGAAATACCCTCGCGGTTCTCGATCCCAACACCGGCCAGAAATCCCTGGTTCCCATCAAGCTCCGCAACGAGCATGATCGCGAACTCCTGAAGCCCTTTACCCCGCAGACCATCGGCGCGCCTTCTCCCTACTGGGGCGAAGAGCTTATCTGGAACGACCGCGTTACCTCCGCGCAGCCGCGCCTCGATAGCAAGGGCCGCTTCTGGTTCCATTCGCAGACTCGCGCGGACCTGCCGGATTGGTGCAAAGCCAGCTCCAACAATCCCTACGCGAAGATTTTCCCCATCCCGGATAACACCGTCGCCCGTGGCGGCACGTTCTACGATCCCAAGACCGGCAAATTTGGCTCCGTGGATACCTGCCTGCCCTCCGGACACATGGTCTTTGCGGACGACAAGGACGAGACCTTGTATTACGCCAGCACCCCCGGCGTCGGTCCCGATCATCGTGGCGGCATCGGCTGGATCAAGACGCGCGTCTGGGACGAGACGCACGACTCGGAGAAATCCGTTGGCTGGTGCCTCGCAGTAATCGACTACAACGGCGACGGCAAGACCGGCCCTTTCACCCGGCCGGATCAGCCGCCCGATCCTAAGCTCGACCGCGAAGTGCGCTGGTCCAACGGTTACGGCGTCGCCGTGAATCCCGTCGACGGCAGCGTGTGGTATGCGGGATTGGGCTATCCGGTTCCCGGAAGAATCTTCCGCATGGAGATCGGCTCCAACCCCCCGGAGACCTGCAAGACCGAAGTCTACGAGCCGCCGTTTGACAATCCCAAGCGCCCGGGCGTCGAAGCGTACTCCACTCTCGGGCTTGCCATCGACAGCAAGGGCTTGGTCTGGGCGGCGCTGGCCGGCAGCAACGACCTCGCCAGCTTCGACCGCAGCAAGTGCAAAGGCCCCTTGAACGGTCCCAACGCCACGGGCCAGCAGTGTCCCGAAGGTTGGACGCTGTATCCCGTGCCCGGCCCCACCTTCGAGGGCAGCAAGGTGCTCGCCGATTCGTTCTATCACAACTGGGTCGATCGCTTTAATACCCTCGGCTTGGGCAACGACATACCGATCGTCACCGGCACCGGCTCCGATTCGCTGATCGCCTTCATCCCTGCGACGAAGAAGTTTGTGACGTTGCGCGTGCCCTATCCGATGAGCTTCTACACCCGCCTCATGGACGGCCGCATCGACGATCCCAAGGCCGGCTGGAAGGGCCGCGGCATCTGGACCGCCAACGAAACACGAGTCGTCTGGCATATCGAAGGCGGAAAGGGCACCAGCAGTTCTGTCGCTCATTTCCAGCTCAGGCCGGACCCGTTAGCCCACTAGCATCCGGCCCCCGAAAAAAAAGAGGCGTCCTCCGAAGAGGACGCCTCTCTCTCGAACATAGCGAATGGTCCGTCGGGCGGCTAATCCGCCTCCACGAGCCGTCACGCATACTCCCAGGACTATCGACGATCCCGGCCGCCGTGCTCCTCTCGTACGCCGCCGCGACCCTCGCGCGCCGCCGAGCGCTCTCGCTCGGAGCGTTCATGCAATTCGTGCTGTTCCGCGGGACGCGGCCCCGGCCCGAATCGCCGCACGCCGGCGTACGGATGAACGTAGACGCCCCGGTTGTACCACGTCCGCCCCCACCGTGCGTTGTTGATAAACACCGCGTGGCCGCCCCAGTCAAATCTCCCGAAACCCCAGCCCCACGGCCGGAAGAATCCGCCAATGGTTACGCCGAAGCCGAAGCGGATCCCCAGCCCCACCGCGAAACCCGGCCTCGGCGCGAAGAACACGATTCCCGGATCGTAATAGGGCACCACGATGTAGCCGGGATCCACCGGAGCGATCGTGATGTATGGCCCTCCGCTTACCACAATCTGCCCGTTGCTCCGCAGATACCCGAAGTCCCGCGCTTTTCGGCGCTCTCTTTGCACGGCGTCCATCACGTCCTGTTGCTGTGCTAGGAAGGCGTTCCCGAGATCGGTCGTCCAGCGCATATCGGAGCTCATCATTTCCAGCACGGACGGGAAGGGAAGCAGCGCCTGCACGCTCGGATCCCACGGAAGCTGATCGGCGCGTATCGCGTCCGCCAGTGCCTGTCCTGTCAGATAATGGTGTTGGTCAGCCCAGCGTGCCGCGTCGGGTATCTGGTCTGGATAAGTCGCCGCAGCCAGAACCTGCGCCAGCAGGGGATCCGGATACAGCGCCACTCGCGACACCAGTTGATCCAGCTGATCGGGCCGGAACGATGGCGGAGGCGCCTGCTGTTGCGGCGGATATCCCTGCGGAGGCGGTGCTTGCTGCCCCTGCGGATATCCTGGCGGTGGCGGGCTTTGCTGCGGATAGCCCGGCGGCGGTGGCGCCTGCTGCTGCGCCAGAGTCGGTCCTGCAATTAGAGCCATCAGTAACAATGCGTTTGCGATTTTCATTTCTCTCCTCGCTCTCCTCAACCACGCAAATTTTAACCGCACAAATAACACATCAAACGGGGATTGGACTCCAGGTCTGCGTTAAAATTACAACAAAAAAGAACTTAGCACCGAGTCCGTTCCCCTGTCCATCCGGCAAACTCGCCTTCAGGCCGCCCCACTCTCTGCTATTCTGGCTCCCCAATGGACATCACTCCGCAGCAGGCCGCCGTTCTCCAGCGCCTCAGCGCCCGCGGTTTCCAGATCGTCGCCTTCCCGATGTATGAAAGCTACATCGGAGTGCGCAAAGGAAACTGCGCCGCGCTTCTCGCCCCGCAGCCATCTGGAGGTCTGAGCCTCTACGGCCAACCCGCCTATCTGGTCGGCGGTAACTTCGGCGTAAAAATGCTCCATTCCGACGGCCACTACTTCGTGTCGAAAAAAGAAAAGCTGCCCGCCACCCCCGAGCGCGCCAAAGAACTGGAAGACTTCGCCGCCGATCTCGCCAACACCCTGCTCCCCACCGCCTGATTCCTGCAGCCCGGTTACTCCAGCGACAGCGCCATCCAATTCCATCCAATCCCATCGCTAATTACCGCGCGTGTCATCCTGAACGAAGAGGGAATCTCACTCGCAACAACTTCGCATCGTCCAAGAAAATCGCGCATGTCCGAACGGAGACCAAATCTCAATCGCACCAATCCGCATCACCAAAAAAATCCCGCATGTCATCCCGAACGCAGTGAGGGATCCGCATTTTCCTCCTCGCGAGCCCCGCACAGTTTCACAATCCGCGTGTAAGCGTGGCTTCAGCACGGCGATCCGCAAACGTCCCCGAAGCAGCGCCGTCTCACCCGCTCAGATACGCCTTAAATTCGTTGAACGAACCACCCACTAGGCGTACGATACGCCCGACCAGCGATCGAATCGAAGGACTCTGGGGCGAAGAACGAACCATCGTCCCGGCCTTCATGCGGCCGTATGGCAGCCCGAAATCCTTTGTGGCTCGTGGCTGCCGCACACTTTGCGGAAAAATCTCTGGGTCGTTGGGGGTAGGCAGTTATTTGTCATCCCGACCGGAGGCTCGACGGTGTGTGTCGAGCCGGAGCGGAGGCATCTCTCTTCGGCTCCGCCGCAAGCCACACCCTGGTTGTCGCCAGGGCATGGCTTCAGCCGCCGCGGGACGGTTTGACCATGTGTTACACCGACCGTGAATGTACAATTGGTCCAAGTACCAAAGACGTAAACTTATTATCTGCCTGAGACGGAGACAAGAACACATGGCCAGAAGGACGTTGTTTTCGGGACTAGCGCTCGCACTGATCGCCTTAGCCGCCGTGTCGCTTCCCAGGACCAGCGCAGGGCGCCGCGCCGCCCAATCCGCCGCCGCTGTCGGCAGCGATAACATCGGCGGCGTTGTCACTAGCTCCAAAGGCCCGGAAGCCGGCGTTTGGGTGGTCGCTGAAACCACCGACTTGCCCACCAAGTACGTCAAGATCGTCGTAACCGACGACCAGGGCCGCTACCTCATCCCGGAACTCCCCAAGGCCACTTACCAGGTGTTCGTACGGGGTTACGGCTTGGTTGATTCGCCCCGCGTCTCCGCGAAACCCGGCCAGCAGCTCGATCTCACCGCCGTGATCGCGCCCGATGGCCGCGCCGCCGCGCAATACTATCCCGCCAGCTATTGGTTCAGTCTCGCGAAAATACCCGAAGGCCCAATCCCGGTGAACGTTGTTGCCGGAAGAATTAAGATCTGCCTCGATTGCCACCAGATCGGCGACAAGGCCACCCGTGAAATCACCCAGGTCAGCAAGAAGTTCGGCCCGTTCAAGACGACCCTCGACGCCTGGGACCGCCGCACCGCCTCAGGCCCCATGGGCGCCAGCATGAATGCCCAATTCCTAGGCCTGGGCGACCAGCGCACCATGTTCGCCGATTGGACCGACCGCATCGCCAAAGGCGCTTACCCCGAAGCCCCGCCGCGCCCCGTCGGCATCGAGCGCAACGTCGTGCTCACCATGTGGGACTGGGGCAAGCCAACCGACTACATGCACGACGAAGCCGCTAGCGACCTGCGCGACCCCACCATTAACCCGAAGGGCCCCGTCTACGGCGTAGTGTCTCAGGGCAATGACGACATTGTCTGGCTTGATCCAGCCACCAACACCGCCTACTCCGCGAAAGTCCCGTCGCAGGCCGAGCCGACCGTCACGATGAACATGCCCTCGCCCTACTGGGGCGACCAGAATATCTGGCTGTCGTCGTCCAAGCCGCGCAGTTCCGCCATCGATCGCCAGGGCCGCGTCTGGTACTCCGCCAGAAACCGCGGCACCGCCACCGACGGCGGCAAGCAGCCCGACTACTGCAAGGCCGGCTCCAGCAATAAATTTGCCAAGTACTTCCCGATGCCCGATAGCATGAAGCAGGTCGGGATGTATGATCCCGAGAAGAAGTCCTTCTCCGAAATTGACACCTGCTTCACCACCGACCACAACGAATTTGGACCCGACGGCAGCCTCTTCTTCGGTCAGCCAGGCTACATCGGCTGGGTGGACACGGCCGCCTGGGACCGCACTCACGACCCCGAAGCCTCCCAGGGCTGGCTCCCCGCTGTTCTGGACACCAATGGCGACGGCAAGATCACCAAGCCCTGGACCGAGCCCGGCGATCCCATAGACCCCAAGAAAGATCATCGCATCGACTTCGGCTGCTACGCCATCTCGGTCAGCCCGGTCGACGGCAGCGCCTGGTGCTCCGGCACCGGCCTCAACCGCAATGAGCTCGTCCGCATCGTGCGAGGCTCTAATCCCCCAGCCACGAGCTACGCCGAGGTCTACGCGCCTCCCAAGGGCAAAGAACCCCCGGTTTTCAGTGCGGGCGGCGTTTCCGTGGACAGTCAGGGCATCGCGTGGCAGAACTGGCGCGGGAGCGACTACATCACTTCGTTTGACCGCCGCAAGTGCAAGGTCCTCCGCGGACCAACCGCAACCGGCCAGCACTGCCCCGAAGGTTGGACGCTCTACCGCAAAGCCGGCCCCACGTTCCAGGGGATAGCGATCAACACGAACCTCACCTATCTGATCTTCGCCGATCGCCATGGCATTCTCGGGCTGGGCAAGGACGTTCCCATGACCGGCGCCGTAAACTCCGACGCCATCCTCGCGCTGGTTCCCAGCACAGGGCAGTTCGTCACCATACGCATCCCCTATCCCATGGGCTACTTCGCCCGGTCCATGCAGGGCCGCATCGATGACCCCAAGGCCGGCTGGAAAGGCCGCGCCTTCTGGACCAGCTACAATCCCTACACCGCCTGGCATCTCGAAGGCGGCCAGGGCACAAAAGACAAAGTAGTAAAGGTCCAACTCCGCCCAGACCCGCTGGCAAAATAAGTAGAGTAGCGCCTCGCAAGTGTGAGCGGCTTTGCTTTTCAGGGTGCCCGACCCTTCGATTCTAAGGGTCGGGTCTTTGATTTTGTCCGTTCGCCGTCGTAGTTCGCCGTTGCAGTTAGCGATTGCTGCTACCCCGGCGGTTGCTGTTCACCGTTGCTGTTCGCCGTTGCCTCTGCCATCGTCTTTGTTTTAGTTGTCATCCTGAGTCGTGCGCGCGAAGCGCGCATGGTGAGGGACCTGCTTCTGTTTTTCTGCTCGCCTTTTTTTTCGTGTCATCTTGAGAGTCTGTGACTTTCTAAGCGATGGTTTTGCGGGTGCCCGACCCTTCGATTTTAAGGGTCGGGTCTTTGACTTCGTCCTTTCGCCGTTGTTGTTCCGCGTTGCCGTTCGCCGTTGCCTCTGCCATCGCCTTTGTTTTCGTTGTCATCCTGAGTCGTGCGCGCGAAGCGCGCACGGTGAGGGACCTGCTTCTTCTTTCGCTTTCACGGACTCCCGCCTGTCAAAGCTTCGCCGACGCCATCGTGTCCCTTCACTCGAAGCACGCCGCCGAAGCCGGCCCCCCTGGGAACGCCAATCTCCCGATTGGCGGGTCTTTGCTGCAAGTCGCGAAACACCTCCATAAACGCGAAAAAGCCCCACCACAGACCTTCGCAGTGGGGCTATCGCCGTAAGCCGCCCGCTCAATCTAGAACAGCATCTTCAGCCCAAACTGAATCACCCGCGGCCCCACGCTCGTGCTCGAAATAATCCCCGACGTCCCGTTAGAAACGTCCGGCAGCGACGGCTGAGGCCCGCAACACCCGCCCTGCCCGATCGAGCTGAATTGCGGATGGTTGAACAGGTTGAAGGCATCCGCGCGGAACTGCACCGTAAGCCTTTCGGTCGCCTTGGTCGTCTTCATCAGCGAAGTATCAAAATTCACTTGCCCCGGCCCGAGCAGGATGCCGATTCCGGAGTCGCCAAACAGCGTGGCACATGTCGGGCACGCCGCCTGCGTCGTCACCGTCAACCCGTTCGGCATGATCGCCGGCGCAGGGCAGAAAGCCTTCGTATTGAAGTAGCCGGGTCCTCCCGCGGCTCCGCCCAGCCGCGCTTCGATCCCTCCGGGCGTCGCGATAGGCACGCCATTCCCGCACAATTGCGCGCGCCCGTTGTTGCCGTTGCCGTTTCCTTGCGTTCCGTAGGCGGTTCCCGCGTTGCTGTCCACAAACGTGATGGGCTGCCCATCCTGAATGGTGGTCACCCCAGAAAGGCTCCAGCCGCTCAGAGCCTTTTCCGCGGCTCCCGTGTGCTGCCCCGAGGGGATGTCCCACTCGTAGCTGAGAATGAATCGCTGCGGCCGGTTGTAGTACGTCGGCCCATACTGCTGCGCCAGGTTGCTTGCAACGTTGCTGTTTGACTTGTCGGCGATCGAGTGCGACAGGTCCTTGCCCCAGGTATAAGCGCCTTGCAGGCTCAACCCGTGCGTCATTTGCTTGCGCACCGTCACCTGCAAACTGTTGTAATTTGCGCTCCCGTCGAACTCCGTGATCTGCATTCCCGTTGGCGAGTAGCCCAGGTAGGGAACGCGAGCCGCGGCGTTCGCCGCCGTAGTTGTAGTCACCCCATTCACGGGATTGCTGGCGCTCGCAATGGCCGCGGTGTTCAGGTTGTGCCCGTTGTCTGTCAGGTTGATTCCGCTCGATCCCACATAGGCCGCTTCCAGCACCCAGCGCGGAGCAAACTCATACTGCAGGTTCAAATTGTATTCCCGCACCAGCGGCGTGTGGATGATCGGAGTCACGCCCTCCGCCGTCAGCGCCGAAGAGGCTCCCGTCGCCGGATTGTAATAGCGCTGCGGAAATGTTCCGGGCGTATAGACCGGGAAAGGATTCTGCAGGGTGTAAGGCCCGGCGGCAGACGGCGCATAGTCGAGCGTTCCCGCATAGGGGAAGTTTTGCTCCACGCCCATGAAGTAAGTGCCGGCCGGTATTCTGTCGTAGAAGAATCCAAATCCCGCCCGGGCCACCAGCTTATCCGTCACCCTGTAGGCCAAGCCTACCCGAGGGGCGAAGTTCGAGTAGGGCGGGTGATCCTGCAGAGGGCCCGTCCCGCTTGAATTCACCAGCACGCCGTTGGGAGGCGCCGAGTAATGGCTCAGGTAGTTGGGAGCCACCACCGTTCCGGCATAATTCGCGGGCGCCCCGATTGGACCGGTGGGCACCTGCGAGTTCGAAGCCAGCAGGCTCGGCCAGGTGTTTGTGAGGTTCCCGTATTTGTCGGAGAAGATGCCGTTGTATTCCCACCGCAGTCCCATGTTCACGGTCAGTTTGGGGCTCACCGTAAAGTCATCCTGAACGAATCCCTCCAGGTTCGTCCCGCGATAGCCGTGGATAATGCCGCCGGTGTTAAATGGCGCGCCCGAGACGCACACCATGCACTGCAGAATGTTGCCCGGATTGTTGGCCACCAGGAAATTGCTGAAGCTCTGGAAGAAGAGCCAGCCGCGCTCGAGCCCCGGGAAATCGAAGTTCCACTGGCCCTTTTCCACCTCGAACCCCGCCCGGATCGTGTGCTTTCCGTGCGACCACGAAATTTGATCCGCCCACTGGATCTGGTTCGTCGGACTTATTTCGAAATCCAGAAATCCGCCGACGCTGAAGCTGTTCGTCAGGAAAGACATGATCGGCGCAAACGGCGTGCCCGGAACGATCGGCGTGATTCCCAGGTTCGACGGCGAATAGCCCGACGGCAGCCCGTCCACCTGGTTCGAGTAGAGCCGCTGAAACGACACGCGCGCCTCGTTCACCAGGTTGTTCGTCACAATCGTCGTGAGCTTTAGCACCGCGTTGCTGTTCGAAAACTGGCTGTTTTGCGGCGCCCCCGGAGGCGCCCCGCACACGCCGCAGATGAACGCCTGGGTTCGCGGCGTCTGGTCGTACAGAAACCGCATGGCCACCGTGTTTTTCGCGTTCACGATGTAGTCGCCGTTGGCGATGTACTGCTTTTCATTGAAGATCGCTGGAATCGCGAAGCTCACGCTGCCCCCGGTCGTATTCGTCGGGAAGTAATAGCTGCCGTCCGCGTTCGTCAATTGCAGCATCTTCAACGCGACGGGGCTGATGGAAGTAGCCGTGCAAGCCAGGGGTTTGTTCCCCGAAAAATCCGTCCCGTTGCAGTTCCCCGCGATCAGCGCGGAAAGCCACGCGGGCGTGTTGCGCGCCCCGGCGGGAATCACCGGGTAGTTTGTGATAGACGAAAAGCCATCCGCGTTTACGCCGTTTTTTTGTCCCGTCCCCTCGTAGCTTCCAAAGATGAACAGCTTGTCCTTCTTGATCGGCCCGCCAATTACGCCGCCATACTGATTTTGCGTCAATACCTGTTTCGGACACGACTTTCCCACATACTGCGCGTCGCAAATGGTGAGGTTGTAAAAGTAGCTGTTGGCGTCCAGTTGCCCGTTGCGCAGAAACTCGAACGCCGTTCCGTGCCATGAGTTGGTCCCCGACTTTGAAACCACGTTCACGTTGGCCCCGGGGTTGCGTCCGAAGCTCGCGTCATACGTCGATGTCTGTATCTTGAATTCCTGGATCGCGTCCGGATTGATGATGGGGATGCCCACGAACACTCCGTTGTCGTCCGCACGCCCGGACGTTCCCATGCTCCCGATCGCCACTCCGTCCATCTGAAAATTGTTCTGCAAATTCGAATTCCCGTTGACGAAGATGTCCACGGTGGTCTTCCCAAACGCCGTCGCGTCGTTCACCCCGCTGTTTCCGCCCGCCGAGAGGCCGATAATCTGGCTGTAGTTGCGGTTGGCCAGCGGCAACTCGGTCACCGTGTTTGAATTCACCACCGTCCCCAGCGTCGAACTGGCTGTCTGCAGCGTTTCAGCCGTAGCCTCCACGGTAACCGACTCGGTCTGCGCGCCCACTTCCAGGCTGCGGTCGAGAGCCGTTATCTCCGTGACGGACAGTTGCACGCCCGCCACATCCGCCGTCTTGAATCCGTTGGCCGCAAATTTCACCGAGTACGTCCCCGGAGGCAGCAGCGAAAACCGGTACGTGCCATCGGTGCCCGTCACCGTCGTGCGCGATTGGTTCGTCTCCGCACTCGTAATCGTCACGGTTACATTCGGCACCCGGCCCCCTGAGGAGTCGGTAATCGTTCCGGTAAGCGCGGCCGTCCCGGCGGACTGCCCCCACAGGCTCCCGCCGCCCAGCATCGAAAACACGGTCAGTGTTGCGGCCAACGCCGCGAGATTTAAAGCGAAGAGGCACACCCGTAGCGATTTCCTCAGTGTCATCTCGTCCCCTTTGTGAAATCCGAAGTTTAGTTTTTTTAAGAATCCTGGCTGCCACAAACGGGCCCAGGCTTCGCGCCGGCCCCCGGCCAGCGCAATGGTAGGTAGTAACTATCTCTCTTACCTTATGATGTCAAGTAAAATAAGTGAATATCGTTAGAGTCAACAGTGCGGGCCAACCCCTGGGAACGCCAATCTCCCGATTGGCGGGTCTTCGCTACAGGTCAGCCATGCGCAGTAATCCCCAAGCCTCCGCGCGGTTCAACTGCAAGTCGCGACCCCCGCGTTCAACTGCAAGTCGCGACCCGGAGCCGGGAATAATTTTGCGCCCCCCGGCAAATCTCTCGCCCGCCAAATCCCCGCGCAAACAACACCCTTGCGCCCGCGAAACATTGTGCTAGCGTAATTGGGAGCATTGTGTGCAACGCGAATGTAGCGCGTCAACGATAAGCACCAGGAAAACCGGAACATGACCAACTCCTACGACGTAATCTGCATCGGCGCAGGCCCCACCGGCCTCGCATGCGCCATCGAAGCCAAGCGCGCCGGTATGCGCTCTCTGGTGATCGACAAAGGCTGCCTCTGCAACTCGCTCTATCACTATCCCACCAACATGAATTTCTTCACCACGCCCGAGCGCATGGAAATCGGCGACATTCCCATGACCATCTCCGGCGGCAAGCCCACGCGCGTCGAGGCCCTGAAGTATTACCGCCGCGCCGTCGAGCATTATGCCATCGACCTCCGCCTCTACGAGCGCGTCGAGCGCATCGCCGGAGAAGAAGGCGATTTCGTCGTTCACACCGCGAGCGACACCGGCCCGCGCCAGTACCACGGAAAGAAAATCGTCATCGCCACCGGTTACTACGATCTGCCGAATCCGCTGGGAATTCCCGGCGAGGATCTCCCCAGCGTTTCCCACTATTTCACCGACCCTCACCCCTACTGGAATCAGGAAGTGGTGGTCATCGGCGGACAAAATTCCGCCGCCGAAGCGGCCCTGGAATTATTTCGAGGAGGCGCCCGCGTCACCCTGATCCATCGAGGCGCCGAGATGGGCAAAAGCTTGAAGTACTGGGTCAAGCCCGACATCGAAAACCGCATCCGCGCCGGCGAAGTTCGCGCCATGTTTCAAACCCACGTAATCCGTATCGAGCCCCACTGCGTCTGGGTGCGCAACGCCCCGACGACCAAGCCCCGGAAACCGCCGTGCCCGCCGTTCAGGTCTTCGCCATGACCGGTTATCATCCCGACTTCACCTTTCTCAAGGCGCAGGGAATCGAACTCGATCCCGAAACCTGCCGCCCCCGCGTCGATCCCGAAACGCTGGAAACCAACCGCCCGGGCATCTACGTAGCCGGCGTCGTAGTAGGTGGCAAAAAAACCTCCGACATCTTCATAGAAAATGGACGCTTCCACGGCCGCCAGATCGCTGCCGCCATGGTTGGCAAGGGCCGCCTCCAGGAAGCCCCCCCAGTAGCCCCCCCAGGCGAATAACCGCGACGAACCCCACGACGTCGTGCGCCGTCGCTTTTGCAGTAGCCGTTGCCTCTCGCAGTCGCCGTTGCTGTTGCCTTTGCAGTCGCCGTTGCGTTTGTTTTTCGCCGTTCGCCGTTGTTTCTGCCTCTGGTAGTCATCCTGAGCGCAGCGAAGGATCCCTCCTCGCCGTCGTCTTCGCCGTCGCCTCTCGCAGCCGCCGTCGCGGTTGCCTCCCGCAGTCGCTGTTGCGTTTGCTTTTCGCAGTCG
The DNA here is from genome assembly GCA_963848365.1 of uncultured Acidobacteriota bacterium. Taxonomy (GTDB): domain Bacteria; phylum Acidobacteriota; class Terriglobia; order Acidiferrales; family UBA7541; genus Palsa-295. The sequence goes on from CAWKDI010000002.1 coordinate 841,067, forward strand.
CCGTTGCTGTTGCCTCCGCCTCTGGTAGTCATCCTGAGCGCAGCGAAGGATCCCTCCTCGCCGTCGCCTCTCGCAGCCGCCGTCGCCGTTGCACTTGCTCGGTGGCAACACAAACACACCTTTCGTACCCATCGCTCGGTCGCAACCAAACAAACACGTATTTGCTAACTGGGTGTCTTGGATGTTTTGATGCGCTTTTGTAGTGCGCATTTAGTTGTCATCCCGACCGGAGGTTCGACGGTGTGTGTCGAGCCGGAGCGGAGGGATCTCTCTTAGTCTCCCGCCGCAACCCACACGCCGCAAAAGCCGCCGGTTTTTAGGGGGTTCGGAGCCTTCAGCTCCGACATACAAACCGGGCGCGTGGTCCCCCCTTCTTGCCGGAGGTTTTGGGGAGAGCCGTTTCGGGTGCCCGGCCCTTCGATTTTAAGGGTCGGGTCTTTGACGTTGTCCCTTCGGTGTTGCTGTTCGCCGTCGCAGTTTCGCGATTGTTGTTGCCTCTCCCGTTGTTGTTCTCCGTTGCTCTGCCATCGCATTTTCTTTCACTGTCATCCTGAGCCATGCGCGCGAAGCGCGCAGGGTGAGGGACCTGCTTCTTCTTTCGCTTTTCACGCATCACGGCCTGTCAAGCTTCGCCGTCGCCACCGTGTCACTTCCATCGCAGCATGTCGCCGAAGCCGCCCCCCGGGGAACGCCAATCTCCCGATTGGCGGGTCTTTGCTTGCGGTTAGCGCCCTCCACGAAAGAGAAAACAGTAGCCGTGGTGACAAGCGCCGTCTCTCAAGCAGGCAGCGCCGCAGATATTTGGTCGCGGGGTCGCAGAAAAGCGGTTTGCTTTTACCGGGTCCAGGCTTTCAAGCTATGCCCCAAAGTGTGCTGTTTTGAACAGCCCCGGCCTGGCACTTCGCGTAGCATCTCGCACGGGCTGCGTGGGAATCGCCTGAGGAGATACCAATTTATGGCCATGCGTTCAGGTGTTTACATTGTTCCCACCAACGAGTGGTACATCGAACGGACCGTCTGGTTAATCGCCGGAGTAGTTCTGTTGGCTAGCACCGCTATGGCATTGCTGGCGAATCGCCTGTGGATCCTCGGGGTAACCGCCACCGGGCTTGTTTCCATTAACGTGGCCTTGACCGGCTTTTGCCCCATCGGCACTGTGTTGCGCTACCTGGGGTTTCCTCCCATGCTCGGAGCGAAGGCCCCCACAAGCTCGAAACTGTACTTCATGCAGATCGACAAGTGGTACCTCGAGCGCCGCATCTATCTTTTCGTCGGCATCAACATCTCCACCGCGTCCTTGCTGGTCTTGTTTCTGAGCCCCTGGGTGACGCTCTTCACTCTGTTCGTTGGAGGAGCCATGGTGTGGTTCGCCGCCACCGGCTTTTGTGTCATGGCCAACGGGCTTTACCGGTTGGGCGCCGAGCCGCGCTTGAACCCCGAATCACTGCCTTCCGGAGGCTGCGTAGAATGTCCCAAGTCGGGCGAGTGCCTGGGAGGGCATGCCATCTTGGCCCAGTCAACGAGCACCATTGCTATCACGCCGGCAGAAACTCCCTCCATCGAGCCGATCTACTCGATGCCCGTGCTTTCCGATCGACGCAATTAGCGCCCATTTTAGGCACGAACACTTCCACCTGTGCCGCTGGTGTCCCGAAATCTCTCGAATGTCATCCCGAACGCAGTGAGGGATCTGCATTCCGACTTTTTCAGCCTACCGCGCTTCGGAGACAATCTCCGGATTTTCAGTGTTTGATTTTCCGGGTGGCCGACCCTTCAGAGTCCGCGGGCCAATACAGCTTTTCGTCAGGACATGGCTTGGCCGTGGCGCGACGTCCTCACAGGGCCACGGGATATAGCTCCTAACCTCGATGTTCACCGCAAGAACAAAGTTGAACCCGAACCATCCTTGGGTTTATACGCTTCGAGACGAGGCGGAACTATGTGGTCGAGCAGAAAGGTGCTAACGATCAAGACCGGAAACCACATCACAACTGTAGCGACGATGAGACGCAAACCCCGAAGTCCTAACATGTAAAAGAAAATCAGTGTTAGCCCAATTGTGCTCCAGGCGACTACACTCCCTGGACGCGCAAACGACCCGCCACACAGCACCCCTGCGGTACTAGACATGACTCAAAAAAGGCCCCCGCATCACCCCGAAACTTCGCCTCGGGGGAAGGGAAGTCGCCACTCGCAAATGCAAAATTACGAAACGAAGCCACCATGTTATTGAAAACTAAGGATGCTCGCTCCGGAGGCCGTGCTCACCGCAGGCGAAACGGTAGTATTGCCGGTGCAGTTTCCCGGGGTTTGAATGAGCTTCCCCTCCCCATAACTGCTCTCTCCCCCCTACAGGGAAGTCCCGCCGCCTGTGGGGCTAAACCCTGATAACAAGTTCAAGCTGCTGCTGTCAGGTTATTCCTGGGTCACGAACAGGTGTCTTTTCGCGACGCCGGGGGGCCAAGGTTCGCTAATGGGATCAGAGAACGGCAAGAAGAGGGAAGTCGTGGTTATCACGGGCGCGTCGGCGGGCGTAGGCCGCGCCACGGCAAAGGCATTCGCGCGGCTGGGATCTGGCATCGGACTCCTGTCGCGCGGAAAAGAAGGATTGGCGGGCGCTCAAGCCGATGTGGAGGCCGCCGGCGGGGAAGCGCTGGCTGTTTCAACTGACGTCGCTTCCAGCGACCAGGTCGAGTCCGCTGCCGAGGAAATCGAGAAGAAATTCGGCCCCATCGACATCTGGGTCAATAACGCCATGACGACGGTATTCTCGCCCTTGAAGGAAATCACTCCGCAGGAATTCAAACGCGCCACCGAGGTCACCTATCTCGGCACGGTGTATGGCACGATGGCCGCGCTCAAGCGCATGATTCCCCGCAACAAGGGAACTATCCTGCAGGTGGGTTCGGCGCTGGCCTATCGGTCGATTCCACTGCAATCCCCCTATTGCGGCGCGAAGCACGCGATTGCAGGGTTCACGGACTCGCTGCGCTCAGAACTCATTCATGATCGCAGCAACATTCATCTCACCATGGTGCAGATGCCCGCGCTGAATACCCCGCAGTTTTCCTGGTGCAAGACGAGGCTTCCTCGCCATCCCCAGCCCGTGCCCCCGATTTTCCAACCCGAAGTCGCCGCGGAAGCCATTGTATGGGCCGCGCATCATAGGCGGCGCGAGGTTTTTGTCGGAGGGCCCACGGTACAAGCGATCGAAGGCAACAAGGTCGCGCCCGGCTGGCTGGACGCGTATCTGGCACACAACTGCTATGACGCGCAGCAGACCGACGAGCCGGTAAGTCCCAACCGGCCCAACAATCTTTTTGAGCCCGTGGCCGGCGATCACGGGGCGCACGGAATTTTTGATGAAAGGGCCCATAAAACCAGCGCGCAGCTTTGGCAAACAACTCATCGAAGCGCCTGGGTATCCGCCGGAGTAGGACTAGCCGCTCTGGGATGCGTGTTGTTCCTCAGGAATGCCCGATGAGGCTTGTCCAGGAAAACAAGCAGAAAGCGGCAGCCCTGGGCCAGGCTCTTCGCCACTGCTCGAATGGTGACATGCGCCGGAGACGCGGCGTGTTCGGCCTGTTTCTCGCCGCGACTGCCTCAATGAGTGTTATCGCGCTATATCAGATGGGAATTCTGAAGAGCGTTCCGGAACCGGATTTCCCGGGGCTGAGCTCCGAGCGCGTAACCGCATCCCCGAAAGCCTACTCCCTGCTTGCTACACCAGATGCGGTTCTGGCGATCGGAAGCTATGCCACGACGATGACTCTTGCGGCGATGGGTTCGCCGGACCGCGCCGCCGAGCAGCCCGTTTTTGCGATTGCGTTGGCAGCGAAGGTTGGTTTCGATGCGGTCCTGGCGGCGAAGTATACGCTGGACGAATGGCGGGAACATCACGCCTTGTGCTTCTGGTGTCTGCTTTCCACCGCGGCAGTTGCCGCATCGGTGCCGCTCGTGATTCCAGAGGCTCGCCGGGCGTTTCAAAGCCTCTCGCTTTGACTTCCGATTGATTTGCAGCCTGTCCGGCTTGCTTGCAAGCGCCGGCATTTTCGCGCGAAACAGTGACGCGTGCCTAGCGGTAGCTGGCCGCCTGGAGTTCGAACATCTGGGCGTAGCGCCCGCTGACGCGGACGAGCTCGTCGTGCTGGCCCTGTTCGGCGATGCGTCCTTTTTCCAGCAGGAGAATTCGGTCGGCCATTCGAACGGTGGAAAATCAATGGGAGATCAGGAGCGCCATCTTGCCTTTGGTTAGCTCGGCGAATCGCTCAAACACCTCGTGTTCGGAGCGGGCGTCGAGCGCGGCCGCCGGCTCGTCGAGAACGAGCAACTGGGCTTCACGCAAGTAAGCGCGGGCCAGCGCCATTTTCTGCCACTCGCCGCCCGAAAGGTTGACGCCCCCTTCGAAACGGGAGCCGAGCGTTTGGTCGTATCCATGAGGAAGTTTGCGAATGACCTTTTCGGCTAGGCTTTTATGCGCGGCCGATCGTATCCGGAACTGGTTGTCGAGTTCTTCGATTTGGCCGACGGCGATGTTCTCGGAAGCGGTCATCTCATAGCGCGTGAAATCCTGGAAAATAACACCGATTTCTTTGCGCAGGTCGTCAAGGTCGTATTCCCGAATGTCAACGCCGTCAAGGAGGATCTGGCCGCCGGTCGGATCATAAAGGCGGGTAATCAGCTTTACGATGGTGGTTTTGCCTTGTCCATTCTCGCCGACAAGCGCGATGCGCGCGGAAGGCTCCAGCGCGAAACTTACGCCGTCCAGCACCGGACGCGGGCTGCCCGGATACGAGAAAGAAACATTCTTGAACTCAAAGCCCCGGCGAATGGGCCTCGGGGCTGGCAGCGCTCCGGGCTTCGAGGAGATCCTGGGCTGTACGGAAAAGAATTCGAAAAGATCGCTCATGAAGAGCGCCTGGTCCGCGATGATCGAGAACGTCGAGAAGAACGCCTGAATATTCGTGCTCGCGCCCGCGATTGCTCCGGCCAGAACCGTCATAGTGCCGAGCGTGAGCGCGCCGGTAACCGTGCGATAGATCACATAGGCGTACGTGCCGTAGTAGCCCACGGTGCCGATCATCGTTAACAGCGCTCCGAAAATGAGCTTCTTCTTCGCCAGGGCAATATTCTGCCGGTGAAGCTCATCGGACAGCTCCGTGTAGCGCTGGATGATAAAAGGCCCCAGCCTGAAGAGTTTTAATTCCTTCGCGCCTTCGCGGCTGCCGCCGAGCTGGCCGAGGTATTCCATCTGGCGCCGGGTGGTCGTTTGCTTGAAGTTCAGCGAGTAGCCCAGGAACGCGAAGTGAGTTTCTCCCAGAAAAGCAGGCACCACGCACACGATGAGCGCCAGGAGAATCCACGGAGAGAACACCAATATGCTGGCCGCCAGGCTGGCCGCGGTGATCCCCTGCTGGAACAGGCGGCCCGCGGATTGAATCATGATCAGCCGGTCGGTCGCTTGAGCTCGGGCTCGGTCCATCTTGTCGTAGAAAACCGGATCTTCGTAGGAGCTCAGGTCAAGTTTCGAAGAGTGCGTCACGATTCGCACGCCAATGTGGCGCGTGAACTTGTCGGCAAGGGCGGTGTCGAACAGATCGAGCAGGCGGACAAGAATCGTCGCGAGGCTTGCGAGAATAAATTCGAGCGCCACCAGCCACCAGAAATAGTGCGGTAGCGCTTTCTCGTGAGAGGTAAAGGAGTGAATGCTTTGAATGATGGCGCCGGTGACCGCCAGCATGGCCAATGGAAGCAGAGAAGCGACCACGCGCGCGGAGACGCTGGCGATAACAACCCGCGGCGCCGCCTCCCAAACCATTTTGAAAAGCAATGGAGCGTGATGATGAAGAGCGTGAAGCCGCTCTCGCCACTTCGGACTTGGCGCGGCGTTCTCCGCGGCGGACGCCGGGGCCGCCTCGGGCTCCGCTTTCAGCATGGACATGTCAGAGAATCTAGCGGTGCGAGGGGCGCCAAGCCATACGGGGATGGCCCGGTTCGGAAAGTGAAAACCCGTTAGAAAAAGGAAGGGTGCGACTCAGAAATGATTGGAAGATCGCAGCAGCAGGACTGTCCGAGCGCCAGACATTTCAGCGCCGACGACTATAGGACGAGGTTCAGCAAGCCCTGCACGCGGCGTTGAAGCGTCCTTGCTGCCGTCAGCATTGCAGGCGCTTTATACAGGTAATTGTCCCTGAATTCCGACAACCTCCTCCGGCAGAACGATCGAACCGTGGTCGCAAAGCGAAAGCCTGGGGGCTGCGCGGGTGGCTCCTCCTTGAGGGCGCCGAACGAAACTCGCTTCCCCGGCCCCAGCAGCAGGGAAATACGCCGATCCTCGGGAGCCACAATGTCATGCAAGTCACATTGCCCATTCAGAAAAAGGCGTTTCTCCTGAAAAGGCCTGCCGTCGGAGAGATCGATGGAAAAACGCACCGGCCGCTCCGAATGATTGTCGATCGAACCTGAGTTGGAAAACATTTGAATTTCGCGAACTCCTGACGCGCCTTTTCGCGTGAGGTAAGAATTGTTGACGGCGGCTGTGAGGTTCGACCAGTGGACCCGCGGGCAGAGGGAGTTAATGGTCTCGACGGTGTTTTCCAGGATCTCGGGATCCTTGAAGGAATCATGATGGGCGCCGATCAAGACCGGCTTGTGAAAAAACAAATTGAATGCCACATCTTCAGCAGTGATTCGCTCCACTGGCTTTCTCAAAAATAAAGGGAAGTTGTATTTAAGGATGGCCGGCTTGATGAAATCTCCAAGCTCCATTTGGCCGGCCGATTCGGCAGGATGGTCCTCGGTGTTAACGGCCGCCAAGAAGTTGTGACTTCGCAGGGCGTCCATGGCGTGCCGTGAAAATACGCCCTGAGGAAAGGCCATCACCCGGTTGCAGGTGAGCGAGGTGAGGGATTCGTGCCGCTCCATGCGGGCATTCGCGCTCCTCAGAAGCTGATTGAGTTTTGGAAGGCTCTGCTCCCCAAACTCGGCGCCCGTGTGATCGTTGCCATGGAAGCAAATCGAAAGACGGTCGGGACGCTGCTTGAACAGGGCCACCGTTGCCGGGCACGACCTGCGGTAATTGTGAGGGATGAAGGCGATGGTGGTATGAAAGTCGTGCTCGTCCATCTGCTTCAGAAGACTCTCGTAGTTCAAATAACCGTAGCGCGGCCAAAGCGGGGGGTCGTCCACTACCAGGGACGCATACCGCTCGTTCTGATGCCAGAACTCCTGCGGGAACATATAACGGAGCAGCATCGCTGGTTGGATCAAACCTGAAAACCACTTGCCCACAGGGTCTTTATTCGTGGCGGCGGTATGGATATCCGCAACGCCCGTCGCGGCAAGAAAGAATAACTGCGTATTCCCTCGGCGCATTTTTACCATTTGGGGCCGGCCGTCAATCGAGGTGAGGGGTGAGACCAGGCGGGAACAAGCAGCAAAAACATAGTCCGTGGCTGGATTTGCCTGACCAAGGCGAAGGCCGGCAAAAGGGCCGCAGATCTGCTTTTGATCGGCCGCAACGCTATAAGACGCTCCGCTTTCCGCCTGTTGAATGGAATGCACACCGCCGCCGGAGAGGGTTCTGATCACATGTTCGCAATACGGGCCGGCTTGCAAATTGTAGACAAAGATAAAGCCGTATCTGGAACAGAGCTGGTCAGCCAGTTGTTCTGTAAACTCTGACTCGTCAAAGTAACGCTGGAGAAGCGTCGCATTGATCGCTAAACAGGAATTCCGTGCAAATGCGTCCGCCGCTCCTGCGGGCCGTGTGAGGGCATCCGTGAAAGGCGGCCGAACGCATTCCACACCAAGAAGTTCGGCCAAGTTCAGCAAATTCACGTCAGTCGGGTCTGATTGCTCCGTGAGCGGTATTACCAAAGGCATTCGTTATTCCTTGTTTTTTAAGCGTGGCAACTTCGCCATCGAAGGCTAAAAAAAGCAGGCGCTGGGAACGCCTGGCATCCAACCTCAACACGAGTGACATTGCTGCAGAAGCGGAAAAGGATAAATCAGGCGAATGGGGCATTCTTTACGAATGGACGCCGTAGAATTGCGTAGAGAGGAAAAAGTAGCGGGAGGATTTTGATATTTGATATTTGATATTTGATATTTCTCGCTGGTGCCGGCACTCGAAAGAATCTTTTCTGAGTGAGCGAACCGCAAGCCTTCCTCGGAGCACCTGCGTTTCATTCAGCCGGAGGCACGCTCGCTATCGGTAGTTCCCGCCCCAAGTACAGAGTTCCCTTGATAGACCGCTTCACCCTCGACTGCAATCATATGTATGGATTACCAATGAATGCCCGCTGATGACCACCCTATGAAAACGAAGTCTCCCGGTTGGCTGCAAAATCATGCCGAATCACTCGCATGGGCGACTGTTCTCGCCCTCAGCGTAGGTTGGCTCCTGTTCCTATTTTTTCAGCGCGGCCACCCTTTTGACGAAGCGGAGCACGCCCACGTGGGATGGCTGATCAGCCAGGGTAGAAGGCCGATCGACGATTTTTTCCAGCATCATCAACCGCTTCTGTGGAGCATGCTGGCGCTCTACTATCGCTCAGGATTCACCGGGGCTGGCGTGCTCATATGGGGCCGCGTTTTGGTGATCCTCTCGGGAATAATCTCCCTGGTTTCCCTCTGGGCGCTGGGGCAGCCCGGCGCGAATCGCGGCCGCCTGATGTCTTATTTCGGCGCGGCGATGTTGATAGGCATGACGGGTTTTATACCTGAACTGTTCGTGATTCGCCCCGAAACGATTGCCACGGCTCTCTTTTTACCGGCGCTGCTGATTTGGAATTCAGAGGGCCGCGGCACATCCATCTCCATCGCGATCGCCGGTGCCCTGGCTGGCGCGGCCGTCTACGCGAGCCCGCGCTTCGTGCTTCTTGGCGGTCTGTTTCTACTCATCGGGAGGAGCAGCGTGCGTCGGTGGGTGCTTTTGGTTGCGGGCGCGCTGCTTTTCGTCGGCCTTTACACCAAATTATCGGGCTTTGGTATCGACAAGATCCTTTTCAGTTTGCGGTTTAGTTCCTACCTCCAGTCGGTAGGCGACGGAGTGGCCGGGCGCCGGGAGATTACCTGGATCAGGCTGATGCTGATCACCGGATTGCCTTTGGCAGCGCTGTCGTTCATCGTTCCCAAGGTCGACCGGGCTCGCGCCGCCGCCCTGGTAGCCTACGCGGTCATTGTCTTCGTGGCGTGCAACCGGCTGGCAGGCTTGTTTCGATATGCCCAGGCTTACGCGCCTTTCATTGTCGCCATTGCCGTGGCCGCCGCTTGGATTGGTGGACGTGTGGAGTGGCCAAGGGAGCCGCTGTTGGCTTTAGGTCCGGTGGTTGCGGCGATGGTGCTGCTGCCGGCATTCCTTTCGTTGAAGCCGACACGGCCGCAGTTTGATTTCCTCGCTTCCGTTCGCGCCCGCGACCGGCTTGCTGCGATGGTTCCTCCGGGTGGAACCATTCTGGTGTTCACGCGCGACAATCCCATCACCATCGAGGACGCCTCCTATTACGGCATTCCGTTGTCCGATGGAAGCGACCGGCTGTGCCGCGCGATCCGCGGCTTCCAATCCAACGCACGGTACCATTCCGACATTCACCTGCCCGAGTGTGATTTTTTGAAGACATTGAAGGACGGGAAACCCTATTTGATCGATGCATCCATCACAAGTTCCACCGAGGACGCCGCGGTAGCCGAACAGATTGTGGAAAAGAACTATCGCGCGGTCGATCTAGGAAGCGACTTTCCGTCATATATCCAGAGCGACATCGAGCGGCGACTGAATGTCTTTTCAACGGGGCAATGAGGAATTTGCGAACATCGCCTCGGCCACACACGTACCCCTCCACGTCAAAATGGGATTCTTTGGAACGGTTTCTCCGTCTACATAAAAATACTTACGGGCAGCGCCGGTATGCTGTAGCCGAGCCGCTGGACGGGACGGCGCTGCTAAAATGCTCGCCAGTCAGCTCTGCGTCCAAGGGGAGACGAAATGCCTGAAGTGAAGGAAACGGCGTCGAGATCGCTCGAAGATTTCTCCGGCGATTATGAACCGCTGGCCGCGCTCATCGCAAAGTCCTGGTCCGAAAATAATCAACAGTCTCTTCTATACGGGCAGTCTTTTCTGGAATCGTGCTTCCAATATCCCGGTGCTGATTACGCCTTGGCACCAACGATTTACGAGGCGGGAAGCCCGATGGCTTTTGTTGCGGGTTTCCCGAGACGGGTGCGATTCAAAGGGCAGGAGTTGAGCATTCTGCTGATTACTCTGCTTACGGTCGACAGTGCATACAAGAAAAAGGGCTACGGCGTGATGCTGTGGAGTGAACTGGTTTCGCGGGCCCGCAAGGCGGGTTTTGACGGCATGGTGAATTACTGCGTGGTGGGCGGCTCGATGGACACGATGATCATAGGCTGCTGCCAGAGGCTAAAGCTGCCGACCGCGTGCGTATTTTCGGTTGAATATTTATCCGGCCTCGTAACCGGGACGCGCGGTGACGACAACACTGTGCGCGAGCATCCCGCAACGATCGTGGACTCTTTTCTGCACTCGGCATCTTGCGTGGGAGGGCAGGAAAGTCTCACGAGGATCTGGACGCGCCCGGAAGCCGCCTGGCAGTGTCTGTTTCGCGAGGGATCAATCGCAACTCGGTACGCGAATGCCGGTCGGCAAGGAGTGCTCTCGGGGTACGTTGCTCCCATCATGAATTCCAAACAGACTCAATGCCTCTTTGTCGAAGACGTGCTTTGGTCCGAGTTGGACGGCAGCGAGCGTCATATTTTGCTTCAGCAGTTTCTTCGTGAGGCACGGGCCAAAGGGGCGGAGATGGCTACTGTCCCGCGCTGCGGATACGCCGACTTGAAAACATTCGGCCATGCAGGATTCTTTCGCACGCGAAGGACCGTTCGGGCGTACCTGACGGTGTGGAATGGCCCCACACCAAACGAAATGCTTCCTGGATTCTACCTTGACGTCCTTTAGCGTGGCCCCTGGAGGGGCGAGCATTCTCGCGGCTGTCAACCGTGAGCGAGGCAAGTCGTGAACCTGATCGATGCCCTGGAATCTCTTCGAACGCCAGCTGAGCAAGGAACGGCACGATATGCCGTACACCTCGCGTCTGGTTTCACGCCCCTTCATCTGCAAACGTTTCTTTCCGCCCATCTGCGGAAGGCCCTGCCGCTTCGCAGCATCGAGGTGAGGACCGGGCTTTACGGAGACCTCAAGGGAAACGTGAGGCGGCTGGAGGCCGTCGAGTGCGACGCCATCGCCGTCATTGTGGAGTGGCAGGATCTCGATTCGCGTTTGGGCATAAGGAACCTGGGAGGGTGGCTCGCGAAGGATCTCCGGGAGATTGTGGATTCTGTGAAGGCCGAGGCGCAGACGCTCGATGGCGCCCTGAGGCTTGTAAGTAGGCATGCCCCCACTGCCGTTTGCCTGCCGACTTTGCCACTGCCCCCGCTTTTCTCAACGGCTCCTGGACACAGCGGGGAGGTCGAACTCGCTCTGCGCCAGATCGTCGCGCAATTCGCGTGTTCTCTCGCCGGCGAGCCTGGGATGCGGATCGTTTCGGTTCAGGAATTGGACGCGAGATCGCCCATGCACGAGCGTTTCGACGCAAAATCCGAAATCCTGTTTGGATTTCCGTATAAGGTAAATCACGCTTCGGTTGTCGGCGAGGCTCTGGCATCGCTCATTCAGCCTGCCGCGCCGAAAAAGGGAATTATCACCGACCTCGATGACACGCTCTGGGCGGGATTGGTGGGAGAAAGCGGCACCGGCGGCGTTTCCTGGCATCTGGAGGATGGCGCTCACGTTCACGGACTGTATCAGCAATTCCTCGCATCCCTCGCGAGTTCGGGTGCATTGGTGGGAATCGCCAGCAAAAATGACGCACTACCGGCCCAAGAGGCGCTGGAGAGAAAAGACATTCTGCTCAAGAAGGAGAGCGTGTACCCGATCGCAGCGAGCTGGAGGGCTAAATCCGAATCGGTGCGGGAAATATTGCGAGTGTGGAACGTGGCGCCCGATTCCGTCGTCTTCATCGACGATAGTCCGTTGGAGGTGGCCGAAGTTAAAGCCGCCTATCCGGAAATGGAATGTATTGTTTTTCCCAGGAGCGACTATCAGGCTCTCTGGCTTCTGCTGCGGCGTTTGCGCGGGCTTTTTGGAAAGCCGTTCACGTCGGAGGAAGACCGGCTTCGCCTCAAGAGTATTCGCGATGCAAGCGGCTTTCGCGATTCGTCGGGAAGCGACGGGCGCGCCTCTGACGATTTTCTTGCGACAGTAAAAGGCTCCGTTACTTTCAGCGTCAAGAAAAGTCCTACGGACAGACGCTCTCTGGAACTGATCAACAAGACGAACCAGTTCAACCTCAATGGAAGGAGACTCACCGAATCGGAGTGGCTGGCGGAGATGGCCAACCCCGCCACCGTTTTAATAGGAGCCAATTATCAGGATAAATTCGGCTCGCTTGGGAAGATTGGCGTTCTGCTGGGCCGAAAAGAAGCGGACACCTTCTTCGTGGAGCGCTGGGTGATAAGCTGCCGGGCTTTTTCACGCAGGATTGAATATCAGATGGCCGCGTTTGTTTTTGAAAGCATGGGCGCCGGGAAGATCGCCTTTCGTTATGAAGCGACGTCGCGGAATAAGGTGCTTCAGGACTTTTTCAAAGAGCTTCTGGGAAGAGAACCGCTTCCGGAGGATTTGATGCTTTCCAGGGAAGTGTTTCACGAACGGTGCCCGGCTTTATTTCACCAGGTCAGCGTCGATGACTGAAGTTGACGATCGTCTGTTACGGTGTTTCGCCGCGGTGTTCCCCGACATGCCGCCGGCGGAACTTGCGAGAGCCAGTTCGGAGACCACGGCTTCGTGGAATTCGCTTTCCGCCGTGACGCTGGTTGCCGTCGTGGAAGAGGAGTTCGGCCTGAGCATCTCTCCGATGGAGCTTGCAGAACTGGACTCGTTTCAAGCTTTCCGCGAATATATTTCGAAGAAGCTGGATTTAGCGCGTTCCGAGGTGGAATAAATGCTGCCGGGAGATCCGAGCACGGGCGTGAAAGAACCGATCCTGCGAGGAATCAAGAACCGGATCCTTCAGGAAATAGCGAAGATTTGTCCCGGCGCCAGATCGCTTCGCGTGAAGCTGCATCGCGCTCGAGGAGTGAGAATCGGCAAGGACGCATGGATCGGGTACGACGTGGTTCTTGAGACCTCGAGTCCTTTCCTGATTTCGCTGGGCGATCGCTCCTCGCTGGGAGCCCGCGCCATGGTGATCGCGCATTTCCGTGAAACGCGGGGAGTCACCATCGAAGAGGATGTTTTTATCGGGCCGGGGGTGATTATTTTGCCGAACGTGGTGATCGGGCGGGGATCCGTGGTCACCGCTGGAAGCGTGGTCACGCGCTCCGTGCCGCCGATGACGGTGGTGCAGGGCAATCCGGCGGTCCCGATCGCACAATGCGGCACGCCATTGAAAGTCGGAATGAGCGTGAAAGAGTTTTCAACCAGCCTCAAGCCCTTGTCCGCCGGCAGGAACTCTCGCGAGCGTGATTCCGTCAGTAACAAGGCGAGCTAGAAGCATGGATTTTCCCCGGTAGCACTGGCAACATGCGAGATGGCGACTTCAGCATCGTAATTACCAGCCACAATCAAGCCGCGTTCATTCGCGAGGCCGTCGATTCGGCCTTAGGCCAGAGACGCGCCGCGAAAGAGGTCATCGTCGTTGACGATGCTTCAAGCGACGGTTCCGTCGCGCTCCTGGAAGAGTATGGCGGGAGGATCGTGCTGGTGAAGCTGCCTGTAAATCGGGGCGCATGCCCTGCGCGAAATGCTGGGGCTTACAAGGCAAACGGAACGTATCTGGTTTTTCTGGACGGCGACGATGTCTTGCTTCCATGGGCAATCGAGGTTTACGACCGCCTGCGCCAGCTGAAGAACCCGAAGCTCATGCTGGGCACCCTGCGATTCTTTTCCGGACCTGTTTCCGCTCAATTGCCCGCCGATCCAGGGAAGATCGAGTTTTGCGAATACGACCAGTTGATTGAGAAGGATCGCTCGTATCGGGCCAGCGCCAGCGCCCTCGTTGTCCATCGGGAAACGTTTCTCTCGGCGGGCGGCTGGAGCGAAGGGATTTTCCCCATGGAAGATCTCGATCTGATCGTGAAGCTGGGCGAATCGGGCCGGACCGTGCAAATCATTTCTCCACCTGTCACATCCTACCGTATGCATGCCGGGAACACCGTGAAGCAAATCCGCGCATGCATGAGCATGCTCACGACGGTGATTCAAAAAGAAAAGCGCCGGCAATATCCGAGCGGACAAAACTCGCGCTTGCGACGATATGCGTTTATCGGGGGCCCGGCATGGTTCTGGGTGAAAAAGGGTTTCAAGTCAGGCGCGTATCGCGACGTGCTAGTGCTGGCTTGGAAATCGTGGCTGATGATCGCGGCTGGATTCCTCCGCGGCCTGCAGATCAAGCTGCGCGGCAGGCGCCCGATTGAGTTGACTGAATTGCACGTGCAGGCTCGCGAAGCAGCGGAAGCCGAGGCATCACTGAAGTTGAGTTGAAATGTATCTGCAAAGTGGGCCCACCACAGTCATCTCTTCCGGGGAAAGGCCGTCGAAATCGATATCGCGTCCGAATCGCTCCCCGAAAGCCGCCATAAGTTGCAGCAGATCGAAGGAATCAATCAATCCGTCCAGAAGGAGATCGCAATCATCGGGCAGGCTCTCGAGGCGGTCTCCGCGGCCGCGAAGCTTCGTCTCGAGGAACGTGATCAGAAACAGGCGCACGCCTTCCGGGCTCGTAGTGGTTTCTCGCATTAGACTTTCTGGGGTCATAATCCCTTCTCCAAAAGCTGCAAAATGGCCTTGCGGTCGAATTTGTTGTTCACGTTGCGCGGAAGCTCCGGCAGAAAATGGAAGCGCCGGGGAACCATGTAATCGGGGAGCTTCGCGGCCGCTGCATTTTTCAGGCTATCGATAACTTGCGGCTTCTGCTCTGGCGTACCTTCGACGAAGACTTCCACGCCTCCATATCCCGTAGGGCACGGCGGCCAGCCCACTGCGACAACGCCGTCGAAGCCGCAGTTATCGCGGACGACAGATTCAATCTCCCCTAACTCGACCCGATGGCCCAGAATCTTCACCTGAAAATCGACGCGTCCGAGGTGCGTGAGCGGCCCATTGCCCACCGGCCGCCGCACGCAATCGCCGGTGCGGTAATACAGTTCGGCTTTGCCTGGAGGCACGAGGAAAGCCGCAGCGGTTTTTGCCGGATTTTTCCAATAGCCGAGGGACATTTGCGGTCCTCGCATCAGAAGCTCGCCTTGCTCTCCTGGGGCAACCTCTTTCAAATCCGCGTCGACAATCAGGGTCTCCATCCTGGGATACGGATAGCCGATCGGAACGATTCCCAGCTCAGATTCAGCGGGCGACGACGACGAATTCCAGCGATACAACGTGCACGCAATCGTAAGTTCCGTGGGCCCGTAAAGATTCTCGATTATCGAATTTGGCGCGGCTTGCTCCCAGGCGCTCGCGGAGGAGACGGGCAGCGGCTCGCCACAGAACAGGCTCAACCGCAACGACGGGAACTGGCCAGGTTTCAGCGCCCCTAGCTGCTTCATGAAAATCGCGGTGGAGGGCACGGAAAACCATACCGTCAGCGCTTCGTCGCGAATGTAAGCCGCCGGCTGAATGATAGTTTTCCGCGACGGGCAGCACAGGCACGCGGCCTTTTCCCAGGCCATGAACATGTCGAAGACCGAGAGGTCGAAGGTCATGTCGAACATCTGCGAGAGCCGGTCGCGTTCGGTGATCGCATAACGGTCAACCATGTAGTCGAGAAAGGCGGCGACGTTTCTGTGGGCGACCATCACTCCTTTCGGAACGCCGGTGCTCCCGGACGTAAAAAGCAGATAAGCGATCGAGTCGGCTTCGGGAGCGGTTTCCAGCCAGGCGCTGGCGTATTCGAGGTGTTCGCGATCGACAAACTCGTGCCCCGGCCAGCGGTGGCGATAGTCCGCGGCGTTGCTCACATCCGGCAGGATTACCAGCACCGGGAAATCGATTTTACTCAGCAGCGCGTCGAGGGTTGGAAGGGATCCCGCGTCGGCAATCAATGATTCGCACTTCGCCTGATCCATCATGGAGAAGGTTCGTTCGATAGGAAAGTTCGGGTTCAGGGGAACGTATCCATTTCCGGCGAGAAGAGCGCCCAGCACGCCGGCAAAGGCTGGGACGCTGCGGTAGCCGAGAACGGCGGTAAATGGAGAACCTTCCCCGTGCGAGCGGGACTGAATCGTAGCGGCAATGCGCAGCGCCAGCGTTTGCAGCTCCTGAAAGCTTATCGATTCTCCCTGGACACGCAACGCGGTGCGGGACGCGTAATCGGTGGCGGAGCGCATGAAGCCGGACCACAGCGGTCTCGCGAGAGCGGATTTAATGCTGGCGCTGGCGCTCATTCCCTATGCCCTTCCTTCACTTATTTTTGTCGCAGAAGGACGAAAGATGGCCATGACTTTTCAAGCTTCCGCATTCTCTAATTTGTCAAATCCCCGGCAGTAAAACCGCTCATAGCAATGGAGGCAGCGGTACGGCCTCATTTTTAGAAAGAGGGCAATCAGGCGCTCGGGGCCGGTCCGGTGTGACCGTCGCACCTGATTCGAACCGCAATGCGGACATAATTTGATGGCAACCATCAGCGTCGACACCGCACCGCTTACACAGCAAGTGCGAGTCACCACTTTCAGGTTTCGGCCGCATTCTTGCCATCCCATCAATTCCGCAGAATTCCGATACAAGGTCCTGTAGTAGCACCGCGGCTCTCTCGCGATACGCGGGCAAGGCGTTCTACGGAATCTTGATCTGCTGAATACAGGCTTCCTCGCGGCTCACTCAGCGCCATCGGGTATACACAGCATGCGCATGTTTCCCTAGGCTGATCAGGCCGCACGTGGTTTTGCGGGGAAGGCATAGCCCTCGGTCTACAGCACCGATGGGCTGATCCACGGTATCCCGGTCAGATATTCGGAACAGGGGTGATATGGCATATCAAGAAACGGCAGTTACTCTTCCCGGCATCGTTTGCC
The DNA here is from genome assembly GCA_963848365.1 of uncultured Acidobacteriota bacterium. Taxonomy (GTDB): domain Bacteria; phylum Acidobacteriota; class Terriglobia; order Acidiferrales; family UBA7541; genus Palsa-295. The sequence goes on from CAWKDI010000002.1 coordinate 858,155, forward strand.
CGAAAGCGAAGAGTTCCTTTTTGTCGCGGGCTCAGCTCAAAAACTCAGAAGTACTGTGGTCGCGGGTTTCCGCGGCTCTGATTGTCGCGTGCTCGGTCGCTTATTTTTTCGCGACCGTGCAGATCAGCAGGAAAAGCCCTCTTTGGATGGATGAGGTGATGGCCAGTTGGCTGTCGCAACTGCCAGGCCTGAAGTCGATATGGTTTGCCCTGCTGCACGGAACCATGTCGTCCCCGCCAGTCTACTTCTACGTCTTGAAGGCGATTCGTTTTGCCGGCGGCAACAGCAATCTCGCTCTGCGATTGCCCTCGATAGCGGGAGGCTATCTGGTGGGCCTGGCGGTTTTTTTTGTTGCGCGGCGGTATTTGGCGCTCCCCTTTGCGGCTCTGGCGATGGTTCTTTCGCTGGAGACGGGAATCTTCGTCTATGCCACCCAGGTGCGCGAATACACGCTGGTGACGGCCTGCTTCGCCCTGGCGGTGCTGCTGTGGGACACGCCTTCGGCGAAGCCGTTTGCCGTATGGCGAGTCTTATCGATCACCCTCTTGCTCGCCGGTTGCGTCTCTCTTCATTTTTACGGACTTCTGCTGGTCGTCGCATTCGCGTGCATGGAACTTCTCTGGTCTCTCGTAAATGGACGAATTCGCGCGAGGCTCTGGCTGGGAATCTGCGTGGCGGGCGGGTCGGTTCTGGCCTGGTATCCCCTCATGCGTTACATCATGAGTTTCACGTCGAAGGATGCTTCTTCACCCAAGTTTTTCGCTCCTCCAACAATCGCACATTTGCTTACCGCATATGGAGACGTGGCCTTCGGAGGGAAAGGGCTTTCTCTCTATTGCGCCCTGCTGATGGTGATGGCGGCGCTGTTTTTCTGGGCTAAAGTTACCGGCTGGCCGCTGCTGGCAGACCGTGTTGAAGTGAAAGAGTCGAGACAGCCCAGGCCCGGAAACGTCGCGGGCGAGCGTTTCGAAGCCGAAGAAACCGGCCGGTCCGCAAATTACGAAATCATCGTTCTCGCCACAGCGGCGGTCCCGTTCATCGTGTTCCTTTTTGCGCTCGTAGTTACGAAAACCTTCAACGAGCGCTATGCCATCGCCGGATGCATTGGGTTCGCGATGCTCACCGCGAGCCTTATTTCTTACTTGCGTGTGGGTGCCGCCATCAGCTGCGCGCTGCTGGCAGGCTCGGTGGTTCTGCTGGCGATGGCCCCAAAGCACGCCACTCCCGCGGATCCCTATGGAGCGCAGTCGCTCGCCAGGACGGGAGATTCCGATCCGATTGTGGTGGGCGAAGGGTTGGTGTTCCTGGAATTGGAAGCCGGCGGGTCTCCCGATTTGCGAAGCCGCCTGGTGTACCTCACCACGCCCCCCTCGGAGGTAAACCCAGACACTACCAACGATGGTCTGGTAAAGCGGTGGCACCAGTTCCGCCCGGACCTGAACATTCAGGATCCCGGCGCCTTTCTTCGTTCGCACAGCCATTTCTACCTGCTGCACACCAGCGAATCGGCCGATGTGATCACACCCTGGCTGATGCGCGCAGGGCGCCTGAAGGTCAAAGGGACCTCGACCGACGAGAAAGACAACAAAGATACATGGCTGTTCGAGGTACTTCCCGAATCCCTTCAGTAGCATTCGATTCGCGACTTTAAATCAGAAGACTCGAACCGCAATCGATCAAGGAGAGGTGACAGATGAGAAGGGCAGTTATCATTGGAGCAGGGCCCGCGGGCCTGACCGCTGGATATTTCCTGTGCGAAGCCGGCTGGAAGGTGACGATTCTGGAAGCAGATCCCAGTTACGTGGGCGGCATTTCGCGCACTGTGAATTACGGCGGCTTCCGGTTCGATATCGGCGGCCACCGATTTTTCTCCAAGTCCAAGGAGGTGGAGGACTTCTGGAGCAAAATCCTCGGCGATAACCTGATTGATCGCCCTCGCATATCGAGAATTTTCTATCGCGGCAAGTTCTACTCCTATCCTTTGAAGGCCATGGAAGCGTTGAGCAACCTGGGCGTGTTCGAGTCCGCCCTGTGCGTTTTGTCGTACCTCAAGGCCAGAGCCTTTCCGATTCCCAATCCCAGGTCGTTCGAAGACTGGGTTGTAAACCAGTTTGGACGAAGGCTCTACGGAATTTTCTTCAAGACCTACACGGAAAAAGTCTGGGGCATGGACTGCAAGGATATTTCCGCCGATTGGGCCGCGCAAAGAATCAAGGGACTGTCGCTCGCGACGGCAGTCAAAAATGCGCTCCTTCCACAACGCAATGGCAACGGCAATGGCGACAAGGCCAACGTCATAAAAACACTGATCAGTTCGTTCCGTTATCCGCGCCTCGGCCCGGGAATGATGTGGGAAGAATGCGCCGCGCGCATACGCGAAATGGGCGGCGAAATCTTAATGGGCAGATCGGTGGAACGCTGCCGCCGCCATGCGGATGGAAGCTGGGAGGTGATCGCGCACGGCGCCGCGGGCGAAACTTCCGTTGTGTATGGCGACCACCTGATTTCCACCACCGCGATTCGCGATCTGTCGGCAATGCTCGAACCGCGCCCGCAAGAGAAAACGGCTCAAGCGGCGCAAGGCCTGCGTTACCGCGACTTCCTGACGGTAGCGTTGATCACCAAGGACCGGCTGTCCCTTCCCGATAATTGGATCTACGTCCACGACCCGACCGTGAAGGTGGGCCGCATCCAGAATTTCAAATCCTGGTCGCCGGAGCTGGTGCCCGATAAGAACCTCGCATGCTATGGCCTCGAATACTTCTGTTTCGAGGGCGACGGCGTGTGGAAGACCCCGGATGCAGACCTGATTCGCCTGGCGTCGCAGGAAATGCAGCAACTCGGCCTGCTCAACACCCGGGATGTCCTGGACGGGTGTGTCGTTCGTCAGCGCAAGGCCTATCCGGTCTACGACGATGACTACAAATCAAACGTGCAGACCTTTGCCGCGGAAGTGGAGCAGAAATATCCGACGCTCCACCTGATCGGACGCAACGGCATGCACAAATACAACAATCAGGACCACGCCATGATGACCGCCATGCTTACGGCGAAAAACATTGTCGCCGGGCAAAAGCTTTATGACGTTTGGGAAGTAAATGGCGACGCCGAATACCACGAAAGCGGATCGGCAGGGCAGGAAGAGGCGGCCAGCGGAGTCCGAATGGTTCCCACGAGGGTTGTAGCGGAAGAACCCGCCAAGGCTCGTGCCGCTACTGCCCGCGGGTAAATGAGTCACCGTATATGTTTTGCAAAGGCATCGGGCCTATACTGCGACGGGAGGTCACAAGCCGGTGAAAGACATCCTGATGCGATGGCCCTTAATGCGGCAAATTGTCGGTGGCGGCGACGGCACCGGCGAGGAAGCCATGTCCTCACGCACGCGCTCGCTCCACACGAAGAATCACGCAGCGCAAGTTTCGCGTTCCGTCTGCCCTTACTGCGGGGTAGGCTGCGGCCAGCTTGTATTTCATCGCGAAGGAAAGCTCATCTCGATCGAGGGCGATCCCGCGTCCCCGATCTCGCGCGGGCATCTTTGCCCCAAGGGCTCGGCAAGTTTCGAACTGCTCACGCATGCGCATCGGTTGCAGAAGGTGCGCTATCGGCGTCCCGGCTCCACGGAGTGGGAGGATCTGGACCTGGAAACCGCCATGGACATGGTCGCCGACCGCGTGTGGGATTCTCGCGAGCGAACGTTCACAGAAGAACAAAACGGCGAAGCCGTGATGCAAACCACCGCGATTGCCCATCTGGGCGGCGCCACGCTCGACAACGAAGAAAACTATCTCATCAAGAAACTCTTCACAGCCGGCCTGGGAATGGTGTGCGTCAGCAACCAGGCCCGGATATGACATAGCTCCACGGTGCCCGGTCTGGGCACCTCCTTCGGGCGCGGCGGAGCCACAACCGCTCAGCAAGACCTGGCCAACTCGGACGCTATCATTATTATGGGGTCCTCCATGGCAGAGAACCACCCGGTAGGGTTCCAGTGGGTGGTGGAAGCGCGTGAACGCGGGGCAAAAGTTATCCACGTGGACCCGCGATTCAACCGGACCTCCGCCATGGCAGACATCTGGGTGCCGCTCCGCGCGGGCAGCGATATCGCGTTTTTGGGCGGCCTCATCCGCTATGTGATCGAAAACGGCAAGGATTTCCGCGACTACGTGCTGCATTACACCAACGCTTCAGTAATCCTGCGCGATGATTTCGCCGATACCGAAGACCTCGACGGCCTTTTCTCCGGCTGGGACGAAGAGAAAAAGCAGTACAAGATGGACACATGGGCATACCAGGGCGCGCCGGAAAAGGACACCACGGGCGGCGCGGCCGGCGGGGGACACGCCAAAGACCGGGGTGGCGAACAAAGCGATGAAAGCATCTACCAGCAGGACCTCACGCTGCAGCACCCGCGTTGCGTGTATCAGGTTTTGAAGCGCCATTTTTCGCGATACACCCCTGGCATGGTCGAAGAGGTATGCGGGGTGCCCCAGGAGTCTTTTCTCGAAGTGGCGGAGGCGTTCTGCTCCGCGTCAGGCCCTGAGAAGACCGGCGCGATCTGTTATGCGGTGGGCTGGACGCAGCACTCCAGCGGCGTCCAGATCATCCGCGCAGCGGCGATTCTGCAATTGCTGCTCGGGAATATCGGGCGCCCTGGCGGCGGCATCCTCGCGCTGCGAGGCCACGCCTCCATTCAAGGCTCCACGGACATTCCCACCCTGTACGATATTCTTCCCGGCTATCTCCCCATGCCGTTTTTCGATAGCGACGCGAAGTCACTCGACAAATATATCGAAGCGCACAAAGCGAAAACCGGCTGGTGGAACAATCTTGACAAGTACATCGTCAGCCTGCTGAAGGCGTATTACGGCGACGCTGCCACGAAAGAGAATAATTACGGCTTCGGCTGGCTCCCGCGCGTCACGGGAGACCACTCGCATCTCGGTTACTGGCTGGAAATGGCCAAGGGAAACGTCGAAGGACTGTTCGTGATGGGCCAGAATCCCGCCGTCGGCGCCCCGAACTCCCGGCTCGAGCGCAAAGCGCTTGCGAAACTCAAGTGGCTCGTGGTGCGGGACATGGTTGAGGTCGAAACGGCTTCTTTCTGGCTGGACTCGCCGGAAGTTGATCGTGGCGAACTCCGTCCGGAAGAAATCGACACGGAAGTGTTTCTGTTTCCCGCCGCCGGCCATGCCGAAAAAGACGGCTGCTTTACAAATACTCAAAGACTCAATCAATTTCACGAGAAAGCGGTCGAGCCTCCGGGAGACGCTCGCAGCGAAACGTGGTTCATGTATCACCTCGGGCGAAGGCTGAAGGAGAAGGCGGCACGCGACGCACGGAAACGAAACGACGGCTTGCGGGCGCTCACCTGGGACTATCCGGTGGAGGGCGCGATCCGGGAGCCGAAAGTCGAGGAAGTCCTGAAGGAAATTAACGGCTGGACCGTCGCCGATCGCGAGCAGGTGAAATCGTTCACCGAGCTTAAGGCGGACGGTGCGACCGCCTGCGGCTGCTGGATTTATTCAGGAATCTTTCCGAGGGAAGGCGAGAACGTGGCTCGCAAACGCGAACCGCGCGATCTTTATGGCCACGGCTGGGGCTTTGCGTGGCCCGCGGACCGCCGCATTTTATATAATCGCGCCTCCGCGCGCCCCGACGGAAGCCCCTGGAGCGAACGAAAAAAGCTCGTCTGGTGGGACAAGCAGGCAAAGGCCTGGACCGGTCTGGATGTTCCTGATTTTAACGTGCACAAAGAGCCTGGCTATAAGCCGCCGCGGGGCGCCGAAGGAGACGCGGCCATTCCGGGAGACAAGCCGTTCATCATGCATCCCGACGGATTCGGCTGGATCTGGGTTGCCAGCGGCTTGAAGGACGGACCGCTCCCGGCGCATTACGAGCCGCTGGAATCTCCTCTTCCGAACCAGGTTTATCCGGGGCAGCTTGCCGACCCCGCTGCGAAGAAGCTCGAAAGCGCTGAAAATCCTTACGCGAAATCGCCCGATGCGCGATTTCCCTACGTGTTGACTACCTACCGGCTGACGGAACATCACACAGCGGGAGGAATGTCGCGCTACCTTGCGCACCTTGCTGAGCTTCAGCCGGAGCTTTTCTGCGAGCTTTCCCCGTCCTTAGCACAGCAACTCAGCATCCAGCATGGTGGATGGGTTACGGTTGTCACGGCTCGTGGATTGATCGAAGCGCGCGCGATGGTCACCGATCGTGTGAAGCCTGTCACCGTGGACGGACGCGTGCTGCATCAGGTAGGGCTTCCGTATCACTGGGGCTACAAAGGCCTGGTGAAAGGGGATGTGGTGAACGACCTTATCGCGCTTTCGCAGGAGCCCAATGTTCGCATCATGGAAACGAAAGCGCTGCTTTGCAATGTTGTCCCCGGGCGGCGGGAGCGCGGGGCGGGCGCTGTAGACGAGTGGCGCGAGTTCATGGACGCGGAGCCACGCAGCCGATCGGAGACCCCATGACCGTCACGGCTTTCCTCACCGATTCCACCCTGTGCATTGGGTGCAAAGCCTGCGAAGTCGCGTGCAAGGAATGGAACGGCATCGCCGACGACGGCTTCAACTTCCTGGGCCGCTCTTACGACAACACGGGCGCGCTCGGACATTCCACCTGGCGCCACGTGAAATTCGTCGAGGGCGAAATAGTTCCCGGAAGGGGCGGCAACGCGCCGGGGGATATGTCCTGGGAATTTTCCTCGGATGTCTGCAAGCACTGCGAGAATGCGGGTTGCCTGGAGGCTTGTCCGACCGGCGCGATCGTGCGCACAGAATTCGGTGGCGTGTACATCCAGCCGGACGTTTGCAACGGCTGCGCATACTGCGTGGTCGCATGCCCCTTTGGCGTGGTGGAGCGCAATAGGTCCGATGGCCGCGCGTTTAAATGCACCTTCTGCTACGACCGCCAAATCGACGGCCTGAAGCCGGCGTGCGCCACCGCTTGCCCCACCGAATCGATCAAATTTGGCGATATCGAAACACTCCGCGGTGAAGCGCATGCGCGCGTCGAAAAGCTGAAGGAGAAGGGAATCGACGACGCCCGGCTGTACGATCCGGTTCACACAAGCGTCGGCGGAATTCACGCCTTCTTCATCGTGCGAGGCGATCCAAAAACTTATAATCTTCCTCCGAACCCGGAAGTGCCCACGGTTTACCTGCGCAAGGGCTGGACGGGAGCCGCCATTGCCGCAGGCTTGATGCTCGGCGGAGCGCTGTTCGCGTTCCTGGGAGGCCGGTCGCGATGAGCGCAGGTCCGGTCAAAACCCCGGTCGGGGCGAAATCAAGCGATCCTCGAGAAGCAAAACTCGAGCAGTTGCGGCGCGAAGCCGAACTGACCGGCCGCGTAGAGGGATCGGGGCTTCGCCCAAGCGGCTCGCCGTTTCCGCAAGCATCCAATCTCCAATCTCCAATCGCCTCTGCCGAAACCGGATATTACGGCCTTCCATTGCTGAAGGTTCCCGCATGGACCTGGGAAGTGCCGATTTACTTCTTTGTCGGCGGCGTGGCTGGCGCGTCAGCAATCATCGGCAGTATTTCGCGAATCACGGGTGCCGACCCGGAACTCGTTAGAGACGCGCGCGCTTTGGCGGCGATTGGAGGAAGCATTTCCCCGGCGCTTCTGGTCGCGGACCTGGGAATGCCCTCGCGCTTTCTGCACATGCTGCGCGTCTTCAAAATCCAGAGCCCGATGTCGGTCGGGTCGTGGACCCTGATGGTTTTTTCCAGCAGCGCCGTGGGCCTGGCATTTCTGGATTTGGTGAACAGACGTAACGGGTGGGGCAACGGGCAGCACAACGGGGGCAACTCACCCTTGCGGATTCCACATTTCGTCGGGAATGCCGCCGAATTCGCGTCCGTTGTGTCGGGCGCCGTGCTTTCCACCTACACCGGAGTGCTGATCGGCGCCACGGCGGTGCCCGTCTGGCACCGGAATGTAGGAATGCTTCCGGTCCATTTTGGAGCCTCCGGCATGGGCAGCGCTGCTTCGCTTCTCGAGCTGCGAGGCCACCAGACGCCGGCGCTCAACGCCATCGGCATAGCGTCGGCCCTGACGGAAACGGTTGTTGGCGCGTCCATCGAACTGCGAAAAGACCCCGCCCTCAAGCCGCTGAAAAAGGGAAAGAGTGGATGGCTGACGCGGATCGGCGGCTTACTCTCCGGTCCTCTGCCTCTTGCGCTTCGTGTGCTTTCGCTGGCGGTAACCGGAAGTCGGCGCGCCAGGCTGAGAAAAGCGGCGGCCATCTCCGCCGTGGCGGGTTCGGTAGTCACGCGCTTTGCGTGGGTCCAGGCCGGCAAGGCGTCCGCGGCAGACCCAGGCATTCCCCTGGAATTGCCGGAAAAAACCAACGCCGCAGGCTAGCAGCGATAAACCGGCGGCGAACCGCTAGCGCAAATACCCCCACGTGTGAAGGCGGTCGGTGTCCTCTACCCAACGGTCGCCGATATCCGTGCGGTAATACATATTGGGAAGCATCACATTCTTGATCCGCGAGTAGACCTGCGCTTGTGCCTGCCGCATCGTTGGTCCCGTCCCGATCACGATCAGAATCACGCCTGAAGTGCCAGCCACCAGCCACTGCCCGTTCACCTGTTTCACGTCTTCAATGTGAATCTCGTCCTGCGGCGGCTTTTTGAATACGATCACGGAATCCTTCGAGAACGAATCGAACGTCTCGTCATCGTCAAACGGAAAGGGCGGCACCACGATGCGCACGCCGATCTGAAATCCGCTCCGCGTCTTCAGCTTGGGATCATTGCCGCTCGCCAGGTCACAGAAAAATTGCCCGATCGGCGTGATCATCCCGGCCTGCTGGATGCTGATCGTCGGATATCCAAACCGCGCCGTGAATTCCAGCGGATAAATGCCGTGGTTGTTCACGATGCAGTTCAGGTCGATATACCCGACGTAGCCTTCCGACGCCAGCACCGGCTCCATCTTCAGCAGCGTCTGGTTGAAGAGCTGGTTCGGACCGCTCCAGAACATCGACGTGCCCATCTCTCCGGTCGGCGGCCCGATGTCGCCGGGAAAAAGCTTCTTGTGCTCGAAATTCACGTTGATCGGATAAATGAAATTCTTGCCGTTGAAGAATCCGCCCACCGCGACTTCCACGCCGGTGACGCGCCGCTGCAACTGAAAGACCTTGATCTCCTCCGACAGCGCCTTTTTGTAGGCCTCGAGCATGCGGATCACGTCCTGCCCGTCGTCTTCTTCGCCCACGAACAGGCGCCGCTTCACGTTCTGCGCTTCGCCGCTCGGCTTGATCACGTAACGCCCGGGATTCTGCACCACGTGCTCGACCGCGTCGTCGAACGACACGAACTCCCCGTAGGGAATAATGTTCACGCCGGCTTTCTTGAGTTCCTCCTGGCCAAACGAGCGGTCGTCCTCAAGGCGGTCGGAGTAAGGTGTGCCGCCGATTACTTTCTTGCCTTGCTTGCGCAGCGCCTGCGCCTTTTCTCCCTGGCCGAGCGTGTCGTCGAAGATGATGATGTCGGCCCAGTCGACGTCCTTCTCCCAGTCCTTCGACTTCGCCACGAACCCGTCGGCGATGTCGCGTTCCTTCTTATCTCCGATGAAGTAGCGGACTTCGTGGCCTTCTTTGGAGACCTGCCACGCGATGTCGCTGATGAGCCCTGTGAGCGATACAAACAGAAAATTCTTCTTCTCCATTAAGCTCCCCGGTGAAGTTTCATTTCAAGCGAAGTGCGCAATTTTACCCGAGCCGCGCGCAGCCCTATGTTAATGGCATGTTACTTGTAGCGAGATGATACGCCAGTCTTTCAGCTTTTACCGCGTGAGGGAGTTCGCCGGGGCGAAGCGGGAGGAATCGAGGGTGCCAGCGAACTACTTTGCCAGGTTTTTAGCCGCCGAGGAAAGGGTTTGGAATTTCGGCTGCCTTCTTCACCGCGCCTTGAAATCAGTGCGGGGTGAAGTTAATTCTCACTTGTATGTGCGTTGCCGTAGGCTTGCCGTTCAATCGGGCCGGCTCATATCTCCATGAGCGCAAGCCGTCCATCGCCGCCTTCCTCAGCACAGGATTTCCCGAAAGCACCTTCATGTCGGTAACTTTCCCGGTTTCGTCTACCACTGCGTCGATCAGCACCGGGCCCCCTACCCCGGTCGCCTCGGCAACCGAGGGATAGGCGGGCGCAGGCGAAGACATCAGTCTGGGCGGCTCAAGATGGCTGGAAACGCTCGGCCCAGAGGGCGTAAGTACCGCGGCGGGACTTGCGGGCGCGGCATCTCCAACGCTCATATCCCTGGGCTGCGTCGCGGGCGATGATGCCGCGTTGCTCACGACACTTTCAGCAGCGGGCGCGGCAGAAAGAGAGCTGCTAATAACGGCGTTTCCGATCTCGGGCTCTTTCGGTTGCGTTACCATCGGCGCAGGCGGTTCGGCAGAGGTCAATCGGGCGGGTGCCGCAGGATTTGCTTTGGGGGGCGCGGCGACTGCAGCTTTCGGGCGGGGCGGTGGCACATATGGCTCCGAAGGAATTGTGGGACGCTCCGTCGCAGCTGGAGGCACTGCGCGTTTCGCCGGTTCCGCGACGGGATTCGCAGCGATGCTCCGAGTCACAGCATGCACCGGTGTTATTGCCGCCCCAACCGGAACGGACTGCTTCGGCATGGTCAGCGGGGCTGCGGCAACCAACGGCGCTTTCTGGTGGCGGGCCATATAGAGCCCGGTAGCCAAGGCGGCCGGTACGATGGCAACAAAGCCAATGATCAGCGTCAGCCGAAGCCCGGGCTTCAGCCAGCTGCGGAACTGAGATACCCGCCTATCGCGCCGCTCTTGTTCGGCCGGAGTCACCGATTGCGGAGCGGCAGCCGAAGCCGCCTCCTGTCGCTGGAAAGCGGTCAATTCCGCCGGTCTCCGCGTTGGCAGAGCCGCCGCGGTCCCCACGGCCGCCGCCGCAGTCTCGTGAGCAGCCGCCGGGGCGGGATGCTCGGGCGCGGCTATATCTTTCAACGGCAACTTGCGGTCGTGCGAAACCGGAATCTCGCCGGCTGCACTCCTTTTGGGCTCTTCGGCCATCTTCGCCAGCGCCGTCTGCGTGAGCGGTATCGCGTTCTCGTCAACACGCAGCGCGCTCGGCGTCGCCTCCCGCATTTTCGCTCCCGATTCACTCGGAGAGAACTCCGCCTGTGACGGGCTTTCCGGGACGAGTCTTTCAGTATGGCGGACAAGCGACAACGGCTTTTCCGCCGGCTTATGCGCCGGGGCCGGTTCCAGCCGGAAGTGCGATGCCACCGATTTGATCACTTCCGTCGGAATCACGCGAATCTTCCGCGAGTACGCGGCCGCCAGCGCCTGGTCGCAAATGCTGTTTACCAGCCTTGGTATGCCATGCGAGTAGCGGTAAATCGCGTCGACCGTTTCCGGGGGAAACAGCGTAAACGCCTGCGATCCGGCGCCTGAAAGCTCCAGCCGCCGCTCGATATAGTGCCGCACGTCTTCCCGCCGAAGGGGTTCCAATTGGCATCGCACCGCGATGCGCTGCTTCAGCGAGCGCAGTTCCACCTGGTCGAGTTTCTTGTCGAGCTCGGGCTGGCCCACCAGCACGATCTGGATCAGCTTTTGCTGCGCCGTCTCGAAATTTGTGAGCAGCCGGATTTCTTCCAGTACGCTCCGCGGCATCTGGTGGGCCTCGTCGATGATCAGTACGGTGGTGAGGCCCTTCTCGAACTGGTCCAGACAGGAACACATACAGCGCGCGCAGCAGATTTCCCTTGGTAGGGCTCCGCGACCGTAATGCCCAGTTCGAAAGCGATGTAGCTCAGGAAATCGGTCGTGGATAATCTTGGGCCGATAAAGTAGGCAAAGGGAATTTCTTCGCGCTCCAGACGCTCGATAAGGCAGCGCAGCACGAGCGTCTTGCCGGTGCCGACTTCGCCGGTCATCACGACAAAGCCTTTCCGCAGGCGTATCGCGTCGGAAATCGATGCCAGGGCTTCTTGCTCCTCTCCGACGGAATCATGAAGAAAGGGTCCGGCGAGAGCTGAAACGGACTGGAATTCAGTCCAAAAAATTCTTCATACATGAGTTTCCTGGTGTGCGTACTCTCCGCGAGTATCGGTTTTGCTCTTGGAAACTGTGATTCTACGAGCTCGGCTTATGCGCAGGCCTCGTCGCTTTCGCCCGCGGCGGTTTTTGCGAGTTCCCTGGGCCCCCAGAACTCGGGCATCGGCGCGGCGAATTCGAACGCCACGTCCACGCCGCGCGCCAGGTGTGCGCCCAGGAAACCCGACCACGCATTCCTGGGAGCACTCATTTTCCTTGTTCGTGATGAGAGATCCGCTGGCCCGGCTGGACCGGAGTAGTCATGGAAATCAATCCGCCCGTTCGGATTGGTCGCGATGGTGTGGCGTGCTCGTAAAAGGGCTCGCCGTCGGGTCCATAGCCGTAAACAAATAGCGGAAGTTTCATCTGCTTAATGCCGGTCGGCGGCTGGTGCCGCTGCCCGTTCCCATCGGGCTACGGCAGTCTTGTAGGCTCGGCGAAAGCGCGGACTATGCTTCGGCCGGCGTTGCCGTTGCTCCTGCCGGTAACGCGCAGACGCGCCGGCTGAGGGCTGTCGCGGCGGCTCCGGCTCATCCAGGCTGAATCTCGCGCCACCTCGTCGACGATTTCCGCCGAGACACCGGTTTCGGCCGGTTGACAAATGCCCTCGACCAGCGGCTTGTTCGCTGAGCAGATTTGTCACGCGCGGGATGCCGCGCGCATGCCGGTAGACTGCCTCGATCGCCAGGGGGCTGAAGATTTCCTGTCCGTTGCTGCCGGCGATTCGCAGTCGTTCGAGAATATAGCCGGACGTCTCTTCCGGAGTGAGGGGAAGCGTCTTCGCCCGGAGCGCAATGCGCTGCCGGAGCTGGCGAAGGTCTCGCTGGTTCAGCTTCTGTTCGATCTCCGGCTGGCCGGCCAGCACGATCTGGAGCAGTTTGTGCGTGGAAGTCTCCAGATTCGTCAGCAGCCGGATTTCTTCCAGCGCCTGCCGCGAAAGAACCTGCGCCTCATCCACAACCAGGACGGTCTGCTCGCCCGCCTGGTAGCGGTCCAGCAGCCACTGGTGCAAGTCTGAACAGCACATGGCTCCTGCGCCTTTGACTTACAGACGATCCCAAAATCCGCAACCATATAGTCGAAAAGCTGCGATGCCGTCATCCGCGGGTTGAAGACAAAAGCCGTGGCGGCGCGCTGCTGATGCAGCGAGTCGAGAAGCTTGTTCAGAATCGTGGTCTTGCCCGTCCCCACCTCGCCGGTGAGCAGGATGAAGCCTTTGCGTGCTTCGATCCCGTACGTCAAGGCAGTCCAGCGCTTCCTGCGTGCGCTGCGTAAGATACAGGTAGCGTGGGTCGGTGTTGATGTTGAATGGATTTTCTTTCAGTCCGAAATGCGCTTTGTACATTTCACTCGCTCTCGGTTTTGTCCGAAACTTCCTTGAAAATCGCAGCCTCCGGTTCAGTCCAGCCTGAAGTCAAAGCTCGTCCTGGCTTGTGAATCGATGGGAGCGCCATCCAGCCGTGCTGGCTCGTAGCGCCGCGCCTCGACGGCCTCGATTGCCGCGCGGGCCAAAACAGGCGCCCCCCTCACCGACTTCACGTCATAGACTTTTCCCTCTGCGCTGATACGGAAATGAACCTCGACGCTCCCGGATATCAGCTGTTCTCTCGCGCTTTCGGGATAGATGGGATCCTGCGGGAGAATCAGGGTCGCCGCTTCATCGCTCGGCCTCTCCCGGAACGTGCCCGGCACACCGTCAATCGCCGGCCGCGCACTGAGCGGCCCGCCCGCAGCAGGGACCTCACAATCGGCCCTCGTTGTACCGGCCCTTGTGCCGGTGGTTCTACCGGTCGTTCTACCGTTCCTTGTGCCGCCAAATGGACTGGTTTCGCAGCCTGAGCTGGCACTCTCTGCGGGTCGGCCCCCGCAGACTGCGCCACCGCCCCCGCTTCCCCAGCTCCCCCTGCCGCCGCACCCGCTTCCCGTGCGCTGTTTGCCCTTTCGGCGTGCTTGCGCGCGTCAAAAACCCTGCTCAATGTGTTCGGCTCCCGAGGTCGGCCCGTGTGCGGATCGATTGCGGGGCAATGGATCGCACATGAAATCAAATATTCAGAACTCAGCTATCGCGTGTGAATGAAATATTAGGCAGGGTGGCGGCGGAGTCAATCGGACGCGCCGAATTTGAGGATGTGGAAATCGCACACGTTGTGGAACGTATCAGTACCTACAGTACTCGCGCGGCATCTACTACAGCCGCCACTTACGCACCGTCAACCTCTGGCATTGCCCTCCTCAAGCGACGAGGGGAACGAAAGCCGGCGGGGATTTGAATGCGAGACCCTGATCACGCGCAGCCTCTATGCTCACGCGGTCCGCGGCACGCGGTCCGCGAGAACCAGCCAGATCCGAAACGGCGGCATGTCCAACGCGTTTGCCAGCCCTCCTGTACTTTCCCTCGCGAAACTCCATGGTTGCCCCATTGTTTGTCTCAAACCTCACGACTAAGTTGGAATGGCGCGGCACGAATCAAAGGAAAATGAACGCTGCGTTACTCAACGGAGGAGGACCTCCATGCTTGAAACGCCCGGAACTCCAGAGAAGAATGACCTGATCTGTTACTGCCCCTTCTGCGGCGGCCAAGTGCTTTTCGAAGATGTGAAGAGCCCGAACGCCGATCGCGAGGGGAGCCACCTCGTCGCTGACAAACTCTACTGCCCACGCTGTGAAATGCTCGTCGACCCCATCGTCACTCCCGTAACGGTCCACGGAGAACACCACCAGGCTGCCCGCCCGGACGCTCCCGAAAATACCGGACGCTCCCGAACCGGGGGCTCAAACGCGGGCGGAAGCCAGAGAGGCGACTTGTCTGACGAAGGAGCCACCCAATGGCTCAGAGATCCGAATGAAGCGGAAAGCAACGCATGGCGGGATAAGACCTGACCGCAAAACCGTCAAGCATTTCTAATCAGGGCCCCGAGGACGATATGAATGACGAGAAGAGCTACGACATCTTCAGGAAAGAACTCGATAACACCACCCTGCGCATCGAGAGTGTGAAAGGAATCGAGGAAGCCCAGAAGAGTCTCCGAAAAATGGAACAGGATTTCCCGGGCGAATATTTCGTCTTCGATCCCCTCGAGGACAAAGTGATCGAAATCTCGCAGCCGTCGATCGAGAAAGACCCGTTCGCTCCATAACGCGACACAATCCCGTGACAGTTCTAATTGCTCCTTATGGTCCCATTGCTCTTTCCGCTCAGGAAGTTGTCCTCACTAGCGAATCCGGCGGCTTCAAATCCAGCGATCCCCCGATTGCCCGGCCCTATGGAAGCAGACACTATCGCTTCTGTATGAGACGGGAATCTTCGTTTCAATGAAGGCAAGTCGGAATCAACACCGAACAACAGGAGAAGATTATGGCAACTGCATCCAGACCGCTAGCCGTGGTAACCGGCGCATCCAGCGGCATCGGCTACGAACTCGCCCGCGTCTTTGCAGAGAACGGCTTCGATCTTTTCATATGCTCGGGCAGCGAAAAAATCGCGGCCGCCGCGGAAGAATTGCGTCGCGCTCAATCGGACGTTTCCAGCGTCCAGGCCGCCGTGTCCTACGTGCAGGCGGACCTTACCACCTCCGAAGGCGTCGAAAAACTGTGGGCAGCCATTCAAGAGCAGGGAAGGCCGGTTGACGCGATTGCCATCAATGCCGGCATTGGAGTCGGGGGAGATTTCACGCGCGAAACGGACCTGCAGCAGGAGCTGAAACTGATCCAGCTCAACGTGACCTCCACCGTACACCTGGCCAAACTGGTTCTTCCGCAGATGGTCTCGCGCGGCGAGGGGCGCGTCCTTTTCACCTCCTCCATCGCCGGCACCATGCCTACCCCTCTTGAAGCCGTATACGGCGCGTCGAAGGCCTTCGTCCTTTCGTTTTCGCAATCGCTCCGTCACGAACTCAAGGATACGGGCGTCACAGTTACGGCCCTTCAGCCCGGCCCGACGAACACCAACTTCTTCCACCGCGCCGGCATGGACAACACCAAGGTCGGCTCCGAAGGCAAATACACCAACGATCCCCGCGAGGTGGCGCAGCAGGGATACCAGGCGCTCATGTCCGGGGACGATCACGTCTTCGCCTCCTCCTTTAAAACGAAGGTGGAAGGCGAACTCGGTAAGTTCATCCCGGAAAGCTTCAAGGCCGAGCAGCACCTGAAAATGGCCCGGCCCAAAGCCGCTGGCGAATAATACTGAGGGGAAAAGGAATGTCTTAAACCGGGCTCACATTCGAAGCCGACGCGGCCCGCAGCCGGGCACTCCTCAAGCTCTTTCTTTGCGCACCTTCGCCGCCTGCTTTCCCAGCGCGGTTCGCGTTGCTTTCGGCAGATGTGCGATCGTGCGTTTTTTTCTGGCAGCTGCGGTTGCTTTCTTGACGTTTCGTCTTGCCGCCGACTTCTGCTTTTCACTAGCCATGCCGATTCGCCTCCCTGAAGTTATGAACCGCTACGCGTCCAACCAGCTACCGAACGTAACGCGCGCAGCCTAGGCAGGGTATCCGGCAAAATCTGTAGCACCGCGATAGAACCGGAACGATGCTCCCCTGATACTTGGCGCGCGTTGCGCGATTCAGGAGAACAAAGGAAACTGGGTCAGCAATGGCTCTCGAAGAATACAGGCGAAAGCGCGATTTCAAACGGACGCCTGAGCCAGCCCCGGGCAAAGCAGCGTCGCGGCCAGGATTCTCTTACCTGGTTCAGAAGCATGACGCCACGCGCCTGCACTACGATCTTCGCCTCGAGCTCGACGGCGTCCTTCTCAGCTGGGCGATAACAAAGGGCCCCAGCCTCGATCCCGCCGATAAACGCCTCGCCGTTCACACCGAAGATCACCCGCTTTCCTACGGCACCTTCGAAGGAACGATTCCTGAGGGCGAATATGGCGGCGGAACGGTTATGCTGTGGGACAGGGGAAGCTGGGAACCCAAAGGAGACCCGCATCAAGGCCTGAAGAAAGAGCATCTCTCGTTCGTACTGCACGGCGAGCGGCTGAAGGGCGGCTGGGACCTTGTACGCATCCACGGGGAAGGCAAAAAAGAAAATTGGCTGCTCATCAAAGAAAAAGACCACTTTGCAAAAGCAGACGGCGCGGCGGCCGGCTTCCTGGAAAACACCGCTTCCAGCATCACTACGGGAAGGTCTATGGATGAAATAGCGCTCGACGCTCCTCCAGCAAAGCACAAAGCCGAAAGCGCCCGCGACCTCGCCAGGTTGATGAAGGCATACCCGGACGTTCAGCTGGCGACCCTGGTCTCCGCGCCTCCCGACGGCAACCAGTGGGTCCACGAAGTAAAATTCGACGGCTACCGCCTGCTGGCATTCCTCGCCGGCGGCGGCGTCCGGCTGCGGACCCGCAATGGCAATGACTGGACGGGAAAGTTTCCCTCGATTAGCGCTTCGGTAGCCAAGCTGAAAGCAAAATCGGCGGTACTCGATATGGAAGCCGTCGTCCTCGATAGCACCGGGCGAAGCAGTTTCCAGGCTATGCAACAGGCCCTAGGAGACTCCGGCAAGCCGCAATTGATCCAGGCCTACGTCTTCGACCTCCTCTACCTCGATGGCAAAGACCGAACCACCGAAGCCCTGACGGCGCGCAAGGACTCGCTGCAAGCCCTGCTGAAAAAGTCCACGGACAGCAAGTTCCTGCACTATAGCGATCACGTCGCAGGGCACGGCGCTGAAATGTTCGAGAAGTCCTGCGCCATGCAGCTCGAGGGTATCGTCTCCAAGCTCGCCGATTCGCCCTACCGCCCGGGTCGTCAGAAGACCTGGCTCAAATCCAAATGCATCAAGCGCCAGGAATTCGTGATCATCGGTTATACCGCCGCCCGCAAAGGCAGCCGCGCCATTGGCGCCTTGCACCTCGGCTATAACGAACATGGCGAATTGAAATATGCCGGAAAAGTGGGCACAGGTTTCAGCATGAAGTCGGCGCAGGAACTCTACGACCGCTTGTCAAAGCTCGAAACGAACCATCCGCCGCTGAAGGACCTGCCCCGAAGCGTCCTGAAAACTGCCCGCTGGGTGAAGCCGGAATTGCTGTGCGAGGTCTCCTTCACGGAATGGACCGAGGACGGCCATATCCGGCACCCGTCGTTTCATGGATTGCGCGAAGATAAGCGGCCAAAGGAAGTGGTCATGGAAAAACCGGTGCGCGTCAGCGGAAACGAACCGAAGAACAACAACTCAGAGCGGCTCGATGTTCTGGGCATAAGCATTTCTCACCCAGGCCGCGTAATCTTCCCAGATACCGGTGTAACCAAGGGCGATCTCGCGCAATTTTACGCGGCGGCCGCCCCGTGGATCCTCAAGGACATCGCCGGCCATCCCGTAAGCCTCTTGCGCTGCCCCGAGGGAACCGCCGGCGACTGCTTCTACCAGCGCAATCCGGGCACGGGATTAGGCCCCGATGTGAAATCCTTCCGCTGGCAGCATAAGGGAAAGTCATACGAGTACCTCTACATCGAGGACGAAAAGGGCCTCATCGAATTCGTGCAGATGGGCGCGATCGAACTGCACCCCTGGGGCGCGCGCGTCGCAAAGATCGATTATCCCGATCGCCTCATCTTCGACCTCGACCCCGCCCCGGACGTTCCTTTCGACGCCGTGAAGTTAGCCGCGCGTGATCTGCGCCGCCGGCTCGAGGCGCGAGACCTGGAGTGTTTTTTGAAATGCACGGGAGGGAAGGGGCTTCACGTCACCGTCCCGCTCGCCGAAAAAGACGATTGGAAAAAGGTGAAGGCCTTCTGCGCCGGTATCGCCGAAGAGATGGTCACCGAGGTCCCCGAGGCGTACGTGGCGACCATGAGCAAGGCCCGGCGCAAGGGCAAAATCTTCGTCGACTATTTCCGCAACGACTATACAGCCACCGCCATTGCCGATTTCTCCGTCCGAGCGCGGCCCGGCGCCCCCGTAGCCGTTCCCCTGGAGTGGAAGGAACTTGACCGCTTGCACGCCGCGAACCAGTTCACCATCCCCGATGCTCTGAAGCGCCTGAAGAAGAGCCCACCCGCTGCGGCACGTTACGAGCGCCGTCAGAAGCTTCCGCCCGCGAAATAGCTATTTCGCAATTGGAAGCCCTTCCTTCTTCAGGTCGTGAAACTGCTAGTACCCGATTGCCCAAGAATCTTCCGGCCGAAATACGACCAACTACGTATGCACAGCCCGCGGCGCTCTCGCTAAAATTATCCAAGGACGGGAAACGGATATGGCCAACTTTAGAGCCGAATTCAGGCCCAACTTCAAGGCCAACTCAGCCAGGATGGTTCGATAGCATGGTTCTTGATCCTGATATTAGTGGGCAACGTTCGCTGCGCTGCTTTTTTGAGGAGTCCGTCTGGCGCCATTTTTACGACGACGTTCGCCTCGAAGAACCCGGCGTCGCGCAATACGTAGCCAACCTCCTCGTTGAATTCGCCCACACCGATTGTCTCTACAGGATTCAGAATCGCTCCGGCCGGCCGCTTGACGAAGTCGGTGAAATGCTCATCGAGTCCGATCCCCTCGCCGAGGCAAGCTCCTTTGACAGGGAACGCGCGGTGCGGAAGCATGTGGGCGACTACACCCTTTTCATGACGGGCCTCTTTCCCGAAAGTGTAGCGAAAGCCCGCAAGGCGCGAATCCCCCGTCTCGATTCGTTCATCGATTTCGTTCAGGCGGGCAAAGAATCCTACGCGATCGTTTCCTCATTCGACCAGTTCGAGTACCGCGATGAAGCCTCTCTCTTCCGCCGCCTCTCCGAACATTTCGAAATCTGCGTAGCGGGCCTGAACCTCGTCAAGGACGACCTGCGGGAGCTTGCAAAAGATCATGAATGAGCGAATAACAGCGCCTCGAAATGGCGCCGGAACTCCATGCCAAGGTGACCCCGCTTCCCATGGCCCGCATCCTGATTGCCGATGACAACGACGTCGTCAGGCAGATGATCCGTTCTCTTCTGGAGTCGCGCGACGATTTCGAGGTGTGTGGCGAGGCGGCGAACGGAATGGAAGCGATCGACAAGGCCAAACAGTTGAAGCCGGACCTCGTCATTCTCGACATCACCATGCCGCAGGTGGACGGCTTGGAGGCGGCAAGGGTAATCCGGAAATTTTTCCCCGACATCAGAATATTGATCTTTTCCGTGCATAAAGCGAACCAGTTGATGAAGGAACTGCTCGAGACGGGCGTAAATGGCGCCATCGATAAATCCGAAAGCCATATGCTTCTGCAGGCAATCGACACCGTGTTGCACGACGGCCGCTATTTTGCCGCCGCCGCAGGGTACGCATGATTTCTTCCGACAATGACGCCGTATCTGTCTGGACGCGTTTCGTCCAGTTCGCCCCGCGCCGCATCCCGCGGATCATCGACCGCACCGTCCAGAAACTGCGCACGCGACCGGTCGTGGATGATGTCGATTTCGATGCCATCCACGGCACCGACACCCGGCAAGTGATCAAGGTTTACAAACTCAACGCGGTAAGCCCTTCTTACATTCACAGCCACGGTTACGATGCCTGCGACATCGTGCGCCTTCGGAGGGACCTACTGTATCTGCCGATTTCCCGCAGGGAATATGAGTTTGTCGATGTCGGATGCGGCAAAGGACGCGCGCTGATTTTCGCCGCTGAAATGGGATTCCGCAAGGTGACCGGCGTGGAGATTTCGCCGATGCTGGCCGAAGTTGCTTCGAAAAACCTCAAGATCTGCGGCATCGAGGGAGCCATTCTCGTCGAAGACGCCGCAACCTTCGCGATCCCCGATACTCCCTGCGTCTGCTACCTCTTCGACCCCTTCGGGAAGAGCGTGATGAGGCAGTTCGTCAAAAATGTCGAACAGCGTCTAAAACGTTCCGTCGCGGATCTCTGGATTATCTATCGCGGTCCTTTGCACGGCCGCGTCCTCGAATCGAGCAGCGCCCTGAAAACCTACGATCGGTCATTCGATAGCGCCTTCTACCGTCGTGGCACCCAGCCGCCGCGCTAGTTCGACATCACCATTCCGTTTCAAACACAGCGTTAGTTCACCACCAGGGTTTTCGCCTCCGATTTCCCACCATTCTCCCCGGGCATTGGCACCGGCCATGCCGTCGTCACGGTAACCGCGTAACTACCGGCGGTTGGCACCCGGTCGGCAGGCACGGTCGCATGCAGCTCGCTCGGGCTCACGAACGTCGTTTTCAGCGGGCGCCCGTTCAAACACACGAGCGATGTCCTGTTGAACGCCGCGCCCTTTACGACCAGCTCGACGGGCCCGCTGCCGTGCACCATCGCGGAACTGCTTGAGACGCTCGAAAGCAACGGTGGATCGGCTGTCGAAGAAGACGTGCCGCTGTCGTCAACGGAACGCCAGAACTCTGGATGGTAGTCGCTATGGTAGCGTCCGTCGAGCACCGCGCCGTTCTTGATCACGGTATGAATCTTTTCCAGGTTCCGAATATCGCTGAGCGGATTCGCGTCCAGGATCACCACGTTGCCGTCCAGGCCTGCCTTCAACGTTCCCACCTTGTCGGCTTGGCGAAAGAAGTCCGCGGGGTTCTTCGTGATCGATTGCAGCGCCTCCATGGGGGTTAGCCCCGCGTCCACGAAAACCTGTACCTCCTGCAGAAGGCTTGTGCCCGGCACAAGCGCCGAGCCGCCCGTATCGGTGCCTCCGATCAGCCGGCCGCCGGCTTTGTGGAATCTCCTCACAAACTCCTGGGCGTTCTTGTAGCCGCGCTGCGCCTCGGCAAGCTCCTCCGGATCGAGCGTTTCGACGTACGGAAAGCCGCCCACCGTCCCCGTGTAGCTTCGCGTCTTGTGCCAGAAGACCATCGAACTCACCACGTTCCCCAGAGGCACGTAGCGAAGCTCCGGATTCATGTACAGGTTGTAATTCGTCATTTCAAATTCGTGCGTCTCCGGCAGCATGGCCGCGTGTTCGTTCGCCAGCAGGGGATTGAGGCTCGCCTTGTGCTGCACCATGAAGCTCACCAGCGCGTCCATCTTGCTGGTCTCCATGTAGGCGTACGGATTCTGGATGCGGCCCTCCCCGAATTTCTTCTTGTTTTCGGGCGTCATCAGCGTCGCGCTGAGTCCCCACAGATGCGCCACGGCGTCGTAGCCATTGCCCACCGATGTGTAGATATCGGTCGTGTGCCCGAGCATTGCGCGGTTCGCCTTGTGCGCCTCGTCGGCGATGGCGCTGATCTCCTCCGCGGTCAGGTTGTCGGAGGTGACCTTGATCTGGTCCACTCCCCGGGCAATCAGCGCCTTGGCCGCGGCGCGCGCCCAGGCCGGGCCGTAGCGCGCTGGATCGATCTTCGTGCTGGCCGGCTCCCCTGCGTCCGGCCCGTACGACGGCGCGAAATTCCCGCCGGGACGATTAATCGCCAGCCCCGCCACGAAGATCCGCGGCATCAGCACACGCCCGTCGCGCTCCGCCTGTCGCACCCCGAGAATCCAGTCCGTGTCGTCGCCCAGATCGAACACGGTTGTTATTCCGTGATTGAGGAACAGTTCTCCCATCCAGGACCGATAATGCACGTGGCTGTCGATCAGCCCGGGAATCACGAATTTTCCCGTGGCGTCGACCACCCGCGCCCCTGTCGGAATCCGCACGCTCGCGCGCGGCCCTACGCCCGCAATCCTGCCGTTCTCGATGACGACCACGCCATTGGGCACCGGCGCCGCCCCGGTGCCGTCGATCAGCGTCCCTCCCGTCACCGCCAGCACGCGTTCCTGCTGCCCCCGCGCGCCCGGCGGGTTGGCGCTGACCAGCACCAGAACGCTCGCCGCAATCACGATCCACTTTCGAGCCATCGAATCCACCTCCGTCGAATTGCCAAACTTCTCCGCGGTCCCCGACGGGAGCCGGGGAAGCCGCCGGCAATCCCCAGCGCGGCTTGAGCCGAGCCGCGGCACATCAGGCTATATTACAAAAACAACTTTTTCACAAATGTTTAGCAGCCGAATGTTAGCAGTCGAATGTTTTAGCAGCCTTGGAGACGTCCGGCACCTGCTGGCTAACCCAACGAAGGAGAAGGGAAAATCGGAGTGAACCCGCGCAAACGGACAATTAGGCGGTATGAGACGAGGTTTGGTGCGGCAGTTTGGCTGTAACCCACGTACCGCTCGAATCCGACCTTATCTCCAAAGCGCCGCCGAGCTTTCGCACACGCTCCCGCATCCCGGCAAGTCCCACGCCGCCACCCGACGACCGCAGTTCCGCCAGCCGCTGCGGCGCGATCCCTTTGCCTTGATCGCGCACTTCCACGAGTACGCTGCCCTCTTTGTGGCGCAGGCTGATCGCCGCCGTCGAACTTTTCGAGTGCCGGTGAATGTTCGTGAGGCACTCCTGCACGATACGAAAGCAGACAATTTCGGTGTCCTGCGCCAGCCGCCCGAAATCCCGCGGAATGGTGAGATCGACGGTGATGTTGCTGCGCGCTGAATATCCATCGACGTAGCTCTGCAGCGCGGGGACCAGCCCCATTTCATCCAGCAGCGGCGGATGCAGCAGATGCGACATCGTCCGGATTTCGCGGCTGATCTCACTCAGCATCGCCTGATTTTCGGCAACGGCCTTTCTCCCGGCTTCGTCCAGCCGCTCTGACTGCGCCCTCACGATGCCGATGTTCATGCCGATAGCCGCCACCAGTTGTCCCACGCTGTCGTGCAGGTCGCGGGCGATCTTGCGCGCTTCTTCGTCGCGCAGCCGCATCAGGTGCGCTGAGAGCTCCTGCAGGTTGCGGGTGGCCCGGTCGAGCTCGATGGTGCGCTCCTGCACCCGCTGCTCGAGCGCGTCGCGAGCCCGCATCAGATGCTTGGCGTCCTGGTCGCGCTGCACTAGCAAATCGCGCACCTCGTACTGCCGGTAACGCGCCCGCTGCGCGGAACGCACCGTGCTGAGCAGCGTCTGCACGCGCACCGGCCGCTCGATCATCGTGATATTACCGGCCACGCCGAAAAGTTCGATGAGCCGCGCCCCCGCTGCGGAAGTCTCCCGGCCCCGCATCGTAAGCAGAATGATGGGAACATCCGACCAGGCGGGTTGCTCTCGCAGGCGGGAATGCAGGCGGTTCATACCCTCCGGCCGAAGCGCTTCCTGCGCGACGATGAGTCCTTGTACCGTGGAGTCGAATGCGTCGGCGAGAATCTCCAGCTTCTCAAACACGTGCGCGAGGATCTTTTCCCGGCCGAGGGTTTCAATGAGGAGTGCCGCGTCTTTGCCTATGGGAGCACATATATGAAATCCCTCCGCGTCCGGCGGATTCTTCTTAAGGGCGCTCTGCTTCATCGTGAAGCAACTCCCGGGTAGGGCCGTCAAATGTGGGAATGCCTGTCAAAATACCTCGGAATTTGTGCAAAGGCTTGCCGATCTGGATTCCTTTCGGTGTGATTTCAAATTCCCTCAGGAACCTTTCCTGTCCGGCCTTCCGGTTCTTCAGGATGGATATCGCTTGCCGCACCCGTCCGGCCGCCTCGAAGTAGCGCAGCGAAATCACCATGTCGGAAAGATAGGTCAATTCAAATGAGCTGGTGTCCGTGGCTCCCACGATGCCGTGCTGGGTGGAAATCAGGATGGTGATCACGCCCCGGCTGCTCAATGACGCCAGCAGCTCATGCATTTGCACCACTAAATAGCGGTCGCTCGGCATGGCGTTCTGATATCCGTTCAGGCTGTCGATGATTACAACGCGGGAATCTTCCTGGTCGACTCGCCGCAGCACGTTGCAGGCGAACTCTCCCGGGCTCACCTCCGCCGGATCTACCTGATCGATTTGTATCTGTTTGTTCTTCAGGTGGCCGCTGAGGCCGAGCCCTAGCGCGTCGGCCCTCTCTATAAACGTGCCGCGCAATTCGTCAAAAAGATACGCGGAAACCTTGTCTCCGTTTTTCGCCGCCGATACCGCTATCGTCGCGCCAAAGCTCGATTTGCCCGTGCCCGGCGGGCCCACGATCAGCACGCCTGTGCCCCACGGCAAGCCGCTGCCCGTCATGGCGTCTAACTGCTTGTTGCCTGTCGAAAGATGGCCCTCGCGCGGAACCTGCTTCACCCGGTGCTGCGATGCCACCAGCCACGGGAACACCTTGATTCCCCCGCGGCGAATCGCAAAATCGTGGTAGCCGTCGAGGAACTCCACCCCGCGCATCTTCGCCACCTGAAGCCTTCTTCGATTGCCGCCATAATCCGACTGCTCCCGCTGGAGCACGATTACCCCGTGCGCGATGCTCTGCAGCAGCATGTCCTGCCCCGCCGTCCGGTCCTCCAGGAACAGCACCGTGCAGTGGCAGCGCGACAGCGTATCCTTCAGCGCGAGAATCTGCCGCCGGTATCGCAGCGGTTCGCGCGCTAGCAGCCGTATCTCCGAAAGCGAATCGACCACCAGTCTCGTCGGCTTGATGCGGTTGACTTCGTCGATTACGCGCTGCGTCGTTTCGCTTAGCTCCACTTCCGAGGGATGAAATACCGTGTATTGGTCTTCCGGACGAAACTTCTCTCCCAGGCTGTTCAGTTCCAGAAGCTGAAGTTTCTCGAGGTCCCACCCGTGCGATGACGCCACCTGCCTGATCTCATCTTCGGATTCGGAAAACGTGACGTATAGCCCCGTCTCGCCTTCCCCCACGCCAGCAAGCAGAAACTGCAAGGCCAGGGTCGTCTTGCCGCTCCCCGGCTCCCCCTCGATCAGCAGAAGGCGGTTCCGCGGATATCCGCCTCGCAGAATTTCATCCAGCTCGGAAATGCCGGTGCCGACAGCCTCACTCAATTGCCTCTCCAGCAAGCGATCATTCGTCAGCGAAGACTGTGACGTGCGTCTCTTTCCCCTAATTCCAGGGGCAACTCCACTTTGCGCGCCGCCAGGGACCGCTCTTCCGACGCGATGGCGACTCGCTCGCCCTTAATGCTGAGCCTCACCCTTCCGAATAGGCTGATGTAGATATTCGCGACCCATACCAGCGCAAACCACGCAATCGCGTAGCCGCGCCAGCCCGGCAGCAGCAGCTTAAAGTGGGTCATCCACAGAAAAACGAGGCTGACGTAATGGCTGAAGCAGTATTCACAAGTGAAGAGGTAAAAAAACTTCCGCTGAAAAATATTGCCGCACTTTTGGGACTGCTCGGTGCACCACTCTCGTGCCTCGCGGACGATGTCCTCATGCGTGATGGTCCACGTAACGCAGGCGACCGGAATCGCCAGGACAAGCAGATAGAAAGTCTGGTACGAAGGCGGCATGCTATTTGCGGCCAGGGCGCTTGCGAATGTCCCCTTTCTCCGCCGCCCAATCTAAAGGAGCCTCCGCGCGGCGGATATACGCAACTTCCTGTACATCGCCGGCAAAGTCATTGGAGCAGCCAGCCGCGGGCTATGCTGATCCCTTTGGGTTTAAGGGGCGGCTCTTTGTGCGCCATTGGCCACATTGGCCACGTTGGCCACATTGCAGTCCTCGTGGTTACCTCCGCGGCGCCACCATCTCCGTTACCCTGGTCAGCGTCGTGTCGCTCACAAAAATGTCCCCGCGCGCATCCTCGGCCATGGCATTCGTTTCGACGAACTGTCCCAGCCCCTTGCCGGGCCCCTCGCCCGCCGCGCCGAGGATATTGCCATCCCAGTCCATCTTTACGATCTGGCCATCCATGCCGGTCGCCATCCATAGCTGCTTGTTGCGGTCCACGAAAAACTCGCAGGTAAGGTTGGGCGACTGGATGGTTTTCACGAATTTCCCGTTCGCGTCGTACACTACGATCCGATACTCCTCGCGATCGCCGATATACACGTCTCCGTTATTCGGGTTCACCGCGATCCCATGCGCCATGCCGAATTTCCCGGGCCCGGCCGCATTGCCAAACCACTGGTTGATGAACTTGCCGTCCTTGTCGAGATGCAGAATCCGCGCCGCGCCGTCATTGGGACTCTCATTCCCGTGCCCCATGGCGATGTAGATATCGCCATTAGGAGCGAACGCCATCGCCGTCGGCTGCCACAGCAGCCGTTGCCCTTTCGCCTCGTTCCAGTCGCCGCGTTGTCCCTTCACGCCAATGGTCAGCAGCAGCTTTCCCTCGGGGCTGAACTTCATCACCGTGTCGCCAAACTGGTCGCACAGCCAGACGTTATCCTCCGCGTCCACGGCCAGTCCGTGCGCCTTGCTCGCAATGTCCGCGCCGAACGAACGCACCAGCCTGTAATTCTCGTCCCACTCAAACAGCATCGGCTTCCCCGGATCGTTGCGCACCACCGCGTAAATATCCCCCTTCGAATTCATCGCAATCGCCGCCACGCC
The DNA here is from genome assembly GCA_963848365.1 of uncultured Acidobacteriota bacterium. Classification (GTDB taxonomy): domain Bacteria; phylum Acidobacteriota; class Terriglobia; order Acidiferrales; family UBA7541; genus Palsa-295. The sequence continues at coordinate 885,463 of CAWKDI010000002.1, forward strand.
TCCGGTAGTGTCCTCCGGAAACTTCAATGGGTAAGCGTACGTAAAGCCCATGTCGGGCTTGTGCTCCACGTGATTCACCAGCCCGCGGTCGATGCCCCAGGCGCAGTCCGGGGCGCCATAGCACACGATTCCCCAGCCGATCTGCCCGCCCACCTGTACCGCGACGCCGTTCACCAGTTTTGCGCCGCTGCCGCGCAGCCGCGCCTCGCCGGTCAGCGCCGGTGACGGCGGCTCCGCCGGCGGCACGTACACATACGGCACTCCGCAAAAATTGCTCATGTTGCAGTCCGATCCGGGCCCGGGCGGGCGATGCTTCGCCGGCGGCATCGTCTGGGAAAGCGCCAGCACCGCAGTGAAAGCAATGCCAAGTGCAAATGCGCCGAGCAGTAATCCCCAAAATTGGCGAGTCATGCGTTCCTCTCTTTCAGCCGGAGCGCTCCGGTGCGTTTCGATCACTTCGCTTCGCTGGCCTGTCAATTAGTCCGGCAGCCCAAACATGCCGCAGCCTCAGAAGAAAATCTTCCACTCCACGTCGTTTCCGCTAGAGGACTTGAAGTTCACGGCAAGCAGGTTCCCGTCCGCTAGCATTTCCGTGGCAATCCCGTCGCTCACTTCCGCCCTCTGCGCCTTGAAACCGTCTGGAACGTAGACGCGCAACTGGTAAGGATCGCCGGACACCGCGCGAGACCTTCCCTGCAACACGCGCCGCGAGGCGTCGTAATCGACGCGCTTGATATCGAACGCCATCTGCCGCACGTGGCGGCTGGTTGAAATCAGCACGGGATGATCCTGCTTCTCGACGATGCTGTAAACATCGCAATCGTAAGGTTTCACCGCCCGCGTGGTGAACGCGCCCCGAAAAGTACCCACATAGGCGCGCGACCAGAATTCGTACACGAGATATTCCTTGTCGGGATCGAGGCGCAAATCCCTGGCGGCATCGAGGGTGGTCACAAAAGGCGTGTCGTCCTCGCCATCCATCTTCTGGATCAGCGAGTTGCCCAGATGCAGCACCCCGAGTTGCGGGATATAGTTGAACACCGCCAGGATGTTCCACTTGCCAAAATCCCGCGCCACCGGCAGGTTCCAGACCTGCGCCGGCTGCCGCACGAACAAATCCACCGGGTAGGAAACATCCATCGTAGGCGGGCTGACGCGCTTGAGCAGCTCGATGCGGTCTTCGGGGTATGGCGCGTCGAACGCCTCCGAAACGAGGATCGTGTTGTTGGCGATGGCGCGGAAGTTCGCCACGACTTTCGCCTGGCGCTCGTCGACGTGCTTGCCGTCCGGCTCGACGTACTTGTACACGTGAAACCCATCGCCATCGTTCCAGAACACGCGCCCGTTGTAGAAAAACCGGTTGGCCGAGCCCAGCACCGTTTCGGAAAACACGCAGGGTTGCGTGTAGGGCAGAAGCGACGAAGCGCGATAATCGTACCCGCGGTCGGCATCCTCGGAAATGCGGCAGATGTCCACGATGCCGTAGGAATGGTCGATCACGTTCATGTTCGACCGGATCGTCCTGCGCGGAGCCCTCCGGTCGATCGCCTCGCGCCAGATGAGTCCGCAGGCGCGATAGGTTTCCAGGGCGCTCAGGAAGGGATCGAACTGTCCCGGCCACTTGTCCCAGTAATCCGCAAAGTCCATCTCGGCCGCGCCCACGTGCATGGGCTCGCTCGGCCGCCCATGCCTCCGCGCGCTCCCGCTCGAGCCGGATAGAAAGCGGATTGGAGAAATCGATCACCCGCTCGCCGTTATATTTCGGCGTGCGCACCGGCAGGTAGCATTCCGGCTGATAATTCACGCGGCTGGGCCGCCCGCGAACGCCTGCCCCGCAGCCGTACAATCCGAAGCTGGCCTGGTGCGGTCCGCTGTCCGACACGCCTCCCAGCCAGAACTCCTCCAGGCCATGCTCCTCGAAGAATTTTTCCGCGTTCTCTTTGCTTCCAGCCGACATCCAGCCATGAAAGCGGCTGTAGGTGTTGGCAACCAGATCCTTGTCGTCGAGATCGATCGGCCGCCGCTGCTTCAGCCGTATATCGTGCCCGACCGCGATCAGCTCCGCCTGATGCTCCATCGCCCGCAGCGCGTCGTTGCTGAAGCTGACGAGCAGTTGTTCCCCGGCGAAGCTGGCGCCCTCCGGAACCGCCACCTTGTAGCTGCAGTAGCCGCGGATTTTCATCCGGTCGTTGGCAGTCCCTTGCCAGCCCTGCCACACCTCGAAGCGCGACGCGCCCTTCAGCGCGGTCGCGTGGCCCATCAGGAGGCAGTTGCCCGTGTCCGCGTCCCGCACCACCTGGTTCACTTCGTACATCTTCGGCGTAGCCATTTCCTGCACCGGCAGCAGCTCGTAATAAAAGCGATTGCGCGACTGCGTTCCCAGGCTGATCCATTTGTCCGTAGTGCCGCCGAGCCGCGCATCGCTGCAAACGAAATAATCCATGTCTTCCAGCTCGGCGGCTTCCCGGTGGCGTTGGTGCGTCCGAGGCTCACGAGAATGTCGCCGCCCGTCTTTGGCGACCGAAATCCGATACTCGAAATCCAGTTCGCCCGTCTTTCTTCCGCGCAGCGTCACCGTAACAAACGACCCGAACTTGTTGTCGTCATCCTTGTTGACGGAACTCGCCACCGTCCACCCGGACGGATCGTCGTTGGGCAGAAAGTACACGTGATTCAGAGCCATGGCATCTTGATTTCACCCGCGCGGACCAGCGGCACGCGCCGGGATCGACCGTGACGCTCAAATTCTGCGTTTCGATCTGCAGTGGCTCGGCTGCCGAAACAGGCGCGGCCACCGCGCCCAATGCCGACGACGCCGAGGCCAGCGCCGCCCCCTTCGCCGCGCGGGAGAGCATCGTCCGCCGCGTCAGAGACACCACCGGCGCTTCCGGTTTCTCCGCCAAGAATTCCTCTCAATCTAAAATTCGCGTCTACAGGACGCCCGGTGTGATGCCACCCACATGGCGCGCGTTTCTCGCCGTCGTCGCTGCCCCAACGAGCGGTCATCGGCCGCAAGCGGCCCCACGCCACGCTCGAATCCCCGGGCGTTTGTCTTTTTGACACATCGCACGGGCGGATGCATCAAAATTGTTTCGCCGCCCGTTCACGCAACATGCGAAAGTAACCGTGGCCATGTCCGGCACACTTCATTTCGGCGCGATCGACTCCGTCTCCGACCGCCGCACCCATTTTCGCGAGAGGGTTTTGTTCTCCTGCGCGCAGTTGGGCGAAGAGAATGGCGGCATCGTCCTCAATATCAGCGAAGGCGGCATGGCCCTGCAGGTCGTCACCGAACTCAGCGACCAGGATTTGCCCCCCCTGCGGTTTCAGTTCTCGCATTCCCATACGTGGGTGGAAGCGACCGGTCGCATTGCCTGGCTGAGCGACTCCAAAAAGACGGTGGGAGTGGAATTCACAAACCTGCCCGAGGAAGCGCGCCGGCAGATCAAGGCATGGATTTCGTCCCTGAACGCCGCCGGGGAGTTCGTACAATCGAATACCGCAACATCGAAACCCGTTTTCACGGCGCGCGCGCTGCGTTATCTGTTTACGGCTGCTCAAAGTTCCCAGGAAGCGCAGGACGCTTCGACACCGGGCGCTTTGGTAGATACGGCTGGTGTCGCGAGCCGGAATGTCCCAGGCGGATTTCCGAAGGCGGGCCATCTTGCGGCTTTGGTCGTTGCGATTCTCTGGGTCGCGGCCTTCCTGTTCCTGGGCCACCACATGCGCGAATTGCGCAACAAGGGGAAGGGAAGCGACACGGTTCTGCCGGCGGCTGGCCCCGCAGTTCCCGCCGGGAATCCCGCAGGAAATTCCGGTGCTCGAGCTCCCATGCAGCAGAGCAGCCCTTCCGCGGGCCCTCGTTACGTTCTTCAAGTGGGCGCGATGGCTCACCGGCAGAATGCCGACGCGCTCGCGAAATCCCTGCGCCAGAATAATTTCGCGGTCTTCGTCACCGCGCCCGGCCCAGCCGGCCGCCTCTACCTCGTTCTTGTGGGCCCCTATGACCAGCCCGATCGCGCCGATAGCGTCAAAAAGCAGCTGCAACAACAAGGGCTGAGCGCCGTCCGCTCGCGATGGAATCCAGCCGAGCACCCCAAGCCAGCGTCTCCCTGACCAGGGCCGGCACTTTGCCACTGCCGTGGCCTTTGCGCTTGCCGTTGGTGTTTGCCTTCAGCCGTCATGAAGCACAGCGGATTTCGTGCCGAGCACTTAGGGCTCAAAGCGCCATGCGGTTAATGAGCTCCAAAGAATAGCTAGGGTTCGGCGGCGGAGAGAGATTCCTCGTCGCTTTGGTATATCACAACGACTGCGAAAGGCGACGGTGAACGGCGATACAGTCGCGACGCTGGCGTGGTGGGGCACGCGAGAGGAGGCGGTATCCTCCGCTGCGGTCAATAAGCGCGGTGCGAGAAATGTGCGTCGTGAGCGTCTCGCGATTTGTCATCCTGAACCCGGCCGCGCGGAGCGCGGATGGCGTAAGGGATCTGCTTGTTGTTCTCTTCGACATCCGCCGTTTTTACGCTTTCGTGAAATTCACTTCTTCGGGGACACCGGCATTTCGACGGTAAGATCGACCCATGTGGGGTTACGTTTTTCTATCAGTGCAATTTTCTCTTCGCGGCGCCACTTTTTGATCTGCTTTTCCCGCATAATGGCGTCGCGAATATCGGCGAACCTTTCGAAGTGGACCAGGCGGGAAATTTTGTATTTCGAAGTGAGGCCCGGGATGAGTCCAGCGCGGTGCTCGGCGATGCGGCGCTGCAAATTATTTGTGACGCCTGTGTAGATCGCCCGGGAACGGCTAGCGAGGATGTAGACGTAATAGGTGCGGCTCATTCGGGGAAAGACTACATCAAGAGAGTGAAGGGCAAAAGAAAAAGCAGGTCCCTCACCCATCCGCGCTTCGCGCGTATGGGCTCAGGATGACACAGAAGGGCTAAGGCAAAGGCGGCGCGGGCCGCGTACGTGGTGCAGGCCGAAGAGAAATCCCTCGCTGGCTTTGCTCTCGCGGGATGACAACGAAAGGCGGCGGCGAACGGCTACTGCACCGGCGATGCTGTTGCGATGCTCGCGCAAGAGCAGGAGGGATCCTTCGCTGCGCTCAGGATGAGGTCCCCGCCACGACGCTAGCGCGGGCGGCTTCTCCGTTCATGATTTGAGCCGAGCAGTGACAAGTCTCGGGAGAAACGCTGCTTCAGGCATTCGTGAAATTCGAGGCTTCGCCGTACGTCTTCGCGCTGGAACAAAATGCCGCCGCGCTGCGCGGCGACTTCCTCGACTCCCGACTCTGCGAGGAAGGCGGAGGCGGCCCGCAGCGTGCGCTCGATGGCTTCGACGCGCTCGCGAACGGTTCTTGGCGGCATGCCCGGCGCAATGCCCCAGAAGTGGCCCGCGTCGCGGAAATGTTTGGGCAACGCCGGATTCTGCAGCCACGCCCGGAAGACGCTGTGCTCGAGGATCTGCTTGATTTCGTGCTCGAGCGTGCGCCCTGCCTTCTCGCGCACGATGGGGTCGGCCGGACGCAGCGCGCTGCCCGCCATGAGCCCGGCGGGAGTCATGCGATACACGCGGTTGTGAACGCGCTCCACGTAGCCCATGCCGATGATCCCCTTGTTCGCGGCGCCCCGGCCGTCGAGTTCCTTGTGGATTTTGTCCGCGTCGGGATGCGCGTCTTCATAGCCGCGCAGCCCCCAAGCGGCCCTGTCGCTCTTCCAGGCGGCGACCAGCAAGTCCTCGCTGCTAAATGTTTTTTCGCAGTTGCCCTCGCCGCATGCGAGCGCCGCCAGCAGGACTTGCTCCTTCAGGCCCAGGCCGCGCGCGTCCACCTAGTCGAGGCCCCCGCCAAAATTCACGTAGGTCTGCAGCTTGTCCCACATGGCCTGCTTCAACTGCACTTCCTTGAGGTCGAGGATCACCTTGTGCCGCGCCCACAGGTCCGGCCGCTCGGTTTCTCCCCGCGCGTCAAACTCCTCCCGCATGTGAACCTGCAACACCATGTCGACCACCTTCTGCGCGTGGAAGGCGCGCCACAGCCGGATGTCGTCGCCGCGGTGGCCGAAAAAAAACGCCGCGTCGGGGCTTTGCAAGTTAAGCCACCACAGATTGCTCTGGTAGTCGGACACCTCCTGCCACAGCGCGGGCTGCTCCGGATCGCCCTGGCGGATTTCGCCGGTGGCGGGGTCGGTATCGCGGTCGGTGAGGCGCAACTCGGGAAAGCCCGCCCCTCGCTGTGGCTCCTCGGGGGCGGGAAGCACGGAAATTTCCGTGGGGATTCTCGCCCACACGCCGCCTTCCTCCGGAATTCCCGCGCCCGCGGTTACAGAGGCCTGGCCGATGCGGTTGCCGGTGACCCATCCGTTCGGCTGAATGCGAACGGTGAGCGGATCGCCGGCGTCCTGCTTCCAGTTGAGGAAAACGTTGGCGGCGCGCGCTCCTTCGTCGTTGGTGACCTCGGCGATGATTTGCTTTCTGCGGCCGAGCGGCAGTTCGAGCGCTGCGCGGAGTGAGCAGCACGTGATCCACGATCCACACATCAACGGCGATTTTCTCCGACTCGATGGGCGCGCTCTTCCCCGGATGCGCCGCCGTGCTTTTCGCCGTACTCATCGCCGCACTCGGCGTTGTACTCTTCTCTGCATTCCTCGGCGTATTTTTCAGGCGCGCCCAGACGTGCGCGGCGCCTTTGCCGCAAGCCATCAGCTCGTTCCGCTCCCCGAAGCGCACGATGCGCGCGTCGCTCGAATGCCACTCGAGTTCCGCGCTTGCCACGGCTTTTCCGTCCGCGTCCCGCACCCTCGCATTCAGCAGAGGGCCGGCTTGCAGCGCCGCGCCGCAACCGATGCGCAGCGTTTCGCCGGGACGCCACCCGAGTTCGATCGATTGGGCCTGGTCGCCGCATTCGACGCCTGTTTCACCGGATGATTCCACACGAATTTGTTCGGGCGTGCCGCGCGGCGAAACGTGACCGTTGAGACTCGCGCCTGCGTTGCTTCCGTTTCCCTCGCTCGGCAAAAACCGGTTTTTGAAGCAATTGAGCGCGCGATTCTCTTCGTAGACTTCATCGAGCGCGTGCTGGTCCATTTCGCGACGGCGGCTGTCGTTGATCGCTTTCGCCAGCGACCGGATCGCTTCGGCGATGAAAAGATCGAGCGCCTCCACCAGGGGTCCGTCGGTGGGCCGCTTCCGCCCCAGTTCCACGTAATCCGGCTCAAGCGCCGGGAGTTCGACGGTCGCGTAGATGTATTGCGCGCCCGGCACGCCCGGCGCTACCTCAGAGATCGGCTTCGACCCGATCATCTGCTGCGACGTTCTGTAAGACACCTTCCAGCGCGGCCGGAGTTTGCGATAGGCGTTGGGCATGTTCTCGCCCGAGGTATAAAGGATCAGCCGCCCGGCAGCCCGCTTGCCTTGCAGGGTGGTTGAGTGGCATGCGCCGCCCGCGTCCGGCAGGCTCTCCGGTATTTCAAAAACCACCGGCTGCTCGAATCCCGGATACGCGGGAATCTCTTCCAGCTCCAGAGATTTCCCGGCATTCAGCAGGCGTCCGTTGTGCGCGGCGTACAAGCGCATCTGCTGCACGGCGAGAGTCGACTGGTCATGCCGGAGGATTCTCGCCACCAGATCGCCCGCCTCGATCCTGCCTTTGAAAAATCCCGCCGGGTCCACGCCCTCGACCAGCGTGAACGCCTTCCGGTGGCGCAATGCTTCCCGCAGTTCAGCCGGCAAATCCTCCAGGGACAGACCGTAGGGTTTCAGCGCTCGGCGCAGCTCTGTTTTCCAGGACACGTTGGGCAGATTGCATCCGGAGGCGCTGTCGGGGATGAAGCCGGGGATGCCGCGTTCCAGGCTGTTCGCCGCGCCCTCAAATCCCTTGCAGTTCAATCTGTTTTCTCTGACGCCCAGGATTCTGCCGGATCCGCGGAACAGCCGGTACATGTACGCCTTGCCACCGTTGCCTTGCGTTTCTTCCTCCCGCATCGCCGAGCCGCGGCCTGAGGCATGGGGATCCTGCCACACGCTCCATGCCGTGACGTCTTCGAGGGTCGCGCCGCCGGTATCGAGAAGCGCGATCCGCGCCGGCGCTTTGCCGCCGGCATCCTGCAGAAGCAGCAGCGCCGTGCGATGGGCTTCCTCGACATTCGCGCGATCGCACTGATACGCGCGGCGCGAATTCTTCAGCCATTCGGCGATGCCCTCATCGTGGCTGCTCACCCACCGCGTCACGGAGGTGAGCGTACCGAGTTCGTGAAAGCGTATGCCGGCGTCCCGCTGGATGGACAGCAGTCGCTTGCCCGGTGAAGACGCGGGACGCAATTCAGCGGTCTGAATCGTTGCCTTCATGTGTTGGTTCGGTTCCGGCCACTTCAGAAGCAAAAAGAGTTCCGAATCACACGCGAGGAGCGGCCTTTGATGCGACACAGCTTACGCTGGTCATCTGAAGAGAAGTTGCGGCGCGAAGTGCCACAACGGAAGCGTTGAATGCGTGATTTCTTAGCTTTTTACAAGGTAAGTCCGAATACCTGGAAGCGAATGCCAAATTGGAACAGTAAGTTACGGGCTAGACCGAAAAGGGAAGAGCGCTCTTTAGAACAGTGCGAGGACAAATACGCCTTTAGAAATCTGACAAAGGGCTGATGACCACGAGACGTCGGGCTGCGCTTTATTCGCAGCCGTAGGCAGCCAGACCGTCCAGCTTTTTAGCCGCCAGCGAACTCTTATGGTTTTGCGCCGTCGTCAGCAGGACGCGCGCCTGGCTGCAGCTCTTCTCCACGCCTTGTCCGGCGAGATAGAGATCGGCGAGGGCCAGTTCGGCCGCCACGTTGCCTTTCTCCACCGCGTGCCACAGCAGTTGGGCGGCTTTGGCTTGCTCTTCCGGATCGGCATCCTTTTTCAGCAGGCCGCGCGCGAGATCAAGCGGCGCTTGGCTGGCATCTCCCGGAGTTCCGGCACTGGCAACCACGGGACGCTTCCCGGCAGGGCTGGCGGCCGCGTCTTTCGCTGCGGCACCCGCCGCCGCTGAAACAGAATTCCGCAAGCCAGCACGCGCAGGCGATAATTCGAACGATCCTATGGTTGCGAGAGGGGCCGCGGGCAGCGGCAACGGCGCGCGCGTCAATTCCGCCAGCGAAACTCCCCCGCCGTTGCCGGCGGGAGAAGCAGGCGTCAAAGGTTCGGCAGGTGGCTGCGGCGCGCTTGGCACAGGTTTTGCGGCGTCCACGCGGCTCAGCGGCGCGCGGAGGAACGAAAACAAGCCGGTGATCCGGTGCTGCGCGTGTGAGGGCGCGCCAGCCGCGCCGGCCGGGCTGCGCCCGCCCACGGTGCGCCAGATTCCCAGCACAATGAAGCAGGCCAGCGCGCAGGTCACCGCGTTGGCGGCGAAAACCATGAGCTTCGGGTTGCGGGGAAGCGCCCGCACGTGCTCTTCCAGGTTCAATTTTTGCACCAGCGCGGCCACCGGCCCGGATGCTTCCGCGGGGACGCTCTCCTCGGCGGGCAGAAAACTCTCGATCAGGGTGCGCAATTCCCGCGGGATCTGCGTAAATTTCAATCCCGCTCTCTTGCCCGTGCTGTCTTTCCACATCAGCCGCCCGATGGCCTCGGAGGTGAGTTTCGACCGGCCCGCGATTTCGAAACGCACGAATTGCGTTTCGTTCACCGGGGCGCTGGCCAGGAAGCCCAGCCCTTCGTGGGACACGTCGAGCACCACCCCGGCGTTCCCGGAAGCGAAGCGGATCACCAGAAACGGGCTGGGGGTCACACGCAGGTGGCGTCGCCGCTCCGGCGTGTCAGAGGAGTGTTGTATCTGCGGCATCGTTCCGATGGACATCGCGTCGTTTTTCTCTCGCTGAAATGGTCTCTGCAACTGCCAGCGCAATGAATGTAAACCAGCGGCTGCGCATTCGGTATGGCAACCAAGAGCGGTGATTCCATTTTAGTAATCGTTTTTGGCAGTCGTTGTCGGTAGTCGTGGTTCGTAATCGTTGTCAGGAATCGTCGCCGGCAACCGCCCTGGTAATTGTTTCTTCCGCCGGCGCGTGTGTCGCGCGTCACGCCGCGCCTCGTTATCAATTGGCGGAAGCCGTGCAGTTTGGAAAAGACAAACGCCGCGGGGCACGCTATCGTGGAAGCAGTCGGAGAAATAGCTTTGCCGCGCAAGCCACCTGGGCGCGGCCGGAACCACAGCACGCAACGATAACGCTGAAAGCAACCTAGGAATCTGAACCATCACAACGGCAACGCCGCGCCGTCGGATGCTCGCACTGTGGTAGCTCCTCTCCCCCCAGGGCCGTCCAGCGGTTCGGCTGCGCCACAGTTGAGGCCCGGGGAATGAGAAAGCTCTTGTTTGCGCCGGATGACCCCCGCACCTGCCGAGCCTGGGAGACCGCCGTGCAGTCCTACCAGGGCGTGTGGGAGTCCCACTTCGTACAGGACGCCGCGTCGGCCCAGAGCCGCCTGGCGGAAGGAAATTGGGACGCCGTGGTCGCGCATCTCGCGTCCGAGCGCGGGGTGTCCCTTCTCGCGCAAGCCCGGGAAGCTTTTCCCGAAGCCGTGCGCATCGGCGTGGTGTCTTTTCGCCAGTTGAAGGCCGCGCATCCCTCCTTCGTGCACCAAGTGGTGTGCGATCCCCTGGACCTGAAAGAACTGGAAGCGGCGCTCGAACGCTCCTGCCGCCTCCGCGACCTGCTGCGCGGCGAGCGCATCTGCCAAACCGTCGGCGAACTCGGCGAGCTTCCTTCCGCGCCCGGCGTTTACCTGCGCCTGATGGAAAGCCTCAACAGCGCGGACTCCTCCATCGGCGAGGTCGCCGAAATCATCGAAGGCGACGTGGGGGCCTCCGCCCGGCTCCTGCAACTGGTGAATTCGGTCATCTTCCGCACCTCGCGCGAAATCATCACCGTGCGCATGGCCGTGGGCTTCCTCGGCCTGAACGTGATCAAAAATGTGGTCCTCTCCATGGAAGCCCTGCAGGCGTTCGACAAAATTCCTTCCGTCCCCGGTTTTTCCCAGGACGAGCTCCAGTCGCACGGTCGCCTCACCGCCGCGATCGCCGCGCACATGGAACTTCCCGGGGACGTGCGCGACGCTGCCATCGTCGCCGCGCTCCTGCATGACATCGGCAAGCTCGTGCTCGCTTACAAAATGCCGGATCGCTTTGCGCGTCTGCTGGCGCGCGCCCGGGCGGAACGCAAGGCCCTCTATCGCATCGAAGAAGAGCTGTGGGGCATCACCCACGCCGAAATAGGGGCCTACCTGCTGGGATTGTGGGGCCTGCCGCTGCAGGTCACCGAGGCCATCGCCTACCATCACGCGCCCGCCGCCGTTCCGCACCAGCGCTTCGACGCCCTTGCGGCGCTCTACGTGGCCAACCTGCTGGCCCACGAGGCGGAGGATGCGGGCGAAGAAACTGCTGTGGGAGATGCCGCCCGAGAAACGGCCGCCGCAGAACGAACGGCCGAAGAAAAAGGGCCCGGCCCCGAATGGGATCTGGCGTTGCTCGAGGGGCTCGGCGTGCGGCCCCGGCTGGCCGGCTGGAAAACCATGGCCCGGGAATTGGCGGCCACCCAGGAATCGGCCACTGCGGGCGCGGTCTAAACGATATGCCGAAACGAGTGGTGGTTCCCGTGGACGGCGATTCCCGCGCCGGCCAGCCGCGCGGCGAAAGCGCGTCGCCGGGAACCCCGTTGAAGGTGCTGCTGGGTTCCGGTGAAGGGCTGCTCAAAAAAAATCTGGCGCGCTGGGGCTATGACGTCACGGTGGTGGCCGACGGCCACCAGGCCCTCGCGCTGCTGAGCCAGCCGGACCACCCCAAGCTGGCCATCCTCAACTACGAAATGGACGGCCTCGGCGGGGCCGGCCTCTGCCGGCGCGTCCGCGCGGAGCCCGTCGATCCCTACACCTACATGATCCTGCTCATGGAACCCTCCCAGAAGGACGACCTGCTGGAGGCCTTCGAGCAGGGGGCCGACGACTACCTCGTAAAACCCTTCGATGGCTACGAGCTGCGCGCCAAGCTCCTGGTGGCCAAGCGCATCCTCGCCCTGCAGGACCGCCTGATCGCCATGCGCGACGAGCTGCAGGTGCAGGCCACCCACGACGCGCTCACCGGCCTGTGGAACCGCCGCGCCTCCACGGCCGCGCTGGACCGCGAACTGGCGCGCGCCGCGCGGGAAAATAAAACCGTGGGGCTGATGCTCGCCGACCTCGACCATTTCAAGCACATCAACGACACCTACGGGCACCTCGCCGGCGACCGCGTCCTGCAGGCGGTGGCCGCCAAGCTGAAGGCTGCCATGCGTCCCTACGACACCATCGGACGCTACGGCGGCGAGGAGTTCCTGGTGATTTCTCCCGGGTGCGACGAGCGCGCCATCCTGCGCCGCGCCGAGCACCTGTGCGCGTCCATCGCCCGCGAGCCAGTGGCCACCCCGGAGGGAAACATCCCGGTCACCCTCAGCCTGGGCGCGGCCGTGGCCACCGGGACCACCCCCCAGGAGCAGCTCCTCAAAGCCGCCGACGAGGCCCTCTACCGCGCCAAGCACGCCGGCCGCAACCGCGTCGAGCTGGCCCTGGCGGGTGGCTGAGCCTTTGAGGTGATTTTGAATTTGCGGGTGCCCCCGCCCTCAGTTTTGTTGAGTGTGGGTCTTTCCTCTCTTCTTGTCTTCGTTCAGTCTATTTGATGGCGCTCGGTCTATGCCTACGACCGGGCTATTGGTTTGGATTATGGACGTCCTTTGAATGGGATAATCCGGCGGGCGCTCGTGAACAAGGCTAGGCCCGGGGCCAGGCGCGAGACTGCGTCGCGGTGGTGGCCGGGCCGTAGGCGCTGTCCACGAATTTCAGCACCTCGATGAAGTACTCTTCCAGTTCGCCGAAGAAACGGCTCAGGTAGGGCTTGCCCATCTGGCGGCAGGTCTGCACCAGGATGAGCCACGCGGGCGAGCAGGTGAAGTCGATCTTGCGCGTCTCGTAGTAGCCGTATCCCAGGCCGTGCTCGCGGCAGAACAGGTCGGTCAGGTGCACCAGGGCCACCAGGTCTTTCGAGAACGGCGCGGCTTCGATGTCGTGATGGTATTGCAGCACGGTGTTGATGTCGGGAGAAAGCTTCCAGGCCTCCCCCAGAATGCGGCCGGTCTCGGCGTGCGTGAAGCCCAGGAGTTCCTTCTCCGCTTCGTCGAGAGCGATCGAGCGCGACGCGGCCATCTCGTACGCCGCTTTGGTTTGCCTCCGGCAGCAGCACCGCGTTCACCAGGATGCCCAGGTCGTGCAGCAGCCCCGCGAGGTACGCTTTTTCGGCCGAATGCGAGCGCACCAGCCGCGCCAGGCGCTGGCTCACCAGGGCGCACCCCAGCGAGTGCCGCCAGAACGTCGCGCGGTCCAGGGCCTTGGGGAAGGGGTCGAAGGCCTGCGGCAGGGCGTGCAGAGAAGACGATGTCGCTTACCCGCCACAGCCCCAGCCCCACCACCGCCTCATGCACCGTTTCCACCAGGCGGCGTCTTCCGAACATCGCCGAATTGGTCATGCGCACGCACTGCGCGGCCACCGCTTCGTCGCGCGACACCAGGCGCACCACCTCTTCGAAATCGATCTCCGCGGGGGGCCGGTTCAGGCAGGCCATCAGCTGCGTCAGGATCACCGGCAGCGCGGGCAGCTTGTCGAGTCCCCGCACGCGTTCCTCGACGCGCTGCAGCGGCGCGGGGCCCGCCGGGACGGTGGCCCGTTCCTCCGCCCCTGGCGCTGCTGGCGCGCCGGGCGCGTCCGGGGGAAGGGAAAACGCCGCGGGCAGATTTCCGCTCATGGCAGCGCCGCCCTGGCCTTATCTGGAATATGATCCGGAACAGGACCCGGAAGACGGTCCGGAACGCGGCCCGAGCTATTGGCCGGGGCACTGCCCGGGACTTGGCCCGGGACTTGGCCGGGTACTGGCCCGGGAGCGTTGCCGGGAAGCTTGCCGGGAACCTTGTCTATATCGGCCGGCCCCTTGGGCTGCGTCACCTGCGGGTCGCGCGAGGGTTTCAGCACCACGATATCCACGCGGCGGTTGTGGGCCCGGCCTTCCGCCGTCTCGTTGGTGTCCACCGGGTGATATTCGGCGTAGCCCGCGGCGGCCAGCCGCGCCGGCGCGAAGTGATAGCGGTCGATGAACATCTCGATGATCTCGGTGGCCCGCGCCGTGGAGAGCTCCCAGTTGGAGTGGAACTGCGCGTTGTGGATGGGCACGTTGTCGGTGTGGCCCTCGATGCGCAGCATCTCGTCGCGGTTGCGCAGGATGCTGGCCAGGCGGTCCAGGGCGTCCTGCGAGGAGCTGCGCAGGGTGGCCGACCCGCTTTCGAAGAAGCCGATCTCGCGCAGGCTGATCACCAGGCCTTCGCGCCGCGAAGCTGAGCTCCACCACGTGGCGCTGATCTCCGGGCGCCAGGGCCTGTTCGATCTCCCCCTGGATGTCCGCAATGTCGCCGGGAAGCACGGCGTTGCTGAGGGCGCCCTTGGCGGGCTGCACGAAGCGCTGCAGGTCCTGGCTGCGCACCACGTTTTCAATCGCCTGCACGTCCTGAAAGGGCATGGGCTCGGTGGTGGAAAGGGGCAGCTTGGTGTTGGAGGTTTCAAACACGCCCATCTGCTGGAAGGCCACCTGGATGGCCAGCGAAAGCTTGCCCACCTTGCGCTTGTCCACCTGGGAGGAGGAATAGAGCACCACGAAGAAGGCGAACAGCAGGGTGATGAAGTCGGCGTAGGAGACCAGCCAGCGCTCGTGGTTCACGTGCTCTTCGTGGCGTTTCTTGCGGCTCATGCCACCTTCTCCTGCGAGGCCGCGCGGCCGCCGCTTTCTCCGCGCCCTTGGCCGCGCCGGGCTTCTTGTTGGCTTCGGCGAAGAAGCCCAGCAGCTTGGTCTCGATCATGCGCGGGTTCATGCCCTCCAGGATGGAGATCACGCCCTTCGAGCATCATTTCGCGCACGATCTGTTCCTGGCGGATGCGCATCTTGATCTTTCCCGAGCAGGGCAGAAAGAACAGGTTGGCCGCGCCCACCCCGTAGATGGTGGCCACGAAGGCCACCGCGATGCCGCGGCCCGACTTCGTTGATGTTGTCGAGGTGCTGCATCACCTGGATCAGCCCCAGCACCGCGCCGATGATGCCCACCGTGGGCGCGAACCCTCCGGCGGATTCGAAGACCTTGGGGATGTGCTCCTCGTGCTCGGCCTGGTTGTCCAGCTCGAGCTCCATCATCTTTTGCAGTTCCTGGGGCTCGGTGCCGTCCACCGCCAGCATCAGGGATTTCTTCAGGAACGGATCGCTGATTTTTTCCACTTCGCTGTCCAGCGAGACGATGCCTTCCTTGCGGGCCTTCTGGGCGTAGCCCACGATCTCGCTGATCTGCGCGTGCGGATCCTTGCTCTTGTCGAAAAACACCGAGCCCAGGCGTCCGAAGGCCAGCAGCACCACCGGCAGGGGAAACTGGATCATCACCGCGCCCGAGCGTGCCGCCGAAGACGATCATGGCCGCCGTGGGCTGCATGATCTGCGCCACCTTGCCGCCCTCGAGCGTCAGCCCGAGGAGGATGCCCCCGACCGCCACGACCACGCCGCCAAAGCTGCTTTTGTCCATGCCCTGTTCAGCTCTTTCCCGCCGGGAACGGGATCTGCCGGGTCAGCGCCGCGCGCGGCCGGTCCCGCGGCTGGCCATCTGGAAGCGGCAGCTCCGGCGAAAATCCTGCGGCGGAACTCCACGATCTTCTCCACCACCTGCGCGCTCGATTCCGAGCACCACGATCTTCTCTCCGGTCACCAGGCGTCAGCACCGTGTCGGGGGCGTTCTCGATCAACTTGATCAGGTCGGAATTGACGATCAGCGGGTTGATGGTTCAGGCGCGTCAGCTGGATCATGTCGGTGCCCCGCGGAAACCGCGGTCCCCCGGACTGGCGAGGCGCAGGGACGCCTCAAGTGTCTTATCGGCACAGGAGGCCTTTAAGTTCAGTTCCGGAACGGGAAAAGTCCTGACGGTTACCGCACCGCCACGGGCCCGTCCCGGGCGCGATGGCCGGGGCGTGCAGCAGCGTCCCCGGGGACGCTGGTAAGCCCTGAGAGAAGAGGCGCGTGCGGGCAATTCCTGCCCACCGCGCCCGGCAAGATCCGGCACCGGCGGGCCCAGGGCGATGCGTTTGTCCACCTGGCATGAAATGCGGCTGAAAACGCGGCTCAAAATTCACGGCGCGCTGGTCGGCCTTGGCGCGTTCGCGGGCCATCCATTCGCGGGGCGTCCGTCCCCGGAACATCCGTCCGCGGAGCATCCGTTCGTAATCCATCGAAGAGGGGTTTGAGGAACCATGCCGCGCCTGGCCCTGTCCATGATTGTGCGCAACGAAGCCGGCAACCTGCGCCGCTGCCTCGAAAGCGTGCGCGGCGTGGTCGCACGAAATCGTGGTGGCGGACACCGGCTCGACCGACGCCACCCCGGCCATCGCGCGGGACTGCGGCGCGCGCGTCGTCGAGATCCCCTGGACGAACGATTTCGCCGGCCGCGCGCAACCGTGCCCTGGCCGGGCCTGGCGAGCGACTGGGTGCTCAGCCTGGACGCCGACGAGGTGCTCGATCCCGCCGCGCGCGGAGGCCCTCCCGGCGCTGCTCGCCTGCGCGGACGTGGCCGGCTACCAGGTGCCCATCCGCAACTACGTCCTGAGCCTGGAGGACCGCATCTGGGACCGCCCCGCCCGGCCCAACGACTCCCGGCTCGCCCGCGGCGCAGGGCTATGCCGGCTTTCGTGGACCATGAGAACGTGCGCCTGTTCCGCCGCGACCCGCGGGTCTTTTTCGTCGGCCGGGTGCATGAAAGCGTCGGGCCCGCAGCATCGAGCGGGCCGGGCTGCGGCCTGGGCCGCGCCCCTTTCCTGATCCACCATTTCGGGCTGGCCGCCGACGCCGAAACGCGCGCGCGCAAGAACCGCCTGTACCGCGAACTGGGCCTGCAAAAGGTGCAGGACATGCCCGGGAACGCCCAGGCGCACCTCGAACTGGGCCTGGTGGAACTGGACAACTTCGGCCACCTCGAGGAGGCCCGGGCTTGTTTTGAGCGCGCCTGCCGGCTCAATCCGCGGCTGGGCGTGGCGTGGTTTTTTGCGGGCGTCACGCACCTGCGCCGCGAAGAACCCCGAGAAGCCCTGCGCTGCCTGCGCCAGGCGGAACACTGCGGCCACGCCACCCCGGCGGTGGCGGAAGCCGCGCGGCGACGCGCACTACAATCTGGGGGAGTTTTCCGCCGCCGCGAAGGCCTACCAGCAGGCCTTGCGGCGAGCCGGGCAAACGGCACCTCTATCTTTGGAAAGCAAACTGGGCCTGGCCGTGGCGCGCGCGGGGTCGCCCGAAGAGGGGCTGCGCATGGTGCGCCAAGCCTTGGAGCGCGGCCCCGCCCTGGGGGAATTGCACGACCGCCTGGTGCAGCTGCTGGCCTGGCTGGAGCGCGGCGGCGAGGCGGCCCTGGCGGCGGAAAACAAGCTGCGCCAGGTGCCCGGCACGGCGGCCAGCGACTTCCTGCGCGCGGCGCGCCTGTGGGCGGGGCAGGGGAACTGGGCGCGGGCCACCGCCATCCTGCACGTGGGGCGGCAGATGCATCCCGGCGATCCCCTGCTGGAGCAGGCGCTTGCCGGAGCTGGCCGAGCGCGAAGGGGCCGGCGTTAATCAACTTGTAACAACGCTCCAGAACCGCGGTACCGGGCCGGGGCAGGACTAAAGTTTCAAAGCGGTACTGCCGAAGAAGTGAGTGAACGCGAGAAGTTCCCGTAGCGAGACGCGAGTCCCCGCGGCACAGGGGCAGTTGCCCTTCCCAGCCAAAGGCTCCCAGCCGCCAACCGGGACGCTCAAACTCTACGGAAAAGGAGCCTCTCACATGTCTTTCGGTATTCTGAACAACATCCCGGCCCTTCAGTCGGAAGCGGCTTTGAACAGCACCCAGGCAACGCTCGAATACGACCCTGCAGCAGCTGGCTACCGGCAGCGCATCAATCCGGCGCGGACGATCCGGCCGGCCTGGCCATCGCCAACGGGCTGTCCGCCAACATCGCGGCGCTCAACGCAGTCGATTCCAACGCCAACGACGGCGTGGGATCCCTGCAGGTGGCCGACGGCGCGCTGTCCCAGGTGACCTCGCTGCTGAACACTGCGGTGACCATCGCCACGGAAGCGGCCACCGGCACGGTGAGCAGCGCGCAGCGCGACTCGCTGAACTCGGAATACCAGCAGATACTGGACGAAATCAACCAGATCGGCACGACCACGACCTATAACGGAACGTCGGTCTTCTCGGCCACCACCACGTCGATCTTCCTGACCGACGCCAATTCCAGCAGCACGATCACCAATTCGGTGGGCGCTCTTTCCACCACCGTTCTGGGGCTGACCAGCGGCGGCGGAACGAATACCTCGCTCGCGGGCACCGACGGCACCGGCGCGCAAGCCGCCCTGACGGCCATCGACGCGGCCATTCAGACGGTGGCCAACGACCGCGGCTCGATCGGCGCTTCCGTCATGCGCTTGCAGGACGCCTCGGCGGTTATGACCACGCAGGTCAGAACCTGACCGCGGCGGAGAACAACATCATGGCGGCGGACATCCCGTCGACCATCTCGAACCTGTCGCGCGAGTCGGTCTTGAGCCAGACCGGTATGGCCGCTCTGGCGCAGGCCAACTCGCAGGAGCAGAGCATCCTGACGCTGCTGCACTAGGCCGCGCGCAGGTCGCAACGAAAACGCCGGGCGGGGACCTCCGCGGTCTCCGCCCGGAGCTATTGGAGCGGGAATCGTGCGGCGGCCAGAAGTGGAACGGTAACAAGGCAAGCGGGAAGAAGAAAAGCGTGAAGAGAAACCAAGGGGACCATGGGGACGATCAATAATTTCGGCAACGTGCTGCTGCCGGCGGGAAGCAACACCATCGACGTGCAGTCGCTGCTCACCGCGGCCATCACCGCCGCGCAAGCGCCCCTGACGGCGCTGCAGCAGCAGCAGACCACCGTGCAGAACCAGACCGCCGGCCCTGCAGAGCATCGCAGACGGACGTGAACAGCCTGGCCACGGCGGTCAGCGCGCTGAGCGACCCCAGCGGCGCGGTCAATTCCCTGACGGCCACGTCTTCGGACTCCAGCCTGCTTACCGCCAGCGCCGATTCCACCGCGCAGGCTGGCACGCACTCCATCGTGGTCAATTCCCTGGCCACGACCTCTTCCTACTACACCAACGCGGTGGCTTCCGGCACCACGGCCATCGGCCACCGGCAGCTTCCAGATCGCCGTGGGCGGCGGCGCGCCGGCCACCGTCACCGTCGACATCCGCGGACAACACCCTCAACGGCCTGGCGGCGGCCATCAACAGCCAGAATCTCGGGGTGACCGCGAGCGTCATCAACGACGCCAACGGCGCGCGCCTGGCGCTGGTGAGCAGCACCTCCGGGGCCGTCCGGAGATATCACCATCTCCAGCAACACCACCGGGCTGACCTTCAACGCAGGCGGCGACCGGCGCAAACGCCTCGCTCACCGTGGACGGCGTGCCGGTTGATTCGACCAGCAACACCGTAACCGGCGTGATTCCCGGGGTTACCCTGAACCTCGCCGGTGCCGCGGCCGGCACCACCGTCAGCCTGACGCTCACCCCGGACGCCAGCCAGGCCACCGCGGCCATCAACGCAGTTCGTCAGCGCCTGGAACCAGGTGATCGCAGGACATCAACTCCCAGTTCGACGTGTCCTCCAACGGCACCGGCGGCGGTCCGCTGGAAGCCGACAACACCCTGCGCAACGTGCAGAACCAGCTGCTGTCGGCCGTCACCGATTCCATCAGCGGCAACAACGGCTTCGTGAACCTGGCCAGCATCGGCGTGAACCTGAATACCGACGGCACCCTGTCGGTCGATTCCGGCACGCTCTCCAACGCCATCAGCAACAATTTCAGCAGCGTGCAGAACCTGCTGCAGGGCACCGGCGGCGTGGGCACGTTTCTCTCCAACGACGCTCTCGCAGACTCACCGATCCCACCCAGGGCACCATCACCCTGGACCTGCAGGGCATGTCGCAGACCAACCAGGACCTCACGCAGCAGATCAGCGCCATGCAGGCGCAGCTGACCACCCAAGAGCAGAACCTCACCAGCGAGTACGCGCAGATGCAGACCACCTTGGACGAGATGCCGCAGCTGCAGAGCGAGATGACGCAGCAGCTGGCGGGCCTGAGCAATAACGGCTAGCAACGACAAAACCTAAAAGGGCTACAGCGGACGCACAGGCAGCGGATAACGCAGCAGAAAACAGAACGGAAGAAAAAACGGCCGGAAGAAAACGGCAGAAGAATCGGGGACAGGAAACCCATGAACCAGCAGCAGATCGCCGGGCAGTACCGTCAAAGCGCCGCGCAGGGGGCCCATCCGGTGGGCCTGGTGGCGCGGCTGTATGAAGCCATGGTGGAAGACTTGCGGCGGGCCCTGGGGGCCCTGCGCGCGGGGGACGTGGAGGGGCGCACGCGGGCGCTCAACCACGCGCTGCTGATCCTGGCCGAACTTGAAAGCGTGCTGGACCACGAGCGCGGCGGGCAGGTGGCCCGCCATCTCTCCGGATTCTATCGCGTCACCCGCGCCATGATCGTGGACGCCAACATCCGCGCCAGCGCGGCGGAGCTGGAACGCATCGTCAGCCTGTTTCTGCCGGTGCGCGCGGCCTGGCAGCAGGCCGAACGCGAACTGGCCTGCGGCGCACCGCCGCTCGCAAACCCTGCCCATCCTGGAACACGCGACACTGCGCGCGCCGGAAGCCGGGGCTCGAACTGGAGCGTGTGATGGCCGGGCCTGCGGTGACCGATCCTATGTTGAACGACCCGGTAATGATCGATGGCCTGGAAGAGGCCCTGCGCCGCGTGCGCCACGCCAACGCCCGGCTTTACCGCTTTCTCGAGCACGCCGGGGAAGCCCTGGCGGGCCGCCGGAACTTTTCCGCCGAAGACGTGCGCGCGGCCGCCCAGCCCGTCCGCGAGATGGCCCCGGTGGTTGCGCAGGCGCAGCAACTGCGTGTGGCGCACCCCGGGCTGCGCGAGGAGTTGGAACTTTACGCCCGCAACCTGGCGGAGGCCGATCGCGCCCTGGACCGCCTGCGCTGCGTGCTGCTCGCGCGCGGCGCGCAGATCGCGGCCCGGCGCGGCCACCTGGCGGCGGTGCGGTTGTGGGCCGGCGCGTGGCAGCAGACGCGCTGACGGAAACAGATTCAGGCAGCGCCGTCACAGCGATTTTAAGCACGGGAATGATAACCAGATCTCTACGTAAATAAACGATAAAATAACACCGCACGCGAGCCCACGTCGAAGACCCTGAAAGCCCGCCGCATGAACCCCCTGCCCACGACCATCGAAGCCTCCTGGACGCAGCGGCCCCTGCTGGTGTTTTCCTGCCACGAGGCCTGGGTGTACCAGCTGGGCCTGCTCGAGCGCCCCTTCGATCTGGTGGTGGGGCTGCGCGGGCGTGCAGCGGGCTGGGACGAGCGCATGCGTCCCGTGCCGCCCGGCGCGCGCCTGGTGCGCCTGGAGGACGCCCTGCGCACGGCCGAACCCTACGGCTGCATCATCGCCCACAACCTGAGCGATCTTCTGGACGCCAAAAAACTTTCCGGCCCGCGCCTGCTGGTGCTGCACGAGACCCTCGACGGGGCGGCCCTCGAACAGCACCTGCCCGTGCCCATGGACCGCTTTCGCGAAACCGTGGCCAAGTTCGTCGCGCTGACCGCCACGCACGTGGTGGCCGTGTCGCGGCTCAAGGGCCGCTCCTGGGGATTTGAAAACGACGTGGTTCCGTTTTCCGCGGACGCGGCCGGCTACCGGCCCTGGCAGGGGGACCTCGCGCGGGGGCTGCGCGTGGCCAACCACATCCGGCGGCGGCCGCGCATCCTGCGCTGGGATTTTCACGAGCAGGCCTTTGGCGGCCTGCCGGTCACCCTGGTGGGGCATAATCCCGAGCTGGAAGGCGTGCAGCCGGCCTCCGGCTGGGACGGCCTGAAGGAGATCTTCCAGCGCCACCGCTTCTACATCCACACCGCCGACCCGCTCCTGGAGGACGGCTACAACATGGCCACCCTCGAGGCCATGGCCGCGGGCCTGCCCGTGCTGGGCAACCGCCATCCCACCTCGCCGGTGGAGCACGGCGTGAGCGGCTTTCTCTCGGACGATCCCGCGGAACTGCGCGGCTACGCCGAGCGGCTGCTCGCGGACCGGGCCCTGGCGGCGCGCCTGGGAGCGGCCGCCCGCGAGGCCGTGGGCAAACAGTTTCCCGGCGCGCGCTTCGCGAGCGGCCTGCGCCGCTCCATCGAGGCCGCCCAGCGGCTGTGGATGGAGAGCCCGCAGGGCCACGCGCGCCGCGCCCCGCAGCCACGCTCCGAAGTGTCGGCCTGAGCGTTTCCGTCTAAGCGATTCACCTGGTGGAGTGCCGCGCGAGCGTTCCGGTCTGCTCGCTCGGCCGGATACTTCTCCCGATCGTTCCCGCCCAGCCATTTTTCTGTCCGGCTCAGTGTTCCTGCCTTTTTGCCCGGACTGGGGGTTCTGTTTAGGAACGCCGTTCCTTGGCTAACCGGGGACCGCGCGGTTTTGGCCGGGGAGTTGCACTCGCGGGCAGGGAAGTCCCTCGCGAGCCGCGGCGCAGGCCGCGGGGCAAGGCGCGCAGATTAGGAGTCTCTAATTACACCCTCGATTTCGTCTCCGATTTCTTCGCCAATTTCGTCTTCCAATCCCGCCGGCCGGGCACCCGCTCCCGCGAAGCCGTCCCGGCGCACCCCGCCCGGGATCCTCTTCCGCAGCATGGTGTACGACGGCAGCGGCTACGCCGACGAAGCGCGCGGCATCATCTTCGGGCTGCACCGCGCCGGGATGCGCCTGCGTCTGGAGCCCCTGGGGCTGGCCTACGACGGCAACGACCTGCTCACCCCGGACGAACTGGAAGAGCTCGAGCTGCTGAAGCATCAGACCGTGGATTTCGCGCGCGGCGTGCTGTTCCAGCACGTCACCGCGCACGACTTCAACCTGGCCATGCATGGCCGCCGGCGGGTGGGCCGCACCATGTTCGAGACCGACTCGATCCCCGCCGGCTGGCGGCACTGCTGCGAGTCCATGGACGAGGTGTGGGTGCCCAGCGCGTTCAACGCCGACGTGTTTGCCGCCGCGGGTGTGGCGCGGGAGCGCCTGCGGGTGCTGCCGGCGGGGGTGAACACCGCGCAGTTCCGCCCCGGCCTGGACCCGCTGCCCATCCCGCGCCGCCGCGGCTTCAACTTTCTTTCCGTGTTCGAGTGGACCGACCGCAAGGGCCCCGACGTGCTGCTGCGCGCCTACCTGAGCGAATTTAAGGGCGACGAGGACGTGGCCCTGATCCTGAAGAGCTATGCGCGCCCCGACCCCGGCGAGGAACTGCTCCCGCGGCTGATCTATTTCGTGGAACGGCAGATGGGCCTGCGGCTGGAAGACGCGCCGCCCATCATCGTCTATGCCCCGGGGTTTCTGCCCGCCGCGGACGTGCCGCGGCTGTACGCTTCCGCCGACGCCTTCGTGCTGCCCTCCCGCGGGGAGGGCTACGGACGCCCCTACATGGAGGCCCTCTCCTGCGAATGCCCGGTAATCACCACGCGCTGGAGCGGGCAGATGGATTTTCTGCACGACGGAAACTCCGAACTGACGGAGTGCGCCGTGGTTCCGGTGCCCTGGAACAGCGACGTGGAACTGTACATGGGGCATCGCTGGGCCGAACCCAGCGTGGAGCACCTGCGCCAGCAGATGCGCCACGTTTTCCGCCATCGCGAAGAGGCCCGCCGCAAGGCCGCCCGAGGGCGCGCCGAGATGGTCGAACGGTGGGACTGGGAGCGCGTGATTCAGGATCGCTGGGTCCCGGAATTCCAGCGCCTGCTGGACTGAAATCTCCAGGTGCGCGCGGGAGCGGCCGCCGGAAAGGCGCGCGAGCGCTTCCGCCGGCAAAAAGGTTCCCGATAAAAGGACACCAGAGCAGGGCCGGAGAAAAGGAAAAGGGCCCGGAGAAAGGGAAATGGCTTGAGCATCTACGTGATTGCGCCCAAGACGGGCCGCGTGAAGATCGAGGCCGCCGCCAGCCCGCGCGTGATTCTGATGACCGACGCGCCGCAGGTGGAGGCTGTGCCGGAAGCGGTGCGCCGGGCCGCGGACATGTTCTCGACCGAAGACCTGGGCGTGTGGCGGGGCGAGCCCTGGAGGGGCGGCGCGACGGGCGCGCTCGCGTGGGTTGCGGGCGACCAGCTTCTGCGCGGCACGAGCGCCGATCTGCGCCGGGCGTTTTTTTCACCGGTTCCCGCCTCCACGCTGGTGCCGGTGCACCTGCCATGCCTGGCGGAGGCCGACCTCATCGGCCTGCAGCCGCGCATGCTTTGCGCAGGCGCGGTCGGAGAACACCCAGAAACCTGGGAGGCCCGCAAGGCTCAGGAAAACGTGAACCTGGTGGTGCGCCTGGCCGGTGCGGCCAACCCTTCCCCGGCGGCGCGCCAGGCCTGGAGGGATTGCGCGCAGCCCTGGGCACAGTTGCACCTCGCGCTGCTGGCCGAGGCCGGCGCGAGTGGGGCCGCCGAGCCCCTCAAGGAACTGTGGCGGAAGCGCGGACTGCCGCCGCGCGTGGCCGGTCTCACGCTGCGCAACCTGATCGTAGTGCTGCTGCGCCGCGACCAGCTGGCCAAGGCCGAAGAGCTGCTGACCCTGGGGATGCGCGCCTACCCGGGCTATGCCGAGCTGGACTACCTGGCGGGGGTCATGTGGCTGTACCGCCGCAAACCGGCCAAGGCCAAGGGCCATCTGGAGCGCGCCGTGAACGCCGGGCGGGGCGGCTACGTGGGCAGCGGGGGTGAGTCTTCCTACCGTTCTTTCTGGCTGCTGGGCACCATTTACGAGGGTCTGGGCGAGCAGGACCGCGCGCTTTCGCACTTCCTGCCGGGCGTCTATCAGCGGCCCGCGTTCGGGCCCTCCGCCGCGGGCATTCTACGGCAGAGGTTTTCGCGCGCCCGCGCGGAGAATCTGCACCAGCCGCTGGGCGAGATGGTGCGGCGCGAGCCAGGCTACCTCGCGGCGGTCTTTGACTTCTTCCTGCGCCACGACGTGCTGGCCCCGCCGCGGCGGCTGCTGCGCACGCTGCCCCTGCCGGAGGAGCTGCGCGAGGCGCTGCGGGCGCGCCTGGCCTCCGCGGAGCGCCGTCTGTGTCCTGCGGCACGCCTCGAAGGCGAAAAGCCGGGGGTCGTGCTCGAAGGCTCCTTCCTGCTGCTCTCCGGGCACGCGCGCATCAACCAGGCGGTGGGCGGGCGGCTGCTCGAGGAAGAGTCGCTTGACGCCGCGCTGGAACCATCGGAGTCGGGCACGGCGGCTTCCCGCCTGGTGCCGCGCCGCGCACACCTGGAGGCCGGCTTGCGCCGCCTGCCGGGCCGTCGCGACCTCACCATCCGCCATCACTGGCCGCCGGATTTCCGTCCGCCGGATTCCGGGCGGCTGGCCTGCATCCTGCCGTGGGAGCATCGCGCCGTGCCGCGCGCCTGGGTGCGCGAGATCGCACGCTCCGTGGACGAGCTGTGGGTGCCTTCGCGGTTTGTGGCCGAGGCGTTTGCCGCGGGCGGGGTGGACGCGGCCCGCGTGCAGGTGATCCCCAACGGCTTCGACCCGGCGGTGTTTCACCCGCGCGTGCGCGCCGCGCGCCCCCCGGACTGCCGCGGCTGCCTGTTTCTTTTTGTCGGCGGGACCATCCGCCGCAAGGGCGTCGACCTGCTTCTGCAGGCCTATTCGGAAGCCTTTTCGGGCGATGACGACGTGACCCTGCTCTTCAAGGAAAACGGCGCGTCCACCTTCTACCGCCACAACAACCTGCTGCCGCAGGTGCACAAGATGGCCGCCCGTTCCGGGGCCGCGCCGGTGCACCTGCTGAGCGAGGAGATGGACGACGCCGCGCTGGCCGCGCTCTACCGCGGCTGCGACGCGCTGGTGCTGCCCTATCGCGGCGAGGGCTTCGGCATGCCCCTGCTGGAGGCCATGGCCTGCGGGCGTCCCGTGGTGACTACCGCCGCCGGGCCCGCGCCGGAGTTCTGTCCCGCGGACTGCTCCTACCTGGTGTCGGCCGCCGAGGTGCCGGTGAGCGAACCGCCGCCACCGTTCGGGGAGTTCAGCGACGAATGGACCTGGTTTGAGCCGGACGTGATCGCCCTGGCCGAGGCGCTGCGCTCGGTCTATGAAAATCGCGCGGAAGCCGCGCGCCGCGGCGAGGAGGCCGCCAAACGCGTGGCGCGCACGCACGGCTGGGCGCAGATCACGCCGCTCTATCTCGAACGCATCGCGCATCTGACCGGCCTGGCCCGGGCGGCCGAAGAGCTGCCGGTGCTGGCCGTCGCGCAACCCTGACCTGAATGGCTTTGGTGCTTGCTCTGCCTTCGCGGATTGGCCCCGCCGCGCGTTCTGATCCAAATTTCTAACGCCCGCGCAGTCTGCCTCCGCAGTGGCGGACCTTTTTCCGCCGATCCCTTTCTGAATAGCCGCAACGCGCGATGGGCGGTCCCTGCGGAAAGAACGACGGAGAAAGAACGATGGGGCAAGAACGATAAGGAAACAATGAGGGGCAAAGAACGCAGCAGGGGCTACTTGAGGTAATTGAGCAGGCTGGGAAGGCTGAGCACCTGGCCGGTAGCGGTGAGCGCCGCTTCCAGGTCCACCTGATCCTGGGAATCCTGCGCCACCACGGTGGTCAGGTTGGCCCCCACCAGCTGGTTCTGCTGGGTGCTCAGATTGACCTGCTCCTGGTTCAGATAATTCTGCGTGCTCTGCAGCTGGCTGAGGGCGTTGCTGTAGGTGACGCTGCTGGGTGTTCAGCTGGGAGAAGGCCTGCTGCACCTCCGTGTTGGCGGCGGCGATGCCGTTGCCGGAGGTGAGCGCGTTGGCCAGATCGTTCAGGGCCCCGAAGACACTGCCCGAAGAGTTCAGGAACAGCTGGTTGCCGGCCACGTTGGTCTGCAGGGACTGGCCCTCGGCGACCTGCACGCTGGTGACCTCGGAATTTCCGTTGTACTGCACGCCCGAGGGGGAGCTGGCGTCCTGCGCGAAGGGCGGCGGCGCTGACGTTGGTGCCGCCGAAGACATACACGCCCTGGTAGGCGGTGTTGGCCAGGCCCAGCATCTGCTGCTGCAGACCCTGCACCTGCTGGGCCAGCGCCTGGCGGTCGGCGGCGGACATGGTGCCGTTGGCCCCTTGCGCGCCCACGGTAATGGCCGTGGTGAGGATCTGTCCGGCGTTGTTCAGCGCCGAATCGGCCGCCTGCAGCTTGCCCTGCACGTCGCTGACGTTGGTCAGGAACTGATCGTTTTCGCTGGTGAGCGCGTCGTTGCCCACCAGCGCCGCGGCGGCGGCGGGATTGTCGGAAAGATTGTTGACGCTGCTTCCGGTGGACATTTCCTGCACGGCGGTCTGCTGGTTCTGCTGGGCCTGCTCGATGGAGGACAGCAGGTCCGGCAGGATGTCGGGATTCAGGCGCACGCTCATTAGCCGGTCACCGTGCTGGTCTGGCCCAGATTGATGGCCGTGGCCGTCAGGCGTATTGATCACCGCGGCTACCTGCGCGGCGGCCTGGTAGGCCTGCTGGTACTGGATCAGATTGGCGGCCTCTTCATTGATGGTGACCCCGGAGACGCTGCCGATCTGATTTTGGATCTGCTGGCCACGGCCTGCGAGCCGCTGCGACTCGGACTGCGCCGTGGAAACGCTCGTTGCCGATCTGAAAGACCAGGTTGGAATAGGCGGTCGAGCGGGGTCTGCCCGTTGACGATGGTCTGGTTCTGCACGTTGAGCATGGCGGTGAGGTTGGAGTTGTCCCCGGTGCTGCCGTCGAGGCTGGCGGCGATCTGCGCCGGGTCGGTGATGGCCACGCTCATCTGCAGCGGCCGCCCCGGTGCCGCCCGCCGGCGGCGGCACGAAGAAATTTCCGCCCGGATTGCCGTTGAGGTCGGTGCCGGCCTGGTTGACGGAGTTGAAGGAGTTCTCCAGGTTCGCGGCCAGCGAGTCGAGCGAGGAAAGGACCGCAGGGATGGCCGTGTCGCGGGCCTGCGATGGCTCCGCCCGAGCGAGCCTCCCGTGATCTGGCGGTGATGTTGCTGCCCTGCGAAAGCACCTGCTGAAACCCGGTGGCCGGATCGGCCTGCGTGGTCAGCTGGAAGCTCTGGTTGCCGACCACCAGGTTGGCCCCGCCGGTGGTGGTCAGGGTGAGGCTGCCGTTGCCGGCGGGAATTTCGGAAACGTCGATCAGGCCGGAAAGCTGGTTGATGAGCTGGTCGCGCTGATCGACAAACGTGCCGGGATTCTGGCCCGTGCTGGTGGCGTTGCTGACCTCGCCGTTGAGCTGGGCGATCTGCGCGGTGAGGGAGTTGATCTGGCTCACCGACTGC
The DNA here is from genome assembly GCA_963848365.1 of uncultured Acidobacteriota bacterium. GTDB lineage: Bacteria > Acidobacteriota > Terriglobia > Acidiferrales > UBA7541 > Palsa-295. The sequence continues at coordinate 913,896 of CAWKDI010000002.1, forward strand.
GTCACGGTGGAGTCCGCGCTGCGCTGCTGGGATACGAGATTGGCGGCCGTGCTGCTGAACGCCTGAGCCATGTTCTGCGCGGCCGTGAGCACGCCCTGCGCGCAGGCTGGTGCTCGAGGGATTGGTGGAGAGCTGCTGCAGGCTGTTGAAGAAGGCCGTCATGGAGCTTTGCAGGCCGGTGCCGCTGGTCTCGTTGAAAAGCGTCTGCACCTGCTGCATGGAGCCGAGGTAGGAGCTGTATTGGCTCTGCTGCTGGGTTTCCTGGTCCAGCTGCGTCTGCAGCAGGCTGCTGCGCTGGCTGACGATCTGCTGCACCTGCACGCCGTTGCCCAGCAGGTTGCCGCCATACTGCACCGGGGCGACCTCCGCCAGCTCCACGGTCTGCCGGGAATAGCCGGGGGTGTTGGCGTTGGCGATGTTGTTGCTGGTGGTGCTCAGGGCGGTCTGGTCGGCCAGCATGGCCCCTACGGCAATGTTGAGACTGGCTCCCAGGGTACCCACGGGCTAGACCCTTTCCTCGCACATGGTGCCCGCCGGCCGGGGAGACTTGCGCGGCGTAGGTGGGCGCGTGCGACTGGAACAGGTTGAGCAGCACGCGCACCGTGCGGCCGGAGCGGCGCAGCAGCGCCTGGTGGTCCTGGTTGAGGCGTTGGAGCCGGGTCTGCGCGTCGGCCACCCGCCGCAGCGCCTGCTGAATTTTTTCCGCCACCGGGGCCTCCGTGTTTCCGGGATCGGTCCAGCGGATCTCGCCGCTCGCGCAGGGCACTCCGGCGAGCCGGGCGCAGCGCATCTGCGCCTGGGTGATGTCGTGATCCAGGGCGCGAATCTGCCCGCAGACGCGCTCCTGCTGGGCGATGCGCCCGCGCATTCCTTCGAGGTCCAGGGCGATGAAATCGGCGCGCGATTCGGCCAGCGTCTTCGCAAGGGAATCGAGCAGCGTCAGACGCCGCTCAAGCAGCTCCCAGTAGCGTTCGCCTTCGCCGTTCATTGGTTTTGCCCGTTCACTGTTGCCGCCCGTTCACCGTTTCCGGCCAGTCACTGTGTCCGCCGGCTGACCCGTTTGCCGCCGTTCATCGCTGCGGTTTTCTTCGCCCGTTCCGGAACGACGCGCGCCTAGGCCAGTTCGTCGAGCTGATGGGCGTCTTCCGGTTCCGCTTCGGCGTCCAGCGGCGGAGGGGCCGCCGGCGGCTTTACCGCGGCCTTGGGAGGCGCGGGGCGCTCGCGGCGCGGATCCGCGGCGTTTCCGGGGCTGTCGCCCGCCGGCTCGATCCGCGATGGCAAGAGATCCGCCATGACCTTGTTCCCGTCAACGATCCCGTCAGCGTTCCCGTCAGCGTTCCCGTCAGCGTTCCCGTCAGCGTTCCCGTCGACCCTGTCTCGTTCCCGTTTGATTCAACTTCGTCAAATTCAATGCCGCCTGGTTCGATTTACTAATGAGTATATCGTGATTACTTGACGAGTTGGTTTATTTTCGCAACGGTCCCCGCGCAGCTTCCCCGCGAACGGGATTATCCCTGGCCGCCCGGGCCGAACAGTTCCGACATCATGGCCGCGGCGATCTGTTCGTTGCCGGGCTGGTAGGTGCCCTGCTGCACCTGCTGCTGCAGCGCGGCCACGCGGGCGGCGCGCACGTCGGGCGTCTGGGCCAGCTGCGCGGTAAGCTGCTGCACCTGGCTGACGGCGGCGGAGAGCTGCACGGTATCGCCGGCGTCGGGGGCGAGGGACTCGACGTCCGCCCCGCTCCCGCTGCCGGGGGTAGAAACCTTGGGCTGTCCCTTGGCATTGCCCACGCCCTCGGGCGCGGTGTTGCCGAGGTACTGAAAGCTTGGATCGATGCGCATCCCGGATCCTCTCAGCGGTGTCACCAGGGCCGTCCTGACTTATCGTTTACGAGACCGCCGGCGGGCTGCCTTCCGCCGCGAAGTCATCTCTAAGTCCATCGGCCTGGAATGAGAAAACATTAATGCAAAATGTAACCCGTTTCCTTACTTTTTCTTGCCGGGAGCCGCTTCTCCGTCAACAGCCGTTCCGGCGGGCGGATGGCCAAGCGCCGGCTGCAGGTGTTCCAGGATAAGCTTTCCGATGCCCAGGCCCCCCGCGCTGCCCACCGCCCCGGACATGATTTCGATGCCCCAGTCGTCCAGGGTCCCGTGGGCCGGGTCGGCGTCGGCTTCGTCGGTCCCGAAGCTCTGCTTCATGCCCTTCCACATGGAAGCGAGCAGAATGGACTCGAAATCGCCGGCGGCTTTTTTGAGTTTCTGCTCCTCCACGGAGTCCCGCGCGGGCGCGGTCGCTGCGGATGCGTTCTGCGCCGCCGCGGCAGATGCCGCCACAGGGATGACGGGGTTCGACGGGAAGCATCACAGCACCTCCAGGTCGGCTTCGAGGGCTCCGGCGGCCTTGATGGCCTGCAGAATGGACACGATGTCGCGCGCGCCGGCCCCCAGGGTCTGCAGGCCGCGCACCAGTTCTTCCACGGTCGCGCCCTCTTTCAGCTGGATCAGCTGCGCGGGAGTCTCCGAGGCCTGCACCTGCGGTCTGCGGCACCACCTCGGTCTGCCCCACGCTGGAAAACGCGGTAGGCTGCGAGACCTCGATATTGCGTGGTGATCTGGATGGCCAGGTTGCCGTGCAGGATGGAGCAGGCGCTGAGGGTCACGGCGCCGCCCATCACCACCGTCCCGGTGCGCTCGTTGACCACCACCTTGGCCGGCGGATGCAGGCTGATGGGCAGGCTGCCGATGCGCGCCATGAACTCCGGCACGGCCCCCACCGTGGCGGTGATTCCGATGACGTCCACGCGGCGGCTGTCCACCGCGCGGGCAACTTCCTTGCCCATTTCCTTGTTGATGGCCGCGGCCATGTCGCGGGCGGCGGAAAAATCGGGGTCGCGCAGCAGCAGGGAGAGCTTGGTCATGCCGGAAAGGTCGAGGGCCGTGTCGCGCTCGACGATGCCGCCTTCGGGAATGCGCCCCACGGTGAGATGATTGACGATCTTGGTGTTGCCGTTGGCCCCGGCGCTGTAGCCGCCCAGCGTGAGCGGGCCCTGGGCCACCGCGTAGACGTTGCCGTCGGCGGCCTTCAGGGGGGTCATCAGCAGCAGGCCGCCGGCCAGGCTCTTGGCGTCTCCGGCGGAAGAAACGGTGACGTCGATTTTCATGCCCGGCCGCGCAAAGGGCGGCAGCTCCGCGGTGACAAACACCGCGGCCATGTTGTTCACGCGGATGGAGGTGGCCGGAACCTGCACGCCCATGCGCTGCAGGAGATTGGCCAGGGTCTGCGTGGAAAAGACGGTCTGCTGGCTGTCGCCGGTGCGGTTGAGCCCGACCACCACGCCGTAGCCCACCAGCGGGTTGTCGCGCACGCCCTTCGATGGTGGTGATGTCCTTGATCTGGGCCCCGCGGCCGGTGCTGCCGGCACTGCTGTCCACGCCCGCGCGGGCCGCGGGAGGCCAGCAAGCGCGCAGCAGACCGCCAATGAAAAATCAGCAGCATGGGCAGCATCAAAACACCTCCCTAGAAACTCAAAACCTTCAGCAGCAGGCGCACGATGGCGTTGGGCCGCGCGCTGGCGTCGGCCACCGCGCCCTTGCCCTTGATGGACAGCTCGACGCTGGTGACCTGCGTGGACAGCACGGTGTTGCCCAGGGCCACGTCGCCGGGGCGCACCAGGCCGCGCAGGGTGACCGTCTGGCGGTCGTTGCCCACGGTGAAGTCGCGCACCGCCTCGATCACCAGCACGCCGTTGGGCAGCACGTCCACGACGCGCCCGGAGAGGCTCAGCTGCAGGCTCGAACTCATGGTGGAAGCGCCCTTGCCGTCGAGGGCGGTGGTGGAATTGGCGTTGAACATGTTCTGCAGCGCGTTGCTCGCGCCGAATTTGCCGAGCAGGCCGGTGATCGCCGACTGCGTGCTGAACTGCCGCGAGGTGTTGTTTTCGCCGCTGGTGGCGGCCGAGAAGGTGTCCACCAGCTGCACCACGATCAGGTCGCCGGGCCAGCGCGCCTTGTAGTCGGAGGCCAGGCTGGCCAGCGGGCCGCAGGAAACCCACAGGCTGCCGGGGCTGGAGGGCGCTTCGGCACCCGCGGCGCGCACGCGCTTGAGGTAATCCTCGAGCGAGGCGGTGGCCGGCCCCGGCTTTTTGCGATCCTTCAGGGGGTTGAGATTGGCCCGCGCGGCAGCGCCGGAAAACAGGCTCGCCGCCAGCAGCGCGCCCAGCAGGAAAGGTGATTTCGAGCGCCCGTTCATGGGTCGGACATGGGTTCGGACAGGGTTCGGACACGGGTTTGACATGGGTTCAGACGTCCTCAAAACTGGGCCTCCAGGCGGCCCGCGGCGACCACCTCGCCGTCGAGAATGCGGCCGCTTCCGGCAAAGCTTGACGCGCACGGTGTCATGCAGCGCGCCTTTTTCAAGCGGCAGGACGTCCAGAAACATCTGCATGCTCGCGGAGACCACGTGCAGGCGGGCGCGTTTTTTGGGTTCCACCAAGGATCTCGCCCGGAGGAGCCGCCGGCCGCAGGCGCGCCCTGGAGCGCGCGTTCGAGGGCCGCTTCGCGCAAGCCCGGCGCGTCTTCGGCGGATATTTCCGGGGCGGCGGAGCGCCGCTCGCACGGTGACCAGAAAGGGCAGCGCGCGGGGATCCGCCGCGGACACCAGCAGAAAACGGTCCTGGTTCAAGGCGGCGTCGAAGTCGGCGCGCCGCACTTGCAGTTTGGCGTCTTCGGCGGAGACCAGCACCTCGGCCGAGAAGTGCACGTCGTCCGGGTCCAGGCTTTCCGCGCCGGGAAGCTTGTTGTAGCGCAGGGAACCCTGGATGGCGCGCAGCACCTCTTCGCGGGTGAGCAGGCGGCCGGAGCGGCGCACCAGCACCTGCGGCGGAACGAGAATCTCGCCGCGCGCGGCGGCGGGCAGGGCCCGCGCGATGCGCCCGCCGTCGAGGGTCAGCGTGCGGCCCGGCGGAGGCGCGGCTCCCAGGGAGATTTTTCCGGCGGCCTCGCGCAGCGCCGCGGAACTGCCGGAGGGCAGCAGGTCGGAGAGGTAGATGGCGTCGCCGGTGACGCGCGCCTCGGTGAGCAGCGCGCAGACGGGCGCGGCCGCGCGCGCCCCGGCCGCCCGCGGCAGCACGGCCGGCAGCGCCAGGAATGCCAGAAACGCCGGCACGGCCAGGATCGCCACAAAAGCGGGCCAGTTTTTTTCAGCGGTTCGCAAGAAGGGCTCCGGGGGCCGCGTCAACCCGCGCGACCTAGCGCGACGTCTAGCGCGACATCTAGCGCGACATCGAGTTGACATCCTGAAACATCTGGTCGGCGGCCTGCACCACCTTGGAGTTGGACTCGTAGGAGCGCTGCGCCAGGATCATCTCGATGAATTCCTCGACCACGTTCACGTTGGACTGTTCGAGCTCGCCCTGCTGGATGGTGCCGAGGCCCTCGGTGCCGCCGGGCGTGCCCAGGATGGCGTCGCCGGAAGCGGTGGTGGGCAGAAACAGATTCTGCCCGGTGCTGTTGAGCCCGCCGGGATTGGCAAAGGTGGCCAGCTGAATCTGCCCCACCTGCTGGGCCTGCTGCTGGCCGGGGATGGCAACGCTGACGGTGCCGTCGGTGCCGATGGTGATGCTGGTGGCGTTGGTGGGAATGGTGATGGCCGGCTGCAGGGCGTAGCCGTCGGCGGTGACCACCTGTCCCTGGGCGTCCACCTGAAAGCTGCCGGCGCGCGTATAGGCCAGCTGTCCGCTGGGCAGCTGCACCTGGAAAAAGCCGTTGCCCTGGATGGCCAGGTCGAGCTGGTTGCCGGTCTGCTCGAAGTCGCCCTGCGTCTGAATCATTTCCGAGGCCGAGGAGCGCGCCCCCAGGCCGATCTGCAAGCCCGTCGAGTAGGTGGTCTGCTGGGTGGAGGCCGCGCCCGGCAGGACGAGGTTCTGGTAGAGCAGGTCCTGGAACTGCAGGCGGCGCTTGCGGAACCCGGCGGTGCTGGCGTTGGCCAGATTGTTGGCGATGTTGTCCAGGTTGTATTGCTGGGCGATCATGCCGCTGGCGGCGGTATTGAGTGCGCGAAACATTCGTAGGCTCTCCTCTGTTTTCTAAACGTGCGGCAGTTCCTGCACCGCGGTCTGGTTGAAATCGGTGTTAAAGATGGTCAGCGCGCGCTGCATCATTTCGGCGTTGCGCTGCAGGTCGATCAGGGCCACCGCGCTGGTGATGGCGTCGCCGTTGGAGGCCTCCAGCATGCCCTGGCGCACCTGCGCGTCGGAATCGATGGGCTGGGCGTTCGCCGGCGACCGCCAGGTCGTTGTTTCCTTCCGGCGAAAGCGATGTGCCGGGCGCAAAATCGACGATCTTCAGCTGGGCCACCACGGCCCCGTCCACCGAGACCGTTCCGTCGGTGCTGACGGTGGCGTTGCCGGAGGGCAGCTGGATGGGTCCGTTCTGGCCCTGCACCAGGTTGCCCTGAGGGTCCACCAGCTGGCGGGATGTGTTCAGGCTGAAATTGCCGTTGCGGGTGTAGCGCATCCCGGCCTTGGTCTGCACCACGAAGAAGCCCGAGCCGTCGAGTGCGAAGTCGGTGTCGTTGCCGGTGGTCTGCAGGGCCCCGGCGGTAAGATCCACGCGCGCCCCGCCCATCAGCCCGTAGTCGTTGATGGCCTGGTTCACGGGGGTGATGGCGCGGTTGGTCATGGAGGCCGCGAAGGCCCGGTAGAATTCCTTTTCGGATTTGTAGCCGGCGGTGTTGACGTTGGCCAGGTTGTTGGCCAGCAGATCGAGCGACTGCATGCGCGCCGCGAGACCGGTAAAGGCTGAATAAAACCCGCTGTCCATGGCACTCCTTTTCACAGTGGTACAGCAAGAGGGAGGCCATATTAGCGACTCCTAATCTGGCGCGAGGTTCGGGGAAAATGCTCGGGAAAGGGCGGGTTAGGCCCAGGCCGGAGGCCGCAGCAAGGCCGGCGCAAAAGGCGCAACGCCCGGAATTGCCCAGGGGCGCGGCGCGGCTGGGCAGAATTTTCCGCGCGGGGTTACGGAGAACCGCTACGGAGAACGGCTACGGAGAACAGTTCCGGAAAGAGGTTTGGGGCGACCGGCGCTAGCAGGAGCCGAAGCGCGGGAACGGCGTGTACGCGGTGGAGGTCTCCAGGAACTGGGAATGCAGGGCCCGGTCGTCGGCCAGCAGATGGGGCGGGCGGAACTGGAACAGCTTCGCATCCGCGGACCAGGTCTCGCCGGATCGCGCCGCCGGGGGCGGGCACTGCGCGCCGCGCGCATCCGGCCCGGGGTGCGGCTGGCAGCACTGGTCGCCTGCCGCGACGATGGCCGTGAGCGTGGCCTCGCAGGCGGCCTGCCGGGGGTCGTGGTGATGCTCCACCACGTCGGCCATCCAGGAGGGGAAATTCCCGCAGCAGGCGATCCAGCGGCCCACGTCGCAGTGGCTCACCCCGAAATAATCGCGCTCCCGCGCGGGATCGTCGTGCACGCGGGCGGAAAACCCCGCGCCGGTCTGCTCTTCTTCCTGCCCCACAATCAGCAGCGGCAAGCGCCCGATGTCGTGCAGCAGGCCCGCGAAATAGGCGTGCTCGGCGAACTCCGGCTGCACCTCCGCGGCGATCTTCTGGCTGAGCAGCGCGGTGAGCAGGCTGTGGTGCCAGAACCGGCGCAGCGCTTCGGCCGGCAGGCGGCGGCCGGCGAAGTCCGCCAGGGCGCAGCCCAGCACGAGCATGCGCAGGCGCTCGGAACCCAGCAGCACCACGGCCTCCGGCACGCCCGCGGCGCAGCGGTATTCGGGAAGGGAAGAGGAGCGCAGCAGGCCCAGGATCTGCGCGCCCAGGCGCGGCTCGTCGCCCAGGATTTGGCTCACCCCGCGCAGGTCGGTGACCGGCTCGCCCAGCAGTCCGATCAGTTCGAAGAGGCGTCCTTGCGGAACGGGAAAGCCCTCGGCCACCAGCGACATCACGCGATTTTTTCGTTCCTGGCGGGCGGCGGCCTCGCCGGTGGGAATCTGGCACTGCAACTCGACGGCTGGTCCTAGACGCGGCATCCGCTTTCCCCCTCACTAGGACTATCGGCGGGCCGCCGAAAGTCTTTAGCGCGGGGAAGCGCCCGCATCTATCGCGAAAGGGGGGCGTGTCGGGAAAGGGGAGCGTATTGCAAAACAGGGGCCTGCGGCGAAAGGGGGCATTGAAACAGCAGATGGTGCGAGCCGCGGGGGTTCTCGAAGCGGAACCACACGAAGCCGGCGGCCCCGGCGATCTGCGCCCGCGCCGCGCCCAGCTTTCCGGCGTATCCTGCGGCCAGGTGGGCCATGTCGCGGGAGCCCCGCACGCTGTCGAACACGGACTCTTCGGGAGGCAGGGCCTGAAGTTGCCCCAGGGCTTCCTCGACGAGGCGGTCGGGGGCCACGCAGGGGACCGCGCGGACGGCGCACATCTGCTCGATGGCGTACAGCAGGGTGTAGTCGATGCGCCGCGTGAAGGCCACATGCAGCACGCCCGTGGCGGGGGCATAATGCGCGGGCAGAATACCGCGCGATTGCAGCAGCGCGAAGGGCACCAGGCCGGCGCAGTCGCGATAGGCCCGGCTGGACTCCAGCGGAAACACCGGGCAGCCCCACTGGATGCCCAGCGGCGGCGGTGAGCGCGGCTTCGCCGAGGGCGTGGCTTTCGAGCAGCAGTGCGCCCAGGCGCGCGCCACGGCGTCCGCGCTGCCGCTCGAGGGCCTCCTGCAGCTGCGCGCTGGAGATCAGCCCGCGCGACACCAGCAGCAGGCCCAGCGGAACGCGAGACGGTTTTGCGGCCTCCTGCCGGGACAATAGCAGGAGGCGTTCGATTTCCGCCGCAAACGCGCCTTCCGCGCACCCCGGGCAGCAGTAGCGCTGGCCGGCAAACTCGAGGCCCTCGGCACGGGCCCGCCAGCGCGGCCACACCCGGCCGCGTTCAGGGCAATCCGGGTGGGCGCAGCGGTGACGCAGCCGGTCCAGCCAGAAAAATCCCTCGCCGGGGGAAGCGCCCGGAGCAGTCTCCGCCGGTTCCGCATGTTTATCGAGCAGTGAATTTACCGGAGAATTATTCATTTGTGTTCGTGCATTCCGCGTTCGTGCACTGCGCGTCCATTCATTCCGCGTCGCGTCTTTCCGCGTTCCTTTCAGTTGGCATTCTTTCCGCCCGTATTCTTCCCGTTTATTCTTTCAACAGCGGAGCGGGCTGCGGCGCGCCCGGCAGCGCGGCCTGCGCCAGGGGCTGGCCGGCCGCCAGCTCGGTGACGCGCAGGCCGAAGTTGCCGTTGACCACCACCACTTCGCCGCGGGCCATCAGGCGGCCCGCCACCAGCAGGTCCGCCGGGGCGTTGAGCTCCCGGTCGAGCGGAAAAATCGCCCCGGGGGCGGCGGAGAGGATGTCGCGCAGCAGCAGCTGGCCTTCGCCGAAGCGGATGGTGGCTTCGAGCGGCACATCCAGCAGCAGATCGAGGTGCGCGTTGGCGCTGGCCGCCTCGGCGTTCAACGGCACGGCGTTGTGGACTCCGGCCTGGTCTCGGTCGTCATTCGCCGCGGTATTGGTCGTCACGGCATTCGTCGTCTCGTTCGTGGTCGCATCGCTCACGCGCGTTCCTCCTCTTCTTTTTTAGGGACAATCGAGAGCACCTGTTGCACCTGCGCCGCGCGCCGCGTTCCGCAGCGCACCGGCGCGGCCAGAAACATTTCCTGTCCGGCGACGCGCACCGGCAGCGGCTCGCTCGCGCGCACGTTCAGCACGACCACGTCGCCCGGCTGCAGCCCGCACAGCTGGCGCAGCGAGACGGTGCTGCTTGGCAGCAGCAGTTCGGCCTCGAAGCGGCCTTCGAGCAGCCGCGCGCGCAGGCGGGCGCTGTCCCGCGGGAGGGCGGGCGGCGCAGGCTCTTCCTGCGGGGTGAAACGCCGCAGCAGGGCCGCGGCGATGGCCGAAGGAAACACCAGCAGCAGCCGCCCGGCGATTTCCTGGAGGCGCACTTCAAAACTCAGCGCGAGCATCTGCTCGGCGGGCGGAAGGAAGGCGGCGGCCTCGGCCGGGGCAACCGGCCGCGCCCCCGCGCCGGGGGCCTCGAATTTCACCGCCGGCTCCCAGGCCTCGCGCAGGGCCTGTGCCAGCGCGCCGCCCACGGGGGCGAAGATTTCCTGCTCGATTTCGGTGAGTTCGCGCGCCTCCGGGGCTTCCTGCCCGGTGCCTCCGAGGAGGCGGTCCAGGAGGGGGAACACGAACGCGAGGTCGAGATGCAGCAGGGCTGTCGCGCCGAGGGCCCGGCCCCAGCCGGCGAGGTAGCCCGCGGCGGGGAGTTTTTCGAGCAGTTCCGCGGCGGAAGACTGCTCGACGGCGGCGGTTTCCGCCTCCACGCTCGCGCGCAGCAAGACGCTCAGGGCGCGGGCTATCTTGCGGGCGCAGTTTTTATGCAGCGGCTCCAGGCCTTGCAGCTGCGCGTCGGTGGGCCGCCCCACCAAACGGGGGTCAAAGGCCGCCACGGCGGACTGCGCTGCGGGGCGCACCGCGGAGGCGCTTTTGCGCGCCTTGACGCGCAGCGCGGCGAGTTCGGCGGCGTTCAACGCGCCGGCCTGCAGCGCGGCCGCATCGAGCAGCGCGTTATGAGACGTCCCTTCCATGATGTTTCTCCCCCGGCGAATTCCCCGGCCGATTTCCCGAATTGCTTTTCCCGCCTCCCGCGTCCGGCGGGCTACACCAGGCCGCTCAGGGTGGGCTCGCCGTCCTTGGCGTGCGGCGCGCGGGACTGCATCAGCTCCTGCAGGCGCGCGCGCAGGCGCACCAGGGCGAGCGAGTGCAGCTGCGAAACGCGCGACTCGCCGATGCCCAGCACCGCTCCCACTTCCTTCATGTTCAGTTCTTCCAGATAATAGAGCGCCATCACCTGGCGCTCTTTTTCCTCGAGCGAATTCATGGCCTCGGCGAGAAACGATTTCAGCTCCGACTGCAGGCACTGGAAGAAGGGATTTTCCTCGCGGCCCGTTGGGCTGGTAGGTGCGCGTCGGCGGTCTCGTCGAATTCCTCGCCGTTGTCCGGCTGCAGACTGCCCAGATCGAGCCCGTGCAGTTCGCCGAGCAGCTGCTGGAATTCGAGCAGCCCCATGCCCAGGCGCTCGGCGATTTCCAGCTTCCGAAGGCGAGCGCCCCAGTTCGGTGGCGAGATTGCGGAAGGTCTCCTCCAGCCAGCGGGCCTGCTTGCGCAGCCGGCGGGGACTCCAGTCGGTGGCCCGCAGGCTATCCAGGATGGCCCCGCGGATGCGGAATTTGGCATAGGACTTCAGCTGCACGTCGCGGCGTGTGGTCGAACTTGTCCACCGCGTCGATCAGCCCCAGAACACCGGCGTGCACGAGGTCCTCGAGGGGGATCTGCACGGGCAGCCGGTCGTGAATGCGCCGGGCGATGTACTGCACCTCGGGAAGATGCTCGGTGCAGCAATCCGTTCTCCGTTCGCACCGGCATCGAGCCGGAGACTCGCGAGCGGGTTGTTGAGTGTCGTGTTGAGTATCCGTGGTCACGTTGCGTTCCGCGCTTATTCACCGCCGATGCGTCTGCCAGTGAGCGATCCATCAGCGCACCGTCCCCAGCGACTGCACCGAAACGGTCGGCGGGAATCTCCGCCGGCGAAAGCACCACGATGCGCGGCAGAAAAGGCTCGAGCAGGCGCCGCAGATAGAAGCGCGCCGGACTGCTGCACAGCAGGGTCATGGAATTCAAGGCCGCCTTATCGGCGATGGACTTCTGCAGACCTTCCAGCACGCGGCGCACCGAAGCGGAGCGCTCCCGAGCGGTCCCCGGCGAATTGCGGATCGACGCTGCGCTGGATCTCCTGCTCCACGCCGGGATCGAGGGTCAGCACCTTGAGCTTGCGGTCCTCGCCCAGCAGCGGCTGCACCAGCGAGCGGCCCAGGGCCTGCCGCGTGGCTTCCACCAGGGCCACCTGCGACTTGTTCGTGGCGGCGGTATCGAGCAGCACCTCCAGAATGGTGGTGAGGTCGCGGACGGAGACCTGCTCGCGCAAGCAGTTGCTGCAAGAACCTTCTGCACCTCGCCCAGGGTGAGCAGGCGCGGCACCAGTTCGTCGACCAGCTTGGGCTGGCTTTCGGCCAGGGCATCCAGCAGGCGCTTGGTTTCCTGGCGGGTGAGCAGTTCGTGGGCGAACTGGCGCACGATCTCGGCGATGTGCGTGGCCAGCACGGAGGTCTGGTCCACCACCACGTAGCCCTTGGTGAGCGCCAGTTCCTGCAGGCCGGGAGCAATCCATTTGGCGGCGGTGCCGAAGGCCGGTTCGCGCGTGTCGAAGCCGTCGAGCGGCAGCCGGGTTGGGCTCGGAGCTGATGGCCAGCACGCGGTCCTGATACATCTCCCAGCGGGCGATTTCCACGCCGCGCAGGTAGATCACGTACTCGCGCGGCTTGAGCTTCAGGTTGTCGGTGATGTGAATGGAGGGCACCAGGAAGCCCAGCTGCAGGGCCAGATGGCGCCGCAGCGCGCGGATGCGCTGCAGCAGCTGCCCGCCCTGGGCCTGGTCGACCAGCGGAACCAGGGCGTAGCCCACTTCCAGGCTGAGTTCGTCGAGCTTGAGCAGCTTCTCGATCTGCTGCTGCGGTGTCCGGCTTCTTTTCCTTCTTCGCCGGCGGCGGCTTCTTCCGCGGGCTTGTCGTCGCCGGAGGCGCGCGCGAAGCCAGAAAGGCCGCTCCGGCGGCCAGCAGGAAGAAGGAGAATTTGGGCAGGCCCGGGAATCAGTCCCAGCAGAAAGATCACGCCGGCAGCGATCTGCAGCGGCACTCTTCTTGCCGAAAAGCTGGCGGCCCAGTTCGACGCCCACGGTTTCGTTGGTGGAGGTGCGCGTGACCACCATGCCGCCGGCCACCGAAACCAGCAGCGACGGGATCATGGTCACCAGGCCGTCGCCGACGGTGAGGATGGTGTAGGTCTTCAGCGCCTGATCGAAGGGAATGTTGAGCTGGAAGACGCCGATCAGGAAGCCGGCGATGATGTTGATGGCGGTGATCAGAATGGTGGCCAGGGCGTCGCGCTGGCTGAAGCGCGCCGCGCCGTCCATGGCCCCGTAGAATTCGGCTTCGCGGGCGATCATGTTCGCGGCGGGCGCGCGCCTGGGCTTCGTCGATCAGGCCGGCGTTCATGTCCGCGTCGATGGCCATCTGCTTGCCGGGCAGAGCGTCCAAGGTGAAGCGCGCGGCCACTTCGGCGGTGCGCACCGCGCCGTGGTTGATGACCAGATACTGAATGGCGATCAAGGCCAGGAAAATCACGAAGCCCACCACGTAGTTGCCGCCCACCACGAACTGCCCGAAGGCCTCGATCACGTGCCCGGCCGCGGCGGTGCCTTCGTTGCCGTGCAGCAGGATGCGGCGGCTGCTGGCGATATTGAGCGAGATGCGCAACAGGGTCAGAATCAGCAGCAGTGTGGGGAAGACCGAGAACTGCACCGGCTTGAGGATGTAGAGGGCGCGAGAGCAGCACGATCACGCCGAGGGTGACGCTGGTGGCCAGGAACAGGTCCAGCACCAGGCTGGGCACCGGCACGAGCATCATGAAGACCATGCACACGGCGGCCACCGGCAGCAGCCAGTCGAAGGATGCCGCGCTTGCGTGGCCGGGGCGCGGCGGGAGTCGCGGTGCTGGCGCGTGGCGGCCATGGGTTAGCTCGCCGCCCTCGGGCTGCGCGGCCAGCAGGCGCGCCTGCGCGCGGTACAGGAAGGCCAGGATTTCGGCGACCGCGGCGTAGAGCTTGGGCGGAATGGCCTGGCCCACTTCGGTGGTCTTGTAAAGGGCCTGCGCCAGAACGCGGATTTTCGACGATGGGAATTTCGTGCCAGCGGGCGATGCTGCTTGATTCTTCTGGGCCAGCAGGTTGCGGCCCTTGGCCACCACCACCGGCGCGGCCATGGTTTCCGGGCGGTATTCGATGGCCACGGCGTAGTGCGTGGGGTTGGTGATCACGGCGGTGGCGCGCTGCACGTCCTTGGCCAGGATCTTGCGCAGCAGCGCGCGGCGCAGCCGGCGCATGCGGCCGCGAATGAGCGGATTGCCGTCGGTGTCCTTGGGTTCCTGCTTGACCTCCTGCTTGGTCATGCGCAGGGAGCGCTCGTAGTTGCGGCGCTGCAGGAAATAGTCCAGGCCGGCCCAGGCCAGCAGCACCAGGCCGAACTTCCAGGCCAGTTCAAAGAGCAGCGAGCCCAGCTGCGCGAGCAGTTCGCGGGAGTCGAAGCGCGCGGCGTGGGCGATCTTGCGGGAAGTCGCGCTCGAGGATGTTCACGGCCAGAGCCACGATGGCCGCAGAAGGGCACCAGCGAGCGCAGCAGGCGGCTGAGCCCGGCGAAGGAGAAGATGTTGCCAGATGTTGCTCGCGGGGTTGAGGCGGTCCCAGTTGGGCTTGCAGCGCCTCGGTGGCGAACACGAACCCGCCCTGCGCCGTGTGCGTGAGCAGGGCCACCGCCAGGGCCAGCGCAAGCATCGGGGCGAGCCACTGCGCCACGGCCAGCAGCGTCCAGGAAAAAATGGGCGTGCCCAGGCCGATCTCGCCGCTGCTGCCGGCCGCCAGCAGCCGTTCGAACAGCCCGCGCCAGCGCCCGATCCACATCTGCGGCTGCCAGGAGAGCGCCAGGGTCACGCGCGAGCAGGGTGAGCGCGGCGGCCAGATCGCGCGAGCGCACCACCTGGCCTTTTTCGCGGGCCTTCTGCTTGCGGCGCGCGGTGGCTTTTTCGGATCGGTTGTCGGCCATGTCGTTTGGTCGCTTAGCGCGCCAGCCCCAGCACGCGCTCCATCCAGCCCATGGCGTCCAGGAATTTGTCTTCCAGCAAGCACCGGCCAGAGCCCCACGGAGGCGGCCAGCAGGGCGTAGCCCGCCAGGCTCTTCGCCGAGATGCCGATGAACATGGCCGGCAGCTGCGGCGAGGCCTTGCTCAGAAAACCGATGGTGACGTCGATGACCATGGTGGCCAGCAGGATGGGCGCGGCGATCTGCACGCCGATCAGCCACATGGCCCCGGCCGCGCGCAGCAGTTCGCGCGCGGCGCGCAGGGTGAGCACGCCCGTGCCCACCGGAAAATACGCGAAGCTTTTCACCACCGCGCGCAGGATCCAGTGGTGCACATCCAGCTGCAGAAAAATCAGCAGGGCGATCATCTGGTAGAAGATGGTCAGCACGGGGGTCTCGATATTGGTCTGCGGATCGATGATGGCCGCCAGCGAAAATCCCAGCTGCGCCCCGGCCAGCTGCCCGGCCAACTGCGCGCCCTCCAGAACGATCTGCACCGAAAGGCCCATCAGCAGGCCCGACACCGCCTCGCTGAGCACCATGCGCGATGGCGCTGCAAGCGGTCAGCGGCAGATCCGGCACCGGGCACACGCCGTAGAGCATGGCCGTGAGCGCCAGCACCAGGGCGGCCTTCACGCGCGCGGGAAAGGCGTCGCTGCCGAAGAAGGGCGCAAAGGTCATCACGCCCGCCGAGGCGCACCCCGATGGGCAGCGCGTGCGCCAGAATCTGTTCCAGCAGCGGGGACATGGCTGCTCGCCGTTCTCCTGTGCTAGGGCTACTGCGTAAAGGCCCGGAAATCGGAAAAAATATTGATCGTGAACGCCACCAGGTGATGCAGCATCCAGGGCGTCAGCAAAAACACGATCCCGCCCACCGCCGCCAGGCGCGGCACGGTGGTCACCGTGGGATCCTGCACCGAGGTCATCACCTGCCCGATGTTGATCACCAGGCTCACCACCGTGGCGCGAAATCAGAATCGGCGCGGCCACCCAGAAGGCGGCTTCGAGCGTCTGGCGGGCGATGGCGACGACTTGTTCGGGCGACATGTGTTCCTTCCTCCCCATTAGTGAAAGCTCTTCAGCATCGAGCCCACCACCAGGTTCCAGCCGTCGGCCACCACGAAGAGCAGAATCTTGAGCGGCGTGGAAATCACCACCGGCGGCAGCTGCATCATGCCGATGGAGGTGGTCACCGAAGCGGTGACCATATCGATCACCAGAAACGGCAGAAACAGGATGGCGCCGATCTGAAAGCCGGTTTTCAGCTCCGAAAGAATGTAGGCGGGAATGACGATGCGCATGGGCAGATCGTCGGGCTGCTTTGGGGCGCGCCTGCTGGGACATGTCCACGAACAGCGCCAGGTCTTTCTCGCGCGTGTAGCGCAGCATGAACTCGCGCAGCGGCACCGAGCCGCGGTCGAGCGGCCTCCCAGGTGGTGATCGCGCCGCTCTCGAGCGGCACCAGGGCCTGCTGGTTGATGGCCAGGGCCACCGGCTGCATCAGGAAATAGGTCAGAAACAGGGACAGGCCGATCAGCGTCTGGTTGGCCGGGGTGCTCTGCGTGCCCAGCGCCTGGCGCAGAAAATGGAAGATCACCAGGATGCGCACGAAGGGCGTGGCCGAGAGCAGCAACGCGGGCAGCAGCGTCAGCAGCGTCATCAGGCGCCACGATGGTCCAGGAGGTGGAATCGCCGTGCATGGCTGAAGCCCGGGGATCTGGATGGAAACGCCCTGCGCCGGGGCCGGGCGGCGGCGGCCGCGCGGCAGGCCACAGACGAGAACGCTCCGCAGCAGCAGGCACAAGCCGCGCCACCGCTGCCAGGCCGCGAGCCGCTCGGAAGATAGCCGGAGCCGAGACGCTTCACGCGTCCCTCCGCAGGCGGCGTCCGCCGCGGGTCGCAGCCGCCCCAGGGTCTGCAGCAGGGTGATGTGCTCGGAAGTGGCCGCCAGCAGAAAGCGCTGTCCTTCGAATTCCACCACGGCCACAGGCGCTTTTCGCCCAGCGAAAGGCTCTCGCACAGACGCAGGCGGCGCGCGGCGCGGCGCACGCTGACGCCAGCACCCACGGACAGCGCCGCCCAGCAGGCGGGCGCCATGCGCGGTAGCCGCAAGGGGAGTCCGCAGGCGGAAGGCCGCGGAGGCGGCGTTGCAGCAGAGCTGCGCAGGGGGGCCTTGCCGTTCGATGGGCTCATGGTTTTCATGGGCGCTCATCAGCAGTTCGGTGACGCGCACGCCGAGGCGTTCCGCCGAGCAGGTCCAGCTTGCCGCAGCCGACGCGCGCGCCGTTCACACGCACCGCGACGTCCGCTTCGGTGGAAACGCCGGTATCGACGAGCGATCCCACTTCCAGGCTCAGCAGGTCGCCCACGGTGAAGCCGCGCACGGCAATTTCGGCCGCCAGCGCGGCAGGGCAGCCAGCCGGCCTCCTGCCAGGCGCTTTCGGATGACTGTTCGCGGCGGGCGCCTGGAAACGGCCGAGAGCGGCGGCCATGGCTAGCGCTGCACCAGAAATTCGGTGAAGTAGACGTTGCGCACGTCGATCTCCGGCACCTTCTGCTGCAGCGCGGCGAGCAGGTGTTGTTTCAGCGCGGCTTTGCCCTCGCGGGGTCAACAGTTCGTTGGCTTTGCAGGCGGTCAGGACGGAGAGGATGGTGTCGCGCGTGCGCGCCATGGGAAAGCCCGACGCCTCCGCGTCCTTCCTTGCTGGCGTCTCCCTTGGGGGCGTGCGCCAGGCCCAGGTCCATGGTGACGCGCAGGAAGTGGCTTTCTCCTGGGATCGTCCAGATTGACCGTGAAGCGGTCCAGGTGCACGGTAAATTCCGGTTGCTCTCTTTTCCGCCGCCGGCGCCGCCGGCGCGGCGCTGTTGACTGCCGCGGCGAGCAGAAACCAGCCTGCGCCCGGAGCCGCCGCCAGCAGCAGGACGAGCGCCCACGAGGGCGAAGAGCAGGAGATTGGACTTGGGTTTCGGGGCAGCGGTTGCCGGCCGTGGCTGAGCTTGGTTCTGTTCCGCCATGGCACACGGAATTGCAATTGGCGGACCGAAGCGGTGCCGCGGCGACCGGGCGCGTTTCGCGCCGCGGCAACGGGCCGCTGCGGAAGGGCAAGCAGAACACAAGGGTAGTTACGCCGCGGACCCGGCAGAGATTCGGCGCAAGCGCGCGATCCGCGCGAGGCCGCGTGCGCCTGGAGAGCCGCGCGTATGATTAGAGAATCTTTATAGAAAGGCCGCGGGCGGCCCGGCGCGCGGCGTTCGCGCGCGGGCCGCCGCCGGCGTTTTAGTTAGCGGGGCTTTATCCGTTCTGGATCATGTTGATGGCGTACTGCGAAACCTGGTCGAGCGTGGTGACCGTCTGGGCGTTGGCCTGATAGTCGCGCTGGGCCAGAATCAGGTTGGAGAACTCCGTGGCGATATCCACGTTGGACTGCTCGAGCGATCCGCCGGTGACCGAGCCCAGGCCGCCGGCGTTGGGCGCGCCGATGGTGGCCTGCCCGGAGGACAGGCTGGCCAGGTAGCTGTTGGAGCCGTTCTTGATCAAGCCCTCGGAGTTGGTGAAGGAAGCCAGGGCGATCTGTCCCAGGGCCAGCGTTGCGCCGTTGCTGAAGACGCCCTGGATGGTGCCGTCGCTCGCCACCGAGAAAGTTCTGCAGCGATCCGCTGGCGTAGCCGTCGGTCTGCGTGGAGTAGGTGGAGGAGGGGCCGGAGACCTGGGTGAGCAGGCCGCTGCCGGTGGCGCCGCTCAGGTTCCAGTTGAGGGACAGGTTGCTGGCCCCGTCGGCCAGGTTGTTGATGGCCACCGGAATGGTGCCGGTGGGCGAGGTCAGCTGGCCGTTGCCGTTGAAGGTCAGCGTGCCGCTCTTGACGGTCACCGGGTTGCCCGTCTGGCCCACGTCGCTGGCCGGAACGGTGAGGGCGTAGCTCCACGTGTTGGAGGCGGTCTTGGTGAAGGTGGCCGTGAGCACGTGGGTGCCGCCGAGGGCGTCGTACACGGTGACCGGGGTGCTGAAGGTGCCGGCGGCCTGCGGGGTGCCGAAGGCGCGAAGGCCTCCGCCTGGGTGCCCGTGGCGGCGTCGGTGAGGGTGTTGGCGGAAAAAGTGACCGCCTGCCCGTTCTTAGCGGTGATCGTCAGGGAGTTCCCGGAGACCGCCGCGGTGAAGTTGGCATTGGCGTTGATGGCCGTGGCCAGGGTGTTCAGGGTGTTGCCGGCGGCGGAGGTGTAGCGTGAAGGTGTTGGTGCCATCGGTGAAGTCCAGCGTGCTGCCGGTCTTGAGTACGGTGGCGGGGGTGATTCCCGTGCCGGTCTGCTGGCTGGCGGCGGCCACGGCCGTTCCGCCGTCGGAGTCGAGGCTCACGCTCAGGCTGAACTGCGAGGAGGCCTTGGCCGGCACGGTGAGGCCGGCGGGGATCATCAGCGGGGCCACGGTCTGGTTGGCGTTCACCACCCCGTTCACAGCCGGATAGCCCATCACCTCGCCGCCGTCGCTTGCGAGCAGCTGCCCGCTCGAGCTGATGGAGAAATTGCCGGCGCGCGTGAACTCCTGTTCGCCGGCATTGTTGACCACGAAGAAGCCTTGTCCATCGATGGCCACGTCGGTGGGCACGCCGGTGGCGCTGATGGTGCCTTCGGTGAAGTTGGAGCTGATGGAGCCGACGGTGGCCCCCGATCCCACCTGCTCGGGGTTGCCGCTCGCGCTGCTCCCGATCTGCTGGTAGAAGAGGTCCTGGAAATTGGCGTCGGTGGATTTGTAGCCGATGGTGTTCATGTTCGCCAGGTCGTTGGAGATCACCGAGAGATCGACCGAGGCGCTGTTCAAGCCGGAAAGTGCTGTGGAAAAGGCTCCCATCTGTTCCTCCTAGTCGTGCTTCGCGCGTGGCGAAGAAGTGTAGTTGTTACCGCCGAAACTTTACGTGCCGGGCTGCGCGGCCCCCGTGGACCCCGCGGACCCTCTGGACCCTGCGGACCTTGTCGCTCCCTATGCCGTCGTGCCGCTTCCCGTGCTGCCCGACGTGCCGCTGGCCGTGGACGACGTGCCCATCATGCGTCTGCAGGTCGGACTGGATTTGGATGAGCTGCTGCAGGGAATTGATCTGCGTGAGCTGGTCCACCATCTGCGAAGGGTCCATGGGGTTGAGCGGATCCTGCGCCTGCAGCTGGGTGGTCAGCAGGGTCAGAAACGAATTGGCGTTGAGGCCGTTGTCCGACGAGCTGGTGGCCGCGCTCGAGGACGAGGGCAGCTGTGTGCCCGACGAAGGGGCCGGTTGCAGCACCCCCGAGGGATTGCTCATGAGCGTTGTTGCGGAAGCCATGCGTTGTTCTCCTTGGTGCGGCCTTCAGGCCCGCACGCTAAGCCTTCCATGGGAATCAAAAGCGGTGCGCGTGGCGGACTCTTCCGGGGGCGCTGTGGTTTCCGCCGCGCCCAGAAAAGAGGCGGCCGCGCCGCCGGACGGCCCCGGCCGCTGCGCAGCCGGACCCTGCTGTTGCTGTCTGCCGGAGCCGTCGCCGATGCCCGCCCCGGAATGCGGCGAGCCTTGCGCAAGAGAGAGCGTTTCCAGGCGTAGCTGGCGATCGCTCAGGGCCTGGTGCAGCGCGGGCAGGTCCCCGGCCAGCGCGGCGTGCGCCTCGTGCCGCTCGACGGTGATGGCCGCACCCACCTGATCGCCGGTGACGCGCGCGTGCAACTGCACCGCGCCCAGTCCTTCGGCGCGCAGGGCCACGTTCATTTCCGAAGCGGCGGCGGTCCCGGCCAGATGGCCGGAGGGGACGGCCGCAGATGAAGCGTTGTTTCCGCCGTTCCAGGCTTGCAGTCCCGCGGAAAGCTCGGGGCCGTCCTCGGAGCGCTGCTGGAGCGCCGTTTGCGACGGAAGAGGCCCGGCGGCCGGGGTTCCCGGCTGGGAATCGCCGGATCCTGCCGCCGGCGTGCCGGGCATGGCCAGGATGGCCGGAAACGCGGGAGTCGTTCCGGGCGCGCCCGCGGGAGTGCCGGCGGGCACGGCTGGGCGGTCTGCGAAGGGATTGGACGTCGCGGTGGCGGAGTCTGCACCGCCGCCCCACGCGGCCGCCGGTGGCACTGGCGGGAAGAGCGCGCAGGGAGTGCTGGCGTTCCCCCAACCGGCGGGCACGGCGAACGCGGGCGCGGGAGAGTCTCCCGGCCTTTCGGACGAAGCTGCCGAGGAAGCTGCCGAAAAAGACTCCGGGGAACTCGCCGGGGAAGCCGGCGAACCTGCCTCCTCCTCCACCTCCGGTCCCTGCGGAGGCGCGGAAGCGCTGGCCGGGGCAGGCTGGGCCACCGAACCGGCCGCCTGACGCAGCCGCACCGAAGCATTCGAAAACGAAGGCGCGGCGGACCCCCAACCGGGTGAAGGCGAAGGCGCACCCTTCGCAGGCGCGGGGCTGCCGGCGAGAACTGTCCTTCGCGGGGCTGCGGGCGCTGGCGGTACGTCCGGTGGCGCGGCGGTGACCGACGCCGCACCTGGCGAAAGGGCCGTGGCGTTTGTACCCGCAGCGCTGGCCGCCGGGGACGAAGGGCTGGGAGAAGGATTCTGTTGCGCGCGGCCGTCCGAGACGCTGTGTCCTTCGGCCACGAAGGACGCCGGAAGCAGGGAGGCAAAGGATTGCGGCGGCGCGCTGGCGTCCGACTGCGCCGCGCCCGCGGTCGGAGGCAGTGGCGTGGCGGTCGCCGCCGCTGGCGAACCGGAGGACGAAGCGGGACTCGGGGCGGCGCTGGGAGTTTCGCTGGCCGCTGACCCGGCCGCCGCGGAGGGCCCTGCTGGCGAGGCCGCCCCCGTCGCTGTGGACAACATTGTCCCGATCGTCGCGGTCGAGTTCGTGGCCGGAGAAGGCGCGGCCGTCGCCGGCGTTGTCGTTGTGGTCGCGGCCGTCGTCGGCACAGTTATCCTTGGCGCGATCGTGGGACCGCCCGATCGGGGGGCGGCGCTTGGCGCGCCGGCCTGCTCCGCTGTCGCCTCGGTACCCGTTTGCAGGCCCGCCGCGGTGGCGGAAGAGGGCCACGCCGATGCCGTTCCCGGCGCGGAAGAGAACGCGGGAAAAAGTACGGCGGAAGCGGATCCGCTCGCGCCCGGCGCGGTGATTTCTTCTTCGGTTCCGTCGAAAGGTGTCGCCGCTGCGTTTCGCGGATCGTCCGGCTGCCGGAGAGGACTCCCGGAACTGGTGGCCGCCGTGAGCGCAGCCGTAGCGGGTTCTGCCGCCGGAACAACCGCCGCGACGGAAAGAGAAAGCGCCGCCGGTTGCGCCAGGGCCTCTTGCGCAGAACCCCAGGGAAACTGAAAAAGCAGCGGGTTGGGGAGCGTGGCCGCCGGGGCGGAATCGGAAAGGGCCGGCGCGCCGCTGGTGGCCGGGCTCGCGAGCGACCCTGCGCGCGTCTTGGCCGGGTGGGCGGTGGCCCCCGGCGCGGCCGGCGCGGCGCTGCCTTGCAGCGAGGCCTGCAGCACGTCCGAAAACGTCGCCACGAAGCTCAGCGGAGCGCTCCCCGCCGGCTGCGCCGGAAGCGTTCGCTGCGCCGTGCTTGTTTCTGGGCTGGCCATCGGTTTTGCGCTGGACACGTCTACCATGGAATTCGCTTCGTTCCCCGGAGGACCAAGGCAACCGGGGGACCACAGTGTTCCGCAACGGATGCCTTTTAACTGGCTGGAAAATAGGGACTTGCGGAGGGAGTAAAGTTTTTCGCGAAAAGGCCGATACGGCGCTGGGTAAGCGTTGCCCGGCGAGCTAGGCAATTCGTCGCTCCGGGGGCGCCGTTTGGAGGGCCTGGCCCGCGGCACCCCCATGCGGCGGAGAAAAGCCGGCGGGCGATCTCTGGGCGCTTCTTCCAGCGGGTGTCGGGCCAGGGGCTGTCGGGCTAGGGGCTGTAGGAATGCTCGCGTGCGGGCAGGCGCATCAGGAACAGCTCGTCGATCTGGCGCTGCGCCTTGCGCAACTGCTCGAGATCGTAGGCGGCCAGCTGCTGGTCGCGGAGATGCGAGAGGGTTTCGCGCTGCTGGCGCGCGTGCAGGTAGCGGGCCTGCTGAGCCTGCTGCGCGCGCTCCATCTCCTCGAGCCTGGCGCGCAGGGCCTGGCGCTGCTCCCGGCAGGCGGCCTCGCGCGCCGCGCCAAAGTGCAGTTCCGCGCCGGAGACGCCCGCGGCGGCGTCCCCCCAGAGGGTGCGGCGCGCCTGTTCGGTGTGCGCGTCCAGGGCGGCGATTTCGGCGCGCGCGGCGGCCACCTTGGCGGCCAGCGCCTGCAAGCCCTGCAGCTCGGCTTTCTCCTGCAGCTCCCGGACGCGGAGAAGCCCCTGTAGCGTGAAGCGGAAAGCCATGGCCTATTGTTTACCCATTAATGTCGTCCATTTTTGATATCAGTTTCCCGGTTTCGATTTTAGCCGGGCAGCGCGAGCAGCGCTTTCAGGCTCTGCTCGATGGGTGATTTGTCGTTCTTGTTCTGCTGCAGGAAGGCGTTCACGGCGGGCAGCGCGGCGATGGCCTGGTCGAGCAGGGGATCGCCGCCTTTCTGGTACGCGCCGATGCGGATGAGGTCTTCGGAAGCGGCGTAGGAGGCCAGCAGCGCGCGCAGGCGCGCGGCCTTCTGCAGGTGCTCGGGGCTGCACACGGCGGGCATCAGCCGGCTGAGGCTGTCGAGCAGCGGAGATGGGCGGGTAGTGGCCGCGCGCGGCCAGGCGGCGGTCCAGCACGATGTGGCCGTCGAGCAGGGAGCGCGCGGCGTCCACCAGGGGATCCTGCTGGTCGTCGCCTTCCATGAGCACGGTGTAGAAGCCGGTGATGCTGCCGTCGTGCGAAATGGCCGGCGCGCTCGAGCAGCTGCGCCAGCAGCGTGAACACCGAAGGCGTGTAGCCTTTGGCGGTGGGCGGCTCGCCGGCGGCCAGTCCGATTTCGCGCTGGGCCATGGCGAAGCGGGTGAGCGAATCGGTCACCAGCAGCACGTGCTTGCCCTGCGCGGCGAAATATTCGGCGATGGTGGTGGCGGCCAGGGCCGCGCGGATGCGCGAAAGCGGCGGCTGGTCGGAGGTGGAAACGACGACCACCGAGCGCGCCAGGCCTTCCTCGCCGAGTGCGTCTTCGAGAAATTCGCGCACTTCGCGTCCGCGCTCGCCCACCAGCGCCAGCACGGTGAGATCGGCGGAGGTGCCGCGGGTCATCATGCCCACCAGCGTGCTTTTGCCCACGCCGCTGCCGCCGAAGATGCCCATGCGCTGCCCGCGCCCGCAGGTGAGCATTCCGTCGATGGCGCGGATGCCGCAGCCGAGCGGCTCGCGAATGCGCGTGCGCGTGAGCGGCAGCGGGGCGTCGCCGCGCAGCGGCCAGTATTCGCGGGCCCCGTAGGGCCCTTTGGAATCGAGCGGTTCGCCCGCGCCGTCGATCACCCGGCCGAGCAGCCCCGGGCCCACGCGCAGGCAGGGCCGCGTGCCGCGGGTGACGATGCGGTCGCCGTAGCGGATGCCCGTGGGCCGCTCGAGCGGCATGGAAAGGACCATTTTTTCGCGGAACCCGACGATCTCCCCGGCCAGGGTGCGGCCGTCGGAGGTGAGGATGGCGCAGCCTTCGCCCACCGAACAGAACGGGCCTTCCGATTCCACCAGGTAGTCGACCACCTTGGTGACGCGCCCGATCCAGCGGAAGGTGGAGAAATCCTCCAGGCGGCGGAAGTACGGGCGCGAGCGGGTCTCGACTGCGGCAGCTCATGTCATGTCCCTGCGTCAGGCCCGCGGCCGGTGCTCGAGCAGATCGAGGAAGCCCTGTTCGATCTCCTTCAGCTGCGTTTCCAGGCTGATGCGCGTGCTGCCCAGCTCGGTTTCCAGCAGCGCAGCAGCCGGGCTCCAGCGACGCGTCGCCCAGCAGTTCGGGAGACGGGCGAGATGTCCGCGGCGCGGCTGAAATAGTCGCGCCAGAAGGGAATCTCCTGCGGGTTGGCGCGCAGGCGCACCTGGGTGCCGTCGTTGAGGCTCTCCAGGGCCACGCGCACGATGCCCGTGAGCAGCAGCGGATCGATCTGCGCTTCGCGGTGCAGGATCTTGCGCGCGATGGACAGGGCCAGCTGCACCACCTCGCTTTCCACGCGCTGAAATAGCTCTCGCGCTGCGCGGCGAACTGCGCGCAGGGCCTCGGACAGCTGCGCCGCGCAGGTCCGCCAGGCTGGCTTTCAAACGCGGCGCGGGCGCGCGCTTCGCCTTCGGCCAGGCCCTGCTCGTAGCCTTTCTGCTCGGACCCTGCGCCGAGGCCTCGGCGGTCCAGCGGCGCGCAGCCTGCCCGCGGGGGGCGTCGCGGCCGTTTTCTCCTCCGGGAGAGGCAAACACAAACGGTTCGGCGGGCATGGCGGCGCGGATTCTCCGGGGCGGCGGACCTAGACGACATAGGCGTCCTCGGCTTCATTCTTCAGGGTCATCTTGCCTTCGGCTTCGAGCTTGCGCGCCACGGCCACGATTTCGCTCTGCGCCTGCTGCACGTCCTTGGAGCGGATGGGCCCGAGCGCTTCCATGTCTTCCTTGAGCATTTCCACGGCGCGCGAGGACATGCACTTGAAGAAGTGATTCCGCAGGTTCTCGGACGCGCCTTTGAGCGCCGTGGCCAGAATCTTCTTGTCGAGCTGGCCGAGCAGTTCGCGCAGACCGGTTTCGGGGACTTCCACGAAATCCTCGAAGGTGAACATCTGGTTGCGGATGGTGGCGGCCAGATCGGCGTTGTCCTTTTCGATACCCGCGAGCAGGTCGGCGGTGACCTTGGGGCCGACGCGGTTGAGCAGGTCGGCCACCGTGTCGACGCCCCCATAGGGGCTGCGTTGTCCTGTTCCGCGGGGGCGACCAGCTTGCGCTGCAGCACAGCGGAGATCTTCTGCACCACTTCGGGGGAAAAATTCTGCATTTCCGCCAGGCGCTTGACGGCCTGCGTGCGAGCCGGGTCGGGCAGCAGCAGCAGCACGTCCTTGGAAACCGCGGCGTTCAGGTGCGCGAGCACCAGGGCGATGGTCTGCGGATGTTCCTGCTGCGAGGACTTTGGCGATCTGCTGCGGGCTCGGCCTTCTGCATCGCCTCGAAATTCTTGCCGGTGATCTCCGAGCGAGCGCACCTGGTCGACCAGCGGACGGCTGTCTTCGTTGCCCAGCGTCTTCACCAGGAACTGCGTGGCGAAATCCGGGCCGCCGCGCGCCACCGATTCCTTGGTGGCGTGTCTGCTGCTGATATTCCTGCAGCACTTCGGCGGCCGCTTCGGGAGCGATGCTGCCCAGTGCGGCGATCTCCTGCGCGAGAGCGCGCAGGGCGGCTTCCGGGCAGGTGCTCGCAGATTTTGCGCGCGGCTTCCTCGCCCAGCAGGACCATCAGCGTGGCGGCCTTGCGGGGATTGCTCAGGGGTTTGGGTGCCGCGGGACTCACGAAGCCCCGCCCTCACCCAGCCAGTTCTGCACCAGCTGTCCGGCGCTTTCCGGGTCGGCCTTCACGTTGGAGACCATCTGCTGCCGCATGGCTCAGGGCGCGCTGCAGTTGCGGGTCGGCCGGCCGTGCCGCGACGCCCAGGCCGGCGCGAGTTGCCCGCCGGGCAGCTCCGGCGCGGAGCGCCGCGCGCCAGTGCGGGATTGCCCGCGCCCGCCGGCAGGGCCGCCGCGGGCGCGGCTTCAAAGGCCGCCAGCACCTGCTTCTTCACCGGGTTGAGAACCAGGAAGTAGACCATCAGGAACAACCCGAACAGCGCCACGTAGCGGAGCAAGCCCGTCCAGTGCTCGGTGACCACGCGCACGCGCTCGGTAAGAGTGGGGCGCGTCCAGCTTTTCCACCGGCGCGGACTGGAAGGCGATGTTCTGCACGGAGATCTGGTCGCCGCGGGTGGCGTCAAATCCCAGCGCCGCCTTGGCCAGGTCTTCGATCTGCTTCATCTCCTCCGGGGTGCGTTTGCGGCGCGTCTCGGTGTTTTCCGTCGCCGGCCGGGACGGCGATGACGTCGTCCACCAGAACGGCGGCGGCGATGCGTTTGAAGCGTCCCGCCGGTTCGATCAGATGTTTGGTGGTGTGGCTCACCGCGAAGGTCTTGTTCTCGCTGCGAATGCCCTGCGTGGCTTGCCCGCTGTTGGTCTGGTTGGCGGCCGCGCCCGCGGGCGGCGCATTGGGCGCGTTGGTGGCCGTGCCGGGAATCCCGGAGGGATCCAGATCCTGGGCGGTTTCCTGCGAAGTTTGCGAGCTGACCACCGCGGTGGCGTTCGGGTCGTAGAGATCCTGCGTGCTCTCCGCCGAGGTGGGATCGTATTCGATGGTCACGCTGGATTTCACATGATCGGCGCCCACGACCGGCGCGAGCACCTGCACCACGCGCTCGGCCATGGCCGTTTCCAGATCCACCGAGCCGTTCTCGAGGTCGCCCAGCTGCCCGTGGGTCTGACCGGGCATCTGTCCGTCGGTGGTGATCACGGTGACGTTCTGCGGTGAAAGATCGTCCCACGCGCTGGAGACCAGATTGGCGATCGAGGCGGCCACCTGGTCGGACATGCGCATGCCGCGCAGCTTCAGAACCACGGCGGCCTTGGCGGGGCGTTCGCGCTCGGTGAACAGGGATTCGTGCGGCAGCACCAGGTGCACGCGCACCTGCTCCACGCCGTTCATGGTCTGGATGGTGCGCTCGAGTTCGGCTTCCAGCGCGCGCTGGTAATTCACCTTTTCGGAGAAATCGCTGCCCGACCAATTGGGCTTGTCGAAAAGCTCGAAGCCCATGCGGCCGCTGGCCAGCGGTCCCTGCGAGGCGCGCCTGCAGGCGCGCCTTGTCGAGTTCGTCGGAGGGAACCAGCACGGTGGTGCCGTCGCTGGAAATGCGGAAGTCGATATTCTGCGCGGCCAGGTCCTGGGTCAGCTTCTGCGCATCGGCCGGCGCAAGGCCGGTGTAGAGCGGCTTGTAGTCGCCGTTGCCGATCAGCCACACGAATCCCCACACGGTCAGCCCCCACCAGGCCGACGCTCACCACCAGCAGAATCACCTGCGCGGTGGTGAGCCCCTTCAGAAAGGCGGCCAGCTGCTTTTGAAATTTTTCCATGGTTGCTTTGCTTACTTCCGTCGCCAACCGGCGGAACACGTGCCGCCGTGGCTGACCGCTCTGCTGCCAACGATTCGCAACGCTCTGCCGGAACTGGTCCCGCCGCTTCGCGCCCGCCTAGAAAGGAATCTTGCGAAACTTCCTGATACGCCGAAATAATTTTGTTGCGCACCTGCACCATCAGCTCGAAAGTCAGATTGGCTTTCTCCACCGCGATCATGGCCGAATGCACGTCCTGGCCGTTGCCGTTGAGCATGCTGGCCACCTGCGTATCGGCCTGCGACTGCAGCTGGCTCACCTGGTCGACGGCGGTGTGCAGCGTGTCGAGAAAGTCCGCTGCCGCCCGCCCGGGTCGGCTGTCCGGCGCGACGGCCGGTCGAATTCCGGCTGCGGCAGACCCTGAATCGGATTGGTCATCGGTATGTTCTCCCGCTCCGCTAGGGCTAGGACTTGATGATGTCGATCGACGACTGAATCATGTTCTTGGTGCTCTGCACCGCCGCGGCGTTCAGCTGATAGGCTCGCGCCGCGCCCATGAGGTTGACCATTTCCTCCACGGGATTGATGGCCGGATAGGACACGTAGCCCTCGGCGTCGGCGTCGGGATGGCCCGGGCTCGAAGCGGCGCACCGGCGGCGCCCGTCGGGCACCACGCGATCCACGCGCACGCCTTCGGCGTGCATGTCGGTGAACGAGGCCAGCGTCGACCGGGAAAGCGTTCTTGCGCCATGGAGTGCGCGCCGAAAACCACGTGCATGCGCTGGTAGGGGCCGCCGTTGGCGGTGTGGGTGGTTTCCGCGTTGGCCAGGTTGCTGGTGACCACCTCGGCGCGCTGGCGTTCGGCCAGCAGCGCGGAACCGCTGATTTCCAAAACTTGAAAAGGTTCATATGGAGGAGTTCCCTTCGTTGATGGCCAGTCTCACATTCTTGAACTCGCGATTTGAGCAACTGCTCGGCGATGCCGAACTGCAACTGCACTTCGGAGAGCAGCAGGCTTTCGCGGTCCACGCTCACGTTGTTGCCGTCGGGCCGCGTGACCAGGCCGGGCACTTCGCGGACGAAGGGCTCGGTGGCGCGCCGTGTCGCCTTGCAGGGCGCGCTGCAGCTCGCCCTGAAAATCGATGTCCTTGGTGTGGTAGCCGGGCGTATCCACGTTGGCGATATTGCTGGTGATCAGCGCCTGCCGCTTGGCGGCCAGGTCCAGGTAGCGCTCGAGAAGATTGACCTGCGCGGAATCGATCCAGCTCATAGCGCCTCCCGCGCCGCCAGGCCGTATTCGCGGATCTTGTTGCGCACCGTGCGCAGGCTCACGCCCATCATTTCCGCGGTGCGGGTGCGGTTGCCGTTGGTGGCGAGCAGCGTGGCTTCGAGCAGGGAGCGCTCCATGTCCTGCAGGGTCACGCCCGGCTTGGGCAGCGACGGCAGGCGCAGGCGACGGCGAGCTGGGCCACCGAAGCCGAACAGCTCGACGCCCAGCGTGCTGCCGTGCGTGAGGGCCAGCGCGCGGCGCATGAAGTTTTCCAGTTCGCGCACGTTTCCGGGCCAGTCGTAGGCCTGCAAGGCGGCGGCCAGTTCCGGGGAGATATGGAAGCTGCCGCGCTGCGCTTTCGGCTCGTACTTGCGCAGGAAATGTTCGGCCAGCGCGAGAATGTCCTCGCGGCGCTGCTGCAGCGTGGGGATGGAAAGCGGAATCACGTTCAGCCGGTAATAGAGGTCGGCGCGGAACGTGCCGGCCTCGATCAGCGCGGGCAGGGAACGGTTGGTGGTGGCGATCACGCGCACGTTCACCGGCACCGGATGGGTGTCGCCCAGGCGGTCGATCTCGCGCTCCTGCAGCACGCGCAGCAGCTTGGGCTGCAGGCTCAGCGGCATCTCGCCGATTTCATCGAGCAGCAGCGTGCCGCCCTCGGCCACCTGAAACTTTCCCGGTTTGGCGGCGATGGCTCCGGTGAACGCGCCGCGCACGTGGCCGAACAGTTCGCTTTCCAGTAGATTTTCGGGAAAGGCCGAGCAGTTCACGGCCACAAACGGTTTGCGCGCGCGCGGGCTCGAACGATGGATCAGCCGGGCCAGCAGCTCTTTGCCGGTGCCGCTTTCGGCTTCGATCAGAATGTCGGCTTCGGTCAGGGCCACGCGGCGCGCCTTGCGCCAGCAGCGCCTTGAAGCACGGCCGACTCGCCCACAAATTCCGGGGCGTGCTGGTCCTGCCATTCGGAGGCTCTGTCCGAGGATGCGCTGGGCGGCTTCTTCCAGCTGCGCGAAGGACACCGGCTTCATCAGGTAGTCGCACGCGCCTTCCTTCATGGTCAGCACGGCTTCCGGCACGCTGCCGTAGGCGGTCAGAAGAATGACGGCCGTTTCGGGGGCCATCTGGCGCACGCCCTGCATCACCGTCCAGCCCGTCGCCATCGCCCATGCGCATGTCGGTCACCACCAGGCCGCACGGCGCGCTGCGGAACTTGGCCAGCGCTTCGGCCACTCCGCCGGCCGTGGCCACCTGCCACCCGCCGCGCCGGAAATTGGCGTCGAGCGCGGCGCGCATGGAGGCTTCGTCGTCTACCACCAGAACGTGGTTCATGCCGATCCTTTCTCCAGCGTCGTGAGGGTCTCCAGGGTCGTGCGGGTCCCCAGGGTCCTGCGGGTCTCCAAGGTCTCCGCGCTGCAATCCTCCCCGGCGTCTCCAGCGGCAGCCGGATCGAAAACGTGCTGCCCGCCTGCGCCGTGCCGGCCACGCGGATGGTGCCGCCGTGCTGCTCGACCACCTTTTTGCAAACCGAAAGTCCCAGGCCGGGGCTGCCTGCCTTGGTGGTGAATCCGGGCTCGAAAATCCTTTCCACGAGCGTCGGGTCGATGCCGCTGCCCTGATCCTCGAAATCGACCTGCACCAAATTCCTTTCGGCGGGTGCGCCGGAACTGCCCCGGCATCCCCGGCCGGTTGCACGCGGATGGTCAGGGTTCCCCCGGCGGTCATGGCGTGAAAGGCGTTCAGGGAGAGGTTGAAGAAGACCTGCTGCAGGCGGTGCGCGTCGGCCGCCACCGTGGCGGTTCGGCAACCGTTTTCGATGCGGATGGACAGGCCGCGCTGCCGCGCCAGCGGCCCCAGAAACTCGGCCGTTTCGCGCAGCAGGCGGTCGAGGCTTGCGCGGCAGCAGTTCGCCGCAAGGCTGACTGTGAAATTGCAGCACGTTATTGACGGTAGCCGAAAGCGAGCGCAGCCCGGCCTGCAGATGCGTGACCCACTGATTGGCTTCGGGCATTTCCTGCGGTGGACGCGGCCAGAAGTCCGGCGAACAGCTCCATGCTCCCCAGGGGATTGCGGATTTCGTGCGCCAGCACGGTGGCGATTTCCGCCAGGGCGTGCGCGCGCCGCGCCGCTTCGCGTTCGGCGGCGGTGCGTTTCTGATCGCTGATGTCGCGCAGAATCCAGATGGTTTCGGAATGGTCCGGGGCGCTTCCCGCGCGTGGCCGACACGCCCAGATGCGTGCGCTTCTCGTGGAGCAGCGCGCAGCTCCATTCCTGCTCGGTGGGCGCGCAATCGGGGACGATATCCAGCAGCAGGCGCTCGATCGCCGCGGGACAGTAGCCGGCTCCGGCCGGGATTCCAGTCCGGGCTCGAGCTCCAGCAGCCGCCGGGCCTCGGGATTCGAGCAGGCGAGGCTGCCGCTGGCGTCGGTTACCAGCACGCCGCAGGGCAGGCCTTCGAGAATGCGGCCCAGAAAGGCGCGCACGCGGGAGGTCTCTTCCAGGCTGCGCGACAATTCCGCGTTGGCGATTCCAGATCGGTGCGCAGGCGGGCCACTTCCGCCTGCAGCTGCGCGTAGGATTTTTCCAGCGAGCCGGCCGCCTGCGTGAAGGTCAGGAAGGCGTGCGCCAGCGACTGGCGGTCGGCGGCGCGCTTCTTGCAGTCGCCGCGCGCGGTGGAGTTTGCCGGGTTGTAGGCAAATTTGTCATCCCGGCGCGGTGTTGCAAGCAGGGTGCCAAAATGAAACAGCCCGGAGGTTAGAGTTTTCTAAAGCGTGAACTCAGGACGGGAAAGCGACGAAGACGAGCGCTTTGCTGAAGCGTCGATTGCGTGGGGATGTCTCCCGAGGGCGCGCGATTTCGCCGGCGTGAGGAGCCGAGAGCCGCGCGGGCTGCGTACGGGGAGATCGTGAATCGTTAGCATGTTCTTAAGTGCCCGGGGGCCAGCGTGGGGCTGAAGTGCTCGACGTGCAGCTGCGGTTCCGGTCCGGCCAGGATGAAGGCGCGCTCGACGGCATGCTGCAGTTCGCGCACGTTTCCGGGCCACTGGGCACTGCCGCAGAAAGGCGATGCAGGAAGCGGAAAGCCTCTTGGGCGCGACTGCCGGCCTCGCTGGCACAGATCGGCCAGGAAGTTCTCCGCGAGCGGTCCGATATCCTCGGGGCGCTCCCGCAGCGGGCGGCAGCTCCATGGGGAAACACGGCGATGCGGTAGTACAGATCCTGGCGGAACAGTTTTTGCTTCACGTGATCCAGCAGGTTCACGTTGGTGGCGCAGACCACGCGCACGTCCACGCGAAACACGTCCGAGCTTCCCAGCCGCTGCACTTCGCCGTCCTGCAGAAAACGCAGCAGCTTGGCCTGCATGGTCAGCGGCAGGTCGCCGATTTCATCGAGGAACAGGGTGCCGCCGTGGGCGTTGTGAATGCGCCCGACGCGCGACTGCACCGCGCCGGTGAACGCCCCGCGCGCGTGGCCGAACAGTTCGGCTTCCAGCAGCGCTTCGGGGATGGCCGCGCAGTTGACCACCACAAAGGGATTGCCGGCGCGGCGGCTGATCTCGTGAATGCCGCGCGCAACGAGTTCTTTTCCCGTGCCCGTTTCGCCGGTGATCAGCACGGTGGTGTCGCGCGCGGCCACCAGGCGCGCCAGCTGATAGACGTGCTGCATGGCGCGCCCGCGGCCCACCATGGACGGAAGCGGCTCCTTCTCGACAGGCTTTGCGAGTGCGGCGGAAGACGGTCCGGCGGAACGGCTCCGGCAAGGCTGCCGGCGATGGTTCCGGCGCGGTCTGCAGGGCGATTTTTTCTTCCCCCGAGGCCACGATGGTCACCTTCACCTGCGGGAAAACGCCGCCGCACCAAGTCGGCCACTTCGTGTACGTTCAAGTCCGGCAGCTGGCGGTCGAGAATCAGGCTGTCAAACGACAGGGAGTTCAGTTTCGACAGGGCATGCGCGCCACTGAAGGCTTCCTCCACACTGCCGGCCGTGCCGTCGGGACTCACGAACTGGCTGCGAAACGACGGGTTGCCGCTGGCGACCAGCAGGCGGGGCGGAATCGGCGGGACAACGGCGGCCTGAACCGACATGAATGCGCTCTCCTCGTGAATCGAATATTAAAAACTTCCAACGTGAATTCGAACGATGGTCCCTGGACGGCAAAACTTGCCCAGCCTCGAAGGGTGGAGCAATCAGAGGACCTTTAGCAGTGATTCGATTTTGCCGGAGAGGTTCGGCAATTACCAGTGATGCATGAGCAAAAATATTGGGGAGAAGCCAATGTGTAAACACCCGGGGATGCATTTCTGGAAACCGTGACGGGCCGCACAGAGTCTCATCGAAATCTTCGGTATTCGTTATAACATCTTACTTTTATTTAACGAGGAGCGAACCGGGCATGCGTGTGCTGGTGGTGGAGGAGGATGAAATGCTGGCGGAGTTTTTGCGCGGGCGGCTGTCCGAGGAGGGTTTTGACGCGGCTGTCGCGGCAAGCGCCCCGGAAGCGGAAGCCTTGCTGGAGGCCGACGCGTTTGAGGTGATGATTCTCGATCTGAGCCTCCCGGAGGAGTCCGGCTTGCACGCGCTGCGGCAGGCGCGCGCCCGGCGGCCCGATCTCATCATCCTGGTGCTCGCGCCGGCGGGGTCGCCCGCTGATTGCGTCAGGGGACTCGACGCCGGGGCCGACGACTATCTCGCCAAGCCTTTTTCGTTTGTCGAGCTGACCGCGCGCGTCCGCGCGCTGCTGCGCCGCCGCTCGGCTCCCGCCGAGGCCCAGTTGAAGGTGGAGGACCTGGTGCTCGACCGCATCGCCCGCACGGTGCAGCGCGGACGCCATCGCATCGACCTCACCCAGAAGGAATTCGAGCTGCTCGAGTTCCTGATGGAACGTCCCTTCCAGCCGATCGCCCGCGAGGTGATCACCAGAAAGGCCTGGGAACTCGAAGCGGACAAGCCCACCAACCTGGTGGCCGTCTACATCAACTACCTGCGCAAAAAAGTGGATGCGGGATTCGATCGCCCGCTGATCCGCACCATTCGCGGCGTGGGCTATCAGATCGGCGAAAGGGAACTGCCCCCCGAGAATTGATGCGCTGAACGCCTTCCTCTGCACGCCCTGGCTTGAACGCCGAGGGTTGCAAGCCGCCTGAAGTTGCACGCCTAAAGGTGAACGCCTGCGGTTGAAAGCAAGGTTTTGCCCGCTTATCTGGCGGACTGCCGGCCGCGCCGGTAGCTTACCCGGTGCACGAACATTCCCAGCGCGCGCGGATCTCCGTTGCCGGGCGCGTGCGTGGGGCAGCGGAACACCAGCTGGCGCGCCTTTTTGTCTGCCCGGATGGCAATCCGCCTGGTTTCTCCCGGCTCGAACCTTACCACGTACGCCGCTTCGCCATACACGATGGCCAGCGGCTTTGCGAAGGGCAGGCAGTTGCTTGCTTCGACCACCAGTTCGTCGAAGGAGTCGGTCGCGTCCACCGGCAGGATGGACTGGTCTTTTGTCCAGCGGCCGTTGGGTTCCGCGGCGTGCCAGTTTCCGGTGGCCTCCTGGGGGAACCAGTGCGTGGCCAGTTCGATGCTGTCCCCCCGGTGCCGGAAGAGGTAGCCGTCCCCGTAGCGGCTCATCGGGCAATCCATGCGCTCCGCCGAGAAGCCGGCGTTGGTGAAGAGCCCCACCAGAAAATCCTCGCTGAAGCCGAGTTCAAACCAGCGCTTGTTGCGGGTCACGGCGATCACTTCGCTGTGCAGTCGCAATCCCCAGGGATAGGGAATCCCGTCATGCGGAACGCGGAGAATGGGCTCGCCGGCCAGCAGCACCACGCCGTCCGGGGCCAGGTGCTTCTTGAGCTCGTGCACCACGGCTTGGAAATCGAGGCAGTGGTGGAAGCTTTCGTAGAAGAGGATCAGCTTGTAGCGATGATCCCCGCGAGGGTTCCAGCCGAAGCGCCCTTCATACGGCGTGAGCGGCACGCCGAAAAAATCCGCCTGCCGCTGCACGCTGCGGCAGAACGCGCCGCAAATGTCCACAGTGTCCACCGAGACCCCCAGGCGGGCCAGCGTGAGCGCCGTCTGCGCGAACCCCGCGCCGTACTCCAGCGCGGTGTCGCCCGCCTTCAGCCCGCAGTGCTTCAGGATCATGCCCGTGGCGAGAATATGGTCGCCGGCGCTTTCCACCGCTTCGGCGTCCCGCCGGCGGAAGTAGGCGGGGAAGCGCACCGCGTCGACCTCGTCCAGATGGGGTTCCTGCTCGTCGAGCTCCGGCACGTAGCCGCGTTCCATGCCGGTCATCAGGGACCACAACCGGTGCTGCTGCTCGAAATATTGCGCGGAGTGGGGGTCGAGCCCCGCATCAAACCACGCGGGCAGCTCCATGTTCGCGGCGGCGACCTCGTCCCACTCCGTGCCGCGCGCGCACTGCGTCTCGTTGTAGATCCGCACGATCAGCTCGATGTCGTCCGCGCTGAATCTTCCGGTGGCCTTGATACGCTTCACGCGCGAAGCGGGACTGGAGCAGGCCACGGAGGCGGAGGCGTCGCCGGCGGAATCCTGGCGCGCCGCGCCCTTGACAACCAGGTCGCGAAA
This sequence comes from uncultured Acidobacteriota bacterium, assembly GCA_963848365.1. Lineage (GTDB taxonomy): Bacteria > Acidobacteriota > Terriglobia > Acidiferrales > UBA7541 > Palsa-295. Next base: position 949,517 of record CAWKDI010000002.1, read on the forward strand.
CGCCGCCTGGGACTTGCGAAGCGCTTCGGAAATCACCTGGTTGCGGCACCCGTTGAGCAGTTGCTCGAGCGTGGCCCGCTGCTCGCAGCCCGCGCCCTCCGCCGCTTTCTTGAGCAACGGGATGGCCTCAGCGGGGCGGCCCAGCCCAGCCAGCAGCACGCCCAGGTTCGCCGTGGCCTGCGCATCCTCCGGATCGAGCGCCAGAGCCCGTCGGAAGCCTTGCTCGGCCTTATCCGCGCGACCGCAGGCCAGCGCGGCAGCGCCCCAGTCGTTCCAGAAATCAGCGCGCGCTTCGGGATTCTCCCGCAGGGCCTCTTCCAGGACGGCTAGCGCCTCCTCAAAACGGCCTTCGGCGTATAACTGCCCCCCTCGGGTATGCTTTTCCTGGGCTGGCGTCAAGCAGGTATCAACGGCGTTAGGCATTTCGGCCTCGTATGGGGAGGAATCAAAACATCAAAAGATGGAATCGATGGATGCTTCGGCAGAAGCCCGGGAAGACCGCAGCATTTTTTCGGCCACCTCATGGATCGATGCGGATTAGAGATTCCTAATTCGCCGCTATTCCACAGGTCCAGCGCGGGGGTTGGGCCGGTTTTGACTTCCGTACCCGCGAGTCGTCAGCATCATTTGCTCTGCCGTGCGGCGCTCTAGGCTACGGCGAAAGCAGGTGACAATAGGACATAAGGGGATTATCAAGTCACAAGATGGCGGTACTAAAGATATCTACGCAGATGCCGATATTGTCAGTGGAGGGGCTCCCTCGGACCATGGCAACAAACCTCGTAGATTCAACCAGCCCGGCGGCCAACGAAACCGGAGTGCGTCAGGTACGCCTGCTGGAGATTGTTGCGAAGGGTCTGCCCCCGTTTCCGCATACGGTGCTGGAGCTGACCGCGATTCTCAGCGGTCCCTCCGCCGACGTAAAGAAAGCCGCCAAGCTGATTCGCACCGATGCCGCCCTGAGTGCGCAACTGCTGCGCATGTGCAGCTCGCCGATGTTCGGCCTGCGCAGCCGCGTGGTCAGCATCGGGCAGGCCGCCACGCTTCTCGGGGCGGACCGCCTGCGCACGCTGGTGATGACCACCTCCATGGTGGACATGGCCGGCAGCGGCTTGCCGCGCGAGGAGTCCACGCGTTTCTGGCGGCACAGCTTTCTCGCCGCCCTGCTGAGCGAGCACCTCGCCAAGCATACCGGTTACAGCGAATCCGAGCAGGCCTATATCGCCGGACTGCTGCACGACATCGGGCAGGTGCCCCACTGGATGCTGGTATGCGAAGAACGGTCCCGGAAGAAGGCCCCGCCGCCGGAAAACTGGTTTGACAATCCCCCGGTCGAGCGCGCCCATTTCGGCCTGGACCATTGCCATCTCGGCGGCCTGATGGCCACCGGCTGGAATTTTATGCCCTCGTTCATCGACGTGATCAGCAATCACCACCAGCCCGACCAGGCGGAGCATGATCCCTACCTGGCCAAAATCGTCGGCACCGTGGAACACTTTCTGCTGACCAGGGTTCCCGCTGAAACGGAAAACGGCGTTCCGGACAACACGAAGGCCGGCCCGGAGGGCGCGCCGCCGAACCCGGCGCAAGCGGCCGCGCTTGCCTCCGCTTCAGCCGAAGAGCGCACCAGCCAGTCCTGCGACGATTCGGAATGGCAGGGCATCGCCGAAGACCTGGAAGCGGAATACAACCGCCTGCTCCCGGTGGTAGCCGGCGGCCTCACCAACGTGCTTTCCGGAGCCAGCTAGCGCGGGATCGTTTTCCCTTGATACATCGCGCTGCTTCGACGCCTCTCAGGCCTTCCACACCTTTGACATGCGTTCTGCATGCAAGTATGCTGATCGCATGCCCGTGATGGTTCAGATCCGGAATGTGCCTTCTGACGTGCATCGCGAGCTCAAGGCCCGCGCGGCGCTCGAAGGTATGTCCCTCTCGGAATACCTGCTCCGCGAGCTGCGCAATGCCCTGGACCGCCCTACTCTTGACGAGATGCGAAGGCGGCTGGCGAGCCGCCAGCCGGTGCGCCCGATTCCCGCGCCGGCAGCGGCGGTGCGCGCCGAGAGGAAGCGCCGCTGACCTTCTACGCGAAATCATCGGCTCGGGTCATTAGCACGGGTCATTGGCATGGGTCATTGGCACCGGTGGTCGTCACCCATCGTCGCCATGAGTCGTCGTCACGGGTTGTCATCACGGGTTGCCTTCCCTGACTGATCGTAGATGAGTGTCGCAGATGATTGTCGTCGATGCTTCCGCGATTCTCGAAGTTCTCCTTCAAACGCCCGCGGCCCAGCGTGTGAGCCGCCTCCTCTTCGCAGCCGGCGAGACGCTGCACGCACCTCACCTGATCGACCTGGAGATCGCGCAGGTCTTGCGCCGCTACGTGCGTTCGGCGGTCATCTCCGCTGAACGGGGCTCCGAAGCCCTTGCGGACCTCGCCGACTTTCCGCTCACCCGCTATCCGCACTCGATTTTGCTCACCCGCATCTGGCAGATGCGGAACCGCCTGACGGCCTATGACGCCGCTTATGTAGCCCTTGCAGAGGCGCTCGACGCCCGGCTTGTCACGCGCGACCGCGCCCTGGCAAAAGCGGGCAGCCGCGTGCAGGTCGAAGTGATATGAGCAAATCGCGCCGACAGTGCCGTCCAGAGTCTTTCAGGAACCGGCTGGCGGAGTGGTTGCGGGTGGGAGTTGAACAGGAGTTGAACAGGAGATTAACAACGGCCTGCGGGGTTTACACCGAGGTTGTAGGCTATTCTCCAAGCTCCGTGTCCGGCGCGATTCGCCGGAATCGCTCCTGGTTCTCTCGCAACGCCCTCTTGGTGTGGGCGTGGCCGGTAGCTTCGGTCTCCAGCGCCTGAAGAGTTACGACAATTTCCTGATCCTTCTTTTGCAGCGCCTGTTGCAAGAGGTCTTGCGTTCCGAGCAGTTGCCGTTCCATCCGCCGCCGTTCCGCGACCATGGCGGCAATAACCAGGGTCATGGTGCCTACAAAACCGATGAAGCTGTCCAGACGAATCAGAGAGATGGCTGGATTCCTCACCCCCATATAGGAGCCGTATCCGTGCAAGGTGCCCCAAATCGCACTTCCGAATAAGATCAGTGTGGTTCCGGCCGCTTCAAGCGGAGAGAAGCGGCAAGCCGCCCAGATCAGGAAAGGGAAGCACAGCCAGGACCGGACTTCGCGCTGCGCGTTCAGCGAGACGGAAAGAGGACCGAACACCAGCAAGCAGACAAAAGCCAAGCCGAGCAGTAAAACCGCCAGCTCGCCGAACGCCGGCAGGTCCAGGCGGTGGTGCGGAGCGCGAAACAGCAATATAAGGAAGGGCGCCACCAGGAGGGTGCCCACACCGTATGCCAGCCACCACGTGAGCCATCTGGGACCCAGGCCGGTTCCGATAATACTTCCGCGGAAATGCTCCATGCTGGCGCCGAAAGTGGCGCTGATCAAAGGAGCGCAGATGCAAGCGAAAAATACGAACAAGAGCACGCCTCGCGCCGTATCGAACGCCTTCGCCCCGCGAGCAAATTTGTTGACGAGATAGGCTGCCGCGAGTCCCTCTAAGGTAGCCATGGCGGGGATCGTGAAGGTCGCCAGCACCAAGCCATCCGTGGTTACGTGGTCGAGAAAACCCCCGATTAAAATTGCAGGCCACACGCGATACCCAAAAAGAATAAATGCAGCAACCGCGATGCCCGAGGAAATCCAAATCGGCGTTATATACGGATGGACGAACGCGACCCGCAATCCCAATTTCCCAGCAAGGCAATAAAGGAGGGCTACCGAAGCGAGTAATGCGAGATTTCCTGGCGAGAGCGAATTTTGCAGCCGCTTGAACATAGGTCCCCGAAGATATCCATCGGTATGAACGCCACACCTTGAGCCGATCAGGACGCGCGATTTGGGGCCAGAGCGCGCACGTCCTCGAAAAAAAAGAGCCGGCCTCCGTTCGGTCGGCTCTTTTCCGTCTCGCTTCCCCCTGATACCGTCAGGCGGTTGCGGCCTCTTCGTCCCGGATCGCAGCTTTTGCTTTGTCCGCCAATTCCGGAGGAATTTCCGCAAATCCATGGTCTTTGGCCGCGTGTTCCGCTGCTTTCGCCATAACTTCTTCCACAGTTGATCCCCGAGCCACGAAATCACAATCAACGCCGACATCCCTGCACGTCAGGACCTTTGACATTTTGCGCCTCCATCTACCGAAACGAGAGGTTCGGTGGGCGGATAGTATCCCCGCCCTCGATTTCAGTCAATCAACTGTTTTGACAATGCGGAGGCGGCGATCCGGATAGCCCATGGGCATTCGCTAAATTACGACGAATGACCTACGCGAGCGACTAGCGACGATTTCAATCAACAGCTAACAACGGATAAGTCGGTTATTGCTTGCCGCGGGAGAATTCCAACCCGGCGTAGACCGTCCGGCCCTGCTGCACGGGAATGCTGTCGATGTTGAAAAAGCCAAAACCCGGCAGCCAAACCGTCTGGTTCAGCAGATCGTTGGCATGGGCGGCAATCACAACGGTGTTCCTTTCCCGCAGATGCAGAAACCTGGAAATGTCCTGGCGCGCTTCGGCATTCAGGCTGTGGCGCCAGCCCGTCAGAGGATTCACATTGAAAGCGTAGGGCTTGGTTTTTCCGTCGGAAACATCGAAAAGGCCTAACACCAGCCCGCGGCTGTTTTCATAGCTGACGCCGGTCTTAAAACCATAATTGGGGATAGGTGTTACGTTGCTCGCCCCGGTCTGGTCGTGATTGGTTTGATACAGAAATGAGCCTTGCGCGAAGAAGTCCCGGCGGAAATAGTATTTGCCTTCGGCTACCATGCCGTCAAAGACAACTCCGCCGAGGTTCTCGTAGTGAATGGGGGCTTCGCCGCCGGTGATGATGCTGTGAATCTGGTGATCGTGAAAATAGTTGGCGCCGAGCTGAAGGCGCGAAAACTGCAACGTCAAGCCGAGGTCAAAGGTCTCGACGATTTCGGGACGCAGATTGGGATTGCCGTGAATGTCGGGGAGGTTGAGCGAAATTTCGTCCAGGCTGGGAGGGCGAAACGCCTCGCCGTACAGCACCTTGACGCTGACGATGTGCGACGGGGTCCAGATCACCCCGCCCCTGGGGACGGTGGAAAGCGGGATGCCCGCGAATTTGTTGGACTGGAACCCTCCGACCAGTTTCACGCTTGGCAATAGCTGGTGATCGATTTGGGCGTAGAAGCCGCCTGCGGGGCGGCTGCCCCCGGCGTCCTCGGCGCTGTGCTTGATGCTGGCTACCTCGGTTCCGGCGATGCGGTCGAAGAGTATCCCGGCGGTCAGGCGATCCTTGGAAGTGAGGGTGATGAGGTTGGTCCATTCACCGACAATTTCGTTGGAATCCCGGTCGGTGTAGGGATAGGAGAAGGTGAGAAAAGTCGTGCGCGTGTCGGTGGCGTGGAAGTTCATGTCCCAGTTATCGCGGGCTTTGTAGTCGTATCCCAGGTCGGCGAACTCGCGCGTTTGCCGCGTTTCCCCCACCGCGCCTTGCACAAAGGCCGTGGTCTGCCACTCGGTGAAGGCAGACATGAAACTAAGCCCCTTGTAGTTCATGCCCAGGTAGTCGCCGATGCCGCGGTCGATCATCGTAGTGTCGTGGAAGGGCGGCTCGGGCGGAGTGTCCGGATTGTCTTGCAGAGGCGGAGGTACAAGATAGGTAAGGTTCCAGTCCGGCGCTTCGTGAATCTGCGAAGCCCCCACCATGCTGAAATCCCCCCTCTTGAAGAGGAAGTGCCCTGACGCAGCGAGCGCGCCGTTGGCTCCCACCAGGCCGCGGACGCTGGCATCGTTGGCGTCCGCCTTGCGGGTTATCAGGTTCACCACCGCGGAGAAGGCATTCGAGCCGTAGAGAACCGAACCGGGGCCGCGAATAATTTCAATTCGCTCGAGTATCTCCACGGGGAACGATTCCAGGAGATCGGAAATAATGCCCCCTTCCATCACTTCTCTGGTGGGGCGCCCGTTGATCAGGAACAAGATGTGGGCACCCGAAGTTTTGGTCTGATCGCCATCCGCGGCAACCAGGCTGCGGTCGGTGAAATACTGGCTCGTTTGCGTCAAGCCGGGGACGCGGTCGAGTATCTCTCCGAGCGTGAGTCCCCCGAAGCGCTGCAATTCATCGCTCGTGACCACCGACATGATGCTGGGCGCTTCGGAAAGCTTGTCACTGAACCGGGAGGCGGTGGTGACCTCGATATCCATGAGCTTCTCCAGGTCCATGGAGGTCACGTCGCTCGGATTCCCCGGATTCTGCTGGGACGCGACTTGTTGCGAGAACCCGCAAGTCGCGATCAGAAAGAACATTGCCGCACCCACTGGTGTACGCAGCCTGTTCGCGTTGATGATCAAGGCCCCGCCCCCCTCAGTTGTTTTTCTAACTTGACCGACTCGGTCCAGCCCACCGGAACACGCGGAAATCAACGACGGGCTTGCTGAAAAGCTCGCCCATAGCCATAGCATCGGCGTTCGCGTCGCAGCCTTTAAGCTGGGAAACGGGATTGGTCTCTGCGGGGGGGAGCTGGGCCAGCCAGTCACTAAGAAAACTCTAACTCAGGTGGAAGGCCGTGCCTCTAACGAGGCGATCCGAAGTCGCGGGGTTCACTCATCTGCTTTCAAACAGCCTTGGTCGTTCGGCTTTTGTCAGGGAACAGCGAGTGAGCCGGCTTGGGGGCCTTTTCAGGTGCTTTTGATGATATAGAAGCGTATGGACGGCATAGTTATTGGACGGACATCATAAGCGACGGCATTGAGTATCGTGGGCATTCCGGCCGCAGCGAACGTAAATTCTGAACGGCACGCGCGCCATTACTGGCGACACCGCTCTTCGCCTTGCCCATTTTTGGGGCACGAGCGCTGAATTTTGGCTCAACCTGCAAAGCATCTACGAGTTGGGCCTCGCCCAGGAAAAAGCCGGAAGATCCATCTGGGCGCTTCCCACTCTCAAGCGCAGGGAAGTCGCACATGCAAAACATCCCCCATTACGTGGCGCAAGGCGCCTCCGATCCGCGCGGAAAAGCAGCGCGGCCGCCTCATGATGGGGTGCCCTCTGCCAATTCGAATGACTGCGCGGAATGACTGCGGGAGATTTGAACCCACAGCCCTGAGCTATCTCCACCGGTAATTTGCGGTGCGCGTGAACCCGTTATTGGCAAATGGAGGCTCGCAACACGAGTAGAAATTCCTCTGGGCCGCATGACGATCTCGCGCGAACCTGCTTCTCGCGATTTCTTCTAGCGGTTTCTCTGTTCGATCGCTTGCGACCGGCGAGATTTTCTTCGGAAGTTTTGCTGCCGCGGTTGCAGAAGGAAGATAAGTCGCGTAATATCTTCTCGCGGGGTGGAGCAGCCTGGTAGCTCGTCGGGCTCATAACCCGGAGGTCGTTGGTTCAAATCCAACCCCCGCAACCACTCCTTTGCTTTCCTTCCTATTGCCAAGTTCCCTGAGACCCCTGGGCTGTCATCTTTTATTCAGAGTGCTGCCGAACTCAGGGCAATATTTCGTTTCGGGGGCCGCAAAAACAGGCTTCCGCGTAATACTTCCGCGACGCTACCAGGTGCTGTAAGGGGTGCTCTCGAACGAGGATATCGCATCCGAGGCCGAATGCACGTCGGTGATGCCGGTGGTGATCTGGTCGGGGCTGGCCAGCAGGTCTTCGCTCGAGGTGACCCAGTCTTTCTGTCTCGTGATAGGGTCGCGCGGAATCTCCCGCAGGTATCCGGCCATTACCAGGTCGTCCAGAGACGAGGGGCCGGCCTCTTTGTCCAGGGTGTACTGCTGAATCGCGTTGCGCATCACGAAAAGGTCATGCTTGAGCGCGGCCTCGTGCGCGCGCACCAGGGACTGCTCGTAGCGGCCGGCGCCCAGCGTCGCCAGGATCAGGATGATCGCCATCACGATCATCAGTTCGAGCAGCGTAAAGCCGTCGCGTCCGCCGCATCGGCCGGCACGCGCGCGCATCCCGCGCGCCCTGCTCATGCCGGTCAACTCAGCCACGCCGCTCACGCCATTCTTCCACTTCAAAGTGTCCGCCATGAATTCACAAAATCGGGCCGCATCGGCAGTGCGCTACCATTCCGAATACTTCGTGCCATCCAGGGCCGTCCCGGTGCTCTTGCTGTAAACGTCAAATACGTCCTGGCCGCCCCAGCTGTTGGAGTCCGCATCGTCCTGCACGGATCGCAGGCCCCAATCCTTGGAACCCGTCATGGGATCAACCGGGATCTCGCGCAGGAAGCGAATCTGTTTTTCCTTGTCCTGCACGGACGACAGCTTGACGCCCTTCACCAGCGTGTCGAGATCGGGCGGATAACCTTCGGTGCCCGCGGCCACCTTGATCAGGTTCTTGTCGGACGCATCCTTGTAGCGGTCGATGGCGTCACGCATCTGCCGGAGGTCGTAGCGCAGGTCCGTTTCTTTCCGCCGCGTGATGCTCACACGCGCGAGCGGCATGGCCACGGTCGCCAGAACCAGCAGGATCGCGCAGGCGATCATGAGTTCCAGCAGCGTCATGCCGGCGGCTGCCGCACGGCCCTGGAATCGCCGTCCGCGCCACGCGAGCGGGCAGGGGCGAATAGCGCGCCGGACACCCGAACTGTGACGAAGGGCGCTCATTTCGGCTACTGCACCCGGACCGTCGCCGCTCCGGAAACGATCGGAATATTCTGCTGCTGCGAGTTATGCGCGTTCACCTGGAGCACCTGAATGTCGGAAGTGCCGGGAGCCACGGCTCGGATCACCAGGCCCAGCAGGGTGCCGGAGCCGTTCACTCCGGGTGAATTGGGCTGGCGCGTGGCGGACACAACCACTTCGCCGCGCTGCTCGTCAATCCTCTGCACGATGGCGATGGGCTTCGATCCGGGCAGGTCCGACCCCGAAAGGAATCCGCCGTCGCGCACCTCTTCCACCTGCACCACCGCCGGGTTGTAGTGGATCAGCAGGGGAATCGAGTAAAGATCGTTCACGTTGGAAACCGCCAGCGCAAGCGTGGTGCGCTCGCCGGGCTTCAACGCGGAGTTGGCGGGGTCAAATCGCAACTGCGCCGCGGGAGTTGCCGCTGGCATCGCGGGCGGCACCATCTGCTGATTCATCTGTGCCCCAGGCGCTCCGGGCGCTCCGGCGCCGCTGCGCGGCGGGGACATTGCAGGCGCGGGCATGCCGGCCGGCGTTGCCTTCGGTTGTCCCTCACCCTCTCGATAGACGCGCACATTGGTGTCGGTTCCGGCGGCCAGCGTTCGCAGATCGTCCTGGGTAATGGAGGGGAAGCGGATCACGTGCGGCGTCAGCACGATCAGGACTTCCTGGTCGTTCACATCTTTGCTGATGTCCGATGAGAAGTATTGCAGGAAGGGAACCTGGGAGATTCCTGGAATGCCGTTCAGGTTCTTCGTCAGATCGTGCTCGATCAGCCCGCCCAACACGCTCACTTCGCCGTCTTTCAAGCGGACATCGTGCTCGATTTTGCGCTGGCTGATCACCGGCTGCTGGATGCCGCCAATGTTGCTTTCTCCCGCGATGGAAGAAACATCCACCGTGAGCTTCATGCTCACGTCTCCGTCCGGATGGACGCGCGGCGTTACGTCGATGTTCACGCCGACATCGATATATTGAAATTGCGTGTTGACCAGGGGGTTCACCACTCCGGCGCCGCCGCCGACTCCCACGCCCACGCCCGCCTGAAAGCTCCCCGTCGCCACCGGAACGCGCTGCCCGATCTTGAGCGAGGCCTTCTGCCCGTCGCTTACGCGCACCTGCGGGTCTTGGATGATCTGTGTGTTGTTGTCGGTCAGGATCGCCGTGGCTGCCGCGCCGGGAAGAGTCAGGCTGTAATCGGCCGTCGAAAGGTTGCGCAGGTTATTCAGCGCAATGGTGGGGGTGCTCGCGGTGCTGGTGGAGGAGCTGGTTGTCGAGCTGCTTGTGGTGCTCGATGTGCATGTACTGCTGCTGCTGTTGGCTTGCAACGAGCAGCGCGGATTGAACGTCAGCGTGGCGCTCTGTCCCGGCAGGATTCCCAGATTGCGCAGCCGGTCGCGGTTGGCCGACAACACCTGCACGTGGATCAGCACTTCGGGCTTGGCCTTGTCGATGTCCCGGATAATCTTGGAAGCAAGCACCAGTTTGTCGGGCGTATCGCGGATCACGATAGCGTTCTGCGCGTTCACCTGCTGCACGCGGCGCAAGATCGAGCAATTGGCGCAGGCCGGTGACGACTTCGGTCAGGTCCTGCGGCGTCAGCGTATTCGACAGATAAAATGTCCGCACTTCTTCGTCTTCCACGTCCCGGCGCTTCTGCGGATTGTCCGGCGCCACGAAAATCACGCTCGGCGTCAGCGGCTTCCAGAACGCCTTGCTCTCCAGCGAAACGGCATCGAGCGCCTGTTCCAGCGTGATGTTGGGAAGCTCCACGGAGATGCGCCGCGAGGTGAAATCCGGATCGAAAATCACGCTCAATCCCGCCAGCTTCGCGATCGTCTCGAACACCACGCGCGCGTCATTGGTCATTTTCAGATTGATCGGTTCGAGCGAAATCGGTTTCAGCTCCGGCGGCCCTTGCAGCAGGTCGCTTTCTTCCGACGGATTCGGATTGAGCCTCGTGGCCGCGTCGGCCGAGGTCTTCGCCGCGATCAGCGACATGGCCTTCTTGATTTCCTGATCGGCGGCGGCATTCGAAGGATCGATCGCCTGCGCCTTCTCAAATTCCGCCAGCGCCAGCTGCAAATCGCCCTTGTCCAGGGCCTTCTCGCCCGATTCCAAATGAAACTGCCCCGCCTCCATGCGCATTTTTGTCGCGCTCAGCTTGTATTCAGCATTGGTGGGGTCGGCTGTGAACGGCCTTCTCGTAGTGGTCGAGCGCGGTGTCGTAGTCGTTCAGCGACTTCAGCCTTGCGGCCTTCCTGAAAATCCTGATTGGCTTTGGGACATCCGGCCAGAAAGATGACGGCGCAGGCTAAAAAGGGTAGGTATACTTTGCGGTCGCAAAACCATTATCCTCCGCCAAAAATTGCTTGAAACGCTAGGAGTCTAGCACCCGGTCTATGATGCGGCAACAATCGGTGCTGTTGCCGCTGTCGATTAGTTATCAGGAACTTAATTTCGTCCGCGTTACAATCGGGTGAACGTTGGTAAACCCGCCGGGAGGGGGAAGCGGAGCCATGCCGTCGCCTTGCGGCAGCTTGCGAACGAACGCTATGATAGCACGAGCGTGAAATCCAACTCGAAAAAAGGGGACTGGGAAGGCGTAAAAATCGTCGCCCAGAACCGCGCCGCTTCCTACAATTACACCCTGCTCGACAAGCTGGAGGCCGGCCTGATCCTCGTCGGCACCGAGGTCAAGAGCCTCCGCGAAGGCAAAGGAACCCTGCGCGACGCCTATGCCGAGATTCGCGCGGGGGAAGGCTGGCTGGTCAACTGCCACATTCCCGAGTATCTGCCGGGCGGCATGCGCAATCACGACCCGCTCCGCAAGCGCAAGCTGCTTCTCAATCGCCGCGAGATCGACCGGCTGATCATCCAGACGCAGCAGAAGGGCATGACCATCGTCCCGCTGAAGATTTACTTCCGGGACGGCATTGCGAAATGCGAACTGGCGGTCGCCAAGGGCAAAAAGTTCCACGACCGCCGCGAATCCGAACGCCAAAAGGAAGCCAAGCGCGAGGCCGATGAAGCCATGTACCGCTCTCGGCGCCGCTAGAGAGTTCTAACAATAACGAAAGGAAGACATGCAGATTCAATTGAATCCCAGCCCTACGCTTCGCTTGAGACCGACGCCCTGGTCACCTACGTATTCGACCGCGACGACAAGTTCGACGGCGTGCTCGCCGAAATCAACGTGGCCATGAGCGGCCGCCTGAGCGCCCTCGCCGCCAGCGGCGAACTCACCGGCAAAGCCGCTCGAACTCGTGCTGATCCATTTCCCGCAAGGCCTCGCCGCGCAGCGACTGCTGCTTGTGGGAGCGGGGAAGCCCGGCAAATTTGCGATGTCCGACTTGCGCAAGATCGCCGGAGCCGCCCTGCGTTATCTGAAACCCCGGGGCGTGAAAAAAGTTGTTTTTCTCGCGCGCGAAGGGGAGCGCAGCCCGGAGGCGGCGCAGGCGGTGGTCGAAGGATTCGAAGCCGCGAATTTTGAATCGGACAAATACCGCACCGAAAAGAAAAAACGCGAGATTCAGTCCGTCTCGCTCGCCGGCTTTGACGCCGGCCTTGGCGACAGCCTTCAGACCGCCGTCGAGCACGGCTGCGTGATCGCCGAATCGCAGAATTTCGCCCGCGATCTGATCAACGAGCCCTCGAACAAGCTCACGCCGCGCATGCTCGCGCAGCGCGCCGAAGCCATGGCGAAGGAAGTCGGCCTGGGCGTCGAAATTCTCGACGAGCGCCGAATCGCCGAGCTGAAAATGGGCGCGCTGATCGGCGTGGCGCAGGGCAGCGCCGAGCCGCCCCGCGTGATCGTGGTGCGCTACGAGCCGCAAACGCCCGCGCCCCGAAGCGCCCGTGCTGGGGCTGGTCGGCAAGGCCGTCACGTTCGATACCGGCGGCATCTCCATCAAGCCCGCCAACAACATGGAAAAGATGAAGTACGACATGGGCGGCGGCGGAACAATGCTCGGCGCCATGCGCGCCCTCGCCTTCCTGAAGCCCGCCGATTCCGGTGATCGCCGTGATCCCGTCGGTTGAGAACATGCCCGGCGGCCGCGCGCAGAAGCCCGGCGACGTGCAGGTGGCCATGTCCGGCAAGACCATCGAGGTGATCAACACGGACGCCGAGGGCCGCCTGATCCTCGCCGACGCGGTAACCTATGCCAAAAAGCTCGGCTGCACGCACCTGATCGACGCCGCCACGCTCACCGGCGCGATCGAAGTGGCGCTCTCCAACGTCCACGTGGGCGCGTTCGGCACGCCGCGCGAATATCTCGACAAATTCCTCGAAAGCGCCAAAGCCGCCGGCGAAAAGATGTGGCCCATGCCCATGGACGACGAATACGAGGAGATGATCAAGAGCAACATCGCCGACATCCGCAACACCGGCAGCGGCAAGGGCGGCGGCGCGAGCACCGGCGCCTGGTTCATCAAGGAGTTTGCGGAAGACACGCCCTGGATCCACCTCGACATCGCCTCCACATGCTGGGTGGATGAAGGCCGCCCATGGCTCGCGAAAGGGCCAACAGGGGTTGCGATCCGCTCCATCGTCGACTTCGCCATGAAGCTCCAGTGACCTCCGGTTGCCGTTGCTTTTGCGGGTGCGCGACCCTCCGGGTTTGAGGGTCGGGGTTTTCTGCGCATCGCCTCGCACAGTATGAGGACGAAAGCTCGCGAAAAAGCGCCGCGAGCGGCAGGCGCTGCGCGCGATCGCTTATGTCGGAGCTGAAGCTCCGACCCCCTAAAAAGCGAGGCTCGCTCAGCGCAGCTTGCGGTTGTTCCTTCGCGGTCCAAAAGAAAAAGCAGATCCTTCGCTGCGCTCAGGATCACAACCGTGGGGCGCCGCGTAAGCTGTGAGCGGGTGTCGCGGTCAGCATCGGCCAACCGCCCTGGAGGGGGATTCGGCCGCATCGGTTTTCGTTGTCATCCCGAGCGAGCGAAGCGACGAGGGATCTCTCTCCGCGCGCGGTGTCACATTTTTTCGGGGGCGGTGATGCCTAGCAGCGCAAGCGTCGTCACCAGTTGCTCGCGCACCAGTTGCGTGAGGCGCAGGAGGAAGGCGCGCTTTTCGGGGTCTTCTTCCGACAGGATGTGGTGCTTGTGGTAGAACACGTTGAAGGCCTGCGCCAGTTCGAAGGCGAAGCGCGCAAGAAACGCGGGCTCCTGCGTGGCGACGGCCGCCTCCATGCGCGCGTCGAGCGAGCCCGCCAGCAGAACCAGCTCCCATAGGTCGTCGCCGCCCGGCGCAGCTAGAAATTTCGCGACGTCGATCTCGCCGCGCTCGATCTTCTGCAGATTCTCCGCGTCCACCGCTTCGAATTCCGGATGCTTGGCCGCGCCCTTGCGCAAGATTCCGTTCACGCGCACCACCGCGTATTGCACGTAGGGTCCGGTCTCGCCCTCAAAGCTCAGGGCGTCTTTGAAATCGAACGCGATCACCGTGGAGCGCGTGAAGCGCAGCAGAAAATAGCGCAGCGCCCCGATGGCGATGGCGTGGGCGATGGCCGCGCGCTCGGCTTCCGGCGACTCGGCATGCCGCGCGTCCACTTCCTTGCGCGCGCTGGCTTCGAGCTGGTCGAGCAGGTCGTCGGCCTTCACGCCCTGGCCCTTGCGCCCGCTTACTTCTACATAAGGACGCTTGGCGTCCTCCGGCGGGATTTCGTAGCCCATCTCCAGCGCGCACCGCGGCGTGAGCGCCACCACGTTGTAGGCGAAGTGCTTCAGGTTGTCGGCCTCGTCGGTGTAGCCCAGCGCGCGCAGCGCCTCCACCACCACCTGCTGCGGATACGCCTGGCGCGAATCGATCACGTTGAACACCTCGTGCGCGTGGCCGAATTCGGGGCGCGCGGCAGCATTCTCGCGCGGCTCGCTCGTGGTGGACCACACCTCGTGCCCGTCCGGGTGCCTGTAGAACGGCTCGTAGTAGAAATCGCGCGGCAGCAGCCCGAATTTCCAGAGGTGGTTGGCGATGTCCTTACCCACGTAGGTGACGGTGCCATTCGACCGAACAATAATTTTCGCCTCGGCTTCCTCGGGCGCCTCTTCCGCAGGTTCTTCCGTCTGTTCCTCAACCTCCTTTGCTTCCTTTGCTTCCTCTGCCTCCGTTCCCGTCGCCAGCTCCATCACCCAGCAGCCCTTGTTCTTTCCCGCGGTCGGCCAACTGGATCGCCCCGCGCTCTTTCAGCATCTCGAACGCGGCGTCCCAGAATTTCAGGTGCAGGATTTCGCTTTCGCGCGTGAGCAGGTCGTAGTCGATGCCCAGGCGGTCGAGCGTGCGCAGGTGGCAGAGGACGATGGCGGTGGCCACCACTTCCGCCATCTGCGCGGCCTCGCCGTGGCCCTCTTCGATTTCCTTCAGCATCTTGCCGCGCAATTCGAGGCGCGACTTGTCCTCGGCGAGGAATTGCGTCACGCGCGCGTAGAGGTCCCAGCAGAGATAATCGAAGCGCGGCGCGGCGGCCAGCCTGCGGACCTCGTCGAGCGATTTCGGCTCGAGGTGCACGAAGCCGAGCACCACGTCGGCGACCTGCACGCCGGTGTTGTCGATGTAGTTCTGCACCTCGACGCGGCGCCCGGCATAGCGCAGCAGACGCGCGAACGTGTCTCCCAGCACGGCGTTGCGCAGGTGCCCGATGTGCGCGGCCTTGTTGGGATTGATGCTGGTGTGCTCGACGACCGTCTTTAGCGCGCTGTCGGCGGCCTTCTGCGCGGCGCCCTTGCCGCTCTCTTCGCACGCGTCGCGAAAGAATGCCGCGCGGTCGAAAAACGCGTTCAGGTAGCCGCCCCCGGCCACTTCCACGCGCGCCACGCCCGGGATGGGCTTGAGCGAGTTGGCGATCTCCTGCGCGAGCGCCCGCGGCGGCTTCTTCAGGCGCTTGGCCAGCTCGAAGCAGAGCGGCGAGGCCACTTCGCCCATGGCCAGCTTGGGCGGGCGCTCGGTGACGATGGGCACGTCCGTCTTATACCGCTCGTGGATGTGGTGGCGCAGCGCTTTGCGAATCCGGTCCTCGACCGCTTTATACACGTGGCTCCTTGGCTAGTTTCGGAATTGGACGATGGAGAAGGCGTCGCGCGATTATAGGAAAAGCGCCAGCCAAGGTCAAAACGCGGGCACCCGGCCCTAGCGTACTCGGCGCCGTTTCCGTCTTTGCCGTCGCCCTCCTTTGCAGCGGTTTTTGTCCTTCGCCGTTCGTTGTCATCCCGAGCGAGCGGAGCGACGAGGGATCTCTCTTGGACACTCCGTAAAACCACGGAAGCCGCCCGGACGCCGGATTCGGGTGAAAAAACCGGCGCGGCTCCGTTTTCTTATAGTGTCGAGTGAGCACGACACCAATTGTTTGTTTTGAACCACTTGGATGTGCTTCCGCTCGTCCGGCAGTGTCGAGTGGACGGTGCGCGAAAACGACGGAATTCCCGCCTGGAAGAAGGGAAGCGGGCGCTGCGGCAGCGTAGTTGTGCGGACGGCTCCGTAGTCTTTGCGCCTCCGTCCATCTCCGCTAGCCACTTCTCGTTCGCCGTCATCCTGACGAGCGCAGCGATGAGGAACGGTTCTCCATCGCGCGCTTTTCGCGCGATGAATCTGCTTCTTTCTTCCGCCCGCGCCGATTTTTGGGCCCTCGCTCATCGCGTGGCCAGCGTAGCAACTTCAACCGGGATTACAAGGATGTGCTTCGCGTGGTGATTTGGGTGCACTGATTGTGTCTCACGGTAGAGCACTGGGCGGGGAGGGTGTGCTACGCGGAGCGGAAGTTTGCAACACTCTAGCGGTTCAGTTCTTCGATTATTGAAAAAATCGCACCTATGTGCTCGTCCTCTGTCCTCCCGGCATCTCCAAGGGTTAGGAGTGCGGCAGAGACATTTCTTTGGCCATAATATTCCTCCGGTTTGGCCATGACTTTTTGCCAGATGCTGCGAGCGGCCCAGCCACTTGCGCCGAATGGAATCGGGATTTTTCCGAGCTTGCAGGAAATATCGAATTCTTCAATCACCCCAGGCCCCTCCACGGCCTGAGCGTCGTCCGGGCCTCTCCTGTTCCCGGCGATAAAGATAGCGAA
Organism: uncultured Acidobacteriota bacterium; assembly: GCA_963848365.1. GTDB lineage: Bacteria > Acidobacteriota > Terriglobia > Acidiferrales > UBA7541 > Palsa-295. The sequence goes on from CAWKDI010000002.1 coordinate 966,230, forward strand.
GCCAGCTTTAGAGAGCATGCTTCTGCGGTAATCCGTATAAAGCTTTTGGAGCGAGGTTCCGATCCGGCGGGGAAATGGAAACAGGGAAAGGCGCTGAAGAGGGAGTTCGCGTGTATAAATAGCCTCTAGAGCGCCAAGAGCGACTGCACCTCCGATGCTAAGGCCAAAGCCGGAAACCAAACTCAATCCGCGTTCGATTGCCTCGCGCCCAAGCCGACCGCAAAAGTTCTTGAGACGTTCTTCGCCTAGCGGCTGGAAGTCAATCGCGCTACCGGATACGAAAATATGCCTTGAGCACGATCGGCGGCTAATTTCCTGAAGAATTTCGGTAATCTCGTCGTACTTATCGATCATCACCGCCTGAATGTGATAGCGACTCAGATCCGAGATACGCAACTCCAGTTTTCGCTTTTGGTATTCGTATTCCGCCCTCTCTCCACCAGAGTCATCTTTCGGGGGATCGGGCCACTTCATGATGCAGTAGTGTTCTCGCTGGTTTTGGCCAAGAAGCCCACGGATGCGCGACAGGATGTAGTCGATGTTAGGGTCCACAAAACTAAACCCGAGAAATAGAAACGTGCGCTCTACGAGGTCACCCTTTAAGGCCGTCGAGAATACCTCTCGTTTCTCCCCGTAGGTTTCATAATCTTCCTTGGTGAGTATCGCCTCCTGCGGCTGACGGCAGTCTCCGTGCATTTTGTAAAGCACAACATCACGGTTCGGAAGTGTCGTGGCTAGATTTGCGCTCGTTGTCTTAACGTCGGGTCGACGGTGTGCTTCCGTGAATGCTGCCTCGAGTAGTTCATCGTAGTTGGTCGTCCAGATGCACTGGATCGGAAGGGTAGCAATAAGCTTATGGTTCTCAGTAAGCTTCGCGTCCTTTGTAAACTCTTCTAACAGCAGTCGGTTTATGCCAGCCCGACCGCGGCGCTCATTAACATGGTATTGCGCAAGAGCTATGAGGTCCGACTCTCGGTCGACATCGAGCTTGAGGTCTGACGCGATCTCGCGCATCAGTTCTCTCCAGTCAACGAATCCAGATTGCCTAGATAGTCCGGCGCCCACGAACAGTGCGGCGTTGCCGCTTCGAACCTCACCAGAGAATCGACGGATCATACTTAAGGTGTCTATTGCAGGCATCTTTAGCCTTTCGAGCTGTAGCTGTTTCGGATTTCGATAGCTTCTTCTATCCAGTCCGCGATCCCTTTCGCTATTGCGGCATAGGCTTCCGTGCTGGTTGCGAAGATCGGTCCGTACAGCCTCACGGCTGACGAAAGCGTTTTGTTCCCGAGGCTCAATCGATCAAAAGGATTACTGCCTGCGACGCCCTGGGTGCCCGCGCTGTTTTTTAGACCGTGAATCCTTACTCCTACGACACCTTTCCCTGAATTCCAGGACTGAACGATTTCATGCTGCACCCACTTGCGGTTCGCTGTTTCTGCGCCAACTAAAACGACGGTACAGGAGCGACCGGCTAGTTGGGTGACTATCCACTTTTCTATTGCGCTGTCACCGCCTCTCTTTATCGACTCCCAATCATTGGACGATACAGGCTGGTTGCCCTCAACAAATCCGATGTTTCGGACCTGCTGTGCACGCCAATGGTCGTTGTCATAGTGGAAGCTGTAGAAAACACGACGAGGCATCGACACTCTCCTTTTTTAGTCAACCATTTTTGATCGGTAATTATATCCTTTATAGAAATAAGGTAAACACTGATAACGAGATACTCCCCGTTGCCCGAAAGCAGAGGAGAGGTTACTTGTCCATTCGCTCTGTCGGGATTACAACGAGAGGGGATGGGGGAGCGACTGGTGGCGAGTGCTTAGTGCCTGGGGGAATTCCGAAAAGGACCCACCTTTTCAAACCGCCAAGGGACGCACCCCAAGGCAGAAACACCACGCGAAGCAGGTCCTTGTAATCGCGGCTGATGTTGCTACGCTGGGCGCGCGATGAGCGATGGCCCAAAAAACGGAGCTGGGCGGGAGAAGCAGATCCCTCCTCGCTGCGCTCGTCAGGATGACAGCGAGGGGGCTTCCGGCGGGCGGGTGCGTCACTGCGGAGGCGTCCGTGGAACTACGGAGTTTTGTGTCGCCCGCATGCCTTCACCGGGGCGAAAAAAAGGGGCGTTTTCTCGCGAATCTCACTCGACACTGCCGGACGAACGGGAACACATGCAAGTGATACAAAACAAACAATCGGGGTATTGCTCACTCGACACTATAAGGAAACGGAGTGCAACGCGTTTTTTCGGCTGGATTGCGCGCTTCACTGGTGCCCGTGGTTCTACGCAGTACCGGCAGGAGAGAAGCAGGTCCCTCGTCGCTGCGCTCCTCAGGATGACAATGAAAAGAGAGCGGCTGCGACGAAAGGCAACGGCGAAACACAACGGCTACGGCTACGGCTACGGCTACGGCTACGGCAAATGCTGCACAGGCAGGAGTGCCTGTGCCACTGGGAGTGGCGGGCTAGTGCGCGGCGGTGCCAGCGTTAGCTGGACGGACGATGATCTGCGAACCTGCGGATTCGCGGGCTCGGCTTAGGATGAAGGCTTGGATTTGGCGGGCCTCGGCTGACGTTAGGTCGGCGGCGAAGGAGGGCATGCCGTTGGGGCGGCGGAGGCCGCCGCGGACGATTTGCTCGAACATGGCGTGGGTGGTGGCGTCGAGGTAGCGCAGGTCAGGGGTTTCGCCGCCGCTGATGGCGTTGCCGCCGTGGCAGCGGGCGCAGTAGGTGCCATAAAGGACGCGGCCGCGCTCGACGTCCGCGGGGGATGCGGCTAGCTGGAACGTGGGCATGGGCACCGGGCTGACTTCGCGCTGGTAGGGCGGGATGGTGGCTGTGCCGCCGAGCTTGAAGGTGAGCAGGCGGCCCGAGCCTACGTTGCCTTTGCCGTTGGGGCGATTGGCCAGCACCATGGGGCCTCCCCAGCCGGAGAGGACGGAGATGTACTGGGTGCCGTCGACCGAGTAGGTCATGGGAGCGGCGGAGATGCCGACGCCGGCGTCAAACTCCCACAGCAATTTGCCGTCGGTGGCGCGATAGGCGCTGAATTTTCCGTCGCCGCGCCCCTGAAACACGAGGTTGCCGGCGGTGGTCAGCGTGCCGCCGCCCTTGGGGACGGGCAAGTCAACGTGCCAGGCCTCGCGCTGCTTCACCGGGTCCCACGCGAGCAGGCGGCCGGACGGAGGAATCTTGCGCCACTGGTCGGCGACCGGGCCGTTGTAGGCGCGGTAGGTGCCGGTGTTCTGGTCGCGCGTCTGGTTCTGGCGGGCGGCGGTCCAGTCCGGGTCGACGGCGTGGACGGTGCTGTCGTCGAGGACGGAGAGATAGACGAGGCCGGTGGCGGGATTGTAGGAGATGGGGTGCCAGTTGTGGCCGCCCTCCGTGGCGGGCTGGACGATGGTCGCGTCGGCCAGTTTGCGCGTGACGGGATTCTCGATGGGGCGGCCGGAGGCGTCAATTCCGGTGGCCCAGTTTACTTTGGTGTAGGGATGCGCGGAGATGAGCTTGCCGGTCTGGCGGTCGAGCACGTAGAAGAAGCCGTTCTTGTTGGCCTGCATGATCACGCGGCGCAACTGGCCGTCGATGGTAAGGCTGGCCAGCATGAGCGGCTGCGTGGCGTCGTAGTCCCAGTTGTCGCCGGGAGTGGCCTGGTAATGCCATTCCATTTCGCCGGTGTCGGCGTGGAGCGCGATGATGGAGGCGATGTAGAGCGCGTCTCCGTTGCTGCGGAAGCGGTCATACCAGGGCGCGCCGTTGCCGGTGCCGGCGAAGACGAGGTCGGTTTCGGGATCGTAGACGAGCGAGTCCCACGGGCTGCCTCCGCCGCCCGCTTTCCACCATTCGCCGTTCCAACTGAGCGCGGCGTGGCGCATGGCTTCGGTTTCGAAGGGCTTGGCGGGATCGCCGGGGACAGTGTAGGTGCGCCAGTCGAGGTTGCCGGTTTGCGCGTCATAGGCGGAGACGTAGCCGCGCACGGCGTATTCGGAGCCAGCGTTGCCGATGAGCACGCGGCCTTTGGCGATGCGCGGGGCGCCGGTGATGGAATAAGGCGAGTCGGGCGGTGCCGTGGGGACTTGCCAGACCAGCGAGCCGGTTTTTGCGTCGAGCGCGATCAGGCGGCTGTCGAGCGTGCCGAGATAGAGGCGGCCCTTGTACATGGCAACGCCGCGGTTGACCACGTCGCAGCAGACGAACTTGGCGTGGTCCTTGGCGACGTGCGGGTCGTACTGCCAGAGCAGGCGGCCGGTGCGGGCGTCGAGTGCATAGACGAGGCTCCAGGCGCTGGTGGTGTAGAGGATGCCGTCGTTGACGAGCGGCGTGGCTTCGAGGCCGCGGCGGGTGCCGAGGTCGTAGGACCAGGCGAGGCCCAGGTGGCCGACACTGTGCTCGTCGATCTGGTGCAGGTGGCTGAAGCGCTGCTCGGAGTAGGTGCGGCCGTAGGTGATCCAGTTGGCGGAGTCGGCGTCGGCGGCGCGGAGGGCAGCGTCGTCGACCTGCTGCGGGGTGCTGTGGGCGCAACCGAAGAGCGCCAGAAACGAAGCGGTGGCGAGGACAGCCAGAGTTATAAGCTGGGTCGCGCGCTGGGCTGGCTGCCGATGCATTCATTCCTCCGCGAAATTTTCCGACCAGCTTTTATACAGGAAAACGGGGAGTCGCGCACGGATGGACTGGAGGGACCGGACTGGCGGCGCCGGCGCGAGGCGCAGTGGTGCGTTCGTGGCGGCCGGAGATGGAAGGCTCGCGGGAACAGCGCTGCGAGAGGGGGGCGCTTCGCGCCGGTTTTTTGCCGGAACTGAAGTTCCGACCCCCTAAAAACCTGGCAGCGATCTTCTGAAAACTTTCGATGACTGCTAGGGTCGGATTGGAAAAGCATCGCGCGGATTTCAATCGGGAGATTGACGTTCGCGGGCGCGCAGCTTTTTCTGGATGTCGCGCTCGAAGGAAGGGAAGTAACGCGCGATTTCAAGAAGGTCGAAGCGCGGGAGGATGGATTCTTTGGATTCGCGCTCGAGGAGAAATTCGAACGATCCGGTGATGAGTTCGGCGGGCGGGACTTTATCTGCTGAAAGGCGCGCGTAGTCGGCTGCTTTCAGCGTGACGTGGTGCTTTGACTGCGTGGCTCCTTCGATTATGGTGACCAGGTATTCGCCTTCGCGAAGCTGGGTCACCTGGATCTTTGCGGGCACGCGGCGTTCTCCTTGGCGCGCGGTGTGACGCGGGCGCGCACTGGCCCACATTTTACTCGCCGCGTCGAATGGAAAGCTCGCGAAAAGCGCCGCGAGAGATGGGCGCTTCACGCCGGGGTTTTTGTCGGAACTGAAGTTCCGACTCCCTAACAACATGGCTGCGGGTCAGGCAGCGCAGCGGCTGCGCTACGGAATTGTTGCCGACACTTCGCTGGAATCGGAGCTTTCCACGTTGCCTGCGGCGACCGTGGTGACTACGTAATAGAACGTCTGAGAAGAACTTACATTTGCGTCTACGTAGCTTGTGGAGACGATTGGAGATGGGGTGAGCAGGGTGTAGGGGCCGCCGGAGACGGACCCGCGGTAGACGTTATAGCCTACGACGTTTTGCGAAACGCTGGGGGCCCAGGCGAGCGCGACCGAAGGGGGTGGAGGAGTGGCGGCGGGGCTCGAACTGGCGGAGGAGTCGGTGGTTGTGCCGAGGGTTGCGGAGGACGTTACGGAAGACGCGGCGGAAGACGTTGTCCCGCTCGTTGTGCTGCATGCCGCGCTGGATGTTGTGGCGGACGAGGAAGCGCTCTGGGCTGGTATGCCGGTGCCGGCCAGGGCCACGGTAAATTTCCAGCCGTAATACGTGGTGAAGCCGAACTGGCCGGAAAGCGACTGCGCGGCTTGCGGGGTGAAGGTCACGAGCATGGTGAGGTTCTGGCCGGGGAGCAGGGTCACGGGCAGGGAGGGGCCCGAAACGGAGAATGGTCCGGCGGTCGAATAGATGTTCACGATCGCGAAGGACTGCGTCGCGCTGTTGTTCGTTAATGTGACAGAGGCGGGAGATGTGGCGGCTCCGACGGGCTGATTGCCGAAGTCAACAGAGGCGGGATTCACCGTGAGGTTTTGCGCCGGCGCGCTCCATACAACGAGAAAGAGCGAGACCGTCAAGACAAACGATAGCTTCCGCACAAGCTTCCACACACACGCGCGCGTGCCCATGCCCATGAAAAATCCTTTTCTGCCTGTCCTGTCCCAAGAAAGCAAGACTGCGGCTTACCTGTGGTCCATCAGGTGGTGGAGTGCGGCTGGGAAGGAGACGATACGTTTGAAGGACAGGCGAAGACAACTGGCCAGAAGTACAGGTTCGGGTACAGCTTTCCGAAAGGGACAGGTTTCGTAAGGTGATTGGTACTTTTCCCGCGAGTGTTTTATCAATGCACGATTGCGGCTATTTTAAGATTTGCGGCGTCGCAGGGCCTTAAAGACATACCCGGACGAAAAAACGATACTGCCACGCCGACTCTAGAAGCCGGCGGGCTTGCCGCTGTTTTTCGGCTGAGGATTTATTTCGACTTCGGCAATGCCATTGACACCGCTGCAGGCGAGCCAGAGGTTGCCGTCAGGCGTGTGCACCATGTTGCGGACGACGCCTCCGCCGGAGGAAATCGGCCAGGTCTGGAATTTTTCAGTGGCAGGATCGAATCGCACCACCGTGTTGGGGCGCGTGCCGGATTCGCTGTACCAGATGACGTTGCCTACGATGGTGATTCCGTAGGGGCGGGATTTCGGGCCGCCGGGAGACGGCCACTCGGTGGCTTTACCGGTCCTGGGATCGAGGCGGCCGAGATGGCCGCTGGCGTAATCGGAGTACCAGATTAAGTCGTCGCTGCCGATAGCGATTCGCCGGGGACGCGCGGCAGCGTCTGGCAAGACGTACTCGCGAATTTCCATGGTGACGGGATCGATGCTGCCGATTTTGTTGGAGCCGAACTCGTCGAAGTAGACGGCGCCCTTCGAATCGACCACGATTCCGTAGGGCAGCGCTTTGGCTGTGGGAACTTTTGCCAGCTTCACTTCGCCGGTGGCCGGGACGAGCCGGCCGATCATGTCCGCGCCCTGCAGGGTAAACCACAGAGTACCGTTGCGATCAAAGACGGGCGTGTGGGGATCGCGCGCGTCCGGATCGGGCATCTTGTATTCGGTGATGTTGCCGGTTTTCGGATCGAGCTTGCCGACGTAGGCTGCCTGATTCGCGGTGAACCAGATGTTGCCGTCCTTGTCCGCGACGAGGCCGTGAGGACCTGAGTGGGGCGTGTTCAGGTGGTACTCGCGGAACTCGGCGGTTTTGGGATCGAAGCGGCCGAGGAGATTCGCGGCGTTGCCTGTGTACCAGACGGAGCCATCCGGCGCGTAGAGCGGATCGTGAGGGCGCGAGCCGGGCGTCGGCACCTTCCATTCCCTGATGGTCGCTTCCACTGGGCCGGGGAGGATTACCGCGGCCGGCATGGGCTTCTCGGGGAAATTCCTGGCGAGGTAATCGACGACTTCCGGAATCTGATCCGGGCGGAGGGGCGCGCCGTTGGAGATCATCTGATTGACCATGAGCTGCCAGCCATCGCGGGTGAAGCCGGCAGCGACGACCCTGTCGAGGGTGTGGCACTTGCTGCAAACGGCCTGCACTGTCTCTTTGCCGGGGCCGTTGGGCAGCGGAGGCTGGTCCGGCGATGGCTGCGTCTGGGCGGAGAGGGCGGAACAGAAAAGGGCTGAAAGTAACAGCGGGAGAAGTGATGGTTTCCGCATGGGGCCTCCGTCGGAACGGGCAAAGCTGAAAGTAGCGCTTTCGAGGGCGGAAAAGCAACTGGCGCGGGAATCTTGCGGTGCGTCCGTTGGACGCGTTAAGGCTCGCGCGACAGTCGCCGCGAGAAGGAGGGGCTGCGCGCCGGCTTTTTATGTCGGAGCTGAAGCTCCGACCCCCTAAAAGGCTAGCGCTTCCGGCGGGGCGTTACTTGGACGGCGGGGCGTCGAGGCGGATCGTTCCTGTGGCGAGTTTTTCGATGAGGCCGCGGTCTGCGGGAAGGAAGCTGAGATCGGCTAGCGCTCGCGGCGAGCGCCACTGTATCTGCTCGAAGACGTGGTTCTGGATTTGCGCCGGGTCGGCGGTCGCAGCGAAAAATATCAGCTCGATGGGATGGGACATCTCCGCGTATTGGTGGCGTGTGCGGTATATCTCTGCGCCGATTTGAGCCTCGACTCCCAGCTCCTCGCGGAGTTCGCGACGAAGGGCTTCGGAGGGTGTTTCACGTGGTTCTTGTTTTCCTCCCGGGAATTCCCACAGGAGGCCGAAAGGGCCCCCTGTGCGCCTTTGGCATACCAGGATTTTTCCATCGGACTCGATCAGGGCCGCCACTACGGTTAGCATACTTTTCTTTTCACTCGCACATACAGTGGCTGAACCTGTCTACGGCTGACCAACAGCGAGTTTAGGAGTACCGACTGCTGATTTCCAAAAAGATATCGAGCCAAAAAGAAAAGCGCCGGAGAGTTCTCTCTCCGGCGCTTTTTTGTGATGCCGCGAATTACTGCGCTGCTTCGACCTTCTTCAGCGGCGGCTTAGGCATCTGCCAGATGATGCCGGAATCGTCGGCGCCGTGCGGGAAGTACTGGGCGGACTTCTTTCCCGACGGCAGCAGAATGATATCGGCGCGGCGGTTGTACGCCAGCCAATCGGCCTGCTTGTTCTTCATGCGGGCCTTGGGTGGCGGCTGAGGATTGGAGCTTTCGAGTTGAGCGACCTGGTCCTTCGGCAGCGGACGATCCTTGCCGTAGGCGGCGGTCTCTACCTTGTCGGCCGCAACACCCTGGTCGATCAGGTATTGCTTGATGCGCTCGACGCGGCGTTCGCTGAGGTCCTGGTTAAAGGGCTTGGAACCGCGAACGTCGGCATAGGCTTCCACCGACAGCTTGGCATCCGGATCGTATTCAAGATACTTCTTGAATCCGGCTGCCGTGGTGGCCAGCTCCATCTGCTGGCTCTTGACGAGACCGACCTGAGGATTCTTCTTATCCGGATAATCCGTGGGATAGAAGATGCTCTGGAGGGTGACGGTGGGAATTGGCTCGACCGTTCCAGTGATGTGCAGGGACGCGGTCTTGGTGGCGCTGCCGCCGCAAACATTGCTTGCGTTGAGCGTATAGCTCTTGCTCTCGTCGATGGTGCGGGCGGGCTGACCTTCGGGAACCTGCTGCGTGTTCGACGGGTCGGGCTTCACGGTCTGGCTTCCGCTAGGCTGCACGGTGGCGCCGTCGAGCGTGATGGTGCTGGCGTTCGATGTGCTCCAGTTGAGCGTGGAAGAATCCTGCGTCAGAACCTTCTCACCGATCTTGCGATAGTGGAGTTCGGTCGGATTCGCCGACAGATTGGCCTGCACCGTGGTGTTCACGTTGATAGTGCCATTGCCCTTGACGGTACCGCCCGGGCCGGTCGCCGAGAAGTCATAGCTGGTGGTGGCGTGGGGCTCGACAGTCTGGTTGCCGCTGGGCGAGACGGCGCCGATACCGCTGATATTGGTGTCGACGGCATCGGTGCTCTGCCAGTTCAGGGTGGAGGTCTGACCGCAATTGATGTTCGGGTTGGAAACGCTGAAGCTGCCGGTTACCGGCGCGACGACAACCTCCGCGGTGGCAGTTCCAGCCTTAAACCGAGCCAGATCTTTCAGTTTTTCACCGCGCGGCCAATCGGCGGTTGTCTGCTTGCCGTTCTGATTCAGGTGAATGATGGTCTTCTTGTTGGCAACCACATTGACGTCACCGGAGAAGAGCGTCTTACCCTTCAGCGTGACGGTGAGGTGGTGCGTGCCTGGAGGCAGCAGAAGGTTCTGGTGCCACCACCAGTCATGGTTGAATTCATCGACGTGCCCAACGAAATAGTCGGGTTTCGTGCCTTCGGAAAGCACCGCGGCCCGAGCTTCCTGGGAAGTTCCAGAAGCCTCTCTCGATCATCACAACCCCATACGGGCCGGCCACCGTGCTGCCGTAAGCCTGCAGGGTCACTTCCAAAGGAGTGGACTTCCCCGCGTCGATATTGACGTCGCGGGACTCCATCTTGTACCCGTAATTTACGACTACAACCGTGTGCTTGCCGGGAGTGAGCGATATGGATTGGCTCCCTTCACGAATCGCTTGTCCATCTACAAATACATATGCCTGCTTTGGAGTTACCTTAATCTTGAGTTTCCCATCCTGTGCGAAACCGCTGGTTGCGCAAAAGGCTGTGGCCAAAACCAGGGTGAGGAGGTATCCGAGTCGTCGCGTCTGCATCTTTCTCTCCTGATTGTCGTAGGCGGTTAAACAGAATGTTCTCTCGCGCCCTGACGAGAGAACGTTGGGCTGGTCGAAGTTAAGGTAACGTCCTAAGCCCTCTTGTGTCAATGAGATTCAAACAAAAAGCAAGGGTGAGCAAAAGGCTTGTGTGGCGGCTTGCGCGCGAGATAGTCAAGGAACGCCGGCACCTCTATACTTAGGGCTGCGTGTTTAACGACGCCATTCTCGACCATTTCCAGCATCCCCGCAATGCGGGCAGCCTGCCCGACGCGACGGCGGTGGTTGAGGTAACCAATCCGGTGTGCGGGGATGTTCTGCGGCTTTCCGCGCGGCTGGATGGCGGGCTGATCGGCGCGGCGCGGTTTAAAACGCAGGGATGCGTGGCGGCAATCGCTTCGAGCTCCGTGCTCACAGAGCTGATGACCGGTAAATCTACGGCTGAACTGCGTAAGATTACGGCGAGCGAAATTTCCGCGGCGCTGGGGGGGTTGCCGCCAACGACGTTCCATGCGGCTCAGCTTTGCGTGGATGCGCTGGCGGCTTTGGCTGCGAGGCTCTCCTGAATTGTGCTGGCAAAGCGGCCGTAAAAAGATTGGCGGATAAAATCTCTCAGGCGTTGCCTTCCAGCGCTCGTCTTAATGTTTCAGGATCATTGAGATTCAGGACCACGCCTTCTTCGTCGGTGGGGACTTCGAGCACTTCGCTTGCGTGGTTCCATACCACCTGGCGGGCGCCGACTTCCGGCGAAGCAGTCAGTAATTCATCGTAGAGGGCCGCGCGGAAAATTAACGGGTGCCCGCGCCGTCCATCGTACGCAGGCAGGACAACGACTTTGCCGGAGGCGTCGAACTCTTCGATCAGCCGTGCCACTAACTTCGCGGACACCAGGGGATGATCGACCGGGCAGAGAATCAAGCCCTCGGTCTGGCAGGTGGCAAGGCTTCTAACTGCTGCCTGGATCGACGACAGTTGCCCTGCTTTCCACTCCTTGTTTAGAACGATCGATACGGTCTCGGCATTCAATTGCAGCTTCTCGCGGATGGCGTCGGCGCCCGCGCCTAAGACGATTCGTGTGAGGCCGATTCGCGGGTGCCTGGTGACTTCGATCAGGTGTTCCAGGAATGTGCCGCCGCGATAGGGAAGCAGGGCCTTGGGAGTGCCCATGCGCCTCGATTCACCGGCGGAAAGAATCGCGGCGGCGAGCATCCCGGATTAGTCGTGGTGCAGGGACGGGACTTCGGAGTGCTTTACGGATTTGTGCGCGAGATTCTGCGATGCGTTCCGGCGGACGGCGATCAATTCCGCCGTGATGCTGACGGCGATCTCTTCGGGAGTGAGCGCCCCGATTTCGATGCCCACGGGCGCATGGACGTTCTCAAACTTCGCGGGAGGATACCCTTCTTTTTCGAGCGCTTTATAGACCGAGATGACTTTGCGCTTGCTGCCGATCATGCCGATGTAGCGGGCGTTTGTTTTTACGGCCCAGGCAAGCACGCGCATGTCGTCCTTGTGGCCGCGCGTGACGATCACCAGATAGCTCGACGAGTTGGGCTCAATTTTTTCGAAGGCTTCTTCGTACGAGGTATAGATTTCCGTGGCGGCGGGGAAGCGCTCGGCGTTGGCGAAGGTTTCGCGGTCGTCGATGATGCCGATACCGAAACCGGCAGGAGCCGCTACTCTTGCGACGGCCGTGGAGACGTGGCCGCCTCCGAATAAGTACAGCATCGGCGGAGGCAGAAGCGGCTCGACAAAAATTTCGAGCGTGCCGCCGCAGATGAGGCCTGCGTCGTAGGCGGCGTCATGGTTCAGGTTGAAGGACATTTTGCGGGGCTGCTCGATCTGGATTACTTCTTTGGCTGCGGCCCATACTTCCGCTTCCACGCAGCCCCCGCCCACGGTGCCGGAGATGGAACCGTCTTCGCGGACCAGCATGCGGGAGCTTTCGTAGCTGGGGATCGAGCCATTGGTGTGGACGATCGTCGCCAGGGCGCCGCGCTGGCCAGCCTTGCGCATCCGCACGATTTCTTCGAATAAGTCCATATTCAATCGGTATTTTAAGGGTACGTCGCGCGCTGGGGCGTGTCAACGGATTGCTCCGGAGGCGGCGTTTAGAAGTGAAGTAAGTGCTGGTGGGGCTTACGGGGTGCGAGGGTAATTGACTGCAGTTTGCTCGCGGGCCGAAAGACGGGAATGCAGATCCCTCACTTCGTTCGGGATGACACGCGGAGATTTTTTGGGCGATGGTGTGGAGCGAGGGACTCCGATGGCAAATTTAGCGCGTTAGAGATTGAGGTGGCCGTACTTTGTGTCGGCGGCATCGCGCGCGCTGTCGAACGATTTCGGGGGGGTATGGCGATGCGGGTTTGTCCAGCGGCCGGGGATGGCGCAGGCCGCAATTGGGGCAGGCGCCGTCTTTCAGGTGATTCTGCTGCACGTCGTGCCAGGAGCGGCGGATCAGCAGCGTGTTGCAAGTCGGGCAGGAGGTGTGGGCGCCGTCGCTGAAGATGTTGCCCTCGTAGACGTAGTGCAATCCCACTTCGCGCGCGATAGCGCGGGCCGCGTGCAAGCGTTTCGGGCGGCGTTTTTGGCTTGTCGCGCAGTTTGAAATCGGGATGGAAGGCGGTGAAGTGCAGCGGGACGTCTGGGCCCAGGTGTTCGAGGATCCATTCGGCGAGCTTGCGCGTTTCGGCCGGGTCATCGTTGAGCGTGGGGATCATCAGGTTGGTGATTTCGAACCACACGTTCGTTTCGTTTTTCAGCCACTGGAGCGTTTCGAGCACGGGCTGAAGGTGCGTCAGCGTTACGCGGCCGTAGAATTTTTCGGTGAAGGCTTTCAGGTCGATATTGGCGGCGTCGATGTGGTCGTAGATGTCGTGAAAGGCGTCGTAGGTGATGTAGCCGTTTGAGACCATGACCGTGTTGACGCCGTACTCCTTGGCGGCGGCGCAGATGTCGATCACGTATTCGCCCCAGATGGTGGGCTCGTTGTAGGTGAACGCGATGGAAGGGCAGCCGTTGCGGATGGCAAGCAGCACCACGTCTTCCGGCGGAACGTAGGAGGAATGCACCTGGTCCGAGCGGGATTTGGAAATGTCCCAGTTCTGGCAGAAGAAACAGCCCATGTTGCAGCCGGCGGTGCCCATGGAAAAAACGCGCGTGCCGGGAAGAAAATGATTCAGCGGCTTTTTCTCGATGGGATCGATCTGCAGGGCGGCGGGATGCGCGTAGCCGAGACTGTAGAGCTTTCCGCCCTGATTCGCGCGGATGAAGCAGAAGCCGGCCTGGCCTTCGCCGATGTGGCAGTGGCGCGGGCACAAGTAGCAGTGCACCTTGCCGCCGGACTCGGCTTCCCACCAGCGCGCCTCGTGAAGGGCGCCTTCTTTGGGTTGAGCTTTAGATTTCAGCATAATTTGGGGCCAGGTATCGTGCTGCTTCTAAGTGATTGGATGACGAAAGTAAGGCGAAGGTTTCATGCGCCTGTCGTGAAGCATGGCCAAACGAGCAACCGTTACCGGGCAGCATGCCAGCGCCTTCGGCTTTGGTCCTTGCGCCTTTCGGCGACCCACGCCAGGAACCGCTTCATGCGGGCGCGGTCGCGCCACATCAGGTGGAAGAATTTTTCGGCGTCCAGATCGGCGGCTTCTTTGCCGTAGAAGGTTTCCAGGCGCCACTGGATGTAGGGCGATTTCCAGGGACAGAGACGGTAACCTTTGGCGGTGATCCAGTAATAACGGAGGGCATTGAGCATGAGCCGGCTGCGAAAGCGTATCACGCTTTTGCGGGGCTCCACCCGGTCAATCGCTCGCTCTGACCGCGCGGTTTTGCGCCGGAAATGAAGCGTAGAACCAACCGCAGCAGTCGCGAAAATCGACTCAGATTGCAGAGGCAGCTTTATTTGGCGGAAGCTCAGGCGACGCTCTACGACCAAAAGGGCCGAAGCTTTTCAGCATCGGCCCTTTTATTTGAGTTGACGCGACTCCGATGGCGCTACGAAATCGGGGTGCAGACGGCTTTAACCTCGGTGTACTGTTCGAGGACTTCGTGGCCCATCTCGCGGCCCCAGCCGGACTGTTTGTATCCGCCGAAGGGAAGCGCCGCGTCGAACACGTTGTAGCAGTTGATCCAGACCGTTCCGGCGCGAAGCAGGCTGGCGAGGCGATGGGCTTTCTTGATGTCGCGGGTCCAGACGCCGGCGGCCAGGCCGTAGATCGAGTTGTTCGCTTTGGCGGCGATTTCTTCCACGTTGCGGAACGGAATCGCGGTCACTACCGGGCCGAAGATTTCCTCCTGCACCACCTTCATCTTCTCGTTGGTGTTGACCAGCACCGTGGGCTTCACGAAATAGCCCTTGTTGCCCTCGCGCGAGCCACCCGTGACGGCCTTGGCGCCCTCGGCGAAGCCCGACTCGAGATAGCCGCATACGCGGTTGAGCTGCTCTTCGGAAACGAGCGGCCCCATATCGGTCGCGGGATCGAGACCCGGGCCGACGCGGATCTTGCTGGCGTGCTGCGCGACGCCGTCGACCACCTTGTCGAAGATGTCGCTTTCGACGTAGAGCCGCGAACCGGCGCAGCAGCACTGGCCGTGATTGAAGAAGATGGCGCTGGCCGCGCCGGGAATGGCCGAATCCACATCGGCGTCGTCCGAGGACGACGTTGGGAGACTTTCCGCCCAGTTCGAGCGAGACTTTTTTCAGATTTCCGGCCGCTGCCTGGACGATGAGTTTGCCGACTTCGGTTGAGCCGGTGAAGGCTACTTTGTCCACGTCGGGATGCGCCGCGAGCGCCGCGCCGGCCGTTTCGCCGTAACCCGGCACGATATTTACGACGCCGTCAGGGATGCCGGCTTCCTGAATGATTTCGCCCAGCAGAAGCGCGGTGAGCGGGGTCTGCTCGGCGGGCTTGAGCACCACGGTGCAGCCGGTGGCGAGGGCCGGCCCAAGCTTCCATGCCGCCATCAGCAGGGGGAAATTCCACGGGATGATCTGCCCGACCACGCCAATGGGTTCGCGGAGGGTGTAGGCCAGAAATCGGCGCCGCCCGA
Source organism: uncultured Acidobacteriota bacterium (assembly GCA_963848365.1). Classification (GTDB taxonomy): domain Bacteria; phylum Acidobacteriota; class Terriglobia; order Acidiferrales; family UBA7541; genus Palsa-295. Next base: position 981,556 of record CAWKDI010000002.1, read on the forward strand.
AGAAATCGGAATCGTGTTGCCTTCGATCTTGGTGGCCCAGCCGGCCATGTAGCGGAACAGATCTGCGGCGAGCGGAACATCCGCCACGCGGGCGACTTTCAGCGGCTTGCCGTTGTCGAGCGATTCGAGCTGTGCGAACTCTTCGAGGTGCTCTTCGAGCAGATCCGCGATTTTCCAGATCAGGCGTCCGCGCTCGGACGGGCTGATCTTGCGCCACGGGCCCGTTTCAAAGGCGGCGCGCGCAGCTTTTACGGCGCGGTCGATATCTTCGCGGTCGCCTTCGGCGACTTGCGAGAGCGTCTCGCCAGTGGCGGGGTTATAGGTGGGGAAGGTCTTGCCGGAGGCGGCTTCTACCCACTTGCCGTTGATGAGAATCTTGTGAGTTCTTGCGACGAAACTGGAAACATTTTGATCGAGCACGGGTGCGGATACCGTCGTTGCCATATCGTCCTCCTCTTTGTTTCCAACTCGGGTTCCAACTGCGGAATTTTTTGCAAGGCTTCGACGCGGGAGCCGTCCACGTAACGGCGCGCGACACGTCCCGAGGCGCCTGGATGCACCAGGGGGCTAACCAGCGAAACTCAAGCTACTCCCCTGGGGGCGAGAATTCAAGCAGCCGATTTCCGGGCGATTTAATGTGGGGAAGGCTCTGCTGAATTTGGCTTTTGGAACCGCCGACCGGGAGATTGGCGTACCCGGGGATCAGGGAGCGCGGCGCACCCAGATGCGCTCGTGGCGGGCTTGCCGAGATGAATACGCATCCCGCGCTTGTTTGCGACGGTGACGGACATGGTTTCGTCGTATTCGCGCTGATGGACGCGCAGGCGAGCAGCCGGGCGGATGTGCAGGTGGTCGAGAAATTCGAGGAACTTCGGGTCTTTTTCGTAGACGCGAAGAACCTCGTAGCGAGTGGCCGACCTCGGCCTCCGAAAGCCTGACCGCGCCGTAATCGATGCGAAGGCGGGACATTCCACCGACCAGCGGAACGCCATGCGGGCAGCGACTCTCGCGCCCGAAGCGTTTCAGAAGGAGTTCGGCTACTTCGGCAGAAATGCCGTGCTCGAGGCGCTCCGCCTCTTCGTGCGCGCGAGACCATTCCAGCCCGATCACATCGGTGAGCAGCTTTTCGGCGAGGCGGTGGCGCAGGACGAGATGCTGCGCGATGTCTTTGCCCTTCGGAGAAAGCTCGATCTGGCCTCCGCGGCGAACGCGCAGGTAACCGCTGCGGGTCATGCGCTTGAGGGCAGCGGTGACCGCCGGGCGGAGTCACGGCAAGATCCTCGGCCAGGCGCGCGCTGATCGGCACCTGCTCTTCCTGGACGATTTCCCAGATCGCCTTCAGATAGTCTTCCTGCGAAACGCTGGTTTTTTCACGGCGCACGATGAGTTCCTGAGCTGGATGTGGCGAAATTTAATGCCGCGCTAGGAATATATGACGCTCGGTTGGCGGACGCTAGAACTTTCCGCGAAAGCCAGCTATCCGGATATGGGACGCTTTTGAACAATCGGCGTGCTGCTATACTTTGGCCGATGGAAGCGAAGCTCATCCATGAAGTGATCCCCGTGGGGATGCTGCAGTGCAACTGCTCGATTCTGGGCGATCCCGTTACGCGCGAAGGGATCGTGGTCGATCCGGGCGACGACACCGACCGCATTCTGGCTATTCTGCGGCGGCACGATCTGAAGATCCGCGCGATCGTCAGCACGCACACGCATATCGACCACGTGGGCGGCCTCGCGGCGCTTCATCGCGCGACCGGCGCGCCGGTGTTGATACATCACGACGACCTCGAACTTTACCGGCACCTTGATATTCAGGCGCAGTGGCTGGGCATGCCCACACCGGCTCAAGTGAGCATCAAGGATTTTGTGAAAGAGGGCGACACGCTGCGCTGGGGCGGGTTCGTGGCCAGCGTCCTGCACACGCCAGGCCACACGCCGGGTAGCATCAGCCTCGTCGTCAGAGATGGAGCTGCGCCGGCCGGGCGGGAAGGGAAGGCGCCTGGCGCTGAACTCATTGCGGCTCCCGACACGCGGCTGCTGTCGGGCGACACCCTTTTCCGGGAGAGCATTGGCCGCACCGATCTTTGGGGCGGGTCTTACCCGCAGATTCTGGATTCAATTCGCGAAAAATTGATGGCCTTGCCCGACGAAGTGGTTGTGTACCCGGGGCACGGCGAGATTACCACGATCGGATTCGAGCGCGAGCGCAACCCTTTCCTGCAGAAGGTTTGAGATCCCCGAGCGGCCAAGATTTCGCCTCGTCGGACAGTCGGATATTCCCGTTGATTTTTGATTAGTGTGATTTTCGAATCAGTTGCAAATTTGCCCGGCGGCCCCGGAATCTTCCTGAGTTAACCTAGCCTCATCTGTTGATAGAGCACTGCCCAGACCCGGCTCAACATGGCTCCCGAAGAACTTTTCACAGTACTGGTGGTTGACGATTCGCCTGTTGCACGCAAATTGGTGGAGCTCACCCTGCCCGGCGACGAATACCTGCTGCTTTTTGCCAAAACCGGGGCGGAAGCCCTGGAGTTTTATGCGCGTTATCATCCCGCCCTGGTAATTACCGACTGGCTGATGCCGGATTTCAGCGGCATCGAACTCTGCGAGCGAATCCGGGAAGAGTCGCAAGGCTCCTACACCTATATTATTTTGCTCACTGGCGTGTCCGACAAGGCGCAGGTGGTGCGAGGGCTGCAAGCGGGAGCCGACGACTACCTGACGAAGCCGTTTCATCCCGAGGAATTGCTGGCGCGCGCCGGAGTGGGCCGCAGGACGGTGGCCCTGCACCGCGAGATTGAATCGAAGAACCGGCTGCTGGAACAACTGGTGCTCACCGACGGGCTCACCGGCATGCCTAACCGCCGCGCCATGGAAGAATGGGCGACGCGACAGCTTAGTGGCGCGATGAGGCACGGATTCTCGTTCTGGGCGATCATGGCCGACCTCGACAACTTCAAAGCGATCAACGACACGTTCGGCCACAGCGCGGGCGACATGGTGCTCAAGAAGTTCGGCGAATTCCTGATGGATAATATCCGCCGCTGCGACATGTGCGCGCGCATCGGCGGCGAAGAATTCCTGATCATCCTCACGCACGTGGACTTGGAGGGCGTGGTGCGCGCCGTCGAGCACGTGCGGCGCGTCTTTGAATCGCACATGTTCACATTCCCCAATGGCAGCACCCGCGTAACAGCGAGCTTCGGAGTGGCGGGACTTCCCGCCGGCGCTCAAATGAAATTCGATGAGCTTGTGGCCAAAGCGGACGCCGCTCTCTATGCCGCGAAAAATCATGGACGGAACAAAGTGGAAGTCGCCCAGGTGGAAGAGCAAGCAGCCGGTCCCCGCCGGTAGATCTCCAGTTTCATTCCGATCGCGCGCACCTGCCTTATGTGATTATCCGTTCGTGCTATTCTCAGGTGCCGGAAGGTCCGCCGTCGGACGGAGCCGCGTCCGACTCATTGCAGAAGGTTTCTCTGATGGATGAACCGAACGCTTCTCCGATCATCCCGCCCTTAGATTCGACTTCGCCTCCTGCCCTGCGCGATCCCGGCAGCCACGGATTCAGCGCCATCTTCGTCAGCGATAGTGGTGTGCGGGCGGGTTGGCGGCTGCTGATTTTCTTTCTGATTGTTGCCGCGCTCTTTACGGCCGAAATAACGGTAGCTCATCGGTTGAGGCCTGGATCGTCGAGGGGCGCCGGAATGGCGCTCACTCCGCAAGTGGTGCTACTCAGCGAAGGCGGATCATTCCTGATCGTGCTGCTGGCGAGCTGGATCATGGCGAGATTCGAACGCAGGGAGCTTGCCGATTACGGCCTGCCATGGGAGTCGGCGTTTCGCCTCGGGTTCTGGCAGGGCGCGGCGATCGGGTTCGCGGGAATTTCGGCGCTGCTGGCTGCGATGAAGTTGGCAGGGGTTTTTCGCGTCGAATCTATGGCATTGCACGGCGCGGCGATGCTGAAGTACGCGTTCTTGTGGGGTGTAGTGTTTCTGGCGGTGGCATTGTTCGAGGAGTTTGGCTTTCGGGGATATGCGCTCTTCACGCTGACCACCGGGGCCGGGTTCTGGCCCGCGGCTCTCGCTTCGTCGCTTCTATTCGGATACGTACATCATGGGAATCCCGGGGAAACCTGGCTGGGCGCCTTCAATGCCGGATTGGTAGGGCTGCTGTTTTGCCTGATGCTGCGCCGCACGGGAGATTTGTGGATGGCTATCGGCTTTCATGGCGCGTGGGACTGGGGCGAGAGCTACTTCTACGGCGTGCCGGACAGCGGACAATTGGTCTCCGGACATTTGCTGAATGTAGGATTTTCCGGCCCACGATGGTTGTCGGGGGGCAGCGTGGGTCCCGAAGGAAGCTGGCTGTGTACCTTTCTGCTGGTGCTATTGTGGCTGATCTTTCTGGTCTGGCTGCGCGATGCGAAGTATCCCAGGCTCGAAGCGATCAGCGTGGGGCCAGCAGCACTGGAATCTCCTCCTGCCGGGAACGGATCAACCTCATAGATAAAGTCTCGTAGTCAAAAACGGCTGGTTTCTGTGGTAGCGCCGACAGACCTAGTTCTAGAACCATCTGTTGCGGGCTAAGGAACATGCGCGCCGCGGTTTGCTTGGTTTTCCTTTACTCTCTGTGACAGCCAACTGATAATTCAGGCCGGTGCTGAGGTTTTAGTTGCCCATCTGGTGGTTGCCAACCTTGGGAACGAGTGAAATTACTCATCACGAGTTGGTAATTATACGAATGAGTGCGATGGCGGTGAGGCGCTCCCGTGACGGTCGGGTGTGCAGCGGACATCGTTAGGTGTGGCGGGCGACCAGGCGGGAACTTGCGGCCTGGCACCGCAATTTCGAGCGTGCGGCGGAGTTGATTCCTGCCAGCTCAGGATCTCCCGGGGTGACGGAAAATGAGACGTTCCGACTTGGTGCGTAACGCGGCAAAGGGCAAAACATTACGGACATCGCAGATCGTTTTTGGCGAGCGGCAGCATCTGCTGCGCGTGCTCGATTCGGTGGAGCGCAGCGCTCTGCCGGCGGCGCGGCTGGATCAGGAACGCCGCGTGATCGAGCAATTGATTCATGCGCGGACGCAGGAACTCAACCGCATCAATCCCAATTGGGACGAAAAGATCGGCGTGGTTCTAAGCGCCGAAGTGAAACCCGACGTCCTCGACCAGTTGCCAGGCTGGCTCCCCGGGAAGACTATTATCTTCTTCGCCTGATCAGCGAGCATCCTAAAGTGACCGCCAAAACGCTGAACAAGCTGTCCCATCACCCCTATTCGGCGATCCGTGAAAACATCGCGCGCCATCCCAATAGCGATGCGGCCACGCTCGCGCGCCTGAGTCGGGACCGCTCGCAGCCCCTGTGGTATCTCGTGGCTTTCAACCCCAATGCGCCCTCTCCCCTGCGCAAGAAGCTCCAGGAACGCATGCGGCGGCTGGGCGAAAAGTCCGCCACGCAGTAGCCTGCATGATTGACGAAGACGAGGGGGCCTTCCGATGATGCCGTCGCGAAGGTCCCTGTGCTTTACCTTCTTGCAATCCCCAAATCGCGACACGGGGCCTTGGATCCAGAGCAGGCGGCCAAATTGGCTCTTCCGCAGTAATCTTCTTGCGGTATATTGGCCTATAGGAACGAGCCAATGCTACCCCTACATCTACAGCCAGAGAGCCATATTCCGCTGTATGTCCAGCTGAGGGATCAGCTTCGCGCCTTAGTCCACTCGGGAGAATTGCGCACGGGAGACCGTATTCCCGCCAGCCGCGAGCTTGCAGGGCATCTCGGCGTTCACCGCACGACAGTCGCCACGGCCTACGCCGAACTCGAATCCGAGGGGCTGATCCAGGGGCATGTAGGCCGCGGGACGTTCATTTGCAGCGCTACCACGAGGCAATTTTCGCCGCCGCCGCGCTCGGACGGAAATGGCGGCATGCTGCGCTGGGAATCGCTCTTCGCGGATGAGCGCGGGGAAGACGGCTTGCGGCACCTGATGCCAGAGGTTCCCCGGGGGGCGATCGCCTTCACGGTGGCGCGGCCGCCCGCCGAATTATTCCCGGTGGAGGAATTCCGGCGCTGCTGCGGCGCCGTGATGCGCGACGAATGCCGTACCGTGCTCCAGCTCGGTTCGACGGACGGCTACGAACCGCTGAAACGCAACCTGATCGAAATGTTTCTGGCGGAGGGATTGAGCGTCGGGGACGGGCAACTGCTGATTACCGACGGGGGCCAGCAGGCCATCGATCTGCTGTGCAAGGCGTTTCTGCGGCCGGGCGATTCGGTGGCCATCGAGAATCCTGCGTATCCGGGCGCTATCGCGACGCTGGCCGGCGCGCGCATTCGCATATTGCCGGTGCGGGTGAAAACAGATTCTCCCGTGGGCTTGGATATCGACGCGCTGGAAGCGGTGTTGATCCAGAATCGCGTGAAATTTGTGCTGCTCACGCCCGACTTCCAGAATCCCACAGGGACCACTTTGGCGGTCGCCGAGCGGCGACGGCTTCTTGAAGTGGCGGCGCGCTATCAGGTTCCCATCGTCGAGGACACGATTTACGGACGGCTGCGGATGCGCGGCGGCGTGACGCCCTCATTGCGCTCCATGGACCGTTCCGGCAACGTGATCCAGATCGACAGCTTCTCGAAGATCGCGTTCCCAGGATTGCGCGTCGGGTGGTGCATAGCCCCCGAGAGCGTGATCGAGCGATTGAGAATGGTCAAGCAATCGACCGATCTTCACACCGACCAACTGGCCCAGGCGACTCTCGCGGAATTCATTCGGCGCGGGTACCTGGTGCGGCACCTCGCCAGGATGAAGAAGATCTATCGCAGCCGTCTCGAGGCCTTGGAAGAATGCCTTGCGAAGGAGATGCCGGAGCAGACCACCTGGACGCGCACCGAGGGCGGCATGTGCCTCTGGCTGGCGCTTCCTCCGGGTTTTGACGCCGCGGAGTTTCTGATCCACGCGCGCGAGCGGGGCGTGCTGTTTGTGCCGGGGCGGTATTTTTATTCGCAGAATCCGCAGCCAAACACGCTGCGCCTTGGCTTTGCGAGCCTGGACGAGAAGCAGATTGCGCGCGGAATCCGCATCCTTGCGGAAACACTGAAGCAGGAGATCCGCAAGCGGCACCGCGGCGCGAACGCAGCGTCGCAGGCGCGGGTGGCGCTGGTCTAGGCTGCTTCGATTTAGGCAGGCCTGATCCAGCCGACTTGGTTTACTTGGAAACGGCACAAGCACAAATGCCCAGCGCGCATCTACCTCCCGATCCGGCGAACGGCTGCTTTGGCTGCGGCGGCGCGAACGCGCGCGGGATGCAATTGTCGTTCGAGAAAGACGACGATGCGAGGCGCATCCGCGGCAAGTTTCGCCTCGGCCCCGAATATCAGGGCGGCCCGGGATTCGTTCACGGCGGCATTATCGCCACGCTGCTCGATGAGGTGATGGGCAAGGTCGGCCGGTTTCGCGACGTTCGCACCGTTACGGCGGAATTGCAGGTGGAGTATCTGCGGCCGGTGCCCGTGGACGCGGACCTGGTGCTGGAAGGGTGGGAAGTCAAAAAGAACGGGCGCAATCTGCACCATGCGGGGGAAATTCGAAGCGCATCGGGAGCGGTGCTGGCGCGCGGGACCGGGCGATTCGTCGAGATCGACCCAGGCATCTATTATAGTGACGCGCCGGCGGGCAAGCCGCAGGCATTGTGAGCGGCACGTGAAGCCAGAGGGATTTGTGGCGCCGCGAGGCTGACTGCCGCGGCCGAATTTCGTGGGGCGGGATTTCAAGGAGAATGACCGTGGACTTGATGAACAACAATTTGTGGCGCGTAAAAGTTGGCCTGGCGGAGATGCTCAAGGGCGGCGTGATCATGGACGTGACTACCGCCGAGCAGGCCAGAATTGCCGAAGAGGCGGGCGCCTGCGCCGTGATGGCGCTCGAGCGCGTCCCGTCCGACATCCGGAAAGAAGGCGGCGTGGCGCGCATGGCGGCGCCGCGGATCATCCGCGAAATCATGGACACGGTTTCCATTCCCGTAATGGCCAAGGTGCGCATCGGGCATTTTGCCGAGGCTCAGGTGCTGGAAGCGCTGGAGGTGGATTATATCGACGAGAGCGAAGTGCTCACTCCCGCCGATGAAGAGCACCACGTCTGGAAGCATGGCTTCAAGATTCCCTTCGTCTGCGGCGCGCGCAACCTGGGAGAAGCGCTCCGCCGGATCGCGGAAGGGGCTGCGATGATTCGCACCAAGGGCGAAGCCGGCTCCGGAAATATCGTTGAGGCGGTGCGCCATATTCGAGCGATCGTGAGCCAGATGAAGCGCCTCACCACTCTCGGCGAAGAAGAACTCGTGCACGAGTCCAAGGAGCTTGGGTCTCCTTTCGAGCTTGTCGCGTGGGTCGCGAAGAACGGCAAGCTTCCCGTGCCGAATTTTTCGGCGGGCGGCATCGCTACTCCCGCGGACGCCGCGCTGGTGATGCAACTCGGCGCCGAGGCGGTGTTCGTGGGCTCGGGCATTTTCAAGTCGAGCGATCCGGCGCAGCGCGCGCGGGCCATCGTGAAGGCCACCACGCACTACAAGGACCCGAAAATCGTGCTGGAAGCCTCCGAGGAACTGGGCGACGCCATGAAGGGCCTCGACGTGCGCCAACTCGAAGAGAAAGACCTGCTGCAAACACGCGGGTGGTAACGCCTTCCGGGATGCCAATGAAGATCGGGATTCTTGCGATTCAGGGCGATTACGAGGCGCACGCCAAGGTACTCGACCGCCTTGGCGTGGAGCATTTCTTCATTCGCAGCCCGCAGGACCTTGCCGCCGCCAATGGGATTGCCGGCGTGATTCTTCCAGGCGGTGAAAGCTCCACGCACCTGAAAATCATGAAAGAAGAAGGCCTGTTCGACGCGCTGAAGAAATTTGCCGCGGATGGCGGCGCTTTCTTCGGGACTTGCGCGGGAGCGATTTTGCTCGCGCGCGAAGTTCACGGGCCGCAGCAGGATTCCCTCGGACTCATCGATATCACGATCCTGCGCAATGGCTACGGACGGCAACTGGCCAGCGATGTCCACACCGGTCCGACCAAGCTGCACAAAGAACCGCTCGAGATGGTTTTCATTCGCGCGCCGATCATCGAATCGATCGGCGAGGGCGTTAAAATCCTCGCGGAAGATGCCGGGCACCCGGTGCTGGTCGAGCAGGGGCGCGTTCTTGCTTCCACATTTCATCCGGAACTGACCTCCGATCCCACGGTCCACGAGCATTTCCTGGAACTCGCGCGCGGGCACCGATAACGGGTCCGCTTCGCCGCGGAGACAACCGCCAGCTCGCCTCTGCTACTATGATATGGGGAGCGGCCCACCGCTCTCACACTTACCTGGACAGGCCGAGCTCCCTAATGGAAACGCCGCTGATCGGAGAACACCGCGCTGCCGGAGCGCATCTCGCTGAATTTTCCGGCTGCACTTTGCCGGAACGATTTTCGGACTTCGGCGAAGAGTATCGCGCCGCAAAAAACAACGCGGCGCTGTTGGACACAAACTGGCACGCGATCTTCAGCCTCACCGGCCGCGACCGCGTGCGTTACCTGCACGCGATTACTTCGAACAACATTAAAGACCTTGGCGAGGGGTACGGCGTTCTCGCGCTGCTGCTGAATCCCCAGGGACATATCCTTGCGGAACTCGAAGTGTATGCGCTCAAGGAAAGTCTTCTGGTGCTGTCGCACGCGTCTGTGCGCGAGCGCACGGCCGCGACACTAAAAAAATATATTCTGGGCTCGCAAGTGACACTTGGAAGATTTAACCGAGCAACTGGGCACCGTCGCGGTGGAAGGTCCGTTTGCGCCCTCGATCGTCGCGGAGGCCACCGGGCTGGCGCTGACGGGCTTTTCGGAATTGGCGATTAAGGAACTCGAGATCGACGCCGTGCCGTGCCGCCTCATCCGGCGGTCTCATTTTGGCGGGCTGGGCGCACAGATGATTGCCCCGCGGCAGCATCTTGGACTGCTTTGGGCGAGCCTGCATGGCAGCGTGCACGCGCAGCATGGCTTGCCCGATCGGCATGAAGGCGCTGAATGCGTTGCGGCTGGAGGCGGGGGTGCCGTGGTTTCCGCTCGACTTTAACGATGCGATGATTCCTCACGAAGCGGTGCTCGAAAATACGCACATCAGTTTTTCGAAGGGCTGCTACACGGGGCAGGAGATCGTCGAGCGCGTGCGCTCGCGCGGACAGGTGAACCGCAAGCGAGTGAGGCTGAAGTTTTCGGCGGCAGGCGCCTCCCGAGCCGGGAACGAAGCTGCGTGCCGGCGGCGCGGAGGTTGGCTGCGTGACTAGTTCGGCGTTTTCACCGGCTGCCAAAACGGCTATCGGGATGGGTTACCTGCGGCGCGAACACAACGCAACGGGAAGCGTAGTGGAGTTTGACGGGGGGACCGCGGAAGTGACGGCGGTGGCCACGTCTGCTGCCGGGCTTGACGATTAGGCAGGTGGACTGCTGAACGGTGTGCTGACACCGCCAATCGGGAGATTGGCGTCCCCGAGGTTAAGCATATGCAGATCCCTCGCTTCGCTCGGGCTGACACAACTGAAATGTTGCGGAATTAAGGAATTAAAATACGGAGCGGACTTCGGTCTTTGAAATTCAGGGAGCGCTTGAAGCTGCCGCGCGTGTTGTCGATTTTCTTTTGCAGCTGCAGGATGGAATAAACCAGCGCTTCCGGCCGCGGCGGGCAGCCCGGAACATAAACGTCGATCGGGATCACCTGGTTCACTCCCTGGACGATCGCGTAATTATTGAAGACGCCTCCCGAGGTTGCGCAAGCCCCCATCGAAATCGCCCACTTCGGTTCGGGCATCTGAGCGTAGAGCTGCTTGATCACCGGCGCCATCTTCTGCGAAACGCGCCCGGCGATAATCATCAGGTCAGACTGGCGCGGGGAGCCGCGAAAAACTTCCGCGCCGAAGCGGGAAATGTCGTAGCGCGAGGCCGCCATCGACATCATCTCGATGGCGCAGCAAGCCAAGCCGAAGGACATGGGCCAGATCGAGCTGCGGCGAGCCCAATTCACGACCTTGTCGAGCGAGGCAAACAGAATGCCTTCGTCTTTGAGAAAGCTCTCGTCTTCTCCCGGCTTCTCTAGCGTGACACCTTTCGAAAGTTCCACAGCCATAGGTCGCTAGGCTCCTTGTCTCCACATTTTGCCTGTTTAACGCGTAATTTGCAAAGAGCGTTTCGGGATGTGCTCTAGCGCAGCGCAGGCGCCTGCGGCGCGGCGACTACGTATTCCATCGTATTCCACGGTTGACGCCTGCGGCTGGCCGGTGATAGATGCTGTAGGCTATACGCGGCCGCATTTGCGCTCAAGCGATGAGCGGGCCATTGAAGACGAAAGTACCGGATATCGGTAACCGATCTTGGTCACCGATAGGGGCGAAGTGCGACAGGAGGACAGTCATGGAAGAGAATCCGCCGCGCGATTTGTTTTATCCGATCCTGAGCAGTGAACTGCTGATGGGTCCGTTCCTGCTCACGGCGCGCCTGTTCACCACCGGCGTCTTCGTTTTCTACATCCTCGACGAACTTCATACGGCGCGCCCAGCCGGACTCCCGATGTACCTGGCCATGTCGATCCAGCTTATTTGCAGCGTGCTAATCGCGATCGGGTATAAGACTCGGCCCGCGGCCCTTTTGCTGGCCGCCTACTGCATCGCCACAACCGTGATGTTCAACGGCAAGGCCGCATGGGGCGGCCTGTTCATGACGCACATGCTGAAGGATCTTGCCGTCGCGAGCGGTCTTCTATTCATGTTTGCTTACGGCCCGGGTCCGCTGTCGATCGACGGACGCGCTTCAAACAAGCGAGAGGGCATCCTGACCAACACCGCTTTTATGGGGCTGTTGCTTTTTGCAGGACGGGTGATGGCGGCGGTGCTGTTTCTGTACTACGGCACCTTCAAGATCCTGCACACGCCGCAGATGCAGGCCTACATGGTGAAACACAATTCCAGCGTGCCCACGAACCTGATCTACCTTGCGATCGTAACGCAGATCATCCCGCCAGCTCTCGTGCTGCTGGGTTACAAGACGCGGTATGGGGCGCTGGCGCTCTCGGGTTTTTGCATCATCGCGACGTCGCTCTTCCATGCCGAATTCGGGAATCACGCGGAGGTCGAGCAATTCCTTCTGGATTTCGCGATTGCGGGCGGGCTGTTGTTCATGTTCGCGTACGGCCCCGGCCCGTTTTCACTCGACGCGCGCTTCGATCGCGCTCACGCAGTAGCGAAGCAGCAGTTGGCTGTCGAGAAGGGCGGGATGTCTGTCGCGCGCTGAACGGCCTGCCATTTCACATGCCTGCGGTTTCTTTTCGCAGGGAGCCGCAATGTCGACAGGCAGCCTTGGCTTTTTCCGCAAATTTCCACCGAGACCGGATAAAATAATCGCGGCCGGGTACTATTGAGGCACTTATTGGGGTGTCGGAGGATACGCCATGGGCGAGCGCGAATCGGATCGACGGGGATTCATCAAGAAGGGAATGGCGCTGGCAGGCTGGGCCGCGGCTGGACCAGCGGCGTTCGCCAAAGGCCAGACGGCAGACTCTGCCACCGAAGCGGCCGCCAAAGATCTCGAGGCTTATGGCGAGCGCTCGCATTATGTGACCTCGGTGCGAATATTCCCGCCACCGTTTGGTCCGGACCCGTTCGGCCTCACCAGTCATCTCTTCACACCGCTTCAGGATTCGATGGGGATCCTTACGCCACCGTCGCTGCATTACACCATGGCTCACAAGGGCTTCTACGTTCCCGACATCAATCCAGCGCAGCACCGGTTGATGATCCACGGAATGGTGGATCGGCCGCTGATTTTCACCATGGATGATTTAAAGCGTTTCCCATCGGTATCGCGCGTTCATTACCTCGAATGCAATGGGAACAAGGCCAGGCCCGAGCACAAGACCGTGCAGCGCGCGTGCGGCCTAACCAGTTGCAGCGAATGGACCGGCGTACCGCTGTCGCTTCTGCTGAAAGAAGCAGGCGTACACAATGGCGCCAAGTGGATCGTGGCCGAGGGTGTGGAGGACAACAAAGGCTCGATGACGCTTCCGTTGGCGAAGGCCATGGACGATATGCTGGTCGCCTACGGGCAGAACGGTGAGCCAGTGCGCCCGCAGAACGGATTCCCGCTGCGGCTGCTCGTCCCTGGCTTCGAGGGGTTGTGCAATGTGAAGTGGTTAAGGCGCATCAAGGTGGTAGACGAGTTCTACGCCACCTACAACGAGATGGATCGCTACACCTCCGTCGATCCAAAAACCGTGAAGCCGGTCCCGTTCCTGCAAGGGCCGAAATCAGCCATCACGTTTCCATCCGGCGGGCAGAAACTGCCCGAGCGCGGGCACTACCAGATCACCGGCTTGGCCTGGTCGGGTGGCGGCGCCATCCGCAAGGTGGAAATCTCCACCGACGGCGGCAACACCTGGAAGAATGCCGACATTCAGTCCGCCGTATATCGCATGGCGCATACACGCTTTGGAGTGGATTGGACCTGGAACGGGGAAGAGTGCACGCTCATGTCGCGCTGCACCGACGAATTGGGCCAGTCGCAGCCTAGTCTCGCCCAGTTTGCCAAATTCCTCAATCAGACACCGAACGATTTGTTCACCAAATCGACGGTTCCGAACGGGCATAACAACTACATCCTCCCCTGGAAGATCGATCGCGATGGGAACGTTCAAAATGGCCTGGCGTAGCCTTCTCGTTTCCGCGCTGATTCTGTCGGCTGGCGTGGCCGCCAGGGCGCAGGCGCCCGATTACAACTTGGGGAAGACCCCGACCGATGATGAAATTCGCGCCTGGGATATTTCAATCCCTCCGGATGGAAAGGGCCTGCCGCCCGGAAGCGGCACGGCGGTGGAAGGCGCGAAAACCTACGTGCGGAAGGGTTGCGTGATCTGCCATGGGCCGGATGGCCGCGGCGGTCTCGCACCTACGCTGGTGAAAAGCAATGAGCCGCGCCCAGCCTCAGCCCGCCCGGAGAAGAACATTGTGATCTTCTCCCCGTTTGCCACGACACTCTGGGACTTCATTCATCGCGCCATGCCGCTGCAGCGCGCCGGCACGCTGAAACCTGACGAAGTCTATGCCCTCACTGCGTATCTGCTCTATAAGAACGGCATCATTCAGGAGAATGACGTCCTCGACGCGCAATCCATATTGAAAGTGAAAATGCCGAACCGCGACGGCTTTATCCCGCCCGACATCTCGCAATACAAGCCCGACGCGCCCATGCCGCTCAGCGCTGACCCTATCTCACAAAAACAATAGCTGTTTTCGCTCTCCGGCCACGCCTGCACCCGTTACGAATATCATCGCAATACGGTATTACCTGTATAAGTATATATCTCGAAATATACTTATCTCTTGACATGATAACCTCGCCTTCGGTATACGTACCCCAGCAATCGCGACAACTACGGGTGGATGGGAACTACCAACCTGGCAAAGGAATGTACACATGACTATCAAGACTGCGAAGCCTCGGCGATTCTATGGGTTTGCCACAACTGTTTTTACTCTGGCTGTGCTTGCGACAACCTTGGCTCCTGGGCTCTTTAGCCAGACGGCTTCAACAGGCGCGATCAAGGGTACGGTCACCGATCCGTCCGGGGCCGTCGTGCCGAACGTGACAGTAGAAGCCACGAATAATGCCACGGGCGCCACGCGAACAGTGACCACAGGGGCGGACGGCTCATACGTCATAACGTTGCTGCCATTGGGAAATTACAGGCTGAATTTTCAGGTAAACGGGTTCAAGCCGGAGGAGATCCCTTCCGTGACGGTGAACGTGACGGAGAGCGCAGTTCTAAACACGACGCTACAGGTCGGGACTAAAACACAGGAAGTCACGGTTCAGGCTGAAGCCGAAGCGATTCAAACGTCGAATGCCACGTTGGGCACAGTAATTGCCAGTGTCACAGCCACCACCTTACCCCTGAACACGCGCAATTACACGAATCTTTTGGGGCTATCTGCTGGGGCAAACGCGTCAGTCTTTAACGCCGAGACCCTCGGAAAAGGCACCACGGACATCGCCGTGAATGGCGTCAGCGTTAACCAGAACAGCCTTTTGATGGACGGTGTTTCCATTACGAACCATTCCAGCAGTGGATCGCTCGCCGGCAATCCGAATGATCCGGGAATCGGGCTGGTGAATCCGGATGCGATTCAGGAGTTCAAAATTCAGACGTCCATGTTCGATGCTGGTTACGGGCGGAATTCGGGCGCCAGCGTGAATGTAGTAACCAAGTCCGGCACGAACGACTTCCACGGGACCGCATTTGAGTTCTTCCGCAATAGCGTTCTTAATGCCAACGACTTCTTCATCAAAGAATCCTTGCCCATTAATGGTGTTCCCACGGACCGGCGCCCCGCTTTGAACCAGAACCAATACGGCGGCGTACTCGGCGGCCCCATCAAGAAGGACAAACTGTTCTTCTTCACGTCTTTCCAGGAGACCTGGCAGAAGAACGGGGCTGCGGCCCAGGGCTTGTCAGAACCCTATTTGCTTCCGATTTTTCCCGGTGGCGACCGCTCGAATACGGCCGCACTCAAGGCATCACTCGGGGCTACTTTTTGCCCGACAGGGACCGATGGTGGTTTCCCTACCTACGGTCCGGGCGGTGTCCAGGTTGCGTGTAATGGGTCGAACATCAATCCAGTGGCCCTCAACGTTCTCCAGTTGAAGAATCCCGATGGCACCTATTTGATTCCCAGTTCAGGTCCCATCGCGAGCGCCAATGGCACCTCGAGCCAGGAAACCAGCATCTCTATCCCAGCCCGGTTTACAGAGCATCAACTGCTCGTCAATGGGGACTATGTGATCAACAGCAAGAACACGCTGTCGGCACACTACTTCTTTGCCCATGATCCAGTGCAGACGCCCTTTTTCTGCGGTCAAAATGGCACTGTGGGCAACTGCTTGCCAGACACGGGCCTTACGAGCTTATACAGCAACCACTATGGCGTACTCAAGCTCACGACAATTGTGAGCAATAACCTTGTGAACGAAGCCCGGCTTTCTTTTCAGCGGGGTACTGCGAGAATAAGTACAAATGAGCCGTTTACAGACACTCAAGTCGGCATCGCGCCCATCATTCCCCAAGTTACCGCCCTCGATGAACTCAGCTTTAGCGGTCTGTTCACCGTCGGTACAGGAGGGGGATCGCCCACCTACAAGTTTTTTACCGACTTCGAAGCGGGCGACGAGGTTTCCTGGACGCATGGAAGACAAACGATCCGGTTCGGTGGGGAGTACGAGCGTGACCGCGCTAACTGGTTGTTCGAAGCCCTCTCGATCGGGCAGATGACTTTCAATACCTTCCAGGACTTCCTGTTGGGCCTTCCTGGCTGCAATCCGGCCTTGTTTCCTGTATCTTGCAATGCTGCTAACCCCGGCAACTCGAATGGCTCGCCGCTCAGCAACAACATTTTTTCCGGCGGCTATCAGGCGGTCACTCCTCCGGGAGGCTTGGACCACCATTATCAAAATCCATTTGCGGACGCTTTTATCGAGGATGACATTAAGCTCAAAAGGCAGCTAACCGTGAACCTGGGATTGCGCTGGGAGTATTTAGCGCTGCCAATCGATAGTGGCGGACTCACCACGAACATCTACACCAACCTGATCAACACAGTTCCGATACCCGGGCCTACGCCCGCCACCGGAACACTCGCCGGATTTGTGGTGCCCTCAAATTACAATTTTGCGCAATTCCCGGCCCCTCCTGTAGGCGGCGTTATTCAGAGCCAGCACAA
This sequence comes from uncultured Acidobacteriota bacterium, assembly GCA_963848365.1. Taxonomy (GTDB): domain Bacteria; phylum Acidobacteriota; class Terriglobia; order Acidiferrales; family UBA7541; genus Palsa-295. The sequence continues at coordinate 998,348 of CAWKDI010000002.1, forward strand.
GGGCTGGCAGCAGGACAACACGCCGCTCGATGACTTTGAGCCGCGTCTGGGGTTGGCATGGTCCCCGCTGGCAAGGCTGGTTATTCGCAGCGGTGCCGGTTTCTTCTATGACCGCGAAGGCGGAACCACATACATAGGCGCGATCGAGCAGGGCGAACCCTACAGCACGGGTCTTCTGGAAGCTGGGCCGGCAAACTGGTTCTCCAGTGAAGCTCAGCCGTATCCTGCCAACTCAACGCTCGGATGGACTCCCCGGTATACAAATTTCGCCACCGGGGCGAACTCCAGTCTATCAGTGAACATGGGGCAATCGGACTTGAAACCCCCGTTGGTTTACGAGTGGAATTTGACCAGTCAATACGAATTCCTGCCCCAATGGACGCTCGAATTAGGATACGTCGGATCTCGCGGCATTCATCAGCAAGGGATTAACCTCGGTGCGGAAATCAACGAGGCCCAGCTCGTAGGCAACCCGCTCGGCACAAACACAATCAACGCACCGGCCATCACAGCAGGCCTCGTTACGACGAACACGACCTCGAACGTTTGGGAGCGTGTTCCTTACCTCGGCTTTGCGCCGGGGGGCATGCTGGACTTCTCGGACGTCACGGATTACAAGTTCAACAGCTTCCAGGCCACCTTACGTAAGCAGCTTTCCCATGGCCTTCAGGCCCAAGTGGCATACACGTTCAGCCGCGGCTTTGCCACCGATAACACCTCGAACGATCCCAATCATGCACAATACGGAGAGAATCCCGGCTACCACCCGCAGCGCGTGGCCATCAACTACCTTTGGAACGTGCCGGACCTTTATCACGGTGAGGGCTTCGCCGGTAAGATGGCGAACGGCTGGTCCGTGTCCGGTGTAACCATTGCTCAGGACGGCACGCCCCTGTCAGTCTACGATCAGCGTGGCGGAAGCATTTTCGGCTTCGGCTCGGGCAATCTTGTGACCTCACGCGCTCAATTTTGCCCGGGGAAGGGGCCGGCAAATGTGGCAACGCCAGGCGGTGTAGAACAGCGCTTGGGCGGACTCAACGGCGGCCCCGGCTACATCAATGTCAATGCGTTTTGCGCAATACCAACGATCGGCGGCGTCAATGGCGTCGGCGCGGGAACGATCTATGGGGACAGCGGCCTGGGCATTATTCTTGGCCCGGGACAGTTCAACTGGGATATTTCTCTGATCAAGACAACCAAGGTTGGCGGTCTGCATGAAGACGCCACGCTGCAGTTCCGCACGGAGTTTTTCAATGCCTTCAATCATGCGCAATTCAGTAACCCCAACGCCGGTAATTCACAGCAGCCGGATATATCCCTCGCCAACGTCGGGCAGATCACGAGCACATCGGTGAATCCGCGCCTGATCCAATTCGCACTGAAGTACATTTTCTGAGTTGTTCGTTCTTTACTCTGCAGAAGGGGCCGCCTGAGGCCCCTTTCGCGTCTTCCCGGGCTCATACGAGCCCGCAACACACTGCATAAGTTTTTTTAAAGGTGTGTCAAAAAGTTGTTGACATCATTTTTTTTCTGCGCTATACGCTGCGCCATTAAGTCTTCCGACTAGAAACGCTCAATCCTTACTTGGCGAGCGCCGTGCGGTGACGTGCGGCCAGGGTCGGGGTGTGTGGGAAGCAGCAAAACGAAATCACAGGGGGAGATCAATGCCACGAGCAGTTTCGAAGGGCTGGTACGGGTGTGTCTTTGCGCTGATCTGTTCCGCTTTGCTCATTCTCTCAATGGCAGTGAGTCCGACACTATTCGGTCAGTCGTCCACCACCGGTGCACTGACCGGAACCGTGAAAGACTCTTCGGGCGCCGTGGTCCCCAATGCGACCGTCACGGTCACCAGCAACGATACCGGTCAGGCACGCACCGCGACGACCAGCGTCAATGGCACCTACACCGTCGGGTTTCTTGCCCCGGGCGATTATCGCGTGAAGTTTGAGGCCTCCGGCTTCAGTACGGCCACTGTTCCCTCGGTGACGGTCAACGTGACCGAGACGCCGGTACTCGATCAGGTGTTGACGGTGGGGAGCCAGGCGCAGCAAGTGGAAGTTCGCGGCGAAGAGGAAGCGGTGCAGACGGCGTCTTCGACGCTGGGCACGGTGGTAACTTCCGAAACTCTTACCTCCATCCCCATGACCACGCGCGACTACACCAACCTCCTGGGTCTGACGGCCGGCGCCAACGCGGGCGTGTTCGATGCGGCCAACATGGGGCGCGGCATCACCGACATCGCGGTGAACGGCTCGACCAACGCGCAGAACAATTTCCAGATGGATGGCGCGCCTGTGAATCCGATGATCGGCTCCGCCGGCTACATCGGCACCGGCGGCGGCTCTTTCGGGGGAGGGAACAATCCGGGAATCGGAACGGTGAGTCCCGACGCCCTGGCGGAGTTCAAGATCCAGACTTCGATGTTTGACGCCGGCTCGGGACGCAAACCCGGCGCCAATGTGAACGTGGTTACCAAGTCCGGCACGAATCAGTTTCACGGGACGGCGTTTGAGTTCTTCCGCAACACGGCGCTCAACGCCAACGACTTTTTCCGCAAGATACAGCTTCCGGTGAACGGCGTGCTCGAAAACGGCCGCCAGGCGCTGGACCAAAACCAGTTTGGGGGTGTATTCGGCGGCCCGGTAAAGAAAGACAAGCTGTTTTTCTTTTTGTCCTATCAGGAAACCCGGCAGAAAAATGGGATTTCGCCCGCGGGTCAGGCCACTCCCACACTGGTTGGAATCCCGCAGGGCGCGCGCAACACAGCTGCCTTCCAGGCTGCCCTCGGAGCAGCGTTTTGTCCAGGCGGCAGCGCCACGGCCGGCACCACCGGCAAGACCTCCAACGGCGGGACTCAGGTCGCTTGTAACGGGTCGAACATCAACCCTGTGGCTCTCAATCTTCTCAATCTAAAAAATGCCGACGGCAGCTATTTCATTGAGAGCTCTTCGACCGGCATCAATCAGACCATCTCCTACAGCAGCCCGGCGCACTTTACCGAGCATCAGGCCCTGGGCAACTTCGACTATGTGATCAACAGCCGTAACACCCTTTCCGGACGCTGGTTCTACAGCGAGGATTTGACCAACGCCACGGTGGGATGCGGCACCACGGCCACGGCAGTCTCCCAGTGCATGCCCGGCGTACCCGGGGCGGTGCGCGTGCCGACCGAATACGTGGTGGGAAAGCTCACTTCAAGCATCACCAACAATCTCGTGAACGAGGCGCGGTTTTCACTCCAGCGGCAGGTGGCCTTCAGCATCAACGAAATGCCGTTTACCGATAACCAGGTAGGCATTGCACCCATCAACCCCACCTTCAACATTCTCGATACCATGACCGTCACCGGCTTGTTCACCTGGCAAAGCCCCGGGCCCTCGGGCAGTTTTGTCACCACGTGGGAAGCGGCAGACACGCTCTCCTGGTCGCACGGGAAGCACACCATTCGCACCGGGTTTGAAATCGAGCGCGACCGGCAGAACTATCATTTGGGTAGCCTCGGAGTAGGGAACCTGACGTTTCAAACGTTCCAGGATTTTCTACTCGGACTGCCGGGTTGCCCTCCTAGCGAAACCCAGGCGCAATGCACCGCTACGGCGGCGAGCAATTCGGCCGCCCCGCTGCCAGGTCAGACCAACGGCACGTTCACCAGCAACATTTCCAGCTCCGGCACTTCCGCGTCGGTGCAGCCGCCCGCCGGCATCCTGAAAGATTACCGGATACCCATCGCGTCCGCGTTTATCCAGGATGACTACAAATTGCGCAGCAATCTGACCCTCAATTTGGGCTTGCGGTGGGAGTACATCGGGATCGAATCCGATGCCAACGGCAACAACGTAAATATCTGGCCGAGCCTGATCAACCTGGTGAACGTTCCTGTGTCGCTGGGTGGAACGCTGGGCACAACCGCTGCCACCGGAACGCTCGCAGGGTTTGTGGTTCCTTCGAACTTCAACTACTCGATCTACCCGGCGCCTCCGGTCGGCGGACTTTTCCAAAGCAACCACGAAATTCCGCCGCAGAACAATCCCTCTAAGACTAATTTCGCTCCACGAGTTGGCTTTGCCTGGAAGCCTTTCGCGTCCAGCGACCGCTTTGTGGTGCGCGGAGGGGGCGGGCTTTTTTATGACCGGATCGGTTCGAACCAGTACGACAAGGGTTCGATCCAGGTTCCTCCCTACCTGGTTCCGGTGTTTCAGTCCGGAACCGCAAACTATTTCTCCACCTTTGCTCAGCCGTACGCGCCCACGTCGCTCGGATGGCAGACGCGTTGGACAAACTTTGCAACTGGGCAAAGCTCGAATATCAATGATCTCCTGATGGCGCAGAACTATCTCACCCCCGTTACCTATCAGTGGAATCTCAACATACAGTACGAGTTCTTGCCGCAGTGGGTGCTCGAGCTGGGCTACGTGGGAATTCACGCCATCCACCAGACGCCCGACAATCTCGTTTCCTCGACGCAGGAGCACCAGCTCAACGAAGCGCTACTGGCAACCGCAGCTACCCCTGTGAACGGTATTACAACCAGCACGACCTCCAACGCGTCGCTTCGCGTTCCCTATCTGGGGTTCGCGCCCGGCGGCCTGGAGGCCGATCAGACCATCTCCTCTGCGAAATACAACAGCATGCAGGCCACCGTGCGCAGGCAGTTCTCACATGGCTTCACGATGCAAGCGGCGTACACGTGGTCGCGCGGCGTCGATACGGGAAGCTACATTACCCTCAACAATCCCGACCTCCCGTTACAATACGGGCTTAACCCGGCGTTCCGTCCGCAGCGTCTTACGGTGAATTACAGCTGGAACCTGCCGTTTGGCAGCCATCAGGGTTTTCTCGACAAGGTTACCAGCGGCTGGAACCTGTCGGGCGTGACCGTTGTGCAGGACGGAATCGCCTTGACCGTTACCGATACGCGAGGTGGGAGTATCTACGGGTTCGGTCCAGGAACGGTGGTGACTTCGACGGCCGAATTCGCCGCGGGAATGGGGAATGCCAACGTGGCCTCACCGGGCAGCGTTCAGCAGCGGCTGGGCGGCGCTTTGGGTGGTCCCGGTTGGTTTAACAAATCCGCATTCAGCACCACCCCCGTGATTGGCAACGGAACGGGGTTTGGAGACGCTGGGTACGGCGAGGTCCTTGGACCTGGGCAGTTCAACTGGGATATGGCGCTGGTGAAGAACACCAAGGTTGGCGGGCTCCGGGAAGACGCCTCGCTGCAATTCCGGGCGGAGTTTTTCAACACGTTCAACCATCCGCAATTCAATACTCCGGTGAGCGTAGACGTCTCGAAGTCAACCTTCGGGCAGATCACCAGCACGTCGGTAAACCCGCGGCTGGTGCAGTTTGCCCTCAAGTACTCTTTCTAGAACAGTGTTACTTTCCGGGAGAAAGGGCGGCTCGGCCGCCTTTTCTCCCGCTGAAGCATTCCGGCTCCATGAAAGCCCTATTGGTTCCGGTCGTTCGGGTCCCGGTTTTTCAGGCCATGCCATCTGAATCCTGCATTCATCCGCTTATAACACTCCGCACATAAATCAGGTGTAGAATCCCCGTATCTGCCCAGTGCCCCCGGCTCCGCTAATCCATTTTTAGGAGGAACAAATAACGTGGCTAACGTGAAACCGATTCCTGATGGATATTCGACCGTTACGCCCTACCTTTTCATCAAGGGTGCGGCTAACGCGATCGACTACTACAAGAAGATTTTTGGCGCGAAGGAAATCATGCGCTTGGACGGACCTCATGGCCTGGTCGGGCACGCCGAGCTGCGCATCGGCGACTCCCTGCTCATGCTCAGCGATGAAAATCCGCAGTGGGGGACGAAGGGCCCTCAAACGCTCGGCGGGAGCGCCAGCAGCCTTCACATTTATGTCAAGAATGCTGATGCGGTGGTTGAGAGCGCTGTGGCGGCCGGCGGACAGCTCATCCGCCCCGTGAAAGATCAATTTTACGGCGACCGCAGCGGCACGCTGATCGACCCATTCGGCCACATCTGGTCGGTGGCTACCCACGTCGAAGACGTGTCGCCTGCGGAAATCAAGAGGCGCATGGCCGCCGCTATGAGCCAGGCCGCCAGCGGCTAATCGAGAGCGCCCCTGTCGCCTCCCGCCGGGATGACCGACGGGCTACGTGGGGCGCCAGCCTCCGTAAAAACCTATTGCAAACCCAGTGCGTGCGCCGGGTTTGTCTTGGCCATCATGTCGACATCGGCCTGCGAGAAACCCGCTTTCAGCATCGCCCCCATGATCGCCGCCATGGCGTCCGGATGGAGCGGAGCGCCTCCCAGGCCGCCTGAGTCGGTCGCAAGTATGCAGTGTTGCGGTCCGATGGCGCGGATGGCCTCTACGTATTGCTCCATCGAGACGGACTTATTGACGCCCCTCGTCGCGTTGTTCACAAACTCCAGCAGAGCGCCATCTGCGACGGCTTCCTTCATTTGCGGAATTGTCATGAAGACCGGATTGGCCATGGCGTGTGTCACCACGATGTGTTCCACGCCTTGCTTGTGCGCTTCGTGAACGATCAGCAGGCCGTCCGTCGCCGAAGAATGCCCGGTTTCAACCGTCAGGTTGTACTTTTTGGCCATGGCGATCACGGCGACGGCCTCGGGAACCAATTGGCCGTTCTTAGAAATCACGATGAACGGGCGGTTGGACTTGTCGACCTTCACCGCATTCTCATTGTCGAAGGTAGGGAACCAGACTACCTTTCCGTAGCCGCCTTTGAGCATGGCCATGCGCTCGACGGCCGCGGGGTTCAACCCGCCCACCGTGAGATTCAGGTCGATGCCGCCGAAAACTTCGATTCCCGGAACTTCTTTCCGCACCACATACGCCAGCGCGGCGGTGGACTCGTAGTGATTCTTGAGCACCAGGCCGCGCATGCCGCGGGCCTTCGCAAGCTTGGCCAGGTCGATTGCGTCGATCGCTCTCGGCATGCTGTCGGGATCGCAGTGCGCATGAATATCGATCACGCCCGTAAGGTCGACTGGCGATTGCGGCGCCGGAATCGCGGGAAGGGCATAGGCGCCCAGCGCGTCCGCTAACCGGATCGCCGGCACGCGCGATTGCGCGCGTGCCGCTGGCGCCGCCGCGAGCGACAGCAGCGCGACGCCCAATAGAAATTCAGCCATGCTGAGAATTGCGTTGCGTGGTTTTTGCGTATGCATGGAAGGTCTCCCTTTATCCGCCAGCCGTGAAACGACGTGGTACGAGCTTTGCTCGATCTGGCCAGATTTCTTATTCCATTTTATTTCACGTTCTCAAACTCGCAGAGTTTATCACGGTGAAGCAGCGAAAACGCTCGAATCCGGCCTGAGCAGTGTGCGGATTTTGCGAAACAACCTGCGCCGCTTGCCACGCGCCCTGTGCGTCCTGATGCTAAACTGGGCTTGCCCGCCGAGTCGGATGCATGCCGCCGGGGGAGGGTTGTCGGAAATGGGCCACAGGGATTACCGGGGACGTTGGTTTTTGATTCTGGCGATACTGCTTTCGTTCGCGACGGCGCCAGGCTGCGCAGCCGGGCGGCAGAATTCCGATGAGCAGCCCGCTGCCGAGCCACCTCCGTCTAACCCAAACCCAGACGCCGCCGGCGCTTCGCCAGACGCCTCCCAGGCCGCTCCTCCTTCTGAGGAGGAGCCGAAAGAAGACCCGGCGAAAGCCCCAGCGAAAGATAATGCCGCTCAAGCGGCGAAGCCTTCGCCGCCCAAATCGGAAGATCCCGGAAAAGAGACAGCCAAACGCCAGCCGAGCATGCAGGCCTATGCGCTTTCCAGCAGCTACTCGGTGGAGCTGCCTTCCGACTGGGTGGCCAATACCAAAAGCGAGATTCCGCCGCCCGCCCCGCTGAGCCCTTATGCACCGCCATTTCATCTTGCCGGAAATCTTGTGCTGCTGAACCCGCAGCGCGGGGCGATTCTTCAGTTTGCCACCTCCGATAATCCCTTCATTGGGCACGATGCTTACTGGCTGGATACGCAGATGCATTCGCCCAGCGGTTCCGGCATGAGCCTGCTCGACTTCTTTTTCTACTATTTCTTTCCGCCGTCGGACGCTTGCATGCACGAAGTGCTCACGACCTACGCCCCGGCAAGCCGCGTGTCGGCGGAAACCGACTCGCCGGCGTATATGCAGGTGTATTATTCGTGCCCGCGATCCGACACGCTCTCGGGCTTCTACTCCGCGCAGGTCAGCTCCGGAATCACGTTCCAGCTCACGGAAAACGGCACGCGGGTGCTCGCGCCCGTGGGGGATTTCTATGTCGCTCCGATGGAGCAGATCGAAGAATCCGGGATGACGTTTTTTGTGTTTGAGGCTCAGGGGATGAATGAGGTGAGCAGTGACGCGGCCGCGCGCTTTCACTTGCCTGCGAATTCCCAGGGAGGCGCCCCCGATTTCTTCTGGGCCATCGCCGCCACCAGCCCGTTTCCGTTCGTGGCCGACGCCACCGGCAAGGACATTGCCATTCTGCACGTCGCCTATGCTAGGCTCGGTGTGGATGCCGACGCGAAGTCGGAATTCATGAACATTCTGCGCGAGATTCGAACGCATTAGCTCGAAGGTTCCGGTGACGATTTGCCGGGTTCCTGCGTCATACGTTTGGGTAAATCTGGGGGCACGGAAAGCGGATTTCCGGCCCGGGAAGCGGGATTCCCAAGACACATTTGAAGCGCGCGATTCGCACGAACAACGGTTCAACGCGGCGCTGGTTCGCGCTGATCGGCCTTTTGGCCGCCCCGGCGGCGTCCTTCGCGTCTCCGCAAGATTTCCGGTCGCCGCTGATCGTCTCTCCCTATTCCGTTTCCTTTGGCGATGCCGAGGTTGGGAAGGCGAGCCCGCCGCAGACTGCCACTTTGTTAAACATGGGACCGGCGGCGGTGCACATCAACAGCATTGCGATCACTGGCGATTTCACCCAGACAAATGATTGCCCGTCGCCTCCGGCAACCCTTGCCATCAACGGCGCTTGCCAGATCCAAATCGTCTTCCAGCCGGCCACTCCGGTCAAATGTTCCGGCACGCTGACCATCTCGAGCGATACGCCGGCGCGGTCCCTCACGATCACGCTCAATGGAACTGGCGCAATCGGCGGGACGGAGCTGGAAATTTCTCCTCTGAGTTTGAATTTTTCGCCGCAGAAAATAGGCACCGCCAGCGCGCCGCGGAACATCACGCTGTCGAATAAATCCGACCGGCCCATTTTTATTTCCAGCATCGGCGCAAAGGGCGATTACACGATCTTGCCCAGTTCGACCTGCGCGACGTACGGGGGATCCCTCGCGGCAAATTCAAGCTGCACCCTGGCGGTGATCTTCTCGCCGCTGCAGCCGGAAGAGCGCCCGGGTGAGGTGACGATTACCGACAGCGCCGAGAAAAGCCCGCAAACCATTCCGCTCACCGGCACTGGTTCGCAATAATCGCCGCCATTGGTTCGAGCCTCGTTGCGAAAAGCGCGATAATGAAAGAGCAGAAGATTCGCGGAACGGGAGGGCGGCGTTGCAGCGGGCGTGGGTGATCGTGCGATGGATTGCCGTTGCGATCGCCGCGTGCGCCGCCATCGTTTATGCGGCCGATTATCTCTCCGTGGCGCACCGCATGGCGCACAGAACGAAAACGGATCCACTGGAAACCACGCAGGTGCGGCCGTTCTACGCCGTGCCGCTCAAGAATGGAAGAGCGGAGCTCGACTTCGGCGATATGGCGCCGCAGACCTGCGTACACTCGCTGTTTCCTCATTTTGGCTACAATCCCTGCTGGTACACGAAGCGGCAGAACCAGCAGCCCACGGTGATCCTGCTCCTGCCGCTGCAGTGAGTCGGCGGCAATTCCGCTGGTGATGTGACGCCGATGACGGCGAAATTGACCTCTGCGTCGCGGCGAAGCAAGTTGTTTGGGCGTTCGACGCCCTGGTACCGGGTAGTTCCCGGTATTCCCCCGCCTGGCGCCCACGCCTAGACTCGGGTTGTAGTTCACCAGCCCACTCTAAGGTCACCGAGGTTTGATTGATTCCTCACGCGCTCGCCGCTATTGCAACGCCCGCCGCTGCGAATCATTTTCTGCGCTGGCTGCGCCACCTCGGAGGCCCTGGCTTGATCCTTCTCGGTCTGCTCGACAATTCCGTGATTCCGCTTCCGGGCAGCATGGATATTTTCACGATTGTGTTGGCGGCAGATGAGCGCGAGCGGTGGCCTTACTATGCCCTCATGGCGACTCTTGGTTCGGTGATCGGCGGGTACATGACGTACCGCCTGGCGAGGGGCGAAGGCAAGGGACGGTTGGGCAGCCGCTTAAAGCGCTCGCAGATGGAAAAAGTGAAGGCGGCTTTCGAAAAGTGGGGATTTTTTTCCATCGCCGTGCCGGCCATGCTGCCGCCGCCACTTCCCATGGTGCCTTTTTTGATTGCGGCTGGAGCGGCGCAATATCGGCTGCAGAAGTTTTTCGCGGCGCTGTTTTTGGGACGCGCGGTGCGCTATTCGATCCTCGCGGGTCTCGCCGCGGTGTACGGCAAGCAGATCATCGGATACTTCTCCCGGCATACCCACGTCATCGTATGGACGACGATCGCGCTGGTGCTGGTTGGGATCGGCCTGGCGGTTCTGCGCGCCAGGTCCAGCGCCGCGCGGCACGCGTAAGCGCGGAACGCCGCCCAGCAAGCAGTCTCTTTCCTCTTTGTGCGTTCCGTGGCCTTGAGCGCGGCAGGAAAATGCAGATCCCTTACTTTTATAGACGAGGTGACACGCGCCCGCGGTAGATATCTTCATGGGTGATCGCTGAGGGCGGCCCGAGCCGCGAGGTGGCCGCACATGCCATGCACGCCGCCGCCCGGCGGACTGGACGACGAGCAGATGTAAATGTTCTTCGCGGACGTGCGATACCGGCGCCAGGTGGGCCGGAAGATAAGCTGGTCCATATCCGCCGCGCCGCCAGCGACGTCGCCACCGACAAGATTCGGATTGTGCAGCGCGAGAGACGCGGCGGGTATCACGCTGCGCTTCAAAATGCGCTTGCGAAAGCCGGGAGCGAAGCGCTCCACCTGATTTTCGATCTGCTCGCTCCGATCGAGCGTCGAGCCGTTCGGGACGTGGCAATAGGCCCACGCGATGTGCTTTCCCGCGGGCGCGCGCGTGGGGTCAAACAGAGTCGGCTGCACGAGAAGGATGAATGGCTTCTCAGCGTGTTCGCCCTGCCAGGGCGCGCGCTCGGAGGCCTCGATTTCTTCAATGGTGCCGCCAAGGTGAACGGTAGCGGACCTGTTGCATCCCTCGGCCGTCCACGGAATCGGTCCGTCGAGCGCCCAATCTACTTTGCAAGAGCCGGGGCCGTAGCGATAGCGTTCGAGGCTGCGCCGGAATCCGGAAGGGAACCGGCTCCCGGCGATCGGAAGCAACTGGCGCGGCGTCACGTCGCAGAGAACGATGCGAGCCTTGGGCAATTGATCGAGTGACTCGATCAGGGTTCCGGTAACAATCTCTCCTCCCAGCGAACGCAGGTAAGAACCCAGCGCCTCGGCGATCTTTTGCGAGCCGCCGCGCGCGATGGGCCAGCCGACCGCATGCGCGGTGATCCCAAGCACCAGCCCGAAGGCGGCGCTGGGCATTTTTTCGAGCGGGAGGATGGAATGCGCCGCGATTCCCGCGAACACCGCGCGAGCCTTGGCGGTGCGAAATGCGGAACGCGCGAGACTCGAGGCGGAGCGCAGGGCGGGCAATCCAAAGCGTGCTGCTGCGATGGGGTGCCGCGGGAAGGCCAGCGGCCCGAGCACGGTGGGCTCGATCTCTGGCCAGTCTCGCACGAGCGGCGCCATGAGGTTCGTGTATGCGGAGTCGTCGGCGCCGAGGTTTGCGGCCGTTGCATCTACTGATCGTTCGACGGCGACTGCGGTGCCGTCGTCGAAGGGGTGCGCAACAGGAGCGCTGGGCTGGATCCAGTCCAATCCGTGCTCATGAAGAGGGAGGGTACGAAAGAAGGGCGAGCCCAGTGCCATGGGATAGACGGCGGAACATACGTCGTGGAGGAAACCGGGGAGGGTGAGTTCGTCCGAGCGTGTGCCGCCGCCGATGGTTTCGCGGCCCTCGATAACCAGGACGGAGCGGCCGGCCTGGGCGATGGTGATGGCGGCTGCCAGCCCGTTGGGGCCGGAGCCGATCACGATGGCGTCGAATTGGCGCTGCGGAAGGCTCACTTTTTAGCCGCAAAAATGGAATGCGAACTGGCTCCTTATAGTGTCGAGTGGACGCATACCCGATCGTTTATTTTCAGCGAGTTAGACTGTGTTCCGTTCGTCCTGCTGTGTCGAGTGGGGATGGCAGAAAAAGCGGGAAAATTGCGGCCGTTTTTGGCGGCTGGCCGCGCTTGTTCCGGGCCGTCAGGCGAGCGAAATGTAGTGGAGGACTGGTCAGCGTAGCGCTGTGGCACCGGAGAGATTCGCCGGGAGTTTTGTTTGTTTGCCATGTTCGCAGCACTATCTGTAGCACGGCTGGGGATGGGTTAGAAGGATGTTGTTGGTGTGGATTTTTTCGCAGGAAGGCATGGACCAAACCGCACCGGCAGGAGTGCCGGTGCCACTGGAAGGCCCCCAAAAAAGAACGCGGCGGCCGAAGCCGCCGCGTTCCGCGATCGCCCGATGCGCGATTCCACAACGCGCCGAGGTTAGAAGCTGAATCGTCCTCCAATTTGTAGTTGCCGAGCTCCGTACAGCGGAGAGGACGTCAACGTGTGGGCCTGGAAGGATGGATATGGGATCAGGCAGGCGTTGGTATGGCCGGCGCAGCCCGTGCCTCCCGGAGAAGACTCGGTATACGCCTCCGTGTTGACCTGACCCACGATGAGGCTGTTGAAGAGGTTGAAAGCGTCGAGCCGAAATTCAAACTGGTAACGCTCGTGAATGGAGAACGCACGCGCAATGCGGAAGTCGATATTCGTAAAGTTCGGCAGGTTGTACGAGTTGCGCGGAAGCCAGGATACGCGGCCGCCGGAGGCGCTGGCGCTGGTGCCAATCACGGCCCCTGTCATGCCGCCCGCCACCGCTCCCGCCGGCAAGAACGTGCCGATGGTTGCGGTGTAGGGCTGGCCGGAGGCAGCCGTGAGGATACCGGCTAGCGACCAGCCATCAAGCGCCATGCGCGCGGCTTTGTTCGACATGTCCTTCGCGTAGGGCGGCGTCCAGACCGCGCTTCCGACGAACCGGTGCCGCTGATCCAGATCGGAGTGCGCGTAATCCTGCTCGCGGTTGTAGGGATCCAGCACGGAGTCGTTGCCAAAAAATGTCGCGCCACTTGAATTGTTGCTGGTGGCTCCGCCGGCCGTCTCTCCATCGTCCATCGCTCTGCTGAATGTGTAATTCAGCAGCAACTCGACGCCGCTGCTGAGGGGTTTTCGGGCGGTCAAGACCAGCCCGTTATACCAGGAGTTTACGACGCTATATTGGGCTTGCACGATGCCGATGGTCGGATCCAACAGGGTCGTATAGAAGGGCACCGTAGCCGTCAGCGATGTGGGGCCGCCGCTGCTGCTCAAAACGTCATAGCTTCTCGTGGTGGTAGCGGGCGCAACGTTGGCATCCACGTCCCAGGGCAAATGCAGGCCGCGGGTGAGAAGATAGCTGGCCGAAAAGCTGATGTCCCCCGGCAGCTGACGCTCAATGGTTACTTCACCCTCTTGAGCAACCGGTTCGACAAAGTTCGGCGGCATCCCGTGAATTGCCCCGGAAGCCCCAGGCAGGCTAGCCGGAAGGACAACCGCTGGAGTTACGGCGCCGGGAAATGGAGCCGCGAGCGGAAGACCTGGCGGAGTAAAGAACACGTTGGTAAAGCTCGGCGCGCATGCTCTGAGCGCCGGGGTGGCTGCGGTGGGACTGCAGCCCGAAATCGTCTGCTGGTAAATGCCGTTCTCGACGCGAAGTGCGTAGTAGCTGCTGTTGGAAGTCTTCCCGTAGAAGGTGCCGAAACCGACTCGCAGCACGGTCTTGTCGTTCACGCTCCAGGCAAGCCCGAGCCGCGGTGCAATGTTGTTCGTATCGAAATTGAGGGTCGACGTGTAATAGGAACGGAATGACGAACCCGTGTTGGGGATCGGGGGCGGCGGCACGTGCTGGAGATCGTAGCGAACGCCGAGGTTGAGCGTCAGATTGCGGCGCGCCTTCCAGGTGTCCTGCAGATATACGCCGTAATCATCGTCATAAAAGTCGTCTCTGCCCACGTGGGTGATGGGATCGGTCACCTGCGTAAACGTGGCATAGTGCTGGCCGGCGCGAGTGTCTCCGGGGATCGTTACTCCCGCGGCGTCCACGAGCCAATCGCAGAATTCCGTATTCGCTGCGGTAGCGGGGCACCCGGCGGCGGCGGGCAGCGCAACGGACGAGGTGTAGGAGTAGCTGCCGTCGCCATTGAAGAGATTGATCAGAAGTTCATGGATAAAGTTCAGGTCGGCTCCCGCCTTAAACGTGTGAGCGCCCTTAATGAACGTGAAATTGTCCGAAACCTGGTACCGGTGTTCGTCCGGGAACGCAGGGCGGGGAAGAGCGGAAGTCTCGCCGTACTGGACGTAATTGCCGATATCGACAAATGGTCCGGGCTCATTGGCGCTGTCGAATTCAAAGTCGCGGCCCCACTGGAAGCGAAGCTCATTCAGCTTGTTGCTGGAGAACGTCGAGTCCCAGCTGGCGATGAAAAAGCGCTCGTGAGTTCCGCCCTTGCCGTTGTTTCCCTTTCCTCCATTGCTCACCGTATAAGACGTGTTGTAGCCATATGGTTCGCCCCAGTCCTGAAGATTAAACAGAGCGCTCAGATGGTTGCGGGAATTGAGCTGATAATCGAGTTTGCCAAAGCCGATGTCCTGCTTCAGATCCCTCGCGGCAATGCCGAGTTCATTCTCAAGGAACGTCTTGCCGTTATTGCACACTGTCGCTGAAACGAACGCCGTTGAAGGACATACGAGGCCGCTGATGGGAGGGCTGATCTGGCTTGTGGTGTACTGAATCGGATTGACTTTGCGGAAGCCGTCATAGGTCAAAAAAAGGAAAAGCTTGTCCTTTATGATTGGCCCTCCCACGCTCCCGCCGAACTGTTGTTGCTGATGAACCGTCTGGGTAGGGATTGTGCCGTTTGCCGCGGCGCTTTGCTTGGCAAGGGGGTCGAGAGCGTTGAGGCTGGGGTAACGCAGATTGTAAAACAGATCGCCGTGGTACTGGTTGGTGCCGGATTTGGTGACGGCGTTCACGACGCCACCAACGGACTGGCTGAACTCCGCGCTGTAATTGCTCGAGCTTACCTGAAATTCCTTGATCGAATCCGCGCTATACACGTACGTCACGACGCTGGCCCTGCCGCGTGATTCCGAGAAGAACGCCTGGCTGTTATTGGCCCCGTCCACTGAGTTGTTATTGTACAAGCCGGAGATTCCGCGAAAGGAAGTCAAGCCAGAGGTGCCGTCGGTGGTGACGCCGGGCGTGAGCAGAACGAAATCCTGCCAGCGCCGGCTGCCTGTAGGTAGGTTGCCGACGAGATTTTCGGAAATGGATTGCGATTGTTCCGTCTTCTCGGTTTCGATCAGGGGAGTTTCCGCCGTCACGGTGACGCTGGCCACCTGCGACGCAAGAGTCATGGGCATGTCCACGGTAATCGTCTGGCCCACACCCACATTGAGGCCTTTGGCTTCGGCCGTAGCGAAGCCATTTTTGCTGGCACTTACCTCATAATGTCCCGGCTGCAACTGCGGCACAACATACCTTCCTGCATCATTTGTAGTGACCGACTGGTCGGCGCCGGTGTCCGTGTCATGGACTGACACGGTCGCGTCTGCCATAGGCAGCCCTTTTGGATCGGTTAAAGTCCCACTGATTGTCCCCGTGGCGGTTTGCGCGGCTAGCGAACCGGCGCAGAGGAATGTCGCCAGCGCGAAAAAGAAAGCGCCGAAGAGGAAGAACGTGTAGTTACAGCTGTAGAGTAAGCCACCCTTTTGCATTCTGTCTCCTGTGAATCGTGTTCGCGCACGGATAGCGGCCCGCGACGAACGGTTTTGATTTTTAGAAAGACTCAGCTATCCCACCGATAGCCAATTTTCTGAATGGTACGTGTTGTAGCTTGGGCGAAGGTTAGAAGCAAGTTAAAAAACAGCGTGAATTGAATGAAAGTATTTATGAAAGAGATAGAAAATATCGAGTCGTTTTACGGCACGTTTAGCTTCACGTATTGAGAACTACGATACCGTAATTCACTGTCAATAGGAGGCAGCACGACGCGCGGGCCGCCGCCGCGGAATCATCTGGTGCCAATTTGCCTCCGTTTTTGCTATTTTGGGGGCGCTTCGGGTCCCGGAACCTTCTCAAAATCCTTTTGGTGCAAGGAGCGTCACGATGAGCGAGCAAGCGAATGTGGAGCTGATACGGGCGGCGTATGCGGCGTTCAAGCGGGGGGACATTCCGTCGATCCTCGACAGTCTGAGCAAAAATGTGGAGTGGGTCGCGGCCGGCGTGCAGCCGGTGGCCGGCACGTATCGCGGAAAAGACGAGGTGGGTGTTTTTTTTAGCAAGGTAAATGAGCTGGCCGAGTATCTGAGTTTCGAGCCGAACGAATACGTGGCGCAGGGCGATCGCGTGGTGGTGCTGGGGTCCTATCGCGCGCGGGCGAAAAACACCGGGCGCATTTATGAATGCGACTGGGCCATGGCTTTCACCGTGGAGGATGGCAAGGTTTCGAGATTCCAGGAATTTACCGATACGGCGACGATTGAGACGGCTCTTTCGGCGGCCGCGGTGGCGAGCGCTTAGCGAGCGCCTAGTTTAGCTGCGGATCGGCGGGAGCAAGCAGCGGCTGACGGACGCCGACGCAGGATGGAAATAAAAAAGGCGGGTGCTTTTAAGGCGCCCGCCTTTTTTGCTTAGAAAGCAACGCGCGGCGAAGACTTTTTGTGTGCGCCTGCTTACTGGCCGCCGCTTTTCTGCAATTCACCGAGCGCCGGCGCCTTTTAATATTTGCGGAGATCGAGTGGCGGGAGGTTGAAAACTTCGCGGCGCGCTGCGGTCCAGAGGCGGCTGGTGGCTTCTTGTAGCGCTATCGCGGAGTTTGCCAGGTAACGGACGGAGCAGCCGGATTCCGAGAGTGCGCTGACGCCGCCCAGGACTTCGGGTACGCCTTCGAGTTCGGAGCGGAGGCTGGCTACTACCGGGCGCCAGTCGGGGAACTGGTCGGCCACGATCAGCAGGGATGCGGAGTAGGGAGGCGGGGGTTGAAGGGCATTTGGAGATGGGTGAGCTGCGAACCAGGGCAAATCGGGTTCCTCAGGGGCTAAAGCCCCCGCTGCGCCAGAGCTGTAATGTCGGAACTGAAGCTCCGACCCCCTAAAAGGCGGCAGTTTTTTTTCTGGCAGTGGCGAATGGCTGGTGCATGGTGGATGGCAGGGAGGCACTGCCGGAAGAGAGTGGCTAATGGCGAGTTGCGAGTCGCTGGTGGCTGGTGGATAGGCCGGAGTGAGTTTGGCGCGGGACGCGTAGAGGAGTTTGCCGGCCAGGGTGATTTCAGTGCGGGAATCGAATTCGCGGAAGCGCCAGCGTTCGTTCTGGGTCACTCGGCCGACGGCGAACGCGTCGAGGAAAATGCCGCGGCTGCCTGGCTGCATGTCTATGCGCAGGGATTGGCGCAGGGCGGAGCCGGCGTGGAGGATTATGTGATCGGGCAAATATTCCACCGTCGCGTTGCGGGCTACTTGCAGCACGGTGTGAATTTCCGCAGCGGGGCCGCTGGTGCGATAGACGCGCGTTGCGGAAGGCGTCGAAAGACACGCGGAGGAATTTTCGCCGACGCTGATTTCGACGCGGAGGCGGTCGCCGCCAAGGACTCCTCCTGTGGGATTCAGGAGCAGGAGATACGAGGTGCCGTCGTCGAGCGCCAGGGGCGAGAGGATTTGCAACGGCAGCGTGTAGCGGCAGTGGCGCAGCACCGTGACGTGATCATCGACGCGGTCTTTGACATGACCCCCGGCGTGATTTGTGGCGTCCGGCCGCGCGCGCCGCTCGAACGCCAGGCGCAGGAGGCCATCGCGGCCGCTGCGGCTAGGATTCAAAGAGCAGGTCGCGGCGGATCCAGTTGATGACGGCGTCGACTCCGGCGCCAGTTTTGAGATTGGTGAAGACGTAGGGGCGGTCTCCTCGGACTCGCTTGGCGTCGCGGTCCATTACTTCCAGGCTTGCGCCGACGTAGGGCGCGAGGTCGATCTTGTTGATTACCAACAGACCCGACCTGGTGATGCCGGGGCCGCCTTTGCGCGGCATTTTGTCGCCTTCGCCCACGTCGATGACGAAGACGGTAGCGTCGACAAGTTCCGGGCTGAAGGTGGAGGCTAAATTGTCGCCGCCGCTCTCGATCAGCAGGATGTCCATTTGCGGGAAGCGCTTTTGCAGCAGAGCGGACGCCTCGAGATTTACGGAGGCGTCTTCGCGAATGGCGGTGTGCGGGCAGCCTCCCGTTTCTACTCCCACGATGCGTTCGGGCGGAAGCACGGCGCGGCGGGTGAGGAATTCGGCGTCTTCGCGGGTGTAGATGTCGTTGGTGATCACGGCGATGTCGTAGGCGCCCTTCAGGCGCGCGCAGAGGGATTCTACGAGCGCGGTTTTTCCCGAGCCTACCGGGCCGCCGATCCCAATTTTCAAGGGCCTGCCGGGGATTTTCTGCGCGGCGAACGTTGGGCCGTTGGTTTGTGCGCTCATGAGCGGAACAGCCTTGCTTCGAGGGCTTCGTGTTGCATGGCGGCGATTTCGATTTCCGGCGTGAAGCTCCAGAGGTCGTCCTCGGTGGCGGATTGCACTCCGTGCGCGAGTGATGCGATCGACGGCGCAAGGCTCCAGAGGATTCGCTGGCCGGCCAACTGCCCTAACGGCAAAAGGCGGAGCGATGCGCCTACGATCAGGGCGCTTGTGGAATACAGGAAGGCGCTGGCTGTTTCTTCGGGCGGCCAGTCGAGAACGGCCGCTGCGATGCCGAAGATTATCGGGTGATGGCACGGCGCGGCTCCTGATTCCACTTCCGCGGCGAAATGGTGCACAAGGGCGTCGCTTGTGAGTTTGTTGAGGACGCGCAACGTCTGGCGGCCCATTTGGCGGCTGGCCTCGCGAGTTTCGGCGGCGATTTTTAGCGCCTCCAGCAAATGGTCGAGGCGGAGGCAGGTTCGGAGATCCTGCGCCTGGGCGGCCCTGCGGGCGGCGAGCAGCAGCACCGCGTCGGTGGGCGCGGCGGAGTTTTCCAGGTGTGCGCGCAGAAATCTTGCGACATCATCGGCGGTTTGCACGCGGCCGGCTTGGACCAGCGTTTCCAGGCCGAAGGAATGCGCATAGCCGCCGGCGGGGAACAAGCCGTCGGAGAACTGGAGCAGGTGGAGGAAGCCGCTAGCGTTCATGAATGAGTCCCGTTCCAATCGGCGAAAAAACGGCCTGGCGGCGCGTCCAGGATACATTCAGGCGATCGAAGAGCTGCGACATCACGCGGTCGTCGGGCACCAGCAGCGTGTCGCCTTCAAGCGCGAGGGGGAAGTGGCGGTTGCCTATCTCGAACGCGAGGCGGATGGCGTCTTCGTAATTTTTGGGCTTCACCGCGATTAGCGGTTCGGGTACGGCCTCGGCGCGGAGGTACCAGTCGCGCTCGATCAGGATGATTGTGCCGGGGATCAGCGGGGTGCCGGTGGGTAATGCCAGTGCTACCTGGCGGCCCTTGGCCGTGGTGAATTTGCCGCGAATCCAGCGGCGCTGTTCCCAGGGCAGGGCCAGCGTGTCTTCTTCCTTTCCTCGAAGGTCTTCGCCGGCGAACGCAGCGGCCGGCTCGTAGACGATCAGCATGAGGATTCGTCTCCGCGCATCAGAAAAGGAAGTAGCGCTGGGCCATGGGGAGCACGGTCGCCGGCTCGCAGGTCAACAATACGCCGTCGGCGCGGACTTCGTAGGTTTCGGCGTCCACATCAATCTTCGGCAGCGCGTCGTTGTGGATCATGTCTTTCTTCGAGAGGCCGCGGCACTTTTTTACGGCGGCGAAATGCTTTTTCAGGCCCAGCTTTGCCGGCATGCCCGCATCGAGCGCCGCTTTCGAAACAAATGTGATCGAGGTGGACTGCACCGCCCGGCCGTAGCTGCCGTACATGGGGCGGTAGATTACCGGCTGAGGCGTGGGGATGGAGGCGTTGGCGTCGCCCATCACCGACCACGCGATGAAGCCGCCCTTGACGATCATTTCGGGCTTCACGCCGAAGAACGCGGGCTTCCACAGCACCAGGTCCGCAAACTTTCCAACTTCCACGGACCCGATTTCATGCGAAACGCCATGCGCGATCGCGGGGTTGATCGTGTATTTCGAGACGTAGCGCCGGACGCGCACATTGTCGTTCTCAGGCGATTCGCCGGGCAGCGAGCCGCGCTGGCGCTTCATTTTGTCGGCGGTTTGCCAGGTGCGCGTGATCACCTCGCCGATGCGTCCCATGGCCTGCGAATCGGACGACATCATGCTGATCGCGCCGATATCGTGCAGCACGTCTTCGGCGGCAATGGTCTCGGCGCGAATGCGGGACTCGGCGAAAGCCAGGTCCTCGGGGATCGACGGGCTCAGGTGATGGCACACCATCAGCATGTCGAGATGCTCGTCGAGCGTATTGACGGTGAAGGGCATCGTGGGATTGGTCGAAGAGGGAAGGCAATTGGGCTCGCCGCACACCTTGATAATGTCCGGGGCGTGGCCGCCGCCAGCGCCTTCGGTATGGTAGGTGTGGATCGTGCGGCCCTTGAAAGCGGCAATGGAATCCTGCACGAAGCCCGCTTCGTTCAGCGTGTCGGTGTGAATCGCGACCTGCACATCGTATTTTTCGGCGACCGAAAGCGCGCAGTCGATGGCCGCCGGGGTGGTGCCCCAATCTTCGTGGAGCTTCAACCCGATCGCGCCCGCTTCCATTTGTTCGTTCAGCGGCGCGGCGCTCGAGGAATTTCCCTTGCCAAGAAAGCCGAGATTCACGGGGAAGGCCTCGGCCGATTCGAGCATGCGGTGCATGTTCCACGCGCCAGGGGTGCAGGTAGTGGCGTCTGTGCCAGTGGCAGGGCCAGTACCGCCGCCGATCAGCGTGGTGAGGCCGCCGGAGAGTGCAGTCGTGATCAGTTGCGGGCAGATGAAGTGGACGTGCGAGTCGATGCCGCCCGCCGTGACGATTTTTCCTTCGCCCGCGATTACCTCCGTGCCCGCGCCTACGATCATGCCGGGCGTGACGCCGGCCATCACGTCCGGATTGCCGGCCTTGCCGATTTCCACGATGCGGTTGCCGCGAATGCCGATGTCGGCTTTGAGGATGCCGGAGTAGTCGATGATAACGGCGTTGGTGATGACGAGGTCGAGCGCGCCGTCGGCCAGCACGGCGGTCGAGGATTGGCCCATCCCGTCGCGCAGGCTTTTGCCGCCGCCAAATTTCGCTTCATCGCCCGGCGTGGTGAGGTCCTTCTCGATTTCGATGAAGAGTTCGGTATCCGCGAGGCGGACTTTGTCGCCCGTGGTGGGGCCGTAGAGATCGGCGTACTGGCGGCGCGGGATTTTCAGGCTCAATTGCGTGCGGCTCCCTTCGGTTCGGTGAGCGAAGTTTACTCGGCTGAAAAGCCTTTTTCCCTGGCTCGCTTCAGCGCGGCAGGTTTGGCCGCTTCCGTCGCGGGGCCGTTGGTCAGGGCGTTCAACCCATGGACGGCTTTCGCTCCGGCGATTTCAGTCAGCTCGACGCGCTTGGCGTCGCCCGCCTCGAAGCGGACAGCGGTGCCCGCGGGAATGTTCAGGCGCATGCCGAAGGCCTGCGCGCGGTCGAAGCGCAGCTCGCGGTTAGCCTCGAAGAAATGGAAATGCGAGCCTACCTGGATGGGGCGGTCGCCGGCGTTTGCGACGTCGAGCTGGATGACGCGGCGGTTCTCGTTGGCGATCACAGGTTCGGATTTAAGGCGATATTCGCCGGGTATCACTTGGCTCCTCCTTCAGATGAACCATGGTTACGATCTCCGTGATCAGGGCTCCTGCGCTGCAATTCCTTTGAATCGCGCTTGTAGCCGGTAACCCCCTTGAACCCCGGCAATCGGGAGATTGGCGCTCCCAGGAACATCCCCTTGCAGCTGACGCCACTTCTGTCGCCCTGCGTTGCCACCCCGGATGCACCGAGAATCCTTGCGCAACACCAACCGCCTGCGATCCTGAGCGCAGCGAAGGATCTGCTTTTGAATCGGCGTCGCCGCCGCCGCGCCTGCTACGCCTCAGCGGATCGGATGATGCACCGTCACCAGCTTGGTGCCGTCAGGGAAGGTTCCTTCCACCTGCACCTCATCCAGCATTTCCGGCACGCCTTCCATCACGTCTTCGCGCCGGAGGATCGAACCGCCAAACTCCATGATTTCGGATACGGAGCGGCCGTCGCGAATCGCCTCGAGGAGTTCGGCGGTGATCAGCGCGGCTGCCTCGGGATGATTGAGCTTGAGTCCGCGAGCGCGCCGCTTGCGCGCCAGGTCGGCGGCCACCACGATCATCAGCTTGTCGATTTCTCGGGGAGTCAGGTGCATCGCGTTCGCTTCGGCGATATTCTAGCGATTTCAGCGTACAACACTACCAGAGTGCCGCCGCCGCGGGCTATCGGCAATGTGGATGCGACGCATAGCGGATTTTTTCGCGGCAAGAGGGAAGTGCGAGGGCAGAGTCAAAAATGTATTACGGTCATCGCCCGCGATTTGCGCTGGCGTCGTGCGCGAACATTCGGTGCGTGCCGAATGAATCGCAGAAGCCGGTTGCGAAGGACCGCGCAAGCATCGTAAACTGACGCAGTTCCGTTCCGTCATGCGCGCCCGTAGCTCAGCTGGATAGAGCGTCTGGCTACGAACCAGAAGGTCGGGAGTTCGACTCTCTCCGGGCGCGCCATTTTACCAATAAAAATGATGTTTTTTAGGATCGGCGGC
This sequence comes from uncultured Acidobacteriota bacterium, assembly GCA_963848365.1. Lineage (GTDB taxonomy): Bacteria > Acidobacteriota > Terriglobia > Acidiferrales > UBA7541 > Palsa-295. The sequence continues at coordinate 1,021,286 of CAWKDI010000002.1, forward strand.
TAATGGTGTGCGTCCAGGTATACCGCAGGTATACCATTTACCCCCTAAAGACCTGTGCGACGGAACAGTTACGCTTGGAGTTGCTTACGATTGATATAGGATTCGGAAACCTTGTATGGGGTTTACAATTGGGGTATAAAGCACTCCCGTGAATACGAGCCGCCATCGCCGAGTAATACTTCTATCTGCTATTACGCTGTTGTTTCTCTCGCCTCAACAATCAAGAGCGCAGGAGAAGGAACAATCGGCCGCCCCCAAAACTGTTGTGATACGATTTTTTGTTGAGGTCAATGACCGTACAGTAGGGAATCTTCTAAACACTATCGATGCACAGGTTAAAGCGGGAACCAAGCGAATTATTATTCTGATCTCTTCTCCGGGCGGCAACGTATTCTTCGGTTTAACAGCATACAACTATCTAAAGGCTGTTCCTGTCGAAGTAATCACGCACAATTTTGGTTCGGTCGATTCGGTTGCGACTGTAATGTATTGCGCTGGAAGCAAACGCTATTCGGTGCCTGATGGCCAATTTCTATTTCATGGCCTTTCGTTCAATTTTCCACCGGTGCAGCTGGATCAGGGCATAATCGAAGAACAGATCAAGATGGCCAATAATCAAGCTGAGACCATCGCAAAAATCTTGACCACGTGCAGCAACAAAAAAGCCGAGGAAGTTAAAGCGCTGATGAATGCTCGAACAGTAGTTGCTGCCGAAGATGCCATCAAGTGGGGGTTAGTTAATGAAATTCGAGCGAAAGCAGCCCCTGAAGGAACACAGTACGATACGATCTCCATTTCCGCCGACAATGTAGCACAGCCACCGCAAGTCATCTCGAACTCATATTGGCTATCTTCTGCCCCCGAACTATTTGTCACGAAGCCTGAATCCATCAATTCCACTCCCGAATTGCTCTTTTAAAACGTGCACTCACGGCTAGCGCCGCCGATAAGGGCCGGAGATAATGCAAACACGGTTGTGCAAGGATACGCTGCTTTGCATACCTGTTTAATTCTCCTTATCCGCCTGCGGCGGAACGTGGAGTTGAGCCCCCATGAATTCATTTATCTCCGCGACACTTGCTAATCTTATTGGAAGCCTCCTTGCTGGAGGGTTGCTTGCATGGGGTGTCTTTTTCTTTGTGACACAAAAACTCGAAATCGTGAAGCCGCGCGAAGAACGCATCCGCGAGCAGCTTATGGTTTGTGACCTTCTGATCGGTGAGCTGAACGCGGGCAAGGAATTTGCAAGCGCCTACATTGCACATACGCCGACGAAGGAAAGATTGCAGATGCACGCGTGGGAGGCGGTGAAGGGCTCCCAAGCGATTCGGTTCTTGAGCGTCAACTGCGTCCAGCCCATACTGAAGGCGTACGCCGACCTCTACGAACTAGAAGCCCTCTTCCTTGCGGTCGAGCAGGCTCAAATGCGGGAGTGGACCACTGGCGACCCAGCAGGAAAGTCCGGAGCCGCGCTACTTGGCAAGCAGCTTGCCTTAGGCGTTGCAATTCGCCTAGAACGCGTCCAAAAGTCCTGTGCCGAAGCAATGAAAGTTCTGACATTGGAGCGCGAACGCCTGCAAGCACCGTAAACTGAAGCGCTTCCGCTCTGTCGTGCGCGCCCCGCCGCTCAGCTGGATAGAGCGTCTGGCTACTCCCTCCGGGCGCGCCATCTTCTTTCACTCCCAACCAAGCCAACCGGCGGTCATCTCCAATTGTAAAACCCTGGGCCGACGCGCATGTGGTGGTGCCGCGCCATCGGAAACGCCCAGCTCACGAGCACTCCCAGCAGGGCTTGCCCGACCGCGAGGGGGATGATGTTGCGCACGCGCCCGAACATCCATGCCATGGCCGCGCCGCCCAGAAATGTGAGCGGCACGAGCACCGGGTTCGGCCAGTGGCAGGCCGCGAAAATTATTCCCGTCAGCCCCGCAGCCAGCCATTCATTCTTTATGAGCGACAACATTCTATTGTGCAGGAGTGAATTGAGGGCCACCTGCTGCAAGACGCAAAACGCGAAATAGCCGCCCAGTCCGCGCAGCGAAATGGAACTGAGTGAAATGTGCCGCGATGCGCCCAGCAAGAGCCCGATCGCCAAAAGTCCCGCGATCATCAGCCCGAAGACTGGCAGGGCTTGCTTCGTCGCGGCTCGAAGGTTGTCTGCCCGCCAGCCAAGGGTTTTTGGCGTATCGCCATGCAGCAGGAAACTCGCCACCAGCCACACCACGAAGACCACCCACGTTCCCCGAGCTGTGTATTGCAGGCGCCAGATGAACAAAAGGATGAACGCCGGCAGCAGGATCACGTCGGCGAATGAAAACCAGCGTTTCAGAGCGGGACTCATTTCCTGCTCCTCGGACTAATATTTACCCGCATATTCTTACAGAGTTTCCTGTAGTACCCCTCCAAATTAGCCGTTACGATGGCATACTTTCGCGGAGGACGGCCAACCCGGGAGGCTGCCTCGCAGGTTGCGAGGGGCGTGAGCTGACGCTGGCCTTCTTCGAATCGCTTTGAATTCGGGGAGTTGCGAGGTCACAAGCAGCACACCCGCGATTCAGTTGGAGCCGAAAAGGAGATAGCGCTTGGCCGCTGACATGAAGAACGAGGTTTCCACAGTTCGAACCGAGCCTCAAGCCACTCCTGACGCTCCCGGCCATGACCCATCGCGCCCCCCTCGCAAGACGGCGCGCATCGTGGTGTTGACTCTGCTCGTGCTGCTTTTTGGCGTTGGCGTGCTGCTGCTCTTTCGCCATCACGAGGACGCTGCGAAGAAACCCGCAGCGGCGCCCGCGGCCATCACGGTTACCACGGCGACGGCGAAAAAGGGAGACATTGGCGAGTACCTCGATGCCATCGGCACGGTGACGCCGGTCTACACCGCGTCGATCACCAGCCAGGTGAATGGGCTGGTGGTGGCCGTCCATTTCACGGAAGGGCAGCGGGTGAAGAAGGGCGATCCGCTGGTGGATATCGATCCCCGCCCGTACCGCGCGACTCTTTTGCAGGCGCAAGGGGCCCTCGACCGCGACCAGAACGTGCTGGGGCAGGCGCAGATGGACCTGCAGCGCTACCGCAACGCCGTGGCTAGCAAGGCCATCTCACAACAGATGGTGGACGATCAGGAAAAGCTCGTGCTGCAGGATACCGGTACGGTGAAAAACGACGAAGGAACCGTGCAATACGATCAGGTGCAGCTCGACTTCTGCCACATTACGTCTCCGATTTCCGGCCGCGTGGGGTTGCGGCTGGTCGACCCGGGCAACGTGGTGCAGTCTGCCGGGACAACCACGCTGGCGGTGGTGACGCAGCTTGAGCCTATCACGGTGATTTTCACGATTCCGGAAGACAGCCTGGACCAGATCGAAGCGCGCCTTCGCACCGGCGCCAAGCTTCCCGTGGATGCGCGGGACCGCACGGATCAGAAGCAAATCGCGACCGGGACGCTGCTGACGCTCGACAACCAGATCGACACCACCACGGGAACGGTGAAAGGGCGCGCGACTTTCGACAATAAAAATGACGCGCTGTTCCCGAATCAATTCGTGAATACGCGGCTGCTGGTCGATACGTTGCACGGGGTGACGCTCGTGCCGGCCTCGACCGTGCAGCAGAACGGCAACGCTTCCTACGTGTATGTGATTCAGGACAATGTCGCGCACATGCGCAGCGTCAAAACGGGAGTCACAGACGGCGGCGTCACCCAGGTGCAAGGCGTCAACCCCGGAGATGTGGTCGCCAACAGCAGCTTCGACAAATTGCAGGACAATTCGAAGGTCGTCGTTTCGAGCACTGCGCCGCCCAGCAATCCAGCCGGGAGCAATGCGCCGTGAGCCCATCGCGTCCCTTTATTTTGCGGCCGGTGGCGACGGCGCTGCTGATGGCTGCGATCCTTCTGGTTGGCATCGTGGGCTACCGGCAGCTTCCTGTCTCCGCATTGCCGCAGGTGGATTATCCGACGATTCAGGTGGTGACGTTTTATCCGGGCGCGAGCCCGATCGTGATGGCCACCACCGTGACGGCCCCTCTGGAGCGGCAATTCGGCGAGCTGCAAGGCTTGAGCCAGATGACTTCGACCAGCTCCGAGGGCACGTCGGTGATCGTGCTGCAGTTCAGCCTCACGCTGGCGATTGATATCGCCGAGGAGGAAGTGCAGTCGGCCATAAACGCCTCGCAGAGTTATTTGCCGTCGATCCTTCCTGCGCCGCCCACCTACAGCAAGACGAATCCCGCCGACGCCCCGGTGCTCACCCTGGGCATCACGTCCAGCTCGATGCCGCTTTCGCAGGTGGAAGACCTGGTGGACACGAGACTCGCGCCAAAAATTTCCCAGCTGAGCGGCGTGGGACTGGTAACCATCAGCGGGGGGCAGAAGCCGGCTGTCCGCATTCAAGCTAATCCCACCGCTTTATCGTCCTACGGGCTGAACCTGGAAGACCTGCGCGCGGCGCTCACGCAGACGAGCGTGAATGCCGCCAAAGGAAACTTCGACGGGCCCCGCCAGGATTATCAGATCGACGCGAACGATCAACTGGTCACCAGCAACGATTACCGCAACGTGGTGGTCGCTTACCGCAATGGGGCCCCGGTGATGCTCACCACGGTGGCGCGCATCGTGAATGGCGTCGAAAACAATAACCAGTCCGCGTGGATGAACCTGACCCCGGCGGTGATCCTGAACGTGCAGCGGCAGCCCGGGGCCAACACAATCAACGTGGTGCAGAGCATCAAGAATCTCATGCCGCAGCTTCAGGCCAACCTGCCGTCGGGCATCCAGATCGCGACGCTCACCGACCTCACGACCGCCATTCACGCATCGGTTGCGGACGTGGAATTCGAGCTGATGCTGACCATCGCGCTGGTAGTGCTGGTGATCTTTCTGTTCCTGCGCAGCGTGTACGCCACGATCATCCCCAGCGTGGCCGTGCCGCTCTCGCTGGTGGGCACGTTCGCGGCGATGTATGCGCTGGGCTACAGCCTGGACAATCTCTCGCTGATGGCGCTGACCATTTCCACCGGTTTCGTGGTGGACGACGCCATTGTGATGATCGAAAACATCGCGCGCTACATCGAAGCGGGCGATCCGCCCATGGAAGCGGCGCTCAAGGGCGCGGAGCAGATTGGTTTCACTATTCTGTCGCTGACCGTGTCGCTGATCGCCGTGCTGATTCCGCTGCTATTCATGGGCGACGTGGTGGGGCGGCTGTTTCGCGAATTCGCGGTGACGCTGGCGGTCACCATCATCGTTTCGGCCGCGGTGTCTCTCACTCTTACGCCCATGATGAGCGCGCGCATCCTGCGGCACACTCCGGAGTCCCAGCAGGGGCGATTTTACAGGGCGTCGGAGCGCGTCTTCGAACGCATGATTGCCTTTTACGGGCGCACGCTGAAGGTCGTCCTTCGCTACCAGACGATTACGCTGCTCGTCGCCCTCGGGACGCTGCTGCTCACCGTGTTTCTCTACATCATCATCCCCAAGGGGTTTTTCCCGGTGCAGGACACCGGCGTAATCCAGGGAATATCCCAGGCGCCGCAGACGATTGGCTCCCGGGCGATGGCTGAAAAACAGCAGGAGCTGGCCAAAGTGATCCTGCAGGACCCTGCGGTCGAGAGCCTTTCTTCCTTCATCGGACGCCGACGGCACGAATACCACGATGAACAGCGGCAGAATGTCGATCAATTTGAAGCCCCTGAACCAGCGGAATATCAGCGCGGCCAACCTGATCCGCCGCCTGCAGTCCAAGCTGAACCAGGTGCAGGGAATTCAGCTGTTCATGCAGCCGGTGCAGAACATCACCGTGGACGATCGCGTGAGCCGCACGCAATACCAGTACACGCTGGAAGATCCCGACGCAAACGAACTCAATGACTGGACGAATCGCTTCGTCGACCGGCTGAAGCAGTTGCCGGAACTCGAGGATGTGGCCACCGATCAGCAGACGGGCGGGCTTGCGGTGTCTCTCGTGATCGACCGTATTACCGCCTCGCGCCTTGGCATCGCGCCATCGACGATCGACAACACCCTTTACGACGCCTTTGGCCAGCGGCAGATCAACACGATGTATACGCAGGTGAATCAGTACCACGTGGTTCTCGAGAGCGAGCCGCAGTTTCAGCTCGATCCCAACAAGCTGAACCACCTTTACATCCAGGCCAACGCCTCTTCGGGAGCCACGGGCACGGGCGCTTCCTCTTCGTTCTCTTCTTCCGGATCTTCCGCGGCGGGATCGAACGCGCTGACATCGACAGCGATGTATACACCCTCCGCGAATACGCTGGCTCCTCCGACGAACGCTCTTTCGTCCGACCAAACCATCGCTGCCGCCAGCAAGGGGGCCAATTCCGCGGGCACGACGACGTCGACGATGAGCAACGCGGTGCCCCTAAGCGCCTTCTCTCACTTCGAAACCACCACGGAGCCGCTCTCAATCAGCCACCAGGGACAATTTCCCGCCGTTACCGTCTCCTTCAATCTCGCCGAGAATGCCGCGCTGGGTACCGCCATTACCGACGTGGATAAGGTGAAGGAACAGATGCACATGCCGGCCAGCCTGCAGGCGGATTTTCAAGGCACGGCGGCATCGTTCCGGAACTCGCTCTCGAACGAGCCCGTCCTGATTCTCGCCGCCCTGGTCACTGTGTATATCGTGCTCGGTGTTTTGTACGAGAGCTTTGTCCACCCGATCACGATTCTTTCTACGCTTCCCTCGGCCGGAGTCGGCGCGTTTCTTGCGCTGCTCATTTTCCACCAGGATTTGAGCGTGGTGGCCATCATCGGCATCGTCCTGCTGATCGGCATCGTGAAGAAAAACGGAATCATGATGGTGGACTTCGCCCTGGAAGCGGAGCGAAACCACGGGAAGAATTCCACCGACGCCATCTACGAGGCCTGCCTGCTGCGCTTCCGCCCCATCATGATGACCACCATGGCCGCGCTGCTGGGCGGGCTACCTCTGGCGCTCGGGAGCGGCTTTGGTTCGGAATTGCGCAGGCCGCTCGGCATCGCCATGGTGGGCGGCTTGCTGGTGAGCCAGGCGCTTACGCTCTACACCACGCCGGTGATTTACATCTTCTTTGACAAGCTGGCCCAGCGCTTCGCGCACAAGTCAGACGAGGCGGCGCCGAATGCGGACACGGAGCCCGCGGGCGCCTCATGAACATTTCCGCGCCGTTCATTCACAGGCGGGTTGCTACCACGCTGCTCACGGTGGCGGTGGCGCTGGCGGGCGCAATTGCGTTCAACGTTCTGCCGGTGGCGCCCCTGCCGGAGGTGGACTTCCCGACGATTTCGGTCGCCGGAAGCCTTCCGGGAGCAAGCGCGGAAATCATGGCGTCGTCCGTAGCCACTCCCCTCGAGCGCCAGTTCGGCCACATTGCGGACGTCACGGAGATGACCTCCGCCAGCACCCTCGGCACTACATCCATCACCATTCAATTTGATCTGAGCCGCGACATCGATGGCGCGGCGCGCGACGTGGAGGCCGCCATCAATGCGGCACGAACGTATCTGCCCGCGAATCTGCCGGCCAATCCAACCTATCGCAAGGTGAATCCGGCCGATTCGCCGATCATGATTCTGGGGCTTACGTCGGATAAATACGGCCCCGATAAGCTCTACGACGAAGCCTCCACAGTGATCGAGCAGAAATTGTCCCAGATACAAGGCGTCGGCCAGGTGAGCCCGGGAGGCGGCGCCCTGCCTTCGGTGCGCGTGGATGCCAATCCAACCCAGTTAGCCGCCTACGGGCTCACCCTTGCAAACTTGCAATCCGTGCTGAGCCTGCAGAATTCCGATCTGGCAAAAGGCCAGATCACCGACGGCATAACCAGCGCGGACATTTTGGCCAACGACCAAATCTCGCACGCCGAGGATTACAAGCCGCTGATCGTCGGCTACAGCAACGGCGCTGCCGTGCGCCTGTCCGATGTGGCGCAGGTAACGGACTCCGTGCAGAACGTCCGCGCCGCCGGCTATTTGAACGGCAAGCGTGCGGTGAACGTGATCATCTTCCGCCAGCCGGGCGCCAACATCATTGCCACCGTGGACCGCATCCGCGCGCAGTTGCCGTTCATCAAGGCGGCCATTCCGTCTGGCATCGACACGACCATCGTGCTGGACCGCACCACAACCATCCGGGCCGCCGTGAGCGACGTGGAGCGCACTCTGATCATCTCCATCGGGCTGGTGATCGTCGTGGTGTTTGTATTCCTGCGCAACGGCCGCGCCACGCTGATTCCCGGTATTGCCGTGCCGGTTTCGCTGATCGGCACGTTCGCGTGTGATGTACCTGCTCGGCTACACCTTGGACAATCTTTCGCTCATGGCGCTGACCATCGCCACCGGGTTTGTGGTGGACGACGCCATCGTGGTGATGGAAAACATCGCGCGCCATCTCGAAAATGGCATGCGGCCGGTTGCCGCTGCGCTCAAAGGGGCGGAGGAGATCGGGTTCACCGTCTTTACCATCAGCATTTCGCTGATTGCCGTGTTTATTCCGCTGCTGCTGATGGGCGGAATCGTAGGACGGCTTTTCCGCGAGTTTGCCGTCACGCTCTCGACGGCGATCGTGGTCTCCATGGCCATTTCGCTGACCACCACGCCCATGATGTGCGCCTATCTGCTGAAGGACGAAAGCGCGCAAAAACATGGGCGCCTCTACATGGCGAACGAAAGGGCCTTTGACTGGGTGCTCTCGCTTTATCGCGGCAGCCTGCGCTGGGTGCTCGATAATCCCGCGCTCACCATGATCGTGCTGTTCCTCACGATCGCCCTCAACGTGGTGCTGATTATCCGCATACCGAAAGGCTTTTTCCCCACCGAGGATACCGGGCTGATCGCAGGGGGAGTGCAGGGCCCGCAGGATTCCTCGTTCGCGGCCATGAACAGCGCGATCCAGCAGATTGGCGCGGTCGTGAAAAACGACCCGGCCGTCGAGAACGTGATTGCCTTTACCGGTGGAAGCGGCGCAACAAATACCGCCAATCTGTTCGTCGCGCTCAAGCCGCTGTCGCAGCGCAAGGTCTCCGCCGCCGAAGTCATCAACCGGCTTCGCCCGCAGTTGAGCCGTTTGCCGGTGCCGTCTGCGTTTCTGCAATCTGTCCAGGACCTGCGCATCGGGGGCCGCGCGAGTAATGCGATGTACCAGTACACGATCCAGGCCGACAACGTGGAGGACCTTTTCAAGTGGGGGCCGATCATCCTCGCTTCCATGAAGCGCCTGCCGGGTCTGCAGGATGTGAACTCCGATCAGCAGAATGGAGGACTTGACGAGCTGATGACGTATGACCGCGTGACGGCCGCCCGGCTCGGCCTCACCGTCCAGTCGCTTGATTCCTCTTTATACGGAGCCTTTGGCCAATCGGAAGTGTCGATCATCTACACGCAGCTCAATCAGTATTACGTAGTGCTCGAAGTGGCTCCGCAATATTGGCAAAGCCCGGAGGGACTCAAGGACATTTACCTGCATACGTCGAGCAATGGCATCATTCCGCTTCTAGCGGTGGCCAAGGGACACGCCAACACCACGCCGCTTGCGATCAACCATACGGGTCTTTTTCCATCGGTCACGGTGTCGTTCAACCTGGCATCGGATGTTTCTTTGAGCGACGCTACGCAGCGGATCAATCAAATGCATCAGCGGCTCGGCACACCCTCCACGATGCAGGGCTTTTTTGCGGGGACGCTACTCGCTTACCAGCAATCGCTAGGCACCGAACCGATCCTGATTGCAACGGCGCTGATCGCCGTGTACATCGTGCTTGGCATTCTGTATGAAAGCCTGGTTCACCCGATAACCATCATCTCCACTTTGCCCTCGGCCAGCGTGGGCGCCATGCTCGCCCTGATGCTCTTCAAGGAAGACCTGAACATCATTTCCATCATCGGCATCGTGCTGCTGATAGGAATCGTGAAGAAGAACGCGATCATGATGATCGATTTCGCTCTGGAGGCTCAGCGCTCGGAAGGGAAGACCCCGGCCGACGCGATTTTTGAGGCGTGCATGCTGCGCTTCCGGCCTATTTTGATGACCACTATGGCGGCCATGCTGGGCGCCCTGCCGCTGGCGCTCGGCACGGGCGTGGGGTATGAGTTGCGACGTCCTCTGGGGATCACCATCGTCGGAGGGTTGCTCGTCAGCCAGTTGCTTACACTTTTTACGACGCCGGTGGTCTATCTGGAGTTTGACCGCCTGCGGCTGTATCTGGAGGGGAGGAAGCAGCCGGTCAGGCCGCAAGCCTCCGGCGAATTCGCGCAGTAATCCGTTGCGGCAGCATTTTCCTCTGCCGTTTTCGGATCTTCATATTAGGGAGCCTTCCAGCCGTCAAGCCTCTGGAAGCGATGAGACAGACTCTAGTCGTCTTCGGCCAGGAGAATTGCAGCGGCTAGCACGGTAGTCCACAGGCCGCGCTTGTCGCCTACGGCGGACTGCGTGATATTCATGGTGCGGACGATCTTGTTGGAGATGCGGTAGACTTCTTTTTTTTCGTCCCAGGATAAATCCGGATCGAATTCCACGTTCAGCGTGGTAGCCAGCATTTCCGCCGCTAGCTCCTCGGTGTATTCGCCCGCGACCTCTTCGGTCTCGCCGAAGGAATGGTGCTCGGACAAATATCCGTACATGGATTTATCGCCGGGAAGGGCGAGTCCCACGCCGGCCGCAATCAGGCGATGCGGCTCGCGCGTCTGATTCTCGCTTATCACCGTGAACGCCACCTGGCCGGGCTTCAAATGCTTCAGGCCCTCGGTGCGCGAGATCAGTTTGCAATGGGGAGGAAAAATCGACGAGACGCGGACGATGTTGCACGCCGCAATGCCGGCATTTCGCAGCGCCAGCTCAAAGCTCGAGAGGCGCTCGCGATGCTTTCCGACTCCTTTGGTGAGGAAAATCTGCTTCGCGACAAACGCCATGAGAAGGGTTGCGGTGCCTCCACTCGATTTGAGTTGGGAATTTACAGCGCGTTTTGAAAATTAACAAGCACTCGCAATGATGTCAATGATTATTAAGGGGAAGCATTACAGTTGCGTAACAATGTCGACTGCGCAATGAAGCACTCCGTCGGGTGTCCGGCGTCGGCCGTAAATCACTTCGTTTTCGATACGGCATCCTCATCCGACGCTTTTTCGATCGCCTCCACGGCCTGCGGCGGCACGATTTTCCAATTTCCCACCGCTTCGGCCGGAATGGTCTTCGTGCGTGTGAGATATTCGATCAGCAGTTCGCGGATTTCCACCGGCGAGCGATATAAAACAGGCAGCCTCTTATAGACGGAGTATCCCCCGCCGCCGGTGTAGCGATAATTGTTGACCGCAACTTTCAGGGTTTGCGCCGGATCGAGCGGCTGGCCGTGGAACCGCAGATCGCGGATGCGCTCTCCCACTGGCCGGGTCAGGTCGATTTCGTAGGAAACCCCTTCGGCCTGGTCGGAGTTATAGGACGGCAGCTTTTCGGTCTCTCCCGGCGGCAGCGGCCACTGGGAGAAAAAGCTTGCCGCGTGTTCGAGGGCGTCCTTGAGCTGCGCTCCCGTCATCTGCAACACGTAGAGCGTGTTTTCGTACACGTAGAGCGCGGCCGCCTGCCGCACGGTCACGGGCCCCGCGTGAATTTGCGCTCCCGTGTAAAGCATCGTCGCCATCGAGACGTCCGCGTGGCCCGCATCGAGTTCGGCGTTTTGCACGACATCGAGAAGGGGAGTGTCCTCGTAGCGGGCGTATTTCCCCGAGAGATCTTTCGGCGAGGTCGCGATGGGCGTGTCGAGATATTTTTCGGTGGCTTCCTGGTAGGGTTCGGCGAGCTTCATGATTTCGGGATCGGGCTGCGCCTGCGCCGCGGGGATGGTCCGCGAGTGCTTGGAAGTCACCTCCCAGCGTCCCTGGGGATTTCGCGCCATCGCCACGTCGGCGCGCGCCAGCGACGTGCCCCAGTTCTTCGGCTGCGACAGCAGCGCGCCGTTGATGAACTTTTCGGGCAATTCACTGTGCGTGTGGCCGAAGAAAATCACGTCGATGCCGGGCACCTGTGCCGCAAGATCGCCAACCGTATTCTCCCCCGGCACCTGTTCCGGCCATATCTCTCCGGTGATGGGATCGCGGAAGAATCCTGAATGCACGATGACCACCAGGAGATCGACCTGCCGGCGCACTTCGGGGATCACCCGCTTCGCCGCCTCGACGATTGGCTCGAACTGATAGCCCTTGTAATGGTCGGGTATTTCCCAGTGGGGAATTCCTGGCGTCACGAATCCCACGATGCCGACGCGCACGCCCTTCACGGTTTTGATGATGTAGGGCGGGAAGTAAGGAACTCCCGACGTATAGGTTTGCTTGATATTCGCGGCGAGCCATGGAAACTTCGATTCACTTTTCGCCTTCCACATCACTTCCTCGCCGAAATTAAACTCGTGGTTGCCGACGGCCATCGCGTCGTAGTGCAGCAGATTGAACGCGGCAATCATCGGATTCGGCCGCGAGGTGTCTTTTTCGGCGAAGAAATAAGCGAGGGGCGTGCCCTGGATGGTGTCTCCGCAATCGAGCAGCAGGGCGTCGGGATCTTCGGCGCGCGCCTGCTTGATGAGGGTCGCAATTTTGGCGAAGCCGCGGTTCTCCGGCTTATCGCCGTAATAGTCCCAAGGAATGAGGCGGCCGTGCGTGTCTGTGGTATCGAGAAGGGTGATCGAAACGCTGTTCGCGGCAGCCTTTGGCGACTGCGCGGCGTGCCCCGCGGCCGGCCCTTTCGCGGCCGGCGGTTTCGGAAACGATGCGCTAGCAGCAAAAAGCGCGATCAGAATCAGAATGCGGGATGACAGGCCTCGTTGCTTCTTCACGTCCAGGGTCCCTGGACATTATTATTCCTTGGCGCAGAGCAGCAGGCAAGGAGCAAGCGCATCGGAGATGGTTTTCAGGCTGCGAAGCTGGAGGTGCGTAAAGTCCGGCCCCGCCTCAACCGGGCTCTTTCCCTTGCGGGATACCTGCAGAACCCCCAGTGCCTTGCTCCCCAGCATGATCGGCGAGCTCATGATTTTTTGTATCGGATCGGCCCGCTGGTCTTCGGCGACCGGCACCCCTTCGAATACAGAAGCGTGCGGAACCACGTGAAAATGATTGACGATTTCGGGGCGCAAGTCGCGCATCGTCCGCGCGGCCAGCGCGCTCCCGCTCGATAACGGAATCTGTCCTACGGCTCGCAGGCTGTCCGGCGCGAGAAACCGGAGAGACCGGCCATCGGGAGTCAGCCCCAGAATGGCCACCTCGTGCAGTTGGACTTCGAAAGTCCGCGCGATCAGTTCCACGGCGCGGTTCAGCCGGACGCCTTCCTCTTCATTCGTCTTGCGGGAAAGCTCCGCCACCCACTTTTTCAGCTCCGTCAGATTGTCCGTAGCCGTTGGCAAGGTGTTCTCACGCCCGCGTAATTTCCATCTATCGCTATGATATGCCGATTAAGCGGGACTCACACCGGCACTATTCGTGCATATATCGCGCAAGTTACCTGCACTTGCCCCCGCCCGCCGCCCTTGGACGCACCTCTCCGTGCGGCATGTTACGATACGGTGCCTGCCGGACATCCCGGAATGCAATTTGGAGAATGACTCAAAAGATGCGCTTCATCTCACACCGGCTGTGGAGGATTTCTGCCGCGGCCTAACGATCCTGCACTCCTCGCGATTTCTCCCGAAGCCCGAAAGCTCCACTTCAGCTCGCTCGTAATCGATACCCACGTCGACACCACGCAGCGGCTGCTCGCCAGCGAGTTTGACCTGGGCCCGCTCGACGCCGACGGCTCGGTGGACATTCCGCGCCTGCGACAAGGTGGCGTGGGCGCCGTTTTCTTCGCAATCTGGACGCCCGGCACGGTCACCGGGCCGCCGGCCGTGCAACGGGCGCTGGATCAGATCGCTGCCGTCCACCGCCAGATCGAGCTTCACCCTCAGGAACTTATGCTCGCCAGAACGGTGGCCGATATTCTGCACGCGCGCGCCACCGGCCGCGTCGCCATTCTGCTGGGGATCGAAGGCGGGCACCTGATCGATAGCGACCTCGCCGTTCTCGCCCGATTCCACGCTCTTGGCGCCAGCTACATGACTCTCACCCACGTGCTGAACGTCGAATGGGCAGATGCCTCAACCGACCAGCCCGCCCACAATGGCTTGACGGATTTTGGCAAGCGCGTGATCCGTGATATGAACCGTCTCGGCATGATGGTCGACATCTCGCACGTTTCCGACAAAACGTTTTACGATGTGCTCGCCTCGAGCGCCGCGCCTTTGATCGCCACGCACTCCTCCTGCCGCGCCTTGTGCGATGCGCCCCGCAATCTCACCGACCAGATGATGCAAGACCTCGCCGCGAAGGGCGGAGTCGTCCAGATCAATTTCCACGTCGGCTTTCTCAGCAACGAATTCCGCGCCGCCAAGAATGCGAATCCACACTTCGACGAGGAAATGGAAGCCCGTGCCAGGGAGCGTTGCGGCGAAAACGACGCCTGCCACTTCATCGAGATCGGCAAGCTGGTTCGCGAGTTCGTCGACGAGGGAAAACTTCCGCGCGTCGAATGGACGGAAATCCTTGACCATATCGACCACGCCGTTAAACTAGTCGGAGCCGATCACGTGGGGCTGGGATCCGATTTCGATGGCGCCGACATGCCCTATGGCATGGACGACGCCTCGTATCTGCCGCGCATCACCAGCGGGTTGCTCGAAAGAGGTTATTCGGAAAGCGACGTGCGGAAAATTCTTGGTGGCAATACGCTCCGCCTCATGCAAGATGTGGAGGCCGTAGCGCACAAATTGGAGGGAATTTGATGAGACGTTTCACCCGGCTTTTTGTTTTTACGCTGAACCTGCTGCCCCTCGCCGCATTCGCGGGGCAAGCCCAACCCGCCGCGACGGCAAAACCGAGGACAACCACACATATGACGACCGATCCAGCTTTGCTGAAGCCTGCAACTCTTACCGCCAAGGCTCCTGATACGTACGACGTGAAGTTTACGACCACCAAGGGTGACATCATCGTTCACGTCACGCGCTCCTGGGCGCCCATCGGCGCAGACCGCTTCTACAACCTCGTGAAGCATGGCTTCTATAACGACGCCGCATTCTTCCGCATCGTGCCCGGCTTCATCGTGCAGTTTGGATTGGGCGCAGATCCCGCCGTCAATCGCGCGTGGAAGAACGCCAATATAAAAGACGATCCCGTTACGCAGAGCAACCGCCCCGGCACGCTGACCTTTGCCACCGCCGGCCCCAACACCCGCACCACCCAGCTCTTCATCAACCTCGGCAATAATGCCGGTCTCGACGGCCAGGGCTTTGCCCCATTCGGCCAGGTGACCTCCGGCATGGACGTGGTGCAGAAACTCTACAGCGGCTACGGCGAGCGCCCTGATCAGGGCTCGATTACCAACGATGGAAAAGCCTATCTCGACAAAAACTTTCCCAACATCGATCGGATTGAAACCGCCACCATCGTCCCGCCCGCCGCTCACTCGGGCACCCCGTAATCAGCGATCTGAAGCCTTCTGCCTCCGCGAGAGAGCTGGAGCAACCATCCGGCTCTCTTCGGAAGCGCTTCTCGCAGCGCCAGAGCAAGACCATCTCAAGCTTCGCCCCACATGAGCGCGACCAAAACCATCGAACCCCGGGAAGCGGCCTCGGAGTCCCGGCGGCACTCCGTCGTCAGCTCCACGGCCCTGCTGGGAGGCCTTGCGGCTGCCAAGCTCCTCATCCAGTTTGCCGGCATCAATCACTATGGCTTCTTCCGCGACGAGCTCTACTACATGGCGTGCGGCGAGCATCTCGCCTGGGGATACGTTGACCAACCGCCGCTGATCGCGTTCGTGGCGTGGCTGGCTCGCCATCTCTTTGGCCCCTCCATGGTTTCCATGCGCCTTTTCCCGATTCTGGCCGGGGCCGCGGTCGTTTGGCTTACCGGCATCCTGGCTCGCGAACTCGGCGGTGGACGCTTCGCGCAATGTTTCGCAGCGGCAGCGATCCTGCTTGCCCCCGCGAACCTGGCCTTCGATAGCTTCCTCTCCATGAACGCCTTCGAGCCGCTCTTCTGGCTCGTATGTGCCTTGATCGTGGTGCGGATCGTGAAAGGGGCCTCACCGCGCCTCTGGCTCCTGTTCGGACTGGTAGCCGGAGTGGCGCTTGAAAACAAGCATTCCACGCTCGTTTTCGGCTTTGCGCTCGCCGTGGGCTTGCTCCTCTCCGGAGAGTACCGGCTTTTCCGCTCGAAGTGGATCTGGCTGGGGGCGCTGGTTACCGTGTGTATCTTTCTTCCGAATCTGGTTTGGGAAGCGCGCCACGGCTGGCCGCAGATCGAAGTCGTGCGCAACGCGCAGCGGTTCAAGAACGAAGCCGTCTCTCCGCTCCGTTTCATCTACGAGCAGATTCTTTTCCTGCACCCGGTTGAGCTGCCGATTTGGGCCGGCGGCCTCGTATGGTATTTCGCCGCCAGGGAAGGGAAGCGCTTTCGCTTTCTCGGCTGGACGTACCTGATCGTTCTCGCGATATTTGTCGTCTTTAATGGCAAGACGTATTACCCGTTGCCGATTTATCCGCTCCTGATGGCCGCCGGAGGCGTGGCCTTCGAAGCCTTCTCCCTGCGGCCCGGCCGTCGCTGGCTGGCCGTCGGCTATTCCGGCCTGGTAGTCGCGGCCGGGCTGGCAACGGTTCCTTTCGGCGTCCCGCTGCTTCCCGTGAACGCTTTCCTGCATTACTCGGGCGGCCTCCCGATGTTCCGCGTGAAGACGGAGCGCGACCCCACCGTCCCGCTGCCTCAGCTATACGCAGACATGTTCGGCTGGAACGATATGGCCGCGGCGATTTCAGGCGTGTACCACAGCCTTCCGGTTCAGGAACGGGCCGGGTGCGCGATTGTGGCAGGGAACTACGGCGAGGCAGGCGCGATCGATTATTACGGCCCGAAGCTCGGACTTCCTAAATCGATCAGCGGTCACAACAGCTACTTCTATTGGGGGCCCAGGGACTACACGGGAGAATGCGCGATCCTGTTCGGTGAACGCTCCGCCGAATTAGTGAAGCTTTTCGGAGACGTCCGCCAAGTAGCCACCGTCGGCAATCCCCACGCCATGGTGGTCGAACAGAACGTCCCAGTGTATCTATGCCACAAGCCCAGCGCCCCGCTGGCCGTGTTGTGGCCGCACTTCAAAATGATCCTCTGACGCACCCGCATGCGTAGCTCCGCTTCTGCTTCTGCTTCCTCTTCTTTCCGTGTCATCCCAAACGAAGCGACCTTCTCCGCTAACAACCCAAACGTGTCATCCCGAACGAAGTGAGGGATCCGCATTTCCTCTTGCCCTTCCGGCGATCACGCAGCCTTTTCAATCTTCCCGCCGCGCCCGCCTCGAAGACAGTGCGTCGCGCTCCAACTCGGCCATCTTCACTCCGCTCGCGGCCAGCCTGCGGCTGATCTCGCTACGCCGGCTTCGCACGATGCACAGCAGCACGCATTCGCTCGTGAGTATCGGCAGATTCCGGCCGCCGGAATTGCCGCGGAACGGCGCCAGTCCCTCCGCAAGTTTCAGTATGGCAGTCAGGTCGGCAGAGTGTCCCGGCGGCGGATCGGGAGGGGCCTCCTTACGAAACCTTCGCAGCAACGGCAGGGAACTGAGGCCTTTTTCTCCCACGCGCCGCTTCTTGTCATACAACTGAATCCAGTAGTTCCATCGTTCCGGACTGATCCGGCACATCGTCCTCAACAACGACTCGACCTGCTCGTGATCCTCCTGTTCCCAATACCTCGCCAGGCGATCCCAATCGTAGAGATACATTCCCGCAACCAGGTCGGAAAGCTCGACCACCTGAGAGGCGCGGCTATGCGCCAGCATCGCTGCCAGGCTTTCCGCCCGGGAGAGATCGAGCGTCAGCAGATGCGAGACGGTATCGGCGCCTGGCTTATCCAAGTCCGCGCGCGCTGCGGCATTATTACGCCTGGACTGTTCCATTGTCGGTGGATGAAACCCCTGAAGAAAATCCTAGCAGATCAAGCCGTGCCGCATTTCATGTCAAGCAATTACGGTGCAGGATCGTAAATAGCGGGCGTCTGTGACAGAAGATCGCAAGTTTCGGTGCACCCAGCCCTCACCCGAATGGAAGGGCAAACGGGAATTAGTTGCCTGGCTCGGTCCCAAGAGCGCTTGAAAGTAGCAGCGGACCTCTATTCTTAAAGCACTTCACCTGCCGCCAATCAAGACCCATTTGCACCAGTTAACGAAACGCTTCCATGGGCCCGGCTTCTTTTCAAGTCCGCCATTTGGTGGCGGCACAGAGGGCCTCGGCAGATCGTTTGCGCCCGTTCAAAACTCAAAGAGTCATCCCGGAGGATTTGAGGGACCTGCATTTCCCTCAGCGCTTGGGGCGAGATTGAACGCTTATTTTTCCGGGTGCCCTAAATCCCCAGCACATTCACCAGTTCCCGGACGGACGCCGAAGACTTGTCGAGCGCCGCTTTTTCCTCTGGCGTCAGCTTGATCTCGATAATCTGTTCCGCGCCGCCGCTTCCAAGCTTCACGGGAACGCCCACAAACAGGCCCTTGATACCGTACTCGCCTTCGAGATACACCGCGCACGGCAGAATTTTCTTCTTGTCCTTGAGAATCGCCTCCACCATTTCCACCGCCGCCGCCGACGGGGCGTAGTAGGCCGAACCCGTTTTCAGCAGGTTCACGATCTCCGCGCCGCCCTTGCGCGTCCGCGTAACAATGGCATCCAGCTTGTCTTGCGGCAGCAATTCTGGGAGGGGAATTCCCGCCACGGTGGAATAGCGCGTCAGCGGCACCATGTCGTCGCCGTGCCCGCCAAGCACGAAGGAATGCACGTTCTCGACCGAAACGTTCAGCGCCTCCGCCACAAACGTGCTCATCCGCGCCGAATCAAGCACTCCGGCCATGCCCAGCACCCGGTTCTTCGGGAACCCGCTGACCTTGAAAGCCGCCTGCGCCATCGCATCGAGCGGGTTCGTCACCACGATCAGAATGGCCTTCGGCGAAAGCTTGACGATCGCCTCCACCACGCCCTTGATCACATCGTAGTTCGCCTTGAGGAGATCGTCGCGGCTCATTCCGGGTTTCCGGGGGAAACCGGCCGTGATCACGATGACGTCGCTGTTCTCGGTACCTTTATAATCCCCGCTGGCGGTGGAAATTCCCGCCGTCTTCGAGTCGCTTCCAAGGATCGGCCCGGACTCGGCCATGTCGAGCGCCTTGCCCGCTGGGACTCCATCCAGAATGTCGGTCAGCACCACGTCTGCCAGCCCCATATCGTGGATTCGCTGTGCCGTCGTGGATCCCACGAATCCGCCACCCACCACTGTTACCTTCTTCCGCATTCGCACGTCTCCCGTAACGCCGGCGTCCCGCCGGCAGAAGTTTCAGCCGAATCGATACGGCTGTAATGTATAGCTGACTGACTCGAAGATCCCCGCCCTTGCGGTCACTCTAAGCGGAGCGGTACAGTTCTGCATTGCGAGCGATGAATCCCTCTTCAATTCAAAGCTCCGTTCCCACCAAAAGGAGACTCACTCGGGCGCCGGACGACATCCTCCGCCTCTTTTGCCTCCGCTGCGTCCTTTGCTTCCCGCCTTATTCTCACCCGGCCGCCACGGTCGCCTGCATGTTCTCGATGATCGCCCCGGCAAACTCCGAAGTCTTGAGTTTCTTTGCCCCCGGCATCAAACGCTCCAGGTCGTAGGTGACCCGCTTTTGCTGGATGGTGCGCGCGATTCCGTCCTCAATCAAGCGCGCGGCTTCCTTCCACTCAAGGAAATCGAACATCATTACGCCCGAAAGCATCACCGAACTCGGGTTAATCACGTCCTTATCCGCATATTTCGGAGCAGTGCCGTGCGTCGCCTCAAACACGCCATAGCCGTCGCCGATATTTGCGCCCGGCGCGATCCCCAGGCCTCCCACCTGCGCCGCGCAGGCATCCGACAGATAATCGCCATTCAGGTTGGGCGTGGCAAACACCTGATATTCGTCCGCCCGCGTGAGCACCTGCTGGAACACCGAGTCGGCGATCCGGTCGTTCACCATGATCTTCTGCTTCCATTGGCCGTGCCCGTGGGTCGCGTAAATCGAATCGAGCACCTGCTTTACTTCCGCGTAAATGCCCTTGCGGAATTCCTCGGTCGCCTGATCGAGCCCGGGCTCGATCATCGCCGCGTTCTTTTCCACCGAAAGGCTGCCGTCTTTGTCTTTATTATCCAGAATCCAGCTCTCGCGTTCGGTAACCACCTGCGGCCGGAACTCCTGGGTGGCCAGTTCATAGCCCCAGTCCCGGAACGCCCCTTCGGTGAACTTCATGATGTTGCCCTTGTGAACGAGCGTTACCACCTTGCGATGGTTGTCGATCGCATGCTGGATCGCCCGTCGCACCAGCCGCTTGGTGCCGGTGGGAGAAATCGGCTTGATGCCCACGCCGGAGTCTTCGCGTATCCGCTTTGACGTGCCCTTCATCATCTCGTTATTTAGAAAATCGATCAGTTTCTTCACTTCCGGCGTGCCGGAGCGCCATTCGATCCCGGCGTACACGTCCTCGGTGTTCTCTCGGAAGATCACCACGTTCATGCGTTCGGGGTTCTTCACCGGCGAAGGAACGCCTTCGAAATACCGCACCGGCCGAACGCAAGCGTACAAATCAAGAATCTGCCGCAGCGTCACATTTAAGGACCGTATCCCGCCGCCCACCGGAGTAGTCAGAGGTCCCTTGATCGCCACCCGGAAATCCCGAATCGCATCAACCGTATCCTGAGGAAGCCATTCCTTGAACTCGTTGAACGCCTTCTCCCCGGCATACACCTCCAGCCAGGCGATTTTCCGCTTCCCCCCGTAAGCCTTCTCGACAGCGGCGTCAAATACCAGCCGTGAGGCCTTCCAGATGTCCCGCCCGGTGCCATCGCCCTCAATAAACGGAATCACCGGCCGGTCCGGCACTCGAAACACCCCATCGCTGTACACAATAGCCTTGCCATCCGAAGGCACCGCCACCCCGCTGTAAGAACTCTTCATAAATTCACGTTTCTCCCCACGAAGTTTCCACCCCGAAGACTCACAAGTCTCAGCAGAATCCGGCTTCCGCCCGCCAAAGTCTTCACCCCAAGACCCACAAGTCTCGGCAATCAAACCCGTTACCTTAGCACATCCCACCCCTAAATGCTTCCCACCATTTCTGTCAATCCTTCCACACTCCGCCCTAGGCTAATGCGAACATAATATTCATTAGCGGAAGTCCATAGCTTATTTCACGGGGGGGCTATGGGCGCGTTCTTGCGATATAGGCTGCGGCTGCGCCCACGGCGAACCACAGGGCGTTGCGGCGCAGGCGGCGCCAGAAGCTGCCTCCTTTGGAGGCTGTTATGGCGGCGTCGCGCTCGCGGGTGAGGGCGGCCAGTTTTGCGGCGTCGTCTGCGGCGTTTTGTTTCGCTGTGGCTAGTTCGGTCTGGCAGGCGCGGCAGTCCTGGACGTAATTGTAGAGGGGCTTCAGGTCTGCGGTGGGAATCTGGGCAACGCAATACGCCGAATTTGCACAAGGCAAGGGCGACTGGGAATTCAGCGTTGTACGCTGAACGTTTTGTCCCCTGGGCTCTTTCAACGGCATCTGCGAAGTGGCGCCTGCGGCGAGTGTTTGTTGTCCGCACTCGGTCGCGTTTTCGCAGCCCGTTCCGCTTGAGCCAAGCCGAGCGGCCAAAGACTTTTGCCCGGAATTGGGGTTGGGTGTTTCAGCCGAGCCCGGTGAAACCGATCGACTGGATGAAAGGCTCTCGGAGCCGTCTGGGGCTTCGACACCCTGGGGGTCTCGAGAGGTTTTGGATGCTTCGCGAACGGGGTCGCTCGATGTATTTACCAGGGTGATGGGTTGCGGAAGCGGCAGATAATTCGGCAGCGTGCGCAATATCTGCTCGGGTGTTTGCGTCGCGCGCTTGAGTTTTGCGATTTGTGCGAGGGTATCGTTCAGCGAGGCATTGCGCGTGCGTTCGCGAACGTCGGCTGCATCGATGAGTTGCTTTTGCGCGGCCAGAGTGGATTGGAGACGCTGCTGCTCGTCGTGAGACGCGAGCCAGGCGTGAAACGCCAGTGTTGCGATAAGAATCGCTGCCAAAAACGCGAAGAGTTCGATTGTGCGGCGGGTCATTTGATTGCTCCTGTTACTTACATGGCGAACGGTTTGGTCGGAAGCCGCCGATACGCCGGACGGTGGTTCGAAAGCGACTTAGTCAGCGCATCCGCGGAGAAGATGTCCGGGATGCTCCAGGAATTGCGATGGGCTGGGGCAGATCGACGATCGAGGAATGCAGATAGGCGCAGGATGGTGCTGGCCGCAGCACTTTTTGCAGCCGAGGCTATCGCCCAGAGCGATCTTTAGAGGGCCTCAAGGGTTCCGGCAATTCCTGACACGCTGCAACCGTCACCGTTCCTCAGGGGCTAAACCGTTGAGAGGATGCGAATCGAGGGATACGGCGTAAATGCTGATCGGCTGCATTGCTGCGAGCCATTGTTAGGGCGCTTCAGGAGCGAACTTCACGATCGGAACGCTTGATGTTCGCGAAGACCCACCCCTTACATAGCGAGGGATCGCGCACCCGAAAAGGCAACTGCTTTCGATTCCCTTTTCTCAATTACCGTATTTAATAATTTGCCAGGCGGGCGAGGACCTCGGATGCATAGCTCGGGTTTGATCCTCCGTTCCATAGCGCGAGGGCCCGAGGGATGTCGCCCGAGGCTTGCGCGAGCTTTGCCGCGAAGACGGTGCATCCTATCGCGAGTCCGTTGGACGGATCGCACAAGGCGCTCAGGAATTTGCCGTTGAACCCGCGCTCTCTGGCGGATTGTCCCATCACTTGCATCAAGCCCCAGGAGATTGAGCGCGCAACTTCTTCGGTAGGCGTGAGTCCGAGCGGCGCGACGTAGTGCGCGCGGAACGCGGGTTCGTAGCGGATGGCGTGCGTGTCCCAGGAGGATTCCTGCTCGACGATGGCGCAGACCAGGGCTGGGTCGAGCGCGTGCTGCGACGCGATGGTATGGGCGAGGGCGACCAGATTGGGGGACGGTAACATATGGTTGGGAGGTATCCGCAGAGAGATCACTCGTCGCTGCGCTCGCTCGGGATGACAACGAAAAGACAAAGGCAAAACACCCGAAGAAAGACGGGAGACTACGTGTATTTTCTTCCTCGTCATTCGCTCGCTCGCAGACAACAACGAAATTACAAAACGAGTCGGCGAAAACGGCGAGAGTCGACGGATCCACAGCTGGGCCCTCTCGAATTTCGCTTTGAAGGAAGACAGCCAGCGAGAGGCCTGCGGCTGCAGGAGCGCCGCAGCGCTTGGCGAGGTGTCGGATTAGGCCGCTTGGCGCGCAACCTGCCACGCCAAGAAGCTGAAGCGGTTCAATGGCGGCGATGGTTCAAGTCTACCCAGCGGATGGGCGGGAGGGGCTTACGGTTCGCAATTCCCTGCTGTTCGCAGATTTTTTCGAGGAGATTGTAAATGTGAGGCAGGTGGTTGGTGGCCATGTCCTTCACGAAGGCGCGCATGAGTTCTTCATTGCGGATTCGCCGGTAGAGCCAGCGCAGAAATAACACGAGCTGTACGATGGAGGCGAGGCCGGCAGTCCACCAGTAAGGATCCAGAAAGTTGCGCATGAAGGGTCAGTTCTCGCCTTTGGGGCGGGACGGAAAAAGAAAGAGACGTGTTTGCTTTCCGCTGCCATTCTGAGCACAGCGAAGTAAGGTTTTCACCCGCCGTGCCAGCGGCGCCAGGAGTTGAATTTCCGGATCCCCGATCCTACCGCTGTCGGCGTCGAGGGTCGGGGTTTTCCGCTTAGGTAGCTCCCATGCCGCAGCAACAGAGTCACAGACCCGATCGCTAAATTCGAACGGTCGGGCACCCACCAAACGCACAACAACACATTCTTGCGCGAGTTCTCGAGGATGGTTTGCGCTTGGAGTAAGAGCGATTCACCATCGGGCAAGCCGTTTACCCGGGCAGTTCGAGGTTATCAGCAGCTCAGCGTCACGCCGGAGCCAAATGCAGTCCGCGCACCGGCAGGAGTGCCGGTGCCACTATCCGAAGAGCGAGGCGATACCAGAGCCTGCGCCGAAGAGGCTTCCAAGCCCGCTGGTTGAAGAGCCTGTGGAAGCGCGCTGGCGTACGCTGAGCAGTTCGGACGGAACACCCATCGCTTTGCCAAGCAGATTGGTATCGACGCCGTAAGTTTGCCCGAGGGCATTCAGTCCGGCGAGCTGTTCCTTCAGCTGCTGGTTGGCGAAGGCGATTTGATTCTGCTGCGCCTGGCTCGCGTCGGTCTGCGCCTGCTCGCGGCCGAGTTGCGCGGTGAGGTCGCCGAAACCGGCGCTGTTATTGGTGGCGGCGGCGCGATTAGCGGCGCGCTGGTTGAGGGCGTTGAATGCGGTGTTGGAGGCGCCCAGGCTTTGCTGCGTGATGGCGGATTGCTGCTGCGGCGTGTAGCCCTGGCTGTTGAGCAGGCTCGTGATGGTGGGCATCATGAGCGAGCGGTCCTGCTGGCCCTGCTGGTTGGATTGCGAGATGAGCTGATTCTGCTGCGCGAGTTGCTGGTCGGTGAGATTACGTGTGGTGCTTTGCGCGGCGCGTGACATGAGTTCCCTCCTTCGTCAGTTAATTACTTACAAATTAAGTGGTCGCTTATGGAGTTTCGCGAGGTGCAACAAAGAGCACCGGCAGGAGTGCCGGTGCCACTGAAATGCGACTGCGCGGCTGCTGGTGCAAAATCGAGCGGGCGCGGAGCGCTTGCGTATCTTACGGAGACGGCTTCGCTTTTTTCGGCTGGGCGTGCTGGATTGCCGCTACGCAGCGAAGCCACGCCGCGAGGCTGCCGCGATGCGTGCAGCCGGATTTCTCCTCGAGCGCCTGGGAGGGGATCACGGCAGCCGCCTGATTCGAGGGCGGGCCCTCGGAGCCGCTCAAGACGGAGGTCACCTGGTAGCAATAGGAAGCGCCGGGGAGAACTGCCGCGTCGAGGTAGTTCGTCGCAGCGAGCGGCGAGGCGTTCAGCTTGGCGAACGCGCCGGTACAGATCGGTGAACGGTAGACATTGTAGGCGAGCGACGGATTGGCTGCGGCGTCGGTGCTGGCCGTCCACGTGAGGCTCACGCTGTGCTGGGCGCGAGCGAGCGACGCAGCCATGGCGATAGCGATTGCGAGCAGCGCGAGAGTAACAGGCGCGGATTTCATTTCGCTTCCCCTTTTGCTTCGCGATGGGTGAGGCGGCGGCAGTAGGGCGTCCAGGTGTCGTCGCGAATCCAGCCGAGGGCCTGGAGCCGGCGGCCGAAGCGCCTGGCTATTGGCGGCGGAAGCCAGGCGTGGGCGTCGTCGAGCCCGCGAGCGAAAAGGTCGCGCTCGCCGGATGCGTGGAGAGCGAGCAGCCGGGCGAAACGTTCGCGCGGATCGCCTGCGCCGGGGTCGGCGAGCAGGTACATCTCGCAGGTGAGGCGCGCGAGCGAGGCCATCACCGGGCGCCCGCTTTCATCTTCGACAACGAGCTTCGAGACGAAGATGGGGTCGGCGAGATCCGGGAACGGGTAGTCGAAACCCTGCTGCGCGTGCATGCGGCGCAGGGCGCTCAGGTCGGACTCCTTGAATTGGCGAATGAGCATGAGACGGCGGGCAATCCGCTCCTCAGGGGCAAAGGCACCGCGAGCGTTCAGGTGGAATCGGAGTTGAAAACCTCCGATCCTCTAAAAGTCAGCGCAGGAGAATCGTTTCGGCCGACGAAGTGAGTACAAAGACTCGACCCTCGAACCCGGCCGGCACGGGCACCCGGAAAATCAGATCGAGCCGGGGCGCGGCATGGCCCGCAGGGCGTTGCCTAATTTCCAGTTGATGCGGCATTTCGCTGTGATAGGATCGCGGCGCTATGCGACCCAACTTGCGATTCCCTGCTCCGATAATTTTTCTGGTAATGGTTTTGGCGGCGCTGGCTGCCGCCTCGATGCTCCACGCGCGATCCCGCGACCTGCGGATTTACTGGATCGACGTGGAGGGCGGGGCCTCGACGCTGATCGTCAGCCCTTCGGGCGAGTCGCTGCTGGTGGATACCGGCTTCCCCGGCGATCGCGATACCGACCGCATCGTCAAAGCCGTAAAGGCCGCGGGACTCACGAAACTCAATGCCCTGATCGTCACGCATTACCACGCCGACCATGTCGGCGGCGTTCCGGCGCTCGCGAAGCTCATCCCGATTGACAGATTTTACGATCACGGCGAGTCCGTCGAAATGGCCACCAAACACGGCCCCGAATTCTTCAATGGCTACATCGCCGCCGCGGACGGCAAGCGCACCATCGCCAAGCCCGGCGACAAGATTGCCCTCGCGGGCGTGGATATCACGGTGGTGAGCGCCAACGGCGAAGTGATCGGCAGCCCCATCAGCAACGGCGGCGCCCAGAACCAATACTGCAAGGACGCGCAGCAGAAGCCCGAGGACAAGACCGAGAATTCGCGCAGCGTGGGATTCCTGCTCACCTACGGAAAGTTCAAGTTTCTCGATCTGGGCGACCTTACCTGGGACCGCGAAATGATGCTGGCTTGCCCGGTGAATAAAATCGGCACTGTGACGCTCTTCCAGGCCTCGCATCACGGATTTTCGGGAGGACAGTCCGGCTCGCCCGCGTTCGTGTGGGCGCTGCGGCCGGAGGTGGTGATCGTCAACAACGGCCCGCGCAAGGGCTTCGAGGCGGCTTCCTACGAGATCATCGAGAAGATTCCCGGCATCGAGGGCATCTGGCAGATACATCGCTCCGTCCAGAGCGACGCGGCGCATAACACCTCAGAGCAGATGATCGCGAATCTTGACGAAGGCCCCTCGGACCAGGGGCTGGACCTCTCTGTTTCCGCTTCCAGGAGCGGCCAGTTCACCGTAACCAACGCCCGCAACAACTTCCAAAAAACCTACACGGCGCACTGATCCCGGTTGCCTGCGCGCGCCCTAGAAGACGTGGTGGCGCAGCAGCGGATGAATCCGCGCGGCAGCCTCGGCGGCATCGAAGGTGGTAGCGCCAAGCGCTACGCCATGCGCGGCGAGCGCAGCCTGTGCCGCTGGCGAAATCGGCTTTCTGCGCCAGCGGATGCGGCAGCGCCTCGAATGCGGGCTCGTCCTCGAGGGCAAGGTGCGCGCCTTCGTCCGCCTCAATCAGCACGAGGATCGGCGCTGCGTCATCCGACGTGTGCTTGTTCGGGCCGTCCGGCGCGTGCGCGGGAGAGCAATTCCCTTCTCCGCTCGCGCTGGCCGACGCTGTGGGAGGAGCTTGCGGCGCGTCCGCCTCAGCCGCGGTGGATGCTGCCGGTGGCGCGTCGAGCAAGATGAAATGCGAATTCGCGAAGCGCGGCGCATGCGCGCGCCAGGCGCCCAGCGTGGTGATGTAGTAGCGTTTTCCAGTCATGTGAGTTTTTTTGATGAATCGCAGCGGATTAACGAAGATAACCCTCGGCGAGAACCAGCCTGTTTACGAGGTAAAAGTGTAGTTGTGCGTGAGCACGGTGGCGGCGTGGCGGCCGGCGAAGAACTGGTGCGTACGGCTCGCAGCTCACGGTGACCTTCTGCGACTCCTCGACGATGGCCTCGATGCGCTTCAGCGTGATGCGGCCGAAGCGGCCGACGAGAATGTCGCTCAGGCAGAGGCGCTCGGCGCGCATGGGCGAGCCGTCGGCGAGGGTGAAGATGTGGTGCGGCGTCACGTCGAGCGATTCGGCGTTGGAGAAATGCAGGCGGATGAACGTGTCGGCGTCGCGCACTTCGAGCCGCACGATGCGCGTCCACGCTTCGCCGGTGGCGGGCGACGGGCAGCGCAGATGCTCGCCCACTTGGCACGTTTCGATGGCGACGGTGCCGCGCTCCTTCGTGAGCACCACCGTTCCCGCGCGCAGGCAACTTCCGCTGCCGCCGCCCGAGCCGCCGCCGGTGCCGGAAGTGGTGGTGGCCGCGACGATCGCGCCCTGCGAAAGCGGGATCACGCCCTTGCAGCGCCTGCTGCTGCGCGGCGGGATTTGTCTTCGCCGTTTGCGCGTTGGCGGGCGAGCCCGCGCCTCCCGCCACCCAGCCGATCGCGGACGCGGCATCGTCCCAGTAAGGATAAAAATAATAGGTGGTGCCGGCGGTGAGCCCGGTGATGGCGAGCGAGCCGTTCGGGACAGCGCGTGGTGGTGCCGTCGGCGCGGTAAATCGTGAGGCCGCTCCAGCTCCAGGTGATGCTCGAGGTGGTGGAAACGTAGGTGAACGCGCCCGGACCACGTCGGCGGCACGCTGCCCTTCATCAGCACGCCGGCTTTCGAGGGGTCGACGTTCCCTGCCGTGAGCGCGCCGGTGGCGACGCGCGCGTAATTCGTGCCGTCGGTGATCTGGTTGTCGAGGCTCCAGCCCTGGTTCGGGCCGAGCGACGCGCCCGCCAGCCGCTTCAGCGATTCGTAAAGCTGCGGGTTGGTCTGGCGCAGCGCTTCAATTTGGGGAACGGTCAGCATCGTGCTTTCCTTTACGTGGACTCGGACGTCAGCTATTTGTGGACACTTGAGTTCCCCGAGCCGGATAATCGAGGACACTTACCGTCCCCTTCAGAGGAGCTTCACATGGCCAGGTGGAAGCGCATTTCCGCGATGATCTCGGTGCAGAACCACGCGTTCTTGGTTGAGCGAATGAAGAGCATCCATGCCGGAAGCATGGGCGAAGCGCTTGATCACGCAATCAGCCAAGTGCGTCGCGCGCATGGCTGGGTATGCCTTGAACGGGAGACGGCTGCCTCGTATGCAAACATGACCCCGGAAGAAATCGCCGAAGAAAACGAGCTTGCCGCAGCACTCACCCGCACCGTGCGCGCGGACTGCGAAGAGGCTGATAAATCTTGAAGAGAGATCCCTCGTCGCTTCGCTCGCTCGGGATGACGACGAAAACCGAAAGCGAAAAACAAAGTCAACCACGAGCAATTGCAGAGGATTCTTCGGCGATCTAACTTCGCGCGCCTCAGGATGACGATTCTCGCCCGCTCGTTAATTCGTTCCGCGGACGATGGCGAACGGGTCGGGCTTGGCCCAGGGCACGAGCTTGGTCAGCGAGAACCACGAGCCGGCGGCGTTGGTGCCGAACTGATACGAGACGCGCTCGGCGAGCACGTTGGTGAACTGCTCCATGTCGCGCGAGGCGGGCGAGCCAAGCGTCCACGAGCCCAGCGAAAGCGCCGATGGCGTTGCCGGGAGTGAGCGCCGTGAGCGCGAGCGAGCCTGCGCCCTGCACGTATCCCGTGAGATAGCCGAACAGATTTCTGCCGCTGAGTCCCGTGGCGGCGAGAAACGCCGTGGTGTAGAAGGAATTGATCGCGGCGCCGTCGTCGGAGATACTGCCCCGGCGTGAGCGCGTAGATTTTCCCGCTGGAATTATTCGATGCCGAAGAAAATCTGCGCGATGCCGGTCGAGCGCTCGATCAGGCCGCAGGAATTCGCGGCGATCATCCACGGCGCCCATTTGCGCGAGCGTTCCGGCGCGGTGAGCATGGCGACGAGCGGGTCGCCAAAGCCTTCGGTGTAATCGAGCATGAGGATCTGGTTCGGCTGCGTGGCGGCGCCCATCGGGCACGCCCACGAGAATGCGCTTGTGCTGCGTATCGACCTGCACCCAGAGCTTCTGCGCCGTTTCCCAGTTGATCGCGTCCCACGTGGGCTGAATTTCCTGCGAAAGCTTTACGGGCTCGCTGCCGTCGAACAGATAGAGCCCCGAGCGCCCGGCGATCACCACCCATTCCTCGCCGATTCCCACGCCGTGCGCCGAAGGCGTGCCCACCTGGTTCGACACTTCCTCGACCTGCCCACAGCGCGGGCTCGTTCACGCCGTCGGTGGCGGTGACGTACAGGCTGCGTTCTTTCACGAAGTAGAGATTGTTGCGCAGCGTGAACGCGGCGCGAATTCCCTGCCCGTTATTTTCGGCGATGCTCATGATGCCGGTGACGCCGTCGTAAGCCTCCGGCGTCTTCGGTGCCGGACGCGCGCACGAGCGAAGAATTCTGCGCCGCGTTGGTGAGAAATATTTCGATGTTGTCGACAAGAAACGATTCGCCGCTGGGCGCCGGCACGCCATCGGCGTAAACGCGCAGCGTCAGATCCGACGGCAGCGAGGTCTGCGGCGCGAAGCAGATCCGCGGTGAATTCCTGGTACGTGGTGGTGGCCTGCGTGAAGCTCACCGCGAGGCCCGTGCCGAGCTGCCCCGCCGTCGGGCTGATAGGCATTGATGCGCAGCGTGCCGGCGGACGAGCTCCGCGCTGCGCTTCACGCGCGCGCGCACGGAGTAGTCCGTGTTGTTCGACGAAGAGCGGATCGCCGTTCACGTCGGTGATCGCGTTCTGCTCGATCATGCCGCGCGCGGCGGTAACGCCGTCGGCGGTGATGCGGTAGGCGTCGCCCCACACCACATCGCTCGGTTCGCGGCTGCCGCCCGCGCCAAATGACGGATCCTGCTGCCAGCCGAGCGGGCGGCCGTCGCCGGACGCGTCCCAGCCGCCATCGAAGGTGAGGTTGCGCCAGTTGTCCATATTGGCGCGCTCGCCCCACCAGAAAAGCCGCTCGACGTAGGCGGCCACGCCAAGCTGCTCGGGCAGCTCGATCTGGCTGAAAAGGTAATCCATGCTCGTGCCGGAGAGCAGGATCGTGTCGGTGAAATCGACGGTGAGCGACGTGGTGGTGTTGTCGTTGATCGTCATCGTGGCCGGCACATTGTAGAAATCCGCGCCGCCCGACGCGGTGAAAGCCAGCAGCCGCTGCACCACATTCGATGGGCCGGTGGGAATATTCGTCACGTCACGGCCTGGTGGCTGCCCGCGGCGGTCCACGAAACCGGCGGCGAAGGGCGCGGTCCAGTAGCCCTGGCGCGTGACGAACACCACCGACGCACTGATGCACGCCCGGCGAAATGTTGCCGGCCGTTGCCGAATCCGCCACGGCGGGCCCTTCGGCGGGGCCGATCTGGCTCACGCGATCGAAATAGGTGTCGTCGAACTGGCGCGGCAGGTCCTGGCCCGTGATGCCGTCGCCGAAAGCCCATGTATTCGCGGCCGAAAAGCGTGGTCGAAGCGAGGATAGAGGTTCGGCGTTACGCCGCCCGGCGTGATCAGCGAGAGCGTGCCGGGCGAGGTTTCCTTGTAGAGATTGCCGAGCGAATCGAGCGCCAGCAGGTGCTGGACGCGATTCGTGGTGATGTAGGTCTTCAGACCGTTGATTTGCGGCGCGCCGCCGAGCACCGGGAATTGCGAGACGAGGCCGGGGCGCGTGCGCACGCCGCCGGGGAAGAAATCGACGTCGGCGAGATTCGGCGACATTCCGGGCGGCACGTCGGAGGGATCGAGCAGCGTGATCCAGGTGCCGAAGACGTTCAGCGGCAACGGCGAAAAAGATTCGATGGACATGTAGCTGGCTCACGCGCAGCGGAAGCGACAGGAAGAGAGATCCCTGGTCGCTTCGCTCGCTCGGGATGACCGCGAAAGGCAACAGAGCCGGCGAGGCGCCGGCGCTACACGGGCGAAGTGAAGATCCGTCGTCCGCTGACCGGCTCCATTACAGCAGCTTCTTGAAGATTCCGTAAAAGGTGATCGTGTCGGACGTGATGGCGCCTGGATACGCGCCGGCGGCCAGTTCCGGGAACGCGCCGGCGCTCGATCCTTGCTGGAAAATTTTCACCTTGCCGTTATTCATCGCGGAGCCGGGAGAGAAAACGTAGTCGTAGCCGGACAAGCCGTCCATCCAGGCGGTGCCCTGAACGGGCGCCTGCGTGGAGGCGATGACCGGAAATTGCGAAAGATCGAGCGTATCGCCGCCGGTCGTATAGTTTCCGGACGCGGCGACGGTGCCGGCCACGTGGATGCGCTGGCCGTCATCCCACGTGTCCACAAGCGTAAATGCGAGTGCCATGGTTCCTCCTGAGGATGCGAAATAGAGCTACGAAGTGCTGGTCACGAGTCGCCGCGCGCTGTTATGATGACGCTCTGCGACGCACAACCCGAACGCCTGCATGTGAATCCAAACGCGTCGATCACCGATATTTCTTAGGGGAGAGCTGAGTGCAGCGACTGGCTGTTGTTTGCGCGGTAGCAGTCCTGATGTTTGCGGCGCTGGTCGCCATCGGTAGAAATTCCGGAGATGCGGTGGCCGCGCGCCAGAGCGCTCCAGCGAAGGCGCTTCCGCCACGGCCGCATCCAGCATCGTTTCCTCGAGCAAAGTGAGCGTGGTTGCCGCGAACGTTGCCGCGCGCGCGCTGGCCATAAGCCCGGCCGATACCCCTGCTGCCCTGGATTTCACCAGCGCCACCGCTCCAAACCAGATCTTCACGCTGGGCGCGGCGGCTGGCTCGAACGGTCCCGCCGCAAATGTGAGAATCGCGGCCATTGCCGGCACCGGCGCCGCGGGTTCGCTGGGAGACGGCGGGGCGGCGAGCGCGGCGCAGTTTGATCTAAACTCCACATCGCTCAGCGAGCGCAGCGGCATCGCTTTCGCCCCGGACGGCACGATTTATGTTGCCGACACCGGCAACGCCACAATTCGCGCCATCGCCGGACCATCCAGCAGCGAGCCGGGCGTAATCCGCAGCGTCGCGGGCCGCTGGGCCGCGCGGCAAAACATCGTGCTTGTTGAGCCGCTGGGCATCGCGCTCGATCGCGCTGGAAATCTCTACATCGCGGACCACGGCGCGGGCGCCGTGGACGTGATGGCCGCGGGTACCAGCCAACTGCAAACGCTCGCGCAGGTAGCTTCCCCGGCAAGCATCGCGGTTGCGCCCAGCGGCGGTACCGTTTTCGTCGCCTCGCCTGAAAACGGCGCGGTGTTCGCCATCAACACACAGACGCGCGCGATTCAAAGCGTCACCGGGTTGGGCGGCGCGCCGGCTAATCCATCCTCCGCATCCAGCTCCGCATGCACTGCTCCGGCGCGGCCGGAAGCTCGGCGCAAATTTGTCCGGCTGGCATCGCGGTGGACGCTGCTGGAAATCTCTTCGTTGCGGATGCGAATAGCGGCCGCATCTTAAAAATCAGCGCGCAAACATCCACTGCAAGCGTGTTTGCCACCGGGCTGAATCAGCCGGGCGCCCTTGCATTCGACGCCAGCGGGAATCTCTACGCTGCCGTGCAGGGGAGCAACACCATCGTCGCGTTTGCGCAAGCGGGCGCGTCGCAAGGAAGCATTTCGCTGTCGCCCGCCTCGGGCGCTTTCGCGAATACGGCCAACGGCGGCACGAGCGCGACGCAAACGTTCACGCTGACGAACATCACCACGACGGCCGTCACCGGCGTCACCATCCCGAAGACGACAACCCCTGCGGATTTCACCGTCGAGAACACCAACTGCACGAATACGCTCGCCGCCAATTCCAGCTGCACGCTGAACGTAGCCTTCACGCCCACAGCAACCGGCGCGCGCTCCGCCACGCTGGCCGTGACGGACGCGAACGCGTCAGACTCGGCGTCCACCGTTCTCAGCGGCACCGGGGACGATTACGAAATGGCGCTCGCGCCGGGCAGCTGATGTCCGTGTCCGTGCAGGGTGGAGGGGCCATCACCATGAATCTCCAGGTGGTGCCCGACAACGTGTTCAGCGGCGTGGTCACATTAGTTTGCCCGACCAACCTTCCGACCAACACCACCTGCACATTTTCCTCGGCGACGGTGAACGTCACGCCCGGAACTCCGGCGCCGTTTTCGGTGACGTTTCAGACCACCGGCCAGATCAACCCGATCAACACCATGATTCCGCGGTTCCCTGCCAGTTCGGGACGGCCGCCCAACTGCGCCGCTCTGGGGCGTCTCCGGCGCGATTGTGGCAATCCTGCTGGCGTTCATATGGATGGCGCGCAGGCGCGCAAGCTCAGCCCTGCCGATTGCCGGCGACGCTGGCTCGAGACGCTGGCTTCTGCGCGCGATGCCAGTTTTCGCGCTGATCGCCCTGGCCGTTGCGGTCCTCGCCGGCTGCAAAAAGGGCTCCACGGTGCTCGGTTCCACGCCCGAGGGGCCGACAAACATGGTCATCACCGGCAATGCTCAAAATGCGTCACGCGGCATCTCCATCACGCTCAACGTCGTCACGCTCTAAATTCGAAGCCAAGAAAGACCGGCCGGGCGGACTCTCTAAAGGTAGATGACGCGGCGGTGATAGCTGTAGGGCATGCGCCGCCTTCCCTTCGACTGCTCCGGGCCGCACGTAGCGCTCGATCAGATTTTCGGTAGCCATCTGCGCGGTGCCCAGCAAATCCTGCGCGAGTGCGCGCGCGCCGCGCGATCGCGCCGCCAGCGCCGCCGTGGCAAACGCCGAGCGGGATCGGTCGCCGAGCGGATCTGCACCGGATCGGTGCCCAGCGTGAGCAGCGGCAGCACTTTTTCGTAGCGCATGCGCACGGTGATCGATTGCGTCGCGCCGATCAGATTCACTTTGTCCTCGCGCCATTCCCACAAGCCGCAAATACGTGCTCGGCTGCAGGTTCAGCATGCTGCCGCCGCTCGTGAATTTCTCCATGGGGACGAAAACGTCGGTACGTGTTGGCGGTGGCGCGTTCCCACAGCATGTGCGGCGCCAGGCAATCGGTGGGAAGCTGCGGGCTTGAGACGTCGCTGAGTTCCGTGTTGGTGACGCCCGTGTCGGAGTTGACGTCCAGCTCGATATCCTGCTGCTCGGTGAGCACGCTCACGCCGTTTTCGGCCAGCTCGCGCTGCAGGCCGCGATAGGCGGAGTTCAGCAACGGCATCAGCAGCGTGTCGGTGAACACGGCGCCGGCGGAATCGTTCAGCAGCGCGCGCGCCAGATTCAGCGCGTCTTCCGCCTGCGAATACGCCGTTGTGGGGACGACAGGCATGGAATCCTCCGAAATTAGCGTTTGACTGGCGCCACGGTGTGGTCATGGCCAGCCATACGCGCTCCTGCACCGACAGAATAAAATGCAGATCCCTCACTTCGTTCGGGGCGACAATCGCGCAAGGTGTTTCTTGAAATGGGTCACTGCTGGACGGCGGGAATTTCTTTCTGCAAAAACGGCACCTTGGCCGCCGCCCAATCGACCAGGCTGTCGCCGGAAAGCCCGAAGAGTGCGGCCGTCGCGTGGCCAGGCTCCAGCGTCAGGTCGACGGGAATGCCCACACCGCCAATCGCATGCGTGGCCGCGGCGGGGTGCGCGAGCCAGTAGGAGAAGGCTGCTGCGTTCACAAAAAACCGGATCACCAGCGCGAGCGCGTTTGTGCGGAGCCACTCGATCCGGTTCCTGGTTCCCGAAAGTTTGGACTCCGCCGAAAGGCTGGCGCGTTTGAGCACGTGCAGCCCGTGCCCGGCTGCGAAGAGCGTCCACAGGTGCGCATTTTCCGGCAAATGGATCATGGCGAATTACTCCGCGTTCGGAAGACGCGAAACGGAAGCTCACAAAATCAAGGGTTTCGACGAAAGGAATGAGTGCATCAATCGTATTTAGTTGGGGGTAAAGGTCATCGAGATCGACATGCGCTTGGTGGTTCCATCGGCGGCGCCGCCGATCGTCTCGATATAATCCCCGGCGGCCAGGGCGGAGTTAGTGAGCGAGGAGCACGTGACGCTGTTCCCCTCGACGGTAATCGCGGTGCCGCCGGCATTGGCGCACGCCACATGGTCGGTGATTCCGCTTACTGTGGCGGGAGTCAGCGTGGGAGTGATCGCGGTCGTCGATCCATTATGCCGGTAGCCCAGCTCCATCGTCGACGCGCCGGCATCCACCATTAGGATCACCTGCGCGACGGTCGCCGCGGCGTCGATATAGCACTGCGACCCCTGCGGCTGGATGTTCCCGGTGGTCAGGGCGCTGGCGCTCTGGTCGCCGCGGACGATGTTGCAGGCGCGCGTCTTGTTCGGCACGGCGAGCGAAGCCGAAGTGATGGGACTGGCGAACGTCTGCGGCTGCACCCAGGTGTTCGGCTGATTGAAAATCGAGGTGGTGGCGTTGCCTACCGCCAGGCTGCCCCCGATCCAGTTTTTCACCGTGTCGGCGCTGGTCGTGGTGGTGTTGTAGGCCGCTACTCCGGGCGCGCCCGAAGAAATGCTCGCGTCGCTGATGCTCAGATCGACCGTTCCGTTGTGCAGCGCGATCAGGCTGGTTCCCACCACATCGAGTTCGATCACGTCGTTCACCGCGCACGATCCGCCCGAGGCGGTCGCAAGCGTGGTGCTCGACCCGGCCACGCGCTTCTGCAGCACCCGCGAAGACGAAGCCGTGGAACAAAAATACAGGTAGCCGGTATCGACGCCCGCTCCGGCCAGGCGCACCAGCACGCCGACGCCGTTGCTGTCCAGGCTCGCGATCGTCGCGCGGGAAAACTGGTCCGCGTTGAACGTTTGCCCGGTCCACGACTGCTCGCCGTACTGGGCGTTCTGCGCGCCCGCGGCGTTCCCTGAGACAACCATCGCCGCGCTGAAGTTGGAGGCCCAGTTGGCGCCCAGCGAAGAGGAGTTGGCCCGCGCGAATGAATCCGCCGCGAATGGGCTCAACTGAAGGAATGCCCCGCAGGTCATAGCCGCAAGGCAGGCGGGCGAGTAGGGCGGCGCCGCGGCAGATGAGGGCGTAGCGTTGCCATTGAAAATCGCGCCCGAAGGCGTGATGTGATGCTCCTGCACCATCTGATAAGTGACCGGGAAGGCGCCCGGCGCGACCGAAGTCGTGGTGACGGTGGCGCCGGTTGCCGTGGCGCCGGACACCAGGTTGGTCGATTGTGTCGCGAAGTTATACTGCTTCGCGTTGTTCACGAAGACGCAGTAACCCTGGATCGCGCTCGCGCCCGCCGGCGCCGCCGTCCACGTGAGGTTGAATTCCGCGGTGGTCACGCCCGCGCCCACCATCAGCGGCCCGTAAATATTCGATGGCGCCGAGAATCCGCCGCTGCTCGCGCAAGAACTGTTCGTGTTGGAAACCACCCACACGTAATACGTGCCGGTGCTGAACGCACCTCCGGTGTTCGACACCGTGCCCGAAATGCCGGTCGGCGGGTAATTCGCCGCGAACGAGATGTCGATGTTCGGCGGCGTCGCTTGGGAAATCTGCGCGTTCCATCCCGCCTGCGTGTTGCTGCCGAACATCCAGCCATTCGCCGCGTCGACTCCGTACGAAGCGAACGCGCTGCCCGACTGAATGAACCGCGCGGCGGGTCCGTAGCCGTTGATGTTCTCCGCGGAGAATGGCGAGGTGTTGAGCCTGCCCGCGTTGGTTACGTCGTCGGTGAAGTCGAGCCCGCCCGAGCTCTCGATCATTCCGCTTCCCACGGGATTGCCGGACGAATTCCACACCTGGCTCACGCAACCGGAGGTGCACGAGGTCACGAAGTAGTGATCGAGCGTGCCGGCAATCATCTTGATGGCCGGGGCATTCGCGGCGCCCGCGCCCGAGAAGGAGTTGTTGATGTACACCCCGCTGAGGCCGGCGCTGGTGGCCGGCACATTAAAATTGATCAGCGCGGCATTCGGGCTGGAGTTGTCCGCCTGCTGCACGTCGTCGAGGGTGATCGGCCCCATCACGCCCGTCGTGTAACCGCCGGGATCGGTGATTTGAATCAGGTCGCCGTTTCCGCTTTCCTGCGTGATGTTGCGGAACACCCAGTGGCCGCTCGGCTGCCCGTTCTGATTCCCCTGCTGCACGTAGGCGATCGGCCCGCCGGCGAGAAGCGAGTTCGACATGTACACATTTCCCACGCCTGCGTAGCATCCGCTGCACGAGTAGCCGCCCATGAGCAGCGTCGGCACCGACGTGGAATTGGTGGTGAGTCCGCCGTAGTCGAAATAAATCCAGAAGGTGTCTTGCAGATAGAGCGCGGATCCGTTTGTTCCGCCGCCCACGGCGGTTAAAAACGTATTCCAGAAGCGGACCACATTCGATGTGACCGCCACCGCCTGGTTGCACCCGTCGATGACCAGATTTTGAAACGTGATATTCCCGTTCGGATAGTAGGTGGCAAACATCGGCTGCGCGTTGGGGCTCGGCCCGCAATGCGCCAGCAGCGACACGGTCGGCGGCTGCACGAAAGGCGTGCCGTTGTGCAGGCCGCTGTTCCCTCCCAGCAGATGCACGCCGGGGCAAGAGATGTTGAACGGAATGCCTCCGGAATTGACGGACTGGTTCTGCGAAATGATGTAGGTTCCGGGCGGAAAATAGAGCGATCCGCCGTTCGCATTCGAGGGGCTCGCGCAGAAGGATGTAAGCGCCGCCTGCACGGCGAGGGTGTCATCGTCTTCCACGCTGGCGCCGCTCACCGTGGTGCCGGCGTTGCGGTCCAGCGTGAAAACATTTCCGCTGATCGACGCGATGTGCGCGAGCAGCACGTCGCCGGAAGCACCCGCGCCGTCCACGTGCAGACCCATCCCGGCCGCCCACGTGCCTATACCGGGAGAAATCGTGAGATGGTTCGATCCCGCTGC
This sequence comes from uncultured Acidobacteriota bacterium, assembly GCA_963848365.1. Lineage (GTDB taxonomy): Bacteria > Acidobacteriota > Terriglobia > Acidiferrales > UBA7541 > Palsa-295. The sequence goes on from CAWKDI010000002.1 coordinate 1,059,722, forward strand.
GATCGAGCCGGTGGCTTGTTCCGCTCCGCCGTCGGCAATCGCGCCGAATTGCGGCGACGTGACGTCTATGTATGGTCGCGGCCCCGCGACTGTGGAGTTCCCGGTTACGTTCAGCGTAGTCGGCGTGAGCGTGCCGGGATTGAAACCCGAACTGGTAAGCGTGCCGGTAATCGTCGCATTTCCCGCAACGCTCAAGTTTCCTCCGAGCGTCAGTCCGAACGCGGAGATGTTGTTGCCGGAGCCAGACGAGGAGAGATCTGCGGGAAGAATCACGTCATTCTGCGTGGTCGTTCCCGTGATTTGGGGGCTGGAGATCTGGATTTGGTAGCGCCCGGCCGGGGCATAAAAGTGGTAATTGCCGATGCCGTCGGTCTGAAATGGATTTGCGGATGTGACGCTGAGCGTGGCGTCGGTGTAAACCGTCGCCAGCGGCGCGCACGGCGTGCCGGTGGCCGTCGGCTGGCACACGCGCACCGTCGCACCCGAAACGGGATGGCCCGTGGGCCCGAATACGATGTCATCTTTGCGCGATCCCTGCGCATAGAGCGCCGGCGCGGCCAGCAGCAGCGACAGCACCGCAGCAAGCGGCACCGCGCAAGCTGCGGGCGTCGTGACGCACGCGGCAACCCGCGCTCTCACGAACCGCGCCACAAACTTTGCAGCGGTCGCTGCCGCGAACAATGCGGCGAACAATGCAGCGAGCAATGCACCGGAGAGTGCAGCGGAGAATGCTGCGGAGAAAGCAGCGGAGAATGCTGCGAGAATTGCCGCGAGCGTCGCCCATGCTGTTCTGCCTGCGGCGCAGCGCCAGCCGGATTTTAGAGTCATCGCTCGCCCCTTCGGTCGAGTCTTCGCCTGTGTGTTCATCTCACTTCCCTTCCGCCTGCGCTTGCCGAATGTTCCGATAGTGTCCAATCAGGCTCCGCTTGTCTACGCCCGCGATTTGCAAACCGCCGCGAATCACTTTTTGCGCTCGGCCTGCTTCGCCTCCGCAGACGGAAGCGCGCCATCGGCGGACGGTTTCGCGACGCCTTCGCGCGCAGCGGGACCCAACCCGTGCTTCGCGGCCTTTTCCCCGTCCAGAATGGCATGGCAGTGCTTGCACACGGCCACTCCGGCCTTCACCTTTTCGCCGCACGCCGGACACTCGCTCATTTTCATAGGCACGTACGCCCATTCGCGCTCGACGCCCAGCGCAATGGCCGCTCGCCGGTGCAAATCCGAAATTTCGCGGTACGAATGCCCGCGCGCCCACATGGTGTCGCCCTCACCGATCAGCCGGTGGTAGTACGACTCACGCCGGGCCCCCGCAGCCGCGAGTTCTTCGGCAGACGGTCGTGCTCCCGCGCACACGAAGATGCCATGGTCGTGCAAATCCTGCAGCAGATCGTCGGCGATCTCGCGCGCCGTAATCGTAAACGGAAAGCGCCGGTTGTCGCCCAGGTCGATCACGTCGCCGCGCGAGGTGAGCAGGAGCAGCGCGTAAGGCTCGCCCTTCGCGCAAGCGGGAATGTGATACACGCCGTGAGTCCGCGAAACATACCAGTCCTGATCGGAAATCGACGCGATCGCTACCGTCGCCGCCGTGTCGCCCCTGGACTGCGTGTCCACGACCAAGTCCCGCCGTCCGCCCGCATATCCTTGCCCGGCGCGCGGTCTACCCTGCTCCGACATTGCCATCATCGTATTGCTCAAGTGAGTTTCCTTTCCTGTAAAGCCGATTTTGCCTTTGTTGTTGCTTCTCGTTGTCATCCCGACAGAGCGAAGCGACGAGGGATCTCTCTTCGTTTTTCGCATGCGTCGCGCTTCACGTTAGCTACCGCGACGCGACAAACGCCTGCCCGTGAAATCCGGCGAGCCGTCCTCGAGCAGCTCATCCGCGCCGCGATCCCAATCCCGCTCGCGCCGCGCTTCCCGCGACGCAATCGCCTGGCGCCCGGCATGCCGCGGCTGTCGTCGCGCCCACTCGACCGCGCGCACGATCCAGTCACACGCCGCAGGCCCAAGCGGCACAAACTCGCCGTCCGCGCTTTGTAGCGTGAAGCAGTGCTCGTACTCCCCTCGCGATGGGTATGGCCCCAGCGCCGGCACGCGAATCCCGTCTTCCACTTCCACCGTGCGCGCGAACCACTCTTCGGGCGAACCGTAAGCCTCCGGCGGCATCCAGCGCTCGAGGTGCCAGCGCTCAGCGGGAATATACTTCGGCTCCTGCCGCAGCTCGATCGCCTCGCGTATCACGTTGCCGTGCGCGTCGCGATCCACCCACCGCCCGCCAATCCACGCCAGCCGCGATCCGCCCCACACCACGCGAAAGTTCGGCTCGCCAAAGCGATTCGTGCCGCCGGCGCGCGCGATCCGCTCGCAAATCGCCGCCGGCGCTTCGTGCGTCTCTCGTGTCACTTGAACCATGGTAGATTTTCAAACCAAGGGAAGCCGATGAGACTGTTTCTTATCTGTACGGGCGTTGGCCTTTGGGCGCTATCTCAGGCATGGCGCGGCATCATGCCCCCCTCGCCGACGCTATGGGGAAAGAGTGCGGCGGGTCGCACAATGCGCCCCGTCCAACGCGTCATTTTTGTGCTTGGCGGAGCGCTACTAGTCGCCTTCGGCGCGTTGAGTCTGTTAGCTTTTCGTGATTCGCATTGAAATGTTAGGGGCGAGACATTCCGTGCTTGTGTGGTTTTGCGCCTAGAAGCTGTATAATCAATTTGCTTCTCAGGCGTGTCCAGTGCACGTTTCGAATTTCAGGGGCGACCATAACGGTCGCCCCTTTTTGTTTTGGCATTACGATTTTCGTTGTCATTCCGAAGAAGCGAAGCGACTGAGGAATCTCTCTTCGATGAAGCGATTCGCCTTCGATCTAGACAACGAGCCCCTCTTTTGTTCTGCGCTTAGTACCCCGTCGGAATCGCCAGGTTGCTGATGTACGCCCCGCTGCGCGGCGAGTCGTTCCACACCTGAAAGCCCGTGACGAAGTAGAAGATGTACGCGCTCGCCAGGCCGCCGCTCGCCCCGTAGATCGGGAACACGGTTTGCCCGCCGACGTCGTAGAAGTCGATGTCCTGCATCACGGCGCGTCCCCAGTGCGAAAGGTCGAGGAAATCCACGCGCGTGGAATTCGCATTGATGCTCGACTTGATCGGCACGCCCGCCATCGACTTCTCGCCGGTGAAAAGCAGGTCGAGATCGCTCGCGCGCCCGCCCGCTCCTTCCTTGATGATCTGCGAGATGGTGACGCCGAGCTGCTCCCACTGGTGCTCCTGCTCGAGCGACGTGTACGCGATCAGCTTGCTCACCTGATTCGTGCCCAGTGCCTTGCGCACTTTGTTGATCGCAAGGCGCACGGCGCCCGGCGTGAGCGCCGAGTTGTTCGCGTTCACGTTGGGCGTGGCGAGTTCCACCGGATACGTGGCGCGGTTCAGGTTGAGCCACGTGCCGGTGGTCGCGTTGGTCTGGTGATAGAGAATGCCGAACAGCGACACGGGCTGCGCGCCGGTGAGCCCGTCGTGGACGATCACGTCGTTCGCGCTGGTGCCGCTCGGCAGGCTATCCACCTGGATGAGCGAGTTGAACGGATCGACGAGCAGGACGTTGGCCGAGCCGCGATTGGTGGTGAGCGTCGGGTCGTACACCTGGATCGTCTGGTTGTAGTAGAAAAGCTGCGCGCCGGGCGGCTTGGCCATGGCGAACTGCGCGGCCACGCCGCTGGGCAGGCCGCTGGTGGTGATCGAGCCGATCGTGCCCAGCACGCCGTTGCCGTTGGTCTGCATCACTTTGTCGAGGAACGAACGGAATTGCGCCATGCGTTCTTCACTTCGCGCTTGGCGGCGTTCTCGATGGCCTTTTCCGGCGCGTTCGACGCGTATTCCACCAGCTTGGTGATTTCCACGGCGTGCCGGAAGAATACCGGCGTCACCTGCGCCACGTCGTAGATGGTTCCCGAGCCGCGGCCCAGGTCGCCGCCGTCCATGTTGGCGAGGCCGGCCTTGCCTCCCGGACGAATTTGCAGCGGAAGCCGCATGTTGCGCGAGCTGACGCGTTCCACGTCGCCGCGCTGCTGGATCATGGTGAGCAGGATGTCGTCCCGCTCGTAAAGCAGCGGAAGCTTGTCGCGCACTTTTTCAAGTTGCAGCGCAACCGATTGTGCATTTTGCATTTGTGCCATGTGGTGTAATTCCCCTTTGGAATGGATTTCGTGTCACCGCGCGAGCGCGCGGCCAGTCGGGTGCGGGGGTGTCCTTCACGGACGGGATTTTTAGTGGCACCGGCACTCCTGCCGGTGCGGTTCAAGCGAGCATCCTGATTAGAAAGAACCTCGAAACGGGCCACGCTGCGGGCCGAGCGGGAAACGAGCGCTCTCTGTCACATCCACCGGCAGGAGTGCCGGTGCCACTGAAGGCCGGTGTTACTGAAGGCCTAAAGATTCAAAATGTCGCCGTCGGACATGCGGGCGTAATCGATGTCGCGAGGCGCCATCGACCGCCGGCCTTCGCCCGCGCCGCCGCTCGAGCCGGCAATGTCGACGCGCCGCTCGGCCGCGTGCTGCCGCGCCCGGCGGTCCTGATTGGCGGCCACAATCGTCGAGGTCCACTCGTTCATCACGCGCTTGGCGACGCCCGGCAGCGCCTGCCGCGCACGCCCCGTGATCAGCGAGACAATCGCGCGCTGATGGCTGGCGTCGAGGGCGCCCGACCGGAACGCCTCGCGCACCTGCTGCGAGAGTTGCCGGTTCGCGCCGAGCGTGGAATCCAGCTCGCGGTAGATCTCCCCCACCACGCGGTTGCGGGCGCTCTTCGACGCGCCCTCCGGCAGCAGCCGCTCCACCTGCGTCTCGATCGCGTCGAGCACGCCCTGCACCGCCGCTGCGTTTGCCGCCTGAAAAAACTCCGCCTGCGATGGTGAGATTCCCGCCGCCGTGGGAGCAGCAGCACTGTCTTGCCCCTGGCTCGGCGCGGAAGTAGTTGCCGCTGCGGAGCTTCTTCCCGCCTGGGTTGCCTGCCTGCTCGCTTGCTCCCCGATGGCCTTCGCCAGCGACGCGAACGCCGCCGGATCCAATTCGGCAATCGAGCGCGCCAGCTCCGCATGATCCTCCGGCCGCCGCGAATAGAACAGCGCGTCCATGCGATTCAGGTCCGTCAGCAGAGCCGTCGCGTTTCGAGCGGCTTCCGGCGTGGCAAAGGTTTCGCGATACGCCTTCGCATCCTCCCAAGCCTGCCTCAGCTCGGGATTCGCCTCAAAGGCCGCGCGCAGTTTCTCAGGATCGGGCTCAGCACCAGCATCGGTCTTCCCGGTGTCGGCGGCATCTTCCCGCCCGCGTTGCCCCTCGACCTTTCCGCCGGCGGGTGCACCTGAATCGAATTCCCGGTCCGCCCGCGCATCGCGCTCCAGGGCAGTCGCGCCGTCGATTCCCGCTTCGGCCATCAGCCCGAGAATTTCGTCATCCGTGGCATTCCGGACGCTGTTCTCTGGCTGCGGGCGCTCCGCCGCGCTTTCCTTCCGCCCAGTTGTGACATCCAACGCCGGCGTTGCTGTGCTTGGCATAAATCAACCTCCAAACCTCGTGCTTCTTGTTAGCTTTTCGCTCGTTTTTTGCTTCCTATGAGCGCGTTTCACTTTCGTACAGGTGAAATGCACCTGTACCGAAACAGTACGCGCGTACTATTTGCTGCGTGTTCGCCCGGTGCGACTCTGTCCATGCAGCGGTGATTCGGCACCCAGCCGGCGAACCGCACCAATCACCGCGCGCTCACGCTTCTCAAGGGGATTTCATGGGCACAAGCACCACCATCCCGGCCGCGCCGAATGCAAAGGCCGCGGGACAAGTGGGACCAGCCGGTCAGTCAGCGCAGAGCGGCATTGACCGCCGCCGGCGGCGCCGCGCAAAGATTTCCGCTCAGGTGCATGTTCGCGCCGTCAGCGCGCCCGCGCCGTTCGAAGAAGTCTGCATGAGCGTGGACGTCTCGCGCGACGGCCTGCTCTTCACCTCAAAATCTTCGGGCTACTGGAAGGGGCAGATGCTCGAAGTCGCTTTCCCGTACTCGGCGATGGCAGGCGCCATCAACCAGGGCCAGCCCGCCGAAGTCGTGCGCATCGTGCCGCAGCCCGACGGAAGGTTTGGCGTAGCCGTGCAGTTCGTTGCCGCAAAAACAGACGCCAAGGGCGACAGAAAGACGTCCGCCGCCTCCGCAGGCCAGGGTTCGGCGGCGGCTTCAAACGCCCGGCAGTCGGTCGTGCTGGCCATTGAGCCGGACCAGCGCGGCGCCGAAGCCATGCGCAACATGCTCGAGCAGGACGGCTACACCGTAATCGCCGTTCCCACGGCGCAAGCCGCGCTGGAGATTCTGCGCACCACGGTTCCCTCCGTCTTCATCGCGGAAGTGGAAGCCGAAGACATGTCCGGCCAGGACCTGTGCGTGATCATCAAGCAGAACGAGCGGCTCGCGAAGGTTCCCGTAATCCTGATGACGCGCGCCGCGCAGCCCGCCGACTATGCCACCAGCCACCAGTTGGGCGCGGTCGTCTGCATGGCGAAGCCGTTCAAGCCGGAGCGCCTGCAGCAGGTAGTGCGCCTCGTAGCGCCACCGCCCGCGCTACGCACCGCGTACGGCGCGCGCAGCGGGGACCCAAGCTAGCGTGCAGCGCTGGCTTTTGCGGGATGGCCTTGCGGGATCGCCCGGCGGGATCGCCCGGTGGGATCGCAAGTCTAGCGCCGCCGTTCGTCGGTTCGGTTGGCGCGCGGGCCAGCGCGGCCAGTGTGGCGCGTGCATAAGAAGCGCGCCGGCAGGCCAGCTTGTGATATAACGTCCGCTCTCCGGACGGCAACAGTTCCGCAGGGATGCATCAGGCCGGCCAAGGGTTTGGGTGTTGGCGCCCAGCAAAACACCTAAGCCCGCGCCGGGCCCCCGGGAACGCCAATCTCCCGATTGGCGGGTTTTAGCCGGGCGGCCCGGGCCGATGCTATCCGAAAAGCGAAAAGCCGCCCGCTCGGCAATGGTTTTCCGGCTGTCCGACCCTTTGCCCTTGAAGGTTCGGGGGTTTGACTTTCATCCTCTGCCCACAGCAACAGTGCCCACGAGACGCCGGCGCTACAACCGCACCGGCAAGAGTGCCGGTGCCACCAGCTACGAAGCCCGCTGCGCCGCCACCCGCTGCTGCTTGCAGCAAATACTCGCGGTGAAACATCGCGTGCGCCCGCACGTTCGCGTAACCCGCCGGCGCGTCGATCTTCGCCACCTGTCCCGCGTCGGACGAAAACCACCGCATGCAAATCTCCAGCTCTACGGCGTGATTGTCCGCGAACTCATCCGGCATGATGCTCGGCAGCATCAGCTCGACGCCGCTTCGCCTCGTCGCGCTTCACCACCGGCGCTTCGCCCACCATCTGCGCGATTTCGCGATACTGCTTGGTGCGCGACTCCTCGTCCGGAATCACGAATTCCTCGAGCCCGATCAGCCGCTTGATCAGCGCCATGTTTTCCGGATGCGCCAGCACCGCCTGCATCTGCGGGTCGGGATTGCCAAGCAGCTGCATCAGCACGGCGCGCTGCTGCGACCACAGCGTCGGATACTGCTCGTCGGTTTCCGGGTAGCTGAACAGATTGCCCTTCAGGTCCGCCAGGCGAATCCATTTCGATTCGAACGCCGCGCCCGCCCCGAGCAGCGTCACTTCCACATCGTTCGGCCGGTTCCTGCGGAAGCAATCGACGGCCAGCAGCATCACGTCCGCGTGAAAGAATTTCATGCGCCGCCACACCAGGCCGATCCGTCCCATGGCCTGATCGCGCGCCATCGAATAGCCCGCGGCCGTGTCGTTATTCGCCATCGCCCCGCCGAAACAGCGCCGGAAAAGCGCCGGTGAGAAATTGCGCGATCGGCCCCATCAGGTTTGCGGCGTGCTGCGCCAGGTCCGGAGGCACTTCGCGCCGGCTCGGGCTGGAAGAATCCCGCCGCGAGCGACTGCCCCGGCTTCGCGCGCGCCGGATAGTGCGCGCCGGGCTCCGCCGTCTGATTCTGCAGCGAATCGAAATCGAGCACTTCGCTATCGGCGTAAATCGGCGGAATGCCGTACTCGTACGTTTCGATCTGCAAATTCGAAAGCGTGTTGAAGCGCTCCTGCACGCTGATCATCACGTCGCCCAGCGCGGGACGCCCGCTCGATCCGTCGCCCGGCAGCGCGTGCAGCACGCGCCAGTGGTCGTCCATATTTTCGTTGCGCGATTCGCAGTAGACATCGCCCGCGAACGCCACGTAAGCGCCGTCGGGAAAAAGCTGCAGCAGTTCGTCGCGCAGCGCCTTGTCGTCCAGCGCGAAAAACGCCCAGGGACGCAGCCAGGTGCGCTGGAACGTGATCAGGTTGATGTTGAAGTCGCCGCCCTCGGTGAGCGGGCCGCCCTGCGACTGCGCGAGCCGCGCCAGGCGTTCGTATTCCTGCATGCCGCGTCGCGACCGGCGGGCCGATTTTGTCCGCCGCGTGCGGATACGCCGCGCGCAGCCGCGCCTGGTGCACCTCCATGTTCCATTGCAGGTAGGGATACTCGTGCATCTCGTTGGCCCACGGCGGCGTTTTCAATTCCAGCCCGCCGACAATGGTGATCACTTCCTGCCCGTTCGGCACGCGCAAGCGCGTCTGCGCCGCCGGCACGGTGATCATCTCCGCCGCCACAAAATCTTCTTCGGTGAGCAGCGCGCCGCAATCCGTCGCATTGCGCGCGTCTTGCGGTGTTTGCGTAGTGTTGTTGCTTTTCGCTGTCATCCGTGGCAGCGCCCGCGATGTGTTGCCGTTGCCTTTGTCCTTCGCTGTCATTCTGGCGGACGAGCATCCCGCTCCAGCATAACCGTCAGCGGTACCGTCGCCATTTACACTTTGTCCTTGGCTATGCTCTCGGTGTTGCCGTTACTCTCGCACTGCCGCTGGCCCTCGTCACTGCGCTGCCGTCTCCGCCCCGCACTCCGGGCAAACATAGCAATCGCCGCCCACCCGCACTTCCCGCGCGCCGATCTCCGTCTCCGGATGGAATCCGAACCGCTGCCCGTCGACCACAAACCGCACGTACGCGCCAACTTTCCCGTCCGTCCAAAGATTGAACGCCTCATCGACAATCAAATTCCCGATGCGATTATTCCGCTCGACCAGCGCCGACACTTCCGTCGCCGCCTTGGCCGCCGCCACATCTTCCTCCGCCTGCGCCGACGACGGGAAAAAATCGCACGCGCGGCACGTCCTGCGAAAGCACCGCAATCAGCGACAGCCCGAACGCCTGGTAAATATTCGTGACGAACTCGTAGCGCGGCAAATCCTCGAGCGACGAGTTGTCCATCAGCTTCTGCTCGAACGGCAGGTGCCAGTTCTGGTCGCGCTCGTCCCACCACAAATATTGCAGCCCGCGCCAGAATTGGTGCGCCTGCTTGATCCGGCGGATTTCCTGCCGCCGCGAAAGCTCCGACTCGGTCGAAAATTGCGAACACCAGCCGCCGCAGCGCCTCCTGCAATCGCTCCGGCAACTGCTCATTGTTAACGCCGTAGGTGTTCGCGCCGTAACTGTTCGCGCCGTAGTTGTTCGCGCCCGAAGGCGATGGCGCTTTGCCTTCTGCCGATCCTGTCGCGTCGGCGCGCTTTTGCCTTTCATTGTCATCCTGGGCGGAGCGAAGGGGCCCTCTGCCAGCGTCGCCGGCAGCTCGGCTTCCCGGAAAACGCCCGCGCTTGCCGGCGGCCGGCCCAGCCTGCGCTGCCACCGGCACAATCGCCGGATCAGCCTTCATGAATTTCGTGTCTTTCGCCATTCGTTTTCTCGCTAGTGGATGTCGAAACGCTTCAACACTTCCAGACTGCGCCCAACGGCACTCGCGCCATTGCTTGCGCCAGGCGCACCAAAACCCACTCATGTCATCTGCGCGGCGTACCCTACGCGGCCGGTTTTTGTTGGAAACACACTGAGGGTGAGCAACTACTCCGCGGTAAACGAGGTTTCCCGGGTGCCCGTCCCTCCGATTTTAAGGGTCGGGTTTTTGACCTTCTGATCGCAGGTGCCGGTCGCGCGCCAGGCGCGCCAAAACCCACAAAGCCCACCCGCGTCATCCCGAGCGCAGCGCGGGACCTGCTTCTGCCTTTCCGCGCAATCTGCAAGGAGTGCCCTGCACAGCAGCTTTTATCGGAAACACAGCGAGCGAGGAACTACTCCGCCGTGAACGATGTCTGCCCCAGCGCGATCGCATTGGCCAAGCGCGACGCGCCCACGTCGGGAGCGAAGCTGAACGTGCACCTCACAAAGTGAACGTTCTCCAGGTCCAGCGGGCCCTTCTCGTAGCGAACTTCCGTGCCCACAAACGTCACGTTCGTCCAGTGAATCGCCTCGAGACGCTGCGAACCGCCGGCGATCGTCAAATTCTCCACGCGCACGTTATTGTCGGACGAACCCTGCGCCGGCAGCACCAGAATCTCACCGCCACCGGTCATCCGCGTGGCATCCAGATAATCGCCGCCGAGCGACCGTGGGTTCAGCGTGGAATTCGCCGCAATCTCTCGCGGCGCCGCGATCGAAACGCGCCCCGCCGCCTGCTCGCCGGCCGCTGACGCTAACGCAGCCGCTGACGCAGCGACGCCATTGTTGTGAATGTGCACTGCCGGAATCCAATCGGGATCGTGGGCACCGGCCGCCGCGGAACCCGCAGGTCTTTGTCCGCTAGATGCATCCTGGGCTACGCGCAGCGCGGCAAGCTCCACCCTCGCATTGGTAACATGCTGAAAGAGGCGGTCGTTGTCCGGCCGCTGGTTCCACACGCGATCCATCCCGGTGAGCGCCATCTGGAAAAAGTCAGGCTCGCAGTGCTGGGAGTTCAGGCGCGCCGCCTTGAGCACTTCCGCCACCCGGTCCACTCTGATCGCTGCCTGCGTGGTCTGGCCCACGCCCACTTCTTCCGCCGACTTGTTGAGCGAGTCCAGCACGTCCTGCTGCCACGGTGCCAGCGCGCTTCCGCGAATCATGGAAAGCGCCGCTTCGCCCACCGAATTTCCCCGGGCCACCGACTCATGAACGTGCTCGGCAATCTCCCATACAAGCACGCCCGTCACCGTCAGCGCCAGCAGCACTCCGATAAACCAGCCCCAGGCACGCGCCACCGCATTACTCTTCTTGCGGCGTTTCCACCGGTGCGTACGGGAGCTGGGCGTCCAGTCGGTCCAGGCTTGCAAGCGGGAGATCCTCAGGGCCATTTTAAATCAAAAAAGCAGCCTCCCGGCGCGGTTTCAGCCGTCGTGTGTCCCAAAGGAAGACTGGAAAAACTCGCCAATTCAGGCCCGCGTGTCGCGATGCAAGTGATGCCAGCCCCCTCCGCGGATTCACCGCTGCGGCGCGTCGTTTCCGAGTTCGTCGCCGAGGAAGCTCAGCAGATCGCCATGATTCGCGAAAACGTGCGTTTCCGGCGCGGCCTGCGACGGGTTGCCGGAAGCGCCCGCCTCAAATCTGTTCCTCGAGGGCTGCTGCGAGTCGCATCCATCATCGCCGGCGTCGCTCGCGTGCGCCATCAAAGCCTGGCGATGCACGCGCGCCACGTATCCGCGTGCGGCCCTCCCCGAATGCGCGGGCACCAGTTCCGCCGCTTCGATTTCCACGCGATGAATCGGCGCTTTGGCGCGCGAAGTATCCGGCCCGCTGCGCTGCTCTTCCTGCTCGAGCTCCGTCAACGCATTCTCGGCCTCCCGCGCCGCCTCGAGCGCCTCCCCCAGCACCGGATTGATGTGATACCTTCCGCGGATAAATGGCATTTCCCCCTCCTCATAGAGCAGCGGTTGATGTGGCGGCCGCGTCAAACTCGTAACACCAGCGTCTCGCCGGCTTGTTTCATTGCGCAGCCCAAAAAAGCGATTACTGGTCGCCGCCAGGTAAGACCGGCTCAGTCCCACAGGGACCGCCACTGGGGTACTTACTGTATGGCGCCGCAGCACGGCGCTCGGCGACAGTGTTGTGAAGCCGCCAACCCGGCGACGAGATTTGTCTTGAAGGGGCTCCGAACAGCCCGGGAGGAAAACACCCATGAAACTTCACAAGATAGGACGCGCTCTCTTCGGCGGTTTTTTCGTTTACAGCGGCATCAACCACCTGATCCACGAGAAGGAACTCGCGAAGTATGCCAAAGCAAAAGGCATCCCCGCGCCGGACGCCGCCGTAATCGCCAGCGGCATCGCCCTGATCGCCGGCGGCGCGAGCATCGCGCTGGGCGTAAAGCCGAAGTTCGGCGCCGCGCAAATCATCGGCTTCCTGGCCGCCGTTACTCCCACCATGCACAATTTCTGGAACGACAAGAACCCCAGCGAACGCCAGAACAACATGATCAACTTCAGCAAAAACATCGCCCTGCTGAGCAGCGCGCTGGCCATCGCCGGAGTCGGCGAACCGAAGCGCGAAATCGCCCGCCACGAACTGGCCAAAGCCAGTTGAAATGCCCGGCGGTAGCCTCTCCGGGTGCCAAACCCTCTGGGGTGCAGCGGTCAGAATTTTATTCTTCAGCCGTTCCGGTTCTGGCCGTTCTCACCAGTTCGTGAAATTCCCGGTGCATCCGCTTCCGTCATGCTGCCCGGCTTTTCTTTCCTGGCCGACGCAAATTCCAGCGCGCGGTTGATCTGCTGCCACGATCTTTTTCTCAGCGGCGCCGCCACGTGTACGCGCCCGCCGGTGCCGCGAGGCATTCTCCTCGTACGCGTCGCCTCCGCTTGGCCGGTTCCTTTGCCGGTCGCTGTCATTCCGGGCGAGCGCAGCGACGAGGAATCTCTCTTCCCGCTGCCGCCAGCCTCGAAGGCACACTCAGTCTCCGTGTGCAGGCCCGCCACCGGAGCCGCAAATCCATCCAGCGGCGCAGCCTCCACCGTAATCGGCGGCACTCCCGCAATCCCCAGGATCGAATTGAGCAGCGCCCGATTCTCCGCGCGCAGTCGCGCCACCTCGCGCTCCAGCGCCCGCGTATACCGCGTCGCCGTCACCCGCCGCCAAATCTCTCCAACTCTCACGATCGCTCCTTTGTGCCGACGAAGAAATCGATCCCTCCGTTTGGTAGTGGTGTGACAGCGCCACCCGCCGTTTAGGGGGTCGGAGCTTCAGCTCCGACATAAAAAACCCGGCGCGAAGCGCCTTCCACTCGCGGCGCCTTCCCGCGAGTTGTCGATCCACTCCGCCTCTAGCAGATTGCGGAAGAACGCCGGTCCTTAGGGGGTCGGAACTTCAGTTCCGACATAAAAAACCGGCGCGAAGCGCCTTCCACTCGCGGCGCCTTTCCCGCGAGTTGTCGATCTACTCCGCCTCTAGGGCGACCGCCGGCGCCGCACAAACGACACCGGCTGCACGCGAACTCCGGTTTTTAGGGGGTCGGAGCTTCAGCTCCGACATAAAGAACCGGCGCGGAGCGCCTTCCACTCGCTGCGCCTTTCCCGCGAGTTGTCGATCTACTCCGCCTCTAGGGCGACCGCCGGCGCCGCACAAACGACACGGGCTGCACGCGCCGCATCTCTTCGATCTGCGCCTGGCGCGCCTGAATAGCGCGAATCGTCGGATCGGCCGACACCGCTCGCGCCGCCAGCCTCTGGTCGAGCGGCATGCGCCCCTGCCTGCCTCGCCCCACTCCGTAGCGCGACTTCAGCCCGTACCGCGCCGCGTCCGCCGCGTCGTCGCCGTCCATCTTCTCGATATCCTCGATGCGCACCGGATCGCGCACCAGGCTCGGCAGCGCGCGAATCAGCTCGGCGCAATTCTCGGTGAGCAGCCACTCGCCCGCATCGAGCATTTGATACATCAGCATTCCCGGGCACCCTATCATTGTGTGTCAAAAACTGTAAGCGCCTATCAAATCTGGAAGTTAACCAAAAGCGTGATAGGCTCTGCTTTACCCTGATAGGCGAAAAGTAGCTACAATTCTCGCTACAGTTCCCATCCCGCTTTGGTTGGAGTTAGAGGATGCAGATCCTTCTGACGGCCCTCGGCGCTTTCCTTGGCGCAGTTCTCTCAATCTTAGCCAACATTGCTATCGAGTATGAGAGAAAGCCAAAACTCGCTCTCGCAATCGAGGACAAGCCTTACGAAAACAACTCTATGGTCGGATCCGTAAAGAGCGGGACGTTCCTGAGAGTTTGTCTGTCTAATAAGCCCATGCCGAAGCTGCTCCGCTGGCTAGCGCGGTCCGCGGCGTACGAGTGCACTGGCATTGTGCAATTTTGCCACCAGGACGGCACGCCAGTCTTCGCCAAGCCCATGCAAGTCAGGTGGGCAGGTTCAGATGAGCCTGTCACATATCAGCTCGCCGCAGACAGCACCCTGGCAATAATCTTCGACCCAGCGAAGTATAGCGCTGCATTTCGGCGCGACTGTTTTCCGGGAACCTCCGAACTATTCGACGTTGCCGCCCGGTTCGATAATGACGAGGATTGCTACGGGTGGTCAAACGATTCGTACTTACCGGCAAAAGGACCGCGCCATCCCGACTTCAAGTTGTCCAAGGGAAGGTATTTGGTGAAAGTAACGATCCGGTCGTCTGGCGACCAGATCGATGGCGTTTTTCAATTGGAAAATTTCGGAGCCCGGGCCGATTTTAGGCTCCTGCAATCTTCCCAAAGTAAGCAATGACCAGACTGGTCTTTAGCTTCTTCGCTTAATTGATTGACTACGGGATACGCGGGAAACCAGGGCACAAAAAAAAGCCCCGGCCGGATGTCTTGACGCTTCGGTGTTCTCAAATACGCTCAAATGGGCTCAATTGGGAATGTTTGTGCAACGCCTGTGCAACCCGAAATCGAAAGTTATGCAACGGATTGCACTAAAGTAGGGCAGTCGGATACGCGGGAAACCCAAGCGGCCCGGCCGGATGTCTTGACTCTTCAGTGTTCTCAAATACGCTAAAACGGGCTCGGAAAACCAGAGAGGCGCTACGGAATGTGGACTAGAAACGAGCCTGCAAATGCGACCGACAAGAATACAGCGGCAATCCAGATAGACCACTTTTCGCAGCGCTTAACTATTGGGGCATACTTCTCTGCTTTCTCTCTTGCCGTGCCGTGGAGGGTTGCCATCGAAGAATACGCGGAGTAGAAAACCAACTCCCTCACAGCGCCAAGGTAGATCAGGGCACAGTATTGCATCACGAAGTTTAATGCCGTACCCGCAATAGCTAGGAATCGAAACACAACCACGAAGACAAAGGCTACGTGCGTATATCTTTCGACCGTGACGTGCAGTGATAGGACAAAACCGCCAAGAAAGATGACCCACAGTCCATAAAACAGCCGGTTGAATGCGTCCCTCTCCCACGCCGAAAACTTCGCGTGCTCAAGGCGGTATTCATTTTCGTCCATCGCGAAACTTCATTCACGCAATTGCTGAATAAAAAGCGGCTGGCTGTTTCTGGACGCTTCCGATTTAGTGCCGAAAGCAGCACGCATTGGAAGAGTTTTCACCCGGCCGGACCGCTTATCGATTGGTACCGCGCTTGATTATACGCGCTTCTTTGGTTTCTTTCGCTTCTTCAAATGCTCCGCAACGAGCCGGGTGCACAAAGTTCCACAAGTGGTTCTGAGAGGGCGAAGGCGCAAGAACGTGTATTCTTGAGTCACATGGTTCTATTGCAAGCCGACATTGAATTTTGGTTATCTGGTGTGGTAAGGACTTTAGAAGGAACGGAGCATAGAGGGAATTTAGAATGGTCGACCGTAAAAAAGATCAACGGCTAAGCATTTCCGATGGAAACGACTTGGGTTCCTTGGGGAATATTGAAATCCCGTATTTCGTGAATAATAGTTTTGCTCAAGCTGTCAGCGGTGGACAAGATAGTGCCGCCATTTCTGGCCATCCAAGCGGAGACCTCGTTCAGCGGAATTCCGGTGTAAAGAGAGAAGGCGGTAGAGATCGCATCTCTTAGACGTTTCACATTCTCGTAAACCTCCAACAGCTGATGCTCAGTAAGGTTTTGGTTTATTGGCAATGTGATCCCATGAAACATGAAGCTCGCGTGGCTATTCGCGTATCGCTTTTTACCTGCCGCGAATACCACATTGGCGACCGAGTCAGTTTGCCCGATATTGTGAGTTACCACGTCGATTGAGAGGGACCTCATGAAAGCTGCAATCGAAAGACCCTCTATGACGTTTCCTCCGCCGGATGAAAATGCTAAATAGATCTCTGTCACTCCAGAATTTACCGCCTCAGTGATAGCAGTCCTTAGCTTCGCGATTTGCTCCTTCTGTATATCAGCTGTGAATACTATATACTTTGTCATAATGTTCTTCACCTAGATCTAGCATGTTGTTTGCGAGCGACCTTTCCCGCAAGACGCCGAGTCTCTTCAAGGAATTCCTTTGTCGGAATATACTTGTATTGAATTGACGAAAAAATCCTAGATTGTTTCCCTTCCGCCGCGGCTTTAATCGCTGCCTCAACCATCTCCTGAGCTTTTTTTCTCTTACCAAGCGCACGGTAGGCATGGCTCATGGCCTGAAAGGCATTAGCCCTTTCCGAAGGCCTAACCTGTCCTTCATTTTCGAAGAGTGTGGCTGCTCGTTGGAAAAACTCCATGGCTCGCGGATTGCGACGAAGGTGTAGAGCATAAGCCAAATTGTAATTCGCAGCTAGGGAGGAAGGATTGGTATGCACTTCCTTCTCATATTGCTCAATTGCCAACTCTACTTGGTTGAGCGCCATGTAAACATTTCCCAAATCGAGGTGAGGGGCCTGGTTAGGGTTTTTTGACAGTTCAATCGCTTTCTCATAGAGCTGCTTTGCAGGCTCAACCATCCCTTTCATTTCAAAAACCCTTCCGACAGCTTCTATTTCATCAGCACCCTCGCTGGCAGCTACGAATTCACCTAAGAGGTTGGTAGCCTTATCTACCTCGCCCGAGCCCAGGTATGTTTTTATCAACTGTGTTTGTAGGCCCGGGGTCTCTGGGGCAAGCGCTTGAGCTCTCTCTAAGTACTTGATTGCACTTTTACTTCGCCGAAGCCGCAGAAAGCGAGAGTATTCGAGCAGTGCGGCTGCATTGTCCGGATGCTCCTGTAGGATGTCTCGATACTTCAAGTCCGCTTGATCAATATCACCATTGTCTCGAAGCTCGTTAGCATCTTCTAGTGTCGTCAGCACATCAGCTTTGTTTTTCCTTCGAATCAGTTCGCTGAGTCGATCATATGACTTCGCCAAATATGTCCCCTGTTCGCCGCTGGGAAGGACCGTTTCCTCGAAAGCCATGAATGGGTCAAATGGCAAAATCAGGTTGATGCTATCGGCACCGATTGTTTTTTGCGCGTAGCTGATCCGTTCGCGTCTTACCATAAAGTGATCAGGTACATCCGGGATCGGTGACGCGACCAAGAGCGTCTCTATATCCTTCATCAACTTGTTGTGTCGAACGGATCGATAGATCTGAGATACTCCGAGCACATTCTGGTTATTCAGATTAAAAAACAGCACAACGAGATCCGGGAGCTGAAGGGTGCAGATCCCGGAAACATCGGTAAGTCCTGTTCTTGAATCAATCAAGACGTAATCTGGCGCGAATTTGTCCTCAATCGCAGCTTTCACGTTCTCAATGAAGAGATAACCACTTTGCTGCTCATAAAAATGTTTCCAATCGAGCCTACTGAGAAGAACTTTATATTCTTCATCTTTTCGGCCGGCGGACATGAACCGAATCTCGCCCGGTTGAGTGCTAGCTGGGTTGGCCTTGGATACATAATCGTCTATGTCTTCCACTTCGCCTTTGGACTTGAAGCGGTCTACATACTCCACAATTCCCTTGTGGGGACGACCATCACCGCCAAGAGCACGAAACGAATCAACCCCAGGGGCTTCGAGGTCAAAGTCGAGGATGAAAACCTTTCTGCCTTGCTTAGCCAGCCGGAAGGCGCAATTCACCAGAGCCAATGTTCTGCCAACGCCGCCCTTATATGAATAGAAAGTAACGACGAACATGTTTTGCTCCCGTTATGACACCGTCTGTAACTCGCCTCGAGAAAATAGACTCACAAAATCACGAGAACGTCCGACCGCTATTCGAATATCCTTGATGGAGCTGAATGTTCTTCGGAACTCGTCTACAGCGTCCTTGTTTGCAGGGTGGAGCTTTTCGTTGACGATATCCTGCAACAGAGAAACGTTGGATTCTGCGGCCATGAGCAAGCGGAGGTAACGATCGAATGCCTCACTCTGAACGTAAGAGCCCGACTCCCAGCGACAGTACGTCTTCTTCCCAATTCCTAATAGGTCAGACATAGCCTTCTGCGTTTTGCCGAGACGGGTCCTAAAGTCACGAAGGTCAACAGGTGATAGAAGCCGTAAGGCTTTCAACCTTTCGTTCTCGATGGACACCATGGCTGCATCTTCAATGATTCTCTCGGAACAAACTTCGCATTCCAGCCAAGTTGTGTTTGGTACTAAAAGAGGATTTGACTTACCGTGCCGGTCGACGTAGACCGTTTCATAGTCTCCCTTCTTCTTGATCAATGATTCTTTCTTGCACTCTGGACAAATCAATTTTGCCATTGAATTTACCTCACCTTTCGACGTGTGCCGAGAAGACGAACATGCGCTCTTCCGCTCCCAGCTGAATGAATTTTAGTTTCACGTAAAGCCGCCCTGCCCCCACGAAACAATGGAATATGTAGGCTAGATCTTGGTTCTTCATGTGGTCAGCCTCCACCACGTAACCGCAGGCTAAATGATCCAGCAAACCCTCCAGCACGCCTTGCTTAGTTACGCCCGCCGTACTTGCAATATCGCGTTCGGCCGTCTGGCTCCAAGCCACGCGGCCCGCGTCTTTCGCCCATAGCGCAATCTTTCCCTTTACCTCTTGGTCGTTCAATTCCCACACAAACGGTTCCTCACGGCGGCATATGAGGTATCAAACAGTACTAATTTTATCACCTAAAACTTATCTGTCAAGCCTGTAGGTATCATTAAGTACCTGCGGTGAGAATTATGGGCGGGCAAAGTGGTTTGCACGCACCCCGGGACCGCATGCCTCAAGGTCGGCGACGTCGTGGTGTATTTCGACAGGGATGGAAATTTCCAAGCGAGATCCAAAAAGGTGCAACCGTTGCACCTTTCGGTTTTGACTAAAGAGTTTGCGGCGCCTGGTCGCTGGCGGGCACTCTCAGCGTCGGCATCGATCGCGCCCGAGCAATCGGTTCACGTGCTACAACAGCTTATCTGAGCAATGACGGCCAATATCTCAGATACGGGAAGAAGATAAGGAGCATCACATAAGTCCCATATAGGAGAGCCGACATTAAACCGATTCTAACGGGCCATGACGATAGCGTTTGCTTAATGCCGACGCTGATAGCAACACCTAAGCTCAGGACGGTGCCGATTATGAGAACAGCCGCACCCCAATCAGGTTGTATGGTTGCGAGAAGGGACTCGCCGAGCGACCGCCAAAAACTAGGCGGTAATTGCCCTTTGTATGAAGCAACGATCTCGGGCATTGCGAACCAGAACAAACGGAATAGGTTTATCACCGAGAACAATGCGAGTAAACCCGATACCCACTGAAAACCGTATCGACCACAAAGCGCGAATCCGAGAGCAATAAGTGCGGCGAAGAAGATTAAAACACCGTCGCCATTTCCTTGCCGGAAGAGCGTAACGCGTCCGAAGAAGGCGCCCGAGACAAACGGAGTGAAAGGGGCGACTGCCAAGAGAACAGAACCCGCTATCGCTGCGATTTTTCGGATTAGATCTTTCCGGGCACGTTCAACAGATCCTGTATCCTGAAATTCGCCACAATACCGGCATTTTTTAGCCTCAGAAAGAATCTCTTCAGCGCAAAATCGGCATCGCTTCTTAGGTAGGGCTTCGCCTTCCGTCACGAGCTCCGTGTTCATGGCTCACTCTCAATTCACATTTTGCCGGCGGCGCGTTGAGGCGATATGTGAGCTAGATCACTTTTCAATGTGATAGAGAGCCTCAATTGCGCGGCGTCTGCTAGTTGAAGCACAAAAATGCATGTTGTGCGGCTGTTTTTTTCGATGAGCTTCTAAAGCGAGAAAGAAACGGCACGGACAGAAGCTTAAACAACCAACAAAATGGCTGCTGAAATCAACGAGAGTGGGAAAGCGAAGCGATTAATCTCCGAGACCGGCCTGCAATCATCGTGCTTTGCCTGAAAATCGCGACATTAATGTTGCGTGAAAGGAAGTCTTTTAGTGAAGAGCAGATCGTGGGGGTGTTGAAGGAGGCGGATGCCGGAGTTCCCATGAAGGGTCTCTGCCGCCGGATCGGTGAACATCACAGGATCGACAAGCGGCGGCAACTACGCTGCGCCGGTGATGAATTCAAACGTGGCGAACTCTCCGGTCAAGAAGTGCGGCGATGCGGCCGCTGATGGGCGTGCGAGCCGCGAGCATCCGTTCCGCGTATGTCGCGCCCGGATGCGGAATCGGTTTCGCCTGACCGTTCTCCTGTGAACGCCAAGCATGTTAATTTGACGCACATGGGACCTGCCCCAGGAGGCTCATTTCCCCGCGCTTCGCTAAAAACCTGACGACGAAGCTCGCAACTCGGCGCATCGCGTTCTGTCGCGTCACGTTGAGAGTCGGGTGAGTAGGCGACACAAGCTCGGGAAATGTAGTCGCAAATACGGCTACGACAATGTGAACTGGATGGTGCGGAAATAATTCAACGGCCGCGGCGGTGGCAACTTCAAGGCGCCGGTCGGATTTGGCGTCCTGCTGACTTAGGGTTTCGAGAGCGATCGGCAGAATTTGCTGCATTAGCTCATGCTGCTGCGCGGTCTCTTTGTGTACGGA
The DNA here is from genome assembly GCA_963848365.1 of uncultured Acidobacteriota bacterium. Classification (GTDB taxonomy): domain Bacteria; phylum Acidobacteriota; class Terriglobia; order Acidiferrales; family UBA7541; genus Palsa-295. Next base: position 1,080,498 of record CAWKDI010000002.1, read on the forward strand.
CCAAGTTTCGACCAGGTCGGGATACAAGGTTCGCATCACGTACCGCGCAAGTATGTCTGGATTGAGACGGCCAAGTCTTTCGGTCGTTTCAACGCACGCTTTGCGGACTTTTGTTTCATCAATTGTTTCGCTCATGGTGTTGCTCTTCCTCCCGCTTTGCGAGCAGCTCATTCAGCTCGACCAGAATTTCCTGCCGCTGGGCGCGGACCCGGGCGGCCGTGGCCTCGCCCATTTTGCGACCGATCAGCTTGATATCCTTATCGGTCGGCGCCACGAGCCTTCTCAAACTGTTCGGGCTTTCATCGAGAAATTTCACACGCAGCAACGGCAACAGTTCACGGGCGAGTTTCCGTGGAGTGCTCGAGCTAAACGGCAAAGCGGAACTGTTGTCACCTTCGCTCATCAATCACCTTTTATCGGAGTCTGAAAAAGTTTGGCGTTGCGGCGGAGGCGCCGTCCCGGTCGGGTTGTCGCATTGGAACTTGCTTGCGTTCTCCATCATTAAGGCCTGTCTGACGCACGACAGCAAGATTGCAAAGCTGGGATCTTCGCGCCGTCCGCCGTGCGCGTAAAACGCCTTCGTAAGGAAGTTTTTGGTAAGTTCGAAGTGGCTCAAGTTCTCGCTTCGCTCGTTTTCCGTGACGCACGCGTCGCGAAATTGTTCCCAGTCCAGTCTTCGAATCTTCACAATGATGTAATCCATTTTGTTTCCCATTCCAAATCACCGGTTTCCGGTGATTTGGTCATTCGATCTTTAACAGCTCCGCGAACTCAACAGGCGTGTCCGTCTTGTTGACCAGCTCCCGTTGGCCGACACGGGTTACAGGCCGCAAGCCTGCGGCAGGAAGAGACGGCACCACGCCATGAATGCCGTCCGGCGCGATCCGGTCGCCAAGTGATCGGGCGATTTCGGTGACCTTATGCAGGCTAGCCCGCAATTCCTGGATCTCCTCGACGCTAACCGTGTCCACGCAGATCCCTTTGGCGTCCCCGTTTCCGGCGTCGGCCTTCGCGGTGCCGTCGCCGCTTAAACTTTTGGCGCATTTAACGTGTCGTTCGCCGGCCTCGGCGTGTTGAGTGCTGGCATCGGCGTGCGCCCTCGAAATTTTGTCGTAGTGCTCGATTGCGTCGCTGTCGCTAGCTTCGGAGAGTGCTTTGTGGCACTCGCTCATTGCGGCGTGGGCTCGCGCAAGTTTTGCATGCGTGTCGGCTTCATTCGTGTGGTGCTCGATCATGTGCTCTCGCATCGTGCTCATCATTTCGTCCTTTAAAAGAAACGTACCCAAGTTGGGCGAGTTTAGGCGGCCAACTCGCGGCCGATGCTGCGAATCATGTCCGCCGTTTCCCTGTCGTGTCGCTCGGCGTATTCAGCCAGAGACGAAATCGTTTCGCCGACTGCAAGTTGACGTTTGATGAATCCGGTCAGCGCAATTTTGCGTGTGCTCATGCGCAACGAGTCATACGCTTTTTCGAGCGGCTGGCCATCCACGTTGACGGTTTTTGCAACCGGGCGCGGCAGCGTCTCATCCCAATCGCTGCCCGACTTTTTTTCTTCGAGCGTGCGGACTGGGCCCAGCGAAAACTTGGCATCGCGGAAAATGTCGGCGACGGGATTCGGGATTTCGTCCGGACCTGAGTTCCCGGGTAACTCGGCCATAAAGGGAAGGTGTTTAATAAAAACGTCGTCCATTTTTTTGCTCCTGCGCGAAGTTCAGCAAGAAAAACGCAAATATGGAAGCGAAATCGGCAGCCTGTTCTGTGGATTTGTTCCGTTGGCGTTACGACAGCAGAAATTTGTTGGCGTCGGCGGCGAGCACGGCAGTCGCACTCTTCTTTTTGTTCTGAGCTTCGGCAATTTGCAATAATGATACCTCCGGCGCCGGCGCCGAAGCCCGGGATGCCCGCTCGGGCGAGCCGAAAACAACGATCAGCCTGGCGCGCGGCCGCTCCGTTGGCAACGGATTAGCTTCCTGAAACTCGCGATGAACGTCGCCCCAATAATCCGGGTCCACGCACTCGCCCCCATGATCCGGATGGCCAACCCACAACTCCCAATCAAAAGCGCGCGGATCCGCGATCTGCGTGGCCGCTTCTGAAAGCATTTCGGAAATCACATGTTCTCGGCAGTGACGGAAAACCGACGACGGCGAAATACCGATCCCCGCTGCAATGTGCCTGTACGAGCGGCCCGCCTTCAAAGCTTCGCGCACCGTTTCGCGCAGCGTTTCGTTTCCGCAAATCTTGCACGCCATGATGAGCCGAGGCTACCACCAAAATCGAAGACTTCACAGGAGCTTAAGCTGTTCCACAAAATGCTCGGGACAGCTCTCGTGGGTTCCGGTGTCGCCGATGCTAAAAGTTTTGCCAGGCTTTTGAGGCCAGCGAAGTCGATCCGTGCGACGCGCTCGCGGCTCTTTGCTACGGAATTCGCTACACTTTTGTGACTGATATGAGCATCTACCGCAATTTGTGCGCGTTATAACATTGCGCATCTGGTTAACAACCAGATGCACCGCGCGATAAGGCGCTTTCAGGCCTCGCTGTTCTCCTTAGATTCCAGGTGATGAGGCTCGCTGTTTCGCGTTCCGACGGTAGCGCGCGATGATTATTGCTATCAAGAAACGCGAAAGCATGGAAACAGAGATTGCAGCGGGCGTGACCGCGGAGGTTAGTCCCTCTTCTTTGGTGTCGATTTTGGTTCCCAACATTAAATGTCGGTCTTTACCCCCCGGTTCCCCCCTAAGTTCTGGGAGGGGGAACCGTGGGTTAAAATCAGACGGCGGTTCCTGACGGTTCCTAGTAAGGAACCGTATCTAACAACCGTACAATCAGAAACATGCATCGGTTCCGGTTCCTGACGGTTCCTAGCAAGGAACCCGGTTCCTGTTTTGCGGTTCCTGACCCTTTTACGGTTCCTGAATAAGTCCTTTGTTATCATGGACACGGTTCCTCGCTTTTTTCGTGTTTTTTGACAGAAATCACGCCTCTGGAATTCTCGGAAAGGCGGCCTTGACTGAGCGCCATTTCAATAGCTTCGAGCGCGAACTGTTCATCGATACCGGCTCCGCGCAAAATTTCTGGTGGGGTAGAGGGGCCGTTGGCTTCGACGAATTCGATAACCTTGCACATATCGGTGACGGGCATGAACGACGGTGTGTATGGTTTGCCGGTAATGAGAAGGCCGTCCGCATCTTCGCGAATTTCACCGAGCTTCAGGCACTCGGCCAGGGCTTCCATGGCGTTTTGCTTTTTGAGACCGGCGCCGCCGTTAGCTTTGGATTGATAGACGCGATTTTTATTGACCGGCTCGTTAGCTCGCACGAAGGCTATAACTTTCTTCATGCGGGGCGTGACAGTGACGCGGACGAAGCCGAAGCTATCGGGGATATCCTTGGACTCAACGATGCGGTATTCCTCGGTAGGCCAATCGACAAGCTCTATTTCGAGCGTTTTGTTTTCGACGCGGCCGATGACTTCCAGTTCGCGTTTTGGGGATGCCGGGCCCGGGAAGCGCTGCAAGCGGCAGACGATATCGGCGTCGCCGGTAAGGGCGTTAGATCCGGTTCCTGATTGGCCGACGTCACCTTGGCTCTTGCGTTCGTGCCGGCTCAAGAGAACTGCGACGTCCAGTTCCGCTGCGATCTGCCGCATAGGTTCGGCGGCCGCGCGAAGGGTTGGCGCGTCTTTTTCTTTGTCGGGTGGGATGGCGGCGATTTTAAAAAACGTGTCCAGGATCAACCAATCGATTTTGTGTTTCCTGCAGAGCCGTTCGATGTGCTGAGCTTTTTGCTCCCAGGTCCAGCCGTGCATCCTGAAGTTGAATAGAATCTGCAAGTCGCTGTCGTCCACTTTGTCGAGCCCGGCACGACGCAGTGCGAGAGCAAAAACTTTTCGCGGTTCTTCGGTAACGTAGAGCAAGCGGCAAGGCTTGGTGCCGTGATTGAGAAACAGGCCGTCACGCCGGGTTGCGGCGATCGCTGCAAGTAATAGGCGGGTTTTTCCGGCAGCCTTCGGCAGTCCGTCGAGAATTGTGGTCATTCCTTTTACCGCGAGGGGGTAAGCCAAGTATTCGGTCGAGTCGGTTGCTTGGGAACAGGTAACCAAGGGAGTCTCGAGAAACTCTTCTTCGTCCGGGTTTTGCTCGCGGGTATTTTCGATGAACTGGGCGACGTCCGATTGAATCGCGCCGACGTCCAGGGCGTCGTCGGTGAATCCCTGTTCCCTGAGCCTGTCGCCCAGGTGAATCAGGCTGCGCCGGCGCGCGGCGTGTTTGATCCGGCCGACGTAGGAATCGACGTTACCCAGGATCGGCAAATCCTTGACGAGACTCGCGACGAAATCTTGCCGCGTTTCTTCCGGCATGAACGAGTCGCCTAACTCCTCGATCAAAATGAAAGAATCGAACGGCTTATTTTCGCGGGCAAGTTGCCGCATGGTCGCGTAGACCCGGGCGTAGGCGGGGACAAAAAACTCGGAACCGTCGAGCTGCTCGGACACCTGTGGAAACAAACTATTGTTGAGCAACAAGGCGCCAAGCAGTTCGCGTTCGCTAAGTTTAGCGGTGGGGACAATCCGGTCGACAGCCGGCTCGCGAACGGTCTCGGCTTGTTGCGTGAATTTTGAAAGTGATCTCCGCTGCATTCGTCCTCATAATCTGTTTCTCCATTTCTCCCGAGTAGCCGGCCTTCGTGGAAGTTTGCGCAGAAAACGTGGTAGGTCTTCACGTCACAATAATCATTCGCACAATCTCCAGGTGATCCGGGTCGTAACTTCTGCCATCGCCGGAATCGTGCGTCAGCCTTCGAAACGCATCCTCGACTGCTCCGCAGTCAGGATGAAACTTGAATTGCCTGAGCGGGCCGTCCGCAAGCAAGTGCAGCGACGGCTCATAGAGAAAATTGCCAGATTCCTTCACTCGAATTCCGTACACGACTTCGTTGTCCATATCGTTTCGTCTCCTTTTGGTGCGCCGAAGCACTTCGAGCCCGCAGTCGCATTTCCTTCTGGGCGTCTTGCGAATTTTGTCGCCTTCGGGTACGCCGCTGCCCAGCGGACAATCAGGCGCGTGCGGGGTTTTATCGTCTACGATCATCGCGTCCAGGTTCGTTTCTCATCGCTGCTCTCCTTTGCTCGTTTCTTCTGCGAGTGCGTTGGCGTGGTTCTCGCAGCCACAACCTAGGCGCCACAGTTCTTCGGCGCTTGATTGTTTAAGGTGTTTCGAGAACCGAGTCCGCCAGCCGACTCTAATGACTGTGAAGGCGTGAAATGGTTCGAACTTCCGTTTAGGTTCGAGCTTGAGGGCTCGCGCTTTGAATTTCTTTCCCCATCGGCGCAAGGCCTTGACGATTGCGAGACGTTCTTCTAGCTTCAAATCCGAGCGGGGTATCATCACTTCCGGGCTCATCGCTTCTTCCTCCTTTTATGCTTCCAGTTCGTCCCAGACGCACGAGCGCGTACATCCGTACAGCCGGTTTTTTTGATTGTTGGAATGAAACAACGGAATTGACTTCGAATTGCTGAGTTGATATCGTGGCTGTACTCACCGTTTTCTCCTATTTGAAATTCACCCGGCCGCAAACCGGGTGTGCCTGAAAAAAAGAGCGTGATGTTACGCCTCGTGAATCAGAGAAAGAACCTGCGATTCCCGCAGTAACGTGCGGCCGCCACACTTGTACCGCTTCAGCTTCCGCTTCCAGAGCATGCGTCGAATCGAGATTTCAGATAACCTGAGCAACGCAGCCGCTTCTTTGACGTTGATGTAGTTTTCCTTTTGATCGCTCGGCACCGTTGAGGCGCCGGCATATCGCGCGGCATCCCCAGTCAATTCGACGTTCGCGCTTTGCTTGCTTCCCTGCTTGCTTGCCTTTGTCATTCAATCCTCCGCTGCGTTGACATGTCACGATGTATAGGCTTAGTATCGAGGCTAGTCAAATGAAAGAGCCGGTACTAGGGACACACTGGGACACATCGCCTTCGACTATTGCGGTTCTCATCCGGGCAGGAAAGAGGCAACTTGCTGACGGTATGGCGTTTAACGATCTGTCCCACGCGCCAACGCGCGTTGTCATCGTCAAAGACGACAATTTGGCCGGAGATGTGCGGGCCCTCGACAAAAATGCGTGGGAGCGGATTATTGGAATCCTTCAACTAAGACACGCGCACGACAACGGCGACGAATTGGCCGCACGCAACGCAATCCGCAAAATCTTCGGGATCTCGGAAAAAGACCTGGCGCAAACGATCAAGTATCAAGAGTCCGCGCACATCCTGTCCGCGGTTGAATTCACCAAAGCGATGAAGTCTGCCAAGTTCATTCTTTGGCTGCGTCTACTGCCGGAACGTCTCGAGCCCGGAATCCTTTGCGACGATCTGCCGACCGCGTTGTTTGTGCGCGGCGCATTGCGCGACCTGCGGACGTGCGCGTGCTGTGACACAGTTTTTCAACCCGAGCGTCCCGACCAGCAGTACTGCTCGATTCGTTGCCGCGAGAGATTCCGAAAGCGCCGACTCAGAGCAAAATCCAAACAGAAAAGGAGAAGCCGATGACTGTTTATAGGAGGGGAGGCGTCTATTGGTACCAATTCATTTTTGACGGCCGGCGAATCCAGCGCTCGACCAAACAAAAATCCCGCAAGGCAGCCGTCACTATCGAATCCGCCTTTCGCACGCAACTGGCAAAAGGACAAGTCGGAATCGAGGAACGAAAACCTGTCCCGATGTTTTCTGCTTTCGCAGATCGGTTTCGGGAGGACGTAAAACTGCGCCACGCGGCCAAGCCCAAAACCGTCGCGTTCTTTCTGTGCAACGTCAAGCGGTTGCTCGAATACGAACCGTTTCGCGTGCGACTCGACCAGATCGATGAAGAAAAGATCGCGGGCTACACGAAGTGGCGCCAGGGCCAGAAACACCATGGAAAGCCGTACGCGGTGGCAAGCCAGAACCGGCAGGTCGAAGTGTTGCGCCGTATGCTGCGTCTCGCTCAGGAGTGGAAGATTATCCAGCGCGTACCCAAAATCACGCGCCAGAAAGGCGAAGTACAACGCGACAGGATCATCACTCACGATGAGGAAGCGCGGTACCTGGCCGCGGCGCCGCCGCTGCTCCGTGAGATCGCAACAATTTTGGTCGACACGGCACTGCGCCCGGAGGAATGCTTTCGACTGCGATGGGAAAACGTCCACCTTACGCCGGTCGGCCGGTCGCGCTTCGGACACGTCTATAACCCGTTCGGTAAATCCAAGAACGCGCGCCGCAACGTTCCGCTGACCAGCCGTTCCCACGCATTCCTTTCCATGCGCTTCGAGGCTGAACGGAAAAAAGAGGGTTGGGTGTTCCCTTCTGAGACACGCAGCGGCCACATCGAGACGTCCACATTCCGTAGGCTGCATGCGCGGGCTCTTAAGGACTCAGGCGTCACGCCGTTCGTGTTTTATAGTTTGAGGCACACAGCGTTAACAAGGCTGGGTGAAGCCGGCGCGGATCCATTCTCGATCCAGAAGATCGCAGGACACCACAGCATCGTGATGTCACAGAGGTACGTCCATCCCAGCGGCGAGAAGATCGAAAGCGACTTTAGCAAACTCGAGATCTACAACGCCGCGCAGGAAAAGCGGGCAGCAGAAGAGCGGAAACGCGGGGTTGTCGTTCAATGAGCCCATACCGGAAAAACGTAGCTACAAATCTCGCTACAGTGACAACCGGCAATCACGAATAGGCCGATAAACATTGACGATTTAGAGCCGCGCATTTGATACATCAGCATCCACCCGCCCACGCGATCGTCATCCGCCGGCACCGGGCGCGGCAGCTCCGCCGCCGCGAAAATATCGCCCATCTGCTCCGCGATCGAAGCCTCATCGGTGCGCCGCGCAAACGCATCCGGCGAAAGATAAATCGCGTCGATTTTTTCTCGCTCGTATCCGCCGCGACGTTGGTTTTCGTTGTCATCCCGAGCGTAGCGAGGGATCTCTCTTCCAGCGTATCGGTCAGCGCCGCTGCCCAACACCCGCGCCGCATCGCCACTTCCGTTGTTGCCACTCCCCGCCACGCAACGCGCCACAATCTCCCGCGCTAATTCCCGCGGCGGCGTGCGATGCGTCACATATTCGCGGTACGTCACAACTCCCTTCCCTTGCGCATTGGCCCTTTCGCCGCCCGCGTCCGCGTGGCCTGCCGTCTCCCACTGCCCCTGCGCGTGCCAGTACACCGCCGCCGGATGCTCGAATCCCCAGTCCATCGAAATCCAGCGCGGCCACCACGGCTTCCAGTCGATCTGCTCGGCCCGCACCACGTGCCGCGACGCAGTCGAAGCGGTCGAAATACTGCCCCGCGAACACATCCCAGTCGCCATCGAGAAACGCGCGCTTCAAATGCGAAGGCAGCGCCCGCAGCGTCTTCAGATAATTTGCGTCGCCCGCATAAATGGGATTGTCCGCCACGCGCGCGGGAATAAAATCGTAGTCCGCTGCATCGTACTCCTCGGGATGCTCCATCCCCGGCGCAGGCTCGCCGGTCGATCCACAGCGCCTTCACCCACGCGTGCCCGATGTTTCCCGGGTTCGTCGCGCCCGCCATGCACGGAAACGCGCCGCGCCACCGGGCAGCGGTTGCGGCTGGTGAGAAACTGCCACTGCCGCAGCGTGAAAAGCGTCAGCTCGTCGATGCCGATAAAAAGAAATTCCGCGCCCTGGTATTGGTAGACGTCGCTCTCGCGCGCGCAATATCCGAACCGCGTGGTCGAGCCGTTGCGCCACGTGACCACGTGCTTCGATTCCTGAAAGCTTTCGTACAGTTCGCGCGGCACGTCGCGCCGGAAATAGAGCAGCAGCGATTGCTCGAGTTCGGGAAACGTGCGCCGCAGCAGCAGCGTGTTCGCGCCGGGGTGCTCGTGCGCCTGCAGGATCGCCTCCATCAGCAGCGCCTTCGATTTCCCCGGCCCTGCCGCCCCGCCAAACAGCCGGTACTTCGCGGCGGAGCCGTGAAACAGCCTCTGCTTGGGAAACGGCTCATACCCCAGCGCGAGCGTCACCTCGTTGGATGAATCACCGCAGCGCGAATGCCGCCCCGCGCCCTCTTCGCAGTCTGTTGGCGCCGCGTCCGCAATCCACCGCTCCATCCCCGATGTAACGCGCGCCGCCATCATCGCTCCGCCGCAGTTACGCCTCTCGACGTTCGTAGCGCCGGCGTCCCGCCGGCTTTTTTGCTTCTGCGGTTGGTCTTCGCTGTCATCCTGAGCGCAGCGAGGGATCTGCTTTTTTCTTTTGATTTTACGGGTTCCCGGCCCTACGAGCCCCTACGCCATCGTCTGAATCTTCTGCCCCACGTAAAACGCCACCGCCCCGCCGATAAACGCCGCCCCAATCGCCACGTGGTGCAAACTCAAGATCGCTCCCAGCGCGAACGATGCAATCCCGCCCAGCTGCACGTAATACCCAACCGTCTTCTTGTTCGCCGCCATTATTCCTCCTTGTGTTTTTCTACTCCGAGTCGTCTTGGTGTTATCAAATCCGTTTAGTTGACACCTCTATCAAGTAGGCGGAGAATGGCGCCGGTTCCGTTGGAGGCGCGGGTTCCTTTGATTGAGGAGGGCCGATGGTCCGCAGACACTTCTGTCGCGGAGTCCTGATTGCCACGCTGTGCATGCTTCTCGCCATCTCCGCCGACGCGCAGCAAGTGGGACCTGGCGAAGGATTCCCAGGGGGAATAGGTTCAGGGCATAACGGACTTGTCATTGGACTCATGGTTGCTAGCGTGGCCATCGTTGTCGTTACCATCGTGGTGATTTACCAGGTATCTAAAAAGAAGACGGTGACGGGCTGCGTCGCCTCGAAAGACAATGTGCTGAGCGTGAAGGATGAAAAGAACGAGCACACCTATGTGCTCTCCGGCAACACAGCCGACATCAAGGTGGGCGAGCGAGTAGCCCTGCTAGGCAAGAAAGCCCGATCGACAGCCGCCGACAAGACGCTGATGTGGGAAGTAAAGAAAGAGAAAAGCGACCTCGGCGTGTGCCAGCCCTAGATTCTCCTGGTTGAACTTCTCTCAACGCCACGATCCAAACGCCCTTTCAAAACGAGCCTGCCGATGTATGATTTCAATCTGTGACTATTGCGCTTCCCCCTCGACGGCCCGCCGCAGTTGCGCAGCGCGACGTATTGCTCGCGCTGCTGGCTCTCCTGCTGTGCGCCTCCTCCGCTCACGCGCAGGCAAAGCCGCCAGCCGCAAGCGCGCCCAAAGCCAGTTGCACGGGCGAGATTCCATTTGGAGTGAAGGTTGCACGGCTGCCCGACGCGGAGCAGAAGAAGGTAACCATTTCCGATTTCAGCGTGTCGGCCCGCGAGGACGCCATGACCTACGACCTCGCCATGCGCGTCAAAAACGGCAGCGCCACCTGGTGCGTCACGTCCCTCGCAATCGCCTACGTCTTTGGCGACGCGCGCGGCCAGGAATGGACCGCCAACGAATATCCCGCCGTACTGCAGTTCACCACGCATCTGCCCACGCCCGACGACAAGCCGAAAGACGACAAGGCCAAGGCCAAGCCGGCGCCGCCCCACGCCGTCGGCATGCCGCCGGGCCACGAGGAAAAGCGCATCCTCTTCGACGTGTACTTCTACATCCAGCCGCGCCCCATGGGCCTGTTCGACGGCTTCCATCTAATCTCGGCCGACGTAAAGTCCTGCATGGGCTATCCGCTGACGAAAGCCCCTTAGCCGCGAAGATGTCCCCTGGGAACGCCAATCTCCCGATTGGCGGGGTAAGAGTCGATATTGCCAACGGTGAGAAGAAGTGAAGCCGCGAGCAATTCGCCTTTGAGGGTGCCCGACCCTCCGGTTTCGAGGGTCGGGTCTTTGCGCGCGATCAGCCCGCAGAAAAAACTTAAACACTGGTCCTTAAAGTGTGTGGCAATGTCGGTTTTCGTCAGGGCGCGGATTCATCGGTGCCGCAACTGCCTGAAAATCGGAGCGGCTTCCGCCCCTGAGGGACGATTTAGCCGGCTGCTACACAGTCTCTTCAGCCCTGAGGAATTTTTCCCTGCAAACTCTTCGCGCCATCAGCTATATTTCGCATTCCGCGCAGTTTGACGCAATCGCGAGCGGCGCCGAAGCAAGGAGAACAAACATGTGCTTTTCAGCGGCAGCAAACTTCGTAGGCAGCGGCGCTCTGGGCGCGATCGGCGTCGTCACGTTGACGCGCGTGAAGCACCGCCGCGAGCTCCTCTTCGCCTCGCTGCCCACGCTGTTCGCGATTCACCAATTCACCGAGGGCTTCGTCTGGCTCGGCCTTGACGGCGTCCTCTCGCCCACGGTCACCCACAACATGGCCGCGGCCTTCATGCTCTACGCGCAGGGACTGCTGCCTTTCCTCTTACCTCTCAGCGTTTTCCTCTTTGAACCGGACCAAAAAAGCCGCCGCCGCATGCTGCCGTTCCTCGCGATCGGCACAGGCACGGCGCTCTACATCCTGTGGGCGCTGGTCGCCTACGGGCTGCAGGTCTATATCCGCGGCAACAGCATCGTGTACATCAACCCGGCCACCAACAACACGGCGGTCGCCGTCCTCTATGTGATCGCCACTTGCGGCTCGCTGTTCATGTCCAAAATCCGGCCGATGATCGCCTTTGGCGCCGCCAACCTGGCGATTCTGCTGATCGTGATGGAGGTGAAGCGCTACGCGTTCACCTCCCTGTGGTGCGCCTACGCCGCCGTTGCCAGCGTGATCATCCTCGCCTATTTCTGGAGGAGCCACGCGCACCGCCCGTTCTCCTACGCCCTCCCTATCTGAATTTCGCGAGGCCGCAGTTACGGGCGCCCGGCCCTCCCGCTTCGAGGCTCAAGCCTTTAACTTTCTTCGCTGCGGGGAAAATTCAAACGTCAAGCGTCGAAACCGCGTTCCCGTCGCCTTCTTCCAGCCGCATTTCGGGGCGAAACATTACATAACAATTACAAAGCCAGTTTCCGGCTACTGTTACGCTGGTATTGACAAATCCACCGAGGGCTCAACACAACAATGACACTCAACAGCATTAAAAAGCAGCAGGCGCGCGCCGATGGAGTCAACTGGCTCACGGCATCCGTCATGGTTTTATTTCATATCGGAGCGATCGCCGCACTCTTCTTCTTCACCTGGAAGGCATTCTTTCTCTCGATTTTTCTGTGGTGGATCTCCGGCAGTCTCGGCATCGGAATGGGCTATCACCGCCTGCTCACGCACCGCGGCTACAAAACCCCCAAATGGGTCGAATATTTCCTGACGATCTGCGCCACGCTCACGCTCGAGGGCGGCCCAATCTTCTGGGTCGCAACGCATCGCATCCATCACAAGTACTCCGACCACGAAGGCGATCCGCACTCGCCGCTTGACGGCAAGTGGTGGGCACACATGGGCTGGATCCTCATGGGCAAGTCGCTCCACCATGACACCACCACGGAAGCCCGCTACGTCCCGGACCTGACGCGCGACAAATTTCACGTCTGGATCACCAAATACCATTACGTGCCGCTGATCGCGCTGGCCGTCGTGGTGTTTGCCATCGGAGGCGTGCCCTGTCTGCTCTGGGGAATTTTCCTGCGCACCGTCTTCGGCCTGCACGCCACCTGGCTGGTCAACTCCGCCACGCACTCGTGGGGTTCGCGCCGCTTCGTCACCCGCGATCAATCCACCAACAGCTGGTGGGTCGCGCTGCTCACCTGGGGCGAAGGCTGGCACAACAACCATCACGCGCACCCGGTCTCCGCGCGCCACGGCCTGAAATGGTATGAGATCGACTTCAACTGGTACGGCATCTGGGCCCTGAAAAAACTTGGCCTGGCCCGCCAGATTCGCGTCGCCAAGCTGTCCCGATTGCGAGCGCAGCTGGAACCTGAACCAGAGTCGTCGCTCCTCGCCCCCATCCTCGCTCCCGTTCCCGCGCCAGTGCCCGTCGCAACCCCAGCGCCCTGACAGGTAGCCGTAAAACCCCGGTTTTGAGGGGGTCGGAGCTTCAGCTCCGACATAAAGTCCGGGGATTCAACAGGGCTTTAGCTGTGAAGTTTCAAGACGTTGTTGTCCATTCGGTCGAGAACTGGGAAGCTGAGTTTGCGAACAACAGTAACCCAGGAGACCGAATGGACTACCATCATCATGCCCGCCTCACGATTCACAGTCGAGAACAACTGGCCAAGAAAGTTTTGGCAGGAGAAGTGAGCTTGAAATCGGCTGCAGTCGAGTTCAAGCTCAGCCGACAGTCGGCCGCCAAGTGGGTCCGCCGCTTCCGTGAAGGCGGCTCGGCCGCTTTGCAGGACCGCTCCTCGCGTCCGCATCGCTCCCCCCGCACGACCTCCGCCGAACTGGCTTCCCGCGTGGAAATGCTGCGCCGCGAGCGCTGGACCGGCGTGCGCATCGCTCAGACCACGGGTCTGAGCCCCGCCACCGTCAGTCGCATCCTCACTCGTTTGCATCTGAACACCGCTCGCTCTCTGCAGCCCACCGTTCCCATCCTTCGCTACGAGCATCCCGCTCCCGGCGATCTGCTGCACATCGACATCAAAAAGCTGGCCCGCATTGCCAAACCAGGCCATCGCATCACCGGCAATCCCCAGGACGAAACCCGCGGCGCCGGTTGGGAGTTCCTCTACGTCGCCGTCGACGATCACTCCCGCATCGCTTTCACCGCCATGCTCCCGGACGAAAAAGCTGTTTCCGCCAGCAAATTCCTGCGCCAAGCGGTGGCCTACTTCGCCCGCTTGCGTATTACCGTGCGCCGCGTGCTCACCGACAACGGCCCGTGCTTCTGTTCCCGCCGCTTCGCCGCCAACTGCCGCAGGCTGCGCATCACACCGAAGCGCACGCGCTTCTATACCCCCCGCACCAACGGCAAAGCCGAACGCTTTATCCAAACCGCCATCCGCGAATGGGCCTACGCCCGGCTCTACCAAAACTCCGCCGAGCGCCGCAGCTATCTCACTCCTTGGATCCACCAGTACAACTGGCATCGACCTCATGCTAGTCTCAACCAGTGCCCACCCATCTCCCGTTCCGGCTTGGATGTTAACAACCTCTTGAGACACGACATTTAGCCCCTGGGGAACAGATTTGGTATTTTTCCGCAGTATTGGCTGCCCCCCGCGCCTGACAGGTAGCCGTAAAACTCCGGTTTTTAGGGGGTCGGAGCTTGAGCTCCGACATAAAGTCCGGGGATTCAACAGGGCTTCAGCCCCTGGGGAACAGATTTTGGTATTTTTCCGCAGTATTGGCTGACCCCGGCGCCCTGACAGGTAGCCGTAAAACTCCGGTTTTTAGGGGGTCGGAGCTTGAGCTCCGACATAAAGTCCGGGGATTCAACAGGGCTTCAGCCCCTGGGGAACAGATTTTGGTATTTTTCCGCAGTATTGGCTGACCCCGGCGCCCTGACAGGTAGCCGTAAAACCCCGGTTTTTAGGGGGTCGGAGCTTGAGCTCCGACATAAAGTCCGGGGATTCAACAGGGCTTTAGCCCCTGGGGAACAGATTTGCCCGGCCCTCCGTTTTCTAGGGTCGGGTCTTTGTGCGCGATTCGCCGTTGGTAAGTCCTCAACATCGAAAGTCGAAATCAGCGCTCCATCAGCCCCCGCGAAGGTGTTCCCTGCGATCGCCGATCTCCCGATTGGCGGGGTGAAAAAATAAGCGCCATCGAAAACTTGCTCACCCGTCGTTGCCTCTCTCGTCAAGCCACGCCGAAATTCATATCCGCGCAAAAAACGAAGTGGTAGCATGGCGCCGTGCGCACCCTGCTTTTGCGCACCCACGGAGAAATCCACATGAATTCCTGGCGCTCGAAATTATTCGCAATCCTGCTTGGACTGGCGATGTTTGCCATCGTCGCCGCTCCCGCAAGCGCAAAATCGAGGCATCACCACCGGCACGGCAGGCACGGCGGCCACCACGGCACGCACCACAAGGCCGCGACGCACTGATAGCGCATCGCGCTACTGCGCTTCCTCTTCCGCTTCCGCGTCCGCGCTTCCTCGCCGGAAACCCCGCACCGGCCGCGGAACGTTGTGATACAGGTTCACCACTGCGGGCCCCTCGCTCGCCCGTGATCCTTGTGCGCCCGGCGGCTCGAGGATCCGGCAACACTCCTTCAGCACGTCCACCAGCAGCTTGATCGTGGCATTCTCGTCGCTGTTTCCGGTTCGCAGCTTCTTGACCACCACGACGTAGGCTTCCGCCACCTTCCCTTCATCGAGCCCCGCTGCGCGCAGCGCCTCGGCGAGCCTCTTTTTCTTGTGCTGGTTTGTCCCGAGCGGCGGAGGAACCTTCTTGCGCTTGCTACCCACGGCGCGCTTTGCTTTTCCCGCCGGGCCCCGGCTGGCGCCCGCCTTCGCCATCATCGGCGCGAGCGCGTGAACGCATTCAAAGCCCGCGCTAAGATCGTTTGCCTCTCCCGCGCCCGGCTTGTTTTGTCTTGTTTGGGTCATCACCGAACACCCGCGCCTGGATCAGCCCTATGACGGCCCCATCCATCGCGTCGCGATGCCGCTTGCAGAGTCGGTCTCCCTCGAGTCGCGGCCGCCCGCACGGAATCCAGGCCTGCGCACGGTCGCGCTCACGAACGAAGCCGACGCAATGAAGTGTCATTGAAGAAAGCTTCAGGAGTTCCGAATCGCGAATCAAATTACAGCCCTCCGCGTTTCGTTTGACTTGCCGCTCCGCGCACCCGTAAGATGAGCGGCACTTCGCAAGAAGGGCGATACGCGAAGCTGGCACGCGAGACTTTCTCTTCCAGGAGAATCAGCCGATGAACAGCCGTCCGGGAAAAATGTACGAATCGAAGCCTCTGCGATGGGCATGTCTGGCCGTCGTTCTGGCGCTAACCGCTTGCGGCCAGCAGGCCCCGCCCGACACGCGCGCAGCCGATGCCTCGGCCATCAAGGATCTGGACGCACAATGGTCCAAAAAGGCGGCGGCCAACGACCTGGACGGCACGATGTCCTTCTACGCCGACGACGCTTCCCTGCTGCCTGCGAACGCGCCGATCGCCATCGGCATACAGGCTATTCGCGCGGTATGGGCTGCGTTTCTCGTTCCAGGCACTTCCGTGTCGTGGGAAGCAAGCAAAGTCGAGGTCGCGCGCTCGGGCGATCTGGCCTATTCGACGGGCGTGTATCAGGAGACCACAAAAGATCCCCAGGGCAAGACGGTGATGGACCACGGCAAGTACGTCGAGGTCTGGCAGAAACAGGCCGACGGCAAATGGAAAGTCGTCGTCGATACCTACAACTCCGACCTCCCGGTCGCTCCGCCGGAGAAAAAAGCGGCGAAGCCTCGCCGCCATGCCCGCGCGGCAAGCCACCACAAAAGGCGTCGCAGCTAAGCTGGCAAGCTGACTCCGGGTTTCCGGGTGCCCGACTCTCCGTTTTCGAGGGTCGGGTCTTTGTGCACACACGCCTGAATCGAAACGATTCTCGGCTCAGAGGTACTCGCCACAGTCTCCGGTTTTCGGGGGTCGCAGCGGAGCTTCAGAATCAGTGCGCCATGTGGCTTTTGGTCGGCCCGCAGGCCGCGCCAAAAACTGCTAGTGCTTTTCGGGCGCCGCGGCGGCAGGCGCGACGTCCGTCTTGCGTTTCACTTCCACCGAGACCTTCGCCGCGCTGGTATCCGATTCGGCGCCGGAAGCGTTCACCGCCGTCACCGAAATAAAATGTGTTCCCGGTTCAAAGGTGCGCGGCGGCCCTTGCCCGCTAATTCCTTTGACGACTCCTTTGGCCCCGGCTGGCGCTGGGATGGTGAACAATTTGTAGCGCCCGCCCGAGACATCGTAGACCACAAACTCCTTGATGCACGTCTTGGTGGTTGTGGCCGGCAAGCACGGCGGAGTTTTGGTGAAGTCATAGTCAAACTTCACGGTAACGGTATGCATGTTGGCGGGGTCGCGCGGAGCTGCCTGCGCGTGCTCGATCTGCGCCCCGTGGCCGCAAGCGACGATGGCGCCCGTCAGCAGGATCAGCGTGGCTACTGTGGCTCTTCTCATGCCCCAGCGTCCGAGAGGCCTTCTCTCCACGCCCTATTCTAACCGACTACCCCAGCACTTGCACCGTCACGCCCGATCCTCCCGTGATCGACGAGACCTTGGCGCGGATAAAGTTCGCGCGCACGTTGGTCACCACGCGGGTCTCCCCGGCTGTAGCGGTCGACGTGTCCACGGTCGCATACTGCGCGTCCACGTCGTTCATCGCCGTTTGCAGCACCATGCTGATCGCCGAAGGGGCGCTCCCGTAGATCGTCTGCCACGTGATGGTGCGCCCGTTGTTCGGCATGCCCGCGTAGCTGGGCAGCGCAAACTGCTGGCTCGCCTGCCCGCCCGCCGGAGCCTCGCTATTGAAAGCCAGCGCCACGTCTCCCGGAAAAATCGAATAAGGCGGCGCCTGCGTATTGTAATTCGGCATAGTTCCTCCAAAGTGTGGTAGCGCGAAATAGCGCGGGTCAACGTGGATCACTACGAATCGGTGTGGATCACTACGAATCGGTGTGGATCACTACGAATCGGTGTGGATCACTGCGAACAGGTGCGAATGATGCGAACGTGTCCCCCTTAGGGGTTACTCGCCCGGCGTCACAGTACGCTGCCCGCTAAGTTTTGCTCGAGTCAAACAACGGTGGGAGCCATCGACACAATTCGAGGTTAACGAAAAAAGTTTTACGCTTTTCAAAAATTTCTGTCAACTCATTGTTGGTGTGGTGAAAAGTCGTCCAAGGCGCCGATGCGAAGAGCATCGGCGTCCCGAAGCGGAGCGAAGCGAGCGAGGGACGTCTCCGAGTAGTAACCGCAGCGTAGCCACGAGTGAGGGTTGGGTCGGGTCGGGTCGGGTCGCGCAGCTGCGCGGGTGCATCGGGCCGGGGTGGAACCGCCGGAAGGCGAAGCGAGCGAGGGACCTCTCCGAGTCGTAACCGCAGGGTAGCCAGGAGTGCGGGTTCAGTGGGGTTGCGCAGGCTGCGCAGGTGCAGCGGG
Source organism: uncultured Acidobacteriota bacterium (assembly GCA_963848365.1). Classification (GTDB taxonomy): domain Bacteria; phylum Acidobacteriota; class Terriglobia; order Acidiferrales; family UBA7541; genus Palsa-295. The sequence continues at coordinate 1,098,465 of CAWKDI010000002.1, forward strand.
CTGCGGTGGAACCGCCGGAACCTGAGGCGCAGGCGGCTGTAGCGGCCCCTCCGGCGCGGTCCCCTCGGGCGCATTGCTCTCCGTGCCCTGCAGATACTGCTGGATCGGCTCGTTCCGCAGCACGAACCGGTATCCGCGATCCGTATTCACGTCGATCGTTTTCCGCAGATCGAGCTGATCGAAGCCGATCACATGCTCGGTCTGATTCCCGTTCGCATCGACGGTCGTGAAGTGCAGTTCGTTGTCATCCACCAGCCAGTAGTCCGTCACGTCGTATTCGCTGCCGTCTTTCATGTAGAGCTGCACGAGCTGCCGCTCTCCGCCGCCATACACGAGCGGGGCCGGCGCGGGAGCATTCTCATAGATGGCAGGCCCGTTCTGCGATTCGATCTGCCCTTCCAGGCCTCCGGGGCTGTACGCGTAGCCGTAATTTCCATACCCGGAATCGTAGTAAGGGAACGCGTCGCATCCAAATCCCCAGCCGCCATAAGCGCCGCAACCCCATGAATTCCAGCCCAGTCCCCAGCCCAGCCCCAATCCTCCAAAGCCGAATCCCGGCCAGAACCCTCCGCCAAAAATCGGATAGCCCCAGACCGGAAAAATAGGACTAATCGGATAGATCGGCCGCCGCGGATAAATCGGCGAAATAGGAAATCCGCGATGAAATCCTGCCGCCGGAGTTCCGACGGCCGGATTCTGCCAAATCTCGTGCCCTTCGCCGGAGAAGCTCAACGCCCCGGAACTTCGCAGCGCTCCCGGCGTCGAGAGAATGCGCACCCCACCAGTCGCCGGCGGAAAACCAATCACGGTGTGTGGAGGCGCACTTGCAACCGGCGGCGGAATGATCGTCACATGGTTCCCGAAGCTTGGCCGATTCAGCGGCAGGGGCGCCGCGATATGTGAGGGCGGCGCGGAAATGAAGTGCGTCCCGCCTGCTGACGCTGCGGGCGCGGGCATCCGAGCGGGCGGCGCCGAAAAATGGGGCGCTGGAGGCGCGCTTACGTGGCCCCCGCCTCCGCCAAAGTGTCCGCCTCCGCCGAAATGCCCTCCGCCGCCCCCGTGCTGCGCCCGGGCAGTCAACGCGGGCGCACACACCAATCCGGCGACACCGCAAGCGAACAAAGTAGATTTCAGGACGATCTGGCGAATGGATTTCAGGCGCGCCATGTATCCACCCTCCCTTCCCCGAACGCCGGCAACGCGAGGGCAGCGCGAAGCGATTCGTGCTGATTCTAGTCCATTGGAGTCCCCTCCGCACCATTAAGTTTCACCGGAGAGCGCCTCGTTCTGCGCGGCGACGGCGTTCCAGTTAACTTCAGCCGCGTCGGTAATGTAACTACTGTACCCACCCTTTGGCCCGACGGCGCTGTTCAGCGGCGCCGGCACTCTTGCCGGTGCGGTTTTCCCCAACCCCCGAAACATGCCACCACAAGCAGCATTTCAGCGAGTCGCAGCTTCAGAACTTTCGGGGCAATCCTGCCGTTCGTCAAGACGCGGTGGGTTTGCGTGCCCGACCCTCCGGGTTCGAGGGTCGGGTCTCTGTGTACGATTTGCCCGGGCGCTTCCCGGCAGTAGTGAATCCAGTCTATCCAGTTGCGATGCTTGCGAAGTGGATCTGGAAATCCGCGCCGCAATTCCCGCAGCGCCACTGGTCCGCTTCGCCGCCATGTATACTCTCTTCTCGTGCTTCCATTCCTCCATCTCGGGCGGCTCACCGTGCCCACCTTCGGCCTGATGGTCGCCACCGCGATGGCCTGCGCCTACTTTGTGCTGCGCGCCGATATTTTTCGCCGCAGAATCGCGCCGGACAAGGCGTCCGCGGCCGCCACCGCGGAGGCATTCATTGCTTTTCCGTGCCTTGCCGGGATTGCCGGCGCCAAGCTCTACCATGAACTCCAATCGCCGGCCGAGTTCTTCGCCCACCCCCTCCAGCACCTGCTGAGCCAGTACGGTTTTGCGTGGTTCGGGGGATTGCTCGCGGGTTTTGCCGCCTATGCGTGGCTCGCCTGGATGCGCCGCATTCCGCTGCTCGAGATGCTCGACGCCGGTTCGCCCGCCGCCGCGCTCGGATACGGCATCGGCCGCATCGGCTGTTTCCTCTCAGGCGACGGCGATTACGGCATACCGACATCGCTGCCCTGGGGCATGAGTTTTCCCAACGGTCTCGTCCCTACCACGCAGCGCGTACACCCCACGCCACTCTACGAATTAATCGTTGCGTGTGCGATTGCCTGGTGGCTGTGGCGACTCGGCGCAAAACAAATCGCCGCCCGCGTGTCTTCTTCTGCCGCTCCGGCCAGCCAGGCCGGATTGCTTAGACCCGCGACTGCCGCTTCGCAACATCCCATTCCTCGCGGAACAATCTTCGCCGCCTATCTCATCCTCACGGGAGTGGCGCGCTTTCTGGTCGAATTCATCCGCATCAATCCGCGTTCCTTCCTGGGCATGTCCAACGCCCAGTCCGCCGGCCTCGCTTCCGCTATGGTGGGAGTCGCCCTGTGGTGGTATCTCCGGAGCCGCGCCCTGTCGGAACATTGAATTCAGCGGCGAGTCGGAGAAGTTGAACCTGTGTGGCGATTGCTGCGTTTCATTAGGGCGTCCGTGGGATTCCGGGTGCCCGACCCTCCGGTTTCGAGGGTCGGGTCTTTGTGCAGGATTCGCCGGAACCGAAAAAGTCAAAGATCCCAACCCTTCAAAGCGACGGGCACGCAACACATTAGCAGGTTACGGAAAAACTGTGGTTTTTAGGGGGTCGGAGCTTGAGCTCCGACATAAAGTCCGGGGATTCAAGAGGGCTTTAGCCCTTGAGGAACAGATTTTGGCATTTTTCCGCAGCCTGCTAGAGCATTGGCAGGAGTTCGCAGCGGTTCTTGACTCGACTTGATAAAAAAACGCCGCGGGAGCTGCCCAGCTCTGCCGGAACATTTACAGGTAGCCCGAAACCTTACACACAAGTCTTCGGCATGCGAATGCCCAGAACTCCCTTGGCCAGCACCGCAATGGAATCGACTGGATTCACCTCGGCGGGAAGTGCCACCACACAAAAAGTCTGCTCGGCCTCTTTGATAACCGTTCTTCCGTCGTTTCGCCGCGCTGCGCCCTGCGGACCCTTCGCACAGAATCCTCCGGCCAGCTCATCACCCTCGCGCTGCGCCAGGATCGCCAGCCAGCCCGGTTCCAGACCGATCGAAACGTTCTTGCCAATATATCCGGGAACACTTGCCAGCGCGTATACGAATCGATCCGTCTCGCCAAGATCGACGCTCAGCCACGGCAACCGCCGCTCGTCCGCCCTCCGGCAATTCTCGACGAACTGCGACCCCGGCGTTTCCTCCACCCCTGGATCATCGCCCATCAATCGCAACACGCAGTCGTACGCCGCGCTCAGGCAATCAGTCACTTCGCCCATGGGAACGCATTCCCGAAATGATACGTGCCGGCCCTTCCCTGCGCCTCCCGGCCCCTGCGGCACTCGCCTTATCGATGCGCTCGGCCTCATCTCGCCCATCCCCTGCACGTTGCAGTCCGAAACTCGCGCATCGCAGTTGGAGCCGTGCGATTGCCGCGGTGCGCGACGGCTTGGCCGGGGCGGGTGGATCGGCAACACGATCGCCTGGATCCAGTTGAATTTGAATCGGCGCATAGCCGATATCATGCGAAGCAGGCGCCGCCTGCCATGCGTTTTTTCGCGTTCCATCGTTCTTGTCTTCTTCCGCAGAGGCGCGAAGCACCTGCTCCAATTCCGCCTCCGCGCTATCGGCGCGTACCGCTCGGTCTCCGAATACCCTCTCTCCGCGTTCCACCACCGGAATCCATACCCTCTCGCTCGACAACTCGATCCCCACGAACAGTGACCCTCCGGCTTCCCCGACACGAGAACTCAGCTCGTACCCGCACCCGTCGGAAAGCCCCTGCATTGCCAGCACCAGGTCGAACCCTCCTCCCTCAATCAGCGCTCCAGCCTCCGCCAGATTATCCGCCGAGTAGGAGCCCCATCCCCGTCGCCCCAGGCGGGTCAGCATGGCAACGTCCTGCGGACTTGGCTTTCCCACAAACAGCGTGCGCATGGCTATCACAGGCATAATTTACGCTTCTTCCATTCTGCGGGTCTTGGCGCACACACACCAACTCACACACGTGCTGCTCGGTTCGCAATACGCAATCCGTACGTTTGAATCCAGTGCCGGCACGTCTACCGCTCGATTTTCGAGGATGTTCTCGCCCGGACGGAGCCAACGCAGGTTCACAGCTGCCGGGAGCCTCTTCCTCGTTCGCTGCAAACCTATCGCTAATTCCGGCCGGGCGAGAAACCCACAACGACCTTTTATAGACAACTTCCCCTTCCAGCTAGGCTGCCAAATTAGTCCCAAGGTGACAACGTTTCAATTCGGAACAATACGGCATTTGTTTTGCGGTACTTGCTGACCTCCTACGTACTTCGGCATCGCCGACCCAGTACGTCTCTCCGCAATTCTTTCAGCGGTTTTTACGTTTTGATATTGACATCGATGTAATACGAGCTTATTTTCCTTGTAATTTCGCCCGACGCACGCTTGGGAGCTACCCGCCTCGCGAAAGAAAATGTGGATTGCTTTCCGTCCTCTCAACGGAGGCAGTGATCTCAGGCTCGAAACAATCCGCACGAACGAGGCGCCGGAAACGCCGCAAGGCGAACCGGAGCATATCGCGGTCACTCACTCCCACGCCGGAATCCGCCGCTACAACTGCCGTTGATATCGCAAACCTGAAAGCCGCGTCATCGCCCGCGCTCGAAACGCTTGCGAAACGATTCGGTGAATTCGTCTTCACTATCGACTTGAAGGGCGCCATCAGTCACATGTGGACCGCGCACGAAGCCTCTTCGGCGCGCCCGGCAAAAAGATTCCTGGGCAGCACACTGCGGGAGATCGTTCCGACCAGCCTTGCCATTCCATTCCGCAACTTATTGCAGCGCGTTCATCAGACGCGCGCCGCCGAGCGCATCGAGCATTCCATGCACTTCCCGGAGGGCGACCGCTGGTTTGTCACCCGCATCGTTCCGTTTCCGCCTCGAACACGGAGGGCCGGCATGCTCTCCGTCTCGACGTGGAATGTCACCGATCGCAAGCTTGCCGAGGAGGATCTCCGAAAAAGCCGGGCTCTGCTGGTCGAATCCGAACAGCTCTCAAGCAGCGGAAGCTGGGAATTGGATTTTAAATCCGGCACGGTGGTGTGGTCCGACAATCTCTACCGGCTGCATGGATTTGAGCCCGGCGAATTTGCCACCAGCGGAGAGCGCTGCCTGGAAATGGTCCATCCAGACGACCGCCCGCATGCCGGAATTCTGCTGGCCAAAGCCGTTTCGACCCGGCAGCCCCAGGAACACGAGTATCGCGCCGCCATGAAGGATGGGACCCTCCGCGTTTTCCGAACCCGGTTCGTTCCGTTTTTTGCGGAATCGGGCGAGCCCATTCGCATCGTCGGAAGCACTCAGGACGTCACCGAGCGTAGGAACGCCGAAACGAAGCTTCAGAAAAGTGAGGCGTTGCTCGCGCAGGCCGAGCAGCTTGCCAATCTCGGAAGCTGGCAATGGGATTACGGGGCCGGATCGGTAACGTGGTCCGAAAACAATTACAGGCTCCGCGGATGGACCGCCGGCGAAGTGGCCCTGACGCAGGAATTCTGTACGGGACTCCTCGATCCTGCCGATCGCGAGGTAGCCAGGTTTCTTCTCTCCCGAGCCTTCGAATCGAGGCAGCCCCAGGAGCATGAGTATCGCTGCACCATGAAGGATGGCGCCGTCCGTTGGTTCCAAACACGCTTCGCGCCCTTCTTCTCCGAATCCGGTGCGCCGCTGCGCCTGGTTGGATGCACCCAGGATATTACCGAACGCCGGCTGGCCGAGCAAAAAATCCAGAAAAGCGAGGCATTGCTCGCCCAGGCCGAACAGCTCGCCAATTTAGGAAGCTGGGAATGGGACCTGGAAACCAATGCCCTCACCTGGTCCGACCATCGTTATCGCATGGCAGGGCTGGATCCCTCTGATCAGGTGCGCGCGCCCTCCCTCGACTCCTGGTGGAAAATGGTTCATCCCGGCGATCGCGAAAGGGTTCGCGCCTTGCTCGACGACGCGATTGCCCGCAGCGTGCCGCTGGAATACGAGGCCCGGCTCGTTCGCCCGAACGGGCAGATCCAGGTGATGCTCACCCGCGCTGTTCCGGTGCGAAACGCTGCGGGGCGAACCGTACGCTTCTCCGGCATGTCGCAGGACATCACCGAACGCCGCGCCGAAGGAACTCGCCTCGGCCGCAGCGAAGCCCTGCTCGATCAGGCCGAGGAAATCGCCGGGTTCGGCTGCTGGGAATACGACGTCGCCACCCGCCAGACCATTCTTTCCAAACAACTCTTGAAGATGTACGGTTTTTCTTCGAATGCGCACTGGGACGTCGAACGCTTCTGGGAGAACGTTCTGCGCAGCGACCGCCAGAAGGTCCGGCAAATGGTTCTGGATTCCATCGCGCAGTGCAAGCCCTTCGAATTCCTCACCCGCTATCGCCTGCCCGGCGGAACGGTGCGCGCCTATCACGTGCGGAGCGTTCCCGTCGCGGCGAGCGACGGCTCCGCGGCGCGCGTGCGCGGCGTGGTCCACGACATCACCGGCCAGATGCGCAGCGAAGAGGAACTCCGCCGCCTGTCGCAGGAGCTCTTGCGCACGCAGGACACCGAGCGCCGCCAGATCGCCCGCAACCTCCACGAATCCGCCGGCCAGACGCTCGCGGCGTTGAAGATGACCCTCGCCAATCTTGAAGACGCTCGCGGCGAAAATCGCAATGAAGACGTTCAAGCCGGTCTCGAGGCTGCCCGGGGGCTTGCGGAAGACGCTATCCGGGAGGTTCGCGTGCTTTCCTATCTCATGCATCCGCCGATGCTCGACGAAGCTGGCCTCGGCCCCACGCTTCTCTGGTACGCGCGAGGTTTTGCCGAGCGCAGCGGCATCGAGACGAACATCGAAGTGGATAAAAACCTCGGCCGCCTGCCGCAGCAGGTGGAAACCACCGTTTTCCGAATTGTCCAGGAAGCGCTCACCAACGTTCATCGCTACTCCGGAAGCCGCACCGCCACCATTCGGCTGACGCGCCACGATGCCAACGGCGAGGTCCGCGTCGAGATTCAGGATCAGGGCTGCGGCCTTCAGCCGCATGCCCCGGGACGCAACTCTCGCCTGGGCGTCGGCATCGCCGGCATGCGCGAGCGCGTCAAGCAGCTCAACGGAAATTTCGAAATCGAAAGCGTCGCCGGGCGAGGGCTTACGGTTCGCGCCGTCCTTCCGATTGTCCCCTGCGAATCGGCGGCCGAACTCGCGTCTCCGTTGGGAGAGACAGTGGCCAAAAGCGGTACTGAGACTGAAGTCGAGACTGGAGTCGAAGACGAAAACTCCCAGCCGCCGCCGTCTTGAAGCCGCTTCTGTCCAGCCGGCAGGCGGCTGACTCGCGGGAATTGCGTTACTTTAACGGAGGGAGATTGGCTTCTTTATCGTCCGTACAGGAGGCTACCCAACCCATGAACATCGCCAAGCCCTATCGCGTTTTGATCGCCGACGACCATGTCGTTGTCCGCCGCGGCATCCGCGCCATGCTGGAATCCCAGCCCGGCATCGAGGTATGTTGCGAAGCCTCCAATGGCGTCGAGGCCATGCACTACGTCAAGAAGGAAAAGCCGGACTTGCTCGTCCTCGACTTGACCATGCCGGAAATGAGCGGCCTCGATGTTGTCCGCTCCGTCCGCCACGAATCCCCCTCGACCGACATCCTGGTGCTCACCATGCATTTCTCGGAGGAAATCGCGCGGGAATGCCTCGGTTTCGGCGCCCTCGCCTACGTTCTGAAGTCCGATGCGGACACCGACCTGCTCGCCGCCGTGGACCACGTCCGCCATCACCAGCCCTATTTCACGAGCCAGTTGGCCTTGACCATGACCGAAAACTTCGTGCGCGGGCCCGCCGGCCCTGTAGAAAGTCTGATCCCCGGCACCACGCTGACCCCCCGCGAGGTGGAAGTGGTTCAGTTGCTCGCTGCCGGGAAAAGCAACAAGGAAGTCGCCGGCGTCCTGGGAGTCTCCATGCGGACCATCGAGAGCCACCGCAACCACATCATGCAAAAAATGAAATTCGCAAGCTTCAGCGAACTCGTGCGCTTCGCCGTCCGCCACAACCTCGTCGACCCTTAGCCGTTTTTAAATTGTCATCCCGAACGAAGTGAGGGATCCGCATTTTCTTTTTCCCTGCATGCCGGCGTTCCAAGTGCAGGTGCTGCGTTGGTGTTGCGTTGGTGTGGGTAGGTTTTTCGGGTGCCCGACCTTCGCCCCCGTTTTCAGTTGTCATCCCGAACGAAGTGAGGGATCTGCATTTTCTTTCTCTTCAGCCCGCCAGGCGTGCGGATTCGCCGGCCAACGCTTCCGTGGCCACCATCACTGAACGAAATTCCGCGCCTCCGGGGCGCTCGCCGTCTTCGCCGCCACATTCTCCCTCAGCGGAAACGCAAACGATATCCTCGTGCCGCCCGGGTGCGCCTCGATGTCCATGCGCCCTCCAAAATGCCTCACGCGCTCGCGCATCCCGCGAATGCCCACGCCGGACCCTTGCGACTGGATCGCCGAAAGCTTCTCGGGCGGTATTCCCTTGCCCTTGTCTTCGACCTCGAGAAAAATGCCGCGCTCATCGCGCGCGATTCGAATCGCCGCGCTCTTGCTTCCGCTGTGGCGATGAATGTTCGTCAGGCACTCCTGCACCAGGCGGAACATCACCAGCTCCATCTCGCGCGAGGGCCTCTCGAAGTCTTCGGGAAGGTCCAGCACGATTTCCAGGCCGCTGCGCTCCCCCAGGCCGTCGATGTACCAGCGCAGCGCCTCCGGCAGGCCCATCTCATCCAGCAGCGGCGGATGCAGCAGATACGACATCGTGCGTATCTCCTGGCTAAGCTGGTGAACAAGTTCCTGGCTTTGTTCCGTATATTTGGCTAGTTCGGGACCGGCCAGTTGGGCATGCCGCGCCACCATTGAGAGGCTCATGCCCAGCGCCGCCAGGATTTGCCCGGCGCTGTCATGCAGTTCCCGCGCGATATGCCGCCGTTCTTCGTCCTGCGCCTGCAGCAGACGGCTGGAAAGGTCGCGCAGTTGCTCCGACTGCAAAACCACCTCCTTCGTCCGGACGCGCACCTCCGCGTCCAGCGTCTCCGCCAGCGCGCGGTATTTCTCTTCAGCGCGCTTCAGATCGGTGATGTCCACCCCGGTGGGGTGAAGAAACAGAATCCGGCCGTTTTCGTCTCGAATGGGATGCACGGCAAAGTCCACCAGCCGCTCGGTGCCGTCCGCCCAGTGGTACGGCAATACTGCGCGATGCGGCGTGCCCGCCGCGGCCTGCGCGGTGAACTCTCGAATTTTCGCCTGCACTTCCTCCGATTGCCGCCACCAGCCCGTTTCCCAAAAATGTTTTCCCAGCACATCTTCGGCGCGATACCCGCAAGCGTCCAGGCATAGCCGGTTCGCGTCCATGATGGTTCCGTCCAACGCCATGATCCCCGCGAACACCGGCGTCTGTTCGAATACCGCGCGGAACTTCGCCGTGGCCGCCACGGCTTCCGCCTTCATTCGCCGCTCGCGCTCCTCGATGCGCTTGCGGTCGGTGATGTCGGTGGTCACGCCGATAATCCGCGCCGGCGCCCCGCCCTCGTCGTAATAAATCTGCGCCGTGGACTCGACCCATCGCTCCTCGCCGTCGGGCCGGTTCACGCGAAACTCTACATGGTATACCCCGGCCGTTTTGATGGCCTCCGCCAGCATCCTGTCGCACATGGGCAGGTCTTCCGGGTGCACGATTCGCCGGAACACCTCGACGCCGCTCGTACCGGCTCCCGGAGCGGTTCCGAACAGTTCATGCAGTTCGGGGGATGAGATCAGCTCCCCGGTTCCGTAATTAAAGTCCCACGTTCCGGAACGCCCGGCCTTCTGCGCCAGCCGCAGCCGCTCTTCGCTCTCCCGCAGTGCATCTTCCGCGTTCTTCCGCGCGGTAATGTCCAGCGTGATGCCGTCAAAGCGCGTCGGCTTGCCGGCCGCGTCGTAGAATGTCCGGCCCATGGCGCGGATCCATTTCTCGCGGCCGTCGCCGGAGATTGTGCGATATTCAATGTCGTAAGGAACGTTCTCGGCGTTGCTCTTCTCGATGGCCGCACGCGTGCGTTCGCGATCGTCGGGATGGAGTCTCTCGTAGAACGTATCGATCGTGACGTCCACATCAGGCGGCAGCCAGAAATGCTCCTTCACCAGGTCGTCCCAGATCAGTTTGTCGAAAGGCAGATCGCAGAACCAGAACCCTACCTGCGCCCCTTTGGCAACCAACTCTAACCGCTCCTGGTGCTGGCGCAGCATTTGCTCGGCTTGCTTGCGCGCGGTGATGTCCGCCGTGGTGCCGATCATCCGCCATGGGCTTCCGTCCGCGCGGCGCTCGAGCTGGCCGTTGAGTTCCACCCAGCGGCACGTGTTCCCTTCATGCCTGTTTGGAATGAAAATCCGCCCCTGGTGAAAGAAGCGCTCTCCCGTTTCGAGCGTGCGCGCCAGCGCCCGGTCGAAGGCCGGTAAGTCTTCCGGGTGGCAGAACTTGTCTCGAAATTCCGCACCGGTAACGACGCCCTGCTCCCGCGTGCGCCCGAAAATCTCGTAGATCCGCTCGTTTTCCCACGCGGGCCGGTCATCCTCAAGGCTCCACTGCCAGATGCCCAACTGCGCCGCCTCGGTTGCGAGCCTCAGCCGCTGCTCGGATGCGGCGATGGCCTCGCGCGCCTCCACCTGACGCGAGATATCCCGGAAATAGCAAACCACGCCGTAGCCGCCCTCCGGCAGCGTGATCCGGTTGATCTGCCACTCATACACTTCGCGGGTTCCACGGTCCAGCCGCTCTCCGATGTGTTCCGCGACGAAATACGGCTCGCCGGTCTCGAGCGTGTGCCGGAATTTCTGCACCACTTGATCCGCGTACTCCTCGGGCCAGAGGATGTGAACCAGCTCGTCGAAGTCGCGTCCGATGAGATTGCGAACGTTGTCGAAGGTGCGCACCGCCAGCGGATTCGCGGCGCGAATTCGCAGGTTTCCATCGACCAGGTAGACGCCCAGCGGCGCCTCGTTGAGCAGCGTTTCAAACTGCTCGGTGCGCCGCCGCAGAGCCTCGCCGGCCTCTCTTCGCACGCGGGCCATTTCCAGGTGCGTTTGCACGCGCGCCAGCAGCTCCCGCGCGCTGAACGGCTTGATCAGGTAATCGTCGGCGCCGTGTTCCATCCCTTCCACGCGCGATTCCTCGCCCGCGCGCGCCGATAGCAGGATGATTGGAATCGTCCGGGTCTCGGGATCGCCTCGCAATTCGTGCAGCAGCCCGAACCCGTCCAGATTGGGCATCATCACGTCGGTCAGCACCAGGTCCGGAGTCCGCTGCCGCACCGCATCGCAGCGCCGCTTGCCCGTCGGGAACCGCCTTCACCTCGTAGCGTTCCTCCATCAAGCGCACCAGATACTGCCGCATGTCGGCATTATCGTCGGCTATCAAAATCACGCGGCCGCTTCTCCGGCGCTACTCCGGCGATCGAAAGCGGGCGGGCACTGAACGGGGATCAACTCGTTGCCGGGTAAAAACTCCTCTTCGGGGTTTGCAGCGGAAGGAGTATCCGGAAGCCAGCGCAGCGCCTCCTCCACGAAGGGCGCCGCGCCGATGGCCGTCGAAGCCAGCGTGCGCGTCCCGCCAATCCTGTCGGCGGCCAGGTGCGCCTTTCCCAGCGGCACGCTCACAAAAAAAGTGCTGCCCTTCCCCTGCCGTGCTTTCCACGCGCACCGAGCCGCCGTGAAGCTTGGCCAGTTCCTGCACCAGCGCCAGGCCGATGCCGCTGCCCTCGTGCGTGCGGCTCCGCGTGTTCTCCACGCGATGAAACCGGTCGAACAGCCGCGGAATTTCCTGCTCGGGAATGCCCACGCCCGTATCGCGGACCCGCAGTTCGGCGTTGTCCCCGGATTTCCCGAGCGACACCTCGATCTCCCCTTCAAACGTGAACTTGAACGCGTTGGAAATCAGGTTGAGAACGATCTTTTCCCACATCCCGCGGTCCACGTACACGGGCTCGTCCAGGCGCTCGCAGTTGAGTTCGAGCCGCAGACCCGCCTTTTCGGTGGCCGAGCGAAACACGCTGGCCAGCTCCACCGTGAACGCCGCTAGGTCGGTGGGCAGATAGATTGCCTGCATGCGGCCGGCTTCGATGCGCGAGAAATCCAGCAGCGTGTTCACCAACCGCAGCAGCCGCGAACCGTTGCGGCTTACCAGCTCCAGTTGATTCTTCGCGGCCGGCGAAAGCCCCGTGTGGCTCTTCGCCAGCAAGTCCTCCACCGGGCCGAGCATCAGCGTCAGCGGCGTGCGAAATTCATGGCTCACGTTGCTGAAGAACGCCGTCTTGGCGCGGTCGATCTCCGCCAGCGCCTCCAGCCTTTTCCGCTCTTCTTCCGCCGCGCGCGCGTTCTGGATGGCCGTCGCGATCTGCCCCGCCACCAGTTCGTAAAATGTGCGATATTCAGCGTCCAGCTTGCGCGCCGGGCTTACTCCCGCCACCAGGATTCCCAGCGTGCCGCCCTCGCCGCCCGACGCCACCGGCAGCACCATCGCCTGCGTAATGCGCTGCTGCCCCACTCCTGCGGGCAGGCCGTCAAGGTCCGCTACCGAAATTTGCCGCGGCTGCCCGCTCTTCGCCACGTCCGCCAGCGGCCAGAAGCACTTCCCTTTGTTATCACCACCGCGCTGGATGGCCGCGCCAGTCTCCAAATCGATCAGGCACGGCGTAAGTCCCTCGATGCCGCCGGCGAGCCCGCAAACCTGCTCGATACGCGCGTGCTTATGTTCCGCATCGAGCAGGTAAAGCAGCGCAAAGGGAATGTCGTCTGGATTTTTCGACAGCGTGGCGGCCACTGCCGCGCAGGCGGCTTCGGTGGTCTTCTGCAATAAGGCGTTGGCGGAAAGCTCCGATAGCGTTTGCAGCCGCCGCGCGTTGATTACCTTCGGCGTGACTTCGGTCGACGGACAGAACAAGCCCGCCACCGTGCCGGATTCATCGCGAATGGGACTGTAGGAAAACGAGTAGTAGGTTTCCTCCAGGAAAGTCCCGCGATTCATCAGCAGGCGAACGTCGTCCAGGAACGACGCCTCGCCCTTCTCGAACACGCTGTCGGCCAGCGGTCCGCAGATATCCCATATCTCCGGCCAGACTTCCGCCGCGGGTTTCCCGAGCGCCCACGGATGTTTCGCCAGGCTCAGCACCTGAATGTAGGCGTCGTTGTAAAGAAACACGGCGTCCTTGCCCCACCCAACCCACATCGGGTGCCGCGCGTTGAGAATCAGGTTGACGGAAGTCTTCAGGCTTTGCGGCCACTTCTCAATCGGGCCGAGGGATGTCTGCGACCAGTCGTGCTCCCCGATCAGCCGCCCCAGTTCACCCCCGCCCGCAAGCCAATCCTTCGCCGACAAGGGCGAGGATGAGGTTGAGGGTGAGGACGAGGATGAGGATGAGGATGAGGATGAGGATGAAGATGAGGAGCCTACGGCCGCCGGCACATCGCTCAACGGCGCGCTGGGTCTCGTTTCACTCGATTTTTTCGAATCAGGCTTTCTTCGACTGTAATCCGCCATCAATTCTCCCAGGTGCAATGCTTTTATCTGCGGTTAGCGACTCGATCGATCCCGCTGCCAGGACGAATAATCCGCTACGGTGAATATTTACAATAAGAATATGTGCGAATGCACCCGAAGAATGGGACGTTTAACGGCGTACCATGGTAACGATACGTGACTTAGATCGCACATACGGCGTTTACTGTAGGAGGCCTGAATGCAAAAACGCCGGGAACAAGTCCCGGCGTTTAGATTTTCATAAAGCCCGCACGACCCCTCGGGCTGTCAGTTCTACGCGACCTTCTCTTTTTCTTTTTCCTTCTTCACGGACTTGCGGCGTCCCCTCCGCCGTGTAGGCTTTTCCGTGGGAGGCTCCCCAATCAGCTCCGCGCTCCACATCGAGGTCACAAATTTCTTCACGCCGTGATCGTCGAAATCGATGGTGGTGCGGTCCGTGTTCGACTCGGTTACGATTCCAACCCCATACTGGGTATGGCGGATTGTCTGCCCCTCAACCAGAATTTGCACATTTCCTCCTTGGAATAAATAGCCTTACAACGAATAAAAGCGACATCTAACCCAAAACCGCGGGGTTCAGACGTGCCACAACAACAAGAATCGACAACGCCTTAGCCGCCGGTGAGCGCTTTCGCGAACTGCCACGGGCTGGCAGAACGCCCGCAAAAAAAAAGCTGCGCGGGGAGTCTCCCGGCAGCGTTTGTAGCTAGGTCAAAGGCCAATCATAGAAGCGAACGCACCCCAAAAGTACCAGAAATAGGCCCATTTTGCAAGGCCCCGGAGAGGACGCGGACCGAAACCACAAGCGTTAAAACTTGCGGGGCCAGGCGCAATCGGCCCATATCTAGACTTATCTAGATATGCCTAGACCAGCCTCGAATGCCCCTGATATAATCCACCCAAAGTGAGTGCCGCCGGCACACCCGCCCGCGCGGTCCACATCCCCGCTCGCAAGGAGGATTCATGGCCAAGGAAGCCCGAAAGCAAGTCGGACTCAAGATGCGCGCGGCCCTCTACGATGACCTGGCCAAACTCGCCGCCGATAACGGGCAGACGACTACATGGGTCCTCGAACAGGCCGCCGAACATTACCTTCGTTTTGTCGCTCCCACGCAGAGCACCGTGCGGCCTGAGATCATGGCCCACGTGCGCCGCTCCATCGATAAAAACAGGAAACTTCTGAAACTGCTGGCGCAGTAAATGCCGCCGCGCATTTACCCGACCGTCGCGGAAGCGATCGAAGCCCATCGTCTGCTCATCGACGAATTCGGCGGACGCTCCGGCGTGCGCGATATGGGGCTGCTCGAGTCCGCGATCTCCCGCCCGCAAACCGGCTATTACACGAATCTGATTGACGAAGCCTCCGCCTTGATGGAGTCGCTGGCCAACAATCACCCCTTCCATGATGGCAACAAACGAATCAGCTTCGTGATGGCCGACGCCATGCTTCGGGCCAACGGTTATTTTTTAGATGTAGATGCCGCGGAAGCCTGCGAGGCCATCACCGGAGCGATGGAACGACACGAGTTTCGCTTCCCCTTGATCCGCGCCTGGATAAGCAACCACGTCAAAATTCTGGAGGATTAGCGATTCAATCGGCGCGATCCCACGCCGGGGACGGCGCACACCAGCCATGCTACGCGAGCCCGGTGAGCCGCGCGTAGTCGTCGAGGCGGGCCACATCATCCATGCTGCCGCGGAAGCCGAGGTAGCCGTCCGGGCGAATCACGATCACGCGATTCTCGCTGCCAAAGAGCGCTGCGATCTCGGGGGTTAGCAGCGCCACAGCCGTCACCGGAGACACCTCGGGCGCGGGGCCGTAGGTTCTGGCCGCGCCTGCCGCCGAAAACATCGCTGCCGCCGAGGCCGTCATAGCCGCCGCTGCGGCAGCAGCCGACGGAAATTCCGAGGACGCCGCGTGATACCCGGCCGCTTCGTGCGGCAGCGAACCGGGGTGAGCTTCCACCTCCGTGCCAAGAATCGCTTCCGCGCTGCGCAACTCGACCACATCCGCGCGCGGCACCCGCGCCCGGATCTTCCGCACATCTTCTACTCCGATTCCCAGCGCGAGCGCCCGCCCGCTTTTCAGCGGATCGAGCAGCCGCCCGAACTTCCCACCCGCAAACTCCACGTCGGGATTCGGCACGCGGTCGCCTGCCCGCAAGGATCCCTCGCCGCCATAGTCGGCGACAATTGACGAGCCGCGATACTCGATGGCCGTCTCGGAAACGAATCCCGTAAGCAGGTGTTGCACCGGTTCCATGCTGGTGATGGCCGGGGCCAGGAAATCGCGCAGGTGTTCGAAAAGCATGTTGGTGCTGGTTACGGCGGAGAGCCCCCGGGACGTGGCCTTGAGCAGCGCGTCGCCCACCGCGCCGCGCTCCTCTTCGTAGGTATCGAGAAGTTGGTCGCTTGCGCCGTCGGCGACACCGGCCAGCTTCCACGCCAGGTTCGCGGCGTCCTGAATGCCCGTGTTCATGCCCTGCCCCGCCACCGGCGAATGGACATGCGAGGCGTCTCCCGCCAGAAACGCGCTGTCCACGCGATAGTGAGCGGCCTTGCGCTGGTTGATGTGGAACGGCGTCATCCATACCGCCGACAGGACGCTGATCCGCGCACCCACGCGATCGAGCGCGGCCTGAAAGTCGCCCATTGCGGGCTGGCGGTTCACCGGCGGCGCGCCCGGCTGCCGGTGAAGCACGACGATTACGCGCGACAGTTGGTCGTTGAGCCGCCCCACGAAAACGACGTCGCCATGGTGCAGGTGGATGCTCAGCTCGTCGCCGGGAACATCGGGACCGCTGAGTTCGAAATCGCCCAGGAAGAAATCGAGGCCGACCGTGTCGCCCTCAAAGGCCACGTCCAGGCCCCGGCGCACCACGCTGTGCGCGCCGTCGCAGCCTACCAGCCAGCGCGCCGGAACCGCTTGCGTGCCACCGGATTTGTGGCGCAGCTGCGCCGTCACGCCCTGCTTCGTATTTTCAAACGAGAGAAGCGCCGTGCCGCGCTCGATTTCGCAGCCAAGCGAACGCAGATGCTCGGTGAGCAGCCGCTCCGTCTCGTTCTGCGGCAGGAATAGAACGAACGGATAGCGGCCCGGTATTCGGTTGAGATCGAAGGAGACGATCGTCTTGCCCTCGCTCACGAGCGAACCCCGCAACAGCTTGCGCCCGCGCGCCACGGCCTCGTCCGCAATTCCATAACGCTCGAACTGCTCGAGCGTGCGCGCCTGCACCACCAGCGCCTGCGAATACTGCGCGGGACGCTCCGCCGGATCGATGATCCGCACCGGAAGCCCCAGCCGCTTCAGCTCGATGGCCATCGCCAGCCCGGTCGGCCCCGCCCCGGCAATCAGCACGGAATGATCCTGCCTCATGCGCGCCTCCTAACCGCAAGTATAGGCCCCGAACGCCAGCGGGCAGCGGTTAAAATCACAGATGCTTCTTCGAAGGGTGTGCCAGATCATGCTGCCGAGCCCCGAACCGGCGAAAGTCTACGCGAGCCCTCGGCTACATCGACCGCAGCGCGGGGATTATGCTTTATAGAGAGTGAAAAGGAGCACCGCAAT
Source organism: uncultured Acidobacteriota bacterium (assembly GCA_963848365.1). Classification (GTDB taxonomy): domain Bacteria; phylum Acidobacteriota; class Terriglobia; order Acidiferrales; family UBA7541; genus Palsa-295. The sequence continues at coordinate 1,115,720 of CAWKDI010000002.1, forward strand.
GTTCGAAGACGAAATCGACGACGTCAGAAAGGAAGAACAGAGCCGGGGGAAGCGCCCCGTAGATATATCGGCCAGGAAACGACGATTCGCCTTACTTCGAAAATTCAAGGAAGCCCTGGAAAGCAATGATGTGGAACTCTTCAAAGAAGCGCTTATTCACGACCTCGGGCAGTTACCGGGTACACCGGAGTACAATCAGTCCCTGAAGATTTGGCATTCGCGCCACGGGTCTTCTTGAAGTTTCGTCTCGCGAACAAAGCCACGCGGGCGTCCTGCTCCTCTTCCGGAAGAGATGACAGGTGCTTCTCTGCGATTGCGGTCAGCTGCTCTGCCGCCTTCTTCAGAGTGATTTTCTTTCCCTTTTTCGCCATTTCCGGTATTCCTTCAAAGCATCCTAGCAGCTACTCTTAGCCAGCTTATGGAGGTCCCGCCTCATTGCCTTGGCCTCGCTGGTTGAGAGCGTTTCCATGTGTTCGATGAGCGCGTCTGCCATTTTTTCGGCAGCCATATCGGCAGATGTCTTATTCCTTGCCATAAACAGATAGTACGCCGCTTTGCCTCAGTCCACAACGAGGTCAGCCTTCTCCTGTTCAACGAGCTAAACACGGGATTTTTCAAGTCGCTTGGATAGCCGGCGTAGCCCAGGTGCTCGCGCCAGCGCCGAAACGGGTTAAGATAACAGGCGCACATTTTGGGGGAAACATGCGACCGATGATGGGTGTCTTTTTGCTCGCGATCGCTGCTGCGGCAAATCCATTTCAGACGCAGCATATGCTGCTTCGCGCGGCTAGCGTGCCGGCGAGCGCAGTCGCGCTTAGCGGGCAAGTCAGCTCCGCCGAGGAAGGCATGATGGAGGGCGTGCTGGTAAGCGCAAAGCGCGATGGCTCGACCATCACGGTCACCGTCGACACCGATAGCCAGGGCCGCTACGCCTTCCCGCGCGCCAGGATCGAACCAGGCAAGTACGCCTTGCGCATCCGCGCCGTGGGCTACGAGCTGGATGGCCCCGCCTCGGCGGAGGTCACCGCGGACAAGCCCGCCACCCTCGATCTAAAGCTCCGCAAAGCCAAAGACCTCGCCGCGCAGCTCACCAACACCGAATGGCTTCTCAGCATGCCCGGCACCGACGAGCAGAAATTCATGATGGGCAACTGCGGCAACTGCCACACCTACGAGCGCATCGTGCGCTCGCAGTTTGACGCAGACGGATTCATCGACATCCTCAAGCTCATGGCGACCTTCGCCCAGGGCGCCACGCCCACGCATCCCACCAAGCGCGGACTCGAGCAGGTGGGCCCCACGGGAATGATGGGCACGCCGAAAACGGCCGAGTTCCTGAGCACCATCAATTTGAGCAATGGCGGCGACCAGTGGTCTTACCCGCTCAAGACGCTTCCCCGCCCCACCGGCCGCGCCACACGCGTCATCGTCACCGAGTACGACCTGGCCCGCCGCGACGCGCGCCCGCACGACGTGGTGCTCGGCCCCGACGGCCTCGTGTGGTATCGCGACTTCGCCACCGAAATCATCGGCAGCCTCGACCCGAAGACAGGCAAAGTCACCGACTACCCCTTGCCCGGCGCGAAGGACGGCTACGCACACGGCGAGCCCGACATGGAAATGGACAAGTACGGCAACCTGTGGACCGCGCTGCAATCCGGCACGATCCTGAAATTCGATATCAGGACGCACGAGTTCTCGTCGTGGAGCGTGAACGAGAAAGCAAACTTCCAGATGATCGCGCCCGCCTACGATGCCGATAACAAAGTGAAAGTGTGGGTGTCCGGCTCGCAACTCCCCGGGCTGCACCGGCTTGACCTGGCCACCGGCAAGTATGAGATGTTCGATCCCAAGCCGCTCTATGGCGTGGTCGCCGACTCCAAGGCCAACGGCTACGGCCTCGAAATCTCCAACCAGAACATCCTGAAGGTCGACGCGATCACCGGCGAAGCCAGCCGCTACGCCACCCCCACCAAAAACTCCGGCCCGCGCCGCGGCCACTTCGATTCGCAGGATCGCCTGTGGTTCGGCGAATTCCGCGGCAACAATATCGGCATGTTTGACCCGCACACCAGCGCCTTCAAGGAATACCCCGTGCCCACCCCGTGGACTGGACCCTACGACGTGGTCCTCGACAAGAACGGCGACGCCTGGACCGGCGGCATGTTCAGCGACCGCGTCGTCCGGCTCAACACCAGCACCGGCCAGGCCATCGAATACCTGCTGCCGCGCTCAACCAACATCCGCCGCGTCTTCGTGGATAACTCCACCAGCCCGGTAACCTTCTGGACCGGCAGCAACCACGGCGCCTCCATCGTAAAACTGGAGCCGCAAGAGTAGCTCCTGGGGAACGCCAATCTCCCGATTGGCGCAGCGGTCACCGTCCAAGTAAAGTTTCACTTTCAATGGACGGGAAACCGACTAACCAGGGGGCACCCGTGGCCATTCGTTTTGAAGATTTTTAGTGAAAAAAACGCGAGTGGAGCGTTTGGGAAATCCCGTTCGGATTTGGTGGACATCCCTTCAATTGAGGATAGTCTCTAAGGGACTGTGTGACAGCCCGCGTGCTTCGTCAGGGCACGGATTCATCCGTGCCGCAATGTCGAGAAATCAATGCGGCTTCACAGGTTGTGGAAAAACTCCGGTTCTTAGGGCCTCAGAGCTTGAGCTCCGGCACAAAGTCCGGGGATTCAGCAGGGCTTTACAGGCTACGGAAAAGCCTCGGTTTTTAGGGGGTCGGAGCTTCAGCTCCGACATAAAGCCCAAGCATTCAACGGGGCTTTAGCCCCTGGGGAACAGATTGTGGTGTTTTTCCGCAGCCGGTTCAGCCGCTGAGGGACGATTCAGCCAGTTCTTACACAGTCTACTAAGGAACTGTTCCTCCCGTTGAGGTGCGGAATGCGAATGGCCCTGAGAACTCTAGCGGTGATTCTGGCTTTTGCCGCAGTCTGCGGGTCAGCCCAATCGCAGAAAAAACCTCCGCTCACCAACGAAGATATCGTGCGGCTGGTGCAAGACAAGTTCGCGGACTCGACGATTGTGAAAGCGATTGAAGCGAACCATACGGCCTTTGACCTGTCAGCGAGCGCATTGCTTATGCTGAGGGATTCTGGGGTGAGCCAGACTGTCATCGAAGCGATGCTCTCCGCACAGACCCCCAAAGGCGCCCATGCCCCACCGCCACGCGCTGCAACAACAGGTAAGCCAGCGCAAGCATCCTCGCCGCAGTCCCAGCAATCGGTGGCCTCCGCGCCGGAGTCCCCAACGGAATCGCAAGCACAGAGGAGCCTGCCTTGCCCCGGCGCTCCCGTTTTGAACGGAGGCAAACAGCCGGCTCCGCCTCCCTGTCCTGACCCTCCGGCCGCGTCGCCCCCTGCGGACTCCACCCCCACGCAGCCGCTGAGCCCCGCCGAATCCTTGATCGAAAGGGCCAGGGAGACAGCATTTGAATTTTCAGCGAAAAAGCTTCCCAACTTTATCTGCGAGGAGTTCATGAGGCGGTTTGAACAGCGAGGCCGCAATGACCAAGTTCCCCTGGACACGGTTTCGGCTGAAATCATTTTCCGTGATGCGCAGGAAAGTTATCGCAACGTGAAAATCAATGGCGAGCCCACGGACCAGGACCTGCAGCAAATCGGTGGATCCTGGTCCACGGGAGAATTTGCGTCTACACTGGTGGACCTTTTTCACCCCGCTACGCGCGCGCAGTTCCGGTCCGGCGGCGCCTCTCCCATCCCGGGTTTCAGTGGCGCCCAGGTTTACGACTTTCAAGTGCGCAGTGAAAATTCACATTGGGCCGTGACTTCCGATTCGCAGACTGTGAATCCGGCTTACAAAGGTTCGGTATGGGTCGATCCGAAAACGGCGCGCGTCCTGCGAATCGAGATGCAGGCCCGCAACCTGCCGCCGGATTTCCCGATGGATACGGTGGAATCCGCGGTTGATTATTCGTACATTACGATTTCCGGCGCATCGTTTCTGCTTCCGGTCCATGCCGAGAGTCTGGGTTGTGAGCGGAGCACCAGCAACTGCAGCCACAACATTATTGACTTCCGCAACTATCACGAACTCCAGGTCGATTTTAGGCTTGTTCCCTCGCAATAGTCGCATGGGGAGTGTCGCAGCTTATTCAGGGCCAACCCGATGAACGGGCAATATGGCAATCGGTAGATTCCGATGAGCGGCCGCCACAAAGCCGCGCCTGCTTTCGTCATGGTGGGCGGCGTCCTGCTTTTTAGGATCAGCGCAGCGCGAGGGGAAGCCTTTTGACTTCTATTCGGGTGCGGCAGACACGGAGCAAAGAAATTCAAAATCTTGCGTCCCGTCGCCTTCCTCGAACATCCTTAAGATGGGCTTATCAGCGGCTACAGGCGAGGAGGGAGGGCTTGATGAATCTCAATCCGTTTCGCGACTGGCGCTCCAAACTGTTTCGTGTGCTGACTCTAATTGCACCAGAAGGCTCGTCGCTCGACGCTGTTTTTGGCTCCTACAGCGATTGGCAGAAATTCCGCCCCAAAGGAGTCTCGGCTCGCCCGCAATCCGCCCAAACTGGACCCGCAGCGAAGCCACAGGCGTAGCACGTATCCGCCCTCGGTCGCGTTTGCTGCCGGCCCTTGCGAGACCCGCGCGAACGGCTTTGCGGGTGCCCGACCCTTCGTAGTGCAAGGGTCGGACCTTTGGCTTTGGCCCTCGCGTGCCGCAAACACACGCGCAGAAACCGAACCGCATCACGCCTTCTTCCGCTCCAACTCCGCCCAGCGCGTGTAAAGACTCTCAATAGCGCGATGCAGCTCGTCGATGCGCAGCGTCGTGCTGCGGAGCCGCTCGGAGTCGCCGGTAACCGCCGGGTCGCTCAGCAGCGCCACCTGCGTCTCTAGCTCGGTTTCCGTCTCCGAGATGCGCTGCTCGATCGTTTCAAACTCGCGCGCCTCGGCAAACGACAGCTTTTTCTTCGACAGGCTCACCGTGACGGGAGCCACAGCCTTCGCCTGCGCCGCCGCTTTCACCGGCGAGGGAGCCGCGGGGCCCGGCTTCCCTTCCGCCTTCCCGCCGCCATTCGAGCCGCTATCGCGCGCCCGCGCAACCTCGGACTTTGCGGCGGCGTTGCGCGCTTTCTGTTGCTGGCCCTGCCACGCGTCCCACTGCGAGTAGCTCGCGAAGCGCCCAAAGCCCCCAAACCCGTCGAGACCCAGCACCACCGTCGACACGCGGTCGAGCATGTAGCGGTCATGCGTCACCAGCACCAGCGCGCCGCGAAATTCCAGCAGGCTCTCCTCCAGAATTTCGAGCGTGGGGATGTCGAGATCGTTGGTCGGCTCATCGAGCAGCAGCAGATCGGCGGGCTGCAGCATGAGTTGCGCGATCAGCACCCGCGCGCGTTCCCCTCCCGAAAGCCGTTCCACCGGGCGGTTTAAATCCTCGCCGGTAAAAAGGAATCGCGCCGCCCAGCCGCCCACGTGAATCACGCGATCCTGATAGATCACCGAGTCGCTGTCGGGCGCGAGCGCGCGCCGCAGCGTCAGCCCGGGATCGAGCACGCGATTTTGATCGAAGTAAACGATGCGCAGCCCGTCCGCCTTGCGAATCTCCCCGGCGCTTGGCTCGATATCGCCTCGAAGCAGCCGCAGCAAAGTGGTTTTCCCGCTCCCGTTAGGCCCCACCAGGCCCACGCGCATCCCCGCCGTAAGCGTGAAATTCAGATCGGAGAAAAGCGCGCGCGCACCATTTTGCGCCCCGGAGCCTGCGCTGGAAGCGGGAACCGAATACCGCACTCCCTCCAGCTTCACGAGCTGCTTGGTCTGCCGCCCGCTCGCGGAAAAATCGATGGCCGCGGAGGTCGTGCGCGTGCGCGCGTTCAGGTCGGCCAGCTCGCCGATCATTTCGTTGGCCGAATCGATGCGCGATTTCGACTTCGTGGTGCGCGCCTTCGGCCCGCGGCGCAGCCACTCGATTTCCGTGCGCACGCGATTCTCGAGGGCCTCCTGATGCTTCTGCTGCGCGTGCAGGTACTGCTCCTTGGCCTCGAGAAACGCGCTGTAGTTCCCGCTCACGCGCAGGTAGCCGTCGGAGTAGGCGCGGCTCAGCTCCACGATTTCGTTCGCGACGTTCTCAAGGAAGTAGCGGTCGTGGCTCACCACCACGCAGGCAAACGCCGCGTTCCGCAGCAGGCCCTCCACCCACTTGATCCCCGCAAGGTCGAGATGGTTGGTCGGCTCGTCGAGCAGCAGAATGTCTGGATGCTGCACCAGCGCTTCGGCGATGGCGAGGCGCTTGCGCCACCCGCCCGACAGCGTATCGGTGCGAATCTCGAAATCATCGAAGCCCGCGCGCCCCAGCGTTTCCGCCAGCCGCGCGGCGCGATCCTCGTGCGCCGCGCCGATGCGGTCGAGCGCGCCTTCGATCACCGAACGAATCGTCGCGCCCCGCGCAAACTCCGACACCTGCGCGACGCAGCTCAGCCGCGTCCCCTTGCGCACCGCCACCTCGCCCGTGTCGGGCTTCACGCGCCCGTCGAGAATCGCCAGCAGCGTCGACTTGCCCGAGCCGTTCGGCCCGATCAGCCCGATGCGGTCGCCCTCGGAAACCGTGAACGAAATGTTCTGGAACAGTGGAGCGATGCCATACCGCTTCGAAAGTCCTTGAGCGCTGATAATCGGGGCCAAATTGCGGGTCGTCTCCTGGGGTGAGTCCGTGTTGCTGGCGCGCGAAGCGTGCCAGTTCAGTTTACACGGGAAAGCGCCTTGCCTTAAGTGGAGCAGGCATATTTCCCCGCACAAAATACCCACAACGATGGATACCTGCCACCCTCCTTCGGTCGCAAACTGAACACCGGCGACAAGACTTTCAGGAGAACGATAGGAGAAACGACAGGAGAAAGATGATGCGATTACTCACCCGTACCTTCGCGCTCTCTTTTTTGTTCCTGCTGCCAGCAGGGCCTTCGCTTCTGCGCGCCCAGGATTCGCCCAAGCAGGACATCAAAGACGCGGGCCACGACACCAAGAATGCCGCCAAAGATACCGGCCGCGCCACGAAAGACACCGCGAAGAAAACAGGCCACGCCGTCAAAAAGGGCACCAACAAAGCGGCAGAGAAAACCGGCGACGCCGCCCGCAAGGTCCAGAACAAAACCGATCCCCACGGAAACAGTTAAGCCTGCATTATTATCGCGCTCGCCCATGCGCGGGCTCCCCGAAGCGGCAGCCTCGCGCACCCGCAAGCCTGTTACGATTCGCGAGCTTTGATGGCGTGAGATCGTTGCCTGATGAACGTCCAATATACTCGGCGTCATTCATGAGGGTGCTCCTTTCTGTAGGTGTCGATACGAGCAATCAAAACCTACTTCAAAGGGGCGCCCTTTTATAATGCGTTACTCAGGACGTTGGAGTGTGCAGGGGTAAAAACGCGACCAGGTAACGTCCGACCCAAAGAACTTCAAGCCACCAGACAAAATACAGTGCGAGTCCGAAATGATCCAATTTCTTCCAATCCCGCGTCGAGATTGTCTGGATGATATGAGCGCCCGCCGCATAGCTAGCAGCTCCGAAAAAAACCAGCTGGACAATATAAAATAGTCTGGACCATGCAGGAGAACCGGGTGCAGCGGGATGCAAAAGTTCGGGGAATCTCCCTTGGAGAATCCAGCGCATTGACTCCAGAAGGAGAGATATGATGGCCGTCGTCTTGAGAGCAATCGGGCCGCGTCGGAGCATGTCGGGTGAAGTTCTATCACAACTTGGGACTAATCTCAGAAAGCACAGTACTGGACCTGTATTTGTCCGGTCTGGGCTTTAGCCAGGACTCTGAGCAATTCGATCGTGTATTCTCTACGTTTTTGATATGATCCCGCTCGGGAGGGCAAGTAAGTGTCCGACCCTTCGCTAGAGCAAACGACTGAAGTGGCTACTGGCTTTGGTGTTTCTCTGTCGGCGTTTCTCTGGTTGCTGACACTTCGAGTGCCGCAAGAGACATTGCCCCGTCTTGGCTTCGTTTCTGCGTTGCTTTGCGTCGGTGTGGCACTTGCCTATTGTTGGTCCGTTCCTTTTGCATTTGTGGTTCGGAAGCGTCGTTGGTCCGCACCTACCTGCAACATTGCTGGCTTGGTGTTTATGGTTCCCGGACTTTTTCTGGCATGGTCTTTCGGGCACCTCTGGGCGATCGGCCTGCTTTTGGTCTCTCTGGGCTCGATTGCCTCCTATATCACTCGAAAACTCGCCTATCCAAAACTTACGCCAGAGCAAATCTACGCACCCCAACCTCCGTTAACCCTCTTTCCGAACTGACCCATAGCCAAAGAGTCCGCGGTGCTGAGAAGGAATGTGGAGTACTGGGCCGGTATTTGTCCGAGATTTCGCGCTATTCGTCGGCTGCCAGCAGACTGAATCTTTCGCGCCTGCATTTTGCCATCTAGTACTCCAAACGTACGATTACCGCGTTAACCAGGACTTTGGGCATCGATGATGTTGGTCTAAACTGGCCATAGTAGTAACTGTAATTAATTATTCCGTATGCCCAACGTTTCCAAAGCTGTCCTTTTCGTGATGAGCTCGCAGTTGGTCCTCGCAGCCCTGGCTGTCGCCAGACCGACTCAAAGCCCGTTGCCGCCCGCGGAACAGTTCCACTTAATAATTAGGGAACAAGCGAAAAGCAAACTGCCACTGAGCCCAAGTTGTGAAGGTGAAGCGTCCCGTTCATTGCTGTGCCGGTCCTTTGTAGTAACGTTGAAAAATGTCGGAACACACACCGTTCGCATAGCGGGACCGAAATGTTCTGATCCACTCATCGCCGTAGAAATGAAGCCAAAACACTCAGGCATTGGATTGTCAAGTCATCCAACAACTTGCGCTCCCGGCGATTGGACCAATTTTCGCTTGAAACCGGGCAAACGGATTAAGTACGAAACCCGGCTGATTTCTCCTCGCCGCACGGTTGAGCCGGTTTTATTTTTCAAGGCCGGATCTTACACTTTGCGCGCAAACTGGACTCTTCTAGGATGTACGGAGCCAACCAACGGCGACGACTGCCTCGCCCCACTGCAATCTGTTCCGAAGGGTGGTGGAGAGGCCCCGATCATTGGGCAGCACCCTGTCCATGTGTTCTCCAATGAGATCCAGGCAGAATCGCCGCCATTTTCGGACCTTAGCCCTCTGAGTTTTTCATTTGAGGTTACAGCCGCAGAGAGTCAATCCTCGCCTGACCTTCCGGCAAACTGCCACCTGAACTGCACAACATTCCGCTACACCATTCATAATCGAGGTGATCGGGCAATCAGAAACGCTACCTCGACATGCATGGGACCCGTAATCGGCGCAGAGTACCGCCTAGAAGGGAGCGAATGGAAGGCCGTGCCGACTGCGAAAAATATAATGTGTCAAAGGAATATGACAATAGAAACCGAGATTTTACCCGGCGCGGCCATCGAAAACATATTCCGACTACCATCTCTTGGCCTCGACACAAGCGCACTAAACTCTCCCGGCACCTATCAACTTCGCTTTACGTTTTTTCCCAGCGCTTGCATCGCCTCCCCGGATGGGAGTTTCTGCCTAATGCGACCGCAAAAACAGCAGCCCGCCACGTCAAATATAGTGGTGGTCCAAGTACCAGATCCCATTGTTATAGGGGATTCGCAGAAGCCGTAATTGGCTACGCGAATGGGGAGTACTGGGCCCGTATATGGACGAGAAGGGCGTTACTCAGGACCTTTTCAAATTTCCAAGCCAAACGGACCAGAGACCGCTATGCTTACGGCATGAGTGACGGCGGCGAGATCGTGATTGGCAACGTGGGAGCGGACAACGTTTCGCTCCACATTATGCGACGCTGGCCAGACGGCTCGGGATCTGGAGCCAAAATAAAGGTTCAATGCGACGGCTGGACTGGGACTATCAACGGAGTTTTCCATAAGGGTGAACTTTACCGCTTCGCACAAGAAGTGCGTGCACTCTATCAGGACCTCTCTGGAACTGCACGTCTTGAACCGCTTGAGCCGAACGTTGCTCTGACCCTTACAGGCGACGGAAAGGGGCATATAACGGTGCAGGGAGTTGCACGGAACCGGTTTGAAACTGGGACTCAACTCATGTTTCGTTTCACCATAGACCAGACGTACCTAAGGGGAATCGGCGAATCCTTGAGTGAAGCAGACCCCGAGTGACCGTTCCCGATAACGGGCACTTGTCCGATTAGCGCGTTAACCAGGAGTTGGACGGGGCTGCCCAATGATCTGACGGCGGGAAGTGTGCAACACTGTGTTAAAACTGTCAGCAATCCATGAAGAATATCAAACACTGGCTCCAGATAGCGGGCGGCAGCCTGATGATTGCAGCGATTTTAGGTGGCCATCGAGGCGTCTATTACGAATGGAATCCGAAGATGTTTCTCGCGGGTGCGCTGATTTTCCTCTCTACCTTCATCATATGGAGACGCAAGGAAAACGACGACGATTTAGACTAAGTCCATTTTGAAGCAACGCTTCACTTTTCCGGTTACTGCGTTTATCAGGACTTGAAACCGAAAGAGTCATGCCGGTAGACCTACTCGCAGCACTCGTTGTATAAGCAAAGACAATGCGCGATTCCGAAATAATAAGAGAGCAACAGCTTCACTCGAACCTAACTTGTCTCGACGATGATCCAAGCGCCGCCCGACTGGCAGCAAGGCAACAATTTTTGGTCAAGTGGTATAAAGCTGTAGCGTTGGCACCTTTTTGTGTGGTCATTTTTATTACGGTGAGATTTTTTGCGGATTCGGACACCAGATCTCCTTTGGGGCGAATCGTTGTGGGACTTGTGTCTGCATCTCTATTCTGGGCTGTGGCTATCGCTGGTTACACCTTCTACCTTCAGTTTTTCCTCAAATGTCCACGGTGCCAGTGGCGATTTGGGCTAGGGGAAAAGTGCAATACCTGCGGGCTACCAAGGCACCGTTCTGATCTTTTCACTTCCTTAGGATAGGTCCCGAGAAGTCCGCAAACCGAACATGTGGAGTACTGGACCAGTATTTGTCCGAGAAGCGCGTTAACCAGGACCTACACCCCTGGGACGCCATTCTGCGGCGGCATCTGCTGCGAGAAGGAGCAACCACACCCTTGACTCGCGTGGGCCTCGTCGTATCTTTGAAGAGTGTTAAGAATTTCTAATCTATTTTGCCCGGGGATCGCGAAATTTTCAGGTCATCCAATTGCTAGAAGGGAAAGCGCCCAGATACTAGATGTTCCCGCAAGAGAACAATCGCGTCTGCGAGTTCGCTCAATGCCCGGAGTCACCGCAATTCAAGGTCCCGTCGCCACACGCAGTCCCAACAAATGGCAGCCATGCGTCGAGGCGGACGCCGCAGTGCGGCAGCTGGATGCACAGCTCGAATCACTGACCGATAGCATAGAGAAGGTTGAAGCCGGCTTGCATATTTGGCACGCATCGCGCGAACAGGATGCCAGGGCGGGCCAGATGTATACGCAGCTCAGCGAGCTGAGGAAGAAGCAAAAGGAAGCCGAAGTCGCTCTGCGCTTCAGGAGGGCCACCTTGTTGGCTTCGACGGGACACAGCCTCGAAGCCAGAGCCGACCATCTGAAAGTCCTCGAACTTGATCCCTCACACCGGCTAAACCTCATCGGGCTCGGACAGCTGCTCGTTGCAACGGGGCATCGCAAGGCCGCTCAGTCGGTGTACACCAAGGCCGTGGAACATTATCGGGAAGACCTTTTTATACGCGTGAACCTGGGCGCCGTACTACTTGCCGAGAACGATCCCGCCGGAGCGCGCGAGCAGTACGAGGCAGCGCTGCGGATCGACCCGAACTTTCTACAGGCGCACGGAGGCATGTATTATACGCTCGCTCGGCTCGGCGAGACGGAGGCTGCGGAAACACATCGCCGCAAGTGCTTCGGGCGGCAAAACATCTTCCCGGTACCTTATCGAGGCAGTGAGCATCCGACTCGGGTGATATTGCTTGTGTCCTCTCGAGGGGGCAACGCGCCCATCGAGAAGTTTCTCGACGACCGCATTTTCGAAACCTACATCCTCGTCACGGATTTCTGCGATGCGAAGACGCAGCTGCCGCCGCATGAGCTCATCATCAACGGCATTGGCGATGTCGAAGTGGCTGGCGAAGAGCTGACGGCGGTCGAGTCGATCCTTGCGCTTACATCGGCGCCGGTGCTCAACGAGCCGGCGGCGATCTGGGCAACCAGCCGTTGCAACGTCGCAGCGCGGCTTGCCCGCATCCCCGGGGTGATAACTCCGCGAATCGTTACATTGCCGCGCAAGTCGCTGGCCGCGGCGGATGCCGACACCACGCTGACGCGCCACGGATTTGCATTTCCTCTTCTGCTGCGAACACCCGGCTTTCACGGGGGAGAGCACTTCCTGCGCGTCGAAAGTCTTGACGAACTGCCATCGGCGTTGGCGCAGCTCCCGGGCCGCGATCTGACGGTGATCCAATATCTCGATGCCCGCGGACACGACGGGAAAACACGCAAATACCGAGTCATGATGATTGACGGGCGGCTATATCCCCTGCATGCCGCGATCTCAAGCGATTGGAAAATTCATTATTTCAGCGCGGAGATGGCAGACAATCCGGCGCACCGCGCCGAGGACCGCGAGTTCTTGTCGAACATGGCGGGTGTGCTCGGGCCCCGTGCGATCGGAGCACTCAAAGAGATTCAGAGAACGCTCGGCCTGAATTATGGTGGAATCGATTTCGGTTTGGACGGGGAAGGTGAAATTCTGCTCTTTGAAGCGAATGCAACGATGTCTGTGCTGCCGCCCGAAGCGGACGAGCGATGGGATTACCGCCGCCCCGCTGTTAAAGCAATTTACAGCGCCACAGTCAAGATGCTGATGGACCGGGCTGCGACCGTTTTGCACAAAAATAAGTAGAATTGCGGGTTGGTCTCCTGAATCTTTAGAAGTGCCTTCCGCTAATTCTCGAAAGCCCTATGCGTTTCCCTTTTGCATCGTGCCATCCTTCCAACGTTTCGGCAAGGTCGCAGCAGCGATACTCTCGGCACGGTGTTGGATTGGGCTTCAAGTAGTCCGCAAACTGAAACGTGTCGAGAGCCGTTAATTCCGCTCGAAACCGAATACTCCGTGGGAGCCCAGTCGCCGAAACGGCAGTCTAGAAAAGTCGCGTGAAGCTCTTTTAGGTTCGGTCCCTTAGAGAACTCAGCACAACCTCTTTTGGGTTGGTTAGCGGTCAACGTGACGTAGTGCCTGGTTTGTCGGCTAACCGTCCCTTTAAAGCGATACTTTATTTTGACGGTAAGTGCGTTACACAGGGATCTGCAAAGCCCCATCTTTGGCAGGCCTTGAGTGGCAGCGGGAAAGTCTTGCCCGGTAAACCTTGGCATTTCTTGCCGGTGGGCACGCTGGTAGTATTTGCGTGAACGCGCTCCGTTTAGTAAGTAACCCGGCATCAGAATGTTACCGAGCTATTCCCACCTCCCCCAAACTTCCTTGTTGGCAGTCCACGTGCCCTTAGTCGGAAGTTGGTTTTCGGTTTCGGCCATTGGTCAAGATAAAAGCCCAAAGTGTCGATATTATAAGCGTGGGTGTGAGTAGTTAATAAAGTCACGGGGGGAACTCGATGTCCGTATCAGGAATTTCGAGCAGCAGCCTTTTTCAACTTTTCGAGACCCAGAATAGTCAAAGTCAGGGCACCCAGAGCCAGGACAACCAGAGCGGCACGCTCCAGCAGATCGAGGACGACTTTACGCAGCTGGGTCAGGACCTCCAATCGGGAAATCTCACGCAGGCCCAGCAAGACTTCTCGACACTTTCGACAGCTCTCTCGTCCTCACAGACAACTCCGAGCACTGCGACTGCAAGCAGCACGACTGCAAGCAGCGCCGGTGCGAATGGTACGAACCCCATCCAGCAAGCCTTCAGCGCGCTTCAGCAAGACCTGCAGAATGGCAATCTGGCCGCAGCGCAGCAAGACTTTGCCGCTCTTACGCAAGGGCTGCAGCAGGCCGGAGACCTACAGGCCGTAGGACAGCACCATCACCACCACCACCACGGTGGCGGCGGAGATTCGCAGCAGGCAAGCGCCATCCAGCAGGATTTCAACTCGCTCGCGCAAGCATTGCAGTCTGGAAACTTGAGTGAAGCGCAGACGGCCTTTACTTCGCTGCAGCAAGACTTGCAGCAGCTTTCACCGGGAGGCTCGTCCAATTCATCTTCCGCCTCTGGAACAAGCACATCTCCTAGCTCCACTAGCCTGAACGTTACCGCTTGAGGAGATCAGAGACGGTGATCTAGCTGAAATTCGACGGTGGAATACGCGGCGTTGTATCGCAAGTCACGCCTAGTGAGCGCCCCCCGCTTCCAGCGTGGAACGTATTGCCCAATACGCCGATAGATTTCCCGCTGTGGAGGATTTGCGTTTTTCCCCAGCAAATTCCACTTGGATGTATAGTCGGCTTACCGGACATGTGGTGGGCTAGTACTGCACTTGTCCGGCTACGGCAGCGTTACACAGGCACTTGAGCGGGTTTGGCCGCTGACGAAGTGCAGCTTGAGTGTAAGGGGCGGGTTGTTGACTTTTGCCCGAAGGTCACGCAGGCACGCAGAAAATGGCGCTCATCGAAGGCGCAACATCGCGCACCCGCAAGCCTCGTTACGATTCTTGAGCTTTGATAGCGTGCGTTCCGTGCGTCACGGCCGCGCCCGCTCGCAGCGCCGCCGCTACAAACACCGCCTCGGAAATTTCCTGTTCGCTGGCTCCCGCCTCGCGTGCCTTCTTCGAATGAATCTCGATGCAGTAAGGGCATTGCGTCGTAAACGCCACCGCAATCGCCATCAGCTCCTTGTATTTCGCGGGAATGGCGCCGGCCGCCATGGCGGCCTTGTCGAACGCGACGAACGCCTTCATCGCGTCGGGCGCGTTCGCCTCGATGATCTTCAGCTTCGCGAGATTCTTCATGTCATACATGGAGGGCCTCCGGAGTAGAAAAGACGAATGCGCCGCGCGGGCGCGGAAAACTTGAAGCGCGGATTATAACTTGCAGCGCGGCGTTTCGGCCATCCGCATCGCCGGGGCAGCAGGTCCGCCCCGCTGCACGGCCTAGCCTGCTAATGCAAGCCCGGTGCGCCCGTGTCGTGGACCCGCAACCCGTGACGCGGCCCACCCGCCGGCGTGACGCACTTCACGCAGTTTCGCTGCTTCCCGGCCGATGTAATGATTAGGAGCTGAACGAAGAGCTGGAGGTGAATAATTAACAGGTGAATGTTTAGCAGGGTGAATGATAGGAGGTGACCAATGTTCGCCGATGCGATGTCCCACACGATGTCCGTCAATGCGGTGAATGGAACCTCTCAAATCGATTCCCAGCAGGGCACGGCGAATCCGCAGTCCACCGCGGCCGCCGCGCAAAATAACCCTTTACCCGAGGATACAATAACCCTCAGCCCCGCTGCCCTCGCGTCGCAAACCGAAGAGAGACTTGCGGCAGCGGCGGCGCAAAATGCGTTAAGCCCGTCCGCGCAGGCGCTGCAAAACGAACAAAAGCTCGCCGCAGCCGCGGCAGCCCAATGGAAATCGGCACTCGCGCTGACAATCGACTAAGAGGCTCAAAAGATCGGGCACTCGAAAAAAGATTTTCCGGGTGCCCGACCCTCCCTTTTTTGAGGGACACGGCTTTGCGGATTTCACTTCTCCGCGTGTGCGCAGCAAGCAGGGAGCGGGCTAGAAGCGAGCGGCGGCATCCGCCCTTGCTCTCACCTACTCCGGGACGAAACTGTTGTCGCACTCGTTGTAATAAGGCTTGTGGTAAATCCCTTCGGTTGGCGCGTCCGGTTTGTACTGTTTGTGGCAGCCTTCGCACACCGTCACCAGCGCGTCGCCATCGGCGCGCAGCGCTTTTTGGTCCTTGGCATCGACAGCCTGCCTGGTGGTCACCGCCATATCCCGCAATTTCCGCACGTACTCCTGAAACCCGGGCGAAGCCGTCCAGCCTGCGTCAGACTTCCCCGTTCCGCCCATGGAAATAAGCGTTGCCGCGGCTTGCAGTTGGAAGGTGTGCAATTCGATCGTCTGCCACTGCCCCTTCGTCAGGGGCTTCTGCGTGTTGCCGCCCTCCCAGATCATATGCGCCGCGTCATCGACCACGGCCACCATCACCTGGTTGATGCTCATGTTGAGCGGCAGGTAGGCGCCCTTCGGCGCTACTTTGGGAGCGGCGCTTGCGCTCCAGCCGATCACGATGGATGCGCCTAGAATGCCGATGCATAGTGCTACAGCCATTTTCCTCCCCGAAGGGAATCCGCTTTTCATTTTGAGCCTCTCTTGAGCATCGATTTGCGCTCACTGCCTTGTTGGCCTTGCGCGCGCCCGCGTGTCACCGGCACTCCCGCAGGCGCGCCGCACAATCTCTCCATACAGAGGACGCCGCAGATCAACGGACCTGAAATGCATCTATGGACCTGACAAGGGACCTGACATGGGACCTGACATGGTACCTGGCATGCTCCGAACTGAATCTTTGACGGAGACCACGCGTGGCGCAGTGCCTGTAGTCACCAGCCCCAGTGATCATCGTCACAATCCAGTGCAGGGATTAGTCGGCATGCGTTCTTGGACGGCCCGAGAGCCTGTGTGACAACCCGCGTCTTTCGTCAGGGCACGGATTCATCCGTGCCGCAAATGCCGAACAGTCAATGCGGCTTCACAGGCCGCGGAAAAACCTCGGTTTTTAGGGGGTCGGAGCTTGAGCTCCGACATCAAGTCCGGGGATTCAACGGGCTTTAGTCCCTGAGGAACAGAGCCTGTTTCAGCCGCTGAGGGACGATTTAGCCATTTCTCACACAGACTCTCGAGCGATGTGACCCAAGCGAGGCACTCGAGCGATGTGCGGGGGCGGGACGAAATCCAGTTAAGTGCTCACCGGGCACGGGGGAGTTCTGCCGCAAAGCTAGCGGCCTGTATCGGCGAAAGACTCGATGAATCCTTCGATGGCGGAGTGCGGCACGAGCCGGCGGTCGCCAATCATAATCGTCCACAGCGCACCGGTCGAGATCAGGTGGTAGATGGAGGTTTCACCGACCCCCAGCAGGAGGCCGGCCTTCTTGACGCTATAGGCAAAACGAGTTTGCTCGAATGGCCTTAGCCGCTTGTACCTCTTGTATCTCTTTGCCATCGGTCTCCGTTCGTCCGCGGGTGTTTGCGATTCCCCATTTTCGGCGCGCCGAAGACCCTCAAGACAAAAACACGGCGTACCACCGCCCGTCAAGTGGTCGCCCGGAGTGGAAATTCACGCACCTGTGGATTTCTCGCTTCCACAAGCCGCCCCAAAAGTCCACGCGGAACCCACTCGGACAGACGCCGGCGGCGCGTGCTAGCGTGGCTCTCGGACCATGCAAAAACGGCGAAAAAAGGAGCGGGGCAAGCAGAAAAAATGAGCAGGCAAAACGACAAAAATGCCGAGGCCCTTGGCCAAATAAATGGCCAGATAAATGGGAGATAAGTGGGAGAAAAATGGCGAGGCAAAATGGCGAGAAAATGCGAGGAAAATCGCCTCCGCCTACTCGACACAGCAGGACGAGCGGAAACATACCTATCTTATTGAAAATAAACGACGGCGCACATGCTCACTCGACACTATAAGGAACCGGCGCCCGTTGCAAAAAGGCCGCCCAGGCGCCCCGGCAGACCACTCGAAACTTCAGCCGGTCTGCGCGTGCCTTTTGAGGTGCTGGATGGCTTTCGAGGCGAGCCGGTCGAAGGCGCGCACGGCCAGTTCGAGGTGCTCTTCGCGGGTGTCTTCCACCTTGTTGTGGCTGATGCCGCCCAGCGATTGCACGAACATCATCACCGTGGGAATGCCGGCGCGGGATACTTCCGCGGCATCGTGCAGCGGCCCAGAAGGCATGCGGTGCGCTTTCTTCCCGCCCGTGACTTCGCGGATGGCTTCGTCGCACAATTCCACCATTTTCGGATCGAACGCAATGGGCTCGATGTTCCAGATGCGCGACCACTCGACCGTGCAGCGCTCTTCGCGGGCAAAGCGTTCGCTGGCCTCGCGCGCCTCGCGGAACATCGCGGCAAGCACCGCCGGGTCGAGGTCGCGCTGGTCCAGCGTGGCCTCGCAGCGCCCCACCACGGCGGTCACGATCCCGGGGAACGTCTTCACGCTGCCCATGGTGCACACCGCGTCCGCATGCTTCCCGGCGATGGCGCGAATCTCCAGCGCGAGCTTGGCGCAGGCGGCCAGCGCATCGCGGCGGGCGTTCATCGGAGTCGAGCCGGAGTGCGCCTCCTGCCCGTGAAACGTGATGGCGTGGCGCTCGACGCCCTTGGTGCCCAGCACCACCGCCAGCGGCAGTCCCAGGCGCTCGAGCACCGGGCCCTGTTCGATGTGCAGCTCGATGTATGCGGCGGCATTTTTCTGCTCGCGCGTGGCGTCGCCAAAGCGGTCCATATCGACGCCGCAGCGCCGCAGCGCTTCGTCCATGCGAACGCCTTCGCGGTCGGTGCGCACGCGGTCGGCGGCCATGGTCGCGGTGCCCGCAAACGCCGAAGACCCTAGCAGGCTGCGCCCGAAGCGCGCGCCCTCCTCGTCGGCCCAGTCGACCACCCGAATGGTCACCGGCGGCCTGCCGTGATATTCGTCGTTGACGCGGCGCAGCACTTCCAGCGCCGCCAGCACGTTGAGCGCGCCGTCGAGCCACCCGCCGTTGGGAACCGAGTCAAGGTGCCCGCCGATCAGCAGCGCCTTCTCCGACGCGCCGCGCAGCGTCACCCAGTTATTCCCCGCCGCGTCGTAGTGATGCTCCACCGGCAAGCCCGCGAGCTTGCCCGCAAACCACTCGCGCGCCTTGAGCCACGTGTCTGTCCACGCGACGCGCTGCGCGCCATTGGCGTCGCCGGTGAGCGCGCGCAATTCCTTCAGCTCGGCAACCGCGCGCTTCGGATCAAGAGGCATATCGGCCCGCTCCTCGAAGAAGGAACAAGGTTACCATTCGCGCAGCCGCTCCGGATGCCCGCCCCTCCGGTTTCGAGGATCGGGTTTTTGACTTCTGCTTTCCCCTGTTTTTCTTCTCATGCTCGCCACACGCGGCGAGTAAAGTCAAAAAACCGGCCCTTACGCTGCAAAGGGTCGCGCGTCCGCAGAACCCTACTGAATCGGCAGTTCGTAGATGCTGATGCTGAACTTGGGAAGCTGCAACTGGCTGGGCGTTTCTTTGAGTGCGGTCTCCACAATTTCCACCTGCGGCGGCTTTCCGGGGAGGTTGGCGGCGGTGAGGTCGTTGCTGCTGATCCGCCACACTCGCCCAAATCCGCCCGCAGTTCGCGGCGCCGCGCCCTGCAGCGCGAGATTCATCTGCTGCTCGGATTCGGTCGGGTTAACGACGGCAATCGTCAGCGCTTTGCGGTCCGTCGTCAGTGCCGCCACGGCATCCAGGGGATAAGTGGCACTCCCCGCGGGAGTTTTGGGCTTGTCCACACCCAGCGTGCCCTTCACCTCGTGCGGCGGAGAATTCCCGGTCACAGCAACGGGGATCGTGCCGAAGTGGCGGCGGTAGAGTTCAAACATGAGGCCCACCGGCCGTATCGCCACATCCGTCTTGCTGATCACCAGCAGTTCCGGCGCGCCGGTGTACGCCGAAATCACGAACATATTCGAATGCCGCAGCATTTCGTTGAATCCCTGCGCGGTCGAAAGCGGCGAGAACATCCAGTCCCGGTCGTCTCCGATCCTGCCGGAGAGCCATTCGTCCATCGAGACCGGGATGTGATCCATCTGCAGCGAGGGGAAGCGCCGCTGATATTCCGCCCACGCCTCCACCACCATGTGGATTCCATTGGCGAGCTTGCGCGACTGGTCGGTGAGCGTTTCGTCTACCTTCACGAAATCCTGCTTCTCCGCGTCGAACGCCTTGTCCACCGTAGAGGGATACAAATGCTCGGCGATGGCGTCGAGATACTCCGACGAGTTCGCGAGGAGGCCGCCGGTAAAGTCTTCCGAGCTGCCAAAATCCGCCACGTGCTTTCCGGTGGTCATCAGCGCCGCGCGGCTCTGGCTCGCTTCGATGGGCGACGCGCCGGCCGCCACCACTTTGATCGTGGGATCGACGCCCCTCATGGCCTGCACGACCATGTTGTGCTTGATCACGTACTGATCGAGCTTCATGTAGCCGAGCTGCCACGCGCCGAACATCTCATTGCCGACGTTCCACCACTTCACGTGATAGGGCTCCGGATGGCCGTTCTCCGCGCGCCACTTCCCCATCGGCGTGTTCACCGAACCGTTGACGTATTCCACTTCCTGCGCGGCCGAGTGCGCGTCGCCAAAGCCGGTGTTCACGCAGATGTAAGGCTCCATGCCCAGCAGCTTGTTCAGCCGCATGTAGTCGTCGATGCCCACGTCGTTCTGCTCCGCCAGGTTCCAGGCAAAGTCAAAGCGCGGCGGACGCTTGTCCGCGTCGCCGATACCGTCCCGCCAGTCGTAGCCGGAGACCATGTTCCCGCCCGGCCAGCGGAACAGCGCCGGTCCGATCTTCTTCATCTCCTCGATCAGATCGGCGCGAAAGCCATCGACGTTGTCGGCGGGCATCAGCGATGCGGCGCCGATGTGGAAAGACCCTGTGCCGGTTCCCGTGATTTCAAAGCTCGCGTTGTCGGTATCCGCGCCCGCCGTGAAACTCAGCGGATACTTGGCGTACTCGCTTTTCAGCGCCTTGATCGTGATCGTCTGGCGGTCGCCGGGATCGGGTCCCCACACCAGGCTGACCTTCACTTGGGCGCCGGGATCCCCCGAAAGAATCACGCGCCCGGTGTAGCGCTTCCCTTTTCGCAGCCCCAGCTCGGCCTGCTGCACGCCGTGCGGCGTGGCCGCCTCGAGTTTGATCAGCGGGCTGTGCTCGCCGACCCAGGCATGGGCCTTGTCCATGGTGACAAATTCCTGCGCGCCGAGGGGTTTCCACCGGACATACACCCGGCGCGCGCGCGCCTTGGGCGTGGGGCTGTCGTCGACCGGATAAAAAAACTTTCGATCGCTCAGCATCTCGGCCCAGTAGCCGCCCTCGTTGTTGCCCAGCAGTTCGGTGAAATAGCCGTACATGTAAGGCGAGATGGGCGCGCCGGTTTTGCTTGCGTCCACCGTCATCGCGATTTGCTGCGCGCTCGAAACGCGGGCGAGACCGCCAGCGAGCAGCGCTATGAGAACGATTCCGGCAATAACATGTCTCTTCATGCTGCACCTCACGAAATCGCGTGGATTGTACGACAGGCGAATTCGTTTGCAGCATGTTTTTTGCGGGCATTCGAACCCGGTGCTGCGGGATATTCACCGCGGGCGCTCCATTGCGGACGGTTCACTTACCGGCGCTCGACCCGCTACGGGCGCTCGACCCGCGCACGCAGGAGTGCCCGCGCCACTAACCTCGGATGGACCACGCGGTTCCACCACATCCACAGCCCGGTGACTACCAGCAAGATCGGCGCTACGCCGAACACCGTCCAGATCAGCTTGGTGGTGAGGCCGCCAAACCTTCCAAAGTGCAAGCGGGCGAGCCAGCTCAGCGCCTGCTCGCCGAACGAAGGCCTTTTCGCGAATGCGGCCGGAGGATCGAGAAAGGCCACCGCCGCTTCGAAGGGTTCCGGATCGGCGAGATATATTCCGGAAAATCCCCAGAAGAGGATGAACGCCACCGACCAGATCCCGATGGCGCGGTGGAGTCCCCAATTGAGAGCCTTCGCGTCCGCCTTCCAGCTTACGGTGAGCGCGCGCCGCCATTTGCCAATGCCCGGCCACCACACCACCACGCCCGTCGCGCAAAGCAGCATGGTCGCCACGCCGCCGACGCCGTTGATCACATGTCCGGCGGGTTCATAAAGGAGGTTGTCGTGGAGGTCGGCGAGCCATTCGACGAAGCGGAAGCCCGGCGGCACGGCGTTACCCATGTCCGCGCCGGTGTAGGGATTGAAAAGCCGCTCCAGCTTCTGGTCGCCGCGTTCGAGCGAAACCTGTACGGGCTGATGCGGGTTTTTGGCAGGCGCGATTTCACGGATCTCGTAGGAGGGATATGCGCGCTGCGCGGCTTGCTTGAGCGCGTCCGCGCTCAGGCGCGGGCCCGAGCCGGAAGTAACGAGCCGCGGGCGCAGCGAGGCTCGGGAAATGTCGACGCGGTAGAGCAGGATCGTGCCGGAAACGCTCATCAGCAGCACGTAGAGGGTGAGCGCGACCCCGCTCCACAGGTGAATCTGGAAGAGGACCTTGCGGAGCCGCAGTTTCTGCGGATGCCTGAGCCATGTTTCCCACGCGCTTGCGCGCGCCGGGGTTTCCTGCTGCAGCGTGCCGGCCATGGGGCACTACGATAGCATTTTTGAATCGGCGAGTTTTCACGCAGAAAGAAGTTGAAAGGAACGCAAGGCGCTTGACGGAACGAGCTTGGCGGATAAGCCTGACGAAATGAGCCTGACGAAATGAGCGACGGAACAGCCTGGTCCAGCTCAGGCAGCGAGCTGACTCACGCTTTCGGCGTGAGGCCCGAAAATCTGCACGACAATGCGTTCACGAAAATCGTACACGAGGTAATGGTCGAGCGAGGACGATTGCAGCGCCGCCACGAGCTGGCGGGCGTCGTCGATTGCCTTCACACGATTCACCCAAAGAAGCCGGTCTTCCGGAAGCCGCTTATAAATATCGTATCTGGAGTCCATTTTTCAATCCCTCGGTATGAAATCGGCTATTTCTGAATGATTGAAAACTGCATCAATAAAATCATGCCAAATACGACCAGGTAGCCCAGCACAGAATACACAGCCACCTTTACGGCGGCGTGAAACTTGCTGTGTTTCTGTATAGCCCATCGACGAGCCACTTGGCCCTCGCTTTTCGTGTCTTAGTAGTACGCGAAGCGGCCTCCCGGCGCTATCCCGGTGAGCATGTAGATCACCTGCCATTTTTCCCTAGTCACGGACTGTCAAAATCCGGGCCGGAGTTACTACAGAGGGCGTTGAGGAGAGAGAAGGGCGAGAGAAGGGCAACGGCTGACAGCACCGAGGAGAATGTCGCGGAGCAGAAAAAACCGGCGGGAATTCCCGCCGGTTTCGTGAGTCACGATTCAACTTGATTCAGCTTTCGGTGCGACGCCGGGCATCAGCCATCAACCGCGTGCCGGTGACGCCATGATTTTCATAATCCTGCCTTCATCGATCTGGTGCTGCGTTTGGGCGGAATAGATAAACGCATGCCCGTAATCGCGGCCGGGATAGAACCAGTCCACCAGCGCGTCCGCCCGCTTTGGAGAAATCTGGGCCACGGCCAGCTCCGTGCGGCTGGTCGGCTCCATGCGATAGGCGGGCCTGGTGAGCAGCACGGCTTCGAGTTTCGAGTGGTCCGCGTTGTAAACAATCACGGTGTTGTCGGAATCGGAGGGAAGCTGAGAGGTCTGGAACCAATACGTTCCAGCGGGCAGGACTTCGTGCCCCGGAATCGCGATGGGCTGATTGAAAGTGACTCGCGTCATCTGATTAAATTCGCTGGCGCGCGCGGCGGGAGCCGCCATCACCATCACCAGCGCCATGAACATTCCTAAAACGAGTCCAAGTGCTTTTGTGATTCTCATAAAATGCTCCTTTTTACTGCCTCAATGACTGCTGATTTCTTTTCTCACTTTGTTAGATGAATGCGCGGGAAGCGAAGATGTGGAATTCGAGACGTGTTTCCGCTGAGGATGACGTCAGGTGTTCACTGTAGGAGAAATGGCTTTGCGGATGCCCGACCCTCCGGTTTCGAGGGTCGGGATTTTTTCTCACGCAAGCCGCGCGCGGGTAACGGTCAAAGGCAACGCCACAATCCCGGCCCTTATAAACCAAAGGGCCGGGTTACCCGCAAAACCGTTCGAACTCCTTCGCTCGCGAGACGCTGCTATTCGGACGCTTCGACCCTCGCGGATTTCTTCGCGGGGGCGACGGCCAGCGCCGACCATTCCGTGCAGGCCTTAGGAGCCTCCGCGGCGTGGCTATCGAGCGCTTTTTTCAGGAGGTCGAAGCAGGCCGTTTCGCGCCGGCTCATTTCGGCGTCGTCGTGGTCGTACTGGGCAATCTGTTCCTTGGAAATGTAATCGCGAATCAGGGGATCGGGGGAAGCGAGCGCCTCGTCGAGCACGCTGAACTCGGCCTGACGGAGGCGGTTATCGATGAGTTTCTGTTCGTACACCTGATGCAGGAGCTGATCCATGGACTTTTCCGCGTCCGTCTTGGCTGCCGCGTCGACCGGATCGAGGATCGCCTTCATGGCCTGCTCGGTGGTGGATATGTCCGTCTCAATCCCTTGCAGGGTCTGCAGGGCGGCCTTTGCAAACGAGTCACTCAACGACCCTGATGCGGGCCGCACCGGCAGGACCCATGCTGAAAGCAGAAGAACGAGGATCAAAGTGCGCTTCATGTTTTGCCCCTCCACGGAAGTGATCTATAAGAGCGACGACGACCGCATACTACCCAGTGTTGAGCGCTAAGAGCAAGGCCCGTGGGTGCCGCACGGCCGGTGCGGAGCGGGGCTTGCTCTCAGCGCGCGCTCTAGCGGCGGCCTCCGCCGGGCGCTCCCCGCGGAAGCCTCCGCCGTGGAATCCGCCTTGCGGTTCGAACCCATGTCCGTACGGCCCGTGAAACTCGCCAAAGCGGTGAGGTTCGCGGCCCCAGTAGCCGTTATAAAAGAACGGCGAACGGTACACGAAAATCGGCGAATAGAAGCCCCACCCGAACGGGCTGTAGATGATCCCGTCCGCGGGAAGAAACGTCCAGACGCCAAACCACGGATCCCAATACCAACCCGCGCCGTACCAGCCGGGCCCATACCATCCCGGCCCCGGGCCGATGTAAACGCGGGCCTGATCGACGGCCGCTTCGGACAAGTAGCCGGAGCGCAGAGCACTCCAGCGGAAAAAGTCATCCTCATAGCGGAGCGTGTCGTAATCCTGCGCCTTCAGTTTGCCGCCGACGGCCAGAGCCAGCGCACGGCGGTCGGTCACCTTGATGTTCTGGTCATTGACACGCACCTCGACCGCGCCGCGCAGCACGCGAATCTGCTGGTGGTCCGCGTCGAAGTCGTACAATCCCTTCTTCAGGATCTTCGCGCTCGCGTCATTCTGATCGATGCGGATGTTGTTTTCCTTGAAGATATTCAGGACTTCGAGCATGGCGCGGCCCTTGTCGAGCTGGACCTCGGTGTTGGCAAGGTCCGGCGAGATCATCTTCACGGAGCTGTTGTCGGCCACGCGCAGAAACACTCCGGGCGTCAGCAGTATCTCCACCTTGCCGGCCTGCGTGGCGAGCGACTGGCCCTTTTCCAGCTCCACCGATCCGGCGGAGGCGGACGTGAGAGGCTCGCCGCCAATGGATGCCTGGCCCTCGACGTAGTTGATACTGCCGGGATGCGCGGGATGTGAATTTTGAGTCTGACCCGAAGCGGATAACGAAAGAATCGCTGAGAGAAAAAGAATGCAGGTAATTCGAATCATGGAGCTTTTCATAGTTCCTCCTGCGGACATACAAGTATCGTCGAGTGGAAACCTCCTTCTCGATGCCGTCCCAAGCCTGGTTCGGATTTAAGCAAGTAGTAGAACTTGCCCTCTGTGCCTGCAATCGGTTGCACGCCGGCGACCGGCCTCCCCGCCTTCTTTTCCAAGGAAACATCTCCCACAAACCATCGGGAAGGCCGGTCTGTAGCGCGAAGGCAACCGCTTCCCCTATGCCGCCTTTACCTCCACACGCTGCGTCGCGGGCTTGGCCGCCGCGACCTTCGGGATGGTGATTTCGAGGACGCCGTTTCTCAATGTGGCGGCCGCTTTTGCGCTATCGACTTCCGCCGGCAAATCGATCACGCGCAGGAGCTGCTCGGAGCATTGCTCTTGATAAATCGTCTTTCCCTTCCTCTGCTCGTCTTTCGTTTCCTTCTTGCCGCTGATCGTAAGGCGTCCTCCGTCGAGACTCACTTCGAGTTCGCTGGCAGTGAAGCCGGGCACTTCCGCTTCCACGGAAATTGCGCCGTCTTTTTCCGCCACGCGGAGGTGCACTGGATGGAGTATTTCGGACTCCGCCTTGAACCAGTCCTCGAGATCGTGGCCGAAGGCATTGCCGTTGCCCTGAAAAATCTGATAGGCACGGCGGGAGATTTCTTCCGAGAGTTTGTTGAAACGCTCCAGCATTGTTCGCGGTTCAACAATTTTCACCTGTGTGGGTTCCAGGGCCGTCTGCGTAGCTGCGCCTTTTTCCGGCATTGTCGTGCTCCTTATGCTGCTTCGAAATGGCCTGCCAGTCGTGATGTTCGACGTGGTGGCCAGCATCAATCTACGCCAGGCGATATGCGGCTTATGTGATCCCGGTTACATGTTGAAGTGATAAAGGACGTATCTTCAAGCACGGCTTACTACCGCCGTAGTTCCCTCACGCTCTGCCACGGGCGAGCTGTATCTTCCGCGAGCGGCCCGACAGGCTGATGATCAGGACAGATTTCTGGCCGTTGATCTTGCCGATGCTCCTGGCCAGCGAGGCGATCTCGGACTTTTTGGCGCCGACGATCTCGATGACGACGGATTTCTCCGGCTTGCCTCGGTAGTAGCCGGTGGTCGGCTGCAACGTGAAGCTGTCAAACTTTTTGGACGTGGCGCGAATCAACGCTTTTCTATCCACATCCTCGGTGTAAATCCTGTGAACCGTGTTCATGTTTCCCTCGCGGTTGTTGGAGTCTGGATCGGCGACAGCAAGATTAAACTCGTTAACCACCTTTTCACTTGACGCACACTAGAGCGAACTCCACAATGTGAATCGACGTCCGAGGCTGTTTCGGCCGTCACACATGCTGGCTAACTTCTAATTGTTCTGCATTTTTCGTTTGCTTGCTTTGGCAACGAGCGAAGACCGCAAAACGTATCTCATTGAAATCACTTTTTTTGTTCGAGGACGCCGAATCTTGGCACCTTTGAAGGCCTTTTCATCGTCAATTAAGGAGGGAGACGCTCATGGAACCCACCTTTGACATTTTCATCGGCACGCCTGGCGAAGACGCCGTGTGGCTCGAGGCGGTGCGGGGCCTGGCCAATGCGCGCGAACAGATCCAGCGGGTCGCGTCCACGAAGCAGGGAAAGTATTTTTTGTTCAGCGTGCAGAGCCATTCCGTGATCGAACAAATCGACACAACCGGCAAGCACCTGGAGCGAGCACCCGCGGCCAGGAAAGCGGGCGCGGCCTAGCAGTTTGACGGTCCACACAACGGTTCAGCCATTGTCGCTTTCATCCGAATGATTGTTGGCATGCAGAAGAAATTGGTCATACAGCCTCGTGCACTCTTCATTTAGCCGCTGAGCCTCCTGCAAAGCACGATCGATCACGTCAGGCTGCTCTCCGGCGGCCTCTACAACCCGCAAGCTGGCCTGCAGCAATTCCGCAGTCGCCGCCCTGTACTGTTTCAGGATCAACTGGCAGCGCTCGCAACTCGGCTGAAGCATGTCCCCAGGACAATTGCATCCAGACGATGCCGCGGCAATACGGCGATTCCGGGAGTGGCGCTGGAGATTGCATCATGCGGCGACGGCGAAGGCGGGTGGGCGCAGCTGCGTTTCTTTTACTTAGGGTGATCTTCCATGTGCTGAAGGAAGGCCTTGCGCAGCCTGGTGTATTCCTGGTGAAGGGCCTGAGACTCGAGCCACACCTGATGAAAGAACTCAAATTCCCAGCTTTTTGCGGCTTCTGACACGCGCTTGGCTGCCGCGGACAGTTTGTGATTCGCCTCTTTGTATTCCTCGAGAAGCACTTCGCACCGTTCGCAATGCCTCCGAGTCATGCCTGACAGTCACACGCGCCACCAGCGGTCACAATACAGGGATGTGGGTATGAGTCCGGCAAGCTCATAAAGTCTGGTTACCTTTTCGTTAAGCTCTTTATCGCTACGCAGCGGGCCAGGCCGGAACCGGTATAGAGTGTGACGATAGCCGGTTGCCCGTTCGTGACCAAGTGACAATGAGCCAAGGACAATGAGCCAAGGACAATGAATAAGCCGCGCATTGTCGTGTCGCTTCCCAACGAGAATGCCTATTTTCGAGAGCAGGCGATCCTTGCCAGATTGGCCGGCGAGAAGCTGGGCTTCGCCATGGAAGTGCTGCATGCCTCCGGCGACGCGATTAACCAGAGCCAGCAACTGCTCGGCATCATCCATTCGCGCACGGAACGCAGGCCAGATGCGTTCATCGTCGAGCCTCTCACCGGCGCCGGACTTCGCCGCGTGGCCCAGGCGGCCGTCGCAGAGGGAATTGCGTGGGTCATCAGCAACTGCGACGTGGACTACATTCAGCAGCTCCGCAAATCTCCCGAGACGCCCGTGTTTGCGGTGACGCAAGGGCAAATGGAAATTGGACGGCTGCAGGGCAGGCAGCTCGCGGCGCTTTTGCGGGAGGAAGCCTCCGTCTTATACATCCAGGGTTCGAGCGCAAGTTCGGTGGCCATCCAGCGCCGCGAGGGGATGGAGGCCACCAAGCCAAAGAATGCGCGGATCACGATGGTGCGGAGCGCCTGGAGCCAGGAAGACGCGTGCCGGGCGGTGAGCGCCTGGCTTCGGCTGGCCACGTCTCGCGCGGACAAGTTCGATCTGATTGCCGGGCAGACGCACGAACTCGTGCTCGGCGCGAGAAATGCCTTTGAGGGCCTCGGAAATTCCGATCAGCAGAGGAAATGGCTGGCCTTGCCGTGCGTTGGAGTGGGCATCGCGCGGCAGGTGCGGCCGCTGGTGAGCAGGGGAATTCTAGCCGCGGCCGTGGTGACATCCCTCACGATGGAGGTGGCTCTTCAGATGCTGGCCGACGCGTTCAGGACGAAGGTGCAACCACCGGAATGCACACTCGTGGAGGCGTCCTCATATCCCGCCCTGGAAGACCTGCAAAGAATTGAGAAGCGAGACGCTGAGATTCAAGCCGCGGCCAAGCCGTTGCAGCCCACGCCAGCGGCGTGAAGTTCTGTCAGGGGCTCGCGCGTCATGCTTCGATGCGCGATTCGCGCTGTGGACCACAGGCAAATGCCCGGCCCTGGAAACCCCGAGGGCCGGGCACCTGCAACCATAAAACTAGTGGCTGAACTTTCCGACGTAGCTGCTCTTGCCGATGATGTGGCCTTCGATGGCCTTGAGGATGTCGGCGCGGGCCGCACCGGCGGGCAGGTCAAGCTTGGTATCGAGCGCGTAGAGTTCCAGCACGTAGTGATGCCCCGGGCCGCCCTTCGGCGGGCAAGGCGGCTGGTAGCCGTTCACTCCACGGACGTTCTTGCCCTGCAAGCCTTCGCCGGCCACGGGTCCGCCCGGCGGAACGCCCTCGGGAAGCGACGTTGCCGTGCCGGGTATGTTGAAGACGGTCCAGTGCGTCACGTCCAGCACGCCCTTCATCGGCGCGCCATCGAGGTCATGCATGATGAGCACGAAGCTGACGGTGCCGGCGGGTGTGTTCTTCCACTCGAGCGGCGGCGTGACGACCGGGGGCGCCACGTCGCAACCGTACTTCGCGGGTATAACGCCGCCGTCGGGGTAACCGGAGGTCGTGAGAATCAGCGGGGTGGGAGGAGGCGCGCCTGTTTGCGCGGCCGCGACTGCGGCGCCTGCGGCCACCAGAAGAATCAAAGCTGCGGATGATGTCACTGCCCTTCGGAACATGCGGAGTTCCCTCCCCCTTGAGATCGTCGATGTCGCTCGACGTAGTCGTGCGGCCAGCAGCAATTTCGACTCGCGTTGCGGCCCGAGGGAGTCTATACCGACTCGCGCAACCCGGGCAAGCAGCCCCTGGATCTGTCCGCACTTTATATAGCCGGGTGATGTGGAGGACGAACCCGCAAAATCGGCGAATGTTTATGTGTCGGCGTGGAGTTGGTGCTGCGCAAAAGGAGTATGTCGAAGGATTTTTTCGCAGAGCTGTAATGCCGGCGCTGAAAAGACTCAGTCCGCGAACGCCAGGAAGGGGGGAGGCGTCCGCGGACCGTTGGTATAACCCCGATTAATGTGCCGGCTGGGCCTGCGAATTGGGGGCAGGGGGAGCCGCTGAGCCAGACCCGCCGCGACCGGCCCGGCCGCCCTGGCCTTCTCCGCGAGGTCCGCGCGGGGCGGCATTCTCACCGCGCCCGGGTTCGCGGCGTTGCCTCATCCACTGCTCGAGCTTTTGACGCTGCGCCGGGGTGATCGCGTCTCGCATGTTGAGGTGGAAGTCGATTGCGGACTTTTCCATCGCGAGTTGGGCGGCGCTGATTTCCTGGAGCTTGCTGTCGATCGCGGCGCGGTCCGGTTTTTCGGCGGACAGAAGATCCTGCAGGTCGAGCCGCTTGACTTCAAGATCGGCCCGGTTGCGAATTTCGGCCTTGCGGAAGTCAGACTCCTGCTGGCGGATCTTGGCGACCTGCTCGGCGCTAACGCCAATTTGCTGGCGAACTTCGGGGTTGCTCAACAGTCGCGCGAGTCCGAACTCCCGCGGTCCCTCGCCCATGCCGCCCCTCATACCCATTGGGCCACCACGCATGCCCATCGGCCCGCGCCGCATACCCATCGGGCCTCCGCGGCCCCATCTTCCCTTGCCGTCACCGTCGCGCTGCATCCATTCGCGGCGCCCGTCTTCGCCACCCTGTGGGCCGCCACCGCGCATGAACCCGCGCCGGCCATTCGGGCCAGGGCCGTCCGGTCCTCCTCGATCGGGCCTGCCGCCCTGCTGTTGAGAAGGGTCGGGCGCTGGCCCCTGCTGGGGCGTCCGAGCGAAAGCGAGAGTGGCACCGAGCATCAGCGTGAGAGCTGCGAGGGCAGTCTTGGATTTGAGGCGCATGTCTTGAATCTCCATTATGGGTACTTCGTTCTAGCTTAGTTTCCGCTGAGGCCGGAAGAAAGTTCCAGTTCTTCGCGGAATGTGAGGGTCCTCTTAATTTCAACCCATTTACCGGGATTCCCCGGTCAAGTCAACCAATAATCGTTCACCTTACTTGTTGAGCAAGCTCCGGGCAGCCTCCGCGGCCGTTGACACTGGCGAACGGCCTAACCCATCATGGACGCCACTCCAGACGGGCTGCTCGAACGCCGAAGCCCGGAAAGGCCGGGAATGATGGCTGGTGCCAGGGTGACGGTGCTCGTAGGAAGCCTCCGCAAGGACTCGCTGAGCCGCAAAATGGCCCGCGGGCTGGTCGCGCTCAACGCCGCCCCCTTGGAATTTGAGATAGCGGATATTGGGCAGCTACCGCTCTACAATCAGGACCTCGAAGAGGGGAATCTCGACGGTGAAACCCCTCCCGCGGAGTGGGCTGCGTTTCGCGAAAGGATCCGCCGCTCCGACGCTATCTTGTTCGTCACGCCGGAATACAACCGGTCAGTGCCGGGCGTGCTGAAGAACGCGCTGGACGTCGGCTCGCGCCCTTACGGGAAAAGCGCCTGGGAGCGCCTGCCCGCCGGTGTGATCAGCGTGTCGCCGGGAGCTATCGGCGGATTCGGCGCAAACCAGCACTTGCGGCAGTCGCTTGTCTTCCTGAACATGCCGGCCATGCAGCAGCCGGAGGCCTACATCGGCGGCGCGGCAAACCTGTTTGACGCCGACGGCAAACTCGTCAACGGGACTACGCGCGAGTTCCTGGCCAACTTCGCGCGGTCTTTCGCTGCGTGGATCGAAACAAACCGCAAGCGCTAGTTGCCGCCGGCGGGCATAGGAAAACGCGGGCGCAGCGAATGAGCGAGACGCCTGCCGCGCGTTTTCTCTTTTATCTCGAAGAATCGGGAAGAAGAAGAAGAGGATGGTTAAGTCCGGCCAGGACGCGAACGAACGATTTTCCCCGAAACTACGTCAGTTCTGGAACAGGCCGCGCTGCCCTGCTTCTGTGGCCCGGGCGCGGCGGACTGCTTTCGCCGCATAGAGTTCCTGGTCCGCGCGTTCGATCAACTCTTCAACCGTTTCTCCCTGTTGAAACTGCGCGTATCCCTTGGAACTCGAAACAGAAATCCGCGTGCCGTTGAATTCCATCTCGATTGGCCCGAGTCGGGACAAGACCAGCTTGATCTTATCCGGCGGGCATTCCGGCAGCAGCACCAGGAACTCGTCTCCGCCCATGCGCACGGCGAAGTCGGACGCGCGGACGGCCTTGCGAATCCGGTGTGCGA
This sequence comes from uncultured Acidobacteriota bacterium, assembly GCA_963848365.1. Taxonomy (GTDB): domain Bacteria; phylum Acidobacteriota; class Terriglobia; order Acidiferrales; family UBA7541; genus Palsa-295. The sequence continues at coordinate 1,147,821 of CAWKDI010000002.1, forward strand.
GTTCCTTGAGCACCAGATCTCCCGCGGCGTGCCCGAAGCGGTCGTTGATCTGCTTGAAATCGTCGAGGTCGAGCAGAAGTACCATGAGAGCATCTCCGTGCCGTTCGGCCCGGGCAATTTCCGCCTGCAGGCGCTCTTCCACGAAGCGCCGGTTGTAAAGGCCGGTAAGCGGGTCGAGCACGGCCATCTCATACAGATTATTGGCGCGCTCCTGCTGCGCTGTCACTCTTCTGAGCTGGGTGGCAAGTTGTTTTCGAAGAACCGATAGAACGCGTTGCTGGTATAGGGTGTAGGTGGCGAAAATCAGGATGAAGCCAAGCAGTCCCTGAACGTATCGAGTGGGTCGAAAGGGGAGGAAGGACCCGTCATCCGGCATCATCCTGGGCAAAGAAAGGACAACCATTGCCCCCACGAGAAGCAGGATCACGACCACGGCATTCCACCATTGCCGCAGGTTCTCCCGGTCTAACTTCTTAAGGAGTGAACGGATATGGCAGTCACTGTCTTCGCTGTGATTATCGCTGGTTTGCACTTCTCCGGCTCCGACTGAGTTGGCAGTGTACCGTTCGAACTTACAGTTGCCGAACGGCGAAAGCAGCCTCACCGTTCAGACAAGCGAGGTCAACCCGACGGGCCGGCAAGCAGGCTTGCGTAGCTTGGTTCCCAAGCGTGCTTGCAAAGACAATCAAACTACTTGGAGTTAAGTTAGCAAACCTGCCTGCCGCTTTGGAAGCGAATCGCGGCGTTGTCTCCAAAACGCTACTCTGGTTGCGTGGGCGCGACGTAGCTCTCCTCGCAATTCGCCCAACCACGCTCGGGTTTGCGAGCAACAGCCCCCACGTCACCGCGATTGTTTCGTGAGCCGGCCGCCGCCGGCGACCTCGGGTAACGCGGCCTAACCGAACTCGTTGCGAAAACAAAATGGAGAAGCGTACGATGCGCAGGCGAGATGACCGCGCGGAAAGCTAAAAAAAGACAAAAAAAAGAAAAAGGAGAACTGACCGATGATCATAAGCGGAAGGAAATCGGCATGGATGGTGACGGTGATGGTGATGATCGCACTGCTAGGATTCGCGGGCGCTGCGCGGGCGCAGCAGGGCGCCGCCGATCCCTCCAAAAACTCAGGCGTCGTTCCGGCCGGAAAGCCGTTCCCCGTGCTGTATTACTCGAAAGACCAGGTGGAAGCGAGCTTCGCCCAGAAGGGCGGCGGCGACACGCTCTACGGCGGCGACAACGGAGCGCGGAACTACAAAATTACCACCAGCGTGCGCAACAAGCCCGGCGTCGCGGAAGTGCACGCCAACCTGACCGACATTTGCTTCATTCTGAAAGGCTCGGCGACGATCCTCTACGGCGGGGAAATGACCGACCTGATCGACTCCCACTTTCCCGACGGCCGGCCGTACCCCAAGGACGAACTTCGCGGCCACAAAATCGTCGGCGGGCAAACGAAACATCTCTCGGCGGGCGACGTGATCATCATTCCCAACGGCGTGCCGCACCAGTTCACCGAGGTCGAGGCTCCCTTCTCGTATTACACGGTGAAGGTTCATCAGCCCTAGCAGGCTGCGGAAAAACTCCGGCTTTTAGGGGGTCGGAGCTTCAGCTCCGACATAAAGCCCAAGCATTAAACGGGACATTTAGCCCATGAGGAACGGATTTTGACCTTTTTCCGCAGCCTGCTAGAGAGAGGTCGACGCGGGCAAAAAAAAAGAGGCCTGAGGGATCGCTCCCTCCGGCCTCGGGGGTTCTACTTCTTGACAGATTTGATGCCTGAGGCGCCCGCTTCGTTTGTCGGTTTTATGGAGTGATCTTCAGCGTCTTGCCGCCCACTATATCGACACGCTGCTGGTAGATGGTGTGGCCATCGGCAGACCGCAGTTCGATATCGTGCGAACCGGAGTGCAGCTTGAAGGTCCCCAACTGGCCCACGGTGCCGGCGAAGCCTCCGTCGACGTATACGGACGTGCTTTTCAGGGTGTGCTCAAACTTGATGCTCCCAGCGGCAGGCGCTGGGGCATAGGCATAGCCGTAGGGCCCCGGGCCGTACCATCCAGGCCCATACCATCCATACCAAGCCGGCCCCCAGTAGCCGCCGTAGAAGAACACGCGAGCGGAAGCTGCTGGAACCGTTACGGCAAAGGCCAGCGCGGCAATTGCCAGAATCTTTGCGAATCGTGACATGGCGTTTTTCCTCCTATGATCAGCGTGCTGTGATTCGAGCAATCAACGCTCATTCGCGTCGGATAAATGCAGGAGCATTGCCAAACGCGCCCTTTGCGAAACCCTTGCGTAACCTATTGGCTGGTGGCAGGTTACGTGACGATCCTCTTCTGTTTCCGTCACAGATCAAGTTGCTGGCGATGGTGGCTTTCCAGCGCGCTGGTGCTTTTCAGCCATGGCTGAAGAGCACGGTTCCGGCATTGAATCACCATCGAATTCCGCAGTGGCGACGCCTCGAAGATTCTTGCGTTCCGCAGGATTGGCGTTCGCGGAGACCAGCAAAAACGCGGTGTGCTATAGTCGCAAGGGCGCGTTGCCAGCTTGTTTTGCGCGTATTGAGCGCGATCATGGGACGCCGTTAAAATTTTCGAAATTCTATTGAGCCAAGGAGTGCCGATGTTCCCTGAAGAAATGGTTCGGTCCATGCGCGAAGAACTAACGGGTATAGGGTTTCGCGAGCTGCGAACGCCGCAGGATGTGGACAACACGCTGAAGGATGAGAAGCGCACCGTGCTGGTGGTGGTGAACTCCGTGTGCGGATGCGCGGCAGGAAAGGCGCGTCCGGCGGTAGCCAAGGCGCTCTCTAATCCGGCGCGGCCCGAGGTCCTTACGACGGTGTTTGCCGGCCAGGACCGTGAAGCCACCGAGCGGGCCCGCAGCTATTTCACGGGCTACCCGCCGTCCTCTCCGTCGGTGGCCCTGATGCGCGACGGCAAAATCGTATTCATGCTGCAGCGCTACGAGATCGAGGGCCGCGATCCGCGCGCGATCACCGAAGACCTGACGCGCGCCTTCGACCGCTTCTGCGCCCCCACGTCCCAAGCTGCCGCAAAGTAACGCCACAACGTAACGCCACAAAGTAGCGCCGCAGAGTAGCGCCACGAAGGGCTGCCGCCATTCCGAGCGCGGACTTTCCGTGTGCCCCGACCCTTCGAAGCATAAGGGTCGGTTTTTTTGACTTCCCTCTCAATCGCAGCCCAAAGTGCGATGCACGAACTGATGCTAATTCAGCATCTTTATATGCATCACAAGACGATCTGGCGTGAGCCTTTACGTTTCCCCCCGAAGTACTACCCCGCTAGTTTGGATTGGCCTAAACCAGCGGTACTGAAACGATCGCACCGGCGGTACAGCCCGAATGAACCGGTCGCGTCATCGCCTGGAATGCACCCGCGCTTCAACATGGGTTCAGCCCCGGAGAGTGGCGAGCGAGATGAGCCAAGCGATCCAGCCAATCCAAGTGATGCAGCCGATGGAGGTGATACCCCCGACGCGAGCCATCCAGGCGACGCACCTAATTCAGCGCCGGGAAAGCGATCGCGCGCCGGTCAGCTCCATCGTGCGGGTGCGGCGGCCGGAGATTCAACTCGCTGGCGGCACGCGGATTTGCACCACGGAAAACTCCTCCCGCAACGGTATCTACTTCGTGGCTGAAAGCATTACGATTCTGCGCAAAGTACAGTTGTTTCTCAGCTTTCCACACCACGCCGACCCCACGGCAATCTCCCCCGAATACCTGGCCGAGGTCGTGCGCGTCGATGCCCTGCCCCAGGGGCGCCTGGGAGTAGCGGCGCGGCTCTTGCAGAACATTCAACTGCGACTTCGCGACGGGCTAATCGTACCGGAGACGGGCTTCTGGATGTCCTGGCCGCACGAAGCGCCGCAACTGCTCAACCTCTACGCTTAAGCCCGATTCGGGTAGCACCGGCCAGAACAGGCTGCCAGAACAGGCTGCTGCGCCGGTTCCAGCACCCGACTACCCCTTCTCCGCCGTAACATGCACGCCGAATTAGTGATCCAACACACACGCTGAAGTGCTTGCGGGCACTGAGACATGCTGTCCTCTGCCATAACGTATTGGCGTAGCGCATTTGAGGCTCGCGCTTCAGGAGGCGGTCTATGGGAGGGATAGCGGCACCGTTGTCTTATCTGTTAGTGGCTTTTGGCATCACCACGGCGGTTCTGATGGTCCTGGTGATTTACGGACACACACTGTCAACCAGAGAAGAAGACCAGCTCTACCTCAACAAGGCCGAGCAGACGATGATGGCGTCCGAGCAATTGGTGATCATCGGCAAAATGGACCGCCTGAAGAAGGTGATCATCGTCCTGGCCGTGGCGTCCAGCGCTTTGATGCTGGCGAGCGCCGGCGTGTGGGTCTGGATCGGGCTTACGCGATAGCAAATTGCTATGACTCCGCCAGTACTATTGCAGCATCAATTATGTGGAGCGAGGCTACGATCACATGGGGCCGGTATCCCAGTGCGCGAATCGTCCGTGCGGAGAAAGGTTCAAGCTCCGCGAGGGGCGCTTGTTTCACATCCGCAACCCGGACGGCAAAGACTCCCATGCTGTCGAGCATTTCTGGCTGTGCGAATCGTGCTCGAAGCTGTTCGATGTTGAACGCCGCGAGGGCAAAGTGGTGCTGCAACCCCTGATACCGGCCTGAAATTGATCCGGTCGGTGTCGCGTGGGGCGCGACTTCCCTTCCGCTGGATATGGCCTGAGCGTTCCTCCAATTCCTCGAATTGATTCCCGCGCATTACGGCAAACTACCACCATCGCCTGGATCACCTTTCCGGCGATCATGGGCGCTATACTTGCTGCCGCAGACTATCATCCGGGGACGAGGAACGATGAAGGTCGCCGTAGTCATAACGCTCGCCTTTGCCGCCGTTTCGCTGGCTGGCGGCACGGTCGCGCACGAGCCTTCGGCCAACTACCGCACGGGCGAAGGACAATCGGCTGGCGGGCCGGCCAGTATGCCGCCGTGGAACGAGCAGCCGATCAAGGTGAAGGGCGGGCATGTGCTCGGGGAAACCGCCGAACAGTTTTTCGCGGAGGGTCACGAGAAGGAGACACTCGACGCCTGCGCCGTGGGCGATTACAAGAGCGTGAACAAGTCGAGCAGGCGGGCGCTGAAGCAGTACTGCGCTGAGATGGCCGATACGCGCCGCCGCGCTGCGAGCGGGACGCGCTGCGAGTACAAAACCGGGGGCGATCCCAACGAGCGGCGGGACGACACGTTTACCTTCGACGGAGGACGGCTCGTGAAGGTCGAGCTGGTTTATGCCGCTCCGAGCGCCGACGTGAACTATCGCGGCCAGCGCTTCGACGAAATTTTCGCCGGGATAAAGCAAGCCTACGGGGCACCGACCACCGAGAGCACCTCGCCGGTTAAGAATGCTTACGGCGTGGAATCCGTGGCGCACCACGAGACGTGGCTGCTGCCGGGCGGGGCAATCCTCATCAGCGAGCGCCCGGGCGAGGATGGCTCCACCACGCTCCTCGCGCTAACCCGCGCGGAGTACGACCGCACGGTAGCGCCGAAGCCCGCCAACCCCTTGCAATGAGTTGGTCGCGGGCCTGCTGCCCTCTGCCTCCAGACCAGTAGGCACGCCGAGTGACACTCTTCCTTTCCCTGCGGCAGATGCATCGCGCTCTCATTCGAGGCGCCACCTTTGGGCGGAGAATGCCTATCACGTGATTTATTCGGTCAGCGGGATCCGAGGCTTACTCCGGATCCGTAGTCGGGGAGTTCGATTCTGTCGGCGAGGTCCCGGCCGATGGCCCGATCGGCGATCCAGGGAATGGCCATCAGGTTGAACACCTGGTTCCGCACGACAAGCGAGAGCTTCGACTTCGGCGCGAAGGCGCCGGCCAGGCGCAGCGCCGCCTTCTGCTTCGCGAGAACAAATGGACCGAAGAGGCGCTGGTAGCGCGCGAAGGCGCCCGCATAATCGCCGTCCGAGCGGTGAAGCTCGCACGCGAGAATGTACGCGGCGATCATGGCCAAAGCCGACCCCTGCCCGGCAAGCAGAGAGACGCAGAAAGCGGCGTCCCCGGTCAGCGCCACCCGGCCGCGCGACCAGCTCGGCGCGTTGCCCATTCGTATCTGGCTGACGCGGTCGAAATAGAGGTCGCTGCTGTCGTCGAGCGCGTCGAGGATCTGCGAACATTCCCAGCCACTGTCTTGGAAGTGTTTTCGCAGCAGCGATTTCTGGCCCGGCACGTCGCATGGCGACGCAATCTCTGCGTCAACGAAGGTGAACAGAAACATGGTGCGATCGCCGCGCATCGCAAACCTCCCCACCTGTTGCCCCACCTGCGTGTACATCACATATACGAGATCGTCTCTGGGCCTGTAGCTCGCGGTTTCAAACGCCGCCACCTTGTACCCCAGATATTTTTCAAAGCGGGTTTGCGCACCGAAAATAAGCTGGCGGACGCGTGAATGAAGCCCGTCCGCCCCGATCACCAGATCGAATTCGCGCTCGTGCCCCCGGTCAAACGTGACTCGGACGGCTTCTTCGGCCTGCTCGATGCGAGTGACGGTGTCGCCGAAGATCGTTTCGACCTTGCCGTCAATTTTCCCGAAAATCGCGGCGGCCAGATCGCCTCGCGCCAAGCTGACGTAGCGGCCCTTTGTTACGCGGTCGAACGAATCAGCGCGAAACCCAGCGATCCTCTCGCCCCTGCGATTTACCACCCGCACTTCCCGCACCACGTAGCCCCGTTTGTGGATCTCCGGCAGAAGCCCCATGCGCTCGGCGATCTCGAAGCCTGCTCCCCAGAAGTCGATCACATAGCCACCGGTTCGCAGCGCGGGCGCCTTCTCTAAAAGTGTGGGCTGCAAGCCGTGGTGGGCAAGCCAATAGGCGAGGGTAGGGCCCGCGATCCCCGCACCTACGATGAGGATCCTCATCGTCCCAGATTAAGCGGCGGCGCCCCCGGTGTCCATCCCGACCTTAAATCCAAGCTGCGCCTTGAGGGGACTGCCTTTGGCCTGGCAGCAACCACCGATGGCTCACTCGGCCCAACGGGCGCGTCCCGCGGTAACCCTTTGCTTTCCGGCGGACGTCTGGGGTAGCATTCAGGGTATTGGCGTAGTGCCGTGGAGCTTCCGCATGCCGCTTCCGAGACCTGCCGTGCCAGAGTCGCGCTGGCTCGCCGCATTACGCATCTCCCCTGCAAGCAACCGCAATGATCGTGAAAACCGAGGCATATAACATGAAAAGGACGACGATGACGACGGCTGAAACGACGAGAATCACGACGAGTTGGCTGCGCGCCGCTCTTCTGTGCGCCCTGGCGCTGCTGCTTTTAGCGGCTGGCACGTTTGCCGCGGATGCGACGCTGCGGGGTGTGGTGACTGACGCGTCGGGCAAGCCGGTGCGCGGCGCGATCGTCAAGGCGACGCTCGGGCCGAAGAGCATCAGCCGTTACACGCAGGCGGACGGCAAGTATGAAATTTCCGTGGCGCCGGGGAGCTATCAGCTCTCGGTGGACGCCTACGGCTACGGCGTGAAGTTTCAGACGAAGGACACCGCGCAACCGGGCGACGTGAATTTCAGCCTTACGCCGAAATGGGACGCGACGCGGCTCACCGGCGCGGACATCACTCCCCTGGTTCCCGATGACGCGCAGGGCAAGCTGCTCAAGGCGGCCTGCATCGAATGCCACGATTTCAGCGTGGTGATGCACCGGCGCGGCATGACTTCCGCGGAATGGCAGAGCTTCCTTCCGGACATGCCGGCCGGCAAGCGTCCGCCGCGCAGCTGGACCCCGGCAGAGCTGACCGACCTGGGCAACGCCCTGGAAAAGTATTTTGGGCCGGACTCGAAGTATTTTGGCCCCGAGGCAGAGCCCCCCACGCAGGAGCAGGTGGACCATCCAACCGTGGCAGCCGCCGTATTGAAGGCCACCTATCGCGAGTACCAGATTCCCACCGGCGTGCAGGCCATCCCGCACACGATTTTTCTCGATCATGATTCGAAGACGGCGTGGTTCAGCGAAATCGGGCTGCGCGCAAACAAGGTGGGCCGCTTCGATATCGCCAGCGAAACCTTTCAGGAGTTCCCCTCCCCGATTGAGAAGTCCGATCCGCACAGCGGCGTGGTTGGCAAAGACGGTCGCGTGTGGATCACGCTGTCGACGCCGGGGCTGAAGATTATTTCGGTCGATCCGGAAACGAACAAAATCAAGCTCTACACCAACCCCGAAGACAAGGGCACCAGCCACACCATGGTGGTCGACAAGGCGGGCGTGCTGTGGATCTCCGGGCACGGCACAGACTCGGCCGCCGCGCAGGTGTGGTCTTTCGACCCGCAGACCGAGAAGTTCAAGGCCTACAAGATCCCGGGACCGCCCCAGATTCCCGACGGGTCGCGCGCGAGCTGGGAAGATTACAACAAGAGCTTCATCAAGTACGGCACCTACCATCTTGGCTTTGACTCGAAGGGCATGCTGTGGACCAGCACGCTCGAGATCGGCATGATTTCGCGACTCGATCCCGCCACCGGCGAAACCAAGAATTACTTCCCGCCGGATGTGCCGGGAATTCGCGGCATGGCCGTCGATGCGCACGATAACGTCTGGTTTGCGGACTATTATCACCACCGGCTCGGCAAGCTCGACACCAAGACCGGCGCGTTCACGATGTATCAGCCGCCCACGCGCGGTTCGGCCGCGTACGGCATCGTGACCGATCCGCGGACCGGCTACGTCTGGTATGCAGACCAGGCCGGAAACTACATCACGCGCTTCGATCCCAGCACCCAGCAGTTTGCGGAGTATCCGATTCCGACTCGCGGCGCGATTCCCCGCTTTATCGACCTCGACAAGGACGGGCGGGTCTGGTTTGGCGAGTGGTGGACGGGGAAAATCGGCGTTCTCGACCCGGAGAGCGGCGCAAAGTCGCTAGCTGCTAAGTAAGGCTGAGGCCCGTTTGAATCGACGATTTGATAGCCATAGGGAAAAATGGTGTACGCGAAAAGGTGGGCAGCACCGGCTGTGCGGCGGGGCCTTATAAGTCCCGGAGAGCACCTGATTAGTGCAACGGCTCGGATCGACACCGAGGCCCACCACCAAGTTTGGAAGCGTCGCTCAATGCGATGCCCGTCCACCTTTAGCTGAAGGATGTAGTCGGGCGACCGGAGTCGAACCGGGCACAGTGGTTTTGCAGACCACCGACTGGCCGGTACCCGGCGCGGCTAATCCTATACATCCAAGTTACCAAGGCGAGGGCCGACCCTGCCCTGCCAAGGGTTGCCCACGCGTCGCGTAAGATCGACCCCGGCCTTGTTACATTTCCACGGCAGCGCTACCCGCGGGACGTAATCGAAACGCTACTACCCGCCCAAAATCAAGCATTTAACCTGGAACCTTACGGATTCGTTATGGAATAGTGATAGCATCCGGCTGGTGAAGGGTATCTTTTGAGTCCCCGGACTTTCTGCCAGGTGGACTTGTGTCTTTTTCGGCCGATTGCCGAGGGGGTCATACGAGTTGGCGATCGATCAGTTCACGGGGCCGCAAGCCCGCACTGCTTCTTCCCGCTTTCCTGGATCCCCGGTAATGGACCGATCGAAAGCGCCTGTCTTCGTCCTCGGCAGCCCTCGTTCAGGCACCACATTCCTCTACAACACCATTTTGTCGGCCGGCAATTTTGCCGTGTATCTGGCGGAGAGCGATATCTTCAACCAGATCGTGCCGGCCTTCGGAGATATGCGTTCGCGCGCCAACCGGCGGCGCTTGCTGGACGCATTCTTCGTGAGCGATTACTTCAAAAGGACCGGGCTCAAGCCGGAGGAAATTGAAGGCGAAGTTCTCTCGGATTGCAGGAACGCCGGGGATTTCCTGCGCATCTTCATGGAGCGCATGGCTAAGAATCAGGGTGTGGAGCGCTGGGCGGAAAACACACCGCCCCACTTACTCCAGATTCCACAGATCAAGGCCAACATTCCGAATGCGTTGTTCGTTCACATTATACGGGACGGCAGAGACGCGGCCATGTCGCTTGCGCGCTTGCGGCCCTGGGGACCCGGGCGCAGCTTTCCCTGGGATCGCAACCAGGGGCTGCTGCTCTCAGCAATCCACTGGGACTGGCTGGTGCGGAAGGGCCGCGAACACGGACGCAAGCTCGGCCCGGATTACATGGAAGTGCGCTTCGAAGAGCTCGTCGAGCGCCCCCGGGAAGTGCTGAAGGTTTTGAGCGGCTTCATTCAGCAAGATATGGACTACGAGCGCATTCAGAAGAATGCGATCGGCGCAGCGAAGGCGAGAAATACCTCTTTCGAGGGCCAGTCCAATCCCGTCGGGCGTTGGAAAGACCTCGGCGCCGTGGAATTAAGGCGGCTGAACGCATTAATCGGTCCGCTATTGAGGGAATTGGGCTATGAGGTGAGCGGCCCCGAGCAGATGGATTTCACGGCGTGGAGGCTGCGGGCATTTTATCGGGCACTTGGCCAGACCAGAGAAATTGTGAAGCGTACTCCCTTCAGCAAATTTGTGATTTCGAAACAATGCCTGAAACCGGGCTACCTGGACCGGCTCTCTCGCTGGAAGGGCGCGAGTTACTAGGCAAGCTCAGGCGGCGGCTGAACGCGCGTCCGCGGAACGCGCTATCGAAGGAAACATGCACAAGGGATTTACAGTATGGTTCACGGGATTATCCGGCGCCGGCAAGACGACCTGCTCGCGTCTGCTGGAACAGCGCCTGCGTGAACACGGCGCGCGCGTGGAGTTGCTCGATGGCGACGAGGTGCGGCAAAGGCTTTCCCAGGGTCTCGGATTCAGCAAGCAGGATCGCAACGAAAATGTGACCCGCATCGGCTACGTCTGCGAGCTTCTCTCGAAGAACGGCGTGATTGCCATTGTGGCCGCGATCTCGCCGTATCGCGAGGCTCGCGAGAAGGTCAAGCTGCATATTCCGAACCTGGTGGAAGTCTACATGGAATGTCCCGTGAAGGTGCTGATCGAGAAGGACGTGAAGGGGCTCTACGGAAAGGCGCTCGCCGGCGAGATAGCGAATTTTTCAGGCATTTCGGACCCTTACGAGCCCCCGGTGTCGCCGGACGTCACGATTCACGCTTACCGGGAGACGCCCGAGGAAGGAGTGGGCAAGCTCTGGGAAAAGCTGAGGGACATGGGCCTCTTACTTTAGAAAGGAATGCGCGCCTCGCAAGATTCCCGCTGATTGCACCCTCGTACGCCGCGCCATTTTGTGATCGAATAAATCACCGATTGCGCTGCTCACCGGCCCGCAGGATCACCGTATACTGTTCGGCATGCTGATTGACCTTCATTCGCACACAAATGAATCAGACGGCTCGGCTTCTCCCGCCGAGCTGATCGACATTGCCCGGCGCGGCGGCATTGGGATTCTCGCGATCACCGACCATGACACCTTTGCGGGTTACGATTGCGCCCTGCCGATCGCGCGGGCGGCGGGCATCGACCTGATCTGCGGCATCGAGATTTCCGCGAAGCTGCATGGCGTGTCCGCGCACCTGCTGGGGTACTTTTTCAAACCCGATGAGATTTCGTCCATGCGGAACTGGGTTAAGGAATTGCAGGTTTCGCGGCGCGAGCGCAACGTCCGGCTGGCCGCGCGCCTTCGCGAACTGGGGGTTCAGTTAACCCTCGAGGAAGCTGAATCGCGCGGACGTGCACAAACGGGGCGCCCCCATTTCGCCGAGCTGATCGTGCAGAAGGGATATGCCGGCAGTCTCCAGGAGGCGTTTGACAAGTATCTCGACGAAAGCGCTCCGGGATACGTGACAAGAAATGAGCCGGAATTCTTCGACGCAATTCAGAGGATACGGAACGTTGGAGGAATTGCGTCGCTCGCGCATCCGGTGCGCTTGAAATGCGATCTTTTATCCGCGCTGCCGCAACTCCTTGCATCGGGACTGAACGCGATCGAAGCCTACCACACGGATCATACGCCGGCGGACACCAGCTTTTATCTGTCGCTCGCGGAGCGCCACAGGCTGTTGTGCACGGGCGGCTCGGATTTTCACGGCGCGACCAAGCCCGGGGTGGAGCTGGGCAAAGGTCGCGGGGGAAATCTTCATATCCCTGGCGATCTGGTTGAGAAGCTGCGCGCGGCGGTTGCTGCTGCTTCGGTTTGACGCGAGTTGGGCCTTGTTGTGGCGATGGCGTTGCGGGTACGACGCTCCGGGGCTGAGGGTCGGGTCTTCGTGCACCGGTCCTCGTGCACGATTCGCCGAGCCCCGAAACTTCAAAGTCCGAAACTTCAGAACCCGAAACTGCAAGACCCGAAAACTTCAAAATCCCGACCCTTAAGAGCGAAGCGCCGGGCACCCGCAAAGTCCAGACCCCGTGGCAGCCGGCTTACGGTGGCGTTGTGCTGCGGCTGGCGGTCGGCGTATGATCTGCGAGCCTTGGCCGATTGCATCGGGGGGCTGCGGAGGAGACGCGGATGAATTTGCGATGGCGCGGGATTTTCAGCAGGCGATTTTTTTGCGTGTGCAGCGCCCTGTTTTTAGCGGGCGCGGCCGGGCTTGCGCGGGCGCAGGCGCCGTCGGAAGCCCAGGCGGACGTCAATCTGAAAGGTGCGATCGACTTTCGCGTGCATAGCGGGCCAGACAGCGACCCGCGCATCGCCGACGCCGATGACGTGGCGAAAATGGCCAAGCAGATGGGCATGCGCGCGCTAGTGCTCGACAACCATTACGAGTCCACGGCGGCCCTGGCTTACATGGTGCGCAAGGAAGTCCCGGGCCTCGAGGTCTTCGGCAGCATCGCGCTGAATCTGCCCGTCGGCGGAATCAATTTAGAAGCTGTCAAACGCATGACAATGATGAAGGGCGGCTGGGGACGCGTGGTGTTCCTGCCCGACTTCGATTCGGAGAACTTTCGCCAGACGCTGCATCAAACCGGACCTACCGTGCCGATCGCGCGAGACGGCAAGCTGCTTCCCAACGTGATCGAGCTGCTCGACTTCATCGCGCAGCACCATCAAATGGTGCTCGAGACCGGCGACAACTCGCCGGAGGAAGTGCTGCTCGCTGTCCACGAGGCGCACCAGCGCGGCGTGGCGCACATTGTCGTGAAGAACGCCATGGGGATGTTCACGCACTTATCGATACCGCAGATGCAGCAGGCCGCCCGCGACGGCGCATATCTCGAATTCGCCTACAATGCGGTGTATGGTGACCGGCCGCAGCGGACCATGGCGGAATATTCAGGCGGGATGCGCCAGGTGGGCCCGGAGCACTGCATCCTGAGCACCGACTTCGGGTCGCCACACAAAACGCCTCCGCCGCTGCACCCTCAGGCGCTGCTGGAATTCATGCAGGCGCTGCACCAGCAGGGCTTGTCGGTCGACGAGATTAACCTAATGGCGAAAACCAACCCGGCGCGCGTGCTGGAACTTGACTCATTGAATTGAATGCCGGTGCAGCCATTCCGGAATGGCCTCCGGAAGAGTCGCAACACTGGAAAAGAATGTTTTCCGGAGCGCCTTGTGGGGCGTTCTTACAACGATAATGCTTTGGCCGTCTGTTCGGCTGACCGAGACGTTCCATTCTTCGTCTCGTGGCGGCTCTCCCACGCACTCTCGGATCGAACTTTCGATCTCCGCTTTGGCTTCCTGGCTCGAAACACCTTCCACGTCAATATGGAGTCCCACTGCGGTCCCCCTGGACAACAAACTCAACCCTCTCGACTCGGCGATCTCTAAACTCACGGGCAATCAAACGATAGCGAGCAGGGGTCAGTCGTCGCGGTGACACACAGCACACGCGGATGTGATTCGAAGGGAAACACGGTGGAGGACAATGTGTCGAAACGTGGCGAAACGTCAAGGAAGTCACGGCAATTCGCCCGCCCGCTATTCGCCCCAGTTTCGGCGTGGGGACGCAACTTCCGCCCGCGCGACAATCCTCCGCCAGCGTCCATCCGGCCGGGCAATCGCTGCGGACTATTTAACCGGCGGCAACACCGACGGCTTCAGATGGAACGGCTCATGGCTCGTCAGCGGCACAAAATGCTGGTGACCGTGGGCGTGCGCCAGATGCGCGGCAAGGGGAAGAAGCATCAGCACCACAGCCAGGATAACTATGGCGTACAACAGCAGGACACCCTTCGCGAGCCTGTATTGCTGCCATCCGCCTGTCGGTTTCGGACTTGTGTTTGTCTCTGACATGCGGATAGTATTCCCCGCCCTGAGCCGGGTGGCCATGAGGTAGCTCGTGTATTTCCGATAGAACGATGCAGGTAGAGCCGGTTCACGTACCTGTGTCCCGGCGCCGGTGAAAGGGCCTGGGTCGCATACGGCGGTTCGGTTGGCTTAGAAACGCAACGCTAGTTCGCCAGGTAAATCTTCAGGGCGTCCGCGGTGCGCTGGAAGGCATCCTCGTAATCCTTGGCGTTGTAGTGCTCGCCACCCTTGACGAAATCGTGGTCCGCGTCCGGGTAAACGGTGAGATCGAAGGACTTGCCTGCTGACTTGGCGGCTTGCGCCAGCGCGCTGTCTTTGTCGGCGGTGCAGCAGCCGTTGCGGAATTTGTCTTTTCCGCCGGCGAAGACGACCACCGGGACAGCCAGGCGGTTCGCAAAGCCCGGGACGTCGTGGATGAAGGCGTTTGCCGGATACCAGACCACCGCCCCAGCCACCTGGTCGGACGATTGCGTTCCCCAAAACATCTCTTCCCCGCCGCCCAGCGAGAAGCCCACCAGCGCGACCTTGCCCGGAAGCGCGTTGGGCATGGTCAGCGCGGTCTGAATGTCTCGCTTGACTCCCTGCCCGCGGGTATTTTCCTCGGCATTGCCGTCAAAAAGCACCACGTCATAGCCAAGCTTGGCGATTTCGGCCGCGACTTCCTTGTAGTGGCCCGGGCCCGACATTCCGGAGGCGAGCACCACGACGCGTCCTTTGCCTTGCGGCGGAGGAAACTCCTGCTGAGCTTGCGTGACCGATACGCTCGCGAGGAATGCAACGGCGGCGAGAAGAACTGCAACACGGGCGGAAGCCTTCATTGTGGAGAACTCCTCTTGCTTTGCTGAAGCGGACTCGAATTGTACACCGCGAGGTTTGCGGCCTCGCAAGTGAATTTTTGGCGAACGGAGTTCAGCTATTTGTGACGGCCTTCTGGCGAGGCGATTCCAGAGCACCCGATCTTTCGGTTGGGTTCGCGGTGGTGCGGGAGTTGCACCAAAGGCCCGGCTCCTGACGGCCTTCTCGCGAGGCGATCCAGAGCACCGAATCTTTCGGTTGAGGTTCGCGGTGGTGCGGGATTTGCACCAAAGACCCGACCCTTAAAGACGAGGGGTCGGGCACCCGGAAAACCCTCACTCAGAATCTTGCAGCGCGTCTAGCAGGTGGGACCGGGGCGGCGCAGCTTTTGATATTCGGCGTCGGAGAGACCGATTCGCTTGCGAAGGGCGGCTTGCGATTTGGCGAGCGCGGGCGTCTGAATCCTGCAGGCGCCGCGCCTCCACACGTCCGCGGTTTGCGGGTCGATGGCCAAATCGTCGACTACGGTGCTGCCGTCGGGATCGGGATTGTCCCAGATTGCCTCGAAGGCGAAGAAATCGGGGAAGTGCTCTTCCTTGTACTTCTCCAGCGTGAGGCCGGGTAGCTGGCGCGAGGCGGGGTCAAGCGCGTCGACGGCCAGGTTCTGCGCTTCTTCGCGGGTGATTTTTCGCGGTGTTGTCTGTGCGATGGAGTTGGCGCAGACCAGCGCGGAAAACAGGGCCACGGCGGCCAGGGCGATGTCGGCGATGTGGCTGTCGATAGTGCGATGCGATCGTCTCAATGAAAGCCTTTCAACCACTGATTGTGCTGCATGCTGCGGCGTCACTGAATTCTACTATTATCTCCCGTTCGCTGGGAGTTGGGGGGCACCCGAAAAACCAGCGCCACACCTTCATTTGCCGCGCGCGGCGTAGGTCTTGCTGAACTGGTTGCGCTGGTTGGTCACCGTGAAGGTGCCGTCGGGCTGCGCGGACACTTTGATCCAGTAAGCCTTCCCTTCATGAACGGGGGTTCCCGGCGTTCTGGGCGGAGGAGGAGGCAGCGGCGCGATCGGCATGGCGGCGGGCGGGTCGTCAATGGTGTTGGCGATGAATATTCCCGGCACGGTATACTCCTGGCCGCTCAGCAGCGAGAAGTGCAACTGCCATAGATCCTCGAACCCGGGCGAGGAGTGCAGCGCCTTCATCACGTCCGGTTCCCCTCCCTTTCGCGTGCCGTTGTTCATGATGGCCACGCGGGGACGCAGCGCGTAGACGAGTTCCGGCGAATTCGATGTGGACTGGCCGTGGTGCAGGCCGAGCAGCACGTCCGCCGTACCGATCTTGTTCACCGGGCACATCAGTTGAAACTCCTTGCTCTTGATCAGGTCGCCGAGGTGCACGGCGCGAAATTTTCCGTACGTGATGAGCACTCCCACCGATTGCGTGTCCTCCGGATAGAGGGCGGGCATCACGCTGTCGGCCGGGGCGCCTGCGCAATAAGGATTTGGCTGGCCCGCGCCGGGCAATGGCTTCTCAATCACCTTGCCGGCCGACGCCACCACGCGCACGTCGATGCCCGCGACGGGGATCGTGTCGCCCGGAACGACCACGGTGTGCTTCGCATTCGCGTATAGGCGCGGATAAACCTTCTGGACGAATTCCTCCGTGGCAATGTTCGCGCTCGTGTTCGCCTCGATGTTGGGAGGGCCGTGATCGATGAACTCGCGGATCGGGATTTTCGGAGCGAGCTCCACCATGCCGCCGTAGTGATCGCCGTGCCAGTGCGTGGTGAGCAGGTGGTCGATCTGCTGGAGCCCGGCATCGTGGGCGGCGTCGAGAATGCGGCCCGCGTCGCGCACCGCGCCCGGCCCTTCGTAGCCGCTATCGATCAGCAGGGATTCCCCCGACGGCGCCACGAAGAGGATGGAGCTCCCGCCTTCGACGTCGATCAGGTAAATGTCGAGGGTTTTCGCGGCGCGGGCCTGCGCCATCGCCGGAGCCGCCGGCCAGAGGGCGACGGCGAGAAGCAACACGAAAATCGTTCTCGCTGGGTTACGCATGGAGTCTCCTTGCAGACCGCCCGTACTCAAAACGCCCCACACTATAACACCAGCACCGGTGAAAGTTTGCCGGTAGCGAGCGGATCTCCAAAATGTTGTTCCGCGGAACGCCGGCTGGGCACGCGCGCCTCACGTGGGGTTGGCTCTTGACGGGTCGCCCTGCTATCAGGCACCGTTGCTCTCTGAAAAAGCGGAGAATCACATGAGCGCCGCAGGACCCAGCATCGAGCAGATCAAGAATTCCATGCGCGCGGCGTGGACCGCCGGCGATTTCGGCGTCATCGCCAAGACGATTTCCGCGGGCGCCGAGGCCTTCGTGAATCGCCTCCCCATCACGCCCGGCGCGAAGGTGCTGGACGTAGCCTGCGGCATCGGCAACCTCGCCATACCGCTGGCTCGCCGAGGCGCAATCGTGACCGGCGTGGACATCGCGCCGAACCTTCTGCAGCAAGCCCGCGAGCGCGCAGCCGCCGAAAATCTCGCCGCGACCTTCGACGAGGGAGATGCCGAGGCTTTGCCTTACGCCGCCGCGTCCTTTGATGTGGTGGTTACGATGTTCGGCGCCATGTTCGCGCCGCGCCCCGAGCTTGTCGCCGCGGAGCTAGCCCGCGTCCTCAAGCCCGGCGGCCTGCTCGCGATGGCCAACTGGAACCCCGGCAGCTTTACAAGCGAGATGTTCAAAGTGGGGGCGCGCCATGTGCCGCCTCCGCCAGGCATTGCGCCGCCTTCGCTGTGGGGTGACGAGGCAACCGTTCGCCAGCGGCTCGGCGATCGCTTCACTAACATCAAAACCGAGCTCGCGCCCATCGATTTCGACCTTCCTTTGAGTCCCGCGGGGACCGTCGAACTCTTTCGCAAGTATTTTGGCCCCACGCAGGTCGCTTTCAGCCGCCTGGACGAAGCGGGACAGCGCGCGTTCCGGGCCGATCTGGAATCCCTCTGGAGCCGCGCCAACGTCTCCCCCAACCCCCAGCCACACCCTGATCCGCAACGAGTATCTGCAAGTGACCGCCGTCCGCGCGTAGTTTTCTCTCACCGGCTATTAGCGGCACTTCACGACGATATAGAGGAACGGGCCGTTGACCTTGGTGAACTGATGGCCGACGCCATTCGGGATGATGATGATGTCGCCGGCGGAGAGCTGGCGGGCGTCGCCGCCGACGATTTCGCGCGCGCGGATTTCGTCCGCTGGGGCGGGATTGCCGTTGGGGAGCTTCGCGGCTGCCGTGATGCCTTCGAGTTTGCCGCCGGTAACGATCGTCGCCGATCCCTGGAGCACGTACATGATGTCGGTGTCCTTCATGTGCATCTCGACGTTGCTGGGCTTGTAGCGGCGGCTGGTGGCGATCTTGTAGCTGCGCAAGCCATTGTCGCCGTCGTAGAGCACCGGCGACTGGTGTACCGGGGTGGCCTTCGCGAAGCTCGCGTCCACCGCCTGCTTCGGAAGATAGACTACCGGCAGCGTTGAGGGCGCCGCGGGCGCGTTCGCGGAGTTCTTCGCGGCGCTGTCCGTACGGGCCTGCGTCCCTCCCCCGCATGCGAGTTCCGCACAGATCGCCAGCGCCACTAGCAGTGCGGCCTTCGTGTTTGACCTGCTCGTCTTTGAGTTGCTCGTGTTTGACTTGCTCATCTTTGACTCATTCATCTTTGACTCACTCATCGCTGCTCTCCTTTTTCCTGGTATATCGGCCCGCGCATCGTACGCCCCGTTTCGCTCGCCGCGCAATTATTTCGCACAGCTATGAGTTCCGGTACTGGTCGCCCGAAAACACGCGGCACTTGAAACATGAACAGTGCCGGAAACGCGTGTGCCTTATTTTTCATAGGCATAGTAGCTTCGTTTCGTAAATTTGCATTTTGCCGGGGCTTTGCCCGGTAAAGATGGTCCCTTAGAAACCACTTGTGTAATATCATTGCGGCCATTCTCAGGAGCTGCCGATGAGCCAGCCTAACAGGGTCCAGTGGGAACGCCGGATCGTCTGCTATCTCTTCGCGGGACTCCTTTTACTGGCCGCGGCGATACCAGTCCGCGCGGACACGATTTCCGGCACGGTCAAAGACGCGTCCGGCTCGGTTGTGGCCGGCGCGCGCGTTGAAATTACCGGAGGCAGCCTTGCCCAGCCGCTGGTGCTCGCGTCCGATGAGACCGGCAAGTTCACGGCGCCGAATCTAGGCCCCGGAAAATATTCGGTACGCGTCAGCAAGGACGGCTTTGACGATCTCATCATGCCGGTTGACCTGCATGGGACGGTCGACCTCTCGCTCAATCTGACAATCGCCGCGCAGCAGACCCGCGTCGAAGTGACGGACAAGAGCGCGAAATTCGCGAATTCCGATCCGGTTTATCTGCAATTACGCAACGCCGGGCTGGGCGCGACGTACCGCTGTGAAAATGCCACGCTCACGATGGACGTCGGAACGTTCGAGCTGAGATCGGGAACGGTCACGCTTTTGGCCCTCGTCAACAATTTCGAAACGGGCGCGATCTTCGTGGGACAGGGGCACTTTACGCTCAAGCCGCTCGGTGGCCTCGACACCCGCGAGATGGCCCGCAGGAGCGGCGGCCCGACCGCCGAGGAGGATTTCACGGAGGCCGTCTTTCGCTTCAGCTCCAAGGAGTACCCGCAGATCGCCGCCGTGCTGGGCGATAAAACGGACGCGCCGCCCGAAGCCGCCAAAGCCTTTCAGGACTGGAAAGAAAAAGTTCGCCATCGCCACGAGAATGTGGAGGGCTACACGCAGGCGCTGCTGGAGAACGAATCGATCGACAACGTGGATGCCGACGTGCTCGCCGCGGTGTACAACCCCGCGCACCCGCCGTTATTCAATGCCTACATGCGCGGATCGCCTCACAAGGACCTGCGCTTTTTCGTGCGCGAACGCGTCGGCGCGCTTCCGCAAATGGATTCGCCCGAGGAGGTCGCGCTCGTCAATCTCAGCGGCGCGGACATGGACGACGGCATCTGGTACTCGGAGCACCTGAAGTCCGAGCTGTTGGCCAGAACCGCGAATTCCCGGGAGGACAGGCGCCTTTTTGCCACCCACCGCTACAACATCGAAACCGTGATCGCAAAGAACGATCACCTCTACAGCCGCGCCACGATCACCTTCGAACCACTGGTTCCCGGCGAACGCGTGATGCGGTTCGATCTGCTTCCCAATCTGCGCGTCACCCGCGTCACGGACCCGAAGGGCCAGGACCTGCATTTCATTCAGGAAGATCGCAAGCAGGACGGCTCATTCTATGCCGTGCTCGACGAGGCACCGCCCATGGGCCAGGAAAGCTCGATCACCGTCGAGTACGTCGGCGACAAGGTTCTCTACAACGCGGGCAGCGGAAGCTATTACGTCCGCGCGCGCGAATCCTGGTATCCGAACCTGAACGGGTTCGGCGAAAAAGCGCTCTACGATCTCACGTTCAAGGTTCCACCCCCGAATCTGGTCATCAGCGTGGGCAAGCTCGAAGGGCAATCGACTGAAGCGGGCTTTGCGGTGTCCCACTGGGTCACGCCCGCGCCGGTTGCCGTGGCGGGGTTCAATTACGGTCAGTACAAGAAGATGGAGTACTCCGATAGCATCACCCACTACGACATTTCCGGTTATTACCTGACGGAACTGCCGGATACCCTGAAGCGCTTTCAAAACAGCCCGATGATGGGCGGAATGTCGCCCAGCGCGATGACGAAGTATGCGCTGGAACAAACTCGCGCCCAGATGCAGGTGTGCACGCTGTATTTCGGCAGGGGACCTTACGACAATGTGAATATCACCGAGCAGCCCGATTTCAACTTCGGCCAGTCCTGGCCGAATCTCGTCTACCTGCCGATTTCAGCGTACATCGACTCGACGCAGCGCTGGATGATGTTCGGCCAGATCGATACGAAGTTCACCGGGTTCGTGCGGGAGGTCACGCCGCACGAGGTGGCGCATCAGTGGTTCGGACACGGCGTCGGCTGGGCCTCCTACCACGATCAGTGGCTTTCGGAAGGCGCCGCGGAATTTGCCGCGGGATTGTTCCTTCAGCAGGCCATGGGCGCGAAGTGGCAGAAGGACTACATCGATTTCTGGGAGCGCCAGCGCCAGCGCATCCTGGAAAAGAATAATTTCGGAGTCGCGCCCAACGACGCCGGGCCGCTGTGGCTCGGAACCCGCCTCAACTCGCCCCGTTCCGAACAGGCCTATCAGGGGGTTACGTATTCCAAGGGGGCGTACGTGCTGCTCATGCTGCGGTCGCTGATGTACAACGATCAGGGCTCGGGCGACACGCACGAGCAGGCCTTCATCGACATGATGCATGACTTCATCCAGAGCCACCGCGATGTCTCCGCCTCCACTGAATCGTTTAAAGCCGTCGCTGAAAAGCATATGACCAAGCAGATGGACCTTCAGCAGAACGGCCGCCTCGATTGGTTCTTCAATGAGTGGGTCTACGGCACGCTCGTTCCGCGTTACAGCTTCAAATATGAGTTCCATCCGGCCGAAGGCGGCAAAACCAAGGTCCACGCGGAGATCACGCAAAGCGAAGTGGACAACACCTTCGCCATGTTCGTGCCGATCTTCGCCGACTACGGCAACGGGTTGATCCGGCTCGGCCAGATCGGGATTGCCGGAAACTCCACGCGGGCCGTGGACTTCGTTCTCGACCGCCAGCCCAAAAAGCTTGAGCTCAACGCTTACAAGGATATCCTCGAGCGCTGACGGGCTTCAGCGGGCGCCCGGCCTTGGGGGGAAGGGTCGGGCGTCAGGGTTGGTTGTGCGACGTTCTTCATCCGCCGGCACGAGCTTACGAACCGCGCTCGAACACGGGGCGGACGAGCAAATTTGTTGTGCGTGCGCTGGCGGCGGGCGTACGATGCGCGCGTTCCACCGGAGGACTCTCGATGACGCAAAAGATCATTCTCGCGATGCTGTTGATGGTTTCGCTGGCTGCGGCGGTTTGCGCCGCGCCGGATGGAAGCGCCGAGCAGGAAATCCGCAAGCTCGACGAGCAGCGCCTCGCAGCCATCCTTAAAGAAGACATTCCCATGCTCGACAAGCTCATGACCGCCGATTTCGTCTACACGCATTCCTCAGGCAACGTGCAGACCAAGGCGCAGTTCCTCGGCGACATGAAAGCGGGCACCTGGGCATACAAATCCCTAAAATTGCAGAACGTGAAGCTGCGCATCTTCGGCGATACCGCCATCCTCAACGGGGGCTGCAACATGACCGGCGTGATGCGCGGCAAGGATGTCCGCCTGGCCATGTACTTTACCGAGGTATATGTGCGCACGCGCGGCCAGTGGCACTGGCTCCTGTGGCAATCCACGCGCCTGCCGCCCGAAGACCCGGCCTGGCAGCAGGTCGCCACGCAGCACCCCTGAAAACTCCGCGCGATTCTCAACGCTCTATTCTTCCCCTACCGATCTCATTGGGGCCGCACGGTGTTCGGTACCGTGCGGGGCGCGGGGTAGCCGATCAGGTACGTTATGGGGACCTTGCTGGATCTTCCGCGAAGCTCGCTTGCCTCCCAGTGGTAATTCGCCGCGCCGAGCCTTTGCGTCATCTGGCGCAATTCGGCGGGGCGATATGTGCGCAGGCAGGAAACGATTCCGTCAAACAGCAGCACCGCCGGAATTAGTGGAACAAGGTAAGTGAAGACAAAGCGCGACCAGCGGAACGGCCGGGCAAACAGGGCGACCAGAAACGGCGTGAGGGACCACAGAATCACCATCAGCACGGCCCCAGGCGCGCGCCGGGTGATCTCAAATATGGCGATCCCCTGCCCCGCGTCCACCGCGCCTTGCAGGATGGCTTGCGCTTCGCCGGGCGGGAAATGATGGAATGACGTGAACATGGTGCGGAAGCCCCGCAGTTCGGCCGGAACCTTCGTTGCATCGACCGGCTCAGGGTGGAAACGAATCGCGCCGGCGTTTCGCATCATTGCCGGGCTCGCTGGATCCGCGGGATGGGGGTATTTATCGGTGAGCGATACCTGGAGATTTCCGTTGGCCGGCGCGAGCCTTTGCGCCAGGTCAAACCAAGGGCCACCGGCGCCGGAACACAGGTCGAGAATCGGCGGATCGCCGGCAGCGTTCAACGCGCTTCGCAGCAGCGGGGCCACCGGGGCGTAAGCCTTCGAAAAATTCAGCCCGTGCTGGAGCGTTTCGGTGACGTCGTTACGAAGAAACTGCGGAAACCATGCCTGGTCGTGGATCTCGATGAGATGTATGCGACGCATCGCAAGTGTCGTGGAGCAGTATGTGGGGCGCCGCGGGCGATTTCAAATCTCGCGGCCAAAATGCCCGGTCGCCGGAATTGCGCGATGCGCTGAGGGCGGTGTAGCTTAGTAACAGGGTGCGGCGATGAGCGCGGATCGGCAAGGGTGAAAACATGAAGCGGCGGGATTTTCTGCGGGCGGCGGGAATCGTTTCGGCCGGGGTGGCCTTACCGGGAGCGGCGAGTGTGTTCGCCGGCTGGGAAGCTGACAATGGCGGGTGGCGCACTTTCGAGGTGACCACACGCGTCGAGGTGCTGGCGCCCTCCGGCACGACGCGGATATGGCTGCCGGCGGCCCTTACGCGTCCGGCGCCTTTCCAGCGCACGCTCGCGAATTCGTTTCACGCAGAGGGCGGCACGGCGAAGCTTTTCGAGAGCAAACCGGACTCGCTGGGAATCGTCGCTGCCGAATTCCCTGCCGGGGTGCGGCCCGCGCTCACCCTGACGAGCAGGATCGCCACGAAGGATTGCGCGGTGTATTTGTCAGCGCCCGGCCAGGGGCCCGGTGGATCGCCTCGCGCGAGCCGCGCGGAGCTGGAACACTTTTTGCGCTCCACTACTCTGCTGCCCACCGACGGAATCGTGAAAGAAACCGCGCTGCAGATCACCAGCGGCGCGAAAACGGATGTCGAGAAGGCCCGGGCGATCTATGAGTGGATCGTTGACAACACCTTTCGCGACCCGAAGACGCGCGGATGCGGGCTGGGCGACATCCGCTTCATGCTCGAATCGCGCGACCTCGGCGGCAAGTGCGCCGACCTTAATTCGCTTTACGTAGGGCTCGCGCGCGCCGCGGGACTTCCCGCTCGCGATGTGTTCGGCATTCGCGTGGCCAAGTCCGAGCTGGGCTACAAGAGCCTCGGCGCTTCGTCGGAGAACGTGACCAAGGCGCAGCACTGCCGCGCGGAGGTGTATCTCACGGACTACGGCTGGGTGCCCGTCGATCCGGCGGACGTGCGAAAGGTGGTGCTTGAGGAACCGCCCGGGGATCGTCCGCTCGATGACGAGATGGTGAAGAAGGCGCGCGACGCGATTGTTCGGATCGTGGGAGATGAACTGGATGGCTTACAACTTCGCGCATGACGTCGCGCTGCCGGGATCGGCCCACGCGCCGGTAGGCTTCCTGATGTATCCGCAGGCCGAAACGGCGGACCGGCGCCTCGATTGCCTGGACGCCGAAAATTTCCGCTACGAAATCACTTCCCGGGAAATCAAGGCGTAACGATACGCCTTCCGTCCTTCCGTAATTTAAGCTGAATCAGCGGCTTGCGGGACGCTTAATTATCACGTCAGAGTGTGACTCACGTCACGGTCCCTTCAATCCTCCGGCATTAGCATCCCGGTTATGACATCCGCATATATTGTGCTCAGGAAGATAGAAACGGGTGAGGTTCTGACGATCGCTTCGCGGAGCAGTCTGCGCGAGGCCGAAGAACTTGTCGAGGCGCTCCAAAAGGATTGGCCCGGCAAGTACATGATTCAGCCCGCCGGCAGCGGTCCGCTCGATAGCACGGCAACAAAAATGGCGGGCGGTGACCGCACCGCCCCGTTTCGCGACGAGGATTTGCGGCGCTTCACCGTGCCGCTGCCCTCTTTCGCCTATCGCAACTGACAACGACAGCCTGCGGCTCCTCGCATGGAACATTCCTGGCGGTACCACGGCACGGGTAGTGGTGTCATTTGAAGCCGGAAGAGGTTATGGCAGCCAATAGCCGATCAAGGCACCAATCCATCCGGCTGCTAACTTTTGCAGGGATTCATCGGTATTGTGGCGCAAAATATAATTTGGTGCTGAAAGAACGATGAGGCCAGCAAGTAAAAGAACAAGACTAATAATTACTTGCATCCATACGCGTACCTTTTGATCAGGGGTTACAACCGCGGTAGTACCGTGATCTCCGGTGCTGGTCTTGACTATCTTTGAAGCCAAGTCTCAGCCTCGAATAATTCGATATGTCCTTGCTAGCCGATGGCCGACATAGGGAGAAATTCTTTCACCAATTTTTAGTTTTTCGCCTATCTTCGAATTTATTGTAGCCCTCAGGTGATCCAATACAATTGCCAAGAGCGCAGCCATTGTCGCGGTGATTCCAGTTAGATTAGCGTTCTTTTGTGCGAAAAATGCACTTATAAAGTGCACAGACACACTACTCACTAAGAGCGAGATTAAAAGTATCTCGATTAGCTTGGCGATCCTCTTGGAAGCCGCTGTTACCTCTTGCGGCTTTGCATCCTCGAAAACTATATCAGGACGCTCATGCGGCTGAAGTGCTGTAGTCGGGGACGACAATACATGGGCCGCATAGCGAATACGTGTAAACATACGCGTGCCCTCCAGAACAACCAATTCTACTAAAAGTCAACCAAAATACAATGGGACTAGCTTAAGTCCTTTATTTCCCATACGTTTTCGGTTAACCCTGCGGCCATGGCCGGAGTTACGCGCAAAGACGAATGGACGCGACAGAAGTTATACCAAGCGAAGTGTAAAGACAAGGCCGCTTTCATATTGTCCAGCTTCTTAGAGAAAGCGTTCCTCAGCCGTGTGAATCTGCGTAACTGCATTTTGGCCGTAAGGTTTTGGCGTTCGACATGAGACGTGGAAATTCGATAGTGCTTCGGGTTTCCAGTTACGACAGTTGGGACAGCATCAACAATCTTTGAGGGGCCGCCACCAACCCTAAAAATTCAAATGACAACACTACCACGGCACGTCCCTGCTGGATAAGTTGGGCGGTCTGTGGCAAGCTGTGGGTCATGGGAAACAAAGACGCACGACGGCCTGAGAAGAAGAAACCGAAGCAGAAGAAGCTGACAACACCGGTTGCGCCTCCCCGGCGTTCCACCTGGGAAGCGCCCTCCAAGCCAATAGTTCCGTGAAATTTCTCGAAGCGCGGCGCTTTAGCGCTGCCCCACTCGCCGTGTATCGCACCACGATTAATCTTCTCACCACAAATGGCTAGCGCTGTTCCGCGCATAGCGCGCGATTAACGGGACTCCGCCGCTGCAAAAGTGGCGAGGGCGAAGGCCGCGCAAAACCGGGAGCCTAAACAAGCCCTGAAACGAGCAGACCGCATAGTACCGGCCTGGCACAGTGAACACAAAACACGCCACTTAGCACATCGAAGTTTAGTACTTTCGTCCCGAAACGCTCCCCAGCCGAGTACCACCAGAATGTGCCTTTCCCTCTAATGCCCGGAGTCACCCTGATTGTTATCTTCTGTGTGTGGGACACGGACCGAACAAACAGGAGCCCCAGGCAATGAGTAACCCATCAGAGTTTTCCATCTTCGGAAAGAAGCCGGGTAAGAATATGAAGCGCGATATCCCGGAAAACACCCCAGCCCAACCCCAAGCCCACGAACCCATGATCTCCGCGAGCGAACTGCCCGCGGCCGCTGACGCGCTAGCCGCTCTGTTTCCATCCGACAAGAGCGCCACGCAGACCGAGACAGTCAACGCAGCCGAACCCGCACCTGCCAGGCTCGCGCCGGTTGACCTGGCGCCCGAAATTATCGATATCGATCACCTCACGCTCGACCAGATCGAGGCGTTCTTCCCGTCGGAGAACGCGCAACCGAAGGAAGAGATGGAGATCGAGCGCGTCGAGAAAATTGAAGAACCAAAAGCCTCGGCTTATGCCGGAGCGGCTCCTGCAAAAAAGTCCGCGCCGCTATCATCGCCCAAGGCGGACGCGCCGCATGCCGCCGAGCGCCGCGCCAAGCGCCGCGCCCTGATTTCCGCGCCGGTGCGCGTGCGCAGCATCGACCTGACCACCAACTCCCTCGACGACATCACCACCACCATGAACGTCTCGCGCATCGGCATCCTGCTCGCGAGCAGGAACCCTGCGTACTACCGCAGCATGGACGTGATGGTCACCTTCCCGCACAGCAACTCTCCCAGCGCCATGCAGGCGGAACAGCCCGGGCGCGTGGTGCGCATCAGCGAGATGCCGGACGGCCGTCGGTCGGTGGCAATCGCCCTGGGCGTGACGCATCGCCAGGACGAGGAATTCATTTCCGCCAGCGGCGAAAAGCTCCTCGCCGGCGAAGCCCCGGCCCTGGCACAGAAAATCACCGTCGAACGCGACCCCAACTCCCTGCGGCCCCTGGTTGCTGGCCCTGGACGCCGAAGCCAGCGTCCGTGAATCGCTCAAGAGCTATTTTGGCGGGCGAAGGCTACGACGTCATCACCGTCACCAATGCGCAGGAAGCGCGCGACGTTCTAAGCCAGTGCACGCCTTCCCTGCTGATCGCAGAAATCGAGGGCGAGGGGATGCCCGGCTACGACATCTGCGCACACTGCAAATCCACGCCGCGGCTCCAGCGGCGTCCCGGTGATGCTCACGACGAGTTCGGCATATCCGAGCGACTACGCCAGCGCGCATTCGCTGGGCGCCGTTGTCTGCATGGCCAAGCCCTACCGGCAGGAGCGCCTCGGCCACGTCGTCAAGCTGCTGGCCCCGCCGCCCAACGCCAACGAAAAAGCCGAGCCGCCCCGGCCGGCCGATCCGTCGCGCCGCCACCTGGGCAGCCGTCCGGTCGAAAAAGCAACCGAATCGAATGTGAATCGCCGCTTCCGCTTTGGGAAAAAGCCGTGAAGAAGCGGAACGAACAAACCCCTGGAGGAACCATGAAAGACGTGTTCGAAGCAGCGCGGCAATCGTTTTTCTCCGGAGCAAACGGGGATGCGGCGGCATCCCCCAGCCACACCTTCACCCAGGTGAAGACCTACGACGGTCCCGTGGTGGAACGAGGGGCTGCGCTGAAGAACTCCGCGGCTTCCGGCAAAACCGAGCTGGTGCCCTGCCGATAGCCCCGGTAGTAACGATGTAGCGCCATGCGGCTCGCCCGAGTGCGGCGGGCCGCGTCTCCCCGCAGTAAAATCACGACATGGTATGCCCCAAATGCGGCACGGAAGCCCGCGACGTCGCGCGCTTCTGCCGCCGCTGCCACGCCACGCTGCGCTTCGAGTGTCCCTCATGCAAGCACGAGCAGCGGCATGGCGGCGTCTGCGAAAAGTGCGGCGTGGATTTCCTGAAATTCATCACGGCGGTGGTTTCCGCGAAGAAGGCGGAGACCGATCGCGAGCACGAGCGCATCGAGCAGCGCTCCACGTTGATGAAGAACCTGATGCTGATGCCCTTCACCCTGGGAATTCCGCTGCTGCGGGACCTGCTGGTAGGCCGCAAGCGGCCCTCCGCCTGACCCTTCCTCGGATTTCAGATAATTTTGGGGTGCGCGCCTCTGGTGTGGAAGCGGCCTGGATTTTGAGTTTCCTTTGCAGCGGGGGGCTTTTGCATAGAAAAACCCGACCCTCCAATGCGGAGGGTCGGGCACCCGGAAGAGCTTTGCTTTTCGCGGACTGCTAGAAGTGGCTGAACAAGCCGATCAGAATGATGATGGGAATCGGCACGCCCAATAGCAGAAGCAGGATCGAACGCATGGTTATCTCCTCCTAAATTGGATGCTAAGTTCGCGAATCATCGGACCGTGAATTCGCGTCAACTGCTCGGTAACTCAGGCCCTCGCACCAACTGGCGCGAGTTCATCCCGCTGCCTGCCCCCGATGGTTGCCGCGTAGCTGGCGCAGAACGCGCCGATCAGCAGCGCGAGAAACGTCCAGTACAAAAGATGAGCTGCCGAGCGGCGAGCCTCGTCGGCGGCCTGGCGATCCTGATCGATCACTTCAGAAACGCGGCGCTGCGCCTCGGCCTGGCTCATCCCGGTGTGTGCGGCCACGAGTTGCGCCAGATATGCGCGGTCCTGCTCGGGAACATCTCCCTGCCGAAGTCCGCGGGCCAGAATCAGCGCGGCTTCGGCGCGAATGGCGGTATCCGCTCGATCCCCGCCAACGCGATCGGAGCGGAACAGAGAGTCCGCAAAATACGTATTGGGATTTGCGCTGCCCGTGCTGGCAACTGTTGCGCCGGCGCCACTGCTCGGCGTGCCGGAAACCATCGAAGTGGCCGCCGAGGCCAGAAACGCAGCCGTAACTACGAGCCCGACCGACCACACCAGAAAACCGTGGGCCGTATCGCGAAAATAAACCTCATGGCTGTGTACCGCGACCCACTTCGTGCGCAGCCGCCCTGCCAGGTACCCGCCCATCGCCGAGGCGATGATTTGCACCAGGATCATCCACACGATGGCGCCTTTGCCCACCGTCGATGCGGAGACGCCCTGGCCCGTCCAGGGCGAGGTCGAAGACAATCCCACGCCGGTGCCCAATGCGAGCAGGATGAGGGACAGCGCCGATACAACGAACGCGCCGGCAATGATGGCCGGCCAGGAGACTGCGGATGTGGAAGCTTCCGTTCTGCCGGAGTAATCGGTGAAGTCGGGTGACGGCGTGATGCGAGCCGATGCTGCGTGCGCCATGAAGTCCTCCTATGACAGCACCGTGCACGTTACCCGCGAGCCAGGGAAAGTCACATACCGGGAAGTGGGTAAGCCCGTTGAGGGCTTGCTGTAGCCTCAAGCCTTTTGGGCGCCCGATCCTTTGCCATAAGGGGCAGCGTTCTGAAGGTAGCCTTGTTGACGGTTTTTCTTAGCGTCGGCAATGCGGCTCGCTCGTACAGAAGAGTCCGTACCGCAAATACTGAGGGACGGGCGCCCGGACAGGCGTACTAAGCCGGCTTCGAGGCTGCGAGCTCCCGCGCGGCATTCCGGGGATCGGCCGCGATCTCGATCGCCTTCCCGCGTATTCCTGCGATCATGCCGCTAAACACGGCGCTGTGAAACGGAAGCACGCCGTACCAGTAAAGAATCCCGAACAGGCCGCGCGGCTTGAACAGCGCCTGCTGCTCCAGTTCGCATTCGCTTTCTCCTTCAGGCACGATGCGGAACATGAGAACGGCCTCACCGGGGAGCTTCATCTCCGCACGCAGCGCCAGCGAACGGTTGTGCTCGATTCCGGCCACGCGCCAGAAGTCGAGGGGTTCGCCATATGCGAGCGTCTCCGAATTCAGGCGCCCGCGGCGCAGCCCGGGACCTCCCACCAGCCGATCCATCCAGCCGCGGATTCTCCACAGCCACATGGACGAATACCAGCCGTGGTCGCCTCCCAGCAGGCATACGGCGCGAAACACGGCCCACGCTGGCGCCGGAACGTGAATCCGGCGGATGTCGCGAAATACGGTGCCGCCGGCCCATTCCGGATCGCCGGGGATTGTCCCGGCGATTTTTCCGGCGGACGATCCAGGGGCTTTCCCGGAGGCCGCTGCTCCCGCGACTTCCCCCGCGAGCGCCCAGTTTGTTTCGACGAGATGGTCCGCAATCTTGCTGCGCGCGGCGGCAATCGCCTCGCGCACCGTCAAAAGCCTTTGGGGAATGATGTGGGTGATGTGGTCCTCGCGGCAAACGACGGGATTTCTGAGTCCCTCGGCGAGCGGCTGCGCGATCGAGTGGCCCAGGGGCGTGACGAGGTGGATCCAGTAGGAGCTGAGCCGCGGCGTGAGCACGGGGACCGGAATCACCAGCCGGCGCCGCAGGCCCATTTCGTCCGCCATGATGCGCATGATTTCGAGGTAGCTCAGCACCTCCGGCCCGCCGATATCGAACACGCGCCCGGTGGTCTCCGGCCGCGAAAGCACCCCGATCAGATAGCCCATCACGTTGCGCACGCCGATGGGCTGGCACGGCGTGCTCACCCACTTCGGCGTGACCATCACCGGGAGCCGCTCCACCAGGTAGCGCAGAATCTCAAACGAAGCCGAGCCCGAGCCGATGATCATGGCGGCGCGCAGCACGGTGACCGGCACGCCCGCCGATTCCAGCGCGTTCTCGACCTGCCGGCGCGATGCAAGGTGCTCGCTGAGTCCCGGGCCCGTCTCGCCCAGCCCGCCGAGGTAAATGATCCGCCGCACGCCGGCTTTCTTCGAGGCGCGCGCGAAGGCCGTCGCGATCTGCAGGTCGCGCTTGGCATATTCCGCGCTCGCCGAATTCATGGAGTGGACGAGAAAGAAGGCCGCTTCGCAGCCTTCGAGCTTCGCCGCGAGCGCCTGGGAGTTGCTGAGGTCGGCCTGCACAACCTGCACGTTTGGATCGCTCGCCCAAGGGCGGTCCTGCAGCTTGCGCGGCGAACGCATCAGGCACCGCACGGCATATCCCGCTTCGAGCAGCCGCGGCACCAACCGGCCGCCGATATAACCCGTAGCCCCTGTGACTGCGATGCGCCTCATATACTTTGTTTCGGTGTTTGCGGTCCGAAGCTTTAATCATATGCGCAACGGCTGGGAGCAGGGGAAAACAATTGGCGCGGGAAAGTTTTGCGGGGTGGCTTACGTATCCGACTCAGCCCGTTAGAGCTGCTTTGGGGGTGCCCGACCCTCGGTATTTGAGGGTCGGGATTTTGTGCGCGCTTCGAGAAAGCCCCAGCAACGCCAAAGAACCGACCCTTACAGCGCAAAGAGTCGGACACCCGCAAAAGCGGGCGGCGTGCCAAATGTGCGGTGCGTGCGGCTACGCTTTCTTGATGAGGCGGGTGATCCAGACAAGGATTACCGCGCCGATAAACGCAACCACGATCGAAGCGATCAATCCGCCGCCCTGCCATCCCGCCAAGCCGAAAAGCCAACCGCCGAGAATGCCGCCGAGGATCCCGAGGATAATGTCGACGAGAACGCCGTAGCCACCGCCCTTCATCACTTTTCCCGCAAGCCAGCCCGCGATCAACCCAACCACCAGGAACTCGATGATATGCATAAGCGCCACCTCGTTTCGCCGGCGTGGGATGCGTGTCTGCCGGGGCTCCCTTGTAGACCCATTGGCGGACGAAGTCAACAACAGGGACAATACAGGGGACAGAACGCCAGAGGCAGCACGCGGTAGTATGCACGATGCACGAGAATCGGACGCGGGCAGTGTTGCCACGGAGGGGCGCAATGGAGGTATGATGCGGGCGCAGGATTCTGAGGAGGGGAAGACATGAAGCCAGAGTTGAAGCCAGAGTCGACAGAGTTAACGCCGAAGATGCAGCGGGCTGTTACGGGCGGTGCGGGCGAGACGAAGCGCGCCTGGAAGCGAGCGATTTCTTTCGCGGTGGTTGCGCTGCTGGCCCTGCCGCTGTTTGCACAAGCCCCGAAGGGCTGGCTGTTGCGCGGGGACCGCAGCGCCGAGGCGATCGATCCAGACGCCCCCGGCACGATCAAGCTCGTGACGTCCGGCGCGGGCTTCCACGTAACCACGCCGCAGGCCGCCATCTTCTGGAACCCGGTGAATACGGCGTCGGGTAATTACACACTCAAGGGCACCTTCACGCTGATGCAGCCCACGGGCCACGCGGAGTACTACGGACTCATCTTCGGCGGCAGCGGCTTGCAGGGCCCGGACCAGAGCTATCTGTATTTCGTGATCTCGGAAGACGGCACCTGGCTCGTCAAACATCGCGCGGGCCCTGTCACCGACACGGTCGTCGATAAGACGCCCAACGCCGCAGTGAAGCAGCCCGGCGCCGGCGGCAAGTCCACTAACGCGCTGGAAGTCCGCGTCATGGCGAGCAAGATTGACTTCGTGGTCAACGGCACGGTGGTAGGCAGCACGCCAAAAACGGGCTCCGCCGCAAAAACCGACGGCATCTACGGCATCCGCTCCAATCACCACCTCGAGGAACAGGTCGACAACTTCGGCCTGTCGAAGTAAACGCCACAGTTGTCATCCCGAACGCAGTGAGGGATCTGCATTTTCATTTGGTCTTCCGCCAGGGTGACACAGGCCCGCAACAGATTCCGTGAGAGCCCGACCCTCCGGTTTCGGGGGTCGGGTTTTTCCGCGCGGATGCCTGCCATCGAGCAACGTCAAAAACCCGACCCTTATAAAGGGTCGGGCACCCGAAAAAGAAAGAAGTGTTTCGCTGCGGATTACTTCGGTGTATCTCCGCCGATAGGATGCGGGATCATGCCGCCGTTTCCGTTAGCGTTGGCGCTTCCCTGCTCGCCACGCACGGCGGCGAAATAGAGCGCCGGCGGGAACAATCCGGTGCGCGAAAACTCCGCGCCGAGCGCGCGCTTCACCTCGCGATACCAGTAATCGAAGGTGCCTTCGGCGACGCCAACCAGCCGGATCGCCGCCTTGTACTCGAAGCTGCCGAGAAAATAAATCTCGAAGACCTTCAGCCTTCCTTTCCACTCCGGGCGACGCAGCGCATGCCGGCCGATGCGCTCGAAGTCCGCGAGATATTCGCAGGCTCGCGCGCGGTCCGGCCGCCACTGATAGCCGAGCGAGGGTGACTTCAGGTTCACCGAGCGGATAGACGAAGACGATTCGTTCAGCCATTCGCGCAGATTCCGGTAGCGCCCGTGACAAACCTCAAATATTTCGACGGATTTCATCTGGTACCGCCTTTCTGCTGTTTCCTCGAACAATGCCGAAGGGACCCGACGTCGCTTCGCTCTGTCGGGATGACACCGACAAATGAAGCTTCATCATGCAACTCACCCGCTTCCCGCCATTTCTATGCGCGCGCGGAACCTGCACATGCACTCTTTTCCCTGCCGCGCGTTGCAATTCCGCATACGCACTGACCACGCAACAGGGCTTTTCGCACTTGTCTTTTCAGGTGCTCGCTCCCGTCGCCTTCACGGGTCGGTGTTTCCAGCTCGCCTCACGCTCAATTGTCCGGACGCGGAGGCTTCCCGCCATCGGTGAGCAGCGCTCCGATGTCCCACACCTGGTCCGCGTGCGACATTTCATCCTCGATTGCCTCCACGCAGGTTTGGAAGCATTCGCGCCAGCCGGCCATGTAACCGCGTGCATACTCGTCTGCCATCAACTGCCGCTGCTGGTGGCGCCGCTGCATGGCGAAGAACTGCGCCGCTTCGATCCGCGGCGCCCGCAGCGCGATGTGCAACCGGTACCGAAGCTCGCGCAGCGCGCGCACGATCCAGCTAATGGGCGCGGGATAATACACGCCCACGCGCCGCCGCGGCTCGTACCAGGCCATCCGCCAGCCGCGCGGGATCACTCCTCCCCGGCTTACTTCCCTCCTGAATCTGCGAACTTTCAGCGCTTCTTTCATAAATCTCCTCATGACCGCTGCAGTTCCGGTCCCGTCCCCACCGCAAGCTCTCGACGCACCTCTTCCTCACGTTCAGCTCGCAGCAATTCCCTTTGCCGGATCGCTTCGATCAGCAATTGCCGATACTGTTGTCCTGGTTGGTTCGTTCGGCTGCCCGAGCCAGTGCTAAATGGAATGCTCGGTGGCGTGGCGGATAAGTCTTTCGGTGGATTTTGGTTTTCACCTAGCCAGGACGGTTTGGATTTTCGCTCTTGTTCTCCGCTTTCGGGGTCGCTGTGGAAATCTCTGTGGATTTCGCTCTTTCTTTGCTTTTCTATTGATTCTTCTAAAAATAAGCTATTCATCCTGCGTGTAAGTTGCTGTTCCCTCGGCACTTCCGACTCATCTGCTACGCAACTCTGCGGGCCAGGGTCCGCAAACGTGCGGGCGCCCCCCTCAAATTTGCGGCCACCCTGTGCAAGCTGTGGAAATTTCTTGGCCTTGGTGATGCGGATCATCACTCCTGCGGGAGCGATCTTCGTCTCGATGTACCCGGCGCGACGCAGGTCTCGCATCCAGCGCTCCAGCGTGCGGCGGTTGAAGCCGGTCTCTTCTTCGATCTCGCGGTACGGGATGGGCTTGCCTCCGAGCACAAACCCGACGCCCTCGTGCTGATTCGTCTGGCGAAGCACCAGCCACCCATAGAGCCATATCGCCGCACCCATTCGAGCGTAATGCTGCTGCTCGAAAAGGCCGCCGCGCAGGCCGGTGCTGAAATCCTTTCCTCTCATGCGCGGGCGGTCTCGGCGATTAACATTCCGGCGAGGCGGCGGTTGGCCGCACGGCGGCTCGTTCGGTAGTTATGACGGGCGTCGGCGTGCGCATATTCCGCAGCCATGCATCAACACTCACCGCAATACGGTATGCGGACCTTTACGTATCCGTCCGGCGCGGCTTCGGAAACCTGGAGCCTCACGATTTTCCTCAGAGCGGGGCGCCTCCAGCAGAAGCCGCACAGCCGCTTCCCTCCGTTGGCCCGCTGCCGTGAAGAAGACGTCTTCTCGATCTGCTGCTGTTTCTGCCCGCCGTAATAGCGCTGCTGGCGCTGCGACCGCTCCATCGCGTGATGAGAAGGGTCGGCTCGCCAGCGGCGCATGAATTCCCGGTTATAACGCCGCCGCTCCTCCTGCGCCTGCGCTTCGCGGCCCCCGGTGTGCCCGGAGACATCTGCGGAATTTCGCACTAACCTTTCGTCCGGCATCGCTTCCCTCCTTGATGGAAGTATCGAAAGATTTCGACGGCTCGCTGCAAATCGCTGTGAATTGCAAGCACGGCGCGAAGCGCAAAATCACCGTTCGCGGAACGCTCTCTTGCGCGTTATACATATCGCGGCTTCTCCGTTTATTTACATTGCGTGTTCTGGACGTCCTTTTCGCAAGCGGTACTGCTACCCGCGTACCATTGCTTCACGGATTTGCGGTGATAACTTCCCGCATCGCCTGGTTCTGACGATTTCAATTTCAGAATTCGATTCACCGGAGCGTCAGGCCACGTGCGAGGGTACGAAGCTCCACTACCGCAAGCCGTTCCAGGGCGAATTGTCGATCGCACAGCGGCAAGCCAAGCTCGCAAAAATTGGGTTTGCGTCAAGGTTGTTTGCCGGCAACAACGGGGGGATGGACATGCACGGGAATCAGGCACCGCTGGAGTATCTGGTAACGTCGTCGCAAACGTCGCTCGAAGCCTTTGAGCTGGCTCGCCTGAACCGCTGCGCCAACCTTCGGAAGGAGGTGCGGGACGTGTTGGAGGAATGGATCCAGATGGAAGTCGACGCCAGGCTAGCTCGGTGGATTCTGGAATGCCGCCGCGCGCAAAGCGGCAGTTCCGGATCGCTTGCGGGAACGCCGCATAATGCCGGCATGGGCCTCCAGGCAATTCCCTTTCTGGCGAAGCGGAGCGGCCCGCGGGGCGAAGCAGTTTCAAGTCATATTGCAGGATTGACTGAAAGTGCGGGAGAGGAATCGTCGGAACAAGTATTCGGCGACGGCGGGCCCGACCCTTCTCCTGCGTTCCGGGAGGGCCAAATAACAACGAACTCGATGGCGAACGACCCGGCAACGCCGCCG
Source organism: uncultured Acidobacteriota bacterium (assembly GCA_963848365.1). Classification (GTDB taxonomy): domain Bacteria; phylum Acidobacteriota; class Terriglobia; order Acidiferrales; family UBA7541; genus Palsa-295. The sequence continues at coordinate 1,184,251 of CAWKDI010000002.1, forward strand.
GTACAGCCAAATGGCGCGACGGCCGTTCTCCGGTTTCTGGAACAGGTTCTCGATCGCCCCCTACAGGGAGTCGAAAACTCCAAACTGAATCAACACTGTGATCGCTCCGCGAGCGCAAACGCGTCGTGCGATCAGGGGCAAGGTGGAGAGGAGCGGCAGAGCGTCGGCACGGCAAACACGAGATTGTCAACGACCGGCCCGGCTGCGCTTCGCCGGAAGCCTTACGCAGCGCCGCACGCGAGGCCTGTCTTCTGCGTTGTGACGAGGTATAAACGCGAGCCGAAATAACGCCCGTAAGCGAAAACTTGGGGTGGGTAAGCGCGGAATGCAGCTTGGCCGGGCGCGAGATCGGCAGGTTGCGCCAACTTTCAGCGCTCCTCAAGAATTCGCCGGGAAGTCCGTCGGTCGAAGGGGATTTGTGGCGAGAAGGATTTCGTTGAACGAAACATCGCGGTCTTTCGCAATGGCATGCGCCTGCGGGATCGTTCGATCTACTTCTTCCCTCGGACGCCCCCGCCTTGCTCGCTTCATTGCGATCCCTGAAGCTTCGGCAAGGTCGGTTTCCGGAATGCAGGCGCGCCATGCTTACGGAAAGCTTTTTTGCGTGTCGGTACTGCGAATCATTAATTTCGCGCGGCGCCCACCGATGCAATCGTTGTTCGCTGTCCCGCAAGCGGAGGCGAGTCGGCATCGAACAGCTTGCTGGCCAACTATGCCCGCAAACATGTTGAAGACGGTCCCGCTCTACGGGTGTTGTAAACACGGACGGCAACACCGGCTCACAGCAAATTGCTTCCTGTGTTGGCCGAACCCGTGGAGATCTGAACCGCGTGCTTCTTCTCACGAGGCCGGTTTGCTTGACCTGACGAGACACCCACGAAACCGCCTGCCCAAAGCTTCGGCGCCGGGAAAAGGGTTGTCCCAAGGATTCACTGAGCCGGAATGCAAGGACGCGCTTCTTCGGTAAGTCACGTTCAAACACAGGCCTGAATTGTGCGTCAGAAACTTTGTTTCTCACGCTACTCATGAGCGAAACGCACAGGGGCTGGATGCGGGGCGGTACACTTCGAGGGAGAGTTTGTATTCGGCAGAATGTTAACAGGAGCCGCTTGAGCGAGCGTGCTGACGACCGGGCGGACGACCGGGCTGACGAGCACATTGACGAGCGGGCGGACGAGCGCATTGACGAGCGCGCGGACGAGCGCATTGACGAGCGGATCGACACTCGAATCCAATGTCGCAAATGGGCGGTGCCTAACGTGGGTGTACCAGGCGGCGAAAGTTGGCGACGAATTTTGTGGCCCAGTTTTGAATGGGCCGGTCGAAAATTTGTCGGCGTTTTTTGAGCCTCCGATAATGACCATTCAAGAAGCGCCGCAAAAAAACGTCGTAAAGACACTTTCTCAGAGTGGAACGTTGACGCAGCTTGATTCCACTCTTCAGTTGCAGCCATCCAAGTGCTGTACAGCGTCTTACGCCCCATCTGAGCCAAATCTCCTTGCAATCTTGCACCAAAGAACCCAGAAACCTGTCGACTCAATCGCCAATCCAAAAGCCTGCGCCTCCCAACCCCGCACCCTCGCCCGTACTCGCAGCAGCGTGAACCACAAAGTTTTCGCTAATCCCTATCCAAAATTGATCACGCCAAATCCATCCCGCGTCGCCCGCCAACATAACCTATTCATTAGCGGAAGTCTGGCGGTTGATTTCGGTTGGATTGAGGTGGCTACTCGGGCGATGGTCACGCGTGGCGCGAAACTAATGCTTGTGCGCCTAAGACGACGTGATGTTTCGGGGTGGCGACCTTGTAGGAATATTGCGAAGGTGTCAGGTACCGGAGGGAAGGGTCATCAAGGCGTACGTTCAGGAGAGGGCGTTACGTGGCCGCCGGGACGCAGGATCAGACAGCTTTGCGCAGTGATCCGGAGGTGATCGCGGGCGGTGCGTACAAGAACGGGAAACGAATCGGCTGGGCGCGCGAAATACGTATCGATTCAGGCGTGGAATACGGAGTCGCTATGCGGATGGATTACGGGGCGGCCAAGTTTCCAGTAGTTGTTCCTTGCGATAAATCAGGGCATTGATGTCGTAGGGGGCCAGCTCGATGCTGTGGCCGTGGGTGATTGCGTCGGTGGGGCAGGCTTCGACGCAGTAGCCGCAGAAGATGCAGCGGGAATAGTCGATGTTGTAGACCTTGGCGTAGCGTTCGCCGGCTGAAATTCTTTGCGATTCGGTGTTTTCGGCGGCTTCGATGTAGATGCAATTGGCCGGGCAGGCGGCGGCGCACAAGAAGCAGCCCACGCACTTCTCAAAGCCGTGCTCGTCGCGCTGGAGGACATGGATGCCGCGATAGCGGGGCTGCACGCTGGGCGGGACATCCGGATAGCTTTCCGTGGTGGTCTTGCCGAACATGGTCCGCAGCGTGACGCTGAAGCCCTTAAAGAGGGTGACGAATGTTTCGCCTACTTCCCTAACTATGGATGGCATCGAGTCTCACTTTAGCAAAGTTATGAAACGCAGGCAAACTGCTTTCCGGAACGATGATCGACTGATTTGCGCGGGTCGCGCTGGGGGGCCTAAGGGGATGCCGGTGTCGAATCGATCGAAACCGCTCTGACCAGAGCCCCGACGCGCCGTCGGTAGCCCCACCGCGGGACTTTTTGTGAACCGATTGGCTGGGGATCGGGTCCGAAGCCAAAGCTCGCGGGAACGGCTCCGCGAGGGGAGGGCGCTGTCGCGCCGGCTAATATTGTCGCAGCTGGAAGAGCCTGTGTGGCAACTACAGGGCCGAGAGCTTCAGGGGCTAAATGTCGTGTCTCAAGAGGTTGTTAACATCCAAGCCGGAACGGGAGATGGGTGGGCACTGGTTGAGACTAGCATGAGGTCGATGCCAGTTGTACTGGTGGATCCAAGGAGTGAGATAGCTGCGGCGCTCGGCGGAGTTTTGGTAGAGCCGGGCGTAGGCCCATTCGCGGATGGCGGTTTGGATAAAGCGTTCGGCTTTGCCGTTGGTGCGGGGGGTATAGAAGCGCGTGCGCTTCGGTGTGATGCGCAGCCTGCGGCAGTTGGCGGCGAAGCGGCGGGAACAGAAGCACGGGCCGTTGTCGGTGAGCACGCGGCGCACGGTAATACGCAAGCGGGCGAAGTAGGCCACCGCTTGGCGCAGGAATTTGCTGGCGGAAACAGCTTTTTCGTCCGGGAGCATGGCGGTGAAAGCGATGCGGGAGTGATCGTCGACGGCGACGTAGAGGAACTCCCAACCGGCGCCGCGGGTTTCGTCCTGGGGATTGCCGGTGATGCGATGGCCTGGTTTGGCAATGCGGGCCAGCTTTTTGATGTCGATGTGCAGCAGATCGCCGGGAGCGGGATGCTCGTAGCGAAGGATGGGAACGGTGGGCTGCAGAGAGCGAGCGGTGTTCAGATGCAAACGAGTGAGGATGCGACTGACGGTGGCGGGGCTCAGACCCGTGGTCTGAGCGATGCGCACGCCGGTCCAGCGCTCGCGGCGCAGCATTTCCACGCGGGAAGCCAGTTCGGCGGAGGTCGTGCGGGGGGAGCGATGCGGACGCGAGGAGCGGTCCTGCAAAGCGGCCGAGCCGCCTTCACGGAAGCGGCGGACCCACTTGGCGGCCGACTGTCGGCTGAGCTTGAACTCGGCTGCAGCCGAGTTCAAGCTCACTTCTCCTGCCAAAACTTTCTTGGCCAGTTGTTCTCGACTGTGAATCGTGAGGCGGGCATGATGATGGTAGTCCATTCGGTCTCCTGGGTTACTGTTGTTCGCAAACTCAGCTTCCCAGTTCTCGACCGAATGGACAACAACGTCTTGAAACTTCACAGCTAAAGCCCGACTGATTTGCCGAAGCTCATATCGTGGCTAAAAGCCACGATCCACAAGGATTCGGGATTGCCAGACCGAGTCCGGAGGCCGGCTGATGCTACCGTTACGGCCGCGCGGAGTAGGCTTGCCAAAGCTAGATGCTTTATTTTTCATAGACTTGGTGGCTTCGTTTCGTAATTTTGCATTTGCGACTGTGGACTTCCCTTCCCCCGCGGCGGAGTCCCGGGGTGAGAGGGCCTCTTTTCTCCGTCATGTCCGTCCCTTCGTAAGATGGTTCCGGTTCGCGGTGAATTGTTTGCGTGCCCAGCACCAACAGGGCTAACTCCATAACCGCTCCCTTCACGAGCTACGCAGAACACTATACGGCTGTTTTCGGGTTTCGTAACTTTACACCAATGCTCGTGGGGGGACGGAGGCCGGCGAGGGATAGCGGCGCGGGAATGAGGAGTTGGAGATGACCGGTATCGACCCGGGCTGGAGAACGGGTCCGCATGGCGTGTATCGAATCGGCATAAGGTTGCTGTGAGCTCTTGCGTGCGGAGTCCGGCGAAAAGACCGAAAGAGAACCGCTACATGCGCATGAAGTCGCTTAAGGACAGCTTGGTTGACGCCAAGAAGAACCGACTCTGGAGTCGTTCTTTATTCCTCTTGAAAGCCAGGGGAGCCTCGATTCGCATCAATTCTGTTCCGAAAAGCCCGACCCTTCGAAAACCACGAAGAGTCGGCCACCCGGAAGTTCAAGGTCAAAATCTTCGCGCTGTTGCCTCAAAAGTCTCCGGGAAAGGGTAGGCCACCCGCTCCGGCGAACGGATTCGGACGAAAGGGAGATGGATGGCAGACTGAGTTTTTTTCCGCGCAGTCGGGGATGGAACGTCGGTGGGGACAAGCAACAACGGGCGCAACGGACGGACGCGCGACGTCGGAGGGGAACGCCGGTGAGTTGGGGGACGCGGGAGGAGGTTGCCGCTGGCGGATGATCTGTTCCAAGATTCGCGGGAACGGCGCCCGAGAGGAGGGCGCTTACGCGCCGGTTGGAATGTCGGAGCTGAAGCTTCGCCCCACTAAAAACCGGCGGCTTTGGCGGCGTGTGGCTTGGGGGCAGGGATCGGAGAGAGAGCCCTCCGCGCCGGCTCGACAGACACCGTCGAGCCTCCGGTCGGGATGACAACTAACTGCGTACGGCCTACAAAAGCTTACGACCCAGCACACTCAAGGAAGGTGCGCGGTAGGCTGAAAAGTTGAAATGCAGATCACTCACTGCGTTCGGGGTGACAATCAAGGAAGGTGCGCGAGGTACGCGGGAGGCGCGCTCGCGCGAGAGGCGCGGGTGCACTGGTGCACTGGTGCGCGAGTTTGACGGAGATGCGCGGGATTACATTGCCGCGATTTGTGTCACTGGGCGGTTTCCGCTCCCTCTTGGAGTGGTTGGCTGGTGGCGTGGCCGGCGGCGGATTTCCACTGCTTGGCCCAAACCTCGGTGGCGAACAAAACCAGGGAACAACCGATGGGGAAAAGAACCTCATTTAAACCTCGCGACACTACGTCGGCGACGGTGAAAAGTTTCAAATTCGACCAATAGGTATAGGCGAGCACGATCGTGCCGAAGAAAACCCCCATCGTCAGTCCGATCGCGGCATGGACGGTCGCGGTGGTATCTTTGCGCTTGACCATCCAGGCGAGCAGCGCCGCCAGGCACCCATACTCGACCGCTTTGATGATTCCCAGCACCAGCGGCGAGGGGCCGTGCGCCGCGGCAGGCGCGGCACCCAGGGCTGCGCCTACACCTTTCTGGACGGCGCGGGCGATTTTGAATCCCACCGACGCGGAGAGAACGCCGGCTAATCCCATGAACGACACAGGCAATTTCGATGCAACCATCGCCACCGAAATGCTGGCACAGACAATGGTGGACCAGGTGATTCTCTGCGCGAGATCCACAATCAGCGGATTCAGTTTGGGGGCGTGGCCAAACGCCGTAGAAGCCACGAGCAGCACAATCTGAACGGCCAGCCCGAGGAGAATCGACAGCCAACAAACATGGAGGACGAGCGCGGCTGCGCCCGTGTCCGCAGGCGGCGATACGGTTTGTTGAACCTGCTTCGCGTGCGGAACGCTGACCTGCCTGCGGAACACTACGGGGGCATCGAGCCATCGCTTGAACCGATGCAAAGTGGCGGTGGCTTGTGCGGCTGGATTCCCGGTAGCGTAGCTCGCAGCAACACCGGGAGCAGGGTCGCTTTGTTTTGCGCGGGGATTCAGCCAAAACCAGATCGCGAGCGCGGCGCTCCAAAAGAGAACGACCAGGTAAATCATAAGGCTGATGCGGAAGCCTCCGCTGCTTTTCGGCCATTGCTGAAGATAGGGAGGAATCAGCACAAGGTCGTACACGAAAAAGCCCACGAGCTGTCCCTGGGCGTTCGCCACGCCGGGGCGGCGCCAGCCGTCCAGGAAATAAACGGCGGAAGCCAGGAACAGGCAGCCAAAGACGAAGGACGAATCGCGGTTTAACTTCCAGGGAAACACGATGGGCGCGCGAAGGAACAGCATCACCGTGGCCAGGAAGAGGGCGAGAGAAAAAATGAGGAAGGAGATGCGCACGAACCTGTGGACGGGGCGCGCGTCGTGCCAGGTCTCGCGCCGCCCCAGGTAAGCGAGCGCCACACTGGAAAGGGCGATGAGTCCGTTGATGAGGACCCAACCCAGAAGAACCGGTTGATGGCGCTGGCCATAAAGGTGGCCCATGTAGAGCGCTATTCCTGCGCTCATTCCCGCCAGGCCCAGGGCTCCGCCGCGAGCCGCGTTCAGCTCCATCGAAACCGCGGTCCAGAGCATCGTGGCTCCCTCCGCGAGCAGAATGGACGCGACGAACAAATAGCTGAGCTTCCCGTCCGGCCACGGCCACATTGCGATTGCCATGGGGAGCTTCAACCAGAACACGAAACCGACCCACAGCACACCGATGCCTACTACAACGAGGGCGACTCGCGCCGCGGTTCTTATGGGCGAACCGAGCCAGGAATCGGCTTGCGTTTGGAAATCCGGTGCCATCGCCTTAGCCTCCGCGTGAGCGTCCGCCTTAGCTTTACGCGCAACAATATACCGAAGACGGGGAATTGTGACTATGCCGAAGCGCGGATACTACCGCTTCCGACGAGACGGGCGCGGGAATAATCTCGGGTTTCAGCGGCGTCTTAGAAACGCCGCCGCGGCCGAACGCGGCAGCGGCACGCGAGGGAGGTTGCAGTGAGGCAAGTGCTGATTGCGCTGGTTCTCGAGGGACGGTGCGGGACGGCGCCGGCCCGGCGCCGTCCCGCGCTTCGCGTCACACTGCCGCTGAGCTGGCTGCGCCCTTGAAGAACGCGAGCAGGTCCGCGTTGATTTGATCCGCGTTGGTTGCGGGCATGCCGTGCGGGAATCCTTGGTAAACCTTCAGCGTCGCATTCTTGAGAATCTTCGCGGACATCAAGCCTGCGGCGCCGATGGGGACGATCTGATCGTCATCGCCATGCATCACGAGCACGGGGATGTCGATTTTTTTCAGGTCCTCGGTGAAGTCGGTTTCCGAGAAGGCCTTGATGCAGTCGTAGTGCGCCTTTACGCCGCCGAGCATGCCTTGCAGCCACCAGTGCTCGCGGAGGCCCTCTGAAATTATGGCTCCGGGGCGGTTGTAGCCGTAGAAAGGAAGCGTGATGTCTTTGTAGAATTGCGGCCGGTTGGCGGCGAGAGCCGCGCGGAGGCCGTCGAAGACGGACATGGGCAGGCCGCCGGGATTCTTTTCTGTTTGCAGCATCAGGGGCGGAACGGAGCTGATCAGCACGGCCTTGGAGACACGCTTCGCGCCGTGGCGTCCCAGGTAACGGGCAACCTCACCGCCGCCGGTGGAGTGGCCGACCATGATGGCGTCCTTCAGATTCAACGCTTCGAACAGGGCTGACAGGTCTTCGGCATAGGTGTCCATTTCGTTGCCGTCCCAGGTTTGCGTGGAGCGGCCATGGCCTCGGCGGTCGTGCGCGATTACGCGATAGCCCCGCTGGCCGAAGAACAGCATCTGCCCATCCCAGTCGTCGGCGGACAGCGGCCAGCCGTGGCTGAAAACGACGGGCTGGCCCTTGCCCCAGTCCTTGTAGAAAATGTGCGCTCCATCCTTGGTGGTGATCGTCGGCATTCGGTGTTCTCCTTGTTTATCGCTTGAGTTAGGTTTTGAATCTAACGGCTAGAGCTAGAGCTTATAGGGCCTATGCGACAAATGGGAAAACGGCGCCTGGGCGGCTGAAGCCGCACTGATTCGGGGCATGACTGAAGCCAGGCACTGCTCTCCCCTTCCAGCACAACGAACTTCTCCCTGCGTCTCAGAGACGCGAGCAGTAGGGCAAGAGAAGCGCCGAAAAGAACAGGTGCCGATTTCTTTCAGAAGAAACGGTTTAAGAAGGGCCGCGAGTGCGGAACACCGCGGGTGTGTGTCAACAGGCCGTCATTGCGTCGAATATTGACAGGCCTTAAAAGATCGCGGGTGAGAGTTGTCCACTGAGGTGCTCGGCCGCTTCATTCCCTTACCGGCCTTTACCGGGATCTCACCTGGGTCCTCGAGGTGTCGGTCGGCTGGCAAGCAGTCAAATGGCCGCCACCCCAACGCCGAGGAGGGCACCCGATGGGGTGGCGCTGCCGTATTGCTTCTCCTTTCTTCTTGTCGGCTTGCGAGCCAAAAATGCGCGCCCGGCGATTCGGGCCGGGGATTGCAATACGTCCCGGGGTCATTGGTTGAACGCTCACTCGGGAGGGGGAACTCAGTTATGGCCTCGGTTCAAACGTCTCTATCGCAATTACGAAGTGGAGTTGGATCGCGGCAATTTCACCAAATCGCCGGAAGCCGAAAGCATAGACACGACGTTTCCCACGCGACAGCGCAGCCGGATGCCGCCAGCGCCGCGGCTTCGCCCGCGGTCAGCCCGGAATGGGTTCTCATACAGCAAGCGATCGCGGGAAATTTCGCTTCGCAGAACGCCCTGTTCGCCGCTTACACCTCGCGGCTTTACCGCACCGCCTACGCCGTGCTCCACAACAAAGAAGACGCCGAGGACGCGGTGCAGGATGGGCTATGCAACGCGCACATCCATCTGCGTTCTTTTCAGGGACGCTCGTCATTCGGCACGTGGCTGACGCGCATCGTGGTGAACTCGGCGCTAATGATCCGGCGCAGGCAGAATGTCCGGGCGGCGCTTCCCTTGCATGAGATTGTGGAACATGAGCAGGGATCTTCGGGCAGCAGCATCGCGGACATTGGGCCAAATCCTGAGGAAATCTGCCGGGTAGCCGAGTTCGACCGGCTGCTTGCGGCGGAAGTCGGCAGGCTTCCGGCCACGCTTCAAACGGCGTTTCAACTTCGAGAAGTCGACGGTCTTTCGATCGCGGAGTCAAGCCACAAGCTGGGCATTGGCAAAGGCGCATTCAAGTCGCGGATCATGCGGGCGCGGCGCAAGGTGACGGACGCAATGAGTAAGTCACTGAAAGGGTCACTCAACGGGACACCGAACAGGTCGAGGAAGCAAGCCTTCTCGGTTTCATCGGGACGGCAAGCCGGCCCGATCCGCGGGCAAATGAGCGGGCGCAGGTATCAGCAAACAATTCTCGAAGAGTCGCGTAATAACCTGGAGGCCGCTTGCGCTCAAGGATGATCGCCAGGCGGCGCACCATCTTCGTTTTCGTTCTGGCCGATCCGGCGTAGACCGGCATGCTGCTGTGTTCCAAGCTGCGTATATCCCGACCTCATTTAGAAATCATCCACGGTGACAATCGCCCTCATGGTGTGGCGCTCGCCGGGGGCCAGGGAGACTGCGTAGTCGGAAACATTGCTGGCTTCGATGCAGACCATGCGCGTCCACTCGGCGTCGCCAAGGTCAGACAAGGACCGGGCCTTCTCAATCCAGGGATTCCAGACCACTGTGGTGCGCGAATTTTCCTTCGCGACGCGGATGCGGCGGCGCAGAAGAGGGGCGTCCAGTTCGAGCGCACCGCTCGTGTCGAGATAGACGCGGTCGGTCTCCGAAGTGATCTGGATATCGCCTTGCTGAATTTTCCTGCGGTTCGAATCCGTCTTGTCGAAATAGCGAACGCCGTCGAGCCCCTTTACTCGCGCTTGTCTCGCGTCGCCAACCCCAAGGTAGGCGTGCAGGGCTTCCTCAAAGCGCAACGGGGATTCGCCAGAATTGGCCACCTCCAGCTCGAGACGCAATTCCGACCCGAAAGTAACCCGATAAACCAGGCGGAATTCCGCGGGCCACCACTTCTTCGTTTCGTCGCTGCTTTCGGTAAACATGCTGACCGTGACTGCCTCCCCGGCCCGAGCAATCGACTCCAGTTGCCAGATTTTGGTGCGAACGAACCCGTGCGCAGGCGCCCTGGGATCATCGGCTTTTGCTCCGAACCAGGGGAAGCAGATGGGAATGCCTCCGCGAATGGCGCGGCCATCTTCCCATCGTGACTGCGAGCTGACGAAAAACACTTCGTCTCCGCCCGCCGGCTTCCAGGAAGTGAGGTTCGCACCCAGCAGATAGATTTCGCCCGCCGCTTGCGCGGAGCCGACGCGGACCCTGGAAAGTCCACCGTTCCCTTCCACGATCTCCGCTACGCCCGGAATTTCGAACCGGCGATCCGGCTGTGTGATTGCGCCTCTCATGGTCGTTCCCTTCTGAAATTGAGGAAAGCCTCTCCCGCGGTTGCCGGCGCCTGAGCCTGGACTACAACTCGCGCGCTATCCCTTTTCCGCGTAATAAAGCACTACCACGGAGCGCGGACCGGCTCGGTAGGTGGCTTGGCTTATCGCCGGCGCGGACTTCCATTCGACAATGTCGTCCGGAGATTCCAGGGTTGTGTCGATCCAGCGGCGCCACGCATCGCCTTGCGGGGCGAGGGGCGGCAACTCGAACTCGAGCGGCTCCCAGTAGGCGTTGAGGATCAGATAAAAGCACAGCTTCCTGTCCGGGGCTTCCGCGCTGAACGCGAGGCTATGCGACTCGTCACTCCAGTCGGGCTGGTTCAGTTTCACGCCGTGCCACGCCCTGGCCGCCCCCCCTAGAACCTGATCGAGGGTTTCGGGCGGATGATCCGGGGCCAGGTCCCGCAAGAGACGTTTTTCGTTGAGCAGCGACACGAAACGATGCACATCGGCGTGTTTTTCGACCAACGCCCAGTCAAACCAACTGATCTCATTGTCCTGGCAATACGCGTTGTTGTTGCCCTGCTGGGTGCGGCGGACCTCGTCGCCCATCAAAATCATGGGCAAACCAAGCGAGATCATGGTCACCGCCAAAAAATTCTTCACCTGGCGGTTTCGCAAACGCTCGATTGCCGGATCGTCGGCAGGGCCTTCGACGCCCCAATTCCAGCTGCGGTTGTCGTCCGTTCCGTCCCGATTCTCTTCGCCGTTCCGTTCGTTATGCTTTTCGCTGTAGGAGACCAAGTCGTTGAGGGTAAAACCGTCGTGAGAGGTCACGAAGTTGATGCTGGCCTCGACATCGCGTTCCTTGTGGCCATAGATCTGCGGGCTCCCGAGAAGGCGATCCGCCAGGCGCGGCACCACCCCGTTGTCGCCGCGAAAAAAGCTGCGGACGTCGTCGCGAAACTTCCCGTTCCATTCCCGCCAATTGTCTCCGATGAAGCTGCCCACCTGATATAAACCGGCGGCATCCCAGGCTTCCGCGATCAGCTTGCGGCCGGCCAGGAACGGATCGGAATCGATATCCCACAGGACGGGCGGGTTCGGCATCAGATTCCCCGATTCGTCGCGATCGAGGATGGACGCCAAGTCAAAGCGGAAGCCGTCCACGTGCATGTGTTCGACCCAGTAGCGCAGGCTATCCAGGATCATGCGGCGAACCACGGGGTGATTCGCGTTGAGGGTGTTCCCCGTGCCGCTGTAATTGGCGTAGCGCGAACGGTCCATCTCCAGCATGTAATACGTGCTGTTGTCCAAGCCTTTAAAGCTCAGCGTGGGCCCTCTGTGATCGCCCTCGGCGGTGTGGTTGAAAACCACGTCGAGAATGACGCCAATGCCCGCCCGGTGCAGGGCTTTCACCATGTCGCGAAACTCGGTCAAGGGACCCAGCGGACCCTGGCGGGAGCTATAGCCATGGTGCGGGGCAAAGAAAGACACCGGAGCGTAGCCCCAGTAGTTGGTTCGGCCGGGGGGAGCATCCTGAATGTCGAACTGGAAGACCGGCAGGAGTTCGACACCGGTGATTCCGAGCCGCTTGAGATAGGGGATTTTTTCGATCAAACCGGCATAGGTGCCGCGCGTTTCCTCCGGCACGCCGGAACTGGGATGGCGCGTGAAGCCGCGCACATGCATCTCGTAAATAACGGGGACGTGGCGCGGCCGCACGTCGCCTTCCCAGTCGTAGTCGGTGGGATCGACCACGACGCTTTTCATCGCGGTGGCGGCATTGTCGCCCTCGGTGCACGCGGCGCTGCGGCTGTAACCGCTTGGGACAGCTACGGCGCGGCCATACGGATCGAGCAATACCTTCGAGGGATCGAAGCGCATTCCGTTTACCGGATCGAACGGTCCGTGGACGCGGTAGCCGTAAAGCTGGCCCGCCTTCACGCCCGACACAAACACATGCCAGTAATGGTAGGTGCGATTGCAGGAAAGGTCGATGGGGATGACCCTTGCAGGCCGGCTGTCATTCTCGCGGTCAAAGAGAAGCAATTCAACGGCGGAGGCGTTGCGGGAATACACGCTGAAATTGGCGCCGCGCGGGACGAGAGTGGCGCCGAGCGGCGCGCTGCACCCGCCGTGATCAAAATTCATCGCCTCGGCGGCTGCCTTTTCGACAGCGGGCTCCCCAAGAAAGGACGACATGACTTAAGACCTGCCCAAAAGCTCCTTCGCCAGCGCGACGACGCGCTCCGGTTCGAAACCGAATGCCTTCTGGAGTTCCTTCAGCGGGGCGGAGGCCCCGAACGTTTTCATCCCGACCACGCGGCCGGAATTGCCGACGTAGCGTTCCCATCCGAACGTGGAGGCCTGCTCGATCGCCACGCGCGCCTTCACCGCAGGGGGCAGCACGGTGTCGCGGTACTCCTGGCTCTGATCTTCAAAAATATCCCACGACGGCATCGACACCACGCGCGAGCGGATCCCCGCGGCAAGAAGGAGTTCGTGCGCGTCCGCAGCGAGGCTGACTTCACTCCCCGACGCGATCAGGATCACTTCGGGGTTGCCTCCGGGAGTATCCGCCAGCACGTAGGCGCCGCGCGCAAGGCCGGAAGCAGGCGCATATTTGCTTCGGTCCAGCGTGGGCAGGGGCTGGCGTGAAAGCACCAGCACCGATGGTTTGTGGCGCAATTGCAAGATGTGTCGATAGGCCTCGACGACCTCGTTGGCGTCAGCGGGCCGCAGCGTGGACAGGCCCGGAATCGCGCGCAGGGATGCCAAATGTTCCACCGGCTGGTGCGTGGGGCCGTCTTCACCATCGCCCATGGCGTCATGGGTGAAGACCAAGATGCAGGGCAGTTCCATGAGCGCCGACAAGCGAATTGTTGGACGCATGTAGTCGCTGAAGACAAAAAATGTGGCGCCAAACGCGCGCAACTTGGAAAGCGAGAGACCGTTCACGATCGCTCCCATGGAGTGTTCCCGGATTCCGAAGTGCAGATTCCTGCCGCTCGGTGTGCCGGCCTGAAAATCTCCGGCGCCCTCAAAGGTCAAACGCGTTTTGTTCGACGGAGCCAGATCCGCCGAGCCTCCGAGAAACCAGGGAATGTTCTGCGCGAGCACGTTCAATACTTTCCCTGAAGCGTCTCTTCCCGCAATTCCCTTCGGGTCGGACGGAAACACGGGCAAGTTGCGGTCCCACCCGGCCGGCAGATCGCGGCGCTGCATCTGCCCGATCTCCGCCCAAAGTTCGGGATACTTCGACTTGTAACCGTCGAAGAGTTTCAGCCAGTCTTTATGCGCGTTCGCGCCACGCGCGCCCACACCGGCGGCGAAATGCTCGTAGACTCCGTCGGGCACCAGGAACTTTGTGTCCTCGGGCCAGCCATAGGCGCGCTTGGTGAGGCGGATCTCGTCGTCGCCCAGCGGCTCGCCGTGCGCGTCCGCGGTGTCCTGTTTATGTGGCGAGCCGTAGCCGATGTGGCTGTCGAGGACGATGAAGGTGGGGCGGCCCTTGGTCTCGCGGAAGATCGCCAGGGCGTGCTCGATGCGGTCAATGTCGTTGGCATCGCCCACCCGCAGCACGTTCCATCCGTACGCCATGAACCGGGCCGCGATATCTTCGGTGAACGTGATCCGCGTATTACCTTCGATGGTGATGTGGTTGTTGTCGTATATCCAGCAGAGGTTATCGAGGCCCAGGTGGGCGGCCAGCGAGGCTGCTTCGGACGAGATGCCTTCCATCATGCAGCCATCGCCGCAGACGGCATAAATGTTGTAGTCGAAAATTTCAAAACCGGGCCGGTTGTAACGCGCGGCCAGCCACTTCTCCGCGATGGCCATGCCCACGCTGGTCGCGACGCCTTGCCCGAGGGGTCCCGTCGTGGTTTCAACCCCCGAAACCAGGTGATACTCGGCGTGGCCTGGGGCCTTTGAGCCCAACTGGCGGAAGTGCCGGATGTCGTCGAGGGTGACCGAGGGCTTTCCGAGCGTCTCGTAGTCGGCATCCACCGCTTGCGTCCTGGTGAGGTGCAGCACGGACCACTGCAGCATCGACGCGTGGCCGTTGGAGAGGACGAAACGGTCGCGATTGGGCCAGATGGGGTCGGCCGGATCGAAGCGCATTACCCGGTTCCAGAGGGTGTAGACAAGCGGAGCAAGCGCCATCGGCGTGCCGGGATGTCCGGATTTGGCCTGCTGCACGGCATCCATGGAGAGGGTGCGGATGGTGTTGATGCAAAGCTGATCGAGCTCCAACTCGGTCATGGGCTGAGCGGTCTGCGTGGTATTCATCTTCCTCTCCCCTTGCTCTCCTCAGACTTCTAAACGCGTGTATTTTGGATCGGCAGCGGTGATGCTTCCTGGCGCTTATGCGCCCTGCTTGTACCCCACGGTTCGCTCGCCCGCCGCAGCGCGGTCCGCCAGTAGCAGCGCCTGATCGCGGCTAACCCTTCCCGCGGGAATCGACGGATCGCCCTCACGCAAGCGGCGAAGCATTTCGACCTTCTCGCCGCCGGTGACAACCCAAAGAATGCGCCGGGCGCGATTGAGCACGGGATAAGTCAACGTCATGCGGCGCCGGCCCTGATACACCCCCGTCAAAGCCACGTCCTTGTCGGTGACATCGAGCACAGGGTCGGCGGGCACCAGAGAGGCGGTGTGCCCGTCGGGCCCCAGACCGAGGTGGACCAGATCGAGCACCGGCGGAGACCCGGCGATGGACTCAAGTTCCCGGGCATAGCTGCTCGCGGCGGATTGCAGGTCGCTCGCTTCCACCGGCATGGCGTGAATCTGACTGGGAACGAGGGGAACATGCTGAAGAAAGCTTTCGCGCAAGTGCGTCATGTTGCGGTCTGGATCGCCCGCGGGAGCGATTCGCTCATCGACTTGAAACATATGCACGCTGGCCCACGGCACGTCCTCGTTTGCCAGCGCTCGCAGCATGATCCAGGGAGTGTGTCCGCCGCTGACGGCCATGCTGAAGCGCCCCCGAGCGGCAACCGCGGCACGGGCATCGGCGGCGATGGCCCCGGCGGCGGCACGCGCTACGGAATCCGCATCATCAAACACTTCCAGCTTCATAAGCGTCTCCCGGTGAACTGTCAGGCCATCTCCATGCGCCGACTGATGGCGTCGCCTGCTTTACAAGAGATCCATGCGATATATCGGTGCGATACACCTAGCCGCCGGCCTGCGCGGCAACGCGGAAATCTTCCTTGTCGCATGCGGCCGGATTATGCCAGCCCCCTGGAGGCGAAACTCGCTGGTCAACCTCGCCTGGTCCCCAGGTCTTGTCATCGTACGGATAGACGGGAGTGTCAGCCTTCAGCACGCCGTCGACGATTCGCCACGCCTCCTCGACGTAGTCCTCGCGCGCAAACAGCGTGGGATCGCCGGCCATGGCATCGCCGAGAACGCGCTCGTAGGCTTCCATGTCTTCCGGCCGTGGATGGCGGCTCGCGACCATCTCCACGTTTTCGCCTTTCATTTCATCGCTCTGAGCCAGCACCGTGGCGCCGATAGCGATTGTCATTTCGGGACTGATCCGGAATCGCAGATGATTCTGGGAGAGGGCGCCGTCCGGCACGACCGAGGGAGGCTTTCGGAAACGAGCCAGGACTTCCGTCGCGGTCACCGGCAAATTTTTCCCCGCGCGGATGTAAAACGGCACGCCCTTCCAGCGCCAGGAATCGATCTCGAGCCGCAGGGCTGCGAAGGTTTCGGTCTTGGAATCCGGGCGGACGCCTTTTTGCTGGCGGTATCCGCGGAACTGTCCGCGGACGAGGCTGTTCGCCTCCAGCGACGAAATCGCTTTCAGCACTTTCACCTTCTCGTCGCGAATGGTTTCGCTGTCGATGCGGACGGGAGGCTCCATGGCCAGGTTGGAGAGGACCTGGAACAGGTGATTCTCAACCACGTCGCGAATGGTTCCGGTCTGGTCGTAGAAGCTGCCGCGGTCTTCGACGCCGAAGTCTTCCGCCATGGTGATCTGCACGCTCTCGATGTAATTGCGATTCCAGAACGGCTCCATGAAGGCGTTGGCGAACCGGAAGACGACCACATTGTTGACCGCGCGCTTGCCAAGGTAATGGTCGATCCGGAAGATCGACGGCTCGGGAAAAACGGAGTGGAGGGTCCGGTTGAGTTCCTGCGCGGACGCCAGGCTGTGCCCGAAGGGCTTCTCCACAATCACGCGAGCGCCCTGGGCAGAGCCGCTCTTTCCCAATTGCTCCACAACCTTTCCAAACAACGCCGGCGGAATCGCCAGGTAATGGGCGGGGTGGTGCGACCCATCGAGTTCCTTGCGAATCGCCTGAAACGTGGCGGCGTCCGCGTAGTCCCCATCGACGTAGCGCAGCAGGCTGCTGAGCTTCGCGAAGGCCGAAGCATCAACGCCGCCTCCGTGCTTCTCGACGCTATCACGCGCGCGGGCCCGCAACTGCCCGAGGTTCCATCCCGCCTTCGCGACGCCGATCACCGGCACGTCCAGGTGGCCGCGCTTGATCATCGATTGCAGCGCCGGAAAGATCTTCTTGTAGGCGAGGTCTCCGGTAGCGCCAAAAAATACCAGTGCGTCGGAATGGGAATCGCTCATCGAAATCGCTCCTTTTTTCGACGCTTACTTGCCAGCCGCTTTTTCGAGATGACCGCCGAAGCCGAAGCGCATCGCGGAAAGCAGCCGGTCCTGATAGTCCGCCTCGCCGCGCGACGTGAACCTCTGGTAAAGCGCGGTGGAGAGCACGGGTACAGGCACGGCCTCGTCGATCGCCGCCTTGATGGTCCAACGGCCCTCGCCGGAATCCGAGACGCGGCCTTCAAATTGAGAGAGGCTTGGATCTTTCACCAGGCTTGCCGCCGTGAGGTCAAGAAGCCAGGACGCGATCACGCTGCCACGGCGCCACACCTCGGCGATATCGCGCAAATCGAGGTCGTATTGATAGTGCTCGGGATCGCGCAGGGGCGTGGTCTCGGCGTCGATCTCGTGTTGGTGTTTGCCCACGTTGGCGGCGCGGAGAATACTCAACCCCTCGGCGTACGCGGCCATGATCCCGTACTCGATGCCGTTGTGGACCATTTTGACGAAGTGGCCGGCGCCGTTAGGACCGCAGTGGAGGTAGCCTTGTTCCGCGGTGCCGTCAAGCTTCTCGCGTCCCGGCGTGCGTGGTGCGTCGCCGGCGCCCGGCGCCAGCGTCGCAAAAATCGGGTCGAGGTGCGCGACCACATCCTTTTCGCCGCCGATCATCATGCAGTAGCCGCGCTCGAGTCCCCAGACTCCGCCGCTGGTGCCCACATCCACGTAATGAACCTTTTTGGCCGCAAGCTCCTTGGCGCGGCGGATGTCGTCCACGTAATAGGAATTGCCGCCGTCGATGAGAATGTCTCCCGGCTCAAGAGCGGGCAGAATATCGGCGATGGTTTCATCCACCGCGGCCGCCGGGACCATGAGCCACAGGGCCCGCGGCTTTTGAAGCTTCGCGACGAGATCCTGCAGCGAGGAGCTGCCCGACGGCTTTCTCCTGCACCAGATCTTTCACGGCCTTTGGCGACCGGTCAAACACCACGCACTGGTGGCCTCCCCGCAGCAGCCGGCGAACCATGTTTGCTCCCATCCTTCCAAGACCAATCATTCCAAGCTGCATATCGATCGCTCCTTTAGTGCGTCGTCATTTAAATTCCGCGGCTTTTTAAACTTTGTAAAAAATGCTCAAGAAATCCGCGCTTCTCAGGAGGCTTGCTTGAGCTTCCGGTAGCGGCGGATCAAGCTGTTCGTCGAACTGTCATGGTTGAGCCTGGTTTCGCCTTCGCTTTCAAGCTCCGGGATAATGCGCTGCGCCAGCACCTTGCCCAACTCCACGCCCCATTGATCGAAGGAGTTGATCTGCCAGACGGTTCCCTGCGTGAACACGCTGTGTTCGTAGAGCGCCACCAGCTTCCCGAGGGCTTCCGGCGTGAGCCGATCGGCGAGAATCATGTTGGACGGGCGGTTGCCCTCAAACACGCGGTGCGGCACGAGCCAGTCCGGCGTGCCTTCGGCTTTCACTTCCTCGGCGTCTTCCCGAAGGCGAGCGCTTCGGCCTGTGCGAACACGTTGGCGATCAGTATGTCGTGATGGCGGCCGAGCGGGTTGAGCGCATGGACAAAGGCGATGAAGTCGCATGGAATGAGCCGCGTGCCCTGGTGGATCAATTGATAAAAGGAGTGCTGGCCGTTCGTTCCCGGCTCGCCCCAATAAATGGGTCCGGTGGAATAGTTGACTTTCCTTCCATCGAGGGTGACGTGCTTGCCGTTGCTCTCCATCGTCAATTGCTGCAGATAGGCGGGAAATCTTTTCAGATACTGCTCGTAGGGCAGTACCGCTACGGTTTCGGCGCCGAAAAAATCGTCGTACCAGACTCCCAGAAGGCCCATCAGCACCGGCAAGTTCTGCTCAAACGGTGCCGTGCGAAAATGCTCATCCATCTCGTGGAAACCGCGCAGCATGGCCTGAAAATTCTCGGGGCCAATCGCGAGCATGGTCGAAAGGCCGATGGCTGAGTCCATCGAGTACCGCCCGCCCACCCAGTCCCAGAAGCCGAACATGTTGGCGGTATCGATGCCGAACTTCTCGACCTCCTCCGCGTTGGTCGAAACCGCGACGAAATGTTTGGCGATCGATTTTTCGTCTCCGCCGAGGGCCTTTAGAGACCACGCGCGAGCCGTGTGCGCGTTGGTCATGGTCTCCAGCGTCGTAAATGTTTTCGACGAGACGATGAAGAGGGTTTCCGCCGCATCGAGTCCGCTGACAGCTTCCGCGAAGTCGGTTCCATCGACATTGGAAACAAAGCGGAACGTCATTGCGCGATCGCTGTAATGCTTTGAGCGCCTCGTAAGCCATCACCGGCCCGAGATCCGAGCCGCCAATGCCGATGTTGATCACGTTGCGAATGCGTTTGCCGGTGTGTCCCTTCCATTCCCCGCTGCGAACGCGATTTGAAAAGGAGGTCATCTTGTCGAGCACCGCATGGACCTGGGGAACCACATTCTCGCCGTCGACGAAGATGGACGTGCCCTTCGGCGCGCGCAGGGCCACGTGCAGCACGGCGCGCTTCTCCGTGGTGTTGATCTTGTCCCCGCGGAACATGGCGTCAATCCGCGGCCGCAGGCCCGATTCCTCGGCAAGTTCGACAAGCAGCTTGACCGTTTCTCCGGTGATGCGGTTCTTGGAATAGTCGAGAACGAGACCGGCGGCCTCGACGGTCATCTGCTCCGCGCGCTTCGGGTCATCCGCAAAGAGCTTCCGCAGATGCAATTCGCGAATCTTCTCGTAATGCGCCTGGAGACTTTTCCATGCCTTGCGCTCGGTGAGAGGAGCGATGCCCTCGCCTTTTGCGCCTGTTACGGCAGGTGTCGCCATGTTTCAGACTCCTTTCATCCGTTGACAACCGGTTTCGCGAAGGGTATAGCAGGCGGCTTCAGCGGGCCGCCGCCTCTTTCAGCGCGGCGCTCTTGGAAGTGATCACCCCCATCAGCTCGTCCCAGGATTTCACGAACGACTTCGCCCCTTCTTCCTGGAGCTGGGCGGCGAGCGCGTCCACATCGATACCGGCCTTGGCAAACTGCGCCAGCACTTCCTCGCAATCGCCGCCGTCTGCCGGAAGGATCGCGCCCACTTCGCCATGATCGGCGAGGGCCTTCAGGGTAGCCTCCGGCATGGTGTTCACCGTAAAAGGCGCGGCGAGGGCTTTGACGTAGAGCACGTCGGACGCCTTGGGATCCTTGGTTCCGGTGCTGGCCCACAGCAGCCGCTGGGGACGCGCGCCGGCGTTGAAAACCCGCTGCCACCGCGCGGACGCCAGCAACTCGCGGTAAGCCTTGTAGGTGCGCTGAGCGATGGCGATGCCGAGCGGTTGACGCAGCGACTCAGGCACCTTGCCCGCCACGGCGGTATCCCAGCGGCTGATAAATATCGAGGCCACCGACCCGACCACCGGCTTAAGCCCGGCCGTCGATGCGCCGCTCAATGCCGCGCAGGAACGCGTCGGCCGCCGCCAGATACTGCTCGCGCGAAAACAGCAGAGTCACGTTGATCGGGACTCCCGCAAAGATAGATTCCTCGATCGCCGGCAATCCCTCTTTCGTTCCGGGAATCTTGATGAACAGGTTCGGCCTGTGCCGCGCGTGCATGCAGGCTTCTGGCCGCGGCCAGCGTGCTGGCGGTGTTGTAGGCGAGCAGGGGCGAAACTTCCAGCGACACCCAGCCGTCCACGCCGTCGGTGCGGTCATGGACCTGGTGAAACTCATCCGCGGCCCGCGTGATGTCGTCAAGGGCAAGCTCGAAGAAGAGATCCTCGCCTGATTTGCCCTGGCCTCAGTTTCTCGCGAATCGCGGCGTCGTAGTCGCTGCTGTTCTTGATGGCGTGGTCAAAAATCGTGGGATTAGAAGTAAGGCCGGTAACCGAAAGCTCCGCGATGTAGCGTTTGAGCGTCCCGCTGTTGAGCAGGTCGCGCGTGATGTTATCGAGCCAGATGCTCTGGCCCAGGTCGTGAAGCTGTTGCGTTGCTTTGACTTTCATCATGTCACCTCATTTGTGGCCCGGAAAAAATCCGGGCGCAAGATCACATCGTCCTAAACGACCGACGGCGTACCAAGACTCCTTCTGGATAGACAATCGCTCGCGGCGGGCGATGCAGTCGATCTTTCGACCGTGCGCGGAAAGCGCTTGGAGCTTTTCGTAAGATCGCCCAGCCATTGAAAGGCCGCGTCGGACAGCATGTTTTCCCTGCAGCGCCAGGCCCAGTTGCCGTCGGCGCGGCCGGGAACGTTCATGCGGGCTTCTTTGCCCAGATTCAGCAGATCCTGCAAAGGCGCTATCGAGAGCGCGGCCTTGGACGACCACCCCAGGCCCATCAGCGCGGGCGCAGCCTCGCGAGCTTCGCCGCCCGCGCGCCCAAGATAACTCCAGAAAATCTTCCGCTCGCGATCCGGCAATTCCTCAAACCAGTTTCGCGTCGTAGGATTATCGTGCGTGCCGGTGTAGACCACCGTGTTGCTTACATAGTTCGGCGGTAGATAAGGGTTCTGCGGATCGCCGTCGAAGGCAAACTGGAGAATGCGCATTCCCGGCAAATCGAACTGGTCGCGCAGGGCATCCACGTCAGGCGTGATCATTCCCAGGTCCTCAGCGATAAACGGAAGCGCGCGCAATTCTCGCTCGATCGCCTCGAACAAATCGTCCCCCGGACCCGGAACCCACTTCCCCGACCTCAGCGGTTGCCGCGCCGGCCGGCACGTGCCAAGCCGCGCAAAAGCCCCGGAAATGATCCAGCCGAATCACGTCAACGTGGGCCAGAAGCGACTTCAAACGCGCGACGTACCAATGGTAGCCGGATTCCCGCAGCGCGTTCCAGTTATAGATCGGATTGCCCCACAATTGTCCGTGGACGCTGAAGTAATCGGGGGGCACCCCGGCAACAACGGATGGGCGGCGCCGCTCATCGAGCAAAAACAGCTCCGGATGAGCCCACACGTCGCTCGAATCAGGGGATACGAAAAAAGGCAAGTCGCCGATCAAGCGAACTCCGCGGGCATGGGCGTGAGCCTTTAGCCGCTCAGCCTGGCGAAACAGCACGAACTGCGCGAAGCCGGCCTGGCCGATCTCATCGGCGAGCTCACGCCGCGCGCGATCGAGCGCCGCAGGGTCGCGATGCACCAACTCCGCGGGCCATTCGAGGTAATACGCGCCGGCGAACTTTGTCTTCAGCGCCCGGAACAGCGCGTAGTCATCCAGCCAGTGCGCATGGCACGCCAGGAAATTCTGATACGCGGCCTGCAAGTCCGCGCGCGCTCCGGCAGTGAAATTAGCCCACGCCTTTTCAAGCAGCTTCTGCTTGAACGGAATGACGGCCGCATAATCGACTTCATCCTGCGGGAATTGGCCAGCCTGGCAGTCGCTCGCGCGCAAGAAGCTCGTCCTCGACCAGCCAGTCGGGACTGATCAGCAATTCATTGCCGGCGAAAGACGACAGGGACTGATACGGCGAATTGCCATAACCGGTAGGACCGAGAGGAAGCGACTGCCACCAGCTTTGCCCGGACTGCGCGAGCCGGTCGATCCACGACAGGGCGGCAGGTCCCACGTCGCCGATTCCGTAAGGTCCGGGCAGCGAGGTGACGTGAAGCAGCAAACCGGAGGCCCGGTAAACCGGCGGAAACGGCGGAACATTCGAGGGCCGGCCGTCTGCGCTCATTTTCGCCCTTCTGCGGCCGACCCGCCGCGTGCGGAGGAATTCAGGGCGCTCGTCACGATCTGCTGCGCCTCGCTCACAATCGCGTCCAGATGCGCGTTGTCTTTGAAGCTTTCCGCATAAATCTTGTAGATATTCTCCGTGCCGGAAGGCCGGGCGGCAAACCAGCCGCTGGCGCTCACAACCTTCAGTCCGCCGATCGGGGCGTTGTTGCCCGGGGCGCGGGTGAGCTTTGCCGTGATCGGCTCGCCGCCAGCGTCGACGCCTTGCACCGCCTCCGGCGAAAGTTCCCGCAGCTTCGCCTTCTGCTCGGGCGTCGCGGGCGCGTCGATGCGCGTGTAGTAGGGCGTGCCGAACTCGGCGGTCAACTCGCGATAGTGCTCGCCCGGATCTTTTCCGGTGCGGGCGGTGATTTCCGCCGCAAGCAAGTCCATGATCGGGCCGTCTTTGTCGGTCGTCCACACCGTGCCGTCGCGCCGCAGGAAACTCGCTCCCGCGCTTTCTTCGCCGCCGAAGCAGCACGAGCCGTCGAACAGCCCCGGCGCGAACCATTTGAATCCCACCGGCACTTCATCAAGGCGGCGGCCCAGCTTGTCCACCACCCGGTCGATCATGCTGCTGCTCACCAGCGTCTTGCCGACCGCGACGCGTCGCCGGCCAGTGCGGGCGATGCGTGAGCAGGTATCGGATCGCCACCGCCAGATAGTGATTGGGATTCATCAAACCCGCCGATGGCGTGACGATGCCGTGCCGGTCGGAGTCCGGATCGTTGGCAAACGCGACGCGGTATTGGTCCTTCGAGCCCCACCAGCCGCGCCATCGCGTAGGGGCTCGAACAGTCCATGCGGATCTTGCCGTCGTGATCGACCGTCATGAAGGAGAAAGTCGGATCGAGCATCGGGTTCACGACCGTGATGTCGAGCTTGTAGATCGGCGTTGATCGGCTCCCAGTAAGGCAGCGACGGCGCCGCCCAGCGGATCCACGCCCAGCTTGAGGCCGGCGCCGCGGATCGCGTCCATGTCGACGACGTTCCGCAGGTCGTGGACGTAGGGCAGGACGAAATCTTCCTGGTGCGTGGTCGCCGGCATTGATCGCGGCCGCGAACGGCACGCGCTTCACGCCGGTGTTGTCTCCGCGCAGCAGCTCGTTGGCGCGGTTCTCGACCCACTTGGTCACGTCGGTGTCGGCGGGGCCGCCGTTGGTCGGGTTGTATTTGAAGCCGCCATCCTCGGGCGGATTGTGCGACGGCGTGATGACGATGCCGTCGGCGAGGTGCTCTTTGCGGCCGCGGTTGTAGGCGAGGATGGCCGCGAGATGACCGGCGTCGGCGTCACGCCGTCGTCGCGCTGAATGATCGTTTCCACGCCGTTGGCCGCCAGAACTTCGAGCGCGGTGCGCTGGGCGGGACGGAAAGGGCGTGCGTATCCTTGCCCATGTAGAGCGGGCCGTCGGTTCCCTGCCTGCGCCGGTAGTCGCAGATGGCCTGCGTGATGGCCAGGATGTGCGCCTCGGTGAAGGTGCCGTGCAGCGGCGAGCCGCGATGTCCGCTGGTGCCGAAGCTGACCATCTGGTTCGGGATCGCTCAGATCGGGCTGGCGCTCGAAATAGTCGCGGTCGAGCTGAGCCACGTCGACCAGCATCTCTTTCGGCGCAGGCTTGCCGCGAGCGGCGAAACTTTCGCGAAGCGCGGGCTCTTTAGGCACTGGGCACGGCTTTCACCTTCCAGATCTCGTTTGCGTATTCGGCAGATGGTGCGGTCGCTTGAGAACTTGCCGGAGGCGGCCACGTTCAGAACGCCTTGCGCGCCCATGCGTCCGGGTCCGCGTACAACTCGCTCAGGCGCTGATCCGCTTCCAGGTAGGATTTCAGGTCCGCCAGGTGCATGTAGTGGTCCCCATGCGTCAACAGCGCATCGTGCAGCGGGGCGAAGATGCCCGGCTCATTTCGGCTGAAGTAGTCGGAGAAGATCAGATCCAGAGCCGCGCGGGTTTCCGGCTCGTGATCATAGTGCCAGTACGGGTTGTACCAGCCGCGGCTGCCGGCCACTTGCTTCCGCGGTAAGGCCGAACAGGAAGAAATTCTCTTCGCCCGCCTCCTGCGCCATTTCGATGGTGGCGCCGTCGCGCGTGCCGATGGTCAGGGCGCCGTTCATCATGAATTTCATGTTGCTCGTGCCGCTGGCTTCATAACCGGCCGTCGAAATCTGGTTGGAAACATCGCTCGCCGGGAATCAGCCGCTCCGCGAGGGACACGTTGTACTCCGGCAAAAACACACTTTGATACGGCCGCGCAACGGCGGGTCGCCGTCAATCGTACCGGCCAGGTTATTGATGAGTTTGATGATGAGCTTGGCGAGATGGTAGGCCGGCGCGGCTTTGCCGGCGAAGAAGAATGTGCGCGGCGTGCATCTCAAGGTTCGGATTCTCGCGCAGCCGGTTGTAGAGCACGATGATGCGCAGCGCGTTCAGCAATTGCCGCTTGTACTCGTGGATGCGCTTGATCTGGCAGTCGAAGATGGTGTCCGGATCGACGGTCTGCCCGGACGTCGACTTCAGCCAGTTCGCGAACTGCGACTTTGGCCTCGTGCTTGGCCATGCTGAACGCTCTCGCGAAAGGCCTTGTCTTCGGCCAGCGGCTTCAGCTTGTTCAGTTGGCTGAGATCGGTGATCCAGCCATCGCCGATGGCCTGCGTAATCGTGCTGGGACAAGCTCCGGATTCGCCAGCAGCAGCCAGCGGCGAGGCGTGACGCCGTTGGTCTTGTTGCTGAAGCGCTCGGGGAACAGCTCGGCCAGATCTTTGACGGTTGTCGTGCGCAGCAGTTCGGAGTGGATCGCGGACACGCCGTTTGTACTGTGCGAGCCGACGATGGCCAGGTTGGCCATGCGCACTGCTTGCGTGGGGCCTTCCTCGATCAGGCTGATGCGCTGCGACGCGTCCCTCGTCGCCCGGGATAGCGCGGCGCGACCGAATCGAGCAGGCGGCGATTGATCTCGTAGATGATCTCCAGATGCCGCGGCAGCAGACTCTCGAACCAGGCAGACGGCCATTTCTCCAGCGCCTCCGGCAGCAGCGTGTGGTTGGTGTAGCCCAGGGTTCTTTGCGTGATGTCCCAGGCCTGGTCCCATCCGAGGTGCGCTTCGTCGAGCAGAATCCGCATCAATTCCGGAACGGACAGCGTCGGATGCGTATCGTTGAGCTGGATCGCGACCTTCTCCGGGAAGCATGTTCCAGTCGGTGTTGTGGCGGCGGAAGCGCCGCACCAGATCGGCCAGCGAACACGCCACCAGAAAATATTCCTGCACGAAGCGCAGTCCCTGGCCCATGCTGGTCGAATCGTCCGGATAAAGCACCCGCGTGAGGGATTCCGCCTCCAGCGTTTCGGCGACCGCACCGACGAAATCGCCGTGACTGAACACTTGAAAATCGAAGTAATCGGGCGCGCTGGCGGCCCACAGCCGCAGCGTGTTGATGGTTCCTGCCGCCGTAGCCGACGACCGGCCGATCGTAGGGAATGCCGATCAGGGTGGACGGCCGCCCGGGATCGCGTGCAGCGCTCCCTCCGCGCACTTCGAACGAGCAGTTGAGCTTGATTTCGACTTTCTCGTCCGGGCGCGGCGACCTCCCAAGGATCGGCGAAGCGCAGCCAATTGTCGGGCTGCTCCTCCTGCCAGCCGTTCGCAATGGTCTGCTTGAACATTCCGTATTCATAGCGCAGGCCGTAGCCGATCGCCGGGAAGTTGCATCGTGGCCATGGAATCGAGGAAACAAGCCGCCAGCCGGCCCAGGCCGCCGTTGCCGAGGCCGGCGTCCGGCTCCTGTCTCGAGCAGCGCGAGCCAGTCGAGATTTTGCTCCTTCCGACCGGCCTCTACGAGGGGATCGAGCAGAAGATTCGTCACGTTATTCGCCAGCGACCGGCCAATGAGAAACTCCATCGAGAGGTAGTACGACCCGCTTCGGATTCTGGCGCTCGTAGATGTTCTCCGTCATCACCCATCGCTGCGACAGGATGTCCCGCACGGAGCGGGCGAAGGCCTCAAATTGATCGCGCGCGCCCGCCGAGGCGCGAGTCGATCACTTCGTCGAACGCGAGATGGCCTTCGTAAAGCGCGCCGGCGTCGCCCTCCGATTCGATCTGGTCGTATGCGTACTGCCTGCGAAGCTTCGCAATCTGTTCGGATTCAGATGGCGCCGGTGGCGGTGCCGGTGCCGCGGCCTTTATCGCTCTTTGCGTACCCATCGCGCCCCCCCTTAGTTCGAAATCGAACCCTGGCGAACCTCAAGCTGCTTCTGTTCAGCCCGCACGTGGCTGGTATCGTTCCAAAGCTGGATCACCGGCTGCGCGAGGGTGCGCTCGTAACCCAGCACGCTAAGGCTCGCAGTGCTCAGCATCAGATAGCGTCCGCCGGCCGCTTCCAGTGCGAGCCAGCGCGCCGCGAGCACGCGCAGGAAATGGCCGCTCGAAAAAAGCAGGGCGTTTCCGGAAACGGCGCGCGCACGCGCGACCACGCGATCGGCCCGCGCGCCTACCTGAGCCGGCGATTCACCGCCCGGGCAACCGTCGCGAAACAACTGCCAGTCCGGCCGCCTCGCAAGAACCTGTTCCGAGGTGAGCCCCTCATATTCCCCGTAATTCCACTCGACCAGATCGGGATCCACCTTGGCTGCGCCGGCAAAACCTGCCAGCTCGCACGTGCGCAAAGCGCGTCGCAGCGGGCTTGTAAAGACCGCCGCGAATTTCAGCCCGGCAAGCCTGGATCCGAGAGCGCGCGCGTTCTGCTCGCCCCGTTCCGTGAGCGGAAGGTCGGTAAGGCCGGTATGCTGGCCGCTCAGGCTCCAGGCCGTCTCACCGTGGCGTGCCAGATAAACTAAAGGAAGGTCGCTCATCGTTTGTTAATTATTTTTTCACCGGATTATCGTTTGATCGGGTTGTCGGCAGATGCGTTTTAGTCGCTGCTATGGTCGTGTCCTGCAACGGCCGAATCGGGGCGACCCGGCCAAACCCGACCTCCGGGATCCCCTCTGGCACTGATACCACGAAGCGCCCTCCCCATGCCATGAAGAGAGTGTTAATTCTTACCGTCGGATGGCTCGGCCCGCTCTCTCCCTGCCCACTGCAGCCTCGGATTCAACCTCGGATTCAACTGGCGCATTTTGCAACTGGCCCGCCAAAAGAGGCCTTTGCGCCAATGCGGTAAGTCATTGAACAAAAAGCACCTTGGGCAATCGAGAACCGCGAAGAAACAATCGTCGCCCACGATTCACCGGGCAGCCAATTGCCACGTGACAACAGGCCGACACTCGGCCGGGAGACTCGCGGTAATCAGGTTCGGTCCAAGATTACCGGATGGTCGTCCAAGGTCAGGTGCGCGCCGAACTGTTTTGCAGAGGACAGATAGCATGCAGACGTGAGAGCGCTAACAGGAAAAGTGGAGTACTGAGCCGCAAGGCACCGGCACGACTTTACCAACCTGGTCCAGGCCAAGAGTACTACTGACAATTGCGCCAGATTCCATCACGCTGCTCTCGCCAGGGGTTCTTTTCGATGCGCGCTTCTCGACTTGCACTTCTTATAGTTACCCTTGTATCGCCTTTGCCATTGAGGGCTCAAGCGCACCCAGTGTCGGCCTCTCCCATTGAAGTTAGGATTTCAGGACCACACTTGATCCGTCGGGGCGATACCCTAAAGTTTCTCGTCACCTTCACCAACCGAACAGACGAACCCATCGCACTGCGATTCCCCCGACCCTGGGAGAACTCCACAAAGCTAACCTGGCGCGTCACGGACATGAGGGGACACCTCCTCCCGCCTCACATTTACACCGGTGCTGCACTCCCTTTTTGTCCCATAACCTCTCCGCTCAGCGATTGGGATATCGAAGTTCTCGCTCCCCATGAGACGCGGGACTATTCCTATCGTGTTGGCGATCCTTCGGACGATTTCTCATTTCCGGGGAAGGGTTTCTATCGGGTTTCTTTAACATACATCCTGGATCCATTAACCCCGATCGTCAAAGCACCCTACGAAGTACCGTCGGACGGACCGACTCTCTATACGCCTGATGAAAAACTCGCCATGTTCAGACAAACGCCCCGCATTCAAACCATGTCTGACGAGTGGCAACTTTACCTTATCGATTAATGTGTAGTTTTCTCGTCTCGCAAACTAACGAGGCGGCGGATATCAGAAGGCCGAAGAAACTTCTGGCAACATTCTGAGTAACGTTTACCGTCGATATACCGGCCCACTACCCCACGTTTCCGGCTTTCGACGAACCGGGAGTCGGCTGAACAGGACCAGATTCGCTCGGGAACCGAACGATGGTCTTCAATGCTCGGCGCAGTGCCCGCTTCTCTCGGTTCAAAGCTTAAGCTTCGGAGAGCAATCTCCGTCCCACGGCGCCGGCTCAGAAATTTTGTAGTCCGGGGGAACGACGAAGAACGAAGGGTCGGGTTCGCTTCGGCTGATGTCCGAGAGCGTAACTGTGTGCTGTGATTTGCCGGGTCCGCTACGTTTGACGAGGACGAAGGCCTGAAGTTCTTGCGAGAACCAGTAATCCGTCACCCTTGCATAGGCCGAGTTCTTCCCGGAAGATCTCGAGGAGAGCTTTACGGACTCGCGCCCATGTCTTACCACCATGCCATCAACGACGTCGTGCTCGAGTTCTTTCTGAGAAACCTGTGGAATCGCCAATAACGATGACTGGTCTTTTGGATCGATTTTTGGAAAATCCGATTCCTTGCAGAGCTGTTGCGGTTTCTCGTTGGGACCCGGGAGATGCCCCTTCGACGCGGTCTTGATCGATGGCTGTAAGTGGATGCTAGTCCTGGTCGTTGGATCGTAAATCTCGATCATGACCCAACTCGGCTTGGGTGGTTCATCGAGCGGAGTCATGTCCCATTCAAGCCTCGTCCGGCCTTTTGAATCGCGATAGATTCTGCTTCGAAAGCTTGCGGTCACGATTTTGCCATGCGAATCGGTGCGAGTGTTTTCTGCGTCAATGGTACCGGAAATTGGATAGCCAGGCACGCTACCGATGGTCATACCCAGCAAGACGTTATCGCCGCGTGTACTCAGGTTTGGCGGGTATAGGACTTTGCCTTCCCGTTGAAGAAGGACTTCTTGGGCGGACGCGCCCGAGCACATGCTGCCCAGGAGAACGGCTATCAGAAGAAACTGCCTCATGGCTGCACTCCCACGTCAGGCTATATGCTCTTAGAACGGAGGAGTAGTGATTTCTTGCGTGAATTAAACCAAAAGGACAGAGGGACTTCAGGTTTTCGCGCTCGCGCACCGTGCTTCCCTCAAATCAGACATATTTAATTGTGTTAGCTCAAACCGTTTCAAGGTAACGAGTTGGCGGAAGCGTGTGGGAGTCGAACCCACCACCCTGGCCGCAAAGGGCAGGATCAATGGCTTTGAAGGCCACGAGAATCACCGGATTCCTTTCGCCTCCGCGCGAAAGTATAGCAGCTCAGCGCACTCAAACCGTGGGAGGGAACAGCCGCGACCGGCGACGGTCGCGGCTCCTCTGCAAGGGAGCGGATCCAAATTATAAGGATGACTCGCGCGATCAGCGGAGCAACCGGCGCTTCTGCGCGCCAGTTGCGCTCCGGAGCCATCCCGAGGAACTCGAAAATGGACGGCGATCTACCGGTGGAAGCGCCCCACCAGCACCGCCTTCGCCAGAATGTGGCCGTTCATGGCTTTGAGCAGGTCTGCCCGGGTCGCATCGGGCCCCAGGTCGAGCTTCGTGTCGAGCGCGTCAACTTCGAACGTATAGTGGTGGTAAGGCCCCGGCGCGGGCGCGCCCGGACCAAAGTAGCCGACCAGCCCGCGAATCACCTTTAGCTGGATCGTTCCGTCGGGCAATTGAGGAATGGTGGGCACGCCCTCGGGAAGACCGGTGGCCGTCCCGGGAATATTGAACGCAGCCCAGTGCAGGGCGTCTTCCGTACCTTTCTGGATGGACACTTCCGGATCGTGCACGATCAGCGCGAAGGTCACGGTGCCCTGCGGCACGTTGGTCCACTCCAGTTTCGGTGAGACTGTATTCTCCACCGCATGCGTATACTTCGCGGGAATAACGCCTCCATCCTCGAACGCCGTCGTCGTCAAGGTAAAGCCCGGCTTGGATGGCGCGGCAGGCTGCTGCGCGGCGGCTATGAAAGCAGCGCTGCCAAAGCCAACCGCGCAAATTACGAATGTTCGCAAAAGCTTCATCTGTCGATATCCTCCTCAGGATTTTCGGTTTTGGTGCGAATCTCTCGATCGCCAATGAGCACAAAAAGGTGCACAAATATGATGCACACAAACGTGACGCGCGCATAAAACTGCAAGTCTCTGGAATTCCTGCCCGGCAGCGCGGAACGGAACTAGCGATGGAAGCGGCCGACCATCACAGCCTTTCCAAGAATGTGCCCGTCGATGGCTTTCAGGACGTCGGCGCGGGTGGCGTCCGGCCCCAAATCAAGCTTCATGTCCACCGCGTAGATATCGAAGGTATAGTGATGATAAGGACCGGCCGCGCCCGCGCCGGGCCCCCTGAAACCGACAGCGCCGCGCGTGTTCTTCGCCTGTATGGTGCCGTCTGGCAGCGTGGGAGTCGGCGGCACATTTTCCGGCAATTCGCGAGCGCTTCCGGGAATATTGAACAGCATCCAGTGCAGCACGTCGTCGAGCCTTTTGTTCGGCGCCCCGTCCGGGTCATGGACGATCAAGACGAAGGTGACCGTGCCTGCCGGAACGTTGCTCCACTGCAGCGGCGGCGACACCGGATTGGGAACGGCCTGCGTGTACTTGTTGGGAATCACCGAGCCGTCCTCGAATGCCGTGGTGCTGAGGGTAAACCCCGGCGTGGAGGGCGGTCCGCCCTGCGGCGCCTGCGCGTGAAGCCTGAGGTTGCCTGAAGCAGCAATCGCTAAAACCGAAAAGATCGCGAGTATTCGCATCGTTCTGATTAGTGGTGTTCCCGTTCGTATCGCTCTCGTCCCTGTCATCCTCATCCAGTCCTCTCGATTTTGTTCCGTTCGCACTTCCGCCGCGCCGAGCAGTCTACACTATTCCTCTTCTCCAGCGTCGCAGTCCGGTGAACCGCTAAGACTAAGATAAGGATGCGAAAAATCGCCGCGCCTCCTCAAAACTCACCAATCGCCCGCTTGGCGGCACGGGCTTTGGGTCGGAGGTTAAAAGGCTCCGAGCACCGGCAGGAGTGCCGGTGCCACCAGGGCTAAAACGAATCCGCCTATTTTCCCTTGTAGTCGACGAACAACTCGGGAAACTGCTGCTTCAAGGCGCGGATCTTCGGCAGATCGCAAATCTGAATGTAAGGGTTGGTGGGATTTTTCAGCGCGAAGTCCTGGTGATAATCCTCGGCGCGGTAGAAAGCCTTTGAGCGGAGTGAGTTCCGTGACGATCCGCTGCGGAAACACTTTCGCGGCATCGAGCTGCGCGATGTACGCCTCGGCAATGCGCTTCTGCTCGTTGTCCGTATAAAAGATCGCGGAGCGATACGATGTTCCCACGTCGGGGCCCTGCCGGTTGAGTTCGGTGGGATCGTGCGCCACGGAAAAGAAAACGCGCAGCAGCTGTCCGTAGGTGATCTGCGACGGATCGTAAACCACTTCCATCGATTCGGCGTGCCCCGTGGTTTCGGTAATCACCTGATCGTACGTGGCCGTCGCCGCCGACCCGCCGGAATACCCCGCCGTCGTCTTGATCACGCCTTTCACCCGTTCAAACACGGCTTGCGTGCCCCAGAAACACCCGCCCGCAAAAACCGCCGTCTCTTTCCCGGAGGCCGTCGCGCGCGGCGCGTCCACCTTCGCGGGGGGAATTGGCTCCCTCGGTGCGGCACCTGCGACCGCAACCGCAGCAACAGCAGAAACCGAAAGGAGAAATACAACGCGCGTAATCAAATGGGCTGTCACACAATCCTCCTGAAACGTCCATTTATAAGACGTGCGTCGCGCCCGAAAGGGTGTGGAGAAAACTACCGGGCACGACCGCTCGATTTTTCCGCCGGTCTTACTTCCGCCCATACTGGTTTCACCGACCTTGTTTCGCCGATCTTGTTTCGCCGATCCTAGTTCCCGGCCTTCAGCGAGGCTTCGCGGATGGCTTTGAATTCCGCGTTCGGTTTCCATTCCGGCATCTTGGGCGCGTCCGCCACGCGCAACCCCACCAGGAAAAATAATTCGCAATCCTGCACTGCGCCGCTCAGGTCCCAGTCCGGCTTGATCACGTCGCTCGGCTTGTGATAATCGTTCGCGGTATATTCCTGCCGCTTCGCAAGCCCCCATCCCGCCGGCTTTCCCACGTAATCGATTCCTGCGTCCGGATCGAACGCCGGCACGCCCACCTTGGCGAAGCTAAAATGGTCGGAGCGGTAGTAATAGCCCTTCTCCGGCTCGGGATCGGGGCGAACCGTTCGCCCCTGCTGCTCAGCCACATCCGCCACCACTTCATCGAGGGTGGACTTCCCTTCTCCAATCTCCGTGATGTCGCGCGTCTTGCCCCACACGTATTCATCCCGTCCATGTTGATGTTCGCGGCCGTGCGCGACAACGGGTACAGCGGATGCTCCGCGTAATATTCCGAGCCGAGCAGTCCCTGTTCTTCCGCGGTCACCGACAGAAATAGGATCGTCCGCTTCGGCGCGTTGTCCGGCTTCAACTGCGCGTAGGCCCGCGCAATCTCGAGCAGCGCCGCGCGTCCCCGACGCGTTGTCGAGCCGCGCCATGATAGATCTTGTCGCCCTTTCACCTCCGGCCCGATCCCGAAATGGTCCCAGTGCGCGGAGTAAATCACGTACTGATTCTTCAGCGCCGGATCGCTGCCCGTGCGCTTCGCGATCACGTTGTGCGATTGAATCGTGCGCAGCGTGTTGTGAATGTCGAGCTGCGCCTTCATTCCCAAGCGGCACCGGATGAAAATCCGGCGCTCACCGCTTTTTTCTTTTCGGCTTCGAAATCCAGGCCCGCCGCGCGAAACAGCGCCTGCGCCTGCTCGTGCGTGATCCATCCTTCCACGGCCGCGCGATGCATGTTCTTGTCCGCGGCCACCAGGCTGAATGATTCGCCGCCCCAACTGTCGCGCACCACTTCCCACGGATAGCCCGCGGGTCCGGTCTCATGCACGATCAGGCAGCCCGCCGCGCCCAGTTCCGCCGCCTTTTCGTACTTGTAGGTCCACCGCCCGTAATACGTCATGGCCTTGCCGCCAAACATTCGCTCGTCCGGCACCGGCGGATCGTTGATCAGCACCACGATCACTTTGCCCTTCACATCCACGCCCTTGAAGTCGTCCCATTTGTATTCGGGCGCCTGCACCCCGTAGCCGACGAAAATCATGTCCGCGTCGAGATGCACCGAATCCACCATGCGCCGGGTCTGACGCGACGAAATCCTTCTCGAACGCCAGCTGCATCGTTTTGCCGTGCCCGGTAAACGTGAGCTTCATGTTCGGATCGGGACGGATGCCCACCAGCGGCACCGCCTGCAGGTAGGTGCCGTCGGGATTGCCCGGCTCGAGCCCTGCATCGCGAAACTGCTTCTGCAGGTAGGCAATCGTCAGGTCTTCGCCCTTCGTCCCCGGCCCGCGCCCCTGAAATTCGTCCGATGAAAGCGTGCGAATGTGCGCCAGGAGCCGGTCCGCCGAAAACACGGGAGCATTCGCAACGCCCTGCGCGCGCACCAAAACCAGCGAGGCGCGCAGCCAGCGCCGTGGAAACCAGAGCGCTCAAGGACGATGACTATGCTTGAAGGAAAATTTTGATTGAAACGGCGGGTCTACCAGGCATGATCGGTCCTCCGCAAGCTGCAAGGACCGATCTTAGTTCCTACCGCAACGCGAACAACCGAGACAGCTACGCGATACCTGTCGGCATCGCGAAGTGCGATTTTCCGACTCCTTGGCCTCCTTTGCGTCCTTTGCCTCCTCTGCCTCCTGCTTCTCCCTATTTCCGCTTCTTTTTCTTCTCCTCCATCACCGCCTGCGCCGCCGCCAGCCGCGCAATCGGCACGCGGAACGGCGACGCGCTCACGTAGTTCATGCCCACCCTGTGGCAGAACTTCACGCTCTCCGCATCGCCGCCATGCTCGCCGCAGATGCCGATCTTCAAGCTTCGGCCGGGTCTCGCGCCCCTTCTCGATGGCCCACTCGATCAGCATTCCCACGCCCTCGACGTCGAGCGTCTGGAACGGATCGTCCTTGAAGATGGCGGCCTTGCTCTGGTCGACATACTCCGGCAGGAAGCGCCCGGCGTCGTCGCGGGAGAGGCCCATGGTCGTCTGCGTCAGGTCGTTGGTGCCGAACGAGAAGAATTCCGCCACCTCGGCAATCTGGTCCGCCAGCAGCGCCGCGCGCGGCAGCTCGATCATCGTGCCGACCAAGATATTCAAGTTTAACTTTAGATTCGGCAATGATCTCGTCCGCGACCTTTCGCGTGGCCGTCGTCGAGAATCTTCAACTCCTTCTTGTCGAGCGTGAGCGGGATCATGATCTCAGGTAATACTTTAATCTTTCGCTTCTGGCAGTCGATGGCCGCTTCGATGATCGCCCGCACCTGCATCTCGAGAATTTCTGGATAGGTGATGGCGAGCCGGCAGCCGCGATGGCCCAGCATCGGGTTGGCTTCGTGCAATTGCTCCACGCGGCGCGCCACCGCTTCCGGCGGAGATGCCGATCTTTCTGCGCCAGCTCCGCCTGCTTGGCCTGCATCGTGCGGCACAAACTCGTGCAGCGGCGGGTCGATCAGGCGGATGGTCACCGGCAAGCCGTCCATGGCCTCGAAGATCCCGATGAAGTCGCGCCGCTGGAACGGCAGCAGCTTGTCGAGCGCCTTGCGCCGCGCCTCGGAGTTGTCGGCCAGGATCATCTCCTGAATGGCCAGCTGCCGCTCCGCGCTCTTCTCCGGGATGCTCGAAGTCCTTGAAGAACATGTGCTCGGTGCGGCACAGCCCGATGCCCTCGGCGCCCATTTCGCGGGCCATGCGCGCGTCCTGCGGCGTATCCGCATTGGTGCGCACGCCGATTTTCCGGTACTTGTCGGCCCACTTCATCAACGTGTCGTAAGCCTTCGGCGGCTCGGGACGCACCAGCTCGATCTGCCCGCTATACACCGTGCCATCGCTGCCATCGAGCGTGATCCAGTCGCCTTCCCGCACCACGTGCCCGTCGACGCTCATCTTCTTGGCTTCCGCATCGATGTCGATCTTCTCCGCGCCGACGATGCAGCACTTGCCCCAGCCGCGCGCGACCACCGCCGCGTGGCTGGTCTTGCCGCCGGTCGCGGTGAGAATGCCCTGCGCCACGTACATGCCGCCCACGTCTTCCGGGCTGGTTTCGCGCCGGACCAGGATCACTTTCTCGCCCTTCGCGGCCCACTCTTCGGCTTCCTCCGCGGTGAATACAGCCTTGCCCGACCGCCGCCCCGGCACCGCATTGATCCCGCTGGCAATCTTCCGGCTTGGCCAGTTCGTTGCGGGCAAGCCTTGGGATCGAGCACCGGATAGAACAGCCGCTCGATGTCCTCGGACTTGATTCGTTCAAGTGCTTCTTCAACTTTGATCAGCCCTTCGTTGGCCATGTCCACGGCGATCTGGAAGGCCGCCGCAGGCGAGCGCTTGCCGGTGCGCGTCTGCAGCATGTAGAGCGTGCCGTTCTCGACGGTGAACTCCATGTCCTGCATGTCGCGGTAGTGCTTCTCGAGCTTTTCGCGCACGCGCTCGAGCTGCTTATAAACCTTCGGCATCAGCTTCTTCAGTTCGCTCAGGTGCAGCGGCGTGCGAATGCCCGCCACCACGTCTTCGCCCTGCGCGTTGAGCAGGAAGTCGCCGAAGAAAATCTTCTCGCCGGTGGAAGGGTCGCGCGTGAAGCAGACGCCCGTTCCGGAATCCTCGCCCGTGTTGCCAAACACCATCTGCACCACGTTGACCGCTGTGCCCAGCAGGCCGGTGATCTTCTCCACGCGCCGATACGTCACCGCCTTTTCGCCCATCCACGATTCAAACACCGCGCCGATCGCGCCCCAGAGCTGCTCTTCGGGATCTTCCGGAAAATCCTTGCCCGGTCTTCTCCTTGAAATAGGCCTTATATTCGCCCACCAACTGCCGCCAGCCCTCGGCCGTCACCTGCGTATCGTCTTTCACGCCCAGGTATTTCTTCATATTGCGCAGGCGGCTCTCCAGATCTTCTTTCGGCAGACCGATCACCACGCTCGAATACATCTGCACGAAGCGGCGATAGGCATCCCACGCAAAGCGCGCGTTGTCCGGTCGCCTTCGCCAGGCCTTCCACGGACTTGTCGTTCAAGCCCGAGATTCAGAATCGTCTCCATCATGCCCGGCATCGAGCGCGCCGAGCCCGAGCGCACGCTGACCAGCAGCGGATCCTTGGCGTCGCCCAGCTTCTTCTTGGTCAGCTTTTCCAGGCGCGCGATATTCTTCGGCGACTTCCGCGCGCAGTTCCTTGGGATATTTCTTGCCGTGCTTCAGATAGTAGTCGCAGGTCTCCGTGGTGATCGTGAAGCCGGCCGGAACCGGCAGGCCGATGCGCGTCATCTCCGCCAGGCCGGCGCCCTTGCCGCCGAGCAGATCCTTCATGTCGCCGTCGCCATCCGCTTTTCCCGCTCCAAAAAAATAAACGTATTTCATTTCGCTCCTCGAACTTTCTATTTTAAGTGTCTGCAGTTAGCGCAATTCATGTCGGCACGCCGACAACTCAAGTTGATCGGCCTGAAATGATGTCCAGCTGATCTTCGAATCACGCTCAACTAATTTTACTGCTTGAACTTCTTCCGCGCCCAATTCCGAAAAATCCGCAATCGTCGAAAATTCCTTCAACAAACCCCCCAGCAGCGCGATCCGGTTCCTTCGCACATCCTCATCCTCAGCCATCACTAGAACCTTGTCGAAGAAGAAGTCCACCGCCGGGCGCAGCTCCGAAATTTTCTCAAGCGCCGCTCGATATTTCTTTTCCTTCTTCTGTCGCGACGCTTCCTCCCCACTCGCTGCGCCACCGTCTGCAAGCTGCAGTTCCGCCGGCTCCCTGAAGCAGTTCCTGGTTCACCGCCGCCCTGCACCCTGTCGCCCTTCCCGGCCGACTTCTCCAATATGTTCCGGATGCGCTTGAACGAGGCCGCCAGCGGCGCGAAAGTTCTTCGTGTTGCGGATGGCCTGCACTGCACGCTACCCGCTCCGACGGCATCCACCAGGTCGTCGGAGCCGGCCGCGAACGCCGCATTGATCTCGTCATAGGCAAAGCCGCGCCGCTCCTTCAGAATATATCGCGCGCGCTCCAGCAGGAATTCAAGCACCTGCTTCTGCACCGCAT
Source organism: uncultured Acidobacteriota bacterium (assembly GCA_963848365.1). Classification (GTDB taxonomy): domain Bacteria; phylum Acidobacteriota; class Terriglobia; order Acidiferrales; family UBA7541; genus Palsa-295. Next base: position 1,222,300 of record CAWKDI010000002.1, read on the forward strand.
CTGACGCTTCAATATGTGGCTGCTGTTCCTTGAGGACTTTGCGCCGCCGCCGAAACGGCCGCCGAAAGCGAAAGCGGAAGTTTACGTTCAAGTATGATCTTGACAATTCCCAGCGCGGCGCGCCGCAAAGCGAAAGGATCACTTGAACCTGTGGGAATCGCTCCCACCGCAAAGCACGCCACGAGCGAATCGAGCTTGTCCGCGAGCGCCAGCGCGCATCCGGTAAGATTCCGCGGCAGCGGATCGTCCAGACCCAGCAGGCTTGTACTGATCGTAGACGGCCCAGGCAATTTCGTCCGGTTCTCCTTGCGCCCTGCGCGTAGAGCCCCCCGACAATTCCCTGCAGCTCGGTAAACTCGCGGACCATTTCCGTGACCAGGTCGCACTTCGCGAGTTCCGCCGCGCGGTCCGCGCCGGCCACATCCGCCTGCGTCATGCCGGCGCTGAACCAATGCTCCGCCAGCCACCGCGCCAGCGAGCGCATGCGCTCCACTTTATCGCCATAGCGTGCCCAGCCGCCGCTCGTAGGTCACCTTCGCCAGCTTCGGCAGATAGTCGCCCAGCGGAATCTTCTGGTCCGCCTCCCAGAAAAACTGCGCATCCGCAAAGCGCGCGCGCATCACGCGTTCATGCCCGCCCGCATGAACCCCTTGGGTCCGCCGGCAGATTGATCACCGCCAGAAAATGCGGGGCAAGCTCGCCGTCGCGGTTCTCCACCGCAAAATATTTCTGATGGCCGCGCATCACCGTAATCAGGATTTCCTCCGGAAGATCGAGGAATAGCGCGGATCGAAATCCGCCCATGATCACCGATGGGATATTCGTTCAGATAGGTCACCGACATCGAGCAGGCCCGCATCTTCGTGCGCGCGCAGATCCTTTGCGCGAAGCTGGAGCGAACGAAGTTCCGTCTCGATCTTCTTGCGCCGCGCTTCCGGCGCGGCAGAGCACAAAATTCTCTTTTGAGTTTCGCCTCGTAATCCGCCGGGCCTGTGACCGGAATTGCTTTCTTGCCCAGAAACCGGTGCCCCTCGGTGTGATTTCCCGACTGCACATCGGCAAATGAAACCGGCACCACCTTGCCATCGAGCAGCGCCACGATCCAGCGAATGGGCCGGATAAACCGCACGCCTTTAGCGCCCGTCCAATACATCGACCGCGGCCAGGAAATTTCGCGGATCACTTCGGGCAGAATTTCCTCGCAGCACCTGCGCCGCGGGCTGGCCGATCACGGTCTGCTTCACCGCCAGATATTCGCCGCGCGGCGTGTTCACGATCAGCAATTGCGAAACGCGGAACTCCCTGCTTCTCGGCAAAGCTTGTCGCCGCCCTGGTCGGCTCGCCGACATTATCAAAGGCCACCGACTTCGGCGGCCCGACAATTTCTCGCGTCACATCTTCCTGCCGCAACCGAACGTTTCGCGCAATCGCAACAAGCCTGCCGCGGCGCCCCGAAGCGACTCCAACGAAGTGTCACTTGAACTTTTCGCCGCAAGCAATCCGCTCGCGACAAGATGATTCGCAAGTAGTGCCTTGAAGTTCCTGCGCCGCCTTCGCAATCATCCCCGCCGGAATTTCTTCGCAGCCAATCTCAAACAGAAAGCTCCCCGAACAATTTCGCAGCGGCTTTCTTGCTCCGCTGGCATTCTCGCGGCGCAGGCTTCGACTTCCCTTGCGCCCGACGTCGGCTTCTTTTCCGTGCAGCGGCAGGCCTCATGCGCTCACCTCGACAATGCTTCTCAGATGCTCGGCGCGCTCTGCTGATCGAGCCATGCGCGCGCCACATGCGTCGCCAGCTTTCGCACCCGCCCGATCATCGCCGCGCGCTCGGTGACCGAGATGGCGCCGCGCGCGTCGAGAAGATTGAAAAGATGCGAGCACTTCAGGCACAAATCGTAAATCTGCAGCACCGGAAAGCGTTTGCCCGCCGTGCCCTTCAAGCTGATCGTATTCTGCGAGCAACCGGCTGGCTTCCGCCTCGATCAAGTCGAACTGCTTCCGCGTGGACACCGCATCCGCATAATCGAAGCTGTAGGCGGAAAACTGCTGTTCCTCCGGCAAGCCGCACCTGGCCATACGTCATCGTGTCCGACCAGCGCACATCGTAAACGTTGTCGACTCCCTGCAGGTAGGCCGCGATGCGGTCCAGCCCGTAGGTCAGCTCCACTGAAATCGGGTCGAGATCGATTCCGCCGCACTGCTGGAAATAGGTGAACTGCGTAATCTCCAGTCCGTCCAGCATCACCTGCCAGCCGATTCCCCACGCACCCAGCGTAGGCGACTCCCAGTTGTCTTCTTCAAACTTGATATCGTGCTCCTTCAGGTTGATCCCGACCGCCCCAAGGCTCTCGAGATACAGATCCTGGATATTGTCCGGCGAAGGCTTAAGTATCACTTGAAGCTGCGTGTGCTTGTACAGGCGGTTGGGATTTTCGCCGTAGCGACCGTCCGTCGGGCGGCGGCTGGGCTGCACGTAGACGACGCGATAAGGCGCGGGCCCCAGCACGCGGAGAAATGTTTCCGGATGCATCGTGCCGGCACCGACTTCAATGTCATACGGTTGTTGCAGGATGCACCCGCGGCGCATCCAGTATTCTTCAAGTCTTAGTATAAGATCCTGAAAGGTTAGTCCCACAGCCTTCGTCTTGGGCTTCGGGTTCCCCTTCTTCACGGAAATCTTATCCGTTACTTTAGTGGACTGCGTCTTCACGCTGGCAACTCCAATTGTCGTCTCGAAGTAAGCTTTCGATCGATCTGCTGTTCGATAATATCGAGCACCACATCCGTTATTTCCCTTGCGGCTACAGGCGGCACGGAGTCCTCGGCGATCTTATCCAATCGCTCCGAAAGCATCTTCCGTATCGCCGAAAGCGCGGCGGGTGAAACGGTACGCATCCCGGTCCTCCGGCAATTAGCACAGAAGGCCGCCAGAGCACTGGGCGAAAAGAACAGCGGCTCTCTTCCGCTCAGCACGCTCCCGCATTTCACGCAGACATCGAACGCCGGAAGCCAGCCGCCGAGCTTCACCGTCCACAGTGAAAAATAAGCCAGCGGAATTTCCGGCTTGCGCGTCCGCTTCACCGTCTGTGCGGAAAGCAGCAGAAGGCGGAAGTTCGCGTCCGCCGCCTCTCTCTCGGGCAGCACCGCTTCGGTGATCTCGCTGAAAAGCGCCAGCGCCACGCTCGACGCGTAATCCCCGAACGCATCGAGAAACGATTCGATCATCTCGCACTGATTGATGCGCACCAGATCGCGCGTTTCCTTCTCGTAATACCAGATGCGCACGTGCGAGAGGCTCTGCAGCGTCGAGCCGAAGCGGCTCTTGGTCCGGCGCGCTCCCGCCGCCACTCCGCGCACGCGCCCCATTGTCCGGGATAAAAAACTGATGAGCCGGTCCGCCTCGGCCAACGGATAACTCCGCAGAATGATGGCCTCGGATTCGTGAAGTGGCATGGCGTGTCGGCGCGCCGACCGCCCGACTGAACACATCTGTCCCGCAATGACTCAAACAGCCGCGCAAGCCGCACGCATCGGAATGAATTTTTCTATCACACCCATCGACGCCGCGCAATTGATAACCGCAAACACCCCTCGCATTCCGCTCAAACTTTATTCGGCCGCTATCCTTTCGCTCCCGGCCCGTGCCGGGAAATTCCGGAGACGATGTTTACGGATGCCGGAAATTCGCCTTCAGCAACCGAGGGACTCACTCCTCTCCGCTCTTGCGAATCACGCGCCAGCATCCAACCCCGATGGATTTTCCATAGGTTGCACATTCCGTCCCAGCTCAGTTACAGTGCAACGTTCGGTGCCTCTTCTCGACGAGTAAATTTCGCAGTCAGCAGGCTCAAGAACCGGTGCGGCTTAAGCGGCTGGGGAACGCTTTGCATTCATCACCCGGATATTTAGAGCCTGTGTGTCAAACTACCCGGTCAGGAACTTCTGGGGCTAAAACCCCACTGGATTTGCCGAAGCTTACGTCGTGGCTGAAAGCCACGACACACAAGGATTGGGGATTGCCACGCGGACTCTTTAGGCCCTGCATAAGCTCAACGATCAAAATTGAAAGTGACACTTGGAATATGCGAATAGGAATTAAAGAAACGGATTACCAAGCAGGACATATTAAGTATCACTTGAAACAGGCGGCAGCTTAATTCTTCTGGCGATTATTCCGTCGCCTCGGCCATTCGGAGCAAGCCTTGATACCACTGAAAGACATGACTCCCCGGCAATCCCTGCCGGTCATGACCCTTCTGCTTATCCTCGCAAATGTCATGGTATTCATTCATCAAATCTCTCTTCCCCCGGCAGCCGCTGAAGCCTTCGTCCGCACCTACGCTTTAACACCGCACAATATTCAACTGGCACTTGAAGGCCGCCATTACTCCCTTGCGCAAGCGCTCATTCCTTTATTCACGTGCATGTTCCTTCACGCGGGCTTCCTCCATATTCTCGGCAACATGTGGTTTCTCTGGATATTTGGAGGCAACGTCGAGGATCGCATGGGACCGGTTCCCTATCTCATCTTTTACCTTGTCTGCGGACTTGGTTCCGGCCTTGCCCAACTGGCCTTCTCTTGGGGGTCGCGGGTGCCGTCTCTTGGCGCGAGCGGCGCGATCTCCGGCGTTCTGGGCGCCTATATCGTCCTTTTTCCAGGCTCTCGCATCCTGACGCTGGTCCCGCTTTTTATTATCTGGTTCACCGCGCGCATTCCCGCCCTGGTTTTCATCGGACTCTGGTTTCTCGTGCAGTTCCTGAGCGGAATCGGTTCGCTGGGCGTGCAGGGTGAGGCCAGCGCCGGAGGAGTTGCATGGTGGGCACACATCGGAGGCTTCCTGCTGGGAGTGCTTTTCGCCCGTGGGGCGCGCGGCAGGCGCCCCGCCGCCAGTTACGGATAGCCCAGCCTTCACAGGCTGGGAAAAAACTGGCTCACCGGCCATTACAAGAACTCCGCCGCCTAAAACGGGAAAGATTCCCGCTCCCTCCGTCCTTTTAAAGGATTAAAATTAACCTTGAATCATTGTTGTTTCATTTGCGGTTATTCTGGCTTCTGAGGGGAGAACAACACATGCTTTTTCAGGCCAGGCTTTTTTTGTCCATCACCCTTTTATCTTGCGCACTACTGGCGCCGCCGCGAATTCACGCCGACGATAACAAGATCATGGGAGAAGTCGACTTCGTTCCCGCCACCAAAGTTGAAAAAAGCGCCGGTGTCTGGATCGACGGCCAGTACGTCGGCCACGTAAGCGAACTCAAAGGCGACAAGAAGATCCTACTTCTGCCGGGCGAGCACGAAGTAAACGTGCGCCAATCAGGCTATACCGACCTTGACCAGAAGGTCACCGTGGAACCGGGAAAAACGCTGTCGCTGTCCATCCAGCTCACCAAAGACCCGCGCGTGCAATATTCCCAGGTGACCTCCGAGATCAAGCTGAAAGTCGAGCCCGACCGCGCCGCCGTATTCCTCGACAACACCTTCGTGGGATACGTGCACGAGTTTGGTGGCGTAGGAAGAGCTATGCTGGTTAGCCCCGGCAAGCACGAAATCAAAATCGCCTTGCCCGGATACCGCGACTTCACCACCGAAGTGAACCTTCTGCCCAAGCAGAAATTTACGATCAAAACGGATCTGCTCCAGGGCAGCATCAGCCAGGCCGATCCGGCGGTAAAAAAGGATTAGACGACAGAGGATACTGTGCGGATTTTCGGGGTGCCCGACCGTTGGGCTTTAAGGGGCGGGTCTTGTGACTCTGGCTCCGCTGTAAACCTCGCGCGCAACTAAGCCGACGTCGACTTCGATCTTGGCGCACCACCGTCGCGCTGGCCAGCAGCACGGCGCCTCAGAAGTGCCTGTTCCGCTTGCAGCCAGTCATCAACCTCATTGCCGGCCTGCCCGCCCCGATCGAGATAAATTCCGTAAGCAAGGATGGCAATCTCGTCGTGGTCTGGACGGTCCGCATCGGCATACACGCTAGCCGCGCTCGGGCTCTCCGAACTTCCCTGAGACTGCACGGTTCCGGAATCCTTTTGCCTGACTGATTCCTTCTCGCGAGATTCCTTCGGGCTGGCCATCAGTGGTCTCCTTTTTCAGTGCTCGCTAAATAGTGGCACTCGAAATACAAGATTGTAAATAGGGACTACTACGTAGAATTATCGGTCGACATGCCGACAGCTTGAGTGAAGGATGAATTCCGCGATAACGGCTTTTGCGGCTTCAGTAGTTCATGTTAATGCTTAAGATGCTGAATGCCCCGGGGGGCGCCGCCACCAAACACTTCAATCGACCCTGAGGTATTCGCCACTGTTTATTAAAGGAATCCGTGAAGGCCTTCCGCCTCGCACATCGTTACCTTTCTGATTAACCGAGTACTATTGATCCTGGACCACCAGGGCGCGTAGTTTGGCTTCGGGCGAATCCTGATTTGAATGTTTTTGCCCGGAGGTACTTATGGTTGAGCGTCGTCGCTGCAAACGTTACCCGCTGACGATTCCCGTAAAGGTTTATGGCCGTACCCCGAAGAACCACCCCTTCCGCGACGTCACCGCCACGATGGCGGTAAGCCTCTACGGCGGGCTCCTCGATATGACGCCGCGCGTGAAACTCGGTCAAAGACTTCTGGTCGTCAACACCTTCACTGAAGAAGAGCGCGAATGCCGCGTGGTCTACGTGGACGCGAAGAAGCGAGGCCGGAAGCAGGTTGCTGTGGAGTTCGCCAATGCCGACGGCGATTTCTGGCACGTCTATAGCCCTACGGTTGCACTAAAAACAGCGCAGGCGCAAGCCCGCTGACGCAGTCCCGCCCAGGCGGGAAAAGCGGGTCATTCTTCCCACGGGTTCGTAGCACCGATGCACCCGCCCGAGTGTCAGAAGGTGTTCCGAAGGGGAACATTACTCTCCCCGCCACCCTTCTCGGCACCTTGCTCCTCCACCCTTCTCGTGATTTCCATCGACCGTCGGGCTTATTGCGGGTTCGGCCCCTGCGTCACCTGAAACAGATCCCCGGGCCGCACCCACTTCGCAAACGCCGCCTTCACATTATCCGCGGTGAGATCGACGTAATGGCGCGCTGCGACGGTAGGCTCATCGAGCGGCAAACCAATCACCGCGCGCGACATCAGCCCCCCCGCAATCTTCTGCTCGCTTGCCTCTCCGAGCGGAATCTGGCGCAGCAGCATGGCCTTGGCCTGCCGCAAGTCATCGCCGCTCACAACAGTTGTCTGCATTGCCTTCAGGTCGCGCTCGATCACCGCCCGCGCCTTCGACACATTCTGCGGATCGCACGCGTATGTTACGCGGTAGGTCGACCGCGTCTTCCCCACGCCGAACGAGGAATCGACAAAGTAGACGAGTCCGGCATTCTCGCGCAGGTCCTGATACAGCCGCGTCGCGTAGAAGCCGCCGCCGAGAACGTGATTCCCGAGTTCGAGCGCATAGTAATCCGGATTGAAGCGATTCAATCCGAGCGTCTCGGCAAGGGTGGCGTTCACCTGCACGCGGCTCTTATCCGGCACGGCGACAACCCCGGGGGAATTCGCCGGCACCGGCGGCAGATCCGTTTGCGGCGCCGGCCCCGAAGCCTTCCAGTCGCCGAAATATTTCTCGGCCGCCGCCCGGGCCTGCTCCGGCGTCACGTTGCCGATCACCACAATCGTGGTGAGATCGGGCCGGAAGACATGCTGGTAATATCCCGCGACATCCTGCACGGTGAGCGATTTCACCGTCGCAGGTGTGGCCTCGCGCAGCTCGGGATCGTTCTTCGGATAGAGCCCGGCATCGAGTGCCCGCGAAGTGAGATACTCCGGGCTCTGCAATTGCCCTGCTACCGCGTCGGCCGTCTGCTGCTGCACCACCTTGAACGCATTTTCAGGCAGCGCCGGATGGAGCACGTTCTCAGCCAGCAGTTCCATGCCGCGATCGAACTGCGGCGTGAGCACCTGGAGCGAGAAATCCGCGCCTGCCGATTCGTCCGCGCCGATGTCGTCGAGCGCCTTTTGAAACCCAAGGCGGTCGAGCTTGCGCGTGCCGTAGGGGAAAAGCTGATCCAGCACGCTGCTGACGCCTTCCTGGCCGTGAGGCGTTTCCAGATCGGCGTTATTCTTCACGTGCCCCAGCACCATCACGGAATTGCTGATCGATTCCGGTTGCACGATCACCTTGATACCGTTGGAAAGCGAAGTCACCGTCGGATGGATGGTCAGGTCCGGAATGGTGAGCCGCGTAACGGCATTCTGCGCCCAGGACGGCAGCGCCACCGGCCCGCTCGGGGCGCCGGCAAGAGACTCCGCCCCGCCAAACGATTTTGAGGAAACCGGCTTGCCCGAAGGCTGCGGCGTGAGCAGCGCATCGATCGAATTGTCGGGCGTCAGATACATGCGAGCCGCGCGATTCACATCCTCCACGGTCACCTTCTCGATGGCTCGGATATCGTCATCCGGGGATTGGCGGCCCTCCACCGCGAGCGCATTCGCCCACTCCATCGCCAGCCCCGAGATCGAATTTTTCTGAAATTCCTCGCTGGCCACCTCGTGCCGCTTCTCCGCATCCACCAAGTCCGCGGGGACGCCATTTCTGGCGTAGTCCGCCAGAATATTCTGCATATCCTTCACTAACGCCTGGCCGTTGCCGCCCTTGGGATACGCCGCCATCGCATACGCCACGCTGGCCTTGGGCATCGCGCTCATCGAAAAACCCGCGTCGAGCGCCTTCCCTTCCGGCACCAGAGCGTACAAGCTGCCCCGCTGGCTGCTCAGGACGTCCCCCAGCACATTCACCGCCGCGAAATCCGGGCTGTCCGATCCCGGCCACCGCAGCGACACAACCGCCAGCCCATACGGCAAATCGGTATCCATGCTGAGCGTCTGCGTCGACACTTTTCCCAGCTGCACCTCGGGCCGCGGCGGAAGCTTCTTCTCGGGGATGCTGCCAAACAACTGCTTCACCTCGCCCAGCGTCTTCTGCGGGTCTACGTCTCCGACGATCACCATGATCGCATTGTTCGGCGCGTACCACTTCTGATAAAAGTCGTGCAGCATCGTGCCGGTGGTCTTGTCGAACGAAGGCCGCGACCCCAGCGCGTCGTGCTCGTAGGGCGTGCCGCGAAACATCGCCGTCAGCAGCTTGGTGTAGAACACGTACTGCGGATTGGACAAATCCTGCGCCACTTCCTGCTCGATGGCGCCGCGCTCCTTGTCCCACAAGGCGTCGGTATCGAGCACCCCGCTCATGCGCAGGCTCTCGATGTGCATGGCGACGTCCAGATCCTCGGCCGGAACGGTGAAGAAATATTGCGTCACAGTCTGCTGGGTATCCGCGTCGAAATTGCCGCCCATGGCCGCGGATATATTCGCTAGTTGCGCCGCCGAAAGGTCGGGGCTGCCGCGAAACATCATGTGTTCCTGGGCGTGCGCCATCCCGGGAAATCCAGCCGGGGCTTCGTCGGATCCAACAAGGTAATTCACGACGATCGTCGCGGCGGGAGCCAGCTTGTCCGGCACGATCACAACGCGCAGCCCGTTTCCAAGCGTCTCCCGGACGATTCCTTCGCCGGGTTTCGCCGTGCCGGTCGGCGCATTCGCAGCGTCCTGCTGCCCCTGCAAGCGACTGCGGCGAGCCGCCCCAGCCAGCATCAACGAAGCCCCGATTATGATTGCCAGTAAAAGTAACGATAATCCGCGTCCGTAAGCGCTCATCATCAACCTCCACGATTCATTCTACTCCACCGCCCAGAAGGTTCCGCCGTTCGTGGCGCCGGTACTCCTGTCGGCGCTCCCAGTCCCGGCAGACGACAGCAGCTCCGGATGAAACACTAGCTTTCGCGGGTTCTGACACGACGCTCTCGATACGTTTTCGCTATCCTCAACTTCGTCCGCCAAAAGACGCACTTATAAATGCTTTACGGACCTTTTATGCGCGGCTTAGGTCGCAGGCGTAGCCTTTTATCGAAATGCTGCCAGCAGGTCCCGGAGAGCCCATGAGGCCTTCTCGATGATCGGCACCCTGAGCCCCAGCGATCAACTCGACCACTACCGCATCGACAGCCTGGTGGCGCGCAGCGGCATGGCCACGATTTTTCGCGCCACCGACCTGCGCGACGGGCGCATTGTGGCCCTCAAGGTTCCGCATCCCGAGCTCGAGTGCGATCCCCTGTTCTACGACCGCTTTCACCGCGAAGCGGAAATAGGCCGCAAATTCGACCATCCCGGCGTGGTGAAAGTGCTGCCGCAGTTTGATCCCAGCCGTGTCTACATGACCATGGAGTGGGTGGAGGGGCGGCTGCTGCGCGAGATCCTCGAGGAGGAGAAAAAACTGGCGCCGGAGCGCGCCGTCCGGATCACCATCGCGATCTGCGACGCCCTCGAATACATTCACAAGGCGGGAGTGATTCACCGCGACCTGAAGCCCGAGAACATCATGGTCGACAGCGAAGACCGCATCAAGCTGATCGACTTCGGCCTGGCCGGGGAGGTCGCCGGGCGCCGCCTCACCTTCGCTCACATCACCAAGTCCATGGGCACCCCCGACTACATTTCGCCGGAACAGATCAAGGGGCATCGCGGCGACGCCCGCAGCGACGTCTACTCTCTGGGCATCATGCTTTATGAAATGCTGACCGGGCAGGTCCCCTTCCGGGGCCCCAACCCGCTGGCCTCGATGAACCAGCGCCTGGTGAGCGATCCCGAGCTGGCATCGGACATCGACCCGGCGCTTACGCGTTCGCTGCAGGAGATCCTCTGGCGCGCGCTCGAACGCGACCCGCGCAACCGCTATCCCAGCGCCCGCCAGTTCGCCTGGGACCTGCAGCATCAGGGGGAGATCGCCCTGCCCGACCGCCCGCAGTTCCGCGACTGGCAAACCAGCAGGAGGCCCAAGCCGGTGAACCCGGGTGTGTTCGTGATGATCGGGCTGATCCCGGTGATACTCTTCGTGCTCCTGCTGCTGGTAGCCCATCACAAGTAGCCGATCCTTATTTTTCGTCGATCCTTATTTATCAATGACTTGGTGGCTTCGTTTCGTAATTTTGCATTTTGCGGGGGGGGGGCGGGATCGACCGCCTAAAAGCCAATGCGGATCCCTCACTGCGTTCGGGTTGGCACGAACGAGCTGTCGCGGCGAACCAGCACCCGAGAACTTTTGCGGCGAACCCGTAAGGCCTTCTCCGGGCACCCGAAAACTCTCTGCGCTGACGACAAGCGGCATTGCTACACGGACTGTATAGCACCGTCAGAGGATGCTTGTCAGAAGGCGGTTCGCGTGGTGTTTTTCTGCGAGAGATCGGTTCGTTGGCGTTGCTTTTCGCTGTGATCCGACAGCGCCGAGCGACGCCACGGAACATCTCCCAACGGATATCGACTAATTGTATTTCGCCTTTTATTCGCCTTAAGCTAACATGGGTCTCGTTCTTATATCCAAGATACCAGTGCTATCCTCTATCCCTTTCGGGGGCCTCTTATGAATACGGATGTCGCCGGGCGAGTCAGAAATGTGCAACCGCCCACTAGCAAACCCCTGCTCCCATTGTTCGAGGCCGTCATCAACTCTATTCAGGCAATTGAAGACGCCCACCGAAAGGACGGTCGGATCGAAATCGAAGTCCTTCGTGACACCATGCTCTTCAACTCTGACCACCTACCAGGCGAGATCATCGGCTTCTTGGTAAAGGACAACGGAATCGGTTTCAATGATCAGAATTTTGAAGCATTTACCACGTCCGACACGACTTACAAGCTTAGCCGTGGCGGAAAAGGCATCGGCAGGTTTATGTGGCTAGCGGCCTTCGGCCATGCGGAAGTGGAGAGCGTTTTCCGCGCGGACGGCAAGACAAAATGTCGACGTTTTACCTTTTGCGCACGTGGGACCGGAATTGAAAGTTCAAGCTGCGCCGAGATTCATGACAGGGATCCCGAGACAATTGTCCGACTCGTAGGATTCAAGGACAAATATCAAACTCAGTGTCCCAAAAGACTGGAAACAATTGCCGCCTACATAGTTGAGGAGTTCCTGGAATACTTTATCGGCCCAGTCCCACCCGTGATTACTCTGCGCGATGGTGCGAGCGGCGAGACGATCTCACTCGATGATTTTTTCGATGAGCAGATGGCTTCAAAGATCGAGAGAGGGCAATTTCTCGTAAACGGCTCACGCTTCGAAATTCTTCACATAAAGCTCTATTCGACTCATATCAACGAGCACCGCTTAAACCTGTGCGCACACGGAAGAGTTGTGGTTTCGGAGAAGCTGGTGGGACGGATACCGAACCTTATCCGGCACCTCCAAGACGAAAATGTCAACGCTGACCGCACCGCCTTCTTTTTGCCGGAGGAGGAAGGCAGCCTAGCCTTTGGACAGGTCACCTTGGCTGATATTCGAAGTACTGCGATAAAAAGTTGCCAGTCTTTCCTCACTCCTTACACGGCCCCAGTTGAAAACAAGAAGCGCGCCCGCATTGAAGAATTCGTTCAGAAAGACGGCGCGATGTACCGGCCCATAATTGGCCGACTTGAAGCTTCGATTACAGAGATATCCCCTGAGGCAACCGACGAGGAGATAGACCGCAGTCTTTACGAGGGCTACCAAAAATTGCAGATAAAGCTGAGGGTGGAGGGACAGAAACTGATGGAATCACCCGCCCCCGAAGATACGGAACTCGAACAATTCAAGGAGCGCCTCGATAGGTACTTTGAGGAGATTTCAGAAGTTAACAGAGCTGACTTGGCTCGGTATGTTTGCCATCGCAAAGCGATAATCGAATTTTTGCAAAAACAACTCTCGGTGCAGCCCCAAGGGAAATACCGTCCCGAGGATAGAATCCACAGTATTATCTTTCCCCGCGGAAGGACGTCCGATGAGGTTCTTTTTGATGAGCACAACCTGTGGTTGATCGACGAGCGTCTTGTCTTTCACACGTTCCTTAGTTCTGACAAAGCAATAAAGAAGCTAGTTCCCCTCGAGAACACGAGCAAGAAGGAACCCGACATTGTTGTGTTTGACAAAGCATTTGCGTTCTCGGAAGACCGGGATGTTCCTTTCTCGTCCATAACAATCATCGAGTTCAAGAAGCCTCAGAGAGACGACTACTCTGAGAAAGAAAATCCTTTTACTCAAGTCGCGAAGTATATCGACGATATTCGAGAGGGGAAAGCGCGCAGATCTGACGGACGGCCAATACCCATCCCCCCAAACCTTCCGTTCTACTGCTACATCATTTGTGACATTACGCCGACGCTTAAGACTTGGGCGCGTCATTTTGAATTGCAAGACACCCCAGACAGCTTAGGTTTCTTCGGTTTTAAGCGAGCGTACAACGCATATTTTGAGGTCATCTCATATTCAAAATTGATCGCCGATGCAGATAAGAGGAATAGAGCTTTCTTTCAGAAGTTAGGCTTACCCAGAGGCACACGATGACCTGGAGCCTTGCCCCCTTCCAAAGACCACGCAAACTAGATCCTTGACGACACTCGCCAACGCACGGAGCAGATCGAGACTGATTGAAAACAAAGAAGAGCACATCTCGACACTCGACTGCTGGCGCATGGAGTACGCCCCGATTTTTCGCTTATTTTGCGCGCTATTTTGCGCGTTCGGTTAGGTAGACGCCGGCCAGGACCAGCGCGCCTCCGGCTACCAGGTTCCCTGTGGGATGTTCGCCGAGCAGAGGAATCGAGATGAGGATCACGACCACCGGCTGCACGTAATTGACGACCGCCACCCGCGACGGCTCCATGTGCCGGAGCACCCAGCTAAAGATGGTGTAGGAGGCGACGGTGGTGACCACGGCCATGTAGAGCAACGCGGCCCACCCTATCCACCCGACGCTTCCCCACCGCAGATGGATCATCTGGCGCAGCGCTACGGGCAGCGCCATCAGGCCGGCGGCCGCCACGGTGTAGGTGTTCATCGAGACGGCGTCATACCGCATGGCGATCCGCTTGGCGAACACGGTGTAGATCGCGAAGCCGGCGATGCTGAGGAAGGTATACACGTCGCCCAGCAGCAGGGGCGAGCGCATTGAAACGCCGCGTTGGGCGTCGAGCAGGATCACGCCCGCAAACGAAATCAGCATCCCGGCAGCCTTCCCTAGCGTGAGACCTTCGATCCTCAGGGCGACCGCCAGGGCCAGCACGAGCACCGGCCCGAGCGCCCTCACGATCACGGAATGCTCCGAGGTGGTCTGGGTGAGCCCGAGCACGAAGCAGCCCGAATTGATGACCACGCCGAAGAAGCCGAGGCAGGCAAATGCCCCGATATCCCGCCGCGCGAGCGGGGTTCGGCGCTGCTGCGCGAAATAAAGCGGCAGCATGAGCAGCGCGGCCAGCGGGATGCGAATCGCCGCGAAGGAAATTACGTCCATGTGACGCAGCCCGATTTTCGCGGCCACAAAGTTAAACGACCAGATGAGCATTACCGTAGTCAGCGCGAGGGCAAGCGTGATGGAACTGGGAGACTTTGAAGCACTACTGGAAGTTTTGGGTTCGACGGCGGAAGAAGAGATCAAGCGTTACTCAAGAACTTCGCGGCGGTGGGTGATGGAATCGATGCGATCGATGCGCGGCGTGTAGCCGATGCCGGGAGCTGTGGGAACGCGAATGGTTCCGTGCTTCGAGACTTCAACTTCCGGTTCAATGATGTCTTCGTCCCAGTAGCGTCGGCTAGCCGACACATCACCTGGAAGATTAAAGTTCGGCAGAGACGACATCGCGATGTTGTGCGCGCGGCCGATGCCGGATTCGAGCATTCCGCCGCACCACACCGGGAATCGAGTTCGCCTGGCAGAGATCGTGCATGCGCCGCGCGGCGGTGTGGCCGCCCACGCGCCCGAGCTTGATATTGATGATGCGGCAGGCCTTGGTCTCGATGGCGGCGCGCGCGTGGTCGAGTTCGTGGATGCATTCATCGAGGCAGATCGGCGTTTCGAGCTGGCGCTGCAGCTGGACGTGGGAAAAAATGTCGTCCCAGCCGAGCGGCTGCTCGATCATGATCAGGTAGAAGGCGTCGAGAGCCTTGAGCAGCGGCGTGTCTTTCAGGGTGTAGGCGGAATTCGCGTCCACCATCAGGCGGATGCGCGGAAAGCGCTCGCGCAGCGCGCTCACCAGGGCGATGTCCGCCCCGGGCTTGATCTTGATCTTGATGCGCTGGTAGCCGGCCGCCAGTTCCTTTTCGACCTTCGCGAGCAGCTCTGGAATGGTGGGCTGCAAGCCGATCGAGACGCCGCAGGGGATTTCCTCGAGCGTTCCGCCGAGAAGTTTCGCTAGCGGCACGCTTTTTTGTTTGGCTTCCGCGTCCCAGAGCGCCGTTTCGATGGCGGCTTTGGCCATGTTGTGGCCGCGGACCGGAGCCAGCAGGTCCCATATCTCGCTCGCGGAGGCGAATTCCCTGCCCTTGAGCATGGGCCAGAGGTAATCGCGCAGGATCAGCCAGGCGGTTTCGACGGTTTCGTAGGAATAGAAAGGGCCTTCGCCGGCGGTCGATTCGCCCCAGCCGGTGACGCCGTCCACTTCGGCCTCGACGAGCAGAATGCGGCGCAACTGTGCCTTGCCGAAGCTGGTCTCAAACGGCGAGAGGAGCCGCAGGTGAATTTCGCGAAGAGTGATTTTTTGCAGGCGCATGAGTGAATGAAGACAATGGCGAAGCTTCAAAAGGATACGTGAGCGGGAAAGAATTGCAAGGGCGATCGGCGGAGGTGGTTTTCCGGGAGAGCGCGGCCTTCATATTATAAGGATTGGGATTCGATTATTGCGGTTCGGCGAAGGGCGCACAAAGACCCGACCATTAAAATCGAAGGGGTCGGGCACCCGGAACGGCAAGGGCGACAGCGAGGACGAAGAGCAAAAGAAGAAGCAGGTCCCTTACCCATCCGCGCTGCGCGCGTATGAGTTCAGGATGACAACGAAAGGCGACGGCGAAGGCAACGGCGACAGCTAGAGGCAAAGGCTACGGCGCTTGCTGCTAGTGCGCGGGGGATTCGGGGAGGTGCAGGCCGGGGATTTGGCTGGCTGGCGTGAGGATATAATCGACGCGCGCTACGCGAGGCTCGACGGAGGTGGCCACCTGGCCATTCGCGAAGGCGCGAGTGAAGTGGCCCCGCATCCCGGTCTGGATGCGAATGGCCGCATCCGGGTCGTTCTCTTTGATTTCCGCGATGTTTGCCGGCAGAGGGAAACGCTCGGAGGGGCCGGTTTCCGCGAGCGGCTTGTTGTCTTTGTTATCTTTGTTGCCGAGGATCGCTTTCACCCGCGGGGAATCAAGCCACCATTCGGCGACCAGGCGGTCGGTTGGCAAGCCGGCATGCAAGGGGCTGTTGGTGATGCCGTAGAGTTCGGCAGATACCGGCGGGCCATCGCGCCGAGGCGGACGAGATTGAAATGCGCGTTCTTCAACTCGAGCGGATCGAAGGTCCATTCGACGAGATTGATGCCGCGGGCCAGCGCGTCGTCACGCTGAAAGAGTTTGAGCTGGCGGCCGACGCCGTGGTCGCGATATTCGGGAAGCACGGCGGTCATGTGGGAGTGAAGAAACTCCTTCCCTGCGCGGGTCCCGTGCAGAGCCAGCGTGAAGCCCACCATCTCGGGCCCGGCAAAGGCGCCAAGCACCTGCCCGCCCGTGTGATGAGCCACCGCAAGAATAGGCACCGGCACGGCAATGTCCTCGCCATGCCCCCAGACGGCATGTTCGAGGCGCAGGCAGTCTTCAAACTCGGCGAGCGTGTCGCAGTGGCGTACTTCAATAGCGGGGGAGCCCGGGGCCTGGGTCATGGGTGCAAAAGCTTACCTCGAAATTTAATCGTTGTGAAAAAATCTTGCGTGTCGCTCCAGCGTTGAAAGCACGCTTTGGGCCAGGCGCAGTTTATTTTGCCTTTGATTCGTTCCACAGCTCTTCCATGCGGGCACGCGGCAGATCCGCGAATCGCTTCCCTTCCTTCAGGGCCGCAGATTCCATCGAGGTAAAGCGTTGCTTGAACTTGGAGTTGGCCTTCTTGAGGGCGATCTCCGGGTCCACGCCAAGAAATCGCGCGACATTGACGGCGGTGAAGAGCAAAGTCGCCAACTTCTTCTTCAAGTTTTGCTGAAGATTTCGGGCCTTCGGCGCGCTTGGCCGGGCTCTTCGGGGCAGCTTCAGGCGGAAGGGCGGCGCGAATCTCATGTTCTTCTTCAGCTAGTTTCTCAAGTATTTGCTTCAAGGTTATCCCAGTCGAAGCCAACATGGGAGGCGCGGCGGGTCAGCTGGTAGGCTTCCAGTACCGCCGGAAGCGAACGCGGGACGCCACCGAGGATGGAATCCTCATTCGGCGCAGTTCCGTGCCGACTTGTCACCTGTTGGCGTCCCCGCTCGGCGGCGCGCTCCTCGGCCTTGATCTGCTCCCAGTTCTTCAGCACGGCGGCGGAATTGGCGGCGGAGGCGTCGCCAAAGACGTGTGGGTGGCGGCGAACCATTTTCGAGTGGATGGACTCGATCACGTCGGACACGGTGAATTGCCCGGCTTTTTCCGCCAGGATGGAGTGGAAAACCACCTGCAGCAGCAGGTCACCCAATTCCCCGGCGAATTTGCGGGGGTCGGAGGACTCCATCGCGTCGAGAACCTCGTAGGTCTCCTCGATCAGGAACTTGCGGAGCGAATTCGTGGGTTTGCTCGCGGTCCCAGGGGCAGCCGCCGGGTCCATAGAGCCGCGATTGCAAGGCGACCAGCCTGGCGAACCATTTGCCGGCAAGCTTGTCGCGGCTGTTCAGGGGAATCAGCGCTTTGGAGGAGCGGCGCTTCGGTTTCCGCTTCCGCGCCTGCGGCTTTGCAACAGGCCCGTTCCGTATCTTCATGTTTAACTTTCCGCGATGCTGTGGTTTCGCGCTGCGTTTGGACACGGCGGGCCCGAGGCTCCGATGCAAGAAACACCAATCTACGGCAGCCCAGGAAAAATCACAAGGCAATCGGCGCAGCCCCAGCAGTGGCGTGGCAGCGCAATGGTGCTGGAATGACTGGCGCAGCCGCCCGTGGCGTGCAGCCGAAATCGTGCACGAGTTTTGGGAAAATTCAACCGGACGCTGGAGGAGCGGCGCTTCGTTTCAATTTTTGGGATTCTTTTCGAGGTGAGCTACTGCACGATTAAGCTGACAGTCGTTGCCGGTGTAAGACTTCCGACCTGTGTGGAAATCGTGATGGAATAGCTCCCCGCTGGAGTACCAACAGAGTTGACCGAGGAACTTGCGGCTTGATTTGCAGCTCCCCCTCCACAACCAACCAATATAAGCGCGATGAGCAGCGTAAAGAGAGTCGACAGCCGCACGACGCGCAACATTTGCGGGCGAAGGGCCGCCCGGAGGAGAGCGCGAGCGCTTTCGAGGACAATCATCAAAATCGCTGCGAGCAAAAGCAACTTGCGGATCGCGCCGCCGACCATTGGAAAAACGGAAGAACGCGCCACTGTGGTGATCGTCAACATGGTGCTGAAGCTCGATGAGGGGAAATTGAAGTTATTTGACTGGAACGCGCAGGCAGCCCCCTGCGGTAGTCCCGAACAAGCCAGCGCGATTCTGGCGTTGAGACTACCCTGGGGTGAGACAGTAATCGTGTATTGAGCTTGCCCCCCCGCGGCAACGGAGTTCGACGCGGGGGACGCAGACAAGGACAGGCTGGGCGCCGCGAAATTCGCGATCGCCGCGAGATCCGAATTCATTGTAAGAACGCAATTTCCGGAGCCAGAACAAGCGCCTGACCAGCCGAGGAAGACGCCGCCGTTTGCCGATGGAACGAGCGTGACCATCGCCCCATTCAGGTATATTCCGCTGCAAGCGGCCGCGGGGCAGGTTATGAGATCGTCGGAGGTTTGAACGGTTCCGGATCCATTTACGGTGACTGAGAGAGTGTGATAATTCCCGATGGCGAAGTTCGCTGCGCTTCCACCACTAAGGTTTTCGTCGTTTAAGGGTGAGAACGTGTTGATGGCGACCCGATAGGACGGCGATGCCGGGAAATCGGCGGGGATCGACCATAAATAAGATCCGGAGCCATTGGATCCGATGGGGGTCGTGGGCGTAATTATGGTTCCGGGATACCCGCTGACTCCCAGCGTGATTTCTACGTCCCCTCCCGGACTTACGGGCTGGCCGACCCAGTTCCAGGTGATGGCATGTGTGGTGCCGGGCTGCCAGATCTCTCCGCCATTCGGCGACGTGAGGGTTAAGTACGTATTGGAGATGGTAAAAGTGCCGGGACTGAAAACCGCGCGGGAAGGATCTGCGAGCGGCGTCGCTTTGATGCTGTAGTCGGTGCCGGGAACAATGTTGGGAAATAACCCGGCGGCGAATCCCAGACGCAGCCGATATCAGCATCAAAACAGCCGCTGCCCTGCGATGTGGAGATGTTCTGCACGAATTGACCGCTCTTGTATAAGTCGAATTGAATTTGAGGGAAGCCGGACCAACCGTACTCGACAGAGATGGAAAGATAGTTGCTGGTTCCCCCATACAAGATGACCGAACCGGCTGTTGGAGAGTGGATACTGACTCCCTGCCCCATCCACACGGGGTCGTCACTGAGGTCGGAGATTGAAGGATTGTCGTTACTTGTGACCTTAACCTGATAATTCTCGCTAAACTGCAATGATCCGGCATCTGCCACAAATAAGTTCCCACCCCATTGACGCCGATAGGAACGCTCGCTGCGATTGTTTGCGTAGACGATCCGTTGTTGACGAGGTCCAGCCGGACGGTAGTGCCCGGATTTCCGGTATATTTCCAGACAATATTTTGCGTTCCGCTGCCCCAAAGCTCGCCACCGTTGGGACTGACCATCTGTAAGCTGTCCGCGCTCTGCATCACGATCGAACCGGTGGCGGTGATGGTGTCTTCGCCGGAGGTGGCCGAGACAGTAAATGGATGCGAGCCGAGCGAAGTGACGCCGCTCGCGGTACGGACGGTAACGCCAAACAGCCCCCGAGTCTGTGAAAAGGGGGCATCGCAGGTGACGCCGGCGTCCGGACTGGTGCAACTGATAAGGAACACGTCTTCATCGCCGAGCGCCGATGGAATACCGCTACATGGAGTATTCAGGCAAACGGTGAAGTTGGCGTAATCGCCGGAAGGCACCGTAATGGCTGGGGGATCGATCGTGATTGTCGGGAGAGAGATGAATGCATTTAGCGTTGTAGTGCGCGTAATCACTTGCCCTTGTGGCAGAGTGGCGGTTGCGACAATCTGCAGGAACCGGAGACTGGGCTGCGCGGCTGGTCCGGCGGAAAAGGTGAACATTGCGGCGTCGCCTGGATTCAGGTTCGGCTTGTCAATGCTGCAGGTTACGGCGGGCGGCAGCGGCGCAGGGCATGCAATGGAAACTGGAAACCCAAAGCCATTGAATGCGTTGTAGGTGATGGCCACCTGGGCAGAGGCTCCCGGCGCCAGCGTGAAGTTCGTGCTGGAGGCGGTGAGGGCGTAATCCTGCACGTTGATCGTGACGCCGCTGCCGTTCAACGGGTAGCTTATGCCGGTGGCCAGGTCCTTGGCCATAAACGTAAAGGAAAAAGAGCCAGCAGTGCTGAATTGGGGCGTGCCAGGCAGCACTAACATGAGTGGGTCCTGATTGGGCACTGTCATCGTCATTTGCAGGTGAACAGGCGAGCCGTTCGGGGTGAATGTGTCGCTCGGGGTGATCTGGCAGATCGCTCCGACGGGAGTGCAAATCCACGGAATGATTTGCGTCGGCGAAGTGTAGCCCGGCGAGGGAACGAAAATCAGATCGAACGGTCCCGAGGTATTACCAACCAGAACTGTTTGACTCGAATTTTGTCCGACGAAGAAGGAAAAGGGCGTGGCAGGATTGGCAACCTGGTAGAGGAAACCGAAGCTGTGCGATTTGCCGGAACCTACGGCGGTTAAGGAAATCACATATTGTCCAGGCGGCGCGCCGTTCGGATCTATTTCGATACTCCCAGCGATCGGAATCGAGCTCGAAGCGGCTGGGTTCGCCTGGCATGTGGGGCCAGCCGGCATTGACGAACAGGAGATGGCTACCGCGCTTGAATACCCATCGATTGGTCGCACGGAAAACGTAGCATACTGCGGCACTCCGCCAACCGACGGCAAGGCGGGACCCACGGCGGATATCGTAAAGTCGGGATTCGGACCAACCTGCAATAGAAGCGTTTGCTCACGCGTGCCCAGCGTTCCGGTAGACCCAGACAAAGCGGCAATGATCCGAACGGAATAATTGCCGAGCGGGGTCCCAGGGAATAAACCCACAGTCACCGTCACCGGCACGGTAGCGCCCGGTGTCACGCTTCCGTAAGTCAGAGGTGAGAAGAAACAGGCCCCTCCGACAGGCAATCCGCTACACGAAAGCAGAACATTCAGCGGCGCAGTGCCAGCGGCGGAGAGATTTAGAGTCGTAATCCCGCTGCCGCCATCCGGCACCACCAGAGTGCCGGGAGCGGGTGCGCTGATCTTGTAATCTACAACATTGAGAGTCACCATTTGCCGCTGCGCTGTCTGGGTAACATCATCCGATTGCGCTTGGATTGGAAACGTGTACGTGCCAACGGCGGGGCTGGCGGCCTGGATTTCGAAAGGAACGGCAGTGCCCTGTTCCGTGGCAATCGTTGCAGAGCTGCAGGATGGAGGAGTCGCCCCGGAGCAAGCGATGGTTACAGGGGAGGAAAATCCGGAGGAGGCTGTCACCGTTCCGCTGAAAACGGCGAGCTGATTGGGCACTGCGGTCTGCGTCGGTGATTCGACCGAGAAGGCGAAGGCTGGCGCAGTTGGCGAGGGCGAAAGCTGCCAGACGAGTGACGTGCCTGAGGCCAGCACCGGGATTGGTCCGCTGCCGTATGAAAATTGAGTGCCTTCGACCGAACTGGTCTGCAACCAGATTTCCGGAGTATCAACTCCCATGGACCAGGGAGCACCTGACACGAATGTTCCGTAATTGAAATCGACCTCGTCGCTGCTCTCATTGAAAACCACTTCAAAGGTCACTGTGCCGGGCGGCACGTCCACAAAGGGGAATGGATAGTGATAGATGTTTCTCCATTCGACAACGAGCTGCCGATTGGGCGCCGAGCCCAGAGTGTCCCAGAAGACGTTATTGGGGGTTCCAAGAACGGGTTGCAGATCATCCCAAAAGGGCGCCACGAGAGCGCCGGCAAAAGGGTAAGGCAGCGGGAAAGCCAGGGGCGAGTTAAATGCACCTTCGAACGCAATGAGCCCATTGTCGGTGACATGGATTTCATTGAAGGTTTGTCCCCCGAAACGTATGGGGAAGGGCGTGTCAATCGCTTTGCTGGTTTCGTCGCTCAGTTCAAGGTTCGTGCCCGCAATTGAAACGTAGGTGGACGGCACTGAGGTGACGGAATACGGGGCAAGAACCTGCACGATGACGTTGTCACCGTTCGGAAAAGCAAGGGTATAGGTTCCAGGCAGACTCGGGGTAAATGTGGCGGAATAGATGCCATCTCCGGCGACAAGGTCCGGCGCATTCCCGTCGTCCGCCAGCGGAATGATTTGTCCGGAAGGCTCGACGGTGACTTGCACCGTCCCGGCGGGAGCGGCGCAATTGATGTTCAGCTCGCGCAGGGTGACCGGGACATTGGCCGATGTTGTTACCAGGTTGTTTCGCGGTTCCTCCCGCGCAGTGATCGGGCGATTCGAGCAGGTCATCGCGCCATAGACGTTCAGCCGGTTCCCCGTAACCGTACCTGACAGGTTGATATCGGAATCTCCCCCCGCCAGGAGGAGATTCCGAATGGCAAACCAATTCAGTGCGGGGTTGAATGCCTGAAGAAGGGCCGCGGATCCCGTGACGTGGGGCGTCGCCATCGACGTCCCGCTGAGTTCCTGATATTGGCCGCCAGGAAATGTGCTTACGACCGACACGCCGGGCGCGCCCAGATGAACGGAATGAGGTCCGTAATTTGAAAACCAGGCCAGGTTATCCTGCCGGTCCGTAGCGGCGACGGCAATGATATTCGGCAAATCGAAGGAGGCTGGATAAATGGGATTCTCATCATTGTCGCTGCTATTGTCATAGATATCGCCATTACCCGCGGCTGCCACAAAAAGAATGCCATCTTCCATCTGCGCTTCGATGGCATCGTAGAGGGCCTGGCTGTAGCCTGCTCCGCTCCAACTGTTGTTGGTCGCGACAATGTTGACACCGTGCTCCTTCATCCAGGCCATGTAATCGAGGCATTGAACGGCTGCTGAGTCGGTGCCACCGTTAAAACCTATGAATTTGCAGGGCAGAATGGATACTTGCCAATTGACACCCGCGACGCCACGCCGTTATTGCCGACCGCGCCCATGGTTCCGGCGACGTGGGTGCCGTGGCCAACATCATCGGATGGATCATTCACAGGACCATCGCCCAGGACGTTGATGCCGTTGCAATCGTTCACGTATCCGTTTCCATCGTTGTCGAGGCCATTTGAATTACATTCGGGCGTGTTGCGGTAGATATTCGCCGCCAAGTCTGGATGGGTGTAGTCAACGCCGGTGTCGAGGTGCCCGATAACGACGCTGCTGCTGCCGGTGGAGAATTGCCACGCGAGGGCGGCATGAATATCCGCCCCCGCGATGCCGTTTTGAGCGCCGGTATTCTGGAGGCCCCAAGTTAGAGGGAACAAGGGATCATTGGGCACGTCAGAGGCATAAACTCGATAGTCGGGTTCCGCATACAGCACATCGGGATTGGTTCGGTACTCTCTGATTCCTTCAAGAACGTCTTTTCCCGGTGGCAAGTCCACCAGCTCGAGACCCGACACGCTCTGAAACCGCGCCCTGACGGTCGCGCCCACGGCGCTGTGAGCAGCCGCGATGACGCCCGCCGGGCGGTTCGGCCGGAAGCGAACGAGCAAGCGGCCCGGAACATAAGCTTCCGCGCGTTTTTGAGTGGGAAAAGATGGCCGGACCGGCGCGGTTTGAGCGTCGGACAAAACGGGCGATAGCAAATATGCGATCAGCGCGGTGAGCGCGCTTAGCAGGGTCCCGGCAGGCAGACACCACGATCGGGCAGACCGGTGGAAGACACCAGATACCCCGACCTGAATTGTGGCTGGCTCGTGCGCCACCAGTGACACCCCGGCTCGTAGGACCAGCAAAGTAAAGCGTCAATCAAGCTGGTCGACACCGATAAAATGAGTTTTGGGGACGGCGGAGATAATGCTATCGGTTTTATATATTGTCAAGTTCTTTACCGGCAGCGAAGCGCCTTGTGACGCTCATGGGTGGATGTTAAACTTTTTGGGTAGCGACGATGAATACCATGACGAATACCATGGTGAATACACTGACGAATACATTCGAGGAAATTGCACGTGGCTGATCCCAAGCAGGACGAAGGATTCAAGGTCGTAGACAGACGGCTGTTTACCGAAGACGGCGAACTCCGCAAGGACGCCGCCGACCAGGACCGTCGGTGGGAAGAAGAGTCCGCGAAAAAGGCGGCCCCGCCTTCCCCGCAAAAAGCCGCAGCGAAACCGGACGGAGCGCCCCCGTCGCCGGGAGCAATGGCGCCCCCAGCGCCCTCCGAGGAAGCTGAGGTCGACGAGAGCCAGCCGTCATCGCGAAGCTTTCAGATGCTCGTGGATTTTCTCACGCGCAACGCCGCGGCGATGCTTGGCGGGATGGCCGATCCGCGCACGGGGCAGGCCTTTCTCGATCTGGAAGGCGCGCGGGAAATGATCGACATGCTCGATGTGTTGCGCGAGAAGACCCGCGGCAACCTCGCTAAGGCCGACGAGGAACTCCTGATCGAGGTGCTCGGCAGCCTGAAACTCACCTTCATGGAGATTTCCAAGGCCGCCGCCGAGCAGATGCAGAAAAAAGCAGGCATCAAGAAATAGCGGCCCGAGCCAGGCAAGCCTTTCCCCGTTCATTCATGGCTTCCCTTCAATTGACAGTCCTGGGATCGGGCACCTCGATGGGCGTGCCCACGCTGGGGTGCCACTGCGCCGTTTGCGAATCGCAAGACCCACTCGATAAGCGCATGCGCCCTTCCGTGCTGCTCTCCTACGCCGGCCGCAACGTGGTGATCGACACGACTCCCGACTTCCGCTCCCAGGCCATGCGGGAACAGATCGACCGGCTCGACGCGGTGATCTACACCCACGGGCATGCCGATCACATCCTCGGCCTCGACGACATTCGCCCGTTCAACATGAAGCAGCAGGGAGTGGTGCCGATCTACGCCGCTGCCGACACCATCGCCACGCTGCGACGACAGTTCGCCTACATCTTCGACGACACGCCGAACGGCAATCTGCTGCCGGGCGTGAAGCTGCACACGATCGAGGGGCCGTTCGAGCTGTTCGGCCTGACGATCGTGCCGGTGGCGGCGATGCACGGCCCGCAACCCGTGCTGGGATTCCGCTTCGGCAAGTGCGCGTATCTCACCGATTTCATCCGCGTGCCGGAGGAGTCCAAAGAGCTGTTGCGGGGACTCGACGATTTCATCCTCGACGCACTGCGCTACGTGCCGCACCCCATGCATTCGAACGTGGAGCAATCCCTGGCGCTCGTTGCGGAGCTACAGCCAAAGCGGGCATGGTTCACGCACATCTGCCACGACCTTGGCCACGCGGAAACCAACGCGCGCCTGCCGGAAAATGTGCGGCTCTGCTACGACGGGCTGCGGATCGAGGTGCAAATCTAGTGGCGCTTGCGAGACTCAGCTCGGCTGAAGAATGGGTGTCGCGATTTGGAGAGGGCCGCAAGCCGGCGGTGGTGACCATCGGGAATTTTGACGGCATGCACCGGGGACATCAGAAAATTCTCGGCAAGGTGGTTGAAGAGGCCCGCGGGAAGGGGCAACTTGCGGCGGTGCTGACTCTCTTCCCACACCCGCTCAAAATCCTGCGGCCTGCCGAGGCGCCCGCGCTGCTGATGACGATCGAGCAGCGCCTGGCCGCTTTCGAGAAAGCGGGGATCGATGCAGCGCTCGTGCTGCCTTTCAACCTGGAATTATCCAGGGTGCGCCCGGAAGAATTCGCGCGGCGCTACCTGGTGGAGACCATGCGCGCCAGCAAGGTGCTGGTCGGGGAAAATTTCCGCTTCGGACACCGACAGGAAGGCAACGTAGAGTCGCTCGAGGCCTACGGCAGGCAATGGGGATTTGAAGTGGAGAGCGTGAAGCCGCTGACCGTTGACGGGAAGGTGGCATCGAGCAGCGCGATTCGCGAGGCCTTGCGCGAGGGGCGCGTGGAGGATGCGCAGCGCATGCTCGGACGGCCTTATGCGCTCTCCGGAGAGATACAAACGGGCACGGGCCAGGGCCGGAAACTCGTGGTGCCCACTCTGAATCTGAAAACGGAGCAGGAAATGCTGCCGAAGAGGGGAGTTTACGC
Organism: uncultured Acidobacteriota bacterium; assembly: GCA_963848365.1. Taxonomy (GTDB): domain Bacteria; phylum Acidobacteriota; class Terriglobia; order Acidiferrales; family UBA7541; genus Palsa-295. The sequence goes on from CAWKDI010000002.1 coordinate 1,248,625, forward strand.
GACGGAAACCGTCGTTTGCGGCAAATCCTATCGTTCTGTCACCAATGTGGGAGTGCGGCCAACATTCGACGGATCAGGGACCACGGTCGAAACACACCTGTTGGATTTCAACGAGAATCTAACGAGCGGCACGATGGAGGTTCGATTCCTGCGGCGCCTGCGCGATGAGCGGAAATTTTCCGGCGCGGAGGAATTGCGGGAGCAGGTGCTTCAGGATATCGAGAGCGCGAAGGAATTTCAGCGGGAGCGGGATTAGCGCCTGAGAGAAACCAGAGCCGAACAAAGAGAGGTCCCTCGCTCGCTTCGCTTCGCTCGGGACGCTGACCCTGGCCCGGTCAGCGCTTTCTGCAATCCGCGCACAACCCTCCCACTTCGGTGCGCGTAATGGTGATTTCCAGGTCGCAGTCGTGCGCGATTTGCTTCTTCAGATCCTCGTACAGATCGCTCTCAAATTCCCGGACCTTGCCGCAGCGGATGCAGGCGACGTGAATATGGTCGCGCGGGCCATGGCTCTCGTAGAAATGGCGATGACCGCGAAGATGAAGCAGGTCGAGCTCGTCGATCAGGCCCTGATTCTTGAGAAGTTCCAGGGTGCGGTAGACCGTGACGCGGGTGATGTCGGAATCGATCTTCTGGGCCCGCTCGAGGATTTCGCCGGCGTCCAGATGCTGCGGCGCGCCCTCCATCACTTGAAGGACCACGCGGCGCTGGCGCGTGAGGCGGATGCGGCGCGCGCCTAATTCGCGCTGCAGGCGGCCGGGCGGTTCGTGCGCATTGATGCGTTCGCCGGTGGAGACGCGATGGGGAGACGGGCGCGACATGTATCAAGGAGATTATACCAAAGAGCCTCTTCGCCGCCTCGTCAAACCGAGCCGGACGGAAAGATTCCTACCTGAGGCGCATGGTCGCTGGTGCTTAGTGGTGGCTCTGGATGAGCTTCAGGATGTCGCTGTACATCACGAAGGCGAAAATCCCGAGCAGAAACACGAGGCCGACCTGCACGAAGCGTTCTTTAACGGCGACGCTCAGGTCGCGGCGCAAGATTCCCTCGATAGCCAGCAGCAGCACGTGGCCGCCGTCGAGAACCGGGATGGGAAACAGGTTCAGCAAGCCGAGGTTCAGGCTGATGACGGCCATCAGACCGAGCAGCGTCATGGGTCCGCGCTGGGCGGCCTGGCCGGAAACGCGCGCAATCCCGACGACGCCCTGCAAGTTCGCGAATGGAGACTTTGCCGCTGAAGAGCCCGCCGATCACCTGCACGATCTGGCGCATATTCAGATACGTTTCGATTGTCGGCGTCTTTGGCGGCGTGAAATGGGGCCTTCGCGCTCGAAGACTTCGGTCGTCTTGGGTGAAACGCCGATCTGATAGACGCTCTGGCCGTCCGAGTCCCATCCCCTGCATCGGGGTGATGGTGAGAGGCAGGTCCTTTCCGTCGCGGCGAACCACAAACTGGATAGGGCGTGCCGTCCGACTGCGTGCACCGCATCCACCAGCTGATACCAGGTGGCGACGGGCTTTCCGTCGATGGAGACGATCAGGTCGCCGGCCTTGAGTCCGGCTTTCTCGGCGGGAAAGCCGATGGCGACGTCATCGACGACGGGCGCCAATCTGGGATAGCCGACCAGCGAATCCGCGGAGATGAGCTTGTTGGGAATCGGCACGCTGAAGGTCTGTTGCGATGCGCCGCGCTGCACGGTGATCGGAAAGAGTGCTGCCCGGGCGTGGCCTTGTTCACCCGAGACAGAACCTTTTCCCAGGTGGGGGTCTTCTCGCCGTCGATCGCGATAATGCGGTCGCCCGGCTTCGACTCCCGAGACGATTGGAGGAGTGGCGGGAACGGCGACCACATCGGCGGGCTGGCGAAGATCCGGTCTCATAGGGCACGCCGACCAGCCAATAGATTCCCCAGAAGATCAAGAAGGCGAGCAGGACGTTCATGGCCGGGCCGGCAATGGCGATCACGACCCGCTGCCAGCGTGGCTTGGAGAGATATTCGTAATCGGCGCCGGTGCGCTCTTCGACGACATTGTCGCCCGCCATGCGCACATAGCCGCCAAACGGGAGCGCGCTCAGGCGGTAATCGGTGTCGCCGCGCTTCACGCCGAAGAGGCGAGGGCCAAAACCAAAGGAAAAGACGTCGACGCGGACGCCGAAAAGCTTCGCGGCGATGAAATGCCCCCACTCATGGACAAAAATCATGATGCCGAGAACGATGGATACAGCGATGAGGTCTCTGAGAAAAATCGTCATGAAACCCTCTGGCGCTATTCTAGAAGAAAACGCGCGATTTTTGAAAATTGCGAATCGGAGTCGCGAACCAAAAAGCAACTAGCACGACCTCGATGCCGAATCACGCCGCGCAGCAGCAGAGATCAGGGCATGCGGCAGACGCCGGCAGACTTCGATCAGCTTCAGTCCCGACTTAAGCTGGATGCGCACGATCCGGCCTACGATGCAGCCTGGCGGCTTCGCGAGCGAGGCGGCGCGCTTCCGCGTCGGCAGCCAGCACATCGTCAATGGAGTGGAGCGCCGTTCGCGGCATGCGATCGAGCACGCGTTCGATCACAGCCGGAATCCCGGGAAAGACAGCCGCCCTTCCAGAAACGCCGCGACAGCAATCTCATCGGCCGCGTTCAAGGCGCATGGAAGCGGGCCACCCAGCGCGAAGCGCCTGCCTTCGCCAGCGCAAGGCAGGGAAACTTTGCCGTCCGGGACATCTTCGAAATCGAGCTTGCGCAGAGCCGACCAATCCAGCGCGCAGCCATTGGATGCGACGCGTTCCGGGTAGGTGAGCGCGTATTGAATGCGGCATGCGCATGTCGGTGGGTCCGAGCTGCGCGAGGATGGAACCATCCACGAACTCAACCATGGAATGAATGGTGGACTGCGGATGGATGACCACGTGAATTTTGTCGAGATCCATGCCGAAAAGCCAGCGCGCTTCAATCACTTCGAAGCCTTTGTTCATGAGCGTCGCGGAGTCGATGGTGATGCGCTGGCCCATTTTCCAGTTCGGGTGCGCCAGGGCCTGCTCGGGCGTGACGTTTGCGAGCTGCGGAGGCGGGGGTCGTGCGGAAGGGACCGCCGGACGCGGTGAGGACCAGGCGCTTTACTTCCCCATGGTCGCCGCCGCGAAGGCATTGGTGGATCGGCGTTGTGCTCGCTATCGACGGGAAGCAGCGCGACGCCATGGCGCGCGACGGCCGCCATGACCACTTCGCCGGCGGCGACAAGGACTTCTTTATTCGCGAGGGCGATATTTTTGCCCTGCTCGATCGCCTTGTAGGTGGCGGGCAGGCCGACAACGCCAACAGCGGCGGAAACCACCGTGTCCGCGTCCGGATGCGTGGCGACGCGCTCGATGCCTTCGGGGCCGAAAAGAATTTCGATTGGTTCGCTGTGCGGCTTGTTATGAATGAGCCGCGCAGAGCTCGCGAGCGGCATCTTCGGTGGCGACGGAAACAACTTTGGGATGATGGCGCGAGATCTGCTCGGCGACGAGCGCAACGTTGGCGCCGGCGGCAAGCGCGACGACCTCAAATCGGCCCGGAAGAGAATCGACAACGCTCAGGCATTGGCGGCCGATGGAACCGGTGGAACCAAGAATCGAGATTCGTTTCATGCGCAGCTAATTTTATAGAGGTTCGGCGGAATTTGCGAATCGGCATCGGGATGGAACGCGCAGATGCAGCGACTAGCGCGACGTCAAAAACCACTGAAAGGCGACCCACACGACGGGAGCCGCGAGAATGAGGCTGTCGATGCGGTCGTACATGCCGCCGTGGCCGGGCAGGAGGGCGCCGGAATCCTTCACCGAGGCGCCGCGCTTGAAGGCGGACTCGATCAGGTCGCCCATCTGTCCGGCGATATTGCCGAGCGCCGGCGACGATCATCATGTTGACGATGTCAATCTCCATCCAGCGGGCAAACAGCACGGCCACCAGCAGCGAGGCGAACAAGTTGCCGAGCGCGCCTTCCCAGGTTTTCTTGGGGCTGAGCGCCGGGGCCAAGGGCACGCGGCCCAGCGAGCGCCCCACGAAGTAGGCAAGCATGTCGCCGGCCCAGATCAGGCAAAGCGTGAAAGAGCACCAGGCGGCGGCCCATCACCGGAATTTCGTTGATGCCGCACCAGATAGCTGAACGGCAGCGCGACGAACAGCAGCGCGGCGGAGCTGATCGAAACCGACGGAAGCACTTCCTGCAGCGGTCCGCCGGTGGCGAGACCGATCGCGAACGCGCCAAAGAGAAAGATCAGAAGCACCGCTTCGATCGGGAGCAGGCCGCCCGCGGCATTGCGGACAAGCGAGACGCCGCCGCCAAGCGAATGCGTTTCGACGCGGCCAAGCGAATATTGCGCGTAGAACAGGGCGGTGGCGCAGGCGAGCGTCCATTTGCGGAAAGGCCTCGCGCCCAGGCGTTCGCCGAGATCGAAAAACTTCAAGCAGCGCCAGCCCGGCGACGAGCGCGGCAACCGCGGCAAGAACCAGCGGAGGCGCAAACCAGACGAGCGCCACCACGAGCGGAATCAGAACGGCGCCGGTCAGAATGCGCAGGAGCATTCCGGCGAGCCTCAAGCCTGTGCCGCGACGAGTGCGTCCGCGCGGGGAGCCGAGGCCGCCGTAGCGGCGCTCGCGTTTCTGGTAATCGACCAGAGCTTCGAGCAGGCGCGCGCGCGAAAAATCGGGCCACAGCACTCTGCGTGACGTAAATTTCCGCGTAGGCGATCTGCCAGAGCAGGAAATTGCTGACGCGCATTTCGCCGCTGGTGCGAATCAGCAGATCGGGATCGGGCAGGCCCGCGGTGTAGAGATGCTCGGAGATGGATTGCTCGTCGAGCCTGGAAATCCGGCGACGCCGTTTGAGCGGGCTTCTTCAAGAATGGAGTTGAAGGCGTCGACAAGCTCGGCGCGGGCGCCGTAGTTCAGCGCGAGGATCAGCCGCATGCCGGTGTTGCCGGCGGTGAGCGCGCATGCCTTCGGCCATGTCGTCGCGGACGGACTGCGGAAGGTGTTCGGAGCGGCCGATGAAAAGCAGGCGAATATTGTTCTTCTGCATGGTGGGCAGTTCGCGCTTGAGGTATTCGCGCAGCAAGCGCATCAGGAATTCCACTTCGGCTTGCGGGCGGCGCCAGTTTTCCAGAGAGAAGGCGTACAGCGTGAGGCAAGGGATGTGCAGGCGCGAGCAGGTCTCGATGATGACGCGCGCGGCTCTTCACGCCGGTGCGATGGCCCGCGACGCGCGGCAAATGGCGGCGCTGCGCCCAGCGGCCGTTGCCATCCATGATGATGGCGCAAGTGCTGCGGCAGGCGCTTGGGGTCGAGTTTTTCGAGAAGTTCCGCTTCTTCGCGGTTCGGGTCTTGCAGGAGTTCGCTGGTTTTCACCGGGAATGACTCGACGGAGCCGCGAGGCAAGATGCGCTCGCGCGATATCCTGTAAAGAAGAAAAAGCCTAACAGTGAACGCGCGGAACGGCAAGAATCGACGGCGCACGTTTCACATTCCGCATACAGATTTCACATCCACATTTCAAACATGCCGGCGCGCCATTCAAGCCACGCGCATCGCGCTGGGCGGGATGAAGCTCATCCCAGGCCGGCGGACGGGTTCGAAGATCGCGGCGTAGACCAGGATGATGGTGAGGATGATCATGATAATGCTGGCGCCCCAGGCGACGACGTTGAAGGCCCAGGTATTGGTGTACTTGCCCATGAGGTCGCGGCGGTTGATGAGCAGCAGGACGAAAATCAGCACGACGGGCAGCCAGATGCCGTTGGCCACCTGCGAGAGCACCAGAATTTTCAACAAGCGGAGCCTTGGGAATCAGGATGATGCCGGCGCCGACGACGATCAGGCCGGTGTAGAGCGCATAGAAGGCGGGCGCTTCCTTGAATTTGTTGTCGAGGCCCGGCCTCGAAGCCAAGACCTTCACAAATCACGTGGGCCGTGGAAAGCGGCAGAATCGAGGCGGCGAAAAGAGAGGCGTTGAGCAAGCCAAACGCAAACAGTCCGGCCGCCCACTTCCCCGCCAGAGGGGTGAGGGCCTGGGCGGCTTGCGCCGCGTCGGTGATATTCGTAAGGCCGTGGGCGTTCAGCGTGGCGGCGCAGCAAACGATGATGAAGAATACGATGACCATGCAGGAGATGCTGCCGACGAGCACGTCCATCCGGGCATGCTTGTACTGGCGCGGCCCAACGCGCTTTTCGACGAAGCCCGCCTGAAGGTAGAAGAATTGCCAGGGCGCGATGGTGGTGCCGATCAGACGCGGTAAGCATCAGCAGATAGCCGGAACTGAAATGCAGCGTGGGCGCGACGGTTTGCTTCGCGGCGAGCAGCCAGTCGGGCTTGGCCAGGACAGCCGAAACGACGTAAGAAAGATAGAAGCCGCAGGCGACCAGGAAAATCTTTTCGACCTGCCGCGCGCTGCCCTGCACCACCAGAATCCAGACGGCAATCGCCGCGAGCGGCACCGAAATGTATTTGCTGATGCCAAAAATCTCCATGGCCGCTGCCACGCCGGCGAATTCCGCGACGGTATTGCCCAGGTCGACAGCGAGGGCGGCCAGCATTACGAAGAAAGTGGAGCGGAAGCCGAATTCCTCGCGGATCAGATCGGAGAGGCCTTTGCCGGTGACCACGCCCATGCGCGCGCACATTTCCTCGCTGACGTAGAGGGCGATGGTCATGGGAATGAGCGACCACAGCAGGGTGTAGCCGAACTGCGCGCCTGCGACGGTATAGGTGGTGATGCCGCCGGCATCGTTATCCACGTTCGAAGTGATGAGCCCCGGACCGACGACCGCCAAAAACACGGCGATGCGCCTGCGCATAGGGACGCAGTGCGGCTGTTGAGCTTCTTGCCGTGCGCCATCCAGTGCGAGAGCGTGTCCGTCAATGTGATCCAGCTGTTCATGTTCGCCGACTTCCATAGGGCTCAGTTAGCTTCGCGCGCATGCGGCTCACCACGTCATCCACGGTGATCGCGCCGATGGGGCAGTTCTCTTCGTTTACAACGTCAGGCTGCGCAGATTGTATTTGTCGAACAGCTCGAAAATGTCTTTGTCGTCGGCGTCGGTGGTAACCGAGAGCAAAGGCTGGAAGGCGAGTTCGGCCATGCGCTGGTCGAGCTGGCCAAGCACGAGGCGGGCGATCGGAACGGTGCCGGCAAGCTTGGCTTCACGATTGATGAGCACAATATTGTCGAGCTGATCCGGGGGGATCTCGTGGAAGCGGATATGGTCGACCACTTCGCCGCGCGTGGCGTCCTCCCCGACAATCACGAACTCGGTGGTCATCATGCCGCCCGCGGTGTTGGGGGCGAAATTGAGCAGCGCTTCGACGTCCTGCGCCTCGCGGGAGTCCATTTCGTCGAGAACTTCCTTGGAGGTGTCCGGCGACGAGATTCTGAATCAGATCGGCGGCGGCATCGGGACTCATCTCTTCGATGATGTCGGCGGCCTTCTCGGGGTCGAGCTTTTCGACCACCTGCGTTTGCAGGCGCTTGTCGAGCTCGGCAATCGTTTCGGCGGCGGTTTCCTCGTCGAGCGAACCGATGATCGACTGGCGCTCGTCGGGCGAAAGCTCTTCCATCAGGTCGGCCAGATCGGCGGGATGGAGCTGGGCAAGATTCTCGCTGGAGAGGCGAAGCTTGACGCGGCGAAGCGGATCGGGCTCGACCAGGTTGACAAACTCCCACGGATGGTCCGCTGCGGAAGCTTCTCCTGCATGCGGCGGATGGCCATGGGCGGAACCACTCCCTGGAGCAAGCGGCGGAACGCCCCCGGGAGGCCGACATCCACCTGCGTGACGCGGAGTTCGGTGTTGCCGTTGGTGCGCTGGTCGGCGAGTTCCACGTCGTTTACGCGGACCACTTTGCGGCCGTGGGTGTCGATGATCTGCTGGTCGAGCAGATCCTTCTGGACGGCCAGCCAGGCTCATTGGGTTGATAGAGTTCGAGGGCGGATTCGTCGGTAGTCAGCTGGATGGAACCGGGTGAAACGGATGCAATCTGGTCGTAACGCGCGACGATGGGCCGGTATTTGCCGCGGGAAAGCAGCAAACGGGCCACGCGGTTCGGCTGCTCGGCGGGGACAATGAACAGTTCCTTCACGCGGCCGACGAGATTGCCGGCTGGATCAAACGCTTTGGCGCCAATAATTTCCGTTGCGTGAACCATGGTGACTCCTCGTCTGTAACGGCGGACCTGTAGCCACAGCCTCCACCGCGCAGGAATACCTCGGCGGTGGCTCGCCGGCCTTCCCTTCCCGAGTTGCGGAGGGCCGGATGGCGCCGCATTGCAAAAAAAAAGCCCGCGCCGACTGTGAATCCGGCCGCGGGCAAAAAGAAAACACCCTTGGACTAGATCAGGCCGGGCCTTGCTTCCCTGTCTGCGACAGCACGTGAGGGGTGATTGTGGATCAGCGGCAGAACAGCCACCCCCCGCCAAGTAAATCTTTCGGCGAGGCTGTTACTTCCGGGTTCCGAGTTCAGAGGCGCTTCCATCCGATGCAAATTGTCCTCAGCTTGACTAGTAAAGGGAGACGGAATTTTTGTCAAGCAAAGACTGATCATTTCGAGAGAATTTTACTTATCGAACACCATATTTCGGGGCGCGCGTCTCCTGCGCTTGCAATCGGCGGCGTAGAGGTCCCAATAGGTGGCTTGAATGTAGTCGCGAGGCTCGTATCCAAGGGCATGAGCGACTCGTTCGATCGCCTCCGGGGCACCCTCCAGTTCGAGGATAGTGCCGATGGGCGTTTCATCGAGGTCCATGTGGAGTTTGGGAAGCCGGAAGCTGGAGCGATATTTTTCGTATCGGAAGCCGGGGCGAAAGCCGAGTGCTCTTAGCTCCTCATCCCAGCGATTCGGGTGCTGGATGGGGACTTCCCTTTCGAGCCTCTCCTTATAGCGAGGCTTGGTGACCGAACCCGTGCCACGGGAGCTTCCCCTGAGAGGCGCCTTAGATGTGAGCACCGCGCTGGCCAAGCCCGGGGCAAGCAGAGATGAACCGGCGGGCCTTTCGGTGCGCACCCGCAAGAGGCAACCTGCGCCCCAGAGATCGGAGTTCGGAGTATCGTACAGGGTGTTCTGCTCAAATACCCGGCCGCGAACCGCCGCATTCAGGCTTTTCAGTCGCGCGACAACCAGCCGTATATCAGTTACGCGCAATTTTATTTCGGTTTCGCGATTTGTCCGCGCGGAGGGCACGCGGCAGTATAGCCCAGGACCAGTAGTAATGGCCGGGCCACTCCTGATTGACCTGGCTGATTGGCCCGGAAAGTGTGCAGAAAATGGGCCGCAGCGCTCAACCTTTGCGATGTATAGCAAGCGAGATGAAGAAAGTTGCCAAGGAGCCGATGCGCCAGCATAATCACTCACCTGCCGCGGGCTCATGACTGAACCTACGACCCCATTGATGCAGCAGTACACCGGGCTGAAGAAGCAGCATCCGGCTGCGCTGCTGCTGTTCCGGCTCGGAGATTTCTACGAGCTTTTCTACGACGATGCGATCGTGGCGTCGCGCATTCTGCAGATCACCCTTACCGCGCGCAACAAGGAGAAGGGGCAAGCCGTGCCCATGTGCGGGGTGCCTTATCATGCCGCGGAAAACTACATTGCGCGGCTTGATTCGCGCCGGGCACAAGGTCGCCATCTGCGAGCAGATGGAACAGCCGGGACCTGGCAAAAAACTCGTTCGCCGGGAAGTGATTCGAGTTCTCACGCCGGGAACCGCGGCGGGCACGTCCCTGATTGAGCCCAAGGAAAACAATTTTCTGGTGGCGGTTGCGCGCAAGACATCCGTGGGGGCAGCGGCGACCGCAAGCGGCCGGGGCTCCGGCGCGCATGGCGGAAACGGCCATCGGGCTGGCGTTTGTGGACCTATCCACGGGCGAATTTCGCGCTACGGAATTCGCGGGCGAGAATGCCGAGATACGCTTGCGCGACGAGTTGGGAATTCTGCGGCCCAGGGAAATTCTGCTTCCAAGGCCCGCGACGCTCTTCCCGATCGCCGCGACGGCCGAAGTAGACGCTCTCGGCGCCGTGGAAACGCGGCTCGACGATTGGATTTTTGAAAGCAGCTACGCCGCGCGCATTCTCAAAGAGCAGTTTCGCGTGGTGGCTCTCGACGGATTCGGATTGAGCGAGCATCCGCTGGCAACCGCCGCGGCCGGCGCCCTGGTGCACTACCTGCGAGACACCTCGGCAATCGGCGCCCGCACGCCGGAAGACACCGCGGTGGTCCCCTCGCTTCGCCCCGCCGGCGCAGGACTCGAACACCTGGACCGGATCTCTTACTACGAACAGCAGGACGCGATGATCCTGGATCAGGTGACGACCCGGAACCTGGAACTGGTGGAACCAGCTACCGGGGATGACCCGTCGGCGACGCTGCTTGCGGGCGGTCGACGAGACAGCAACCGGCATGGGAGCGCGGTTGCTGCGCTCGTGGGTGCTGCGGCCCGAGATTTCGCTGGAGGAAATTGAAGAGCGGCTCGACGCCGTCGCGGAGCTGAAATCCCACACAGTGGCCCGGGAGGAAATTCGAAAAGAGATCGAGGGGATTCTCGATCTGGAGCGGCTGACGAGCCGCATCACGCTCGGGAGCGTCACGCCGCGGGATTTGCTGGCGCTGCGCGGCTCGCTCGAGAAGCTGCCGCAGGTGCGTGAGCTGACGGCGAGTGTAGAGGCATCATGCGCAACCTTCGAAACGCAGGGTCAACCCAGCGCCGACAGGAACCGCGCAGGGCGGTTAGAAAACTTGCGCGGGCAAATTGACGAAATGACGGACGTGCGCGACCTGATCGCGCGCGCCATCGCCGACGATCCGCCCGCCATGGCCAACGAGCCCGGCGTGATCCGGCGGGGATTCCATGCGGAACTGGACGAGCTGCGCGACATCACCAAGCAAGGCCGGCAAATCATCGCGGCCATGGAGGAGCGCGAGCGCAAGCGCACCGGCATCGCATCGCTCAAAATCCGCTATAACCAGATTTTTGGCTATTACATTGAAGTTTCGAAGGCCAACCTGCACCTGGCCCCGGCCGACTACGAACGCAAACAAACGCTCGTGAACGCGGAGCGGTTCACTTCCGGCGAACTGAAGGAACACGAGCGCAAAGTGCTGTCGGCCGAGGAGCGCGTGCTGGAAATCGAGCGGCGGCTCTATGGCGAGATCCGCGAGGCGATTGCGAGAGAGGCATCGCGATTGCGGCGGACGGCCGACGGCCATCGCGCAGCTCGACGTGCTGGTGAATTTCGCGCGCATCGCGGCGGCGCGCAACTACACGCGTCCCGAATTCACGCAGGAATCGATAAAGCGCAACGCTTCCGAAATCCGGGCAAACCGCTCCTCGAAGGACAACGGAGGCAAATCTGGCTCGGACACGCGCGGCATTCTGATGATTGCCGGGGGGCGCCACCCGGTGATTGAAAAACTCCTGGAAGAACGCGGCGAGCGATTCGTTCCCAACGACCTGTATCTCGACGACGAATCGCAGTTCCTGCTGATCATCACCGGGCCCAATATGGGCGGCAAATCGACCTATCTGCGGCAAGCCGCTTTGATTTCGATTCTCGCGCAGATGGGATCGTTTGTGCCCGCCGCGCAGGCCAAGCTGCCCCTGCTCGACCGGATTTTCACGCGGATCGGAGCGTCGGACAATCTGGCGCGAGGGCGGTCAACTTTTCTCGTGGAGATGAGCGAAGTCGCGGCAATTCTGAACACCGCGACTCCGGCGAGCCTGGTGCTGCTCGACGAGGTGGGCCGCGGGACGGCCACATTCGACGGGCTCTCGATTGCGTGGGCGGTGGTGGAATCGCTGCACGGGGGCGCCCGGCCGCGCACGCTTTTCGCAACGCATTACCACGAGCTGACCGAACTCGAGCAACTGCTGCCCGGCGTCAAAAACGTGCATGTTTCGGTGCACGAAGCGGGCAACGAAATCGTGTTTCTGCGGCGCGTGGAGCCGGGAAGCGCCGATAAAAGCTACGGGATCGAAGTGGCGCGTCTGGCGGGCCTGCCGAACGAGGTGATCGTGCGAGCGCGGGAAATTTTGCGGCGGCACGAACAGAGCGAAGAGAAACTCAGCGCGGAGCTTTCGCCCGGAGCGGCGCCGGCGGCCCAGCAGACGAGCTTCACCGCGATCGACGAATCGGTGCTCGAAGCGCTGCGCGATGCCGATTTGAACAAGCTGACGCCGATCGAAGCGCTGAATCTGCTGGCGGGGCTCCAGAAACAGCTCTCATGAGCCCCTCCGACACAAAAGAAATGCTCGTGCTGGGGATGATGTCGGGAACCTCGGCCGACGGGATCGACACGGCCATCGTGTGCATCTCGGGCGCGCCGCCGGCGCTGTCGGCAAAGTTCGAAGCGCATCACCACGTGCCGTATAACCCGCTGGTGCGCGAAGCCATTCTGCGGCTCGCGAATGGCGCGGCGACCACGACCGCGGAAATCAGCCGGCTCGACTTCGTGCTGGGCGAGGAATTCGCGCGGGCGGCGATCGCCGCGTGCAGGAGCGCGGGGATCAGCGTGGAAAAACTCGATCTGATCGGGTCGCACGGGCAAACGGTGTTTCACCAGGGCGCGCGTGCGCGGCTGGTGGGCGCCTGGCGCGTGGCCTCGACGCTGCAGATCGGCGAGGCTAACGTAATCGCGGAACGCACGGGCGTCCCGACCATCGCGAATTTTCGCTCCGCCGACATCGCCGCCGGGGGCCACGGAGCGCCGCTGGTGCCCTTCGTGGACTATCTGCTCTATCGCGACGAGCAGCGCGGGCGCGTCGCGCTGAATATCGGGGGAATCGCCAACGTGACGGTGATTCCCGCAGGCGCGGGCCCCTCGGACGTGTTTGCCTTCGATACCGGCCCCGGCAACATGATCGTGGACGCGCTGGTGCAGGGCATGACGCGCGGTCGCGCCAAGTACGATCGCGGGGCGCGCATCGCGCTGGGCGGCCGGACCATCCAGGATTTGCTCGCGAGAATGATGCGCGAGCCGTATCTGCGAAAGAGACCGCCGAAGACGGCCGGCCGCGAGCAGTTCGGAAGCGCGTATGTGGAACGGCTCATCGGCTGGGGAAAAAGGCATCATGCCGAACCCGCGGACCTGGTGCGCACCGCGACGGTATTCACTTCCCTTTCGATCGCGGATGCCTTCCGGCGGCTGATTTTGCCTCGCGCCGATGTGGACGAGCTGATCGTCGCCGGCGGCGGGGCGCGCAATCCCCTGATGATGGCGCAGCTTGCCGCTTCCGTGCCGGGAATCGAGATCATCCCGTCGGGCCGTTTTGGCGTACCTACGGATGCAAAAGAAGCGTTTGCGTTCGCGGTGCTCGCCTATGAGGCGTATCACGGGCGCGCCAACAATCTGCCTTCAGCTACGGGGGCGAGCCATCCGGTGGTGATGGGGAAACTTCACTACGGGCGCATCAAGTAAGTTCGGGCGTCCGGGGATATATTCGCGAGGGCTTACGCTTCAAAAACGCTGTGGATTTCGATATCCGGCAATGCGCCTTCGCGGACAATCGTCCACTCATCGCCATTGATACGCACGATGGTGGAAGCAAGCGTGCCGCCGGTATCGCCCGCGTCAAGGACGAGCGCCAGACTTTTGCCAAGCTGCTGGGTGATTTGCTCGGCATTGGTGCAGGATGGATGACCCGAAAGGTTGGCGCTGGTGCCGGTGATCGGCCCACCCACCGCTTCAATCAGCGCGGTGGCGATGCGCGAATCCGCCCAGCGGAGAGCGACGCGTCCGCTATTTCCGGTGACCTTCAGAGGAAGCCGGTGCGTCGCTTCCACGACCAAGGTCAATGGGCCCGGCCAGAACTTGGTCGCCAGGGTAAGAAAGGCGTCGGGAACATCCCGCATGAGCGTGACTGCCTGCTCGATGGAGTTCACCAGGATCGGCAGGGCCTTGTTCTCCGCGCGGCCCTTTACCTGGAAGACGCGCTCGATGGCGGCCAGGTTAAAGGGATCCGTGGAGAGCCCATAAAAGGTATCCGTGGGAATCGCGATCACACGCCCACGCTTGATGAAGTTTGCGGCGTAATCAATTACGTTGCGCTCGGGCGCATCAGCTGAAATTTTGAGGACTTCGACGGGCAAATGTTCACTCGCGGCGGGCTGCGCCTTGTCTACTTTGGCAAGCTATCACAGGCTGCGACGGTTCGCAAGGTGCAGGAACGAAAGGACGTAAGCGAAACGTAAACTTCGCCGCGCCTTGCAGGCCATTCTTCGCCGTTCCCTGAATGGGGAGATACGCAACCCAAGTTTACGACCGGCAAGGGGTTTGTTACGCTTGCGACATGCCCCAACGGTTCGTTAAGCGCAGAGTGGAAGCGCCATCGTACGAAGCGTCTTCTGGCGCATCTCCTGACGCGCCTTCTGACCCATCTTCTGACCGATTTGGCACGCGCCCTGATCCGCTCCCGAACGCCATAACCAGCAAGGACAACAAGTGGCTGAAATTGTTCCGCGCGGCGCTGCGGGGAACGGGACCCGGCGAGGGAGAACTCATCGGAGTGGAGGGGCCGAAGTTCGTGGAAGAAGCGTTGCGCTCGGGACTGGAGGCCGAGGCCTTGCTGGTGAGCGCCCGGGCGAGCGCGAAATGCAAAAAATTTTGCGCGCGGCCAGCGAAAGCCCGGCTGGAATCTCGCGGGACCGTATCTTCACCACAAGCGACAAGATTTTTGAAGGCGTGGCGGGAACGGAAACCCCGCAAGGCGTTGCGGCGCTTGTTCCGCCAGCCGGTTTGGGGGCTCGAAGACGTGCTTCGCGGCAGCGCGGATTCCGGTGGTGCGTTCCGGGGCGATCCGCCTCTGGTTATCGCCCTCGCAGGCATTCAGGATCCCGGGAACGTTGGCACGATCCTGCGCTCGGCGGAGGCTTTCGGCGCTACCGGCGCCGTGACCACGCGCGGCACGGCTGATCCGTGGTCTCCCAAGGCGCTTCGCGCGTCGGCCGGCTCGGCCTTGCGGTGCCGCTGGTACGCGGGATCGCGGCGCCAATTTTGCTGGCGCAGCTAAAAATGCATCGAATAAAGATTGTTGCCGCCACAAAGCAACCGGGGAACGGCGCAATCGCGGATCCTGCTTCGAGCGCTGATTTGCGCGGCCCAGTGGCGATTTTCATAGGCAATGAAGGAGCCGGGCTTGCCGGCCGAGGTGGAGCACGCCGCCGATGCAACCATTTCCATCCCGATGAGCGAGGCGGTGGAATCGCTCAACGCGGCGTCGCCGCATCGCTATTGCTCTACGAAGCGGCGCGGCAAAGAAGAGAGGCGTAGTGGGACTGTTTCGCGCCGTCGAACCGGAAGAAGCGCCGCAGACGGGCCGGCCTCTCGCGGACCGCATGCGCCCGCAGACGCTCGATGAGTTCATCGGCCAGGAAGACCTGCTCGGCGCCGGGAAAACCACTGCGCACGCAGATCGAGCGCGACGAACTGAGCTCGATGCTTTTCTGGGGCCCTCCCGGATGCGGCAAGACGACCCTGGCGCGGATCATCGCCAAGCGAACGCGGTCGGAGTTCATTCCCTTCAGCGCCGTGCTTTCCGGGATTAAAGAAATCAAGGAAGTGATGGCGAAGGCCGAGGGCGCGCGGCGCTACGGCACTGCGCACGATCGTGTTCGTCGACGAGGTGCACCGCTTCAACCGCGCGCAGCAGGACGCTTTTTTGCCTCACGTCGAGGCGGGAAACATCCTGCTGATCGGCGCCACCACGGAAAACCCCTCCTTCGAGGTGATTGCGCCGCTGCTCTCGCGCATGAAGGTCTATGTGCTGCATGCGCTCTCGACCGAGCAGATCGTGCTGCTGCTGCGCAAGGCGCTCGACGATTCGGCGCGCGGCCTGGGGAAGGAGCATGTGGAAGCGAGCGGCGAAATTCTGCGAACGGATCGCGATGCTGGCAAACGGCGACGCGCGCTCCGCCTACAACACGCTCGAAGCGCTGGTACTCGGCACCGAGCCGGGGACAGATGGCCGGCGCATCGTCTCCGAAGCGCGCCTGGAAGACGTGCTGCAGAAAAAGCTGCTGCCCTACGACAAGAGCGGCGAAGAGCACTACAATCTGATCTCCGCGCTGCACAAGTCGGTTCGCAACTCAGATCCGGACGCGGCGCTCTATTGGCTGGCGCGGATGCTGGAATCGGGCGAAGACCCGCTGTACCTCGCGCGGCGGATGGTGCGCATGGCGAGCGAGGATATCGGCTTGGCCGAGCCGGGCGCGCTGGCGGTGACGCTCGCCGCCAAGGAAGCCTTCGACTTCCTCGGTCCGCCGGAGGGAAATCTCGCGCTGGCGCAGGCGGCGGTCTATCTTTCGCTCGCGCCGAAATCAAACGCGCTCTACACGGGCTATGGCGACGTGCAGGAGGATTTGCAGAAGACCATCGCGGAGCCGGTTCCGCTGCATCTAAGAAATGCGCCGACGGGATTGATGAGCCATCTGGGATACGGCAAGGGCTACCAATACGCCCACGATGCGGAAGAGAAAGTGACGGACATGGCCTGCCTGCCCGAAAGCCTGGCCGGGCGCCGGTATTACAAGCCGACGGACCAGGGATTTGAGGCGCGCATCCGGCAGCGGCTGGAGGAGATCCGGCGAATCCAGAAAAAAGCGCCCGAGGGCAACGAAACAGTGAATCTCGAGAACCGGACGCAACAGCCCTTGCGCTGCCTTTTCGCGGCGCTCTCATTTGCTTTGCTTGTTGCTCGCGCCGGCCGCGTCTGCCGCAAGAGAAGCCGCATCATGGAGATCGACCGCGACTGCGAGAAATTCGCGATCTCGGTCAACAACCGGATCGTCTGCGCCGTTCCGCACCTGAAACGGATCAAGAAAGCGATCATCCAGCGAGCCGACGTCTGGGTGGCCACGCAGGGAAAAGACAAGCTCATCGTCGAAGGCGAAAAGTTCATGCCCGTGCCGCCGCCGCAGAGCTACATGGTGGATTCGCTCGCGTGGTCTCCCGACGGCAGCCGCATCGTGATGAACATGACCACGCAAAAGCCGTCAACCGATGAAGAACCCGCCTCCGGCGGCAAAGCGATTGCGCTGCTCGACGAGGAGGGCCACGAAATCAAGGTCGAGGGATCGAAGACCCGCTTCATCGAAGAGGCCGCGAACGGCGCATGGCTGGCCGATAACGTGACCGTCGCTTATCTGATCGGCGCCGGCCCGTACAAGATCGGGCGCGTGAGCGTGGTGAGCGGCCAGTCGAGCACCCTCTTTGACGGGCACACCTTCGATGCCATCGTGTGGGACGCGCCGCGGAATCAGGCGTTCGCCTTGAGCCAGAACCTGAGCGTGTCGGGGCGCCAGGCGCTCTTCCAACTCGATCTGGTGCATGAGGGAATCCGCGAAGTCACGCGCATCGACACCTATCAGACGGGCCTGAATCTTTCGCCCTCCGGCAAGAAGATCGCGTTTTTCGCCGATGGCGACGCCGTGGAGGTGCTCGATCTGGCGAGCCCGGCAAAGCCGCTGCGCGTTCGCGTAGGCATGGGGGCTTTCGGCTGGAGCCGGGACGAAACCGCATCCTGCTGAAGCGCGGGCCGCCCGAGAAGTCGGGCGAGCTGGTCTGGGTCGGGTCTCTACGACGGAAGCTTCGTGCCCGCCCTGCACGGGCTGGAATATCACGCCTTCGCGATTTCGCCGAACGGCGAATCGATCGCGGTGACCGAGCCCGGCAAAGAAGTGCTGCGCGTTTATCCGCTGCAATAAACGGCTATTCGGGAGGCTGCGTCGAAGGCCTGATGTTTCGCACGTGCTTCATATGCTCCTTCAGGATGCAGCAATCCATCACCACGAATAATCCCGCGCGGCGCGCGCGCTCGGCAGCCTCGGGATGGATGACACCCTCCTGCATCCATACGGCCCGCGCGCCGATGCGGATGGCGGATTCCACAATATCCGGCACGAATTCCGAGCGGCGAAAAATATCGACGATATCCACCGGTTCGGGAATGTCTTCCAGGCGCGCGTAACACTTTTCGCCGAGCACTTCTGTTTCGGCCGGATTAACAGGAATGATGCGGTAGCCCGCCGACTGCATGTATTCGGAAACGCCGAAGCTGGGCCGGTAGCGCCGGCTGGACAAGCCCACCACGGCAATGGTCCGGCTGTTTTTAAAGATTTCACCGATCGACTGGACCGGGGACCGAGGCAGTGTTCGATCGGCCTTCTTGGGGGGATGTTGGCGATCGTTCATTTGAGAATCACCAAACCCTTGGGGCGCGAATCTTCCGTAATTTCGCAAGACAGAGTATCGCCAAATCAGGAATGCGGGCGATTCTTTTTGGTCCAATTCGGCCTTTTGGCATTCGCTGGGCGCGCCCCCCGTCTATTGGAACTCTTCGACGGGCGGGGCCTACCCGGGCGCTCGGGGCGAGCCGGCCGATCCTTTTCAAACGAGCGCCGGTCGCGACGGCTCGGCGCTTTGGATGGCTGGTCCGCGCGAGCACGGAAGCCCGGGCTCAGCGGTCGAGCCGGAAAGGCGGGACGACGCGAACGCTCCAGTTTCTCCAGTTCCTTGCTATGTTCCTTGTCATGTCCCTTGCCATCGAGCATACGGGTGAGAGTGTCAATCTCGGCGCTCGAGAGTTCGCGGCGCTGTCCGGTAGGAAGCGATTCGAGCCTCAGATTGCCGATGCCGACGCGCTTCATCTTTTCGACGGGATGGCCCGTCTGGAAAAGCTTATTCCGCAGCGCATCGCGGCGCGCTTCCGATAGCGTGACTTCATACCACGGCATCTCCTTCCCCTTCAGCCGCGAGATGCGCGCGCCGGTCGCGCGCGAAAGACTTCTCGATTTCCGCGAAGGTGAGCAGCGACTTCAGTTTCAGTTGATACGTCTGCCGCAGGTTGTGCGATTGCAGAACGCGGTTGGCAAGGTCGCCATCGTTGGTGAGCAGGACGAGCCCGGTCGAGTGATATTCGAGGCGGCCCACCGGAAACACGCGCTCCGGAACGCCATGCAGAAAATCGCGAAGCGACGCCCGGCCTTCGGGATCGCTCATCGTCGAGACAACTTCCTGCGGCTTGTTCAAAAGCAGATAGACGCGCTCGGCTACCGGGCGCAGAAGCTTTCCGGACACTTTGATGTGGTCGCGCGAGGCGTCCGCCTTCGAGCCGAGTTCGGTGATGGTCTGGCCGTTCACGGTGACCAGGCCGGAGGCGATCAGCTCTTCTGCGTGGCGCCGCGAAGCGATTCCGGCGCGGGCAATAATTTTTTGCAGGCGTTCCAGCATGGTCGATTTGTCCTGGGTAGAAGCAGCGGGCTTAACGGAGCCGCAAATCCATAATACGTTGTATCAGGGCTCGGTCAGGAAGGCTCGGAGTTCCCCGCCCCGGCGGAGGCGGCCTTGGAGTCTTCGTGCGACTCCCCTCCGGTTCGGTGGCGACGGCTTCCTGTGATTGCGCGGACTCTGAGCTGGGTTGCGCCGAAGCGTCCGCTGGCGCCTCCGGCTCGGCGAAGGCCGGGTCTTCACCGAGTTCAGCGAGGTCGTTGTCATCTCCACCTTGTGGCGACTGCCGCCATCTGCGGCTCCGGCGAAGCCGGAGCTTCCGCCGCTACCTGCGCCCGGCTCGACCGGAGCGATGCCGGTATCGGAATCAAGGGCGGCCTGCGCGAACTGCTCGAATTCCTTGAGGCTCGGCAGCTCGTCGAGATCGGAAAGCCCGAAGCGGATCATGAACTGCTTCGAGGTGCGATAAAGAATCGGGCGCCCGATCACCTCTTTGCGTCCCGCCGTGGTGATCAGCCGCTTTTCGAGCAGCGTCTTGATCACGCCGCCGACATTCACGCCGCGAATTTCATTGATCTCCGGCACCGTGACGGGCTGCTTGTAGGCGATCACCGCAAGCGTTTCCAGCGCCGGCATGGTGAGGCGCAGCGGCGGCTGCAGGCTCTTGATGAATTTGCGCACCACTTCGTGATGCTGCGGCTTGGTGTAAAACTTCCAGCCGCCGGCCACTTTGCGCACCTCGATGCCCCGCTCGTCGATTTGATACGAAGCGACGAGCAGGTCGAGCGCCGCGCGCGCCTCCATCTTCTCCACGCCGAGGGCGTTGGCGATCTGTTCGAGCGTGGCCGGCTCGTCGGCGGCGTAAATGATCGCTTCGAGAGCGGCCTGAATTTCCTGTGGCGTCATGATTTCTCTTTCTTCTCCGGTAAGCCCGGCGACTGCCTCACGGCGACCGCCTGTTTACGAAAACCGCTCACTCTGTCATCCCGAACGAAGTGAGGGATCTGCATTTTCTTTATTTCACCACTACAAGTATTGCTCCTCGATTTTCGACATGGCGTCCGGGCCGGCAAAGACCGCGTCGAACATCTTGTGCTTGCGCAGGCCGATATCGGCAAAAAGCTCCGTCTGCACCAGGATCACGGCCTGCATGCGCACCATTTCGAGCACCGCCAGCAGCGCGACGATCATGGCGTTGCGCGTCTGGCAGGTGTCGAAGAATTCAAGCAGCGAGATGGGATCGTCGGTGGCGATCAGGCGCTGCCGCAAGCCGGTCCATCATCTGCGCGATGGAGACGCTTTCATGGCGCAGCTCGAATTTCGGCATCTTCCTTGCGGCGCTCCAGGATCTGCTGAAACGTCTTGACCAGATCGACCAGCGACACGGCCATCTCACCCTCGATGGCGTCGCCGGTATAAAGGCTGCGGTCCGGATGCGACCAGACGTGGTCTTCGATCTGCTGCTTCTGATAGAGAAGCTGCGCGGCATTCTTGAACTTTTCGTGCTCGAGCAGGCGGTGGACAAGCTCTCCGCGCGGGTCCTGTTCTTCCTCGGGCGCCAGAGGATCGGCCGGCAGCAGCATCTTCGACTTGATGTGGATCAGCGTCGCCGCCATGTAAATGAAGTCGGCGGAAACGTCGATATCAAGCTTTTCGAGCTGGTGCAGGTAGTCGAGATACTGCTCGGTGATCTTCGGCGATGGGAATGTTGTGAATGTCCATCTCCTGCTTGCGGATCAGATCGAGCAGAAGATCGAGCGGCCCTTCGTACACCGGCAGATTGATGCGATAAGGTGACGCCATCGTCCCCGCCTATGTTACTCGCGTCCGCGCGCTTTCGAAAAGAAAATGCAGCCGAATGACTCGATTCGCGCCGATCGAGTTTTTCCGCGGAAATGCCACTCTCGGAATACCGCCTTTAACCCCGCCAATCAGGAGATTGGCGATCCCAGGAACTGCGCCGATTCTTCGTTTTTAAGGGGGTCAGAGCTTCGACGCCGCGATGCGCAGGCGACGGTAATCCAGTTCCCAGTTTCCGTTCTTGAATAGCTGCGGGCGCGCCTGCCGCTCGACTTCGCGCAGAAACGCATCCTGTTTATCGGTGGAGATGCGATCCAGGACGCCCCGGCGGAACATGCGCAGCCAGGCATCGAGCCCTTGTTCGCCGTCTTCAAGCCGCGTAGGCCGGTTGAAGAGCGCCGCCTCGCGAACCTCGAGGCCATGCTTTTCCAAAAGACCCGCATATTCGGCAATGCTCGGGTAATACCACCCCTCGGTCGCCACGCGCCGGTCGATGCCAAACACATCGCAGGCGCCGGCGAGCGCGTCCACCAGGCGGCGGATGTTGCCCTTTCCGCCAAACTCCGCGACAAACCGGCCATTGGGCTTCAGGGCCTGGGCGACGCCTCGAATCACTTTTTCCGGCTCGGGTATCCAGTGCAACGCCGCATTCGAGAATACGGCGTCAAACTCGCCTGCGAACGGGATTTCCCTGGCGTCACACACCTCGAACTTCAGCTTGGGATACCGCTCGCGCGCCTGGGCGATCATGGCCGGCGACTGGTCGATCCCGATTAGCGCGGCGCCGCTCGCCGCAATTTCGGCGGTCAGGTGCCCGGTGCCGCAGCCGATGTCGAGTATGCGCTCGCCTGCTTTGGGCTGGAGCATCTCAACGACCCCCTTGGCCCTTTCCCAGACGAAGGAATGCTTTTCGTCGTAGAGCTTTGCATCCCAGGTGTTGGGGGTCATGAAGACTTGCGCGCTTCGTCCCATTTGAAGATGGCGTTGCGCACGCGCTTCATCGTGCGGCGCGCGGCTGCCTGCGCCTTCCTGTTTCCAGCGTCGAGAGTGTCCCAAACCTTTTGCGGATCGGTCTCTAATTCCTTGCGGCGCGCCTGAATCGGCTCGATCCATTTGACCAGATTTTCCGCCATCGCCTTCTTGCAGTCGACGCAGCCGATCCCGGCGCTGCGGCATCCCTGGTCCGCCCAGGCGATCGTCTCAGGCGGAGAAAACAATTTGTGCCACGCGAATACCGGGCAGACCTCTGGGCGACCCGGATCGGTGCGGCGCTGCCGCTGCGGGTCCGTCATCATGTTGCGAACTTTGGTGCGAATTTCGTCAGGCGGATCGGAGAGCCAGATCGCGTTGCCGTAGCTTTTCGCCATCCGGCGGCCGTCCGTGCCGGGAAGCCGAGGCGTTTCAGTGAGCAGATGCCCAGGCTCGGCCAAGTACTTCTTCATTTTTATGAATTTTCTCAGCTTCGGATCGAGGCGCTCCAGGGCATTTTCATAACCAATTTCAGCTACGCCGCGGCGAATGGCCCCTCGAAAGAAATTATCAATCTCGCTTTGTTGAACCCCAGTTCCCTTCGGAGGTTCAACCCTCACAGCCGGAAGTACGGACAGCACCCTATTTAGCTCAAGCGTGTCCTTGACCAGCCCCTCACCCACATCGAGGCCGAAGTGAGCGTTAAACCGGCGCACCACTTCGCGAGTTATTTCTACGTGCGGAACCTGGTCTTCGCCCACCGGCACGAGCAGGTCGTGCTTCGGGTCGCCGTACATGACGATATCGGCCGATTGCAGCAGCGGATAGCCGAGGAAGCCGTAGGTGCCGAGGTCGCGGTCCTTGAGATTCTCGATCTGTTCTTTGTAAGTCGGCACGCGCTCGAGCCAACTGAGCGGCGTGATCATCGAAAGCAGCAGGTGCAGCTCGGCGTGCTCCAGAATGCTCGACTGGATGAAGATCGTCGATTTATCCGGATCGAGGCCCACCGACAGCCAGTCCATGGCGATCTGCAAGGTGTTTTCCGCGACCGACGAAGTGTCCTCGTAATGCGTCGTGAGCGCGTGCCAATCGGCCACGAAGAAGAAGCATTCGTATTCTTGCTGAAGCTTGAGCCAGTTCGAGAGGGCGCCGAAATAATGCCCGAGGTGGAGGCGGCCGGTCGGCCGCATGCCGCTGAGGACTCGCTTGCCCCTGGTGGGTGATTTGCGTTGTTCCACGCCCTAGGATGTCTCCGCAAAAATATATTTTAGGAAGTTCGATGCTAACACAGCCGCACAGCTTTCCGGGGTGGAGTTCAGGCTTGTCACGATCAGAACAGCGAAGAAAATGCAGATCCCTCGCTCCGCTCGGGATGACACTCGGGAGAAGGCCGTCACGAGAAGCCAAAGCCTCTGGCTCAAAATGAAAGTTCTGCGCGCCCGTTTCGGCGATGCCGGGGCTTTTCTGAATTTCGCTTACTTGGCCGAGATAATGCTACGTGTGGCTGAAACCAGCAAAGCCGGTGAGACCCCGCTCAGCGCCGGTGGGCGACCTTCCCTTCCATCTCCTCGCCGGTGGTCACCGACGCGCCCTGTCGCACGAGCGAGACAAAGGCCGAGGCCGAGCGCGGAAGCGTGCGATCCCGCCGGTACACGATTCCCAGTTCGCGGTGCAGCTCCACGTCGGAGATCGGGATCAGCTTGGCGGTACCCGCTTTCACCTCGTCGCGCGCGAACGTCTCGCTGATGATGGAAACGCCCAGTCCGGCCGCGACGAAGCGCTTGATCATGCCCACGCTGGGAAGCTCCATGGTGACGCGCAAGCGCGAGCGGTATGGGCGGAACTGCTTGTCGAGCACCTGCCGCATGAAGCCCGTCTTCGGGAAAATCAGCGGCTGCTCGGCGATGTCGCTGGTGCGCACGCTCTTGTAGGCAGCGAGCGGGTTGGCGGGGTCGACCATCAGCATCAAGCGGTCGCGGAAGATGGAGTGAACCTTCAGGCTCGGCGATTTCACCGGAAGCGTCACGATGCCCACATCCACCGTGCCGTCTTCCACCTTCTCGAGCACCTTGTGGCTGAAGTTGCGATAAATGCTGATCTGTACGTTTGGAAAACGGCGGCTGTACTCGGCAAAAATGTCCGGCAGCACGTAGAGGCAGGTGGCTTCGTTCGCTCCCACGGCGAGCGTCCCGCGCGGAGTGCTGGACTGATCCGCGACGGCGCGCAGGGACTCATTGCGCAGCGTGAGCAGCCTTCCCGCGTATTCCAGCAGCGTTTCGCCGGCCACCGTGAGCCGCACCGATTTCCCGACGCGGTCGAAAAGTTTCTGCCCGTATTCCTGCTCGAGCTGCCGGATCTGCGCGCTCACCGCGGGCTGCGAGCGGTAAAGCTTCTGGCCCGCGCGAGAAAAACTGCCCTGTTTGGCTATCTCGACGAAAGTGACTAGATGATCAAAGTCCATGGTATGGCGACGGATTATAGCAAACGCCGTGACGAATGGGGAATTGAGGTGGAGTTTCCGTGCGCAAGTTGACCTGCCCGGCTGTTACGCGGCGTTAATACTCGCGTCCACGGGCCGGAATCACCCAAGCGCCTGGTCTACGAGCGCCTCCACCACCGAGATGTTTTTCACCAGCTCGGCGGGCACATGGTGCCGGTTCTGAAGATACGCAGGGTCATTGAAGCTCACCCAGGCTTTTCCTCCGGCGTCTTCCCACACCAGAACCTTGAGCGGCAGATCGATGGCGATGGTGGGCGCGGCCAGCATCACCGGGGTGCCCCCTCTGGGATTGCCGAAGATGAGAAGCTTGGTCGGCGGCATCTTCAACCCCGCTTTTTCGGCCTCTCCGCTGTGGTCAATCAGGGCAAAGAGCGCAATCCCCTTCGACTTCAAAATCGCCGTTAGACTCTGCGTGATGTCTTCGACGGAACCCTTGCTCGGCTTGGTGATAAGCCCGTTCACCGCTTCGGACATCGCTCCTCCTTCTTGAAAATGAAGTTTCCGCCGCCGCGCAACTTCAGCGCCTTCGCAACCCGCCGCCAGGAAACATACGTTACGATAGATCCCCTTCGTGAGAACACGACTAAAAGCTGCTGCCACCTCGCTGCTATTGATTCTCGCAGTGGCGCTGGGGATTCGCCTCGCATATGCATGGCATCAGATCGAAGTGACCCCCCGCCTCGCCTTGCAGGCCGTTCCCTTTCTTTATGAGCCTGGCGACATTGCGTATTCGATCGCGGTAGGCAAGGGATTTGGCTCGCCGTTTCGCGTGGACACCGGTCCCACGGCCTGGACAACGCCGATTTACCCGTTGCTTGTAGCCGGGGTTTTCCAGCTCTTTGGGACCTTTAACTTCCACGCGTTTCTCGCGTCCATTGGCTTGAACATTTTGTTTTCCGTGCTCACGTGCGTGCCGGTTTTTTACGCGGGTAAGCGCATCGCCGGAATCGGCCTGGGAGCCACCGCCGCGTGGATGTGGGCGATTTTCCCGAATGCCGCAATCATTCCGTTCCAGTGGATCTGGGATACCTCCCTTTCTGGTTTGCTCGCGGCGGCGATTGTGTGGGCCACCCTGGCCGTGGTCGATTCAAAGCGCCTGCGGCACTGGGGCGCGTACGGCCTGCTGTGGGGCGCGGCTCTGATGACCAACGCCACGCTGCTCTCGGGGCTGCCTTTTCTGCTGGGTTGGATGGCGTACCGGCAATGGAAATGGAAGCAGACCGGCGGCCGCGCATTCACGAAGGCCGCCGTCGCGGCCGGGGTGATCGTTCTGTGCTGCGTTCCCTGGACGATTCGCAATTACGTCGTGTTCCACGCGTTCATCCCACTGCGGTCTCCGCTAGGCCTGCAATTATGGCTGGGCAATAACGACCAGTACCGCGACGCGTTTCCCGGCTGGCTGCATCCCATCGACAACATGGCCGAGCGCGCCAAATATCTGCGCATGGGCGAAGTGGCTTATATGAAGGAGAAGCAGAGCGCGGCGCTGCAATGGATCATCGCCCACCCGCGGCGGGAACTGGCACTCTTCAAGGACAGGTTCATCGCCACCTGGGCCGGTACCCCGCATCCGCTCAAGGACTTTCTGCGCACTCCGTCTCTATTGATCCGCAGCGTATTCGTCTGCAACGCGCTGGCAGCGCTGGGGGCGTTGGCCGGAGCGCTTCTGTTTTTTGCCGACCGCAAGCTCAGGGCGTATGCCATCCCCGTAACGGCTTTTCCCATCGTGTTCCCCTTCTCCTCCTATCTGAGCCAGGCCCTGTTTCGCTACCGCTACCCGATCGATCCGCTCGTGCTGCTGCTTGCCGCCGTCGCGCTGCTTTGGCTGTTGAGTCAAGCGCGAGATAGTTGGCTGGTGAGCCGAGCCCGAGGCATCAGATCGTCGTAGGCCGTGATGGTGAGCCAAGCGCGAAGTATCAGTTCTTTGCGAGTCGTAGGGTGCCGGGCGCCCAGCATCGCTTCTTTGTAGGCGTGGGGTGAGCCAGGCGCGAAGCATCAGTCCCTTGTAGGTCGTGGCTTCTACCGCTGGGCCAGCCACAGCGGCAGCGCGCCAATCCCCGTAAACCGTCCGGCTGTCATCCCGAACGCAGTGAGGGATCTGCATTTCTGCCTTTCGGCTTTCCGCGCTTCGAGGAAGAAGGTTTAGACTTTTAGGGGGTCGGAGCTTCAGCTCCGACATACAGAATCAGCGCCCAGCGCCTTCCTCTCGCGGCGCACTTCCCGCGAGCCTCAAAAACCTCCTCTCGGAGCGAAGGCGGAAGTAACCTTGTCGGCTAAATTTTCATCTATGCAGGTGTATAGTACCGGTCGCAAAATCACCGGTCGGGCGAAGGATCACTTGCAAACGTTGACCATGGAGCCGCTCCAGGCAGCCGCTTACACGCTGGAAGACCAGCGGCGCATGAGCCTTGCGAAGAATTATTTCGCCTGGCAGGGCCGCCTAGTGAACCGCGAAATCGGCCGGCGGGTGATCGAGGTGGGCTGCGGCGTCGGAAATTTTACAGAAAAGCTGCTCGATCGCGAAGCCGTGATCGCGCTCGATAAGGAGCCACGCTGCATCGAGCAACTCAAGCAGCGCTATCCGGTCCGGCAGAATCTCCGCGCGTTTACCTGCGATGCGGAGTCGCTCGATGAGCGGCGCGAGGAACTCGCCGCATTTGCCGCGGATTCCTGCGTGTGCCTCAACGTGCTGGAGCATATCGGCGACGACGCGAAAGCATTGCGCGGCATGGCGTCGGTTCTCACGCGGGGAGGAGTGATCATCCTGCTCGTCCCCGCCTTCCCTGCCCTGTACGGGCCAATTGACCGGAACCTGGGCCATCATCGGCGCTACACGCGGGTTTCGCTAAAGCGGCTGGCAGCGCAAGCGGCGCTATCCGTGAAGAAGGCGCACTATGTGAACTGGCTCGGATTCTTCGGCTGGTGGATAAACGCTCACGTCCTTAAGCGCGATGCCCAATCGGCGCAGCAGATTGCTGCGTTTGACCGCCTGGCGCCGCTCCTCTCCTCGATAGAGGCCTTGGCTCATCCGCCGTTCGGGCAATCGCTGTTTGTGGTGCTCCAGAAGCCATGCTGATCTCCATCATCATTCCCGTGTACAACGAATTTCGCACCCTCAGCCAGGTGCTCGAACGGGTGAGCCGCGCCCCTTTGCCGGCAGGCTGCAAGAAGGAAATCGTGGTGGTCGACGACGGCTCGACCGACGGCACCGCGCAAATCTTCAGCGAGCATGCCCGCGCCGGCATCGTCGTGGGGCACCATTCCGAAAGAAATCTAGGCAAAGGCAGCGCGCTGCGCACCGGGATTGAAATTGCCAGCGGCGACGTCATTCTCGTTCAGGATGGCGACCTCGAATACGATCCCGATGATTACGCCCGCCTGCTCGACCCGATCGTGGAAGGGCGGGCCGACGTGGTTTATGGTTCCCGCTTCCTCGGCAGCAGCGCGGGAGCGGAGAGAATCAAACCGCAGATGGAATTCCGCTACCGGATCGCAAACCACCTTCTCACCGCAAGCGCGAATCTGCTGTTCGGCGCGGGGCTCACCGATGAAGCCACAGCGTACAAGGCCTTCCGCGCGTCCCTGCTGCGGGAAATAAGGCTTGAGTGCGAACGCTTCGAGTTCTGCCCCGAGGTCACAGCCAAGCTAAGCAGGCTGGGCCACCCGATCCATGAGGTACCGATCAGCTACAACGCTCGCGGCATCGCCGACGGAAAGAAAATCCGCTTCGCCGACGGCCTCGAAGCCCTGTGGACGCTCCTGAAGTATCGCGTAGCCCCCCGCAAAACCTTCGCTCGTCGCGACAGCCACGAGCCAGCAACCGTCCCCAGCCATTCCTACTAGGCAGCCACGCGTGGGTTACTGACAGCGTGAGCGATGCACCAGCCGATGCCGTAGGATCACCTAAGCTGATTCGCTTTGCTGTGAACGCCAGAGATTATTCCTTTACGCGAAGCAGGTCCTTGTAATCCCGCCCGGAATCGCTACCCTGACCAGGCGATGAGCGATGGTCGAAAAATCGAAGCGGGCGGGAAGGAAGGAGCAGATCCCTCCTCGCTGCGCTCGTCAGGATGCCAATGGAAGGCTTAAGGCGGATGAATGGAAATTATGGAGACTGTCCGTACAACCACGGACTCTCGCGGCGCGACCGTGCTCTTCTGCCGCCCAAAATCGGGCTTTTTTCCCGCAAATCTCACTCGACACTGCCTGCCAAGTGGAATCGTGCTCAAGTTACTCAAAGCAAACAATCGGTGTCATGCTCACTCGACACTATAAGGAGTCTTCGCTGCATCAGCTTTGCAGCCCAATCGGCCGTCCTGCGCATCCGGGTTATTCTACGTAGTACCCAGCGCGCGGCTCGGTTGCGCAAACCACGACAAAGAGATTCTTGACATATCAGGGGGCGAATAATAGAGTTGGTGGCTGAAAGCGGAGTCGCAGCACAAAGGACCCGAGAAACAGT
Source organism: uncultured Acidobacteriota bacterium (assembly GCA_963848365.1). Classification (GTDB taxonomy): domain Bacteria; phylum Acidobacteriota; class Terriglobia; order Acidiferrales; family UBA7541; genus Palsa-295. The sequence goes on from CAWKDI010000002.1 coordinate 1,277,600, forward strand.
GGCTCAATTCTCCAGATACGAGAGCGCGACCGGCCAACTTAGTGTAGTAGGCCTCAGGGTAGTAGTAGGTGTACCCGCGCCGGTCTGGGGTTCAAGAGCCAGCTGAAACAAGGAAATTTTAAAGGCTCCTGAACCCACCGACCGAAAGCTGGTTAGGTGGGTTTTTTGATTTTATGATCTCTTGAGGGAGGCACCATGGCTGGGCAGAAGGCGGTTGACAAGACGGTCGACAGAATAATGGAGCAGAAAACGGCGGGCAAAAAGACAACGTTGACCGGCGCAAGAATCCTGTGGGAGTGCCTCGAGCGCGAAGGCGTAAAGCACGTGTTCGGCTATCCCGGCGGCGCGATCCTCCCGGTATATGACGCGCTGCGCCACAGCTCCATTCACCACATCCTGGTGCGCCACGAGCAGGGCGCGACGCACATGGCCGATGGCTACGCGCGCGCCACGGGCGACGTCGGCGTGGCCATCGCCACCTCGGGCCCCGGCGCCACCAACATGGTCACCGGCATCGCCACGGCCATGCTCGACTCGTCGCCCATCGTCTGCATCACGGGACAGGTCGGCAGCAAGCTGCTCGGCTCCGACGCCTTTCAGGAAACCGACATCACCGGCGTCACGCTGCCCATCACCAAGCACAACTATCTCGTCACGCGCGCCGATGAGATCGCGCACACGGTTCGCGAGGCGTTCTACGTCGCCAAGTCGGGGCGGCCCGGGCCGGTGCTGATCGACATCACCAAGGACGCGCAGCAAAGCTCGTGCGAATTCGACTGGGAAGCCGCCGAGCCCCAGATGCGCGGCTACCGTCCCGATCTTTCCCCGGCGAAGGAATCCTACGAGAAGGCCCTGGAGTTGATCCACGCGGCCAAGCGACCGCATGATTCTTGCCGGGCACGGCATCTCGGTCTCCGGCGCGGAACACGAGGTGCAATCGTTCGCCGAGCGCGGCTCGATCCCCGTGGCCATGACGCTGCTGGGCCTGGGCCACTTCCCCGCCTCGCACGTGCTCAATCTCGGCATGATGGGCATGCACGGCGAGGCTTGGGTGAACACGGCGATTCAGGAAGCCGACCTGCTGATCGCCCTGGGCATGCGCTTTGACGATCGCGTCACCGGCAACCTGAAGACCTACGCGCCCAACGCGAAGAAGATCCACGTGGATATCGACCCGTCGGAGATCAACAAGAACGTCAAGGTGGACGTGGCTCTGGTCGGCGATCTGCGCAGGATCCTGCAGGAATTGCTGCCGCGCCTCGAGATGAAAGACCGGCGCAAATGGCTCGAATTCGTCCGGCGGCTCAAGGGCGATTCCGCCGTGCGCGATATCCAGAATCTACCGGACAACGGCCATCTCTATGCCGCGCACGTGATCAACGATCTGTGGCACGAGACGCGCGACAGCGAAACCATCGTGGTCACCGACGTGGGCCAGCACCAGATGTGGGAGGCGCAGTATTACAAGCACGACCGTCCGCGGTCGCTGATCACCTCCGGCGGGTTGGGCACCATGGGCTTTGCCCTGCCCGCGGCCATCGGCGCGAAGGTGGCCTGCCCGGCCTCGGACGTCTGGGTGGTGGCCGGCGACGGCGGCTTCCAGATGACCATGGCCGAGCTCGCCACCATCGTGCAGGAAAATCTGAAGGTGAATATCGCCATCATCAACAACGGCTACCTGGGAATGGTGCGCCAGTGGCAGGAGTTCTTCTACGAGCGGAATTACGAAGCCACGCCGCTGCTCAGCCCGGACTTCACGAAGCTCGGCGAGGCCTACGGCATCCGCAGCATCATCTGCAACACGCGCGCCGACGTGGTCCCCACGATCCGCGCGGCGCGCGAGCACAACGGCCCCGTGCTGATCGATTTCCAGGTCGAGCAGGAAGATACGGTCTATCCGATGGTGGCGGCGGGCGCTTCGCTGCACGAAATGATCCGGCGGCCCAGCCCGATCGTCGAAACCGCGGGAGACGAATAGGAAAATCCATGCTCCATACATTCATCGTTTACGTCGAAAATAAGCCGGGCGTGCTCTCGCGCGTGGTTTCGCTGTTCCGCCGGCGCGCGTTCAATATCGACTCGCTCACCGTGGGCCGCACCGAAAAACCGGAAGTCTCGCGGATGACGATCGTCGTGGATGCGGACGAAGACCAGGCGCGCCGAATCGTGGCCAACGTCTACAAGCTGGTGAACGTGCTGCTGGTGGACGACGTGACCTCGCAGCCGGCCATCACGCGCGATCTCGCGCTGATCAAGGTGGCAGCCGACGCCCGACTCGCGTTCGCACGTGCTCGAGCTCGCCAACGTGTTTCGCGCGCGCGTCGTCGACGTGGCGCACGACTCGCTCACCATCGAAATCACCGGCACCGAAGACAAGATCGACAGCCTGCTCGAAGTGCTGCGCCCGCTCGGCTTGATTGAAGTGGTGCGAACCGGCCAGGTGGCCATGCGCCGCGGCACGAAAACGACGGCCGCTGCAGCCCAAGGAAAGCGCGTTGTCGTAGGTGGCCGACGACAACGTCTCCTACTCCGTTTAAATTATTCTGCCGATCGCAGGAAGGGCGCGAATGCACTACATCCTCTTCTACGATTATGTGGAAGATTACGTTGCCAAGCGCGCACCGTTGCGGGCCGCGCATCTGAAGCTCGGCGCAGGAGTCCTACGATCGCGGCGAAATGATTCTCGGCGGCGCCTACGCCGATCCTGACCGGGGCGGCGTCCTGGTGTTTCGCGGCGAATCCCCCGCTGCCGCTGAAAACTTCGCGAAAAACGATCCCTACGTGCTCAACGGCGTGGTCACCAAGTGGCAAGTGAAAAAGTGGCTCACCGTCATAGGCGACGGCGCCAAAATGCCTCAGCTTTAGAGCTTCACGTTGTCATTCTCGACTCACAATTTCAGAATCCGCGCTGCGTTTCCTCCCACGATCATGTTTCTCTGCTCGCTCGTTAGATTGAGCTGCTCGATAAACTCCATGGGCCGGTCGTAGCCCATGTCGTAGCAATAGTCGCTCCCGATCATGACGCGCTCGGCGCCTACCTCCCGAATGATGAACTCCATAATCGGCCTGGAGTGCACGATTGTATCGTAGGTGAAACGCTGCAAATACTCGCTGGGCGCCCGCGGCACGTTCATCTTCTTGATCTCCGGCCGAACGCGGTAGCCCTGATCGATGCGCCCGATCAGGATTGGCAGCGCTCCGCCGCCATGGGGCAGGTTGATCTGCAGCTTCGGGTGCCGGTCCATCACCCCGCCGAAAATCAGCTTGGATGCGGCGATGGCGGTATCGAACGGATTCCCGAGCAAATTCGTGAGGTAATACGATTGCAGGCGCGCCAGTCCGAAATTCTGCAGCGGATGCAGGAATATTGGCAGACCCAGGGCTTCGATATGCGCGTAGATCGGATCAAACATGGGATCGTCGAGGTCATGCGTATCGTCGATGTGGGTGCCCATATAAACACCGCGCATCCCCGGCAGTTTGCTGGCGCGATTGAGTTCGTCTATGGCGCGGTCTGGATACAGCATCGGCAGCATCATGAGGGCCACGATGCGCGCCGGGTATTGCACATGCGCCGCGCTCGCGCCGTCGTTCCAGGCGGCCGCCAGCTTGTGCGAAAGAGTTTCGTCACCCCAGTAAACCATGGGCGTGCTGAGCGAGACCGCCTGGATGGCGATGCCCTGCCGGTCCATGTCCGCGATGCGCAGATTCAGGTCCATGAACCTGGCTTCCATCACGTTGCCACCCGCCGGCGTCTTATAGGCGAAGCCGCCTTCCGTGGTGTGAAACTCCGCGCCGAACCGTTTGCCGTCCTCGACAATCACGTCGAAAAACGACTGCGGATAATAGTGCGCATGAATGTCGACAGGCCGAACCGCGGAAGCCTTTCGTCTCTGCCTGGTCTGTTCGGCCAGTTCGGCTTGCGTTTCCGCGGACGCTCCCGGTGTTTGCCCCGCCGCGACCGCCGCGGCAGCAGCGACTCCAGCCTTCAGCAGTCCGCGGCGTGACAGTTGGCGGCCGCAGCCGCAATCCCTATCCGAATGCATCGTCTCGCCCCCATCACAGGTTCCGTCAATTCAACAGCAACAGCCGTGGAGCATACACTCAGAATCCAGCATCCCGCAAAGTAACGGCAGGCCAAACGCAAGGCTGGGGGCTTGGCCGGCCGCCTGTACGAAGGGTCAGCTACTCCTTACGCAAGCCTGTACCCTGCCGGCCGATGAAGGGGTTTATAGCTCCTTAAAATGTCCCTTGAGTGATTTCGCGGCTGCGTTCCATCAGGAGCGACAACGATGACCGAGCACGCCACCCAACTCGAAAATGCGCTCACAACCGACACTTGGAAACAGTGGGAGGGCCAAACAGTCAATGGCGAGTTCCCATTGCACCGCTATCTGGGCGGCTCCAGCCACAGCGCTGTTTTTTTAACGAGTTACGGCGAGGCAGGCGCTCCAGCCCATGCGGCGGCCATCAAGCTCGTGCCGGACGACCCCGGGGAATCCGAGCGGCAGTTGAGCAGCTGGACGCTGGCCGGCGGGCTGTCCCATCCGAATCTGCTCCGTTACTTTCAGGCAGGACGCTGCCAACTGGACGGCGTTCCTCTTCTTTTTGTCGTGACGGAATGCGCGGACGAAGATTTGTCTCAGATTATTCCGCAACGGGCTCTCACGCCGTCGGAAGCGCGGGAGATGCTGCGGCCCGCGCTTGACGCGCTTTCATATCTTCACGGAATGGGTCTCGCGCACGGACGCATGAAGCCGGCGAACATCATGGCCTGCGGCGAGCAGGTAAAGCTTTCCATCGACGGAATCTGCCGGCCCGGCGAACCAACAGGCGGCCCCGCGAACGCCGATACCCTGGACAGCTACAGCCCACCGGAAAGAAAACAATCCCCTGCCGGCGATTCATGGGCGCTGGGCATGACCCTGGTGGAAGTCCTCACGCAGCATTTGCCGGCGTGGGAACGCTCGGAGCCGGCCGCCGAGCCTGTGGTGCCGGAAACGCTGGGACAACCGTTTCTGCAGATCGTCCGGCGGTGCCTACGCCGCAATCCCGCGCTGCGCCTGAAGGCGTCGGATATCGCTTCCCGGCTCGAGCCGGTGCCTCCACAGGAAGCGCTGCCAGAGGTGGCCAGGCCGGAAGCCACAGGGGCAGAAAGATCCGCGGAACGACCGGCAGAACGACCGGCGGAACGACCGGCAAACGGACCCACGGAGTCCGACACGAATTATCGTTATCTTGTCTGGGGCGTGGCAATCGCACTGCTGCTGGCGGCGATCATGGTCAGTTCTTTTCGTTTGAAACACCCTGCCCATGCCCGGCACTTGCAGCCGGCGGCGGTCGAGAAACCCGACGCCTCTGGCCCGTTGAAGCAGGTTGCTGCGGAAAACACGGTGAAACCGGCGGCCAGCAAGGAAGCGTCAACGGCGCAAACGCAGCGTGTTCCGGCTCAGGCTCAGGAACAGGGGCAGGAACAGCCTTTGGAACAGGGTTTGCCACAAGGCAAAAAGCCTGTGCCCAGCGCGGCGGCAGAAGACGGCATTCAGCAAGTACTGCCCGACGTTCCGCAGAAAGCGCAGGCCACCATACGTGGAACTGTCCGCGTCAGCGTGAAGGTTAGCGTCGATCCGTCAGGACGCGTCGCGGAGGCTGAACTCGATTCTCCCGGACCGAGCGCCTACTTTGCGAATCTTGCCTTGCGCGCGGCGCGCCAGTGGACGTTCAGCCCGGCGAAGCCAAACGGCACCGGCACAACGCGCGACTGGGTGCTGCACTTCGCGTTTTCATCCACCGAGACGCGGGCCCGCGCCGTGAAGGCCCAGGAGTAGCCCAAAATCCATGGGAACCTCTATGGTTGCCGGACACCAAAGACACTTACAACCGCCGCTTTATAACCTGTGGAGAAAGCCCTTCCGGGTGATTATGAGCGGAGAGAGAAATCACGGCCAGTTGAAAAGGACCGAGCAGAGGCCGCTCGCGCAGGAAACAGGGCTTGCGAGCCAATCAGCCCGAGGAAACTAGTTTGTCAAACTGTGCCTCATCGAGGATGGGGACTTTCAGCGATTTGGCCTTCTCGAACTTCGAGCCCGGGTCCGCGCCGACCACCACATAGCTCGTCTTCTTGCTGACCGATCCTCCCGCCTTGCCGCCATGCGAAGCAACCAGCGCTTCGGCTTCTTCGCGAGACCGCCTGGTGAGCGTGCCGGTGAACACAAACGTCATGCCCGCGAATTTTGTGTCCTTAGGGGTTTCGCGCTCCTCTTTCATGTTCACGCCGACATCACGAAGGCGCTCGATCAGCTTTCGATTCGCCTTTTCGGAGAAAAATTCGCGAACCCCTTCGGCGATCTTGGGCCCGACCTCGCTCACTTCCATCAACTCTTCCGGACCAGCAGCCTCCAATTTATCCATGGACCCGAAATGCGCGGCCAGAAGCTGGGCGGTGCGTTCACCGACAAAGGGAATTCCCACGGCATAGATAAGCCGCGCCAGGCTGGCTTTTCGGCTGGCGTCGATTTCAGCGAGAAGGTTCTGCGCGGACTTTTCCCCCATCCGATCGAGCGCCGCGAGCGTTTCCATGTCGAGCTTGTAGAGATCGGCAAAATCCTTCACCAGGCCCTTCTGAAGCATCTGGACGACGATCTTTTCGCCCAGGCCGTCGATATTCATCGCGTGCCGGCCGGCAAAGTGAAGGAACGATTCTCTCTGGCGAGCCGGGCACGACACGTTCACGCACCGGTAAGCCACCTCGCCCTCGGCCCGGTGAACGCCCATGCCGCACACCGGGCATTTCGACGGCATGCGAAACTTTTTTTCTTCCGTACCGTGCTTCACGACCTTCAGAACGTGGGGAATCACCTCTCCGGCGCGCTCCACCAGCACGGTATCTCCCGCATGGATGTTCAGCCGCTCGACTTCGTCCATGTTGTGCAGGGTGGACTTGACGACGGTGACGCCGCCGATTTTCACCGGCTCGAAGTAAGCAAAAGGAGTCAGCGTTCCGGTTCGCCCGACGCTCACGTCGATTGCGCGCACGACGGTGGTCTCCTGGTGCGCGGGATACTTGTAGGCAATGGCCCAGCGCGGGGCTTTTGCCGTAAAGCCGAGCTCGTTCTGCAAGGAGATTTCATCGACCTTCACGACGATGCCGTCGATTTCGTACGCCAGCTTTTCGCGCTTCGCGTCCCACCGGGTGATGTAGTCCTCGACCTCCTTCAGCGAATGGCACAGCTTCCAGTCGTCGCTGGCCTTGAAATGAAGCAGGCTCAGCGTTTCCAGGACTTCCGACAGGCGCTTCTTCGGCGCGCGGCCATCGACCAGGAGGTAGTACGCGAAGAAATCCAGCCGCCTCGACGCGGTGATTTTAGGATCGAGGACGCGCACGGCCCCCGCCGCGGCATTCCGGGGATTCGCGAAAATTTTCCCGCCCGTTTCGGCCTGCTGAGCGTTCAAATCCTTGAAAGCCTGCCCGGTCATAATCACTTCACCGCGGACTTCGAAATCGCCGCCCAGGCCCGCTTCTTTCAGCTTTGCCGGGAGGATGGTCAAAGGAATAGAACGAATCGTCTTGACGTTGGGAGTTACATCCTCGCCGGTCGTGCCGTCGCCGCGCGTGACGCCTCGCGCGAGCTTTCCATCTTCGTATAGCAGCGAAAGGCTCAGGCCGTCGAACTTATGCTCCGCCACGTAGTCGACTTTCTCTCGTCCCGTAAGTTCCCGCACGCGCCGGTCGAACTCGCCCAGCGATTCGAAAGAAAAGCTGTTATCGAGGCTGATCATGGGCGTCTTGTGCGGGACGCTCTGGAAACCCTCGCGCGGCGCGCCGCCCACTCGCTGGGTAGGCGAATCCGGCGTGAGCAGTTCCGGGTGCTTGTCTTCCAGCTCCCGAAGCTGGGTCATCAGGCGGTCAAAGGCGGCATCGGAGATTTCGGGATCGTCCGCGACGTAGTACAAGTATTCATGGCGGCGAATCTCTTCGCGCAGGCGCTCGATTTCTTTCGCGGCGTCCTGAATTTTGGACATGGAACCCTCAGAAGGAAGCGGCCGAAATCAAAATTCTCAGCATATTATACAATGCACGATTGCCATGGAGACCCGGACGCCGAATGCCTGACGGAATCAAGGACGCCATTCTCATCTACAACCCGACCAGCGGCGGCAACCGCCATCGCCGCTTCTCCGAAGTCGAGCAGGCCGCAAGAATCCTGAAGGACGCGGGCATCGCCACCGAACTCGCTCCCACCACCGCGCGCGCTTCCGCCACGCAAATGGCTCGCGATGCCGTGGCGCAGCGCCGCGGCATGGTGATCGTCTGCGGCGGCGACGGCACCATCAACGAAGTGGTGAACGGCATGGCCGGAAGCCAGGTTCCCATGGCGCTGTTGCCCGCCGGCACCGCCAATATCCTCGCGAAGGAACTCGGCATTCCCTGGGACATTCCCCACGCCGCCCGGCTTATCCGCGGCGGCACAGTGCGCCGAATCGCGCTCGGCCTGGCGGAAACGCTGAACGGAAATCACACCGAACACGTGCCGCCCGGCGGCCGATATTTTCTTTGCGTTGCAGGGGCGGGTCCCGATGGCGCGATCGTCAACGGAGTTGATGAAGAACTCAAAAAACGGGCTGGGATCATTGCTTACTGGACCGAGGGCGCTCGCCAGTTCTTCCGCTACGGTTTTCCCGAGATGAAAATCCTCTCGGCCTCCAAGGAACAGCGCGCCACATTTGTCGTTGTCGGGCGCACCGCGCACTATGGGGGCCCGTTCAAGATCACCACCGGCGCGAGCCTCTACGAAGACTCGTTCGAGATCCTCACAAATTCCAAGCGCAGCCGCTTCGGCTACCTGATCTGCCTGCCGGCGCTGTGGCTCGGCAAGCTCCGCCGCATGAAAGGCATTGACGCCTGGAAAGCCACCGAGGCGATTTGCGAGGCTGTCGGAAGCGAACCCGTCTATGCGCAGGTGGACGGCGAGCCAATCGGTCCGGCGCCCATTTCGTTCCGCATCGTTCCGGACGCTTTGTCCCTGGTGGTTCCCGCACCTGCGAAAGCGTAGCCGTCCAGGAAAGCTGCGCCGCCTTGGACCCTTTCACACATGCACTGGCGTCGGCCACCTTGGCGCGCACCCGACCGCAGCTTCTGCCCAGGTTTGGGCTCGCCATGCTGATCGTCAGCGGGATGGCTCCCGATCTTGATTATTTGAGTTATTTCGGGGGCGCTGGCGCCTTCCTGCGTTTTCATCGGACGCTGTTTCATTCGGTTTTTGGCGCGGCTGCTCTTGCGTGCCTTCTTGCGGGCGTATTCTGGGTCCTCGACAAACAATGGAAGCGCGACAACGCGCGGTGCGGCTCGACACTCCCACTGACGTTTGCTTCCGCGGCGGCGGTTTGCGCCGCCGGCTTCTGCGGCCACATTTTGCTCGATCTCTCGAGCGGCGAAGGACTGCAACTGCTGTGGCCCTTTCGCGTGCATTGGACCGTCTGGAGCCTTGCGGCCAACTTCGATCCGTGGGTACTCCTCATTTTGATCGGGGGTTTTCTTCTTCCGCAGTTGTTCCGGCTTGTTGGGGAGGAAGTTGGGGTACGCAAAACCGGCGGTGGGGCGGGCGCGGCGCTTTTCACGCTGCTGTTGCTGGCAGGATATCTGTCCGCGCGCGCCGACTTGCGCAGCCGCGCGGTCGGTCTGCTGCTCTCCAACGAATATAACGGGCGGGAGCCCCTTGCGGCGGGAGCATTTCCGTTTTCCGCTAACCCGTTCGAGTGGCGAGGAGTTGTGTCGACCGACGACACAATGCAGGAACTCGACGTGGCGCTCGGTCGCCGGGCCAGCTTCCATCCCGATCGCAGCCTGACGCGCTATAAACCGGAGGAATCGCCCGCGCTGGAGACGGCGCAGAAGACAATTTCAGTCCGGCGGTTTTTGAAATACGCCAAATTTCCACTGGCGAGCGTAAGCCGGCGCGAGGATGGCTACCGATTCGAGTTGCGCGACCTGCGATTTCCCGCGAGCGACGCGAGCCCGGCCAACATCATCGTCCGCATAGACCTGGACGGCGCGTTCCACGTGATCAGCGAGGAATATCTTTACGCAGCTTCCTCAAATCCCTGACCCAGTCATTCCCGGGCGGGAGCGGTGTGAAGCGCCAGCCGGTTTGCAAGGTAAAGCAGCAAGAGAAGTGCGATCACACTCAGGATAAAAGCGCCCGCATGGCTGACCAGAAACAGCAGAGCCGCCTGTCCGTAACGGACCGCAAAGATCCCTTCAGCGAGATATCTGACTCCGCGTCCCAACACCAAAGCGAGCACGAACGTCCGCAGCGGCACCTGAAACACGCCCTCGGCGAGAACGAAACACCTTGAATTGCATCGGCGGCGGAAGAATGGCCGGAATGAACAGGCTGAGGAACGCGTGGCTATCGACCCAGCGCTTTGCTTTCAGCGCATAGGGCCCCCGTGGCGGTGAAAATAGACCTCGCCGCCCTTTTTCGCCAGCCAGTAGATCCAGATGCATCCCAGAAGAGACCCGAGCGTTGCCATGGCCGCGTAATAAAGCATCCGGCTGGGCTTGTCGATGCACATCTTCATCACCAGCCGTCGGTGATGAAAGGAAAAGAAAGCACGGACGAATCGAGAAACGCCACCGCGAAGATTCCGCCGCCGCCCATCGCCGCGACAAAATGCTGCAACCACGTCGGCAGCTTCACTTGTTTCATAGTTGAGAAGTTTAGCAGACTCGCCGTACGTGCTTCAGAACCGGCTCGCAGGCGAGCATTCGTGCAACAGTTTTTCCAATAAATTGCTCAATCGCATTCGCTCGGTTAGAATTCTTTATTGCACCACAACTCGACGAAGACGAATTCAACCGACAAAACCAACTTGACCAATACTCCTCAGGCAACGTCGCTTCTCGACGGACTCAACGAACGCCAGCGCGAAGCCGTGCTCGCGACCGAAGGCCGGTGCTGGTGCTGGCCGGGCGCCGGCACGGGCAAAACGCGCGTCATCACCTATCGCATCGCGCATCTTGCTCGAGCGGCGCGTGCCGGGCAGCGCGATTCTCGCGGTCACATTCACCAACAAAGCCGCCAGCGTGATGAAGGACCGCATCAACGAACTGCTGCGCATCGAGCGGGCAGGACGCCTCCGACGTGTGGGTCTCCACATTCCATTCTTTTTGCGCGCGCCTGCTGCGCCGCGAAGCCACGCATCTCGGGCTTGCCGCGCGATTTCGCGATTTACGATGACGACGATCAGACCGCCGCCGTCAAGCGCGCTCTGCTGCAGCTCGATCTGCCGACCGAGGACTTTCCGCCGCGCAGCGCTCCGCTCGCAGATCAGCCACGCGAAAAATCACGGCATCACGCCGGAGGAAATGCGCGCCGACGCCGACCAGGCGCGCGACGAAATGCGCCAGCAAGTCGTCCGAAGTCTTCGGCGCTTACAACGAAATTCTGCGCAAAGCGGCCGCGCTCGATTTCGACGATCTGCTGCTGCGCTCCGTCGAGCTGCTGCGCGAGCATCGCCGAGGTGCGCGCGGCCTGGAGTTCGCGCTTTCAATATCTGATGGTCGACGAGTTTCAGGACACCAACGCCTCGCAGGAGGAACTCGTCCGCCTGCTGGCGGGCACGCGCAAGAATGTCTGCGTGGTGGGCGACGAGGACCAGTCGATCTACGGCTGGCGCGGCGCGCGCGCCGGCAATCTGAAGCGCTTCACCGAGGATTTTCCCGGACGCGAAGATCATTCGCCTCGAAGAAAATTACCGCTCGACGCAGATCATTCTCGACGCCGCCGCCGCCGTGGTGGGCAACAATTCCGACCGCCTGGGCAAGAATCTTCAGGGCAACATCGGCGCGGGCAAGCGCCTCGCGCTTTTTCGAAGCGCAGGATTCCGTCGCCGAAGCCGAATTCATCTGCGGCGAGATTTCGCGCTTTCCTGCGCAACGACCCCGACGCGCACGTCGCCGTGCTCTATCGCACCGGCTCGCAGTCGCGCTCGTTCGAGGAAATTCTGCGGCGGATGGGCATTCGCTATCGCGTGGTCGGCGGCTTCAGCTTTTACGAGCGCGCCGAAGTGCGCAACGCCCTGGCCTACGTGCGCCTGCTGTTTCATCCCGAGGACGATGTCGCGCTGCTGCGCGTGCTGAACGTCCCGCCGCGCGGCATCGGCGCCGCCACGGTGGCGCTGCTCGACGCGCGCGCGAAAGAAACCAACCAATCTCTCTGGGACGTGATCCGCGCAGGCGAATTCGGCACCGGCAAACGGCTCACCGGCGCGCTCAACGCTTTTCGCGAAATGATCGAAGGCCTGCAGCAGCGACTGCCAGGATCTGCCGCCCGCGCAGTTGATCGAACGCGTGCTCGACCAAACCGGCTATCTCGATTGGGTCGAGCAGCAGGACAACATCGAGCACACTTCGCGCGCCGAAAACCTGCGCGAACTTTCCAACGCCATGGCCGAAGCCACCGAGCAGGGCCAGACGCTGGAAGACATGCTCGACCACGCCGCGCTCGTGAGCGACGCGGACGAATATCGACGAGACGGTTCCCGTCTCGCTGATGACCCTGCACAGCGCCAAGGGCCTCGAATTCGACGCCGTCTTTCTCGCCGGCCTCGAAGAAGGGCTGCTTCCCCACAGCCGCTCGCTCAACAGCAACGCCGAACTGGAAGAGGAGCGCCGGCTTTTCTATGTCGGGCATGACGCGCGCCAAGACGCTCGCTCGTCTCTCTCGCGCGCCATCTACCGCCGCAGCTACGGCGAAGAGCGCCTGCGCGCTTCGCTTCCCTCGCGCTTCATCGCCGAAATTCCGGGCGACCTGATCGAAGCCGCCGCCGGCTCCTATTCCGAGCCCGGCGAAACGCGCCGCTACGAACCCGACCCGGAGTTTTCGGAAGGCTATGCGCTCGCGCGCCGCGACGGCCATCCGTACGGCTACCCGCCGCGCCAGGCGCGCTCGACGTCCGCACCCCGGCGCCTCCGCGCGCCTTCCAGCAATCCGCTGATCGGCGCGCGCGTCCGCCATTCCAAATACGGCGTGGGCACGATCATCGAAGTCGAAGGCGAGGGCGAAGACCGCAAGCTCACCGTCAGCTTCCAGGATTACGGCCCGAAGAAACTGGTCGAACGCTACGCCAATCTGCAATTCGCCTGAACGATTCCGCCCAAATTCAGCCCACAGATTCACCGGCACGACTCAGCCCACTGTTGCGCGGAACTCGCCGCACACGGTAGAGTTTTTTCGTTGGTCGCTGGCGGAGGGTGGCGATTGGACCCACAGCTTTTCCGCACGAAGAGCATCGATCAGCTCATCTCCGACGCCGACCAGCCCGAACGACGGCTGAAGAAAACCCTTGGCTGGCTCAGCCTCACCGCCCTCGGCGTCGGCGCCATCATCGGCAGCGGCATTTTCGTCCTCACCGGCACGGCCGCCGCCGGCGAAACCGTTCAGTTCCCTTCTATCCTGAAAGCTCCTCTGCTCGATGTGCTGATGCATGGCACGCACGCGCTGGGCGTTTCCGGCCGTCCCGGAGCCGGACCGGCGATCGCGGTTTCTTTTTTCGTCGTGGCGGTGGTCTGCGGCTTGGCGGGCTTGTGCTACGCGGAACTCGCCTCCATGATTCCGATCGCCGGCAGCGCCTACACCTACACCTACGCGACGCTGGGCGAACTCGTCGCCTGGATCATCGGCTGGGATCTGATTCTCGAATACGCCGTGTCCAACATGGCCGTCGCCGTGGGCTTCTCGGCCTACATCAACAGCCTGCTCGATTCGTTCGGCATTCACATGCCCGCCGTGCTGAGCACGCCCGCCTATTCGCCGGATACCGGATGGGCGCCGCATTTCAACATCATGGGCTTTCTCATCGTGATGTTCCTCACGGTGCTGCTGGTTTTCGGCATCCGCGAATCGGCCGGCGCAAACAACGTGATGGTGGGGATCAAAATGCTCGCCATCGTGGTGTTTTGCGTCGCGGCCAGCAAGTACATCCAGCCCTCGAACTGGCATCCGTTCTTCCCCAATCACATGCAGGGAGTGCTCACCGGCGGCGCCATCGTTTTCTTCACCTACATCGGATTTGATTCCGTTTCCACCGCCGCCGAGGAATGCCAAAACCCCAAGCGGGACCTGCCCATCGGCATCCTCGTTTCGCTGTTCGTTTGCTCATTCCTTTACATCGCCGTGGCGCTGGTTCTCACCGGCATTCAGCACTGGAGCAAGCTCAACACCGCCGCGCCCGTCGCGCGAAGCGCTCGAAGCGATCGGGCTCAACGGCGTGAATCGCTGGGTCACCGCCGGCGCGCTGATGGGCATGATCTCCTCGATTCTCGTTTTTCAGCTTGGGCAGGCGCGCGTCTGGTTTGCGATGTCCCGCGACGGCTTGCTTCCGGCCGCGTTTTCCCGCGTGCACAGCAAATTCCGCACGCCGGATGTGGCCACCTGGGTCGCCGGCTTTTTCGTCGCGATTCCGGCGGGCATATTCGATATCGGCACCCTCGCCGACCTTTCCAATATCGGCACGCTGTTCGCTTTCATTCTCGTTTCGATTGCGGTGCTGATCCTGCGCAAGCGCCAGCCGGAGCGCCCGCGCGGCTTTCGCGTTCCCTGGACGCCGTGGATCCCGATCGCCTCGGTGGTGTCCTGCTTCATTCTGATGGCGAGCCTGACCGTCGAAAACTGGCTGCGATTCTTCGTGTGGCTGCTGATCGGCCTGTGCGTCTATCACTTCTATGGCCGCAAGCACAGCGAACTCGGCCTCGCCTCGCGCCGCAGCCGCGCTGAAGGGAGACACTCCGTTGATGCGCCGTGTCGCTTCGCAGCCGCTCTTGCCTTGCTCTGCGCTGGCGCTATTCTATCAGCCCGCCTGCCGTCTTTCGGCTGGGGCCAGAAGCGCCGACCGGCTCATCACAAACAAAGCCGTCGACACGTTGCCCCCGGAAATGCTGCCTTTCTTTGACGCCAACCGCCAGTTTCTCGTCCAGCATGTCACCGATCCGGAATCCGGAGAACAGAGTACGCCGACGAGCACAACGGCTTCATCCGGCTCGACCACTACGGGCAGTTCCCTTTTTCCGCGCTCCCGCGCTCCTATACGCGCCGCCGTCTGCAAATTCACGCGGCGCACCGTTGAAATGTATGGCCTGCTCCCCTGGCAAATCGGAATCTACAGCAAGAAATTGACCGACGCCTTCGAGGCGCGCAATTGGACCGAGGCAAAGCTCACCGCCGCCATTCTGGCCTATTACGTCGCTGCCGCGCACGATCCTTTCAACACCACGATGAACCACGACGGCAGCCTTTCCGATCAGCCCGGCGTGAACGAGCGATTCGGCGCCGGGCTCGTCGATCGCTACCAGCTCTTCTTTTTCGTAAAGCCCAACGAAGCCGCGTTCATTCGCGATCCCACGGAACACGCTTTCGACATGCGCCATGGGCGCCCATGCCTGGCTTGAAAATGTCCTGTGGGCGGATCACCGCGCGCACGAAGGGCTCGCGAGCTACGGCGATGACTACTACGACCGCTTCTATGCGCAGGCGGGCGCGGTGCTGGTCCGCCAATTCTCCGACGCCGCCGACCGACGTCGGCTCCTACTGGATGACCGCGTGGATCAATGCCGGGCGGCCGCAGTTGCCTTCGCAGTAGGTTGCACCTGGTGAAATGGCAGCCATGACACAATCCGCCCGACGAGCCGACAATCGTCGACAGCCTTCCCAAAGCGGAACTTCATCTCCATCTGGAAGGCTCGATTCGCCCGGAAACGGCCGTCGAACTGGCGGCCCGCCACGGCACGAAACTCACCGCTGAAGAGGTCGCCGCGCGCTACACGCTACTCGGACTTCGCTGGCTTCATCGACGTTTTCAAGTGGGTCACTTCATTTCTCCGCGATCCGGACGACTACGCGCTCATCACTCGAAGGCTGCTGGAAGAGCTGATGCGGCAGAACGTCGTCTACGCCGAAATCACGATCTCCACCGGCGTGATGCTGCGGCGCATGCAGAACGTGGAGGCGAATTTCGCCGCCATCCGCGAAACCTCGCAAATCGTATCTTTCAGCCGCCTTCGCACGGCTTGGATTTTCGACGCGGCGCGCCAGTTCGGCGCGGATGCCGCCAAGGAAGTCGCGCGCTGGGCCTGCCAGCTGCATAATTCCGGCGTGGTCGCCTTCGGCATGGGCGGCGACGAACTTTCGTTCCCGGCCGTAAATTTCCGCGCCGCCTTCGATCTGGCCCGCAGCGAAGGGTTGCGCATCGTGTGCCATGCGGGCGAAATCGGCGGCCCGGACTCCGTGCGCGAAGCGGTTGAAATTCTAGGCGCCGAGCGCATCGGCCACGGCATCGCCGTGATGCACGATCCTGCGTTGGCTGAAACGCTGGCCCTGCGGCGCATCGTGCTGGAAAACTGCCCGACCAGCAACCTGTGCACCGGCGCGCTCGCGAAACAAATCGGGAAAAAGTCCGCTTCGCTGGCGGACCATCCGCTGGCGCAATTCATCGAGCGCGGCTTGCCCGTGGTTCTTTCCACCGACGACCCGGCGCTGTTTCACACGGATCTTCTCACCGAATATTCGCGCGCGGCCTCGCTGGGGCTTTCGGCCAAACAGCTTCTTCAGCTCGCCGAGCAAAGCTTCAACGCGGCGTTTCTTTCCCCGCTCGACAAACGGCAGTTGCTCGACGATTTTCGCGCCGCGGCAAAAACCGCCGGGCTGTTATAATCCTGTGTCGCTTGGCAAGGCCGGAAAGAGTTTTCGCCATGGCCGGCTCTGGCGACCAACCACACCATGAAAGCTCACGTCTGGGTCATGCTGAAATCCACCGTCCTCGATCCCCAGGGACAAACCATTCAACGCGCACTCTCTTCGCTTGGCTACGCGAAGGTACAAGACGTACGCCAGGGCAAGTTCTTCGTCCTCCAGCTCGACGGCCTCAGCCGCGAGGAAGCCAAGGCGCAAGTCGAGCGCATCGCGAAAGACGTGCTCACCAACCCCGTCATCGAGGAATTCCGCTTCGAAATCCTCGACTGACGTGCCGGCTGCTTCATCGAATAGCCGCTAACCCTCAACAACGAAGCAGCTTACGTGCGGGCATTCCCAGGCCCTCCGGTTTGCCGAACCCGCAACACGCCTGACGCGAGTGACTTGTCGCTTCAATCCGGTGTGCTAACCTAATAGACAGCTAGCCGGCAGCCTGCTCGGAGCCAGGCGGATCTTTAGGAGTCAACAATATGTGCGGAATTGTGGGCTATATCGGGCCGAAGACGGGTGGTGCCGCTGATTCTCGACGGGCTCCGGCGCCTTGAATATCGCGGCTACGACTCGGCTGGCATCGCGGTGGTAGGCGATAACGGCAAAATGGAGATCCGCCGCGCCCCGGGAAAGCTTCGCAACCTGGAAGAATCGATTCGGATCACGCCGCTCGACGGCGTCTACGGCATCGGCCATACCCGCTGGGCCACTCACGGCCGCCCCACGGAAGAAAACGCCCATCCGCACCGCGATTGCACTGGCGAAATCGTCGTCGTTCACAACGGAATTATCGAAAACTACATCGAGCTGAAGAAACAGCTGATCGCCGAGGGCCACAAGTTTCAGACCGAAACCGACACGGAAATCATCGCGCACCTGCTCGAAAAATTCTCGAAGAATTCCGATCTGGAAGAAGCCGTGTTGAAGGCCGTCAAAGTCATGGGCGGCGCCTATGCCCTGGTGGCGGTTTCCACCAAGGACCCCAATAAGATCGTTGCCGCGCGCCTGGGCCCGCCCATCGTGGTGGGGCTTGGCGAGAATGAATTCTTCGTCGCCAGCGACATTCCGGCTATCCTCGCGCACACGCGCAGCGTTTTCTTTCTCGGCGACGGCGAGGTGGCCGTGCTCACGCCGCAGGGTGTGCGCCTGTTTGATTTTGAGAGCCGCCCCATCACCCGCCCCGCCCAGCACATCACCTGGGACCCCATCATGGCGGAAAAGGGCGGCTTCAAGCATTTCATGCAGAAGGAGATTTTCGAGCAGCCGCGCGCGGTTCGCGACACGCTGCTCGGCAGAATTTCACAGGAAACCGGCAAGGTCTTCCTCGACGAAATGGACATCACCGAACAGGAGTTCAAGAACTTCCGCGACGTGAAAATCGTCGCCTGCGGCACAAGCTGGCACGCGGGACTCGCCGGCAAATTCATGATCGAGCGCCTCGCGCAAATGCCGGTGGAAGTGGATTACGGCAGCGAGTACCGCTACCGCGACCCCATCGTGGACGAGCACAGCCTGGTGATCGCCATCAGCCAGTCCGGCGAAACAGCGGACACCCTGGCCGCGGAGCGCGAAGCCCGCCAGAAAGGCGCCAAGGTGCTCGCCATTTGCAACGTGGTGGGCGCCATGCTCACCCGCGAAGCCAACGGCACCATTTACACGCACGCCGGTCCTGAGATCGGCGTCGCCTCCACCAAGGCATTCACAGGGCAGCTCACGGCGCTATTGCTGACAGCCCTTCACCTCGGACAGGTGCGAGGCAAGCTCACTTCCGCTGCATCGCAGCACTTAATGCAGGAAGTCACGCGCATCCCGCACAAGATTGAGAATATACTTGCAGCGCGACGGAGAGATCGAAGACCTCGCCCGGCAATTCTTCCGGCACACTGATTTCCTCTATCTCGGCCGCGGCATTCATTACCCCATCGCGCTCGAAGGCGCCCTGAAGCTGAAGGAGATTTCCTACATTCACGCGGAAGGCTATCCCGCCGGCGAAATGAAGCATGGGCCAAACGCGCTGATCGACGAGAATTTGCCGGTGGTGCTGATCGCGACCCGCGACGAATCGGATCCCGGCTCGATGCTTCGCTACGAAAAGACCATTTCGAACCTGCAGGAAGTGAAGGCGCGCGACGGCATCGTGATCGCCGTAGTCACCGAAGGCGATCATCTGGCGCGCGAAATCGCGAACCACGTGATCGAAATTCCGTCGGCCCCTGATTTGATCGCCCCGATTCTTGAAATCGTCCCGTTGCAGATGCTCGCCTATCACATCGCGGTGCGCCGCGGTTGCGACGTGGATCAGCCCCGCAATCTGGCGAAGTCGGTCACCGTCGAGTAGCCGACGGCGCTCTGCTGTTCTAAAATTGTGGCATGAATAAAAGCCATGCCCTTTATCGGGGAGCGAACCCGGCTCTTCGATGGATCCCATCGTTTCTTCTGTTTGTCCCGTTGCTGGTTGCGACGTTATCCCCGTTCTCCGCGCAAGCGCAGGATTCCTCCGCTACCTCGCCGCTGGTCGCCGTTCAGGTCACCGGCTCTGCGCGGTTCAAGTCCGAGCAGATCGCCACCTGCCACGGGACTTCAACCCGGCACAAGCGTCAGCCGGCAGGACATCCAGGCGGGGGCTGACAAGCTGGCCAAACTGGGTGCTTTCGCTTCCGTTCAGTATCGTTACTCGACGCTGGGCGCGGGCATCAAGCTCGAATATCAGGTCACCGACGCACCCGAGATTCCCGCCTCGTTCGACAATTTCCCGTGGTTTACCGACGAGGAACTGATCGCCGGGATCAAGAGCTCGATCCCGCTGTTCGACGGAATGGTTCCCCTCCAGGGCGCGATGCTCGATCAGATTTGCTCTAGCATTCAGAAGCTTCCGACGCCAAGGGCGTGCACGTTCACGTGTCGCATGCGCTCACCGTCAGCGGCGTTGGAAACCAGCAGGTGCAGCTTTTCAGCGCCGAGGGCGATCAACTGAATGTCGCGGGCATACAATTCTCCGACGCGCTCGCCGGCAACGACCGCATGATCGGGGACCGCGTGGGCGACTTGCTGGGCAAGCCTTTCTCCCGCACCGCGATTGAAATCTTTGAACTCGAGCAGGTTCGCCCGATTTACCTTGCCCATGGCTTTTTGCGGGTGAAGTTTGGGCCGCCGGCCGCGCCGCTTTGCCAGGCGATCCCAAGAGCGCGCTTCCCAATAAACTGATGGTTGATGCGCCCATCGAACCCGGTCCTGCGTATACCTGGGGTGGCGTTACGTGGAAAGGAAATTATTCAATTCCACCTGAAAATCTCGACGATTTAGTCAAGCTCAAGGCGGGCGACCTCGCCGATGGAATGAAAATCGAGGGCGCCTGGCAGGCCGTTCGCGACGTTTACGGCAAGCGTGGATACCTGGACGCAAAGCTCGAGGCCATGCCGGCGTTCGACGAAGCTGCGAAGCGCGTCTCTTATGCGGTATCCATAGACGAAGGCCCGCAATACCACATGGGAAACCTTGTGCTCAGCGGCCTTTCCCTGGATGGGGAGAAACGCATCCGCTCTGCCTGGACGATTGCTAACGGCGCCATATTTAACAAGTCCGTGTATGACGAGTTCGTGGACACCGGAATCAGGCGGGCGTTCGTCGGCTCGCCCTACCGCTACGACAAAATCGGCCGCTTCCTACAGGAAAATCCTAAAGATTCAAAGGTAGACGTTCTTCTCGACTTCCAGTGAAGCGGGCTAAGCTATACTGGCTGTGAGGCTGCGAGGATTTTCTAAGCATGGCTAGCGCCGCAAAATTGTCCGCAAAAGTAACCGCAAAAGTGACCCCAAAACTCACCGTTGACGATAGCGTTTCACTCGAGAAGCAGGAGAGCCTGTTCGCGGGTCTCCGCGGAATCGATTCGCTTCTCATCGCGTTTTCAGGGGGCGCCGACTCGGCCTACCTGGCCTGGGCGGCACATCGTGTTCTCGGTGAGCGCTCGCTTGCCGTCACGGCGCTCTCGGCAAGTTTTTCACGTCACGATCGCGAGCAGGCCGAAGCGTTTATCCGCGCGGCCGGCGTGCGCCATGAATTCATCGAAACGCGGGAATTCGACAATCCCTTGTATGTGGCGAACAATGCGGACCGCTGCTATCACTGCAAAGACGAGCTGTTCGATCGCATGGAGCAACTCGCGGCGCAGCGCAACTTTACAGCGATTGCCTACGGAATCAATGCGGACGACACGCGCGATTTCCGCCCCGGCCACCGCGCCGCCCGCGAACATCAGGTGCTCGCCCCGCTTCTCGATGCGGACCTGCACAAGGACGAAATCCGGCAGCTTTCGCGCCGCGCGGGGCTTCCCACGTGGGACCGGCCCGCCTCCGCCTGCCTCTCCTCGCGGATTCCGTACGGAATCGCCGTTACCCCGGAACTTCTCGATAAAATTGATCGCGCCGAAGCCGTCCTTCGCGAGCTGGGCTTCCGGCAGTTTCGCGTGCGCGCTCATGGCGAACTCGCCCGCATCGAGCTCGCTCCAGACGAACTGGCCCAGGGCCTGGCGCCGGGCATCCCGCAGCAGATCGCCGCGCGGCTGAAGGCGCTCGGATTCGCGTTCGTTACGCTGGACCTGGAAGGCTATCGCCAAGGCTCGCTCAATTCCCTGTTGAAAATTAAGTAGGAAACTACGCCTTTTCCGATTTCTGCCTGGCTCCTGCGAGAGCAGCTGCATCCCGGGCTGCGAGAATTGTGCCAATGTGAATTTTCACCGTGTCGTCCACGCGCCGGGCGTACCCGCCCGCCAGCGTGATCACCAGAGGAACATGATGCCGGCGGGCATAGTCGCAGACCAGCGCGTCTCGCCGCGCGAGCCCGTCGATCGTAAGCTTCAAGCCGCCCAGTTGATCCTCACGATAGGGATCGGCGCCGGCGACGTAGAAAAGAATCTGCGCCGAGAATTCCTGAAAGGCGCGGTGAAGCTGCTTCTCAAGTATGGCGAGATAGTCGTCGTCTCCCATCCCATCCGGCAGGTCCACGTCCACGGTCGAAATGGATTTTGGATACGGGTAGTTGTGCTGCTGGTGCAGCGAAAGCGTGTATACCGTTCCGTCCCCGCCAAAAATCTCCGCCGTTCCGTTTCCCTGATGCACGTCCGTGTCGACCACCAGCGCATTGGAAATCTCGCGACGGAACTGGAGGTGGCGAATAGCCACGCCCACGTCATGGATGGCGCAGAACCCTTCGCCGTGATCGGGGCAGGCGTGGTGAAAACCGCCGCCAATGTTGGCGGCCCACCCGTCTGTCAGCGCGCGCTTCCCTGCCAGTATCGACCCACCGGCGGCGAGCCACACGGCTTCCACGAGCTCCTTCGAATATGGAACCTCCAGCCGCAGCGTTTCGCTGTAGCTCAGCGTCCCGGTCTTGAGCTTGCGCACGTAATCCTGCGAATGCACGCGCAGGATGTCTTCGTCGCTCGCGGGTTCAGGCGCGAGAAAATCCTCCGGCACGGCGATGCCGTCCGCCAGCAACCGATCGTGGATCATTCGGTATTTCTGCGAGGGAAACACGTGGGCGCCGAGGTTTAGATCGTAGCGCTCGTGGTAAACCAGCTTGAACGGCAGCACAGTTTTTCGAGCGTACCCCGAACCAGACCCGAGAGCAACGCAAGCTTGCGCTGGGGGGGATGCTGGAATCCGACATCTTCGCCGCCGGCAGGATGTGCTAGGATGCTACCGATGTTGCGACTCCCAGCCTATCTTGTCGTTGTCGCGCTTCTTGCGGTGCCGCTGGCGTTGCTCGCTCGCGGGATTGCGTGCGATCCATCGGCGTGCGATTGCATGGCCATGTGCGCTCGCCAGGCCGGCGCGCACGATCAGCACCTGTGCGGAGGAGCCATGCACGCCACCGCACCCATGTGCGGCACGCATCGCGGCAATCACGCGCTCGATTACGGTTTCATCGCGCCCCTGGCGCCTACGGCGCCGCTCCCTCGCATTCAACTCGCGAAACCCAATGCTTCCATCGAAGGCGTAACGCGATACGCGCAGTCTGCTATCGCCGGATTTTTGTCCGCGCCGTTCGAACCTCCCAGAAGTTAAGCCTCCGGCAAGGCATAAAAATAAAAATTTAAAAAACTGGAGGCTTCCCTATGCGGAAGTGTGTGTTTCTGTGGTTTGCTTTGGGCTTGCTCGCCTCTGTACCAGCGGCGCGTGCCACCATCTTCGGCAGCATCCGGGGAGTTGTGCACGACCCCCAGCACCGGCCGGTTGCCGTGGCGGAAGTGAAGCTGCAATCGGCAACTTCGGACTTTTCCCTCGTGACTCAAACCGACCAGAACGGCGAATTCGCCTTCAATCCGGTTGCAGTCGGTGATTACTCGATCACCGTGGAGCGGCAAGGCTTCGCTGGCGCTAAGGAAAATGTCACTGTCGTCGCCGAATCATCGCCGGTGCTTCACTTTCAACTCGAAATCGCGCCTCTCAGCCAGACAGAGATCGTCACTGCGGCTGCGGAGGTCGCCAATATAGACTCCGTGACCCCCACCACGCTGGTTGACCGCAGGGACATTGCCCAGACTCCCGGCGCCGACCGCACCAACAGTCTTGCGATGATTACCGACTTCACCCCCGGCGCCTACCTCACACATGACATGCTGCACATGCGGGGAGGCCACCAGACTACGTGGCTGATCGATGGCGTTCCCATTCCCAATACGAATATCGCCACCAATCTTGCCCCGCAGATCGATCCGAAAGACATCGACTATGTCGAGGTGCTGCGCGGCAGTTACGACGCTGCGTACGGAGACCGCACCTACGGCGAGTTCAACGTGCTGCCGCGCTCGGGATTTGAAAAGAACAACGACGGCGAGATCGTGACCACCCTTGGTAACTATTACCAGACCAACGACCAGATCAATTTCGGGGGGCACACCGAGCGGTTCGCTTATTATGCGAGCTTCAACGGCAACCGCAGCAATCTGGGCCTTGAAACCCCTATTTCCCGCGTTTACCACGACGCCGAAAACGGCTACGGCGGATTCACCTCGTTGCTCTACAACCGCGGCCCGAAAGACCAGTTCCGCTTCGACGCCCAACTGCGACAGGATTACTACCAGATTCCCTACGATCCCGACCCCAACGACTTTGAAAACCAACAATTCGACAGCCATGCCCTCCGCGACGCGCAGCGCGAAACCGACGGCTATGCGGACTTTTCGTGGATTCACACCTTTAGCCGCAATGCGATCCTGACCGTTTCCCCGTTCTATCACTACAACACTGCCAACTATGACAGCCTTCCCACCGACGAACCTCTGGCCACCACGGACCACCATAAGTCCACCTACGCCGGGGGCCAAGCGGTGGTGAATTTTCATCTTCCGAAAAACGACGCTCAGGCGGGAATCTACGCGTTCCGGGCGCAAGACGGCGAACTCTTCGGCCTGATCTCCAACGATGGAAGCGGCAACGCTCCGATTCAGGAAACCGACGTCGTTACCGGCTCGCAGGAAGCGGTATTCTTGAGCGACAAGTTCTCCCTCACGTCGTGGCTCACGCTCATTGGAGGAGTGCGCGCGACGCACTTTTCGTCCATAGTAATCGAGAACAACACGGACCCGCGCGTGGGGGGCACGCTGCGAATCCCGCGGCTGAACTGGGTGTTCCGCGCTTTCTGGGGCAAGTATTACCAGGCCCCGCCGCTGGTGACGCTGTCGGGTCCTTTGCTCAGTTATCTCGCTTTCGCCAGCCAGTCCACTCCCACTTCATTTGCGCCGCTGCACGGCGAACGCGACGAGGAACATCAGTTCGGCGTCACCATTCCCATCCGCGGATGGGCTGTCGATGTCGATGATTTTGAAACCAGGGGAATCAACTTCCTCGACCACAACAACATCGGCGAGTCCGACATTTTTATTCCCGTGACCGTGGCCGGATCGCGCATCCGAGGGACGGAGCTGACCATTCGTTCCCCGCGCCTGTGGAACCGGCTGCAGGCGCATCTCGCCTATTCCAACCAGATGGCGCAGGGCGAGGGCGACTTCACCGGAGGGCTCATTGTGGGTCCACCGGCCGGCGCGGGATATTACGCGCTCGATCACGATCAGCGCAACACGCTCAACGTGGGCGCCAACGGAACGCTTCCGTGGCATTCTTTTGGCGGCATCAACTTTTATTACGGCTCGGGATTTTCAAACGGCTCCGAGGGCATACCCGGGGCGCCGTACATCAACGATGCCTACCTTCCCGGGCACGCGCAGGTCGATCTCTCCCTGGGCAAGGAATTCCGGGAGCGCTACACGTTTGCGGTTAACGCGCTCAATGCGGCCAATCGCCACGTGCTGATCGACAACAGCCTCACCTTCGGCGGATTCCATTACAACAATCCACGGGAGATTTATGTGGAGTTTCGTTACAAATTTCACTACTAAGACGATGCTCTCGGCAGGTTGATTGAGCGGGCCGAGACCTTCGGCGGCGCCAAATTCACGGGCAGTGTAAAATAACGGGTATGAACCGCGACATAACGATCCATCGGCCGTCACGCGCAGCCCTGCTGGTGTGCGTGGCGTTCTGCGCCCTGTTTGCCGCGGCATGTGGTTCGAGGTCCGCTTCGGGCGGCAAGCGTTACCATCTGACAGGCAAGGTACTTTCCGTTGCGAAAGAAGAAGGTTCGGCCAATGTGGACGCCGATGCGATTCCGGGGTTCATGGGCGCGATGGCCATGCCTTATCCCATTCCCGACGAGAAGGCGTTAGCCGGCCTTTCCCCCGGAGATGAAATCAGCGCCGACGTGGTTGTCACCGGTGACGGCAAATATCATCTGGAAAACGTTGTCGTCACCAGGAAGGGCGACGGCGTCTCCGAGGCAGCGGCGCCGGCTTCGAATCTGCACGAGCCGCAGCCGGGCGAAAAAGTTCCGGATTTTACCCTGGTCAACCAGGATGGAAAAACCATCCATCTCGATTCATTCAAGGGCAAGGTCACGCTGATCACTTTTATCTACACGCAGTGCCCCTTCGCCGACTACTGCCCGCTCGTTTCGAAAAATTTCGCGCAGATTTATAAAGCGATGCGTGCAAAGCCGGAACTTTACGCGGGCGTCCGTCTCCTGAGCGTCAGCTTCGACCCGGCCCACGATACTCCGGCGGTCCTTCGGAAGTACGGTTCCACCTTCGACGCTACCACTGGCGGAAACCCTTTTAGCCGCTGGGAATTTGCGACGGCTCCGGCCAAAGACCTTGAGAAAATAGCCCAGTTTTTTGGCGTGTTCTACGACACCAGCCAGAAGGTAATCGTGCACTCCCTCAGCACGAGCGTCATTTCTCCGCAGGGGACGATCTACAAATGGTACAGCGGGAACGAATGGACGCCGTCGGACCTGCTGGACGACGCATCGCAAGCACTGAACTCCGCAAAACCTGGCGCCTAAGAAGAAGTAGCACTCATTCTCAGTGCAGCGAAGTACGCCTAGTTCTGGCGTTCGAGGATGAAGTCGGGGACGGCGAGCAGTGCGCGGCGGTAGTCGGTATCGGGCAGTTCTTCGAGGCACTCTTTCGCGCGACGCACATAGCCTTGAGCCAGGCTTGTCGCTCGCGCCAGCGCGCCGGTCTGCTGCACGAGCTTGGTGATCTCTTCCGGGCGCACGCTCTGAAAATCGCGCTCCTCTAACACTTTCGCAACCAGGCTGCGGCCTTCCGCATGCGAATGCCCGTTTCCATCGGCGGCGGCTTGCGAAGCGCCGTTTGCCTCCAGCGCGAAAATTAGCGGAAGGGTCACCTTCCCTTCCTTCAAATCGCTCAGCACGGGCTTCCCGAGCTGCTCGGGCGAAGCCGTGAAATCCAATAAGTCGTCCACTAACTGGAAGGCGAGCCCGGCGTTGCGCCCGTATTCGGCCAGCGCGTCCGCGACGTGTTTCGGCTGGCTGCCCAGCACCGCCCCAAGCCGCGCGCAGCCGCTGAAGAGGCACGCCGTCTTGCGGTAGGCCAGCTCAGTCGCTTCTATTTCGGTAAGGTCGATACGGCCCAGCCGCGTCAACTGGAGCAGTTCGCCTTCCACCATGTTCTGCGTGAGGTCGATCAGGATGTCGAGAATCTCGAAATTGCGCTCGCGCAGGGCCATCTCGAACGACTGCATGTAGAGCCAGTCGCCCGCCAGCACGCTCATGTGATTGCCCCAGCGCGCGTTGGTGCTCGGCCGGCCCCGGCGCGTGTTCGCGCCATCAATCACGTCGTCGTGGACGAGCGTCGCGCTGTGAATCAGCTCGACCACCGCTCCCAGGCGGATCGCGCTGGGCCCGCGGTAACCGGACGCCCCCGCCGCCAACAAAAGAAGGGCGGGGCGCAGGCGTTTTCCGCCGCCCGCGCACAAATAGCTCGAAATCTCGGAAACAGGCTCGATGGCACCCGCGTTTTGGGCCGCGATTTCCTGCTCGACCAGCGACAGGTCATCCCTTACCAGGTCGAATATGCCTTTGATGGTTTGAACTGCGAAAGACATCCGGTCCCTTTTACGATCCCCTGCGAGTCTGACAGGCCAGCCGCCCGGTGATCTAAGTTCTGATCTCTGAGCACCAGGCGCCAAGCCGAAAAAAACGGCGAAAGTTCGCCGCCGTAATGGCCGCGACTTGTTCCGCGGCTAAGTTTCTCACATCCGCCAAGGCTTGCGCTACCTCCACCACATACGCGGGCTCATTGCGCTTCCCGCGGCGGCCTTGTGGCGGCAGAAAAGGCGAATCGGTTTCCGTAAGCATCCGGTCAAGCGGGAGTTCGCGGGCCGCGTCACGTATCGCCTGGGCCTTCGGGTAGGTCACGTTCGCGGCGAAGGAGATCAGGAAACCCATGTCGAGGCCGCGCCGCGCCTGCTCAATCGTCCCCGTAAAGCAGTGAAAAATGCCGCCGAGGCCCGTTGAGCGCCAGTCCTGCTCCATGATTTCGAGGCAATCGGGCCACGCATCGCGGCAATGAATGACGATCGGCAGCCTAGCCACGCGGGCCTGCTCAAGCTGGCGGCGGAAGACGCGCTGCTGGAGATCGGGCGCGACGTGGTCGTAATGATAGTCGAGCCCCATCTCGCCCCAGGCGATGACCCGGGGGTGCCGCGCCAGTTGATCGAGCTTCGCGTGGGTTTCTTCGGTAACGTCATTCACATCATGCGGATGGATGCCGACCGTTGCGTATACCCAGTCATGCTGCTCGGCAAACGGGATGGCCGCATCCAGCCGGCCGGTACCGGTTCCGCTGCCGATGGCCAGTAAGGTCTGCACTCCCGCAGCGCGGGCCCGAGCGAGCATCGCCTCGCGGTCGTCGTCGAACTGCGGAAACTCCAGGTGCGCGTGCGAGTCGATGATCTCCAATCAGGAAGCCCCCGCCGCTAGATTGGCAGGCCTTCCAAAGCTAGATGGCTTATTTTTCATAGACATGGTGGCTTCGTTTCGTAATTTTGCACTTTGCGATCTGGGACTTCCCCGCCCCGAGATTTCCTTTTTTGGTCATTATATTCATGGCTCCGGCGGTTGCCCATGGCACAGCCGCCCGAAAGGCTCACTGAACACTATACGACGTTTCTCGTCTTTCAAATCTTTACACCAGTGCTCGCTGAGGAATTGGAGGCTAGGGGCTTCGGGACGTCCATTTGGTCATCGGAGAATCTGCATTAGCGGCTAACCGTCAGCTGGGGGGCAGGCAATATTTTCGGTGACCACGGATTTATGTCAAAAGACCGACCCTGGAAACCGAGGAGCACCCGCAACTGCAAGAGACAACTGCGCACAGGCAACTTCTAAAGGGAAGAAGCAGGTCCCTCACCCCTCCGCGCTTTGCGCGGACGGGCTCAGGATGACAACGAAAGGCAAAGGCAACGGCAAAGGCCAGGCAACGGTAACGGCAGGGGCAAACGCGAAGGCAACGGCAACGGCGAAGCGCAGGCCCAAAGGAGCAAAGTCTCAGGATGACGTGGAAGGGCGGCGGCAGACGCGGCCCTACTTCAGCCGCGCGCCGAGCGGGACTTCCTCAGCAAAGGTGCACAGCACTGGCTTCCCCTCCGCAGTCGATGCTGCGAGGAGCATCCCATTCGACTCCACGCCGCGCAGCTTGCGAGGAGCGAGATTGGCTACAACCACTATCTTGCGTCCTACCAGCTCTTCGGGCTGGTACGCGGTGGCGATCCCCGCGACGATCTGACGCACCTCGTCCCCAAGATCCACCATCACCTTGAGCAGCTTGTCGGCTCCTGCCACTTTCTCGGCGGACTTCACCATCCCAACGCGCATCTCCACCTTCGCAAAATCCTCGATGCCGATTTTCGCCACGCCCGGCACGGCGGCCGCAGTGGCGGCGCCGGCAGGGGGGGCCGCTGGTGCTGGGCTTTCGCCGGCTGTTGCAGTTGGCGCGGCCGCTGGCTGCGCACTTCCCGGATTCCGTATCTCTTGTTCCATCGCCTCAATCCTTTCCATCGCTTCTTTTTTGTCTACCCGCGGAAACACCGCGTCGGGTTTTCTAACCGTTGTACCGGGCTTGAGGCCGGTCCACTGCAATTCGCCAAAGGTGAGTTTTCCGATCTCTTTATCTTGTCCGAGACACGCCCAAATCTTCGTGCATGCATCGGGGACAACCGCATAGCCAAGCACACAGATGTAGCGCAGCGTCGCGGTGGATGCATAGAGAACACCTTCGAGCACCTTGCGCGCCGCATCCGAAGCAGTTCCTAAACCAAGTGCCCACGGACGCCTTACAACCAAGTATTCATCAACCGCGGAGACCAAGGCCCATATATTCTCCAAGGCTCGGGAAAATTCGAATGAGTTAAGTGCAGCGAGCGTTTCGGCCTTTGTACGTTCTGCCTTTTCGGCAAGCAAGATTTCAGGCTGGAATAAGGTAAGAGTCTCATCGCCGGGTGATTGAGGCTCATTGTGAGATATCGAAGGATTGGGTACTACTCCTCCGCAATATTGATTGACCATCGCAAGAATACGGCTCGCTAGATTTCCGAGCCCATTCGCCAAGTCGGCGTTGTAGCGGGTGATTAGGGCTTCGCGGGAGAAATTGCCGTCCTGGCCGAAGACGGTTTCGCGGAGCAGGTAATAGCGCAGCGCGTCATTACCGAGGACCTTCACAATGGGCTCGGGATAGGCGACGTTGCCCTTCGACTTGCTCATTTTTTCCTGCTCGAAGAGCAGCCAGCCATGGGCGTGGATGCGCTTGGGCAGCGGCAGTTCGGCGGCCATCAGGAACGCCGGCCAGTAGACCGCGTGAAAGCGAATGATTTCCTTGCCGATCATGTGCACATCGGCGGGCCAGAAATGCTCGAAGCGCGCGCGACGGGCGGGATCGTCGTTCGCGTAGCCGATGCCGCTCATGTAGCTCGTGAGCGCGTCGTACCAGACGTAGAACACGTGCTCGGGATCGCCGGGCCACGGAATGCCCCACTTGATGGACTTGCGGCTGATGGAAACGTCTTTCAGCCCCGCCTCGACGAAGCTCTTCACCTCATTGAACCGGAAATCGGGCCGGACGAAATCGGGCTGCTGGCGGTAAAGCTGCAGCAAGCGGTCCTGGTAGTCCGAGAGCCTGAAGAAATAATTCTCCTCGGAGATCAGCTCCGCGGGGCGTCCGCAGATAGGGCAATCGGCTGGCTCGGGCGAGTCGCTTACGTAGAGATTGTCGTAGATGCAATAGCGGCCTTCGTATTTCCGCTTTTCAATCGCTTTGGGCGATTTCTCGAGCGTGCGCACGATCAGCGCCTGCACCGCCCTGGCGTGCTCTTTGGAAGTGGTGCGGATGAAATCCGTGTACTGGATGCCCAGCAGCTTCCATAGATCGCGAAAAATCTGCTGGTTGCGGTCTACCAGCTCCTGCGGCGAGATGCCGAGCTTTTCCGCGGCGCGCTCGATATTGACGCCGTGCTCGTCGGTGCCGGTGAGGTAGGCCACATCGTAGCCGCACATCCGCTTGTAGCGCGCGATCACGTCGCACACGATGGTCGTGTACGCGGAGCCCACGTGCGGGCGGGAGTTGGCATAGTAAATCGGCGTCGTCAGGTAATATTTGCCGGGTTTTTCCATGGATTATTTGCGAGTCTCGCCGCGCTTCTGAAACTCGAAGGAAGCCGCGGCAATTACTTCTTTCAAGGGCACGCCGCATTCCGAGGCGATGCGCTGGCAGTCGTCGTATTCCGGCGTGGCATTCAGCAGCGAGCCGTTCATGCGCGAAAGCTTAACACGCACCGAACCGAAAGCCGTGTCGACAGGCACGAGTTCCCTTTCGAGGGTCTTGCGGCGCACTTCGTGGGTGCGCACGCCGATGGTCGTGGTCTCGCGAAAGAACAGATCGATGATCTGGGGCACTTTTTCCGCGTCGCACAGGACCGTCACGAGCAGGCCGGGCCGGTTCTTCTTCATCTGCGCGGGGGTGGAAAATACGTCGAGGGCCCCGGCGGCGAGGGCGCGCTCGGCGAAATAGCCGTAGATCTGAGGGCTCATATCGTCCACATTCGTCTCGATCACCGTGACCGGGGCATCCCAATATTCGCCCGCCTCACTCACGGCATTTTCGCCGACGAGGAGGCGCAGAATATTGGGCTTCTCCGCCAGATCGGCGGTGCCGGCGCCGTAGCCGATCGCCCTCAGAGTCATCCTGGGCATCTCGGCATAGCGCGTGGAAAGAGTCGTCGCAATGGCGGCGCCGGTTGGCGTCACCAGTTCGCGCAAAATGCCGCTCGAATAGGTGGGCGCGCCGCGCAGAAGGTCCGCCGTTGCGGGGGCGGGCACGGGAAGCAGCCCATGCGCCGTCTTTACCTGCCCTCCGCCAACATCCAATGCCGAACAAGCGAACTCATCGAGGCCCAGCAACTCGAACCCAACCGCCGCGCCG
The DNA here is from genome assembly GCA_963848365.1 of uncultured Acidobacteriota bacterium. Lineage (GTDB taxonomy): Bacteria > Acidobacteriota > Terriglobia > Acidiferrales > UBA7541 > Palsa-295. The sequence continues at coordinate 1,309,172 of CAWKDI010000002.1, forward strand.
ACGATATCGACGATGGAATCGACCGCTCCAACCTCGTGAAAGTGTACTTTCTCTACGGGCACTTGGTGGACGCGAGCTTCCGCCTCGCCCAGTCGGGTAAAGATTCTTTTCGCGCGTTCGGCGGCGCGCGGCGCGAGGCCCGCTTCATCGATCATACGCAGAATCACCGACAGGCCGCGATGATGATGGTGCTCGCTCGCCTCAACCTTCACGTGTGTGGCGAAAATCGCGCGACGCTGGACTTTTTCGGCGGAAATCTTCCAGCCGTCGAGCTTCAACTTGCGCAATTCGTGCTCGAGCTGGCCGAGATCGGCGCCCGCGTCTACCAGCGCGCCCAATACCATGTCGCCGCTGATGCCCGAAAAGCAATCAAAATAGGCGATTCCAACCTTCTTCATATCCCTGAACCCATTTTATTCCGGCAGTTTCGCGGTGAAATCGCGTTCACGAGGCGGTCCCGAAAAGCAAACAATCGATACTATTCTGGGCTCTTGGTGGCTGTCAAACGAACGCCCCATATGGGGGCCGATCTACTATATTCTCAGCTCCGCCCTGGGGACCATCTTGCGTCAGGCAAACCTTTGCCTTATCTGAGCCTATGGAAGTTAATCTTACCCCGGACCAGAAGGCGTTTGTCCGCAGTGCCATTGAGAGCGGTCGCCTGCACCGCGAGGAAGATGCTGTGCAGGAAGCTTTGGCACTGTGGGAAGAGCGCGAGCGCACCCGCGCGGAAATTCTCGCTGCGGTGGATCGGGCGGATGTATCCCTCGCTCATGGCGAAGGGCGTGTCATCTCGCAGCAGTCGATGCTTGACCTCGCAGGCGAAGTGAAACAGCGTGGAAGTGCGCGCTTGGCGGCAGAGCAACCCCCTGACCGCTGATGGCGCATCGTGTTGCACCAGGCGCCGAAGCCGAGCTTGATGACATCTGGTATTACATCGCCACGGAAAGCGGAAGCGCAGAGATCGCAGACCGCGTGATCGATTCCATGCTGAGCGTTTTTTCCTTCTTGCCCGCTATCCTCATGTCGGGTGCCGTCGCGATGACGATTTGCGTCCCGGCCTGCGGAGTTTTCTGGCGGGCGAGTATCTCATTATCTACCGTGTTGATCATGAGGACGTACTGTTCCTTCACGTCATCCGTGCCAGCCGCGATGTGTAGGCACTGTTCCACTACTGATCCGCGACGGCAAATACTGTAAAAAAAAGCGCGGTCTGTGTTAGATTAACGAAGGCATGAACGCACCGATATTTGCTGGCGGTTTATGGGCGGTTCGGACAGGAACAGCCGCTATTCGCAAGTCGTTGATTCCACGGTTGGGGACGTAGTTCAGTCGGTTAGAACGCTGCCCTGTCACGGCAGAGGTCGCGAGTTCGAGTCTCGTCGTCCCCGCCATTCCTTTTCTGCCCGATCCGGCCGCATGAGTTACAGAACGCACCTAAAACGTTGGTAACACTTGTGGCACGAAAGGGATTTCGCCCGGCGCGCCAGGTTGTTGAAGTAAGACCAGACGTTGTTAGAGAAAGACCAGACCGGGAGAGGCGCGCTACGCGCACCCGTTGGATTTGCAGGGAGGCTCAGCTTCCGACGCAGCGCATGCCCAACTTATTGCCACGGTGGCCCGGCTCGACAGTATCGCGGTGCGAGGCGCGCAAGGACGTTGCAACGGTGCCCCACGAACCGCCTTTCGGCTCTTTGAGACTGCCGGTGGCGGGGCCTGATGGATCGCTCTGGGGGTCGGAGGTGTACTTCCCATACCAGTCCGCGACCCATTGCCACGTGTTCCCCAGCATATCGTAGAGCCCGAAGGCATTCGGCAGTTTCTGCCCCACTTCGTGGGATGCGCCTCCGCTGTTTCCCTTATGCCACGCAATCTCATCCAGGTTGCCGTAGCGCGCTACGGTGGAACCGGCCCGCGCCGCATATTCATACTCCGCTTCGGTTGGCAGGCGCCCTCCGATCGCCGCGCAGTACGCCTGGGCTTCGTCCCAATCCACTTCTTCAACGGGAAGATTAGGTCCCTTGTGGCTGGCCGGATTCTTTCCTGTCACGCGCTCATAGGCCTGCTGGGTGACAGCCGTCTGACCCAGCCAAAAGCCTTTGGTGATGGTTACCTCGTGGACCGGCTTCTCATCGTCTCCACACTCAGCGTCGCCTGGAGAACAACCCATCTGAAACTTCCCAGGTGGAATCCAGACGTAGGTTAGTCCATCCTTCGGGTTCACCTTCTTGGCGCCCGCCAGGATGGTGGCCGTCGGTTGCCGGGCCGAAAGCAGCCCGGCAGCCGCGCACGTTATCAGCAACCCAGCCATGCCGCGCATCGGTTCCTCCCTGGCCAGTATTTTCAAACTCCACCGGCAGAAACATTCAACGACCAATCACACAAGTCCCGCGATCCCCGTGACGCTAGCGTCATTTGGCCAGGGGATCGGGCCGGATCTGAAAGTGTGCCAGCCGGCTGGGGATGTTCGGGTCTTTTGTGCCGCCCTCGGCCAGTTGCGAACCTCGCGTTTCGTCGGCGGCCCAAAGTCCCCGGCCCTTCCAGCCGTTCTTGGCGTTATCGATGCGGCCATCGAGAAACCGGTTGAAAAATCCCATGGGGTAAGGAAGCGTCATGCGGACAAATTCCTTGGTGTCCTGCTTGAATGCGACCAAGGAATCAGAGTTGGCCCCGTCGAGTATGATCACATTGTTTCCGAGGCCAAGCGTGTTATAGCGGTCGATGAAATCGTAATAGTTGTACTCGGCCTTCACGGTGGGATCGGATTGGAAAACCGGGCCCGGCACCGGATAGAAGCTCCAGCCTTCGGAGCACTGTTTGCCTGTGACTGCCGCTTCGCCAGTGGGCTTGGTCTTGCATTTGCGCCGGTCGAAGCTGGCAAGAATGCCTTCATGGCTCAGGGGTGTCCACAACACGCCATTGGTATCGATGTCGATTCCCCTCGCCAGCGAGCCGCCCGGGCCATTGCCCTTCGGATCGTAGGGCACTTCGTAGACTTCGGTCGTGCAGGTGGAGGGTGGGTTTGCCCCTCGGGTCATGCGGATCATCCGGCCGGGCATGGTCATGATGTTGGAATACCAAACGCTCCCGTCGACGGGGTTGTAGGCCACTCCATAGGCGCCAGGGTTGGGAACCTCGCGATCCAGTTTTGGATTGGGCGTCTCGCCGCTCTTGGTGTAGGGGCCAATCTTGCCGTCACCGTTGTAGTCGATTACGGCAGGACACCAGCCTTGCGACTTCTCTGAATCGTGGGTTTGTTCCCATTGACGGACATTGAGCCAGCCAATCCCGCCGTCGACCTGAACGGAGAAATACAACGTGTCGTCTTTGTCATAGGAAAAAACGTTGCGGGTTGATTTAACGCAAAGATCGACGAAGTCAAACTTTCGCGTTTTAGGATCGTACACATCCACGCCTTTGGCGCCGAATTCACGCGGCGAATTCATGGCGTAAGGATTCTTCGAGCCGGCCTTGCAAAAGTCGGCATTGCCGATCCGGTTTTCCACGTTGAACCAGACGCGGCCTTTCTCATCCATGGTGATCGGACCCGGATTTACCGGGTCGTCCCAAACCAGCTCATCGCCAAAGTAAAGAGAGGGTTCAATCTGGCTTCGCGGCGAAGTGCGAGGCATCTCCGCCCGGTCAGCCTCATTGGGCAACGGAACCGGGATCATCGCCTTGGTGTTTGCGACCGGATCTACCACAGCAAGCGCTCCCTCCGACCAGACCGCGCCATAAATTCCGCCATTCGCGTTGACGGTGGGGTGGCGCTTGTCCGTGCTAATGAGGGCATGAAGGAACGAAGCCCGCACAGACCAATCGTATTCGGTGAGCACGACGTTGCGTTCGATTCCCTGCGGGCGCGGCGGCTTCGGCGGAACCTCGCCCCTCGCGATGCGGTCACCCCAGTCCGCATAGATGGCCAGCCCCTGATCGTGCCCCAGGCGATTTAGCTGGCTCATCATGCTCCGGCCAACCTGGCCGGACAGCAGGAAATGCTCCCAGGCATCGGAGCTGGTCTTGAACGTCCCCAGGCTTGCCGGAATCTCGCGGGTAGATTTTTGCCCAATCATGTGGCAACCCAAACAGCCGGCCTTAAAGGCATAGAGCCACTCGGCCTGATTCTGGATGACGGTTTTAGGCGGGGCCGGAGGATAGCCGTGCGTCAGGTTTGGCGGAGCCACTGCAGCTGCGCCAGGAAGGCGCGGAAGCGGCGGGGGAGGTGGAATGTTCATCGGGAAAGCGCTCTTGGTGGGGATCTTCAGCATCGAATACCAATAATCGGCCGGATAATACTGCGCCGCGGCGCGGTCGTCCGGAGCAATGACTGCAGCCAACGCCAACGTCTGACCCGGCATTCCATCGACCGGGGTGGAATCAACCAGGCCATAGCCGCGTACCCAAATCTTGTAGTGTGCTTTGGGAAGTTCAGGCAGCAAGTATTGGCCCTGATCGTTCGTCACGACGATCTTGCGGTACTTGGTTCCTAGATCCGTGGTTTCCGCAATGACCCACACACCTGCCTCGGGGCCATTGGAACTGGTGACCACGCCACCAATGTCGTCGGGGTCTACCGTCACGCGGCCTGCCTCGGCCTGGGGTGTTGGACCGCTGGCCCATGGGGCAGCCTCCATGCGAACGATGGCTGCAAAAAAAACGAAGCCCAAGGCACACGCGGCTATCATCAATTGAGTCGACGATTTTGCGTTGGATTTTTTCATCGCTCGCATCCCCTTTTTACTGATTCGGTCAATTTCAGAACACGTACTTTAGCGCAAATTGAATCAGGCGCGGGTTCACCGAGGAACTGGTGATCTGTCCGAAGGTTGATTTGGAGACGTCTGTCTGGGAACCGGTTGGATTGGCAAACTGCGGGTGATTGAACATGTTGAAGAACTCTGTGCGAAACACCAGAGTGGCATCCTCGTGTATGCCCCCGACTTTGGTGGTCTTCTGGATCGTCCCATCGAAGTTAAACTGGCCTGGACCGAGAAGAATTCCGAACCCGCTGTTCCCATAACCCGTTCCGTTACCGATCACCGGCGTCGTACCGAAGGCAGCCTTATTGAAATAACCGGGGCCACCGGTCGCGCCGCCCAGCCGAGCCTGGACGCCACCGGGGGTGGCCACGTTGGCAGGACCCATTCCCGCCAGAAATTGTGCCGTGGAGATAATCGACGACCCAGCCCCAAACCCATAGATACTTCCGCCTCGGGTGTCTTCGATGGTCAGCGGTTGCCCGTCCTGCACGACCGTCACTCCCGCCAGGCTCCAGCCGCTGGTAATTTTGCCAAGAAGACCATCGTGATTTCCCAAAGGCAGATCGTAACTGTAGTTGATCGTGAAGCGTTGCGGGCGATAGCCGGAATCGAGTCCATATTGCGGATATCTGGGGTCGTTAAAGCCATTGTAGATGCCGGTATCGAAGAGGCGGCTGAAGGTGTACTGCGCTTGCATTTGGAATCCGTGGGAGAACTGTTTGCGCACGATTGCCTGCAGGCTATTGAATTTGCGGTCGCCGGTAGTTGTAGACATTTGGAGTCCCCCCGGTGCAAAGCCAAGGTAAGGTACGCGGAGTGAGGCGTTCGCGACGGTATTGGTGGTAAGACCGTTGACCGGGTTGGCCGGGCTGGCCAGGGACGCCTCGTTGATTTGAAGCTGAGCACTGGAAGCATCGAAAACCTGATGAATACCACGGCTGCCTACATAGCCCAACTCGAATACCCACCGCGGGGCGAATTCATACTGAAGATTGAGGTTCCACTCGTAGGTGGTGGGGGTGAGATAATTAGGAATCAGCAAATAGGCATTCAAGTTGGAACTCGTCCCGCTCTGCGTCGCGGAATTAATGTTTACCCAGCGGGGCGACCATCCCAACGAGGCTGGGGCATACGGCTGGGCAAGGGTGGAGAAATAGGTTGCGGCGCCGGACAGCGAGACCGTTTGCGCGTAGGGATAACCTTGTGCCATTTGAGCGTAATTGTTCAGGGGGGGGCGATCGTAGAAGTATCCGGCCCCGCCGCGCACCACAAACCGGTCACTGGCCAATGGTTTCCAGGCAAAACCAACGCGCGGGGCAAAGTTTTTGCGGGACGGACTGTTCTGCGTAGGAATCGTCTTATTGTTCTGGAAGAGACCACCCACTGGTGGTGCCGGGTTAAGGGCCGGGTTGTAGTTGGATGGCACCACAAACCCCGCGAGCGTACCAGTGGCGGGGGTTGGCCCAGGGAGCGGCACGGTGTTGATCAAACTAGGCCAGACATTCGTGAGTTGGCCGTTCGCGTCGTAGATAAGCCCGTCATACTCCCACCGCAGGCCGAGGTTCAGCGTCAGATTGTTTAGGACCTTGTAGTCATCCTGCACAAAGGCGTTCGCCGCCAAGGCCCGCCAGTAGTGCGTGATGCCACCCGGGGGCGTCAGGGCAACCGTCGTGCCTGAACTGGAAATATTGCTGGTGAAACTGCCATCTGTGGTCCCAGCCAGACCGCTGGCGGTGCAAGCTGCTGCGGAGACGCTAGGTGCGCAACCCGGCAGGCCTAGCAGGAAGTCCTGGAAGGTCTGGAAGGTTATACTCCCCAGGGCTGCCCCCGGGAAATGCCAGTTTACGAGGTCGCGCTCGAATTCGAAGCCCGTGCGAATTGTGTGCTTCCCGTGCGACCAGGAAATTTGGTCCGCCAGCTCCCAATCGACATCCTTTCTATTCGTGCTCAACTGCGCAAAGCCACCCCACTGCATTAGTCCGGTGACAATGGTGGTATCAAGAACATTGAATGTTGAGACTACCGGAGCAATTCCCACTTGGGTGTCGGTGAATGGAATTTGATTTTGAAAATTTATAGCAACAAGCTGCAGCGAAAACCGCGCTTCGTTCACGACATTATTGGAAAGGATCGAAGTAAGCTTCCCGACCCCATACTGTATTGGAAACTGCTGATTTCCCGGACCACCAGGCAGACAAACGGTGACTGAAGTGGCCGTCGCGGCACACCCCATCGTCACTTTCGTTGTAGCTTCACTAAAGAACCATCGTCCCGATAGTGTGTTTCTGTCGTTGACCACATAGTCGAAGTTGCCTATGGCCTGGGGTTCCGTATAGTGGGCGGGGACACTGAACGTGGTGTTCTGATTGATTCCCGTGGACGAGCTGGGAATGTAATAGCTGCCGTCGGCATTCTTTAAATTGAGAACGTTGAGGGCTACAGGATTAATGTTGGACCCATTACAAGCAACCTGAACTGCGCTGGTGGCCTTGGTTGTTCCGGCAGCGCTGCCGCCAGGGCAAAATGCCGCACCCAATGCGGACTGAAAGGCAGGCGTGGAGCGATTCCCCTGGGGGATCCCGACCAGGGTGGGAGTGGAGTAGCCCAATAGCGAAAACCCATTTTTCTGCCAGGTCTCCTGGTACGCGGCGAAAAAGAACAGTTTGTCTTTTCTTACGGGGCCGCCGAATGTGCCGCCGTACTGGTTCTGGTTTAGCACCTGCCGCCCGTCTTCGGGTACACCTCCGACCGGAGGGCTGATTTTGCGGAAGAAATCGTTGGCGTTGAGCGCTGTGTTGCGGAAAAATTCAAAAGCCGAGCCGTGGAACTGATTCGTTCCGGATTTGGAGACCACGTTCACATTGGCGCCAGGATTGCGGCCGTAACCGGCATCGTAGAGCGAGGTCTGGATTTTGAATTCCTGGATCGCGTCTGGATTCACAATCCCGATTCCAGGATTTGCACCGTTCCCGCCAGGTCTTCCGTTTGAATTGTAGGCGATGATGGATGCCCCATCCATCTGGAAGTTGTTCTGTGCAACGCCGGAGCCATTCACCGCTATGTCCTGCGACCCCGCTCCCAAATTCGCCGCGTTGTACACACCCGTATTGGCCCCCGCCGCTATGCCCAACAGTGTGGTGTAATTGCGTGAGGTTAGAGGCATGTCCGTAATGGTCTGGGAGCTTACGACGGTACCCACCGTGGAGGTGGCGGTCTGCACCACCTCTGTTTCGCCGCGCACCTCGACCTGCTGCGTCTGCGCACCCACTTGCAAGGTCTGATCGAACACGGATGTCTCCGTAACCACGATGGTGACCGACGGCACCTCTAAAACGCTGAATCCGGCGGCCTCAAACTTCAGCTTGTAGTCGCCTGGAGGCAGCAGCCCGAACTTATAACCTCCGTCGTTATCCGTCATGGTGGTACGCGCCTGGCCGGTGCCAATACTGGTGGCGGTGACGGTTGCGTTCGGCACCACAGCTCCCGAGGAGTCCTTTAGAGTCCCCGTCAATGCGCCGGTAGAAGACGTTTGGCTGAACGCCAGCGGAGCGAGCAGGAATAATGCGAGTAGCGGAAAAACATACCTGAGAACGAGGCTTTGCCCACCCTTGAACCGCGCCGTCGACATGATCATCCCCCCTTGTGACCGAATGTTTGGCTTGGATGCTTACCCCTGGTATTGCCGATTACCGGCATGGACGGCTCAATCAGCGAATGCGTTTCATGAATTCTCATCAATCCGAAAGTCTTGCCGCTGTGGAGTATTTATCAGGCATTTGCCAGCACCTGCATCCTTGGAAATTTCGGTTGCAAGTGAAACGACGAAAAAGCAAAATGACGCGCTAATTTCTACTGAGGGCGGGTCATACATGAGGAGGAAATGGATTGAAAAGAAGCGCCCCGCGTGGCCCAATTATGCGTTGCTTTTCCTTCTGGCGCTCTGCATCCTCGCGTTTGCTTATATCGTGGGGACGGATTGGGCTACCGCGCGATGAGGAATGAACGCAACAGACTCTTGAACGCGTGACCGGCGGTTCAGGTCTCGCGGTGCAACGCCATTTCGAGAAGAATGCTTGGGGCTTTTTCTTTGAACAGGTATATATTCACCGCTGGCAAGAAGAGCGATGAGCCCAGCGCTCCGGAGCACATAAGAGTTCAGCCATGAAAATACTTCCTGGATTGTTTGTTCGCCCGCTTCTTTGGATGGGCATCCTCGGCGCCGTCGCCGCGTTCGTCGGCACCTCGTTCGTCGGGCTTGCCGCCGCCCGGCGCAGTCCGGCGGCAAAGGCGGAGAGCGTTTCGATTACGCTTCTCGGCACCACGGACCTGCACGGCCACATCGAGCCCTGGGATTATTACGGGGATAAACCGGTTGATTTCGGGCTGGTCAAAGTGGCCACGCTGATCAAGCAAGCCCGCGCGGAAGCTCCCGATGCCCTCTTAGTGGATTCCGGGGACATGGTGCAAGACCCGCAGTCGCTTCTGACGAATTACTTTCTGGAGAAGGACACCGCCAAACCGAATCCGATGATCGCGGTGATGAACCAGCTTCGCTACGACGCGATGGCGGTGGGCAATCACGAGTTCAATTACGCGCCGGAGCCGATGTGGAAGCTCAAGGGTGAATCCAAGTTTCCGTGGCTGTGCGCCAACATCAAGCAGACCTACACGGAGGGTGTTCCGTACTTCCCGCCCTACATCATCAAAACCGTGAAAGGCGTACGGATCGGAATCGTGGGTTTTGTGACAACGGTGGCGCCGCGGAGCAAAGGCTACGACTTCGAACCCATCGTGACGGCGGCCAAGCGCGTGATTCCAGAACTGCGCCCGCAGGTGGATCTCGTGGTTGTGCTGCTGCATTCAGGATTCGTGGTCGATCCGGTGGGCGCCCCATCGGCGCGCGTGCAAGTGGAAGGCGAGAACATTGCTCCCGATCTTGCGGAACAGGTTCCGGGCATCGACGTGATTTTATTCGGGCATACGCATAACGAGTTGCCGGAGAAATTCATCAGCGGCGTGCTGCTCACAGAGGCGAAATACTGGGGGATGTCACTGGCGCGAGTGGACGTGGCGATGACCAAAAACGCCAGCGGGCACTGGGAAGTTGCTTCCAAGCATTCGCGAGCCATTCCGGTGACAGCGAAGGTGCCGGCCGATCCTGAGATCGTCAAGGTGGTGCAGCCCTACCGCCAGGAACTCGAGCATTACCTGGATACACCCATCGGGACCTCAGCCAAGGCACTCTCGGGAAGGCATGCAGCGTATGAAGATAATCCGCTGCTGGATGTGGTGCAGGAAACCCAACTGGACGCGGGGCACGCCGACGTCTCGATGGCGAATCTGTTGAACGAGGGAGTAATGATTCCCGCGGGACCGGTAACGGTGCGGCAGTCTGGAGCGATCTATCCCGCCGCGAACAACATTGTTGTTGTGGAAATGACCGGGGCGCAACTGAAAGCCGCGCTGGAAGTTTCGGCAAGCTTGTTTCCGCATTGGCCGCTGGCACCCGGAACGGCTATGGGACTCCCTCCCTTTAATCCGGATCAGGCTCAAGGCATATCTTACGAGATCGACCTGACCAAACCGGCCGGAGAGCGAATACGCGAGTTGCAGTTTCACGGCAAGCCGCTTGATCCTATGCAGAAATTGCGGGTAGCGGTTTCCTCTTCCCGTCAGCGAGGAGAGGGCGGGTACGGGGTTTACAAGGGATTGCCGGTGGTGGAGCGGGCGGAGGACATGCGAGAGCTTTTGATCAACCATGTGAAGGCGACTAAGACGATTCCCACGGAAGCGGTTGGGAACTGGAAGATCGTGCCGGCCGAGGCGGTGGTGGCGATGGAGCACGCGGCGGACGCGGGCGCGGGCTCGGTGGCGGTCGCGAAGTAATCGGCAGTAAGGGCTTGTCGCGAGGCGCGAATCTTGGCTGGCATTGGACTTGGCCGGCCTGACGAAATGGAAGAAGAAGCAGGTCCCTCACCCTGCGCGCTGCGCGCGCACGGCTCAGGATGACACGCAAGGCAAAACGAAACAGCCGGCGGTTGGGATTTTCCGGGCGGTGACTCGTGCGCCGAAAAGGGCGAAGTCAAAAATCCGACCCTTAAAATCGAAGGGTCGGGCACCCGAAAAAACAGCGCGCGAAAGAGGCGTTCCATCTCGGCGGGGGCGCGACGAGAAATGCAGATCCCTCGCTGCGCTCGGGATGACACACGTTTTTTTGGGGGCGCAGACGGGTAAAGGGCCGAAGCTCAGCGTTCGGCGACACCGGCGGGCACGCCGCGGCCGCGGCTTCAGCAGCACCGGCGGCGGGCATGCTGCGACCGCTGACGAAAACGTCTTTGTCCCTGCTGCTGCGCCATGGACCGGGCGGGAAATCCGCTCGCCAGGATAATAGCGGTAGCGGCCAACTTCGGGAGACCGGCCCAACGGCATCCGTGCAAGACCTGCTTCGCGCGCGGACTACTTCAATTTGTCGGCTACCTTTGCCAAGCCGGCCTGGGCGCAAGCTGCGTCTTTTTCTCCGTCGTGCGCACCGCTCACAGAGATTGCGCCAATCACCTGATCCCCTACTTTGATTGGTAACCCGCCCTTGGCATAGGTTGAGTTGGGAAGCAAAGCGGGAGGAGGGGTTCCCGCAGGCGCAAAAGCCGGCGGCCCCGAGGGCCTTCCCCAGTGCATGACCGTATTGGTTTTCTGGAGGCCGATCTCAAGGCTCGCCAACCCCGCGCCGTCGTCTCGCAAAAGCGCTTTCAGCGCATTGCCGGCGTCGACCACTGTAACCGTGACTTTGTAGCCTTCCGCGCGGCACTGGAGCATGGCTTCCTGCGCCATGGTCTGCGCCACGTCGATCGTCAGCACCTTCTGGGTAGGAAGCTGCGCCGAAGCCGCTCCCGGCAACCCCGCCAACCCTGCCGCGAGTACCAGAAAATAACCAATCCGCATATCGAGTCCTCCCTATTTGCGATTTCCAGCCGGCGGAAAATCTACACTGGTTTGCTTCGCGACGCAAAGCAAACCAAATGTCTTTAGCACGGTTGCGAAAAGCGGTCGATCCACTTGCCGGCGGAGGCATTCTGTATAATGAAAAACCGGGCTGGACCGCATTTCTTTCATTAGCGAAGGCTCACATGCGCCGCGATATCGAACTGACTCAGGTGCTCCAGTGGGAGGACGGCAAGCCACGCGTGCCGAAGACTGCCTGGCGGCCGAAGAGCCGCTGGAGATGCGCGCGGGACGCTATTCCCTGGGCGTCACGCTTCGTACTCCGGGGGACGATAAGGAGCTGGTGGCCGGCTTTCTCTTCACCGAGGGCATCATTTCCCGGCGAGAGGACCTGGTGGCGCTGCGGATGCCAGACGATACGGCGCGGAGCAGAAATCTCGTGCGGGTGACACTTGATCCCAGCGTGCGCCTCGCGGCGAATAGCGCGACGCGCAGATTCTCCGCGGGTTCGGCCTGCGGCGTATGCGGGAAGGCATCCATCGCGCACCTCCGGCGGCGGGGTTTGCGCCGCCCCGAAGCTGCTTCGCTGTTCGATCCCGGAAATTCTCTGCCAGTTGCCGGCGCGATTGCGCGCCGCACAGGCTGTTTTTGGCCGAACTGGCGGGCTGCACGCGGCGGCGTCTTTTCACCGCGCCGGCGGCGAACTGCTCGCCTTGCGCGAAGACATCGGCAGACACAATGCCGTGGACAAGGTTATCGGCTGGGCGCTCCTGGAAGGCCGCGTGCCGCTCAGCGATCAGATATTGATGGTCAGCGGCCGCGGGGGATTTGAGATCGTGCAAAAGGCGATTACTGCGGGCATTCCGCTGCTGGCGTCGGTGTCGGCGCCGTCGAGTCTCGCGGTGCAACTGGCGCGCGAACTGGGATTGACGCTGGTCGGGTTTCCTGCGGGGACGACGCTTCGTCATTTACGCCGGCGAGGAACGGATCGCCGTTTCTGCTCCGGGCTGCCGCCGAACGCTTCCTGATCTGCTCTTTCGTCGCAAGACCGGTGGGACGTCCACCATTTCCGCGCCTCTTCGTAATCCTCGGGGAGAATTCATGTTTCTCAACATCAGGCCGCTCCGGATCGATCAGGCTCCAGTCGCGCGGGTAAACAAAGTCCGCACGAAGATCCTCGATCGCGTCGGAAACCTTGCGCGCGCCGCGCGCCAGCGCGGCAGCGACCGGCGCGGCGCATTCGCGGCGATACACTGCAGCCAGCGGTTCCATCCCATGCTCGGTTCGCGGAACGACAGCCTCGCCACGCGAACGCAGTGCCCGCGAAAGCAGCCAGTCGATCCATTCCTCCGAAAGATAAGGCAGGTCGCAGGCGACGATTAAATTCCAGATCGAATTGGTTGTCGCCAGCGCGGTGGCGATTCCCGCCAGAGGCCCGCACCCGGCATTGTCCGAGGCTTCATGGGGATATGCGTTATCCTCGATTCCAGAGAGTCCGAGCGCTGCGTACCGGCGGGGCGAGCCGACTAGTGTGACACCGGCTACAAGGGGTTCCAGCAATCGCGCCGTGCGGAGGATCAGAGGGACGCCCCCAAAATCGAGCAGGTCCCTTATCCTGGCCCATGCGCGAGCTGGCGCCCCCTGCAAGAATGAAGGCTGAGATCTGGCGATAGCGCTTCACACAAGCGACAATAGCAGGAATTGGATAACGCGGCCGTCTGACGGTGCGATGCAACACGGCGTGTGCAACGGCGCGCGCTGCCAATAAACCGCATCTTTTTTATACCCTAAAGGGGCTTTCACTCATCTAATGTACGAACCTATTGGAGGCCTCCCAAGAAGACGGTAAACGGAGGTTCAAACAAATGAAGATTCTGAGTGGTGGCAAGGGACGTTCGGGACCTCTGTTGGGCCGGCAACTGCTGGTGTATGTGGTGTGCTGGGCTTTATTGCTTGCCGTGTGGCCTCAGCGCCTGGCCGCCAATCAAGACGCGCAAGCGCCGCAGCCAGGATACCCCGCTCAAGCGCCGCCTCCGGCACAAGCGACCCAGCAGGCCCCCGCAACACCTGGCGCGGCGGCCCCGCCTTACGCGCAGCAGACGCCCGAGCAGTTGCAGCAACTGGTTGCGCCGATCGCGCTGTATCCCGATTCCCTGGTGGCGCAGATCCTGGCGGCGGCCACGTTTCCCGAGCAGGTCGTGGAGGCGGACCGGTGGGTGCAAGCGCATCCTGACCTGAAGGGGGATGCTTTGGGGCAGGCGGTGGACCAGCAACCGTGGGACCCGAGCGTCAAGGCGCTCACGGCCTTTCCGACCGTGCTCGGAAACATGGACAAGAACCTTTCCTGGACGTCCTCGCTGGGCGACGCCTACTACAACCAGCAACAGGACGTGATGGACGCCATCCAGGTAATGCGACAGCGAGCGGAGGCGGCGGGGAATCTGAAGACTACTCCGCAGCAAACCGTGTCGACGCAAAACTCGGCGATCACCATCGAGCCTGCCAACCCAGCGGTAGTTTACGTGCCCGCGTACGACCCGTGGCTGGTCTACGGAGATCCGATTCTCGCCTGGCCGGGTTGGTATCCCTATCCTGGCATCTGGTTTGGGGGCCCGTACCTCTCGTTCGGGCTCGGCTTTGGGATCGGATTCTTCGGCGGTTTTGGCTGGGGCTGGGGCCATTGGGGATTCGATTGGCGCAACCGCGCCCTGCTCTATAACCACAACAGGTATTTCTCCCGCAGCACCACGTTTTACAACCGGAATAATTTCTACCGAGGCGGAGGGGTGCGGGGCGGGTTTAACGGCGAGCGCGGCGGATTCAACGGCGACCGTGGGGCCGACCGCGGCGGCGTCCGTGGTTCCACCAATGCGGGAGGAAGGCCTTCGAATGGAAACGTGGGCGGGCGCGGGGGACTCTACAACGCTCCCGGCGCGACAGCCAGGCCCTTCGGTGGCAACACCGACGCTGCTCGTGGGTACGCCGAGCCCCGGGGCCAGAGTGGAGTGCGCTCGGGCGCCTTCAGCGGCTTCGGCAGTGGCGGAGAGGCAAGGGGCTTTTCCTCGCGCGGAAGCGCCAGCTTCGGCGGAGGCGGGGATTTTCGTGGCGGGGGCGGCGGCGCTCGCGGCGGCGGGCGGCGGTAACCGTTTTGTCGCCTATCGATCTTGAAATTCAGGAAATGGAGAAAAGCTATATGCTACGCGCGAAGCAGGTCTTGTACGGATGCCGTTGGGCCGACCTCCCGAAGTGGGCCGCTGCCGTTATCATCCTGGCGAGTGGATTTCCCGCCCGGTCCATGGCGCAGCAGCAGGGACAAAAGACGTTTTCTTCAGCGGAACAGGCGAGCAGTGCCCTCATTGCGGCCTTGCAGAGCAACGATGAAAAAGCGATGCTCGACATTCTGGGACCGGACGGGAAGGAGATTGTTTCGTCGGGAGACGACACCGAGGACGCCAACACCCGCGCGAATCTCGTCCAGAAATATCAGGAGATGCATCGCCTGGTGAGGGAGCCGGACGGAACCACCACCTTGTACATTGGTCCGGAGAACTGGCCCACGCCCATCCCTCTCGTGAACAAGGGCAATTCGTGGTATTTCGACACCGCTGCCGGGAAGAAGGAAATCCTGTACAGACGAGTGGGACAGAATGAAATGTCGGCCATGCGCGTCTGCAAGGAACTCGTGGCGGCGGAAAAGGAATACTACTCCGCGCACCACAATGAATACGCGCAGAAGATTTTCAGCGACGAAGGGCAGCACAACGGGCTGTATTGGAAGGTCTCCGAAGGCGAACCGAAGAGCCCCATCGGACCGCTGGTGGCGTCGGCCGTTGCCGAGGGCTACGCCCCAAGCCGCAACGGCGCTCCCACTCCTTACCGCGGTTACTACTACCACATCCTGACGAGGCAGGGGGCAAACGCCGCGGGCGGAGCCAAAAGCTACATCGTAAACGGCAAGATGACCGGGGGATTCGCCTTTGTCGCCTATCCGGCGGAATACAGATCGTCGGGCGTGATGACGTTCATCGTGGGCGAGGACGGTGTCGTGTATCAGAAGGACCTGGGCAAGAAGACCGACGTGCTGGCAAAAGCGATGACGGAATACAACCCCACTTCCAGTTGGCAAAAGGGTGAAAACGAGCAGGAAGAGACTGCCGGCAAACAGTAAAACAAGTGAGCGGGACGGTCCTTCCGCGCACGGCAGAATCGCGCTGGCGACCGCTAGATAATCTCCGCCTTCGAATCAGCAAGCATTTGCGCCGCAACTCCGGCGAACGCCTCACTCGAAGCAGCCGCATCCACTCGCTGTCGCGAGAGGATTTGCATCGTGACGACGACCGCCGGGACCAGAAAGATAATTGTTACGCAGGTCCACATCAGGGCGGCCGCGCATTGCTGGTCGTGCGAGCGGCGAAATATGGAACGGGCGAGGCGCGGAAAGATAGGACGAGTAGACGACCCGATCGCAGAACACAAGAAATGCGGAAAGCACGTCGCAGGGCAGCGTGGCGCAGAAAAGATATAGCGGAATGGACCAGCGAGGCCAGCGCGGGGCGCTCGGCCAGGGTTGAAGTACGGGCCACCAGAACAGAAGTCCGGCGCCGAAAAAGCAGGCGTGCTCGAGTTCGTGCAGCCAGCCCCACCGCAACGCCAGTTCAAACACCGCGCGGGATATGCCATCCGATCAACGCCAGCGCGGCGGCCAGCCAGCAAATCGCGGGACTGGTGATCGCGCGTCCCAGCCATTTCACAGCGCTCCATCGCAGGAAATGGGCCCACGACGCTGCGAATGAACCGCCCGGGCAATCCCCGAAGAAGCGGCAGCGCCGGCGCGCCAAGAAGGATCAGAGGCGGCGCGATGGCCATGAGCAAAAGATGCTGCGCCATGTGAACGGTGAGGGACACGTCGTCAAATGCCGCGAGCGGAGAACCAATGGCAATCCACACGGAAGCGATTCCGGCCACAAATGCCGCAAGCCGCCACGCTGAAATCAGGTTGGGGAAAACGGTGTGGAGGCGAAACCAGCCCGCCGTATAGACCAGAGCCGCGAGACAAAGGGCTACGTTCACTCCGAGCGGAGGCGGACCAGGATTCCAGGATGGAGTGAAAATCTTGCGTCATGCCGCTACTTCGACACCGTCAATATCGGCAATAACCGCCCACGATCACCATTGACCATCAGTGACCGCCACCGCCAGCACCGGGCGGACCGCCCGTAGCACCTCCCTGCACGAAGGCGCGCGAGGCGTCCCGGGCCGGCGATTGCCCCTGGGGATGCAGCGTTTCGAGGAAGGCGACGAGCGCCGTCGTCTCCGCGGGGCTCAGATTCTTGCCATAAGCGGGCATGTTGCCGCCGCCCTGAATCACTTGACGAATCAGTTGGTCTTGCGTCAAGCGAACGGCCACGGCGTCCAGGGCCGGGCCGCGCTTTCCGCCTTGATCGTCCAGCGAGTGGCAGTTGTGGCATTGCTTCACCTGGAAAACCAGAGCGCCCTGCCGCTCGAGGGCAGTGCGGTTATGCAGAAACTCGGACGGAATGGGAATGCGGCTCCACGCGTCCATCACGGGACTCCACGGCGCATCTCCGGCGAGGCGGGTAAACGTTCCCATGCGCAACCGCCACCAGCAGAATCGTGAGCACGGCGATGGGCCTGCGCCGCCAGCTCTTCTCGCCTTCGCCAAAAACAAACGGCAAGCAGCAGGAGCGCGAGAATGACGACCACCGGCCCGATGAGCAGAGCGGGAGTTTCCATCGAGGGCGGCAAGAGCGAGAGCACCGCATAAAGCCACAGGAAGAAGAAATCGGGCCGCGGCGCGGTTTGAATGATCGTGGGGTCCGGCGGGCCAGACGGGCCAAAAGGACCGAAGTAGGCGGCGCAGAGCGGCCATCGAAAGCAGTATGAAGCCGGCGAAAAACAGGTCTTTCCAAACCGCCGCCGGGAAGAAAGGTATGCCATCTTTTTTTGTGAGCTCGTGGTATTCCTTAATGTAGGTGGCCTTGCGCACCACGCGTCCCGGCATGGGCCACTCATTGATTCCGAGCTTCATCACCATCAGCAGGTGGACGGCCACAAACGCAATGAGAAGCCCGGGGACGACGAAGACGTGGAGAGCGAAAAATCGAGAAAGAGTGGCGCCGGCGATGATCGGTCCACCCAGCAGCAAGATGGACGATCGCAGGCCCCATCACCGGCACGCGGCTGGCAATCGACGCTCCGATTCCCAGGCCCCAGTAGGCGTCCTGGTCGAATCGCAAGACCTGGCCCGTGAAAGCCATGCCCAGCGTCACGAGCAACAGAAACACGCCGACAATCCAGGTGAGTTCGCGCGGGAATTTGTACGCGCCAAACAGAAAGACCTGGACCATGTGGATCAGAACGATCGCCACCATGAAGTCCGAGCCCCATCCATGAAGGGCGCGAATGTACCAGCCAAGGGCGACGTTGTGATTGAGGGTCTGGAGGCTGTTCCAGGCTTCCCCGGCCGAGGGCACGTAGATCAGCGCCAGCATGATGCCGGTGACGATTTGCAGCATGAACACGACGAAGGCGGCGCTGCCGAAAACATAAAACCAACTGGCGGTTTCGCGCGGAACGGGATGCTCCGCGGTCTCGCGGACGGCGGCGCCAATCTGGAGGCGCGCGTCCAGCCATTTGCCGATGGATGCGATCAGGCGCACGGATGCTTTCCCGAGACGATATTGGACGCCTGGCCCGGCGTGGGCATTTCGCCGGCGTGAATCAGCAGCTTTCCGTCGTCGATCTTGTAGCTGTATTCAAACAATCCGCGTTCGGGAGGGCCGGACGCGCGGGAGCCATCCTGGTAATACACGCCGCCGTGGCAGGGACACATGAACAAGCCCGATTGCGGGAAACCAGCGACCGGGACACCCGAGATGCGCGCAGTTGATCGCAAAAACCTGGAAGGTCTGCCCGTCTACGTTTCGCACCCAGCAGGCGATATCCGCCGTATCCCCATCCGAAGGGCTCACGATGGGATTGCGATAGGTGGCGAAGCGCGTCTGGCCTGAAGGAAACTGTTCGAGACTGCCGAGGGGAACCCAGGACTCTTCGCTACCCTTCCGCGCGCGAGCCACCGGAGAAAGCAGATAGCGCACGATCGGCACGGCGAGAATCACGCCGACGATGCCGTTGAGCAGGATTCCGACCTTCATGAGGAGATCGCGCCTGAGTGAGTTCGCCCGGCAGAGTCATCGAATTTCTCCCGTTGCTTTCGCAGTGGTTGGCAAAGGCTGGCCGGCGAAGTTGGGCCGCTGCGAGGCGAGCCAGGCCACCACGTCGGATACGTCCTGCGGAAGACATGGGCTTTCCCGGAATGTTGCCTCGCCAGTCTGGCGCGCCCAGCTCGGGACGCCCCACAATCACGATGGTCCGAAGTTCCTGATCGGTGAGCAAGAGAGAGGAAAGCGCCGTCCACGATCGAGCTGGCCTTTTCTCCCCCACGGCCTCCGGCGCCGTGGCACGAAGAAGCAATACGGTCGCGTAAACTTGCGAACCACGCGCGGCATCGCCAGGTTCGGACGAGGAGTATGGCGGAGGGTTTGCGCCGCGTCAAAACATCCGGCTTTGACCAACGTTCGCGAATTCCGCGGACAATCACGTCAACCTGTTTGTCGGTGAGCATGCCGCCCGCACTCTGCGCAAAGGCCGGCATGGACGTTCCGGGTATGCCATTTGTGGCGGTGCGGCGGATGACGTCGTCGTCCGCGATGGCCAGATAGACGGGATCGGCCAGAGCAAGCGCAGCGCCGCCCTTTCCTTCCGGGCCGTGGCACCCGGCGCAGTTCTGCCCGTACAACGTATCGAAATCCGAAATCTCGCTGGGAACCACCGGAACATCGCCCGGGAGCGGCCGCCCCGGCGCGCCCGCGCATCCGGAAAAACCGAGTGCGCAGAATCCGACGGCTGCGAGGATGACGAAACGGCCGCCGAGCATGGCGGGACGCAGCGCGCCAACAGGGAGGGCGGAACTCATCGGGGACGGTCCTTCCTCGGCTTTTCTCCCATCATTCCGGGCGCCTCCATGCCGGCTCGCACCAGGAACGGGACGAACTGGGGCGTGCGCACGCGCTCCTGGCGCATCACGACCAGCCCCGCGACGATGCCAAAAGCAAACTGGGACGCAACGAACCACCACCAATCGATGCGCTCATTGAGCAGCGGGTCAATCAGACCCAGCAGGCTGTGGAGCAAGCCCGTCCAGAAAATCGGCGCGATGACACCGCCCAGAAGAATTGGCCGGCGCGGAAACATCGGCAGCATGGCTCCATAGAGCAGCCCGACCAATGAAGAAGTGATCAAATGAATCCCAAAGGCGACCAAGAAGCTGTCCAGGTGGAACGCCTTGAGGGATCGCGCGCCGAACAGCAGCGACTGCGAGTAGGTTGTCGCCGCGAGCAGATTGATCGGATACCAGATGCTTCCCTGCTTCACGATGCCGTAAAGGCAGGCGAGCGCGGCCATGGCGACTCCGCCGGCCAACCCGCCTTTGATTCCGGCGGATACGGGGTATGTTTCAAGGGGAAGAAGCGCTCGAGGGAGATCGGGCGCGATCGGGAGCCTTTCCACTTCATGGCGGGTCGTTGAGATAGCAGGCGCTTCCGCTTCGACTTTCACCGTCTCTTCTTTTTCCTGCGGGAGAACGTCCCGGAACCAGCCCACCGAGGCGGTTACCAGCAGGATCGCTCCGAGAATGCTGACTGAGGCGGTGGTCACCAGTCCGGCGAGGAGCAGAGTGATGCCGAAGGCCAGCACGATCGGCCAGGCGGTCGGCGCAGGCAGGCTGACCGTACCTGGCGCGAGGCCCGGCGCGTGACCAGAATGAGCAGCAGGTGGATCCGTGGAGGAGTGGGCGGAAGCCATGCTTTTGTGCTCTTTCCTTAGCGGCCGATCACGTAGACCACGGTGAAGACGACCACCCAGACAGCATCGACAAAATGCCAGTACAACGAAAAGACCTCCGCCCGCTCGCAGTGCTCCGGCTTCAACTTGCCTGCAATCGTGAAGATCATCGCCAGCGCGATGCCCGAGCAGACCAGCGGTGACGTGAAAGGCATGCAGCCCTACGAGCGAATAATAGGTGGTGCCAAAAAGATTGGTGCTGATGGTGAGCCCTTTTTCGTAAATCAGGTGGTGCCACTCGCGGCCCGTTCCAATCAGGAAAATCGCGCCCAGCGCCAAGGTCGCGAACCACCACGCCCCGAAACGGGCCGAGCTTGCGCCTTTTTCAGCGCACGCACGGCCATGTGAATCGTCAGGCTGCTCGAAAGCAGGCAGATCGTGGCGAAGATCGGGAGTTCGAGCACTTCCTTTGGCGTCGGGCCCGACAAGACTCTTGCCGATATAAAAAATGTAGGCGACCACGAAAATGGTGAAGATCGCGGATTCCGCAGCAATCAGGCGAGATCATTCCCACCAGTGCCGCGAGAGGGGAGCACCCACTCGGGGCTGACGCCGATGTCGGTGGAAGCGCTGCTGCTGCTCAATCGAATTCTCCCTGTCTATTCATATTTCCAGTCCGGATCTTCAGGGTGCTTGATGTCCCACAGCGGGCGCCGGCTCTCGACGACCGGGATCGTGGCGAAGTTGTATTCCGGCGGAGGCGAAGTAGTGGACCACTCGAGAGTCCAGGCATCCCAGGGATCGTTGCCGGCAATTGCGCCGTTGAAAAAGGCCCACAGGAGATTGCCGACAAAGGCAAGAATTCCCGCAGCCTGAAAAAACACCCCGATCGTGACGATCAGGTTCCAGATCTCCCAGCCGCGGCCCGGCTCGTAGGTGTAGATTCGGCGAGGCATTCCCAGAAGCCCGGGGATGTGCATGAAATCAAACGTGAGATGGAAGCCGATGAGAAAGAGCCAGAAGTGCCATTTTGCGAGCGCCTCGTTGTACATCCGCCCGCTCATTTTCGGGAACCAGTAGTAGAACGCGCCAAAGATGGTGAAAAGAATTGCCGCCGACGATCACGTAGTGAAAATGGGCCACAACAAAATAAGAGTTGCTAAGCTGCCAGTCAAAGGGAGCCGCAGCGAGCATGATGCCGGTGAGACCGGCAATCAAAAATTGAAACAGAAAGCCGATGCAGAAGAGCATGGGCGCTTTGAATATGAATTTTTCCGCCCCACATGGTGCCGAGCCAATTGAAGATTTTGATCCCGGTGGGAACGGCGATGATCATCGTGGTAATCGTGAAGAAGGTGTTTCCGTAGGAACTCATTCCGACGGTAAACATGTGGTGCGCCCAGACGCTCAAGCTTACGAAACCCGATGCAAATGGTCGCCGCCACCATCACCGGATAACCAAAGATGGGTTTGCGGGAGAAGACCGGGATAATTTCCGAAGCGAAAGCGAAACACGGAATCACGAGGATGTAGACTTCGGGATGGCCGAAGATCCAGAAGAAATGCATCCAGAGACGGCGGAGCCTCCGGCCTGGGCGTCAAAAAAATGCGCCGCCGAGGTAGCGGTCGATGGACGAGCATGATCTGAGCCGCAGTGAGCGGCGAGACGGCGAAAATCGACCAGTCCCGCCATGACCAGAGATTCAGCCACGCGAGCAGGGGCATTTTGCCAAGCGTCATGCCAGGGCACCGCATGCAAAAAATCGTGGTGATGAAGTTGACGGCGGTCCGATACTGCCAAATGCCGGAAACGAGCAGGCCCAGCGTCCAAAAATCGGTGCTGTGTCCGAGCGAGAATGCTCGTGCTGTGAGCGGGGCGTAGGCGAACCAGCCCACGTCCGGAGCGTTCCCAGCGCCATAGAGGCCATTGCCGCCGACGAAGCTGAAGTACAGCAGCAATCCGCCGAAAGCGGTGAGCCAGAAACTCCACGCGTTCACGCGAGGGAAAGCCATATCGCTTGCGCCAATCATGAGGGGAACAGGTAAGTGCCGAAACCAAAAAGGACGGGCATGGCGACGAAGAAAATCATGGTGGTGCCATGCATGGTGAACATGCTGATTGAAGAACTTGCGGCGAAACGAAATGGTTGTGTGGAACGATGAGCTGGATGCGCATGATCGTGGCTTCGATGCCGCCGATCACGCAGGAACACGAGTGCGTAGAGGATATAGAGAATCCCGAGCTCTTATGGTCGACGGTGGTGACCCAACGTGCAGAATGTCGCTGAACGGGCGTCGAAGGCTCGTGGCAGCGCGTCGAGCGCGATGGATTCGGTAGCCATGGCTATGCGATCCCCGCGGTCATTTCAGGGACTCCAGATAGGCGGTAACTGACGTCCAGATCGCTGATCGCTTAAATTCATAGCCGGCATAAGCGAACCCGGCTTGATTGAATCGGGACTGTGAATCCACTCTCTCAGATTTTCGCGGGTATTGGACGCCGCGCCGGAGGCGATGGTGTCACGGCTCATCAGATGCGTAAGATCGGGACCGAAGCGACCATTCGCCGATCGTGCCGGAAATTTTGTGGCAATTGATGCACGCGGTTGTTTCAAATATCTGGCGCCCTTGGCCGCAACTGAATCAGCCACAGACGCCGGTTGCTTCTGCTGCGGCAACCCAGCGGTCGAACTGTTCCGGGGAGTCAACGTAGACGCGCAAGAAGCATCTTGGCGTGCTGCGTGCCGCAATATTGCGCGCACTGGCCGACAAAGATTCCGGTTTCGTGAGGATCAATCCACATGTGAGTTAATACGATTGGGAATCAGGTCGGTTTTTCCGGCCAACTGCGGCACCCAGAAGCTATGGTCGGTGTCGGCGGAAAGAAGTGTGACGAAAGTCGGCGTGGGATTCGCGCGGTCGCTGACCGGAACGTGCAGTTCGTTGGCGGTGACGACGCCAAGGGAGGGATAGCGGAATTCCCACCAGAATTGATGGCCAACGGCGATGACTTCACGGCGCCGGGCGGGTGGGATGGCGTCCTGGACCGATTGGATCACACGCGCCGTGGCAAAGAACAGAACCAAGCACGATCAGTACCGGGACCACGGTCCAGGCGAGTTCCACTTGATTGCTGCCGTAAACCTGCGGCGGCTCGCGGCCATTGTCGTCCTCGCCGCGGTGCCGGTATTTTGCGATCGAATAGGCGAGCAGAGCGAAAACAACCACGAAAATCAGGGCCGTGATTATCAGCACGAGAACCGAAAGGCGAAAAATCGAGTCAGCAGGCGTCGACTCGGGTCGGAAGATGTTCGGAAGGGGAGCATGGATTTCCGGAGCGCCGATGCAGAGGGTTGCCGCGAGTAGAAAGGCGGCAATCATCACACACAAGGCCGCCAGATTTCTCGCCGTGCTCGGAACTCGGCTCTCGCGCGTCATGTCCGCAACACCTGAGTTCTCTTCGGCACCATATTACTCTCGATGCAGCACGACCGAACCTCTGCAATGCAATACCGCACAGTCATTTGTGGATCGCTACGAGGCTATGGGTCGATCTCGGAGCCGTCCAATGCACCCAGGGTTCGGGAATGGGAACCATCCATCGTTCCGCTTCCACCGTTCATGAACGTACGATTGCTGGTGTGTGAATTTGGAATGTGGCAACCAATCCCCGAATTTGCGTTCTTTCCGCGAAGCGCCTAAAAGGCACTTCCGTAACCAAGAACCAGATTGGGGCAGGTTTATGAAAAGAGGCGTTTTAATGTCACTAAAGAACCCGGCCGCCGACAAGCGGAGTGTCAGAATGCTGGCAATTGCGATCCATTCTGACACCGTATCGCGGCTCGACGGTTCATTAGCGAACTACTTCGCTAGCGGGTCAGGGCGGATCTGGAATTTCACTACTGACTGCGGGCGGTCGTGCCGACCGGCTCGATGTGCCAGACCGCGTTAGGGCCGTAATCGGCATAGACTCCGCGGCCCTTCCAGCCGGCTTTGGGATCGTCAATTCGCCCGTCCATGCCGCGCTGATAGAAGCCCATCGGATAGGGCACTCGCAAGGTGATGAACTTGCCGGTGCTGGGAATGAGCGCCAAAAGCGAATCCGAGCCGGTGCCGTTGGTCAACGGGATGTTGTTGCCCAGGCCCAACGTATTGTAGCGGTCCACCCAGTTGTAATAGTGATAGTCGGCGGTGATCTCGTCGGTTACGCCTTTAAACTTCGGTCCCGGCGAATGGGATAGAGCGTCCAGCCTTCGGGACAATGCTGGCCGTCGGTGATGGCCGGGCCGGTCTTGATCTTGCACTTGGTGCGGTCGAAGCTGGCCATGTGGCTGCTGCCGGCCAGCGCCGTCCAGACGATGCCGTTGGTGTCGACGTCAATGCCGCGCGGGCCGAAACTGAGCTTGCCCGGCGCATTCGGGTTGTTGAAGGGCGGTTCGTAGATTTCGGTGGCGCAGGTCTTGCGGTCGATGCGAACGATGTGGCCGGGCACGCCCGGAATTGCGGCCCAGCCGCTGTTATCCTTCGGGTTGGCGGCCACTCCGTAGTCGCCAAAATCAGCCACTTTCTTGTCGACGTCCGGATCGTACTTGCCATTGCCGTTAATGTCGAAATATCCGCCGCACCAGCCCTGCGCTTTCTCCGCGTCGTGCGGTTTGATCCAGAACTTTAATGTCCACCCAGCCGATGTTTCCGGTGCGCGCGCCGCTGCCATAGATGGCTTCGTCATCGCTGATGGTACATGGTGGTTGTCGAAACAGGTATCAACCATCGTGAACTTTCTGGTCTTAGGATCGTAGTACTCCAACTGCCGCCAGCCGCGGTCGATCGGCTGCATTTTCGCCGATGGATGGCTGGATCCTCCTTTGCAGAAAGCGGGCTGGTTATCCGGTTTGCGAAAGCGGGCGGGCATCCACACGCGGCCCTTGCTATCAATGGCCATATTGGTGGCAGTGGCCGGATCATACCAATACAACTTATTGCCCCAATAGGGCGAGGGCTCCGGCATGCTCTGCGCTTTCCCAGGCGGAACAGCTTCTTCGCTCACGGGTAGCCGCACGCGCGTCGCAGTGTGCTCCACGGGATCTACCATCAGGAAGTCGTCATTGGCCCAGTCCACTCCGTAGATCGTGCCATTCGCATTGGCGGTGGGATGGCGTTTGTCGGTGCTGAGTTCGTCATGGGTAAAGGTTGCGGCAGCTCCCCACTCCCACTGCGGTGAGAACGACATTGCGCTCGATTCCCTGCGGACGAGACGGCGCTGGCGGCAACTCGCCTTTGGCGATGCGGTCCGTCCAGTCGGCGAGCATGCCAGGCCGCGGTCGCGCCCGTAATTGTCCATGGAGGTGCTCATGCCCGCGCCGTCCTGCCCGACCTGCACGCGGTGGTCCCAGGCGGCGAGTCGAATGGGAAGGTCCCCAATTGCGGCTCGATCTCGCGCGTGGCCTTGTCGCCGATCTGGTGGCAGGTCTCGCACCCGGCTTTCATCTGCCACACCCAGTCGGCCTGGGTCTTCATCGCGGGATTGATTCCGTTCCCCTGCGGTCCGGTGCCGGGAAATTCGCTTTTGGGCGGCACTTGCGCCAGCGAGTACCAGTAATCGGCGGGATAATATTGCGCCGCCGCGCGCGCATTGGGAGCGATGACCGCGGTTAGGGTCAAGTTCTTGCCGGGCGTTGCTTCCACGTGGGGCGAGTCCACCAGCCCATATCCTCTCACCCAGACTTTGTAATTCTTTTTCGGCAATTCGGGAATCAGGTACCGGCCCTGATCGTCGGTGACAACGATCTTGCGAAACTTGGTCGGCAAGTCCGTGGTTTCCGCGATCACCCAGACCCCGGCTTCCGGGCCCTTGGAGCTGGTGACCACGCCGCCGATGTCATCGGCATCGACAGCCACGCGACTGGTCTGCGGTTGGGCCGGCGGGGCACCGGGGCGCGGCCGGGCTTCCAGGCGGACGATTGTGATAGCGAGCAAGAGAAGAATCCCGGAGAGCATTGCTGTGGTGCGGCGCGTGGTGCCTCGCATTTTCGTTTCCTCCGATAACTCCGTAACTACCACTTCCGAGTTCTCTACCGGCGGAGACTATCGCTCCTACCGTGTGGTGTCAACGAAACATCTTGGCGGAAACGCGAGGATGTGCGCGGCGAACGCCGGCCTGACAGCGCAGGCCGGAAGCAGCGTTCAGGGCGACGGGAGCAGCGAGAGGCTGACCGCTACTCTTCGGTGGCGATACGAAGCTCTTCATGGCGGATTTTATCGCCGTCGCGGTACTCAAACTCGAAGCCGTGGGTGGTGCGGCGCGCCGGATAGAGGCCCGGTTGCAACCAGCTTCGATGCTGGAAGGGGCGCTTTTCGCGAAGGGGAAGCTTCACGGCCAGGCGGTAGGTCTTGCCCTCAATCTCCGCTTTCACCAGGTGCAACTCGGAAGTCTTGCCCTCACTGTTGGTGAGGTCCTGCTGCACTTCCGTCTCGACCGAGACGATGTTTGCCTTCAGCGGATACTTTTCGGAAACCGGCAGATCGGGCTGCTGGGCAAAAGATGCGGCTGGAATTCCCAACGACAGAATCAAGAGTAGCCACTTCACGGTTCTCTCCACTTTGCGGCGCGGTTGCAGCGCGCACAATTTAAAATCAGATGCGTTTGACCCGGAAACGGCGCGACGGGGCGTCCGCTGAAGGTTCATCCTACTACTCCCGGAGTCACAAACTCCAGCATTCGGGGCGACTTTTTCACGAACGCTTCAGGAGGGCGGCTACCGTGGCGGCGCGGTTGGGGTCAGGACTTGGCCGGGTCATGAACATGCGCGGCGGGTGTGAGCTTGCGGATGACAAACTCCTGCAGGATGTTGGCGGCGGCGGATTCGCCGATGCCGATCATGGCGTTTTCAAACGTCAACGCGCGCCGTTGCGATCGTTCGAGGGATAGTAGAGATTGGAGATGCCGCCCGCGGCGAGGCTGCCCAGGATGGACGAGTAATTCGCCTGCCAGCGACCGTTGTCGCCCTTGCAGATCACCGCATTGGCGATCGCGTAGAGGGTCCGGGACCGCTTGCTTCCGGTTCCCTTGTAGAAATAGCGCGGATCCTGTTTGAGCAGCGAAGGCAAAATCGCGCTTCCGATGAAGGTGCCGCTGACGAAGTCGCCGTAGGCCGCGCCATAGCGCTTTGCATAACCCTGCGCGCCCTGCCCGTATCCACTGAAATGGTTCTGCGCCTGCTGAATTCCGGCGATGCCCGCAGTCAGCCCGAAGGTAACGGGATCGATGGTGGTCTTCCAGGCAAGCTGAAACTTCTGTTTCGAGGTGAGCGGGAGGGCGTGGGGATCGTAGCTGACATAGAAATTGGGAACGACGCGCAGCACGCGCTGCTTCTCTTCCTGCTTGACCTGCTCTTCCGCCAGTTCGGTGCGCGAGAGCCCGACCTGCACTTCGGTGACGACGGCGGCCAAAGGCAGCGAAATCTCGGGGACCACGTGAACTTCCCCGGGACTCAGAACACCGGAAACTGTTTGGGCTTCAAAACCCTCGGAGGAAACGGTCAGGCGGAAGGGCCCGGGAGCCACGTTGGCGAAGGAAAATTGCCCATCTTCGCCGGAAAACGCCCTCTGGCCGGGGGCTTGATCGCCGCGTGTCAAGGTGACCTGGGCGCCGGCGACCAGATCGCCCGTTGGGTCTGCCACGGTGCCGTAGATGGTTCCCGGCAAGGGCTGCGTGGATTGCTGCAGCGCGGGCTGTTGCTGGGCGGGTTGCTGCCCGGCAGCGTCCTGGACGGTAACCGCCGCAGTTCCCTGAGCGCCTGCGCTCTGGGCCGAATGGGCGGGAGCCGGAATTGCGCAAAGTAGAATGACCGAGGCCAGCCACAAAAATCCCCCAAGACGGAAGACCGCGGTGCGGACTTTTGCAGTCTGGGTTTCATCGACCCAATCGCGTTTCTTGAATTTCATAGAGAGCAAACATCTGGTACTACCAGGAGTCAGGTCGCCGAGTAAGCGGCGTCAAGCGTGTCGGACTTCAAGTACAGGACTGGGGATAGCGGGCCTGGACTGACTCACGGTTTCAGGAATGTATGTCACCTTCTTACGAACCCGGGCGCAGCCATTTCGTTTCATCTAGATGTTCCTCTTGCTGAGGGAAAAGTTCCACTGTTTTATGCAGCCAATGAATATAGAAACCTACCCTCCGACTGGACCGGATGGACTGCCTTTCGGCGCTGCTGATGGCATAAGCCGGCGCTGCAACAGCCCTCGAACATCAGGGCGCGGTCACGGAGGTCGGCGGCGCCGGCCTGGGCTTGGCAATCTCATCGATCAGGAACAGGTCGGTGAGCAAGGCGCGGACGTGAATGGAGGCGTTCAGGTTGTCGATCAGTTGCGAGCTGAGGCTGGGCTGCGCCAGGACTAACTCGATTGCGGCCAAGGCGTCGCTCGCGTCGCGATCGAGCACGGCAATGAACTTGTGATACTTTTCAGCGGGCTGGAGACCTTCCTGCTTTACTAACGCAGTAAACGAATCGGCGAGTCCTGCAACAGCCGACGCCGCTCGCGTGAGATATCCGCGAAGCTGGCTGCCGGACGGGCTGCCCTGGTCATCGGCGAGGCCTTGCGCCGCATACGCCAGCATGAACTCGTAACACTCTTCGATGGCGTCGCAGCTTTTCTCGAGTTTTTCCCGCATCGCCTCAGATCACCGCTTCCGGTGACTTGGCGGGCGCGGGCGTCGAGCCGCCTTCCTCGACGTGCCATAGCTCGGGATCGTAATGCTCGAGATACTTCCTGCGGGTGATCCAGCCGAAAATCATCGACTTGGTGAGGAACAGCTTTTCCGGCCGGAGGGCAAAGTAGATGTGCACCATCACCAGCGCGATAAATCCGACGCCGGCCAGGCCGTGCAGCACGTACACCAGGCCCCAGGTCATATCGCCGAAGAATGTACGGATTGCGCGTAAAGAACGGCGTGCGCACGCGAAACAGCATGAAGATGCCCGTGCAGATCACCGAAAGGCCGGCGCACAGAACGCCAGGTGAAACATCTTGTTTTCAAACGGATATTTGCCGAACTTCCGCGGCGGCGTGAATGGCTTTCCCAGGCACGCTTCAGGCGGTTCGTGGCATCCTCGAAATCGATGCTTGTCCGGCCAGATCGACCAGAAATCCAGGAAGAACGTGGCGTGAATGATGTGGAAGATGACGAAGCGATCAGCACGATGCCCGGCGATCCAGTGAATCTGCACCCAGGCGAAACGCACGCCGACTTTCGGCAGGAATGCGGTGAAGAGCAGCACCAGCATGGCGCACGCCATGACCAAATGAAACGCTCGCGCGCCAACGAATGGCGGGAGATGTGTTCGGGAAGGCGCGCGGCGAGGGCCGCGAGTTTCGGATCGCTCTCGACGGCTGTTTCTTCCTCCGGCTTGGCCCAATAGCCCACGTAAATCGCGTGGACGACCAGAAACGCGAGCGCGGCAATGGCCGCCACCCAGATCAATCCCCACGACATGTGAATCGGAACGCGTTCACCCCAAGGACTCTGTGCCCACTGAATGAAGTTCAAGCAGCCGCCTCCTTCACTTCCCACCGCGAATCGCGCGCTTCACCAGGTTGCGCATCAGAGGCAACTTGTAAGCCGTTGTAGCGCAGCGGCACCGCGCCTTCGATGGCCATATCGTCCGGCCATCTCCGCCGTTTCTTCATTGGCCGGCTTGCCGGTGACGGCGTCTTCCACCTGCTTCAGGCGCCACGGATGCGCGGCCACGCCGTTCACCACGATGCGGATGCGCTCGATATTGCCGCCGTTGACGACCTTCGCCGATGCGATGTTCACGAGCGGAAAATCCCACACGGGACGGTCGCGCACTTTCTCGAAGTAGAATTCGGTGCCCGCCCAGTCGGCGGGAATGCGAATCGCGGTGAGCAGATCGCCAGGCTTCAGCACGGTCATGCGCGTGATGTCGATGCCGGGGCCGATGAAATAATTCTCGGCATCCACCACGCGCTCGCCGCGCGAGTTGCGGATCACCATCTTGCGCTTCCAGCGCAACCATCGCCGGCGCGGAATCCGAAGGGCTTACAGCGACGCAGCGGTCCGCGCCCAGAATGGCGTGCTCGCGGTTGATGGCGCGTCGGCGTGTCGGCATAGCAGATATTGCCGCCCGCGCGGTAGCAGGGAAAGCCGCTGCGGTAATACCAGCAGCGCGCATCCTGCGAGACGTTCCCGCCGATCGTTCCCTGATTGCGAATCTGCGGCGAAGCGGCCGCTTCGGCTGCTTCGCCCAGAATCTTGTATTTTTGCTTCACGGTGGGATGTCGCACCACTTCGGTGAGCGTGGTCATGGCGCCGATTTCGATGCCGCCATTGCACGTCCCGCACGCCGCGCAAGCTCACCGACCTGGCTCAGATCGACGACCACTTTGGGCCGCTTGATGCGGTCCTTCAGCCAGTCGAAGCTGTCCAGACCGCCCGCCATCACCCAGGCGTCCGAGCCATACTGCGCGCAGCAGCGCGACCGCATCGTCCGCCGAAGCCGGCTGGAAGAGCTCGAAGGCCGGCATCACATCGCGAATCACAGCCATGTTCGATTCTCCTCTATCTAGCGTAACGGCTAAATATGCGCCGTAAGAGGCTCGGTTACCGGCTTGCCCGGCTTCGAGGGACGTCAAGAATAATGTCCGCCGTCACCGGCGCGCGCCGGAAGATATCGTCGCCCAGCGCGTCGGAGATCGCATTCAGAATCGAGCAGCAGCCGCCGCCGACCGGAGGCTCGCCGATTCCGCGCGCACCCACCGGAGTTTCCGGATCGGGAATATTGAGCGCGGCCCACTCCATATTCGCCGGCGCATCCAGAATCGTCGGCGGCTTGTTCTGGTAGAAGCGCTTGGCCAGGGATACGCCAAGGTGCTGGTCGTAGACCCACTTCTGCCCGACCGCGTGCCCGATGCCCAGCATGGAGCGGCCGAGAATCTGGCCTGCCAGCGCCTGCGGATGGATCACCGTTCCGACGTCCGCGACGGCAAGGAAGTCCAAGATCTTGTAGCTGCCTGTTTCGACGTCCACTTCAACTTCGGCAAACGACGCCACAAACGAGAAAGTCTGGCCATCCTGCCGTAGTTGTCGCGCGCAACGCCCATCAACCCCTGTCCGGCGAGCGCCTTGGCCGACGCCACCGTCATCTTGTTGATGTCTTTGGGCAGTTCGTGGCCGTCGTACATGCCGCCGAGCGCGATGGCGCGCTGGGCTGCTTGCGCCAGCGTCATGCTGGCGCCGCCGCCTTTGTGATACACGCGCTCGTGGCCGACTTCGTAGTCCTCGGGGCGCCCGCCGTGCTCTTTCGCGGCAATCTCCTGCAGCTTTGCTTTGGCGTCCATGCCGCCTGCGTGGGCCGCGCGGGTCATCGCGTGGGTCGTCTGGCTGCCGCCCGAGGCGCAGCTCCACGGAAGGTTCTTGGTGGTATTGCCCCAGGTGAGTTCCACCTTCTCCCAGGGAATTCCGACAATTTCCGCCGCCACGCGTTGCGCGTCGCTGAAATTCTCGGTGCCCAGGTTGCCGATGCCGGTCTGGATATACATCTTGCCGTCCGGCTTGATCACGAAAAGCCCGTCATAGCCCCTGCGAACCCGCCACGAACGTGCTGCTCGAGACGCCGATGCCGCGGACCTTCGTGCCGTTCCGCTTGCCAGCTGGTCGCTTTTCGCTCGTCCCACTTGAACATCTTCGGCGCCGCGTGTCCAGCGCATCCTTGAGGAAGCAACTGGTGGGGTAGCCGCGCTTGCCGTTCGGACCGGGAGGCCCGAACTGCGCCTTGCCTTCCGGCGCGTTGATCTTGTGGATTTCCACCTGATCGACATTCAACTGGCGCGCCGCTTTCGCGAGCAGCGGCTCCATCAGGGTGATGCCCTGCATGCCGCCGGGCGAACTTTGCGCCGAGCGCGGAACGGTATTGGTCAGAACCGAAATTCCGCGCCAGCGCATGGCCGGCGGCTGATAGAGCAGCGAAACGATGCGCCCGGACATGTCCGCAGTCGCCCGCCTGATCGTACGGGCCGTTGTCGCCGACCACGTACATATCGACGGCGGTGATGCGGCCGTCCTTTGTCGAAGCCCGCTTTGATGCGCCCGTCAGGCTGGGCCGGCCTCTGCCGATGAAGTGCTCTTCCTCGCGGTGACATGCGCATCATCACCGGCGCGTTGCACTTCTTCGCAAGAATCGCCGGGAATAATCATTTGAATCGATGCCGGTGACCTTGCTTCCGAAGCCGCCGCCGGTATATTCGCTGATGAGGACGACGTCGTCGGCCTTCATGTTCATCCAGCGGGCGATGGCGCGGAATCGTCTGCACGGTGCTTTGCGTGCCGGCGTGCATGAACAGCTTGCCGTTCTGCCAGTAAGCCATGGCGGTGCGCGTTTCCAGGCACTGGTGGCTGGTGTCCGGCGTAACAAACGTTTCATCGAGAACCAGAGCCGCGTTCTTGAAACCCGCGTCCAGATCGCCGTAGGTCCACTGGTCGGTGGGCTTGCCCATGGGCATTTTGCCTTCGGCGTAGTCCTTGAAATCCTCTTCGGTCCATTTGATTTCGGTGACGTCGAGCGGGCGGAGGGCCCCGGTGTCGCGCCGGGCGCCGGAGGCGGGGCGGGCTTGCGCATCCAGGTGTTGCCGTCGGTGCGCGCGTTCGGGCCGCCCGGCCGCAGGCTCACAAACGGATCGACCACGAAAGGCAGCGGCTCATACTTGACTTTGATTTTCTCGATGGCGTCCGCCGCGGTGAGTTCATCCACGGCGGCGAGCGCCAGGATCGGCTCGCCTTGATAAACGGGCTCCATCGCGAGGCCGCGTTCGCCGCGCGGATTGGCTTTGATCACCGCGCCGAGATCGGTGACCGAGTCGGCCGGGGCCGGAAGATCGTCCATCGTGATCATGCCCTTCACGCCGGGCATCGCCAGGGCTTCAGCTGGCATCGATGTGCAGCACATTCGG
The DNA here is from genome assembly GCA_963848365.1 of uncultured Acidobacteriota bacterium. Taxonomy (GTDB): domain Bacteria; phylum Acidobacteriota; class Terriglobia; order Acidiferrales; family UBA7541; genus Palsa-295. Next base: position 1,342,702 of record CAWKDI010000002.1, read on the forward strand.
CGTGCGGGTAAGGGCTGAGCAGCAGCTTGGCGAAGAGCATGCCATCGGCGCGATAATCCTCGGCATATTTCGACTTTGCCGGTCACCTTGGCCACCAGGTCCGGCGTGGTGTAGTTCTGCCCGACCAGCTTCGACTTGTCTTGCTGGAGGCGTCTTGGCGGTTACCAGCGGATGGTTCGCAGCGTCCGCTTTTGGAGCGTTTGCCTTGGGTCGGTGGCTTGTTCGCTGAGTTAGACATGGTTCACTCCCCGCGAAAGTTCGGCGCCGCGCATGAGCGCAGTGAGAATCTTGTCGTAATCCTGGCATCGGCAAAGGTTGCCGGAAATGCCGTGCGCCAGCTCCTCGCGCGTCGGATTCGGATTCACCTTCAGGAATCCAACTGTCGCCATGATGAAGCCGGACATGCAGAAGGCGCACTGAAACCCTTGCTCCTCCACGACGCCCTGCTGCACGGGATGAAGCGTGCCATCGGCGGCGGCCAGCCCTTCGATGGTCACGATTTTCTTGCCGCGCGTGCGTGTGCGTGAGCACGGAGCACGAGTAGTGCGGAACGTCGTCGATCAGCACGGTGCAGCAGCCGCATTCGGCGCGGTCGCAGCCAAGCTTGGTGCCGGTGAGGCCCAGCTTGTAGCGCAGCGTCATCGCCAGCGTCTCCTGCTTCATCACGTCGACGGCGCGTTGCTGGCCGTTCACGTTCAGCATGATCAGGCGCTCGACCGAACCCGGAGACGACGCGGACGTCTGATGAAAGGCGCTGCGGAAAAGGTAGCCGGTGGAGGACACCGCGCCCGCGGCAATCACCCCCTTGATCATGTCTCTTCGCGTCAGTTTTCTGGATTTTTCCTGCGGATCACTCGTGCTGGGCTTATCGACCCTGTCTGCCATAGCGATTCACCTCAATCTTGCTTGCGGCCCCGAACCCGGATGTCTATACCTTCGTGACATATAACATTTGATGACACGTTGTCAATTGACTTCGTTCCTAAGCGGCTGAGAGCGATGGGGTTCCTTCCCGCCCGAGGCCGGCGGCATCGGCCGCCGTCCTGCGTGGAAGGTCCATTTATGTGACGAATGGCACAAGGGTGGGGTTTCCACAACCCGGGGGACTCGGCGAAACGGAATCGCTGCAGCGGGGTCTACCGGCCTTACCGCTCGCCAATCACGCCCTCTTCCACGGACACCTTCCAGTCGATGTCGCTCGATTCAATCACCAGGAAGAACTGGCGAGGGTCTTCCGCGACGTAGGCGATGCCGCTTCCCACGCCTTTGTAATCGACGGGCGTCGAGACATACCGGCCGCTCACCAGGCTGTGGACGATCACGCGAAAAGCGCCTTTGCCGGGGGCCTGCTCGTGGCTGGTCTCCCACTTGATGCGCCATTGCCCGCTGCCGATGTTGAAGGAGTCCGTCTCGTTGTTGCCGCGTCCCGACCAGGAAGCGATGGGGCGCCAGCCCAGCTCGGGGGTTTTGCGGACCGGTTGGGGTGGATGGCTGCAGGACGCCAGCAGAACGGCCGCCGCAACCAGAAAAGTCCTCATCTGCTTTGAGGGGACTCGGCCGGCCCGCATGGGGAAGTCGATTCAGACGAGATCGATTCAGGTAAGGCCGGCCACAGGATCAAACTCGATTGCAGGATCATGGATGCAATATCAGTGGCCAAGCCAATTTCGCAATGATCGCGAGATCAATGATGCTCCTGCTCCTGGCTGGGGCGAGCCTTGCCGCGGTTGGCCGTTTCCGGCGGCACGACGCCGTTCAAGCGCAGGTAGACAACCAGATTGCCGTAATGATCCATGGTGTCTTCAAAGGCCTGGAGCGCCGCGCCGGCGCGCGTGGTCTTGTGGCCGCGCATCGCGGTGACGAGGTCCCCGGCGTTCTGGTCGTTCATCTCGGAGAGCACCATGTCGCCGTAATTATAGCCGTCCTCCAGGGCGTCCAGCATTTCCGCGCGCGTCTTGATGTCTTTGTATTTCGCCGCGAGCTTGTCCGACTCTTCGCGGCTCTTGCCTGCCACGTAGCCCATGTGCGTGAAGTTATCTTCAATCGCGTGCATCACCAGTTCCCGGAAGCTGCGATAGCCCTTCACGGGGCGGAACTCATACTTGTCTTCCGGCATGGCCGCGACAATCTGAATGAACATGTCGCTGATGCGCTTCCAATGCGCGCGAAAAGCGGCCGTGTAGCCGGAGTCCGCGCGCGTGGCGCCCGCGCTGAGCAGCAGCACGACGCACAGAAGAATCGAATACTTCAGCTTGCTGCGTATCATCGAAAGCCCCTGTTTCAAGCGATCAACGCCCTCTTACTGCTAAACAGAGCCCACGGCGCTGCGGAGGCACTGATAGCACCTCGCGACTTTGAGTGTCAAGGCATCGGAACAGTTGGCGCCGTCATAAAATTAGGGCATGACCGAAGAGTGCCAGTTGGTTCTCTGACGGAGCACAGGCAGGAGTGCCTGTGCCACTGAATACAATTCAGTAGACGCGGGTTTATGCGGTGAAGTCGATTCCCCAGGGGTTCTTTCCGGGCTGCAACGCGTAGACTCCGGCCTGTCCTGCTTCGGGCGTGCCAGGATCACCCACCCAGAGCACGCGGTAGCGGGCGGACTGCCAGCGCCGCTTCACCTCGATCGTCTCTCCGGGCCTGGTCAGGTAGCCGATTCCATCGAGCCGCGCGCCGTGCCTGCTGACGTCGAGGGCTTGCGCGCTCTGCGTAAAGCGGTGCCCCTGCGGGTCGGTGCCGCGGACACGGATGGGAACGATCACGGGCATCCTCGGCTCCCGCCGGGTGACTCTCCAGAAATTGGGAATGGTACCGCCGAAAGCAATCGCAGCCTGCGGCTGGCCGTCCCAATCCTTGCCTCGATACACAATCCGGCATTCCTGGCTTCGCCGCGTGGTCTTGTTCACCACCAGCACCGTGTCCCCGATGTCCACGCCAGACGCGAGGTTCACCAGACCGCCGGCCGCGTTCACGACGATCGTAGAGGTTTCCTCTTGAAACGATGTTTTGTCCCGGCACACGCCGTGCACCATTACGGGCACCTGCATGGAAATTCGCGGGCTGGAGCGCTGCGCCGTGGCTGTTGCGTTCTGTGACATATCGATCCTCTCGTCTGATCAGAGTACAGTCGCGAGAGGGCACCCGGCCACTGTTTGGGCGTGCGGCTGTACCGGAATGGTAATTCCGTGGCATTTACGACAATTTAGCGGGGGCTTGCCAGCTCTTCGCTAGGGAGCTTCGGCGGCGAAGCGGATAACGGCAAGTGCCGCCAATACAGCGGTTTCCGTCCGCAGGATGTTATCGCCCAGTGAGGCTTCCGAGAAGCCGGCGGCGCGGGCCTGCACGATTTCCTCATCCGTCCACCCGCCCTCGGGCCCTATGGCTAGCGCGGCGTTGCGAGTGCCCGCGGCTCCGGCGAGCGCCTCATGCATCGATGGCGCGTGCTGGCGTTCGCTCAGCAGGATTTTGCAGGCAGCGCCCGTTTCAGTAAATGCTCCGGCAAATGCTGCCGCAAAGGCCTGCTCGGGGGTTATGAGCGCCGCGATTGTGGGAGGCCGCAGGCGGCGCGACTGCTGCGCGGATTCGAGGAGGATCCTTTCCCAGCGCGCGTGCCGCTTTTCGGCCGCGGCCAGCAGCGGCTTGTCGGTACGCGACGCGGCGAGAGGGACGATCGAAGCCGCGCCAAGCTCGGTGGCTTTCTCGAGGCACCACTCGAAGCGGTCGAATTTCACAAGTGAGATGAGCAGCTGAATTTCAAGGGCAGGCTCGCGCGCCGCAACCGGCTCGATCAGCGCGAATTCGATGCGGCTGTCGCCGCGCTTGGAAAGCGCCACGCGCTCGATTCGCCCGAGCCACACGCGCTGCCCGTCGCTCAATTCGTAGAGCTGCCCGGGTTCGGCGCGCAGCACGCGGCCGAGGTGCTCCGCGGTTTCGCCGTGGAGCGTTGCGGAGGCGCCGTCAAATTTGTCGAGGAAAAAGCGGCGTCGCATCGAGTCAACTTTAGGCGTGCAACTTCAGGTATGCAACTTTCAGCATGGATTCTTTGCGCAGGCATTTCTATGCCTGCATTCCAAGCCGGAATTCCATCGTGCGGATGCAGCGGTGCGCCAACGACGCAGACAAGCTAGCCGAAGATGTCTTTCACTTTGTCGAAGAAGCTCGAGGTGCGCTCGGTCGGCTTGTTCTCCACTTTCAGCAGCTGGCCGAGTTGATCGAGAAGCTTCCGCTGTTCGCGCGAAACTTTCGAGGGAATCACGACCCGCACGCTCACGTAGAGATCGCCCTTGCCGCCATGCGGATTCGGCAGGCCCTTGCCCTTCTGGCGGAAAATCTGCCCGGATTGCGTGCCTTCGGGAATTTCGAAGTCTTCCTCGCCCTGCAGCGTGGGAATCTTGATCGTGGCGCCCAAGCGCCGCCTGCGGAAAGCTCACCGGAATCGTGCAGATAGAGATCCGCGCCGCGCCGCTCGAAAAACGGATGCTCTTTCACTTCGAGAAAAATGTAGAGATCGCCCGCCGGTCCGCCGTTCGTGCCCGGCTCGCCTTGCCCGACCATGCGCAGACGCGTGCCGGAATCCACGCCCGCCGGTACGCCCACTTCGAGAACGCGCTCCCGCTCGATGCGCCCCTGTCCGCGGCAGGAGGCGCAGGCTTCGCGGATCACCTGCCCCGTGCCCTGGCAGGCCGGGCACGTCCGCGTGATCGAAAGAAATCCCTGCTGGTAAGACATCTGCCCGCGCCCGCCGCACGTCCGGCAGGCGGCGATGCCGCTGCCCGGGCTTCGCGCCCGTGCCTTGGCAGGTCTCGCAGATTCTCGTGGCGCGTGAGACGAATCTTGGTGGTCACGCCGGCCGCGGCTTCTTCAAAGCTCAGCGCCATGTCGTAGCGCAGATCGGCGCCGCGCTGGCCGCGCGGCCCGCGCTTACCGCCGCCGCGGCGCGCCCCGCCGAAAAACGCATCGTCGACTCCGAAAAGGTCGCCGAGAATATCCTGAAATTCTTCGAAGATCGGTCGAGTTGAAGCCGCTGGATTCGAATCCGCGGTTGCCCAGCCCGGCATGGCCAAAGCGGTCGTAAATCGAGCGCTTCTGCGGATCGGAGAGAACGCTATAGGCTTCGACTGCCCTGCCGAAAATTGTCCTCGGCCTCGTGCTTATTGTCCGGATTGCGGTCCGGATGCCAGTTCAGCGCCGCCTTGCGGTAGGCGGACTTGATCTGGTCGCCGGAGGCGTCGCGCGCGACGCCGAGAAATTCGTAATAATCAAACTGCCGTGCCGATGCCATGATTCCCTTTCAACGGTCTATTTTCAGTTCTCGCGAGACGCGGACGCGGGCTTCGCGCTCGGGCTGGCTAGCCACGCGAACCATCGCCGGCCGCAGCACGCGCTCGTGAAACACATAGCCCGGCTGCAGCTCGCCGATCACGATCGCCTTCCGTTGCTGGTGCGTCGTGCCACACGCTCGATCGCGTGATGGAAATGCGGATTGAATTCCTTGCCCACCGCTTCGATGCGCACAAGCCCCTGCTTTGCCAGCGCGTCCCAGAGCTGCCGGCGAATCAGTTCGAATCCCTTGAGATATTCCGCCGAGGCCGAATCGTCCTTGCCCGTCGAGCGCGCGGTCGAAGGCATCGAGCACCGGCAGAATGCGCTCGATCAGCATCTCGACGCCGCGATGGCGATCCTGATGGCGCTCTTTCTCCAGGCGCTTGCGGTAATTCTCAAAATCCGCCTGGCGGCGGACCAGCGTGTTCATCAGTTCCTGTTTTTCGTTCTGCAGCTTCTGAACCTGTTCGTTCAAGCGATCCGGCCGCCTCGGAAACCTGGCTCGAGTTGCCCACGCCGGCCGGATCGGCCTCCTCGGCATGCCCCCTGTCGAAGCCGGACCTCCGGACGAAAGCCGTTCGCGGTTCTTCTTCTCTGATCCTTTTCCTTGTGGCTGTGAGGACACGAAATTAACTCCCCTCTTCGTCATTCTCGGAAAAAAATTGCGCCATGAAGGCGACGGCCGTGATCACCCGCTCGTAGTGCATGCGCATCGGCGCGAGAATCCCGAGCGTTCCCTGCACCTGATCATTCGATGAATACGAGGCGGAAACCAGCGCAAGATGCTTGCCCGCGCTCGACATCTGGTCGAGCCCCAGCTCCACATGCACCGGCTCCGGCGCTTCGATGCAGCCGCTCAGCAGCGCGATCAGCCGGTCTTTTTCTTCGATCGCTTCGAGCAGTTCGCGCAACTGGTCCTGGTTCGTGAATTCCACCGTGGAGGCGATTTGCGCCGCGCCTTCCACGTACACTTTTCGCTCGCTGCTGTCGCCGAGCACGGCGGAGTCGCACAGCAGCAGCGCGTCGCCGGCCAGCTTCCGTACTGTTCGCGGTCGCGCTCGACCTGCGCGCGCAGGTCGGCGCGCATCGCTTCGAGCGTCCAGCCCACGTAGTGCCGGTTCAGATATTCGGCGACGCGATCCAGATCCTCTTGCTGGAACGGCGCGCTCCGGACGGATCAGTTTGTCCCGCGTCTGACGCCGCCGCTGGTGATCAGAACCACGAGCACGCGATTGTCCGGAAGCAGCAGAAATCGCACGTGCTCCACGACGCTGCGGGCCAGCGGCGGCGAAATGAAAATTCCCAGCCCGCGCGAAACGGCGGCAAGCACGTGGCTGGCGCGCTCCATCACCGCTTCGGGCGTCTGCGCCGATTCCAGCTCGCGGCGAATCCACTGGCGGTCTTCCGGGCTGGCCGTCGCCTGCGCCGCCACTTGCTCGACGAAAAACCGGTAAGCCGCCGCCGTCGGAACGCGCCCCGCGGAGGTGTGCGGCTGGTACAGAAAACCGCCCTCCTCGAGATCCGCCATCACGTTGCGCACCGTCGCCGGGACTCAGCGGCTCCGCGTGCCGGCGCGCAATGCTGCGCGAAGAAACCGGCTCGCCCGTTTCGATATAGTGCGCGCACCACGTCCGTCAGAATCTGCTGGTGCCGTTTCTGCTGTAGAACCGCTAGGAGTCATAGATTTACGCGATGGCCACGGCTACGACCTGCACGGTCCGCAAAGAACTCCTATGTCTACTCCTATTTAAAAGTTTAATCGGCGGAAGGAGAAGCGTCAACTTGACTCGAAGCATGCAGCGAGCATCGACGCGTACACAGATACCACGGGAGAAACGCTGAAGCTTGAAGAGATCGCGCCGGCTTGTCCGTGACGCCGATTCTCACCAGATGCGGCAGCGCATATCCTCCGGCGCGCACCATCGGCGAACCCGCGCCGCAGCCAAAAGCCTTCGCGAACGCCGGCATATTCGAAAGCGGGCCGTTCGTGCGAAACTTGCTCAAGCGGATGCTCGTTCGGTTTTGATCATCAGCCGCGCGTATTCGGGACGATCGCTTCCGGCCCAAATCTGCGCGAATCCCAGGAAGAATCGCTGCTCCGGCGTGAAGCCGTCGATCTTGACGGCGGCTCGGCTTGCCCTGCGAGCGTCTTTTCAGAAAGCGGCGTAGCGCGATCGTGAGGCCGCCCAGATCGGCGATGCTCTCGCCTTCCACCAGCTTGCCGTTTTCGTGCAGGCCTGTTCGAATTCATAACGCCTCGAACTGCTTGGCGATGCAATCGCCGCGCTCCTGAAAATTCTTCAGGTCCTCCGGCGTCCACCAGTTCTTCAGATTGCCCTGCGCGTCGAATTTCGCGCCCTGATCGTCGAAGCCATGCGTCATTTCGTGGCCGATCACGGCGCCGATTCCGCCATAATTGATCGCGGCATCGCCTTTGGGATCGAAAAAGGGCGGCTGCAGGATTCCCGCCGGAAACACGATCTCGTTCATCGACGGATTGTAATAGGCGTTCACCGTCGGCGGCGTCATGTCCCATTCGGTGCGGTCCACCGGCTTGCCGATTTTCGCCAGATCGCGCGCAAATTCAAAGACTCTGCCGCGCATAGCAGTTTCCGACATAGGAAGCGCGGTCCACTTTGAAGGCGGAATAATCGCGCCACTTATCCGGATAGCCGATTTTCAGGTTGATGGCATCGAGCTTCTTGATCGCTTGCTGCGCGCGTTGCCGGACTCATCCAATCGAGCGTCGAAAGATCGTCGCGCAGAGCGGCAATCAGATTCTTCACCATCGCCGAGCGCTGCGCCTTTCGCCTCCGGCGGAAAATGGTCGCTTCACGTAATATTGGCCCGAGCGCCTCGCCCAGCTGCGCGGTCGGTGGATTCCACGCAGCGGCGCCAGCGCGGCAGCATTTCCTTCGCGCCGGTGAGCGTGCGGCCGTAGAAATTGAAATTTTCGTCCACAAATTTTGCGGACAGCGCCGGCGCCGCCGAATGGATCAGGTGCCAGCGCAGATAGATCTTCCAGTCATCCAGCGGAATGGACGACGAACGCCGCATCCACCTCCTTGAAAAAATCGGGCTCGTTCGATGTCGACCGCGCTCACGGCCGGCGCATTCACTTCCTGGAAATAGCCTTCCCACGAAAAATGCGGCGTGAGCTCGCGAAGCTGCGACGAGGGCCATCGTGTGATAGAGCTTGTCGGGATCGCGGCGGTCGGCGCGGTCCATGGAGGCTTTCGCCAGCGTCGGTTTCGAGCTTCAGAACGATCTTTGCTTCGGCTGCCGCCTTGGCCGCGTCATCGCCCATCAGCTTGAACATATTCGTGACGTGCTGGACGTACTGATCGCGAAGCTGCTTCGAGCGGTCGTCCGTTCTGCAGATAATACTGGCGGTCGGGCAGCCCAAGCCCGCCCTGCTCCGCGGCGGCGATCACCTGCTTGCTGTCCTTCAGATCCTGCTCGAGCCGAAATCGAAAACGTCGCTGGACTCCCTGCCGCTGCAGCCGCGCAATCTCCGCCTGCAAGGTTTGCGGTATCTTTGATATCGCGCGATGCGCTGAAATTCCGGATCGAGCGGCTTCAGGCCGTGCCGCTTCGATCTGGCGTCTCGTCCATGCAACTTGCGTAGAAATCGCCGATTTTCTGCCAATTGGAGCCCGGCGCGGCGGTCTTATCCTTCGAAGCATCGTCGAGAATCTGGCGCAGGACGTCTTCATTGTTGTCGTGAAGCTGGTTGAAGGTGGACCAGGAGGAATGGTCGGCGGGAATCGGATTGTTCTTGATCCAGCCGCCATCGGCAAATTGAAAGAAGTCGTCGCAAGGAGAAACCGAGCGATCGAGATTCGCGACATCGAAGCCGCGGGCCGATGATTCCGCATCTTTTCCACCGGCCACTCCCGCAGCAGGGAGCAAGCCGGTGCATCCTCCCGCCGCTACGGCCGCGGAGGCTGCCGGGCTTTTTGAGCGAAGCGGATTCTGCGAGGAAAGCCGCAGGGGAATCAGGAGGACCAAAGACAGAATCGAAAGCACCATGCAGCCGGAACGCCAAATCATCGAGACAAGCCTCCCATAAACCAGATTAGACGCAAGACGGGCGATTTCGATTGCACCGAAGCCACACAAGGTCGAACGACATTCGCGACACTCGCCAATTGATTCTGCGATTCGGCCTCGGAATGTGTCAATCTCGCAACCCATTCGCATGGCAGGCCATCGCTGCGGCACGTATCTGAAGAGGAGTAAACTAACGGCGCCGTTGAGAGGATCCGTGTGCCCCGTGTGCCCTATGTGCTTGATCCCCGCGCCGAATATACTCGTCGCCTTGGCATTCATCAGCAAATCATTTCCCGAGCGGAAAAGATCCACCGCCAGATTGGCAATGTAAAATTTGCGGCGGTGGTTGCCGGCGCCGCGGTTGCGTTCCTCGCCCTCGCAAAGCGCTCGTTTTCCGCTTACTGGGTTTTCGTCCCCGTCGCGATCTATGCGGCATTGGCCATCGCCCATGAGCGCGTGCTGCGCTCGAAGATCCACGCTGAATCAGCGGCTGCTTTCTACCGCAGGGGTTTCGCGCGAATGGACGACGCTTGGGCGGGCGCGGGTGAGACTGGCGAGAGGTTCCGCGACCCGGCGCACATTTACGCCGAAGACCTCGACCTTTTCGGCCGCGGGTGCCTCTTCGAACTGCTTTCGACCGCGCGCCTGCCCATGGGAGAAAACTTTCTGGCGCAATGGCTGCTTTCGCCGTCGCCGGCAGCGGCCGTGGCCGAGCGGCAGCAACTGGTGGCGGACCTCCGCGAGAAGCTCGATCTGCGCGAGAGCCTCGCTGTAACAGGCGGCGAACTTCGCGCGCGACTGAATCCCGAATCGCTCGTAGCATGGGCGCAAGCGAAAGCCGCGCTTCCGGGAGGTCCACTGCGTGCAGCCTGCGCGCTGATGGCTCTCTGTGCCATCGCTGCGCTGGTTCCCTTCTTCCTGACAGGCGTGTACTGGCCGCTTCTGCTGGTGCTGATCCTGGAGACGCTCGTCTACGGGTTCTTTCAGAAGCGAGCGAAAGCCGCGATCGCGGCGGTTTCAAGCAACGCGGAAGGCTTGATCCTGTTTTCAAAGCTGCTCGAAAGGATCGAGCGGGAGCCGTTTGAGGCCGCGCGCCTTCGGGAGTTTGTGGCTCAACTAACGGGCCAAGGAAAACCCGCCTCGCGCGCGGTCCGCAAACTCGCGAGCATCGTATTCTGGATCGACGGCAGCGACAGCGTGCTGGGAAGATTTCTTGACTTGCCGCTGCTCTACACGATCCAGACCGCCCTCGCCACCGAGGCGTGGCGGAAACGCTGGGGCGGGCGAATCGACTTCTGGATGAGCATCGCCGGCGAAATGGAGGCCTTGCTTTCACTCGCTGCCTATTCCTTCGAGCATCCGGACGACCCGTTCCCGGAATTTGTGGCAGGCGAGGTTTCTGGGCCACTATTCGAGGGCGAGGACCTGGGGCACCCGCTGATTCCCGCTGCGAAAAGCGTGCCAAATTCCGTGCGGCTCGGCGAAGGCACTCGCCTGCTCACTCGCCTGTCCACTCGCCTGCTATTGATCAGCGGCTCGAACATGTCCGGTAAAAGCACGTTCCTTCGGACCGTGGGAATCAATTGCGTACTGGCGCACGCGGGCGCGCCGATTCGCGGAAAGTTTTTACGACTGTCGCCGCTTCGTCTGGGCACGCGAATCCGCAGCACCGACTCGCTGCAGGAAGGGCGCTCGAATTTCTATACCGAAATACTGCGCATCCGGCAGGTCTTCGAACTAACGGGCCAGGAACGGGGTGTTCTGTTTTTGTTCGACGAATTGCTGGAAGGAACAAACTCGAAGGACCGCCGCATCGGCGCCGAGGGTCTTCTGCGCGCTCTGCTGGCGCGACGCACCCTTGGCATCGTCACGACGCACGACCTTGCTCTTACGGAAATCGAGGCATCCCTGGGAGGCGCCGCCCGCAACGCTCATTTTCAGGACTTCGTCGAGGGAGGCCAGATGCGCTTCGACTACAAGCTGCGCGAGGGCGTGGTGGCGCGCAGCAACGCGCTCGAACTCATGCGACTCATCGGCCTGGACGTGTAAGTGCTTTTCGTTGTCAGCCGGCATGGAGAAGCGCTCTGGGACCTCAGTTGGTTGGTCACGAAGCGACCGGCGAGCGGCATCGGCGAGCGACATTGGGATGAGGCTCAACCGATCGTATTGTCGATCTGCGCGCGCTGCAGGCGGTCGGAATAATCGATATACAGCGTCTTCCAATCCGAATAAAAGTCGAGGGCCGCGGCGCCCGATTCGCGGTGCCCGTTGCCGGTATTCTTGATGCCGCCGAACGGCAGGTGCGTCTCGGCGCCGATGGTGGGGGCATTCACGTAAACGATCCCGGTCTCGAAGCTCGCGCTGCGCCACAAACGCATTATTCACGTTGCGCGTGTAAATCGAAGCAGAAAGGCCGTAGTTCACTCCGTTGGCGATGCGCAGCGCTTCATCCAGAGTGCCGAACGGGCGGATGAGCGCGACCACCGGCCCGAAAATCTCCTCCTGGCAGATGCGCATCGCCGGATCGCAATCGACAAAAACGGTCGGCTCGTGGAACCAGCCCTTCGCGTAAAGGCCCTTGTCCAGCCGGTGGCCGCCGGTTGCGAGCTTTGCGCCTTCGTCGATTCCGATCTGCACGTACTTCATCACCGTCTTGAGCTGCTGCTCGTTGATGCACGGCCCCATATCGGTGGAGGTTTCCAGGCCGTCGCCGACCTTCAGCTTTTTCGCGCGCGCCACGAATTTCTCGCTGAACTCGCGATAGACATTCTTGTGCACCGCGATGCGGCTCGCGGCCGTGCAGCGCTGGCCGGTGGTGCCGAATCCTCCCCAGATGCGCGCCCTCGACGGCGAGATCGAGATTCGCGTCGTCCATCACGATGATGATGTTCTTTCCGCCCATCTCGAGATGGCATTTCTTGAACGTGGGCGCGCAAGCCTGGCTCACGATGCGGCCTACTTCGGTGGAACCGGTGAAGCTCACCAGATTCACATCGGGATTCTCGAGCATCGGCGCACCCGCGTCGGGCCCTTCGCCGAACACCACGTTCAGAACTCCGGGCGGCAGGCCCGCCTCCTCGAGCACCTGCGCGAGGTTATAAGTGGAAAGCGGAGTATCCTCGGCCGGCTTGAGCACTACCGTATTGCCGCAGATCAGCGCGGGCATCGCTTTCCAGGACGGAATCGCCATCGGGAAATTCCAGGGCGTAATCAGCCCGGCAACGCCCACCGGGGCGCGCACGGACATGGCAAATTTGTTGGGCAGCTCGGAGGGCGTGGTCTGGCCAAACAGGCGCCGGCCTTCGCCCGCCATCAGGTACGTCATGTCGATGGCTTCCTGCACATCGCCGCGCGTTTCGGCCAGCACTTTGCCCATCTCGCGCGTCATCTGCACGGCGTACTCTTCCTTGCGCTCGACCAGAATTTCCGCGGCGCGGAAAAGAATTTCCGCGCGCTTGGGCGCCGGCGTCAGCCGCCATTTGTCGTAGGCCGCCTTGGCGGCGTCGACGGCAGCCGCAACATCTTCCTCGGACGAAGCCGGGAAAAGCCCGACCAGCTCGCTCGTATCGGCGGGATTGCGATTCTCGATCACCCGCCCGCTGCGTGACTCCACCCATTCGCCGTTGATGTAGTTCTTAAAAATTGCCGGGGCAATTGAGGTCGCCATAGGTCCTCCGTGGGCTTGCTGCAGGCGGGCGTCACTCGCGAGGGCGATCCGGTGAGCCGCGCGTCCTTCCCTCGATACCACAGTAGCAAAAATCACTGAAACGGGAGTGCGGAATCAGCTTCGACGCGGGGGTCGCTATTGCTCGCTAAATCTAATGCGAGGAAGTTCCGGGGGCCGGATCGGCCAAAGCCGCCGGCGCTGTTCCAGCATCCAGAGATCCGGAGGCCTTTGGTCCGGCTGGAGTGGAGGACGCGATCGGGCGCCGGATGCGGGGCAGTGGATTGCCGGCGGAGCAAGCGACGGTGAAGGCGTCATCGAGCAGCAACTGTGCGGCACGATCCCTTTCGGCGAGGACACGCCTGCAATGTCGGAACCCAGGCCGAGCTTCTGCAGCGTCAATGCGTCCAGCTTGCCGGTGGTATCCAAGCCGTTCGCAGATTGAAACCGTTGCAACGCATCGACGGTATCGGGATCCAACTTTCCGTTGGCGTCGCCCTTGTAATAGCCGCTTCGCGCGAGCGCGGACTGAATATCGGCAACGCGCTCCGGCGTGGGAGCCATTTGCGTCGGCTGGCGATGTGCCGAGTGCGTCTTCTTTTTCGCGGATTTTTTCCGAGTGGATGCGGCGAATGATTCGTCGATGAACTTGTCTGGGGCGTATCCGCCGGGCTGTATCTGGCGGTGCGAAACCGCATGCGTGCTGGACCGCTCAGTCTTGCGATACTCGGTGCGTGGTGGCTTTAATGGACGATGCGAGGACGATGTCGTGCCCCACGCTGGAGTAAGCGCGAAAGCCACTCGACGCGGCTATGGGCAGCCATCTCATAATTTCGGCAACCAGCTACACCTCACCAATTGGACCGCATTATCTTAAATCCCTTCAAGAACTGGAAGCCGCTCGCTCCGGCGCGCGAGCGTATCAGACACTGTCCTAAAGGTCTAATGTGCTGGCGCACCCTTTGCGCCATCACCGAATCGCGGCCAGCTACTTTGTCGAGGGCACAGACCCTGCCAGGAATAGCATCAGCACGCGGTCATTTTCCCCGTGCCGGGCCACGCGGAACAGCACATCGTCGCCGGGCTTCAGCTTGGCTACCTGGGCCTGTAGTCCGCTAACGAAGTGATCGGCACGTGGTTCATTTCCGTGATCACATCGCCGCGCGCGAAATCAATATCTTCGCCGAAGCTGGCCGGGTCCACTTCCGTGACGACCACCCCGGTGACCTTCGTCATGCCGAGCTTGCGGGCGATATCGGGAGTGAATTCCTCCACGTGCAACCCAAAGGCGGAAGGCTCTTCGTTCTGTCCGGGCTGCTCGTCGGCCGTCTCGTGCGCGGATGGGAACAGCGCGGAGCGGTCGGCGACCGTGAGCGTTACATCCTTGGCCTGCTTGTCGCGGACATACTGAACCTGCACGGACTTGCCCGATTGATGTCTGCGCGATCGGGTTCACCAGATCGGCACCCGTGTGCACCGCTTGGCCGTTTACCGTGGTGATCACGTCGCCCGCCTGCAAACCCGCTTTCTGCGCGGGACTGCCCGGCTCCACGGCTTCGATCACGATCCCATAGGGCGCTCCCAGTTCCTTCATCAGCACCGCATTATTGCTGCGATCTTCCTGAAACGTGATCCCGATCGAACCGCGGGTCACTTTTCCGGAGGTCACCAGCTGGTTGTAGACATTGATCGCGGTGTTGGAAGGCAGGGCAAATCCCACGCCTTCAAATCCCCGGCTGCCCGTATAGATCGCCGTGTTGATGCCGATCACGTCGCCGGCCATGCTCACGAGCGGGCCGCCCGAATTGCCCGGGTTGATGGCTGCGTCGGTCTGGACGAAGCGCTGAAACTGGTGTCCCACGTTCGAGCGGTCCTTCGCGCTGACGATTCCCGCCGTGACAGTGGAATTCAAACCAAAGGGGCTTCCAAACGCGAGCACCCAATCCCCTACCTGCACGCCGTCGGAGTTACCCAGCGTGCGCCGTCGGCAGCACGTGATTGGCTTCGATCTTGATCACAGCGAGGTCAGTGTCTTTGTCCGTTCCAATCAGCCGCGCCGTGTAGTGCTCGGAATCGCCGTCCATCGTCACTTGAATCTTCGAAGCCTGATCGATCACGTGGTCGTTGGTGAGGATGAAACCCTTTCCGTCCACGATCACGCCCGAGCCCAGGCTTCGTTCGGCGTCCGGCGCATCCTTGGGCGAATCAAAGAAGCGGTCAAAGAAATCGTGAAAAGGATCATCCGCGCCCCCGCGCGGGCTTCGGGTTTTTGGCTTTTCGACAAGCTGCGTGGTGGAAATATTCACAACCGCCGGCTCCACTTTCTTGGAAATTCCGGCGAAGCGCGCTGGAAAGCATCACAGGATCGGGAACGGCCAGCAAGGAGGCCCCGCTGGAGGCTTGATCGCGCGTAGCCATCGCGCGCCCGGAAATCAAGGTGCCGATAATGATCCCGATTCCAAGGGTGAACGCAACGAGGAGGAAGGCGAAGAATTTACGGCGTCTTATCCAGGCGGCTAACTCACCGAATTGGATCCCCATCCTCGTGGCTCCTTATAGGGGCGAACGGCAATGTGCGATTATATCATTCATTCCTAGCCTCGAACGGCTCTCGGCTTTCGACTTGCCTTCGATGCCACGGCCAGCCCATCCACCTGACGCCACTCAAGAACGTACATCAAGTTATTGGCGAATACGGGATGCTAAGTTCCTGAAAATTCGCTTGGCTGCTTGAAGCAGGGCGAGCGTGTGTCCGTAGATAAAGGATGGAAGGTCGGCAGAAAAAAACACGGTGCAACGACAGGCTCAGTAAAGGGCCATCGAACTCCGGCAGGGCCTCGCTGCGCGTGCTACAGCGATCGCAGGAAATTCAGCAGGTCCTGTTTCTGTTGCTCGGAAAGCCATCGAACAGCGAGACTACTCCATTGGCCTCTGATCCTTGCCCGGCGTGCGCTTGAATCGCCTTCAGCAATCCGCCGTTAGCAGGGGTGGCGCGGCCGTCATGCAGGAAAAATATCCGCTGGCCCACCCCCAAAGCGGCGCGGTGCGAAATTCGTCGGGGCCTGCCGCTCCCTGAGACACGTTATCCGCGAGCTCCGCGCCCATGTGGTGCACCAGCAAGTCGGAAAACAGAGCTGCGTTTTGCTGATTGAGCGCCGGCGTGTAATAAGAAGGCCCGGTCTGTAGCGACGGCGTATGGCAGAGGTCGCAGTGCACTTGCGAAAACACGTTCCGCCCATTCTGGATGGACTGTAGCGAAGGATTGCCGGGTATCCCTTCTGTCGAAGGCGCGGGCGGCGCCAGAAAGCGCATGAAGTCCGAGAACGCTACCACGTCGCTCGGGATTGCGGCGCCCGCAGCGCTGAAATTCGTGGAATCCTCCGGCGTGGGATTGTAGAGGCAAGAGGACGGCGCGTTTCCCCGTTCGTTGGGGAAGCCTTCGTTGGTCACGCCGATCTCGACGTTGTAGGCCTCGCCCGAGAAGATCGTCAGCGATTTGTTCTGCGCCTTCCAGCCAAAGCGCGTGATCGTTCCGTCGTTTGCGCTGGTGTTGGGATGGCCCGAAATTCCCAAGCGCTGTTTGAGCGCGGCGTTGGCATTCATGTTCGCGAGGATCGTCGCATCGGGAATATTTTCGATCAGCCCCGCGCCGAACACCGGAGTCGGGAATGCGAAAGATCACATTGTGCAGCTCTTCCATGCGGTCGAAGTCCGGCTGTGGCAATGCTGCAACCTGGCGCGTCGCTCCGGCCCGCAATCGTAAAGACATCGTGCACGCCGCCATCGGGGGTTTGGCTCACCGCCCCGCTTGCCGTAAGAAGAAATGGAAACCGCGCTTCGCGCACCGGCCCATCCGCAGTGACGAAAAAGGGAATGTGATTCGTCGCGCCGGCGTCGCTGGCGACGGCGATCTGTGGGTTAGGTCCGATATTCGGAAATTCGCCGACGCTCGGGCTGCTCCCGCCCTGCGCCGGTTGCGAATGGCAACTGCCGCAGCTGTTCGAATTGAAGGTTGGCCCAAGTCCGCCGCCAGGTTCGCCGGCAACCGTACCCGAGACGGAATCCACCTGCATGAATCGCGCCGCGCCGTCCGCGAAGAACTGAATCTGGGCAGGCGTCAGCGTGGAAAGATAGTGACCAGCATCCACGGCACCGGTTCGCACCCCTGGGTCGCTCGCAGGCGTTCGCGAGAAATGTTGCGTCTGCGCAACGAGCGCCGGCGAGCCGGTTCCCGGCATCCCAACGCTGCGCCCATGCCAAGAAACGCGAGGGCGATCAGCTTTGGAGCTTTCATGGCAGTTCCTTTCACCTGATTGCGTGACATCTCCTGGCCTCGCGGGCAAAGCCGGCACACCCCCAGCGAAGCGATTCTTTCGGTTAGCCGGCGGAGACTCGCCGGCGCTTTTTGAAATTGGCTGCTGCCGGGCGGCTTGGGCATCTAAATTCTAAAGCTCAGCTCAAGTTCGCCGTGACCTTATGCCAGAGGCTCTCGGCGCGTCAACCATGCATGGGTACAGTTTTGGTACAGCGAAGACAAATCGCAGATCAGAAGCGAGCGCGGTAAGGTAAGCGGTCTTAGACCTTGCGGTAGTGCTGGATTGTTGCGTCCGTGGGAAATGCCTGGGGATGAAAAATGTGCGCCAGAATTGAGACTCCCTCGGCGAGGCGCGGTCCGGGACGAGAGAAATAGCTGTTGGCTTCCACCGCAAAGATGCGGCGCTTGCGCACGGCCGGCAAATCGCGCCAGTCGTCTGGAATTTCCTTGCGTGTGAGTTCCTTGCTGGTGCGCTCGAGGTTGTAGCCGCAAGGCATGACGACGATCACATCCGGCCGCGACGCAACGATCTCCTCGGACGTCACGCGAAACGATGGCTGGCCCTCGCGCCCCAGCACATCCTGGCCGCCGGCTTTCGCAACCATTTCGGGCACCCAGTGGCCGCCGACGTAGATAGGGATCGAGCCATTCCAGGCACAACACGCGCGGCCGTGTGGATTCACGACTGCACCGACAGCTTCGATTGCCGCAACTTTTCGCGCGAGCGAATCGGCGAGCGCTTCGCGCCTCTTCGAGGCAGCCGGCGGCTCCTGCCCACGCGGCGTATATCGTTCCATACGTCGGCGAGGGAGTGCGGCGTCAGCGAAAGCACGTGCGGCTGCTTCGGCAGGCGCGTGAGGGCAGTGGCCAGATCGTCCGGCGAGGCCGCGCAAACGTGGCACAGATCCTGCGTGACGATCAGATCCGGAGCGAGAGACCGAAGCAGGTCCGCGTCGACAGCATAGATGCTTTCGCCGCGCGCGATGAGTTCGCTCACTTGCCGGTCGATCTCCGCGGGCGCCGCCTTGCGGATCGACGCGAGGACGAATCAGCGAGGGCTTGCGCGCCGCCTCCGGCGGAAAATCGCATTCGTGCGTAACTCCCACCACGCAGTCGCCCAAGCCAAGCGCGTAGACCATTTCCGTCGCCGAAGGCAGCAGCGAGCAAATGCGCATCAGACTTCTCCCGCTCTGGCGCGTTCGGCAGCCGCCGAAGCCGCCGGAAGCAGATCGGCGAACACAAACGAATCCCGCTCCACGATTTCCCCGACCTCTACCGGGATTCTCTCGCGGAACATCGGCCCTTCATTCGCAAAGGTGTGGAATTCGCCGTTTTCGCCGCAGGGATCGATGCCGGCGCGGCAAAGCGGCGAGCAGGTCCGCATCGAATCGGCGCCCCGCGAAACTGCGGTCGAGCTTTCGCGGGTCCACGCAAGTGAGATATGCGGAAAGGCCGCCCGCGAGCATCTGCTCCGCCAGATCGACGCGTGTCCCTGCCCCACACCGGGAACACAGGCGTCATCCCGCAGGCGCCAGCTGCTTTTCGCGGTACGCGCGAATGTCCTCGAGAAAAAATCCCCGAACGACGACATGCCACACGCCTTCGGCCCTCGCCCGCGCCATCGCGTCGCTCATGGCCTGCTCGTAGATGGCATTCGGACACGGCGAAGGGATGGGCACCTTCACCAGCGGCAGTCCCGCCGCCGCAGCCTGCATTTCCAGAAGGCTTTCGCGCACCGCATGCATCGCGACGCGCTGGTACGTGCGATTCACGGTGGTAAGCAGCGCTACAATTTCGAAGTCACCGCTCTGGCGCATCGTGTGCAGAGCCCAGGCGCTGTCCTTCCCGCTGCTCCAGGCCAGCCAGCCTTCGGCGTCGATTCTCTTTTCAAACCGTGTCCACTCCGATTCGGCCGCGCTCATGCACTCCTGGCATGCCCATCAATACAGCAGATATTTCTCGCGCATTCTCCGAAACGAGGCAAGCTCGCCAGACCATCCGGCGACAATTTGCGCAGGATCGTCGCCGCGCATCAAGCGCTCGATCGTGGATTGCGAGCCAAGCAGCGCAATCATTTTTTCGAGATGAAACTGCTGCGGGTACAGCCGCTGCAGCACCTCCGCGATCTCAAGCCCCATCAGCATCGGCCGCAGCGCATCACTGTCGCCGTACATTAATAGTCACGCCGTCGCACTCCTGATCCTTATAAGGCGCCTCGCGAGGCGTAAATCGCGCCGGCAGCAAAACTCACCCCCGCAATCTTTCGCGCATTCAGCTCCCTCGCAAGCTGAGCGCCATCGAATCCACGGCGCGCCGAAAAGCTCGAACGGCGAATCGGTTCCCCTCCCCACCGACACGCCCGCCGCCTGCAGAATCTCAATGCCAGGATAAAGAGACGCGGCGTTCAGGGTGCGCAAGTTCGGCGACGGAGCAATCCACGCCAGACCCGTCTGTGCGTAGGTCTCGCTGCGGCGCCAGTTTTTCATCGCCACCACGTGCAAATCAGCGCCAATTTTATTTTCCGCGTTGAACATCCGCGCCAGCTCGCCAATGGTCATGCGCATAGCGCACCGGCATGCGGGAAATAGCCAACGAACGAAGTGCGATCGCGATCGAGCATCGGCCCCTCGATCACTTCCCCGCCGAGCGGGTCGGGCCGGTCGAGAACGACAAATGAAATGTGGCTCTTCGCCGCGGCCTCCATGCAGTAGGCCATGGTGGTGATGTACGTGTAGAAACCGCACGCCCGCGTCCTGCACGTCGAACACGAGCGCGTCGAGCCCCTTCAGCATCTCCGGGGTAGGCCGCTGCGTTTCGCCAAACAAGCTGTAGACCGGCAGATGCGTCGCCGCGTCGGTGGAATTTGCCACGGGCGCGTCAACGTTGCCGGCAATGCCGTGCTCGGGACTGAACAGCGCCACGAGCTTCACGCCCGGCGCGTGCGCGAGCACATCGATCGTCCGCCGTCCCGACGAATCGACGCCCGTCTGATTCGTGACCAGACCCACGCGCTTTCCGCGAAGCGGCGCGAAATTTTCCTCTTCGAGCACGTCGATACCCGTCCGCGTGCCCGCGCGCGCAGTGTAAGATAGTCGCTCCGGCTGGCCGTGCGGACGCGCAGACCGACCCGCCGCTGCAAGCGGTGCGGCCACCGGCGAAGCCGGCAACAGCAGCGGCCAGCAGCAAAATGGCATGAGAACGGTAACGAAACATGCGTAACGGCGCTCGATTGTGCCGCATCAGACCCCGTGCTATATACAACTCAGGGATGCACGCGTCTCCATGGAAGGCCCGGCGCGATGCGTAGCCTGGCTCTTTCGTCGCTCGCGCTGCTCCTGCTCATGACACCTTCGGCTCGCGCACAAAAAAAATCTCAAGCCCAACAGCCGGCCCCAGGCCTCGCCGCAAGCCTGGGTCGAGCAGACGCTCAAGAAAATGACCTTGCGCGAAAAGCTCGGCCAGATGCTGATGGTCTACTACTTCGGCGTGTTCACTTCCACCGAAAGCGCAGAATATAAGGAACTGCTGCACCAAGTCGAGGAAAACCACATCGGCGGCATGATCGTGGGCACCTCGCGCGGCCCGCTGGGGATCGAGCGCAGCCAGGTATACGCCACCGCCGTCATCACCAACGAACTGCAGCGCCGCTCGAAAGTTCCGCTGCTGATCGGCGCCGACTTCGAATCGGGCACCGGCATGCGCCTCGACGAAGGCACTTCCTTCCCTTCCGCGATGGCGATTGCCGCCACGGGCGACCCCAAGCTCGCCTACACCGTCGGCAAGACAATCGCCCTCGAAGCGCGCGCCTCCGGCGTGCACTGGATCTTCGCGCCCGACGCGGACCTGAACAACAATCCCGATAATCCCATCATCAACGTGCGCTCGTTCGGCGAAGACCCGAAAAGCGTTTCCGCGTTCGTGACGCAATTTATTCGCGGCGTGCAGGAAAATGGCGCGATCGCCACGGCCAAGCATTTTCCGGGCCACGGCAATGTCAGCGTCGATTCGCATCTCGCGCTGGCCGTCTGTTCCGGGCAGCCGCGAGGAACTCGATGGCGCCGAACTGGTTCCCTTTCGCGCCGCGATTGCCGCGGGCGTCGATTCCATCATGCCCGGGCATCTCGCCGTGCCGGCCTTGAACCGGACGCAAACGTCCCGGCAACGCTCTCCCACAATATTCTGACCGGCCTGCTGCGCGACGAAATGAAATTTCGCGGCCTGATCGTCACCGACGCGATGGACATGGGCGGCGTGACCTCGCTTTATCGCTCCGGGCGAAGCGGCCGTGCGGTCCGTGGAAGCCGGCGCGGACGTGCTGCTGATGCCGCCGGTGCCCGATGCGGCGATGGCCGGCCTTGAAAATGCCGTTTCGTCCGGGCGCATTTCCGTCGACGCGCATCGACGAATCCGTCCGCCGCATCCTCGCAGCCAAAGCGCGCCTCGGTCTGGACAAGCAGCGCCTCGTGGACGTTCCGCGCCTCAACGAAAAATTCGGCCTGCCCGCATTCGATGCAGGACGCGCAGAGCATCGCCGACCGCGGCGTCACGCTTCTGCGCGACACGCCGAAAGCTGCTGCCTCTCGATTCCACGCGGCCGCTGCGCGTGCTGCTCGTGGCGCTCTCCGCCGATCCCGATCCGTTCCCCGCCGAAACGATCGAGCCCGAAATTCGCCCGCGCGTCGATTCGCTTACCGTGCTGCGCGCCGACACGCAATTCAGAAGCGTCAGCACGCTGAAGCTGCCCAATCCGAACACGCTATGACGTCGCCATCGCCGCCCTCTTCGTGCGCGTGGCCGACCGCAAGGGCAACGTCGGCTTCCCCGAGGATCAGCGCGCCTTCATCAATCAACTGCTCGCCGCGGGAAAGCCCACCGTGGTCGCCGGCTTCGGCAGCCCTTATCTCATCGAGCGCTTTCCCAACGCGCCCACCTGGCTCGCCGAATTCTCGACCAACGATGTCTCGCAGCGCGCCGCCGGCCGCGCGCTGTTTGGCCAGATCGCCATTGCCGGGCAAATTCCGGTCACCGTTCCCGGAACCGTGAAAATGCGGCGATGGCATGCATCTCGCGGCAAATCCGATGGTCGCTTCAGCCCGCTCCCGCCGCGATGTCTGCATCAGCTGAAACCGGCCTACGACCTGCTCGACCAAGCCGTAGCCGACGGCGCATTCCCCGGCGGCGTGCTCGCCGTCGGCTGGAACAACGAACTCGCCGTGCATCCTTTCGGCAAGCTTTCACGCGATCCGAAATCTCCCGCCGTCACGCGCAGACACAATTTACGATGTCGCCTCGCTCACCAAGCCCATCGTCACCACCACGGCCATCATGAGTCTCGTGCAGCGCGGCGAACTCGACCTCGACGCGCCCGTCGTGCGCTTCTTGCCGGAGTGGGCCAAAGCCGCGAAGTCCGACCCGGATCCCGCATGGCGCGTCGCGCGTCACCGTGCGCATGCTGCTGCTGCACGATTCGGGACTGCCGGCGCACCGCGACTTCTTCAAAGACGCCAAAGGGCACGACGCTGTTCTGGCGCAGGTGATGGCCGAGCCGCTCGTCCGCGAACCCGGCACGCAAATCGAATACTCCGATATCGGCTTCATACTTCTGGGTGAAATCGTCCGAACGGCTCACCGGCGATCCGCTGGACGAAACGGCCAAAGGCATTTTTGCGCCCTTGCGGATGAACGATTCTCTGTTCAATCCGCCGAAGAATCTGCGCTCGCAAATCGCGCCCACCGAAGACGACACTTCCTACCGCAAGCGCCTGCTGCAAGGCGAGGTCGACGACGAAAATGCCTGGGCCATGGGCGGCGTCGCGGGCCACGCCGGGCTTTTCTCCACGGCGGGGGATATCGCCGCCTTCGCGCAGATGCTGCTCAATGGCGGCATCTTATGCGCATCACCGCATGCTCCGGCGCGCCGACCATCCAGCAATTCACCGCGCGCCACACGATTGGAGATTCCGCGCGCGCTCTCGGCTGGGACGTGCCTGTGCCGCCCTCCTCTTCCGGCGAATATTTCTCCGCAAAGAGCTTCGGCCACCTCGGCTTCACCGGCACCTCGCTGTGGATCGACCCGGAGCGCAACCTCTTCGTAGTGTTGCTCACCAATCGCGTGAATCCCACTCGCGCCAACGAAAAAATACGCCAGGTGCGACCCGCGCTTCACGACGCTGTTTTCCAGGCGCTGGGCCTCGCAAGGGAGCCGGTTGCCGCCCGATAACTTCCGCGGCACACCGCAGCCAGAATTTTCCTTCGCCGCGCGGCCGCGCCTCCGCCTGCCGCTATAATCGAGCTGCGACTGTTGGCTTCTCTGAAACCAGCCAGCACCGAGCGGCGCAATCCGCGTTCCCGCGGGACTTGACCGGAAGTCCACGCTCGAAATTCTGCGGATCATGAACCGCGAAGACGCACGCGTGGCCGAAGCGGTTCGCCGCGAGATTCCCCAAATCGCGCGGGCGGTCGATGCCATCGTGAGGGCGTTTCGCAGCGGAGGCAGGCTCTTATACGTCGGCGCGGGAACGAGCGGCCGACTCGCCGTTCTTGACGCAGCGGAGTGCCCGCCCACATTCGGCACGCCCCCCAAAATGGTGCAAGCCATCATCGCGGGTGGCGCGAAAGCGCTGCGCAGCGCCGTCGAGGGTGCGGAAGATTCTGCCTCAGGCGGCGCGCGCGATCTATCGAGAATCGAGCCTATCGAGGCATGACGTGGTGGTGGGAATTTCCGCCAGCGGTGCGACGCCCTACGTGCTCGGCGCGCTCAAGTTCGCAAAAGCGCGCGGCGCGATCACGGTCGGCGTCACCTCAAACCCGGAATCGGCGCTCGCCCGCCAGCCGGGAATCGCGATCGCTCCAGATACCGGACCCGAACCAATCGCCGGTTCCACACGCCTAAAGGCCGGAACCGCGCAAAAAATGATCCTAAATTTGCTTTCTACTGCTGCGATGGTCCGCATGGGCAGGGTCTACGACAACTGGATGGTGCACGTCGCGCTCACCAACGGCAAACTGCGCCGTCGCGGCGCCAGGATCGTCGAGGAAGCAACGGGCGCAGACGCTCTTGCGGCGGAACGCGCGCTACGCCAATCAGGCT
This sequence comes from uncultured Acidobacteriota bacterium, assembly GCA_963848365.1. Lineage (GTDB taxonomy): Bacteria > Acidobacteriota > Terriglobia > Acidiferrales > UBA7541 > Palsa-295. The sequence goes on from CAWKDI010000002.1 coordinate 1,367,146, forward strand.
ACAACCTGCCCGCAGCGCTGGTGATGCTCAAAGCCGGAACCACGGCCCGCGAAGCACGCCGCGCCCTCGCATCAGCCCAGGGCAACGTGCGCCAAGCCCTCGAATTGCTGAGCAAGCCGGCGCCCCGGAAAACTCAACGCCACCACTAAGCGGCGCAATATGCTAAACGGCCGGCTTCGTCTCCTCCTCCGAAGCGCCGCGTGATTCGGCCGGCAACGGCCGAAAGAACTCGAGCGGCCGACACTTGCCGCCCTGGCTCCAGTCTTCGCGAATGCGCTGGCGTTCCTCCTCGGTTAGATCAAACCACGCTTCGGCGATATCGCGCACGCGCTCCAGGGACTCCTGCATCTCCGCCTGTTTCAATTTCATCGTCTCGCTATCCGCGTCGGTAGGCACGTGAATAGGCGGCGCAATAATCGTGACAGCGCGGGAGAATGGCAATGGCAGCTGGAAAAGATCCCACGTGTTCTTGAAAACGTGCTTCCACTCCAGGCCAATGTGGAAAACGGAGATGGGCTTCCCGGTGCGCCGTCCAAGAATGATCGGCCCCGGCTTGGCGACATAGCGCGGCCCCCGAGGACCGTCGATCGTGAACGCCACGTGGCGCCCCTCCTCGAGCCGCTGCGACATAACGGTGAGCCCTTCGATGGCGCCGCGCGTCGAACTGCCCTGGGCGGTGCCGAATCCCAGGCGTTCGATCACGCGCCGCGTCCACTGGCCGTCAAAGTTCACCGTGTTCAGCACGACGATTCCGCGCTTTCGCCAGATCCAGATCGCCGGAAAAATGCAGCGGTGCCAGAAGGCGCCGATGCCCGGCTCGCCCTTGTCCCGAATCTGCACGGCATTATGAACACCCACAAACTCGTGTCGCAGCGTGGGGCCGATCAGCCGCACAAATCCGTACGCCACCCACGCGATGACAGGAATCTGCATCCTGCGCCAGCGCGAAAGCTGCGGAGCCTGTAGTTGAGATAAAGCGGCTTTCTTTTCGCCCGCGGAGGGCGAGCTAGCTGTGCTGTTGTCCACTGCCGTATAGTATAGGCAACCCGATGAATTCGCCGATTCAATTTGCGCTTCGGCAGCCGCGCGGGGCGGCAACGTCGCTTCGCGTCACGTGGTACAAGCGCGCCGGAATCGTCGCGGCCCTGCTTCTCATTTTCCTCACGCCGCGAGTCAGCCTTGCGCAAGACGATCAGCCCAGCGTCATCGGGCGCATCGAAGGCAACGACATTTCGGTGCAAGGCCCGTCCACGCCCGGAAACGACAACGAGACGCATACGCCGAGCATTCTCGTGGGCAACGGAAGCGTCGTGACGGTCCACGCGGACGATGCGAGGATGACGCTCGTTAGCGGAGGCGAAGTGGATATCTGCGGCCCAGCGAAATTCACCATGCTGCAGTCGGGCGGCGCGATCACCCTGGCGCTCGATTTCGGCCGCATCCGCGTGCAACTGCCGGCCGGCGTCACCTTGCGCCTGTTTACCCCCACGATTGTGGCCACGCCCATCGACATCAGTGGAGGAGCCCGCGATATCACCGTCGGGCTCGGCCTGGACGATTCGCTGTGCGTGCTCGCAGCAACCGGCGCTCTTCAGCTCGAGCATCAATTTTCAGGCGAGAAGCTCATCGTCCCGCAGGAGGGAGAATTTTTCCTGAACGCGGGCAAGCTACTCCCCGTTGCGGGAAAGCCCGGAAGCTGCCAGTGCGCCGCCATGAAGAATCGTCCCGCCGGCACGCCCACCGAGCCGCAGGAGTTCGCGGCAAACGTGCAGCCGCTGACGGCCCCTCCTCCTCCGCCAGTGCCCGCCGCGCCGGGCAATGCGCCCCCGGCCGAGTCACCCGCGCCCGATGTTGAATTCAGCATTCCCGCGCACGCAAACGAGTCTCATCCGCTGGCACAGCCGGAAAGGACTGCTCCGCCCGATCCGCCTGCCACCGTCCCTGTTTCGACGCCGGTGTACACAGTGGTCGCGCCGCTCTCGTTCTCAGCGGGCACGCCGCTGCCCCCACCCGACCCTCCAATCGATACCGTTTTACTCGTGCGCGAAGCCCAGGTGCAGCCAACCTGGGAATTCAAAGGCCACGTGGACGCGCCCAATTTCGCCGTCGCCATGCAACACGCCCTCGGTGAAACCGCCGCACCGAATCAGCCGCCAGCCGAGCCGCAAAAAAAGCATCGCGGATTCTGGGGCACCCTGAAGCGAATTTTTGAAGGCGACGGCAAGCAAGACTAGAAGGCTCGAGCGCCCTTACAGTCGCCTTTCATTGTCATTCCGACAGAGCGAAGCGACGAGGGATCTCTCTTCCAGCTCCGACCAAAGCACCGCCGCGCCACACAAAATATGCTCTTTCTTCCTGACAACCTCCTTCGCTGTTGCCCAGCAACCGCCAATGCGATAGCTTCTAACCCTATGTTTTCTCTCAAAGATAAAGTCGCTCTCGTTACCGGTGCGTCGCAAGGAATCGGTCGCGCCACTTCGCTGTACTCTCGCCGAGGCCGGCGCAAAAGTCGCCGTCGCCGCGCGCAACGCCGAAAAGCTTGTCATCGCTCGTCGCCGAAATCGAAGCCGCAGGCGGCGCCGCGCTCGCCGTGCCGATGGACGTCGCCGACGCCGCCCAGGTGAAAGCCGGCTTTCAACAGCTGCTCGCCAAATTCGGCCGCCTCGACATCCTCGTCAACAACGCCGCCATCACCCGCGACACTCTCGCGCTGCGCATGAAGCTCGAAGATTGGGACGCGGTCCTGCGCACCAATCTCACCGGCGCGCATCTCTGCATCCAGCAGGCCCTCGGCGCGATGCTCAAGCAGCGCTCCGGCCGCATCATCAACATCAGCTCGGTCGTCGCGGAAACGGGCAACGCCGGCCAGGCCAATTACGTCGCCTCGAAAGCCGGCCTGATCGGCCTCACGCGCGCCATCGCCGTCGAAGTCGCCTCGCGCAGCATCACCGTGAACGCCATCGCCCCGGCTTCATCGAAACTCCGATGACCGACGTGCTCTCGCAGGAGCTGAAAGACAAAATGAAATCGCTCATCCCGCTCGGGCGCTTCGGCGCCGACCGCGAGATTGCCGCCGCCATCGCATTCCTCGCGAGCGACGAAGCCGGCTACATCACCGGCCAGGTCCTCGACGTGAACGGCGGCATGCACATGGGCTAGCGCACCAGTGCTCGCGCATACCAGCGTGCGGCGCCCGTCGCCATCCACTTTGCAAAACGTCGCCGGCAAAATCCTGCGCGTAAAGGTTGACCCGGCCATGCGCTCACGCATAGAATGGGCAGGTTAATTTCACATGGGCATAACCCCCGCCTTCTTGCTGCCACGGGGGTTCCAGACAGCCGATATCGGAGGAACTATCAGAATGGCCAGCGTCGAAGAACGCGTAAAGCAGATTATTGTCGAGCAGCTCGGTGTGGATGAAGGCGAAGTGACTCCAACCGCTTCATTCGTGGACGACTTGGGTGCCGACTCGCTCGATACCGTCGAGCTGGTCATGGCCTTCGAAGAGGCTTTTGGCATCGAAATTCCGGACGAAGATGCCGAAAAGATCGCCACGGTGAAAGACGCCATCGAATACATCGAGAAGCACGCCAAGGCAGCAAGTAGTTCACCGATCTTCCCCGTTCCGAACAGGAGAGTTTTCCCTTGAACCGCCGAGTTGTCGTGACGGGTGTTGGGCTGGTCTGCGGATGCGGCATCGGCACCGAAGAGGTCTGGCGCAATCTGCTGGCCGGCAAGAGCGGCATCGGCCCGGTCACGCATTTTGACGTCAGCGCGTTCGATTGCCGCATCGCCGGTGAAGTGAAGAATTTCGATCCGCTCCACTGGGTCGAAAAAAAAGAACTGAAGAAGATGGCCCGGTTCATTCAGCTGGCCATGGCCGCTTCCGATTTCGCCATGCGCATGGCCGGGTCTGAAAGTCACGCCGGAGACTGCCGATGCCACCGGCGTCTATATCGCTTCCGGCATCGGCGGATTCGACGTCATCGAGCGCGAGCACTCCAAATATCTCAACGGCGGCCCGGGCAAGATTTCTCCCTTTTTCATTCCCGCGGCGATCATCAATCTCGCCTCCGGCCACGTCTCCATTCGCTACGGCGCCAAGGGACCCAATTCGGCCACGGCCACCGCTTGCTCCGCTTCCGCGCACGCCATCGGCGACGCCTACAAAATCATCCAGCGCTGCGCCGCGGAAGTGATGATCGCGGGCGGCTCGGAAGCGGCCGTCACGCCGATGGGCATCGGCGGATTCGCCGCGATGCGCGCGCTTTCCACGCGCAATGACGAACCCGAGCGCGCCAGCCGCCCTTTCGACGCGCAGCGCGACGGCTTCGTCGTCGGCGAAGGCGCCGGCGTGCTGATTCTCGAATCGCTGGAATTTCGCGCAGCGCCGCGGCGCGAACATCCTTGCCGAAATTGTCGGCTACGGAATGTCCGGCGACGCCTACCACATCACGCAGCCCGCCGAAGCAGGGCGACGGCGGCTACCGCGTCTCCATGGCGGCGTTGAAAGACGCGAAGATTTCAGCCCGGACGACGTCGGCTACGTCAACGCGCACGGCACTTCCACTCCGATCGGCGACGCGATCGAAACCACCGCGCTCTAAGCACGTCTTCGGCGAGCGCGCGAAGAAAGTTCCCGATCAGCTCGACCAAATCGATGACCGGCCATCTTCTCGGCGGCGCCGGCGGCCTCGAAGCGGGCATCAGCGTGCTGGCGCTGCGCGATCAGATTCTTCCGCCGACGATCAATTACGAAAATCCCGATCCCTGCTGCGATCTCGACTACATCCCGAACCACGCGCGCAAGGCGGAAGTGCACTACGCGCTCTCGAATTCTTTCGGTTTCGGCGGCACCAACGCCTCGCTGCTCTTCAAGCGCTGGGAAGGCCGAATAGCGCTCATGCGAGCCGATCAAAGTCATTCGTTCTGCTCGCACTTTCCCACACGAGCAGCGAGCGCAGGGTATTTTCATCCTGAGCGCGGCGAAGATGTGCTTTTCTCTCGTCGCCGCCGGGAGCGCATCTTGAAAATCGGCGTTTGCGTCAAACAGGTTCCCGCCAAGGACGCTCCCCTCGCCATCGTCGAGGGCGGCGCCTGGATCCGCGAAACCGACATCGGCTTTGAAACCAACGAACCCGATACCTACGCCCTCGAAGAAGCCCTGCGCCTGAAAGAAAAGCACAACGGCGAAGTCGTCGCCATCTCCATGGGCCCCGAACGCGTGAAGCAAACCATCAAGGAAGCCCTGGCCAAGGGCGCCGACCGCGGCATCCACATCGCTCGACAACGAATTCTATCAAGCTCGATCCGCTGGCCTCCGCTCGTTCGCTCGCCGCCGCGATCCAATCGGAAAATTTCGATCTGATTCTCACCGGCCTGCAAAGCGACGACCAGGGCTTCGGCCAAACGGGCGTTCTTCTCGCCGAACTTCTCGGGCCGCCCGCACGCCACCATCATCATGGCCATCGAAGTCATCGACCGGCGGCCTGAAACTCAAGCGCGAACTCGAAGCGGGATGGTTTCAGTGGGTCGAGCTGCCGCTTCCGGCCGTGCTCACGATTCAGTCCGGCATCAACAAGCCGCGCTACGCCACGCTCAAAGGCATCATGGCCGCCAAGAAGAAAGAAATCGTCACCGTCGACCGCAAATCGCTCGGCGTTCCCGATACGCCGACGCAGCACATCGAGCGCATCTACGTCCCGCAAAAAACCAAGAAAACCGAATTCATCACCGGCCAGCCCAAGGAAATCGCCGCCAAGCTCATCGAGAAACTCAAACATGAAGCCCGCGTCCTCTAACCCGGTCCCGCTGTTCGCGGTGTCAGCCCGAGCGAATAGAGGGACCTGCTTTTTGCTCCGGCCGTCACGAGCCACCCGATGAAAATCCTTCTCATCACCGAGCAGCGCGAAGGCAAGTGGAACAACGTCAGCTTCGAAACTCTGGCCGCCGCGCAGCAAATCGCCCAGCAGACGAGCGGCACGCTCACGGCCGCCGTCATCGGCAAAGGCGTGGCCGCGCTTGCCGACGAACTCGCCGGCTTTCAGCTCGACGAAGTGCTCCTCGTCCGAGCACGACCTGCTCGAAAAATACACGCCCGACGGCTTACGCGATCGCGCTGCGCCAGGTGATCGAATCCGCCAAGCCCGAACTTGTGCTCCTGCCGCACACCTATCAGGTCCGCGACTTCGCTCCCAAACTCGCCGCCTCGCTCGGCAAAGGAATGATCGGCGATTGCATCGGCCTATCGCTACGAAAACGGCAAGCTGATCTTCGTCCGCCAGATGTTTCAGGGCCGCACCGCGGCGGACGTTGGTTTTCACCGGCGAGCTCCCCGTGGATCGCTTCCTTTCAGGCCGGCGCATTCCGCGCCGACTTGGCCGCGAAGCACGCCAGCGGCAAAGCTCCCGTAAAATCAGTCGCCGTGGAACTGAAGCCGGAGCAGATTCGCACCAAGCCCCTCGAACTTTTCCGCGAAGCGAAGCAGGCAGTCGACCTCACGCAAGCGCCCATCCTGGTTTCCGTCGGCCGCGGCATCAAGGCGCCGGAAAATATTGCGCTCGCCGAAAAGCTTGCCAAGCTGATGGGCGGCGAAGTCTCCGCGTCGCGCCCGATCTGCGACGAAGGCTGGCTCCCGATGGACCGCCAGATCGGCAGCTCCGGCCAAACCGTCGCGCCCAAGCTCTATCTCGCTCTGGGAATCAGCGGAGCCATCCAGCACGTCGTGGGCATGAAGGCTCGCGCACGATCGCCGCCATCAATAAGGACCAGAACGCGCCCATCTTCGAGGTCGCCGATTACGGCGTCGTCGGCGACCTCTTCGAGATCGTCCCCGCCCTCATCGAGCAACTGGAAAAGCGCCAGTAGCGGCCAACCCGACTGGCCGGGTGACGCCTCCCCGAGGCGCGCCGGAACCCCCCGCTTGATTCACTCATAGGACACTGCCGCGTTCACCCGATGTTGAAAAGCCTCGTGAGGGTGTAAGCTACCGGCACCCCAGCGAAATTTATGCCGCGGCTCCGGCGTTTCTAGCAAAAAGATATTCATGGATTGGGGCAAACTACTCCTCCCTCGGTGGGGCTCCCTCGGGCGCAAGCAGAAGGGCGCGCGTGCCAAGCTGAACATCGAGAAGCGCCGCTCGGAGCGTATGCCGGTGGCCATGCCGGTTTTCGTGTACGGTCGCGCCCACGGGCATGCCTTTTTCGGAGCATACCGAGACCGCCAACGTGAGCGCGCACGGCGGACTCATACCCCTTTCCACTGAGATCGAGAGTTCTCAGACACTTCTGGTCACCAACCTCCAGACAAATGAAGACCTCGCCTGCCGCGTGGCCCGGCTCGTGAAGCTGGAAGCCGGCAGGACGCTCGTGGGCATCGAATTTCTCCGTCCGTCGCCGCGCTTCTGGACCATCGACTTCAGCGCCGGCCCTCCCCGTTGAACTCGCGCAACTGTTAAGCTTAATTTTCGAAGCGCAAGGCTTCGCCTGAAGTAGCATGCGTACACCCTATGGCCACTGAGCGCGAACAACTCGAAGCGGATGTGCTGATCATCGGCGGCGGCCCGGCGGGCCTGGCCTGCGCCCTGCATCTTGCGAACCTGATCGAGCGGCACACCGCGGCAAACAAGACGCCCGCGCTTTCGGCCGAGAATGTCTACGTGCTCGAAAAGGCGCGCGAGATCGGCGCGCACCAGCTTTCCGGCGCCATCATGGACCCGCGCGCGCTGCGCGAACTTGTTCCCGATTTCGACAACAGCGCGCCGCTCGATACGCCTGTCACGGGAGACGCCGCCTACTTCTTTACAGAAGCAAGTTCCTGGAAGCTTCCGATCACGCCTCCGCCGCTGCAAAATCACGGCAACTATGTGGTCTCGCTCAACAGGCTGGTGAAGTGGCTGGGCGGCCTCGTCGAGCAGAAGGGCGTGAACGTGTTCACGCAGTTCGCGGGTCAGGAACTGCTCTACGAGAGGAACGGCATCGCCGGCGTGCTGACGGGAGACAAGGGCGTCGATAAAAACGGCAAGCCGAAGGACAACTTCACGCCGGGCTACGAACTTCGCGCGAAAGTTACCGTGCTGGCCGAAGGCCCGCGCGGCTCGCTCACCAAAGATCTCGTCAACCGACTGAAGCTTGATGGACTGAACCCGCAGATTTACGGCCTGGGCATCAAGGAGCTGTGGGACGTGCAGCCGGGCCGGATCGAAACCGGGTATGTGGCGCACACGCTCGGCTGGCCGCTCAGCTCGGATATTTATGGCGGGGGCTGGATTTATGGACTGCGCGACAACCGCGTGTCGCTCGGCATGGTTGTGGCGCTCGAATACCACAATCCCCTTTTCGATCCGCACGAGGCGTTCCAGAAATTCAAGACGCATCCGTTTGTTCGCCGCATTCTCGAAGGCGGCAAGCTGGTGCGCTACGGCGCGAAAACGGTTCCCTACGGCGGGTGGTATTCGATGCCCCGCAGCTACGTGGATGGCGGCCTCATCATCGGCGACTCGGCCAGCCTGCTCAATTCCCAGCGGCTCAAGGGAATCCACACCGCGATCAAGAGCGGAATGCTCGCGGCCGAGACGATTTACGAAGCGCTATGCGCCGGCGATACGTCCGCGAAAACGCTCGCCGGTTATCCCGCGAGAATCGAGAAAAGCTGGCTGAAGGAAGAATTGTGGGCCGTGCGCAATTTTCACCAGGCGTTTCACGGCGGCTTGTGGAAGGGGCTGGCGCAGGCCGGGTTGCAATTCGTCACCGGCGGACGCGGACTGATCGATCCGATGCGCGCGAAGCCGGGATATCAGGAATACTCCAGGCTCGATCGCGAGCGCGTGCCCGTGGGTCAATCGACGCGGTTCAAGGGCGACGGCAAGCTCACCTTCGACCGCCTCACCGACGTCTACCATTCCGGAACGCGGCATGACGACGACCAGCCCTGCCACCTGCACGTGCTCGATCCGAGCATTTGCAGCGACCGCTGCGTGCGCGAGTACGGAAATCCGTGCCAGTATTTCTGCCCCGCCGCGGTCTATGAAATCGTGACGGAGAATGAAACTCCGAAACTGAAGATCAATTTCGCGAACTGCGTCCACTGCAAGACGTGCGATATCGCCGATCCTTATCAAATCATCAACTGGGTGCCCCCGGAGGGCGGCGGCGGGCCCAACTACGAAGGCATGTAAATTTATTCGCGCGAACAGTGCGGAATTTATTGCCGCGCGGCTCGCGATTTTCCTGCTACCTCTTCGGTTGTGCGGGAACGGCCAGGGAACGCGCGCCATTTTTCCCCACGGCGCGGACGGCGAAGTAATGATTGTCGGTCGAGACGCCTTTCAGAACTGCCTGCTGCGCTGACTCGACAAACTCATAGACCTGCCAGCGCGGAGTGGTGGTCTCGCGCCACAGAATTTCAAATCCGGTGCGCTCGGAGTCCTCACTGGCGGTCCAGTCCAGCTTGGCGTCCGGCGTTACGGCGCCAGAGAGGGTTACGTCTGAGGGAGGCGCGGGGGCCAGGGCGAACTGGCGCAGGGCTTCGGCGTTGTCGCGCGCGACGTCGCCCATGAACTGGTAATTCAAATACTTCGGTTCATCCCCATATTCGACGTCGCCTTCGGTTCGCGGCGTCTGGTGCTCGTGATGGTAATCCTCGAGCGGCTCGGTGAAGCGCACGGCGGGAAGGCCTGCCTCGTAGAACGGCAGATGGTCTCCCCCGCGGCCGAAGCGGTCACTGTAAAAGACGAGGCGGATGGCCGCGATGCCGTCGATTTCTTCGATGGCGCGGGCTAGTTCGCGCGAGGGCGAATCCGCGTCCGGGCCTGGAGCCTGCCCCGAATAGAGCCGCACGCGGTGGGGGGCGCCCGGCGCAAAGTCGGCGCCGACAATGTCGTTATCAAGCATTCCACCTACGGTGTAGCCCTGCTGCTTGGTCCATTCAACGAAATGGCTTGAGCCGAGCAAGCCCTGCTCCTCGCCGGAGACGGCGGCGAATATCAGAGTGGCCCGGAAGGGCCCGTGGCTCTCCGCGCCGCTGCGGCTTAGCAGGCGCGCGCATTCCAGGCTCACGGCTGTTCCAGAGGCGTCGTCGTCGGCACCCGGCGCGTCGAGCGCCGGATCCATCACGTCGCTTGCGCGACTGTCGAAGTGCCCGGATACGATGAACACTGTTTTCGAGAGGGCTGGATCGGAGCCCGGAAGTATGGCGTAGATGTTCTCGAGATGCGCGGGCATGTTATTCGTGCGGGGCGCGGTGGCTTCGAATTGGTCCACAACTACCTGGAGCTTTCCCGCCGATGCCGCGGCGATTGTATTCAGGCGCGCCGCGATCGCGTCGCGGCCGCAGCCGATGCCCTGGGCGGGTTCGGTCCAGGAAGAGAGGGTGTTGCGGGTTTTGCAGGCTACCAGGGATTCGATCAGCGCGCGCATGCCGGGTTCGTCGATTTCGGAGTGGGAGATGGCGCCGGCGGGTTTGGACAGGTGCATTGGGACGGCTGGCGGGGGTTCCGGCGGTTCGGCTGGGTCCAACTGGCGGTCTTGTTGCGCCGACCCGGTGAGCGCGGCGGCAGGTAACAGGAAAAGCAGGATTACCGGGAGCCACTTTCGCTTTGCTGGCGATTGATTCATGGGGTGGTGGTCCTCTGGATTGCGCGAGTGCTTGTGGAAGCCAATGCGAACCGCCAATCGGGAGATTGGCGTTCCCAGGAGGACCGGAGGCTTGTCACGCTCCGCTGGAGGAAACGCCCTCGCAGCGATTTGGGCTCTTCCGCGGGCCGAAGAGCCGGCGGCAGACCGGCGCTACGAAAGGCCGGCGGCTTTTGGAATGCGGGGCGGACGCTACGCTGGGGAGAGATCCCTCGTCGCTTCGCTCTGTCGGGATGACAACTAAAGGCAAAGGCGCGATAACGACCAGCGGTGTGACTCGAGGCTACGGCGCGGCTCGCGGGAGTGGCAGGTTTATCGGCGGAGGCTGGACTGGCGGAGGCTGGGTTGGCTGAGGCCGGGCTTGGGGGAAGCCATCGGCTGGGGGCGGAGGCCGGGCTAGGTAGAAAAACGTTGGGCCGGAATTGGCGATGCGGAGATTTTCTTATGGTGTCGAGTGGCGCATACCGCCTTTGATTGTTTTCAATATGTTGCGATGCATTCCGTTCGTCCTGCTGTGTCGAGTGAGGCTCATGCGATTTTGGGGGCTTTTGGCGAACGGCGAGCGAAGAGTTGAGTGCGTAGCTTGCAACGCGAAGGGCGCAGAAATACGGACAGGCGGAGGTGCAGCTTGCGGCGCGCCCTTCGCGTGTCGTGATCGTCGTCGTGATCATCTGGCCGTTGTCACCGTTGTCGTGTGTGCGTGTCATTGTGCAACGCTAGGTGTAGCACGGCGGGATTCTTTTGTCAGGGTGTAGTTGGTGTGGTGATTGTCAGCGCTCCGGGACGTCAACAGGATGCAGGATGGCGGAATAGGACTAGTGTTTAATGTTGCTATACAGGGTAGTAATATTGGAATTACCGTGGAAGTTTGCTCCGTGCGTCGCCACTCCGGAGGCACACATGCACCATCGCTGGTCTTTTCTGCGAATCGTTTGTTGCCTGGTCCTTTGTATTGCGGCTAATCAGCTTCTCTGCCCGGTGGTGGCGGCGGCACCGGTGAAACTCTCAGACCTGGCACAGGCTGCCTTTGTTGAGTTGAAGCTCGGCGTGACCCCCTCGCAATGGAAAGTTTCGCATCCGACTGACGAGATCGAGGCTGCTGGGTTCAGCGGTGATTACGAGCCGCAGGGAGGTTGGTGTGTGCGCTTTCTTCATCATTTCCGACTGAACGACGGAGTACCGGCTGCACGCTATGCCCTTTTTTATCCACCGAGCGTTCCGAGCGGCGCCGTTCCTTCGTTGCCGAATCGCGAAGACAAAGACCTAGTCGCGCGGAGCTGCACTCTAGGGGCCATATGGATCGAGATTGATGTTCGCGACGTTCGTGATGCGGATGGCGAGGTTTTGAAAGCCATGAATGCCGCCGCGCGAGACGATCTGAGCCGGAAATGGGGTCAGCCGAATCCCGTATTCGAATTTCCGGCTTTGATAGGTGACTATCCATCGCCCTGGCATTTGAGCCATTGGGAGGCTTCTTCAATTTGGACGCGCGACTCCAAGACAGTACTTCTGGCCTTTACTCCGGGCTATTTAAATCCTCCAGAAACCAGCTTTACCTATGTGCCGGCACGTGCGATTGCATATGTATTTTGGGGCAATGGACTCGCTGCTGCCCCGTGGGCAAAATACGTTCCGTCCTCGGACTCACAGTCCGACGCACGGTGGGGAACGCCTTCAACGGTCGCCGCGGCGGCCGCTCTCACGAATCTGGATGCCGGCCTCACACAAGCAATCCTTTCAGATACGACGTTCGATCACAGTAGGAATTTCGATAACGTCGTTCCCGTCCTTCAGCAGTGGATGGCCAAAGCCCAAGGACTTCCACAAAGGGCTCGGGCCGCCGCCTTGCTCATCGCCGACCGCGTCGTAGCCGCCGCAAACCCGGGGCCGCTCGGTTGGGAAGATATAGCCGGGGACCAGAGCATACGCGACCTCCAATTGCTCGGGGCCAAGTTCGTCAATTTTAAAGATGGGCCCGGCTACGCGGAGAACTGGCTGGAGGAGGCGAAAGCTCTCGATCCGGGAGGACCAGTTGCGGAACTGGTTGACCTGACCGAACTACTGGAAGGATGCCGCCCGCAAGATGCGGTCGTTGACTCGCCGCCTGGTGCCTCATCTGTCGACGAGCCTACGCACAGCATTGCGCTGGGAGAAGAGATTTTGAAGGAGTTTCCTCAAGACCAGTGGACAGCTTCGGTCGAATTCATCGTAGCCGATACCGCGGAGGGCCAATTGGCACTCAGCTATCCCGATCCATCGTTAGGTTACGATCCTTACTATTTCGATTCGACTTCATCCCCCGATAGTCCCAAGTCTCAACAATTTCGCGCGCTCGCAATCAGCCACTACCGCGCCGCCCTAAAGCTGGAATCAGACACCGCGCGCGCCCGGGCCGCGTGGGGCGAAGCCTGGCGTCTATTGGCAGGATTGCCGCCCAGTTCGCAGGATCTGAAAAGGGGCTGTCAAGTAGAGTAAAGACTCCGACCGCCGCTTCGGAGCCGCTGCTCGCTAATCCGCTGAGATCACTACAGAAGCAAATCACGGCCCCACGAAAGCGACCTGTGGAGATTGTGTTGCCCCGGCAGCTCTCGAATTGACGGTCTCCTGCCTCGCGGCTGGAGCGCTTTTTCACTAGACTCTTTTTCACTAGACTAGGGGGGCGTTAAAAAGGAGGAGGGACTCACGTCATGCAATATATGGTCGTCGGGATTTTCGGGAGGTACGGAGATGCGGAGGCAGCGGTGCAGGATCTGGAGCTGGCGGGCATCGTTGGCGAGCAGGTCGAGGTGATCAGCGATATCGACGAGGATGCGCGAACCGCGGATACGCCGGGCGAGCCATCCACCAAGCCTCATGAGACCGCTCGCGCCCGGATTGCACGGCTATTTGGCAAGGGCGGTCCGCTCGAAAGCAGCGAGGTCCGCGACATTTCCGGCGAGCAGCCGAACTACATCGGCGAACAGGAATTCTATGCCAATCATCTCGAGCAGGGCGGGGCTGTGATGATCGTGCGAACAGCCACGGAACAGTCCGCCAGCCGGGCGGCCGCGATCCTGCGCGACCACGGGGCGCGCACGCCGGGAAGCAAAGACGGCCCTGCGGTGCGGCGCATCAATTAGGAGCATTGACTAGCCGCATTGATTAACGGCATTGATCAGCTGCATTGATTGGGAGCATTCGTTGGCCGCGTTCGTCAGAGACATTGATTAGTGACATTGACTAGCCAGATTGACTAGCGACATTGACTAGCTGCCTCGCGCACCACGCAGCAGAGCCTTACGATTCCAAAACTATTGGAGGAAGGATTTATGACCCAGGAGCGATGGACCGCCGTTGATTCCTACATTACCGGTTTGCTTCATGCGCCCGACCCGGCACTCGACGCGGCCCTTGCCGACAGTGAGGCGGCGGGCCTGCCGTCCATCGCCGTTACGCCGCCGCAGGGGAAACTTCTCACGCTGCTGGCGCTTGGCGTGAAAGCGCGCAACATCCTCGAGATCGGCACGCTGGGCGGATACAGCACGATCTGCCTGGCGCGAGCGCTGCCGCCCGGCGGGCGGCTGATCACGCTGGAGTACGAACCAAAGCACGCCACGGTGGCCCGCGCCAATATCGCGCGCGCCGGCCTGGCGGATGTGGTGGAGGTGCGCGTCGGACGGGCGCAGGACACATTGCCCAAGCTTGCCGCTGAAGGCCGAGGCCCGTTCGACATGATCTTTATAGACGCCGATAAACCGGGGTATTCGGACTACCTCGCCTGGGCTGTGAAGCTCTCCCGTCGCGGAACGCTGATCATTGCCGACAATGTGGTGCGCGACGGGGAGGTGATTGACCCCAACAGCGACGATGAGATGGTGCAAGGCATTCGGCGGTTTTATGAGGCGCTTGCGGCTGAATCGCGCGTGAGCGCCACGACCATCCAGACCGTGGGAGCCAAGGGATACGACGGCTTCACGATCGCCGTTGTTACCGGCGGCAATTAGCCTATCCGCGGAACGGGTCGTATGTCGGGCCGCAGTCACCGGTACCCCGCCGAACAGGGATATTGTACAGGCGCGAGCTTTCGGTTCCCCCGCAGTCCAGCAATATGCCTATAGGTGAATCATGAACGACACAAACGATGTACGACTTCCCGACGCGACAGGCGCAATCCTGTCCCAGCCCGAAGAGCAACACAAGGCGGGGTTATTTCAGCCGGACGTGCAGCCGGAGGGATCCAGACCGATCCGTAAGCGCAAAGCTGACGCCTCCGTGAATCACGGCGGCCACCGTGTAACAGGTGGTGGCGCAGTGACCACGCCGTACGACGAACACGACGAGATCGCGCTCGGATCGAATCTGGCCCGGCACAAAGCGGACGAAACTCACGTTCACGCACGGACGCCTGAAGCCAAAGCGCGTGAGAAATACGTTGCCGATGCGCGGGCCGAGAAGGACAAAACGTTTACGTCGCCCAACCGCAAGTCGTTTACTGAAATGCTGAAGAAGTACAGGTCCAACCCAGACGCCCGCGCGCCGCGATCACGCTCTCGGGCATTCTATTCGCAATCTTCGCAGCACCCCTCCTATTGCTCACACCTCATCCAAGACACGGTAATGCTCACGTCCTTCGCCTCAAACCTTGAGCCCCGTCTGTCACACGGACGCGGCTTCATGTCACGTTAGCTCAAAAGATATGTTGTAGTTTACACTTTCTGTTTTGCGTCGAAAGGGGCACTCCGATGTTGTCGCCGGTTCAGTTTGCCGTGCTCCGAGCTCTAGCAAGCACCTTTCAGAACGCGAAGGCGAAGGCCTGGACGGTGCGAGACGCTCTGGCTGTTTGTGAGAAGTTTACCCTGTACGGGGAATCGTCCGCTTATGTGCTGCACCGGGACTTCGTTGAACCCGGGATTCTATCAGTTTCTCCTGACATGACCTTCTGCAAGATGACTGATTATGGTCGGGCTCTCTACGAGGAAATGGTTGCTATCCAGAAGGATTGGGAGGAACTTCCGATCATCCCACTCGATGACACGAATAAGGACCAGATCATCATCAAGCAGGGTGAGACGTTTCGTGGCAAGTATTTCGTCATGCAGTTGTTCAAGAAAGCGCACTCCGTGCTGCGACTACACGACAACTTCTGTGCCCACGAAATACTCCTATGGCTTCATTCAAGTAATCCTTCTGTATCTGTGCGCCTCCTCACATCGCCCAAGACTCTTAAGCAGGACGCGTCCTTTGAATCGCTTGCTCGCGCCTTTGTGACGGAACGGAAGACTTCAGAGATAAGGCTCACCGGTGATGTCCACGATCGCAAGATTATCATCGACGACAAAGAAGCGTTCCAGGTTGGTGAATCGATTAAAGATATTGGTAGCAAGGGCACGACCATTCTGCGCCTTCAAGAAGTGCCGCAGCACATCATAGCGTTTGATCAAGTTTGGGGTTCAGCCAAGTCATTATGAAAAGCGATTACTCCTGGCGTGCCGTAGCAACTACTTGGATCGGTGTTCTTTTGGCCTGCGGACTCATCACCGGCTACCAAGACACTACACGCCCTGTTGCGGAAGGTCGTCAAGTCACAGAGATCGCCTCCGTCACCCTTATTACCGACCATGTTTCTGTTCAGATATCTAGCAAGCCAAACGCGCCTGAGTGGCTTACTGCTTTCGGCACCATCGCAGCCGTCATCGTCGCCTTGCTGCTCGCCCTGGGAGGCCAATGGGTTGGTGAGATCTGTTGGCACCCGGTATTAAATCTGGAGGCGAAAGTGCAGCGGCCCGCGTCTGATAAGGTGCGTCGGATGCAGCGATATATCGATCACTTCATTGATACGGGCGAATACTACTATTTCCGTCTCGCGATCACGAACACCGGAAACACGGCTGCAAAGGATGTGCAGGTATTTCTCTCTAAAGTCGAGCGCCTCACTGGCGGTCGGACCGAGACTGTGGATCGGTTCACTCCAATGAATCTGATCTGGACTAATACTGAACAGCTTTCTGCAAAAGACAGGGTGACGAGGGCTGTGTTACTGGCCGATACGCCACCCGTTTACTGCGACCTCGCTCACGTTGGTCAACCCGATCGACGGAAGCCTTCGGGCGAAGACCTGGACGATGTTGACACAGGTAAAGCTGTTCTCGGACTGGATGTGGAGGTGCCCACGTATTCCAAGGGGCATTTGCTCGAACCCGGCATCTATCGCCTGCACTTGACACTAGCCGCATCCAATTGCGCGTCGACCCATCACGTTGTAAAGGTGTGGTTCCCGGGAGACTGGTTTCCAGAAGACCGAGACATGTTCGAGCGAGGTTTCAAGATGGAAAAAGAGAAATAGTGTTCGCGCCGTGCGGAGATCATTTTGAGCAAACCCTGCGTCTTCATATCGTACGGTCAATATACTCAGCGCCAGCACAGACACGAATTAGTCGAAAGGAGCGGCCATGCCAAAGCCAACATCCAACGACCACTCGTTCAGCGGCACAAACAGCTGCGGGCCACCTTGATCGAGAAACACAGCAGGATCGCCGCGGAGCGGATCATGCGGCTCATCGACACAAGGAAGAAGCTCACGATTGAGCAGATTGCCGAGGCCATCGCTGCGGAATTTCTGGGCTCGCCGGTGTAATCGGCCATTACGACTAAATGGTGCAAGGCCATAGTGTATTCTATTTCTATTGGTGACCTGCTAAAGCTTTTATGATTTACCTCATCGGTTTAGCGCACCGCGTTCAGGCGGTCAGGATCGGCGAAGATAAAACACCAGGGCACCTGGAATTCGAACTCTGGTTGCGCAAGGCCATCGAAAACACCCGCGCAGCTTTTATAGCGGAAGAAGATAGCGAAGAAGCTCTCGCAGACCCTGATCGCAACGCAGAGTCTATAGCTCAATCGGTTGCTTGGGAAATGGGCATCGAACATAAGTTCTGCGATCCAACCCAAGATCAGAGACAAGCGATTGGCTACATCGACGGACAAACGTTGCAACTCCAACTCTTCCTGAGAGACCAAACGGGGATGTCAGATGACGAGATAAAGCTTCGGGGATTGGCGACTGAAATTGCACAGTACTTCCCGATTCGTGAGCGCTTCTGGTTCGATCATCTACCATGCCACGTGGGCCGTAACGGAATCTTCATTTGTGGGGATGCGCACGTGGATAGTTTCAGCGCCCTCCTCAGAGAGGAAGATGTTGAGGCGCATGCGATTGTTCGGGGACTCGGTCTAGACGAGCGCGATCGGGATCACTATCGAGCACTCGAATACCTAGCAGACCACCCAGAATTGAGAAACGCATAGGCAACGCCGCCCCGGGGGAGGTGGGCTGGACTGCTCTCAACCGTATGCGACTGCTGATTGAATTAGGATGTACGGGTGGAGGCGACGCAACGTCTCGGAAGTCAGAAATCAATTGTCAGAAACATTGTCAGAAACTTGGAAAACTCCTGCAACTGACAGAAAATAAACGGGTGAGCCTGTAAGCCGGATTTTGTGCTTCGCTTGCGGCGTTTTGACTTGCGCCAAAACGGTGACGCGCGCGAAGCGGCGATCATTCCTCTAGATCCCGGATCGCTCCGGGATTCAAGCAGCCTACCCGAGGGTAGCAGCGGGCGCTCTTGCGAGCGAACGCATGCGGGCCGGGCCGGCCCTCCCCTCCTATTTGGCCTTGCTCCACGCGGGGTTTTCCGTGCCCCGGATGTTGCCATCCGGGCGGTGGGCTCTTACCCCACCTTTTCACCCTTACCAAATGCCTCTGACTTGAAGTGGCGAGCCCCCGGTTTTTCCGAAGGCTTGCCCCCGAAGCGCAAGCGGCACCGGCGGTTTGATTTTCTGTGGCACTTTCCGTAGCCGCGTTTTCGAAAGCCGCTTGCGCGGCCTCCAAACCCGCAACCCCCTGGCGTTATCAGGCGCGTTGCCCTTCGTCGACGGCTCTTGCGAGTTCACGACGATGGAGTCCGGACTTTCCTCCCGTCCACCGCTCTTGCGAGCGGCGAACCAGCGATCACCCGGCTCACCCGCCGCCCTCGATTATAGCAGTTGCACGGAAAGGGCCGAAGTCAAAAGGCCGAAGGTAAAAGGCCTTGACATGCATTTGTGCGTATTCTAGGTTAGCGGCAGTTTGCCATGGGGCGCTTTCCATAATCATCCGCTCGCGAAAGACAGCGAAAGCCATTTCTCCCAGCGCACACCAAACGATCCTTGCCGTACGGAGGTTTTCCATGCAAGTCGCCAGAATGTTTTGCCTGGTAGCGGTGGTCACATGCTCGACGATGGCGTTGCTTGCCGGAGCGAGCGCGGCGGCAGGTGGAACTGCCGCGTCAGGAACCGTAATCCAGGGCGTGGTGACCGATGCGGCCGGCAAACCCTTGCGGGGAGCGGGGGTGCGTGCGCGGTCGGGGATCAAGGCGGTATCCCGGTTCACGCAGGCGGACGGGCGGTATGAGATCGCGGTGGCGCCTGGCAGCTATGAGGTGTCTGCCAGCGCGTTTGGATTCGCGGTGAAGCGGCTCACGAAGGACACCGCCCAGCCCGGCGATACCAATTTCAGTTTGACGCCGAAGTGGGATGCGACCCGGCTTTCCGGGGCGGAAATCGACCGCCTCGTCCCCGACAACGCGGATGGCAGGCTTTTGAGGGCGACGTGCGTGGAATGCCACGATTTTGCCGTGGTGCTGCACCGCACGGGACAGACCGCCGATGAGTGGAAAAGCTTTCTTCCCACGATGACCAACGGCCGCAGGGATCAACCGGTGTTCACGCCCGCCAAACTCGATGCGCTCAGCGCGGCGCTGGGGAAATACTTCGGTCCAGACTCGACGTACTTCGGCCCGGATGCCGAGGCGCCGAGCAAGGCGCAGGTGCTGCGGCCGGAGGTTGCCGATGCGGTGCTGAAGGCGACGGTGGTCGAGTGGACCGCGCCGTCGGGCGGCGATGCGTTTCCGCACAGCATCGCGGTCGATTCGCAGCGCGGCATTGCGTGGTTCAGCGAGGTGGGTAACCGGGGCCTCGAAGCCGCCAAGTGCGGCCTATTCACTCCCAGCACGCCCGATGCCCCCGGCGCCAACTGCGGGGACAATCACATCGGCCGGTTCGACATCAAGACGGAGACCTTTCACGAATTCCCCGCTCCGCATCCTCACACTGGGGCTGTGGGCAAAGACGGCCGCGTGTGGTACGCCGAGGGCATGCGCAATAAGACCTCGCCAAATCTGGCGGTAATCGATCCGGCCACCAACAAGATCAATTTCTTCAAGGACCCTGGCGGCGAGCGCCTGCACACGCCCATGATCGACCGCGCGGGAAACGTCTGGCTCTCGGGCGGCGCAGGCGAGATTCTGAACTTCGACGTGGAGACCTCGAAATTCAAAAGCTACAAATTCCCGGTGCCGGCAAAGTTTCCGGAGAATGCGGCGGGGCTTTGGAAGGTCGTTCCGGGGGATGAGGGCGAAGGGCCAGCAGGGACCGTATACCACATCGCGCAGGATTCCAAAGGCGCCATCTGGGCGAGCATTTCCGATATGGGCATGCTCGTGAAACTCGATCCTGTCACGGGAGAGACAAAGGAATATTTTCCGCCGATACACATGTCCCGGGGAATCGCGGTGGATCAGCACGATAACGTGTGGTTCAGCGCTTATTACGATCACAAGATCGGGAAACTCGATGCGAAGACCGGGGCCTTCCACCTGTATCAGCCACCGACCGCCGGGGCCACGCCGTACGGGATCATCGAGGACAAGAAGACCGGCTACATCTGGTATGCCGACCAGAGCGGCGACAACATCACCCAATTCGATCCCAAGACGGAGAAATTCGTAGAATATCCTCTGTATACGCGCCCTTCCACGCCGCGGTTTATCGATGTGGATGCGGACGGCAGGGTCTGGTTCACGGAATACTGGGTGGGCAGAATCGGCTATCTCGATCCGGGAACGGGTTCCAGGCAACTCGCGTCAAATTAAGTAAGCGGATGGCGTGGCGTTCGTGAAGGTTTCATCAACTCAACGAGCCGAAAAGTGGGCTCGGGGCGGCAGTCTGCGGGCAGGAGATGGGTCATCATAAATGGGAAATCGACTCGTTAAAGTAACCGGAATTGGGCTGCTGATGCTGCTGCCCTTGTCTTTATCTTCGCGCGCGCCTGGCCAGGATGCGGTGCCGCAGAAATCGGGAACGGGGATGGCGCATGACCTCACGGGCGTGTGGAATCCCCGTAATATCGCCCCCCCAAAAGAGACAGCGCCGTTCACTCCGGCCGGCCAGGCGCAGTTTGATTTCAATACGCACGAATTGAAGCTGGGGCAACCCATGACGATCGACCCCACTTATTTCTGCCACCCGCCGGGGTTGCCGCACGCTTACTTCAATAGCACGCACCCATTCGAGTTCGTTCAGACGCCGGATCGGATTTTCATCTTTCACGAGGGCTATCACGTGTGGCGGACGGTCTGGATGGATGGGCGGGAGATACCCAAGGATTCCGACCCGCTGTGGATGGGCTACTCGGTCGGGCACTGGGATGGAAGCGACCTGGTCGTTGAGACCGGTGATTTCAACGACAAGACCTGGCTCGACGCGGCGGGCCATCCACACAGTGACGCGTACAAGCTGACGGAACGCTTTCATCGCGTGAATCACGACCTGATGCAGGTGTCGTTTACCATCGACGATCCGAAGTTCTACACGGCGAAGTGGGGTTGGCAGGTCGACTTCGATCGGAAGCCCTGGGACATCGCCGAAGACTTCTGCATCCCTGAGAATCTGCAAAATTACTTCAAGAGAGAGCTTGGACATCCTGGCGAACCTTCTCCTTACAAGTAGCGGCTGCGAGGGACAACGATCGCACAACGATCGCATTTGATTGCGGAAACACCGCGGCTGAACTTGACTTTACCTCCGCAGCTTCTGTACGCTCTGCGACCGGAAGGGACGCTGCGTTTTCCCGGTGTGAGGTCATTCCTATGAAAATTGGTTTCGCAAGGGGCTGGCAGTTGGCAGCCGTCTGGATGCTGCTGGCGATGCCGGTGGCGGCGGGCAGCGCCCGCGTCTATATCACGAACCATGCCGGAACCACGATTTCGGTCATCGACACGAGCAAGAACAAGGTTGTCGATGAAATCAAAGATATTGAGGTGCCCGAAGCGGTTGATTTCTCGCCGGACGGGAGCCGCATTTACATCACCAACGGCCCGGAAAACGTGCTGCGGGTGCTCGACCGCAAGACCCATAAGGAAATCAAGCAGATCCCGCTCAGCGGCCACGCCAACGATCTCGCGGCGACCCCGGACGGGAAATATATCCTGGTCTGCATCGGCCAGGTTCCGGGCGGCCTGGATATTTTCGACGCGAGTTCCCTCGAAAAGGTGAAGACGATCCCGGCAGAGACCCGACTGCACGACATCGTCGTTTCCGGCGACAGCAAGTATGCCGTAGCCACCTCGCCTAACGGAAAATTCGTGAGGGTGTTCGACCTCGCCACCCAGCAAGTTGCGTGGCAGGTGCAGTTCGATCAGGGAACGCTGGTGCCGGCAATCGAGAATGGGCCGGACGGCTCGCCTCGCCGCATCTTCGTGCAACTGGCTGAAACAGACGGATTCGCGGTGGTCGATTTCGCCACGCATCAGGAAACCGCCAGGATCAAGTTTCCCAGTGACGAGCCGAGCCTCACGCGCGACGGACCGCCGAGCCACGGCATCGGCGTTTCGCCCGACCACAAGACGCTTTGGGTCGATAGTGGAACTTATGATTGCATTTTCGTCTATTCCCTGCCCGATCTGAAAATGCTTGGGCGAGTGCGCCTGCCGCAAATCCTGCCTCCGGGGCGCGAAGCCCTCAGCGGCGGTCCCGAGTGGGTGGCCTTCAGCCCGGACAGCAAGCGGGTGTATGTGGCGAATGAGGGCGACCGGTCGGTGTCTGCGATCGACGTGAAAACCCTGAAAGCAGTGGCCCGCATTCCGGTGGGCGAAGCGCCAGGACGCATGAATACGCTGGTATTGCCCTGATGATTTTGCGAAATACGCTACGAATACGATCCTGGAGGCGGTAGATGCGGGGAACGTTAGCTAGGAAAGTTTTTATTTTGCTCGCCGCCGTGGCGGCTTCAGGGGCGTTTGCCGCGTTGCCATCGGGCGCGGCGCCCGCGAGGCAGGACGATTCCAAGTCCGTGAAGCTCGATTTCGAGTTTTTCAAGGCGCGCGTCGAACCTATTTTCCTGAAGCGGCGCCCCGGCCATGCCCGCTGCTATGCATGCCATGGATCGAACACCGGCCCGCAGTATCTTGTGAAGCTTTCGCCCGGCGCCACCTTCTGGGACGAAGAGCAGTCTCGCAAGATCTTCCAGAACGTTTCGCGCCTGATCGATCACTCCGACCCGATGAACAGCCGGTTCCTCTTGCATCCGCTCTCTCCGATGGCGGGCGGAGACGCGCACGCCGGCGGCAGGCAGTTTGAATCCAGAGATGACCCGGACTGGAAGAATATGGCGGCCTGGGCGCGCGGAGAAAAACTGCCGAGTTCTTCCGGCGGCCAGTAAAGCGAGGATGCGTCGGGTGGCGCGGGCGGGATCGTTTGCCCTCGCGCCGCTTCTCGCGAAATTTGCCTTCGTATTGTCCCGGTGAATCGCTCCGTGTAGTATCCTCCCTCCGCGGTCAATCAATTGGCGGTCGATTTTGAAGACTATTTTTGAAGATTTCTTACCCCCGCGGTGAGGTGCTGCGTAGTGCTCGATTTAACGGGAAAGGTCGCCATCGTCACGGGAGCCGGCTCCATCGGGCCCGGCTGGGGCAACGGCAAAGCGATGGCGGTGCTGTTCGCGCGGCAGGGCGCGAAGGTATTCGGCATCGACATCAATATTGACGCGGCACTGGTAACCGGCGAGATCGTCCAGAAGGAGGGCGGCACGTTTGCCGCCCATCGCTGCGACATGCGCGCGGCGGAAGAAGTGCGGGAAGCCGTCGCTGCGTGCGTGTCCCGCTTCGGCCGCGTGGACATACTGGTGAACAACGTCGGCGGTTCAGCGCCGGGCGATCCCGTGTCGATGAGCGAAGAAGTCTGGGACAGCCAGATCGACCTCAACCTCAAAACCGCGTTCCTGGGCTGCAAGTATGTGTTGCCGGTGATGGAGAAGCAGGGCTCTGGCTCGATCCTAAACATCGCCTCCATTGCGGGGCTGCGTCATCACGTGGCGGGGCGGACGTATGTGGCGTATAGCTCGGCGAAGGCGGGGATGATCGCGTTCAGCAAGGCCACCGCGATGGCTTACGTGAAAAAAGGAATCCGCTGCAACACGCTGGTGGTGGGCACGATGCACACGCCGCTGGTGGAGGCGCGCGTGGTGCATCAGGTCGGCGGCGGTGACGTCGAGTCCCTGATCGCCAAGCGGAATGCGGGCATCCCCATGGGCCGCATGGGCGATGCATGGGACGTGGCGAATGCCGCGCTGTTCCTCGTGTCCGACGAGGCGCGCTACATCACAGCGACGGAGTTGATTGTGGACGGCGGCATTTCGGCGGCGAGGCCGTAGAGATCGCGCGCAATGCAACGTGGTAAGCGAATCGCAATTTCTGATTTATGAATCGAGGTGCATTTGGCTCGTATCAAGCTTCCGCCGGTAGATGAGATGTCGCCCGAACAGAAGCGCGCGTACGTGGAAGCAGCGGCCGGGCGGCGGGGCCATGCCCCCGCGCCGATGAAGGCCTGGCTCAAGAACCCGGAGCTTGCGCGGCGGGCGCAGAAGCTGGGCGAGTTCCTTCGCTTCGAGATCAGCCTGCCGGCGCGATTGCGCGAGCTGGCGATTCTTGTAGTCGCGCGGTATTGGACGGCGCACCATGAATGGCTGGCGCATAAGAAGATAGCGCTCGAAGCAGGCGTCGGCGCAGATATCGTGGCGGACATCGCCGCGCGGCGCCGCCCAGACTTCAAAGACGCTCGCGAGCGCGTGGTGTACGCGATTGCGGCGTCGCTGCTCGAAACGCGGACGCTTCCCGAGGCCATTTACCAGGAAGGCGTGCGCGAACTGGGAGAGAAAGGAATGGTCGAGCTGGTCGGCGTGCTCGGCTATTACACGCTGGTCTCGATGACGCTGGTCACCTTCGAGATCGGCCTTCCCGAGGATTTGCAGCCCGAATTAGCCGATGCTTCCGAATCGGCGAAATAGCGAGGCGAGGTGACCGTGGCATGAAAGTGGATTTGAAAATCACCGGCGGCACGATTATCGATCCCGAGCGCGGCGTGAATGCCGCGGGCGATCTGCTGATTCGCGGAAGCGAGATCGTCGCTGCCGCGCCGGGAGAAGCGGCCGAAGCGCAGACGACCATCCACGCCGAGGGATGCCTGGTGCTGCCGGGCCTGATCGACTTTCACGCGCATCTTTATCCGGGCGGCACTGAATCCGGCGTCTGCGCGGACAGTTCCCTGCTACCCATGGGCGTGACCACCGGCGTCGACGCGGGAAGTTGCGGCTCAGCCAACTACGAAAGCTTCGTGCGCACGGCCGCGGCCACGAGCCAGGCGCGCATTTTCAGCTTCATCAATATTTCATCCGAGGGGCTCATCGTCACGCGGTATCCGGAGGAATTGAACCCGCGCCACTACGACGAGCCGCGAATCGCCGAACTGGTGCATCGCTATCGCGGGCAATGCCTCGGGTTGAAGATCAGGCTGTCCAGGGAGCTGGTGGGCGATCTTGGCGGCAAGCCCCTGGAGCGCACGCTGGAGATTGCGGAGAGGCTTGGCTGCATGGTGACGGTGCACACCACCGATCCACCCATGCCTCCTGAAGAGATTGCCGGGATGCTGCGCCCGCGCGATGTGTACTGCCACATGTACCAGGGCGTGGGGGAAACGATCGTCGGCGCGGACGGAATCGTGCGCCCGAAACTCTACGAGGCGCGGCGCAGGGGCGTGATCTTCGACACCGCCAACGGCCGCAAGAATTTTTCCCTGCGCGTGGCGAAGGCCGCGCTGGACGAGGGATTCCTCCCCGACATCATCAGCAGCGACGTCACCCGCAAGACGCTCTTCGCGGATTACGTCTTCAGTCTGCCGTTCACGATGATGAAGTTTCTCAAGCTGGGCATGCCGATTGAGAAGGTGGTCGCGGCCTGCACGTCGGCTCCAGCGCGGCAGATCGGGATGCAGGGGAAGCTTGGGACGCTTGCGCCGGGGGCTTCTGCGGATGTCGCGATTTTCCGCCGCGAGAAGAAGCGGCCGGTGGTAGTGAAGGATGACGCGGGCGATTCAATTACGCTGGAGGACTGGCTGATTCCGCAGATGACGATTCTCGGCGGCAGGATTGCCTACCGCCAGATTGATTTTCAGTAATCGTTTTGGCGATGTCACAGCAGCTCCGAAGGGCTTGAGCGATGCGAGCGTGCCTGATGAGCCACGCGGGCGGCGCGTCCACGCCAAACCTGTCAGGGCGTGCGGTACAGGTGGCACCGTCAGTCAGACTGGCTATAAATACAGATAATTACTTGGGCCAATGTGCTAGCTTTCGCGCTTTGCGCTATACTCCAGCGCCATGAGCAAGAAGTTATGATTGGCTTCCGTATCGTAAGCGTGTTGTGTTTCGCGCTCCTTATTCTTCCCAGAAGCGAGGGCCAGGTAACAGCGAACGTATTTGAACGCGTTCTGAACGTCCGAGTGAACGCGGGAACCCCCAAAGAAAAAGCTGCTACTGCATTTACGATCGATGTAGATGGGCGAGAATATCTGATTACTGCAAAGCACGTTGTCAGTGACCTTAAAGAACGTGACAAGATTGAAATATTCATCAACGGCGGTTGGTCTCCCCTTAACGTGCAGATATTCCCGTGTGATGATCCCATCGACATTGCGGTTTTGATTCCACCACACCAGATGACGGTCAACTTCGAACTATCTGCCGATGCGACTTCTGTGTTTGTTGGACAGCAGGCATACTTTTTGGGGTTTCCGTACGGTATCCAGATACCTAGTTACGGGGCTACCGGTCCATACCCTTTGGCCATGGTCAAGGGTGGCATTATTTCTGCGGTTTTACACATAGGCGGACCGTCCTCAAACACCGCAATGATCCTGCTAGATGGCTACAACAACCCCGGATTTTCAGGCGGTCCAATTGTCTACAAAGATCTCGACCAGCCGGGCCTTGCTCCGCTGAAACTAGCCGGTGTTATATCTGGCTTTGAGCCTGAGGTTGTTCCTGTGATGAAAGAACGCGATATCAAATCGCCATCCGACGCTGGAGAAGACGCGAAGGCGCAGCCTTGGAAAATCAGAAGGCGCGCTAACGGAACTTACTTTGAATACCTCGACGCTGGCACATTCGTCGCACTAAATACCGGCATCGTAACCGGCTACATGATGCAGCCCGCCTTAGACTTGATTCGAAAGCACCCAATCGGCCCGACAGTGAAAGACCTCCCTAATAACCAGCCAGAGCAGTAGCCCAGTCACGAGCCATCTATTCCACAACGCACTCTCAGGCGCGGACGCCTAACCGCAAATTAGCCCTCTGTCTGAGTTTTTGGACAATCGGATTTTTGGCGCCAGTGCCGTTTTGGTCGCAGGTAAAGGGAAAGAGTGGTGGGCGGTCAGCGATTTGAACGCTGGACCTTCCGGGTGTAAACCAATTCCAGGCCGCCTTACTTCTGGTTAACCGAGATTAATAACGCTTGACAGTGCTTACAGTTACGATAGACTCGCCTTGTTCGTCATATAACCGAGATTAACGATTTTTAACTCCATCATATACCTATCATATGATGAATATATGACGAAGGAGGCCAGCCATGAACCTCACCAAGCGGTCGATTGAGGCCCTTCCGACTCCCGCCAAGCGCGCTTTCCATTACGATGACCAGGTGCGCGGCTTGCTCGTTAAAGTCGAGCCCAGCGGCGCGAAGTCGTTCGCGTGGTACCGCTCCGTCCGATGCAAACCCGTGTGGCGCGTCATCGGCGAATTCCCTGCCCTCAGCGTCGAGCAGGCGCGCGAGCAAGCTGAAAAAAACAACACGGCCGCGGCGAAATGGAAGAGCGATCGATATGAAGGGCCCTCGCCCTTTGAACAGGAAATCCGTCGCCACCTCACGCTCAAAGAAGCGCTTGATGAATACGTGGAAGGCCATCTCAAAGCGCACGCCAAAAACCCGACACGCGCCGTCTATGACGCGAAGTGGGCCTTCGGGAAGTACGTTCCCAAAGACTTCTCTTCGCGGACCCTTGCATCGATCACGCGCAACGATATCCGCCACCTGCACAACAAGGTCGGTGAGGAGAACGGGCACTACGTGGCTAACAGACTCCTGGAGTTGCTTTCAGCCATTTTCAACTTCGCCATCGATAAAGCCGAAAGCTTCGCCGGCGTGAATCCGTGCCGCAAGATCGTCAAGTTCCACGAAACAAAGCGCAGCGTGTTTATAACCAAGGCCGATCTGCCGAAGTTTCTCGATACGCTCCGCGCGGAGAAAAAAGACAACCGGAACTTGCACGATTGCGTGTGGCTGGCGCTACTGTGCGGCATCCGCCGCGGCGATTTATTCTCGGTGCGGTGGGAGCATCTCGACTTGAACGGCGGCACCTGGTTTGTGCCGGATCCCAAAAGCCAGGAGCCCTACACCGTGGCGCTGTCGCCGGAAGCCATCGAAGTTTTCAAATCGCGGCGCGGGCTCTCTGACAGCGAGTTTGTTTTTCCGAGTGACTCCGAATCCGGCCACATCGAGGACTTAAAGAAAACCTGGAATGAATTTCGCAAGAAGGCAGGATTTCCGACGCTGCGCTTTCACGATCTGCGGCGCACGTTTGCCAGCCACGCCATTCAGAACAACGTGCCGCTGCTTACCGTGAGTAAGATGCTAGGCCACGCTTCGGGCGCGCGCGTTACGGAAGTGTACGCGCATCTGACGCCAGATAACGTGCGCCAGGGCGTCACGACGGCGACGCAAGCGATGCTCACCGCCAAGGCTGATTAGTAGCTGAATCCTTCGACGTTTTCCTGTTGCTTAACGGGAGCGGGTATCTCGATGCTGTGAGTATCCGCGGCGCCCTCGGCCAGCGCTTTGAGTCTCATCAATTCCTCAACCGAGAAATTTTTTGTGGCTTCGCCGATCATCGCGGCAAACTCGATATCGTCGTCGTAGGTGGCGACGTTCACGTTGACTTGCGTTACGTGGATCCCGCCGCTATTGCTTTGGAGCTCGCCGGTAATCCTGCCAACGAGCTGTAGATTGCGCGTCACGGCGTTCAGAGCCGCTACAGCCGACGTATACGACTTTGAAGCCTTCGCCTCCGCGCAAATGCTTTGCGCTTCGGAAATCACCGTTTCCAGGCGCTGGAGCAGCCCGCTCGTGAGACCCGAGACGCGTTGCGCACTTCTTTCGCTAGCGACCAGTGCCTGAATCTCTTGGGTGATATGCGGTCGATGCCTGGAGAGCAAACCCAAGGAGAGTCCGTACTCGGAGACCAGTATCCGGTAGTGGACGCCGCTGGCGATCTTCTTATCGATCGCGGCGCGATCAGAGCGAACGCAGATTTTGCACCGTGGGTTTGCCATGGAGGGATTATAGCTCAGCCGAAGCTACGCCCGAGTTGGCTCGTTTTGGCTGGTCTTGCACCCCGTTCACGGACAGAAAGCCAGAAATCAGGCCTTATCAAAACATTTGATTTGGGACGGCGAGTCATTTCCTGCGTGGCGTGAGACTACCCCGTAGCGCGCCTGCCTTGGGCGCACGATCAACGACTCCAACAGCTCTCTCCGCTTTCACTAACTATGTACGTTTTCACCAAATCGGGGAATCTGGTTTCCGTTCGAAAGTAACCCCAATCGGCTGAAAACGATCGATTCGTACACAGTTCGTGCACAGGAACGCCTGCTTTTGTGGCGTGAGCCCTCACGAAAACGTTCTGGCACAGTCAAGCAAGAGATCGAGCAACAATAATCGGGACCGCAATCTGCTTCGCGTCGACATTCCCATATGCCGCCAATGAGGGACTAGCGGACCGGCTGTTTCGCGTTGGTTGGGTCTACGCATGGGCCTTGGTAGTCACCGCATTCTTTTTCTGCGCGTGAATGAAGTGTCGAACTTTGGGATGTTCCACGAGATAGCTATAAACTCGTTCTTCAACTCTTCGATCTTCTACAGTAAAGCGAGCATGCTGTCGCTGGTGTTCGCCCCAGGAATGAAGAAGAAAACTCTCCAGGTAACGCCCGGGAATTTCGGAATCATAGAAGATGCCCCAGCGTGACGCGCCATCCCTTCGTCTAACAGCTTGTTGAATTAAATAGCTTTTGCGTGTTTCTCGGCTCTGAATCTGGTTATAGATGAGTTGTTTGGGAGCTGTTAGGTACCGTCCGATTCGACCGGTTACCCGCAGCAGCATCCATTTTCAGGCTTTCGCCATTAGATTTCGCAACCGGCAGAGGTTGTAAGCGGCTCCGGTGAAGGTAAACAGCCACCCAACTTTGTCGATCCCTCGCAACTTCACTTTCCTTAGCATCCCCACCATCTTCATCCACCCGAATGATTGTTCCACTCGTTTTCGCTTCCGCTGACTCACCTCGTACCCGGCATGCCGCGCCGTGCGCTGATCAATCGCGCTCCGTCGGTTGGTGTTGTTCTGTGCCACATGCGGTGTGATGTTCATCCCGCGAAGCTCTTTGACAAACTCTTGCGTGTCGTAATTCTTGTCCCCGCACACAGTCACCCGCTTCACACCGTGAATCCTCTCAGCCATCAGCATCGCTGCATCTCGTTCCGCTCTTCCATCGGCCTCGGTTAGAAAAGTCTGCACCAAGAGCCCGTTGCGGTTTTCCATCAATACATGTCCCAGATAACTCAGCTTCGCCTCGCTGCCTCGGGACTTCCTGAACAGGCGGGCATCGGGATCCGTCGTGCTCTTGTGGGTCTGATTCTTCCGCTTCTCCCCGTGAAAATCGACATCCCCTACCGCCCCAGGCGGGTTCCCCTTCCCATCTTTCCGCCGGAAACTCTTCTGACTCGCCCATGCCTCGATCAGCGTCCCGTCCACGGTGAAATGCTCATCTGAAATGTAGGGCTTCGCCCGCTCCAGCACCCGTCTGAAAAACCCCTCCGCAATCTCCTCGTTCAGCAAACGCTCCCGATTCTTGCTGAACACTGCGTGATTCCAGACCATCTCGTCCATCTCCATTCCCACAAACCACCGGAACAGCAGGTTGTACTCCAACTGTTCGACCAGCATTCGTTCACTGCGCACCGAATAGAAGATCTGCAACAGCAGCGACCGCAACAATCGCTCCGGCGCGATCGATGGGCGCCCCACTTTCGAGTACAACTCCGCAAACTTCAGTGACATCTCCTTCAGAATCTCATCCACCATCTTGCGGACCGGCCGCAACGGATGATCCGCCGGAACTCGCTTTTCTGGAGAAATGTAACTGAACATTCCATCTTGCTGGTTATCGTCGCCGCGCATTCACTCGTCTCCTTGCTTCTTTGCTTCAGACGAGTTCTTTTAATTAAAGTTGCAGCGACAACTCATTTTTCAACAAACTGCTAATCCGCTCGTATTTGTAAATGGCATCCAGGAAATCGGAGATGTGATTACGATCAACATTATATTCGACAGTAATCAGAACCGGACCTTGATCGGGAGTGGGCTCCGCAAATAGTGTAGGCCGCTTCCAATGGTCCCACACGTCCAGCGTTGGTCGGGAATCGGGCAGCCGCACAACAAACGGCAATAGAATGCAGGCAGCTATACCGAAACCGGAAAATAGAAGCGCCGAATGCGCGCTTGTCCGTTGCGCGGCGAAGCCCCAGACGGTGCTGCCGATCGCGACGCTCCCCTGAAATACGAGAAGGTACATGGCCAATACCCGTGCTCGAACCCAGTCAGGCGCAAGCGTCTGTACCAAGGTATTGAAGATAGACATGAATACTGTCCACGCAGCGCCTCCAAATAGAACCAGAATGCAAAGAAGCCACAGGACACGCAGCGTGGCGACAGCCAGGATCACCACCGCGAATAGCGTTGTTGCTGCCGCGATGACGATCTCCACCGAGAACACCTTTTGCGCGCGCTGTAAAACAACAGCGCCAACAACAGCTCCAAGTCCAAAGAAGCCAAGCAGCAAACCGTAGCCGAGTGAACTGCGGCTCAATTGCTTGGCGACTGGTGGTAGGAGAGCCCAGAACGCACTCGCGAAGAAAATGAGACACGCAGATCTCAAAAGAAGAGCGCGAATATTAGGTGAGTAACGGACGAAACGCACTGCAGCGATTGTCGCTCCCCCGAGGGTCTCACGTGGTAGTTGGCTCTTGTGGACGGGGCGCTTCCAACTCGCGATCACTCCAATAACACCTAAGAACGACAACGCGTTTAAAACAAACGCCAACCCGACACCCGCTATTGCGATGATCAATCCTGCTAAACCGGGGCCAACTGCACGAGCTAGATTGAACTCAATTCCATTCAGAGTGAGCGCAGATGGCAAATCTTCCTTCGATACCAATTCGGGGAAGATCGCTCTCCAAGCCGGGGATTCGAGTGCATCGCCTGCCGATAGCCCGAAAGTCAGAACCAAGAGAAGCCACGGCGTCATTCCGCCAGTAAGCGTAACAACGGCCAGCACGGAAGCCACAACGAGCATCCAGCATTCCGTAGTTACGATCAGTTTGCGGCGGTCAAAAATGTCGCCTATGGAACCGGCGGGAAGCGCCAGCACGAAAAACGGCAACGCAGATGCGGTTTGAATTAACGCCACGTACAAGGTGCTCGTCGTTAGCGATGTCATTAGCCATGCCGCTCCGACGGTTTGCATGAACGTTCCTATATCCGACGCGAAATCCGCGATTAGCAAGTTTCGGAACAAGTGAATATGAAGCGGTCTCCATGCATCAGAGGAAGGCGTCGATTGACTTCTCTTCAATGGCATTGTCGCTGGACCAACCACGATTCTCCCGGTCGGGCTACTGTGGAAGATCCTATCATTCGACCCGATTGACGGTCTTGAGTTCACTCCCTGCGAATTGAAGCGAACATTTGAACCGGCCAAGAGGCTATAAATGGGGCGGTGCGTATTTGGCCGCGGCGCCCCCCTTGCAGTACCACGCGTAAATGAACTCAACCACCGGTGAACGTTAAAGATGTCGCTCGGATAGGCTGCAGCAAGATTAGTCGTCTCAAGCGACCACGAGACTGAAAGCATTCTTCACGGCGACCAAACCTAAGGGAGTCAATATAGTAGTTGTAAATCACATATGAACAGAGAGACGATATCGGCGCTGGCAGCCCAAGCCAGAGCTAAACGCGAGCCTTCGAGAGGAGTTCCTTTATGAGCACGAAACCGACGCAAGCCCCCAATCCTGATTCGATTGAAGAACACCTGAGAATTTTTGAGGATTTAGACTTCGAAGCTTACAGCAAACAAAACTGGAAGAAATTTTCTGAGAGTCACGCCGACGATATTCTTGTCACGTATCCCGACGGCCACCAGACGAAGGGGTTAAAGGCTCATGTCGATGAACTTAAGCCTCAATTCGTTTTCGCTCCCGACACAAAGATTGTTGCGCATCCCATCAAGTTCGGCACCGAAGAGTGGACGTGTGTGACCGGGGTTATGACGGGAACGTTCACGAAACCGATGCCGACTCCAGATGGGAAGTCCATACCTCCTACCGGAAAATCGTTCAAGATCAACATGGTGACGATCGGTCAATGGAAGAATGGAAAAATGATCGCCGAATCCTTTTTCTGGGACAACTTGAACTTCATGAAGCAAATCGGAGTCATGAAGTAGGATTCGACTGTGGGGAATTGCCAGCCCATCGCAGTGCTGGCGGAACAAGTTCCTGGTAGCGAAAGGAACCGGGTATGTCGAGCCACAGGAAGATCACCGTGTCGAAGGATGGGCCATACATCGTGTCTGGAAGCGTCCCCCTTACCGTTCAGGTCATTCGAACGAATGAAAAAGGCGAATCTACGGACTGGGTCGAGGGCAAATCATTCAGCGTGACAGCGCAGTACGCGCTATGCCGCTGCGGGCAATCAAAGAACAAACCGTTTTGCGATGGTACACACCAAAAGATTGGCTTTGACGGCACAGAAACAGCCAGCCATTCGTCAGTCTTGGAGCAGGCGGAGGTACTGGACGGGCCGTCCATGCAGCTCGCGGACGCCGAAGGTTTGTGCGCCTTCGCACGATTCTGTGATCCAAACGGCAAGGTCTGGAACCAGGTCGCCAGCACTGATGATCCCGAAATGCGACGGCAGTTTGTTCGTCAGGTGGGCATGTGTCCTTCAGGCCGCTTGCTTGCCATCGACAAGCAGACGGGAAAAACTATCGAACCGCACCTTGCGCAATCGATCGGCGTTGTGGAGGACCCGTCGCTCGAGTGCAGCGGCCCGCTATGGGTGCGCGGCGGCGTACCGCTCGGCAGTGCCGAGCAACTATGAAATTCGAAATCGCATGACCCTGTGCCGTTGCGGCCGGTCGGAGAACAAACCTTTCTGCAACGGATCTCACGCGGCAGAAACGAAGTTCCGCGATCGCTTAGCCTGAACAAGGATCAGTGTGCCAGAAATGCAACCAGCGATCTTCTTTGGACACGGCAATCCGATGAATGCTGTCACTGAGAATGCCTATACCCAAGCCTGGCGGCGACTTGGCGCGGAAATCCCCAGGCCAAAGGCGATTCTTTCGGTCTCCGCGCATTGGTTCGTCCCAGGCGTCGGAGTGACGATCAGCACGGCGCCAAGAACCATTCATGATTTTGGCGGATTCCCACGCGAGTTGTATCAAGTGCGATACCCCGCGCCGGGCAATCCCGATCTTGCACGCCGTGTGCAGGAAATGCTCGCGCCCTTGCCTGTGGTCATGGACAACTCCTGGGGTCTCGACCACGGAACCTGGTCCGTGCTGCGTCACGTATATCCCCACGCCGACGTTCCTGTCGTACAACTGAGCATCGATGAAACGCAGCCTGCATCCTTTCATTTCGAAATTGGACGAAAGCTTGCGCCATTGCGTTCCGAGGACGTTCTAATCGTTGGGAGCGGAAATCTTGTTCACAACTTGCACGCCTATGCCTGGGGACGCCACATGCCTGATCCATACGATTGGGCGGTCCACTTCGAGACCGAAGCAAAGCAGATGATGCTGGCCGCGGAGTACAAACCCCTTATCCAATACGAAAGACTCGGGCCCAATGCCTTACTTTCGATTCCAACGCCCGACCATTACTTGCCTTTGCTATACGTTATCGCAACCGCGCAACAGCGCGAAAAGATAGTCTTCCCGGTCGAAGGTGTCGATGGTGGGTCAATATCCATGCTCTGCGTAAAAGTCGGATAGCGTCTCGAAGCCGCGCATTTGATCGGGCTCGCGCGCGATCCCGCTGCGCCTTGAGGCTATTTTTATTTGGTTTTGCGCTCCTGTGCGCCTGCCCCTCGAAAGCCCAGCAACAAGACCCACAGTCGGGCACAAATCAACAAGCCGCGAATAACACATCTCCGTATTGGCTTCGCCAGACTAACTTGACCGGAGATTGGGGAGGCAAACGCAAAAAACTGCAGGAGGCCGGTGTAACTCTCCGCGCACATTTTGTTACGGAAACCGCTGCTAATCCCACAGGCGGGCAGCGTCAGACGATACGCTATACGCAGCAAGTTGACTTCGGTGCCGATCTGGACCTTGATAGACTCGCCGGCCTGTCCGACGCGAAAATTCAAATCACCCTGACTGATCGCGTTGGCAGAAGCCTATCTGCCGATGCCATTGGAAATCAGTTCGCGGTACAGGAACTGTATGGTGCGGGCCAGAATTTTCGTCTCTCAGAATTCCAGTATCAGCAGGACCTGTTTACTCGAAAGCTCAGTATAGGATTCGGTTGGGCCCCAGTAGGAGACAATTTCGCTACGATTTCGGTCTTATGTGATTTCCAGAACGCCGTGCTTTGTGGCCATACCAACGCCATGACCGTCAACAGTGGCGCTCACAATTTTCCGACTGGTGAGTGGGGTGCACACGTCAAAATCATTCCTGTGCCGCAATTTTATGTTGCAACCGGCCTATACCAAGTGAATCCCGACGAAGATAGCGGTGATAATGGATTCAATCTAAGCTTTCACAGCACGGGCGCGTTTGTCCCTGTTGAACTCGGTTGGCTGCCCGGTCAGGGGCCCGGAGGGCTTCCTGGCACTTACAAAATAGGAGCATACTACAACTCCTCGTCCACGCCGGATGTGCTTACAGACGTAAACGGCCTCTCCGCAGGGTTAACCGGCGCGCCATTTGCGATTCGCAATGGCCGGTGGGGTACTTACGCAATGGCGGATCAGATGGTCTTCCGACAAGAACCTGATAGTGACCGCGGTTTAAGATTAGGTGGCCTTGTTGGCATGGGCGACCACGAAACCGCAAAATTTGGATACTTCCTTGCTGGCGGCGGAGTCTATCAGGGCACCTTTGGACGGCGCGAGAAGGATTGGATTTCGTTCGCGGTGGCCTATGTCCGAACGAACCCCCGGTTGACCGCGTTTCAAGAAAATCGCAACATGGTGGTGCCCGGCTCAGTTGGCATACAAACGTCTGAGAGCATCGTCGAAATCGACTATTCCGCTCAGCTTGCGCCGTGGCTTGAGGTCCGCCCCAATCTTCAATACGTCATCGACCCCGGCGCCACGGGAAAGATTCCCAACTCCTTTGTGATGGGCCTTTACACAAGCATTTCGTTCTAAAATCGTTGGCGGAAAAACGCGCGGTTGGCACCATGCTGAGGAAAAACAATCCTCTTTCTAAGCTACCTTCAGGATTACCTTCCCGTGCGTTTGCCGGTCTCGCTCAGTTCCTGCGCTTCTTTTGCTTGGCTCAGACTCATTGTTGCGCTAACTCCAGGTTTAAGTGCACGGAAAAGTGCATGTGACTGATTAGATCGAACTTGAACTAATAAACACACCAGCAACAGGTGACCGCTAGTCGGATCGCCCGCCTCGCACATGTTCATTCCAATCAGCTTCAAAGGATGAAGTTAACCTAATTCGCCCGCTTCGACGGGTCTAACTAAATCTCCCGGAACACCTACTTCGGTTCCACGGTGTAATGGATGGTCTGGGCCACGATCCAGCCATCGTCGATGACAAAGGAGTCAGCGCCGTCGCGTACACGCGTATGGTCAGCTTCGGACGTCCACTCCAGGAAGGCTACATGTCCGTCGATCAGGCGATTCGTGTACAAGTACGGTGCTTTCGGCAGTTCCTGTTCGAGTAGGCGCGCAAGCTCTCTTGCACCTTCACGGCCGCGGAAAATGCCTCTGCGCTCGAGGATCACAATGTCGGGGGAAACGTTGCGTTCGATGTCTTCTTCAAATTGATGCTCGGCCGCGAGGCGTAGATGATCCTCAAAAACCTCCGCGGCGGAACGGAGTCGCAGGTCATCTTTCATTGCCCCTGCCTTTCTCACGGCTAGCAAACATAAGCTCGTCTGCATGAGCGCTCATAGCCTACCGTGAAGCGCTGGAGGATGTGTTTCGGTTTTTCCAGCTCGTCGATCATGGCAACGGCATAATCCTCGACGGAGATCCTGCTTTGATTTTTAGAATCGGTTAGCAGGTTGTCAGTTCCTAAACGGAATTTTCCCGTCCGCTGTCCCGACCGCATCTCCGCCGACGGCGCCAGAAACGTCCATCCGAGTTCCGGCTCGCGTTTCAGTTCTTCGAGAGCCTCAGTCGTGGCGAGCGATCCGGGCTTCACGGCCGTGGGAAAATCAGGGGAATCCACGAGCCGCACTTCCCGCTTTTGTTTGCAACCCGCCGGCACCGCCGCCCCAAAGCACCCGCTTGATACGGGCCTTCTTAATAGCCGCGATAATGGCTTTTGTGCCGTGCACCTGGTCGGGGTAGAGATTAGGATCCTTCCAACCAGGATTAAAAACGCTGATCACAGCATCCGTACCGCGAATAGATTTTGCGAGTCGTAAACGTCGCCGGCTTTCGCGACCAGTCCATCACGCTTGGGAAGTTTCTCTGGGTGACGAACGATCGCGATAACGCTGTGGCCGCGGTTAAGAGCTTCGTTCAGCAGCGCGGACCGTACGAAGCCTGTGGCGCCCAGCAAGGCGATTTTCATAAGAGTCG
Source organism: uncultured Acidobacteriota bacterium (assembly GCA_963848365.1). Classification (GTDB taxonomy): domain Bacteria; phylum Acidobacteriota; class Terriglobia; order Acidiferrales; family UBA7541; genus Palsa-295. The sequence continues at coordinate 1,404,851 of CAWKDI010000002.1, forward strand.
CTCCGGCCTGTAACAGTCTGCGGTTCAACATCGAATGCTGCACCGTCCGCTTGTTCCATGCGGAGACTGGCTGGATGAAGGCGGAGCTTCACTCAAGACTTATTCTTCTGCGTGGCCACGAATACTTTGCAGGCCTCGTTGCGGCCGCCTAAGCCGCCGCTGCACGGCGCGCCGCGAGGGAGATTGTCAGCCGAGCAACTCCGCTAAACAGGATGCTGATTCCGAGTAGGGTACCCAGAACCCATGCGGCATTGAAAGGCCAGGTCCTCCAGATCAGGATCGCCAGGACGAGAGTGATAAGCCCGTCAACAAACAGCCAGGCCGCTCCAGGCATCCCGCGGGCTCGGAAACCTATAATGAATTCTAGGACTCCCTCCGCGAATAAATAGATCGCTAGCGCCAATGTCAGCGACAGCATGCCAGCGAGCGGATTCATCAACAAATAAACGCCTGCAGCAATGTAGGCGATACCGATCAGCAGCTCCCAGAGAAGTGCTCCGGTCCCGCGGGTGTGCCAAGCGAACACCAAATGAGCCAATCCGCAAAATACAAGCAGCCAGCCAAAGAATACGGTGGCCACGATTCCGGCGACAGGCGGCAGAATGATTCCGAGGATACCCGCCACGATCATCAAGACGCTGAGCACAATTGACCAGCTAGCGGATCTCTTGAGCAAAATCGGGACCGGAGTTGATGCGACACTCATAATAACCCCCCAAAAAACGTTGTTGGACGCGACGAATAGCTCTGATTCATGCTATTGAAAGGCATTTCGGTTCCAGGCTCTGATAGAGCCAAATTCTGCAACGGTCCTTCCTTCCGGTCGTTTTATTCGCGACGTGGGAATAGGCCGGCAAATGATTCTGTCCAACGACGGGCGTCCGCAGCTCGAACGAGCGAGTAGGAGTCCACCGTTCCTGGACTCGACATAGGCAATGTAAGCTGCAGCACCCCGTCCTTCAGCGCTGCCGTTGCTTTCTTCGGGTCGAGCTTCACGTGAATGGATAGTGCCCGGAAGATCCGGTCGAGGCATGTGTCGCAATAAGTAATTTTTCTGCTTACCTTGCCGCGGGTCGAACGGTCTCCGGTGATGATTACACAGTACGGTTCGACAGTGACCTCAAGCTCCTGAGAACGGAATCCGGGTACCTCCGCTTCCACTGTTACCACATCATCTCCTTCATAAACACGGAGATGTACTCGATGAAACAATTCTTCCTCTGCTCGGAGCCAGTCATCGAGATCGTGGCCATGAAACCGTCCGCGACCTAGGAAAATGTCAAAGGCTTTTCGCGTGATTAGTTCAGTGAACGCGGCCATCCGATCGACAGTGTCGTTTACGGATACGGGCCGTGGTTCTGCGCGTTGCTGAATTGTCTTCTCGGCGACTGCAGTTTGCACTTGCGTGACTTCTCCTCCCTTCTTGAGCGAGTGGTTTCGGCTCAAAGCAAAGAACCGTTGACAGACATGCCATAAAAGCCGGCTGTAACTCAGCTGTCGCTCTCACGCCGGTTCCAACGCCTTTCTGCAGCGAGCAGTGAGGACCCCAGGAGAACTACCAGGCTCATTGTTCTATCCCCATCGTCACGGAGGGTGCGGCTGGTCTAGGCTCGTGCCCCTTTAGCCGTCTGCGTGGTCTTCACCTCAATTTGCTTCGGCAAAGCCGTCTCGCTGAGAGGCGCGGTGATTTCCAATACGCCGTTGTTAGATTCAGCGATCAGCTTTGACGTGTCTGCCCCCTCTGGCAACACGACCGTCCGCTCGAACCGTCCATAGGAGAATTCCTGTTGCATGTAATCCGTTTCCTTTTTCTCCTTGCTGGACTGGTGCTCGCCACTGACGGTCAGGTTGCTGCCTTGGAGCTCGACGTGCAGCGCTTTGGGATCAACGCCCGGGACAGCGATCCTCAAATGATATTGCTTTTTTTCTTTGTCAACCCAAGCTTCGATGGGGGGCACCTCAGCGAGCATGGGGATCGCCCGATCGTCCACTGTCCCTGGACCGGTTAGAAAGCGATTGAAGATATAGTCAAAATTCCGTCGGAAATCGAACAATTCGTCCAACGTACCCCTTCTAGCAAGATTTGCCATTTTCTATCTCCCTTTTCAGTATTGAGTGAAACTATTCTTGCAAACGGTGGCTGCGAGCCTAACTCATGCCCCAACTGCCGCTGCGGCTCCGATCGTGATTCGGTTGTCGACATTCCAGACGCCAGGTGCCCGCCAAGCAGCGTCCTGAGCTTCCTCACGCTCCGACCAGGATTGCACCGTGCCCCTCAGGATGACTTTGTTGCCATCCGTCTCCACCGTGATGCGCTTCGCGTCCAGATCAGCGTTGCGTTTCAACGCCGCCTCGATCGCGCTCTTCACTTCTGCGTTGCTCACTTGCGATTTCACTTGGATCATATTGGATACTCCTTTGACTCCCAATAGATTTCGCACATCGTCTTCGGCAGTTTGCTTCTGGAATTGCCAATCTACAGTGCCTTCGAGAGTTACCCAGCCCCCGAAACTTTTGCCTTGATTCGATTCTTCGGGAGCGTTACCGCCCAATCGAGCCGGTTAAGTGCCGCGGCTGCAATTTCTGCATCGTCGCGCTGGCTTGCAAACGGCAACCGAATCTCAAGTTCATTCGCCAGTCCTTTTACTCCCGCGACACGGAAACTGGCCCTCTCGGCGGCAATTTTTCCCAGTAGCTTTCGACCTTACCTGTAAGGGTAACGACCCCATCTTTGACAGCTACTCCAATTTCTGCTGCATTTACACTTGGCTCCCAATTCAACTCTGTTTCCACGTTTTTTTTCAGTTCGAAGTCGGTCATTGCATTGCTCCTTTACATTTCACATCTGGTCCCGCTCCAACCGGAGCGGGGGCTGAGGTCCAGAAATTCATGTTTTTGACATTCAAAAGCGTTTTTACATTCGCGGCGGAAACGATCCGGCCGCGATGCACCGCCTCCCGCGAATAACTCACGCGATCTCGGGGCGACTCCAGATACCGCGGTGTGGCAGCAGAGACCTTTTGACCAATGGTTCCCACGTACAACCCGACTCGTTTGTTTCTTGCGGCTAAGGTGAATAGCACACCGATCCGGCCTCTGAAGTCTGCTCAAGATTGAACATGCGCAGAAATAAAATGCGCACAGGATCGCGAACGACAAATGATCTGTCGAACTAAGACAAGATTTCCACAGCCGAAGAGAAAGCATTTGACAATCGCCCACAATCGAGCGATTGTTCATCCCTCAGCTTTCCCAGGCTTACGAAGCTGTTTGCGGTGCGGAACCGCGATTGTTTTCGTAGCTCGTTGTTGGTTTTGGGTCTTTAGCTATGACCCCAAGACAGATACGTCCCTACCGTTCGATTGGACCGCGTTCGGCCCCGCGAATGACGCCCCTAAGACTGCTCTCATTTCACAGCTTAGAAATTTGGAAACGAAGTCGACCAATCCTAAGAACGACGAGAAGGTCTCAGGATAGATTCACCCACCCATTTGGTTAGCAACAGATGAGTCAGCAGGGTGCCAAAAAAAAATGGCACCATTGCTCCTCTAGAGGAAAATCCCATGGCTCTGAAGAAGACCCCTTCCTCTCGCCTCAATCCCAGCAGCTTTCTCTCGACGATCGTCGCCCAAGGGACCAGCATTGCCTGCAAAGTGGACGACAAGGTATTTTCCCAGGGCGATCCAAGCGATGCGGTCTTCTACGTCCAAGCTGGAAAAGTCAAGCTTACAGTCATATCACCGCGAGGGAAGGAAGCGATTCTCGCGCTTGTGGGCGCCAATCACTTCCTGGGCGAGCAATGCTTGGCTTACGAGATGTTTCGTGTCATGACTGTGACAGCGGTTGAAGACTGCTCACTCGTGAGGGTCGAACGGGACAAAATGCGCGCCATTCTGCGCATTAGCCCGCAACTTTCGGAGTTTTTCATATCCGCTATATTGTCTGAGAACATCCACCTTGTTGACGAATTGGTGGACCACTTCTTTAATCACAGTGAGAAGCGGTTGGCTCGCTTGCTTTTGTCGCTTTCACACTTCGGAAGGGATCCCAAGACGGAAGCGTTCTTGCCAAAAATAAGCCAAGAAACTCTGGCAGAAATGGTTGGAACGACCCGCGGCAGGATCAGTTTTTTCATGACTAAGTTCAAGAAACAAGGTTATATCGATACCGACACCGATTGTACTGGCAGACTGCGCATCCACAATTCGTTGCTCGATAAGGTTCTGCGCGATTGATCTGGAATTTGCGACTTACCTAGCCTGCGATGGAAGAAAAGTATAGGTGTTGTCAACCTTGAGCATACTTCACGATGGGAATCGGCCAGAATCAGACTGTTTCGCTGTCTTTCTCAGGCAGATCCATTGCTCTTGATCGTTGGCCTCGCGACGCGCGTGCTTGCGCTACCCTTAGCGAGTGAGATTCTCGTCGCGCTCGTGACTGCGCGGACACCTAAGGCCCCTTTCGTTTCGGGCCAGCAAAACGGATGGCATTTCGAGTTTTGCATTTGGCCGCGGCTCTGATGGTCGTGTTCACTGGGTCGGCCTAGTTCGCTGTGGGCGGTATTTTGGCTTCTGACCTCACACGGGCGCAGTGGCCTTCATTCGGCGCCCCGGATATAGGCGACGAAATCGGTAAACGGAGGTGGAGAAATGACAGAGGTGAAGTCCGGCGCTGCCGTCGGCTCGGCCAAGCCGCAACCAGCCAATATTGGAATCATTGGGCTTGGCCGAATGGGGCAGGCGTTCGGCGCCTTGCTGATTTCCACTGGCGCGCACGTGATCGGTTACGATCGCGACCCGGAACGAGCGCAGATCCTAGCGCGCGAAGGGGCAACTGCAGCATCAAACATCCGTGATTTTGCCGCTTGCGAAATGGTCTTTACCTCGTTGCCAGACGATGACGCGGTTCGGGCGGTAGTTTTAGGTGATTCTGGACTCGCTTCCGTCCTACGCCCAGGCACCGTGCATCTTTCCACGAGCACGATCGGCGTCACCTTCTGCCAAGAATTGGATGCCGCGCACAACAAACTCAATCAGCACCTGCTCGCTATGCCTGTTCTAGGCAATCCTGAGATGGCCGCACGGGCCGAATTATTCGTGATTTTGGGGGGCACTCAGGAAGTGATCGACCGCTGCCGCCCAGTGATAGATCGCCTCGGCCAACGTAGCTTTCATGCCGGTGACAAGCCTTGGCTTGCGAGTGCGATGAAACTGGCCGCCAATATGTTGACTGCCGCGACGCTGCAGAGCATGGGCGAGGCGTTTGCCTTTTTGGCAAAGATCGGCCTGCCACCGGACCAAGAGCAAACAATTCTGACCGGCTCGCTATTCGATGGCCGCGTACATAAGTCGTATGGACAAAAGATTGTCGAACATCGTTATACGCCACCCGGAATGACAATCCCACTGGCGGTGAAGGACTCTCGGCTACGAGCGCGTCCAGGTCCCGATGCCTGTTGCCAGCTTGTTACACGACCGCTTCGTTGCAGCCGAAGCGCGGGGCTGGTCGGACCTCGACTGGTCCGCTCTTGGACTCCTCGCGGCCTTTGAAGCTGGCATCCGAGAAAGGTGAAGCGCCACGAGTCCAGAATCGCGGCCCGCAGGCTCGGCGTCGGAGGCTCTTGTTGAGGGCAAAGATTGGACGTGCAATACTGCGTTTCCAGCGTTCCATTTTGCTGACCATGTGACGAGGATGAGCCGCTAGGAAATCGATGTCACCCGCGACTTTTCGCTCAGCATCGCTCGGCAGAGGTATCCAATGAACGGCAAGCTCGTTTCTGTACAGTTCGGATCCGCCATCATTGCCGTGCTGCTTCTGTTCTCTGTCCCGCTCCAAAGTCGACCGCAAACAGTTTCAGTTGATCCAGCAAAGATGTCACGCATCGGCACCGTCGATCAGCAATTCGCTTCATACAACATTGAGATGGCAGAAGTGACCGGTGGAAATTTCTGGAAGCCGTATGGTAGCCAGAACGGGGCGGCAGCTGATGCCACTGAGCCAGCACAATCTGTTTCGGCTCCGGTGGGCATGGATCACAACATGTATCAGTATCGCCCGCCGATCGATCTTACGAATCCCCGTCTGCGTAAGCTCGCGGCTGCGCTTGGCCCTGCCTATGTGCGAGTGAGTGGAACTTGGGCCAACTCGGTTTATTTCGCGAATTCAGACAATTCACTAGACAAGACTCCAGCGGGTTTTAGCAGTGTGCTAACGCGAAAAGAATGGAAGGGCGTCATCGATTTCGTGCACACGGTGAATGGCGAACTCGTAACTTCATTTGCTACGAGCGTCGGCACCCGCAACCCGCAAGGCGTATGGACTTCAAAAGAGGCCGATACCTGGCTTGCGTACACAAAGGCGGCTGGGGGGCGGATAGCTGCCGCCGAGTTCATGAACGAGCCGACATACGCTGCCATGGGTGGAGCGCCCAAGGGCTACAGCGCCGCTGATTATGGTCGCGACATCGCCGTTTTCGGGCCGTGGCTGAAGCAGAATTCTCCCGGCACAGTCTTCCTCGGCCCTGGCTCTGTTGGGGAGGGGCCGTTTGCAATCGAAATGCCCGGGATGCTCCACAGCGAAGACTTGTTAAAAGCAACTGGGCCGGCGTTCGACATTTTTTCTTACCATTTGTATGCCGCTGCATCACAGCGATGCGCAAGCATGGGCGAGAAGGTCCAGACCACAGCGTCAGCCGCACTTTCTCAAGAATGGCTTTCCCGCCCCGAGAAGATCGACCAATACTATGCCGGTCTTCGCGACCGCTTTGAACCGGGGAAGTCCCTGTGGATCACCGAAACTGCCGATGCTGCATGTGGCGGTAATCCTTGGGCTTCAACGTTCCTCGACACGTTTCGCTATCTTGTCGAGCACGCTAGCTTGGCGCGTCGAGGCGTGAAGGTCATCATGCACAACACGCTGGCGTCAAGTGACTATGGCTTGCTGGATCAAAACACTCTTGAGCCCCGCCCTAACTATTGGGCGACCGTGCTTTGGCGCAAGTTGATGGGTCCGACTGTGCTCGACCCGCAAGTTCCCGCCACACCCAACATCTACGCGTACGCTCAATGCCTCGAAGGGAGGCGAGGGGGCGTAACGCTCCTGATCATCAACGCTGATCGGCAACGCAGCTTCGATCTTAATTTGGCCGCTGCCAGCGAGCGCTATACACTAACCGCAAAAAAACTCGAAAGCACCAGAATCGAGCTTGATGGGACGAGGCTCCGGCTCACAACCAGCGGCGATCTACCACAATTCAAGGGTGAACCGGTCAATGCTGGCCGCGTGAGCTTTGCGCCCACCAGCATCACGTACTTAAGTATTCCAAATGCTGGCAATGCGAATTGCCAGTAACTATCGCGGGAGGTATTGAGTTATGAGCGAGAAAGCACAACAAACGCAGGATGTACTCGCCAGTCTGGGAACGCTACTTCCCGATCTGGAAACCATCTACAAAGATATCCACTCTCACCCCGAGCTATCGATGCAAGAGAACCGGACAGCGGGCATTGCTGCGGACCATCTGCGGACGGCTGGTTACGAAGTAGCTACGGGTGTAGGCAAAACGGGAGTAGTCGGTTTACTCCGCAACGGCGATGGTCCGACGATCATGCTAAGGGCGGATATGGACGCGCTACCGGTTCGTGAGGCCACAGGCCTTCCGTATGCCAGCAACGTAACCACCAATCAAAACGGGAAGTCAGTGCCGGTGATGCATGCGTGTGGGCACGACATGCACGTAACCTGGCTGATCGGAGCGGCCACCTTGTTTGCGAAAACCCGAAACGCATGGCGAGGTACCCTAATGCCTGTCTTCCAACCTGCGGAGGAGACAGCCGTCGGCGCACAAGCGATGATTGACGACGGATTGTTCAAGCGATTTCCGAAACCAACCGCCATACTGGGACAGCACGTCATGGTCGGATCATCAGGCGACATCGGGACTCGCTCCGGCGTGATCACCTCTGCGGGAGATAGCTTCGAAATTCGGATGTTCGGTCGAGGAGCCCACGGCTCAATGCCTCAAGCAAGTATTGATCCCGTGGTCATGGCCGCTGCGACCGTGCTTCGCTTGCAAACTATTGTTTCCCGTGAAGTCGCTCCTACCGATGCTGTCGTCATTACTGTTGGCTCCCTTCAGGCCGGCACAAAGGAGAACGTCATCCCTGATGAGGCAGTCATAAAGTTGAATGTGCGTACCTTCAATGAAGATGTCAGAAAACGGGTGCTCGCCGCAATCGAACGCATCGTCAATGCCGAAGCCGAAGCATCGGGAGCGCCTAAAAAGCCGGAGATCACTCAGTTGGACCGCTATCCTCTGGTGAAGAATGATCCAGACGCGACAAAACGTGCTGTGGATGCATTCCGCAGCTACTTCCCAGCGGATCACGTGAAAGAGACCCAACCAACTACCGCGAGCGAGGATTTTGGCTCTTTTGGAACTGAGTGGCAGGTGCCATCTGTCTTCTGGTTCGTCGGCGGCACGGACCCTGATACCTACGCCAAGGCTAAGAAGTCGGGCACAATTGCCGATATTCCCACCAACCACAACCCGCGCTTCGCACCAGTCATTCATCCGACTTTAGAGACAGGCGTGCAAGCGCTGGTTGTCGCCGCTCAGGCGTGGCTATCAACTACGGGAAACTTGAAGACATCGCAAGTGTCGGCCTAGCCACAAGAAGAGCAGTCCACTAGGCCGCTGTGGCGGTTAGAATAGCCAGATCCAGCACACAAAAGATCTCGGATCCACGAGACCGAAGGTGCCTCGGGAGAGGCCAACGTGACATCAACAGGCAGCCACGCCGAGGGGTTCCGCGGCAACGATCGCGTGCTACTCGGTATCATCCTTGGCGTGATCACGTTCTGGCTGTTCGCCCAGACGACCCTGAATATCGCCCCTGATATGGGACGCGATCTGAGGCTCGGCGCCAGCACCATGAACACTGCGGTAGCGCTTACCGCACTCTTCTCGGGCATCTTTATCGTGGTTATCGGCGGCCTCGCCGACCGCTTTGGGCGTGTTCGCATCGTGCGGATCGGCTTCTATCTCAGTATTCTCGGCTCGCTTCTGGTCGGATTCGCCCCTGCCGGCCGCTGGGCCACGTCGTTTCTTCTGACAGGGCGTGCATTGCAGGGATTGTCCGGAGCCTGCATCATGCCGGCCAGTTTGGCGCTCGTGAAAACGTATTGGGACGGCGCCGCGCGGCAGCGGGCGGTCAGCTTATGGTCGATCGGTTCCTGGGGTGGATCGGGTGTGTGTGCACTATTCGGCGGGCTGGTGGCCCAGAGCCTCGGCTGGCGCTACATTTTTTTCGCTTCTGTTGTGGTTGCCTTGCTCGGCATTGTGTTGATGCGTGGCACTCCCGAGAGTCGGACGACGAATGAAGCGACGTACCGCTTCGATTTTGCAGGCGTAATCACTTTTATGATCGCGATGGTCGCGTTGCAGATTGTCGTGACACAGGGGAATAAGTTTGGATGGACCAGCCTCCCAGTTCTTGTCCTTATCGCGATCGCGGTGGTAACGGGCGTTCTATTCTTCCGCGTTGAGACACGAACCTCCGCTCCCTTCGTCGATTTTTCACTTTTTTCCAATTCGACCTACACAGGTGCCACGCTTTCGAACTTCCTCCTCAACGGTGCGGCCGGCACCATGATCGTGTCTCTGGAGCTCGTCCAGCTTGGCGGTAACATGACCGCGAGGCAAGCTGGCATGCTCACGCTCGGCTACGCGCTTGCGATCATTGCTTTCATACGGGTCGGGGAGAAACTCTTGCAGCGTTTTGGCGCGCGCAAGCCGATGATCTGGGGTTGTCTGATCACCGGATTGGCGATTCTGCTCCTTTCGCCGGCGAACTTGCTGCTAAAGGATTACAGAGTCCTCGCGGTCATCGGCTACACACTGTACGGCGTGGGTTTGGCATTCTACGCTACGCCTTCGACCGACGCGGCGCTGTCCAGCCTGCCGGAAAGTCAGGCAGGATCCGGGTCGGGCATCTACAAGATGGCCTCCTCGCTCGGAGCTGCGTTCGGGGTCGCGATCTCAGCGACGATCTTCACAGCTCTCAGCAGCGGTACCGACAGCGCACGTTGGGTGGAAGGGGTTATCACCTTCTATGGCCGCCAGGACAATCTAGCAGTTCGGGCAGCGGCGATGATCGCGCTGATGTTCAACGTATTCATGGTAGCCGTTGCGATCCTGTCCATCATGTTGACCGTTCCTACCGTCAAGAAGGCGGACTGAAAAAGAAGGAAGCCGCACGCCGTCGAATGCGATTCCTTCGCAGAGCGGAAATACGTGTACTCCATCGCAAAGACTCTGGTCAGAACTTAAATGTGGTCCAAATGCCGGCGTTATCAACGTCACGGCCGGGCGACGGGCCCTCACTAAAAAAGGGGCCGACAAAAAAATGCGTGTAGGTCGCAGATATGCTCAGATGCCGATTAGCTTGCCAGTATATGCCGGTCGAACCTTGACTTCCGATGTAGCGATTCTGATTTACCAGGCCGGATCGAAGTAGATTGACACCAAGTCCATAAACACCATCTTGAAGGCTGGTCCGCCAGAACGGATCATAGTCTGCCGCGAGCAGGACGGTGTCGGTCAGATGCAGTTTGATGCCAGCCCCGATTCTCATCAGATTGGACGGGCCATTCAGATTGACGGCTCCCTCGCCAAAATAGATGCCGGTCGGGAAAAGAGGATCAACGGTTCCCAGTGCGCCGGAAGGCGGATCCCGGTCGCCACTGGTAAATGTCGCCCTGAGGCTTAGCTGTGGCCTGAGAAAAACCGAGCGCAGATTGTATGCTGTGTCTGATCCGATGCCCCAGGCTCGTATGTCTGCATTGCCGAACGTACCCCACTGAAACATACCTTCCCAGTCGTAGTCCAGAGCGCTTCGAGATCCCCAGAATCGCGTCCCCGCAGTGTGAAGCACCTCTTGCGCCGTCCCGCGGTTGAACGTCGCTCGCTTTTTATCAATTCCCAGATAATACAAGTCAATGTGCCCACCACACGTAACGGGCAATGGTCTCACTGCATAAACTCCCCAGAACATCGTGGTATGGTCAGGTGGATTGTCGAAAACTTCCAAGTTGTTGATGACTGGCCTTGTTGCAAAGCCATCCAGGTGCCAGAAGGAGGCGTCGAGAATCAAGTCTACGCCATCGAACGCGCGGCGCACGTTTGCTCCCTCTCGAACGTCCACGAGACGACCGATACCGAACTCAAATTCCTGCCGGCCAGCACGCACGCTCAACGTGGCGTTGTGAGAATGTATCGCTTTGACATCCAGAAAGCCCTCTTCAATCCACAGTCTATCTTCATCGTAGGGCTGCGGGCCTCCGTTCCTTCCTGCCTCAATGTCGCTTGTCAACTGTCCGAAAAATCGAAACCGGTCACCGATGTGCCAATCGCCGTACAGCGTGATTCGTTGCAGTAAGAAACCATTGCTATCTTGAGGCCCAATGCCATAATTCGCGTTACGAAATCCCTCGTACCATTCCCGAATCTCACCACCAAATGTTAGATAGTTCTCTTCCTCCGCATTGAGCGGTATGAACTTCACGGGATCCCAGAAGCCGGAGCGACATGCCGGATTGCGCAGATATCCGTAATCGTTATCCTGTCGAAGCAGCGCATACGGAACCGGTGCTGGGCAGGACTGAGCTCGTGCAAACTGAATTGACACGCCGAAAAATACCACCAAGAAGATCCAACGGAAGCAGCCCAGCATAGAGAACAATCCATTCCTTAGCAAGGAGGGTTGCACTCGCTGATAGCAATGTCAAGTTGGCATGGCAGCTGAGGGAGTGGCGGGTGGGGTTTGCTTTTCTGGTTCGTGCGAGGCACCAATACTGATATATATGCTCAGGCGAGGGAGTCAGGCAGACGTTCCGAACTTCACACGAATCATAACCCGCACTTCCTCGTAATCGTCCGACTTTGGAGTGGAAGCGTAAGATCTCAGGCTTGGCGATCCCATGGGCCAATTGATTATCAACGAACACGTCGTTGTGAGTACGCTGTTACGAGCTTTTGATCTCGGCGGCACCTTCGTGTTCGCGCTGAGCGGCGCAACCTCCGGGGTGAAGCGTAGGCTCGATTTGTTCGGTGTTCTGGTTTTGTCTTTCGCCGCGGGTAACTCGGGTGGGATCGCCCGCGATGTGATGATTGGAGCGCTTCCGCCCGCAGCCATGAGCGAGTGGCGATACATCGCGGTGTCGATACTTGCGGGGCTAATTACGTTCTACGGATATCGAATCATCAACCGGTTGAGCAGCCCCGTCCTGGTGTTTGATGCCGCCGGGCTGGCGCTTTTTGCAGTCGCTGGTGCGGGAAAAGCCCTGGCGTTTCATGCCGGACCGGTTGCCGCCACGTTGCTCGGCATGCTGACTGGAATTGGCGGCGGCATGATGCGCGACATCCTTGTAATGGAAATTCCTACCGTGTTGCGAACTGAACTATACGCGGTCGCGGCGCTGCTTGGTGCTGCGGTGATGGTATTGGGAAGAATGCTGCATCTACCCACTTCCGTCGCGGCACTAGCTGGGGCAATCGCATGTTTTGGACTTCGGTTTGTAGCGATGCGACGAGGATGGCAGCTTCCCATTGCCCGCGCGCCAGAACAATCGGAACTTATAACGAGTCCTCGCCTCAAAGAAACATCAAAGCAAGAGGAGCGTAGATGAGTGCGATTGTGCTCGTGTGCGGGAATGTATTCGATGGCAGCTCAGACCATCTGGCTGGGCCAGCAGAGATCTTGATCGAGCGCAATCGGATTACAAGCATTGAACGCTCTGTTAACCGGTCCAACGGAGTACAGGTGATCGACCTCTCCGATAGAACTGTAAGCCCTGGATTCATTGACACTCATGTCCACCTAACCATGGACGCGTCTCATCTGGCGCAACAGACGCTCGAATCTTCCGCTGCCAAAGCCCTCAAAGGCTTGAGTCTCGCTCGCGAGTATATGAGTTACGGCTTCACGACTTTACGCGACCTCGGCACCGCTGATCCGGAATGGCCGAATGTTGACCTTCGCAATGCGATCAACGCAGGATTCGTGGAAGGTCCCCGACTCGTGGTGGCGGCGCACATTCTCTCTGCGAGCGCGGGCCACGGCGACTTGCGTGGCTTTTACAATCCACGATGGAATATACCGGTCTCCGCTATCGCCGACAGTGTTGGAGAAATTAAAGCACTGGTTAGACGTGAACACACCTTCGGTAGCGATTGGATTAAGACCACAAACACGGGTGGCTATTTCAGTGCCGGTGATGATCCGGCACGCGTGACGTGGTTCGATGATGAGATGGAGATCCTGACATCGACCGCACGCCAACTCGGCAAGCCTGTTGCCGTGCATACTGGTGCTGCCGAGGGCTGTAAGCAGGCAATTCGCTTTGGCGCGCGCAGCCTGGAGCACGCTTATCTGATCGATTCCGAGGCGCTTGAAATGGCCGAGCACGCGGGGTCTTACATTGTTCCCACAATGCAGATGACTCAAGAGGATTTGCACGAATTGCAGGCCGGAACGCTGCCCTGCCAGGCCGTGTGGAAATTCCGGCGCGATAACCAAAAGATTCTTGCCTCTCAGAGATTGCTCGCCCAAAGCCAAGTGAAAATCGCCTACGGAACAGATTGTGGGATGTTTCCGTTCAGCCACGGCATTCTCGAATTTCAGGCGATGGTGAAGGCGGGGCTAAGCCCAATTCGAGCGCTTAAAGCTGCCACGAGCGTCGCCGCTGAATTGCTCAACCGCGATGATCTGGGCGTGCTTGCGCCCGGTAAAACTGCGGATATCGTTGCGATGCCGGGCGATCCGATTGCAGATATTAGCGCTACGGCAAAAGTCGACTTCGTGATGAAGGATGGAATCGTATTCCGGAAGCCTACGAAGTGAAGCGATACGCAGTCGCCAAACACCGGTTTCCATACTCGGATTCATCCACAGGCTCGATCACGCCCTCGTGATCGTACTCCTCTGTAGTATCCCGCAAAAGTGCTTCTCCGCATGGCGAGCCGGCCCTCCGGGCGGCAGCGCTTGGCCGCCTGGCGCGTGACGCCGAGCTTAAGCACGCAGCGCCTGAATTCGGCGCTGCCCTCTACGCACGGGCCAAAGAACATAAATGATCAGAGCGATCACTCCGCCAAGTATGGTGTTCAGCGTACGGTATTTGACCGTCGCTAAGGCGGGCAGTCCGGCCATGGCAAGCAGAAAAACAATGTAAGCAGTCACGCAGGCGGTGAACACCGCATAGTTCACCCGAAGCAAGGTAAAGCATAGCGCGGCAAAAATCAGGACAAGCAATGCAAGCAAATCGGGCCCGGGGCGCACAAGAGCAGCGATCAGCGTTGCCACCGCTGCGCCTAAAAGCGTGCCCAGAACACGTGCAATGCCACGGACGAAGGTCTGATTAAAATCCGGCTTGAGCACGAGAAGTACCGTCATCGGCACCCAGTATCCGTGTTCAATTGACATCCAACGGGCGAGGCCGGCCGTGGGCGCCAGAGCTGCTGCCAGACGCAGTGCGTAGCCGAAGGGTTTGGTATCCGGCGCGAGGTTGTCCTTGAGAGTGCGTATGGCGGGGATAAATCCGCCCGGCGAAAATTCTCGCGGCAGCAGTGTGAGTCCTGGATGATTTAATTGTTCGATGAATTGCAGCAGCAGAATACAAACGATCTGCAGGATGCCCCCGGCAAGGATTAAGGAAGCACGCGCCGATGCGTGGCCCACGCTAACAGGATACGCGCTGACCACGAGCAGCGCGATGACCGACTGCAAACCCACCCATGAGGCACCCGCTCCTAGGGCCATGAGCAGACCGTAGATAAAACCCCAAAGAGCCGCCATGATGGCGAGAGCAACGGGCGAAATCCCCGCAAGTGTTCCTACCAAGGTTGAGACGGACATTCCGATCGTGGCAAACAGCATTGGAGCAAGCTCGGATTCACCGATGCGTTGGAAGGAGCCAAACCCGACGGACACTGCACCGCTGGCAGCGATCATTCCGGCAGCCGCGTGCCCCGAGCCGAGTCCAACTCCGAGAGCAATGGCTACGGCAGGCAGGCAGCGAAGAGCGGCGTGCGGCGCAAACGCTGACCACTCAAAGATGAGAGGCTCGAGCACCAGGCGATTCAGCATGGTCTGATTCAGTGATTGAGCTTCGTTCAGCCTTTCTCAGGCCAGTAAACTTTATCAGGGCACGAGGTGACAAGCGGGAGTTTCCTCGCAATGCGCGAGGCAACTCTCAATTACACGTAACTGCCCAACTTCCGGAGATAATCTACTCGGAAAGTTTCCGTATGAGCTTCCAGCGCTCAGTTGCAATGGCGCGGTCCTCTTGAGCGCGAATGACCAGGATCTGAACGCGCGAATCGCGTGTGGCGATGTCCATATCGGGACGACACTGGGAGCTATAAGAATACGCCACACCAAAACGGAATTTGTGCCACTCTTAAATCTCCGACCGAGGGGCTTGGCCAGTGCCGGACCGCCAGCCGAACTCCTGATGCAGGAGCATTTTCCGTGACAGATCTACAACAGAGCGTTAATAGAGTACCGAGAGAGGGTTCCGCATCCCAGCCGCTCACACCTGACGAAGTTCGCAGAATCGATGGATATTGGCGCGCATGCAATTATCTATGCGCCGGCATGATCTACCTTCGTGACAACCCGCTGCTTAGAGAACCGCTCCGCTCCGAACACTTTAAGAAGAGGCTGCTGGGCCATTGGGGATCGGACCCGGGCCAGACTTTCACCTGGATTCACTTGAATCGTGTGATTCGGAAATACGATTTGAACATGATGTATATCTCGGGTCCGGGCCATGGCGCTCCGGCGGTCATTTCGAATTGCTATCTCGAAGGGACGTATTCCGAGATTTATCCCGAAAAAAGCCAAGATGAGACCGGCATGCTCAGGCTTTTCCGCGCCTTCTCATTCCCCGGCCAGCTTGGAAGTCACTGTACGCCAGAGGTTCCCGGTTCAATTCATGAAGGCGGCGAACTGGGTTACAGCCTTTCGCACGCTTTCGGAGCGGCTTTCGATAATCCCGATCTGATTGTTAGCGTTATGGTTGGAGATGGAGAGGCCGAAACAGGCCCCCTAGCGACTTCCTGGCATTCAAATAAGTTCCTCAACTCCATACGTGACGGCGCTGTGCTGCCCATCCTTCATCTGAATGGCTACAAAATCGCCAATCCCACAATCCTCGCACGAATCCCAGAAGATGAGCTTATGGGCTTATTCACTGCCTATGGTTGGACCCCGCGTGCAGTTGAGGGGGATGATCCTCGGGACATGCACCAAAAGATGGCTGCCGCTGTCGAGTCTTGCGTAAACGAAATTCGCGCGATTCAGGATCACGCGCGTGCCAGCGGCAACCCCGGTCGGCCTCGCTGGCCCATGATCATTCTTCGCTCGCCCAAAGGATGGACCGGACCAAAAGAAGTTGACGGGCACAAAGTGGAAGGTTTTTGGCGAGCTCATCAAGTGCCCGTCGTGAATGTCCAATCCAATCCCGAGCATTTACAGATCGTGGAACAATGGATGAGAAGCTACAAGCCCGAGGAACTGTTTGACGAACGCGGCACGCTGATACCCGAGCTACGGGCCTTGCCGCCCATAGGCGAGAGAAGAATGAGCGCTAATCCGCACGCTAATGGCGGCAAACTGCGGAAGCCGCTCAACCTTCCTGATTTTCGCGATTACGCCATTCCAATCAAAGCACCAGGCGCGGAAGAATTCTCACCGACCGAGACGCTCGGGAAATTCCTGCGTGATGTTATGCGCCGTAACATGACCAGCTTTCGCATGTTCAGCCCCGACGAAAACGCTTCCAATCGCCTGCAAGATGTTTATGCAGCCACCCTCAAGACGTGGCTTGCCGAATTCAAACCGGAAGACAAAGACGGCACCGATATCGCTCCGGATGGACGTGTCATGGAAATGCTCAGCGAGCATACGCTCGAAGGTTGGTTCGAGGGTTATGTGCTAACTGGGCGTCACGGCCTTTTCAATTCCTACGAGGCCTTCGTCCACATCATCGATTCGATGTACAACCAGCATGCCAAGTGGCTTGAGAAATCGAAACTCGAACTCGACTGGCGTGTTCCCATTTCTTCCTTGAATATCCTCATTACGTCACTTGTTTGGCGGCAGGATCACAATGGCTTCACACACGAAGATCCCGGCTTCCTGGATGTTGTCAGCAACAAGAGCGCCGCAATCACGCGCATTTACCTTCCACCCGACGCGAATTGCCTCCTCAGTGTCGCGGACCATTGTCTTCGTAGTCGTGACTACGTCAATGTGATTGTGGCGGACAAGCAACTCCATCTGGTGTACCTAGACATGAACTCCGCGATCATCCACTGCACGAAGGGCATTGGAATCTGGGACTGGGCGAGTACCGATTCCGGAAAGGAACCGGATGTGGTCCTTGCGTGTGCCGGTGACGTGCTCACGCAAGAGGCACTAGCTGCTGCGGCAATCCTTCGTGAGCGCGTCCCTGACTTGAAGCTTCGGTTCGTCAATGTAGTTGATCTCTACCGTCTCCAACCGGATACTGAGCATCCGCACGGGCTTTCCGATCGCGATTTCGATTCACTGTTCACGAAAGACAAGCCAGTAATTTTCAACTTCCACGGTTATCCTTGGCTCATTCACAAATTCACTTACCGGAGGACAAATCATGCCAACATTCATGTCCGCGGTTACAAAGAGAAGGGGAATATAAATACACCGCTGGAACTAGCGATTCGCAATCAAGTCGACCGTTTTACGCTCGCGACCGACGTGATCGATCGCGTTCCTAGAATTCGCGATTCGGCCGCTTACGTCAAAGAGTGGCTCAAGAGGCAGATCATCGAAAGTATCAACTACGCTTATGCCGAAGGTATTGACAAGCCGGAAATCCGCGATTGGAGATGGCCATCGTCAAATAGCGAAGCCGGTAGTGATGGCGGCGCGTCGATCAGTCATTGACTCTACTCTGCTTGCGGACCGACGACGCTAAAGTGCGCCCCAGAATGAATACAGCAATCATGCCATATTGCCACAGCTGGACCGTCCCATCAGCACAAACGCTGGGAAGCCGGTGGGCCTTGGCCCTAGCCACTGTACTGAAAGCGCCTGCTCACCCGGCAGGTGCGCTACAGGCTGGATGAACGTACCAAAACACATGGTTTGATATGGCGTAGTTCCAGAAAATTCAAACCCGAGTTTTCTATCA
This sequence comes from uncultured Acidobacteriota bacterium, assembly GCA_963848365.1. GTDB lineage: Bacteria > Acidobacteriota > Terriglobia > Acidiferrales > UBA7541 > Palsa-295. The sequence continues at coordinate 1,423,085 of CAWKDI010000002.1, forward strand.
CTTGCGGCCACCGGATGGAGAACCATACACCTACCGTTGCCGCAAAACCCCATCATCAGGTACCTCATAAGTGTTTGTGTTTACATGCCCGAAAATCACGGTTCTTGGTATTCCACAAACGGATGTTTGCGGGCGGATTGAGAAGACTTTGGATCCGGCGAGCATTTTGCGTGGCAAAAACCCGCCTGTACTCGGTTCCCAAGCTGTTATGGCAGCGAGACTGCGAGCGAGTTACTCGAACTCACCCACCTAGTTCTTCTGCACTCCTTGAAGAAACCTCCTCTGGTTGCGCCGGCTGCTGAATACCACGAACTTCCGGCAAGAAAGGGGGCTGGCCTAATGGCTAGCTGGGGCTACACGACAAAAGAGCGTGTAGCGAAAGCGTGTGGGCTCCGACGGGCTTGACACTCGTCTCACATTTATCCATAATCGTCTCATGAAAGACGATATTCGATTCATGTCAGAGCTTACTCGTATCATAAATGGCGCCCTTCGTCTCGATATCGACAAAGTGCGAAACTACACGGCTTTTCTCGCGGACAAACTCGAAAAGGCTGGAGACAAGTCGTCCGCGACACGACTGCGCAAGATGCTTGAAGAGAACGACCAACAACTACGTCCGGCGGGCGCTGCGTTTGCGAAGGCGCTGCCCGTCGATTCTGACAGTCGCTTTCCCCTCATCGAGCGTGTCAACGTAAAAGCCGCGTCCGAACCTCCAGTCATACTCTCGCAAGAGCAGTGGGACACCGTTAACGAATTTCTGAGCATCGCGAAGAGCCACGCCCAGGCCGACACCGCTGCGATCAGCCTGCTGATGTACGGTCCCCCGGGAACGGGCAAGAGCCGATTGGCGCGGCATATCGCACTTGAGCTTGGTTTGGACCTGTACGTCGCTCGCCTCGACGGTTTGATCTCATCGTTTTTGGGAAACACTTCCAAGAACATCCGCGCCCTGTTCGACTTCGCGGCGAAGACGCCTTGCATTCTGTTTCTTGATGAGTTTGACGCGATCGCGAAGCTCCGAGGCGACACTCAGGAACTCGGAGAGCTGAAGCGCGTGGTCAACAGTTTCATTCAAAACCTCGACACGATCGGGACGCAATCGATCGTCGTTGCTGCGACGAACCACGAAGAATTACTCGATTCCGCGATCTGGCGGCGCTTCAGCTATCGCTTGGCATTAACGTTCCCGTCCGAGCAGGAGCGCCAAGTTATGTGGGATCAGTTTTTGGAACCATTGCACTTTCAGCCCCGCGAAGTCGATCTGCTCGTAGACCTCTCTGAAGGATTCTCGGGATCTGATATTCGCGAAGTCTGTTTGAGATTAAACCGGCGCCGTGTCGCCGCCCAACGAAAACCCGAACTCAAGGACGCTTTTCAAGTCTTACAAAATCTAGCAATCGGTGAAGGACCCGAACGGCGATTTCTGACACAGCTTCGAGACAAAGACGAGCATGCCATCACTACGGTGTTGCGCGACCGAAACGCGAGGCTGTACAGCCATTCGGCAGTTGCGGATTTACTCGGCGTGTCGAAGGCGACAGCTTTCAGACGCGCAAAGGGAGCGACATAACGTGGCGGACGAACTCAGGCCCCCTCAGCAAGATCGCTTACCGATCAAGCTCATCATGCCCAAACAGGGTGCGGAGCGGAAAATCACTCCCGGCGGTACCCCGCCAAAACCGTTTCGTACAGTCGACGGAAAATATCGGAATCATCTTTCAAACCAGGTCTCGGCGCTGCGAACTGCGATCGTCCCGCAGGTGCGTCGCACGGGAAGCGCGCCAATCCGGGTCAAATTGCTCTCTAAGGCGGCTGCGAAAAGCCACCGACCTGAAAATCTTTTCTCCCCCCTATCCTGTCCGATCATCGGTTCCGGTCGTTTGGGAGAGCTGTTCGTTAAGGCGACGCCGGAGGGTCTTCGGCGTTTGGTCGAAACCATCGAGCGAAACAAGTCTGACCAGATGACGAAGGAACTGTCGTGCGTCGAAACCATCGAGCCGATCACGCCGACGTTCCGCCGGGGCGGGCTGGAAGCCAAAGACGTGCTTCGTCGCAGTCCTCGCGGAAAGCACGGATTCATGACGCGGGTCCGCCTGTTCAACCTCGGCTCCGATGTAGACCAGCCAAAATTTGTAGAGGATTTCACGAGCGTTTGCCGTCAACGGAACATTTCAATCCGTCAGGACGGATACTCGCCATCGAGCTTTACCTACGGGATCGAGTGTCGCGACGTTGACGACGTAGAGGCGCTATCGCGAGTAATTGGAGTTCGGTCGATCACGCACATGCCTCTGATCCGTACTATCCGTCCTCGCATGTTCAACCCGAAGCCACTTCCAGCTCTGCCGAATCGAGCTGATGTGGCCGGCGACTTTCCGGTCGTTGTAGTGGTGGACAGCGGCGTAAGCGCGAATATTCCCGCACTCGAGAGTTGGGTTGTGGGACGCGATTCGCAGGTTGCACCACAGTACCAAAACTCGGACCACGGTACTTTCGTCGCCGGGTTGATTTGCTGGGGAGCGGAGCTGAACCCGACGATCTCCGGTTTGGAAAGCAGCCCGTGCGGTGTATTCGATCTGCAAGTGATCCCGAACGAGGACCCGGATAAAGGCGACACACTGGCGCTGCTCGAGAATGAGTTTCTGGTCTCTCTGGAAGCGGCTCTGAGAGAACACTCCAACAAATACAAAGTGTGGAATCTTTCGCTCGGCACCGACATCGTATGCTCGCTTGACGATTTTTCCGCATTGGCGCAGGAGCTGGACAATTTTCAAGAGAAGTATCAGGTGTCCTTTGTCATCAGCGCAGGAAACTACGTCACTCCCCCGCTCCTGGATTTCCCGCGTACCCAGCAACAGCTCGACGTGGGCAGAATCACCACGCCGGCCGACAGCATCCTGGGAATTACAGTGGGAGCTGTGTCGCACGTCGATTACAAGATGAACGGTCCGAAAGAGCACCACCCGTCAGCTTTCTCACGTCACGGCGCTGGACCCAACTACGTGATCAAGCCAGACCTCATTCACTATGGGGGATCATGCTCCACTGATTTCAGTCACATCGCCGGCATCCGCTCGGTGAATAACGGTAGTACGGCGGAAAACCTTGGAACCAGCTTCGCAGCACCACTGGTCTCCCGGACTCTCGCGCAAATCTATCACCAGATCACGCCAACTCCTTCCCCAGTTCTGGCGAGGGCGTTGTTAACCCACCACGCGCGCGATCCCCGGACGAAGGAGCGCGTGCCGGACGGCGATGAGAACTTTTTCGGCTTTGGATTGCCGTCCCCCGTCCCGTACTGCCTAGAATGCACGCCTTACACCTCGACACTAGTGTTCGACGACGTTTTGAGGTCTGGCTACTTTCTCGAATGGGACGCTTTCCCCTACCCGCCGTCGCTGCATCGCGGCGGAAAGTATTTTGGAGAAATCTGGATGACCGTAGCTTTCTCGCCTGCCCGAGGAGCACGATGGGGAACAGAATACTGCGAAACCCACATCGATGCGCACTTTGGCGTCTACCGTGGACAGAAGTCACGGGCCACCGGAGCAGTCACGACCAAGTTCGTTGGACTCGTCCCGCCCGAGCACAAGAACGCGGGCCTGATGTACGAATCGTATCAGGTGGAGAAGCTTCGCAAGTGGGCCCCGGTCCGAACCTACTACGGGAATCTCGGCGGGAAAGGCGAGCGCGGTTCGCGCTGGCGCCTAAAACTCCAGCTGCTCACGCGGCACGGCATCGAGGACGAGCAGACGTTCAAGCCTCAGCCGTTTTCTCTGATCATCACGATCTCTGATTCAGAAAAAAAGGTGCGGGTTTACGACGAAATGGCGCAAATCGTACATAATCGCTACCAGGCGCAGAACCTCAACGTCCGAGCATCAGCGCGAGTTCGGACGCAGCAGTAAGTCGGGCAACTGCGCGCAGTCGATTTCGGGGTCAGGCTCGGCTTAGCAGGTCTTTGTTGTCCACAGCGAGCGAAAGTAAGGCGGACATATAATCCCGCGCCCAGGAGGACCCCATGCCACGAAACGAGTTGTTTGTAGAACGAAGGCCCGAGGGAGATTACGCAATCAGGCGGGCAGGTTCCAAAAGAGCCAGTGGCGTCGAGCCGACGCAAGCTGAAGCAATCAAGAGTGCAGCGGAACTTGAACCCGATTGGACGATTCACGTCGAGCGCGTGAGAAATACCTCCAAGGGTGTTCGGGACAAATGGCGAAAGCCCTGAGTTTCTCGCGACTAATTACCTACTTAGGCCGCGATCGCGATGCGGAATTCGACCGCGACGGGCTGGGTGCAATTGCCCCCGGAGGATCGAACTTCCAACTGTGAAGGGATCGCGCTATCTCAGGCGCTGCCCACAAAACCACGTTTGATCAACTAACCGCTCCGGACTCAAGCGGTTTTGGACGAAGTTATTCGGGCATCAAATTCATAAGTTTTTGGGCAGGCTTCACTCCGTGACGTGCCGCGCGAACCGCGCTGAGGATTTGCTGTTGTACGGAAGTCGAGATCAAAAACAACTTCCGCATTTGGTCGGAATTCCCGCTGAGCACATCGCGAGAAACGCCAAAGTGAATGTGAGGCTTTTGCCATTCGGACCATCGCTGTTGCCCCCGCGGTGGTCCCTTGCAACGACGGCAATTCTTTACTAGCCCTCGTCCACTGTGACAAAGTGCACGAATTCGGGCGGCACGCCCTTGGTGTCCACGAGTCGCCGTTGGCTAGGACGTACAATCGGCATGAGGTCGAGTACCTGTTTGATTTTTTCGAGTACCAGACAATACGGCGTCTCGTTGTTACCAGCCATATGCTGATCTGTGGGCTGTTGATGCGCTTTCGCGAGGTGTCCGCGAGCGTCGCCGCCAGCGTCTTCGATATGCGCTGAGATGAGTTCGCCGCGGGAATCGAACTCCTTGGTCCAGGTATCGCCTGAGCCGTTCACGGTTCTCTCGACGCGAGCGATTGTCGAAAGCTTCACACGCTTCTCGAGCGAGTCGCCGGCCACTCTTGCCGGGCCGACTTGCTGGGTCCAATCACTGTCGGTTTTCTTCGACGTCGCTAATTCGCCCAGGCCGAATCTTGCGTTGGCGAGGAATTCGCCGACGATATCGACGGGCTCTGGAGTTTGGTCGATTCGTGTGTCGGGTAGGATAATTGCCTTCATTAATGCGTCAATCTCTTCCATCATTCTCCTCCTTTCGTTTCCGGTTGATCCAGTCTTGGCGCGAAAGGAATCTCTGGTGGCATGTGGAACGCTCGTGCGATTTCCTTCTCGAGCTGGGGGTTCGCTCTGCGAGCCCCGCGCCTGGTCGAGAAAATCATCGAACCACTCAAGTTGACCTTCTTCGCCAGATCATGCTGGACCAGTGGCGAGTCCTCAACGCGAATTGCAGATTCCAGCAGCATGTGAAACTCTGAGAAGGCTACGAACAAAAACGCAAATATGGAAGAAGTATTTTCATCACGAAAGATTGAATGGGCAGAATGCACTATCCAGAGCTAGAATCGCCCGGGGAATGGTCAATGACACAAGACCAACTGAGCAAAATGCAACAGTACGTTGGCGATATCGCCATCACCCCCTCTGTGTTCAGACCAATGGGAGGCTGCGTTAAGCCGGCAAGGAAGTTTCTAGGGAGTCTCGACCTGACTCAGTCGAGCACCATCTCGCCCTCAGAATATGCGAGGTGGTTGAATGACCGCACAAAGGAACTCATGGGGAGGTTGCCGATCGAAAATCTTTGGGGTTCAGCTAGGAAGTCCATCAACATTTTCATGACCATGGCTTTGCTGAACCGAATTTTGTGCGAAAAGTATGCGCTAGAGCGCCTGGCGGACGAACTAGAAGTTCCTCTAGATAGCATTGTGGTGAAGCGACTCGCAAAGTGTGGACTCGCCCAAAACCTGCTTACCCCGAAGTGGACAACCATTCGGGCACTCGATCCGGCCAATAGCGAAAAATACCAACAGATCGCCACGGCTGTGGCGAAAGACCTTGGAATTCCTCGAGGGCTGCTCGATACCGAACTATGGGAACCGCCCGATTGTTAGTGGCCACATCGAAGGAAAACTAGCTCCAGCGCCGCCGGCGCCCGTACGCGCCGCTTTGATATTGGGCCCGGCTGATTCCGTTTACCGGATATCGGCCGCCATCGGTTGCCGTGTTGGTCAGGTATTCGCCGCAGTCGTCACACCGCACGCCAGCCGGAGTGAGCCGGCGCGCTTCCATCCGCGGAACCAAACACACGCACCCGCTCGCCGGACGGCTAACAATTACCCCGCCATTGTGAAGCGTGCCGCAGTTCACGCAGCGAGGTGGATGCCCCGCGCTCCCGATTCTGATGCTACATGGCGTTTTGCAAATAGGACAAAGCTCCGGTGGTAACGGCGCCGGCTTCGAACTTCCTGCAGGATGCGCAACAGGTGGTGGCGCCGGCTTCGGCTTCGATATGAAGTAATCAAGCCCTGCCGCTACGCGCTGCGCGATCTTCTTGTAAACCTGCACCATCGGTAACTCCACATCCGCGTCTCCGCGCATGTAATTCAGGAACAATGTGAACGAGTCGACAACGTCATCGTGCGCCGCGTTCGGGAAGCCGGCCAACTCATCCATCACATCGTTCAACCAGCTCGCGCCTTCCGGGAGGAAAATCTTTCCTGCTTCAAACGTCGGCGAAACCGCTTCCGCCCTGCTGACCTTCGATTTGTCGACCGGCACCGCGATCACCGGAAACGTCGTGCTAGATTTAAGCTCCTGAATCACACTCGAGCCCGCGCTTGAATCCTCGATCAGAATCGTATCCGGTCGCCACTCTTCCGCCAGCGCTCCGATCGTATGTTTGAGCTCTGTGAATTCCATTCTCTTGCGCACCACACTCAACAGGTAATACCCGTTCGACGTGACGCCCCACGTGCTTCCAACGCTGTAATCGTTGGCCACGCCGGTTTTTGAGGCGCAATCCCAGCTCTGCACGATGCGCGTAAACTGCGGCCGTTGGTTATAGGTTTGAAACCAACTCCGCTGAAAAATATTCCCGGAAGCCGCGGATGGATTTCCCTGGTACAGACAGCTAAACACGCGACTGCCGACGTCGTGCTTGATCCCTTCGAGCATCTCCGCACTAAACCTGGTCGGCCACAACGCCGCACCAATCGGCAGGCCCCAGCGGATCGTTTTCGCTCTCTGAAAACGCCGGCAGGTCGAGCCGCACCCAATCGCCTTGCTTGAGTAAGTGCGCTTGCGGATCCCGCTCACTCCATCGCGTCGCGATCGAAAGTAACCGCGCCCCCGGCGACAACCTGGTCAGCAAAACCGAATCGAGCCATTCGTAAACACTGGTCATGATGGCCGGGCTCGCCGCTTCCGCCGCGTCCTTCGTTAAATCGTCCAAAATTGCCAGCGATGCGCCCCTGCCCGTCAGCGGACCATTTCTCCCAGTTGCCACGTAGCTACCTATCCCATTCGTTAAATCGAATCGATATTGCGCGCTGCTATCCGCCGAAATTACCGTCCCCGGAAAAATATCCCGGTACGCCGCGTCCTGCATGATGTTTCTGGTTTTTCTGCCCCACGTCTCGCTCAACTCGCTGCCGTAACTCACCGAGATAATCGATTCCTTCGGATTCCTTCCCAGCACAAAGCACGGCAGCAAAACGGAGCACGTCAGCGTCTTTGAATGCCGCGGCGGCGCCGTAATCATCAACTTTTTGATCGACCCGGAGATCAGCTTCTCCAGATAGGAATGCATCAACCGGATGTGTGGCGGCAACTCATACTCGGGATAAACTTCCACGCAAAATCGAGAGAAACTCCGACGCGCCAGTGCCGCCCGCAGAATTTGTGGTGTGTTCATAACCCTATAGCTACCGCTTAAAACGCAAATATGGAACTGTTGAACAGTGTTCCATCGAAAACGTAGGCGTGTTCCGAGGAAATACGAGCAGCGTCTCGGGATGCCGGGCGGTTCGCAGACCAAAAGATTTGCCAATGATTTACTGCGTATCTATCGCCGCGCCTTACACATCCGCACCACAGGCTGCGCACCACGTAAACGCTTTAATCTACTGCGTTTGAAACGCACGGAATCCGCACATGCACTGCGCGACTCTGGTGCAGCACCGGAAGGTCCGCGCCGTAACATGCTGTGTATGGTTCGTATTAAGCGCTAGCCTGCGGCTTCGTCATATAGGCGTTGTATAAACAGGCGCCAAACTGGTCGCCCACGCCGACCGGGTATAGCTTGCCACGCCAGGAGCGCGCGCAAAGTTCCGAGCACTCGCCGGGCGCGTCACTTTTGCTTAAGTCCGACACCGCCCATGATGGCGGCGAGGTTTCGACGGGTGCGTTTTTCTTCTTTAGAAAGTTCGATCGGGAAATACGGGAGTCGATTGGCGGTTGCGATCACGATTATTTTGCGAAGTTCACGGATATCGGTGCCGTCGTCGAGGGCGTAGCGAAGTCGTTCGAGTTTGGTAGCGCGCTTATAGGTTTTTCCTTTGGGTGCGAAGTCTTCTCGCCACATTTGCTCGTAATCGAGAAGCGGTTGGTAGCAGTCGTGTGGAAACCAGGCAGGCCAGTCTGGCGGGATGACTTCGACGGCGGTTTGGATTTCGGTTTGCGGTGGTGGCGCCAAAAGAGCGGTGGTGGCGGGTGGATTTTTTTTCGGCTGGTCCTGTAAGCTACATGCACCGCCCCTCCCCACCTGGTCTTCGTCTACAAGCAGCGGTTCGGCAGTTGAACTCGCCTTTGAATTTGAACTGCTTTTAGAACTTAAAGAACTAGTCTGCCACTGTGCAGCGTTGTGTGCAGCGTTCTTTGGCGTTGTGTGCAGCGTTGATTGGGCCTTGTGTGCCGCGTTGTGTTCCGCGTTGTGTTCCGGGTTGTGTGCCGGGTTTGTGCCGGGTTTTTGTGTTGGGTTTAGGTAGGTGAGCAGCATGTCTCTATTGATCGTGTACTCTACGGTTAAACCGTGGCCGCCGAGAGATCGGCCGCCTTTGAGCTTGCCGGACGCCGAAACGAGCCCACGGGCGAGCAGGCCGGGAAAAGAAACGGTGTTATCGCGCCAATTCTTTCGGCCATGGATGCCGTACCGGAAGGAACGGGGGCTATCGCCGAAACGCTCGACTGACTTGACGGATTTTCTGCAAACGCCGTCTCTCATGGTTTGAGCCTGCGCGATAAACATGAGAGCGCGCTGTTCGGCGTGAGACAGTCCACGAACTTCTTGAGCGAGCCGGTAAATTTCCCAGCGTTCGTTTTTGTCTTCGCGTGACTTCGCCATCGACAACAGTTCCTTCTCTGGCCGGATGACATTTGTTTCTCCATTTCTCCCGGGAATGTCGAAATCAAAAAGTGCGTTACGAGTTGAGAGCGGCCTTTACTGGGCGCCCGTATCGTTTTCTTTTTTCCCAAACCGCTCGAGTGCTTCCCGTTTCTTCGCCTCATGCCGCGCCCGCATATCGTCTGTGATCTCGATGCTGGCTGGGCGGCTCGGATCGGCGTGCTTGGACGGCGGGCCCAGCTTGCGAAGAGTCGCATGGATATCGGCACGAAACTTCGCCCAGTCTTCGTCGCTCAATTCTTCGCTCGTTCTTCTTTCTGGCAGTTTCAAGTTTTTGCAGACGGGCGCAGCGGGCGCAGTATCGGAAATCGCCGCGAGCACTTCGCTCGGGCTCGGCGGAAACGGCGATCGGCGGCAGGCTTCGAGAAATCCGCGGTCAATCGCGTCGGCGGGAAACGGCGCTAAGATCCGCGTATAGGTTTCGGCCGCCAATCCGCCAATCTCCACGCGATAGAGCTGTGAGAGCGCCAATAGCCATTTCGCCAAACACTGCTGCGCTCGCTGTTTTTCGTCTGCGATCATGTGCCTTCTTCGTCCTGTTCTCCCTCGTCGTCCTCCTCGTCTGTCTCGTCGTCCTGCTCGTCGAGAATCCGGTCGATCTCCTCTTCGTCTTCGCGCTCGAGCTCTTCGCGGATAGTTTCTTCGATCGCTTCGAGTCGTTTTTCGAGACGCTCTTCGAAAGTCGCTTCGAATTGCTCTTCAAGTTGCTCGCGACTTGTTTTTACTTCAGGGCTCACGATCTTCCTCCTTTTGTACTTGGTAATAATTTTTGGCCGGCGCCTCGGTTAACGGCAGGGCGGATGTTGATATTTTTCCCGGCATCCTGTCCGGACAGGAATGACTCGACGTCAGTAATGTCGCGCTGTCCGCTGGATGTATGTCGGATACGCGGAAATTCCCTCTCCATGAATTCGTCTACATCGTCGTCCTGGTCGAGTTTCACCAAACCGGCCCTCTGCTCAGCCGTAGCGGTGTCGCGCATGCGCTGCTTTTCGGTTGCGAGGCGTTCGTGTAAGCCGCGGTATAAGCCGCGGTAGAAATCGAGTTGAGCGATCCGGCCTTTGCCGGTACTGGCCTGGTGCTCTTTCCACTGGCGTTCGAATTCGCCACTGAGGTAGGCGAAAACGTATTGAGCTATTAGTACATTGGTCTTGCGTCCGATAAACAGATGGCGCCTAGTGAACCGCCCGCCATCGGTATCAAAGAGTGACCGGAACCACACCTTGTTGCCTTCCTTTTTGATCCTACGGAAGGGGGGCTCCTGGAGTACGCGAACGTGAAAAAAGTCCCGCAAGAGCCAGCAGATAAACTTATCCTGTGAAGGTTGGCGGCTGTACCGATTCCCGGGCAGCGTTCCCACAGCTTCGGCAGCTTCTTGTTTGGATTCTACGTCCGCGATTTCCAGGCCGTGTTTTTCGAGTAGCTGGTACGCTTTGGCCAAGGCGCTCTGAGCTTCCCTTTCGGAAGGATTGTTCGCGCTGAGCTTGAAGAGCTTTTCGATTTTCTGCCTGATATCGTCGATCATTGAATGACTCCGCTCGGGTTCGTATCGAAGCTGCACTCGAGGAACTTATTGAGCCAGTGAATCATGGGTAATATCCCTTCGCACACGTTGTCTCGATCCTTCGGTGTCATCCCATTGAAAACGTCTTTCGGATCCAACTGTTCGAGAAGGAGAAAAAATTCGTCGAGGACCATGACCTTTAATATTTGTGCGTGTCGCGTGTTGGCTTCCGTCTTCGGTTTGGGCTTTGCAGTCTCTTTGTTGACCTGCTTTGCCGCAACCCTGAGAGGAATCATGCCAGCGGCAACCTTCTTGCCGAGCTCCGGATCCTTGTTGTGGACCGCCTGAGCCTGCTTGGCTTTGTGCGAGGACACTTGGGCGCGATCCGCGATGGCCTGGCGGGTGGCGTGATCGCCGTTCTGGGCCCGAGCGGGTGAATCCGCCCGGTCGGGCTTCTTGTCGCCTTGCTTGAGATTGGCCGCCGAGTTTTTCTTGGCCATCTCTCGAATGGTATCGGCCCACTTCGCCGCAAGCATCGCGCGTTGATCGTCCGTGAGGTGCCGACGCAAAACGTTGCGCGCCCAGATGTAATCCTCATCGGTGTGGCCGCCGCATACATCTCGATATTCCCATTTAGGCTCGCGTTCCAGTTCCAGGCAGGCCTTCAATCGATGGCGTCCGTCCAGGATGAACTTTTCATCCAGGCTCACAATGATTGGTTCGATCTGGCCGTTCTTTAAAATGTCGGCTTTGAGTTTTTTGTAGTCAGCGTCGCTTAACAGTGGGAATAACTTTGCCAGAGGATGAATCTCTAATTTCGATAGCTCGAGTTCAAACGGGCGTGGTACATTGTCGTTGTTCACACATCTCTCCTTTCAGCGAGGCCGCGTTACCAGCGCGGCCTTTTTTATTGCGTCACCGTGTGCTTCTGTAAAAATTCCTGGATTGAACTTGCGCGATATCTGATCGATCTACCAATTCGGATAAATGGAATTTTGATCCGGCCGGTACACCTCCACGTATTCAAGCACGCAGCGGTGGTGCCGATGCGTCGCGCTGCCTCATGGGCATCGATAATTTCGTCGGGCTCAGCAGCGCCGTTGGGCGCACGCAGTTCAGTTCCTCGGTTCACTCGGGGCCGATAACCAGATCTCATTTGTCGTCTCCTTTTTTGTTCTGAAAATAAAAAAGGGCCGCGGTCAGGAAAGCAGCCAGTGTTACCTGGTCACACTTTCTTGATCGCGGCCCGAAAAGTTTTGCTGAATGTTCGGACAGCAGCGCGGCTCGCTAACGCCAGCGCCGTCGATAGTGACGTTGCAACCGTAAACCCGAAAAGCGAAAGCTGTCAAGTCTATTTATTAAGGATGGTATTTCTGGTGTTCGTTATATGATGATTATACGATGAAAGCGTTCAACGAAAACACGGCTCGCCACCGACACTCTAAAAACCCTTTGTTTTATTGGTTATTTGGTGGGCGGTGAAGGATTTGAACCTTCGGCCTTCCGGGTGTAAACCGGATGCTCTAACCGCTGAGCTAACCGCCCATGCCTGCTAGTGTATTGCCTTCCGGGGATTATGCAAGGGCGGGCTGAGGAGAAAATCCGAGAAGGTATCGCGGGCAATCCGGCGCCGGGCCGCGGGGTTGACGCTGGGCGGAACGCGAGGACCGCGCGAACAGCGCCACGAAAAGCGCGCATTTGACACGCCGCTTGGCGCTGCGTAGCATCTCTTGTTTCTGGTTCGGTTTCGGGTTTGGTTTCTGGCGTTTGTTTCTGGGGCTGGTTTCTGGGTTGCTATCCGGGTTTCCTTCTGGGGGTTCCTTCTGGTTTTGCTTCTGGGGTGAAGCGGACGAATGACGCGCTGCCTGAATTGCGGAGCCGACCGGGACACGGACGTTTGCGAGGCGTGCGGGCTCGGTTCCCACGCCGCGGAATTTTCGCTCCGAAAAAAGCTGCTCAACCGCACGGCGCTGTTCCTGCTGGGGGCGCTGGCGTTTGTGGTGGCGAGCGAGCGCTACCCTGCGCTCGATCTGGACGGCATCCTGATTTTCATCGGAGTGCTTTTCTTTCTCACGCTGGGGCTGGCGATGTGGCTCGAGCGGCGCGCGCTGCGGCACATGGAAGTGGAGGCGCTCAAGCGCGTCTATTACGGGCTGATCCCGCTGCCGTGGCTGCTTTCGGCGCTGCTGCTTGGCAATGGGGCGCTCGACGCGTCTCCTCCCATGAAGGAAGTAGCGCGCGTGGTGGGAAAGTTCGCGATGCGCGGCCCTGCGCCGAGCCGCCGGCTGGTGGTTACGTCGTGGCGTCCCGGGCACCGCGTGGAGCGCATTCCCGTGGACCGCGGGGATTTCGACCGCTTCAGCTACGGCGATTTCGTCGAGGTGAAGGTTGCCGGCGGGCTGGTGGGCATTCCCTGGGTGGCGGGCGTTTCGCGTCCGTGAGCGCGGCGGGGGCAAAAGCTAGCCGACCGCGGCGCCAGATATTTCGCAACGTGTACTGATTTGCGAGGCGGCGGCTGCGAGAGCTTTGCGAGACGCTGGCGTCACGAACGGCGGGCGGCTTGGAGAATGCGAGGAGGGCGATACGCTGGGGAGAGATCCCTCGTCGCTGCGCTCTGTCGGGATGACAACGAACTGCAAAGGCTAACCCTTCCTCGCCTTCGGCTAGCGCGCCATTTTCTGCCGAGGCGTGTGTTAAGCTTTTGCCACTTCCATGGCTGCTCGCGGGAAATTCATCGTACTTGAGGGGATCGACGGGTCGGGCAAGCGCACGCAACTGGAAATGCTGGCGAAGGCTTTCCAGGCGCGCGGCATCGCCTGCACCCAGGTGGGCTTCCCGAATTACCAGGGCTTCTTCGGCAAGCTGGTGGCGCAATTCCTGAACGGCGAATTCGGGCCGCTTCACGCCGTCGATCCGCATTTTTCCGCGCTGCTCTACGCGGGCGACCGGCTGGAATCCAAGCCCGTCATCGAAGCGGCCCTGGCTGCCGGCAAAGCCGTGCTTGCGGACCGCTATATTGGATCGAACCTCGCACATCAGGGCGCGCGCGTGCCGCCGGAAAAGCGCGAGGCGTTTCTTGCGTGGCTGAAGCGCCTGGAATATGAGATCTACGCCCTGCCCCCGGAAGACCTGGTGATCTATTTGCGCTTGCCCGTTGCCCAGGCCCACCAGCTTGTAGCGCAAAAAGGCGCTCGGGATTACACCGCCAGGGTCCGCGACATTCAGGAGGCGGATGTAGCGCACCTCGAAGCGGCTTCGCAGGTCTACGACCAGTTGTCGCAGCAACGAGGCTGGGCCAGGGTGGAATGTTGTGATGCCCACGGGACGGCCCTGCGATCGCCCGAATCAATCCACAAAGAAGTGATGGCGACCATCGAGGCGCGCGTCCTTCCGCTTCTGCAGCCGCTGAAGTAGAAAGCGATGACAAGCGACCGTGAGCCCTGGCCGTCGCTGGCTTGGGCGTCGCTTCTCGCGACGCTACGCGCTGCGCTGTCGCTGTCCGGAAGCGCTGAACTGAGTCGGCTTGCAACCGAAATCCCTCTGGTGGAATCGAATAGGAGTAAGATCTGTGCGGCTGGCCCCTAACCTAACGACGTCCGCGGGCGCAAGCCGATAGCTATCAGCAAATATTGGAGGTAGTCGCCATGACACGCTCCTCCTTGTTCTCGTCCTCTTCCTCGTCTTTTTCCGGGAAATCCACGAAATTCCTTCTTGCAGTATTTGCCGCTGTAATTCTGGCGTGCTCGCCGAGCCCGTCATTTGCGCGTCGCGGGGGTGGCGGACATGGAGGCGGCGGCTCGCACGGGGGCGGCGGTGGGTCCCATGGTGGTGGAGGCTTTCACGGCGGCGGAGGAGGCAGCTTTCACGGGGGCGGCGGCAGCTTCCGCGGCGGTTCGGGAGGTTTCGGCGGGGGCCGGGGTTATAGCGGCGCGGCGCGTTCGTATGGCGGCGGCTCCTATCGCGGGGGTGGATATTCAGGCGGGTATGGCGGCTCAGCTTATCGTGGCGGCGCGGGCGCTTACGGTGGGGGCCGGTCTTACGGAGGTTCGGCTTATCGCGGCGGTTCCTATGGCGGGGCGTACGGCGGCGCCAGAGGCGGCTCCGCGTATTCGGGGACGCGCGGATTTTCGGGTGGTGGCGCGGCGCGGTCTTCCAGCGCGCGCAGCGCGATCGCGGACGGACAGTGGCATTCCTTCGGCAGCGGCAGTCGCGGCGGCGTAGCAGGCGCAGGCCGGGCAGGAGAAGCGGGGGCTGGCTCGCACAGCTTTGCGGGCGGCGCCTCGCGCTCTGGCGGAAGCGTGCATAACGCCAGCTCGGCAGTCGCGGACGGCCAATGGCACTCCTTCGGCGCTGGCAGCCGCGGAGGCGAATTCGCCGGGCGTTCTGGTTCGGCGGCGGGCTCAGGGCTGGCGGGACGGTCTTCCTCGGCTGAGGGCCGCTCCGGATCAAATTTCGCGGCTTCTCGCGGCGTCAATTCCGCAGCAGGCCGCTCTGGATTCAGCAATTCGCGCTTGGGACAAAGCGCTTCACTGAGCTCGTCACTGAGTTCGTCAGGGTTCGGTGCGTCCAGATTTGGCAGCTCCTTCCGAAGCGGAGCCAATTTCGGCGCTTTCGGCAGCCGAGGCTTTGGCGGCTTTGGTGGACGCGGTTGGGGATGGGGCGGACGCGGTTGGGGTTGGGGATGGGGCGGTTGGGGTTGGGGGCTCGGCTTCGGCTGGGGCTGGCCCGGCTGGGGATGGGGATTCGGCTGGGGGTGGCCGTACTTGGGAATTTCCTGGGGCTACCCTGGGTGGGGTTGGGATCCGTATTGGTATGACCCGTTCTGGACTTATGGTTCCTACGGCGGGTATGCGCCCGGCTACGACTACGGCGGGAACTACGACTATCCCGCAGCGCCTGATTCGGGATATTCCAACCCGGGGTATTCCGATCCGGGGTATGGCAACCCGGGCTATCCAGACCCGAACTCTTCGAACAGCATCTTTTCGTCGCCCTTTAATGGCACGCCGGTGGCACAGCCGGCAAATCCTCTGAACCGGAACGATATATTTTCTTCGCCGATAAGTCCTGGCAGTCCGGCTCCGGCGATGACTCCGGCTCCTGCGCCCGCTCCGGCTGCGCCGCTGCAAACGGTATCGCACTCACCGCTGCAAACGTAGCGGGCTGGATAAAGCTTCGCGCAGCAATTTGCCTTCGAGAAGCGGCTACCACTTTCGGGGTGGTGCTATTCGAAGATCGGCAGGCAAAGCGGCGACTGCACGTGAAACTCCAGCCGTGCGATCTCATCCAGCGCGCGATGCAGCACGCTGCTGCTGCAAGCGGCAATGGTCATCACGAACGGCAGCCGGTCATGCGGATACCCCGGCTTTTGAAGCACGGCATCGAGGCTTACTCCATACTTCGCCAGTATTGTCGCTATCGCGGCGACGATTCCCGGCTGGTCTCTCACCACAAAACGAATGTAGTGCGGCACGGTGAAATCGCCGCTCACCGAATCGGGAGTTTCGACGGTGGTCTGGATGTATGCCTGCGGCGTATTTGCGCTGCGAGCGATCGAGTATAGGTCAGACACGACCGCCACCGCCGTAGGATCGCCGCCCGCGCCATAGCCCGAGAAGATCATATGGCCCGCAAACTCACCCGAGGCCGTCACCATGTTCTTGCTGCCCTCGGCGTGTGCGGTGAGCGAAGAAAGCGGCACGATGGCCGGCTGCACCGCCGCGAACAGGCGCAGCCCGTTTGACGCGTCTTTCTGCGCGCAGGAAATCTGCCGGATGGTGCAGGAGAGGTCGCGCACGTAGGCGAAGTCTACCGCCTCGACCAGCGAAATCGGCCGGCACGGAATCTGCTCGTTTTTCACGCGCAGATGCAGCCCGGCTTGCGTCAGGATCACCAGCTTCGAGCGCGCGTCGTAGCCTTCCACATCGCTTGTGGGGTCAGCCTCCGCGTAGCCCAGCTTCTGCGCCTCCTTCAATGCGGAGTCGAAGCTCGCGCCGTGCGCTTCCATTTGCGTGAGGATGTAATTGCACGTCCCGTTCAGAATTCCCGCGATCCGGTATAGCTGATCGCCCGCCAACCCTTCCTGAATGCCGATAATCGCCGGGATTCCCCCCGCCACCGACGCGCCGTACTCGAGCCGCCTGCCCATTTTGCGCGCGAGTTCCGCCAGTTCCGCGCCGCGCTCCGAAATCAGCAGCTTGTTCGCGGTAACCACGGACTTGCCGGCTTGCAGCGCTTTGCGTATCCACTCGCCAGCCGGCTCCATGCCTCCAATCAGCTCGACCACCACGTCGACGTCTGAGGCCAGCACTTCCGTGGCATCTTCGGTCCACTTGATCGAAGCCGGCAGGCCGTCCACTTTCTTTTTCGCGACGTTGCGGTTGCAGATGTAGGTCAATGCGAGGGGGCCGTTTAGATTCTTGCTCAGGATCTTCGCCACCGACCGCCCCACGGTGCCAAATCCGATCATCCCGATTTTCAGCCGCTTGCCCGCCGCAGCATTCTTCTCGGCCGCCGTCCGTTCCATTGCATCCGCATCCGTCGCAAGGTTCTTCGCCACCCGGTATCTCCTCGACTCCGTTGCTTCTATGGAAGTGCGCCATTGTACCAGACGAGGAATGCTCGGACGAGCCGGAGTGGAGAGGTCTACCCTTACAAACCAAAGGTTGGGGCACCTGCAAAGGCGCACAGGCAGGAGTGCCTGTGCCACTGAAACCACATTGACACTTTCACGTGGCGCCTTTAGGCTAGCGCCGCGGCTGCTCCCTCATGCAATTCAGGTGCCCGAGGAGCGTCGCAGAGGAGGCCCGAGATGAAACCCGAAGACGTGCGAAAAATTTTCGAGCAGGTTGGCGCCGTCCGCACCGGACATTTCGAGCTTTCGAGCGGCCTCCACAGCGGGACGTACATCCAGTGCGCGCTCGTGCTGCAATACCCCAATCACGCCGAAGCACTTGGACGCGCCCTGGCCGACCTTTTCACCGGCCTGCAAGTATCCTGCGTAGTCGCGCCCGCGATGGGAGGCATCACCATCGGTTACGAAGTTGCGCGAGCCCTCGGCGTGCGCTCACTGTGGGTCGAGCGGGACCGCTCCGGCCAGATGGCTCTGCGCCGCGGCTGGGAACTGAAGCCCGATGATCGCGTGCTGGTGATCGAAGACGTATGGACCACCGGCGGTTCGACGCGCGAAACCATCGGGGTCGTCGAGCAGGAGGAGGGTTTGGTAGTGGCGGCCGGCGCACTCATCGACCGCACCGGCGGCCGCGTCGAATGGAACGTTCCGGCACGCGCGCTGCTCGAAATGGAAGTTCCCAGCTACGAGCCGGACGATTGCCCGCTTTGCCGCGCCGGCGGCGCCACCACGCGCCCAGGTTCCCGCATGACCCGGGCGCACCACCCATGATTTGGCCGGGCAGCGCCGCTTAGGCTGATTTGTCGCTGAGAACCGTACCAAGCGCGCCATCTATGTTTATTTGTGTTTTTGTCTAAGGCCTGTTCCTGCCGATTGGACTGACTTCATCTCCGCAGGGATCTCAGGTTCGCGAAGCTCTTTTCGTACCGCACCCCGTGAGATAATGCACCTGACGCGCGAATGAAGACCATCAAGCTCACCATTGCCTATGACGGCACGCACTTCCACGGCTGGCAATTCCAGCCCGGCATCGCCACGATTCAAGGAGCTATCCAGGACGCGGCCCGCAAAATCACGCAGGAGAAAATTATCGCGCACGGAGCCAGCCGCACGGACGCCGGCGTCCACGCGCTGGGGCAGGTGGCGCACTTCAAGACGCGCTCGGCCCTTTCCGCCACGGAAATCCAGCGCGCGCTCAATGCCCTGCTGCCGCCCGCCATCCGTATCGTGGCTGCCGAAGAAATGGGCCAGGATTTTCACTCGCGCTGGCAATCGCAGGGCAAGACCTACCGCTACCGTATTTATCGCGGCAAGGTTCTCCCACCCTTCGAATATGGACGGGTGCTGCACTATCCCTGGCCGCTCGATCACGCCGCCATGGCCGCCGCCGCCCGCCAGTTCGAGGGCGAGCACGATTTCAGCTCCTTCGCCGCCTCCTCCGGTTCGGAGGACGATGATCGCGATCGGGACATGCAGCGTGTGATCTATTCCTCCGAAATTATTCGCGAGCAGGACCGCGATGAAATCGCCTACGTGGTCCGCGGAAAATCATTCCTTCGCTACATGGTCCGCAAAATCGTGGGCACCCTGCTCGAGGTAGGCCGCGGCCGCCTTTCGGCCGACGCTATTCCGGAGCTGTTCGCGGCCCGCGACCGCTCCCGCTCCGGCCCCACGGTGCCGCCCGAAGGCCTCTACCTGGTGGCCCTGGAATATCCTGATCCTGCCGACTCCCTGGCGACCGTCTCCTCGCAACGAATTTCACACGTCTAGAGCTTGCCGCGCTCAGCCTGCAATTCATGGTCATCCCGACCGGCGAAGCGACGAAGGCTGTCTCTTCGATGTAAAATCCAAGCGCGATGGCCCTTCCACAGCAACTGCTCCCCGCAAGCGCGCTCTCCGCGCCGACTGCGATCGAGTCCATCGATCCCGCCACGGGCAAAATAACCGCCACGTTTGAAGCGACGAACCCTTCCCTGCTGCCGGCGCTTTTCGAACGCGCCCGTAAGGCCCAGAACGAATGGTTCAGGCAGCCGCTGCGCGAGCGGTGCAGGCTGGTGCATCGGCTCCGCGACGTAATCTTCGATTCCCGCGATGAAATCGCCGGCGCGATTACCAGCGAGACAGGCAAGCCCCGGGTGGAAGCCGTTTTCGCCGAGATCGTTTTGGCTCTCGATACGGCCGATTACCTGGCCAGCCGAGCGCCGCGCTGGCTCCGCCCTGAGCGCGTTCCGCATCACAACCTCGCGCTTAAGGCAAAATCCGCTTGGATCGAATTCGAGCCGCTCGGCGTGACCGCGATCATCTCCCCGTGGAATTATCCCTTCGCCATCCCCATGGCGCAGGTCATCCCCGCGCTGCTGGGCGGAAACGCCGTGCTGCTTAAGCCCTCGGAGCTGACACCGGCAACCGGCGCCCTCATCGGCGAACTGCTCCGCCGCGCGGACTGCCCGCCAAATCTCGTGGAAGTTCTCCAGGGATCCGGCGAACTGGGCGCCGCGCTCATCGACTCCGCGCCGGACAAGGTTTTCTTTACCGGCAGCGTCGCCACCGGCCAGCGCATCGCGGAAGCCTGCGGCAGAAAACTCATCCCTAGCGTGCTCGAACTCGGCGGGAAGGACGCCATGATTGTCCTCGGGGACGCTGATCTCGAAACCGCCTCAAGCGCGGCCGTCTGGGGCAGCTTCACCAACTGCGGCCAGGCCTGCCTGTCAGTGGAACGCGTTTATGTGGAGCGCGCCGTTGCTCAGCGGTTCAGCGAACTCTGTGTGCTGAAAACCGCCAAGCTGCGACTAGGCCCTCCCTCAGACCTTGACGCCGAGGTAGGTCCCTTGATCCGCCTCCGGCAGCTCGAAAAAGTAGAGGATCATCTGCGAGACGCCGTGGCGCGCGGAGCAAAACTGCTAGCCGGCGGCCGTCGCCGGCCGGACCTTGGCCCCAGCTTCCTGGAGCCTGCCGTCCTCACCAATGTCGACCAGTCGATGAAAATCATGCGCGAGGAAACATTCGGGCCGGTGCTGGCGATTCAGGCTGTCGCGAATGCCGATGAGGCCGTGGCACTCGCCAACGACTCGCCCTTCGCGCTCGGCGGCAGCATTTGGACAGCGGATGCCGCCCGCGGCAAAGAGCTGGCTTCCCGGCTGCGCGCGGGCGCCGTTATGATCAATGACGTCGCCAGCTATTACGGCATTTCCGAAGCTCCTCACGGAGGCCGCGGCGCAAGCGGCTGGGGGCGTTCACACTCGCGCGCCGGACTTTTCGAGATGGTCCATACCAAGTATGTCGACCTCGACCGGCTGCCGCGCCTTGCGAAGCCTTGGTGGTATGGCTACACGCCGGACTTGACCGCGGCCACGAATCGCCTGGTCGATCTGCTCTTTGCGCGAAGCTGGCGACGCCGCATATCTGCGCTCACGGCGCGCCAGGGCGCTCGTGGCGCGATCCTCCGGCGCGATCGCATCTGAACGCCATTTTCAAGCTCTTGTGTTGCACGCCAGACCATTCGAAGTTTTAATATCCTCATGCTGAATACGAAGCCTCGCGTAACTGCAACGCTCCGCCTTGCCGCGGAAAGCGATCTCGCGGAAACCAATCGCGTCATCCGCCGGGCCTTTGGAACCTTTCTCGGTCTGCCCGACCCGATGCAGTTCATGGGCGACGCGGACTACGTGCGTACGCGCTGGAAGGCCGATCCATCCGCCCTGTTTTTAGCGGAACACGACGGCAAGCTGGTTGGCGCGAACTTCGCGATCAACTGGGGAAGCTTCGGCTTCTTCGGACCGCTCGCGGTGGCCCCCGAGTATTGGGAGTGCGGGATCGCCCAGCAGCTCATGGCGCCCACCATGGAAATTTTCCGGCGCTGGGGCAACACGCACCTTGGCCTTTACACCTTCGCGCAAAGCCCGAAGCACATGCGGCTCTACCAGAAATTCGGCTTCTGGCCGCGTGACCTGATTGCCATCATGGCGAAGCAAGTCGCCCCGGTGGACAGCGCCAAATCTGCGAACCCCGCCGTGTTCTCGGATGCCAGGCCCGCCGAGAGGCCCGCTCTTCTCGACGCATGCCGCGAGGTAACCAGCACGATCTTCGACGGCCTCGACGTGAGCGGCGAAATTACCGCGGTAGCCACGCAGAAATTGGGCGACACAGTGCTGGTCTGGGACGGAGCGAGTGGGGCAAGTGGAGCAAACGGCTCAAAACTGGCGGCGCTCGCCGTTTGCCACACCGGCCCGGGCACCGAGGCCGGCACCGGCGTGTGCTACGCGAAGTTTGCCGCCGTGCGCCCCGGCTCGCAGGCAGCCTCCGATTTCTCGCGCCTGCTCAGCGCGATCGAAACCTTCGCAAGCGCCAAAAGCCTCCCTAAAATCATTGCCGGTGTGAACCTCGCGCGCCGCGGCGCCTTCAACGAACTATACTCGCGCGGATTCCGCACCGAACTGCAGGGCGTGGCCATGGAGACGGGCAGCGCCTCCTCGGGCTACAATCGGGATGGTGTGTACGTTCTCGACGACTGGCGATAACGCTAACGAATCGCTCGAATCTAATTCGTATCTGCTGTATCTTGGTAGGGATGGCCACTCTCTCCGTTCGCGCCGACGAAGATGCCATTTCCAAGGCCGCCCATTCCCCATCCACGGGCCGGGCGCTGGACTGGCTCAGCTCGAACGCGAACTGGATCACCGATCAGCAGATTCGCCTCACGGAAATCCCGGCGCCGGAATTCAACGAAGCGCGTCGCGGCCAACTCCTCAGGCAGCTTTTCGAAGCCGCCGGCCTCGCGGTTCGCACTGACGAAACCGGCAACGTAATCGCCGAGCGCCCCGGCTCCGATCCTAAAAGCGTCGTCCTGCTTGCCGCTCACCTCGACACCGTTTTCCCCGCAGGCACCGACGTAAGCGTAAAGCGTGCAGGCGACCGCCTGCAGGCCCCGGGAATCTCCGACAACGGCGCGGGACTCGCGGCGATCGTTGGTATCGCGCGGGCTTTATCCGAGTCCGGCATACGCACCAGCAAAACAATCGTTCTCGCCGGCGACGTGGGAGAAGAAGGCGAAGGGAATCTGCGAGGCATGCGCGCGCTCGTGGAGCACTACGGGCCGCGCCTCAGCGCGGTGATTGCGGTCGATGGCCCCTCCGCGGAACACATCACCACGCAGGGCATTGCGTCGCGCCGCATCGAAGTCACCATCACGGGTCCTGGAGGACACAGCTGGTCGGATTTCGGCGTTCCCAATCCCATCACCGCCATTGCTCGCGGTATCGTACGCTTTTCCGCGATCCGCCTTCCGGATAATCCGCGCACTTCTTACAACTTTGGCGTAATCGACGGAGGGCAGTCGGTTAATTCCATCCCGGCGAGCGCGGTCGCGAAGGTTGATTTGCGTTCCGAGGATGAAAAACAGCTCACCCGCATGGAGAACGCGCTGCGCGATGCCATGCAGGCCGGCGTGAAGGACGAAGCCTACGGGTCGCGATCCGCGAAGGATTCCATACAGGTGAGCTTCCGGTCCCTGGGGACGCGGCCCGCGGGAACGCTTCCCGACAATTCTCCGCTGCTCCAGACCATTCGCGATGTTGACCGGTTTCTGGGCAATCGCTCGCGCCTGGAACGCAGCTCCACGGACGCCAATATTCCGCTCTCTCTCGGCATTCCCGCGGTAGCCATCGGAGCGGGCGGCACCGGCGGCGGATCGCATACCCTGGGCGAATGGTACGACCCCTCGGACCGCGAACTCGGCCTCAAGCGCCTCTTACTTACTGCGGTGTCTCTAGCCGGCCTTCAGCCCTGATTCAGACCAGCGAAAGATAGTCCCTGCTCTGGCGCACACAAGCCGTGCGTGGGCGCCAATGTCGCTGGCGTGGAATGATGGAGTGACAATTTACGGCGCACTCACACGCCGGAAACGGATCCCAAAGTCGCGATTCCGCGTGCGCCAATCCGCCACACAGGGAAGAAACTGTATGCTCCGCGAAAATTTTCCTTAGCCTTTTTTCGTCATCTGGCGTTTTCGACAGAAAATTCCACGAAGCAATTTTGCTGCCCAACATAAGTGGCTTGTCTAACGGCATTTCCCCCTTCACTACATGGGCACATTTTGAAATCCTTCTTTCGCCTCGTTTTCGTTGCGGCCCCGTTGTTGCGTTTCAATGAGCATCTTCCGCCGCCCTGGCCCCGCGGACACAGGAGATCACGATGGCGTTGAAAAGCTACCAGTCAACTAATGAACCCCAGCCGATTGCCGAATCGCGCCTTTGGCAGGCGGTAATCGTAAGGACGATCGAGGAGTGGATCTCCGGCCCCCTGCGCCTCAAGCGGCAGGCCGAAGAATACTTGTTCCGCGACAACTCTGACTTTCCGGCCGTCTGTCAGTCGGCCGGCATGGACGTGGGGCGCTTGCGCGCGAAGTTGATGCGGCTGCGCAACCAGGCCTCGGCCACCCAACCCTCCCCGCAATCGACTCTGCAGTCGTCCGCCCGGTCGGGCGCCCGGTCGGGGGATCAAAACCCGGTTCACTCTCTCGCGCAGGCGGCTGGTCGAACGCACTCCCCCGCGCTCTGAAAGCGCGTCTCGAGCAAAGCCCGCAATTCCGGTGCCGCGAATGAGGCGCGGCAAGGGCCTCATTCGCGGCACCGGTCTGCCGCTCTCACCCGATCCCCCGCCGCATTTCGCGCCCCGATTAAATTCCGGTTTCAGGTATCATCAAACGTTCCTCCAATTGCGAAGTAAAAAGTGTGGCGATGCTGCTCTTCGTCATCGGAGCTTCCAGGCTCCGGCATTTTTAATTGGGGATTCAGCCCTGAGGAAGGAATTAGAATTATGCTGGCGCTGACTGCCAACGCCCAAGGAGCCTCGAATTGATCGCACGTTACACCCGCCCCGAAATGGGCCGCGTATGGAGCGAAGAGAATAAATTCCAGCGCTGGCTCGACGTCGAACTCGCCGCCACCGAAACGCTCGCCGAAGCGGGCGTCGTCCCGCGCGAAGCGGCCATCAAGCTTCGGCAGCGCGCCCGCGTCGAAGTGGCCCGCATCAACGAAATCGAGGCCAAGGTCCGCCACGACGTGATCGCCTTCACCGTGGCGGTGCAGGAAACCGTGGGCGATCCCGAAGCCGCGCGCTGGCTCCATTACGGGCTTACCTCCAACGATGTGGTCGACACCGCGCAGGCCCTGCTGATTCGCGACGCCTCGCAGCTTATCGAGAAGAGCATCGAGAGGCTGGGCGATGTGCTCGAACGCCGCGCCTGGGAATTCAAGGACACTCCCGAAATCGGCCGCACCCACGGAATCCACGCCGAGCCCATCACCTTCGGCCTGAAAATCGCCAACTGGTACGCCGAAAACCGCCGCGACGCAGCGCGTTTTCTCGTGGCGGCCCGCCAAATGGCGGCAGGAAAAATCTCCGGCGCGGTGGGGACATGCACGCACCTGGGCCCGGAAATCGAGCAGAAAATCTGCGAGAAGCTAGGGTTGGAAACCGCGCCGATCACGTCGCAGGTAATCGAACGCGACCGGCATGCGCAATATGTAGGAACGCTTGCCATTGTGGCCGCGTCGCTCGAACGCATTGCGCAGGAAATCCGCCACCTGCAACGCACGGAGGTGCGCGAGGCCGAAGAGCCATTTGGAGGGGAACAGCGCGGGAGTTCGGCCATGCCGCACAAGCGCAATCCCGTCTCGAGTGAGCAGATTTGCGGGCTGGCCCGCGTGGTGCGCGGCAATTCGGTGGCGGCGCTCGAAAATATCGCCCTGTGGCACGAGCGCGACATCTCGCACAGTTCGGTCGAGCGCGTGATCCTGCCCGACTCGACCATTCTTCTCGATTACATGCTGCACCGCACCACTGAGATCGTGGCGAACATGAAGGTATTTCCCGAGAGGATGCTGCGCAACCTGAACGCCACGCAGGGGCTGGTTTTTTCCGGACAGCTTCTGCAGGACCTGGTGGAGCATGGGGCGCCGCGCGAGGGCGCTTACAAATGGGTGCAGTCGCACGCCATGGCGGCATGGGAATCGGAGTCGAGTTTTCACGAGCGCGTGTCGGGCGATCCCAATATTCGAAAATTTCTGGACGAGAAGGCCCTCGCGCATACGTTCGACTTGCGGCGGCAGTTGCGCGCCGTGGATGCAATTTTTCGGCGCGTATTTGGCCCCGATTCCCAGGCTGGTTCCGAGGCCGCGGCCACTTCAACCGGCGCGGACAACGCCAACAACTCACACTAAACATTCAAGGAGGAGTCCACATGAAGGTAATTCTGCACGTCACGATGCCGGTCGAGCCGTTCAACAGTTTTGTGCGGGATGGATCGGCGGGAATGAAGATCAAGAAGATTCTGGACGAAGCTAAGCCGGAAGCCGCCTATTTCACCGACACCGACGGCCAGCGGAGCGGATGGATGATCGTCGATATCGCCGACGCGTCGAGGATTCCCTCGCTCGCCGAGCCTTGGTTTCTAACCTTCCACGCCAAGTGCGAACTTAAAATTGCGATGACAGCGGAAGACCTGGCCAAGTCGGGAATCGATACGATCGGGAAAAAGTGGTAGGAAATCCCGCGACCAGTGATCTTTAGCGCCAGCTACCTCGGCCGAGCGTCGTCCTGAGCGAGGCGAAGGATCTCTCTTTGCTGGTTCCTTTGGGCAGCCATTCTGAGCGCCGCCCTTGCGCGAAGAATCCCTCCCGTTGCGCGGACATCCAAAAGCGAATAGGCAATGCGCGGCGCGGGCTTTAGCGGCCCTACTGAATCCGCTGAATGTAGCGGCCCTCGGAGGTGTCCACTTTCACCTTGTCGCCCTCGCCCACAAACGGCGGAACGTTGATCACCAGGCCCGTCTCCAGCTTCGCGGGCTTCATCACCGCGCTTGCAGTAGCTTTCTGAATGGTCTGTTCTGTTTCGATCACCTTCATGTCGACAGTGTCCGGAAGCAGCACGCCGATGGGTTTGTCGTCGTAGTACTCGATCTTCACCGGCAGATTCGAAATCAGGTAGTCTTTGGTATCGCCGACCACATCGTCCTGCAGCGCAAGCTGCTCGTAGTTGCTCGTATTCATGAAGTGGTGCCCGTCGCCGTCGCTATACAGGTATTCGAACTCGATCTCGTCCACCACCACTTTTTCGACGAATTCCTCGGCGCGGAACCGGTAGTCGATCATCGATCCGCTGCGCAGGTTGCGCATCTTCGTTTGCATCGAGCCGCGCTTGTTGCCCGGGGTGCGATGGTCGACGCTGTAGATCACGCACAGATCGTTGTCGTGCTTGATGATCATGCCGGGGCGCAGTTGGGTTGCCTTCAACATCAGTATCTCCTCGAAACTGTTTGGAGTTCCCCGCAGGGAGTGCTTCGGTTTGAACCAACATTATAGCGGCGGCTGAAGGAAACGGTCAATTCGAGCACCCGTTGGGCATTCCCATCGGCACGGTGCAATTTTCCGCGATGTCAGGCGGTGTCGCGCTGGCTTTGAGGTCGTCGATTTCCCGGGTAACCTTCGCCCATTCTTTTTTGTTTTTCTTGACGGCGATCGGCGCGGCCGGGTCTTTAAAATAATCCAGAAGGTCTTTGCGAAGTTCCGGGGACACCTGCGCGAACTTCTCCTTGGCCAACCGGTCAAGCAAAGCAGCATACGTCTTATCCGCCAGAGGATATTCTCCCGGCCGCGTCACCGTCCCGGTATCGAAATTGTCGTCGACCAGCTCGATCTTTTTTTGAGTCTTCAACTCGCGCGCGAATTGATCATAATTGTCGAGCGACTTGTTAAAGCTGGCCATAAACAGCTTCTCCGCCGCCGGAGTCGGCACGCGGAACGAAAGCGAGCTCAGGGGCCCGACCTTGGGCAGAAGGCGTATGAAAAACGCGAGCACTCGTTCGCCGAACGTCGCCGAACGATACTTGCTGTCCCAATTCTTGCGATAGCTCGCGCGAGACAAGTGATAGAGGAACTTCTTGCGGGTCATACTCGGGTCCTCCTGCATGATCTCGCCTTTCTTGGTTTGCCAGGCTACCTTGGTCATCTTCGGAATCACCGCTCCCACCGCATAGCGGTAGGTGCCCAGGGCCAGATCGTAGTCGGTAAAGATGCTCTCGAGTTTCAGGCTGTAGGTTTCCTCGAAGGCGCGCTGCAGCAGTTCTTTGGATACCTGGAAACCGATGCGATCACGATAATCGTCGGGCGCGTAGCGGCCCCTGGCCACCTCCACTACGTCAAATCCAAATTCCACTTTCAGGTGCGCGCTGGGATTCTCGTCATACACCACCGTGTCGCCATATTTCTCGCGGAGTTTCGGATACAGAAGCGGAACCGATTTGTTCGTGGCGATGCGATGGCCGTCGTTGTCCGCGGCATAGTGCGCCAGCGCTCCCAGGGCAAACGCGTATTCGTCGGCGTTCTGAGAATCGCGCAGAAGCGCTTCGACGAAGTCGCCGCTGCGAACATAATGCACCAGGTCGCTGAAGAGCTTGCTGCCAAAGGGGTAGTAGCCCATGTCCTGAATCACGGCGCCTCCGTAAGCATAGGAGTGCGCCATCTTCAGATCTTCGGGCGAAGTGTCGGGGAATCGCTGCAGGATCAGCGGCTTGATGGCAACGTCCCACGCCGAATCCACCAGCGCTTCGTGAGATAGAACGGAATAGGCGTCACAGGCAGGTCCGGCGCAAAGAAGAAAAATTACGCCAATAGCCCAGGCTCTCAACCAGCGCACCTCAAGAAAATGCGATAAGCGTTTCATCCCGATCGATCTTTGCGAAATCAAGCGACCATCTGATCCAACGCGGGGCGGGAAGCTTCGCGACGGGCCGCTGCCTCTTTCGATCATAGCCCGAAAGTCGCAGCCGCGCAGCCGTTTGTGATAACATTTGCAAACGGATTCTTACCGTCAAGGGGACTTTCGTTGGCGCATATTTCCCGCAAAGAACTGAAAAAAGACGAAGTGCGCGAGACCTTCGCGCACGGCGCCGAAGCCGTGATGTTGCATCAGCAACTCACCATGTGGCTGGTCATCGCGGCGCTCGCGATCGGCCTCGGCATCTTCGGCTGGAAGACCTATTCAGAACGCCAGACGGTGCGCGCCTCGGCGGCGTTTGACGATGCCATGAAGGTGTTCCAGGCCCGGACCATCTCCCCAGGCGAGCCGACTCAGCCGGGCGAACTCACTTACACCGACGATAAGGTGAAATTCGCGGACGCCGCGAGGAAGTTCGGAGACGTCGCGTCGAAGTATTCAAGGACGCGACCCGGCCAGCTGGCCAAGTATTACGAGGGGCTGAGCTTCGAACGCATCGGCAAGAATGACGACGCCAAAAAGCTCTTCCAGGATGTCGCCAGCAGCGGTGACGACGAATTTGCCGCCATGGCCAAGCTCGAACTGGCCAGCCTCGACGACAGCATCGGCCAGCACGACGAAGCCTCGAGGCTTTACCAGCAACTTCTCGACAAGCCCACCGTGCTCGTTCCCAAGCCGGTCGTGCTGCTGGCCTTCGCCGAGCATTTCAGCCAGACGAATCCGTCGCAGGCCGCGAAATATTACGATCAGATAAAGTCCGAATACCCCGGCACCCCCATCGCCACGCAGGCCGAACAGGAACTCGCGCTGCTGCCCGGCAAGTCCTGAGCTGACGCCGTGGAGGCGATGCCGCTATTGTCCTGCGCCATGGACGTCCGGCGCACGCGCGGCCGGCGCTATCCCGAGCCACAACATCCCTACCGCAATGATTACGCTCGCGACCGCGACCGGATAATCCATTCCCGCGCTTTCCGCCGCCTGGAAGCCAAGACGCAGGTTTTCACCGCGCGCTACTCCGACCATTTTCGTAACCGGCTGACGCACACACTCGAAGTTGCGCAGATCGCGCGCACCGTTGCCGCCGTCCTGCGTCTCAATGGCGATCTTACGGAAGCCCTGGCGCTCGTGCACGATATCGGCCACCCGCCCTTCGGCCACGCGGGCGAACGCCAGCTCGATGCTCGCATGCGCGACTACGGAGACCGGTTCGACCACAATCTGCACGCGCTGCACATCGTCGAGCAGTTCGAGCAGCGCTACATCGCGTTCCCGGGGCTGAACCTCACCTTCGAGGTGCGCGAAGGCATCGTCAAGCATTCGCAGGATCGCTTCGGGTCACATTCGCCGGAGATCGCCGAGTATCTGCTCAATGAACGCCCCCCGCTGGAGGCGCAACTCATCGATCTGGTTGACGAAATCGCCTACAACACCGCCGACCTCGACGATGGTTTCGAGTCTCGCCTGCTCGATTTTGAAGCGCTGCGGGCCGAGGTTCCGGTATTCTCTGCCGCCTATGACGACGTCGAACGCCGGTTCCCCACAGCCCCCCGCAAGCTCAAATTCAATGAAGCCCTGAAAAAGGTGATCGATCGGCTCGCGACCAACCTGATTGAAACTACACGCGCGCGCATCGAGGCAAGCGGCGCGCAGTCCGTCGAAGACATTCGCCGATTGCCGGAGCGCCTCGCGGCTTTCTCGCCCGAGGTCGCCGCCGAAAGCGCCTCGCTCAAGCGCTTCCTCAACGAGCGGCTATACTCCCACCCCACCGTCGCCGAAGAGCGCGACCAGTCGGTGGCCGCCCTCGACACCTTGTTCCGTTTCTTCATGGAACATCCCGAACGCATGCCGCAAAATCACGCCAGGATGGTCGCAGGACCACCCGCGCCATCGCGTGGTATGCGATTACATTGCCGGTATGACCGACCATTTCCTGCTGCGCCAGAGCCGCGAACTATTAGGAGTGCCGGTGCCGCAAATCGACTGATTCTGCTGCCCTGCCCGCACCATAGCCACCAACTCCCGCCGGAGGGCCGCGCAGTATCGATTTCGTGTCACTCAGAAGAGCTTCTCCGCCGCTTCCTTGACAAAGCAAGCTCCCGATTTATAATAAGCTTTCGCCTCGAAAAGCACGGGGAACCACGATGTTTCTGGATGTAAACGAACTCGGTATTCGCAAGGTCCGCATTCGGAAAAGCTACTCGCCCGGCAATCTGGATTTCCATTCCGGCGAATTTCGGCAGGTAGAGCCCCTCGAAGTCCGTGCAACTGCGGAACTTGTGGACGGCCAGATCCGCATCTACGGCAATATCCATACGCGCGTTGAGCTGGTTTGCGCCCGCTGCCTGGACACGGTGGTCGAGGAAATCAGCCGGGATTTCGACCTCTACTATCGCCCGATGAACTCCATCGCTGCCAACGACGAATTCCACCTGAATCTCGACGACACCGAGATCGCTTTCTTCGAGGGCGAAGGCCTGTTCCTGGCCGACGTGCTCGCCGAGCAGGTAAACCTCGCGATTCCCATGAAGGTGATCTGCCGCAGCGATTGCCGCGGTCTTTGTCCGCACTGCGGCGCGAACTTGAACAACGAGGAATGCCGCTGCGAAAAGCACGGTTCCGATCCCCGCCTGGCCCCGCTGGCGCGCCTCAAGCAGGACTGGTTCAAAAAGCAATAACCCGTTACACTGTCTGTTGCAATTTTGCGCCGCTGTGTGTCGCGGCCTGTTCACGAAGGAGCTGAAATGCCGAATCCGAAGCGACGTCATTCGAAAAGGCGCACGAGTACACGCCGCGCCCACGACCATCTCCACAAGCTTTCGCTGTCCGAATGCCCCAATTGTCACGAAAAGAAGCTGCCCCACCAGGCATGTCTCAAGTGCGGGTATTACAAAGGTCGCGAAGTCATTGACACCGCGGCCAAGTCGGCCTAATTTGTCAGCCTGAGTTTCCCTCGCCCGCCTTAAGCCGGGTACTGTTTGTCGCTCGTAGGTCCCGTTAGGCGTCCGTCAGGTGTAAGCGAAAAGATGATCACAGTAGCCGTTGATGCAATGGGGGGCGACCATGCCCCGCGAGCCGAGGTCGAAGGCGCGACTTGCAGCCGCGCGCGAACTCGGGGTGCGCGTTCTTCTTGTCGGGGTGGAAGCCACTGTCCGCCAGGAGCTACTGCGCCACAAGCAGCAGGATCTTCCCATCGAGATCGTCAACGCCGACGAAGTGATCACCATGAACGATTCCCCGTCCCACGCCTTCCGCCGCAAAAAGGGCAGCTCGCTGCATGTGGCCGCGCATCTCGTAAGGGACGGCAAAGCGGACGCGCTCGTCACTGCGGGAAATACCGGCGCAGCCATGACGATCGCCCGCTTCGTGATCGGCACGCTGCCTTCGGTCGACCGCCCCGCGCTGGCTGCGGCCTTTCCCAACATGAAGGACAAAACGTCGATCGTCCTCGATGTTGGCGCTAACGTCGATTCCAAGCCCGAACAGCTCGAACAGTTCGCCATCATGGGCGAAATCTATTATCGGGCGATCTGGGGAACCAAAAAGCCCCGAGTGGCGCTGCTTTCCATCGGCGAAGAAGAAATGAAGGGCAACGAGCTCACGCGCGAGGCCGCCGCCCGCCTGAAGCACACCGCGCTTAATTTCGTGGGCAACGTGGAAGGCCGCGACGTGTTTCGCGGCAACGTGGACGTGATCGTCTGCGACGGCTTCATCGGCAACATCGCTCTGAAGCTCAGCGAGGGCGTCGTCGAACAGATCGGCACGATGCTCAAGAAAGCCATCAAGAGCAGTCTTGCTTCGCAACTGGGCTACGCGCTTTCCAAGCGCGCCTTCGACAGCCTGCGCAAAAGCACGGATTATTCCGAATACGGCGGCGCCCCCCTGCTCGGCGTCCGCGGAATCACTATCATCGGCCACGGCCGCTCGAATCCCAACGCCATCAAGAACGCCATTCGCGTGGCGGCGGAACTCTGCCGCGCGCGGGTCAATGAAAAAATCGAACAGGAGCTTTCCGCGCTAGCCACAGTCGCCGCCCGCGGCTGATCCGGCTGATTGAAGCGGTCACTCGTAATCCACTATGAGTAAACTCGCGTTTCTTTTCCCTGGCCAGGCCTCGCAGTATTCCGGCATGGGCCGGGACCTTGCTGAGAATTTCCCGGAATCGCGCGCCGTCTTCGACGAAGCCGACGCCGCGCTGGGATTTCCCGATCTCGAAGCTCTGTTTCGAAGGCCCGGACGAGGAGTTGAAGCTTACCGAGAACACCCAGCCGGCGATTCTGACGGTTTCCACCGCGGCATTCCGCGCACTGGACTCTCGCGGCATCACGCCCGATTTCGTGGCCGGTCACAGCCTCGGCGAATATTCGGCGCTGGTGGCTGCAGGCTCGCTCGATTTCGCAACGGCGGTGAAGCTGGTACGCGAACGCGGCCGCTTATATGCAGGAAGCGGTGCCTGCGGGCGAAGGCGCCATGGCCGCAATCCTCGGCCTTTCACCGGCGGACGTTACCGACATTTGCAAAAAAGCCGCGAATCAGGAAGTGGTATCGCCGGGGAATTTGAATTCGCCCGAGCAGACCGTAATTTCCGGCCATGCGGGCGCCGTGAAGCGAGGAGTGGAAATTGCGTCGCAGTGCGGAGCGAAGCGCGCGGTAATGCTGCCCAGTTTCGGCGCCGTTTCATTCGGCTCTGATGGAACCGGCGCAGAAGCGCCTCGAACCGGATTTGCGCGCCGCTGCTTTCGGCCCGTTGCGCTTTCCGCTGATCACCAATGCCGACGCCGAAGCTATCAGCTCCGGCGAGGAAGCGCGCGAAGCGCTGATCCGCCAGGTGACGCTGCCAGTGCGCTGGCACGAATCGATTCGCGAGATGATCGAACGCGGCGTCACGATTTTCGTCGAGGTCGGGCCGGGCAAAGTTCTTTGCGGCATCCTGCGGCAGATCGATCGCTCCGTCCGCTGCTTCAACGTGGAAGATGCCGCCAGCCTCCACTCCACCATTGAACGCATCGCCCAGGCCCGCGCCGAATCCCCGGAGAATTAGCCGACGGAAACAACCCAGAATTTTTCCGTGTCGCGCAACGAGAGATCCCGGGCATAGCGCGCAAGGGCTGTATGCTTTCTTCCGGGCGAAACAGAGAGAGACCTCGTCCCTCCGCTCGCTCAACGTTCGAACGGAACGAAAAGTCACCGATTCGGCAGTTTCTACCAGCCGAGGACGTAGGCGAAGATCAGCGGGGCTACGATTGTTGCGTCGGATTCGATGATGAACCGCGGCGTGTCCACGCTCAATTTTCCCCAGGTGATTTTCTCGTTGGGCACCGCGCCCGAATATGACCCGTAGCTCGTCGTCGAATCGCTGATCTGGCAGAAGTAGCCCCACAGCGGCACATTCTCCCGACGCAGATCCTGATGCAGCATCGGCACCACGCAAATCGGAAAGTCTCCCGCGATCCCGCCGCCGATCTGGAAAAAGCCGATAGGCGTGTTGCGGGCCGTCTCCGTATACCAGCACGCAAGCTGCATCATGTATTCCACCCCGCCGCGAATGGTCGTCGCGTTCTTCACTTTGCCGCCGATCACCTGCGCCGCGAACATGTTGCCCAGCGTGGAATCCTCCCAGCCCGGCACAAACAGCGGCAGGTCCCGCTCGGCGGCCGCCAGCATCCAGCTGTCTTTGGGGTCGATCTGATAATACTTTTCGAGCCTCCCGCTGCGCAGCACGTTGTAGAGAAATTCGTGCGGCAAAAAGCGCTTGCCGCTGCGGTCGGCGTCGTACCATTCCTGCATCACAATGCGCTCGATGCGCCGCATGGCCTCTTCTTCGGGAATGCACGTGTCGGTCACGCGATTCAAGTGGCTCTCGAGGAGTTCCACTTCTTCGGCCGGCGTGAGCTGCCGGTAATTGGGAACGCGCTTGTAATGATCGTGCGCTACGAGGTTGTAGACGTCTTCTTCGAGGTTCGCGCCCGTGCAGCAGATTCCGTGCACCTTGCCCTGCCGGATCATTTCCGCGAGCGATATCCCCAGCTCGGCGGTGCTCATCGCGCCCGCGAGCGTAATCAGCATCTTCCCGCCCGCGGCCAGATGGCTGGCGTAAGCTTCCGCCGCGTCCACCACCGTGGCCGCGTTGAAGTGACGGAAATGCTGCTTCAAAAAAGATGTTACGGGACTTGCCACGGCCGTTTCGGTCAAATTCATTTTTCCTCCAAGCCTTCCTTTGAAAATGAAAACACCCGTAGATGAATGAAGCTCTGCAAGGGCGTTTCAGTTAGAAATAGCTGGCGGTATAACTCAAGAGACGAAAAAACTCATGAGTCGAAACGAGGAATGAAAACGATCGTGGATGAAAATCACGCTGCACAATAGATGGATAACATAATTGCTGGCGCTTCGCCACCGAATTCCGCAACGCCGGCGTTCCTTCAAAAGCACTCCCTCCCGCAAATCATCGTAAAAAAAACGACAATCGCGCGATCGTAAATTGGCCCGACTTCACGCCGAGCGGGATTACCGCCGGCACGCTTCGTCGCCTCGCACGAACCGCCTCCCTACCCGTCTTTATAAT
Source organism: uncultured Acidobacteriota bacterium (assembly GCA_963848365.1). Lineage (GTDB taxonomy): Bacteria > Acidobacteriota > Terriglobia > Acidiferrales > UBA7541 > Palsa-295. Next base: position 1,457,902 of record CAWKDI010000002.1, read on the forward strand.
CCTGGGGCCGGCCCAACGCGAATGCCGCAAATTATGGGGCGGATCTACAGGATTCGCCTGAGAACAGACAGAGACGAAGAGACATCTAAACAGATATGAAATGGAACTATAAGGAGGTCGCAAATGAGTGAAGGTATCGTTCGAGATGATCATGTGACCATGATAGCCTCGCACCCCGATTGGGGAGCGATTTGGGCGGGAGTGTTCACATTCTTCGCAATATGGTGTGTTTTTGGCCTGCTGGGAATGTCCCTTTTCTCTGATGTCAGCGGCAGCCGCATCGGAGTAAGTGTCGGCATGGGGATTTGGGCAGTGATCCTCACAATCGTCGCAATGTATGTTGCTGGTCGCGCGACGGGCCACCTGGCTGGAGTTTCCACCGCTCGTGATGGACTGATACACGGAGTGGTAATGTTCGGTCTTTCCGTGATGATCGCCCTGGGAGTGACAGCGCTGGCCGGGCACAGCATCGATGTGAATGCGGCCACTGCTGTGGGAGCGCGCAGCCCCTATCTCCTGGGTATCTTTGCGGACCTGGGCTGGTTTGGATTCCTGTCGTTGTTTTTCGGCTGGTTAGCCGCGATGGGTGGAGCTACGGCAAGTACTCACGTATTCCATACGTCGTCACACCAAGTCAGCCACGCCCATTGAGGAAGGGCTGTGCGGAAATGAGAGGCGGGCAAGCTCTCGTAAGCACGCCTCTCATTCCCGGCGAAAGTCGCGCGATTGAGCCGCTGGAGGGGTTGCGGGCTGCGGACTTTCCCCTTTCGCACGAGAACGTGCGCGACGAACAGGAACCCTAAAAACTAGATACCTTATTTCTCATAGACATAGTGGCTTCGTTTCGCAATTTTGCATTTGCGACTCGGGCTTGTTTCGGTCCTTTGCGCGCCCGGATCCTTTGCCAAGGTGCCAATCCTACTGGATGTTCATTGTGAAAACAAACGAGTGGGTGATGGCTCCGCTCTGAAGGGTGATGACTCCTGACGGCGATGTGACCGTCAGGCTTGCGGCGGTAGTCGTGGCTGTTCCCTGCGAGTTGGTAAATACGGCGCGGTAGACGTTGCCGTTCTCGGCCGTCGTTACCGGGAAGCTCAGCACTGACAGCGTTGCGCCACTGACGTTGCTGAACGAGCCGCCAGCGTTGCTGCTCATCTGCCACTGTACCGTCGGCGTGGGAGTTCCAGTAGCAGACGCGATGAAAGTCACCGTGCTTCCGGCGGCCAGCGACTGGCTACTTGGGTTCGTCACAATTGCAGGCGCGGCGTTTGTGTTGGTGGCCGTGTTACCTTGCACGACGGTGCTGCCAGTCGTAGTTCCGCCTCCACCGCACCCTAACACTGCAACCAATAACGAAAAAACGGCGAGTGCGAGTGCTGCGCTCCAGCGATACGGGAACCCGAGTAAATTTATTGCCAATCCGCAGACGAATAGAAGAGTTGCAGTGCCGATTATCGCCGGCCACCGGGAGGGGTCAATCTTCCCTGCCATCATCTGGCCGGCCGATGCGATGGTGACCGTCACCATGGTCGTCGCCGTGGGACTCGCTGGACTCACCGTCACGGAACCCGGGCTGAAGCTGCAACTGCTTCCCCCCGGCAACGCCGAGCAGGCTGCCGAACTCGGGGTAAATGTGCCGGTAAAGCCATTCAGAGAGGTAATCGTCAGAGGAATCGTTCCGGAAGTGGCGCCACTCGGAATGTTCACGACAGAACTTGTGGAGGACAAGCTGAAATCCGGCGCGTTCGAAGGGGCCGACCACCCCGGGGCATTGACAAGATTGAAGACGTTGACCGATCCCAAGCCTGTGGTCAGGTCGTAGGCGGGTGAGGCGGTGTATCCGGATAGCACGCCATACGCGTCGCCCGGCGTGGATGTAACGCAATTGGGGCTACCGCTAACGCAAGGCATTGCGTTAGTTCCCTGGGTCACATCGTTGAACACACACGTATTCAGCGGATGGCTGGTGTTGCAATTCGTGGCGGACTGCTGCGCGGCCAGCGCATAAAGCACGGGATTTGCGTTGCCCTGACGCGAGCCGGCTTTCTGGTCAACCAGCGCCATGATTCCGCCAAAGGCCTGGTTCGACAGTGAATTGCCGCCGGTGGCTACGAAGTGCGCGTATGGGCTGTTCAGATCGCAGGGGGCGCCACTCTTGTCCGGGTCCGCATCGGCGTCGCAAACGATATAAAGGCTCCCGGAAAAGCCATCGGCGGCAAACAACGCGACATCGGGGATATCTCTTACACCATCGTTGGGCACCCCAGGACCCGCCTGCCACGACGGCTTCGGATAACCGCCCATGCAACTGGAGACATCCTGGCCGTCGGAAGCGATGCAACTGCTTGCTCCGCCACCGGTGCCACGAATATATAATTTCGCCGCCAGAGAAGGGTTGTTGCAATTGCTCTCCGCGTCTGCGCCAAAGTGCGGATTGGTACAAACGCCGTTCCAAACCACTTCCGGGATATATCCCCTGGCTGAAGACTGCGTGGTGGAAGCGTTTGTTGAATTCCAATAGTTGCCGGCGTCGCCTATTTGATCAAAGTCCGTACCGCCAACCGCGACATTGAATGGAGTCGAGGCGATCCCATTGACCTGCAAACCATACTTCGCCGGATTCGGAGCCGCCAAGTCAAAATTGTCGCAACCCGCGGAGCCGCCATCGCTGGCGCCCTTCACGACCGTGATGCCCTGCGCCGCTGCCTGCTGCCAGAGCTGGTAATAAAACAGGTTGCGAGTGGTTCCCAGGAACAGTTCGCACTCTGAAAAGCTGTCCGTCAATACGGAACCAAGATTGTGATCCACGATGTATTCGGCGGAAAGGTCGTTGCCAGCGGTGCTGTTCGTCGAAGCGGAATTTACGAAATCGATGGTCGCGCCCTTGGCGACGCCTCCCGACCACTCGATGTCCGCATCCGCTTCGTTCTCCGAACTGGTAAAGCCCGGATCGACTCCGTTAATGAGGATTACGGGGTCGTTTGGGGGCAAGCCAAAGAGGCTTCGGAAATTCCGCACATCCTGGATGTTGATATCGCTGGTGCCGACAACGGCGATCGTTTCGCCTGTGCCATCGATGCCAGCGTTCCATACCGGAAGTACATTGTAGATTGTCGCAAAATCCCATGGCCCCAACCCGTAGCAAATCCCGGTGCCGTCGTTGCAGGCGGCGGTGGTCGGATAGGTGAACTCGGGATGCACGAGACTCACCCGGCCGGTGGCCTTCGCTCGCGAGCCAATCCCCAACACGTGCAGCGTCGAAGGAGAGGGAAAGTTATGCAAAGAGCTCACCCCGGCAACCACCGGCGCGAGAGCCGCGGGTATCTGAGGGTCGCTCGCGTTGGCCCAGTATTCGCCGCCATTGATGGAATACTTGTGAATAGCGGTATGAAAGGCTGCCTGGACGCCCGCAGCCGTTCCGCTGAACTCGATCAATGTGCGGCCCTGCGACACCCGGGCGACCTGGAATCCGTGAGACTCAAGCCACGACGTGGCCGCCGCGATGTCGGACTCTGCCGGACCAAATTGCTCGCCGAATGCCTCCGGCGTGAGCCACCGGTGATAATTCGCCGAGGACTTGTCCAGTTGTTCGTCCAACAGCTTCCCCAGCGCCGCTTCCTGCTGAGGGCCGCGGCGCAAAACCAGGAACATTCGGTTCATGGGCAGGCCAGCCGGCGCCGGGCCGCGATCGGATTCCGCACGGGCCAGTGGGTGAGTATTTCCGCGCAGCACGGTGAGCATGCTTTCGTCGATGGGTTCAACAACGCGCGCGGCCAGCCTGCCTGATTGCGGCATGAGCGCAATCGGCAAAGCCAAGCCGGAGATCGACAGCATGAGCAGAGCGGGCCACGATGTGAAGGCGCGACGCAGACCAGGCAGCCGAAGGAACATCGCCAATGGCCTCCAAAAACCGCCCTAGAAGATGCACCCAAACCGCAACGTTTGCAACATAGTTATTCTCTTCCTTTAAACTGCGGCCCACTGTAAAGCCCATCAGGTCCCCATGCTTGCGGCGGCCAGCGTCTGACTGGCTGGGTTTGGCGGGCGCCACGTTCGTGTTGCCTTAACGCTTGCCGCCGCACCTCGGGATCATTATGATTGCCGTGAACTGGCTGCCGAAGTCAGTTTCCTTTCAGAAACTCACGGGAAGAGTTGCCCACGTCATTGTCATCTCCGAACTTTCAGTCTTTATTTGAATCCGCTCCGGGTCTCTATCTTGTCCTGACGCCCGATCTCACGATTGTTGCCGTGAGCGAAGCCTATCTGCACGCCACCATGACCAAGCGCGAAGACATCATCGGGCGCGGAATCTTCGAAGTCTTTCCCGACAATCCGGACGATCCTGGCGCCACGGGGGTTCGCAACCTCCGAGCTTCCCTGCAGCGCGTGTTGAGGGCCAAGGTCCTGGATACGATGGCGGTGCAGAAATACGACATCCGCAAACCAGAGGCGGAAGGGGGCGGGTTTGAGGAGCGCTACTGGAGCCCGGTGAACGCGCCTGTCCTGGGGCAAGACAACGAGGTCGCCTACATCATCCATCGCGTGGAGGACGTTACGGATTTCGTGCGTCTGAGCCGCGAAAAAGCCCAGCGCGACAAGCTCACCGATGAACTGCGCGCACGCGCGGAGCAGATGGAATCCGAGGTCTTCGAGCGGGCGAGAGAGGTACAGGAAGCAAATCAGCGTTTGGAGGCGGCCAACCGGGAATTGGCCCGGAACGAAGGGCTATTCCGCCTGCTGGTGGAGGGCGTGAAGGACTATGCAATCTTCCTGCTCGATCCGCAAGGCCGGGTATCCACCTGGAATTCGGGAGCGGAACGCATCAAAGGCTATACCTCCGCGGAGATCATCGGCCAGCATTTTTCCCGATTCTATCCACAGGAAGCCGTCGAGAGCGGCAAGCCGGGGCACGAACTCGAGATAGCGGCCGAAGAGGGGCGCTTCGAAGAGGAGGGATGGCGCATCCGAAAAGACGGCTCGCGATTCTGGGCCAACGTGGTGATTACCGCGCTGCGAGACAAGAACGGCGAGCTCTTGGGATTCACGAAAGTCACCCGCGACTTCACCGACCGCAGGAAAACTGACGAAGCGTTGCGCGTGAGTGAAAACCGCTTTCGGTCTCTTTTCGAATTCTCGCCCGACGCGATCGTAGTAACCGACCGGGATGGGCAGATCACCGAGATCAACGGGCAAGTTGCGAGGTTTTTCGGCTACGAGCGAGCGGAACTGATCGGACAAGCCGTCGAGATCCTCATCCCCGAGCGATTCCGCGGCGCGCACCCCGGCCATCGGAAAGAATATACCGGCCATCCGCAAACGCGCCCGATGGGCATCGGCCTGGAACTTCGCGGCCTGCGAAAGGACGGCACCGAGTTCCCGGTCGACATCATGCTGAGCCCTGTAGATGCGCTGGGAGACAGGGGCGTAATCAGCGTGATTCGCGACCTCTCTGAAAAAAAGCAAGCGGAGGAGGAACTGGAGCGCCGGGAGCGGGAAAATCGCTACCTGGAGGAAGAACTGAACACGGTACACAACTTTTCGGAGATCATCGGCGAAAGCCTCGGCTTGAAGCGCGTGTTGAAACAAGTGGAGACGGTGGCGGCCACCGATTCCACGGTCTTGATCCTCGGCGAAACCGGAACGGGAAAAGACCTGATCGCCCGCGCCATTCACAACCTGAGTTCCCGCCTGGGGCAGACGATGGTCAAACTGAACTGCGCGGCCATACCCACCGGATTGCTCGAGAGCGAACTATTCGGGCACGAAAAGGGCGCCTTTACGGGCGCCATTTCCCAGAAGATTGGCAGGCTTGAACTCGCCCATCGCGGAACGCTTTTCCTCGACGAGGTGGGCGACCTGCCCCTGGAGCTGCAACCCAAGCTGCTGCGGGCTTTGCAGGAGAAGGAGTTCGAGCGCCTTGGGGGCACACGCACCATTCCTGTCGACGCACGGCTTATCGCCGCCACGAATCGCAACCTGGAACAGCTTGTGGCTGACCGGCAATTCAGAAGCGACCTCTACTACCGCCTGCGCGTGTTTCCTATCACGATTCCCCCTTTACGCGAACGCCGGGAAGACATTCCGCTGCTGGTTCGCTACTTCGTTACCAAGCATAGCCGCCGGCTCAACCGCCGAATCGAAACCATTCCTTCCGATATCATGAAGGCGCTCACGCGCTGGGACTGGCCCGGGAACATCCGCGAACTGGAGAACTTCATCGAGCGCGCAGTGATACTCTCGAGCGGCCCTGCGCTGCGAGCACCGCTCGCGGAGTTGGAAATGCCCGTTTCTTCAGCCCCCCGCGAGGATGCCACCCTGGAGTCCACCGAGCGGGAGCACATCCTGCGCGTGCTTCGCGAGGCCAAGGGCGTAATTGCGGGAGCTAATGGGGCTGCGGCGCGCTTGGGATTAAAGAGAACGACCCTCAATTCGAAGCTCAAAAAGCTGAAGATAGAGCGCAGTGACTACATGTAGCCATATATGACTCTATTTCGTCAGTGATCTTCGTCACTTCGTCGCATGATGCGCGCCACTTCTCCGCGTGACGCTCCTAACTATCTGATTCAATTGCGAGACAACCGATTTAGTGCCCCTCGTCACTTTGGCGTCCCGCGTGCCACTACACAGACGTAGCTAAGAACTACCAAGACAAAAGACGGCAGGCAGGAGCGGCCACGCTAAGAATCACTATCCACGAAGAGGCCACGGCTTTGCGATTGAAGCTTGAAGGATCGGTGGTGGGGCCCTGGGTAAAGGAACTCGATCGAACATGGCATGATCTGGCCCCTTCGCTGAATTCGAAGAAGCTGGTTGTTGATTTATGCGGAGTGCTTCATATGGACTCTGAGGCAAGACGACTTTTGGCTGACATTTACAAACAGACCGGCGCGGATCTTCTGACGAACACGCCGATGACCGAATATTTCGCCGTGGAAGCGCGGCGCCGCAGCGAAGAATCTTAAGGAGAAAAAACATGCGAGGACCGTACGGCTTTGAATTAACCGAAAATTGTCAGACATGCAAGCTCCGCAAGGACTCGTTTTTCTGCCAGCTCCAGGCGGGGGCGCTGAAGGATTTTGACACCATCCGGTCCTCGTCGGTTTACCCGGAGGGAGCGGTGCTGTTCATGGAGAAGCAGGACTCGCGCGGCGTGTTCGTCCTCTGCGAAGGGCAGGTGAAGCTTTCGATCAGTTCGAGCGAAGGCAAGACGATGATCCTGCGGCTCGCAAAACCCGGTGAAATACTTGGGCTGACGGCCGTCTTTGCGGGCACGCCTTATGAGGTGACCGCGGAAACACTGCGGCCTTGCCAGGTGGCATTTATCCGCCGCGACGACTTTATGCGCTTCGTCTCCCAGCACCCGGAAATCTATCACGCGATGGTGAAGCAACTGGCTACGTTCTATGACGACGCCTGCGGACAGCTGCGAACGGTAGGATTGTCAGCCTCGGCGACCGAGAGACTTGCGCGCCTGCTGCTCGACTGGTCGCAAGGCGCGGAGCAAACCAAGATCGGAGCCCGCATAACTTTGCCGCTGACCCACGAGGAAATCGGGGAGTTTATCGGAAGCTCCAGGGAGACGGTGACGCGCACGTTCAGCGATTTCAAGAGCCGGCATTTGATCGCGCTGAAGGGCTCTACGGTCACCATTCCCAACCGGGCGGCGCTGGAGAACTTCGTAAACGTATAGCAAAACTTGTTCCCCCGATGCGAGCCGGCACGCGACGCAAGTCAAGCGCCGGCTCGCGGCGTTTTTACCCGCCTGGCACTCTTGTCCCCTACCCAAGCTTGTTACTTCACGGACCAAGAAGACCGTTCAGACTTCCTCCGGCGTTACATCCGAGAATTCCGGAAGATCTCCGCGCGTGACGCCGCGCAGCTCCGCACGGATGACATCGGATGAGAATCCCGCCCGCAGCAGGCTTCGATAAATCGACGCGATCTTGCGTTCGCCGATGTTTCCGCGAATGTGGCTGAGTTGCCTTTTTAACCGCGCGCGAACGAGGGCGCTTTCGTCTGTCTCCGCAAACACGGCTTCGAGGCCCGCTTCAATATGCTGATCCGGGACGCCGCGCCCGCGAAGCTCGCGGGCAATCCGGAAACGCCCCTGGCGGCGCGCCTTCGCGTGCTGGCGGGCATATTCGAGCGCATACTTCGCATCGTCGAGATACTTCTGCTCGCGCAACCGCGCGATAACGCGCGAGACGAGTTCGGCATTGTCGGCGCGCCGGCCGAGATAGTCGCGCATTTCGTGAATGGAATAGGCGCGCCGGGTGAGGGCGCGAAGGGAAAGCGCGTAAAGATCGGGCTCTACGGAAACCTTACGAGCGGGGCTGCGCACGGGAAGCAAGGATAGAAGGATGCGAAACAAAAAGGAAGCGCCACCGGCAGTTGAACCTGAGATTCCGCGCGGCCTGCGAAAAGCCTGCGCTACGGCTAGAGGAGCGGGATTGAGTGGAGGGGCGCTTGGTTAAGAAAGGATCTAGCGATGGCCCAGGCGCTCGAATTCGTTCATGGCGCGCTCCATTTCCTCACGGGCGGAATCGGAGGAGGAGCGAATGCCCTGCACGCGGAGGCGGAAGTCGTCTGGATTCGAGGCCCTCAGGAGCGCTTCTTCCAAGGTGATCAGGTTGCGGGAGAAAAGATCGAAAAGAGACTGGTCGAATGTCTGCATGCCGTACTGGCTGGTGCCGGCGGCGATGGCGTCGCGTATGAGGCGCGTCTTATCGGGATTGATGATGCAATCCCGGATGTAGTTGGTGGCGACCATCACTTCCACGGCCGGAACGCGGCCTTGGCCGTCGCCGCGTCGCACGAGCCGCTGGCTGATCACGGCCTTCAGCGTGGAAGCAAGCTGCAGGCGGATCTGCTTCTGCTCGGGCGGAGGGAACACGGCGATGATGCGCTGGATCGTCTCGGTGGCATCGAGGGTGTGCAGGGTCGAGAAAACAAGGTGGCCCGTCTCGGCGGCCAGCAGCGCCGTTGAGATCGTTTCGAGGTCGCGCATTTCGCCGACCAGGACCACGTCGGGATCCTGGCGAAGCGCCGCGCGGAGGGCGGTGGAAAAGGACGAGGTGTCCACTTCCACTTCGCGCTGGTTGATGAAGCCCTTCTTGTCGCGGTGCAGGTATTCGATGGGGTCTTCGATGGTGATCACGTGCTCGGCGCGGAGCGAATTAATGCGGTCGACCATGGCGGCGAGGGTGGTGGATTTGCCGGAACCCGTCGTGCCGGTGGTGAGCACCAGGCCGCGCGGCTCCTCGCAAATCTGGGAGAGGATGCGCGGCAGTTCGAGCTCTTCGATCGTGCGGATCTTGGTCGGGATAACGCGCAGCACCATGCCGACGTTGCCGCGCTGCTGAAACACGTTGACGCGGAAACGGCCCAGGCCGGCGACGCCGTAGGCCATGTCCAGCTCGGCGGTTTCCTTGAATTTCTGCTTCTGCCGGTTGGTCATCATGCTGAACGCCATGGACAGCATTTCTTCCGGCGTGATGCGGGGAATATCGTTCAGGGCAAGCAGGAGGCCGTCGACGCGAAGATAAGGGTGGTTGCCGACCTTCAGGTGCAGGTCGGAGGCGCGTTTGTCGACAGCGCGCCGCAGGAGATCGTCAATGTTGATGGCCATGGAGCTAAGTCCCCGGACGAGAAGCTTCATGCCAAACTAGCATGCACCCACAAGGCTCGCAAGAACGCAGGAGAGCGGGTTTCTAGGCTGGCAATGTCTATTTTGACGCCAGGGCGGGCAGAAAAACCGTGAAGCGCGGGACTAAACAGCCAACCGGTCGCGGGCAAACAGCCTGTCGGAGGCCACCGCGCCCAGCAGGCCGCCGAAGAGCGGGCCTACCCAGTACACTCCGTGATTGATCCAGTGGTGGGCGGCCAGCGCCGGTCCGAACGTCCGCGCCGGATTCATGGAAGCCCCCGTGAACGGCTGGCACAGAAGCACCCCCGCCGCCACGGTGAGTCCCACGGCGAAGGCCCCGGACCTGCGGAAAACACCTTCGCCATCCACGGCCGAACCAAAGTAAACGAAAACGACGAAGAAAGTGGCCACGCCTTCGAGCAGCATTCCATGCATGCGAGTAAAGTCCGTCGCGAGGTCCGTGGCGCCAAGAGACACCGGACGCCAGGCACTCTCAGGAATAATTCCGGCCAGCAGGTAAGCGGCTGCGGCGGCCCCGGCAAGCTGCGCGATGCAGTAGAAGAGCGCCGGCAGCGTGCCGAGCCGCTTGGTTACCCAGGCGCCAATGGTGATCGCCGGATTCAGATGCGCGCCCGAAACGTGACCGAGCGAGCTCACCATTCCCGCGGTGGCGAGTCCGTAGGCGAACGCGTACCCCAACAGGCCGGGGCTGGCCTGGCCCGCGGCCCGGAGATACTGGTCGGCGCAAATAGCGCCCAACGTCACGAAGATTAAAGCAAAGGTTCCGATGAATTCGGCGATCAGCTTCTGAGGCAGGTTGTACAAACATCCCCCCACCGCCGCGGCGGCGCGTGCCAGGCCTGAACGAACTTCGGGAGTTTACTGGATTAAAAAAGGCGAGTCAAAACCAGGCTGAGCCCGTCCTTAGCATCCCTGATATAATTCGCCGCGTGCAAAATCCCAGGGAGTCTTCGGTTTGCTTCGCCTTTCTCGCAGCAGCATCTCTGATTTGCGCTACCCTGGCACTCGGCCAGTCTGGATTCAAAATCACCGGCATTGTTTTGGACGCCTCGAGCGCAACCGTTCCCGGCGCGTCCGTGATGCTTTTCTCGGAGGAGCGCCTGCAGGGGACGACGACTGCCGATTCCCGCGGCCACTTTGAGTTAACCAATATACCCCGTGGAACTTATGGCCTGGAAATCTCGCGCGCTGGTTTTCATACGGTGTCGTTTGATCTGCTCGAGATAACTGATAGAGATGTGGAAGCGCCAGAGATCAAGATGTCGGTAGGGGCCGGCAACTCTCGTTGTATCGGTACCGGATCGGTTTTGTACGAGAAACCATTGGAGGGCGTCAGTCTGGTTGGCACTGTTCTTGACGACTTCTCCGGTTCCCCTGCGCCGGGCGTGATCGTAACCCTCTCCTCCCGGCCTGCTTCAGACAAATCCGAGGTCCGGGTGACTTCGGATGAGAAGGGTCATTTCAGTTTCCCGAAAATGGAACCTGGGCGCTACGGCCTGGAAGCGATAAGTTCGAGGGACAACTATCTGATGGCTTTTGCCAGCCTGAGAATTACACGCCAGAACCTGACGGAAGGTTACTCTGGACATCCCGCCAGGCTGCTCCCGTCGCTAGCGAAGGGCCGGGGCGGTGGCTCGCGCGCTGACTGGTGAGAGCCAGTTGTGGCGATCGGGTTTCTTGCCGCTGGTGATCGCGAAGAACTCATCCTGAATGCGCTTCGTGATTGGCCCGCGCGCCCCACCGGCGACATTGATGCGGTCGACGCTGCGGACCGGAGTAATTTCGGCGGCTGTGCCGCACATGAAGACCTCGTCCGCAATATAGAGCATTTCGCGCGGGATCATCTGCTCGGCGACGGAGATGCCCAGATCGTTGCAGATGGTGGTGATGGACTGACGCGTGATGCCGGGCAGCGCGGAGTTGGCAAGAGGCGGCGTGCTGACGGCGCCGTTGATCACGACGAAAACATTCTCGCCCGATCCTTCGCTCACGTAGCCGTTCACATCCAGCGCGATACCTTCGGCGTAGCCGTTGGCCTTCGCTTCCATGCGGATCAACTGCGAGCTCATGTAGTTCGCAGAGGCCTTGGCCATCTGCGGCAGCGTGTTGGGCGCGGGACGGTTCCATGAACTGATGCAGACGTCCACGCCGCCTTGAAGCGCCTCGTGGCCGAGGTATTTTCCCCACTCCCAGCAGGCCATATAGATTTCGATAGGACAGTTGCTCGGGTCGACGCCCACATCGCCATAGCCGCGGAATACGATGGGGCGGATATAGCAGGCTCCGAGATTGTTCTCCTGAACCAGATCAAGGGCCGCCTTGCAGAGATCGTCCAAAGTGAACGAGATGTCCATGCGGTAGATATGCCCGGAGTTCAAGAGCCGCTGCATGTGCTCGCGAAGGCGGAAAATGGCCGGTCCCTGCTCGGTGTGATAGCAGCGGATACCTTCGAATACACCGGAGCCGTAGTGGATCACGTGGGAGAGTACGTGGATCCTGGCATCGTCCCAGTGGATGAATTTTCCGTTGTGCCAGATTTTTTCCGTCTTGGATAGACTCATGGGAACTCTCCACGCCGCATAAAAAAGATTTAATCAGCCCAACAACCGGAATTATAGCACACGCTGTTTTTGATCCGGTGGCGCGGGATACCAGACAGCCAGTCAGCGAGCCAATCCAAATTGGACCAGTTATAGTCGGCCAGCTAACTTAACGTCTTCAAGAGTCGGCGCTCGTAGATACAGTATTAGCTTCTTGTACTTTGACCTAGTTGAGTGTTCTAATATCCAAGGAGGTTTCATGGACATCGTAGAGGCATTGCACAAAGAAGCAGATAAGCTGAATCGACAACTGGCGGCGGTCAAGGGAGCTATCGAAGCTCTCAATGGCGCTTCCAAGTCCGCAGCCCCGCAAACCAAGTTCGGCGCGCCGGCCCATTCGAACGGCAGAAGGACAATGTCTGCCGCCGTTCGCGCGAGAATTTCGCAGAAGGCGAAAGCACGCTGGGCGAAAATCAAGGCTGAGCAAAGCAAGAGCAAGGCGAAGTAGCTACCCTCCGCTTGTCAGCACGTTTCCTCTGATTTTCCTTTACACGGCTTTGCCGTGCGGAAAAATCATTACCGTAGCTTCTCCGTGGGCGCTGGCCTGAGTGGTCCGCGCCCCGTCATGTGCTATGGCGGCAGGTCTGGTGTGCCTGAGTGAACGGGTTAGTTGTGCCGCGACAGTGTCAACGCCAGTGTCAATAACAGTGCCAACTACTGAGGTGAACTACCACTATCCGAGTGCCGTTTAAGTACAGGCCGGTTGGGATCGGCATCCTCGGTGCTTTGCACGCTTGGGTTGTTGCCGCCGTCAGAAGAAGATGATGATGAAGATGCATTAGGCGCGGGCTGGCTCGAGTCGGCATCCTGGCTGTTCTGCGCGCCAGAGCTGTTGCTGTCGTCAGAGTGGCGCCTAAGCAGAGGCCGGTTAGGGTCGTCCTCGGCTTGCTGAATGCCGCTTTGTACGTCGGCCGTGGCAGCGTCGTAGACATACCGAATCACAATCGCCGCCTTCTTGCCGTGGTCGATGTGCACCGTCTCGTATAGATGCCGGCCGTCTCCGGATAGTTCAAACGTCCGGCTCAACTTCCCACCCAGGGGACTCTTCTCGTCCGAAACCAACTGGTTGCCGCTCCAATGAGCGAGGATTTCCGGATGGTCTTCGTCAGCCTTCTTGGGTAGTTGCCGCCCATCAGTATATATCGTCAGCTTTTTGAAGTGATCGTCGGTAACGTCTACTTCGGGGTTCTTGAGGTCGACCGTCAGCGAGTCTGCAGGATGAATGAAGGGCTGCATCTTGGGGTTGCCGGCAATATCCTCCCCCCCGCTTCCAGGACGAGGTCCGCCACCCCCGCCGGGGTAGCCCCAGGGTCCGCCACCGCCAGGGTACCCCCCGGGATATCCTCCAGGGTACCCTCCCGGGTAACCTCCACCTGGGTATCTTCCCGCGTTTGTATTTACCGTGGAGCTTTCGGCGGCGCGAACCTTCTGCTTGGGGTCGTCGCTATCTTCCATGTTCAGTTTCCACGGACCCGCGATCGTAGTTCTAGCCGGAAGCGCGGGTGGCTTAGGCTTCGCGACGGGACGGGCCACAGGCGCAGCTTGGCGTTGTGCCTGCGAATCGGAAGGCGGCGGCCCTAGAGGACCAGGGGCAGCCTGCGCGAGCACACGGCCAGGGCTGATAAAGAATGCGACACCCAGCAATCCCCAACCTGCACACTTCGCGAAGGTCGGAGCGAGTTTCGTAACGAAGTTCGTTGTTCTCAAGTTATTCCCCGCTTCCGCCGCCAACTGGTCCTGCTTCCCGATTGCCTGCGGCGCTGGAACACAGACGTAAAGCACCCTGGTATTCGTTACAGTTCTCGATGCAGTCCGCAATCCCTTTGTTGCTTCCGCCAGACGGACGCCAGTCCGCAAAAGACTAGAGCTAGACCCCCTTCCAGTGGGGCTTGCGCTTATTCAGAAACGCGTCCATACCTTCGCGGAAGTCCTTGCTCAAATAGCACTTCAGGATCAGTTCGGGATCGTCCTCCGGAGTCATCCTCTCCCGGATGCGGCGCAGAGCCTCTTTGGTGACGCGCAAGGTAAGAGGCGCGTGAGCCGCGACGGTTCGCGCCAACTCCACTGCCCTTCTCTGCAGGCTCGCGTAGTCGGGCAGCACTTCGCTCACAAGTCCGGACGTCCTCGCCTCTTCCGCCTCGACTAGCCGCGCCGTATAGATAATATCCGTCAGGCGCGAGGGGCCCAGCAGCGCCGCCATCCTCGCATAGTTTGCCATCGACAGGCAGTTTCCGAGTGTCCGGGCCATCGGAAGTCCAAACCGAATATTGGCAGCGCCGATACGGATATCGCAACAACCTGCAATCGCCGCGCCCCCGCCGGTGCACACGCCGGCGATCGCGGCGATCGTCGGAACGGTGGAACGCTCCAGGGTTGTGAGCACGCGGTCCATCCGCGCCTCGTAGTTCAGTGCGTCTTCCGCGGTGGAAAACGACTTGAACTCGGAAATGTCGGTGCCGGCGCCGAAGGCCTTGTCCCCTGCGCCGGTGAAAACCAGCGCGCGCACAGAGGAATCGTTCTGGGTGTCCAGAACGATCTTCTCCAGTTGCTCATACATGGCCAGGGTGAAGGCGTTGCGGGCCTCGGGACGGTTGAAGGTGACGTGGCCGATGCCCTCTCTGATTTCAAACAGTATGTGTTCACTCATGGCATCACGATCGCGCTAGAGTTCTCCCCACGCGTCTTACTTGAACGGAGCCAGAATTCTGTATTTTCCTTACTGTCTGCCAGCATACCTCAGCAAACCGATGGCCTTCACGAATTGCTTCACGCGCACAACGCCAGCGACTCGGCAATGCGGTCATGGATGAAATGAAGGTCGCGCTCCGAGATTACGTAGGGCGGCAAAACATAAATCACGTTCCCGAGCGGCCGAAGGAGTACGCCTGACTCGATAAAGAACTTGTACAGCTTCGGGCGCAACTTCGAAAAGTAGCCGGCATCCTCGGCTCGCAGTTCGATGGCCGCGACAACACCGATGGACCGCGTATCGCACACGGCCGGATGCGCCTTTATTGCCGCGAGCCGTTCGCTATGAATGCCTTCGATCCGCTTGATTCGTTCAAACACCGGCTCGTCCTCAAAAATCTTCAGGCTGGCCACCGCCGCCGCGGCCGCCAGGGGATTTCCCGTGTAGGAATGCCCGTGATAAAAGGTGCGCGATCGATCTTCGCTGACGAATGCTTCATGAATCCGGCTCGTACAGACGGTCGCGCCCATCGGCAAGACTCCGCCGGTCAATCCCTTCGAGAGGCACATCAAGTCGGGCGCGACGCCCGCCAATTCGCAGGCGAACATTTTGCCGCAGCGCCCAAAGCCGGTGAGCACTTCGTCCGCGATCAGCAGCACATCGTGCTCGGCGCACAGTTGCCGGACTTCTCTGCAGAAATTCCACCGGATGAACGATCATCCCGCCGGCCCCCTGCAGCAGCGGCTCAACGATCACCGCCGCGATCTCATGTTGGCGGGATTCCAGCAGTCGAGCCAGCTTGTCCACACAATCGATATCGCAGGAAGCGCGCGTCTTGCCCACGGGGCAGCGATAGCAATAGGCGGAGTGGACCCGCTGCATGGGAAAAAGCAAATCCCGGAACGGATCGGTGAAGCCGGAATCGTCGCTCACGGACATCGCCCCCACCGTATCTCCGTGGTAGGCGTGCTCCAGCGCAACGATAAGGCGTTTTTCCGTGCGCCCTATATTCTTCCAGTATTGAATCGCTATCTTGAGCGCTACTTCCACCGCGGTCGAACCGTTATCCGAAAAGAAAATATGGGCCAGATTCGCCGGCAGCACGTTTCGCAGGCCCGCGCACAAATCCTCGACCGGCTCATGCGTAAATCCCGCCAGCAGGACGTGGTCCAGTTTCGCCGCTTGTTCCGCGATGGCCGAGACGATCGCGGGATGGCAATGGCCGTGAATGTTCACCCACCAGGATGAAATGCCGTCGATCAGCCGCCGCCCGTCGGCGGTGTAGAGATAGGCGCCCTGCGCCCCGGCGATCCGGATTGGCTGAGGATCGAGCGCTTCCTGCGTGAACGGATGCCAGATGTGCAATCCCGATTTCATGCCGCAAAAACCTTCGCGTCAAATCTTCTCTTGTAGACCCGCACCAACGCCGCCCGATCGATCTTCCGGAGATGCGGAATCCATCCGACAACTCGTACACCCCCATACTTCTCGATCGCCTTGCGATTTTCGCGGTTCTCGTTGCCGGCCATGATCACGCCGAGCACGTCGAGCCTGGCGGCCCGCAGCGCGGCGAGCGACAGCAGCGTGTGATTGATGGTTCCCAGCGATGTGCGCGCGACAAGCAGCACCGGCAAAGCCAGTTGCTTCATCAGGTCGATCATCAACTGCGTGCCGTTGATCGGAACCAGAACGCCTCCCGCGCCTTCGACGATGAGGCTGTGCCGATTCGTGTCGCGCGGCAATTGAATCCTTCGAAGGTCGATGCGAACACCCGCAAGACGCGCCGCCAGGTGCGGCGAAACGGGCGGCGCAAAGGTGTACGCCTCCGCGAACGCGCGTTCGCGCGGGATTCCCGCGAGATGAAGCACCGTTTTCGTGTCGGTGCCCTCGCGCGTCCCCGTCTGAATCGGTTTCCAGTAATACGCGTCGAGGGCGGCGCAAAGCAGCGCGGACGTTACCGTTTTTCCCACCCCTGTATCGGTGCCGGTTATGAAAAAACGATCAGGCATGCACGGTGCTGGGGACTTCTCGCTGCGGCAAAGATCCGCCTGCGCCGGCGATGATCGCGACGATGCGCTGAATATCCTGGGCCGTAATTCTGCAGGTGAGTGAAATGCGGACCCGCGCCGTGCCGGCGGGAACCGTGGGCGGGCGGATCGCCTTCGCCGCAAAACCGTTTGCCTGGAGGTGTGCCGCGACGTGAAGGGCTCTCTCGTTCGTGCCGAGAATCACCGGGACAATGTGCGTGGTACTCGAGCCAGCCTGCAAGCCGTGGGCGGCCAAGCCTCCACGCAACAACGCGGCTATTTCGTTAAGATGGGCGCGCTGGGCGTCCGCCTGCGCACCAGCTCGAGCGCCGCTCGAATCTGTCCGGCGAAATAAGGCGGCATCGCCGTGCTGAAGATAAAGGTGCGCGCTCGATTGATCAGAAACTGCCGCAAGGCGCTCCCGCCGCACACGAAGGCCCCGGCGCTGGCCAGCGCCTTTCCGCAGGTGTGCACGATGGCCAGGAGATCTTGCTGGCATCCGTGTTCGGCGGCGATTCCGCGCCCCTGCGGCCCGCAGACTCCCGTCGCATGGGCCTCGTCCACAATGACCTCGGCGCCATACTCGCGGCCAGATTGCAAAAGCTCGCGAAGCGGCGCAACGTCGCCCTCCATGCTGAAGAGCTTTCCGTGACGATCACTTTCGCGCCCGGCGCGTCTTTGCTGTTCGCGCAGCGACTGCTCCAGAAAGGCCAAATCCAGGTGAGGATAGATGACTTTGTCCGCGCCGGACAGCCGCATTCCGTCGATCAGGCTGGCATGATTGAGCGCATCGGAGAAGACCACGTCGCCCGGCGCTAAGATCGAGCTGAGCAGACCAACATTGGCGGCATATCCGGAACCGAAATACAGCGCCGCTTCCGTGCCGGCAAAGCGCGCGAACTCAGATTCCAGTTCTTCCCATTCGCGGCGATTGCCGGAAAGCAGCCGCGAACCGGTGGAGCCAATGGCATCGGCGCGCGCGACGGCTTCGATCACCGCCTGCTTCAAGCCGCGGATCGGTCGCCAGGCCGAGATAATCGTTCGAGCAGAGATTGATGCCTGCTGGAGTTTCCGAGCGTCCGAAACTGCGATTGCACGCGCAAGTTTTCAAGTTCCGCGCGCATGCGCGCCGCGATGGCGCTTTGCGCTGGCTCAGGCACGCTGCATCGCCTTCATGCCAAGATTGTCGAGCAGTCGCTGATCGTCGTCGGCGGCGGGATTGGGCGTGGTCAGCAGCTTTTCGCCGGTGAAAATGGAATTCGCGCCCGCCAGGAAGCAAAGCGCCACGGCTTCCTGCGACATCTGGCGCCGCCCCGCCGCCAGCCGCACCTTCGACGCCGGCATCAGAATTCGCGCGGCCGCGATCGTGCGCACCATGGCCAGCGAATCGATCTCCTCGGCATTTGCGAGCGGCGTTCCTTCGGCTCGCACGAGCATATTGATCGGAACGCTTTCCGGGTGCGGGTCGAGGTTGGCCAGCTGTTGCAGCAGGCCGATGCGGTCTTCTTCGGATTCTCCCATTCCCAGAATTCCGCCGCAGCACACGGTGATCCCGGCCTTGCGCACGTGCGCGATGGTTTGCAGACGGTCCTCGTAGATGCGCGTTGTGATGATGCTGCCGTAGAATTCCGGCGAGGTGTCGAGATTGTGGTTGTAGGCGGTCAGGCCCGCGCTCTTCAGTTGCGCGCGCCTGGTCCTCGGTCAGCATCCCCAGCGTGCAGCACACTTCCAGATCGCAGCGCCGAGACGCCGCGAACCATCTCCAGAACGTTTTCGAATTCCTTGCCCTGCGGCGCCTGCCGCCAGGCGGCTCCCATGCAGAACCGCGTGGCCCCTTCCTGTCTTCGCGCGCGTGGCCGCTTCCAGCACCTCCTGCGGATCGAGCAATCCCTGGCGGGCGACGCCAGTCTCATAATGCGCGCTTTGCGGGCAGTACGCGCAGTCTTCCGGGCAGCCGCCGGTCTTGATCGAGAGCAGGCGGCAGAGTTGCACTTCGTCGGCAGGATGAAAGTCGCCGGTGCGCCAGTTGCGCCTGAAAAATCAGCTCCGGCAAGGGGAGGCCATAGATGCGCCGGATTTCCTCCCGCGTCCAGTCATGGCGAAGCTGCATCTCGCGAAGCTCCCTCTTTCCAAAACATATCGAAAACGCATCGCGGCGCTTTGCTGAAATGCCGCGCGGCAATCCATCCGAACTCACAAGAACTCTTGCGGCCGCTCCCATTTTCCCGATTCCGCCGAGCGAAAAACTGCTTCGATCACCGCCATATTCCGAATGGCGTCTTCGAGCGGCACGGGCACTTCGCCGTTCTCGAGGATCGCCTTCGAGAACAGGTCGCCTTGAATCGTGAACTGGTCGCACGTATTCAAAAGTTTCCGTCGTCAGGCCGGCCGCCGGTCCCTTGCCGTCATCGATCAGGATCTGCGAGGGCTGGTCATTGGGCGGATTGATCGGATATTGGATCTCGATGCGCCCGAGCGTGCCGAGGAACTGCATGCGCTGGAAGTGTACAAGCTGCGTGCTGCAAGTGAAAGTGGATTGCCCGGAGGGAAACTCGAGAATGGCGGAGGTGAGGCGGTCGGTTCCGGTCTCCGGGTCGCGCTCGATCATCGCCAAATACGCGCGTCGGCTCTTCCCCGTAAATAAACCGCGAAAGCGTGATCGGATAGCAGCCCATATCCAGCAGCGCGCCTCCGCCGGATTCGCGAATATTGCGGATGTTACGAGGCGTCGCGGTTGAAGTAGCTGAAGAGGCCGGAAATGGAACGCAGATTGACCGATGCGCCCCGCGCGAATCAGTTCGCGCGCGCGCAAGCCAGCGCGGATGGGTGCGCACCATGAACGCTTCGCCGATTTTCACTCCGGTGCGGTCGCGCGCAGCGCAGAAGCTTCGGGCCTCCGCGACCGTGGTGCTCAACGGCTTCTCGCACAGGACGTGCTTGCCGGCTTCGGCTGCCTTGATCGACCACGGCACGTGCAGATTGATTCGGAAGTGGATTGTAGACCGCGTCGATTTCAGGGTCGGCCAGCAGTCGCTTCATACGAGCCGTAAGACTTTGGGGATGCCGAGCTTCTGCGCGGCTTCTTCGGCCTTCCGCAGTATCGCGCGAGGCGATCGCCGTGACTTCGCTCCATTCGCCCTTTTGCATCCCCGGGATGGCGCGGCGCACGGCGATCGACGCGACACCCAGCACTCCCCAGCGAACTTTTCTCGCATCAGCATGATCCCGGGCTATCCGCGGGCACGCCATCCCGCTTGAATGGCGCGTCCAAACTAGCCAATCGGGAGATTGGCGTTCCCGGCTTACTGCGCTGCTGCTGGGACGGCTTGTTTCGGTTGCGCGCGGCCGCGGCCCGATCGAGCCCTTCCAGCAGGTCCTCGACCAGGTCCTCCGAGCTTTCGCAGCCGGGCGAAAGGCGGAGCAGCGTGTCCGAAAGCCCCAGTTCCGCCCGCGCTTCGGCGGGAATCGACGCGTGGGTCATGGTCGCCGGGTGGCAAATCAGCGCCTTCACTCCGCCCAGGCTTTCGCCCAAGCGCAAAGAAGCGGCGGGACGAGGCGAACGTCACAACTTCCTCCTTCGTTCCCTTCAGCTCGAAGGAAACCATGCCGCCGAAGCCGGTCATCTGCTTCCGCGCAATGTCGTGCCCGGGATGCTCGGCCAGGCCCGGGAAGTAGACGCGCTTCACCAGCGGATGCCCATTCAGCGCGTTGGCGATGGCAATGGCGTTTTCTTCGTGCCGCTGCATTCTCAGTTCGAGCGTTTTCATGCCGCGCAGCGTCAGCCAACAATCGAAGGGCGAAGGAACCGCGCCGGTGGCGTTCTGCAGAAACTTGATGGGCTCGAATACGGCCGCGTCTTTGGCCAGCGCCGCGCCTTGAATCGTGTCGGAGTGGCCCGCCAGATATTTCGTCACGCTATGGACCACGATGTCGGCGCCCAGCTCGAAGGGCTGCTGGAAATAGGGCGTCGCGAAAGTGTTGTCGACCACAACCAGCGAGCCTTGCTGGCGTGAGCCAGCTTGCTGATCGCGGCAATGTCGTTTATCAGCAGGCGGGGATTGGTGGGCGACTCGATCCACACCAGGCGCGTCTTCTTGCTGATGGCGGCTTCCACCGCCTTCAAGTCGCCCGTGTCGATCTGCCGGATCACGACGCCGATGGGCTGATACACCTTGTTCAGGATGCGGTAGGTGCCGCCGTACACGTCGAGCGGGATGATGATTTCGTCGCCCGGCCGCAGATAGGCCTGCAGAATGGCGTTTTCCGCCGCAAGGCCCGAGGCGAAGGCCGCCGCGTACTGCACGCCTTCCAGGGCCGCGAGCACTTCTTCCAGGCGCTGCCGCGTGGGGTTGTTCGTGCGCGAGTAGCTGAAGCCTTTGTCCTGACCGGGCGCCTCCTGCTCGTAGGTGGACGTCTGGAAAATGGGGGCGACCAGCGCTCCGGTTTCGGGTTCCGACGGCTGGCCCGCGTGGATGGTTTTCGTTGCGAATTTCATGGTGTCACTCCCTTTTTGCGCTCCGCGCCTTCGGGACCTGCAAATGCAGCAGGCCCCTTTCGGCGCCAGATGCGCGAATTGATATACGAGGCGACCCGCAATGCGGAGCGCGTTGCTCCGCTGCTGGAGGCCTCTTGACTTCAGTTTGGGAGTTGAATCTTCAATGACCGGGGTTCCGGTCAGTTGAGGATCTTATCTCTCCCCACTGGGCAGGAATTAGCACCTTGGCAATTGCAGCCAGGTTGCTGTGGCGTCAGCGGGCCTGTCCCCTCAGCCACTCTGGATAAGCGCTGCCGTGAAGCAGCATCGAAAAGTTATCAAAATAGCTCGATAAATGTCAAGAAATTCGCCGGAAGAGTGAGGGAGTAAAAATACCGAGTACCAGGCTGGTTTCTGTCTGATCTCGGGACGTTCGGGAGACTGTTCGGGGACTTCGGGAATTAAGACTGGAGGCCTTTCGAGGTGGCCGGCTCGTGAGGACGTTTTGTACCCAACACCAGAATCAAAATCAACAGCCACGGCAATAACATCGCAAGAGTACCTGGTTCGGGAACGGCGAGCGCCCCGGCAAGCGAAAGATCAGAAATGGAAAGCACTCCGACCGAGGAGCATCCCTGAAAAGCGCAGATGCTATCGGCAGACGACGCGACCAGGGTGAAAGATGTCTGGGAGCCACCGTTGTCATCGATACCGAGGAGAGGACCGACATTCAGTTTCGGCTCGTACAGGCAGGCATCGGAAGCGCTGTAGGCGGCGCAAGCCTTCGGCGCGGCGGCGAGAGGGGCGCAGTCACTGAGCATCTCGGATATGTCGCCCGAGGAGAGGGTGAAGACATCCGGCCCCCAATCGATGGTCACTGGACCCGATGTGAAAGTGCCGGGTGCCGCAATCGGTCCTCCCGTGGAGCCCGCCTCGGGCGTGAAGGTGATTGAATAGGTATCCGCGAAAGCCGGTATCGACAATCCGATGGAGGTAAGAAGCAACAGAACGAGATGCCTTGGCTTAATCACGAATGCTCCTGGCGGCGAAGATGCACTTCATCTTTTCGAGTGCTGACGAAACTACGGGTATAACACCACGCCGTGCAGCGAAACATTAAGATGGAATAACAAAATCAAGAATAATCGCGAACAGTCTTCGCGCGCCTTCGGCACGAATCGAAAAGCAAGCGCGCGGAAAGAGTGGAAGATATTCGTTCGTCCGCGGATTTTCCATCAAACGCGCGGCTCAGAAGCCGCAGGTGCGGGAGCGAAAAGCAGGCGATGAAAGCGAGGGGCCGCTACAGGACGCTCGCTTTCCAAATGCGATATTCGCTTTATTGTTTGGCGGAGGCCTTTTCTTCGGGAAGTTTTGGCGGGGCGGGCATTTTCGCCAGCTTTTCCTGGTACTCGGGATACATTTCTTCGGCGCCGCCGCGAGTGGCTTCCACCGGTACGCCGTACCGGGACGCAAATTCCGTAAGCCACGGATTGTCCCCGGGCAGGTGATACGCCACGTAGCCCTTCGGATGCGGAACCTCGACGCTGGGAATGCAGACGTTGGGCAGGAACAGGCGCCCGAGGTCGAGTATCCAGTTTGAGGTGCGGACGAAGGGCTCCGTCAGGTATACGGGATCCTCTACATCGCTAACCAGCGTGAAGAATTCCCCGTGCCGGATGAAGTATTCGATCAAAATGCCGTGTTCGCTCCGCGGAAGGCCGTTGCGCCGGATCCACCCTTCTTTCAGGTGCGTGGTCGTCACCTTCAGCATGTCGCCTTCCCACTCGCCGGTCGAAAAACCCTGCCAGGTGTGCGGCGCATTCTCGGAGGGATGAGGGCGCCCATCCATATAAATAACGCGATGCGGAAGCATGAATCGCAGGGTCATGTGCCAGGCGATCACGCCCTGAGTGAAGGGATCGACCTCGGAATAAATGCGCATGTCGCCCGGCCCGCGCGGGGCGTAGTCCGCCGGATGGGGGTCGCACTCATGCTCGACCATCTCCCATTTCTGGGCGTCCCAGGCATCCGCCCTCACGCGCGCGGCGTTATTGATGGGCAGCGCGGTATAGTCGCCAATCTCAGGACCCGGCACGCGCTCCGGTTCGTCTTCGTGCATCTTCTGGCCCCAGAGCCCGGACAAATCCACCTGCGCGCACGCTGGGCGGCTCGCGAGTCCCAGAAAAAGCAGGAGTATAGCCGCCAGAGTTATCCTCAGCATCAGGTGCATCGGGCGGCAGGCGCTCGTTATCGTCATGTTCCTCGCTCTCAATTTTGCTGGCTCACGTGCTCCAGGCTACTTGGCAAGCGGATCGGGCCGAAGCTGGAAGTGCGCGACGGAGCTGGTCATTCCCTTCCCACCTTCCAGATGCCAGATCACTCTCTCCTCGTTGCCCGCCCACAGGCCGCGCCCTTTCCATCCGGCTTTGGGGTCGTCGATGCGGCCATCCACGCGGCGGGTGTAAAAATCCAGCGGATACGGCACCCGCAGTGTAACAAACTTTTTAGTCTCCGGCACGAAGGCGATCAGAGAGTCCGAGCCCGTGCCATTCACGATCGGCACATTTTTCCCGAGCCCGAAGGTATCGAAGCGGTCCACCCAGTTGTGGTAGAAGGAGTCCGCCAGAATCCTGGTTCCCTTGAATGTTGGGCCTGGAACCGGATAGAGCGTCCAGCCCTCGGGACATTGCTGGCCTGTAGCGGTGGGACCGTTCAGAGGCCCCTTGCACTTGCTGCGATCGAAGCTGGCGAGATCGTTACTGCCCGCCAGAGCCGCCCACACGATCCCATTGCTGTCGACCGCAATTCCCAGCGTCGTGAAAGCCTCCACTCCCGGCCGCTTCGGATTGTCAAACGGCGGCTGGTAGACCTCCGTCTTGCAGGTGGAAGGCGGATTCGCGCCCTTCACCATTCGGACGATGGTCCCGGGCACGGCGGTTTCCTTGGTGAGGTGGCCACCCGCATACCACACGCTGTTGTCGACGGGGTTCACGGCGATGCCGTAGCCACCCGTCGCTTCCGCGGCCACGCGATCGAGCTTCGGGTCGGCTGGTTCATTCAACTTGGTATAAGCGCCGGTCCTGCCGTCGCCGTTGTAATCGAGAATCGCGGGGCACCAGCCCTGCGACTTCTCGGCGTCATGCGTTTCGTCCCACACGCGCGTGTTGATCCACCCGATTGCACCGATTCCGTTGACGCCGGCATTCCCGAAGTAGAGCGTTTGGTCTTCATCATTGGCGAAAGCCATGTGTCCCGAGGAGAGGCACGTGTCCACCAGTTCGAATTTGCCCGTCTTCGGATCATAGACTCCAGCTCCCTTGGCCACCGAGCCCGCAGGCGCCGGGAAATTCTTCGTAAAGGGATTGCCGGAACCTTCCCTGCAGAAAGCGGGAAGGTCTGCCCGCGTTTGCGTGTGGAACCAGAGGCGGCCCTTGTTGTCGATGTGCGGCGCAGCGGGAGTCACCGGATCGTCCCACACGATTTCGTTGCCCCAGTAGGGCGAGGGCGCAGCCACGGCCGGGGCCGACCAGGGCTTCAGGAGCTTGCGGTCGCTTTCCTTCTCCAGCGGAATGCGGATCATCGACTTCGTGTTCTTGATGGGATCGAGGACCGTGATTGCGCCCGCTGAGAATTCCGTTCCGTAGATCGGCCCGTAGGGGTTCATGGTGGGATTCCTCTGGTCGGTGCTCACCACATCGTGAATGAACGAGCAGTCCGTATCGAAGTCCCACATGGTGATCACCACGTTGCGCTCGACGCCTTGCGGCCGGGGCGGCGCCGGCGGCACTTCGCCCGCCGCGATGCGACTGGTCCAGTCGGCGAACATCGCGAGCCCGCGATCATGACCGAATTCGTTGAGCGCGGCGGTCATTTCGGGCCCCACCTGGCCGGACATCAGGCGGCGCTCCCATGCAAGCGCCGGCGAATCGAACGTACCGAGGCTTGCTTCAAGGTCGCGCGTGGCCTTGTTGCCCATCTGGTGGCAGACCTCGCAGCCCCGCTTGAGCTGAAATAGGTACTCGGCCTGGGTGATTTCGGCGTCCTTGCCGTTGGCTCCGCTGGCGCGAGTCTTCAGCGGGAAGGCGCTCTTGGGAGGGATTTTCAGCAGCGAATACCAGTAATCGCCCGGATAATACTGCGCCGCGGCTACCGCATTGGGCGCGACGACGGCCTTAAGCGCGAGCGTCCTTCCCGGAGCCGCGTCCACTTTTTCCGAATCCACAAGTCCGTAGCCGCGCACCCAGACCTTGTAATTCGCCTTGGGCAGGTCGGGCAGCATGTAGCGCCCTTCGTCGTCGGTGACAACCATCTTGCGATAGCGAGTGGGCAGGTCGGAGGTTTCGGCGATCACCCACACACCGGCTTCTGGACCTTTCGAGCTTGTGACCAGGCCGCCGATATCGTTGTTATTCACGCTGACGGCATCGAGGGCGCGCTGCGCGGCGCGAATTCTCGGCAGCGCGACGCCAAATAGCGCAAGGATCCCAAGCGCCAGCGCGGCGCACAAAATTCGCGTGGTGAAATTGCAACCCGTGACACGGTTCATGGTGGGGGCCATAATTTCTTCCCTCCTCAGCGCACAGCGACATTCCCGTAATTGCCGGGATTGTACACCCGAACGTACCGCACCGGCTTAAGTTGCGTGGAATGTGCAGCGGGACGCCGCTGCCTGTTCTTGCAGGCAGCTGTCCCTGCAACCCATTGCTGGGCTTGGAGCAACACCGCTATTTTCAGTTGCATGGATATGTCACATTTCATTAAACTTGCTGACGGCTCAAAAAAATTAACGCCCGGGTTATCGCTTCAAGCCAACCCGCGCCGATGGAACATGCACCGAGACCCAGTCCTCAGGTCTTCAATTTTGCTGTTGTGTCTAGCGCTTGCCGCGGTAGCCGCGAACATCTCTCCCGGCGCGTACGCCAAGCCGCGCCCTAACCGCGCAACCCGCACCTCGCGCGCCCCCAAGAAGCACCGCTTCCATATTCCTTTTTTCGGCGGCTCCGACCCCGGGAAAGACGACGTCACCGCGAATGACGATCCGGTGATCCGCGAGGCGGCGCTGCAGGCGCTGGGCCGCGAAAATGGTTCAGTCGTCGCCGTCGATCCGACCAACGGCCGCATCCTTGCCGTCGTCAACCAGAAGATGGCGTTTTCCGCCGCGTTCGAGCCCTGCTCGACCATCAAGCCGTTCATCGCCATCGCCGGGCTTTCCGAGGGCGTGATCACGCGCGACACGATGATCCAGGTCGGGCGCCGGCACTACATGGACCTCACCGAGGCCATGGCGCACTCCAACAACAATTTCTTCGAGTCCGTGGGCACGCAGCTGGGCTTCGACCGCGTGGTGAAATACGACCGCATGTTCGGCCTGGGGCAGCGCGTGGGCTACAACATTCCCGAGGAACAAGCAGGATCGGTGCCGTCGTCTCCGCCGTTCTTTGGAGGCGTCGCGCGCATGTCGAGCTTTGGCGCGAGCATCCGCATCACGCCGTTTCAACTGGCGTCGATGGTGTCGCTGCTTGCCAATGGCGGCACGCAATATTACCTGCAATATCCGCGAACCCCGGAGGACCGCCAGAATTTCACGCCGCGCGTCCGCGAGCAGTTTGATATTCAACCGCTGATTCCCGACATTCGAGAAGGCATGCTGGCCGCGGTGCTCTACGGCACGGCCAAGCGCAGCTATGACCCTTACGGCGAACAGGCCCTGGGCAAGACGGGCACTTGCAACGACGAAGGTGTGGGCGGGCGGCTTGGGTGGTTCGCTTCCTATGCCGACCAGGCCAATCCCAAGATTGTGCTGGTGGTGCTGCTGCACGGCGGGGCGCGCATCATCAGCGGACCTCACGCTTCCGAGATTGCCGGACGCATGTACCACAATCTTTACCAGCGCAACTACTTCGCACAGAAAGATTCTTCGCGTCCGGATACGTTTACGGCTTCGACAGTCACCTCCGGTGTTGCAAGCAGCGCCGGCGCCTCCCGGTAGCTTTCACCTGCGCCCCCTTCCCGAGAGCTTTCGCGAGTGCCCGACACTTTGGTGTGGAGGATCGGGCGTTTGACTTTTCTTCCGTAAGCAAAGGCTCGGCATAGGCATAAAAAAAGGGAGGCCGATTCGGCCTCCCTTTTTTCGGATCAATCTGCCGGAAAAAGCTGGCTAGCTTGTGGCTTCGCTCTTCTGCTGCTTGTCGCGCTGCTCGCGCAGCACGGCTTTGCGGCTCAGGCGAATCTTGTTGCCCTCGATGGCGAGGACCTTCACCAGGATCTGGTCGCCTTCCTTCAGCTCGTCGCGCACGGAGCGGATCCGCTGTGTCGGCGATTTCGCTGATGTGGAGCAGGCCGTCGGTGCCGGGGAAAATTTCGACGAAGGCGCCGAAGTCCGCGATGCGGACCACTTTGCCCAGGTAGGTCTTCCCGATTTCAGCGGTGGCGGTGACGTCGCGAATCATCTTCAACGCGTCTTCGGCGGCTTTGCCGTTGGCGGCAAACACGTGCACCTTGCCGTCGTCCATCACGTCGATCTTCACGCCGGTGGCTTCGATGATGGAGCGGATCTTCTTTCCGCCCGGTCCGATCAGGTCGCGAATCTTGTCGGTGGGGATGTTGAGCATGTGCAGGTGCGGCGCGTAGGTGGAAATGTCCGGCGCGGCCGGAGGGAAGCGTCTTGTCCATGGTGTCGAGAATCTGCAGGCGCGCCTTCTTCGCCTGCGCCAGAGCCTCGCGCATCATGCTGATGCTCACGCCGCCTACCTTGATGTCCATCTGCAGCGCCGTGATTCCCTGCCGCGTGCCGGCCACTTTGAAATCCATGTCGCCGTAGTGGTCTTCGGCGCCGGCGATGTCGGTGAGGATGGCGTACTTGTCGCCTTCCACCACCAGCCCCATCGCGATACCCGCGCACGGAGCCTTGAGCGGCACGCCCGCATCCATCAGCGCGAGCGAACCGCCGCAGACCGTCGCCATCGACGACGAGCCGTTCGATTCGAGAATGTCCGAAACCACGCGCACCGCGTACGGGAAGTCCGCTTCGGGCGGCAGCAGGTTCGTCAGCGCGCGTTCGGCCAGTGCGCCGTGGCCGACTTCGCGCCGGCCCGGGCCGCGCAGGAATTTCACTTCGCCGACCGAAAACGGCGGGAAGTTGTAGTGCAGCATGAAGCGCTTGAACACGTCCTCTTCGAAGAGCAGATCGAGCCGCTGCATGTCGTCCTTGGTGCCGAGCGTCGCGGTGGCCAGCGCCTGCGTCTCGCCGCGCGTGAAAAGCGCCGAGCCGTGCACGCGAGGCAGCACGCCCACCTCGCAGGTGATCTGGCGAATCTGGTCGAAGGCGCGCGCATCGGGACGGCGGCGCCGGATCAGCATATCGTCGCGGAAAATGCGCTCGCGCAGGCGCTCGAACGCGCGATAGGCCAGCTTGCGCTTTTCTTCATCCTCTTCGGGAACCGCCGCGAGAATTTCTTCCTTGACGCCGTCGACCAGCGCGTAGCTTTCGAGCTTCGGGATGCTTGGCGGTGTCGAGCGCGTCGCGCATGCGGTCTCCGTACTTGTCCGCGATCTTCTTGTAGAGCGCCTCATCGAACGCCGGCGGCGTCGACGGCGACCTTCTGCGGATTCACTTTCTTGCCGAGTTCCTTGATGGCCGCGACGATCTTGCGAATTTCCGCATGCCCGAACTCCAGCGCGTCGGCGACGGTTTCCTCGGAAACTTCCAGCGCGCCCGATTCCACCATCACGATCGCTTCCTCGGTGCCGGCGACGACAATGTTCAGCAGGCTCGTCTTCTGCTCGGTGTACGGTCGGGTTCACCACCAGCTTGCCGTCGAGCAATCCCACGCGCACGCACGCCATCGGATTGTTGAAAGGAATCTTCGAGATATACAGCGCCGCGGAGGCCGCGGTCACGGCGATCACATCCGGATCGTTCTCGCTGTCGGCGGAAAGCACCATGGCCACGATCTGCGTTTCGGTGGCCCAGCCTTCGGGAAACAGCGGCCGCAGCGGCCGGTCCGTCAGGCGCGAAACCAGAATTTCGCGCTCCGAGGGACGCCCTTCGCGCTTGAAAAATCCGCCCGGAATTTTTCCGGCGGAATAGGTGTATTCGCGGTAGTCCACCGTGAGCGGAAGAAAATCTTTTTCGCTGGCGTTGTGTGTCCATGCAGGCGGTGGCCAGCACGACCGTGTCGCCATAGCGCGCCACCATGGCGCCATGCGCCTGCCGGGCCATCTTGCCCGTTTCAAACGTCAGCTTGCGCCCGCCGATTTCCAGACTTACTTGTTCAAACATCACTTCACATCCTTTTGCCCCGGTTCGCCGGGGACGGCGTTCAGATACGAGAGACATCTCTCGGGATTTGCACAATTCGAAGGAGGGCCAAAGAGAAGGAAACGGAGCAAGAAAAGCAAGAAGACTCAGCCGGCGCACGACTTCCGCGCAGCATGGCCCTGCCGGCCCGCATATCGCCCTGACATCGCCGGTTTGTGCGGAGGAAAATGCGGCCCGCGAGGGCCGCTCAGGGAATCTGCGCTACTTGCGCAAACTAAGTCGTTCGACAATCTCGCGATACCGATCCGGGTCGCGACGGTTCAGATAGTCCAGCAGCCTGCGCCGCTTGTTGACCATCATGATCAATCCGCGCCGCGAAGCGTGATCTTTTGCGTGGGACCTGAGGTGGGTGGTGAGATAGTTGATGCGCTCGCTCAACAACGCTATCTGCACTTCCGGCGACCCCGTGTCTTTCGGATGCACGCGGAACTGCTCGATCAGTTCAGCCTTGGCTTCACATCAACTCGCCCCTCCCCACTGAGACGTCGTACCCTGCTCTTCTCTCTTTGCCTCTTCTTCAGCCCAAAATGCTAGCACACACTCGTTGAGTAACTGCTACAGGATTTTCTTCCGTCAAGGCAGTGCGTTCGAAGTATGGCCTCGCCGGATCGCGCCGTCACCCGCGCGTTGCGCCGGAGGGCAAGACCGAGCGGGGTACCGGCGGCTTCGGGCAGACCTGCGTGCTACTTTTCACCGCGGACCAGCGACAGGAACTCATCGCGCGTCTGCTTGCTTTCGCGGAAGGCGCCCAGCATCGCGCTGGACACCGCCATGGAATTCTGCTTCTCCACGCCGCGCATCACCATGCACAAATGCCGCGCTTCGATGATCACGCCCACGCCCTGCGGGCTCAGCTTCTCCTCGATCGCCTGCGCGATCTGGCTGGTGAGCCGCTCCTGAATCTGCAGGCGCCGCGCATACATGTTCACCAGCCGCGCGATCTTGCTCAGCCCCACCACCTTCTTATTCGGAAGATAGGCCACGTGGCACTTGCCGAAAAAAGGCAGCAGGTGATGCTCGCACAGGCTGTACACCTCGATATCCTTCACCACCACCATCTCGTCGTAGCACACACTGAACATCGCGCCATTGAGGATGTTTCTCGGGATCCTGCCGGTAGCCGCTGGTCAGAAAGCGCAGCGCTTTTTCAAATCGCTCCGGCGTGCGCCGCAATCCCTCGCGGTCGGGATCCTCGCCGAGCTGGACGAGCATCTTGCGCACCAGCTCGGCGATGCTCTCGCCGCCCGCCACCTCGGGAACCACAATCTCGCTTGTTTCGCTCATTGGTCCGCTGCTCCTCGGGAATCATCCAATTTCCGGACTGCGACTAGCCCCTCGTGGCGACCTTGGAAAACACGCGTCTCACAGTTCACTGTTGCGCCTTCGGTGAAAGGCCAAATTTGATCTTCTGGTCTCCTGCTAGTAATTCGGTAAACATTCCCGTGAACGTGCTGTGCCTGGACCGGAGCCCAACAGGGAGTCCCTTCCTCTAGGAGTTCGATGTATATGATTGTGGTCTTGTCCATCGTGCCCTCAAACCGCCGCGTGAAGGTCTTCCGCAGCAACTTCGAAACTGTTTTTGCTGGTTTCTTCAATGCGCACGCGTTCCACACGGGCTTTCGGAAACTGGCGCACGCGGCGAAAAATCTCGCGCGCCACATTTTCCGTGGTGGGCACGACGCTCCCGCGAAATTCCGCGACCTCTTCGTTGAGATTCTTGCAGTCGAATGCGTCCACGACCTCGCGTTTGACGAACGGATCGAGATCGCCCAGGTTGGCAATCATTCCGGTGGAGGGATCGACCGGCCCGGTGATGGTCACCTCGACCACGTAGTTATGCCCGTGCCCGTGCGGATTGCTGCACTTGCCATATAGCCGGAGGTTCTCTGCGTCAGTGAACCTCGGGCTGTAGAGCCGGTGCGACGCCGCCAAACGGTATCGCCGAGTCAGAGAGACTTTTATCGGTCGCGCCATGCCCGCCTTTTGGCTTCCTGCGTCGCCAGTTCCGCGTCGCTCTGGCTTCCCTGCCGGCCTGCTGGTGCGCTTGCCGGCTGAACGGACTGCTCGGCCGTGCAGTCCGCGAACAAATCGGGCGACTCATACAGCCGGACGCGGTCGAGTTTGCCCTGCGTGATCTTCGGATCGAGCAGATTCCAGATCACCGCCGCGATGTTCTCGCACGTGGGGATCTTTCCGGCCAGTTCCGGCACCTCGTAATTCAGGTGCCGATGGTCCATCCGCTCCATCACTTCCTTTTCCAGGATGTCTTTGAGTTCCTTCAGATCGAGCACCATCCCCGTTTCCGGATCGGGTTCGCCCGCAACCGTGACTTCCAGCACATAGTTGTGCCCATGCCCATGCGGATTATTGCACTTGCCAAAAATGCGCCGGTTTTCTTCGGCCGACAGATTCGGGTTGTGATAAAAATGCGCCGCCGAAAATTCCACTTTACGCGTCACGCGAACCATAGCGCTCCCATTCCTCAAACCGGCATCAAGCGGAACTGCCCTGCCAATCAAGTATATGCACCTACTATATGCAGCTACTATATGCAGCTACGACGAATCTGATGTCCCCGCCAGCATAACGATTCCGCCGCAGCGAAACCCTTGAACTGCGCACGCGGCGGCGTCGCAAAAGAGTCTCGCCGCAAAACCCGGGAAGACGGCGGAGAGCAGTTTTGTTACCTCCGCGCGGAACTGCTAAACTATGCGGTTTGGAATAGAACAAATCATTATAGGATGCTCGGCGAACGCTTTGAAACGAAAACTCAAGACAGGTCTCGTACTCGCCTTTCTCGCAGCCCTTCTTTGGCTTTTTGTCCGACCGGATTATCGGCAGGGCGAGGCCAGCATTCGCGGGCGCCCCGAAAAGAACTTTCAGTTCACCATTGGCGGCAAGCCTGAGACGCTGGCTGACCTTCGCGGCAAGGTCGTCGTCCTGAATTTCTGGGCTACCTGGTGCCCGCCCTGCGTTGACGAAACGCCGTCGCTCATTCAATTGCAGAAGCGCATCGCGCCGCTGGGTGGCACCATACTCGGCGTGAGTCTCGATGATGATGCGAACGCTTACGCCAATTTTCTGAAGACGTACCATATTGATTTCCCCACCTATCGCGACCCCACCAAGAAAAGCGCGCTCGATTACGGAACCACCATGTACCCCGAAACCTACATCATCGACCGCAACGGCCGCATTGACCGCAAAATCATTGGCCCGCAGGATTGGACTGGGCCACAGATGATGGCTTACCTCGATTCCGTTCTGGACGCCAAGTAAGCTGAGGCCTCGCAAAACGACCTTTTGACAGCCGTTGAAGCCCTCATAACCCTCGCATTCCCTCCGCTAACCGACTACTATTCTGCCTACCCGTGCCGCTTCGGCCGGAGCGCCATCGCAGAAATGGAGATTCAATCATGGGTCGAAGGCAAGAGCTGACGAATCGCGACTGGCGTATTCTCATTTGGATTTTTATTCTTATCGCTAGCCTGAGTTACTCCGCGCTAGCCCCCGGAAGGCTCGCCGGGCAATCCCAGAAGCCCGCGCAGCAGCCGGGCCAGCATCCCGACCAGCAATATGACCAGCAGTATCAGACGCTCATCCGTTCAACCCAGGGCGCCGACCTGTATCGCGCCTATTGCGCTTCCTGCCACGGCAGGGATGCCAAGGGGCACGGCCCCGCCGCCCCGGCGTTGAAAGCGACGGTGCCCGACCTTACCGTATTGGCAAAAAGCAACGGCGGGGAATTTCCGGCCGATCGTGTCCGCCGCATCATTTCGGGCGATCATGTGATCGCTTCCCACGGTTCTCGCGAGATGCCGGTGTGGGGACCGATCTTTCACCAAATCGAATCGGATATCGACCGCGGCAACGTGCGCATGGATAATCTGATCAAGTACCTCGAATCCATCCAGGCCGGCAGCCACGCGTAACGGTTTCGCCGAGGGTACGTTGTTTTGGGGGTACGACCTGCGTTGGGCTGGCCTGTTTCTCCAATCATAATTTCAATGCGTTCTATACAAGGTCATGCAGCCCCACTGCATGCGGCTCATTGAGCCGGCGCGATCGCGAAAAGTAACCCTAATATTCACAGAGCGTTTCAGCGCCTCTACCAGCGGGCTATGAAAGACGCGTCCTTCGTTGCTTTGTTAGCAGTGCGCCGCGCGGCGGGCGTGGCTCGGCGATTTTCGGAAATTGCCTCGCGCTTTGTGCTAAGGTTTTAGAGAGACAGTCTCTGGGTTTTGTTAGGAGATTGCATGCGATCACAAAGGGTATTTCTTCTGATCGTTTCTTCCCTTCTGGGATTTGCCGCGCTGGCGCAGGCCCGGCCCCAAAATCAAACTGAAGCCCAAACCAAAGCCCAAACCAAAACCCAGCCTCGCGACGACGCGCGCCTCGCTCTTGCCCGGCAAGTGATGGCCGAGATGGCGGACGGCAAGATGGAATCCGTCTGCAATCATTTCAGCCCGGAGTTAAAAGACGCTCTCACGCCCGACGAACTCGAATTCGCGTGGCATCACTTGATCCAGCGGAGTGGCTTGTTCCAAAAGCAGATTTCGCAGACCATGCACCCTGCTCACGGCTCGTCCGTTTATGTGTCAAAGAGCCAGTTTGAGAATTCCAAGGTTGAACTCAGACTGATGTTCGACGACTCGGACGAGATTACGCGGATTTCCATCGACCAGGTTTCCGACCTCAGCCCCGCCAGCATGGAAGAGTCCGCCAGAACGGTTGCGGATCTGCTGCGGCAGAAGGATTTTGACCAGGTGGTGGCCCGGTTTGACGACGATTACAAGTCGGACATGGGTCCCTATACCCTGGACATGTCCTGGTCTCACGTGATCAGTCATCTCGGGGAATTCAAGAGCGTGAAGATGGCGACCAAAGACCCGGAACTGGACATCGTGGACGTAAGCTGTGAATTCGAGAACGGGAACGCCACCGTTCGCGTCTCCTTCGACCCTAACGGCAAAATCAGCGGCCTTTGGCTCCTGCCCGCGGATTCCGGCCCCGAGAAAAGCCCCGAAATTTAATCGGGTCCGCGATTCGCCGGAGAGGACCTTCCACGCGCACGCCGACTGCCCCTGCTGCGCTCTGAGCCGCAGCACTCTTGGAACCCCGGCACTTCTTCGATCGTGCAGAAAGTAGAATGCAGATCCCTCACTGCGTTCGGGATGACACGCAGGAAGTTTTTCGGGAGGAACGCTTCTCAGATCGAGCCGCTATTTTTTAACTTCGCGGACGCTGCTGGGCTGGGTGTCAAGGCAGACCATGGTTTCGTCGCGGCCGTTGGCGAGCATCTGGCAGTCGATTTCCTCGGCGCTTCGGATCGCCACGCTGGAGTTCGTTCCGGCGGCATTCGCGCAATGCGAGCGGCCTCGGAAGTCCATGCATACCTGGTATTCCGCGCTGGTGGCCTGGAGGGTGGAATAAAGAAGGATACCGAGCAGAGCTATCGCCCCGAGCGCGATGATCCACTTTACTGAGTTTGATTTCCTGGCCATGTCGATTTCCGCTCCGATCATTTTATCGCAACGTTATACCGAACCGCAGTCAACCAGTTCGGGGCTTATTCTCCGCCTTTTGCGAGACGCGCTGTAAGCTCACTCTCGATGTATTTCCGCACATGATGCGAAAGCTCCGGCAGCGCCGCAATATCCCGCAGGTCGTTGGCGGTGAGTTGCGGGAGAAAAGCGAGAACCGCGCCAGCCGGCATACGGGGATTTCGGATGAGCGCCATGCGCACATTGTAATGGCTCGACCATTTCGGGTGCTGAGCTATCGCGACAACGACGCGCTCCGGGACCTCCGGCCTTGCGAGCACTTTCAGCACCTGGCTTTCGGTGAGGAACGCGTTATCGAGCGCGATCTTGGTGGCCTGCGGATGGCCTTCGGCCAGGATGGCGCCTGCCACACGGGATGGACCGCGGCGCGCAAGCGTCAGCTTCTGGCCGACCGGCAGGTGCGGCACGCGAGACGTGATTATTTCCTCGGCGGCGCGCTTGATATCCGGCGGGGCGGATGGAAGCAGGCTCACGCGCACCAGATCGAAGAGGTAGAGCTGCCGAACCACCGAAACAGCAACACGCTTCGGCGTGTGCGGATGGGCGGCGAGCCGGAGGCGCACAGTCTCACTCGCCAGCCACTTGTCTTTCGCGGCTATAGCGCTCAGCACGCTCGCGGGCAGGTCGAGCCGGTCGAGAAGAATCGTAACGTGAGGCTCGTCGCAGTTCGGGTTTTCGAGCAGAGCGAGCAGGACTTCCTCGGCAGCCTCGTGCGCGAGTGCCTTTAGTTCGTCGGATGACGCCGAGCGGACGCGCTCGATCCGCGCAGAGACGGCTGCGGGATCAGGCGGCATTACCTTTTACGAGCGACGAGCGGGCCGCCATGCGCGCTGCGGCCTCAGCGGGCGACATCTCAAGCGATGCAAGCTGAGCGGAGGGCGCAACCTTCTTCAGCTCCGAATCGATAGCCGCGTCCAGATATTTCGAGCGGCCATATACGCCGCCCACTTTCGCGATGCGCGCTTCCCGGTCGCGCCAGCCAAGATCGTTGACCACACAACCCGCAAGCTCGGCGAGTGAACTTGCCGCGGCGGAAAGGATCTCGCAGCATACGGCGTCACCTTTGTCGGCGAGCTGCGCGACCAGGGGGAAGGTCTGCGGAAACACATCGTCGGGATTTTTGGTGACGCGTTCGAGCAGCGAATCCCAGTTCTGCGCCTGGTGCCAGGGAAATAGCCTTCTTGACAGGGCTGTTTCCGGGGCCCGATGCTCTTCCGCGCGCGCGACGGCTGCGAACGCGCGGCGTCCGATATCGAAGGCGCTTCCTTCGTCGCTGAACCAAGGGCCGCGTCCTCCGGCGCGCGCCGTGCGACCGTTCGCGTCGCGGCCAAAGGCCGCTGAACCTGTACCGGCAAGCAGAATGATTCCCTCGCCCGCGCCGAAGGCCGCTTCGAGCGCGATTTCCAGGTCGGTCGTCACGCGAATCTGAGCGCTGGGAAAGCTGCGTTCAAAGAAGGTGGTGATGCGTTTTGCGACGCCCGCGCGGCCGGCGCCGCCAAGCCCGGCGCAAACTCCGCGAATATCGCGAGCTTTGATCTTCTGGCGGGCCAGTACCATGTCGGCAGCCTCGCTCAGCGAAAACCAGGCGCGCATGTAGCCGGTGCGCAGGGGATTCGATGGTCCTGCGGTCACGCGCACAGAATCTCGCCTTCTTCATTGGCAAGCACGCATTCCGTTTTCGTGCCGCCGCCATCAAAACCAAGGAAATAGGAAGCCTCAGCCGGTGATTTTTCTAGCATTCATTCTCGCTTTGCTGCGTCGTTTTCCGCTTGAGTGCTCACACGCTTTCACCTTTCGCCCGGCCCAAACGTGCCTGAACTGTTGCCTTGCTTGACAGCTTTTGAAGTGGGCGGTTAGCATCGCGCGACTCGCGCGCGCGGCGCCATGCAGAAATCAGCCCTATCGACTTCGCCATCATCGTGCTGTATCTCGCGGGCATCACCGCGTTTGGCGCCCGCTTCCGCCGTGGGCAGCAGACGCTCCGCGATTACTTTCTGGGCGGCCGCACCGCCCCCTGGTGGGCGCTGGCGTGCTCGATCGTGGCCACCGAAACGTCCACGCTCACGATTATCGGCACGCCCGGAATCGCGTTCGCCGGCAATCTGGGCTTTCTGCAACTTGTGCTGGGCTACGTCGTGGCGCGGGTGGTGCTGTGCGTCGTTCTGGTCCCGCAGTATTTCCAGGGCGAATTCTACACGGCTTACCAACTTCTGGGGAAGCGTTTTGGCGAGCGCATGAAGTCGGCAGCCGCAGTGGTCTTCCTGGGTACGCGAGCGCTCGCGGAGGGCGTGCGGATTTCAGCGATCGGCAAAGTGGTGAGCGTGGCCTTCGGGACGGGGGAACGCGCGTCGATCGCGATCGTCACCGCGCTCACGATCTTCTACACCTTCGAGGGCGGAATGCGCGCGGTGATCTGGACCGACGTGATCCAGTTCGCGCTCTATATCACCGGCACCGTCGCAGCCTTCTTTCTGCTGCTGCACAAGATTCCCGGGGGCTGGCCGGAGGTGCCGCGCGTGGCTGCGGCGGCGGGCGGTAAGCTGCGCGTTTTCGATTTTGCCTTCAGCCTGACGCAAAGCTATACCTTCTGGTCGGGATTGATCGGCGGAACATTCTTGACGATGGCCAGCCACGGCACCGACCAGACCATGGTGCAGCGGCTGCTGGCCGCCCGCAACGAACGCGACAGCAAGACCGCGCTGCTGGCGAGCGGCGTGATCGTGTTCGCGCAGTTCACGCTGTTTCTGGTAATTGGCGTGATGCTCTTTGTCTACGCACAGCACGCTTCCCTGCCGGTGACTGGCGACGCGGACCGCATCTTCCCGGAATTTATCGTGCGCGACATGCCGGTGGGGTTGCGCGGGATCGTGCTTGCCTCGATTTTCGCGATTGCGATGTCCAACGCGAGCGGCTCGCTAAACTCGCTTGCGTCGTCGAGCGTCATCGATCTTTCGCCGCGCATGTCACCGGCTATGAAGGAATCGGGCGACGCGACTTCTCTGCGCCGGTCACGCAGAATGACGCTTGCCTGGGGGCTCGTGCTTGGCCTGCTCGGGCTGGTCCACTGGGGTCCGGTGCTCGTGGCGGGGTTGACGATCGCGTCGATCACTTATGGCGGAATGCTCGGCGTTTTTCTGCTGGGCACATGGAACAGGCGCGCCAACGAAAGTGGCGCGCTGGTTGGCTTCGCCGCGGGGATCGCCACGATGATCGGCGTGACGTTCCTCACGCGGCTGGCCTTTACGTGGTACGTTCTCGTGGGAACCGGCGTGACGTTTGCGATTGGCTCTCTGGCTAGCTTCGTCGCGGACAACGAGAGGGAGCGAACGGGTAATAAAGGCTAAATTTGCGGGCATGGCGACGAAACTGACCTATACGGACGAACGAACACAACCGCAGCCGGGATTGGTGCGCGGCCTTGGACCCTGGGCCGCCGCCGCGATCGTTGTCGGCACCATGATCGGCACGGGTATTTTTCTGAAGCCGAGCGAGATGGCGGCCGAAGGACGATCCGTGTCGGTCGTATTCGCGGCGTGGATTGTAGGGGCGCTGCTTTCGCTCTTTGGCGCGATCAGCTACGCCGAACTTGGCGCGGCGATTCCGGAGGCCGGAGGGGAGTATGCCTATCTTCGGCGCGGGTTCGGGCCCGTGTGGGGATTCTCGTTCGGCTGGATGCATTCAATCGTGGGACGCCCCGCATCTGCGGCGGCCATTGCCGCGGGATTGCTGCGATTCTGCGGCTTCCTGGTGCCTTCCATCACTGCGCCGTTGTATGTATTCCACCTGCATCTGCCCTTTCTACCGCGGCAAGACTCGCAATTTATTTTCACCTGGGCGCAACCGCTGGCGGTTGCCGCGCTGTGCGTGATGACGTTCGTCAACTATCTGGGCGTGCGATTGGGCGGAGGAGTCCAGGTGGTGCTCACATTCTTGAAGGTAGCGGCGGTGCTGGCGATTATTGGTTTTGGGTTCGCGCTGGCGCACGGAAGGGCCTCGAATTTTCAGCCGCTTTGGCCGGCCTCGCCAGGGTGGGGCACATTCGGCGGATTTCTCGCGGCATTGGCGGCTTGCTTGTGGGCCTATGACGGCTGGGAAGACCTCAACCTCGTGGGCTCCGAAGTGCGCGACCCCGCTCGCAACATTCCGCGAGCGCTGGTGGGGGGTGTGCTGTTTGTGGCGGCGGTATTCATTCTTTTCAACGCCGTGTGCTTCTACGTGCTTCCATTTGGCGCGGTGGCCAGTTCTCAGCATGTGGCTTCCGATGCGGTGGAAAGCTTTGCAGGGCATGGGGCCGCGCTGTGGATCACCGTGGCCATGGTAATTTCTGCGCTGGGCACGCTCAATTCGTCGATTCTGAGCGGGGCGCGCGTCGACTATGCCATGGCGCGGGACGGGATCTTCTTCCGCGTTGCCGCGGCAGTCCACCCGAAATTTCGCACTCCCGGGAATGCGCTGATATGTCAGTGCGCGCTGGCGAGCGTGATGGCGCTGAGTGGCACGTTTGAAGACCTGACATCCCTTTTTATCTTTGCGACGTGGATTTTCTACGCCCTCGCGGTGGTGGCCCTGTTCCGCTTGCGCCGCACAGAACCGCATCTCCCGCGGCCCTACCGCGCATGGGGCTATCCCGTGCTTCCCGCGCTGTTCGTGCTGGGAGCGCTGGCCTTGACGGTCAGTTTATGGATGGCCCGGCCGGTGCGCTCGTCGATCGGGCTCGCCCTGATATTTCTTGGCCTTCCTTTTTACGGTTATTGGCAGCGAAAGCGCTGAATTCGGGGCTTTAGGCTCAGATGTTCACGCCGAACCCAGACGCGCGCGAAAACAGGGACGCTACGCCGGGCGGCGCGCGGCCATCCAGAGCGAATCGCTGGTGGGCAGCCTGTAAAGCAACGGACGCCGCAGGGGTTCGAAACCGGCGCGGCGCAGCATTTTTGCCAACGTATCCGCCGTGAAGTAATTGCAATGCGCGGGAATGTGATATCCGCACCAGTCCGCGCCCATCACCGTGCGGTTCCAGCAGGCATAATTCGGTGTCTTGATCAGCGTAACGCCGCCGGGTTTCAGCACGCGAAAAGCGGCGCGCAGGCCGTCGAGAGGCCGCCATTCATGTTCGATATAGCCAAACTGCGTGACCACATCAAAGGATTTTTCATCCAGCGCGTTGTTCGCGACCTCGGTGACGGGGCCTTCGAGAATCTTTTCCGCCGGCATCCGTTGCCTCGATAGTTCCGCGAGCCTCGGACTGATCTCGATTCCGACCACGTCAAATATGCCGGAGGCGCGGGCGAGAAAACTTGCGTCCCCGCAGCCGAAGTCGGCGAGTTTCCCTTCCCTTTTCCAGCGCCGCGTCTGCCGCAGCAGTCGTCCGTTGGTTTCCGGACGGAGCCACCGCGTACGGCGGGAAAGAAACAAGAGAAACGGATGGCGCTCCTTGCGGCGCAGCATCTCCCGGGGGTAATCGTCAAGCCAGTCGTGCTTTGCGATCTGTCCTGAATAGTCGAGTTCGGTGCCGATGAAGACCATCCCGCAGCTCGCGCACTTAACGATCTGCCACGCGTCCCGCTCGAGAACGGGCTTGCGGTCGATCGAATCGCATAATGGGCAGGGCCGTAATACAAAGGAAGAAGGGCGCGCAATACCGCCCGGGGCGGGGTTGAAATCGACGCCGGATTTCACAGTCGCGATTCTAGCATGGAGCCAAAGCGCTTCGATGTATGATGGCTCTAGGCCCGGCGGGCCTCTCGGTGCACTGGCGTTCGTGTGAGCGCACCTTTCAAATTCATCCTCATACATCTCAAAGGAGAAACAACATGGCTGATGAAAAGCACGCTGGAAAAGAGGGCGGCATTACCCGCGAACGGCTCGCGGAACTGCTGAACGAGGATTTGTCGCGCGAATACCAGGCAGTGATCGCCTACGTGGTGTACTCGCAGGTCCTCAAGGGCGCCGCGTACATGAATATCGCGGACCAGCTGCAGATCCACGCCAAGCAGGAACTCGATCACGCCCTCACCATTTCGCGCCAGATCGATTATCTCGGCAAAATGCCCACGGTGACGCCCAAGCCCGTGCAGACCTCCGACGATCCCAAGCAGATGCTGCGCTTTGACCTCAACAACGAAAACGAAACAGTGCGGAATTACCGCGACCGTATCCGGCAGTGCGAAGAACTCGGCGAGTTTGCCATGGCCGAACAGATCCGGCAGATCCTCATGCAGGAGCAAGACCACCAGATCGACCTAGCCACGGCCCTGGGTGAAGAAGTTCCCGACATGAGCGCGGCAAAGTCGCAAAAAGCCGGCCATTAGCCGCGGCGGCTTTTTCGCGCCCGGCCTCCTCAACCTCGGACCTTTTAGACGCGAATTTTCGCGTTCGGCGGAGAACCCATTTGAAAATTGCACTGTTTGGCTCAACCGGCAGGATCGGCACGCGCATTCTGAACGAAGCGCTGGGGCGAGGGCACAAGGTAACGGCGATCGTGCGGGACGCCTCGCAGCAGACCGTCAAGCGCCCGAACCTGGAATACAAAACAGGAGACGTGCTGAAACCCGAGAGCGTGGCAATCGCCACGAAGGGCAACGACGCAGTGATCAGTGCGTATGGCCCGGGCGCTGGCGACGCGAACCAGATCATTACCGCGGCCCAGGCCCTTGTGGAAGGCGTGGGAACGAATCAGCCGATGCGGCTCATCGTGGTAGGCGGCGCAGGTTCGCTGGAGGTTTCTCCCGGAGTCCAGCTTGTCGATACGCCAGACTTCCCCCCCGCGTATAAGAAGCTGGCGCTGGCGCATCGAGATGCGTTGGACATTATTCGGAGGGCGCCGTTCGACTGGACTTACGTTTGCCCTTCAGCGGAAATCGACGAGGGCACGGGCACGCGCACGGGCAAATACCGCACTGACACGAATCAACTGCTGATCGATCCCGGCGGCCAGAGCCGCATTTCCATGGAGGACTTCGCAGTCGCCATTCTCGACGAGGTTGAAAAACCGAAATTCAGCCGAGCGCGTTTTACCGTTGGGTACTAAGAACAAGGCACGCCGGAACTACTGCCAACTCTGTATTGCCGCCATAACCCGTGTTGAATAAGCTTTCCTGAGTAGCTCGGCGTGGCCGTCAGCGGGACTGGCGAAATGAATAAGGTGGCTGATCCGGGCATTCAGCACAGCGACTCTGCCCTCGCAGCACGATACCAAACAAGCATTCCAAGGTCGTACGTTGTCCCCTTCTTGCTCGTAATTCCAGTTCTTCTTTTCTTTGCGGTGCCGTCCGGATTCGTGCGAGCCGAAGACGGCTCGATACAGCCCCACCTGAGCGCCAATCAACTGGCCGCCGAAGTGGTCCAAAATGAATTAAAGGCGCAGGACGAAGACACCAGCCTTTGGAAATACCGCGAGTTCCATCAGGAAGACGGAAAGGCTCGGCTATTTGAAGTGGTTCAAACCAAGGACGGAGAAATACACCGGCTCATCTCGGTGGATGGTAAGGCTCTGGATGCCGACGGTCGCCGCAAGGAAGACCAGCGCATTCGGAAGATTCTCTCCGACCCCGATGACTTCCGCGAGAAGCAAAAAGGCAGGGCGCACGACGCGGAGCAGGAAAGAAAGCTTATGACGATGCTGCCGCGCGCTTTCCTCTACGAGTACAACGGTATCCAGGACGGCTTCATCAAGTTGCAATTCAGGCCGAATCCCAGCTTCCACCCGAGCGGCAACGAGAGCGTGGTCTTTCACCACATGCAGGGCGTGATGCTTGTGGACCGGCGGCAACACCGGCTCGCGGAACTCGATGGGCAACTGCTGAGCCCGAGTGAAGTTCTGGAACGGGCTGCTGGGCCATCTGGATGCCGGCGGAACCTTCTGCGTCAGGCAGAGAAACGTCGGCGGCGGCCACTGGGAAATGACGTTTCTCGACGTGCAGATGGATGGAAAGGCCCTCTTCTTCAAGACAATCGCCGTGCGTGAGAAGGAAGTCGATACGGATTTTCGTCCCCTTCCCGGCGACACCACGCTGAAGCAAGCCGCGGAGTTTCTCAAGATCGATACTGCCAGCTAGATCGTTCACTTCTTCTCGGGCGCATTCGCGCTGATGCCCACGACGATATCCCGAGCCTCAACGACGGATCTGCATTTTCTTGGTTTCGCAGCTAGCGTTGGAGGCCGCGCGAGCAACGCTGAAAGCAAGAGCACAGGCAGGAGTGCCTGTGCCACCCTTACAATCCTGCGCTGGAATGTTACAATTTAGTTTCACACGGATAGGACAGCCCGGGACGATCTGCCCGGGAGATTTCAGTCGGCTGGAAACATAACGCTATGTCGCCTCGCACGTTGTACGAAAAAATCTGGGAAGCTCACGTCGTCCACGAGGAGCCCGGCAAGCCGTCGCTGATTTACATCGACCGGCATCTTGATTCATGAAGCCAC
Organism: uncultured Acidobacteriota bacterium; assembly: GCA_963848365.1. Classification (GTDB taxonomy): domain Bacteria; phylum Acidobacteriota; class Terriglobia; order Acidiferrales; family UBA7541; genus Palsa-295. The sequence continues at coordinate 1,501,665 of CAWKDI010000002.1, forward strand.
TTCGCCGCAGGCCTTTGCCGGATTGAAGGCCGCAGGGCGCAAGGTGCGCCGGCCGGAGCTGACATTTGCGGTGATGGACCACTCGGTTTCGACGAAAAACCGCGCGCTGCCTATTGTCGATCCGGACGCCGCCGCGCAATTCGAGGCGCTGACGAGAAACTGCGAGGAGTTTGGCATCAATCTGTTCGACATGAACAGCCGGAATCAGGGCATCGTGCACGTGATCGGGCCCGAACTCGGCATCACGCAGCCGGGCTGCACGATCGTCTGCGGCGACAGCCACACCTCGACGCACGGCGCGCTCGGCGCGCTCGCATTCGGCATCGGCACCAGCGAAGTGGAACACGTGCTGGCGACGCAGTGCCTGACGCAATTCAAGTCGAAGACCATGAAGATCGACGTGCGCGGCAAGCGCCCGCGCGGGGTTACGGCGAAAGACATCATTCTGGCGATCATCGGGAAGATCGGAATCGGCGGCGGCAACGGACACGTGGTGGAATATACGGGCGAGGCCATTCGCGGGCTTTCGATGGAAGGCCGCATGACGGTGTGCAACATGTCGATCGAAGGCGGCGCGCGCGCGGGAATGGTGGCGCCGGACGAAACTACGTTTGCCTACCTGGAAGGGCGGCCGTTTGTGCCGCGCGGAAAAGATTTTCAGGAGGCCGTGGAGTACTGGAGATCGCTTGCCACCGACGAAGGGGCGAAATACGACTAGCACGGTGACGCTGGAGGCGGGCGACCTCGCGCCGATGGTCACCTGGGGCACCAATCCGGGCATGGTGACGCAGGTGACCGAGCCGCGTGCCGGATCCGTCGTCGTTCACGAACGCCGTGGACCGCAAGGCGGCAGAGAGCGCGCTGACGTATATGGATCTGAAGCCGGGAACGCCGATCGAGGACATCTCGCTCGATCGCGTGTTCATCGGATCGTGCACGAATTCGCGGCTGGAAGACTTGCGCGCGGCGGCACACGTGGTCGCCGGGAAGCACGTGGCGAAGTCGCTCAAGCAGGCGCTGGTGGTGCCGGGTTCGCGCGTGGTGAAGGCGCTGGCGGAAAAGGAAGGGCTCGACAAGATTTTCCGCGACGCGGGATTCGAATGGCGCGACGCGGGCTGCAGCATGTGCATGGCAATGAACGACGATGTTCTGCCGAGCGGCGAACGCTGCGCCAGCACGTCGAACCGCAATTTCGAAGGACGCCAGGGCAAGGGCAGCCGGACGCACCTGGTGAGCCCGGCCATGGCCGCGGCGGCAGCGATCGAAGGCCACTTCGTGGATATTCGCAAGTGGAACGTGAACGGAGCCGAGTAACGATGCAGCCTTTCATCAAACACACGGGTTTGGTGGCGCCGATGGACCGCGTGAATGTGGACACCGACCAGATGGTGCCGAAGCAGTTCATCAAATTGTGCACGCGCGAGGGCTTCGGACAGTTTCTGTTTTACGACTGGCGGTACCTGCCTGGGGAGAAGCCGAATCCGGAGTTCGTGCTGAACTGGCCGCGCTACAAGGGCGCCAGCGTTCTGATCGCGCGGGCGAATTTCGGCTGCGGTTCGAGCCGCGAGCACGCGCCGTGGGCGATACTCGATTACGGCTTTCGCGCAATTCTTGCGCCGAGCTATGCCGACATTTTCTACAACAATTGCTTCAAGAACGGCATTCTTCCGGCGACGCTTTCGAACGAGCAGATCGACGAGCTTTTCAAGCGCACGGAGAAAAATGAAGGCTACAAGCTGACCATCGATCTCGAACAGCAGACCGTAAGCGACAACCAGGGACTGCGCTACCCGTTCGAAATTGATCCCTTTCGCAAAGAATGCCTGCTCAAGGGCTTGGACAACATCGGGCTCAGCCTGGTCCACGAGCCGGAAATTTCCGCGTTCGAGAGCAAGCACCTCCACGTGCCGGTGATGAACGCGCCGCTCGACGTGAAATTCCACCACAACTAGCCGCGTCCGCCGTTTTCGGCTCACCCTATTTCTTCTCGTCTATGTCCACCGAGGCGCGGGTGGTTTCCCAGTCGAGGCGCATGGTGCAGCGGCCGGCGGACTTGTCGAAGGCGATGGTGAAATTTTCGAGCGGCGCGGGCAGCTTGGCGACTTTCATCGGGATGCGCGCGAAGTCGAATTCCTTCCCGGGATACGGAATGCCCCACTCGCCAGTTTGCTTGCTGATAATAAGCGTCCACTTGTCGGCTGTGGGGAGCGTGAAGAGCGTGTAGCTGCCCGCGGGGACGAGCGTCTGCTGCACGAGCACGGGCGTATTGACGACGAAGGTGGTGGCTTCATTCGCGCCGGCGCGCCACTCTTCGCCATAGGGCACCAGGTCGCCGAAAATCTTTCGCCCGCGCATGCGTGGGCTCGCGTAGTCCACGTGAATCGTCTTGCTGTCGGGGAAAGCGCAGGTCGCCTTCTCCGGCGGGCTCAGGATCTCGCCACCCTGGCGCCCGAGTCCCGGCGACGCCCAGATCGCCGCCCACAGCAACCCGGCAAAACCAGCCACTAGTATGCTGCGCGTGGCTCACCTCTCCCGGTATCGCTCGCGGAGAACACTGTGGCCGTCCCGTAACGGGAATCGTCCGCGAAAAGTGTCGCCGATCTGATGTGCTGGCGCTTTTCTTGTAGTGTCGAGTGGGGCATACCGCTTTCCTTTATTCTCAGCAACTTAGATGTGTTTTTACTCGTCCGGCAGTGTCGAATGAGCGTGCGCGAAATTGAGCGGAAAACGTGCCCGGAATGACTGCCAAAAGCGCCGGGCGAAGGCCGCCCGACAAGCAGCACATCCATCCTCAGCTCGCTGCGATTCACCATGTTTTGAGTGAGCATGCCGGAGACAAGCTCGCACGATCCGGAAGGGTTTGCAACCGGTAGTTGTCGTGGTGTTTTGGTAGACCAGGCGAGGCAATGCCTAGGCGAACGGATTCACGATCCGCAGATCTCCGAACTTTTGACCGTGCTGAAAATCCTCGCTGTAGAGAATGTCGCACTTTCCTTCGATGGCAGAGGCGAGGATCAAACAGTCATACCATGGCATTTTGTCCCTCGCACTGATTTGCAAGGCATGGCCGAACAGGGCGTGGGAGGAATGAACCGCCAGAAGGGGCCGGAAGGTGGCGGACAAATACTGCTCCGCTTCCGTAAATGCCATGGGTTCGGCGAAGCGGCGGAGCGCCAGATTGAAGAACTCCTGAACCACCTGATAGCTCACCATGCCAATGCCGAGCTGGATCGCCTGCCGAATCAATTCGGTCGAGCGGGCGGCTTTTCGGGGGGAATGCTTGTCGAAGGAATAGACAAAAATATTCGTGTCGAGGAAGAACCTATCGCTCATTCATCTCGTCCCGCGTGAAACGACGGCCCGCTTTCACGTGCTTGAGGCGCCTCATGAGCGAGTCGTACTCCTCAGCGCTGCCCGCCCGACGAGTAAACTCCGCCAGCCACTCGCGAAACGCTGCGTTTAGAGTTTTGCGCTGCTGCTTGGCGACCATCCGGGCCTGCTCGATAAGGCTCTCCTCCGCGCTGAGGGTGATGTTTTTCATACGGAAACAGTGTACACAAATTCAGTGTTCAGAGTTATTGCTGCTTAGTGAATTTATCCTTCGGAGGGGCGGCGGACCTGGATCGTCATGCCGAGCGCAGCGAAGAACGCTTCGGCAGAATGGTGGCAAGAGCTCAAGGGACCTCGAGTGCAAAACCGCCAATCGGGAGATTGGCGTTCCCACGGAGCAAGGGAGGTTGCCGTGGCTCGCAAGGTAGCCTAAGATAATTTGCACGCCGGAGTGGCGGAATGGCAGACGCGGCGGACTCAAAATCCGTTGGTCGCAAGGCCGTGTGGGTTCGACTCCCTCCTCCGGCACCATCGAATCAGAATGTTGTAGTTTCAGCCCTTCGGTTGAACGTAATCTTCCAAGAATTCTCGTGGCGTGCGCCGCCCTTGCCCGACCTTTGCCCTCGTATTAAAATGGGAAATGGTTAGTAATCGATAATTGTAGCGCAATGGAGGGAGATGAGTCTTGTCTGACGGTGTCCAAAGGCTTCGTACGATTGTCCAAGAAAGCATACGAGTTCAACGTAGCGGCCCCGATCCGATCGACTATATAGATGCGTCCAATGCTATTGCCGACGCCATTGCACGGCAGAACCATGTCATTTTTGGTCGCCGTGGTTGCGGTAAGACCCTGCTTTTGCAAGTCGCCGAAAAAAAAGTACGCCACGATGTCCGAGTCGTTTACGTCAACTGCGAAGACTACAAACAACATTCTTTCCCGAATGTTCTGATAGAGATACTCGACCAGCTATTCGGAGAGCTTGAAGGAAATCTGACGGGCTGGTTTGGAAAGAAGAAGCGGTCGCGCGAGCTTATTCAGGAAATCAGGAGAGGGTTGGTTGCTCTCAAACAGAATCCGGACGAACGGGACGCAAAAGTCCGGCGGACCGCTTCCCTAGAAGACCAGACGAGTGCAGCTGCGGGAATTTCCTCAAAAGGATTGACCGTCGGAACAAAGGCGGTGAGTGCCCAGAAAGCCGCAATCGAACATGAATATCAGCAGCACGACAGCAAAATTCAGCAGCTCAACCTATTACTGCCCACATTGAAGAAACGAGTTCGGGACTTTTTCGACTTATCCACGGAAGTCAAAAGCGTATTTCTGGCCCTTGATGATTTTTACCACCTGCAGCGAACTATTCAACCTCACGTGGCTGACTACATCCATAGGCTTTGTAAGGACGTGCCACTCTATTTCAAAGTCGCAACGCTAAGACATGCGAGCGTGCTTTACGCGGACCGAGACAAGCAGCCCATCGGAATACAGGAGCGACACGACTACCAACCCATAAATGTGGATTTTACATTGGCCGACTTCCAGCGGACGTCAGCCCAATTGCGACAAATTCTATATGCCTATGGCAAGAAGGCAGACATGTCCGGCGAGGAGGTCGACGATCTGTTTATGGGTGAAGGGTTCGAAAGGCTCGTACTGGCGGCTGGCGGTGTGCCGCGGGATTTTCTATCTCTGCTTCTCGAGTCGCTTTCTCCAAAGTCACCAGGCGAGGAGAGGATTGGTAAGGATGATGTTCGGCAGCTTAGCTTAGGCGTTTTTCAGCGCCGCATAGCAGAGCTCAAGGTTGATTCGGAGCAGCAAGATCAGGACGCTCTTCTCAAAGGTATCAATGCGATCACCAAATTCTGTCTGGATAAGAAGGAAAACGTCTTCCTGGTTCCGGATCAGGCCCTGCAAGAACAGAACGGACTCCGGGAATTGCTTAGCAGACTGCTTGATTACCGGATCGTTCATTCAGTGGGTACGGCGATTACCCACAAGAGTCATCAGGGAACATTCGCCGCCTACATGCTGGACATTGGAGCATATGCAAAATATCGGAAGTTGGAGGGCCGGTTTCGGGAGATCGATGTGACTGCTGCTGATGCGCGAGAACGTTGTCGGAATTCGCCCATTCTTGCGAGTGACGTTCTAATTCAGTTGCTGAGCACGGCTACCGCTGACCCCGACCTAGATGTCGAAGAAGAGAGCCAAGTAATGAATTAAGGGGGGCGATAGAAATTGCCCACTACGGTTCGGCTCCAGCCCGTATTACTGGATATCGAGTTTCGATTTTGCCGGTCACGCAAGCGGGTTCCGCGATCAAGCGGAGGTCGCATGGCTGGTGATTTAGAAGCGCTCTCCGGAGCCGAAGCGCCTCGTGCCGGTTTCTCGGACTAGCACACCATCCCTAGATCGATCTGACTCAGGAATTCCTGGTCGAAGTCTTCTTCGGCCTTGATCCAGTCTTTCTCCGGGGAGCCTTCCGGGCACCCCCGCAGCAGCCAGAGATAAAAAGCGTGCGCGGCAATGCACTCGTCGCGCTCCTGAAGATACTTTGGGTAAGACATCGCCTGGCATTTCATTGCGGCCCCCCGCGCTGGTATGACATTCGACGCATCACGACTTGCATGGTATGCCGCAGCGGAGCGCGCAGACATACGGTCTTGCCCGTTGATTGCGCAAAAAAACCGTTAGATGGCGGCGTTTCCTTGATGTGGCCGCGAAAGAGACTGGATCAGGGGCGAAAACTCTTACGGCACTTTACGGATGCAGGTCAGGACTTGCTTGTAGTACCGCCCTGGAAACCGGTGCGATTCTTCGCTCGAGCCTCGGCGAGCGACTGAAGTTATTCCTCGAATCGACCGATTAGGACTGTGCTGAATAACCGGAATGGATTGGGCGTGGCAGCCGACAGCGAGCCGGAGAGAATCGTGAACATCATCGAAAAGCGACCGACAGCGCCGGACGGATCGAAGCTGGAGCGGCGAAAGAGCCAGCGTTTCGAGGTACCTCTGCGCATCAAGGCGGAGTGGGAGAGCACCGATGGCAAGGCGTTCAAGGAATCCGCCGTGGCCAGCCAGGTGAACATCCAGGGGGGATTGCTGAAGATGTCGACGTGCCCGGAGATCGGCAGACGGATCATCCTGACCAACGTTTTCACCTCCGAGACGGCCGGGGCGCGCGTGCTGGCCGCGCCGCGCGCGACCAAGGGAGGTACGCAAGGAATTGCGGTGGAACTGATTGTGCCGAGTGAGACCTTTTGGGGCGCGAGCTTGCAGGTGAAGAAAGCGGAATTGGAGCTGGCCAAGCTTGAAAAGTATCTGGTGTGCGCGGGGGCGGACCTGGGGCTTTTGCGCGAATACCGGGACGCGGTGGACTGCCTGCGGTCGGCGGCGCAGGCCGCTCAGGAATTGCGGGCGCGCCAGGTGGATGGGCATGGCGACGAGGGAGCCAGTCCGTGGCTGGCGAGCGCACGCGTGCGAAGGACGCGCAATCTGAGCCTGGAATTGATCGCGGACCTGGATGCCGGGAGGGTGAGCAGCGAGACGCAGGGCGTCGAGGAATTACGACTCGCGCTCGAGCAAGCCAGCAGCCGCCTGAAAAACCGCCTCAACCGGAAAGCGCCGCGAGGCTTTCGAGACCGCGGGAGAACGAGCAATGAAGCGCATGCGTTCGCCCCGCAGGCAAAAGCCTGAAATGCCAAAGCGGGAGACACTCAGAAAGCCGCGCAAGAGCTGGTGGGGGCCTCCACGGAACTGCGCCGGCTGGTCGGCCAGTTCAAAACCACTTCCGATGGCTTGGCCGGAAACGGCCACTCGATACCGCACGCTGCGCCTGCCCGCAAGGCGCTTGTGAACTAAATCGGGCACGCGCCCTTAAATGGCCGTGCGCAAGAAGACGGCGCTTGCCCTTACGGCGGATCGACATGCGACGCCGGGGCGGCGGCCGGGCGGCGGGCTACAAATTTGTTTGTCCGCAGCGCAAGAGAAGGGGTACGATGCCGCGTGACAGGGTTCCTAATCGGAAGTCTGAATCAGGAGGTTGTTATGAAACTTTCGGTGGTAGCAGGTTTGATGTTTTGCAGCGTGCTTCTGTTTGCGCAGGGCGTGAAGACCCAGGAAGCTCCCAAGGTGCACAGCATGACCGGCTGCTTGAGGGCTGGCCCCACACCCGGCACTTACATGCTGACCGACCTGGAAAAGGGTCCGAAGACGGTGGGCATCGTGTCATCGACTGAGAATCTCGCTCCGCACGTCGGCCACAAGGTGGAAATTACCGGTACGGCAGTTCCCGAGGCCGCGGCAATGCAGGAGAACAAAGACGTGCCGAAGGCCCCTCACTACATGAAGGTGACCGCGATGAAGCATATCGCGGCTACCTGCCCATAAACCTGGAAGTTTTGCGGAATTTTGTTTGCCCTCCCACCGGACCAGCAGTGCCGGTGGGAGGGTTGGCGCTAAAAATTACGCGGGACGGTCTGTAAAGTTTTCGGTGAGTTCACGCTGAACGCAAAGCCTGAAACGGGCAATCGCTACTCGCTCCTGCCCGTTCGAATCATCTTCCATCCTTCTTTGAGCCGCCGATCCACGTCAGCCTTCGTGTTTGCGGTTATACCGCAAGGAACGTTGTGGGTCTTGCAGGCTCTCAGAATGGTCTGAAAAGCCTCCTCGACATCCGCCGAATTCTGCGGAACGCCTAAATACTGGTGCAAGTCCCCGCCTGCACCGACGAAGATCGCACCAACGCCCGGCACCGACGCAATTTCATCTACGTTCTTCAGGCCTTCCGCCGTTTCAATCATCGGAATGGCCAGGAGATCCCCTCGAGGATTGAGGGGCCAGACGTCAGCATGCTGCTCGTATTCAGCCTGCGAGATGCCCCACGCGAAGACGGCATTGCCGGGAGAAAATCCACGAATGCCGGGAGGCTGCGGGTGCTCCGACCTGGGGGACTGCGGATAGCGCATGAACTGAACCAGCCGAGTCATCTGATCTTTGTTGTCCACGCCATTAAAGATGATGCCCATCAGCCCCATGTCGAGCGCTTGTTTTACGATCCAGTCGTTGCTTTCGAGATCGCGCCCGTACGGCGGAAACCTCGCAAACAGGGCCACCTTAACCTGAGCGTTCCCCTTCTTGAGAACCGCCGCTTTATCGACCATCGCGGCGACGCAATAAGCGAGGCCGTCGAGATTAAGCGGCCCGTGCTCCATGTCGACGTAGGCATAATCGAAGTCGATGCGGGCAAGCGAGTGGCAATTCTGCAGGGACAGATCGTCCGTCTGGATGCCTACAATCGGCTGGCCCTGGGCCAGTTTCTCAACCGCCGGATTCAGGTGCAGAGGGGCCTGCTGAGCGAATTCGACGCGCGCGGGCATGACAAGTATGGCAATGACCGCGAGGGTTGCGACTGCCGGTAAGGCTAGAAACCGCGGGACATGATTTCGCAAGCAGCTCATAAGATATGGAACTCCTTCAACTGAATGGGACGCTCACTTTCAATCGACCTTTGCACAAGGCCCGATTTACTAATCGTTTGTTTCGACCATTCCCCTTCCCCGCAGGAGCGACTCTTGCGCAAGACATACAACCGCCGCCTTCTCGTGTCAACGTCCGATCGAGCTGTCTGATCGGGCAGCTTGTCGAGTAGCTTCGCTGCGCATCCTGCTTCCGCGCGGCGCGACCTCAAGGAAGCGGCGGAGCACTCGCACTATAGCCGTCAGGATAGAAATGGACCCCCACGGTGACCGGCATGCCCCGCGTGCCAAACCATAAAGTATGATCGCTGGCCGTCTCCATCTTGGGAACGCTCTGGTGAGGCTGAGGCATGGGATAGAACGTGAACTTGCCAGTCTTCGAGTCCAGCTTGAGAATGCCGCTGTGAACCTGGTCGGCGGTCCAGGGATTGTCGTCCTGATCCGGCCACGCTTCGTATGGATTGGCACCATTGCCGGGAAGCTTGTATTCGGTCATCTTTCCTGAAGAGGGATCGAGCTTCACCAAATATCCTGTGTTGTACTCCGAAGCCCAGACGATGCCTTTCGAATCCACACCGATTCGGCGAATCTGGCCCCAGGAGTTCGGCACGGGATACTCAGTGACGGTTCCCGTTTCGGCATCCCACTTACTGATGGTGCCCTTCTGCCATCCCGCGCCCCACATGTTTCCCTGCTGGTCGACTGCGAGTCCATAGATACCGTTGTCGGGAGTAGGAGTGGGGTAGGTGTGAATCATGCGGGTCTTGGCGTCCAGGCGGCCGAACAGGGCTCCCCAGATAAGCGCGAAATCGATGTTGTCATTTTTGTCGGCCATAATGCCGACGCCGACCCCCTTTTGCGGGATGACGTAGCGGATCTGCTTGCCAGTGACGGGATCCAGCTCGCCTAACATTCCGCCATCCAATTCGCTCCAGTAGACCTTTCCTTTGCTATCGACCGTTACACCACTGACTGCGACCCACTCACCTTTGACCGGGAAATTCCTCCAGCGCTTCGCCGGATCCAGCTCCTTGGGGTTCAGCCCGAGAATCGAATTCCAGTGGCGGGCGGTAAACCAGATGGTGCCGTCGAGCGGCGAGATAGCGGCCGCCTGCAGTTGAGTCCGGGCACCCGCCGCTGGTCCGGGAAGCAATGGGATTTCGCCGTCGACTATGGGAGCACCGACTTTCAAGCCCTGGTTTGGGGCCAAAGCAAGCCGGGCCGGAACGTCGTAACTGACGTAGATAGCCTTGGAAGCCAGATATTCGTCTATGGGGACCGGGTCCACGCGGAGCCTGCGTGCCGGCATCCCAGGGCCGAAGTTTTTAGCCAGATATTCCGCGAGCTGATCTTTTTGGCTGGTGCTGATGATGGTTCGGCCGAGAGCCAGCACGTTTGGAAAGCTGGCGGGCCCGGTTTCCGTCATTCTCTCGATACCTCGAAGAAAGCCCTCCTTCGTGTAGTGCATCGCCGTCAAGGAATCGCCGTGGCAACCGGTGCAGTCCTGCTTCAACAGGTCTCGAGCAGTCCCCGGCGGATAAACTTCTTCCATGTTACTTACGTATTCCACTTTTCCGCCGGCACGGCTCGGCGGTCCTTCCTCGTTGGCGTCTGCGCCGGGCGCAGACGGCCGGGCATCTTTCTTCAAAGCGAGGTCAAGGTTCTTAGTCTCGCCCGGCAACAGGTACAGGGGAAGCTTGGGAGAGGAGTAACCCGGCTCGTCTACGGTAAGTTCGTAGAGCCCGGGCAGGGCTTGCGGAACAGTGTACTGTCCGTTTCTTGTAAAGACCGTGTACCAGAGACGCTGATCGAGATTGTGAGCGGCCACGCGGAAGGCCCGCACCTGGCCCTGATCCGCGGTTACTCTTCCAGTGATTGTACCGCGCACGGATTGCTGCGCGACCGAAGGCGCAGAAAGGCACAGCGAATAAATAACAGTGAGAATAAACGGAATCAGGCGCGCAGTCTTTGCTGGCATTTCACGCCTCCGGCCAATTTCCAACGCTGCATCCGGGCGGCAACCCCGGCCCTGCAATAGAGAAACCTTGCAAACTGCTTAATTCGCAGGGGTGCCGCGGATCATACCAACTCCGATTTGATCTGCGGCGCGAACCGGTTTTCCATCGACAAAAAGGACTTCCAGGAGCTTTTCGCTTTCCACTTGCCTGCCAATTTCATCCCGAAGCCCACCGACGATTTGCTTGGTGGCGGCATCGATCACGTCCCCTGACGAAGGATAGACAAATTTTCCATCGATACCGAACGTGATCCACGAAGGATTGCTGCGGGTCCGAATGCTCTTGAACTGCCTGGGCGGCATCACGGTGGCGTCAAAAACATGGATAAAACCGTTCGCCACGTCTCCCACCCACAGTTCCTTCTCATCGGGTGACAATGCAATTCCATGGGTGGGGCAATTGTGCTCCGTGATGCGCTCTTTGGACCATCCATAGCCATTCACTTCCACGCGGTGGATCACCTTGCCGCTCGCCACATCGGCCACCTCGAAGCCCAGGAGCTCGTTGACATTGGCGAAGACCAGGGAGCCCCGGCCATTGATGGTGAAAGGTCGGACGCTGTTGCCGAACCGAATCGTTTCCACGACGGTGTTCGTTTTCGTATCGGCAATGCCCACGGTGGGTCCGGAGAGGAAGACGCGCGAGCCGTCGAGACTGAATACCGTGTTATGAGGATTATTGACGGTGTCCTTGGTGTCGAGCTTCTTGATGCGTTTTCCGGTGACCGCATCGGCGACGTACCAGTTGGCGCCTTCCACCGTTGGGACGTAAAGGAGTTTCCCGTCCGGTGAAACGGCCACGCGGTCGCAGCAATCGCCGTCATAAGTCTGTTCCCAAACCATCTTGTCCGTTCTGAGGTCGATGGCCGCGACCTCGAAGTTCGTGCTGATATAAAGGAGTCCGGTGACCGGACTGGCTGCTATGCCGTGAATGCTTTGCGGCTCCTGAGCCGCGGGTGTGTCCCAGGTAGGTATCCGCTTCACAAACTCAAAGTGCCGGCTAACATCGAAAACCAGCACGCCGATACCGCCATATTGGAGGTACTGCCTTCTGCCCGGAACCGCCACATACAGCAGGTCGCGCTTTAGATTTGCAGGCCGCCGATGGAATGGCTCTACCTGTTCCGGCCTGTCCGGCACATTCTGCTGAGCGGCGCTTACGAGGCGTTGTCCGTGAAGCAGCGCGCATGCCAACGCCAGAAGAAGAAATGCGGCAGAGACGGCCGGCGCAATGCGGTTCATTGAATGCTCTCGCGGGTTATCCAAAACATATTGGTTTCGACGGAAGTCATGTGGAAGTTCGCGCCTGGGCGCGCGACTTCATCTGCGCGCAAACAATATGCGAGCATCACTTGGGTGTCAATGTCGGACTACGGTCGTGTCGGACCATGGTCGGACTGGGGTCGCGGCCAGACGGCTACTGGCTTGGCGCTGCTTAGGCTTCAAAGACTGTGCGAGAACCGCCTAAATGGTCCCTCAGCGGCTGAAGCCGGATTGATTTGTCGCATTTGCGGCACGGATGAATCCGTGCCCTGACGAAAAACGAGGGTTGTCACACAGACTCTTTAGAGACGAAGTGTCTCGATCTTTCAGCAGGCAGCTAATTGTCCAGCTTAGGCCAATCTTCTATTTTCACGCGGGCGACGAGCCTGGCTCCGCCTTTGCCGTCGGGACCCAAGACGAGGGCTTCGCCCTCCGACAAACCGTCCGCCCATTGCGGAAAAGCGCCCGCGATGTTCGGCTGGTGGGTGATGATGATGGTATTGGAGCCGGGAGAGAATTCCGTGACGTGTTTCTGGAGCCAGGCGGCCTGCGACTCTTTTGTGACCTGCATGCTCTGGCCATTGTCGCCGAGTTCGGGGACGGCTCGCGGGGCCGGCAATTGGGCGTAGCGCGCCGTTTCGAAGGCGCGATAGGTGGGACTCGAGAGCACCTGGCCGACGGGTATTTTCAAATCGCGAAGCGCTTTGCCGAAAGCGACGGCAGTGGTGCGGCCGGTTTCATCGAGCTGACGCTCGAGGTGGACGTTTTCAGGATCGGCGGTTTGCGCGGTGGGAAGCTCGCGGGGCGCGTTCGCATGGCGCATGAGAATTACGTACCCGCCGCGCTGAAGGGCGTTTACGAGCGATTTCCCCTGCAACTGCTGGGCGAGCGCACCGCCCGGGACCATCAGCACGCCCGCCATAGCGGCGACCAGTGCGAGATCGCATATCACTTGCCGTCGTGATTTCATGAGCGCCTCCGCCAATCTCACCTCCATCAATCTCGAACCTACATTTCCTGACGCCGGGCGACATTCTACACCAGCTGGCGGAACGATTTGAAACGATCCGCCGAAGCTGAAGTTGCGGTGGGCGCGGATTCCAGCAGCGCCTGGTGCGGTTGACGGCGCGGTTGCGAAATGGAGAGCGCGAAGGTGAGCGTCGTTCAGATCCCCTAGTCCAGATCCGTTAGTTCAGATCCCTCAGTTCAGATCCATTAGTTCAGGTCGAAGATCAGAAGTTCGCTGGACTCCGAGCCTTCACCGGCGATGGTGAGTTTCTCTTCCTTGCTGAGCGCCACGGCATCACCGGCCTTTACGTGGACGCCATTTACGCTGGCCGCACCACGCACGACCTGGACCCATGCATGCCTTCCCTTCCGCAAATCGTGTGAAAGCGTGCGGCCGGGTGAAACTTCGGTGACAAACACGCTCGCATCCTGATTGATTTGGGCGGCTCCGTCTACACGATCCGGGCCGGCGATGAGCAGCAACCGGTCGCGCTTGGCCTTGGGATCCAAGCGAAGCTGTTGGTACACGGGCGCGCCACCGGTCGATTTCGGCTCAATCCATATCTGGAGAAAATGGACTGGCTCGGCAGCCGATCCATTGAACTCGCTGTGGATGATGCCGCTGCCGGCCGACATTCTCTGGATCTCATTCGGACCGAGCTCCTCCTGGTGGCCCATGCTGTCTTTGTGCGCAAGCTTTCCCTCGAGCACGTAACTGAGGATTTCCATGTCGCGGTGCGCGTGCGCGCCGAAGCCCTTGCCCGGCGCGACGCGATCCTCGTTGATGACGCGCAGGCTGCGAAACCCCATATGATCCGGATCATGGTAATCGGCGAAGGAAAACGTATGGCGCGAATCGAGCCAGCCATGGGCTGCATGGCCGCGGTCTTCACTTTTGCGGACTGTGATCATGATGGCTACCTCCGTCGAAAGCGCTTGCATCCGCGCCTCTTCCCTGCCCGCGGGGCTGCTATATCATATATCTTGCCATCGAGGCCTACAGACAGAATCGGCGCGCAAGGATAGCCGGCGTCTGCGAACATCAGCCTATGAACATCCTGGTGATCTTTCACTCCGACGATGCGGACGGTGAGAAGCTGGCTTTAACGCTTGCGCTGGGGGCGGTGCAGGCGAATTGCGATATCCGGCTGCGCTACCTCGGAAGCAGCGCGCCCACGGACTCGATACACCAAGGTTACGTGACGCCGCGGCCGCAGGATCTGGAATGGGCGGACGCGCTGGTGCTGGCTATCGCGCCACGCAGGTTCGCGCTTCGTTCGGAGGTGGAAGAGTTTTTGGCGCGGCTGCGGCAGCAATCTGGCGGCAATTCCGGCTGATCGGCTGAAAAACTTAATGGTAGCGTGGCTGATCTCGCCGGCATAACATCCTTCCGATTCAATCCCGCAGGAGGAAATCCAATGCGCACAAGGTTGATGTGTTGTCTTTCGGCCATCTTTTCGCTCGCTGCCTGTACAGCCGCACAGACGCGAGCCGCGAGAAAGACGCTGGATATCTACGTGATTGATGTCGAGGGCGGAAACAGCGTGCTTTTTGTAGCACCTTCGGGCGAGTCGGTGCTCATCGACACGGGAAATGTGGCTCCGGGAGCGGTTCGTGACGCCGGGCGCATCATGGCGGCTACGAAGGATGCCGGCATCAGCCAGATCGACCACCTGATCATGACGCATTGGCACGGAGATCATTTTGGCGGACTGGCTGAACTGGCTTCGCACGCATCCCCATCAAGCAGTTCATAGATCACGGTCCGAATGTTCAGCCAGATCCGCAAACCGATGAGTTTCTGCAGAAGATTTACCCCGAGCTTTACGCAAAAGCGGTACATACGGTCGTAAAGGCGGGCGATGAGATTCCGGTGAAAGGTCTGGACTGGCGCGTGGTGGCCGCTGCAGGGGAGGTGATCAAGTCTCCGCTGCCGGGGGCGGGCAAAGCGAATCCGTACTGCGCCAACTTCCAGCCGGGAGACAACAATGCGGAGGACCCTCAATCCGTTGCTTCCTTCATTCAATTCGGAAACTTCCGGACGGTGCACCTGGGCGACCTGACCAAGAATAAGGAATTCGAACTGATGTGCCCGAATAATCCCATCGGGACGGTCGATCTGCTTCTGGGTTTGCACCATGGAGTGATCAGTTCGAATTCCGCAGTGCTGGTACACGCACTTCATCCGCGCGTGGCGATTATGAACAACGGGACGCGAAAAGGGGGAGTGCCCGAAGTGATGAAGACGGTTTACTCGTCTCCGGGACTCGAGGACCTCTGGCAGATGCACTTCTCGGTTCTCGGGGGCCAGGAATACACCGTGCCTGGCGCGTTCATCGCCAATACCGTCGACGATCCGCAACCGAGCATGCCGATCGAGCCGATGCCGGCTCCTCCGGCGGGTCCCAATTCGCCACCGCCGCCGCAACATAATGGCGCAGCGTATTGGATCAAGGTATCCGCACAGCCGGACGGCAGCTTCACGGTCACCAATGCGCGAAATGGCTTCAGCAAAACCTACGGGCCAGAGTCGCGAAACTAGGAATATCGGATCGCAGCTTGCCTAAGAGCCCCGAGAATTCGTTATCCCATCCGGCATGGGCGCGGGACTTTCGCCGGCGTTAATCGCCTTCCACGCCGCCCGGAACGAGAAAGCCAGGGCGGTGGCGATAGCTGGGCTGGCGCGAAGTGAAGCGCTTGCGGAGCCGGTCGAGATAAAGATAAATCACCGGGGTGGTGAACAGGGTGAGCATCTGGCTGACCACCAGGCCACCAACAATGGCAATTCCGAGGGGCTTGCGCAATTCCGCTCCGGCGCCCCAGCCGAGGGCCATGGGCATTCCGCCGAGCAGGGCGCACATGGTGGTCATCATGATGGGGCGGAAGCGCAGCAGGCAGGCCTGATAGATGGCATCCCGCGAATCCATGCCCTCGTTTCTTTCCGCCGCGAGGGCAAAATCGATCATCATGATGGCGTTTTTCTTCACGATGCCAATCAGCAGAATAATTCCGATCATGCCGACGATATCGAGGTTGCTCTTGAAAAGGACCATCGCTACCAGCGCGCCGACGCCGGCGGACGGCAGCGTGGAGATGATGGTGAGAGGGTGGATCAGGCTCTCGTAGAGAATTCCAAGGACGATATAAACGGCGAGCAACGCTGTTCCGATCAGGACCGGCTGATTGCTGAGCGCCTGCTGGTAAGCACGCGCCGTGCCGGCGAACCGGCCGGTGATGTTGGCCGGCAGGCCCATCTCGACTTCAGCGCGGTTGATGGCGACGACGGCATCACTTAGAGGAACGTTCTCCGCGAGATTGAACGAGAAGGTGGTGGCCGGAAATTGCCCCTGGTGGGGCAGCCGGATAGGCGTGAGCCCCTGATTGAAATGCGTGAAGGCAGACAACGGCACGTCAGTGCCCTTGGGGGTCTGAACGTAGATGGTCTTCAGGAAATCGGGATTTTCCCACCACTGCTGCTGCAGCGCGAGAACAACGTGGTACTGGTTGATCGACTTGTACATTACCGAGACCTGGCGCTGGCCGAACGCATCGTAAAGCGCGGAGTCGACCGCTTGCGCCGTAAGACCGAGGCGTGACGCGGTATCGCGGTCAATAACCACCGTGGAGGACAAGCCGGAGTTCTGCAGGTCGGAGCTGACGTCGGCAATCTCCGGCAGCGACGACAGGCGTTGCAATACCTTGGGCCCCCATTCGGCGAGAGACGCGAAGTCCGGGCCTTGCAGCGTGTACTGATATTGCGCGTTGCCCTGCCTGCCGCCTACGCGCACGTCCTGGGAGTTCTGCAAGAAACATGATGGCCCCGGGCATGCCGGCCGTCTGGCGGCGCAGGCGGGCAATCACCTGGTCGGAGGTTGACTTGCGAACCCCTACTGGCTTGAGCTGAACATTGATAGCGGCGGCATTCCCGCCGAATCCGCCGCCGCTGGTGCCGGCTACCATCATGACGGTCTCGACATCCGGGTCATTGCGGACCTGTTCTTCAAACCATTTGGCCTTTTCGACCAAGGCCTGGTAGGAGATGTGCTGTTCTCCCAGAACGGCGCCGTTGAGCCGGCCGGTATCTTGCTGCGGGAAAAAACCTTTGGGAACTTTGATGTAGAGGTACACGTTCACGCCGAGCGTGAGCACAATGACCAGCAGGACCGACGAGGGGTGATCGAGCACCACGTCGAGAGCCGATGCATAGGAGGAGATGACCCACTTAAAGAACCGGTCTCCGAGGTTGTAGAAATATCCATGGCTTTTGTGTTCTTTGAGAAGCCACGCGCACATCATCGGGGTAACGGTGACAGACACAAGCATGGACACCGTGATGGCGGCCGAGAGAGTGATGGCAAATTCACGAAACAGGCGGCCGACCACGCCGCTCATCATCAAAATAGGGATGAAGACGGCAATCAGGGAGACGCTCATGGATAACACCGTGAAGCCGGTTTCGGCGGCGCCCTTGAGGGCAGCCTGCATGGGTTTCATGCCGTTTTCGAGGTGGCGCGTAATGTTTTCGACCACGACTATGGCATCGTCAACGACGAAACCGGTGGCGATGGTGAGGGCCATGAGCGAAAGATTGTCGAGGGTGTAGCCCATCACGTACATCACGCCGAAGGTGGCGAGGATCGATACCGGCACCGCTATGCTGGGGATAAAAGTCGACCAACCACTGCGGAGGAAGACGAACACCACCAAAATCACCAGGCCGATGGAAACGATCATATTGCGCTGGGCGTCCCGCATCGAATCGCGCGTCGTAACGGTGCGGTCGCTGGCTATTTTGAAGCGGACTGTCGGCGGAAGCTGGGCCTGGAATTGAGGAATCAACGCTTTGATACGCGCGACCGTGTCGACAATATTGGCATTCGGCTGGCGGTTGATTTGGATCAGAACCATCGGATTGCCGTTCACGATGCCAAGGTTGCGAACGTCTTCATTTCCATCGATGACGCGACCTAAGTCCGACAGGCGAACGGGCGCGCCATTCCGGTAAACAACCACGAGATCCTTGTAGTCTTTTGCAAGGAAAAGCTGATCGCTCGCGTAGATGGGAATCTGAACGTCGTCGTTCGCGAGCGCGCCCTTCGGGCGGTTCGCATTTGAGTTTTGGAGGAATGTGCCGATCTGGTCGAGACCCACGTTGTAGTTCGAGACGGGCTGCGGATTGACCTCGACGCGAACCGCCGGAAGAGAACTTCCCCCCACCGTCACCTGGCCGACGCCACTTACCTGCGACAACTTCTGCGCAAACACAGAGGAGGCGATGTCGTACAACTGAGGCCGCGGGACCACATCGGACTCGAGGGTCATCAGCAGGATCGGCTGGTCGGCCGGGTTGATCTTCCGGTATCTGGGAAGCGCGGGGAGATTGGAAGGAAGAAGGCCGGCGGAAGAGTTAATGGCCGCCTGCACTTCACGCGCAGCGGCATTGATGTCGCGGTTCAGATCGAACTGCAGCGTCACCTGTGCGGCGCCGACCGAACTGTTGGAGGTCATCTCCGTGACGCCCGCGATGCGCGTGAACTGTTTCTCGAGGGGAGTGGCCACGGAGGCCGCCATCACGTCCGGACTCGCGCCCGGCAGACTGGCGGTGACGGTGATGGTCGGGAAGTCCACTTCCGGCAAGGCCGAAACGGGCAAGAGCGTATAGGCAAGGCCGCCGGCCAGCGTCATGGCCACCAGGAACAACGTGGTGGCGACGGGCCTCTGAATGAAGGGCGTGGAGATGCTCATATGCTCGAGCCTGCGCGCTAAATCGGGACCGAAGAAAGCTGCTCGCCTTCCTCGGAACCACGAGAGCGGCGAACCCATGCCGCAATGCGCCCGAAGAACAAATAAATGACCGGCGTGGTGAAAAGCGTCATGACCTGGCTGACCAGCAGCCCGCCGATGATGCAGATGCCGAGAGGCTTTCGCAATTCCGAACCGACACCTCGGCCAAAGGCGAGCGGCACGGCGCCCAAAAGCGCGGCCATGGTGGTCATCATGATGGGGCGGAAGCGCAGGAGGCACGCCTGGTAGATGGCTTCCTCGGGCGGCTTCCCTTCGTTGCGCTCGGCGTCCAGGGCAAAGTCAATCATCATGATGGCATTCTTCTTCACAATACCAATCAGCAGAATGATGCCGATCAGGGCGATGACGTCGAGATCTTTCTTAAAAAGGACCAGGGCCAGGATCGCGCCGACTCCGGCTGAAGGCAGTGTGGAAAGAATGGTGATGGGATGAATGAAGCTTTCATACAGCATGCCGAGAACGATGTAGACGGTGATGATCGCCGCCAGGATCAAGGTGGATTCGTTGGCCAGAGACGATTCGAATGCGTGAGCGGTGCCCTGGAAGCTCGGTTCAATGCTGGCCGGCATACCCAGATCCTGCGTGACTTGCTTGATGTGCTGAACCGCCGCGCCAAGGGAAGCCCCCGGAGCCAGATTGAAGGAAAGAGTTGCTACCGGGAACTGACTTTGATGGTTGATCGTAATTGGGGAAGGAATCATGGATGCTTTTACCAGCTCTTTGAGGGGAGCGGGCGGGATGGTCGCCGCGCCCGTGAGGGCTGTATTGGTGCCTGCCAGGGCGATCGTCGATGCCAGATTGGCAGAGGCCGCTCCCGTGGGGACGTACATGTCTGACAGGCTGGAGGTGTCCTGCTGATAGCGGGGCGCCACTTCGAGAATCACGTGAAATTGATTGGTCTGGGTATAGATGGTCGAAACCTGGCGCTGACCGAAGGAATCGTAGAGGGCATCGTCGATGTTTTGGGGCGTGATACCGAGCCTGCCCGCGGTGTCGCGGTCGATATTGACGAACAATCCGAGACCGTTGTTCTGCTGGTCGCTCGCGACGTCGCGCAATTCGGGTAACTCTTTCATGCGGTCCATCAGGCGCGGAACCCACAAATCCAGAAGGGCCTTATCGGGCGCATCGAGCGAATACTGATATTGAGTGCGGCTGATGCGGTCTTCCACGGTGAGGTCCTGCACGGGCTGCATAAAAAGCTCGATGCCGGCAACCTGTTGCAGCTTCGGCTCGAGGCGCCGGATCACGTCGACGGCTGAAACGCCGGCGCGCTGTTCGAGGGGCTTCAGGGTGATCTGAATGCGGCCGCTGTTCATGCTCGTGTTCACGCCATCGGCGCCGATGAAAGACGTGAGATTCTCAACCGCGGGGTCCTGGCGAATGACGCGGACCAGTTGCTGCTGCAAGTCTGGACATGGCGGCAAACGACACGGTTTCAGGGGCCTGGGAAATGCCCAGGATGGTTCCGGTGTCCTGCACGGGGAAGAAGCCCTTGGGGACGATCACGTAAAGGTAGATAGTGAGGCCGAGCGTGCCCAGGGCCACCAGCAGCGTGAGCGTCTGATGACGCAAAACGAGCCGGAGCATCTTGCCGTACTGGTCGATGGTCTTCACGAAGCACCACTCCGACCAGCGGTACAATTTGCCCTGCTCGGCTTGCGGATGATGCTTCAGAATGCGAGCCGCCATCATGGGCGTGAGCGTGAGAGAAACGAACGCCGAAAATATGATGGTGACCGCAAGAGTGACGGCGAATTCACGGAACAGCCGGCCGACTATATCCGCCATGAAAAGCAGGGGAATCAAAACGGCGATCAGGGAGACGGTCAACGAAACAATGGTGAATCCGATCTCCGCCGATCCTTTCAGCGCCGCTTGCATGGGGGATTCGCCCATCTCGATATAGCGCGAGATGTTTTCGATCATCACGATGGCATCGTCGACGACGAAACCGGTGGAGATGGTGAGCGCCATCAGGGAAAGGTTATCGAGGCTGTAGCCGAGCAGGTACATGACGGCGAATGTGCCCACCAGTGAAAGAGGCACGGCAATGCCCGGAATGATCGTGGCCGAAGCGCTGCGCAGGAACAAAAAGATGACGGCAACGACGAGGACGGTGGTGAGCAGCAGCTCGAATTCGACATCCTTCACCGACGCGCGGATCGTCGTGGTGCGATCGGTGACGATTCTGACGGCAACGCCTTGCGGCAGCGACGCTTCGATCTGGGGAAGGAGCGCCTGAACCGTGTCGACGACGTTGATGATGTTGGTGCCGGGCTGCCGCTGAATGTTCAGAACGATTCCGCGTTCTTCGTTCACCCAGGCGGCGAGCTTGGTGTTTTCGGCTCCGTCGACGACAGTGGCAACGTCTGAAACGCGCACCGGGGCGCCGTTGCGGTAGGCGATGATGATGGGCCCATACTGAGCGCCGGCCTGAAGCTGGTCATTGTCGTTGATGGTCCAGGCCTGATCCGGGCCGTCGAAATTACCTTTGGCCTGGTTGACGTTGGCGCTGCCAAGCGCGGTTCGCAGCGTTTCCAGGCTCAAGCCATAAGACGCGAGCGCCGTAGGATTGGCTAGGACCCGGACGGCCGGACGCTGCCCTCCGCTGATGCTCACGAGCCCGACACCCTGGAGTTGCGAAATTCTCTGCGCGATGCGTGTTTCCGCGAGTTCTTCGACTTTCGGCAGCGGGACGGTGGTAGAGGTGATCGCCAGGGTCAGAATGGGGGCGTCGGCCGGATTCGTTTTGCTATAAATCGGAGGGACAGGCAGGTTCGTGGGAAGAAAGGTAGTGGCCGCATTGATGGCGGCCTGCACTTCCTGCTCGGCTATGTCGATGTTGAGATCGAGGGAAAACTGCAGGGTGATCAAGGAGCTGCCGAAGGAACTGATGGAGGTCATCTGCGTGAGCCCCGGCACTTGCCCGAACTGTTTTTCGAGCGGCGCGGTGATGGAAGAAGTCACCACTTCCGGGCTGGCGCCAGGATAGAACGTCTGAACCTGCATGGTGGGGTAATCGACCTGAGGAAGGGCCGAGATAGGCAGTTGGCGAAAAGCAACGACGCCGATCAGCACCACGCCAGCCATCATCAGCGCGGTCGCCACCGGCCTCAGGATGAAAATTCGTGAGGGACTCACTGCGGAGGGCCTCCGGCCTGGTTTTCTGGAGTGGCCGCCCCCTCCTTTCGCTCCGCCATCACTTCCCTTGCTCGCTGGCATCACCGGATCTGGAACCACCGTGGCCACCACGGCCTTTCCTGCCGCCGTCAGGGCCTGACGGGTTATCGAGGTCACCGGGCCGCCGCACGCGCACGGTGGCGCCTTCGACGAGCCGGTCCGTGCCATCGATGACGACCTGGTCGCCTTCCGAGAGGCCGCTGAGAATGTCGGTCGACGTGTCGGTGGTGATTCCCACCTGAACGGTTTTAAGGTGAACCCTGGAGCGGTTGTCGACAACGTAGACGAAAGTGCCTTGCTGACCATTCTGAATGGCGACATTGGGTACGACCAGTTGATCGGTCAGCGTGTCGACGAGCAGGCGTATATTGACGAATTGCTGAGGGAAGAGCGCATTGTCCTTGTTGTCGAAAACCGCCTTGAGCTTGGAAGTGCCGGTGGTGTTATCGATCTGATTATCGAGGGTCACTAGTTTTCCGGATGCCAGTTTTTTCGAATTATCGCGATTATAGGCATCGGCCGGCAGGTGCACGCCCGCTCGCAGCTTCTGCGTGACCTGCGGGAGGCTGTCCTCGGGAATCGTAAACAGAACGGCAATCGGCTGGAGCTGGGTGATCACGATCATGCCGGTGGTATCGGCAGCGTGAACGATGTTGCCGGGGTCGACAAGGCGGAGGCCTAGGACACCGGTAATCGGGGCGGTGACATTCGCATAGATCAATTGCAGCTTGGCGTTGTCAACATTGGCCACATCCTGTTTCACCGTGCCTTCATCCTGCGCCACTATTTGCACCTGGTCATCGAGCTGCTGCTTTGCGATTGCGTTCTTGTCAAAAGCGGCCTTGTAGCGATCCAGATCGATTCGCGCCTCGTTCAGGATGGCCTGGTCGCGCGCCAGCGTTCCTTGAGCCACTTCCAGCTGAATCTGGTAGGGCCGCGGGTCGATCTCGAAGAGGACCTGACCCTCCTTGACCAAATCTCCTTCGTTAAAATGAATTTTCATTATTTGGCCGTCAACCCGGGACTTGACGGTAACTGTGTAGAAAGCGCTGACGTTGCCGAGGCCGTTGAGATATACGGGAATGCTGGAGCGCGCGACCTTCGTCACTACCACCGGCACCGGGCCAGGGGAGCCCCACGACCCGGACCGCCGCCCAAGCCTCGCCGGGGCGCGTTGCCCGCGGCATTCTGCGGGGCAACCGGGTGGCCCGCACGCCAGACCGCGTATCCCGTTATGGAAGCAATGATCAGCAGGAGAACAAACCAAATCAATCCGCGCTTCTTCGGCTTTTCGGGACCTGGCGGTGTTGAACCATGCTGGCCGAACATATCCGCGCCATCCGCTTCGTTCGGCGCTTTCAAGTCTGGAGACGTTGTAGTCATTCAAACCGTCCGGCAGATTGCGAAAAAATGCTAAATGCGCCCCCTCAGGAGCGAAAGGCCTGTTGAATGCCCGGGCGTTCTGTCGCCCTGACGAAAAACGACACCGGCACCCAGGTTCGGAAGCTCCGCTGAAAACCAACTTTTTTGCGCAACTGCCAATCTGGAATCCGCAACCCGCCAGTTTAAAACGACGGAGTGCGCCGGCATTGGGTTACAAGGATTTAAGTATAAATTGATTCACTTGTATTTAAAGGCGCTGTTCCGCTGATTGGCGATTCGCCACCGGCGAATGGAGTTTCGCTCAGCCAAGCCAACCCGGCGCGCGACCGGGATAGCAGAAGGTCTGCGACGGACTGCTCCGGGCCGGGCAAACTCCAGGCCGGGCAAATTCTTGTCTAGAATGCACGAGAAGCGTACGATGCACAAACCAGACGACTCGAATGAGGCGCAGATGACCAAGAAAAAGAGGCAGTGGCCTTCCCTGCTCAGTAGTGACAAAACTCGGTTGATGATGCGCGGCCAGCGTGGATTTTGCGGTTTAGCGGCGCTGCTGCTCCTGATCGCAGCTTGGGCGCTGCCGACAAGGGTGAAAGCGCAATCGGTCGGCAACGGTTTCGAATGGCCCACCTACGGGGCCGATCTTGCCAGTACGCGCTACCGGCCCCTCGATCAAATCGACGCTTCCAACTTCAACAAGCTGGAGGTTGCCTGGACTTTCAAAACCGACAATCTCGGGCCGAGGCCGGAATACAAACTTGAAGGAACGCCTCTCATGGTTGGCGGCGTGGTTTATGCCACTGGCGGAACGCGCCGCGCCGTCGTCGCGCTCGACGCAGCCACCGGCGAACTGCTGTGGATGCACAGCGAACATGAAGGAGACCGCGGCGAAGCGGCGCCTCGAAGGCTTTCGGGACGCGGCCTGGCTTACTGGAGCAACGGCAAGGAGTCGCGCGTCCTCTACGTGACGATTGGATACCGGCTGATCGCCCTTGATGCAAAGACCGGGATTCCCGATCCGGGCTTCGGCCAGAACGGGGCGCTGGACCTCAAGCTGGGCGTGCAATACGGCACGGGCCAGCAGATCGATCTGGTGAAGGGAGAAATAGGGCTGCATGCGGCTCCGGTGGTGGTGAAGGACGAAATCATCGTGGGATCGGCATTTGACGAAGGCAACGCGCCGAAATCTCACAACAACACCAAAGGTTTGGTGCGCGCTTTCGACGTGCGAACGGGCAAGCTGCTCTGGACCTTCCGGACGATCCCTAGACCCGGAGAATTTGGCAACGACACGTGGCTCAATGGCTCGTGGGCCACGAACGGCAATACCGGCGTGTGGGCGCAGATTTCCGTGGATGAGGATCTCGGCCTGGCCTATCTACCGGTGGAGTTGCCCACGGGAGACCACTATGGCGGACATCGTCCGGGAACGGATTGTTTGGCGAGTCGATCGTTGCCGTCGACCTGAAAACCGGCCAGCGGAAATGGCACTACCAGCTGGTGCATCACGGACTGTGGGACATGGACATTTCCTGCGCCCCGGTGCTTGACAGACATCAACGTGGATGGGCACACGATCAAGGCGCTCGCGCAGCCGACCAAACAGGGAATTCTCTACGTATTGGACCGGGTGACGGGGGAGCCGGTATGGCCCATCGAGGAGAAGCCGGTGGAAAAAGGCACGGTACCCGGCGAATGGTATTCGCCCACGCAGCCGATGCCGACGAAGCCGAAGGCCTACTCGCGCAACGGCGTCACGGTGGATGATTTGATTGACTTCACGCCCGATCTGCGCAGCCAGGCGCTGCAGGTTACCGAGCGATACAAGATGGGGCCGATCTTTACGCCGCCGGTGGTGAAAACGGACGAACAGCTCGGCACCCTGACGATGGGAATGGGCCGCGGCGGGACGGAATGGCCCGGCGGGTCGTACGATCCCGAGACGCACATCTTTTACACTCAGGCCTGCAACGCGTGCTTGAGAATCATCGGCTCTCGTTCCCCCCAAACCGGGCGCTTCGGACATGAACTACGTGGAGGCTGGAGTGGTGAGGCTGTCCGCGCAAGGCTTGCCGCTGATCAAGCCGCCCTACGGAACTATTACGGCGATCAATCTCGACACGGGCGAATTCATCTGGCAGATCGCTCACGGGGAGACGCCGGACAACGTGCGCAATCACCCGGCACTCAAGGGCCTGACGATTCCGCGCACCGGGCAGGCGGACGAGGCGGGCACGCTCGTCACGAAAACGCTTGTGATTTGCGGCGACCCAATCGCGACCACGATTCCTTCCCATGGAAGCGGCGCTTTGCTTCACGCTTATGACAAAGCGACCGGCAAGGAAGCGGGCGCGGTATACATGCCGGCGCCGCAGGTGGGTTCGCCGATGACGTACATGCTCAACGGCAGGCAGTACATCGTGCTGGGCATCGGTGGCGGCGATTTTTCCAGTGAATATATCGCATACCGCCTGCCGAGGGATTGAATTTCGCGCGGCGCGACGCGGGCATATTGGAAAAGCAAAAGCATAGAGGCCCATCGTGGGAACAAGCACATGCCGGGAATCGTGGAAGAAGGTGCTGCGGTGGAGATTCACTCCTCTTTGGGCGCCGGCGCCGCGGCTGGCTTCGGCATGAGCGTTCGGAGGTAGTTTACAAGCTCCCAGCGCTGCGTTTCAGAAAATTGATCCTCCCAGGCCGGCATCACGCCTCGTCCCTTGCTCATTTTCCAGAAGAGCTCGCCATCGGTGACATCCTTCATTAACTTTGGGTCTGTGAAATTGGCCGGCTTTTGAGGCAACGTCTTGGCTAAGGTACCGTCGCCGGCTCCGTGAGGTCCATGGCACAGGGAGCAGGTATCGCGGAAGATGTCGGTTGCCTCCGCCATGCCTTCCGGCGTTACTTTTACCGGGTTTTTGACTTTCTTGGCGTCGTCGGGGGCGATCCAGGGTCCTGTGACATCGTCGGTGGCGCTTGCGGGAATGGCCAGGGGAAAGAGCAACAGAAGCGCGAGACAATACGCGCTTAGGTTTATAAACGAATGTCTAGACGGAAAGACCGTGCGTGAGATCACCATCGTACCTCTCAGCCATTTCTAGAGTTCCGCCTGAACACTGATCGATGACTGCTGATCGATGCTTGCTGATCCTCGCGATCTAAAAGAGAATCTTCAATCCAAACTGCAAGGTGCGCTGCGGCGAAAAAGTTGACGTAAACGTTCCCGCATTTGCAAGGACATTCCCGGTCAGGACGCCATTCACGACAGGCCCCTGAGAATATAAACCCGTCGCCGGCAGTCCAAGATTGGTGTGGTTCAAGAGGTTGAAGGCTTCCGCGCGGAACTGCACGTCGAAGGTCTCCGATACTTTGGGCACCCTGGTATCCTTCAAGATCGCAAAATCAACATCGCGCAAACCGGGAGAAGTTAACCCGTTCCTTCCTTCGTCGCCAAAGTGGCCGACCAGAGGCAGCGTGAAACAGGATGGGTTGAACCACTTGGCCCTGTTCCCGGTCATGGCGCTCTTCGGAGTGCACCCGGGCGCCAAGTTCACGCGCTGATACACATTCGGATTGCCGAGTCCTGCGAGATCAAATGTCCCGGTGGTTACGCTAAACGGGAAGCCGCTCGTGACGCTCAAGACGCCGCTCAGTTCCCAACCCTCGACAAACTTATTTCCGCGGAACGGCAAGGCATACACGGCGTTGGCCGTAAGATTGTGCCTCTTGTCAAAAATCGACGGACCATAATCGGCCCTCTGGTTGTAAGGGTCGGAGCTATTCGGGGTACCCGTGCCAAGGGCACTCTGTATCTCCGTTCCATCCGCCTCGGAGGTCAAGTCCAAAGATTTCGAGTAAGTGTAGGACACCTGTGTCTGCAACCCGTGAGCGAAGCGATGGTTCATGCTCGCCTGAAGGGAGTTGTAGTTCGAATTAGAAACGGGCCGGGTGTTGGTGAAATAGGATATGGTGGTGTTGGGCCGCGGATTGGGAACGATCGTGCCGGTTCCGTTTGCGTT
Organism: uncultured Acidobacteriota bacterium; assembly: GCA_963848365.1. Classification (GTDB taxonomy): domain Bacteria; phylum Acidobacteriota; class Terriglobia; order Acidiferrales; family UBA7541; genus Palsa-295. Next base: position 1,529,141 of record CAWKDI010000002.1, read on the forward strand.
GACCAGAAGTGTCGCCGTCACTGGATTCGCGGCGGTCCCGGTATTAGCGGGAGCATTCAAGTCCTTGCCTAGAAAAAGGTGGCGTCCCTGAGATCCCACGTAGCCGATCGTCAAGATCCAGGAGCCTGGGAGCTCGCGCTGGACGTTCAGGTTGTATTGCATCATGTAGGGAGTGGTATCGGTCTGATACGAGGTATCGTTGCTGGTCGAAGGAGCAGCTGCGCCGGTAATATTCCCGGCGCCCGCGCATCCAGCCGTCACGCACCCGTAGGTCAGCGCCTGCTGTCCGGAGGTTACCGATACTACGGTAAATGGCGGATTGAACCAATACGAGGGTCCCCACTGCCTGTCTGTGATTACGTCGTGAAACATTCCGAACCCGGCGCGAACGGAGGTCTTGTGATCGCCGAAGGGGTCGTAAGCCAGGCCTATGCGCGGATCAAAATTCCACCATGAAGGATTGTGTGCCAACACGTGGGGAACATTCACGAAGCAGCCTACACCCACACAGCTACCCTGAGGCGGAGGAGGATTCACGATGGTATAGAGATTGTTGTGTGCTTCCGTGAAGTTCGAAGTCGGAGAATACCGCACTCCGATATTTGCGGTCAGCCTCGGGGTCAGCTTCCAGTCGTCTTGAACGTACGGCGTGACGTAGTATCCACGCCAGTCACGTCTGGCGCTTTGCTGGCCCGGCAGCGTCCCGACGTACTGGCTGGGAATGCCTTTCAAGAAATTGGTCAAACTCGGAAAGGTATACAGCCCCGGGCCGCGATTATCGGCAGCTGTATTATCGTAGACCTTTTCGGCGGAGATGCCGAGCCGGAAGCTATGGGCCCCGTGAATCCACAAGACGTCGTCCCCCAGGTAAAAGCGATTGGGCACGATGTGAATGGGATCGCTGGTGCTCGCCCCGATGTAGTTTTGAGCGCCATTCATGAGACCCGATACGGTAACCGCCCCATCCTGAATTCCCGCGCCGGGATAAAACTGGAGGGTCGTGTGCGTGGCTGGCACAACCGTGGTTTCGAGCAGCCGATCGTAGCTGAATCTCGCGAGATTTATCAGATTTGCAGAGAACAGATGGCGTTCTTCAATCGTAGCGACGTGATTGGCGGTGTTGCTCACCTCCGCCCAAGTAGGCAACTGTTCCGGCGCGGTTACCTGCGCGTAATCGCGGATGTATCTGACGAAGATCGTATCTTTATCGGAAAATGTGTAATCGAAACGCGTCAGCAGGTAATTCTCGCTCGCAAGTTGCGCAGATGTTTCGGTAATGGTCCCGATGCCTCCCGCCGAAGCCCCGGTCGGATTCGGAAACAAAGCCAACGTGGGGGCGATGTTCGCAAGGTTGCAGTTCGAAGCCGGCGAATAGATCGTCGTGCAGGACGACGGGGATTGAAGCCCGGCGGTTCCCGGCGCGTTGACCGGCGTCTCAACACCGGAACTGTTTGGAAGATAGCCCTGATGGGCCGCAGCGTCCGGGACGGAGATAATATCACTCTGTGATAGGAACTGCCGCAGACCTTCATAATTTACGAAAAAGAAGGCCTTATCCTTCTTGATAGGGCCGCCAACGCTGCCGCCGAACTGGTTTCTGCGAAACGGCGGAGTGGACGGAGGATCAAAGTAATTACGAGTTTGGATGGCGCTGTTGCGAAGGAACTCATAGGCCGAGCCGTGAAAGTTGTTCGTGCCGGCTTTGCTCACGGCGTTGAGCACCGCGCCGCTGCCCCCGTATTGCGCGCTGTAGGTGTTGGTAAGCACCTCAAATTCGGCGATGCCATCGACACCCAGAGTAGTTCCAGTAGAACCGGCGCCCACGCCGTGGCCAAAGAAATCAGAGATATCTGTGTTGTCGAGCAGGAACGACTGGCCGAACGTGCGACTTCCCGAAACGGAGTATTGAGATCCCTTCCCAGACAGTCCACTTCCCGTGTAGTAAGAGGTCTGGACGCCGGGCGCGAGCGAAAGCAATTGCGTGTAGTTTCGACCATTGAGAGGCAGTTCGCGCATCTGCGTCGCTTCTACCAGGCTGCCGATTGCCGACGAGGTCGTTTCGACTTGAGTCACCTGCCCTGCTACGGTGACGGTTTGCTGAGATGCTCCTACCTGAAGGGCTGCGTCTACGACTACCTGACTGCCAACGGTTAAATCAATTCCGGTGTGGACGGCTCGCTTGAATCCGGCCGCTTCGGCGTCGACCTCATAAGTGCCTATATCGAGATCGGGAACGGTGTAGCGGCCTTGGCTGTCGCTGGTGGTGGTCCGCGTAATGCCGGTGCCGCTATTTGTGACGCTTACTTTGGCACCTGGTATGGCTGCGCCGCTGCTGTCTGTGACTACCCCCAGGATAGTAGCCTTCACGGCTTGAGCGTGCGCACTATGGTGCGCAAACCCCAATGCGGTAAGCAGAATGAGAATGCAAATAGGCATGCGCCCGTGGAGAAACATATCCCACCTCCCCCTAGTCAACCGAATAGCCACAATGGAAATGCTAAGTCCACAACCGCTAGCTGTCCGGGGCTTCTATAACACTCTCAACCCAAACACAAGTACTTTCTTCATTTCGGCCTATATTCTTCACGGGTACGGGGACTTTCTCACCCTTCCAGCTAGTTTCGAGTCATCAACTCTCACTCAAAGGCCATCTAGCCGGACCATGAATCGAACTATGACTCGAACTATGGCCCGGACTAGGGCTCGGACTAGGCTCGAACTACGGCTCGAGTTTGACAGAACGATGGCTCGAAACTGTGGCTCGAACGTTGCATGGTCATGCGGTTGGGTATAGATTATCGACGCTTAAGACGGATTCAGGAGGGAGATAGACATGAACATGTCGAAGAAGGCCGGAGTTATTTTGGTCGCAGGTTTCCTTGGCATGCTGTTGGCCGGGAGGATACGTGGGCGCAATTCGTCGAGCAGCGCAGACCCAGGCATGGCTGGGCCTGCGTCCTCACTACCGAAGGACATCTATTCCGATTCGAGAAACCGTCTCCCGTTGCCGAAACGCGAAGACATGGACGATTACGGAAAGAAGGTTTTCGACGAAACGACACGACCAGAGCGACTGGCTGGCACTCCGCAGCCCTCCTTCCGCCTATTCAGCCCCAAACTAGCCAAACCGATGGCCGAAGCTCACTACTACGTTAAGTACGAAACCGGGTTGTCAAACCGCTTACTCGAAATCGCGGTGCTGGTGACAGCGCGCGAGATGGGCTGCCAGTATGAATGGACCCAATGGGAAACACACGGGCGTGACCCGAACGATCCGCGGCATATCGAACCGGCCATCATCGACATCATCAAGTACAACAAGCCGGTGGCGGGCCTGGGTGAAAAGGAAACCGTCATTATCAGTCTCGGACGCGAGATGCTAGGCCAGAGAAAAGTCTCCTCGGCGACTTTCGCGGAGGCGCTGCGTTTATTCGGCCGGCGCGGGACTGTGGATTTGGTTGAATTGATGTCGCTTTATTCCGCAACTGCGGCGGAGGTGGCGGCATTCGACGTGCAGTTGAAGGAAGGGCAAAAGCCGTTGCTCCCTCTTCGATAGCGTTCTCATACATCTGCCGCTACCGATCTTCTATGTTGTGAGTGCTAATTTGATAGTGCTTGCGGCACATCGGGATTTGTAGTACAGAGTGCGCGGAGAGATGTGCGTTGCGTCACAGTAGTGGCTTGCGGCGAGGCTGAGCGAACCTGCCGGGTTAGCCGCCGCGAAGGAGGCCGAGAAGACCATGAATGGCGGAGAACATGGTCGGAGGCGATTTCTAGGTAAAGGCATCGGCCTGGCTAGCCTGGCTGCGGTTGCGGGTATAAGGCCGGCAAGCGGTCAGACGGAAGGAAGCAGCACAGCAGGAGAAAACCCCAAGGATCTCGAGGCGTACGGCGAGCGGTCTCGTTTCGTGACCTCCGTGCGGACATCGCCAGATCCCAATCCCTTCGGCCTCACGTTCCATGTGTTCACTCCGCTTCAGGATTCGATAGGAATCATCACTCCGGCTTCTCTGCATTACACGATAGCGCACCGGCCTTTCTACGTTCCGGACATCAATCCCGAGCAGCACCGGTTGATGATTCACGGCATGGTCGACCGTCCGCTGATTCTCAGCGTGTCCGACCTAAAAAGGTTTCCGTCGGTGACGCGAACGCATTACCTCGAGTGCAATGGAAACAAGCCACAGCCCGCCTACAGGACCGTTCAAAGGGCGTGTGGACTGACCAGCTGCAGCGAGTGGACGGGAGTACCCTTGTCACTGTTGCTGAAGCAGGCCGGCGTACATAACGGGGCGAAGTGGATCATCGCCGAGGGCGCAGAGGACAACAAAGGAGCGATAAGCCTGCCCATGGCAAAGGCCATGGACGACATGCTGGTTGCGTACGGCCAAAATGGGGAGCCGGTGCGCCCTCAGAATGGCTTTCCGCTGCGGCTGCTGGTGCCTGGATTCGAGGGATTGTGCAATGTGAAGTGGCTGAGGCGAATCAAGGTCACAGACCAGTTTTACATGACCTTCAACGAATTCGACCGGTATACCTCGGTGGATCCGAGGATGGCCCAGCTAACCAATTACGAACAAGGTCCAAAATCGGTGATTACCTTTCCTTCGGGAGAACAACAACTGCCCGGACACGGGCACTATCAGATTACCGGCCTGGCCTGGTCGGGCAAGGGCGCCATCCGCAAAGTGGAGATCTCGACGGACGGTGGGCGTACCTGGAAGCCTGCCGAAATCCAATCGGCCATATATCGCATGGCGCATGTCCGGTTTGGAATGGATTGGAACTGGGGTGGAGAGGAATGCACGCTTATGTCCCGCTGCACGGACGAGCTTGGGCAGGTTCAACCGACGGTCGAGGAGTTTGCCAGGTTCTGGAACGCGACCGTGAAATTTGTGCTGACTCCTTACCCCGGAGGTATGGCAGGCCATCACAACTACATTCTCCCCTGGAAGGTGGACCGCGATGGGAAAGTGCAACATGGGCTGGTTGGGCTGGCATAGTTCGATCGCTCTCCTCCTGATGATGCTGGCCGCGTGCACGGCTGCCTGGGCGCAGGCGCCGGACTACAACCTGGGAAGAGCGCCGACTGAAGAAGAGATCAAAGCCTGGGACATCGCCATCCCGCCTGATGGAAAAGGACTGCCACCCGGCAGCGGCACTGCTGTGGAAGGTGCGAAGCTGTATGTACAGAAAGGGTGCGTGGTGTGTCACGGAGCGAACGGGACGGGCGGCCTGGCTCCTCATCTGGCGGTAAAAAAGGACGCGCCTGCAGGCCACGCGGACAAAGTGATGCCGACCTTCACGCCCTTTGCGACGGTGCTTTGGGATTTCATCAATCGTGCGATGCCTCTCCAGCGGGCCGGAACGCTGAAGCCGGACGAGGTGTATGCGCTGACTGCTTTCCTTCTCTATAAAAACGACGTCATTCAGGAAAACGATGTGATCGATGCTCAGTCCCTGGTGAAGGTAAAAATGCCCAATCGCGACGGCTTTATACCGCCTGACATTGCCGAATACAAACCGAATGTCCCGAGGCCTTTCACAATTACGCCAGAACCCGCAGCTGGGAAGAAATAAGTTGCATGTAGTTCCAATTCTTCTACTTTCTGAATGCGCGGACAAGGAGGGCGAGCCATGAGCGAGAATACTCAGCACGACTTGTTCGCTCCCATTCTGCGGAGCGACGCGCTCATGGGTCCTTTTCTGTTGACGGCTCGTCTGTTTACACTTGGAATCTTCATTTTCTACATCGAGTATGAAATCAAGATGGGTGTGTCCAGCGTTCTTCTGTACCTGACTATGGCAATTCAGGCGGCGGGTATTGTTTTGGTGGCTCTCGGCTTCAAAGCGAGATTTGGGGCGCTATTGCTAATCGCGGGCGTTGCGGCAAGCCTGGTGTTTCGACCGCACTTCGGGCTGACGGACTACAACGTGACCGGGCAGAAGGACCTTGCTTTGGCCGGCGGGCTTTTGTTTATGTTCGCCTACGGTGCTGGACCACTGTCGGTCGACAGCTATCGGCGCCGCAAACGGATGACAGCGGCTGAAACGCCCGGCGGTGACTTCCCTTCCGCGCCCTTTGGCAACGCTACGGCTATGGGGCTGCTGCTACTGGTGGGACGTCTGATATCTACCGTCGTTTTCTATGTCGCCGGAACGTTCAAGACTTTGCATACTCCCGTGATGCAGGCCTACATGGTGAAGCACAATTCCAGTGTGCCTATAAACCTGATCTACCTGGCCATCGTGACCCAGCTTGTGGCCCCTACGCTGGTGGCGTTCGGTTATAAGACGAGGTATGGCGCGCTGGCATTGTCCGGATTCTGCATCATTGCGACAGCTTTGTTCCATGCTGATTTTGGCAATCCTTCGGAGGTGGAACAGTTTCTTCTCGACTTCGCGATCGCGGGAGGGTTCTTGTTCATGTTTGCGCAGGGGCCCGGACCATTCTCGTTCGATGCAAGCCGGTTCCGCTCCGGAACAGCTAGCGATAGAAACCTTGCGGTGAAGAAAGGCGATGTAAGTTTAGTTGGATGAAGAGTATGTTGCCGGGATGGGGGCTATGCTAAACCAGAGAGTACTTATACTTGTTGGTGTTACCTTGGGTGTTCTGGCAGTTATGGCTTTGCGCGCCCAGCCGAAAGCCGCGAAAGAACCTGGTCTAACGGCTTTGGACTATGCCGAGATTCAACAGCTGAATAGCCACTATCCTCAAGCGCTCGACACGTGCGCAGATAAGGGCAATGAGTTTGCGGATCTATTCGCGCCCGACGGGTATTACGTGCGGGCGGACGGCAGCAAGGTTGTAGGACGCACGAACCTCGCGGCCATGGCGGGAGGACCGGCTTGCGCGCCCCCAAAGGGCCCATTGTATCTCCATCATGTCTTCGTAAACACGATGATTGATCCCTCGCCGGAAGGGGCGATCGGTAAGTCCTACTTTCTGGGGATAAATCTTGGGGAGAATGGCAAGCCGGGGCAGATCGAGCGCGGGGCCAAGGTATATGACGTGTATACAAAGACCGCCGCGGGCTGGCGATTTAAGTCACGGGCTTTCGTCCAGGATGTCGAACGGATTCCAGTATCGGAGCTATCCAAGCACCCGCAATCGCGTTAGCTTGCACTTCATTGCGGGGCACTAGAGGTTCATGAAAGAAGTCGCGGGTGGCGCAGTAACTGACTTCAAGGGGAGCATCTCAATGGAAGCAACTTCTGAGCGCGATTTATTCGCCCCCATTTTGAGCAGCGACGCGCTCATGGGCCCGTTTTTGTTGACCGGGCGCCTGTTCATGACTGGGATCTTTGCCTTCTATATTTGCAGCGAACTCGCCCGAATCCAGCCGAATGTTTTTCTTTACATCGCGATTGCGGTGCAACTGGCAGGCATCGTCCTGATTGCGCTTGGTTATAAAACGCGGCTCGCGGCGCTCGTTTTCTCCGTGGGTATTCTGGCAACTCTTCTGTTTCGATCGAGCGCCGGCTTAACAACCGGCTTCGAAGTGACGATGCTAAAGGATCTGGCGATCGCCGCGGGATTTCTGTTCCTGTTTGCCTATGGACCGGGTCCGCTCTCCCTGGATGCCCGCCAAAGCCGCAGCAATTCGAAGGGCCTGGCGTACGATTCCGATCGTTCTTTGTTTGGCCCTATCCTGCGAAATAACTTTGTTATGGGCCCCCTGCTGTTCGCCGGGCGTGTATTAGCAAGCGTGGTCTTCTTCGTTTACGGCACCCATAAGTTCCTCGATACTCCTGCTACTCGGGTGTACATGGAGAATCACAACGCGCATGTGCCGACAAATCTCGTGTACCTGGCGATCGTAACGCAGTTCGCCTTTCCTCTCCTTGTGCTGCTCGGTTATAAGACACGTTACGGGGCGCTGGCGCTTGCGGGATTCTGCCTGATCGCGACGTCGCTGTTTCATTCTGACTTTCGCAACCATGCCGAGGTAGAGCAGTTCGTGCTCGACTTCGCGATCGCCGGCGGGTTCTTTTTTATGTTTGCATACGGACCTGGTCCGCTTTCGCTGGATGCCTGGCGTGGCCGCGTGAGCGTGGGCGAGGAGCCGAAACTGGCATCCGTGAAACACGACGTTTCTCCGGCTCGGTGAAAGGAGCCCTTATGAATCTTAGAAACCATGGCCGAAGGCGCTTTATTAAAAGCGGCATGGCTCTCACCGGTTTGGCCGCGGGGGCGGGATTCGGAACCGCGAGTGCGCAGACGGCGGACTCGGCTGCGCCCGCAAAGGACCTGGAAGCCTACGGCGAGCGGTCGCATTTTGTAACTTCGGCGCGTTTGTTTCCGCCGCCATTCAACCCCAACCCATTCGGTCTGACCGAGCATCTTTACACGCCGCTGCAGGATTCGATCGGGATAATCACACCGGCGTCGCTGCACTACACGATGGGGCACGCGCCGTTCTACGTTCCGGACATCAACCCGGAACAGCACCGGCTGATGATCCACGGGATGGTGGACCGTCCGCTGCTTTTGAGCATGGCGGAGTTGAAACGGTTCCCTTCGGTGACTCGAGTCCATTACCTCGAGTGCAATGGAAACAAACCCATGCCGCGATTCAAGACACTTCAGCGCTCGAGCGGCCTGACGAGCTGCAGTGAATGGACGGGAGTGCCGCTGTCGCTGCTGCTCAAGCAAGCCGGCGTGCATAACGGAGCAAAATGGATTATTGCAGAAGGTACGGAGGACAATAAAGGGACGATGAGCCTTCCGATGTCAAAGGCCATGGATGACATGCTGGTGGCTTACGGCCAGAACGGGGAGCCGGTGCGCCCTCAAAACGGCTTTCCGCTGCGACTGCTGGTCCCGGGATTCGAAGGCTTGTGCAATGTGAAATGGCTGCGGCGAATCAAGGTGGTGGACCAGTTCTATATGACTTATAACGAATTTGGCCGGTACACTTCGGTGGATCCCAAATCCGTGAAGCCGCTGCCTTTTATCCAGGGACCGAAATCGGTGATCACGTTCCCATCGGGAGAGCAGCAATTGCCGGAACGCGGACACTACCAGATTAGCGGCCTCGCCTGGTCGGGCGGAGGGGCAATTCGCAAGGTGGAAGTGTCGATAAACGGTGGCCGCACCTGGAAAACCGCGGAGATTCAATCACCGATCTATCGCATGGCGCACACGCGGTTTGGCATGGACTGGAACTGGGATGGCGAAGAGTGCGTGCTCATGTCGCGGTGCACGGATGATCTGGGCCAGGTGCAACCGACAGCTGCCGAGTTTGCCAGGTTCTTCAATGAGACCACGGAGAATTTGTTTGCACATCCCGAGGTCATGACGGGGCATAACAATTTCATATTGCCCTGGAAGGTTGACCGCGACGGGAAGGTTCAGAATGGTCTGGCCTAGTCTCGGTGGTTGCCGGCTGCGCAGCCACGAGATCTGAGCCTGACGGCGTGTTCGCTTCCGGCAGTGCCCCCGATCAACGACATACATCCTGTTACCTTAGAAGTCCGAGCAACCTGCTGGTCTATATCTTGGTCTGCACCTTCGCCTGTGGGTTGGCCTGTGCCTTGGTCTGTATCCTGATCAGCATCTTGGTCAAGGTCCAGCTTAGAGCGGTGGTTAGGGCCTTAAGCAGCGCCTGTGAATCCAGCCTTGCCTCGCTTGCTTTGCTGATTACGTTGTCATGGGCTCTAACCGGCTGCGGCGGTTCTTCCAGACATTACCTACTGCAAGGGCAGGTGCTGGCGAAAAGCGACTCCGCGCAGCAACTCACCGTGACGCATGGCGCCATTCCTGGATTTATGGCAGCGATGACCATGCCTTATGCTGTTAAAGATCCACAAGGATTTCAGGAGGTCCAGCCAGGCGATCTGATCACGGCGGATCTCGTTGTGGCTGGCGCGAATGACTACTGGCTGGAGCGCCTGAGCATCAAGAGTGCCGCTGGACGCGGCTCGGTCTCTTCGGTACCTGCGCATGTACTTCTGCCGGGCGAACGGGTTCCGGATCTGAAGTTTACGAACGAAGATGGAAAAACCATACGCCTGAGCCGATTCCGAGGCAAAGCTGTTCTGATTACATTTATCTACACGCGCTGCCCTTTTCCGACTTTTTGCCCCCTTGTAAGCAGTAAGTTTGCGGCGATTCACAAGGCGCTGTCGAAAGTACCGGCGGAATATCAGGCAACGCACCTGCTAAGCATCAGTCTTGACCCCGCCTACGACATTCCGCCGATCATGCGAACGTATGGCCTCAATTATCTTGCCAACGATCCGAGAGGCTTTGAGCACTGGGACTTCGTCTCGACGACTCCGGATGATCTGAACGCAGTTGCGACGGCATTCGGGCTGGAGTACTTCCCGCAGGCAAACCTGGTACCTCACTCGATGAATACAATCCTGTTGGCGACTGATGGGACGGTCTCCCGGTACTGGCCGGGAACCGAATGGAGCACATCGGAAGTGATCTCAGCGCTGCGGCAAGCGATTGGCGTCAAGGACGAGCGTTGAAACTTTCATCCTTCGCAAGTGTATGCCTGGGCTTGATGGCTGCGCTCTGCCTCATATCCTGTTCACGGGCCCGCGTGACGAACGAGCAGGACGCCGACGCGCAGCAGCGAGGCCAAGCCGTCTATGTTCTGTGGTGCGCTTCGTGCCACGACGCGGGCGACTTACATCTAGCAGTTTGTTGAAAAATGAGTTGTCGCTGCAACTTTAATTAAAAGAACTCGTCTGAAGCAAAGAAGCAAGGAGACGAGTGAATGCGCGGCGACGATAACCAGCAAGATGGAATGTTCAGTTACATTTCTCCAGAAAAGCGAGTTCCGGCGGATCATCCGTTGCGGCCGGTCCGCAAGATGGTGGATGAGATTCTGAAGGAGATGTCACTGAAGTTTGCGGAGTTGTACTCGAAAGTGGGGCGCCCATCGATCGCGCCGGAGCGATTGTTGCGGTCGCTGCTGTTGCAGATCTTCTATTCGGTGCGCAGTGAACGAATGCTGGTCGAACAGTTGGAGTACAACCTGCTGTTCCGGTGGTTTGTGGGAATGGAGATGGACGAGATGGTCTGGAATCACGCAGTGTTCAGCAAGAATCGGGAGCGTTTGCTGAACGAGGAGATTGCGGAGGGGTTTTTCAGACGGGTGCTGGAGCGGGCGAAGCCCTACATTTCAGATGAGCATTTCACCGTGGACGGGACGCTGATCGAGGCATGGGCGAGTCAGAAGAGTTTCCGGCGGAAAGATGGGAAGGGGAACCCGCCTGGGGCGGTAGGGGATGTCGATTTTCACGGGGAGAAGCGGAAGAATCAGACCCACAAGAGCACGACGGATCCCGATGCCCGCCTGTTCAGGAAGTCCCGAGGCAGCGAGGCGAAGCTGAGTTATCTGGGACATGTATTGATGGAAAACCGCAACGGGCTCTTGGTGCAGACTTTTCTAACCGAGGCCGATGGAAGAGCGGAACGAGATGCAGCGATGCTGATGGCTGAGAGGATTCACGGTGTGAAGCGGGTGACTGTGTGCGGGGACAAGAATTACGACACGCAAGAGTTTGTCAAAGAGCTTCGCGGGATGAACATCACACCGCATGTGGCACAGAACAACACCAACCGACGGAGCGCGATTGATCAGCGCACGGCGCGGCATGCCGGGTACGAGGTGAGTCAGCGGAAGCGAAAACGAGTGGAACAATCATTCGGGTGGATGAAGATGGTGGGGATGCTAAGGAAAGTGAAGTTGCGAGGGATCGACAAAGTTGGGTGGCTGTTTACCTTCACCGGAGCCGCTTACAACCTCTGCCGGTTGCGAAATCTAATGGCGAAAGCCTGAAAATGGATGCTGCTGCGGGTAACCGGTCGAATCGGACGGTACCTAACAGCTCCCAAACAACTCATCTATAACCAGATTCAGAGCCGAGAAACACGCAAAAGCTATTTAATTCAACAAGCTGCTAGTGAAGGATCCTCCCAACTTAAGGGGTGTATTTCTCAGCAGGAGGCTCCCCAGCGGCGCCCCGGCCACCGATGAGCAGGTGCGAAAGACAATTTCGGAGGGGCTGGGGATCATGCCTCCTCTCAAACAAGAGCTGACTAAACGTGAGATCGATGACCTGGTGACGTTTCTTCATGGACTCAAAGCTAGTTCGGGGGCGGCGGTTGCGATACGGGACCATTGGAAACATCTCGGCCACAAGTTCATTGAACTGGTGGCGGCAATGCCCGAAGACAAATATAGCTTCCGACCGACCAACAAAAGCAGCAGTTTCCGCGAAGTGGTGATGCAGGCGATCGATGATAATTTTACAAATATGGCGCACGTTGCCGGCAAGAGCTGCGACGAATCGAAACAACTCGCCGGCCAATACAAGAACGTTAACACGCGGGCAGAGACCCTGGATGCATTGGAAGACAGCTATGACTATGGTGAGATGGTCCTAGAGGACCTTACGGACCAGAACGCCGCCGACACCGTTACGGCGGTCTGCGCTGAGCGCACGACGCGGCTGGGCGCCGCTTTGCGAGCCTTCGACGATGCCATGGATCATTACGGAAATTTGAGCATCTACCTGAGACTGAATGGCATCGTGCCTCCCGATGCTCCCGACGAGGAAGACGTGGAGTGAATCCGTGCCTGCTGGAGGGCTGCGCGAAGTTGTTCTACAAGTTCTACAAGTTGATATTGTGACTCAATTGGACCTGGTCTATACTCCCGCCCTATGCGACGACGCGAGTTCTTGGTGCTTTCAGCAACCAGCGTCGGCGGACTGCTAGTCTACTCTCTGGACCGCCAGCTCACCCGTGTTTCGGCTGAGACTAAGCCCTCTTCGACTACCATTCGCGTCCCGCTTCGTTTCTTCACACAGTCCGAGGCGCTCATCGTCGCAGCGGCCGCCGCGCGAATTTTCCCAAGCGACGAATCGGGACCCGGCGCGAACGAAGCGGGAGTGGTGATTTATATCGACCGGCAACTGGCAGGCCCCTGGGGACGCGACGGCCATCGCTACACGCAGCCTCCGTTTGAAGAAAACGCCGGCGCCGAATTCGGCTACCAGGGCAAAGCTACGCCGCGGGAAATTTATCGCGAGGGGCTCAAGGGGCTAGCGGGTTTTGACAGCCTTTCGGCTTTCGATCAGGACGAAAAGCTTCGACAAATCGAGACCACGCGCTTTTTCGCTCTGCTGCGTTCCAATACCCTGGAAGGAATGTTCTCCGACCCGATCCATGGCGGAAACGCGGATATGGTTGGCTGGCAGTTGATCGGATTTCCGGGACCGCAAATGAGCTGGTCGGCCGATGTGGACAAACATTTCGGGGAGGCTTTCCGTCCCGCACCCATGAGCCTGAGCCAGGTACTGCCCGGCAGGAAGCTCCATCCGAGCGAAGACGAAGACCTGAAATCATGAAGACATTACGCGCTGTGGATGCCGTGATTGTGGGCGGCGGCTGGGCGGGCCTGCTGATGGCCAAGGAGCTTGGCGCGCGCACGCCGCTTTCGGTAGTCGTTCTCGAGCGCGGCGAGCCGCATACTCCCGGCCCGGCCGACTACGCCGCCGGAATGGACGAACTCGACTACGTTACCCGTTCCCGCCTGATGCAGGACTACTCGCGGGAGACAGTCACTTTGCGCCACGCGGCCCGTGATCGCGCGATTCCCATCCGGCAATTGGGATCGTTCCTGCCGGGCACAGGCGTCGGCGGAGCGGGCGAACACTGGGGGGCTTTATTCCCTCGCTATGTGCCGGATCTCTTCGAACTCCGGACAAAAACCATTGAAAGATACGGCGCGAAAAAACTACCGGCGAATCACTCCATTCAGGACTGGGGAATCACCTGGGATGAAATCGAGCCATACTACGCGAAGGCTGAACAGCTCGTCGGTGTGTCGGGCCAAGCGGGTAATCTGAATGGTAAGAAGATCGAAGGCGGGAATATCTTCGAGGGCCCGCGCAGCACCGACTATCCGATGCCGCCGCTGAAGATCGCTTCCCTGCCGGCCCTGTTCCGCGATGCCGCAAAGTCCCTCGGCTACCATCCTTATCCGAATGCCGCCGCGGTGAACAGCAAGGCTTACAAGAATTCGGATGGGCTGTCGCGCCCCGGGTGTTTCTATTGCGGCTTTTGCGACCATTACGGCTGCATGATCGGCGCAAAATCACAGCCCTCGAACACCCTGCTGCCGATCGTGGCCAAACAAAAGGGCGTCACGATGCGCACCAACACCAGCGTCCGCCGCATCATCGCCGATTCGGGAACAACGAACGCGAAGGTTCGCGGCGTCTCCTACATCGACTCTTCAGGCGAAGAGGTTTTTCAGCCGGCCGGCATCGTCTTCGTAGCGACCTGGACCTTCAACAACACCCGCCTCTTGTTGCTTTCAAATCTCGGGGAGCCTTACGACCCGGTCACCGGCAAGGGCACGCTCGGGAAGAATCTGACGCATCAGATTCAATTCGGCGCGCAGGCTTTCTTCGACAAGCCTCTCAATCGCTTTATGGGCGCGGGTGGCGTGGGTGTTCGCGCGAGCGACTTCGACGGCGATGCATTCGATCATTCGCAACTGCCCTTCCTGCGAGGGGGCATTATCTACGCAACTTCCACAGGGGCGCAGCCAATTGCCAGTTTCGGGGTGGTGCCACGCACGGTGAAAACCCATTGGGGATCAGAGTGGAAAAAGGCTGCGATTGACTACTACGACCGGACCGGCACCGTGACGTTTGCGGGAGAGCACATCGCTTACAACTCCAACTTCATGAGTCTCGATCCCGCCTACAAGGACCATCTCGGGGATCCGTTGCTGTGTCTCACGCTCGATTGGAACGACAACGAACGGAAAATGGCCGAATTTGCGGCTCCCAAGACGGTCGAGTTGGTCAAGGCGATGGGCGGCAAGGACATTATTCCGTTTTCGGGTTATGGCCGCTACGACGCAACGCGCTACCAGTCCACGCATGTGCAGGGCGGCACGATCATGTCCGCGTCGCCGGAAACGGGCGTACTCAATCCGTACTCGCAGCACTGGCAATATTCCAACCTCTTCGTGCTGGGTGCTTCCGCCTTTCCGCAGCAAGGCGCGGCCAATCCCACACCGACCATACTTGCGTTAACGCTGCGTACCGCAGACGCGATCGTTGACCGCTACACCAAGAGTCCCGGCTCGCTTCTATAAGGGTTTGCTGAACCTGCCTCAAACCAGGGCGCCCTTTGTATTGCTCTCGGCAAGCCGGGAGTTGAAGAGGCACGCGAGCCGAAGCAATCGGCTGACCTGCTAGGACTTGTTCCGGCTCCAATGTTTCTTGAGGCGCGTCTTCACCCAACCGCCGAGCGCCACATAATCGCGCTGCCCTAAGATGAGCGCCGCTTCGGACGTTTCACCGACCTTCAGCAGGAGCTCGCGCCGTTGCTTGCTATCCATGCTGTCGTACTGCTGTTGCACCGTCATGAGTGGCTCCTTTGTGTAGCACTCTTACAGAATCTTTGAGCGGTTCCGGAGGCAAGAAGATCACGAGTTGTTCATTCACGAGTCTTTCATTGGCGAATCTTCGCGCAGCTCGGCGGCAAACCGTGTTTCCACTTCTTCGCGGGTTATTGGCAAAGGTACGTCGAGCTGCACGTGAAACCGGTCTTTCCCCTCGACCTGTGCCGTTATGTCCGCTGTTTGGTGCGTCCTTTGGTGGCAGGTGTAGGTAACGTGCTTGCCTGAGGGCGTTGCGCGTTTCCATCCTTCCCTTTTCACAAAGACCTCGCGGAAGTGCTGATGGCTTTCCGAGCCCTGAGCTGTTGCGCACGGCTTGCCGCGCCTAGCTGACGCTTGATTCGCGCCGCTCCTGAGCGGACGGAGGCTGGATGTGCGTGAATAATTCGTCTTTGAGGCGGCAATACCGCTCGTAGGCCACAACTTCGGCCGTCCGCTGCCTCAGCAGGTCGTGATAGGAAGTCCAGCTGGACGAGTCCGTGGTCGCGGCGAGCAGCACGCTCAGCTTTTCAGCTTCGTGCGAATAATCGCTAAACGCCTTGTCCATTCTTGTAAGCAGTATCCTGCGATTCTCCGAGAATGCGTGTCCGATTGGAATTCTCCCTGGTGCGTTCATGAAGGCAAACCCGCGGCCGCTCCTGACCATGGATCGAAAGCCTGGAGACAACCGCTTGCGGAAAAAACTGCCGCAGAAATTCACTTCTCCGCAAGCGATCGAATCACACACGCGGCAAGAAACACCATCTAGTACATTCCGCCCATACCGCCACCGCCGTGGCCCGCGCTGGCGCCGACCGCCTCTTCCTCTTCCTTGATGTCGGCGATGAGGACTTCGGTGGTCAGCATCAGAGCGACAACGGACGCGGCATTCTGCAGCGCGAGGCGGGTGACCTTGGTCGGGTCGATCACGCCGGCCTTGATCATGTCGCCAAACTCGCCGGTTTCCGCGTTGTAACCGAAGTTCTCATCCTTCGAGTCGCGGATGCGGCCCACGATGATCGCGCCTTCCTGCCCGGCGTTCTGGGCAATCTGGCGCATGGGCTCTTCGAGGGCCCGCTTCACAATGGCGACGCCGGTGGCTTCGTCATCTTCGAGCTTCAGTTTGTCGAGGGCGGGGATGCAGCGAAGCAATGCCACACCGCCCCCGGGAACGATGCCCTCTTCCACAGCCGCGCGCGTGGCATGCATCGCGTCTTCGACGCGGGCCTTCTTCTCCTTCAACTCCGTCTCGGTGGCCGCGCCAACCTTGATGACCGCAACGCCGCCGACCAGCTTGGCGAGGCGCTCCTGGAGCTTTTCCTTATCATAGTCAGAGGTCGCGTCCTCGATCTGAACGCGCAGCTGCTTGATCCGGCCTTCGATTTCCCCGGATTTGCCGGCGCCCTCGATGACGGTGGTCTTGTCCTTATCGATGATGATCTTCTTGGCGCGTCCAAGATCCTCGAGCTTCACATTTTCAAGCTTGATGCCGAGGTCTTCGGTGATGGCCTTGCCGCCCGTCAGGATGGCGATGTCTCCCAGCATCTCTTTGCGGCGATCGCCGAAGCCGGGCGCCTTCACCGCGACGCAGTGCAGCGTGCCGCGCAGCTTGTTCACGACCAGGGTCGCCAGCGCTTCCCCTTCGATATCTTCGGCGATGATCAGCAGCGGCTTGTTAACCTTGGTGGTCTGCTCGAGCAGCGGGAGAATATCCCTCAACGAACTCACCTTCTTCTCGTTGATGAGGATGAAGACGTCTTCCAGCACGCATTCCATGCGGTCGGGATTGGTGACGAAGTAGGGCGAAAGGTAGCCGCGGTCAAACTGCATTCCCTCCACCACCTCCAGCGTCGTCTCCATCGTCTTGGATTCCTCGACGGTGATGACCCCATCCTTGCCGACCTTTTTCATGGCTTCGGCGATGATGCTGCCGATCTGCTTGTCGTTATTCGCGCTGATGGTGCCGACTTGCGCGATCATGTCGCCCTTCACGTCTTTGTGCAGCTTCTTGATTTCGGCGACGGCTGCTTCCACGGCCTTCTCGATGCCGCGCTTGAGAGCCATCGGGTTGGCGCCGGCCGCCAGTGTTCGTACGCCCTCGCGGAAAATGGCCTGCGCGAGCAAGGTAGCCGTGGTGGTGCCGTCGCCGGCGACGTCGGAGGTCTTCGAGGCGACTTCCTTCACCATCTGCGCGCCCATGTTTTCGAGCGGATCGGGCAGGTCGATTTCCTTGGCGACCGTCACACCGTCTTTTGTGATGATCGGCGCGCCAAATTTCTTTTCAATGACGGCGTTGCGGCCTTTCGGGCCCAGCGTGATTTTTACCGCGTCCGCCAGAGTATTGACGCCGCGCAAGATGGCCTGCCGTGAACTCGTGCCCGTTACAATTTGCTTTGCCATTGGATTCCACCCTCCCCGGGTGCGTGCCGACTGCCGTCCGGTTTCGCGTTGCGAACCGGAGAAAATTTACTTCTTGCCGCCCGCGGCTTTGGCCGCGGCGCCAAATTTCGCGAGAATTTCCTCTTCGCGGAGGATCAGGTATTCGCGGTCGTCGACGGTGATTTCGTTTCCGGTGTATTTGCCGAAAAGAATCCGGTCGCCGACTTTCACGTCAACGGGAATGCGCTTTCCCTTCTCAATCTTCCCGAGGCCCACCGCCACCACTTCGCCTTCCTGCGGCTTCTCTTTGGCGGAGTCGGGAATGATGATGCCGGACTTCCCCATTTCCTTTGCTTCGAGCCTGGTTACCAGAATCCGGTCGTGCAACGGAGTTACGGTGGTTACATTCACGCTCATGGCTTTCGTCCCTTTCTTCGCCGCTTTCAATGCAAGCGGCAACTCGCCTGAGAATCCTTATATGGATGTCAGGTGCGCTATCTTGTGGAAGGTGGAGTTGATCACGTCGAAGGTGTCCACCGCTGGCGTGCCTTCGATCACGCCGGAAAGGATCTTGATGACGACCGGGTAAATGCTCCCGCTGTACACCTCGGCGTTTTCCGCCTGCTCCCACAGACTGATGGCAAAGGCTTCCGTGCCGCGGTGATTCACGAAGGTGATCTCATCGTGAAAGCCTTTGAGCTTCCGCAGCATGGGAACCACTTCCCGCTCGGTCCGTTGCGTGAGTTCCGCGACGCTGTTGGGCTTCAAGTGCATGGACACTCGGCGCGCGAACACGTGGGTCTCCTCGGATGCGGATGGCGAAGGGGCGTTCGGGATAACCGACTACTGTTAAGGCGAGCTGAAAGATCCCTTGGTCGTTAACCATACTAAGTGAATTAACTTGCTGTGTCAAGTTAATTGTGGGAAAATCGCGTTTAATTAACTATCTCCAGTAAACAGACCGAAATGGAGGCTTCTCTTTGTGGATATTCCCCTGGTCATCAAACAACGCTTGAGCGAACTGGGCCTGGAACAAAAGGAGTTAGCGAACTTCGCCGGAGTCACCGACTCTTACGTCTCGCAGTTGTTGTCCGGCAAAAAATTGCCCCCTGCCCCGGACCGGACCGATATCTACACCAAAATGGAGAAGTTCCTCAAGTTGCCCTCCGGAAGGCTCTCCGATCTCGCGGGGCAGCAGCGGAAAGACGAAATCAGGAAGAGTTTTGTTGACTCGCCCACGCCCTTGTTCAAGGAAGTGCGAGAGCTGATTCTACGCAAGTGCGTTCCTGAAAAAGAGAAGGAGATCCGCGCCATCTTTGAAACGCAGCCCTTCGGCGAACTCGAGCGGCTCGTCACGCAGAAGCTTTTGGATGTGTCCAAGCGAATCGCCAAAGAAGAACTCGACAGCGATAACTGGCTGCACCTGGTGGCCCGCATGAGCGGCCGGAGCTACGAGGAAATGCGCGTGACCATTCTCGAATTCCTGGACACGGATATCTTCAGCATCTCCGTCGAGAACTGCGTCTCCTTCCTCGATCCACTCATCGACTCATGGGATATCGATCTCGCGACGTTCGGGATCGAAATCGTATTGAACAAAAGGCTCGCTCCGGGAAACCCCAGAAAGTTTCGGTTCGTCGAGACGGAAGCAGAACAGCCGGCAGGAGAAGAGCCTGGCTTTCGCGAATTCCTTGAAAATGAATCGCTGAAGGCAGGCGCGACCCCCGATGAAATTGCTTTTCTGAGAAGCATGAGGTTCCGGGGAAAAAGACCGGCGCCACTCTACTACTACAG
Source organism: uncultured Acidobacteriota bacterium (assembly GCA_963848365.1). Classification (GTDB taxonomy): domain Bacteria; phylum Acidobacteriota; class Terriglobia; order Acidiferrales; family UBA7541; genus Palsa-295. Next base: position 1,548,733 of record CAWKDI010000002.1, read on the forward strand.
GGCCCTGCAGAACCTGCGGGACCCGCTTCATTTTCACGAGGCCTCCAGTGCTCCCATGCACAAATACGGCGAAGCGGATGGCGTCGAAAAGCAGATGCAGCTTCATGCCAGGCAAGGCGCGGTGAAACGCTGGGCCGCGCAGAAGCGCGGACGCCCCCGCAAGTGAAAGCGCCCCGCTCTTCCCCTCTGGCAGAAACCAGGTTTCTTCTGCTCGCTAACGAGACCCATTCGATGAAAGGCCTGCCCGCTCGCTGTCCTGTTGTGGACACTAGTCCCATTTTTATTGCTTATTTACTGGGGAGTGCTACGCTTTCGACCACATGGCCAACGCCTCCAGTCGCATAAAGACAAGCAAAAAGAAGGCCTTCGACGCTCAGGCATTCCTCGATTCCGTCGGCATGGCAAGAAAGATCGTCGCCTATCCCAAGAAGGCAACCATCTACGCCCAGGGCGATCCCGCCAAAACCGTTATGTACATCCGGCAGGGAGGCGTGAGGCTCTCCGTTGTCAACGGCATCGGCAAAGAGGCCGTGGTAGGAGTTCTGAGGGCTGGCGACTTTTTTGGCGAAGGCTGTCTAGCGGCTCAGCCCGTCCGCATCGGCGCCGCGACTGCGGTCGAACCGACGACTGTGCTGGTGATCGAAAAGGACGAGATGATTCGCGTTCTGCACACCGAACATGAATTCTCGGATCGCTTTATCTCCTACATGCTCGTCCGAAACATCCACATCGAGGCAGACCTCGTCGATCAACTATTCAATTCGACGGAAAAGCGGCTTGCTCGCGCGCTTCTGCTGCTGGCCCGGTATGGAAAGGACGATCAGCCGCACAGAGTTCTTCCCAAGATATCGCAGGAGATGCTGGCCGACACCATCGGCACCACGCGCTCCCGCGTAAATCTGTTCATGAATAAGTTCAAGAGGCTGGGTTTCATCAAGTACAACGGCGGCCTGCAAATCAACAGCTCTTTGCTGAGCGTCGTGCTCCATGAATAGCTGAGCGTGGCCGATGCCACGGCCGCCGATTCATCGGACGGTTGAAGCCCAGGCCGCATTCGAACGGCCTGGGCTCTCCGGTGTTTTGGTTCCTGCAAATTACTTCGATTCATTTCCGTGGCGCGTTTTCTGCGACACTGCCACCAGGTTGCGGCCCCGTCATTTCGTTGTGGACCCCAGCCAGAACAGCACGGCCGACAGGATGGCCATGCCCACCGCGGAATAGACAACTGGCCACAACCACGCATAATTCCTGTTCACGTACCAGTGCTTGCCAGTAGCCTCCGCCCTTTCCGCGCGACTCCAGGGGAAGCGAACTTTCCATGCACTCATCAGCGCGCCGGGGACCGAAGAAAAGTTCCCTGCCGCACGTCGTAAATGAGATAGCTCTCCGTCGAAGACGCTCCGAGGCGCACGACGTGCTGTTCCGCCTGGGTCAGACTCCGGAACCTCTCAACGAAGATAAGCTTGCTGCCCGAAGATTGCTTAAAGATGTCGTAAGCGGGATCCATATTCACTTCTTCTCCAGTTTCCTCGAGATGCAGCGCAGCCCCGGCCTGCAATGAAGCAGCCGGGGCCGTCTGCCTGCCGCACGCGATGCCCTACTGACGGAAAGACATAGGCAGTTGCAGTTGCCCGGAATTGCTCGGAACAATGCCCACCGCCGTGCCGATCACGTCGCCCGATACGACCATTTCCACGCGGCGATTCTGCTGTCTTCCTTCCGCCGTGTCGTTGGAGGCGATTGGCTGAGTCTTGCCGAATCCCTGTGATGTCATCGACACCGCCGGGATGTTTTCCTTGGCAAGATAATCCATCACCGAGGCGGCCCGCTTTTCCGAGAGCGTTTGGTTCATGGCGTCGCTGCCGACGCTGTCCGTGTTGCCTTCGATGGCCAGCCTCAAATCCGGGTAAGCCAGAACGATTCCGGATATCTTGGCCAGCTTTTCGCGTGCCAGCGGGCGCAGTGTGTACTTGCCGGAGTCAAACAGCACGTCCGACAGGTTCACAACCAGGCCGCGCGCGGTATCCCGAGTCGCCAGAATGGCGTTGAATTGCAGCAGCAGTTTGGCGCGGAGTTCTTCACGGTCACGCACGGCTTGCTGGAGTTGCTGGTCCGCGTTGGCGGCGGCAGCCTTGTTTCGTTCTGATTCCGCCTCGGCGTCCCGCTGCGCTTGCTGGGCATTCGCCGTGGCCTGGTTCGCATCGGCCGTCGCCGCGAGGTTCCGGTCGGATTCCGCCTGCGCGTCAAGCTGCTGCTGTTTCGCGGCCGCGGCATCCTTATCCGCTTCCGCGCGCCGGCGATCTGCGTCGGCGGTGGCCGCTTCCGCATTCATGCGAGCCATCATCGCTTGTTGTGACTTCGCGTCGGCGTCCGCCACCTGCTGTGCCGCGGCGTTCTTCTCGGCGTCCAAACGATCGGCATCGATCCGCTTTACCGAGATTTCGCGGGAGTCATCCGCTGTTTGCACCACTTCGCGCGAAGAGGAAATCAGCGTCTTCTTGTCGATATGGCGCGAAGTTGCCATCGCGTCCACGTCTTTCATCTGCGTGACGGCCTTCTCGTAGCTGGGGCCCGCATTCTCTTCGGCTCCTGCCGATTTCGCGATGCGCACTGCATTGCGCGCTTCGAAAAATTCGAGTGGCAATTTGGAATTCAACACGACGGGGTCGAACTTGTAGCCCGTGGGAATGTAGCCGCCGCGGTCGATGAGCTCGTACTTCGCGTCCACCGCTTCGCTGGTTCCGACGGTGTCCGGGCGGATCTCGTTTTCGAGGATCACGACGTTGCTCGGGCGCCTCACGGCGTAATACGGCTCGGCCGTCACGATAAGCGCAAAGGATTGCAGGTCCGTCGTAACGTCAAGCTTGCTGCGGTGGTTGCCGCCAACCAGCACTTCGCCCAGATTCACCGAGCGGCCTTCCGGCGAAATCGCCCATAGAACGTAGGTGAGATACTCGTTGCCAAAGGCGGTCGGCCTGTCGAGTCCGCTGAATTCCGCATCGATCTTCACGGCGCCGCGCTTGCTTTCGACTTTCGCCTCGCCCGCCGCCGCTGCCATCAGGTCCGTGCCTCGGAATCCGATACGTGTCGAGCCATTGCGGTGCTCGTATTTGACTGCCGGGGTCGTCCGGCTGACGACGCTTTCGCGATACGTGGAAGTCTGAGTGGCTTCGGTGGAAGGTGCGATTTGAGCCTGAACGAACGTCGGCGCGCTCAAAGCTGTGAGTACTACCAGGATCACTGCTGAAATCTTCACGGTGAGTCTCCTTATATATCGGCGAGGCCCCAGTATCGGCGGTCGCATTCCCAATACTGTCCGTTAAAGCACCTTTTCTCTCGACTAGCCCAGTTCCTCCCGACGAACGCGGCGGTCTCATTGGGGCGACGCAACTGGGGTTGCAAGTTATTCGCGAGCGGCTGGCAGCGTTTTCTGGTCGGGAGGAGCACTAGGGCAGGCTTTCGGAGACAATTGAACAAAAGCAATCGAACAGGCCTATTTTGTCTCGTGGTTCAGAGTAGTTCAGCGTGTCCCGAACTCGGCGAAGTGGGTCCGTGCGTTCCTTGACGAAATCGGTGCTCCGATCGGCGATAATTGGTTTCGCGAAATGGCAATTCATGACCCCGATTATGGAGGCCGATGCAGCCCAGCCCGATGAGCCCGACGAGCGCGTCCAGTCTCACCGAAGTTCCGCCACCCCCTCAATCCGTGCTGGCCGCTTCCAGTAAGCGGCTGGTGCCGTGGCTGATCGCGGTGGCATTTTTCATGGAGTCGCTGGACACCACCATTCTCAATACCGCCGTGCCGACCATAGCGGCCGCTCTCCACGTGGCTCCGCTCAGCATGAAATCGGTGCTCGCAAGTTACACTCTGAGCCTCGCTGTGTTCATTCCCATCAGCGGCTGGATGGCGGACCGGTTCGGAACGCGCCGCGTGTTCGCCTCCGCGATTGGCCTCTTCACGCTGGGGTCGTTTCTTTGCGGCATTTCGAGCAACATCCATTTACTGGTGGCTTACCGCATCCTGCAAGGCTGCGGCGGATCGATGATGGTGCCCGTCGGGCGGCTCACTATCGTGCGCACGTTCGCCAAATCGGAGCTCATTCGCGCCATGAGCTTCGTCGCCATTCCCGGCTTGATTGGCCCCATGCTGGGCCCGATCGCCGGGGGGCTGATCGTCGGATACTTTCACTGGCGCCTTATTTTCTTCGTGAATATTCCCATCGGCATCGCCGGCCTGATGCATGGTCTACCTGCATCTCCCGGACTACCGCGAGCACACCGATCCTCTCGACGTCACGGGGCTGATTCTCTTCGGATCGGGCGTCGCGCTGCTTTCCTACGTGCTAGAAGTGTTTGGCGAACATACGCTGACCGCGCGTGAAATTCTGGGGCTTTTAGCACTCTCTATCGTTCTGCTTGCGGCCTACGGGCTTCATGCGACGAAAGCCGCGCATCCGATGCTGCGTCTCACGCTATTTCGGATTCGCACGTTTCGGGCGTCCGTCGCCGGCAGTTTCCTGACTCGCCTCGGCATCGGCGGCATTCCATTTCTCTTTCCGCTCTTGTATCAGGTGGGCCTCGGTTTCACGCCGATTCAATCCGGCCTGCTGATGATGCCGCAGGCGATTGCGGCCATGAGCCTGAAGCTGACGATGCCCCGCATTCTGGCGCGCCTGGGCTACCGGGCGGTGCTGATCTCAAACACGCTGCTCATTGGCTTGCAGATTTTGCTTTTCGCGCACATCGGGAAACGCACGCCGGTATGGCTTGTGGTGGTCGAACTGTTTTCTTACGGGTTCTTCACGTCGCTGCAATATACAAGCATGAACACGCTGGTCTATGCGGACATCAGCCAGGAGCAGGAGAGCAGCGCAAGCTCCATCGCGAGCACGGTGCAGCAGATGGCGATCAGTTTCGGCGTCGCTTCGGCGTCGCTGGTGACTGCCTTCTTCATTCCCGATCGCCATACCTCCAGCTCTCCGGAATTCATTCATGGCATCCACCGGGCGTTTTTTGTGCTGGGCGCAATGACCCTCCTCTCCACCATCGTTTTCGGCGAGTTGAAACGAGGCGACGGCGACGTGGTGAGCCGGCGGACCGAACTGCACGGCGAATAAGTCGGACTCGCCGAAACCATTCCTGAGAAATGGTCCTGAAGCGGAATCGCCGGGACGGGGTATGAGTCGGCGCGCTGATGGAACGCCGCAAAGTCTCCCGTTTCACTTCCATTTTCCCGCTTATGCTGAAGCTGGCACGTGTGTCCAGAATCGGACAGTCAAGTACATCGCATGGTTCTAAGATGACCGTGGGATGGGAGGGCAGAAGGCGGAGAGATTTGCCATTCCATCAACCGCGTAAAGACACAACCGGATGTAGACGTCCGCAGAATATCGATTTTGACAGAGGAACGGCTTTGCTTGTTTAGTCGCGGCAATCCCGTTCTGACATTACTCGGACATTACAAGGAACCCTTTATGAAACGGCATTGTCAGAATTCGAGCGGGTTATGAAAAACAATAACCAGACTCCTTCCTACCTGACTCGCTTCACTTCGGGAGCCAGCCTGGGCGGCACGGTGTCGCGCTACCGGCGCAAACAGAACATTTACACGCAAGGTTCGCGTGCTTATACGCTTTTCTACATTCAAGAAGGCAGCGTGCGCCTCACCACCCACACAAAAAACCAGCCCTCCGCGGTTACCGCGATCCTGGGTGTGAATGATTTTTTTGGCGAGCTTTGTCTCGCAGGCTATCCCCTTCGTATGTCCACGGCCGTCGCATTGACCGCCAGTTCCATCCGCACGATCAAGAAAGAAAAGATGCTGCAAATGCTTCGCAAAAAGAACAAGACGTCCAATTCCCTGGTGGCCTATTTGCTGGCCAGCGTCAAGAAGTATCAGGATCACGTCGCGGACTTGCTGACTTCCTCAGCGGAGCAACGCCTCGCTCGCGTGCTTCTGCGACTCGCGCATGCGGATAAAAGAGGCCCTTTGGTTGTTGAGATTCCCATCCTTAGTCACCAGGTTCTGGCGGAGATGGTCGGAACCACGCGTCCGCGAATCAATCTGTTCATGAATCGATTCAGGAAGCAGGGATTCATTGATTACGATGGGGGATTAGAAGTGCGTCAGTCATTGCGGAAAGTCCTGCGGAGCCGATAGATAGTCCGCCAGCCCGTTTGAATCCTCGGGTGTTGTTGGAGTTTTGCGTCTGACGATGGATGGCTGGGCGCACTGTCTTATATTAGACAGTTGGTTGGATTGATGGTACTGTCAGCCCATGATGCCCTCCGCGGCTGGAAGTGTCTCTGCGAAGGCCCGCCACTCTGCCACGAAAAACAGGAATGGAAGCCGTGGTTTCGACGCAACCGTATTTCTCAACTCCGCTGGCCTGCGGAGAACGGTTGCCGAGTTTCGAAGGAAAGAAATCATCTTCTCGCAGGGCGACCCCTCGGAGAATGTCATGTTCATTCGCGAGGGAGGCGTCAAAATTACTGTGGTCAATGGGTGCGGCAAAGAAGCCGTTGTCGCGATTTTGGGACCCGGCGATTTCATGGGCGAAGGCTGTCTGGCGGGTCGATCCACTTGTATGGCGACGGCCACCGCGATTACGCCGGCCAGCGTACTTGTTATTGAAAAAGACGAGATGATTCGGGTTTTGCACGGGGAAAACGATTTTTCCGATCGGTTCATAGCCTATATGGTCACCCGAAACATCCGAGTGGAAGAAGATCTGATCGATCAGCTCTTTAACGCCAGCGAGAAACGGCTGGCGAGAGCTCTTCTTCTGCTCGCCCGCTATGGAGAGCAAGGTGAGCCTCAGGAGATGCTTCCCACGCTATCTCAAGAGATGCTGGCGGAGATGATTGGCACAACCCGGTCTCGAATCAATTTTTTCATGAACAAATTCAGAAAACTGGGTTTCATCGAATACGGCGGCAAGCTGCGCGGCCTGAAAGTCAATAAGACTCTTTCAAGTATCGTTTTGCAGGGCTAACCCTCCGAGCGGTGAAAGCTGGCCTTCTGAATCGGCGATGATTTCGAACTCTTCGCGATGCGAAGCAGATCTTCGCGCGCTCGCATGCCGGCATCGGACACCGAGTCGGCTATTTCGGTCTCGCCTGCGGATTTCTCAGCAGATTCTCGGCAATTGATCCCCCGAGAGCATACGCACGATGCGCGAGGTTCCCAATTCCGTTCGCAGCGTGACCATCTCCGGATGAGAATCCGTAACCGTTCCAATGATCTGCGACTTTTCTCCCAGCGGGTGCTGGCGCATCGCCTCGAGAACCGATTCAGCGGCATCGGGAGCGACAATCGCTACCAGCTTACCTTCGTTCGCCACATACAGGGGATCGAGTCCGAGCATCTCGCATGCGCCCTGGACTTCCTCACGAATTGGAATCGAGTTCTGTTCCAGTTCGATTCCCACGCCCGATCGGGCGGCAATCTCGTTTAACGAACTCGACAGGCCGCCGCGCGTCGGGTCACGGAGGCAGCGAATCTCAGAACTCGCGCGCAGCATGCCCGCAACAAGGGGGTGCAGGGCGGCAGTGTCACTCGCGATAGCGCCTTCGAATCCGAGGCCTTCTCGCTGGGACAGGATGGTGATCCCATGGTCGCCAATGGTTCCGCTGAGCAGCACGCGATCGCCCGGGCGCGCCTGATCCGCCGAAAGTTGAATCCCGGACGACACGAGTCCGATTCCCGACGTGTTGACAAACAATCCGTCCGCACCGCCTTTTTCCACTACTTTTGTGTCCCCAGTGACCACGGCAACGCCCGCGAGGGCCGCCGCAACACGGATCGATTCCATAACCTTGCGAAGAGTCTCGAGCGGAAGTCCCTCCTCGAGGATGAGAGCAAGGCTCAGGAAAAGAGGCTTCGCCCCGCCCATCGCCAGGTCGTTCACCGTTCCGTTTACAGCCAGGGTTCCGATATCGCCACCGGCAAAAAACAGCGGCTTTACCACGAACGAATCCGTCGTAAACGCGATCCGCGAACCTCCGATCTCTACGATGGCTTGGTCGTTCAACTGATCGAGCACGGGATTCTGAAGAGCCGGAAGGAGGATGCGGTGCAGGAGTTCAGCGCTCATCCGCCCGCCGCTGCCATGACCCAGCAGGATCGATTCTCCCCCTGCCATAGGAATCGGGCAGTTCAAAGCCACCTCGACTTTGGTTTCCGGGCGTATCAATTGTTTTCCGTCCCTGGGTTTCCCGTCCCTGGGTTTCCCTTCCCTGCTATCGCTTACCGGCGATACTGGTAATACGCAGCGCACGCACCTTCAGAGGAAACCATCGGCGCACCCAGCGGATTTTCCGGTGTGCAGCGCGTGCCGAATGCGGAGCAGTCCGTCGGTTTCTTGAATCCCTGAAGCACCTCGGCGCTGATACACTCCGCGGGCTCCTCAGCGGTTACGCCTTCTGTGCCGAAAATGCGGTCTGCGTCGAATTCGGCGTATTCCTCCCGAAGAGCGAGGCCGCTTTCGGGGATTCCGCCGATTCCGCGCCATTTCCGGTCGCATATCTCGAACACTTCCGCCAAAACGTTCTGAGCGCGCAGATTGCCCTCGTACGTCACGGACCGGACGTATTGGTTTTCAACTTCCGCGCGGCTTTCTTCGAGCTGCGCCACCAGCATCAGAATCGCTTCCAGCAAATCAAGCGGCTCGAATCCGCCGACAACAATCGGCACATGAAACTCCCGCACCAGATCCTCATATTCGCGATAACCCATCACCGTGCAAACGTGCCCCGGCCCGATGAAGGCTTGCACACGGTTGCGCGGCGAACCCAAAAGCGCCCGAATCGCGGGCGGCACGAGCACGTGGGACGCCAGCATCGAGAAGTTTTTCAGTCCCTCGCGCTTCGCCTGCCAAACCGCCATGGCATTGGCGGGCGCCGTGGTTTCAAAGCCCACGGCAAAAAACACCACTTTGCGGTGAGGATTCGCGCGGGCAAATTTAAGGGCTTCCGTCGGGGAGTAGACCACGCGCACGTCTCCCCCATGCGCCTTCACGTGAAACAGATCCGTGCTTGAGCCCGGCACGCGCAGCATGTCTCCGTAGGAAATCAACGTCGCCTCGGGGTGCGAAGCGATCGCGATGGCTTTATCGATCGTCTCGAGAGATGTCACGCACACGGGGCATCCCGGCCCGTGGACCAGCTCAATCCCGGCGGGCAGGAGTTCGTCGATGCCGTAACGCATCAGCGTATGCGTCTGGCCGCCGCAGATTTCCATCAAGACCCAGGGACGCGTAGCGCGCCGGGCGATCTCGGCGACAATCCCACGCGCAATTTTCTCGTTGCGGTACTCGTCCAGATACTTCATGGATCTCCTCGGAATCGCGCCTGACGCGGCCTTATCCGATCGTTTACGAATCTTCCAAATCTGACGCGAATTCTTCCTTCAGTAGTCCCATGGATTCGAGCAACTGATAGCTTCGCTCGGCCTCTTCGCTGTCCACCAGGCTGATAGCGAATCCGACGTGAACGATCACGTAGTCCCCGACCGACGCTTCAGGAACAAAATCGAGGCACGTTTCCCGCGTGATTCCCCCGAACTGCACCCGGCCCACGCGGATTCCGTTATCCATCTGCGCTGCTTATGATTTTTCCTGGAATGGCAAGGCACACGTTACAGGGCTCCTTCTTCGCAGGAGTTGAGGTTTTTGCCGCTCGGAAACCGAGCGTGCGCCTGGGAAGGTGTTCGGTCCTCAAAAATCGCCGGCGCCTGCCGCCAAAGTTGCAGTTGTGCCAGGGCCGCGTCCACCAAACCCGCAAGCGCCGCTTCAACGTCGCGCGACAAAGTAGTGCCCCAGTCCGTGTTGGCGGGTTGCACGCCGAGCACGACAATATCCTGAGGATGCGTTGAGACCAGGAAAAGAGCGGCGATCAGATCGGCGACACCCAATTGGTGAGCGCTCCATCCGCCCGTGGTTGCCAGCAGATCGGCTCCGGTCATCCGGGCGAACGTTCCGGGCGGATTATCCGACCGAATGGCATCCAGCAGTAGCACGCGGGATGCGCCCGAAGCGTACGGTATTAATTCAAGACCGAGCGTGCCGCCGTCCAGAACAGTCACCCCGGAAGGCAGTCGGGGATCGTCCTTCAGCAGCCTTGCCGCATGAACGCCGACGCCGTCGTCTGAAAGGATCGTGTTGCCGACCCCTAGCACCACTGTATCGGAAGAAAGCAAATCGTCCATTTCACGTCCCTGACTGCCTACCCACATTCACTGCGCCAAATCCTTCCCCTAGCCCTGCGCCCGCGCGTGGATGCGTCCATGAGCGTCGACCACATGGACGGCGCAGGCCAGACAAGGATCGAAGGAATGGATCGTGCGCAGAAGCTCCAGCGGGCGATCCGGATCGGCCACCGGAGTCTTAAGAGCGCAGCCTCGTAGGCCCCGCGCTGGCCGTTGGCGTCTCGTGGTCCCGCATTCCAGGTGGAGGGCACCACCGCCTGATAATTCTTGATCGCTTTGTTTTCGATTTCCACCCAATGTCCTAGAGAACCTCGCGGAGCCTCAAAGAAGCCGAATCCCCTCGCCGTGTCCGGCCAGGAATTCGGGTCCCACTTTTCTCCGTTGTGAATCCGAAGATCGCCGCGAGCCAGATTGTTTCCCAGCTCTTCGATCCATCCAACGAGGCGATTCGCTAAGAGTTGTGTTTCAAGAGCGCGCGCCGCGATGCGGCCAAGGGTCGAAAACAGGGCCGTGGGCGGGGCCTTCAGCTTTGCCAGCGTGGAATCCACCAGGGCTTTGACATCGGGCTGGCCGGACGCATAGGCCACCAGAAACCGGGCCAGCGGCCCGACTTCCATCGGTTTGTCCTGATAACGCGGGGCCTTGAGCCACGAATATTTCTGGTCCACTTCGAGAAATTCGTAGGGAGGTTTGGGGCCCGTGTATTTTGGATTTGTTTCGCCCTCGTACGGGTGTTTCGCGGCCTGATTTCCGTTCGAGTAGTCGTACCAGGAATGGGCCACGTATTCGGTGATATTTTCCGGATCGACCGGGTAGACCTTGGAGAGATCGCGATTCAGGATGATGCCGCGAGGAAGAAAGAAATTCGCGGGATCCTTGATGCTGCCCTGCGGATAGGCGCCGTAACACATGAAATTGCCAAGGCCTTCGCCGCGTTCGAACCAGTCGCGATAGAAACCGGCGACCGCCAGAACGTCCGGAATGTAGACTTGAGTCACAAACGCGTGCGCGGACTTCGCCACTTGCAGCAGGAAATCGATTCGTTCGGGATTCACCGTGGCATTCGGTTCGTTCGGATCAAGCGAGGTGGCCATGCCGCCGACCAGAAACGTCTGCAGGTGGGGATTCTTGCCGCCCAGAACCGCGTGGATGCGGATGAATTCCTTCTGGAACTGCAGCGCTTCCAGGTAATGGGCCACGGCCAGGAGGTTTGCTTCGGGCGGGAGATGGTAGGCGGGGTGCCCCCAATAACCCGCCCCGAACAGGCTCAGTTGTTTGCTCGCAACCAGGGCGCTCACGCGGTCCTGAACGCCCTTGAAATATTTTTCGCTCGATACAGGCCAATCCGAGATCGATTGCGCGAGCTGCGACGTTTTCGCCGGGTCCGCCTTCAAGGCCGAAACGATGTCGACCCAGTCCAGCGCGTGCAGATGGTAGAAATGCACCACGTGATCCTGAATGGTTTGCGTTGCAGCGATAATGTTCCGAACGAGGCGCGCGTTGTCGGGAACTTCGATACCCAGGGCATCTTCCACGGCATTCACGGAAGCGAGGGCGTGAACCATCGTGCATACCCCGCAGATCCGCTGCGCCCAGATCCAGGCCTCGCGCGGATCGCGGCCGCGAAGGATCAGCTCGATTCCCCGGAACATCGTTCCCGAACTCCACGCATCCGTGATGGCGCCGCCATCCACCTGGGCCTCGATGCGAAGGTGCCCCTCAATGCGCGTTACCGGATCGACGACAATTCGAGCCATGCTGTCCTCCCAACAATACCCAACCGCTCGCCTGTGCGATCGTTCCCACAAGCCAGCGCGCCACGGTGTTCCGGATGCCGAGCAGCGGCGATGCCGTCACTCGCATAGGCGGTCACTCGCCACAGGATCGAGCCCGGCAGCGACGGCAATTCCATCTGGCCGGAAGTAAATCTCTTCGTCACGCCCCGGACGCAGAAGCTACGGTTCCATGGCTTCTCGATCGACAACGATATGACCGGGGGCGGCGGGATCGCGGCCCTTGATCAAAAAGTTGTCAATCAAGACCAGGATTCCGAAGGCGACAAATCCCCAGGCTGCACGGCTGAGGATGCCGACGCCGATCGAGATCGACATGAAAGCAATGATCCTTAACGCTCGCGTTCCACTCATCATATGCACCTCCGATTTTTTCCCTCGTCAGAAATGGCACTTGCTTCCAAACGAAATCACCGCGGCGGCCCATTTTATTGATCGCCTCATAGCGATCCTCCCGTGTGGCAGGAGTTGCACGCTTGCGACTTCCATATGTCGCCAATGTCAACGGGATGATCGAACATCAACCCTCGCGTGGTTGTGGCGAATTGGAGGCTTCCAGCCTTCCCTTGCCCCAGAATCGTGTGGCAGGTGTCGCAATCGGAGCGAATCACACTTCCGCTTACACTCTTGTGCTGGCTATCGTGGCACCGGAAGCATCCCTCGGATTCGAGGTGCCGGTCGTTTGTGGCATAGGTGTCCCACCGGACTTTCATCGCGGGGAAGAAATTCTGGTCGTACGTGTTCTGCAGGTAGACGATCGCCGCCTCGATCGCCTGCTGCTTGCCTGCATAAATCTGCGGGTAGCTTTTCTTGTAGTACCCGCGAAGCCCCCTGTCGATGCCGCCGAACGCCTCGGCCCGGCCGGCGTAGGTTGCCGTCAAAGCCGCGACGCCCTGCTGTTTGATAAATGGAAGCGAGGGATCGATGCGGCCGTCAGCTAGTGCCGCGTCCAGGCTCTGATCGGGAGACTCCAATATGTGCGTCGGCCGGTTGTGGCAATCCACGCAATCCATCGTTCGAATCTCACCCGCGGCCGGCGCCGCGGAATGCTGCGCGTCGGACGTATACACCTCCGCCGAACCGGTATTTCGATTCACCGACCGCACCCAGGAAATGGTCTGTCTTTCAGGATCGCTCGCCATGTACTCCACTTTGTTCGCGATGTGCCAGTGCGCCCCACGGGCGGCGTCCTGCGATTGGGTTCCGCCGCCAACCAGCACAGACAAGTCGATTTCCCAACGCGTGTTCTGCTCGTCCGACAGGAAGTGAATGTGGCGGGACTCGACGCGCGCCGAAGGAATTCGAGGGCCAATGGCACTCCTCGCAATTGCCCTGAATCGTATGCAGCGCGGTTACGGGAGCAGGAATCGGCCGTGGGTAATCGTTCTGGATGGTCTCGACCAGTTCGGTCATCCCTCGAAACTTCGCGACGATGTACCCGGTTGCTCCCGGTCCCACGTGGCACTGCGCGCACGTCACATGGGCGTGCGGCGAGCGCTGGTAGGTGGTGTATTCCGGAGCCATGGAATGGCAAACCGAGCCGCAGAACGGCGTGGCATCCGTGTAGATGTAAGCCTGGCCGCTTCCATAAATCGCCGGAACCGCAATGATCGCCGCTCCGATCGCGACAACCAGAAGCGCTTTTCTTTCCGCGGCCAGATTCAGGTCCCATTTGGGGTAGCGCGCGAATGATAAGGGCTTGTTCATCCGCCATCGGATCCACTCCAGGTACATGCCCGCCAAAATGACCGCTGTACCGGCAAAAATGAAGACCGGCGGCAGAAAAAAGATCACCAGATCGCCGTAAGGTTGCGCGAGCGCGCCGCCACCGATCGTGTGGTAGGCCATCAGAACGGCGAAGACCAGCACTCCGACGGCAACGATGCCGGTGCCCGCAAAACTGATCCAGTTGCGAAACAGGGCTACCGGGCCGGGGCCGGGCCGGGGCTTGGGCGTGCTTCCCGCCCGCTGCTCCTCGCGGCGTCCCGCTCGGCAACAATTCGTGCCGCTTGGCGAACCGCCGGGCCTCCGGGATTTCTGCAATCTCGTGGCGCAGCTCCCCGGCCGGCATGAATTTCCATCCGGAGAAGATGCTGTCCAGCAGCCCGTTTTCTTCCTCGAGCGAAACAAGAATCGAGGCATACACATGAAACAGCATGAACGCGAAGAACACGAACGTCAGGAAATAATGGATGAGGCGAAGATAGGAAGGAGAAATCAGCACGGCCATCCACGCCGTCGAATTGATGCAACACGGGATTCCCGAGCACCTGGCTGAATAGAAACAACCCGGTGAGGATCTCGACGACGATCAGTATATAAATGATGAAGTAGCTGAGTGCGGCCAGGGGGTTGTGGCCCGTCCGGTGCCCTGGATCGAACCGCATGAAGAGATAAAACTCCAGCATCGATCCGATGCCCTCCCATTGCTTCGCGGTGGATGGGGATATAGGAAGACCACCTCGCCCAGAAATTGCCTTTGAAAAACCAGTAAATACGCAACGCGATGGCCGCGATCAGCACGAATCCGGAAACCACATGAACGAAGCGCATCCTGGCCATGAGGAAAGACGCCCTGCCCGAAACGAGCAGAAACGGGCGGTGCATGTACAGGCCGGTGAAGGAAAGCGAGAGGAACGCGAAGAACATCAGCCAGTGCGAGATTCGAACCGGCTTCTCCCACACATAGGTGCGGACCAACTCCGTCTTGGGAAGCCGTCCCAAAGCCGATGCGGGCGCGGATTTTTTCGGCATGGTGCGTTCCTATCTCGCGAGCAAATATCGAATGAGGCTCATGGCTTCTCCGGGGGGCCTTCCCGCTCGACCAGCCCGCTGCCGCGAGCGATCTCGGTGGGGCCGCCGCGCGGTTCTTCCCCGGTCGGGCGCATCTGTGCGCGCCCGGCGCTGGCGATCCCGTGCAAACCGAGGGCGGCCGCCATGCCGCCGGTTAACCAGAGGCCGAGCGTCCCGGCGTCCACGTCCGCGGGGAAGCCGGGCACCGAAGGCAGTCGTTTGTAGAAAGGCGACTTCGTATCCCAGAAGCGATGCGAAGCGCAGGCAATGCACCCATGCCCGGCTTTCACGGGCCAGCTCGTGCCGTCATTCCAGCGGACCGTCGGGCAGTTGTATGTCGCTTCGGGGCCCTTACAGCCCATTTTGTAGAGGCAATAGCCCTTGCGGTGGCCTTCATCGCCCCATTCTTCGACGTAACGGCCGGCATCGTAATGAGCGCGCCGCTCGCACTGGTCATGAATGATGTTGCCGTAAGCGAACAAAGGCCTGTTGTACTGATCGAGGGCGGGAAATTCGTGGAAAGTAAGGTAGTGCACCAGGACCGCCGCGGTGTTGGCAGGGTTGTGCGGGCACCCCCCAGATTGATCACCCTCTTCAGCCCGGGCACCGCTTCCTGCAATCCCAGGGCGCCGGTTGGATTCGGATTCGAGCGAACCAGTCCGCCATCCCAGGCGCACGCCCCCACGGCGATCATCGCCGCGGCGCCACCGCAGACACGCGTGGCGATATCCAACGCGGTCTTTCCGCCGATCGTGCAGTAAACGCCTCCGTCCGCCATAGGAATGGCGCCTTCAACGACGGCGATGTATTCTCCCGGATGCTCGCGAACGACACGTTCCAGCGCCTCTTCCGCCTGCTTTCCCGCCCCGGCCATCAGCAACTCGTGATACTCCCAGGAGAGGAGATCGAGCACAAAATCCGCAACCGGGGGATTGCTGCTGCGCAACATCGATTCCGAGTTGCCCGCGCAATCTTGAAACTCAAGCCACACGAGCACCGGGCGCTCTGCTTGTGAAAGGGCCTTGGTGACGGCAGCGAGGTATCGCGGGGGCAGTGCCAGCGTGGCAACCATCAGGCTGCAGAACTTCGCGAATTCGCGGCGCGACACGCCGCGCGCCCGGAGTGCTGCCGGCAGCGGATTTCTGCTTGATCTCATCGTCTGCCTCCTGGAAACACCGGCCTGGCACTTCACTTTGTCATTCAAGCGCAATGATTCGCTGCACGTCTGTGACGCCGCTCACGGGACCTGCGCAAATTGCGAAGGTACGAAATTATTGTGGAGATAATAATTTCGCAGGAGATTGAATTTCTCAAAAGAAAGGCTGCTGGCGAGGAAGAAGGGCTTCCCGCACGGGGCGTCAGGGGACCCGGTTTCCACGACTCCTCCTCGAATGCCGGAAATACTTATTCCGTATCGCTCGGAAGCGCGAGACTTTAGCACAGTTGCTTAAATGAAAACTGTGCAATAAGAGACAGATTTGTTAGTTCCGGTAATCGGGCACTGCCGCCGCGAATGATGGCTTGAGCCGGTTGTAGAAGCGCAGCGACGAGGTGGCGCCTTATCGCGCGAGATGGTCAATCGGAAGCCTTGCCGCGCCCATCGCAGCATGCGGAACGGGAATATCGGTGCGCGGCTACCGATACCAGGGCCACTTAGCTGTGCACGGGCTTACGGCCGGAGGACGCAGGCGCCGTGCTTCAGCGGGACCACTTCTGGACGCGCCAGTTTTTGATTTCCGCCACGTAAATATCGGCGCCGTCGGGCGTGACGGCAATCGCGTGGGGAAAATCGACATCTCCGGGGGCTTTCCCGTAGTGGCTCAACTCGCCGAGGACCTTGCCGTCGGTGCTGAGCTTCGTGATGCGGTCCCAGCCGCCGTCGCACATGTAGATGGCATTTTCCTGGGGCGCGTAATACACATCCCAGGGCTGGCCTACGTCGGTCCATTTGGCGAGGAAGTTGCCGTCACGGTCGAAGACCTGCACGCGCGAGTTGCCGCGGTCCGCCACGTAGATGTGCCCTTGCGCGTCCATCGTTACGCCGTGCGGCAGCCGGAACTGGCCGTCGCCGTTGCCCGGTGTGCCGAATTGGCGGACGTAGCGGCCGTCGTTGGTGAACTCCACGATGCGCGAGTTGCCGTAGCCGTCCGAGATGAGCATGTTGCCATTGGCGAGGGGCCAGAAGTTCGTCGGGCGGTTGAAGCCGCTCTTGCTGTCGTTATTGTTGGGAGAGCCCTGGCGGTTTCCGAGGGTCATCAGGAGGCGGCCTTCCGGGCTGAACTTGAAGTTGATGCTGCCGTCTACGTCGCCGAGCCAGATGTTGCCGTTCACGTCCACTTTCAGGCCGTGCGCGCCTTTGCCGGTCCCTTCGGTCAAGCGAACGGCGTCGCGACTCCAAGCCTGGAGCATTTTGCCATTCTTGTCGAACTCCATCACGGGCCAGGAGCCGCGGTTCGCCACCCAGACGTTGCCGTGCTTGTCGATGTCGACGCCGGTGGTTTCGCCGAAGTTATATCCCTTTGGCAGCGTCGGCCAGTTCGCCACGAGCTTGTGGGGAAGCTGGGGACCGTGCTGAAACTTTTTCAGCCCCTCGGCGATTTGATTGGGGTCGGTGCCGCTGCGAAGTACGCGAGCGGGTGCTTCCGCGCTTTCTGCGTTTTCCGATTGCCGCGCAATTGCCGGAACCGCGCTACGGAGCGCTAGGCCAATCAAAACGGCGGAACATGCGAGTAAAACCCGGCGAGTGGAAGGAGTGGTCATAGGTTTGTCCGGCAGATACTCCTGCCTGACCCAGGGTTTGTCAAGGGAATTGTGACGGATTTAGGCGCGCGCGACCGAAAGCCGTCAGCGCTTCGGACAACGACGGCATGACGGCGGCGTGACGGCGTCTCACGTCAGGCTCTAACCGTAATCACGGGGCAACCGGCCCCGCTCACTACCTTGCATGCCGTGGCCATATTCTGATGCGTCGAGGTTCCTTTCAGCAGCGAAGGCGGCTTTACGCCGAGGACAATGAGGTCAACGGCGAGTTCGTCCGCGAGGTCGAGAATCTTCTGGGAAGGAGTTCCAGATTCCACGAATACTTTGGGAGCAAATGACAGCTCCATTTCCGCGGGGAGCAGGTTCCGAATCGCACTTTTCAAACAGGCTGGCTGCGTCTCCTCGGCAGATGTTGCGTGGAACAGATAGAGGCGAGACTGGTAAAGCTGCGCGAGCGAGGCCGCCCAGGAGATAGCGCCGTGAGACTCGGGGCTGAAATCGGTGGGCACGAGAATGGAGTGCAGCCCAGCAAACGTATCCGGATCGCCGTGGATCTTTGGCCCAATGGTCAGCACGGGGCAGCGGGCGTGGCGGAAAATCTGCTCGGCAACAGAACCCATAACCACTTTGGCGGCGCCCTGGCGGCCATGGGTGCCGACGACAATCAGTTTGATCTGCTTCTTGTCGACGATATCGGATATTTCCTTCCAGACATTTCCCTTGCGTATCAGGAACTCGCTGGGAATGTCGCCAAGCAGGGGCTTGAGTCCCGCGGCGGCATCGTTCGCTTCGCGGAGGGCCTGAGCTTCAATCGCTCGCAACGCGCTTGTGGGAGAAGGGGCGGAAAAGGGCGAGAGCGCGATCACATGCGCCACGTAGACCTTCGAGCCATGCCTGCGGGCGATCGACAGGGCATAAGGCAGCGCGGCATTCGAGTGGCTGTGAAAGTCCGTAGCGAAGAGCAGATTTTCCAGGGCTATGACGGATGGCGTGCATTGCGTTTTGACAGGTGACGCCGTTGAACGACTCATTGAATCACCCCGGTCTTGAATATCGACCAGCGCGACGTGAGTTTCGGTGCGAAGAGTCACGGCACAGGGTGATCCAACTCACGCCGCCGGCGCGCAGGCTGTAGTTTCGGGGTGCCCGTAGCGGTCTCCCTGCTGAAAGGGCAAGATCGGGGTGCCCGGGCTGCTTTCGCCGGCCCATCTTGGATCCTGCGGATGCGAACCGGCGCTGGTGGCTTAGGCTGTGGACCTCCCTTCCCGCCTGGGAATGCACGCGGCGGAGAGGCCTCAAAAAGCTAGATGCCTTATTTCTCATAGACATGGTGGCTTCGTTTCGTAATTTTGCATTTGTGATTGAGGGCTGCCCTCCCCCGAGGCGAGGTTTCCGGGGTGACACTCGTCCCTTTTTGGTCATTTTTGTCCTCTTTATCTTTCTCCTCGGCACGGTCATGCGATGCCTGACCCATACGACGGGCTGCGCAGACACTATACGACTTTCATCGGGTTTCGAAGCTTTACACCAAATGCTACGGACGGAATTGGAGTTACCGGTTGGGTCACCGGACCCGGTGTCGCGTTGTGGGGATGCTTCGGAAGGCGGCCCGTCTGGCCCGTTATTCATTGTTTATCCTAGTACCTATCGGGCCCGATTGTACCTATCGCCCGATTGGTACGGATAAATCCGCAAGCCAAGCATGTGGAGTACTGGACCGGTATTTGTCCGAGTAGCGCTGCCGGTTCAGACGGTCGACGCAACACTTGCTTGCAGTTTACTCGCAGGAGTCTGAAAGCCTAGCGTTTTTCTTGGGCGTTGATTCAGGCGCAGCGCGATCTGGTCGAGATGCGCTTGCGAGTGGACAGATAAGTCGGTTCCTCGCGGGAAGTATTGCCGTAGGAGTAGATTCGTGTTTTCGTTCGTCCCTCGCTGCCAGGGACTTTGTGGATCGCAGAAGTAGACCTGCACATCGGTAGCCACGGTAAACTCCTTGTGCTTGGCCATCTCCAGTCCGCGATCCCACGTTAGCGAGCGTCGCAGGGTTGCCGGAAGTCTGCGAACATGTTTGCTCAATGCCGCCACGACCACCGCCGTGTCTTTGCCCGGCACTTTGATGAGCATGAGAAAACGTGAATGCCGCTCCACGAGTGTCGCAAGGTAGCTGTTGTTTCCGCCGGCCAGCAGATCGCCTTCCCAATGACCAGGAATGGCTCGGTCTTCTGCTTCCGCAGGTCGTTCGCGAATGGAAATGGCATCGATGATCCGGCCGTGCCCGTGAACGCTGGCGTGCCGCGAGCGGCGCATGCGCCGCTTCGATCGCAGGTAGTCCATCAGCTCTTTTTTCAATACGCCCCGAGCTTGAATGAACAGGCTGCGGTAAATGGTTTCGTGGGACACTCGCATGCTCGGGTCATCGGGATACTGGGTCTTCAGCCACCCGGAAATCTGCTCGGGCGACCAGTCCAGGATCAGTTTACTCGCAACGATGTTCCGCAACTTCCGATTCATGGCTAATAGGCATCGCTTCGGTCGCAATGCCGAGGCCCATGCTTGACGATCTGCATCATGAGCGCGATACGCAGGACGACCACCGTGGCGGATGACCTCCCGGCTCACTGTCGAAGCAGCTCGATTCATCCGCCTGGCGATCTCCCGAATCGACGAATCAGAAGCGATTCCTCGAGAAATATCCTCTCGCTCAGCCAGAGTGAGGGCTAGAGGAGACCGGCGGCGAGCTGCCGGACGAATCCCGCCACGCGGCAATAAAACAGATCGAATGCAGCTATGTTCCTTGCCAAAGGCCCGCCCAATTTCATGCAGCGACTGTCCCGCTTTCCAGCGATTCCAGACCTCCCCCTTCTCGATCGCAGAAAGCCCAAACCTTTTCCCTGGCCTCATGCCAACACCACCTTTCGAAAACGGCAGATTTACATCAGATGGTGTTGCATCGACCTATCGAATGCGCCGCGTTACTCAGGACTTAGAGCCAACTTCGCGGCCCCATTTATCGACTTCGATACCACAAGGACAGGTATAGCCACCCCACAAGTGCTGCTGAAGGGAGTTCGGTTTTCTCATGTGAGGAACCTGTCGTCGGCAATGAGGACACGAAACCGTGTCGAAGTTAATTCCCCATTTATTTTTTACGACGGTCCCGTAGACGACGAAAGCCATGCCAACCATAAAGAAGACAAATGTGGACACTGCTAATAAAAGAAAGCTGTTTCCCACACCGAGCCTCCCGCGATTGAGCGTTGGACTCTACAACGGGGGACTTCTTTAGGCAAGCGCTGTACTGGGCCGGTATATTGACGATTTGCGCGTCTATCAGGACCTGATGCTGGGATTTTGAGGACAAGTAATTCCGTCATCGTAACGATGCGGCTTCATCCCGAAAGTTATCGTCTGTTTTCGGGCCGATTGGAACTGCCTTGATCAGTTCTACCGCCAAGGCGATGTCCCAAACGGTCACGATACAACTGTCGCCAACGTAGTGCAAGCCAGAGGCCGAGCAGCCAGACGGCGAGCAGGGTGGGGATCTTGACGAGGAGAGAAACGGGGTGACTCCGCAGCGCGACGTATTGCAGCCGCCGCCCGGGGATTCGCTTACTTCGGGAAGTCACCAAGCAACGTGGTCGCCTACGCAGGCCATGCCTCGCAAGGCATTCAGGGTAAACTGGAGTGCGTCGGTGGATGACGATCCGCTTCCGCGTCAGGATCATCATAAATGGACGAGACGCAAGGCGTATTGGTCGCGTGATTCTCTACATCTGCTATAAGCTGAAAATTCATTTTCCCCAGGTCTAGACTGAGGTTTCCGATATCTAGAGGCGGCAAAATGAAGGAACCAGTTCGCAGCAGGGTCGTTGGTGAGCCGGCACTGGGTTGTTCCGGGCACGATTGTTGGCGGAATCCCGTCAGTGGTGCTGTTGTGTGGCAGCCCAAGATGATGCGCCAGATTCTGGAAGAAGGTTTACAATGGAAGCGGAGGAAATTATTTATGTCTTATGGCAAGGTACTTGTTCTCTCGATTCTCGCTGCTGCCCTGTTGATGTGTGCGCCGGCGGCTCCGGCGCAGGTTTCCGTTGGCATAAACATAGGGGCAGCCCCCGTATGCCCGTACGGATACTTCGACTATGCTCCGTACGACTGCGCTCCGTACGGCTATTACGGGCCTGACTGGTTTGTTGGCGGCGTGTTTATTGGAGCTGGCCCCTGGTTCCACGGTCCTCGTGGGTTCTACGGGCATGTTGATAACCGCTACGACCCTCATTACGGTTATCGCGGGCCGGTGCCGGGTCGCGGGGAGGCACCCTTCAACCACTTCCATGGCAACGAGGCGCGGGATGGACGGGGTCACATAGGTCCCGCGGGTCACGATGCGGGCAATGAGCATGCGCTCCCTGGATATCGAGGCGGTGGTAGCCATGGCGGCAGCCATGGTGGGGGACGCCACTAAGCGGGACCAGGCGCGAAGGCGCGACTTCTCGCCGCTATATACCACGCCGCTAGCAGCGTTCGGCCCTTGCCACGCCGAACGCGGGCGTCCGCCAAGTAGACATCCGTATATTGTTTCGTGACCAAAAAGGCTAGGATTACTTTACTTCTATTCATCCCAAGTCATCTCAAGTCCCGATAAGTCGGCTAGCGTCCAATTTGCGCGGGCGCGCAGCGGCGGACGTCGGGGAGCGCCCCTTTGTGCCGCGGCGGCGGTATGACCAGAGACCAACGACAGAAGCAGGTCCTCGTCGCGACGCTCCTCCGGATGACCGCAAAAGGCAAGAAAGAATATGGCCGCTAGGGTGCCGATGGCGATCCTCACGGTAATCAGCATCGACGGGGATTGAAACGGGAGTTGGTGAACTGCCTTTGGCTTTATGAAGGCTACTGTAACTGCCACTTAGTAACTGCTGCCTAGTGACTGCTACTTCGTCACTGCTCCTTAGCAGGCTGCGGAAAAATGCCACAATCTGTTCCTCAGGGGCTAAAGCCCTGTTGAATGCTTGGGCTTTATGTCGGAACTGAAGTTCCGACCCCCTAAAAACCGGAGTTTTTCTGCGGCCTGTTAGTAGCCGGCGTGATACATGAAGGCCACAACGCCAGCCGCGAGCAGGCAATAGATGCCAAACCAATACCAGCGTCCGCGCTCGAGCCAGCGACTCAGCCATTCCAGCGCCATAAGCCCGGCGAGAAACGCGCAGAAAGTTCCCAGGAGGGTTGGCAGCATGGCGGATGCGACGCTGGCGCTGCCGCTTAGTTCATGAGCTTTCATGAGTCGCAGCAATTCCCTGCCGTCGGCTACAGGAGTGAGGATCACCGCCAGCGCAAAGCTGAATTCTTCGGCGAGCACGCGGGCCGAGCCCACGAACATTCCCGCCGAAATCGTCGCACCGGAGCGCGACAACCCTCGAAACGGCAGGCAGAACCCCTGCACGGCGCCGATGACACCCGCCTGTGTGGCATCCAAGACAGGACCCGCGGGAGTGGTCATTACGGACGCGCGATGCCTCTCGTACAATCCAGCGGCGAAAATGACAATCCCGGCGACGGCCAGGGCTGGAGCGATCCATTCCAGGTGGCCGAATAACTGCTCGACTTCCGCCTTAGGAGTGCCACGAAGCCATACCTTTTCAATGAACAGGATCAGCGCTTCACCGACGATGCCCGTGAAGCCCGTGGCAACAATCAGCAGGAACGCAGAATGCCTGAAGGCCTCTAAGTTATAAAAGAACGCCCGGCGCCACTCCCTCCAGAAGTACAGAATCATGGCGCACATCGTGCCGGTGTGGAGCATCACGAGGAGGAACGTTGACTCGGGAGCGGAGGGGTCAATTCTCATGAGCTTTTCCGCTACGACCACGTGCGCGGAACTCGACACAGGCAGCAGTTCCGCGAAACCCTGAATGAGACCGAGGATAATGATGTGCCAGAGTGACATTCTAAAACTTTAGCATCTCTTCGGCCCTGCTTCGGCGGGCGAAAACTCGTGTGGTGTCCCGCTAGTAATCTGGCAGCCTGGTACTTTGGCCGGGTGCTGATTGGTCTAATCGTACATATGCAAGCTAGTACCGGAACTCTCAATTCTATTTCGGTACTTGCGCCTGCGGCGACTTTCCACGGATGATTTCATTCCCATACCGATCTGGAGGGCATGATGCGCAGGTTGACTGGCGTGATGCTACTGATTCTCGGTGTAACAATACTCGTTGAGCATGGCAGGCAAAGTGAAGCACAAGGTTGTGATTCCGAAGGTCCTTACCTATCCGACCACCACGCTGGAGTTTTCATCCAAGGCTCCGGCCGGTGTCCTCGTCAAGTTCGATAACCCGAATTGGGCAGCATCCGTGTCAGATGTTCATTGGGTAACCACGGGCGGCGGAACCTATTTTAAACTGACTTGCGAAACATCCTCCGCGGCCTGCATGCAGGCGACCAGAGGAAAGGGTACCTATACCTATGCTCTGACACCTACCACAGCGTCAGCGCCACAAGGTTTCGGACGCTATGCGCTGCTATGGGATGTGAACCCACCCGGCGACCTCGTCTTCGATGTGGCAATCGGTGTTCCGGAAATCGACGCCACCACGGGAGGGGCTGCATTGGCTCTGCTTGCGGGGTCTGTGTTGCTAATTCGAGGGCGCCGTAAAGACTAAAACCGCTAACAGCGCCGGCGCTTCCAGCGCCGAACGTGTGGTCTGATGCGCCGCCGAATTTCCTTGCGCGGCGCGTGGGCATTTCCCCCTACAAATGGTAAGGCAGCTAACCGGACGTGTACCCGCTAGTGCGTCGACCGCCCGGTGAGGGGTTTTGTGCAGCGGGTTGCTTGCGGCTGAATGGAAGAGAGATCCCTCCGCTCCGGCTCGACATACAACGTCGAGCCTCCGGTCGGGATGACAAATAACTGCGTACAACCCAAAACGGCGAAAGGCGATGGCAGAGGCAACGGCAACGGCGAAGAGGCGTCCTTCGCTGCGCTCAGGATGACACGAAAGGCGGCGGCAACGTCTACGGCGAAGCGCAACGGCGAAGGCAAAAGGCAACGCAACGGCGAAAGCCCGCGACACCTAAAGACGGCGGCGACGGAGGCGTCAAAAGCCGTAGAGTCGCGCGGGGTTGTCTACCAGGATTAGCTTTAGCTGGACGGCGTCCGCTGTCCAGGCGGCGAAGCGGTTGAGGTCGAGGGCGTCGTCGACTGGGAGACCTGGTGTGATTTCAGTGACCTTTTTGCCGGCGAGCCGGGAGACGTGCGGCCAATTGGTGCCCCAGGTGATTCGCTGCGGATTCGCGGCGATGAGCGCCTTGACGCTCGGGGCGGCGTCTGGATATTCCGGCTCCTGCTTCGCGACTCCATAGGGGCCGGCGACATTCACGTAGGTCTTGCCAGCGTGGACCAGGCTGAGGAACGTGTCGAAACCCGGCTGATGGGCGCCGAGGGCGGACTGAGATCCGAGGTCGATCGAAACGGGCACGGGAGACGCCATGACTTCTTCTTTGATGGCCTCGATCTGCGACAACTGTGTGGTAACGAGTTCCACGTGCCAGGGGCGATCGCGAATGCGTTCGACCGCAGCCTTGAATTGCCGGCGCAAAACCGCCGGATCGGAACCCGCACCGTCCAGGCGGGCGCGGATGCCGCGTATCCCCCGGCGATGGAGATCGTCCAGTTCCGCGTTGGAGGTAGTGTCGCGAATCGCAGCGATGCCCCGAGCGTTGCGGCCGAGCTGTTTGATCGCGTCGAGCATGCAGGAATTGTCGGCGCCGTAGAAGCTCGCCTGGACGATGACGACGCGGTCGGTGTGCAGCGCGCGATGCAGCGAGCGCATCTCCGCAACCGAGGCGCCTTCCGGGGTGTACGGGCGCGGATCGGCAAACGGAAATTTGGCAGGGTCTCCGACGATGTGGGTGTGGCAGTCGCACGCGCCGGCGGGAACCTTGAAATTTACCGGCGTGCGCGGCTGCGCGGCGGTGGCCAAGATTGGCGCGGCGCCCCCCGTGAGCGCGGCCGCTCCAGCAACTCCCATTCGCGCAAGCATATCTCGTCGCGATAGCATCGGCCCCTCCAGCAAGGATCGCCGTGGCAACGGGAGGCCCCGGTGCAGGCGTTTGACTCGCGCATCCTACCCTTCCTCCACGCCGGAGACAACGTGTGACATAACGCCAGACACAATTTGAGGGACCACGTGAGGCATAACGTCAGACACGACGCGAGGCGCGAATTTATAAGCGTCCTTACGACGACGCGGGACGGCGGGTGCGCACCCGGAAGCGAGAAAAGACTGCCTTGTGCTTAGCGACCTGGGGCCATGATCGAGGCAGCGCAATTCGCTACCGGCAATCGGAGTCCGACTCGGCCGCGACGGCGCCATGCTGCTTCGCCCACTGGATAAAACCGTCGGGAGCGTTGCGCACTTGCGCGATGTTCGCCCCCTTCAGACTCCTGATCTTCTGCCATTTCAGATCGCCGAGATCGGTGTTTCCGAGGTCGGCTGCATCCAGCGTGGCGCCATCGAGAACCGCCCCGTTCAGGCGAGCGGAGCAGAGGTCGGCTTCGCCCAGGTCGGCATCGCGCAAGTTGGCGCCGCTCAGGTTGCTTTCGCGAAAGTTGCCGGAATGCAGGTCTGCGGCGGTGAAGTCGGCGCCCTGAAAGTCGCTATTGCGGGCATCCACCGCGTTCAAGTTGGAGCGCAAGAGGCCTGCTCGGGGCAAACGAATACCCTGCAGAAAGGCACCGGAGACGTCGACTCCCACAAGCGGTACGCCGTCTTCGTCCAGTTCCTGGAGGGCTTCGATGCGGCCGCCGCTGCCACCCTTGCCCTGGGCAGTGTTGATGACCTGCCAGGCCTGGTAATGCTTCTGCTTCAGCCGGTCGCCCGACTCGCTGAAATAGAAGATCACTGCCACCAGGACCGAAAAGCTTCCGAGGTATTCGAGGACTTCGAGGAAGGACCAGTGGCTCAGGCCAAACGCGATCCAGTCGAAAATCCAGTCAATCGCAAGCAGGGGAAGCAGCCAGGAATGGCGTAACGCGGCCCGTTGCGTTCGCCAAGGCTCGGGTCTCTTCCTGGGTTCGAGGAGTCTCATCAGTGAGTATCCAGAACGAGTATCCAGAAGTATGTTAAACGTGTTGCCCGACGGGGCACACGGCATCCCGGCGACATTTGAAGCGCGCGCGAGGGCCGGGATTTTCAGGTTTGCGTTACTGGCTTATAGAGTCTGTATGAGAACCGGCTAAATCGTCCCTCAGTGGCTGAAGCCGCATTTATTTTACGGCCTTTGCGGCACGGATGAATCCGTGCCCTGACGAAAAACGCGGGTTGTCACACAGGCTCTTATAGCGCTGGTTACTGGCCGCTTTCGGTGGACGAATGGCTGGCTACTTCCTTCCACGCGCCGCCCTGTTTCACGAAAGTGTCGGTGCTGATCACGGTTCGCATGCGATGCTTGCCTTCGACCATCGCGTCATAGGTGTCTTTGTAGGTGGCGATGGCGGTGTCGCCATAGGTGCGCACCTTCAAATCGGAGAGCTTTTCGCTGTTGAACTTGTTGTTTTTGGGGTCGTCCATAAGCTTCAGGATGGCGGCTTTGGTGTACCACTTGCCGGAGCTGTCGCCCATGGTCCAGTCGGTCGCCAGGTTTTTTTCGTAGAAGGTTTTGTCAGCGGCCATGTCGGCCTTTACCGAGGCGTTCTCGATCGCGGTTACCTCCGCCGTGGCATCTCCGGCCGCCCGGGCGTTTCTGAGCAATGTGGAGGACAAAAGCAACGCAGCAGCCGCCAGCGAAAGACACAACGTTCGCATTCTCATGGCCTGTCTCCTGTTTGAGGAATTCCGTGGACTATCCACGGCGATTTGCGCCGGGATGGTGGGAGTCTACACCCGATACCAGCGCGGCGCCACGGCTTGAATATGTATGTCGGGCAGGCTAGCTGGCGTCTTTTGGGGAAAAACCTGGGCGTCGTCGAGCCTAAGGAGAGACTGCTGCCGGCTAGCCAGGGTGCGGCGCGGTAGGGCGAAGGGGCTGCGCTCAGGCTGGTTGTGGTTTCGGCGAATGGTGCAGAGAGACCCGACCCTCGAAACCGGAGGGTCGGGCACCCGGAAAACCAGTGTGCGCTGAATGAAGGCGGTGCTGGCGCGACAGGCTGGACCGCTCCGCCCCCTTAAAGCCGCAGCATAACTGGAAGGCACTGGCGCTTTCACACTGAGTGAAGGCGCGCCGGCAAGAGAGCCAGCGCCACTAGTGCCGGTGCCACCCTGGCTCTTTTTAGCGCTGCGTCGCCGCTGCTGTGGTTGCCGTTGCGACTGAACCTACCGGCCGCTTCTTCGATTAGAGAAGTGACAGGATCGGGCTGCGAGACGAAGACTGCGTGGCTTCCCTTTACCTCGACGACCCTGGAACCGGCGCGCCTGGACATGGCGCGCTGAGCGTCCGGCGGGATCATTTTGTCTTCGGTGGTCACCAGGTACCAACTGGGTTTGGATCTCCAGGCGGCCTGGCTGACCGCTGCGGCGAAGGATCCTCGGGCAGTCGCCCTCGCCGCCGCCCTTAAGGAACGTGGGCAGGCCGGCGTGATGCAGATCCTGATGCGTGGCCGCGAGACTGCGGGAACCGATGCGGAACAGCTTGGATTGTCAGAAATGCCGCGGATAAATGCATCACACGATGGGTTGGTTTTTCGCTACCGGTCCGGGCTGACATGGAGTTACCACTTTCGGGTACTTGCGGATGGAGGGCTTTCTCTGCCGGGCCCCTGCGAAGTCCACGAATTTAGCGATAACTACAGGAGGTTTTCCCCTCTAGTTTTCGGTTGGTCGCGCGGGCAATTTTTCTGTAAACCACGACAGCGTTACTTCGGTGAGCTGGCGAAATCCCTCGCCGGAATATAGCTCATAGTGACCAAAGCCTTTAAGTACGACCAGTTTCTTGGGTTCGTTTGCGTGGGCATACATAGAGTCCACCTCGCCAGGGATGAGCCGGTCATTATCGGTAGTGACGAATAGAGCCGGACGTGGAGCGATCTTGTCCACTACCCATTCAGGATTGAATCCAGCAGTATCGTCAATATACTCTAGCGGGACCTTGCTCACTACCAAGGGATTGTTCTTCCGCGTCTCCGCAGCTATGCGGGCGGATAGACGGTCTGGAATCAGAATTTCGTTGCGCTCAACGAACTCTGATTTCCCGGTAGTTACGCGCATAGCTCGATCCGCGGCCGCTCGGTCCAGCATGTCGGCATATTCATCCGGACGGCGAATACTGCGCATCCAGCGCAAACCATTGCCGACCCCAGTCACAGAAACGACGGTTTTAACCCGCGGATCAATGGCGGCAGTAAAAATAACGGTGGCACCTCCGTAACTCGATCCATAAAGGCCCACTCGATTGGCATCCACCTGCGGCTGTATGGATAGAAAGGTGAGAGCCGCTTGAGTGTCGATGACACGGCCATACGGCGACAGGCGTGTCTTCGGTCCGTCGCTCTCGCCCCATCCCTTATAGTCGAAAATTAGAACTACATATCCCGCCTGGCTCAGGGCTTGAGCGGTTGGAGGTTCGTAGAGTGTACGGACGCCGGTATAGCCATAGCACAACACGATCCCGGCTCGCTTCTCTCCCGCAGCAAGGCCTTCAGGGATATACAAATCGCCTACGAGTTTGACACCTTCGCTAAAGAATGTGACACGCTTAGGCGCAATCTCTCTCTTTGAGGATTGGGGGGGCGCTGCCGCTGCACTGATCGAGGTTATGGTGATGACAGAAACGAATAGGTAAACTGCTCTAGCTAATGTCGAGTTGCACCACTTCATTGAAACCTCCGCAGAGTGAAATCGGGAAATAGTAGTTCCATCGACCAAATCCTGCTGACCACGATCCAGTTAAAGAGCCCACACTATTGCTGAATCA
Organism: uncultured Acidobacteriota bacterium; assembly: GCA_963848365.1. GTDB lineage: Bacteria > Acidobacteriota > Terriglobia > Acidiferrales > UBA7541 > Palsa-295. The sequence goes on from CAWKDI010000002.1 coordinate 1,578,190, forward strand.
TCTCCCAACATGCAAACGATAATTCCACTTGGACGGTAGGTCGGCAAACCGGACATGCACCGGCCTAGTACCCCAAGTTTCCGATTACGTCGTTGCACTAGACCCCAAGGTGGTCGATTCCGCTGGCGTCTAACAGCTTGTTGAATTAAATAGCTTTTGCGTGTTTCTCGGCTCTGAATCTGGTTATAGATGAGTTGTTTGGGAGCTGTTAGGTACCGTCCGATTCGACCGGTTACCCGCAGCAGCATCCATTTTCAGGCTTTCGCCATTAGATTTCGCAACCGGCAGAGGTTGTAAGCGGCTCCGGTGAAGGTAAACAGCCACCCAACTTTGTCGATCCCTCGCAACTTCACTTTCCTTAGCATCCCCACCATCTTCATCCACCCGAATGATTGTTCCACTCGTTTTCGCTTCCGCTGACTCACCTCGTACCCGGCATGCCGCGCCGTGCGCTGATCAATCGCGCTCCGTCGGTTGGTGTTGTTCTGTGCCACATGCGGTGTGATGTTCATCCCGCGAAGCTCTTTGACAAACTCTTGCGTGTCGTAATTCTTGTCCCCGCACACAGTCACCCGCTTCACACCGTGAATCCTCTCAGCCATCAGCATCGCTGCATCTCGTTCCGCTCTTCCATCGGCCTCGGTTAGAAAAGTCTGCACCAAGAGCCCGTTGCGGTTTTCCATCAATACATGTCCCAGATAACTCAGCTTCGCCTCGCTGCCTCGGGACTTCCTGAACAGGCGGGCATCGGGATCCGTCGTGCTCTTGTGGGTCTGATTCTTCCGCTTCTCCCCGTGAAAATCGACATCCCCTACCGCCCCAGGCGGGTTCCCCTTCCCATCTTTCCGCCGGAAACTCTTCTGACTCGCCCATGCCTCGATCAGCGTCCCGTCCACGGTGAAATGCTCATCTGAAATGTAGGGCTTCGCCCGCTCCAGCACCCGTCTGAAAAACCCCTCCGCAATCTCCTCGTTCAGCAAACGCTCCCGATTCTTGCTGAACACTGCGTGATTCCAGACCATCTCGTCCATCTCCATTCCCACAAACCACCGGAACAGCAGGTTGTACTCCAACTGTTCGACCAGCATTCGTTCACTGCGCACCGAATAGAAGATCTGCAACAGCAGCGACCGCAACAATCGCTCCGGCGCGATCGATGGGCGCCCCACTTTCGAGTACAACTCCGCAAACTTCAGTGACATCTCCTTCAGAATCTCATCCACCATCTTGCGGACCGGCCGCAACGGATGATCCGCCGGAACTCGCTTTTCTGGAGAAATGTAACTGAACATTCCATCTTGCTGGTTATCGTCGCCGCGCATTCACTCGTCTCCTTGCTTCTTTGCTTCAGACGAGTTCTTTTAATTAAAGTTGCAGCGACAACTCATTTTTCAACAAACTGCTAAGCGAGAAACTTGCAACCGGGCCCCCGCCGCACTACCATCCGGGAATTTGGAAGAGTGGGGCCGCAGTCACACCGGAGCCAGCAAGCGTGATTTTGTTTGCGTCGGGGTTACTGGGCATTGGCCTTGTTACGCGGAAAAAGCTCGTCGTATAGTCCGAACAGCAGTTTCTAATTCACCGGGATCGTGTTGATGATCCTGACGCGAAAGCGTCTCGCCCTATCTCCGACTGACGCGGAAGCACGTCGTTCACCGGCACGCACTGACCACCTGTCGCTTCCCACCGCGAACGAAAATTGCCAATGCGTTTGTTGAGTTTCAGAAATCAGCTTTTTCCCCCGCAAATTACATTTGGACGATTAGTCGGCTCACCGGACATGTAGGCTAGTACTTCAACGAAAAGCGAAGGGGACTTCTGCGGCGCCGCGTCCATACGGGGCAACGACGTCCTTTCGATTCTCCGTAGGGCCCTACGAAAAGCGACATTGCCACACCTACCCTGTTCCCGTAGAATCTGCGTGCTTCCGGCAATCGCCGAGGTGTCGTCGCATGGCGGTTGCTGCGCGGTTATCATCCGGGCGGACAGGCCGACGCGGCTTGATCCCGGCAGAAGGGCCCCCTCAAGGAGGCCGATCACATGAAATACGTCATTTCCTGGCGCGAGCGTCCGGCAGCATCGTCACGAGACTACGAAGCCGCGCATGAGCGCATCCTGGAGATATTTTCGGAGAAATGGAAAATGCCGGAGAGCTTCAAGATGCTGCAGTTTGTGATTCGGGTGGGGGATTACGGCGGCTACATGGTGTTGGAGACCGACAAGCCCACGGACATTCATTACTTGACGAGCGTGTTTGCAGCGTTCGAATTCAAGGTGGAACCGGTGGTCGATGTGATGGACGCGGTGGCGGTGGAGCTTAAAGCCATCGAGTACCGCAAGAAAAACGTCTCTTAAGCAAAACGGCGCGGCTAATACGGAACAGGATGAGCGAAGACAAAGGAAAAGGAAGCGGCGGCGGCAAGCACGGGGACTGGACGCTGCGAGCGGCCAGGCTGCTCGGCAAATCGGAGAGCTTCGTGCTCGTGCTGATCGGCGCGGCGCTTGTTCTGGTGGCCCTGCTGCTGCTTTATTCGAGCATGTATGACCTGACTGCGGCCATTCACCATGGGCCGGGAGCGATCGAGGAACGAGCGATCGACATTCTGAACACGCTGCTGCTGGTGATGATGACCATGGAGATCGTGTACACGGTGGCGATATCGCTGGAGTCGCACACACTCGACGCCGAGCCGTTCCTGATTATCGGCGTGATCGCGGGAATCCGGCGCGTACTGGTGATTACCGCGACCTCCACGCAGCTCGAGGAGCACCCCGAGCAATTCCATAACACGCTGGTGGAGCTGGGGCTAATCGCCGTGACGGTCGTCGCGCTTACCACCGGGATCTGGATCCTCCGCTACAGCGCCCACAAATACACGCGGGCGCAGCGAATCGAATGAGACCACTAAAATTTCAGGGGACCGGTTAAGGGTGAGCCACAATTCCATAACACGCTGGTGGAGCTGGCGCTTTCGCGCTGACTGAAGGCGCGCCGGCAAGAGTGCCAGAGCCACCCTGGCTGGGGACCGCCGACAGCCAGAGGCAAGAATGGGCCCATGGTCGACGCGAGGTCTAACAGGCTGCGGAAAAATCCAAAATCTGTTCCCCAGGGCTAAAGCCCTGTTGAATCCCCGGACTTTATGTCGGAGCTCAAGCTCCGAGCCCCTAAAAACCGGAGTTTTTCCGCAACCTGCTAAAGGCCAAGAAGGTGGCCCAGTAGCGAGCCCAAGCACAATGGCGTGGTCCGGCTTGAGGCGAGCGGTTCTGGCTCTGTTCTCGGTACACCTAGCAATCGGCGTGGGGATGGTCGCATCAGCCCGTTTTGCCTGGTTGTACAGCCATGCCTACAAGGACGCACCGTCTCCAGCGCTGGCTTTGTTCCTGTGCGAGTTGCCCCTCATATTCTGCCTGCTCCCACTGATTACCGATGAAGGCTCAAGACGCAACGTAAAGTCCGCTGGAATGGCCTTTGGCACCGCCTTAAGCTTCTGCCCTCTTCCACTTCCGATCGAATTCGACGCTCAGTTTCGGGACTGGGGGAGGGGCGGCCCCCTCGCTCAGCTAGCAAGGTTTCTGCCGGTGTGCTTCATCATCGCTGTGTGGATGGCCGGGGTGTCATGGCGATACGGTAAGGGCGACCGGCGCGAGTTCATCGCGTCGGCTAAAAAGGGCATTCTTGGTTTCCTTTTTGTTTCGTTGCTTGTGGTGCTAGCCTCACTTTGACGCTGTGGATTTACAAGGCGGGGATGGCGTCGTACAATCTGCCACCTTATGCGCGGCTTGGTGGGCTGATTCTGCTTTTGGCCCAGGGGATCAGGAGAGTTCCGTGGTCACTGGAAGTGCGGGCTTAAGTGTTCGCATAGAGAAAGACGCTGGCGCGACGAGGCAGCTCAAGACGTTCCTGAGCCGGTACTTCTATTTCTGCATGTCGCTGGCGATGGCCGGGCTGGTTTTGTGGGGGTTCAGCCGCACGGCCGATGCCAATCTGTTCCATGCTCATCCGCCGAGGCCGTTGATCTTGTGGATGCACGCGGCCGCGTTCTCGACGTGGGTGGTCTTTTTCATCGTTCAGTCGGCGTTGGTGCGCGTGAGGAGAGTCAGCGTACACCGGTTGCTGGGCTGGTCTGGAGCCGGGATTGCGGCGGCGATGGTGGCGCTGGGCTTCACGGTGGCGGTGGTGATGACGCGCTTCGATATGCGTGTGCTGCATGAGAAGGGCGCCGATGCGTTTCTGTCGGTTCCGTTCACCGACATGATCGTCTTTGGCGCGTGCATCGCGCTGGCTATTTATTGGAGGAAGAGGCCGGAATACCATCGGCGGCTTGTCTTCATCGCGACCTGCGAGCTGATGGACGCTGCTATCGGGCGATTCGACTTCTGGTACAACCACAGCTTGTTTTATCTCGGCCTGGACCTGCTGGTGATGCTTGGCATGGCGCGGGATTGGGCGGTCGATGGGCGGGTGCATAAGGTGTATCTGTATGCGCTGCCGCCGATTATTGTTGTGCAGAGTCTGGCGGTGTATGCGTGGCGAGTGGATCCGGGGTGGTGGAAGGCGATTACCCAAGCGATCCTCGGGCTTTGACAATCTGGAGACTGTGACGCTCGCACAAATCGCTGGAGCTGGAAACGTCAAAATCCCGACGCTTGAAAGCGGAGGGTCGGGTGCCCGCAAAACCAACGCCACACCCGAACGTAGAGACCGTGCAAGATTTCCAGCGCGCCCGTTACTGGGGGGCGACGCCTTCTGCCAGGTAGAGGCGGCTTTGTGCTGCGCTCTGGCGGATGGGCTTGATCGCGGAGTAGGCCGGCGAATCGTACCAGGCCTTGGCATGCTCGAGGCTGTCGAAGGCGATGATCACGATGCGCTTGGGCGCGTCGCCCTCCAGAGGCACGGTCTTGCCGGCGCGAGCGATGAAGTGGCCGTTGAAGGGCGCGAGCGTTTCCGGGACCTTCTCGGAATATTTTTGCATGGTGGCCGCGTCGGTTATTTCGACTTCACCGATCAGATAGGCTGGGGCCGTTTTTGCCTGCTGGGCGCGGATGGCCGCGGCGCCGGCGACACCTATGGCGATGCCCATCAGAACTGCCAGGAACAGCTTCCGATTCGTCTTCATGTGATTCCCTCCTGTATCGAGATGTACTAAAGGCTGCGGAAGTATGCCGCAATTTTCCTGAGGGGCGAAAGAGCTTGTGTGGCAGCCGGCTAAATCGTCCCGCGGCGGCTGAAGCCGCGTTGCTTTTCACGCTTTTGCGGCACGGATGAATCCGTGCCCTGACGACAATACGATGTTGCCACACAGGCCCTGAAGCGCCGACGCCCGGAAAAACCTGGGCTTCTGGCCAGCGCGTGGCTTGCGGCGGGATCGAAGAGAGATCCCTCCGCTCCGGCTCGACGGACACCGTCGAGCCTCCGGTCGGGATGACAAATAACTGCGCACGACGCAGCGTTCGAACACCGCAGCCCTGATTGCGGTGCGGTTGCGAAGGAGATTCCGGCACCGTGCGCTGACGAAAACACGACGTTGCCTCACAGACAAAGACCCGACCCTTGAACCCGGAGGGTCGGGCACCCGGAAACCCTCCGCGCGCGCTGGGGAAAAATGACTTTGTTACACGCTCTTGAGGTTCGACCCGTAAAAGCAACGCAGATCCCTCACTTCGTTCGGGATGACATGTGTGCGTTTGCGCCGAACTGCCACTACGTGGCACGTGTGAGCTTTTCCGCCGAACCCGTACGGCATCGCTCGTGTCCGATCGAGCCGAAACGGCACGGCGTTGCCTCACAGACCTTGTAGCGCCTATCCCGGAAAAACCTGGCTTTTGGCCAGCGCTTGACTTGCGGCGGGATCGCAGAGAGATCCCTCCGCTCCGGCCCGACAGGCACCGTCGAGCCTCCGGTCGGGATGACAAATAACTGCGCACGACGCAGCATCCGACCACCCAGCTCTGATTGCGGTGCGTTTTTGTCGCCGAACCGGCACGACGTGGCACGTGTAAACTTTTGCGCCGAGCCCGCGCGGCATGGCTCGTGTGCGGTTGAGCCGAACTGCCACTACGCTGCACGTGTGAACTCTTGCGCCGAACCGGTATGACATGGCACGTGCGAGCTTTCGCTGCGAATCCTTCTTTGGCGAATCGTGCATAAAGGCAAACCTTGCATCCGGACTGTCTATTTCGCCAGGGGGTCGGGCCTCATCTGGACCTTTACTAGCTTGTCGCGGGTTCCTTTGCCGCCCTCGAGGTGCCAGGCCGTGTATGGGTTGTAACTTGTCCAGAAACCGCGGCCCTTCCAGCCGGCCTTGGGGTCGTCGATGCGCCCTTGCATCCCGCGGGTGAAGAAGCCCATGGGATAGGGGACACGGATCATGACGAACTGGCCGCTGGTCGGGACGAGGACCTGGAGTGCGCCCGTGTTGACGGCTCCGGTGACCGGAACGTTTTTGCCGAGGCCGAGGGTGCCGTAGCGGTCGACGGAGATGAGGTAGTTCAGATCGGAATTGATTTTGGTGCCGCCCTGAAATGTGGGGCCCTGATTCCGATAGAGGGTCCAGCCCTCGGGACAGTGCGGGCCGGTGGCGGAGGGACCGTTGAGCACCTTGCATTTGCGGCGATCAAACGAGGTGATGTAATCGGTGGTGCGCCAGTTCTGCCAGGCGACGCCATTGGTGTCCACCGAAACTCCGCCCGCGCTGAGGACGGGAGGATCTATGCCCGTGGGAGGGTTATAAACTTCCGCCCTGCTTGTTTCGGGGGGATTGGAGCCCAGGTCTATGCGCACGAGTTGCTTGTCTTCGAGACCAATGCCCGAACACCAGATGCTGCCGTCGGTGGGGCTTACGGAAATGGAATAGCAACTGAAAAAGATGCGGTGGTCTTTGGTGGGATCGACTGGTTCGTTCGGCTCGGTCCACGGCTTGGTGATTTTCCCATCGCCGTTGGTGTCCAGCACGCCCGGAACCCAGCCCTGCGACTGCTCGCTGTTGTGAGTTTTGTCCCAGGCCGGGGTGTCGACCCAGCCGACAGCGCCACCGGCGCCGAAGAAGAGTTTGCCGTCGGCGCCGAAATCATTGTGGTCGGTGGTGAAACAGGTGTCGATTTCGGACACTTCCCTTTTCTCCGGGTCGTAGACCGCTACCTGCTTGGCGGCGCGTTCAATCGGAAAATATTGGACGAATTTGTTGCTCGATCCCGGCTTGCAGAAGTCCGGCGGCGTGGTTCCGCGAATTCTGCTGGCGGTCCAAACGCGCCCGTACTGGTCGAGCGCCGCGGCTCGCGGCTGAGAAGAGGACAGCCAGATATTTTCGTTGCCCCAGTAGGGGGAAGGCGCATACATCGAGCCGGTTGGATCTGCCTTCGACGGGATCGTTACCTCGCCGGTGGCGTTCTTGGCCGGATCGAGCCACACGAGCGAGTTGCCGCTGGATTGGACGCCGTAGACGGGGCCGTTGGCATTCACGGTAGGATTGCGGAGGTCGCTTGAGGCCTCATCGTGCAGATAATTCGAGTCCGTGCCCCAATCCCATAATGTGAGGACGATGTTGCGCTCGACGCCGCTGGGACGCGGCGGGGCTACGGTGGGATATTCGCCGGCCGCGATGCGATCGCTCCAGTCGGCGAACATGGAGCGCTGGTCGCCCAGGCCCATGTAGGAAGCGCTCATGCCCGCGCCGGCGGGGCCGGATTTCGTGCGGCGATCCCAGGCTTCCAGGCTGTTGTGGAACGGGCCGAGATTCCTCGTGATTTCAGGTATCTCGCGCGTGGCCGGGTCTCCGATCTGATGGCACGTCAGGCAATATTTTACCCTTCCGATGAAATCTTCCTGCGACAGCTTGCCGGCGGGTATTTTCGCGAGGCTGTACCAATAATTGGCGGGATAAAACTGCGCGGCCGCCCGCGGGTCGGGCGCGACGATGGCTTTCAGGTCGAGATGCTGGCCAGGCTTGGCCGGTACGCGCGCCGAATCGACGAGTCCGTATCCGCGGACGAAGACCTGGTAGGTGGCCGTGGGCAACTGGGGCAGGACGTAGCGGCCTCGATCGTCGGTGACGACGATCTTCACGTACTTAGTGGGCAGGTCGGTGGTCTCGGCAACCACCCAGACTCCGGCTTCGGGGCCTTTTGAACTTGTGACGGCGCCGCTGATGTAGTCGCCGGCAGCGGTTGCGGCAGCCGCGGTGCCGCGCTTTTCGGTGGCTGCGAGCCATGCGAAACCGAACAGCAGAATTACGGCAAGCGCTCCCAGGGTGCGGACTGCCTTCCCTTTTCGCGTTTTTGTCATTTTCATCATCATTGACCGGCCTCCGGCGCGCTCTCGATGGCGGAAAATTCCCAAGCGATCATTTCGCCCGCACATCCTACCCTTGTCCTGATTGCGAAACAACGGATTCGTCGGTGACACGGAGCTGAAAAAGCCTGTGTGGAAACTACGGGTCAGGAGCTTCAGGGGCTAAAACCCGACTGTTTTGTCGAAGCGTAGCCGTGGCTGAAAGCCACGACCCACAAGGATTTGGGATTGCCACACGGACTCTGAAAGCGCGGACCAGCTAAAAAACAAACCGCTTTTCTGCGATGCGTGCGGGCGGAATGGCTGCGGCCTACGTCGGAGGCGCTAAATCGAGGAGGAAGAGCAAGAAGCAGGTCCCTCACCCATCCCCGCTGCGCGCGTATGGTCTCAGGATGACAACGAAAGGCAAAGGCAACGGGCTGGCGCGGTGGGAAATTCCCTGTGCCAAAGGCAGCAAGACCTATTATGATGCGCGGGTCGAACATTGCGGGGGCGGGTGCAGGGGCGCTGGATCATGCCGCGACGGGAAGAAATGCGAGTTGATCCGCGGTGCATTAGGGAGTGATGCAATGCGAAAAATGTGGATGAAGCGGGCGATCGGTGTGGCGGTGGCGTTGTGTGGTTTTCTGGCGATTGCCGAGTTGTCTCGCATCGAGGCTCGGGCTGAGGCTGGCGCGGCGGCCGCGCAGGCGAGTGCGAGCGGCGTTACCGTGGGCGCTGACAACATTGGCGGCGTGGTGACGAGTGTGAAGGGGCCGGAAGCGGGCGTGTGGGTGATTGCGGAAACCACGGACTTTCCGGTGAAGTTTCGCAAGATCGTGGTGACCGACGATCGAGGGCGCTACCTGCTGCCTGAACTGCGCAACGCGAATTACAAGATTTGGGTGAGAGGGTACGGTCTGGTGGATTCGCCGCCGGTGACTGCCCGGCCCGGGAAAACGCTGGCGCTTACGGCGGTGATCGCTCCGGATGCGGTCGCCGCGGCGCAGTATTATCCCGCCAACTACTGGTATTCGCTTTTGAAGATCCCGCCCAAGAGCGCGTTCCCGATGAAGATCCCGCCGGCGCCGGCGCAGGACGAGGACGAGCGTTTCATCGATTGCCGGGGCAACGACGTGCAATGCCAGGCCGTGTCCAATTCTGGGAAGCGCCCCAGCCCGCCGCACATCGGCTGGATCAATTTAAAGGACCTCCGCAACGGCCACGAAATATCGAACCAGGCGGAGTTTATCTTCAGCATCAAGCGCGGGTGCGAAGACTGCCACCAGATGGGCAACAAGATTACGCGCGATATCAACAAGAATCTCGGCAACTTCGATTCACCCAGCCTGGCCTGGATACGCATGCTGCAGTCCGGGCAGGTGGGCGGAGAGATGCTGGCGGATCTAGATCATCATTTTGGGCATGACGCCGGACTGGCGATGTTCGCGGATTGGAGCACCCGAATCGCCGCTGGGGAGGTGCCGCCGGCTCCGCCGCGTCCGGCGGGGCTGGAGCGAAACGTGGTGGTCTCCATCTGGGACTTTGCCTCGGACCGCGCGTTCGTCCACGACGTGGCCGCCGGCAATTCCTACTATCCCACGGCGAACGCCTACGGACGGATCTATGGGACGGACAATGCGTCGGGTGTGGTGGAGTGGGTGGATCCGGTGGAGTACACCAAGGGCACGATGATGCCGCCGGCTCCTGAGGCGGCGGCGAGCGGGCGGTCGTCTTCGCCCTCGCCGGCGCAGGCGCTCTACAACGAAATGCCGTCGCCATTCTGGGGCGATGAAATTGTGTGGAAAGCAGCTATTGGCGGGGCGGGCGGGCCAGCAATCGACTCCAAGGGCCGCTTGTGGTACTCGAGCAGGCCGATGACGCCGCCGACCTGGTGCGGCAAGGGTTCGGACAATCCGTTTGCGAAGAATTTTGCGGTGAGGGGCAGCGGGCTGGTGCTCTACGATCCGCAGACACACCAGCAGACGGTCGCCGGAGTATGCGGGACAGCCGGGAGCCATCGCGCCTGGTCCAACGACAAAGACGAAACTTTGTACACAACCATGCAGCCCGACGAACCGTTTCGCGATACGGGTGGGTTCGCGTGGTTCAAGACGCGCGTGTGGGAAGAAACGCACGACGCGGAGAAGGCTAACGGCTGGTGCCCGGGCGTGATGGATTACAACGGCGACGGGAAGATTACCAAGCCCTGGACCACCGCGGACCAGCCGCCCGATCCGAAACTGGATCGCATGCTGAGCGGCGTGATTCCCTACGGGGCAGGATCGAATCCGGTTGACGGCAGTTTTTGGGTTGTGGGCGGGGTGATCGGCGGGCCGAAGACGGCGATACCGGGGAAAATCGTTCGCTACAGCATGGGGTCAAACCCACCGGCCACGTGCACGGCGGAGGTGTACGAGCCGCCGTTCAATAATCCGAAGGCGCCGGGAGTGGAGGGATACGGGACGCAAGGAGTGGAAATCGACAGCAAGGGGATTGCGTGGGTGTCTCTCGGGGAGAGCGCGCACCTGGCTCGGTTCGACCGGAGCAAGTGCAAGGTGCTGCGCGGACCGACCGCGACCGGCCAACACTGCCCGGAGGGCTGGACTTTGTATCCGGTGCCGGGCCCTACCTTCAAGGGGACGACTGTAAGGTCGGACTACTATTATCTGAGCTGGGTGGACCGCGAGAATACGCTGGGGCTGGGCAAAGACGTACCCGTGATTGATGGAACGGGCTCCGATTCGCTGATCGCGTTTCTTCCGGACAAGAAGCAATTCGTGTATCTGCGCGTGCCGTATCCGCTGGATTTCTACACGCGGTCGATGTCGGGACGCATCGACGATCCCAAGGCAGGCTGGAAGGGGCGAGGGATCTGGGCGGGAGACAATGAGCGGGTTGTGTGGCATATCGAGGGCCAGGGCAAGGGCACGACGAGCGAGGTGGTGCATTTCCAGGTGCGGCCCGACCCGCTGGCGAGGTAAGTGCGGTGCGATTGCCGCTTGCCGATTATTTTGGGTGAGGGAACTGCGGGCGAATCAGGTTGCGGCGCCGATATCGACTGCACCTTTATAGTAGCCGCCGTCTTCGATCATCATCCGCGCGGTGGTGACATCGCCAACGATCGAACCTTTTGGAGTGATCTTCACGCGCTCGCGTGCGTGCAGGTTGCCGGCCAGCCCGCCGTGGACAATGAGTTCGGGGACGACAACGTCGCCCCTTACCATGCCTTTTTCGGTGATCGTGAGGACGCCGCGTTCGAGGCTGATGGGGCCGTCAACCTGGCCGTCCACGATTAGATTTTCCTCTCCTCGCACTTGCCCCTTGATGCGCAGTCCCTTCAATATCCGGCTGCTGCTTCGGAACTGTTCGGCGGTTGCGGGATCGTCAAAAATCTCGCTCATCGTTATCCTCGGGCACCACTTCCTCTGGCGCTGCTTCCTCTGGCGGTGCTGCTCCTGAGTCACTGCTGGCGGACTGAACGGCTTGCGTGCTGCGGATATGATACTAACATTGCTTGCACGGCTGGCCGTTCATTTTGAAGTGATGCTTTATTTTTGCGGTTACCGCGTTGCTCGGGTGATTTTCTGCGGGGCGGGTTGGCGCAATGGCTGCGGCGTATTTCGAGGACGGCTACAACGCGGAGGAAGAGCGAAAGAAGAAGCAGGTCCCTCACCCGTCCGCGCTGCGCGCGTATGGGTTCAGGATGACAATCCCTTTCGCGCGACAAATAACTGCGGACGCACTCAGTCGAGCAGGATGAGCTTGCGGAGTTCTGCTACCGTCGTGGTGCGTGGCCCGTGGAGCGGGACGATCTGGGCGACATCCAGCTTGAGGCGAAGGATGTTGTCATAGAGGTTCACGACGTACGGGTTGACGAAGTCCGGCTTGGGGGCGGTGACGGCTTCCGTGTTCCACGCGTCGACCTGAATCAAAATCTTCTCCGCGGGCAAATAGACCATGACGACGGCGTCGTTGTGCGCCGTGCCAACCTGCTGGTAGATCTCGACGGGACGGCTGAGATCGGGGAGCACGTCTTTACCGTTTTCGATGGTTTCAAACTTGGGCGTTTTCCTGGATCGCTCGAGGCGGTCCGGGTTCAGGGTGTGGGGCGCGCGCCAGGCCCGCTCGTAGAAGGCCTGGTTCATCGGCATGGTCACAATCGCGGCGCCTTCGTCGACGTAGGTGCGAAGGCCGCCTGCATGGTCGAAATGCGCGTGCGTATTGATGAGGTAGGTAATCGGTTTGCCGGGAATGATCTCTTTGACTTTGGCAATCACGGCAAGCGAGCGAGCCTCGTCCAGTGGCGCATCGACGACGACGATGTGGTCCCCCTGTTCAATGGCAACACTGTGCCACTGTCCACCCCTGATCCAGTAAACGCCGTCGGCCAGCTTATCGGCGATTACCCTGACGGGGGCCGTCATCGCGGCTCGCATGCCCTCGGGCACGGGGATGATGACGTCGGGATTCGCGCGAACGGCTGATACGGTGATATTCAGCCGCAGTTTTCCACCCTGTGTGCGGACAATGTGGGCGGGGAAAATCACGCCACCGAAGTCGCGGTAGTCGGAGAATGAGGCTTCGCAAAGCATGTCGCCGAGGATGGGATTGTCGATCCAGGTGTGGATGTTCTGGACCTCGTTCCGCGCATTGATCTTGCCGACGAATTTGTGTTTCCCGGCCAGGAAGGTTACTTCGGAGCCGCCATCGCTCGTGGGCGTGGAGGTGGCATGGTTCACCTCGGCCGCCTTGAGGAAGCCCTGCGGGGTGACCCAGATTTCCATGGCGCGTTCCTCGACGTTTTTGGGCTCCGGAATGCTGGTCACGGGCAAGCCGGTTGCCGGGCCGCCGGGGGCCCCGGTGATCCAGGAGACGTCTCCGACCACGTACTCGTCGGCGCGCTCCGCGTGGGGCACCTGGCGGAAGCGCTCGGGGTCGACGGTTTCGATGTTGACCCTCTGCACGCGCTTGGCAGCGCTGGTGTAGTCGATCGTCGCGATGTAGCTGCTCACGTCGTAGTCCGGCGGGTTGGCATTGGGATTGGGTTCCTGTCCGAAGAGATACCACTTGCCGGAACCCGAGTACTCGATCGATGTGATGCGGTCGGCCCCGAGGGCCGCGACCGCCGCGTCGAGTGTGCCGGACTGATTCCCGGCTGCCGCCAACGTTGTGGCTACAGCCGTCACCATTGCAAAAGCTGCCCATGCGCGCATTTAATTCCTCCTGGGGAAGTGAGAGTCTACACTACGAGGCAGCCTGTCGCGATTCGCGCAATCCTTTGAAGTAACGGTACACTTTTCCGGTGCGGAGTTGACGGAGCAACGCATGAAAAACCTCTTTGAAGCGGAGAGAGTGAAAGAAGTGAAGGAGCGACTGGCCAAGCTGAGCCCGGGCAGCGAACGGCTGTGGGGGAAGATGAACGCGGCGCAGGCGCTGGCACATTGCTCCCTGGGGATGGAGTGGGCGGTAGGAGACAGGATTCCACCGCGGATGTTTTTGGGAAGGATCCTCGGGCAAGTGGTGAAGCCGATGGCGCTGGGGAACGACGCCCCGATGCGCCGGAATTCGCCCACGGCGAAAGACCTTCTGGTGCAGGATGAACGGGACCTGGACAGAGAACGGGAGCGGTTGTGCGGATTGATTGACCGCTTCGCTGCGGCCGGTCCGAAGGGATGCACAACGCATCCGCACAGCTTTTTCGGGCGGCTAACGCCGGAGGAGTGGGCCATACTGACGTACAAGCATCTGGACCACCACCTGCGGCAATTTGGAGTTTAGGCAGGCTGCGGAAAAACACCAAAATCTGTTCCTCAGGGGCTAAAGCCCTGTTGAATCCCCGGACGTTATGTCGGAGCTCAAGCTCCGACCCCCTAAAAACCGGAGTTTTTCCGCAACCTGTTAGGCAGACGCGACTTCCCGGCTAGTCCGCTAATGTCGGCTTCAGGCAATACTTCCTCTTCGCACAACTGCGTTAACAAGGCACTGACAACTGGTCACGACCCCCCTGAGACGGCTATAGTGTGAGCGTTCCGCACCCGGTGCGGTTCGGAGTGACTCGGATGAGCTTCAGCTTTCCGCAACTGGCCCGCTTTACCGATTTAGCTCTGCTCGTGTTGCGCGTGATGGTTGGGATCGTGTTCGTCACCAGCGGCTACAAGCATCTCAAAGACCCTGGGGCGCGCAGCAAGGACATCGGGATGAGCAAGGGCTTTACGATTTTTCTGGGCGCAGCGGAATCAGCGGGGGGACTTGGAGTGATTTCGGGCGTTCTCACGCAACTCGCCGCGATCGGCCTGATTCTGCTGATGCTGGGGGCCATCCAGAAAAAAATGTTCGTCTGGCACACGGGCTTCTGGGGGAAATCAGGGACGGATGGCTGGAGCTACGACACGATGCTCGTGGTGATGAATCTGGTGATCGTGACAACGGGCGGGGGCAACCTTGCCCTTACGCGCCTGTTCAGGTGAGACCGGCGCGCCATGCGCTTTTCGGTGAGCGCTTTGATGAGCGAGTAACAAACGCGGTATAACATCGGCGACCGCGACTTCTTCTTCACGCGCCACGCAACCTTCACCCATTACGCAATCTCCACCCGTTACACGGCCTTTACCCATAACGAAACTCAGGCGCAACCCCGCAGTCGCAGCATGGTGGCACAACAATTTCCCGACACAGGAGGCAGCTATGAGCACGAACGCAGTCCGCAGCATCGATACCAAGGCCGCGCCGGCCGACATGAAGTTCGAGATCGTCGTGATACCCGTCTCGGATGTCGACCGAGCCAAGGACTTCTACGTGAGGCTCGGGTGGAGGCTCGACGCCGACTACGACAACGGCAAAGACTTCCGCATCATCCAGTTCACGCCGCCCGGTTCGGGGTGCTCGGTGATTTTCGGAAAGAATGTGACCCCGGCGGCGCCCGGCTCGGCCCAGGGCCTATACCTGATCGTTTCCGACATCGAGGCCGCCCGCAAACAGATGATCGAGCGCGGGGTCCAGATCAGCGAAGTGTTCCACAACGATGGTGCGTACGCGGGCACGGACGAGCCGTTCCTGTTTGGGCGGGTCCGCGTGAGCGGTGCGGATCCCGAGCATCGCAGCTATCGTTCGTTCGCCTCGTTCCGCGATCCCGACGGCAACGGCTGGCTGTTTCAGGAGATCACCACGCGGCTGGCCGGCCGCATCGACCCGGCGATCACGACCTTCGCCTCGGCGAACGATCTGGCGGGCGCAATGCGGCGCGCGGAGGCCGCCCACGGCGAGCACGAGAAGCGCATCGGGCAGCGCGACGCGAACTGGCCGGACTGGTACGCCGCGTACATGGTGGCGGAGCAGGCCGGAAGCGAGCTGCCAAAGTGAGCAGCTTCGGCGTAGGCCGCGAACCGGCGCTGGCCGGGCAGACTGTCGTAGTAATCGGCGGGAGCCTGGGGATCGGACTCGAAACGGGCCGGCAGGCCCGCGCGGAGGGGGCCAAGGTGATACTCACTGGCCGCGATCCGGAACGCCTGAAGAGCGCCGCGCGGGAAACCGGGGCGACGAGCAGCGTGGCATTCGACGCCACCGACTTCGAGCGCCTCGGGAAGTTCTTCGACGAACTTTCCGCGCCGATCGACCACGTGCTGGTGACAGGTCCCGGGCCGTACTACGCGCCGCTGGCGGAATTCGACGCCGAAAAGGCGCGCCGCGACGTCGAGGCGCATCTGCTATGCCGGTGCAGGTCGCGCGGAACGCCGCGGGCAAGGTTCGCCCTGGAGGGACCTTGCTCTTCATGGGCGGCACGGGCGGCCGGCGAACGGCGGTGGGAATGACATTCATCTCGGCACTCACGGCCGCGCTGCCGGCGATGGTGAGGAACCTCGCGCTCGAGATCGCGCCCGTGCGGGTGAATCTGATCGCGGCCGGGTTTGTGGATACGCCGCTATCGGCGAAGCTGCTCGGCGATCAACTGGACGCGCGCCGCGAACAGCTTCGAACGACGCTGCCGATCCGACGCGTGGTCGGGCCGCCCGACATTGCCGCGCTGGCTGTGCACCTGATGACGAACACGGCGATAACCGGAGCAACATACGACATCGACGGCGGACAGCAGCTGGTCGGGGAGTGAACTCGTTACTGATCCAGGATATCTCGGCTCCTTGAGGCGGTTGTTTCCGACGGACGCGCCGGAGAGGTTAGCAATCCGCGCGTGGTTTTCGCGTTTATGGAGAACTACGAATTAGCTCGTGGAAAAGCAGCGAAAGGACGGCGGAAACCGGTTTGCCACGGCACGGCCACCGCGATGGACGCCCGCTCGGCCGTATTTTTTTCTTCGCCTGAGGAAGACGAAGATTCTTCAGGATTTATGGACGCAGTAGAATCGTTCGCGTTCATAGGACTGTTGAGTGCCCACGTTGGCGATCCGGAGAACTCCGGCGACCCTAGGCGAACTGCTGCGGTTTGCGACACTCCGATGCACGGTGTTGCCGTTCATGATGCAGCAGTCACCAAGCTCGGTTTCCAGCGCTTCTTCCCGATTTGCTTCATCCGTCTCCAGCTTCGATTGAATCTGCTTAAAGAAACCGTGCTTCAGAAATGTTTCCGTTTCTCGCGGACCGTAGCGATGAGAGCCGGGAATCATGCTGATGGTCCCGGTGTCGTGCTTGGTGCCGCGATTTACAGGAAACCAGAGAGTAAGGAAATCCTGGCACCAGGGATAATAGCTTCCGTCCTGATGCCAGGTGTAATCGAATCGCTCGTCGGAAGGGAGTTGAACGATCAAGTACATGGGCATCAGATGTAAATCCGCCTTCTTAAAACCAGTCACCTCGGAGACGATGTCAAAAATACCCGATGAGCCAAGCAGGTCGTAGGTTCCGACGCTCGATCCGATCGACTGTGCCGCCTTATAAACGAGCCCGTGGTCCTGAGCCTCACGCCTCAGAATCAGTTCGTCGAGCGAACAGGCAGAGTCGGAGTGATCATTTCCAGACTTTTCGAGAACGGACCGGAGACTCTGACAGAGGTTTGCAAGGCTGCTCGTGCTGAATACCTGCCGGGCGATAGCATAGCCATTTTGAGAATACGGTTGGCGCAGCTCGCTTCGATCTGCGTTTAAGGTTCGAACGCCGTCCAACTCCGAGCTTCGAGACGTGCTATTTACGGTCATGTGATCGCCTCATTCTAAAGTGTTACATTCGTTCGTAAGTGGGAGCAAGTATCATTCCGATGTCAGGTATCTTTTGGGTCAATATCTTGGAACCATCGTTCGGACAACGAAGCGCATGACGACCCCGCCTTCTGTCCCTCCAAGGTGCGGACGGCAGGAGAAACGAGAAGGAAGGCCTATAAAAGTATATCCTTTGAGCCGTCGAGTGATTTCTTTTGGGCGCGGCGACGTCCCATAGCAGCAATGACCAAGTAAGAACCTGGCCTTTGGGCCAGGGTGTGGCAAGAGTTTTCCGGCGTTCCAAACTTTTCGGAGATCTCGTACCGCGACAAAGGGAAAAGATGTCGCGAGAACGAGGAAAACATTTTCCGTGTCTGCCTGGGATTGCTCTGCATTCAGCTCCATGCGGAGCGCCTATTGGAAGTCCGTGGTAACCGAAAGAGACAGCTTAAGTAATTGGAAAGATACAATCTTCCGGGCTAATTTCTCCTCCGGCGTTGGCGATGACGAATTTCGGATGAATAGATGTTGAGCGAACCTTCCGCAGGAAAGTCTCCGGCCATCCAAAAAGATGTCGAATTGCTTGTAAGTTCCTATATCCAAAGAAGCTTCGGTCTGGAGTTGAAACTGCGGTAGCACCGGCGTCGCTTACTTAGCTGGAGTGGGGCATGCAGGCAAGAGGTTTGCTGCCGCAGCCAACCAGAGAGAAGCGCTGAAGGGAGTAGGTCCTTCTATGATCCCTGCCGATACAAAGCGAGCTTCCTCGTTTCAGAGTTCGGGGCGAATCCCCGAGTTGGATGGCCTGCGTGGAATAGCAATCGGATTAGTGATCGTCACACACTGCCTGAATGTGGTGGCGACTCCCCAAGAACCGAAATACCTGGCGCATCTCATCGGGTTCTTTTGCAGCGTAAAAAGCTTCGCCTGGTCAGGAGTAGACCTCTTTTTTGTGCTGTCCGGGTTCCTGCTGGGGGGCCGATTGCTGGACACACGAGACTCACCGGACTACTTCAAGGCATTCTACGCCCGGCGCGCCCGCAGAATTCTTCCTGCCTATCTCGTTTTTCTTGGCTTTATGGCATTCGCGTATGCTTTCATCTACCCCTTACACCGCTCAGCGATGGCGTGGCCCCTGGCTCATCCGCTGCCTTGGTATCTGTACCTGACATTTACGGCCAACTTCTGGATGGCGTACCACAATACGTATGGAGCCTGGGGGCTGGCAGTATTGTGGTCGTTAGCTCTTGAGGAACAGTTCTACCTGGTAGCGCCGTTTCTTATTCGCCTGGTGCGACCTGTTCGCCTGCCGCATGCGCTCGCGACGGGAATTTTTTCTTCGCTGCTACTGCGATGCGCATTACGGCTGATGAATAGCCATGCGCAGATGGCGCTTTATGTCTTGTTACCGTGCAGAATCGACGCACTCCTGTGGGGCATGCTTGCCGCATACGCGGTCCGGAGACCTGGGGTATGGGACTTCCTTCTAAAGCGCGCAGGATGGTTGCGGAGCGTCTTCTTCGTTCTGGGGGCGGGGGTCTGCTTGGCGTCGTTCTCGTCAAGAATCACCATTCATTCCGTCGCAGCAACGACGATCGGATACGAATGGCTGGATCTCTTCTACCTGAGCGCCCTAATGCTTGTGGTGGTAGACCGCGACAACTGGCTGGGCAGCCTCACGCGGAGGCCGTGGCTCATGTATCTGGGCGTTATTTCCTACAGCCTTTACCTCGTACACTACACCGTCTACGGACTAAGTATGGGCTACCTGCTCGGCCACTCCGGCCCAATTCAGAACGTGAGGGATTTATGGGTGGCGCTGTTCGCCATTGCAGTAGCAGTTGGCCTGGCAACACTGTCCTGGGAGTTCTTCGAAAGGCCAATCCTGCATGGTGGGGATCGCGGACTTTCATTTATAGATTCGCGATCCGGCAGTTCCCCCTGGACGAGCAGGCGGCTGACAAGACACCTGCCGGCCCAGGATTTCGAACAGATTTTGCTCCAGATGGAAAAGCTTCTGGCAACCGGCATACGGCCGACCCTACTTCGGCGCGCCACATTTATGGGGCCGGCGGGTTCGGCAGAAGAACTGCGGAGCGAGACACCCTGCTCATCGCTTAGATCTCCGGCTTGATGACGGCCATGAGAGATGTGCCGAGGAGCTTCTGCGGGATGGGCTCGCAGCGCGACACGAAATCCAACAGCCGGTTCATGGCCGGGCCGCGCGGATCGAATCCGTTTGAGATTACATTTTTCCCGTCGCGTTTCCGTCGCAGGCAGAGCTTGCGAAGCAGCAGGGCTGGAAACAGCGGGAGACCCCAATAGCTCCAGGCTTCCACCTTTAGCTGGTTGCGATGAGCAGCACTGCGAAGGGCGGATATGGAATAGCGCCGCTTATGTCCCGCTGCCACATCGTAGGCGGAGAACAAGCATTGGGCCGCCGGCACATTGACGATCACATGGCCATCGCCTGCTAAATGGAAGAGGATTGATTGAAGAAACTGATTTTCGTCTTCCGTGTGCTCCAGCACATCGAACAGGAAAATCAGGTCGAAGCGCTGTCTCCATTCGGGATTCCGCTGATGAATGTCGTAACAGCAGACAGGGCTGAAATCACTTTGGTTTCGCTTCAGGGCAAAATCATTTAAGTCAAGACCGGTGACGCCGCGGGAATAGGACTTTTCAACCTGGGTCTGAATGAGCCCGTGGCCGCAGCCGACTTCCGCTATTTCCCGAGCTGCCGGGACCAGACTGCCCGCCAGGCGCTTGAATACCGCAAAGCGGCGCTTGATCCAGAAATGGTCAAGGGTGGCGAGAGTAAACCAATCGTCTCCCATGCTGACTTCGGCGGGCGCCGATAAATATTGGATGGTTCGCAATGCGGGTGATCCTTTGGCGCTTTTATTTTGAGGGTTCGCGGGCTGTTTCAAAAGCGGAATTGCAGCAGGTGGAACCCGACTCGCAACTTGTCGAAACGGTTTCGATGCTCTAAAAAGGAAGCCATTCTTCTGCAGCCCGTATATACGCAACAGCGGCGGTGTGTGTCGAAGATGGCTACATCCAGGAGGAAGAAGAAAAGAAGAAACAGGTCCCTCACCCACCCGCGCTTCGCGCGTATGGGCTCAGGATGACAACGAAGGGCAAAGGCATTGCCACGCCGGGCGTCGAAATCGGCGACTTCAAAAGCCCGCCCCTTAGAAACGAAGGGTCGGGCACCCGGAAAACCAACTGCTAGGCCCACGACACACCAACACCTGTGGGGAAATTGGCGGAGACAAGATGTGCACTGCTCACCGCTACTGGGGCGTCCTTCTCGAGTAACGGTGGACTCCGCCGCGATCGAGGCCGGCTATGTAGACATCGCCTGATTGGTCCACGGCGATTCCGTGATTTGGGCCCGTTTTTTCTATCACATCGAGCATTTTGCCGGTCAAGGCATTGGCGATGTAGATTCTGTCGCTTATTTCGACATAGAGGGTATCGTCCTTCGTTATGTATAAGGAACACGGGCTGGCAAACGGGTAACGCTCATCGCCCGCCATGTACGTCCACTGATCCAGAAAGTTCCCGTCGGTGTCGAAGATCTGGATGCGCGTGCCGGTACAGCCGGTGTTGCTCAGGCCGCAGCGATCGGAAACGATGAGGCGCCCGCGGGAATCCTGGACGATGGAATGCGGAATTCGAAACTGGCCTGGCGCGGTGCCCAGGGTGCCCCAGGTCTTGAGGAACTTGCCATCTTTATTGAATTTCACGACGCGGTGGTTGCCATAACCGTCGGTGACGAATAAATCGCCATTGGCGACGACGAGAGTGTCGGTGGGCATGTTGAAGGTGTCGGGCCCTTCGCCGGCTACGCCATACTTTCCGAGAGTCATCAGGAGCTTGCCATCGGGGCCAAATTTTTTGACCTGATGCGCGCCGGTGTCGGTGATCCAGATGAAGCCGTTGCGATCGACGCGGATGGAATGGCCTTCCTTGGCGATCGGTCCTTCGCCCCATTCGCGCAGGAAGTTGCCGTTCTTGTCGAACGTCCAGATGACGCTGGGAGGATCGCCTTCCCTGGGGTGCTGGCCGCAAGCCGCGCACCGCCGCATGAAGTAGGCGGTTCCATCAGAATCGAAATCGATCCAGGACATTGAACCCAGGGGCTGGCCGGCGGGCAAATGCAGCCAGTTCTCGACGAGATGGTACGACGACGCAACAGGTTTCGGTTGAGACTGCGCTTGCGCGGAGGTGAAGGGGGCTGCCAGCAGCAGAAAGACGATTGCGTTGAGTGCGCGTAAGGGAGATTTTGCCATCAGCATCCTCCGTCGGGAAACCGGCAGGCATCATTCGCCGCTTCGGAAGCTTTGTCAATATGGCGCCGAACTGCTTTTTGCCGAGCTGCGGAGGAGCTTTCGGGGCGGGTCGAGCCAAAAACCGTCGATCTTCTGCTGTCGGGCCAAAAACCTTGACAAGGATTGCTTGAAAAGCTACAAGCCGTGCTGGCAAGTTCCGGATCACATTTGAGACGGTTGCTAACGGGAGGATTCATGCGGAGTGGCTGGCTGCGGATGGCGATCTTATGGACGATGGTGTGCGGCGTGGCGATTGGCGTCGCGATCGAACACACGCAGGCGGCCTCCCCAAAGACCAGCGCCTCAACGCAAGCGGAAGCGAACCGGGTGGCCGTGGATGCGGACGACATCGGCGGCGTGGTTACCAGCGCGAAAGGGCCGGAGGCCGGGGTGTGGGTAATCGCCGAGACTACGGAGCTGCCAACAAAATTTCGCAAGATCGTTGTGACCGATAGCGCGGGCCGTTACCTCTTGCCGGAGCTGCCCAAGGCCAATTACAGGATTTGGGTTCGCGGATACGGACTCGTGGATTCCAAGGCCGTGACCGCAACGCCGGGCACGACGCTGGCACTGACGGCGGTGATTGCGCCCAACGCTCAGGCAGCGGCGCAATATTATCCGGCCAACTATTGGTATTCCCTGCTGGATGTTTCACCGAAAAGCGCGTTCCCGCTGAAGAACTCGGACCTGAAATCGCAGGCTGAATTTCTTTACAACGTGAAGAGGGGCTGCAGCGTTTGCCACCAAATGGGCAATAAAGCGACGCGCGAGATCGAGCCGGGCCTCGGCACATTCGATTCGCCTTCGCTGGCCTGGGAGCGGCGACTGATGTCCGGCCAAGTGGGCCCGCAGATGACCAACACGCTCAACAAGTTCGGGCACGATCGCGGGCTGGCGATGTTCGCGGACTGGAGCAACCGAATCGCGGCGGGCGAGTTGCCGCCTGCGCCGCCGCGGCCTCAGGGCATCGAGCGGAACTTCGTCGTCACTTTGTGGGAGGTCGATACCGACCGGTCGTTCATCCACGATGTGGTGAGCACCAACGAGCGCAGGATCACGGACAACGCCTACGGACCGGTCTACGCGACCGACTATTCGGCGGCGACGATCTGGGCGCTCGATCCGAAAACCGCCACAAAGACAATGGTCCAGGTTCCTCTGCGTAAGGAGAGCGATCGCCCGCTCATGGAGCATTTCACGCCGCAAACCGTAGCGGCGCCATCGCCCTACTGGGGCAACGAAATCGTGTGGGACGATCCGAACTTCATCGCCATGCCGCACATGGACAGCAAGGGGCGCATCTGGTTTCACGCGCAAACCCGGCCGGACATGCCGGATTACTGCAAGAAGGGATCGAGCAATCCCTTCGCGAAGAATTTTCCGATGCCGGCGACGGATGTACCCAGGGGCGTCGATACTTACGACCCGAAGACGGGAAAAATCGAACTGATCGACCTCTGCATGTCGTCGGGCCACATGGCGTTCGGCAACGATCCGGACGAGACGATCTACCATGTGTCGCGGCCCGTGGCTCCGGGCAAGATGGGCGGCATCGGGTGGATCAAGACGCGGGTATGGGACGAAACCCACGACGCGGAGAAATCGATTGGGTGGTGCCCCGCCGTGATCGACTACAACGGCGACGGGAAAACAGGAGCCTACACGACTCCCGATCAGCCAGCCGATCCGAAACTCGATCGCGCGATTGGGCCGGCGTATGGCTACGGAATCGCGTTCAATCCGATTGACGGCAGCGTGTGGTATGCGGGGCTGGATAACCCGGTGCCCGGGCGAATATTTCGCACGGTGACGGGAACGAACCCTCCTGAAACATGCAAAACGGAGGTCTATGAACCGCCGTTTGACAATCCGAAACGTCCGGGCGTGGAGGCGTTTGGAACTTTGGGAATCGCGATCGATACGAACGGGCTTGTGTGGGCGGCACTGACCGGGAGCGGCGATCTGGCCAGCTTCGACCGTAGCAAATGCAAGGGTCCGCTGAACGGCCCGACGGCGACCGGGCAGCAATGCCCCGAGGGTTGGACTTTGTATTCCGTGCCCGGACCGAAATTCAAGGGTACCGATATTTCCTCGGACCATTTTTATCACAATTGGGTCGACCGATATAACGCGCTGGGGCTGGGTGCGAACGTGCCGATCGTGAACGGGACGGGTTCGGATTCGCTGATAGCGTTTCTGCCGGAGACGAAGGCGTTTGTGACGATACGGGTTCCCTACCCGCTCGATTTTTACACGCGAAACATGGACGGCCGCATCGACGACCCGAAGGCTGGATGGAAGGGGCGGGGGTTGTGGACGGGGAACGAGGAGAGGGTGATCTGGCATCTTGAGGGCGGCAAGGGAAACACAACGTCGATTGCGCATATACAGCTGCGCCCTGATCCGCTGGCCAAATAGGCTTCCTGGCGTGCGCCGTTGCCACAGCCGAAAAAGGCAGAAGCGGATCATTCACTTCGTTCAGGATGACAACCGACGTGATTGGTGGTTGAACGAGCCGGCTTGACTCGATACTGCTTACCCGCTTTGTCGCTACTGCTTGGCCGACGGGAGCGGGGGCGGGGCGGGCATGGCGGCTAATTTGGCTTGGTATTGCGGGTACATCGTTTCGGCGCCGCCGCGGGTGGCCTCGACTGGAACGTTCCACCGGGATGCAAACTCCGTGAGCCACGGATTCTTCCCCGGCAAATGGTAGGCGACGAATCCTCTCGGGTGAGGAACCGCCACGCCCGGCAGGCACTGATCGTGCTTGGGCTTGAGATCGAAGTGCTCGTCTTTCACCCAACTGGTGGTCCGTATCAGCGGCTCCGTGAGGTAGACGGAATCCTTCACGACAGCGACCAACGTGAGCACGTCGTGATGGCGCACGTAATACTCGATCAGCATAGCGGTGGAACTTCGCGGAATTCCGTTTCTGCGTATCCTGCCCTCTTTGAGATGGGTCGTCGTGACTTTTAGCTTGTCGCCGTCCCACTCGCCGGTGGAAAAACCTTCCCAGGTGTGGGGCGCGTTTTCGGAGGGATGCGGGCGCCCGTCCATATAGATGGTTCTTTGCGGGAGCATGTAGGCGAGCACGGTGTGCCAGGCTGTGATGCCCTTCGTGAGCGCATCCATGTCTCCCCACATGAGCATGTCCGCTGGACCGCGAGGGGCGTAGTCGGCGGGATTCTGCTGGCAGACGTGGTCAATCATTTCCAATTCCTCAGCGTCCCAGGTGTCTGCCTTGAGGCGAGCGGCATCATTGACCGGCAAGCCTGTGTAATCGCCGATCTCGGGGCCGCCGCCTCGCTCGGGGGCATCCTCGTGGATTTTTGTGACCCAGCCGCCGGAGAAGTCAACCTGCGCGAATGCGGGGGGAATCGCGAGTGCGGCTGAGAGCAAGCCAAGCGCCGTGAAAATGACGACTCTGCAAGGTCTCGTCACTACACTTCTCCCAAAGGGCACGCCGGAATCGCAACCTGGCAACGCCGCCCGCGCGATCCAAGCCAATCACGTGGTGGGGATGTGCTGCGAATTCTTTTGGGTGATGTCAACGGCTGCTCGATATTCGAAGTCAACTTGATTTCAGACGTACAGTACTCACTCATTGCACCGCAAGCAATGGAAATGTAACATGTCGCGCGGCTGGGGCACGCAACGGAAATTTCGGCTGAATCGGGGACGCCGGCGCCAAAGGTGAGGGGATTCGAGCATGCAGATTTTTCGACTTCGATGCGCAGCCATTACGGCCGGGATCGTCCTGGCCGCAGGAGTATTCGCCGCTCCGGCGTTCCCGCAGGACAATTCCGCCGATAAGAATGCATCGACAGGGCCGCAGACGACTCCGGCCTGGGCTTATCCGCTCGATGCACCGGGCGTGAAATTCACGCCGATGGCCAGCGCTATTCCGGCTGATCAGCGGCAGCCGGGGGCGAACAACGATACTCCGATTCATCTGCCCGGCAGCGACGTGGCGTTGTCGTTGAACCAGGTGCGCCATGGCGGGGACTGGCACCCGAACGACCATCCCGCGATGCCTGAAATCGTCGCTAGCGGCAGGCGACCGGAGGTGCTCGGTTGCAGCGTTTGCCATGTTCCCAACGGACAAGGCCGGCCCGAAAGCTCGCGACTGGCGGGACTTCCGGCTTCCTATATGACGGAGCAGATTGCCGACTTCAAGAATGGCCTGAGGAAAAGCGCCGAGCCGAGGCTGACGCCTCCGACCTTGATGGTGTCGGTGGCAAAGGCTTTGACGGACGATGAAATCAAAATCGCCGTTCAATACTTTTCCGGGCTCACGTACAAACCCTGGATCAGGGTCGTCGAGTCGGCTACGGCCCCGAAGACACGGCTCGCGGGAGGAATCCTCATCCCCGATGAGCCGGCGGCGATGGAACCGATCGGCAATCGAATCATCGAGGTGCCGGAAAGCGTGGAACGCACCGCGCTGCACGATTCCGAATCAGGGTTTGTGGCTTACGTGCCAATCGGCAGCATCAAGATGGGCAAGCGGTTGGTCACGACCGGCGGTGACAAGGCGGTTGGCGGCAAGATTGTGGCAGGCAAGACAATCCGCTGCGCGATTTGCCACGGCGAGGATCTGAAAGGGCTGGGAAACGTGCCGGGTATCGCGGGGGGCTCGGCGAGCTATACCGCCCGGCAGCTTTATGACTTCCAGCACGGCACGCGCACCGGGCCTGACGCCGAACTGATGAAGCCGGTCGTGGCCAATCTGAGCGAAGAAGATCTCGTGTCCATCGTGGCTTACGTGGCCTCGCGCACTCCGTGATTCCCGCGCCCGTTGCGGCGCGCTTCAAGCGGTATACGAAACTCACAACAAATTGGAGGTTTTACAAATGCTGACTCGACGAGACGTTTTGATCGGCGCAGGGATAGCAGGAGCGGTGGCGCTTGCAGATCGCGTGACGAACGTGTTCGCCACCGCATCGCAACCGAGCACGGCCGTCAATTTCAAGGTTCCCAAGGGGGCGTGCGATTCCCATACCCACATTCTGGATCCTCAGCGGTTTCCCTATGCGGCTGGACGAGCCTACTCGCCGGAAGCGGCCTCCGTTGCGGAACAGCGCGCCCTGCATCATGCCCTTCATACGGAGCGAGTCGTCGTCGTGCAGCCCAGCAGTTACGCGGCGGACAATGCTTGCCTGCTGGACGCGCTCAAGCAACTGGGCCCGAGCTCCCGGGGCGTCGCGGTGATCAACGAGAAGACCACCGATGACGAACTCGATCAATTCGATCGAAGCGGCGTTCGCGGGCTGCGGGTGACGTTGGTGGCGCCCGGCCTGAGCCCGGCCGACGCCAGAAAGCGCATGAGATACGCGCTCGACAGAATCAAGAACCGGAAAGGCTGGCACATGGGGCTGTATGCTCCGCCGCCCATTATCGCAGCCATCCAAGAGGACGTGATGGCGTCGCCGCTTCCATTTTCGTTCGATCACTTTGGCGGGGTGCAAGCCAGCCTGGGATTGAATCAGCCGGGATTGGACGCTTTGCTAAGCCTGCTTCGCAGCGGCAAAGCGTACGTGAAAGTTTCGGCGCCCTACCGAAGCTCCAATATGGGGCCCGACTATGCGGACCTGGACCCGTTCGCCAAGGCCTACATCGACGCCAATCCCAAGCAGGTAATCTGGGGCACCGACTGGCCGCATCCGCAGCAGGTTCCCGGGCTGAAGCCGGAGGAGATCAGCGTTGGGTATCAGATTGACGACGGACGAGACCTCAACCGGCTGGCCCTCTGGGCGCCCGACGCTGCGACGCGAAAATTGATTCTGGTGGATAATCCCGCGAGGCTTTACGGTTTCTGATCGATAAGGGAACCGGAGAGAACAACCAGCTCTCCAGCATGTGCCGGCTTACTTGCTCGCGGACTCGCGCCGGAGGCCGCGCGCCAGGTAGAAGTATCCCACTTTATTATTCGGATTGCTCCCGTACCACATATGCCCTTGCACATCACGGAAAAATTCCCGCATGGCGATTTCTGAATGGGGAAAAGGATATTCGATCACCTGCCCGGTTTTTGTATCAAAGCGAGCCAGCAAGTCCATCCAGTGCGAGTCGTACCAAAGATTTCCGTCCGCATCGAATCCCATGGCGTAGGGAGTCGGCGCCGGCCCGGGCAAAGGATATTCCTTGAAACTTTCTGTCGCAGGGTCGAAGCGCGCCATCTTGCCGGCAGTGAATTCGCCAACCCACACGATGCCGTCGGGAGCTATTTCCATCCGTCGTGGAAAGCTTCTGCTGGTGGGAACCGCCCACTGCGTGACTTTCATCGTCTTGCCATCTACCCGGCCGATCTTGTTTCCTGAGGTAAACCAGATATTCCCATTCTTATCCAGCTTGACGTCATAGCTGGAAGGCACGTCCGTATCGAAGCGCGTGAATTTTGCCGTCTCCGGATCAAACTTAACGAGTGGGGTGCCACTCGACCATACGTTGCCGGCCGGATCCAATCGGATGGTGTGCTTGTTTCCTCCGTCCTGCACGCCTTCTTGGCCGGGGAGATACGGATCCTGGTATTCGGTAATTTTCTGCGTGTTTGGATCCCATCGCCCGATCTTGTTCGAGCCTTGCTCGGCGAGCCAAACGGACCCGTCGGGAGCAGGCACGGCCGAATGGATGGCGGCGGTGCCCACGTTGGGGACTGAGAAGTCCTGCATGGCACCCGTTTGGGGATCGAGTCGCGTGATTTTATTTGTGATGCCGAAGTTCGGAATCCATACGTAGCCGTTTTTGTCCGGCGCGGCGCTGAACGGCATCCGGCTCGGGCCGGGCATTTCGTATTCCACGTACACAATATTCATGGCTTCGCTGCTGAACGGGCGCACCGTGCCTTTATAGCCGGGACCATCGGCCGGAGACTTCGGCAACACCGAGTCCGGCCCAAACAACTTTGTAAGGTAGGAGGCGATGTCATCGGCGTCCTGATCGGTCACTCTCGAGAGGGAAAAATGCATCGCCGTTCGCATGTAGTCGACGCGGTCTCTCCAACCCTCGGCGTCGCGCGTCACAGACGCCATTCGCGTCTGAAACAGATGGCAAGAGGAACAATTAGCGACGATCAGATCCTTCCCTTTCGCCTGCGGCCACAATTGCTTTGCCTGATAGAACGAAATGTCGCTCCAGCGAACCACGCCCTTCTGCAATGCGAAATCATACGAGGCTTCCTGGTTGGCGGCCAGATGCACGCCCGTTCGGGGATCGGCGCGGAAACCAACGGCGTGGATTTGCAGCCGATAGTCGCCAGCGGGCAGATTTTCAATCTGAAACCGCCCATCGTTGCGGGAAAGGACAATTACGGTTACCCGCGTCTGGGTATTCTCAGCCTCGACAAACGCACCTTCAAAAGGAGCCCCTTCTGTACCCTTCACCGTCCCGCTGACCGACGCGCCCCGGCACAGGGAACCGACGAGGAAAAGCAAACCTGCCGACAGGAGGAACTTTGCTGGTGACGGCATTCTATCCCTCTTCCTTCAGTTGCTAACGGACGCGGTAGCGGCATTGGTTGCCGGGCGCAACTGAAGGCGGGCGAGTTTGTTGGTTCGATAGCACGGCACCCACACGGCCGGAGGATTCGTGTTGTTATCGACGCTGATAAACCGCGCTTCGGTGCCGCGGGTCGGCAGCAGATATTCGGTGAACTGTTCGGTAGCGGGATCGAACTTCGCAACGCGGTCCGTATTCATCAGCGAAATCCAAACCATATGGTTCTTGTCGACCACGGTCGCGTAGGGACGGCTGTACTGGGGAAGCTGGTATTCCTTTACTTCGTGAGTCTTGATGTCGATTCTGGCGAGGGCGTCCGCCATGTACTCGCCGACCCAGACGTAATCGGAGTTTGGATCAGCGGATAGCCGGCGCGGGCCTCGCTGTATGGGCGTGGTGTTGTTCGCGCCCATCTGCACCGTCGCGGTGAGTTCGCGGTCGCGGTCATTTCCGAAATTGTTTTTCAGCGGCGGGAGCGCCACCACGCCAATTTCGCCCGTGGGAAATACCTCGATGACGCGGTCGATGCCGGATTCGGAGAACCACGCATGGCCTTCCCGATCCACAGCGACTCCGTAGGTGCTGGCGCCCGCGCGCGAGTTGGCGCCGAGACCCGGTTCATCGAAGGCGGTGTATGTTCCGGTGGCGGGATCGAGATTGATGACTCCATGGGAGGTTTCGGCCCACAGCACGCCCTGAGCGTCGATCCCAATGGTGCCGCCCACGCGCGTAGTCATCGAATCGGGCCGGGGGAACCGCGTGAACTGTTCCGTCTTCGGGTTGAATTTCGTGAAGGCGCCTTCCCGGCCGTTGGTGAACCAGACGTTGTTGTCTTTGTCGATGGCCATGCCGTGGGACTGTACGGAGTTGCCCTCGGCATCCGCCAATTTGTAGCCGGTCACTTTGCCGGTGGAGGGATCCATTTTACCGATGGTGCGCTCGGGATTGGTAAGGTCGGTAAACCACATGACGCCGTTGTGGTCCGGAACGGCATCGTGCGCGGCCCGAAACTGATGCGCGGAAGGCTCGCCTTCCGACCAGATGGCTCCGTTGTGACCAAGGATGCGATCCGGCTGATTGCCGGGGGGCAAGTCAAACTCCGTTACCACGACCTGGGTTGCCGCACCGGTTGGACGCGGGAAAAGCTTGTAATCCAACGGAGCAGAGGCCGGCCCGCGGACGCGAGCCAAATAGGGCGCCAGTTCCGCTTTATATGATTGGACGAGCGGCGAGTAAAACTTGTCAGGATCCGCTATGGCGGCAAACGGGTTGGTTCTGGACATGAACTCCAGAATCGTCATCCAGCCATGCTCATCGAAGCGGTTCTGCAGGGGGAAATTCGCCTGGTGGCAGCCCGTACAATTATTGGCGACGATCGCTTTCATCCGAAGATCGTCGCGGGTGGCTCCGGGCAGACTGGCGAGAATTTCGTCGCCCATCAACTGGCTGCTGAAATCCTGCAATGGATTTAGCGCGAAGTTCTGCTGCGCATTCTTTGGGCCCGAGAGCGTTTGGTCGGATTTTCCGGCATCGAAACCAACCGCTTGCGCCCAGATGGAGTACTGGCCGTCCGCCAACGGCGGAAAGGAATAGCGGCCGTTTGCTTCCGTGTAGACGGTGGTGGTGAAAGTCTTATCAGCGGCGCGAGCTGAGACGGCGACACCTTCCATCGGCTTCCCGTCGGAAGAAGTCACCGTGCCGGTGAGCGTTGCCGCTCGCGCGGTAATTGACGCGAACATCAGCGCGATAACGAGAATCCCCACGCTTGTTTTCGACATCGTCGGCTCCCCGGTTCCACTTATTGCACCACGCTCAGAGGACTTTCAGATAGGCAATTATGTCGTCCAGCTCGCTGGGCTTCAACCCATACCGAAAGCCCGGCATGTTTTCCGTGCCGGTGAGAATGAATTGCCGGATCGCCTTCTCCTGATCGGGGCTCGCATCTTTCAAGACGCCCGACAAGCTGGGCCCAACCGACTTGTGAGGCTTGACCAACTTGGCAGAATGGCAGAGCGCGCAATGCTGTAGGAAAAGGCCTTCTCCGCTTGATTCCTGGGGGTTGAGGCGAGGAGCGGCGCTGGATTTCCCGGATTGCGAGAGAGAAATCGATGGGAGGCAAAAAAAACAAATCGCGAGCAACGACAGACCGCAAACCTGCCACCGAGACCGGCTTTTCATTTCCTCTCCTCGGAGCTGCCTACTGGCAAAAGGGTCGGTGCGCGGCCGCCGGGGTCGCCCGATCGATCCCGGTGTGGCCAGGCCGCCGGCGCGCCTATTGCTGGGGTATGGCGAGCGGCTTAGTGAACTCCTGCGTCGGCAGGGCTGCCATCGGCGGCCGTGGCCACAGAGGGCGGCAAGGCGAAGGATTCCACTTCGAGGCATCCGGCTCGCGCCTGTACTGCCCCGTGGTGATGAACCGGTCTCTGAGATACTTCGGATCGTCCACGATGGAAGTCACGACCAGATAGGCTTGACCATCGAGGTCGAAGCGATCGTAGTATTCGGTCAACACCATGTTCTCGCTATACGGAACTCCGTTGGTGCGCAAGTAACCGGCTCGCAGATGCCTGGTGACAACGGCAAGATTCCCGCGCTTTCCCGGGGGGAATGCGCCTCCGAAGCTTCCGCGCATTTCCGCCTGCTTCTCCCATGCGGCGACGGAGTCTCCCTGCCAATCGGGTGCGCCGCCCTGCCACTTCGACCCGTCGAAATGAAAGAGCCGCGATTGCATGCCGGCGTCGGTGTCCATGCGGAGGGTATTTTCGTTCGACCAGGTAATATGCAACCTCGCGGGTATTCGCATGATGTTGCCGGCGCCATACGCCTTGCACTGGTTGCCCTCGGCTTCGTCCTTGGCGGCATCCCACTGATTGGCCACCTTGATGCCTTCGGGGTTTAAGGGAACACTCGCGTAATCGCCCTTGGCCGGAGTGATCATGCGCCAGCGCCAGTCTTCGTCGACAATGGAGACCCAATAACCGGTGAGATCGATCGGAGCGGAGTCTTTTGCGGAACTTGGCGGTGGGGCGGTTGCGCCACCCGCGGCACGATCCTGAGACCTGGCCACGCTCAGCATGCCAACCACGAGCGCGAGCAGAATAACGGCAAAGGATTGCGCGAGGACGCGCCTTCGAAGAATGCCGGCGCTACACTGCCCTAGTAAGTGAACGCATCGCCGGACTCTCATCTGCCTTCGCCTCCGCTTCCTGGCACCGAGGAATTCTTCCCTTTTTGATTCCGGGCCTTGAGATCGCGGTAAACCGCGTCTATGAATGCGTCCTTCGTGGCGCCGTAGTTGCCGATGCCGTCATAGTCCATGGTCGGCTTGGCGGCTTTTACCTGCTCAAGCGTCATTCCCTGCTTCACCATATCGGCAATGCGGGCGCGAAGAACGGTGACCATATCGCGATAATTGACAATATCGTTTCTGTCGCAGATGGGGCCGTGGCCGGGAACCAAATATGTGCCGCCTTCCTCATTTTCCCTGGGAACCAGCAGGTCGATAATCTGGTTTAGCCCGTCGACAAACCCGTCGATGCTGCCGCCTTTTTCGACGTCGATAATCGGGTAACTGGTCAAGGGATTGAACAGATCGCCGGTGCTCACGACGTCGGAACCGCGGAAGAGAACGATGCTGTCTCCGTCGGTGTGCGCGGCCGGCACGTAATCGATGTAAATGGCTTCGCCATTATAAAACTTCCAGTTTTCGGTCTCGTAGGTGTCTGTCGGCCATCTGTTCTCGGGGACCGGGGCTTTCTTGCCGGTAGGCGCGCTCATTCTGTCGAGCACGTTGATGTGCGCGAGAATCGCGGCACCCGAGGGCAGCTTCAGACCGGTGATGTTGGTGGTATCGTGGCCGAAGGGAATGTTCGAACCATTCGGCAGGGCCCATCCTGCAGTCGCGATGTTCGCGCTGCCACCGGTATAGTCGTCGTCCATGCTGGTGGTGACGATGAAAAAAATCGGCTTATCCGTAAGAGCCCGGACTGCCGCGATCACCTGGTCGCTCATCTGGGCCACACCGGCGTCGACGAGCATCACGGACTGATCGCCTATCTGCACGGTGATGTTTCCGCCGGCGCCGGCGATCATGTAGACATTGCCCTGCACGTGAAGCATTTCAAGCTTGCCATTGTCAAGCTGAAGGCAAACGCCTCCAGGCGGCAACTGGCTGCAAATCGGGGCCAAATGCAGGGGGCCGATCTGGCCGGTACTTAGATTCTGTTGCGCGCAAAGGTGCCCTGCCGCTGAAGTGAACAGCACCACCAGCGCGAAATACCCAGCGCAATGCCGAACTTTAGCTTTCATTGTTTTGCTTTCACCGGAAGAGGAGGCGGGGCTGGCATCGTGGCCAGCTTCAATTGATATTCGGGATACATGGTGTCCGCGCCGCCCCGGGATGCGTCGAGAGGAATGCTCCACCGGGAGGCAAATTCAGTGAGAAACGGATTCTTTCCGGGCAAATGGAACGCGACGTAGCCTCTCGGATGAGGAACCTCAAGGTTGGGAACACAGTAATTCGGATAGAGCTGAAATCCGGTCTGTTCGACCCAACTGGAACTGCGGATCAAAGGCTCCGTCAGATAAACCGGGTCTTTCACGACGGCAACGAGGGTTAAAACATCGTGATGCCGCACGTAATATTCGATGAGCGTCGCGGTGGCGCTGCGGGGCAGACCATTTCTTCGCACCCACCCTTGCTTCAGATGGGTGGTGGTTACCTTCAGCTTGTCGCCGTCCCATTCGCCCGTCGAAAAGC
The DNA here is from genome assembly GCA_963848365.1 of uncultured Acidobacteriota bacterium. Classification (GTDB taxonomy): domain Bacteria; phylum Acidobacteriota; class Terriglobia; order Acidiferrales; family UBA7541; genus Palsa-295. Next base: position 1,612,194 of record CAWKDI010000002.1, read on the forward strand.
CTTGCCACGTGTGGGGGGCATTCGGCGACGGGTGCGGCCGGCCGTCCATGTAGATCGTGCGCAAGGGCAGCATGTAGGAAAGTTCCGTGTGCCAGGCGGTGATCCCCTTGGTGAGCGGGTCCATATCTCCCCACACGCGCATGTTGGCAGGTCCGCGCGGTCCGTAATCGGCGGGATGCGGCTCGCATTCGTGCTCGATGGCCTCGAGCTCCTGCGCGTCCCACGCGTCCGCCTTCATACGAGCGGCATCATTGACCGGCAGACCAGCATAGTCACCTATTTCCGGTCCTGGTCCCCGCTCGGGAGCGTCTTCGTGAACCTTGGTGATCCATCCGCCGGAAAAATCGACCTGGGCAGACGCGGGACGGGCTCCCAGTGCCACCGCAACCATGGCAAACAGGGCAAAGATGAGAACTCGAACCCTGCAGACTTTCAGCATCAATCCTCCACCGATAAAACACCTGGAATTATTACAAAAGACGGAACAGTGATGCAGGGCGACGCGCCTACCAGGGCAGGATGTGTCTTGGAAGTTATCCGCTGCGTTACGAATCGCACCCCGTGAATCCCGGCCAGTCTCATTGCCCCAAGCGGTTGCCTGAAGAACAAAGCTGCTTATATGTCGTAGAAAGAAGTAAGTCAAGCAGAACATCGACGGTAGAACATCGGAGGGAGGGCTGCGGAGGCATCGAACCAACCACCGGCTTGCAGAAACCGCGTTTTCGAGTTGAAAAATCGCCCGGAAGGTGTAGAAGGTACATCACCATCATGGATCGCATATGGAGGCAAAAATGAAAGCCTATGTGAAGCCGCGGATCGCGGGACTGTTGTTTCTTATCGTGCTTATTCAAGGCGCGCTGCTGATTTCCAGGCCGCCCTTGCAAGGCAAAGCGCAGGTCGGGGGAACTGTTACCCCGGCGGATTACTTGCGCTGGCAGACGGAGTTTAAGAACTGGGGCCGCTGGGGCGCGAATGACCAGCGCGGCACGAGCAATCTGATCACGGAAGCGAAAGTGCTGAGCGCGGCGAAGCTTGTGAAGGCGGGGATCGTAGTCTCCCTGGCTCACGCGGTGCCGCAAGTGGCGGACGCGGAGGTGCCTCCCAAGTCGGTTTTCCATCGCACGACCGAAGGAATTTTCCCGACCGGCACGATCGACAGCTACCAAGTGAGCTACCACGGACGCGGCATGGCCCACATGGACGCCTTCTGCCACTTCTTCGGCGCCGACGGAAAGATGTACAACGGCTACCCGGCGTCTGAGAACCTCTCGGCCGAGTCAGGATGCAAGAAAGACGACGTGATGCCCTGGCGAGACGGGATCGTGACCCGCGCCGTTCTGTACGACATGCCGCAGTTGAAGGGCGTGGATTGGATCGAACCCGGAACACCGATCACTCGCGCGGACCTCGAGGCATGGGAGAAAAAATCCGGTGTGAAGGTTGGGCCGGGAGACATCATTCTGCTTTACGTGGGCCGGTGGAAGAGAAGGGCGGCGAAAGGGCCGCAGACCGACGGCAAAGTGGCCGGGTATTACGTGGACGTGATCCCGTGGATACACGAGCGCGAGCCTGCGTTTATCGGCCACGATTTCAATACCGACTGGAACCCGCGGCCCGGATGGGGAGCCGAGCAGAACATTCCCATAAATCCGATCCACCAGGCGGTGCTCAACTGGATGGGCGTAAACATCATCGAGAACCTCGATCTGGAGCAGGCTGTTGAGACCGCGAGACGGCTGAAGCGCTACGAGTTCATGCTGACGTTTGGGCCAATCCCGGTGGAGGGCGGCACCGGCTCGCCCCTCAATCCGCTAGCCGTCTTTTAATACAAACCCGGCGCGCTGATTGCCCGCGCGGGTATTGACGCCGGCATAACCATCGACCTAAGATTCGGGCCATGAGAATTGACCAGAAACTTCCTCACTGGCTTAGCTCCGGGCTGCTTATTCCGCGCGTAATTCTTGCGGCGACAGTTCCGACCGCCGTGATTGGCCTTCTCTGTCTTCGCTCCGACGACGCTCGCCTTAATTATATTGGTGAAGGCCTAACCATTTTTCTAGTCGCAGCAGATGTGTTGCTTGGCGCCATCCTCCTTATTCGCCAGCGCGGGAGATTCGTTAAAAATTTCTTTATCGAGATAATCGCATACTCCGCAATCCTCTGCCTTTGGAGATGGAGAACGCTTTCCCACATGGCTGCGGCACCGATGCGCGTAGAGCTACTGTGGACGTTGATAGGCGCAGCAATGATGGCGGTTTTTTTCGAGAGTATGGATGTAGCCTTGCCGCGACGATCAAGGTCCAAAGCTCTCGTGCAGCGGTCGTTACCCGAGCCCTAGCTCTCGTTCTTTTCCGGACGGGCCGAACTTCGCATACACAATCGAGGATGTATCGAAGTACCAGCCTGCGGCCGCTTGCTCCAGGGCGTGGCGCGAAGCGAGATGGGGGATTTCTTTGCCGTCGAGGCTTACCCGCTTCGGGCGGGTGGTCTTGTTGAACTTCGCGTAGAAAGTCTTGGCGGAGGCGCCCACGTTCAGCGTGATCCGGCTTCCCTGCCTGCTCGCCTGGCACTTCACGATCTCCTGGGTGTGTGCACGCTCATCGTCGTCATACAAGGTGAACTCCGCATCCGAGGAGAGCCAGATGTTGAGCTCAATCGGATCGAAGGGCTTCTCACCCACATACTGCATGTCCGGCCCCATGGGGATGATCGAATTTCCCCGGATGTAGAGAGGCAGCACCGTCAGAGGAGGCTCGACGTGCAGCGTGACCGGGCCAGTAAACTCCTTGCCGGTCTCGTACTCGTACCACGTCCCCGCGGGCAGGTAGACGGTTCGCTGGCTGACCGGCTTGAAGATGGGCGCGACCAGGAAGGCATCGCCGAACAGGTATTGGTCTTGCAGATTGTAGGTGGATGGGTCGTCCTGAAATTCGAGGACCATGGCTCGGATCAGCGGGAGGCCTGTCTTGGTGGCGGCGTAGGAGTGGGAATAGATGTAAGGCAGCAGGCGATATCTTAGCCCGGCGTATTTTCGGTAGTTGTCGACCGCGTCGTCGCCGTATTTCCATGGCACCCTTAGCGGCGACCCGTTATAGCGCGCGTGCGATTGGAACATGGACATCTGCGTCCAGCGAATGTAAAGCTCTTTGCTCGGGCCAGGGTGTGCGGCAGAAAGCTCGTCGATAGGCAGATAGCCGCCGGTATCGTTGCTCCAGAACGGCACGCCGCAGAGCCCGAGGGATAGCCCCCCGCGAAGCGTCGAGGCCATTTCCTCAAATTCGCATTGGGGATCTCCGGACCAGCAGATCGGATATTTCTGCATGCCCGCTGTTCCGGAACGCGCGTTGATCAACGGCCTGTGATCCACGCTTTCCTGCACCGCCTCGTAGGTGGCCTTGTGATAGAGCAGCGTATAGAGATTGTGCATCTCGAGGCCGGTGCGGCCGTTGTGGTAGTACGCTTCCGCGGGATTGTCTTCGCCGAAATCCGACATTCCCACGCCGAAGCAGCCTGCCTTCATATATTCGGCTACGCGGTTTTTCCACCATTTGAGCGCCGCGGGATTGGTGAAATCCGGGGCAACGCTGGGGAAGCGGTTGGCGGCGTAGAAACGGGTGCGCCAGGCATCGTCTCGCTCCACCGCTTCCAGTGTTTCCTCGACCTTGATGGGGACGTGCGTCGTGGGGCTTATATTGCCTCTCACGAGGATCGCTTCGTAGGGAGAACCGTCTTTCTGCATGAGCCCGTAGCCGCCGGCGATCACTTCGCGGCCAGCCTCTGAATCCAGTTTCAGAAAAGGCGCCACGTGGATTCCCATCTTGATACCGAGCTTGCCGAGTTCGGGGGCGAGCTGCCGGATGATGGCCAGCCCTTCCTGCTGGTCAGTGGACTCCATGGGGATCACGGAAGTGAAATAGTCCATGGGCAAGCCTAGTTCGCGGTATTTTTTCGCAATTCCCACGGGCCCTTCGTCGCCCTTGATGTGGCCGTTGATCTGAAACCACACGCCGAAGGATTCCTTCGGAGGGAACGCGGGCCAGCCGGTGATCTCTTCGTAGCGAGCGAGCACCTGCTTGAGAGTGGGGCCGTAGATGATGAAGTAATCGAGGCGCGGATCGTCGATCAGAACCGTATAGGAAACCACGGAGCGGCTGCCCATATCGCAGCGCGTGCGGAAGGTGGTGTTCGCGAAAATACCGTAGCCGCCGGTGCTCATAAAGAACGGAATCGGCTTGTGCGTGTCGTCGGTGCCGGCGCCCCAGGGATTCACGACCCATCCGTTGACGCGCAGGCCGAGTTTGTTGAACTTGGTGAAGCGCTCGCCGAAGCCGTAGAAGCTTTCGTCCTGCGCGAGCGCGAAGGTTTCGTTTGATCTGTAGAACTTCCCGCCGACGGTGGTGAACCCTATCGGAAGGCCGCGAAAGTTTCCCTGGGTGTCGACATCCTTCACGTGCTCCTGAAGAACGATTGCTCCCTGCTTGTCGTAGACCAGGTATTTCCAGGGGCTTTTCTGAAACTCGATGCGCAGGGAACCGGTTTCGACCGATACAGATTCGGGCTTTTCCGTCACTGTGAATGCGACGGCGGGCCAGTCTTCCTTAATGTCGAGCAGGCCCTTTATATTTTTCAAGGCTGGATCGGGGCACATCTGAAGGCGCACGATTTCGGGCGTGCAAACGGTCAGCGTAACGTCGACGCTTTTTCCCTGACTCGTCGCACAATGAAACAGGACGCCGACGACGGTCTTTTCGAAGGAGGAGATCGCCTGCAGGTGTTCGTGCTGTTCAAGCTCGCCCGCCGCTTGCGGTTGAGCTTCTGCGTGTGCTGCCCCTGCAAGCAACGCCGGCGCAGCGCCTGCCATTGCGAGGACTTCCCTTCTAGTGACCATGCAATTCTCCCTGGATAATTTCGGACGATCCGCATCGCCGCATTTTTAATCTGCTGTGCCTTCAATTCTTCGGCAGGCGAAAGGCGATGTATTCGCCGGCATATGTGCCGCCGCTCACGGCCACGACGATGTACTGCTGTCCGTTGAGCATGTATGTCATTGGCGAACCGCTCTGCGGCGCCGGCATATATACCGCGCCCACTTCCCTGCCCGTTGCTTTGTCATAGGCGCGAAGCATGGCGCCGCGCTCGCGCGACGGAATGGTGGTGGCAAACGAATCGCCGGATATCACGAGCGTCTTCGTGACGAGCGTGCCGACGTGACCCGCCTGGCCGGTGCGCGGTATCGCGATGCCCTTGAGTACGGGGCTATTGCGCACGACATCGGGCGTCTCGCCGTGCGCCACCTGCCAAACGAACTCGCCGGTATCGAGATTGATCGCAGTAATCGTGCCATAGGGCGGCTTGATCAGCGGCAAGCCCTGGACGTCCACGTCTTCGCGGCCACCGTGCCCCTCGACGTAGTTCATGTCCGTCGCTTCCGGCTTGCCTTTGAAGAGACTGATGATCCTGATGCAGGAGTTGCAGGCCTGCACGTAGAAGATGTGCGTTTCGGGATCGTAGGATCCGCCGGGCCAGTTGGTGGCGCCAAAGCTCGTGCCCAGCGTAATCGTGCCGAGCTGGCTGCTGCTGTAGACGACCGGCGGCGTGAAGATAGGGCCGATTTTGTAATGTTCGGCGACCTGGAGCGCCTGCTCGCGTAGATCGGGGGTGAAGTCGATCAAGTCGTCCACGGTGACGCCGTTGCGCGCGTAGGCCTTGGGCTTGGTGGGCATGGGCTGCGTCGGCGAATACCATTCGCCCGGCACCGCGCCTTTTTCCACAGGCTTTTCTTCAAACGGCCATACGGGTTTGCCGGTTACGCGATCGAAGACGTAGAGGATGCCCTGCTTGGTCGGCTGCGCGACGGCCTTGATCGCGCGGCCACCTACCGTGATATCGGCGAGCACGGGCGCCGCGGAAATATCCATATCCCACAGACCGTGATGCACCAACTGGTAGTGCCATGTGCGCTGGCCGGTTTTCAGGTCGACGGCAACGAGGGAGTCGCCGAAGAGCCCGTTTCCGGGGCGATGGCCGCCATAGTAATCGCCCGTGGGCATTTCGACCGGCAGATAGGCGATGCCGAGATCTTCGTCTACTGAGATCTGCGTCCATACCCCGGTGTTCCCGTTTGTGGCCCAGGAGTCGTCGAGCCACGTGTCGTTGCCGAATTCTCTTGGACTGGGAATTGTCCGAAACGTCCAGATGAGCTTGCCGGTGCGAACGTCGAAGGCACGGACCAGGCCTTTGGTGTTGTTGTGCGTCACCGGAACAGAACCTTCCTTGAAGGCCGCGCCCACGAGTATCTCGTCTTTTGCGACGACCGGCGCGGACTGCAATCCGATCTCGCCCTTCAGCAGATCGATCTGCTGGCCCGCGCCGAATTGCACGCCCTGCTTCAGGTCCACGACACCATTTTCGCCGAAGCCTTTTACGGGAATGCCCGTTTTTGCATCGAGCGCGATCAGCCGGTAGCCGGGAGTGACGTAGAGAATGCGCGAGTCGCTGCCGCTGCTCCAGTAAGCCAGGCCTCGGCCTGAGAGCTTGCGCGGGGCCTCTTCGCCGCGCTCGCCTTCATTCTCGCTGTGCATCCAGAGAAGCTCGCCGGTGGCTGCATCGAGCGCAACGACCGCGCGGCGCGTTCCAGCGGTGGCGTACAGGATTCCTCCAATCATGAGAGGAGTTCCTTCGAGGCGGTACTCCGGCCGAGGGCCGAAATTGCTGGTTTTGAAGCGCCAGGCAACTTCCAGCTTGTTGAAGTTCGACGCGTCAATCTGATCGAGAGGGCGGTAGCGCGTGCCGGCGAGGTCCGCGCCGTAAGTGGGCCATTCGGAATCGCTGGCGCTCGATTGCGCCGAAAGTTTCGGAGACAAAAATACGAGGCCAAGGAGAAACAGCAACGTTGGGATTGCGCGTTGCATCATTTGCTTTCCAGGCGGAGTACCAATTCTCGTGTGGTTTCAGATGGGCCGAACCTGACGCGTACCACCGAGGCAGGATCGAAGTGCCAGCCAAGCTGCGCACTCTCCAGCGATTGCTGCGATGCGAACTGCGGCACGTCCTTGCCGTGCAGACCTATCCTCTTTGGGCGGCTGGTTTTATTGAACTGCGCTATGAAGGTCTTGGTTGAAGGGCCGACACTCAAAACGATTTGGCCGGCACTCCTGCGCGCCTGGCACTTCACGATTTCTTCGGTGTGCGCGCGTTCGTTATCGTCGTACAGGGTGAACTCCGCTTCTGACGACAGCCAGATGTCGAGCGTGACGGGATCGAACGGTTTCTCGTCAATGTAAACAATATCGGGCCCCATGGGGATAATCGAATTGTCCCGCACGTAGAGCGGCAGCACATCCAACGGAGGCTCGATGCGCAAGGTGCTCGGTCCGCTGAGCTGGCGGCCGGATTCGTACTCGTACCATTTGCCTTCTGGAAGGTAGACGGTGCGCTTGTTGTATGGGTTGCAGACGGGCGCCACGAGGAAGGCATCGCCAAACATGTACTGGTCCTGAATATTATGGGTGCTGGGATCGTCCTGGAATTCGAGCACCATGGCTCGGATCATCGGAAGGCCGGTTTTGGTTGCGTGGTAAGCGTGGGAATAAATATAGGGCAGCAGACGGTATCTCAGCTTGCCGTATTTCCGGTAGTTTTCAACGACGCGGTCCCCAAATAACCACGGCATGCGCTGCGGCGGCCCGTTGAGACGAAAATGCGACTGGAACATGTTCATCTGCATCCAGCGGGTATACAACTCCGGAGTGAGGCCGCCATCCGCGTTGTTGAAACCGCCCACATCGCTATTCCAGAACGGCACGCCGGAAAGGCCAATGCACAACCCGGCGCGAAGAGTGGAAGCCATTTCCTCCCAGTTGCAGTTGGGATCGGCGGACCAGCAGACCGGATAGCGCTGCATGCCCGCGGTTCCGGAGCGCGCGTTGACCATGCCCCGGTATTCGGAATTTTCCGCGACGCCCTCAAAAGTGACCTTCTGATAGAGAAGCGGGTAGAGGTTGTGCATTTCGAGGCCGGTGCGCCCGTTGGAATAGTAAGCGTCGGCGGGGGTGTCTTCTCCAAAATCGGACATAGCCACGCCGAAACAGCCCGCCTTCATGTAGGAGGCGACTTTGTCCTTCCACCATTTCACCGCGGCAGGATTGGTGAAATCGGGAATCAGGGCGGCGCCGCGGTTCGTGCCGTAAAAGCGGCTTCTCCAGGCATCATCTCTTTCGATCGCCTCGACGGACTCCTCGTTTTTATTTTTGGCCGGGGCGCCCCCCAACAGGATGGCCTCATAAACCGAGCCATCCTTTCGCATCAGGGCGTAGCCCTTTGATTTGGCTTCCTGCGCCGCGTCTGAATCCATCCGCAGAAACGGGGATGTGTGAATTCCGATCTTCACGCCCAGACTGCCCAGGTCGGCCGACATTTGCCTGATCAGCGCGAGTCTTTCCTGCTGGTGCGAGTCTTCCGCTGCGACGAGCGGGGTGAAATAGTCCATAGGAAGATCGAGTTCCCTGAACTTTTTTGCGATTCCCAGGGGAGTGGTATCGGGAGTGTCGCTCCGGCCGCTCATAATGAACCAGGCGCCAAAGGATTTCCTGGGCGGAAAGGCTGGCCAGCCAGTAATTTCCTGGTACCGAGCGAGCACCTGCTTGAGGCCTGGCCCGTAAATAATGAAGAAATCAAGGCGCGGATCGTCGACCAGAAATGTGCAGGACACTACAGACCGGCTGCCAATATCCCAGCGATTGCGGAAGGTCGTGTTGACGAAGATGCCGTAGCCGGCCGTGCTCATGATGAAAGGGATCGTCTTATGCGTGTCGTCGGTTCCCGCGCCCCAGGCGTTCGCGAGCCAACCGTTGACTCGCAAGCCGACCTTGTTCAGCCTGGTGAACCTCTCGCCCAAGCCGTAGAAACTTTCGTCCTCGGGAAGCGCAAAGGTCTCGTTAGTTCGATGAAATTTCCCGCCCGTCGTGGTGAAACCAAGCGGCAAGGCGCGGAAGTTTCCCTGCGTGTCGACATCCTTTACGTGCTCCTCGAGGACGATCTGGCTTTGCTTGTTGTAAAGGACGTACTTCCAGGGATCTTTCTGAAATTCGACGCGCAACGAACCGGTGTCAATCGATAACACGCCGGGCTTTTCGGTGACCGTGAATGCGACGGAGGTCCAATCCTCTTTTATTTCGAGCAGGCCTTTCACGTTTCGCAATTCCGGATCAGGACACATCTGCAAGCGAAGGATTTCGGGCGTGCATACCGTTAGCATTACATCGATATTTTTTCCCTGGCTGGTCGTGCCGTGGAAGGTGACGCCCGCGCTGGTCTTTTCGAAAGAGGAAAACGCCTGCACCTGCTCGTGCTGCTCGATCTCAGCCGGCGCTTCGGGTTCGGCGCCGGCTCGCGTCGAGGCAAGCAGTGCCGGCACTGAGCCGGCCAGCGCGAGGACTTCCCTTCTGGTAACCAATGGATATCTCTCCTGGAACGGCTGCTCTGCTGCTTATTTTGCCAGCGGATCTGGCCGAATTTGGAAATGCGCCACCTGGCTGGGCATGTTCTTGCCGCCTTCCGTCAACTGAGAACCAGTGGTTTCGTTCGCAGCCCACAAACCGCGGCCCTTCCATCCGGCTTTCGCATCATCGATGCGGCCATCGAGAAAGCGAGCAAAGAATCCCATTGGATAAGGAACGCGCAGGCGGATCCAGTTGTTCGTGGCAGGATTAAATACCTGCAGGGAGTCGGAATCCGCGCCGCTTACCACGGGAAGATCCTTTCCCAAGCCAAGGGTGTTCGAGCGGTCCACCCACATGGCGTAGGCGAAATCCGTTCTCACTTCGGGCTGCGTCTTAAAGGCGGCGCCGGGGATGGGATGGAACGACCAACCCTCCGGGCAGTGACGGCCGGTTGTGGCCGCTTCCCCGGTGAGTACTTTGCACTTGCCGCGGTCGAAGCTAGCGAGAATTCCCTCGCCCGCCAGCGGAGTCCAGACAATGCCTTTGCTATCGATATCGACGCCACGCGGATGCGAACCGCCGTTTCCAGAGCCTTTGGGGTCGTACGGCACTTCATACACTTCCGCGTTGCAGGTGGACGGCGGATTTGCGCCCTTCACCATGCGGATCAACTTTCCGGGCCTCGGATTGAGCGCCGTGTACCAGATGCTTCCATCTGCCGGGTTGTAGGCGATCATGTCGCCGAGCGGGTTGGAAATCGCGCGGTCGAGCTTCGGGTCGAGCGGTTCAGGAGCTGTCGTGTAAGGGCCGAGTTTTCCGTCGCGGTTATAGTCGATAACGGCCGGGCACCACCCCGTGGATTTTTCGGAGTCGTGCGTTTCGTCCCACAAGCGCGTGTTGACCCAGGCGATGCCGCCCTCTTTCGTGGAGGCATATAAGGTCTGGTCCTTATCCGCCGCGAAAACGATGTGTTCGGTGGTGACGCACTGGTCGACGAATTCGAATTTGCGGGTCCTGGGATCGTAAACACCGATGCCCTTATTGCCCCCCTCACGAGGGGCATACTTCGCAAAGGCATTACCCGAGCTTCCCTTGCAATAGGCGGGATTCTCGGGCCGGTTCTTCACGTTGAACCAGACGCGGGCCTTGCTGTCCATCGCCATCGAACCGGGATTGAGAGGCCCGTTCCAGATCAATTCGTCGCCGAAATAGACGGACGGCGCGGTCTGCGTCTGTGGCGCCCACGACGGAAGACGCTTGCGATCCTCCTCGCTGGGCAACGCGATGTCGATCATGGCTTTCGTGTTTTTGACTGGATCGACCACGGCAAGCGCGCTGGCAAACCAGTCGCCGCCGTAGACCGGGCCATATGCATTCACGGAGGGATCGCGCTTATCGGTGCTGATGGCCGCGTAAGGAAAAGCCGCGCGCACGGACCAATCCCACACCGTAACGACGACGTTGATCTCAGTGCCCTGCGGCCGGGAGGGGACGGGCGGCAACTCTCCCTTGGCGATGCGATCGACCCAGTCCGCGAAGAGCGCCACACCTTGCTCGTGTCCCATCTGGCTCAGCATGCCGTTCATCTGACGGCCGAGCTGCCCGGAGGAGATGAAACGCGCCCAGGCCTGCGTGCTCGAATCGAATTTTCCCAGGCTCGGAGGAATCTGACGAGTTGCCTTGCCTCCCATCTGATGGCATCCCCAGCATCCTTTTACGGTGTAGAGCCAGTCGGCTTGCGTGGAGATGACAATCGGAGGAGACGACGGAACGGTCATCGGAAAAGCGCTTTTGGGCGGCACGTTCAAGAGCGAAACCCAATAGCTCGCGGGATAGTATTGCGCCGCGGCGCTCGGATCAGGGGCGACTACCGCAGTCAGAGGTAACGCCGAGCCGGGCGTTGCATCCACCGGTTCTGAGTCAACCAGCCCGTAACCGCGCACCCAGATTTTGTAATTCGCTTTGGGCAGGCCAGGCAGCAGGTACTGACCGCGATCGTTGGTGACGACGATTTTGCGAAACTTCGTTCCCAAATCTGAAGTTTCCGCGATGACCCACACACCTGCCTCGGGTCCGTGCGAACTGGTGACGATTCCTCCGATATCACTGTTCTCGGTTGCCTCTGATTTTTGCCCTGGTTGCGGTGCTGCGTCCCGAACGTGACGAGTGCCCGCCCGCATAGTGGCGACGCCCGCCGCAAGGATCGACGCAGCCAGTATTATTCCGATTATTTTTCCCGTTGCAATTTGCATCGAGGCTTGTTCCCTCTCGACAATCCGGAGGATCATCCCAATTTTGAAATGGAGAAATCCGCGCTCAAAACTTCCCACTTCAAGTACACCTTTTCCCGGCATTTTGCAATTCATTGATCGCGGCGATAACGCAATTTTTCTTCAATTCTTGACAACCACGGCCGAGACGGAATACAAGGGCATGCGCGCTTGCAGTCGCAGCGTTCCGAGGGTGGTGCCATGGCAGCAGAGTCTCAAGTCTCGCGCAGGACTTTTCTAGTAGCAACCGTGGGCGCGGCGGTCGCGCCCCCCGCGACTTCAGCCGGAGGCGCGGAGAAAAGCGGAACCGTCCAGACCGTCCTGGGTCCCGTCAGCACCGCCAAGCTCGGCTTTCACCAGTCGCATGAACACGTTTGCTGTCTTTCTGGGGGATTCTGGACCTACTGGCCAGAGCTGATGGGCGGCCGCGAGCAATTCATCAAGATAGCGGTGGAAAAACTCAAGATGGCGAAGGAGGAAGGTCTGGATTCTTTCGCCGACCTCACGACGATCGATCTGGGGCGCGATATTCGCCTGCTCGAAGAGGTCTCGCGCAAATCGGGCGTGCACATCGTGGCCACAACGGGACACTGGGTGGAGCCTCCACGCTGCATGGAGGTGCGATCCGTGGAGGAAATGACCGAATATTTCGTGCGCGAGATTCAGGTGGGCATCGAGGGCACCGACATCAAGGCGGGCGTGATCAAGGCAGCCAACGACACTGGCGCTATCACTTCGTTCGGCGAAAAGCTCCTTCACGCCGCAGGTCGCGCGTGCAAAGCTACCGGAACGCCGATATCCACGCACTCGTCCGCTCTGGAACGAAACGGCGAAAAACAAGCCGCGATCTTCGAGCAGGAACAGGTGAATCCGTCGAAGGTGTGCATCGGCCATTCCGCCGATACGACGGACATGGACTATCTGCTGGGCCTGGCCCGGCGCGGTTACTATCTCGGGATGGACCGACTGAAGGGCGGCGCTGATCCGCCGAAGCCGCGCGCGAGTTTCCACGAGCGGCTTGTCTCGATCAAAGGGCTGGTCGATGCCGGGTTCGGCAATCGCATTATGGTGGGAACTGACTACGCGATCGGTTCCGCGCAGTCCCCTACTCCCGATCTGCGTGTGCGGGACGCGTTGAACCCGGACGGCATCCTCTTCGTGTGCCGCAAGGTAATTCCCGGGCTCAGGGACGTGGGCTTATCGGAAGCGGCAATCCGAACGATCACCGTGGAAAATCCGAAGCGCTTCTTCGACGGCGTATAATGCGCGCTACGGGCTCGCGCTGGATCGAGAACCTGAGTGAGGCCGCTGGTTCGTGCGTTGCAGGAACGACCGGCTACTGATTTTTTCCGCCCAGCTGCACTTCGAAGCCGTCCATGTCGTTAATGTGTATGCAGCAATCGGTCTCGCGCTTCACTTCGATTCCGCGGCGCTTTATCTCAGCCGATACGGCCGGCCTCACGCTCTTATCGGTATCCCAATTCGCAATCGTGAAAGCGACATGGTCTACAGGAAGCTGGCCCGGGTGCTGGCGGTTATGGAAGATAACCTGGGACTCGCCTACCGCGAGAGCGGTCTTCATGCCATCGTCGAGCACGACCTTCAGTCCGAAGACATCGGCGTACCAGGCGGCGGTTTTGGTGTGATCGGCGACCCGGTAGCCGACATGATTCAGGTAGGTGGCTTTCATGGGAGTGGGACCGCTGCCGACCATAGCCGGTGCGGCGCTCGCGGCAGACGCGGCCGTGGCGGCCATTGCCAGACTTTGAATCAGCTGGCGCCGCGAAATTTTTCCCTGTTCGAAGTTCTGAAGCATTTCGGCGATGACGTGTTCCATGAGTGATCCTCCTTATTGAACTGGCTCCCTGATCTCCGGCTCGTTGAACTCCGGCTCGGTAAAACTCCGAATCTTCATTTCTCGACTGCTGCGTTCCCGGCTGAATTGAAAATCACTTGGCCAAAGGATCGGGCCTGATCTGGAAGTGCGCGAGCTGGCTGGGCATGTTCTTGCCGCCTTCGGTGAGCTGCGTGCCGCGGGTCTCATTCGCTGCCCAGGCGCCGCGCCCCTTCCAGCCGCCATTGGCATCATCCACGCGGGCGTCAAGAAAACGCGAGAAGAAGCCCATGGGATAGGGCACGGTCATCCTGACCCATCGCCTGCTCTCCTGCTGAAATGCGATGAGTGAATCCGAGTTGGCGCCGTCGACGATCACCAGATTGTTGCCAAGCCCGAGAGCCCCGTAACGGTCGACGAACATGTAATAGCTGTAGTCGGCCTTCACGGTGGGATCGGACTTGAAGGTAGGACCCGGGATGGGATACAACGACCAACCCTCCGGGCATGCCTTACCGGTGAGGGCGGCCTGTCCGGTGGGAACAGCTTTGCACCTGCGCCGGTCAAAACTCGCAAGATATCCCTCGCCGGTCAACGGCGTCCATACAACGCCGTTGGTATCGACGTCGATTCCCCGCGAATGTGAACCGCCGATCCCCTGACCTTTTGGATCATACGGCGCTTCGTAGACTTCGGTCTGGCACGTGGATGGCGGATTCGAGCCGCGCACCATCCGGATGAGCCTTCCAGGCATGGTCTGTATATCGGAATCCCAGATGCTTCCGTCCGAAGGGCTTACCGAGACACCGTAGGCGCCTGGCTGCTTGACGCCGGCGGCAGCCGGACACCAGCCCTGGGACTTCTCCGCGTCGTGGGTTTCGTCCCACACGCGGGTGTTCACCCAGCCGATCCCACCTGGGTCTCCGTGGACGGCGAAGTACAGCGTGTTGTCCTTGTCGTAGCCAAAAGCGACGCGCGTTGCCTTGAAGCACAGATCGATAAATTCCCATTTGCGGGTTTCAGGATCGTACACGTCGACGCCCTTGCCGCCGTCTTGGCGAGGCGAATTCCTGGCGTATGGATTGTTCGATCCCGCCTTGCAGTAATCCGCATTGCCAATCCGCGTTTCCGCGTTGACCCAGACGCGGCCCCTGTCGTCCATGGTTATCGCACCGGGATTCACAGGATCGTTCCAAACTAGCTCGTCGCCAAAATACAGCGACGGAGCAAGCTGGTTCTGCGGCGACCAGGTAACCTGCCGCGGCAGTTCTTCGGGGTTGGGATAAGGGACTTTCACCTGCGGCGCGGTATTTTTGACCGGATCGACAACGGCGAGCACCCCGCCGGACCACTCTGCTCCATAGACCGGGCCATTTGCATTTACTGACGGATTCCGCTTATCGGTGCTGATGAGTGCATGAAGAAAGGCGGCTCGGGGCACCGACCAGTCCCAAACGGTAACCACCACGTTGCGTTCGATTCCCTGAGGCCGCGGCGGAACAGGCGGAAGCTCGCCCTTGGCGATGCGGTCTCCCCAGTCCGCATACATTCCCAGAGCGCGGTCGTGGCCCATGCGGTCAAGCTCGCGAATCATTTCCCGCCCCACCTGGCTGGAGGACATGAACCGTTCCCACGCAAGGTTGTTCGTTTTGAAAGTGCCGAGGCTCGCGGGAAGCTCGCGCGTGGACTTGATGCCCATCTGATGGCACGTCCAACAGCCCTTGAAGGCATAGAGCCAATCGGCTTGCGTCTGAATGACCGTGGGCGGCGCTGCGCGCACGTCTCCGTGCGTCAGTTTCACCGGATCAGGGGCGCCGGGTATGGGCGGAGGAGGGGGAATCGTCATTGGAAAATCGCTCTTGCGTGGGATCGTCAGCAGCGAGGCCCAATAATCTGCTGGATAAACCTGCGCCGCGGCACGCGCGTCGGGCGCGATCACGGCAGCGAGAGGCAACGTCTTGCCGGGCGCTGACTCCACGGGATGCGAGTCCACCAAGCCATAGCCTCGCACCCAGATTTTGTAATTGGCCTTGGGAAGATCCGGCAGTAGGTATTGGCCCTGGTCATTGGTAACCACGATCTTGCGGAATTTGGTGCCCAAATCCATGGTTTCCGCGATTACCCATACGCCGCCTTCGGGTCCCTTTGAACTGATCACCACGCCGCTAATGAAGCCGGTGTCACCCGCCAAACCACTTGCGGCAGCTCCGGTGTTTGCGGCATTTCCCCGAGGGCCCGCTTCCAGGCGAATCGCTGCTGCAAGAAGAATCAGACCCACAAGTAAGCCCGCGAGCGCTTTAATCGTTCGAGACTGCAAATAGAATTTCGTCATTCCTTCCCCTTGGTGGCCAGCGGGCGTTCGATCGATTTACCTCTATCGCGAGGACGCGTTCAAGCATCCCCCTGTTGGGGGCAACGCGGTATATACCCTGTTTAGGATTGTTCCTCAATGGAAAACACCGGCACCCTTCTCCCGAAGCATCCCGACGAGACCTCGACAGCTCACGCAGCAATGCAGACAGTGAAGCTCCGACCTTCTAAAAAAGTGTCTCTTTGGCACTCGTAGATGAGGCTCCGACCCCTTTAATACATGGAGTGTGCCGCACGCCGCCAGATTTTCCCGGCATAGCCGATTTGACTTGGAACTGATTTAACGTGTCTCACGTCCATTTCGTGTACTGGGTAGCGAAGGAATTCTCGCCCGCCGCAGGTCCAGTGGCGTTTGAGGAAATTTCGTAGAATAATGTCTTAAGACCTTCGACGTGATGAGATTTGCCAAGAGATATCAGTAGACCATATCCGTCCTCCGTTCACCTCAAACAGGTGGGCTGCGATCACAATAGGAGCGTATGACCCATGGGAAACAGCTCGAAAAGCGAGATCGAACCGCAGAAGAAAGAAACAGGCCGAGGCAACTGTCAACGCGGGCAACGAGTAGCGTTCGGCGTTTGTCTTTTAACCCTGGCGTGGCTATTACTAGGAGCGGCCGCATTCGCACACCACGGGTACTCCGCCTACGACATGACCAAACTGCGATCGGCAAAGGCTACCATTACGAGTTTCGAACTCGCCAATCCGCACTCATCGATCACCTGCGACATTACAAACGAGGACGGGAAGGTGGAGCATTGGTCCATCGAGACCGGGGCGCCGATGCGGGGCATGCGCGCGGCCGGGTTCACGCCCGATACGCTGAAGCCGGGCGATGTTGTGACGATCTATTTTTATGGCGCGAAAAATGGAGCGCCAGTGGGCGCCTTTTCGAAGGTGGTGTTCTCCGACGGCCGCGTGATGCCTCCGCCGAACAACCCATTGCCGGGGCAGCCAAACCCTGCGAACCAGTAGCAGGCAAAAATCATTTTCGTCCCCGCAGCCGCGCAAGAGAGGCGGCCAGAGGGTATTGTTCGATTCCGTTCAGTTACGGTCCAGGTTCGGCCCAGGGAGGATGTTCGGATGCAAAAGTACTTCGCGGGTGTAATCGTCGCGGCGATTGCGGCGCTCGTCTTCTCGCCCCTCCTGCGCTCTCAATCGGGCACGCCGGCGCTCGCCAAGACCGCTTCAAGCTCCGCGAAGCCATTCGATCCTCATGACATTGCAGGGAGCTGGCGAGGCGACGGGCCCCGCCCAGGCTATCGTGATTGGGCCAGCTACGATCAGAAGGTTCCGGAGCCGCCTCTAACGGACTGGGCCAAGCAGCATTTACTTTACAAATCTATCTCGCATGACGCGCTGGGCGGCACTCCCCTTCCGGACAAGGACCGCCCCGGGCACGTCTGCCCCAACAATCAGGACCCTTGCTATTCGGCGGACCCAAACGGCGTGCCCACCAACAAAGCCGATGGCGAATATCCGGGCAAGGATTGCGAGCCGCTGTCCACCCCCGCCATGTACGACTATGCCAGCATCGGCCCCATGGAACTCATTCCCACACGCGAGGGAGACCGGATATTCCAGCTGTTCGAGTATCACCGCGAATGGCGCACGTGGTGGCTCAATCGCGAGCATCCGAAGGATCTCGACCCCACCTACGAGGGTGATTCTACGGCACGGTGGGATGGGAACACACTGGTGGTTGATACCATTGGCTACAACAGCAAGACGATGATCACGCAGAACGTGGGCCACAGCAAGAGCGAGGCGTTCCGACTGGTGGAGCGTTTCACGCTGACCGATCACGACCACATGACGCTCGACATGACCTATTACGACCCCAAAGCGTGGGGCGACAAATCCTGGACGGGGTTCCGGAAATACTTTCACCGAGTGCCAAAAGAAGATTTTGACGAGTTCATCTGCAGCCCAAGGGAATACCAGGAATACAACAAACGGGTAGCAACTCCGTTGGACAGTCATCCTCAACAATAGCTGTTCGCTTTTGGCGACAGCGTGAAGATGGTGGCTGCTGCCAGCCAAATGCGACGCGCCAACAACCTTTTCGCCCTGATCGTCACGAACGTAATGGCGCTTGTCCTTTTATTCCCTGCGCTGGGTGAGACTTCGGCAAAATCAGATACGAAAGCCAAGTGGTTCAATCCTCGCGATTTGTCCGGCGTCTGGTGGGTTAGCGACCCTGGACCGGAAAAGCTGATGGCCCGCGCCAGGCAAGGCGATGCAAGCAAGTGCCAGACGTGCCACATTCCCGATCACACCGTGCCTGAGCCCCCGCTCACTCCCTGGGCAAAGGAGCATTTGCTTCTGCCCGATGCAATGGCGGACGCCCCGCCGCATGGAACTCTAAAATCGGGCGAAACTTCCAAGGCAACCGCTCGCCGGGGCGAATGCGATCCGATCGGCGTACCCGCGCAGTTCTGGTACACGCAGCTGGCCCCTTTTGAGTTTGTAATGACTCCCGATCGCATCTTCCAATTTTTTGAGAATCGCCGCGAGTGGCGCGCAATCTGGCTGAACCGCGGACATCCGGCATCACTCGATCCGAGTTATATGGGCGACTCTGCCGGAAAGTGGGAGGGCGACACGCTCGTTGTCGATACCATTGGCTACAACGGCAAGGACATGATTGAACCGGTCGGCGTGGGGCACTTGATGAGCGATGCCTTTCACCTGGTGGAGCGATGGCGGCGCGTGAGCCAAGGCAAAATCGAACTCGAGGCAACCTACTACGATCCCAAAGCCTGGGGCGACAAGCCGTGGGGCGGTCTGAAAATGGAATTCGTGATCCAGCCCGGCATGCAGATTGAGGAGTCCTACTGCTCCATCGAGGACAATGCGAAGTTCGAAGAGCAGTTCATGAAACCCGCCGCCAAACCCAGGCAATAGGGTCATGTCTGAGTGCCGGCTTGCAAGCAGAGTTGCCGGCCAGGTGCCGAGATCGACAAAATGCGTTACTCATTCGAGCCAGGTTGATCGCGCGTTCCGGCTGATATATGTGCTAACTGGTAAGCTTTAGCGAGGTGCTATCCCAGCATGTCTTTTCCCTCTCCTAAAACGGTCCTTCGCATGCTTATCAACATTTGCCTCGTTGGTTTCGGTGCTGTGGCAATCGCGCAAGCGGCTCGCATCGGGCCGGGCCACCGCAGGCTGGAGTGGATGCATGACCTGTCCATGCTCTTCCTGTTCGCGCTCGTCGCATTCGCGCTCTTCTTCGCCGAGTACCAGCTCGTTCAGGGAATCGCGAAGCGCGATCTCAATCTCGCCTTGGGCTACATCCAGTCGCTGGGATGCTCGCTTTTACTTTTTTGCGGAATATTGGGAATCTGTTACGCCAATCGGAAGGGGCCGCCGCAAGCGCTTAACTCCGGATTCCAGGACAATATTCTGCTGCTGATCTATGTTTTTGGGCATCTGGTCTTCCTCGGGAATGTCGTCTGGAGTTACATGCGGGAAGGAAAACTCCGTGAAAGCTAGGGCAGCTCTCGATAAAGTTGATAGGCCAGCCCCGACGTTTGGGTGGCCCCGGTCGCCGGCCGAAATGTTCGGGATAGCGGCGGCTTTTTTGGTGGCAATGGGAACGATCCTCGTGACAACCGGTATTCTCCGCGGACGTTTGCCGGCCGTTCACAACGGCGAGATAACATACGTTTCGGCCGGCTATCTGTGGCTGCCAGTCGCCGCGCCGTTTCTCTTTTTCGCGGTGCTTTACGCGGGACTCGAGATCGGGGCCGGGCGGGTGTTCGACCAATCCACGACACGAATTCACTTTGTCTGTACGTTCTTAGCCGTGGTCGAGGCAATCCGCGTATACATGTTCTGGGCCTCGTCCACCGTCACGATGTCCCGCATGGACGTCACAACCGCAAGTCTCGGAGGGGTAATCGCCTTTTCGTTATTGGCGGCCATGGCGTTCCTCTGGAACCTCTGCACGAGCACGACCCCGCGCAAACTTCCCGCAGGCGCTCGAGTATGATCCTACCCACGATGCGAGAAAAACAGGCGCTGTAATCGCCGGAGGTATTCTACGCGGCCGCGCAGGGATTTGCGCAGGATCAATGGGAAAGCCCCAGCCTCGAGCCTATAGAAGGCCGCGGTTTGGCGGTTGGTTTCCCATGCAGTAAACTAGTGCTCCCCGTCAAATTTGAGGGAGACCCGATGCTTGTCGTGATGCAAGGACACGCGACCGAAGAACAGATTCGCGCCGTTTGCGAGCGGATCGAGTCGCTTGGGTTCAAGGCTCATCCGATTCCCGGCGCCGCTCGCACCGCGATCGGCATCACGGGAAACAGCGGGGCGGTAGATCTCGCGTCCGTTGAGTCGATGCCCGGCGTGATTGAATGCATTGCGGTCACCAAACCTTACAAGCTGGTGAGCCGCGATGTGAAAGCGGAAGACACCGTGGTGCGCGTGCCAACCCCTCTGGGCGACGTGGCTTTCGGCGGCAAATCCATTGCGCTCGTCGCGGGCCCTTGCGCGGTGGAGTCCCGCGAGCAGGTATTCACGATTGCGGAGCGGGTGAAGGCCGCGGGCGCGCGCCTTTTTCGCGGCGGCGCCTACAAGCCGCGGACGTCGCCTTACAGTTTTCAGGGCTTGGGCGAGGACGGGTTGAGGATTCTGGCCGAGATACGCGATCAATTGGGGCTTGGCATCATTACCGAGGCCGTCGACAACGAATCACTCGACCTGGTGGAGAAATACGCCGACGTAATTCAGATCGGCGCGCGCAACATGCAGAATTTCTCGTTGCTGAAGCGGGCCGGGCGCGCGCAAAAGCCGGTGCTACTGAAGCGCGGGATGTCCGCCACGCTAGATGAGTTTCTGATGGCCGCTGAATACGTGATGTCGGAGGGCAACTACCAGGTAATTCTATGCGAGCGGGGCGTGCGCACCTTTTCCGACCACACGCGCAACACCCTTGACCTCAGCGTGATTCCGGCGGTCCAGCGGCTGAGCCATCTTCCGATTGCCGTCGATCCGAGCCACGGCACGGGCCGCCGGAACAAAGTGCTTCCCTTGTCGCGGGCCGCGGTAGCCGTGGGAGCCGACGGACTGCTCGTGGAAGTGCATCACGATCCCGATCACGCTCTCTCCGATGGCCCGCAATCGATTCTGCCCGAGGAATTTGAAGTGCTCGTGCGCGAAGCACGGGACATCGCCGCCGTTCTTGCCCGTACGGTAAATTGAGCAACCTGGCCACTTTATTGAACAAGTCATCGAACACGTCGCTGAGCAGGTCGGTGAACGAGTCGCTGAACAGCTCAGTGAACAGGTCACTGAACACATCCCTAAACAAGCTATGACTAATTCACTGAACGATCCCTCGAGGCCCCAATTTCCCGTTGCTCCCCCTCGGGTCCCGCAGGCGATATGAAAATCTGGTCCAACTGGCGGATTCTCTTTCTGCTCCTGCTTCTCGCCGGACTGGGCGTTCGCGAAGTGGCGCTCGAACTTCGGCCCTCTTTCCTTCGTCCGGGGCTTCACCTTTTCGCTTATGTGGACAACACCGCGGACGGAACGGTAACGGCAGTCGATCTCGTGAAGCTGGCGCCGGTCGCGACCGTTTCCGTTGGCGGCAGGCCGACCGGTATGCGCTCGCATCCCACGCGCCCCGAAATCTGGGGGCTCAGCAGCGCTCAGGGGCTGGCGTGGATTCTCGATGTGAAGACAAATCGAATCGTCGCGCGCATCCCGGTCGGCGCCGCACCCTACGCGCTGGATTTTTCTCCCGATGGGAACGCGTGCCTATGTGGCATCATCCGGTTCAAACGCGGTGGTTGAAATCGACTGCGCGTCGCGCCAGGTGATCGCGAAGAGCCGCGCCGGACGCCGCCCGTGGATCGCTCGCGTTTCACCCAACGGAAAGCTCCTGCTCGTTTCGAACCGAGAGGATTCAACGGTATCGCTCTTCGACGCAGCTTCCCTCGCGCCTCTGGGCGCGATCGGCGTTGCGCCCGAACCGGAGCACATCGCGATCCTGCCGGACAGCTCGAAGGCTTTTGTCAGCTCGGGCGATTCCGACCAGGTCTCCGTGCTCGATCTGAACCGAAGAGTCTTACTCACAAAGCTGTCTATCGGAGAAAATCCCGACGACCTGATCCTCAAGCCGGACGGGGGCGAGCTCTACATTCCCTCGCGCAATTCGCACGGCCTTCTGATCGTCAACACGGCGACCAACGAAGTGAATGACTTTGTCCTGCTGGGAATGTCCCCTTCGACGGGCACCCTTACGCCCGATGCGCAGACCCTCTATATTTCCGATTCCTTCGCGGGGCATATCGTCCCGGTGGCCATCGGAGTGCGGCAGGTGGCGCGCCCGATCCAGGTGGGACAAGCGCCAGGGACCTCTTTGCTTACGCCCGGCGGGGACATGCTGCTGGTGGTGGATGCTTCCTCGGACGACCTCGCCGTGATCCGCGCAAAAACAGGCAGCCTGATTACGCTGATTCCCATCGGCTCGCACCCTCGCGATTTGGCGGTAAAGCTTTTTTGATCCGGTCTGCTATTGAACCGTAAGCGTCAGGGTAACTTGCGCAGTCGTATTCGTCGAGGTTCCGCTGAGAACGAACGAATATGTGCCGGCTGGAGTTCCAGGGACGCTCGGGTCGCCGCCCGCGCTGCCGCCACCGCATCCATCGAGCCATAAGCTGGCCGCGAACAACGCAACGGGAATCACGGCGAACTGCACCCAGCGAGATGCGGCGCGCCCAAACGATCCGGCTGAATCGGGGCGTGGCACGAGACGCCGAAAGCCCAGGCCCATATGAGAATAATCATCAGAGCGGCCAGCCACAGATGCGCCGCTGATACCTTCGGTGCGCGGCTGGCCGATGGCAGCCCGACCGAGCTTGCCGCTGTGGAAACACTTACCGTAAATTGCGACGGGACGGAAACGCTCGCGGGCGCCGTACAGGTGGTCGTCGCGGGGATACCCGCACATGTTAACGAAACAGATCCTTTATAGGCCGTAGCGGAATCCACAACGAGCGCGTACGTCGCGGTCTGGCCCGCAGTTACGGTCGCCATGCTGGAAGGATCGAAGCAAAAGTCGCCGGTCGCCATGCCGCTCACGGGAACGTTTTGAGGGCTGCCCGGCTACGTTATCCGTCAGAACGAGGGTTGCACTGCGCGGCCGCCGCGCCGTTGGTGCACGCGGGGCTGAAGGTCACTTGGACCGTGCATGTCCCTCCTGCGGGAATGTTGGCGCCCTTGCAGGTATTCGTGCCCACCACAAAATCCGCGGCCCCGCTTACCGCAATGGAACTGAACGCCAGCGCTCCGGCGCCATTGTTGGTTACGGTGATCGTCTGAGGCTGTCCGCCGTCCCCGCCAGTTGGCCCCCGAAGTTGAGCTTGCCGGGGAGATCGAGATCGACGCTGCAGTGGCGCTTCCAGCGAGCGGAACAGCCTGAGGGCTGCCCGCTGCGTTATCCGCTATGTTCAGAACTGCCGCGCGACTCGCCGCCGCTTGCAGAGAAGGGCGAAAATACCACGGTGACTGTGCAACTCGCGCCGGCCGCCAGACTCGGCGGGCAATTATTGGTCTCGCTGAAATCGGCGGCGTTCGTACCCGTTACGCTGATTCCGTTGATGGAAAGCGGTCCGGCGCCGCTATTGCGGACGGTGATGGTCTGCGCCGCGCTTGGAATTCCCACGCTTTGCGGCGCGAAGCTCAGGCTGGAGGGGGAAATCTGAATCGTGGGCAACCGTCGCCGATCCGCTGAGCGCGACTGTTTGCGGGCTGCCGGTAACATTATCCGAAATGCTCAAGACTGCGCCTTTGCCTCCCGCAGGATCGGACGCGGGCGGTGAAAATCGGACACTTATCATGCAGCTTGCTCCGACAGCCAGTGCTGCCGCCGCTAGTGGGGCACTGATTTGCTCCCGAGCTTACAATTGCAAAGTCCGCCGCGTTTGCGCCGCTGATGGCGATGCCCGTCATGCTCAGCGCCGCGCTTCCGGTGTTGGCGACGGTCACCTGCTGGGCGCCGCTGGCGGTACCCGCAACGATATCTCCAAACGCGATAGCCGCAGGTGTGACGCTCGCCAGCGGGGCCACGGTGGTTGCCGTGCCGGTTAGAGACACGACTTGGGTGGCATTGCTAACTCCTCCGGAGTTATCGGTGATGGTGATCTGGGCGTGGAATGTCCCAATCGCCTTGGGACTGAATACCACGCCGATTGGAACAAGTCGCGCCCGCCGCCAGAGTGGTGCCACAGGTAATGTCCTTGCCATTGAGGAAAAATTGCGCCACGTCGGGCCCGGATTCAACGGGCTTTGAAGCGCAAGCGCCTGATTGCCCGTGTTCGTGATGGTGAATGGGAGCGCTCAGGCTCGTTGTATTTTCGGGCTGACTGCCAAAATTGATGCTGCTGGTCGAGAGCAAGGCGAACGCGCCCTGCCCCGCGCCGATCAGTTCGAGCACTTGCGGATTTCCCGGCGCATTGTCGGTGAAGCTCACCACGGCTTCTTCGGGCCCTGTTGTCGAAGGAACGAATCCCACCTCGAACGAGCACTGGCTCCGCACCGGGATGGTTTGTCCCTCGCATGCGCCCGGCCCGATCAGCGAAAAATCCTGGCGTTCGGGCCGGTGATCTGCAGGCTGGAAATCGACAGCGGGGGCTTCCCGCCATTGTGCACCGCGATCGGCTGCGGCGCGTTTTGCGTGCCGATGGGCTGCGGCGGGAAAGATCACGCTTCCCACGTTGAAATAAACGCTCGGCTGCTGGCTCGCACTTCCTGCAGCGCCACCAGAAACGCGTCCGCGACCGCGCGGGTACGTCTGGCAGCTTGCACAGATCGGCTGAAAGCCGTTCAGAACTCCGCCCGTGGTAACGGCGGTCGGGAAATCCGCGGCTGTCGTTTGCCCGACCACATAGACATCGCCAAAATGATCCGCCGCAAAGCGCTGTCGCCGCGGCGCTCACCGTTAGACCCGGCGGGGCGGTGCCTCCGAGCGGCGTCGCGTAGATCAGCGAAGCGGCCCCGCCAGCCGACGGATCGAATTTCGCGACGAAGCGCGTCGCTCGATCCATTGAACGGCTGCAAATTGTCGTGCCACGGAAAATTCCATGAGCTTCGCCGTGCCCGCGATATAAACCGAATTAAACGCGGTCGCGGCCACGCCCTGCCCGGAATCCGACTCCGATCCGCCGAGATAGGTCGAATAGGCCAGCGAGGTCATGCCTGTTGATGGATTCTGCGCGATCACCGAAAGAAACGCGTTTGCGGTGGCGCTCACGTGCAGACTGCGGTTGATAAGCGGCGATCGTGCCGTTCGTGGGAAAGTTGGTTGACTGCGTCGTGCCGGTCACATAGGCATTCGCGTGGAATCGAGTATCCACCGCCACCGCCAGCGCCTCATCGAGCCCGCTGCCACCGAGCAGCGTCGCATAAATCACATCCGCAGCCCCTTGCCCGCCGGGATGATTTCCATCAGAAACGCGTCGCTCGGATCGCCGCCGTAGGAAGTTTGAAATGCATTTTTCACCGGGAAGCCGTTCTGCGGCATTCGCGGTGAATCCCGGCGATATAGACGTTGCCGGATGCATCGACCGCTACTCCTCCCACGCCGATTTGCGCGCTGGCGTTGGTTCCGAGATAGGAGCAATAGGTGAGGTCGGGGCTCGCGCCTGGTTGAAACACCGCCAGAAATCCGTCGCTCGACTGCCGCGGCGAACGTCGGCTTGAAACACGCCCGACGTGACCGGCAGGTCTTGCGAACTGGTATCCGAAGCGATGTAGATTCGCCCTGACGCGTCAAGCGCAATTCCGCCCGCGGTGTATTGCGATTCCGCTCCGCTGCCGCCAAAGAGTCGTCGAAAACAGCAGCATGCTGCCCGTGGGATCGATTTCGCTGACGGTGGTATCGTTCGCCCCGCTGGTGAGCGCGCTGCCATCGGTCACCGGAAAATCCGGCGACGTGGTCGTGCCGGTGATAGCCACATCCCCGAACGCGTCCACCGCAATCAGCCCTCCCGATTGGCTCACACTTCCGCCAATAAAAGTGAGATAGACGAGCGAATTCGAGCCGCTGAGGGCGGGATTGATTTTCGCGATGAAATATTCGGTGTTGGTGGCGCCAGAAGGCGGCGAACCACCGCCCGATCCGATGCTTGTTCCGATGCCTGGGCCAATCGTCGTGGTGGTGGGCTCTGCGAATGATCCTATCGCCGTTGTGCCGCTTACATAGACGTTCCCCGACGAATCGAGGGCCACGCTGTTCGCCGCTTCGTTTCCTGCGCCGCCGAGAAAAGTCGCATAGGTAACCGACATCGACGGGTCGATCACAAGCTCGTCGTTCCTGTCATGCGGGCCGACCGCAAATCCTACGGTTCCATCGGATTCAAGCAGGTAGCCGCCGTCGATCTGTTTGCGTTTCCCGATGTGCCGGCCGGGCTTTTTTCTCCTGAATCCAGCTCTCGTGACGATTGCGCATAAATTGCGGGCTTTCTCATCCGCACTTCCTTTCCGCCTGCACGAAGCAACAGGTCGCCATTCGCGGCAAGCTGCTCGCCGGTGGTACCGGCAAATGTGAGCCGTAATGCGGCAGCATCGACGCCTGGTTTCAGCCGCAGATCGTATTCGACGCCTTCCCCGTTGCCATAAAATGCCATTCCTACGCCAGGAAGAACCTCGTCAGCCTCAGCTCGCGAATAGTGCGGGACGTTTGTCCGCCAAGCGGCGCGGTTGTTGCCGATCAGGTAGTTGCTGTGCCCCGGCAACGGCCCCTCTCCGCGCCATGAGAATCGCCCAGGTATCGCCCCTGTTCGCAGCGTCGTTCCGCGGGCGCCACGATGCGGACCTTTACCTCGCGAGCGGCTGAGCGCACCGGTCCGTCGAGTGACTCGCCGGCGAGAAGATTTGGTCCGGGATCGCCGCCGCTTCCTTGACGAGGCCTTCGTGCGGGCCAGCCGTATTTCCACCAACGGATTCACCGTGGCTGCAGGCGGCTGACCGCGACTCGGGAGCAAAAGCCGAATTTTGTCACCGGTAAGAACAAGATTGAAGCCTCCGCCACGCCCGATGAATTGCACACCGGAATCTCCGGGGCCAATAGCCGGTTCGAATGTAACTGGAAGAGAAAATGATGAGGCAGAGCGGGTGCTGCTCAAAAGACGGGACGTGGCAACAGGAGAGACAACACGGTGTCGCTGGCCAGCTCTCGAAACGAATACAGCGGCGCCTCCGGCGAGCGCCAGAAGGCACACTAAAAACTTCTTCCTGCTCATTTAGGCCCTCCTCCGGAACGAGATTGCTTCTCGTTACCGGGTTGGGCGGCTCAAATGGCGAGCCGACAGCCGTTAGTAGGGTTTTAAGCCCTAGCGTTCCCGGACAGGGAACCGGGCAAACTATCGCCCCTTTAAAATGAAATGTCAACGTATTTACGGAAATGTCACAGTTTGCGATCGTACTGTTCACGCAGGCCCCCGCGATCCGAAGTGCAAGCAAAGGCGCTCCGCTGCGGTCGCGACGGAACGCGGTTAAGGTAGAATTCCGAAGCAGGCCCGTATTGCGGGCGCGAGACGGAAAGCGGAAAGCGAGAAACGTGGCAAACACTCCAGACAGAAAAGCAGCGGGCGTTAAAGTCACCAGTAGCGAAACATTGTTTCAGGGCCGCGTCTTCGAGCTCAACCGAGACCACATCTTCGAACCCGGCGGAATCGAGGCGGTGCGCGAGGTAGTCATCCACCCCGGCTCAGTGGTAGTGTTACCCGCGTTTCCCGACGGGCGCATCCTGCTGATCCGCCAGTATCGCCACGCGGCCAGGCAATACATGTGGGAGCTTGTTGCCGGTCACCGCGAAGAGCACGAAACCTTCCTCGAAGCCGCTCCGCGCGAACTGCAGGAAGAAACCGGCTACACCGCGCGCCGTTTCACAAAGCTGCTGGATATTTACCCCTCCCCGGGCCTGCTCAGCGAAAAAATGGAAATCTATCTCGCCGAGGATTTAACCAAGGGGAAAGCCAAGCCCGAGGAAGACGAAAAAATCACCACGCGAATTCTCACCTTGCCCGAAGTCGAAAAGTGGATCCGCAGCGGCAAAATTGTTGACTCGAAAACCGTAGCCGGCGTCCTGTATTACGCCAAGTTCGTAGCCGGCAAGCGCGGGAAATCCGCCTCAAAGAAGCGAAAGAAGGCGTAAGACCCAAATGGAAAACCGAGAAGTCGCCAAAATCCTCATGGAGACCGCGCAGTTGCTCCAGATCGACGGCGCCATCATCGGCCGCTACCGCACCTACGAAAAAGTCGCCGAGCTGCTCTTTGGCATGCACGAGCGCATCGAGGAAATCGCCAAGGACGAAGAAAAGCTGCGCGAACTGCCCGGCGTCGGCGAGAGAACATGGCCGCGCACATTCGCGAGGTCCTGGCGACCGGCGATTACTCCCTGCGCCAGAAACTCCTGAAGAAATATCCGCCCACGATCCTCGAACTCCTCGAGCTGCAGTCGCTGGGCGCGAAAAAGGTAGCCCTTCTCTATAAAATCTTCGGCTGCTCCACGGTAGCGGAGGTCGAAAAGCTCGCGCGCGAGGAAAAGCTCCGCGACATCCCGGGCTTCGGCGAAAAGAGCGAGCAGAACATCCTGAAGGCGGCCGAGCAGTTCAAGAATCTGTCCGGCTCGCAGAGCGTGCGGATCAATATCGCCGAGGACGAAGCCCAGCGATTTTCCGCCTACATCGGCAAGGCGTGCGAGCAGGTCGAATCCGTCACGCCCGCCGGCTCGCTACGTCGCGGACGCGAGACCATCGGCGATCTGGATCTCCTGCTCACCATGAAGCCCGGCTCCGAAACACAGGAAGACATCGACAAGGTTGCCGAACACATCCTGCGCTACCCTGCCATCCGCCAGACCCTCGCGCACGGGGGAAATAAAGTAAGCGTTCTGCTCGAAAGTCTTCTCCAGGTTGACCTGCGCATCCTGCGCAAGGAAAATTTCGGCGCGGCCCTGCTCTATTTCACCGGCTCGAAAGAACACAACGTGGCGCTGCGCGGCCGCGCCAACGAAATGGGCTGGACGCTCAACGAATACGCCCTCACCACACTCAAGGGCGGCAAGACCGTTGCCGGCGCCACGGAAGCGGAAATCTACGCCAAATTAGGTCTCGACTACATCGAGCCCGAACTTCGCGAGATGTGCGGCGAAATCGAAGCAGCCGAGCAGCATCGCCTCCCCAGCCTGGTAAAGCTCTCCGACATGCGCGGCGATCTGCAAATGCACACCACCGCATCCGACGGCAAGAATTCGATCGAGCAAATGGGCGAAGCCGCGCGCGATCTCGGCTACGAATACATCGCGCTCACCGACCACTCCAAGGCCGTCACGGTGGCGAACGGCATGGACGAGAAGCGCACTCTCGCGCAGATCAAGAAAATTCGCGCCGCGCAGGAGAACGTCCCGGGCATCCGCCTGCTCGCCGGTATAGAAGTCGACATCCTCAAGAATGGCAAGCTCGATCTCGACGATGAAGTCCTGGCGCAGCTCGACGTAGTCGTCGCGTCCGTTCACTCCTACATGAAAATGGAACGCGCGGAAATGACCGACCGCCTCCTCGCCGCCATCGAGAATCCTTACACGCAGATCATCGCGCATCCCACCGGCCGGCTCGTGCTGCGCCGCGATCCCTTTGAGTACGACATGGAGCGCATCTTCGACGCCGCCGCGAAAAACGGCGTAGCCATGGAATGCAACGCCTATCCCGAACGCCTCGACCTGAAAGACGTACACCTTCGCGCCGCCAAACAGCGCGGCGTCAAGAATCGTCATCTCCACCGACTCCCACCGCGCCAACCAGCTCGCGTTTATGCAATATGGAGTTCGCACAGCCCGCCGCGGCTGGATCGAGAAGAAAGACGTGCTCAACGCCCTGCCTCTCGACGAATTTCTAGCCGCGCTACGGCCCAAGCCGCATGCCGCCGGCAAGGCGACTGGCGCGCCGTCTCCAGCCCCGGCGAAGACCCACCGAAAATCCGCATCCTAGTCTAGGTCTAGGCAAACTTTTCCCGGCTTCTTCGCGCTATCCGATCTTTCAGCCATAATTCTGGGCGAAGCCAAGAACGCTTTTCCACTCCTCGCCCTTTCGAGCGATGAATCCCTCCGTTTCCGGACGGCCCGGCAGATGGAACACCATTGCCAACACTGTGTAACTACAGGGACATGTGTACGCCCGCCCGCGAGCAACTGAAATTTACCCGGTTGTTACTCGCTTGAAATCAGGGGGATAACGGATAGGCAGATTGGAACGCGAACTGCACCCTATATAAAGTCCGCCATTCAATCGGTGGGGCGGCAGGTGCCAAAATGGTCGCATACATGATCGTCGGCTTAGTATCGGTGATCGCGTTTCTCTGCTTTTCTCAAGTGATCCCCGAAATGACGCACCGCCACCCCGCTCCTACTTCCTCGCCGAAACGCCACCCCGCGCGCGAATCAAAGAAGTAGCCCGAACTTACCGGGTGAAGTTGCCTCACCATCCCCTTTGCTCGCGCGAGCGCGTACCGTTTCCCTTGGTCGATTCCGCTTCCCCTTTCTTTTCGCTGTCATCTTGATGAGGGCAGCAAGAACGCTTCCCCTCGCTCGTTTTTCGAGCGATGAGTTTTATTGAATATCTGCGAGCAGACACCCTTCGCCGAGTTTCAACAGAAGCTTTACAGCACCAAGGCACACTGTTGTAACGTATTCTCCGCAATCATGAGGCTTCTATGAAATATGACGCGATCATCATCGGCTCCGGCCAATCCGGCTCGCCGCTTTCCGCCGCCCTCGCCGATCTGGGCTGGACGGTTGCCCTCATCGAAGAGCGCTACCTCGGCGGCACCTGCATCAACACCGGCTGCACCCCGACCAAAACCATGGTGCACCGCGCCCAGGTGGCCCACTACGCCCGCGAGGCCGCCCGCTGGGGGGTGATCGCGCACGATGTCTCCGTCGATCTTCCCAAGATCATCGCGCAGAAGGACAAAGTCGTACTCCACTCGCGCGACGCACATGAAAAGGGAGTCGCCAAGCGCCCGAACCTGCATCTCTACCGCAGCCACGCGCGTTTCACCGGCCCGCACCAGGTCACCGTCGACGGAGCCACGCACGAAAGCGAAAAAATCTTCATCGACACGGGTGCGCGCCCGCGCATTCCGGACATCCCCGGCCTCGCCTCCGCCGGCTATCTCACCAACGAAACGATTATTCAGCTCACAGACCTGCCCGGCCACCTGATCGTCCTCGGCGGAGGCTACATCGGCCTCGAATTCGCCCAGATGTTCAGGCGCTTCGGCTCGCAGGTCACAGTGATTCAGGACAATCCCCAGATCGTGCCCCACGAAGACCCCGAAATCGCCGCCACGCTGCAAAAGGCTCTTGAAGCCGAGGGCGTGAATTTCCTGCTTGCGGCGCGTGCCACCGCGGTGGAGCGTTCCGGAGAGTTCGTAATCCTGTCGCTGGAGGTGAGTAGCGCCGACCTCCCCGGCGTAAAAAAGACCAGCACCGGGGCCATCAGCGGCTCGCACCTGCTCGTCGCCACGGGCCGCACGCCGAACACCGACGACCTCGGCCTCGACAAGGCCGGCATCGCCACCGACGCGCACGGCTACATCAAAGTGAACGGCCGCCTCGAAACCAACGTCCCCGGCGTCTGGGCGCTGGGCGACGTGAAAGGCGGCCCCGCCTTCACGCACATCTCCTATAACGATTACCAGATCGTCTACGCCAACCTGATCGAGGGCAAAAACCTCTCCATCGACCATCGCATCGTACCCTACTGTGTCTACACCGACCCTGAACTGGGCCGCGCCGGCCTCACCGAAAAGGAGGCTCGCGCCCAGGGATACAAGCTGAAGATTGGCAGCGCGCCGATGTCCCAGGTGTCCCGCGCCATCGAGCGCGACGAGACCGCCGGCCTGATGAAGCTTATCGTCGACGCCACCAATGACCAGATCCTCGGCGCCACCTGCCTCGGCAGCGACGGCGGCGAAGTCATCCACGTCCCCTATACTCTGATGCTCGCCAAGGTCCCTTACACGCTGCTAAAGGGCGCCGTCTATATCCATCCAACGCTTACCGAAGGACTGTTCTTCCTGATGGACTCGGTAAAGCCCGTAGACTAACCGATCCTAGCTGCATGGTTTCGCGGGAGCGGGCCCCTGGTGTTTTCAGGGACGGGGTTCTTACCTGCGGTCTTTGGAATTTTGTTCAAAGTCAAAAAAAAACGGCGCGCCACATGAACGGCGCGCCGGTTCGAGGTAGCTCGAATCTGAGCTCTCTCTAGTGCCGGAAGTAAATACCCACATCAAAGCGTGAATGGTCCCAGTCCGCATGATGATCGCGGCACCACCGCCGGTCGGTATCCATGCGCGCGACATCATGATCCACCTGCGGGCTGTGCTCGCCATGCCTCGCGACGTCGCGATCAATTCTTGCCCGGTCTGCCTCCAGCCGCTTGTGGCAGTCATCCGACCAATCCCTGTCGCCAAACGTGGCCTTCCCCACCGGCAGCGTGAACAACACCGCCGCAGCGGTAACGAGAGCGAGCCGAACTCCGTTCATTTTCATAATTTCCTCCAGGTAATTTCAGGGTGTCCGTTAGGGTTCATCGATAGAGCATCGAGCAGTGCTCAGGGCAATGCACTCTACGTGAAACGCTAAATCACTCGTCCAGACTCTGCCATACAGCAAATGCCGGAGCTCAGACGTGAGGGTCGTGTAGGAACTAAGGCAAAATCGGGACGCGAAAGCGTAATGCGCCTTCGCCAGCGCGAGCCAAAGCTCCGGCCGTAACGCACAACCATCCCGCACTTTCTGCCGTCGTCCCAGGGAACGCAGCGACGAAAGATCTGCTTTTGTTGTTGCTCTCCGCGCGAGAGGCCCGCGTCCGGCTTACACGCTCAATCGCAAGGGATGCGCGGCCCGCGAAAAGTTGCCCGTTGCGACAAAGCAGACAAGCGCCGTAAACTGAAGCGGCTCCTCAACCGACGCACCCGTAGCTCAATTGGATAGAGCGCTTGGCTTCGAACCAAGATGTTGGGGGTTCAAGTCCCTCCGGGTGCGCCACTCTACAGATAAAAACGAGTGTTATGCAGGCGGGGTCCGGAGCCAGAAGAGGCGGATTCGATTCCCCACTATCGTGCGCGAAATCACGAGGACCAATAAAAGTGTCGATACCGAATCGCTCAACTTTGCCAACTTTGCCTGAAAGGTTCCGAATGCCCCTTCGACGATGCATGCCATTTCTACTGTTGCTGATTGGGCTGATTCCGTTCTCTCTCTGCGCGCAAGTATCCAGTGATCGGTTGCTTCATTCATCGCGTGAACCTCAGAACTGGCTCACCTATTCCGGCGATTATTCGAGCCACCGCTATAGTCTGCTGCAACAGATCACCCCTGCGAACGTGAAGAACCTGGAACTGAAGTGGGTTTTTCAAGCGCAGTCGCTCCAGAAATTTGAGTCGACGCCTCTGGTCGTCGACGGCGTTATGTACGTTACTCAGGCGCCCGATGACGTTGTTGCGCTCGATCCGAAGTCTGGCCGCGCGTTCTGGGTCTATCACTACAGCCCGTCGCCGGCTGCCAAGCCGTGCTGCGGGCGGGTGAATCGAGGCGTGGCTGTGCTGGGTGACACTCTCTTCATGGCCACCATTGACGCTCATCTGATCGCCATAGATGCCCGGAACGGCCACCCTATCTGGAATGTGAAGGTGGCGGAGCCTGCTGCCGGCTATGCGATGACGCTTGCGCCTCTGGTGATCAAAAACAAGGTATTGGTTGGCGTGGCTGGCGGCGAGTACGGCATTCGGGGTTTTATTGCGGCATACGAGGCGCAAACCGGTAAGGAGACCTGGAAATTCTATACCATCCCCGGGCCGGGCGCGCCGGGACACGAAACCTGGAGCGGAGAGGACTGGTCGCACGGAGGCGCCTCGGTCTGGCTTACCGGCTCCTATGACCCCGGCCTGAACCTCACTTACTGGGGCGTTGGGAATCCCGGGCCCGACTACAACGCCTCCCAGCGGCCGGGCGACAACCTCTATTCCGATTCCGTCGTGGCCCTTGATCCGGACACGGGGCATCTGAAATGGTTTTTCCAATTCACGCCGAATGACTCTCATGACTACGATTCGGTACAGATCCCTGTTCTCGTCGACACCGACTGGAATGGAGCTCCTCGTAAGCTGCTGCTGTGGGCGAATCGCAACGGCTTCTTTTACGTATTGGACAGGGCCAATGGCAAGTTTCTTTCAGGGTGGCCCTTTATAGATGTCAACTGGGCAAGCGGGCTGGACGAAGCGACGGGCCGGCCGATTCTGACGCCGCACTCTCCCGGTACACCGACGTATCCGGGCGGACAAGGCGGCACCAATTGGTACTCGCCATCCTACAGTCCGAATACAGGGCTGTTCTACATCTCCACTTGGGAAGGCTACGGGGCGATCTTCCAGGGAGTCCCCATTGAATACAAGGAGGGGCAGCACTTTGGCGGAGGGATTATCACGACTCCCATTCCAGGCGGCCAGATCCCGAATAGCATGGGGCGAGGTCCAATCAACACTGACACCGACGCGGCCGGGCACGGTGCTGTGATCGCACTCGATCCGCACACCGGGAAAAAGAAATGGTCGCTTGATATGTACGACGTCAACACCAGCGGCATTCTAACGACCGCCTCCGACCTCGTATTCGCCGGAGGGCGCGAAGGCTACTTCCAGGCCTTGAACGCCAGGTCCGGCGCTCTTTTGTGGAAGGCGAATCTCGGGGCGGAAATCGTCGCCGCGCCGATAAGCTACCAAGTGAACGGCAAACAGTACGTCGTTATTGCCTCGGGTAACTCCCTCTTTGCATTCGCCCTGGGTAAGTGACGGGGCTGTTCTTTCCGGAAGCCTTTGTCAGGAAACGCGCACCAGGGAAAGATCCAGCTCGCTCGGACGTCGCAAATCTCTCCGTCATTAATTCGCGTAAGACGTTTTATTTGAAGGGATGATCTTATACACTCGGCAGTCGGAATTTCGATGGAGACTGTCTGGGAGAGGAGATCGTATGGACTTGTCGAAAAGCGTAGCGGTTGTTTTGCTCGCGGGCGTCTTGGCTGTGTTGGCCGGCGGGAGGAGCGGCGCGCAGAATTCGGCGCCCGGCAAAGGCTCATCCGAGGACCAGCTCCCCAAGGATATCTATCCCGACTCCAGGAACCGGCTACCGTTGCCGAACGCCGAGTACCAAAGCGGGCGTTTGGCTGTCGGGATCTATCAACCCGGCGTGAGTAATTGGGATCCCGAACTCATAAAAGCCAGTCGCGGAGCCAATCTTAAATATTCGATGGATGTTTCCGATCCGCTGCTCGAGATCGCCGTTTTAGTGGCGGCGCGTGAGTTGGATGTTCAGTATGAATGGACCCAATGGGAAACGCATGGGCGGGACCCGAAGGATCCGCGCTATCTCGATCCGGCCATCATCGACATCATCAAATACGAAAAGCCGGTGGTCGGTCTCGGCGAGAAGGAGACCGCCATTATTAAATTCGGGCGCGAGATTTTCGGCCAGAGGAGAGTTTCCTCGCAGACTTTCGCCCAGGTTCTGCGTTTATTCGGCCGAAAAAGCACCGTGGATTTGGTCTGGGTAATGGCCGATTATTCGGTGGCCGGAGCCGAGATGTCCGCTTTTGATAATCATTTGAGAGCAGACCAAAAACCGTTGCTTCCTCCCCGGCCCCACCCGTTCGATGCGGAGCGCCGAGCAAGCCTGGCCGCGTCGATAGCTGAAGCCACCGGCCCTCTTCCCGCGGACATTTATCCCGACTCCAGAAATCGCCTCCCCTTGCCGAAACGCGAAGACATGGACGAAGAAGGTAAAAAGGCCTTCGACCAGGTGAACCGGCCGGAGAGGTTGGTCAGAAGCGATGCCATGACGAAACGCTCCGTCCGTCTCTACAGCAATCCCCGATTCGCCGCCGGCGAGGACGAAAAACAGCGCTATCTCACCTATGACACCGGATTGTCTGACCGGTTGGTCGAGATCTGCGTTCTGGTGGCGGCGCGTGAGTTGGACTCCCAGTACGAATGGACCGAATGGGAAACCTACGGGCGCGACCCGAACGATCCACGCCATATCGAACCGGCCATCATCGACATGATCAAATACAACAAGCCGGTGGTGGGCCTGGGCGAAAAGGAAACCGCCATTATCAAGCTCGGACGCGAGATGCTGGGGCCAAGAAAAGTCACCTTCGGGACTGTTTCCTCCGCGACTTTCGCTGAGGTTCTGCGTTTATTCGATCGCAAAGGCACCGTTGACGTGGTCCATTTGATGGCCAACTACGCCGCAGACGCAGCGGAGCTTACGGCATTCGACCAGCATTTGAAGGAAGGGCAAAAGCCCTTGCTTCCCGCTCAATAGGTTTTTCCTGGCCAGTCTGGCTTTGGGAATCGGTCGAACGGAGTTACGATACCGCCCGGTTCAAGCCGATATCGAAAAGAGGATGGCGCACATGGGCAATTTGAAGAGTCTTGTGGTGGCGGTTGCCGTAATCTTGACTTTGTCTGCGTTCGCCGCGCTCGCGGATGCCCGACAGCAGGCTACGCCGCTGACGGTGACGAAGATCAAAGATAACGTCTACTGGGCCCAGGGCGGCGCGGGCTCGAATGACGGCATCATCGTGGGTAAGACCGGCGTCATCGTCGTGGACACGAAAACAACGCCGGATTCGGAAAAGGACGTGATCGCCGAAATCGCCAAGATCACTCCCAAAGCCGTGAATACCGCCATCATCACCCACAGCGACGGCGACCACGTCAACGGGCTGGCCGCTTTCCCGGCGGGCTTGACCATCATCGCGCAGGAGAACTGCAAGAAAGAGATGGAAGCCTCCGCCGGCAGCCGCAACCCCGCGCCGCAGGATCGCCTGCCCACCAAGACCTACGACAAAACGGATAAGTTGACGATCGATGGCGTTCACATCCGCCTGTACCACTGGGCGCCCGGGCACACCAGCGGCGACACGGTCGTATATCTCCCCGACGAGAAAATCGTCTTCGGCGGCGACCTGCTGGTGACGAACCGCCCCGATACCGCGATTCACATGGAAAAGAACGGCTCCGTTGCTTGGCTGGATGGAAAACGTGAAAGGCATACTCGGCCTCAATGCGGATACCTACTTGACCGGACACGGCAACTCGATGACCAAGGCGGACGTGCAGAAGAAGTTCGATCTGATTCAGGACAAGTACAACAAGATCAAGGCCATGGTCGCGCAGGGCAAATCCCTGGACGAAGTAAAGCAGGCCCTGGGCGAAACCGAAACTCCGCAGCCGACCAACGGTCCGCGGCTCACTAGCTTCACCGAAGTCGCTTATCAGGAATTGACCAAGAAGAGCTAACGACGAAGGGCTAGCGACGAACTAACGCAGGCTAGCGTTAAGTTTAGAAAAAATCTTTTGCGAGTGAGGATGAGATCGAGCCGGTCAGGATCGATCTCACGGCGGGCTCGCTAAAGAATTACCGGCATTTTAATTTCCGGCGGCTGTGGACCCGCCGCCAGCTGGCGCCAGGTAGAAATACCCCACCTTGTTGTTCGGATTGCTTCCGTACCACATGCGTCCCTGCGAATCGCGAAAGAATTCCCGCATGGCGATTTCCGAATGCGGGAACGGGGTATTCGGTCACCTTCCCCGTCTTGGTATCGAAACGCCCCAGCACGTCCATCCGATGCGAGTCGTACCAGAGATACCCATCGGCATCGAAGCCCATGCTGTAGGGAGTGGGGTCCGGACCTGGCAGTGGATACTCTTTGAATGTTTGGGTCGTGGGATCGAAGCGGGCCATCTTTCCGGCGTTGAATTCACCGATCCAGATCATGCCGTCGGGAGCTATTTCCATGCGCCGCGGAAAAGTGTTCGGGGCGGGCATTACCCAGCGGGTGACCTTCATCGTTTTCGCGTCCACCCTGCCGATCCTGTTGGAGCCGGTGAACCAGACGTTGCCGTCTTTATCGGGCTTCACATCGTAGGCGAATCCGAATTCATCGAAACGCGTAAACTTCCGCGTTTCCGGATCGAATTTCGTCAGCGGCGTGCCGCTGCACCACACGTTTCCGCTAGGATCCAATCGCACGGTGTGTTTGTTTCCGCCATCACCCACACCTTCTTTACCGGGGAGATAGGCGTCCTGGTATTCGGTGATCTGTTTCGTGTTGGGATCCCACCGCGCAAGCTTGTTGGAGCCCTGCTCGGCAATCCAGACGGAGCCGTCGGGCGCCGGCACCGCGGAATGAATGGCAGCGGTACCCACGTTGGGAACCGTGAAATCCTGCATATCCCCCGTCTTTGGATCAAGCCGCGTGATCTTGTTGGCGATGCCAAAATCGGGAATCCACAGATAGCCGTCTTTGTCCGGAGCCGCGCTAAAGGGCATGCGGTTCGGCCCGGGCATGTCGTATTCCACATAGACGATGTTCAGCGCGTCGGTGCTGAACGGCCGCACCGTGTCCTGATATCCCGGCACGTCCACCGGAGATTTCGGGATCACCGAATCCGGCCCGAATATTTTGGTGAGGTACGAGGCGATTTCATCGGCATCCTGATCGTTCAGATTGTCGAGGGAAAAATGCATGGTGGTTCGCATGTACTGAACGCGGTCCTTCCAGCCATCCGCGTCCCGCGTCACCGAGGCCATGCGCGTCTGCATCATGTGGCACGTCGAGCAGTGGGTGACGATCAGGTCTTTACCTTTTGCGTCCGGCAGCAGCTTGCGCTCCTGATAAAAGGAAAGATCGTTCCAGCGGACGACGCCCTTTTGCAGCGCGAAATCGTAGGAGGCTTTCTGGTCGGCGGTCAGACTGACTCCCATCCTGGGATCGGTGCGGAAGCCGACGGCGCGGATGAGCAGGCGATACTCGCCGGGCGACAAATTCGGGATGCGGTATTGCCCGCGACTGTCGGAAAGCACGATGGTGGTGATTCGCGACTTCATGTTCTGGGCTTCCACGAACGCGCCCTGGAACGGCGCGCCGTCGGCGCCCTTTACCGTTCCAGTGATGGTCGCGGCGGAACTAATTGAGCAGAAGAAAGCTAGCAAGAATAGAAGGGCAAGAAATCTGGTTTGTGACGGCATGGCGTCTCCCGTTCTGTCTGTACGGCAAAGATTCTAAAGCTACCAGGCCTTTATGGCCAGCGATGATGTGGACGGGTGCCGCCGAAATCGCACGCGGAGGGGCCAACAAACTTGCGGAAGATTCGCGGATAAAGGTCAATCTGCGGCGGATTGCGAGGGACGCGCTGGGGCCGTGCCGAAACACCATTTGGGGGTTGCGATTTTGTGTGGTGCGAGCGTTTCTTATGGTGTCGAGTGGCGCATACCGGTTCTGATTGTTTTCAATCACTTGGAGTGCATTTCGTTCGTCCTGCTGTGTCGAGTGAGCTTTTGCATTTTCGACCGCGCGTTGCGAAGAAAAAGCGAACGCCGATTGGGCGTCGGACACGCAACCAGCAACGGCTCGAAGAATCACCCTTCGAGCCGACGGTTCAGGCTCCGTCTCGGTTGTGCGAATTTTGCCATCCATTGACATGCGCCCAGTCCACCGGGATGTCTCCCAGAGTACATGTAGCACGGGAGGGGGGCTGGTTGTCAGAATGCGGTTTGCGTGGACTTTCCCGCCGGACGAGGGTTGCGGAACAGCCTTTTGGTGGTCATTCCGGGGGCAACGAAGATCCCCGCGCGTTCCGGGCAGGCGCAATAGGGATTCTTCGCGAGAATGACCAGGATTCAAATAAGTATCGGCTTGCTTACGTCGGGTTCTTTGCGGTGGATCTTGAAGGATCCGTTGGACTCCGTGATTTCGACGGCGCCCTGGTGTACCAGCCAACCGACAGCCCAATTAAAAATGTGGTCTTCGATATCCAGATCGCGCCGAAGTTCCTCCACGCCGAATTCACCGTTCTCGTGAAGAAATTTCGCGATGTGCTGAGAAGACGTGTCGATTCGCTCCCGCATGGTGCTGCCGACGAGGTGTTCGGTCATGATCCGCTCCTTGGCACAATAAGATGAAATGAGATGATATGAGATAAGGACACTATGCGGGCAACTCCTCGACGTTCGGATAATGGTGCTGCTGCCTGCCCACAGCTCCGTCATATTTCGTTGTCGTTTTGAACAGCTCGAGGCGGCCGTCGGAGGCGAGCTTCTGGCATCGCTCCCGCAGGGATTTCATTGCCGCGCCGCTTAGCGGCTTGAACCCTCGCGCGATTCCTAGATTCTGGTCAAGCACCTCAGGCGATTCAATTCCACTGATCGTGGTCGCGACCGGGAGGCTCATCGCGTAACTCAAGGCATCCTGAGGGGTGACGCCGCCTTTGCGAATCATCTCACCGCTACCGCCCATGCTTTTCATCCCGAAGACGGCCATGCCGCGACGGTTGGCTTCCGGCAGGACGTGCGTTTCAAAGCTGCGGAAGCTGGCATCAAAGCAATTGAGGGGCATCTGCACGGTATCGAAGGGAAAATCGTGGCTCAGCATCTTCAGGTGAATGGAGGGGTTCTTGTGGCCCGTGAACCCGATGAAGCGGACCTTGCCTTGCTGCCTGGCCTGGAGCAGGGCTTCGGCCGCGCCGTTTTGCGCGAAAATCAGATCGGGATCGTTTTCGTAGATCACTTCATGGATCTGCCACACGTCGAGGTGGTCGGTCCTCAAGCGGCGCAGGGATTCTTCCAGCATCTGCATGGCGATATCCTTTTTTCGCCCGTGCGTGCAGACCTTGGTCATCAGGATGACCTGGTCGCGCTTGCCTTGTAGTGCAGTGCCGAGCCGCTCTTCACTGAGCCCATCGTGGTACTCCCAGCAGTTGTCGACGAAATTGACGCCGGCGCCGATGGCGCGAGCCACAATCTCGTTGGCTTCCGACTGGTCTTTCGTCGAGCCGAGATGGTAGCCGCCCAAACCCATGATGGAAACTTGCAGCCCGGTCTTACCCATGGCTCGCTTGGGGACCTGCTCCCCGGTAATTGCGATCGGGGTGCTGCTACTACTCTGAGCGGCGGCGCCGTTCGCGAGTTGCGCAGCCGATAGGGATACCGCGCTTGCCATGGCGGCTTCTTTCAGGAAATTCCTGCGCGACATAGCGTCATCCCTTTCCATTCGAATCCCATTCCCTTCGTGTTTTCATTCGGCTTCGCTTTGAGGCTAGCCCCTCAATGAATGTCTGGATACGGATGCCCGGTGTTCTCCGTTTCGACCATCATTTCCTTCACTTCTTTTTGCTGCATGTCGAGGGGAAATCCGTGCGCCAGGCGCGCTTCGGGATTATCAAATTTGAGCGAAACCTTATACAGCTCGAAATGGCCGTCCGCAGCATATGCGCGGCAGCGGTCGCGGAGGGCATCCATCTCCGCGGACATCAACGGCTCGAATCCCTGGGCGACTTTCAGGTTCTGCCGCAGCACTTCGAGCTTTTCCATGCCGGTAATCGTGGTGGTGACGCCTGGAAGGCTCATGGCGTATCGCAGGGTCTCCTCTGGAGTCAGTACGCCCTGCTTGATCGCCATGCCGGTGCCCTGAAAGGGCTTCATGCCCAGGGCGGCGATGCCGCGTTTCCGCAATTCGGGCAGCACCAGCGTTTCAAAGCTATGAAAATTCGAGTCGAAGGCGTTCAACGGCATCTGCACGGAGTCGAAGGGAAAACCGGTGGCCAGCATGGCCGAGTGGATGGCCGGATCCTTGTGGCCGGTAAAGCCAACGTAGCGCACCTTACCTTGTTTCTTCGCCATTTCCAGCGCTTCGGCGGCGCCGCCAGGCCGGATGAAAAGCGCGGGATCGTTGTCGAAGGTCATTCCATGGACCTGCCACAGGTCAAGATGATCGGTCTGGAGGCGGACAAGAGATTCGTTCAGCATCTCCATGGCAACACTCGCATCGCGGCCGTGGGTGCAGACCTTCGTCATCAGGAAAACCTTGTCGCGCTTGCCCTTCAGGGCCTGCCCCATCCAGTCTTCGCTCTTGCCGCGATGGTATTCCCAGCAGTTGTCGAAGAAAGTGATTCCGCCATCGATCGCCTCCGCCACGATTTGTTTGGCGGTTTTCAGATCTTCCGCGTCACCGAGATGATGGCCACCCAGGCCAAGGGCAGAAACCCTGGCATCGGTGCTGCCAAAGTTGCGCATGGGGATCAAGCCGGAGGGCGCGGGGGAATCAGGCTGCTTCATGCGAGGGAACCTTCGCTTCCTTGCCATTCGAACTGGCTGCGTTAGCGGTGCCGGGCGACGCGGCGTGCCACTTACCTAAACTGGCACCGAACCGGCACCTGAACTGTAGCGTGGTTGCCGCACATCGCGACCTCGGCTGAATGCCTTAAAACGCGCGTGCGAGTAACTGTAGCGACCGGTTGGACGCTATTTCGCGGGGAGTCCGATCTCGGTTATGCGGTCGAGCAAGTCCGCAGGGTCTTTGTAGACGCGATAGGCGCCAGCGCCCTCGAGTTCCGCTTGCCCTGAGCCTCCCGAAAGCAGGCCGATCCCCAGCGCCTTGGCACGCCGGGCCGCCAGAAGATCCCAGATGCTGTCGCCTACGACAATGCACTCGCTCAAGGCAGCGCCTAGACGATTCGCGGCGGCCAGAAAGACATCCGGATCGGGCTTTGCTCGCTTCACGTCATCGCCGGTAACCACGGGATTGCGCGCAGGCACTCGAAGCGGCCTGATAATTTCCAGAATCGTTTTTCGGTCACCGCTGGAAGCGATCGCCCAGCGAACTCCCGCTTTGGAAAGGTGCTGAAGCAGGTTGCGGGCGCCCGGGAGCAGGCGAATGGAGGATAGTCTGCGGGCAAAATTGTTCTTGTAGATTTTTTCGAGGCGCTCGATTTTCGCGGTGGACGGCTTGTGACCCGTTTCCACGAGGACTGCCCGCGCGAGAAGATCTCCGCTCATCCCGATGCGGCGATGTATGCGCGCATTGGACGCGGTCACGCCCTCTTGGCGGAAGGCATCCTGCCATGCAATCACATGCTGGTAGTTGCTATCGGCGAGCGTGCCATCCAGGTCAAACAGGATCGCCGGGGTCTCGCCTTCACCA
The DNA here is from genome assembly GCA_963848365.1 of uncultured Acidobacteriota bacterium. Lineage (GTDB taxonomy): Bacteria > Acidobacteriota > Terriglobia > Acidiferrales > UBA7541 > Palsa-295. The sequence continues at coordinate 1,655,161 of CAWKDI010000002.1, forward strand.
GGGGACTCAGCGGTTGGCGGTTTCGGCTTCATGGGGCTGGGCGGGTGCCTGAGGCGAGGCCTTTTGTGCGTAGGCATCGCTGACGACCACCGGATTCGTGAATAAAACCGCGTTGGGGATCACCGCGCGATGGCCATCGGGGGTGCTGATGATCGTAGCCCTCGTTTGAATATCGTCGACGCGGCCCTCGAGGCCGGTTACCGAGATCAGGTCACCCAGTTTGAACGGCTCTTGCAGCAGAAGCAAAATACCGGCCAGGAAATTCTGCAGGATGTTCTGGAAGGCAAACCCGATGGCCACACTGCCGATCCCCAGCATTTTAATCAGGTCGCTGGCATGGAACGATGGAGCAACCACGGAGAGCGAGATCAAAACACCCAGAATAACCACGCTGACGTGCGCCAACTGCCCCAGCAACAATCCGAGGCTCCGCCGTTTTTGGCGGCGCTGGCTGAAGCGCCTGACTACCGACCTGGCCGCGGACGCGAGAAACAAAAAACCAGCAAAAATCAAAATCGCCAGCACCATGTTCGGCAAAAGCGAAATGGCGGTATTCAGAATTTTCGCGCCGCTCTTCCAGGCGTTTGATAAGTCGATACCCAACTCTTCTCCTCAGATTAAAAGCATCATTTCAGGCACCTAACTATGCTCATCAATTTTCGTGACATGGAATGGTGCCCGCAATACAGCTTTCGCCGGGGCGAGCTACCGAAACCACCCTACCTGGACGGGCTAGTGAACTGACGCGACGCGGCAAAACCGCGCAACAGGGAGTTTGAGAGAGCGAGAAGACTAGCGAGAGAAGGGGTACATCAGCCAGGCAATTCCCCAGCCGACAGCGAGGAACAGCGCGAAGGACCAGACAGCATACTTGATTCTTCCGCTCGTCGTACGCTGCGTCAAACCGCCAAGAGCCGCCGAAACAAGCAGCGCAAACGCGACCATCATGAAGAAATGGCTGAAGTGCATTCCGTTCCCGCTAGCTCTTGGTGCCGGACGCGATGCGGTATGCGTCCAGCACGCTGAGTAAATTTATCACGCCCGCGGCGGCAACAAACCGCGTGCCATAATCGCCGACCGCGCGCGAAACATCCGGCCCGGTTTTTTCGAATAAATGCGCCAGTACAAAAAAGACCCCCGTGCATGCGTCAGCCAGGAAACCGAGTGTCCCGAAAGGGTCGTCGGAATGGGGAGGAAACACCTGGCCCTTTACCAGAAATCCTGTGAGCGCCAGGCCACTTACAACCAGCAAGAAGGTGAGCGCGCGCCCCCAGCGGCCTAACAAGAGGTGGCCCATGCCGGGCACGATCCAACCCGCCAGCGCGATAAAAGGGGCGAGATATTTGCGCATCGCCGGGGCAGGCGGCGGCATGCTCTGCGCAAGATGTTCGTTCTCAGTTTCAGGTAAGTTCGGTTCGGTTTCGGTCACAATCACTCAGGCCAGCAGCGGAAGGATCTCTTCCTGGATCGCCCCGGTGACGCGGGCTTCGTTGCTCATCGACGTAGACGTTCACTTCGCTGCGAATTCCAAACTCCGGCAGATAAATTCCCGGCTCGATGGAAAAGCAGGTGTGCGGAACGATCTTGCGATCGTCGCTGCGTTTCGAGGCCGTCCATATTCGCGCCGTTGCCATGGACTTCCTGCCCGATGCTGTGGCCGGTGCGATGCACGAAATATTTGCCGTAGCCCGGCCTTGCGAATCGTTTCGCGCGCGACGCGGTCCACTTCCCAGCCGTGGATCGCCTTGCCCTTCGCGACGGCGTCCTTCACGAAATCGATGGCGCGGTCGCGCGCCTCGCGCACGATGCGAAAAATCTTCGCGTAGGAATCCGGCACGCGCGCGCCCAGATATCCCACCCAAGTGATGTCGTAGTAGACGCTCCCGGGTCGATTGCTCTTCGCCCAGATATCGAGCAGCAGCAGATCGCCCGCGCGAATCGGCTGCGAAGCGCCCGCTTTCGGCTCGTAGTGCGGGTTGCCGTTGTTGGGCTGCACGGCGGCGATGGGCGGCTCGGCGGTGACCAGGCCGTTGGCGCGGAAGCGATCGAGCATCCACTGCTGCAACTCGAATTCCGTGATGCGGCTTCCCGTCGCGCACGCAAGCGGCGGCGTGCTCGAAGGCCCCTTGCCGCGATGCGGTCGATGATCCTGCCCGCTTCGAGATGCGACGCAAGCTGCTCCGGCGACCAGCTGGCCTCGAATTTCTGCACCAGGTCGGCCGAGCTCACCACTTTTTTTTTGAGCTTGCGGACCAGCTCGACGGTTCCGGCATCCACCAGGCCGATATAGGGAATATTGTTTTCCGGCGAATATTGCATGGCGATTTTCTTGCTGCCCGCGAGGAGCTTCGGGAGCGTCTTGTGCAGTTCCTCCCAGCCTGCGTAGACGATACTTTCGGCCGGCGAGCGAGTCGAGCACGCCCTGCTCGATGCGATGAACGAGCTTGCGCGGCTCGCCGCGCGCGGGAATGAAGTAGAACCAGCGGCGCGTGGCCATGCCGTTTTCGCCGAGGCCGAGGACGTGGCTCGCGATGGGGTCGCGGTGATGGTGATCGTAGAAAAGCCAGCCGTCGATCTTGCCGGCCTTCAGCTCCGCTTGAATCGCTGGGATATTAATCGCAGGCATTCGATGAATACCATCTTAGCCGAGGTTGGGCGCGCTTTTCGCACTTGCCGCACCAAGTGGGGCTACTTGCGCCCGCGTCACGCCAGCCACGGATAGGCGTTTCGAGCGGCCTTCCGCGCCGCTCCCGATTTTAACAGCCGACACCGGCACGTTCAAAGCCTCCGCCGTCAGCTCAGATAGCGCCCCGTAGTCCCGGGTCACGGACTGGGCTAAGACTACCGGGCGTCTACTGGAGGCCCAAGCCTTCGTTCTTTGGTAAAGTGGCAGAGCCGCTATGAGTGGGCCGTCGAACCAACTCGAACCGATCCTCTGCGCTCCCCTGCTGCGCCGGGTGGACGAAAAACTGATCGAGCTACTGGGTTCGCTCGAACCAGGCGAATGGGATCTTCCGACCGTCGCGCCATTGTGGAAGGTTCGCGACGTGGCAGCGCATCTGCTGGACACGCCGCTTCGCAAGCTTTCCCTGGTGCGAGACGGTTGGTACGTCGAAGCCGTCGATATCCGCTCGCCCCAGGATGTAATCACGCTGGTGAATCGCCTGAACCGCGAGGGCGTCGCGGTCTACCGCCGCCTGAGCCCCGGCGTGCTGATCGACCTGATGAAGTTAGCCTGCGAGCAGAGCGCCCGGTTCCACGAATCGCTCGACCCGTTTGCTCCCGCGGCGTTCGCCGTCAGCTGGGCCGGCGAAGAGCGATCGCTCAACTGGTTTGACACAGCCCGCGAACTAACCGAGCGCTGGCATCACCAGCAGCAGATTCGGCTCGCCACCAATCGGCCTGGAATCATGACCCGCGATCTCTACCACCCGGTGCTCGACTGCTTCCTGCGGGGGTTGCGGCACGCCTACCGCAACGTAGAGGCCCCCGAGGGAACGACATTACTCGTTGAGATTTGCGGCGAATCCGGCGGGCAATGGTTTCTGGCGAAAGGCTCGTCTGGATGGCGGCTGGTGAAGCGACCCAGCGGGGCCTTCGCATCCCAAGTGATAATCCCAGAGGAACTAGCCTGGCGCGTCTTCACCAAGGGCATCGACCGTGAATCGGCCCGGGCACACATTCAAGTAAAAGGAGACAGAACACTTGGTGAAAAGGTTCTTGAGCTAACTGCTATCGTGGGCTAACTCCTGTTCCGTCGGACAGCTCGCCGAGGCTCAAGGAACGGGGTTCCCTCCCCAAATCCTTCGCACCGTCCGCTTGTATCCGCGAATGCCCCCGGCCTCGCAACCAATCCAAAGGAGGACCGCCGGGCCCTTCTACTTATAAGCGATCACGAGGGTCTGGATACCCAGGGGCTCTGGAGCAGCCTCCACTCGCGCGAAACCGGCGCTCTTCGCAATGCCCTCGATCTCGGCATACGTATAGGCATCGCCAGAGGGCGTGGTAGCCAGCATCGTCATGCTGAAGGCCGCCGCGATCGGTGGAGTAACCCGGTCGGGGTTGGGGACAAATTCGGCAATTGCGGCGCGGCCGTCCGGGCCCAGCGCGGCATGCACCTTGCGCATGAATGTGGCGCAGGTGGGAACATCGAAATGGTGCAGGAAGTTCGGAATCAGAATCAGGTCGTATCCGCCGCCAAAGTCACTTTCGAAGGCGCTGCCGGGAATCAGGTGATAGCGCGCGCCGACTCCCATGCTTTCGGCATTCTTCCTGGCAACTTCGAGCACATTCTTCCAGTCGGACGCATAAATCTGCGCCCCGGGATTGTGTTTTGCCACGGCGATGCCAAACATCCCATGCCCCGCGGCGACATCGAGCACCTTGCGCGCCTCGCCCGCTTTGCGCAACTCGGCCGCCATCAACTCGGCGGGCATGTACATCAGCGGCATCATCGCCTGGGCAAATTTCACCCAGTCGGGATTCTCCCCATCGAGGGTTCCGTGACCGATCGCGGAGCCGCCCCGGCGCACCGCCTCGGTCAACCGCTCGTGGTATTCGCGGATGTGCGGCGTCAGCAGAAACCCGATGGCGCCGCCAATATAAGCCGGGGAGGTGCGCACCAGGAACAGGGCAGAGTCGGGAGCGAGGGCGTACTCGTCCCCATTCTTTGTGAGGAATCCGTGAATGGTAAGAAAATCGCAAAGGATGCGAACGCCGCGTTCGGCCGCCGCGCAGCGTTTGGCAATTGCGGCGGCGGTGCTGCTGCCCTCGGCAATCACGGTGAAGATTTCCAGTTCAATCGCGGCCTTCATGGCCTCGGTCTGCTGGAAAGCATTCACCGCGCTGAAGAAGCGCTCGGGGGTAACTGCGTGCGTTGCGGCTGTAGCCATGAATGCCTCCTGTAGTAACGCTTCGCAGTCTAAATCAAGTAGGTACCCAAGCAAAGCGCCGCCATCAAGGCTATCTCACTGTCCCCATAAGCTCAGGCCCCCGAATCCTTTACCCCCGCCGCGAATCTAAATTGACAGCCCCGCCCACTCAGGGTAGATTTAGGGCTACACAAAACATGCAACTTACGCCCCTAACCGCCTGTTGTTGCATGCTGTTGTAAGAACATGCACATGTGTGCGTCCGCGGGGCGGCAGGGTTCATGAGCTAAGCTCGAACTAAAACGGGACTCAAATTCAGCCCGCCCTCGGAAACAACCGGGAGCGGGTTTTTTTATGACTGAAATCGACCAATGACCGAAATCGCCGAAAAGCCGGAAACGCACACCTCGCTCGACCATCTCAAGATGCTCGAAGCCGAGAGCATTTTCATCCTGCGCGAGGCTGCGGCGGAGTTTGCCCGCCCGGTGATGCTCTATTCCATCGGCAAAGACTCCTCGGTGATGCTGCGCCTGGCGCAGAAGGCCTTCTACCCGGGCAAGATTCCCTTCCCGCTTCTGCACATCGACACCAGCTACAAGTTCCCCGAGATGATCGAGTTTCGCGACTGGTACGCCAAGCACGTGGGCGCGGAACTGATCGTCCACATGAACAAAAAGGCGCTCGACGAAGGCGCGAATCCCTACGCCCTGGGCACGCAGAAGTGCTGCGGCTTGCTGAAGACGCGCTCGCTGCTCGACGCCCTCGCCGAAGGCGGCTTCGATGCCGCTTTCGGCGGCGCGCGCCGCGACGAAGAAAAGTCCCGCGCCAAGGAGCGCGTCTATTCCTTCCGCGATTCGCTCGGCCAGTGGGACCCGAAGAACCAGCGCCCCGAGCTTTGGAATCTTTTCAACGCCGCCATCACAAGGGCGAAAGCATCCGCATCTTTCCGCTCTCCAATTGGACCGAAATGGACGTCTGGCTCTACATCCACGCGGAAAAGATTCCCATCGTCCCGCTCTATTTCGCGAAGGAACGCGAAGCGGTCGTGCGCGGCAATTCCGTGATCCTGCTGCAGAATGGCGTGCGCCTGCTGCCCGGCGAAAAGACGCAGATGGTGAAGTGCCGCATGCGCTCGCTGGGATGCGTGCCGTGCACCGGCGCGATTCGCTCGGACGCGGACACGGTGCCGAAAATCATCGACGAGATGGTTTCGTTCCGCCGCTCCGAACGCGAAAATCGCGTGATCGACCACGACGAAGAAGGCTCGATGGAAATCAAGAAGCGCGAGGGATATTTCTAATGGCGCACCCCGGCAGCCGAGTCCACCGCCGGTCTCAGAGTCTCCGAGTCGCCGGTGCCCGCTCAAGTGCCTGGCTCGGTGCCCACGCGAGACGAGCCCACGCAACTCGTCGCGCCCACCGAAGGCCTGCTGCGCTTCAGCACCGCGGGCAGCGTCGACGACGGCAAATCCACGCTGATCGGCCGCCTGCTCTACGACAGCCAGGCCGTCTTCGAAGACCAGCTCGCCTCGGTGCGCAAGAGCAAGGTAAACCGCTCGGGCGGCCCCATCGATTTCTCGCTGCTCACCGACGGCCTGCGCGCCGAGCGCGAGCAAGGCATCACCATCGACGTCGCCTACCGCTATTTCTCCACGCCGCGCCGCAAGTTCATCATCGCGGATACGCCCGGCCACGAGCAGTACACGCGCAACATGGCCACCGGCGCTTCCACCGCCGACGCCGCCGTGGTGCTGATGGACGCGACCAAAGGCGTGCTGCGCCAGTCGCGCCGCCACGCCTACATCGCCAGCCTGCTCGGCGTGCAGCACATCATCGCCGCCGTAAATAAAATGGACCTGGTCGGCTTTTCGCAGGAAGTTTTCGAGCGCATCGCCGCGCGAGTTTCGCGAGTTCGCCGATCAGCTCGGCGTCAAGAGCGTGTACGCCGTGCCGGTGAGCGCGCTCGAAGGCGACAACGTGGTCCGCCGCAGCCCGCGCACGCCGTGGTTCGAAGGCCCCGCGCTGCTCGAATATCTGGAAAGGTTGCGCGTGAGCGATACCGCCGCCGCCGGCCCGCTGCGCTTCCCCGTGCAGTACGTGATTCGCCCCGACGCCACTTTCCGCGGCTTTGCCGGCCAGCTCGCTTCCGGCGTGCTGCGCCCGGGCGCGACCGTGGTCGCGCTGCCCTCGGGCCTGAAAACGCGGGTCAAATCGATCGTCACCTTCGAAGACGAACTGGAACAGGCCGGGCCAGGCGAGTCGGTCAACGTCACCCTCGAAGACGAAATCGACATCAGCCGCGGCGACGTGCTCGTCGCGGACGAGCAGCGCCCGTCGGCGGGAACGGAATTTCAGGCCACGGTCGTGTGGATGCACGCCGATCCGCTCGACCTGCACAAGATTTATTTGCTCAAGCACACCACGCGCACGGTGCGCGCGCGCGTCAAGCAGGTGCGCCAGCGCATCGACGTGAACACGCTCGAAAAGTCGCCGGCCACCAGCCTCGACATGAACGACATCGCCGAGGTCGATCTCAAGACCACGCTGCCGCTCTTCTTCGATCCCTATCGCGAGAACCGCACCATGGGAAGCTTCATCATCATCGACCAGCACACCAACGCCACAGTCGCCGCCGGAATCATCGAGCAAGCGCCATCGCCGCGCCGGTCGCGGCGCGAACCGCCGCTTCCGCCGCGCACACGGGCCGCAGCACCAAGGAAGAGCGCGTTCTGCGCTTCGGCCATCCTTCGGCGGCCGTCTGGCTGAAGGACCGCCCGCGCGTGGCCGAAATGGTGGAGCGCGGCTGTTTGACGAAGGCTGGCACGTGCAGCTGGTCGGCCCGATGGATTTTCTTTCGCACGAGCTCGTCACCGTGACGAAAGCCTATCGCCTGTCCGGCGCCATCACCGTCTTTTCGCCGCTCGATGACGGCACCAATCAGGAGCAGGCCGTGCGCGCGATTTTCGGCCCCGATGCTTTCTTCGCGCTCGCAAAACCCGGCCTGAGCGACGAGGAAGCCGTCACGCAAATCGTGGATGCGCTGCACAAATGGCGCGACACGCATTCCGATCCGACTCAGAGGCGCAAATGAGCCAGCCCCTGCCCCAACTAGCGCTAGCCGAAGAATTCGAAGCGCTTTCCGCCGAAGCCGCGATCGACCGCGTGCTCGCCGAAAATAGCGGCACGCCCTGCTTCACCTGCAGCTTTCAGGCCGAGGACATGATCGTCCTCGATCTGCTGCGCAAGCGCGTGCCGGATATTCCGGTGCTGTTTCTCGACACCGGCTACCACTTCGCCGAAACCTACGCCTATCGCGACCGCATGGCGCAGAAGCCTGGAATCTGAATCTCAAGAATCTCGCCGCGAAAAAATCCGTCGCCGAGCAGGAAGCCGAATTCGGCATCCTGAATCGCACCGATCCCGGCAAATGCTGCCATCTGCGCAAAGTCGAGCCGCTTTTCGAAGCCTTGCAGCAATATGACATCTGGTTCACCGGCCTGCGCCGCGAGCAATCGCCCACGCGCAAGAATCTGAAGATCGTCGAGCACCACGAGCTTGCCAGCGGCAAAGTGCTGCTGAAAGTCAGCCCGCTCGCCGCGTGGACCTGGGGCCAGGTCTGGAAGTACACCGCCGACAATAAAATCGATTATCTGCCGCTTTACGACATGGGCTACCGCAGCATCGGCTGCGAGCCCTGCACCGCCATTCCGCGGCCGGCGCAGACCCGCGCTCCGGCCGCTGGGGCGGCGCGAAGCTGGAATGCGGGATCACACCGCTTCGAAACAGCCCGCGCCGGACCAAGCTGTGCCGCAGCAGCCTGCCTCAGAGCGCTCCAGATAATGCAGATCGCCATCGGCTTCCTGATTGCGCTGGCGGTGGGTCTCACCGGCATCGGCGGCGGCAGCTTCACCGTTCCCGCGCTGGTGCTGATCGTCGGATTGCCCGCTGCGGCGTCGGTTGGCACCGCGTTCGTTTTCGCCGGCGTGCTGCGCCTGATCGCCGCGCCTTTTTACATGGCCGGCCGCCACATCCACTGGCGCTACCTCTGGCTGCTGCTGCAAGGCGCGGTTCCCGGCCTGCTGATCGGCACCTATCTCCTGCGGCTTCTGAGCACGCACGCGGGCAGCCCGGTCGTCGTGATCCTGCTGGGCATCCTGCTCACGGCCTCTTCCAGCGTCACGTTTTTCCGGCGCGTGCAGAATCCCGGCTTCGCGCACAAGAATTCGCGCTGGCTTCCGTGGCTGGCACTGCCGATTGGCGTCGAGTCGGGATTTTCGTCGGCGGGCGCGGGCGCGCTGGGCACAGTGCTGCTGTTGAATTATTCGGAGATGACGCCGCCGCAGGTGGTCGGCACGGACATGCTGTTCGGGCTGGTGCTGGCGGTGATCGGCAGCGCGTTCCACTGGAAGTTCGGCTCGATCAGCGGCCCGGTTCTCCGTCAACTGCTATTCGGGGGCATTCCCGGGGTGCTGGTCGGCTGCCTGTTCGCCCGCAGAGTTCCCGCGCGCAAGCTGAAAGTCGCCATCGCCGTGATCGCCATCTTCGCCGGCTTGCAGCTCGTCTGGAGCGGCGCCCGCACCATGATCCTCCCGCCGGCAGCCGCCGCTTCCGCCACCAAACCCTAGCGGTCGAAAACTCAGTCTCGCGTTTCAGCGGCTCGCGGCGACAACCACTTCCCCGCGCGCAATGCTCCGCCCCACCGCCGGCGCAATCGCCCGCACCTGGTCCATCATCTGCGCGAACTGCTCCGGATAGAGCGACTGCACGCCATCCGAAAGCGCCCGCTCCGGGTCCGGATGCACCTCGATAATCAACCCATCCGCGCCCGCCGCCACCGCCGCGCGAGCCATCGCCGCCACTTTGTCGCGCCGCCCGGTGCCGTGCGACGGGTCCGCGATGATCGGCAGGTGCGACAGCTGTTTGACCACAGGAATCGCCGCGATATCCAGCGTGTTGCGCGTGTAGGTCTCAAACGTGCGAATCCCGCGCTCGCACAGGATCACTTTGTAATTCCCGCCGGACATGATGTATTCCGCGCTGAGCAGCAGCTCTTCTAGCGTCGCGGACATCCCGCGCTTGAGCAGCACGGCCTTGTCCGTTTCACCGAGCGCGCGCAGCAGATGGTAGTTCTGCATGTTGCGCGCGCCCACCTGCAGCACGTCCACGTAGGGCAGCATCACTTCGATCTGCGATGGGTCCATCACCTCGCTCACCACCAGCAACCCGTTCCTGTCGGCGGCGGCCCGCATCAGCTTCAGCCCCTCTTCGCCTAGCCCCTGAAAGCTGTACGGCGAACTCCGCGGCTTGAACGCGCCTCCGCGCAGCAGTTTCGCGCCGGCTCGCGCCACGTTTGCGGCCACGCTATGGATCTGTTCGGCCGACTCCACCGCGCACGGCCCCGCCGCAACGACCACTTCTGCCCGCCGATGGTGACGCCCTTACCCAAGATCGAGCACCGATCCCTCCGGCCGGCAGCTCCGCGAAGCCAGCTTGAAGGGATGTGAAATCGGCACCAGCTCCTCAACTCCCGGGGCGGCGCGCAGAGCCTCCAGCTCCGGGCGGTGCTTGTTGCTGTTGCCGACGATGCCGATGACCGTGCGCTCCTCGCCGTGAATCAAATGCGCCTGGAAGCCGCACTCTTTGATGCGGTCGACCACGTGGTCGATTTGTTCCTTGGTCGCGTCGGCAAACATGTTAACGATCATTTTCTCTTCCCCTTCTCTCTTGCGGAGAACTACCGCGGGGCCGCGGTGGACATCTGCGCCGCCGCGTAGCATCCCAGTATTCTCAAATCCACCACCTGCTTCTCAAGTTCCGCCAGCGCCGCCGCAGCCTCCGGATTGCTCCGCGAAGTTTGCAGGTCCAGATAGAACCGGTACTGCCAGGGACGCCCCTGCACCGGCCGGCTCTCGATCTTCATCAAGTTGATGTTGCGGCGCGCGAACGGCTCGAGCGCGTGCAGCAGCGCACCCGGCCGGTGGTCGAGCTGAAAAAACAGAGACAGCTTGTTGGCGTCCGCCGGTTCCGCGGTCGAAGGCGAAAGCAGCCAGAAGCGCGTGTAGTTTTCGCGGTTGTCCTCCAGATGCTCGCGCAGAATCGTGCCGCCGTAGAGTTCCGCCGCGCGCTGCCCCGCAATGGCTGCGCGCGTCACGTCGCCGGCCTGCACCACCGACCGCACGCTTCCCGCGGTGTCTTCGGTGGCGATGCGCTTCAGCCGCGGGTGCTCGATGAAGAATTGCTCGCACTGCGCCAGAGCCACCGGATGCGATTCCACCACCCGCACCTCATCGAACCGCGCGCCGGGAGGGCCGATAAGATTATGCGCGATGGGAATAATCTCCTCGGCCATGATGTTCAGCCCGCTGTCCACCAGCAGATCGAACGACCGATGCACCGATCCCGCCAGGCTGTTCTCGATCGGGGCCAGAATATAATCGGCCAGGCCTTCGAAAATCGCCCGGAAGGCCGCCTCGAACGTCAGCCGCGGCACCAGAATGATGTTGGGGCCAAGAAGCTTCAGCGCCGCTTCTTCGCTGAACGCGCCGCGCTCTCCCTGGAACGCGATCCGGGCGTTGGACTCAACGTTCATGCGCGGGCCGGCTTCCGCGGGCTGGGCCGCGCCGCACGCCCGCGATTCCCGGCTCCGTTAGCGGCCTTTGCCATCCCGTAAAGTTCCTGCGAGCGCACCGACAGGTCAAATATCACGTGGTAGATTTTCTCGAGCGAGTCATTGTCGAGCGGCCCGGGATTCAATCCCTTCAGCCGCTTCAAGATGGCCTTCTCGCGCGCCGGAACGCGCAGCGCCAGGCCGGCGCTGCTCTTGAACTGCCCCACCTTCAGCGCCAGTTCGGTGCGCCGGTTGAGCAGGCGCACCAGCTTGGTGTCGATCTCATCGATTTCGCATCGCCAATCGTCGATCTTCATGGGATCGTCGCGCCTCCCGGTCAATTCGAGTCAAAGCCGGCCCGGACCCGGACATTCCGGCTCACATTGCATTGGGTTCCAACAAAAAAGGCCGCGTCCCCGTTCGAAGGTCGCGGCCGGCTTGCGAAACTTTGTGCGGTTTCTGCTGCTACGTGATTTCCGCGCACGTTTCGCCGGCCCGCTTCCCCTGGAAGGAGAAGCGGTAAGTAAAAGCATAGGCGAATCGTGAAAAGATTGCATTCATCGCGCGGTTCCCAAGCGTCTTCCGCCGCCGTGTATCATAGTACGGAACCGGCACTATACAAAATCACGTCCGCGAGCGTCAATGGGCTCGACTGCGGGGGGCTCGGCTGCGGGGGCCTGGACCGCCGGGACTGCGAGGGCTTGACTGCCGGGGCCCTGGCTGGGGGCCTTAGCTGCCGGCCCCAATTACACGAAGGAGCATGCCGCTTCCGCTGGGAATTTTGAACTTGCCGTCGTCAGAAGTCAGCTCAATCACTCCAAGGGGCTCCGTTCTTCCGGCGTGGCTGATGGTCACGTCATCCAATCCATAGACTCCGCACGCGTCGGAAGAGAAAACCCACAATGCCTGCAACCCCTGGTGTCCCTCGAATTCTCCGCGGCAACGCCCGCCAGGATTCGCGTTGACCGTGCCGAGCACGTCGGTATCCGTGCCGTTCACGGGCTTGCCCACAATACCCATCGGGCCCACCACCGGGCCGCCGCCCCAATAAACGACGTCCCCCCCAATTTGAGATGTCGTGCGGGCGCTCCATGAATCGCCCTCGCCCATGCTTCGCAGCGGCAACTGCGCCTCTTCCACTTCGGTGAAAGATGCGAGAGCTCGAAGATCGGTTTTGATGGGTTCTAATTGCCTGGAGATCCGCACCCGATCGAATACAAGGGACAGGGTGGCCGGATTTCCAGGGCTTCCCGGCCGCACGTCCAGCACATGCCCCATGATTCGCGTGCCACCTCGCAGTTTCATTCCGTCGGGGAGCGGCACATCTTGCATCAGCCGGCCCGAAATCGATTGTCCAACCTTGCTCTTCTGCGAGGAGAGCGTGGAGTTTAGCCGGACGGGAAGAATCGTCCCCTGAGGAATGGTCTCCTGGGCAAATAGTGCGGGACCACCAGTAGCGAGTAACACCAACAGAAGAATTCTCTGAAAACTCCATTGATGGATTCTCATATTCAGCTCCTCTGTTTCAGCTCCTCTGTCTCAACTCTTCTGTCAAGTCATCAAGGCCTCCGAAGCGAAGCTTCTTACAATCATTGTAATCCTTTCGGGAAACTCCCTGGCGCCCCTCCGCGAGACGGGACGGGTGCCGAAGCAAATCGCCCGATCTTGCCCAGGTTCCTCGTGGAAGCAGCTCAGAATCGCCGGCACGATCTCGGCCGCCCATAAAAACAATTTATAGTGAGGGGGCAGCGTAAACAATTTGACTTATCGAGCACGCTGGGGCCTAATGTGTCCGTTGGATGCTTCGGGGCGACTACTTCTCCGGATGCGACAGCGGAAAGCAATTGTCGATTTGCGCATGAGACGGTACTCTATGGCGCGACGAATTCACCCTGTGATTTTAGTAGTAGCGAAGATCCGGTCGGGGCCGCCCGTCTGAACCGCGCTTAGACGATTGCGCCCCGCACCTGAACACAGGCTGCGGGGCTTTTTTATTGCCTGGAAGTCCAGCAGCGGCGGTCGGAGCGTGTTCGTTCGAATCTGCCAGAAGAAACAACGAGGCCCAATTACATGCACAGTGACGAAATAAAAAAAGGAATTTCCCGGGCGCCCGCCCGCGCCATGCTCAAGGCTACCGGCCTCACCGACGCCGATCTCGCGCGCCCGCTGGTAGCCATCGCCAACACCTGGACGGAAGTCACGCCCTGCAATTTCCACCTCCGCGCGCTGGCGGAGAAAGTGAAGGAGGGCGTCCGCGCCGCGGGGGGCACACCCATCGAATTCGACACCATCACGATCTCCGACGGCATCACCATGGGCACCGAAGGCATGAAGGCCTCGCTGGTTTCCCGCGAGGTCATCGCCGACTCGATCGAGCTCTTCGTGATGGCCCACGCCTTCGACGCGGTGGTCGCTCTTTGCGGGTGCGACAAGACGATCCCCGGCACAGTAATGGCGCTCGCGCGCCTCAATCTCCCGTCCCTTTCGCTTTACGGCGGCTCCATCATGCCCGGCCGATTCCAGGACCGCGACGTCACCATTCAAGACGTCTTCGAGGCCGTCGGCGCTTGTGCCGCCGGCAAAATGAGCGAAAAAGAGGTCGTCGAACTGGAAGACCGCGCCTGCCCTGGCGCGGGCGCCTGCGGCGGCCAATACACCGCGAACACCATGGCCACCGCGATCACGTTCCTGGGAATTTCACCCATGGGCGCGAACGAAGTGCCCGCCGTCGACCCGAAAAAATCGCAGGTCGCCTTCGATTGCGGCGCCAAAGTGATGGAACTGCTCAAGAAGGACATTCGACCGAAGCAGATCATCACGCACGCCTCGCTGCAGAATGCGATTGCCTCGGTGGCCGCCACGGGCGGCTCGACCAACGCAGTTCTCCACTTGCTGGCCATCGCGCGCGACGCGGGCATTCCGCTGACGCTCGAAGAATTCGACAAAATTTTCGCCAAGACTCCGATCCTCACCGACCTCAAGCCCGGCGGCCGCTTCGTCGCGCCGGACATGTACCGCGCGGGCGGCATGCGCCTGCTGGGAAAATACCTCAAAGATGCTGGTCTGCTGACCGACGGCGTCACGTCTTCCGGCAAAAACTCTCTTCGAGGAGCTGCAGGCGGCAAAGGAAGCAGCGGGACAGGAAGTGATTCACACGCTCGCGCAGCCAATCAAGAAAGAAGGCGGCATCGCTATTCTGCGCGGCTCGGTCGCGCCCGAGGGCTGCGTCGTAAAACTCTCCGGGCACGAGCGCGTGTTTCACAAAGGCCCCGCGCGAGTATTCGATTCCGAGGAGGCCTGCTTCGAAGCCGTGCAGCAGCGCAAGATCAAGCCCGGCGACGTGGTGGTGATTCGCTACGAAGGCCCCAAGGGCGGCCCGGGCATGCGGGAGATGCTGGCGGTAACCGGCGCACTGGTAGGCCAGGGCATCAGCGAATCGATCGCCCTGATCACCGACGGCCGCTTCAGCGGCGCCACGCACGGATTGATGGTCGGGCACATCGCGCCCGAAGCCGCGGCAGGCGGCCCGATCGGCCTGCTGCGCGACGGCGACACGATCACGCTCGACGTTCGCGCGCGCCGGCTCGACGTGGACGCCAATCTCGACGAGCGCCGCGCCCAATGGAAGCCGCCCGCGCCGCATTACACGAGCGGCGTGATGGCCAAGTACGCGAAGCTAGTGTCTTCGGCATCCGAGGGCGCAGTAACCAGCGCCTGAGTGAGCACCGAAGAATTGTGAAATTAAAAGAAAGCGACAAGGAGAAACAGATGGCGAAAATGTTCTGGGAAAAAGACGCAAATCCTAAGGCGCTGGCTGGAAAGCGCATCGCGGTGCTGGGCTACGGCAGCCAGGGGCGCGCGCAGGCGCTCAATCTGCGCGATAGCGGCCTCGACGTGGTACTCGGCCAGCGCCCCGGCGGGACCGTCCGGCAAGCTCGCCGAGCAGGATGGCTGGAAGCTGCTGAGCGCCGCCGAAGCCAGCAAGGGCGCGGACGTGATCGTGATGCTCACACCAGATATGACCCAGCCCGCCGTGTTCAAAAACGACGTGACGCCAAACCTGAAAGACGGCGCCATGCTGCTTTTCTCCCACGGCTTCAACATTCACTACGGCCAGATTGTTCCGCCGAAAACCATCGACGTCACCATGATCGCTCCCAAGAGCCCCGGCGACCTGGTCCGCCGCCAGTACGAAGCGGGCCGCGGCGTTCCCTGCCTGCTGGCCGTCCATCAGGATGCACAGCGGCCACGCCTTCGAGCGCACCCTCGGCTACGCCAGCGCTATCGGCGGCACGCACGCCGGCGTGATCGAAACCACCTTCAAGGAAGAAACCGAAACGGACCTTTTCGGCGAGCAAGCCGTTCTTTGCGGCGGCGTGCGCGAACTGATCATGGCGGGATTCGATACGCTGGTCGAAGCGGGATACCAGCCCGAATCAGCCTACTTCGAGTGCCTGCACGAAGTGAAGCTGATCGTCGACCTGATCTACGAAGGCGGCATCGCCAAGATGCACCAGTTCGTCAGCGAGACCGCCAAATATGGCGACCTTACCCGCGGCCCTCGCGTGATCAGCGAAGACGTCCGCAAGACCATGAAGAAGATGCTCTCCGAAATTCAGAACGGCGAGTTCGCGCGCGACTGGATCCTCGAATACATGGCCGGCCGCCCTTCCTACAACAAAATGCTCGAGCGCCAGAAGGAGCATCCGATCGAAAAGGTCGGCGCGGAACTGCGCAAGCAGATGTCGTGGATCAAGCCCGAAGCCGCCAAAGCCGGCAAGTAGTTGCCTTTGCGGTTGCCCCACTCTTTGGACCTTCCGAGGGTGGGGCTTCGCTTCTTGTCAAAATCGAAAACGCGCTATGCCGACCACACTTCCCTTCCATCGCGTCGCCATTCTTGGCACAGGCTTGATCGGCGGGTCGTTCGCGCTCGCCTTGCGCAAGCATTATCCGGGGATGGCACTGGTGGGCTTCGATCATTCCGAAGCAGCCGAGCAGCGCCCTGAGCCGCGGCGTAATCGACAAAATCGCCACCGATCTGCCGTCTGCCTTGCGAGGCGCCGATCTGGTCTACATCGCGATGCCCATCGGCGCGACGATCGAAGCGCTCCCGGCCATAGCGGCCGCCGCCGAGCCGAACCCTGGTCACGCGATGCGTGCAGCACGAAAACGGTCGTTGTGCAAGACTGCGGCAGAGCATTTCCGAAGCGGCGCGCGATTCCTCGGCGGGCATCCCATGGCGGGCAAAGAACATTCCGGCATCGAATACGCCGACGCGGAATTATTTCGCGGCGCGCCCTACGCCCTGATGGGCAGCGAGGGGACAAACGAGAAAATTCCGACCCTCGCGCAAAAGCGTTCGCGCAGCTTCTTCGCAAGATAGGCGCTCAGCCGGTTTGGATGCGATCCCGAGACGCACGACTGGGCGGTGGGCATCGTGTCGCACCTACCGCAGCTTGTTTCGGTTGCCTTGGCGCGCGTGGTGCAGGATGAAACCGATGAGACCGGGCTTCCTCTCGTCGCTCGCCGGGCCCGGCCTCCAGGACACGCTGCGCCTGGCGGGCAGTCCCTACTCCGTGTGGCGCGATATCCTGCTAACCAACACCGACAACATCTCCCGCGCGCTCGATCGCCTCTCGCAAGCCATCGACTACCTGCGCACCCAGCTAACAAGCAAGGAAATGGAGCAGGAATTCCGCGCCGCAAACGAGCTGTACCAATCCCTGCGCAAGCCGCGATAACTCGCCGGTTCCTTTCGACGCCAGCACCAGCGGAAAGAGGGACCCTTCGCTGTCCTCTGTCAACGCGGCTACCGTTTTCTTTCTCGCCGAAAGCGCTGAGCTGGAACAAAGACCCGCCAATCGGGAGGTTGGCGTTCCCAGGGGGGTCGGTTGCGGTGATACGCGCCGATTCAGGATTTTCCGGGCTGCTGACTGGTGCGTCAGAAGGGAAAAAAGTCAAATACGCGAATCGCCGGGGACCCGGAAAACCAGCACGTGCGACCCACGCTATCCCGATACGGCTACAGCTTCAGCAACTCCCGGAGCCGCTTGGTCTGCCCGCGCGAAACGGGAATTTCGCTGGCGCGCTTGTCGTTCATCTTCAGCATGTAGCTCGACTTGAACCAGGGCACCACTTCCTTGATGTGATTGATGTTCACCAGATACGACCGGTGCGGCCGCCAGAACACATCCGGATCAAGCGAATCGGCGAGCTCATCAATCGTGCGGTAATTCGAAGCCCTTCCGCCTCGCGCGCCACAATGGTGATCGACCCGTCCTCGATGGACGCGTAAATCATGTCCTCCGCATCCACCAGGATCAGCCGCGCCTGCGACTTCACCAGCAGCTTCACCGGCTGCGCCGCCTTAGCCTTGGGCGCGCTGGCCCCCAGTTGCCCCACCAGCGTTTCAAGCCGCTCCACCGGCGAAGTGTCCGCCTCGACCATCTTCTTCGCGCGCTGCACCGCCTTGGCGATGCGCGCCTTGTCAAACGGCTTCAGCACGTAATCGACGGCATTCACCTCAAACGCATGCACGGCGTAATTATCAAACGCCGTTGCGAACACGATCTGCGGAATGCGCAGTTTGCGCTCCACCAGCTTCTTGATCACGCCAAAGCCGTCGAGCCCCGGCATCTGCACGTCGAGAAACACGAGGTCCGGGTCGTGTTCCTTGATAAGCGACACGGCCTCCAGGCCGTTCTTGCCCTGCGCGATCACCTCAATTTCAGGGAAACCCTTCAGCAGATAGGCGAGTTCGTCCCGCGCGGGCCGTTCGTCGTCGACAATGACTGTGCTGATCGGCATTCCAATAAGCCTCAACGAGTATAGGAAGCCCTCGCCCCGGTAGCAAGGCGCTCCGTATTCAACGAGGCTGTTCGCTGAACAATCTACGTAGGAAGAGTACCAGGGTGCTGCGCGCAATCTCAGCGCAACGGCTTGCTGTGGGTCGGCCCATGAACGGGTTTTGCATTTGAATTTCTGCTTTCCGCCTTTATAATCCCTCGCCGCACACAGGAGAACATGATGAAAATGAGGTTGAAGCTGGTTCTGGTAGTCCTTGTACTCGCATTGCCTCCGCTCATGCTGCCACGGGAGGCTGGAGCGGACTCGCTGACTATCGGTGGGAATGCAAATGGCGGCCAGTGCACGAGCGCCACCAACTCGACGTCCTGTTCTGCCATGTTTACGGGGCCTTTCGTTAGTGGGGTATTTTCAGCGACCGCCGTCGGTTCGCTGGCCGCTGGCACGATGGGCGCCTCGGCGTCGATCCAGAACTATGAGAATCTGAACCTTCCGGGTGGCGATGCTACTAGCTCCGACGCTTTCGTAAATATGTCCTATGAGTTTAATGAACCGACGAACCTCGACGGGGGAACCATCGTATTTTCGATCGTTCTCTCCGGTGAAACCTCGTCATCCTGTACCAGCCCCAGCCCTGCTTGCACCATCGTTTATGCGCAAACGCAACTTATTCTCGGGTCGCCCTCGAACGAGGCTTTTGTCGGTTTGGGCAGTGGGTCAACCAGTGTGGTCCTGCCGAATGGGGGGACAGACATCAAGGTTTCAAGCACGATTGGGGATGGCGTAGCGAACCTTGGGTTAGACCTCTATAGTCTTGTGGAATGCAATCTCGAGACTGTGGGTGCAGCAACGTGCTCAGCCTCCTCGGATTTCCTTGATCCATTGAGTATCACGGGCGCGACCGTATACGACGCCAACGGCAACTTCGTGCCAGGTGCAAGCGTCATTTCGGCCGGAGGCTTCAACCCCAACGCGATCGTCGCCACGCCCGAACCATCCAGCCTCCTTCTAGTTGGCATCGGGCTATTCGGGATCGGCCTAACGAGGTTGGCTCGCAAGCAGGCGAGGCTGGCACATCCAGGCTGCGTATCCAGCTCGGGCGACTTATAATTCCCGATAAACGCAAGGCGCATTCGTAATCGTCACGCCGAGGAGTGGATGGCCGGTCGCGAAACGGTCCTTGAGCCTGTGCGGTGAGGCAGTCTTCAGTTCTCAGCCTTCTGGTCGTCAATCATTGCGATCGTGCAGGGAATGCCGCCGGCGGTGTACTTGGCGCAATTCTCGAGCGCCCTGGTTTCGGCATCGGCGATGGTTCGCCGTCCGAAGCTGAACCCGAAAGCACCACTCGCCGAGGTCGCAAAGGCCTTGTGCGGGGCGCTCAGTAAGTATCCTTCGAACTGCCTGCGTCCGTTGCCACCAAGATGGGAAGGCAATCCCACCGCCGGCGGCGGATCAGGCAGCGGCGTATCCCTCAGCGCGAGATTCTGGCCCAGAAGGTATTCATCTACGATAGGCGTCCAGATAGGCGCCCCTTGCTGCGAGAACAGATCATGGCCGTCGGCGCCGAACGGCCCGGTGGTGATGAACCGGACGGTTCCTCCATTATCCGCATACGCCTGGTAAAGCTGCTGCGCCAGCTGCGGGCCGAAGAAGTGATCGTTCGCCGCGTACACCCACAGCATGGGAACCTTGGAACGCCTCCCGAGGTCGGCAACCGTTCTCACGAGCAGTTCTGGATTGCACACGTGGTCCGGAGCATCCGATCCACGGCCGCCCGCAAAGCTGATGGCCGCCTTCAGGCCTGGCGGCGGGTCAGCCGCCAGCCCGAGCATGGCCATCCCGCCCGTAGAAACTCCGACGCCAATTATCCGGGAGCCATCGACTTCACGGCGAGTCGCAAGGTAAGAGGCGGCCTCGCGAAGATCGGTCGCGGCCTCCTCCGTCGGCCTGGCCAGGTCGCGAGCCGCGCCACACCCCCCGGCATCCTCGGCATAGACCCCGCCGGAATCGCCAAATCCCCTGCGCATCACAATCACTGCCGTCCATCCTCGGCGCGCGAACTCCCGCGCCTGGGGAATGAGGCGGAGCGGAGTTGAATCGGAGATTTCCGTCGCGGCGCGTGGCGTGCCATGAGTCATCAGCGCCAGTGGGTGCGGCGAATTGTCATTCGGGCGCACCATCACAGCTTCCAGGCCTCGGTAGCCTGATTCGCTTGTGGGAATTCGCAATTCCGTCACGACAAGCGCTGGATTCTGCGCGCGAGCGCATCCCGCTGCCATGCTGGCAATCAGAAGCAGCGCGAAGAATGGCGCAAGTTGTTCGTTCAAGCGGAGGCGGGATCGGTTGCCGGGTGTCATCGGTTGCTGGATACATACAGGCTACCGTCTCGGGGCACGCCCGAAGGCCAGCGCTTGGGGGTCGATGGCAAAGAGTAAACCGCCTCCCTCACCACTCCTTCAGAGGAGCGGTCGACACTTTCCAATCCTCGGTGCGGTTACTCGAACAAATCGGCGTGCGCCGAAGATGTTGCCGTCGGAAGCTGGCTGGCGGGAGCCTTGCACGCAGAGGCGATCAGGTATAAGTTGCCTCGACCGACCGGCCACAACGGAAATTTCGGCTGCATGGTTGAAAGGGCGCGTGATGGCAAAATGGAAAGCAACAGCTCCAAGGCCCAGGTCAATAATCTTTCTTATTTTTGTCTCCATTCTCCTTGCCGCGATTGCCCGGATGGAGGCCGCTCCGCGGGGCGGCGGCGGAACCGCCCAAGCCGAAGCGAAGCGTGTGCCGGTGAACGCCGATGATATCGGCGGCGTGGTGACCAGCTCGAAGGGCCCGGAAGCCGGCGTCTGGGTGATTGCGGAAACCACGGACTTCCCGGTGAAATTTCGCAAGATCGTCGTCACCGACGATCAAGGGCGTTATCTGCTGCCTGAACTGCGCAACGCGAATTACAAAGTTTGGGTGAGAGGCTATGGGCTTGTGGATTCGCCGGCGGTGAATGCCAGGCCCGGGAAGACGCTGGCCCTTACCGCAGTCATCGCTCCGGACGCGCGTGCCGCGGCGGAGTATTATCCCGCGAACTACTGGTATTCGCTGTTGAATATCCCGCCCAAGAGCGCCTTCCCCATGAAGATCCCGCCTCCGCCACCCGAAGACGGCCCGGAGCGTTTCATCGATTGCCGGGGAGGCGACGCAGATTGCCTCGCGATGGCCAATTCAGGCAAAATTCCCAGCCCGCCCCACGTCGAGTCCCGCGGGACTCAGCATCCAGGACGTGCGCAATGGCCAGGAGGTATCGAACCAGGCGGAGTTTATCTTCAACATCAAGCGCGGTTGTGAAGACTGCCATCAGATGGGCAACAAGGTCACGCGCGAGATAAACAAGAGCGTCGGCGCCTTCGCCAATCAGCTCCGCCGCCTGGGAGCGCATGCTGAAGTCCGGCCAGGTGGGCGGAGAGATGCTGGCGGATGTCGACACTCGCTTTGGGCACGAACGCGGTCTTGCGCTGTTTGCGGATTGGTCCGACCGGATTGCGGCAGGCGAAGTCCCAGCCGCGCCGCCGCGGCCGCAGGGCCTGGAACGCAACGTCGTGATCTCGATCTGGGAGTATGCGTCGGACCGTGCGTTCATCCACGATGTGGCCTCCGGCAATTCCTACTATCCCACCGCGAACGCCTATGGACGGATCTACGGCGCAGACACTGCCTCCGGGCTCATGGAGTGGCTCGATCCAGTCGAGTACACCAAGGGCACAATGACGCCGCCCAACTCAGACGCACCGTCTAGCGGAGCACCCGGACCGGCGCTGTACAACGAAATGCCGTCGCCGTTCTGGGGCGATGAGATTGTTTGGAAATCTACCGGCGGCGGCGATAGGCGGGCCGCAGATCGACTCCAAAGGCCGGTTGTGGTATTCGGGGAGGCCTTCCACTCCGCCGAACTGGTGCGGCAAGGGTTCTAACAATCCGTTCGCCAAAAACTTCCCGGTGAGGGGGAGCGGCTTGGTGCCTGTACGATCCGCAGACGCACCAGCAGACTTCCGCCGGAATGTGCGGCACAGCGGGCAGCCACCGCGCCTGGGCGAACGACAAAGACGAAACCCTCTACACAACCATGCAGCCGCCGCCCCACACCGATAGCGGCGGGTTCGCATGGTTCAAGACGCGTGTGTGGGAAGAAACGCACGATGCCGAGAAGGCCAACGGCTGGTGCCCCGGCGTCATTGATTACAACGGTGACGGAAAAATTGGCCCGTATACCACGCCCGACCAGCCAGCCGATCCGAAACTGGATCGGATGCTGAGCGGAGCTCTGCCCTACGGCGCGGGTTCCAGCCCGGTTGACGGTAGTTTCTGGGTTGTGGGGGGCGTGAATGGCGGCCCCAAAACGGGGATACCGGGAAAAATTATCCGCTACACGATGGGGTCAAACCCTCCAGCCACCTGCATGGCCGAGGTGTACGAACCGCCGTTCAACAATCCGAATGCCCCAGGGGTGGAGGGATACGGCACGCAAGGCATAGAAATCGACAGCAAGGGGATTGCCTGGGTTTCGCTCGGGGAGAGCGCTCACCTCGCCAGCTTTGACCGCAGCAAGTGCAAGGTGCTGCGGGGACCGACCGCGACGGGCCAGCATTGCCCGGAGGGCTGGACGCTTTATCCGGTGCCGGGCCCTAAATTCAAGGGTACGAACATCCGGTCGGATTACTTTTATCTGAGCTGGGTAGACCGCCAGAATACGCTTGGGCTGGGCAAAGACGTGCCGGTCGATCGACGGCACGGGCTCTGATTCATTGATCGCCTTCCTGCCCGATCAGAAGAAATTCGTAACGATGCGCGTGCCGTATCCGATGGATTTCTACACGCGCTCGATGTCTGGACGCATCGATGATCCCAAAGCCGGCTGGAAAGGACGCGGGATTTGGGCCGGCAATAATGAACGAGTCGTCTGGCATATCGAAGGCGGCAAGGGCACTACGAGCGAGATCGTGCATTTCCAGATTCGGCCCGACCCGCTCGCCAAGTAAGCGCGCCAACGCAATCTGCAACTTACGGCGCGTTAGAGATTGGCCCGAGAGCACATCGGTTGATATTTCCCGGCTGGACTCCTCACTTTTCCAGCCTGTCACCACGTGCAGGTTCTGTCATCCTGGGCCAAAGGGGACGGCACGGCGTCGGATTCCATTTCGAACCATCCGGCTCACGCTGAAATTCCTCTCCCGTGTTGAATCGGACGTTAAGATACGCCGGATCATCCATGATCGACATGACCATAAGGTAAGAAATACCATTTCGATCGAAGCGATCGAAGTATTCAGTCAATGTGGCATTTCCGCTGTACGGCACCCCGTTCTTGCGCAAATACCCAGGTCTCATGTGCATCGTGACCACATGCAAAGACCCACCCTTCTCAAGCACAGGTGCTCCAGCGCTGCCGGCTTTTTCCCACGCCGCGACCGAATCGCCCTGCCACTGCGGAACTCCGCCCCGCCATTTTGAACCGTCGAAATGAAATATCCGCGTCTGCATGCCGGCGTCGGTGTCGATACGCAACGTGTTGTCGTTCACCCAGTAAATATGGAGGCGTTCCGGGATGCGCATGATGTTCCCTGCGCCGTATGCGCTGCACTGACGGCCTTCGCGCTCGTCCTTCGCCGGATCCCAGCTATCGGCGATCCTCTTTCCTTCGGCATTCAGGGGAATACTGGGGTAGTCTCCTTTTGCCGGCGTCATCATTCGCCAGCGCCAGTCGGAATCAACGAGGGAAACCCAGTAACCGGTCAGATCGATCGTAGCCGCTGCTTTTGCCGTCGGGCCTGCCACAGTTGGGGCGGGTTGCTCTTCCGGGATCAGCGTTTGGGCGGTAGTGCTATCTGCCCAACAACCTATCGAAAGAAGGAGTACCAACAAAGGCCCGGCGTGCCTTGCATGGCACTTCCGGAAAATTTGGGGCCTCATTGCTTCCCTCCGCCGGCGTTTTGATGTTCTTGAACCTTCTTTTTCGCCAGCTCACGATAAACCGCTTCCACAAACATATCGGAGGTCCACGGACCACTTGTGGCGCCATAAAGTCCGTCATAGTCCAACGTGGGTTTCGCCGCCTTCACCTGCTCGAGCGTCATTCCCTGGTCTACGTAGTATCGAATCCGGCCACGAATAATTGTGACCATGTCGCGGTAGTCCACCACGTCATGCCTGTCGCACAGATGCCCATGGCCTGGAATCACATAGGTGCCGCCTTCCTCGTCTTGCTTTGCTTCCAGGAACTCGATGATCTGGTTCAGGGCCGCGATCACTCCGTCGATGCTGCCTCCCTGGTCTGCCTTGATGACCGGGTAGCTTACCAGCGTAAAAATATCCCCGGTACTCACGACATCCGACGACCGAAAAATAACGAAGCTGTCGCCGTCGGTATGCGCGGTCTGCGGGTGGTAGATCCAGACGCCCTCGCCGTTATAAAGCCTCCAGTATCTGGTGTCGTACGTATCGGTAGGCCACAGGGCGGACGATACCGGCGGGGCCTTCCCGCCCGGCGCGCTCATCCTGTTAAGCACGTTGTAGTGCGCGATGATCGACGCTCCTGTGGCCATAAGGAACCTGTCTTCTCCCGGCTTCTGGAGCGGGTTTCGCGCGGTATTCGGCAGGGCCCATCCGACTTCCGCCAGTTTGGCGTTGCCGCCCGTGTGATCCTCATCGGCGCTGGTATTGATGATGAAGAGGATGTGCTTGTCCGTGACGCTACGGATGGCCGCGAGGACATCTTCGCTCCTCTCCGGCAAGCCGGAATCGACGACAATTACCACGTCATCCCCCACCTGCAGCGTAATGTTCGCCCCGGCGCCGGCGATCATGTAAACGTTCCCTCGCACGTGCTGCAATTCTACTTTTCCGCGAGTAGTAGCCTGCTCGCTGCGGGCCCGGCCCGGTTGGCCGGCGCTTTCGTTCTGCCGGCCATGAACGCACGGCCCCAGGAGGGCAAGTGCAAGAACGATCCCTGTGAGCGGCATCCCCAAAGACCTCCCACCAATGCGGCGGTCTCCGTTCATTGTTTGTTCTCTTTGGGTTCAGGAAGCTTGGGTGGCGCCGGCATTTTCGCCAGCTTGTCTTGATACTCGGGATATCTTGTCTCCGCCCCGCCGCGCGCTGCTTCCAGTGGCACGCCCCACCGGGATGCAAACTCGGTTAGAAATGCATTCTTGCCGGGCAAGTGATACGCCACGTAGCCCTCCGGATGCTCCACGGAGACGCTGGGGAGGCAATAATTTGCCCGGAAGCGCGTCACCCGGTTCCGGATAAAGTTCGAATGGCGGATGAAGGGCTCCGTCAGATAGACCGGATCCTCGTAATCGGTGACCAGCATCATGAAGTCTCCGTGAACTATAAAATATTGAATAAAGGTCGCTTTTTCGCTGCGCGGAACGCCGTTGCGCTTCAGCCACGCCTCCTTCATATGCGTCACGGTCACCTTCAGCTTGTCGCCGTCCCATTCACCCGTGGAGAAACCCTCCCAGGTGTGCAGTCCGTTTTCAGAAGGGTGAGGTCGCCCGTCCATGTAGACTCTTCGAATCTGACCGCCATCCAGCCGCACCTGCCAGTCGAGCACGGCCTGTGTGAACGGAGTGAGTTCCTGCTGGATCGTGAGACCAAAGGGCGCGTAGGTGATTCCATGGGGGTCGCATTCATGTTCGATCATCTCCCATTTTTGTGCGTCCCACGTGTCGGCCCTCATGCGAGCGGCGTCGTTGATGGGCAACTCGGTGTAGTCCCCGATCTCGGAACCGGGAAAGAGCTCGGGCTCGTCTTCCGTTAGCGTCTGCCCCCATCTTCCAGATAAATCCACCTGGGCAGAGGCAAGCCGACATGTCAGTCCCAAAATAAGGAATAGCAGGGATGCGAGAACTCTGTGGCGATACGTGGACACCATGGCTGTCTTCCTCGCGGATTGGTTATTCGGCAACAAAGGCACCAAGCCTTTCACCGGGCCCTATAGCCCATGCTGATTGAGGCTGTCAATAGTTGTTAACAGAATTGTCGCCGCAAAATGAGAATGTCCGGTTTGTGCAAAGTAGAAATGTCCGGTTTCATCCCGGGGGGGGATGGAAACGGAGCGAATCGGCAAGGAGGCGGAATGAAGCGAAAGCACAGCGAGCACTCCCCTGCCTCTACCGCTCCAGCCTAATTTAAACCGGTTAGATTCAATGCTTGGGGGGTACGTAGCTCTCGGGAAGCCTGGCGCCTTCGCCAAAGAAGAACTGCTGCATCTGGTCTTCCATGATTTTTAGGGAATTCGGGTCGAGAGGGTTCAGGCGGTACTCGTTCATCAGCATCTTGGAATGCTCCACCCACATGCGCCACGCCTCTTTAGAGACATTGTCGTAGACGCGCTTGCCGATCTCACCCTTCCAGGGGATGCGGTCGAGCCCAGGCATTTCGCGGCCAAACTTGACGCATTTCACCATCCGGACACTTTGCCCCTCCTGCTGCAGCGAAGTGGCTGCGCCCGCACTGTCCCTTCCCTTGTCGTCGGCCATCAGAATGCCTCCCGTTAAGTCTGCCCGTTCAAGATACTTCAAGGGTGCGGGAATTTCCAGTCTCGAGGAGTTTATGGAGGCGAGGCGGAGGCTGGCCGGTCACTGCCAGGTTTCCGTCTGAACCCAAATTGTGTAACAAAGCAGCCACATACATTATGGTAGCCTTCTGTCTCCTGCCCGCGATGATCGCAAGCACCGGGCAAGGCGGAACCCAGAATTGCCGATACTCCGGGTGAATCCGGAACGCGGGGTGCAGAGCGCGATGTTCCACTTTGGCGGCGAGAATTTGAGATTTCCACTTTCAATGATCCTTCAGTGACTTTTTTCATTGATCTTTTTGAGTGATCTCTTCACTGACCTTCTTCACTGATTTTCATAGGAGACACGATGAAAACCCAGATGGTTGAGGCCCCTGGTTCCGCTCAACGGGATGCTTATTATTGCGAAGTTCCGAACGATCCGTGCGCCATTGTGTTATTTGGCGCCTCCGGCGATTTGACGCGCCGCAAGCTTCTGCCAGCCTTGTTCGATCTGGCGTGGCACGATTGCCTGGCGCCTCGCTTCCGATTGCTCGGCTTCGCACGAACCAAAATGAAGGACGACGATTTCCGCAAAGAGGCGGAGGGGGCGCTGGCTAAAACGGAAGGCGGGAAACACGCCGGGAAGCTGCAGGAGTTCCTGAAACAGATGCTGTATTTCAGCGGAAATTACGACGATCCGGAGTCTTTCAAAGGGCTGGCAAGCCGACTGGAAGAAATCGACGGCGAGGGGCAATTGTGCGGCAACCGGCTGTTTTATCTGGCCACCCCGCCGGACGTGTATCCGCACATCATCAAACGCCTCGGGGAAGCCGGGCTCGCGAAACCGAAAACGGGAAAATGCTGGACGCGAATCATCATCGAAAAGCCCTTCGGGCACGACCTTGAATCGGCGAAGGAGTTGAACGAAACCGTACTCAGCGTCTTCAACGAATCGCAGGTCTACCGCATCGATCATTACCTGGGCAAGCAGACGGTACAGAACCTTTTGGTGTTCCGCTTCGGCAATGGAATTTTCGAGCCCCTTTGGAATCGCAACTATATCGACCACATCCAAATTACGGCCGCGGAGCCCCTGGGAGTGGAACAGCGGGCCTCATTCTACGAGGCCACCGGCGCCTTGCGCGACATGCTGCAGAGCCACATGCTGCAGCTCACGTCGCTTGTCTCGCTGGAGGCACCGGCAAATTTCGATGCGAACGCGGTGCGCAACGAGAAGATCAAGGTGCTGCAATCGATCCGGCCATTCACGGAAGAAATGGTTTCTAAATTCGTGGTGCGGGGGCAATATGGGCCAGGAACGGCGAAAGGGGCTTCGGTCCCCGGTTATACCCAGGAAAAAGGCGTAAACCCCGATTCGGTAACCGAAACTTACGTAGCAGCGGAGCTTTTTGTAGACAACTGGCGATGGAGCGGGGTGCCCTTTTATCTGCGGACGGGCAAGCGGCTAGCCAAGTCGCGGACCGAAGTGGCGATTCGATTCAAGGATGCGCCGCACATGGTATTCCGCGGCAACAATCTTCAACCCAACTGGCTGGTTTTGAATATTCAGCCGGAGGAAGGGATTTCGTTGTCTTTTGGCGCGAAAGCTCCCGGCGGACAAATGCAAATCAGCCCAGTTACAATGGACTTTCGTTATAGCGCGGCCTTCGGCGAGGCGTCGCGCGATGCGTACGCAACGCTCATCAACGACTGTATTCGCGGCGATGCCACGCTGTTCGATCGCGCGGACAGCGTGGAGGCGGCATGGGCGCTTGTGGACCCGATTCTTGAGGCGTGGAAGAGCGGCTCCGTGCCTCCCATTTCCACCTACCCTGCGGGAAGCCATGGGCCCCGTGCTGCGGACGACTTGATAGAGTCCGAGGGCCGCGAATGGCGGCCATTCTAGTTGCAGAAGACTGCCGTTTGATCACCGTATCTTAAATCTTGAGCGCCCTCAGAGGCGCGTTTGGGGATTTTGATGATCCTTGCCGGCGATATCGGCGGAACAAAATCGAATATCGGCCTGTTCGACACGTCGGATGGGCAGCTTGTGCGGATCGCGCACAAGCGCTATTCCAGCCACGAACACGCCGGCCTGCAGGAAATTACCAAGGATTTTTTGCAGGAGAATCCGGCGAGCATAACCGCGGCCTCTTTCGGGGTGGCCGGCCCAGTGGTGAACAACCGCGTTCACGGGACGAATATGCCGTGGATCGTGGATGGCGCCACGGTGGCGTCGTTTCTCGGGCTTAGCCGGGTGAGAATTCTAAATGACCTCGAGGCGACCGCGTTCGGTGTGGGTGTGCTGCCGCCTTCCGATCTGGCAGTGCTCTTCGAAGGGGTTCCCGTCCGAGAGGCGACGTGCGTGGTGATTGCCGCCGGAACGGGGCTTGGCGAGGCCGTGCTGTTCTGGGATGGAAAGCAGCACCTCGCCATGGGCACCGAGGGCGGGCACGCGGATTTCGCGCCGCATACGCCGCAGCAGGCGGATCTCTGGAAATATCTGCGCGGGCGCCACGACTACGTCAGCGCCGAGATTCTCTTGTCCGGCCGGGGATTCCAGAACGTGCATGAATTTCTCGATCCGACCGTGAGGCACCCGGGGTTCGACGATCCGGCAAAAGATCCAGCGCCGCTGATCACGCAGCAAGGGCTTTCGGGCGAATGCCCCGTTTGCGTGGCGACGCTCGATTTGTGGACGGAAATTTACGGCTCGGAAGCCGGCAATTTCGCGGTTCGCGCGCTGGCGCGAGGAGGCGTTTACGTCGCGGGAGGGATTGCCGTGAAAGTTCTGCCCAAGCTGAAGGACGGCCGATTCGCGGCAGCCGCGAGAGACAAGGAAAAGATGACGGATTTTCTTGCCACTGTTCCCATCTACGTTGTGCTGAACGAGGAATGCCCTTTGATGGGCGCGGCGTACGTGGCCTGGAAGGGCCTTTAATTCTCGCCCGACGATAAGAACTCTTCTCTACAAATGGGTGCCACCATCTACCACGAGGGTGGTTCCGGTCGCCATT
This sequence comes from uncultured Acidobacteriota bacterium, assembly GCA_963848365.1. Classification (GTDB taxonomy): domain Bacteria; phylum Acidobacteriota; class Terriglobia; order Acidiferrales; family UBA7541; genus Palsa-295. The sequence goes on from CAWKDI010000002.1 coordinate 1,685,010, forward strand.
TTCAGGTGTGTAACGCAGGCCAGAATTGCCGCGGCGATGTCCTCCGGCTCGACCACTCGCTTCAGCGGCGTCTTCTGGGCAAGGATTTCTTGCGCGGCGCGGTCGCGGCCGGGCACGAAGTCGGTGGAAACGGGGCCGGGCGAAACGCTCAGGACGCGAATTTTGGGACCTAGAACGCGCGCCAGCGATATGGCTACCGTATCCAGCGCGGCTTTTGCGGCACAGTACGCGATGCTGCTGCCCAGCCCGGTAAAGGCAGCGATCGATGAGACATTCACGATGACCCCTTCGCCGCTTTCTCCCAGCAGCGGCGCGAACGAGCGAATCACCGAGAACGTTCCGCGCACGTTCCCGATCAGGATTGCGTCCATAAGCTCATCCGTGAGGGCTTCCAGGTCAGCATGCGGCACCACTCGCGTGAATCCCGCGGAGTTCACAAGAATGTCCGCCCGGCCGCAGGCCTCGCGCACCGCCTCGGCGGCGCGCCGAATGGTTGCGGAATCTTCCAGAACGATTGAAAGCGCGCGGTGGCCCGTCCCAGGCAGTTGTTTGAGAAGGCGTTGCGCGCGTTCGGCGCCGGTGTGGTATCCGACGACTACCGCTGCGCCTTTATCGGCAAAAAGGCGCGCGGTGGCTGCACCGATTCCGCTGCTGCCACCCGTGATTACGGCGACCTTTCCGCGCAATGCCGCACTTTTCGGCTCCGTCACCGTGTCTCCATAAATGCGATGAAGCGCGTGAAAGCGCCATTCTACACCGTCAGGATTCTGTTTGGATGAGCGGCGCGGAGTAATTGAGAAAATTATCCGAGCAGGAGTTTCAAATGCAGAGACGAAGGAAAGATGGTGCGGTCGAGTGGATTCGAACCACCACGGTATTGCTACCGCCAGCCCCTCAAGCTGGTGCGTCTGCCAGTTCCGCCACGACCGCGCGTCTCAATCCTAATCGCCGAAGATTTGGTTTGTCAAACACACTTGCGCTTTTGTCGCCGCAAAATGAGAATGTCCGGTTTGTGCAAAGTAGAAATGTCCGGTTTGATCCCGGGTGGGAGGCGGGATGGAAACGGAGCGAATCGAGTTGAGTTGGAGGGATCGGGAACGGTTGAAGGTGCTGCAACAAGTGGAAGAAGGACACATCCAGCAGGTCGAAGCCGCGCGGCGGCTGCGGGTGAGCGACCGCCAAGTGCGGCGTTGGCAACAGCGTTTGCGCAAGGAGGGAGATCGGGGGATTCTGCATCGGCTGCGCGGCCGTCGCTCCAACCGCAAGATCCCCGAGGCGAGGCAGAAGCGGGCGATAACGGAACTACGGCAGCCGCGCTATGCCGGGTTCGGCCCGACGCTGGCCAGCGAGCACCTGGCGCGTGCCGGCCTGGTGGCCAGCCGGGAGACGCTGCGCCAATGGATGGTCGCAGCCGGGTTGTGGCAGGTGCGCCGACGCCAAGCCAAGCGCGTGCATGTGTGGCGGCCGCGGCGCTGCTGCCGGGGCGAGTTGGTAATGATGGACAGCTCGCCGTTCGCTTGGCTGGAAGAGCGCGGGCCGCGGTGCCACTTAATCGCGATGATCGATGATGCCACCAGCCAGGTGTGGGGCCGCCTGGTAGAGCACGACTCGACGGAGGAGAATCTGCGCACCCTGGGTGGCTGGGTGCAACGCCACGGACGGCCTCTGGCTCTCTACACCGATAAAAACAGCCTCTTTGTGACCTCCCGCCCGGTGCAATGGCACGAGCAATTGCAGGATCAGCCGGCTCGTACGCAGTTCGGGCGCGCTCTGGCGGAACTCGACATCGAGTGGATCGCGGCCCACTCGCCGCAGGCCAAGGGACGCGTCGAGCGGCTCTTCGGCACGCTGCAAGACCGGCTCGTCAAACAGATGCGGCTGGCAGAGATCACCACGCTGCAGGCGGCCAATCGCTTTCTGGAAATCACCTTCTGGCCGTTCTGGAACCAGCGGTTTGTCGTCGCGCCGGCACGAAGCGGCGATGCGCACCGGCGGCTCGATCGCAGCCAGCGGCTGGAGGAAATCCTCAGTGTGCGGGCGGTGCGGACTGTGGGCTCTGACCACACGGTGAGCTGGGACGGGCAACGCTGGGGACTACGGCGCGAGCAGGTGTGCGCCGGGTTGCGGGGGGCGCATGCGGAAATCGAAAAGCGGCTCGATGGCACGCACTGGCTGCGTTTCCGCGGCCGTTATCTGCCGCTGCAGCCGTGTCCGACCGCGCCGCGATCCGCAAGTCCTTCCGGCCTACGGCCTCCAGGCCTTGCGGATCGCACATCCCAACCCAAAATTCACAACAAAACCAAATACCTTCCGCCTCCCAATCACCCCTGGCGCAAGTCCTGGAAGCGGACATTTCTAAATTGCAATAAACCGGACATTTCTACTTTGCGTTGACAACACACTTGCGCTTTTGTTCCGATTCGCTGGCAACTGCTGGTGCGCCGCGGAGGCCACAGCTTTCAATAGTTTCCGTGTCGTACGAAGCGGAACGGATTTCGGCCTTGTGATGGGTTGCCGACACTAATCCAGCCGTTGGAATATTTTGACCGGTCTCCTCGGCAATTCATTCTCTAAGCACGTCGCTTTTTCTAGTCCTACGGGAAACCCTTCCCATCCGCGAGGAACAAAACGTGTCGTGTTTATGCGGCAACGACGCCATGTCCACAGGGGTGCGTGTATTCGCTGTGTCGCAGTGGGTTGGGTTGGATTGGTGTATTTTCTGGGGTATTCCAGGGGTAGGTATGGGAGGGGTTGGCCATCGGCCCGTTGTAGCCCCACAATCAACGAGAAATCAAGGAGTTCAAAGTGAAAAGCAAACGGCTACCACGAGATCAAAGGTACCGCGACCGGTGCTTCCCCAAAGCAGAAAAAGAAGTTTTTACCACAAAAGAAGGCGGGTTCGCACCGCTGCCGTACCTTGCACGAGAGTTGCTACGTCACCTAACCGGTGCGGAGCTGAGGGTGTGGATATACCTCTTGACCCGCGGTGGCCCGCACTCGATTTGCTATCCGACGTATGAGGAGATCATGACTGGCACCGGCATCGAGACGAAAGGCACCGTGAGTAAGGCGATCAATCGTCTCGTGAAAATCGGCCTTATTCGGTCCCACAATGATCGCGGGACTCGCCGTTACTTACTGCGTGACCCTCGATTGGCCGTGGCGCGTCTCTTTGAACTTAAGGAAATCACTCATGACGAGCTGGAAGACGCAAACGATTTGCTCGAGCGAATCGGCCGCCCATTGATCGAGCCTAAAGCGGCAGTACTCCCGATGCCAGTTCAGAAAGCTGCTGAGGGAAAGCCATGAGTCTCGAAAACATTTTCCTCAGCAGCGTCCTGGTAATCGCTACTGCGTGCGCCGTGATTAAGTTTGCTCTCCATGAGTGGGAAGGCGTGTTGAAGGTCTGGCGCAGAGTTTCCGCGACGCACAAAAATCTGGAAAAGCGAAACCGAGACAGAGCCACAAAGGCAATTTACAAGGGGACCCGTTATCCATGTTGAAATTCAACGGGGCGTGGCGATTCGATTCGCCTGGACATATTTCGAGTGAGGTTTCCAAGGAGTTCTTCCGACTGATTGGGATAGTTGCGAATCAAGGGAACCAACAGAGCATTTTAGAGCATTTCAAAACGTATTTCGCAGGCGCGGCCGGGAGAACGGCTGTGTGGAGTTCCAGTGCGAGCTGGGCCGAAACTGATCTTGACGGCCATATGTCAGAGGCAGGGATGAACGCGCCGTTGTTCATCGAGGCGTTCTACGATGCTTGCGAAGCACTCCGTGTCACACATCCAGACTACGCGGTTCCGGATGTAGCTAAGATCAATCGCGTGCTCTCAGGCCACAGGGCTCATTATCAGATTCGCCCGCCCAATCTGGTGGTAACTGGTGAGGAAGCGTTCATACAGACGTCTGAAGAAGCTGTTTCTCTAGATCAGCAAGCTCAAGAGATCATTCAGAAATCCTTCAAGCAGTCCTGGCAGCTCTTGGTCGAAGGGCGCGACCTCCCGGCTGTCCAAGAGCTTTTGTGGCTGCTGGAAACCGTGTCGACTGCTTTTCAAGGAATGGAAACCGAGGAAGGAACCATCCAGGGAAAATATTTCAACAAGATCGCAGACGATCTGCGGAGGAGTTACAAGGGCCAGACGCTAGAACAGGTTCTCGACTGGATACAGAGGTTGCACGGCTATCTCTCCTCACCTACCGGTGGAGGCGTTCGCCACGGAGCGCACCTCAAGATGGGTATCGCGCTTCAGCCCAACGAGGCGCGACTATTTTGTAATTTGGTTCGCAGCTACGTGTCATATCTGCTCGCGGAACACGAGCGACTCAGCAAAGTGTGACGTTGTAGGCGATGTGATGCAGGCAGGAAAATTCTTCAAGACGTGCGTTCTCAGGAGCGGAGGCATCTCAAGTTGAAATGGCAGACAGCAGAAGCAGACTCGGATTCGCGATAGGGCTTGGCCTGTTTGCGAGCATCTTCCTCGTGAGCGGTTTTCTGCACTTCTTCCATCCCGCGCCATACATGCGGATTATGCCGCCGGCGCTGCCGTGGCCGCGCGCGCTTGTGTTAATCAGCGGGGCTGCCGAATTTCTGGGAGGCGCTGGACTGCTTCTGCGCAAATTCCGGCGAGCGGCGGCTTATGGACTAACGCTGCTGCTGGTGGCGGTGTTTCCGGCAAACATCTATATGGCGGCCGCGCACGTGGCGTTTCCCGGCTTCATGGGAGAAGCGTGGGTGCAGTGGGCGCGACTGCCGCTGCAGATCCCGCTGATTGCCTGGGCGCTCAATTACACGAAATCGAGCAGGAGTGGCTAGTCGCCGCTTCCTCCACCCAGGTGAGCTAAAGCCGGGCGATTGGACCGCTATTTCTTAGCAGGCGGCTGAGCGGGAGCGGGTGTGGACTGTTGTGCCGGCGCCGCCGGTGGTTGCGCCGGTGCCGGGGTAACCGGCTTCGCAGTTGAGGGCGCCGCCTTCTTGGCTGAGGCTGGGGCCGGGGTCGAAGATTGCGTTTGCTCCAGGATCGAGCCGGTGCTGAACGACCCTGTGGGAGCGCGCTTCACGGAGAGCGTGAGCGAAGTCATCATGAACACAATGGCGCACCAGGTGGTCGCGCGGGAAAGAAACGTCGCGGCGCCCCGAGGGCCAAAAGCCGTCTGGCTTCCAGCGCCGCCGAATGCGCCGGCCAAATCCGCGGCGTTTCCGCTTTGGAGCATGATCACGATTACCAGCACGAAGCAGACAAGCACGTGCAGCGTCATGAGGATCGGCGTGTAGCGCCAGCCGATCGAAATCAGACCAGCCGCCACGAAAAGCGATAAAGCCCATTTTGCCGTAGATGGCATTTCCACTCCCTGTCGCGCATGGGCAAATTTTCCGCCGCCAAGCGCTTCTATAGAATTACGATGGATAATTCACAATCGCCGCAAAAGACTTGGCGTCCAGGCTCGCACCGCCCACAAGAGCGCCGTCGATATCCGCCTGCGCCATGAGTCCCCGTATGTTTTCAGGCTTTACGCTGCCACCATAGAGGATGCGAAGGCCGGCAGCCGCCTCCGGCGTACACTGAGCCGCCGCCAGCTCGCGAATATAGCAGTGAGCTTCCTCGGCAGTTTCCGGCGTAGCCGTGAGTCCTGTGCCGATGGCCCAAACTGGCTCGTAAGCCAACAGAATACGCGAGAAGTCCTGCGGGGTCAACGAAGTCAGGCCGCCTTCAAATTGGCGCTGCAGGACGGAGCGGGTGTGATTTCCTTCGCGTTCGGCAAGCGTTTCCCCTATGCAGACAATCGGCGTTAGCCCGGCATGAAGCGCGGCGCGGATCTTGCGATTCACCGAATCGTCGGTCTCACCGAAATACTGACGGCGCTCCGAATGCCCGATGATTACCGAGCGGCATCCGGATTCCACGAGCATGGGCGCCGAGATTTCCCCGGTAAAAGGGCCTTCACGCTCCCAGTGAATATTCTGGCCGGCGACTCCGATGGCGCTGCCGCGGGTGGCGTCGACAGCGACCGCCAGCGCGGTGAAAGGAGGCGCGACGATGATGTCGCAATGGCGCGAGGCGGCCACGAGCGGCAGAAACGTCTGAAAAAACGCGCGGGCATCCGCCTGGGTCTTGTACATTTTCCAGTTGCCGGCGATTACCGGTCTGCGCAAGTCATGCCCCCTGATTTATGGACACACTTTCCTAAAGTCGTCGTGCGATTTTTTGTTCGGTTACGAATGGCAAGTCAGTCTGAGGACTCTTCGAGGCCGCCCTCCTACGCCTTGCCCGACGCGGAGGGTCCCGGATCTCCTATGGGCGCGGTGTCGCCGGCAGGAGCGGCAGAGACCGGAACGGCAACTGCGGACGGCGCAGAAGAAGCTGACGCCGCAGCCGCACGGACAAGCGGAACCGGCGGGGGGGCGGCGAGCTGGGCAAGCAAGCGCTTCTTTCGAACCGCCAAAAAATTTATCGACCACATGCCCCAAGGCTTGCGCGCGAGCGTCCTCGGCAGTGAGATTGGCGCGATAGATGTAGGCGCGACCCGGTCTTGCGGCGCTCGACGATGCCCTTGCGCGCGAGGCGATCCATAATCGTCATGATGGTGGTATAGGCGCGCGGGAGACGCTCCGCCAGGCGGTCGCGAATTTCGCGAACGGTGCCCTCGCCCATGGGCCAAAGGGTGTTCAAGCAGTCCAGCTCAAGGGGCGCCAAATCGAGCAGCGCGCGGCGGGGAGGCCGGCTTTTCCCGGCAAGTTGGGCCGACGGCATATTCGTGATTTCATCCATGGAATAGCCCCCGGGAATCCTTTTGCAAAGTGTCCTTCTCGCTCGTTTTCTGTTGTGCAGCCTGGTTCTGTGCGCCCGCGGCTGCGGGCGAGCCGTTTGCTGCCTGCCGGGAATCGCTGCCAAGAAATTTATCGGTGTGGAGCAGGGCGCGGCGCAGCGAAGGGTTGCGATCGGTCCAAACGGACGTTCCGGCGGCTGCGGAAGCAAGGTCCATGGTCGTGCGCATCGCGCCCATTTTTGAATCCATATCGTCCAGAAAGTGCAGAGCCACGGCTTCCCGCGTCTGAGGAAGCGAGGGTGAGCCAAACTCGAAAGAGCCATGATGGCTGACAATCAGATGTTCGAGAAGAACTGCCAAGCTGCGGCGGAAAGCCCGGAATCGCCTTGATTTTTTCGCGAACCATGCAAAGGCCGATCATGATATGACCAAGGAGGCGCCCTTCGGTGGAGTAGTCGATGCCGCGAGCGTAGCGAAGTTCATCGATCTTGCCGATATCGTGAAGGATGACGCCGGCCAGAAGCAGATCCGCGTCGAGTTCCCCATAATGCGCGCTCACGCCCGATGCCAGTCCGATGAGGCTCACAATGTGTTCCAGTAATCCGCCGAGGAAGGCGTGATGCATGGTCATCGCGGCAGGGGCACGCTTCAGCCGCGGAACAATGGCGGGATCCTCAATAAAATCATCGAGCAGCCGCTTCAGCCAGGGATTGCCAACTCCGGCCACCGCCGCGCGCAAATCGGCGTACATTTTTTCCACGTCGTATTTCGTATGGGGAAGAAAATCGCTGAGGTCGTAATCGCGCTCAAGGACGGGAATGATCTGCTCAAGCGACAGTTCCTTCTGGCCATTGAACAGTTTCACGCGGCCGCGAATCTGTATCACGTCGTCGCGGTCAAATGTAGCGACCAAGCGCCGAGAAATTTTCCCACATCTTTCCGGAGATCGTGCCGGTGCGGTCCATCAGCTCAAGCTGCAGCCAGGAAGAACCCGTGCGCACGGATGTACGAACCTCTTTTTCGCGCACGAGGAAATGCGAGACGACCATCTGGCCGTCCGAGAGGTCAACAACAAAATGAGACTTCATAAGTCTTAAACCTTCGGCGCCGGCAACTTCTTCTTCTTTTTGGGTGAGTCTGGCGTGGGCGCCACTTCCTGAATAACGGTGCCTCCCTGAACGGCGGCGGTGTCCGTATATCCCGGCTTCACCAGCACGTAGCTTTCTTCGCGCAGTTCCGCAAGGTAGGTGCGGAGGGCCGGCTCCATCTTCTGGGAATAAAGCCGGTTGGTGATTTCGCCTTCGACCTTGTCGAGCGGCTGCAAGCCCGCGTCGAAATGGTTCAGTACTTTGAGGATTTCGAAACCTGTCTTGGTCTGGATCACGTCGGTGATGCCGTTCTTATCCATCTTGAACACGGCATCCTCGAGCTGTGGCGCCAGCTGGCCGCGCTCGAATCGACCCAGGTCGCCGCCGTCTTTAGCCGTGGTGCCTTCCGAATAGCGCTTCGCGATTTCGACGAAGTTCTCGCCCTTCGCCACGCGGTTATGAAGATCATCAGCCTTCGTGTTGACGGCGGCAATCTCCTCGGGGCTCTTCCCTTCGGTGCTCAGGAAAATCTCGCCGAGTTCCACCTGCTCGGGTCGGGTGAACTGGTCCTTGTGATCCTCGTAGTACTTCTTCACCTCGTCGGAGCCGATATCCATGCGGCCGCCAACCTGCTGACGGATGACTTCCTGCGTCAGGAGGCCGTTGCGAAGCTGCGTCTTGTAATCTTCCCAGGCAATTCCCTGCGACTCGACGGCCTTTTCGAGGTCGTCCATCGTGGCCAGATTATTCTGCTGGCGAACCTCGTCCAGCCGCTTAACCAGATCGGTCTCTACGCTAAGCCCCATATCCTTGGCGCGTTCGACCAGGAGTTGCTGGTCGATCAGGTCGCGGAGAAGATCTTTCTGTTTGTCCTTGTACTCGGTATTAATTTTGTCCGCGGTGCAATTCGGGCAGGCGTGGGCAATATCGTCGCGCAGCGAAAGATCAGCCTTTTGGAGATCGCTCCGGGTGATGATCTGGTTGTTTACCCGGGCTACGATCTCCTCGACAACAATACCCTTCGTCTGCGCGGCGGCGGGAATGGGTGTCAGCGATGACACACATACACTTCCAAGTATGGCTGTAGCAAGTGGGAACAGGATTCTTTTCATGGATGCACTCTTACTCGATGGAATATTAGCTCTACGATTGGAGTTGTAGCAACACGTTTCTGACGGCGCCCATGGCGCCATTTTTGTCGGCCTTCCAGCCGACCCACAAGACTCCGCTGGGGTCCAGACGCATGTCGCGGCGCTTTCGAATGAGCTTGACGAGCCGCTCGGGACCCAGCGGTGTGTCGTCGTAGAACTTGATGGCCACCTGGTCCCCACGGCGATCGATGGAAGCGACCAGGAGCTTCTCCGCGAGGGCTTTCAACATGGCGTAATCGAGCAGGTTCGCGACCGCCGGAGGCGGCGGTCCAAAGCGATCTTGAAGTTCGCGCTGGACTTCAGTGCGCTCGGCTTCCGACGAAACACTGGAGATTCGCTTGTATATGCGCAAGCGCAGATTCTCGCTCTCGATGTACTCAGGCGGAATGCGAATTTCCTGACCCAGGTTGAGCGTGGCGTGCCGCTCCGGCGCAACCGCTTCTCCTTTTCGCTCCGCGACGGCGCGCTCCATCATCTGGCAGTACATGTCGAAGCCCACCGCCTCAATGTGGCCGTGCTGCTCGCTGCCCAGAATGTTCCCAGCGCCGCGCAATTCGAGGTCCAGCGCGGCAATGCGGAAACCGGCGCCGAGATCACTGAACTCCTTGAGTGCGGCCAGGCGCTGCCGGGCAATGGCTGTGAGCGAGCCTTCGGTCGGAACAAGCAGGTAGGCATAGGCTCGCTGGTCCGAGCGGCCCACGCGGCCGCGGAGCTGGTACAGTTCGGAAAGCCCCATCCGGTCGGCCCGATTAATGATAATCGTGTTGGCGCGCGGGATATCGAGGCCATTCTCGATGATGGTCGTCGAGACCAGAACATCCGCCTCGTGCCGAACGAATTTCAGCATCACCTTTTCCAGTTCGGTCTCGCGCATCTGGCCATGCCCCACCACCACGCGCGCCTTGGGCACCAGACGCTTTACCAGCGCCGCAAGAGAAGCGATCGATTCGACACGGTTATGAACGAGAAAGGCCTGCCCGTCGCGCGCCAGTTCCTCTTCGATGACCCGCTGCACGAGGGTCTCGCTGAAGGGAGCAACCGTGGTCTGAATGGCGAGGCGATCCTTCGGAGGGGTTTCGATTACGCTCATGTCACGCAAGCCCACCAGGGACATGTGCAGGGTGCGCGGAATAGGCGTGGCAGACATCGTGAGCACGGCGACGTTCTTGCGAATCTCTTTCAGGCGCTCTTTGTGGGTTACGCCGAAGCGCTGCTCTTCATCGACGACCAGCAGGCCGAGATCTTGAAATTTAACGTCTTTGGAGAGGAGCCGGTGGGTACCGATCACGATATCCACCTTGCCGGCTTCGAGCTCTTCGAGCGTCTTCTTCTGCTCCTTTTCGGACCGGAAACGGCTCAGCATTTCAATGCGTACGGGAAACGCCGAAAAGCGCTGGCGGAAGGTTTGGTGATGCTGAAAAGCGAGCACGGTGGTAGGCGCCAGCACGGCCACTTGCTTGGAATCGGCAATGGCCTTGAATGCGGCGCGCATGGCCACTTCGGTTTTTCCGTAGCCCACGTCCCCGCAAAGCAGGCGGTCCATCGGAGTGGTGGACTCCATGTCGCGCTTTACGTCTTCGATGGCCTTGAGTTGATCCACCGTCTCCTGAAACTCGAAGGCGTCTTCGAATTCGCGCTGCCAGTTTCCGTCGGGTGGAAATGCATGGCCTACTGTCGGTCTTGCGTTCGGCATAGAGCGCCAGGAGCTTTTCCGCCATGTCGTCGACTGATTTGCGGACGCGCGTTTTTCGCGACTCCCAGACAGTGGTGCCGAGCCGGTCCAGGGTTGGTTTTACGCCGCCCAGCGACTGATATTTCTGAATGAGGTCCAGGCGCGCGAGAGGGACGTAGAGACGCGCGTCATTGGCGTAAAGCAGAAGCATGAATTCCCCGTTGGCCCCGTCGGTTCCGACCTGGCGCAAGCCTTCGAACTGTCCGATGCCGTGATCAACGTGAACCACGTAATCGCCAGGCTTGAGATCGGAAAGATCGCTGAAGAAACTGGCTGTCTTGGGACGGGGACGGGATCGCTGCGCCGCGGGCGGAAGGGCTTCAAACAAATCCGAGTTCCCGAATAAAGCGAGTCTGGCGTCCGCAAATACGACGCCTTCGCTGACCGGCGCCTTCACGAGAACCATCGCGGGAGTGGTGCCGCCGCTGCTGTCTTCCGCCAGCCGGGTTACGGTGACATTGTCCTCGAGTTCGCCCAGTCGGTAAGGGAGCTCATATTCATGACAGATGTCCGCATAGCGCTCGAGTTCGCCCGTGCTGGCCGCCGAAACCATGACCTGCTCACCGACAGCAAGACGGCCTTTGGTCTCGGCCATGAAAGCGGCTACGTCGCCGTGGTAGCGGGAAGTGGGCTGCGTGCGCAGGGCGCGGAGCAGGGTTTTATTATCGTCCCGAGACAGCTCCAGATGCTCCAGCGACAGGCGCGGAAACAATTGGAGGGCGAGAGACCATTCGTCTTCCCCGAAAATGTATCGCTCCGGGGGTTCCGCAAGAGGGTCTTCCACATTTTCGAAACTCTTGGCAAGACGCTCACGGTAATTCTCCGTGGCGGACTCCAACGCCGACGGCTCATCCAACAATAAGACGGGATCGCCAAAGAGGTCGAATAAAACGGAGTTGCGCTCCTGACGAAGAATCTCGCGAAATTCCCAGCCAGGATAAAAGCCGCGTTCGATCGCTTCATCTTCGCGACCGGAGGCCGAGCGGGCGGCCGAACGCTGCAAAACTTCGGCGGGATGCGGAAATTCGGTGAGCGGTAAAAGAGTGGTGCGTTCCATCGGATTCGTGGAGCGCTGCGTGCTCGGGTCAAACGCCCGAATTGACTCAATGGTGTCTCCGAAGAGCTCGATGCGGACCGGCTGAAGCGTCTCGGGAGAGAAAACATCGATGATGCCTCCGCGTACGGAAAATTGGCCGGGCATCTCGCAGGTGACCTGTTTTTCGTAACCCGCGCCGGTGAGGAAGCTGAGGAATCCGTCGTGAGAAATCGTTTCGTCGCGTTCGATGGTGAGGGCGAGTTTGCGATAGAAATCAGGATCGCGCATCCTCGACAGCGCCGATTGAACGGGGGCGATGAGCACATCCGCTTCACCGATCGCAAAACGCCAGAGGGAAACTGCCCGCGCTTCCGATATCTCCGCATGAGGCGAGCGATTCTCGTAAGGCAGGATTTCCTGTGCCGGAACATACGCCACGCGGTGGGCCGGTTTGGCGGTAACCGCGCGGTAGAACCAGCGCACCGGTTCCAGCAGGGCTTCGGCCCGCGCGTTCGATTCAACCAGAAAGATCGCCGGACGGCCGAGTTCCGCGAAAGCGATGGGGACAATGAGGGCCTTCGCGGAATCGGTAAGTCCAGCCAGGCGCACTTCACCGCCGCTGCGGCGAAGAGCGTCGAGCACTTCTTCGACGACTGGCTGCCGGGCGACCCTGGCTAAAAGCTCGGAAACGACGGGGAGAATCATGCGCCAGCTTGCGTGATGCGTTCGATGAGGCGTGTGGTCGAGTAGCCAGGTTCGATGAGGATTCGGACAATCTTGGCTCCAACCGATTCGGTGAGACGATCCTCCGCCAAATCCGCGAGGGCCGACTGCTGCGAAGCGCCTTTGACGACAATGTCGGGGGCTAGTCGAGCGATAAGTCCGTCGGCTGATGATTCGTCAAATTCAACGACGTAATCCACAGCGGCCAGAGCGGCAAGAATTTCAGCACGCTCGACAGCCGGGTTGACAGGACGCGATGACCCGACCGATGAGGATACTGCGCCGCTTTCCCGGCCACTCAATGACCGGACGCTCGCGTCGCTTTGAACCGCGACGACGAGAATGTCTCCATGCGAACGCGCCTGCTCGAGCAACCGAATATGGCCAGGGTGCAGCAGATCAAACTGGCCCGCGACGAAGACAACGCATTGTCCGTTGTCTTTCCATTTGCGGCGTTGGAGAATCAGATTATCTTGCGAGATTACCTGAGCCAATTCCCTGCTCCTCTGGCAGATCCGAGAGCCGGCAAAACATTGATTCTATCATGCGCGGCATTACGCTCCCGGGGAGCTCGGTGAAGGCCTGGGAAACGCTTCTCGCGATTGCGGGAACCATCCTGTTGCTGACAGGCGCTTTCTTGATCCGCAGATCGGCGTTACCCAGAACTGACGTGGTGATAGCGGGCGCGAATTGCCATACTCCGGCCACGATCCTCGAGCCACCAACAGGCGTGACTGCCATCGGTTCGGCTGTCGTGCTGCATGGATTAGGCGCCAATCGCCGCACCATGATGTATCTTGGCGCCGATTTCGCCGGCCATGGCTTCCGCACCTACCTGCTCGATTTGCCAGGGCACGGCGACAACACAGACGGATTCACGTTTTCGAAGGCTCAGCGATGCGCAGACGCGACAGTGGCATCTCTGATTCGCGACGGTCGAATTGATGCTCGCAAAACGGTCTTAGTGGGACACTCCATGGGAGGGGCGATTGCCATTCGCATGGCCGACGTGGAACCCGTGGCGGCAACTGTGGCCCTTTCGCCCGCACCGATGGAAAATCCGCGCCGGCTGCCGGCGAACCTACTCGTTTTTAGCGCGCAATGGGACTTGCAAGTTCTAAAGCGGCAAGCGCAGGCACTTGCGGTGGCTGCCGGAGGAGAACGCACGGCACCGGAGGATTTCGCCGAACTCCGAGCCTTTGCGCTGCAAACGCTACCCCACGCCACACACACGAGTCCACTGATCGATCACGAAGTGGCGCACCGGACGGAGCAATGGGCAATCGAAACAATGTTTCAGGCCATCGATGCCAAGAGAATTGCGGCGAGTCTCGATCCGGCGACTTATGACACGCGTCATCGTGGCGGCCGCCGACTGGCAGGCGCAATGCTTGGCCTTCTCGGCATATGGCTTCTTTTTCCCGCCCTCGCCACATTGACGGCACTGGCTGCCGGACCTCCGTTGACAGCATCGCCTGTAGGAAAGCCGGCGCCAACGCTGACGATCGCGGAAGGAGCTGTGTCGGCTCTGGTATCCGTTCTGGCCCTGAGCGTTTTTGTCCCTCTGAAATTCGTGCGTCTCTACGATGGCGACTATCTTGCATCTTTGCTTCTTCTGTCAGGCGGATTGATGCTGGCGCTGAACTGGAGATATGCGACCCAAAATTTGGCATTCCACGGAAGGCGATGGTGCGCAGGTTTGATACTAGCTCTTACGCTGATACTCGGTGCAGGGGCCTGGTTCACCTGGCAACTGGGCGACCTTTGGTTGAACGCGGCGCGGTGGCTCCGTTTTGCGGAATTATTCCCGCTGATGTGGCTTTTCTCCTTCGCGGAAGAAGTTGTGCTGGGAGAGGTCGGTGACGGTAGCCGGCGTGCGCGACGATTCGTCCTCTTTCTCGTTCTGCGCCTCGAAATCTTTCTTGCCTGCATTCTTGCTTATTACGTGCTCGACAGCGGCGAGGCTCTTATCGGCCTTTTCATCGTGGGACTGGCGGCTTTTTCGATCTTCCAGCGCCTCGCAACCGATGCGTTCCGGCTGCGCACCGGCTCTGCAACGGCTGCAGCCGTTTTCGGTGCTATACTCGCCAGCTGGTTCATAGCGGCTGTTTTCCCGCTCAGCTAAACGCCCCGGCTTGGGGCCGGCAAGGGCCATGAGAGAGATCGCGATCGTTGGAGGAGGACCTGCGGGAGCGCTTTGCGGCGAGCGACTCGCAAACGCGGGCTTTCAGGTAACGATCTTCGATGAGCGCCTCGCATGGGAAAAACCTTGCGGCGGCGGCCTCACTCACAAGGCCATTGAAGCGTATCCGTTCCTGCTGGAATCGACGCAACCCAAGAAAATCGTCCGCACCGCGGAGCTGATCTCAAGCCGCGGACATCGCGCGCGCTTCGAGATGAGCCACCCCATCGTGATTTACGCGCGTAAGGTGCTCAATGGGCTGCTGCTCGACCGCGCCTCCGCGGCAGGATGCACGACCGTGTGTTCGCGCGTGACCAGCGTAAATACGGACGGTGAGAGGGTACGGATGACCTCCGGCGGCAAAGAACACTGGTCCGACTTCGTGGTCCTCGCGGCAGGCGCGCGCAATCAACTGCTGCCGGAAACAACGGCACTGGGCGCATCCGATCTCGAAATAACTCTGGGGTACTTCGTGCCCACGGAAGAAGATATCATCAAGGTGAAGTTCCTGAAGCAATTTGAGGGCTACCTGTGGTCTTTCCCGCGCGCCGATCATCTTTCGGTGGGCATCTGCGGAAAAATGGGCCAAAGCTCTAGCCAGCAACTCCGGCAACATCTGGATGCATTCGTGAACGAAGAACGGATTCCCATGAACGGAGCCAAGCTGTATAGCCACGTTCTTCCCTCGCCGCAAGCTCAGACGATCCGGCGAAGGCGCATTGTTGGAAGGAATTGGGCCATGGCAGGCGATGCCGCCGCGTGCGTCGATCCCGTCACCGGCGAAGGGCTTTTTTATGCCCTTCGGTCCGGGGATTTGCTGGCTCAGGCGCTGAGCGAAGGACAGCCCCAGACATATCCCGAGCGCCTGCGTGCGGCGTTTTCCACCGACCTGGAGTTTGCTGCCAACCTAGCGCGAAAGCTGTTCCGCGGGACATTTCTTGGCGGTGCAATCACAACGCGGATGGTGCAGATCCTCAACTACTCGCCGGCATTTCGAGACCTGATTCGCGACGTATTCAGCGGCTCGCAGGACTATCGCACGCTGAAGCAGCGATTGTGGAATCAACTCGGGGTCACTGCGGCCGAAATCACAAGTAACTTCCTCAATCCGCGGTCGATGACGCCCGCTTCCGGCCATGCCTGCAGCCGTGAAACAACTCGCTGAATCATCCTGTTGCCCTTGTAGTCCGCAGGCTGACCGGGTGCTCTTCGCCTGAACATTTGCGGGAATTTTGCCCCTCGGCGATAATCCATCCCGCCACGCATGGAATCATTTAATTATTTCAATTACTACACCGAGATCGAAGAACACTTCTGGAAAAAACGAGGCGCCCATCTGCTGGTGTCGCCGCTCGACTGGGCGATTGTGGAAACGTGGCAGAAAGCCGGTATCCCTCTCGGCGTGGTGCTCAAAGGAATCGACCGGGCATTTGAAAGCTGGGCGCGTTCGAAGCGCGCCGCGGGCGGGCGTCAACTGAAGAGCCTGGCTTACTGCGTCGATTCCGTTCTCGATGCCGCCGCGGAGGCGCAGGAAGCCGCGGTCGGCACCGGACCCGAACTCAAACGAACGGGACCCGCCGCCGAACCATTTTCGCGGGCCGAGCTGCGCAAATATCTCGAACGAAACTCGAGCCGTTTGCTCGCGGCTGCAGAAAAGCACCAAGCCGACCGCCACGCACTTGCGGTGAGATTGGAGGAAACGGCGAAGAAACTCGGGGAGTTGCTTCCGCTGGTCGATTCGCCTGCGGCGCTCGATCTTGAAGACCTCGAACGCCGCGTGACGGTTCTCGAAGAGAAGCTCGCGGCGGCGCTATCGGCCGACGCGGAGGAAGAAGCGCTTCTGGCGATCCGCCGTGAAATGGATCGCTCTCTGGCCCCATACAGGCGTAAGATGTCGGCGGAGCAGTTGTCGCAGCTGGAGCGGCAATATACGCAAAAGAGGCTCTTTGAGCATTTCGGCGTGCCGCGGCTGAGTTTTTTTTATCTAACGTAGTCTGTAGTACTGTCATTCGAGCGCAATTCTGCCGCGCTCGGAGAACTAAATCCTACATGATCGTAACAATCGAAAAATTGATTTATGGCGGCGAAGGCCTGGCACACCACGAAGGCTCGACAGTATTCGTACCGTTCGTGCTGCCGGGCGAGCAAGTCGAAGCCGACCCCGTGGAGCAGAAGAAGAAATTCGTTCGCGCACGCCTGAGCAAGGCGCTTAGCCCTTCGCCCGAGCGCGTGGCGCCGCCGTGCCCCCATTTTGGAATATGCGGCGGCTGCGATTACCAGCACATTCCCTACGAGGCACAGCTCCAATACAAAACAGGTATTCTGCGCGAGACGTTGCGGCGGCTTGGCCGCATCGATTGGCCGGGTGAAATAACGACGCATGCATCGCCTCCGTGGGCATATCGCAATCGCGCCCAGTGGAAGGTACGGCCGATTAAAAGTGCGGCCGCGGGCGAAAGCGCCGGCGATGCAGGCAATGCGGAAACCAAAGAGCCCGCTGAGGGATTAACAGAGCGGCCAAAACTTGAGATTGGATACTTCCGCGCAAACTCGACCGCGCTTTGCGCCGTCGAGCATTGCGACATTCTGTCTCCGCTGCTGCTGAAGACACTGCTTTCCTTACGTGAAGCGCTCGCCGCAGGAGTTTTCCCGCGCACGCTGCGGGAAATCGAGGCCTTCGCCGATGCAACCGACTCGAAACTGCTTCTGACCGCCACGTTCGCGGGCTTCCCTTCCCGTGGGGCGGAGCTTGCCGAAAAGATCCGCGGCATCGTTCCCGAGATGGAAAGCCTGCTTTTCTTTGATCCCACTCGCGAGCGCATGGAGCTGTTCGGACCCGGATTCCTCGAATATGAGGCTCTCGGGACGAAATATCGCGTCGGCCACTTTTCTTTTTTTCAGGTGAATCGGTTTCTCGTGGACGACCTGGCGCGCGAAGTGTCCGAGCGCGAGGAAGGCGGACGCCTGGCTCTCGATCTCTTCGCGGGGGTAGGACTGTTTTCGATCCCCCTTGCGAGGCGATTCGAGCGCATGGTTGCGGTGGAGTCGAATCCGGCAGCGACGCGCGACCTTGAAGCGAACATCCGATCGGCCGGATCGATCGAAGTTCGGACCGCCGACGTGGAGCGTTTCCTCGAAAGATTCAAAGAGAAGCCCGACCTGATCACTCTGGATCCTCCGCGCGCCGGATTGGAGCCGGGAATTGTCAAAAGGATCGCGCGCATCGCGCCGGAACGAATCACCTATGTCTCCTGCGAGCCGCCGACCCTGGCTCGCGACCTGATGGGACTACGCGAAGGCGGCTACGACATTTCCGAAGTGCACTTGTTCGATCTCTTCCCCCAAACATTTCACATGGAGGCGGTGGTCCGGCTCAAGCGGCGCCTATGAAACTGCCGGCGGTCTGGATAGCGGCGGCCTTCGCAGCCGGAATCGGGCTGGCCGGCCATTTCCATGTGCCGCCGAAAATCTGGATCGTGGCAGTCGCAGCGGCAATTCTTCTTGGCGCTGCATTCGTATGGCGGGGTCTCACAATGTCCGCGTGGGCGTTTGCCATGCTCGCGTGGATTGCGCTGGGTGGCGCCGCGCTGAGCGTCGAGCGCACTTCTGTTCCCACAAATCAAGCATCGCGGTTGATTGCGACCGGCCAACTAGACACAAGCGAGGCTCTGCGCTGGCGCGGGCGCCTGCGCGAGAACCCCTTCGCTCTCCCTTGGGGGACTCGCTATGAAATCGAACTTGAAAGCGTGGAAGCGCGTGGCAGCACACTTGCGCTAAAGGGCGGGCTCCGCGCCAACCTTTACAACGGGCCACGCGCGGCAGGCGTACCGGAAAATCTTCGCGCGGGCGACCGCGTCGAGGCTCTTTTGCGCGCGCGGCCGCCGCGCAATTTTCTCGATCCTGGCGCGTTTGACCTTCACGGTTATCTGGCGCTGCAAGGAATCGATTTGACCGGCTCGCTGCGAAGCGGCGAACTGCTGCAGTTGGCTGGGCGGCCTCGGCCGACTCTTTTACAATGGCTCGCCCGAGCGCGTGGCGACTTACTCGGCCGGATCGATAGCCTGTTCGCGGCGCAACCACAGCGGGCAGCGGTGTTGCGCGCCATGCTTCTGGGCGATCGCAGCTTCGTCGAATCCGACACGGTAACCGCTTTTCAGAAGATCGCGGCGTACCACGTGCTGGTCGTCGCGGGACTGCACGTTGGCGCACTCGTGCTTTTTCTGTTTTGGCTTTGCCGCAGCTTGCGGCTTTCGCCCGGCGTAACGAGTCTCATAACGCTTGCCGTCCTGGCTGGGTATGTCGGAGTGGTTCAGGATCGGGCGCCAATCCTGCGCGCGGCGCTTATGGCCGCATTTTACTTGTGCGCGCGTCCGCTATTCCGCCGCATCGATCTTCTCAACATCGTCGCTCTGGCCGCGCTCGGGATGCTTATCTGGAAGCCTTCTTCTTTGAGCGATTCGAGCTTTGAACTTTCGTTTCTAGCGGCCGGAGTGATCGGTGCGCTCGCTTTGCCGTGGATGGAACGAACGAGCGCGCCCTACAGTGCAGGGCTGCGGCACCTGGCCGACGTAACCCGGGACGGCCTGCATCCGCCCAAAATTGCGCAGTTCCGGATCGAAATGCGCGCATTGGTGAAGTGGATTACCTCACAATTGCCGCCGCACCTGGAGCATCACGCGGATTCATTTCTCCTGGTTCCTGTGCGCCTGGGCTTGCGGCTTTGGGAAATCATCCTGCTTTCGCTGGTAATCCAGTGGGGCATGATGCCGCTGCTGGCGAGTGATTTTCATCGCGTGAGCCTGGTTGGCCCGGTCAGCAACATTCCCGCCGTGGTGTTGACAGGCCTGATAGTCCCGCTGGGGTTTCTCACTCTCGCTGCAAGTTTCGCGTGGTCCGGGCTCGCCATGGCCCTTGGAAAAATGCTCTCGTATATCACGGGAGTGCTTCTGGCAACCACGGAATGGTTCAGCCCCGCTCCGCACGGTTCCTACCGTATTCCTGGACCGCCCGCATGGATCACCATCGCATTCTTCGCTGCCTTGATTGCCCTCTCGTCTGCCACCCGGAGTGCCGCGGCCGTGCGAATGAACCGAACCGCGCGCAAGCAGTTATCTCCGCCGATCGCTGTGGCCGAATGGCTATCGGGGGCCGCGGTATTTGCGCTCACAATTCTCATTGCGACACGCCCGTTCCCGCCGGACCTCAATCGGGGGAAACTCGAAGTAAACGTACTCGACGTGGGACAAGGCGATTCGATTTTCACCGCTTTTCCCGACGGGCGCACGATGTTGATCGATGGCGGAGGCCTGGCTGGTTCCGAACGGGCTGGGGGATATCGTTCCGGCCTGGACGTGGGCGAGGAAGTGGTGTCGCCCTATCTCTGGTCTCGAGGGATTCAGCGAATTGATGTCGTCGCTCTTACGCACGCCCATCACGATCATCTCGATGGCTTGCATAGCGTCCTCAGAAATTTCCGGGTCCGGGAACTCTGGGTCGGCCGCGACGAGGAAACGCCCGCCTTTAGGGCTCTCGTAGCGGAAGCGACGCAGCGCGGTGTCAACATCATCCACAAGCTCTCCGGCTCGCAGTTCAATTGGGCCGGCGTAACTGGCGAGTTCTTGTGGCCCAGGGATTCCGGCCCGGTAAACGAGGCATCCAACGACGATTCGCTCGTTTTGCGGCTGACCGACGGACACATGCATTTCTTATTACCTGGAGACGCACAACAGCGGTCCGAAGACGAACTCGTGGGCGAGCACGCCTCCCTTGCCGCAGATTTCCTAAAAGTGCCGCACCACGGAAGCAAAACATCTTCGACCGAAGCGTTTTTGGCGGCTGTGGCACCGCGCGTGGCGGTTGTCTCAGTAGGCGAAGCAAACCCTTTCGGCCAGCCAGCCGAAATGATTATCGAGCGCTATGCCCGCGACGGCATCCGGCTGTTGCGAACGGACCGCGATGGCGCTGTTACCACGCTGGCGGACGGTCAAAGCATTTCCGTCCACACCTTCGCAGAAGAACACCCGCAGCTCAACCCGCGCCTGGAGAGCGAGGCAGACCTGAAGCATTAAAAAGGAGAGACTTACTCCGCGGAGGACGCGGGTTTCGTTGAGTATCCGGCAAGGATGCGCCGAGCGTCTTCTGCTTGCGACTCGGGAACCCAAACCTCCGCATCGTGCCAACCTTCGGGAGGTTCGTGCATTGGAAAGGGCTCGGCGGCTTCAAAGTCCGGGGCGGAGATGCCGGCGCTCTGGAGTAACCCGCGGACTACCATCGCTTCGGAAACGGTTGCAGCTTCGAAAACCTTCACCAAATAATCTTTTGAAGAGTCCTGTGCCATCGCGCCACGCTCCCGAGCAGCCTATGCCGCTCTTTCCAGTACCATTGATTCATGTTCGTTCCACGATCATCATAATGGAAGCCCCTGCCAGAGGCCAGTTTATGAAAGCAGCCGGAAATAACCAGGCTGTTGTGCCCACCCAGGAAGAGATTGATAACGAGAGCCGCCGAATCCGGCGACTTCGAATCCTGGTGCAACTCACACTTGAAACGATCGCTGGCGGGGCCTCTCAGCAGAAGAAGCATCAGGAATGGTGGCGGCAACGCGGCGCGTCGCGCTCGAAATGTTCCCGGGCAAGGAGCTCGTTTTCGACCTTATCTACAGGCCCCAATTCCAGCGCCTGATGAACGCTATCTACCGCCTGCAATAAATTTGCAAAGGGTCAGTGCCCGAAGCGAGTCCTTATCCACATCCTCAACCACACGATTCCCATGCCAGCTAAGGCGCCCACGAATGCCTTGTATTCCCTATTGCGCATGTACTGCGCCCAAGAAAACCGATTTCGTGGACTCCCGGGAGCCGCGGGTTTGCCTGCCTTCGCAACGGCGATCCTCGGAAAGAACAAAGGAACGCGTGCCGCATATTCGTCGAACGCGTGGCCGTATCGCGATCGAAGATCACTTTCTTCGTTACGCATTACGGCGTAATAAAAGACCGCAAAGTAGGCCGCGATGATCGCTCCGGCCCACCAGGAATGTCCCGCAACGATGAACCCTGCGGCAAGAAACGCGCTGCCAAAATAAAGCGGATTCCGCGTGCAGGCATAGGGCCCTTCTGTCGCAAGCTGCTCGTACTTACGCAGATGGCCTGATGCAAGCCCTCGGATCATCAATCCGAATGCCGTAATCAATCCGCCCCAGAGGATCGAGTGCGGGGTGGGGTCCGCAAGCAGCCAGTAAATTAGCGCCAGCGGGTAGCCCACGCGCACGCGCCAGCGCATCCAGAAGTTCCTCTGCTGGCTCACAAGCAGCGCTCGAGGCGCCGAATGACGGCATCGAACACCTGATCGAGGGTAATCGAAAGCATCGACGGGGCGTATTCCTTGCCGCGTCGATACGTGGTCTCGCAGGATCGGGGATTCCGAACCACAACGTCGTTCGGCGAATATGGCCCATTGCGCGACGGATCGGTGGGCCCGAAGAATCCAACCACGGGCGCCCCCAGAGCGGACGCAAGATGCAGCGGTCCTGTGTCTGCGGAGATCACGAATTTTGCTCGCTTCAACAGCGCCATCAAAGGTCCGAGACCCAGTGCCATCACCGCTGGCGGGCGCGTGCCCGATGCTTTGATCACCTGCTCAGCCAAATGCTCCTCGCCCGGACCTACGCTGACGACTCCCCGCCAGCCGAATCGCTCGTAAAGCTTTTGGCTCAGCGCACCATAGCGCTCGGCAGGCCAGCACTTTGAACGCCAGCCGCCCCCCGGATTGAGCACGAAGTATTGGCCCAGCCTCTGAGCCTCCAATTCGCGCGTGACCGACTCGTCGTCTTCGGGACGGATTGCGAGGGGAAAGCGGGCCTGCGATAACTTCGCGCCGACATGCTCGACAAGCGTGAGGTTGTGGTCCACTTTGTGCGGCCCCCGGGGATTCAAGCGATCGGTGTAGAAGAGCACGGCAAGACCCTCGCGCGCGTAGCTGCTTTGAAATCCGACACGGCGTGGGGCTCCGGACGCATAGGCCAGCATTGCCGATTTGTAAAGCGCCTGAAAATCAATCGCGCACGTATATTTCGCCGAGCGGAGAGCCCGCACCGTTCGGGCGATTGCCTCCGCGCTCTTCCGGTCGACAGAAATGACTTCGCTGATATCCGGGTTCCCTTCCAGCAGCCTCGTCCACTTTGGTTCTACAGCCCAATCGATGCGCGCCTCAGGGAACGCATCGCGCAAAGCCGATGCGGCTGGGAGCGCATGAATGATGTCGCCCAGCGAACCCAGCCGGATGAGCAGAAAGCGCGGATCAGCCATCGCTGCGCTGGCGCAGGCGCGCGAGAAGGTCGCGGGTGGAATGCTGTTTTGGATCGCCAACAATCGCGACGCGGATGCCGAGCAGACGACGCGAGCTCGCGCTCCGGAACCGTTTCCGGCGGTGTAATCGGTGCCTTTCGCGTGAACGTCCGGCTGGAATTCGCGCAGGAGCGAGTTCACGTCCAATTCGTCGAAAATAATCACGTAATCCACGTCGGCAAGCGCTGCCACCAGCGCGGCGCGGGCGCGTTCCGTCAGGATGGGGCGCCCTTCGCCCTTCAGCTTTCGCGTGCTGGCATCGGAGTTGATTCCAACAACGAGGATATCACCTTCGGCCCGCGCCGCTTTCAGATAGCGCACATGTCCGACATGGAGCAGATCGAATACGCCGTTGGCAAATACAATTTTGCGTCCCGCGCGGCGATGTTCTTCCAGCAGGTCGTGCAATCCCGTCGCGAGAAAGAATTTTTGCAGCGCGTGTCCATGCGATTTGCGCGGTTTCCTTTACCGGACAGCCGTCGCTTCCCGGCGCAAGCGCGGCTTCGAGTTCCGCGCTCGTCACGGTAGCCGTTCGCCGCTTCATCACGACGATGCCTCCGGCGTAATTAGCCAGATGCGCCGCTTCCAGGTAGGTTGCCCCGGCCGCCAACGCAAGTGTGAAAACTGCGATCACCGTGTCGCCCGCGCCGGTAACATCTACCGGAGCATCGGAGCCATAAATCGGGAATGTAGCTGGCATGCGATTATCCTTTTCGAGCCATTCTGACGCGCCGCGCTCGAACACCACAATGCCATCTTTGCCCGCGCGTTACGGCCAGCGCCTGGAGGCCCAGATCGCGCACTAGACGACCCCCAAGCTCTTCGAGCTTCGCGGTGTCCGTTCCGACCTGCGCGTGGTAAGCCGCCTCCAGTTCCGGCTCGTTAGGCGTTGCCGCGGTGATGCCCGCGTCCGCATATTCGAGCAACCGATAGCGCGAGTCGAGGGTGATGCGCTTAGCCTTGAGTTTTCGGGCAAGGGCCGGTGTTGCGGCCCCGAAACCATAATCGGAAATGATTACCGCGTCTGCCTGGCGCGCGACTTGCCGAGCCTTTCGCTCGATGGCTTCCTGCACGCTTGGCGGTACCTGTCCATGAGGTTCGCGATCCACCCGCAGTACCTGCTGCTCGGTGGTGTGAGTCCATCCGGCAAGGTAGCGGGTCTTAGTCGTCGTCACCCAGTCGCGAAAGCGCACGATTCCTGCGGTCTTCACCCTTTTCTGCCGAAACTGCTCAAGCAGCTTTCGGCCGCCTTGGTCTTCACCAACCACTCCTACAGGGAGAACGCGCGCGCCCAACGCCGCAAGATTGTTTACCGCATTCGCCGCGCCGCCCGGGTATGCCTCGGTGTGGCGGTGGCGCAGAATCAAAACCGGCGCTTCTCGCGAAACGCGCGAGATTTCGCCGGACACGAATTCGTCCAGCACGAAATCGCCCACTACGCCAATCGTCTGGCGTGAAAACGCGCCGACGATGTCAAGTAAACGCGTGAGGTCTACGCTTCGGTTCGCATCCGCGGGCTCCTTCGGCGCAGTCCGGCGGTTCATCTTCTTCGCTTTCGGGCTCAATCCCATTCCCTCGAAGATCGAATTTCAGAAAAAATGGTCGCGACGCAAAGTATCACAGCGACCCGAAAGCGGCAAAGCAACGAACCCCGTTTACACAAAACAGGGCTGGAGTCGTTTCGGCAGCC
Organism: uncultured Acidobacteriota bacterium; assembly: GCA_963848365.1. GTDB lineage: Bacteria > Acidobacteriota > Terriglobia > Acidiferrales > UBA7541 > Palsa-295. Next base: position 1,709,723 of record CAWKDI010000002.1, read on the forward strand.
CCCCTGCGCCCACTTAGACTTTAGCCATGATCGCGCGCCAGAAGTCGTCTTCTCGATCCACCACGAGGGAAATCCGGCAAGAGAGGACGGCCATTTTTTCCCAGCGGACGTTATTCAGATTAAAGACGTCCTTTTCAGTACAGATCAGCGCCTCCGCCCCCAGCTTTCGCGCTTCGTTTTCGATGGCTACAGTATCCTGCTGCGTGTAGAGGTGATGGTCGCGAAAAAAGGTGTGTCCCACAATTTGAAAGCCCCAATGCCGCAAGTCCGTCAGGAAAGCGGAAGGATTGCCAATGCCGCAAAAGGCGAAAAGCGTTTTCCGCCGAGCTTCGGCGAGCGATATTTCACCCGATCCGGCCGCGCCCGCTGCTCGAACGGATTCAAGACTAGGCCGGGCGTAAAAGATCGGCGCAGGCGAATCATGGCGCACTGCCGCTTCGATAGCCGGGACATGCTCGCTCCGCGTAATGACGATTATATCCGCGCGCGCCAGCGCCGACCGCGGTTCCCGCAAACGTCCCGCTGGAAGCAAACGGCCGCCCCCAAAGGGATTTGTGGCATCGATCAGCACAATATCCACATCGCGCGCAAGCTGCCGGTGCTGAAAGCCATCGTCAAGAATGAACCATTGTATTCCTCGCTCAGCAAGCTGCCGGCCGAGATCGAAGCGGTTGGCGCCAACTCCGAAAGCGACCACTTCGGGCAATCGCGCTTTCAATAATTGGACCTCATCGCTCGTCGTTTCTGGAGGAGAGCCGGACTCTTGTTTCGTGCGGCCTCTCGCAGGCTTGCCGCGATAGCCGCGGGTAAGGATTCCGACATTCTTCTTTTCCGCGAGGAGGCGCTTGGCGATCCACAGAACCATCGGAGTCTTGCCCGTGCCGCCAACCGTCAAATTGCCGACGCTGATCACGACGCCGTCGATTCGCCTTGGCTTAAAGATGCCTCGGCGGTAGGCCTGCGCGCGGATTCGAACTACCATCCCGTAGGGGAGCGAGAACGGCCACAGAATCGAGTCCCGGAGACTCATCCTCGTTGCGCCTCGTTGCTCAAGAGCTGGGTAATGCGGGCAATGGCGCGCGCGGTGGCCCCGCGATTGCGCTCGGAGAGTTCACGCGCCGCGCGGCCCATGCGCTCCTTCAAATTATTATCTTCGATCAACTGCACCCAGACCTTTCCCAGTTGCTGGCCGCTTGACACCTGCACTCCCGCCTTCGCCGCGAGGAACTGATCTGACATGTCGCGAAAGTTTTCCATCGACGTTCCGAATACCGGCGGTTTCGAAAACCACGCAGGTTCGAGAATGTTGTGGCCGCCCGAGGGAACAAGCGACCCCCCTACAAAAACCGCGTCCGCCAGAAGGTACAGGCCGGCCAATTCGCCGATCGAATCGAGCACGATCACATCCGCATTCTCGTCCAGTGGCGCTTCGAAGCTCACACGGCTGCGGCGGACAACCGTCCAGCCCCCCTCCTCGGAGATGCGAACCGCCGCATCAAATCGTTCCGGCTTCCGCGGGGCCAGTACCAGCAGGGCGCGCCGCCACTGCCGTTGCACGATGTCATAGGCTGCCAGAACAGCCTCTTCTTCCTCAGCAACCACGCTCCCTGCAACCAGCACGGGCCAGCGCTCCTGCTGCCGGATCTGCTCTTCGAGCCATTCCCCGAACGGAGTGATTCTCGGGGGGTCGCTGTCGTATTTTAAATTGCCGATCACCTCGATGCGATCTTCCGGGGCGCCCATCTCGAGAAGGCGCGCGGCATCCTGGGGCGTCTGCGCAAGAAAGGCCTCCACATCTCGCAAGACCTGTGAGTAGAAGTCGCCGACGAGGAACTTCCAGCGACTGAATCGGGCAAAGGACCGTTCCGAGATGCGGGCATTCACAAAGACCACGGGTATCGCGCTTCGGCTCGCCTCGCGAAGAAAATTGGGCCAGATTTCCGTCTCCATGACAATCACCACCGCGGGACGAATTGCACGCAGGGCGCGGCGCACCGGCACCACCCAATCGAGCGGAAAGTAGAAAACGCCATCTGCGGATGGCAACCTCTCGCGCGCCAGTCGCTGGCCCGTTTCGGTGGTCGTGGAAACAAAAACGGCGCGGCTAGAGCAGGCTTTCAACCGCTCAACCATCGGCTGCGCGGCGAGCACTTCCCCGACGGAAACGGCGTGAATCCAAACGCAGCTCGGGTTGGCTTTGGCGCGATCGGCAATCGCCGGCGGCACGCCGCCGAAGCGTTCCCAAAGCGTGCTCGCAGGTTCGCCTCGCCGCCAGCCCCGCCATGCGTAGTAGGGCCCGATCAAAAGCATGCCCAGTGCCGTCAGGATGCGATAAAGGAGATACATAGGAAGGCAGCACGCGCCAGAGACGATCCTCTTCCCCGCGCGCGAACCGGGTATTATAGTGGCTGCGGCAAAAAACACACACAACTTCCGGCATCATCGCGGCATCGGAAACAAAAACATGAGACTATTTGCGCTCTTCGCCGCAGCAACCTTGGTCTGCGCCGCTGCTTACGGCCGGCCCCAGCAGCATGCAGGCGATACGGCGGGGGCCCTGCAGTCTCTCCCTCACGACCGGCACGAAGGCCTGGCTGTTTCAGCCGATACCTATGTGGACTCCGAGCGGGCCAAGCAGAAATTCGGTAAGGCTAATCCCGTTCCCGCCGGCATTCTGCCCATCGAGGTTTTCCTGAAAAATGAAACGGATCAGCCGATCCGGATCGAACTGACGACGATTCAACTCGAGGTCCATCCTCCCGGCGGCAACAGGCAGGATGTCGATTCGCTCACCCCAGTCGAAGTCGCCAGCGCGATCGTGCATCCCCAGGGAGCGGCCACGCCGGGAGTCCGGCGCTTTCCGCCCATCGGAATTCCCGTAAGCAAGGACAAGAAGGTCGACAGCATGACCGACATCCTGCGGCCGCTAGCCCTCGATGCGGACGTCGTGCCTCCCATGGGCATGATCCACGGGTTTCTGTTTTTCAACGTAAGCCACGAAATGTCGCTTGCCGATACTGCAAGTCTGTATGTACCGGATGTCGTGGTTGCTCCGTCTAATAAGCCTATGATGTTTTTCGAAGTGGCGCTGGGTACCACGCGGGAACGCTGAGGAGCGTATGTGAACACGGGGCCAACGATGCGACGATACTTCAATCAGCGGCCCATGAGCGTTTCGCCGGCCAAACCCGGCGCATTTGCTTCGTGCGATTCCGCCCTGTATGATAGTGTTTCCATGCCCTCGGCGACCCGGAAACTGTGGCTGGCGGTTTTGGCTTTGCTTTTCGTGGCAACCGGTTTGCCTCTGCGCGCCGCGGACGATCCCCCCACGTTTCCCCTCAACGACGTAAAACCCGGAATGAAGGGCGTGGTTTACACGATTTTTGAAGGCGACCAGGTAGAGAAAGTCGATCTGGAAGTGATCGGAATTCTGAACAATGCCCTTGGGCCTAAACAGGACGTGATCCTCGTAAAGCTTCTGGGCGACAAGGCGGATAAGACGGGCGTCGCGGCGGGCATGAGCGGCAGCCCGGTCTACTTCGACGGCAAGCTCGCGGGCGCGCTTTCCCTGAAAATCGGCAATTTTTCCAAGGACGCTATCGGCGGCGTAACACCCATCCAGAGCATGTTCGATGTGGAGAAGTCCTCGACCGTTCCTGCAATGCCGAAAGCTTCAGCGGCACGCCGATACCAGCAGCGGGGACTTCGCCAAATCTGTCTCGGCGGGAGATGGACAGTTCCTGATACCGATTGAGACTCCCTTGATTTCGTCAGGGCTCTACCCGCAAACGCTGGCGCAATTCGGCAGCCAACTGGCGGCCTACGGGATATCCGCGATGGCGGGCGGCAATGCGCCTCCGTCGCCGACGGATTCGCAAATCAAACCCGGCGACATGGTGGGAATGGATCTGGTTCGAGGCGATCTTTCGCTCAGCGCAGGGTGCACGGTGACGAGCGTGGAAGGCAATCGATTCTTCGCCTGCGGACACCCGTTGTTCGGCTTCGGCTCTGTCGCGATTCCGATCTCTCGCGCGCATGTGGTCATGACGCTGGCATCGTCACAAGCCTCTACGAAAATCATCACCACGGGCGGCACCATCGGCACCTTGACGCAGGACCGGCAGACCGCCGTTATGGGAACTCTGGGCGCAGGGCCGTCCATGATTCCGCTCGATCTCACGCTCACGACCCCTTCGACAGAAAAGAAGTTTCATTTCGACGTAGTGCAAAGCCCCCAGCTTACGCCGCTGCTGGTGGCGCTCGCTTCGTTTAACGGCATCGTCGGGAATCCAGCCTATGGAGAGGGGTCGACGCTGCAAGTGGACGGGACAATCGACATTAACGGTCACTCTCCGGTTCACATCGACGATCTGTTTGCCCCGACCGATGCGCCTATTCCGACCGGTTTTTTTGCGGCCACGGCGGTGCAGGGAGTTTTCACCCGCATTTACTCGAACCCGTACGAAATTCCGCAGATCGGCCACATCGATCTGCACGTGAAGATGCTGGCGGAGCGCCGCTGGGCCATGATTGACGGCGCCTGGCTCGATAAGAGCGAAGTGCGTCCGGGTGAGACGGTTGCCGTGAAGGTCCTGCTGCGGCCTTATCGTGGCGCTGCCTTCACCCAGGACATCCCAATCACTATTCCCGCGCAAGCCTCGCATGGCACGTTGCAATTGATGGTGAGCGATGCGGATTTCCTGAACCGCAATGTGCAATCACTGGCGTCGAGCTCTCAGGGCGAGCTTCCCGGTCTTGAAGAACTGATCAAGCTTGTCAATCGCGAGCGGAATAACGACCGTCTGTATGCGACCCTCCTCCAATCAACCCCAACCATGCTGGTCGAAGACAAGGAAATGCCCAACCTGCCGGCCTCGGAAATCAACGTACTGAACCAACGCCAGAACCCAGGCGGGGCCCGGCTGCTCAGGGAATCTACGGCGGGTGAATGGTCCGTCGATATGCATCAGGTCATCGCGGGCCAGCACCTGCTGACGATTACCGTGAAGTGAAGAGCAGCATCAAAAGGAGATCCTTGTCGCATGACGCGGCAAATGATGCGAAGCGTTTTCGTGTGTCTGCTCGCTGTTGCAATAATGCTGCCCAAGGCTTTGCAAGCGGAACACACCCGCCACTGGCGCCAGTCGGATTTCTCCGAATTCGAGAAAGGCACCGCCAAGGGCGTTGCCATTCGCAGCGACGGGAAGCTCCTGCCGGCGCCGAAATTCGACGCCTTTGCCGATCCCAACCTGGCCTACCTTTGGGAGCTGCGGATGAATTCCAAGGGGCGGCTTTTTGCCGCAGGCGGTCCGGATGCCAAGGTGCTTCGCTTCGACGATGCCGGCAAGGCGCACACCGGTATTTGAATCCTCGGAACTGGCCGCCCAGGCCATCGCGTTCGATTCCAAGGACAACTTGTATGTCGGCACTTCGCCGGACGGCAAGGTCTACAAGGTAACGCCGGATGGCCAAAAAAGCGTCTTCTTCGACCCCAAAACGAAATACATCTGGGCCCTCGGCATGGACTCGCATGATTCCCTGTTTGTTGCCACCGGCGACAAAGGAGAAGTGTTCGTAGTCACACCCGATGGCAAAGGGCAAGTGTTCTATCAGAGCGACGAGCGCCATGCACGCTCGCTCGCCTTCGACTCGAAAGGCAATCTGCTGATCGGCACCGAGCCCAATGGGCTGATACTGCGCGTCGAATTGCAGCAGAAAGGCCCTGCGGTGGCGCCCACGCCGGGCGCTTCTTTCGTAATCTACGAAACCAGCAAATCCGAAGTCACTTCCCTGCTGACCGACTCCAACGGTAATCTGTACGCCGCATCGGTGGGCGAAAAGGTCCCGGCCCAGGCCGTTCCGCGCATCCTGCCCGGGCTTTCAGCACAAAACCCGGCGCCGGCGGCCAACGCACAAGGGTTGATCGTCCTCCAAGGCCAAGGCGTCCCAATCAGCAGCCCACGCCATATCCCTTCCCGTCTGTCAGCGGCGGAGCCGAAGTCGTGAAGATCGCCCCTGATGGATCTCCTGAAACGTTGTGGACATCTCGCGAGGATATCGTCTACGCAATGGGCATGACGCCGGCCGGCAAGGTGCTTCTCGGCACGGGTGAAAAAGGGACCATCATCGAGCTCGAGGGTGACCAGATCTATTCGAATGTCGCCAAGACAGCATCGGCGGAAGTCACTAGTTTTGTTTCTGGAGCGGGCGGAAAGATTTTTGCAGCGACGGCCAACGCCGGGAAAGTTTTTGCATTGGGCCCCGGTTACGAGTCAAACGGCAGCTTCGAATCGAATACCTTCGACGCCAAGATTTTTTCCCGCTGGGGGCGCCTGACTTGGTGGGGTGAAAACGGCGCCATGGTAGGGCAAGGTGGCGTTCTACGCGCGCTCGGGCAACACATCGAACCCCGAAAACAACTGGAGCGCCTGGGCGGGTCCCTACAAGCACCCCCGATGAAAGCGAGGTCAAGTGCCCACCCGCTCGCTTCGTCCAGTGGAAGGCTGTATTCCTGAACGCGGACGCCGGGAAGCCTCCCATCGTGTCCTGGGTCGGCCTAGCGTATCAGCCAAAGAATGTGGCGCCGGTGATCGACGACATAGCCCTGCAGGATCCTGGCGTCCGCGTGATTGGATACTCGACACTGCCCAGCGGCCCTGGGAATTCGCAATCCGTTCAGCTCCGGATGCCTCACGCGCCGGGCGCGAATCCTTCCTCCGCGCCGGCAGGTGCCGAGACATCGAAGGCTGCTAAAGTCGAGGTGCCGCCCCAGGGATTTGAAGGAAAGGGTTACCAGGCGGTGCTATGGAGCGCGCACGACGAAAACGATGACGATCTCTTGTTCTCTGTTTATTTCCGCAGTGAAGGTGAAACAGCCTGGCACCTATTGAAGGACAAACTGACCCAGAAGTTTTATTCGTGGGACACCACTTCCATGCCCGACGGCGCCTATTATCTGAAAGTCGCGGCGACGGATTCTCCGTCCAATCCGGCCGGCCAGGCGCTTTCTATGGAGCGGGTGAGCGATCGTTTCGAAATCGCGAACACGCCGCCTCGCATTGAGAACCTTCGCGCGGATGCAAGTGGGACCACGGTGAAGATATCGTTTGTGGGGATCAGCTCGTTCGATGCCATCGGGCAGGCGCAATACAGCCTTGATGCCGGGGACTGGCAGATTGTTCTCCCGGCCGGACAGCTTTCCGACGCCCCGAAAGAGAGTTACCAATTCGAAATTCCCGCTCCCGCTCCGGGCGAACACGTAGTCGCCGTACAGATCACCGACGGGTTCAACAACACAACGGCCGCAAAAGTAAGCTTCCAGATTCCGACTCGGGGTGCGAAGTAGGATCCCTCGTGCGGTCCGCGCCCGGCAAGTTCCGCTGCGCGCTAAGCTAATTTCCCCAATCGCGGGCTCCTGACATGGGCTCGAAGCGTTCCACCGCCGCGCCTACGCCCACCAAGCCTTGCTTGTCTGCTTGCGGCTCGACATGTACCACTCTTGCGCTACATCGCACCTGCTCGGCTCCGCGGCCCGTCAATTCCCGTGGAATTGTGAAATACATCTCGAGCGGTTCGCCCACACTCAGGCTGTGACTCGACCGGAAATAAATGCCACGCTCCGAAAGATTCACGGATTCGCCTTCGAGCGTTCCCAGGAGCGTTTTAGCTGAGAAGCCGGCACGAGCTCTCTGTGAAGCTTGATCTGCCGCTTTTGTCACCCGAAACCGAAGCGGCACAACACAGTCCTTCCGCGGCGAAATGCGCCGTTCCCTGGTTCCCATGTCTTCCTCCTGATTACTTCGTATGCCTGCTGTTTAGGGAATTGCGTCTGGAAGGGTTTTCGCAGAATCGCACCGGCGAAAGTGTCCGTCAACAATTTTAATGTGGTCTTGGGCCAAGTCTGCGCAGGTCTGCGCGTGAGGTGACACTGGCGAGTGCACTTGCCAGCTATGTGCCAAAGTGAAATTTGCGTCGCTGGTTTGCTTTATCTTCAAACGGCAACTTCACGCCAGCGAGTCTTCCGGGCGCCAATCCGAGGGGGGAAACGCAATACGCCAAAAGTCCGGAGCAGGCGAATCGAACTCAATTGCTGTATGAAAACCATCATTCGTTTCGCGCGGCGGCCGTACAACCGTGCAAGCCATCCGTTCCCTGGTTCCCGCATGTTCGAGCACCAGACGCGTCTGCGCGGGAAGATTTTGTTCCAGCACAACCAACGCTCCGTGAGAGTTTACGCTCAGAGTCACCACTTCGAACGTCGTGGGGGTTCCGCGTAAAGCGACATGGACCTTGGCTCGCACGCGCAGCAACACTCGTTGACTGCGTCTGCGCTCCTCACCGGCGGGTTCTTTGGCGGCGGCCGTGGGCTTTATCTCGGGGGAATGGTGCAAAACGGTAGCGCTTGACCCTACGGAACCTGAGGATTGGCTTGGCGTCTTCAAATAACCCATGGTCAGAATTCGACGCCCCAAAAATCGAGCTCGGCGGGGATCAGTTTCACTCCCAAATCCCACCCATCGGGGCGGGCCCTCCCCTTCCACACCACTTCGGCGCCCACCTGACGGCGCGTGTTCAGGTTGGTCACCAAGAGCCTCTCGTGCAAGTCAATCTCCGACGGGCTTACCAGCAAACAACCGTAGTCGTTCACGACTTTTGTGAAAGTTCTTTCGACCTGTCCCGATCCGGCAGCGCCGGCGCCCCAGGCAATCGTTACCGGCACCCGGCAGTTCATTCGCGGACCCCGCCGCTTCGAAGTCAACCGAATATCCGGCGGATGGCTCTGGGCCCATTTTGTTTGGGGCGTCTTATTCATGAAATGCGAAACAAATACGAAGGGGACACACGTCTCTGACGAGGCCCGAGGTTCACGAGTGCATCGTAGGGTCGTCAAAGAGATGGGTCAATGGTACACGGGTACAGGTATCTTTCCCTTTCGCCTCGTATTCCGCATCGAGATCTAAGTTTGGGTCAGTAGCCTATTTCGGTTTTCCGGCTCGGTTGGCCGGCAGCAGAACTCTCGACACCTCAATTCCCGCATCGCTACTATAGTAACCAGACGCCATGGACGATCAGCCTGACAGCAAGACCGTCATCTTTACCATCGGCCACTCCACGCGCCCGATTGAGGAATTTATTGAACTGCTGCGGGCGAACCATATCCGGCAATTGGTCGATATCCGCACAATCCCTAAATCGCGGCGCAACCCACAGTTCAGTGCCGAGAATTTGAGTGTTTCCTTGGGCGAGGCAGGCATCGAGTACACCCATCTGAAGGCGCTCGGGGGATTGCGCCGTCCCCGGCCGGATTCCGTGAATACAGGCTGGCGCAACGCGAGCTTTCGCGGCTACGCCGACTATATGCAGACGCCAGAATTCGAGGCCGCCCTCGATCGTACCATCGATCTCGCGAGGCAGAAGCCGGCGGCACTGATGTGTGCGGAGGCCGTGCCCTGGCGGTGCCACCGTTCGCTGGTCTCCGATGCCCTTGTCGTCCGCGGCATCGAAGTTCGCGAAATCGTAAGCCGTTCCGCCCCGAATGAACACAAAATCAACGCATTTGCTCGCGTTACTGGCCGGAAAATCACCTACCCTAAGAATGCCGATGACACCCAGATGAGTTTGCTCAAAGAGCCAGCGAAATGAGCTTCGGAATGAACGCGGGTTGCCGCCCATTCAACCTAATGCATGGGCGGGGCAGCCGTATGAGCAGGCGGCCGTTTCATGATGAAAGTAAGCGGAATCAGAAAAGCGACCAGAACAGCCATGGACGAGACCGCGTCTTTGTAGGCGAGCGAGCTTGCCTGTTGCTGCATCATCAGGGCTACCCTTGCGTAGGCCTGGTGTAGCGCGAGGCTGGGGCTCAAACCATGACTGCGAAGCGCAGCGCTGATGCCATCGACCATCTGCCGGAAATTCGGGTTTGTGTCTCGCATGTTTGCGGACAAATAGTTTTGCCTGGTCTGGGTGGTCCGCGTGATAAAGGTGCTCAGAAGGGCGATCCCCACGCTTCCGCCGATATTCCGGACAAAATTCACCATGCTCGAAACCTGATTGTTATTCTCGCGCCGGATATTTACGTAGGAGAGCACGTTCGTGGGTATGAAAATAAACGCCAGCCCCATCGTCTGATAGACGCGCAGCATCGCCACGGTCCGGAAGTCATCGGTTAGGCTCAAATGGGTGGCCATGTAGTAAAGCGCGGTGGCGGTCGCCGCGAAACCGAAGGACATCAAGACCCTGGGATCCACTCGGGACACCAGCGTGCCGGAGAGCGGCATCATCAGCATCATGATGAAACCGCCCCCTGCCAGCGCCTCCCCTGCCGTGACTGCCGGATAACCGAGCAGAAGCTGCAGAAACTGCGGAATCAGCACGGTGGTGCCGTAGAGCACGAAGCCCAGAATAAACATGAAGAAAACAGCCGTCGCCAGATTGCGATTCTTCAGCAGCTTCAGCTCGACAATCGGGTTCGGATGCCGCCACTCCCAGAAAACCCAGCAGACGAAAACGATCACGGCCAGGACAACTCCAGTCAACAATCCAGTTCGACGCGAACCAATCCAGCTCCTGGCCCTTGTCGAGCACCATTTGCAGGCAGCCGACCGCCAGAGCGATCAAACCAAGGCCGATATAATCGATGCTGATGCCCTTTCGCTTTTGCTGTTCCTCGCAGATACGGAGGATCTTCCACCAATCGATGCGTGAGGTAAAGCGAGATCAGGCTGATGGGTACGTTGATATAAAAAATCCAGCGCCAGCTGTAATTGTCCGTGATCCAGCCGCCCAGCGTGGGGCCGATTGCCGGCGCCACCACCACCGCCATTCCATAAATGGAGAACGCCATGCCGCGTTTGGCAGGCGGAAACGTGTCGGCCAGAATGGCCTGCTCGCTCGGCTGCAAGCCTCCGCCTCCGGCGCCCTGCAGGATGCGGAAAAATACCAGCAGGCCGAGGCTCGGCGCCAGTCCGCACAGGAAACTGCTGGTGGCAAAGAGCGCCACGCACGACATGTAGAAGCGCTTGCGCCCGAATCGCGTGGCAAGCCACGCGCTGATCGGCAGCACGATGCCGTTGGAAACCAGATAGCTGGTGAGAACCCAGGTGGACTCATTGGCGCTCGCGCCAAAGCTGCCCGCGATATGCGGCAGCGCGATATTGGCGATGGAAGTGTCGAGCACCTCCATGAATGTGGCCAGGGTAACCGTGAGGGCGATCAGCCACGGGTTGTAGCGCGGATGCCAGTGCGTGGTATCGGCGGTAGCCGCTATTGCAGTAGCCACGAATTCCTCTGGTGTGCGGCGGCCATATCGTTATAATATACATGCGTGTATGTATCTTGTAAACTACGGCGCGCGACCTGGAATACCGGCATGAACCCCCTCACGAAGCGAATCGCCACGTCCCAAAATGAGCCGGCGTCCCCGTCGCGGCAGAAGGTTCGCACCCAGTCCACGCGGAAGAAGCTCCTGGAGGCAGCGGAGCAGATTTTTGCGCGGGACGGGTTCGAAGCGGCGCGCCTGGAGGACATTGCGTCGAGGCGGGATACACGCGCGGGGCCTTTTACGCCAATTTCGAAAGCAAGGAAGACATTTTTTTTGCCCTGCTCGAGCGCTGGATGACGGGCCGAATCGAGGAAGTCAGTTCCCTTCTCAGCCTTCATAGGACTCCCGAGAAGCGCCTGCGCGCTCTTCGCGAGCATTACGCGCAGCTTGCAAAAGACCGGCGCCTCGCGCTTCTTTCCCTCGAGTTTAAGCTTTTCGCGATTCGCCATCCGGAGGCTCACGCCCGCCTTCGCCCGCGTCAGCAGAAGCTTCGAGCGTGCGGCGGGAACATTCTCATCCGCGTGATGGAAGAACTCGGCAGAGCACTGCCCATTTCGAGCACAGCCGCAGCCGCCGGCCTGGGCGCGCTCTCAAATGCCCTTCTGCTCGAACATCTGGTAGACCCCAAAACACTTCCGGACAGCGAAACACGTCACTTGCTGGGGATTTTCTTTGATGCAGTAATTCGGGGCGAAGCTCCAAAAAGCTGATCGCGGCGCCGGACGTGAAACCCAGCATGGAATCAACCGGAACTCCAAGCGATGTCCCGGCCTTCGCCGGCTGCGAGGGTATAGAAATTGGGCTTGGGGTCGGCGGCAGAATCCAGAATCCGTTGCAATTCGTTGACAGGTTCGTCTTCGGCATCGTCTGCAAGCCGAAATGTGCCAAAGTGAATGCCGATGCTCGCCTTTGCTCCCAGATCCTCATGCGCGCGCATCGCGTCCGATGGCGACATATGCGCGCTTTTCATGAACCAGCGCGGTAGAAACGAGCCAATAGGCAGAAACGCAAGCCCGATGGGAGAAAATCGCTTCTTGATTTCAGTGAAGTGCGGTCCATAGGCCGTATCTCCCGCAAAGAAGACGGTGCCCGCCGGACCTTCGATCACGTATCCGCACCAGAGAGTCCTGTTTCGGTCGAAAAAGGTTCGGCCTGACGAGTGTCGCGCCGGAACTGCCGTGATTCTAACTTCGGGAGTCGTAGCTACAAGCTGCCACCAGTCCAACTCGGTCGCTTCCGCTCCTCCCTCCACCTTGTTCGAGATCAGGCGCGATCGCACTCCAAGCGGAACGATTAAATCCGGATGCCACGCCGAGGCGATGCGCCGAAGTGTCGGTGCATCCAGGTGGTCGTAATGGTCATGGCTTTGAAGCACCACGTCGATGGGCGGGAGATCCTCGAATTTCAGGCCGGGAGCCCGGTGTCTTCGCGGTCCAAAATGCAAAAATGGGCTGGCGCGCTCCGACCAGTGCGGGTCGCACAAGATGTTGATGCCGTCCATTTGAATCAGCACGGTGGAATGGCCGACAAACGTGACGCGAAGCTCGCCGCGAAAGACCCGCCTGGGCGGCGGTGGCCCGTTTGCTTCGTCGATCCACTGCCGCCAGGGCCCCGGCTTTCGATTGGCGAGCCACAGAAGCGCATCGATCGGGCGCGATCCCGGCCCCATTTCAACCGAGTTATAGAAATGCCACCCGTCAAAATGATTGGAAACTGGCCCGCGGTAGGGTTTCATTGGGACGGAGCCGAAGTTACCTCTCCGAGGAAGTCGCTCGCGACAAACCAGTCGAGGAGGGCGCAGCAGCGAGATCGGGATATGCCCTGGCCGGCGCCCACGGCCGCAACGCCGTGCCTCCCGAAATCCACGATTGAATCATTGGCCCGAAGAACCCATACGGAGTTCCAGGCTCGATGGCGCTCGTGTCGTCCAGAATCTTGCGGAGCTCTGCTGGGATCGCAAATTCGATTGCCCCAATATTATCCTCTACCTGTGCCAGCTTGGTGGCCCCGATAATCGCAGAGGTGATGCCAGGCTGGGTAGCCGCCCAATTCAGCGCGATTTGCGCCGGAGTTTTCCCCAGCTTTTTCGCCACATCCAGGACGGCGTTGAGAATGTTCCAGTGGCGCTCGGTGAATTTGCGGAGCATGGGGCTTCCCGACTTGCGAAATTGATCGAAGCGCCCTTCTCCCTGCCAGTCATTTCCTTCTCGCCGGTACTTTCCGCTCAGGAAGCCTGCCGCGAGCGGCGCCCAAGGGCAAATACCGATTCCCAGTTCTTGTGAGACCGGGACGTGCTCGCGCTCGATGTCGCGTTCGATCAATGAATATTCGAGTTGCAGCGCGACGAGATGCTCTTTGCCCTCTTTTTCGGCGAGAGTTTGCGCTCGCGCTACGTACCAGGCAGGCGTATCGGAAAAGGCGTAATAGCGGATCTTGCCGGCGCGAATCAGATCGCTCAGCGTATTGACCACTTCCTCGACGGGGGTGACGCGGTCCCACGCGTGCAGATAATACAGATCGACGTAGTCGGTTTTGAGCCGCCGCAGGGAACCTTCGAGCGCCCGATAAACGTTCTTGCGGCCATTTCCGCCTGCGTTGGGGTTTCCCGCCTGTGCATTGAATGTAAACTTCGTCGCAATCACGACACGGTCACGCAGTTTCGCGTCGGCGACAAACTTGCCCACCATCTCCTCGCTGTGCCCGGCGGTATAGCCGTCGGCGGTGTCGACGAAGTTCCCTCCGGCCCCAATGTAATGGTCGAAAATCTCCTTAGACGCTTTCTCTTCCACGCCGAACCCCCATTCCGTGCCAAAGGTCATCGTTCCGAGGCACAGGGGGCTCACGCGAAGGCCTGAGCGGCCCAGCGTCGTGTAGTCGCTCAACGTCATACACTCCTCCGCTAAATTCGCTTAATGATATTAGTACACTTGAAGGCGAGCGCAAACAAAGCCATGGAACCACCGTGCAAAGACGGAATGGGGCGCACGATGCCTCAAGCCACGTATCGGGAACAGGTCTGGCGCATCCAATCGCCCGCTCAGAATTGGCCAGTCATAATGCCGGTGAGGACGAAGACCTTGTCCTGATCGAACAGCAACGCGCTGTTGGCGCTGATCAGGTAGTAGACCAAGTCATAGGTCACGATGGGATTTGTCCCGGTAATCACGAGGGTTCCCCGGCCGTTGGATCCTGGCGCGTTGATCGGGCTAGCGGTCGTGGTGGTGGTCGTGCCGTTGGTGGTTGTGGTTATGGTACCGACATTGATCGGGTCGGTCGCAAATGCCTGGCTGAAATCGTTGATGTCGAGATTTCCGCTGGTGGCCGCAGTGCCGTTGAAAACAATCTGGCCTTCCACGTCATCCTGATAAGAAACCGGAGAGTTATGAAATACACCCTTGCCATTGAGCCTGAAAGAAAAGTCGCCTGAAGGAGTCGCGGTGGCAACCTGCTGCTGGTACGCAACACCGGTAGCAATCGCGGTGGAATCGAGTTCCATCAGCAAAGCCGAGTTGCTCGCCGTCTGGTAGGCCGCGAATTCGGTGGTGCCGGCCCCGCACAGTTTCAGGTCGATTCGGCCGGTCGCAGGGTCGACAGAATAAGGGCATGAGGTGAGCGTCGCATTCAATTGGACCGTGCCCGCGTTATTCCCGTCAAACGCACCGCCCGTCACGCTTCCCGCACCGTTCGAAACGAAAATGCCGGCAGCCGCATAGGCTCCCGCGCTGGAATTGCCGCCCGCGGTGAAGGCGTAGTTGCTGCTCGCCAGGCTGGCGACAGAAAACGAATTCCCTGTCGGGGCACTCTGCGCGTCCCCCGCTAAGTAGGCGTTGTGATCCGTCTCCACAAAATGAAGGAGCGTCGAATCCGTAACATAAAAGGCGTAGGTTCGAGGTCCCGTGGTGGTGCTTGTGAGGGTAAGAACGCCGCGTCCCGTGCCCGTGAAAGTTGCATCGAAGTAATACGAACCGCTGAGCGTCGTGTCCGCCGCGGTTACGCTGCCGCCATTGTTGACATCCAAAATCGTGTTACCTGCCGGAATATTTCCCGCGCCGTCCGCCGAAAACTTGCCTGCAAGCGCGAGCGGGCTGAACGTAGTGTTCGATCCCAAACCACTGAAGACGTATGGGCCGGAAAGCACCGTATCAGGACTCGTAGTTGAAAGGGCATTCAATGACTGCTGGTCGATCGTGCCGCTCCCGGTGTCGCTCGCGTCGGAGCGAATCATGACCCCGTGCTGGTTGGTTGTGAGCGCAAAGCGCCAGTTGCTGTTGTCGCTGAGGTGGACGGTTCCCCTTCCATCCGGACCCACCGTATAGTTTCCGGTAATTGGGATCTGCGTGGACACACCCGTTTGAAAACTGTCGATATCTTCTACGCCGCTCTCGATGTCCCCATTCCCATCCGTGACAAAACTTCCCGCTACCGCGTAGAAGCCGAGCTGATTATCTCCGCGGTAAGAGAAAGCGTAGGGACCCGCGAGTGAGTGGTCGGAAAAAGCAATGGAAAACGTGTCGCTCAGCGAATTCGTGCCGTCTGTTCCGGTAACTGTTATCGAATTACCCGTAGGCGGCGACAATGGTGCCGTATAAAGACCCGTTTTTAGGCCAATGGAGCCGGGATTGCTCCCTGAAGATGACGTCACGGTCCAAGTGGTGTTCAGGTCGGTAACACCGTTGAGGATGGAAGAGAACTGAATCGTACCCCCCGCTGGCACGCTCGTCACTGAGGGGTTTATCGAAAACCCCGGGGTAACCCCAATCTGCACGACGGCCGTATTCGATGTAACCGTGTTTGTGGTGCTCGTGGTGGTGCTGGTGGTTGTCCCGCTGCTCGTGGTGGTGCTGGTGGTGTTGGGCTGCTGGGCCACTGCGGTGATGTTTACCTGCCCATTGTTCGTCGAAGGCACAATTGACGGAGCCGTGTAGATTCCCACCTGATTGTCCGTCGTCGACGAGAGAATCGTCCCCACGCTTGAATTGCCGCCAACGATTCCATTCACCTCCCAAGTCACCGCTGTGCTCGTTGTACTGGTCGTCGTAGTGTTGGAGAGGTTGACCACGGCGGTAAAGTCCGCTTGGGCGCCCGGATTGACGGTAGCCGAGGTAGGCGTGATTGCAACGGATGTAACCGTCACGGAGCCATTGCCGCCACATCCCGAAAGAGTGCCAATCACCGCGATCAAGCCTGCTACGGCTAAAATCGAGCAACGTCGCTTCCCCATCAGCGAATTCCCTTTCGACGAAATAGACAAAGTAGCGCTGGACTTGCGCCTGCCGGAACATCCTGGAGGAAATTCAAACACGGGGGACCGAACGACCAATCTCGCGGACAAACAACTCTCGCAGCGACACCGAACCGGCTTTGCATCGTGGCCTTGTCTCCATAACTTTTATTTCGGAATACTTGCTTTTACCGCGCCGCACCAAAAAGGTTCCACTCTCCCGCATTTCCGCGGCTGGACTTCCTGGCCGGCAGACAGACTTAACAGATGCCGCCCGCACCCCTGGTGTTGTGCCTGGCGATCTCAAATCGGCAAACCGAACCCGTTTGATTCGATCGTCTATGTTACGCCTGGAAACCGTGAGAGCAAGCGGGAATCGATAAAATTGACTCACGCAGCCTGCCAGCCCGGAGGGCAGCGCAGCGGCTCAGGTGATGATCCTCGGATAGAAGCGCGTGGCAATCGCCACCAGCAGCGCAAAGGCGATCGTCAGGACGAGGAAATCGACCGGCAAGCCAAAGGTCGTGGTGCCGCCCACCACCATCAACCGCCGCAAGGCATCCACCTGGTACGTAAGCGGATTCACGCGGGAAAAGGCGCGCAGCCAGCGACGGCATCATGCTCAGCGGATAAATGGCGTTGCTCGCGAAAAAGAGCGGCATCGTCAGCACCTGCCCGATTCCCATGAAGCGGTCGCGCGACTTCACGATGCAGGCGGCGATCAGCGAAAAAGTGGAAAAAACGGCCGCGCCGAGCATCACCGCCGCACAACTCCCGCGATGGCCACCGAAATCGAGGCTCAAAGTGCAGATGCACCCGCAGCAGAAAGGCCAGCACGTAAACCAGAACCATCTGGCAAAGGCTGCGAGCGGTGGAGGAAATGGCCCGTCCGAGCACCAAGCGCGGTGCGCGTGGCGGGGCTCACCAGGAATTTGTGCACGATTCCCAGATCGCGCTCCCAGATGAGCGAAATGCCGTAGAAGATGGCCCCGAACAGCACGTTCTGCGCCAGGATGCCGGGCGTCATGAAGTCGATATAGGGAATGCCGCCGGTGGGAATCGCGCGCATCGCGCGTGAACACCTGGCCGAAGATCAGCAGCCACAGCGCCGGCTGCACCATGCGCGTGAAAAGCTCGACGGGATCGTGAATGAGCTTGCGCATGTCGGCTTCGGCGACGGCCAGAGTTTGGCGCACGAAGTCCAAGCCCGGGAAAGGCTCAGCCGAGACGTTGTGTAGTGCTTCGTATGCGTGCTGCATCCCTGAAATCTCCTCCATCTGAAATCATGGCGCCTGTGTAATGGATGAAGACATCGCCCAGCGACGCCGCCGGGCCGAGCGCGGACTTCAGATTCCGCGGGCGAGCCGACCGCGGCAAGCTGGCCCGGCATGCATGAAGGCCACCGTTTCGCACAGCTCGTCGGCCTCCTGCATGTCGTGCGTGGTCATCAGAATGGTGGTGCCAAATTCCTCGCGCAGGTCGCGGACGTTCTGCCAGACGGACTGTTTGGCGACGGGATCGAGGCCCACCGTCGGCTCGTCGAGAAAAAGCACTGCTCGGTCGATGCAGCATGGATTGGGCGATCTCCAGCCGCCGGATCATGCCGCCCGAATATTGCTTCACGAGCTTGTTCGCCACGTGCAGCAAGATCCATGAACTCGAGGGCGTGCGTTATTCGCGCGGCGCGCTCGGAGCCGCGGCACGCCATAGAGCTTCGCGGAGATGGACAGATTCTCGTAGCCGGTGAGGTCGCCATCGGCCGAAAGCATCTGCGAGACGTACCCGATCTTGCGGCGCACGGAGCGGGGTTCGCGAACGATGTCATAGCCCGCCACGGTCGCCGTGCCTTCGCTCGGGGGCAGCAGCGTGGTCAGCATCTTGATCAGCGTGCTCTTGCCCGCGCCGTTGGGTCCAAGCAAGCCGAAAATCGAGCCTTGCGGGCAGGTAAAATTCAAATGGTTCACGGCGACCAAGCGAGCCATACCGGCGCGTCAGCGAAAAGGTCTCGACGGCATTCGGCGGCGCGGAACTGCGCGACTCGTTCGATTCCTGCGACGGATTCAGGTTGCTGATGGTATCCCGCCAACCGCGTCCTCCGCCGCTTCTCGGAACCTATCCCTGCACAGAACCAAACTATTATCGGGTCGTTTCCGATTCCAGCCAAAGCGATTATGCTGGGAGCGCTTTTTACAATGCGAATTCGGAGGAAGCAAATAGCGATGAAATCGCGACACAGAGAGTGACGCTGCAGGTTGCCGACGGAACCTCGATGAACGCCTACACCGCGCGCCCGGCGGAAGAGGGCAAATTCCCCGGCATGCTGGTATTTCAGGAGGCGTTTGGGGTAAACGCGCATATTCGCGACATCACCGAGCGCATCGCGCGAGAGGGATATGTGGCCATCGCGCCGGAACTATTTCACCGCACCGGCCCTGGCTTTGAAGGCAGCTATACCGATTTCCCGCCGTCATGCCCCACATGCAGGCGATGACGGAAGAGGGACAGGTGCGGACATCGCCGCGGCCTACGAATGGCTCAAGAGCGCACCGCAAGCTCGTGCCGGACCGCATCGCGAGCATCGGATTCTGCATGGGCGGCCGCATGTCGTTTCTTGCGTCTTCCACCGTGCCGCTGCGCGCGGCGATTTCGTTCTACGGAGGCGGCATCGCGCCGGCTTTGCTTCCACGGGCGGCGAATCTGTCCGCGCCCATGCTGTTCTTCTGGGGCGGGCTCGACAAGCACATTCCGCCGGAACAAATTCGCTCGCGTGATCGGACGAATTGAAGCGCGTCGGGCAAGACCTACGTCAACGTGGAAATCTCCGACGCCGACCACGGCTTCTTCTGCGATGCGCGCGCAAGCTACAATCCGACGGCCGCCGCACTCGCCTGGACGCTGTCGCTGAAGTTCCTCGACATCCACGTGAATGGCCAGGCGCAGAAGGCCCAGGTGGCCTAGCCGGGCACTCGTCGGAGCACCGCCGCTTGATCGACGCGGCAAGCATCGCAGCAGCACCGCAGATCAGGCGAAGAACGGCCCATGCTGCGGAATTTGTGGTAGCGCCGGTCGATCAAGCTGATCGGCGGAAAGATGCGAGAGTTCGTCCAGCGTGCGGGAGAGAAACGGATCGAGCAGTTTTGCGGCGGCGGCGTGGTCGACATGGGCGCCGCCCTCCGGCTCCGGAATAATCTCGTCAATCAGCTTGAGCTCCAGCAGATCGGGCGCCGTGATCTTCAGAGCCTCCGCGGCGATTTCGGCTTTCGTCGAATCCCGCCACATGATCGAAGCGCAGCCTTCCGGCGAAATCACCGAAAAAATGGAATTTTCCAGCATGAACACGCGGTCGCCCACGGCGATGGCCAGCGCGCCGCCCGATCCGCCTTCGCCCGTGATCGTGACGACGATCGGCACCGGCAAGCGCGACATTTCGCGCAGGTTGTGCGCAATGGCTTCGGCCTGGCCGCGTTCCTCCGCGTCCACTCCGGGATAGGCTCCCGGCGTATCGATGAAAACAAAAATGGGCCGGCGATATTTTGCCGCAAGCTGCATCGCCCGCAGCGCTTTGCGGTAGCCTTCCGGCTTGGCCTGTCCGAAAGTTGCGCGCCACGCGCTGCTTCGTGTCGCGGCCCTTCTGGCTGCCGACGATCATCACCGGCTTGCCGTGAAACCATGCCATGCCGGTGATCAGCGCGGGATCGTCGGCAAAGTTGCGGTCGCCGTGAATCTCGCTGAAATTCTCAAAGAGCAGGCGGATGAAATCATCGGTGTAGGGCCGCTGCGGGTGGCGGGCGAGAAGGAGGCGCTGCCAGGACTGAAGATGCTCGTAAAAGTCGCGCTTCAGCTCGTCGACTTCGCGTCGGATGCGCTCGATATCGGCTGCGGTAGCTTCCGATGGGATCGGTCAGGCGGCTTAGTTCGGCGACATTGCGTTCCAGCGCGTCGATTTCAAGTTGCCGTTGCTTCTCTGGATCGCCCGCGGCCGACGGTAAATCCGTCGCTGCTTTCGGCGCCGGCGCGCGAGCCGTTCGCGACGCCGCTGGCCGGCTTCTCGCGCCGATTCGCGCGCTGCGCTGCTTTGCTTCGAGAGCCTTGCGCTGCCGCGCGAGCTCGCGCATCCGGCGCAGCCGCCGCCGCGCCAGCAAGCGCCTGTCTTTCTTTTCGTCCTCCGTCACAAGCCCTCTTTACTGCACCACCGCCACGGAATCGCTGCCGCAAATCTCCCGCACCCGCTCGACCAGCTCCTTGTCGGCGCGCACGGCGCTGGAAGCTTCGAGCGTCGCTTCCGTGCCATCGTCCTTCACTAGCTCGAAGGCGACGCGGCAGCGGCCCGGCCGGCTCGAAAAAAGTTCATGCAAGCTCGTTCAACGCCCCGTTATCCACCGCGCTCAGATCCAGCCGCACGCGAAGCAGGCTCGGCGGACGGTCGGCCACCTGATCGAGCAGCCGCGCATCGGACACGATCAGCCGCGTTCCCACGTCTTCCACCGCAACCCGCCCCTTCACCAGAAGCGGCGTGGCTGCCTTCAGGATCGGCTCGAGCTTCTGAAAAGCCTCCGGAAACACCAGCGCTTCGATCACGCCCGGTGCGGTCCTGCAAGGTCAGGATGGCCCAGCGAGCGCCGCGCCGCGAACGCATGGGCCGCGCCTGCACGATAATTCCGGCGACAACAATGTCCTCGTTGTTGCGCTTCCCTTCCATCGAGGAAAGTTCCGTCGCGTTCAGGTCCTTCAAGCGTCCCGCATATTTGTCGAGCGGATGCCCCGAGATGTAGAAGCCGAGCGTCGCGTACTCCGCCGCAAGAATCTCGTGCTCCGGCCATTCCTCGACCTCCGGCAGAATCTCCGGCGGCGGAGCCTCGGCTTGCAGGCGAACCCCCGCCAAACAAGCCATGCTGGCCGCTTTCTCGCGCGCGCTGCAGTTTTTGGGCGCGTTCCACGGCGCGGTCGGTCACGGCAATCATCTGAGCGCGATGCGCGCCCAGCCCGTCCATGGCCCCCGCGCGAATCAGGCTTTCGAGAACGCGCTTGTTGAGCTGGCGCGCCTCCACGGACTCGACGAATTCAAAAAAGCTCGTGAACCGGCCGAGCGTTTCGCGCGCGGCGAGAATTCCCTTCACCGTGTTCTCGCCCACGTTCTTGATCGCGCGGAGCCCGAAGCGAATCTGGTCTCCCACCGGGGTGAAATCCACGTCGCTCGAATTCACATCAGGCGGCAGCACGGTGATGCTCATGCTGCGTGCCTCGTTGATGTACTTCACCACTTTCTCGATGTTGCCCGTTTCCGAAGTAAGCATCGCCGCCATGAACTCGACCGGATAGTGAGTCTTCAGCCATGCCGTCTGGTAAGCCAGCAGCGCGTAGGCGCAGGAGTGCGACTTGTTGAAGCCGTACCCCGCGAATTCCGCCATCAGATCGAAGATCTTTTCGGCCTTTTTTGCCGGCACTTTGCGCGCCGCGCAGCCGGTAAGGAATTTCTCCCGCTGCGCCGCCATCTCCTCGGGCTTCTTCTTGCCCATCGCGCGCCGCAGCAGGTCGGCGTCGCCCAGCGAAAATCCCGCCAGGCGGTTGGCGATCTGCATCACCTGTTCCTGGTACAGGATCACGCCCCACGTCTCGGACAGAATCTCCTCCAGCGCGGGAAGGTCGTAGGTGACTTTTTTCTTGCCGTGCTTGCGGGCGATGAAATCGTCGATCATGCCGCCCTGGATCGGGCCGGGGCGATAGAGCGCGTTCAGCGCGGTCAGATCCTCCAGCCGCGTCGGCTGGTAGCGCCGCAGGATGTCGCGCATCCCGTGCGACTCAAACTGGAAGATGCCGGTGGTATCGCCGCGCGTGAAAAGCGCGTACGTCGGCTTTGTCGTCAAGCGCCAGCGTCGCCAGATCCACGTCGATGCCGCGATTCTGCTTGATCAGGCGAACGGCATCGTCGAGAACGGTGAGCGTGGTCAGGCCCAGAAAATCCATCTTCAGCAGGCCGATGCGCTCGAGCGCGTTCATGTCGTACTGCGTCGTGATTTCGTCCTTGTTCGACTTGTAGAGCGGCACGATCTCGGTGAGCGGCCGCGGGGAGATCACCACTCCGGCCGCGTGCGTCGAAGCGTGCCGCGCCAGCCCCTCCAGCCGCAGCGCTACCTCGACGACTTCCTTCACGCTGCTCGTCTTTCTCCCGCATCGACTCGAGCTGCGGGGATTGCTTCAGCGCCTCATCCAGCGAGATATTCAGCTGGTTGGGCACAAGCTTCGCGAGTCGGTCCACGTCGCCGTACGGCATATCGAGCGCGCGGCCGGTGTCCTTCAGCGCCGCTTTCGCCGCCATCGTGCCAAACGTGATGATCTGCGCGACGCTCTTTTCGCCGTACGTTTTGCGCACGTATTCGATCACTTCGCCGCGCCGGCGCATGCAGAAATCGATGTCGATATCGGGCATGGAAATGCGCTCGGGATTCAGAAAGCGCTCAAAGAGCAGATCGTATTGCAGCGGATCGACGTCCGTGATGCGCAGCGCATAGCTCACCAGGCTGCCCGCGGCCGAACCGCGGCCCGGCCCCACCGGCATCCCTTGCGAGCGCGCGTAATGAATGAAGTCCCACACGATCAGGAAGTAGCCAGCGAAGCGCATCTTCTTGATCATCTCGATTTCGGCGGACAGGCGGCTCTCATACTCCGCGATCGGATGGCGCAGGAAATTTTCCTTCGCCAGCCGCTCGAGCTGCATCGCGCGCGAGGCGAATCCCTCGCGCACCACCTTTTCGAAATAGGAGTCGGTCGTATAGCCTTCCGGAACCTTGAATTCCGGAAACGGATTGCTCACTCGCTGGATTTTCACGTTGCAGCGGTCGGCAATCGCCACCGTGCGGGAAACCGCGTCGGGAATCTCGCGAAATACCTGCGCCATTTCTTCCGCCGTCTTGAAATAGAACTGGTCGGTGGCGAACTTCATCCGCTGCGTGTCGCTCATCGTCTTGCCGGTCTGGATGCACATCAGCACTTCCTGGGCGTGCGCGTCGGACGCGTGAGGTAGTGGCAGTCGTTCGTGGCCACCAGCGGGATGCCGGTCTCGCTCGAGAGCTGCACCAGGTCGCGATTGATCCGGGTTTCCACTTCGAGTCCCTGATCCTGCACCTCGAGGAAGAAATTGCCCTTGCCGAAAATGTCGCGCAGGCGGTACGCGTTCGTCCGCGCCTGATCGTACTTCTCGGAAAGCAGCGCGTCGGCCACTTCGCCGCGCAGGCAGGCGGAAAGCGCGATCAAGCCCTTGCTGTGCTGCGCGAGCAGCTCGTGATCCACGCGAGGCTTGTAATAAAAACCCTCCAGGAATCCCGTGGAAACAAGCTGGATCAGGTTGCGGTAGCCTTCTTCGTTCTCGCAGAGCAGCACGAGGTGGTTCGAGCGCTCGGCGTCGGCGCCGCGATTCTTGTGATTGTCCGGGCGCCACGTACACTTCGCACCCGATGATCGGCTTCACGCCATGCGTCGTGGCCTTGTGATAAAAATTCGCGGCCGCGAAGAGGTTGCCGTGGTCGGTTACGGCTACAGCGGGCATGCCCCGCCGCGCCGCTTCGGCCGTAAGTTCGCCAATTTCACAAGCGCCATCCAGCAGGGAGTAGTCCGTATGAAGATGCAGATGTACGAAATTCGGATGATGCCATGTAAGGCTATTTTAAACCAGGTTGAGCGAATCAGAAACTCGCATTGCGAATTCGACTCGAGAAAATACTCGCGCCGCAGACGTGCATTGCTTCGGCCGCCGTACAGCGAGCGCCTCGCGCTGGTTCGCCGGTTAGCGCCGGCCGCTCTTTTTTCCCTGCTCGCGGCTTGGGCTTCGGCGGTACGGCCTTGTGCTTGTGCTCCACGTGAGCTGCGGCGTGCTTGGCCTGGGCTTTGGCGCCAATGGCGGCGGCCGCCGACTTGGAGCTGCTCGGCATCGGCGGTCGCCTTGGTTGCTTCGCGCCTTCGCTCCGGATTTTACCGCGGCTGCCGCAGTACGTGCCCTTCTTCTCCCCGCTTCTTCTTTTCTTTCTCCGGTTTCTTCTTCGGCTCTTCTTTCACTCCGGCAAGCTGCCGGAGCGCCTTAGTGCGGTCCTCGGGCGTCCGCGCCCGTCCGCGAAGCTGCATCTCGAAAAGCTGATCGAGAATCTTGTCGAACTTCGGCCCGCGCGGCACGCCCAGCGCGTCCAGCTCGCCGAGCCGGCAGGGCCAATGCCGCAATGGGCCGCCATTTCTGAACGAAATTGTCGCAGCTTCGACAGCAACGCGCGGATTGGGAAACTCCACCTCGATGAAAGCCAGCATCTCGCCGGGCAAGGACGCGATGTAGGAGTAGGCGTCCTTGGGCGCGTTTGTCTTGCGGCCCTTGAGCGATGCTGCACGATTTTCTGCGCCTCCGGCACCAGCTCGCCCAGAGCGTTCGATTTCCGCCGCAGCGAAATTCCATCGACGCGCATGGCTGCGGCCGCATCCCGCGGCTTCAAGCGCGCCCAGCGTGTAATACAGCACCGGGCGCGACAGCCGCGGACGGATGCCGGCGGAATATAGATTGATGCGCACGCGCGCCAGCTTATTCAGGCTGTCGTAATCGGGCTTGCGCTTCTGCAACTGCGGATGCATCGCCGCCAGCAAGTCCGTGCGATTCCCATACTTTCAGCGTCGCCACAGGATTGTCTTCGCGGGCCAGCGCCCGGAACTCCTCGCCCACGTCGGCCCCTTGAAGATTCTCGTGCAGGCCGCGCTCGACAGCCAGGTCGAACCACTCCTGGGTGCGCGATTCGATCTTGAAGCCCATGCGAGCCGCGTACCGCAGGATGCGAACCAGCCGAATCGGCTGGTTCGTAAATGCATGAATCGACAGCGCGCGAACCTCCTGCCGCTCCAGGTCGGCGAGACCGTTCATGGGATCGAGGAGCAGTCCCCGGGATTGCGTGTTCAGCGAGACTGCAATCGCGTTCACCGAAAAATCGCGCCGCCGCAGGTCTTCCATGATTCCGGAAAAGCGGTATTCCGGCTTCGTTCCCGGGCCGTTCATAGACGTCGTCGCGCGCCGCTGAAATCGAGCCGTCCACGTCGCCTGCGAAAATCATTTCGTAGTGCCGCATGCGCTCGTTCTCGGAAACGCACGCGCGCGCCGCCCTTCTCAAGCTCGCGCACCATGCGTCCCGGGATTTCCTTCCACCGTGAAGTCGAGGTCGCGAATGGGCTGTCCCGAGATCAGGTCGCGGACCGCGCCTCCGGTCAGGTAAATATTCAACTCCTGCGCTCGCGCCAGTTCCTGCACGCGCTCCAGCACCGCCCGTTGCTCAGGGGATAGCCGGCTTTCCAGCAAAAACATATAATCGGGCATGAGGGTTTCTGTCTCCTCCGTTTCGCGTCTGAATCTCTCTCAAGCGCGCGGATGATGCGCCTTGTACACCTGTTTCAATCGTTCTTCCACAACATGCGTGTAAATCTGCGTCGTCGAAATGTCGGAATGGCCCAGCATCATCTGCACCGATCGCAGGTCGGCGCCGCGATCGAGCAGGTGCGTTGCAAAGCTGTGGCGCAGCATGTGCGGCGTCAGAGACTTTCGCAAGCCCGGCCTTCCGGCCGTATTCGCCCAGTATCTTCCAGAAAGCGATCCGGTTCAGCTTGTGCCCCTTCTGGTTTAAAAACAGGTAGGGAGAAGCAACGCCGCGCGAGAGTTCCTTCCGCGCCTCGCGAAGGTACGTCTGCACGGCCTCCAGCGCCTTATGTCCGACGGGAACCAGCCGCTCCTTATTGCCCTTGCCGATGCAGCGAAGGCATCCCGGGTCCATCTGCAAATCCGAGATACGCAGCCCGCACAGTTCGGAAACTCGCAGCCCCGTCGAATACATCAATTCGATCATGGCCTTGTCCCGGATGCCCACGATGTCGTTGGCGTCGGGCTGCCGCAGGAGCCGGTCGACCTCTTCCACGCTCAGAAATTCCGGCAGGCTCTGGCGGAATTTCGGAGACTCGATATTCGCGGCCGGATCGTCTTCGATAACCCCCTCGGTGAGCGAAAACCGGAAAAAGTGCCGGATCGTGACGAGGTGGCGCGCCACCGACCGGCTATCCAGGTTCCGCCGGTAAAGAGAACCAAGAAAATCCACCACGTGCTCGCGGCGCACCTCCGCCGTCCCCAGTCCCCGCTTGCCGGCAAAAGCGGCAAATTTCGCCATATCCCGGCGATACGCCTGGATGGTGTTATCCGACAAACCTTTTTCCACCCGCAGATAATTCAGAAATGTCCGAACGTGCGCTTCCACTTCCCGGCTCTCCCGCTAAAGCCTATTGCTCTGCAATCCGGCTTCGCCCACGGCGGCTGGCATCCGAGCGCTTCACCAGCAGCAGAAACTCGGACAGTTCCTCGCATCGCAACAGCCATGCCAGTCCCAAGTACACCGCCACCGATCCGGCGATGATCGCGGCAAGCATCCCGGCACGCACCAGCAGTTGGCGAACGGCGGCAAAATCAGCCACATGCAACGCAAAATACGTAGCGATCGCCATTGCCGCCGCGCAAACTGCCATTTTCCCCAGCGAAGCCGCCACGCCGCGAAAGCCCAGCGCGCCATAGCGCCTTCGAAAAAACACAAACAGCAGCGCGAAATTGAAATAGGCCGCGAGCGAACTTGCGAGCGCCGGACTTCCATTCGAAAGATACCGGAACGCGAATAGCAGGAACACCGCGTTCAACAGCACGTTCGCACCCAGCGCGTAGGCTCCCACTCGCGCCGGCGTTGCCGTGTCCTGCGCCGAATAGTACATCGGAGTGATGAGCTTGATCGCGGCAAAGGCTGGCAGTCCCAGCGAATAATACAGCAGCGCGTTCGCCGTAAGGGCGGTCGACTCCGCCACGAATCGCCCGTGCTGGAATAGCACCAGAATGATCGGCCTCCGCAGAAAAACCAGCCCGACCGCCGCCGGAATCGTAATAAATGAGACGATGCGCAGCGCGAAGCCGAACGTATGCTTCATCTCGTCCAGTTTTCCCGCCGCCAGTTGATGCGACATCGTGGGCAGCAGCGCGGTGGACATCGCGATCGCGTAGCTTCCCAGCACCAGCTGCATCACGCGATCGGCCACGTAGAGCGACATGATGCTGCCCGAAGGCATGCGCGACGATGTGGCGAACAGCGTATCCACGAACAGGTTGATCTGGTAAACGCCCATCCCGAAAAAGCTCGGCCCCATCAAGCGCCCGAATTGCTTCACGCCCGGGTCGCTGACCGACACAGACACCGGAAATTGCATCCCTCGCTCGGCGAGCGCCGGAATTTGAATCGCCAGCTGCAGCGCGGTCCCCACAAGAATGCCGATGCCTAGCGCCACGGCCGGCGTCTGCAAACGTCCGGACATCAAACGCAGAACCGGCCGGTATAGAATTGGGAACGAGAAGGCGATCAGGCTCAGGTTGAAAAAAATCGACGTCGCCGCCGGTATCGCGAACACGTGAAAGCTGTTCAGAATTGCCGAGGCCACGGCCGCCAAACCCAGGAAAAAGATCGAGGGAAAAATAATCCGGTTGAGCGAAACCGCCAGGCCCCAATGCGCGGGGTTCCCGCTGAAAATCGTGAAAAGGCCGATGATCTGGCGCGAGAAAACGACGCCCAGCACCGCAAGGATGGCCAGAACTACGGCCATGTCCCAGAATACTCTTCTGAGCGAAACCCCACGCATCCGCCCGCGGTCGGTTCCTGAGATACCCGGTAAACAGGGGAATGAACGACGCGCCGAGTGAGCCTTCCGCCGTCATTCGCCGTATCAGGGTGGGAACGCGAAACGCGAGGACGAACGAATCGGCGGCAGGCGAGGTGCCGAGCAGGAATGCTATCCGTTGATCGCGTAAGTATCCGCAAATCCGGCTGATAAGGGTTACAAAGGTTATGACGGAAGCCGATCTGAGGATCTGTCCTTTAATGGTCAATCGGCCGAAACTCCGATGCTAACCCTTTAAACACCAATAAGTTGACAAAACCATCGGGAAAGATAACATAATCCCTCAGGGATATAGCAACATGTGATCCCGAAAAAGGCTCGTCTGCTGTGAAGAATCACCAAGCGCCATCCTCTACCCACAAGAAAGTCGTCGTGCTTTTCCTGGACCGCTCCTCCCTAAAGGGTTATTTGAACCCCGCTTCGCTCGGGCGGACCGAATCGGTCGAGCTTCTGACCCCGGCGGGTGAGCGTCGCCCCATCAACCTGGCTGACATCAAGAGCGTCTATTTCGTGCGCGAGTTCAACGAATCGTTTGAGCTGGAGCGAAAGACATTTCTCAGCCGCCCAAAGCTCGACGGCCTTTGGGTTCGGCTCCGCTTCCGCGACGACGAGGTTATGGAGGGCATCGTCGGAAACAATCTGCTGGACCTGCTGGATGCCGGCGTACAGATCACGCCTCCCGATCTCCACGGCAACACGCTGCGCATGTTCGTCCCACGCACCGCGCTCACCGAAATGAAAGTTTTGGGTGTGGTAGGCGTAGCCCGGCGGGCCCCGCGAGCCCCCCGCGACATTGGCTCCAAATCCGCCGCGGCTCAATCGAACCTCTTCGCGGAATAGCGCTTCGCTTCGCCAGCCCACGACTCTTTACAACTGCAACCAGTGGGCCTAGGCTCATCAACTGGAAGAGTCACAAAAACCACGAGGAGAATCTTTCATGAATCTGGCGGAGCTCGCCAAAAAGCTCGGCTGCGAACTGGAAGGCGACGCCGGTCTCGAAATCACCGGCGTGGCTGGAATTGAGGAGGCACAGCCGGGCGAACTCACGTTCCTCGTCAACCGAAAATATCGGCCGGCCCTCGAAAAAACGCGCGCTTCAGCGATTCTGGTGGCTCGGGATGCCGGTCCGATGCGTATCGCCGCGCTGCGGTCTCGTAATCCCTACCTCGACTTCGCCCGGGCCATCGAATTCTTTCATCCGCAACCCGAATACCCGCCCGGCATACATCCGACGGCGGTCGTCGCCAAGTCCGCCGAGCTGGGTTCCGGAGCCCATATCGGCCCCTATTGCTACGTGGATGAGGACGTTCGCATCGGGAAAAACGCCGTGCTGCACAGCTTCGTGACGATTTATCGTGGCGCGAACGATCGGCGACGACTTTTTCGCCCATTCCCATGCCACCGTTCGCGAAGGATGCCAGATCGGCAGCCGCGTGCTTCTTCAGAATGGAGCCGTCGTGGGAAGCGATGGCTTTGGGTTCGCCCGGCAACCCAATGGAAGCTGGTACAAGATGCGGCAATCGGGGGTCGCAGTCATCGGCGACGACGTGGAAATCCAGGCCAATGCCGCCATCGATCGCGCGACCGTGGGCGAAACCCATATCGGCCGCGGCACCAAGATCGACAATCTGGTCCAGGTAGGTCACGCTTGCAAGATCGGTGAGGACACGCTGCTGTGCGGTCAGGCCGGACTGGCGGGAACTACCAACGTCGGCAACGGCTGCATCCTGGCAGGCCAAGTCGGCGCGGCGGGCCACCTGACGATCGGCGACGGCGCCATCGTCACTGCCCAAAGCGGCGATTCCCGCCGACGTTCCTCCGCGGGCGCATCTATTCCGGATATCCCGCGATGGACAATCTGGCGTGGCGTAAATCGGTCGCCATTTTCAACCGGCTGCCGGAATTGCAGCGCGAACTCCGCGAGTTGCGCCAGGAAGTCGCCCGCCTCAGAGGAAAATCGGGCACCACCGTCACTGAATCCGGCTCCGACGCCTAGCACACCAGCTAGGAAAGGGCCGGCGACGCCACCCCTGCGGCCAGCTTGCGCGCGCGAACGCGCAGCACCTTGCGCTGGTTTGCTTCCAGCACCTCAAACCGCAGGCCGTCGAATTCCACCACTTCTCCCGTACGCGGCACGTGCCCCGCAATGCCGTTCAGAAGCCCCGCAATCGTGGTGGCGTTGGAATGCTGCGACGCTTCGTCGAGTTGCACGCCGAAAAGCTCGCCGATCTTGTCGACCGGCACGCTTCCGCGCAGCACCATCGCGCCCCCTGCTTCCCGAATCACGTCCGGCGCCGGCCGGCGGTCCTCTTCGCCAATCTCGCCTATGATCTCCTCGACCAGGTCTTCGATCGTGACGATCCCCGCCATCAGCCCATACTCATCAATCACGATAGCCATCTGCTGATTCTTGTTCTGCATTTCCTTCAGCAGCTCGGAGCCAAACTTCATCTCCGGCACGAACAGCGCGGGCCGCATCAGTTCCCGCACCGTGCGGTGAGCAGCCTCATTGTCGGGGACCTCGAGCATGTCCCTGCCCATCGCAATTCCCAGAACGTCATCAAGCGATTTCCCGTAAACCGGCACGCGCGAGAACTTCGTTTTCACAACGAGGTTGTTGAGTTCCTCGAGCGTGGCGGACGCCGGGATGGCGACCACATCCGGCCGCGGGGTCATCACATCGCGCACCCGCTTCTCCCCGAATTCGACCACCTGCTCGATGAGCCGCGCCTCATCCTGCTCGATAATTCCCTCTTCGGTGGCCGCATCCACCAACGCCTCGATGGCCTGCTGGTCACCGACTTCGGCCACCGGTTCCTCCTCGGACACATGCAGCACGGATACCAGGAGCTCCAGCACAAATTGGATCGGCCATATGAGCCAAACGAAAAAACGTACAACCGGCACCAAGGGCGCAATCCAGTCGCCTGGCAGCCCGGCCAGAAGCACCGAAGGCCAGAACTGCATTGCGATCACCACCTCGGCGCTTAGAAAAAAAACCATTTCGACGGCCGTTTCCCAGGTGCCCGGCACGAAGAAAATCACCCCGCGAGCCGTCACGGCGGCCACCAGCACCAGCCACAACCGGGCCAGCAGATTGAAAATCATCGAGGCGCGGCGGCGCTCCATCTTGAAGCGCGGCTCGATTTCCGCCTCAAAAGTCTCCAGGTGGCGGTGAATGCGGCCCGTCGTAACGTGGCCAAACTCCCGGTAAACACGGTCCAGATAGGAAAAGACCGCGAGGCCTATCGTCAACGCCAATACACCCATCGTGTAGAGGAAAATCGGCATGGTCAGGCTAGTCCAAGCGCCCTGCGCAGGCGCCGCTCGCGCCGCTCCATCTGCCCCGTATCGGTCTCATGGTCGTAGCCCATAAGGTGAAGAATCCCGTGAAGAATCAGGATGCGCATCTCGTCTTCTACTGTTCGACCGTAGCGGAGCGAGTTTTTCCGGGCCACCAGCGGCGCGATGGCAATGTCCCCGAGATACACCGTTCTTGAGCCACTTCTGCCGCCTCGCTTCTGCCCCGGAGTTGAGGTGCGGCCGGATTCGCCGCTGGGGAAGGACAATACATCGGTTGGTCGGTCTTTACCACGATAGGTCCGGTTCCACCGGGCCATCACGCCTTCGGTCACGAAGCAGACGGTTAGCGATCCGGCAGGCAGGCCGAGCAGCTTCATCGCGCTCGCCGTGAATCGATCGAGGCCTCGGGCCGGGATGGGAATGCGACGTTGCCGATTCACGATCATTGCAGAATCAAAGCACGCAATCAAAGCAAGAAGGATCAAAGCGCGAAGACGACGGCCTCTTCACAAGCCAGGCGCTACTCCCGGCGGTTTGAAGCCGCCGTCCGCCCATGACGTTTCGCCTGTCCGCCGCCATACTCGTCGTAAGCCTTGATGATGCGCTGAACCAGGTTGTGCCTCACGACGTCCCGTTCATCGAAATAAACCAGCGCGATTCCCTCGATCTTCCCCACTACTTCGATCGCTTCCACCAGGCCCGACCGCCGGTCGTTCGGCAAATCGATCTGCGTCACGTCGCCCGTGATCACCGCCTTCGAGTTGAAGCCCAGCCGGGTGAGGAACATCTTCATCTGCTCGCTGGTCGTATTCTGCGCTTCATCGAGAATCACGAAGGAGTCGTTCAGCGTCCGCCCGCGCATGAACGCGAGCGGCGCGACCTCAATAATTCCCTTCTCCAGAAAGCTCTCCAGCTTATCGGCTTCGAGAAGATCGTGAAGCCCGTCATAGAGCGGGCGCATGTAGGGATCGACCTTCTCCTGAAGCGTCCCAGGAAGAAAACCAAGCCTCTCGCCAGCTTCCACCGCCGGGCGCGCCAGAATGATGCGGTTCACCTGCTTCGACAGCAGCGCCGATACGGCCATGGCCACCGCCAGATACGTCTTTCCCGTGCCTCCGGGCCCAATGGCGAACACCATGTCGTGGGTTTCAAGCGCCTCGATGTAGCGCTTCTGGTTCGGACTCTTCGGGGCAACGCTCTTTTTGCCCAGCACACGCGTTCGAGTGGGCGAAAAAGCCCCGTGAAGAGTCGCCACCGGCTCATCGGCGGCCGCGTGCAGCAGCGCCTTCACTTCCTGGCTGTTTGGGATGCGTCCTTCCAGCACGCGCTGGTTGTAGGCGTCCACGATCCGCGCGGCGCGCTCCACCTGCTTGGGGTCGCCTTCGATTTCCAGGTTATGGTCCTTCAGATGTGTCCGGACCTTCAAGGAGGATTCGAAATACTTCAGATTTTCATCGAGGGTGCCGAAGAACTCGTTGATTCCCCCGGCAAGTCGGACGGTTTGCTTCATCAAGTTCGGCGGCGCCTGCTCCGGTACCTCGGTTAAGCGTAACCCGGCTCAATAAACTCGGTCAAGCCAGAGTGCCTGCCGGACATCGGCAACAGGTTGATTGCGACGGCTCTCGACAGCCCGCCCCCGCAAATGCTTGGGCATAGCCTCCGCCAAAATGCGCTCCAAACTCGTTGTGAAGGCGGCGGCAAAAGCGTACCATGCATCGGCCCCGGTGCCGCATCCACCGGCAGAAAACGAACACTGCGGCAAAGATTGAATATGACGAGCGGTTCCCACCGGGAGAAAAATCAGGAGGCATCCAGATGATCATCGGACGAGTGAAACTGGCATCAATTCTGGCGATTGCAATTTTTACGCTAAGCGGCACGCTCTCAGCCCAACCAGGTGACGATACCTCCACAAGCTCCAAGCCCCACAAGCTCATCTACTTTTCGAAGCAGGAGGTCGAGGCGAATTTCGCCCACCACAAAGGCATGGACGAGACTCTCTACGCGCCTGATTACGGCTCCCGAAACTTCGACGTGAAAACGAGCCAGCGCCTGAAAACCATGGCCGCCGAGGTGCACATGACATATACCGACATTGTTTACGTGGTGAAAGGATCGGCAATGCTCATCACCGGCGGCAAATTGGTGGACGACATTACCCCTGCGACCTATCCCAACGGCAAGCCCTTCACGGAAACCAAAATGGCGCGCAGGATGGAGGGGGGTGAATCGCGGCGCATCTCTGCCGGTGATGTGGTCGTTATCCCGAACGGCCTGACCCACTGGTTCACGCAAGTCGAAGGCCCGTTCTGGTTCTTCAACGTAAAGGCCCGCTAGCCTCGTCCGTGGGCCGGTCGCTGCGGGACGCGAAGTTCAGCAACCGTGCCGGCCGTATGCGCTCAAGTCCTTGCAGCCTCCCGCCCGCGGCGGAGGAATCGGCAGCGTCGCCATTTTGATTTCATATTCGGGGTACATCGTCTCCGCTCCGCCCCGCGCCGACTCGATGGGCATGCCGTAGGTTTGCGCGTATTCGCTCAAAAACTTATTTGTGCCCGGCAGGTGGTGTGCCACCCAGCCTTTGGGGTGGTCAATCTCGACGCTCGGTATGCAGTGAGACGGCGTAAGCGCAAAACCCAGATTCAGGATCCAGTGGGAGGTGCGAATCAATTTCTGTGTCAGATACGCCGGATCGTGTACCACGCTCACCAGCGTAAGAAATTCGCCATGGCGAATGAAGTACTCCACCATGGTGGCCTGGTCGCTGCGCGGCAGGCCGTTGCGCCGCAGCCAACCCTCCTTCATGTGCGTGGTGAATACCCGCAGCATGTCCCCTTCCCATTCCCCCGTGGAAAAACCCTGCCATGTGTGCACCGCATACTCCGGCGGGTGCGGCCGGCCATCCATGTAGATTGTGCGCTGGGGGAGCATCCACATGATCGTGTCGTGCCATGCTGTAATTTCCTGCGTCAACGGATCGAGGTCGGGCCACACGCGCATGCTGGACGGGCCGCGTGGAGCGTAATCGGCGGGATGCGGCTCGCATTCGTGCTCGATCTCCGTCCACTTTTCCGCGTCCCACGTATCGGCCCGCATGCGCGCCTGGTCGTTGATGGGCAGGCCCGTGTAATCGCCGATCTCCGCGTCGGGCGCGTCCTTGGGGCCTTTCTCGCCCCACTCGCCGGACAAATCCACCTGAGCGAACGAGGCCCGAGCTGCCAACAGTGACGCCAAAAGAAAAAGAAGCATGCTTACTCGAATTCGCGTAGCCATGCCCGTCGTGATATCACTTCCCGCGCTTCCGGTCAACCAATCGCACAAGCCCCGCCCCAGTTGACGCACCGTAAGCCCTAAGGTAAGGTCTGGTGTTTGCGTCGTCAGACGGAACGATCGCTGTTCGCGCGGCGTCGCAGTTAAATCGTTGCGAGTCTGTAACAGAGGCGCTACAACAAAAAGCCAGGGGGAATCGCCATGCCAATCGCCACCACCAATCCGGCCACCGGACAAGTGATCAAGACCTTCGAGCCGCTCACCGACGCGCAAATCGATGAAAAACTCCAGCGCGCGAAAGACGCTTTCCTCCGCTTCCGGAAGACGACCTTTGCCGAGCGCGCCAAGGCGATGACGAAGGCCGCCGAAATCCTCGAAGCCGAAAAAGAGCTTTACGGCAAGATGATGACCCTGGAGATGGGCAAGACGTTTCGTTCCGCAATCGACGAAGCCGCCAAATGCGCCACCGCCTGCCGCTATTACGTCCACAATGCCGAGAAATTCCTCGCCGATGAGGTCGTCGACACCGGCGCCAAGAAAAGCTTCGTGCGCTACCAGCCCCTCGGGCCCGTGCTCGCCGTGATGCCGTGGAACTTTCCCTTCTGGCAGGCCATCCGCGCCGCTGCACCCGCGCTGATGGCCGGCAACGTGATGCTCCTCAAGCATGCTTCCAACGTGCCGCAGTGCGCGTTGATGATTGAACAGCTTTATCGGCGTGCGGGCTTTCCGGAGGGCGTGTTCCAGACGCTTCTGATCGGCGCGGCCAAGGTCGATTCCATTCTCAACGATCCGCGCGTCGCCGCCGCCACGCTCACCGGCAGCGAAGGCGCTGGAATCGACGTCGGAATGGGCGCGGCCAAGCGGGTGAAGAAAGTCGTCCTCGAACTCGGCGGCAGCGACCCCTTCATCGTTATGCCTAGCGCGAATCTCGACGAAGCCGTCGCCACGGCCGTGAAGTCGCGCATCCTCAACAACGGGCAGTCCTGCATCAACGCCAAGCGCTTCATCATCGCCGAGCCCATCGCCGCGGAATTTCAGAAACGTTTCGTGGCCGCGATGGAAGCCCTCAAAATCGGCGATCCGTTCGATGAAAAAACCGATCTCGGGCCGCTCTCCACCGAGAGCGGCTTGAAAGATATCGAGGATCAGGTCGCCCGCTCTGTAAAGGCAGGCACCCGCATCGTCACCGGAGGCAAGAGGCTCGACCGCCCGGGATATTTCTATCAGCCGACCGTGCTGGCGGATATCGCCCACGGAACGCCCGCCTACGTCGAAGAGTTTTTCGGCCCCGTCGCCAACATGTTCCCCGCAAAAAATATTGACGACGCCATCCGCATCGCCAACGACAGTCGCTTCGGCCTGGGTGCCAGTGTGTGGACCAACGACGACACCGAACGCGAGCGCTTCATCAACGACATCGAGTCCGGCATGGTCTTCGTGAACAAAATGGTGGCCTCCGACCCGCGCCTCCCCTTCGGCGGCATCAAGTGGTCTGGCTACGGCCGCGAGCTCGGCGTCCACGGCATCCGCGAATTCACCGACATAAAAACAGTCTGGATTCAATAGCCGGGTCTTCTCCGGACGCATTCAACCGTTTCACAACGAATCAATACCGTTCACGAGCGCTGGCATGCATTGAATGGCCGGCTTGCTCCGCGCGCGGATTGCTTTCCACCTAATGTAATTCCCTTCCCGAACGATTGAGTCCTTGTTTGCAGTTCGAAACTGATCACAACCTGAACCTGCCGTTACCAGCTCAACGCGTCGACTCTCCATTTGAAGGGGGCAGCATGCGGCCTTTGCAACTTCTACGAGTTCTGAAAACTATCGCGATGTTGTCGTGCTGTGCCGGGGCGTTGAGTTTGTGGACGCCATCCACCCTTGCGATACCGTCGCACCCTGTCCCCCATATCGACAGCGTCCTGCCGCTTTCCACCGCCCCGGGCGGCGCGCAGTTTACGCTTACCGTGAACGGCACAGATTTTGTCGCCGCTTCCACCGTTTCATGGTCGGCCACCGCGCTTGCGACGACATTTGTCTCTACGCAACAGCTCACGGCCATCGTTCCCGCGCCGCTGATCGCCGCCAGCGGCACAGGTTGGATCACTGTTTTTAATCCAGCGCCCGGAGGCGGCACATCCAATCTCGCGTTCCTGCCCGTGGGCAATACTTCCGCCCACGTGAATTTCGCCTTGTTTCCCCTTACCGCCGGCACAAGCCCGGTCGGCGTTGCGCAAGGAGATTTCAACGGCGATGGCAAACTGGATCTGGTTACCACCAACTACGGCGCCGGCAACCTCTCCATCTTTCTCGG
Organism: uncultured Acidobacteriota bacterium; assembly: GCA_963848365.1. Lineage (GTDB taxonomy): Bacteria > Acidobacteriota > Terriglobia > Acidiferrales > UBA7541 > Palsa-295. The sequence continues at coordinate 1,746,863 of CAWKDI010000002.1, forward strand.
CAATGGCGACGGCACCTTCCAGGCTCCGCAAACAATCAGCATCGGCTCCAATACCAACCCCGTAGGGATCGTTGCCGCCGACTTCGACGGCGACGGCAACCTCGATCTCGCCATCGGCTATGATTACCAGAACTCCCACGGTGTTTCGGTTCTGCTGGGAAACGGAAATGGCACGTTCCAGCCGAATCAGGATTTCGCCGCCGGAACCCGCACCTACGAATTGGTTTCCGGGGATTTCAACGGGGATGGTTTTGCGGATATCGCCGTTACAAACTACGCCGGCAATCGGGTGGAGGTGCTGCTCGGCAATGGTGATGGCACACTTCAAACGGCCGTCCCGTACAGCGTGACCGCCTCGGCATTCTACGTCCAGGAGGCCGACCTGAACGGGGACGGAACCCTTGACTTAGTCGTGTGCGGTCGAGACACCGGCGTCATTTCCGTCCTCCTCGGCAACGGCGACGGAACATTCCAGGGGCAAAGCACCTATACCGCGGGCACAGCCGCAGAAGACGTGGCCATCGCCGATTTCGATGGTGATGGAATCCCCGACGTGATCGCCACCGGCACCACCACCATGTTTTTTCTCAAGGGCGTGGGCGACGGGACGTTCCTGACGGCAGTACCCATCCCGGTCGGATTTGGAACGTTCGTGATAGCTTCTGGCGACTTCAACTCCGATGGAAAGCTCGACCTTGCCGTCACAAAAAGCTCCGGTGGCGTCGGCGTCCTGCTCGGCAACGGCGACGGCACGTTTCAAACCGCCCAATCTTTCCCCGGCGCCTCCCTTACGTATGGAATCGTGATCGGCAATTTCATCAGCAACGGCGGGCTTGCCATCGCCACCACGGACTTCTTTACAAACTATCTCGACGTTCTTCTGCAGACCGTGTCGATCTCTCCTTCGAGTATCAATTTTGGAAGCCATGCCGTGGCCGTCGCCTCCGGCACGCAGAATTTCACCATCACAAACTCCACGTCCCAACTCGTGAATTTCACGGGCATTACGTTCACCGGCGCCAATAGTGGAGATTTCGGGGAGATGGACAACTGCGGAAGCTCGCTCGCGTCGGGTGCATTTTGCACCGTGCAAGTCACCTTCACCCCGGGAGCCGCGGGCGCGCGGGGCGCCTCGCTCAGTGTCGTAGACGACGCGCCCGCCAGTCCCCAGACAGCCACCGTGAGCGGAACGGGTACGGCCGCCCCTGTCGTGGGCCTTTCCGCGACGGCACTGGCGTTTCCAAATGAGAGTGTCGGCGTGGCCAGTCCGTCGCAAACCGTCACCGTTACCAATACCGGAAATGCCTCCCTGAATTTCACGAGTATAGCGGTCGCCGGAACCAATGCCGCCGATTTCAGTTCGTCGAATAACTGCGGCACAACCTTGGCCGCCAGCGCCATGTGTACCATCACTGCGACCTTCACTCCGTCGGCCGCAGGCGCCCGGACCGCCGCGATTATGCTCACCGATAACGCGGCCGACAGCCCGGAATCGATCGCTCTGTCTGGACAAGGGCTGTTGCTCGCGCCCACGGCCACGCTTTCGGCCACCAGCCTCACGTTCACTCAGCAACTCGTAGGCTCGGCCGGCTCCGCACAGGCTGTCACGCTCACTAATAATGGCAACACCGCCCTGGCCATCACCAGCATTGTCGCCTCCGGCACCAATGCGGCTGATTTCGCCGTCACCAACACCTGCGGCGCGTCACTCGCGGTTAGCGCCCACTGCTCGATCAGCGCAACGTTTACTCCCGCTTCATCCGGCGCGCGATCCGCGTCGATCGCAATCACAGACAATGCTTCCGGCAGTCCTCAATCCATCGCGTTGTCAGGCACCGCCCAGGATTTCTCTCTCGGCCTCACCACGTCTACCGCCACGGTGACCGCGGGCAATGCCGCCAACCTGCAACTCAGTGTCACCCCGCTTGCCGGATTCAACCAGGCCATCGCGTTATCGTGTTCCGGGGCGCCGGCCTCTGCCACTTGTGCGGTTAGCCCCAACAGCGTCACACCGTCCGACTCGGTCATCAATGTCACGGTGACGCTAGTCACCTCCGGCCAAATAATGAGCACCCGACGCCTGATGCCTCCGATCTCACCGGTGGCGATGGGAGGCTTGCGAACCCTCTGTCTGGCGGCGTTTTGCATCTTTGCTTCCGGACTGATTAGGCGGCCATCTGCCCTTTCTCAAGCCGAGTGTCTATGTTCGCGGGCCTTGCTCTCGGCGCTTCTTCTGCTTGCGCCGCTGGCCCTGGCGGCCTGCACTGGCACGGTGTCCGCTCCCATCACGCCGAAAACGCCGGCCGGCACGTATGCGCTCACCATCACCGCGACCTCCGGCTCACTCACGCGCACCACGACGGTGAACATCACCGTCCAGTAATTTCTTCGTTGGAATTCCTGCATCTGCTTGCGCACAGATGCAGGAAGCTGCTTCCGCTCTGCGCCTTCGTCCAGCGGCGCGATTTCACCTGCGTCGCCTGAGCCACAGCCCTTGCCGTCGTCATTCCGAGATCAGCGAGGGATCTGCTTTTTCTTTCCGCAACTTTCAGCTACTTTCAGCCGCAAGGTTGCAAATGCTGCTCGGATGCAGCATCATGTCTTACTTTGTGCCAACCGGCGCGCGGCATTGCATCACACGCGACCAATCTAAGCAGCAAGATCAGGGGGAAACGGAATGCGCAGGCCCGTTAGTATTGCTCCGCCAAAAGGGAAACTCGGAGTGCTCACGCCAGGCATGGGGGCGGTGGCCACCACGGTGATGTCGGGCGTGGAGCTCGTGCGGCAGGGTCACTCCGTGCCGGTGGGTTCGCTCACGCAAATGGGCACGATTCGCCTCGGCCGGCGGACCGAAGCGCGCGTGCCGAAGATCAGCGAATTCGTAAAGCTTGCCGCCCTGAAAGACATTGTCTTCGGCGGCTGGGATATCTACCCGGACAGCGCCTACGACGCCGCTGCCAAGGCCGGCGTGCTCGATGCCAAGGACCTCGCCAAAGCCCAGAAATTCCTCAAGAGCATCAAGCCCATGAAGGCCGCCTTTGACCAGAACTATGTGAAAAATCTGAGCGGCACCAACGTCAAGAAGGCCAAAAACAAGTTTGATCTCGCCGAGCAGATTCGCGACGACATTCGCGCCTTCAAAAAGAAGAATAAGCTAGACCGCCTGGTGATGGTGTGGTGCGGCTCCACCGAAGTGTTCATGAAGGCCCAGGACGTTCACAAGGATTTGCCGTCCTTCGAGAAGGCCATGAAGGCGAATCATGCGGCCATCGCTCCCTCCATGCTTTACGCTTACGCCGCCATCGCCGAAGAGGTTCCCTACGCGAACGGCGCGCCAAACCTGAGCGTCGACATCCCCGCGCTCGAGCAATTCGCCAAAGAGAAGAACGTGCCCATCGTTGGCAAGGACTTCAAAACCGGCCAGACCCTCATGAAAACAGTCCTTGCGCCCGCCTTCAAGGCCCGCATGCTCGGCCTCAACGGCTGGTTCTCGACCAACATTCTCGGTAACCGCGACGGCGAAGTGCTCGACGATCCCGGCTCTTTCAAGACCAAGGAGGAATCGAAGCTCGGCGCGCTCGAATACATCCTGCAGCCGAAGGTCTATCCCGAGCTCTACGGAAATTTCTGCCACAAGGTCCGCATCAACTACTACCCGCCGCGCGGCGACAACAAAGAGGGCTGGGACAACATCGATATCTTCGGCTGGCTCGGCTACCCCATGCAGATCAAGGTCGATTTCCTCTGCCGCGACTCGATTCTTGCCGCGCCCATCGTTCTCGACCTGGTGCTCTTCCTCGACCTGGCCAAGCGCGCCGGCATGCGCGGCATTCAGGAATGGCTCAGCTTCTATTTCAAGTCGCCCATGTGCGCACCCGAGTTGTATCCCGAACACGACCTCTTCATCCAGCTCATGAAGCTGAAAAACACCCTGCGCTGGATGATGGGCGAAGAGCTGATCACCCACCTCGGCGCGGAATATTACGATTAGAATTTAGTCGTATTAGAATTGAGCCGTATGTTTCCGGCCACTCCGCTTACGGAACTCCTCGGCATCGAGTACCCGATCCTTCTCGCGCCGATGGCCGGCGCCTCTACTCCGGAACTCACCGCTGCCGTTTCCAATGCAGGGGGGCTCGGCGCGTTCGCGGCGGCCGTGCTTTCCCCCGAGGCGATCCACGCAGGCATCGCGCGCGTTCGCCAGCTTTCCACCAAGCCTTTCAGCGTGAATCTGTTCATCCTGAGCCGTCCCAATCCCGACCCGCAGCAGGTGGCGCGCGCCCTCGAATTGCTAGCCCCGATCCGCGAAGAGCTTGGGCTTCCTCCGGGCGAGCCTCTGGCGACGTATTGTGAAGACAACGAGGCTCAGTTTCAGGCCGTGCTCGAAGAGCGGCCTGCGCTCGCCAGCTTTACATTCGGCATTTTGACCGAGTCGCAGGTCGCCGCACTTCAGTCGCGCGGAATTCTCGTGATGGGCACCGCCACCACCGTCGCGGAGGCGAAAGCGTGGGATACCGTCGGGGCGGACCTGATCTGCGCGCAAGGTTCCGAAGCAGGCGCGCATCGCGGCACGTTTCTTGGCGATACTGAATCGTCTCTGGTGGGCACGATGGCCCTCGTGCCGCAAATGGCGGACGCGGTTCGCGTTCCGGTGATCGCCGCGGGCGGAATCATGGACGGACGAGGAATTGCCGCGGCGCTCATACTGGGAGCGGCAGGCGCCCAAATGGGCACCGCCTTTCTGAGCTGCCCCGAATCCGGCATCCCCGTGGCATGGCGAAATGCCCTGATGACCGCGCGCGACGATCAAACGCGCGTCAGCCGCATCTATTCCGGAAGGCACGCGCGCGGGATCGTGAATGAGTTCATGCGCAAGCTAACCCCGTTCGCAGCCGAAATTCCTCCCTACCCTATCCAGAACGCGCTCACCGGCCCCATCCGCCGCGCCGCGGGACAGGCCAACCGCCCGGAGTATTTGTCGCTCTGGGCGGGACAGGCGGCCGGAATGAGCCGCGGCTTGCCGGCAGCCCGGCTCTTCGCCGCGCTGGTGCGCGAAACCCAATCCATCCTGCGCCTCGCATCAAGCTCCACCGCCACACCCGCTTGATGCGGCGGTAAGCCGTTTCCACCTTTTTCGCGCAAAGCTATTCGACCGGGACGCCTTAATTTTTGCCCCGCACCTTCCTTAAGACCCTAGGAGCGTATTTTTGTCTCAAATTTAGACGCGTGTGATCCCGTCACATCAAATATCACCTTTTCTTTCTTATACGTAGGATATCCGGCAGACAGCCGTGGAGAACCCCCGCTATGGTGACGGGTCCTTAAAACTGGCCCCAAGCTGATGACACAAGAATGAAGTGTGCACAATGGAATCCGTGCCCTGAAACCTCCACTGGCGCTGAAATGATGAATCTTCAAGAAGCGGAGGCAAACCTGATTGACTTACTGGCATCCGTATCTCCAGGCACCGTCTCAGCCCAAAGTATCGCTATCGCCCTGTCATTTATCGGCCAAGCCCGCAAATCCCTTGCGCATTCCGATAGGGAAGCTGGCACGCAGTCATGAACGCGAATTTGACTCCACTTTGAAATCTTTTGAATTTCCTGGAAACGTACCTGCGCCTTTTTGTGCAAGGGAAGAATGACGACGAAGCAACTAGCAGCGCGGCCTCTCCGGCGCAACAGCGACGGAAAAACAATTCGAAATCACCTGCTTCTCTCGATGCCTGAAGCTGAATACCTTTCTATCCGCTCCGAACTGGAATTCATCAGCTTGCCGCACCATCTCTGCCTTCATGAGCCCCACCAGGTCGTCGAATTCCTGTATCTCCCGAACGAGGGGGTAATTTCACTTGTCGTGGAATTGAAGGACGGCAAAACCGTGGAAGCCGGCTTGGTCGGGAACGAAGGCGTCGCCGGAATGCCCGCAATTTTTGGCTTGAAGCGCAGCCCTCTCCGCGAAGTGGTCCAGATTCCGGGGGACGGATTCAGGGTGAGGGTCGAAAGGCTGAAGGAACTTCTCCCCGCCACACCGTACCTCGAAGCCACTTTGCAGCGATACGCCGCGGGACTCGCGATGCAGGTGGCGCAGACGGCCGCATGCAATCGCCTCCATAATATCGAGCATCGCCTGGCCCGCTGGCTGCTGATGGCGCACGATCGCGTCGAGTCCGGGATCTTGCCCATCACTCACGATTTCCTGGCCACCATGCTCGGCACCGACCGCCCCAGCGTGTCGCTGGCGGCCGGCCTCCTGCAGAAGAGCCAGATTATCAATTACCGCCGCGGTTCGGTGCGCATCGTAAATCGCAAGAAGCTCGAAAAGTTCGCCTGCGAATGTTACTCCATCGTCCAGCACTACGCGGGCAGCGAAAAGCATTCGCCTTAGCCGCCTCCCTCTCGGCCTTCCGTTGCAAGCTTGGGAGCGCCTGCGCTCTCTTCACCGGCCTCATAAATCTTGATAAATCTTTATGAATGATGAAGCCGCATCGATGCGTCCGAGCCTGGTTGCTTTCAGTTCCTCCCATTCCTTATTGACATCGTCTTCGAGAGCAAATAGTGTTGCGGGCGGCCAGGGCTCGGGTTGGTCAAATCTTTTCTTTGTCGCGGGAGGAAGCCTATGGAGTTTCTGAAGGGCAGAGTCTCTATCATCGCCACATTTGTGGCCGTTCTCCTGGCGCTGGGCATCGCATCTTCCTTCCTCGCGAAAAAGGCCGCTGTACAAGCCTCGGGATTACAAGCCCCTCGATTCGAGGTGGACCCTCTCTGGCCAAAGCCGCTGCCCAATCACTGGCTGCTCGGCATGACCATCGGCGTATCCGTCGATTCGCAGGATCATGTGTGGATCATTCACCGGCAAGGCTCGCTCGATCCCAAGGAAGCCTACATGCTCACGAATTCCTCCGATTGCTGCCAGCCGGCGCCTCCCGTTCTCGCCTTCGATCAGGCAGGCAATCTGCTCGCCCACTGGGGCGGAAAAGGCCCCGGCTACGATTGGCCCAACTCCAACCACGGAATCACCGTCGACTATAAAGGCAACGTCTGGATCGGCGGTAATGGCAAGGGCGACGCCCAGGTTCTGGAATTTACTCAGGACGGAAAGCTCATCAAGCAGATCGGCAAGCCCGGCCAGAGCAAAGGCAGCAACGACATGGACAATTTCGGCCAGGCGGCCAAGACCTTTTTCGACAAGGACGCCAACGAAGTATACGTGGCCGACGGCTACGGCAACCGCCGTGTCGTGGTGATGGACGGCGATACTGGCAAGTTCAAGCGCTACTGGGGCGCTTATGGCCATAAACCGGACGATACCGATCCCGGCCCCTACAAGCCCGATGCGCCGCTCGACCAGCAGTTTCGCAATCCGGTTCACTGCGCCGAACTCGCCAACGATGGTCTGGTTTACGTCTGCGACCGCGTGAACGACCGCATCCAGGTTTTCCAGAAGGACGGCACCTTCGTGAAGGAGATGGTCATAGAGAAAAACACCCTCGGCGATGGCGCCGTGTGGGACATCGCCTTCTCCAAGGACCCGAAACAGACCTATATCTATCTTGCCGACGGCTCGAACGAAAAAATCCACATCCTGCTGCGCGATAGCCTGCAGGAACTAACCAGCTTCGGCGATGGCGGACGCCAGCCCGGCGAATTCTACGCCGTACACAGCATCGCCACCGACTCCAAGGGCAACATCTACACCACCGAAACCTACCACGGCCAGCGCGTACAGAAATTCGTCTACAAAGGCCTCGCCCCGGTCACCGCAAAGGATCAAGGCCCCGCCTGGCCCAAGAGCGGCAAGTAAATCAACTCACCTCAGGAATCATTACCGCCCGGATAGCGGCTTTGCCGCTGCCATCAGTACTTGCCGCCTTTCTTCAGCGCGGCCTCGATTGTGGCCAGAGGTAAGAGCAGGCACAACGGCGCGTCCAGCAGCGGCATGGCTCCATAGCCTGCATACCACCCGGCTACCCTTTCATTTTTGGCGTCGATGACAAGCACCACGCCCCCAACCTCGGTGGAAGCTAAAAGGCAGCGCCTTCCCGCCGCGAGCAGCAACTGTCCGCCAATTCCCCGCCCTTGCCATCTGCGATCCACTGCCAATCGCGCCAGCCGGAATCCCGGCACATCATGGCGTGCCAGTCCCCAGCGTACGAGCTCGGGCGTTCGCGCATAGTCCACCGAGGCAGGACTGAGACTATAGAAACCAAGAACCGCCCTGTGGTCGGTGTCGTCAACTGCGACGAATGTCTTGGCGCCGCCGCGCTCGTGGCTCTTGCGCGCATATCGGCGCAGGAACTCATTCAGCGATCCTTCGCCGCAGTCGAAGCCTTCCCTGTCGTGCTTCTTGTTGATCGGCTCTTCGTGCCACTTGGCCACGATTATCGCCGTTTTGGAAGGCTGCGGGCAGCAGCCCGCAGTCTTGCATTCGGGACCGGCGGGTTCTCAAGCAGATTTAGAACCCTGAGGCTGTCCCTCTCGGAAAGCTGGACGTGGTCTGCCTCCTCGATAACAGCCTTGGCGGCAAGCAAGGCATGGCGAATAACAAAATCCGTCAAGTCCGTGTGATTCAGCGCCACGGCCCGCAAGAGGAGTTTTTTCTCCTCCGGCCTGATCCTCAAGGACATCCGGCTATTGTCTTCCACCGCTATTCTTGGCATGCCGTCGGCTCCTCCACTCGAGCGTACGCATTAAAAGAGTACATGAGGGATTCGGATCGGTCAAGATTGCATACATTGAATGCGTACATCGCGGCTTACATGATGGTTGAAGTTAACCGGTGCGGGCCCTCACTGCTTGGGAAAAGCAAGCGGGAGCGTCACGTCCGCAGTGAACATGCATCGGGCGTTATGCCCGCACAGCGGCACCACCACGGCCTTATGCTGGGCGCCGTATCGCTCGTTCACATATTTTTGGTAGGCGAGACCGCGGCCCAGGCGCGTAGGGCCCTGCGCCAGGGCGGGACACGACGCGTCAAAGCCGGCCAGCGGCAGCACATCGTACTCCCCCAGAAGATAGATCGCCGGACGCCTGGCAAGCTGCCTTTTTAGCTGATCATCCGGCAACCGGGCAGCGTATCCCGTGCGATTCTCCAGGCCATAGGGCCAATTATTGTAGGTCGTGCAGTTGCGCGCGTCCGCGAACGGCACAAAAGCGTTCGCAGGCGGCACCGCCATATACCCCGGCGCCGACGCATTTACCGGATAAGCTGCGGCGGTAGGACGCAGCGAGTCCAAATAAGCGCCCGACGCATTCGCGACGATATACGAAATCGCCACGCCCAGCATATCGTGAACTTGATTGGCCATCTGGTACCGGGTAACGAACTGCCCTCCGGCCGAATGCCCCGCCAGCACGATCGCCTTCAAATTCGGAAAAACATCCTTGCGCGCCAGTCGGCGGAGAATTTCGTCCATCAGATCGAAGGAAGTCAATTCGGGGTGTCCGATGGCCGGTCCACCCGAACGCCAGCTGTCCGGATTCTTCAAATCGCAAACCCAGCTGATTTCCTCCGTGGCCATCACATCCTTGCAGTCGCCGCCTTCCCTGCTGCCCTTATTCGATGCAAACCGTGGCGAGATAATGATCGTGTCCCCCAGCGCGTCCGCCATAAAACCGGCGGCGAGCGCCGAACGGAAATAGCTGTCCGCATCCCTGGCGCCCCCGTGGATCAGGATAAACGCCCGTGTGATGGCCTCATTCCTGGTAGTCAGCGGGTAAGTGCGGTAAACCATTAAACGCGACGGTTGGTCCCCCAGAGAAACCCATTCCGTGCACTCCGGAGTAGCTTTGGTGCAGGGAGCAGCCCAGGCGCCCGCCCCGCAGATCAGCATGAACAGAGTGATCCCGCCTGCTCGGGCAGCGTTGCGCGCTATTCGCTTTACGGACAGGATGTCCCCCCAGGTCGGCGCGCTTAAGCCAGCGGCCCCGGCTTTTTCAGATAGCGATCCACCACGGCATCGGCGGTTCGCTGCGTCAGAGCAAGCACGGTGGAAGTGGGATTCGCGGAGCCTTGCTGTGGAAATGCCGAAGCCCCCAGCACAAACAGGTTCGAATATTGCCAGTGCTGCCAGTAAGGATTGATCACGCCCTCATCGGGAGACGCCGCCATGATCGCGCCCCCCTGCACGTGCGTGGTCTGGTAGCGGGTCGTCGTGTAATGTCCGACGGGCTGGGGTGTCACAACCTCTTTCGCCCCCATGGCCCGCGTCAGCTCCACGATCTTCGGCGTCATGAATTTCACCATGTTGCGCTCGTTCTCATTCCAGTCAATGGTCAGGCGGATCAGCGGGTCGCCGAAGCGGTCCTTGTAAACCGGGTCCAGGTCCATGAAGTTTGATTTATACGCGATGTGCTCGCCGGTAAAGCCGGCCCCGCCGATGCGGTCGTAATATTCGATCGCCGCCTTTTTCCACTCCGATCCCCAGCGCTTCTTCACCGACGACGGCACGGCGCCAAAGGCCGTGATGGGCTGCGCGCCTCCGGCCAGGCCCGACATCGACCCGCCGCGAATAAAATCGAGCGCGCTGTGATCGAAAACATCGCCCTCAAAATCGCTGATGCGCGAGCCCGTCGTCCCCCCGCCCATGAACCGGTTGAACGGCTTATCGAAGAACCCTTGCGCGCTCACCTGCACCTGGTGCGTCAGATTGCGCCCCACCGTGCCCTTTCCCGTGACCGGATCGTACGGTTCTCCTAATTCGGAGAGAAGCAGCAGACGCGCGTTATTGAAGGTCCAGGAAGAGAGGAACACGAGGTCGGCGGGTTGGAAGACTTCCTCGCCGCTCGCGTCCACGTAAGTAACGCCCCGCACCTTTCCACTGGAGGCGCTATTATTAGGAGAAGTGTCTCGCACGATTCTTCGAACCGCCGAGCCCGTGCGTATCGAAACGCTTTTCTGCTTGTGAATCACGGGCAGCAGGGTATTCGACGGGTGCGCCTTCGCTCCCACCATGCAGCCAAAGAAGCCGCAATACCCGCAGTAGAAGCACGACGGCCGCACGATGCCTTCCGAGTTTTTAAACGTTACGGTATTGATGGCCGACGAAGTAGGAAACGGATGGTAGCCAAGCTGTTTGGCGGCCATGCGGAACAAGCTGCAGATATAAGCGTCCTTGCCGGGCGGCATGGGATATTCCGTGCTGCGCGGCCCCTCAAAAGGATCGCCCCCTTCGATGATCTTCCCCTGAATGTTTCCCGCCTTGCCGCAAACCCCCACCAGCTTTTCCATCCGCGCGTAATAAGGCTCGATCTCCGCCCACGTAATGCCCCAATCCTGAATCGCATGCCCGGCGGGAAGCTTCTTGGCGCCGTATCGCTCCACCGTCTTCGAATACATCTCGAACATGTCGTGTTGCAGCCGCGGATACGCCGCTCCCCAGTGCTCCCCGCTGCCTCCGACGCCGGTTCCCGGCAGGAAGTTCACAAGCTGGCGAATCGGCAGCGCGTTCTCGCCCGGATTGTGGCGCAGCGTCACCGTTTCCTGCGAACAATCCTGTTGCGCGCGCGTGCGCGTAAAATAATCCAGCTCGTCCATGCCCTCGGCCAGTTCAGCCATGGTGCGAGCCTTCCCGCCGCGTTCCAGCACCACCACGTTCAACGAAGTGCGCGCCCCGAGTTCCTTGGCCATCAGCAGGCCGCTCCACCCTCCGCCGATAATCACCACATCCACGCTAGGAAGATTTTTCATTGTCCTCTTCCTCGCTGGGGTGGAGTTTGCGGCCCGGCAATATTTCGCTCAGGCTCATCGGCTTGGGGCGGAACGCCTCTCCGAAGTGCTTGTCGATATCGTTGGCGAAGCTCATCTGCGGCCCCGGAAATCCCACCAGTTGCCATCCGATCATATCCACATTGCCACCATGGATCGGATCGCTAAACATGCCCTCGATGGTGTTCTTGTGCAGCAGTGCAAAAAAAGCAGTCTTCTCAATCTGCTCCAGCCTCTTGTCTTGCTCTTCGGGCGGCAGGCGATCGAGTCCCGCAAGCCCCTTCAATCCCGCGCGGTACATCTCTCGCGGCGTCGCCTTTCCCTGGTAGCCGAATTCCGGCGCTGCATTTTCATCGAAGGGGCCATGCGTGTACCGATGCGCGTCGCGTCCCCAGGGACCAGCCAGCTGCCGGTCGATGAAGATCGTCACTCCTGCTTCCTTGGCGCCCGGACCTGACTCATCGCTCGGGAAGATTCTTCCCACGGCGGCCGTCAGGACTACCGCTTCTTCCTCGGTAAGAAATCGCAGCGGAATGCGGATGGTTGGGGGTTTTTCCTGCGCGGAAAGCAACGAAACATGCCGGTCGAGCGAGTAAACGATTGTCCCGCCGATGCTCGCCCCGGTAAGCACAAGAAACTGGCGTCGCCTCATGAGGCGGGAGTGTAGCACACGCTATTTGCATTGTGAATTCTGCCTGTCGGCAGTTTCCAATGGAGGGAGATAAGGAACTTTGCGGTTATTCCTTGCCCAGCGAGAAAATGATCCCGAAGGAGATTTCAGGGCTCAGCTGGTAGGTCCTGAAGAAATTGGTCCCGAACATATCTGCCGAAATCCGGTATCCCACCCGGGTATGGTGCGGATTGAAGTCGAGCCCTCCGCCCACCTTGTAGCCGACCGCCGAGTCGCTTCCATAGGTGACCTGCGGCGAAAGATGCGTGTACCCGGCCACGGCGTGAAACCACGGCTCATACGACCGCCCGGTCTTCCAGCGGAGCCGGACCCCGCCGCCGGTAAACAGCACCTGGGAGCTTTTGCCGTTCTGCGATCCGAAAACGTCGGACACTTGCGCCTCGGCGCCCAGATAATCCCGGTAATAAACCACCGACCCGTTTACTCCGGCATTGTTCAGCGTCGTGCTCGGCACTTCATTGAAGCTCACGAACGTGAAGCCGACGCCCACCTGCAACGGAGTAGCGTCGGGGTGAACCCCCTGAACTCCCTGCGCCATGGCGCCGCTCGCGCTCAGAAGAACCAAGAGCAGAGCAAAAGGTCCAACCACTCCGGCCGTGCCAAACCTGCGCATAAACCACTCCTTTCACTCCCAACCGGCCAGAGCCGGAAAAAAACCAAATACTTCTTTAGAGCGCTAAAGCCCGCCGCCTCAAAACTACGGATACGGCAGATAGCGCCACTGGTCATTCAGGTAGCCGTTCCCGCTGGCGCTCGTCGAGTCGTAGCCTTGTCCGCCAAACAGCCACAGTTGCCCCAGGCCGTCGACCCAGGACGTCGCGCCTCGCCGCCCCCCCGGAGTGAAGATTTCATAGGTCGCGTAAGGACGCGTCAGGCTCCCGTAGGTTCCATTCGCGTTGCCGGTGTTCGAACCTTTCACCCACACCCAGGTGCCCGGCTGTCCCGCCGTGGGATTCGGCGTATACGCCCACAAGTCGTTGAGGAATCCGTTGCCGTTGGTTCCGGTCGCATCCAACCCCCAGCCGCCAAATAGCCACAGATTTCCCTGAAGGTCCGTCCATGCCGTCGAGCCCCAGCGCGAACCTGGATATGCTCCAGCGGTGAGGGTTAGGCCATAGGTGCCCGCCGCTTCATTGGTGTTGGCCGGTCCCACCGAGGGCTGTTGCCCGTAGACGCCCGTCTGATTCGCGGTTTTCGACCCCGCCACGTACGTCCACTTATTGGTCGCGATCACGTATTCCCAGAGATCGTTGAGAATTCCGTTGGCGGTCCCGGAGACGTCTTCACCCTCTCCACCGAACAGCCACAAGTTTCCCGAAGCGTCGGTCCACCCGACCGCCTCCTGCCGTCCGCCCGGAATGTTCGCTGTCGATCCGGTGCCCTGAGTGCCGTACATCCCGTTTTGGTTGGCTGTAGTGCCGCCCGAGACGAACGTCCAACTGGTCCCATTGAATTCCCAAAGATCGTTCAGGAATCCGACGTTGCCGTTCGAGTCGTAGCCGTATCCCCCGAAGACCCAGAAGTTCTTGGACTGATCCGTCCAGTACACCGCTCCCCACCGCGCCCCGGGGATTTCCGTGCCGGAATACGTGCCCGCCTGGTTGACGAACTTCGAGCCGTTCACCCAGGTCCATTCGTTTGTTCCGATATTGTATTTCCAAAGATCGTTCAGCAGCCCGCTGGAACCGGCGGAGTCCTGGCCCTCTCCGCCGAAGAGCCACAGATTTCCGGCGTTGTCGGCGCTTGTCGCCGCGCCCCACCGTCCTCCGGGGAGATTCGTGGCGGCAGCGCTTCCCTGAGTTCCGTAAAAGCCGCTCAGGTCCTCGTTCTCGGCGATAATAAAGGTGTTGGCCGGAACCGCGTTGGTCACCAGGTTCCACTGGCACTGGTCCCCGACCATCGGGCATTCCCAAAGATCGCTGAGCGTTCCGTACAGCGTGTCCGGTGGGCTCTTCCCAGACAATTCCCAGCCCAGCCCGCCGAACAGCCACAAATTCCCCGACGCGTCTGTCCAGCCCGCTCCGGAATCGCGCGCCCCCGGTGTATTCGTGTAGGGGTTCGGAGTGCTCATCGGCGGCGTCATTGGAAACGACCCATATTGAGGAGCCGCAATCGTGCCCGCCGTTTCTGTGCCGTTGATCCAGGTCCAGTCGTTGTGGCCGCAGTCGACCACGATATTCGTCACGTTCGCCGTTGCCACACCCTTGTAACCCCACGTCCAGCAACCCTGCGTCTGCGTGGAAGGCCCGGTAAATACGGTCACGTTGTAGGCGCCGTTCAGAGCCACTTGCGTGGCAAACGTGAAGGGCCCGTTCTGCGTGATGATCTTGTTGTCGCCCGTATTGTCCTGAATGCTGAAGCTGCTGTCGGTCAGCGGATTATTGTTCAGCGGCGCGGTATGCGTGCCCTCCACGCCCACGACGGTTCCCCCGATGCTGAAAGTTACCGCGGAGCAGGTGATCGTTACCGAAGTCACATTCGCCGTGGCCGTGCCGCTGCCCGTACCGGGAGAGACCGCGCAAGTCTGCGCCGGACCGGTGGGCTGCGTGGTGATCGTCACGTTATAGGCGGTTCCCGTTGGCACAAGGTTCTTGAACGTGAACGCGCCATTGGCGGAAATCGTCAGCAACTCGGCGCCGGTGTTTTGAAGCGTCAGGCCGGTGCCCACGACTCCCGTCACGGTGCCCCCGATCGTGTAGCTCAATACGCAGGTCACCGCGACATTCGTGACGTTCGCCGTAGCCGTTCCGCTTCCGCTCGTAACGGTGCATATCTGTGTCGGACTAATCGGCTGAGTAAGCACGGTCACGGCATACGCATCCGTGGGACCCGTTACCGGCGTTTTGAACGTGAACGCGCCGTTCGCCGTTATCGTGAGACTGTCGCCCCCGTTGTCCTGCAGAACCAAACCCGTTCCCATCAGGCCCGACACGCTCCCGCCGATCGTCGCCGACACCGCGTTGTTGGCGCACGTAATGGCCACGTTGGTCACGTTCGCTGTAGCCGTTCCCGTCCCGCTGGCGACCGTGCAGGTCTGCGCCGGCCCTGTGGGCTGCGTAAGAACCGTTACGCTGTATGTCTTGCCGCTGGCAATCGCCGTCTTGAACGTGAATGTCCCGCTTGCGGTGATCGTAAGGTTGTCGCCCGCGTTATCCTGCAGCACCAGTCCCGTGCCGTTGAGCCCCGTTACCGTGCCACCGATCGAGTATCCCGAAGAAGAAGACGAGGAGGAATTGTTGGACGAGCTCACCGTCCCGCTGCAGCCAAACAAAATAAACGGCACCGCAGCTATCAACAGCAACTTAGTGAAAACATTCATTTTCGTCGTCCTTCTCATGGTCCCTGTCAAGGTCAAGGTCAAACTCAATATCAATCTCTATTGCGATGCTTTTCGGCCCTTGAAGCGGACTCCGGCGGCTTGATCGTTTACATCCATATATATTGCGTCTTTAGCTTACAGACGGTTGCCACCCGGTCATGTTCATATTCCGCTGGCACGTCCGGGTGGGCAACTACGTTTTTCCGCCTGGTTCCCAAACGAGCATCAGGAGTAACCAATCTGGAACATTTACCTGGCGCCGCAAATGAGCGCCTTGTGGACGTAGATCCAATCTCTCTGCCGCCCGTCACTTCGCAAAAAAACGTTTGTCAGCATGTCTAGTGGGGATCGAAGCTTCCGAGTCCGCGTGGCAACAGTGCTTTGCGTCAGGGCACGGCTTCAGCCGTGCCGCAACCCCCGAGCAATCCAATTCATTCACTTGAAACTAAGCGTCGCGGCTTCAGCCGCTGAGGGGATTTTTGACGCGTCGCCACGCAGCATAACGCGAGCATCGTAACTGGGGCTTCCACCCCGGAGGAAAGGTTTCGATTCTCCCGCAGACCGTTCAGCTCTTCCCGGAAGCACCCGGAAACTTCTTCCGCGCAACCTCCACCAGCCGCGCATCCGTGCAAACTTCGTAATAAGCCTTGCTACCCGCGGCTCCAATCTTCGCCCCTGGCAGCAATTGCCGGATAAAACCCTTTCGGATAACGATCGGTGCGAGCACCCCCGCCAGCGGAACCTCGCCAAAATAAAGCTGCACGCGCTCCTTGCCCCACGGCATCGGAAAATTTCCCGCCATCGGCGCCAGCGCGATCTCCGAACTCAGCTTCTCAAATCCCTCTTCGTTCAGCTCGATGGCATTCAGGTTGTATCGAATCAACGGGACTTCCATCTCATCGCCCGCCGCCTCATCCATCAGCGCCTGCAGCTGAAACAAGTTGAAAGGCGAAACATTCGACTGAAACAGCCTCTTCGCCATGTTCGAGCAGCTCGAGAGGCGGTCCGACAGGTTCAGCGCCTTCGAAATCATGATGCGCGAATCGCCGTCCATCCACAGCGCCGGCGCGGAATCCTGAAAAGCCACTCCGATGCCCAGTTCGAGCGGCGGAAGCCCGGTGGTCTTCGCCCGCGTGTTGTAGTGGCCCGTCACCGCTAGAATTTCCCGGGCCAGCACGCACGCGCGAGCCACGGCGCGCTGCGTCGACCTCGTCGATTCGTGCTCGTAGATCGCCAGAATGATCGCGTCGCCTTCGATAAACACCTTGGCGGCCCCATACCCCTCGAGCATCCGCTTCACCGGCTCGTGCAGGTTCATGCTGAAGTGCGACGCCGGATTCATGCCGCGGTCGAGAAGGTCTTTGGTCAGTTCGGTCGAGCCTCGCACGTCCGCCTTGATCACCACGTGATTGATCACCAGGTCTTGCGCGGGACGCCCTTCATCCGGATGCAGGAATTCGTACAGGCTCTTGTTGGCGAAGGAAAGCTGCCGCGAATGTTCCGAGCGCACCAGGTTGATCCGGTCCATCGCCCCGACCACCAGGTGATAATTTCTCCGGTCGCGCCGCAGCCGCATCAGGTCCTCGGCAAACTGCAAGCCGATCGGAAGCGTTTCCTCGTGTGTCCGCCTGCGGATGCTGCGCGAAACGTCGTCGAGCTTCTTCATCGAAATCTTGCGCGCGGGAAATTGCTCGAGTATCTGCTCCACGCGCTTGGCCTCTTCGCGGCTCACCAGCGCCTTCTTCAGTTGCTGCAGATGGATGGGCGGGCAATACTCGGCATGGATTCTGCGAATCTCGTACCCCGCCAGCATGTGATAGACGAGGTCCCGCTCTTCCAGCCGGTGCACCCACTCTTCCAGCAAGCGTTGCCGCGTTTCCGGCGCCACGTCGTTCTCGTCGCCCGCGCCGCTCGCGTCGAACAGTCGCCGCGCGTTCGCGGGCTGGTTCAGGTAATCGCCCAAATGGCTTTTGTGTTCGTCCGCGAGAAACTCCATGCGCTGTTTCGCCGCATCGACTTCCGGTGCCAGTTCGGCAAGTTTCTCTTCGAGCGACGCCGCCTTCTTCCGCAGTTGGTCGAGGTCTCCCTGCCCTTCCGCTGCGCTCCCGCTTCCGCGAAGCCGGAAAATCTGCGTGAACCGGTCGTCGGCCTCCCCCATGCGCGCCGACACCTCGTCGTACTCCCGCTCGATTCTGGCCAGTTCCGACCGCAGCAGCCGCGCCTGCTCGAGCAGCCGTTCGTGCACCTTGCGCGCCTTGCCCAGTTCCTCGCCGTCGTCTTCATCCGAAACGATCTCGCGCACAAACTCCAGCAGCAGCGCCTCGAAAACCGCGAACCGGTCCGGATCGTTCATGAAGTTGCCCAGCAGCACGTACTGTTCCAGGAACAGGTATTCGTCGTTCCCGCCCTCCACGAACAGAAACCGGTTCTGCAGCAGCTCGTACGTCTCGCGAAAATCCTCGCCAAATAGCGCCCGGCGCGACTTCCACACCGTTCCCTCTTCCACCTCCCGCCAGATCAGCCCGATCGTCTCGGCCACCTTGCGGAAGACGTTTTTCCGGTCCGCCTGAATATCCGCGATCTTCGACCGCATCACGTGTGCCTGCTCGCTGTGCTCGAAAGACTCTCCTCGCGACCGGATCCAGTCCTTGCACTCCACCAGCGTGCTCGAAAACTGGTTTCCCAGCTCCAGGATAAAAAATTTCAGCAGCGCCACGCGGTGCAGCACGTCCGGCTCGATCGATCCCGCCGCCTTGGCCTTGGTCGTCGACGCTTCCAGCACCTCCGTCAGCAATTTCCGGAAAGTGGCATGCTCCGGCGGGGTCGTCTTCTTCAGATTCTTGCCGTAGAGCAGCGTCACGTTCACCGTTTGCCGGATCAGATCCAGCAGATATTTCCGCGTAAATTCCACAAACAGCGGGCTTAGGAAGACGTCATAATGGATGTTGTCGATGCCCAGCGTAAGGCTGCTCAGGCGAATATCGGCGGAGTACGGCTCAAGCTTCATCCGGGCAGGATGGACGGGGGCTGGCATAATTCGGGTGTCGGACATCCGCTGTCTGCCACTAGAGTAGCGTCACTCGGACAAGTGAAAATGCTCACGCCAAAGCAACGGAGCGTAAACGTTAACGCCGACCTTCCCGTGGACGAGCCTTACGAAGAGGACGCCGGGGTCCCGACAGGTGTGCCTGCCAGCGTTTTTGCCGAGCGCGGACCCGATGCCGATAATTTCTTTCCCGGCGGTCCATCGAACACTTGCCGGGACGCTCGTCAGCACGCGGATCAGCACGCGGATATGGACGCTCATCAGAACGCTGATCTGGGCCCATGCTTGTATCTCGGCCCCGCCGGCCAGCGCTGCAGCCGCCGCGCCGTCGAGGGCGGCTTCTGCGCCCGCCATCAACCAGGAAGCAGCCAGCTCGCCGGACTTTCCGTTCCGCAGATTTCCAAACGCGCCGTCGCCTTCTTCGGCCTCCTCGCCGTGCTATGGCCGGTGCTCGCGGACCTCGTCCGCGAATTGATCCGCCTCCTCCGCTAACTTTTCCCGATCCCCCAGCCAAACGGAACAGAACGCCCACCAGCAAGATTCTTGTGGCTCGCGGCTTTCAAAGGCTGTGGCAAAAACGTCGTTCTTTTTTCGGGACGGAGCTTCAGAGTTTGTTTGGCAATGCTGGTTTTCCTCAGCGCGGAGGGTTTACGGGTGCCTGATCCTCCGGGGTCGAGGATCGGGTCTTTGTGCACGATTCGCCGGAGTAGGTTGTACCGGTTCGCCGCAAAGCTCACTCGTGTCATCCCGAACGCAGTGAGGGATCCGGTCGTTTCTTCATCAGGGCAAGGCTCTCAGCCACCACAAAAAGCCGGCGCGCAGCGCCTTCCTCTCGCGGAGCCTTTGCCGCGAGCCTCAGTTCGCAACTGTGCGCCGGTTCGAAAACGACACAGCATTGCATGGCGAATCGTATGTGGCGGGCCATGGTTTGTGGGTCGTGGCTTCCAGCCAAGACAAAAAGCCGGCGTGCAGCTCCTTCCTCTCGCGGAAGCCTTTCCCGCGAGCTTCGCTTCGATTACTTTTGCGGCCTGAAGGCGACCGCCACGCGAAGGGCGGGTTACGAAATCCACCGTTTCCGGATAGAATGGCAACCCATGTCAAAGATAATGGAAGGCAAGACGGCCATCGTTCTCGGCGTATGGAACAAATGGAGCATCGCCTACGCAATCGCGCAGGCCTTCGTCCGCGAGGGCGCGAAACTCATCCTCACTTATCAAAACGAGCGCGCCAAACCGGCCGTCGAAGACCTCGGCCGCGAACTCGGCGCCGTAGCCTTCTTCCCGTGCGACGTCCAGGTGCCCTCCGATATCGACCAGCTCCCCAAATCCCTCGACGCCGCCGGCATCTCGCTCGACGTGGTCGTCCACAGCATCGCCTCCGCAAACCACGAAGACCTGAATCGCCCGTTCCTCGACACCTCGCGCGAAGGGTTCACCTTCGCCCTGAACGTCAGCGCCTATTCCCTCGTAGCGCTTTCCAAGGCGCTCTCGCCGCTGATGAATTCCGGCGGCTCCATCATGACCCTCACCTATCTGGGCTCCACGCGCGTCGTCACCAATTACAACGTGATGGGAGTAGCCAAAGCGGCCCTCGAAGCCGAAGTGATTTACCTCGCCAGCGAACTCGGCCAGAAAAACATCCGCGTCAACGCCATCTCCGCCGGCCCCATCAAGACCATCTCCGCCCGCGGCATCAAGGATTTCTCAAAAGTCCTCGACTTCGTAGCCCAGCACGCCCCGCTCCGCCGCAACACCGATCCCGCCGAAGTAGCCGACACCGCCGTCTTCCTCGCCAGCGACCTCGGCCGCGGCGTGACCGGCAACATAATCTTCGTAGACGCCGGCTTCCAAATCGTCGCCCTCTAGACTCGCCGTTGGTAGCGCCACTCAGGCCCGGTTCGAATTGAACGGCCTTCTCTATGCAGTGAGTTTAGCGGTGAAGAAAAAAAAGCCCGGCGCGTCGCGGGGACGCGCCGGGCGGGTTGCAGAGTAAGCGCTGTTACGGCAGCGTGACGCCGTTGGTGACCTGAAGATTCACCTGACCGATGTTGCGGTAGTTGCTGTAGTCTCTGCTGTTGCCTCCCAGCTGGAAGCCGGCGTCGTAGCCTGCGAATACCAGACTTACAGTGCCCGTGCTGGTCACGATGGCCTGGGGACCGTAGACGCGGCCGCTGAACCACGGCAGCGTGTCATTTGTGCAGGCCGCCGTCTGGCACACCAGCGGGGTGCTTGGCGGGATGGTCACTTGGTCGCCCCGGTCTGCGGATCGGTCAGGCCCGTCTGCTGGGCGATAGAGGCGATCGGATTATTGATGCCGTTGATCACCGTCCAGTTGGTCAGGTCGCTTCCATTCGATTCGGCGTACATGATCGCGTGGAAGGCGTCGGAGTCGCCATCGAGGCAGTTGCCGCCGCCGAAGAACAGGCCCCAGTTCCCGTTGCTCAGTTGGATGAGGGTTCCGTTGGGGGAGACCCAGCGGATACCGGAATAGGAGGTCGTTGAGGGATCGCTCAGGCCGTTGACCATCTGGATCGGCGTGTTCGGGCTGCTGGTGTGGCGAAAAGGCCGGCGTATTGAACGGCGTGATATCGGTGAAGTTGACGAAGTTGGTGGTTGTCGCGATGCGCACCACTTCGACGTCGTCATTGAGGTTGCCATTCGGAATCGATGCCGGGCAGAGCGGATAGCTCGTCGGCGCCACATAGTCCGAATTCAGCGTCTTGCTGATGTACAGCACTTTAATGGGGTATGTGTTCGGCACGACCGCGAGGATGCCGTCCGGGTTCACCAGGCCGGTGGTGTTGATGATGGGATCGCTGGTGATCGGATTGGTGTTGTTGGCTGTGCCGAGGATGTTGACCTCGTCGAAGCGCCAGTTGCCCGAATTGTTGTTGTACACATCCGGCTGGTTGGTGGTGCTGTCGAGCGCGGCCGCCTGTATAGGTGCCCGTGGCAGTCGGAGAGCAGACGTTGCCGCCTGCGGGGACGGAATATGCCGGCGATCCCTGATAATCCGGATCGTACACCGAGACCATCCGGACGCCGAAGTTCGGATTGTTCTCCACGCTGGTGATGCCGAGCGCATGGAAGTTGATAGTGATCTGGTTGTTGAACGCGCTGCCGCCGCCCGAGACCTGGATGGGCCCGACCGGCGTCCACGACGCACCGCCGTTGGTGGTGTAGAGCACCTGGAGATCGCGCACGCCCTGGTTGGTCGTGTACCAGTCGAACTGCAGGACGATGTAGTGATAGCCGGTGGTATTCACCATGAACTGCGCGCCCTGCGTGCAGGGCGGAGCAGCGAGGTTCCAGCCGTTACCAGCGCCAGCTTTGCCCGGCTTTACCTGGACCCGGCGCCGCGAACGCGCCACGCGTTGTTGTCGTTGGGGGCGATGTTGTTTTGGCCTGCTGTGCAGCACATGAGCGGGTCCGAGCTCAGAGTCGTTCCAGTGACATCATCACCGTTGGTGCTTCCCACTGTCACCGGCGACGTCGAGTAGGTATAGCTGTTGGTCATTCCAAGCGCACTGGCGGCCGGCGTCCCCGAACTGTTGTTCGTCGAAGCGCCGGGGTGAGCTGAGTTCCGCTGAGGGCTATTGAAGTTCCAGCCCGCGATGACGTTGGCAGTCGGCGGTTGCATGAACGGGCTGTTTGCGGGAAGAGGGTTCAGCGCGTTGGCGCCTCGCGGGAGGATCTGGTGCACGATCAGGCCGTCGGAATCCACGTGAGGGGTGACCCGGTTGAGTGTGTAGAGAATCGTTGAGCCGCCATAGCTGATGACGGTCGGATGGCCTTCGCCGTCATCGTTGCCGGCGGGATTGCCGGCCGCGAATCATTTGCGCGTGTTCGAATCGCTGTTGGGGCACTCGGTCGTCAACTGTTCCACCATCTCCTGGAACGTCCATGTCTGGCCGGCATTCGTGCTGGTTGCCGCGACGACGGCTTCGTTGATGTTTTTCGGGCGGTAATCGAAATACCCTTTCACGTTCTGCCCGGAGCCGACCACAAACGGAAAGTAGTAAGGATTAAATGTGTTCACGATGGTGGTAGGATTGACCAGCTCGGTGCCGCCGCCGCTGTTTCCGGGGGTGCAGTAGGGAGTTGGTCCGTCGTAGGCGCCGCCGGTGGTGGACGTTCCACCCTGACTGAGGGTCCACGGACCTCCGGCAATCGTAGCCTGAACGGGCGAACTGGTTGCGCTCCACTGGGCGCTCTGAGCCTGAGCGACGGACGTTCCAACCAGCACGGAAGCAAACAGAGCCGCACTCATCACACAGAGCAAGCTGAATCTTCTTCATCGCGGATCTCTCCTTGATCGGTGTTTTGAAGCGGGTGTTTGCGGAAGCGCCCAAAGGCGGCAAGACCGGCATTAGTCCGGTGAACAAGAGCAGACCCGTCCCAGGTTCGGGGGTGGGTGTCATGTCAAGCGTCGCCTCGCCCGCATAGACGTATTGAGCGTCGTAGCCGGTTGGGGAAAAGAGATCCGAAATTGGCGTAATTGGCTGTCCCAGGTGTAACCGAAATCGATCGATCCGGCCGCGAGAGCCGGCGCCAGGGCAGCGATCTCCGCCTGGGTCAACGTTGCGCTCCAGCTATAGGGTCCTTCCTGGCCGGAGTAGCAGTTTGCCGAGATACTGTCGCAGGCAGCCACTTCAACGGCCATCTCGTCTCCTGCGAATCCGAGATAATAATCACTCAGCGCCGTAGTCGGGACGTCGCCGTTACCGAAGCTCCCCGTAATCGTGATACTGGCAATCTCCGCCGGGATCGTGAAGTTAAACGTCCCGATCGACTGGTAGCTTGTGGGTGGAGTGGTGGCGGGGGTTAGAAGTCGTAACCGTTAGGGCTGTCATACGAACCGTCAGTATTAAGCGAAGGGTTAGTAGTCATAGTCGCTTCGGTTGCGTGCGCCGGAGTCGTCAAAACAAAGCTGCTCCAATCCAAAGAACGGCTAAAGCAAGGATTTGTTTTGTCATATTTGGTCGCTCGTTCACGAACACTCGCTGTAACGCTCATGTTGTCCTTGGATTTTTTAGTTCGAACGTGAAGGACTCTACGGAACGGACGAATCGAGAGCTATCACCCAAATGGACTAAACCCGCGAATTTCACATAGCAGAAATAAATTTTCTGCTCGAGACACACTTCATCGCACGACTTTTCGCGATCGGATCCTTCTATACTTGGCTTTTCAGGCTACGCGGATATTTTTCGGAGGAGATCCGATTCGCGGACACCGCACGTTCAATACGCCATGCGTTCAACTAAGGCTCACACTGCCGTAACATTGGAAGTCTGATCGGGTATTTTTTTTATTTTTTCGCTTCCAAAATTCCCCGCCGCAACCCGCGCGCATTGTCAACGCCGCGCCCTCCGGCGATAATATTCGCCATGAACTCGACCACCACATTTGCCGCCGGACAATTTCTCCAGTCGCCTGAATTCGAAAAAAATCTCGACCGCCTCGCCGAAGTCGCGGTCCACGCCGGACTGGGACTCGCGCCCGGCCAAGAGCTGGTGATGACCGCCACGCTCGATGCCGTCCCGCTCGCGCGCCGCATCACCGAGCATGCCTACAAAGCGGGCGCCTCGCTCGTCACCGCGCTATTCACCGACGAGGAATCCGCGCTGCTGCGCTTCCGCTACGGCGCCGACGCCAGCTTTGACGCCGCCCCGTCCTGGCTCTACGAAGGCATGGCGCAGGCCTACCGCAGCGGCGCGGCGCGCCTCGCGATCACCGGCAACGACCCGGCGCTGCTCTCGCAGCAGGATCCCGAAAAGGTGAGCCGCGTGAATCGCGCCACGTCGAAAGCCTACCGCCCCGCGCTCGAGCTGATCTGCGCACCACGAAATCAATTGGACCATCGTCGCCTGCGCCACGCCCGCCTGGGCCGCGGCGGTCTTCCCCAATCTGCCGCAGGACGAAGCGCTCGCTCGGCTTTGGGACGCCATCTTCGCCGCCTCGCGCGCCGACCAGGCCGATCCCGTGGCCGCGTGGAAAAAACATGACGCGAATCTGCACGCCCGCGCCGCCCGGCTCAACGAGAAGCGCTATTCGGCGCTGCATTTCCGCGGGCCCGGCACCGATCTGCGCGTCGGCCTCGCCGACGGTCACCTCTGGCTCGGCGGCGGCACCACCGCGCACAACGGCCGCTACTGCATTCCCAACATGCCCACCGAGGAAGTCTTCACCACGCCGCACAAAGATCGCGTCGAAGGGCGCGTCACCAGCACCAAGCCGCTCTCCTATCAGGGCACGATGATCGAAGGAATTTCCGTGCGATTCGAAGGCGGGAAGATCGTCGAGGCCCACGCCTCGCGGGGCGAGCCAGGTCTTGCAGCGCATGATCGAGACCGACGAAGGCGCGCGCCGCCTCGGCGAAGTGTCTCTGGTGCCGCACTCCTCGCCGATCGCCTCCAGCGGCCTGCTCTTCATGAACACGCTCTTCGATGAGAACGCCGCCTGCCACATCGCCCTCGGCCAGGCCTACAGCACATGCCTGAAGGATGGCGAGACAGCCACGCCGGAACAGTTGGCCGCGCGCGGCGCAAATACCAGCCTGATCCACGTCGACTGGATGATCGGATCAAATCACATCGACGTCGACGGCATCACCGCCGCCGGCGCCATCGAGCCGGTAATGCGCGCCGGCGAGTGGGTCTAACCCCTGGGAACGCCAATCTCCCGATTGGCGGTTTGCCGTTGCCTTTCGCTGTTGCCTTCCGCGTTGCCTTTAGCTGTCGCCTTTCGCCGTAGCTTTTCGCCGGTTGCCTTTCGCTGTTGCCTTCCGTCGTTGCCTTCGCGCCCCCGCCCCCCAATCAGTAAAAGTCGTCCAATCAAGGAAAACTTGTCATCCCGAGCGCAGCGAGGGATCTGCATTTTCTCTGCCGGGTGCCCGACCCTTCGATTTCAAGGGTCGGGTCTTTGACTTGCTCCCTTGGACGTGCGCTATCCGCCGCGAACCCCTTCGCTCTCCGCGCCCTCGATCGAAATGCGCCGCGTCTCTTCCGCCACATGCTCCAGGTGAATGCGCACCACCGGCCACTCCGTGCGCAGCGCGAATTTCTCCGGCCATTCGACAATCACAATCGCCCGCTCGCTGAACACATCCTCCAGCCCCAGCGTCTCAAAATCCGGAAAGCTCACCACGCGGTACAAATCGACATGATAGACGCGCGTGCCATTCTCGTACTTATGCACCAGCGTGAATGTCGGGCTGGTCACCTCTTCCTCGCGCGCCGCCCCCAGCCCGCTGACAATTCCCTTCGTAAGCGTGGTCTTCCCCGCTCCCAGATCGCCCGATAACAACACAAGCGCTGGAGCCTTCAGCGCGGCGCCAATTTCCCGCCCGCGCTCGATCGTTTCCTCCGACGACTGCGTGACAATCTCGCGCTTAGCCACGGCCCATCTCGGAATAAAAGTGACGGTACGCGCGCGGAATAAATCGCACCAGGTCGCCCGCCATCAACGGCGCTTCGCCGGAATCGGCGTACGCCAGATCGCCCGCGAGCCCGTGCAGGTAGACGCCGAAGCTAAGCACCCTGCCCCACTCCGCGTCGGAATCCTCTCCTCGCCCATATTGCGCGACAAGCCCCGCAAGCATGCCGGTGAGCACGTCGCCGGTGCCGCCCGTTCCCATCCCCGGGTTGCCGGTCGAATTCACCCACGCGCAGCCGCCCGGGGTAGCCGTAATCGTCTGATGCCCTTTGAGGATCGCCACGCAGTTCCAGTCCACAGCCGCCTTGCGCGCGATTTCCATACGCCGCGCCTGCACATCCGCCGGCCGTGCTGCCGAGCAGCCGCGCCATCTCGCCGGGATGCGGCGTGATCGCGAGCCTTCCACGCGGACCGTTCAGTTCCGCGGCGCGGCCGGCAAACGCGTTCAGCCCGTCCGCGTCCAGCACGATCGGCGCGGCGCGCTTTCCAACCACCGCGCGCACGAATTCCTGCGTTTCGCTCTGCGTCGAAAGCCCCGGCCCGATGGCCAGCGCGCGCTTCCCTTTCACAATCGAGTCGAAGTACCCGTGCTCGATGCTGGCCAGCGAGATGCTCCCCGACCGAGTCGCCGGAAGCGGCTCCGTCATCACCTCGGGAGTGTGCGCAGCCACCAGCGGCAGCACCGCCTCCGGCGTCGCCACCGTCACAAGCCCCGCGCCCACGCGCAGCGCCGCCCACGAACACAGCACCGCCGCGCCGCTTTTTCCCACCGAGCCGGCCACGATCAGCGCGTGCCCATAATCGCCCTTGTTCCCTTGCGGCTTGCGCGGGAGCGCAAACTCCGCAAACTCCCGCGGCTCACTCCAGCGGATGCTGCCCTTCCCGATTTGCTCGATCAATTCCCACGGCGAGCCGATGTCGCGAACCAGCAATTGCCCGCAGCAGTCGTTCACCTTGCCGAAGAGCATCCCGATCTTCGGCGCGGTGAACGTCACCGTGTAGTCCGCCTGCACCGCAACGCCCGGCAGCTCGCCCGAATCCGCCGGCGCGCCCGACGGAATATCGACGGCCACCACCGTCTGCTCAGGCGCGCCGCGCGTTCACCGCCTCGATCGCTTCCCGCAGCATTCCTTCGACCGCTCCGCGCGTCCCGGTGCCGAGCAGCGCGTCCACGATCAGGTCCGCGGAGGCAATCGCCGCCTTCGCGCCGGCAAAACTCGCCGCGTCTCTCACGACGCGCAACTCCGCGCCAGTCTCCTGCCAGCGATTGCGATTGAGCGCCGCGTCGCCGCGCATCTCGCCGGCCGCCGCGAACGAGTACACCACCGGCTTCGCGCCCAGTTCCCGCAGCTTGCGCGCGACCACAAACCCGTCGCCGCCATTGTTCCCCTTGCCGCACAGCACCACGATTCGCCGCCGCGCGAGATCCGAAAACTTCCGCCCGAGGAACTCCGCCACACTCGTTCCGGCATTCTCCATCAGCGTCATGCCCGGAACGCCGTAGCGTTCCGTCGTCAGCCGATCGACGTCCCTCATCTCCGCCGCTGTAAGCGCTTTCATCGCCCTTCTCTCCGGGTAAGCTCCCGGCAAATCCCGCCAGGTTTCGCGCGTCCGGTACCCGCAACAAAATTACACAGACAAAATTGCCTGCTCCGCCAGGAACCCGGCGCCCATCCGCACCGTTTTCCGCGTTCAGTATAGAAGAAAATCGCGCGACATCCCTAACGGCCGCAAAATTCCAAAAATCCTCCCTAATCGCCTTCAAAATTCACTGACGTCCTTGTACCCATTTCGCTATAGTTGTTGCGCCGCCGAAGCCCGCGAAGCAAACGCGAACCGAAAAGCGGCGCAGCAATCGCCGGCATCGCAGTCGCGGTTCCCGATTTTCGTGATCGGTTCGCCGGCAACACTCAACCGCACCTCCAAGGTGCAGAGCGGAGCAATCCTGCAATGGCAAACGTCGGATACATCGGCTTGGGAATGATGGGCAGCAACATGGTCAGGCGCCTGCTCGAAAAAGGACACACCGTCACCGGATACAATCGCACCCGCTCGAAGAGCGAGCCGCTGGCCGCGCTCGGCATGCGCGTGGCGGAATCGCCGCGCGCCCTCGCGCAATCGGTTGACGTGCTCTTCAGCATGGTCACCAACGCCTCCGCGCTGGAATCTCTGGCCCATGGCCCCGACGGATTTCTCGCGGGGCTTGGCCCCGGCAAGATCCTCATCGACATGACCACCGGCAGCCCCGCGAAATGCCGTGAGCTGGCCGCCAAGGTCCGCGAAAAAGGCGCGGACATGCTCGACGCGCCCGTCTCCGGCAGCCCGGTAATGGTGCAGCAGGGCAAAATCTCCATCATGGTGGGCGGCCACCAGGAGACGTTCGACCGCGTGAGGCCGCTGCTCGGAGACCTCGCCGTCAAGGTCACCCACGTAGGCGGCGTCAGCCTCGCCGTCTCCATGAAGATCGCCATGAACCTGAGCGTCGCGGTGCAGATGATCGCCTTCTCCGAAGGCGTCCTGCTCGCCGAAAAGAGCGGCATCGCGCGCGACACCGCCGTCGACGTGCTCACCCACAGCGCCATCGGCTCCCCCATGCTCCAGTATCGCGGCCCGTTCGTCCTGGACATGCCCGCCGAGGCGTGGTTCGACGTCGAGATGATGCAGAAGGACCTGCTCCTCGCTCTCGAAATGGGACGCCAGCTCGAAGTCCCCCTGCCCACCACGTCGGTCGCCAACGAATACATGACCGCCTCCCGCGCCCAGGGCCTCGCAAAAAAGGATTTCGCCGCCGTATTCCTCGCGCTCGCCCGCATGGCCGCAATCGAGAAGTAGCCGGAAGCGCAGCAGTCGCCCGAAGTAAATGAGGTGGATGAATCTAAATGAGTTAAAGGCGGCAAAGGAGTTAGAGGAGCCGCAGCGTCGAGTGCGCACTCCCTTGCTCCCGCCGCAGCGGGAAGGCCTTCAAAAGCTAGGTGGTTACTTATCATAGACATGGTGGCTTCGTTTCGTAATTTTTCATTTTGCGGTCTGCGACTGCTTCCGCGAAGTCACGTTTGCCGTTTTAAGCGGCAGCTCACTCGGACCCGCCAGAGTGAGCCTTGAGACAACCGCAGCCCGACCAAATCGCAAGGTACCAGGATGAACCTCCGGCGATCCTGCCATCGCCCCAATTCTGATTTGTCGTCCACGGTCATCTCGAACACAGCTATAGCACTGTGACGGACTGCCTGTCAGAGGGTGGTTTGCGTGGTGTTTTTGGGGTTCCTGTTGCCCTCCATTCCCTCTGCTTCACTTGCTTCACTTGCTTCACTTGCTTCACTTGCTTCACTTGCTTCACTTGCTTCACTTGCTTCACTTGCTTCACGTGCCTCCCGTTACTGGGGATCGCTTCCGAATGTTCGCAACGGGGCTATGATGAATGGAGGCGGCCGCTTCATCTTATACGCGGCGCGAGGTGACTTATGGAGAGTCAGGGGAATCGATATGGGGCGACGAACAGAGGGTGGTTGGGGACTTTGGGGATGCTTTGGGCGGTTTATGGGGTGCTGATGATTGCGGCGGCGGCATTCCTGATCGTTTACGAGGGGACGCTTACGGTGATGTGGGGCGCGATCGTGACGCGGGTGGCGAATCCGTTTGCGTGGATGAGCGCGTTTCACTTGTTCCTTGTGGCGACGGTGGTGATGGCGCTTATTTCGGCGGCGCTTTCGCTGCTGGCGGCGATGGCGCTGATGCGGGGCGCGGCGTCGTCGAGGAAGATCGGGCTGGCGGCGGCTGTGTTTGGGATGCTGGGTACGCCGCCGGGGGTGGCGCTGGGGGTGTTTACGGTGGCGGTTTTGTTTCCGGGCGATTAGGAGAGGAAGCAGAGGAAAGGAAGCAAAGGAGGCAGAGGAAGCAAAGGAAGTCGGGGAGATAAAGGAAGTGACGGAGAGCGTTTGCCGCAGCGAGAGACGAAGAGAGATTCCTCGTCGCTGCGCTCTGTCGGAATGACAACGAAAGTCGAAAACGGCGGCGAGGCATGGGGCGCTTTGTCCGGTTTCGTCTTCTAATTCCTCAGCCTCGTTTTACCCATTCGCGGCATCGCAGCAGCTAAAGTAGGTAAGCACGCACGAGAGCGGCGCGGATGCGGTCGCATCCGAGTTCTCGTGTTGTTCGTGTACCTCCTCAATCTCCTCTGCCTCATTTGCCTCCTCTGCCTCACTTGCTTCGTGTGAATCCTCTGCTTCGTGCGTCCGCGCTTCATGCATCCGCGGGGTGGTTGCGCGCATCGTTTCTGTTGTAGCATTACGCGCCATTAGAGCATTGAGCACGTTGCTTATGCGTTCTCGTTGCTCTCCGCGGCTGGGTGAATTAGTTTCGTGCGCGGGGGAATCAACCAGATGGCCGACAGCGAGTCACCTTTGATGGACGAGGTATTTCGCCCTTACGAGAAGCTGGTCGAGATCACCATTCTCGGCAAGACGTTTCTTGTGCCGGAGCGGAATTCGCTGTTGCGCGCGTTCCAGTTCGTGAGCCCGGAGACAATTCCTTACGGGCGGTTCTGCTGGAATCAGGAGTGCCAGTATTGCAAGGTGCGCTGCCAGCTCTCGGACGACGACAGCTCGCGGCCGATACTGAGCTGCAAGTTTATCGTGTCCGAGGGGATGGATATTTCGTGGTTGGCGCCGGAACTGGTGGGATGCCTGCGCGCGAAGCTGGGCGCGGTGGCGTCGTCGTCTCCCAGGCTGCGCGAGAGCGATATTGCCGGCGCGGGTGCCGATGGCGATGCTGCGGATGGCGGATTGTCCTCGCCGGTTGCCGGCGGCGATGCCGATCTGAAAATTCCCGGCTCGGCGGAAGGTTTGCCCTACACGCCGCTGTATCAGGATAAAAGCTCCAACCTCAAACCGTAAAGCCTACCAGTCGTACCTTGCCGCGAATGCCCCACAAGCGCTGAACTCACCTTAGCATTCAAGAGTCGTGCCGCGACGAACGCAGCATTGCCACACAGGCTCTTCAGCTTGTGCTTCGGTCCGCGGCTCGAAGCTGCGTTGCAGCGTGCGTCACCTCTGGCTAGTAGTCCCCGTTTCTTAAGGCGAGAAACGGCGGGGACGCCCGCCCGTCGGATTACCGGAGCCAGGGGGAATGGAGCAGCAGGACGAAGATGAATGGCGCGAAGAGCGCCGCCAGGCCTACGACTGCGCCGGCCAACACTTCTTTGCGCATTACTGCTTCATGCTTCGTCCGCTGCCCGTCCCGCGCATGGCAGGAAACCCGTGCCGTTTTCAGGGCGGCCTCGATCTGGAGGACTTTCGCGCGCGTCAACACCGCTCCGCCGGCGGCGGGCCTTCGCAAATGCGCCAGCTCGCGCCGGAACTGCGCGAATACGTACGTCAGAAACGCGGTGGCCGCCGCGCTCAGGATCGTGAACGCGATCGGCACCATTGTGATCGTCGTGCTGATTGTCGTGGTCGGGATCATGGAGAGCCTCCTTCAGCCAGCGACTTCACTGGCGCCACGATTCAAAGTGTAGGGAAAGCGCATCAAGGGCGCATAAGGGGGGCGTCAGGTTTTTGTAAGGATGCCAATCGCGCCGCCAAGTGCTTCGTTTTGATTGGAAATGGAGCCTGCAACGAAGCGCCTCTCGGGCCAATTTTGCTGCCGGCAAGGCTGCCGAAGCGGCCGCGTATTGATCCATTATTCGCACGGGAAGTGGTACTATCCTGCCCGCTCAGCGCGCCTCCGGAGGGTTCTCCCAAGCGCGCGACTACACCTTCGATCACACTTTCGATCACATTCATGAGGATGGGAGGAGAAAATGTCACTTGGCAAGAGGGCTACAGCTGAATTTTTCGGCACGTTCTGGCTGGTCTTCGGGGGCTGCGGCGCCGCGGTTCTGGATGCCGCGTTTCCGGGGCTGGGAATTGGATTCCTGGGCGTGGCCCTGGCGTTCGGGCTCACGGTGCTGACGATGGCGTTCGCCATCGGTCATATCTCGGGCTGCCATCTGAATCCCGCCGTTTCGCTGGGCCTCGCGGTGGGCAAACGGTTCCCCCTTTCCGATGTGCTGCCTTATTGGATCGCCCAGGTGCTGGGAGGCTTGGCCGCAGCGAGCGTGTTGTTCGTGATCGCGTCGGGGAAAGCCGGATTTTCTCTGGCGGGGGGCTTCGCCTCGAACGGATACGCCGAGCATTCTCCCGGCGGCTACTCGCTCACCGCATGCCTGGTTGCCGAGATTGTGCTTACAATGTTCTTCCTGCTGATCATCATGGGATCGACAGACCGCCGGGCCCCGCAAGGCTTCGCTGCCATCGCCATTGGCCTGGGGCTTACGCTGATTCACCTGATCGGCATTCCGGTGACGAATCTTTCCGTGAACCCGGCGCGCAGCACCGGTCCGGCCGTGTTTGTTGGAGGCTGGGCGATCCACCAACTATGGCTTTTCTGGCTGGCGCCGCTCGTCGGGGGCGCTTTGGGCGGCGTGGTTTATCTGGCGCTGTTCGGGGAGGCTCAGGAGTAGTCGCGGTAGCGCGGGCTAGCCTCGCCCGAGCGCTTCGGCTACGCGTTAAATTGCCTCGCAAATGGCTGTGGAACAGGCATACTTATGCAGTGCTGCTGAGTCGAAACCCAGGCTGGCGTTTTGCAGGTAACCCCATCGCGGTCATAGCGTGGCTGCTGTTTTTTGGGTGGCCCGTTCGCGCCCAGGACGCCCCCTACCCGGCTCCGGACCAGCCGCCGGCTTCGCATCCGCAACCAGGGGGCCAGCCGGCTACGCAGGCGCAGGCCCCGGCCGCCGGCAATGCCCAAGCCGCTCCAGGGGAGAAGAGCAAGAACGACCGCATGTTCTTCGTGATGCCCAATTTCCTGACGGTGGAAAACGAGGCGCACGTAGCACCGATTCCATGGCGAGAGAAGTTCGTCATCACCGCCGAGGGAGCATTCGATCCTTACGAATTCGTTACGGTGGGAATTCTGGCGGGGATACGCCAGGCGGAGAACGCGTACCCGGGCTTTGGGCAGGGCTTCGTCGGATACGCGAAACGCTATGGCGCGGGTTTCGCCGACCAGGTGGACGGCAACATAATGGTCGGTGGAGTCTACCCCACGATTCTGAGGACCGATCCTCGCTATTTTCAGCTGGGAAAAGGAAAGTTCGTTTACCGCTTTGCCTACGCCTTCAGCCGCATTCTGATCACGCGCAGGGACTCCGGAGGGCGCCTGTTCAATATTCCGGAGTTTGCGGGAAATGCCACGGCGATCGCGATTTCAAACCTCTACTATCCCGCCGCCGACCGCGGTTTCTCGGCGAGCGCCCACAACTGGGGCGTTCAGATGGGCATCGACGCCCTGGGGAACGAGCTGAAGGAGTTCTGGCCCGATATTCACCGGCGCATCTCCCGGCACAAGAAGCCTGCCGCGGACGCGGCGGGCGCCTCCGAAGATTAGCCCGGCGTTCTTCTTCCTGCGATTGCTGCGAAAACCCCAGGGGTGACGCGCAACCGCTGATCAGGCAGCTATGCTGGCAGCGGGAGCTTGCGGCGTCCCGCTGCCCAGAGCGCGAGGAGACCGATCGCCAGCAATTCCCACGTGGACGGCTCGGGAGTGTTCACCAAAAATTCCTGGCCGTAGCTGCCTGTGGGAGTGAGGATTTCCCAGTTGCTTGCGGTGAAGCCGTTGTCCACGGCGCTCAAAGCTTCGGACACGAGTTGGCTGTTGGTGCCGTATGGGTCGCCCCCGCCGGAAAAGCTCCACACGGCCCACTGTAGTTCTGCCTGCATGGTCTGGTTGGAGCTGACAATCGATTGATCGAGGAGCCAGGCCATCTCCAGGTAGGTGGTGCCATCTCCGAAGCGCGTCTGGCTGTAGTTTGCGGCGCTGGCGAGAGCGGTAACGGTTGCCTGCCAGGTGGTGTTTCCCGTGATGTCGTGGGTGAAATCGACGCAGTAGAAGGAGGCGTCCTGGCCGTTCAAAGTGCCTTGGTACGGCGGGATGCCATAGCCATTGTCGCCGAAGGCATAGCCGCCGTTGAAGTAGACGGTCGCGATGTCGTCCGCTTTCGCTGAAAATGACAGAAGAAACAGGATCGGTAACATCCAAATGAATCGCTTTGCAAACACTCAAGTCCTCCCGGGGCCTGGGCAATTCTGATAACGATTCGTGCCAAGGAAAGAATGAAGCAGAGGAGCGGCCAGGCGAACAGTACGACGGTACTGAATTGGTAGTTCCCGGGTAGCGGCGGCGGGGCAGGACTTCTGCCGCGAAACGTTCATCGAGCGGCCCGGTTTGAACTGGCCTGTGAAATCAGTTAGCGTAGGCGGATGGAATTCAGGGGAACGTATCCGGCGCGCGCAGCGAGGTTTTTTGTCCTGGCTTTGATGATTGCGGCAGCGTCCGCGGCGGCCATGGCGCGGCAAACCGCCAAGCAGCCCAAGGCGTCAAAGGCGCAAGGGATGCTGAGCGCATCGTACGCGAAGGCTGCGCGCGCCGCTCTGGCTTTGATCAAGGCGGACGATACCGTTCCCCACATCGACAACGGAAAACCGCTGGGCGACAAGAACGTGAACGCCGCGATCGACGCCGCCGGAGCCCTGGCGAAGTTGCCCGCCGAGACGTCGGCCACGGATGCGCTGAACGCGATCTACCGCGACAAGCTTCTCGACAACGATCGCCGCAACACCAAGAAGATGGCCTACGAGTCGGATTCTGGCCTGGAAGACGAAGGAACTCGCGAAATGACCGCGCAGCAGGAGATGCTGTCCGATCCTGAACTTCAGGAAATGGACCAGAAAGAGAAGGCTTGTTTCGACGGCCTGGATGCGGCGCTGCAAGCACGGTCTTCCGTTCCGCCGGCGGCGTGCATATCGTGGTCCCCAGCAGTCAAAAGCTTGCAGAAGAGCGAGTAGGCGCCGCGCGGCCCGCCCAGAAAGATTCCTGATTGAATCGCGATTATGGAATCGGCGGCGTGGGCCGGCGCGCGGGCCGCGAGTTGACACACTTTGACAAGGCGGGCACTATAACTCCACAGTGAACATGATGCGCGGATCTACGTGTGCGCTTCTCTTCGACGGCGGCAGACGCGGAGAAGTGGATTCACATTCCCTGGCAGTGACGGCATGAAGAAACTCCTCAGCGCCGCGCTACTTTTCCTCGAGATAGCCGCTTCCATCTGGGCCATGGATTTCGCCTTCAGCTTCATGAACGAGCCGAGCGACATTTTCTTCTGGGGCGGCCTGGGACTTCTGTTCCTGGTAGGGGCGTTCTGGTATTACCGGATTCAAGTATTCAGGCACCGAAGAAATCAAGACAAGGAACGAGGCGCGGAAAATCATGAAGAAGGCGTGGCTACGGAAATTACAAAGTTTGGGCATACTCTGGGCGACGATTTTCGCGGCCGGATGCGCGACACGAATTGGCCCTGGAAACGTGGGAATCAAGGTTGACCTGGCGGGCTCTCAGCGCGGCGTGGAAGACCTGCCGATCCGCACGGGCTGGGTGTTCTACAATCCGGCGGGATCGAAGGTGGTGGAGTATCCCACCTACGTGCAGACGGCGAAATGGACGCACGACCTGAACGAAGGCCAGCCGATCAATGAGGAAATCTCGTTCAACACGCTGCAGGGGCTGACCGTCTATGGGGATATTTCGCTGTCCTATCATCTCGACCCAGCCAAAGTTCCGGCATTTTACGTAAAGTTCCGCAGCGACGACATCAGCCAGTTCACGCATGGATTCCTGCGCAACGTCGCTCGTGACTCGATGAACCGGGTGGCGGCCAACTACACGGTGGAAGAGATCATGGGCGAGAAGAAGCCGGAAATGGAGCAGCGCTCGCGCGACGAACTCCAATCGGAAGTGAAGGACATCGGCGTGGTGATCGAGCAGTTTGGATTCATCGGATCGCCGCGTCCGCCGGAAAGCGTGGTGGCCGCCATCAATGCCGCGCAGCAGGCCAAGTACATCGCGCAGCAGAAACAAAATGAACTGCTCCAGTCGCAGGCGGACGCGGCAAAGCAGGTTGCCGCGGCCGAAGGGCAGGCGAAGGCGCAAATCGCTATCGCGCAGGGCGAAGCAGAGTCCAACCGGGTGCGTGCGGCTTCCATCAGCCCGCAGATCATCGAATGGCAGAAGCTTGCGGTTACCGACCGGTGGATCGCGCGGTGGAACGGCTCGATGCCGCAGGTGCAGGCCGGCGGAAACCTGCCGGGCATGCTGCTCAACGTCACACCTGAAAAATAGCGTCGCCGGATTCGACAACTAAAAGCGACCGGCCGATTTCACTGGCCATACGTCTCATCCTGCTGAAAAAATCCCGCGCCCTGCGTGGACTTGTGACCTACGTCACGGCCAGTTTCCTCAGCCATCTGTATCGTTATTGATGTTGTTGACTGTGTCAGTTCTTTTTCGGCGCGGGCTGGCGGAAGCTGCGCTCCACCATGTCGTTGGGGTCGGTGGAGACGGGGCCGTCGCGCCAGAGCCAGCGCATCATATCGGGCAGGATGGCGCCGCCGAATTTCTGCCCGTGCAGGTTCATGCCCCAGGTGTAGTTCACGTCGTAGCCCTTTTGCGTGAGGGCCTTCATCAGGCGCACATTCTGGAAGAACCAGTCGCGCTTCTCGTCGATAGACGCCCGTGCGGCCATAGCCGCGGTTGATCGTTGCGCCCGTCGCACAAAAACACGCGGATGGGCTTCTTTTCGCTGGCCAGCACGAGGTCGGGATAGACGTAGCCGCCCTGCAAGTCGACGAAGCTTCCGACGTTGCTCAGCACCTTGCGGAAATCGTTGGGGCGCTGCCACGCCACCGTGAAAGCGGCGATCGCGCCGGAACTCGATCCGCCGATGCCGTGCATGTCCGGGTCTTTGGAGATGTTGTAATTCCTTGTAGAGCACCGGCATCAGTTCTTCGGTGATCACGCGGGCGTACTTGTCGTCGAGGGTGTTGTACTCGGTGGGGCGGTTGGTGGTGCGGTCGCCCCAGTCCTGCGGGTTCGCTCAGGGCTTGTTCCGGCGTGCGGCCGGGATTGATGAACACGCCGATCATCACCGGAATCTCGCGCCGGTAGATCAGGTTGTCCATCACGTTCTGCGCGCGCAAGTCGCCGTCCTCGTCCTTGAAGCCTGCCCGTCCTGAAAATCATCAGGCTGGCCGGAACGGCCGGATCGTACTGCGCGGGCACGTAGACCCAGTACGTGTGCTGGGTGCCGGGATAGACGTTGCTCGGCAATGTCAAAGGGCCCGCGGATCTCGCCCTTGGGCACGCCTTCCTGCGGCATGGAATCCGGACCCAGCCGGTATTGGGAATTGGGATCGGGTCCCGGGGGCATGGGCTCCTGAATCCGCGGCCGCGGTTGCTGGGTTGCTCCCGCGGGCGAGGGGTCGCCCGCAGCCGCCTGCGGAACGGGAGCTTGCGCAATGGCCAACGGGGCCGATGCGGCGATGGCGCCGGCCAGGGACGCGGCGAGGGCAAGGGCAATCGCAAGCGTGATATCTGGCGCAGTCGTTTTTTTCGTCCCCATGATTCACCTCCGCGAACAAGTTTTGGATACCGGGCCGCCGGTCCGGGACTATATCACCGCGAGCGGAATCGTCCCATAGACGGGCATGGAAGTTCGTCCGTTTCCTTGATTGCTGGTCATTGCTATTCCTGGAACTTTTGCGGCGTTTCGCGGCTGGCTCGATTCCCGTTCCGCTATAATTTTTATGGCAGCTCCCTTCCTAATCTAACTGAAGTGAAAACCTGAGATGAACATCGACGAATATCTCCCGAAATCCGTTCTAAGCCTGCGGCACTACTCGGCGCGCACGTTTCTGAGCGACCTTATTGCCGGTGTAACAGTAGGGCTGGTGGCGCTGCCTCTGGCGATGGCTTTTGCGATTGCTTCGGGGGTGCCGCCGCAGTCCGGGCTGTACTGCGCCATCGTGGCGGGATTTTTGATCTCCGCACTGGGCGGATCGCAGAACGCAAATCGGCGGCCCAACGGGGGCATTCGTCGTGGTGGTGTATCGGCATCGTCGCGAAGTACGGCGTCGACGGGCTGTACATGTGCACGCTGATGGCGGGAGTTCTGCTGGTGATCCTGGGCGCGACCGGACTGGGCAGCGCGGTGAAGTTCATTCCGCGGCCGGTGGTGGTGGGCTTCACCAACGGGATCGCCGTGACGATCGCCAGCACGCAACTGCGCGATTTCTTCGGCATCCGCGTGGATAAGGTTCCCGGCGATTTTCTGCCGCGCATTCTGCTGCTGCTCCATCACTGCGCGCTCGTTCTCGCACAGCGAGACGGGGCTTGGCGTTCTGGCGGTGGCGCTGATTCTGCTGTGCAACCGGTACGTCCGCAAGGTGCCCGGCTATATCGTGGCGATGTTCGTGGGAACGGCGATCGTGGCGATCTTGCGGTTGCCCGTTGAGACCATCGGCACGCGCTTCGGCGGCATTCCCGCCGGGCTTGCCGAACATGAAAATTCCGCAGTTTCGGCCCGACCTGCTGCGGCCCTTGATTTCGCCGGCGATCACCGTGGCGATGCTCGGGGCGATCGAGTCGCTGATGTCCGCGGTGGTCTCCGACCGCATGAGCAAGTGCCAGCACAATCCGAATGTGGAGCTGGTGGGACAAGGCGTGGCCAACATCATTTCTCCGCTTTTCGGCGGGCTTCCGGCGACCGGCGCCATCGCGCGCACGGCAACGAACATTCGCTCCGGCGCGAAAACGCCCGTGGCCGGGATGATTCATGCGCTGACGCTGCTGGCGATCGTCCTTTTCGCGGCGCCGCTGGCGCGTTTTATTCCGTTGTCTGTGCTGGCGGGCATCCTGCTGGTGGTTTCCTACAACATGGGCGATTGGGGCGAGATCGCCGAGCTATGGAAGCTTTCTTTTCTGGATATCGGCATCTGGCTGGCGACTTTTTCGCTAACGGTGTTTGCCGACCTTACCGTGGCTGTCGAGATCGGAATGATCCTGGCGGTGCTGCTGTTCATCCGCAAAGTGACGGCGACCACTACCGTGTCGCGCGTCACCGACGAATACATCCGCGAAGGACAGGCACATATCCTGCAGCACAAAGAGATCCCGCCCTACGTGAGCCATTTTCCGGATTCACGGGCCGTTTCTGTTTGGAGCCACCGACAAGCTCCAGGAAATCACTTCGCGCCTGGACGATCTTCCTCCCATCCTGATCCTGCGACTGCGCAACATGACGGCCATCGACGCGACGGGGCTGGCTGCTCTGGAGGCGCTCGCCGATGCGGTACACGAATCGGGGCGGGGATTGATACTTTGCGGGGCGCGCGAACAACCCGGCCAGCTGATGCGCCAGGCCGAGTTTGGACGGCACGTGGGCCAGGAGAACCTTTGCTCCAGCGTTGCGGAGGCGCTCGATCGGGCGAAGGCGCTAATGGCGGTAGTTCAACCGGGGGGCAACGGCGTTCCGGTATTGCAGGGTTAACGCGCTTTGCCCGTGGCGAAGGAAGAAAAATGCAGATCCCTCACTTCGTTCGGGATGAGACGCGGCTTTTGGGGAGCTTGATTTTGGTCCCGGAAGCCGGACCTGACGAAGCCGCATTGCTACGCCGAACTACACTGGGGGGACTTCCAACCGGTAGCCCGGCTAGGAGTTCGCAGGTACGGTTTCTTTTGGGTCCGCTTCGATTGTCACGTCCACCTGGGCGCCCGGTTTGAGGTTCACCTTCTGACCGTTTTCGTCCTTCAAGGTATTCTCGATCCGAATCTCGCGATAGAGGTGATCGGCGCCTTCAACGGTGATTTGGGCTTTTTCCGGCTCCGTCGGGTCTACCGGGCGCAGTACTTTTTCGACTGTTCCAGGAAGTGTTATGGACGGTTTTTCAGAATTTGAGCTGCTCATACTTCACACTCCTGACTCGGGGTTGCAGGGAAATGACCGTTCCATTCATTCTTCCATCATGCGGATCGCGCCGCGCGATGAAAGAAATGGAACTGGTTGATATTATCAAATGACCTTCGAGATGCGCGAGGCTAATCGTCAACTACGACGGCATTATTCCCTACAGTGATTCCTGTATTACCGCATCGCATCTCATCGCGAATTTTAAGACGCCCCCTGAAAACGAAGGCGATTATGCTCGACGGCAAGCTGAATTCTTCCTTTGCATAGGGACTCCGGCCTCCCTGTTGGCTGAAATCTTTCACGGGGGCGCATCAATGGACGGATCAAGGTATACATCGATGGACGCATCAATGGACACATCGATGGACACATCGACGGACGGCAACTCACAACGCTACGAGATTTTTCAGAAGTATTCCACAAAACACGCCACATGGGTGGAGACAGCAACGGGCCTGAAAAATGCGAAGCTTCGCTTGCGGGAGTTGACGGAAATGTTTCCCGGCGACTACTTCATTTTCGATTCGGGCAATTCGTGCTTTATCATTCCTTTCGATGCCGCCGATGAAGAGGCGCCGATTTCTGATTGTCTAGAAGTGCGCGGCTGCGCAACGGCGGGAGCAGGAGGACGACGTGCCACAACACGCCTTAGTGGTGGACGACGACATAGAAATGTGCGAACTGATCCAGGCCATCCTGCACTCGGCGGATACCGAGGCCCTGATTTCGACCGATAGCGCGCAGGCAGCCGACCTCCTGAGAAACCAGAGGTTCGATGCGGTGTTTCTCGACGTCAACATGCCGCATCCGGACGGCATCGAGCTTACCAGGATCATTCGCGCTTCGCGGCATAATCAAAAAACTCCCGTGATCATGGTGAGCGGAGAGGAAGACCCTTCGGTGGTAAGCCGGGGGTTTCAGGCGGGCGCTACCTTCTTCCTGTTCAAACCGATCAACAAAGACCGCCTGCTGAATTTGTCGCGCACGACGCATGGGGCGGTGGAGCGCGAGAGGCGGCACTACCAACGGGTGGTGGTGAACCGGCGCGTTGAATTGCTGTGCGGCGGAGATACTCTGGAAGCAGAGACAATCGATGTGAGCTTGAATGGACTGCTGGTGCGAGCCCCTCGAACACTGGCGGCCGGTTCGCGCGTGGCGGTGCGGCTGTTCGTTTCGCCCGGCACGCCGCCGATCACCGCAAATGCGAAGGTGGTTCGAGTGGCGGGGGGGGCCATGGGGATCCATCTCGAGAACGTCGGTCAAGAGGCGAGCAAACGGATGCAAGACTTCCTTTTGCCGGTGATTCTCGCGGAGGCCCATCCCTAAATAATCGGATTGAGCAGAGGGGAGAGCCGCACTTTTTACTGCGGATCGAAGTAAGCGTCCGTTGCCTGACCGTTGCGCGTCCATTGCCTTGACACGGTGGGTGTGTTGCATAATACTGCGCCCAGCGCGGCGGCGTGGAACTACATTGGTTTGGCGAGACTTACCTGGGAGGTGGCAAATGCGTATGGGAACCTGTGGACTGGCGATCGCGGGTGCGTTGCTGGCGGCCCTGGCCATCGGC
Organism: uncultured Acidobacteriota bacterium; assembly: GCA_963848365.1. Taxonomy (GTDB): domain Bacteria; phylum Acidobacteriota; class Terriglobia; order Acidiferrales; family UBA7541; genus Palsa-295. The sequence continues at coordinate 1,788,468 of CAWKDI010000002.1, forward strand.
GCAAGCATGCCGGCGGCGAACAGCACCAAGCCGGTGCTCTACGTCACCAACAGCCTGGGCGACGACATCACGGTGATCGATCTCCACACGCTGAAAGCCACCGCGGACATCAAGGTGGGAGACAAGGTTCACGGGGTCTGCGCGCCCGCCGATGGAAAGCACCTGTTCACCACCATCGAGTCCGAAAAGACGCTTAAGGTGCTTGATACCGCCACCAACGAAATCGTCGCGACCATTCCGCTGACCGGCCGGCCCAACCAATGCGCCTCTACGCCGGACGGCCACTACGCCGCCGTCCCCATTCGCGATAACGGCAGCATCGACATTGTGGATGTCCCGCAGACGAAAGTCGTAAAAGTTCTGTCCATCGACGGCCCCCACAATTGCTACAACACCAACAGCAATAACGACATGTATTGCTCGTCGATGAATGGAAATGATATTGCGCGCATCGATTTAAAGACGATGGAATATTCCGGACGGGTTCCCGTCGGCGGAATTCCGCGCCCCTACGCCGTTTCGACGGACGAAAAGATGCTGTACGCCGCGCTCACCAGCTTCCATGGCTTCGCGGCCGTCGATATGGCCAACGGCAACAAGATCGAGCGCGTCGAACTCCCTGGGCCGGGAACGGCGCCGCTTTGCGAAAAGCTCGAGAAGAATACGCCGACGCATGGCGTGGCGCTCACCCCCGACAACAAATATCTCTGGGTCACCAGCCTCACCGACAGCGGCGTATATGTGTACGACGTGGCCACAAAGAAAATCTCCGAGCGCGTGCCTACCGGCTCCTGCCCCAACTGGATCTCGGTGTCGCCCGACGGCAAGTACGTCACGGTGAGCAACAGCGTCGACGACGATGCATCCATCATCGACGCCAAGACGCACAAGCAACTGGCGCGAGTCAAAGTGGGCAAAGGGCCGAAGCGGCTCCTCGCGGTCAACATCCCCGCCAACTGAGCGCAGCCGCATTGGCTCTTCCGGGGTCGGGTCGTCGGGTTATGCGCCGTTCGTTATGCGCTTTTGGCTTCCCGGCGGCGGGATGTCTCTGTGAGTCTTCGCCTTCCGCCGTGACGAATGTGGAGGACTACCACTCGTTTCTGCCTTCCCAAGACGCGGTATATCACGCGATAGATATGAGGCTTCTTGCCAAACAGCAAGTGCCGCAGCCCATTCCTTTTATGTGTTAGCGGACAACGGTTTGGGTGCTCTTCCAAACTTAAAATGTTCTCTTTCAGATCCAGATACCATTTCAGGGCAGCTTGGGAATGTTGGGCGTGGATTTTTTCATACAGCAGGGCCAGATCGCGCTCCGCGCGGGAAGTGATCTTAACGAGATATGCCACGAGCGTCTTCGAACTCGCGAAAAACGTCTCTTGCTGAACGCGTCTTTCCTTCTTTGGCGTCCTGCAACCCTTGGCGGATGCCTTCCTCGGCTGAGGCATGAGCGGCAATATCGAGCAGGCGCTGATAACCTTCAGCGTCCTGAACTACGGCCGCGGCCTTTCCCTTCACGGTCAGCACCACCGGGCGCTTACTTTTTTTCAACTGCTTCATGAAGTCACCGGAGCGACGCCGGAAGGTCGTCAGAGACTGAATGTCCTTGGTGATATCGAGCACCGCTTTCTCCCCTGAGCACCTTATTAGGTGCTATCAGCATACTATGCGGCCATAAAAAGATGAAGGGCCACGCTGGCACTTTCAGTCAAGGTACAATAGCAGTGTGCCGATAAAACTGATTGCGATGGATATCGACGGGACGCTGCTGGATAGCACGACGCAGCTCCCCGCTGAGAACCTGAGCGCGATCGCCGAGGCGGCGGAGCGAGGCATCGAAATTCTGCTGGTCACCGGGCGGCGCTTCGACTTTGCGCGGGCGGTTTCGGATGTGCTGCCCTGCGATCTGCACCTGATCGTCAGCAACGGCGCGCTGATCAAGTCGAAAACGGGCGAGACGCACCAGCGGCTGCTGCTTCCGAGCGCGGTGGCGCGGAGAGTGGTGGAGGCGATGCCGCAATTCCGCGCGGAAGCGGCGGTGGTGTTTGACCGTCCCGGGGAAAAGCAGGTGTTTCTCGAACGCATCGACTGGAGGATCCGCAGCGCGGCAAGATATTTCCGCAGGAACAGCCAGCACATCGGGGAGATCGCGCCGCTTACCGACTGCTTCAACGGCGAAGACCCTATTCAGGTGGGGTTCGTCGGGAGGTGCGAGCCGATTCGGGCCGCGAAAAGCGCCTTGCAAGAGCTTCCCTTCACCTCTGAGTTCACCATGTCGCTGACCGAATACGAGGAGCGCGACCTTTCGATTCTGGACGTGATGCGGCAGGGGGTGACGAAAGGTTTCGCCCTAGCGGAATGGGCACAGCGCCGGGGCATCCGGCGCGAGGAGGTGATGGCCATCGGCGATAATTGGAATGACCGCGAAATGCTGGAATATGCGGGTTTTCCGGTGATGATGGGCAACAGCCGTTCCGGAGTTGAAATCACTGGGCTGGACGGTTACCCTCTCCAACGACGAAAACGGCGTAGCCGAAGCGATACGAACCTACGCGCTGGATGGAGCGGCTCGAATCCGATGAAGCGCCCGAGCGACAATCTATGTGGCAGCGGTGGCGGCTGCGACTGCCGCTTGCTGGGCGCTCCCGCCGCGCGAGCCGATTACGCGGTGCTGCGTTCGGGACTAGCGCCTGCACATCACCGGGTATGAGACAACGGGCGATCGCGTCCGGCTGACGATGCAGGGCGGCGCCGGTGGAAATGGCGTCGAGCGACCTGATCTCCGTTGAGCCGGAAGAGACTTTTCAGGCCGTGCCGACTCCCGCAGCCTGCCGCGGGTCCTTATGGCGAATTGATCCGGGCGGCAGCCGCAAAACACGGGCTGGACGAAAAGCTGATTACGCGGCTGATTGCGGCGGAGTCGAATTTCAATCCCAAGGCTGTTTCGCGAAAACAGGCGCTGGGCTTGATGCAGCTTCTGCCGAAGACGGCGGCGCAGTATTCGGTGAGCAACGTGTTCGATCCGGCGCAGAACATCGAGGGCGGAGTCCACTATTTGAAGGATTTGCTCGAGAAATATCGCGGGAATTTGCCGCTGGCCCTCGCCGCTTACAATGCGGGGCCGGACATGGTGGAGCGGTATGGCGGAATCCCGCCCTTCGCCGAGACTCAAAACTACGTGAAGCGAATCACTTCGGAACTTGCAGGCTGCTGGGCAGCCCGCCGCGGCTTCGAAGTAACTCGTCCTGCGACAATAGTTCCTCAAAAACAGTTCCTGCAACAATAGTCCCTGCAAAAGAAGCGAGACTTTTGCGCCAGGCCGGAAGAATTCTTACAAACGATCGAAAAATGTTGGTCGCGGCCTTGCGGAACGGCCTTGCTGATTCTTCGCGGTTGCTGGAGGCGCGCCGGCAGGAGTGCCGGCGCCACTTATGGACTATGGCGGCGTGGTGCTTTGGGGTTGGGGCCCTGGGGTTGGAATTAGGATTGGGCGACGTCGAGCCCTCCGAGGCCCGGCGCCTGGACCTGGGCCAGTGGCCGAATCCGGAGGTGGGCGTTGGTCCCGGCGGCACCTGTGCCAATGGCCTGCCCTGGTCTGCCCAGCCACAGTCGCCCCGGGATTTAAGCCCTGCTGGACCGCCTTGGCCTGGTCTTCGATGGGATTCCAGATGAACTCCCACTGATTGTATTTTTTGCCGCCGTTGTAAATGCGGATGGAGGGCTTGTCGACGGTGCTCGCGACTCCGGTTAGAAATCCACCCAGCACCGGGCCATCCACGGGGCCGGTGGGCTTGAGCGCGGCCAAGGCGGCCAGGGATTGATTGTTCAGGTTGGTGTTGATGCCCGTTGACGCCGTTCAATCCCGCCCGGGGCGACCGGGCGTGCCCACGTTGTTGGTAGGCGTCGGCGAGGCGTCCTTGAGGATTGGCTCCGTTTTGCGACGAAGCAGAATTCTGGCGGAGCAAGTTCCGCAGTTGCCCGAGTTATCCGGAGTGCGTGCCGGCGACGAGGGCGGCAGTTTGGGACGGGAGGCCTGGCGTGCCGCAGTCCGGCGGGCAAATTCAGGGGATTCTGTGCGTTCGGGGCAGTCTGTGTGTTGTTCGAGGCATTCTGCGAATTCTGCGTGTTTTGAGCGGAGGAATTCGACGTCGCTTTGATCGGCAAGCGCTCGAAACCGGGATGCCGGGCTGGTCGTTTTGGCCGGCTGCCTTCACACCGGGGATTTTCCCGCCATTCATGTCCATGATGGCCATCTGCTGAAGAGTGGCGTAGCGCACGCTGCCGATGATCTGGCCGGCGGCATTCACGTAGATGAAGCGCCAGGCGCGTTCGTCGTCGGTCTTCATCGGATCTTTATAGGCGGCGTAGCGCAGAAAATGAAGCTCGGGCATGCCCTTCTTGAGGTCGTCGAGGTTCGAGGGGTAATGGCCGGTCTTGCGGTAGTAGAGGCGGATGGCGCGAACAAACTGCTGGCCTCGCCAGATCAATTCGTCCTCGCGCTGGCGGCGGCCCTGTGGTGAGGATATTTTCCATGGCGACTTCTGACGCAAGGATGAGCAGCCACGACCATGAACATCGCCATCAGGTAGGCGTAGCCCCTCTGCCGCTGCGCTCCGCGGGGTCGCGCGCGACGAAATCGGCTGTGCGCGAGCTCGATCGCGAGCGATCGACTGAATCGGAAGGCCATTTACGATCCTGCTTGCTCAGGAGGAGGCTGCACCAACTGTACGGTGGCGTGGCGGCCGGTGGCGATTTCCTCCACGTCGGCCGAATCGTTGCCGATGTGAATCAAGCGGAAGCGTCCCAGGAAGGTGTCGCCCTCGGGGACAACCAAGACATCGTCGCCGCTGGTGAAAAATGCGACGCGTTTGCCGGAAACCGAGCGGGTTGCGTAGCCGAAAAATTCAGCGGGAACCTGGAGCGGCGGAGGCGGGGGCGGCAAGCCTGCGGGCCCACGAATGGCTCGACCGGCTTCGCCGCCAGTTGCGCGGCGGCTGGTTTCGGGAGGAGGCGGCGCGGCGATGAAAATATTGCGATGGGTTCCGGAATACTCAAGCTTCCTGAAGCGTGTCGAGAAGCTCGGTATGGAGGCGCGGCTCCTGCACATCGAGGGGCTGAAATTTCGAATCGGAGGCGAGAACGCCCGAGCCGGCGGGGGCATCCGCCCGGTAGGTGTCTGTACAACACGACAGGCCGAGGACGAACGCCCAGCCCGGCAAGAAGATAGATTTGGGTGCGCCGCGACATCGCTCAGGTCCTGAAATAAGGTATGCAAGCCGATTTGCAAGCGAATCACGCCGGTCGAAGCCGAGCTCAACTGGAGATCGTCGAGCAGATAGAAATATTTCGAGCGCTCCAGGCCGTTGATGAACTGGATGACGGCCGGATAGTCGGCATCGACGCTGGTGCTCGATGGCGATTTCGGTGACGCCGCGGTCCTTCACTTCCTTTTGCTTGAAGCTGAACCGGAGGTCTTCACGCCGGCCTTGGCGGCAATGGAATCGAGGTCGGTTTCGATATCCGAATAGCCGGTGATGCGGTCGAGAAACGACTGGTCGTAAAATGCGTCGCAGCTTTTCTTGACCTGCGGCAGCGAGGCGCGGATCTTCTCGCCGCGGGCCACGTCCGCCTTCAGCAGCTTGGCCTGCGTTGCGAGGCGGTTGCGCTCGGCGCGAAGCTCGTCGGGTCCCTGTTGATTCATCTGCCAGAGATAACCGACCAGGGCGACATCCGCGAGCAACAGCAGAGCCCAGCGCGACGCCGGTCCATTTCTTCCAGGTTTGCCAGCTTGCCGTCTCATGTGTTGTACCAGACCACCAGACTCAGAAGGATCTTGTCGGGAACGCCAGGCTGCGTCACCGGGCCGCACCTGGTCCACTTCAATCCGCGAAAATACCGGCGACTTCTCGATGGCCTCAAGGAACTGGATCTCGCTTTGATCGCTCAGAACGCCCACCTGCAAGCCGACCTCGGCGCGGCCGTTCACCAGATGCGGCGAGATGCTGACGACGCGAACGCCCGGCGGAAGGGTCTTCTCGAGGTCCATGAAGATCCTGGTCCAGGGAAAGCTGCGCTCGTCGATCAGGGAATTCAGAAAGGCGGAGCGGTCGATCACCTCGCGCGCGCCGGGCGTCTGGAAATACTGCTCCAGATCCTGCTGCTTCTGGCGGTCGGCCCGGATCTGCTCCTGCCAGCGGCGAAATATCGGCGCGAAGATCGCGGTTGGACTGCCAGGACGTGTAGGCCGCGTGAGAAAGGACCAGAAGCGCGAGGAGACCGAGGGTGCCGATCACGAGCGGCGCCGGCCAGAAAGGGCCGGTGATTCTCCTGCGGCGTCGTGGATAGATTGAGTCGAAGTTTCATCGGGTATGCCAGCCGGATCGAAACAATTTCAGGCTCCCTCATTCATCATCCAGCCGACCAAGGCATCGAGATCCTGGTGAATCATGTCGCTGGCAGGGGAATTCAACATGCGCGCGCGACTCGGAATCGCCCAGCGACGCGACGGGAAACTTCAATTCCTGCTCGAGCGCCTCGCGCAAATCCCTCTCCCGCGAACCGAAACCCGCAAGGCGGGCGCGGTCGATCGTGCCTCCCCAAGTGTCCTGATAATAGGCGATGGCCGGGAAGATTTCTTCGAGGATCGTGGTGGGATCGAGGATGTCCGCTTCGGCCAGCATATCGGTGGCGCGATAGACGCAGAGATTTGCGCCGCTGACGACCACCGTGGTGAGCGTCTTGCCGCACATGCGCGCCAGCAACGTGGCGCCGCGCTCTTCGAGCAGCGGCAGAGTGGCCAGCGTGGAACTCAAAACGATGATATTGCGAGCGCCCAGGCTCTCGACGATCTCCTCATATTCGCGGAGAATGCTTCGCCGGGCGATGGCCGTGACGACTTCCAGATTGCCGTGCGGACCAGCCTGGCGCATCCAGGAGACGACGGTATCGTCCACATCGAACGGGACGCTCTTTTTCAACCGCCAGCGAAGAACGGGCAACGCCTCCTCGGCGCGGCGCGGGAGGCTGTCGAACGGCAGGATGAAGACGCGCACCACGAGGTCGGGAACCAGCAGAGCCAGGGGCGCGCCGCGATCCGGAACGCGATTGAAGACCGCGCGAAGGGCCGAACGAACCGCGTCGGGCTGGGTGACGTTGGTCTCAACGGGCGAGGCCATGATGGAGCCCACCTGCAGGGGTTCCATCGGCGCAGGCATCCAAGTGTCCCCGGGAATTGACCCCAGCGAGCCGCAGCCACGTGATCCGCCGCGATTTCGACGACCAGGGGCGGATGGGGCATGGCATTGAGCCAGCGGTCCAAGCGGCGGATGAGACCAACCTGAAAAAAGCGGTTCTCGAGACTCGGCGAATTCGCCGGGATGCTAGTCAAGGAACGTCACCTTGTTGATTTCGCGCAGCGTGGTGATGCCCGCGCGGACTTTTCGCAGGCCGGACTCGCGAAGGAACGACATGCCTTCTTCCCTGGCGGCGCGCTTGATTTCCGAAGTGGGCCGGCGGCTGATGATCATCTCGCGGATGCGGTCGGAAAGGTCGAGAAGTTCGGTGATGGCGGAGCGGCCGCGATAGCCGCTGCCGGAACATTCCAGGCAGCCGGCGCCTTCGTAGAACGGGACCTGTCTCCATTCGTCGGGATCGAGGCCGGATTCCTTGAGCACTTCCGGGCGCGTAGGTGACTTTGCGCTTGCAGTTCTCGCAGATCACGCGAACCAGGCGCTGGGCCATGATGCAATTGAGGGCGGAGACGAAATTGTAAGGCTCGACGCCCATGTTGATGAAGCGGCCGATCACGTCGGTGCAGTTGTTGGCGTGGACGGTGGTGAAAACCAGGTGGCCGGTGAGCGCGGAGTTGATGGCGATCTGCGCGGTTTCCTGGTCGCGGATTTCGCCGACCATGATCTTGTCGGGGTCGTGGCGCAGGATGGAGCGAAGGCCGCGGGCAAAGGTGAGGCCCTTCTTCTCGTTTACGGGAATCTGGGTGATGCCGCGAACCTGATATTCGACGGGATCTTCGATGGTGATGATCTTGTCTTCGTCGTTCTTGATCTCGTTGATGGCGGCGTACAGCGTGGTGGTCTTGCCCGAGCCGGTGGGCCCGGTGACCAGGACCATGCCGTAGGGCTCGCGAATGTAGCGGCGGAACCGCATCATCTCTTCGTGGTCGAAGCCGACAACATCGAGCGTGAGGTTGCGGAATTTTTCGCTGAGGGTTTCTTTGTCGAGAACGCGGAGAACGGCGTCTTCGCCATGCACCGAGGGCATGATGGAGACGCGAAAATCGACGAAGCGGCCCTTGTAGCGCACGCGGAAGCGGCCGTCCTGGGGGATGCGGCGCTCGGCGATATCGAGCTCGCTCATGACCTTGATGCGCGAAAGAATGGTGGCGTGCCAGTCTTTCGCGAGCGGCTGCATGGCGTATTGCAGGACGCCGTCAATGCGGTACTTCACGACCACTTCGGAGTTGCGCGTTTCGATGTGAATGTCACTGGCGCGGCGCTCGAGAGCGGTGAAGATCACGGTATCGACGAGGCGGACGACGGGGCTCACGCCGGTTTCGCGCGTGAGCTTCTCCATGGTGATGTTTTCGTCGGTGTCTTCTTCGTCGCCGACCACCTGGAGCGTGAAGCCTTCGGTGGCCTGGTCGAGAACGCGCTGGGATTGCTCGGTGCGCTTCAGCAGGTCGCCGATCTGCGAAGCGGTGGCCACTTTGATCTGCAGGCGCTTGCCCAGCAGCAGCGAGAGCTCATCGGTGAGCTGCAACTGGCTCGGATCGGCCATGGCGACGACGAGAGTGGTCTCGCGCGATTCGAGCGGAACGAAGTTGTAGCGGAACATCAGCTCGGCGGGAATGCTGCGGAACAGCTCCGGATCGATGCGCTGCTCGCGTGAGATCGACGAAGGGGCAGCGATAGCGCTCGGCGAGGCGCTGGGCCTGCTCGCGCTCAGCTGCGTCGTTGCGCGGACCCAGAACCGGCGGATTGTTGCTGGTGATGGCCATCAGGGATTATCCCCCTCCACCCATCTGGAGCGAGAACATCGGCAGATAGAGGGAGATCAAAATGAAGCCTACCACAACGGCCATGACCCCCAAAATGACGATGGGAATCCAGGCCAGAGTGCGCTGCAGGCGGGTGCTGACTTCTTCCTCGTAGAATTCCGCGACGCTGGTGAGCATGGCGGCCAAGGCGCCCGAGGCTTCGCCGACTTCGATCATTTCCAGGGCGAGCTCAGGAACCAGGTGCGTTTCGCCAAGGCTCACATGCAAGGACTGGCCTTCCTTGACGCGGTCGGCGGCTTCCTCGACGGAAGTGGAAATCAGACGGCTGCCGATGGCCGCGGCCGAGGTGTGCAGCGCCGCAACCAGCGGAGTTCCGCCGGCAAGCAGAGTCGAAAGAGTGCGCACGAACTGCGCGACCTGCGCCTTCACCCAGACGTCGCCAAAAATGGGAATGCGCGGCTTGAGGCGGTCGATCGCCAGGGCGCCGCGGTCCGAGCGCGTCCAGAGAAAGATGACCACCGCGGCAACGGCCAGGGCGACCAGAAGAACAGAGAAGTAGGTGCGCAGCGGCGTGGCAACGGAAAGCAAGATCCGGGTGGGCGCCGGGAGCGGAACGTCGAGTTCGGTATAGAGGCTGGCGAACTGCGGCATGCGCATAGGTGACCACGTAGGTGACGACGAGGAATGCCACCGCCACCAGCACCGCCGGATAGATCAAGGCGGTGATCAAACGGCTGCGAAAGCCGGTGCTGACGCGAAGATAGGAAATGTATTGCTCGAGCACGCCGGTCAGGTTGCCGCTGCGCTCGCCCGCCGCGATCACCGTGACATAAACCGGCGGAAACGATCCCTGCGCCGAAAGCGCCTCGGACAACAGCGCGCCTTCGCGCACACGCTGGCGGACATCTCCAAGGATGGGACGCAGCCGGGGCGAAGCCGCGCGCTCGGCAAGCAGATCGAGCGCCTTCAGGATCGGCAGGCCGGCCTTGATCAACGTGTTGAACTGCTGATTGAAAATCAGAAAATCGTCGGGGCGGATGGTGCGGTCCTGCCGCCTCTTGGTGAACTGGGCGACAAAATCAAGGTTGGTGCGAACGGAGAAGACGTAGAAGCCGCGCTCGGCGAGCTTTTGGCGCGCTTCGCCCTCGGACTGGGCCGTTTCAACCTGCTGGAGGATGCGGCCGGAAGGGTCCCCGACTTTGCAGACAAATTCAGCCATTTTTATGTGGTGGCCGATGCTCTGGGGGCACCCGGCCGGACAAAGCTTAGCATACGCCTTCCGACGACAAACGAAACCCGAGAAAACAGCTCGTTACTATGATGTGACAACACCGAAAAGGCTGTATGAAAGGGGCGAATTTTTCACAAACGGCAGCCTTACTCTGCTTTAACGAAGCGTCCCGGCGAGCGATTCTTCGTTGACCACGGCCACACCGGGTGGCGGCTCGAAGTGAAACTTCGCCTCGGGTATCGGAATATTCGCCTCCCAGTTGCCGAAGCGATATTCGGTGGTGGCGCCGCCGGCCTCGCGGACCACAATGCGAGAGAGAAATTCATTGGGATCGATCACAAAGAGAACGTCGTGGATCGTCTGGCTCACGGGGCTTTCGCGAGGGATGCAGCGTAAAACGGCATCGCCCGCTTCGGGCTTGGGAGGGGGTAAGGCGGCGGGATCGGCAATTTCCATGCTGCTGCACAGCTTGGACAGGTCGGCCTTGCCGGCGAGCAGGGCGATGGGGGTGCGCCAGTCGGAACTCTCATTCAGCTTGGCGCGGGTTGCGGTGCGGTCGGAGGGAACGTAGAACCATACGTTGGCGCCGTCAACCAGGAACAGCTTGGGTTCCGGCGATTCGTATTCCCAGCGCATGCGGCCGGGCCGAGAAAAATAGACGGTGCCGGATTCGGCGGAGAGCGAGCCCTTGCCGTCGCTATAGCTCTGGAAGAAAACAGCCTTTAGAGTGCGCGAGTGACGATAGCGCGATTCGAGCCCGGATGCGATGGTGCGGGCGTCATGCTGCGGTGAGCCGAATAAAAGAAACGCCGCGAGAAAGAAGGCCGAACGGGTCACCGCAAAAGTTTAGCAACAAATTCACCGACAGACAGCGCGATCGCGGATTTTTATCAGGCGGCGTGCGAGGTTATCTGGGAATGGTGCGGGCAAGGTCCCTTGCTTCCTGCTCCGCAGCGCTGGAAGCAGGCATAAACCCGGCGAACTTCGAGACCACGCCGTGGAATGCCTGTACGGGAACGACGCGAAACTGGTTGTCGATTACTTCGCTCCAGGAAACGGCGCCCACGCCTTCGGGAAAGAACAGGAAGTTCGACCACTGATACATTAAACCGAGGTTCCACAGAATCAGCAGAACGGTAAGGGGAACGAGGCGTAGGGCCGCCGCGCGCGAATCCTTCCATAGATGCGCAGCCCACGAAAAGGCGGCGGCCAGCCCGAGCACGAAAATCGGGGTAACCGAGATGAAAAAGCGATTGCCAAACGAAAACACCCCGTGCCACCAGGGATAAAACGAAATCAGGGCGTAGAAAGCCGCCGTCATCAGGAGACAGGCACGCCCCAGAGCTTGTCCAGGCGCCAAAGCGCCAGCAATCCCAAAATGGCGAGGAGCAGGATCGGAGTGCACACAAAAATCCCTTCCTTGGGCGAAAACAAGACCGCTCGAAAGTTGGGAGATCGCCAGTTCCAAGGCACGCCCCCGTACATCCCCAGCGTGAAGGGATTGCCAAAAACAATTTCACGGGTGATGAGCATGGGCAGGAAAGCGATGAGCGCACTTGCTGCAAACAGCAAATGCAATTGCACGTTTTTCCACAAAAGCCGCGGATCGCGCCACGCCCGGAGATAGGACTCCAGGCAATCAAGAAGCGGGGCGAGAAGAAAAATGCCGTTAGCAAGATACACATCGATCATGAGCCCGGAGAGCAATCCGAGCAGCAGCCACTGTTTCCATGTCCGGGAGATGCGAGTCCGATACCAATACCAGAGAAACAAGGAAACGCAGAAAGCGGAATGGGTGTGGGACCATGATGGCTCGAGGTACATGGAGGACGGCAGAGAACTGGCAAACCAGATTCCCAGGGTGGCCCAAAACGCCCACCGTTCGTCGACGAATTTTTTCGCCAACTGGAAAGCCAAGTAAAGCCCCAGAAACCCGTACAGCGCCGTGCCGAAAGAAAGCGCGACCACGTACGGCCAGGAATGCCCGTCCGGCAGAACCGCGGATCCTAGGTGCCGCGCGCCCAGAACGGCCAGATGCGCGACACCGACAAACGGCAGCCAGAGCATCGCGGGCCCAACCGTGTAGAAATTTGGAAGGTGCCCCGTTTTCGTCATGGGGTTGGCATAAATGCGGCCGTTGAGGTTGATGAACAGGAGGCTGTTCGCGGGATGATTCCAATACTGCTTCGCGCTGGGCGGGCACGTCTTGCAGTCGTGGAGAAGTTTTTCAGGCGGACTGTTCCAGTCGCCCTGCGAAACGCAGATTGTGGTCGATCAGCGGAGACCGAAGGTAGGCGTAATAGCCCCGGCCATCCGAGAAAACTGACGGGTGAATAAATGGAAGCGAGCAGACAAAAATGACCAGGAGGGCTTTCTCGAAGCGAGAAAAAGAGCGCCAGAGTCGGGGCATGCCAAGAACCATCGAGGATTTAAGCGCCGTAACGCTCATACCAAGATCACGGTCGCTACAGACTCGGCAGCGCATCGCATGCCGCTTCCGAGGCTGCCAGCGTGCCCGTAGTATCGTAATGCAGGACGCCGGCTTCATCACTGCAGAAACTCCGAGTTCCGGAATAGGCGCTCTGAGGAACCGCGGTGACCAGGTAGCCGAGGAAACCCGCACTCCCGCATCCGCCCCCTAATGGGGCGAGCCCTTCCGTCCCGGTGTAACCCAACACATAGCCGCTTTTAGTGAAAGGAGCAGTGGCAATGACGGGATCTACTAGATTGGCGAGGTCGCATGTCGCCGTGGTGCCCGACCCGCCCAGGGTGGGCAGGGACGGCGGATAGCCGTTCCCCCAGGTGGAACTGTAAACCACCGACGCGGTCGTGATCGTGCGGACGTTTTCAACCGCGGCGGCCTCGTTCGCAGCCATTCGCGAGCGAATAAAATTCGGGATGGCGATCGCTGCAATGATCAGGATGATGGCAACGACGATTAGAAGTTCGATCAGGGAGAAGCCACTCTCCGACGGTTCCGCACTGCGCTTTGCGTGGATTTTTGCGGACATGGCTGTGGCTCACTTTTTATCCAAGGTCTAAAAAAAAGGGGGGAAGTTTCGATCTTCCCCCCCCAGTACCGCCAGTTCAATTATTGGATGATCGTGGTAACCGCTGCACAGCTGCCGGCTGCGGTGCCGACGGCAGTGCCCGTCGTGTTATACCGGATCACGCCAGACTGGTCCGAGCAAAACGCGCGCGTACCGGTGCTGGTGCTGGACGGGGTCGCGTTAACTTCATAGCCCTGGTTCGCACCGGCCACAGCCGTATTGCCAACCGCGGCGAACGTGTATCCGCTCTTGGCGCCAGCCGACAAAACCGGGTCGACCAAGCAAGCAGTGGTGGAAGACGCAGTGCAACCGACGGCGCCGCCAAGATTGGCCAGCGTCCCAGCGAAACCGACGCCCCACGTGGAGTTATACGTCACTTCGGAGGTGTTGATCGTGCGAACCGAACCCACCGCGGAGGCTTCGTTGGCCGCCATGCGGGAACGGAGCAGGTTGGGAATAGCGATAGCCGCGATGATCAAAATAATCGCCACAACGATCAGCAACTCGATCAGCGAAAATCCCTTTTGATTCTTTCTCATGTGTCTCTTCTCTCCTAGGAGCGTTTGCTCCGAATCTCTTTTTGTTGCTCCCCGGCGGGGGACGCTTAAGCAATATGCAAGGGGCGTACCAAGAAAGCCATTCGAGGGTAACTCTTGGAGCACTTCCCAGTATACCTTACGAACTAAGTGAGATGCGGCTGCCGGCAAGCGGGTTTGCGCGCCTGATTTTTGTGCTGGCGTATTAGAACCGGCGCAGGTTGACAATTTATGGCTAGGTGATTTGCCGAAAGCGGTCCTCGAGCCCAGGCTAAACCCCATATTTCTTCGCGTAGTGGCGGAAGGAACGGTAGGACATCTTCAGCAGATCCGCAGCGTGCGTGCGGACGCCTCCGCAGCGCTCCAGCGCCGCCAGCAGGTAGGAGCGCTCGAGCTTCTGGATGTAGGTCTTCGAGATCGAGGCCTCTTCCGGCAGCAGCGGCCGCGCTGAGCGCCATTGCCGCCGTTTCCGTTGTGCTGGAACCGGGGGCATGATTCCTGAAAATGGCTGCGGATGCGGTCGGGCAGCGACTCCGACGGTGATGCGGTCGCGCGCTTTCCAGGGCTACGGCGCGCTCGATGGTGTTTTCCAGTTCGCGCACGTTTCCGGGCCAATCGTAGACTTCCATGCGGCGCATCGCTTCAGGCTCGATGCCGTCGATCTTCTTGGCCATGGACTTCGAGAATCGCCCGAGAAATTCGCGGGCAAGCAGCGGAATATCTTCGCGGCGTTCGCGCAGCGGCGGGAGATGAATCGGGATCACGCTCAAGCGGTAGAAGAGGTCTTCGCGGAAGCGGCCTTCGGCGATTTCCTTTTCCAGGTCTTTGTTCGTGGCGGTGATCACGCGCACATCGACATCGGATTCTTCGGTGCTGCCGATGGGCCGGACTTTCCCTTCCTGCAGGACGCGATAGAGCTTCACCTGCATGGTGACGCTCATGTTGCCGATTTCGTCCATGAAGAGCGTGCCGCCGTGGGCCGCCTGGAAGAGGCCGCGGCGATTTTCGTTGGCGCCGGTGAAGGCGCCTTTCACATAGCCGAACAGCTCGGACTCGAGAAGCGTCTCGGGAAACGCGCCGCAGTTGATGGTGATGAAGGGATTTTTCGCGCGGGCGCTGTTTTCGTGAATGGCGCGCGCGACCAGTTCCTTGCCGGTGCCGCTTTCGCCGGTGATCAGCACGCGGCTGTTCTGCGGCGCGATGTTTTCGATCAGGTCGAAGATCGCGCGCATCTTCGGGCTGGTGCCGATGATGTGGTCGAGTCCGGTAAGCCGGCGAAGCTCGCGGCGGAGGTAGCCTGCTTCTTTCTTGAGGGCCAGGCTATCGGCGCACTGCTGAACGGCGGGGCGGAGCTCGTCGAGCAGGCGGTCGCCTTTGACGACGTAGCGGTCGGCGCCAAAGTTCACGGCGTCGATGGCGGTGTCGATGGTGGGCACGCCGGTGATCAGAATGAAGGTCGTGGCGGGCGAAACTTCCTTGCAATAGCGCAGCAGCTCGACGCCGTCCATATCCGGCATGCAGATGTCGGAGACCACGATGTCAAAAATCTGCGAGGAGAGGCGGCGCTTGGCCGCTTCGCCGCTGGTGGCCACTTCCACTTTGTGTCCCTCCTTGCGGAAACTGATTTCGAGCAATTCGCAGATCGAGCGCTCGTCATCGACGATCAACAACTGAGCCATGCGAGGCTATCCCTTCCCCACTGGGCGCGCCAATTCGGCGACGGTATCTCGAATTCTGCTGCTCGACGCAAGCCTTGAAGCGGCTCGCGAAGAAACCGAGAGTGGCAACTCGACGATGAATTCCGCGCCGGTTCCCTTCTGCGCTTTCGACGCGAATGCGCCCGCGATGCGCCTGAAAATCTGGTAAACGATGGCAAGTCCAAGCCCCGTGCCCGCCGGCAAAGCCGGACTGGAAACGGCTCGAAGAGGCGCGCGGCTTCGCGCGGGATCGAGGCCAACTCCGGTATCGCGAATGGAAATCCGACGAGTTCCGCCTTCCGCGGCGAGTGCGACCGTGAGAACGCCGCCATCGGGCATGGCGCGCAGGGCGTTGTTGCACAGATTCCAGAAGAACCTGCTTCATGGCGTCGCGGTCCGACGCAAGCCCGCAGCCGTCTCGGGGCAAACTGGCGCACGATCTGATATTTGCCGGCGGCGCTCTTGTCCCGCTCGAGCAGCAGCAGCGTTTCTTCGATCAGGCTTCGGTGATGTCCACGTCCGCGAATTGTAGGTTTTCTCGCGCGAGTAATCCAGGAAATCGGTGATGATCTGATTCAGGCGCTGCGATTCGCGGCTGACGATCTGGACAAGCTTTTTGTCGTCGTCTTCGAGGGGAGCGAGCCGGGCAAGTTCCTTAAGCGCGCCGGTCATGGCGGTGAGCGGCTGGCGGATTTCGTGCGCGATGGCCGCGGAAAGGCGGCCGAGCGCCGCCATGCGCTCCTTGGTGACCACTTCCCGCTCGAGCCGCTTCAACTCCGTGAGGTCCTGAAAATTGAAAACGAAGCCGCTGGCCTGACGTTCTGGCGCCGAACGAAGCAGGGAAATCGAAAGGCCGAGAAAGAGGTTATGACCGGCGTGGCGTGCGAAATTCGATTTCCTTGCGGAGAGCCCGCGGGTTTCCCTGCTCGTCCAGCTCCACAGGCCAGAATCCGGGAAACAGATCCTGCAACGTGCGCGCCATGGAGTAATCCCGAGACCATGCCCGGTGATTTCCGCTCCCGCGCGATTCAACAGGAGAATGCGGCCATCGAGGTCGGTGGTCAGCAGGCCGCCGCGCATGGATTCGATGATGTTCTGATTGAACGCCTGAAGGTCCTTGAGCTCTTCGCTCTTCTCCTCCAGCTCGACGCCCTTGGCGCGGATGGTGCGGGTGAGAAGGCTCCCCAGATAGGCGACGGCCAGGAAAGCGAAGAGATTGATGCCGAGCCAGGATTCCAGCGACGCGAGGCAGCGGAACCGAGACAGCCGTGCGGGCGATCAGCCCGTAATACGCCAGCTCGACGACGCAACCCAGAAGCACGAAGCTTCCGCTAGCCACCAGGAAGGCGCCCCGGCCTGAAAACAGAATGCTGCCCATCAGAATGGCAAGAAGGTAGAGCGAAATGAAATCGCTGTCCTGCGCGCCGGTGGCGTATACAACGCCGGTGATGATCACAAGGTCGAGGATCATCTGAAGCGGGGCCTGCCAGCGGGCCTGCGGAATCCAACGCTGCAGGATGACGTAGAGGACGGCCAGCGTGTACCACAAAACCACGATGGGAATGAGCGTGTGGAGCGGAAGCTGAATCGGCGGTGAGCTGGCGCACGATCACCACGACCATCACGAGGAACGTGATGATCAGAAAGCGAACGCGCCCCAGCCAGGGCAGCCATTCGTTGGCAGTAGGTGTGTTTTCCATTTCCAAACGCCGTACTTGGATATCCGCCGCGGGCATCTGCCCGGCGGCCTGAGATTTCAAAAAGCCGCTTTCGGTCCGGGCGAGCGATCTTGAAAGCACTCGCACATGGACCGGAATCGCGGCAGCCTGTTTTTAGTGGCCCGACAGCTTGCCGATCAACGAGAACAGCGGCAAGTACATGGAAATGACCACGCCGCCGACGACCACGCCCAGAAAGACGATCATGATCGGCTCGATGGCCGTCAGCATGTCTTTCACCGCCGCGTCGACTTCGTCCTCGTAGAAATCCGCGATCTTCTGAAGCATGGCGTCCATGGCGCCGGTCTGTTCGCCGACGCCGATCATCTGCGTCACCATGCCCGGGAAAACATCCGTTTCCTTGAGAGGATCGACCAGCGACCGGCCGGCCTCGACGGCTTTGCGCGTTTGCGCGATGGCCTTTTCGACCACGGCATTTCCCGAGGTGCGCGCGGTGATATCAGACCTTCGAGAATGGGAACGCCGCTCGAAATCAGCGTGCCGAGAGTTCGCGTGAAGCGCGCCACGGCGATTTTGCGCAGCACCGAGCCCGACGACGGGAACCTTCAGCAGAAGGCCGTCAATGGTGAAGCGGCCCTGCGGCGTGCCGTACCAGAACTTGATGGCGAATGCCGCCGCCGATCGATGAAGAAGAAAATCATCAGCCCGTAAATGCTCCCGACGAAATTGCTCAGCGCGATGACGATGCGCGTGGGCAGGGGAAGATCGACGTCCAATCCGTTGAACAGGGTGACGAAAATCGGCACGACCTTCCACAGCAGCAGCGTGATCACGCACGCCGCGATGGTCGATGACCGAAACCGGGTAGATCATGGCCGACTTCACGGCGCGCTTCAGCTTGACGTTCTTTTCGATGTAGCTGGAAAGGCGCTGCAGAATCGTGTCGAGAATACCGCCCGTTTCGCCGGCTTCCACCATGTTGTAGTAGAGCGGGTCGAAGACCTTTTCATACTGCTTCATCGAAGTCGGAAAGCGTGGCGCCGCCTTCGACCGAAGCGCGCACGCCGGTGAGAATCTTCTGGAAGGTTTTGTTCTCCTGCTGCCCGGCGAGAATCTCGAGGCACTGCACCAGGGGCAAGCCGGCGTCGATCATCACGGAGAACTGGCGCGTGAAGATGGCCAGTTCCTTCGCGTCCACGCCGGTTCCGAACGTGGGGACGTTGAACTCCTTCCCCTTCTCGGAGAGCTTGCTGACGTTGATGTTCTCCCGGCGCAGCATGGCCGCCAGTTCGTTCTTGCTCCCGCGGCCGCGCTCTCTCCGGTGACGGTGGCACCCGCCCGGTTGGTTCCGCGATAGGTAAATACCGGCATGACTGTTACCTCCCTCTCGTCTTACCGCCGTACCGGCGAACGGGCCTGCCGCTCGCTGCTGGCGAGGTTACCCCGCGGTTAATTAAATCCTGCAATTCGTCCGGATTGGAGGACCGCGCGAGAGCCGTTTCCAAAGTGATGAACTTCTGGAAATAGGCGTTCGCGAGGCTCTGGTTGAATGTCTGCATTCCGGTCTGCCCGTCCCGGTCTGCATGGCCGAATAGATCTGGTGAATCTTGTCTTCGCGGATCAGGTTGCGAATGGCCGCCGTGGGAATCAGGATTTCCATCACCATGGCGCGGCCGCGGCCATCGAGGCGCGGCAGCAGCGATTGGCAAAGGATTCCTTCGAGCACCATGGAAAGCTGGGCCCGCACCTGCGGCTGCTGGTGCGCCGGAAATACGTCCACGATACGGTTGATGGTCGAAATCGCCGAATTGGTGTGCAAGCGTGGCGAAGGTCAAGTGGCCGGTTTCGGCGATGCGCAGGGCCGATTCGATGGTTTCCAGGTCGCGCATTTCGCCGATGAGCACCACGTCGGGATCTTCGCGCAGCGCGGCGCGCAGCGAATTGGCGAATGAATGCGTGTCCGAGTGAACCTCGCGCTGGTTGACCAGGCACTTTTTATGGTTGTGCAGGAATTCGATCGGGATCTTCGATCGTGATCATGTGCTCGTCGCGTTCGTTGTTGATCTTGTCGAGCATGGCGGCGAGCGTCGTGGACTTGCCGGACCCGGTGGGCCCGGTGACCAGCACCAGGCCGCGCGGCTTCTCGCACAGAGTGCGCACGATCGGCCGGCAGGCCCAGCGCGTCGAATCCCTTGATTTCCCAGGGAATCGTCCGGAAGACCGCGGCGACGGCGCCGCGCTGGTGAAAGATGTTGCCGCGGAAGCGCGCCAGGCTCTTCAGACCGAAGGAAAAGTCCAGCTCGAGGTTTTCTTCCAGGCGGTGCTTCTGCACGTCGGTAAGCACGCTATAGGCAAGCGCCTTCGTATCCGCCGCCGTGAGAGGCGGCATGTCCAGCGGACGCAGCTTGCCGTGGACGCGCACGCGCGGCGCGCTGTTGGTCGAAAGGTGCAGGTCGCTGCCCCCCAGTTCGATCATTTTTTTCAGAAGTTCGCTTAACGTAATGCCAGCCATCTTCTCCCCCTTACAGAACCGTTTCGCGCAAGACTTCTTCCATGGTTGTTTGCCCGAGCGCGACCTTGGTCAGGCCGCTGCGGCGCAGGGTGATCATTCCCAGTCTCCAGAGCCTTCTTCTTGAGTTCGAGCGCCGAAGCGCCCACGAGAATCAGTTCGCGCAGCTCATCGTTGATTTCCATCACTTCATAAAGACCCACGCGGCCCTTGTAACCCGTGTTGTTGCAGGTGGCGCAGCCGTGGCCGTGCTGAATGGTGACCGTGGACGCTTCTTCCGGCGTGTAGCCCGCGTCGATCAGCGCCTCGGGCTGAATCTGCAGTGGTTCCTTGCATTGCGCGCAAATGCGGCGAACGAGCCGCTGCGCGCAGATCAGGTTCACCGAGGTAGCCACAAGAAAAGGCTCAATGCCCATATTCATCAATCGGCTGATGGTCGAGGGTGCGTCATTGGTGTGCAGCGTGGACAGCACCAAGTGGCCGGTAAGCGCGGCTTTCACGGCAATTTCCGCCGTCTCAAAGTCGCGGATTTCGCCGACGAGAATGATGTTGGGGTCCTGGCGCAGGAAGGCGCGCAGCGCCGAGGCGAAGTTCAGTCCGATCTGCTCCTTCATCTGTACCTGGTTGATGCCGGCGAGCTGGAATTCGACGGGGTCCTCGGCGGTCATGATGTTGGTGTCCGGCGTGTTCAGGCGGGCGACGGAGGAATACAGGGTGTTCGTCTTGCCCGAGCCGGTGGGGCCGGTGACGAGAACCATTCCGTAAGGCTTCAGAATTTGCCGCTCGAACTTGGCCAGCGACTCCGGCTCGAAGCCGAGCTTCGTCATGTCCAGGCGCAGGTTTTCTTTGTCGAGCAACCGGAGAACGATTTTTTCGCCGAACAGCGTGGGGACCGTGGAAACGCGGAAATCGAGTTCTTTCTTCTTCTTGTCCTTCATGTACTTGATCATGATGCGGCCGTCTTGCGGCAGCCGCTTTTCGCTGATATCGAGCTTGGCCATGATCTTGATGCGGCTGGTGATGGCGTCCTTCAACTTCATGGGCGGCGCCATCACGTTCTGCAGAATGCCGTCAATGCGGAAGCGCACGCGATATTCCTTTTCGTAAGGCTCCACGTGGATATCGCTGGCGCCGCGCTTCACGGCGTCGGTGAGGATCAGGTTGCAGAGCTTGATGATCGGGGCTTCTTCGGCGGCCTTCTCGAGACTCGCCAAATCCATCTCGGATTCTTCGGCGGCAAGCTCGAGGGCTTCGTCTTCCGCCGGTGAGGTCCTTCATCACCTTGTCGAGCTCTTCGACGCTCTCGGCTTCGCCGTAGAACTTGTGGATGGCCTCGCTGATGGCCGTTTCGGAGGCGACCACCGGCTCGACGTTGAAGCCCGTCATGAACTTGATGTCGTCCATCGCGAAGACGTTGGTGGGATCGGTCATCGCAATCGTCAGCGTGGAGCCGACGCGCGAGAGCGGGACGATCTGATAACGGACCGCCGTCTCCTGGGGGACGAGCTTGATCACTGCGGGGTCGACTTCGTAAAACTTCAGGTTGATGGAAGGAACGCCGTACTGGCGGGAAAGCACCGCGGTAATATCGTCGTCGCTGACGAGACCGAGCTTGACCAGGCAGGTCCCCAGCCGGCCGCCGTTCTTTTTCTGGTGTTCGAGCGCCTGCTTCAGCTGATCCGCGGAGATCAGGCTGTCTTTGACCAGTATTTCGCCAAGTCGAGAAGACATGAGTGTCGGTTAGTGGCAGGGCATAGTACTAGGACTGCCCTAAAGTGGCAGCCTAGCACGCGGTCTCGCCGAAAGAAGTAGCCCGCAAGGGTGTTCGTTGTGAATCAGCTAACATCCTCTAAGCGTCACGAAAACCTGTACCTTGGTACAGGCAAAACTTTGTCGATCTGTGGCGACGGGCGAAATTAATAATTCCAAGTGACGATTTAAGTCACTGCTGAATTGATCGGGAAAAGATGGCTGAACTTCAGAGAGGCGAACGATCAGGTGACCTCAATCCACACTGCCCGGCATAGCCTGATCTCGATTGCAACGGTGAGGTGAACCTCAGATGGCATGGAGACAGTGGTGTATCATGCGCGCGTTCGACAGGGGTGAACCGATGCAACGGGTCTTAATTTTTGCGATGTTGATCGCCATTTCGCAAGCTGCGCTTTACGGCGCGCAACAATCCAACGCGGAGCAGGAAATACGGAGGCTGGACGACCAACGCATCAAGGCCATTCGAGACCAGGACATACCCACGCTTGACCGGCTGATGGCCGACGATTTCACGTATACACGCCAGGGAGGCGTTACAGAAACCAAGGCGGAGTTCCTTGGGGCCATGAAATCCGGGACCGGGGCGTTCCGGTCAGTGAAACTGAGTGATGTGAAAGTGCGAATTTTAGGGAACGCGGCGGTCATTACCGGAAGGTGTGACATAACCGCCGTGAGAAATGGGAAGGACTTCGCGATCCCGATGCATTTTACCGAGGTCTATTCGCGCACCGCCGGACGATGGCGCTGGCTACTCTGGCAATCTACGCGCCTTCCGGAGCACGCTCCTGCTTGACCGCGACGTCGTAGGAGACAGGATCGGGCTTCTCGGGGTTGATACCGAGTTCAGCGATGGCTTTTTCCACTACCGACGCCTGAATCTTCCCCTCGCGCATCAGTTCGTGAAGCGTGGCCAGCGTGATGAACCGCGCATCCACTTCGAAGAAATCGCGCAGTGACGGGCGGCCTTCGCTTCGGCCGAAGCCATCGGTGCCGAGCGAGGCGATGCGCCGCGGCATCCACTGGTCGATGAGATTCGGCAGCACCTTCAGGTAGTCCGAGGCGGCAACCAGAACGCCCGGAGCGTCCGCAAGGCACTCGGCTACGTAGGGAACGCGCGGCTTTTCGCCGGGATGCAGGCAGATTCCAGCGTTCGGTCTCGATGCCATCGGTGTAGAGGGCCTTGTAGCTGGTGACGCTCCAAACGTCGGCGGCAACGTTGTATTTTTCCTCGAGAATTTCCTGCGCCTTGATCGCTTCGCGCAGGATCGCGCCGCTGCCAAAAAGCTGCGCGCGCAGCTTCGACTTTGCTGGATTCGATCGGACGGCGCGGAAGCGGTACATGCCCTTCAGAATTCCTTCCCGCGAGCCCGCCGGCATGGCCGGCATCGCGTACGGCTCGTTCATCACCGTGATGTAGTAGAAGATGTTCTCGCCCTTCTTGTACATGCGCTCGATGCCGTCCTGGATGATCACGGCGAGTTCGTAGGCGAAAGCAGGATCGTAGGCGCGCAGAGTGGGAACGGGCAGCGCGAGGACGTGGCTGTTGCCGTCCTGGTGCTGCAAGACCTTCGCCGGAAAGCGTGGTGCGCCCGGCCGTGCCGCCCAGCAGGAATCCGCGGCAGCGCATATCGGCCGCGGCCCAGATCAGGTCGCCGATGCGCTGGAAGCCGAACATCGAGTAGTAAATGAAGAAGGGAATCGTGTTGATGCCGTGGGTGGCATAGGCGGAGCCCGCGGCGATGAACGACGACATCGAGCCGGCCTCGGTGATGCCCTCTTCGAGAATCTGGCCGTCCTTCGCTTCCTTGTAATAGAGCAGCGTGTGGATATCGACCGGCTCGTAGAGCTGGCCGCGGCTGCTGTAAATGCCCACATTGCGGAACAGCGATTCCATGCCGAAGGTGCGCGCTTCGTCGGGAACGATGGGAACGACCAGCTTGCCGATTTCCGGGATCGCGCAGCATTTTCCGCAGCATGCCCACGAAAGCCATCGTCGTGGAAACTTCGCGGCCTTCGCTGCCGGTGTAAAATTCGTCGAACAGCTCCTGGTGATTCGGCAACAAGCGGCTTCGAGCGCACGCTGCGGCTGGGAACGTAACCGCCCAATTCGGCGCGGCGCGCCTGCAGGTACTTGATCTCCGGGCTGTCGTCGGGCGGACGGTAGAAAGGCGCGTCGGCGATCTGCTCGTCGCTGATGGGAATCTCGAAGCGCGTGCGGAAGTGGCGCAGTTCTTCTTCGTCGAGCTTCTTCTGCTGGTGGGTGACGTTCTTCCCTTCTCCGCTCTCGCCCAGGCCGTAGCCCTTGATCGTGCGGGCCAGAATCACGGTCGGCGTGCCCTTGATGCTCGACGGCCGCTTTGTAGGCCGCGTATACCTTGCGCGGATCGTGGCCGCCCTGGCGCAGCGTGCGAAGCTGTTCGTCGGAATAGTGCTCGACCAACTGCGAGCAGCCGCGGATCGCCGCCGAAAACGTGCTCGCGAACGTAGGCGCCCGATTCCACGGTGAGCTTCTGATACTCGCCGTCGACCATTTCGTCCGAGCCGCTTGACGAGCAGGCCTTCGGTATCGCGCTCGAAGAGGGGATCCCAGTCCGATCCCCAGAGCACCTTGATGACGTTCCAGCCCGCGCCGCGGAACGCCGCTTCGAGTTCCTGGATGATCTTTCCGTTGCCGCGCACCGGACCGTCCAGCCGCTGCAGGTTGCAGTTGATGACGAAGATCAGATTGTCGAGACTTTCGCGCGAGGCCAGCGTGATCGCGCCCAGCGTTTCGGGTTCGTCGGTTTCGCCGTCGCCGAGGAAGGCCCAGACCTTCGCGTCCGTGGCAGGCTTCAGGCCGCGATTTTCGAGGTAGCGGTTAAAGCGGGCCTGATAGATCGCCATGATCGGGCTCAGGCCCATCGAAACGCTGGGATACTCCCAGAAATCGGGCATCAGCCAAGGATGGGGATAGGAGGAAAGACCGCCGCCGGGCTTCAGTTCGCGGCGGAAATTCTCAAGCTTCTCGACCGAAAGGCGCCCTTCGAGGAAGGCCCGCGAATAGACGCCGGGCGCGGCATGGCCCTGGAAATAGACGGTGTCGCCTTCGAATGCGGGGGTCCGGGCGCGGAAGAAGTGGTTGAAACCAATCTCGAAGAGGGTGGCTGCCGAACCGTACGTCGAGATATGGCCGCCGATATTGTGCTCGACGCGATTGGCGCGGACGACCATGGCCAGCGCGTTCCAGCGAATCAGGCTCTTGATGCGGCGTTCCATGTCCTGATCGCCCGGGAAGGGGGCTTCCTGATTCGCCGGGATCGTATTGACATAAGGGGTGTTAGCTGTGAAAGGAATTTCGACGCCGGCGGTGCGGGCCCGCTCCCTGATTTGATCGAGAATCCGGCGGGCGAGCTTGGGGCCGCCTTGCTCAAGAACCGCGTCAAATGACTCGATCCATTCCCAGATTTCCTCCAGGTCATTTACCGCGGAAGCCGGCGGATTGATCAGCGTAGCCACTTGTTTACCTCCCCATTGCCCCAGGAAACCCGGTTAGGCAGCGAAATCACTGTGAGGTTAAAATATAACGCAAATCACGGCAGAATGCTTGGGTGCAATCAGCTCTGAGGGCGGGCAGCTCTGAGGGCGGGCAGCGGTGAGGACCGGCAGCCGTCAGTACGAGCAATGTCAAACCGGAGCGATTCGTCGTCACCGGGGCGAGCGATGCAGAACAGTACTTCGCTCCGTTGACGATGGCTGCGGAACGGCTTCGCGCAATTCTAAAAGCTGCGCTCGGTACTCGATCGATGTCCCGCAACGAGCTTTCGCTTTACGCCGTTCTAGAACCCGTAGAGCCGCGCCGGGTTTTCCGTGAGGACCAGCTTCAGTTCGGCAGCGTTGGAAGTCCATGAAGCCAACTGGTTCAGGTCGCGTCCGTCGTCGATCTGGTAGAGGGGCGTAATCTCGGTCATCGCGCGTCCCGGGATCTGAGCGGGATGCGGCCAATCGGAACCCCAGATAATCCGGTGCGGGTTCGCGCCGATGAGCGCTTTGGCCAGAGGATTCACGTCCGCGTAATCCGGCGCCTGCTTGGAGCTGCGATAGGGAGCCGAAACTTTCACGTAGGCCTTGCCGTCGTGAACCAAGCTGAGAAGCGTCGAGAAACCCGGCTGATCGACGCCGAGCGGCCCTTGCGCACCGCCGAAGTGATCGAACGAAATGGGCACGGGGGACGCCACGATCTGGTCTTTGAGCGCTTCGATCACGGACAAACGCGTATAGATTTCGATATGCCACTTGCGGTCCTTGATTCTTTCGATGGCGGCTTGCACGCGCTGCCTGGCAAGCTCCGGATCGACCTGACCTCGCGTCTCGAGATTGATTCGGATTCCGCGAATGCCGCCGCGGTGCATTTCGTCGAAATCGGCGTTGGTGACTTTATCGTCCGGGGAGACGATGCCGCGCGCGTCTGGCGCGAGCTGCTTGACGGCGTCGATCGTGCAGGCGTTGTCTGTTCCGTATACCGTGGGCTGCACGATCACGACGCGCTGGATATGCAGCGCCTTATGGAGCGAGCGCATTTCTTCCACCGAAGCGGTCTCCGGCGTGTAAACGCGCGGCGTGGCGAACGGGAATTTCTGCGGATCGCCGAAGATGTGCGTGTGGCAGTCGCACGCGTGGGCAGGCACCTTGAAATTTACCGGCGTCTTGGGCTGCGCGGCGCTGGCGAAAACCGAGGTGAGCGGCCGAGTGAGCGCGGCAACTCCGGCCAAGCCTGTTCCAATCAGAATTTCTCTTCTAGTTAGCATCACGCCTCCAGGAAAGTTGCAACATGGTACACCAAGCCGAGCCCATTTTGTGTCGAACGCGCTGTGATTTGTATCACAGAACTGCGGCGCGTTTTTTTGAAAAAATATTGGCGAATAACTTGTTTCCGGCGGCCCCGGCTGATAACATCCGCTGCTTCGCAGATGACTATGGAAAAGCGCGCTTCTCGTTTGAGAATTGTGTCCCACAAAATAAGCGGCTGGCTGTTTGTCGCCCTGCTTTCAGTGCTGGTAGTGGCGGGATGCCAGGTGCAGGCCCGCACGAGTTCATCACCATCCGCGCGAGGCCGCGAGCTTTTTGACACCTGCTCGGAATGCCACGGCTCTCATGGTGAGGGTAACGCCGAAATCGGCGCTCCCAACATCGCCGGAATGAATGCATGGTACGTGGAAACAGAACTCAGAAAGTTTCGAGGCGGTATTCGCGGCGCTCAATTTGACGACACCGAAGGGATGCGGATGCGGCCAATGGCGCTCAGCCTTCCCGATGATAGCGACGTGGATGAGGTTGCCAGGTACGTGGAAAGCCTGCCTCCGGTGACGCACGCTCCGGTGCTGGGCGGCGATCCGAAGCTCGGCAAGCGCCGCTACGCGTTGTGCAGCGGCTGCCACAACCCCGACGGCGGAGGCAATGAGGCGGTGAAAGCGCCGCGCCTGGCGGGGCTTGACGATTGGTATCTCGCCACCGAGCTCAAGAAATTCAAGGGCGGCGTGCGGGGGGCGGACCCGCGAGACACGGAAGGCTCGGCCATGGCTCCGATGGCACAGTCGCTCGCAAACGAGAAGACGATCCGCGATTTGGCCGCCTACATCAGCACCTTGAAACCGAAGACCGCGAATTCGGAGACGCAAACACAATGATGAAAGACACGGAGCCTTCGTCCGACCAGACGTTTAAGACTATTTTTTGGATTGTGATGACGACCGCGGCCGCATTCATGGGCGCGGCATTTGTAATGGTTCGCTAAGAAGCGCGTTCTTGTTCGTGCAACAGACATCCAGGGAGTCGTAATGTTCGAGCGGTTCTCAACAGGGGCTTCCACTTTTTCCGGGAGTATCGACCACCTGATTCTGCTGATCGCCGTGCTGGTCGGCTTCTGGCTGATCGTCGCAGAGGTAGTGCTTTTCTGGCTGATGTATCGCTACCGCCACAGGGAAGGCCACGCCTCGCAGTACATCACCGGCGAGGAAAAGCATCTTACGCGCTGGGTGACGATCCCTCACTTCGTCGTGATCGCCTGCGACCTGGTAATCATCATCCCGGCAATTCTGGTCTGGGTGAACGTGAAGCAGACCCTTCCGCCCGCCGAGCAAACGGTGCGCATCTTCAGCCAGCAGTGGGCCTGGAGCTTCCAGGAGCCCGGCGCGGACGGCATCCTCGACACCGCGGACGACATTCGAACCGTGGGCGAGCTCCATGTGAAAGCAAACACGACCTATCACTTCGAACTGATGTCGCGCGACGTGCTGCACAGCTTTTCCGTGCCGATGTTCCGGCTCAAGCAGGATGCCGTGCCGGGCCGCACGATTACCGGCTGGTTCCGCGCGACGCGTCCCGGCAACTACGACATTCAGTGCACGCAGATGTGCGGCCTTGGACACGGATTGATGGCGGCGCGCATCATCGTGGAAACGCCGGAGCAGCATTCCGCATGGATCAGGCGCGCCTCCAACCCAGCGCTTGCAGGCGGGGCACTGCCCGCGGTATTGCCGGCGGCTGACGCGGAAGGATCGAAGGTCGCCGAGGTGAGGCCATGACAACACCCGTAACCGGGGCGCACGCTCATCTGGATTCCCACGGCGACGAGCACGCCCATCATGCGCAGAGCTTTTTTCATAAGTACCTGTGGTCCACCGACCACAAGATGATCGCCATGCAGTACCTGTTTACCGGCGCGGTGATGGCGCTGATCGGCGGCTATCTGGCGTATGTGTTCCGCATGCAACTGGCCTTTCCGGGACGGGACGTGCCGG
Organism: uncultured Acidobacteriota bacterium; assembly: GCA_963848365.1. Taxonomy (GTDB): domain Bacteria; phylum Acidobacteriota; class Terriglobia; order Acidiferrales; family UBA7541; genus Palsa-295. The sequence continues at coordinate 1,816,729 of CAWKDI010000002.1, forward strand.
GCTATGGTCTGGTGACGCCTGGAAAGTACAACGCCCTGGTCACGATGCACGGCTCCATCATGATTTTCTGGGTGGCGATGCCGGTGCTGGTGGCGGCCTTCGGGAATTTCCTTATCCCGTTGATGATTGGCTGCGATGACATGGTGTTTCCCGCGGATCAATCGCCTCTCCTACCAGGTTTTTCTGCTGAGCGCCCTCATTCTGCTCGCTTCATTCTTCGTGCACAACGGCGCGTTCGGGGGCGCCTGGACTTCCTATCCTCCGCTTTCGGCTAAGGGCGCGTATAACCTCACGCCGCTGGGTGCCTCCCTGTGGCTTATCGCGGTAGCGCTGGAATTTGTGGCATTTCTGCTGGGCGGGATCAACTTCGTCGTCACCACGATGAACGGCCGCGCGCCGGGAATGAGAATGTGGGACATCCCGGTGGTCGTATGGATGATCGTGCTGGCTAGCATTCTGTTCATGGCGTCGGTGGGACCGCTGATTGCCGGCGCGGTAATGCTGCTCTTCGATCAGCGCCTGGGCACGGCGTTCTACGATCCCGGTCGAGGCGGCGATCCTCTGCTCTGGCAGCACTTGTTCTGGTTCTTCGGCCACCCGGAAGTGTACGTGGTGCTGCTGCCGGCTCTGGGAATCGTGGCGGAAATCATCACCGTGTTCTCGCGCAAAAAGCTTTTTGGCTACCGGACGGTTCTCTACACCACCTGGGCCACCGGAGTTCTGAGCTTCGTCGTGTGGGCGCATCATCAGTTCATCGCGGGCATCGACCCACGAATGGCCAATGTGTTCACGATCACCACGCTGATGATCTCGATTCCCATCACGGAAATGATTTTCGTCTATATCGCGACGCTCTATGGCGGCTCGATTCGCTTTACCACGCCCATGCTGTGGGCGCTGTCATTCATCGCGGAGTTTTTGATTGGCGGCGTGACGGGAATTTTCCTCGGCGCGTCCGGCGCGGACATCTATTTCCACGACACATATTTCGTAGTGGCGCACTTCCATTACACCTTCTTCCCTTCCGCCATCATCGGGATGTTCGCGGCTCTGGCGTTCTGGTATCCGAAGATGTTCGGCCGGATGATGAACGAAACGCTCGGCAAGATTCACTTCTGGGGCACGGTGATCGCATTCAACGTTGTTTTCCTGCCCCTGTTTATCACGGGCGCGGCCGGCGACCAGCGGCGCATCTATAATTACGCGCTGTTCCCGGAGCAAATGCGGCCGGTGTTGCAGCATCTGCGCCAGATTTCGACGGTTGGCGTGATCGTGCTTCTGGCGTTCCAGGTTTTCTTTCTGATTAATTTCTTCTGGAGCATGCGCCACGGCAAGCGGGCCGCCGAAAATCCCTGGCTCTCGAACACGCTGGAATGGACGGTGCCGTCGCCGCCACCGCACGGCAATTTTGCCGAGATGCCCACCGTGTATCGCGGCCCCTACGAATATTCGGCGCCCGGCCGCGCAGACCGACTACTGGCCGCAGAATGAGCCCATCACTCCGCTGGAAGAAGCCGCCCTATGAGCAGCCGTTCCATCGCAAATCTTCGAAGCGTCACCGGGATCCCCACGGCGAGACTGGTGACGTGGTGGATCATCGCGTCGGAAATTTTCATCTTCGGCGGGCTTCTCGCCTCCTACATCATGCATCGGCTGGCGCACCCGGAATGGGCCATCGCCGCGGCGAATACGAACACCAAGGCGGGCGCGTTCAATACGTTTGTGCTGCTCACGTCCAGCCTGTTCGCGGTGCTGGCGCACAAAGCCGCGGACGCCGAAGACGGCAAGAAGGCCGCGAAGTTTCTCCGCTTGACCTCGCTTGGCGGCGCGATATTCCTGATCGTCAAGGGCTTTGAGTGGACGCACGAAATCAAGGAAGGGTTCGTTCTCTCTTCCGGCGGGTTTTGGTCTTTCTATTACACCGTGGCGGGACTGCACGGGCTGCACGTGTTGGCGGGGCTGATCATCATGCTATTCATTGCGTCCGACGCCGCGAAAAACCGCGACCTGGGCCGCGTGCAATGCATCGGGCTCTACTGGCACTTCGTCGACATCATCTGGATTTTTCTGTTTCCGCTGCTCTATATCGCCAAGTGAGGTAAGCCGCGCATGAATGCTGATCCCGAAGCGCATATGCATCATCCCAATTACGTGAAGATCTGGGCCGTGCTGGTGGTCCTGCTGATCGTGAGCGTTCTTGGGCCTCTCACCGGAATTCGCTGGCTGATGCTCCTGCTGGCGTTCGGCATCGCGCTGGTGAAAGCGTATATGGTGGCGAAGAATTTCATGCACGTGAATCTCGAGAAGCGCTGGGTCACCTATCTGCTGGTCACCTGCCTGGTGTTCCTTGGTATTCTGTTTGCAGGCGTCGCGCCGGACGTGATGAAGCATCAGGGCCTGCGCTGGGAAAATTATGCAGCGAAAAAAGCCGTCGAATCGGGATCGCAAGCCTCCGCAAAGCATGAGTAGTAGCCACAGTAACATCACAGTCCCGCAATGGAGTTTGCTTTGCGCCTCGGAAGCCATTCCGACGCGCGCCGTGTTCCCAACGCCGTGCTGGGAACGATCGTTTTCGTGGTCGCTGAAATCATGTTTTTCGCGGCATTGATCAGCGCGCACACGATTGCGCGCGCCTCCGCGATGGGAGGGCATGTGGCCTCCGCCGGGACAGCCGCGCTTGCCCCTGGAGCGGACCGCCATCAACACCGCTGCGCTGATTCTGAGCGGCGTGCTCTTGTGGATGGCTAACCGCTTCATGCGCTCGGCTCCCAGGATCGGCCGGCGCTACCTGGAAGGCTCGATTGTTCTGGGAATCACTTTCGTGTCGCTGCAGGGAGTGGAGTGGGTCAGGCTGCTGCGCCAAGGCCTTACGCTGACCTCCAGCGCGGCGGGATCCTTCTTTTATTTGATCGTGGGGACGCACGCCCTGCATGCCGTGGCCGCGATCGGTTTTCTGGTTTGGGTCTATGTTCGCTTGCGCCGCGGAAGCCTGAAGCCGGAAATCTTCACCGCCACGCAGGTTTTCTGGTACTTTGTGGTGGCGCTGTGGCCGATCATCTATTTGCGCGTCTATTTGTGAGAGGAGGGCGCATGCGCATGAAGAACAGCCTATCGTTCGCTAGTCGACTGGCGGCCGCTCGGCATGCCGATCCTCCCTAACGCAGCTCGCGCCTGTTCTGCGTGCATACTGGCTGATCCGAAGACCTCCGGGCACCTATCTCAAAATGACGCTGATGATGAGCGCCCTGCCCCTGAGCCTTTTGGGCGGCATCAGCTATTGGCTCTGGCATCGCTACTCTCCGAGACGCAAACCCAGCGCCGCGCCAAGCCATCCCGTCCAGATAAGTGCCGCGGACGGCGTGCTCGAACGCCGCGGCGCTTGACTCCGGACAGCCCGGAGAAATACCCCATTCACGATGCGCGCGGCCTGAGCCTCCGGTTATCGCTTTCCTCGCTGGCGACGTCGCTGCGGCGACCGGTCGCCTCGATGTAGGTTAACAGCTCTTCTTTGCGCCGCAGGTACAAGTGAAAGGCTCGTTCGACGTCTTCCAGGCGCTGGGCCAGCAATTGGTTGAATCCATCGGAGGGGATGCATACCTTCTTTTTCCGCTGGGCCATGCGGGAAAGCCGCCCAGATTCTTTGCTGAAATTGCGAAATGCTCTTTGGAGCTCGTTCACCGAGATAGCGATCCATGGATCTTCTGCGGCGTCATCATGAGTCTTCTCGCTGCCGTGTTTCGGGGAAATGGGGGTGAATGGAATTATATGAATTACATTTCTGTGCAATCTTTGTCTGATCGACATTCCTGCGCCACCCTTATTAAGACTTGGAGACAAGCGATATCGTCGACCGCTTTCGAGGATTCTTCCCAACCGCTGGCTCTCGCCCGCCACAACTCCGGCTAAGCGGCCGTTTCCACATTGCCAGAACCGTTCATCCCCACAATACGGGAAATCCCCATATCGTTTGTTTGCACACCTGTAGACAAAACCGGGAACCTGGCGGCCAGGCCATTCGCCGCAATTTCGGTTCTCGGCTACCTGCCGGTGTGCTAATCTTTTAGGACGTGGAGCAGAAGTAACCGAGCAGGAGTAAACCGGCGGCTTATCTTAGCGAAAGACAATTGGTCGAGAGGATACCGGTGCGCCTGAAGGTCTGGAGATTCAAATAGCCATGGCAACTACTACAGTGAACGTCCCGGGGCGAAAGCGTGAGGTTGTCGACAGGGCCGTAATTCGTTTTTGCGGCGATTCCGGCGACGGGATGCAGATCACCGGAAGCCAGTTCACCAACACGGTGGCTCTCTACGGCAACGATCTGGCCACTCTGCCCGACTTCCCCGCCGAAATTCGCGCCCCTGCGGGCACGCTTCCCGGGCGTCAGCGGATTCCAGGTGCACTTTTCCTCGAGCGACGTGTTCACTCCCGGCGATACGGTGGATGCGCTGGTGGCCATGAACCCCGCCGCGCTGAAGATGAACATCGCCGACCTGAAGCCCAACGGCATTCTGATCGTGAATCTCAACGATTTCGGCGAGCTCGATCTTCGCAAAGCGCAGATGACAGTGAATCCTCTCGAGGACCATTCGCTCGACGGCTACCGCCTCTTTCCCGTCGAGCTCACCAAGCTCACGCGCGCCGCTCTGAAGGAACTGGGACTCGATAACAAGAGCGTCGACCGCTGCAAGAATTTCTTCGCGCTCGGCATGTGCTATTGGCTTTACAACCGGTCGATGGAGAACTCCCTCCGCTGGATTGACGCGAAATTCAAAAACAAGCCGCAGCTCGTGCAGGCCAATCGGCTGGCCATGCAGGCCGGCTACAGCTATTGCGAGGCCACCGAAGCGTTTCAGATCAGCTATGAGATTCCGCCGGCGAAGCTGGCGCCCGGCGTTTACCGCAACATCAGCGGCAATACGGCGCTGGCGATGGGATTTGTGGCCGCCTCGCAGAAGGCGGGCATTCCGCTTTTCCTGGGTTCGTATCCGATCACGCCCGCGTCCGACATTTTGCACGAGCTTTCCGCATACAAGGATTTCGGCGTGATCACGTTTCAAGCCGAGGATGAAATCGCGGCGGTCACTTCAGCGATCGGCGCGGCCTATGCGGGCGCCATCGGCATCACCACCACTTCGGGTCCCGGCATGGCTTTGAAAACCGAGGCGATGGGGCTGGCCGTCGCCGTGGAACTTGCCGCTCGTGGTTTGCGACATTCAGCGCGGCGGTCCTTCCACCGGATTGCCGACGAAGACCGAGCAGGCCGACTTGTTGCAGGCTCTCTACGGCCGCAACTCGGAGGCTCCCATTCCGGTTCTCGCTCCCGCCACACCCGGCGATTGCTTCTGGATCGCTCTCGAAGCCACGCGCATCGCCATCAAATATATGGTGCCGGTGATAATCCTTTCCGACGGTTATCTTGCAAACGGCGCGGAGCCATGGAAGATTCCCGAACTCTCGGAGCTTCCTGAAATTCCGGTACATTTCGAAACCAATCCCGGAAAACTTTCAGCCCTATCGGCGCGATCCGCAAACGCTCGCGCGGCCCTGGGCGATTCCCGGCACGCCCGGACTGGAACATCGCATCGGCGGCCTCGAGAAGCAGGACGTAACCGGCAACGTGAACTACGAGCCACTGAACCACGAGCGCATGGTTCGCCTGCGCGCCGAAAAAGTTGCGGCGATCGTGCAGGACATGCCGGATGCGGTCCCGGCGGGCGCCGATTCAGGCGACCTGCTGATCGTTTCTTGGGGATCGACGAAAGGGCCAATCACCGCCGCGCTGAAATCGGAGAAGTTCCGCGGACGCCGCATCGGCCACGTGCATCTGCGCCATCTGAATCCGCTGCCGAAGAACCTGGGCGACGTGCTGATGCGCTACGACAAAGTCCTCGTTCCGGAAATGAACATGGGGCAGTTGGTGATGGTGCTGCGCGCGAAGTATCTGGTCGACGCCGAGGGTTACAACAAGATCCAGGGCAAGCCTTTCAAGACTTCGGAAATCGAGCGCAAAATCGAGCAGGTTCTCGCCCGAGCGTGAAAGGCTGTCATCCCGAGCGGAGCGAGCGATCTGCTTTTCTTTTGACGCGGCGAAGAAGTCATAGGAGAGTTGTTATGGCTACCGAAACATTGCCGGTTTACACGAAAAAAGACTTTCAGACCGACCAGGAAATCCGCTGGTGCCCGGGCTGCGGCGATTACGCGATTCTCTCCGCCGTGCAGTCCGTGTTCGCCGAGCTCGGCGTGCGGCGCGAGAACTTCGTGTTCATTTCCGGCATCGGATGCTCCAGCCGCTTTCCTTATTACATGAAGACGTTCGGATTCCACACGATTCACGGCCGCGCGCCGGCCATCGCAACCGGCCTCAAAATCACCCGGCCCGACCTGGATGTGTGGGTGGTTACCGGCGACGGCGATTCGCTCTCCATCGGCGGCAATCATACGATCCACATGCTGCGGCGCAACGTGGGGCTGAAGGTGCTGCTGTTCAACAATAAGATTTACGGCCTCACCAAGGGCCAGTATTCGCCGACGTCGGAAATCGGCAAGAAGACCAAGTCCACGCCCTTCGGCACCACCGACCGCCCGTTCAATCCGATTTCTCTGGCGATTGGCGCGGAGGCGACATTCGTGGCGCGCTCGGTGGACGTCTTCCAGCAGCATTTGAAGGACACGCTGAAAAAAGCGGCGGCGCACAAAGGCTCGGCGTACGTCGAAATTCTGCAGAACTGCAACATCTTCAATGACGGCGCGTGGTTTGACCTCACCGAGAAAGATGCGCGCAGCGAGCACGTGGTCCAACTCGAACACGGCAAGCCGCTCATCTTCGGAAAAAATCGCGACAAGGGCATCCGCCTGAACGGACTCGAACTCGAAGTCGTCCAGCTAGGCAACGGCATCACCGAGAAGGATCTGCTCGTACACGACGAAGACCACCCGCGCCCGGCCTACGCCTTCCTGCTGGCGCACATGGAGAATCGCCCGGGCTTCCCCACCCCGATCGGCGTGCTGCGCGCGTGGGAAAATTACCCGCGATACGAGGATCTGATTACGAGCCAGATCCAGGAAGTGCAAGCCAAACGCGGTAAAGGCGACCTCTCCAAGCTTCTGCGCGCCGGCGATACCTGGGAAGTCCACGCATGAGACTTCAGTGTTACGGATTACCCGGCTTCTGGCTCGACCTGGAACCACCTGCCGGGGGGAATTGAACAATGCAAAAGGCCGCCTGCCAGGTTTATTTCCTCAGAGCATTTTGATGAGTCTAAAAATGCTCCCGCCTGCATTTTTCTTATTGTATCCATAGGGTTATTAGAGTATTTACAGTAACTTCGGCGGCTTCGTAGGATGTCCTACACTCAGTATCCCGGGAGTGTCCGGCTGACAAGTGCAACACTCCCTCGACTGATGATCCAGATACTCATCGCTGACGATAACGAGGTGGCCCTTGGCATCATCAGTGAGATGCTGCAGACGCACGATGGATGGAACGTCTGCGCGCGAGCCTCGAACGGCCGGGAGGCCATCTCGAAGGCGATGGAGCTCAAGCCGGATGTTGTGATTCTCGATCTGGCGATGCCGGATACCGACGGGCTGACGGCGGCGCGCGCGATCACCAAAGGCTTGCCTTCCGCCGCGATTCTCATCTACACCCTCCATGAGGGGGCCCTGATCGAACTTGAAGCCAAAAAGGCTGGGGTGCGGCGCGTGGTGTCCAAGATGAGCAGCCCGGAAAGTCTCGTCTCTGCCGTCGAGGAAGTGCTGAAGCTCCAGGAAAAGGAAACGAAACCGGCGGCAAGCGTTCCTATAATCTCGACGGGTCCGCTGGCGGATGTCCAGTCCGATTCAGTGCAAGCCCTGCCGAGCGAAACACCGCAAGCTCCTCCCGCCGAGCCTGACCCCTCCGGCAGTGCCAACTGAAAGTAAAGCGGCCGCTTTGTCACAGCAAATGACAACTATTGAGCGCACGCACTGTGCATTTTTTAGGCAAACGTTTTTTGAGCGGTCAACAAAGGTAGTTCTGCCTTAAGGAATTCCAGAGCCCTCTGTTAGCGAGAACCACTGCGGTAGGCAAGCCACCAGCTGAAGTACGCGATGGGAAGCGTTGCGAGCATCGCCCACCAAAAAGGCAGCATCAGGTCCGCGAACAGGCCTAGCGAGCCGAACGTGACCCAGAAAATCTTGCGCTCCATTCCATCATTCTAAGGCTGCGCGCGGCCCCACACCGGAACTAAAGCTGCGCCGTGGTGTCAAAGCACCATAGAGATCACGCAAGCGGCGCTGCAACTAGCCGGGAAATCGCGGCCGGCGGCGCAGCATATATTTCAGAAAACACAACGAGTGTCAGGGGCGCCGGGATTGGTGTGCCCGCGAGGGAGACAAATCCTCGCTTACAGAGGAGAGACACTGATGTTCCAGGAAATGATTATATCTGGTGCGCAAGGAACGACCAGAACGCACAAACGTTGGACGATTGCGGCGTCAGCGTTGGCGCAGTCGGCGATTTGGGGTGTTTTGATTCTGGTGCCGCTGCTCTATACGGAAGCGCTGCCAAATGGAATGTTGAAAACGCTGATTGTGGCGCCGCCTGTGCCGGTTGTCCCCGCTGCGGCTATACCACTGAAAAACAGGCGGATGCGAATCATTCCCTTAAGCCGCGTCACTGCGCCGGCTTTTGTGCCGCGGCATATCCACGGCGAGGCAGGTGAACCGCCGGTGGAGTATGTCGATCGAGAGAACGACGACGCGACGGGCCGGAACGATTTGATGGATTTGTTTCGATCTCCGAAGCTGCCGGTCCCGATCGCGCCTGAAAAAGAAACTGCCCGCCCCTTAGTCATTGGAGGGAGCGTGGAGGCTGCGTCGCTCATCAACCGAGTGCTCCCGAAATATCCGGAGATCGCCAGACTGAACCATGTGTCTGGCACTGTCGCGCTCAGCGCGATCATTGCGCGGGACGGAACGGTGCGCGAGCTAGCCTACGTGTCGGGGCCTGCGCTGCTGATCAAACCGGCCATGGATGCGGTGCGGCAATGGCGCTACCGTCCCACGCTGCTGGACGGGAGCCCGGTGGAAGTAGAGACGACAATCGACGTAGTGTTCAGCCTGGGGAACTAAGCAGGCCGGATCAGCAGACGTTCCGCGAATGGCGACGGCGCGGTTTCGTACGATCAATCTCGGCAAATCACCGGGCGGCGCGGAAGCCGTCAAGCGTCCAAACGTCCTGCACTTCATCATGGCGCAGGACGTAGAAATTGCCGTCATCAGCGCGAACGCGAAAATAGCTCGCCGCGGGTGAATACCATCGCCCGTCGAGATCGTTCACTTCGAATTGGCGTCCGCGAAGAGTGAAACGGAGAGGACTTTCGTCTGCCCGATAACCCGAATAGCATTCCACGCGCATTTCGCACATAGCGCCTCCGGAAACCGAAAACAAACGCCGCAACAAAATCCAGACTTCCTCCGGAGAGTGTAACAGGTTTCAGATCGTCGGGACCACCAAGGTGATGGCGAAGGCGGTGCGCCAAGGCCGTGCTGCAGGTCACCAGATCTTGCGCAGGGCGGGACTTGCGACTGGCGATTCGGCCTCTGTCACGGCGCCGCGCACTTCGACGTTATAAGCAGCACCGAGTAAGACGACAATGGCGGTGAGAAACATCCACAGAAGCAAACCGATCGCGGCAGCCAGCCCCCGGTAAACGAAGTCGTAGGGCATCTTCCGCATGTAGAAGCTGAAAGAGATATCGACGGCCCACCATAGAATCGTGGAGACGGCTGCTCCCGGAAGCAAGTTGAGCAAGCCCTTGTGGCCCGGCCGGCCCGATCCGGTAGAGCAGCACTAGAACGCCCATCGCGAGTGGAAACACCGCACCGGCAAATATCGCCAATTCCAAAACACGTGTCAGGGTTACCGAGCCGGTTTCCAGCATCAGCCATTCCCGTATCTGCTTGCCGTACACCGTCAGGACCACCACCGCGAGCATCGGAATGATCGTGAGGCAGAGCAGGGACAGCGCGCGCAGTTGCCTGCGCCAGTATGTGGGACCTAGCAAATCGCCTTCGATGATGCGGAACCCCTCCATGTAGCCGGCCATTACCTGCGTGCCTGCCAGCAGGGTTCCGATGAGCCCCAGGAACATCCATCGCCAGGGCCGCAGCACGCGGCGGACAAAGTAGGCGGCGACTACGGTCATACTTCCCGGGGGAAGGATCAGGCTCAGGCGATCGGGGATTTCCCGCACGGCGTCCACAAAATGCGACGTAACCGCCATGAAGCCCAGGGAAAACAGGAGCAGTGGAAAAAAGGCCAGGAACATATTGAACGCGATGGCTTGGCACAAGGTGACGCAGTCCGGGAAAATCCGGACAAAGGAGCGAAGGATATTCTTGAACACCGTGTCCATCGTTTGGGCCGATTATACGGGAAGCCGCCGAAGCGGCACACCGTTCTTCTAACGGGGTGGCTGGTGTTCTATTGCCGTCGAAAGCACAGCAGGTTAAACTGCGGCAGGCCTTGAAGTTGCGAAGCAGTGAGCGGGCGTGATTCAAGGACCGGTGGCAGGGATGAAAGCAGGATCTTATTTCCATGGATACCAACGATAAGGTCGTAACCACCCGCAGCGAAGAACTGATCCGCAAGCACAAGGAGTTCTTGTGGCCGGCGGTCACAAACTATTACCAGCACCCTTTGGTGGCCGACCACGGCTCGATGCAATACCTGTGGGACATCGAGGGAAACAAGTACCTCGATTTCTTCGGCGGCATCGTGACCGTCGGTCTGGGACACTGCAATCCCAAGGTCACCTCGAAGATCAAGGCGCAGGTCGACAAGCTCCAGCACACCTCGACGCTATTCCCGAACGAAGCTATCGTGGCGCTCGCCGAAAAGCTGGCGCAGATCACCCCGGGAAAATTGCAGAAAAGCTTCTTCACGAGTTCGGGAACCGAGGCGAACGAAGCCGCGATCCTGCTGGCGCGGATGGCTAGCCCCAGCTATGACATTGTGGCCCTGCGGCACGCCTATTCCGGCGGGTCGGCGCTTGCAAAGAGCGTCACCGCGCAGGCGCCATGGCGAAAGAGCGGCGTGATCAGCGTCGGCGTATCGCACGCTCTCAATCCCTACTGCTACCGCTGCCCTCTGCACCTGAAGTATCCCGAATGCGGCGTGGCGTGCGCGAGCGACGTGGAGAATTTGATTCAAACCGCGACGAGCGGCTCGATTGCGGCGTTCATCGCCGAACCGATTCAAGGAGTGGGCGGCTTCATCACTCCTCCGCCTGAATATTTCAAGATCGTTTACCGGATCGTAAAAAATTACGGGGGCCTCTTCATTTCAGACGAGGTGCAGACCGGTTTTGGGCGCACCGGACGGAAATGGTTTGGCATCGAGCAGTGGGAAGTCGTGCCGGACATGATTACGTGCGCCAAAAGCATGGGCAACGGCGTTCCCGTCGGCGCGACCATCACCACATCAGAGTTGGCCGGCAAGTTCCAGGGCCTCACCATCTCGACCTTCGGCGGCAATCCGGTAACGTCGGTAGCGGCGCGCGCCGTGATCGAAGTGATCGAAGAAGAAAACCTACTCGAAAACACGCACGTAGTCGGCGGCTACTTCCGGAGCAAGCTGGAAGAGTTACAGCGGAAATACCCGCTGATCGGAGACGTGCGCGGCATGGGCATGATGCAGGGCCTGGAACTCGTGCGCGACCGCCAGACGAAAGAGCCCGCGCCTTCCGAGGCCGGCCAGCTCATGGAACGCGCGCGGAATAACGGCCTGCTGATCGGCAAAGGCGGCCTCTACGGCAACGTGATTCGCATGGCCCCGCCCATGAACATCGCCAAAGCCGACGTAGACGAGGGGATCCGCTTGCTCGAAAAGTCTTTCGCGGAGCTCCCGGTATAGTTCGAGCCGAACTTCGGTGGACATCAGCGGACGTTCGTTCCCAGGAGATCGTTATTCAGACGTTTCCGCAGGCCCGCCTTAGAAATCGCCCCGCGTCCCTGGTTTCGCACACATTTCATTGCAGCCGTTTTCGTTTTTGGCGCGTTGCTTGCACTTGCCGGCCACGCAAGCGCCGCGGACCACTATCGCTGGAAAGCGGTTACCGAGGGCCAGGTGAAGATTGACGGAAAGATTCCGCTCACCTGGAACATCTACCAGCCGGACAAAAAGAAAGATCCCGACCTGGTTCTAGTACTTCTTGGACACCGCTGGCTCATGCTCAACATCAAAGCACGGCTTGTCTACCAGTTGCTTCCAAGCGATCTGCACGCCCAGGGAGCCGACTATGACACCGACGACCTGGCAAAACCCGAGGCTCTGATTCCCAGCAGCGATTGGACCGACCACGACGTAGGCCCCGCAGAGGACATCCATGTAACTCTCGGCGATTATGGACGAACCCTTGAGGTGGAATTGCCGCACCTAATGGACTTGCGCCGCGGAATCTATTAGATGCGGCCCGGCTACTCTCAACCAGTCCGGAACCTTCCCGGTATGTGCAGCCTGTTACCACTAATATGCAAACCAGAAGTACAGACTTTTACCTAGAATTCTCTAACCAATTTCCTTTTTGTGTGTTATATAAGGCCGCGGATAGGGCATCTGCGTGCCTTATCCGGAGCCTAGTGGCACGTCCAACCCAGCGGGAATCCTCGAATTGCCGGAGCGTGAGAAATCCAGGCGCTGCTCTTCGCCTGCTCTTGTCTCTCCTGAGTGCGTTTCTCGCTTTTGGTGCTTCTGGTGCCGCAATCGCGCAAACCGCTTCCCTCGATCAAAGCGGTGATCCCGCCGACTCGTCAAGTTCCTCGACTGCCTTTGCGATGGCGACGCTCCCCTCCTCTCCGGTTTCGCAAGATTCTTCCGTCGCTTCTCCAGCTCGTTACGTGCGGCCAACCGCCGACCAAAGATTTCGTAACTATACTTGGAACGCTCTGGGACCCGTGGCCTTCGCCGGCTCATCGTTTGCAGCGGCGATCGATCAGGGCTTCAACTTTCCGCACGAGTGGGGACAAGGCGCCGACGCATATGGCGCTCGAGTAGCCAGCAACCTGGGGATCAGCGTCGTTACCGCCACAGCGCAATATTCCCTGGCCGAGTTTTTTCACGAAGACACTGCATATTATCGATGCACCTGCTCCGGTTTCTTCCCGCGCTTCTGGCATGCGGCCTTTTCAACATTTGCGGCGCGGCGCGGCGACGATGGCCACTATTTCCTGTCGGCGGCTCTGACCATTTCGCCCTTCGTGGGCCCGATCACCGCCGCAAACACCTGGATCCCCAGCCGCGATGGCCCGAATCTGGGCATTCACATGGGCGTGCACAATCTGATGGGACAGTTCGGGCAGGATGAAGCACTTGAGTTTCTATACGGCGGCCCGCATACGCTTCTGGGACACATCCAGCGGCGCTTCTTCAAGAAGTAAAGCTCTTCGCGGGACTTACCTCGATGTATTGTGGCTCGATGTAGTGTGACTTGCCTGGGGCTCCCGCGCTCGCAGGCTGCGCCAGATCATCCACGCGACCGTGCCAAGCATTCCAATCCATCCGATGACGCGAACCACTTGGGCTATCTGCGTGTCGTGATCCAGAACGCCAAACTTTCCGAACAGATAATTCCAGTCGTGGATCACGTCGTCGCTGTCGCCGACAGTCAAGAGAGGCAATTCCTGCGCCCGCGCGTCCGCCATGTAGATCGAAATCGGCAGAAACTGTTCGAAAAAGAAGAAAATGCAGAACGCTGCGCCCTGCACCTGCCTGTGGAGGATGAAATAAGCCGCGAGCATCAGGGGCACGCCCAGTTGGAGCAGCGTGCCGCCCGCCACGGCGATGAACTCCCCGAAAAAGCGGAACAGCAAGTGTCCACCCTCATGAATGGGGATGAACACGAGATCCATCCACTTCGGAAAGCCGGTTCCGCGTCGCCAACTGCAGCAGGAACATCGCGTAGAAAGCGGCGGCGATCCAGAAAACTGCCCGCGGAACAGGAACCCACTCTTCCTCAAGAGCCGCAAAAAAGGGCAGCCGCTCCGTCCACGAATAAGGCAGGTTCACAGACACATCTTCAATCCTTCGATCCTTCGATCCGATCGATTCCGAATAAAGCGATTTTACCTACTGGGCGGGAAGAGGGGGGCAAGACGCGGCAACAGCGTTCGAGGTCCGCAATGGGCGGTGATCAGGCAGAATACGGCGACGAGGGGATTTCGGCGAGCAGTTCTGCGTGACCGCTTATTCCGCGCGGCAGAGGTATTGGTCAATCGCTTTGGCGGCGCTGCGGCCTTCGGCGATGGCCCACACCACGAGCGACTGTCCCCGGCGCATATCGCCGGCGGCAAAGATGCCGGGCACCGAACTCATGTAGTTCCCTTTCGTGGCGATATTGCCGCGAGAATCGAGTTCCACGCCGAACTGCTCGATCATTCCCCTGCTTTACCGGGCCGGTGAAGCCCAGGGCCAGCAGCACCAGATCGGTTTCGATCACAACTTCCGTTCCGGGCATCGGCTCGAATTTGGGAGGCGGCCCGACGCGCACGCCGTGAAGCTCCTTCACATTGCCGTCGGCGTCTCCCACGAATTTTGTGGTGTTCAGCGCCCAGTCGCGCTTCCCGCCTTCCTCGTGCGCGCTTTCGGTGCGCAACTGCAGCGGCCAGAGCGGCCAGGGCGTGCTGGCGTGGCGCTCTTCGGGAGGCATGGGCATGATTTCAAATTGGCTCACGGACGCGGCCTTGTGCCGGTGGCACGTGCCGAGGCAGTCGGCGCCCGTGTCTCCGCCGCCGATAATCACCACGCGCTTGCCGGTGGCTAAGATCTGGCCCGGGACTTCATCGCCCGCCACGCGCTTGTTCTGCTGCGGCAGGAAGTCCATGGCGAAGTGAATGCCCTTGAGATCGCGGCCTGCCACTTTCAGGTCGCGCGGAGCCTCCGCGCCACCCGAGAGCAGAATCGCGTCGAATTCCCGGCGCAGGGCTTCCACCGGAACGTTGTGCCCCACGTGCGCGTTGGGCTGGAATTCCACTCCCTCCGCGGCCATCTGTTCGAGGCGGCGGTCGAGAACGTGCTTTTCCATTTTGAAATCAGGGATGCCGTAGCGGAGAAGGCCGCCGATGCGATCGGCTTTCTCGAAAAGCGTCACCCAGTGTCCCGCGCGGTTCAATTGCTGCGCTGCGGCCATCCCCGCGGGCCCTGAGCCAACCACAGCCACGCGCTTTCCGGTCCGCGTTTCCGGGGGCTCCGGCTTGATCCAGCCTTCCTTCCAGGCGTGATCGACGATCGTCTTCTCGATCACCTTGATCGTCACCGGCGGCTCGTTGATTCCAAGCACGCATGCCGCCTCGCAGGGCGCCGGGCAGATACGCCCGGTGAACTCCGGGAAATTATTCGTGGAGTGCAGGACGCGAATGGCATCCTTCCACTCGTTGTTATAGACCAGGTCGTTCCAGTCGGGAATGATGTTGTTTACCGGGCAGCCGGTGTGGCAGAACGGGATGCCGCAATCCATGCAGCGCGCCGCCTGGATGCGCACGCTTTCTTCCGGAAACGGCTGATAGACCTCGAAGTAATCGTTGATGCGCTCCGCCACCGGCCGGCGCGTGGGAGTCTCGCGATTATATTCCTTGAACCCCGTTACTTTACCCACCGGTCACCTGCCCGCGAGTCTTCTTACCCGCTTGCGCTAGCACGCCCGCCGGAACCCGCGGGATTCCCAGAACGCGCTTGTATTCGTGCGGGAACACCTTGACGAACTGAGGAAGCGTGCCTTCCCAGTTTTCAAGAATCCACTTGGCCTGCGGGCTGCCCGTGTATTCGCCGTGGCGCGATATAAGCTGATAAAGAAGGTCCATGTCTTTCTGGTCTACCACCGGCTCTAAATCAACTTCCGTGCGGTTGCACCGCAGGGCAAAATCCGCGTCGCGATCGAGCACGTAGGCGGTGCCGCCGGTCATGCCCGCCGCGAAATTCCGCCCGGTGCGGCCCAGCACGACAACCAATCCGTTGGTCATATATTCGCAGCCATGGTCGCCCACACCTTCCACCACTGCGGTCGCCCCGGAGTTGCGGACCGCAAAGCGTTCGCCGGCCATGCCGCCGAAATAAGCCTCGCCGCTGGTCGCTCCGTACAGGCACACGTTGCCGATTAAAATATTTTCTTCCGGGACGAATTCCGATTTGCGGGAGTGATAGACGATCACTCTGCCGCCCGAAAGCCCCTTCCCAACATAGTCGTTTCCGTCGCCCTCGAGCGTGAGCGTGATGCCCTTTGCGAGAAACGCCCCGAAACTCTGCCCCGCACACCCGGTGAACTGCACGCGGATGGTATCGTCCGGCAATCCCGCCGAGCCGTACTTTCGGGCAATTTCGCCGCTGAGCATGGTGCCGACGGTCCGATGAATGTTGCGGATGGGCATGCTCAGAGAGACAGGCGTGCGATTCTCGATAGCGTCCTGCGTCATCTCGATCAGCTTGCGATCGAGCGCCTCTTCCAGGCCATGGTCCTGGGCCTGCAGGCAGCGGCGGCCGATGTGGCCGGGCACCGGAGGATTGTAAAGAACCGCGGAAAGATCGATTCCCTTGGCCTTCCAGTGTTCGATATCGGTGCGCTGAGCCAGGCAATCGACGCGGCCCACCATTTCGTTCAGGGTGCGGAAGCCGAGTTCGGCCATGATGCGGCGGAGATCCTCGGCGACGAAGAAAAAGAAATTGATCACATGCTCGGGCTGGCCCTGGAATTTCTTGCGAAGTTCGGGGTCCTGCGTCGCCACTCCCACCGGGCATGTGTTCAGATGGCACTTGCGCATCATGATGCAGCCCATTGAGATAAGCGGAGCCGTCGAGAAGCCGAATTCCTCGGCGCCCAGCAGCGCGGCAATCGCCACGTCGCGCCCGGTCTGCAACTTCCCGTCGACCTGCAGCCGCACCCGGCTGCGAAGGTCATTGAGCACGAGCACCTGCTGCGTCTCGGATAGGCCCAGTTCCCAGGGGATGCCGGCGTGGCGTATCGAACTGATCGGCGAAGCGCCTGTGCCGCCGTCGTAGCCGCTGATGAGGATCACATCCGCGTGAGCCTTGGCCACGCCCGCCGCGACCGTTCCCACGCCCACTTCCGCGACGAGCTTCACGGAGATGCGCGCCTGCGGGTTTACGTTCTTGAGGTCGTGAATGAGCTGGGCCAGGTCTTCGATCGAGTAAATGTCGTGGTGCGGCGGCGGCGAAATCAGTCCCACGCCGGGGATCGAGTGCCGCACGCGCGCGATCACATCGTCCACCTTGTGGCCGGGCAACTGGCCGCCCTCGCCGGGCTTCGCTCCCTGCGCGATCTTGATCTGCAGGTCGTCGGCATTCACGAGATAGTTGGTGGTGACCCCGAAGCGCGCCGAAGCCACCTGCTTGATCGCGCTGCGGCGCAGATCGCCATTGGCATCGGGCTTGAAGCGCTCCTCGTCCTCGCCGCCCTCCCCGGTATTGGATTTGCCGTGGATGCGGTTCATGGCGATGGCCAGCGTTTCGTGCGCTTCCTTGCTGATCGAACCGAACGACATCGCGCCGGTAGCAAAGCGCTTCACGATTTCAGACGCGGGCTCCACATCTTCCAGCGGCACGGGCGGGCCGGCCGGCTTGAAATCGAACATGCCGCGCAGCATCAGCAAATCACGGTTCTGCTGGTCGACTATTTTCGCGAACTCCTCGAATGTCTCGAAGCTGTCCTGCCGCACGGCGTGCTGCAGCTTGCTGACGGTGGTCGGATTCAGCAGATGGCGTTCGCCGCGCACGCGGTATTGATATTCGCCGCCGACGCGAAGCTCGGTGTCCGACTCGCTGAACGTGCGCAGGGCGTACTCATGCTTCATCAGGGCCTCGCGGGCCAGCACGTCGATGCCCACGCCCTCGATGCGGGAGGCGGTGCCCGTGAAATAACGGTCCACGAGTTCCCTGTTCAAGCCGATCGCTTCGAAAATCTGCGCGCCCTGGTAGCTTTGCAGCGTGGAAATGCCCATCTTCGAAAACGTTTTCAGCAAGCCCTTGTCGGTGGCCTTCATATAGCTCTTGAAGACCTTGTCCCAGGTGTAATCGGCCGGAAAATGGCCGTCGCGGTAGAGGTCTTCGAGGGTTCCGATCGCAAGGTAAGGATTCACCGCGCTCGCGCCGTAGCCGAGCAGCAGTGCGAAGTGCATCACCTCGCGTGGCTCGCCCGATTCCACAATCAGCGCCACCTGGTTGCGCGTCTTCTCGCGGATCAAGTGATTGTGAACCGCCGAGAGCGCCAGCAGGCTTGGGATAGGAGCGTATTCGTCGTCCACGCCGCGATCGGAAAGGATCAGCAGCGTGTTTCCCGACTTGATGGCCCTCGAGGCGCTCTGGCAAAGATCCTCGACGGCTCGCTCCAGCGCGCGTTCCCCGCCGTCCACGCGGAACAGCGCCGGCAACGTGGTGGCCAGGAAGTCTCCCCACTTCACGTTGCGCAGCTTCTCGAGGCGCCAGTTGGAAATAATGGGATGGCGCAGTTTCAGGGTATGGCAGTTTTTCGGCGTCTCTTCGAGGATGTTTCCCTCGCGCCCAATGTAGGTATTGAGCGACATCACCAGGTCTTCGCGGATCGGGTCGATCGCCGGATTGGTCACCTGGGCGAAGGTCTGCTTGAAATAGTTGAACAGCAGCTGCG
Source organism: uncultured Acidobacteriota bacterium (assembly GCA_963848365.1). Taxonomy (GTDB): domain Bacteria; phylum Acidobacteriota; class Terriglobia; order Acidiferrales; family UBA7541; genus Palsa-295. Next base: position 1,835,382 of record CAWKDI010000002.1, read on the forward strand.
GCTTGTCCGAAAGGCACGCCAGCGGAGTGTCGATACCCATCGATCCGATGGGTTCTTCACCCTTGATGGCCGCCGGGTGCAGGATCGTCTTGAGATCCTCGTCGGTGTAGCCGAAGGCCCGCTGATGCATCCGGATGGTGGAATGATCGGTCGCGTGGACGTTCGACGGGCTCGGGAGATGATCGAGCGTGATCTGATTTTCCCGCACCCAGTCCGCGTAGGGCTGCCGCGCGGCCAGGCTCTTTTTCACTTCTTCATCGGAGATCAGGCGCTTCTGTTCGGTGTCGACGAGCAGCATGCGGCCCGGCGCGAGCCGCCCCTTCATGCGAATCTCTTCCGGCTTGATCGGCAGCACGCCTGCTTCAGACGCCATCACCACCAGCCCATCGGAGGTCACAAGATAACGCCCGGGGCGCAGGCCATTGCGATCGAGCTTCGCGCCGATCACCTTTCCATCGGTGAAAGCGACCGCGGCCGGACCGTCCCACGGTTCCATGAGCGACGCGTGATATTCATAAAAGGCCTTCACGTCGTCGGGCATGGAGGAATCGTGCTCCCAGGCCTCCGGGATGAGCATCGACATCACGTGCGGAAGGCTGCGTCCGGAGAGCGTGAGCAATTCCACGGCATTGTCGAGCATGGCCGAGTCGCTGCCTCCCGGGACGATGATCGGGAGAAGCTTTTCGATATCGGGCCCGAAGAGCGGCGACGCAAGCACGGACTGGCGCGCATACATCCAGTTGGCATTGCCGCGCAGCGTGTTGATTTCACCGTTATGAGAAATGTAGCGATACGGATGGGCCAGCTTCCAGCTCGGGAACGTATTGGTCGAAAAGCGCTGGTGGACGAGGCAGATCGCGCTCCGCACTTCCCGGTCCGACAATTCCTTGTAGAACTGGCTGATCTGCGGCGCGAGCAGCAGGCCCTTGTACACGATGGTGCGCGAGGAGAGCGACGGCAGGTAGAAGAAATCCTTCTCCCCAAGGTCGGAGTCGGCAATTACCGCTTCGGCCTGCTTGCGCACGACGTACAGCTTGCGCTCGAGCGCGTCCTGGTCCATGTGCGGTGCGCGCCGCACAAAAAACTGCTGGATATAGGGCTGCGTATTTCGTGCCAGGCGCCCGATCATGTCGCCGTTGATGGGGGTGTCGCGCCAGCCAAGCACGGTGAGGCCGTGCTCGCGGGCGATCTTCTCAAGCACGCCCTGGCAGAGGATCTGCTCCTGGGGGTCCACCGGCAGGAACACCATACCCACGCCATACTCACCCGGCGCAGGTAACGTGAATCCGATGCGCGCGCATTCGCGTTCGAAGAAGGCGTGCGGAATCTGAATCAGCACGCCCGCGCCGTCGCCCGTCTGCGGGTCGCAGCCGCAAGCGCCGCGGTGCGTCAGGTTGATGAGGATCTGAATGCCCTTGAGGACGATATCGTGCGACTTGTGGCCTTCGATATTGGCTACGAAGCCGACGCCGCAGTTATCGTGTTCATTCTGAGGATGATACAGACCCTGGGCAGGTGGCAGGCCCAGGAAGGGGTAAGCGCTCGACTTGTGTGCACGGTTCTTCATCCGCAATTCTGACCAGCGGCCGTCGATAACGCTGCTGCCGCCCGGCCAAGCCTCCGATATCAATGTGGCGCTGCCCCGGACCGAGACAGAGTCGTCGCGGTGACCCGGTATTGTTTCTGGACCATTTAATATACAACGGAAGGTGCGAATTGGTTACGGGTGCAGGCCCAGTTTTAGGATCAGATTTTTGGATGCAAGGTATTTGAATGCAATATGAACGCGGAACGATGGTTAGCTGCCGCGCTGAACCAAAAAAGGCTCCCGGAGGCCTGTGGTCACCGGGAGCCAGGAAAAGTTAATGCATTACAGAAGACTTAAACCGTGAAGGAGCTGCCGCAGCCGCAGGTGCTCTTGACGTTCGGATTGTTGAACTTGAAACCCGAACCTTCCAGGGTCTCGATGTAATCAATTGAAACGCCCTCCAGATACATCTCGCTCATCTGGTCGACGAGGACCTTCAGGCCCTCGAACTCGTACACGTTGTCGCTATCTTTGTTGACCTGGTTCTCAAAAGCCATGTGATAGCTGAAGCCCGAGCAGCCTCCGCCCACGACGGCGACGCGCAAGCCGGCCGGTTCCGGGGTCTGCTGCGACAAAATCTCTTTCACTTTCGTTACTGCGGTCGGCGTTAGTTGAACCATTTCTGAGTCCTCCTGCGGATCGCGCACGGAAGCAAATCGCGCGTCAATAAATCCAAAGACATTATAGCAGATTGCTGCCTGGTCTGGAACTAGTCCCGTGACGCCCGTCACAACGATGGCAAAAACACACCTGAAACCAAAGGCGCGAAACAGTCTATCCCTTTTGATGCGCGTCCCCTACAATAGTTCCAACGATGACACATACAATTACCCTCATTCCCGGCGACGGAATCGGTCCCGAAGTCTCCTCCGCGGTGCAACAAATCATAAAGGCAGCTGGCGTCGACATCCATTGGGAAGAAACCCAGACACGTGCATCGCTTGAGCGGCACGCGATCGATTTCATGCACTCCGGCGTGCTGGAATCGATCCGGAAAAACAAGGTGGCGCTGAAGGGACCGCTGGCCACGGAGGTAGCGGGGGGAGCGCCCAGCATCAACGTGGGGCTGCGGAAAGCGCTCGATTTGTACGCCAATCTCCGGCCGGTGAAGAATCTCGAAGGCGTAAAGACAAGGTTTGAAAACGTGGACATGGTATTGGTCCGCGAAAACACGGAAGACCTTTACTCAGGGCTGGAGCACATTGTGGCTCCGGGCGTGGTGGAAAGCCTGAAAATCATCACCGAAAAGGCTTCCACGCGCATTGCGCGCTTCGCATTCGAGTATGCGCGCAAGTATGGCCGCAAGAAAATTCACGCGATCCACAAGGCGAATATCATGAAGCTCTCCGACGGGCTGTTTCTTACATCGGCCCGCGCGGTGGCGCCGGAATACCCCGAAGTCGAATACAAAGAACTGATCGTCGACAACGCGTGCATGCAGATGGTGCTGAATCCGCGCCAGTTCGACATGCTTCTGCTGACGAACCTTTACGGCGACATCATGAGCGATCTGGCGGCGGGGCTGGTGGGAGGGCTGGGCATGGTACCCAGCGGAAACATCGGCGAGGAAGTGGCGCTTTTCGAGGCCGTCCACGGCACAGCGCCCGATATCGCCGGCAAGGGGATCGCGAATCCTACTGCGCTGCTGATGAGCGCGATCATGATGCTCGACCACATCGGAGAAGATGCTGCCGCGCGGAGCATCCGAAATGCGCTGTACCGGGTGTATCGCGAGGGGAGGACGCTGACGCGCGATGTGGGTGGCACCGCCAGTACCGCGGAATTCACCGAGAGCGTCATCCGCGCCCTGGAGAACTGATGCGCCGAAATGTAATCAATTCGAAGTATTCCGACGCTTCGAATTGAATCTATTTAAGGGCCCCTTACGACACGATTTTGAGCGAAAATTCGCTCGCACGCATACTTCGAGACCAGGCCTTAAGATCGGAGGCCGGGGCAAAACCTACTACACATGGAAGATGATTCGCCTCTGGCGGCGAAGGATCACGCTGGTTACGGCTTCCTGGCCGGGCCTGGGATGGGGTTTTTTGCTTCGAATATTTTGCGCTGCTCGTCGATGCGCTTCATGAACGCGTCGAACTTGGGCTGCTGGTCCGGGGTGAGGACGGCGCGAATCTCGTCATGGCTCTCGGCGCGGATCTGGTCGCGCTGCCCCTCGAGCGGAGCGTACAACGCGCGCCACTTCGCCTGCATGTCGGCGATAATCGCGCGAACCTGCTTCTGCTGATCACTCGTGAGCTGCAAATCCTGAGCCAGCTGGACATCCAGGTGCTTTTGCTCGGGAGCGGGGGCATCGGCGCGAACTCCCCAGACGCGTTCGCCCCACAGGTGCGTTCCAATGCCTCCGAGCAAAATGCCCAGCAGGAAAACCAGCGCCACCAGCATCGCAGCTTCGCTGCGGGCCCTAGCGGCTGCCATGAGCGGTCTCCGCAATCATGATCAAAACCTCATCCTGATTTGCCGGCGTGCGTGTGGGATCCGGAGAGAACACATCCACGACCCCCGATTGCTGGCCAATAGGGCCCACAACCTGGCGAGTGCGCCCGCGTCCGCGAACCGCATAGGTCAGCAGGAGCATCAGCGCGAGCATGGCCGTGGCGGCAACCCTCCAGGCGTACGAAACGAACGGCTGCCAGTAACTTGAACGCTCCGCGGCGTGCCGCTCCTTCTCCAGGCCGACGCGAGCCATTACGATCCGGGAGAACGCGGGACCCGGCACAGCAGCACTTTCCAGAACAAAACCGGCCAACTGAAAGAGCCGAGCGCCATCGCTGGCCGCATCAAAGGCGCTCCGGCAAACCAAGCAGGAGTCGAGATGGGCCTCGGCGGCCTGAGCCGACGCTGCGTCCAGATGTCCCGCCAAGTAGTCTTCGAGCAACCCTTCGTAGGGCTTGCACGCGGGCCCAATGCGCGTGATATCTGTTTCCATTGGTCAGCTCTCCCTTTCTTTCGCAGAATTCTGCCCTGCCTGGCCCTTCCGGCGGCGATAGGCTTCCATGATTCGCCCGCGCGCCCGGAACAATCGCACCTTGACGGTATTGACGTTGAGATCGAGAATCTCCGCCAACTCCTGCACGGAGAAGCCTTCCACCTCTTTCAGGATCAGCAACTGCCGGTCCTGCTCGGGCAGCTTTTCGAGCATCTGTTCGAGCAGGTTCTTCACTTCCAGGCGTTCGCTAGGACCCGGCGCCAGGCGATCCGCGGATATAATTCCATCAAGCCGGGATACCTGTTCTTCCGATAGATCGGATTCGTAAACCAGGGGCCGCACCTTCTTTTTCCTCAGGTAATCCCAACACTCATTCACGGTGATTTTATACAACCACGTAGAGAACGCCGCGCGCTGATCGAATTTTTTGATCGAAAGGTACACTTTGAGAAATACCTGCTGCGCGATATCTTCGACGTCCTCCTGCTTCCTCAAAATGCTGCCGACGAGCGCAAAAACACGCTGCTGGTGACGGCGAACCAATTCCTCGAAAGCGGTTTCTGCACCGCTTTGGGCCAGCCGCACCAACTCCCGTTCTTCTTCACCCCCCCTGCGCTTCTCGAGGGGGATGGAAAGCGCTTGAGCGCCGACTACCATAGTCTTAGGGACGTTGGCCATCATGATTAGGTTACGCCTGAATTACACGAAATTAAACAGGGGCCTTCGCGTACCATATTGAACCAGCAAAGGCTTAGGGTCTTTACCGCCTCACAAATGCCTTGCGAGCATAGCTGCCCTATGTAACAATAGCGTCATGATAATCGGAGAACGAATTCGTTTACTGCGTGAAACAAAGAAACTTTCCCAGGGCGACATCGAAAAGCGTACCGGTCTGCTTCGCTGCTACATCTCTCGCGTCGAGAACGGCCATACGGTACCAGCTATCGAGACGCTTGAAAAGCTGGCGCGCGCGATGGAAGTGCCCCTCTACCAGCTCTTCTACGATGGCGAAGAACCGCCCGAGCTTCCGAATCTTCCGAAGCGGAAGAGCGCGGACGACATCGCCTGGGGCAGCACCGGGAAAGAAGCGCGTTACCTGGGACGTTTCCGGCGACTCCTGGGCCGTATTGAAGAAGCGCGATCGGCGCCTGCTTCTCTACATGGCCCAGAAAATGGCCAACCGCTAAGACCAGCCTCTCGCCCAATTGGCTATATCTTCCAGCGATGGGCTGGTAGTGTCGTAATTTTTCGCGCTACTCCCACTCGATCGTGCTCGGCGGTTTCGAGCTGATATCGTAGACGACGCGGTTGACGCCGGGCACTTCGTTGACGATGCGGACTGAGATTCGCTCGAGCACTCCTAAAGGCAGTCGCGACCAGTCGGCAGTCATGGCATCCTGCGAATCGACCACGCGAACGGCAATAGTGTAGCCATAGGTGCGGCCGTCGCCCATCACGCCGACGCTTCGCACCGGCAGCAGGACCGCGAAGGCCTGCCAGACTTTTTCATAGAGGCCCGCGCGGCGGATTTCTTCCACCACGACGGCGTCGGCGCCGCGGAGCGTTTCGAGCTTTTCCCGCGTTATCTCCCCTAACAACCGAACGGCCAGGCCAGGCCCTGGGAACGGATGCTTGACAGGATTTCTTCGGGCAGGCCGAGTTCCCTTCCGATCTGGCGGACTTCGTCCTTAAAAAGGTCGCGCAGAGGCTCGATGAGGGCGAACGGCATATTTTCGGGCAGGCCGCCGACGTTGTGGTGCGTCTTGATCACCGCCGAAGGGCCTTTTACGGAGACCGATTCGATCACGTCCGGGTAAAGCGTGCCTTGCACGAGAAATTTCACGGGCAAGCCCTGCGTGGACTTCACCAGCTTGATTTCCTCATCGACGAAGACGGAGATGAATTCGGCGCCGATGCGCTTGCGCTTGTCCTCGGGGTCGACGACGCCCTTGAGGCGGTCGAGAAAGCGGTCGGAGGCATCGACGCCGATCACGTTGAGGCCGAGCCGTTCGCGTAGCAGTTCGAGCGTGTGCTGAAATTCGTTGCGGCGGAGCAGGCCGTTATCGACGAAGACGTTCGTGAGGCGGTCGCCGATGGCGCGGTGCACCAGCGCCGCGGCGACGGCGGAATCCACGCCCCCGCTCAGAGCGCAGATCGCGCGGGCGCCTTCGGCTTGGTGGCGGATGGAGTCGACGGTGGAGGCGATGAACCCCGCGCGGTCCCAGTTCTTCTTGGCTCCGCAGATTTCAAACACGAAATTGCGCAGGATTTCGGTGCCGCGGTCGGTGTGGTTCACCTCGGGATGGAACTGCACGCCATAGAGATTCTTTGCGGAGTTTTCAACCGCAGCGACGGCATTGTCGGTGCGGCCGGTTACGCAAAAGCCCGCCGGCAGGGCGACCACATGATCGCCATGGCTGCTCCAGGCCTTGATGCCGTTCGCCTCGGCGGACAGCCCCTGAAAAGCGCGGAGCTACCTTCCATCTCCAGCTGCGCGGGGCCGTATTCGCGCCGCTCGGCGCGCTCCACTTTGCCGCCGAGCGCGTGCGTGAGCCACTGCATGCCGTAACAGATTCCCAGGACGGGAACACCCAGATCGAGAATCTTGGGATCGCAGACGGGCGCGCCTGCGTCGTAGACGGAGCTCGGGCCGCCCGATAGCACGATGCCGGCGGGCTCGAGCTTGCGGATTTCCTCCACCGAAGCGGTACACGGAAGGATCGCGGAGAACACCTCCTGCTCGCGGATGCGGCGCGCGATCAGTTGCGTGTACTGGCCGCCGAAATCAAGAACCACGATGCCGTGCCGCGTGGCGGGGACAGGGCGAGCGGGGTCATGAGCTTTGGACGGTTGTTCTTCGCGCAATTGTCCGCGTGCGGCTAAAGGATTCCCTTTGCGTTTCAGGCATTGCACCGCCTCGATTCGATTCGGGATCTTCCACCTTGCCTGCAGCTGTCCGGTCGTTTGCGTCATGCCGCCACCTTGCAATGCACAGGCAGGCGCGCCCGTGCCGCTCAAATTTGAAACAGCAACTAGCGAATCACGATATTGACAAGCTTTTGCGGTACGACGATCACCTTTACCACGGACTTGCCGTCCAGCAGAACTTTGATGCGCGCATCGCCCAGTGCGCGCTCGCGGGTCTCCTCTTCGCTCATGCTTTCGTCGACCAGAATCTTGCCGCGCAGGCGTCCATTGATTTGAATGATGACTTCGATCTGATCTTCGCGCGTGAGGTCTTCGCGATAGACAGGCCAGGGCTGGCGGCTGATGCCGCCCGGTATGCCGAGCATCTCCCACAATTCTTCGGCGATGTGCGGCGTCATCGGCGAGAGCATGAGCAGTAGCATCATAGGGCGCGCTTCAGGATGACCGGCGACATGTCCACATCGAGCGGCTCCTGCTGCTGGAGTTCGTTGAACAGCTCCATGATCAGCGCGACGGAGGTGTTGAAGTGCCAGCGCGACTCGAAATCGTTGGTCACGCGCTTGAGCGTCTGATGGGTGCGCCTTACGAGCAGCTTTTCCTTGGGCGTGGCGGTGGCCAAGTCGATCTGCCATTTGAAATCGGCCGGGACGCCGCGCAGACGTTCGGCGTGCCGGGAAACGAGGCGGTAGACTTGATTCAGGAAGCGCGCCGCGCCTTCAATTCCCTGCTCGCTCCATTCGAGGTCTTTTTCCGGGGGCGCGGCGAAGAGCGTGTACATGCGGCCGGTGTCGCAGCCGTACTTGTCCGCCATTTCGATGGCGCCGACGAGATTGCCTTTGGACTTGGACATCTTGGCGCCGTCTTTCAGCACCATGCCTTGCGAGAAGAGCCGCTTTATAGGCTCGTGATGATTCACCAGGCCGAGGTCGTGCATTACTTTGCAGAAAAAGCGGGAATAGATCAGGTGCAGAATGGCGTGTTCGACGCCGCCAATGTACTGATCGATCTGAAACCAATACGCGGCTTTCGCCTTGTCGAAGGGCGCACGATCATTGTGCGGATCGGTATAGCGATAGAAATACCACGAGGAATCGACGAAGGTATCCATCGTGTCGGTTTCGCGCCGCGCCGGGCCGCCGCAGTTGGGACAAACCGTGTTCACGAATTCCGGGACGCTGGCTAGCGGCGATTGACCTTGCCCGGTGAGAGTAACGTTTGCCGGGAGGCGCACCGGCAGTTGGTCGTCGGGCACGGGGACGATGCCGTCCTTTTCGCAGTAGACGACAGGAATCGGCGTGCCCCAGTAGCGCTGGCGGGAAATGCCCCAATCCTTGAGGCGATAGGTTGTCTGGGGCTCGCCGAAACCTTTTGCTTTCGCGTCGGCCGGCATTTTCTCGAGGGCTGCTTCGGAGGTGAGACCGGTGTAGGGACCGGAATCGGCCAGGCGCCCATATTCGGTGAAGGCTTCGCTCATGCGATCGGCGCGCAACGGCGGACCCTGTAAGGGCTGGATGACGACTTTTATCGGCAGATGGTATTTCTCCGCGAATTCGAAATCGCGCTGGTCGTGCGCGGGCACGCACATCACCGCGCCCGTTCCGTATTCCGCGAGGACGAAATTCGCGACCCAGATGGGAACGAGTTCGCCCGAGAACGGATTCACGGCGAAGCGGCCGGTGAAGAATCCCTCTTTTTCGGCGGTGGCGATGTCCGCGGCGCGCGTGCTTTTGGCGAGCATCGTCTTGAGCTGCGCCTCCATAGCGGCGCCGCCTGGGACACCTTCCAGCAATTTAGGGAGTTGCGGATGGCCGGCGGCGATCAGCAGGGCCGAAACGCCGTAAATCGTGTCGATGCGGGTGGTGAAGACTTCGAGGCCCAGGCCGTCAATTTTCGAGACATCGAAACGGACGCGCGCGCCCTTGGATTTGCCGATCCAGTTCCGCTGCTGGATCAGGACGCGCTCGGGCCAGCCACCTTCGAGTTCGTCGATGCCATCGAGCAGCGCATCGGAATATTGCGTGATGCGCAGGAACCACTGCTCGATTTCCTTGGCTTCGACGGGCGTGGTGTCGTGCTGCCAGCAAAAACCGTCGATGACCTGCTCGTTGGCCAGCACGGTCTGGCATTGCGGGCACCAGTTCACGCGGCTCTTCTTGCGATAGGCGAGGCCTTTTTCGAGCATGCGCAGGAAAAACCACTGATTCCAGCGGTAATATTCCGGCTCGCAGGTGGAAATTTCGCGATCCCAGTCGTAGCTGAAGCCAAAGCGCTGGCACGACCGCCTTCATCTGGGCGATATTGGCGTTGGTCCATTCGCGCGGAGGCGTGCCGCGCTTGATGGCGGCGTTTTCGGCGGGCAGGCCGAAGGCGTCCCAGCCAATGGGGTGCAGCACGTTGAAGCCGCACATGCGCTTGATAGCGGGCGACGGCGTCGCCGATGGTGTAGTTGCGCATGTGGCCCATGTGCAGCGTGCCGGAGGGATAAGGCAGCATCTCCAGCAGGTAATATTTCGGGCGCGACGCGTCTCCATCCTGCGCGTGGAATGCGTTCTGCTCCTGCCAGATCTTTTGCCACTTCGCTTCGACCGCTTGCGGGTCGTATTCCGCCACTCGCTCGCTCCCGTTGTGTGAATAATTTGCAGGCAGCCGCTGGGCGCCTTACTTGCCTGCCTTGGCTGCGCGCATTTTGGCTTTCCGCGTCGCGACCTTGCTGCCCTTTGCCTTCTTGCTTTTCTTCGCGCGGTTTCATGCCATCCTGGCCGGTGGCGGCGATTTCCCGGCCAATCAGCTTCCATAGAGCTGCCACGTTCTTGCGGTCGTCGCCGGGCTTGTCGATCGGAGTTTCCGCTATGAAGGCGCGGCCCGCGAGGCGGCGGATGATTCAGGATGCGGGCGAAACGCTTCCAGGCCAATCTTGCCCTTGCCGATATGCTCGTGGCGATCGACGCGGGAGCCAAGCGGCGTCTTCGAATCATTCACGTGAACCAGGCGCACGCGATCCAGCCCGATGGAGCTGTCGATATCCGAGAGCGCTTTTTCAGTCCCGCTTCGGTGCGGATATCCCAGCCGGCGGCGAAAAGATGCGCCGTATCAATACAAACGCCGAGCGGCAAGTCCCGGCAAGCATCCATGATGGCGCGCAGTTCCGTGAATTGCGAGCCGATGGAGGTGCCCTGCCCCGCCATATTTTCGAGCAAGAGCTGCAGGTCCCCGAGTTTTAGTCCGCGAGCGGCCTGGCGGAGCCCTTGCGCGATGGCGGAAATGGCCTGGTCTACGTCGACGGTCCGCGCCGCAGCAGCCGGGATGGACGACCAGGTAATCGGCGCCCAGGGACATGGCGCGCACCAGTTCGTGATGAAACGCCTGCACCGACCTGGCACGCAGAACCGGGTTGGCGGACGCGAGATTGATCAAATAATTGTCGTGGATCACCAGCGGGCCGAGCTGCAGTTCCTTGCGGCGGGCTCGGAAGCGCGAGGCGTCCGCCTCCGAGATTCGCGAGGCGCCGCGAGTCCACATGCGCGGGCTGGCGGAGAAAATCTGGAGGGCGTTGGCCCCTAAGGCATGCGCGAGTTCAAGGGCGGTTGAGATGTTGCCTGCGATCGAGGTGTGAATGCCGATGCGCCGGCTGCCATCCTTCCAAGCCGGGATTTCAGGAGCGGGGGGAGGCTCCGGGCAATACTCGTCGGAGTCGTCAAAGAGAAGGTCAATCCGATGCTGTTCTTCGGCCATTCCAGAGAAAGTCGGGGTCCCCGCCGGCACATCGCCCAGTGCGGAAGTAGCACGCGCGTCAATGCTTTAGACGCAATCGAGGCGAATCTGGCGCTTATTTTTGGGTGCTTTAACCGCTCATTTTAGCGGAAAGGCGGAGGTTCCGCAAAACAAATAGACAGCGGAGAAAAATAATGCTGGAAAAACGAGGCTGGCGCGATGCTATTATCTACCATAATCTTGGTATTATCTTGACTGTTCGGCAGTTTGTTTTTGGCAGGGGCGCGGTCGCCAAGTGGTAAGGCAAAGGTCTGCAAAACCTTTATCGAGGGTTCGATTCCCTCCCGCGCCTCCAGCATTTCCTGCTGCGATACCACTATCCTGCGAATGCTCTTGATTGGCGCAGTTTGCCGGAATTTTGGCCCATCCAAGCCGTTCTTCTCTAGAAGATAATCTTCAAGGCGAATTGAATCTGCCGTGACGGAGTTGCGGTGGTGGTTATCTGCCCAGCGCTGGATAGCGGAGCCTCCGAATAAGAGCCGATATCGCTCGTATTACCGGAAAACACGCTTACGTTGGGGGCCGCAAAGTTCGCGCGGTTCAGGATATTGAACATTTCCGCGCGGAACTGCAGGCTGCCCCGTTCTCCAAGGAATCCCAGCGCCGTGTCTTTAACCAGAGAGAAATCCCAAGTTCCAAGTCCCGGTCCACGCAGCATTCCGCGTCCAGCGTCTCCCAGCTGGCCGCACGTCTGGGTGGGTATGTTCGGGCAAGGCACCATCGGCTGCAGCGCGAACATCAGGGGATTGAACCACTGTGCCGGGTTCCCGGTGATGACCGTGCTCTTGTTGTAAGGAATAAACGTATCCTTCGTTGTGTTGATGGTCCCGTCCGGACCCACCTGGCCTGGGGCTACGGTTGCCGTCCCCACGTTGGCCTTTTCGTTAGCCGACCCCTGAATGACACCCGAGTTAGAGCGATTCGTTCCAAGGACCGGGGTGAACGGATATCCCCCCTGCACTGAAACGATGCTGCCGGTCCACCAGCCATTCGTCAGCTTCGACAAAAGGCCATTCGATTTCATGTTGGGAAAGTGATAGAGCAGGTTGAATCGAAGATTCTGGGGCACGTCGAAGCAGGACGGTCCTGTATCTTCCCTTTCGTGACGCGGGTTGCTGCTCTGATCCATCCCAACCATACTGCAGGAGACGAAGCCGATATTTCCTTCCGTGGCGTCGATCGAGCGCGAATATGTATAGGCGGCTTGAAATTCCAGGCCAGCGCCCAACCGCTTGTTCACGGCTACCTGCAACGCGTTATACCAGGATTCGCCGCCGGTGGAAGTAAGCTGGATGTTGGTGTAGCTCGGATTGGGCCTGCAGGAAGGAACGGCATTCTCGCAAGCCACCAGGCTATCGGACCAATACTGCACGCCGCTACCGCTTACGTATGTCGGGTAGGCGCTGTTCGCTTCCGCTGTATTCCAAAGATGGGCTCCCCTGGTGTGCACGTAGGCAACACTCAGCGCCGTGTGTTTCGGCAACTGGCGTTCGAGGCTAAGGTTCAGTTGCAGAAGGTGCGGCTGCGAGACATTGTAATCCACGGCTTCGGTGAGCGCGTGGCCGAAGCCCGCTGACGTGAAGGGATATGGGAACCCGATCACTGTGTTGGACGTCGTAGCAGAAACTGAGGTCACCAGCGGCGGTGAACCACCGGCATTCAGAACAAAAAGATTATGGAAGTTGCCGACATCGTACAGGATGCCCGCGGAACCGCGAAGCGCGGTCTTGCCATCGCCAAAGACGTCCCAGGCAAATCCCAGGCGCGGGCTGAAGTTCAGGTAGGAGCGATCGTCCATAATTGGACCATGGGTCGGCGCGGGATCCATGGCATGATCACGCACAGCCCACTCCTTGCCCTCCAGCTCCCTCGGCGTCGTATTGAACTCATAGCGCAAGCCTACATTGAACGTGAGCCTGGAGGTGGCGCGCCAGTCGTCCTGCACGTAAAACCCAAAGGTATAGTAGATGTAGTCGCGGTTTTGATCGCCGAAGGAATACGTGAAGGTTCTGGGTATGGATTGCAGGAAATTGGCGTAGCTGGAATAAAGTATGGTCCCCTGCCCTATGCCGCCAGTCGTCTCCGCCTGGTCGAAGCGGTTTCCCAGAAAACCAAACTTGAGGCCGTGCTTGCCGCGGGTGTAATAGACGTCATCGCTTGCGGAATAGATATTCTGCAGGTCATGAAGAACGACGAGCGGCGTGGCCACGGCAGCATTCGACAGGCCGGTGATTTCAAGCGTGCCAAAATTCGGCGTTCCCGCAACCAACAGCGGAAGACCTGTCAGGTTTTCCGCCGGGAAGGTGTAGTTTTTGAACCCCGTTCGGCTGAATGAGACTCGTGCGGTATTCAACAGGGTGGAAGAAAAGATGTGATTCTCCGCCAGGGTCAGGAACTGATCCCTGCCGCTTTCAATCGTCCGGTTATAGGGGAAGGCGACGCCAGCCGCGGCGAAAGCGGCATTGGGATTATTTTCATCCGTTGTATCGGCGGTATAGCGCCCAAAGATGGAGTCCGTCGAGGAGAAAATATGATCCACACGCATCTGGCCATAATTCACAGTCGTAAGTGCGGGAGTAGGAAAGGTGAATTCATTATTGGGAAGACCTGGCGTGGGATTGGGATAGAGCGCCATCAGCGGCGCAGTATTTGCACTGACCGTGGTGGGCGCTGTTAGCAGCGAGCACTGAGCTGGGGTGATGGTCGCGCCGGCCGGGGCATGGCAGCCCGCAGGGGGCACGATGTCAATAGCTGTGAAGCCCAGGTTCTGCCGCAATCCTTCGTAAACCGCAAAGAAAAAGGTCTTATCCTTTTTGATTGGCCCGCCCAGCGCGCCTCCGAAGTTGTTACGCTGATACAGGGGCAGGCGCCGGCCGGTGGTCACCGACTCGTAATCGAAGTAGTTGCGCGCATCCAGCGCATCGTTGCGGAGGTACTCAAATGCGTCACCATGGAACTGATTGGTGCCGCCTTTGCTCACCATCACCATCTGGCTACCCATGGTCATTCCATACTCGGCGCTGAAGCCGTTGGTTATGATTTTGAACTCCTGGATGCCGTCCAAACCAAGGGTGGTGCCGGCGATTGAAGTGGGATTCCAGCCCACCGGGTTTACGATCGAAGTGCCGTCCAACAAGAAATTGTTAGCAATGATGGGTGCGCCATTGCTGCTATAGCTGGTGCCGGATGACCCCGCAACCGTGCCCAGATTTTGATTCTTTGCGACGCCGGGCAGCATGAGAGTCAAGTCGAGATAGTTGCGGCCGTTGAGGGGCAGTTCGGCTACTTTCTGATCGTTTACAAGACTGCCGAGCGAACTGGTGACGGTCTCCACTTGCGGCGTTTCACCAGTCACGGTGACCTGCTGTTGTGAGGCGCCCACCTGCAAAACAGGATTGACGGCCAACTCCTGTGCGACATCGAGAACGAGTCCGCGATCCAGGTGTGCGTTGAATCCGTCCTTTTCCACCCTGACTGAATAGTGCCCGGCTTGCAGCGCCGGCACGCGATAAGCGCCGTCACTACCGGTGGTGGTGGTTCGTATCTGAGCGGTGTCTTCATTCTGGACCGTAACGGAGGCGCCGGGAACAATCGCTCCGCTGGTATCCTTGACCACGCCGAGGATCGTACTGGAAGACTGCGGGTACGCTCGCCCGGCTGTCAGCACCAGCAAAACAGCAAGCCAAAACGCAACGTGCATTGCAGGGCGATGCCGACGCGAGGGTGTTGCGTGCATGATGGTAGTACTCCTTTTGTCCGTGGAAGTTCCTCGAAGCTCAACCGTTGCCGATGCTCACGCTTGCCCTGATAGTGCTTCCTGCGCTTTAGCTTCCGGCCTGGCGCGCCATCGAAACGCGTCCAGCGAAAGTGGGCCCGGCCCGTAGGCGAACATAAAAAGCAACCCGCCGGCAATCGCGAAGTCGACCAGGAACTGCGCGACCTCGGAAGGATTACCAAACTCTGAATGGAAGAGCGTTGTCGCGATGATACAGAAACCGGATAAGGCCAGCGCGCCATACCGTGTCTTGTAACCCAGCAGGACGAGGGCAGGCGGGACGATCTGGGTGAGGATGGCCAGGTAAATAAGGTTCGTCGGGACATGGGAATTGTGCTTCACCATGTAAGCCTGCATTAGCGGGGTATGCACGATCTTGTTAATGCCAAAATAAAAGAAGAGTATCGAGCAGAGAATGCGTCCAGCCAGGAGCAATAGTCCATTTGACAATCTGTTGCTCGCAACAGGAGAAACGCTTCGGTATTTGTCGAGGGACAGAGGACCGGGTCCGTAGGCGAACATGAACAGGAGGCCGCCCGCTAAGGCCAAATCCTTCAGCGTGCCGCGGCTCAAGCGCATGGCCTCCGCAGCAAGACTCCCGTGAAATAGCGGGAGAGCAACGATGCAAAACGCGGCCAGCAGGATCGCTACTAATCTTGTTCTATAACCGAGCGCCAGCAACACGACGCAGATGAGCAAGAATGCCACCAGCAGGTCGATGACGGCGCTGCGCGGATGTGGCCTGACGATTCCGTTGACAATATAGAAAACGAAGATCCCGGTCGTGAACAGGCGCGCCGTCAACAGCAAAGGCCCCATTAGCGCACTGCTGCTCAGGATGGGCGCAAATAAATCGCGCGGAGCATTTTCTTCCACTGTCCCCCCCCTCATCGTGGCCGCTGGAATGAGCGGCGCTCACATCGGCCGCCGCATCACTTATGGCACTGGCGGAGCGTCGGCCGTGTAACCATTCGGATAGAAGTGCACACTGGCCTTGATGGGCAAGTTGCCCCGGGTTCCGAACCAGATCGTATTGTTGTTCTCCATCTGGAATTTGTTGATGCTCTGGCCCGGTTGCGGCATCGGGTAGTAGGCGAACTTGCGGGTCTTCTGATCGAACTTGATCAGCACATTCTGCGCCTCATCGCCCATCCAAACATTGTCGGTTTTGTCCGGCCATGCATCGTAGGGCGTAGCGCCGTTGAAGGGGATCTTGTATTCGGTTAGTTCACCGGTCGCGGGATCCAGGCTGGCTAGAATACCGGTGCTATACTCCGAGGCCCAGACGGTGCCCTTCGAGTCCACGCCGATCCGGCGAATCTGGCCCCACGAGTGCGGCACTTTATATTCTTTTACGTCTTCGGTGTCCGCCTGCCACTCGTTGATCGTGCCTTTCTGCCAGCCGGCCGCCCACATGTTGCCGTGCTGGTCGACGGCCATGCCGTACAGGCCGTTGTCCGGCGTCACCGTTGGGAACATGTGGATTTTGCCGGTGGCCGCTTCCAACCTGCCAAACTCCGAACCATAGATGAGGTCGAAGCAAATATTGCCGTCCTTGTCGGCAACGACCTCATGCAAGGCCCCCACCTGTTGTGGCAGCGCATGACGGATCTGCCTTCGAGTCACCGGGTCCAACTCACCCAGCATCCCGGTTTTCAGTTCCGCCCAAAAAACATGGCCTTGCTTGTTGACGCCAACGCCGTCGGGATGAACGTACGGGTCGCCCTTGATGGGGTAGACCGTCCAGCGCGCGCCAGCATCCAACTCTCTTGGGTTAAGTCTGAGGATGGAGCTTGAGCCGCGATCGCTATGCCATATGCTGCCATCCAGCGGCGAGATAAACGTGGACCCGAGATGGTGAAAGTTTCCCGGTGGCGGGGATGGGTCTTGAGCATAAATGACCCCGTCTATCATGTCAGCGCCTACCTTAGGCCCTCCGGGAGCTATAGGAAGGTCCGCGGGAAGATCGTAGGACACATAAATTGACTTGGAGGCGAGTTCTTCATCGATCGGCGCCGGGTCTATGCGGAGTCTTTTTGTCGTTGTACCGGGCCCAAAGTTCTTAAACATGTATTCCGCCAGCAGTTCCTTCTGCTGTCTATCAAACCTTGTTCTGCCAAGGGCTAAAACATACGGGTTGTATCCGGGACCCGTTTCCGTCATCTTTTCGATGCCCCGCATGAAATCGTCTTTGGTCATGGGGCGCCAGCCAGTGGCATGGCAGCCGGTGCAGTTTTCCCTTATCAGATCGAGCCCAGGTCCCGCGGGGAAAATATCCTCCATGGTGTTGACATACTCGACCTTCCCAGTGGTTCGGCGGACGGGTCCTCCCTCATCTTCGCCTCTCACTTCTGGCGCCCCCGCCGACACGCGCTTCTTTACGGCCAGGTCCCCCGTCTTGGTTTCATCGGGCCCCAACTGCACGAATACCTTAGGGGCGTCATAGCCTCGCATGTCCACCGTCAATTCGTACTGGCCCGGCAGTGCTTGCGGGACGGTGTACTCACCCTTATTGGTGAATACCGTGTACCAAAGTCTGCGATCTAAATTGTGAGCCTGGACGCGAAACGCAACGACCGTCCCCTGGTCCGCGGTGACCTTACCGCTGATCGTGCCGCGCCCAGTCCCCTGGGCCGAGGCCAACGGAGCAACACACAAAAGCACTACAGTCAGTGCGGCGCCTACGCCGAATATTCTGCTGCGCTCGGGATGCATCATGGTCTCCCTTTCTACACAAACGCTCTTTGTATCAAGGTTGTCTAGGACGCCCGTTTCGGCCTGCCTAGCGGGCGCAAAAAACGGTCACCGCGAGGGCCTACACCGACCTCAAAGTGCCGTCGCGCCTTCATGCTCCATGGCAATATATTCAGCGAGGGGTATATGTTTGAACGGGGAGTTTGTCCATACGTATAACTACCTATAGTACTTCGGCCTAAGCGGTGATGAGGCCCTCACGAATTGCGAATCGCACGAGCTCGCTGAAGTTCGAGAAGCCCATCTTGTGCATGATGTGGTTTCGATGGCCCTCCACCGTTCGAGTCGACAGGTGGAGCTTCACGGCCACTTCTTTGTTGCAATTGCCACTCGCCAGGAGGCCGACGATTTCGAGTTCCCGCTTCGTCAACTCGCGTTCGGTCTTGTCGCCGGTCTTCTGATCTGGAAAGAAGCTTCTTCCTTCGAATTCGCGGGGGTTCCGCGACGAAAACCAGCGGCGTTGCCGCAAGCACTGAATGGTCAACAGGAGCTTCGATTCAGCGTCAGACCTGAGAATATATCCGTGGGCGCCCGCGTCCAATACTCCGCGGATGGATTCTTCTGCCGTATGCATCGTAAGGATCTGCGTTCCAGGATTCGCTTCACGAATCGAAGCAATAGCCCCGAGCTCATCCATTCTCCCCAGACCCATTATGATCAGGTCCGGCTTTTTCTTGCTCGCGAGCGGCAAGACTTCCCGCACGTTTGACACTTCGCCGCAGACCTCTAATTCCGGATCTGAACCAAGAAGCCCGCGCAGGCCGCGGCGCACAAGGGGAAATTCATCCGCCACTAAGATTCGATAGGGGCTCCGGCAAAAGGCTGATGTGCTCATGGAAATGGGACTGAATCAAGGGGATTTTGATCAAAGCCAAGGATTCGCACCCGTATGGAACGCCCTGCAGCCGCAGTTGGTTACGAGATTGCGAGAAAAAGCTGGCGCTAGTTCGGCCCCGCGGGGATCGGGGTGTACAGGAGATTCGGCGGCACATATGACGTGTTGGCGCCATTCGGCGGTATCCACGTCACGCTGTCGTATGAATAAATCGAATTATTCACCGCTGCGATGCGGCTTTCGCGCTGCGTGAAACTTTGCGCTTTGTAAAATGACGTGACGAAACCTGACTAGTTAAACTATGCTGCACCGTGCGTGAGGTCGCGGCATGAGCAAATGGCGGAAGCGATCCGAATCTTTACTCAACAACCCTCAGAACCGTACCCACAAGCCAGCCGATACTTCGCGGCGTAACTTCCTGAAGACGGCCGGCCTCACCGCCGGGGCAGCCTTGATCCGGCGGCCTCTTTTGGCCCAAGGAAAATCCGCAGCCGCCGCGCACGGCAAATTCGCTTTTCCACAGATCAACCACCAGTTCATGATCACGCCCGATCAAGCCTGGGAATGGGCTGTTTTCAAGAGCCAGGGAGGCCCAACCTATGCGGGCGGCACGGGCTGGAAGCGGTACACAGAGTTCCTGATATCGAAAATGCCGGAGTTCGGCGCCGTCGACCTGGACTACGTCGAGATGCCCTACGATCATTACATCGTGGACGATTGGCCCGATCGCAGGACGCACATATATGATTCCGGCATGGCGGTTGAGAAGCTCGTTTCTGACGGGACGCCGGTGCCGGTCGTAGCGTCCTACGGCATGACCTCCGGCTCTACGCCTCCCGAAGGGATCACCGCGCCGATGCTTTATTACGATCCGGCTCATCCTCCCGCCGACGCGCAAATCGCCGGAAAAATACTCGTATTCCAGACCGCGCAATACCCGGCTCCTCCGTACACCGATTCGTTCTTGGACAGCTACACGCTCACGGACTATGAATGGCGCTCTCCGGGCAAATGGGCGCCGTTGTTTACGCCACCCTCCGCCAGCGTAACCAGTTCCTATCATTCCCGGTGGGTGTGGAGTCAGCTCAATGAGTTCGCCTCCATCGGCATCCGTGGGCACGCCGCGGGCATGGTCGTCGTTTACGACCTGTCGCCAGGGGCAGCGTTCGGACTTGCTCAGCGGAGCGTCTATACGCCGGATGGGAAGGCTGGGCTCGGGGCGGCCTATATCAACTGTCCGACTCTCACTCTCGATCGCGTAAACGGAGCGAAAGTGCTGGTGGACGCGAAGGCAGGCAAGACCGCCACCTTGACCCTGATCGCCCGCTTCCAGCGGGACACCGGCAAAGCCATCATGGCTTATTTGCCCGGCAGGAACTATGGCACGCCGCTCGACGAGCAGGTCTTGCTCGCCACCCACACCGATGCCATGTCCCTGATCGAGGAGAACGGCGGCCTGGGCATGCTGGGCATCATGTCCTATTTCAACCACATTCCAAAGTCGGCGAGACCGCGAACACTGATCTTCTACTTTGATTGCCGGCATTTTATGCCGGGCGGCGAAGGCAGCTGGCCGCAATTCGATTACTACACCATTCACCCCGAGCGCCTGAAGACGATCGTGGCTACGCTCGGTATGGAGCACATGGGCGGCCGGCAGACGATCGAAGTGGGACCCGGCGGGAACGATTACGTCTATTCCAGCGAGCTCCCGGAAAATGGCGGCGTGATCACGAGCCTGATGGACGTCTACAACAACAACATCTGGCTGGTGGAAGCGATCGCGAAAGCGGCCACCGACAATCATTGGCCCAGGGTAGACGTAAAGGCCGGCAACGCTGAACCGGGCGTCAATGGCGGGTTTCAGGGCTCGGTGAAAAGTCCGATGAATAAGGGCAGGCCTACCACATCCCCGGAATCGGGCTTGCCGGCGACTGGCCGGGCGGCTGGACCCAAACTTATGCGCAACTCGACACGGAGGCGGGCCCGCACGGCTTCGACAAAGACTATTTCGTGCAGCAGGTGGCGCGGCTTGTCTCAACTGGCGGGCGAATTGATGCTGGTCAAGCCGATTGTCATCGACCTCGGATGGGGCGATCTCAAGTCGGCGCTGGTCAAGCTTCCGGATTCTGACTTCGTCGCCCCGCAGAATGCCGCAACCCAGCGGCGCGCGCTCGTGAACCAGTACGTCGACGCATTCAGGAAGGTCGAAGTCGCCGCATACAGCGACGCCAAGAGCGCGCTCAAGGACCTGGCGGCCCAGGTTTCCGCCTGTGTCGTAGCTGAAAAGCAGGCGGCTTTGAATGCATCGGTGGAGGCCCAAATTTCCAAGTTGCCTTGAAAGTTGGCGCGCGCTCCGGAGGAGAGAATCTCATTGACCGAAAACACTTGGGATTCATTTCCTTCTAATGAAACGCTTGACGCTCTCTCGCTACGGTTACTTCGATTTTTGTGGCCGGCCACAAAGTAGCTTTTCACCCTTCAGATTCCGTCTTACAATGGCCCTTCGTATATCCGCGAGTTAGTGTTCATCGATAAGCGTTTGGCTTCAAAACAACAAGGTACAGTCAACGTATCTTGCGTTTCGATTATACGGCGCTGCCTTTGACTATGTCGTAAGCACTGTAAATGAAACCGGCCAAGTTCAGATACGTTCGCGCCGAGACAGCGGATCAAGCGGTAGAACTGCTTTGCGCCGGCGACGGTACATCCAGGATTCTTGCCGGCGGGCAAAGCTTAATTCCCGCACTCAGCGCGCGTATCACTTCGGTTTCGTCACTGATCGACATCATGCGATGCCCGAGCCTGGACGCCCTGTCCGAGGCCCAAGGGCGCGTCAACATCGGCGCCGCTTGCCGTCAATCCCAGATAGAACGAAATCCGATGGTCTATCAGTTCATTCCATTGCTCTCCGAAGCGCTGGGCTGGGTCGCGATGCCACAGGTTCGGAGCCGCGGAACGGTCATCGGCTGTCTGGCACAGGCGAACGCAGGCGGCGAAGTGCCGGTCGTGTCTCTCGCTCTGGATGCTGAGCTCGAGATCCTCTTGAGCAATGGCGCACGCTGCAGGATGCCCGCCAAAGAAGTCTATGCTGTTGAAACCGGCACGAAGCTGCCTCCGAATAGCCTCATCCTATCGGCGTCGTTTCGGAGCCGAAGTAGCGGTGAAGGCTGGGGATTTTCCGAGGTCCAGTTGCGCCAGGGCCATTTCGCCCTCGTATGTTGCGCCGCTACACTTCTGGTTGAGGAGACCGGGCGCATAAAATCGGCAAGTATTGCAGTCGGAGGCCTCACCGCGAGTCCTTACCGCGCACGGCTCGCGGAGGAAGCCCTGACCGGCGAAACTGCTGATCACGATTCCCTGATTCGCGATGCGGCGCATATCGCCGCTGCGGAACGCCCCTGGCCGGCGCGGACCGATCTGCACGCTACCGGCGCTTTTCGATCAAAGGCGGCTATCGCGGCCGTTGGCCGAGCTCTCACAGATGCCCGAGCCCGATGTTCCTACCCTCGGGGTAACCAATGACGGTTCATGATACGACGCCCCCTGAGTCACCATGGGACGACCCGAGCGAATCGCGGACGGAACTCAGCGTAACGGTGAACCGGAAACACGTGCGGACGTTTGTGCCTGACCGTCTTCTGCTGAGCGATTTTCTTCGCGAGCATCTCGGACTAACCGCGCTGAAAGTCGCTTGCGGAGAAGGCGCATGCGGCGCCTGTACCATCTTGGTGGACGGCGAGCCAGCGCGATCCTGTACCCTGCTGGCGGTGCAAGCCGAAGGAGCTGAGATTGTCACCCTCGAGGGAATGATCACTTCCGATGGGCTAGACCGTGTGCAGCAAATCTTCCAGCAGCACCATGCCCTGCAGTGCGGATACTGCACGCCCGGATGGCTGATGACCGTCTACAGCATGATCAAACGGTCCGTCAATCCGGACTCGGAGGAGGTCGGGCAATATCTTAGCGGCCACCTCTGCCGGTGCACCGGCTATCGAAATATTTGGACGGCGGTGCGGCAAGCGCTGGGCGCAACAGACGATCATCCCGGGCGGGAACGAATGACGGAGGAGGCATTTGCCTACGTCCGGACTTCGCGAAGACACCGCTACGTCGGCGAAGCCGTTCTGCGCGCCGAGGACGAGTGCCTGTTGCAGGGGGCCGGCGGATTCCTCTCGGATATTCCCGCGCCGGATGCGGCGGAAATCTGCGTCGTCCGCTCTCTGGAGCCGCACGCGATCGTCCGCGCGATCCGCACCCAACGCGCCCTGGCGAGTCCCGGTGTGATCGCTGTTCTTACGGCGAACGATCTGGATTTAGTCGACGACGTGCTTCCGTGCGTGGACATGATCCCGGGAACACTGGACGTGCGGCAGCGGGTCATCGCCCGCGATCGGGTTCGCTACGTCGGCCAGCCAGTGGCGCTGGTCGTGGCGGCGAATCGCTATCTCGCCGAAGATGCGGCGGCTCTGGTTGAGATTGACTACGAATCGCTCCCGGCAGTTACCGATCACATGGCAGCGATGGATCCGGGCGCGACGTTGCTGTATCCAGAACTCGGGACAAATGTCGTCTATCAGGTGACGCAGCGCGACGGCGATGCAGATTTCGCAGCGCGCGACGGCGACCTAGTGATCCGCAAGCGATTTGAATTCCACCGGCAAACCGCCGTTCCTATGGAAACGCGCGGCGTCATGGCGAGGCTCACCGACAACGGCGAGCGCCTGCATGTGGAGAGCTCCACGCAGCTGCCGCAAATGTTGCGCACGGTGCTCGCACGAGCGTTTGGCGTGAGCCTGGAGCAGATCCGCGTGACCGCGCCGCGCCTGGGCGGCGGCTTCGGCTGCAAGGAGATGGTCTATCCCGAGGAGATACTGGTTCCCGCGGTGGCGCGCAAACTTCGGCGTCCTGTTCGGTGGCTGGAGGACCGGCGCGAACATTTTGCTTCCGCCACTCATGCCGCGAAGAAACGGTGGACGCGGAAGCGGTCGTGGCAGGGACGGGACGTTCGTCGGGCTGCGCCTCACCGGCTGGGCAAACATCGGCGCGGCATACGGCTTCGTGGGCAACACGCCGATCACCGCTATGGGCGCAATGGTGCGTGGCCCTTACCGCGTGCCCAACCTTGATGCGCGGATGTTTTCGGTGGTCACGAATAAGACGCCGCTGAATGTCTTGCGCGGCGCAGGGGCTCCGCAGGCGACGCTGGTGATGGAGCGGCTTCTCGATGAGGCGGCGCGGATCCTGGGAATGGATCGCGCCGAAATTCGCCGGCGCAATCTGATTCAGCCGAACGAATTGCCTCTCGATCGCGGCCGAACAGGTTTCGCGGGCGCGCACCACATCATTTACGACGAAGGAGATTATCCGCGCTGCTTCGAAGCCGGACTGAGGCTCGCCGAGTATGAGAATTTTGAGAGCGAGCGCAAGGCGGCCGCGCGCGCGGGGAAAACTGCAGGGGCCTCGGCATCTCGATGTACGTCGAAATCACGGCGGTGGGACCGTACGAAACTGCGCGGATCGCTTTGCAGCCCGATGGAACGGTTCTTCTCTTCAGTTCCATCATGCCGGTCGGGCAAGGTTCGGAGACGACGCAGCGGCAACTGGTCGCCGAGGAGCTCGGCGTCGCGATGGAGCAGGTCGCCATCCGCCAGGGCGATACCGACGAGGTGCCGGATGCCGTGGGAACCTTCGCCAGCCGTGGTGCAGCTGTCGGCGGCGCCGCCGGGCGGATGGCGGCGCGCGAATTGATCAAGACGATCCTCCACTGTTTCGCTGCGGCACTCAAATGCGATCCCGCCGCACTGCGTTGGGAAAGCGGCGGGGTGATATTGCCGGAACCCGACGCGGAGTTCGTTCCACTGCCGGAGATTCCTTCTTTCTGCGGAGAAATCCGCTGCCGCAGAAAATCGAGGCCACTCATCGGCTCGAAGTTCCCAGGCCGTCCTATTCCTACGCAACACACATCGCCGTGGTGGAAATCGATCCGCAAACGGGGCGGCTCGAAATTCCGCGCTACACCGTCGCGCATGATTGCGGAAGGGTCGTGAACCCGCTGCTGGTCGAGGGTCAGATTGTCGGAGGCGTCGTTCAGGGGATCGGCGCGGTGTTGCGCGAACGTCTGGTCTATGATGCGGACGGCTATCTCAAAGCGGGCGATCATGGATTACGTTTTGCCCGGGCGCGATGGACGTTCCCGCCGATTTCAGGCTTTGGCACATGGAAACACCCACTAGCTTCAATCCGTTTGGGATGCGCGGCGTCGGAGAGGGCGGTTCGATCGGCGCACACGCGGCGATGGCCAATGCCGTGGCCGACGCGCTGCGCGATTACGATGTAGCTGTCGACGGATCGGGTCCCTTCACGCCAACATGGATTCTGGAAGCCCTGAACAGGCCGTTGCGCAAGTCTGGGTCAGGTGAGGTTCGACCCCAAGAGACGTAAAGTGAAAGGCGCTCCAGGCGCCGAGGCTTCAAGTCTTGGACTGCAGCAGCCTTGCGCACCTCCGCGAGGCCGTAGGCGTCTTCCAAGTGCTGATCGGGTTTTTCCTTCAGGTACTTCACGAAGAGCGCGATGCCGATCAGGATCCTCCAAAATATCCACCTGGACGCCCTTCTTTCGAATCAGGTCTTCCGTGCCTGAGAAATTTGTGACGTCGCCGACGACCAGCCGACTGAACTGGCGACGGTAAATTAGCGCCGCACAGATGTCGCAGGGGCTGAGTGTCGAGTAAAATTGTCGTCTGGCTGAAATCGATACGGCCGGCATCGCGCGCGGCAGAAGTCTCGCCGTGATTGTAGGGATGGTTCTCTTGAACCAGCGTGTTGTGGCCTTTTCCGACGATCTGCCGCGTCTCATTGTTGACGATTACGCCGCCTATGGGACACCCGCCCTCGTCGTATCCTTTCTTTGCCAGCAGGACACCGATGCGCATGAAGTCTCGGTCCGTCAGCTTCTCGAAAGAATCATCTTCGACGATCTTGGAAAGGCTCTTGGTGGGGAGATGAGCGATGGTGTTCAAAACTTCGTCGGTAACCGGAGTATCCTTCGTTATAAAAGCCTTCATAAAAGCTCCTTTCGGGACGCTGTGCCTCGATCGTCCAGGTAATTCGCCAAATAAATTAATGAAAATAACGCCGGCAACAAACCAGTTGCGATGCAACGGAAGGTGAGCGGCCTAGGTTTCCTCCTGCGGGGAGGTCTTCGGGCGCGGTCGAAAAACAAACAACAAAAGAACCACGGCGAGGTAAGCGAGGTAAACAAAGGGCAGCTTTCCGTACACGCCTTCGGGCACGGGATAGAGATTTGCGATTAGGGCGTAAACCATGGCGGCAAAAGCGATCCAGGGGATCGTCTTCGTTGCAGAGTTTACCACGCCATGATGGTCGCGCAGATAACCTGGGAGGGCGAAACATACCAGCCCATAGGTGACCACGAAGCCATAGACCGCCATCATGCCGAGCCAGCCATAAACGTCGAGTCCACTGAAGCCCTTCACGGCAAAAAAAGCGACAGGAAGAAACGCGGCGAGGCCGGTAACGATCGTGGCGCTGGTCGGGGTTGCATTTTGGGCATGCGTGGCGCGCAGTGAAGCGTGCGTCAGTCCGTTGTGCGACATCATCAGCAACACGCGCGCGGCCGCCGTGATGCCTGCCAGAATGCCGGCGAACAGGCTGACGAGCGCGCCAAAATCGATCAGTAATCCGAGAACAGGCACTCCGCCGACTTGCGCAAGCACGTGCATAGGTACGTCGCTGGTGCCAAGGTCTTTGCCGCTCATACCCAGGCCCAAAACTTCTGTATAGGCGCAGATCGTGAAAAAGACGCCCCCCAGCACAGCCGTCAGCATGACGGCGCGAGGAATGGCTCTTAAGGGATTGCGGGCCTCGGAACCGAGGGCGGTCGCGGCCTCGAAACCCACAAAACTATAAATAGCGAGGACCAACCCCTGCCGGAAACCGCCGGCCGTCACGCCGCGAAGATGAAACTGATTAGGATCGACGTGAAAGCCACGGCGGAATAACACCAGCGCCAGGACGATCACGACCAGAGTTACGGAGACCGCTTCGATTACGAGCATCACGCGCGCCGAGATCTTCACATCGCGCCAGGCGATCCACACGGGAGGGGCGGCAATCAGCAAGGCCAGAAGCATCACGGGAAGGCCGTGGCCGGTGGCATCCTTCAGCATGAGGTTTGCGAAATAGTAAAAACCGCCTATGTTGCTGGCGCTCCCTGCCACATAGGCCAGCAGCAAACTCCACGCAGCCGTGGCCGAAAGCCACGGCGGCAAAATCATTGCGGCGTACGAGTAGAGAGAGCCGGGCGACGAAGAGTAGCGGGAAAAACGGCCGATGCACCAAGCAACGAGAAGTGTTCCGCCCGTCGCCAGAAGGTACGCGAGCCAGGTGCCGTTCCCCGCGAGAGTAAACACCAAGGGAACGGTGACAAACGGGGTGAGTGTCGGGCACATCCCGGAAATCGACTGCGCCAGGGTCTCAAGAGGCGAAAGGGTTTCGTGTCGCAAACCAAAGCCGGCTGGCTTCGACTGGCCCTCAGTGGCCTCTGTGGTAACCAGCACGGTGTCTTTTGGGATCGTCATGACTGATTACTTAACAGGTTACTTATACTTATATTGTATCGGCACGCCAGCTCGAGATCTTCGGGCGAAGGTATAATCTTGTATCCCCCATCCGTGCTCGACAAATCGAAAGAATCGATCCTAGCCATCGAAACAATGAGTTTTCACTTCGATTGATGGTCCCCTAGGATAAGTCCAAACCGTTGGTATCGATGGGCCTTTTTCAACAGGGTTAACAGCCCTCGGTTTTCGCCCTTAAGCTTTTCTCCAGGAGACCGAACGATATTGAAAGTTGGCCGATTTTACGTCGTGCTGTTTTTCTTTTTGGTTTTTGGTTATTTGCTCTACCGCCCGCGCCCAACGCGCCCAACAAACCTTAGGCGGCATTACCGGCACTGTGACGGACGATTCTGGGCGCCGTGATCCCGGCCACCGCGGTTACGATCGTTGGTGACCAGACCAAACTGACGCGTAGTCTCCAGACGTCCGATACCGGCAGCTACGATTTTGTCAACCTGCCCATCGGCAACTACACCATCACTTTCACTCACACGGGCTTTCAAACGCTAAATATTCCCTCGATTCAGGTGCAGGCCAACCGCACCGTCACCGTGAATGGCACCTTGAAGATCGGCAAAGTGGGGCAGACCATCACCGTCGAAGAGACTCCGCTCGTCAACGCCGTGGACACGACCAACGGCTACGTGATGGATAAAGTGGAAATCGACGCGGTGCCCCTGCCTACCGGTTCGTTTCACCGGGCTTGGCGCTGCTTTCTCCCGGCGTGAACGCGGAACTTCCGGCCGGAACCGGCGCGAACGCCGGGCTTGGGCAACCCGCCGGTCTGGGCCAACGGCCAGCGCGACACCAGCAACACGTTCCTGTTGAATGGCGTGGACGCCAAAAACCTGTTCAACGGCAAGACCACCAGCCAGGTGGCCTCCGTCGCGAGTCGTGAATGCAACGGGCGTCAGCCACCTCGTCGGCGTTGAGCGCGCTTCCGGTCCAGAGCAGCGCCTCGGTTTATCTGGCGATCGGCGAATCGATTCCTTCGCCGGCGCCGGAAACGATTCAGGAAGTTCGCGTGAACACTTCGATGTACGACGCGCAGCAAGGCTCCACCAGCGGCGCGCACATCGACATGAGCACCGCTTCCGGCACGAACGACATTCATGGGCAGCGCCTACGTCCATCGCGGAACCAACTGGCTGAACGCCGATCCCTATTTCTACAACGCCGACCCGAACATTCCCGCCAACGAAAAGAATCCGGGCTTGCACCGCTACACGGCGGGCGGAGCCATCGGCGTGCCGATCATAAAGAACAAGCTCTTCTTCTACGGCAGCTACCAACACACGCACGCCTCGGACGAGGAGATCGGAATCTCCCGGCCGACTGTGCCCACCGGGACTTGACGAATGACCGCTCGGCCGCGGGGCTGGCGGCAGTTGGGAACACCAACAACCTTTCGAGCGCTCTTCGGCTTGACGCGACTGCACGATCAACCCGGCGGTGGGTACTGCGCGCCGGGTGACATCAATCCCATCGCCTATACCTTTTCAATTACAAGTTGCCCAACGGGCAATATCTGATTCCGTCGGCAAATCCGAATGCTCATCGCGCTGAACACGACCAATCCGGCGCTCATCGAAGCGTTTCCCGAGGATGCCGAAGATTCCCGGAACGGCGTATTTCCTGGCCGACCAGGCTGTCGCCGATCTGGACTGGAACCCCAATTCGACGCATTCGTTCTCGGCCAAGTATTACTACCAGCATGACCCGACGACCGCTCCCTACGCTTATTCGTCGGTTGCGGGCTTTCCGCAGCATCTGGACGCCGGCAGCCAGGTGATTTCCCTCAGCCACACGCAAATCGTGAAGCCCAACTTGAGCGTCACCGAAACTTTCGGGTTCATCCGCGAAAAGGCTTACAGCACGCTCGGCCAGCCCTTTACGCCGGCGCAGTTCGGCTCGGCCTGCGAGGCTCTTGACCGGCTTTGCCGCTTCCGATTGCACGATCAACACGTTCGGCTCGAATATCTTTCCCGGGCATCACGATCAACTGGCCGCGGGACACGTCACTTCCGTCCTACCAACCTTTGCTGAACATCGGCGCCGGGGCGGTGTCCCTGGGGGCATTTACCGGCGTGTTCCAGAACCGCTTCAATCCTTCCGCCAACGCCATCTGGACCCTCGGAAGACACACCATCACCTTCGGCGGAAGCTTCGAATACACGCAGCTCAACACCCGCGATCGAAGAAACCAACTGGGGATGATCGATGCGCAGGACATCAACCAATTTCTGCAGGGCGAGCTCATCGACGACTATCTCTACGCCGGGACAATCATCCTCTCCGGGAATCCGAACCGCTACTGGCGCGCCAACGAAACCGGCGAATATCTCCAGGATAAATTCCAGTTGCGCTCCAATCTGTCCGTCACCGCGGGTTTGCGGTTTGACTGGGACGGCGGCTTGACCGAGAAGAATGGCAAACTTCTCAATTTCGATCCGAGCAAGTACGCCTACAACTCCGTGACGGACAAGATCACCTCGACCGGTTTGATCGTCGCCGGAAACAGCAAGTACGCCACGCCGGGCGTGAGCAACTCGACTCTGACCGGGCGCCAATGGGGTTTCGCGCCGCGAATTGGCGTCGCCTGGAGCCCGAAGAAGTTCAACAACAAAGTAGTCGTCCGTGCGGGCTGGGGAATGTATTACGACCGCGGCGAACTCTATTCTTACCTGTCTCGCCGGGCGTGCCCAGAGCATTGCGCCGGGCGGTCCTTTCGGCATCAACCAGCAATTGCCGTTTGTGAGCACGCAGTTCTGCCCAACCGCATTTCCGGGTACATTTGAGACTTGCAGCACCACTCTCTCGAATCCGTGGGGACCAACGCTTTCCGCTCCGCCTAACGGCAATCCAACGGCCATTGCCATCACTGATCCCAGCACTGGGGTTGCGGCTCTGCCCAATGCGGCTGGCCTCGAGAACGGCGACGTTCCCTTTTATCTGGCGGCCTACGCGCGCAACAACAAGCTGCCCTATACCATGAACACCACGCTGGACATCCAATGGCAGCCCCGCAACGATCTTGCCATTGACATCGGCTATGTGAACGCCCTCGGCCGGCACGAGATCATCCCGGTCCCGTTCAACCAGGCCAGAATTGCGACTCCCACCAATCCACTGTGCGGCCCGGCGCCGGTTTGCGCAAACCCGGCTGCTTCTCCGCATGCGCAGTACTACACGTATGGATACACCGTCCAGACAGACTCGACGTGCGGGTATCTCGGCTGCACCCTGAATTTACCGAATGGACAGCCGATGCAATTCAATACCGAAGGCGGCAACGTCGACGAGCGCGTGCCCTACATGGGTATGCCGGCGAGTCCGAAGAGTACACGGCTGCTGGAGTTTCGGCCTACAACGCCTTGCAGGCCCATGTTGAAAAGCAGCCTCAGCCACGGCTTCAGGCCGGCTTTTCCTACACGTACTCGCGCTCGCTCGATGAGCAGAGCGCCTTGGGCTTGTTCTACAACGGCAGCAACCCGCATGGATTTGCGCGGCGGCTACGGGCCGTCGGACTTCGACCGCACGCACGTGTTCAACATCGACTACCACTACGAACTTCCCAAGTTCGTCTCGGCCTCCACCGTGGAAGGCAAGGTGGCCGATGGATGGAGCGTTCAAGGTCTCGTAACGCTCCAGAGCGGCCAGCCCTACAGCGTGATCGATTATTCCGGCGCGGTGGGAAGCATTTTTTACAGCATCAACGACGGAATCACGAATCCAATCGTTCCGCTTGCTCCCGGCTGCACGCCTCAAAACGCGGTGACCGGCGCGATCGGCAACAACTTCGATTTCCCGGCACTAAAGGCGTCTTGCTTTACGCGTGCCGCTGCTCATCCGTGCAACGTCCCAACGCGCAAGCCTGATGGACGTTCCGTGTTCGGCGATTCCTCCCGGCGACACGTTTGAAACCAATTTCATCTCCGGCGGCGGCCAGCGCAACATTTTCCGGCAGTCCTGGCAGAAGCGCGCGGACATCTCGATTGTGAAGATGACGCAGATAACCGAGCGGGTCGGCTTGAAGTACAGCTTCGATGTCTACAACCTGACCAACCATCCGAGCTTCGACATTCCGATCGACAACGTCGACCAGAACCTGGCTTTCAGCCCGTTCCCGGTGGCCAGCCGCCGTACGGAACCAGACCACGCCGACTCTGGCTCGCGGTTGCAGCGGCATCAACCGCAGAACGGCTTCTACTTCTGTCCCACTGGTCTTGGCCAGGACGTGAAGACGATCGGCAGCTCGCGGCAGATTCAAATGTCGCTCAGCGTCCTGTTCTAGGTTTCGATCCGCGGAGACGTTTTGCCGTCAAGACACTTTCACGGTTGCTGCAGGTACTCAGGGTAGCCGCAAATCGGAGCCAGCAGAGTTAGCCCTCGATCATTACAGCTCCGCATGGGCCAGTAGAGGTCAGGCAGTGGCCGGGAGCAAGCTCTTTCCGGTTAGGTGGATGGAAGGCTTAGCGCCGAGCAGCTGCACAATTGTGGGAACGACGTCGAAAGACGAGCGCACGCCATCCCGCTCCCCAGGCTCGAGGCCCGGCACCGCGAGGTACGCCATCCCGTTGCGCGTGTGTCCACCGGTCCTCAGCAGCGGTACCGGACCAATGAGGCCCAGGCGCGGGTGATCGAGAGCCGCAGCGGTCACGTCGCTCCAAATCACCAGAAGATCCGACTCCGAACTCGAGAGCTCAAGGGGTTTGGTGGTTCGACGCTCGCTCCACAGAAGCGACCGCCGGCTTGCCGGTGCGCGGATCCCGGCACTCGCTCAGCAGGGTCTTCAGCGCCCGGCACGTCTCCTCGTATTCGGAAAGGTCCACGATGCCATGCTTTTCGCGGCCGCGAAGATTGATGCGGATGCGCCCGCTATAGAACGAAGGCAGCGCGAACGCCGGCATCTGCGGCCAATGGTCGCGATAGCGAGCGCAAGGCTGCCAGTCGAGTTCTTGGCGTTCCGGCGCCACAGGCGGGATCCCACGTCGGAAGCCGCGGACGGAGCGTCCGTGAAAAGTCCCTTTAGCGGTACCAGCAGGCGACGGGCGATGGCGCGCAAACGTCCCTCCGGCGAAGCCTTAGTTTCGCGTGCCTCCGGCAGAGGAACCCACTTGGAGCTTGCCGCGTGCCAGTTATCGTCCTCATCCAGAATAGGCACGCGTTCTGGCGCAGCCGTCCAAACCGGTGGGACAGCGAGCAGGGGCTTCCCGAAGGCGTGACGGTAGAGCAGTTCGGGGAGGAGAGCCATCGATTGGGTATCGGAATGGTTCGGCCCCATACCTCCCATGTTGAACGCAACGATCGCAGCCTCGCCGGCGACGTCAACGAGTTGCCCAAGCATACGGTCAAATGCCCGGTGTACGTCGAGGAGGGCGCCAGCGGCTGCTCCGGCCGAAGGATGCGTGTTGAGGGGATGGCTAGGATCCATACCGTGCCACAGACCCTCTACACCTCCGTGCAACTCGACGCCTATGGCAAAAAAGAAGTCCCAGTCAGGGCACCGCTCTTTGGCTAACCACCGGGCCCCGCGGCTGCGCACGTCAAGGGCGTCACAGAGCGCTTCGCCCATCCTGCGGGTGCGCTCCGCGGAGGGCCACGGCGTCCCATAGATCCATCCAGCGCCCGGATATTTTCCGAACGCCTGCTCGAACTCGTCCTGCAACGTCGCCGGCCGAGAAATCCTCGCGGTCCCGTCGCAATGCAAGCCCCACCCCACGATCCCTTTGGTATTTTGGGCGCGACGAAGATCGACGAATGGCGTGTCAAACACCAACACGCGAAGGTCGGTTTCGGCCCACCACGGTGCAAAGTGAGCGCCTTCCTGCCACACGGTGTAGGAAGCTGGATCGAACATCACGTCCGACCATCGGCGTGCCTCTTCCGGCGAGAGTCCTGAGGCGAAGTGCTCCCACGCGAGGCCAGTTTCTTCGGCGGGTCCCGGGTCGAGGAGAAAACGCGCGGACCTTTTTCTTAGGTTCGCCAGGGCCGGCATCTGACCCTCGGCGATGAGCCTCTCGGCCAGGGTCAGATCCAGCCCATCGAGACCGATTGCCATGACTTTTCGACGCGTCATCTCGGAACTAGACATAGTTCGCTTCTCCCGTCACGACGAGTTTTGCCATCTCGCTTCCACTCAACATATGTGCAGACTCTGGCGCCCAGGAAACGCACGCCTAAAATGTGCGCGCGGAGTCAAACGGATTTGCGAATATAAGTAAATCATAGGCCCGAGACCTTGCGAAAAAAAGCCATCATCATAGGTGCCGGACCGGCGGGGCTCACGGCTGCCTACGAATTTTGCAAACGGAGCGATATCAAGCCCATTGTTCTCGAAAAAAGCGACTACATGGGCGGCTTGGCGAGAACCGTGAATTATCAGGGGAACCGCATCGACTTAGGTGGCCATCGATTCTTTTCCAAATCCGACCGGGTGACCGAGTGGTGGCTCGAGATTCTACCGCTGGAAAAGGTGAATGGGCCGCAGCAGATCAGTTACCAGCAACAGACAAGGATGGTGCAGGCGACCGTAGGCGGAATGAAATCGGAACGGGGGCAGGACAGCAGTTCGTCGGTAGGACCGGACGAGGACCGCGTGATGCTCATCCGGCGGCGCAGATCTCGCATCTACTTTCTGCGTAACTTTTTTGACTATCCATTGCGAATGACTCCCGCAACACTTCGAAAACTCGGAGGGCGAAGGCGGCGCGAATCGCCTTAAGTTACCTGCGAGCCGTGTGCTTCCCGATTCGAAACGAAAAAAACCTGGAAGAGTTCTTCATCAACCGCTTCGGACGCAGCTGTACCTGACGTTTTTCAAGTCCTACACGGAAAAAGTGTGGGGCGTACCCTGCGACCAGATCAGCGCCGAGTGGGGCGCCCAGCGCATCAAGGGGCTTTCGATCACGCAAGGCGCTCGCGCATTTCTTCAAGCAAGCCGTTCAAGCCGGCAAGTCAGGATCTCGCCAGAAAAGATACCGAGACTTCGCTCATCGAGCAGTTCCTCTATCCCAAGTTCGGCCCGGGCCAGATGTGGGAAGATGTCGCCGAGCGAGTCGTGGCCAGCGGGCGGCGAGATCCTCACCGGGTTGCGACGTGGACCAAGTTCAACGTCGACGGCGACGCGTCGTCGGCGTCGAGGCGTCGAACGGCGAAACGGCGAGCGCCGCCGCATTCGCAGGCGACTATTTCTTCTCGACCATGCCGGTCAAGGAACTGGTCCGCGCCCTGGACACGCGCGTCCCCGCAACGTGCGCGAGGTCAGCGACGGGCTGATGTACCGCGACTTCATCACCGTCGGACTGCTGCTGAAGAGCTCAAGGTCACGACGAAGCAGATCGGCAAACTGCTCATCAGGACAACTGGATTTACATCCAGGAGCCCGACGTGCTGTGGGCCGCCTGCAGATCTTCAACAACTGGAGCCCATACCTGGTCGCCGATCCGATCAAGTCTGGCTCGGCCTGGAATACTTCTGTTACGAGACGCGACGAATGTGGAAGAATGCCGGACGACGAGATGATCGAGCTTGCGCCAGGAGAACTTGACAAGATCGGCATCATCGAAGCCGACGATGTACTCGACTCCACCGTGATCCGCATGCCCAAGACCTATCCCGCGCTATTTCGGCACCTACGACCGCTTCGACGAGATCCGCGAATTATCATCGATGGCTTCGAAAACCTGTTTCTGATGGGCCGCAACGGCATGCACAAGTACAACAATCAGGACCACTCCATGCTGACCGCCATGACCGCCGTGGACAACATTCTCAGTGGGCGCCCCGGTAAAGAAAATATATGGTCGATCAACACCGAGCAGGGATACCACGAAGGAGCCAGCGAAGATATGTAGAGTAACATGAAATGTTGAACTGACCCCGGTGCAAGTGCGGACCCGTAGGATAAGACGAGAGAAGGTACCTCTTTAGCCCAAGCTAAGCTTTCTATTCAGTGT
This sequence comes from uncultured Acidobacteriota bacterium, assembly GCA_963848365.1. Lineage (GTDB taxonomy): Bacteria > Acidobacteriota > Terriglobia > Acidiferrales > UBA7541 > Palsa-295. Next base: position 1,870,582 of record CAWKDI010000002.1, read on the forward strand.
AGAGACTGACCGGACTGTGCAAAGCCAGACATAACTAAATATCGTCACTTGGACCAACTATGAGCTTGGAGCTACCAGTCAAAGACCCCACTGGCTCTTCCAGACAGGCTATGAATGCTGAGAACATCCGCGAGCTTAGCCATCTGCATTTCGTAATCATCATGGCGTCGTTGGCGATGATCGGAGTTGCGACCGTACTCTACGTGACTTCGTGGGGGATTGGAACGGATGTGGACTCCGCCTCCTATTCGATGGCGGCCCGCAATCTGGCTGCGGGAAAAGGGCTCACGCTCCAATTGCCTGATACAAACCACTTTGTCCCTCTTTCAGCCTTCCCACCACTTTTTCCTGTGACGCTTGCGGCTTGGGCCTGCCTGAGCCGGAATGTTTTTGGCGCAGCCAGATGGCTGAATGCGGTGCTTTTCGGGCTCAATATCGTTCTCATCGGGTACATCGTTAAGAGGTGCACGGCCTGGAATTTGGGGGGACTTTTCAGTGCCCTACTGGCGCTTACAACGGTCGACGTCGTAAACGTCCACAGCTACTTGATTTCAGAGCCGCTATTTTTGTTTATAGCGCTATGTGGATTGATACTGATTACGCGCTATATTGAAAAACCTACTATTCCTCGCCTCTTATTACTCTCCCTGATCGTAAGTCTTACTGTGATGACTCGCTACGTTGGCGTCTGCTTCCTCCCGGTAGGCCTAGCGGCGATCTGGCTTGGAAACGCGCCCCGGCCCAGACGGCTCACGCACTCTCTGATATTTGCCGCCATCTTCGGAATTCCCACGACCCTGTGGATTGTCCGGAACCTGGTTTTCCTTCACACGATGGCCGGTCGTAAATTGGCCTTTCACCCGCCCGATCTGTCTCGGTATATATTCTCATTAGTTAGTTTCTCGAGCTGGTTTCTTCCGGCAGCGGTTCCCGCGGTGCTCAGAATTGCTGTTTTGATCAGCGTTGTCGCCCTTGCGTTCAGCGCTAAAACGACCGGCGGCTCAAGCTCAGCGCAAGCAATGAGGCGGAAAACTTTTCCGCAGATTTCCGCGATCTTCATGGTTTCCTATTTGACAGTTTTTGTAATCGCGCAAACGTTTTTTGACGCCCAAATCTGGATTGCAGGGCGGCACTTACTGCTCGTCTTTGTCATAGGTTCAATGGTTGTAATTAGTCAGCTATATCAGCCCCTTCGCGCCATGAAGCGGCAGATGCGGCAGGCTATCACTTGGACGGCCTTCGGAATTCTTGCGCTCTGCGGCACCAGGCTCACCCGCTTCGCTGTAGCCTCTCACCGGTCAGGGCTTGGGCTCACTAGTAAGCACTGGCAGACGTCGGAGTTGATTTCAGACGTCCGCAAGCTGAACGGTGACGTGCCAATTATTTCCAATTCGACGGCTGTGATTTATCTCTGCACGGGGAGGATTGCCTTTCCTTTGCCCAATCCAATCAACGCACAAACACAAAGCACGCGTCCCCAGTACGCCGCCGAAATGGCACGAGTTTTCGAGCAAACACAGAATGATGGAGCCGTCTTGATTCTTTTCAAAACATTTTTGACGAACGAGGGTACTTTTGTTGATGATCTGGCAGACCGGCTGGAACTTCAACAAGTCGTGATAACACCAGATGGCTACTTGCTGGCGAAACTCCCTGCAAAGTAACGTCCCTGATGCTGCTTAGCAGGGTTCGAACCGCGGACGAAGATTCGGAGATGGGCAATTTGTAATTCTCACAAGAAGCGGCGTCTGACTTAGTCATCGTGCCCGGTTTCCGCCGCTGGCAATAGATCGGGATTGCTCGGCGGGGCAACGGCGTCTGATGTGTCCTTGCTAATTGGGTGGACGATCTCACGCAATAGCTCGAAAGCGCCGCAGCACAGGAACACGGTTCCGCTGTAAAGAAGATATGATCCAGTGAAACAGGATTGCTGCTGCCGAGAATGCCAATCCCCGTTTTCTCAAAAAGCACAAATATAGCTTGCCGTTCAGTATCAGGAGCGAGGCAACGATAGCTGCAAAGACCAGAGCGATACAAACGGAAGCGCGAGGACCTAGAATCGTCGCCTGACGTATTCCCGCCACCAACAAAATCGATACCGCTACAAGAAATGTGCTGAGTCTCGATTCCCAGGAGAGATTCAGATCGTGTGGAAGATAACCTGACCTGACGATGAGCTTTGTCCAGGGAACCGCGCGTTGAAAAATGTCGGTTCGTACCAGCGATCCAAGCGTCCACTTCTTTAGGTGCTTGACCTGCAGTTCTTTGACAAGCTGGATTTTCAGCCCCTTTTGACGCAATCGCAGCCCTAGGTCGATGTCTTCAATGGAGGCAACTGGGTACGTCCCCTCATCGAACCCCTTAACATCCTCAAATGCTTTCTTTCGAATTGCGCCGCAGCCGGACCAGAACGTGGTGGCCTCTTCTTCCGAATGTTGGTGGGTATAGTGATGGAGAAGATTTTTGTACGAGGAACAGAAGTCGGTGTGTTGAGGAGAATCGTCGTAAGAACCGAACAGGGCGTCCAGGCCTGGGTTGCTGTCGAACTTCTCGCGGATGATTGTGAGCGTATTCGGCGCCACCATCACATCAGCGTCGATGAAAATGATGACCTCACCCGCTGCGTGCTGAGCCCCCAGGTTACGCGCTGCCGCCGGACCTTGATGTAGAGGTAAGCGAAAGTAACGCGCCCCATATTGCGCTGCCACCTCGGCAACGTCTGCGCCGGAGCAGTCATCCACCACGATCAGCTCCGTAAGCGGTTCTTGGTTGCTCGACAAGGCCTGAAGGCATTGGTGCAATTCGGGGAGGCTATCGCGCACGGGTATAATTACGCTCAATGCCCGCTTAGAAAGAGGCACGGGGCCAGGCGGCCGTCTGGAAAGCAGGACGCTTTTTCGATTATGCTTCACGCGAATATCCCGTCTGCAGGTCTGAACTGACTTCGGTGTAGGGGCAGATCCAAAAGGTAACGTCCGGCAGTTGGGGAATGCCGACTTCCAGAGCGAGGCTCATATTACTCAAGCATCGAAAGTTGTCAGCCCGGCTGGCTGCTGCCGGAACGATAGCCTTCTTGTACTTGGCTTTCCCAAAACCAAAGATCCTCTCCCGGCATGTATTCCTTCAAGCTTTTGGCGTATGCCGGCAGCCTTCGGAAGTACTCCGTAACATCTTCACCCGCCTTCACCGGGCCAAATTCCATCTGCTCCGATCTCACAAACTGGCGCCAGAGATTCCCTTCGGCGTGGCGGACGTAGCAATATAGTTCCGGATTGTCAATTCCGATGAGCTTCGATTCGTGGTCTTCCAGGAAAAGCACGTCTTCTGCCAGGCTAACATCACGGTACGGGCATTTTCGCCAGAGTTCTCTGAAAAAGCAAAATGTACCTCCCGACCACATGGCCATCCTTCTCACTTTGAGTTCGCCAGTAGGCGCAAGCAAGACCAAGTGACTCGTGCACGCCACGATGGAGTCCCGCCGTTTTCCGGCGCGGAGAGCCCCCACCGTAGCGCTCAGAAATTCCGGATGATAGTAGTCGTCATCATCTAGTTTCTGGATGATCGTTCCTCGGGCTGTATGGATGCCGAGATTGAGCTTGCTGCCCACGGTGAGTCGTGCGTTGGTCTGCAGATACCGGATCCCTGGGACAGTGGTGATCGCATTGCATGCAGGCTCGCCCGGATCATCGACTACAATCAATTCTTTAGGCGAGTACGTTTGCCGCTGAAAGTACTTCACAGCCTGGCTCAAGAAGCTCCGTCGGCACTGAGTCGTTGCCATCACGCACGAGACCAACGGAGGTTCTGATCCGATTGGATCCACCGTGCGTATGCCGGCAGCATATTTTGAGAGCCTTGCGAAGATCGCCAATCGAAGGTATGCAGGTATCGTCATGAAAATAAAAGTAGAGGAACCGGACATTAATGCCTTAGCCGGAAGTTGTCGTTCTTCTTTTCAGCTCAAAAGATCCTGCAACCGGAAGAGTCCTTTCACCATACGAGGACATAGAAAAGCGCTTCCCGCGCGCTGTTGAGTTCGCGCGAATCAGCGGGATCACGACGGGGCAAGTTGCTCAAGTCGCGCTCGCGAATCCGAAGAACTCGGCTCGATTCCGGCAACCTTCTCGAAAAAACGAGCATATTGTTCAGCGATGGAGTCCCAAGAAAAGCGCCTCTGGGCCAGCTCGCGCCTGGCGCGGACATCGGCTTTGTCACACAAGCACATGGCCTGGGATATCCCGTCGGCGACCTCCCGTTCATCGGAGGTGTCAACCAGCACCGCCTGATCTTCAAGCGTCCAGCGTGTGACGGGACGATTGTGCGCTAACGATCGGCAGTCCGCTGGCCAGCGCCTCGAAGTACACAATGCCAGACGGTTCATCCTGGCTCATGTGGAGGAAGACGTTCGCACTTCGGTACAAGCCTGGCATGTCCGCGCGCCGCAATGTGATTAAGCGGAAGCGATCCGGCAAGAGGCGATTGCCGAGCGCCACCACATCGGCGCGCTGCTCCCCGTCGCCGGCGATAACCAGAAACTCTTTTTTCAGGCAGTGACACCGCGCGGATACCTTCCAGCACACGCTTAAAAGAAGCTAGCGCGCTCACCATCAGTACGACTGGCTTATCTCCGGGCAGACCAAATCTTTCCCGCTCGCCCGGCCCCGGACAGAAGATATCCGGGTCGACGCCGTTGGGGATCAGCACGCTGGGCCAGCCGGTTACGGTGGCTTTGATAGTAGTCGGGGTTGGTGCAGATCAGTCCTTCGCAGCCGAAATGCTTGTACTCCCAATCCTGATGGCGGATCATCCAATCGCCGTTCTGCGTGACAAACACATGCCGGGGCCAGCGATGGCGGCGCCGCGAGCGAAGCACCCAGTTCGTATATGGATATCCACACGTGACAGTGACATCGAAATCCGCGGGAGAGAATGCGCGCATGAAGCCCAGGCGCGAAGCTGATCTCTTCATACGCGTAATGATCCCGGAGATATGGAATGGACGGAAACTTTTCAAACTTCTCCCGCACGATACAAGCGCTTTGAACGTAGTGATAAGGTTCATCCAGACGGCGCGGGCCCGAGCCAATCAAGGTCACCTCGAATCCTGGACGCCTTGCGATGCGTCGGGAGATTTCCTCAAAAGCAACCTCCGCGCCCCGCACTACCCGGTGCAGGCCCGGGAGGGCAAACAAGATCCTCAACGGCATTCTGCCTGTGCGATTGCGACTTTCGAACTTGCTTTTCGTCCGGAACATAAATCGTGCCGAAGCGCCGGTTCAGCACGCGTCGTTTACGCCACTCGTTGCGTGATCCACTTGAACAGCGATGAAAACCTGGAGGGCCGGCGCCCGGGCCCCTTCCGCAGGACCGGTTCCATATGCTTCACCAATTCGGGCGCGGCGTCGCGCCAGGAATCGCCGAAGGCTTTGTCGCTGGACTCGCAGAAGGAGAGGAAATCGGGAAGATCCGCAGTGGTGTCGGCCGCATCCATAAATTTCATAACAGAACGGACGCTTCCAATCGCTCCACTGAGATCCGGACGATCCCAAGCCTCGGCGCGTTCGATCTCTGCCCGTAGCCGTTCCCGCGCCACATCTTTCACCCGCGCGGGCAGGCCCTGGATGGACAGGTAACGCGGTGTAAAGAGCAGTGACAGCTGTGTAATCGGCGGAATCCGGGTAAAACCGGCTCCGCGCATATAGGCAAACAGTTCGCGGATCTCGAGGACGTTGTAAATCTGCACCGTCGTGTTAATCGTAACCGAGCCAATCTTCCAATCACTGAAGTGGCTGTCGAGCATCCGGAGATTACGATCGATATCTCCCCAGTGCGACGGGCGGCGGATGTAGTCGTTCAACTTGCCATAGCCATCGATGCTGCACATCAACGATACAGTGCGGAAATACGGCCACAATTCCGTGACCTTTTCCGGCAGAACAGTCAGGTTGGTGTTGTAGGAGAGCTCAATCTCGCCGGCCCGTCCAGACGCGATGCACTGCTTCAGTGCTTCCACCATCTCCGGTATGATCAGCGGTTCCCCTCCGGCAAAGTGCATCCTTTCGACGGTGGGCAGGCATTGATCCAGCAGCCACGCAAACGGTTGCTGCTTTACCCAGTTATTCTCGCCGAACGCGCGGAGTGTCGTTGCCGCCATTTGGTAGGCTGCGGGCTGAAGGTTGTTGTAATGAGCAACCCAAAGCTTTGAGGTCCAAGGCCCGCACATCCGGCACGAGAGATTACAGACGTTGCCCAAACGGATATCCGCAAAGCGGACGGTCGGACGATCTAGGGAGCCGTCGTCACTGGTCTCGCGGAGAAGATTCTCCTGATCTTTTCCGAGCTGGCTATTCAAGTGCTGGCGGGGGCTGAGGGACCCTGCCTCTTCGGCGATGCGGCACCTTTCACACACCGCTGGCCACTCGCCGCGGATCATATGCTGACGAACGACCTTCAACACCGGGGAATTGAGCACCTCTGCGTCGGTGAGCCGTTGGGAGACATGCAGAAGCTCCCCTGCAGCATTTCTGAGGTTGTTGCCTTCGCCCGCGGCGATACAACAAATTCGATGAAACCCTTGCTCGTCCGTGTAACGGTGTATCCAGGGTATGACGCAGAATTTCATCGAAACCTCCTTCCTCAAGTAAGCCTGCAATTGAGTCCTACGCGGAGCACTTATAAAACTGGCGCTGGTTGCAAGGCCTCACAGAACCGACTGGCTCCATCTAATCGTAGCAGCGCCGTGAATCGCGGATCAGGCACGCTTCGTGTAGGTAAGGCTTGTAGTTCCAAGTACGTGCCCCAACACAAGTCGTAACAAGGAAAGCGGAAACCAAACCAGGAACCCACGATCCATCTTCGCGAGGCGCCGCGCTTCCTCTGGGAACTTCCCTTTGCTTGCGAGCATGCCCCTGACTGTGTGAAACGTGAAATTAGTGCGCCAGTTCCGCACCGCCTTGACGCTACACGCGAAAGCGTCCTCCGACAGACCAGGAAGCTCGGAGATCAGTGTATGGCAGCGCAGTTGGTTTTGCTGGATTCCCATATAGTACGGACTATCCCATCGATCGTTCGTGAAGAACATGTTGACTCCGCGCCCGCACTCGACGATGGTCCTCGAACTAAAGCAGATTCTCTTTGCTTTGGACACTACTGCCACTATGAACAACTTATCCTCGCCGCACGCGTCCAGGTCCTCATTGAATCGCAGATGGGCATCGACAGACCGCCGATATACAAGCGTCGAGATGTGCGCTGGAAATTCTTCTATAACAAGGCTCTGCATTTCGCCGGGCGGAACTTCGATAAATCCATTTTCATTCTTCGCCTGCTTGAGAAGCGCGTCCGTACGAGCGGCATTCACCTTCAAATAAGAATCGTGATACGGTTCACGTCGATTGTCTGAAAAGATGAAATCAAATCCTCGCTCGTACGCTTCGATCGCATTTGCGACGTGAAGTGGCGCCCAGGTATCGTCGGAGTCAAGGAAGGCGTTCAAAGTCGCGGAAGGGTCTGCTTCGTCAAGGCCGCGATTGCGAGCCGCTGACACCCCGCGTCTTTCTTGCCGGATTACCTTCAGCCGTAGTGGTGCGCTGAAATTCACACCTCGCAATTCCTCTTCCGCAGGGTGAGCAGAGCCGTCATCGACCACGATGACCTCCAGGCACCAACCGGAGGGAATTTGCTGGGCGTGGATTGAATTCAACGCGCGAGCGAGGATCCCCGGCTCACGTTGAAAGTACGGTATGATCACCGATATCGTTTGCACTCCTTCTATGTCTCCGTGTTCGTGAGCAAAGCCATCATATTGCTCCCCGGCTGAAAGGCTTGATACAGGAATCCCGCGGCATTAGCCCCTTGGGAGAGCGCCAGCAGAATTGCGCCGACCCAGGCATCCCAGCCGCTTGCGTTTCGCCACGGAACACGAAGCATATCCGTGTAAAACGAGAAAGGCTGCACGGGAAAGCGATCTGAATTCGTCTCGACGCGCAGCAAATGGTACGTGAACGCGCCCTGGCCGTAGCGGAAGTGCTGCTGCAAAAATGACGACACGGTGAGGTCATGGGCATGCTTGACCACAGCTCCCGGCACCCCCTTCAACGCACCGCCTGACTCAAGCCACCTCGAGCAGAATTCACGGTCTTCTCCGGCAGCCAGGGAGAAGCGCGGATTGAATCCCCCCAATCCCCGGAAACGATGAGCAGCGACTGCGAAATTATTCGAAGCGAAGAAACGCAGCGGGCTCGAACCTTCAAAGAAATATTCGTAAAGATAATCGAGCAGTTGCTGGCTTGCCTCTGAGAGAGGGTTTTTGTCGAGCTCATTCACTGTCCTACCCCCAAGAATTTCATCTTCGCGCGGCTTTGCCGCATCGAACGCCGCAAGCCAGCCGGCGGAGGGCCTGCAGTCGTCATCAAGAAAAACGAGCCAGTTGCCACGAGCCGCCGCCGCGCCTGAATTTCGAGAGCGGGCTGGACCTCGCTGCTGCTGCCGCAGAAACTTCACTTGCAGTCGATTCCGCACCGAATCGACTAACGGTTGAACGGAACGTGCGCTGCCGTCATCGACGACAACCACCTCGAAGGCTTCTCTCGGATAGTCAAGCCCCACTAAGGCCGCCAGGCAGTTTTCAAGAGCGGCCGGCCGGTCGTGAGTCGGAATGACAACTGAGAAATACGGGGTCATCGGTGATGAAATCTCATCAATGTCTCAGCACGCGCTCGCGGGAACGAAAGCGCGCGGCAGGGGCGAGTCGCTATCCGTTCGCTGCTTTTGCTGACGCTTTTCGGGCCAGTCGCCTCACGCGCCGGTGCGCCAGGAAGAGGGCCGCCGGCCCGGAGAGATAGGCACCCCATTCGCGCATCATCATGAAGAACTGAAATCGACTCTCTCCGCGCGCTCTTCGCAGCAGTTCGCCCAGCAATTGGGCTGCACGCCAATAAGGAATCCAAAGGAGCAAATGCGAGAGCGCCCGCGACTCGCGCTCGCGCCGGATCGCCAGCAGGCAGAACGCAATTTCTCCACGGCGATACGCCTGCAACTGCTTGCACAAATCGGGCAGACTCTCCCGATGCGCATGACAGATTTTCGCGCTTGGCTGATAAACGATCACATGGCCGGCCCGCAAAATTCGGTAGAACAGGTAAAGATCCTCCCAAGCGCCGGCGGGACTGCCTGCCCCTAATCGTTCGTCGAGCAGCCCTACAGCCGGGTCGGAAAAGATGTCAGCGCGGAAAGCGGCATTTGCCGTGGTTCCCATTTGCCACAAAGGCAGACGCGACCGGTTTGAGTTCAGCCAACGGAGATCGAATTCAGCCGGAGTCTCGCCACGCCCGAGTCCACCGTACGCTTCAAAGAGCCGTTCCGCCTCCGTTTGAAGTTTCAAGGGAAGGGTTTGGCCGGTAACGGCTGCAACCTCCCGTCTCAGAAGAAGCGGAGAGACCAGATTCTCTAGCCAGCCGCAGGAAGCCACAGTGTCATCGTCGGTGAAAACCAGGAACTTTCCCAGAGCGGCCTTGATCCCTGCGTTGCGGGCATATGACAAGCCTCTGCGCGGCTCGTTGACCAAGCGGACGTTGGGAGCAAGCTTGCGCCAATCACGTGCGGAGTTCCCGCTTGGCGCGTTATCGATTACGATCACTTCGAATGTTTGCGTGGTGCGCTGGCGAAGCAATCCATCGAGGCAGCGTTCAATCAATTGTGTACGCTTGCACGTGGGCAGCAAGATGGAGATGTCAAGTCGCGTGTCTCGCTTGTCGCCAATCGCCGGATTCTGTGCAGTGTCCATGGGAGCAGCGTTTAGTCGGAATTCCCATGCCCGCGCCGACAATCCTCGCGCGGAAGGGATCGCTCGCCAGTGGCTTCGCCTTATCGCGGTAGAGATCCATCACCTTCTGAGCCGGGCCGTCTGCAACGAGAGATCCTCCGTGGAACAGCAGCGCCCGCGAACAAAGCTTGGCCACGGTTTCAGAACTGTGGGACGTGAGGATGATGGTCATGCCCTGGTCGCTGAGCCGGCGCATGCGCTGGAGGCATTTTTCTGCAAAAACTCTGGTCTCCCACCGCGAGCACTTCATCGATTAACAAGACATCGCAATCCAGATGCGCAGCGACCGCGAAACTCAGCCGCAACGTCATTCCGCTGGAATAGTGCTTCACGGGGGTGTCGATGAAACGCTCTATACTCGCTGAACGCCACGATTTCATCGAATCTCGCGCTGATCTGAGAGCGTTTCAATCCGAGCAGTGTGCCGTTGAGAAAGACGCTCGCACCCGTCAAGTCCGATGAAAGCCGGCGCCCAGTTCGAGTAACGCTGCCATGCGTCCGTTGATTTCGATTTTCCCCTCCGTCGGTTTGGAAACACGGGCAAGCAAGCAGAGCAGCGTGTTTTGCCGGCCCCATTGTGACCGATGATTCCAATCGATTCTCCGGCGTTGATGGAGAGGTTTACGTCGCGAAGCGCCCAGACCCATTGGGCGCTAGGCCGCCCGGAAAGCCAGTCGGCTGCCGCACTCTTGAGGCTCGTTGAGTGCTTCCCGATCTGGTATCGCTTCGATACGTCTTGTGCGAATGCGATCTGCATAGTTTCAAATCCTGTCTGCGAACTCCCACTCGACTCGATTTCAAGCGCTTGTACGCTCGCCACCAACCCGATGAACGACACGGCTGTCGCCCACAACAACGGTTGCCAAGCCGGCCAAGTCCTGAACAGGATCACCCGGCGGTAAGCATCGATCAGTGCCGCGAACGGATTAAGCAGATACAAGAACCGGCTTTTCTTGGGGAACGAGGTCGATCGGATAAAAAACCGGAGACAAATACATCAAGAGCTGCAGTGCAATCGGCACAAGGAACCGAATGTCGCGAAAGAATACCAGCGAAGCGGAAACGAATAAACTCAGCGCCAGCGTCAGCATAAATTGGATCGCTATTAAAGAACGGAACGAGCAAAAGGGTCGCGCTGATCGGTAAGCCGGTAATATAGAACCATCCCCACCAGCAATATCGCCGAAACCGCAAAATCAACTACTCCGACAAACAGAGTCGCCAGCGGCAGAATTTCGCGAGGAAACGAAGCGTTCTTGACCAATTGAAGATTGGCGAACAGGGCAAATGCGGAGTTCTGGATCGTATTGTTCGAAAAAAGCCACGGTGTCAGGCCGCAGTAAAGGAACAGGGCTGCAGGTATCCCTTGCGTCGGCACGCGAAGGAACCATGCGAACATCATCGTAGATACGAGCAATAACGCCAGCGGGTAAAGGACTGTCCACGCGAGTCCTAGGAGAGACCCCGCATAGCGAACCTTTAATTCCCGGATGGTCCACGTATAGAGCAGATCCCGGGCCTCGGCGAGTTTTTTGCAATGCTCGATCATTTTTAGACGAGTCCAGTGACAATCAAGAACAATGTCGGAGGTGTCCGAAAGCTCAGCCTGGCTTACGACACGAGTTCGATAAGTTCATCTTCCAACGGTTTGAAGACGTGGTCCCATGAATAGCGCTCGCGCACCAGTTCGCGTCCGGCTTTGCGAAGCCTCTGCCACAGCGCCTGATCGGACATGAGCAGAACGATTGCGTCCACGAATTCATTCGGATCGTCTCGAATCAGCAGATGCTCGCCGTCAACCGCATCGATGCCCTCGGCGCCCAGCCTGGTGCTGACTACCGGCAAACCCCAGGCCAGCGATTCCAGAATCTTCTGCCTGGTTCCGGAGCCGAGGCGAAGAGGCACGACCATGACGCTCGCGCGTCGTGCTAAGTCGGCCATCGATTTCGGGTTCGCGCGGAGTTCAACCCCTTGGGCGCTGGCTGCCGCGCTTTTCATTCTTTGGGAGGGCTCGCGACCCGCCAGAATGAGGCGGGCACCCGGCTTTCGTTTCCGCAATTTGGGCCAGATCCGCGTGAGAAGAAGATTCACTGCATCGACATTCGGAAAGTAAGAAAGGGCCCGGGAAATAACGCAGTAGCCGTATCGTAACGAACGGTTGATAGCCAGATCGAGGGATCTGCTCCATTGGGAGCGATCACTGTTTTTCCGGTTTTCACACGGCTGTCCATTTGGGCCTTGTCCACCTGGCTCACTACCGACCTCAGGGGAAAGTCCGGCCAGACGCGATTTTCATACTGCTCGAACCGTGCAGCTTCAACCTGAGCGTCCTGATATTCCGGCAGAGAATCGCTCCACGAACTGTCAGCCACCTGCCGTACAAGCCGTGATTCGATATTGTGCTCGGCCAGCACGGCAACCGTTTCGATGTCTTTACGAAATTCCGCCAGGAAGATCTGGTCGATAAACACTGCGTGATAGTGCCCCGTCGGCAGCGCTCGGAGCGCAGCTTGTACTGAATCTACGTAGAGCTCGCGCGCGCGCGACGGAATGTCCTCGGGCACAGGAATCTGGCAGCCTCCCTTCACTCCCCGCACCAGGTGCAGGTGGTGCAATGCTTCCCTTCGGGCATCCCGTGTCACCTCGGGCGTCACGGGCGCAACCAGTGTTAATTCGTACCGGGATCCGAAATAGCGGATCATCTCCTGCACCCGCTTGTGCCAACCCGACACCCCCCCGAAGGGGAAATAACAAGTCAGTAGAAGCAGCTGCAACCCGTGCTTGGTCGGAGAAAGTTTCGGCAGGCGCTGGGCGAGTTCCCTTTTCAGATGGGCTTCTCGCTCACTCCTTGCCTCATTCCCCCAGAACGCCGCAGCCAGAGCAAGGGGCAACTGTTCGAGGCCCGATCCCCGCAGGCGCTCTTCTACAGACTGCGCACGCGCGCCAGATTTTTATAACCCGGCGTCGATTGCGACACGCTTCCAGGGGACCCCATGCGGTAGCGGTAAACCATTTCTGGCAGCACGTCCCAACGAATGCCTTCCAGATTGCATCGGACGTGAAATTCGTAGTCTTCGAAGCCGACGCCGCGGAGTTCCGTGAATCCTCCCACGGACAAGAAAGCCTCACGTCGCACGAAGATGCATGCGCCGCCATGCATATCGTCAGCCATGCTTCCGATCAAGCTGTTTCCCGGCGGATCGTAAAAAAGAGCGCACGCTTCTTCGGGGTCCTGGACGAAACCATAGTTGGGGGCTACCAGGCAGTCATCCCCTGTTACCAAGGCTCCCCGCAGGAATCGTTCCACCATTGACGGCATCGCTATATCGTCAGAGTCGAGAAATAGAAGAAACTCGGTCCTGGCTTCCCGTGCTGCCCGATTGCGGGCGGCTCCAGGGTACAGGTTGGCCTGACGAACGAATCTCCAGCCCCGCCCGGCATAGCGTTCGGCGCAGGCATCGAAGACTCGCCGGCCTTCTTCCGTAAATGAACCATCGTCGACTACCACAACGGTGAAGTCGGATGACGTCTGCCGTCTAAAGACCTCAGCATTTCCGGCAGAAATGCCGGTGCTTCGAAGTACGGAACGCATACGGTGACTGCGGGCGACGTCGCGGGCGGCCGAATTGCTCGCGCGGGCGCCAGCGACCTTTCTCGCCACAATTCCTCCACGCACCGCACACTCTGTTTCGCTTCGGTCTCGCTTCCACCACAGACCAAGTCCGCCCACCGGGAGGCGTAGCGGCTGGAATGCATGCGATTGATTTCCTCCATCGACTTTACAAGGAACTCCCGATCGGACTCGGAGTCCAGGACAACCACGGGACGTAAAACCTCGCGAAACCGCCGCGCACGCAACAAGGGCATTGCCCAGTGTCGCTCGAAGAACCACGCCACATCGAATACTTCGACGATTCCGGCCAGCCGCCGGGCTGTGGCGAGAGCGCGGTCTTTTGGAAAATGATCCGGAGGAGGCTGCTGATTCGCCGAAGCTACGGGCAGCCAGGAGAATCCCTCGGCGCGCCACTCCCCTGCGAGCGCAGG
>CAWKDI010000003.1:0-73486 GCA_963848365.1 uncultured Acidobacteriota bacterium
ACCTGCGCTGGTAAGTCAGACGAGCCAGTCAAGTTTTTAGTTACATCTCCACTGTAAGTTTCAAGATATATACTTCAGCCCGAGCTGAACCAGCCGCGGATTCACCGACGTGGTGGAAATCACGCCAAAGGTCGAAGGCCTCGAAAGTTCGGTGTTTCATAAACAGGCAATTACCTAGGCCGGTATATTAAACTGCGCGCGTGGTTGAACGCGTTGACGAAGTCCGCGCGGAACTGCAGCGCGGCATTTTCTCTAAGTTCCGCCCACGGGAGTAGTTTTGGTCAAGGACGCATCCCAGTTGAACTGGCCCGGGCCGAGGGTCACGCGCACGCCGCTAGCCCCGTCCTGCCGGTTCCCGGGGGAGCGCCAATATGGACAAGAGCCTTACTTTGTTCCCACCAAGACATCAAAGTGAACCTCCAATTAGGTCTAACGATTGTTAGGCAGATGTGTTATATAGGCCGCGAATGGAGTCCTGTGAATAGCTCGTCGACAGAACAGCACTTAAAGGTCGGAACACAGCGTTGAGGCTCGGATTTCCGAAACTCTGGCATGCCTTCTTGAACAGTTCTCCGGCCGTGCGTCCGACATTGGATCCTATTCGGAAGCTTCGGGAGCAGCTGGCAAATTATCACTACTTCAGGCACTGCGCAGCAGATTCAGTCGGCGATGTCTACACATGGTGATTGACACACTCACGAGCGAAACTTACTGATGAAAAAACGATTGGTTTTCCGGCTATTGGTTCTTGGGCTTCTGATGTGCGCTGCTTTCGGCCAGTCCCCGATGGTTCGCATTGAAGCCACGCCGCGGGAAAAAGCGCTCGCTCCGGTGTCCGGTCAAGTAGCGGTCGACGCCGATGATGATGATATCGGCGGCGTGGTAATCAGTGCCCATGGTGCCGAGGCCGGCGTGTGGGTGATAGCGGAGACGAAGGATTTTCAGACTAAGCTGCGTAAGATCGTGGTCACTGATGATCAGGGCAGGTTTTTGCTGCCGGATTTACCTAAGGCCAGCTACAAAGTGTGGGTGCGGGGATATGGGCTTGTGGATTCGACTCCGGTGGACGCAGTACCGGGCAAGACTTTGGCGCTTAATGCGGTGATAGCCCCCAATGCTGTTGCCGCGGCTCAATACTATCCGCCGAATTACTGGCTATCCCTGTTGAAGATCCCTCCGAAGGGCGCTTTTCCCATGCCGGCTCCGGGCGCCAATAGTGTGAACTACGGCGTTCACAACGAGATTCCTACTCAGGCGCACTGGGTCGATCTGGTGAAGTCGGGCTGCCAGGCTTGCCACCAGATGGGCACCAAAATCACCCGGGAGATGCCGAGGAATCTGGGTACGTTCCCGTCCGTCACCGATGCATGGGAGCGGCGGGTACGTCCGGCCAAATCGGCAGTGGAATGGTCAACACCATGAGTCAATTTGGGTATGACCGGGAATAGCCATGTTTGCCGATTGGACGTCGCGCATCACCGCGGGAGAGGTTCCGCCCGCGCCGCCGCGGCCGCAAGGCATTGGAACGCAATGTGGTGCTTACGTTGTGGGACCTGGGCGCTCCAGAATCGTTCTTCCATGGCCTAGTCACTACGTATAAATGGAATCCTAGCGTGAACGCGAAGGGGCCCGCTTTCGAGGCCGACTGGGAAAGGGGCACGCTGATTTTCGTGGACCCGCAGGAAAACTCCGCCAGCACCATCCGGCTGCCGTTCCGCAATGAAGCCGACAGGAAATTCATGCCGCCGTGGTCTCCACAGAAGATCACCGCGCCGTCTCCTTATTGGGGCAACGAAATGGTGTGGAAAGAAGATGTCGTAAATCCGGCGAACACGCAGATGGATAGCAAAGGCCGCCTGTGGATCAACATGCAGAATCGCAAACCGGAGGCCCCCGATTTCTGCAAGTCCAGCTCCGGGAATATATTTGCGAAAACATGGGAGGACGGGAATCCGATGAAGCCGAATATGGAGCGAATCGATCTGGATCTCCGCCAGAGTGCGGGCGCGTCCTGAAGCCGTGGGAGAACCCTCCGGGATGGGGAGTAGATATTTACGATACCAAGACGGAAAAAATTGAAGCGGTCGATCTCTGCTTCGGGCAGAGCCACGCAGCATTCGCCAATGATAAGGACGAGACGATTTATTTCTCGCTGCGTCGCGGCGGGCTGGGGTGGTTTAAGACGCGAGTGTGGGATGAAACGCACGATGCAGCGAAAGCCCAGGGCTGGTGCGCGCCGGTAATTGACTATAACGGGGACGGGAAGACGGGCGCGTTCACGATGCTCAACGAGCCGCCTGATCCGAAGCTCGATCGCATCGGAACGCCCGACGGCTACGGGATTTCGGTGAATCCGGTGGATGGCAGCGTGTGGTACGCGGGACCTTTTCCTCTGCCGGGAAGAATCGTGCGGGCGGTACCGGGTCCGAATCCGCCGGCGACGTGTGCGACGGAGGTCTACGAGCCGCCGTTCAACAATCCGAAGTTCCCGAACGAGATGCACTACGCTTCGCACGGGATCGACGTGGATACAAACGGGGTGGTGTGGACGGCGCTGGCAGGGAGCAGCGAACTCGCGAGTTTTGACCGACGCAAATGCAAGGTGCTGAACGGACCGACGGCAACGGGGCAGCAGTGTCCCGAAGGCTGGACGATCTATCCGGTGCCGGGGCCGGTGTTCAAGGGGACCGACATCCGGACGGACTGGCACTATCTGAATTGGGTGGATCGCTACAACACTCTGGGGCTGGGAAACAACGTGTCGGTGGTGCTGGGGACGAGCTCGGACTCATTGAAGATATTCAAGCCGGACACGAAGGAGTGGTTTACGTTTCGCGTGCCGTATCCGATGGGCTTCTACACGCGCGATATCGACGGCCGCATCGACGATCCGAAGGCGGGATGGAAGGGACGCGGGCTGTGGGCGTCAACGGAGACGCGGGTGATCTGGCACGCCGAAGGCGGCAAAGGCCAGATGCCGCAGATGGTGCACTTCCAGCTTCGGCCGGATCCGCTCGCCAGGTAAGGCTGAGCGCTTCGCACGGCATTGGCGCATAGCCGCGCGATCCAGGAAAGGAACGGAAGTTTGCGTGGTTTGCAATAGGAGAAGTTGATGCGAATAAGTCGCCTGAGACGTGCGATTGATGGGGACTGCTGCTCACGGCGTTTACCTCGAGGCTTCGGAGCAAAACCGAGCACAAGCGCTGTCTTCGCAGCCGGCACAGCCGCAGCGCCGTGTAGCGTCGCCACAGCGATAATATCGGAGGCGTGGTCACCAGTTCGAAGGGCCCGGAAGCGGGCGTATGGGTGATCGCGGAGACCAAGGATTTCCAGACCAAGCTGCGCAAAATCGTCGTCACCGACGATCAGGGCCGGTACCTGCTCCCGGAATTGCCCAAGGCCAACTACAAAGTATGGGTGCGCGGCTATGGGCTGGTGGATTCGCCTCCCGTCGAGTCGGCGCCGGGCAAGACTTTGGCGCTTCACGCGGTGTCGCTCCCAATGCCGTCGCCGCCGCGCAGTATTACCCGCCGAACTATTGGCTCTCCATGCTGAAGATCCCGCCCAAGAGCGCTTTCCCGATGCAGCCCGAGAATGCCAGCGGAAAGGTCGATCCCCACGCAGGGCGATTGGATCCATGCCGTGAAGGACGATTGCCAGGTCTGCCACCAGATGGGCAACAAAATCACCCGCGAGATGCCGAGGAATCTCGGCACGTTTCCCTCCGCGACGGAAGCGTGGAAGCGCCGAATCATGTCGGGCCAGGTCGGCGAGGAAATGAGGATCAACATGGGCCACTTCGGCTACGACCGCGGCATCGCCATGTTCGCCGATTGGACCCAGCGCATCACCGCGGGTGAAGTTCCGCCCGCTCCGCCGCGGCCGCAGGGCATTGAACGAAACATCGTGCTCACGATTTGGGATTTCGGCGGACCCGCCACTTTTCTCCACTCAGAGGTCTCCACCGATAAATGGAATCCCCAGGTGAACGCGAACGGCCCGGTCTATAACGGCGACTGGTCCGGAGGCACGCTCGTTCTGGTGGACCCGGAGGAGAATTCCGCCAGCACCATCAAAATTCCGCTGCGCAATGAGGCCGACAGAAAGTACATGCCCACCTGGTCGCCGCAGCAGTTGATGGCGCCATCTCCCTACTGGGGAAACAGATCGTCTGGAAGACGACGTCGTCAATCCCAAGAACACGCAGATGGATCACAGCGGCCGGCTGTGGATCAGCATGGAGAATCGCAAGCCGGAAGCGCCTGATTTCTGCAAGGCCAGTTCCGGCAACAAGTATGCGCAGGCGTGGGAATCCGGGAATCCGTCTTACGCCTCCGATTCCCAGGATGAGCATCGACTGCCGAACAGGGCGGAGGGCGCGCGCTGAAGCCATGGGAAACGCCCCCCGGATGGGGCGTCGATATCTACGATCCCAAGACCGGCAAATTTGAGTCTGTCGACATCTGCTTCGGGCTAGAGCCACGCAGCCTTCGCGAATGACAAGGACCGAACCATCTACTTTTCCTTGCGCAGGAGCGGCCTCGGCTGGTTCAAGACGCGCGTCTGGGACGAAACCCACGACGCGGCAAAAGCCCAGGGCTGGTGCGCCCCGATAATCGACTACAACGGCGACGGAAAAACCGGTCCGTTCACCATGTACAATCAGCCGGTCGATCCCAAGCTTGACCGCATTGGCTCGAACGGCGGTTACGGAATCTCGGTGAGTCCCGTCGATGGCAGCGTCTGGTATACGTCGCCCGTAGAGCGATTGCCGGCGAAAATCGTTCGCGCGACGATCGGTTCCAATCCTCCTGCCACCTGCACAACGGAAGTTTACGAGCCGCCGTTCAACAATCCCAAGTTGCCCGGCGAGATGCATTACGGGCCGCGCGGCATCGACGTCGATAGCCAACGGCTTGGTTTGGACGGCTCTTGCCGGCAGCGGCGAACTCGCCAGCTTCGACCGCAGCAAGTGCAAGGTGCTGAACGGACCGACGGCGACCGGACAGCACTGCCCGGAAGGCTGGACGATCTATCCGGTACCCGGCCCGAAGTTCAAGGGAACCGATGCGCGAGTCGGACTGGCACTACGTCAATTGGGTGGACCGCTATAATACTCTCGGTCTAGGCGCAAATGTTTCGGTGGTGCTCGGGACGGGCTCCGATTCCTTGCAAATCTACAAGCCGGATACGAAAGAGTGGTTCACCATACGCGTGCCGTACCCGATGGGCTCTACACCCGCGATATCGACGGGCGCATCGACGATCCGAAAACAGGCTGGAAAGGGCCGCGGGCTGTGGGCTTCCACCGAGACACGCGTCATCTGGCATGCGGAAGGCGGCAAGGGTCAGACGCCTCAAATGGTGCACTTCCAGCTTCGGCCTGATCCGCTGGCCAGGTGAAGCGTCGCCGCAATGGCCGCGTATCGTAAGCTGCTTAGAGGTGTGTGGTTATGTCCATATGCACAAGGTTGGCGGCTGGCATAAGCGTTGCAGTCGTTTTGGCTGAGTTGATGTGTTTTCCGATTCCGGTTTCAGCCCAAGTCGATCTCTCCGGAGGCTGGGATACGATCCGGCACGAGGACGGACCAGAACGAGGGATGGGTCCAGAGATCGGTGATTATACGGGCATACCCCTCAATGCCGAGGCGCGGTCGAGGGCAGATACCTGGGACGCGGAAAAATGGACACAGCCTGAGCACGAATGCGAGCCGCATCCAGCGGACTACGGGGCGCGAGGCGGGGGAAGTATGAGGATCTGGGCGGATGCGAATCCCGTCACGCTGGACGTTACCGCTTGGCACACCCAAATGATGTGGATGCAGCCGCTGCGAACGATCTATATGGATCATCGGCCGCATCCAGATGAGGACGCCGTTCACACGTGGCAAGGCTTCTCCACCGGGGAATGGGTGGAGGACATGCTGAAAGTGACGACCACTCATATGAAGGAGGGATGGATTCGCCGCAACGGCATTCCACGCAGCGATCAAGCCACGCTGATCGAGTACTTCGTCCGACATGGAAATTATCTGTCCGTGGTTACGATTGTAAACGACCCCGTTTACCTCACCGAGCCGTTCATTCGGACCTCGGACTGGCTCGAGGACGTGGGATATAAGACAAGGCCGTCAACCTGCATTCCGTCTGTGGAGATCGAACATCCGAAGGGTTGGGTTGCATTTCACCTGCCTGGGGAGAATCCGTTTCTCAGTGAATATTCGGAAAAGTACGGGATTCCAGAAGAGGCGGTACGCGGCGGCGCCGAGACGATGTACCCCGAATATCTGGAAAAACTGAAACGGTTGCCTGTTCCGCCGAAGAAGATATCGGCGCGGGACAATCAGTGACTAGAAAGCTCGCGCCTAGTTTTTCGATGAAGAGGGCAATAGTAACTCTGCTGCCTGTCGCGGCTTTGTTGTTCGCGTCCAGCCTGTCTGCTCAGGAGAAAAAAAGTCATGGCGACTTGCACATTCAACATGTGCAAGGGCGTGTCTACATGATCTCGGGCGCGGGCGGAAACGTGACCGTGCAGGTGGGGGACAATGCGGTCACCGTGGTGGATACGGGAACCCCAGCGATGGCCGAGAAGGTGCTCGCCGCTGTCCGCACGCTGTCCGCAAATCCCGTCGCATTCATCATCAATACTTCGATCGACGAAGACCATATGGGCGGCAACGCCGTCGTTGCAAAGGCCGGCAACAAGGAGTTGTCCGGGGCAGCCGGAGACAGAACGGGCGAGGTTGCCGGTCAAACGCGCGAGGGCGCGTCGATCGTCGCTTATATCACCGTACTCAATCGAATGACCGAATCGGCGGGTACTCGGATCGCATACCCGGAGGCTAGCTGGCCCACCGATACATACGACACGAACAACTGGAAGGTATTCAACGACGAGCCGATCGTCATCTACCACCCCGGTTCGGCTCACACGGACGGAGATAGTTTCGTTTTCTTCCGAAGGTCCGATGTGGTCAGCACGGGCGAGCTCTTTGTACCTTCGAGGTACCCGGTGATCGACGAGAAACAGGGCGGCACGATCGATGGAATTATCGATGCGCTGAGCACCATGATCGACGACATTCTGGTTCCGCGGGAGAACGAAGAAGGCGGTACCTATGTGATCCCGGGACGCGGAAGACTTTGCGACCGGACAGACGTTTCCAATTACCACGACATGCTGGTAATCATACGGGCTCGGATCGCGGATCTAATCGGCAAGGGCAAGACGCTGCAGCAAGTGAAGTCCGCAAGGCCTACCTTTGGCTTCGACGGATTGTATGGCGCAGAGACTGGGCCCTGGACAACCGATCAGTTCGTCGAGGCCGTTTATCACAACCTCACGCGGGACAAGAAGCCCAGATGACACGATTCCCCGCCGCCGGAGTCCTGCTGGTCATGATCGGGCTGATGCCCGGTTTCGTTGAGCCGCAGGGCCCTGCTTTCGGCGCGGCCCACACAGGCAAAGACTCCTCAGTAATCGATTTGACCGGCTATTGGGCATCCATTGTCGACGAAGATTGGCGCTGGCGCATGGTGACTCCGGCAAAAGGGGACTATGCAAGTATCCCGCTGAATGCGGAAGGCAAAAAGGCGGCAGATGGCTGGGACTTGGCGAAGGATGAGGCGGATGGGAATCAATGCCGCGCGTACGGTGCGGCCGGAATAATGCGGCAGCCTACCAGGCTGCACATTTCGTGGCAGGACGACAACACGCTGCGGATCGATACCGATGCGGGAATGCAGACACGTTTGCTGCACTTCGATGGTCCAAAGTGGGCTGGCGGCGAAACCACCTGGCAGGGAGACTCCGTCGCTGCGTGGGAGAAGCAAAGCGTGGGTAATGGCTTCGGGCCTCGTTCGGGCGGTCCGATGCCTGGAAAAGGGGGCACCTTGCATGTTGTGACGATGCATATGCGCCCCGGCTATTACCGGAAGAACGGTGTGCCTTACAGCCAGGACGCCGTCCTGACCGAGTATTTCAACCGCATTGACGTGGATAGCCGGTCTTATCTGATCGTACTGACAGTCGTTCGAGATCCGAAATATCTGTTAGAAGATTTTATAACCAGCGAGCAGTTCCTGCGGGAGCCGGACAATTCCAAGTGGCATCCAACTCCCTGCTCAACGGAAAAACCGGCTCGCTAGAGAACATGCCGGAATGCTGAACATTGTTGTTGTAGCGCAGGTCGAATCAGAGTCAGGTATCAGAAGCAGGTCGTCGGCGATAACTATACTTGGAAAACGTTGCCTCCCGACTAAGGTGTTGTAGCATGCGAGCAGACAGCTTTTCAAAGCCGAAAATGTGGGCATCTTTGTTGTGCGGCCTGCTGGTGATCTCGGCAGTAATCCACGCCGGAGCCAAGCCGAAACCCTCGTATGTAAAGGTTAGTGGCGTTGTCGTAGGACCGGAAAATATTGGTGGGGTCGTGACCAGCCGCCATGGCGCCGAGGCCGGCGTGTGGGTGATAGCAGAGACGAAGGATTTTCAGACCAAGCTGCGTAAAATCGTGGTCACCGATGATCAGGGCAGGTTTTTGCTGCCGGATTTACCTAAGGCCAGCTACAAGGTGTGGGTGCGGGGCTATGGTCTCGTGGATTCAACTCCGGTAGACGCAGTGCCGGGCAACACTTTGGCGCTTCACGCGGTAATAGCCCCCAATGCTGTTGCCGCGGCTCAATACTATCCACCGAATTACTGGCTATCTCTGTTGAAGATCCCTCCGAAGAGCGCTTTTCCCATGCCGGCTCCGGGCGCTGACAGCGTGCTCTATGGAGTTCACGGCGCAATTCCTACTCAAGCGCACTGGGTCGATTTGGTGAAGTCGGGCTGCCAGGCATGCCACCAGATGGGCACTAAGATAATACGAGAAATGCCGCGTAATCTGGGCACGTTCCCATCCGCCACTGCCGCGTGGGATCGCCGGATACGGTCGGGCCAGACCGGCGGGGAGATGGTCGATACCATGAGCCAGTTTGGGTACGACCAGGGTATCGCCATGTTTGCCGGCTGGACGTCGCGCATCACCGCGGGAGAGGTTCCGCCCGCGCCGCCGCGTCCGCAAGGCTTGGAACGCAATGTGGTGCTTACGCTGTGGGATCTGGGCGCGCCGGAGTCGTTCTTTCATGGCCTGGTCACGACCTATAAATGGAATCCTAGCGTGAACGCGAAGGGGCCCGCTTTCGAGGCCGACTGGGAAAGGGGCACGCTGGTTTTCGTGGACCCGCGGGAAAACTCCGCCAGCACCATCCGGCTGCCGTTACGCAATGAAGCCGACAGGAAATTCATGCCGCCGTGGTCCCCGCAACAGGTAACGGCGCCGTCGCCCTATTGGCACAATCAGATCGTCTGGAAAGAAGATGTCGTAAATCCGGCGAACACGCAGATGGATAGCAAAGGCCGCCTGTGGATCAACATGCAGAATCGCAAGCCGGAGGCCCCCGATTTCTGCAAGTCCAGCTCCGGGAATATATTTGCGAAAACCTGGGAGGACGGGAATCCCAGAAATGGAGACATTCAGCGGATCGGCCTGGATCTGCGCCAGAGTGCAGGGCGCGTATTGAAGCCGTGGGAGAACCCTCCGGGATGGGGAGTAGATATCTACGATCCCAAGACGGAAAAAATTGAAGCGGTCGATCTCTGCTTCGGGCAGAGCCACGCAGCTTTCGCCAATGATAAGGACGAGACGATTTATTTCTCGCTGCGTCGCGGCGGGCTGGGGTGGTTTAAGACGCGAGTGTGGGATGAAACGCACGATGCAGCGAAAGCACAGGGCTGGTGTGCGCCGGTAATTGACTATAACGGGGACGGGAAGACGGGCGCGTTCACGATGCTCAACGAGCCGCCTGATCCGAAGCTGGATCGCATTGGAACGCCCGATGGCTACGGGATCTCGGTGAATCCGGTGGATGGCAGCGTGTGGTACGCGGGACCTTTTCCTCTGCCGGGAAGAATCGTGCGGGCGGTGCCGGGTCCGAATCCGCCGGCGACGTGTGCGACGGAGGTTTACGAGCCGCCGTTCAACAATCCGAAGTTCCCGAACGAGATGCATTACGCTTCGCACGGGATCGACGTGGATACAAACGGGGTGGTGTGGACGGCGCTGGCGGGGAGCAGCGAACTGGCGAGTTTTGACCGACGCAAATGCAAGGTGCTGAACGGACCGACGGCAACGGGGCAGCACTGCGCGGAAGGCTGGACGATCTATCCGGTGCCGGGGCCGGTGTTCAAGGGGACCGACATCCGGACGGACTGGCACTATCTGAACTGGGTGGATCGCTACAACACGCTGGGGCTGGGGTACAACGTGTCGGTGGTGCTGGGGACCGACTCGGACTCACTGAAGGTATTCAAGCCGGACACCAAGGAGTGGTTTACGTTTCGGGTGCCGTATCCGATGGGCTTCTACACGCGGGATATGGACGGACGCATCGACGATGCGAAGGCGGGATGGAAGGGACGCGGGCTGTGGGCGTCGACGGAGACGCGGGTGATCTGGCACGCGGAGGGCGGCAAAGGGCAGACGCCACAGATGGTGCACTTTCAGCTTCGGCCAGATCCGCTTGCCAACTGAGGTGTGCCCGTACTACGGGATAACTTCTCCGCCTGGCCTGCGTCAGAGCCGTCGGCATGAATGGAGGTAGCTATGGGCGAGCTGAAATACGTCCCCATCGTTTTTCTCGCATGTTTTGCTGGCTTGCTATTGGGCGAAAAACTTCACGCGGGCAACGCGACGAAGAGTCCGGACTCCGGCCCGGCGCAGTTCCCGGCAGATGTCTATCCCGACTCAAGAGACCGACTGCCACTGCCGAAACGTGGCGATATGGACGAATACGGCAAAAAAGTTTTGGACGATTTGCCGGCAGGGAAACAGCTGCCAGCGACCGTCCACTCCATCCGCCTCTATAGCCCTGTCGCGAAATCCCTAGAAGAATCCGATTCCTACCTCAACTTCAAAACCGGACTGCCGGATCGGCTGGTCGAGATTGCAATTCTAGTGACGGCGCGCGAGGTGGATAGTCAGTATGAATGGACTCAAAACGAACCCCACGCGCGAGACCTTGGCAACTCGCACCATCTCGACCCGGCTATCATCGACACAATCAAATACGACAGGCCGGTGTCGGGACTTGGCGAAAAGGAGACCGTGATTATCGCCCTCGGCCGCCAACTCTTTGGACAGAAGCGGGTTTCCTCTGCGACGTTTGCTGAGGTACTGCGTCTATTCGGCCGCAAGGGCACGGTTGATTTGATCGAGCTGATGACGAACTACTCAGCAGCCGCGTCCGAGTTGCTTGCTTTCGACCAGCAGTTGAAGGAAGGGCAAAAACCTCTGCTTCCTCCCCGGGGAAAGCATCTATCGTCGCTGGTCCTGCCCCAATAGTTGACCATCCGGAGACTGCGGACGAAGTGCCTGCGGTTTCCACCAAGTAACTTCGAATCAACGTGCGGATTTTCCGTGCTCCCAACAGCGCGAGATTGTTCTTGACAACATATCGCGAACGGGATAAATGCTTCGATCAATAGATAGACTTTAACTAACACGAAGGCATTCGGGGCGAAGCCGGAGGATCATCCGGGACAGTTCGAGCGTTGATGTGACTTAAGTCCACGACTCGAAGAGCCAACTCCAGGAACTGGAGAAAACTATGAACGTGTTTGGTCGCGGGGGGCTGGTCGACGCAAGTCTGTTGATTGCTTGCCTAGTTTTTGTTCTATCTCCGCCTCTCCTGGCGCAGTCTGCCTCGACGGGTGCATTGTCAGGCACGGTAACGGACGCGAGTGGTGCCGTCGTGCCGAATGTCACGGTAACGGCGACAAACAGCGACACCGGGCAGGTGCGGACTGGAACGACCTCGGCAGATGGCTCCTACAAGTTCGCCCTGCTGCCGCCGGGAACCTACCGCGTTAAGTTTGAGGCCTCCGGCTTTAAAGCGTCAGAAGTCCCTTCGGCGACGGTGACCGTGACGGAAACTGCGGTGTTGGATCAGCACTTGGAAGTGGGCACGCAAACGGAGCAAGTGACCGTCCAGGGCGAAGCCGAAACGGTGCAAACCTCGAACGCGACCGTCGGCACAGTGATGCCGTCTCAGACCGTCAGCGAGATTCCCCTGACCACTCGCAACTATACAAATCTTCTGGGACTCTCAGCAGGTGCCAATACCAGTGTTAATAACGCAACGGCGCTTGGCAAGGGATTAGAAGACATCTCGGTCAACGGTGCGCCATATATCTCAAACAATTTCCAGATGGACGGGGCAAGCATTATAAATTCTCAAGGCTCGGGCCACTCGGGCGACAGTAACGGGTTCGTGGGCTTTGGGATTCCCAATCCGGACGCGATTCAGGAGTTCAAGATTCAAACCTCGCTTTTCGATGCCGGATACGGGCGCAATGCGGGTGCTAACGTAAATGTTGTTACCAAGTCCGGAACAAATGCTTTGCATGGGACCGCCTTTGAATTTTTCCGAAACACGGTTCTCAATGCGAACGACTTTTTTGCCAACTATTCCGGTTTCTCTCGAGGCGTTTTGAACCAGAACCAGTGGGGTGGAGTAGTGGGTGGACCAATCAAGAAGGACAAACTGTTCTTTTTTGTCTCTTTCCAGGACACCGCCCAGAAGAATGGAGTCGCCTCACAGGGCTTCTCCACTGGTGTGACTTTGGCTCCAATTCCGACGGGTCCGCGCGAAAACACAGCCGCGTTCCAAGCTGCACTGGGAGCAGCGATATGTCCCGCCAATAATCCCGGAGTCACTCGCGACGAGGCGGCGACTGCCGGCTCCCCTAGCCTGAACAGTGTGCAGGTGGCTTGCAACGGATCGAACATAAATCCAGTTGCCCTCAACATCCTTCAGCTAAAAAATCCCAATGGCACCTATTACATCCCAAGCTCGACGAACGGTGGTTACCAACCAACTACCTTCAGTATTCCCGCTCTGTTTAATGAGTATCAGGTGATCGGCAACTTTGATTACGTCTTGAACAGTAAGAATACCTTGTCGAGCCGTTATTTCTTTGGGACGTATCCCACAACCTTTGCTTTCTACTGCGCCGCAGGTGGAGGATGCTTGCCCGACAGTGGCGCGCACAGCAATTTTCTGAATCACGACATTGTTTTCAGGCTCACCTCAATTGTGACAAATAATCTCGTAAATGAAGCGCGACTGTCGATCCAGCGCAACATTGCCGACGCCTCAGTGACAACTCCCTTCACCGATACGCAGGTCGGGATTGCGCCAGTATCGCCTAGCGTCACCAACCTGGACCAGATCAACGTCAGCGGTTTGTTCGCCGTCGGTCCCAATGGTGGTCCTTATGACCTGGCTGTTAACACAAGTCAGTGGGAAGCGGCCGACCAGCTTTCGTGGTCGCATGGCAGGCACACGATCCGGGTCGGGGGAGAAATCGAGCGCGACCGTTGGAACTGGTCATTCCCGGGGATTGCCATCGGAGCGCTTACGTTTAACAGCTTCTCCGACTTCCTGCTGGGACTCCCTGGCTGCGCCCCCGGTAACACGACGTGCAGCCCTACCAACCCAGGCGGCACGAACGGAACGTCGTTCAGTAACGTTGCGAACACCGGTGCCAATATTTCGCGCGTAGGGCCAAATGGCCTGATTCATGGCTTCCGGGAGCCCGACGGCAACGCTTTTGTTCAGGATGATATAAAGGTTAACAAACGGTTCACCCTAAACCTCGGGTTGCGGTGGGAGTACGATGGTTTGATAAAGGACAAGTATGGGACAGAAAGCGACTTCTGGCCTGCGTTGGCTGCTACAGTGGTACCGGGGACAACCGCGGCCACGGGAACGCTTGTGGGGTTTGTGGTACCACAAAATTACCAGCAGGCAATTCCGCAGGGCGTTTTCCAGGAGAATCATAACATCCAGCCGGAGAACAATCCCCCCTTGGACAACTTTGGTCCGCGCATTGGATTTGCGGTCCAGCCAACCTCAAGTGATAGGTTCGTGGTGCGCGGCGGCTTCGGTTATTTTTACGATCGCGTTCCGGGAGCTTACCTGGTAGGCGCTGCCGAACAGGGACTCCCATACTCGGCTACGGTATCGGCCGCAGGAACCGCAAACTATTTCTCGACGCTATCTCAGCCCTACAACAGCAACCCGCTCGGATGGATTCCTCGCTGGGCCAATCCTGCAACTTTGACGGGTTCGCTTCTTAACGTACCGTTCTTGACACAAAACTTTGTCACGCCATTGGATTATCAATGGAATCTAACCACTCAATATGAATTCGCTCGTGGATGGGTGCTTGAGCTAGGATACGTGGGGGAAACTGGCATCCATCAGGTTTACGGCACTTCAGCACCGCGGCAAGCAAACGAAGCCCTCCTGGCCAGTCCGACGAACCCGGTGAACGGTATTACAACCAACACGATTGCGAACGCGAACTACCGTGTGCCGATACTAGGCATCGCCGCGAATGGCCTGGGAGCTCAGGGAACTGAGGGCAATTTTAAATCGAACGACCTTCAGGTAACCGTTCGGAAGCAGATGTCTCATGGACTACAATTTCAGGCAGCATACACATGGATTCGCACGTTCACTACGTTTAACTTTACCAACGATCCGAACAATGCCGCCTCCTATTATGGACTCAACGCCACCAGTTCCAGCGGGAGCGGCGGCTATCGCCCGCAACGCTTAGTTGTGAACTATAGCTGGGAGCTGCCGTTCGGCAACCCGGAGGGAATCAAAGGCAAACTTGCCAAAGGCTGGACGCTGTCGGGTGTGACCATTGCCCAGGACGGGCTCCCTCTGACACTCACTGACTCCAAAGGAGCGACAGTCTTCGGAAGTGCTGAACCGTCCCGTGCTGAATTCTGTTCTGGAATGGGAAATGCGAATGCGGCTGCCTCCGGCAGCATCTACAGCAAGGTAATAAACGGGTTAAGCTCAAGTTCGACTGGTGGTTACTTCAATAAGTCCGCGTTTTGCGTGGGGGGGAACCAGTGCTTGGAGGAACTCCGACGTCTCCCGCGCTTGGCTACGGCAATACCGGCATCGGATTCATTCTCGGGCCAGGCCAGTTCAACTGGGATCTGTCCTTGATCAAGACGACGACTGTCGGCGGTTTGAAAGAAGACGGAGTGCTTACGTTCCGCACCGAATTTTTTAATGCGTTCAACCATCCACAATTCAACATCCCGGTGGTGGCTGCGAATGCCACCAACTTCGGGCAGATCAACAGCGCGTCCGTGAATCCGCGCCTGATTCAATTCGCTCTGAAGTACGCATTCTAGAAGGCAAAAATAAGGACCAGGGCGAGACACCTTCATTCGGGATCGAACGCCAGCAGAACGTTTCCTGCATAGGCCTCGCCCGGTCCTGGATTTGAAAGGTACCCCGAGCCTACAAAGAGCATGCCGCCGGCAATCACGGGTCCGGGACCGCCCATCGAGCCCCCGGCTCCCGTAATGCCGTTTATCGTTTCGAATTTTCTAACCGTGTTGTACTGCCAGATCACTGCGCCATCAGTGGTCGAAAGAGCCCGCAAGATTCCATCCCATCCGCCCGAGAAAAAAACGCCAGAGATCGCAGAACCGGCGGCCGTTTCTCCGTAAGGGCGCGGCTTGCCGGACGCGTCTTCTCCCGGAATTTCGAAGCGCTTCACCCATTTAAGTTTCCCGCTCGATAACTCGAGAGCGGCCGCGCCGCCTGTGGTCAGAGGGAAATAGACACTTTGCTCATCCGCTGCGCCCCCAAACACGATGAGCCCCTCGACAGAAGGGGGCGTCTCCGCGATGTTGGTCTTCCAAAGCAATGCACCCTGATGGTCTGGATCATAAGCCATGACATTTCCGCTCTTCTGCGCCGCGACGAGTATTCGGTGACCATTTGGCAAAGTCCGCAAGATCGGGGAACTGCCAAAATCATAGTCCGGCCCTAAGTGCTTCGGACAGTTCTCTGACGCAGAAGATTCACATCCCCTTATCCAGGTATCGCGATCGGTGCCCTGGACGGACCAGAGAATTCGGCCGGTTTTCAAGTCAAGGGCCATAATGGAGTCAGACATCTTCGAGGCCGGTTCTGTATAAGCATCCCCCGTGCCAACGTACAACGCGTGGCGTTTCGGATCGATGGTAGGCGAATTCCATATCGCCGCCCCGGCAGGCTCCCAGAGTTGAGTGCCTACAGACGTTTTTCTGGCTGGCATTGGGGATTCAGAAATTGAATATGTCTTCCACATTTGCAGTCCGGTAGCCGCATTCAACCGCACGACGCTTCCACGAAATGTGCAGCAAGAATAGTGAGGATCGGCAGAGCGGCCCTCCTCGGAAGACGAAACCGGAACATAGAGAGAGTCTTCGTAGAGTGTGGGCGCGCCCGTGATGTGGGCGAGCGGATGGTCGTCGACTCGAGTCTTCCAAAAAAGTTCGCCATTGGCTGCATCAAGCGCGTAGACGTTGGCTCTCATGTCGCCGAAGTAGATCGCAAATTTGCGTGGGATTTTTTCTTTGAGGGGGCCAATGCTAATGGCGGTGTGCACGCCTGGTCCAGCCCGAAACGACCAATAAACACAACCCGTGGCCGCGTCCAGGGAATAAACGTATCCGTTATTGCTGCCGACGAAGACGCGGCCCGACGCGATTGCCGGCTGGCCGTAAGCGATTCCGTTTGGAAAGCCGAACGCCCACTTCACTTTCAATCTCGGCACTTGATCTGGATACATTCCCGCGTCCTTTGCTTGTTGAAAGCGGCTGTTCGCGGAGTCTACGCCCCAGCCATTCCACTGCGGACCGGTCGCTGGATCCGGAAGTGGAGGGTTTGAAGCGCACCTGTTCGACATTGATTGTGCGTCGCCGCTTGCCGCCGCGCCGGTTTGCCGAGTGCCGAGCGATTCCGCGATGATGCGCTTTTCGGCGTCGGTCAGGCCTTGCGCTACCCCGCTCATCGAGCCAATGGTTAAAGCACTGACAATTTCCTCGGGTGGCAGTTTCATCAAGACCGCTAGATCGGGGGCTCGTTGCCCCGCGCTGCTGTCGCCGTGGCAGCTCGCGCAATGCTGTTCGAATAGGCGCATTCCTGCGTTGCTGGTATCGTGTCGTAGCCCGCTATCCGAGTCCTTGACGGCGCCTTTCAACCCGCCGGTGGATGCCGTTTGGCTGAAAAGAGAAAGAGCAAACGGAAACAGAATTGGGAAAACAAAGGAGGCGCAGGTGACTGCGAGAATACGATTGGACGGCCGCTTGGAGTATGGTTTCGACAAAAATGACCTATGTTTCGCCAAGCCCGCACGATGAATCATTGCTTCGTTACTTGCTCCTGGGAAGGTTCGGTGGAGTGGGCATTTTCGCCAAACTTTCCTGATATTCGGGATACATGGTCTCGGCGCCGCCGCGCACCGCCGCCACTGGAATTCCCCACCGGGAGGCAAACTCAGTCAGCGCTGGATTCTTTCCCGGCAAATGGTACGCCACATAACCCTCCGGATGGTCGACTTCGGCGCCTGGAATGCAGCCGAAATCCGGGGGTAATCGCCCTCCCAGATCCAGGACCCAATTCGTGGTTCGGACGAAAGGTTCCGTCAGATAAACGGGGTCCTCGACGTCAGTAACGAGCGTAAGGAAATCGCCGTGCCGGATGAAATATTCCGTCAGCGTAGCCCGTTCGCTGCGCGGGAGGCCGTTCCGCCGCACCCAGCCATCCTTCAAATGGGTGGTGGTCACCTTGAGCATGTCCGCTTCCCATTCCCCTGTGGAGAACCCCTGCCACGTGCGGGGTACATTCAAAGAGGGATGGGGCCGCGCGTCCATGTAGATCGTGCGTTGGATGAGCTTGTACCGCAGGGTCGTATGCCATGCAGCGACCGCCTGGGTGAAGGCATCCGTGTCGGACCAGATTCGCATGTCCGCCGGTCCTCGCACGGCGTCATCCACCGGATGCGGGTCGCATTCGTGTTCCACCATCTCCCACTTCTGGGAGTCCCACGTATCGGCCTTCATGCGCGCCGCGTCATTGACCGGCATGCCCGTGTAGTCGCCAATTTCAGGCCCGGGAAGGCGTTCGGGCTCATCCTCGTGGAGCTTCTGCGCCCATTGGCCTGAGAGATCTACCTGAGCGAAGATCGGGCTGCTCGTCATGAACGCGATGACTAATAGAATGAAGGGGTGGATATTACGTAGGGTGCCGAACATCGCTCCTCCTGGTTAGGCATCCTCCTTAAGATCAGCTCGTCTTCTTTAGATACGTTAACTGCCGTCTAATCGGGTAGCCAGGTCGGCGAGCTAGCTGCCTACCAACCGAGGGTATAGAACATTGGATACAGCTCGCAAGATACTAAACTGTTTCTTGCGTGGGTCAAAGACAATCGAATGCAGCGTTTGAGAATATTCGACCTTTTGAAACAATCCTGAAAGTCACCCTGAACTGAGGGACCAAATTTTGCAGATGACTGCACTGGACAAAAGTGGTAATAGAACGGTCACGAAGATCGGTTTCCGCAGCGCAGATTAAGATTTTGCAACAGGAAGAGGGATCACTCAGAGCGCAGCCCCGAATCCGCAGGGTACAAAAAGACGAAACGATGAACCACGAAGTGCTAATCCGCTACCGCTCTTTTTGGACTGCGCTAATCCTGATTGTAGAGGCACTTTTCGGGACCGGACACAGCTCCGCTGCACCACAGAACCCGGATCGGCTCGTGAGCATAGGGAAAGTCGAACTGCTGCACGTGCAGGGGAACGTGTACATGATCGCCGGCGCCGGGGCGAATATCACTGTCCAAGTGGGCGACGAATTTGTCATCGTCGTCGACGCAGGGCTTCCGCAGATGAGTGAAGATGTTCTGGCGGCGATCGCTGCGATCCCCAGTGTGTCGGGCAAGCACATCCTTTTCATCATTGACACCAGCGCCGATGAAGATCACGCGGGCGGCAACGAGAATCTCTCAAAAGCAGGCTGGGCGTTGCCCAACACCAGCCGGAATCCCCTGGAAGAGGAGAGTCAGAAATTCCTCGTGCAATCCGGTGCGTCGATCATTGCGCACATTAACGTGCTCAATAGAATGAGTGCGCCAACGGGTGCGGTCCCGCGCTTTCCATCGGCCCTTTGGCCTACCGATACTTATGAGAACAAATACTGGCGGCTCTACAACGGCGAGGGCGTGTATATTTATCATCCTACGAACGCGCATACCGATGGCGATAGCTATGTTTTTTTTCGCAAGTCAGATGTAGTGAGTACAGGTGACATCCTTACGTTGGAGAGCTATCCGGTGATCAACCCTGATCAGGGTAGCAGCTTCAACGGACTGATCGATGCGCTCAACCAAATCATCGAGATCCTTGAGCCGAAGGCGAATGAAGAAGGCGGTACCTATGTGATTCCGGGACATGGACATATCTGCGACCGGCACGACGTCGTGGAATACCGTGACATGCTGACCATCATTCGAGGCCGCATCCAATACTTCATAAAGCAGGGAATGACGTTGGAGCAAGTAAAGATGGAGAGGCCAACACTTGACTATGACGGTCTCTATGGCGCGACAACTGGTCCTTGGACTTCCGACATGTTCGTCGAAGCGGTTTATCGCGATCTCAGCAATAAAAAAACTCAACAAGGGCCGCCCCTTGGTACGGGCAGATAACGACCGAGTACTGTCGAAATTCTAAAAGACCTTTCTACCTATGCGAATCGTGTGTCATCCACCTCCATCGCAGCCGCCACGAGGACCAGCTGGAACTCGTAGCTCGCACGGCCCCGCACCTTCTGGTATGCGAATGTTGCGCGAATGACGACGCAGGGAAGTCAATCGACAAAATCAACTCATCGGAATGTAATTCGTGTCGATCTGCAGGGTATCGTCCCGCAGTCGGCGAAATTCGCCCATCGGAATTCCGCCGGACATGTGCGTGGCGCTGGGGCGCAAAAGGAGTCTGCTCTTGAGAGCCTATAATGGCGGGCAAGATTTAATCCGTGTTTAAGTTTTGAGGGAGGTGTGGAATGTCTGATCGACGAAAATTCCTGAGAAACGCCGCGATTGCCACCGCGGGGGCTTTACTGGGCGTCTGGGAATTCAAGGACGTAGCCGCCACTCCTTCGCAAGGCACCGTCCCGGCGAAACGGCGCGAGATTTCAGTGGGAGGACGCCGCCTGAAAACAGTCGACATTCATGCTCACTGTTTTCCCGATGTCCGCGATCTGCTGAAGGGCCACGAGCAGCAAACTCGAGAAGACAATGGCTTCCTGAACCCACACCGGCGGTTCACGATGCTGGAGCCTGCCAAGATAGCAGACCGTTTGCAGAACATGGATCAACACGGAATTGATGTCCAGGCGGTGAGCTTGTTTTCCGGATACAACTACTGGGCCGATCGAGACTTGGCCGTTCGCCTGGCCCAGCGCCAGAACGAACAGCTTTCCGCGTTGTGCAAAAATCATCCCGATCGCTTTGTTGGCTTGGGGCCTCTGTCGCTACAACACTCCGACCTGACGATTCAGCAGATGGAAGAGGGTGTCACAAAGTATGGGTTCCGCGGATTCGTTATTGGCGCGACCGTGAACGGAGCAGAGCTGTCCGACCCCCAATTCGATCTTTTTTGGGCCAAGGCCGAGGAATTGGGGATCGTCATCTTTATTCATCCCGTTGGTTTCGCGGAAGCCGAGAAGCGCTTCCAGGGGAACGGGGGGTTAGGCAATATAATTGGCAATCCACTGGAAACGACGGTCGCGCTCTCTCACCTTATCTTTGAGGGGACCTTGGATCGCCATCCGGGAGTAAAAATTGTCGCAGCGCATGGCGGCGGCTATCTCCCGTCCTATCTAGGGCGCTCCAATCACTGCGCGGAGAAAATCCCCACGGTTTGCAAGCCAGTCGGAAAACTGCCTGGTGACTATTTCAAGGAACAGATCTATTGCGATACGGTCGTTTACAGCTCAGAGGGTTTGAGGCACCTGGTTGCGGAAATCGGAGCCGATCATGTGGTGTACGGAACCGATTTCCCAGCATCCGTGAACGAGCCGGTATCTGCGGAGGAGCCCTTTCAGCGCGACGCAGCGGGGAATCGGTACGAACTGCAAAACCTTTTCGGGGAAGACCGACAGGCGGATTTCGTGCTGAATTCAGGACTGAGCGCTTCCGATCAGAGGGCGATTCTTGGGGAAAACGCGGCAAAGATCCTTAAAATTGTCTCCTGAAAACTGCTTGCTTACTTTAGAGGGCATGCCAACACTACTGGTTCGCGTTGTTCTCACCCCTGTCGTGCTGCGGCAACACGCGTCCGTCAGGAAACTCCACTCTCGTCAAAACCACTACGTGCGCCCCATTCTTTGACGGATGATAGTAAATCGTAACCTGGTCGCCTGGTTTGACACTGTCCGGAGTGAAGCCGTCGGCTCTCATGTTCCGGGGGTTCCCGCTTTCCGAAAACCAATGCTCGACGTTTCCGTTCGCGTCCTTTACGTCGAAGGCAATCGACGAGTGCGGGTTTTCCATCACCAGGCTTACGATTGTGGCTTTGACTGACAGCGTTGTCGTCATGTCATAAGCGGCG
Source organism: uncultured Acidobacteriota bacterium (assembly GCA_963848365.1). Lineage (GTDB taxonomy): Bacteria > Acidobacteriota > Terriglobia > Acidiferrales > UBA7541 > Palsa-295. Next base: position 21,519 of record CAWKDI010000003.1, read on the forward strand.
TATCCATGATGTGCCGATAATGGGGTGGAGACGATTAGCAAACCAAGGATCCCGGCGAATACGTCGCTTAACGTAATGGATCTCACAGCTCAACCTCCGTGGCTCGTGTCATTTCTTGTAATACTCGGTGACGCGCTGATCGAACTTTTTATTGTCCTCAGGGCTGCAGATCCATTCCGTATATTGGTCAAATTTATAGGTTTTATCGTGCACCTGCTCGATAGGTACCTGGTGGTAATATCTTTTGAATCCGGGCCAGGACTTGTCGCCCCACGCCTTTGGATCGTAATACGTCATATCCAGCACTAAGTGGTCATGGTCGACGCGTGTGTAGCGCTCCACCAGATGGAATGCATCGCTTTTCCATTGGCCAAGGCTCTGAGTGATCTGGGTTCTCCCGTTGAAGCCGATGGTGTCCACGACCAGCGTGTCTCCCTCCCAGTGGGCCGTCGAATCCCCCTCAAACGTGGGGTCGATTTCTTTGGGATGCTCGCGGTTTAACCAGAAGATGCGCCATTCGCGATGATAATTGTTCAGTTGAACGATTTGCTCGGGAGTTATAAAAAACGTCAACATGCCCAAGCTGGGGTAATCGAACATCGCCGGTGCAGCCAGAGGTTCGCAATCTTTACCAGGATATTCACCCTCAGGATCATTTGCCGGAACGCCATTGGGGTCCGTGGCAAAACACGGGTTCTGGTTCATGGGGCAGAGGCGTCCCGGGCGATCCCATCCAGGCAGCGTTTTTCCTCCCGGAATGGGGTCGTGTGAAATGGATTTCATCAGCAGATTTTTCTTCGCCCAATCGGTCAAAGGAGGCTCGGGGATCTTTTGGTCGTAACTAGCCCAATTCCGTCTTCCAGCCTTGGGGTTTTGGGCGTCCCCAATCCAGTTCCCACTAAGATCATGGGGATCAAACGGGAGATTTGCCGTTGTACTTGGCGTCTCGATGCTGAGGGTACTCGTGGGGGACTGCGCCTGTAGCGGTGCGGAAATCGCGACCGAGGCAGAAATAGCAACTATGAAACTGAAGTAACGAACTATCATATGCACTTTCCGGCCAGTTTCTATAATAACAGGTGGCGAAGTCAACGCCACTTTTGCCCAGCGCGGGTCCCAGGGTAACCTCATGTTGAAAGTCGTCGTTCGAATCTCAGTTGTTACCGGTCCGAGCGTATCAAGAGAAAACTGGATGTAGCGGCCGAAAGAGATCACGGCGAACCACAGGAGCAGAGAACTCGCGGCGACGAGCTTGGCTGAGACTGGTGCATCTTCTCCGGGGCCTACGCGTTCAACTCCCTCAAAAATGTCGGTCATGTAAAATACCGCCGCATTCACTCCAAGCAGCATTAGGGACAGCATCTTGAACCAAAAAATTCCTTTGTAAATGTAATTGGTAGGCTGGCCTATGAAGGCCAGCATGCCCGTCAAGATATTGATGCCCAAGCCGGCCATTCCCCAGGGAAGCAGCCGGTGCAGCGGACTGATCGGCAGTCCTTGAGAAAACCCATGATGCGCATGTCGAAAAGACCAACTGTCCCGATAATTAGGATGAGCCCGAAAAAGTGCAGGATCATCATAAACGTCCACCACCACTTACTGAAGACCATTGCTTCCATAAACTTGTCGGGCGTTGGTTCGATGGCGTATAGGAGGGATCCGATGGTGCCTTCCGATCACTGTTCCGTTGGCAGACAGCTCATGCGCATCCCGAACCTCTGCGTGACGGATGTCACCGCCCGTGTTCCCGGTTCTCGCCATCAGACCCACGGTTAGCAGCGATAGCAGGAGCACTACGGCTACATTCCAGTTTTCGGTACGCGCGTCGCGCTGTGAGTGCCATAATGCGATTAACGAAAAAACACCCGTCGCCTCCATAAACCAAAAGGACAACATCGCCGAGCCCTGGTGCCTTGCGATCAAAACATCGGAAACACCAGGGCCCTTGATCATTAACATGGCGCCATAGCCGCTCAAAAAGGCGGGAATAGTTAAAAGAGCAACGCCTGCGAAGACGATATAGGTGCTGCGCCGCAGGTCCCCGTTTTTCCCACGAAAGACACGAGGAACAAGCCCAGCCCAATGATGGTGCCAATGATGGGGAAATGGTTCAGAATCAAATGCAGGTGTGGAAAATTCATAAGTTACGCCTTGTGTTTAATCAGCCCTCATCGTTTCGAGCTCCCAAAGTAGAGCGATCTATCCCACGTACAGAGAATTAGCCGCTCATTCGAACCCCGAAGGTGCCATATATTGCGGTTTCTGACAGGAGGCGGCCCAATGTGACGGCTCCGATCCAAAAGAACAGCGACCATCTCGCCAACGTCTTACCCTTTGCGGCCATCGCCGCTTCGCTCAGACTGGCGTCTCCAAAGACTTGGTTGTGGACCTTCTGCATGGTGATCACGCCGAGCGTGATAAACGTCAATTTCAAATAAAAGTCGGGGTTCGTGAATTCCTTGGTCGGGATACGCGATTAACAGAAGCAAACCTGTCATAACATTGATGCCTAAGCCGGCCCACATAATACTGAAGAGCCGTTTGAGCGGCTGGAGCGGAATCGACGGTGCCACGCCAAGAATCCGCAAATCAATCACCGCATTCCCGCCAACCAAAAATGACATGCCGATCGTGTGAAGATGTGAGGAAGAAATAGAAGCCAAAAACCGAAGGCGATTCACGAAGCCACGTGCTGAGTCCCGTCTTTTCAATCGTATGAAAAATCTCGGGTACGGCCAATTTTATCTCCTGGCTGACTATTGAACTTTAACCTTCGTTCCCTTACACAGCACCTAAAGGTCTCACCCGTGCTTCTAATTACGCCACGGTCCGTCTGACTGCGACCGCGAGTTGGCCAGCGAGCGATGGGAGCTTTTCTCCGCAGTTTTATGAGAAAAATGTCTCACGGCAAAGGGGCGATTGTATCTAGCGTTTGGAGTTTTTCGACATACCTCCATCTTGGTCTCAGCTTGCGCCAGTCTCCACAGACGCTGATATTTACCTCGGTGTGCACCACTGGCAGAATCATGGATAGGAGACATTATTGCCACAACTGGATGAAAAAAGCAGTTGCGCGGAGAAATGCCGGTGACGCAGTTTGGGCGCATGTGCGCGAAGCTGGGAATCGAGTTGATGCGGCTAGTTCGCCGCAAGCGGTTCCTCGCTGATATGTCCCCGGCGACGGTAAAGGGGGGCGTATCGAGCTGGTGCACGGCACGCATCAGGACCGGCTGGTGAAAAAGCTACGGCGCAGAGGGTTCTCCAGTCACTAGGCGGGGAACTTATATCTGGAAGGAATATCTGCCGAAGCACAAAGAGCTGTGCGCAGGGGATTGAGGCAATTCCATCTTGCGATATGTTGCATAATCTACTGGCTGTCATCCGGCGGGCATTTTCTTCGAGGCTAGCGCGTCTTTACATTAAAAAACCAGAACGGGTACTCCATGTTTGTGAACCAGTGCGGCGTTCCGGCTGGAATCACAACCACATCCCCAACAGAGATGCGGCGTGACTCACCTCCTATAATGCTGGTGCCCATTTTGGTTTCCAGGTATGGTTTGCCGTCAGGAAATGTTTTTGGGGTTACGTCGTCGGCCAGTTTACCGCCCGTGACGAGCGTTGCCGATCCTTTTTCAACATAGATAACATCCGTCCACTCCATGTGAACTTCGGCGTTCATCAGTTTTGTACGAGCACTCGCCTTGACCTTAAAACTCTCCGAACCGTAATCGCTGTCGAATAGGGTCTCGTCTGGTCTTTCGTGATTGAACGTCGCCTCTACCTCCTTCCTCGGGAAGTACCTCACCGGGGGGACGGGCATCATGGTTACCGTCAAAGCACGCGAAGAGTTTTTGGCCGCATCCGCGCGTGATCGGGCCCAGGCGATGCCCGCGCAGATAATCGCCACGGCAGCGATAAGTGATGCAGATTTTACTCTTCCCTCTATCATCTCGATTCTCCTCGTTTCAGATTGTGTCCTGGACGGAAGTTTCATTCAGCGGGCGTTTTCCAATTGGAACCCCTGATCGCGAAATCCAGGCATCCTTTTTATCGGCAGTTTCAGACTCGCCACCAAAGTGTGATTTCCGCTATGTTTCACTTGGCGAGCGGGTTGGGTCTAACCTGAAAATGAAACAGTTGGCTCGGCGACTTACCCGCATACCCTTCGGTCAGTTGCGTGCCCCTCGACTCATTGGCAGCGTAAATGCCGCATGCGTTCCACCCAGCCTTGGGATCTTCGATGCGGGCATCGAAAAAGCGAGAGAAGACTATCGTCAAAAGCAACGCAGATCTTGCAGTCACTCGTGTCATCACGTGTCCTGTCACTGCTCACTAGCCATCGGTGTAATGGGGTTTTGAAGTCTCCCTCCACATTGATTCGAGGTGACGAGTGCTATTTAGCCTAGTTTAGGAATCTTTCTCAAGGGGTAAAAACGCTTATAGGAATGAGGTAACCGTCCGTTCTCCTCTGTGGATATACGTCAATAAATACAAGATAGAATTATCGCTATTCGAGAAGATGCGGGTGTGGGCGCGAGAATCTAAAGCGGCGCGATCATGGCCTGTCGCGCCCGCTTCAAGTCTGGTATGGCCTGTTCGAAGCTCAATCATAAGCATCTTGTACTACCCCACCTTCCATTGTTTAATACCCATAGGAGGTTTCATGAATATCGTAGAAGCGTTGCACAGTGAGGAAGCAAGGTTAGAGCGACAGTTGTCGGCCATTAAGAGCGCCATCGCCGCGTTGAACGGTGGCGGCACGGCTGTTGCGTTCCCCGGCGATGTGGGTAGTCCAAATGGAACGAGTGCCAAGAGAACGAGTGCCAAGAGAACCATGTCCGCTGCGGTTCGAGCGAAAATAGCTCGGTCGGCGAAAGCACGTTGGGCGAAGATCAGGGCTGAGCAGTCCAAGAAGGCGAAGTCTCAAGCCTGAAAGTCGACTTCCCAATCGATATTCCCGGTGTATGGCTCGTGTGAAGAGGCGGGCCGTACATCGCGCCAAAATGTCCGCGGACTCTGCAGGCGCCATCATCCTTAGTACGAATTTTCATCGATTTTCGATCGCATCCGGCGGCGCTGCTCGTTTATGAAGGCGCCCCCCAATTAAGGGATATCGGTCGCAGACATCAACTTATGGTGAAAACGAACCCGGCGCGCGCCTTGGGGCTTGACCCTTAAGACGGGGCTTTGCAGTGGATCGCATACGACGTGTCTCTTCTGTATTCATCCCTCAAATGTATCTCAACATGGGACCTTTGGACGCTAATCGGAAGCATCCCCTTTGACAGGAGTTTTCCTTGACCCGCCTGGGGCGGCCCGACGCGGATTCAAACCAGGTTCTCGCTCAACTTCATTTTGGCAAGCTTACTGCAGAAAATACTGGCACATCCTCTGGTAGCAGGTAGCCCTCTTTCACAAGCTGCTCAGCAGCTTGCTTGCGCTTCGCGGCGAAATCCTCCTGACTCTTGTACCGCTCTTCTATGGACGGCCTCGGGTCGTGGTTCGCCAGGCGCTCCTTCTTCGTAATGGCAAAAGGAATATAGCTTCCCGCTAGATCGCACAGCTCTCCCTCCGCAAACCCTTTCGCGCGAGGATTTCGGCCCGAGTAGGTGCCTAATGGAACCGAGACTTCCGGCGGCTGGATGCCGCCGATCGGGTTTCCGTCGGCATTGGTGCGCGGAACAAAGAGCGGATACTCCGGCTTCAGTTCAACAGGGGGCTGGTGGCTGAAGTTCATCAGATGAAATCTGTTGATTACCGGGCTGAACGGAACGCCCGGTATGGCTGGCCATATCTTGGCTGCTTCTCCCATCGAGATCAAAGTGCCATCCTTGAAATTCGGATAACGGCTGGGAGGTGGCTCTACTCCTTCGGTGACCCAGCGGTCGAGCGCCACAAACAACGCCCGACCGTAATACCTGTAATGCAGCGGGCTGCGCAGTTCCGTGCAAATGCCGCGGTCCGCGGTTCCAGCGTTCGTCTCTTCGAGATCATTCGAGTTGTGCGGCATGCCCGTCGGCCTGTAAATGCGGACGTTGTCCGGAATAGCGACAGGCTTCCCGCTGGGGTCGGTAACCACCAGGGAAACTCGGCGCTGCCAGACTTCCGTATCGGTGTCGATCTGAAACATCTTTGGGCAGGAATGAGACTTGGTGCATTTCGCCAGTATCCCGTCCGTCTTTCCACTGATTGGATCGGTAGTCGTGGCATAGGTGAAGGGAAATTCGTCGTCGGGATACAGATGATCTTCGTGCTGCCGCGAGACGCGGCCGGGCTGGGCGAACTCCGCATTGACCTGGATTTTCCCGGAGCCGGAAACGACGCCCATGATTCCATCGAACACCATGTGGCCCTGGCCATCCGTGTTGAAATCCTGATAGACGAAGTCTTTCACGAGCTGTCCGCTTTCCGATACGCCCATACCGAGTACAGCCTTGAACGGCGTTGCGGGACGCAATGGATTCGGCTGCCCGGCGGAATCTTTTTCGGCGTGGCGCAGGAATAGAACGAAATCCCGGATGGATGCGTAGGCCATACCTTCAACAACCGGGTTTTTGCACGGATAAATGAATTCGTAAAGCGCTCCTCTGTCGAACCCGGGAGCCACGTTGACGCGCACGTGCGTTGCATCAATGTAATTCCAACTCGAAGCAGGCAGAGGCTTGCGCGGGTCCGCCTCCTTTTCGCGAACCGTAAGGCTCGCCTTGGCTTTGTCCAAGTTTGCCGCGGGATACGACAGCAGCTTGGTGAACGTCGGCCCCGCAGGAATGTCAGTGATCTCCTCGCGATTGACCCCTGTAATGGGTTTCCCATTGCGGATGGCGACGGGAAAATTCGCCCTCAGGAGGCCGGGATGAGAAAGAACCTCGTCGGATCGCTCCGCCTCCCAGCCGCTCCAGGCTACGGTGTAGCCGCGCTTCATGATGTAACCGGTGGCCGGATCATTTACTTCGTCCGGCCCAGTGCGGCTGAATTCGCTCAGATTCAGGTCCGAGAGCGCCTTTTCGTGGCCGCGGTTGATCACGTCATAGATCAGTCGGCCGTTTCCCCTGTTGATATCCACCGGCTTCAGAAAGGTGATATCCACGCTGTATTCCACGTGCCCCTTGGCATTTACAGGAGCGTTCTGCAGGTTGATGATGCCGCGATTGATGGCGGCTTTGGGATCAATCTCGCCATACGCTGTTCCCACCAGCATTTCGTACGGTCCGGCGCTCCCAAACGACTTCCCCCCGAAGGCCGGATGGCGGCGGGTGATCACGATCCGAGTGATGCCCACGCCGCTCGATGCCTTTTCTTGCCCCTCCGCGTGTTTCAGCGCCAGCAGGCCTCCGGTAACCAGCATCCCCGCAGCAAGAATCCACGTCCACTTCTTCATCTGGCACGCTCCAGCATTCCAATATTTGTTCCAGGCCGGCCTGCTGAATATCTAATCGGCGGCCAATTCTCATCGCGAGCGACCGCTTAGGGCAGAGGCGGAGCTTCAGCCGTGTAGCCGTTGGGATAGAAATGCACGGCCGTGGTGATCGGCAGGTTCCGCGTACCGAACCAGATGGTGTTGTCGTCGGCAACCTGGATCTTCGGGACGCTCTGGTTCGGTTGAGGCATGGGATAGAAACTAAATTTGCGGGTCTTGTGGTCGAGCTTGATCATCGTGCTGTGCATCTGGTCGCTGCTCCAAATGTTATCCTGCTTGTCCGCCCAGGCTTCGTAGGGTTTGGCGCCGCTTACAGGAACCTTGTATTCGCTGATTTCGCCGGTCGATGGGTCCAGGTTGACGAGATTTCCGCTGGGATATTCGGCGGCCCACACCATGCCCTTCGAATCAACGCCAATCCGGCGCACCTCGCCCCAGGAATTCGGAACCGGATATTCCTTCACGAGTTCGGTGTCCGCGTCCCACTTGATAATGTCGCCTTTTTGCCATCCGCCGCCCCACATGTTTCCGTGCTGGTCGACCGCGAGCCCGTAAATCCCATTGTCTGGAGTCGGCGTGGGATACATGTGAATCTTGCGGGTGACCGCGTCCATCCTGCCAAAGAGCGACCCCCAAATCAGCCCGAAGTCGACGTTGTCGTCTTTATCGACCACGACTTCTTCGATGGCCCCAGCTTGTTCGGGCAAAGCGTGCCGGATCTGCTTTCCCGTAACGGGATCGAGCTCACCTACCAACCCGGTTTTCAGTTCCGCCCAATATACATGACCCTTCCTGTCGATCGCTATGCCGCTCGGTTGCACAAAGGGATCGGGTCCTTTGATCGGGTAGTTCTTCCACCGCGCCACGGGATCGAGGCTTTTTGAATCGAGCCGAAGCAGGGAGTTGGAGTGCGAGCTAAACCATATGCTGCCGTCCACGGGTGAGATGTACGCGGCTTGGAGATGGTGAAACTTGATGGGCGGCACTTGCGGAATCACACCGTCCACCATGTCCGCACCGACCTTGTTACCCCGGGCGATGATCGGCAGGTCCGGGGGAATATCATAGGAAACGTAGATCGATTTCGAGGCGATCGCTTCGTCCACCACCAGAGGATCGACTCGTAGCCTTTTCTCCACTGTTCCCGGACCGAAATTCTTGACCAGGTAGTCTGCCAAGATGTTCTTCTGCTGCCGGCTCATGGGGGTACGGCCCAGCGCGAGAACGAACGCGTTGTAGCCCGGCCCTGTCTCGGTCATCATCTCGATGCCTTCAAGAAAGCGTTCCTTCGTGTAGTGCATGGCACCGAACCCGTTAAAAGTTTCGAAGTGGCAGCCCGTGCAGTTTTTCTTCAAATTGTCGAGCCCTGGCCCCGGAGGAAACATCTCTTCGATGCGGTTGACGTACTCAATTTTCCCGGAATCCGGCTTGGTTTCCCTGCTGTTTCCGCCGACCACCACGGGGGCGCGCTTCTTAATGGCCAGATCAGCCGTCTCGCTTCCGCCAGGTCCGAGCTGCACCTGCACTTTTGGGGATTCATAATCGGGCTCAAACACCGTTATTTCGTACTTACCCGGCAGCGCCTGAGGAACCGTAAAATGGCCTTTATTAGTGAAGACCGTGTACCAGAGCTGGCGATCCAGATTATGCGCGGCGACGCGGAAACCGATAACCTGGCCTTGATCGGCGGTTACGGTGCCGTTGATAGTTCCCCGAACGGGTTGCTGCGCATAGCTCACACAACAGGCGCACGGCGACATAAACAGGAGCAGGAATAACCAGCACCGGCGCATCGTCATGATATTTTGGTTGCGAGGCATCTTCGGAATCTCCTTGGTACTGCGGAACGGCCACCGTTTTTTTGCGTTGGGCGATATGTAAAGTCAAGCCCATGCGCATGATTGCCTACGATAAATCCCGCAGCTGCTGCAGCGGCGGAATGCGCGCGGCTCTTAAATTGCCATCGTTTCCTGTTACCGTTATTTCGTCCGGGGCCGTTTCGTGTCTTTCGCGAGTTCGTGATAAACGACCTCAGTGAATTTGCGGCCGCCATCGGCCCCGTAAATGCCGTCGTAATCCAGAGTAGGCCGGGCGGCCTTCACCTGCTCGAGCGTCATCCCGTTTTTCACCATTTCCTGGATGCGCCCATTAATAATGGTCACCATGTCCCGGTAGTTCACTACATCCGCCCGGTCCGACAGGTGTCCGTGACCAGGAATCACGTAGGTGCCGCCCTCTTCTCCGTATTTCGGCACGAGGATTTCAATCAGATCGTTTAGTGCGTCGATGAATCCCTGCACGCTGCCGCCATTTTCGCTCTCGATCACGGGGTAGCTTGTCGTGGTGAAAATGTCTCCCGCGCTAACAACGTCTGAGACCCGAAAGAAAACCATGGAGTCGCCGTCGGTGTGCGCTTTGCCCAGGTGATAGAAAACCACCGGTTCCTTGTTGTAGAGCTTCAACCCCTCCTTGCCATAGGAAACGGCATCATTTTTGATTGCGGTTGAAACGTCAATTCGATTCAGCGTGTTAAGGCTCGCCAGAATGGAAGCGCCTGGCGGCAGTATCAAATGCGTTTTGCTTACTTCTGTTCGAGGGACAAGATCCACACGATCGGGGTTGGGAAGGCTCCATCCGGCCTGATAAAACTTAGCATCCCCTCCAGAATGGTCCGGATCGGAACTTGTATTCAGCACGAACATGATTGGCAGCCGCGTAAGCTTTCGAATCGTGTCAATCACTTCGCCGGCGAATTCGGGAAGCCCCGCATCAACGACAATCACATATTGTTCACCCACCTGCACCGTGATGTTGCAGCCCGCGCCGACCAACATGTACACATTGCCGCGCACGGGGAGTACGTGGATGTTTTTGGAGTCGAAAGTAGACTGTTCGACCGCGGGATTCCGCGCTTCGGCCGTTCCCGGCGCGCCCGGAAGAATCGTGAGCGCCAACGCCAAAACACATCGCGACACGTCCGCTATGCGCAGGCGGCTCCAATTCATCCTATACTTCTCCGATGAATCGCCCGTGAGTTTTAGAGTTACAGGCATTGTCGCGAGCTTCTTCGGATTTTTCGGATCTATGTTTTCCAGTCCTCAGAGTTCTTCACCGCAGTTCGTCGCGAAAACGGCATGCGCACTTGAATATCTTAGCCTGTCGCCGTTTGTACGCCTACCAAACCTTCACAACACCTGGCCCCAGGTTCGCGCGGAGAACCGTTAAAAGACATATTTCAGAGCAAACTGAATCAACCGCGGGTTTACCGACGCCCTGTTGATCACGCCGAAAGTCCCAGCAGTGACGTCGTTACTGGCGGGTGCGTTGAATTGCGGGTGATTGAATGCGTTAAAGAACTCCGAGCGAAACACAAGAGTGGCATTCTCATTGATTCCGCCCACTTTGGTCGTCTTGATAAGGCTGACATCCCAGTTGAACCGAGGGCTGAGGATGATGCCATATGGAGCGTCCCCGTATCCATTGTTGGCAGCACTCGACGACGGCGCAAAAGCGGCAATATTGTAGAGGGGCAGAGGAGTCAGACCGCCGCCCAGCCGAGCTTGCGTACTTCCCGGAGTGGGCAACGGGTTGCTTCTTGGAGAGGGCACGCTGAATCGCGAGCTCCGAGAGCGGGAGAAAACCTGCAATACCCGTGCGCCCGCACCGCTATCTCACACCACGGCAACTTCTTCAGCAGTGGCATTCAGAACGGAAGGCCTGAATGCGCCACCGATCGACTGGACGAGGACGTAAGTTCGAATGTGTAAAAGGAAGAGGGTTGTAGGTTTTGTTGTGACAGCGACAAAATCTGTGAGAATCGTCTGGCAATACGTTCGGCAATCGTGTATGATTAAAGTGTTCCGGCGATTTCCTCCAACCGGCGCCCGAAGTTGTGCACCTCCGCGTCGTCTCCGTCTCCGTCTCCGTCTCCGTCTCCGTCTCCGTCTCCGTCTCCGTCTCCGTCTCCGTCTCCTCTGTCTTCCGTCTCCGTCTCCGTCTCCGTCTCCGTCTCCGTCTCCGTCTCCGTCTCCGTCTCCGTCTCCGTCTCCGTCTCCGTCTCCGTCTCCGTCTCCGTCTCCGTCTCCGTCTCCGTCTCCGTCTCCTAGAAAGCCAAGGTTGTGCTAGGAGGTTGGGAATGGCCAAGAGCCGCACTAAGAGTCCCTCTAAATCAAAATTTCCCCCCCGTCAAAAAGCTCGAGCAAGATCAAGTGGGCCGAACGGCAAAGAACCCTCCTGCCAGCATGATTTCGCAGAGCAGCTATTTGCTGGGCGAATTGTGGCCGGAGAGAGTGAAAGCGCTTTGGTTCTTTTTCGACAATATTGTGAGGACCTGCGACTTCAAGGCGCTCTAGAGCTTGGGATTGGCGCCGAGTTGGTGATAAACCGCCTGCTGAAGTCGCGACTCGAAAAGGCGAGGGCGTTACAATTTCAGACGGCTCAGGTGCAGTCGGCGATCGACGAAGTTGAAAGCCGTGATGGATACTGTTTTCAATCCCCCATCAGCGGCGATGAAACGCAAACCGTTCCGTATGAAGGTCCTCACGCGACTTTTCGTGGACTCCTTCTGGAACGTCTCAAGGAAAAAGTCATCGAGCATGGCCCTGAAATGGAGAAGGACTTTTCCTTTCTGGCGGTAGTCTTCGGCGACCGGAGAACCACGCTGCGAGCCGCAATTGTGGCGCAATATTACTCGATGCTCGACGAAACGCTCGACAAATCCACTGTTAAAAAGGGCATTCTCGCTGCGATCGAAGGTGCGATCGAAGGTGAGAAAATTCGCGTCGACCTCGAGCGTACGAAAAAGATATTAGAATATCAGCAAACCCTTCCGCCACAATCTTTGTTTGTTTATATCACAAAGGCCATGGCAGCAACCGACCGCGAATTTCGCGAGCTCCTCGAAACTTTAGAAGCCGTCCGCCGGCTGAAAAGGGGGCCCGAATAATGCATCAACCCTACTTGGATTCCGCCACACAAACCTTCGGCGAATTGTTCGATGACGGCTCGGTGATCGACCTTATACGAGCCGAAAATGATTCCTTGCAGCTCATCTCCTGGGATGGTTCAAATTCATCGATTTCTTCTGAGATCAGCGAAAACGGAAAGAACTTCGCGCCACCGACGGGCTTGGACAAAAACCTCATAAGGGCGATACAATTTCCGACACGCGCGCGCCCTTATGGCTTAACCGAGCAGGTCATCAAAGATCTCCACGACTGGTTCGTACAGCACCCCGGACTACCCGAAGAGTCTATTTGGATGCTCGTGTATTTCGCACTGGCGACATGGTTTCGCGAAATCCATCGGGTTCTGCCGTCGCTTTCATTTTTGCTCCGGATACTTCTGGCGCCGACTTGTTGCTGAGCCTGTTCCGCTGCGTTTGCCGGCATTCGTTGCGAGTGCGTGAGATAACGGAAGGAGGGATTTTCGATCTTCCTTTTCCGTTGCATCCGACGCTGCTCATCGAGCAGGAACGACCGAGCAGCGGTATGCTAACGGATCTTGCGCGCAATGAACCGCCCCGGAGTCTTGATTCCGCGCAACGGTCAGTATCAAGATATTTCCTGCCCGTTTGTCATGTGTTCCGGGGAACCTCTCAGTGACCCAGGCCTCCCGGAAGGCCTCCAAGTCATGGTGATGCCGACGCGCCAGAGCTTGCAGAACGACGGCCTCTCCAATTGAGGTCGCGGATGAACTGCAAGGAAAGCTCTTGCAGTATCGGATGATGAATTTCAAGAAAGTTCCGGGAATCACAATTCGAGGCCCCCGAATTACGGCCTCCGATGGCAGACATGGCGAGAACCCTCGGATCTTGTGTTGTCGATCACGACGAATGCAGCGCGCGTAATCCAACTGCTTAAACCACAGGATGAAGACATGCGCGTTCCAGATTCAACAAGGTAATAGAGATCGTAATCGAAGGAGCCCTATGTTCTTTGCCATGAAAAGAATCGAGAATCGATATACGTCGCCGAATTGGCCGAGGTCTCAAACATGATTTTGAAAGGCCGAAAAGAGATCATTCAGCTCGAACCGCGAGCCGTCGGCGATGTGTTGCGCGCTCTCGGTCTGTTTACCAGGCGGCTCGGAAGCGCTGGCCGTGGGCTCATGCTATTCAATGACGCAAGGCGTAAGATCCACGACTTGGCGCGACGATATGACGTTCCTGTCTGTCCAGGACGGGAATCGATCGTTGCAAATTCTGTACGGAATCACGAATGCGAATCGTAACAAGTAGAATTCTTGAGATGCACGTCGTGCATGTCGTGTACGTACTCCGGCCCCGGTTGGCCCTAGGCGCCCGCTTTGACCGGAACAGCGGACATGGCTGGCAAAGTTGAAATATCGGGAGGAAACCGATGGAAAAAAATGAAGCAGCAGGAATATGTTGTTCTGACCCAACATATCATAGATTTAGGCTGTCCGCTGGACCTTTGTGCAGGGTATCGGGATACGCCGGCCGGACTGAAGTTCGAACAGGTCTCCGACTTTCGGCACTAACCAGGTGTTCGATCTCGATGACGGCGGAGCCGGATTTATAATGGATATCCGGATCTCCAGCGAGCTTAATCTTCCCAATGCGAATCCGCCAAGTTAAGGATCAAGACGCCCTGGGGACTTCGCGACATTGAACTGTTGCCAGACCCGGCAAACGCGTATCCGGACCTACCAATACTATGACTTTCCAGCGTCAACGCTTGGATTCCATCGGGAGTGTAGTCGTGAACGATTTTCTTTCTGGCAAATGCTACGCTCGAACCCGGTGGGGAGGTACAGGGGCTTCTTCTCGCTGTAGATGACGGCCCGATCCCCGACGAGTATCCCAGATCACGGGCAAGCCATCGTGAAGGTCTTTATCTTCGATGAGCGGGGAAATAGATTCGCGTCACAATTTCGTTTGTGCGTGGAGAGGAGTGTCGCGTTTACTCGCGATCGCTTGCGGAAATCTTTGGCGGCATCCCAATCGAAACATCGGCTGCAAAAAAAAGCTGTTGTCGCTGCTTGAGGCCCCAGTTGGTAGCGATACAAACCTGGGCGGTCGATTAGCAGAAGGCTCTTTTATGAGATAGATGCGTTATTGACCGGGGTTCTATCGAGCCGTGGATTTTCTACGACTGATGCTAAAGCGAGTGAGGCGGCCTGTTGACTAAGTGGCTCGATTTGTTTATTCTTGGCGAAGATAAAGCGAAAGTTACTTAGGCTCAGGATAAGCTACGCAAGACCCAAGTTCTTAAAAGAGTCGCATGCCGGTCAAATGGATAGCTACCGACCGAGGATGGAACTCCGATTCGTGCTCAGCAAAGACGCCCCCGGCTGCGACTTGATCCAGAGTCCTATGCAGCCCTTCGAGAGAAAGTGCTGCAGCGGGACCGCTGGCGCTGCCAGCGCTGCGGCACATTGCAGAATCTAGAAGTCCATCATCAACAACGCCGGAGTTTGCTGGGTGATGATGCGGAGGAAAACCTGATTACCTTATGTAGTCGGTGCCACCGAGGCCTGCACGGCGGAGGCGGCCGGTACTAGTGTTTTTTCGTGTCTGCGTTGACTGGCCCGGCTGAGCCGAAATATCCCAACGACCCCCGGGCGCCTTACCGCTGGAAATCCGAGCAGAACATTATGCGTGCGGATGGGCCTTGTCATACACCGCCATCAACTGGTGAATGCTGGCCTGCGTGTATCGCTGCGTCGTGGAAAGCGACACGTGACCCAGCAGATCCTGAATCGCGCGGAGGTCCGCGCCATCAGCAAGCAAATGCGTGGCGAAAGCATGCCGCAATGAGTGTGGGTGAAGATTCCAATCAATATTGCACAGCCGGGAGTATTTCCGGACCAACATGTGCACCGACCTCACGCTCAGCCTCCCGCCGCGATAGTTCACAAACACCGCTTCCGGATCGCATTTCATCCGCGGGCGCGCAATAATCTCCGCCCGCACGGGCCAGTACGCATCGAGCGCGGCTTGCGCCTTCGCGCCGAACGGCACCACCCGTTCCTTCCGTCCCTTCCCAAGCACGCGAACCATCTGCCCGGCTTTGTCGATGTTCCCCAAGCTCAGGCCCACAAGTTCACTCACCCGCAAGCCCGACCCGTACAGCAATTCAAGAATGGCCCGATCGCGCTTTAAAATGAGCTTGTCATCCAATTCGGACTGCGCGGCGCCTGTGCGTTTTTTCCCCGCCTTTGACGGGAGCGAACCGCTCGCAAAGGCATCGAGAAAGCCGTTCAATTCTTCCGCTGTCAAGACCCGCGGCACGCGTTTCGGCAGCTTCGGCGTGCTCACGAGGCGAGCGGGATTTTGCTTGGTAATATGTTCCCGGACGCAAAACTTGAAAAAGCTTCGCAGCGCGGCGAGCTTCCGCGCGACCGATGCCTTTTCGAGACGCCGGTCGTAAAGCCAGCTGACGAACTCGCGAACGATCTTGTGATCCACCTGATCAAGCGCCATGGTAGGCTCGCCGGGTGGCGTCAGAAAGTCGCGGAACTGTTCGATGTCGCAGCGATAATCGCCGATGGTCGCCGGAGAAGCGTTCCGCTCATAGCGCAAATACTGGATGAATTTTTCGATCGCGGACTGCATGAGGAGTCGGTCACCTGTGTGAACGGCGAGCCAGAAAAGCGAATTATAAACGGACGCCGTACGATTGAACCAGCAAATGCGCGCTTGTTTCCTTGCGCGGGGCAAGCCTACGCCGCCTGCCTTACTTGAGTATCCGGAAAAGGCTGCTGTAGTCATCGGTCCACGCGTGCTCACTGCCGCCAGGCAGCAGGATTGCGCCGGATTCTTCAACACTCTGATGACCGTAAAATCCCGGGGAGTTGCCCAACACGATCCAGGACGCCGCATACACTTCCTGCGTATGGTCATCGCCATTGCTGATAAGCACGGCCTCTTTTTTCAGGACTGCGGTCGCCGCCTCGACCACCGGCACCAGATTAAGGTATTGGTTTGAGACGTGGACGGCGAGCAACCCGTTCTGCTTCAAATGCCGGAAATACAGCGCAAAAGCCTCTTGGGTAAGCAAATGGACGGGGATCGAATCGCTTGAAAATGCGTCGACCACCAGGGCGTCAAATCCCTGGGGCGGCTCGCGCTCGAGCGAGAGCCGCGCATCCCCCACCACAATATCAATTCGCGCTTGCGAATCGCGCAAAAATGAAAACTCCTCTTTCGCGATACGGACATCGAGCGGATTAATCTCGTAAAATTCGTAGAAGTCCCCGGGCCTTCCGTACGCGGCGAGCGTGCCCGCGCCAAGCCCGATCACTCCCACGCGCAGCGCCCCCCGATCCGCAATGGCTCGCAAGGCGATACCGACGCCTGAGTTCGCCGAATAATACGTTGTGGGTTTTCTCCGCAGTTCTGGCGAAAGGAATTGCAAGCCGTGGTCGATCGTTCCATTCATCAATCTGCGATACGAGGTTTGATGCGGGCTCAGATAAAGCGGGGAAGGTCCCTTCGTCCCGCTCACGGTCGTTGCCGCACTGGAGCGACGGCCGTCTCCCGCGTCGGCGCCGGGATGGTCAATCACGTGCAGAACTCCGTAAAAATTTCTCACCGACCGCCGCGATTCCTCTTTTTGCTCGCGAACGGTGACAGCCAGGCTCACGAGGAGCGCCATAACCAAACCGCCCACGACAAAGGCCGCCGGCTGCCAGCGCTTTGACTCAAACACTCCGCTCGGGTCGCGGTAAAGCACGAGGAGCACAAGGATCGCACAAAAGCCGAGTGCGCACTGCAACTCGTAATAACCGGCAAACAGATGGGGGGCCACCAGCGCCACGAGTACTGCGCCGATTGCGCCTCCGACAGCAATCATCAGGTAAAACGAGGTGAGGTGCGCCGGATCGGGCTTCAGCCGCGCGAGTTCTCCATGGCAAAACATGCAGCAGACCCCAAGCCCCGCGCAATAAACAGGAATCAGAACCTTCATTGGCAAAACGGCGAACGACGGATCGAGGGAATACGCCATCCCTCCGAGCGCCACCCCCAGCAGCCGGAGAAACAGACTTCGGCGGTACCAGCGGCTGTGGTCAAAGCACAGAATGAAACTCAAGAGGTAAAGACTCAGCGGGATCACCCAAAGAAACGGCACCGAGGCGATATTTTGGGAAATGTGGTTTGTGATCGCGAGAAGCAGAGCGGATCCGCAGGCGGCGAGGGCCACCCACAAGGTCTGCGTCTTCCAGGTGGGCTTTTCCGCTGGGCTGAAACATGAGCGTCCTGCAACGCCGCCAGGAAGCCGCAGCGCCAACACCAGGCAAACCGCAGCCACGGCACCGAAAGCCACCGACCAGCCCCAAGCCTGATGCAGACTCGTGAGCTTCGGTTCTACGAGCACCGGATAGCTCAAGAGCGCCAGCATCGAACCGAGATTGGACAGCGCATAAAAACGATACGGCGCCGCGTTTTTCCGGCTTCGCGAATACCAGGCCTGAAGCAGCGGGCTGGTCGACGACAGGGCCAGGTAAGGCAGCCCCACCGTCGCCGCCAGTACTATAAAGATATGCCATGCCGGGTCTTCGGGGCCCGCAGGCTTGAACGAATTTTTCGGAAGAATGGGCAGCGCGATCACGCTCAGAGCCAAGAGCGCCGCGTGAATGCGTCCCTGCGTCGGAACGCTCACGCGAGAGGTCAGCACATGGGCGTAACAATATCCGAGCAGCAGCATCACCTGGAAGAAAACAAGGCAGACCGTCCAAACCGCGGCGACCCCTCCAAACCAGGGCAGTATGATTTTTGTGATCAGCGGCTGCACTTGAAAAAGGAGAAAGGCGCTGAAAAAAATTACGGCTCCATAAAGTATGGCTAGCTGTGGGAACTGTTGCCGGGGCGCCTGATCCCTGCTCGCCGGAATGGCCGCAATCTCCGCGGGACGTGTATTAGGCAGTTTCTCGTTTGTATGGATTTCCATGACGCCGCTTTCGGTTAGCAGCCTGTACCTGAGTTGCAAGCCGGACAATGCCGCAACTCATCGGTTTTGCAGAGTGAAGAGCTAAGGGTTCGTCAGCTGGATCGAGATGCTGGCGTAGCGCAAGGGCACGTAGGAGGCATCCCAGGCCTCATGAAGCTTGCTTTCCGCATAGGTGTCTGCGGCATCTCTATTTTGAAACTCAATGGCATATGCGGCGTTGAAATCGCGAGGCTCCAGGCGATCCGCTTGCAGCCAAACGTTTTTGATCCCGGGTATTTTCCCCGCCATCTCTTTAACGCCGGCGAGTACCCGCTGTTTATCGGCAGCGGAAACTCCCGGATTCCATTTGATTTCGACCACGTGAAGAACTGTTTTCGGCTGTCCAAACCTGTTTTGTCCGGCCACATAGCCACTCGCGAAAAGAAAAATCGAAAACGCAACGGCTCCAAAAACATAAGCCGATTTCCTCAACGAGATGCGCATGAGTCCTCCTCAAAGGATCACTAATAGTCGAGTGTAAGCAACAGAACGTTCTCGCGCAATCGTATGCCGGCGGGCTCCCATCATTGGTGGCAGGTTCGTTGCGCCAGGAATGCCCTCAAATCAGGTTGACCTTGCGGTTTTAAGTCCAGTAGCATCCCATCGATGCGCAAAGCCCTTTTTCCGGTCGATCGGAGCCCCAATTGACTTGCCCCAAATGTGGGGCTGCTGCTTCGCCCGACGCCGGATTCTGCGCGTCGTGCGGTCAGCCGCTCGCCGCTCCATCGGTCGCAGCGCCGGACGCACCGCCGTCCGCGTGGCTCAGGCCAACCCAGGCCCGCGTTGCCTACGCTGGTTTCTGGTTGCGATTGGCTGCTTATCTCATCGATAACATCCTGCTCGGAGCGGTGCTTGGAAACCTTCTGCTGCGTCCACTGATGGGGAAGCCGGGCGGCATCCCAACCAACGATCCGTGGTTTATGTTTACCAACACGAGCCCCCAGGTAACCGCCTTGATGCTTCTGTTTCTCATGGGCAACTGGGTTTATTTCGCGGTGCTCGAGAGTTCGCCATGGCGAGCTACGTTGGGGAAAAAAGCGCTGGGATTGAGCGTCGTCGATCTCTCGGGCAACCGGATATCGTTCGCGCGAGCATCCGGCCGCTTCTTTGCGAAAATTCTCTCGTCGATGACTTTTCTGATCGGATTTGTGATGGCGGCCTTTACCGCAAAGAAACAGGCGCTTCACGACATATTGGCAGGATGCCTGGTAACACGAAAAATCTAGGATCGCAGCGATACTCCCAGGAGCGACCATGTACTGTACGAAATGTGGCAGCGTTGTGCCGGAAGGCGCAGTCTTCTGCAGGACATGCGGCAACGCCGTGACTCCTGCGTCCCCTGCGATGCCTGCAGAGTCCGTTTTGCCCCTCGGTTCGCTCGATCCGGTGCTGTCTGCCCCTCCGCCCATTGGGGCGCCGCCGCTCGGGTCCTATGTGCCGCCGCCAGCGGTCAATCCGTCGCTGATGGCGCCTTATGCCGGTTTTTGGCTGCGCGTCGTAGCGTACTTGATCGATAGCGTGATCCTCACGATCGCCTTCGGCGCCGTTATCGGCATCCTCGTCGCATCTTTCGGCGTTCGTTTCTTTCGTGGTTTTATTCCGGGAATCTACAATCAGCCCACCGTGAGTTACGAACCCAGTTATCCGATCCATCCCTTCTTTCCAGCAGCAGCACTCGGGATATTTCTTGTATTGTTGCCAATCACTATCGTGGCCACGTGGCTCTACTACGCACTGATGGAAGCCTCGGTTCGCCAGGGCACGCTGGGAAAGCTCGCTCTGGGGCTGTTCGTGACTGACCTGCAAGGCCGCCGCATCAGCTTCGCACGCGCGACGGGCCGGTTCTTCGCCAAAATCATCACGGGATTAGTCCCGCTGTTCATCGGCTACATCATGGCTGGGTTTACGCAGAAGAAGCAGGCATTGCACGACATGATCGCAGGCTGCTTGGTACTGAAGAAAATTTAAGCGCTACACTCCCCAGCCGTACCGCTCGTGGTGAACGAGCACATCGTGCAGTTCGCTGCGAATCTGCTCGGTAAGCTCCGAGCTGCGCACCGCACGGCCCCCCGGCTCCGCAATATCGGACGTGCGGTAACCATGGTCCAGCGCCCGGTCGATGGCCGTCTCGATCCACTGCGCTTCAATCTCCAGCCCGAACGATTCCCGCAGCATAAGCGTCGCCGATAAAATCGCTCCCAGCGGGCAAGCCACGTCCTTCCCGGCTAGCGCAGGAGCCGAGCCATGGATCGGCTCATAGAGCGCCGGCTGGTTTGGGCCGCCGCGGCTCATCGACGGAATCAGCCCAATCGACCCCGCCAACGCCGCCGCTTCGTCGCTCAGGATGTCTCCAAAAAGGTTCGACGTGAGGATCACATCGAACTGCGCAGGCCGCAGCACGAGCTGCATTGCGGCGTTATCAACGTACATGTGTTCCAATGCAACGCCCGGGTAATCCTTCGCCAGGCTCGTAACGGTTTTGCGCCACAGTGTCGATGTGGCCAACACGTTGGCCTTGTCCACGCTGGTCAGCCGGCGGCTGCGGCCCGCGGCGCGTTCAAACGCATATCGCGCCACGCGCTCGATTTCCGCCACGCTATAGGCGGCCACATCCCGCGCGTGCGCCGCGCCCTTTTCGCCCTCGATCTTATGCTCGCCAAAATAGACGTCTCCGGCCAGCTCGCGGACCATTTCAAAATCACAATCCACCAGCCGCTCCGGACGCAAGGGAGAAATCCCTCGCAAAGACGGGCGCAGGCGCGTGGGCCGCAGGTTAATGTAGAGCCCGAGTTCCTGCCTCAGCCCGAGAAGTCCCGCCTCCGGACGAGTTCCCAGAGGCAACGATTCCCACTTAGGGCCGCCAATTGCCCCCAGCAGAATCGCATCCGCGGAGCGGCAGCCGGCCAGCGTCTCAGGAGGAAGCGGCGAGCCGCAGCGGTCGATGGCGTCCCCGCCAAACGGAAGCTCTCGAAACTGGAACTTGTGATTGAACGTAGTCGCGCAGTCGCTCAGAATCTGGACGGCCGCGCGCGTAACCTCCGGCCCGATGCCATCGCCGGGCAACACTGCTATCGTCTTCCGCAATTCCGTCATCGACAATTTCCGAGGTTCTTTTCCGAATTCAGTGCGCAGCCACGTGATTGGCCGCTCCGTTCGCGTGGTTGCGCCGGACCTGGTGAATGATCGACAGCAGATCGCGGTCCGTTACTTCCTTTTCCGCGTCCGCCATCGTAATCGCCATTGTATAGCAGTCCGCCAGTTCGGCGTCGCTGGTTTGATAACCCAGTTCGTCGAGCCGGGAGCGCAACGCATTCCGCCCGGAATGCTTCCCCAGCACGAGGCGCCTCGCCGGAACGCCAACTTTCTCGGGGAGGATAATTTCATACGTCAGGGGGTTTTTCAGAATTCCGTCCTGGTGGATGCCCGCTTCGTGCGCAAACGCATTCGCGCCCACCACCGCCTTGTTCGGCGGCACGGACACGCCGGTAATCGAGGAGAGCAAACGGCTGGTCGGATAGATATTTTCGAGAACGATGCCCGTGCTCGCGCCGAAATGGCTCTGCCGCACATGCAGCGCTACGGCTATCTCTTCCAGCGACGCGTTTCCAGCGCGTTCGCCGATTCCGTTGATCGTGCACTCGATTTGCCGCGCGCCACCGGCGATCGCCCCGAAGGAATTCGCCACGGCGAGCCCGAGGTCGTTGTGGCAGTGCGCGCTTAGCTCTACCTGGGCGTGTTCCGCAAAATGCCGCGCCAGATGAGCGCGCACGCGGCGAAAAATCTCACTATATTCCTCCGGGGTCGAGTAACCGACGGTGTCCGGCAGGTTTATCACATTCGCGCCCGCCTCCGCCGCAACCAGAGCAGCCTGGCACAGGAAGTCGATGTCCGAGCGGCTGGCATCTTCAGCCGAGAACTCTACGTTCTCGCAGTGTTCCGCGCCGAAGCGGACCATCTTTGCAATCTGCTCCAGGGCTTCCGCACGCGAAATCCGCAGCTTATGCTTCAGGTGCAAATCCGACGTAGCCAGGAAGAGATGGAGCCGCGGCCTGGCAGCCGGTTCGAGACCCCGAAGCGCGGCCTCCACGTCGTCCTGACGGGCGCGAGCTAGCGCCGCCACGCGGCATTGCTTCAGTTCCGCAGCGACGGCGCGCACCGCTTCCAGGTCTCCAGGAGACGCGATCGGAAAGCCCGCCTCGACTATATCCACGCCAAGTTCTTCGATCTGGCGCGCCAGCCGGAGCTTTTCTTCGCGGTTCATCGAAAAACCGGGAGATTGCTCGCCGTCGCGCAGCGTCGTGTCGAAGATGTGGATCCTGTCCATAAGGGCTCCTTTAACACTACCAGTAGAACCCGGATTCCGTATAGAGTCTAATTTATAATAGTTGGACTGGGGATAAATCCCTCTTATACGTGGCAGCTTCGGAAAGGAGCGTTCGTGGATCTGGCATCCCTGCAGGTGTTCCAGACGGTCGTGCGCGAAAAGAGCTTTTCGCGCGCCGCGGAAAAATTGTTCCGCACGCAACCCGCGATCAGCATCTCCATCCGCAAGCTCGAGGAGTGGGTCGGGCAGCCGCTTTTCGTCCGAGGTTCGGGCGCCCGCACGCTCACCGATGCGGGCGCGCTCCTGCTGGAATACGCCGATCGCATGCTGAACCTGCGGGAGGAAATCCGCAAATCAATGAAGGAACTGCGCGGGATCGAACGCGGCCAGGTTTCTCTGGGAGTGAACGAAAGCTCCATCCACGCCCTTCTGCCGGCCCTCGCGCGCTACCGGGAACTTCACCCCGGCATTCACATCCGCGTGCACCGGGTATTCTCGCGAGACGTCCCGCGAGAGGTTCTCAGCCATCACCTCGATATCGGCGTCATCTCCTATATTCCGGAAGAAACCGAGCTGTCGGCAAAGGAGTTCTACCGCGACAATCTGACGGTGGTCGTCTGGCCGGGCCATCGGCTGGCCAAGCGCCGGGCAGTGGATATTACCGATCTCGGGGAAGAGACCTTCGTCGGGTCACATCGTCGAATCCCCGCACCGCCAGCGCGTCGTTCAGCTATTTGCGCGCCACCATGTTCCGCTCCACATGGATATCGAGATGCCCACTATCGAAAGCATCAAATTATTCGTCGAGATGAGGAAGGGTATCGCCATCGTGCCCAGGATGTGCGTGGGCCCGGAGATAGCTCAAGGAATGCTGCGGGAACTATCGCATGCGGCAAATGCGAATTCAGCGGCGCCTTTATCTCATTTACCGCCAGGACAGGCCCCTCACCGCCGCGGCTCAGGCGATGCTCAATATCCTAGTCGGAAAATCAACACGCAAAGCTCCGGACGCCAAAAGATCTTCTTCAGCAGCGTAAAGTTCCGATAGCGAAAGAAAATGCGTCCAACGCGCCTGCGAGCAAATATTCCTGCGAAAGGTCGAATGTCCGTGAACTTAGGGATCGGCGTCCCGAAGCCGGTTCTTCGGGAACGCCGATTCCTGGAATGCGAACGCTTCTATCGACTGCGCCCGAACGTATAACCGATGGCCGCGCTGTACTCCGGCACCCAGTTGCTGCCAAATTGAAAAAAGTTATTCACCCAATGCACATCCACCTGAGGCCGGACAAAAAGTCCGCCCTTTACATAAAGCCGCAAGCCGCCGGAAAAGTGCAACTGGAAGTGATTGGAGCTCTCCACGTAATAATTCTGATTGGTGCAGCCCCCAAAGGAGTCGCAGTAGCTTTGATTCTCGTAGAATCTGATATTCGCCCCTCCCAGCCCGGCTTGAAATTCGGGCACCACCATCCCCGAAGAAATCGGCTGATAAACCGCATTGAAATCGTAAAACAGCGGCCGATAGTTAAGGCCCGCATAATTGCTCTGGCTCCGGAAGCTCGTTTCAAATCCCACTCCCAGATGCGGCCGGAACATGAAGTCTCCGCCGATATTTTCAAACAGGCCGCCCATTTTGGGTGTGTTGTACACCGTCCCATTTCCGAAGGTATCGATCGGCTGGCCCGAAGAGCTGTCTACCGCGGTCCCCAATCCAAAATAAACGCTTGCCCCCTGGGCCTTGGCCAGCTGGGATGAACTTGTTATCAGGAAGAGTGCGACAACCGACGCGAATCAGATATTTCAAGGCCGGTCTCCTTTTGTTCCATATTTGAGTTACGAAACTTATTAAATTTGCTCGACAGACAGGTTACACATTGATTTCCAGAAAATCGCCGGATCAGTTCCATCAAGTTGTGCCGGCGAGCTATAGCCCTGTTCTAATAGAGTCACTGTGCTCGCCTGAGGTTGCACCCAAGAAGGGGGCTCTAACTAAAGACACAATGGCAGAAGACTAGTTTCTAGGGTGTTTACTTTAGCTAGCGACGGGAAGTGCTGTAGGTCCGTTATCGCAAAGCTTCGCGAACCTACTTTCCTTCCGAGAAAGGCTGTTGCGCCGCTGACTGCAAGGCGTCCCCAATCAAGCAGACGGATTTCCATTCGTCGAGGAATACCGCCCCGAGTCTGCGGTAAAACTCGATTGCCGGGGTATTCCAATCCAGCACTTCCCATCGCAGGCAGAAATACTTTTCGTTCCAGGCGATCTTGGCCACGTGGTCGAGCAGAGCCCTGCCAATGCCCCTTTTCCGAAACGCCGGGCGGACAAAAATATCGTCCAAAAACAATCCCGCGCGCCCCTGGAAGGTCGAATAAAATTCAAAAAAGAGCACGTACCCGGCTGGTTCGCCGCTCCATTCGGCGATCACCGCGCGAAATTTTGGACGATCTCCAAATCCATCGCGGGCGAGATCCTCTTCACTGACAACCGCCTCGTGGCTGACCCGATCGTATTCCGCCAGTTCGTGTACCAGAGTGTTAAGAAGCGGCACGTCGTGGATCGTGGCTGGGCGGATCGAAAGCATCGGTAAATCCCTTCTTTTAAAATCGATACCAGATTGCCCATTATAGGACATAGTCCGGAATGGAGTCTCGCTATAGCGGCCGAATAGCGAAAAGCACGAGATACCACTGACCACGGGGCCACCGTCGCCGAGGGCCGCCGCCCCACCGACCGGAGTCAGTTAGAGACCGCTGGGGAGTTCGTCCGGAATTCGTCAAATCGCTTTCTGTGCCGAACATTCTCTGATAGCATGGTTATTCGCGATATCAGGAAATTCTATCGTCTTGGAGCATCACCGATGGCACTCGCTTGTGAACTTTGCGGCAAGAAACCGGGCTACGGAAACACCATCAGCCACGCCCACAATGTCACCCGCCGCCGCTGGAATCCGAACCTCCGCCGCGTGAAGGCCCTGGTCAATGGCGCGCGAAAGAAAGTCCGCGTCTGCACCTCCTGCATCCGCTCCGGCCGCATAACGAAGGCTGCTTAGTACGGGTCTCGGTCGGAAGGAGTTCCGATTGAACCGGAAATTTCTCATCGTTGCCGCGATTGCCGCGTGCTTCTGCGCAGCTGCGTGCAAGAAGGAGCTCGCCCCGGGGTCCGATGTCTGGGCCGTCGTCAACGGCAAGCAGATCATGCGGGCGGACGTTGAAAAGGCTTTTCGCTCCCGCGTAAACGCCGACGCGCCCGACCCCTCCCGTGAAGAAGCGCTCTCGCTTAAGCTGAATATCCTCGATGAGCTCGTCAACAGCGAGATTCTCGTGGAGCGAGCTGGCAAAATGAATCTTGTCGCCACCGATGCGGAGGTGGAAGATAAATTTACCGAATCGAAGAGCCCTTACACCGAAGAAGAATTTCAGAGGAAGCTTCGCGATACCGGGCTCACCGTGGATGATCTGAAGAGCGAAATCCGCCGGCAGCTGTCGATCGAAAAACTGCTCAACCGGGAGATCCTCGCGAAGATCTCCATCACCGACCAGGACGTCACCAATTTTTACAACCAGAATCGCGCGCAGTTCAACGTAGCCGAACCCCAGTACCGCATCGCCCAGATCGTCGTCACTCCGCACCCCGATCCTTCCGTGCACAATCGCAAGAACGACAAGGCAACCACCGAAACCGAAGCCCGCCAGAAAGCCAGCATCCTCCAGCAGAAATTGAACGCGGGCGCGGATTTTTCGCAGCTGGCCATGGATTATTCGGAAGACACCAGCTCTTCCACCGGCGGTGATCTCGGGTTCATTCCCGAATCCGCGCTCAACCAGTCGGACCCAGTGCTCAAAAAGACGGTTTTGGGCATGAAGCCGGGCGAGTCCACCGCGCCCATTCCGGTCAAGGGAGGCGGGTACCGCATCCTGAAGCTTATCGGGAAGGAAGCAGCCGGCCAGCGTGAGTTGTCCGACCCCCAGGTGCAGCAGGGCATTCGCGATACGCTTCGCAACCGCAAGGAGCAACTGCTGCGCTCGGCATACCTGACCGAACTTCGCAACGAAGCGCACGTCACGAATTATATGGCGCGCCAGATCCTCGAATCGGCGGGCAAACTCCCAAACTAGAAGAATTGGGTGGTTTTTGTGATCAGGCGACCGTGGCTAGCGCATCGCCGGCGTTAACAGTCTGACCCTCCACGACGAACAAGCGCTCGACGCTGCCGGTTTTAGGGGACCGCACTTCGTTCTGCATTTTCATGGCTTCCACTACCGCGATTCCCTGACCCGCTTCGATCGGGTCACCCGTCCTGACGAGAATCCGCACAACTTTTCCCGGCATCGGCGCCACTACCTGTTGGCGCCCGCGCGATTCAACACCGGCTCCTCCGCCACGTTTCCAGCGTCGCGGGTCACGCAACGCTGCAGCGTATTCTCGACCGCCGGTCAGGACCCGCAACTGCTGCGCCGCCATTTCCACGCGCACTTCAAAAGCGTCTCCGTCGATCAGGATGGAAAACGCGCCAGGCGTGATCTCGACGGCGTCTGCGGAGAACTCACGCCCATCGATGGCGCAGCGCCAGCGCCCGTGGGCGTCACCGGCATACAACTCGACTGCTCGGCTCTTTCTGTTGAATTCGATATGTAGTTTCGTCATTCAGTTTCAGCGTGCTGGAGCGTCGGATTTGCCTGCCGTCATCAGCGATCTGGCTCGCGGGCAACCTGTTCGCGCCGGCCTTCCAGCTTCCAACGCGATTCGGAAACATCCATAACTTCTAAAGTTTTTGCTTTCGCATGGTTGCTGGCTTGCCACAGCGCCACGGCTAGAATGGCGGCGTCTTCTTCCCTATCTTGGCTGGATGGTTCCCTGGCATCGTTCGCCAATCGCGGCTGGCGGAGAAAGTCATCGAGCCAGCGAGTGTAGATGTGACCCGTCTGAAAATCCTGCGACTCGAGTATCCGCCGGAACAGGCCCACGTTCGTCTTGATCCCGCTCGCATAGTATTCATCGAGCGCCCTCCTCAACCGTGCAATGGCCTCCGCGCGATCGCCGCCCCAGACGATAAGTTTTCCCAGCAGCGGGTCGTATTCGTTCGGCACCGTCCAGCCGGCGTAGACGCCGTCGTCCATACGCACCCCCGGCCCCGCCGGAACGCGAACGCCGGTAATTTCCCCGGGCGAAGGGAAAAAGTTGTTGTCTGGATCTTCCGCGTAGAGGCGGCACTCAATGGCGTGCCCGCGGATGGCAATGTCTTCTTGCGCGAAAGGCAATTGCTCGCCCGCGGCGATTTGAATTTGCAGCTTTACCAGGTCGAGCGAAGTCACCATCTCGGTCACGGGATGCTCCACCTGCAGGCGCGTGTTCATCTCCAGAAAGTAGAATTGCCGATTCTCATCCACCAGAAATTCCACGGTGCCGGCATTTGCGTATCCGCCCGCGCGAGCGAGTTTCACGGCGGCCTCGCCCATTGCCTGCCGCAAATCTGCGCTCATGATCGGCGAAGGAGCTTCCTCAATCACTTTCTGATATCTACGCTGCACAGAGCATTCCCGCTCGCCCAGGTACACCATGTGACCGTGATGATCTCCAAGGACCTGAATCTCAATATGCCGTGGCTTCGGCAGATATCTCTCGAGGTACAGCCGCCCATCGCCAAAAGCGTTCTCGGCCTCAGAGGTGGCATCGCGCCAGGAGCCGGCAAGTTCTGCCTCGCGTTCCACAAGCCGCATGCCTTTCCCGCCTCCGCCAGCTACCGCTTTCAGCACGACGGGAAAGCCGGTCTCCTTGGCAATGGTATTTGCCGACTCGAGACTTCCGATTGGATCGAGCGCGCCCGGAACCGTCGGCACGTCCACACGTCGCGCGAGACGGCGGGCCTCGGTCTTCGAGCCGAGTTGCGCCATGGCCTCGGGAGGTGGCCCAATGAAGGCGATTCCGGCGGTTGCGCAGGCGCGGGCAAACTCATGATTCTCCGCGAGGAAGCCGTAGCCCGGGATGCACCGCATCGCAGCCCGCCGCGCGAGCCACGTCGAGAACCTTGTCGATGGCCAGATAGCTCTCGCGCGAGGGGGCGGGCCCCAACCGGTAGGCCTCATCGGCCAAGCAGACGTGCAGCGAGGCGCGGTCCGCGTCGCTATAGGTGGCCACCGCTCGAATACCAAGCTCGCGGCAAGCGCGCTCGATGCGCACTGCGATTTCCCCGCGGTTCGCAATCAGGATCTTCCGGAACATGCAGCCCACCCTCGCCGATCGAATGCGCCCGAAAATGGTAGCAGATCAATCCGCGGGGAGCCGTGTGAATTCGCGGGTCTTGAACTGGCAGTCTTGGGTTGGCAAGCTGGGGTTAAGCGGCTATTATTGCCGCGCGGCCCCGCGAGAGACATGGAGATAATCCGGAAATGAACACGTCGCAGCAGGACCTCTGGAAGAAAGCCGCTGCGGAGGCTGCCGCGAAGCTCGTCGAGGACGGGATGGTCCTTGGACTTGGCACGGGAACCACGGCGGCTGAGTTCGTCACCGCTTTAGGAACGCGCGTTGCGAAGGAAGGCTTGCGTGTTTCGGGTGTTTCGACGTCGGAACACACGGCCGCACTTGCCAGCTCTGTGGGAATCCCGCTGGCGACGTTTGCCGAACACATCCAGCTCGACCTCACAGTGGACGGTGCCGACGAAGTGGAGCTGAGCACTCTATTCCTCGTCAAGGGACATGGCGGCGCGCTTCTGCGCGAGAAGATCGTCGCAGCGGCAAGCAAGCGCATGGTGGTGATCGCCGACGAGACGAAGCTGGTTGCGAAACTCGGCAAGCAGTCGGTTCCGGTGGAAGTAGTGCGATTCGGCTGGCAAGTTACCGACGACAGGCTCAAGAAGCTCGGCGCTAAAACATCACTGCGCCTCACGGCCGATTCCAAACCCTTCGTTACCGACAACGGGAATTACATTATCGACTGCGCGTTTGGCGTGATTGAAAAACCGAAGGAACTCGCGCACCACCTCGACCATGTGGTCGGAGCGGTGGAGCACGGACTTTTCCTGGGATTTGCCTCGGAAGTGCTGGTGGGCGGGCCCGAAGGAATCAAGATCCTGCAGCGAGCGGCCGCCGCCAAGTAGCAGCCGACTTCAGCGCCGCGGACGAAACGTCCGAGGCCGTCAGCTTTTCCATTCTTCGTTCAGTTATCTGTTCAGTTCTTTGAGACGCAGGCGTGCGGGTAAACCGCGTCAAGAGCGCCCCACAGGGCCTTCAGGCTCCGCTCCGCCGCGCAAAGCACGCCGAACGAATCGGCATCCTTCTCGCTGGCGAGCCAATTGCGCCAAGCAGCGCGGTGGCGGACGTCGGCTTCTTCGTGGACTGCAAAATAGGCCAGCGCACGCGGCTCGGTGATTCCGTAGAAGCGGCGCAGCCCAGCCATCTTCTGCGTTGCGATCTCAGGAACCTGCGCTTCGTACGCATAGAAACACGCCACGGCCTGCGCCATGGTGCCCTGCGAAACGATCTCGTCATAAGAGTCCAGAAGCGCGGCAATCCCCGGAAACGGGCGGGCGCTATCCATCTCCGATTCGCTCACGCCGAGCGATTCCGCGAACTGGCGCCAGAGCAGCGGGTGCGGAGACGCGGGGTTGAGCTCTTCGCTGATGTTATCGTCGATGATCTCGGTGAGCTTGCCGGTGCTGCGCGCGGAAAGCTGTTTCAGGTTCTCCGGAAAAGCGCGAACATGCTGGTAATACTGCTCCGCATACGTTTGCAGCGATTCCATGGGGAGGCTGCCTTCGGTCCAGGCACGATAGAAGGGATGTTTGAGCAAATGATGCTGCTCGATCAGGCTATCGAGCATTTCCAGGACAGTTTTCGACTTAGCAGTTTTAGGCATGCGATCCTTGAATCTCCTCTTTTTAACAGGGCGTGGGGAACAAATCGACGGAATCCTACTCGAAATCCTGTAGGAATGCCAGTTCTAGTACGTTAATTTTTTCGACAGATATTTTCCGGGCCGGGTGTCACAGCGGAATGTTTCCATGTTTCTTGCGCGGGTTCGTATCACGCTTGTTTTCGAGCGATCGCAGCGCGGTAATCAGCTCGGCGCGTGTCTGCGCCGGCTCGATGACCGCGTCGATATAGCCGCGCTCCGCGGCCACATAGGGATTCGCGAAGCGTTCGCGGAAGTCGTCAATTTTTTCCCGGCGAAGTTTTTCGCGCTCGGCTTCCGCGGCGCGATCGATTTCGCGGCGGTAGACGATGTTGACAGCGCCTTCGGGCCCCATCACGGCAATCTCCGCGGTCGGCCATGCATAGTTGATGTCCGTGCGAATGTGCTTGGAAGACATCACGCAATAGGCTCCGCCGTAGGCCTTTCGCGTGATTACCGTAATTTTGGGCACGGTGGCCTCCGCGAAGGCGAAGAGAAGCTTGGCACCATGCTTGATGATGCCGCCCCATTCCTGCTGGGTGCCGGGAAGAAAGCCCGGAACATCCTCGAAGGTGATGAGCGGGATGTTGAAGGCGTCGCAGAAGCGCACGAAGCGGGCGCCCTTCACCGAGGCGCTTATGTCGAGCACACCCGCGAGGAAGGCCGGCTGATTGGCCACGATTCCCACCGGCCGCCCATCGAGCCTGGCGAAGCCGACGACCAGGTTTTTTGCGAAGTGCTCATGCACCTCGAAGAATTCCGCCATCGTCGACGACCCCTCGGATCACGTCCACCATGTCGTAGGGCTTCTGCGGGTCATCGGGCACCAGGGTGTTCAGGGAAGGATTGAGCCGCTCCGGGGGATCGCTCGAAGCGCGGCGCGGCGGATCGTCGAGATTGTTCGAGGGGAGGTAGCCAACCAGCTCGCGGATCATCGCGAGGCATTCGGCATCGTCCGCGGCGACGAAATGCGCTACGCCGCTTTTGGAATTGTGGGTCATGGCGCCGCCCAGTTCGTGCATGGAAACTTCTTCGTGGGTAACGGTTTTGATCACGTCCGGGCCGGTGACGAACATGTAGGAGGTGTCGCGGGTCATGAACACGAAGTCGGTGATGGCCGGGGAATAGACGGCGCCACCGGCGCAGGGTCCCAGGATCGCGCTGATTTGAGGGATCACGCCGCTGGCGAGGGTGTTGCGCAGGAAGATGTCCGCGTAGCCTGCGAGCGAGGCAACGCCTTCCTGGATACGGGCGCCGCCGGAATCGTTCAGCCCGATCACCGGCGCACCCACGCGCATCGCTAGATCCATGATTTTAGTGATCTTGGAGGCGTTCGACTCAGAGAGCGAGCCTCCGAACACGGTGAAGTCCTGCGCGAAGACATAGACCAGGCGGCCGTCGATGCGTCCATAGCCCGTGATGAAGCCATCTCCTGCGGGGCGCTGCGCGTCCAGGCCGAAGTCGTGCGATTGGTGGCGGACAAACTTGTCAAGTTCCTCGAAGCTGCCCTCGTCCAGCAGCAGATCAATACGCTCGCGGGCGCTTAGCTTGCCCTGCTCGCGCTGGCGCGCATAGCGGTCGGGGCCGCCGCCGGATTCAGCTTCCTCGTTGCGCCTGCGCAACTCGGCCAGGCGATCTTCGTGGTTCGGGCGGAAGGTCACGGTCGGTCCTCGCTTGCACGGAGGGATCGGTGCGAAGTGAGTGCGTCGTCCTCGGAGGGGGCCCGGATACTCGCATCAGAGGAATCACTGGGAAGAAACCGGCCGAAGGGGGTTGTTTCTGTGGCCAAATATCGCAGGGTTCGCGCGTTCCTATAGTGTCGAGTGAGCGATACCCCGATCGTTTGTTTACTGTAAGTTACGTGTGGTTCCGTTCGTCCTGCAGTGTCGAGTGGGGAGGCACTGATTGGGGCCGAAAAATCACGGAGCTTCAGGTCCCAAGGTAGGGGCACACAAGGCGTTCTTCGCGCCTTTGCATCCGGCCTCTCACCAGCGAGGGCAGCCACCCGGGCCTCCTAGTCCGTCGCGTCTTGAATCGGGACGGACCACCCTAGCAATGTGACGGCGACGTTTCAAGCGGTAGTTGACGTGGTGTTTGGTCGGTTCCGCGTCCCCGGGGGCCAAGCCGCGCCGACAGGAGCGCCAGCGCCACTTAGGCCCCGCTAGCGACCCGGCGGAGTGTAGGCAAAGGTTTTCTCCGAGGCCTTGTCGAGGTCCTCCGGCGTTAGCAAAACGGTGGTCCTCAAGGTGGCGGCCCCGCTGGCGTTTACTGCCAGACAAATGGCAGCCACGCTGGCCGTATCGGGGATATCGGCGATCATGTAGGCGTCGTGTTCACCGTAAGCGAAGTAGAACACTTCGAGCTTACCGCCGGCGGCCTTCAGTATTTCTTCGGTCCTTTTGCGGCGCTTGGTGCCCCCATCTTTCATGAGGCCCCTCGCGCCGTCGGGGGTGTAGGTAACTGTCCACAGGTACTTCGCCATAAGACTTTTCCTCCGGTGCACATCAAGATGGGCCGAGGCGCGCCACTGGCCACCTCGGGACCGCGGACGGATTTTTCCCAGGATTCAAGGAGCTTCGTCACCGGATTTCGCCTGGATAATCCGGTCCGCGCATCGTACGCTTCTCATGCTGCGGACACAATGACTTTTCCCCGGAGGTTCAGGTGTTGAGATCGCTGAGTATGGGTGCCTTTTTCGACCTTCGGGTGCCTGCGCGCCGCCATTCGCGCGCTTAAGCGGCTAGACTTGTTTTTTACCTAAGGCGATTCGACCTCTCGATGGACGTTCTAAAAAAGCTTTTTGAGCAGCATTTTCAATCGCCGGCCACCCGGGTGCAACTGCTGCAGGGCCAGCTTGGCGGCTCGGGGCGAAAGCTGGCGCGCCTCCAAAACGAAGGGTTCAGCGCCATTGGCGTTCTTTACGACGTGCCCGAAGAGAACGCCGCCTTTCTGATATTTTCCAGGCACTTTCGAAGTCACGGCCTTCCGGTGCCGGAAATTTACGCCGAGGATCTGCGCCAGGGCGCTTATCTGGAAGAGGACCTCGGGGACACCACGCTTTTTGAGTTTCTCTCGAACAACCGCACAGGAGAAACAATCGCTCCTGAAGTGGTGGAGGCGTACCGCAAGGTTGTCGACGTGCTGCCGCGCTTCCAGATCGAGGCGGGGCGCGATCTGAATTACGCGGTCTGTTATCCGCGCGGGGTATTCGACGGGCAGTCCATCGCGTGGGACCTGAATTACTTCAAATATTATTTTCTCCGGCTGGCGGGCGTTCCCTTTCACGAACAGTCGCTGGAAGATGATTTCAGCCGGCTAACGCAATTTCTGCTCACAGCAAACCTCGATTACTTTCTGTACCGCGATTTTCAATCGCGCAACATCATGTGGCGCGGCGGACAGCCGTTTTTCCTGGACTACCAGGGGGGCCGTAAAGGCGCGCTGCAATACGACATTGCGTCGCTCCTCTATGACGCCAAGGCCGATCTGCCGCCCGAACTGCGCCAGGAACTGCTCGATCGGTATATCGCGCGGCTTGCCGATTTCACGGACCTGAAGCCCGAGGCATTCATGCGGCATTACTACGCCTACGTGTACATCCGCATCATGCAGGCGCTGGGAGCGTACGGTTTTCGCGGGTTTTATGAGCGCAAAGCACATTTTCTGCAAAGCGTGCCGTACGCGCTGAATAACCTGCGCTGGCTGCAGGAACACGCCGAACTTCCCATTGCGCTTCCGGCGCTGATGGCCGCCTTCCGCAGCATGACCGCGTCGGAGAAACTACAGAGCCTGCCTGCCGCCAGCGAAGAGCATTCGAAAGAGAATCTCATCGTTCGGATCTTCAGCTTTTCGTTTCGCCAGGGACTGCCGCAAGACGAGACAGGGCATGGCGGCGGATTTGTGTTCGATGCGCGAAGCGTCCCCAACCCAGGCCGGGAGGACAAATTCAAGGCGCTTACCGGCAAGGACGCGCCGGTGATCGAGTACCTCAATCAGCAGGACAGCGCTCACGAATTTCTCTCCAGCGCCCTGTCGATGGTGGAGGCCAGCGTCAAAGAGTACCAGCGGCGAGGGTTTACGAGCCTCACGGTGTCATTTGGGTGCACGGGCGGCCAGCACCGGTCGGTTTATTTTGCGGAGCAACTGGGGAAGCGGTTGCGGGGACGCAAGGGCGTGGAGGTAGTGGTGCGGCATTTGGGCCTGGAGAAAATGAACCGATGAAAGCGATGGTGCTGGCCGCGGGGATGGGCACGCGCCTGCGTCCGCTGACCAACGACCGACCCAAGGCGCTGGTGGAAGTGGGCGGGCGCACGATGCTCGAGATCACGCTCGCGCGGTTGCGCGCCTTCGGCATTCTCGATGTGATCATCAACGCACATCATTTTGCAGAGATGATTGCCGAGTATTTGGCCGCGAACAAGTATTTCGGGATGCGCCTTGAGGTTTCGCGGGAAGAGGTCTTGCTCGATACGGGCGGGGGCTTGAAAAAGGCCGCGCACTTTTTCCTCGCGGATTCGGGCGGCGGTGCCGAGGAGCCGTTTATTTTGCACAATGTGGACATCGTCAGCTCGATTGATCTGCGGCGCATGGCAAAGTTTCATCTGGAGCACGAGGCGCTGGCTACGCTGGCGGTGCAGGACCGGGAAACTTCGCGTTACCTGCTCTTCGACGAGGGAATGGAACTGTGCGGGCGCAGGTCCCTCAGCCGACGAGATGAAATTGCGCGCGATTCGCGGCAGGCAGCGCCGCTGGCCCTTGCATTTGCCGGCATCCATGTGATTTCTCCGCAGATTTTTTCGATGATGAGCGAGGAAGGAGTTTTTTCAATCATCACGCCGTATATGCGTCTCGCCGGGCAGGGGGAGAGAATCATGGGTTTTCGGGCGGACGAATACTATTGGCGCGATCTGGGCACACCGGAGAATGTGCGGCTGGGCGCGGAAGACATAAAACAAAAAGCGTTTCTGTGAAGGGCCGCGAAATACCACCGGCCGGCCGTCGTGAAACCCGCCCGGCCAAGGCGCGCTTAGCGACCGTGTTAAACTTTTGGGCGGTTGCGGCATGGCGGAAGAGGCCGCGGAAGTGCCGCATCCGCTTCTCACGGGGTAGCGTGTGAAGCACCCCATCTGACGCCGGCAAAATAAAAATGCTGATCCCTCACTTCGTTCGGGATGGCACTTGTGAGGATGCGTCTCGGGAGAGTTCGCGCTGCGACACCACCTCTGAATGTTCCAACAAAGACAATCTGCTACCCCTTCTCTTTCCGCTGCCGGATTTCCTCGGTCCATGAACGACTCATCAAATGTTTCCGAGTCTTCGCCGCGCGTCAAGGGATGGTCCACGCGAATCCTGATCCTTTCGATTGCAGGGATTCTGTTTCTTACGCTCATGCCGTTCAAATTCACGGGACACGCAGACCTTCCCGCAGGCCGGCCCGCAGTGCTGCTCGGCGGGTGGCAAAAGGATGCGGACGGATTCAATGCGTTCCTCAACGTGCTCCTCTTTGTTCCTTTCGGTTTTGGCATCGGCGAGATCAGCCGGGAACGCGGGAAATCCTGGGCGGCGACTCTGGGCTGGGCGCTCGCCGCGGGCGCCATTTTCTCCTACGCGATCGAATTCGCTCAGCTGTACATCCCCATGCGCGATTCCGGATGGCAGGACGTGGTGACCAACAGCACGGGATCGGTGGCGGGCTTCGTGCTGTTCGAAATTTGCGGCAGGAGGCTGTTGAGCCTGCTAAATGAAGGAGAGAAGGCGCTTGGCGAGCTTCTGGCATCTCCTCGCGCGATGGTTGTGATAACGGCGTATTTTGCGTTGTGGGTGGGTGTTTCGATTCCCTTACAGATGCGGACGCGCCTCAGCAATTGGAACGCGGATTCTCTGCTCGTAATTGGCAATGATGCGAACGGCGGACCATCCACTGCCTGGAAGGGGCAAATATTTCGAGTGCAGGTGTGGGACCGGCCGATGCGAGCGTCAATCGCGAGAGGACTATCGAATGGGGAGCCCGCCGGCGGCACGCCCGGGTTACTTGCGGATTACGACTTTTCGAAGCCGGAGAAACTTGAAGATCAAAGAAGATTTCTTCCGGGGCTTTCGTGGACGCCTGCGGCGCCAGGCCCGGCGCGTGGCGGAGATCGTGATTACCTCTACCTGGACGGCACGTCGTGGGTGGTTACCAAGGGTGCGGCAACAAGTCTGGTTACATCGCTGCAGAAAACCAATCAGTTTGCGATACGTGTGGTGTGCAACCCCGCTGAGACGACCGGATCGAATTCACGAATTGTCGGCATCTGGGAACGATCGGGCCCGCTGGAGTTGCGCATCCGGCAGGAAGATACCGAGCTGATCATATTTTTCCGCAATCCGCTGACAGTCACGCATTCCGACCTGGTATGGCACTTCCCGGACACCTTCAAAATCGGTCAGGCGCGGGATATTCTGTTTTCATACGACGGCTCAAACGCTTCGTTATACCTCGACGGCAAGCCGGTGAACCGTTCTTATCACCTCGGGCCGGGAGTGGCGCTGGCACATACGTTTCGTGTCGTTCGAACGCAGGAACTCAAGGGCTACGACGTTATTTTTTACTTCCTGGTTTTCTTTCCCGGCGGAATACTTGCCGGGATCGCGGCTAGAAACGGCTTGAGCCAATGGCGCCACGCCACGCGAGTGTTGCCTGCGGTCCTGTTTGTGGTGTTACCAGCGTTACTGCTGGAGGTGGTTCTTGTGTTGGTGAGCGGGCGCGTCGTTTCGCCTGCGTATGTGCTGCTTTCGATTGCGCTGATCGTTGGGGGAGGTTTGTGGATCAATGCGGACCGCCAGTACGCCGCGCATTAGTCGCAAAGCGATGCCCATTTCCATTTCCTACTGGGTGGACCTCTGTAACAACGTAGGCGCCTTCTGCGGTCTTCACTCTAAACGAGGCGCTCTTCATTCTGTTCTCGACCGCCAGACACCTGTGACGTTGCCGCTTTCGCGGCTGATTGGCGACAGCATGTGACCATAGTTCGAAAACCGCGGCGGCTGTTTCTAACGTCTTTTTGTCACAACTCTATTTAGTCAGAGGATCCGGTCGAATCTGGAAGTGGACCACGAATGGCGTCTTGTGGTGGATGTAATCATGGTCGAACTTGTCCCCTTCGGCCAGGTACTGCACACGTGCCTCGTTGGCTCCCCACAATCCACGTCCCTTCCATCCCGCTTTGGGGTCGTCGATGCGGCCTTCCAGACTGCGTGTGAAGAGACCCATGGGATAGGGCACGCGCAACACAACCCACGTCTTCGTCGCCGGTATGAAGACCTTATAGGAGTCGGAACCGGTGCCGCAAACGACTGAGACGTTCTTTCCAAGGCCGAAGGTATTTTCGCGGTCAACCCAGCTGTTGTAGAAATAATCCGTCGTCGCGTCGGTTCCCTTGAATTTAGGACCTGGTACGGGGTAGAAGGTCCAGCCTTCCGGGCAATGCTGGCCTGTTGCCGTGGGACCATTGAGTACCTTGCATTTTCTGCGGTCGAAGCTGGCCAGATGACCCGACAGCATGGAAACCCAAACGACCCCATCGGAATCAAAGTCGATCCCTCGCGGTGAGTAGTGTTCCTGCTTGGCAGGGTCGTTGATATCAAACGGCGGTTCATAGACTTCGGTCTTGCACGTCTTGGGAGGGTTATCGCCCTTTACAAAGCGGAAGATTTTTCCTGGAAGGCCTCCGGGAAATCCATACCACACGCTTCCATCCACGGGATTGGCCGAGATGATGTAGCCCGTATTTCCGGCAATGTAGCGATCGAGTTTGGGATCGGGAGGATCGGGTGGTTTCGTATACGGACCTGTCTCGCCGTCACCGTTATAGTCGATCACTGCAGGACACCAGCCTTGCGCTTTCTCCGCATCGTGCGTTTCGTCCCACACACGAGTGTTGATCCAGCCAAGACCGTTGACGCCCCGCGCAGTGACATACAGAGTCTCGTCCTTGTCGTTGCCGAAAGCGGTGTGCCCGCCGCCAAAGCAGGTATCGACGCTCGTGAACTTGGCCGCTTTGGGGTCGTAATAATCAACGCCCGCGATCTGATGGCGCACCTCGGAAATATCCTTAATGTCCGGGATCGGATAGAATTGCGCGAACGGATTACTCGATCCTGCTTTGCAGTAATCGGGAAGGGTGAGCCGCGTGGGTATGTTGAACCACACGCGTCCTTTGCTGTCCATCATTGTCGGACCGGCGTTCATGGGATCCTTGCGGAAGCCGAGGCCGGTCGTCTCGTCCCCCCAAAACAGCGACGGGTAGTCCACGCGCTGAGGCGTAAAGAACTTCAGTTTTTTTCGATCCTCTTCGTTGGGTAAGGGAATATTCAGCAGATACTTCTCGTTGGTTACTGGATCCAGAACGTCCAACGCGCCCGCCGCCCAATCGGGCGAGTAAATCGGGCCGTAGGCATTCGTGGTGGGCTTATACCGATTCGTCGTGGTGGTATCGTGGGGGAATCCGGTGGGGATGGAAAAGTCCCATACCGTGAGGACCACGTTGCGTTCCAAACCTTCCGGTCTGGGCGGCTGTGGCGGCACTTCGCCTCCGGCGATTCGGTCGGTCCAGTTACTGAACATCGCCAGACCGCGGTCGTTTCTTAAGGCCCCCATCATAGCGAAATGCTCGTCGTTCACCTGTCCCAAGTCCAGCAACCGTTCCCACGCTTCCTTGCTCGAGTTAAACTTCCCGATGCTGGCCGGAACCTCGCGTGTAACCTTACTTCCCATCTGATGGCATCCGCTTTCCGCGCAGGATCGCACCGTCGAGGCCCATTCCGCTTGCGACTTGAAGGTCTTGTCAGTGGCATGAGGAGCATTCGGCCCAGGCACCCTTGCATCGTTACCAGAAATGGTCAGCGGGAACTCGCTCTTAGCTGGTATTTGCAGGAGCGAATACCAGGAATCGGGCGGGTAATACTCCGCAGCCTCTCGTGCACTGGCAGCTGGGACCGCGGTCAGCGCAACCGTTTGACCAGGCGATGCTTGAACCGGCTGCGAATCAACCAGGCCATATCCCCTCACCCATACCATGTATTTCGCGGTTGGGAGTTCCGGAATTAAATACCGGCCTTGATCATCGGTCACCACAATTTTCCGGAACTTATTTCCCACGTCTGCGGTTTCCGCGATCACCCACACACCTGCTTCGGGGCCGTTCGAACCCTTCACCACCCCAGTGATGTAACCGGTAGCTGGCACTCTCCGGCGCGCCTCAGTCCCAGCAGCCGGGCTGCTCCGCCGTGGACCCGCCTCGATGCGAACGACCACAACGGATATCAACAGACAGCACGCCATCAGTGCCTTGACCATCAACGCCTTGATCCGCATGATTCCTCCCGGCAGCGAGCCCAAGATTTCACGCGCATCTTATCAGTTTAATTGGAAATTCGGGAAGGCGGCTTGGGGCTCACCGCAAAGAGAATCCGTGGAGGCCCAATTGAGTGTCGTCAGACTCAATATTTGTGATGCCAGGGCACGGAGATCGCAATGACCACTCGGCTTGCCATCTGGTTCTTTCCCTGAAGATATTCAGTTCCAGCATCTGGGGTGCCCCGAGAATCGTTCGATATGTATTGAATCCGGGGGCGGAAGCTTCATTTGTGAACGGCGCCTCGGCACGAGCTAAACGTTCAGCGTGAGAGAAGTTTCGGGGATGAAACCATCGGATCGCCCGGAGCGGGCAACCGGCGCGGGAACGGGCATTTTCGCACGATCGATGGGATTGTAAAGCGTGTCGCGCTCGACCGGGACGCATCCCGCGGCGCGAATCAGGCGTTCGAGTTCCGCCCGCGTCAGGCCTTCGGGAGTGGTCGCGCCCGCATCGTGATAGATTTTTTCCTCAACCACAGTGCCATCCAGGTCGTTCGCGCCGAAGCGCAGCGCGATTTGCGCGATGCGCGGCGTCAGCATGATCCAGTACGCCTTGATATGATCGAAGTTGTCGAGCATCAGGCGCGACACGGCGATGGTCTTCAGATCGTCGAATCCCGTGGGCTTCGGGACGTCCGCCAGCGCTGTATTCGCGGGATGAAACTCGAGGGGAATGAAGGCCACGAATCCGTGGGTCTGGTCCTGCGATTCGCGAAGCTGGATAAGATGGTCCACGCGCTCCTCAAGTGTTTCGACGTGGCCGAAAAGCATCGTTGCGTTCGAGCGCAGGCCCACTTCATGGGCGGTGCGTGCGATCTGGAGCCACATGCGCCCGCTGACTTTGTGGTCGCAGATAATCCGGCGCACGCGCGGGTGAAAGATTTCGGCGCCGCCACCGGGGAGCGACCCGACTCCCGCTTCTTTCATTTTGAGCAGCGTGTCGCGAATAGAGAGTTTCGACATGCGCGCATAATAGTGAACCTCCACCATGGTGAAGGCCTTCAGGTGCACCTGCGGAAAGCGGTCGCGCAGGCCGCGGACCAGATCGAGGTAATAGTCGAAGGGGAGATCGGGATGCAGGCCTCCGACGATGTGAAATTCCGTCGCGCCCTCGGCTACCCCTTCCGCCGCGCGCGCCCAGATTTCCTCCAGCGCGAATGTGTAGGCCCCGGGTGAATCGGGCGATCTCCCGAAGGCGCACAGCTTGCAATGCGCTACGCACACGTTTGTTGGGTTGATGTGCCGGTTGACGTTGAAATAGCAGACTTTCCCGTGACGCTTCTCACGGACATGGTTGGCCAGCCACCCCAGCGCGAGAAGGTCGTGCGACTCAAACAGCGCCAGACCATCGTCCGCGTTAAGTCGCTCGCCTGCCAGCACCTTTTGCGCGACCGGCTCAAGCCGGGTGTCGGTAATTCGGAGTTGGCTCATGGTTAATCAGGATTCATCTAGAATTGACAGCCTGGCACGATAAACAGGCGTCGCCTCGCCGATCTTACCGATGCATGGCAAACGCCGCAGCGCCCCAGAAAAGCAAGAACAATAGACTAATATAGCCATTCACGGTAAAAAACGCAGCATTCATTTTGCTTAAGTCATTTGGCTTGAGAAGCGAGTGCTCGTAAGCGAGCA
This sequence comes from uncultured Acidobacteriota bacterium, assembly GCA_963848365.1. Taxonomy (GTDB): domain Bacteria; phylum Acidobacteriota; class Terriglobia; order Acidiferrales; family UBA7541; genus Palsa-295. The sequence goes on from CAWKDI010000003.1 coordinate 63,124, forward strand.
GCGCTGCCACCACGCAGATTCCCACCCATGCGGGCCATGCCAATTGAAAACTCCACGCCAGCCAGCCCAGGAGAAGCACCATCACCACATGCATCGATCGGGCAATTTCGAGGGCTCTCGCGACGCCGAGCTTTTGGGGTATCGAGAATAGGCCCGCCTTATTGTCGAATTCGACGTCCTGGCACGCATACAGCACATCGAAACCAGCTACCCAGAGCGTGACTGCCGCGCAGAGGATGAGCATTCGCCCGTCGAGCGAGCCGCGAATGGCAATCCACGCCGCCGCCGGCGAAATCCCCAGGCACAATCCCAGAACGAAGTGGGACCAGGTGGTAAACCGCTTCGTGTAGGAATAGAAACAAAGGATCGCAAGGGCGAGGGGCGAAAGCTTCAGGGCAAGCGAGTTCAATTGCCACGCTGCCAAAACTAGAACGCCGGAGGAAAGCGCGGCAAACGTCCAGGCAAAGCTGACGGAAAGCTCGCCGGCCGGAAGCGCGCGGGCAGCGGTACGCGGGTTGCGGCGATCGTATTCGATGTCGGCGATGCGATTTATGGTCATCGCCGCCGAGCGCGCGCCCACCATCGCCACGATGATCCAGAGAATCTGCCGCACGGAGGGAAAGCCGCCGCCGGCGCGCCCCGCCAGAAGCGCGCCCACCAGTGCAAATGGAAGCGCGAAAACGGAGTGCTCGAACTTGATCATTTCGAGCACGGTGCGCAGGCGGCTTTTGGTCATATGACTCGTGACGTTTCCTCGGCGCGCTACTTTCCGGGCTTGCTCCCAGGGCCACCCTGCCAGCGATACTGCTTCTCCTGCGGCAAATTAATCTGAGCGAGCACGCGGCACGCGAATTGTTCGACCATGTCGCCCACCGACTGCGGACCGTAATAAAAAGCGGGCATCGCCGGCATTACGGTCGCGCCCGCGTCGTGGACGCGCAGCATGTTTTCAAGATGCAGCCGGTTGAGCGGCGTCTCGCGAAGACAAAGCACCAGGGGGCGGCGTTCCTTCAGGCAAACGTCCGCGGCACGCGTCAGAAGATCGTCGGCTATGCCCGCGGCGATGGAGCCGAGAGCGCCGGCGGAGCAGGGAATCACCACCATGGCGTCCACGATGGCGCTTCCCGACGCGATGCTTGCGCCGATATCCTTGTTCGGCAGGTATTCGATTTTTCCGGCGGGTCCGCCGACAATGAGGGACGGCAGCTTTTTGCCGTCTGCGGCAACCACGCCCAGCTCCATCGACAGCAGGCGCAACGCGGCATCGCTTGCGACGAAGAAGACGTGTTCGACTCTCGGATCCGATTCCAGCAACCGAAGAATGGCCTGGCTATACACGGCGCCGCTTGCGCCCGTCACGCCTACCGTGATCACTTTGCCGGTCGTTTTCTTCATCGAGCGGCCCGCTGTCGAGCCTGAGGATGTTTCACTGAATTCAATCTAAACTTCCGCCATGGTTTTTATACGCAACAATCCTGCGTGGTTACTCCACCGATGCGAGAAGCGGCTCATCGTTGTGCGTATTCTGAAAAAACGCCCAATGCGATTGCATACGTGAGTATGAAAGCGAAGGCAAAATCGGCCGCGGAAAATTTGAGGACCGAGGGGCTTGAGCCTCCCAATACTGCCTCCACAATCCCAACCGCCAGCGCTAGGGCTGCGGATTTCAGATGAACCGGTTTGCTGAGTCGCGGTTTCATTGCCGGCATAATTCTTCGATTCTTGGAGCGTAACTTTTCAAAATGGTTCCGGGACTTGGACTCGAACCAAGATTTTAGGCTCCAAAGGCCCACGTGCTGCCAATTGCACCATCCCGGAAAGGCCAGGAAAGTTTAGCAGACAATCCGGCGATTTGTTGCGTGCACGCGCAGATTCGGATGCGCGTGTTTGCTGCTGCGCCGCCAATTTGTTAGGCTTCATAAACGGGGAAATACGGAGAGGTGTCCGAGCGGTTTAAGGAGCACGCTTGGAAAGCGTGTGTTGGGGAAACTCAACCGTGGGTTCGAATCCCACCCTCTCCGCCATATTTACAATACCCAGTACTTTTGGCCTATTTCAATCCGTGCTACAGCATGATACATTTTTTGCTCGAATTGCTGGGCCTTGCACGGCCTTGCAGGAAGGGCGAATATGGCCATTTCCACGATTTATTTCCGGCACAAAACACCGCACGGATGGCGCTATTCGGCGTTGGGAATCGGCCGCCGACCCGAAGCAGCCAGGAACGGCCCATTCTTCATCCGCGTTCGCGACGTGCGCAAAAATACAAATGGCAAAAACACGACACCGAAAATGCCGCGAGGAAAGCCGCAGAGCGTGCTCCCGTGGCCCGCAAGGCGCAAGAATTGGGCTTGACTGCCGGACGAGGTAACCAACGAGACGAATAAGGACCGAGTGCCCATCAAAACCGCCGTTGAGAACTATTTGAACGAGCGGCGTTTCGGCCGGCCCCGATCGATCAAAGTCTATGAAAACGTGTTCGACCAGCTGCTGGAAAACCTGCCCGGCGGCGTCAAGTTCATCGACCAGTTGGCGACTCCAGCGCGCATTGACGGCCTATCTGCAATTTCTGCACGGGCAGGGCTACAGCAATAAGACCATCAGCATCCGAATGGGGTTCGTTTTCTCGCTGCTCAAAGCCAACGGTGTCGAGAGGTCTTCAAAGCTCGTCAAGCTCCCGAAAGTCCAGCGGGTCCGAACCAAAGCCTACAATCCAGATGAACTCGCGCAAGCTCTTCGCGGCGATGACTCCCGAGGAATATCTGCGGTATCTGTTTTTTCTCCGTACCGGGTGCCGTGAACAGGAAGTGCAGTTTGCTACATGGCGGGACATCGACTTGAAAAAGCTGCGCTTCACGGTAACCGGCGAGGGCAAGCAGGATGTCGGTTTCGTTCCGAAGAACCACGAAGAGCGCCAGGTTCCGTTAACGACGGAACTGGGCGCGCTTCTGGCCGAACACAAGAAAGCATGCGAAATCGGATCGCTGGGTCTTCACGAATGAGGACGGCAAGCCGGAAGGCCACTTTTTGCGGAAATTCAAAGCGATCGCTAAACGTGCGGGCCTGAACTGCGGGCAAGTGCAAGGCGACGATTCGAGTAGGGCGATACGACAATCGCCATGCAGTCGAGACGACCTGCGAGAAGCATCCGGTGTGCGAAGAACATTATCTCCACCGGCTCCGCAAAACCGCGGCGACGAATTGGCTGCGTTCTGGCTTCGATCTGATGAAGATCAGAAGTTGGCTCGGCCACAAATCGCTGGAAGTTACGCAGATTTACTTGGACGCAGAAATGCATGATCCAGAGGAGCAAGAAAAGCTCGACCGTGCCGGCAGGTTCTAGCAGTACGTTCTGCCCGATGCGACGGAGTTTCCGTCGTTAATAAGCGAAGACGAGGTTGGTGGATTCGATCCCCACCGCCCCTACCAACCAGGTATTCCACTTAGCAATTTCGCGCGGCGGCAAAAGGCCGCAATAAGAAAAGGGCCTCAAGGGTGGTACCGTTGGGCTCGCTTCTCGTAGAGCTGTGCGACCGTTCGCCGCATCGTATGCGGTCCAGATTGGCCTAAAAAAACCTAATTCAGGTGGCGTGGAGAAAAGAGGTCAGAGTCGGCCAGCGGAGTTCTCGCTTTGCGTCGCACCCTCGCTAGCGGTTGCTTCTCCGGGATAACAGAATCCCTTTGCTCTCTGAGGTTAACGAGCGGCAAAGGCCCGATTCTGGAAATCAAAGGCCAGGATGACCAGCAGCAACAAACAACGCGGGAGTTCTTGTCCGAATGGGTTAGGGTGGTAAACGGGCATGGCGTGTTCGGTACCTGGGCCGCCGACGTGTCTCGCCACCCTACCGAGATCCACGCGATCTTGCCAGGCATATCCAAAACTAAGACTGGAGGGGAGGAAATCAGGCGAACCTGGCCGCCAACTGCCCAGGTTTTGCATCGCAACAGCCTCCCGCGCTGCTTGGCTATCCCGGACTCAAGTAATTAGTCTTGCTATCAGCTTGCTGACCACCGGCGGTTAAGAGCCCGGATGCACTTTTTTATAAGCCTTGTCTACCCACTCACCGAGTTTTCCATATTCCCAGGTATAGACCATTGCGCCAATTCTGATCAGGGCCGCCGGAGTCGCTCCCGGCGGGTCAGCGCGGCCGTCTTTATCCTTGATGTTGTTGATCTTGATGCCCAGTATGCCGTTCCCCTGCGCGACGCTTTGCTCCACCTCGTATGACACATATTTTCGATTTGCGGTTTCCGCCCCAATCAATACGACGGTTACAGTCGTGCCTTTCAGACCGCTGTCAATAAGCTGTTGCACGGCTATCTCGCCTTTCCGCGTCGTTTTCTCCCACAGAGATGCATCTTGGAATCCAGCAGCGGCAATACCCTCGATCGCTCCGCTATTGCGAACAACGTTGACGCGCCAAAGATCACGCTGGTAATGAAAACTAAAAAATACTCTGCGAGCCATAGTAGATCCTATAGTGGTTCACATACCTTACACATCAAACAGCAACGGCACTGAGGATGTTTTGCGTTGCCGCAGAATCGACAGTTCCATCACGGTGGTCAAGAATCGCGCGATTTCCAGGATTCCATCTGACTGGCTGAAACGCTGATTCGACGAGCGGTTTGGACCGAGCCAAGTGCTCGAAAAGGACGTTCACACACGCGGAGACATCGTCAGTACCGAAAAGAGTCGCGTTTGCTTCATGAGATAGTGAATTGTTCAGGGAGGAGGGCGTCAATTCCTTTGCAAGTTTTCTGGCAAACCCACCTAGTCCCCCAACCAAGAATCGCGGAATCGCCTTTTCCTTGGCGAGTCGTCATCTCTTCAGCGACCCCAGGCACAACCCCGTCCTGGCTATGCATCTTTCCACCGACCGCGACCATTGCGTTTTGCGCGTCGATCAGAATTCGCCGCATTGCTGACAAGCTCCGGTTCCGAGTGGTTACGTCTGCTGGCCCGCCATCTCCTATCTTCTTTGTGATTATGAACTCTGCAATGTCGGTCATTGATTCAATGTCTTGAGGCCGCAGGTCCTGCGCCCAAAGTTCGGACATTATCAACGTAACTGGCTTTCGAAGGCGTTTGCCGGACTGCAAACGTGCCTGGCGAAGAATAACTGGCGTGAATGTGGGGTGGCAGCCATGCACGATTCGCCCCCCATACTTGAAGACAATCCCGCTGAAAAGTGCCACGAACTCCAGGATTCCGCGATCCATTGCTGGCTCGGACCAGTCTTTACGGTCCGGAATCGCGCCGGACAAACCAATTTCGTATTGTTCCAATGAAACATCGAGCCGTGTGAAACTCATGCTGCTACCACCGTAGTGAAATTGGAATCAACCAACGCTGCCAGTTCCTGATGATGCAGGATAATCACGGGCTCAGATTGAGCCTCCGCAATGTCGTTGAGTATTGGTTCCGGCAAAAGCTCACCATCGTAAATAAAGAGAGAGTGATTACAACGCGCAGTGCTTTTGAGGAACTCCGCAAACCTTTTTAGTGCGGGGCCGTACACCGGGTCAAACACCGAACAATGACTGAGCACCTTCGTCCGAACTCGCGGGGTCAGGCTCCTTGAAGACTCAAACATCAGCAAGCGCTGATCAAGAACCTTCCATGCAAAACCGTGGGAAACGAACTCCTTCTGCACGATAAACGGCACTTTACATTTGCGCTGGAATATCTCACAGAGGTAGGTCTCCGCCTCGTAAACGATGTTTTCCAGTTGCTTGATACTTAGAGGTGGATCGGCAGCTGGATCTGGTCTCTGAATCTGGACACACCGCTGCAAGGCGACAAGCGATGGGAACCGAGGTCCAATTTTTCGGTCGCCTTTGTCCCGGAAACACAGAGGGAGAATTGGCAGCAATAAAGCGTCGGCCGTGTCTACCTCATGCTTGATCCAAGGGGACGCGGGAGAAGACGGAGTATCTATCAACAAAACCAGATTGGTCTTCCTCAAGTTATCGTCAATCTGTTTCTGAACTGGACTGCCTGGCAGGATGCTGGGCTCGCCATCGAATTCTATTGCCTCGTCGAGGAACGCACGATGTCCTACGCTTACCAAGTGATCGTGAAGTTGTTTAGCTATCGCAGCCCCATCGCTTTGTCGATAAGAAATAAATATATTGGTATCACGACCTTGCACGCGGAGACCGAGCATCCCTCCAACTCGCTTTGCCAATCTGCCTGCCGGACCTTTTGCAGCACGATCATACTTAAGAGCCTTGATCGCAACTGCCGCTTCTGGCGGTTTTGGGGACCTCGCATCGAGGGCTACTGGAAGAAGAATCGCGGTGTCTGGCCTTTGTTTAAGATATTTCCGAATGAAGAGATTGCCCGCGTCAGAGAATTTCTTGCCATCAAACATGACTATCAAGAGATCGTCCCATGAAACTTCTGCCGGCCAGGATGAGGGCGAATTGGCTGCCATCACTACAACTGTCACGTGATCCGCAAATGCTTTGGCCAAGTCCGCCGCGACTTTCTGGGCGACATTGTGGCAACCGCGTGGATAAAGGATTGCAACCATATCTATTGAAAAAGAGCGTGGCGCCCGAGAGCTAAGGATCACTTATTTGCGTCGCCATTATACTGGACGAAGCTCTAGCGATTACGGAAATGAGGTGTTGACCGTTGCCCCAGCTGGCGATTGGCGCGTTTATCTTTCTTAGCAGTTCCGGCGCCCTTCCGCGGGAGCCCTTCAGGGAAATGCCGCAAATCCGTTTCCCCAGTGCAAGAGCTGTGCCTAGTTCCCACTCTACCCATTTGCGCCAGGCGGTTCCATTGCCAATGAGACAAACGACAACGGAGTTCCTCTGAATAATCGACCGAATCTGTTGCTTGACATAGGTTCCACGCGCGCTGTCGATCTCCTCGCGAAGCCCTCCATCATTAAAGTTGATCTCCAGATTCGGCGCCCGCGCCATGAGCCGAAATCCATTGACCTGAGGTAAGTCCTCGATATGAAAGCTGGGATAAATGCGTCGTTTGCACGCGTGGTAGTTGAGTTCTCCACGATATGCTTTGACAAGCTGCGTGAGGGATTCGAACCCGCGATTTTCCAAAAGATTGCCCAACTTTGTGTCGCCCCGTGCATGAAGATCAATGCCGTAGCGATCTTCGACGGTCTTGATGAGAGTGTCGTCTCGAGTGGAGCGGAGCATCTTTGTCTTGAACTTCATGGTAACGCAATTTCGAGTGTGCGCAGATCCTGCTGCAAACGGCGGACACCTTCGAGCGCGGCGGGATGGCATCGCCTAATTTGGTCCATTTTCTTGCAAAAGCAGAGGGTATGACCCTTAATGTAGGGCTGCTGCTGAAGGGTGGATCGAATTCTGGGCCAATTCGCGTCTCGAACGAGTTGGCGAAGACATTCTTCTACGCGAGTTCGATCGGGAAGCTTGGAATACGATTCAAGAATTCCAGTCGCCCCGTGGGCATATTCTGACCATGGCCAACTTCCTTCGGAAGTATAAAAGAGTTGGCCATACAAAAAGGGGATGACGAGCTGCTCCAGAAATGCCCTGAAGTGGAATGCGGGTTGAAGGAATTCCCATTCTTCAAGAGGACTACACAGGCACGCACTGCTGTCGGCGGGATTAACGTGCCTATCGGGGTTGGAGTCTATGCCATGAACGTAGAGAGCCGGTAGTAGGGAAGTGGAGTCATCTTTTCGCTTTTCGATTCGTATCTGAAAAGACCCGGACAAAGCTATTCCGCCAGTTTGGTCCGGAAGCTGATCGTCCAGAATCAGAAATCGGTTCGTGTCGCGATTATAGCTCGCTCTAAAATCGATGGTTCCGCTGAGCGCGTCGCCCGTAAAAACGAGAGCGGGGTACGTGCTATGCAGCCACGCTTCATCGGTTTCGTTCAACATGGTCGGCACGCCATGGTGACTTCGGGGCGAATCCGGCTGACGTCGACGCTCGGGATACGACGGTTGCCTTGGTGGTCTGACTATCTTCGGCAGTGCCACTAATCTTGTCGTCGGTCGCGTACTTGGTCCGTATCGTGGCAGCTTCGTCGGCCCATGTGCCGATATTCTTTCTGCCGTCGTCGGCGATCCAGTCGTAGGTTTTGCATACTGAAGACAGCAGTGTGGCGTCTGCACGTTTAAAATCGTCCAACGGATTGCGCCCAGCTACATCGGTATTCTTGTCTTGGTCCTTGATGTTGTGGATTCGGATGCCCACGATTCCGTTACCACGATTCCAGCTCTTGAGGATTTCATGTCGAACCCACTCGCGATTCGCGGTTTCCGCTCCAATGAGAACTATGGTGACGCTTGTGTTCTTCAGCTGGTCATCGATCCAACCTTTGATGGCGGCATCGCCCTTCTTTTTGATGGATTCCCAATCCGCTGCGTCAATGAAGCCATACTGATCCTCGCTGGCGACGACGTTGCAGTTTCTGACCTGACCCGCGCGCCATCCGTCACGTTCATAGTGAAAGCTAAAGAAGATTTTCCGAGCCATAAAAGCCTCTTTTTCTCACTGCAATTTGGCTGGTGATCTGCTGATGGCGGCCTGGGTCGGAACTGTTTCCAAAAGACCTTGCGGTTCTTGGAGTTGGGACTTGTTGTCGCTTAACAGCCAGTCACTGGTAATCGAGCGCCGACCAGCAATTCGGTGCCTGGTACCAATCTAAATGTTACGGCTATTCTTGACGACGGCGGAGGTGTGTCGGAAACTCCTTAGAGTTTCCTTCAGACTTTTTGGTACGGTGCGACGCCTGACGCTGGAGCTGTTTAGCTAAGGCAGATATTGTCGTGTCGCCAATCTTGAGGAGCTCGTCGACAGCACATTCGCCGATTCTCACGTCGGCGGCGAGACGGTAGTTGCCGTGGTAATCGTTCTTGATAATGTCGACCTGACCTAAGACCGGCCTGAGTTCATTGCGCAAGGTGGAAATACCCTTGAAACCTTGATCTGCGGTCGCGCCCAAATCGATCTTGTGCACCGGGTCTTTCTTTCGCTGCGCGACCATGAGGCGCAACAGAACCCTGAGTGAGGCGTCGGGTAGTCTTACGGATTTGGAAGCGATTGTAACGCAAGTCCGGCGCTTGATCCTGTCGCCTGGAATCGCGATTACGACTCCGCCTTTCAAGTTCGGACCTTGTGTAGGCGGCGCCTCGTCACATCGGTCGTGCGTTTGGCGCCCGCTGGCCTGGAGTGCTTGGCGAATCCGTTCCGAAACTTGCTGATTCTCAATCGGCTTCTGAATAACATCGCTCGCGCCGTCTTTCATTGCGTCAACGGCCTCGTCAACCTCGCGCGCAAAGCCACTGATGATGAGCACCGGCAACCAGAAGGCGGTTCCGTGATGGTCGCCGTACTTTTCTCGAATCTTGCGCAGAACCCCCTTGCCGTGGTCGATGTGACCTTTGATCGAGTCCGACGCACTTTTGATCTGCAAGTCCAACAGGACAAAACAGAACGGGTTACTCTCAAGCGCGGCTAGAGCGTCTTCGCGATTATCCACAAGCACACTATCGCAGTCGCACGTTTGCAGAATCTCGAGGAGGTCTTCCGCAGTTTCCTTATCGTCCTCAACGATCAGCGCGATATGCCGTTTGTTCATGCGCGGTCGAAGGGGCGATGTAGTGGAATAATGATACGAACGACGGTGTCGCTGTCTTTACGCTGTCGATACTCAGCCGACCTCCGTGCTCAGACTCGACGATCTTCACTGCGAGGGGCAAACCGAACCCAGTGCCGTTCGGCTTACTTGTCGCAAACAGAGTGAGCGCGTCGCGCTGTGCCTCGGCGGACATGCCACATCCTGAATCTTGTACTGCGATTGCGACTAGGCCCTCCTGGAGTTCGGCCCTGACTTCAATTGGCTTCAGCGAATTCATTTCTCGATAAGACTCAATTGCATTCAGCAAGACATTCGTAAGAGCCTGAACCAAGCGCGGTCGTACGACTTCAACCAGGACACTTGGGGGCACGTTAATATCGATTGACGGCCGTCCCGATTTGTCTCCATCACTCTCAAGCGCCACGCTGGCTGCTTCTTGAATGACTTCTCGCACAACTTCGGTCTTAAAACTGAGTTCGGGTTGCGCAGTGTAGGCGCGCATCCCGTCCAACACAGAACGAAGCTGTGTCACCCGCCGTCCGATGCGGTCAGCTTCCGCTGCCAGTGCTTGAGCTGGAACATCGGGATCTGAAAGCTGTGTTCGTAGGCGGTCTGCTGACGCACCGAGCGGCGATAGGAGCTTGATGACTTCGTGATACAGTTCGCGAGCGAAAGTGTTCGCAATTTGTTCGGCGGCTCGCTTTACGGCATCGCGACCCTTTGAACCGAATCGAGCTTCGATATCGTCTAGTGTGGAATTGATGCGGTCTTCGT
>CAWKDI010000004.1:0-1053151 GCA_963848365.1 uncultured Acidobacteriota bacterium
TCCCGGGTGGGAGGCGGGATGGAAACGGAGCGAATCGAGTTGAGTGCAAGGGATCGGGAGCGGTTGAAGGTGCTGCAACAAGTGGAAGAAGGACACATCCAGCAGGTCGAAGCCGCGCGGCGGCTGCGGGTAAGCGACCGCCAGGTGCGGCGTTGGCAACAGCGTTTGCGCAAGGAGGGAGATCGGGGGATTCTGCATCGGCTGCGCGGCCGTCGCTCCAACCGCAAGATCCCCGAGGCGAGGCAGAAGCGGGCGATAACGGAACTACGGCAGCCGCGCTATGCCGGGTTCGGCCCGACGCTGGCCAGCGAGCACCTGGCGCGTGCCGGCCTGGTGGCCAGCCGGGAGACGCTGCGCCAATGGATGGTCGCAGCCGGGTTGTGGCAGGTGCGCCGACGCCAAGCCAAGCGCGTGCATGTGTGGCGGCCGCGGCGCTGCTGCCGGGGCGAGTTGGTAATGATGGACAGCTCGCCGTTCGCTTGGCTGGAAGAGCGCGGGCCGCGGTGCCACTTAATCGCGATGATCGATGATGCCACCAGCCAGGTGTGGGGCCGCCTGGTAGAGCACGACTCGACGGAGGAAAATCTGCGCACGCTGGGCGGCTGGGTGCAACGCCACGGACGGCCTCTGGCTCTCTACACCGATAAAAACAGCCTCTTTGTGACCTCCCGCCCGGTGCAATGGCACGAGCAATTGCAGGATCAGCCGGCTCGTACGCAGTTCGGGCGCGCTCTGGCGGAACTCGACATCGAGTGGATCACGGCCCACTCGCCGCAGGCCAAGGGACGCGTCGAGCGGCTCTTTGGCACGCTGCAAGACCGGCTGGTGAAGGAGATGCGGCTGGCAGAGATCGCCACGCTGGAGGCGGCCAATCGCTTTCTGGAAATCACCTTCTGGCCGTTCTGGAACCAGCGGTTTGTCGTCGCGCCGGCACGAAGCGGCGATGCGCACCGGCGGCTCGATCGCAGCCAGCGGCTGGAGGAAATCCTCAGTGTGCGGGCGGTGCGGACTGTGGGCTCGGACCACACGGTGAGCTGGGACGGGCAACGCTGGGGACTACGGCGCGAGCAGGTGTGCGCCGGGTTGCGGGGGGCGCATGCGGAAATCGAAAAGCGGCTCGATGGCACGCACTGGCTGCGTTTCCGCGGCCGTTATCTGCCGCTGCAGCCGTGTCCGACCGCGCCGCGATCCGCAAGTCCTGGACGCGATTCGCATTGGTCCTATCTTCATATTCTGCAATGGTCAGCCCTTGTTGTTTTGCCGCAGCATCCTACCAATCTTGCCATCGAGATCCAGAGCATAGCTCTTGAAAAAGAAATGGACCGCTATAGCTCCCTTGCAGCGGGTCTGCAGAAAGACTTCGCAGTAGTTCCGGCGGCCGTGGAAACTCATTGGAGCAACGGACAAGTGGAAGGACAGATCCAATCGCCTGAAGACGTTGAAGCGGCAAATGTATGGACGAGCCGGGTTCGCTCTTCGGCGCGCTCGCGTTCTGCCCTATGTACCGCTACGAATGGAGGATCACAAGACCGCGTGAGCGGCAACCGAACTCTGAAATCAGTAGCGTCGAAAGAAGGAAGGCATTCTCCCAAGGCGTTTCCTTTGATCTTTGCACCAAATTCGCGGAAGAACCAATTTTCATCCGGGGTTGACGGAGACATCCTTTCCGACTTCCCGATAGACCTTAGGGTTTGGAGATTCGCCGGCTCTGCACGTGAGGAGGCACCTCATCGCCTTCGCCCTTGCCCTCTCGAACAGCCCTCTCCAGCAAGAATTCAATCTGCCCGTTCAGTGAGCGATGTTCTCGCTCAGCCATCTCGGTAAGTCTTTTCTTTAGGCCAGCGGAAATCCGCAACAAGACTCGTCCTTTTTGTTCATTCATGGATATCGATAGACGCAACGAGCAGGAATCCCTTCCCCTTGACACCGTGATATCACGGTGATATCATTACGATATCAAGAAATCCGCGCCGCAGGAGCTTCTCGATGCCCAAGAATAGCAGCTCTCAGCTGCTCCGTCACAATCTCCGGACCGTCAAGCAAGTCTATCCGTTACTACCGCGAGCCAACCGTCAGGCCTTATGCGATCTAACGCGAGAACTTCGTCTCTCAGTCTCAAAACGCGAAGTCCAATGGCTAAACGGCGGTTGGTACGTTACCCACGCCGGTTTACTACGAATTGCTATCCGGAGAGGCTGTTCGGGAATCAGTACAGTTCTCCAAAGACAACAGTCTGACCCCTTAGCCAATCGTTGGGTTTTCAAAGCGACAGTTTATAAATCAGCCCGGTCAAGGGGCTTTGTCGGCTACGGCGACGCCGATCCCTCCAACGTCTCTCCTCTCGTCCGCGGCGCCGAGATGCGCGTCGCCGAAACCCGCGCCGTCAATCGCGCTCTCCGCAAGGCCTACGGAATCGGCCTCTGCTCCGTCGAGGAGCTCGGGTGGACTTCCCTGCCCCCACAGTCGCCAGCCTCCTCGAGCAATTCGAACGGTTCTCGCGGTTCCAATGGTTCCAACGGCTGGAATGGCTCTAACGGCTCAAATGGCAGTCCCAGCCGACTCCGCGACAAGCTTTGCCTCCTGATCCGCCAGTACAACCTCGATCCGACCCTCGTTAAAGAATATGCCGCCCATTTCTGCGGGACCGAAACTATCAAGGACGCTAGCCGCGATCTGGTCGAATCGTTTATCGCGCACCTGTCGTCCTCGGCCAAGGAAGACATCGACGGACTGATCTGCAAACTCAACTCCTTTTCACGCCCTTCGGAGGTGAAACAGTGAAACGCCATATTCCAGGTCTTCATTCCCGTCAGCCGAATGGCGAGGCTCCCCTGGAAGGTCTGTTCCTGGTCCGTGTCGAATGGGCCTCCTACCGCTGGCATCCACAAAAGGCCTTCCTTCAGGTCCGTTTCGTCGTGCTCGAACCTAAGTCGATCGAGCGCCGCTCCTTTTCCGGCCGGCTCTATTCGACCGAGCGCGCTCTCTGGAAGCTCAATTGGTTCCTGCGCGATTTCGGCTATGACATGGAATTGTTGACCCAGGATCAGATGGATGAGAAGGCCCTGATCAATCTCCGCGGCGTTGTCAGGACCACCTACAAAACCCTGAATGGCCACACGTTTCAAAATCTTGAAGCCTTTGCCCCCGAAGCCGACTGGGAGGAACTCTCAATTTCAGAAGCCGCCGAACCGCACGCTCAGGGACAGCGATGATTTACAGCTACACACAAATCAGCCAATACCTGCGCTGCCCCCGCAGCTATCGCTACCGTTATCTGGACGGCTGGCGAGAGAAAGACACCCGGGCTGCCATGGTTTTCGGGCGATGCTTTGAGAAGGCCCTGGGCGCCTATTTCGAAAACCAGGACTGCACCGCGGCGCTGTTCAAGGAATGGGAAGCTTTTCGCGATCAACCGTTTGTTTACCGGAAGGGGGAATCCTGGGACCGGCTCCTGCACCAAGGGGTCCACCTGCTCGAGAAGTTCGTGCGGGAGGACCGCGTCTGTGTCCCACGCCCGAAAGAAAACCTGCAGTTGAAGATCACTCGCCGCCTCGCAGGAGGCAATGATTTCGTCTCCTTTGTTGACGCGATCGGCGAGCTCGATGGCAAGCGCTGCCTGATCGATTGGAAAACAACGACCAGCCGGTATTCAGAAGAGCCGCAAGGGCTTCTCTCCCTTGATCCACAGCTCATTTGCTATTCCTGGATCAGCGGCATCCCGGACGTGGCCTTCGTCGTCTTCGTCCGGAAACAGGCGCCCGAAATCCAATACTTGAAGGCCGCAATCTCAGAGGAACAGCGCCGGGAATTTGGCCGGTTGGTTGAAACGACCGTCCAACAACTTGAATCCGGGCATTTCGCCTCGCACAGTGGGATCCGCTTCCCACAGAACGGCTGTGTGAGTTGCCCTCATCTGGGCCTCTGCCTCGGCAATCAGCGGCTGATTGAAGCGAACCTGATCCGTCGGCCCGGAGCGAGCGACCTTGATTGGCTTGACGAACTTGTGGACTAACGGATTGCCGATGGTAGCGCCGAAACTCAATCGCCGGCGGGCATTGTTCGTTCTGGACAAGATCGACGAGATCTTGGCGTGGGAGAGGGCAAAGGAGCGGGAAAAAGATGTGCGGTTTGTGGATTTAGGCCGGTATCTCTGCGAAACACGGGCAGGACAATACTGGAGGATGGAGAACCTAAAATCGTTTGATGAATTCTTAGAAAAGCGGTTCCCGGAATCGCGGCGGAAGGCTTACTACCTGATGGCGATCCACGAGAATCTGACCCGGATTCCGAAACCACGACTGCGGGAAGTGGGCGTGAGCAAAGCGGCAGAGATGGCGAAGGTCGCGCGCAGGGACGGAAAGGCCTTCGATTGTGCAAACTGGTTGCACAAAGCCAATGAGCTACCGACTCAGGAGTTCAAACGGGAGGTGGAACGGCACCTCACAGGAAAAGAGACGGAGCCTTGGGAGCTGATCTATTTCAAGGTGTACAAGAACCAGCTGCCAGTGATTGAACAGGCTCTCGAAACGGCGGCTATGATGTTAGGAAGCGACAAATCGAGAGGCTACATGCTTGAGATGATTTGCGCAGATTTTTTGGCGGGGGCGGATCTTGAACACAACTCAAGGTCCCCGTCATAGCGAACGCTCCATCAGATGCAATCGTGCCACTCGCTCCAAGAAAATCCGGTTCCGCGAAACCTTAATAGCCGCGTTTTAAAAATAGATAAGGAACTAACGCGCATTCCGCCAAGCCGGGGAGAGGATCCGTACGGCTGAAAACGGCCTCTTCGTCGAGATCCATGAGCGAACGGAGGTAATCGGATCCGCTCACTTCAGACTTCAGGATGGCCACAGCAGCGGTGGGCAAGTCCGTGAGCAACCACATCCATCGGACGCCGGGCTTGCCGCGAGTTGGCGGGACTGGCTCCTTCATCTGATCGGAATACAGTAGGGAGGCAAATCAACACCCGCTGCAGCGCCAATGGGATTGTAGCCCCAGGTCCGGGCGTTCGCGTCAAGCAGCTTGTAGTCTCCATCGATGCTTTCGATTGCGTTGAATATGGGCGGAATGGATCAGTGCCGATCGTTCATACGCCACGCATTATTGAGTGTTAAATTTTTTCAATGGTTCCGGGATCCAGCAGGAACCGCTGGTTTTCTACTACGCGTTCGAACCGACGCGGGGTTCGCCTGCCATTCCGACAGCGCAAAGAATTGCTTTCGCATTTTGCCGCAAAAGAAGCCTGACCGTCACGTCCCGATAGGTTTTGTCCCCGCCTATTCTGGTGGAATGAGCATATCCCATCAGCTGCGGCCGCAGAGAGATTCTGGTGTGCATCGGGGCTCGCCGGGCGCCTTAACGGTTACGACTGCATCGTCCAGGTGGTGCAGGCGAACAGCACTTTGCCCATGATCGCCTCACGCCAGAAGATACGATGAGTACAAATTTGGCGGGTTCCTCTGCTGCCCTTCAAACTTTTAGAAAGCGCCGCTGAAGGTCCTTGGCAGTTGTTAAGATACGTTGGTTCTTACTCAGGTAATTGTCTCTGGCTTCCGAAAGCCTTCTGCGCAAGAAAGCCTGAGCATTCCAGCTCAGGCCGAGGTTTCTAACGTTGGAGGGAACATTTCGATGTACCAAAGAGAATGTCTGCGAACTACCTGGAGCTAATTCCACTGACAGCCGGAGTCCAGCATCATCGATTTCCAAGCCGCGGGAGGGCGTTCCGTCCATAAGCACTTGTTCAATCGAAGCGCCGCAGCAAGAGTCGCCCCACTCGATCGAATAACGCCTGATAGAATCAGAGTCGTTCGAAATTCTGACGGTACTCGAATAAGCGCGAACATAATGCGTCCCATCAGTAGCTCTTCGCATAAGAATTGAGTTGGCGACCACGGTCGCGAGGTTGGACCACTGTACTTCCGGCGCCACAGAGTTGATTCTTGCGGCGATCTCGACCAGAGACTCCGGACGTTGAAAGATCTCATGGTGCTCGACGATTAGAACGGGCCGGCCAAAGAACAGGTTGAAGGCAATGTCGTGGCTCTGGGTTTGCCGGATAGGTTTGCGAATGAATAACGAAAAGCCTCCATATCGAAGTACCGCAGGCTGAGCGAGTTCACCAATTGTGAGCCGAACCGGCTGTTCCACAGGGTGAGGAACCGTGTTCACCGCGGCGTAGAAGTTGTGGGATTTGAGGACCTTCATTGCTTCTACTGAAAAGTTCCCCTGCGGAAAGACCATTACCCAGTCACAGGGGACGCCGGTTATTTGATGGAGCAGATTCATTCGATCTTCCGCGATCCGGAGCGAGGTGTTTAGGAAATCCAGGTCGGCTGACGCAAACTCTCCCTGGGTGTGGTCGTTACCGTGGAAGCAGATCGACAGGTGCGCCGCGTTCTCCTGGAACATGCGCGTGATTCGAGACGAATTTCTCCGAAAGTTGTGAGGAATAAATGCAATTGTGGCATGGAAATTGTGTTGCACTGCGAGACGGAGGAGAGATTCGAAGTTCAGAAACCCATACCTCTTCCGCAGGAGCGGATCATCTATGATGATCGAAGCGTGGGCTCTGCATGGCCGCCAGCACTCGTCGCCGGCCGCATATCGCAGCGCCATGGCATGGGGCACAAGCCTGGAGAAGTATTCGGCCAAGGGCGCTTCGCCGACTTCAGTGTTCAGGTCCGCGACGTCCTCACTGGCCACGAACAGAATTTCGGCTCCTCCCAGTCTTACTGCGGCCATAAAGGGCTGTCCGCCAATCGAGATCAATTTCCGCAAATCCAGGCCGCTGTTACCGAGGGACAAAACATGATCATTGGCCGAACACACCGGACCAAAAGAGAGACCCGAAAACGTTCCGCAGATATCCTCGGAGCTCTCGGCGATCTCATAAACAGTGCCCCCCCTGTCGATCGCGTGGACGGACTGCAATCTGCCGCTCGACAGAGCGGCAATCATTTTACTGTCGAAATCTCCCACGCGCAGGCCATGCACCAGCAGGTGGGTAAAACGTGACATGAGGAAGGCAACTAGGTCGGCCGGAATACCATCGAGCCCTACCCATTCTTTCATTACCTGCGGGTTCATCACGAAACACGAACACTGATCCGGCACAGTTCTTTTTAAAAATGACGCATGTTCGACCACGTCCGCCAAGGGAAGTGTTTCACAAGGAATGCCCAGGAACTCGGCAAGTCGGACCATCTTAGCATCCAGATCCCGCAGTTCGCCGATGTAGGGGACAAGTACTTTCACACTCTTTCCTCCTTGGAAAATAGATTCTCAGGCTGTGCGGGCCTCAGGGCGACGGTGAACTTAAGCTCGAGTTTTTGTGACCTTTTTCACGAAGTATTCTGAAGCTGGTCTTTCTTGATCTGCTCCAGGTAGTTACCTCCGAGGCCTTGGTGTCTGCGACTGTTTTTGAGCATTGCCGTTTTGGTGGATTGGACTGTGCATAAGAAGACGTGAGTGCCGTCCGGACGAAGCCCTCCATCGGGACAATCTCCTTCTCGTCCTCATCCCTAAATGCCGGGATAGCGATAATCCGTTGTTCTTCCACGCTTCCGGGTTAGTCGCCTTTGAGAGCTTACCAGCGGCACTGAAAGGAACCACCCCGGCCCGAGCACAATCGCCATGATAGAACTCCGACGCGTCTCATTTTCATCCTTCGCTGTGACCGGAACGGTCATGACCGAGTCCTTTCATGGATTCTGATCCACCTTCTTCTCGGTGATCACTTTGAACTCGGCACGCGAGAAACCAGCGGTTTAAGACGTCTCGAAAATTCTTTCACGGAGATGTCCTTCCCGAGCGGGACCCCGCATCTGGCGACCGGAACCGCCGGATTCCCCTGGACGACGGTCATGGGAGGCACGGATTGCGTCACCACGCTTCCAGCGGTAACCACGGCTCCTTGGCCAACCACGACATTGGGAAGAATAATGGCGCCCGGCCCGACGAAGGCATCGCGTTCAATTTTGACGCCCTGGGTTTCCCTGAAGTGGGCGATGACCGTGACCCGCATGCCAATGGAACTGCCATCCTCGATTATAATGAGGTGCGGACGCGACGTTTCCAGAACGACATCGTATCCGATCCAAACGCCCCTCCCAACATGCACGCCGCGAGCACGGTGCAGCGATACCCGAAGAGTCTCCGCTCCCGGCATGATCCTGGCCAAGTGTTGCAGGACACGATTTTTCAACCCCCGCAGCGCATTTTCTTTCATTGGCTTCCGTCTGCTACGCCGCGGCTGCCTCGGCGAAGATAAGTATGAAACGCCGCAAATGAATCGAGTTCCGGCAGGTCCAACAAGTCAATCTGCACGCTGAACTCTTGCTGTACAACCGCCCCGAGTGTGACGGCTGCCAGAGAATCCCATGCCGCGAGCGAGTGTGCGCTGGCGGCCCTGATCTCTTCCGGCGTGAGCACCGGAAACACGGAAGAAAAGCACCTGATCAACCGGCTCTCTAGTTCAGACATGAACAGCCTTCGTGACGCGATGGAACAACGGCGGAGCGTTCTTGGAAAACAACTCGTGCGACAGACAAACTTGATCTGCGGACGGGCCCCCCAGCAGGGCCACAAAAAATTCCCGAACCGGACCATTTCTAGACGTTGGCTGGTAGTCGAAGACGATCGTGTCAGCGCCAAGGTCCTCGAACAAGTACCGCAAGCATTGGTGTTCTACACGCCGGGAGAACGCTCTGCAACTCATGACCCAAGTGTGCACGCGAATTGTACGATCATTGCTCTTTCCCATGAGAACGGCGATTTTTCCAAGAGGTCCGTATTTGTCTTCGTAGGACACGGCGAGGAGGAACGCCGTTGGGTCGCTAAAAAAGTTCAACCATTCCGATTCACTCAACCGTTTACCGTTAAGATTGAACTGGTTGGTCTTATTGACCAACTCGAAAGCCCTGGCATCTCCGCCTTCTCGTGTAAGACTGAAGTACAAGGAAGCGTTGGGCGGCTCTGAGAAAATCGTCCGAAGAACTTGCAGATGCCTCGGTCGAATCCCGCCATGCGCTGGCATTTCGAATGCTGCTCAGACGGAGCGAATCGTCCTCTGTTAATAAAGGCTTTCCGAAAAAGCTGCGTAGGTCTTTCAGCAGATTCCAAATACCCTGGTAATCGCTCTTGGGGAAAACGATGCATTCCAGTTCGGGAAACGCGGCCTTCACTTCGGCGACCTCCATGGGGCTGTCGTCGATGAACACTACGGAATCGGCGCCCACATTCCAAGTGTCGAGTATGCGCTTCACCGATTCCGACTTGCGAGACCAATGGACTTCAAACGGGAAGATATCACTCCTGGATATGAGTAAATCGCTTCTCTCAAAGGCCTCCTCGACAAGCGCAGGGTCGTTTTTGCTCGCTACGCCTATCAGCACGCCAGCACCGGCAAGCGAAGCAGCAAACTGCTGGTAGAGACCGTGCATCTGCGTCTGGCGTTCCATGTGCCATGAAATGCCATTCACGCCGTCTTCGCCCAGGATGCCCGCCCACAAGGTGTCGTCCAGATCGGTAATCAGGGCTTTCTTAGGCGGCTGGTTCTTGATCAACTTCGCAACCAGTGTGGCTAGCGTGGAAGCATGCCGTAGGCTGTAAGGGAAACCGGTGATCACGTCGGACTTCGGATCAAAGCGCTGGATTGGAGGAGAAACCTCGCCCAAGAGCTGTGCATTCGCGATTTTTATACCCGGCTGTTCGGACAGTGACGCGGCGAGCGCAGCGACGGTCTAGGTGCAGGTGCAACTCGTAAGAGGCTGCGTGATCGGGCGGCGTCCAAAATAGTGGAGGTAAAGGTAGTGTAGGCATGCAGACAACGGTCGGAACAAGGCGAGACACCTTCAGGAGAACACTCTCCAGACGTGCTGCGGCCTTCTCCGCGGACTCTGCAATATCGGGTAGATTCGATGGCCCCCAACCACCAAGCCTGCGGATTCCCAGGCGCGGATCGAGATCTCCCCATTCAATCACCGCGGCCAGAGCGTCGACGCCTGACGGCTCCAGTCGCTCGATATTTCCGGTCAAATCTCCAAAAAGGCCTGTGTTAATAGCAACCCGGTGCCGCGGGGGCCGGATTCGCAATTGCGCCGCCAAGAAAGTCTGCAGGTGAAGCGGCGTGAAGCCGCATGCCAGATATACCCTCAGCTGTGGAGCGTCATTCGGAACGGGCTGTTTTAGAATCTCCAATGCATCAATAAGCTTCATTACAACTCCGAATGCATAGTAAGGAAGAATTCACCCTGCCGGGCTTCTGAAACACACAAGTGCGCGACCCTTTTATCGTGACGATGGGACAATCCCTCGCCAACTCATCCGTAGGTCTCGACAGAAAATGGCAGTAGTCATGCCAGAAAGAAGCATCACCGGTTCGCATGCCTTATGGCGTTCGAGCTACTCTTGGAGATCAAGAACCAATCTATCGTTCATGATTCCGCTTCCGGGCCGACACTATATTGCACTCCTCAACATAGGAAAAATTCTCGGGGAATCCCACCCACGGAGTTTGCCGCTAGGCCAGGCGCGAACCAAATGCATACATTCGGGCTCCCGAAGAGCCCTCCCTTTAAGGGAAATTGCCTTAACCGGACAAACAGAAGTGCCGGGTCTCGCAGACCCTTGACGATATTCTTTCTTGTGAGCACGAAAGCATTCCTCGCATAATCGAATCAAAAAACATCCAAATACATCGACGGCAGCGCCTCAGTGCAAGGCTCGCCATTCCAAACGGTAAGGTACGCATTCAGTACCCGCTGCGAAGGGCGAAAACGTGCGGCGTGAAATGGCTTAAAGTCAGCGTATTGCAAATGAGGCGCGACCGCCGTCTGCGCTCCGGCTAAGGATGCCCGGTCCAGAAGAGCTTTCGCCAAACGATCGCGTTCCTGGGGTTCCAGGTCCCCCCACAGCACGTCTTCCACAATCAGGCATTTCGTCCGGCTTGCATTTGCGGCCGGCATAATATAGCCCACTAAAATTCCGCGCCGTGGACCCGATGACAGTTCTGCAACAACGGACCCAAAGCGCCGTTGGCACTGCCATTCCGCTTCCTCGCGGCCCCATAACCGAGCCAGCGGCGTCTGTTTCGCAATGGGGGTGGCCAATTCGAGAAACAGTTCCACGACGTCTGCGGCTTGCTCGGCTTGAGCGCTTTCGAACTTCCTGGTTGGGAGCATACGAGACCAGTATGGAACGGTGTAGGCGCGTGCCGTCGGAAGCTGGAGCATCCGACAGCAACCGAGAATCATGCTGTTCATGGACTCGCCCTCGACACAGTAATTCACCATGCCGTCAAAACCCGCGGCCCGAGCTCTCTTGACCAATTCGCTCCAAAGCAAAATTCCGTATCCTCGTTTCTTAAGTTCGCTCGCAACTGTCAGAAATGTTATGATTACGAGATTCAACTCTCGTCCTTTCACACAAACACGACGGGGAAACGCTGCGGCAAAAGCCAGCGGTGCCGATCCTTCATAGATCGTCGGTGCCAATGAGAAGTTCGCCCCTGGATATTCAAAACACGAAGCGAGAAAATCGGCGGGATAGAACAAGGCTTGCTGGGTGTTTTCCGCCCAGGAGCATTCGATTAAGCGAGAAATTTCCTCGAAGTCACCCCGACAATCTTCGATGCGCCGCGACCGCTGACCCTCAGATTGTGAACTGTCAGACAACTCATTTCTCCAAAGTTCAGCCATGCTTGCTTGCTTGTTCCGAAACAAACCTGCATAGCGGACCTACAATGGTCATCTCTTCGGGATCCAGAATCTCGAAATCGATTTCACGCCCGGCGAATTCCTGAATCGCAGCGACGAGGTCCAGAAGGCCGATCGAGTCAATCATGCCGGAGACCAATAGATCACAATCCTCGGGCAAATCCTCGCATGCGCCACGCCCGCTAGCCTCAAGCTTTCGGCCCAGGTAATCCTTTAGGAACATTCGAACATCCATGGGCGTAAGAGTGCTCATAAACCCTTTTCCAGGGACTTGAGCATGGCCTTCCGGTCGAACTTGTCGTTTACGTTGCGAGGTAATCTGTCCATACAGTGAAACCTTCTAGGAACCATATACTCCGGCAATGCAAATGCGAGCGCGTTGCGGAGCTCGTCTTTGCTCTTGACCTCCCCCTCAAGGAATACTTCGATGCCGGCGCAGCCGCTCGATGTGATAGGCCACCCTACTGCGATCACTCCGTCCAAACCAGAGATATTTCGAACGACAGCTTCAATTTCGCCCAACTCTACCCGGTGGCCCAGCACTTTCACCTGGAAGTCAGTCCTGCCTAGGTGGGTCAGCGGACGATTTCCAATCGGGCGGCGCACACGGTCTCCGGTGCGATAATAAACATCTGACTTTCCGGGGGGGATTACAAACGCGGCTGCCGTCTTTTCCGCGTCCTTCCAATAACCGAGTGACATCTGTGGTCCATTCATGAGGAGTTCGCCGTCTTCCCCTGGTGCCACTTCGTTCAGATTCTGGTCAGCGACTAGAACATTCATACCCGGATGTGGATAACCGATCGGCACAATCTCCAACTCGGACTCGCCCGGGGAGCGGACACGATCCCACCGGTAGAAAGTGCAGGATATAGTCAACTCGGTTGGTCCGTATAGGTTCTCCAGGATGCTGTTTGGCGCGGCTTCTAACCAAGCAGTCGCCGAGGAGACCGGCAGCGGTTCACCACAAAAGAGGCTAAGGCGAAGCGATTCATACTGGCGAGGTTTCAACATTCCTAATTGCTTCATGAAGGCGACCGTGGACGGAACGGAGAACCAGACGGTGAGTTCCATGTCCCTTACGAACTTACCCGGCTTGATCAGAGTTTTCTGGGAAGGGCAGCACACGCAGGCACCGCGCTCCCACGCCATGAACATATCAAATGCCGACAGATCAAAGGTCAGATCGAACATCTGCGATAAGCGGTCCCGTTCGGTAATCTCGTAGCGGTCAACCATATACTCGATGTATGACGTAACATTCCGGTTACTGACCATGACGCCTTTCGGCATCCCCGTGCTACCAGAAGTGAAGAGAAGATATGCAATCGCATCTGGAATTGCCGCTGGCTCGCGCCACGACCTGGAAGCATGCAGGTTTCGCGAGCCGAAAAACGTATGGTGAGGCCATCGCTCACGGTATTCACGCGCCTCGGGCGTGTCGGGCAGTATCACAAGCAGTGGTTGGTCGGCCCTATCTAAAAGTTTGCCCAACTGAGGTAGAGAGCCGGTGTCGACAATGATCGATCGGCATTCGGAACGATCGAACATGACCTCCGTTCTCTCGGTTGGGAAAGTGCGATTCAGCGGCACGTAGCCGTTACCAGCCAGCAGTGCGCCCAAAACCCCAGCAAACGCCGTGTGGCTCCGATAGCCAAACACCGCCGTAAGCGGGACCTCCGAGAATTCCGGATGGGCTTGGATTGTGGCTGCAATGCGGGTGGCAAGCTCCTGTAGTTCATGATAAGAAAGAGTTCGGGCCTCAGCAAAGACCGCTGGGCGCTCTGGGAAGCGGTCCGCCGATTGCATAAACCCTGTCCATAAGGCTTTTGCCATTTTCATACGGCTTGCGCCACAAAGGCTTGAACGTGACTAACCTTCCGCATCGCCGGCCAGCCAACCGCCGCCGAATCGTTCAGCTATCGTGTAAGGGCGCTCCCCCTCCCCGTGTCATGCGCGGCTGTTTCAGCGCACTAACCATCGGTGCGCTCATGACGATCTCTGCGATGTACTTTTTGGCAGCTTCCCGCACCCAGGCTAACGGCACCTTTTTCTGCTGCGCGATATTTTCGAGGGCGTTGTAGAGCTCGGGCTGAAACTGATAGACGCCCGAACTGCCGCTTTCCCCTGAGCCTCCGGGCTCGTTCCCTTCGATCGTTTCTCTCTCATTCTGGCATATTTCATCTCTGAGCATGGCACGCACTTCCAATCAAACTCAATGAATTAAAGAAGATCTGTTGCTAAGACGCACAGCACAAATGAACCTCCATAAGAACCACGTTCACAGCGTGAAAGGCGAAACCTAATCTTACATAGATATTATAAAAAGTCGTGGACGCCCTTGCCGAAATCTGACTCGGAACTTCTTCCTTCACCGTCTCCGGTGTGGGAGGGCTCGTTTTACCAAAAGAATCAACCCGTGGACGGCCTGAGCTTCTACGCCGAGCACTTTGACACGTAGAGATCGACAGCACGCATGACCTTGATTGCCATGGCCTTGATTGCCTTGACGAACTGGTGGACTAACTGATTGCCGATTGATTGCGCCGAAACTCAATCGACGACGGGCATTATTTGTTTGGATAAGATCGGTGAGTTTTTGGCTTGGGAGAAGAACTAAGGAGCGAAAAAAACGTACGGTTCATGGGTTTAGCAGGATGAGGAAAACTGTTTGAACAAGAGGGGAGGCTTTCGCGGGATTTCTCGTGCTGTTGGCTCCCTGCGTTGCAGGGCCGGCGGAGACACTACGACCCTGACTCACTGCGCGGAAACAGTGGCGGCCATCAGATTTCGCATGCGCACCAGATTGTAGGCCGCAAAGGCTAAGGTAAACATCGAATCCACTTTCAACGTTCCGCGATGCCGCATTGCATAATAGTGCGATGGTCTTCAGCCAACCAAAACATTCTTCGATGCGCTTCCTTTTCTTCTGGCTGATGCGGTAGCTCTCGCGTTGCATGGTGCATCCATCAATGGCGCTGCCGCCTTGCCGCGGTCGCCGCCACGGTCACGCGCCCCGTTCCCGGAACCTGCTGGGGGCGCACGGGCTCGCCGTTTTGCGCGTAGCATAACAGGCAATCGTCCATGCTTTCGATTGTGCAAACTGGTTGCACAAAGCCAATGAGCTACCGACTCAGGAGTTCAAGCGAGAGGTGGAACGGCACCTAACAGGAAAGAGAACGGAGCCTTGGGAACTGATCTATTTCAAGATTGAACTGCCAGTGATTGAACAGGCTCTCGAAACGGCGGCTATGATGTTAGGAAGCGACAAGTCAAGAGGCTACATTCTTGAGATGATTTGCGCAGATTTTTTGGCGGGGGCGGATCTTGAACACAACTCAAGGTCCCCGTCATAGCGAACGCTCCATCAGATGCAATCGTGCCACTCGCTCCAAGAAAATCCGGTTCCGCGAAACCTTAATAGCCGCGTTTTAAAAACAGATAAGGAACTAACGCGCATTCCGCCAAGCCGGGGAGAGGATCCGTACGGCTGAAAACGGCCTCTTCGTCGACATCCATGAGTGAACGGAGGTAATCGGATCCGCTCACTTCAGACTTCAGGATGGCCACGGCAGCGGTGGGCAAGTCCGTGAGCAACCGCATCCATCGGACGCCGGGCTTGCCGTGAGTTCGAGAGACCGGATGGTTCATCTGATCGGAGTACAGCAGGAACGGAAAATCGACGCCTGCGGCCCCGCCGATGGAATTGTAGCCCCAGGTCCGGGCATTCGCGTCAAGCAGCTTGTACGCTCCGTCCCTCGGGTCGTGCTTGTACTCCATTTCGACGAGTCCGTAATAGTTGACGGCTCGAAGGAAGCGCTCAGAGAATCTCTCCAAACAGGGCAGTTCTATCGATTCCACATACGTGCTGGCGCGGCCCAATTCGCGCGGGTGCTGCCGCAGACGACGCGCAACCAGGCTGGCCAGCGGCTGCCCCTCTTTAAAAAACGCACAGTAAGCATACTGGTGACGTCCATTCCCCGGGATCAGGTCCTGAATGAGGATTTCATCGGGGGGCAGGAATTGCAGCGCCCGATTGAAAAGCATTCTCAGCTGATCGAGGTTATCGGCTCTCCAGGCCTTGGCTTTCGTCACATAAATAAAGTGTTCTTTGATAGCAGGCTTCAGGATAACGGGAAAGTGACCTTCGATTTGATCGAGGTCTTTGGCCTGTTGAACGAGCCACGTTCGAGGCGCCGGGATTTCCAGCCGTGAAGCTAATTCGTAGGTTTTGCGCTTGTCCCACAGCCACTGGACTGTTTGGCTGCAAGGCGTGGGCACCCGGTAGGCGGGGGTGAGTTCGTCGCGGTGAAACGACAATGCGGCTACAGTTTCATCGCGCGTCGGATAGAGAATCCATCCAGAAAGGCTTCTTTTTCTATTGATGTCGAGGAGCAGCCTGACGCAGGTTTCGGCATCTTTCAAAGAGGGAACATGCTCGGAAAATGTCGTGTAGCGGGAAAACCGGGCAATGGAGATCTCGTCGTCGATTACTCCAACCGGCACACCCTTGCGGCTGAGGCTGCGAACGATTCCGAGGCCCTGATAGTCACCGCCGATTACAATAGCGCCGATTGTGGACATCATCACGCTCGTTGACGCTCTTGGCCACAAAATGGCCGCTCCGCTTCACGATGCGACGAAGCTTGCCAGAAGCGCACCTATTACAACCTTTACCGGCCGTGGAGCCGAAGAAGCTATGCTGACGGACGCAGGTTAAGGGCCGGAGTTGTTTCCTTTCGTGAAGGATTATACGTCCATTTGTGGGCGCGCCGATGCGCGGGCCGCTCTTACTCGCCTTCCGGGGATGACTGTCGCGTTCGACAGCGTGTTCAGCGAATCGCATCCCCTAAACCTGGATCTTGGAAGATGTCTGTGGGAGCGGACCGGCAGAAATATTCCCCGGGGGTTTGAATTGCTTCCCTTGGGACGACGGCTCGGGTGCCCCGCTTTTCAGTGGCGGAAACGAAACTGATACAACGCGCCGCTTTTAAACGGAATCGTTCGCGCAATTTCAATTTCATCCGGATTCGGGGTGTCCAGCACGCTGCTCAGGGTATCGCCTTGGGCGGCATTTACGAACACCCACGCGGAACCGGCCTGGGCCGGGGAATCGGACTTGTTCGGAGCGGGATCATCTTTTTTGTCGTCTTTTTTGCCGTCTTTCTTATCCTGGAGCGTGGGCGTAAACCTTGCTTCGCTGAAATCCACGCCCGTCTTCCTGGTGTAGTAATACCCTATCGGCATGTTGCAGATACGCGAGCGGAAGAGGTTGTCCAGCGGGATCCGATTCTCGATGACGAAATCGACCACGTCGTTTGCATCGGAACACATCCCGGTTTCGTCCTTGAAGTCCAGTTTCCCAGAAACAGCCCGGGCAGAAAAAAACAGCAGCAGCGTCAAAACGCTCGTCTGCAAAGCCGGGAGCCAATAACGAATGTTCAAACGGAAGCGCTGAAGAAGGCCTACCCAGCCCGAAACGCTCAATACAAAATATATTGGCAGCAGAAAAAGCCATACGCGAGCAAATGGCGCGAACCGAAACACCAGTAATACGAACAGGCTGGACAAAACGAGGGAGCTTAGCAGACGCCGTTGCCCCGCAACGCGTTGAACGGGAAGCAGAAGAGACAGAAAAAGGCCGACGACGAGCACGACACTCAGCCACTCAGGGAGGCTCCAATTCCAAAGCTGCCAGGCCAGCCGAAAAAATGCCTCGTTCTGGGTCACAAAAGAATCGGAATCGAGCCCTTTGACCATTTGGTTGGCGGCGAGCGATCTCCATCCGGACACCAACAACAGGGGAAGGTAGCAGAACAATGTGATTGCGGCGGTGAGCAATAGGGTGGCCCCCAAAGACTTCCAAAACGGCCGCAAATACGCAGCGGGGCGGCCTCGGACGGACAGCACGATCCACAGCAAGACTCCGAAGGCGGGCAAGAGCATTGTGGGAATCGTGAACAAACCGATGGACGCTACAACGGCCAACGAGAGGAAAAGAGTAGGATCCATTTTTTGCAGCAGGAGCCGGGCGATCAGGAAAAGAAGCAAAGTACAGCAACAAACAATCGTATAGCCGCGGGAATTCGTCGAATAATCGATCAGTACCGGCGAGATGGCTACCAGAGCGGAAGCCACGATCGCGGTCGCGCGACCGTAGAATTGGGCGGCAAACAAATATACCAGGGGAATCAAAAGGGTTCCGGCAATCAGCGCCGGGAGCCGCAGCGACGACGGGGAGTTGCCGAATAACCGTACCGATAAATGTACGAGCAAGGTGTGAAAGACGTGATTTACGGGAGCCCGATACAGAGACAACAGGAGGTAGACAGGCTTCGAGGCGTAGTCGAGGTAACTATGCGCTTCGTCAAAGCGCATGGGCTGCGACAGGTAGGCCAACCGGCTGAGGAATCCGACAGCCGTTATTGCAGTTATTTCGGCGGTCTGGATCCGATCCACATGCCGGAATGCGAAGGCAGCCCGATGGAGGGTCCGGTTCCATCCCTGGCGGAGGTAATAAAGGAAGGCCGCTACAGATTGCGCCAAAGTCCTACGCAGGCGGTAAAGAGCCAGAAAGAGCATCCCGCAAAAGGCCGCAGCAGCCCATAAAAGATGCCGTTTCTGCTGATAAATCGCGATGTTGAAATGCTTGGCAGTCAGCGCACTGCCGAACTGCTTCTGGAGCGCGGCGTAAATGAATGAGTACGGCACCAAAGACGCGGCAAGGAGGGCGATGCCTAAAAATAGAATTAGCAGCTGGAGGATCGCGACGGAATTCCTTGCGAACGAGTGAAAGACTCGTCCACGCTCGTGCGAAAGATCATTCATTCGTCACGCCGATTATACTCATCTTGCGGGACTTGGCATATTCTGAACCGAAAATGGTGGGCAGCGGCCTGGCAACGTATTGTTCGGCAACTCACTTGTCGCAGTCGACCGGGAAACCAGGCAGCGGAATGGTCCTAACAACTCGATCATCACGAAGATGTAGGTATGGAAATTTCCTCGGCTCCTGTCCTGCTCGACATAACCGCCGGTGGATGCATGAGACAACCGCGCTGATCGAATAATTCCGCTCTTTGACGCCTACGTTTGACATGCGATTCCCGGTCCGTTCATGACTCGTTACTCGTTCGTGAGGCTTTTACTCAATAGATCCGCGTCTTACGTGTCTACCGGGAGTCAAAGCTTAAGAATGGCTGCCCGTTCTCTTCCGCGACGGGTTATACGTCCATTTTGGCGCGCCGTGGTGCACAAGGCGCGCGTTGGCGCTGAGAAGTCCAAACACCGCCACGCCAGTGGGCGTCCCGACGTAAACTTTTCCATTCGCAATCATCGGGGTAATAAATTTGTTGTCCTGAAAAAGATCTCGAGAGCCAGCCTCATCACTCCCGTAAAGTTCATTCTGAAGGTTTGTGGCGTCGAAGGCGTAGAGTATTCCGGGCCCGCTATTGTTCTCAACGGCCCAGACGATGCCATTCGAAGCGCCATTGGCAGAAATGCTGGGAGTGGCGCCGGGAGCGAGAAAGTAAGCGTGAGAGTACGAAGATGGCGGGGCCACCAGCGCGGCATTGTTTATGTTTATGGCGATCATAGTTTGGCCCACCGCTGCGTAGTAAAGCGTGTTATTGAAATATGCGGGAGAGGCAAAGACGCTCTCGCCGAGAACATTCGTTAGTTCCTGATAGATGGCATTGTCATTATTTGGGTTGAATCCGCCCATGGCGTCCCGATTCACCACATATAAGTTTGCATCCTTTCCGGCGCCTACCGCCAGGTGCCACACTTTCCCCGTGCTGTCGGTCTGATCCGGGAGGAGCAATACGCCGCCGGAGCCAAGATCGCTGTCCGAGTTAGATTCGGCCACGGTGTTGTGCATGGCGAAGTAGTCGCTCACCGCGAGAACCCCGCCGTTCGTTGACAGTTTAATGAAGGAATTGCCGTAATCGCCGCTGATTGGCATCCCGGAGCTGTTAAGCGTGGTGTCGAAGGTGCCGTTGGCATCGAGAAAGTAGATGTTCCCCGACGAATCGGCCGCCAGGCCGCCTCCGGACATCCAAATGGAACCCTCCGAACCGTCTGGCGTGACGTTGATTACGCTTGTTTGCTGAAGCGACGCCTCGCTGTAGCCCATTATCCAACCTGTGTAGGGCGCTGTATCACAGTGCGAAGTCCAGCCCATATAAATCACGCCATTGAGAAGTAGCAGGGCCGAGCGCTCCGCATATTGCCCTGGATCAAAATTGTCTTGCCCGTTCACGCTGTAGGGGGCTGTTCCAGGAAAGGTGGCGGAAATCGTTGTGGGACTGCCCGTCTGCTCACTGCCGGTTGAAATATCCAGTGCGTGCAACCGCTGGTAATAGTTGCCGTTGGAGTCCTTCGACATAGCTACAAGAAAAATTGTGCCGTGCGAGCCTGCCGCCAAGTCGATTACCGGGGTCGAGGTAATTCCGATGTTCGGTGTGATTTGATAGCAGCCGTGGTCATCACTCGGGACTTCGTTAGCTCCAAGCACAGACGTTGACCAGAGCTGAGCAAACGTGTCACCGTCAAAGGCATAAACCATATCTTGCTCGGTTACGACAAAAACCACATTATGACTCGATCCCCCAACCATCAGGTTTGAAACGTACAGAGGTTCCGCGTCCACCAACCCGGAAACGTTGAGGAAGCCGATTTTCCCAAAATTCGCGGAGCTCACATTGGCGGGCGTCAAAATTGTCTCGTTCAGGTTTTGGCCGGTACGACCATTGTCATTATGAAATGTCAGGACATTGACCTGGGATGAAGGCGGATTAGAAGACGAAGGTGAATTAACCGTCAACAACGCTGCCGCACTGGTGACGCTACCGGCCGAATTGCCGACAACAACCTGAAACATTGAGCCGTTATCCGCGGCACTGGTGGGCACGGTTGTATAGCTGGCAGATGCTGCCCCGCTAATGTTGGCACTATTTTTTTGCCATTGATAAGTCAGAGGCGCCGTGCCGGTGGCGACTACGGTAAAGGTGGCGGTCTGGCCGACAGTAACGGTCTGGCTGGACGGCTGCGACGTAATCACAGGCGCCGAAGCCGAGGATGGTGTTGTGGTACCAGTCGAATTGGTGGTCGATGAAGTGCCACAACTAGCTAGTATTGTTGCCCAGGCAAGAAGAATTATGAAGGATCTTAGCCTAGCGAGGGTATTCAACCGCAAGTTGTTAGATCTCCCCGACCAGCCATCGACGTCGAAATCCGCCACAAAATCGTATTTAAGCCGCCATCCGATCACCATCCTGGATTGTGCGTATTTCCGACTAAAGTACCAATGAGACCTTGTGCTTCTCAAAGGAACCATCAATTTGCCGGCTCATGAAGATTGATCCGAACAGCCGCGTGGTAACTTATCTGGAATCTATGTTATTCGGGGTATTCCAACCAAAAGAAATCCGCGTAGACTGATCGCTGTGTTTGCGAGAAAAGAGAATGGTCCGCGGTAGCAAGTCGACGGCCCTGGCCACATCACACTCGTCTCCGACGTCACGAATGCTCTCATCGCGTACTGAAAAGGGACTTTTCGTAATCGCCATCACTGGCATGGCGATCCTTCTAATCCTCAGCATCCGTCAGGAGTCCATCACCATTGACGAAAGCCTGCATATTCCCGCGGGCATAAGTTACTGGCAAGCCAGGGATTTGCGCCTTAATCTTGAACACCCGCCGCTTTTGAAAATGTGGGCCACCCTCCCGCTGATGTTCCGGCATGTAGCGGCGGACTATCGCGACGCTGCCTGGGTAGGGGGCGTACAGGATGGCTTCGCGCGCGGCATTTTCCAGCAGTGGAATTCTGATATCGAGCCACTGGTGTTCTGGGCGCGGATACCCATGGTGATCGTCACGCTGGCGCTAGGGCTCACCATCTTTTACATGGCCCGATTACTGGCAGGACCTGTGGGAGGGCTGGTATCGCTGGGATTTTTCGTCATGGCGCCGTTTTTCCTGGCATACGGTCCATTGGTTCTCACGGATGCCGGATTGGCATTTTTTACCTGTTGGACGCTTTGGACGTTCGGCTCTCTGTGGAGGGATCCCACCACAAGAACAGCTGCCTGGTTTGCCTTGGCTTTTTCCGGGGCTTTGCTTTCAAAGTTTTCGGCCATCCTGCTGTTTCCCGCTTTGCTGTTAGCGGTTATTGTGTTTAATGCTGAGGATGCTTGGCGAGTCAACAGGAAGCTTACTTTAGGTTCGTTGCTTGCGCCCCTGCGAAGCCGCTTTGGGCTTCTGGTCAGCGGGACTTTTGGCGCATTGGCAATCGTGTATCTTTTTTATGCCGTTGCCGGGTTCCGAGGACCGGCTTCGGTTGTATTCGCTTCGAAGATCGCGTCAAGTCCCACGCGTCTGGGATTTTTGATGAAACTCGAGGGGTTTCTGCGCGCGCATCCGATTGTGGATCGCCTCGCCTCGCCCGTCCTTCTGTACATGTCAGGAATGGGACGCGTCCTGGTCGGCGTGAGCCGCAGAACTTTTATTCTGGGACACTGGTATCCCCACGGACGCTGGTTTTACTTTCCCGCGCTGTTCCTTTTCAAAATGCCCCCGGGATTCCTGGGAGCAACCGTACTGCTGGGAATTCTCGCCGGAGTCTATTTTCTCCGCGAGTCGGGCCGGCCGCGCATCGTGGCGCCGCACTTCCAATGGAACGTGCAAAGTCTGCTGATCGGTTTCGCCGTATTTACCGGCGCTGCGGTTTTTTCTTCACTCAACATTGGCATCCGACATTTGTGTGTCCCGGTCGCCTTGTTGACAATCTTCCTGTCGCTGACAATACCGCTCGCGTCCAGAATCGTTCCCCAAACGAACGGTCGTGCTTTGGTTTTCCTCGTCTGTTTGTTGTTGGCCTCTGCGGCATACAGCACCTTGCGCGCGTTCCCTTCTTTTATTCCCTACTTCAACGTGCTCATTGGCCCGCATCCGAAGTACTACGTAAGCGTGGATTCGAATCTGGATTGGGGGCAGGCGCTGCCCGCCGTCCGCGAGTTTTCACGCACACATCCAGGCGCCATGGTAATCGACTATTTTGGAGGCATTGACCCACGGTTATACGTGCCCAATGTGATGACGTGGGATTGCAATGACTCGCTGCCCGCCGGGACCGGTTGGGCCGTGGTGACGGCTACATCGCT
This sequence comes from uncultured Acidobacteriota bacterium, assembly GCA_963848365.1. GTDB lineage: Bacteria > Acidobacteriota > Terriglobia > Acidiferrales > UBA7541 > Palsa-295. The sequence goes on from CAWKDI010000004.1 coordinate 22,880, forward strand.
GGTCGAGCGCGGACACTGCGACTATCTGCTCGCTTATCCGCACTGGGCCCTCGATGGCGGCAGCGCCCTTGTGTTTCGCACCCTTCCCATTCCAATCAAGCCTTCCGCGCGGGAGTAACAAAAATAGTAGCTTGAGCTTATATTCTTTTCACAAAGCGGCAAAAGTACGTCACAATTCTGTTACCGATGAGCGAGCGCCCACCGGAACTTTCCATCATCATCCCTGCTTATAACGAGGAGAAGCGGCTTCCCCGCACCTTAGCGCGCATCCGCGAATATTTCGCGCAAGCGGGCGAGCCTCAGGGGGGATTCGAAATCCTTGTCGTGGACGACGGCTCAAAAGACGGCACGATCCGCGTTACGCAGGAATGGATGCGTGAAATGCCATGCTTGCGGCTGGTATCGAACAATGTAAACCGGGGGAAGGGCTACAGTGTCCGGCATGGAATGCTCGAGGCCCGGGGGCGCGTAGTGCTTTTCACGGATGCGGATTTGTCCTCCCCTATTGAGGAATCCGAGAAACTTCTGGCGGCAATTCGGGCGGGCAGCGACGTGGCCATCGGTTCAAGGGCCATGGACCGCACGCTCATCAAAGTGCACCAGTCGCGGCTTCGCGAAGTGGCCGGAATGATATTCAACGGCTTTGTGAGGCTATTTACCGGTCTGCCCTTTCAGGACACCCAGTGCGGGTTCAAGGCCTTCGTGCGCGAACGCTCGAAAATTATTTTCGAGCAGCAACGCGTTGAACGGTTCGGTTTCGATCCGGAGATACTTTTTCTCGCGCAGCGCCATGGCTTGCGCGCGACTGAGGTGCCAGTCCGATGGGCCCACGACGAGGCCACGCGCGTACGCGTGGTGCATGACAGCCTGGAGATGTTTGGGGACCTTCTTTTTATCCGCTGGAATTGGCTGTTGAGACGTTATCCTAAGAAATCCAAGAGCTAGAGGGGTGGCCGGCAGGCTAGCACCACCTGAGGGCCGCCTTCGAAAACCTCGTTTCTTTCTTCAATTTGGCACACTCGCGTTGTAAAGGGTGCTCCAATTATTCCATTCCTGGCGATCAACGATTTTTAGGCCGGGGCTCGAAGAGGGAATTGCTAGAAGCCGCGTTTGGCAGTCAGATACGGCAGGAGGACGATCTCGGCGAGGCTTGGCAGAACATCTTCGCTGGAAAAGACGGATTCCGTCTCCAACTTCTTGAGCGATTTCAAATAGGTCCTGACGGTTAGACGGCCTCCCACGATGCCACCCAAACTGGTGGGCAGATCCGTAACCATACGCATCCAGCCTACCCCCGGCCGTCCGTGACACGATGGTAAGGTTTCGCCTACCTGATCCGCGTACAACAAATAGGAAAAATCAACGCCCGCGGCGGCCCCGAGCGAGTGAAAACCCCAGGTGCGTACATTCACGTCGAGGAGCTTGAATTTTCCGTCGCGCGGATCGAGCTTATATTCGACTTCCGCGAGCCCGTAATAATTTATAGCTCTAAGGAACCGAAGAGTCGACTCTTCCAATTCCGGAATCAGATCGAGGCTTTCAACGAAGGTGGCGGCCCTGCCAAACTCCGGTGGATGCTGGCGCCAGCGCTGCGCCGCCATGCTGCCGATCGCGATTCCGTTTTTGAAAAACATACAGGAGGAAAACTGGCAACTGCCGTCGCCGGGAATGATTTCCTGGACCAGCACCTCGTTTGCCCCAACGTGGCCGGACGCTTTCACGAAAAGATCCCTCAGCTCATCGCGGTTATTAGCCCGCCAAGCCTTGGCCTTCGTAGCGTAAAAGAAATCTTCCTTGACAGCCGGCTTGACCCCCAGGGGAAACTCGGCGTCGATCGCGTCAATATCTTCAACACTCTTGGGGCACCAGGTGCGGGGAATGGGGATTTCCAACTTTTGGGCGAGCGAGTAGGTGTTCCACTTGTTCCAGGCCCACTTCACCACGTCCCAGGCCGGAGTGGGCACGCGAAACACTTTCGCAAGCTCGTCGCGATGGCGGGAGAAAGCAGCCACGTGTTCATCGCGCGTCGGGAAAAGAACCCAGCCTTGCAAGTTCATGCGGAGACCGGTATCCAGGAGGAACGCGACCGTGGCATCGGGGTCGCGAAGGTCTGGCGCAGCGACTGAAAGGGTCGTGTATTTGGAGAAACGCCCGATCGAGTATTCGTCGTCGACGATGCAGACCGGAACACCGTGACGTCCCAGACTTCGGGCAATGCCAAGGCCATGGAAGTCGCCGCCGACAATCACGGCGCCGAACCGGTCATTTTTTAGGTTAGTGGAGTTCAATTGGATGTGTAGCTTATGGACTCAGTCCCCGTTCTGACTTCCCGGTGACTTGCGAATGTTACGCAGCGATTTTCTCATGCACTTCGCGTGCCATATATCGGGCCAATGTCCGTGCTGCAAAATCCGTGCCGCAAACAAAAAACAGCAGCGGGCCGAAATTCCAGGCTGAGGGAGCGCCCAGGAAGTGCAATCCCGGCACTGACGACTCAAATCCAGGGCCGAGCTTCGGGAACCCATTGACTTGACGGATGCCCTGCGCGATTTCCGCCGGGAGGAACGGATATTGGGAGACATTCACCCGGTATCCGGTTCCTTGGTATACGTGATCAACCTCACGAGTGCTTCCATCATCGAGACGCAGATGCAGCTTCCCTCCCCGGAGTTTGGCGGAGTCGATCGACCTGCTTGTGGTCACGGTGATGTCGGTGAAACGGGGCTGGAGCCACCGCGCCCCTGCCGAACGCAGGGCGCGCTTACGGAACCAATCCTGAGTCGATCGTGGAAAATATTTGACCATATCGGGAACCGCGACGATACGGCTTACACCTGCTGGTCCAATGTCATACGGTGAATACAGCAGTTTGGCAAGCGGCCCAAGCTTATGAATTCGTTCCTTCCATGCGAGCCAATGCAACTGCGGGACCCGGGCGATTACCTCGACCCGTGCGCCGACTTCGTGCAGCAGTGCCGCTCCTTCCAAGGCGCTTTGCCCGGCGCCGACGACCGCGACCACCTTACCGGAAAACCGTTTCAGATTGCGCTGGTCGGAAGAATGGCTCACAAATTCGGGAGGAATTCCGTCAAATTGCGGCAATCTCCGCGCGAAAGGACCTATGCCTGCCGCGACCACTACGCGGCGGGAGATCACGCGAGATCCGTCACTCAGCGTGAGAGCGAAACCTGTTGCAGCCTTCTGGACGAGATTGATCTTGCGACAGTCGATATCCGGAATAGCCTGGTGCTGCACCCACAACCCGTATTCGACAAATTTCTCGACCGGAATGGGAACCGGTACGGATTTACCAGTCGCCTGGCAAAAAGCGCCCAAGGTTAGTTTTCTGTCCGAGCCGATATAAGAGGCAGCCCATGGAGATCGCAGGAGCATGCCCTCGGGCATGTGGCAGTGCCAGAATTCCATCGGCTCGCCAAACACTTGAACCGCCAGGCCGGCCACCTGCCGCAAACGCGCCCCTGCCCCCAATCCGTAAGGACCAGCTCCCAATATGGCTACGTCCAAATCAGGTACCATTTAACACCTCTCTAGGCGAGACCTGCCACAGCCAGTGCTTAATCTGAACAGGGTTCTCTAAAAGGAATCGGCCTGAGAACCTGTGGAGTGACGACCATCTTTACCGGTTACTCGGGGAAAGAGAAAATAAAGGGAAGCGGCGCTGAACGTGGCGTTCGAGCGCGCAGGAACCGCTTCAGGCCAGTCCAGACGGATTCGCCAATTGGCGTGAAGCCGGCTTTCGGGTTTCCCCTTTTCCGAGAAGCACAAAAATAACGGCAAGCGGAACGAACGCCGCGGCGAAGAAAAACATTCCTCCGTATTGATGCAGCCGTCCATGAAGAAAGCTCGGATCGACGTAGATGGCCAGTGCGGAAAGAGTGGCAATTCGCAGACCGTTTTTTGCCACGGACAGAGGGACCGCGAGCAAACACACAACCACTCGCTTCCACGTAGCCTTCAGGAACATGTGGCTCGCGAGGACCGTCATGATCAGCAGCGCGAGGGTGGATCGAATTCCACTGCATTCTTCGGCCACTCGAATCGCGACACCCGGCAGGGAGAACACCAGTCCCTGCTGGAGGTAGGGGATGCCGAACAGGCTAAAAAGGACGGCGGTGGCTTGCGCGCTTCCCACCTGAAGCGCGTGAATTATTTTGAACAAGAACGGCTCGGGAATGGGCACCATAAAGAGCAGGAATAACAACGGGAAGATCGCCGCGCGAAACGCCGCGCGGCCAAAAAACAATCCGAATGCGCCCGTCCACACCAGGACGACTCCGAGCATCGCCAATGAAAGCTGATTGGCATCCTGCAGATGGACAACATTCGATTGAGTGACGGCAATCGCCAGAACGCCTGCGGCGAGCAACGCTCCCCCCAGCTTCCACACTTCAGAAGATCGCGAAAAAATAACCTTGCGATTCGTGTAAATCAAGCAGGCGCTCACCAGAGGAATTAGCGGAATGTGGGTATAAGTGTCATTTCCCAGAGCGAGTGCGGAAATCCTCTGCACCAGGCGCCAACCGATGAAAAGCGGCGATACGCAAACCAGAGCGAAACAAGCAGCGCCGAAAGGAGCGATTGGCATCGGAGAGCCAGTCCACCGGGGAGCGGGGGCTCCATCGGCTCGCGATTGGCGGGTAGGCGCTCGCTCGGCGGTCTCTGCGGGTGGCACAGGCTTCGCCGGCAACATCGTTTTGGTCGGCATCACGACGCTACCGCCTCATTGTCCGTCACATTCGCTAATTTATAACGCACACGGCCCTTCTCGAGGACTGCGTAGGCAATGCGGGCGCGTTCCTTTTCAGGTCCTTCGATGACCCAATCCGACCCGCTTGCAACCAGCTTCATTTCGTTCCGGGCTCTCCACCACTTGTCAATTTCTCCGGGGACGGTTACCCAGATGCGCTCGCGCCTGGCCATCTCCTGGAGGTATCCCAAGAGCTTCACATAGATGGAGCGGGCACGCGCTTCAATCAAATAATCGGGGTGAGAGATAAAGCTAATCAAACCGTTTCTCTTATGGATCAGACTGGTCTGCTCTTTCCAAAGGTCGATTGAATAGTCGTTCAGTATCTGAAACAGGGAATAGTCCTGGCTGGTCGTGAGCGGTATTTCCAAGATATTTCCGACAAAATACGGCATCACAGTGCAGCAACCGCCGCGCTGAGGCTCCAGATGCGCCACATTCGGAGCGGACATGTCATAGGAAAACTCGAACGCGCCATACCAATCAAAGTTCCGGTACATGGCTCCCGACCGAAACCCGCGCGCGTGATATTTTCGGATGTAACCATTGATTTTCTCGGCCCGGCGGAGAAACTCGGCGTGCTCGCGATAGAGATTGCCATCGTGATTGAGATCGTGCACATTGAATTCAAAACCCTGATTGCGAATATCTTGCACGAAGCTTTCCGGAACCTCATAGCGCTTCTCGGGCACCACCTGAATGGAGGCTCTGAAACCAAACGATGCGTCCAGCTCCATCAGGGTGGGGGTGAAGTCGCGGCCCGCAGCCGTTTCGACGTCGTGGGTAAGAATCAGGGAGCCGGATGCTCCGTCCGGCCAGAACCAAATGAAAGGCATTTTCGCAACGCCGCGGGCCTGCATCAGAAGCCGCAGATACTCCTCGTGCAAATTGTCCACCGTAAAATCCACCGGCCATTTCGGAAACGGCAGCTTGCGCCAACCGTTGAAATAGGACCGCTGCAGATAACGGCGGACGTGCACCGGCAACAATTCGCGTACGGAGTAATAGGCCTTGCGGACAAATACGCGATTCAACAATTTCTTGGGGGGAGCAGCAAACTGATTCACATAATGTTCGAAGCGAAGGTTTTCGATCACTCTTGAAATATCAAAGGGGAGGTAGATATCGGAACCGTTGCGCCGAACGCTCTTGAGCGCATCGAACTCGCTCGCGCTGGCGGCTTCGCTAGAAACGCCCGAGTTACTAGCGCCATAACAAACAATCTTCGACCCAAACTGGAAAAAGCCATTTTCTCCGACGGCCGACTCGGACTTGGCGGGCTGGCGCTCCCAGCCGTCAGGCAGTCTGTAATAACTTGTTAAGATATGGTCCATAAAAGGTTAACTATTATCCCTGATAGGCGGATTTTCAGTGAATAGAAACGCGAAGGGCCTGTGCAAAACTCGGCGACCGTGTCGCCGAGGCCCATACTGAATGAGTCTCCATGGCGCAGTGATGGCGAGGAAACTTCGAATTACTGGCCATTAACCGATGTGGCGATAAATCAGGCTTCCTGTTATGGCCAACAGCCTTTCGGGCATTCGCGCGAAAATTCTCTTCAGCACCCTCAGCTTCCGGTCTCCCGTACCGGTTGAAGCACGGTAAGGAAACCGCAGATATACCAACATGTCGGAACGAGGAGCCCATTTATCCTTGAAGCTGATCAGGCCGGCATTGTCCGCCTCCGTGCGGCCAAAATCGAACGTTTTCGCATTGATCGATTTCGCGGCGTCGATGGCCCTCCAAAGCAACAAGGGTGTGGCGCCAAGGTTGTTATAGCGCGCGTCCGAGCATCCGTACTTATAATAAACCGTATCTTTAAAGCGCAGCGTCAGAATGGAAGCTACCGGAATCTTGTCTTTTACCGCCATTCGTATATCGAGGTCTGTCCCAAAAGAATCCACGAGGTTCCGGAACCAGGCATAAGGCTGGGGAGGCAAATGGTGACGCCTCCTCGTGATGATCAACAGATCGTAAAATCTCCGAAGTAGTTCTTCCGACCGGCCGCATTCCTCGGTGAGCCCAGCTCGTTCCGCCCGGCGGATGCGGCGCTGCACGGAATTCTTGTCGAAACTCTCAAACAGCTCGTCCGAGCTCGGCTGAAGGTCCAAACGATGAAGAAGGTATTGTCCGTTGAACTGGAAGCAGTCGCTTCTCGCGGCCTCTCCAAAACTGCCATTCACCGGCCGAAACTCCACGTAACTCCATTTTTTATGATGAACCGCGTCTTGAAAATAGCGAATGAGAAACTCCAATTCCTCTGGAGAGTCAAATAGCGGCTCACAATAATCTGAAAATGGGAGCGATACGAGCCGATGTCCGGTCAGCCAGCTTCGAACATCGCAACTCACCAGAGCATTCTCTAATCGCCCCCCCGGAGGAGAAGTCGTGAAGGCGACCGGATCATATCCATACGTAATGCTGAGCGCTCTTAACCACTCCGTCGTTTGGAAAACAGAGGCCTTCGGGTGCCGGGTGACCAGGTCTGGCCACCGCGGGTCCTCCAGTGGCTTAATGACGTGAATATCCATGGGCCGTTCAGCGCCAGGCTCGTGCAGTGTGGCATGGGACCTGCCTCGGAAGGGTGCCGCTGAAGCTCAACCCGATTGCGGATGCAGCGGCCTCTCTCACTTGCCCCCCTGCCGCGAATATCCGTTTCAGTTTCTTCTTGGTGGCAAAAGCGATCGGCAGCCAACGGTATGCTCCGCTCAATTTCAGAGTAAAACTCAATGGGCCAGTCCGTCGGATCGACGGTTACTCGGCCGGAAACGAACTCTCCGGGCCCCAACTCGGCCGGATACGGCAGTGTCGTAAAGATACGCTTATACCCCGCCTCCCGGCAAATGTTTATTAAATCCTCGATTAAAACGCGCCATACGGAAAGGCGAATAAAGTCGAATTCACGACCAAGCATATTGCCCGAGCCTTAGGCGTGAGCCGGCAATCTCGTCTTTCGCATCGTCATCGGTCAGCCCGGGTAAGAAATGGATGGGTCCGGGTATGCGATCCCAGCGAAATAAGGTCCGTCGGCAGCCGTCGAAGTTCGTCAAGGGACATAAACCTGCCAGGATATCCTTTCCACCGTGACGCCTGGCTGGGCGTCTGGCCCAGGAGATCGCTCATCACAAAAATCGTGGCCGGAATTTTGCGCTTGATCAGCTCCGGCACTGCGTGCTCGGCAACGCTCGTGAATCCATCGTCGAACGTGACAGCAGCGTAGCGTGTTCCCGGCGTAAGGGGTTCGTGGGCGATCTACCCCAACGGGCACAGCTTTCTTGAGCAACATGTCCATCTGCCGTGCAAACCTGCTCTGATCCGGCGCCGAAACACAATGATAGTAGAGGGTGATGCATCGTCCAGGGGCTTTGCGGCCCGCCAACCGCGAAAAGAAACCACCGATCTTGTCAATTGCGAAGACAAAGATACTAATGACGAGCTTCACCAACCGGGTAGGCACTGACTGCTCACCAGTTCCAGCTCGATTTTCTGCCATGCCAGACGTTTATCTTCGGGAGAATCAGGCTTCTTTAGCAGCCCTTTTGGGCCCCGGGGAAAAATGAACGGATTCTTTGCATTTGTTCCTTCCGGAGATAAGCCATGAATTCCTCGGGGACCTGCCTGGGAAGGCGCTTCCAGTAAGCCGCCACAAAGCCGGAAAAGCGAACCGCTGCCGCCACAAAGTACGGCTTCTCGACCATCCGCCTAGCCATCTTGATAGTTTCAAACAGGGGGTGGGTGCCCATATAGTAGTCCATCATCCCACCCCGGTAGGCGTACTTGTAAGACCCAAAGCCCTTGCCGGTTGGCCGGTGATGAAACGCCCGCAGTTCCGGAATGGAATGCACGTTCCACCCCTTCATCCGCAGAGTCACTTCGGCATACCAGTCAGCGCCCGCCCACGTGAAGGGTCGGTAGCCGCCTAACTCGTCGAGGCATTCCCGGCGGAACAGTTGGACCGCGTGGGCCACAGAGCTTTCCACATTGCTCTTGCGGCTTCGAAACTCCCCTTCTTTTTCTTCGTGAATGAAACCACCTGCCAGGCCCAGGCGAGGATCTTCGTCGAATTTTCCGAGAAGTCTCTCGAAGTAAGTGGGTTCCAGGGTCACATCGGCGTCCAGGTTGCCAATAAAGCGTGTCGGCACCTGCTTCAGCTGGGCGAATCCACGATTGATTGCGTGCACCTGGGCCGTCAGGTCACGCGGGTGCTCTTCGGTGATTGTATAGAGTTCGATGAAGGGATATTGATCGGCATACTTCTGAACGATTTCAGCGGTCCGGTCGGTTGAGCCGTCGTTAACGATAACCCATTTTTGCGGGCGTACCGTCTGGCTGACAATCGACTGGATTACCTTTTCGATCAGCTTCTCTTCATTGTAAGCGGCCGTCGCCAACGCATACGAATTCTCATACCCTGTTCCTGAATTCGACTGCGCAACGGGACCGCCGCTATCCTGGGCCTGCATTTGACCTTCCACCGAAGTCAAGGTTCCGTTCACGATTAATCTCCACTGAACCGCGCCCGGCTATTGCCGTCAGGCCACGACTTCCGCCGAGCCCGAAACAATTCCGGAGGTAAGCTGCTTGTCTCGCTCTTCAAAGTACTGCGCGATGGAATCGATGGTGGCGTCGAGTGGAGTGGTGGCGCGCCAGCCGATGCATTTATTGATCTTCTCGATAGAAGGCACTCGGCGGAGCATATCCTCAAACCCTTCCTCATAGGCCTGTTCGTAGGGAATGTAGCGAATCTCCGAATCGCTCTTCACGCGCTGCTTCACGAGCTCGGCCAGCCCTTCGATGGTGATTTCTTCCGTGCTGCCGATGTTAAAGACTTCCCCGACAGCCTTAGGCGTGGCAACGAGCTTCAGCAGCGCTTGGATAACATCCCCGACGTGGCAGAAGCAGCGCGATTGTTTTCCGTCACCGAAGACCGTGATCGGTTTGCCGGCCATTGCCTGCCGAACGAAGTTGGGAACTACCATCCCGTAGCGGCCAGTTTGGCGCGGGCCAATCGTATTGAAGAACCGGGAGACGATTACCGGCAGCTTCTTTTCCCGGTAGTACGCGAGGCCTAGAAATTCATCAAGCGCTTTCGATGCCGCATAGCTCCAGCGTCCCTTGCTGGTCGCGCCCATCACGAGATCGCCATCCTCGCGAAAGGGAATTTCCGTGCTCTTGCCGTACACCTCGGAGGTCGAAGCGACGAGAACCGTCTTCTTCTTCTTCTGAGCTGCCTGCAGCACCAACTCAGTGCCCTTTACGTTGGTTTCGATCGTGTGCACCGGGCTCTCAACAATCAGGCGCACACCGACTGCGGCCGCAAAATGGATCACCAGGTCGCTCTCGTCGACCAATTCTGCAAGCAGGACGCGGTTCATCACCGAATCAATCCAATAATGGAAATTGGGCAATGGTTTCAGATGGCGGATGTTTTCCATGCTCCCGGTGCTGAGGTCGTCCAGGATCAACACATCATCGCCTCGCGCCAAGAGAGCCTCCGCAAGATGAGAACCGATGAATCCCGCGCCACCTGTGATCAAAACACGCATTGAGTTTCTCCTTGTGTATGGCCCTAGCGCGCCGCTAGTGATTTTTGCCGCCGTGCAATTCCTGAAACTTCAAGAACCAAACTAAGCCGGAACTCCAGCCATCAACTCGTCGACGCCACCTTCCGGGATGGTCCCCCGTCCAGGGACTGTTCCTTCGAAGTGACAACCCACTGGATGCAGGCCTTGGAGCGTTGCGCTTTCCTGGCTGCCCGCTCGCGCCAGCGCGGACCAAGAAGCGATAAAGCCGAAAATCCGACGTACCGGATTGAATCGTGCAAAAGGAGCGCGGCCAGAAAGCCTCGCTGGGCGAGCCAGGAATGGTGCTTTTGAAAATACTGCAGGTTGGCCTTGTGCATCTCCACGTAAAAATAAACGGGAGACTTTGCGGTGACTCCTCCGCCGTAATGGACGATCTCCGCCTCGGGATAAAATATTACCGGCCATCCCGCTTTTCCAAAGCGCACGCACCAATCGAGGTCGTCGCCATACATGAAAAAGCGCTCGTCGATGAGGCCTACCTTGTCCATCGCAGTACGGCGGATCATTAAAAACGCGCCGTTCAAGACATCCACTTCACGGGTCTTATCGTGACCAAAATCCACCATGGAAATTCCACCGAACAACGGCGTGCGGCCCAGCGGTGTCTTATCCAATGCGAAAGCACGGCAAAACGAGATCCACACGCTGGGGGCACGCATGCAAGACCGCTGCAGTGTGCCATCCGCATTAAACGTCTTGGGGCCCACCACCCCCACCTTGGGATTTTTCTCGAGGTAGGCCATCAGCTTGGAAAAGCATCCCGGAAGCACCCGAACATCCGGGTTGACCAGGCAAACGTATTTGCCGGTGCTCTTTTTGATGGCGACGATGTTGGCGTTGGAAAAGCCCAGATTCTTAGGGCTTCGCGTTAGGGCCACCTGCGGAAACCGTTCCGCGATCATGTCCGGCGTTCCGTCCGTCGAGGCGTTGTCGACCGCGATGACCTCCGCCGATATCTCCTGGAGGTCCGCCAGGATGGAGCCGAAGTTCTCGTCGACGAATTTCTTGGCGTTCCAGGTGACGACGATGACGGAGAGATCCAAAGGCAACTCCCTTACTCACAAAGACTTCAACGAGATGTGCATCTGAGCATCGGACCTAGGTTCTAGGGCCCACTGCAGCGCTGGTCACTGTGGTTTCCGCGAGGGCGCTACCCTTTCGAACACCAAAATACCTGCGAAGCCCCTCTTGCCAGGGGCTGAAGCGGTTCAGGCCGTGCGATTTTAAAGCCTTGTTTTCGAGCACAGAATACTTGGGTCGCGGGACTTTTGCCGGGAATTCACCGGGGGCGGCGGCCTCCAGCACGACCTTTGTGCCCGTAAGTTCAAATATTTCACGGGCAAACCCAAACCACGAACAGCTTCCTTCCGCGGTTCCATGGAAGAGCCCGTTCAAGCCGGAGCGGCTCAGAACCACAATCTGTTCGGCAATTTCGCCCGTGTAAGTGGGACTGACGAATTCGTCATCGACGACGCGCACTTTGCCCTTCTCGCGGGCCAGCTTCAGCATCATTTCGACGAAATTCAGACCCCCCTTAGCGCGGCAAGGCTCTTTACCATAGATGCCTGACGTGCGTAGTACCTGGTGGCGTTTCGCGATCGACCGGACATAGTATTCACCCGCCAGCTTCGTGTTCCCGTAAACATTCAGCGGGAGCGGCGCGTCCGTCTCTTCGTAAGGCGCTCCTTTGCTTCCATCAAACACATAGTCGGTGCTGACGTGAATGAGCAGCGCACCCACGCCATTCGCGGCTTGCGCCAGATTCCGTGCGCCAATGCGCGTTTACCGCGTATGCCTTTGCAGGGTCCGCTTCGCACTTATCGACGTGGTGCATCGCCGCAGTGTTGACGATCACTTCCGGGCGCAATTTTCTGAGAACTCCCGAAACAGACTCGAACTCTGCAAGCTCGATGTCAGCGTGCGCGAGAGCTTGAACGGAATCGCCCGCCGCGGAAAACGCAGAAACCACATCGCTTCCCAACTGGCCATTTGCGCCGATTACAGCAATGTTCATCGAGCCCCGCTCCCAACTAGCGCGGGGATGTCCATCACTCTCTCAAGCTGCTTGAACGCGGCGATGTTGGAGTACATCGGATTGTCCCAATCGCTGCACTTGTCCATATTATCGATCAGATGTCCGACGATGGACTTCACGTCGTCCTTGGCATGGAAGCTCAGGACGTTGCGGGCCTTCTCCGTGCTCACTTTGTAATTGCGGAAGTCCTGGATGTGCTGGATATGGACCTTGGGACGCTGCCCCAGGCGCTCCTCGATGGCGGTGCGCACAAGATCGCCCACCTCGCCAACCGTGTAATTGCCGGAGGCTACGTTGAAGATTCCCGACAGTTGAGGGTTGGCCTCAACGGCGCGGGTATAAGCGGTCGCGGCGTCTTCGATGCTGAGCAGCGGACGCCAGATCGACGGGTTATTGATGTTGATGACCCCGTCTTTCATCGCGCTCTTGAACATGGTGTTGACGATCAGGTCGAAACGCATGCGCGGGCTGTAGCCGGAGATCGTCCCCTTGCGCAGAGAGATCACTGAGAATTTCGAATCGGCCAGCTGCATGACGGCCTGCTCTCCCTGCAGCTTGGAAATGCCGTAGGGATAGGACGAGCTTACCGGCCGGGTTTCGTCAAACAGCTCATTTTCGGTATATCCATACACCGAGCAGGAACTCGCGTAAATGCAGCGCTTCACGCCCGCTGCTTTCGCGATATAGGCCAAGTATGCGGGGGCGGCCGCGTTGAAAACGAAATTCTTGCTGGGCGAATATTCCGCCATCGGGTCATTCGACAGGCCGGCGAGGAAAATGACCTGTTCGTAAGGCCGCAAGATCTTCGGCGCTCAGATGAAAGATGTCTTTCTTCAGTATTCCGGTCTGCTCCGGGAGATGATTGCCAAACCAAAACAGGTCTACGACGTCGACCTTATAGCCCCGGTCCAGCAATTTCGGAATCAGCACGGAACCGACATACCCGGCTCCCCCGGCCACCAGAAGTCTCATCTCTCTCTCCTCAATTTCTCCTAGCTGCTAATACTTAAAATTGTTTGAATCGGCAGATGCCAGCCACTGGTCCAGGGTCTGCGCCTTGCGGTCCTTGTCGGAAAGGATCGGGTCTTTTACCGGCCAATCGATGCCGATCGCCGGATCATTCCACAGGATTCCGGATTCGGCCTTATTGTTGTAGAGCCCGGTGCACTTGTACTGAATCTCCGCGTGCTCGGAAACCACGCAGAAGCCGCGCGCGAAGCCCGCCGGCGCCCAAACCTCTTTGCGGTTTTCCGCCGACGCCTCGACACCCGCCCACTTACCCAGTGTAGGCGAACCCTTGCGAATGTCCACAGCCACTAGAAACGCGGTGCCGAGAGTGACACGCATCAGCTTGCCCATCGGCGGTTCCCACTGAAAATGCAGGCCCCGCACGGTGCCTTTCACGGAACGCGAGTGATTATCCTGCACGAACTTGGTCGGCAGGCCCATTTCCGCGAACTGGTCCTCGCGGTAGGTCTCGGTGAAGAACCCGCGGCTATCCTGAAACACCTCCGGCAAGAGAACGACGACATCTCCCAAATGCCTCGACTCAATCTTAATCTGCATGTTTTCCTTTGTAGTAGCAGTTTGATGACAAACCCTGGCAGACAAAACCCTGCAAGACCGACCAGCGATCAGGAGCGCCGGTAGGGCCACGCAGGCTTGGACCTGTCCGGAGAGAAGCCCAAGGTTCGAAGATGCGGACTCGTGCTGGGCGCGAACCCCTGCCGCCCGGCGGCCGCCGGCGCTGCCGCTGGCGTCGGCGCTCCCAGAGGCACTCGCCCTCGCAACCACGGAGGTAAGTGCTCGGCAGCCTCGCTAGCCGCCTGCTGGACCGGCGCCAGCGCCGTAGTGGTGATGGCGCAGATCATCGCCAGCAACCCGTACCATACAATGATGCTTTGATCGAAGTAGGTGATTCCGAAGTACGCGGTCAAGATTGCCATCAGGGCCGCTCCAAAGGCCCAGATTTCCAGCTCCAGCTTCTTGTCCTTCTGCTCTTCAGCCGCTTGCCTGGCCAGCCCGATGTAGCGGAAAGCCTGCCAGAAAATGGCCACGAAAAACAGCAGCGTGAAAAACCCACCTTCCACGGCATTGGCCACGTAAGCGTTGGAGACGTCGCCCATTTCAAACCCCCAACTGCTGGGGTTCTTCGTGCCAACGAGGAACCATTCCCAAAAGTGCAGGATGGCCTGGTTAATAAGCTCGTAGCGGTGATACCCGGAATTTCCGCCGAAGATAGTGATCCGCTGGATGAGCGCCCACACCGGCGCCTTCATCACCAGATGCAGACCGACCAGGCAGCTCAATAATCCCCAGCGAAACACCCGCATCTTGTGCCGGAACGGCCACAGGCAAAGACCAACCATGGCCGCACCGCAAGCCGCTACGGGCGTCGCGGAACTCGCGGTCACCGTCATGACCAGCGCAGCCACCACCCCAGCGCCCGCTAGCATCTTGTGTTTGGCGCCCTGCCACCAAAGGCCGATAAACAGCGGAAGCAGATTGGCGCCCACGGTTCCCGCCACGATCGCGTGGGCAAAGACGGCCTGGGCTCGCAGCTTTCCGTCGCGGATGACGGTAAACTGCGGCACGCCGCCGAACACCGAGAACACGTTGCGCCCCGTCAAATGTTCCAGAATCATGAATCCCGACAGGCATATGCAGGCAAACGCGAGCGTCTTTACTAAGCGTTCCACGTCCTCGCGGTCGCGGATCAAAAGCCGCAGCAGGAAATAGACTCCAAGGGCGTTGTAAATGTTCCCGATGCGATTCACCGCCGCGGCCCAATCACCCCATAGCAGGGTAGCGCAGACGGCATCCGTCAACACATAGAGCAGGAAGGCCTTATCGATTCCGTTAAACTTGAACTTCTTCTCCGGATCGTTCGATCCCCCCATCAGGGCCCGCGCCCACGCGAATGGAAGCAGTATCCGGTAAACATTGAAGTGCAGACCCGCAACCACGATGACCTGGCTGTATGGAATAAACAGAGACGCGAGAATATACGGGACAATTACGTATCTTTTCGGCAGCAGAAACAATAGCAGGATGACCGCAACCACAAATATCGCAGTTCCGACCGTAATTGTAGACGTGGCGGACCCTCCGCCGAACCGTGCCATCTGATCGTGTAATTGATTCTGGTCGTCCATGTGGATGAGGCCTTAGCTCCCGCTAGCTGGTCTGGAACCGGAAAGGTATACGTTCGAGCCGAGAACGGGCTTAGCCAGCCCAAGCGTCAAGGAGTCGGCAGGCCTTTTTCCCTGTTCCTTGATTTCGTAAACAATTTTGTCCGGACGGAGTCCCGCTTGCCGGAACCACCGGCGCAGCAAGCGCCCCGTACTGGCGTGCATCCCGCTGGAATCATAATTCTTCGGATTGGCCGTCTTCCCAAAGCGAAGCCGGCGCGCCAGAAGCCTCACGCATGAAAGATTCGGAACGCTCGCGATTACGCAGCCTTCCGGAGCGAGCAATTCGGCGAATTGGGAAAGGAATTCAGCCGGGGCGCGCACCAGGTGCAGCATGTTGGAAAACAGGATACAGTCAAAGCGCTCGCCGTCTAACTGCTCGCGCGCTTCTTCCGCATCTCCGTAGACGATCTCCACGCCGCGGGCCTCTGCGTTAACGGCGATTACGGAGTCGATGGGAACGCCTTCACCCTCAAACCCTTGTCTGATAGGCCGCTTTTCCGTCTCGCCCCATCCGCATCCGACCGAAAGTACGCTGCGCGCTCCTGGGGGAACTAGATCGATTAGCTTATCCTGGCAAGGCTCGTAAAAATTCTTCGACCAGTGCGTGTGATACAGCTTGGTCTGCACCGGAAACAGCGTTGCCTTCGGCTTGCCGTTGTTGCTGATTCCCGGCAGCGCCCGTATTTGCAGGTAGAACTCGTCTGCCGAAAGGCCCTCCTTGCCCGCATACTTATTTGAAAGATGCGGCACGATAAAGTCGTCAAGTTGCGAAATGCAGATCAGCTTCCGAAAGCCGCATTGCGTGAACGGGTCGGTCGCAGCGGATTCCAGCGGCTCGTACTGGCCTTCGTGAAAGGGGACGAGAAATCCCCCCGAAGCAATAGCCCGGTCCGAGTTGGTCCCTAGTCAGGACGTAACATCCAGAATGCTCATTCGTAAAAAAGGCGAAGGTGCGGCCGCCGCGTCTACATACGGAGCCTGCGTCCCAATGATATTGCCGGTGAACATCGGGAAAATAGACTTTCCCCGCAGAATCGGTCTCCGTACGGAACAAGCCGGCGTACTCCGTCGGCGGAAGAATTTCGGTCACGCTCAGGAACGAGTCGATGTTCCGCTGGCTGATAAGGATGTCATCTTCCACGTAGATAAACAGGTCGTAATTATTCTTGCGGTCGGCAAATATTTGCTTATGAGCGAACGGCAGGGACCGAGGATTCTTCGTCGGAAGCCCCACAATCACCTCAACATCCTTGCCAAGATCCTTAGGTACATTCGAAGTCACGACAATATGGACGTTCATCTCCATGCGCCGATACTCGTCGAGGACGCGGGCTAGATACTTGTCGTTTCCGGTACCGTAGTTCGCGATGGTAACAAGCGCTTTCAAACCAGACTGCTCCCTATTTTGGCTGATCGCCCCGCCGCTCTACGAAAGCTCGCGACCGATGCACCCCTGCGCGTGACGGCCCTTTGAAGCGTGCTCAGTGATTCTCTCGCAGCCTCCAGAGGAGACGCGAGGTATTACGATGCCCGAGACGAGGCGAACGCGGGCCTCGCTACGAAGCCAGCGCAGGTCGCCGCAAGCGCGTCAGAAAATTGGAAACCGTGCCTCTCAGGCGAGGGTCCAAAAGCAGAAGTGTCGCCGAGGCGGTAACCACGCCTAAAGCCACTTCTCCGCATAGAGCCGGCCATATAGCAACGCTCCGTGCCATTGAGAAAACCGCGGCTCCGCGAACAACGGCGGCCGTGACGACTGCCGACAGGATGCTCGGCAGCATTACCCGAAGTATTGATGGGAAGCGTACCCCCGCAAAATGCCTAAAAACCCAGATAATAAAGGGCAGGAAAACAAGAAGCACGGTTAAAAGCCGGGTTGCTGCGATTCCCGTGACCTGTCCCTGTATGTCGCGGTGTTTTAATAATTCTCCCGCAAGCGCTATCGAACCGGCCAGCAAGCCCGCATTTCCCCATTCGATCATCGCCAGAAAATGCGTCTTGGATACTGCCTGCAGAAGCGGCGCGGTAAACAAGGCGACCGGCTGGATCATTGCAGAGAAACAAAGGATTGTCATTGCCGTCGATGCGCCAGCCCATTTTGGACCCAGGACGGACAAAAGAGGTTTGCTGATCACTGCCAGTCCCAATAGCGCAGGGATCGACAGAATTGACGCCACCCGGAAACACGAGAGCACACTTTGCCGGAGTTCATCGGCCTTTTCCCGAATCCTGCAGAACTGCGGGAAAGCAGCGGCCTGGAGCGAACTCGTGGTCCCTGTAACAATCATGAAGGGAAGCCGTCCCGCGAGCCGGTAGAGCCCAACAGGAATGGGTCCAAAAAATAATCCAATAATGAGGGTGTCGATCTGGCTGTTCACCCAGACCCCGAGATTGCCGGTAAAGCTCCCCACCGAGTAACCCAGCAGGTCCCTTATGGCAAGACGCGAGAAGGAAAGACCCGGCCTCCAGTGACTCAGTTTCCACAGCACGATGAGACCCAACAAGTCAGTGCTTAGCTGCTTTCCAACCAGGGCCCAAACGCCAAATCCTTTGAGAGCCATCGCAAGACCGACTGCGCCCCCGAAAAAATTGGCGACGATTGACCGAATCGAGAAGCTCTTGAAGTCCAGTGCTCTCTCGAGCACGGCCCTTTGAACGATCGTCAGTCCTTCGAGTATCAGAGTGAACGAGAGCACCGAGATAATCGGAGCGAGAACAGGCAAGTGATTTGCAGCGGCCCACCATTTGCTAGCGGCGATACTGAGCCCTACAAGCACGAGACTCACAACCAGGTTCAAGCAAAAAACAGAATCGAGGTGTTCGTTTCTCAAATCTTTTTTTGCAACAAGCGCCGGCAGGAACCCCTGCTCCAGGACGAGCTTGACGAAGAGGATGTAAGCCATCGCCATCGCCACTGTGCCGAAGTCCTTCGGGCCCAACAGGGCGGCGAACAGGAATGTGAACAGGGCGTTCAGACCCTGTTCGCTGACCTGCATCACATACGCCCACTTCACCGCATGCCGGAAAGATCGCTCGCTCGTCATTCGCTCGGTTTCCCCGCCATCGATGCACGGGGGAGTGGCAGCCCCTGCATAAGTCTAAAGCAAGCGAGGCGCACCCGGCCACCTCCCTTGCGACTTCCGTCACACATACCTTATAGGACTTATTTTCCCAGCAGGCTAACAATGCCAGGTGTGTAGCAGCATCGGCAGAAGCCATGGGCTGTTTCCGAGGGGTTTCCGGGAAAATCCACGGGCAATTGGGGACTACTGAACGATGGCCGTGACTCCCGAGGGCGGGGCTGGAGCGCCTGCGGTACCCACTTGGTAAGCGCCCGCTACCCACGAGGTTAGGCGCGGCGTGCCGTTCTTATCCACGTCCAGAGGCGTGATACCCATACTCGTGAGGTTCGCCCCCACGGTAATGGCAGCGCTTCCGGTTTGCGGGACGTAGGAACTGGTCAGGCCCAGACTGCCGTTGAAACCTTGGCTGTCGAATCCGGCTGCCTGCCAGGAAGCGAGCGTAGAGTAGTCTCTGCCTCCATCGTTGTCGTGCGCGACTTTGGTTTGGATGTTCTGAAATCCGTCATTCGATATTGCCGCCTTTGAAGCAAACGTGGCGTTGGTATCGTTGTTGTAATAAATCTCGTGCGAGCTGTTAAGGAACAGGTTGTTCTCGACGAGGAATCCAGTTTGTGATCCACCCGAGGACTCCCACTCAATCATCGCGCACACGCAGGACTGGCCCGAACCGGCGCTTTTCTCGTCGAAGGTATTGTTCGCAATCACATTCCGACCCGAAAAGCCCGACGAGGTCGGCATCCACACAAAGGCTTCAAAGCCCGTTTGAGACGTAGTGAAATAGGCGAGATTGTTTATGACTGTAAGGTTGCTCTGCGTTCCGGCCAGTTGCATGGGCGCGGAGCAATTGTTCGCCGTAAATGAACGATCGGAGCACATATCGAGCATCAGAGTGTTCGAGTTAACGAGTAATCCGTTCATACTCGATCCAGAGTTCCCATTAGTTATAAATATCGCGTTCTGGTGGCAGCCCGCATTATTATCGGCCCACGTTTGATTTCCCGGACCGAGCGTATTCGAAGTTACCTGAATGCCTGACGCCGCGCCGCTCCTGCGTTGTCGTCACCCATCTGGATGAACCAGCAGCCGTTCCTAATTGTGTTGTAAGACAGAGTGCAAGACGTCAGGGACGGAGACGTCGTGTACCCGATGTTTACATCGACGAAGGCGTCTTGGATCAGCGGGTTGTTATGAATATTGCAATTGTTGGGGCTCTGGTCGCCGAAGATAGCCGACGTGTTGCCCACGCCGCCGTTGTCACCCTCTGCATGGACGTAGATGTGCTGTACTGTGAGATTCTTGACCTCGAAATTGGAGCAGGTGAAATATACTCCCGTGCTCGCTTGCTGGTTCGCGTAACCTAGGGAAGCCGAGCCGTTCGCCGTATTCTGAATAATTCCGTTAGACCCGCCATCGACGGTAACGTAGGAGTTTCCCGTGCACGTGATCCCACCGGGCCCTCCATTATAGGGATTTCCACCAAAGTAGCCGGCCTGGAGAATTGCGTTGGTATCAAATTTAATCGTTACGGGGCTGGCGCTCGATCCGCTGCCTTGCACATTCAACGCGTAGGTGCCGTTTGCGGCCGTGATCGTGCCGCAAATCCATACGATCGTCCCGGGGCCGATCTGCGACGCACCGCTTCCCCAATTCGAGGAGTTATTGAAAAACGTATAGGCTTGCGTCGACTGCCCGTTGCAGGCCGAGCCGCCGCTGAATGTGCCGCCGCTCTGCGAAAGGTACACATTCGCCGCTGAGGCGTGCGCGCCCACCGCGAAAAAAGCCAGGCACGCCAGGGTGATTGCCGCTTTTTTAAGAATGCTCATTTGTGATGTTCCCCTCAGTTTCGATGGCCTGCTTGCATTTACCGCAGAAACAGATGCTTTCAGGGCTCGCGGTAAAAGCTATCAGTTCGGCTTGGAAGGCCACAACTGACCGTAGGGCCAGTAAGAGGACAGGGGATCCCGAAAAATCGCTTTCGCCGACGTTCGAGCCGGCACCCATCAAAATCCATCGTGTCTATGTGGCTGAAACTTTAGGGCGGATTTGGCGCTGAGCCTCCGGACAGCCAGCGCATGCGGGCGCCTGCAGCAGTCCGTTCGCCGTAACCAGAACCACCGCCAGCAGCAGGATGGCCCAAATCTCGTGCCCGAGCACCAAGGGCTCCCACCACCGCGTTCGAACCAGGGCCGCCGGGATGCGGCCGGCGTTCTGCAGGCTCTCGAGCGCCCACGCTCCCGGGACGGCAAACGGCAGCAGTAGCACAAGGACCAAGCGCCGGTAGGGCCGCGCGCTTTCCGCCACGGTGGACAAGGCCCAAAACAAAGGAAATACAAGCAACGAGGCGTCGTAGAACCGGTGATACACCGGGAGCAGCGAGATGGCCGCAAACGCGCTCACCTGCAGCGAGGCCGGCACATTCCCGCCGCGGCGCGTTACGGCAATCACCAGCGCCGCCAGCAGCAGCGCCGTGATTCCGAGCGCGAGTTCGTTGGCGAGACGCTCGTTGTGCGCGAGTGCGTACCACAACACCTGCAGGTTGATCATTTGGAACCGCTTGGGGTTTGCCTCTGTAATGGCGTTGATCGGGTCAGTGAGCACGAGCCGGGTGTTGGCAAGGTAGCCCGAAAGCCAGGGTACGCCGGCCAACTGGAGGCGGCCGATCGCGACAGCCGCGAGCAGAATCGCCGTCCCGGCGGTTATCGCGAATGCCCTAAATTGCCTCGAAAACAGGTAATAGAGGGCCAGAAACAAACCAATTGGGGGCTTCAAACACCCGGAAACGGCGCAAAAAACACCCGCGGCAAACGAGCGTCCTGTGGACGCCGCCCAGAAACTCAAGAACACAAAGGCAATAGCCATCATCGAAATATTAATCTGTCCCAGTCCGCTATGAAGCGGCGACAGCGCCAGCGCACAACCCAGAAAAAGCCAGCGCTGCCAGGGTGCCTGCGCCAGGTCGGGAAGGCCGCTGAGCAGCCATAGAGACAGGACGATCAATGCTGACGAGATGAACCCCATCAGCATGCTGGCGGCGGTGGCGGACAGAAGGCTGAGCGGAGCTAGAACCAAAAAACAAGTCCACGGATACGGCGTTCTCGAACCGATCGATTCTTTTTCATCGGCATCGTCTACCGGCACATTGCTCGACTGTTTCCAAAGTTGCCAGAACACGACGTTGCTGTAAGGGTTCAATCCCCTGATCCACGCCTTCGCGCCGATATACGAAGAGGTGTAATCGTTATAATCCGAGGCTCGGCGGACGATGCGCAGCGGGCCGCGGGCGACAAACTCCGCGGAGGCGAATACCAGCAACAGGAAAAGAAGAGCCTTGCGGTTGCGTGAAATGCCCATCGCGCCCGAGTCGGCAGGCTCGAATGCCGCCGTATTCGGACGCGCGTTCCCGCTGTAGGCTGTACTGGCGTTCAACATGCGACTAGTTCGAGGGGTCTTCGGTTATCGAATACTTCAGCAGGCACCACAAGGCGCGGAAGCCGTCTTTCCAGCCGATTTTCTTTGCCTTCTTTGTATGTCCGGCCGCGGTAGCTGATTCCCACCTCATAGATGCGGAGGCGGCGCTTCGCCACTTTCACGGTGATCTCCGGCTCGAATCCGAATCGATTCTCCTCGATGGGAATCGACTGAATGATTTCGCGGCGAAACACCTTGTAACAGGTCTCCATGTCGGTAAGGTTGATGTTCGTCAGGGAGTTGGAGAGCAGCGTCAGGAGCCAGTTTCCCACCGAGTGCCAGAAGTAGAGAACTCGGTGGGGACGTCCGCCGAGGAAACGAGAGCCATACACCACGTCGGCGTTGCCCTGAATCAACGGCTCGAGAAGGCTCGGAAATTCGCTGGGATCGTATTCCAGATCGGCGTCCTGAACGATTACGAAATCCCCGGTAGCCTCCTGAATCCCGCGCCGGAGCGCCGCCCCTTTGCCCATGTTGTGCGGCTGAAAAAAGACGCGCAGCTGCGGGTGCTGCTTCTCGAGCTCAGTAAGGATCTTGCGAGAGCCGTCGCTCGAACCGTCATCCACACAGATCAACTCGATATCAATCGGAACCGAAAGAACTTTATCAACCACGTTCCGTAACGTCGCTTGCTCATTATAGATAGGCACGATCACCGAAAGCCTCATGGTCGGCGAGACTGGTGCGACGCCCGACAGCCCATTGAGCTCCGGATTGGGATGAGTACGAGTAGACATATCAGTGCTGCAACGTGAGCGTGTCAACCAGCCTCAGATACTCGCCCCGTTTTGCCTCCCAGTTATTTTGATCGACATACTGATTGGCGCGCAGGACTTGCTCCCGGCGCTCGTCCGGATTACTCCACATCGCGAAGATGCATTCGGCCAAGGCCTCGTCATTATCGGCGTCGTAGTATTTCAGAATAGTATCGTCATAGTAGCGCGAGTGAATGCTGGTCCGCGAAGCTACGATGGGTACCCCAGCTGCCATAAATTCGAGGATCTTGGTACTGGCCGCCTCATTGCTGAACGGGATTTGGGACATCTTGGGCTCGACCGCAAGGTCGGTATTGACCATCACGCGGGCGATATCCCTGGAAGGCATGCCATCGTGGAAAAAGACGCGGTCATCGAGATGCATATCCGTAGCGAGTTGCATTAATCGCGGTTTGTCCGCCCCTTCGCCGTAAATGTGGAATTCCGTGTTGGGCATGCGCCCGGAAACGCGTCCGAACGCCCTGATAGCGACTTCCAATCCTTGATGCTTGTTCAGGCTGCCGGGATAAGTGATCAGGAATTTTCCGTTCTTGCGTTCCCGAACGCAGGACTTGAACAGATCGAGCACCGGATAGTTCCGGACCGTGGTGCATTTGCTTGCCGGAACTGACCGGCCGATCAGTCGTTCGCGCCAGAGATCGTTGGCCACAATCACGTGGTCGGCGAACGCGCAGGAGCGGCGCTCGGCGAAAACCATCAGCTTGAACCAGAACGAATCCTGCGGCACACGGAACTTGCTGGCATAAAGCTCCGGGAGAAGATCGTGAATATCCAAAATGACAGCGGCGCCCGTAAGCTTGGGCACCAGGGCCGAAAACACCAGAAAGTCTGGGACCGAATGAACATGCACGAGCTGATAGGGGTTCTGACGATGCCTCTTCGTCAGCACTGCGGCGGAGTTCAGCATGAAACGCGCGATTCGCCCCGTGTAGTCGCGCTTTCGTCGTTCATTGACCGGCCGAGGCTGGATGCGGAAGACGTTGACGCCCTCTACAACACCGAAATCCTCGTCGCCCTCTCTCCTAAGGGCTATCACATCAACGATATCGCCTCGCTCTTTGAGCGCCGTGGCGTACTGCCTGACGCGCGGGTCGGACTCATAAAAGCTGTACACCACCATGCAAACCCTCATTTTACGTCCCGTTCAGCGCCGTCCAAGCCTAGGGATGAGACCAGGCGAAACAGAGGGGGCCAGCCCCGCTTCCGGGGGCCGGTAGGAATTGCACGCAAGCATCAGAGCGGTCTGTCATGGGCAAGCATGAGCTTAGCGGTCGGTGGGCGCTATCGCGCCAAAAAAAGCGCTGTTGTGAACGATTAGACAACATTTTGCGACTCGTGCGGCGCACTCCGCCATGGCGCGCTAAACGGCCGAAGTAAAGGCCGTTCCGGTCCGGACGGTCAATCGTCTGCCCGAAAGGGCTCTCGTGCGCCGGGCTGAAAGGGGGTTGGCAAACAACCCCAGTTATCTTAATACAATCCGGGAGAACTTAACTAGACTTCCCTCGCAAAGGAGAGCCTGCAAGGCTGGTCCGACCGCCGACACGTCCGGGCGGTCTCTTCACAAAAGACCACTCAGTTTGAGAGACGCACGGCCGCAAATTCCGCGATCATTTCCGCGATGTTGCGCTGCTGGTAAGCCTGAAGTCCCGGGTACATGGGAAGCGACAAGCATTCCGCAGCCACCTGCTCGCAAACCGGGAAATCCCCAGGCTTGTGATTCATTGCCGCGTATGCCTTCTGCAAATGGAGAGGAATCGGATAATGGATCCCGGTGCCTACACCCGCCTGAGTCAGCTGTTCCTGAAGCTCGCCGCGCTGAGAAGTGCGCACGACATAGAGGTGATAAACGGCCTTGGAGTAGGCAGGCTCGAAAGGCAGCGTGATGCTGCCGGCGAGCGGTGCAAGCAGTTCCTGGTAACGGCGCGGCACACTCGCGGCGCTGCTCATTCCATCGACTTAATTTCGACAGCTTCACGCCAAGGATTCCGGCCTGAATGGAATCGAGCCGGCCGTTGTAGCCTTCCATGTCGTGATAATACTTTTTGGCTTGGCCGTGGTCGCGCAGCATGCGCATTTTTCGCGCCATTGCTTCGTTGTTCGTGGTGGCCGCCCCGCCTTCTCCGCACGCGCCCAGATTCTTTCCCGGGATAAAAGCTGAATGCGGCCGCATGGCCGATCGAGCCGGCCTTGCGCCAGCGGTTCTGCTTCTTCGAGAAATATTCGGCGCCATGGGCCTGGCAGGCATCTTCGACAACAATCAGGCATAGCGCTCCGCCAGTTCAAGAATCGGGTCCATATCCGCGATTTGCCCGTAGAGATGAACGGGAACAACCGCGGTGACCGGAGCCTTCGAATTCCCGGTGAATAAGCTTTCCGAGTGCCTGGATCAAACGCGCACTTGGTCTCCAGATAGGCCTGGAGCTTCGCCGGGTCCATGCAGTACGTCCGCTCGTCGATATCGACAAAATCGATGCGCGCTCCGGCCTGCGTGATCGCTTCGGTGGTCGCGATGAAGGTATGCGGAACGGTGACGACGACGTCGCCGGGCTGAACGCCCGCGGCCATCAAAGCGAAGCGCAGCGCGTCGGTGCCGCTCGACAGCCCGACGCAATACTTCGCGTCGCAGAAACTGGGCAAAGTCCCGCTCGAAACCCTCGACCAACGGTCCGCCGACGAAGCCCGCCGTGCGCAGCACCGACTGGAAAACAGCCACCAACTCCGGCTCGAGTTCCTCGTGCATGCGTGACCAGATCAAGAAATGGAATCTTGCTCTTCGAGTCAGCCATATGCTTTCTCTCAGTCCTCCGTGAATATATCGCCGCACTTTCGCTGGATTCCCGACCACAATCGCATTCGGCGGAACATCCTTGGTCACGACGCTGCCCGCTCCCACGATCGCATTTTCCCCGATCACGACATTGGCGAGAATGGTGCTGCCCGAACCGATCGAAGCCCCGCGTTTTACCACCGTCGTTTCGACGTTCCAGTCTTTTTCGGTCTGAAGTTCGCCATTCGGAGCCGTGGCGCGCGGGATAGGAATCGTTGATGAAGGTCACGCCGTGCCCGACGAAAACATTGTCTTCAATGGTCACGCCTTCGCAGATAAACGTGTGGCTCGAAATCTTGCAGCGGCGGCCCACCTGGGCATTCTTTTGAATCTCGACAAACGCCCCGACTTTGGTTTCTTCGCCGATCTCGCAGCCGTAGAGATTGATGAACTTCGAGAGCTTGACGTCCTTGCCGAGCTTCACATCCGGGGCAATGCTGCAGTATTCGTTCACAGGCGAATCAGCTCTCCCCTCTTTTCGAATCGACCGGTCGGCCGCCTCCAGCATGCGCACGATGCGCAGTCCGGCGTGCCCGTCATTGAAGGGAGTCTTTCCGTCTTTCAGATGCATTCGCGAAATAATCCAGTTCCACGCGCAGCGCTTCCAGCTGCTCCACCTGCGGCGCCCACATGTCTCCGGTCCGATAGCTCACCAGAATGTCGCGCAGTCCTTCTCCGGAAGTGATATCCACGCCTTTGTCGTAGACGCGAACTTTCTCATCGGCCACCAGATCGTTCCAGACCAGCATCTTTTTCTGTCCGCCGACCAGCGTGGTCCGCATCTTCACCGGCGAGAGCCAGTTGACGTTGATATGCGCGATGATCGCTGTCGGGGAAATAAATCGTGATGTAGGCGACGTCTTCGACGCCGTTCAGATGCTTCTCGCCGGTGGCCACGATCGCTTCCGGCTCCCTTTTGATCAGGTGATCCATGATCGAGAGATCGTGCGGCGCCAGGTCCCAGATCACGCTCACGTCGTGCTGGAACAGGCCCAGGTTGACGCGCAGCGAATCGTAGTAGTACAGATCTCCCAGGACGCCGCTTTCGATCAGCTCCCGGATCTTCTTCACCGCCCCGGTGAACAGGAACGTATGGTCCACCATGATCGTCAGCTTCTTGCGCGCGGCGAGCTCGATCAATTCTTCGGCCTGCGCAACGCTCGAAGTGAACGGCTTCTCGACAAACACGTGCTTGCCGTTTTCCAGCGCCGCCTTCGCCAGTTCGTAGTGCGTCCAGACGGGAGTGATCACCGCGACGGCATCAATTTCGGGCGAACGCAGGATCTCCATCGGATCGGCCACCGCTTGAATCTCAGGATAGCTCTTGCGCACGCGGGCCAGGGCCGCGGGGCTTTTGTCGGAAACCATCGTGACGCGCGTGGAATCCAAGCCATGCAAATTCCGGACGATGTTCGGACCCCAATAGCCGTATCCAATAACCCCAACTCGAATCATTGCGTCAACAGTTCCTCTCTCCAGAAGGAGATTAGATGGGCGGAAAAACTTCCTAATTCAATCATACGCTTTGTGCAGCGAGCGCGACGCCAAATTCTTGGTGGAAGTTTCGTGGTAGGAGTTGACTTCTTAAACGACAGCCGGAGCACAATTACTTTTCGGTATCCCAGAGCTCAGTAGGCGCCATCTCCGGTGAAAACGGCCCGGGGGGTCGCCGCCAAAATCTTCAGATCCAGCCACAGAGACCATGACTGGGAATAGCGAAGGTCCAGCCGCACCATATCGTCAAAGGAGGTGCGGCTTCGTCCGCTTACTTGCCACAAGCCGGTGACTCCCGGCTTCACTTCGAGAACCCGCCGCCGATGCCAGATGTCGTACACCCGGAATTCGTAGGCCACCGGGGGGCGCGGTCCCACCAGGGACATTTCCCCGCGCAGCACATTCCAGAATTGCGGCAGTTCGTCGAAACTGAGCTTGCGGAGCAATCGACCGACAGGGGTTATCCGCGGATCATCCATAATTTTATAGACGACGGAGCCGGCTTCATTGCGCTCTTCCTTGGCTTTGCCCGCAATGAATCGCTCGACATAGTCGCGATGAATCTTCGGGTCGTTGTTCGTGTACATGGTGCGGAATTTCAGGCACCGGAAGCGCGTTCCGAATTGTCCCAGCCGCTCCTGCGCGAAGAAAACAGGGCCGTCCGAGGTCAGCTTGATAGCGATGGCGATAAGGGCAAAAATCGGCGACAGGACTAAAAGCAATATTCCGCTTCCTACTACGTCGAGGGCGCGCTTGGCGATCAGCGGAGCGCGCTTCCGCGTTCCCTGCTGCGTCAGGTCGGGATAGAGATTGACGTCTGCGGGAGAATCCGACCCTTCGCGATTTAAATTCTCAGGGAAAAGATGCGCTGTGATTACGACCCTGGAGGCATGCTGGCGGCCCACGCGGTCGTGAAGCGCCTTCGCTACCTTCGCGAGCAGTATCTGCGTGATCGGATGCTTCTCCGACAAGCTCACTTCTGTAAAAATAATACCCAGGATGGCGCCCTTCTTGTACCACCCGAGCAGATCTGTTTCGCGACTGGAGGCCAAGACGGCCGAAGTCAACTGTTCAAGAAAACGGCTGGCAACGCCATCCTGAAACAAAGCGTGAGCGTCCAACAGCATCAGTACGAAGGGTTTCCGGGACCGTTCCGCCCGGCGGCGTTCGAGCGCAAGCATCGTGTGAAACGTGTCTTCTTCCAGGCGATTGATTTCCCTGGTCGCGATGCTTGCCGATTTCCCCGGCAAGTCGTGCCCATGCTTTCTTTCTGGAACCGAGCTCTTCAGGTTGCTGTTTGCCATTTTAATTTTTCCGGGGCCTGGTAAAATCTTATCAGATCGGTTAAGTAATCGTTAAATTATCAACAGCAATGGGTCCGAGCCGGCTTCTTGGAGCCGTTACAGTGTGCTTACGCCAGGGCCCCTTGCAGCTCTGCTGCTTGAACTGCTACGTCAAGACCGGTGGCGGGCGGCGCCACGGGCCTTACCACGGACCGGTCAATCTCAAGGGCGACAGACCGGCGCAAGAGTGATACGGAGACGACGATCCGTCTCTTTCCTTTGAAATTCACCAGAATTCCTTCCAAACCATTGAGCACATCGTCTTCGATCCGGATTCTCTGTCCGATTTCCAGGTACGGCCATGGTTGGGCGGGAAAGCCGGATGCAATCACCGTTTGAATGGAAGCGATTTCAGAGTCCTCGATAGGAACAGGAATTCGGCCCCTTCCCACGACAGCCACCACCCCCGGGGTGATGAGAATCGGCAGGCGATTTTGAGGGTCAAAGTGGCAGAAGATATAGCCCGGAAAAAGTGGCGCGTTGGTCTCCCGCATTTTGCCGCTCCACTTCTTCTTGAGCGCATACTCGGGTAGAAAGGTTTCGTAACCCTTGCCCGATAAGAAAAGCGCAGTGGAGCTTTCCCAGCGTGACTTCACTTGTAGTGCAAACCAACGCTGGCTACTCAATGCGGGGGCCCCCTTCTTTACAGATCTACTTCCTTTACAATGAATCTGCAGAACGCAAAAAGCATTTCTGAGCCCAAGAATCTAGGCTACCGCCATAAAGCTAAAACGCTCTTTACTTCCCGCAATCGACCTGCCAGATCCGGTGAACTATCCACTAAAAGGAAGTCAAATACCCACCACAGCAACTCACTGATAAAAAGACACTTATTAAATGGTTGTGCAAATTTTCCCCTTCGGAAAGGCCCGATTTTCTGAGCATGTGGCAAATGAGTGAAAAGTGTTGCCATTCATTGCCCACGCGATTCCGTCCCACGACGCTTATTGGCAACATTAATTGGCGCCGCATTAATAGGCGATATCTGTAGTACTTTGAATGAACTATGTATCTCCCGAGCCCCGAATCTCGAGAGGAGGCCCGGTGAACAACCCCTCCTTAGTCAGAGTTTGACATTCGGTGCGTCTCAACCTGCGAAGGGGGTCGCCATTCGAAGAAGTGAATGGTTGACGCCTGAGACCCGTCGAACACCAAGGCGCCAGGGATATCCCGGCCGACCTCAAAACCGATGATCTGCCATTCAGTGCCAACTCCCCTGAGCAAGCGCGGCGGGCGTCCTGGCGTGAGCGAGACGTCAAAGCTATCGAGAGGAATTTGGAGGCCTTGGCCGCGCGCCTTGATATATGCTTCTTTGCGCGTCCAAGCCAGGAAGAAGCCCTTCGACCTCAGATTCGGAGGCAGAGCGAGCAATTCTTCGATTTCCCCGCGGGAAAAGAACCGCCGGGCAATGTCCTCGCCTGGGAAACTCGAGGCAACCGCCTCGAGATCAATCCCGAGCTGACGCTCTCGCGCAAAGGCATAAACGGCGAGCCCTTGCTTGTGCGACAAATTGAACGTTAGCGACGGATCGGCCCGATCCTCTGCCAGACCAGGCTTCCCCTGCGGACCATAGCCAAATTTGATTTCCGCCGGATCGCGGCGGCAGGTACGAACCGATCAGCGACCGCAGGATTCCTCGCCCGGCGATGAAATGATCCCGGTCCTTGCAGAAATGGAAGCGATTCGCGCGCGACCTCTCGTCGGGCGACAAAGTGGCTTCCAGCCTTCGAAGAACCGCTTCCTCGCAATCGAGAGCTGCGCGCCAAATTACCACCTCACTTTCGAGCAGCTCGAATTCAGAGGGTGGTTCCGACCACGCTGTCGCTGGAAATTCCATGGAATGCCACAAGTCTAACAATTCCACAGCGATGTCATCACAGAGAATAATTTGGGATTTGGGAGCTGTCGACGACGACGCGCCTCTTGGCGTGTCGCAGAGTTGAGAGGTGAAGTCTCATCAATGAGACGGATGCCAATATGTGCCACCTGTTGACCTTCCGGAAGCGAGCTAGGTTTTGAGGTTCCGCGACCGGCAGAGTGCCGGATTAAGCGCGAATCCTTGTCAAGCCACGAAAATCGTTTGCGGTATTAACTTGGGCTAAGGATAATTGGATTTTCAGACAGAGAGTGTTCTCCTGCTTCGCGGCGCTCTGTAGACAACAATTGTTCTGTCGTTCTCTTTTCGCGCCTCTTCAATAGCAACGATAGCGATCATGGATCAGGCAAATATCGTAATCATCGGCGGAGGCGTTGTGGGCTGCGCGATTGCTCGCGCGCTCTCCGAACACTGGAGCGACGTTTTTTTGCTCGAGGCATTGCCAAAGCTTGGAATGGGCGCTAGTTCGCGCAACAGCGGGGTGATTCACTCCGGAATCTACTACAAGCCGGGATCGCTCAAGGCGAGGCACTGCGTGCGCGGCAACCAGCTTACCTACGAATTCTGCGCGGCTCATCGGGTGCCTCACCGGAATATCGGGAAAATCGTCGTCGCGTCCTCTCCTGCCGAATCGGTGACCCTGGCAGCCCTGATGAAGAATGGTTGCGCCAACGGCGTCAAAGGCCTGCGCCTCATCGATCGCGCCGAGATTCGCAAGCGCGAGCCACACGTCGAGGGATATCAGGCGATCGCTGTTCCTTCAACCGGCATTGTCTCGAGCGAAGACCTCGTAAAGGCTTACGCGCGAGTTGCGGCTGATCGCGGCGCCCACGTGGTGACGCACGCGCGAGTCGAGAAGCTTGAGTCCACGCCCGCAGGAATTCACGTGACGAGCTCGGCAGGAGAAATCGAGGCGAAATGTGTAGTCAACAGCGCCGGCCTCTTTTCCGATGAAGTCGCGGCGAATGCTCGGGTCACAAATGGCGCGCCATCGCATCTATCCCGTACGTGGCGAATATTGCGAGGTCGTGCGAGCGAAGCAGGATCTTATCCGCGGGCTGGTTTATCCGCTCCCGCATACCGATGGCCTGAGCCTGGGCATGCATCTCACCAAGACGATTGCCGGAACGATGCTGATTGGGCCCACCGCGCGCTATATCAAAGACAAGAACGATTACGAACGCGACCGCGAGCCTGTGGAGGATTTCGCCGCGGGAGCGAAGCCTCTTTTGCCCGAGATCGAGGCCTCCGACCTGGTGCTGGCTTATTCCGGCATTCGGGCGAAACTTGTTCCGCCCTCTGACGCCCAAGGCGCCCATCCCGCCGGCATGGCTGACTTCATCATCCAGCGCGATCCGGAATTTCCGCGCGTCGTGCAATTGATGGGCATCGAATCGCCTGGTTTGACCTCGGCGCCGTCGATCGCTGAGCAGGTTCGGGATTTAGTAGCCGAAGTCCTCGAATAATCCGCGATTTACTTTTCGCATGGTCCAAGAAAAAGCCGCGGTTGCTTATGGCACTCGCGGCTTTGAATCTGCCCATGCGGCGCCTACCTGGCCGCCAGCTCTATCCTCTGTTTTCTACTCTCCGGACTTCTGCCTCAAACGGACGGGCCTCTGCGGGTGGCGGCACCTTGCCAGTTAAAATGTGCGTTGTTGTGTAATCGCTCCCATAAAGAGCTTCCGTTGAATCCTTGTCCCGCTCGACCCAGGATCCGGCCAAGTCGATTCCTGCAAAAAGGCCGTGTGAGCGCGAATAGGTGAGAATTTGGGTGCTCGCCTTCCAGTCGGTACCGGCTGAAGCGTGCCGTCCAACCGGACCGGCAGATGCGGAAGCGGAAGCGCCAATTTGAAACTTATTTTGAAGGAGATTCCGCATACCGTCATCGTTCATGATCATCATCACTAGCTGTACGTCTTCGACCCCAATCTGCGCGCCCCAACTTCCTCCACTGATGGTGAAGAATGCTGGTGCGCTCCATGCGCCACTGGGAAGCCGGCACGTTGCCACTCCGCGGCCGTGCTTGCCACCGAACACGAAGCCTCCCTTAAGCATGCTTGGGACGATCGCGATGCATTTCGCCCCTTTCAGTACTTCATCGGGGATGCCTTTGTCCGGAGCAGAGGTTATCTCTTGCAGCGTGGTTGTCGCGCTGTTTAGCCGATCCACAACGTCTGTCTTGGTCTGATCAGCCCGCGACACCGTGGCGGCACCTATAAAAAAAAGAATAAAACTGATGCTTAGCGCCTTCATTTTTCAGAACCTTTCCGGGCCTCAACGCCCAAATCCCTTTAAGTTCCCACGATGTGGGAATACAGATTGTTTCGTCGTGTTGCCGGCAGTCCATATCCGCAGACCTTGGTAGGCTGCCGTTTGAGAACCTGTACGTAAGTTCTTGCACCAAGCACCGCCGTTTGTTTACGTAAAGCTTGTATTTTTGTTCATTCACGTTGCTTTACGCGTTTGCGGCGATCTTGATCATCGGCCGGTCGCACACACCTGGATTGAGCTTGCGCCAATTTGCATAGTGCCAGTGGCCACGGGCGGCTCAGAGTGGCATTTTTCTGCAACCTGACGAAGGCCCTGAAAACAGAGCCCCCAACAGTGGCTTGCCGGCCAAAACGAGCAGCGGTATAGCCTTGATTCTTTAACGAAGCGGCACCGCATTCGAATATCAGGTGGGGAACTGTGTGATGCTCGAAGATATCGGGATTACGGTGATGGGCAGACCAGAGATGGTGTTTTACACAATGTTTTACACAATCGGATATCTGTACCCGGATCGCTGAACCTGTAACTTTTTAATCTGTGCCCTATTGTTCTTCCGGCAGCACGGGCAGAACCAGCATATCGACGGTGTCAGGGTCGTCGCGCAGTTTGATGTAGAGAAGGGTTCCGTTCGGTCGCGGCACGTTCAAGTTTGGCTCCGCATACCCGATCGGAACGGATACCATGTGAGTGAATTGCGGGTCGGCAGCTACCGAATCGATCAGAAACAGATTTGACCCGCTCAATTGGCATTGTTTGTCCGGCGAGTCCGGGCAGCGCACTTCCTTAAGTGACGGGACCCGTACCAATGTGGCTAATGGCTGCCAGTCACCCTTACCGGCGCCTTCTTCGACCACGCGGAATCGAAGCGGGCCAAAGGCCGCTGCGCCAAAGCTCTTCATCGGGTCGAGAATAGCCAGGGCGGTATCGGAGTTTTGCAGCATCAAACTGCCGTCAGAGGCAGCGAGCATCACGTGCAGCGAGTCATCACCATTGGCAACCTCGATCTTTTCCGTATGTGCGAAGGTTTCTGGAATTTCTGATTTCACAATGAATGACATCCGGCCGTCCTGCGGCAGCACATTTTGATTAGACAATCGGAGAGGAGAACGCGTCGGCCCAGGCTGCACACTCTTGCTGATGAGCTGCACCTTGGGCCGGGGCGGTTCGACGGTGGTCTGGAGCGCCAATCCTCTTCCATCTTTCAGGTCTACTTGAGCGGTGAGTTTCTCATCTGGGTGCAGTGCATCTATACCAGAGGCACTTGCCATCGAAAGGCGAAGCTCGTCTTTTTCGTCGGCGCGCGATAATTTCCCGGGTACGAAGCGAATTCCCTTCAGTTCAAAACTATTCACTTCGTCGAGGCGGGTTCCGGTCAAAATGCCCTGGTTATCACCCGCGCTAATCTCAAAGCTATCGAGTTTGGCCGCTTCCGCGTAAGCAACTAGAGGCAGCTCATCAGGATCCTTTACGCCAAATTGTCTTATGCTGAGTGTTAAGGGGCCGGCCATTTCGTTTTTAAGAGGGACATGAACTTCCAGTTGATCAGGCTTTACTGCCTTCCAGGTGGCGTCAATTGTTTTACCCTGTTGATCTTTTGCGATAATTCTGTCGACGCAAGCGGCGCACGCCGATTCCAGATGGATCGTATCGTCGCGCCCTACGATAAGGCCACCTTTTTCGGCGTCGGGCAGCTTCCAAGTGGTGGAATGTGCATTCTGCAAATGGAAAACGGGGCCCTCGTAAGAATCAAATCCCCACTTACCGCGCAAGGTTCCTTTGAGATCGCCATCCAAGTTCCCTGCGTTCAGCGTATGCGTGTCAATCACGAATCCGCCGAGTCCCGCATCCGCTACAGCCGGCAGATCGACAGAGGTCCCCGATTTTCCTTCTATATGAAGCGTGAACTCATGCCCGATATCCGTCGAAAAAACCAATGGAGCTCCCGCGGCAGGGAGCACCAGCGGTGCCTTTTCAAGGCAGAATATTTGCTCACGACTCGCAGCGCGCAGGGGAGGAAACTGCGCCGCTTCGATAGCGGGCAGCCCTACAACGAGCACCGACTTGGGGGTGCGAAAAGAAGGTGGATTATTCAGGCGCAGGTGTATTTGCGCCCCCTGCGGCACAGACAGCGCCGGAATGTATTGATATTGCGCCGTATGAAGGGTTCCCATAATTTTAGCGAGATCCACCACAGCACCGACGTAGGGACTATAGTATCCGCCTCGCGCTACGGATGTATTGCTGATGTTCCCCATCAAATCGGTTGACGGGCCCGACGTGAGTGCAGCCACCAGGGATTCACTGTGTCCGTCGTCGAGCACAAGTTGATCGGTATGTTGCGTAAGGCATGTCGATTGTTCTTCCGGAGGCCGGCTGAAGCACTGCTCGTCGATCCTTAGATTCAAGGTTCGGGCGAGCAGCATGGAACGGTCGTGAAGCGCCTTCGGGTCCAAATCCGCAGTTTTCTTCACATCGGCTAAATATTTATCGGAGCGTGTGCGGTCGAGACTGGCCTGATTTAAATCCTGGGACGCGCGCACGAAAACTCCGGGTTTGCTGCGCACGGCGGAGCGCAAGCTGCTGAAATCACCGCCCGTTTCCGGAGCGAGAAACAGCAGCGCCTGCTGTGCACCTTCCGGAACTGTTACGACGATTCCCTCCTCGCGTGTCGGCCGATTCCAAGTCTCCGCGCGTGTAAACCAATTCTCGGGCGGAGGGTTCGTCGTTCCGCGCAGAAATGCGACTATCAGCAAATAGTGCACCGATTGATCGTCGGGTAATGCGGGATGGATCCAGATGCGATCTCCCACTTGCAGATTGGGCACTGCGGCGACCGGCAGCGTGGTTCCCGCTCGCGTGACGTTCATTTCAATAGTAGGTCCGGTCAAATCGAATGTGGCCCCATCACCCAGCGCAGCGCCCGCCGTCAATAGCGACACTAATATAATTCCCACATATCGAAACGCGCACCTGCTACAGCAATCAGAGGCAATCTTCCACTGTGACATAACCAGTAAATTCCCCCGTCTCAGAATAGATGACCCGATCATAATTGGATCGATCATCAGATAGATATTGGCGTGTGCAAACAGCGTGCTCGCGCAGAAACATTCTCCATGGAACAGGTGTGTACATCCATATCGCGAACTTTACCTGCCCTTTTGCGGATGCGTGCGAGACAGCGCAGAAGCCGCTTCTCGTTACGCTTTGAGGATAGCTGAAAGGCATCGATGGCGGCTCGACCCGTCGGATCGCGGTGCGCAAATCGTGCACGTCTTCGGGATTCAGCAGCTTTGACCCTTGCATGAGGATCTTTGGCAATTTTGAGTGTTTTTAGCGATGCGCTTTGCGCCTAAGGCCATGAATAGCTCCATTCAAATGCAAAAACAATAGTATGCCTCCGTAAGGGGCAATTCCGTAGGTGAGCCCGCCACGTATTGACGTCGAGATGCGTGATTCGCGCGAGAAGTAGATCCTTCACGGTGCGAGACGCCCTCGCCTCCACCGGCAACGGGCCCGAGGCCGCCCTTAAAAGGCCTGCACGGGAAGGAACCAGCGCCCTGAATTACTTGAAGAATCCGCGCCGCGTCTGGCACTATTACTGTAATCGAATAAGGAAACCGCTATGACTGGCTCGACAACGCCAATGCCCGAGGCCTTGATCTCCGAACGCTGGATTGAAGCTGATCCCGCGCAATTCAAGGAGAAGTTCAACCGCAAGAGCTTCGAACTCAAGCACTATTTGGCGACCCACCCCTTGTTCCAGCTTCCCAAGCTCTTGGAGCTTGCTGAGCGGACGCTGAAAAACCGCCCCAAGGAAATTTACTACGACGCGGGCGACATCAAGATTGACCAGCGCTGGGACGCGGTACCCGAACGGCCCTTTTCCGTGGTGGAAGCCATGGAGCGCATCGAAACGTGCGGCGCGTGGTTCATTTTTCGCTCGGCGCAGAATGACCCGGAATATCGCGTGCTTCTCGATCGCGGCCTGGCCGAAATCAAAGAGCATATCGGCCCCGGAATCGATTCGCAGATCATGGTGGAAGACATCATTATTTTCGTCACGTCGCCAAAGCGCGTGACCACGTACCACATCGACCGCGAATGCAATTTTCTGCTGCAAATCAAGGGCACCAAGACGATGTATGTGTTCGACCGGGAAGATCGCGAAGTGCTGCCGGAAGAAGAGATCGAGCGCTTCTGGACGATCGATAACAATGCGGCCACCTACAAACCGCATCTGCAGGATCGGGCGATCGCTTACAAAATGGTGCCGGGACTGGGAGTGCACATCCCCGTGAATTGCCCGCACTGGCTCCAGAACGACGACAACGTGTCGGTTTCCCTGAGCGTGAATTTTCAATTCAAAGACCCGCTGCGGGCCAACGCCTACCGCGCCAATTTCCTGCTGCGAAAGCTGGGGTTCAAGCCGACCTCCCCGGGAGTATCGCCCGGTCTTGATTCCATCAAGTCGCAGGCGGTGAAGCCGATCGTCTGGGCGGCTAACACGTACAAGCGCCTCCGCTGAACCCTCTGCTAAGATGCTGATACTTCCCCTTTTAGCATTTTTGGGATGCTGGGCTGGGCTCTATGCCCGGAATAGAGACTGGCGCGGCAGCTTTATCGTGGCCGCGATTCTATGGGGCGTATGGCTCGCCTTGGCCACGGAGATTCTGAGCAGCATCACACGCCTTTCCGCTCATGGTATAGCCGCGGCGTGGCTACTTGCAGCCGCCCTCGCGTGGCTGGCCGCGATCCGCACGATGAAAACGCCATCCACGGCTGCTGCTGACAGCCGCGTCCAGCCAGCACCTGTGACATTTTCCGGCATCGAACGAGCTTCGATCGGGGCGATCGGGGCGATTCTTGTCCTAACGGCGGTGATCGCCCTTGTCGCGGCGCCGGATTCGTGGGACGCCATGCAGTACAACCTGCCGCGCGCCATCATGTGGCTCGAAAATCACAGCGTGCGCATGTACCCCACAGTCGATTATCAGCAGCTCATGATGAGCCCATGGGCCGACTACACAATGATGCACCTGATCGCGCTGCAAGGGAGCGATCGATTCGCCGATCTTGTGGCCTGGTTCTCTTTTGGGGGAAGTATTCTCGGAGTTTCTCTGATTGCGAGAGAGCTCGGAGCCAGCCGATCAACGCAGATTCTCGCATCCCTGCTTTGCGCCACCATCCCCAGCGCGATTCTTTTCGCGTCCAGCTGCAAACCGGACGAAACGATCAGTTTCTGGTTCGTAGCCAGCGTATTTTGCCTTCTTCGGTGGCGCTCTGCGCCGAATTGGCCGAATGCGTTGCTGGCTGCGGGGGCCATCGGATTGACGGTGATGTCAAAAGGTACCGCTTACGTGCTTTTGCCGGCAATCCTAGCCGCCGCGTTCTGGATCTGGCCGCAAGACCGCAGAAGGAAATTCCTTCCCTGGATCCCTGTGGCCGCCGCCGTCGTTCTGATGCTGAACGGGCCTCTCTACGTGCGTAATATGCGGCTCAGCGGCTCCCCTATTGGCTTTGCCTCTCCCGACGGCGATGCCGACACGCTGGGCGAACGGCACTTTGCGAACGGCACATTCAAACCGCAGGACATTGCAGCGAATGTCCTCCGAAACGCCGCCCTGCACTTCGGGACCACGAACAGGGTCGATGCCGTTACGGAGAAGGTTTTCAGGAGCCTGATTCATGGTCTCGGCGCAGACCCCGACGACCCCAGGATGATCGAGGGCGGAAATACCGGAGGAGGAATTTCCTTTGGACTAACGAAGCTCTCTCTGACCGAGAGCCGTGCGGGAGACCCCTTCGATCTTTTACTGTTCTTCGCGGCTGTCGTGCTGATTGCCCGCGTGCGGCAACCTTTGCGGCGAGATGTAGCTATCCTTGCGATCGGCTTGATTGGTGCGTTTGTCCTGTTCTGTGCGGGTATTCGCTGGCAGCCGTGGAACGGCCGCTTTGTTTTGCCGTTGTTTATGGTGGCATGCGCGGTGGTTGCGGTTGTGCTGGCTGAACGGTGCCCTCGATGGATCATCGCGTCCATTGCGGCAATTGCCATTGTGGGATCTATTCCTTTTGTCCTGTTGAATACCCGCCGGCCGCTTTTGGAAATCGGCGCAGTTCACAGACAGGCGCCCGTACCAAGTATTTTCAAGATGCGCAGAGATCAAATGTACTTCGCGGATCAGCATCTCTATCTCGCCGATTCGTTTCTGGCTGCCGCACGCTTTGTGAAAGCGAGCGGTTGCCGCAATGTCGGCCTCGATGCCTCGGTTCTACACTATGACTATCCGATGCTTGCTTTGCTGCAGGCGGGGATAGGCGGTCCCGATGTTCACTACGTGGGCGTCCACAACCGGTCGGCGGCCTTTCCTATAACGGCCGGCGAACCATGTGCCGTCGTGTGTCTGGGCTGCAGTCTGATTCACCAGAAATGGACGCAATACTTTGGCCCTCTCGGCGGATCGACTTCTTTTGACAGGGTCGAGGTCTTTTTCCAGCCGACGCGCAACGTACCGCCGCGCGACGTGAATCCTTCCAACTCTCGCGCCTGCTTCCTATTGGGTCCCCTTGCGATACAGGGGGTGCTTGGCGATCCCGTAGCGCAGACGGCCGACGCAAACTCGTGCGTCTACGACGGACCGTTCGGGCGCGTGTCGATAAGTGAATTGCCGAATGGACCCAATGCGCCGCGAATCGGCGACCTTGCCGATGAAGGCATGGCATCTCAACCGGGCAGCCAGGGCGAGTACTCCACCGTGCTCGTGTTTGATGGCGGGTGGGCCGACCGCCCCGTGCTGATGTACGTAAGTAAGAACGACTTTATCTTCGCGATCAATCTCGATCGCATGCGGGAACCCGTCACAAAAGACAATTTTCTACAGCTCGCTGGTGAACTGCGCACCGACCCGCCGGCATTCCGAGATACTGCACTACACTGATTGCCGAGGAGATTGTGTCTCCCCGAAGAGTTGCTGTCGAAGTGCTCGCGTTCAACCCGCAGCGTGCAGTTTTGACCGCCAGGATGTCCATCGCTCTCGACCTGAACTCACCCTAGGACATCATGTTTTTTCGGGCGCCTCAACAGGAGCACCGTCAGTAGGCATCGGAACTCGGAAAACCGCCGCGTAGCGCTGGATCCAATCTTTTCGATTCCTGTTTAAAGGTTCGAGTCCGTCATATCTCCAAGGCCACCGGTGCCTCGCATCCAGTTCCAGCTCTGAGTTGTGAATTGCCTCGATTCGAAGCGGAAGCGGTTCCAAGTGCAAACGGCTTGTGACTTTCTGGCGCACATCCAGATCGACGCCGCGGCAAACCAAGATACCTCCGGGCTTAACAAGTTGCGCAACGTTTACCAGAGCTTCGCTCGCGCGCGAAGGTTGCATGTGAATCAGGAAGTTATTTGCCAACACAACGTCATGGAGCCCAAAAGTCGACTGAATTCCAGGGTCACAGGCATCCCCATAAGTCCAACGAGTTCCGCTTCCCACCCAGTTCTTGACACGGAGCCTTTGGCCGTTTCGTTCGAATAAGTCGCTCAATATTTCGTCAGATATGGATCCTCTAAGCTCCGCATCGCCGCGCAGATAACAACCTTGCTGGGCTCTTTCGAGAGCCGATTTGGAAAGGTCGACACCGAGTGGGACAAGCTCAAGGTCAGGGCGAGTCTTCCGGATAAGCCAAAGAATCGAATACAATTCTGCGCCCGAACTGCATGCCATGGAACAAATCCGTACACGCGAGCCTGAGGGAAAGCTTTGATTTATGAGTCCCAGGATGGTGGAAAGCAATGGTTGATTTCGCAGAAACCACGTAGATTCGGACTGGCTACGGGCGCTGAATCTACGAGATAGAGCATGAATCCAGTTCCCCACCAGTTGCCCCGGCGGACCGTCTCGCACGGGCTGGGGCAGATGCCGCCACACGATAGTTCCAGCTTTGCCAACATTTTTAAGTATTGCGCGCGACATCGACCAGTCCAACTACCTGAAACTTACACCTCCATGGTGCATCCCTCAAAGACCCTTTTCAGTTTTTACGACGATTTTCGAAACATCCGTGCAGGATCTTAGAACGTCGACTGCCGGGGAAGACCCGCCAGGGCCAGCGCCTTCCTCCGCCTAGCTGTCAACCTGCGCACCAGCCGAGCCGTGCCCGGAAATAGTGCGTTACACTGATCGCCGAGGCCTTCTTGACTCTTCGAAAAGTTGCCTTAGAGGCGCTCGCCTCCAATCCGTGCCGGGCGGTCCTGACGGGGATCGCCAAAGTCGACGCCGGCCGTCGCGGCCTGAACGCCATCAGCACTCCCCACGGCTGGTATGCGACGTTCGAAGAGGCGTGGGCTGCCGCTCGAAGAGCAATTCCGGTTGGTCATGAAGATCCCTGCGAAATTGAAGTTCATCTGCGGCATTCCGAGGCGCTTCGCCCGAGCGACTACGCAGCCTTGTATTGGATTTCAAGCATTCATCCACGCGACCCCAAAATATTCGATTTTGGCGGCAACGTAGGAAACGTCTACTACAGCTATG
The DNA here is from genome assembly GCA_963848365.1 of uncultured Acidobacteriota bacterium. GTDB lineage: Bacteria > Acidobacteriota > Terriglobia > Acidiferrales > UBA7541 > Palsa-295. Next base: position 64,122 of record CAWKDI010000004.1, read on the forward strand.
CTCCGCGCCTGGCAGGACTTGGCGGCATCGAGTGGGAGGTCTTCGACATACCTTCGGTTCTCGAAGAGGGACGCAAAATCGCGTCGGAGCGCAAGGCGCGGGAATTGCGGTTTGCGGATTCCCCCGCCGCGTTCAAGAGCGAGCAAATCCTGCTGATATCCGGCGCGTTTCATTACTGGGAACAAGATGTCCCGGCATTTTTGCGGCAGTTTCGAAACCCGCCACGGCATATCATCATTAATCGCAGCCCGATGCACGAAACGGAGTCTTCGTTCATCACCGTTCAGCGCACTGCCACATGCGCCTTCCCTTGCAAAGTATGGAACTCCAGCGAACTAGCGTCAGCTTTCGCCGCGGAAGGCTACCAGATGATCGACCGATGGCGCGCGATGGAACTATCTTTGAAATTGCCGCTGTTCCCGCAACTGTCGGTTCCGTTCTACTCCGGCCTCTATTTTTCGCGGACTCGCCAAGCGGATTCTTAGGAAGACAAGCGCTTGCCCGTAATCACGCGTTGCGCCTTGTTGACCACTCTCCCCAGCAGTTGGATGGGGACGGCCGCCTGCATCACACTCGATTTGACGGCGTCCGCTTTCGGGTGAGCGCCCAGATGCGCAGGAGTTATTCCGGCTTTGCGAAGACAGTAATTAAAGGCGCGCGTGCGGCCGCGAGCCCGCGAGGCATCAGTCTGAAATACGAACGTGTACGACACTGAGCGCGAGCCCCCTGTCCTGACCCAGTGGGGTGAATTCTGCGGCTGGTGGAACCCCATACCCGGTAGCAGACGGAACACATGTTCCTTCTCCGGGATAAGGCCGCTCATGTCGACTGAGCCGATGTCAATTCTTCCGCGAATGTAGAAGCGCTCCATATCCGTCTCGCGCGCGCTGTCGGGAGGATAGATGTGGTAGAACTTCTCATCCTCGATCTGCGAGAAAAAGCCGATCTCCGGATCAAAATGAATCGGGGTTGTGGTGGAACCAGAACTGATGAGGATAGCCGATTCCAAACGCTCCACTCGTGCGCCGCCCAAACCGCCAAGCGAGTCCAGCACTTGGGTGAAGAGTGCCTGGAGAAGGTCGTGAAATCGGGCGTCGTGATTCTCCGGCCGCTTTAGTAATATCCGGCAGCTCATCTTATCGAGATTTTCAAAAGCCTCCAGGGGCTTGCGTCCCCCATTCGGAACGGAGTAGAAGGTCGTTTCAGGCGACGCTGCGCTCCCGGCGATGAAGTAATCCCGCGGAGAACTGGAAAACTTCTCAGTCAGCGTGCGCAGCGAGTCGGAGCGGAATAGGTCGAGATCATTCAGGTTGTGGCCGAAAGCAAATGGCTCCCGGTCGAACAGTTCCTGCAAAGCCTTTTGCCCAAACTCAAGATGCGGCCCCTGGGCCGTTTTCGCAGCAGCCTCTGGCGCTGGCTTCAACGCGGGTTTCGCGGAGCTGGCCATATTTTACCTCCCAGATCACAGCCGGCAGGTGCCTGCCGGCGTTATGCGCGGAGATGGCGCTGAGGTTTGTAGTGGACCGAAAAGCACGGGGGCACAAATACCGGCAAATTCAGGAAACCGCGGCGTGCCCTACGGTCCGATCTAGTTAGGTATGAACTTTCCGGCCTGTCATCTTTCAAACGCCGGCTAAGCGTCTCAAGGCCCCGGTGCGTGCGGAAGAATAGGAGAAGGTAGCTTCGAAACCACGTCGCGTGAGACTGGCCGCTTTTGCGGGCGGCCCCGCTGACGTTCCCTGGCAATGCGTTGAACATCGAACTAATGTCCTACCAAGGAGAATTTACAACGTCGCGCTACCCGTTCAAGGGAATTCTGGGCTCTAAAGAGATTTAGCTGTGGAAATCGGGGATTTTATCTACGGTGAGGGCACATCTTATATATTTACCTCTGCGATTATCCCTCTTTAACGGCCTTCTCAATCGAGCTTGCCAGAGCAAGCGCTAAATCGAGGACAAAAGGCTCGAGCAGCATGCCGGCCGGATAAACTCGAAGAGTTACGATCTCATGCTTCCGTGCCAACCCGGACCAGTCCATCGGTGCTCCCAAGTATTGCGAGTATTGTTTCATTGGGCGGAAATCGGTAATCGTTCCGGCATATGGCTTCGGCACGTAGTTCAGTATGGCCCGGTCGTTTATCTCCCAGATTTTCGCCAGCGTTGAAAACTCCGAATTGCTGCCAAGCTTTTTCTCAAACCAGCCGCGCCAGACGCTGCCTCGGTTCCAAAGAACCTTGAGTTTCTCTTCGATGAATGCGACCTGCTTTTTGAAGTCCAACAGGCCAAAGTTCAGGCAATGAAAAATGATTCGCTGCACCTGATAAACCATCTTGTCGTAAAACACGTTTCTTCGAATGGCAGCCCAATTGGCGGTATCAAACAGGGCGAGCAGCGCGACCTTTTCACCCATGTCAGTCAGACGCTGCGCAATTTCCAGCGCCACGGTGCCGCCCATGCAGTAGCCGCCCAGAAAATACGGCCCGTAAGGCTGCACGCGGCGGATCTCCGGGACGTATAGTTCCGCCATATCCTCGATCGTCGTGAGCAGCGGACGCCGCCCGTCGAGTCCCTGTGACTCCAAACCATAGAACGGCTGATCGGTTCCCAGGTGCTGCGAAAGGGACCGGTAAATCAACACGTTTCCGCCGCCCCCGTGAATGCAGAAGAACGGCGGCTTCGACCCAGCCGGCTGTATCGTAACTATCGGGCTCCAGTCCCCGGTGTCCTTCTTGTTGTCTAGGACGTGGGCCAATTCATCGATCGTTTGAGCTTCGAAGAGCGTCGCGAGCGGAAGATTTACGCCGAATTCCTTGTGAATGCGGGCGAACAGGCGAACCGCCAGCAAAGAGTTGCCGCCCAGATCAAAATAATTCTGCTGAATGCCGATCGCTTGCACGCCGAGCAGTTCTTCCCACAACTTCTTCAGAGTTTTTTCTGTCTCGTTGCGCGCGGCGAAAACCTTTGCCTTGACAGCCGCCTCAGGTTCTGGCTCTTGAGCTTTTGCTCTCTTAGGAGGGGAGATTTGAAGATCGCCCAATCGCTGCGCGGGATTGTTCAGCATCGCTTCAAGGATTCTGCGGTAGTCCTCCAGGACTCGCAGAATTGTCGCTCGCTCGAAGAGCCCGGCATTGTATTCCAGCTGGAGCCGCACTCCTTCCGCGCGCTCGATGATCCCCAGCTGCATTTCAAATGGCGTTCCCAGTCCGAAGGTAGACATCGGCGTTACGGTCAGCTGCCGCAACTGGCGCGGCTGGAGGAACGCGGTCTGATAGAAGAAATAGAATTGAAACAGCGGGTTGCGCCCGTGGACCGAGCGCACGTTGAGTTTATCGAGCAACACTTCGAATGGCAGTTCCGCGTGCGCGAGCGCCTGCAGGGTGACATCCCTCACGCGCCGGAGCACGTCTCGTAGATTCGGATTACCCGAGAGCCCCACATGGAGCGCCATCGGGCCCGAAAATGGCCCGATTAGCCCTTCCGTTTCAGGTCTGCGGTTTGCTACCGGTGAGCCTACGATTACTTCCGATTGTTCCGCATAGCGCGACAGCAGCATCACAAACGCCGCCAGCAGCAGCATGAACATCGTTACGTTTTCCGACTGGCTCTTCGCCTTTAGCGCGCGGGCCAAATCCTGCGGCAAAAGTAGTGTCTCAAGCCCGCCGAGAAGGGAAATGCGATGGCTCGGCGGGTTGTCAGTGGGTACGTCCAGCACTCTCAGCGAGCCGGAAAGTTCCTTAGTCCAGAATTCCAAATGCTCACGGGCCTCGTCTGATGTAAGCCATTCGTTCTGCCAGGCAGTGAAGTCCCCGTACTGGATGGCCAGATCCGGCAAGGCAGGTCTCTCACCGCGCGCGATCGCCTCATACAGAGTCCACAATTCCTGCTGAAAAACGTTGTGCGACCATCCATCGGCGATGATGTGATGCATGGTAACGACCAGGACGTGATGCTCGGCGTCTAAGCGAAACAATTTCGCCCGGAACACCGGTCCCTGTCCAAGGTCGAAAGGGCGCCCTGCTTCCTCCCGCACAAGCCGTTCTAGAGTCGCCTCCGCGTGTTCGCCATCGGCACCGTGGAAGCTGACCGATTCAAGCGCATATTGGCCTATCGGCGAAATAATCTGGCTGAGCTTTCCGTCAGTTTCCTCAAAGGTCGTGCGCAGAATTTCGTGCCTGTGAACAAGGGCGCGGAAGCTTTCGTCGAGGGCCTTTTCCGACAAAGGGCCAGCGAGGCGAACACAGGCCGGCATGTGGAAAGCCGCATTGCCGGGAGCAAATTTCGAAAGCAGCCAAAAGCGCTCCTGCGCCGCGCTGGCTGGCATGGCATAGACATCCCCATCAGCAAGCGTTATGGCCGAAGGCGAATCAGGCTGCGCTTCGCGCGCGACCCTTTCCCGCAACTCCGGTGCCGCTTCGGCAGCCGGGACAACGTCTGAGGGCCCGGCGTGCGATGAACAAAGCTCCGATAATCTGAGGTTCGGGTCCTCCACGACGGCTTCGAGAATCTCCCCGAAGTCTCGCAGCATTTTTTGCGCGGTGGTCTCGCGATAGAGGTCCGTGTTGTATTCGATCGAGAGGCGCCAGCCCGCTTCCCGCTCGACCAGAAAGAAATTGAGGTCATAGAGCGCGCCCTGGGATTTTGACGGCATGGTCGACATCCTGATCCCGGCAAACTCGAATACAAACTCCGACGCGCGCGCGTACTCTCGCTGGCAGATGAAATTCAGCAGGAAAAACTGGTTCATTGAAACCGTTCGCTCCAGTCTCCAGAGCCTGGACCACATTTTCAAAGGGAACGTCCTGATTGGCAAACGCGTCCCAAACCGTATCTCGAACGCGTTTCGCGAAATCGACAAACGACGGATCGCCTTCGGCGGATGCGCGCAGCACCACGTGGTTCATGAACAGCCCCACTAGATTTTCGACGTCGGGGCGGTTCCTGCCTGCCAGCGGCGATCCCACCGCGACATCCTTCTCCCCCGTGTAGTGCGACAACAGAGCCAAGCAGGCGGCAATGCTCGTGATGAACATCGACCCGCCCTGCTGATTGCTGAAATCTCTAAGTGCATTGGTGAGTTCGCGCGGCAACAGCATGGAGACGATCGCACCGCGGGTGGTACGAAGCGCGGGACGCGGAAGATCCGGAAGCACCTTGAGTCGCCGGTATCCCCAGAGCTTGTTCTTCCAGTAATTCAGCTGTTTCAGATTTTCGGCGCCGGCGGACTGGTCCTGTTTCCAAACAACGTAGTCGGCGTATTGAATCGGCAATTCCGGAAGAGATGAGGGGAGGCCTTCTGCGAATGCAGCGTAAATATTCTTAAGCTCCTCCATGATCAGGCCGACCGACCAGCCGTCGGAAACCAGATGGTGCATCGTCAGCATCAGGATGTGCCGGCGATCCTCCATGCGCAGCAGTCCCACACGAATAAGTTCGTCTTTCTCGATGTTAAAGGGCCGACAGGCCTCCTCGGCGCAGAGTCGGTCCATTTCCTCTTCACGGAGTTGGGGATTGAGCGGCCGCAGGTCCTTGAATGACACCCGCAGTTGCAAATAAGGCGATACCACCTGTACCGGAGTTCCATCTTCCTCGGCAAAAGTCGTCCGCAGGGCTTCGTGGCGGCGAATGATTTCGTTGAAGGTCCGCTCTACGAGGACAGGGTCAAGGGGCCCTTCGAGAATCCATCGAAACGACCCGTTGTAAGCTGGATTGCCGGGATTTTCGCGGTCGGCGCGCCACATCCTCTCCTGTACGGGCGACAGCGGGAAGGCGAAGAAGTCCTCCCCGTGGAGATTCGAGCGTGGATCAGAGATTGCCATTTCCTCGGGCCTCCGAAGTTCGCCGGGATCCGTCATGCCTTCGGTTCTAGCTCGGGAGTATCCTTCCGTGTTACGCGATATTTGGCGCGGGCCACTGGCGTGATCGCCGCCTGTGGTTTAACCCCCGCTGATTTTGATAGTTCCGCCAGAATCGACCCGATGGAACGGAATTGAAGAATCTGTCGAGGCGTTACCGGAATCCCAGCCTTGTTGGCTCGGCCTGCAATCTGGAACACATGCAGAGAGTCCGCACCCAGTTCGAACAAATTATCGTTTACGCCAACTCTCTCGAGGCGCAACACCTCAGCCCAGATTTTCGCCATGGTTTGTTCGTCAGGCGTGCGCGGTTCCGCATACTGAGAGCCTCGCGCCTGTCCTGACCAGTCCGGTGCAGGCAACGCGCGGCGGTCGATTTTGCCGTTGGGCGTAAGAGGGAGCGACTCCATCACGATGAACGCCGCCGGGATCATGTAATCCGGCAGCTTTACAAGCAGGAACGCCCGGAGGTCCGCAGGGGAGGGATTTTGTGCGCCGGCGTTGAGAACAAAGTATGCGACGAGACGTTCTTCCTGTGGCCGGTCCTTCCGCAAAAGCACCACCGCTTCTCGTATCCCCGGATACGTCGCCAGTACTGACTGTATTTCGCCGAGCTCGATCCGGAATCCGCGCAGCTTGATCTGGTCGTCGGTCCGGCCCAGGAAATCCAAGTCGCCATTGGGACGCCGCAGGACAAGGTCTCCCGTTTTGTACATCCGCGCGCCAGGCTGCTTGCTGAAAGGGGTTGGGGACAAACCGGTTCGCGGTAAGTTCCGGCTGGTTCAGATAGCCGCGCGCCAAGCCATCGCCCGCGATATAGAGATCGCCCGGAACTCCAATGGGAACCAGCTGAAGCTCTTTGTCGAGAACATGGAATTGCGTGTTCGCGATCGGCTTGCCGATCGGAACCGGGACCATCGCCCGCTTCCACTTCGTCGGTCGCCGACCAGATGGTCGTCTCGGTGGGCCCATACATATTCCAGACTGAGATCGATCGCTTGGTGAGCTGATTGGCGAGTTCGCGGGGAAAAGCCTCGCCTCCGCACAAGCACCTTGAGAGGAGGATTGCCATCCCACCCTGCCTCGATCAACTGCTTCCAGGTGACCGGCGTCGCTTGCATCGCCGTGGCATTGACCTTCTTCAGGTATTCGATCAATTGAAGTCCGAAGGAAGCGGTTTCGCGGCTCACGATCGCCAGTTTTGCACCGGTGCAAAGCGGCAGATAGAGTTCGAGCCCTGATATGTCGAAGGAAAGCGTGGTGATCGCTGCGAATGTGTCGCTTTTCTTGAGCCCGGGCCTCAGGAGCATCGCCTGCAGCAGGTTTACGACAGCGCGATGCGGAATTTCTACACCCTTCGGCTGGCCGGTAGAACCGGAGGTGTACAGCACGTACGCGAGATCTTCCGCGGTGGCTATTTCGTCCGGCGATTTGCCGCTTTCCTTGGCGATCTCCCCCCAATCCGTATCCAGGCGTACGACCCGCGAACCGTCGAACGTCCAGCCCTTCGTGAGCGGATCCTGCGTCAGCACGATGGACGCCTTGGCATCGCCCGAAAACGAAACGAAGACGCTCGGGTGGAAACGTAGGATCGAGCGGGACATACGCCCCGCCGGCCTTCATGGTTCCGAGCAACGCCACTATCATTTCCAGGCCGCGTTCCACAAACACCGCCACCAGCGAGCCGGGCTTTACGCCCAGCTGTCTCAGGTAGTGCGCCAGCTGGTTCGATCTGCGATCGAGTTCCGCGTAAGTGAGTTGCGTGTCCTCAAAAACCGCGGCAACCGAATCCGGCGTCGCGCTCATTTGCTGCTCGATGAGCTTGTGAACTGTCAAATTGCGCGGAAATGCGACGGCAGTGTCGTTCCACACCTGCACGGTTCGGCGTGTTTCCGATTCCGTGAGAAGGGGAAGCCGGGAAATGGGGCTCTCCGGTTCAGCGGCCATTCCGTCGAGCAGCATCTCGTAGTGATTGAGCCACCTGGCGATCGTCGATTCGTCATAGAGGCCGGTGTTGTAATCGCAATCGAGGATCAACCCGTCTTTGGCTTCCACAACATTGAGGAAAATATCGAAATTCACGAAAGCCTTCGGATTAGGGTCAACTTCCGCGTCGATGCCATCGAAGCGAATACCATCGCCTACACGTTCGAGGTTGAATTGAATTTCGGTCAACGGAAGACGCCCCGGGTCGCGCTGGAGATTCAGCTTCCGTACCAATCTTCCGTAGGTGTAATTCTGGTGATCGTAGGCCGCGAAAAGATTCTGCCGGACCTGCGCCAAAAAAGAAGAAGTTGTCTCACCGCTTTCGATGCGCGCGCGCAGCGGTAGGAAGTTCACGCAGTGGCCCACCAGGACGTTGTCTTCCACCAGCGCCTGCCCCGCCGAAGGAATTCCGACGACGATGTCGTCCTGCCCGCTCAGCCGCGATAGCAGGAGCTGCAGGCCGGCCAGCAGCGTCACAAACAACGTGCACTTCTGCTTGGCGCCGAATTTCTTGATTCCGTTCAGCGTCTGCGCGTCGATCTTCTTCCGGTATGTCGCGCCCTTGTAATCCTTCATTGCTGGACGGATATGGTCTGCCGGCAGGTCGAGCATCGGCGCGGGATCGCGAAACTGTTCGACCCAGTATCTTTCGTTCTCCGCGCCCTCGGGGCTGTCGAAAAACGCCTGTTGTGCTTGTGCGTAGGACGCAAACGGCAAGGCCGGAGGCAGATCGCACGCACGGCCAACTCTCAGCGCGTTATAGAGCTTCGCCACCTCGTCGAGCAGAACGTTGGTGGACCAGCCGTCGCAGACGATGTGATGAGACGTGAAAAGCAGCTGATGATAGTGCGGCTCGACTCTCAACAGCTGCGCTCGGACCAGCGGCCCTTTCGCTATATCAAATCGAGTCCGCGCTTCCTTCTCGATAATGCTTTGCAGCCGAGCCTGCCGGTCCGGCTTGCGAAGACCCGTCAGATCAACCAGTAGGATGTCCAGATCGAGCGCCGGAGAAAAATGCTGAGTCCTGCCTTCCGGATCAAACCGCGCGCGCAACGCGTCGTGGCGAGCCGTCGCCTGCCGAACGGCTTCACGCAAAGCGGGCTCGTCCAGTTTGCCGCGCAGGTGCAAGGTGAAAGATTCGTTATAGCTGCAGGAAGCCTCGTCGCTGATCTGGTCGGAAAGCCAAACCTCCAACTGCGATTCGGTGAGAGGCGCTTCGGTCGCCGCGCAAGCGGCAGTTGTGGCCGATGCGGTGATTCCCGCGGGCTCAGGCTCGCTAACTCTTTCGGCGCCATGAATCTCACTCGAAGGCGCAGGTAATGTGTCGCCGCGCCGCATCTCTTCGATGGTTTCTTCGAAGGCTCGCACGATTCGATCGATATCGGCGTCGGTGTGCGCGGTCGTAAGAAAACACGGGAAGCCTTCAAGCAGGTGAATTCCTCTGGCGCGCAAGTGATAGTAGAACAGGCTGCCGAACCGGAAATCCGAGGGAAAGCTGAAATAAAAGATGCTGGCGAAATTTTCAATTCGCGTCGGAACGCCGTTCTTCTCAATGATGTCGTTGAGCCGCTGCACCATCTTGCTGGTGCGTTCGCTCAATCCTCGCTGGAGTTCGGGCCCCTGTTCCCTCAAATGTTCCAGCACCGCTTTTACGGCGGCCAGCGTCAACGGGTGACGCACGAACGTCCCCGCGAAGAACGTAACGCCCACTTCAGGGTAAGAGTCGTCTCCAAAATGCCACATCCCGCCGTCGAGCGCGTCCATGAACTGCCGCTTTCCGGCTAGAACGCCGATCGGCATACCGCCAGCGAGAACCTTCCCGTAGGTCGCCAGGTCAGCCCGAATGTCAAAAAGCGTCTGGCAGCCGCCCGGATGCACCCGGAATCCGGTGACAACTTCGTCGAAAATCAGGCAAGCGCCGGCTTTTTCGGTGATCTCACGCAACTGTTTCAGGAATTGAACCGGCTGAAGGTTCGGATGGCGGCTCTGCACCGGCTCCACCATCACCGCCGCAAGAGTCGAGGCGTTGGCGCGAATCCATTCGAGCGATTCCGGAGCACCGTATTCAAGCACCGTGACGTTCGAAACCGATTCGCGCGGAATTCCCGGCGCCGCTGGAACCGACTGCGGAACTCCGGCCCGGTTGAAGCCCTTCACCAGGACCTCATCGAACATTCCGTGATAGTCGCCGGCAAAAAACACCACTTTGCTTCCGTCCGGTCACCGTGCGAGCCACGCGCATCGCCGCAATCACGGCTTCCGATCCGGTGTTGCAGAAGCTCGCGCGCTCGTTGCCAGTGAATTCGCAGATCATTTTCGCGACTTCACCCGCGAGCAGCGTCTGGGGTCCGATTTCAAAGCCTTCCTGCAGCTGCTTCGCGATCGCCTGCTGCACAAATTCCGGGCGATGCCCCAGCATGATCGGTCCAAAGCCATTCAGGATGTCGATGTATTCGTTGCCGTCCACATCCCATAGCTTTGAACCCTGCGACTTCACGGTGATGATCGGATAGACCATCTCCTTCCACTCAGAGCGGAACCCCGCTACCACGCGCGGGTCGGCCAGCACGCTGCGATACTCCTGGGTCTTCTGCTTGGATCCCGCTGTGCGCTTCGTGTAACGGTCGACGAGCTTCTGGATGTGTTCCTTCTGGCGCGCGGTGAGTTCACCGGAAGGCGCCTTGGGCAAAGGCTTGAATGGCGTGTATCCCTTCAATTCCTTCACCGCTTTGGCCGTTGGTTGCTGACCGCCTTGCTGTGGAGGCGCGCTGGCGCTTTGCGACGCACCGCTAATAGCTGACGGGACCGCAGTAGACGACTGATTTTGAAGCGCCGCCAACTGCTGCGCAAAAAGCTGATTCATGGCCTGGAGTTGCTCCCGCATCAGGCGCTCAACGGCGGATTCGGGGGCGTCTCCTTCTCGGTTCATGCTTCCAGATACCGACGACGCGGCGGGGAAAGTCGGCGCGGGCTGATTGCGTGGTGCAGCACTCATCGTTTCGGCAGGAGGGACGAACGCACCGGACGCAGGTGCGAAGGTGCTCGCGGGCAATTTCTCATCGATGTATGCAGTGAGATCGTTGATCGTCGAGAGATCGCCCAGCAACTGCCGGAACGTAACCTTGAGCCCGAACTTCGTTTGCAGCGCCTGGGTCACCTGGGTCAGGAACAAAGAATCGAAACCCATTTCGAGAAAACTGACCGACGACTCGGCGGCAGAAATTTCCTTGCCCGATAAATCGCCGAAAATTTCAGTCAGTGCTCGCTGTATGGATCGCAGCCCGCGACTGGGTGTTTACAACCGTTGGTTCAACCAAGACCGTTGCTCCCGTTTTTTGGAGATTCTCCATAGAATTCCGATCGCTCGGCGGGCTTGCACCTGCGCCTTTTCAGCAGCCGGCGCTTCGAGCCAATATCGCTTCCGCTCAAACGGATACGTAGGCAATGAGACGCGCTGCCGCCGCTCGTTGCGGTGCACGGCCTTCCAATCGGGCTGCACTCCCGCAAGCCAGAGCGACCCAAGCGCCGCCATCATGCTTACCGAATCGCCCTCTCCCGAATATCCGTCGGAAAGCGACGAGACGATCACCGCATCGGCAGTTGATCCGATGCTCGCGCGCCAGCACATTCAACACATTCCCGGGACCGACTTCGAGCAATATGTTGCCCGGATTCTTCCGCAGTTCCGCAACACCAAGCGAGAACTGAACAGGCTCGCGGAAATGGCGCGCCCAATAGGCGGGATCGGTAGCTTCCTCGTCCGTGAATCCATTTCCCGGTGACACCCGAAACGTAAGGAATCCGCGGCGGACTCAATGCGCGTTTGCGCCACGCGCTCGGTGAACGGCTCGATCAGCGGGTCCATCATGGAGGAATGAAACGCATGGGAGGTGGTCAGCCTCCGGCACGCGACGCCGCTCGCTGTTCAGATCCTGCTCAAGCGCTTCGAGCTCGTCAAATGGCCCCGCGACGACGCATAGAGACGGCGCGTTCACGGCCGCCAGCGAAAGCTTGCCGTTCAATCGCGCGCGAAGTTCCGCTTCCGGCAGACGCACCGAGAGCATTCCGCCCGGCGGGAATTTCCTGCATCATGCGCCCGCGCTCGGCCACCAGCGCCAGCGCATCTTCCAGAGAAAAAACTCCGGCGAGGCACGCCGCCACAAATTCACCGACGCTGTGGCCCAGCATGGCCTGCGGCCGGATGCCCCAGCTCATCCACAGCTGCGCGAGGGCGTATTCGACCGTGAAAATTGCGGGCTGGGCGACGATCGGTATCGGTAACGCGGCGCTTGTCTTCCTCGGAAGCGCTTTCGGATGGATACAGCAGCGCGCGAAGATCGGCGTTCAAAAACGGCCGCAGAATTTCCGCGCAACGGTCCACCGCGGCTCGAAAGACCGGCTCGCAGTCGTAAATCTCCCGGCCCATATTCAGGTGCTGCGAGCCTTGGCCCGGGAAACAGGAAGCAGATGGAGCTGTTTTCGTTTGTGACTCAAGCGCGTCTGCACGCGCTTTCGATCGCGGCCCGTCTGCTTCTTGAAATCGGCGAGGGCATCGATGGCGTCCGCCGTGTCACGCACGGCCACGGCGCGCCGGCAGGCAAATGCGCGGCGTCCGGTTTGCAGCGTCCAGGCAACATCCGCCAAGATCCGTGTCCGGATTCGACCTTCAGATATTCGGCAAGATTCTCGGTGGCTTGGTCGAGAGCCTTCTCCGACCGCGCCGACACGGGCAGTAGGTGCACACCTAGCGACGATGAGCCGCGATCCGTTCCGGAGCCTGCTCCAGGATGACGTGCGCGTTCGTGCCTCCCACGCCAAAGGCGCTCACGCCCGCGCGCCTCGGCCCGTCGTTGCTGTCCAATCTGCCACGCCAGGATTTACGTAAAAGGGACTGTTCTCCAAGATCGAATTTCGGGTTCGGCTTCTTGAAATGCAGCGTAGGCGGGAAAACGCCGTGCCGCACGATATGGCTCGCGTGAATCAGCCCCGTCACGCCAGCCGCGATGTCGAGATGCCCGACATTCGTTTTGGCCGTGCCGACCGCGCAGAATTGTTCTTTCTGCTCGCTGCGTGCGCGCCAAAGGCCTGCGTGAGCGCCGCGAGTTCGATCGGGATCGCCCAGCGGAGTCGCCGGTGCCGTGCGCTTCGATGTAACCGATCGTTTCCGGGTCCACGCCGGCCGCGCCTGGGCCAGCGCAATCACCCGCGCTTGCCCCTCCACGCTCGGCGCGGTGTATCCCACCTTTGCCGAGCCGTCGTTGTTGGCCGCAAAGCCGCGAATCACCGCGTAGATCTGGTCGCCGTCGCGCAATCGCGTCTTCGCAGCGCTTCAGCAGCACCACGGCCACGCCGCTCGCCAAAGACGGTTCCCTGCGCGTCTGCGTCAAACGTGCGGCAATGCCCGTCCGGCGAAACCATTCCGCCGTCCTGGTAATACGATCCGCGCTTCTGCGGAAAGGTGATCGAACTCCCGCCCGCCAGCGCCATGTCGCTTTGATAGGTCAGCAGCGACTGGCACGCCTGGGTCACCGCCAGCAGCGACGTCGAGCAGCCCGCCTGCATGGTGAAAGCCGGTCCGCGCAGGTTCAGCTTGTAAGCAACGCGCGTCGCGAGGAAGTCGAGATTGTTCCCCATCATCTCGGGATAGTTTCCGACTTGATAGCCGCCCGTGAAAGACGCCGAATAAATCCCGGATTGCTGCAGAGCTGAGAAAGGAAATAGGTGCTCGCGCTGCAGCCCGCGTAGACGCCGACCGACCCCGGATAAGCGGCGGGATCGTACCCGGCATCCTCAAACGCCTGCCAGCAGCACTCCAAGAAAGAGCCGCTGCTGCGGGTCCATCAATTCCGCTTCGCGCGGATAGATTCCAAAGAATTCCGCGATCGAACAGATCGACATCATCGAGAATCGAACGCGCGCGAACGTAGTTCGGGTCGCGCGCCAACTCCGCCGCGCATCCGGAACTTCCAGATCGTCGACGCGTGAAGTGCGAGATCGACTCGACGCCGTTCAGTTGATTCCGCCAGAATTCCGCAACCGTTCGCGCGCCGGGAAAGCGCCCGGCCATCCCGATGATGGCAACGCCTTCGAGAAGCGGTTCAGAGCTGTCCCGCGCGCTCATGAAGCACCGCCCGGAGCGGCGTTCGCGCTCGCGGGCAAACGCCTCGCGCTGCTTCTGCGCCTGTTGCTGCACGTCGGAAAATGAAGGCGGTGCCGGCTGCTGCTTGCTCAATCGCGCGGCCAGCGTGCGGACCGTCGTGAATTCGAAAAGATCGGTGATCGGAATCTCGATCTGCAGCGTCTTCTGCAGATTGGAATGGACGGCGACAAGCAGGAGCGAATCGCCGCCCAGATCAAAGAAGTTGTCGTCCAGGCCCGACGCGCTCGACCCGCAGAATCCGCTTCCACACCTCGGCGATCTGTCTGTTCGAGTTCGGTCGCCGCGTGTTCGCGCTGCGGAAGCGCTCGCTTCGCTTGTCGAATACCGGCGCCGGCAACGCGGCCCGGTCGACTTTTCCGTTCGGAGAAAGCGGCAGCGCCTCCATCGGACAAACAAGCGCGGGAACCATGTACGGCGGGAATTTGCCGGAAAGAAATTGCTTCACATCTTGACCGCGACGACGTCGCGGTTTCCCGGCGGACGTGAAGTAGGCGACCAGCCGCTTCGGCCGGTCTCGTCCGTGTGCGGCACCACGCAAGCCTGCTTGACTGTCTTTGTGCGTGCGCAGCGCGATCTCGATTTCGCCCGGCTCGATGCGATGACCCGTGAATTTTCACCTGGTTGTCGATGCGCCCCAGAAACTCGACCACGCCGTCCTCGCGCCAGCGCGCCAGGTCGCCGGTGCGGTACATGCGCGCGCTCGGTTCGGCAGAAAAAGGATCGGGCAGAAACTTTTCCGCGGTTCTTCGCGGATTATTCAGATAGCCGCGCGCCACGCCGTCGCCGCCCGCATAGAGCTCGCCGGCTTTGCCCGGCGGCACGGGCGCAGATTCTCGTCGAGAATGTAAACGCGAGTATTCGAGATCGGGCTTGCCAATCGGAACCGATTCCGGAACGCGCATCGCCCTGCCGCATCACGTGGCAGCAAGTGAACGTGGTGTTCTCCGTGGGCCCATAGCCGTTGATCACGGTGCAGTCTGGCAGAGTTCTCGAGAACCATCCGCACGTGCCGCGAGGAAAGAACATCGCCGCCGGCGAGCAGCTGCCGCATCGGCCGCAGATCTTCGAGCCGCTGCTCGACCATCAGATTGAAAAGCCCGGCAGTCAGCCACAGTGGTCGTGACGCCATGCTCGCGAATCGCGCGGCCAAGATCCTCAAGCGACGCGGCCTCGCGGAGGCATCAGCACGAGCCGCCCGCCATTGAGCAGCGGTCCCCAGATCTCAAGCGTGGAAGCATCGAAAGAGACCGGCGCGAATTGCAGGAAAACTTCTTCGGGGCCGAAGTGGCAGAAATTCGTGTTTCGAACCAGGCGCACGATCGCACGATTCTCGATCATCACGCCCTTCGGCTGGCCGGTCGATCCGGACGTATACATCACATAAGCAAGGCTGCGTCGGTCCGCCTGCAGGTGTCGGATTCGTGTCGTCCGCGGCGGCGCCAGTGGTCGGCAATTCATCGACGACAAATGAGCGGGACGCTGCGTGCCGACCAGCACGGTCGAAGCAGATGATCTCTGCGAGAGCATCAGCGGCGTGCGCGTGTCTTCGAGCATGAAATCGAGACGCTCTTTCGGATAGGCAGGATCGAGCGGAACATAAGCCCCGCCGGCTTTCAAAATCGCCAGCAAGCGCGACGATCAATTCCGAGCGAGCGCTCGATGCAGCAGCCCACCATCGTCTCCGGGCCAACACCCATCCTTCGCAGCCGATGCGCCAGACGATTGGCGCGCGCGTTCAATTCGGCATAGGTGAGCTGCTCGGAGCCGAAGACCAGAGCCATCGCTTCCGGGATTCGCCGCGGCGACTTCCTCGAAGAGCTGGGCGACGGTTTTCTCGCGCGGATAGTCCGTTCGGATCTCGTTCCAGCTCGCACGGATTTCCGTGAGCGGTGTCGGACGGCACTCACGGTGCGCGTACGATCCGCACGTCTGGGTCTCGGCTGCCGATCTGCATTCGAATCGTCATGGCAGGCCGTCGACTACGGCAGGAGGATCTCCTTTTCGCCAAACAGCCGCTCGGCGGTGATACCGCGCGCCCGGCAGGTCTCGATCAAGCGGTCGGACTGAATGATCGGGTTCGATTTATCAGTGTACTTGATGCTCATCACGTAATTGAGCCAGGGTTCCTGGCCCATGGCGTACACATAAACTTCCTTGCAATGAAACTGGTTCACCATGGCGATGGCGCGCTCGAAATTCGATCCAGCCAGCCGCCGCGAATGATCTTTCGGGCGATCGAGTCTCTGCGTGAGCAGCGGTCCATAGATCCAGGACACCGGAGCGCCGTCGCATTCCATGCCCACAAACAACGCGTCTACGTCGCCCGATTTGCTCGGTGGACGTGTTCGTACATTTTGGGCGCGATGTTGCAGGAATCGGCCGCAAACAGCAGCGTGTGCTTGCCCACCCGCAAGAGATAAGCGGATTTCGTCAGCACGTTCAAATCGCCGTGCTCGCCCAGAAACGGAATGGCCGTGATCGAGCCGCGATCGAACGCGAATCTCTTCCATTTCCGAAAGCTCGATGACATTCTGGAAGCCGCACTGCTTCAGCAGCAGCTTGCAGCGATGGATCCTGCAGCGCGCCGCCGCCGTTGCGCGGCACCACGATATTGCGAATCCGATGCCGCAGTTGAAGCAGCGTCTCAAAGAGAATGTGATCCTGATGGTTGTGCGTGATCAGGACGTAATCGATCACTTCCGGAAGATCGTCGTAGGTGTAGCGCGAAATGTCGCTCTCATACGTGTAGCTGAGCACCGGATCGAGCAGCACGCTGACATTCTTGGTCTCAAGCAAAATGCAGGCGTGCCCGAAATAGCGCCAGCGTGCGCCTTCGCCTTCGTATTTCTGCGTAGGGCCGCGGCTTCTCGGGCGTCAGAAAGATCCGAAACGCGCTGCGCGTCCTCTCACTCAGATTCAGTGCTTCGCGGACGAGATCGAACGAAGCCGGCTGCTGTCTTCATCCGGAAAAGAGCTGTCGATTTGTTCGCTCGAAAACGGAATCTGCAACTGGACCGAGTTGCCCTTATCCAGTCGCGGCGTGCTCAGCACAAAGGGCCGGTCGTCGCCCGTGACTTCCGAAAACATCAGGCTTTGCAGCGAATCGTCATAAGACGGGCTCTTGTAGAGAAGCGGCTCGATCAGCCGGAAGGACGGATGATTATTCAGATCATAGATCAGCTCGACATAGCCCTGAAGGCATCGTCCGGCACTTCCGCGTAGAGCGACTCGAGACTGTAGCCGGTTGCCTTTTTCCCGCAGCAGCGCGTCAAGCTGTTCGATCGAGCGCGAAAGCTGAATCAGCGTCTGGCGTTCCCGCGAGCGTCCGGTCGCGCAGTTCGGTCACTTCCTCGACCCGATTCTCCCCGAGATCCATGAAGGGTCCGCCCAGAAGCGCCGGGTTCTTGACGGCCGCCTGATGCGCCTCCGGCGACTCAATATAGGACTCCATAATGCGCAGATGACGCTCGGTGAGATTTCGCGCTGCGGTCGCGGGAGGGATCAGGTGGGCCCAGGCATACCAACCATCCACGAGGGGCTCCATCAGGACGTTCGACTTAAGATAATAGAGCGCCGTTTTTCATGGCCCAATCTTCCTGAAACGGGATGACCCTACGACTGTAGTCAAGACGCACACCGAGCTAATCCACCCCGTGAATTATGCAAGTCGCCGGCCCATCCCAAATCATTCATAAATAAATGATTAAACGGCAATTAAAGTTTCCTCGTTTCCGCCATCCTTCGATTCTGTCTCAAATTTGAGAAAATATAGGAAAAACTTTTCTGATTCAATGCACCCTTTCCAACACTCGCGGTCCCGATCGCGTCAGACAGCGGTTCTGCCAAATTCGAGCGGCAACGTCACGAAGGTTGAGACAATGGAAACATCGGTGAGCGCGCCGCTTGGAATCGCACTTCCGATATAACACAATGGAGCTTCGTGGATTGCGAGTTCTAAAATCCTTTATCGGGAGATTCCATTGAAGATTTCGGTGATTGGCACGGGTTATGTCGGCCTGGTGACGGGCGGCTGTCTCGCGGGGATCGGGCACGAAGTGGTCTGCACCGATAGCGACGCCTCGAAAATCAAGATCCTCGAAGACGGCGGACTGCCGATTTACGAGCCGGGCCTCGAAAAGGTGATCGCCAAGGCCCGCGCCGAGAAGAAGCTCAGCTTCAGCGCCAATCCGGCCGACGCCGCCACTCGCGGCGACGCCATTTTCATCTGCGTGGGAACGCCGCCCCTGCCCAACGGCGATGCCGACCTCAGCGCCATCGACCATGTCGCGCGCATGATCGCCACCGAAGCGCGCAGCCCCAAGATGGTCGTCGAAAAAAGCACCGTTCCGGCGCGGACCGGCCAGGAACTGAAGCGCGCCCTCGCCGTTTACGGCCGCAAATCGAACGTGAAATTCAGCGTGGCTTCCAATCCCGAATTCCTGCGCGAAGGCACCGCCGTCGAGGATTTCCTGCATCCCGACCGCATCGTCGTCGGCGTGGAAGACGAAAGCGCGGAAAAGCAGATGAAGGAGATCTACCGGCCCGTCCTCGAGCAGAATTTCAAGTGCCCCGTGCATCCATCCGGGCTGCCCGGACGGCCCGAAGCCGGCCTGGCTCGTCACCACCATCAACAGCGCCGAGCTGATCAAGCACGCTTCCAATTCGTTTCTCGCGCTGAAGATTTCCTACGCCAACATGGTGGCCGATCTGGCCGAACGGCTGGGAGCGGATATCGAAGAAGTGATGCGCGCGGTCGGAATGGACCCGCGCATCGGCACAAAGCTTTCTGCGCACCGGGCCTGGGCTTCGGCGGCTTCTGCCTGCCCAAGGATTTGCAGGCCTTCGTGCATCTTGCCGAGCGCTCCGGCGTCGATTTCACCATGCTGCGCGAAGCGGAAAGAATCAACAAGAAGCGCATCGAACACTTCTGCGAGAAAATCCGCCAGGCGCTGTGGGTGATCCGGGGCAAGCAGATCGGCGTGCTGGGCCTGGCCTTCAAGGCCAATACCGACGATATTCGCTTTGCGCCGGCGATCGATCTGGTCAATCAGCTGCTCGGCGGAAGGCGCGCAAGGTCCGCGCCTACGATCCGGAAGCCATGGAGCGGGCCCGCGCCGTGCTGCCGCAGATCGAATACGCGAAGTCGCCTTACGAAGCCGCGCAGGATGCCGAAGCGCTGCTGATCGCCACCGAATGGGACGAGTTCCGCAAGCTCGATTGGGATCGCGTCCGCGACGCCATGGCCCGGCCGTTGATCCTCGACGGGCGCAATATTCTGTCTCCCAAGGAAATGAAGGCGCGCGGCTTCGAATACCACTGCTTCGGCCGTCCGGATTGAATCGCGGCGAGCCCGAACTGCCGTAATTTCATCGCTGCCGTTCAGTAAATCGATTGAAGCTCATGAAGAGCTAGCCATCGATTAGAGGAGCTCGCTTGGGGACGCTCGAGGCCTCGTTCCCGATTTCGCTCGGCGCCTTTATAGTTGGTCTGCGGTTCATTTATAGTTGATGTGTGCCCGCAAGGTCTTTCCATCGATAGATTTGTCGGTCCGCATACCGCGGCGAGCCTTCGTCCTGATCCTGGCTTTACTGCCTCCCGGCAATTCCAGGCTCTCCAGATCTCCAATCCCGCAAGTCTCCCCGTCGCGCAGAATGAACGGACATTCCTGATACTCACGGATATTCATTTCGATCCCTTTACAGGAACCGATCCGCGCAGCGTCGAGGCGCTCGCGTCGAGTCCTGTCGAGAAATGGCAGGCCATTCTGCAATCCTCCGCCAGCCGGGAACCCTCCCGCGATGGCGCAGACTCCAACTACGCTCTTTTGATCTCGGCGCTGCAGGCGGCTCGGCAATCGGCGCATTACGATTACATTCTCGTGCCCGGAGATACCTCGGTCACCATTTTCGCAGAAAAATACCGACGAATTTCATGCCGGACGGCAGGGGCTACCAGGAATTCGCCATCAAGACCATGGTCTTCGTGAATCGCATGATTCAGCAAACCTTCCCCGGCAGTCCCGATCTTTGACGCGCTGGGAAACAACGATTCGATCGACCGGCGATTACGCCGAGCCGGGGAAACCACTGCTGGATGGCCCTTTCCAAGGAATGGAAAGCTGTTGCCGCGGAACCATGCCACCCGGGATTTTCTTTCTGGCGGTTACTACGCTGCCGCATCCCACAGTGCCGAGCCAGGAGTTCATCGTCCTGAATACTTCTCTCTGGTCGCGGCTTTACACTCGCTGCCACTTCCTCAACCGACCCGAATGCTGGCGCAGCCGAGATGACGTGGCTTGCATCGAAACTTGACGAGGTCCGCGCTCAGCGCCATACCGCCGCCCTGGTCATGCACATCCCCCCAGGAATCGACGCCTACGCAACAGCTCATAATCGGAAGCGAGGGCCCGTGCAACACACCCCTGCTGTTTTGGAAAAAACCCTATCTGGATTCTTTCCTCGCAATTATCAATTCTCACAAAGAGATTCTTCGCGACAGCTACGCCGGCCATACCCACATCAACGATTTCCGTGTTTTCACAGATGCCAGCGGCATGCCCTATTTTCAAACGAACATCGCCCCCTCGCTCAGCCCCGGATCACCACAATCCGGAATTCGAAATCGGAGTCTATGACAAGGCCGACGGCTCACTCGTGGACTATGCCGTCGTATACCTGAAGGATTCACCTGGAGGCGGCTCCCCCGGCTGTCTCCAATTGGCGGAGGGCCTACGATTTTCGCGCCCTGTCGACCTTGCCGATCTATAGTCCCGCCAGTCTTCAGACGATTTCCCTTCTGATCCGTTCCAGCACGCGATACGTTCCAGGCTTCTCGATCTGTTCGCAACACACAACCGTGCAGCGCGCTCGATCTCGGCGAAGGAGTGGCTGCCCTATTCCTGCGCCCAGACCGAAATCACGCCCGGCGCGTTCACCCTGTGCAGCTGCCCATTGAGGTCGAACCATTAAGTTTTTCCTCCGCCGCGTTCTCGGGCGGTCTGCGCGCATCCCGCGGCTATCCTCAGCAGTATCAGCGTCCCTTTTCTGCGCCCTCGTTCAGTAGTTACCCATTAACACACCGTCAGAATTTTGAAGGTTATTCGCGGAAACGCCTTGCCGTATTCTGAATACTCGAAAGCAATCCAAAGAGGAATTTATGTCAAATACGTCCACCGCCAGCGACCTGGCTCGGCCTCTCCGTCGCAGCACCCGGCTGAACGCAGTCGTCCCGATCACTGTAATGGGAGTCGATTCCTACCGCGGGCCATATCGCGAGGAAGTCTCCACCGTGGCCGTGAGCTGCCACGGATGCCGCTATGAATCGAAGCACGATGTTCTTACCAACTCCTGGGTCATGCTCGAGCTCAACGGCAAGAACCATGGCACGAGCCGTTTCCGCCCGCGGCTTGGTCAAATGGGTGAAGCGGCCGCTGGACACCACCGGTATCTACGAAACCGCCATCGAACTCGAAGATCCCGGCAATATCTGGGGCATCGATTCGCCGCCGCAGGATTGGCTGAGCTTCTGCGAATCGCGCTTACAGCAGCCGGCCGCCGCGAAGTCAAAGCCCTTCGCCGTTCCGAAGTCTGAACCGTTGCCAAATCGCCCGTGCCGGAGAAATCCAGCAATGGCGCCGCGATCCGCTCTCCGGTCACGAGCGCAGTTGCAAAACCATCAACAGTCGCCCTCGCTCGACCGGCCGGTCGGGCAATTGGTCGGCGAATTTCACCAGCAGATGGAAAAGATTCTTTTTGAGGCAGCCGGCGCCGCGGTCCGGGAAAGGGCCACCTCCGCCCTAGATGAGGTTCGTCAGGGACTACGCGAAGAGGCCAAGACCGTGCTCACGGAATTAGCCTCCTCGCAGACGGGCCCCTGGATCGAGCAATCCCTGAAGCAATTGAACGGGTCAGCCAGGAAAGCGCCAAGACCCTTCACGCGGCGTGGACCAAGCGACTGGACGCCGACGTTCGCCGCGCGCTCGAACGCGTCGAGGAGCGCAGCAAGGAACTCGATCACTCTGGCGCAAAGCCTTTCCGCCAATGCCCTGGATCGATTGCAGCGCGGCCTGGAATCCTCCCGCGAAGAAGGCGTGGATCGCATCGTCTCCCGGCTCAAGGAACAGTCGGCCCCGGTGATCGATCATGCCAAGGAAACGATGGCCGCGCTGGCCAAGCAGCGCGAGGAACTCGAGACCGTCCTCGATCAGGCGCTGACAAAGTCCACCGGCAAGATCGAGGAAGTTTGCAGTGGCTTCGAAAAACAGTTCGAAATGATGATTCGCGAACGCCTCGACGCCGCCCGCGAAGAACTTCACGGGACCGATCCAGTCGGCCATAAGCTCCGCGCTCAGACCACTTCAGCGCCTCGGCGCCAGCAGCAGGAGGCCGAAGCGCAGTCTCGCTTGCAGAAGGCTATGGAACCGGTCGAAGCCGCTATCGGCGAGATGAAGCGAAGGCCGCGGAAACGTCTCGCCAGTTCTCCCGCGAGCTGGAAAATCAGAGCCGCGAGCACCTGGAACTCGTCAGCACCGCGATTTCTGAAGTAGCTAAAGGAATTGGAAGACTGCCGAAGCAATAAGCGCGGCCCCGTGGCGGGGGCTCTTGGGATGGCAGATGGCAAGTCAAATTGCATGTCCGGAGGCGCCCCGGGCGCTGAAGGCCAGCCAATGTTCGTGCGAGGGATGCAGTGGCAGCGTAGCGGCCCAACTGGAAACCCGCGCGTTCTGTCTCGACCATTTTATTTCCGCCTCCGCTCGAGGAGATGGATTCTCGCAGCGCCTGCCTCAAGGTAAAGCCCGTCGATACCGCCGCTGCGGCCGGATTGAAGAATTTCCTCGCTGATTGCGTGCAGCAGGCCGAAACCCTCGCCATCGCCGAAGAGTCCGCGGCCGCGCCCCATCTTCCCCGCCTCCAGGATCTCTTGCGCCGCGGTTCTCAGCTAAGCCGGTCGTTGCGGCGCAGCCCGAGAATGGCTGCTTCGGTTCCCGTTTGGCTGCGCCGAGAGGATCCGCGCCACACCTGGGAGGAAGAAACCTGGACTTCCATCGGTAAGCCGCCACGGCGCCGGTTTCGTCTGCCGCCATTCCGTCGAAATCAATGGACACGTAGTCCTGTGTCGCCGGGATAAAGGGCAAGCGGGTGGAAGCGCGCGTGGTCTACTCGCGCTTCGATTCGGAAGGCCGCCGCCATATCGGCGTCGAACTTCTAGGGCGCGACGATTTCTGGGATGCCCCGCAACTGGCCGTAGTCCGCCGCACTCAGTAGCAATCGGGCTCAACAGAAACACTTCAGGCGAGCGCGCTGCGAAGCCTTTCATAGGTCGTCGAAAGATCTTCGGGCTCCACGCGAGTTTCCCCCACCACCGTCATGAAATTGGCGTCGCCCGCCCATCGCGGAAGCACGTGCAGGTGCAGATGCCCCACGATACCCGCTCCCGCCGCCCGCCCCAGATTCATTCCGATGTTATAGCCTTCCGGGTGGTACGTCTTTTCGAGCGCCGCCTGCACGCGCTGCGCTAAGCGCATCATTTCGGAAAGGTGTCGAAGGAGGAGCGCGAGGAAAGATCCGCCATGTGCGCGTAGGGCACCACCATCACATGGCCGCTGGTGTACGGATACCGGTTCAGAATAATGAAGTTTTTCTCGCCCCGGAAGACTATCAGGGTGGCAGCGTCATCGTTTGCCGCAACCGCTTCGCAAAATACGCAGCGATCGTCTTTCTTTTCGCTGGCAATGTAACGATAGCGCCAGGGCGACCACAAATAATCCATCCTGCTTAGCCCTGCGTGCCCGGCTCATGGTGAGCCGCGGCAGCGCCTGCCGATCCGGAGTTATTGATGAAGTCTTTCAGTTCCTTGCTCGGCTTGAAGAAGGGAATTTTCTTGGGCGGAACTTCCACTTTGGCGCCCGGTTTTCGGGTTGCGCCCGGTGCGCCCGCGCCGCTGTCGCGTGCGAAAGCTTCCGAAGCCCCGGATCTCGATCTTATCGTCCGATTGCAGCGCCGCGATAATGCTTTCGAAGATCGTTTCAACGACCGCTTCGGATTCCTTGCGCGGCAGATCGGTCACGCGCTTGACCTCTTCCACCAGATCGGCCTTCGTCATCGTTTGATCTTTGATTGTGGGTTTGCTCGCCGGCTGCCTCTGCCATGGGATGAGAACCTCCTCACGATGATTAAGATACTGTAGTAAGCTAACGGGCCGTGTGCGCCGGAGCCGGGCGCGCCACAAGCTCTTTGATATCATCAATCTAACGTAAGGTAAAGATTATTCCCTGCCAGGAGGTGAATTCCACAGCAGCCCAGACCCGCTGCGGAGACTTCGCTATGATGATTGCCGCTTGGCCATAATGGCGTCGCCAATCGTCGCCGTCGGCGACGATTTCGATGACCGGAACGTCTCGATCTCCTGCCGCTCCGCCTGCTTTTGCGCCGCGCGATAACTCAAACTGATTTTGTGCTCTTCCGGTTCCAGGCGGATGATCTTGAAATCGTATTCCTGCCCGCCGGCCAGCACCGACGTCACGCGCGCGCCACGCGGCGCCTTTTCCTTTTCCCGCTCGCCCTTCGGCCGCCGCTCTTCGATTTCCGACACGTGGCACAGCCCTTCGATGCCGTCCGCCAGCTCAACAAAGGCCCCAAAATCCGTGGTTCTGGTTACTTTGCCCTTCACGACCTCCCCGGTCTTGTGCGCGCCAAACCAGTTGGCCCAAATGTCGTTTACCTGCTTGATTCCCAGCGAGAGCCGGCGGTTTTGCGAATCCACCTTCAGCACGCGCGCCTGCACCGTGTCGCCCTTCTTGAACTTCTCGCTGGGATGCTTGATGCGCTCGGTCCAGCTCACGTCGCTGATGTGGATCAGGCCTTCCATTCCTTCTTCAATCTCGACGAACGCGCCAAAATCGGCGAGGTTCCGGATGCGCCCGCTGATACACCGTGCCCACCGGATACTTCTCCGCTGCCGCTTCCCACGGATCGGGCAGCGTCTGCTTCAGCCCCAGCGAAATCCGACGCTGGTCCGTCTTCAGTTCCAGCACCACCACTTCCACGTCGTCGCCCACCTTCACGATTTTCGAAGGGTGCTTGGTGCGCTTGGACCAGCTCATCTCGCTCACGTGCACCAGGCCTTCGACTCCCGGCTCGATCTGCACGAAAGCGCCGTAATCGGTGACGCCAACCACTTTCCCCTGAATCCGCGTTCCCACCGGCAGCCGCTCCGGCACAGTCGCCCACGGATCGGGAAGAAGCTGCTTTCTGCCCAGCGAAATCCGCTGCTTGTCCTTGTCGAACTTCAGCACCTGCACCTGAATTTCGTCGCCGGGCTTCACCAGCGTCGAGGGATGCGGCACGCGCCCCCAAACCAGGTCGCTCACATGCAGCAATCCGTCCATTCCGCCCAAATCCACGAACACGCCGTAATCGGTGACGTTCTTCACGTGGCCCGTTACCACGCTCCCTTCCGTCAGCGTGGACGCCAGCGCGTCGCGCTTGGCCTTCTGCTCTTCTTCGAGAATCGCGCGGTGGCTCACCACGATGTTCCCGCGCTTCCGATTCAGCTTCAGGATGCGAACTTCAATTTCGCGGTCCTTCCATCCCTCCAGGTCGTGCACCGGCCGCAGTTCGATCTGCGAAGCCGGCAGGAACGCCCGCACGCCGATATCCACCACCAGCCCGCCCTTGATCCTCTCCAGAATCTTGCCCTTCAGATTCGTGTGCTCGCGGTACGCCTTCTCGATTCGCTCCCACACGCGGCGGCGGTGCGCGCGCACGTGCGACAGCAGCACGTAGCCATCGCGCTGCTCGTGCAGGCGCTCGACCTCAATCGTCTGCCCTTCGCCCAAATTCAATCGGCGCGCCCGAATCGAGAAATTCCTGCGCCGGCACCAGCCCTTCGAACTTCCCGCCGACATCGACGACAACTCCCGCCTCGGTAACGGCCAGCACCCGCCCGTCGAAAATCTCACCCTCCGCCACTGCCGGCTTCCGGAGTGGAGAATTGATCGAGCAGCTGGTCCATCGTCTCGGTTGTTTCGGCAGACTCCGCCGTCTCAGCCGGTTCAGCTGCGCTACATGGGTGTCCGCAACGCCAGCGTCGGCCTCTCGGGGAGCTTACTTCTGTGCCAGATGCAGTCGGCGCCTCGTCAGAGGTGTCATCCGTGGGAAGCTCAGAGATCACGGCTGGCTCCGGGGCTCGCGCGACAGCGGTGGCCGCACCGCCGCTTTGTGGCTCCGCCGTCAACGGCGGAAGCAGCGAACCGTACGGGTCTGATGAGGTTCTGCCATCGGCGGTTTCCGCGGCAGGGGATTGTGGTTTCTCGTCGTGTTCGGGTGACATTGGGAAGCGGCCTCCGTAGCAATCCTGCCCTACTTGCCGAGAGTTCTACCTCAGGTTACTCCACCCAATCCGGGGGTTAGAGCTTGAAGGGGATAAGCGTCCGCGCTGCGACGCTGTATCGTGAGGAATGATACGCGTCCGGTTTGCGCATTGTCAATGGACGAAGTCGTGCAAAACCGCATCAAATCGACTGCACAAAACAAGTGCTTTCGTTCAAAAAAATCGCGACTGTCAAGCAGAAAGATTCCATTGCGCTAACTTTCGAGTTTCAATCTGTTACCATACCGCTCCAAAATTTCAGGCGGCCGCAGCGGAGAACCATGCTTGAGCCAGATATCCATGACGATCCGCCTACCCCGGTATCCGCATTCTGCCGCGCAGCCGCAACTGGTGGGCCTGGCTAAAGGGTTCTGCCCGCCGAATGCATTCACCTGGAACATGACGCGTACTGGATCGGCCACGCTTCTGCCCGACACCCTCTACCTGCGCGGAAAGCGTGTGGTCCAGTCGCGAGCCAGCCCGGCCCGAAATCGTTCTGTGCCGCACCTGCTTGACGAATACCTTGTCCGCCGAACTCGTCGAATATCCGCGGCCTCATCGTCGCCTTCGAGCCCGACCCCGAGATCGTGTCACGCAATATTTTTTCGTCGCGCAAAGAGGATTTCGCAGCCGGCTGGACTCGCTCCCGACGTAGCAGCGGCGATCGAAAAACGGCTGGCGCGAAGGATTTGGCGCGTGTGTACGATGTTCGACAGGTGGCAACTTGGCTTTGGCTGTCGCGAGACCAAGTGGCAAGCCTCGATGAAGTCGAACAGATCGGCGACGCGTCCCGGGCGAGCCTCTCTGTGCGCCGCGCACGGCGCCGCAAAGCTGTGCGAAGCCTTCGAGGACATCCCGGAAGCCAATCTGTTTTACATGAATCTGCCGTACGGCGAAGCGGGCGCCTACCTCTGGATATGAACATCGAACTGAAGGAATTGTGCGAAAAATATCTGGCGGCCGCCGGCGGCATACGGCCAAGCCGGTGGCGCTCGCCGCCCTCGGACTTTCAAAGCAAGAAATCGAGGATGTTTTCGGCACCTTCGACGAGGACTACCACATCAGCCGCTTCTTCCATTTCGCCTGCGCCGGCGAGCGCCAAATTTCCAGATCAACGGATTCCCGCAGACCCACGTCTCCATCGACCCGGAAGTCCAGTCGATCCTCTGAGTTTCACCGCGCGAAGTCGGCGAGTCCCGCCAAACCTGCGGCTTTCCTATCGAAGCGGCGGATGAAAATCGAATTCCGGATCGACATCCACCGGTATGTCCGAGGCCTTCGCCAGCGCCGCGGAAAGCTCCGGCGGCATCACCGCGTATTTCTTGAACCAGCGTTCCGCGCGCCCCCGGTCGCCGGTGGCTTCCTGCTCCAGCAATTCCTTGGCCAGCGATGCGATGGCCCCCGGCATGCGCTCCAAAGTCGATTTCATAAAGTCCGGTCGAGCGTTCGCGCCGGATCGCGCCCTGCTCGGCAAGATAGTTGAACTCCATCATCTCGGCGGCGCCATGCGCTTCGGCGATCCCGAAGCGCACCGTGCGAAAAATTCCCGCCACATAGGATGCGTAGACGCCGTTCTGCTTTTCTTTCGGAAACTCGCCGTGATCGATCAGCCATTTCAAGCCAAACTCTCCCACGATATCCGCCTTGGCTTCTTCCAGCGCCGGAATATTGCGGCCCGATGGCCTCGCGAATGTCCGTTTTGCCTTTGGCGACGTGCGCGCGAACGCCGGGCCCAGGCCGTGCGAAATTTCGTGCATCAGCGTATCGGTGAGATAGCCTTCGCCGCTCGCCAGGCCGCCTGGTCCGGCTGCATCACGCGCTTGGCCAGCGGCAGGATGATGTAGTTCACGCGCGCATCCATGAAATTCTTCCAGAAGATTTTCTTCGAGCCCTTTCTGCTCGTGGATGCGCGGATCGTTCGGCAGATTGTCCGCCACCGCCTGGTAGCCGTGCAGCAGGTCGCCCGACGCGGTAGGGCGAATCCACCACCTCCATCGGCGATTGCTTGCCGCGCTTCGAAGGCAAATCCTCGCGCGAAAGCGGCAGCGATTCCTGCAGGTCCGGCACATATTTCTGGAAGACTGCGAGCTTCTTGCTCTCCTCCTCGTTGCGGATCATCACCGAGGCGCCGTAGGAGGTCTTCACGCCCAGCAGCGAATCCAGATACGTCTCGTAGGGCGCGAAGATCACGTCGAATTTCGGATTCTGCAGATCGAGCCAGGCGATGTCGCTCGCGAAATAATCGTCGGTGAGCAAGCGCATCGGCGCGCAGCCGCAGGAATTTCGCAAACGCCGGATCGTCGCTCAGCGCGGCCGCTTCGCGCAGATCCTTGGCCATCGGCTCCAGGAATTCGCGATAACGCCACGTGGTAGGGAATCGCTTCGAGCGTGTCGCCTTTCGCGCGCACGATTGTCTGGGGATTGTAGAGCGCGGCTTTCTGCGCGGGATGCGCGGCCACATAGGCGTCGAATTTCGCCCGCGTCATATCTTCGGGGAAAAACCCGCGGCCGGGCGGCATCGGCTGCGTGCCCACGAAGGGCTTGTTGTCGTCGATCAGATCGAAGCGGCTGCCGTTGATTTTCAAATAGCGGCGCAGAAGCTCGTCTTGCGGATTCTTGCTCCCTGCGAGCGAAAGATAGAGCTTCAGCCCTTCCGGGTCGCTCTGCCGCCAGTAGATGCAATCGAGCAGCCCCGACGCATCCACCAGCTTATCGATCATCTGTTGTCTCGCGCGCGCTCAGCCCCTGCGAATTAGAAGGCATGCTTGCACGCGCCGGAACTTGGCCACGCGCTGCGCCAGATCGGGAACCACCGTCAGATTGCGAACCGGCCACGGAAGCCGCTATGCGTAAGCGGATGGCGATGGGTGAACTTGGGGCGCGAGGAATGCCAGCAAAGCCAGGAAATGAAGGATGTCCACATGTAAATGCAAGCTGCCAATCTTTCGGAGGCGCCAAATCCGCCAGTTCCCACCCGACAATCTTAGCCCCTAGGCCTGCAAATGCAATAATCATCGGTTCGGGGAGCTGCAGATAGCCGGAAGCGCCAATCTCACGCGCCTTACGCGGTTCGCATCAATTGACGGCGCTACCTGACCGGCACCGCGGACCGCTGAAGCCGGTCGTCGAGCGCCTGGTGCTCCTGGCGCAGACGGTTCTGGCAGCCGGTTGCCAAACTCCTCGAAGAACTTCCCGACCGCCTGCGACTCTTCCGCCCAGCCGCTGGGATCGACGCTGCAGAAGTTCGTCGAAGCGTGTCCGGGGAAATCGAAAGCCCATCGAGCGTCAGCGACTCCGCGCGTTGGCACATTGCCCGATCGGCGTCTCGTTGGCTTCCGCGCGGCCTTCGATGCGGTCCAGCATCCACTTCAGCACGCGCACGTTTTCCCCGTACCCGGCCACAGGAATTTCCCGTCCTCGCCCCGCCGGAACCAGTTCACATGAAAAATTCTCGGCGGATTTTTCAGCTTTGGGCCCATCTCCAGCCAGTGCCCGAAATAATCGGCCATGTTGTACCCGCAGAAAGGAAGCATCGCCATGGGATCGCGCCGCGTGACTCCCACCGCGCCGGTCGCCGCCGCAGTCGTTTCCGAAGCCATGGTCGCGCCCACAAACACGCCGTGCTGCCAGTTCTGCGATTCGTATACCAGCGGCGCCAGCCTCGCGCGCGCCGCCCGCCAAAAATGATCGCGGAGATCGGCACGCCCTGCCGGATCGTCCCAATGCGCGCGAAATCGAAGGCGACTGGCTGGCCGGCACGGTATAGCGCGAATTCGGATGCGCCGCCGGCCCCGAATTGCCGTTGAGCGGCTCGCCCTTCCAGGTGGTGATGCCCTTGCGGAGCCGCGCCGTCGATTCCCTCCCACCACGGCTCGCCGAAGGCCGTGAGGGCCACATTCGTGAAAATCGTGTTCTTGTGCAGCGCCCCCATGATGTTCGGATTGGTTTTTTCGTTCGTTCCCGGGCGCCACTCCAAAGAAGCCCGCCTCGGGATTGATCGCGCGCAGCGTTCCATCGGCGCCCACATGCATCCACGCGATATCGTCGCCGATGGTCCACACGCGATAGCCCTGCTTCTCCAGCGCCGAAACCATCATGGCCAGATTCGTCTTGCCGCAGGCGCTCGGAAACGCGGCCGCCATGTAGGTCACTTTTCCGGAGGGATCCTCCAGCCCCAGAATCAGCATGTGCTCGGCCATCCAACCCTCGCCGCGCGCCATCCAGCTCGCAATTCGCAGCGCGAAGCACTTCTTGCCCGAGCAGCGCGTTTCCGCCGTAGCCGGAGCCGACGCTCCAGATCAGCTTTTCTTCCGGAAAATGCAGGATGAACCGGCGGTCCGGATTCAAATCGCCCAGCGAATGAAGCCCGGGAACAAAATCGTCGGAACTTCCCAGCCGATCCAGCGCCACCTTGCCCATGCGCGACATGATCCGCATGCTCGCCACCACGTAGGCGCTGTCGGTAATCTCCACGCCGATCTTGCTGTACGGCGAACTTCGCCGGGCCAAGGATGTAGGGCACCACGTACATC
This sequence comes from uncultured Acidobacteriota bacterium, assembly GCA_963848365.1. Taxonomy (GTDB): domain Bacteria; phylum Acidobacteriota; class Terriglobia; order Acidiferrales; family UBA7541; genus Palsa-295. The sequence continues at coordinate 95,021 of CAWKDI010000004.1, forward strand.
GTGCGGCCCTTCATCGCGCCGTCGAAAAGCGGGCGCACCTTGGCCTTGCCTTCTTCCGGTGACATCCAGTTGTTCGTGGGTCCTACGTCCACCTTTCGCGCGTGCAGATAAACGTAAGTCCTTCCGTGCGCGCAACGTCATTGGGATTGCTTCGGTGGAGGTAGCAGTTCGGGTAGGTCTTCTCGTTCAGCGCGATATAAGTGCCGTCGCTCAGCATTTCCTCGGCAAGGCGCTCGTTTTCTTCCTGCGATCCGTCGCACCAGACGATTTTTGAAGGCTTCGTAAGGCGTGCTGTTTCCTCTACCCAGCTTTCCAATGGTGTGGACACCGATCCTCCTAGGTTGTTGTGCGCGACAGGAAACGCGCCCGCGGTTCAATGGAACTTGCGGGGCGTAAAAGACAATCCCACAATATAACCGAAAATTTTAGGCCACGAATGAAGGAAAAGCAAGGCATGGAACCCTGTCCATGTGACGCGCAACACCAGCAATTCCTTGGCGTTCGGGGGATCGGTCGCGGCCTATTTCGGATACGGGTGGCCGGCACAGGATCGCAAAACCCCGGTAAATCTGCTCCGCGAGAACCACGCGCGCGAATTCGTGAGGCATGGTCAGCGTCGAAAGCGATATCTTCTGCTTCGCCGCGTCACGCAAAGCGGCCGGAAAGCCCGACGCGTCGCCGCAAAGAAACGCGATCTCCCGGATGCCGCGGTCGCGAAGGTCTCCCATCCACCGCGCGAATTGCTGAGAGGTAAATTGCTTGCCGCCAGCGTCGAGCAGCACCACCACAGCTCCCGGCTCCATCTTGAGCTTCCCCAGCGCGCCCGGCGTCGCCGTCGCGCAATTCGTTTACTTCGGTTTCCGCGTAGTGCCCGATCCGCTGGATGTAATCGTCGAAGAGCGCGCGAGCCTCTCCGCGCCGCGTCTTGCCAAGCATGACGAACCGGATCTTCATCTCACTAGGCCGCTGCGCTCGTCAGCACGATCTGATGAGTTTTGAGTCTCGTGGGCAGGGGAAGACATTCAGAGGCAATCCGGCTCCTTGCGGAACAAGCAGTCCGCTAATGATTTTAAGTGTGCGGGTCGGTCTTCCGCTTAAATCAGCCCATAGCGCTTGCGCTTCTCAAGAAGCGTCTTGCGGCTGATACCCAGGATCTCGGCCGAACGCGCGATTTTGTAATGCGTTTGATCGAGCGTCGCCTTGATCGCTTCGCGTTCCAGATCCTCGAGCGACCTGAGCGAACTCATTCCGTGCGTTTTTCCCGCAGCCTGCAAAATCTGAGGAAAACTCTCCACTCCGAGCGCCGCTCCATCCGCAAATATCAGCGCGTGTTCAATCGCGTTCTTAAGCTCGCGCACGTTCCCCGGCCACCCATACGCCTCAAGAATTTTCAGCGCATCCGGATCGAGAGACGCCTCCGGCCGCCCGTGAATCGGCCCCAGCCGCGCAAGGAAATGAGCGGCCAGCGGAGCAATATCTCCCCGACGCTCGCGCAAGGGAGCAATCGCGATGGCCAGCACATTCAGCCGGAAGAAAAGATCCTCTCGAAATCTTCCGGCAGCAACCGCTTTGGGCAGATCGGTGTTCGTCAGCGCCATGATCCGCGAGTCTATATGAAGCGTTTCGTTGCCGCCAAGGCGCTCGAACGTCCGCTCCTCCAGCACGCGCAGCAGCTTCGCCTGTAAACCCGGTGCCAGCGCCGCCACTTCGTCCAGCACGATGGTGCCGCCCTGCGCCATTTCGAGCCGCCCCGGCTTGCGCGCCACCGCCCCGGTAAACGCGCCGCGCTCGTGCCCGAATAATTCCGACTCCACAAGCTCCGGCGGAAGGCTGGCACAGTCAATTTTCAAAAAGGGAGCGTCCCGGCGGGGACCGTGATCGTGAATCCAGCGCGCCAGTTGGTCTTTGCCGGTCCCGCTCTCGCCGGTAATCAGCAGCGTAGTGGAGGGCTCGGCGAGTTTCTGCGCCGTCTCGAGAATTTGCAGCGAGGCTGGGTCAACGGCCACCCACGCAACTGCTGCCGCCGTTACGCTCCCTGTCACGTTTGCCGCCGCGTTCGTCGTCGTGCCGTCGTCGTGCTCATTGTCGAGTCTATTGTCGCGGTCTTTGCCGGCCAAAACAGGTCACTCAGACCAGGTCACTCGGACCAGGTCGCTCCGGTGACTGCTGCGTGCTGTTGCGTTCCGATTCTGCGGGAGGCTCCGGCGGCTTTCCCGGCGCGGGAAAATCGACACGCTGCGCGTTCCGCCACAGCCGCTCCAGATCGTAATATTCCCGCGCGCGCTCGCTGAAGACGTGCGCCACAAAATAACCGTAATCGAGCAGCACCCACTCCGCGCTGCTTTTCCCTTCGCGATGCGCAAGAAAGATGCCTTCGCGGCCGAGCCTTTCCTCGATGGCGTCGCTGATGGCGCGAATCTGCGGCTGGCTGCTTCCGGAACACAGCAGGAAGTATTCCGCGAATGCCCCCGCACCCGACAAATTCAGCACGGTAATATCCACCGCCTGTTTGTCCTGGGCCGCTTCCACGGCCCAGCGAACTTCGGGGCGAAGAGAACTAGAGTTCACCGGTAGAGGGCCTGTCCCAGAATGTATTCCTCCACGCGCGACGGCACAAGGCCATGAATGCTTTTTTGTTCATCGAGCCGGTTGCGGATTTCGGTCGACGACACATGACTCGACACTGTGTTCAGCATATAAATAGCCGACTTTCGGAGGGCGATCTTGTTGGGATTCGGCGGGATTTCCCGGCCCCGGTCCCCAGTATTGCCGGGGGCATTTTCCAATCCCAGCATTTCAGGCGGTATCACGAGGCGCAATGCGTCCAGCTTGAACCCGGGACGGCTCGCGATGATGAAGTCGCAGCAATCAAGAAGAGCCTCGTAACTCTTCCAGGTGGGGAGCTCGAGAAACTGGTCGGCTCCCACGATAAAGTAAAGGTGGTCGTCCGGATGCTCGCGGCGAAATCGCCGCACCGTATCGATCGTATAGAAAACGCGCGGCGCATCTCCATCCAAATCAGCCTCGGCCACCGACGGCAAGAATGTGGGGTGATCCGCGCAGCCAAGCGCCACCATCGCGTAGCGATGCAGAAATGGAGTGAGCGCCATCTTGGTTTTGTGCGGAGGCCGCGACGAAGGGATGAAATAAATCGCGTCCAGGTGAAAGCGCTTCTGGGCGGCCTGCGCCACGGCGATATGCCCTGCATGAACCGGATCAAACGTGCCGCCAAAAAGGGCGATGGCGCGCCGAACCTCGCCGCTCGCCGCCTTGGAGGCAGCGGGAGCCGTCAACGCTCCTCCCCATGAGGAGTGGCCGGGTGGTCTTCTTCCACGTTTCCTTCGTTTTCTTCGTCCAGATATTCTTCCGCGTTGGAGTGCCGGTCTTCGGACTGGGGATGATCATCGTCAGCTTCACCCGAAGGCGCCGTATCCGCCGCCGCTATCGGCTTCGGAATCCGGTCCAGCGCATTGGCCATGGCGCGCACCAGTTCGACGATGCCCTCCCCCGTCGCCGAAGAAATCGCATGAAACTCCAGCCCGCGCTGCTCCGCAAACTTCCGCAGCTCGTCGAGGTGCGTGCGGTCGGTAGTAGCGTCGAGCTTGGTCGCCACCACGATCATCGGCTTCTCCGCCAGCGCGGGACTGAACGCCGCCAGTTCGTGTTCGATAATCTCAAAATCATGGATCGGGTCGCGATCGTTCGCATCGCTCGTATCAACAAGATGCGCGATCAGCCGAGTCCTCTCCACGTGCTTTAGAAACCGCATCCCGAGTCCCGCGCCTTCGTGAGCGCCTTCGATCAGTCCCGGCACGTCGGCCACTACAAACGTGCGCCCGTTGCCCGGTGCCGCATCCGGATCGGCGGATACAACCCCCAGGTGCGGCTCAAGCGTCGTGAAAGGGTAAGCAGCGATCTTTGGCTTGGCTGCCGAAATGCGCGAGATCAGAGTCGATTTCCCGGCGTTCGGAAAGCCCACCAGGCCGACATCCGCCAACAACTTCAGCTCAAGCCGCAGGTGTCGCTCTTCGCCGGGGCTGCCGTCTTCATGTTCGGTAGGCGCCTGGTGCCACGGCCTGACGAATCGCGGATTGCCGTTCCCACGCCCACCGCGCCCCCCCCGCGCAGCTCGGAATCGCTGGCCCGGCTGAGTGAAATCAAAAAGCTGCTCGCCCGAATCCGCGTCGAAAACCACCGTACCTACGGGCACGGCCAGAATCGTATCGACTCCCATTCGCCCATGGCACTTTGAGCCTTCCCCGTGCCGCCCGCGCTCGGCGCGAAATTCGCGATTGTAGCGGTAGCGCAGCAGCGTGTTGTCGTTGGGATTCGCCTCGAGATAAATCGCGCCGCCATTGCCGCCGTCGCCGCCCGAAGGGCCGCCGCGCGGAACGTACTTCTCCCTGCGGAAGGCCATGCAGCCATTTCCGCCGTCGCCGCCTTTCACGATGATCTTGGCTTCGTCAGCAAACATAGGTCACTCAAATCGCGCTATGAACTACCGAAAAGGATACGCCAGGGATGGGTGGAAAAACAAAAATAGACGAGTCACGACCGGGGACGAGGTTTTTCGTGGGTCGAACCGTAAACTTCGATACAAGCCAAGGCGCGTACCGCCATACTCTCGCGGTTCCGTTCCCGCGAGACTTCAATCCGCAGCTGCTGCCGCAGACTTCTTCTCATCCGCCGCCGCGGCTTCCTCCACCGTGACGACGCTGATGAATTTCCCGCGCCCGCCGCGGTCCTCAAACCGCACCACGCCATGAATCAGCGCAAACAGCGAATCGTCCTTCGCGCGCGCCACATTCTTTCCGGCCTTGTAGCGCGTGCCGCGCTGCCGGATCAGGATGCTGCCGCCGGAAACCACCTGCCCGCCAAAGCGCTTCACGCCCAGCCTTTGGCCGTGCGAATCGCGCCCGTTTACTGAGGAACCGCCGCCCTTTTTGTGTGCCATTTCAAAAGCCTCTAGGAAAGTTGGATGTCGCCGACCTGCACGGCGGTATAGCCCTGGCGGTGGCCGCGCTGAATATTGTATTGGCCGCCCGTCTTGTACTTCAATGTTTTGAGTTTCGGTCCGCGAAGATGCCGCAGGATCTTCCCGGTCACTTTGGCCTTGGGCGGCGTCCTTGCCGCCCAGAATTTTCTTTTCGTCGGTGCGCACGGTCAGGACGCTGTCAAACGTCACCGTCCCTCCGACCTTGCCTTCCAGCCGCTCGACCTCGATGGTCTGTCCCGGCTCTACGCGGTATTGCTTGCCCCCACTGCGAATTACGGCGTACATGCGATCTCCTAACGTGATTGGGAAACCATGATTATACGGGCCATCCGCATTCCCGTCAACGAACTCTCGATCCGCCATTGTACGAAACCGGCTATGAGGACGAATCATTCGCTTCGAGCGCTTCGAGAAACGCGCCCTCCGGCGGGGCCACCGTTTGAGGATCGCGGCTGTGCGGCGGCGACACCAGGATCGGAAGGATCAGCGCCACCGTCATCATCCCAGCGATCAGGTAGAGTCCCTGGGTATAGGTGCCGTTGATTTGCCGGAGATAGGCAAACAGCGAAGGCCCGAACGCCGAGGCGAACGCCCAAGGCAGCATCATCAGCCCAAAAATCGGCCCCACATGCCGCGGCCCGAAATAATCGGCCGTAAACGCCGGCGTGATCCCGTAGGCCCCGCCATAGCACATCACCACAATGAACGTCGCAATCGCCAGAATTGTCAGCGAACCGATGCTGTGATAGCTCCAGAAAAGAATCGCCTCCACCAGGTACATCAGGAAGTACGCGGTCTTCCGAGTGGTCACGTCGGAAATCCAGGCCCAGAATATCCGCCCTAGCCCGTTCCCGATACTGATGATGCCCACCAGTCCCGCCGCGGTCGCCGCGCTCGCCTTCCCCATCTCCTGAAAGATCGGCGCCGCCTGCGACACAATCGACAACCCCGCCATGGTATTGATCGACATCAACAGGCACAAGCGCCCACCATTGCCATTTTCCGAGCGCTTCGCCCAATGTGTAGTCGCGGTCGCAGCGCTGCGAGAGTTGCGCCGCCGAAGGAGCCCAGCCTTCCGGTGTCCAGCCCTCCGGCGGAAGCCGCATAAACGAAGCCGAGGCAATCGCGACGACCGCATATGCAACGCCAAGATACGCAAATGTGGTCAGCACGCCCACGCGCTCAATCAGTCGGTGCGCCACCGGCGCCGAGATGAGCGACCCCGTCCCAAATCCCGCCACAGCGATCCCGGTAATTAGCCCCCGGCGATCAGGAAACCACTTCACCAGCACGGATATCGGCACGATGTAACCCATTCCCAGCCCGATTCCGCCGAGCACGCCATAGGTGAGATACAGCCACCAAAGCCGATGCGCGGAAAAACTCGCGAGAAATACGCCCGCGCCCCATAGAAAGCCAGCTGTCATGGCTACCACGCGCGGGCTGCTTCGGTGCAGCCACAGTCCTCCCAGCACCGCCGCGCAACCCAGGCAAAACCAGCTGATCGTAAACGTGATCGTGACCTGCGAGATGGTCCATCTAAACTCACGCGAAAGCGGAATTCGAAACACGCTCCACGCGTACGCCGCCCCCAGCGACATCTGGAGGCAGACTCCCGCTACGGCAATCCACCACCGGTTTAAATTACGCATATTCCCCCCTCGACCGTTCAGGGTCCCGCAGCACCAAAGGCGAGCCCAGATGCGCACGCCGGCCGCGCATTGAGCGGGCGCTATTATGTTCCCGGCCGTCCTTCTTCGCAAACCTTGCGTGTGGGGTGGCGCAGTTGAACGCTGCGTAGCTACCCAAACATCCCCCTGCCCCATGTTGATTGCCTGTCGGGTGAATTTTTCGACTTCATCAGCGGCATTGAGGTTCCGTAGGATACTCTGCATAGGTAACGTCAGCCGCACTTGACACGGCTAAGATAATCTGATTACAGTACACGCAGGTTTGGATGGCTTCCTGCTTCCGGACCGTAGCATGCCGCCTCTTCCGAGGGGCAATTCATTCTCGATCGGGAGGTATGTGATGAAGAATCTCGCTATCCGCAGTGGGCATTTCCGACTGAATACCCAACAATTTATGGTTGCGCTCGCGATTTTACTTTTCGCCACCCTGGCTTGGGCCGCAGGAGAGACGGATCGAATCGATTCAGGTCAATGGTCCACTTCTAAAGCGGTCTACGTAGGAACCACGCATATCGGTCCCGGCACATACAAATTCGAAGCCCCGGAAAACGGGGCGACGGTTTTCGTGGAACGTGACGGGAATCTTATATCACCGGTTCCTGCCTATTGGGTGAAGCTGCCCCAAAAGGCGGAACAGTTCAAGGTCATCACAGAAAAGGATCAGGTGGTTCGCATCGAGTTTCCGGACCGGTCCTACGCAATTCAAGTGCTCTAAGTGGGAATCGCTCTGGGACTAAATCGGCGTATCCAGATGAGCGGCCGACGGAGATGGCGTAAGGGCCACTCTCCGTCGGCCCCATCAGGACTTCAACTTCCTTCAGGTCTGCGGACGCCGACGATCAGGATTTTTCGCCGAGGCGCTGGCGCACGCGGTCGCTGAGGGCTTTCCCGTCGACGGCCTTGCCTTCGAGTTTCGCGCGCGCGGCCTTGACCACGGCGCCCATTTGCTTGAGGGAACTGGCTCCCTCTTCTTCGATGGCCGACTCGACGGCCGCATGCATTTCCGCGTCGCTGGGCGCTGCCGGCAGATACTCCTCGATGATCGCGATTTCCTTCGCTTCCTTTTCGGCGAGGTCGTTGCGGCCGCCCTTGCGGAACTGGTCGATGGATTCGCGGCGCTGCTTCACAAGGGTCTGCAGGATCTGAAGAGATTCCAGATCATCGAGCGGGCGTATCTTTTCGATCTCTTTGTGCTTCAGCGCGCTCTTCACCATGCGCAGAACGCTCAGCCGAAGCTCATCTTTCTCCTTCATGGCGGCGGTCAGGTCGTTCTGGATGCGTTCCATGTAACTCATGCGTGTGCTTTCCTCCGAGCGGAAGAGAATAACATACGCGCCCACGTACTGATTGTGACGGCGAACACTTTGGGTAAAACGCACAAGCCCCGGCCTTGCTTAAATGACTCGGGTGCGCACAGAGGATGGTGCACGCATCGCTAGCTTTCGATGGAACGGTGCGCGGCGGTTCGCAATTCGGGAAACCCCCAAGCCCACAGCGCAGTGACCAAGAGAGTACCGATTCCTCCGAGCACCACGGCTGGGACAGCGCCGAACCATGCGGCGGTGATGCCGGATTCAAACTGGCCCAGCTCGTTGGAGGCGCCGATGAAGATCATATCGACGGCGTTTACACGCCCGCGCATTTCGTCGGGCGTGGCGAGTTGCACGAGAATGGCGCGGACCATCACGCTGACCATGTCGGTGGCGCCAACCATTACCAGGGCGGCCATGGACAGGATCAAATTGTGCGACAGGCCAAAGAGGATCGTGAATACTCCGAACCCTGCTACGCACCAGAGCATCGTGACCCCCGAGCGGCCTTTGAGCGGCCGGTGCGCCAGCAGCATCGCCATAGCTGGCCGCGCCTATCCCCGGCGAGCAGCGGAGAAGGCCCAGCCCCCAGGGGCCTGTTTTCAGGATTTCGCGCGCGTAGACGGGGAGCAGAGCAACGGCCCCGCCGAGCAGCACCGCGAAGAGGTCGAGCGAAATCGAGCCGAGAACGATTTTTTGCCGCCAGATGTAATGGATGCCCGCAAGGACGGTTTTCATGTTCACCGGCTGGCGCGGACGAGGGATGGATTCCAGGCGAATGCGGAGCGTCGCTAGCGCGGCTAGTATGCCAGCCGTCATTGCTAAGGCGTAGACGGCCGAGGGTCCGCGGAACGCCGCGTAAACTAGTCCGCCGATCGATGGGCCGAGGATGTTCGCGGTTTGGTTGGCGCTCGAACTCCAGGCGACCGCGTTGGCAAAATGCTCCTCGGGCACCAGTTGTGGAAGAATGGCGCGCGTCACGGGGCCGTTGAAGGAACGCACGATGCCGCTCAGTACTACGACAACGTAAATCGGCAGGACGGCGCGCGCCGAGGCCGAATGCGATGCAATGGCGAAAAGCGCCGCCGAACACGTCGCGAATCCGACGTAACACATCGTGAGCAGCTTCCGGCGATTGACGCGATCGGCTACGTGGCCCGACACGAGGAAAAGAAGCAGGCTGGGCGTGAATTGCGCCAATCCGATTAAGCCAAGGTCGAGCGGCTTTCTCGTGATGTCGTACACCTGCCAGCCGACCGCCACCGATTGCATCTCGAGCGCGAGCACGATCAGCGATCGCGCGGTGAGGAAAAGCGTGAAGTTGGGATGCGTGAAAGCAATGCGACCAGATGGTCGGAGTTTCTCGGCGACGGGCATTCCTTTTTACTCTGCCATAGAAATTCAATTCGCACGAGGCGCGCGGTGGCTGTCTCGTGAGTTGCCGCCTTCTGCAAGCTCTTCAGTCAACCCAATCAACAATGTGTCGAACGGCACACCGGAATTCGACACGATCGGAATCAAATCGTTTCGTTAAATTGCGGTTCAAAAAATTCCCGCAAACGGTTATGCTATCGGTTTGTTTACCCAATCTAATTCCGTGTGGGGGCGCTAGGCGAAATGGCTTCTATTGATGTCCCTCTGACAAAGCGGGGTTTCGGAAAAACCTCGCGCAAGGATATGTGGTGGGTTCAGCCACTCCTTGTCTTCCTTGGGTACTTATCCTTCATTGTTTACGCCACTTGGGCCGGGCTGCAGGGCAATCACTATCTCTGCACTACTGCCTGCGGAGGCGCTGATTACCTCTCTCCGATGTACTCCCCGCTGCTGCTGACTGCCCGTCCCGATTGGTGGCCGGCGATTGTGCCTTTTTCGGCGGCGATGCTGATTTTGTGGGCGCCCGGCGGGTTTCGCTTTACCTGCTATTACTATCGCGGCGCCTACTACAAGGCGTTCTGGGCCGATCCCCCGAACTGCGCGGTGGGCGAGCCCCGCAGCAGCTACTGGGGCGAGAAGAAATTTCCCCTGATCCTCCAGAACATACATCGCTATTTTCTCTATATCGCGATCCTGTTCGTTTTCATTCTGTCGTACGACGGGATCCGTGCGCTGTTCTTCACGGCCCCGGACGGCTCCAAGCATCTGGGGCTCGGAGTCGGAATCGATCGTTCTGATCGCGAATCCGATTCTGCTTGGACTTGTATACATTTGGCTGCCATTCCTTCCGCCATCTGGTAGGCGGAAGAAAAGACATCCTTTCGACTTCCCCCGCGCGCAAGACCGCTTACGATTGCGTGTCGTGCCTCAACCGGCGCCACATGCTGTGGGCCTGGATCAGCATGTTCTATGTGGGCTTTGCGGATTTGTATGTGCGCTTGTGCGACATGGGAATCTGGCACGACTGGAGAATCTTTTAAATGGCGGAGTATCGAGACGCACGAGTTCGACGTGTTGGTGGTGGGCGCGGGAGGTGCGGGCTTGCGCGCCGCAATTGAGGCCTCCGCCGCGGGAGTAAAGGTCGGTGTCGTCTCCAAGAGCCTGCTCGGCAAGGCGCACACCGTGATGGCCGAAGGCGGCATGGCCGCCGCGATGGGCAACGTGGACGATCGCGACAGCTGGCGCGTTCATTTCGCCGATACCATGCGCGGCGGGCAGTACATGAACAACTGGCGAATGGCCGAAATCCACGCCAAAGAAGCCCCGGAACGCGTAAGAGAACTCGAAGCCTGGGGCGCGGTATTCGACCGCACTCGCGACGGCAAGATTCTCCAGCGCAATTTCGGCGGGCACCGCTACCCGCGCCTGGCGCACGTCGGCGACCGCACCGGCCTGGAAATGATCCGGACGCTCCAGGATCACGGCATTCATAAAGGGATCGACTTCCTGATGGAAACCACGATCCTGACGCTGCTCAAAGACGGCGACCGCATCGCCGGCGCCTTCGGCTACGACCGCGAGCGCGGTCGATTCCGCCTCTTCAAGGCGAAATCCGTGGTGCTTGCGACGGGCGGCATCGGCCGCATGTATCAGATCACATCGAACAGTTGGGAGTACACGGCCGATGGCCATGCGCTCGCGTTCAATGCGGGAGCGGCGCTGCTGGACATGGAGTTCGTCCAGTTCCATCCGACGGGGATGATCTGGCCGCCGAGCGTGCGCGGCATTCTGGTTACCGAAGGCGTCCGTGGCGAGGGCGGCGTTCTGAAAAACAAAGACGGGAAGCGGTTCATGTTCGACGATATCCCGGAGAATTACCGGAGCTCGACCGCCGACAACCCCGATGAAGGCTGGCGCTACACGCAGGGCGACAAGAGCGCGCGGCGCCCTCCGGAGCTGCTTACCCGCGACCACGTCGCACGCTGCATCCGGCGCGAGGTGAAAGAAGGGCGCGGCAGCCCGCACGGCGGCGTGTTTCTCGACATTTCCTGGATCAAAGAGAGAATCTCCAACGCGCCGGAGCACATCAAGAAGAAGCTGCCCGAGCATGTATCACCAGTTCAAGCAGCTTGCCGATATCGACATCACCAAAGAACCCATGGAAATCGGCCCTACGATGCACTACGTGATGGGCGGCGTGATGGTGGACGCGGAAACGCAGATGTCGACCGTGCCGGGCTTGTTCGCGGCGGGCGAATGCTCCGCCGGACTCCACGGGGCAAATCGCCTGGGCGGCAATTCTCTTTCCGACCTTCTTGTTTTCGGCAAGCGCGCCGGCGAGTTCGCGGCGAAATACGCGAAGGAAAATCGGCCCGGAACGATCAACGCTTCGCAAGTGGACGCGGAGGCGCGAAACGCTCTCGAGCCGTTTGAGCGCGGCGCGAACGGGGAAAATCCGTTTGCCATCCAGTACGAACTGCAGACCACGATGCAGAATCTGGTCGGAATCGTGCGCCGGCAGGAAGAGATGGAAAAGGCGGTGAAAGAGATCGCCGTGCTGAAGCAGCGGGCGGCAAAGGCCGGAGCCACCGGAAACCGCGAGTACAACGGCGGATGGCACACGGGGCTCGATCTCGCAAATCTCCTGACCATGGCCGAGGTCGTAGCGATCGCCGGCGCCGAACGCAAGGAAAGCCGCGGCGGACACTTCCGTGAGGACTATCCCAACAAAGACCCGAAATGGGGCGGGGTCAATATCCGGATCGACAAGGCCCCTGATGGCGGCGTGAAGGTGACGCACGTTCCGCTGATCGACATGCCTTCCGAGTTGAAGCAGGTGATCGAGGAGAATAAATAGTGGCCACTACGGCGGTGTTTAAAATCTGGCGAGGCGAGGGAGCCTCGGGTGCATTCGTCGATTACAAGACGGAGGTCGAGGACGGAATGGTGGTCCTCGACGTGGTCCACCGGATTCAGGCGACCCAGGCCAACGATTTGGCCGTCCGCTGGAACTGCAAAGCCGGGAAGTGCGGCTCGTGCTCGGCTGAAATCAACGGCAACCCGCGCCTGATGTGCATGACGCGCATGAGCCAGATCAATGTGAATGAGCCCGTGACCGTCGAGCCGATGCGCACGTTTCCGCACGTAAAAGATCTGGTCACCAGCGTCGCATGGAATTATCGCGTCAAGATGAAGATCAAGAAGTTCAAGCCGCGCAAGCCGGACGCGCCGGACGGAACCTGGCGCGAGCAGCAGTCGGATATCGATCGCGTGCAGGAGTTCCGGAAGTGCATCGAGTGCTTCCTGTGCCAGGATGTTTGCCACGTCCTGCGCGATCACCACCTGCACGATGAATTCATCGGGCCGCGATTTTTTGTCTATACCGCCGCGCTGGAGATGAATCCGCTGGATACCGAGAACCGCGTGAAAGACCTCCGGGAAAACGACGGGATCGGGTATTGCAACATCACGAAGTGCTGCACCAAGGTCTGCCCGGAAGAAATCAAGATCACCGATAACGCGATCATCCCGCTGAAGGAACGCGTGGTGGATGAGTTCTTTGATCCGCTGACGATGTTGTTCCGCAAGGTTGGCGGCAAGTAACGACAGGGTCCCGCGCTCGGTTCTCGCGAGAAAAATCCCTATAGCTTCCAGCCTCTAGTTTTTGGGTGCGCTGGTGCTTGCCAGCGAAGTCTGCTGTTTCGAGGAACCGAGATCGTCGAGCACGTGTTCGGCGTGCGATTCCACGATTAGCAGCAAGCGATGATCCTGTAGCGATGGATTATTGTCCTGGTAGAGGCTCATGTAGAGGGCCGCGGTGTCCCAGATGTGTAGCCAGTTGATCCATTTTGCCCCCGAGTCATTTTTAGACGAGAGCATCACGGCTTTGGTCTGAGGTCCGAACTTGTCCCGCAAATCGAGGGCGGCCACATCCATGGGTTTGTCGACGAGCATCGTGAGCTTTACCAGCCTGCCTCCGTCCAGCACGAAGTTAATCGCGCCACTCGTTGATACTTCGGCCCGGCCATTTGCGTTGAGCGCGGCTATCAGACGGTCGCAATTATGCCGTGTGGGCCGGTCGCGGCATACGTCTACTTCCTGCTGCGCCTCCGGTTCGATCCGAAGGAAATCCGCTACGCCTTCTCCAATGAGGTGGCCCTTGAAGTCCACCGAGGTGGGGGCAGCGTCCTGGGCCCATATGCCTGCCGGCAGACCGGTGAACAAGACCAGCATGAAGACGAAGGGTTTCATCGAATCCATCCTCCACGTCCGCTAGTGTGCCTTTGGCCTGGAAAGTGGACAATGTAACACGTGTACCACCGCGATAGTACCCAAGCTTATCCCCGGATAGAACTCTATCTTAAGACTTTACCGGAGCTGGAATTGTAAGGAAATCGCGCTGCCGATACGCGGTATTCAAACAAGCAGCACTCAGGGTAACCTTGCCTCACGGCAACGCCCCGCAGTTCCGCGTAAAAAAGAGACGGTCCGGCCTGCTCAGCGGCCCTCGAACGGATAGCGGTCCTGCGCCAGCACGGCCTCTGCTACGCGGCGCCGGATGGCGATCGTGTCGATGGGGGCGTGCTTCGCGAATCGGCGCAGGACGGCCAGTTGCGTAGTGAGGGCGTCGCCTTCGGCAACCGCGGCGAGAGCGGTGCGCGCTTCTTTCTCGATTCGGTCCATCGCGTCGGAGATGAAAGCCTGGGCCGCATCGGCCATCACCGCCTGCGGCTTGTGCGCGCGCTGCTCCGGACTTCTGCGCGCGCCGGAGTGATGATTCCATGGCGTAAACGTCCATCACGATGTTTGCGAGGGCGGCCACGATCTCCTGCTGTTCGGCCAATTGCTCGCGGAATTTCTGCACCGCTGTTCCGGCGGCCAGCAGGAAGATTTTCTTCGCCTGCGCCAGCACCCGCTCTTCTTCGGCGAATGCGCCCGAGGGAGCTTCCTCGAACGAAGGCCCTGCCAGAACTTCTTCGCCCAGTTTCATGGCCGCGGGTATCAGCGGAACGACGCCCGTCATGGCGCGCTTCATCAGCATCTGGATGATCAGCATGCGGTTGATTTCGTTCGTGCCTTCGAAAATGCGGTTGATGCGGCTATCGCGATAGGCGCGCGCGACCGGATAATCCTCATGGAAGCCGTAGCCGCCGAAAATCTGCACCGCTTCGTCCACGCAGAAGTCCAGCGTTTCGCTGCCCACCACTTTGCTGATCGAACTTTCGATCGCATATTCCTCGAGCACCTGCATGGCCTGTAGCGTCTTGTCGGCCTCCTGCTTCGGGAGTCGAAACGGCTGCTTCGATCATGCCCGCCGATCGGTAAATCATCGATTCCACCGCGTAAATCCGGATGGCCATCTCGCCCAGCTTGGCCTTGATCAGCCCGAAATCGCAGAGACGCTTGCCGAAAGCCGTGCGCTCCTTGGAATATTTCGAGGCGGCCGCCAGCACATTTTTGGCGCCGCCCAGGCAATAGGCGCCCAGCGAAAAGCGGCCGACATTCAGCGTGTTGAACGCGACGATGTGGCCGCGGCCGATTTCGTGCAGCAGATTTTCTTTCGGCACCGGCGCATTCTCGAAAAACAGCGGCACGGTGGAGCTGCCGCGAATGCCCATTTTCTTTTCTTCGGCGCCCGGCGTGAATCCCGGCGTGCCGCGCTCGACGATGAAACAGGAGAACTTTTCGCCGTCGACTTTCGCGAATACGATGTAGACGTCGGCAAAGCCGCCGTTGGTGATCCACATCTTCTGGCCGTTCAGGATCCAGTTCTTGCCGTCGGGAGACAGCACCGCGCGCGTGCGCGATGCTAGCGCATCGGAGCCCGCCTGCGGCTCGGAAAGGCAGTAGCAGGAGAGCAATTCGCCGGTGGCGATCTTCGGAAGGTATTTTTTCTTCTGCTCTTCGGTGCCGAAATAAACGATGGGGATGGTTCCGATTCCCGCATGGGCGCCATGCGAAACCGCGAAAGACGCGTAGCCGGCCAACTTTTCCGCAAGCACCGTCGCGGAAACTTTGTCGAGCCCCGAGCCGCCATATTCCTCCGGGATCGTGCCGCCCAGGAGGCCGAGTTCGCCCGCTTTCTTCAGCAACTGCGCCATGAGGCCCTTCTTTGTGCTGCTCGAGGTCGGGAATCATGGGCACCACTTCTTTGGTCGACAAATTCCTCGGCGGTTTGGCCGATCAGGCGCTGGTCGTCGGTGAGGTCGGCGGGAGTGAAGACATCTTCAGGCGTGCTCGACGTGATCAGAAAGGCGCCGCCGCGGCTTAAAGCACGGGAAACCGGTGTTGTCGCCATCGGATGTTTCTCCCTTTAAATCGCGAATAACGGTGATTGAGAAACCTAGCGCTACGCGCCGTTCAAAAATTCCGGCGGCGCCCATGCCGCCGCCGATGCACATTGTCACCAGCCCATAGCGGCCGTTGCGGCGCTCGAGTTCGCGCAGGATCGTGGCGGTGAGCTTCGCGCCGGTGCATCCGAGCGGATGGCCCAGCGCCACCGCCCCGCCGTTGACGTTCACGCGAGCTGGATCGAGCCCAGCCAGTTTGATTACGCTCAGCGCCTGCGCCGCGAACGCTTCGTTCAGCTCGATCACGTCGATCTGGTCGAGCGTCAGCCCCGCCATTTTGAGAACTTTCGGAATGGCGAAGGCCGGTCCGATGCCCATTTCTTCCGGAGGGCAGCCGGCCGTCGCAAATGCCACGAAGCGGGCCAGCGGCTTGAGTCCCAGCGAACGCGCCTTCTCGGCGCTCATCACCACGGCCGCTGCTGCGCCATCGCTCATCTGCGAGCTGTTTCCGGCCGTCACTACGCCGTGGGCGTGAAAAGCGGGCTTGAGCTTTGCGAGGGCTTCCATGGAAGTGTCGGCGCGCGGGCCTTCGTCGGTATCGAAGCTGAGCTTCACTGTCTTGGTTTTTGGCTGCGCGCCGTTTGACGAGCCGTTCGCGGCATTTTCCAGCACCGTATAGCTCACCTCGACCGGCACGATTTCATCCTTGAATTTGCCCGCGGCGATGGCCGCCAGCGCTTTCTGATGGCTCGCGAGCGAGAACTCGTCGGCTTGCTCGCGCGAGATGCCGTATTTTTTTGCGAGGTTCTCGGCCGTGAGGCCCATGCTGATGTAGGCGTCCGGATAATGGTCCATCAGCCAGGGATTCGGAGCGACTTTGTTGCCGCCCATGGGAACCATGCTCATGGATTCGGTGCCGCCTGCCACGGCGACATCGCCCTGGCCTGCCATGATGCGCTGCGCGGCTAGCGCGATCGACTGCAGTCCTGAAGAACAGAAGCGATTGATCGTCATCGCCGATGTTTCGACGGGCAAGCCCGCGCGCAGCCAGGCGTTGCGCGCCACGTTCATTCCTTGTTCGGCTTCGGGCATGGCGCAGCCGAGGATCACGTCTTCGACGTCGTTTACGTCAAGGCCCTTGGCGCGCGACGATCGCTTCCTTGATGACGATCGCCGCCAGATCGTCCGGACGCGTGGTGCGAAAGGTGCCTCGCGGCGCCTTTCCCACGGCCGTTCGCACGGAACTTACAATCACAGCTTCCCGCATGATCCACCTCAACTACAGGACGGCAATTTTAAGTCAGCCTATTGGATGCCAAGGCAGGAGAAAAAGCAACAGCGCAGGAATGTTGACGCAGTGCGAACGGCAGAACTTTTTTCAAAAATTGAATCCGTCCTGTCTACAGACGGAACTGGATGGTTACCGTCATTTTGACGGGTGCGGACTGGCCCTCCAGGGGTTCATACTTCCAGCGCTTCACCGCTCCCGCCGCGGCGACGTGAAGGGCCGTGGGGCCCGAAATCACTTTGGCATCCGTCACATTACCCATCGGATCCACAACGATCTGGAGCACGACGTCGCCCTCCGTGTGCGTCTGGCGCGCCAAAGGCGGATATTGCGGGATCACCCTTACCAGGAGGCGCGGTTCTTTGGCGCCGTTGCTGATCTGTATTGGAGCGCTGACCCTCAGGCTTGCAGGCGACGGGGAAAGAGGCGCGCTGGGAGCGGCCGAAGGCGTTATTCCGGCTAAGGCGTCGCCGCCTGGGTTTGCGACGGCATCAACGCTGGGCGCCGCGATCCCGTCCCTCCGCTGTCGTGATGCAACTGGGTGCGAATTCAACGCCCCCAAAATGCTGGGGACGGTTTTCTTTGCCGCGGGCGCCGGAGCGATAGGCGCAGACTCGGCGGGTGATTCGGTAATGACGACGTTTTCCCTCGGAGTTCTTACCGGGGGAAGCGGCGTCGGACGGCTTGCGACAAGAGGCGTGGTACTCGGCTTGGAGATAGCAGGCGCGACTGTAACCTGTCGTGGTGTAGCAACTTGTGGAGCCGGGCTCGGAGGCGTCGCCGTTTGAACCGGAACGGCGACGACCGCGGTGCTGTTCGTCGGTCTATGGTACAAAAAGAGCACTGCACCGGCACCCGCCAGCAATAGGACGGCGACGCAGGCCGCGATCAACAGTCCGTACTTTTTGCCTTCGGGAGAGGCTTGCTGAGTTTGAGTTGTTGACTCGAGGTGTGCCCCAAACGCCTCTCCAGACAAGCTTCGTAACCCTCGGGACGCAGCCGCCGCATCGGAACCGCCCGCGGCGGACTCACCTGGGGTTTCGGAAGCCAGTGAAGCATCTTCCTCTTCCTGCTGGCTTTTCGGCGCTGGAGACTGCGCGGAAGGAATGCGCTCGACCGGCAACGGCGCGGCGATGTTTGCCGGAGGGATCGCTGCAGGTTTCTGGAAGCTCCTGGAATCCTGCCCTGCCGTTCTGGGCTTTGCAAGAGAAGGAGCCGACGTTGATGACGCTGCGGGCTGGACTTCCTCCTGCGACCCGATCGCAATAAACGTGGATTCGTTCTTGTCGCGGCCTGAATTCTTCTGCGAGGCGGGTCCACTGGCAGTCTGACCGGGGGATTTCCGCGAAGTCTCAGCAGATGGCGCGGCAGGGGCCGCGGGAGTTGCCGCTGCGACGGCGTCGGACTCGAAATAGACGCCCCAGAAGCCCGGCTGGCGATGCGTGAATTCCACCTCGACGTAGGATGACGAACTGGAATAGCTGCGCACCTTCGCGACGCGGCAAATGGCATCCTGCCGCGATTTTAGATTTGTCAAAACCAGCATCTGCCCGGTGTTCACCGGCGTAGACATTCTCAGAACGCCGCCGTGCGGGAACACAATCATCGAGCTTGTTTCCTCCTCGAAGGGTTCCGTACGCGGCGCGGATCCGCGCACCGCTTCGGTCACCTTCGAGCCGTGCACCTTGAGCGGCACTTCCAGCGACACAGCGTCCGAATGGAGTTGACTGGCAGAGGATTGGGTCGGTGCAGCAGGGGTCTGCGGCACCGTCGCTTCGACGGCGGTACTATTGAGGGCCTCTGTCGTTTCCTTCGAAAGTGTGGACATGATAAACGGCTATTTGCCGCCCCCTCCAAGACTTGAATGAGGTTCTTTATGCGATTCTTGCGGGTACCACTAAGTGCGGCAATAGTACTTTCGTACTGCGGGATGTCAAAAAGGAACAGCTCGACGCTGCTTTTTGAAACGAGAGGATGGCCGCGTTAGTTTACCCAGCTATCGGGCCGTGAAGGGGGCTTGTCGCGATGATCGCGCACGTATACTTCGAATTTCTTTTTTAACCGGCGGCGCTTCCAATCGGAGAAATAGTTGCGATAGTTATAGAGGAACGAACCCCGGCGCAGATAGATGTAGCCCACCAGCATGCCGCCGAGATGGCACACGTGGCTGACATTGTCACCGGTCTCGCCGATGGTGCCAAAGAACTCGATCGCGCCCATCACGATCACGAAAATCCTCATCGACACCGTGACCGGCAACGGGAACACCCATACCTGCCGGTGCGGCATGGTCACCGCGCAGGCCAGCAACACACCATAGATGGCGCCGGAAGCGCCGATGGTCGGGAAAGTCGAGGTCCCCACTCCCCGCGGATCCATCAGCACCTTCACGAGCACCGTGACCAGACCTGCGCCCACACCGCACAAAAAGAAATAGACATAAAACTTGCGCGAGCCCCAGGTGTGCTCCAGATCCGCGCCAAACATTGCAAGAAACAGCAGGTTCAGCAGCACGTGGAGAATCCCCGCGTGCAGAAAAATGTACGTAAAGGGCTGCCAGATGAACCCGTGGATCACCTGGCGTGGCACCAACCCGAAATAAAGTAGCCAGAAGTTCCATCCCGCCGGACCGAAGATCAGCCTGGAAAGCTCCTGGGCAAGAAACACGCTGCCGCAGATGATGCACAGCGTTTTGATGGCGCGCGGGAAATACCCGCTGATGTCGAAGCGATACCCGTAGCCGCGGGAAAAGGTGCCCACAGTGCAACAAGTCTAAAGGGAAGAACGGGCGGAGTCAAAAACGTTACGCGGCAAGAGAGGAGAGTGCGAAAGTTCTCCACGAGTTACGAGGTCACCCGTGCTTCTCATTGATTTTTCCTTTTCGGCTGCCCAGTCACACAATTGTCACAGTTCAGGAACCAAGGCGAAACATGGAAGGATTTAAAATTGGTGTTTTGTCCAACCATTCCATCCCAATCCGACGGGCAGAAATGCGGAGGAAGGAACGGCATGAACGATCAGGAGGGTTTTCTATAGCCGCATCGCTCACTGAGGCGGTCGTCTCGACACCAGCATTCGCGCCCGGGACGAAAATCGTATGAACCGAAGGGATTTCATGCGGCTTGGATGCGCCACGGTGATCGCGACAGGCGCAGGCAAGCTGCGCCCCGCGTTTGCGCAGCCGACAGCACTTCCCCGGGTTTCGAAGCCGCTGCCACATCCGATGGTGGCGGTCGCGAAACCGACGGCACACGAGCGCGCGGCGGATTTCACCTTGCGGATCGCGCCGATGACGGTCGAGCTGGCGCCTCAGGTTGTGCTCAGCACGATCGGCTACAACAACCAGGTCCCCGGTCCCTTGCTGCGGATGCGCGAGGGGCAGCCCGTCGCCGTGGAGGTTGCGAACGACACGGACGTTCCGGAATACGTGCATTGGCACGGTTTGTTTGTTCCCTCCGAAGTGGACGGAGCCGAGGAAGAAGGCACGCCGCCGGTGCCTCCGCACGGCCGGCGGCGCTATCAATTCGTGGCCAAGCCGGCGGGTTCGCGATGGTACCACTCGCACGCAATGGCCATGCTGGATCTGCATCGGGGCACCTACACCGGCCAGTTCGGTTTTCTCATGATCGATTCTGGGAATAATCCCGGGCTCTACGATCAAGAGGTCTTTCTAGCGCTGCGCGAATGGGAGCCTTATCTGAGCACCATGGACCAGGACGAGATGGCGGCGGATCCCAACGATCCGATGCCCGAAAAGCCCGCCACTCCAGACACGCGTCCCAACGGGCTCGAGGTCAACGCTCCTCTCTATTCGATTAACGACAAGATGCTCGGCGCAGGGGAACCCCTCCGCGTGCGTCCGGGTCAGCGCATCCTGATGCACCTGCTCAACGCCAGCGCCTCGCAAATTCATCGCGTGGCTTTGCCCGCCCACAAGTTTCAGGTAATCGCTCTCGACGGCAATCCCGTGCCCTCGCCTCAGTTGGTCAGCGTGATTGAGATCGCCCCCGGTGAGCGCGTGGATGCGATTGTGGAGATGAATCAGCCGGGCGTCTGGATTTTAGGCGAACTGCGCGACGCCGCGCGGACATCCGGCATGGGCATCGTGGTGGAATACGCCAATCAGCAGCAGCAGCGCCCGACTTGGCTTCCGCGTCCGACCGCGCCCTGGGACTACACGATCTTTGGCCAGCACGCTCCGCATCCCGCGCCAGACCAGACCATCGACATGGTCTTCGAAAAAGTGCCGGGCGGCCCCCACGGGATCAATCACTGGCTCGTCAACGGCAAGGAATATCCGCATGAACGGGAATTCGTGTTTCGGCACGGAGGCCGCTACCGGCTCGTGTTTCACAATCGCAGTGACGATTCTCACCCCCTGCACTTCCACCGGCACCTGTTCGAGCTTGTCGAGCTCAACGGCAAGCCGACTGCCGGCATCATGAAGGATACGGTGATCGTTCCCGCGTTTGGACGCGCCACCGTGGATCTGGTCGCCGACCAGCCGGGCCTCACGCTGTTTCACTGCCACATCCAGCAACACATGGACTTTGGTTTCAAGGCGCTGTTTCGCTACGCCTGAGCGTCGCATCGCCTGCAAACCAGCGCGCTGACGATTCTGCGAAGGCTGCCATTATCCATCCGCGCAGCGGGATAACTCCACCATCCCGTCCCCACGAATCGGCGACGGATTCGCTTGCAGCAAGCGTTTCTTAGTCCTAGTTGTCGCCGTTACGTTCTTTTCACATATTCGACACACACCCGAAATATCGAAGAGATAAAAACAACCGTTTTCGCAATATCCAAGCTCATATCCGAACGGGAGGAACCGCATGAAAGCAGTCCGAGGGGGGATCCGAGCGGCAGTGCTCATGGGAGCGGCCGCTTCGGTGCTGGCGTTTGCAGGTGGGGCAAAGGCGCAGAATCTAAACTTCAGCGATTCGTGGCTGTTCGGCAATCCGCCCCCGAACGACAATCCATGGCCTTACGCAACGACGGGTAAATCGCCCGTGCTGGCGGTGGTTGGCGATATCGCCTGCCAACCAGGCGAGACGGAAGTATCTGGCGAGGCTTCAAATGAAATCTGCATCGACGCTTCCACAAAAAAGGGCAACTACACCAGTACCTCTCTGTGGCAATCCCAGGAGGCTACTGCGAATCAGATTGAGGCTATGAAACCTGACGCCGTCGCGCTCCTCGGAGATCTTCAATATCAGGTGGGCCTATATTCAGACTTTAAGGGATCCTTCGATCTGACGTATGGCGCTTTTAAATTTCTCCATCGGCCCGCGCCCGGCAACCACGAGTTTTATGACGAGCATAGCGAGACAGGCGTTGCCGGCTACGGCTACTTCTCCTACTACAACGGCTTCCAGGTGAATACCCGACTGGTAGTCCTATTACGACCGTGGTCCCGGATCCGTGCCCATTAGATTTGACGGCGGGTTGCAACTCCCCGGGCCTTAGCACTCCCATTGCCCAACCCGTGCCTCTGGCGGATGGACAGGCGGGGCACTTCGACTTGGGCACGAACGGAGGACTGAACGGAACCGGAGTAGGGGAAGGCTGGTACTCCTATAATCTGGGCTCGTGGCACATTATTTCCCTTAACGCAGAGTGCTCGACGCAGCAGCCGGGTGGCTGTCCCGCCTTAGGCGCGGAACCTGCAAAGGGCACCTGGTTGGCCAATGAACTCGCATGGCTGGAAAAGGACCTCCAGGAGAACCATGCCCCTTGCACAGCCGCATACTGGCATCAGGCCACGTTCAGCGCTACTAACAGCATCACTCCAGAGGGCATCGCCGCTCAGCTCTTTTGGCAAAAGCTCTACAAGTACAGAGCCGACCTGGTGCTGAACGGACACGACCACCTCTATGCCCACTACCGCCCCCTTGACCCCTCCGGGAATTCCGATCCACGCAATGGTATCCGCGAATTCATCGTGGGCACCGGAGGCGAGACGCTCGATCCGATCTATGCAACCACTGAGACCAGCAGCACAGGCGCACAGCCCGGTTATCCAAAGTTGACCGGTGAAACAAACCAGGAGGATCCGACCGGCAATACAGCCTTCAACGCAACGAATCTCGAGGCGTATACCGGGGACTACTGGGGCGTGATGAAACTGACGCTCGATCCGAACGGCTACCACTGGGATTTCGAGTCAGCACCGGGGCTGGCAAGTCCTACCACTACATTCAATGGTCCTACACTTGCCCTCAATCCTGCGCCGAATACGACTAGTGCTTATAGCGACACGGGCGTCGGGGTCTGCCACGGCGGGCAATGGGGGTGGTAACAATAACGCAATAAAGATAACCGGGGCGCATTCGCCAGGTTGTCTTTGACCTTTCGTAGCTAAATACGCCCCACCCTTCGTGACTGCTCGCGAAGGGTGGGGATTTTATTTTGGCTTGCCCCTCCCGATTTTCAGCTCTTCGTTTCGGTGACTTTCCTCGATTCCGACTTTGTTTTGTGGATCGGACATTAATTCCATGCCGGATCGTCCGTCGCTCGCTGCTTACGCGTGAGTTCCTCGGCAGCCCGGGAAGCTCCCGGTGTAAACGTGTTCAGAGGTTCCGGCTGTGGCTTCGATCTCGGCGGGTTCGACGCACGCGAGTATGGAAGTAGGAACGGCGTTTATCGTTTTCATTCATCCGGGCGCGTGGTCGCCACGCTTTCCGGTGACCACAAGCCATCGGAGTAACTTCGGCCTCGTACCGGAACTCTCAATTTATTTTCGGTACTTGCGTAGGCAACCGCAGCGCTGCATCATGACCGTCCGATTACCGGAGGATGCCATGCAGAAGCTTGCAGAACTAACGAAAGCTATCCTGGCTGCGGCAGTTCTGGTTCTGGGAACAGCCGCTATTTCAAGAGCCGGCTACCAGCCGGTACCCACTCCAGAGGTCGATCCCACAAACGGCATCGCCGCGATGGCCCTGGTTGCCGGGGCCGTTCTAATGATTCGAGGACGCAGCAAAAAGTAACAGCCCCGCACCACCCTTGCGTCCTCTGTCGAAGCCGGTTGCGTCTGTACCCTGGAGCTACGGCGACGAGATATATACAGATCATCTGGTAAACATGTGCAACGATTTGCAGCTTTTCCGTTTGGAGAGATTTCAAGTCTTGTATTTTCAGCACAGCGCGAGTGGCCGTCGTTGTGCTCTCCTCTCGTCTGATTCAGCGCTTCTAGGTTCGAAGGTCACCTACATGGGGAAACCATGCGGAAACTGACAAAAACTTTCGGCCCCGTCCTCGCGGCGGCGCTATTGGTTCTGGGCACGGCAAGCGCGTCAAGGGCCGGCGGGGTGCTTAACGTTCCGGAGGTTGATCCCACAAGCGGCATAGCCGCAATGGCTCTGGTTGCCGGCGCGGTCTTCCTGATTCGGACACGCCGCAAGCAGTAGCCCCTTGAGCTCCAATACCTCCAGCAGTCTGTCTCCGGGAATCTCTCCGTCAGAGATTGCTCTCTCGCGTCGGCGTTCTCCGGAACTCGGCACACAAGCCTCATCCCCAACCGCAGGGGCATCTCCCCACGCTTTCGTTCAGCGAATCCTCCTTCTTGTGGTCCTCGTCGCTTCGGAATTAACGTTGCTCTCGGTATGGCTGTTCCGCAGCGACCGGCTAACCGCAACAACACACGACTGGGGCACCTCGATCTTCCGCTGCATCGTTGGCTTGGCTGCAATCGTTTTGCCCTACGGCTACCTCAAGAACAGGATCGCTCTCGAGGAGCTTTCCCCCCAAATACGGCAAACGTCGTTCCGCTGGCCCCTTCTCGCCGCTCATTGCTCGGCCCTCATTCTGGCTGTGAAGCTATTCTCCCTGCTCTACTCGGCGGGGGACGTCAGGCGCGCCCACCTGCTCGCTGCCGGTTGTTTTGCCGCCGGAGTCGCCGCCATTGTGTTTGCCGGATTCGCCTTTCTACCCTGGCGGGTTTGGGCCCAACTCTCCCGCAGAACCGGCCACCTGTGGGCCTATGCAACCATTGCCGTCGTTTCGGCCACCCTCGCCGGCGATACCGTCCGCCTGTGGCTATGGCAGCCCACTGCGATGGTTCATCTCACGCTCGGTCTCACTAAAATATTTCTAAGCCCCTTCGTCTCCAACATCGTTGTGAATCCGGCCAAAGCCTTGATCGGCACAAAGCGATTCCGCGTGGAGATCCTTTCCGGGTGCTCCGGCCTGGAAGGCATGGTGCTGATGCTGGCATTCATAACCGTGTGGCTTGTGGTGTTCCGGAAGGAATGCCGCTTTCCGCGAGCGCTTGTTCTCATACCTATAAGCCTCGCGCTCGTCTTTGTACTCAACGCAGTGCGCATTGCCGCCCTGATCTTGATTGGAAATGCCGGCGGCCGGGAAATCGCGATTAATGGATTTCATTCCCAGGCTGGATGGATCGCCTTCAGCGCGGTAAGTGTCGGCTTCTGCTTTCTCATCCAGCGCGTGCCGTGGTTTACCGCCAGGGAGCACGCTCCGGAAACCCGCGTTGCGGCAACCCACAATCCAGCGGCCGCGTTTCTGCTCCCCTTTCTGGTGATTCTCGGCGCAGGCATGATCGCCAGCGCAGCCAAGGGCGGGGGCGGAGTCGAGTGGCTCTATCCCCTGCGCTTTTTCGCTGCCGCCGCCGTGCTTTGGACCTTCCGCCGCAGCTATCAGCACTTGGGCTGGAGCTTCGACTGGACGGCGCCGGCCATTGGCGCGCTAGTTTTCGCAATCTGGATCGCCTTCGACCGCTTTTCCGGTACGCACGCCGACAGCGCGTTTTCCTCCACCCTCATGGGTGCTTCCGCATCCGCCAGGGTCGCCTGGATAGCGCTTCGGGTGCTCGCCGCCGTGGTCACGGTGCCTTTGGCCGAAGAACTTGCGTTCCGGGGTTTTCTGATGCGGCGGCTGATTTCGCCGGACTTCGAATCGGTACCTCCACGCGCTTTTGGCTGGTTTGCCCTGCTGGCCTCGTCCATCGCATTCGGCGTCCTGCACGGCGGATACTGGATTCCCGGCTGCATCGCCGGGATTCTGTTCGGCCTGGCCATGATTCGCCGCGGGCGAATCGGGGATGCCGTGGTTGCTCACGCCGGCGCCAACGCGCTTCTCGCCGCGTACGTACTCGTGTATCACCAATGGCACCTGTGGTAATCGAAATGGAGCGCGATAAAGTTAGAGTCTCAAGCAACGCGGGGCGATGACGATGCACTGGGATAAACTCTGGTGGTGGGTGTTCGTGCTGGCCTTTGCCGTCACCGCCCTCGGCGAGACGTTCCTGCCCCTCGGCTCTTTCTCCACTTCCACGGCGCGGCGATGGATGAACAATTCCCTCCTGCTCGCCGTTTCCGTTCTTCTGGCGCGATGCGCTTTTCTGTTCACCGGTATTGCCCTGGCCTTCACGATGCGCGGCGCCTCTCACGGCGTGTTGAACAGAACGGCTCTTCCTTACAATGTGCGGTTTCTCGTTGGATTTGCGGCCCTTGACCTTACCGCATATTTCTCGCATCGCTTGTTTCACGCCGTGGCCCCGTTGTGGCGCGTACACCAGGTGCATCACTCCGAAACCGACCTGGATTTAACTACCGGATTTCGTTTCCACCCTTTAGAGGCTTTCTGTTCCCAAAGCCTCGCGCTCGCAACCATCGCGGTCCTCGGGGTTTCGCCCGGCGCAGTGGCCTTCAGCGGGCTGGTTATCGTGGTACAGGATTTCTTTACTCACGCGAACCTCCGCATTCCGGAGACCGCGGATCGCCTCCTGCGCCTCCTGATCATTACTCCCCCCATGCACCGCATTCATCACTCCGAGGTCGTTCCGGAGCAAAACGCAAACTTCGGAACGGTGTTTTCCCTGTGGGACAGGCTGTTCGGTACCTATGCCGTCCCCAGCAATCCGGGGCAGGTGCGTTGCGGTCTCGTGGAGTTGGCCAGGGGCAGCGAAATGCATCTTGGGCGATTGCTGTGGCTCCCATTCCAGCGCGTGCCGAAATTAAAGCCGCCCATGCGCAATCCAACACCGCATTCCGACCGAATCGCGGAGTGGACCGGAGTGAACGGTACTGGAACTCTCAATTCCAAATAGGTACTTGCTTATCGCAAGTGCATCATACAGAATGCCGCACCAAACTGAGGAGGCGCTCCATGCGCAAACTTGCACAAGTGACGATGCCGATCCTGGGAATGGCCATTCTTATCCTGGGAACAACGACTGCTGCCTGAGGAGTACCCGTTCCGGAAATCGACCCCGCGTCCGCCTCATCCGCGGTGGCTTTGATCGTCGGCGCTGCCCTGTTGATCAGGGGACGCCGTAGCAAGTAGTCGCTTCTCGCAAGGCCCCGCGACTAATTGTGTCCTCGATAACTGCACCGCCGCCTCTCGCAGCAGGTTAGGTGTGCAGAGCGTATCTGCGCTCCACGCATACGCCTACCCCGCAATTTGTTGACGCCCTCTCCTCTCCTTAAGACCCCGTTCCTTGTCCTCCAATTTCCCACGATGCTCAAACGCCTCGAACAGTCTTGTCCAGTTTATTCAGAAGACCTTGGCGGTATAGGCCTTGTCCGGAAGCCCGGCTCCCTTTGTGACCCGTGTCACTGCGGACGGTGTTTCGGCGCACTTCCCGTTCGCAGGGCAAGCCTTATAAACGAAAAGCAACGGGAGCGCGCGTGGGCATGTTCTCTCGCGCACGCTTGGTGGAGGAAATCAATTATGAGAAGGAAAAAACTTTTGCTCGCAGCGCTTGCCGCAGGGGTTGTGCTGGCGGGACCCGCATCGGCTCACCACTCCTTCGCGGCGACCTACATCGTCGACAAGGAAATAAAGGTCGAAGGCAAGCTCACCGAGTTCATGTACCGCAATCCGCACTCCTTCGTGAAACTTGAGGCGCCGGACGAGACCGGCCAGATGCAGACGTGGACGGTCGAGTGGGGCGGCGGAGCGCAGCTAAGCCGCGACGGCGTCTCCCGAGAGACGCTGAAAGCGGGCGATCACGTGATCGTCACAGGCAATCCGGGGCGCGACGCCACCGAACATCGCCTCCGGCTTCACAGCATCGAGCGCCCATCGGACGGCTGGAAGTGGGTAGGTGTCATCCAGTAGCTCTGCGGCACGGAAGAAACGCCGGTCGCCGCGATCTGATTGCAGGCGCGGCGATCTTTGAAAATCGATCGAGGGGATGACGAATGTCCTTTATCAGCTTATTTCGATGGCTCCACGATACCGGATTCAGCACTTGGCTGCGGGATTCCACCTGGACGGAGCCCATCGTCGAGACGATTCACGTTTTGAGCCTCACGTTATTTTTCGGATTTGCCGTTCTGCTGGATTCCCGCCTGCTGGGGCTCACCATGAAACGCCGGCGGATTTCCGAGGTGCTTGCCCAGCTCAATCCCTGGCTGATCACCGGTTTCATCATCATGACCGTCAGCGGGATCCTGCTCTTCATGGGTGACCCGGTATCGTTCTACGAGACGACTTTCTTCAAGGTAAAAATGATCCTGATTGTTCTGGCCGGTCTGAACGTCCTTATCTTTAACTCGACCATCGGCAGCAGGATGGAAGCCTGGGATCTCGATTCCCCCACCCCGCGCAGGGCCAAGGTAGCCGCGGTGCTCTCGCTGATTTGCTGGGTTGCGATTATTGCCGCCGGACGCGCCATCGCTTACGTGCTTCCGCCGCCGTGAACCGAAGCACGAACGTGACGAGCAACAGCACGAATTGAAAGGAAGAGGAGGTTTTCCAGCGTGATCAGCCATCTTCTGCAGTCGTTCTGCAATTGGGCAGACTTTTCATTTTTCGGGGCCGGCGTGCGCAATTCGGCCTGGCTGTTTCCCTGCATCGAGATATTCCATCTCCTCGCGCTCGGCATTCTGGGCGGCACGATCCTGCTCGTGAACGCGAGGCTCCTCGGCCTGCGATTCACGGAAGAGCCGGTCGCGGAACTCGCGAAGGACGTCCAGCCGTGGATGTATTTCAGCCTCGCACTCGTGCTGGTCTCGGGATTTTTCCTGTTTTCCTCCGAGTCTTTGAAGATGTACGACAATCCGGCGTTCCGCATCAAGATGGCGGCGCTGGTGCTCGCCATTCTCTTCTCTTTGACGCTCCACCGTAAAGTAACCACGCTGGACGCAAGCCAGCTCAAGGCGGCCTGGCCCAAATGGGCCGCGGTAATTTCCCTCGTGCTGTGGAGCACCGTAGGTCTCGCCGGCCGCGCCATCGGCTACGTCCCGCAGTTGCACTAGGGTTCAGCAAGCCGCCTCTAGCAATGATGGTCGGCTTTCGGAGCAAGGACTTTGCGATTAGTTCCGCACTAGTTCCCCATTTGCGCTGCTACGGCCCAGCGGTGCATGTCTTAACGTGGCATCCGATTCCGCCCCCGATGTTCATCCATCGGATCGAATAGCGACGACATCTCTCATCACCCGCCCCGTCATTTCGGACATCTTCTCCATATAGCCAGCAATGACCATCAGATCGGTATCGCTGTAGTGCTCGATCAAGGCCATATATGCCTTCCCAAGTGCCTCGTATTTCGGCAGCAACGGCTTGACGCTCTCGCCGCGCACACGAATAAAGACCCTCCGCCGGTCCTTACTGTCGCGCACGCGCTCGATCATGCCCCGCTTTTCGAGACGGTCCAGGATGTGCGTGATGGCTCCCGTCGTCAGACCAGTGAGGTCCGAAAGCCGTCCAGCCGTCACCATCCCTTCTGAATGCGAGTTAATTAGGTCTAGACACCTTGTATCGGTTGCATTCAATCCGAACGCCTGGGCGATGGCCTGGTGCAGAAAGACCGTCTGCATGCTGAACCTCCTTGCGAGGCTTGATAGCTTTCGCAGCAGTTCAGCTCGTTTCATGTTCTCTCCGGAATTTCCTCTTGACATACAATAGCTGCAATATTAAGGTAATATAGCTGCGTAATTAAGAGGCTGCATAAGTAAAGTATATCGCTGGCTGATCGCAGCAGTCAAGTCACGAGATCAAGGAGGAACTCCAATGAATATTGAAACAACGGTCCATCCGAAGCTGCAGCATTATGGACTTGTCACCGCCAACCTGGACCCAATGACTGCGTGGTATCGGAAGGTGCTGGGCATGACGGTCAATCATCGCTCAAAGATCCCAGCGATAGCGCGGCTCACACATCAAGGACCTCCGTTTTCCGCCTTTGCATTTGTGAGCAACGATGAGGTGGATCATCGAATCGTGTTCTTCGAAATACCTAAGGCCGAGATTGACCGAGATAAGCCTCGCCACACGGGACTGCAGCACGTCGCTTTTGAATGCGCGACCCTCGACGATTTGTTGGGCACTTATGTCCGGCTGAAGAATCTGGGCATTCAGCCCCTGTGGGCCGCCGACCATGGGTCGGGAACTTCGATCTATTACGAAGATCCTGACTGGAACGTGGTCGAAATCTATGTCAACAACTTTGGTAGCCCCTGGACGGCTACGGAATACCTTCGAGCGGGACATGCGGGCGTACCCGCTCAAATCGACCTGGACAAGATGGTTGCTGGGCGCAAAACCGGCACATCGCCTTGGGAATTGCACGAGCGTGCCATGGCCGGAGACTTCGCTCCCGCAGAGCCGTTCGATCCGAGGACGCGGTTCTGAAGACTGGTTAAAGTCCAACGACGGTTGTTCCGAGTGGGCTAGTACCCTATATGCGAGCCGGCTAAGGGAACACATAGCCCAAGGTGAGACGGCGATAATTCTGCTCAGCCCGGGAAGTTCACTTTGCCCAGATCGCACGCGACGCGAAACCCATAATCCGCGTATTGAAACTCAGGAGGGATGCTTGACCGCGCCGCGCACCGCGAGACCTTCGTGTAATGCCGCCACGATCCGCCCCGGGAAGCGCGCCGCGCACCCGCCGCCGGACCTTGCGGATTTCGCTCCGGCGAAGCGCCATAATAATCTGCGCTGAACCAGTCGGCGCACCATTCATGGACGTTGGCGCCAATGTCGCACAGCCCGAATGCGTTCCGCTCCGCGGCGCCCACCGCCTCGGGGCCAGTCTTCCACCTCGTCGAATAATTTGGCAGCGCTTCCGGTGGACTGTTTCCCCATGGATATTCGTTCTGCTCGATTCCCCCACGCGCGGCGCGTTCCCATTCCGCCTCCGTAGGCAAACGAAATCCGAGGCCCGTTTCGCCGCTGAGCCATTCGCAATAGGCGGCCGCCTCAAACCAGCACACCGCGACCACCGGCTGTGCGCTGCCTGAAAAATTCGGATCGTTCCATAAGGGCGGAGCCGTGCGGCCGGTAGCCGCCAGAAATTGCGCGTATTCCCCGCGCGTCACCTGGCGCTCCGCGAGCGAAAATTCATCCAGCCACACGCGATGCACCGGGCGCTCGTTGTCCTGTCCCGTTTCGCTGCCCATCAGAAAATGCCCGGCGGGAATGCGCGCCATGCGTGGCGGCGCGACTCGGCAGGGCCCGGCGCTCTCCCGCGCCGCAGCGTCGCTTATCGAGTCACTCATCGGGGCGCTCAACGGGTCTGCGTGTGGCGAGTCTGGCTGATAAGATTGACGAACAGCCGGAAAGCCCCCGGAACCCCCGCGGGCAGTTCCCGGAAAAACGAAAGACCGGTGTAGATGTAAACGCCTTTGCCGTCCCGCGCGTAAACCAGGCTTCCATTCGTTTCCGGTTCGGCGGCGTCTTTCAGCCCCAGCACGGCCTCGTAGGGCGCCCCGAACGTGCTCCAGAAATAGAGGCCGCGCTCTTGAACCCAGCCCTGGAAATCGGCCTCCGTGATTTTGTTCGGCGTGTTCAGCACGGGATTTTCCGGGGCCAGAAAGCGCACCGGCGAGTTCGGATCGGTGACGCGCAACCCCTGGTCCGCCATTTTTGCCGGGAACGGGGCGGGCAGCAATTTGTTCCACTGGAAATCACGCTGGTATTCCACCACCACCGTGCCGCCGTTTTTCGCGTAATCCAGCAGGCGCCAGTTCATTCGCGGCAGATCGGTGCGCAGCTCATACGCGCGAATCCCCACCAGAATCGCATCGTATTGGCTCAGATCGCCGAACGCCACCGCTACCTCGTCGAGCATGTCCACCTGGATGCCGATCTGCCGCAGCGTCTCGGGAAGCGCGTCGTTGTCGCCCGCGATATATCCCACCCGCAGCCCTTCCGGCACATTCAAGTCGAGCACGTGCGCGGTCGCGTCGGCCGGTTTGCTCCAGTCGCGCGTGGGCAGCGTGGGGATCGGCTCAAGCGAAGTGCGAAATGTTTCGTCTCCGACGCGCGCATAGGGATGCAGCGGATAAGCGCCCGGCGCCACCTGCGGCGGCGCGGTGACCACGTAGCGGATCAGTTGATCGCCCGGAGCCGAAAAATCCAGCGCCTGCTGCGCCGGCGCGTTCCAACCCTGCGGCGTGTCCAGCCCCACCTCCACTTTCGCGGGTTTCGTCCCGTGATAGCGCACCCGCGCAAACAGCGTGATGGGCTCCGTCTCGCGCTTCACCGGCACCATGATCTGCGCGGGGTCCACCGTAAGCGTCACCGCCGGAACCAGTTCCAGCGGATACGTTTCGATCCCCGTGGTCTTCGCAATACTCGCTTCCACCGGGGTTTCAATCTTGAATTCGTAGCCCGCAACCGTCACCGGCAGCGCCAGCTTCACCAGCGGAGGCGGAAACGGCAGCACCGCATCCCCGGGCGAACTCGGCGTTTTCGCGTCGGCCGGAATCGAAACGCTGAACCGCGTGGTGCTGCTCGCCGCCGCGTCGTTCGCTTCGTTGTTCGCAACATTGTTCGTGATGTTGTTGGCGACGTTGTTGGCGTCGCCATTGGCGTTGTTGCTCGCGCCTCGATTTCCCCGCGCCGGTTCTTTCACTGGCTCCGGCGACGCGCTCCAGCCGGCCGGCAGCACCAGGCACGACTTATCGAGCTTCCAGGTCACCGGCACGGCCGGCTTGCCGCCCAGAATC
Source organism: uncultured Acidobacteriota bacterium (assembly GCA_963848365.1). Lineage (GTDB taxonomy): Bacteria > Acidobacteriota > Terriglobia > Acidiferrales > UBA7541 > Palsa-295. The sequence continues at coordinate 127,890 of CAWKDI010000004.1, forward strand.
ACATCCACGGACAATTTTTCACCCGCCACAAGCTCGTGGCGGTCCGCCTGCGTCCCCAGCGGCAGCGCCACATCACTGGCCAGCGCGCGGTCGATTCTGTCGCGAACGCCCTGGATTTCCCGCCTCGCCGAAGCGCCTTCGCCATCGCCCGCTTCCGGAAGGCTCCGCTCGAGCGCAGCCACCTGTGCTCCGGCCTCCGCAAGTGACTTTGCCGCCGCGCCGCGGTCCAGACTGAGCGCTAATTTCTCCGCCGCCACCAGGTCACGGTCCACCGCCGCCAGCACCGGCTCGAGCTGTGCGTGGAGTTGCGAAAACCTCGAGGAAAGCGACGTCACCGGCTGATCGAGCAGATGCGGATCGAACGAACCTGCGGCTCCCTTTTCGTTTTCCGCCACCAGAAACGTCGGCCGCCGGAAGATTCCGCTGCTGAAAAGCGCCGGCGTGCCCTGCGACCGGTGCTCCGCGCGCCCGTCCACTCCCATCTGGATGTAGCTCTCGCCCCACAGCGGAGACACGTTCAGCAGCGGCATGGGCACCGCTCCCGCCGGCAACTGCACGCCTTTGTTCGACCCCGGATCGACCCTGCCCACAGGCCGCACCTCCAGGGTCACTTTCCACGGCTTCAGACCCTCGGCGATTTGCGCGGGAAACGCGTTGGGGTCGGCCGCCTCGCGAACCGCTCGCGGCGTCAAAATTCCGCTGGCCTGGTGCTGCCCGTGCCCCGCGTGTTCGCCGCCCCATCCGTTGATCACCACCTGCGGGCGATAGGTGCGAATCACGCGCACCATGTCTTCCACGGGCAGGTCGCCCCAGTACTTCAGCATCTGGTCGGGGCTTTTCGAGAAGCCATTGTCGAGCGCGCGCGTGAAAAATTGATGGACGCCGTAGAACCGGTCCGCCCCAAGCAATTCGGTGGTCCGGATCACGCCAAGCTGGCCGTCCTGCTCCGGGCCGATCGCATTCTGCCCGCCCTGCCCGCGCGTGATCGTCAGCAGCGCCACGTCGGCGCCCAGCCCATGCGAGAGATACGCGAGCAGCCCGGAAGATTCGTCGTCCGGATGCGCCGTGATGAAAAGAATCCGCGTGGCCACGCGTGATTTCTGGATGGCTTCGACGGTCTCCTGCAGCGACGTGGAGGTGCCGGGAGCAGCCAGATCCACGCCCGCAAGCAGCGCCACAAGAGCGAGAATCGGGAGCAAGATCCAGCGCCGCGACGATACTCCCCATCTGTCATCCCGAACGAAGTGAGGAATCTGCATTTGCTTTCCCCTGGGAACGCCGATGTCCCGATTGGCGCCGTACTCACCAGCGCTACCGCCCCAGCCACTAGTCACTAATCACTAGCCGCTATATTTCACCTCAAACGGCCACTGCCGCGAATACCGCGCCCGCGCCAAAAATACGACTATACCAGCCGCCGCTGCCGCAAGCGAAGCCACCATTGGCTTGCGCCCGGTCGAAACAAAAATCGCGATCCACCCGCCAATGGCGATCAGGACCGGCACAGGATACATCCACATCCGGAAAGGCCAGCGACGCTGATTCTCATCCAGATCCCGGCCATCGCGCCAGCGCCGGTGCAGCAGCAGCAAACCCAGCGCCTGCGCTACGAATTGCACCAGGCAGCGCATCGCGAGGATAGCGCGAATCGCCTGCCCCAGGCTCAGCGCCAGGCAAAAGAAAATCGCCGTGCCCCCCAGCGCCAGCAGGGAAACATAAGGGAAGCGCTTCGTGGGGTGAACGCGCGCAAACACCGAAAAGAAATTCCCGTCTAAAGCAGCCGCGTACGGAATGCGCGAGTATCCCAGCGTAGCCGAGAAGATCGAGCCAAACGCCGTCACCAGAATCAGCCAGGTAGCCGCCGTGGCCCAGCCGCCTCCATACACTTTTTCTACGAAAAGGCTGACCACCGCCTTCGTTCGCGCCGCTTCCTGCCACGGCACCACGCCAAGGATGCTCGTCTGCATGGCGAAATAAAGCAGCGCGATGCCCGCGATGGAAATGAAAATCGCGCGCGGAATATTCCGCCCCGGATCTTTCATCTCCGCGCCGAGATTGCAGACGTTGTAGTAGCCAAGATAGCTGTAGACGGCCTGCACCGACGCGTGCCCCAATCCCGCCAGAAAAATCCACGAAAAATTCCAGGCCCCTGCAGGAAAGGTGAGCACGAGCGACGGATTAAAGTGCGTCGCGCCTCCAAATATCAGCCACGCAATCGTTCCCACCACCACGACGCATAGCGCAACCGAGATTTTTCCGATGATGGTGATCCGCCGATATAGAAGCGCCACCGCCACCAGAACCGCCAGCGCCGCAACGGCGCTATCCACGTGCGTTCCGAATGGCCGCAGCAGCGCGCTCATCCCGTAAGACTTCGCCGTGAGGTAGCTCGCGTACCCCGCAAACCCCAGCGCGCCGGAAGCGACGCTCAGCGGCCCCTGAAATAGGGTCTGCCAGATATACAGAAATGACAGCAACCTGCCCCATCTGCCCGGCCCGTAAGCCTCGCGCAAAAAAACGTAACTCCCGCCGGCCTGCGGCATGGCCGCGCCCAACTCCGCCCAGACGCATCCATCCATCAGCGCCAGCGCCGCCCCGATCACCCAGGCGATCAGGCACTGCGGGCCGCCCATCGCCTGCACCATCAGCGGGATCACCACAAACGGCCCGATCCCCACCATAAACGTCACATTGAGCGAGGTAGCCTCGAGCAGCCCCAGTCCGCGTTCGAGTTTTGCGCCGTTCTCGAGTTGTGGTCCGTTTGCCATGGGACAGATATCGCGGACACTGGCGATGGCCGTCGCCGGGCCCATCACCGCGCGGGAAATTCGCGGGAAAAGGCGCTCCAGCATAGCAAACCGCACCCGTTAAAATGCTTTCAATTGAGGGTAATCAGATACTTCAAGTTGATTACTTCTTAAGGCCTCAAAACGAGCCCCAAAAGACTCTTTTCGGCACTTTCCCGCATTTTTTCGGCACGCTGCCAGCGCATTCGCGCGGCAGGACCACACAGCGGCTACCCGTTGCCATACCGCGCCAAGGCCGCCTCCCCGCATCAAAGCACCAGTCGAAATTCCGGCGAAGGCTGGAAATCTGGCCCAGGGTACCCTGGACTTTTGGCTGCGCGTAATCTAAAAGAATACAGAAAATAAGACGATGATCCGCAAACAAGCCGGGGCCCCGCGTTGATTCGGATGGCGCAAAGGCGATGCGCATCCGCACTCGTCATCGCAGTACTCGCCGTTGTCACGGCTCAGCTGCTTACAGCGGTTGCGGCGGAGTGTCAGGCGAATGCACCAGCCGTTCGAAGTTTAGTGACTTCCGCGATCGACGAAAGCAAGCCCGTCCACCTTGCGGGCAATACCCGCCCCGAAGCGAATGCCATCAACGATCGCGGCGCGGTAGCTGATGATTTCGCGCTCGAACACATGGAGCTCCAACTGCGCCTGCCGGCCGAAAACGAACAGGCGCTCGATCAATTAATCGACCAGCTTCACGACCCGAATTCTCCGAGCTTCCACCAGTGGCTCACCCCCGAGCAATTCCAGCAGCAGTTCAGCCCGGCGGCGGCGGACGTCAGTGCGGTCACTGGCTGGCTGCAGTCGCACGGATTCACTGTGAATGTGACGTACCCAAGGTCGGTCGACTTCTCCGGAACGGCCGGGCAAGTGCGGAGCGCGTTTCGCACGGAGATACACCATCTTGACGTCAATGGCGCCGCACACATCGCCAACATGAGCGACCCGGAGATTCCCGCGGCGCTGGCGCCTGTGATTGCCGGTGTTTTCGCGCTGAACGATTTCATGCCGCATCCCATGTCCCGCCCGCACACCGCATACACGGTGGGGGGCGGCGAATACGCCCTGGTCCCAGCCGATCTGGCCACTATCTATAATTTCAATCCACTCTTCGCCCGGAACAATTCAGGCCAGGGGCAGACGATCGTCGTTGTCGAAGACAGCGACGTCTACAGCACAGCGGACTGGAGCACCTTTCGTTCGACGCTGGGACTTTCCAGCTACACCTCCGGCTCGTTTGCCCAGATCCACCCGGCACCCCCGAGCGGCAGCAACAACTGCCGCGATCCCGGGGCCAACGGAGACGACGCCGAAGCCACCCTCGACGCCGAGTGGGCCAGCGCGGCAGCCCCGAGTGCTACTATTCAGCTCGCCTCCTGCCGCGACACCACCAACTTCGGCGGCTTCATCGCCCTGGAAAATCTGCTCAACGCAAGCACCACGCCGCCGGCCATCGTGAGTATCAGCTACGGTGACGCCGAGTCGGACCTGGGTTCGGCGAGCAACGCCGCCATCAGCGCCCTCTACCAGCAAGCAGCGGCTGAGGGCGTGTCTGTGTTTGCCGCGGCTGGGGATCAGGGCGCAGCGGGCGCCGACCCTGACGTTTCGAGCGCCACGCATGGAATCGGAATAAGCGGCTTCGCGTCGACACCGTACGACGTCGCGGTCGGCGGCACCGATTTCGGCGACACGTACGCGGGAGCAAACGCCACGTACTGGAGTTCGTCAAACGCCGCAAATTTCGGGTCCGCCGAATCCTACATTCCGGAAATTCCGTGGGATAACTCGTGCGCCAGCGGCCTGATCGCGAGCTTCCTGAATTTTGAAAGCAGCTCCGGCACCTCGGGCCTTTGCAACAGCACCAGCGGAGCCAATTTTTTGACCACCGCAGCCGGCAGCGGCGGCCCGAGCGGATGCGCTACCGGCGCGCCCGCGACCACGGACGTTGTGGGGGGAAGCTGTGCAGGCTACCCGAAGCCCTCCTGGCAGTCGGTGGCCGGTAATCCCACCGATGGCGTGCGCGACATTCCCGATGTGGCGCTTTTCGCCGCCAATGGAGTGTGGGGACACTACTACATCATTTGCTATTCGGACACTCGGGGCGGGGGCGCTTCGTGCGCCGGGGTACCCAGCACGTGGTCGGGCTTCGGCGGCACATCATTTGCGTCGCCCATCATGGCGGGCATTCAGGCGCTCGTAAATCAGTCCACCGGGAGCCGATGGGGTAATCCGAACCCAACATATTACTCACTGGCAGCAACCGAATATGGCGCCAGCGGCAGTGCAGCGTGCAACTCGACACTGGGCAACAGCGCGGCCAGCTCCTGCATTTTTTACGATGTAACCCAGGGCGACATGGACGTGAATTGCACCGGCACACAAAACTGCTATCTGCCCTCCGGCACTTACGGAGTGCTCTCGATCTCTGACGCCACATTTCAACGGGCGTATGCAACAAACACCGGATGGGACTTCGCCACCGGCATCGGTACGGTAAACGTGTCCAACCTTGTGGGTGGCTGGCCAGGCACGCAACTGAAGATCAGCACGCAAACGCTGCCAAACGGCGCGGTGGGCACATCTTATTCAGCCACCCTCACAGCCAGCGGCGGGACGACCCCCTATACCTGGGCGCTTACATCCGGAGCGCTGCCCAACGGCCTGGCCCTGAACTCCTCGACCGGCCAGATCAGCGGCACGCCAACCGCAACGGCAAATGCCAGCGCGCTGACGTTCAGGGTGACCGATTCGAGTTCGCCGGCGCAAACAGCCAGTGTTTCGCTGACGCTGACCATTGCTTCGGCCTCTTTGTCGATCACCACAGCGGCGCTCCCGAGCGGACAGGTGGGCACAGCCTATTCAACCACGCTGGCGGCGAGCGGCGGCATACCACCCTACACGTGGACGCTGACCTCCGGAACGCTTCCATCCGGGTTGACGCTCAATTCCGCCACGGGCCAGCTCAGCGGCACGCCAACCGCGGCAGCGATAGGCATTTCCCTGACATTCGAGGCCACCGATTCCAGCTCGCCCGCGGAAACGAGCACTGCCAATCTAACGCTCACCATCGCCCCGATAACACTGACCATCATCACCGCCACGCTTCCAAACGGCCAGGTGGGAACACCGTATTCGGCCACGCTTCAGGCGAGCGGCGGCTCGCCGCCTTACACGTGGACGCTCTTTTCGGGAGTCCTGCCGGCTGGGTTAGCGCTCAATTCGTCCGCGGGCCAGATCAGCGGAATTCCAACTGCGGCGGCAAACGCGACGGTGCTCACATTCAAGGCGACCGATTCCAGTTCCCCGGCGGAAACGAGCACAGTCAATCTCACGCTCACGATAGCCCCTGCAGCGTTGACGATTACCAGCGCGACGCTCCCGGGCGGCCAGGTGGGAACAGCCTATTCCGCCATGCTAGCAGCCAGCGGCGGCACGACGCCTTACACGTGGGCGCTGGTCTCCGGCACGTTACCTGCAGGACTCGCTCTCAACGGCCTTACCGGCCAGCTCAGCGGAACACCAACCGCCGCAGCAAACGCCGTTGCCCTGACCTTCAAGGCGACCGATTCCAGTTCGCCAGTGGAGACAGCGAGCGCGACTCTGACGCTCACCATTGCCCCGGCAACGCTGAGGATTACAACCAGCTCAGTATCGAGCGGACAGGCCGGCACAGCGTATTTGCAAGCCCTGACGGCGACCGGTGGTACCGCTCCCTACTCGTGGCTGCTGACTTCTGGCGCACTGCCCGCCGGATTGGAATTGAACGCGCAGACGGGCATACTCAGCGGTACTCCCACCGCGGCGGCGAATGCCACACCGCTAACATTCAAAGTGACCGATTCCGGCTCACCGCCTCAAACCTCGTCCGTCAACCTGACACTGACGGTGATATTTCCTTATACCGTGGGCTTCGGCACGAACGCGCTGACCGTCGCGTCTCCAGGGGGATCGGGAAGCACGGCCGTGACGCTCACGCCGGTTGCGGGCTTCACGGGAACCGTCAATTTGACCTGTTCGGTTACATATAACGGCGCTGGAGCAGCCACCGATCCGCCAACGTGTTCCTTGAGCGCCGCACAACTCAATCTTTCAGGCTCGTCCAGCAGCAGCACGATCACGGTTACTACGACGCCGGCGACGAGCGCCGCGCTTACGCCTGCCAGCAACCATGATGCAGGGGGGTGGCTGCTGCGAGGCGAAACGACATTCGCCACGGCTATGATCCTTGCGATGCTCGCGCGAAGGAAAGCGGGATTGCGCGCGATGCTGCTTCTTCTCTTCGCCTGCCTGGCAGGCTCCACCGGCTGCGGTGGTGGAAGCGCAGGCAGCGGCACCAACGCGTCCGCAGGGGCGACCACGAACCCTGGAACAACGACCGGGACCTACACCGTTGCCGTCACCGCCTCAGACTCCACAGCCCCAGGCTCGATTTCTGCCTCAGCCGAGGTTACGCTTTTGGTCCAATGAATTCTCGACGCCCAGACACCAAGGTTCATTTTGTCGTCCAAGCCTCGAATCCCAGCGGCGAGGTTTCTATACGAGCGTCGCTCCAGCCTGCCTGGGCTGCCATACGGCGAATCTCTTCGAGCGGATAGGCCCGCTTGATCAACATGCTGCGAAACACGAACATCATGAACCATCGGTTGAGCCGGCTCACTCCTAATCCGTCGACATATCGCTGCAGTTCCGCCACGGGCACATCGCGCCGCATATCGATGAGCAGCGCCGTGCCGCCTACCCGAAGCACACGGCGCATCTCCTCGAGCGCCTTCACCGGCTCGGTGAAGTTCTTGAACGCCGCGCGGCACACCACGAAGTCCACGGCCGCATCGTCGACCGGCAACGCCGCCGCGTTGCCCAATTCGAACCGCACGTCGACGCCCTCCACCGCCGCGTTCCGCCGCGCGATTTCTACAAACGTCTTGCTGATGTCCGTCGCGCGCACCCGCAGGCCGCGCCTGGCAAGCTCAATCGAAAGAAATCCGGGGCCCGGGGCGACCTCCAGCACGGTGCCTGCGGCGGGAACGATTGCCGCGATGCGGGCCGCCAGGGCCTTAAACTCCAGCATGCCCTTGCGCGTAGTGCGGTCGTACCAGCGGGCCATGCCGCCTTCCATGCCGATACCCTTGTATGCTTTCACAGCAGGAGTCATTTGTTTATCCTCCATGAGTCTTATAAAATAAGATACAATGAAAGTAAAGCATAAGGAGCTTCCCGTGCCAAGCCCAAAAAAGCCGCGGCGCACTGCGACGCACCAGCACGCCGCGTGCGCGGATTCCGCCACAGTCTCCGCACCGATCACGCCGGCTGACCGCATCATTCTGGAGATTCGCAAATTCATCGCCGCCTCTATCTTTTTCAATACGCAGGCCGCGGAGAAAGCCGGCATGGGGCTTACCGACGCGCAGATGGTGCACATGCTGCAGCTTTACGGACCATCCACGCCGGGCCGCCTCGCCGTGTGGACAGGACTGAGCAGCGGAGGCGTAACCGTAGCCCTGGATCGCCTTGAAAAGGCAGGCTGCATCCGCCGCCAGCCCAACCCCGGCGATCGCCGCAGCCTCCTAGTCACGCTGGTGCCGGCGCGACTGCGGAAGCTCGCCAGTTTGTATCGCGGAGTGGAGCGCGAGACGCGCAGCCGGCTGGCAACGCTGCCGCAGGGCGATCTTGAAGCCGTGATCCGTTTCTTCGAGGCACTGCAAGCCGTCAGGGCAAACAGGAGAGCCTCAGGCTCATCATCGGGCGCCCGGTAAAACTTCCGCTGCATAGGTCGACGGTGCGACGGGGCCAGAAAAGAAAATGCAGATCCTTCACTGCGTTCAGGATACAACGAAAAGAAGAACCAAACGCCCGGCAGCCAAACGCGCATAGGCTTCACGCTCGCTCACGAGTGCCGCGGGCCATCGAGCAGGATCGATGCGCTTTGCCGCAAATAGCTGGTTCGGAAGCGGTGTTTTTCTCATCGAATGAAACAGCGCTGAATTGGTGCCCCAAGTGAAGCAAATGCAAGGAGATCGCTGAGTGCGACGCCGAAGAGCTACGTTTATCCTAATCGTGCAATTGATGCTGCTGGTGGCACACGCATTTGTTTATGAGACGTGGACGGCCTTCATGACGCCGGCCGACCCTCCGGGCGTGCCGGGTCTTGCCATCGCGTTCGCATTGCTTTCGATTTGCTTCGTGGTGGCGTCGCTGCTGGCCTTCCGTTACTACAATATTTTCGTACGGGTGTTTTACACGCTGGCAGCGGGCTGGCTGGGCATCCTGAATTTTGTCTTCTTCGGCTCGTTTGCCTGCTGGATCGTATATGCGGGGGCGAGGTTCGCCGGACTTCCCTGGGACCGGCGAGACATCGCGCTGGTGGTGTTTGGGATCGCCGTTGCCGCCGGATTAGCCGGCATCGCCAACGCTTCTTGGACTCGCGTGAAGCATATTCGCGTGAGGCTGCCAGGCTTGCCGGAGGCGTGGCGCGGACGCGTTGCCGGCTTTGTGAGCGACATGCACCTGGGACCCGTGAGGGGCCGTGGATTTTCAGAGAAGATTGTCGCGCTGTTCAATCGCTTTAAGCCGGACGTGATATTCATGACGGGTGATGTTTACGACGGCACGGCGGCGGATGTGAATGGCTTCGCCAAACCATTCGCGGCTTTTTCAGCGCCGCTGGGCTCCTATTTCGTTTCGGGGAACCATGAGGAATTCACCCATCGAGAAAGCTATCTGGAGGCGCTGCGAAGCTCCGGACGAGTGCGCGTTCTGGAAGCAGAAACGGTCACGGTGGACGGGCTGCAAATCGCCGGAGTGCCCTATCACGACCTGGCCACGCCAGAGCGTTTTCAAGCGGCTTTAGCGCGCGCGGACCTGAAAGCAGGCCTTCCCAGCATTCTTCTTGCGCACGCCCCGAATCGCCTGTGGGAAGCGGAAGCAGCGGGGGTCTCTTTGCAGCTTTGCGGGCACACCCACGGAGGGCAATTCCTTCCATGGACGAAGGTGGTTTCACGAATTTACGGGAAGTTCGCGTACGGCCTGCAGCAGTTGGGAGCGATGACGGTTTACACCACCTGCGGCGCCGGGACGTGGGGTCCGCCCGTGCGCCTGGGTACCAATCCCGAAGTGGTGTTAATTCATTTTGAGTGACGGGCGCGACGGCGGGACTGAACCGCCAGCGCCGCGGACCTCAGCCAAGAGCTGACCGGGCGTGCGGTGTTCGGACCGCATGCCGACCGGCGCTGTCTAGGCGTGCATCAAGACTGCTTCGCGCGCCAGAGGCGATGGCTGGTGACACGGTACAACCCAGTTTTCCTCAACCTCCACGGCAACGGCACGCTGCATCAGATCGATGCCAAGGATGAGGTGCGTCGCGTTTTTGTAGCGCAACAGAGTGCCGGTAACCCCGCGCATGGGGCCCAATTCAACGCGCACCTTACTTCCGACCTCGAGACGCGCCCACGGCTGGATAGGCTGGCCGGAAGTGATAGCCAGACGAACGCTCTCGAGCTGGTCGGCATCCACGGGGGCGGGCATTTTGCCTTTGGCTACGATGTGAACCACGCCGGGGGTCCTTAAAATCGCGAGGCGTTTCTCGACATCAAACCGGCAGAACAGGTAGCCCGCAAACACTGGCAACTGAAGGACTTTTACTCTGTCTGACCAGAGGCGGCGCGACCAGTACATGGGCAAGAATTCCTCATATCCCTTCTGGCGCAACTGTTCGGAGACGATCTTCTCGCAGCGTGATTTGACGCGAAGTGCGTACCATTCGAGATTGGAATTGGAAACGGACAAGTTGCCTCCCCAGGCGCTTCTTTGTTTGGTGCCACGAGTAGAGTAGAAGGCCCTCCCGGCCACACCAATGGCTCACAAGTAAGGCTTCAGTAGTACGGATGTACTTTTCGCGATGAAGAACGGGGTGTGAAGATTCAGGAGAATTGCCTTAGAATTAGGCCTCTTGGCTGGTGTGACTGAAATCGATCGCCTGCGTGTCGTCCTGGTTGCTTCGCGGAACCCCCTGAATATTGGAGCGGCGGCGCGCGCCATGAGCAACTTCGGATACGCGCACTTGCGCGTGGTAAATCCCTATGAACCGGCGTTTCGCGAGGCGCGGTCGGCGGTCGGCGCGGCGGATCTGCTTGCAAATGCCGAGGTTTATACCGATGTGGGAGAAGCGGTCTCCGATTGCACTTTGGTAGTGGGAACCACGGCGGTACGGCACCGGGTGCTGCAGCAGAAACTCCACCTGCTGGACCACGGCGCGAGGCTGATTCGAAAACGGCTGGGGTCCAGCCGCGTCGCGCTGCTGTTCGGCTCGGAGCGGGTGGGGCTTTCGAACGAGGATTTGAGCCATTGCCACTGGCTCATGCGCATCCCCACCAGCCAGGATCATATATCCATGAATCTGGGGCAGGCGGTGGCCGTGTGCCTATATGAGCTGGCGCGAGCCGGCAAGAGCGGCGCAGGATCGGCGAAAAAGGAGCTTGCGCAGGCCGAGGATGTGGAGCGAATAACGGTAATGCTGAACGAGGCGCTGTGCGCGAGCGGGTATCCGGGCCCGCAGGCGTCGAACGAGTTGAAAATCCGGCGGCTGCTGCGCCGCATGAGTCTATCGGCGGTGGACGCCGAGGTGTGGCTCGGAGTGTTCCGGCAGATCCTTTGGAAGGTGAAATCGGGCCGCCCGGAAGACGCCTCGGTGCGCGACGCTCGCTAAGCCGTCTGGCTGCGCGCCTGCTGTTTCACGCACATCCGGTTGGCCAGTTCCACCACGTCTTTCAGATGCGACCACTCGTCCTGATTCATCAGGCGGCCTTCACGGCTGGAGAAATAGATGGAAATGGAACCGTCTTCGGATAGCGGAGAACGAATGACCAACATGGTCTTCTGCTGTTCGGGCAAGGGTTCGGACATTAGGGGCGTCTCCTGGATTTTTTCTGCCACTTCCCGCGGCTAAATGGCCTCGGATTCTACCATTTGTTGGTGAAAATGCGAGGACAGGAAGGCCGCTGAACGAAAATACAGCACGACGAGGGAAGCAACAGAGTTCGGCAGATTGCTAAGGCTCCTGGTAGACGCCCAGGCGGTTGTTTTCTTCGCCCGCCTGCAAGGGGCGGATACAGATGTCGAGGCCTGTCGCACTGCACTGGAACACCTGGTAAGCGGGCAGGTCCTCCGGACGCACGACATAATCCCCTTCTTCCATGTCTACGGCGTCTTCGTAATCGTCCATGACGTAACGGTTTCCCGGCGACGCCCTAACGCGGAATACCTCCGAGCCCGGTTCGTAGTTTCCGTAGCTGAAGCAATACCCGATGCAGGCGCGGTCGGCGATGTGCTGCATCAGGATGCGCCAGTCGGGGAGCGGAAGGATGGTTGCCAGGACGCGCTGGCCGGGCGGGATCGTGCGCACCGCGAGCTCGACGCGGCGCTCGATGCGGTTGATTGTTCCCGTGTCCTGATAAAGGAACGTGAAAAATATCCCGGCGATGGCAAGCGATGCGGCCAGGTGCCAACGGCTGGGGCGCATCACTCCCAGAACGCAGCAGGCTACCGCCGCGGAAATGGAGGTGAGACGCTCCGTGATCAGCGCGATGGCCACGCGATGGGGAAAATGAACTCCCCGCGGGAATAAGAAGACAGCGAGTTCGATCACGATGTAGAGCTGCACGGGAAGCGCATAAGACTTCCAAAGCCCAGGCTCGCGGCGGCGTCGGATTACGTCCACAAGGAGAGAGCCCAGGATGAACACGATCAACAGCCGTTCCGGAATCACGTACCTTCGCGCAAAAAGAATGAGCTGGTCGGCGCCGCTAAACCAGTAGAAGGGATCCGGCTCAGCCTCGAAAATGTAGTGGTGCCAGAAGTAATAATGGACCAAGAAAATCGCGCCGGCCGCCGCGAGAACCAGAGCGAACTGGTATCGCAGCGGCAGGCGCTCCGCGACGGCGACATAGGCAAACGCGCAGGCGAGCCAGATGAGCCCAAAGGGATGCGCCATGAAGATGAGCACGGCGAGAGGAATCGCTGCAAACTTCTCCACCGCCTGGCCGCGCCACAGGATCGCAAGACAGAAAAACGAGAGGCCCAGCGCGAGGTAATAGTTCAGCAGGCCCATTTCGAAGGTGTAGCCGTAGGTTGCCAAGGCTATTACAGGCGTAAGAACCCATGGGGCGCGCCCCGTGGCGGCCGAAACAAGGGCAAAAACGCCCCAAAAGAAGACGAGGACGCACAGAGATACCGCAATTTTCTCTGCCGCCGCCAGGCCAAGCAGCGCCCCCAAGCCACTCAGCAAAAGATCGAAAAGTACGTTCGTCCATTGGTGGGCGATCCACAGCCAAGGGGCTTGTCCATGGGCGATCAATTGGGCCAGCCAAGCGTTGTAAACGTGGCTGCCGAGATCGGAGGCCTCAATGCGACGGTGCCATAGACAAGGGAGGAGGATGACGGCTGAGAGGAGCAGAAATCCAAGCGGGGAGTGGCGCACGCATCGGATGGCGCATGCCAGGGCGGATCTGCCGGGTAGCGGGACGGGAACGCTGTCAACGTCTTCGGTAATGGCTGAAGTGGTGTTCAGGTCTGCGCCCAATGTAGATGTCGCGGTTCAAAGCAGCCGATTGGAGCTTTCGGCTCCATAAACATATCACGACTCGAAACCGCAGCAGCGGACTGGGCAAGTCATGCGATGGGATTGAAAGGGGCTTTGGGCAGGTGTCGCGATTTCAGGTTAAACCCCGGAAGCCCAGCTGCCGCATATGGTCGCCCGTCGCTGGTGCCACTGTGCCAGGCAGCTGGGGCCCCGGATACTTACTGTGTTCCGATGATTATGCGAAGATTCCGATTTTGGCTGTGCCCGGCATCACGGGGCAACGTGTCCTGCATCACTTCCCGGCCCTATCCCGCCCCCACCGCATTCACCCCCGGGGTAGAGGGCGAGGGAGGGGAGATGCCAGCGACGCCGTGGGGAGCTTGCGATCCTCGCTGTTCCAATCCTCGGGTGGGAAATGGATGCGCCAGAAGAAGGGCGACGGCTGAATAAACTCCAATCCCACCTCTGTCGCATCCCCGTCTCTCTTTCCGAGGAAATTAACCGTGCATTCGATCTCCTCGCGCGTGGCTGGGTTTACCAACCAAAGCTGCCGGCCTATATCGAGGGCCGCTGTCAGGAAAACAAGACAGCCGTGGGCGTTCACGCGGAGGGTCCGGGTAGCCTCCTCGAACGGCGAGTCTCCACTCCTGGCGCGAACAATCACCGGCATCGCGATATGGATGCGTTTGGAGCGGCGCCTTCTGGCAGTACCTCCTTCCACAGCTTCGACCACCGGTTTGCTCTCCGTCATGCGAACCGCCCGCGTGGTCGCGCGTGCGGTGGCAGCCGCAATGTGGAAGTCTCGAGGTGATATGCAGTAGCCCACTCAAAAATGCTGTCCATGCCGGTACAATCGTCCGGCAAAGTGGAAAGTTTAGGCGGTGTTCAGACGAAAAGGATTGCGGACGAAAGGCGGGAATTTCTAGAAGTGGTGACTGGACACAAAAAAGGCGGGCTGGCATTTGCCGGCCCGCCTTCTTCGACTAGAGGCTAGTGACGTTCGCAGCCTGCAGACCTTTCGGTCCACGGGTAACTTCGAATTCAACCGCCTGGCCTTCGTTCAGCGATTTGTACCCCTCGGCCTGAATGGCTGAGAAGTGGACGAAAACATCCTCACCGGACTGGCGCTGGATGAACCCAAATCCCTTGCTGGCATTGAACCACTTCACTGTTCCTTGTTCTCTCACTTATTTACTCACTTTTTTTTGTAAGCTATTTGTGCTTCTCGACCGCCTCCAGCCGCAAAGCAAAGGGGCTGCAAGCTTGAAAACCTGCAGCCCCCTCTGACGAATCTAAAGGTGTTACGGGAGCAACAAACGCAGCCCAAACCTAGCACAATATCGGCTTAACTCCTAATGAAATCTTAGCGCTGGGGACGCAACATTCAACCCAGGACGATGCCGGAACGGGATCACCTGCCGTTTGTCAGTCTGGCTCCGCGGGAGTATGATGGCACACTCCTGAAGAGCTGTTGTGGTTTGCACCCGCTGAAAAGCTCTTCGCTGCGAGGCTCACCGTGAAAAAACCTCTTGTGATCGCTGGCATCGTTATTCTCATTTTGGTGGTGCTCGTTGCGGCGCTGCCGTTTCTGATTGACGTGAACCGGTTCAAGCCGACCCTTGAGACCGACCTTTCGACGGCGCTTGGCCGCCAGGTGCAGGTGGGAAACATCCAGCTTGCCCTGCTGTCGGGTGCCGTGAAGGTGGACAACATATCGATCGCGGACGACCCTGCCTTTGGCACCGCTCCCTTCCTGCAAGCGAAGCAGCTTGCGGCGGGTGTGGCGCTTCAGCCGCTGATCTTCTCGAAGAAGCTCGAGATCAGCTCCTTCACTATTACCGACCCCCAAGTGACGCTGCTGCGCAATGCTTCGGGCACGTGGAATTTCTCAAGCCTGGGTGGCGGATCGAAACCGAAAAGCGGCGCCGCATCGAGCTCCACGGACTTCTCGGCCCAGAAAATATCGATTGTGAACGGTACCGTGACCGTGGGCAGGATTGGCCCAGGCGGAAAGACGCAGACCTACCAGAATGTCGATTTGAACGCGTCCGACCTTTCCTACACGACGCAGTTTCCTTTCCATCTCACGGCGAAAACTCCCGGGAACGGTTCCGTGAAGATTGACGGGAAAGCCGGACCGATCAACGCGACGGATTCTTCTCTGACGCCCCTTGAGGCGCAAATTGATGTGGAAAATGTGGACCTCGCTTCGACCGGATTTGTGGATCCGTCTTCGGGCCTCGGCGGGATTGGTGAGTTTCAAAGGCGGCGTTGCCTCCGACGGGAAGCAGATTACATCGAAAGGGTCGGTGAAGGCTGAAAAGATCAAGCTTGCCGCGACCGGGTCGCCGGCCAGCGTTCCACTAAACGTTGACTACGACACCGATTACACCCTGAAGGATCAAACCGGCAATCTGAAGAGCGGCGAAGTCCACATCGGGAAGGCGCTCGCGCACCTCGCGGGCACATTCAACAACACCGGGACCATGGCTTCCATCCAGATGAAGCTGAACGGCCAGGGAATGCCGGTCGCCGATCTGGAGGGCGTGCTGCCTGCGGTAGGCGTCACTCTACCCTCCGGCGCCTCGCTCCAAAGCGGAACACTGACTGTGGATCTTACGCTGAGCGGCCCGGCCGATAAGCTTACGATCACCGGGCCCGTGAATCTTTCCAATGCGAAGCTGGCGGGATTCAATTTGAAACAGAAGCTCGGCGCACTTTCGTCGCTCATCGGTGTGGGCGGAGGAGGCGGGTCGGACACCGATATTCAAACGCTGAGTGCGAACGTGCGCGTCGATCCGCAGGGGACACAGGCGCAGAACATCAATCTGGTGGTGCCGTCACTTGGTACAGTTACGGGAACGGCGAACGTGAGCGCCGCGCAAAAGCTCGACTGCAAAATGGTTGCGAAAGTGGATGCATCGGGAGGCGCCGCGGGCGCGGCTGCGTCAGCACTTTCCGCCTTTACGGGCGGAGGCGGGAGTGCGAAGACGCTTACCGTGCCGTTCACGGTGAAAGGCACTACGTCGAACCCGATATTCGTTCCTGACGTGTCGGGAGCGGTGAACAATCTCGTGAAAAGCAACGTCGGCAGCGCGGGGAATGCTGCGTCTGCGGCCTCCGGAATTCTTGGGGGCTTCTTAAAGAAGAAAAGCCAGTAGTTATTGCGAGACTGCTTCGGTGAGTAGGACTGTCGATATTTGCTATAGCAGGTTGCGGAAAAATGCCAAAGTCTATTCCTCGGGGGCTAAAGCCCTGTTGAGTGCCGGGACTTTATGTCGGAGCTGAAGCTCCGACTCCCCAAAAACCTCGGGATTTAGTCGACAGTCGGGGAAGGCACCTTCCCAATCCCACGAGTATTCGCTTCGACCTGCGGCGCAATCGAAGAGATCCCTCCGCTCCGGCTCGACAAAGACCGTCGAGCCTCCGGTCGGGATGACAAATAACTGAGCGAAACCCACAACCCAACACCAAGACCCCAACACTGCTGATCTGGATCGTTGCGGCATGGCTGGCAACAAGCGCTGACGAAGGAACAACAACCGAACGCCAAGGCGCCAAAGGCTAACGAATCGGAGTGGTGTTTTTCGCGAGCGAGCTTTCCGTGTCGCGAAAGAGATTGGTCAAAGCGCGCGCCACGAAGCGGACCATAATGGCGATCAAAACCAACAGCATCGCTACGATTGCGGCGGCCGCGTAGGGATAGCGTGCCGCATACCACAGAAGAAACGCCACCATGGCGTCTTCGCCCAGGCTCAACGTGATATTGGAGAACGGCTCTGGCGAATGCGTGACCGCGGCGCGTGCCGCAGTCTTTCCCCCGTGCGCCGCCAGGGCAATCAGCGAGCCAAGCAGGGTGGCCAGTATTCTTTGCCACTCGGGCAATTGCGGCGTTGCCGCATACGCCAGGAGCGCGGCGACAGGGATGCGCACAAAGGTGTGCATGGCGTTCCACAGAAGATCGAACACGGGAATTTTGTCGCCGACGAATCCGACTAAAAATAGAACGGCACACACGGCGAGAACGTACCAATTTGCCAGCAGGTGCAGGCCCGGCGGCAGGATCAGGACACTCGCGTGCGAGAGCGCGCCCAATACCAGCATGGTCGCGTAAACATTGATTCCCGCGGCAAAGCACACAACCACAAGGAATGCGGTCAGCCCCGTTCCGGCCGGCAACTGTGGGATCAGGTGGACCAGTTGCATCATCGTAGCGATCGCGACGCCTCAGACTTCGCGGCTTGCCCGAAGTGTCGATTAGCCGATTCAAGGTATCACCGCCGCGGTTCTCGCGCCATGCGTGCGCCGTTATCATGACTTTTAAGGCAATCGGGCTGGAGTCTTTGCCATATTCGGTAACGATACGAGTCATATTCAAAGTGATACTTATCGGATGTGGGTTGGATTCCGGCGCCAAGCGGTGCCTGGGCCCCATTTGCGAGATTGGTCTGCTGATTGCCTGGAAAGTACCGAAACGGGTGTGCCGTACCTTAGGCGGTAGTGAAGATGAAGCGAATCTTGTTTGTCGATGACGACCCGCTGGTTTTTGAAGGGTTGCAGCGGATGCTCGCGCCGCAGAATAGCCAGTGGGAAATATCTTTTGCTCCCGAGGGAGAAACGGCGCTGGTGCTGCTTGCGGCAACCCCGTTTGACGTGGTGGTGTCTGACCTGCGGATGCCCAAGATGGATGGCGCGGTGCTTCTGAAAACGGTGCGGGAGCGGTGGCCCGGCGTGGTTCGCATCATTCTTTCCGGCAAAGCGGATATGGAAGACGCGCTGCGCGCCGCTCCGGTGGCGCATCAATGCCTGCTGAAACCGTGCGACCCGGCGATGCTGCGCTCGGCAATCGAACGCGCCACGAACCTCTCCGAACTACTCAGCAGCAAGCTGCTCGCGGGGATTGTCGGCTCCGTGCAGGACTTGCCGGTGATGCCGCGCGCCTACATCGAACTGCGGGACGCACTCTCAAATCCAAACTACTCGCTGAAGAAAATCGTGCGGATTGTGGAACAGGATGTGGGGATCTCGGCAAAAATCCTGCAGCTGGTGAACTCGGCGTTCTTCGGACTGCCCAAGGATATTTCGAGCGTGCACAACGCGGTGTGCTACCTCGGCGCAGAGATGCTGCAGAATCTGGTATTGTCCGCCGAAGTGTTTCACGTTTTCGAGAAAGGCAAAGCCATCAAGGAGTTTTCGTTCGAGGACCTGCACATACACTCGCAGCTCACGGCAAAGATCGCCGGGAGCCTGCTGCCGCCCTCACCGACGCGAGATGCGGCTACTATTGCCGGATTGCTTCATGACATCGGAAAGCTGATTCTCGCCACGCGTTCGCCGCAGCACTTCGCGCGGGCAATTCAGGGATCGAGGGTGGAGAAACTACCGCTGTATGTGGTGGAGCAGCAGCTCATGGGAGTTTCTCACGCCGAAGTGGGGGCCTATCTGCTGGGCTTGTGGGGGTTGCCGGCGCCCGTGGTGGAGGCGGTGGCACATCATCACGTTCCGGGAAAAATTCCGAGCGCGTCGCTCGACGCAGTCGGCGCCGTCCACATTGCAAACGCGCTGGCGAACGAGCATCCCGTGTATCCTCCCGCGAAGGAGCCACTGCCGCAGCAAGGCCTCGACCAGGAATTCATTAATGCGTTGGGACTCGCGGATCAGGCCGCGCACCGGGAAGAATTGGCCAAGGCGGCGGCACTGGGCTTACGCAGCCCCGCCACCGTAGCACGATAGAAATAAAGCGGCACAGTTGTTTCAAATACGTTCTCAAGCCGCCACCTGCTACAGAATGTGACTACAGCATCTGGCGCAGGACGTATTGCAGGATTCCACCGTGCTGGTAATAGGCCACCTCGAAGGGCGTATCGACGCGCGCGAGAGCGGTGAAGGTTTTCGCCGCGCCCTTTGAATCGCGGGCGGTTACTTTGATTTTCTTGCGCGGCTCGAAATTCTGCGCGAGGCCCTCGAAATCGAAAACCTCGAGGCCCGTTAGACCCAGAGACTTCGCGCTTTCCCCCGGCAGAAACTCGACGGGCAGCACACCCATTCCGACCAGGTTGCTGCGATGGATGCGTTCAAAGCTTTCGGCAAGCACCGCGCGCACGCCCAGTAGAATCGTTCCCTTGGCAGCCCAGTCGCGCGATGAGCCGGAGCCGTATTCCTTGCCGGCCAGGATCATCAGCGGGACGCGTTCGTCGCGATATTTCATGGCGGCATCGTAGATGTACATTTTCTCGCCGCTGGGCTGGTGGATGGTCCAGCCGCCCTCGGTGCCTGGTGCGAGCTGGTTTTTCAGGCGGATGTTGGCGAAGGTACCGCGCATCATGACTTCGTGATTGCCACGGCGGGCGCCATAGGAGTTGAAGTCCTTTGGCTGGACGCCGTTGGCGATCAGATATTTGCCCGCCGGGCTTTCGGCGGGGATCGATCCGGCTGGAGAGATGTGATCGGTGGTGATGCTGTCGCCCAAAAGAGCGAGCGCTCGCAAGCCGCGCAAGTCGGAAAGCGGGCCAGGCTTTGGCGGCATGCCTTCGAAATAGGGCGGGTCTTTAATGTAGGTGGACTTGCCGTCCCACGCGTAAAGGTCGCCTTCGGGAATGGGAAGCGCCTGCCAGTGAGCGTCGCCCGTGAAAACGTCGGCGTATTCCTTGCGGAACATTTCGCTGGTGACCGAACTGCGCATGGTCGATTCCACTTCCTGCGGCGTCGGCCAGATATCGCGCAGGTAGACCGGCTTGCCCGCTTTGTCGTTGCCGAGCGGCTCGTTGACGATGTCGAAATCCATGCGGCCCGCGATCGCGTACGCCACAACAAGCGGAGGCGAGGCGAGATAATTGGCGCGGCACTGGGGATTGATGCGCCCTTCGAAATTGCGGTTCCCGCTGAGGACCGACACCGCAACCAGATTATTGTCCTTGATGGCCTTGCTGATTGTTTCGGGAAGCGGTCCGCTATTCCCGATGCACGTGGTGCAGCCGTAGCCGACCAGGTGGAAGCGCAACGACTCGAGATAGGGCCACAGGCCGGCCTTTTCAATGTAATCGGTGACCACTTTCGAACCGGGCGCGAAGCTCGTCTTGACCCACGGCTTCGAGGTGAGCCCGCGTTCGACCGCTTTTTTCGCGAGCAGGCCCGCGCCCAGCATCAGCGATGGATTCGACGTGTTGGTGCAGCTTGTGATTGCGGCGATCACGACGGAGCCGTCCGAGAGGTCGAACGAATCGCCGTTGTTCTGCACGTGCGCGTGCCTGGGCGCTTCGGTGAGCGACTTTTCGAAGGCGACCTTTGCTTGCGTCAGCGGCACGCTGTCTTGCGGGCGCTTGGGACCAGCCATCGTGGGGACGACGGTTGCCAAGTCGAGCTCCAGCTTGTCGGAGAAAATGGGGTCGGGCGTGTCGTCGGTGCGGAAGATACCCTGCTCTTTTGTGTAGGCCTCGACGAGTTTCACCTGGGACTCGCTACGATCGGTGAAGCGCAGGTAGTTGAGCACTTCCGCGTCTACGGGGAAGAAGCCCATGGTGGCGCCGTATTCGGGCGCCATGTTGGCGATGGTGGCGCGGTCGGGCAGCGTGAGACTGGAAAGGCCCGTGCCGTAGAACTCGACAAATTTTCCGACGACGCCTTTCTTGCGGAGCATCTGCGTGACGGTTAGCACCAGGTCCGTCGCGGTGGCGCCTTCGGGCAAGCGGCCGTGCAGCTTGAAGCCGACGACGGCCGGGATAAGCATCGAGAGCGGCTGGCCGAGCATGGCGGCTTCCGCTTCGATACCGCCTACGCCCCAGCCCATCACGCCGAGACCGTTGACCATGGTGGTGTGGGAGTCGGTGCCAACGAGCGAATCGGGGAAGGCAAAGCGCTTGCCATCCTGCTCGGCGCTGAAAACAACGCGTGCCAGATATTCCAGGTTCACCTGATGGCAAATGCCGGTGTCCGGCGGGACTACTTTGAAATTTTTCAGGGCCTTCTGTCCCCAGCGGAGGAAGGCATACCGCTCGATGTTGCGCTGCATTTCAAGATCGGCGTTGAAGGCGAACGCGCCCGCGGACCCAAATTTGTCCACCTGCACGGAATGATCGATTACGAGCTCGGCGGGAAGCAGCGGATTGATCTTCTTCGGATCGCCGCCAAGCTTGCGGATCGCATCGCGCATGGCGGCGAGGTCGACAACCGCCGGAACGCCGGTGAAGTCCTGTAGCAGCACACGGGCGGGCATGAAGGAGACTTCTTTCTCGACGGAGCTCGAAGCGTCCCAGCCGGCGAGGGCTGGAATGTCGCCCGTGCGGACAAAGCGGTCATCCTCGTGGCGCAACAGATTTTCGAGCAACACCTTTAGTGAAAATGGCAGGCGCGCCACATTGCCGACGCCGGCTTTTGCGAGCGCGTCCAGGCGGTAAATTTCAAAGGAATCATTGCCCACGCGCAGTGAGGCGCGGGACGAAAAGGAGTTCTTCGAGGCTGTGCTCATGTGACTTGGATTCTCCTGGAATTTGCAGCGCTATTTTAGCGCACTCCGCGGGGTGCGCCGCGTTTTTTCGGGAATTGCAGAGCGAAACGGCGAGCAAGATCTCCGCCGCGAGTCATATTCCCTTTTGCTTGCCTGCCGCAGCGGAAGCAATGACTGTCACCAACAGCATTCCTGCTATGACTCCCAGCGAAGCGCCGCTCGAAATAGTCACATAATCGGATGCCAGCATCTTGCCCGCTACAAAGAGGAGAATTACAGCCAGCCCCTGATGCAAATAGCGCAGCCGCGCCAGCACTCCAGAGAGCGCGAAGTAGAGCGCTCGAAGGCCGAGGATTGCAAATGCGTTGGAGGAGTAGGCAATAAACGGGTCGCGGGTAATGGCGAGCACCGCCGGAACCGAGTCGGCCGCGAAGAGTATGTCCGTGAACTCCACGGCAACCAACGCGACCAATAGCACCGTAGCTTTTCTCCGCCCGTCCTCCACAATCCACAGCTTGTCGCCTTCATAATGATCCGCGACCGGCGCAAGCCACTGAGCTATCCGCATCAGCCAACGCTCTTCGAGCGACGCCGTTCGCTGCTCCGGCCAGAGCATTCGCACTCCGGCAACCAGCAGAATGCCGCCGAGCACGAAGAGCACCGCGTGAAACCGTTGCAGCAACTCGATTCCCGCCAAGACGAATAAGCCCCGCATCACCAGTGCGCCCGCGACTCCGTAAAACAATACCTTGTGCTGCGAGCGCGCCGGAACTCCGAGCGATGTGAAGATCAGGATGAACACGAGGATGTTATCCGCGCTCATCGATTTTTCGAGCACGTAGGCGGTCAGGAATTGCAGGCCGGCTTCCCGACCGAGCGAAGAATAAAGCCAGGCATTGAACGCAAGTGAAAGCCCAATCCAACAGGCGCTCTCGATGAGCGCCTCCTTGAGGTTCAGCTCGCGAGGCTTGCGGTGAAAGACGGCGAGATCCGCCGCCAGCGCGGCAATTACAAGCGATCCAAAAATTACCCAGTGGCCGAGGGCGCTAGGAGGCATGTGCGGTTTGGCGCGGCGCGTTCAGAAGTAAAAGGATACACTCGGTCGCCCACTTCGCTGGCTCAAACTTCGAATCTCAAAATGCCATTTCCGCAGTATCCTTACATTGCAACCATTCAAAATGTCCGGCGGTGAAAGCCGCCGAACGGAGGCGTGTGTGAAGGACGCGACCCTGAACGCAAAATCTAAGCCTGCGCAGCATGTGCAGACGCGAATCGAATCCGACAGCATGGGGAAGATCGAGGTCCCGGTGGACCGGTATTACGGCGCGCAGACGGCGCGTTCGCTGATTCATTTCGACATCGGCCGCGACACGATGCCCCCGGAACTGATTCGCGCTTTCGGAATCCTGAAGAAGGCCGCGGCGCTCGTGAATCAGGACCTCGGCAAACTTTCCGCCGAGAAAGCGCGGCTGATCACGCAAGCCGCCGATGAGGTGATCGCCGGAAAACTCGACGAGCATTTTCCGCTGCACATCTGGCAGACCGGCAGCGGCACGCAGACCAACATGAACGCGAACGAAGTGATCTCCAATCGCGCCATCGAAATTGCCGGCGGCGCGATGGGCAGCAAGAAGCCCATTCATCCCAACGACGATGTGAACATGTCGCAATCGTCGAACGACACATTTCCGACCGCCATGCACATCGCCGCCGCCTCGCGCGTGGCCGAAGTGCTGATTCCCGCGGTCGAGCAACTGCGCGATGCAATTGACGCCAAGGCGCGCGAGTTCAAGGATGTCGTGAAGATCGGCCGCACGCATTTGATGGACGCGACTCCGCTCACCGTGGGCCAGGAAATGTCCGGCTGGGCGAATCAGCTCGACCGCGACGTCGAGCGCCTCAAGCAGGTGCTGCCCGGGCTCTACGATCTCGCCATCGGCGGGACGGCGGTGGGCACGGGCCTCAATTCGCATCCGGAATTTGCCGAGCGCGCCGCGAAGAAGATCGCGGAGCTGACCGGATTGCCGTTCAAGTCGCATCCGAACAAATTTGCCGCGCTTTCCGCGCACGACGAACTCGTCTTCGCGAGCGGCGCGCTCAAGACGCTGGGCGCGTCGCTGATGAAAATCGCGAACGATGTCCGCTGGCTTGCCTCCGGCCCGCGCGCGGGGCTCGGCGAACTCATGCTTCCGGAAAATGAGCCGGGCTCTTCGATCATGCCGGGCAAAGTGAATCCCACGCAGTCCGAGGCGATGACCATGGTCGCCGTGCAGGTGTTCGGCAACGACGCCGCCATCGGCTTTGCCGGCTCGCAGGGCAATTTTCAGCTGAACGTGTTCAAGCCGGTGATGATCCACAATTTTCTGCACTCCGTGCGGCTGCTCGCGGACGCCTGCCGTTCGTTTACGGAGCACTGCGTGGAGGGAATGGAGGTCGACTTTCAGCGCATCGAGCAGAATGTGAAGAATTCTCTAATGCTGGTCACCGCGCTGAGCCCGAAAATTGGCTACGACAAAGCGGCGCAAATCGCGCACAAAGCGCATCACGAACGATTGAGCCTTCGCGAAGCCGCACTGAAGCTGGGCTATCTCACGGAAAAGGAATTTGACGAAGCAGTTCGCCCGGAAACGATGACGCACCCTTGATCCGCAGCACTAATCCTGAATCTTGTGTTTGTACTGGTGTGAACCAGCGATTTCCCAATACGGTCCGCGATTCGCCGGCAATTTTTGTCACGGAGTGACTGTCTCAACTCATCCTGTGGACAAATTCACGCGCGCATGAAGATTTCCTTTGACACTTTCGTAGCTCTTCATTAGATTCGCTGAACCTCTCGCAGTTCCCCCTTCCTGAGGAGATTCCATGCGCATTCTTGTCGCCGAAAGCGATGCGGCACTCGGTACATTTTTACAGCGGAGTTTCGACGCCGAGGATTACGTTGTCGACCTTACCGCGGACGGTGAAGAGGCAAAGTCGATGGCGCAGCAACGGGAGTACGCCGCGGCGATTCTGGATGTGAATCTGCCGAAGCCGGGAATTCTCGACGTGGTGCGAGAGGTGCGCGCGAAGCGGCGGCATTTGCCGATTCTCGTTCTCTCAAACCGCACGCGTCCCGAAGACCGCGTGCAGGTGCTCGACCTTGGGGCAGACGACATCGTCCTGAAGCCATTCGCTTTCTCCGAGCTTTCCGCGCGCGTGCGGGCGCTGGTGCGGCGCGGCGGCCGAACGCCTGAAACGATCCTGCAGATCGAGGACCTTGAGCTGAACCGCGTGGAGCACAAGGTGAGGCGCGCGGGCCGGGCCATCGAGCTCACTCCCAAGGAGTTCTCGCTGCTGGAGTATCTGATGCGCAACGCCGGCAAGCACGTGACGCGTGCGCAGATCATCGAGCACGTGTGGAACCTGTCTTTTGACACTGATGTCGGAGCCTGCAGACCCGTCCGTCGCGTTTACCGAGACTCACGCGGACGCGATCAACGAAATCTTCCGCCAGTTCGCTGGCCTTGCGGCTACCTCCTGTAAATCCAAATACGATGGAGAAGTTCAGTTTCAACTGGTTGATCTGAATCGTCCCGAATGGACGCCCGCCTGCAAAATACTGGGCATCTTTGCCGCGCCACAGTTAGGCCCTATTCAGTGGAGCATGTCGATAAGCCGGGAACTCTACGCCGTTATGGGTGTGTTGGAAGTGTCCAGTGCGGCAAAGCCGCCGCAGGCTGCGCCGTCGCCGACGGCACCTGCGCCAGAGCAGCCATCTCACAATGTTCTGTCCGCCCCGAAGACTCCGCCGCCGTCTCCCCAAGCGCCGCCACCCAACACTGCCGTCCGCCCCTCGATTGCAACACCGGCCAACCTGAACTTACTACTTGATATTGAGCTCGACGCCCGGCTGCGATTTGGCCAGTGCGAGATGATCCTGAGGGAGATTCTCGAACTGCGCCCCGGCTCCGTAGTCGAACTGAATCGTGAGATTTTGGAACCCGCCGAACTGCTGGTTGCGGGGCGCGTAATCGCACGCGGAGATGTGGTCATTGTGGATGGCACATACGGCCTTCGTATCACGGATATTGCTCAGCCGGAGCAGCGGTTAAAATCGGTACAAACCTGACCGGGCAGGCTTCTTCAGATTCCTCAGGAGCGCCGCGAGTCTCGCATGGCGAGCGCGGGGAGAGATTGTGGATTGCGAAAATCTGAATTGCCCGTTTCGTAGCCCTCTGCGAAGGATTCTTCGCCGCGGAAAGAACGAAGGCGTTTTGCTTCAGGGACGCTGGTATTGCTGCCTCGACTGCTTCGAAGATGCCATCACCGGTGTCTTCAATGGCCTTCTGAAGCTCTCCGACGAGCCGCTTCCGCGCCTGCACCGCGTTCCGCTGGGCTTGCTGCTTCTGGCCGCGGCGTGATTACGGACTCGCAGCTCAAGTCCGCCCTGCAGGCCCAGCGCGATAGCGGCAGTGGCCGTCTCGGCCGGTGGCTAATCCGCTTGGGCGTTGCCTCCGCACAGGATGTTTCCGCCGCTCTTGCCTCACAATGGGGTTGCGGCGTTTTCCCGCTCGAACGCGACCAGCGCTACCGCGAATGTTCTCAGATGCTTCCGTTCGCCCTCCTCGAGTCTTCGCATATGATTCCCGTTCACTATCTTCCCAGCAGCCAGTTGCTCTTTATAGCGTTCTCCGAAGATATCGACCACACTGCCCTCTATGCCGTCGAAAGGCTTATTGGCGGACGCACCGAGCCTTGTATCGTAACGGAAGCGGGCATGGAGCGCGCCTTGGAAGAAATACGGACCGTTTCGCGGCCCGCAGAAATCGTATTCGAAACGCTTTGGGATGCTCCCGAAATGGCTCGCACAGTGCGGGATTATGCTGTCAAGCTCAACGCCGACGAGCTCATACTGGCCCGGCCGCGCCGTTTCCTATGGGTCCGATTGCGGGCGTCGGGACGCTCGTGGGATCTTCTGTTCAGGCTGCCTGCTGGAAAGATTGCGGAGAGTGCAGCCATCTCTCGCTAGGCATTACTACGACTTTGACGAAATATCTGTACTCCGGCAAATTGGACGCGTTTTTCGGCCTGGAGCCCGCCCTGTCAGCTTAGCTCTCGTAGGCAAAAGTCAGTCGTTGCGACACCGGGTGCGGACGCTGCGCTGGCGCGTACAACAATCAATTAGGCGCTTGACAGCGAGAAATGAACAACATATCGTTTTTGCGCGCAAGTGGAGCGGAGATGTTGGGGGTTCACTGAGCCCAGCAGTCCCGGACGTGCCTGCCAGGTATCGTGCTTCACCAAGGACCCAATCGCTCACTCAGTTGCCGGCTTGTCTACCGTCTGGGCGTGTCTCGTGCCTTCTGTAACAGTTATGGCCTGGCTGCGCGGCGGACGGGCGGCACCTTTTAATTTCATTTGCAGCGAGGAATAAGAATGCAAACGCTTTACGCGCTTTGCCATTGGCTGGAAAACTCAGGAATGGGTTCATCGATCCGCGAATCGCTCTGGCTTTTCCCGGTAATCGAGACAATCCATATTTTTGGCATTATTTGTCTGGTGGGTTCGACTTCGATTCTCGACCTGCGCCTGATGGGACTCACTTTCAAGCAGGATACAGTCTCCACTCTTGCCGAGCGGTTCCTGCCCTGGACCTGGGCTGGTTTCGTTATCCAGGTCGTAACCGGGGTATTACTCTTCTCATCGGAAGCGACGAAGATGCTGGACAATCGGGCTTTTCAGATCAAAATGCTGCTGATCGTGCTTGCGGGCTTGAACGCCTTCATGTTTCACAGCCTAGCATATAAGAGCGTGGGAAAATGGGAGAATGACCCGGTCGCGCCATTCTCCGCCCGCTTCGCCGGAACATTCTCCATCTTGCTGTGGTTTGCCATCGTCGCGGCGGGGCGCTGGATCGCTTACGTCTAGGTGTTGGTATCGTTGCAATGCGTTCCGTTTGCCATCCCGACGAAGTAAGTGATCTGCACTTTACCTTCGGCAGGCGCCTAAGAACGCCATCGCAGTGTAACGGGCCCGGCTACGGGATGCCGCAGCGGTTCTCCGGTACGCTTTGCCTCTTGATGTGCCGCCTTCAACTCGAAATACCAGCGGGCCTGCCGGTCTGCGTCGTCCACGAGCATCATCCGATCCTCGTACTGTAAACCGAGCGATTGCTTTTTGATCACTTCCGTATCCTGACGAATGAACCGCGGACCCAGCACGTGAAGTATGAACGGCACAATGGGAAACCACGGCAGGATGTTCCACGCGGCGCAGAAGTCAAGGCGGCAGAGTTCGGCGCGAATGGGGGTAACGGTGGTGCGGCTGGAAAGCCAGTAACGCCCGGCGCGAATCTGCTCGAAGCGCTGATTTGGCAGAACGAAATCGATCATCGTAGTGGCGGGCTCGCCGGTGATCAGCCTTAGTATCTTGTACGGCGCGCTGTTGGAGGACGGTGCGTGCGCACTCATACGAAAGCCATTTGGAATCGGCTCGAACTGCTTTTCTTTATCGCGGATGCTGTGCCGCGTCCGCCACCACCAGGCCTGATGCACGAAAGGGCCGTGCGCCGGGTCCATCAGACCAATGATAGCCTGGTCGACGCTGCAGGGCAGGTCCGCCCAGAGGTGCGCGATTTTGTACTTTGCGCTGAAAGTGGGAAGGCCGGGCGCAGAGGGCGGGGCGGCGTCGCTGACACGACCTTCAGGGTTGCCCATGAAGACCCAGATGTACCCATCTCGCTCCTCACATGGGAAGCTGCCTGCGTAGATGCGTTCGCACTTCAGCTTGGAATCGGCGGTGAGCGATGGGATGACCCGGCACTGCCCGGTGTGGGCCTCAAACTTCCAGCCGTGATAGGCGCATTCCACAGAGCTGCCATCAAACTTCCCGAACGAAAGCGGAAAGGCGCGGTGCGGGCAAATGTCGCGAAGGGCAAAAGGACTCCCAGACGAGTCGCGGCCCAGCGCCAGCGGCACATCCAGCAACATGGCCCGCTTCAGCTCCCGGCCGGGCAACTCACTGCTCCGCAGTGCGGGATACCAGAACTCCCAAAGCATTTCACTTGCATGGTTTTTAGATTTCGAAGGGGGTGCCTCGCTCATCGGCCGTTTATCGTAGTACATCCACAGCTTATGGTGTCGCGAAAATTCTGTGAGCGGGCCTATCGCGCAGAAAATAGGACAAGCTCAGCCTTCCCCACAAATTCGAGCCTTCGGCCTAAAATTTGGAAATCATTGGCGGAATGCCGCTGGGACTTTCGTACTAGAACGGAATGAACCTACGGGACTATCGACCGCTGCGGGCGCTGCAGGCAGAATGTCTTTGGATTTGGAGCTGGCTCGCCACCCCCCGAGATGGCTTCGAGTCTCTGCTGATATAAACCCCCAATGCCCCCAAGCGGCCGGCTCCCCCCCGGCCGCTTCCTCTTTTAGGAACAAGTCCCCGCGATCTCACGTGCTGGTGGTTTTGCCAGATCGGCCGTCGCGGCAGTCTGCCGCCCGAAACCTAAAATTCGAGATCGCGAGTTTTAGCGATGCCTGCCGATGGGGCGGTAGCTTGCGAGCGGCCGGGGACGCGGACGAAGTCGCGGCACAATGGGAGGGTGAACGTTCTGCAGCGGGGCGCCGCAGCTGCCGCAGCAGTCCTGGGGGTGATCCTGCACCCGAAGCCAATGGCCGCGGGCGGGACAGCCAGTATTCAGACACTGCACAGTTGAGCCAGGCAGATATTGCATCACGCCTCTTTCTGTTGAGAAAGGATCGGCCGCAAGAAACCGCCGTCGAATTCTCACGCCAAAATTTAGAACGGTAGAGAGAGAAGCCCCAAAATCCGACAGGATTGTGCGCCCGTTGCCGTAGTGTGTCAAGAGGAATTGCACACAATCAGTGGGGGTATAGTTCCGAAGGTTTCCAGCGGGATTCAGGAGGATTGAAGGGTACGAAGGGACGAAGGATCCGCTGGCAAAGCTACTGTGAACTGTTCTTGGAGTCGCTGCCCGTGCCGTCGCTCGGTTTGCCCTGGAGTTCGGCAAGCTTCTGCTGCGCGGCCGCCATCTCCTGCTGTTTCGCGTCGATTTGATCCTGCTCGTCCTGCAGGCTGGCAGCGCCTGCTTTGTCTGAGGCGTAGTCGGGCTTTGCGTAATACATCTGCTGATCGAGAGTGTATTTGCGCTGCAGGATATCCAGATCGTTCTGCAACGTCTGGAGCTGTTCCTTGAGTGCGGCAATTTCGGCCGCGTTATCTGGTTTTTGCTTGGGATTCGATTCGGGTGTGCTCTTCGCGGCATTGGGAACAACAGGACCGATTTCTGATCCAGCAGAAGGGGTGGAAGGCGGACCTATCACACTCAGCGCCTCGGGGCTCTTCGGGATGTTGTCGTTGTCCCAGACTTTTGTCGCTTTGGATTGCAGTTGCTTCTGTTCGCGCGCGCGCCGCGCCGCCGCGGCGACCGGGTCGCTCTGCTGCGTGGACGTTTGCTGGCCGAGCGCCACCTGTGCCGCTGCGAGCAGTAGGATGAAGGCCCCCAATGTGGCGTATCTCATGACACTTCTCCCATATTCCCAGCTACTGTCCATAGTAATCACTGGCTAACACGAATGGAGGTTCCAGTTCCTCATAGCCGCCAAAAAGGCAACTACCACGACAGGCCCGAGAATCCGGAAACCGGCACCCGCTGTGGCTGATACTGACATATTATGCCAGAATTAAATCCGTCGGACGTTGAGAGGCGGAACTTAAGAACTCTGGATGCACACCACTGTCTTGCGACGGAAAGTTATCCGTTCGTGCCAGGCGCAACCATGATTCAAAAGAGGCTTTTCCCCGGAATCGTGACGCTGGGCCTGCTCCTTTGTCTCGGGGTCGCGTCCGCATCACTTGCGGCCCAGGAGGGCCCGGCCCAACTCGCCCAGCAGCAAGCGGCTGCAGCGCCGAGCACGCCTCATCGCGATATACGCCCCATCGAAGAGCAACAGCGGGTCACGGCCTATACCCTTCCTCCCGATCTATACCAGAAAGCGCAGACGCTGGGCCGGATTCGTTTCGTGAACAATCTGGTGAACTTCGGTTATGGGCTTATTGTCTTCTGGCTGATTCTGCATTTGCGCCTCGCTCCGAAATTCCGGGATTGGGCGGAGAGCGTCTCTTCAAATACGCTTCGTACAGGCTGCCGTCTTTACAGCGCCCTTGATCGTGACGGTCTCGGTGCTGGAATCGCCCACAGCGATCTACGAACACATTATTTCCCGGCGTTATGGGTTGTCCGTGGAGGGCTGGGGCGCGCTGGCCTGGGATTGGGCCAAGGGCATGTTCCTTTTCCTGGTGATCGGCAGCATCTTGGTTTGGATTCTTTACGGCGTCATTCGCAGAAGCCCGCGGAATTGGTGGTTTTATTTCTGGCTGATCTCCGTTCCGCTCATCGTTTTTCTGTCGTTTGTCGAGCCCTTTGTGATCGAGCCGATGTTTTTCACGTTCGCTCCGCTGGAGCAGAAGGATCCTGCTCTGGTGCAGCAGATCGAGAAAGTGGTGCAGCGCGCTGGCCTCAACATTCCACCCGACCGCATGTTCTGGATGAAGGCCAGCGACAAGACGCCCACCATGAACGCCTACGTAAGCGGGATCGGGGCGTCGAAGCGGATCGTGGTGTGGGACACGAGCGTCGAGAAAGAGACCACGCCCGAAATCGTATCGGTGGTGGGCCATGAGATGGGGCACTACGTGCTGGGCCACGTGTGGAAGGGGCTAATCTTCAGCCTGGGTGTGCTGCTCGTACTGCTCTATCTGGGTTATCGCAGCGTGGGCTGGGTGCTGGCGCGCTGGGGGGCCGGCTGGGGCATCCGGGGTCTTGATGACTGGGCGTCTCTGCCTGTGCTGCTGCTTTTGCTTTCCATTTTCAGTTTTTTCTCCGATCCGATCACCAATGCCTATAGCCGCTTCACAGAGCACCAGGCGGATGTCTACGGCCTCGAAGTGACCCACGGAATTCTCCCGGACGCCGGCGCAGGCCGCCGCCGATTCATTTCAAGTGGAGGGTGAATCATCGCTCGCCGAGCCGGATCCGAATCCGGTAAATGTGTTTCTCTTCTACGATCACCCGTCCATTTCCGATCGCGTGCAGTTCCTGCTGCACTACGATCCGTGGGCGAAAGGCAAGCAGCCGGAATTCGTAAAGTAATCGTGCTTAGGTGCGGGCGTGAAGCGTCATGCGAATGCCGTTGCGGGGACGAAGCGTGATCAGCGGCTCGGGAACCACTGGATGGCCCGGGACGAGCCGGAATTGGAATCGTTGCGCCAGCGTCCCTATAACGAGCGACGCCTCAAGCAATGCGAACCCCTGTCCAATGCACCGGCGCGGGCCGTCGCCAAAAGGAAAATAAGCCCCTGCGGGCAACCGATCCTCCAGGCCTTCGAGCCAGCGTTCCGGACGGAATGCCTCCGGATCGTCGTAGAAGCGAGGGTCGCGGTGCATCACCCACTGTGACATCAGCATGGTCGAGCCGGCGGGGAAATCGTAACCGCCGATCCGGCACGGTTCAATAGAAGTGCGGGCGGTAATGTACGCGGGCGGATACAGCCGCAGCGCTTCGCTCATTACGGCGCGCAAATAAGAAAGACGCCGCGAAATCGGAAGCTTCCGGCGAACGGCCGGCCAGCACGCCACGTAATTCCTCGTGCAAGCCGCGCCTCGGCGGCAGGGTTTTCGCTCAATAGATACCACGTCCAAGCCAGCATTTGGGCGGTGGTCTCGTGCCCCGCAAGAAACAGCGTCATCGTCTCGTCGCGCAACTGCTGCGGCGTCATTTGCGTGCCGTCTTCATCCATGGCGCTCACTAAAAGCGAGAGTAAATCGCTTCGATGATCCTGGCCATTCCGCGAGCGGTGTTCGTTGATGAAGCTGTAAACCAGCGAATCGAGAAAAGCGCGTTCGCGGCGGGCGCGCTGGTTCCGAGGGGTGGGCCAGGATTCCGGAAGCCTTACGACGGACCGCTGGCGGCCCAACTGGTAGCGCATGAGGAATGTCATCGACTGACCCACTCCCTGCGCTTCGGCCGGCAGGGTGGTGCCGAACAGGGTGCGCACAGCCACGTCAAGCGTCAGCGCCATCATTTCGGCAGCCATGTCGCGCTGCTCGCCACCGTGCCAATCGCGGATGTGGCGCTCGATGCTTTCGCCCATCGTCGCCGCATACTCCTGGATGCGGCCGCGATGAAAAGCGGGCTGCGCCAAACGCCGCTGGCGCCGCCAGAATTCCCCTTCGCTTATAAGCAGCCCCTGGCCGAGAAGAACGCCGACAATCTTCTTCGTCAGGTCGCTTTTGTGAAACTTCCCCTGCTGAATAACGAGCACCTGCTCGATAAAATCCGGGTGGTTCAAAAAAATGCGTTCCTGGAACGCAACCGGGAGGCGGACAATGTCGCCGTATTCGCGCGCCACGCTGCGGAGCGTCGCCAGCGCATCTTTGCGGATGGCGAGTGTCAAGCCCAGCAAGGGTAAGCCTTTTGCCTTCGGCGGGGGCACTGTCGCAGCGTTGGTCATATTCTCCGGTGGGCCCCTGGAAGACGCGCCATATACCGCTTTTATCTCCTTGCAGCGATACGTCTGCCGCATCTACTTTACTTCACATCGGGTTTAGATTGAGAGTTGAGGGGTGTTTCCGCAGATATACCCGCAGCAAGGGGAAGTCGGCCTGTGCAACAGAATAAAAAAACGAGGCAGGTGGGTCTGGCACGAGCCCTTTCAAAGCTCGGCTACTGCTCCCGCTCGCATGCGTCACGACTGATTCGCGAAGGACGTGTTCGACTTAACGGGACGGTACTTCGCGATCCGGAGCAGCCTGTTCGTCTGGGCGCGGATCGAATTGAAGTCGACGATCAAGCCCTGAAGCCCGGAGCGAGAGTGTACCTGATGCTGAACAAGCCGCGCGGCGCGGTCACCACGGCGTCCGACGAAAAGGGGCGTCAAACCGTATACGCGTATTTGCCTGCCGGCCTTCCCTGGGTGGCACCGGTTGGCCGGCTCGACAAAGCCAGCGAAGGTTTGCTGTTGCTGACGAACGATTCCGAATGGGCTGCCCGGATCAGTGCACCCACAACGCACCTCGATAAAACATACCACGTGCAGGTGGGCGGCGCTTGGCGTGAGGGTTTAGTCAACGCTTTGAAAACCGGCGTGCGAGCGAAGAATGGAGAGTTGCTGCACGCGAGGAGCGCTCAGGTTCTGCGCCGGGGCGAGCGAAATATATGGCTCGAGATTGTGCTCGACGCGGGGAGGAACCGCCAGATTCGCCGCATGCTGGAAGCGGAAGGCATGAAAGTTCTGCGCCTGATCCGCGTGTCGATCGGCCCGCAGGCGTTGGGTGAGTTGCCCAAAGGCTGCTGCCGCGCGCTTTCGAAGAGCGAAAAGCAGGCTCTCGACTCCGCGATGGAGACGACCGGCATATGTCAATCTCATGGATCGTTCGCGCCTAAAGCTTAAATCTCGGTCTTGGGCCGCGAAGAATTCTTCTTCGGATTGACAGCGTCCGCTTCCCTCGCCTGCTTCACTGCGTCCCGGTAGCATTTCCAGCACAGATACTTCCAGGACGACCCAAATGGGATCAGCGAATAATCGAGAAAGTCCTCGAGGCATTCCGTGCAGAATGAAACACGTTGAATGTTGTCCAGAATTTTCTTTTCATGCGATGCGCTTCTCATGCAGCTAAAGTAGCGGCCGCCAGCGCAGTCCCCAATCCCGCAGAAGTACCGAATGAATAGCCCGCCAAGACCCAAAAAGTACTAGGCTTCCAGTCTGGTATTTCCAGATGCCTTGGTAGTACCTCTCTCAGGCCATGGATAAGCAGCGCGCCCGACTGCCGCAGGACGCAAGTGAATCGCAGCGGGAAGTTGCGTGGGATCAGACTACGTGTTGTCCGGCTGCATGGTCGCGAAGCGGCGGGCGTCGTGGGTCCATGGGGGAGAGGAGTAAATGGCGTGCAGGACATCTTCCGGGCCGGCCGCCACCTGCCACATCTCGGCATGGCGTTCGTCCATAAAGCGCTCCTCGATGCACCGCCGGAGAAGCACAAGCAGGGGGTCGAAGAATCCACGGACGTTCACAAGGACAATCGGATTCAGGTAAATTCCAAGGCGCTTGAGGCTGATTGCTTCCAGCAGCTCCTCCAGAGTGCCGGAACCGCCGGGAAGGGCGATGGCCGCGTCGCTGTCGGTGAGCATGATATGTTTTCGCTCACGCATGTTTTCGACCACCTGGAGTTCGCTAAGCCCCTTGTGATCCCATTCGAGTTCCTGCATGAATCGCGGAATCACGCCAACAATCCTGCCGCCCTTCGACAAAACCCCTTCGGCGAGGCGTCCCATGGAGCCGATCGCGCCCCCGCCATAGACAGTGACGATCGAGTGCTCCGCAAGTATTTCCCCGACTCTGCGTGCGGCTTGAAGGTAAGCAGCGTCCGATTTTTCGCTGGACGCGCAATAAACACAGACCTTGTGGATTCGCTTCTTGTTTTCCAGGTCCATCTCAACCGCCCAAAGGCGCCTCGTAGGTCAGCGCTAATGTCCTTCTGCCGGCGAAGGCTGCCTTCCACGGGCAAGCCTGGCCACGTCGTCCAAGCGCGTCGCCGCTCGGCGCAGCGCCGCCGCGAGAGAATCCGCTTCGATGCTCAAGGTGGCGGGATCATTGCGCTCGATTGATTCAGTAACTCCGGGCATCGCCTCCGCCGCGTATCCCAGATAACTTCCCGGCGCATAAATCGTGTGTTTGAACCATGGCCGCCCCGCGAGCCCGTCCTGCGCCAGAAGGCTCTGCTCGACCGAAACAAGGGCCCGGTTGAGCTCCTTGGCTTTTGCTGGATCAAGCGACGCGGCTCCGACGGAGCGAAGAGAAAGCGACGCCCGCGAAGCGGAAGCGGTTAGCTGCGCCGAGGCTTCGGCTACAGGTTTCAGGCTGGCTGGGCGATTCCCTGCCCTCGCGGCGCGGTTTGTCAACTCGGTCTGCACGCGCGATATTTCCGAGGCATAAGCCGAATAATCAAAGGGCAGTATGTCGGCTTCGTCCAGCCGCAGCGCAAGCGTCCCGAGGATGCGCGCCAGCGCCGCGTGATAGGCAAATGTCGGGTCGCCGAAATGTTTCATCCAGTAAAAATCGTCATAGAGCGAGTGATAGACGCCGTAGTCGCCCCCGAAACCGATATCGATCGAGGGGATGCCTGCATAATCGAGAAAGGGAGAGAAATCGGAGCCAGCCCCCAGCGCCCCCACGGGTGTTTCACCCGCGCTTTCGGGCCTGGATGTTCTCCTAGTCTTGTCCGACACTTCTTCAAACGAGTGTACCGTGTGGCCGCGCCAGGCGTCGTAGACGGTGCCTTTGGTAGTTGGATCTTGAACCTCCCGGGTGGCGTCGCGCACGAATTCCTTGAGGGACGGGGTTGCGGCAGCGCTGAAATTTGATCCGGTAACACCGACATCGGTGTTAATGTAGGCGACCGCCTTGGCCTGGATCTCTGCGCGATTCGCGGCGACCCATCCCGTTGAGCCGATCAACCCTGGCTCTTCCGCGTCCCATGCGCAAATAACGATGGTTCGCCGTGGCCTCCAGCCGGAGCGTGCAAGCTCGCCCAAGGCGCGTGCCGCTTCGAGCATCGACGCGGTACCGCTGCCCGGATCGGCCGCGCCGAACACCCACGCATCATGATGATTGCCCAGGATCACCCATTCGTCATCGTTGGAGCCGTGCAGCTTAGCAATCACGTCGTAAATCGAGCGCTCCGCATAGTCCATGACGATCTTCATGTGAGCCTGAACGCGAGTGGAGCCTATGTGATAGGTAAACGGCAATCCACCCTGCCACCCGCGCGGCACGTGCCGACCGGCCATGTTTCCCAGAATGACGCTGGCATCTTTGGCGCTGATGGGCATCGTCGGGATACGGGGCAGTGTTGCCGAATCCGCTGGAGAGACTCGGCTTGCTGCGGGATTGGGACCGACACCCGGCGTCAGAGGATCCCCGGGATAGATTTGCGTATAGAGAATAGATCCGCGCTGCACTCCGGTGGCGGGACGCCAGGGGCCGTCGGGGAACGTGTCCCCGGCCACGAAACCATCGTCCTGGGGGTCGGAATATAGAATAAGACCGGCGGCTTTGTGTTCCTCGGCAAGCTTTGCCTTGATTCCGCGAAAGCCCTGACCGTATCGGGCGAGTACGATTTTCCCCTCCACACTGATGCCGAGGACATCAAGCTCGCGGTAATCGTCTTGCATTCCATAATTCACATAGACAACTGGCGCAGTGACTTCGCCCGAGGGGGAATACGTATTGAAGCCTGCCGCGGCGCGCTTGTCGTACGTGTCGGGATCCTGTTCGAATGGCTGCTCGGGTGTGGCGAGGACTTTCGTTTCAGGAGCCAGCAGCTCAAGTTTTACTTCGCGCGGGAGGGGAAGCCAAGCGCTATAGGCAACTATATCCGTATCAAATCCGAAACTGCGATATTGATCGCGCAACCACTCCGCGACCCTGTGGCTTGCCTCCGTGCCCGCCATGTGCGGTTCACTGGTGAGGTGGCGAAGGTTAGTCTCCGCGCGGGCCTGATCGGGTATCGCTTGCAACCGCTGTTCAAGCTGGCGCTCCTCCTGCTGCCGGGACGCGCGGAAGCCTCGGATGCCGCTTAACTCTTGGGAACCGCCCGAAACGGCAGCCGTCAGCAGTGCGGTTATCAAGAGGGCCCACTCCGCGCGGCTCCTTGGATGCGACAGTCTCATCCTCTTTTCATCTCCACACCTAAACTTTCATTCTAATCCACTCGCCATGGGCTTTGGCCCGCGGAGCTACGTTGGAGTCCTCAATGAGCAAATGGAGTTGCCAACAGATGGCGCGTAGCTCCCCGGAACAACCATTGAATTCACGTTCGCCATGGCTTTCGGAGCTGCTATGCAGGCATTTCAGCATATCCTGCTCTGTTCGAAGACCTCATGCGCTACACTGCTAACATTTGCCGTCACCAGCTTCGGGAACCGATCGGGAAAATGAAAGTCATCATTTCAGGCGCATCAGGGCTGATCGGCACTGCGCTGACAAAGGCGCTTCGCGACCGGGGCGACACCGTCCTGCATCTAGTTCGAAAATCCGAGTCACAACTCGCGTCCTCTTCGGAAATCCGTTGGGATCCCCTCTCCGCGCGAGTAGACGTGCAGGCCATGGAAGGCGCGGATGCGGTCGTTCACTTGAGCGGGGCAAATGTCTCCGAAGGCAGATGGACACCCGCCCGAAAGCAAGTGCTTCGGAGCAGCCGTCTGGACTCAACACGGGTTTTGGTCGATTCACTTGCCCGGTTGCGGCAAAAGCCGAAAGTGTTCGTCTCCGCTTCGGCCGTGGGCTATTACGGCAACCGCGGAGACGAAATTCTCACGGAAACCGCCCGGCCCGGATCCGATTTTCTCTCCCTTCTCGCGCGTGACTGGGAAGCAGAGGCCGCTCGCGCCGCCGAGTCGGGCATACGCACAGTGATTCTTCGCTTCGGTGTAGTCCTCTCAGGGGCGGGCGGCGCGCTTCCCGAAATCATCCGGCCATTCAAGTTCGGCGCCGGAGGGCCTCTCGGAAGCGGGCGGCAATGGCTCTCCTGGATTGCGCTGGAAGATGCGGTCGATACCATTCAATCGGCATTTGTGAAACCCGACTGGAGCGGACCAATCAACGTCGTGGCGCCCGAACCCGTTCGCAACACTGAATTCGCTAAAATCGTCGGACGCGTGCTTCAACGTCCCGCCATTCTTCCTGCGCCAGCTTTCATGCTGCGACTCGCTCTCGGAGAGATGGCCGACGCCCTGCTGCTCGCAAGCCAGCGCGTGATCCCCGAGCGCCTAGTGAAAAGCGCTTACGCGTTCAAGTTCCCTGATCTTGAAGGGGCTTTACGAACCATGCTTCGGCCACGGTAGGTCTTCTTCCCAAACCGGCTCGACCTCGTTTCATTCTGGAACGCAGGTCGCGCTCTCTTTCATTAAACTCACGAGACTTATTCGTCCCCTCCGGCCGAATCGTTCCATGCACAATTAGCGGCAAACATTCGACGTAGCTTAATTTCGTCAACCAGGGTCGCTCTGCTGGGTTTCCGCGCGAGCGACTGCTCCGCCATGGCACACCTCGTGCACTAGACACGACATGTCATTCGCGGCGCTCCGAAGGCATCGGTTGCTCATCCTTCTGGGTGCCGTGTCGCTTTTGGCTGGGTGCGGACATACGGAGGCGGGTTCCACAACACCTGCGACGACCTCGCCCTCGCAGCCAACGGCCCCAATCGTCGTGAGTATTTCCCCACTCACCGCAACGGTCCAGACGGCAGGCGGGCAGGTTTTTACAGCCACAGTAACAGGCGGATCCGGCGGCGCAACAGGCATCCTTTGGAGCGTAAACGGAATTGCCGGAGGAAACTCGACGCTTGGAACCATCGTTTCGAGCGGCTCATCCGGGGCCTCCAGCACGGGAGTTTATACGGCTCCAGCGGTTCCTCCGTCGCCCGCAATCGTTGCCCTGACGGCCACGAGCACCGCCGACGATTCCAAATCCGCCTCGGCGAGCGTCACCGTTACTTGCGGGGCTTCAAACACGATGGCGCCCGCCGCGATTTCCGTCGGCCTCGGTCAAACGCAGGTTTTCACGGCTTCGTTGTGCGTCGCTAGCGGAACGCCTATAACTTGGGACGTGAATGGCGTTGTGAATGGCAACGCAGCAACAGGCACACTTGTAATCGCCGGAGCGACCACCGCTCTCTACACCGCCCCTTTCAGTATCCCGTCGGTAAATCCGGTTACGATTCACGCGTCAGCTAACCCATCGAGCGGCGTCACCGCATCCGCCTCGGCGACGGTAACACTCACCAGCAGTGTTTCCATCAGCGTCTCGCCTTCTACGGCCACACTTGCGCCGAGCCAACGGATGTCGTTCACGGCGAGCGTTCTCAACTCGTCCGACACCACGGTTTTCTGGGCCGTGAACGGCATAACTAACGGCAATGACATCGTCGGCCAGATTTGCGCGGCCGGAACAATTCCCTGTGCGCCGCCAGCTTCGCCCGCTTCCGGAGACGTGGATTACCTCGCGCCATCCACACCGCCTTCCACGAATCCGGTTACGCTCACTGCCATCAGTCACGCCGACCTTTCGCGCAGTGCAGCTGCACTGATCACGGTAACGCCGTCTCAGTCCGGTTCAGTCACCATTGCGATTTCTCCGCAGTATGCCTTCCTCGCGCCATCTACCGACACTCCCAGCACCCAGCAGTTCTTCGCCACGGTGACGGGCGCTTCGAATACGGGCATTAGCTGGAGCGTTCAGAGCGGCGTCCCAGGCACCGGCTGTGCGGGCGCGGCCTGCGGATCGGTCAGCGCGGCTGGCTTGTATTCCGCGCCGAGCACTGCGCCGTCGCCAAACAGAGTAGCTATAATAGCGACCAGCGCGGCCGATCCCACCAAGTCAGCTTCTGCTGCCATCGGGATCACCAGCGGACCAACGATTGAAGCGATTCTGCCATCAAGCGCGACAGCCGACCCGGTAGAGAGTTTTCCACTCGAGGTGCAAGGTACGGGCTTCGCAGCCGGTGCAGGAGGTTCGTCGTCCGTGATTCTGGTCAACGGCACTTCGCGCGGCACAACATGCTCAAGTACAACCGCGTGCGCGACCACGATGAACCCTTCAGATTTTCAATCCGCCGGCACCATCACAATCCAAGTACAGAATCCCGGCTCGCCGGGGGCGCTATCGAACCCGGTTCCGTTCGTCATTGAGCCGTTCGAGGCTTCCGAAGCCGCGATCTCACTAACGGCCGGCCAACCCATCGCGGCGGCGGCAAACATTACGGTCGTCGAACCCACCACCGCAGCCTCGTCCTCGCCCCTCGACGTCGATTTCGTGGGTTACCTCACGGGAGGGAACACCTGCGGCGTCCAGGGCTCGCCACTGGCAATCGTTCGGCCCAGTTCCGGCACAGCCGTAGCGAGCGTCTGCATTCACGGCGCAGGGCTCGATCCCACGTTTACCTACTCATTCACCGGTCCAGGCGCACCTTCGGGCAGCAGCGACATCGGGGTGACCGCTTCAGCCATCAACGGACTCTTCCCGAATACGATCGGACTCGATTTGCAGATTTCAAGCAGCACTCTGCCCGGCGTCCGCACGCTTTTGATCAGTAATCTCAACAATGACCGGGCCGTCGCCACCGGCATGCTGGAGCTGAAATGAAAATAGACCTTCCGTTTTGTGGCGGCTTTGTGCGCGCTTTCATCGCGCTGGCGCTCATCTTTGCGAGGTTCGCTTTCACGAACTCCCCGGCCGTGCATGGGACCACTTTGATGCGCATGTCCGTGGCACAAATGTCGCGCACCGCGCAGGTGATCATTCGCGGACGCTGCCTCACGAACGAAACCACTTGGGATGCAGGCGAAATCTGGACGAGCACAACGCTTCAAGTTGAAGAAGTGTGGGGTGGCGCATCTGTACAGGTGGTGGCCTCCGCTCGAAGCATCCGGGTACGCCTTCTCGGCGGCACACTCGGTGACGTCACCTCCCGCGTCTCCGGCATTCCTCGCTTCCACCAGGGCGAAGAAGTGGTTCTCTTCCTTGAACGCACGCGGCGTGGCGATTTCTCCATCGTGAGCTGGCAGCAGGGAACGTTCCGGGTCCGGCGCGATCGGCAAACGGGAGAGGAAGTCGTCACGCAAGACACATCATCCTTCGCCACCTACGATCCGGTTCACCGTCATTTCGAGGAGGACGGAATCCGGAGCATGCGCACAGCCGATTTACGCTCACACGTCGACGCCGCACTGCAGAGGAAGCCATGAAGCGCGGCCTCGCATTGGCCGCCATCAGCATCTTGATCGGCGCACTCGTCGATCCCACCGCGAAGGCCTACCTCATCGACACCGTAAACCCGCAGTCAGCCGGTTGCCCCGTTCAC
The DNA here is from genome assembly GCA_963848365.1 of uncultured Acidobacteriota bacterium. Lineage (GTDB taxonomy): Bacteria > Acidobacteriota > Terriglobia > Acidiferrales > UBA7541 > Palsa-295. Next base: position 169,625 of record CAWKDI010000004.1, read on the forward strand.
GAACTCTGGAATCTTTCCGCCGCGAATCCAATGAATCGGCAGTGGAGCACGTCGCTGCCTTCCGCTCCGGCGACGCTCGTCACTGCGGCCTCGGCCGGAAGCGCTGCGCAACTCACGGAAATCGAGCAGGCTATCACCGACTCCTTTGGGGCTTGGTTCGGCGTGACTGGCACCACCTTCAACGCTACGGCCTATCCCGACCTCCTCGCTCCGATCACCCGCGTCACCTCCGCCGAGTCCTGCACGAATGACCAAGAGAGTAACGTCGATGGTCTCAACACGATTTGCTTCAATCAGGCAAGCGACGGCTTCACTAGCGGCGTGCTCGCCTTCACGCGGGTAATCGCAGCCAACTCTCCCGGCGCTTCCGTCGGCTCCGGGCCGCCAGCCGCCTTTGCCGGCCAGATACTCGACGCGGATACGCTATTCCGAAATGATGGGCAAGCCACCTTCGCCACTCCGTCCGGGCTCGCCTCCGCGCCAGGCGCAGGCGCTTATGACCTGGAATCGCTTCTCATCCACGAACTTGGCCACTGGTTTGCGCTCGACCATTCGGGCGTTTGGCGCTCGATTATGTTCCCGTTCGCGCCCCCGCCCGGCCAGTATCCTTGGCGATCGGCCGACGCCTCAAGCTCCTGGCGGGCCGCTTGCCGATGATGACCGTACGGGTATCCGATCGCTATATCCTGACCCTAATGACACGCTCAACATCGGCGCTATTCGCGGCCAGGTGCTGCCAGCAAATCCCTTTGCGCTTGCTCTCGAGCCTGCCCCCTCCCTGGGGACAACGGTAACTGGAATCTTCGGAGCACAAGTGGTTGCCGTGGACGCCGCCACAGGAGCGGTAATCGCGGGAACATTATCGGGATGGAGCTGCAATCCAGCGAGCCCGCCCGTGCAGTTTGACGGCTCCTTCAATATTGAGCGCCTGCCCGTCGGCCACAGCTATCTGATTTATGCCGAGCCGCTTACCGGCGTCGCCACACCCGACGACTTCAGCGGCGCCCTGGACGACTTGTGCACCGCCGCCACGCCCTCGTGCATCACACCCGACGTGAACACCAATTTCAATCCGCAGTTCCTACCCTCGCCGCCATAGCGTCTCCGGGAGCCATGTCTCGACAGAACGCCCTCGCGCGAAAAAGTAAAACGCGGCTCCCGGGGGGAACGGGAGCCGCGCAGGGGTACAGCGGGAGGAAAATGGGACGCTTTATTGCGTCGGCATGATCTCCTGCGTAAAGCCGATTGTATTGATCGATCGCAGCGACGGCGTATCCGGCGGCAGCCACTGTGGGCCTTGCGTAAAGTTCGTGTCAAAGGTGTAAGCACGGTTGGGAGGGTTATACACGGTGTTGCTGTCTCCCTTATAGAGGCCGACGGCCTGCCGGTTATAGTAAAAGCTCACCAGAGATCCCTTGTAATAGGCGTTCTGCGTGCCCGTCGGGACGCCGGCTATCGTTACCGGCGGACTCCAATCCTCGAGAAATCTCAGGAAGTTGTGCAGACCGCCGTCCGTTCCATAGTCCTCAGGTGCGCCAGCCGGCTGTGGGAACGGAATTCCCTTGCCGCCGATTACTGCAACACGGTATGCGGTCTGAACCCCTGGACGCCCGGAAGAATCATAGGGATAAATGAATGAGTCGATATCGTTCCAATTGTCGGATAGCAAGGTTACAGCGTCCGCTGCCACCGATGTCGCCACGCTGCTCCCAGTCCATGCACCACTGTTGGGAGCGTTGTAATCACCCTGTATGTAGACCGGATTCTCTGCGGCAATCGTGAGCCCGCAGGGCGGCTGGGGACTGATTCCGTAGCACGAGGTCCCGAGATTCAACGTGCCTCCATTGACCACCTTCAGCGCCCGCCGGAAATAAACCGGCGGATTCTCGCGGGCCTCCTGCGTGTGTATGTAGACAGCCCCGGGCCAGTTAACACCCTTGGCCGTGCAGAAAGTCGGATCGGCCTCGATCACCACTCCGTTCGTCAGTGGGGTTAGGCCAGCAAACAGGTTGGGAATGGTGTTTTGCGCGTTGCCGTATTGCCGTAAGAATCCATCACCCTCAAGGTCCTCGCCCTGGTCCATTACACCGTTCGGGCAACCGTTGGCTGCGTCACTCAGGTTCACGAAGTCGTTGTAACCCCATGAACCTGTTCGAGCGTTGATGCCCGCGGTGGGATCGATCTGATTTCCCCGCCGGTCGGAGAAATAGACGCTGAAGCCGGTATTATTTATAAGATTTAATCCCGACTGATTGGCAGTGAACCAGGCGGCGAGGTTTCCTGCATCCAGTTCGATGTAGTTCATCACGCCCTGCATCGTGAGAAGCGGCCGGCCCGTAGCGTCCAACGGAAATTCCACCGTGCGCGATACGGCTTCTCTTGCGTCAAACAGCACGTTTGGCCAGTAGTCCGTGTTTAGAAGGCCCGCGGTCGCCCCGCATCCGCCCCCAGCAGGTGTTGTCGACGGATTGTCGCGCACGCGTTCGATGCGAATGATGGCGCCGGCATCTGGATTTGCACAAGTGGATGGCGCGATGTAATCCGCATACGTCAAGGTTGCTCCGACACCGTTGTATGGATCGGGCAATGTGGGAAGCTGCGTTGACGCAACCTTCGGGGAAAGCGGGTTGGTATTTTTTCCACGGATGCCCAAGGCCAAAATCGTGGCGGTGTCATCGTGAAACGCGCCCGTCTTGTCCTGATACTCGATTTTGATGCATCCGGTAATCGTCGCCTTACCATTTGATACCCAATAACCGTCGACAGCGCTATACGCGGCGCCGCCGGCTCCTGACTGCGCAATATTCGCGAGGGTGCTCAAATCGACAGGGTTTTTCGACGCATCGATGCCGTCAAGCGCCATCATGTCCGACCCAGCGCAGCCGCTCGCAGGAGTGCCGGGCGTCTTGTAATCATCAAGCAGAATCCGCAGCGTGGCTTGCGAAAAGTACTGTTGACTGAACTCCCCGGGGTTGCTGGCTAGTTCTCCAGGCACAGGCCGGCGGATCAAGGAGATGGGTGTGGTGATCCCACCGAGAGCGGTAGACGTCAAGCTGAGGGTAGGCACTTTGATCGTCAATTGTCCGTTGTAAGGTCCTATGCCGCTCCATGCCGGATTTACCGACGTATCCACAGCGCCGACTACGCTCGGTCCGTTGTCGCTGCTCTGTCCCAAGCCCAGCGGAATCCATTGCGAATTCGTGTATGTTGGGCTTGGCGGAAGAGTCGCCGGATTTGGGACAGTCGCAATAGACACGACTCCGGAATAATCTCCACCCGCTCCGATGACGTTACCCCCTCCGGGCCAGCCATTTTCCAGGTTCGTTCGGATCACTTGTCCTACCACGGTCACTTTGTCAGCGAGGTAGAGAGGGCCGGAATTCGGCGATAGCCAGAGATTTCCGTTTGTGTGAACTCGCCCTCCAAAGTCGAAAGATGGACCATTGAAAAATGCCAGATCGGAATCGGAATAGACGCCGAATTGAAACACCGGAATGGCGACAAGTTGCACTTGTCTCTTTAACTTGATTTCAGAGCCGTTCGTGGTTTGCGCGGCTACCTGAAGGTTCAGCGCCGTGATAAGGCCCTGCATTCCAGCATACGGACTCGGCGCCAGAATCGTTGCGTTGGAAGCTGACGGCGTGCAGGAGGTGGTCGAAGCTCCGCAAATAATCTGGTACGTCGAACCGGAAGCGTTTGAGAAGGTGATCCCCGTAAGGGAAGGAGGCGTGGAGGTCACCGTCGTGAGGTCGGCGGCGCTCACCGAGCCCTTGGTCGCGAACGCATTTCCCAGGTCGGCGGTCAGTTTCTCCATACCGGCTTCGGCGCCGTAGAACGCCGATTCGCGGCCGCCGTTATTGCCGCCCAGCCGCTGATCCGTCATCACCATCCAGGACATTCCAACCACCATCGCTGAGACCAGCAGCAGCACCAGCATCACCGTGATGAGGGCGATTCCGTTTTCCTGTCCTTTACGCACAGCGTGTCTCCTTTGGGCAAAAACGTTTCCGATTCGCGCTCCGCTTATGGCGCCGTCGTCGAAGTGTTGAATTGGTTCAAAAACGAAAGGCTGCGCACGCTTACCTGCGTGCTCAGGTTGTTGTGAGCGTATTGAGCGGCAGATGACCCGGCCATCAAGGGGTACTCGGATCGGGCAGCCAGCGTCACGTTGACGGCGCGGATTTGCGAAGGCGTGTCCGGAGCCACGGGCTGGGGAGCGTCGCCAGGACCGTTTGCGTAGGTTCCCGCAGGGTCAGTGGAATTTGTGACGTCATAGCTGAATGTAAGGTTCTCGATGCTGTCGGCAACGGGCTGCGGCGGATTCGCGGGAGCGCCGGCGGGGTAACCCGGATAATTGACCTGTCGCACCAACTGCGGCTTTGATGGATTCGTGGTCGAGTCGATGTAGTAGCTCACCAGCCACACGCGAGTTACAGTAGTGGCGGTCGTTGAAGCTGAAATCGCCTGTACCGTGCCGTTGGGGTAGGTTGCCGCGCTCAAGCCGTTCAGGCCCGCGGGATCGCCTGCGGCGAAGTTGATAGTCTGTCCTGAAACGCTCGTGACATATTCGAGTGCCGTCCCGTTCCCGTTCGTAAACAAAATCAGGTTTCCGGCACTGATGGGCGTAGGCGTGCCCGGCATCGTGAAACAGGCCGGATCCATCCTCACCGAGCTGCCATTGGCAGCGATCGCCCCCGTACACACCGGCGCCGCGGCAGAGGTTACGGTATAGGCATTCAATGCTGGCGGGTTCGCGACACCGCTTGAATCCACCAGCGAGTTGTCGGCGTACAGAACGTTGATGATGTCGGTCTTCAGACTGCCATCCAGCACGAGACCCGACGGGCTCAGCGTTTTTGCGTCCTGCCCGATTGCGGATCCCGGAGTAATCACGGGCAGTACGGTGTACGAAGTTGGGAATGTCGTCGCAGGAGTCGTGCCGGGCCGGTTCAGGTTTGATAGCCCGGCGGTATTCAGAGGAATGAAGACCCCCTGCGGCGGCACTCCCTCTCCAGCCTGCGTCAGATCGCGCACCATGAAGTGCATTCCCGCGCGCAGATTTTCCTGAGTATTTGCCATCAGGGCCACTGCGTTCGTGGCCTTTTGCGCCTGCACCAGAGCGCCCACAACCGACCCCATCACGACCGAGAGGATCGCAATCGAAGTCATCAATTCGATGAATGAGAATCCCTTAGCCCGTTTCATTGCTCTCCTCACGGCGTTAATCGAACGCCGAAATCAAGGTGTTGAGCGTGTACTTCCGCGTAAAACGCCCCACCGTATAATTCACGGTGACCGTTATCTGGCTCAGATTCGCATCGCCGCCGAAGCTTGGAGTAATGGTGATTGTCCGCGTGTAGTTCGAAAGGGGAACTTTAACGTCATCCGCTGTGCCGAGTTTGCCGTCAGGCCCGGGATACAGAATGTAGTCCGCGGGCGCTCCGGTATCATTGATCGAATTGACCAACCCATCGGGTCCCGGTTGCAGAATCGGCTGTGGCGTGGAGAAAAACAATCCTAGCGGATTGCCCACGCTGTTGTTCGCCACCTGCGCCCAGGTGATGCTGCTGCTATACTTCGCGGTGAAGATGGCTTCGACGGCCTGCTGGGCCTTTTGTTCCGCGATGAAATCCGCCTGCGATCCGTTCATATAAGCCAGGGAATCCGCGAGCATCCCCGCCAAGCCCAGAACGCCGATCGCCATCACCGCCAGAGCGATCATCGTTTCGATGAGCGTGAATCCCTTTGCTGAGCGTGTAATTCTCCGTACCTTCATCGGCGACGTCTCCTTAGAATTGCTGCCAGGCCGCAGCCGAGCTCGACCCCGTGCCGATGCCCGTCCAACCTCGCACGCGGCCCGTAGACCCCAGCACCGTCACCGCGCGCGCCGTGTTCGTCTTTCCGGCAACACCCAGAAAGACCGTCCCGTCGATCGGGGAATAGGTCGCGCTGTCAACCATTTCGCCATCGCTCTGGAAGTACATCAATGCAGGGGCGGTGCTCGTGCCTTCAATCTTGAATGCGATCGCCGAGCCGTTTCCGAACCCGTCGGGAGTGTCCGGCATTGTCGCAACCAGGGTGTATTGGATCGTGGCGGGAAGATAGACAGTGCTCAGAACAGGGTTTACGGCCCCGGCTCCCGCCGTCAGCGTGTTCATTTGCGTGAGCACGATCTGCGGCTGTACCCCCACGGTCGTGAAAGCGATCTGCACGTATCTGCGGTTGTCGATCGAGTATTCGCGGGCCTGCCTCATCTGGGCCATCACGATTCGCAGGGCGTCATCGGATCGCGCCGACTGCAGGTTGGGGGTCATCTGAATAACCGCCATGGCCGTGATGGCTATGATGATTAGGGTAACAACCGACAGCTCGAGTATTGAAAAGCCGCCTTCGCTGGACGCCCTGCGGCAGTTCGTTGCCTTCCTTAGGTCCATTTCCAACCTCACCCTCGCGACGCTCAAAGCGGGCTTTGGAGAACTTCGGATCGGTTTTAAAGCATCTCGAGAGCCAGCTCGGAAGGCACTTAAATCATTGTGAATATTATACTTACAAGTGCTATGGTCTGTCGTGCATCGAGCGGAAGACGGGGGAGGGGTAGAAAGGTTACGGATCTATGCGAGTAGTACAGGTTTCTTTGTATATCCGGTTACTTGTCTTTGGCTTGCTTGGTGGCGTCTTCTAACTCAGTGACAACTCGGTCGAGTTCCGCCACGAGGTATTCGGGCCCCCTGGCGCGAAGAATCTTAACTACCTGGCGGTAATACCACAGCGTTCCTTGCTTGCCACCCTTGAAGCGTTTCCACACCGAGTCTCGATGCTTGCGGAAGTCGTAAAGAATCTCGCGGGCGTTATAAAGCTTGTCCGCCGCGGATACAAGAAGTACCGATGAATCTGCGCTGCGCAGATGAGTAAGATAGGTTTTCTTGCGTTCGAGCCACGGGGGTTTAGGCTCGGGTATCGGCGTCGGTGCAGGCCTCGACGATATGCGCCACCCGCGCGCCGAATTTCTTGTCGAATCTCGCGCAGGCGCGGCTTACCTGCCCTGATCCTCCACAGCATCATGCAGAAGCGCGGCGATGGCTTCGTCCTCGTCGCCGCCATGCGTGAGCACGGTCGAGGTCACACCCAGCAGATGCGCGACGTAAGGCCGCGTCGGTGCCTTTGCGGAATTGGGTCGCGTGCAGCCGCGCCGCGTAAGCTAGAGCGACTTGAAACCGCTTTCCCAGAGGCCACTGCGCGCGCAGATTGGAGCGCGTTATGCGAGGGAATTCGCTTCGCGGCTCCGCAACTTTGAAAGCAGCCGCAGAATCTCGAAGTACAGCCAGATCAGCGTGACCATCAGGCCGAACGCGCCGTACCATTCCATGTACTTCGGCGCGCCCGCCCGCGCCCCGCTCTCGATGAAATCGAAATCGAGCACGAGATTCAGGGCCGCGATGATCACCACGAAAACGCTGAATCCGATCCCAATGGCTCCGCGCCGTTTACAGCCGCGAAACGCACGCCGAAGAATCCCAGGACCATCTCGATCACGTAGAAAGAGCGCGATTCCGCCGGTTGCCGCGACGATTCCCAGCCTGAACTTGTCGCGTGACGCGAATCAGGCCCGAGCGATACGCCAGCAGCAGCACCACCAGCGTGCCGAACGTCAGGCTCACGGCCTGAATGGCGATGCCCGGAAAGCGCAGCTCCAGCATGGCGGAGACGCTGCCCAGAACCAGTCCTTCGAGCAATGCGTAAATCGGCGCGGTGACGGGCGCCCAGGTTTTCTTGAAAGATGGTGGCAAACGCGAAAATCAACCCGCCGATAACTCCGACAAGCGCAAGCGGGCCGACGGTCTCCGGCGAGGGAGAATGCAGGAAAAGATTCCAGGTCCAGCGCGGCGGTAGCACTGCACAAAGAAGAAGGATGCCCGTCTTGTTGACGGTGCCTTGCAGCGTCATGGCTTCGCCGAAAGCGGCGCCTTCTCCTCGAAATACCTGATCGTTCAGGGCCGGATTGGAAGTCCTCATGAGTTGGGCCATGTTGTTTCTCCTCTGGATACCGTCCATTTTAGTGGCATAGGACGGTGAGTGCAAATCGCTTCAGTGGCACCGGCACACACGCCTGCCGGTGCGATGTCCAGCCAAGACAATCCCTTCCCGGGAGCCTCAAATGCGATAAAGCTTTATACAGGGACCGAAAACCCTTAGCATCGCATCGAATACCGCAAGAGGATCTTGGAGCTATGGAACAAGGACAAGGCCCCGTGCAGTTCGAGGTCCCGGAATGGCTGGAGCAGGTCGAGGGTCTGCTCGAGTCGCTGAACGAGGGCGTCATCATCACCGATGATTGCCACCGGATGCTCTTCGTCAATTCCTGCTTCGAGGAAATGATCGGCATGCCGGCCGTCCGAACTCGTGGGCCGGGTAAGCTCGGAGTTTTACTCCGCCGAGGAATTCGCGCTTCATCCTGAAACAAATCGAGCTGAGCGTCGCAACCGGCCGCAACCGCTTCGAATTCGTCCTGCCCCTGAACGACGGAGGCCGCATGCCCGTGATCGTCAGTTCGCGCCGGCTCGAAGATCCCGACGGCCGGGAATTCGCCATCGTCACCTTCACCGACATCTCCGATCAGAAAAGCGCCGAAGCGCAGTTGCGCGACGCGAACATCCGTCTCGAAGAGCGCCAGAAAGAGATGGAAGAGGATCTCGCGCTCGCCGCTCGCGTGCAGCAAAGCCTCGCGCCGAAATCGATTGTCTGGGGCGGCCTGCGCGTCGATACCTACTACCATCCCGTGCGCACGATCGGCGGCGATTTCGGCCTCGTGAGCCCGCTCGATGAGCGAGCATCTGAATCTGCTGGTCTGCGACGTTTCCGGCCACGGCATCGGCTCGGCGCTGATCGCCAATCGCATCTACACGGAAACGGCGACACAATTGCGCAATGGCGCGCCGCTCGGCGATATGCTGCACCAGCTGAACCGCTTCGTGATGCAGAGCATCGGCAGCTCCGTCTTCTTTTTCACCCTAGCAGCGGCGCGCATCGAGCCGCGACGGCCGCCGGATGGTTTTCGCCGGCGCCGGGCACCCTCCGGGCATGATCGTGACGACCCGGCCAGGAACCGCGGCTGCTCGAATCGCGCAGCATGGTGCTGGGCGCGCTGCCGGAAGCCGTGGGACGTGGAGGCGACGCTCGAAGTGGAACTCGGAACCCGGCGACCGCGTCGTGCTCTACACCGACGGCATCACCGATGTTTTCAACGTCGCAGGCGAAATGCTGGGAGTTCCAGGCGTGCAGAAATTCGTGCGCGAGACGTCCCTGCTGCCCTTTCAGCGAAATGAAGCAGGGCATCCTCGACCGCGTCGCCGAATGGCGCGAAGGCCCAGCCGTAGACGACGTTTCGCTCGTTCTCGTCGAAGTTCTCTGAGTCGAATCTTCAACAGAAAACTCATGCGTGCCATCCCGAACGAAGTACAGGATCTGCTTTTGCGGTTTCTTCACCCAGGCGAAGAATCCGCCAGGCTTCGATACTTTACGCGGCGCTCGCATGACCACCCGAACCGCAGGTTTCTTCCCACCCGAAGCGTGTGCTCACCCGGCGAGACGACTTGCGCTGGATTGGTCAATGCGCACCTCGTCCCACTTCCACCGCTGCCCTGCTTGATAGGCGTTCCGCTTCTGCTGCGCGGAGTCCGCCATTCTTCCACCAGCAGGCGACATCATTGCGGTGAGCTTCATGGCTCCCTGAAACGTCACGCCGAAGTGTTTTCATCTCCGAGGGCGCTTGCCGTTTGCTGTAGACGCGATCGAATTCGTCCGCAGCTTTCCTCGCCGCATCCTCGCCGTGAAAGCCCGCGACGATCGTGTGCGCGAGCTGGACCTTTGCCTTCTTCGGGATGCAGCACGCTCTGTGCGGACTTCTTCGCGCAGCCGCACGATTACCGGCTCGGCGAAATCCGTCAGCAGTTCGTAGTAGGACCACATCAGTTCGTCTGAAATCGACATGAGCTTGCCGAACATTTCGCCCGGCGCTTCGGTGATTCCCACGTAATTGCCCAGGCTCTTCGACATTTTCCGCTCGCCGTCGAGGCCCACCAGAATCGGCATGGTCAGCGCCACCTGCGAAGGCTGCGCGTACTCGCGCTGGATATCGCGGCCGACGAGCAGATTGAATTTCTGCTCGGTGGCGCCGAGCTCGACATCGGATTGAAGCGCCACCGAATCGTAGGCCTGGAACAGCGGATAGAGCAGCTCGTGCACGGAAATCGGCTGGTTCTTCTCGAGGCGCGAGCGGAAATCTTCGCGCTCGAGCATGCGCGCCAGCCGATAGTGGCCGCAGAGCCGGACCACTTCCTGGCTCGGCATCGTCGCCGAGCCATTCGCTGTTGTAGCGGACTTCGGTTTTGTCGCGATCGAGGATTTTGTAAACCTGCTCGAGATAGGTTTTCGCGTTGGCGTCCACCTGCTCGCGCGTGAGCGGCGGGCGCGTTTCGGATTGGCCGGTGGGATCGCCGACCATGGCGGTGAAATCGCCGATCAGGAAAATCGCCGTGTGCCCCAGATCCTGAAAATGCTTCAGCTTGCGCAGCACCACGGTGTGTCCCAGATGAATATCGGGCGCGGTGGGATCGACGCCCAGCTTCACGCGCAGCGGCTTGCCGGTGGCGATCGACTTTTCGAGCTTCGCCTTCAGCTCGTCCTCGCGAATGATTTCGGCAACGCCCTTTGCAGAGATAGGAAAACTGTTCTTCGACGGGTTTGAAGTTGCGCGGCAGACAACTCAGTTTTTCTCCGGAGTGATCAGAACGCGGCGGCCGTCGATGCGATAGCGCCCTTCCAGCACGATGCGCACCGCTTCCGAATAAATGCGGTGCTCCTCCCGCAGGATGCGCTCGGAAAGCGTGGCTTCCGTGTCGCCATCCTGAATCGGCACCACCGCCTGCAGAATGATCGGCCCCGCATCGAGATTCTCGTCCACGAAATGCACCGTGCAGCCGGAAAATTTCGACGCCGTGTTCGAGCGCCTGGCGCTGCGATTCAAGCCCGGGAAAAGCCGGCAGCAGCGACGGATGGATATTCAGGATGCGTCCGGGAAACGCCGCTACGAAATAGGCCGAAAGCAGCCGCATGTAGCCCGCCAGGCACACGAGATCGACGTTTTTCTCTTGCAGCGCGGCGACAACGAGCTTGTCGTACGCCTCGCGCTCGAGTCCCTTCGAGGGAATCACGCATGTTTCGAGGCCCCGCGCGCGCGCCTTGTCGATTCCCTGCGCGCCCTCGCGATTGCTGAGCACGAGGGCGATTTCCGCGTTCGGAATGCGCCCCGCGGCAACACTATCCGCCAAAGCCTCGAAATTGGAGCCGCGGCCTGAAAGCAGCACGGCAATGCGTTTTTTCATGTCCGAAAAAATTAGCACAGTTCCGCAAGAGGGCAAAACGCCGTCGCAGTAGAAGCACGCGAGTCGTGGCGAAGAGCGCCCTAATTGGAGCTCTAGATGGGCAAGAGTTCCCGAATACGCGACGCGCGGCTTGCCTGCGCGCGGCGCTTTCGATCCGGCCAATCAGGTAGAATTTTTCGCGACGGCGCTTCAGCTCCGCTTCCACGCGGGAGATGTTCTTGGCCGGAACCACCAGAATCATGCCCACGCCGAGGTTGAAGGTCTGCGAGCAGCTCGTCGCGATCGATGCGGCCCACCTGCGCGAGATAGCGGAAAATCGGCAGCACGGGCCAGGAGCCCAGATCCACCACGGCCTGCACATTCCGAGGGAGCGCGCGCGGCAGGTTCCCGGTGATGCCGCCGCCGGTGATGTGCGCCATGGAGGTGACCCAGCCGCGAGCCAGAATGTTTTTCAGCAGCGGCCAGTAGGCGCGGTGCGGCTTCAGCAGTTCGGCGCCGATCTTGTTGCCACTTCCGCGACATACGTATCGGGCTCAAGCTTCGCGACGTCGAACACGAGCTTGCGTGCCAGCGAATAACCGTTCGTGTGCAGGCCGCTCGAAGGCAGAGCAAGAAGCGTGTCGCCCGGGCGCACGCGCCTCGGGTCGAGCTGCTTTTTCTGTTCGACCGCGCCCACAATGAATCCGGCGAGGTCGTATTCGCCCGGCGGATAGAAATCGGGCATCTCGGCCGTTTCGCCGCCGATTAGCGAGCAGCCGGCTTTCTTCGCCGCGCGGCTCATTCCTTCGATCACCTGCTCGACGATTTCGCGCATCCAGCTTTCCCATGGCGAGGTAATCAAGAAAGAAAAGGGGCTCGGCGCCCTGGGTGAGGATGTCGTTGACGCAATGATTGAGGATGTCGGCGCCGACGGTGGAATGAATGCCGGTGGCGAAGGCAATCTTGAGCTTGGTGCCCACGCCGTCGGCGCTTGCGACCAGAACGGGTTCGCGCCAGCGCTTGCGGTCGAGTTGAAACAGCGCGCCAAAGCCGCCGATGGGTGCGAGAACGCCGCGGCGAAATGTTTTTCCGGCCATCGCGGCAATGCGCCGCTTGGCTTCATCCGCAACCGAAATATTGACGCCGGCATCGGCGTAGCGCATGAGACGTGGCTCTTTTTCCGGAGGGCTGGTCCAGATCAGGTTGAATTCTAGAATATATGAAACAGGCGCCGCCAGCGTACTTCGCTCTGGGTGAATGAACGCCCGCAGATACGTTTCAAACCGCTCGCCGATGTGCCCCGGTTCCCAAACTTCTTCCGGCGCATCGATCGACATATAGATGATCAGCGGCGTGCCAATAATATTCTGCCGCGGCACAAATCCCCAAAACCGGCTGTCGTAGGAATTGTCGCGATTGTCGCCCATCATGAAGTAGTCGCCGGGTGGCACCACCAGCTCGCCGTTCACGACGTGCGAGGATACTTCCGCGGCCCACTGCGGCCGCATCCGGCCTCGCCACTCAAGATCATCCGGCGCGGGTGGGAAATTTTCGCCTGGCACATCCACGGCTCCCACAACCCGCAGCGCGTAAGGCTCCTTCAGCGCTACTCCATTCACATAAACCTGTCCGGCAATAATCTTGATGCGGTCGCCGGGCACGCCGATGCACCGTTTGATGAAATCTGGATAGCCTTCCTCGGGCAGCGGCGCGCGAAATACAATGATCTGCTGCCGCTTCGGATTGCGCCATCAGCGGCACGTGGCATCGAAGTGAATGGAATTCCGGCGTCATAGCCGATGCGGCTCACGATCAGGTGGTCGCCGATCAGCACGGTATTTTCCATCGAACCGCTGGGAATCACGCGCGCCTGCACCAGCGTGCCTTCGATAAAGAGGAACGCCAGGATCACCCAGACCCACGAGATTATTTCGCGCTTAATGCGCTCACTGGCGCTATCGTGTTCTTCAGGTTTCTTGGGTGGTGCTACGGCGTCTTCCACGTCAGCCTTCACGATGAGCCTCCACTTCGAGTTGCACCAGCTCCGTCGGATAGCTGCCGGTGTAGCACGACGTGCAAAATTTTCCCTGCGTATCTTCCACGGCGGCGCGCAGCGAAGACAGCGAAAGATATCCCAACGAATCCGCGCCGAGGAACTGCCGGATGTCTTCGACGGAATTCCGCGCCGCAATCAGTTCGTCTCTGCGGGGAGTGTCCACTCCGTAATAACAAGGGGAAATCGTCGGCGGGCAACTGATGCGCATATGAACTTCCGTGGCCCCGGCGTCCCGCACGAGTCGCACGATCTTGCGGCTGGTGGTGCCCCGGACAATCGAGTCGTCCACAAGAATCACGCGACGTCCCTCGATCATTCGCCGCACCGGATTTAACTTGAGCTTCACGCCGAAATCCCGGATGGCCTGCTCGGGCTCGATGAACGTGCGCCCGACGTAGTGATTGCGTATCAGCGCCATCCGAAAGGGAATGCCCGACTCCGCCGCATAACCCACCGCCGCCGGCACGCCGGAATCTGGCACCGGAGTGACAATGTCCGCTTCGACCGGATGCTCCTGGGCCAGCAGTCGGCCCAATTGCTCCCGGCTTTGGTTCACCGGCCGGCCAAACACCACGCTGTCCGGCCGTGAAAAATAGACGTGCTCGAAAACGCACTGCTGGTTCGGCTTTTCAGCAGCGAAGCGAATCGACTCGACCCCGGCCCGCGAAATCCGCACCATTTCGCCCGGTTCCACTTCGCGTACGTATTCGGCATCGATCAAATCGAACGCGCAGGTTTCCGAGGCCACAGCCCAGGCGCCATCGAGCCGCCCGAGAGCCAATGGCCGGAATCCGCGTGGGTCCCGGATCGCATACATTTCGTCGCGCGCGAGAAGCAGCAGCGAGTACGCGCCTTCCACCTGGCTGAGCGCGTCGGCAATCGCGCCCGAAAGATTCCTTGCTGAGCTCCGCGCGATCAAGTGCACGATCACTTCCGTATCGCTGGTCGTCTGGAAAATCGACCCGCGGTGCTCGAGACGCCGGCGCATCTCGAGCGCGTTGGTCAGATTACCGTTGTGCCCTAAAGCAATCTTTCCCTTGTTGCAGTCGATTACCACCGGTTGCGCGTTGACGATGGTATTATCTCCAGCCGTCGAATACCTCGTATGTCCGATTGCGACCGCGCCCGGCAAGCTCGAAAGCACCTCTGGAGTGAAAATTTCCTGCACCAGCCCGAGGCTTTTGTGGAAATGAATCTCACCGCCGTCGCTTGAAGCGATGCCAGCGGACTCCTGCCCCCGATGCTGCAAGGCGTAAAGGCCGAGGTAGGTTAGCTTGGACGCCTCGGGGTGGCCAAAAATCCCGAATACACCGCACTCATCGTGAAAGTGGTCGTCGTCGAGCGTGTGAATTTTTGGAATCATGCACTCTTGAGGGCTGCTGCCAGAGACCCGCTCCAGACTTGCTGGAAGGAACCCACAGTTCCTTCGATCACCGTTCCCCATTATATTGGATGCGAAACTGGCCGCGCGTGACAGTACCGATCTGCCGGGTCTTAACGCCATATTGTGCTGCAATTTGAGTAACTCGGGCAAGCATTTCCGGGGAACACGATACCACCGCACGCGCGCCGCCCTCCCCGAAAAGCGCAAGTTCAGCCGGCAGTTCGCTTTCCGAAGCCGTTGCCACTTTGTTTTTTGTCAGTTGAGCATCGTCCAGGGCTAGGCTGATGCTGGCTGCCAGGCCATCGCTTGTAAAACAGGATTCCGCCAGCGTTACGGCGATGCCGCCGTCGCTCACGTCGTGCGCCGACAAGATAGCCTTTTCGCCCGCAAGATTCACCAGGCAGTCGATAAGATTCTTCTCCGCAGGCAAGTTGATTGCCGGAGGCGTGCCTGCGACCACTCCGTGGATCGTCTTCGCATACTCGGAAGACGAGAATTCTCTCCCGAGTGTAGGCGCCGGAAAAGCCGTTTCGTTGGCGTCCAGCAGAACGATTAGGTCACCTTCACTTCGAAAGCCCGACCCTAGGGCACAGTCTGCGTCTTCCAGCAGCCCCAGCACGCCAAGAATCGGCGTCGGATAAATTGGCTTGCCAAGAGTCTCATTGTAGAAGCTCACATTGCCGCCGGTGATCGGCGTATCGAGCGCGCGGCAAGCCTCGCCAATCCCGTCGATAGCCTCGCTGAACTGCCACATCACTTCGGGCTTCTCGGGATTGCCGAAATTCAGGCAATTCGTAGCCGCAATTGGCCGGGCGCCGGAACAGGCCACATTCCGCGCGGCCTCCGCTACCGCGTGCATGGCGCCGATCTTCGGCGACAGGTAACACCATCGGCCGTTTCCGTCCGTCGAGAGAGCCAGGGCGCGCTTACTCTCTTTCAGCCGAAGCACCGCAGCATCTCCGGCACCGGGCCCTACTCGCGTATTCGTCCGCACCATCGAATCATATTGCTCGGTAATCCAGTGCTTCGACGCGATGTTCGGCGAAGCCAATAGCCTCCGGAAGTTTTCGGTGAGATTGGTCCCGGCCGGCGCAAAGCGGTTAAACGCCAAAGGCGCCTGTGTTTCGCTTGGTGGCGCGGCAATAGGGCGTTGGTAGACAGGCCCTTGCTCCGCGATCGCATGCGCCGGAATGTCCGCCGCAACGATGCCATGATTCAGGACGCGCAGCTGACCGTCGTCGGTGACACGTCCCACCTCCACCGCGTCGAGTCCCCACTTGTGAAACACGTCGAACACTTCGCGCTCGCGCCCGCGCTCGGCCACCAGCAGCATGCGCTCCTGCGATTCGCTCAGCAGAATCTCGTAAGGCGTCATTCCGGTTTCACGCTGCGGAACGCGGGCGAGATCGATCTCGATCCCCACGCCGCCGCGCGAAGCCATCTCGCAGCTCGAGCTCGTGAGCCCGGCCGCTCCCATGTCCTGAATGGCCACGACAGCACCGGTGCGCATCGCTTCCAGGCACGCTTCGAGCAAAAGCTTTTCCATGAACGGGTCGCCGACCTGCACGTTGGGCCGCTTCTGCTGCGACTCCTCGCTGAATTCCGCGGAGGCAAGCAGCGATGCGCCGTGGATTCCGTCGCGGCCAGTCTTGGCACCCACATAAATTACGGGATTGCCCACGCCGCTCGCCCGAGCAAAGAACAGCTCCTCCCGCCGGGCAATCCCGAGCGCGAGCGCATTCACCAAGGGATTATTCGAATAGCACGGCTCGAAGGCGACCTCGCCTCCCACGGTGGGAACTCCGAAGCAGTTTCCGTAGAATCCAATCCCCCGAATCACGCCATCAAGAATCCGCCTGTTCCGCGCGACATCTTCATCGCTCGCACCCGATCCCGGCGTAATAGGCCCAAAGCGCAGCGAATCGAGGACCGCAATAGGCCGCGCCCCCATCGTGAAGATGTCCCGCAGGATTCCGCCTACACCTGTTGCCGCGCCCTGAAACGGTTCCACAAAGCTCGGGTGGTTGTGCGACTCGATTTTGAAAACTGCGACTAGCCCGTCGCCGATATCGACGACTCCCGCATTTTCACCAGGCCCCTGCACCACGTGCGTGCCCCGCGTGGGCAGCCGTTTCAGATGCGCACGGCTCGATTTATATGAGCAATGCTCACTCCACATCACGCTGAAGACGCCAAGTTCGGTAATGTTCGGGTCGCGTCCCAAAATTTTCTGGGTGCGAGCGTATTCTTCCGGCGTGAGCCCGTGCTCGGCGGCGATTCGTGGCGTGACTTTGATTTCCGTATCGATGAGTGCCATGCAGTCCTGAATCCGCCGTGAGCCTACGCGGAGATGGTGGCTTGTCGTGAAAGGCTTGCAACCAGGGAACGAAAAATTACCAGGCCGTCGGCCGAGCCGAGCGACGATTCCACGGCTCGTTCGGGATGCGGCATCAGTCCCAGCACATTGCGTTCGCGATTGCAGATACCCGCAATCCCCGCGAGCGAACCGTTCGGGTTAGCGGACGAATCATCGGGACCGGCCGTGCGCCCGTCCGGCGTGACGTAGCGAAAAATGATTTGCTTATTGCTTTCAAGTTCCGCCAGAGTATCCGGATCGCAGAAGTAATTGCCTTCCATGTGCGCGATTGGCATCTCCAGCACCTGCCCGGGCTTTGCAGTGCAGGTAAAAGGAGTGTCGGTGCTCTCCACGCGAACATGCACCTGGCGGCACAAGAATCGCAGTCCCTTATTGCGCATCATCGCGCCGGGCAGCAGCCCCGCCTCGAGGAGAATCTGAAACCCGTTGCAGATGCCGAGCACCAGGCCGCCCGACCGCGCGAACCGGTCCAACGTGCGCATCACGGGCGAAAAACGCGCAATCGCGCCAGTGCGAAGGTAGTCGCCGTACGAGAATCCGCCTGGAAGAATGATCGCGTCAAACCCGGAAACCTCCTCGGACTGGTGCCAGATGAATTCCACTGGCTGCCCAACGACGGATCCCACCGCGTGGAATGCGTCGTCGTCGCAGTTCGACCCCGGAAATCGCACCACTCCAAGTTTCATCGCGGAAATTTCTCCCGCGCGCATTTTAGCACGGGACCTCCGCCTTCCGTACGAGCCTCGCTGCGGCACCGCTAGCGCTTCCGCTGTTCGCTTCAAGCGTCCGCCTGCGTCGGATGGGACAGTGAATAGATCGCTTCACTGCAGTTAATCGTTTTCGTTGGACATCCCACATTTCGAGACTAACAAACTCACAGGTTTCGTCCCGAACCCAGCGAGGCAATCCTGAGGTTTTGAGGATAGCTCTTCGTGGGGTTTGGAGCCTCAGCGCCGCATATAAAGCAAGTCTTTTGCTAATCCACAGAAGAAGCTAGCGCCGCTTCGATCCTCTGGCCGGACGAGAGGGTTTTGACTTAACGCGGGGTTTTGACTTCGCCGCCCGCTGTATCTCTCTGCGGCGCGAGGCGGCCCAGCCCGGCTTGTTCGCCTGGCGGCCGCGCGCGATGCCGAGCGCGTCGGCGGGAACATTCTCGGTGATCACCGACCCCGCCGCCACATAAGCGCCGTCGCCGATGCGCACGGGCGCCACCAGCGCCGTGTCGCTCCCGACGAAGACGCGATTGCCGATCGTAGTCGGGTGCTTGGCCACGCCGTCGTAATTGCAAGTGATCGTCCCGGCGCCGATGTTCGTATCGCGCCCAATCGACGCATCGCCCAGATAACTCAGGTGCGGCGCCTTCGACCCTTCTCGCAGCACCGTATTCTTCAGTTCGACGAAGCTTCCCACATGCGCGCCCGCTCGGATGTCGCTCCCCGGACGCAGCCGCGAAAACGGCCCAATCTGCGCCTTCGTGCCGACGCGGCTCGAATCGAGCGTCGAGTGAGCCCCAATCACAACGTCATCATCGACGCGAACGTTCTGCAGCACGCTCCCAGTCCGAATCGTGCATCGCGCGCCAATCCGCGTGTTGCCCAGAAGCTGCACGCCCGGCTCAATCACCGTGTCCGGCCCAGCGGTCACGCCCGGGTCGACCACCACTGTCTCCGGCAGATAAATCGTCACGCCCGCGTCCATCAGCGCGGCCGCGTTGCGCGCCCGGAAAATCCGGTCCACGTCCGCCAGGTGCGCGCGCGTGTTGCAGCCCAGAATCTCCCGCGAATCCGCCGCGACCTCAGCCAGCACGCGTTCGTTGCGTTCGCGCAGCATGGCAATCGCGTCGGTGAGATAGAGTTCCTTGTGGGCATTCTCCGGACGCAGCGCGTTCAGGCATGGCCAGAGCTTGGCGAGCGTGAAGCAATAAATGCTCGAATTCACCTCGCGGATGGCGCGCTGCTCCGGTGTCGCGCTCTTCTCTTCTACGATGGCCACCACACGCCCTTCTGTATCTCGCACGATGCGCCCGTAATCGGTGGGATCGTCAATTTCCGCCGTGAGGATCGTAGCGGCAGCCTCTCCGCGGCGGTGTGTGTCGAGCAACGCAGCTAGGGTTTCCGTCCGCAGCAGCGGAGCATCCCCCGGAAGCACGATCGCGAACTTGGCGCGGCCGCGAATCGCACGGCGAGCCACCTGCATTGCATGGCCTGTCCCGCGCTGCGGCTTCTGCAACGCCGTTTGCGCCCCCAGGTTCTCCACTGCTTCGCCAACCTCTTGCCCTTGATGGCCCACCACGACGATCAGCTGAGACGCCTTCAGCGGCAGGCAGGCGCGCACAACGTGCTCGATCAGCGGGCGCCCTCCCGCGCGATGCAGCACTTTGGCAAGTTCGGAACGCATGCGCGTCCCTTTTCCGGCGGCAAGAATCACGATGGCAGTATCGGAGGCGGCACTCATGGCGTTTGATATTGTCCCTTCCGCTGCAAGCTTTGGCAATGAAAAGGCCGAAGTTGCTTAACTTGGGTGCTCGAAAACTATTAACGATTAAGAAGTGGCTGAGGCGGGCATCGAAAGCGGCGCTGCGAAGGATGCTTCCGGCAACGAGGCGTCGGTAGTGTCTTCCCAGAGGGTGTGGTCTTCAAGAAGACGCGTAACCAGCTGCGTATGCAGCGAATGGCCAGCGCGGTGGGCTACTAGCCGCGCCTGCAGCGGGCATCCAATCAGCGCCAGGTCTCCGATGAGGTCGAGGGCCTTGTGTCGCCCATATTCATCCGGAAAGCGCAGAGGCCCATTCAGGAGCATCGAATCGTCGAGCACCAACGCATTGGCCAGCGAGCCGCCGCGAATGAGTCCCATGGCCTGAAGCTCGGCGAAATCCTTCACGAAACCGAAAGTTCGCGCCGGCGCAAGCTCCCGGCTAAACGACTCCCGATCCACCGCCATCTCGACTTCCTGCGGACCTATTGCCGGATGGTCGTAATCGACAAAGCAGCTCACCCGGAATTCGCTCGCAGGATAGATACCGATGCGGCGATCGCCGTCGGTGAACTCGAGAGGCTTCACCACGCGAATGTAATGGCGGCGACGACGCAGTTGCCGCGTCCCCGCCTGCTCCAGCATTTCGATGAATGGCTTGGACGAACCATCCAGGATGGGCAGCTCAAGCGCGTCTAACTCCACATAGATGTTATCCACTCCACACGAGTAAAGCGCGGCCAGCAAGTGTTCCGTAGTGGAAAGCAGGACTCCCTGTTTCATCAGGCTCGTGGCGTAGCTTACCCGCGCTACGTTGCGGATGTGCGCTTCGATCTCGAAATTATCCAAGTCAACGCGGCGGAATACGATTCCCGTATCCGCAGGAGCGGGAACCAAGCGCAGCTTACAGTGCACAGCCGTATGTAAGCCAACGCCCTCAATTGTGACGGGCTTCTTAATCGTTGTTTGAAATGGCATTCGCCTGACCAGTGTAGTTGCATTCGCCTGGCCGGAGAAAGCATAATTTTATAGTATTTGTTTTGAATGCCTTAGAAGCACAATGGCACTGTAAAAAAAATGCGCGTGGTAATCATACAACACTGTGCGGCATACAGCGTGGCTCAAATTGAACTAGAAACTAAAGCTATCTCAGTCAAACGGTGACGTTAAGCGACGATCCGGTTGAGTTTTGGTTTGAATTCGAGGAACTCTCGTTCGAGGTTAAGAAAGGCTGGGCCAGCTGGCTGATGTTCCCGAAAGTGAGTTGCAAAGCTGCGAACGGGTCAAAACTGCTGCTTGGCTCACTGGTCCGGTCACTGCTTCGATACTGAGCGGGACCTGAGGTCGACCAGTTGGACTCAGGTGGAAGCCCGGACGTTCCAGGACTGGCAACCTGGTTAGGGGCGGAGGTCACAGTTTGCGCTTGGGGTTGGGCTTGATTGCCAGTGGGGCTCGCCCCGCTACCTTCGCCTACTTCCTGCGCACCTTGTTGGAGCTGTTGGACGAACTGTTGCAACGCCGCCGGGTCATTGGCGTAAAGCAGCAACGCCAGGCGATTGAACAGGCTGACGCTCTGAGGATTAATTCCCAGTTGCTGCAAAGTCTGATCGAGTTGCTGCAACTCCTGCTCGGAGCCTTGCGGCGCGCCTGCGGCATTGCCATTGCTGGCCGGTGCGTCGGATAGAGCGGCCGCTGCGGGGTCCTGCGGGTGCGTCTGGGTTTGCACTTGGGGGGTGGCCGGCGCTTCGGGCGGCTGCTGAGCGTCAGTGCTCGCCGCTCCAGCGCCCTTACCCGAAGCGAACACCTGAACTTGGGCCTCAGCAGCGAATACGATGACTCCCTGAAACGGCTGCCGTTGCGAGTTTTGCGGTGTCTGCTGCCCCTGAGCCGCCTGTCCGGACAGCGTTACGGTATCCTCGGGTAAAGGCGCGGCCTGGGCCTGGTTGGCGTTCACGGAAATTGTGCTAGCGTTCGCCTGTTCAACAGGCGCTTGCGTGACCGTTGCCTGTAAGACGCCCGCGAGTTGTACTGACAGAACCCCCATGGCTCACTCCGTTCCAAGCCTGTCCCGGACTAGCAGCCGGCGAGTTGTTCTAAAGTGAAACTCGTCACCCCTCACGTGATCCGGCGCAAACACCCAGCAGTGCTCAATAGTCGTTATCGGCGGCTATCCTTTGGCCTTGAGCGCTTTTTGTGACGTTGTTTCGCCTGGGGTTACCGCGTAGAATATGATTGAGCCTTACCGAATGGCCTCTCCGTTCAACATACTGCCGGATAGTGGTGCGCCGCCGCCAAGTTCGCATCCGCGCCCGCCGTGGCTTCGCGTGCGCTACTTTGGGGGATCGAATTACCAGGACCTGAAGCGCATCATGCGCACTCTTGACCTCAACACCGTCTGCGAGAGCGCACGCTGCCCGAACATGGGCGAATGCTGGGAGCACCGCACCGCCACCTTCATGATCCTCGGCAACATCTGCACCCGGGCTTGCGGATTCTGCGCCGTGCCGAGCGGGAAGCCACTGGGACCGCCCGATCAGGATGAACCCGAGCGCGTGGGCGAGGCTGTCGCGCGCATGGGACTGCGCTATGCAGTAGTTACCTCGGTCAACCGCGATGATCAGCCCGATGGCGGCGCCGCTATTTTCGGACGGACGATTGAGGAGATTCGCCGCCGCGTTCCCGGCTGCAAAGTCGAAGTGCTGATCCCGGATTTCCGCGGCGACTGGCGCGCGCTAGAAACCGTGATGTCGGCACGTCCCGACGTGCTCAACCACAACATGGAAACGGTGCCACGACTCTACCGCCGCGTACGCAAGGGCGCGGTTTATGAGCGGTCGCTGGAGTTGCTCCGCCGCGCCGGCGAAATGTCGCCTGGTATTTCCACCAAGACCGGTATGATGCTGGGCCTCGGTGAAACGCGCGACGAGGTGCTGCAAGCCATGGAAGAGATTGCCGCGCAGGGGACTCACATTCTGACCTTAGGGCAGTACCTGCAGCCGACCCCGGAACACCTTCCGATTGAGCGGTACCTCCACCCGGACGAATTTGCCGAGTTCAAGCGCCTAGGAGAGCAGATGAGCTTCAGGCACGTGGAAGCAGGTCCTCTGGTGCGTTCCTCGTATCACGCCTTCGAACAAGAAGAAGCTGCGCGTTCCTAAACATTGGCTTTGCATGCGGATGACAAATAGGACGCCTTTTTTTCCATTGGGACGAGGTGAGGAAAACGCACTGCGGAGCGCCCCCTCCTTCACCGACGATGTGACTAGAACGAAATCTTCGCCCCTAGCTGCAATTGGCGCTGAGTGAAGAACCAGCCGTTGTTGGCAGCTGTCAGTGCCCCAAACGAAGAGCTGTAGGTTAGCGTGGGGGCGGCTGCCGTTCCACCGGTGGTGTAAGCCGTTCCGGTCGCCGTGTTGTAATTCACGTGATTGAAGAGATTAAACACTTCCAAGCTCAGTTGGCCCTGCACCTTTTCAGTGATGTGGAAGCTCCTCCCAAGCTTCATATCGGTGTTCACCGTGGGGGGAAGAAAGTTGCTGTTTTTCCCGACGAAGTAGGCGCGGGTGGACGTCTTTCCGCCGGTAGGCCCGCCGGAACTGATCGTAGCGCCCAGACCGGTAGGCTCATTCCCTGAGATGGTCTCGATGTAGGGCAGCCCTGTTTCCGCGATCTCACTCACAGACACGAGCCATCCGGAAAGCAGCGCATGGGAAAAGAAGTTCGAACTGTGGTCGAAATAGGGAGGCTCCCATACCACATCGCCCACGAAGCGGTTCCTGACTTCGAGATTCGAGGTGCCATATTCTCCGGCCAGATTGAACGGATTGACAGGACCGTCGCTGCTGATATTGGGCGTCGCCGCCGAGCCACCGCTGCCGCCGCTGGCGGATGCCGCGTTGTCCGTATCGCTGGCATAGGTGTAGCTGAAATTGAATTGCAGGCCGCCACTGATACGCCGGTTGAATTGGAGAACCATCGCGTTGTAGCGGGATAGCCCGCAGGTGCAAACTTCCACAATTTGATTGTAAGTCGGATTAGGCCGTGCGCCAGTAAACAGGGGCTCGGTCACCTTTTCGCCGTTGAGCGGACCGTTTATTATCGTGTACGTTATGGGCCCTGGCGTGTGCAAATTGGTATCAAGGCCTACCGGCAGGAAACGGCCAATGCTGCCGATGTAAGACGCCGACACCACTGAATTTCCCCAAAGGCGATGTTCGAGAACCACATCGAATTCTTCAGCCGCGGGCAAACGCAGATCGGATGGGAAAAACGTGACGTTGGGCGTACTCACGCTGGCAGCATAATTGGAGAGAATGTTCGGGTAAACAGGCGAGGTCGAAGGGGAAAAGAACGTTGGGCTGAGCTGGGAGGCCGGGATTGCCCGTTTGCGTCAGAGCATCGTAAATCTGCTCGTTGCTGATGCGGCCAAAATAAAGGCCATAGCCGCCCCGAAGCACGGTGTTCCCCTTACCGGTAATGTCCCACGCAAATCCGAAACGCGGCCCGAAATCCTTTTTGTCGCTGGGAAACGTGGCTCGGTCTGAGGAATGGCGGGATTGGGAAGCACGGGAGAAGGCAGCGCCTCATGGTCCCACCGCAGACCAAGATTCAAAGTGAACCGCGGCAAGACGCGCCAATCGTCCTGGATAAACAAGCCGGTTTCCAGAGTGGGAACCGTGAATTTGAGGGGTCCAACCGTCTGCAAATATTCGTCCCAGCACGGAATCGAAGCTCCAGCGCTGGAGAGGCAAGCGTTAGGAAGCTTGTCGACGGCCGTCAGATAATCGCTGATGTAGTCACCGAGGTCGTTGTATTCGTACTCACCGAATTGATCGCCGGACACATAGGCATTCAGCAGGTCGCTGGTGCGGATTAGATCGAAGCCGAATTTGATGAGGTGCTTTCCCTTGGAGATGCTGAACGTGTCGGCACCCTGAATACGTCGTTCATCGGGATAATCATAACGGTCAAGGTAGTAAGGGGTGCCAATGTAATAGGTGCAGGCGAGCGTAGTGCCGCTGGCGCCGTAACCGCAGCCGAATATATCGGCTTCGGGCGAGTAACCGAGACTCGATACGGGCTCTCCTGGGAGCGAGGGCGTAGGAAATTCGAATTCGAAATCGCGGCTGAAAATGAAACGCGCTTCATTGGTCGCCCAGGCACCGATCGTAGAAGTCCACTTGGCAATTGCCCGATCATCCTTGACGTAATCGTCGCCATTGCTGTCGATCGACGCGGTCTGTGGTCGCGTTGGTCTGCACGCCGAAGGGTGAATTCCAGCGGACCCTGTTGTAGGAGCCCGTGATGGTATTGTTCGCGTTGGGCTTCCAGTCAAGCTTGGGGAAAAAGATGGTCTGATCGCCCTTGCGAGGGGAGGTTCCGGTCGTCGAAGTGATAAAGGCAACGGCTTGGTTCACCTGTGCCTGCGTAAAGCCGCGGCAGTCGAGAATTTGTCCGGTGGGTATTTTCGGGGAGGCGGAGCTCCCTTGGATCAGTTTGGTCGTTGGCGCAGGATGCGGGTGCAGTGACCGTGATCGGCGTGAAGAAGTTTGCAGGATTGAGCGGGATATTGGTAACCGGGAAAGTCCCGTCTCTGTTCATCGAAGTTGAAATACCAGAAGAACTTGTTTTTGAGAATCGGTCCGCCCGCATCCGCGCCAAACTGGTTGCGGATGTCGAGCGGCTTGATGGGCTCCGTCATGTACGTTCCATTCGGCTGCAGTACAGCACCAGTCGCGAATGGGACGTACGTACCGCCGATGGTGCTGTCTCGCAGGAAGTAGTAAGCGTCGCCATGCAGGGTGTTCGTGCCGCTCTTGGTGACTGCGTTGATCACGCCGCCGACGGCGTCGGCATATTCCGCCGAATAATTGGAAGTGGTCACCTGGTATTCCTGCACCGACTCCAGACTCGTCGAATAGGCCATGCGCGTGCGGCCCACTTCTTCGGCGAAGAAGCCCTGGGTGTTCGCGGCGCCGTCCACGGTATTGTTATCGAACAAGTAGCCCATTCCGCGAAATGCCAGGTCGCCGAACGTGCCGTCGGGCACCGCCCCTGGCGTCAAGATGGCAAAATTTGACCATCTCCGGGTATTTACGGGAAGATCCGTCATTGCGTCTGGTTGATATCAGTCCCGAAGACGCTCTGTTCCGTGTTGACGACCGGGGCTTCGCTGGTAACAGTTACGGTGTCTTGCTGCCCGGCTAATTGCAGCCGCACGTCCACGGTTGTGGCCAAACCGACTTCCACATGCACGGCAGTTTGCTTGTAAGGAGTAAAACTCTCCACCGAGGTTTCGACGTCATAAACACCTGGCTGCAAATTGGTGATGATATAAGCGCCGACGGAGTCAGTTTTGACGGATGTGGCTGCATTCGTGTCCTCATTGGTTGCCGTTACCGTCGCATTTGGCACTAACCCGCCGTTCGGGTCCGTGACCACGCCGTTGATCGATCCGTAGAGCTGTTGGCTGCGCACAGGAACGGAATAGCTTGCCACCAGTAATAAAGCCACCAGACTTGCAAATCCTGATCGCTCGAGGAAACCCATTAAATTTTTCATTTTTGTCACACCCATAGCGCAGCACATTTACAAATTGCGGTAAGGTGCCGCAATACTGTGATAATGGTACTGTGGGTAGGGCGGTCAACGATGAACGGTCTGTTAAGTGGATTTTAAATTTCGTCGAACCAGAATTGGGCCGAACGCGGGAGTATTGCCTCAGAAACTATTCCTTCTTCTGACGTTTAAGCTGCAAATAAGCTAAGCAATATGACCGAAGGCCACGTCCGACGTCTGTAGTTATCCTTGGCCAGCGCCGGACACCGCAGCTATTACAACCCTTCATCAAGTCCTGTGAATTATTTGGGGGGAGCGGCGGCTTCTGCCTTTTGCTTGGCCAGTTCGGCATAAAATGCTTTCCCCTTTTGCGCCACGTACTCTTTGTAGCCGTCGGGATCAATGAACGGATTCGGGCCGCCTGGTTTCATGCGTGCATACTTTTCCTCCAAGCCGAAATAGTTGCCGTGAGCGCCAAGGAAAATGTCGCAGGGCAGGGATTTCAGGACGCGCCACATGCGCTCGTAATCTTGCGGCGATGTGTGGATAGGCGGGGTTGTTAACGAGCTTGTAGCCGGGGTTTACGTTGGGGCTGCCGATGATGACCACATCATAGGTCTTGCCCTCCTCCGTACCTTCATCGTCCAGGTGGTGCAGCCCTTGGTGTGGCCGGGAGTGAGGTGCGCGACGAGACGTGTGCCGCCGAGTTCGACTTTGTCGACGATCGTGCAGCACGCGGTCCACTTTCGTCGGCGTGTAGGAGCGGAAGCTCGCAAGCCATAGGCGAAATCGATCTTGCCGCCGGACTCGACCGACGGGAACGTCGGCGTCCATCACCATGTAAGTGGCGCCGGTGGCTTCCTTGATCATGGCGCTGCCGGCGTCGTGGTCCCATGGGCGTGGCTGATGAGCAGGATTTTGGTGTCGCTGAACTTGAAGCCGAGCTTTTCGATGCTGGCCTTGATCATCGGGACGTTGGCTTCGAGGTCGCTATTAATAAGGATGTTGCCTTGGGCGTGGTGTAATCAGGTAGTTGGCGAGACCGCGGCTGCCGACGTAATAGAGATTGCCGGCAATGTGGAAGGGCGGGAAGGGTTCGGTCCATTCCGGGATCGCCTGCGCCGAAGCGCCGCGCGCGAAGAGGAATATGAAAAGCAGTGCAGCCGAGAATAGGAGCTGTTCTCGCGGATGAACTCGCATGACTCTCCTGTTGTGCTAGCGAAGTGCGTGCAGGCAGCGGCGAGTATAATGCCAAATGGACGAGACGAACCGAATGGAAATTTCGGCGGTCGACGTAACTTCGCTTTTTATTCGCTGTATGCAGTCAGGACACGCGGAAATAGCGGTATTGTTTCGCGCGGCAGGGAGACCTGTAATATCGCGAGTCTCTGGAGGGCGCGATGCCTGCATCCACATGGAAGGGATTTCTCTCATTCGGGCTGATCTCGATACCGATTCGCCTCTCGCCCGCGGCGCGCACCGAGCGCATCAGCTTCAATCAGTTGCACAAGGTGTGCCACACGCGGCTGAAGCAGCCGCTCTTCTGCCCCACCTGCAATCGCATGGTGGAGCGCAACGAGGTGGAGAAGGGCTACGAATACGAGAAGGACCAATATCTGCTGTTCACCGAAGAAGAGCTGGAGAAAATCGAGCCGGAATCGGCGCGGACGATGGAGATTCTGGAATTCGTGAAGATCGAGGAGATCGATCCGCTCTATTTTGACTCTTCCTATTATGCGGCGCCGGAAGAGGCGGGGTCGCGCGCGTACCATTTGTTGCTCGAAGCGATGAAGAAATCCGGCTACGCGGGCATCGCCAAGGTGACCATGCACAGCCGCGAAAATATCGTGATTATCCGCGCGGCGGACAATGGACTCACGCTGCACACGATGTTTTATTCAAACGAAATTCGTCCGGCCGCGGAGTACGGGAACATCGATAAGACGGAACTGAAGGAGCAGGAGCGTACCATGGCGGTGCAGTTGATCGAGAATCTGGCGGCGCCGTTCCAGCCCGAGAAGTATCACGACACCTACCAGGAAGGACTGCGCACGCTGATCGCGGCGAAGGCAGAGGGACAGGATGTGGTCGCGCCGCCGCATATCAGCCAGCCGCCGGCGATCGATCTGATGGCCGCGCTCAAGCGCAGCCTGAGCGAAACCAAGAAGCCGGCAGAGGAAAAGAAGTCGCTGCTGCGCGTGGTGCCGAAGACCGGCGCAGCGAGCGAGGCCGTGGCGAAAAAGGAAGAACCAGCCAAGAAGTCGCGCCGCAAGGCGGGATAAAGAACTCCAGGCAGCGGCAATGCGAGGAAACCTTTGCGCCCAGGCGTTTATGTCCCAGGTGGAAGCTCCGACCTTCTAAAACCGCCTGCTTGTTTTGTGGAAGTACGTAGCTGGTAAGAAGCACGTCCATCCGTCTCAAGTGGAGTGCAATCCCCTCCTCCTCTTAATAAAGCGACACCCCAGAGAATTCAAAATCCTGAAGCACATTCTTCGCGAATCGGAGGGCGAGAAAGTGGCGCGCCGCATCGACGAGACAATCGCTAAGCTTCCCGGTCTCGTGTGGTTCAACAGGCTCACCTTGAGCCGCGCGGAGAACCTGAAACGTCTGAGCCATGAGCAAGCGCCTGCAGGCGCAGTAGCCCTTCCGTCAAGCTAACACGTCTCGAAGCCAGAATCTCAGGGCTTAAATGCATCGGCGACCAATTGCTTGATTTCTTCGGCCTCGGCGTCGAGTTCAAACGTGAAGCGGGCGATGTCGAGTTCGCCAAGATGCGGAACACACTTCTGCAGGAGAGTCCACGCGGGCGCCTGGTGGAAGTCAATTTCACATAGCTCGTCGTAGCCGTAACCCATGCCGCGCAGGCGGCACAGGAAGTCACCCAGGTTCACCACAGCCACTACGGCGGACGATTCGGAGGCTTGCTCGGGCGTGTGGTGAAGTTCAATCACGTTACTGATATCGGTAGGAAGCATCCAGTGCTTGGCCAGGAGTTTCCCGGTATCGCAATGAGTGAACCCGAGCGATTGCTTTTCGGCGTCGTAGAGCGAGATGTTTTCCAGCACAGCGCGTTCGGCGACGCTTTTAAACTCCGCCGGCACGAGCATGCTGTTTACGAGCTCCCCCACATCGTGCAGCAAGCCGCACAAGTAAACTTTTTCCGGATCGGGAAGAGCGATCTTCTTCGCAAGCTGCTGGCTCACCAGCGCGCATCCGAAGGAGTGCTCCCAGAAGGCGGTAGGATCGAGCGGCCAATTGCTTTTAGGCGCCATGCGAACCAGAAACGATGACCACAGGATATCGCGCAGGCGGATGGCGCCAAGCTTTACCACGGCGCCTCGAATCGTCTCCACGGCCGAAGCGCGAGAATAGAGGGCGGAATTGGCCATGCGCAAACATTGAGCGGCGATCGACTTGTCGCGTGCGATGAGCTCGGTAAGCTTCTCGATCTCGATCTGCTCGGGCGGCAGTTCGAGGCATTGCAGCAGAGGGCCGAGAATCGCGGGCATCGGCGGCATCGCCTCGAGATTCTTGACGCGCGAGCGGAGGGCTTCGTCAACGGGGGCGTTCATTGGAGACCTCCTCACGCAACAAGGGGTGATAGTAAGCAGTGGCTCCCGGGAAGTGCACCAAGCGAAATTCGTCGCTCACCCCATACAACGACTCGGAATTCCCCACAAAAAAATAGCCTCCAGGCATCAAACCGTTATAGAAGTGGTGGACGGTGCGGCGTTTCGAAGCGCCGTCGAAGTAGATCAACACGTTAGCGCAGAATATGATGTCGTACCCCTTCATGAACAGCATTTTGCTCTCATCGTGGAGATTGAGGCGGGTAAAGGTCACGCGGGTTTTCACTTCCGGGATAAGGGCGTAGTTTTGCCCTTCTTGACGGAAATACTTCTGCAGATAATACGGTTCGGTGTTGCGTATTGCGTAGCTCGAGTACACGCCTTCTTTGCACTTGGCCAGGGAATGGTCATTCAGATCTGTCGCGTTTATCTCCCATTTCCAATCCTTGAGCATGCCGGCGGATTCTTCCAGCAGAGCCATCGCGAGCGTGTAGGGCTCTTCGCCGGTGGAACTGCCGGCGCTCCAGAGCTTGAGCTTTGTGAAGGATAGCTTTTTCTTGGCTTCGATAATTTTAGGCAGGATGATCTTGCGCAGCGCGTTGAGCTGCTGTGGATTGCGGAAAAAGCAGGTCTCGCCCACGGTGATTTCGTTCAGAAGGTTGCGAATTTCAGCTTCCCGGTCGCCGCCCAGGGTAAGGGTGTCGTAGTAGGGGCGCAGCGAATCCATTTTGAGAATTTTCAGCCGCCGGTCGCAGCGATCATTGAGGAAATAAAATTTGTTGTCGGGAAGATAGATTCCGCAGACTTTGTAGATGAGGTCGCGGACGCGGACAAGGAGGGGATCGATTCGCTCCGCAGTTCGTTCGGCTTGCTGGTCCGCTACTGTGGTGGGTGGGCCCGGCATTCATCTTCCTTAACAGTTGTTTTCTGTCCAGGTGGTACCTGCATTGGTGCTGGCGTGCTTTCAGTTGGTTTTATTTTTTTCATCCGGAGAACAAGCCAAAATCAAGCCCGCCATGGCAGGAGTCCCGGCTAATGGAAATTGCCATGCGATTGCGTTCCGAGTCACGTTTTGGAATCGGCACTTTGGGATGACCCTTTAATGGGTAAGACCGGGGGCGCCGGCAGGGGAGGGGGCGCTTGAATCCGAATTGGACGACAGGATTACGAGGTCGACGCGGCGATTGGCGGACCGGCCTTGCGGCGTGTCATTCGATGCCACCGGGTAATACTCTCCGTATCCCGACGCAGAGAGTCGCTGTGCCGCTATGCCGTATTTTGTGATGAACAGCTTTGTGATTTCCGTGGCGCGTGCGGTGGAGAGTTCCCAGTTTGAGTCAAAGCGTCCATTGTGGATTGGAACATTATCCGTGTGGCCTTCTATGCGGATGCGTGCCTGCAGCGGACCGGCTACCCCCGCGAAACTTCCCAAAGTGGATATGGCCGCGGGCTCGAGCGACGTAGAGCCGCTACTGAAAAATCCGAGTTCGCGAAGGCTTACCACGATCCCTTCTCGAGTTTGTGTGACCGAAACGGCATGGGCTCCAATCTGCTTCGCTAGTGCACTTTCAAGGGCTTCCTGAGTGTGCTCCATGTCGTGACGGTTCGGGTTCGATGGGTGGCCGCCTTCCAGCGTCTCGAAGGCGTGCCCCTCCTGAATGGCCCGAAAATTCGAAAACGAAGGGTCTTCCGGCTGCAGCACGTTGGGTCTCGTGCTGACGCTGTCGAAAGCGCCCATCTGGCTGAATGCCGTTTGGATGGCCATGGCCAGCTTTCCGGCCTTGCGGTTGTCTACTTGGGCGGAGGAGTAAAGAACCACGAAAAAGGCGAAGAGCAGCGTTATGAAGTCGGCGTAGGACACCAGCCAGCGTTCATGATTGGAATGCTCGTGACGCTTCTTTCTGCCCATTGTCCCCTGCCTTTGGCTTGGTCGCGTGCTGGCTTTCCGAAATGAAGCTCAGCAGCTTGGTTTCGAGTATCCGGGGGTTCATCCCCTCTAGAATCGACACAACGCCTTCCAGAATGATCTCGTGGCGCAACTGCTCTTCCCGTTGACGAATCCTCAGCTTGCCGGCCGCGGGTAGGAAAAACAGGTTCGCGGAGCCAACTCCGTAGATTGTGGCCACGAAGGCCACCGCAATACCGCGGCCCACCTCCGAGATGTTGTCGAGATGCTGCATCACTTGAATCAGCCCGAGCACGGCGCCGATGATTCCCACCGTCGGCGAGAACCCACCTGCCGATTCGAATACCTTAGGGATGTTCTCGTCGTGGTCGGCGCGGTTGTCCAATTCGAGTTGCATGATGGAGCGAAGCTCGGTAGGTTCCGTGCCGTCCACGGCCAGCATGAGAGTCTTTTTCAGGAACGGCTCCTTGATCGACGCGAGGTCGTTATCAAGCGACACGATCCCGGACTTGCGCGCCTTTTGCGCATAACCGACCATCTCCTTAAGCACGAGGCGCGGGTTCTCGCCTGTTTCAAAGAATACTTGAGCGAGGCTTCCAAAGGCCTCGATCACAATGGGGAGAGGGAACTGTAGCAGCACGGCCCCGAGAGTTCCTCCGAAAACAATCAGCGCGGCGGTCGGCTGAACGATCTGGCCAATTTTTCCGCCTTCGAGCGCCAAGCCGAGCAGAATCCCACCGAGGGCTACGAAGACGCCGCCGAAGCTGCTCTTATCCACGCCTTCGTTCCCCTTTCAAGCTTGACTGTCTTGTTGCTCCGCAGACTCGCGGGATTGCCGATTGCTCGAGGCGTCCAGAGCCAGAGAGGTGTCAAAGGCGATTCCGGGTCCCGCGCGCCGGTAGAAACGCTCATGGAATTGGCCGATTCGCTGCAACACTTCGTCAACCGTTTCGCGAACGACCAGCTTCTCTCCGGTGAGCAGCGTGATCACGGTGTCTGGCGCGTTTTCAATAAACTTGATCAGGTCTGCGTTGACAATGAGTGCCTGATTGTTGAGTCGAGTAAGGTGGATCATGATTTTTTCCCAGGCTTGCACCGCCGAGTTTCGAACTTTTCCAGGCGGCTGACGCGCCAAGAAAACGTCAAAAGCATTCCTCACGAGCCAGAATTCAAGGGCCGACTCTAGAGAAAGGCGATTTACGTTCGCGGCGACACAGACGTTATCGGCCAATGCAAGGCCGGGATGATTGCGGTGTTTCGGTTCGGTGCAGAGAGTGTGCGAACTGTGACCCGCAAGAGTTACGCGCACCATCTCGTTCGGCATTCCGTTTGCCTGAAACCTTGCTGCAGTTTGACTACTGGCCTCGGACGCCTTGCCGATTAAATGCCCGCAGAGGCCAATTAAATGTGCGCCAGGGGCCTTAGCGATGCCGACACTTGCACTGTCAATGATCGTTAAAAATGGAGAACGAGACCTGGCAGAGTGCCTGGAAAGCGTGAGGGGAGTCGTTGACGAGATTATCGTTGCCGACACCGGTTCGACAGACGGCTCGGTGGGAATCGCGCGTAAGGCGGGCGCAAAGGTCATCTCAATTCCCTGGGAGAATGACTTTGCCAAGGCGCGTAATCGTTCGCTCGCGGAAGTAACATCGGACTGGGTGCTAGTGCTGGACGCCGATGAGCGGCTTGATCCGGGCACTGGCACGCTGCTGCCTTCGTTACTTTCGCATCGCGCGACTGCGGGATTTCAGGTCCTCATACGCAACTACGTTTCCACACTCGCACACAAGATCTGGGACCGCCCCGCCAAACCGAATGATTCCGCGTGGGGACCCGCGAAGAGTTACCCGGCTTATGTGGAACATGAAAACGTGCGTCTGTTCCGGCACGATCCGGATATTTATTTCACGGGCCGGGTGCATGAAACGGTCGGCTGGCAGATCCTGGCCGCCAAGCGTCCCATCGCCACTTCCAATCTGATCATCCATCACCTGGGGATGGTGCGCGACGGCGAAGAACGCGCTCGCAAAATTCTTTTTTACCTCGAGCTGGGCAGGCAAAAAGTGAAGGACATGCCCCAAAACAGCCAAGCGCACTTCGAGCTGGGAGTCTCCGAGCTAGAGAATCTGGGAAATGTGCAGGAGGCGCTCCAATCTTTCGAGCGCTCGTGCGCACTGAATCCGCAGTTTGGCGTCGCTTGGTTCTTCACAGGCGTTTGTCACTTCCGCAGGGGCGCTCCAGGGAAGGCATTGGAATGCTTCAAACGCGCGACATCCGCTGGACACGCCACGCCGTGGCTCGCGGAAATCGAAGGCGATTCGCACTATAATCTCAGCCATTACAAAGCAGCCCGCGAGTGCTACCTGCGGGGCCTTAAGGGTTGCCCAGCCAATCCGTCGCTCGAGAGCAAGCTTGGGCTCGCGGAGGCCCGGTGTGGAAGACCCGCCGCTGGATTACGCAAGCTGCGCCAAGCGGTCGAGCGCGAACCGGAGAATCCCGACCTCCACGACCGGCTGATTATGGCCGAACTGTGGCTCAACCACATTCCAGACGGAGCGCAGGCAGCCGAACGGAAACTCCTGGCAGTGCGACCTCATCCCGACGATTTTCTTCGCGCGGCTAGCATTCGCGCAAAACTCGAGCAGTTCCCTCAGGCTCTGACGCTGTTGCAGCGAGGTGTGGAACTGTTTCCCGATTCGGAAAGGTTGCTGGCGCACTTGCGCCGGCTTGAAACGTCCTGCCCAACTGCAAGCACTGCCATTGCCGAAAAAACAGCCAGCTAGCGCAGTGGACTCCCAAACAAATTAAAGAGTTCTGACCACCAGCCGATTTGCCCGGTGAACAAACAAAAATCCGTTTGATGGATCGTAAAAGCCTTCGGCTTGCGGGAATGCCCAGCCGGTGAGAAAGGCTCCGAACCGAGAACGGAATTGCAGTAGTTTCAGGAGCCATTCACCATGGCGCTTAGCGTACTAAACAACATTTCATCGATCGTTGCAGAAAACCAGCTGGACATCACCCAAAACAACTTACAGAACACTCTCACCCAATTATCATCGGGTTCGCGAATCAACAGCGGTGCGGACGACGCGGCGGGCTTGGCGATTGCCAATGGCTTGCAGGCAAACGTTACCGGATTGACCCAATCCGTAGCGAATGCCAACGACGGCGTCGGAGCCCTTCAGGTTGCCGACGGCGCTCTCGGCCAGGTCACCACACTTCTGAACCGTGCCGTTACGCTGGCCACTGAAGCGTCTACGGGGACGGTCTCGAGCACCCAGCGCACCGCGCTGGATGCCGAATATCAGCAGATCCTGGACCAGATCGACAGCATCGGGTCCAACACCACGTTTAACGGCACTACGATTTTCGCCGCGAACACTACAACTACCACGTCCATCTTCCTGAGCGATTCCAGCACGGCAGGTACTACTACAATCGGTGTCAACATCAGCGGGTTGTCAACGACGGCGCTGGCACTGCACGGGACTTCCTTGACTGGTACGCCGGGTTCAACGGGCGCGAGCGACCCAGAGGCCACGCTGGCGTTGATCAATACGGCGATCGCCACTGTCGCAAGCGACCGCGGTACGATCGGAGCCGGCGTGAACCGCCTTCAGTCAGCGAGCAACGTAGAGAACAACGAAATTCAAAACCTCACATCCGCGGAGGACCAGATCACCGCGGCAGACATACCTACGGTGGTCGCAAACCTGTCCAAGTACTCAATTTTGGAACGGACCGGTATTTCCGCGCTGGCGCAAGCCAACACGGCACAGCAGCAAGTACTGAACCTGCTTCAGTAAACGCAACCGGGCGAAGGGCGGGCGTTTCAGGCTCGCCCTTCGCTTTGGTCAAAATGAATACCTAGTGCCTGACGCGGCGTACATCAACCGGGCCGTTTTCGGCTCGCGGAACGGATTCGGCAGAAGGAAGAATTCATGAGTACGACGAACATCGGTGCCTCAGTACTCGCCGGCTCGCAATCAACGTCGGACAGCGGAGGGCTCGGCGCCGGAATTGACATAAGCTCCTTGGTTCAGGCCTCGCTAGCTCCGCAAACCGCCGAGCTGGCCGTCCTGCAGGGCGATCAGACGACAATCACCAATCAGCAAACTGCGCTGAACAGTTTCAACACAGACCTTCAAACCTTGCAAAACGCCGTTTTTGCCCTTACTGATCCGGCCGGGCAGCTCACCAATGTAGACGCCACTTCGTCGAACTCGGCGGTCTTGACGGCAAGCGCCACGGCCGGCACGCCTTCCGGCTCGCACACGATCAACGTCACATCTTTGGCCACTACATCATCTGCCTACTCCAATGCAGTAGCCAGCAGCTCAACACCGATCGCTACAGGAACGCTTACGATCCAAGTGGGATCAAGCGCTGCCCAGACGGTGACGATCGACGATACGAACAATACGCTTGCGGGGCTGGCGGCAGCCATCAATAACAACGGTAACCTCGGAGTTACCGCTAGCGTGATCACCGACGCCAACGGCGCGCGTCTGGCACTTGTCAGCAACACAACCGGTGCACCTGGAAATCTGACTATCACTCCGTCGGCAAGCGTCGTTGGATTCAACACCGGCGTTACAGGCGTCAATGCAGCACTCAATGTGGATGGCATTCCGATTTCAAGCACCACGAATACCGTTTCGGGCGCGATTCCCGGTGTCACGCTGAACCTGACTGGACTTACGGCGGGCACACCTGTCTCGGTGACCACCAGCCCAGACACCACGCAGCAGGAAGCGGCCATCAACAACTTCGTTACTGCCTATAACACCGTGATTGGCGATATCAACACGCAATCCGCAATCAGCGCTACTACGGGACAAGCGGGGCCGCTCGCCACGGATAGCACATTGGCCCTCTCGCTGGGTGAGTTGCTTTCAGCTGCCTCTTATTCGGAGACCGGAAACGGCAGTGTCAACAGCCTTGCAGATCTTGGCATCACCTTCAACAACGACGGCACGCTGACGGTGAATTCGGGATCGCTGGCAACCGCCTTGCAAGGTAATCCGGCCGCGGTGCAGGCATTTTTCCAGGAGTCAACGACGGGGAGCTTCGGTGCAAACCTCACCGATACACTAAACGATATCGCCAACCCCATCACGGGCGCGGTGGCAACTGATATCAACGGGCTGACTCAGTCGCAAAGCTCCATTACCCAGCAGATCGCCGACTTTCAGGACCAGCTTGACACCACCAAAACTCAATTGACGCAGGAGTACGTGCAGGTCGACACGACCTTGCAGGAACTTCCCGAACTCCTCGACCAAATCAATCAGCAGCTGACCGCCCTGGGGTAACCATGCGCAATACGAGAAATATGCACGATATGAACGATCCGGCGAGACTGTACCGGGAATCCGCGGTGCGCGGCGCGAGCCCGGTTGGCTTGATCGTCATTCTTTATGAAGAGGTGGTTCGGTCGCTGCGAAGAGCGCAGCGCGGCATCGAGCAGGGGAATATCGAAGAGCGCACCCTCGGGGTGAGCCACGCAATTCGGGTGATCGGGCATCTGCAGTCGGTGCTCAATTTCGAAGCGGGCGGAGACGTTGCGCGTGATCTTTCCGCTTTTTACAACGCGGCGCGTACACAAATTCTTCGCGCAAATTCAGGTGCACATGCCAAGCCCATCGAAACCCTGGCCACAGGGTTCTCCGCGGTTGCTGAAGCCTGGAAACAGGTGGACCGCGAGGTCGGGGATCCCTCCGGGGCAATACCCGCAATTCCATCAATCTACTCGATTCAAGCGGACGGCTCGACCGTCTACATGAGGGGGTAAAGCGCCATGGATGAGCCTCTGGAAGTGGTCCGACAGATTCACCGCAACCTGCGAGAGTGGCTCGAGGTCGTCCGGAAATTCCCCGATCCGGGGGCGCAACCTCCCGGGACGCTCGAGCAGATTTCGCTTCAGCTGAAGCTCGTAGACCAGGCGGTGCGGAACGCCGAACCAGCCCTCCTGGCAAGCCAAGGCTGGAAGGACGAACTGGCTGCGTATGCCGAAACCCTTACCCTGGTGCGAGCGAGGCTTGGCAATTTTGAGATCATGCTGCAGATACGCCGGGCGCAGTCGGCGAATGCACGAACGAGAATCGGCGCTATCCACTCGTGGGCTGATTTGGCCAAGCACATTGGCTGACTCGGTTTCGGCGCGGCTACTCCGGCTGTAAGTGGCGCCTGCACTCTCTTTGGCGCGCTTCGTATTTCCACCGCCGACAAATTGCAGTCCTCCCGAGTCGCACCTCAAGGTAAAAAAACAAAGCGGCTGTTGCGAGTCGGTAACGAAGGCTTCTTCAGCTTCTGAGCTCCTGCGGACAGCTACCGGCGATGCGAATCTCGAAAGCCACTTGCAAGATTTCCTGGAATCTATTGGAGGAAGCTCAGGATGTTCGGCAAGTTCAGGACTTTACTTTCGGCGTCGAGCAGCGACGTGTAGGCAATCTGCGCCTGGCTGAACTGCGTGGCCACCTGTGGTATGTCGGCGCCATCGAGATTTGTTTCCTGCGTGGAAAGCTGCAATTGTTCATTGGTGAGGAAAGTGCCGGCAGACTGCAATTGATTGAGCGCGGTGTCGTAGGAAAGCCGCTGAGTGTCAAACTCGCTCGACGCTTGGCCAAGGGCGGTGACGGCGGCGCTGATGCCCGAATTGCTCTGCACCGCGATGATCAGCTGGTTAATTGAGCCCAGGACGCTTCCTGAGGAATTGAGGAATAACTGGCTGCCGGGGACGTTGACGTTGACGCTCTGGCCGTTGGCCACTTGCACCGAGGTAGCGCTATTGTTTCCGTTGTAGGTAACGCCGGCCGCGGCGCTTGGGTCGACGGTGAACGGCTGAGTTTCCACCAGCGTCCCGCCAAAGAGATAAGTGCCTCCGGCGGTCGTGTTCGCGATTCCTACCAACTGCTGCTGGATGCCCGAGAGTTGCTGCGCAATCACCTGCCGGTCCGCGCTCGAAAGGGTTGAATTTCCCGCTTCCGTGCCGAGCGAAATCGCCTGATTGATCACGCTGAC
This sequence comes from uncultured Acidobacteriota bacterium, assembly GCA_963848365.1. Taxonomy (GTDB): domain Bacteria; phylum Acidobacteriota; class Terriglobia; order Acidiferrales; family UBA7541; genus Palsa-295. The sequence continues at coordinate 208,330 of CAWKDI010000004.1, forward strand.
CGCCGAGCTTAAAGAGGAATCGGCAATCTGCAGCTTGGACTGCAAGTCGTTGACGTTCTGCTGGTAGGAATCATTTTGAGCCTGCGCGGCGTGATTCAGAATCAAGGCACTCGTGCCCGCGGGATTGTCGGACGGCTCATTGATGGAACGTCCCGAAGCCAGTTCGAGGTCGGACTGGTCGAGTTGCTGGCGAACCTGGTTGAGGCCCGACAGAAGATCGGGAAGAATATTTGGATTCACGCGTATCGACATAATCAGGTCGCTACCGGCACCATTGCGATCGCCGTCTGAAACAATGTCTCCACGACGCCTGCAACGCGCGCCGCCGCTTCGTAAGCATTCTGGTACAGAATCAGGTTCGCGCCCTCTTCATCGAGCGAAACTCCGGAAACCGAGCCAATCTGGTCCTGCAACTGCTGCACGAGAAGATTCGCACCGGAAAGCTGGCTTGAGGCCGTCGACGCCTGGCTTCCCACCTGAAAAACCAGTCCTGAATAGTACGAGATGGGGTTTTGGCCGCTGATCACGTTTGCACTCTGCAGGTTGGCAAGCGCGGTCGCATTCGTGTTGTCGCCCGGCGTGCCATCGGCGCTGGCGGCTATTTTATTCGGGTCGGTGATTGCGACGGAGAGATTCAGAGCGGATCCCGGAACGGCCGCGAGCGGCGCGAAGATGTTTCCTCCTGCGTTTCCGTTTAAATCGAACCCCGCGGCATTCTGGGTGTTCGTGGAGGTGGCGATGCCGTTCGCGAGCGTGTCGAGATTGGAGAGAATCGACGGGATCCGCTGGTCGCGCAGCTGCAGATCTCCTGCGAGAGTGCCTGACTGGATGCTCGACGTGATGTCCGCGCCCTGGGAGTAAACGTCCTGGAAGCCCGTGGTGGCGTTGGTTTCCGTATTGAGATTAAAGCTCTGGTTGCCTACGACTAGCTCGGCGCCCCCGCTGGTGGTTAAGGTGAGGTCAGAGCCGTCCGCGGTGATGGACTGCACGTCAACGAACTGCGAAAGCTGGTTGATTAGCTGCCCGCGCTGGTCTTGGAACGTATTCGTGTTCAGGCCTTCGCCGGACGTGGACGAGATCTGGCTGTTCAGCTGGGCGATTTGCGACGTGAGTTGGTTGATCTGCTGCACTGTCTGCACCACGCCTTGGTCGGCATCCTGCTGCTGCGCCACAAGCGCCGAGGCCGACTGATTGAAGCCGGCGGCGAGGCTTTGCGCGGCGCTGATCACATTCTGGCGCAGGCCGGAATTTGTAGGATCGGATGAGAGTTGCTGAAAGCTGCCGTAAAACTGGCTGAGCAGAGTTTGCAAGCCGGACCCGGCCGGCTCATTGAAGAGCGTCTGAATTTGATTGAGACCGTTTGAAAGAGTGTTGAGCTGACCCTGATTCTCGGTTTCCTGATTCAGACGCAGTTGCAGCACGTTGTCGCGCACGCTTTGAATGCTGCCGATGGCGACGCCGGTGCCGTATTGGAGATTCCCAACGTCGACCGGCGGTGTTTCCTCAAGATCCGCCACTTCGCGCGTATAGCCCGGCGTGTTGACGTTCGAAATATTGTTGCTGACCACGGCCAGAGCGCCTTGATCGGCGAGCAATGCCTCCGTCGAAATATACAGGCTGGACGTCAGGCTCACGGTTGATGCCGCCTCTCAGCCGAAGAAAACTGGATGGCAGGCCGGGCGTATGTTGGAGAAAAGTTCGCCATGGCGTTTGCGATCATGTTGAACGTGCGGCGCGAACCCTTTACCAGAACGAGCAGCTCGAGGTTGAGTTGGCGTATTTCCTGCTCGGTGGCCGCCAACTGAACCAGGAGTTCTTGCTGCCGCGATGCAAACGGTGAGCTGTAACTGCCGGTTACGGATGAAGCTGCAAGCGTATTCTGGCCGGCGCGCTTGACGCCGCCGCTCTGCTGCAACTGCATGCACAGGAGCGACTGCGCGCCGATGTGATGATAGATTGCGTCCAGGTTTTGCGCAGCATAGGCTGCCCGGCTGGCGATCAGCTCTTGCTTCAAATCGAGAGAGAGATGGAGGCGCTTCTCGATATTCGCGAGGACTTCGGCCGGGTTGGCTGCTTCCTGGAACATGGTCGGGCCACTTGTCAGGCCAGTGTATCGAGCCGATGCCTCTCCGAATCGTCCGGGTCGTCGTGTTCCGCTCGCTCGCGTGACGCACCTGCCGCCTTCACTTTGAAACGCGGCTTTTCCTTTGGGGCGATCGATGGTTTATTTCCGTCGGGTTCCCGGTAGGACGTTGCAGATTCGATTCGCGATGCCGGCTCGGCCATGTCGACTTCTTCTCCCATTTCGGGTCGCAGCTGAATTCCCTTCGTCACTTCGTTCGGGACGACACAAGTGCCGCGATTGGCGCATGGAGAAACAACCCGCCAATCCGGAGCTTAGCGTTTCCGGAGGGATCACGTTTGCGCCACTGAATTCGTGGTGCGGAAATCGCGGACCAGGGATTGTGCGATCTGCTGGTTGCTCACCGAATACGTACCGCTTTGCACCGCCTGGCTCAGCGGCGCCACGCGATCCTGTCGAATGGCCGGCACGCTGGCCAGCGCGCCGCTCAAACTGGAAAGCTGCTGCGCGTCTGACGAAAGGTTGGCCTGATCCGCGGAGTTCTGCGCCGTGGACTGAAGAGGCCTCGCTGCTTGCGAGGTATTCGCCGTAGAGACGTTAGCTACCGAATCGGTTGGCTGCCCGGCGTTCGGGCCTAGATTTGGCTCGATTCTCATGAGAATTCTCCTGACCTCGGGGCAGCCCCGCTGCTGGATGAGCAGCCCACAGTGAGTGGATCGGTCAAGGATGAGGAAACTTTAATTGCAAACCTCGCTTCCCGTTTTCAACTTCCAGCATTCCAGATGACAATCGGCCATAGCGCTCAACTCTTGATAAGTTTTTGAACAACGCGGATTCACTTTGGCACAGAGTCTTTGTGTGAATCGGCCCTATGCCTCGGGTTGCAATCATTTCCCTGGCCGCGGTTTGTCCTGCGAATTAGAGAGCAAGTCGCGAACCATTATGGCGCCCAGGCCGATGCCGCCAGACCCGGCGATTGCCGTGGAAAGGGCTTGCATGCCGAGTTGGTCGAGGGTGTCGTGGCCGGGGTCGGTCTCATCCGAGCCGCTCAAGCCGCTGTCGCGCATGGCGGACCACCACTTTGACAGGAGCATGGATTCGAATTCCGTCGCGGCCTTGCGCAATTTCTGCTCGTTGATCGACTGTTTTTGCGGGCCTGCCGCATTCTGTGACGGTGGGGCTGCGCTGAAATGCGCAAGGCTGTGGAAATCCATCAAATGACCTCAAGTTCGGCTTGTAGCGCGCCAGCGGCTTTCACGGCTTGCAGAATGGCGACGATATCGCGCGAGGTGGCCCCAATAGCCTGAAGGCCACGCACGAGATCCTCGACAGTCGCTCCTTCCCTCAGGTGCACAGCCTGTATGGGCGTTTCCTGGGCTTGTACGTTGGTTTGCGGGACGACCTCGGTCGTGCCTGTTTTGGAGAACGGTGCGGGCTGGGACACTTCGAGGGTTGTTGCAATGTTGACAGTAAGGCTTCCCTGTAGCACCGAACACGCGCCGAGGCTGACGTCACGCCCGAGCACGACTGTTCCGGTTCGTTCGTTCACTACAACTTTTGAGACTTCCGGCATTCTGACGGAAAGATCGCCAATGCGCGCGAGCAGCGCCGGCATGCCGTCGCGCGCGATCCCTGTGGTGTTTACTTCGACGAGGCTGCCGTCGATCGCGTGGGCCACGCCGTGCCCAAGGTCCTTCTCAATAGCCTGCGCGGCGTCTTGTGCCACGCTGAAATTCGGCTCGCGCAGCAGCAGCGAGACCCGCGTGAGATGCGAGATGTCTACGGAAATATCGCGCTCGACGATGGCCCCGTTTGAAATCATTCCCACCGTGGGCTGGTTCACTGTGGTGGTGTTCCCGTGAGCTCCGGCAGTGTATCCGGCGATCGTCAGGGCGCCTTGCGCCTCCGCATAAACCTGACCGTCGCTCGCGTGAAGAGGGGTGAGCAGCAGAAGGCCGCCCTCGATGCTTTTGGCGTCGCCGATCGATGAGACGGTAATATCAATGCGGGTACCCGGGCGCGCGAAGGGTGGAAGCGTAGCCGTGACGAACGCGGCCGCTACGTTTCGAATCTGCACCGAGGCGACGGGAATCTGCAGCCCCATGCGCTGGAGTATGTTGGCGAGCGTCTGCGTGGAGAACTGCGTTTGCTGGCTGTCTCCTGTGCGCTTGAGCCCAGCCACCAAGCCGTAGCCGATCAGCAGATTGTCGCGCACACCTTCGACGGTGGAGATATCGCGAAGGTGCACAAGCCTTTCTTCAGGCTTTGCGCCGTTTTGCGGTGCTTCCTTGGAGGTTTGCTTCACATCCGGCGCCACCGTCGCGCGTGCCGCACAGGACAAAAGGATCACACCGGCCACGGCAATTGCAGACCAGACGAAAATGCGTTTCCCTTTCAATATGCCCCTTTCTCTTGTCCGTATGGGACCATATTCCTATTCCCTAGAAACCTACGACCCGCAGCAGGATGCGAATGATGCCGTTGGGCGGATGAGTGCCTTCGGTGATGACGCCTTTCCCGGTGAGATTTACTTCCAAATGGCTGATCGCGGTGGAAGAAACGATATTGCCGGGCGAAATGTCCTGCGGACGGACGACTCCGCGCAGGACCATCGTCTGGCGCTGATCGGTGACTTCCACGTCGCGCGAGGCTTCGATCACGAGTTGGCCGTCGCGCAGCACCTCGACAACGTTGGCGGCAAGCGTGGTGGTCAAGGTTGTAGACAGCGCGGTCTGGCCTTTCCCATTCAGGGCTTGCGACGAACTCGGCGAGAACATGTTGCCCACCGGAGATGTCGCGGCAGGCAAGCCGAAGAACGCAGCAATGCCCGAGGAAGCGGAGTAGGTCCGCTGGGTCTGCACGCTGCCCTGGAGTGCGGAACTGGTGTTTTCAGCCAGCTGAATTTGGATGACGTCACCGCGGTAGCGGGCCTTGGCGTCGGTAGCAAGGTCGCTCATGAGGCCATCCGGATTCCACAGGCTGCCTGACGATGACTTGAAGGGCATCGACCAGTCGCGGGCGCGATCGAGGTAAGCGTCAAGGGCGTCCGGCTTGGGCTGGGAGTGGAATTTCAGCCTGTGCAAAAGTTGGGCCTCGACGGTCGTTGCTGTGGCGCCATAGAGAAACCCAGCCGAAAAGCAGGCAGCGAGGAGTGTTTTGGAGAATTTCATTTTGCAGGGCTCAATCTTGAAGGGTTCGGGCGCATAGCTTGAGATCCCAGGTAGTCGACTTCCACGGTTTGCGGAGCCACCACGGTCGCGATAAGGATTTTTCCGCTGAGAATGGTGTGCACGCGGATTCGGTCTCCCTCCCGCCCGAGAGCGAGAGGGATGGCCGTCGTGGCGATGCGCATGCCATCGCCCTGTACGACCAGTTGGACGGGCTGGCCGGCCTTTACGAGAATCGGATTGTTGCTCGAAGACCGCTGGTGGCTCTGAATGGCGGCTTCGCGACGCTGCCGTGGCGCCGTGAGTTCCCTTGAGGCTGCCGCGCTGCCAGAATCATTTGCCCCAGAAGGGGAGGTAGATGCATGTTCCTTGCTGCGATCGGTCACCGAAACGGCGTCGTGGCTGCCCGTTCCCTCGTCTATACCCGTCGACGACTGTGGCTGGATTGCCCGGTCGAGGACGACCCAGAACGGGGGGACGCGAGGCTCGGAAGTGATTAAGACATGAACGCGTGTCGTACCATGGGGCATGGAATCAATTCGTGTCACTCGGAATTGTGGGGCGCCTTCCGTAGCCAAAACGGGAGACGAGAGAGAGAGATTCCGCGCGGTCAGCGAATTGCCTCCTTCGAAATGGCTCGCGCGGATGGATTCGACGATGGGCGCCAGCAGGTCGCGCGTGGTAACCGGCCGCGACCACCGCGTCACGTCGACCGTTTCGGGGATCATAAGCAAGGGCTCTGCGGGAATGGCGGCTACCCGGTGCAGGATTTCGGAGCGCCGAAAGATTCGATGCGCGCCGGGCAGTGGAGCGACTCCGAGCTTGATTTCATGCAGCCTCGCATGGACGGAATCCGGGACGCCCTCGGGAAGCAGATCCGACATTGTGACGACATCTTCGTGCGTGACCACCAACGATTTGAGCGTGACGCGGTCTGCCGCGAGCGCCGAACGGACCGGGAAGGTTAATAGCGCGGCCAGTGCGGCGGCTGCCGCGACGGGGGACGGGGTACGCCCGCTCACAAGCTGGTTCAATTTCTTCATCGAGAACTCAATCGCGGGCCGCATCGCGAGCCTCAGGGATAGCTTCATCGGGCTCGCCTAGGTTGTTAATTGGTTGAGGGTTTGGAACATCTCGTCGGCTGCGCGTACGACACGTGAATTTGCTTCATAAGAGCGCTGCGCGAGGATCAGGTTGACGAATTCCTGAACGACGTTTACGTTCGATTCCTCGAGCGAACCCTGCTGAATCGTCCCGAGGCCTTCCGCGCCTCCCGGCGAACCAACCAGGGGATCACCAGAGGCCCCGGTGGTAGCGAAAGGATTTTGGCCGAGACTGTTGAGGCCGCCGGGATTCTGGAACGTGGCCAGCTGGATGGTGCCGACTTGCGCCGGTTGTTGCTGGCCAGGTTCGGTGACGCTTACCGTGCCGTCATTGCCTACGGTGACCGTGAGCGCATCTGGAGGAATGGTGATGGCGGGCTGAAGCGGATTCCCATCAGAGGTGACGAGGTTGCCCACATTGTCAACGCTGAAATTTCCCGCGCGTGTATACGCAATCTCCCCGCTCGGAAGAAGTATCTGGAAGAAGCCTGCTCCCTGAATGGCGAGATCGAGGGGGTTGCCGGTGGCGTTGAAATTTCCCTGCTGCTGAATCACTTCCGTGGCTGCGGAACGCGAGCCGAGTCCCACCTGCAAGCCGGCCGGAATGATCGTTTGCTGTGTATTCGGTGCGCCCGGGGTAACAACAGTCTGGTAGATGAGATCCTCGAACTGGAGGCGGCGGCTGCGGAATCCGGAAGTGTTGGCATTGGAGAGGTTGTTGGCGATGTTGTCGAGGTTCAGTTCCTGCGCCTCCATGCCGCTTGCCGCCGTGTAGAGCGATCGAAACATTTTTGCTCCTATGGGAACTTCAGTCGCGGGCCAGGTCCTGCACCGCGGTGCGATTAAAATCGTCGAGAAAAATCGAGAGAGTTCTCTCGAGCATCTCCGTGTGGCGCTGCAAGACCATCAGGGTGACTGTTTCTTTGACGGCGCTCAGATTTGAGGCTTCGAGCATTCCAGAAGCCATGGTCGAATCGGTGGCAGGCTTTTCACTTCCCACGGGAGCCACGAAATTCGTGTTCCCTTCGGACGTCAGGTCCGTGCCTGGCGCAAACGAGGCGAGCCGGATCTGGCCGGTGACCGAATTGTTCACCGTGACGGTGCCGTCGGACGCGACGCCGAGGGCGCCCTCCGGCACTTGGATCGGGCCAGCGGTTCCGAGCACTGGATCGCCATCCTGCGTCACAATCTGGCCTGCTGCGCTCACGTGAAACGAGCCGTTTCGCGTGTAGCGGGTTCCGCGCGACGTTTGCACGGCAAAAAAAGCAGCGCCGCGAATTCCCAGGTCGAGCGTATTGCCCGTTGACTGAAGGCTTCCCTGCTGCATATCCAGGTTGGCGCCGCCCAGCACCCCATAATTATTGATGGCGATATTCAACGGACTAAGAACAGCCGCACCCGCGTTGGCGGTGACCGCCTCATAGAATTCGTGCTGGCCGCGGAAACCGGTGGTGCTCACGTTGGCCAGATTATTCGCGACCACGTCAAGCGCGTCCATGCGAGCGATGAGTCCGGTGAAAGCGGCGTAATATCCACTGTCCATGTGTTGTTCCTGAGGCAGGGAATGCACGGCGTTCTCCAAGAATCAAACGAAGAGCAGTCCAAGAAGAGGTGTTGATAACGCTAGGGCTGCGGCCGACCGCCGTTGTTACTAGAGCGATGTCAGCAAAGCTTGCACGGCAGAGAATGAGTGGGCGGCAAGTGTTGCCAGGTGATGTATAAAAATGAAACTGAGGATCTCGACTTAATATCCGACACTTTTAGCGTTCTCTGAAGGTCGCTTCGAATGCTTAGTTGCTGATTTCCAGGGTTAGCCAGACCGGCTTGCCGTCGTAGGTCAGGGTGACTTCGACGCGCTCCTGGCTGCTCGAGTAAACGTTGAAATCGGCGCCAACCACTACAGTTGGTACCGAGAGCATGCACTGGTCTGAGAGCCCCGAGATCTTGCCTTTGAAATTTCCCGCGACCATGTTGCAGATTTCACCCATGGCGTCGCAAACCTGACTCGGATCGCCTTGGCCGCCCAGCATTTTTGTGGCAATGTTCGCGGCGACATCCTGGGGGCAGCGAATCCGAAAAACGGCGCAGAGCGCTCCCGCTAAGCCGACCATTGCGGAAACCTCACCGACCTGTGGCTCCGGAGGGAAATCACCCGACTGCACTTCGGTGCCGACCATCATCTGGAACACTTCATGGGCGGCTGCCTGGATCAGGGGATGCCACGTAGCGTCCGGGCGGAAGTGGGACGTCGATTTCTCAGAGAGAGCTGGGTTCATCGCGCACCTTCCAGGAGCGGAGTCACCCGCTCCTTGACCTGATCGGGAGTAAATGGCTTGCGGATATATCCGCGGGCGCCGGCGGTCAGGGCTTCAACCACGCGAGATTCGCTGCCTTCGGTTGTGATCATTACCACTGGTGTGTTTTTGGCGTTATCTAACGTGCGAAGTCCCTGCAGAAACTCGAGGCCATCCATGGCAGGCATATTGATGTCGCTCAGGATCAGGTCTACGGCGCACTGCTGAATAGCGGCCAGGCCCTCAACTCCATTACCGGCCTCCAGCACTTCCTGGAGCTCGATACCAGCCTGGCGAAGGCTTCTCTCAACAATCTTCCGCATCACAGCGGAATCGTCCACAATTAACACGCGAATGGGCTTCATTCGGAATCCTTTTTGCGTAAGCGTATAACCGCTGCGGAAGAATTCTGCTGTTCCCGAGACGCAGGAGCAGTAGAGGGGATGAACGACACAATGTCGCGCACAAGCAAATCGGTGAGTTCGAGGAATTCTGCATCCTCAGGTCCGGACGATTCGAGTGGCGCCTGGTATTTCTGCGGAACGACTGAATCGTAGTCCAGCGAGTCGAGAAACTTTGCGAGATGGGCGATTTCCTTTTGCGACATGCTCCGGTTGCGCGAGAACGTTTTGGGTCGCCCGCCAAAGGTGGAATTCGATTCGCGCGCATCGGGAATGCCGTTTGACCTGCGTTTTTGCCGCAGCAGTGACCAGAGGTATACCAACGCTCGCAGCCGGGCTATTCCAATTACGACGACGGCTTGCTCAAACGTGGTTCCCAGGGCGTCGGGCGAAAGCGAGGGGTAGGCGGCCAGCCTGACCACCAGAGCGCGCAGGTCAGGATGAGCCTGCATTTCCTCGCTGACGCGGCAGAGGTCTACGGGAGCCGTATTGAGAAGACCGGTCAGAAGCGCGGCCGGGTCGGAGGAAGGCGGCTGGTTTTCAGATCGTGAGCACTGGTATATGTGAGATTGAGGGGCGCGCTCGTGAATATGATTTGGAAACACCGAACTGCTCATATCTCGCGGTAAAGCTCTCGCCATACCGTTGCCTTGACCTTCCATAAAATACCTCGCTGGAGTTATCGGCTATGCAGGGGGAGGCTTTAGACGGAAGTTCAAGGTGTTTGTGAGGAAAGATAGGAAGGGCAGCGTGCTGACGCCAATGGGCCTTCGAGTCGACGTCGCTCTGTGCCAAAAGCCGCATTCATTCTTGAACCCTCAGAAATTGTTTCAGTCCATGTGGATCTTTCGGATCAATCGCGCCTGATCAGCCAATCGAGCACGCCCGCCAGCCCCGGCTACCCCCGCCATAAGTCCCGTGATCGTCGTCACTTCCCCGCGTGCCTCGTGTCACGGGCTTTTTGCGCGCCATCGCATACGCTTCCCAACGAAGCGTTGTTGTGGGGCAGTGAGTGCGGAGGGCGTATGGTTACAACGCGAAAGTTACTGCTGTTTGCAGTGCTATCCACGACTGCGGCGTCCGTAGCCCATGGTCAGGGCTTCGGCACTGTGCGCGGCACCGTCAAAGATGCCACTGGTTCGGTAATCCCGGACGCAGTGGTAACGCTCATGGCGACGGCGTCATCCTGGAAGCAGGTGAATCGAACGGATATGGCCGGGGGCTTCATCATCAACGCCGTGCCGATTGGCGAATATAAGCTCCAAGTCGAGCAACCAGGCTTCGCAATGATCAGCGAGGCGATCCAGGTGACGATGGGAAGCGCTCCGGAGTTGCAATTGACGATGACCGTGAGCGCTGTGACGAGTACTGTGGAAGTAACAGCTTCCTCCACCCTGGAAGCTACCGCTCCCGATGCCGCCAGCCCTCCTGTGATGGAATCGGGCGAAGATATTCTCAAGCTTCCCGGCGCCGATCGCATGAGCAGCCTTCAATTCGTAACGGAAACGACCCCCGGCGCATTCGTCTTGCACGATCACCTGCACATTCGAGGCGGGCATCAGGTGAACTGGTCGATCAACGGCGTGCCGGTGCCTAACACAAACATGTCCAGCAATGTGGGCCGCGCGCTCGATCCTAAGGACATCGAGGAGGTCGAGATCAACCGCGGCGGTTACGGGGCTCAGAATGGAGACCGCACCTATGGGCAGGTAAACGTGCTCACCCGCTCTGGCTTTGAGTTCAACAATGACGCCGATCTGACGCTCACCTATGGCAGCTACAACCAAAGCAATGACCAGATCGGTTTCGGCGGGCATACCGCCAAATTTGCATATTATGCAAGCGTCAGCGCCAACCGCACGGATCTTGGTCTGGAACCTCCCACCGAACAAGTGATCCATAATCTGGGAAGCGGCGAAGGCTTCATCACATCGATGGACTACAAAGCTACACCCGCCGACGAACTTCGCTGGACGGCTTCGGTCCGCAACGACCACTTTCAAATCCCAAACTTCCCAGCACAGGAGGCGGAGGGATACCGCGACACGGACCAGGAACTGGATTCGTTCGCAACGTTTTCCTGGGTCCACACGATCAATTCAAGCGCGCTGCTGACCGTCTCCCCCTTTTATCACTACAATAACGGGGAGTATAAAGGCGGCCCCACCGACCCCCTCATTGCCTCGAGCGAAAACATCTCGAACTACTTCGGCAGCCAGGTGGAACTGAACTATGTCCACGGTCCGCATAACCTGGAGGTGGGCGCTTACGGCTTCTTCCAGCACAACAGCACCTCCTTTAGCCTGGCCACCAGCACGGCATCCGAACTTGTGTCGGAGGTCCCGATCGGCGGGGTAGGGGCGGCGTTCGCCAACGAGCAATACAAGCCGTGGAAGTGGCTGACCCTGGATGGGGGAGTGCGAGTGACGCATTTTTCTGGTTCCACAACGGAAAATGCCGCCAACCCCCGCGTGGGAGCCTCGGTTCAGATCCCGAAACTCAACTGGGTGCTTCGCAGTTTTTACGGCACCTACTATCAGGCGCCCCCGCTTTACACAGTGTCAGGAGCGCTCTTTGGATTTCAGGCCCTAGAGTCAGGCTTCGGGTTTCTGCCCCTTCACGGTGAACGTGACATTCAGAGGGAGTTCGGGCTGACGATCCCCGTTCGCGGCTGGATTTTCGACTTCGATCATTTCGCCACGAGCGCCGTAAACTTCCTCGACCATGACGTGCTCGGCAACTCGAATATCCTCTTGCCGCTGACGACGCCCAACGCCCGCATCAATGGCACGGAGGCAGCCGTTCGGTCGCCTGCCGTGGCGAAGTCTCTGCGCTTTCACCTGGCCTTCTCGAACATGTCAGCGGAGTTCAAAGGAGCGCCGAGCGGCGGATTGATCGAACCGGTTCCGGCTCAGTGCTTGACCGGCTACTGCTATCTCGACCACGATCAGAGAAACACGCTGACGACGGGAGTCGAATATCAGCTTCCTTGGCAGTCGTGGTTTTCAACCAATGTTGTTTATGGCTCGGGCTTTCTGAAGATCGATGGCCCGGCCCATTTGCCGCCACACATAACGGGAGACATTGAATTCGGGAAGTCCATTCGCGAGCGATGGTCGATTGGATTGACGGCCTTGAATCTGTCGAATAGCCGTTATCTGTTGGGTCTGGACAGCACTTTTGCCGGAACCCACTATAACGACCCCCGCGAGATCATTGCTTCCGTGCGGTATCGTTTTCACTTCTGACTCGGAGGTCCTAGAATCCGTTAGGCGGGACGTGCAGGTTGGCGTAAACGGTCATCGCGAAGCTCAGCGCGACGATCAGCGCGGCGGACCAGCCGAGCAAATATGCTCGTTTGCATTCCTCGGGAGACAACGGCGGACGATCCATCATGACCCTTCCCAGGATGAACCCTGTGATCAAACCGCCCAGGTGAGCGAAGTTATCGATGCCCGGAAACAACAAGCCCCAGACCAAAATATAAATCAGCCAGCGAATGATCTGCTGGCGAAGCATCCTCATGCCCGCGCTGCGGCGGCCGGTGGTAATCGCCAGTAGCACGCCAATCAAGCCTAGGAGCGCCCCCGATCCGCCTACGCTGAAATGGTTGAAATAACTGCTCAGCACATAACCGCCGATGCCCGCAATTACATAAATGAAAAAGTAACGCGCGGACCCATAGAGCTCCTCGATCTGTGGGCCGATATCCATCAGAACCCACATGTTAAAGCCGATGTGAAGCAGGCTGCCATGAAGAAACACGGCCATCACAAATCGCCAGGGTTGCTGAAGGTTATAGGCCAGCGGCAGCGACGCTCCAAGCCGCTGTAGGACTTGGCCATCGATTCCGCCAAGGCTGTTCAAGATGCCAAACGCTCCACCGCTCGGCTGCGAAAGACCGCTGAGCCGCATCGTCCAAAGGAAACTTGCGATGTAAAGAATGCAGCTGAAACCGAGGATGCCGTAAGTGGCAGGCGACGTCGTGGGCAGGATGCTGCCGATCGAGCGGCTCGCTGCCGCGACGGAAAAGGTCATGCTCGCGCCGCACTGGTGGCAGCGCGTGGCGCCTGGGCCGACTAGCGTTCCGCACGAAGGGCAAAGCTTGGGACGCGGTTGCTCCGGCTGGCCGCCGGCGAAAAGGCCCTTCATCTTTTGGCGGAATCGGTCCAGCTTCATGCGCTGACGCGGCGAAAGTGGCAATGAGTGTCCTTCAAGAGCAGAGATGCGTTTTATAATGATTCGTATCTATCATACAGAAAAATGCGCGCAAACAAATGAATGAGCCAATGGACGAACCAGTGGACGAGCCAAAGAACGGGCTTATGAATAGGGATCACGCGTGAAATCTCTCAACTTCGGGGAGAGCGCTTCCAGAATCTTACGCTGCTCAACGTCTCCACGACGGCCGACAATTCCACGGCCTTTCCTGATGGCCCTTTGCGGGATTCTTGTCGCAGGCTGCGCGCACCGCACCTACCAGACTCAGGCGCCGGCTGGCATTCCCTCGCCAGTTCCATATCCCCCAGCCACCGGCCAGCCGACACCATCGACACCGTCGGGACCCCCGCCGGCAGTGGAGCGGCAGCCCGCCGCCCCGGGACTTTACGTGGAAGAGGGCGTGGCCTCCTGGTACGGAGTTCCATTCAATGGCCGTCGCACGTCGAACGGCGAAATCTATGATATGCACGATATGACGGCGGCGCACCGCACCCTACCCTTTGGCGCGATGCTACGCGTAACGAATCTGGCGAACGGCAAACAGACCGAAGTGCGCGTGAACGACCGCGGACCCTTTGTGGCCAATCGCGTGATCGATTTGTCGCTGGCGGCGGCGCAAGCAATCGAAATGGTGGGTCCTGGCACGGCGACGGTTCGCCTTGAGATGGTTTCCGGACCGAATCCGCTGGAAGGGTTCTTCGGAGTACAGGTGGGCGCCTTCCTGGTGCAGGAGAATGCGGAACGCCTTCGGGCACAGCTCATCCAACGCTACTCCCCGGTTATCACCGTTCCGTTCGACGCACCAAATGGCCGGTTCTACCGCGTCCGCGTGGGGCGCCTGCCGAGCGAGGCCGCCGCACGAACTCTGGCTGATCGCCTCCATTCCACGGACCAGTTCACTACGTTTGTCGTCCGGCTGGACGAGTAGGCGGTGCGCGATCTATGTCCGTAGACCGAACCAATTCCGCACAGCAATTGTCTAGAAACCCGCGCACCGCCCGAATCCTGAGCGGATTCCTTCTGGCGATTGTATTTTTATTGCAGGGTACAGCGCCGGTTCGCGCCCAATCTGCTGCCTCTAACAAGTGGACTGTCACGATTATCCTTCCCGCAAAAGTCGTCGCCGGACGGCCGGCTACTCTGGCAGTGCTTGGCGTCGATGGACGGCTTGCTTCCGATGTAACACTGGACCTTGGAGGCGGCCAGCGCGTTGTAACGGATGCCACAGGACGTGCTTCGTTTACCGCTCCTTCTGCGGGCAGCGTCCTGATTGCAAAAGGATCCGGTTCATCAACTGCCGCGCTTGTAGATGCGAATCCGCCGGAGAATCCCAAGGATGCGATCTGGGCTGCCCCGAGGCATCCCTGCACGAACCGTTTTCCATTTGCGGCAGCCGTTTTCGCAGCGATGCCGATGCGAACCACGTGAGGCTGAACGGGGAAGCGGCGCTCGTCATGGCTTCATCGCCCGAATGCCTGTCCGTAATGCCTGGCCCAGAGGCGGCCACCGGTCCCGCGGAGATTTCGATCCAAACCGCCAGCGGGCAGTGGACCGCGCACACGACTCTTGTATCGCTCGAACCGCAGTTCCCCAGTCCGGCTCTACTGCCGGGTCAGAAGGGCCGGTTGAGTGTAAATGCGCGGGGGACGGATCAGCCCCTGCGCATTGCCGTGGCGAACGAAACGCCGGGCATACTTCGGTTCCCGAAAGGAGATGTGCAGGAGTTGCTGACGAGCGGCGGCAAAGAAAATTGTGCGTCCCTGGAAGTGGAGGCGATCCGTTCGGGAGATTTCTCCCTCGATGCTCGGCTTTTGCCCTCACCCGACGTAAGATGCCGCTCGACGATACCTGGAGGCCGCTGCTCCTCTGGCGGAGAAGCCAGACGAACACGAGATCGATCGGCTCGCCCGACGTGCTCGGACGCAACCCTCGCGAATCTTGAGGGCTTCGCGCCGCGAGCTGGACAAAATTCTCATCCACACCATCGAGGGCGATTTGCGTACGCTTCTTGCCGCAGCGCGCGCCGCACTCTAGTTCTGTAGTGCGCTTGCAAAGGAAGGAAAATGAAGATCCCTCGCGGCGCTCAAGATGACGAGCGATGAGAGGGACAGGATCTATTCAGTTGGCGCTGGGTTCCAGGGCTTTGCGCTTCGGCGGCCGGGAGCGCGCCCTGCGACATTTGTTCGAGGGAATTGCGCGCGCGCGTTAGGCGGCTGTCGGCTTCTTCGTAGCACTGCTGGGCGTGGCGAAGATGCGTCCCGAGCTTTTCGTACACGTCCGCGAACGATTCGAATTGTTTCTTCAACCCGGCCATGCCCGCCAGAAGGTGCCGCGCGTTTTCTTCGATTTTCTGTCCCTGCAGGCTGATGGCGACGGCGCTCAAGCACGCATAAAACGTGTTCGGCGATACGGGAAAAACGCGCTTCTCGCGGCAATATTCGTCGAGCCGGCCGTATTTGGAGTCCTGGGTCATCAACAGCTCGTAGTAAACGCCTTCCGACGGCACGAACATCAGCGCGTAATCAAAGGTATGCTCGCTCGGGCAGGATGTATTTTTCCGCGATGGAATCGGCGTGCTTGCGGACCGCCAGCGAAAAATCGCGCCGTGCATCGTCGCCGAATTCCACGAGCCGGCGATATGCCTCCAGCGGAAATTTGGAATCGATGCGAGAGAATGCGCTCGCCACTGCGCACGATGGCGTCCACAATGGCGCCCGTGGAGGCGAAGCGATATTGCGTGGCGTAGGCGCCCTGCGGAAGGGCATCTCCCAGCAACCGTTCGAGCGTCACCTCTCCCAGCGTGCCGCGCGTCTTCGCCCCGCCCAGCACGGATTGCAAGCGTTTGCGTGGCTTTGGAGAGATCCTGGCTGGTCTGGTGCACCTCGCCGATTTTCTGGCTCATCTGCAGCAGCGCGTCGGTGGAGGATTGCAGCCGCTGCGCCACGTCCCGCTGCGCGTCGGTGGCGAGCTGGCCGGTGGACGCGACGCCGCTCTGCAATTCCTGGCGCACCTGCCCTAGCTGCTGCGTCATGGCCTGGACGAGATTGATTGATTTGCGCCGTCACGGACTGGCCCTGCGTGGCGAGTGAGCTTTGCATCTCCTGCCGGACCGCGGAAAGCTGCGCTTCCGAACGCCGGCTGGCGGACCACGCGATCGCGCCAATAATGCCGGCGGCGAGAATTCCAATAACAAGCCATACAACGGAGTTCATCGAAACGCAGCCTCTCCGTCGCAAATACTGCGAAGGATTCTCGTCAACGACTTAACGCGAACGCCGCAACCGGGAAAGGATTTCGTGGCGTGCAAGCTAATCGTGCGTGGACCCGGTGAGTTGAACGAGCGGGCCGGAAGCGGGCGAAGGTCCCGGATCGATCGTCTGCGGCGCGCGCCACGAATCCACCACCGAAATCTGGTGCACGCAGGAAACCGTGCAACGCGGCGCGCAGCCCTTCTTGGTGACGAAATTCGCGGTCACGCTGTTCGGCGCGTGTATTCCGCAAGCGGAATGCCCGGATAGCCGCGCTGCTGCGAGCAATAGTGGACCAGGCCGTCTTCGCAAATGTAGAGGTAGCGCGAGCCGGCCCGGCAGCGCCAGTTATTCTCGCGCCCCGCCGCGATATTGTGCTGGAACTTGTTCACGCGCGTGAACGAGCGCTTGCCCAGCGACATGATCTCCTCGAAAATTTCGGTCTCGCGTGAGCCCAGCGGCTGCAACTGCCCGTTTCCGTCATGCAAGATGCCGACGGTCGAGGTGAAGCCGAGCTGCAGCGCGCGATGCGCCACCGTCAAAGCATCTTCCGGATTGCGGACGCCGCTCCCCAGGACGGAATTGATATTCACCTGAAACTCCGCGTGTTCGGCGAGCAGCGCGAGCTTCTGATCCAGCACTTTCAGGCTTTTCTTCGAAACGTCGTCGGGCTGCACGTTATCGATGCTGATCTGAAGATATTCCAGGCCAGCGCGGTTGAGCCGTTCGATGCGGTCCGCTACCAGCAGATAGCCGTTGGTAATCAGTCCGGCCATCATTCCGTTCTTGCGAATGCGGGCGATGATCGCGTCAAGGTCGGGATGCAGCAGGGGTTCCCCACCGCTGATCGTGACGATCGACGTGCCCATTTCGCCCAGGCGGTCGATGCGCCGGAACATTTCTTCGCGTCGACACGGGCTTGGAAAAATCGTCAAATTCGTTGCAGTACGTGCAGGCAAGATTGCAGCGGCGAATGGGAATGATGTGGACGAGCAAAGGGTGCTGCGTGGAGATAAGCCCCTTCGCGATCATCCGGAACTCCCGCAGCTTGCGGTGCGCGGCCAGGAGTTTTCGTCGAATTTTGGTCCGGGAAGTCACGGTCGGTCGGGCAAAATACGCCGGGACTGGCACATCAGCCGCCATCATTATGCCACAGCAATGAGTTGCCCTCGCGCTGCCATAGGCAAGGGCACTTTCAGAACGCAACCCCCGGCGTATTGAACGGAGTGATGAAGACAGGGATCCCCCAGAAATTGGGGCTGAGGGCACAGCAATGAAGGACTACGGAATCACAACCGCTACTTCGTTGGAGTAACCGCTCTCCACACCGTTCTCGACGGAGGTGACCACATAAAAATAATCACCGCTGGCGAGCCCTGAGTCGGTATAAGTTGCGTTGGGATCAACAGCCGTGTTCACTTTCGCATACGGGCCGCCCGATACGGTGCTGCGGTAGATGTTATATCCGGTCACCTGTGACGTACTCGCGGTCCAGGAGAGCGTGACCGAATGTGATCCGACCTGCGCGGTGATACCCGTGCCGGACATGCTCACCTGTACCGCAGGATTTGTCGCGTCGCTTGCGACGCTGAGAAGGCCTGCAGCATAGCCTGCGGCAGTGGGACCAAAATTAACAGAGACGGTAACCGACTGGTTCGGCACGAGCGTCACGCCGGAGCCGCCGCTCACGCTATAGCCATTGCCGAAAGCTGATACCGCCGCAATGTGCAGATTCGCACCTCCCTGGTTGGTCAGGCTGAGAAGTTGGGAGGTGGCGGCCCCGACCTCGACACTCCCGAAACTCAAGTTGGCACTGCTCACGGAGAGAATCGCGTCGTCAGTCGGAGACGAGGTCCCCGCAGTTGCACTGGTACTACCGGATGAGGCCGTGGCGGAAGATTGACGCGTGGTCGCTACACAGCCTCCCAGACTGGTGGTTGAAATCAGTGCAGCTACCAAGATCAGCTTGCGAAGCCTTGGGAAAGAGCTCAATTCCTTCAATATCAATATCTTCACACCTTTTCTTGAAGTCTAATGCCATTGGGGATTGTCGACGGTAGGAGGTGTGAAGTACTACTGGACAGGAGGACATACGAGGGACAGGGTAGTGCACCTGTACATGAAACACCGAGTACCCGTCTGTTCGGTTATGTTTCTGCACGACTGTCAGTTCTCTCGTTACTACATGTGAAGTAATTTAGACGGCCTTTGACGGACGACCCAGCCAAGCGTGCTAGACTTTCGTTTTCGCCGCTCGAGTCGCTCGAAACCCATGGAGAACGGAAACAGCGCCCAGAAATCTGCACTCTCCGCGCGCTGGTCAAGCCGGCTACTGATTCTCACAGTTCTGGGAATCCTTTTTCTCACGCTGTTCCCTTTTCGATTTGTCCCGCATGCGAGAGTACCGTCGAATCGGTCCCCTCTCCTTCTCGGCGGGCGTGGGAAAGACCCGAGTGGGCGCAACGTTCTTTTGAATGTGCTTCTTTTCGTTCCCTTGGGTTTCGCACTTTCGGCAAAATTGCGTGAACGCGGCTGGTCGTACCGGGCAATACTAGGCTGCTCCGTACTCATTTCGGTGTTGCTCTCTTACACCATCGAATTCCTGCAGTTGTACACGGCTGGGAGGGATTCCGGCTGGGAAGACATTCTCACGAACGGGGCCGGAGCAATTTTAGGCTCAGCGGTATTTTTGGTATGCGGCGACGCCATTTTATGGCGCCTTTCGAAGGGCCACGAATTACTCACAGAATTCTTGACGCCGCGCCGCGCCGCGGCGGTGATTGCGATTTACTTCGCTGCGTGGCTTTCAATCTCCGCTCTGGTGCAGATGCAGACCCGTCTCGGGAACTGGCACTCCGACGACCTGCTTCTCGTTGGAAATAATGCCGGCGGAAGTGCCGCGGTGGGAGATCCGCACGCCTGGAAGGGAAAAATTTTCAGCCTGCAACTCTGGAATCGGGCGCTTTCGAGGAGATCGGTTCGGAGCCTCGGTTCAAGCGGCGCGGGTTCCGATCTCCAGACAGGGCTGCTTGCCTCCTACGATTTCTCTACGCCGGGTTCGTTCCGGGCGCAGCAAAATTTTCTTCCGGGGCTTTCCTGGTTCCCCGCCTCACCTTCCGGCGCCGACCCTCCGTACCTTCGTCTGGATGGCCGGAGTTGGCTTACTTCGCGGGCCTCCGTAACCGATCTGGTTACTGCGGCTCAATCGACCAATCAATTTACCCTTCGGATACTCTTTCAGCCTGCGGAACTTGTCGGCATCGATGCTCCGATTGTCTCGCTGTCCGCGCATCGGCCCAACGTCGCCGATTTTGAAATTGCCCAGCAGAACACCACTCTGACTCTTCGTTTGCGTAATTCACTTTGCGGGGACCGCTCCCCGTTTGTCTGGATGGAGCACTCCGCGATCAACACGAATCGCCCGCTTGATTTGCTTTTCTCCTACGATGGCGCAACGGCTTCGCTGGATCTCAGTGGAGTGCTATCGCGCACTTATCGGCTGGGCCCCGGGGCTGTTGTGGGCCGGCTCGTTCATGATGTAAGGCCAAGCGCCTTGGACCTTTACGCTTGCGGCTATTACTTTGTGATTTTCTTCGCCGGAGGCGCATTGAGCGGCACCGCGGGCAGAAACCTTCGCTCCATGCCATTGCGGGCGTGCTTTCTCGCGCTTTGCATCGTGATGCCGGCATTTGTTCTCGAAATGGATTTAGCCGGCGTGAGCGGGCGTCCTTTTTCCTGGCTGATTTTAGTGAGTTCGATAGGCGTCGGCGCCGCGGGAGCAGTCTGGATCAATGCTGGAGTATCGCCGCGGATCGTTGAGTAATGAGAGCGGTTTTTCGATGTCCCATAGTTTTACACCAACCGCAAAATCACCGGCAAGCGCTAGCAACTCCTGCTAGAATTTGATTTCTCACGTGGGTTGGGCCAGTTTCGGCGTACGGTTGGATTTTGTGCGCCCTTATAAAGGGTGGCATTGAATAGGAGTGATCCAGGAGCGTTCGATGGCTGATGCAGTAGCGGAAAAAGTGATCGCAACGCTGGCTTCGGTGAAGCGAATTCCGGCGGAAAAAATCACGCTGGACACAAATTTGCAGGATCTCGGCATCGATTCCCTGGACGTTTTTACGCTGCTCTTCGAACTGGAGAACGCATTCAAGATTTCCATTCCGGATGATGATGTTCGCTCCATCCGCACCGTGAACGATATCGTGGAAGGCGTCAAGAAGATTCTCGCGGCCGCCCCTCCCGATGCGTCGCTGGGCTCCGCCACGCCGGCAACTTGAACTCCTGCCCAACCTGATGACTCCTTCAAGAATCCTCTAGAATTCTTACGTAAAGACACGCGGCCTCGGCCGGCGACTGACTGGTGCCCGAGGAATGACGCCGCGCCGCGTGGCTATCACAGGCCTGGGAATCATCTGCCCGCTGGGCCTGGATCTCGCGCGAAACCTGGAAATCTCTCAGCGAAGGCCGGACCGCGATCGGTCCAATCCAGGGCATTGATTGCTCGACGCTGCGCTTCCAGAATGGCGCGCAGGTGCGCGGCTTTGACCCGCTGAAGCACTTCGAAGGCGGCAAGGACGCGCAAATCGACCGCTTCGCGCAATTTTCCGTGGTCGCGGCGCGCGAGGCCTTACGCGACTCGGGACTCGAACTGACGCCAGATTTGCGCGAACGTGCCGCGATCGTGTGCGGTTCGGCGGTGGGCGGCCAAGCTGCGCTCGAAGCCGGCTTCGAGGACCTCTACGTCGCAGGGCGCGGCCGCGTTCATCCGCTGACGATTCCCAAGACCATGGCAAACGCCGGAGCCAGCCACATTTCCATGGATCTGCGTCTGAGCGGGCCCACATACACCGTCTCGACCGCCTGTTCCTCGTCCAATCACGCGATCGGCCAGGCCTTTCGTATGGTGCGCGACGGGGACGCGGAGATGGCAGTAACAGGCGGCAGCGAAGCGCCCTTCACCATCGGCTTGCTGAAAGCGTGGGAGGCGATGCGGGTGATCGCTCCCGACACCTGCCGGCCGTTCAGCAAGGACCGCCGCGGGATGATCCTGGGCGAGGGCGGCGCGATGATGATTCTGGAGCCGCTGGACGCGGCCAAGGCGCGCGGCGCGCGAATTTATGCCGAAATCTGCGGCTTCGGCATGTCGTCGGACGCGCACCATCTCACTCAGCCGACGGTAGACGGCCCCGCTCGCGCCATGCGCGCCGCATTGCGCGACGCCGGCCTGCAACCCGGAGCAGGTGGGCTACATCAACGCTCACGGCACCGGAACGCCCGGCAATGATCCCACGGAGACTCGCGCCATTCGGGAAGTTTTTGGCGCGCATGCGGACAAGATTGCGCGTCAGTTCCACCAAATCGCTTCACGGGCACGCCCTGGGCGCCGCCGGCGCGCTCGAAGCCATCGCCACGATTCTGGCGCTCTATCACGGCATCCTGCCGCCCACGGCGAATTACAATGAACGCGACCCGGAATGTGACCTCGACTATATTCCCAATCAGTCCCGTGCAGCCCGCGTCGAAGCGGCGCTGTCCAATTCTTTCGCTTTCGGCGGATTGAACGCCGTCGTCGCCTTCCGCGCCTACCGTTGAGATTTACTTCACCGCGCCCAAACGCTTGCGAGCAGTCATTCCGATGAGAACGCGAAGAATCCTCCGCGTTGCGGTAGCCCGAGACTCTGGCGCAGAAGTCGTGTTTTATTAGAACAGGAAGTGAAACAGGTACGGAAGGATCAATGCCCGGATTCCACGGAAGCGGGTTGTATTCCCAACTGCGCGTCAGCTCATCGGCCATCGAGAAGCAGATCATGATGCCCAGCCAGAAGAAAGCGCCCACGATAACGATTCTCGTAAGGCCTGGGTTGTATTTCACGTGCATGAAGAACAGGACCACAAGACAGCATCTTCGCTACCGCGATGGCAAGCGCGACCACCGTGTTCCACCGGCCCAGGTCAATGTAGGCCACCCCCGTCGTGAGAGCCGTGCCAACCAACAGAGCGAGGAAAACTCCCACATAGGTCGAAACAGGAACCACGTGCGGGAGTATGCTCCAGCGTGCTCGCCATGATCGGCCATCAGTGGCCTCCCGTCGGATAGCGCCCGCCAATCAGATACAGCAGCGGGAACAGAAAGATCCAGACGATATCGACGAAGTGCCAGTAAAGCCCGCTGATCTCGAGCGGCACGTAATACTGAGACGTAAACCTTCCGCGCGCGGCCATCACCACCAGCACCGCGAGGATTCCGAGACCAACCACCATGTGCAGCGCGTGCAGGCCGGTCATAAAAAAATAGAAGCACATGAACATCTGCACTCCGGGAGCCGCCGAGCCCCATTCGGGACGATACTGAAAACCGAAGCCGGGAACGATATGCTCCACATAATCGTGATACCACTCGAAGCGAAGCTTGAGCCCCAGAAACAGGGCGCCCAGAATCATCGTCAGGATCAGATAGAAAATGATGTCGACTTGCTCTTGCCCGTCTGCGCCGAGCGAATTGCCAGAGCCATCGTCAAGCTGCTGCAGATCAGCACGGCCGTGTTCGTGGCGCCAAACTGCACTTCGAGCAGATGGCTGCCGATGATGAAAGACGGCAGATGCAGCGCGCGATAGATCGTGTAGGAGGTGAACATCCCGCCGAAAAAAAGAATTTCGGTGGCCAGGAATATCCACATTCCCAGCCGTCCGGCCTCGTGCTGCTGCTCGATATCCTCGAACTGATGCGCGAACCCGGTGGGGTTCGGATGATGCAATGCCGTATCACTCACTGGCCACGTCCGCGGTGGGGTAGTTGTACGCGTCTTCGGTCACGATCGGAATGTGCTCAAAATTCTCCGTCGGCGGCGGAGAAGCCGTCGTCCACTCCAGGCCCGTCGCTCCCCACGGATTGGGGCCCGCTGGCGGTCCGTAATTCCAGGACCAGTAGAAATAAATCAGAGGAATCACGTAGCCGATCGCCAGGATCGAAGCGCCTGCCGACGACATCACGTTCAGCACCTGGAACTCCGCCGGATAGATGCCGTAGCGGCGCGGCATGCCCAGATAGCCCAGCATGAATTGCGGGAAGAACGTCAGGTTGAATCCGACGAAAATCACCAGCGCCGCGAAACGCGCCCACAGATCGGGATACAGCCGGCCCGTAATCTTCGGCCACCAGTAGTGGATGCCCCCCAAATACGCCATCACCGCGCCGCCCACCATGATGTAGTGGAAGTGCGCGACGATGAAGTAGGTGCCGTTCAGATGAACGTCGGTTGCAAGCGACGCGAGGAACAACCCCGTCAGTCCGCCCATCGTGAAGAGGCCGATAAACCCTAGCGCGTACAGCATGGGCGCTTCGTAGGAAATGGATCCCTTATAGAGCGTCGCCGTCCAGTTGAACACCTTCACCGCCGAAGGAATCGCCACCACGAAGCTCAGCACGGAAAAGACCAGCCCCGCATAAAGCGACTGGCCCGTGACGAACATGTGATGGCCCCACACCACGAAGCTGATGATCGCGATCCCCAGGCTCGAAAACGCCACAAAGCTGTAGCCGAAAATCTTCTTCCGCGAAAACGCCGTGATCAGTTCGCTGATCACGCCCATGCCCGGCAGAATCATGATGTACACGGCGGGATGCGAATAGAACCAGAACAAGTGCTGGAACAGCAGCGGATCGCCGCCGATCGCCGGATCGAAGATGCCCACGTGCAACAGCCGCTCGGCTCCCAAGCAGGAACAGCGTCACCGCGATCACCGGCGTTCCCAGCACGAAAATGAGGCTCGTTGCGTACATCGCCCAGATGAAAAAGCGGCAGCCGGAACCAGGTCATACCCGGCGCGCGCATCTTGTGGATGGTGACGAGGAAATTCAGCCCCGTCAGAATGGAGGAAAAGCCCGCAATAAAAATCCCCAGCGCTGCGGCAATCACGTGCGTGTGCGAGTAGGAACTGCTATAGGGCGTATAGAAGGTCCAGCCGGTATCCACGCCGCCGGTCATCACGGCATACATCACGCACGCCGCGCCCGTGACGAAGATGTACCAGCTCATCAGGTTGAGCTTCGGGAAGGCCACGTCGCGAGCCCCGATCATCAGCGGAATCAGGAAATTTCCCAGCGTCGCGGGAATCGACGGCACCAGGAAGAAAAACACCATGATGATGCCGTGGATCGAAAACAGCTTGTTGTAGGTTTCCGGCTCGACCAGCGCGCCCTGCGGCTCGATCAGGTTGAGCCGCATCAGCACGGCGGCCATGCCGCCGACCACGAACATGAGCGTGATCGTGCCGAGGTAGAGCAGCGCGATGCGCTTGTGGTCAAGCGTGAGCAGCCACGACTTGACGCCGTAGGTTGCATTCAGATAATTGACGCGAGATTCGGCCGGAACCTCGTGGATATCCGCGATGGCCGTACTCATTTATTCGCCCTTTCTTGCAGGCCGAGCGACTTCACATAGGCAATCAGCTGCAATATTTGCTCTTCGGTGAACTGTCCCTGGAATGTCGGCATAATCGGCGCATAACCCGCCACCGGCACGGAGTTCGGCTGCAGGAGCGCCTGCCGGATCAGGTCTTCGTCCACCATGCGCATCTCGCCGCTGGCCAGCTTTTCTGGCTTGCCGAAAATCCCGACCAGGGACGGCCCGCGTCCTGTTCCGTCCGCCACATGGCAATAGCCGCATGTGTAATGATTGAAAATCCGCTCGCCCTGCTGTGCCATCGGTTCGCTTCGTTCGCTATCCGAGAGCCAGGCGGCATAATCCGTGGGGGACATCACATACACCCAGCCTATCATCTCGGTATGGTTGGTCCCGCAGAATTCCGTGCAGAAGAGGTGATAGGTCCCCTCTTCGGTGGCCTCAAACCAAAGCGAGGTATACCGGCCCGGCAGCACGTCCTTCTTTATGCGGAACGCCGGGATGTAGAAGCCGTGAATCACGTCCTGGGACGTCATGGTGAGCTTCACCGGCACGCCCACCGGCACGTGCAGTTCGTTGATCTCGCGCGGTCCCTCGGGATGCTGCAAGTGCCACATCCACTGCTTGCCGATCACAAAAATCTCGGTAGACGTTGCGGGCGGGCGCGAATTGCGGATGTAGAGGCTCGACGCCCACACGAACACGACCACGCAGATCAGCGACGGAATAATCGTCCAGGCCAGCTCCAGCACCAGTGAAGAATGAACTTCAGGCGGCTTTTCGTCGGGGGTTCGCCGGCGGTACTTCACCATGAAATAAAAAATGATCGAAAAGATCAGCACGGTGAAGAACAGCGTGATGCCGGTCAGCAGATAATAGAGCTGGTCAACCTCTCCGGCGATCGACGATGCAGCGGGCGGCTGCATCGGGATCATCGCCGCTATCGCCGCCACCCCACTCCATCCGTATTGAATGAGACCCATCATCACGGTTCCGTCGATTTCCTTTTAGGGCTTGTTCCGCTTATGACTCGGTTCAAGCCCTGCCGCCGGGCAGCGTATAATGCTCGCCCCGGAACATCACGAACAGAAAGATTCCGCCAATCACCACCGTCAGAAGCCCGGCCAGTTGAATGACCCGTGAAATCAGCAGGCCGTATTTCCCGGTGTGCGGATCGTAGTGATAGCAGAACAGCAGAATCTGATCGACCGGGGAGCTGATCTTTCCCTGCGAGGCCTCCTCCAGGCCCAGCCGTATATCGCGCTCGGGATATTGGATCCCGTAGAAATAGCGGGAGAGCCGCCCTCCGGGCGTCAGCATCATGATCACGCTCGCGTGCGCGTACTGCTTGGACTCGGAGTCGTAGGCGTAGCGGAAGCCCACGGCATGCGCGAGTTGTTTGATCTGCGGCTCGTCGCCGGTCAAAAAATGCCAGCCCTCCGCCGCTCCGGGCCGCCCGTACATTCCCGCATACATCGCCTGCTTGGCTTCGGCCAGCACGGGACGCTCGGTCGGATCGATGCTCACGGTCACCACGTTGAAATCCTTGCCGATGTCCATCGGGATCTGCTTCAGCGTCGCGATCCAAGCCGTTCAGTACCTGCGTGCAGAGCATCGGGCAGTTGTAATAAACCAGCGTGAGAATCACGGGCTTGCTGCCGAAAATACTGCGCCAGCTCTACCGTCTTCCCGTGCTCGTCGCGAAATGTCAGATCAAGCGGAATCTCGTCGTTCAGCTTCTGGTCGATGCCCACTTCCTTCAGCAGTTCGGGACGCTGCCCGAGGTTCTGCAGCGGATCGACAAATTGCGCGCCGGCCCTCGGCGCCAGCGCCAGAAGCCTGCGAAAAGCAGCAACGCACTCCCTACACAAGCGGGCACCGCACGCAATGAAAACGAGGCGCGCGCGGGAACTGCTCCGTTTTGCGATGCCGATGCCATTATTGCTTTTAACTCTCCTCTTACTTCTCCGCTGGCTGCCCGCCCGGCTCGCCATTGGCCGAGGGTGAGGCCAGGTACGCGCACGGCCCTTGCAGATCGGCGCCGCCCGGCTATCGGCAGGCGGTGTCACCTTCACAGCCGCGGCGCCGGTTGGTCCGCTCGCACGGACGGGCAAGCCATTCTGCAGCACCAGATCCATGGCCCGGTCGATGGGAATCCGCACCACGTGCAGGCGCTGGTCGATCCAGCCGTAGCTGTTCAGTTCCTTTACTTGAGCCTCGCAATAATCCTTCAGCTCCTGGTGCGGCTGCGCCTGCAACCGGGGGCTTGGCGGAAGCTCGCGGGGCCTGGCAAACGGTGCCAGCCGGCACGCTCACCGTCTGGGTCCGCTCCAAATAATTGAACGTCCATCTCATCGCGAACAAAGTGACCGCGATCACCACCGCCATCCAGAACCCGAACTTCAGCAGGTCCGGGATATAGGCGTCGCGCTGCTCGTAGCCCGCCCCGGGCTCGCTCCCTGGCCGCCCTGCGTGCGGCGGCTGTTTAGTCTCCATGCTCATGCAGGAGCACTCCTTCAAACCGCGGATCATGCAGCGGCAGCAGCGGCAGCTTTTTCAGCTGCCAGGCAAATGCCGCAACCCACAACCCGCCAATTCCGATGCACCGCAAAAATATCGGTGAAGTGGACGTGCGGCGCCACCTTTTCCCAGGACGGGACAACAATCCAGTAAATATCCACCAGGGTGAGCACAACCATCCAGCCCGCCACGATCGAAAGCACTCGCAACCGGCGCTTCACGCCGCGCTGCAATAACAGCAGAAAAGGCACGAAGAAATGCAGCACCACCAGAGCAACTCCGACCGGCGCCCATCCGCCGAAGGCGCGCTGCATGATACCAGGGAATTTCCTCTTTCAGATTTCCGGCCCAGATGATGAGCAGCTGGTCGAACGAGAGATAAGCCCACAGCATCACGAACGCCAGCAGGATGTTGCCGAGATCGTTGAACCGGCTTGGCGCGACCGAATCCTTGATCGGCGGAAAGTCGGAAAGCATGCGCAGCATGAACAATGTGAAAGAAAGCGCGATCAGCGCCTCGATGGCGATAAACAGCAGCCCATAAATCGTCGAAAACCAGTGCGGCTCGAGCGACATCACCCAGTCCACCGCCGCGCCGCTCACTGCGAAGCCCCAGAACACCAGCCCCGGCCCGCTGATCGCATTCATTCGGTCCGCCAGCTCGGGATTTCCGGTCTGGTCCTGCTCGCGAGACCACTTGTTCAGCAGGCCGACCAGAAGCAGCCAGATCCCAAAATAGACGAAGTAGCGAACCACGAACCCCGGTGGGATTCAGCCACCAGCGCTTGTCCTGCAGGATCGGGTCGGCCTGCACGATCGCCGCGTTCGCCCAGAGGTAAAGCTTGGACATTCCAAAGAGCACGGGAATAAACAGGACGGCCATCAAGCGAATCGTTCGCGAGCCCGCTTCGAGAATGCGTCGGATCGGCAAGCCCCACCAGCCGCCCGTGAGGTGATGCAGCATCAGCACGGCGATGCAGCCGAGCGGGATGCAGATCCAGTAGACAAAGGCAAACAGATAGGAGCGGAGAACTGCTGTGTATCGCGCATGCCGATCACCAGCACGAGAATCACGCCGATGACGCCGCAGACCAGCGCGTTCCGCTGCAGGCGGTCGAGTGTTGGCCGAACTGCGTCCGATGAGTTCATTGCGGTTGCGGTAGCTCCGATGGCGGCTGTAGCGTCGCCCTGCCCGGTTCGTTGCTGCGTCAATTTCTGGCGCTCGGCTTCCGGCACGTCGCTCAAATGCGCGTTCCGGCTGGCCTGCAGCACGCGAATGTAGGCCACGATGCGCCAGCGGTCGGCCGGGTCGATCCGGTCCGCATAGCTGTACATCGCTCCCAAGCCGTTGGTGATCACGCCGTAAAAGTGGCCGGCGGGCGCCTCGCGCAGCCGTTGAGTGTGATAGGAGGCGGGCAGCGGAAATCCTCGTCGCACGATAAAGCCGTACGAGTTCCCCACGTAGTCGTGGCAGGGCGTGCAATAGATGTTGTAGCGCTCCTGGCCGCGCTCCAGGTCCGCTTGCGTGATCGGGAACGGAAACTCATCCGCCTCCACGCCATTTTCCTTGCCCGTGTAGAACAGTTCATCCAGTCGCAACTGGCCCGCGCGCGATGGTGCCCTCCACCGGCTGGCCGCTCGGAGCGCCCGTCGGCGAAAAAGGTGGTCGGCTCGTAGGGCAAATATTTCGGCTGAATGTGCATGTCGAGCCGGCAGCCCGGCAACCGCGCAGGGCGGCCAGCGCCGAGGCACGCGATCTTACCGCAGCGATGCGCGCATCGCCGCTCTAAAATAGATTTCTGTTCAAGCCTCAATTTCGAATACTCCGTGCGGCTTCATCTCTTCCAGAAACGCCTTCGTCTGCGCCAGATCGAATTTTTTGTCCCGCGCCTTGATGCACAGAAAGAAGCGGTCGGTGGACGCCAGCGCGAACCGCGGAACGTTGAAAACCGGATGGTAGGGCTGCGGAAGCCCGTTCATGATGAGCATCCCGAAAACGGCCGCCAGCGCCGCGCCCAGAATCGTCAGCTCGAAGGTAATCGGAATCCATGCCGGCCAGCTGTTAAGGCTTGCCGCCGATATTCAGCGGGAAGCTGATCACGTTGGCATACCAGCACATGAAGAACCCGTGCATCCGCCCAGAAAGCCGCCGGTAAACACCACCATCGGCAGGCTGGTCCACTCAAACCCGATCGCCTCCGCCAGACCCTCCACCGGAATGGGCGTATAGGCATCGATCTGGCGGTAGCCCGCCGCATGGGTGCGAAGAGCCGCCTGCAGCACCTGTTCCGGCGTCTCGAATTCAGCCATCAGTCCGTAAATGGGCTCTGGTCTTGCCATGGAAAATTATCCGTGAATCTCCGGGTTCGGATTGCGCACGCGCGCCAGATACGTCGTGCGCGGCCGCGTGTTCAAATCCACCAGCAATCCGTAGTTGCGCGTCTGCGCCTTGAGCTTGGAAACGCGGCTGTTGGGATCGTTGATGTTGCCGAAAATGATCGCTTCGGCCGGGCAGGCCTGCTGGCACGCGGTGACGATTTCGCCGTCGCTGATGGTGCGGTTCTTCCACCTCGGACCGTATTTTCGCCGCATTGATGCGCTGCACGCAGTAGGTGCACTTTTCCATCACTCCGCGGCTGCGCACGGTCACGTTCGGGTTGCGCACGCCGAAACAGGCTCGGCGTCTTGTAGTCGGAGTACAGATAGAAATTGAACCGCCGCACCTTGTACGGGCAGTTGTTCGAGCAATAGCGCGTGCCCACGCAGCGGTTGTAGGTCATGTCGTTCAGCCCTTCGGGGCTGTGGGTCGTGGCGCCCACCGGGCAGACGTATTCGCAGGGCGCGTTTTCGCACTGCATGCAGGGCAGCGGCTCGTAGTAGATCTCGGGATTGTCGAGGCCGCCGCGGAAATAGGTGTCGATGCGGATCCAGTGCATCGACGCGGCCGCGCACCACCTGATCTTTGCCGACCACCGCAATGTTGTTTTCCGACTGGCAGGCCACCACGCAGGCGTTGCAGCCCACGCAGCGGTTCAAATCAATCGACATGCCCCAGGCATAGCCGTCGTATTTGAAGCCGGGATAAAGCGAAGGGCCGTGATAGTCGACTTGGTTCGATTCATTCTGCGCGAAAGCCGGGTTCTTGCGGAAATCATCGAGCGTCCCGATCTGCACCAGGTCGCGGCGGAATGCCGTGTCGCTTGCAAATCGGTGGCTCGGATGGGTGCCCGTCAAAATCGATGGTGTACTGGTGCTGCACCGACGCGAAAGCGTACTCTTGCCGGTCTTCGTCATCTGCAGGCCGACGCGCCATCCAGGGCGCCGCCGAGGTCCGCAGGAGATACGCATTGAAGCCGGGGCCGGTGCCGACTTGTCCTGCCGCGCGACCGCCCGTAACCCAGATGAACGGTGACGGAATTGTCGGCGTGCCCCGGAACGATGAAAACGCCCGCCTTGGCCTCCCGGCCCGCAATCTGCAGCGTCACGTAATCGCCCGATGCAAGCCCCATCTGCTGCGCCGTTGCCGGACTGATCATCGCGGCGTTGTCCCAGGTGAGCCTCGTCACCGGCTTGGGCGTTTCCTGCAGCCAGCCATTATTCGAGAATTCGCCGTCGCCGATGGTCGGATCGGGACGGAACACGATTTCAAGCGAACTCGCGTCTCCGCCCGCCGCGGCCGGCGCCTGCTGAACGAAATCGGAGCGCAGAGTGGCCGTAGAAGCCGGGAAGCGCTGTATCCGGCCATCACGCCGTCATGCAGCGATGTTTCCCAGAACGCCTCGAAGGCCTGGCCCTTCTCGGAGCGCTGGCTCTGCCAGTATTCGCGGATCAGGGTGTGCGCGGATTTATCGGCATCGTTTGTGAGCAAGCCCGACAATTTCGTGCGCCGAACGCCCTTCGTACAGAGGCGCGATCAGCGGCTGAATAATGCTGACCGATCCATCGTAGGCGCGCGCGTCGCTCCAGGATTCCAGATAATGCGTTGCCGGCACATGCCAGTGGCACAGCAAACCTGTTTCATCGTTAAGCAGGCCCGAATAAACGCGCGTCTTTGCCTTCAGGATCGCCTGGCCGAAATTCAAATCGGCGGGCGCCGTGTAGACAGGATTCACGCCAAGGATCAGGAGGAACTCCACCTTGCCGGCGTTCAGGTCGTTCACCAGATCGCGAAGCGAATCGATCTGGTTCACCGGGTTCACTTCGATCGACTCCGTATAGGCCACCGTCTTGCCCACATTGCCGAGCGCCGCATTCATCGCATGCGCCAGCGCGTGCACGAAACGGCGGCTGGTATTCGCCAGCGATCACAAGTGACGACCCACGATGCTGCGTTAGGTCGCGCCCTACGGCGCTGACGAAATCGGCCGGAACCTTTCCGCCAGTTGCTCCGCCGGCGACTGAAACGCCCACAGCCGCCGCAAGCTGCTGCGCGAAGCCCTCGACTTCGCTCGCCCGCAGCGGCAGACGATGGTCGGCCATCGTGCCCGTGCTCGTCGGCATCGGTTCGACCACATACAGGCGATTCAATTTCGAGGAAGGTCCCGCTGCCAGGTCCCGCCGGGAAGAAAAGTCGCGCGTGTAGCGCGTGTGTCCCGAACCCGTCGTCAGAAAATCGGCGTCAAGCGAAACGACCACGTCGGCCTGGTCAAAATGATAGACCGGATTCATCGGCTTGCCGAAAGCCAGCCGCGTGCCTTCGCGAACCGAATCGCCGCCAGACGGCTCATACTGATGCCACTTCGCTTCCGGAAACTGCGTTAGAAGCTTCTTGATCTGCGCGCCCAGCGTGGGCGAGGTAACCGTTCCGGTAAGAATCCGCATGCCCGTGCCGTGGGTGCCAAAATTTACCCGCGCATCACCCATGGCATTGGAGAAATCGGTCCAGCTGCTCAGCGACCCTTCATACAGCACGTTGCGCAGCCGATCGGGGTCATAGAGATTCAGAATCGAAGCCTGCATGAATACATCGGTTCCGCCCTGGCTGCCCGGATGCTCTGCATTCCCTTCGATCTTCGTGGGCCGCCCCATGTGGCTTTCCACCAGCAGCCCGTCGGCAACGCCCGCCTGCGTCATCGACGTGGCATAGAAGAGCGGCCGGCCCGGAATAATCTCCTCGGGGGGGCGCACGTACGGAACGATCTTTTCGGTGGGCAGCTTGGTGCAGGCGCTCAGACCAGCCATGGCAGCCGAAGCGGCCATCAGCTTCATCACATCCCGGCGGTTGATATCCAGGTGCTGGGCAGATAGCTTCTCCGGCAACTCCTCCTCGCCGTGATCCGCTGATTTTTCCGAGGGCTTTCCGCCATTGGCTGGAAACTCGTTTTCCAGGAAATTGCGGTATTCCTTGGTGTCGGACAATTCCTCGATGCTCTGCCAGAGGCGCTTGCCGCCGTTGCCATCGAGTTTCGCCCGCGCCGCCGCGAGGTCGATTGGAATTTTGGGTATGAAGTCTTGGCTCATCGTCTCGTTTTCACCGGTGGCACGTCGAGCAGTGTTGCAAACTCTGGATCTTGTATTCCTTCACGAGCTTCCGCCCGAGTTCCATCTGATTGGCGGGCGGCTGATAGAAAGGATTGAACACCTCCGATTTCGGCCGCACGTATTTCTCCGGCTGCCGGTGGCAGTCCAGGCACCAGGACATATAAAGCGTCCCCTGACGCGATACGTCAGAGGCATCTCCGCGATGGGCCCGTGACAAGTAGTGCATCCAATCCCCTTCGCCACGTGGATGCTGTGATCGAAATAGACAAAATCGGGCAGCGCGTTCACGCGAGTCCAGGAAAGCGACTGGCCGGTGCGGTAACTCGCGCGTACCGGCTCGAGCATCTCTGCGTTTGTCCAGATCTGCGAGTGGCACGTCATGCATGTCTGCGTCGGCGGAATGCCGGCAAACGACGACTTCTCCACCGACGTGTGGCAGTAGCGGCAGTCGATTCCAAGCTCCCCGGCATGGTGCCGGTGGCTGAACGGAACCGGCTGCTGCTTGGCCACGTATTGATCCGTATACCACGGGGACATCGTGATTTCCCAAAGCACGAAGCCCAGCAGCCCGATCAGCACGACCGCGCCAATGATGCTGGCCCGCGATAGATAGTTAGCGCTGCGATGAAATATCTGCGGCATCGATTCTTAACGGCTCTCGCTACGCATGTATTTTCTCTTCGTCGGTCTGGTGCACCAGCGTTCGCACCTCCACCATCGAAATCATCGGGAGGAAGCGAATGAAGAGATAGAACAAAGCAAAGAACAGGCCGAACGACCCGGCCAGCGTCGCCCAATCCCACCGCGTGGGGTAGTACATGCCCCATTTTCCAGGGATAAAGTCCCGGTGCAGGCTGATGGCAATGATCACGAAACGCTCGAGCCACATGCCGACGTTGATAATCAACGCGATTATGAAAAGCGCGAATGGGCTGCGGCGGATTTTTCTGGCCCACAACGACTGCGGAATAATGAGGTTGCAGGTGATCAGTCCCCAGTAGACAACCTTATAGGGGCCGGTCATGCGGTTCATCAGCATGAACTTCTCATACTGGCTCCCGCTATAGAACGACATGAACGCCTCAAAAATGTACGCATAGGCCACGATCATGCCGGTCGCCAGCGTCACCTTGGCCATGATGTCCAGGTGGCGGATCGTTACCAGCTCTTCGAGGTGATAATACTTCCGCAAGGGAATCGCCAGCGTCAGCACCATCGCAAACCCTGAATAAATCGCGCCGGCAACGAAATAGGGCGGGAAAATCGTGCTGTGCCAGCCCGGAACAATGGCGATCGTGAAATCGAAGCTCACTACGGTATGCACCGAAACTACTAGAGGCGTAGCGATACCCGCCAGAAGCAGCGATGCGAACTCATACCGCGACCAGTGGACCGCAGACCCGCGCCACCCCATCGCCAAGGCCCCGTAGACCACCTGCGAGACCCTGCTCTTCGCCCGGTCACGCAGGGTTGCCAAATCGGGAATCAGACCCACAAACCAAAACAACAAAGAAACCGTGAAGTAAGTCGATACCGCAAACACGTCCCAAACCAGCGGACTCCGGAACTGAGGCCACAGCCACATGGGGTTGGGATAGGGCATCATGTAGTAGAACATCCATGGACGCCCCATGTGCAGCAGCGGAAACATGCCGGCGCACATCACAGCAAAAATCGTCATCGCCTCGGCAAACCGATTGATCGACGTGCGCCAGCGCTGGTGCATTAGCAGTAGGAACGCGGAAATCAAGGTTCCCGCGTGGCCGATTCCGATCCACCAGACGAAGTTGGTGATCGCGAAGGCCCAGGCGATGGGAATGTTGATGCCCCAGATGCCCACACCGAAGGCGAACAGATAAGTTATGACCACGTTGAGAAGAAGGAGCAGGATAACGGCGACGGTAAAGCCGCCGAGCCATCCCTTCGTCATGCCCGGGGTGAGCACAAACGCACTGATTTTGTCAGTGACGCTCGTCAACGTCTGTCCCGGCCCGATAATGGGGTCCGGATCAGCCACCACTATGTTTTTGTGAGAACCCTCAGGATCCACGCAATGTCCCCAGCATGACCGAAACCGCGATCTCTCTGCGAAGCAGATTCGGAATCATCGAATGCAAACGGCCCACACCCCATGCCGCTGATGACTCGCATTGAGAAAACAACCTGCTTTTTATAAGTTGCGTATCGTTTTCCCCTGCAAGACCTTGCTCGACTTCCCTTTCAGCCTCGCAGGCTCATTTAGGACGGATTAGAATAAAACCGGAAGCGCAGATACGCAAGATCAAATCAAAAAAATCTTCGCGGCCGCACAGGCAATCTTTATTCCGGTCCAAAGCAAAAAAACAGCGCGATTCTAATAAAATCTTAATCTTGCTGGCTCCCCCGCGAACGCCGGTCTCCCGATTGGCGCCCTTCTCTTTTTTTTAGGAACGAAGCCAGCCCCAAGAGCGGCGATTAGCGAGAAGCCCCCCGCCAGCTAGCCATGCGTGCTGTAGCAACTTAAGACATGGGCGAGCAACGAGCAGAAACGCCGAATAAAGCGGATTGATAGAATTGACCCATGCCATTTTCCATGCGGCTTGCGGTTTTCCTTTTGATTGTGGTGTCCTCCGCGAGCGCCGACACCATCGTCCTGAAAAATGGCCGCCGCATCACTGCGGAAAACGTCGTCGAGACTGGCGACCGCGTCTCTTATCAAACGCCCGCCGGAGAACTCTCTTTCCCCAAGTCCATCGTGGCGCGCATCGAGCGCGACGGGTTCACCTACTCCTCCGCCGCGCGCGCATCCTCGGAACCGCCGGTTTCGGCCCCGCAAATCGAACCTGTGCGCGGCTACGAAGACATCGTCCGCCTGGCCATCCACGACAACGCGATCGATTTCGCCTACCTGTCGCGTCTAGAATCCGACGCGCGCTCTGGCGGCGCGGTCCCTATCGATAAGGTTGCCGCTGCTCACCACGCCGCCGCGCAGTTTCTGATCGCCAAAGGCGACACTGACGATGCCATCAATCAATATCGGCAGGCGCTGATCTTCGCGCCGGAGAATGTGGGGTTGCTTCTCAATTTGGCCGTGCTGTACCTGCATCAGAGCCAGTTCACGGCGGCCCTTGATCCGCTCGAGCACGCGCGCCGCAAGACGCCCGATTCGGCGCCCGCAGCGGCCGACGTCGCGAAATTAATGGGCTGGGCCTACTACGGCGCGAACAAAATGGACCTGGCCATTCAGGAGTGGCGCCGCGCCGAGCGTTTGCGTGCTGACCCTGAGGTCGAGCAGGCCCTGCAAAAGGCGGAGCGCGATAAGTCCGAAGAAGAAGGCTACCGCGAAGGCGAGACCGCGCATTTCAGCTTGAAATATAACGGCAACGCCGCGCCGCAACTCGCCGGCGCCATCCTGCGCGCCCTCGAAGACGATTTTCGTGACATCGAATCGCAGCTTGACTATACGCCGCCGGAACAAATCGGCGTGATCCTCTACACGGGCCAGGAATTTGCCGACATCACGCGAGCCCCTAGCTGGGTAGGTGCCCTGAACGACGGCCGCATCCGTATCCCAGTGCAGGGACTCAGTGGGGTAACGCCGGAACTCGCTCGCGTGCTGAAACACGAACTCACGCACAGCTTCGTCGGGCAAAAATCACACAATCGTGCGCCCACCTGGCTGCAGGAAGGCGTCGCGCAATGGATGGAAGGCCGCCGCAGCAGCGCCGCCTCGAGCGCTTTGCTGGAGACGGCCGCGCAGAATGAAATCCCCTCGCTTGCCGCGCTCGAAGGGTCTTGGTTGTCGCTATCGGGAAATTCCGCCGCGTTTGCCTATGCTTGGTCGCTCGCGGTCGTGGAGTCCATCATCCAGTCCGGCGGCGTCACGGACATCAGCCGCCTGCTCGATCGCATCGCCACATCTTCTTCCATCGAAGCCGCGCTGCGCGAAACCCTGCGCAGCGATTACGCCGACCTGCAGCAGCAAACCGTGGACTACCTCCGCCACGCCTACGTCCGCTGATTAGAATTAGGGGCGAAGTGATTCCCGTATCTTCACACGACCGAAGGAATCTGATCGGCTTCATGTCGGACAGTATTGAAATTCTCGGCGATATCGTTTCCCCGATTGTGTCGAGGGGTGCCGACCGCGTCGCGAAAACCGCTCGGCAACCGGCAAGGACTACTGCTGGTAGGCGCACACAACTGGAGCGATGCTGTGGCGGGCCCCGTCTTGGCGGCCCGCGCACGCGGAAATTCGTGACTTACGAAACTGTAGTAGACGCTGGTGCGGTGCTGCGCGCCGACGACTTCGAATAAGACGACGAAGACTTGTCGTGGCTGTCGCTCGCGTCGCCGGACTTGTCGATCTCGATCGAGCCCTTGAAGTAGGCCCCGTCCTCGATCATGATGCGGGCGGTCGTCAAATCTCCAACCACCGATCCATCCTTCTTGATCTCAATGCGATCGCGTGCGCGAAGATTGCCCTTCACGTTGCCGTAAACCACCACCTCGCGGGCGATGATATCGGCAGTGACTTTCGCGCTGGCTCCCACCGTGAGTTTGCGATCTTCCAGCTGGACCAGCCCTTCGACGCTTCCATCGATGTGCAGATCCTCGTTGCCTGTAATTTCGCCCTTGACATGCAGACTGCCGCCCAGCCGCGCGGTGCCGCCGCTCGTCGTCGAGGGATACGTCGAATCCAAAGGTGCCATGGTGTTAGCCTCCCCAGAAAATGATGGTGCGCTTGCGATTGATGGTGCGGTCGAGCCAGGCTGCTGCGGGAGCGGCTGCCTGGCGGGAGATTCGTTCTTCTTATCTCCTCCCCACATTTACCCTCCTTGGGCCCGAAAACCGATCAAAAAAAAACAGCGGAAAAATTGACCGGGGCCTTTAATCTAGCCCTCGGCCATATCGGTGCCAAAGCCAAAATGGTACAGCTGTGTCTCGATAGGTAA
Organism: uncultured Acidobacteriota bacterium; assembly: GCA_963848365.1. Lineage (GTDB taxonomy): Bacteria > Acidobacteriota > Terriglobia > Acidiferrales > UBA7541 > Palsa-295. Next base: position 246,190 of record CAWKDI010000004.1, read on the forward strand.
CTCTGGATCTCCGGGGCTGGGGAGCTACATCGCCGGAAACGAAGGCTAACACGCTGCCAAGGCGGCACGCAACCATAGAACGCGAGTTCGAGTTTCCAGTATGAGTCCCCTGCTTCGAGAGGGAAAGCGAGCTTCAGTCGAGCAAACGAATCGATGAAAAAGACGCGGCGAACGCTTGAAAGACGGGATTGTCGGACCTAAAGACCGCTCCTCAACGGAGGCTAATACTTCCTGAGTACGCCGACGACCTTGCCCTGAATCTTCACATTTGCTGCCGGCATAATGATGGGGGTCATCTGGTCGTTGGCGGGCTGCAACCGTATCTTGCCGCCGGACTCGCGATAGAAACGCTTCACCGTCGCTTCATCCTCGCCCACCAGCGCCACCACGATTTCCCCCGGGTTCGCCACCTGCGTCTGCTCCACAACGATGTAATCACCGTCGAGGATGTGGTCGTCCCGCATCGACTCGCCCTTCACCTGTAACACGAAGGTGTTCTGGCCGCGCGCGAAGTCCGCCAAAGAGATTGTTTCGCGGTCTTCCACCGCTTCCACCGGGCGTCCCGCCGCGATACGGCCCGCCAAGGGCAACTCCACCACGTGGCGATCGAGCACCTGTTCCCGGATCGGTTTCGGCAGTTGCACTACCTCAATCGACCGGCTTTGGTTATATCCGCGGCGGATGAACCCCTTCTTCTCGAGCGTGGAAAGATGCTTGTGGACCGTCGCCAGCGAGGTGAGCTTCATCGCGTGCGCAATCTCCTCGAAACTCGGCGAATAGCCGTTCTTGTTGAGAAAGCCCACCAGGTAGTTGAGCACTTCCTTCTGCCGTTTCGTCAGCGCCATCGTCTCCGCCTCTTTAGCGTTCCGATTCCCAAGAAATGGTCCCAAGCGGCTGGGTTGGCCGCCCTGCTCGAACCCAACAAACCTTTGCCCGCCACTGTAGGCGAATTAAAAGCGAAAGTCAACAAATATGCGGCATCTTCCCTTCGGAGGGTGGTCGGGTCATCAACCACGCTCACAGGGCTATATTCGCCGAACGCAATCCTACCGGGATGGGCCGCACGGTCAATGGAACGAAAGTACAGGTCAGATTGTATGTATCGGGAAGCTCTATCCGAGGGTGCTCGCGCGGTATTACCTACTCCGCGACAAAGAACTTTTTAAGACCGAACGTGTTTACAAGCATGGGTAAAATCGAGCCGGCCAGTTGAGCCAACCCACCACCTGAGGAGGAAGTCTCATGAAGAATTGGATTTTCAGTTCGCTCGCCACCGTCGCCCTGATTCTGGCTCTGGCGATGCCCGCGTCGGTTCCGGCAGCTCCGGCGGCAAAAAACCCTCAACCTCCAGCCCCAGCGCCGGCGGCCGAACCCCACCCTGAAATCCGAGATGCCCTGGCAGCTCTGCGCAATGCACGGGCACACCTCGAGCACGCCGCGCACGACTTTGGCGGCCACCGCGCCGACGCGCTTCGAGCTACAGACGACGCGATCCGCCAGCTTGAAATTTGCCTGAAATACGACCGGTAAGCGGCGCCGGTAACGGCGATAGACGCGGCCGGGCCTGTCCAAGGTTGATCCAAGGGCAGGCCCCGAGATAAAGGCCATTGCGAAAATATGGCGCTGCTTCGGTGAATCCGCGTCAGTTGACGGAAGAACCACTTCGAACAGGCGCGGAGGAAGCCGGAGCAGAAGGCAGCGGGGGCGGCCGCATCCCCGTCTTCACTTCGTTGACTATATCGGCGGCCAGCTTGGTGCTGATGGCGCAGCTACTATCGTTAATTCGGCACTGGGCGATTGTCAGATTGCACCCGCAGGTGCAGCTCTCCGAATTCAGCCTCTTGAGCACGGCCGTCTTTTGCTCCGGCGTCAGCCCTTTCATGTCGACGCCGGGCAGTTCGGTGGCCCGTTCGGCGTTCTTCAGGAAGATCTGACCGGTATCTGCAAAGGTTTCTATCTTCGCGCTCACCGGTAGGTCAAGCAATGCGCGCACCTCGTTCTCAATCTCGGCCGGTTCTAACAAACCCACGTGTTTTTGAACCACCCGGCCCTCGGTATTCACCACAAACGAGGTGGGCAGCGCCGGAACTCCACCGTATTCCTTCGCGATTTCCGTGCCCATCACAACAGGGTAGTTGATTCCATGCTTATCGGCGAACTCCTTCACATAGGATGGGGGAACATCTTCATCAACGGAAACACCAATCACCTGCAAGCGGTCCTTGTACTTGTTCTGAAGCGCAATCAGGCCCGGAATCTCCTCCCGGCAGGGTGGGCACCATGTCGCCCAGAAGTTCACTAGCACCACCTTGCCGTGGAATTGCGCGGTGGAAACGGTATGGCCGTTCAGGTCGCTTACCAGGAAAGGCGGGGTGGGAGCGGGATCCTTCGCGAAGCGAATCACGCGTGGCTCGTCACTCTGCTTGTCGACCGCTCCGCCAACCGCAGGCGCTATGATTGCGCGAGCTTCGGGTTTCGTATCAGCCCCGTATCCGCCACTGCGCCGCATGCGGGCAATGGCAAAACCGATCAACACGCCAGACGTTCCCGCCAAGGCCGCCAGCACAATGACGATGATCAGTGACTTCTTCACGGTAAACCCATCCCTTCCCATTATGCGGGAACGGGCAACAGGCACCAAACTTATCGCGCATCCTGCCGTAATCGCCGAATTGGGGGACGTGCGAAGTCTGCCGAAGGGAGGCGTGCCAAACTGGGACGCCGATTCCCCATTTGAATCTCGGACGGCGTACCAAGAATGCGGCAGGCGGTCTAAGTAATTGAAACCACAACGCGACGGTCCAAGCGCCGAGCGCCAGGATTGGGTAATGCGCTTGCATTACGTACGACGTGGGTCGCGTTCCACACGATCCGCACCGCTGATTGAATGGGGAGGAAGGGGCCTGTTCAACTGGTGGAACGGGTCGTTCCCACCTGCCTCTGAGAGGGAAGCTAGGATGGATGACCCCATGATTCGGTCACGCCTAGGCCGAATCAACGGAACGCGGCCTTTGGGGGTTCTTGTTCCCAAGCAAGAACCCCCTCCTTTTTTGCCCGCCTATTTACGGTAGAGGGTGGCCAGCGACGTGATTCGATACCATTTGTTCGTCCACAAGGCCGCCTTCTTCGCTACAAGTTACTGATTGATTTGAACCGCCTGGTTGCGCCCGCCGAATTCCACCTCGGTTACCTTGTTGCCATCGGTCAGGATTTCCGAATTGGCGGCCTTCGCTGGCAGCGTCGTCCAATGCACTGGCACGGTCGCTACCACTTTGTTCCTCTGGAGAATCTGCAACTCCGATTTTCCCTCTTCCGCTTTCAACTGATACTGGCCGGGTTGAATCTGCGTGGTGCCGATGGTAATCGGCTGCTCGGGATTCCAGTCCGTCGAAAGGGAATGAGCGGCCCAAAGCGGAAGAGCCGCAAGCGAAAATGCCGAGGCGATGATGACTTTCCTGTTTAACTTCACGGGTGATGCTCCTCTGATTGGATTCAGGTGAACGCCGGGAATAAGGCCCAGATTCCCTGTGATGAGGGCGCACGCGCAAACGTGCGGCGCGCCACTCGAATTTAGGACCGAGGTGCACCGTCGCGGGTTTCAAAAGTGGCGAAACAAAATTGTAAACATATTGTAAAGTCACTAAGCCATTATATGGAAAGGGGTTGTCAGCGATGTTTCCGGCGAGGCTTCAAATCAGCCGGGAAAAAGGTCAGGCGATTTGCGCTGCAGGAGGACCTGCCGCAACACCGGAATGCGCGCCGTGCGCAGGATATGCTCCACTACGTTTTCCCTCAACCGCGAGGCATCGTAGTCGAAATGGAGATGGTTTGTTTTTTCGTCAAAGCGGAAGCGCTGCAAACCGTAAGTATTCGCGAAATTCCCGAGCGCGCGATACTGCTCGGGAGCCAGTGGCTTCTGAAGTTCGTAGGTCACGGTCATGAAGGTCATGGCCGCCATTATACCATCCGGCGGCGTGCAGCATCACAGGTTGACGTGACGCAGGCGCAGCGCGTTGGTGATTACCGAGACAGAGCTGAATGTCATCGCGGCGCTCGCGATGATCGGGCTGAGCAGAACGCCAAAGAAAGGATAGAGTACGCCTGCCGCGACCGGAATTCCGACCGCGTTATACACGAACGCAAAGAAAAGATTCTGGCGGATGTTGCGCATAGTGGCACGGCTCAGGTTTCGCGCGCGCGCGATTCCGCGCAGATCACCGTTAAGTAAAGTTATACCCGCACTCGCCATGGCCACGTCGGTTCCCGTGCCCATCGCGATGCCGACGCTGGATTGGCTAAGCGCGGGGGCGTCGTTCACCCCATCGCCTGCCATCGCGACAATATGACCCTGCCTCTCCAGTTGCTTCACGATTTCGCTTTTTTGATCTGGCAGCACACCGGCGTGCACTTCGTCGATGCCAAGCTTGCGCGCAATGGCGTCTGCGGTGGCGCGGCTGTCGCCCGTAAGCATCACGAGGCGGATTTTTTGCCGGCGCAATTGCTCGATCGCCTCGGGCGTCGACGCCTTCACCGGGTCGGCGACAGCGACAAGCCCGGCGCATTTCCCGTCAATGGCGATGAACATCACGGTTTGGCCGTCGCTTTCAAGAAATTTGGCTTGCTCTTCCAGGCCGCCCAGCGCGATCGACAGCGTGCCGAACAAGGCGCGGTTCCCCAGCGCAGTTTTTACTCCGTCCACGATTCCAGTGATTCCCTGGCCGATGCGGTAGTGGAAATCGGCAAGATCGGCCGAATCGATCTGGCGTTCCTTCGACGCTGCCAGAATTGCGGCCGCCAGCGGATGTTCGCTCGCGCGTTCGAGCGTAGCGGCGACGCGGAGCACGTCCACTTCGCTCGATTCGGGCAACGCAAAAATCTGGGTGACGCGCGGCCGGCCCTCCGTGAGGGTACCGGTCTTGTCCACCACGAGCGTGTCCACCTTCTCAAGGATCTCGAGCGCCTCGGCGTTTTTCACGAGCACGCCGGCCTGCGCTCCGCGACCCGTGCCCACCATGATGGACATAGGCGTGGCGAGCCCCAGCGCGCAAGGACACGCGATGATCAGGACCGCAACGGCATTCAGCAAGGCGTGAGCCATTCTCGGCTCGGGCCCGAGCGTGGCCCAGGCAACAAATGCGATCACGGCCGTCAGCAGCACGGTCGGGCACGAAATAGGACGCCACGCGGTCGGCGAGGCGCTGCACTGGCGCGCGGCTGCGCTGCGCCTCGCTCACCATGCGCACGATTTGCGCGAGCATCGTTTCGGCGCCCACGCGGTCGGCGCGCATCACGAAGCTGCCGGTTCCGTTCACCGTTCCGCCGATCACGCGGCTCCCGGGCGTCTTTTCCACAGGGATCGATTCGCCGGTCACAAGCGATTCGTCGACGGAACTCGAGCCTTCGAGCACCACGCCATCGACGGGAATTTTTTCGCCGGGGCGCACGCGGAGCGTGTCGCCGCGCGCGACGTGCTCGATGGGAACGTCGAGTTCGGTGCCGTCGCCGCGGACCAGGCGCGCGGTTCCGCGGCGAGAGCTTCAGCAATGCGCGAATCGCGGAGGACGTGCGGCTGCGCGCGCGCAGCTCGAGCACCTGCCCGAGAAGGACGAGCGTCGTGATCGCGGCCGCCGCTTCGAAATACACCGGCACCTCGCCCATCGACCGGAACGAAGCGGGAAAATGCCGGGAAACAGCACGGCCACGACGCTGTAGGCGTAAGCGGTGCCGGTGCCCAGCGCGATCAGCGTGAACATGTTCAGGCTGCGATTCACGAGCGAGGCCCAGCCGCGCTCGAAAAATGGCCAGCCGCCCCAGAGCACTACCGGAGTCGCCAGCACGAATTCGATCCATCCCATAGCGCGCATCGAGAGAGCCCGGTGAACCGGCTGGCCCGGAATCATGGCGGACATGCCCAGGAACAGCACCGGAACCGTGAGCGCTAAGCTGAACCAGAAGCGGCGCGTCATCGAGACGAGTTCCGGATTTTCCTCTTCCTCGACGGTCGCCGTGCGCGGCTCGAGCGCCATTCCGCAAATTGGGCAAGAGCCCGGCTCGGCGCGAACAATTTCCGGATGCATCGGGCAGGTATATTCGGTGCGAGTCGCGGGAGCGGCGGGAACATCCGGCTCCAGCGCCATTCCGCACTTGGGGCATGCTCCGGGATGTTCCTGGCGAACTTCCGGGTCCATCGGGCAGGTGTAGACTGCGGTGCGCGGCGCGGACGGCTTTTGCTGTAACAATATTTCATGGGCAGCCGGCTGCCGCGCTGCGGATGCGACAGCGGTGAGCGCTTCTGGCGGCGCAGCCTTTATTTGCCCCAGCTGGACGAATTGCGCGGCCGCGCCAGGACGCGACATCGGCTCATGCGATTTTGCGTTCAGGTACCTTTCGGGATCGGCGCGGAATTTTTCGGCGCATCGGGCACAGCAGAAGTAGACGCTCTTCCCTGCGTGCTCGGCTTTCGCCGGCGCCCGCTCCGGGTCGACCGTCATGCCGCACACTGGGTCTTGGCTCACAGATAGCTCTTGATGGTTGCGATTCTCGTCGTCGGTTCCGTATTGAGTCCCTCTCTAATCGATCGCATCAACCCCTCCGCCAGCTAATGAAGAGAGGCCAGGAAAGAATCAGCCATCTCGTGAACGCGGGCGGCGCAGCCGGAATCAGGAACAGAGGATTCCAGCGCCGCATGAAAATATTCGGCGGCCTTCGCCTTGCGGCCGAGTTCGGCGTTCAGGTTCCCGGTCAATAAAAGGAACGACGCATTATGAGGGTAGCGCTTCGCCAAAGGTTCCACGGCCGAGAGCGCCTCTTCGTACTTCAAATCGTACTGGCGGATCAGGCTCGCGAGAATAAATCTTGCATCGATGGCCATGAGCACGCCGTCTTCGGCGCCCAGTTGCATCTGCCGGACTCCCTGCTCTCTGTCGCCCCCCGGGATGCCCATGAAAATGCGTAGCAGTTTCACAATCGGCGAGAGCGTTTCCACGTAATAGTTGTAAACGCCCAGCACGGCGGTGGCGTCGGCCTGCCGCGGGTCGAGCTCCAGCGCGCGCAGCATTTCCGCGCGTCCCTTCACGGACGCGCGCGCCACATTGCGATTTTCCCCGCGCAAGCCGTAGACGCGCGCCCGCAGCGCATAGCCAAGGCCGGCATAGACATGCAATTCCGGCGTATCGGATCTAGCGAGCAGCGCCTCGGCGACCTCGATTTCTCGCCCGGATACAAGAAGGTAGGCGTCATCGCCGGGATCTCTGCCGCGTTTCCACGCGTCGACCATTCCGTACCGGATCTCGCAGGAAACGCAATACCGTTTCCACCACAAGGCTTCTGCTTCGAGCAAGTACCCGAGCGGATGATTAGGCTGGTCCTTCTGAATCCAGCGCGCAATCGGAATCGCCGCGTCGGGATTGCCGTTGTACATGACCTCCATCGCCTCGCGGGCTTCCGGAGGAAGAGAGATACTGCCGGCTCGAGTGGCAGGAGGAAGGAGTACCGCGAGAGCGAAAAGCACGCCGGCCAACAATGCGATCGCGGGCAATCGGGCAAACCTCATTTCACCCTCTTGAGCCAGCCGGCCAGCCACGACGCACTCACGTACATCACGAAGCATTCCAGCGCAAACGGCAGAAAACCCAGATAGCCGGGCGCAGGCATCTCGAAAATCTTCCATCCCTGGCCGATGGGAAAGATGTAGTGCCACTTTGCCGCCGCCCAGTTGTTCCAGAATTCCCACAGCCAGCCGCAGACCCATCCGGCAAGAAAAAATCCATAGACGCGGCGCCGGAATCCTTCAGAGAGGTCCCCAAGAAACGACGGTAACCGGAGCCGCTTGTTCAAAGGGTCGAGCAAGAGGATAAACCCTATCCAGACAGGGAGAAAAAGATACGCCGCAAGATGACTCGGAACGATCAGAGGCAGAATCAGGCAACCTGCACCGGCGGCCATCAGCGCCTTCTCAGCCGCTGCGGAAACCTTCCAGGGCTTCCCGGGAAGCGGCGGGAGAATTGCCTGCACAAGGTCGGAGGTTTCGAAAATGGCCGGAGTGATTGTCGCGAATGACCATCCGTAGCCGAAAAGCGCGCCCGTCCAGCCGGCCGGCACTCCCGAATAGACCCAGTTGCGGAGCCGCAAGTTGTACGCCTCGAAAATCAGCCACAGCGGAATCGAAAGCAGCGCCATCCGCGCCACCGTGACGGGGGCATCGTTCAGCCGCGAACGATTCGTAAGCGCCAGCACCGCAGCGTCCACGATCAGGATGTACGCGCTCCATGCAATCGGCGTGAAGAACGTCGCCACCGGTTCGACGCCGCGAAACATCAGCCACTCCGCACCCGCGAGCGCAGCGATCCCGAGCCAGCCGTGCACAGGAAATGGTTGCCGGCGGCGCGTCGCGGAAAACCCGGCTACGAGCGCGGCCACGGTAGCCAGCGTGATACCAACTCCGATTGCGACCATGCCCCGATATTACAGGCGGCTATGCGCGCCGTGGAAGCGAAAGCATCCCGCTCAGCGAATCTCCCGGCGTCCCCGAAGCCCCCCCTCCGGCATATCGCGCGAGAGTGGAGCGCCTCTGCCTATCTAGCAAGAAATCGCCAATAGCGATACAATCCGCGCCATTATGATCAATCAAGCCAAAGCACGCCGCGAATTCCTGAAGTTTCTAGCCGCGAGCCCCTACGTCGCCGCGCTCGGAGGCATAGCCGGTTTTCTACCTCGAGCCGCGCGAGCTCAGAGCGCCCAGGAATCGTCCGGCCTGATCGCGAAGCCTTCCGAAGCCCTGAACGTGTTCGACTTCGAAGAGGTCGCTCACCGCAAGGTGAGCCGCGGACATTGGACCTACATGGCGAGCGGCGTCGACGATGATGGCACACTGCATGCCAACCGCGAAGCCTTCAAACATATCGAACTCCGCCCTCGCCGCCTTCGCGACGCCACCAAAGTCGATATGCGCGTCGACCTGTTCGGGACCACCTACAACAGCCCAATTTTCACCTGCCCCACCGGCGGCGAAAGATCGTTCCATCCAGACGGCGAACTCGCCGTAGCGGGCGCGGCGAAAGCCCGCGGCACGCTGCAGGTCCTCTCTACGGCCACGTCTACAGGCGTCGAGGACGTGAACAAAGCCCTGGGTCGGCCGGTCTGGTTTCAGCTCTACGCGCCGGACTCCTGGGCCGTTTGCCAGAAAATCTTGAACCGCGCCCAAGCAGCGGGCTGCACGGTTGTAGCGCTAACAGTGGACAACACCACCGGCCGCAACAGCGAGACCTTCCTTCGCACCCGTGGCGACTTGCGCCCCTGCGCCGCCTGCCATGAGGTGAAGGGCAACAATGTGAATACCGGCGGGCATGGCGCCATGTACCAAGACATTGACATGACCGGCGTCCATGCCACGAATCCAGCTATGGACTGGGCTTTCGTCGACCAACTACGCAAATTCTGGAAAGGCAAGCTGCTCATCAAGGGGATCGACACGCGCGAAGACGCGCGCATGGCCGTCGATCGCGGCCTCGACGGCATCCTGGTCTCAAACCACGGCGGCCGCTCCACTGAAACCCTGCGCGCCACGGTCGAAGCCTTGCCGGAAGTGGTCGCCGAGGTGAAGGGAAAAGTTCCAGTCTTCGTCGATGGCGGCTTCCGCCGGGGTACCGACGTATTTAAAGCGCTGGCGCTAGGCGCCACAGCCGTTGGAATCGGCCGGCCCATGCTCTGGGGCCTGGGAGCCTTCGGCCAGGAAGGCGTCGACCGTGTGCTCGAAATCATGCAAGGCGAATTAAAGCTTGCCATGGGCAATTGCGGCACCCGAACCGTAGCCGAAATCACCCGCTCCTACGTAGCCACTCCGGACTGGAGGACCTAAAAAACCTCTTCTGCATCTTTTGCTGCACCAACCTCCGGTGCTTCGTTCCGCGCGAAATTTGGCGTTTTCCCCGTGCGTAGTACGATGTAGATGTCGATGACACCCGCAGCCAACGGACCCGCAATTCGAACTGATCGCGTTTCCCGCCATTATCAGATGGGCGCCGCCATGGTCCGCGCCGTCGACGACGTCTCTATCACGATCAAACCAGGCGAATTCGTCGCGCTCCTCGGCAGCTCCGGCTCCGGCAAATCCACGCTTCTCAATCTGATCGCGGGCCTCGACCGCCCCACCGGCGGCGGAATCTTCGCCCACGGCCACAATCTCGCGGATATGAGCTCGCAGGAACTCGCCCGGCATCGCAGCCACACCATCGGGATCGTGTTTCAGGCATTCAATCTGCTGCCGCGAATGACCCTCGAAGAAAATGTCGAATTGCCGCTGCGCCTCGCGGGCGTCGACCGCGCCGAAAGGGCCGCGCGCGTCCGCGAAGCAATCCAACGCGTGAGGCTCGGCGCGCGCCTCACGCATCGTCCCAGCGAACTTTCCGGCGGCGAGCAGCAGCGAGCGTCGCCTGGCCCGCGCTCTGGTCAACCGGCCGACGATCCTGCTTGCCGATGAGCCGACCGGCAATCTCGACAGCGCCACCGGCGACGAAATCATGAACCTGCTGCGCGAAATCAACGAATCGCTGCGCATGACCATCGTCATGGTCACCCACGAGCAGCCCCGCGCCGAGCGTTTCGCGCATCGAATGATCCTGATGAAAGACGGCAAACTAGTGAGCGACGGGGAAGGCCAGGTAAGCCGTTGAAGTTTCGCGACCTCACCGAACTCGCCTGGCGCAATCTGCGCGAGGCCCTGCTGCGCAATTCGCTTACCACGCTGGGAATCGGCGTGGGCGTCGCGTCGCTCGTCGCGATGCTTTCGCTCGGCGTCGGATTGCAGGAGATGGCCAACCAGCGCCTCTCGCGCTCCGGCCTGTTCGACGCGATCATCGTCGCCCCGCGCACGAATTTCCGCGGCTTCGGGCGCTGGCGCTCAGGATGGCGCGCCTCCTCCCGCTCCCTGCGGGCCCGCTCGATGACGCAGCGCGAAAGGCGCTCGAGCGACTGCCCAACGTCGTCGAGGTCTATCCGGAGATTCGCTTCCCCACCGAAATCCGCTATCGGCGGCAATCCCTATTCCACCGTCGTCGCCGGCGTGCCGGAATCCGGGCCAGCGCAGCGGCGCCTACGACGGCATGAACGGCAACTTTCTTTTCAGGTCCCGCCGCGGACGAAGCTATTCTCCAGATCGAATTTGCCCGCCAGCTTTCGCCGCAGGCCGATTCGCTGATCGGCAAAGAAATCGTGCTGCGCTATGCCGAGCGCCAGGCGCTGCCCGCGGAACCGGACGCAAATAGTCGCGCGAGCCAATGCCAATGGCGAAGACGATGCCGGCCTCGTCCGGCGGATTTTCCGTGGTTCCGCGCGAAGAAAAGCTGCGCATCGTCGGCATCGTCGAAACGGAGCCCGCCAGCGGCTTTGGCGGCGTCGGACGCGGCCGCGTGCTGATTCCTTTGCAGGTGGCCGAAAAACTGCGCGTGGCGCAGACCAACGATTTCAGGACGATGCTCGGCGCCCGCCCGGGCAAAAACACCTACCAGAGCCTCACCGTCCGGGTGAAGAGCCCGGCGCTGGTGAAGGACGTGGAGGACGCGATCAAGCCGATGGGCTTCGCCACTTTTTCGCTGCTCGACGCGACGAGCAATCTCCGCCTGGTCTTCGCCGTCTTCGATCTGCTGCTGGGAATTTTCGGCAGCCTGGCGCTGGTCGTCGCTTCGCTCGGCATCATCAACACGCTGGTGATGGCCATCCTCGAGCGCCGCCGCGAAATCGGCGTTCTGAAAGCGCTCGGCGCCGCCGATCGCGACATTCGCAGGCTCTTTTTCGTCGAAGCGGGCGTGATGGGACTGCTCGGCGGATTCCTGGGCGTGGCGCTTGGCTGGCTGATCGGCTTCGGCATGAATTTCGCCACCAATGTCTATCTGCGCCGCCAGGCGCTGCCGCCGCTCACTGTTTCTTCCGTTCCCTGGTGGATGGTGGCCGCGGCCATCGCGTTTTCGATCGCGGTGAGCCTCGCTGCGGGCATTTATCCCGCCTCGCGCGCCGCGCGGCTCAATCCCGTCGAGGCCCTGCGCTATGAATAATCTGGTTCCGTACCGCCGCATGGCATCTTCGCTGCCACTTGCGGCTGTCGCCCGTTCTGTCTCTTCACGGCCTTCTGCTCGTATCGCGCTGCTCCGCGCCCTGTGCCGCCGGGCCGCACCGAATGCCGTGTCCGTTCCCAGCAAAATTCTCGGGCATCCCGTCTCCTATTGCGTCTTTCTGCCGCCCGAGCTACGACGCGGACAAGCGCGCACAATTTCCCGTTCTCTATTTCCTGCACGGCCTCGGCGAAAACGCGCAGATCTGCTCAATTCGGGCGGCTGGAATCTGATCGAAGATCTCTGGGAGCAGAAGCAGATCGGCGAATTCCTGATCGTCACGCCCAGCGCCGGACCGCAGCTTTTACATCAATTCGCGCGACGGCCACGTGCGCTACGAGGATTTCTTCATCCGCGAATTTATTCCCTTACATCGAAAGCCACTACCGCATCCAGGCGGAGCGCCGCTACCGCGGCATCACCGGCATATCCATGGGCGGCTACGGCGCGCTGCGATTCGCTTTCCGCTATCCGCAGCTTTTCGGCTCGGTCAGCGCGCACAGCGCCGCGCTGATGGCCAAGCTGCCCGCCGTGCAAGCCTCCGAGTCCGCAGGCAGCAGACGCTCGGCCGCGCGATGGGCACGGCGTTCGGCACGCCCTTCGATCGCGCATTCTGGGACCGCAACAATCCGTTCACGCTGGTCGAAACGGCGCGCGCCCCATGGGCATGAAAATCTATTTCGACTGCGGCACCGAAGATCAATTCGGCTTCGACGCCGGCGCGCAGGCATTTCACGAACTTGCTCGCCGCCAAGAGAATTCCGCACGAATTTCATCTCTATCCCGGCGGCCACGACTGGAACTATTTCGCCGAGCATTTCCCCGCCTCGCTCGAATTTCAATCCCGCGCCTTCGGGCTGCGCTACGCTAGCCGCGGAAATGCAGCCTGCCCGTCCAGCAGGAGATGCGCCGTTACAAGCAATTTTCGGCGCGAGAGCCTTTGCGCCTGACGAAATTACGGATACAATGGTGCGCACCCAATCCGGCAGGGAGATTCCAGTTGCTGACGATTCAGGCGATCCGAGACGCGCGCGAACGCATTCGCGATTCCATCTATCTTTCGCCGTTCGTGCGCTCCGAGACGTTTTCCCAGCTCACCGGAAACTCGATCTTCTTCAAGCTCGAAAACCTGCAGATGACCGGCTCCTTCAAGGAGCGCGGCGCGCTGAACAAGATTCTGCTGCTCACCGAAGAAGAGCGCCGCCGCGGCGTGATCGCGGCTTCGGCCGGCAACCACGCGCAGGCCGTCGCCTACCACGCCACCAAGCGCGGCATCGCAGCGCGAAATCTGCATGCCGCTCACCACGCCGATCGTCAAGGTCTCGGCCACGCGCGGCTATGGCGCGGAAGTGATTCTGGTCGGCGCCAACTACGACGAAGCCTGCCAGGAGGCGCTGCGCCGCTGCCAGCGAGCAGCGACCTGACTTTCATTCATCCCTTCGACGACGAAGCCGTGATCGCGGGCCAGGGAACGATCGGCCTCGAAATGCTCGAGGTAACCGACGATTTGGATGCGGTGATCGATTCCGGTCGGCGGCGGCGGCTTGATCGCCGGCGTGGCCTGCGCCGTCAAGGAAACTCATCCCGCAGATCAAGGTGATCGGCGTGCAGACATCGAAGCTGCCCTCGATGAAGGCGGCGCTCGAAAATCACAAGCTCGTCACTCTTCCCGCGAACAAGACGATTGCCGACGGCATCGCCGTGCGCCGCGCCGGCGACATCACGTTTCCGCTGGTTCAGAAATACGTCGACGACATCGTCACCGTGGATGACGAAGAAATCGCCAACGCCATTCTCGTGCATGCTGGAAAAAGAGAAGACGCTCACCGAAGGCGCCGGCGCCGTGGCCGCCGCCGCCGTGCTGAACAGAAAGATTCCGTATGCGCGGAAAAAAGTGGGCGTGTTGATCAGCGGCGGCAATATCGACGTCACTTTGCTTTCGCGCATCATCGAGCGCGGCTTGGTGAAGGACGGGCGCCTGCTGCGCATCCGCATCCACCTGCCCGACCATCCGGGCGCGCTGCAGCGCCTCGCCACGGTGATCGCCGATCACAAGGCCAACATCATCGAAACGCTCCACGATCGCGCCTATTACGGCGTGGTCCTCGGCGACACGGTGATCGACATCACGATGGAAACGCGCGGGCCCGAGCACATCGCCGAAATCGAAGCGGCTCTCGATGCGGCCGGCTATCCGCACGAGCGCGTCCAGTGATAAGCGCGTGAACGCGGCTCATGCGTGCGAATGAAACGCTTCGTCACTATTGCTGCTGCTGTTGCTGCTGTTCCTGCTGCTGCGCGGGTTGCTGAGGGCGTTCCGGCACGTGCGGGCGGCGGCGGAGGCCCGCGGTTTTCTCATTCAGGCGCTCATCCCCGCATCATCCAGCGCCGGCCGAACGCAAACATCCACCGAAAGCCGCTGCCCGGCGCGGCCTTTGTAAACGCCGCGCACCGGCGCAACATCTCCATAATCGCGCCCGTAGGCGATGCGCACGTGCCGCAAGCCCACCGGATTGCCAAGCGTGGGATCAAAACCCGATCCAGCCTTGTTCGGGCATCAAAACTTCCGCCCAGGCGTGCGAAGCCTGCCCGCCGATCACTTCTTCCTGCTTCGAATCGGCGCCGCTGTCATCGCCGGGCACCAAATAGCCGGAAACGTAGCGCGCCGGGAAGCCCGCGCATCCGCACCACTCCCAGCAGCAGGTGCGCGAAATCCTGGCAGACGCCCGCGCCCGACTGGAGAGCGAATCCTCGATCGACGAATGCACGTGCGTCGCGCCCTTCACATAGCTGAAAGCGCTCGATGAATCAGATCCGAGGCGGCCTGCGCGAATCCCGTCGACCGTTCCGTCGCTGGCCTCTTCGGCGGCTTTGATCGATTGGCTTGAGGTCGTGAGATGCGGCACGTAGCCGTCGCGGAGCGATGAAATCGAAATGTTCTTCGTCCATCTGGTCGCTATTCGCAGTCGAATTCGGCGAGCGTTGTCGGCTCCGCCGGTGATCTCGACGGCCTCGTGAGTCAGCACCACCGATTCCGCTTCGACTTTCAGGCGGCGGTGCTCGGCAAGCACGTTGAACTGATGCACCCAGTTGCCGTAGGCGTCGCGATAGGCCGTGCCGCGCGAACTTGGCGTCGTGGTGAGCCGAAACGAAAGGCAGCTCTGCTTTTCGTCGTGAATCGGCCGCAGGCGAACTTCGTTATAGCTTTCCGAAACCGGGCCGTCGTAGAGGAATTCGGTCGTGTGAACCAGCCGGTATCGGTTCATGCGACCACCGCGTAATAGAAGTAGGTTCGGGCGATATCGTCGCCGATCGCTCCGCACATGCGCAGCATTTCGCTTCAGGTAGCCGTGCAAGACCTTGCTTGAAGATTTCGCCCACCTTGTCGTAGCTGAGTCTCTCGACAATCCTTCCCGCGTAAGCCGTTCCGCCTCGTTGGCGTAGGAGTCGGGCCCTGTTCCGCTGAGCGCGCGCAATCCCGGCCTGCACTTCGCTGGCGCTGAAGCGAATCGAGCGCGGATGCAAGCGGATGCAGGATCAGCATTTCGGCCACTTTTTCGGGCTCGATCGAGTGAGTGATATTGCCGGTGATAGGCTTCGAAAGCGCCCACCGATCGCAGCACCGCCATCCACTGATGATTGTCCGAGCCGCGCCGACGGCGGGAATTTCGTCGAGAAGATTCTGATACTGCACGTCGACCAGCCGCGCCGTCATTTCCGCGCGTTCGAGCGACCAGCCGATGCGCAGAAATTGCCAGCCTTCGTCGTGCGGCATGCGTGGCGTCGGTGACGCCATGGAAGCGATGCGCTGCCGAATTTGATCTCGTCGCAAAAGCGGTGCGGGCCGGCGGCAATTTCGTCTTGCGGATTGAAGCGCGAGATGTTGTAATAGCAGGCCGTTGATGTCTTCCCACATCTCGCGGGAAATGCGGTCGCGAATGGTGCGGGCGTTTTCGCGCGCCTTGGCGATGCATTGCACGATCGAGCTCGGATTGTCCTGGCGGAACGCGAGGAATTCGAAAACGTTTTCGGCGTTCGCTTCGTCGTAGAGCTGGCGAAAGCGGTTTTCTTCGCCGGCCATGATGATCAGGGGCTCCCAGCGCAAACGATAGGATTGCTGGGACTGCTCCAGCAGCATGTGGTAGTTCACGTCGAGAATGCGCGCCGTATCTTCGGCGCGCTCGATATAGCGCGCCAGCCAGAACAGCGATTCCGCGATGCGGGAAAGCATTACTCTTCTCCCCGCAGAACCCAGGTGTCTTTGCTGCCGCCGCCTTGCGAGGAATTCACCACCAGCGAACCGCGCTGCAGCGCGACGCGCGTGAGGCCGCCCGGCACGATCGTCACTTTCTTGCCGTCGTAAAGGCAGTAAGGCCGCAGATCCACGTGGCGTCCCGCCAACGGTTCTCGTGGCAGGATCGTAGGAGGGAACGCGCGAGAGCGCCACGACGGGCTGGGCAATGTAGTTTCGCGGGTTCGCCTGGATGCGCTCCCGAAATTCCTCGATTTTCTTGCTGTCGGCCGTTGGCCCGATCAGCATTCCGTAGCCGCCGGATTCGCCGACGGCCTTCACGACCAGCTCGGGCAAATGGTCGAGCACGTACTGAAGATCGTCGGGCCGCGCGCAGATATAGGTTTCCACGCTTCGCAGGATGGGATCTTCGCCGAGGTAATAGCGAATAAAATCCGGCACGAACGCGTAGATCGCCTTGTCGTCCGCCACGCCATTGCCCACGGCGTTTGCCAGCGCGACATTGCCGGCGCGATAGGCGCCCATCAGGCCCGGAACACCCAGAATGGAATCCGAACGGAAAGCGAGCGAGTCGAGAAAATCGTCGTCCACGCGGCGGTAGATCACATCCACTCGCTTCAGCCCGTGGATCGTCTTCATGTAGACGATGCCGCCATCCACGATCAGGTCGCGCCCTTCGACGAGCTCGATTCCCATCTGCTGCGCGAGGAAGCTGTGCTCGAAATAGGCGCTGTTGTAGATTCCCGGCGTGAGCAGAACGATTTCCGCGTCTTCTTCGCCGCGCGGCGAAAGGCTGCGCAAAATGCGCGACAGCTCGTTGGGATAGTGATGGACAGGCAGCACTTCGCAGGCCTGGAACGCGTCGGGAAGCGTGCGGGTCATCACCAGGCGATTCTCAAGCACGTAGGAAATGCCGCTGGGCGTGCGCACATTGTCTTCGAGAACGCAGAATTCGCCGTTTTTCGAATCGCGCACCAGATCGATGCCGCAAATGTGCGTGTAGATTCCGCGCGGCACTTCCACGCCAATCACTTCCCGGCGAAAATGCGGGCAGGAGTAGACAAGCGAGCGTGAAATCTGCCGGTCCTTGAAGATGCACTGCTTGCCATAAACGTCCTGCAGGAACAGGTTCAGCGCCACCACGCGCTGGGCCAAACCGCGATCGATCCGTTCCCATTCCGAATGCGGCAGGATGCGGGGGATCAGGTCAAATGGGAACAGCCGTTCGGTGCCTTGGCCGTCGCTGTAGACCGTGAAGGTGATGCCCTGGATCAGGAAAGAGAGGTCGGCAAGCTTCCGCCGCTCTTCGAACTGAGCTGGTGCCATCGCGCCAAGCTTCTGAAAGAGCTTGGCATAGTGCGGTCGAGGTTCGCCCGGCGCGATGAACATCTCATCGTAGAAATCACCTGTCTCGTAGCCTTCGAACAGACCATGACGCACGGTAGGAAATGGAATGGAGGCCATCGCCGCTACTTTAGCAAGTGGCCGCGTTGCCAGTACTACGGAAAAATTCTATCGAACCCATCAGCTATTCACAACACTTACTGCTACGGGCGAAGGCAAGGCGAAGCCCAACTTTTTGCGGGCCGTCGTATTGCAACGGCCAATCCGACGCCGCTCGACTCCTAAGTCCCCGCAATCGGAAGACTCGCGTTCCAGGCCTTTGTTTATCTTTTAAGGCTCACTCAAAAGCCCAGACATTGGCCGCGCCGGCTCGCCTGACGCATAATGGCTCGGTGGCTAATCGGGATTCGAACGGAGCGAGATGAAGATACTGGTTACTGGCGGGGCCGGGTATATCGGCAGCGTTACCGTGGAACGTCTGCGAGCGAAAGGCGAGCAGGTGGTGGTTCTAGATGACCTTTTTCGAGGCCATCGGAGCGCCCTCGACAGCGACGTTCCTTTCTATCAGGGCCGGGTCGGGGATCGAGGCCTGATGGAGCGCATCGCTAAAGAGCACGAGATCGAGGCTTGCGTTCACTTCGCGGCCCTCGCCTACGTGGGTGAGTCGGTGGAACAACCCGCAAAGTACTTCGAAAATAATGTGGAAGAAGGCGTTGCCCTGATGGGCTGTCTGCTAAAGGCGAACATCCGGCGGGTGGTTTTTTCATCGACCTGCGCCACCTATGGCGAGCCCGAACAAACGCCTATTTCGGAGACATGTCCACAGTGGCCCAAGAACCCGTACGGGTGGTCCAAGTTCACCATGGAGCGGCTGCTCGAAAGCTACGATCACGCCTACGGATTGAAATTCGTTGCCCTGCGTTACTTCAACGCGTCAGGCGCGACGGAACTGCGCGGCGAGTATCACGAGCCGGAATCACATCTCGTACCCAACGTGCTTGCCGCTGCGGCGGGATCCGAGGCCGAAGTGGCCGTATTTGGGAAAAACTATCCGACGCCCGATGGAACCTGCATTCGCGATTACGTTCACGTCGCTGATTTGGCGGATGCGCATATCCTAGCGCTCGATTATCTGCGCAAGGGAGGCAAGTCCGATTTCATCAATCTCGGAACCGGTCATGGTTATTCGGTGCTCGAGGTGATCGAAGCCGCGCGGCAGGTTACTGGAAAGAAGATAAACATCCGGGAGGATGCGCCGCGGCCTGGCGATCCGGCGCGTCTGGTGGCCGACGCGCAAAAAGCGAGCGCCGTTCTGGGATGGAAACCCACCTATGACCTGCCCGGCATTCTCAGATCGCAATGGGAATGGCGCAGGAGAAATCCGAAAGGCTACGCGGCTTCCTCGTAAAGTTTAGAGCTCGCCTGAGGCATTCCTTCATTGAGAGTTCATAAAGAAACTATTAAGATCGCGACGGTTATCTCCATTATTGTCAGAAGACTGCAGCATTTTTTGCCCTTCCATGTATAATGCGCCGGATCGGTTGCCTGTGGAGGGCAGCCGGTATCAAAAGACTCAATCAAAGTAATCGATGTCCCCAGGGCATCTCAGAAGCCTGCGCAGGCGGACGTTGTGTGTGCCCCGATGGATAGACAGCAGATAGAGGCCGCATGAGAAAAAAACTACTCCGACAGATTGTGGCGATGTTAGTCCTTCTTCCTTGTTTCCCACTGGCTCTGTTTGCGCGAGACGGGGGGACTCCTCCCCTGCCCGCCGCGGCGCTGGTAGCTCCCGACATTCACGTGGATCGGCTCACCGCCTTGCAGCAAGCAGTGGCCGAGGCCAAGAGTTCCGGCGACAACGCGTGGATGCTGACGAGCGCTGCGCTTGTGCTGCTGATGACCGGCCCGGGGCTTGCGCTGTTCTATGGCGGGCTGGTGCGCAAAAAGAATGTGCTCTCCACGATGATGCAGAGTTTCGCGATGATGGCGGTGATCACGGTGTTGTGGGCTATGGTGGGCTATAGTCTGGCTTTCGGGCCGGGAAACAGCTTCATCGGAAGCTTCCACAATGTGTTTCTGCACGGCGTGGGCCTAAAGCCGGATCCCGACTACGCAGCTACGATTCCCGCGCAGACGTACATGGTATTCCAGTTGATGTTCGCCATCATCACCCCGGCGCTGATCACGGGAGCGTTCGCCGAACGGATGAAATTCAGCGCGATGCTCCTGTATCTGACGCTTTGGTCGCTTTTTGTCTACGACCCGATGGCCCACATGGTGTGGGGCAAGGGCGGACTGCTGAACGCCTCGCTCGGCGGGCGCATTCCGACGCTCGACTTCGCCGGGGGCACCGTCGTTCACATCACCTCGGGCGTCTCGGCGCTGGTTTGCGCAATCTATCTGGGAAAGCGCCTCGGGTACCCGAAACAGTCGATGCCTCCCCACAGCGTGGTATTGAGTTTCATCGGAGCTTGCCTGCTGTGGGTGGGTTGGTTCGGATTCAATGCGGGAAGCGCGCTCGCTGCGGGTGGTCTGGCGACCAGTGCTTTCGTTGCGACTCACTTCGGAGCAGCAGCCGCAGTGATTGGCTGGAGCGGAGCGGAATGGATGGTTCGCGGCAAGCCAAGCGCCTTGGGGGCGATCTCTGGCGCAGTAGCGGGACTGGTGGCGATCACGCCCGCTTCTGGATTCGTGAGTCCCGTGTCAGCCTTGGCGATTGGCCTCATTGCGGGCGCTTTCTGTTTCTGGATGGTGACTGTGGTGAAATCCCGTTTCGGTTACGACGATTCGCTCGATGCTTTCGGCGTACATGGAGCCGGAGGAACAATTGGAGCGCTGCTTACTGGTCTTTTTGCCTCCAGCGCGATCAACCCGATTTTCAAAGACGCGGGCGGAAATCCTCTTCCTGCCGGCGCCCTGGAAGGCAACTGGCATCAGATCCTCAATCAACTGGCCGGAGTCGCCATGGCCTGGGGGCTGGCGATCGTGGGAACGCTTGTAATCCTGAAGTTTGTGGACCTTGTGGTGGGCTTGCGGGTTACCGAAGAGCACGAACAAATGGGCCTCGACCTTTCCCAGCACGGAGAGGAAGGTTACTACTGGGAGACTTCGGCCTAGCGACCCGGGCGATTTCCACGTAATCTTTCAACGCCGATGTTGATTACGAAGCGAGAAGAACGATGATCAAAGTGGAAGCGATTATTCAAACAGCGAAGCTGGATGCCGTGAAGGACGCACTTGCATGAAGTTGGCGTCGAGGGAATGACGGTGCTCGAGGCCCGCGGGCATGGCCGGCAGAAGGGCCACACGGAGTTCTACGGGGCCGGGAATATACCGTCGATTTGATTCCCAAAATCAAAATCGAGATGGTTCTGCCCGACGACATGGCGGAAAAGGCCGTGGACGCGATCAAGACCGCCGCGCGCACGGGAAAAATCGGCGACGGCAAAATCTTCCTCTCGAAGGTCGACGATGCCATCCGCATCCGCAACGACGAACGCGGCGACGGAGTTCTGTAAGCTCGAGGGACCGGGCGTTTTCCTGCGGCGTTTCGAATGAATGTTTCCCAAGGGTGTTAATACGATCCATACAAGGCTTGATTAGGCAAAAGGCGCGGGAATGTATATTCTTGAAGGCCGAAAAGCTGCGCGAAATAGAACTTTTTTCCAACTGGCATGGCTACCGGCTCGTCACTGGGCGATTGAACTCAGAGAGCTTTACGCGGCGGAATCCGCGCGCATCCAGCGGGATTTTTCTGCCTCGGGCGATGGACGAGCCGCTCTGTTGGGGCGCACGGCCCTCGTAGAATCGATCGCGCGCCGCCTGTGGCATGAATTGATCTCGCCCGAGATCGAAGGCCCCCGCAATTTCGCTCTGATCGCCCTCGGCGGTTTTGGCAGGCGCTGGCTGTTTCCGCACTCCGACGTTGACTTGATGTTTCTTCACGCGGGCGGCGACACCGAAAAAAGATTTAAAGACTGCCATCCGTAATTTCTCGCAGGAAATCTGGGACCTGCGCCTGAAGCTGAGCCCCGCGACGCGAACGCTGGCCGAATGCGAGCGGTTCGATCCGAATAACGTGGAATTCACGATTTCCTTGCTCGATTGCCGCTACCTGGCCGGCGACCCGCATCTATTTTCGCGGCTCCACGACAAACTGATTCCAAAGCTCGTATCCCGCGAATCCCGACTGATCGTCCAGCGGCTCACTGACCTTACCCGCGCCCGCTACAACAAATTCGGAGATACCGTCTTTCACCTCGAACCGAACGTGAAGGACGGCCCGGGCGGCCTGCGCGATTACAACCTGGCTTGCTGGCTGGCGCTGATTTCCGCGATCGAAGAAAAAGGCACGCTGGCCCGCTGGAAGCCACCCTGCTTCCCGCGCCGCTGCGGCAGCCGTTCGATGACGCGCTTGCGCTTTCTGATGTCAGTGCGCTGCTTTCTGCATTATCGCTATGGGCGCGACGATAATACCCTCGCCTGGGCGGCGCAGGATGAAGCGGCCGCCTTGCGAATCGGCGCACACGACTTGCCAGTCGATGGACGCATCCGAATGGATGCGCATTTATTTCCGCCATGCCCGTCAGATCCACCGCGTAGCCGCGCAGCTTCTGGAGGAGTTTCCGGCGGCGCGCGCGTCTCTTTACCGGCAATTTCAGAATCTGCGGTCGCGCTTGTCGAACTCGGAGTTTGCCGTCGTCGACGGCCGGATTTTTCTGCAGCGTCCGGAATCGCTGAGCGATCCGGGGTTGCCGCTGCGCATGTTCCGCTTCATGGCGCGGCATGGCCTGGCGCTGAGTTCAACCGCCGAGCACCAGATGGAGGAGGTGCTCGGTACAATCGCCGCCCATCCGCCCGAGGGCGCAGAACTCTGGCACTATCTGCAGGAAATTCTGCTGGCGCCGCACGCGGCCGATGCGTTGCGCGCCATGCATTCGCTCGGGCTGCTGACGCTGCTCTTGCCGGAGTTGAAGGGAATCGACGCGCTGGTGATTCGCGACTATTCCCACCGCTTCACGGTGGACGAGCACACCTTTGTCGCCATCGAAAATCTGCACAAGCTGCGGCAGTCGCAAACCAGTTGGGACCAGCGTTACGCGGAGCTTCTCGACGAGCTCGAGCAGCCGGACCTGCTCTATCTCGCTTTGCTTCTGCACGACACGGGCAAGGCGCTGAAGACCGAGAACCATGTTATCGGCAGCGTGGACATCTGGCGAAAACCTGCCTCGACCGCCTTGACCTCGATGACCTCGACCGCGAAACGGTTCTGTTTCTGATCGACCGCCACCTGGAGCTGAGCGCCGCCCTGCGCCGCGACATTTTCGATCCCGGCACGATTCACCAATTCGCGGAAAAGATGGAAACGCCCGAGCGTCTGAAGATGCTTTGCCTGCTCACCTATGCCGATATCAAAGCGGTGAATCCGGAGGCTCTCACGCCCTGGAAGGCGGAGAACATCTGGCAGCTCTACATCGGCACCGCCAATCACATGCTGCGCACCGTGGACGAGCGCCTGCACGTCGATGAGGACGACGAAGTGCTCACCCACCTTCGGACGCTCGCGCCGGCAGCCGGAAAGAAGCTCGAGAGCTTTCTGGAAGGCTTGCCGCGCAGATATCTGCGCACGCAAGCGGCAGGCGAAATTCTCAGCCAGATGGAGATGGCCAGCCGCCTGGACGAAGATCCCGTGCAACTTTCGCTGACGCGCGGCCGGCACTGGTACGAACTGACGCTGGTGACGTCGCGACCGGCCGTTCCTGTTCTCCAAAATGGCCGGCACGCTCGCCGCCTGGGGCATGAACATCGTGAAAGCGGCGGCTTTTTCCAACCGCGCCGGAATGGTGGTGGACACGTTTTTCTTCACGGACCGCTTCCGCACCCTGGAGTTGAATCTGCCGGAATGGGAGCGTTTCAAGGCGAAGCATCCACGACGTGCTGCTCGGCAAGGCGGATCTGGACCGCATGCTGCGGGACCGCATGCGCTCGGAGAAGAATGCCATTGCCCAAGGTGAAGATCGAAACGAAGATCGAAATCGACGACGAGTGCTTCGCCGCACAGCACGCTGGTGGAAGTGATCACGCAGGACCAGTCTCGGGCTTCTGCATCGCATCAGTTCGCAGTTTGCCCGCGAGGACTGCAACATCGAAATCGCGTTGATCGAGACGGAAGGCCAGATGGCCATCGACGTCTTTTACCTCACCTCGCGCGGGGCAAAACTGCCCCCGGAGACCCAGGAGCGGCTTCGTGCGGCGCTGCTGCAGGAATTGGCCGCCGAATAGCTGTTTCTGTTTGGAGACGGCGCCTTGTAGCCGATCGCGCATACCCGCTAGGCAAGTTCGTGCATCCAAATAAGTAGCCGGCGCGTATTATTATTGGTGTGGGATTAGCGGAGGTGTTGATCGATGCTCATCAAGAAAAAAGCCAGACTTGACCTATTCGGATGTGACCCCCAAGGCTCTCTATATGGGGCGCCGCAATTTTCTGCTGGGGCTGCTCGCAACCTCTGGCGCGGTAGCGGCTTACAAGAACTTTCCGAGTCTTGTGGCTGCGCCGGGCCGGTCGGTTCGGTACCCGTCAAATTGAATGGACTTGTTCAGGGACCCTACAGCAAGGACAACATCAGTGAGAAGGTCACCCCCGAGCAGGACGTGACCCATTACAACAATTACTACGAGTTTGGCACCGACAAATCCGATCCCGTCCAAAAACGCCGACAATTTCGTGACAACGCCCTGGAGCGTCTCGGTGGAAGGCGAAGTGGAGAAGCCGCGGACGTTTACCATGGACGAGATTTTGAAGCTGGCTCCGCTTGAGGAGCGCATCTATCGCCATCGCTGCGTCGAAGCTGGTCCATCGTGGTGCCGTGGATCGGCTATTCGTTCAGCGCGTTGGCCAAGCTGGTCGAGCCGACTCCCAGCGCGAAGTACGTGGCTTTCCAAAGCTATTACGACAAGAAAGCAGATGCCGCTGTGGCGTGACGCCGGGATCGAATTGCCTTACGTGGAGGGCTTGCGGCTGGACGAGGCCATGCATCCCGCTGACCTTCTCTGCGTCGGGATGTATGGCGAAACACTTCCCAATCAGGATGGCGCGCCCGTGCGCATGGTGATTCCCTGGAAGTATGGATTCAAGAGCGTCAAGTCCATCGTGAAGATTCGCTTCGTGAAAAGTCAGCCGCCCACGACCTGGAATATCACCAACGCGCATGAATATGGCTTTTATTCGAATGTGAATCCCACTGTCGACCATCCGCGCTGGAGCCAGGCCAAGGAGCATCGCTTGGGCGGCGGCTTTTTCGACCGGCCAATCCCCACGCTGATGTTCAACGGCTACGGCGACCAGGTCGCCAGCATGTACACCGGCATGGACCTGCGCAAAAACTATTGATTGCGGAATTGCGAAGGCGGCCCTTTCGTGACCAAAACCATCCTCACCAGCAAGTGGACCAAGGTGGTTGTGTTTGCTGCTTTGCCTTGTTCCGCTGGCGATCCTGATCTGGCGGGGGTTTCATAACGAGCTCGCCGCCAACCCCATCGAGTTCATCACTCACGCGACCGGCGATTGGACTCTGCGCTTTCTGGTTCTCACCCTCGCCATCACCCCGCTGCGAAAAATGCTTGCACCAGCCGCTGCTGATTCGCTTCCGGCGCATGCTGGGGCTCTTTGCATTCTTCTACGTGTGCCTGCATTTCTCCACCTGGATCGGGCTCGATAAGTTCTTCGACTGGCCGGAAATGTGGAAGGATGTGCAGAAGCGGCGCTTCATCACCGTTGGCTTCGCCGGATTTGTGCTGCTGATTCCGCTGGCGGTCACTTCCACGGCGGGCTGGATCCGCCGCCTCGGCGGCAAGCGCTGGCAGCTTCTGCATCGCTTGATCTATGTCACCGCGGTCCTCGGCGTGATTCACTACTACTGGCTCGTCAAATCGGACGTGACGAAGCCGCTCGAATACGCATGGGCGGTGGGGATTTTGCTGGCGTGGCGCGCGGGCGACTGGCTCTATGGCCGGTGGAAGCGTCCAGCCCCGGGAACCGTCCGAAGCGCCCATCCCACCTCCGCCGAAACCGCGTAGCCGCGGGAGCGCTCTTAACGATATTATTATGCGAACATCATAAATGGGCCTTCCGATTCATCAATAAAAATCCAACAGGAAAACGAGGACGAATCCTCTATCCTCATGAATCTTGGGCGGAAATTTGCGTCAGTACTCGGTGCGATGTGGCTGCTGGCAATGGCAGCGCTTTCGACGGGGTGTGGCCGGACACCCAGCAGCGGCGAATCTGGTCCGCCCGCCTTCGAGGCTTCGCAATCAGCCCCCCCGCGCGCGACGGAGGCGGCCGCAAACAGTGCGTCGAGGGCTGGCGCCGATGTAAATGTGCTTACTTATCACCACGACAATGCCCGGACCGGGGAGTATCTGAGCGAAGCACAACTTACTCCTGCGAACGTGAATTCCCGCGCTTTTGGCAAGATCGGCTTTCTGCGCGTGCGGGGGCTGGTGGACGCTCAACCCCTCTACGTGGCTAGCCTCGTCTTCAAAGGCGCCGCACACAGGGTGGTTTTCGTGGCCACGGAGCATGCTCTGGTCTACGCGTTTGACGCGGACACATTTTCGCCGCTGTGGCGAACCTCTGTACTGGGTGCGGGGGAAACCACCAGTGACAATCGCGGTTGCCAGCAGGTGACTCCCGAAATCGGAGTAACGTCGACACCCGTGATTGATTTGAAGCACGGGCCCAATGGCGCGATTTACGTCGTTGCGATGTCGAAAGATGGACAGGGTCGCTACTTCCAGCGTCTCCATGCACTCGATCTGGCGACAGGATCCGAATTGCCCGGCAGCCCGCGAACCATTACAGGCACTTTCCCGGGAACGGGATCCGGCAGCAAGAATGGCCAAGCTACATTCGATCCCAAACAGTACGAAGACCGCGCCGCCCTGCTGCTTTCCAACGGAGTGATCTACACCACCTGGTCGTCGCATTGCGACACGGAACCTTACGGCAGTTGGTTGATCGCCTACGATGCCTCAACGCTTCAACAAGCAGCGGCGCTCGACCTCACTCCGAATGGCACCCAGGGCGCCATTTGGATGACGGGAGACGGTCCGGCGGCCGACGATGCCGGGAACATCTACCTCCTCACAGGCAACGGTACCTTCGATACGTCCCTCGATTCGAAAGGGTTCCCGTCTCAGCATGATTTTGGCAACGCGTTCGTAAAGCTCTCGATGCGCGGCAACCGGCTGTCGGTGGCCGATTATTTCACGATGCACAACACGGTGGAGGAGTCCGAACGGGACGAGGACCTCGGCTCCGGAGGGATCGTGCTGCTTCCAGACATGAAAGACGCGTCCGGGAAAGTGCGCCACCTGGCGGTGGGAGCTGGCAAGGACCGCACCATTTACGTCGTGGATCGCGACTCGATGGGGAAATTTGATGCCAACGGCGACCATGTATATCAGGAAGTGACCGCGGCCATCGCGGGAATGCAGTTTGCCACGCCCGCCTATTTTAATGGCGTGCTCTATTTCGGGGCTTTCGATGACGCCGTCCGCGCGCTCCCCTTCGCAAATGGAATGATCCAGCGCGCCCCCGCGTCTCAGACGAAAATTAAATTCGTCGATCCGGGCACCACCCCGAGCGTTTCGGCGAACGGGACTGAGAATGCGATCGTCTGGGCTGTCGAAAATTCGATTCCCGCGGCGCTCTATGCATACCGGGCTTCCGACCTGAAGGTGGAACTTTATAACAGCAACCAAGGCGGTACTCGCGATCAATTCGTGAACAACAAGTTCATCGCTCCCGTGATTGCCGAAGGCAGGGTCTACGTGGGGACGCCGACAGGTGTCGCGGTCTTCGGATTACTAAAGTAGATTCCTCCCGTTCGGCCCGGCCCTGCAAAGAACAAATCTGCGCCGAGGCGAGTTAATTCTTACGCGCCGGGTACGTCTTGCTGAACATATTGCGCTGATTGGTGACCGTAAAGGTTCCGTCCGCCTGCGCGGAAACTTTGATCCAATACGCCTGGCCGTTGTGAGGCGGCGGAGCGGGCGAGCGAGGCTCGCGCAGCACGTATTCATCCGCCGGCGGCGGCATTGGCTCGACAGGCATTGCCGTCATGGGATCGTCGGTGGTGTTCGCGATAAATAATCCCGGTACGGTGTACTCCTGTCCGCTGAGCAGCGAAAAATGAAGCTCCCAAACGTTCTCAAGGCCCGGGGATGTATAGAAAGTCTTCATGGTTTCGGGCCTTCCGCCTTTTCGAATCCCATTGTTCATGAGGATGACGCGCGGTCGAAGCGCATGGACGAGAATCGGCATATTCGCCACCACCAGCGAATGATTGGAGACCACAAACACGTCGGTGGTTCCGATCGGATTATTCGGGCACATCAGCTCGAATTCTTTGTTCCAGGTAAGGTCGCCCAGATGCACGATCCGGAACTTCCCGAAGTTGACCACGCTCCCGACTGAATTCGGGTTCTCCACGCCGCCGTCGTCATCCTTATCCCTGGGCTGAAAACTCGCGCATTCCGGGTTGGGGTGTCCGCCGCCCGGCAGCGGGTTCTTCAGTACGCCTCCCGCTGCGGTCACCACGCGCCAGTCGAGTCCGGCGACCGGAATCCTGTCGCCGGCTTTCACCACGGTGTGCTTCGCCTTGGCATAAAGCTCGGGATAAGTGTTTTTGAGAAAATCTTCTCCGTGAACGTTAGGTTGCTGGGTGTTAGGGCCGTGGTCGATGAAATTCTTGATCTCGATGCGCGACGCGAGCTCCGCGGTGCCGCCAAAATGATCGCCGTGCCAGTGCGTGGTAATCAGGTTGTCAAGGTGCGTGAGGCCGGCGTCCTTGACGGCGGCGAGGATGCGATTCACATCCCGCGAATTCGGTCCGCCGCTCCCCGTATCCATAAGCACCGATTCGCCAGAAGGGGAAACGAACAGCGTGGCATTGCCGCCTTCCACATCAATCAAGTAGATGTCGAAGGTCTTCGAGGTATGAACTTGTGCCGAAGTCGGTACCGCCAAAAGTAAACACCCGAGAATCACCGAGAGTAAAAGGCGCATCCAAAGCTCCTTGATGAAAAGCCGATAGCCGCGTCTCCCGAATTCACCAGTGCTGCAAAAACTCCCGGATCATACCAGTTCGCCAGGATCAGTTCGCACAAAGTTTGTCATGCACTCAAAACTTTTCGAGGATCCGATTTCTGGCTCACCTGTCGTCCGGAAATGCGAAGGACAGTTGGATTGCAGGAGGCCAGTAAACATTATGCATTTCTAATTTGATGGACTTCGCTCTAAATCCGGCCGCCCGTACAGTCGTCCCGAATTGTGCTCGGAGCCTAGCCTTCGAGCATGGACACGAAAAAGAAGCAAACCACCAGAACAACCCTGGCCCTCATTGGGTCTTCCATTTTAACTCTAGCCTTCTTGTCTCTGACGGGCGCGGCAAGCGCGGCCACTGCGGCGACTGCCTCCTTTGTCGCATCAAACACTGTTTCGCAAGGGAACTGGCAGGGCACTTATGGCGGCGACGGCTATTCCCTCGCCAATGGTCCCCAGTCCGTCCCGGCCTACGCGTCTTTCGCGGTCGAGAATGCCTCGAACTGGACGTGGAATGGCAGCACGACCGACCCGCGTGCTTTGCAGTGCCCCGGTTGCGCCGGCCGCCTGGCCGCAGCTTGGTATAGCTTCTCGACTTTCACGCTCGATATCAACCTGACGGACGGCAATACGCACCAGATTGCAGCCTATGCCGTCGACTGGGATAACTACATGGGTGGGCGCTCCGAGACCGTTGAGGTAGTCGATGCCAATTCCAACGCCGTGCTCGACAGCCGCTCTCTCTCCGGATTCTCCAACGGCATCTACCTCGTGTGGAATATCAGCGGCCACGTACACATCAACGTCACGAACAACAACGCCGGCAACGCCGTGATCAGTGGTGTCTTCTTCGGAAGCTCCACGGTCAACAACGTTGGAGTCAGCGCCGGGGCCACCGCCAGCTTCACCGGCCTCGACACCACGACCCAGGGCAACTGGCATGGAACCTACGGCGCGAGCGGCTATGCTATCGCCAATGACAGCCAGAGCGTCCCAGCCTATGCGACCTTCGCGGTTCAGAGCCAGTCGAATTGGACCTGGGCCACCGGCACGAGCGATCCTCGCGCATTGGCTTGTGGTTCCTGCACCGGACGGATCGCCTCCGCCTGGTATACCTTCTCCACCTTCAACTTCGATCTCAATCTCACCGACGGCAACGCCCACCAGATCGCCCTCTACGCGGTCGACTGGGACGGCTACATGGGCGGCCGCTCCGAGACCGTTCAGGTGGTCGATGCCAACTCCAATACCGTGCTCGACACACGCTCCGTCTCTGGATTCTCCAACGGTCTCTATCTCGTGTGGAATATCACCGGCCACGTGCACATCAACGTCACGAACAACAATGCGAGCAATGCCGTAATCAGCGGGCTCTTCTTCGGAAGCGGTACCACCGTTAACACACAGGGTGCCGCTGCAAACTTCGCCGGCCTCGACAGCACGACCCAGGGAAATTGGCATGGGACCTACGGCGCGGGCGGCTATGCTATCGCCAATGACAGCCAAAGCGTCCCAGCCTATGCGACCTTCGCGGTTCAGAGCCAGTCGAATTGGACCTGGGCCACCGGCACGAGCGATCCTCGCGCATTGGCTTGCGGTTCCTGCACCGGACGGATCGCCTCCGCCTGGTATACCTTCTCCACCTTCAACTTCGATCTCAATCTCACCGACGGCAACGCCCACCAGATCGCCCTCTACGCGGTCGACTGGGACGGCTACATGGGCGGCCGCTCCGAGACCGTTCAGGTGGTCGACGCCAACTCCAATGCCGTGCTCGACACACGCTCCGTCTCCGGATTCTCCAACGGCGTCTACCTCGTGTGGAATATCACCGGCCACGTACACATCAACGTCACGAACAACAGCGCCGGCAACGCCGTAATCAGCGGCGTCTTCTTCGCAAACGCCGGCGCCGCGGCGCAGCCCCCGGCCGGGCAGGCACAGATTGCTGTAAGCCCGTCGACCACCAACTTCGGCAGCGTGACTATCGGCAAGACGAGCTCGCAGACGTTCACCCTCAGCAATTCAGGAACGGCCGCGCTCAATATTACCCAGATCGCGATTTCGGGGGCCGGCTATTCGGTCGCCAATCCTGCGCTGCCGATGACGCTCGCACCAGGACAAACTGCTTCGGTCACCGCCACGTTTGCCGCGCTCCTGTCCGGCGCCGTCACCGGAACAGTCACAATTTCAAGCAACGCCTCCACAGGGTCGCAGAGCATCGCGATGACCGCCGTAGCGACGGGAACTGCGCCGGCGATTACGACGCAGCCGGCCAGCCAGACAGTAGCGGCCGGCCAGAGCGCCACCTTCTCGGTGGCCAATACCGGCACCGCGCCGCTTTCCTACCAGTGGCTGAACAATGGCGCGGCGATCAGCGGGGCGACCGCGTCCAGCTACACCCAGCCGGCAGCGTCCACCTCAGATACCGGCTCTCAGTTCAGCGTCGTGGTAAGCAACAGCGTAGGAAGCGCGAGCAGTAATGCAGCGCTCCTCACGGTAACTGGAACCTATGTTCTGAATGCGAGCTCGGCCAGCCTCAGCTTCGGCAGCGTGAACATTTCGAGCAGCAGCCAGCAAAGCGTGATCTTCACGAATGCCGGCACGGCGAACATAACCATCTCTAACGTGACGATGGCGGGAGCAGGATTCAATGCCGGCGGACTTCCTGTCGGTACGGTCCTCGCAGCAGGCCAGACTGTGTCGCTTGCCGTAACGTTTGATCCGGCCGTAACGGGAAACGCAGCGGGCAGCGTAACCGTCGCGAGTAACGCTTCCAACGGGACCAAAGTCATCGCGTTGTCTGGAACAGGGACTTCCCCCATGCATTCGGTGGCACTGTCGTGGTCGCCAAGCACATCCGGCGTGGTAGGCTATAACGTCTATGTGAGCACGGTCTCGGGTGGTTCCTACACCAAGCTCACTTCTAGCCCGGTTGCCGCAACCGGTTATACGGACGCGAGTTTGCAAACCGCACAAATGCGCTACTACGTCGTGACATCCGTAGACTCCAACAACGACGAGAGCGCCTTCTCAAACCAAGTCGCCGCCCTCATTCCTTAAGCTCTTGATCCAAGGAACGGCGTCCGCCGTGCGGGAGGCAGCCCGCACGGCTACCGGCGGCAAAACGGTTGGCAATAAATGGGCGAGAACACTTCGCCCCGTGGACTACCCGGTTTCTACGAACGGAAGCGGCTGATGTTGCGAATCTCTTTGCGGTAATCCGGCGCGGAAATTTCCACTGTGCGGCACATCTCATAGAGCCGGGACCGGATGCGCCTGCCGACCCGCTCCGTAAGCGTATCTTCTAACGCTGGCGAGCGCGCTCCCATCGAGCGCGAAGGCGCTGCCTGATTCGCACCATTCGGCGCAGCATCGGAATCAAGGAAATTGGTCGTGAGGATGGTGACGCGCTTCTCGTTGTAGCGCGTATTCAGCACGTGGCCCACTGTCTCGAGCGCCCACGGGGACGGCTTGCTCGATCCCACATCGTCCAGCACCAGTATCTCCGTCTTCAGCACCGGTTCGAGCACGCTCATCTCGGTCGACTGGTTCACAGGATTGTAGCTATCCTGAATTTCCTTCAGCAGCTCGCGGTAGTCGTAGAAAAGCCCGCTGTGCCCCCGAAGCACCGCGTGCTTGAGCGCCGCAATGGCGAGATGCGTCTTCCCCGCGCCGCAAGGCCCCATCAGCAACAGACCGTGCTCCGAGCCCACCGGGAATTCCTCGGCGAAACGCTGTACCACCAGTTTTGCTTGGGTGAGACTGCGGTTCCACGCTTCCAGCTGCTCGCGGGATACCTGCTCGATGTCGTTGTCCGTCTCGAAATTATCAAAGTCGCAATGGCGGTAGCGCTCCGGCACGCGTGCCCGCGCGAGCGCGCGTTCGGTGCGGTCGCCGGTCGTGCAGTCGCAAGGCACCGCCCAGACCATCTTCTGGTTCGCCGGCGGCAGTCCCGGGCCGGGCAGTCTCCTTCGCGGCCAGCGCCTGCGCGCCTTCCGCCCCTCGCTCTACAACTTTCCAGCCGCTGCCTTCGCACAGCAGGACAATCCGCTCGCGCCATGGCGCAAGAATAAGCGCCGAGCGCCGAGAGCGCAAGCGCATGTACGCCCGGCCTGTGGAAACGCACATCAGATTTGCTGTTACGGAACTATGACGCGTCGTCGCCTTTTCCACGCGAATCGGGTGGCGCGGAATGGTGCGGACAATGGCGTTGCGGGCGGCGCGCGGATCGGAGCGTTGAAATTGCGCGCCACTTCCGTGCGCACGAATTTGATGAAGGCTTCCATCTGCGACTGCATCTCCGCCATCTTGTCGCGCATGTTCAGGATGATTTCGATGCCCGCAAGGTTCACGCCCAGTTCGCGCGTGAGATTCAGGATCACTTCCAGCCGCTCGAGATCGGAGTCCGTGTAGAGCCGCGTGTTTCCCTGCGAGCGCGACGGCTTCAGCAACCCCACGCGTTCATAGAGCCGCAAGGTTTGCGGATGCAGCTTGTAGAGCTCGGCGACGGCGCTGATCATGTAGCCCGCTTTGGCTTTTTTTCTGGCCGTGGCGTCATCGGCGTCTCCCTGGATCCTCGCACTAAATAGTTACAAAGCCCCGCGCGCAAAGATTTCCTGGCGCGGGTCTTCCGGATCGACTTTGCTGAGCTCCTTCATCAAGTTGCGGATGCGCTCGTCTTCCGGCTTGGGGACCACGATCTGCACTTCCACAATCTGGTCGCCGCGCTTTCCCGGCTGGCGTATCGACGGCGCGCCCTTTTCGCGCAGCCGCAGCTTTTTGCCGCTGCCCGTACCCGGCGGAATGCGCACCTGCGCGCGCCCGTCGATCGTGGGAACTTCCACTTTCGCGCCGAGCGAGGCTTCCGGAACGGTGACCGGCACCACGGTGTAAAGGTCGTCGCCGCGCCGCTCGAAAAACGGATGCGGCTCCACTCGAATAATGATGTAGAGATCGCCCGGCGGGCCCCCGTGCAGCCCGGCATTTCCGCGCCCTGGCACGCGCACCCGCGAACCCGTTTGCGCTCCCGGCGGGATGCGCACGTCGAGCGTTTCCACCTTCGGGACGCGCCCTTCGCCGCCGCAGTTGCGGCACATCGTGCGCAGCTTGCCGGTGCCGCCGCAGCGCGAGCAGGTAATCTGAAAGCGCATCTTGCCGCTCACCTGCGTCACCTGTCCCGAGCCGCCGCAGGTGGGGCACACCTTTTCATCCCCTGGCGCGGCGCCCGTGCCGTGGCAAACGTTGCAAACATCCAGCCGCGTGAAGCTGATCTTTTTCACCGTGCCGTGCATCGCTTCGGCAAACGTGATGTCGATCTGATATTCGAGATCGGTGCCAGGTTCGTGCTCCTCGGCCGCCTGCGCCGCATTGGCGCCCCGGAAAAACTGGCTGAACAGATCGCGAAAGCTCGTGCTCCGCCCCGCTCTGCGCGCCACCTGCGCTGCCGCCAAAATCGAATCCGCCGAAATCGAAATGAAGTATCCTGGGGCGCCGCCCCACCGTAGCCGGCTCCGGGAGGAGGCAGTCCCGCCGGGCCCGGGCACGTTGAATCCGAACTGGTCGTACATCTGGCGCTTTTTCGTGTCGGAGAGAACTTCGTAGGCTTCCTGAATCTGCTTGAATTTTTCTTCCGCGGACTTGTCGCCGGGATTCAGATCGGGATGATATTTGCGCGCGAGCTTGCGATAAGCCGCGCGAATATCCTTCACCGACGCCTTGCGCGGAACTCCCAGCAGTTCGTAATAATCTTGTTTGGTCGTTGTCGCCATTTTGAAGTCTCGAACCTCTGTAGCGCTGAACCCGCGCGAACTGCTCCGTGCAAACTTCTAGAGCTTCGCCCACCGCGTGTTCCATTCGGCGATTTCCTGCGCTTCGCGCTCGAGTTCTTCTTTTTTCTGCCGCTGCCTTCCGTGCGGCCGCCCATAGCTCGCTTCCTTCTGGCTCGCGCGTTCCATCCAGCGGTCGAGCACCGGATTTTCTGCTCGACGCTCGAGGGATCGGACTTGAAACGCAAAAAATTCCCGATATCTCCACCGAGCGCGGCGGGAAATCCGGCGGCACTTCCTGCTGCGCGTCGTAAAAAAGCCGCCGCCAATCCGCGCTCGGGCTTCCGGAAATGCCCACCTGCACCATGAATACGCCGTCGCGGATTTTCTGCACTGCTTGCGGCGGGCTCGTGCGCCGAATGCCGTTCGTCGTCAAACGCTCTCTCCTGAAATATGGGCTGGCGGTCGGACGAACACGCCTTCGGCGAATTTCGCTGCCGAAGGCATGTCCGCCGTCCCGCCATTGGACCGCGGTTCAGTTCAGTTCGGCTTCTTGGATTCGTCGACGTCGACAAACTCCGCGTCCACCACGTCGCTTTGTCCCGGCGCGGATGCCCGCCGTCGCCTGACAGGCCGCCCCGTTGCCCTGCGCGTCTTGCGCTGCGCCGCCGGCCGCCCCTGGCGCGCTCTGCTGTGCTTTGTAGAGCGACTCGGCAATGCGGTGCGAAGCCTTTGTAAGGCTGTCCACCGCCGCGTTCAGCTTGTCGAGGCCGCCTTCGCTCAACGCGCGGCGCGCTTCTTCGATCGCTTCCTCGGCCGCCTTCACGTCGGCCTCGGCCAGCTTCTCGCGGTTTTCCTTGATGAGCTTCTCGGTCTGGTAGACAAGGTTGTCGAGCCGGTTGCGGGCCTCGACTTCTCCCAACCGCGCCTTATCTTCGGCCGAGTGCGCATCTGCTTCTTTCTTCATGCGCTCGGCTTCTTCCTTGCTCAAGCCGGTCGAAGCGGTAATCGTGATCTTCTGCTCCTTGTTTGTCGCCGTATCCTTCGCCGACACGTTCAGGATGCCGTTCGCGTCGATGTCGAACGTCACCTCCACTTGCGGCATGCCGCGCGGAGCCGGCGGAATTCCGATCAAATGGAATTTCCCGAGCGACCGGTTGCCGCTGGCCACCGGGCGCTCTCCCTTGCAGCACGTGAATCTCGACCGACGTCTGATTGTCCGCCGCCGTTGAAAACACCTCGGACTTGCGCGTCGGAATCGTCGTGTTGCGCGGGATCAGCACGGTCATCACGCCGCCGAGCGTTTCGACGCCCAGCGAAAGCGGGGTCACGTCGAGCAGCAGGATGTCTTTCACTTCGCCGCCCAGCACGCCGCCTTGAATCGCCGCGCCCACCGCGACCACTTCGTCCGGATTCACGCCCTTGTGCGGCTCTTTGCCGTTGAAGAGATTCTTGACGATGTCGACCACACGCGGGATACGCGTCGAACCGCCCACCAGAACCACTTCGTCGATCTTGTCCGGCGTCAGGCCCGCGTCGCTCAGCGCCTGCTTCACGGGACCAACCGTGCGCTGCAGCAAATCCTCCATCAACTGTTCGAGCTTCGCGCGCGTCAGCTTCAACTGCATGTGCTTCGGACCCGAAGCGTCGGCCGTCAAGAACGGCAGGTTGATCTCCGTTTCCTGAAGCTGCGAAAGCTCGATCTTGGCTTTTTCCGCCGCTTCCTTCAGCCGCTGAATCGCCATGCGGTCTTTGCTCACGTCGAGGCCCTGATCGCGCTTGAATTCCGCGACCATCCACTCGACGATGCTCTGGTCGATATCGTCGCCGCCGAGGTGCGTGTCGCCGTTGGTCGATTTCACTTCGACCACGCCTTCGCCAACTTCAAGGATCGAAATATCGAATGTGCCGCCGCCCAAGTCGTAGACGGCGATCGTTTCGTCCTTCTTCTTGTCGAGCCCATAGGCGAGCGCTGCCGCCGTCGGCTCGTTGATGATGCGCTGCACTTCCAGCCCGGCAATTTCGCCCGCCTGCTTGGTCGCCTGCCGCTGGCTGTCGTTAAAGTAGGCCGGGACCGTGATCACCGCCTTGGTGACCTTCTCTCCGAGAAAATCCTCCGCCGCAGTCTTCAGCTTTTGAAGAATCATGGCGGAAATTTCCGGCGGGCTGTAGGACCTTGCCGGAAATCTCCACGCGGGCATCATCGTGCGGGCCCTTTACAATTTTGTAGGGGACGCGCTTGGCTTCTTCGGTTACTTCGTCGTAGCGCCGGCCCATAAACCGCTTGATGGAATAAACCGTGTTTTCCGGGTTGGTGATGGCCTGGCGCTTGGCCACTTGGCCGACCAGGCGTTCGCCGCTCTTGGTGATTCCGACAACCGACGGCGTGGTCCGCGCCCCTTCCTGGTTGGGGATAACGACCGGCTCGCCGCCCTGCATCACGGCGACGACCGAATTGGTTGTACCCAGGTCAATTCCGATAATCTTGCTCATGTAATCTGCTCCTCCCGACTGATTCTTCAGCGGGACTCAATCTAGAAAACCCTCTTATCATAGCTATTGAGTGTTACATTGTCAAGTTTTATGTATCTACCTATATTTCATTAGATTAAGGGCATAAAGGCATTGCCCTCCCCCTGTTCAGACGCATAAATCCTTAAGCGCGGGGACAGAATGAATTGCCCTCCGCCCATTCATTCCAATCGGCTTTGCCCGCTTTTTTACGATGTTCCTGACAGATTCGGGAAGATGCTGCATCCGGGATATTTCGCGATACAATAACGGCCGTCTCTCCGTCTAAGTTGTAGGAGGCCCTAATTGAGCCACGGAACAAATGATATGTCGGCGCAGGCTGCGCTTATCAGGCGAAGCGCGCGCCACCGGTTCAGGCTAGCCTTGGCAGCCTCGGTCTCGCTCATAGTAGTACTCGCACTTGGCTTGGCACCCCAGAGGACAGTCAGGGCCTCAGGGAGTTCATCGGCCACGGCTAAACCTGCCGGTTCGACTGCGGCCCCCGTGAAAACGTACGGATCCAAGAGCGCGCCCATAACCCTGGAGGTTTTTGGCGACTACGAATGCCCCTCCTGCGGGGGCTTCTACGAGCAGACGCTGCGCCCAATGATCAGTGACTATGTCGCGGCCGGGAAGGTTTATATAGTCCACCGGGATTTTCCCCTGATGATGCACAAATACGGCTACGAAGCAGCGCGCTGGGCCAATGCAGCGGCATCCATCGGAAAATTCGCGGAGGCCGAATCCGCGCTCTACGATAACCAGGCCGCCTGGGGAGAGTCCGGCAACATTGAAAAATACATGGCCGCGGCCCTGTCTCCCGCTGATTTCAAGCGCGTGCAGAAGCTGATGGTGGGCTGTGAAATGAGTGTTCCTCCGGGGAGCCATTCCTGCCCTTTTGATGCCTATATCGAGCAAGACAAAGCGCTGGGAAATCAGGTGCCCGTAATGGCGACGCCAACCTTCCTGATCTACCACAAGGGACAGAAATTTCCGGCTGGCCAGGGTGTCGTCTCCTGGACGGTCCTCAAGCAGTTCTTCGATCAGTTGCTGGCCCAGGGATGAGTGTCGCGGTGCAGCCTCCTTCAGCGGCGAGTAAGTCTCCCGCGCGCGGGGGGCGAATTCTGCTGCTGATCGGGCGGCTCGCTCTCGCGGCCCTTTTTCTGTTTGCCGGTTACTCTAAGCTCAAGCCTCAAATTCCCGTCCCCTGGTCGATCAATTCGATAAAAACATCGCTTTCCATGTTCGCCATGCAGGTCGACTCCTATCAAATGCTGCCGCCCTCGCAGGCAATTCGGGTCGCGCATTTCCTGCCTCTGTTCGAATGCTTCCTTGGCTTGTGGCTTTTGAGCGGGATCGCGGTGAGGTTTTCTACGCTCGTGACCACCCTGCTGCTGACGGGGTTTTTCGCGTTGATCGTCAGAACGTATGCGCTGGGGCTCGCGATCAACTGCGGCTGCTTTGGCTCGAGCGAACAGGTTGGCCCGAGGAAAATGGTCGAGGACGGATCATTTCTCGCCTTTTCACTGGCCGTGACGATCGGCGCTTTCTGGCTTCATCGCTGGCGCAATCGCGGAGTCTCTCCGGCCGTTGAGGGAGAGATGGCCGCTACCTCTCAGGCGAGTCGATAGCGCCGGCGCTTCGGGTTGCGCAGGGCGGCAATTGCTGCGATTTGCTTCCCTTTTTCTCTCGGCAAATCCATCTGATGGAGAGTTGCATGCACCGGACGTCGCGTTTTTTTCTTCTTTTCTTCTCATGCCTCCCGCTTTTCTTCGCCGCTGCCCTGCCCACCCTCGCCCAGACCGCAGCGGGAAAACCACTTACGGTCGAGAGAATCTATAGCGGGCCAAGCCTGAGTGGCAGCCTCACGCAGGGAATCGAATGGACGCCCGACGGCAACGCGCATTTCTTATCTCCGGCAAAACCCGCAATCCTCGGATGGCGGCGAAGAACTCTGGACCATGGACGCTTCCACCGGCGAACGCAAGGTGGTCGTGAAAGCCGATACACTCGCCGCCGTGATGCAGCCGGAGAAAACGGCAGGCGATCCAGGCGACCGGCCTGGGGCGTATCCAGGCGGAAAACTACCTATGGTCTCCACGCGGCGATTCCCTTCTCTTCATCGGCAGCAACACCCTGGTGATGCTCGACCTGAAAACCTCAGCCGTACGGCAGATCGTGAACGGCGGATCCGACCTGGAGGATCCCAAATTCTCGCCGGACCGGAAATGGATCAGCTTCGTGCGCGACTCCAATCTCTGGGTCGTGAATCTGACCCGGGGCGGCTTGCGGCAATTGACGGCCGGAGGAACCGAAGATCTCCTGAAGGGCAAGCTCGACTGGGTTTATCCGGAAGAGCTCGATTGCACGACCGCGTATTGGTGGTCGCCCGACTCCTCGAGGATCGCCTATTACGAAATGGACGAGCGCCCCGTCACGCGCTATCCCATCATGGACATGAGTTCCCCGGTGGGCGCGCTGGAATACACCCGCTTCCCGCAGGCGGGTGAAGCGAATCCCATCGTGCGTGTGGGCGTAATTCAGGTGTCCGGCGGTGACACCACATGGATGGACACGGGCGCTGACACCGATGTTTACCTTCCGCGCGTGGACTGGCTGCGCGACAGCCGCCACATTGCAATCCAGCGCCTCAATCGCGCCCAGAATCGCCTGGACCTGCTCTTTGTGGATATTTGGGGCGGTTCGCAGGGCGCGATGCTCACCGAGACCGACAAGTATTGGGTGAATATCAGCGACGACCTGTACTTCTTCGCCGATGGAAAGCGATTTCTCTGGTCGAGCGAGCGCTCCGGCTTCCGCCACTACTATCTCTACGACCTCGCCGGCAAAGAACTGGAACAGCTGACCAGCGGCGACTGGGGCATTACCGGCACCAGCGGTTTTGGCCCCGGCGCGGCGAGCCATCCCGCCGTGGACGAAGCGCACGGTTACATCTACTTCCTTTCGAACAAGGACGACATTCGCGAAACGCAGCTCTACCGGGTTTCACTTGCGGACAAGACCATCACGCGCATCACCAAAGATCCGGGCACCCACGACGTGATCCTCGCGCCGAACGATGCGGCGTTTGTCGACAAATACTCGAACGCGATGACTCCGCCTCGCCAGGACCTCGATCACGCCGATGGAACCCGCGTCGCGGTGATCAATGAAAATAAAGTGGCCGAGCTGAGCGCGTACGCACTATCCCCCGCCGAATTCGTGGACGTGCCCGCGGACGACGGCACAAAGCTTTCCGCCATGATAATCAAGCCGGCCAATTTCGACGCCTCTCACAAATATCCCGTCCTGATTGACGTCTATGGCGGCCCGCAAGTGCAATACGTGAAAAACGAATGGGGCGGCTCCAATTTTCTGTGGCTCGAAAGCATGGCGGAAAAAGGCTACGTCATTTTCTCCCTGGACAATCGCGGCTCCTACAACAGGGGGCACGCCTTCGAAACCCCGATTTACCACCAGATGGGCAAAGTCGAGCTGGAGGACCAGCTGGCCGGTGTCAAGTACCTCAAATCGCTTCCCTTTGTCGACGGGACGCGCATCGGTATCTGGGGCTGGAGTTACGGCGGGTACATGACGCTTGAGGCGCTGTTCAACGCGCCCGATGCATTCAAAGCGGGCGTTTCCGTTGCGCCGGTCAGTGATTGGCGCCTGTACGACACGATTTACACGGAACGCTACATGGGCACGCCCGAAGACAATCCGGCGGGTTACCAAGAGTCGTCTCCCGCGAACCAAGCTCGCGATTTACGCGGAAAGCTGATGCTGGCTCACGGCACGGGTGACGACAACGTGCACTTCGCGAACACGTCCGAGGTAATCAATGAACTGATCCAGAACGGCAAGTATCCTACTGATTTGGCGATTTTTCCGGGTCGCGGCCACCCCATCGGCAGACCGGCCCGCGCGCATTCAGCTCTTCAACCAGATTACGGAGTTTTTTATCGAATAACTTATAGGAACACGGTATTATGCAATACGAAGAATCAAATTAACCTCGAACTATAATTCGCAGTGGATGGTCTTGCGGGTGCCAGTAG
Source organism: uncultured Acidobacteriota bacterium (assembly GCA_963848365.1). Classification (GTDB taxonomy): domain Bacteria; phylum Acidobacteriota; class Terriglobia; order Acidiferrales; family UBA7541; genus Palsa-295. The sequence goes on from CAWKDI010000004.1 coordinate 287,334, forward strand.
CGAGGCTCCTGTTTAATCAACGGGGTAGCAAAATGGAACGACCGCCATTTCTTGCTCTCACGGCTCTGGTTTTCGCTCTCTTCGCAGTTTTTTCGCCCATCGCAAATGCAACCCCTCCGTCCACGGGAGCCGCGATTCCTGAGCCAATCCCGCCCGCTATCCTTGACAATGGATTTCGCTGAACTCTACAAGCTGAATTTTCAGGGAGCCCGCGCGGAGTTTCTTTCCTACGAAAGAATGCAGCCGGGCGATCCTCTGGGAAAAGTAGCTGAAGCGGCAAGCTATCTGTATGAGGAGTTCAACGAGAAGGGCGTTTTCACCTCGTCATTCTTCCTCGATGATTCGAAATTCCTGGGTGGCGTCGACGGAAAGCCTTCCGACAATCGCAATGACGCCTTCATGACCGTCAATCAGCAGGCGCGTGAGATGGCCCAGGGTGTGCTGAAATCAAACCGCGCGACGCCCACGGCTTGCTGGTGCTCACCATGGCCGACGGCATGGAATCCGATTATGACGCCTTAATTGAGAAGAAGCAGCTGGCTGGACTCAGCATGATGCGCCGCGCCGAGAGCGAAGCGAATCTGCTTTTGTCAATCGATCCCGATGCCAAGGACGCCTATCTCGCCCTCGGCGCCAGCAACTACGTGATCGGCTCTCTACCGGGATACAAGCGCCTTTTCCTCAAAATCGGCGGTGTTCACGGCGACAAAATGCGGGGAATCGAACAGATGAAGCAGGCGGCCGATTACGGTCATTATTTGAAACCGTTTGCGCAAATACTCCTGGCGCTTGGTTACGAGCGCGAACATCAGTTTGACCGGGCTCGCGTGCTCTTGGCCGACCTCACGCGCGGAGTTTCCGGAGAATCCGCTTTTCGCTCACGAGCTCTCGCTCATTCAAAACGGTCCGCAGAACAACCGGTAACCGCGAATCGCCCTCAAAAGAGCCGCAATCACAGTGCAGGAATCCGGTCGGTCCCCATGTAGGGCCGCAGCGCTTCGGGGATCAGGATCGATCCATCCGCTTGCTGGTAATTCTCCACGATCGCGATCCAGGTGCGTCCCACGGCCAGCCCGGATCCGTTCAGCGTATGGAGAAATTCCGTCTTGCCGACTTTAGGTTTGTAGCGAATGCCCGAACGCCGCGCTTGAAACGCTTCTGTATTCGAGCAGGAGGAAATTTCCATGAACTCCCTGCTCGAAGGCAGCCACACTTCCAGGTCGTAGGTTTTCGCCGAAGCGAAACCCATATCCGCGGTACAAAGCTGCATCACGCGGTAGTGCAGCCCGAGCTTCTGCAGAATCGCTTCCACATTCCGCACCAGCGATTCCAGCTCCTCGTAGCTCTGCTCGGGCCGCGTGAACTTGAACAGCTCCACCTTCTGAAACTGGTGCTGGCGTTTGATTCCGCGCGTGTCTTTGCCGGCCGCGCCCGCTTCCGCGCGAAAGCATGCCGTCCACGCGCACAACTTCAACGGCAGCGTGTCGGCGTCCAGCGTCTCGTCGCGATGCAGGCTGGTCAATTCGACCTCCGCCGTGGGAGTGAGCCATAAATCGGTCCCCTCCAGGTGAAACATTTCCGCCGCGAATTTGGGCAGCTGGCCCACACCCGTCAGCGAAGCCGTATTCACGATAAAGGGCGGCAGGATCTCCTTGTATCCGTGTTCGCGCGTGTGCACGTCGAGAAAGAAGTTCGCGATGGCCCGCTCGAGCCGCGCTCCCAGGCCCTGGTAAACGGCGAACCGCGCCCCGGCAATCTTCACGGCCGCCGGCAAATCGAGTATGCCGGTCGCTTCGCCGATTTCCCAATGGGGCTTGGGGGCGAAATCAAATGACGGCGCGGTGCCCCACCGGCGAACCTCCACATTGTCTGCGGAGCTTCTGCCCACCGGAACGCTCACATGGGGGATGTTGGGAACGGTCAGCAGAAAGTTTTTCAGGGCTTCGTCAAGCTGCGCGATGCGCTCGGCGTCGCGCTTGATTTCCTCGGATACTTCTTTCATCCGCGCCAGAATCGCGCTCGCGTCCTGGCCGGACTTCTTGAGCGTGACGATTTCGTCGCTCGCCCTGTTGCGCTCCGCTTTCAGCCGCTCGGTCTGCGTGATCAGCTGCCGCCGCTCCGTGTCGATGGCGCGAAATTGATCGAGGTCAATCGTGACGCCCCGGTCGGCAGCCATCTTTTCAATTACGTCCAGATGATCCCGTACATATCCCAAATCAAGCATAGGCTCAGCAGAATACCGGAAGCGGGCAAACGTGAGAAGGACGAATCGGGTTCGTTGGCCACACGAAGGATTCGACGTGCCGCGGGTCTCGCAGGGCTTGCCGGATTGGATGTATTGCCGCGGATCATGGGTGGCAGCCAATGCTAAAACCGTCTAAGCTGGGACTTCCGGAGCGTAGAGGATGATCGCCGAAGGCCATACCGCCGAGCTGCTTGGAACACTCACGTACGTCGCGCCGAAGCTCGACGAGTTTCAGTTCGTCAAGTTCTGGAGCGAAGGCGAAGTCGCGCATCTTACCCTCGACCGCCCCGAGCACAATCTCCTGAACGAACGAATGCTGGCCGAAATCGCCACGGGCATCTCTTCGGTGAGCGAGCGCGGAGAGATAAAGCTCATCGTTGTGGATTCGGCTGCGAAAGCCTTTTGCGGCGGCATCGAACTCGGTGAGTACACCCAGCGGCGCGTCTTCCAGCTGCTCGACGCGTTTCACGGCGCGTTCTCCGCAATGCTCGACACGTCCAAGCCCGTGCTAGTGGTAGTCAACGGACCCGCATTCGGCGGAGGCGCGGAGCTTGCCGCGCTGGGCGACCTGGTGATCGCCACCCCCAAGGCTCGCTTCGCTCAGCCGGAAATCAAGCTGGGCGTTTTTCCGCCGCTGGCCGCCGCCATTCTTCCTTACATCGTGGGCCCCAAGCTCGCTCTGGAACTCGTGCTAACAGGCGAAACGATGAGCGCCGAGCGCGCCCGCGAATTGGGCCTGGTCAACTGGGTGGTTCCCCCCGACGAACTCCAGAACAAAGTGGACGAAGTCATCGCCAAGGTGACGGCGCAGTCGGGGCCGGTGCTCACCATGGCCAAGAAGGCCATTCTGGGCAGCCTGGGCATGCCGCTGCGCGATGGCGTCCGCAACTCGATGAAAGTTTTCCTGAATGAACTCGCGGATCTCGAAGACTCGCAGGAGGGTTTGCGAGCGCTCGTGGAAAAGCGCGCCCCGAAGTGGAAGAACCGCTAGCCTCGCCTTCGTTTCTCTTTTTCTAAATTGCCGATGGAAATTTGACACCCCGCCCGTCGCGGCTTACACTCTGCCTGAAAACAATTCAGCTGGCTCGGGGAGATTGGAAGGCCGTTAGATTCGGCCACGGTCCCGCCACTGTGATCGGCCGGCGCTGCGATGTATTTGCCACTTGTACCGCGAAACGGTACAGGGAAGGCTGCCCGGTTACACGAGGGCAACAGCGCCCGAAGTTCCCTTCTGAAGTCCCCTTCTGTTTGTCAGGGCGGCTAGGGAAGGCCGAAAGTCAGGATACGCCCCCCGGGTCAATGAAAGCTGTCACCCTTCGCGAGAGAGGGTGCGGCCACGAGCCTCGTTCTATTCGCGAGGCTTTTTTATTTGCAGATTCGGTACGGGAGAGCCGATTGTTCGAAGCACGTGGCCGGCGTTATTTCTGGGTCGCAGCGCTGATACTCCTGGTGACGCTGTCGCAGAGCGCACAGCGGTCGATTGCAGCGTTACGCCTGGCGGGAGTAACGGGCAGGCAAAAGTCTGTGTCGGGCACCGTCGTGATAGACGAAGTAGGAAGGCAAATTAAAATACCCGCGACGGTAAACAGAGTCGTTACGCTCGCTCCCGATCTTACCGAAACAATTTACGCGCTCGGCCTCGAAGGCCGGCTCGCGGGCGATACGAATTACTGTGACACTCCACCCGCGGCAAAGCTGAAGCCTCACATTGGCGCGCCTCTCAATCCGAGTCTGGAGGCGATCGTGGCGCTTCATCCCGACCTGGTGCTCGCGTCTACCTCCATTAACCGGCGCGAGACGGTGGACGCGCTGGCAAGGCTGGGCGTTGCTGTCTATGCGAGCGATCCGCACACGGTGCGCGGGATGCTCGCGTCGGTGCAGCGGATTTCAGATCTGATGGACGCAAGCGCACAGGGAGATGAGCTTGTCGCCCCGCTGCAGGCAAGGCTCGACGCTTTGCGCGGGCGCCTTTCGGAATTGCCGCTCGCGCACGTGTTATTCGTAGTCTGGCAAGACCCGCTGATCAGCATCGGGCAGCGCACCTTCATTGCCGATGCGCTGCGCTGGGCGGGAGCGGAATCGGTGATATTGTCACGCCAGAATTGGCCGCATATCAGCCTCGAGGAAGTGGTTCGCCTGCAGCCGGATTACATCGTGTTCACCAGCAACCACACGGGCGCAGGGGTTACGCAACTTGCGGACCTCCGCGCCCGCGCCGGATGGAAAAGCTTGCGGGCTGTGGAGCTCGGGCAGGTCCTTGTGGTCAGCGACGAATTAGCGCGCCCCTCGCCGGGCATGATCGATGCTATAGAGCAACTCGCTCGAGAGCTTCATCCGGAAGCGTTTTCACCCCAGGGCATGAAACAAAGTTTCGAAGGCACCGGCCGCCAACATGCGTCGCGGGTCATTGCGCTGCGTAATGTCGCTCAAACTGGCACGGAAGAGGGTTGTGTCTCGTGCGCCCGCTGACCCCCGCCCGTGTGTTCAAGGCTTGTGCGGTGCTCTTGGGCGTGCTTTTCGTGGTAGTGGTGATCTCGCTGCGCATGGGCGCCTATCCCATCGGCGTCACTGATATTGTGATGACTCTTTTCAAAGGGGCCATCGGCCGCACAGGAGAGATCCCGTCGGAGTTTTCGCTCGTGGTGTTTGGCTTGCGGCTTCCGCGCATCGCGCTGGGGATTCTCGTGGGCGCGGCGCTTTCGACCGCCGGAGCGGGGTTTCAGGCGTTGCTGCGAAATCCGCTGGCCGATCCCTACGTGCTGGGAGTTTCCAGTGGCGCGGCGCTGGGCGCAATCGTGAGCCTCATTGTGCTCCCCTTCACGCCGGGAGCGGTGCAGGTTGCGGCGTTTGCGGGCGCGGCGGCGACGATCACCGCGGTTTATTTTCTGGGACGACGCGGCAGGCAGCTCGATAGCGCCACGCTTCTGCTGGCGGGAATCGTGACAGCGTCGTTCCTTTCCGCGGTCATCATGTTTTTGATGACGATTCTCAGCAGCCGCGACCTCCGCGGCATGGCCTTCTGGCTGATGGGTGACCTTTCCTCCGCTCCAGCCGTCGATTTGCGCTGGCTGTACCTGGTTTTGATCATCGCGGCAGGGTCGATTTACACCACCTCTTCCGATCTGAACTTGATACTCACAGGCGAGCAGGAAGCGAGCCACCTGGGCGTCAACGTGAAACGCGTGAAGCTCGTTGTTTACGTAGGCGCGTCGCTGCTCACCGGGCTTGCCGTGTCCGTGAGCGGCGCAATTGGCTATGTAGGCTTGCTCGTACCCCACGTGATGCGCATGCTATTTGGCACCGACTACCGCCTGCTGATCCCAGCGTCCGCCATCGGCGGAGCGATTATCGTCGTGGCCGCGGACCTCCTCGCTCGCACGATCGTCGCGCCAACCGAGCTTCCTGTCGGCGCCATGACGGCGATAGCCGGCGCCCCGGTCTTTATCTACCTGATGCGCCGGAGGGTTCGGTGAGCGCCGTGGAACAGAATGGCGTGGCCGGCCCGGCCCACGCCGTTGCCGCGCCGAGCGCTGCCAAGCTGCGCCTGAAAGTCGAGCAGGCGAGTTTTGCCTATTCCCCCACCGATCGCTCCGCGCCCACGTTCACGCTGGGGCCTGCAAGTTTCGAGGCGCATCCGCACGAGTTGGTCTCGATCCTCGGGCCGAACGCCAGCGGAAAATCCACTCTTTTGCGATTGATCGCCGGCTTGACGAAACCCCTGGCCGGCCGCGTGGAGGTCGAGGGCCAGGAAGTAAGCACGCTCGATCTGCGGACCCGCGCGCAGCAGATCGCCTTGGTGCAGCAGGAAAGCGAACTCCTGTTCCCGCTGCGCGTCTGGGAATACGTCTTGCAAGGCCGGTATCCGCACGGACGCCGCCTGCGCTTTGAATCCGATAACGATTGCCTGATGGTAGGAAATTCACTCAGCCAGGTGGGCGCCGAGGCCTTCAGAGACCGCTGGATGGACGAGCTTTCCGGCGGAGAGAAACAGCGCGTGATTCTGGCCAGGGCGCTCGCGCAGCAGCCCGCGCTCTTGTTGCTCGACGAGCCTACCCAGCATCTCGACATCGGCGGCAAGGTGGAATTGCTGCGGCGGCTGCGACGTCTCGCCGATGAAACGCGCCACACGGTTCTGGTGGTCACGCACGAACTGGACTTGGCCGCGGAATTTTCCGACCGCATCGTGCTGCTTCACAAGGGCAAGTGCCTGCGCGTCGGAACGCCGGCGCAAGTCTATGAACGTGAACTCCTGGAAGAGGTTTTCGAGGCGCCCGCTCGAAGTCGAAATGCGGGCCGGCGGGCGTCCTCGCGTTTCCTTGAAGGGAGAGCGCTAAGAGGGTAGAGCACTAAATAGGTTTGCGTTTGACTTCTCGCGGAGACTGAGGTTCCGGCCTCCGCAAGCGGCGCCGGACACAATTCTCTGCGCGCCGTAGACAATCACCCGAGACTCCGTGCACGGGAAGACGGTGAAAAGCCGTCGCCGCCGCGCGACTGTAAGGCGAGAAGTTCTTTCGGCGCAGGCCACTGACCAGACCTCCTAGCGCAATTGCTCTGAGGCTTGGATGGGAAGGCCGCCGCCGCCCCTGCCCCACCGGGGGTAATTCGCCGAGCCAGGAGACCGGCGGAGTCTCAATCCGGCTTCGCACGCACCGCGTGCTTTCCCGGACAACCTTCAACTCCCGCGCGAGAGGGAGAGGGGGATAAAAATGAGACTGCATCGACTTCTGGCCATAGTTGCCGGAATTTTCCTTGGAACGTTGTTGATTCACGCAGCATCCGCACAGCCCCAATCCACAGCCATCATCACCGGAACCATAACGGACCCAAGCGGCGCAGCCGTTGTGGGCGCAACGATTTTTGCCCAACTCGTCGATTCGAAAGCAGTGCCCTCCAGCGTCCAGAGCGGCCCGGACGGAAGATATTCCATCGATCTGCCACCGGGGACCTACCACGTCACAGTGCGAGCGCCGTCTTTCGCAATTGTGGAACAACAGCTAGCTCTTGCCCCCGGCGAAAAGCGGATGTGGGATGTGCGATTGTCACTCGAGAAAATGTCGTCGAATGTGATCGTCACCGCCGCCGCTGAACCCGAACTCGCCGTGCAAACGCCCTACCTTGTCGACGTAATTACCAGGCAGCAGATCGGCGAGCAGCAGGTAATCTGGCTGGCGGATGCGCTTTCCTCACAGCAGGGCGCGTCGATTACTCGCCTGGGCCCTTATGGAGGAATCGCTTCCTATTTCCTGGACGGCGGAGATTCCGATTACACGAAGGTGCTCGTGGACGGAACGCCCGTCAACGAGCCCGGAGGTGCGTTCGATCTGTCGAATTTCACGCTCAGCAACATCGACAAAATCGAAATCGTCCACGGCGCTTCCAGCGCTCTCTACGGCTCGGACGCGATGGACGGCGTGATTCAAATCTTCACCCATCGCGGCTCCACGACCACGCCTCAAATCGCCATCGAGGGAGACGGCGGCACATTCGGCACCGGCCACGGCGCCGGCCAGCTCAGTGGCCTGATCGGCAAGTTGGATTACTCGGCGTCCACGGATTATTTCTCCACCGATGGGCAGGGTCCCGGCGACTATTTCCGGGTCGCGACCTCGTCCGGCAATTTCGGCTGGAAATTTTCCGACTCCGATTCGGTGCGCTTGACGCTTCGCAATACCATCAGCGACGCGGGACAACCGGGCCAAACCCTGCTACCCGGCGGCGCGACTCCCGGACAGAGCAGCGACATCCACGATTTTGCCGCGAACCTGGCCTGGAACCTCTCCACCGGCGATCACTGGCATGAGCAGCTATCGGGTTTCGAATCCCGATATCAGTTGGTCGAAAACTCGCCTCCCTATGGAGCGTTTCAATCGGAATACAATCGCGCCGGGGCGATCGCGCAGGCGACTTATGATTTCCGGAACGGTAGTTTCACGGCCGGTTATGAAAATGAGGTCGAAAATGGCCCCACCGCCGGGCGGCACAACCAGGCAGGTTATCTCGAAGCGCGTTACCAGTTCGGCAAGCGGCTATCCGCGGTTGTGGGAGGCCGCGCGGAAGCCAACGGATTTTTCGGGACGCGTGCGGTGCCGCGCGTCGGTGCTTCCTACGCCTTGCGATTCGGCAGCGGTTTCTGGGGAGCCACCAGGTTACGCGCGTCCTACGGCGAGGGCATCAAGGAACCAGCGATTCTACCGCTCGACTGCAGCCCTCAATTAAAGCCGGAGCAAAGCGTGACGGTGGATGCAGGCATCGACCAATACTTCGCGTCCGACCGCCTGCGCTTTTCCGCCACGTTCTTCCACAACGATTTTCGCGATATCGTCAGCTTCACCTATTCCGGACCGCAGAATTGCCCGGCCTATGGCGGCAGCTACTTCAATACCGACAAGGCCCGCGCGGACGGAGTCAATTCGTCCTTCGAAGTCAAAGCCACGCGCTGGCTGAACATCAGCGGAAACTACAGCTACGACGACTCGAAGGTCCTCGCGTCTCCCAACGCCTACGACCCTGCGCTGGAGCCCGGCAACCGCCTGTTTCTGCGGCCGCTGCACTCCGCCAATCTCGTCGCCAATGCCCATTTCCTCCGCATGAACTGGAACATTGCCGGATTTTACGTAGGCCGGCGCACCGACAGCGATTTCCTGGGTCTGGGCCTTACCAGCAATCCCAGCTACGTGCGGTGGGACCTTTCGAACAGCATCGATCTGGGCCACGGATTCTCGACGGTGGCACACTTCGCCAACCTCTTCGACCGCCACTACCAGGATGCAATCGGATACCCCGCGCTCGGCTACAACTATCGTCTGGGACTCAAATACGTGTGGGGAGGCGAGAAGTAGGCTTCACTTCCGGTGGCGCACCTCAGGGGCGAGAAGCCCCTGAGACCGGGCGCGTTCCTTGTCCTGACAAGCTCCGATGCACCCGGGCTTCTTCCGACTCCGACCCTCCCCCGGGCGAATCCTACTGGGGAGACCACGGCTTGAGGATCGGCTTGTACCCTTCCTGCTCTAAATCGTGTTGAATCCGGATCGCGGCGCTTTGAGTCGTGTAAGGGCCCACCGCGACCCGGTAAAGCGGATCTGTACCGCGATGAAAAACGAACGATGAAAAATTCTTTTTGCGTAAGTCGTTCGAAAGGGCATCCGCGTTGGACTCTTGGCCCATCGCTCCCACCTGCAACACAAACCCGGGAGTATCCAGCGGAAGCATAGGAGGAATGGCATTTTGCGCCGCCGATGGCGTTGTGGTCGTCGAACTAGTCGCGCTGTCCGAACGCGCCAGGGGCTGGCTTATGGCCGTGCTTGGCTTCACCGGCGTCCTTGGCCTGCCAGCGTGCCAGTAGTAGCCCATGATAAAGGCGATCGACGACAGCACAACGGCCGCCACGAATATCGATGCCAGGTGCAGTGCGCTGCCTTCCGGCGCGACGTCGTCATCCTCAATGGCGAAAGGCTGCTGAAAGCGGGGTTTGAGGGCTGGCTGCAGAGGAAACAAGGACGATTCTGCCGGGCGCTGTTCCGCATACCGTTCCGGCTGCCTGTCGTCCATCACCCGGATCGGTCCAGCCGTCTCCGGGTTTTCGCTTCGCAGGTTCGGTTGTGCCTCTTCGGCTCCAACTGCGCCGGCTCTGGAGGCCGAGGTAGCGGACACCCAATTTCTCAACTGCTCACGCGAATTGTCCGACAACTCCACGAATCGGAATCCGGTGCGATACCCCGAGTCGCTCGTCCAGACCATTTCCGCCTTCGCCTGAACGCAGCAGCTTCCCTCGGGCATATCGAATTCAAGGGACAGGGCGCGATCGGGATTCTGGGCAGCGAAGCCCTCGACCGCCAACCCCCCTTCTGATAGATCGTAGAGGAGGCTGTATTTCGACTCGTCCAGAAGGACGAGTTGGGGGGCACTCGGCGTTAATCGTTGGTACTGGCGGCGATCCGGGACCATTCAAGGTCCTCCTTGCGTGCCAAAGCCATTTACAAACATAGTAAACCAAAACGGAGCGAAAACGATGGCCTTACACTAAATTGTCTCGGCTCACAATGCAATGGGAGATTGAGATTGACTCCCATCCAAGCGCATCAGCAGGAGTGTTGACCCTGGCGTCGCAAAGTGCCAGTTCCCCTGTTGCCCGGAATCAGAAAGTTAGCGCCACGTCCTCAACTCTCAGCCAAAAAACAGCGCAGGAAGCGTCCCCGCGCGGTATACCAGACGAGCTCCACCGTCGCGGTTCTCAGCCGACTGCTGGCCTCAATTATCTTGACTAGACACTCGGATAGGACCAAAGTATTTTGAGCAAAATGCCTTGGAAAATCATCGATCGGATCCTGTTGCCGGCGGCTTTTTTCCTCATCGCTTTCGTGGCCGCCCTCACCCTTTGGCAGTTGCTCGTCAGCCACCGGCGAGCGGAGATTCACGGGGTCACAAACGAGCAGGCCTCCTTCGTAAAATCCAAGTTGGAGTCGGAGTTAAGCTCGCGCATTCTTCCTCTGGAGCGGCTGGCCAGGAATGATACATCGGGACCCGGGAAAAATAACTCCAGCCTTGAGTCCGACGCGAGTCTCGTGATGAGCGCCTACCCGGAATATCAGGCTATCGAGTGGGTCGAACCGAGCCTCAAGGTGCTCTGGGTCACTCCGCGGGCCGGCAACGAAGGCGAACCGGGAACCGATCTGAGTGCCGTCCCTCGCAAGCGTGACGCACTGCGAAGCGCGGCAGACAGTGGAAACACCGTCGTGTCACGTCCTGTCACGTTGTCCGGCGGCAACAAGGCGATGTTGATCTGCGTGCCCGTGAATTCCAATAATAAGCTGGCCGGTTTTCTCGTCGGAGTTTTTCGTTACCAGGATCTCATCCCTTCGATTCTCCACGATGTGGCCCCGGGATATTGGGTCTCGGTATCCGATGGTCAGGAGGAAATTTACAACAGTGGTGCGCGGCTGGCGCCTCAGGACGCCGAATGGCTTCAGACCGCCGATGTGAAGTTCCAGCAATTGACTTGGCAGGCAAACGTCTGGCCAAAACCGGTCACGAGGTCCTACACACTATCGGTGCTGCCACGGGGGGCTTTCATCGGTGGCATCATCATGGGTGGTCTTCTGGCTTTTACGGTTTACCTGGCGGAAACCGCGCGCCTCCATGCCCGGGAAGTCGTGGCCAGCAACAAGGAGTTGAAAAAAGAAATTGCCGTGCGCGAACAAGCCGAGCAGGCATTGCGCGAAGCGCAGAAGATGGAGGCGGTCGGCCGCTTGGCGGGCGGAATCGCCCATGATTTCAATAATCTGCTGATGGTGATTCGCGGTCATGCCGCGCTTTCCCTCAACCGGGTTGGCTCCGATGGCGCGTTGCGCCGGGAGTTGAACGAAATACTCAAGTCCACCGACCGTGCCTCCTCCCTCACGCGCCGCCTTTTGGCATTTAGCCGCAAGCAGGTTTTGCAACTGCGCGTGCTGGACCTGAACACCCTGGTAACGCAGGTAAAGGAATTGTTGCCGCCCGTGCTCGGCGAGGATATTCAGCTGGTTCTGGACCTGGACCCGGAGGCCGGACGCGTGAAGGCGGACGCCGCGCAAATGGAACAGGTGATCATGAACCTGGTTTTCAATGCGCGCGATGCCATGCCGGAAGGCGGCGAATTGACCATCCAAACGGCTCATACCGAACTCGATGAAGCCTGGGCGCAGCGCCACCCCGGAGCGCAAATCGGCCCGCACGTGATGCTGGCCGTGCATGACACGGGACGCGGCATGGCCGAGGATGTTCTGACCCACATCTTCGAACCGTTTTTCACCACCAAGGATAGGACGAAAGGCACCGGCCTTGGCCTCGCCACCGTGTACGGCACGGTTCGGCAAATCGGCGGCTGCATTACCGTTTCCAGCAAGGTGGGCGAAGGAACTGTGTTTCAGATTTTCCTCCCGCGCGTGGATGACCCCGTCGAAGTCGTCGAGGCTCCCCCGGCGGCACCTCAGCCCGCGCGCGGCGCCGAGACGATTCTCGTCGTCGAGGATGATGACGCCGTGCGCCGCATGACGCGCGAGTTCCTCAAAATAAAGGGCTACACGGTGATCGAAGCCCGCAGCGCCGCCAACGCAATTCAAGTCATGGAAGAGCGGAACCAGGAAATCGATCTGGTTCTCACCGACGTGCTCATGCCGGGAATGAAGGGCCGCGAACTCGTGGAGCGTCTCACGCAAATCCGCTGGAACATCAAGGTGCTCTATATGTCCGCCTACACCGAAGACGCCGCAATCAATATCGGCGTGCTCAATCCGGGCACCGAGTTCATCGAAAAGCCTTTCGGCCCCGATGACCTTGCCAACAAGATACGAGAGGTTCTCGCCCGCACCTCTACCGCGCGGCTGACCTAGGCGCCGGTACTCCGCTACTTCTAAGCGCCAGTTATTGCTTTGAATTGCTCGCCGCTGAGAGGAACCACCGAGAGCCGGCCTTGCCGTACGAGCGGGCTGTCGGCGAACAGCTTATTGGCCTTTATTTCCGCGAGGGTCACCGGCTTTTCAAGCGCTTTCCCTGCCTTGATCTTTACGCCCGGTTCCTTGGGATCGGAAGTGTCCACGGAAACAACCGCCGCCGTTCCCACGGCGCTCTTGCGCTCGCCCGTCTCATAAATCACCAGCCGGTCGCCGGGCTTCATTCCCCGAAGATTCTTCAGTGCGACGGGATTGTGAACGCCATCCCATACCGTTTCTTTGTCTCGCACGAGATCGACAAAGGAGTAAGCCGAAGGTTCGGTCTTAAGTAGATATTGAGATGCCATGGAAACCTCGCAGGTATTCGGTCACGAATCGTCAATTCTACACTCGAACTTGGCGCCACAAGCACTGTTGCTGGTGCTGGAAGTGGGCTACTTTGATGAAATTGAAAGTAGCCCCCAACCCTGGTGCTCTAGGGCCGTCACTACCGGGTATAGCCACACCCGCCACCGAGACCCGCTTCCATCGCAATTTCCGTCTCCTTTTGCAACGATCTCGTTCTATGCTTCACAAGCGTGGCCCGCACGAATCTATTCCCGGCTTTCTTGAAACTCGAAGGGCGGCGTTGCCTTGTAGTGGGCGCTGGCCCCGTGGGAGAAGAGAAGATTTCCGGCCTGCTGCGCGCGGGGGCAGAAGTTTGCGTGGTGGCGCCCAGCGCTACATCGCTAGTCCGTGAGTGGGTGGCTGCCGGTGAAGTCCGGTGGGAACCCAGAAAATTCCGCGCCGCGGACCTTCGCGGCTCATTTGTGGTCGTGGCGGCAACATCATCCGCTAAGCTGCACGAAGAAATCTTCCAGCTCGCGAGGCGGCGCGGTGTGCTCTGCAACGTCGTGGACGATCCCGCCCGCTGTGATTTTTATTACGGTTCCGTGGTGAAGCGAGGTTCGCTTCAAATCGCGATCTCCACCGCCGGTCTCAGCCCTGCGCTCGCGCAACGCCTCCGAAAACAGTTCGAGCAGCAGTTTGCCGCCGAGTATGGGTTGTGGGTCGAGGAACTGGGCCAAACGCGCGAGCGGCTGTTTGCCAGGCAGATCGAGCCGGAGCGCCGCAAAAGCCTTCTGCATCGCCTGGCCAGCGAGTTATCGTTCGAGGAATTCTTGAGGCGGCGGAAAAGGGCCGTCCGGAAGGAACGGAAGTAACTTTCGCGTTCCGCGCCCGGAAGCATTGAAAATCCCTATAGTTCCTATCGAATCTTCGACGAACGCAAAGCCGGCATGCCTTGCTACACTTCTGCATGGTTCAGCGGCCAGGCGACATTCCCACCCCACACCTCCACGACGCCTGGCCGCTTTTTTTTTCTCCCACACAAGTAAACAGTAACCATCAGGAGCGCTTCAGGCGACGGAGTTCTTCGCTGCGTTCAGCTGTTTCTTTCACGAGAAATCCCATTTTGGGGTGAGTCGGCTCGATATCGGGAGCAATACCCTGCTCGCGCAGTTCCTCCGAGGTGACCGGTCCGATGGATCCAACAAGAATTCGCGCAAATTGCCGGCGGATCGTCTCATCGAGACCCATTTCCGCGGCGACCTGCATCAGATGAACAGCCTGAACAGATGTGGTAAAGAGGGCCACATCGACTTCGCCTCGGCCGATCGCCTCAATGGCCGCGCGCAGGGGGGCAATGTCTTCGGGCAACGCCCATTGATACACTGGCACGCGCGTCACAACTGCGCCGCGCTCCGCAAGGCCTCGCAGCAGATCGGGATTCGTGGCGCCATATTCCTGAAGCGCCACGCGTGCACCCTTCAGCGGAAGAATCGAAGCCTTTTCATCGAGGCTTGCGAGCAGTTCGCGCCAGGTGTTTGGTTCCGGCACAGCAACTGTAACGGGAACGTCCAGTTCCTTGAGAGCCGCTGCAGGTTTAGGTCCGCGAGCCACAATGGGAATCTTCCGCAGATGAGCAGAAAATTCAGCGAGAGGATACACGGCACTCACGACGCGCGCGAGTGCCCGCGTGCCCACTCCCGTGAGAAAAATCGCCATGTCGAAGCCGTCATCGGCAAGTGTGCGCGCAAATGCCATGGCTTCGGTATTGGATTCCAGCGGAACCTCGCGCATCGAAGGCGCGATGATGGGCTGGCCGCCATAGGTCGCAATCAACTTGCCCATTTCCGTCGCGCGCCGGCTCTCTAAAGACAGCACGCGCAACCCCGCGAAACCACCGGGCCTGGCCTGGCTTTCCATGAGGAACATGATGCATTCTTTCCTGATTTTCCGCCATCAGCGGGAAGAAGTGCGCTCACGTTAAATGGTTTACGTCTCCCCGGACATGAGATGGAGAGCATGGATTATGAGCTGGATACCTCGGTGTATTCGTGGCATGCAACACGTCACGCCGCGCCACAAAGTGACATTGCGGCCAATGTCTCGTCATGTTTCCATGATATACTTCGCGCGTTTGGCTACCGATGCATCTCATTCAAAAGGACTAAGCAGTCCAAGCCCCTGAGGTGCGGCGCTCTCGGCTGGATTGGAGAGGCAATCCCGGTTTGGTGACAAGGTTCATGATGAGCTTATCTGAGGTGGTAGCATTGTGAAGGCCGCCGACACGATTTTCCTCGGCATTGCCGCCATCCCCGCCATCTACTACTTCCTGGTCCTTTACAGCACCGGTCGTTTTTTCTCGTCCGCCAAAAGGCGCGGAAAATCCCCCACGGACTTTACACCCCCCGTCAGCTGTTTGAAGCCGATTCGCGGCCTCGACGTGGAGGCCTATGAAAACTACGCCAGCTTCTGCCGCCAGGACTATCCGAATTACGAAATTCTATTCTGCGTGGATGAAGACGACCCAGCCGTTCCCGTGTTGAAAAAGCTCATGAGCGATTTTCCCGAGCGGCAGGTCCGCCTCCTTTACGGCTCCGGGCGCAATGCCATCAACGACAAAGTCGCGCGCCTGGTGCGGCTGGTGAGCGAAGCGCAGCACGATATGCTGGTGATCACCGACGGGGATGTGCGGGTAACGCCGGACTACTTGCGCACTGTTGTGGAGCCCTTCCGGGATCCCAAGGTCGGCGCGGCCACCTGTTTCTACGTTTCCACGCAAGAAACGACGTTCGTCGAGAAAATGCAGTCGATCGGCATGGTCTCGGACTTTTTCGCTGGTGTAATGGTGGCGTGGCAGCTGGACGGCGTGAAGTTCACCCTGGGACAGACGATCGTCGTAACGCGCAAGAGCATTGCCAGCTTCGGAGGCTACGAGACCATTGAAACGCGCCCGGCCGACGATCTGCTTGTAGGCCGCCTGATTGCCGAACAAGGCTACGAAGTGAAGCTGCTTCCCCACACGGTGGAAGCCGTCGCCGATTTTGAGTCTTTAGGCGACCTTCTCTATAAGCGGGTCCGCTGGATGACGGTAATGCGAGGCATGCGGCCTTGGGGCCACTTGGGTCTTATTTTTACCTGGGGACTGCCCTGGGCGCTCGTGGCAGTGGCTGTTCATCCGACAGTCCCTGTAGCGGCGGCCTACCTTGGAAGCTACCTGCTGCTTCGCATCGCCATGACGTGGATGATCGGCGTGCGCGGTCTGAAGGAATCCAACATCTGGAAGAAAATGCCGCTCATCCCGCTCTGGGATGCCACCGCGTTTCTTATCTGGCTAGCCAGTTTTGGACGCAAGACCATCCGCTGGAAGGGCATCGACTATTACATTCGCGGAGGGATGCTGGTCCCCGTCATTCCCGGCACCGCGCAGAACGCCTCGGACTAATCACCTCAATTTTCAGTGACAGCCGGAGGTGTTCCGCTGGCGTTCGCTAGTCATCCGACGCGCGGTCTGCAAAGGCCCGCGGATTGAATGGCGCAATCGAAGGAGAGGCGCTGGCTGCCGCTGCGGACGTCAGGCGTCGCCGCTGATTGGTCGACTTCCTCCAATCGACTTGCGGCATGAACAGCGACGTGTCGATGCGGTCGCGGTATTCAATCGCGATATTCACCAGGGAATCCAGCAGCGAATCCGACAACAAGTGGGGCTGCAGGCCGAGATCGATCAACTTCGAGTGTTTGGCGTTGTAATAATGGGCCTCCGCCTCCACGCGAGGGTCGGGAAGGTGATCGATTTCCACGTTCAGGCCCAGTTTTGCGGCGGCAACCTGCACCATTTGGGCCAGTTCCAGCACGGAGAACTGCTCGGTGAACTGGTTGTAGACGCGACACTCCCCGGGGGCCGCCGGATGCAGGCAGGCCAGCTCGACGCAGCGCACCGTGTCCCGAATGTCGAGAAAACCGCGCGTCTGTCCGCCTTTTCCATACACCGTCAGCGGATGCCCGGCGGCCGCTTCCACGCAGAATCGGTTGAGCGCCGTCCCGAAGACCTCGTCGTAATCGAAGCGGTTGATCAGCGCTTCATCAAGTTCGGATTCGTCGGTCACGGTGCCGTAAACCACCCCCTGGTTTAAATCCGTGGCGCGAAGCTTCCACGCCTTGCAGGCAAACAGAATGTTGTGGCTGTCGTGCACTTTCGAAAGGTGGTAGAAAGAGCCCGGCTGCTTGGGATACGGCAGCACGTCTTTCCGTCCGTTGTGCTCGATCGTGATGTATCCCTCTTCGATGTCGATATTCGGTGTGCCGTACTCCCCCATCGTGCCGAGCTTGATCAGGTGGCAATCGGGGCGAAGTTCGCGAAGCGCGAACAGCAGATTCAGCGTCCCCACCACGTTATTCACCTGCGTAAACGAGGCGTGGCGCCGGTCGATCATCGAGTAGGGAGCCGAGCGCTGCTCCGCAAAATGAATCACCGCGTCGGGCGCGAAGTCCGAAACGGTGGACGCCAGAAACTCATAGTCGGTCACGTCCCCGACGTAGAGTTCGATCGTCTTGCCCGTATGCTGATGCCAAGCCCTCAGCCGGTCGGGAAGCGGCAGGATGGGGGTAAGCGTCTGAACTCCCAGCTCATAGTCCCATTGTCTCCGGGCAAAACTATCCACGATGGATACCTCGTGCCCTTTCTTCGACAGATACAGAGCCGTCGCCCACCCGCAATAGCCGTCGCCACCCAGAACGGCAATCTTCATTTCGCCCCCTTAAAGTATTAAGATCGTCCGACTTAGCGCGGTTCCAGTCGTTAGGATGATTTAACCCAAGAGCCCCAAAAAGTTCCAAATAATCGACCTCAACTCCGGTCCAGTACCATCTTACAACGGCCACACCGCACGGTGGGCCAAAGAAATGTCCCTCTCGGTGGCGGCGATTGCACCGGCGGGGCCCGGCCAGACCAGCGTCAGACCAGCGTTAGGTCGGCGTAAGAACGCGGTCCGCTGCCTGCTCATTAAGAGCAGCAAGGACCGGCGATGTCTGAATCCGCCACCGCTTCATCCACAGGAACAGCACCAGCAGCCCCCAAAGGTGATAGCCAAGGTTCTCCCGCCGCTCCATATGGCGGTTCACGGCGGCTTCCAGCCCGCTTTGCTTGAAGAATTGGGAATGCTCTGACCCTGCGCCCTGAAGCGTGTCGAGCAGAAGGGCGCGCAGCGGTCCCCGCAGCCACTCATGCGCGGGGATGTCGAACCCCACCTTGCTGCGCCGAATCACCGACGTAGGAAGCTTCTTCTCCATCAATTTCTTCAGAATGAATTTCTGCCGCGACCCTCGTATCTTGAAAGACGACGGCAAAGTGGCCGCAAACTCCACAATGCGGTGGTCGAGGAATGCGGGGCGCACCTCCAAGGCGTGCGCCATGCTCATCCGATCCACCTTGCTGAGGATGTCGTCAGGCAGAAAATACTTCTGGTCGAACCACAGATACGGCGCCACGTCGTCGCCACCGGAAGCCACCTGCCTTAATTCCCCCAAAATCCCCTGGAGCGAGGCCGGCAGCCGCGGATACACAAGCTCGCTCTTCTGCGTGTCTGAAAATGTGCCATTCCAGTAGACGTGCGCCCGCTCGGGCGCCATCAGCGAGCCTTCCAGAAAGCGCTTCACCTTGTATTCGAAGCTGATTTTTTCGTCCGTAGCGGGCCACAGCCTCATCGCAGCCAGGGCGCTGCGCAGCGCAAATGAAGGCGCCCGCCGCGCCTTCTTGGCAAACACGTTCGCCCTGTAGGTAAGGTACCCGCCGAAAAGTTCATCCCCGCCCTCGCCGCTCAGCGTGACGGTAACCTTCGTCTTGCTCATTTTCGACAGAAACCACACCGGCAGCGCCCCGGCATCGGCATTTGGCTCATCCGCATAGTCCGCAAATTCCCGGATTGCCTCCTCCAGATTTACATCCGGATTCAGATCAAACTGCTCGTGGTCGGTGCCGTATTGCGAAGCCACCTCGCGAATATAGCGGCTCTCGTCGAAGCTCCGCCCGCGGAACGAAATCGAAAGCGTTTTCAATCGCGACGAAGAAGCGTTCGCCGCATAGTGCAGAATCGTCGATGAATCCATCCCGCCGCTGAGCCACACGCCGAGCGGCACATCCGATAGCAAATGCTCGCGCACCGACTGCTGCATCAGCGAGTCAAGCTCCTCCTCGGCGGATTCAAGCGAGCGAGCCTGCGGGCTCGGGAGCGGCAGCGTCCAGTAAGCTTCGGCCCGCATCTTGCCGTCGCGCCATTCCAGAAAATGCCCCGGAGGGAGCTTTTCGATTCCCTCCACCATCGTGTACGGGCAAGGCACGTAATTCAGCGAAAGATAGCAATCGAGCGACGCCGCGCTCAATCGCCGCTCAACTTCCGGATGAACGAAGATGGTCTTGAGTTCTGAGCCGAAAAGCAGGTCTTCGCCGCGCCGCGCAATGTAGAGCGGCTTGATGCCCATGCGATCGCGAGCCAGAACCAGCCGCTTTTGCGAGGAGGTCCAGATCGCCACCGCAAACATGCCGCGAAGCCGCGAAAAGCAGGCCGTATCCCACTCCAGAAACGCTTCCAACACCGTTTCCGTGTCGGCACGCGAGCGAAAACGATGGCCTCGCGCTTCGAGCTCCGCCCGCAACTCCAGGTGGTTGTAGATTTCGCCGTTGAAAACGATCACCGCGTCGCGGTCCGCGGAGAAAATGGGCTGGTTGCCGCCCTCGAGGTCGATGATCTTTAGCCGCGTGGCGCCCAGCGCCACAAGGTCGCCTTCGAACACGCCCTGTTGATCGGGACCGCGATGAATAATCGAGGCGACGGCGCTCTGGATTCTGCCGGGACCGGGAGCCCAGTTTTTATGAGTGAAGCCGGCGATGCCGCACAAGTTCCGTTAACCCCCTACCCGTTTCAGAGAATGACGGCTCCTTCCAAGGAACGCCGCGATACAACAACAGGAGGAAGCGATCTACTCGTAACGCAAGGATTCGACTGGCTGAAGGCTGGCGGCCTTCTTTGCCGGAAGGTATCCAAAAAGCACGCCTGTAGCGCAGGATACTATGAAAGCCGCAGCCACCGAAAGCCACGAGATCGGGATCTCGATTCCGCCCGGCACGGGAAGAAATTGCACCAGCGCCTCGATCGCAAAGGGGATAGCCACGGCAAAAGCGATGCCGATCATCGCCCCCACCCCGCTGATCAAAACCGCTTCTATCAGGAACTGGTAGAGAATCTCCTTGCGCTGCGCGCCAATGGCCTTGCGAATCCCGATCTCGCGTGTCCTCTCGGTCACGGTCACCAGCATGATGTTCATAATGCCAATCCCGCTGATCACCAGCGCCAGCAGCGCGATCAGAAGCAGCACCACCGTCAATGCCACGGAGATGTTGCGCGCGGTCTGAAGGATCGACGCCAGGTTCTGGACGTTGTAGTTGGCCTCCCGCCGGTGGCGGCTCCGCAGGATTCGCGCCACGTCTTCGGTCACCTGCGGAACGTCTTCCGGGCGCTGCGCTTGTGCGTACAGGGTCACGATATAATCTTCGCCGGCGTAATATTTGATCAGGGGAAACGGCACCAGCACGGAGTCGTCCCGTATCTCCGACTGCCCGAACGTCCCTATCCGCTCCCGGAATGTTCCGATCACCGTAAAGCTGAGCTCTCCGACGTGAATTTGCTGGCCCACGGGATTGTCGGTGGGCAGCGCGATCTGCGCCAGGTGCTCCGACACCACGCAAACCTTGCTGACCGTTGAAAAGTCGGCATCGTCGAAGTAGCGTCCCCGCAGGATCACCAGCTTGCGAATCTGCTGAAATCCCTGCGTAACGCCGATCAGCTTTACGGGCCACTCTCTCCGGCTGGCCACCACCGTCATCGGTATGTCGTTCGAACCCGAAACGTGGACTACCTGCGGAACCCCCTGTTCGACGGCGTGAAGATCGCCCAGTGTGATCTGGTCGGCAAGGCTGACGTTCTGCGACGTATTCGATTGCTCCAGCCACGCGTAAACGATGTTGGAGCCTACCGCTTCGATCTGGTCGCCGATGTAGCGCTTTCCGGCCAAGGCGACGGTGACCACCAGCACGATGCACGCGCTGCCGATGATCACGCCCAGCATGGTAAGCGTAGCGCGCAGCTTGTTGGCGCGCAGCGCCTCAATGGCCAGGTTGGAGGTTTCGCCCCAGTTCATGCGCGAAGTGGCGGAATAGAATTCCGGCTTTGCCGGTTTTCCCCTTCCCTGTTGAAGAAAGGGCCTGCCGGGCTGAGATCGTTTACGGAATCAACCTTACAGTATTGCGATTCGATAGAACAACAGAACAACAGCAGGTGGCTTGGAGAGTGCGCCAGAAACGTGAGTTTGTGATCCGCGTAGCGCTGTTATAGCCGGTTTCGATTCGAGAAACTGCCGCTGTCGGGATCGAGATCGTCTTCCGGAACCTCGGTGGTGAGTTCGCCTTGGTCCGGGTCGGGCGCGTTTTCAACGGCGTTTACGAGCTCCGCCTCGAAATCCTGTCCTTCCTCAACAAGTTCTTCGACGCTCTCGGAATCGGCGCTCTCCACGTCGGATAGCCCTTCCAGGTCGCCGGACTGGCCGGCCGACCCCGCCCCCGGCCCCTTCGCCATCGGACGCGCTTCATTGAGGACGCCGAAGGACGCGCGGGCTCGAACGGCGAGCGGCTTTCTTGACGGGCTTTTTCGCCGCAGCCGGCTTTTTCAGTTTTGCCGGTTTCTTTGGCTCCGGCTTCTTGGCCGCGGACTTTTTGGTCGCGATCTTTTTAGTCGCAGGCTTCTTGGCTTTGATCGCTGCTTTTTTCTTCGCTGTCTTCTTTTTCTTTTTGGGCATAGTGGGAGTGTATCACCTGCAATTTGCGCAACTCAACGGCACACAAATGTTTCCCGCCATACGTCAGACCGCGCGCCGCTATCGTACCATCAGGTTCGGGAACACGTAGTTGAACAAGGCGGCGATCACGATGAGATAGGCCAGCATGATCAGCGTCCAGCCCATGTTGTGGCGGATCACCTGCCCTTCGCCTCTCACAAGCTTGCTGGTCGAAACGCCCACGCTGGCCGTCTGAGGCGAGATCGGTTTGCCGACCTCCGCTCCTACCGAGTTGAATGAGGGCAGCAGCAGAACCGGCAGATTCAGAAGCCTTCCGGTCATCGCCTGAACGGGCCCGAACATCGCGTTGGTGGTGGTGTTGCTGCCGGAGAGAGCTACGCCAATCCAGCCAAGCATCGGCGCCAGCAGGACGAAAAGACGGTCCGATCTTGGAGAGGCCGTAGGCCAGCGAATTCGCCATTCCCGTGAAAACGAAAATATACGCGAGGGCGAAGGTGAAGAACGCCACCAGCAGCGCTCCCCACATCTGCTTGAACGTCTTGGTAAAGATCGCCCCCAGCGGGTTCCCCTTCGGCCGCAGCACCAGGTATATGGCGATGAAGGAAACCAGAGTCGATGTGCCTCCCGCGAACGGGCGTGAAATTGAAGGTCGACAGAACCGGTTTTTGCGTGATCGACGAGATCGCCGCGATGGAGAGCTTACCCCAGCTGATCGCGGGCAAATGCGACCAGGGCCCCGTCCAGCTGACCACTACGCCAATCAGTACGAGAAAGGGTAGCCAGATCACAAACGACTCGCGGGGTGAAGTGTACATCTCGACTTCTGCCGCGGAGACCACCGCAGGCGTCAACGGCACGCCGCCAAATCCGCGAATCGTCTTCGGACGCCAGATTTTCACGAAAACGAAGAGTATCCAGAAGGAGGCCAGCGCCCCCGCAAGGTCGGGCAGATAAGGCCCCAGAAAGTGCGCCACCGGCCACTGGCCCGCGATATACGACAGCGATCCGACGATCGCCAGGGGCCACGCCTCGGCAACCCCCTCCCAGCCGCTCACAAGGTAAATCAGCACCCAGGGCGGCAGGAGCGCCAGCACGGCCACGATGTTGCCGATTGAACTGGAAAGCGACATCAGCGGCAGCCCAGTGACCGCCGCCAGGCCCAGAATAGGGGCCCCCAGGGCGCCGTACGAGACGGGCGCGTTGTTGGCGAGCGCCGCTACCCGGATCGCGTCCAGGTCGGCGATTCCCAACCCCACAAGGATGGGCACCACCACCGCCCACGGGTAGCCAAAGCCCACCAGTCCTTCGAGCAGCGCGCCAAACGCCCAGGCCAGCATGATCGTCTGAATCCGGATGTCGGCCGTGGCGTGGTGCACCATCCAGTTCTTGAAGCGCTCAAAGAGCCCCGTAAGCACCAGCGTGTTGAAAATCATCAGACCCCAGAAGGTGATCCAGTCGATCACCCAGAAGCCCGTCAGCCCGCCGTAGAGATAGGAATGCAGCATCCCGCCCACCGGCGCATGCCAGATCAGTGCTCCCACCAGTATGGTGACGCCGCCAGCGATGATCGTAGCAAGCCACGCGGTCATTCGCAGAATGGCCAGCATGAAAAGCAGCGCGAGAAGGGGAACCAGCGAAGCCACTACCGTGAGCCAAAGATTTCCCGTCGGATTGAGAATTTGTTGGAACATTTTCCGCCTTTAGTTGCGATAGGAGTTCACGGCCGCGAAACCAGCCCCCGCCAGCCAAATAGCGCACACCGTTATAGCCATCCACCTGACTAAATGCAACAAATAGAATATCGCCAGCGCGTCCCGCACTCCGTCTCCCTGGGCATCCGATTGGAAGCCGCGCGTTTATACGTTAGGGAAGCGCCCCCGAACCGCGCGCCAAAACACCACACCATTTGCAATCTGACAAGTCTCTACGACGGTGCTACCGTGGCCCTATCAACTCGGAAAAAACATGAAAAACGGCTCAAAAAAGACGAAAGCTCACTCGACCAGGATGACGAACGGAAACACACGTATCTTATTGAAAATAAAAGAAAGCGCATATGCCCACTCAACACTATAAGAACGCGCGACGTACCCACTTTTGAGGGTAAATTTGAGGAAAAATTGAGGACAAAAAATGACCTGCTTGGCCGGCAGCGAGCCATCGAGACATGAGGGCTGGTCGACAGGAATGCCGCCCCTCCCGGCCTTGTTTTTTTCCACAAGTACAGTACTCGTGGGAAGCCCGTTTTACTCGCTAAGCAGGCAAATGCTGTATTGCGCTGGCCGTCGCAACTTAGGGATGATCATGGGCCGGGGTCGCTCTAATCTGGGCTCAAAGACTATGGACTCGACATACCTCTCCTTTTATCGCTTTTTCGGTCTGCATGAAAATCCATTCAATGTGAATCCGGACCCGGAATATTTGTTCTTGAATCAGCGAACCCAAAACGTCCTGAGCGATCTGCTGGGGGCGATCGAAGCCCGCAAAGGGCTTATGGTTATTACTGGCGACGTGGGGACCGGCAAGACCACAGTCCTCAACTACCTGATGCGTTGGCTGAAGCAGCAGAGAACGCCCGTCGCGTTCGTTTTCAACCCCGGGCTCCAGGTGCGCGAGCTCTTCGACGTTATGCTCGCCAGCTTCGCAGTCCCGCCAGCGTTCGGTGGGGGAGCCAGCGCGCTTCTGCGGCTAAATCAGTGGCTCCTCGACCGCTATCAGGGTGGCACGAACGCGGTATTGATGATCGACGAGGCTCAACGCCTTCCCGTTCATATGGTGGAGGAGATCCGCATGCTCCTCAATCAGGAGACCCCGCACGAAAAGCTTCTTCAAATTGTGCTTTGCGGGCAACCGGAGCTGGAAGCGAATCTGAACCGTCCGGACTTCCGTTATATACGCCAGCGGATCAGCCTCCGCTGCAAGATGACGGAACTTAGCCAGGAAGACACCCGGGAATACATCCAGAAGCGCCTTCACACGGCCGGTGCAACGGACCCGAAGATTTTCACGACGGAAGCCATCGCCGCGGTACATTCCTATTCAAGCGGAATTCCCCGTGTCACGAATCTGCTCTGCGAACACGCGCTCATGCGGGCCTATCTCGAGCAGACAACGCCCGTCGGCGCTTGCCTTATAGACCACGTCGCGCGCCAGTTGCAGCTCGAGGGCGCGAGGCCCGCGGCGCCGGCCGTGGCCTCCCTGATCGGCGGGAAATTTTCCGAGGAATTCCCGGAAGAAACTCCCGTTGAAGGCGAGTTGCAGACTTCTGCGTCCCTGAATCGCGCGATAGCAATGGAATCTGTTCCTTTAGCGGACGCAATGGCGCAGGCGGAAAAAGATTTTCTCGAGGCGTCGGCCGTTAAAGACTTCGCCGCGTATCAACTGGACTCGGTGCTGTCTCCTGTTCCGGACCCGGCGCCGGACAGTCTCACGAACAGGCGTCTGCAGGTGGTCGGCTCGCCGCCTCAAACCGTCAAGGTTTCCTCGAAATTGGTGGAAATGTCTCGCGGCGGCGTCCGAAAGCCCGAGGCGGCTGCGGCTGAGGAACGGGTCACGCTTGAGAGAAGTTCTTCCCACCGTAAAAAGACGCATGTTGCCTTTCCACTGGTCGACTGGGCTAGGGAGATTCGCGCTTTTCTTCTGGAGTGGAAAATCCCGATCGAGGGAGCGCTTCAGGAGTCGTGGCGGCAACTCGAACCGATGCGGGCCGGCCTGTCGCGTTGGTCACGGAATGCGCGAGAGTTTTTTCTCGCCTCCGGCTGGGAGACGTATGCCGACTCTCTTCTCCGCTGGCTCCAGCAGCCGATGTCCACCGTAAAAGTGCAGCGCCGCATGCGCGAGTAGCCCGGCAATGCCTAACGCTGAATGGTGATGAAAAGAAGAGCGAGCAAATACACCCACAGGGCGTCCAGGAAATGCCAGTAAATGGCCAGCGCCCCCACCGCGGTCTGCTGGCGATGCTTTCGAGCAAGCCGCCGCGCAAACAATGCCACCAGGGCTAGCGCAAGCACCCCCACCAGCAAGTGCACCGCGTGCGCGGCCGTGAGAAAATAAAAGAAAAAACTGCCGGGGTTCGACGCCACATACAGCCCGCGCGCAACCAGTTCCCGCCACGCGATAATCTGCCCTCCTGCGAAAGCAAAACCAAGCAAGAGAGTCGCGAGCAGCCAGCGAGCGCAGGCTTTTGCGCCTGGGCGCTTAGCCGATGAGCGCGCAAGTTCCATCGTCACGCTGCTCGCCAGCAGCACCACGGTATTGACGTAGAGGATATGCGGGAGCGCGATCGAGACCCAATCCTTCGAGTGCACCCAGCGCGACTCCAGCACGTGGGTAAGCGTCGCAAAGATCGACATGATCGAGAAAACTACAAACACGCTGGCCGTGCGGTAGGCCGCCAAGGGAGTGGCCCACCGTTCGGGATCCGGTTCGGGATCGTGCCGGTCGTCGCGCGGGTAGTCGATGTCTCCGCCGCCGGGCCCGTTGCCGTTGTTTCCGCAGAGAGGCGCTTCCTTTTCCGGTGCGGGTGCGGCTGGCGGGG
This sequence comes from uncultured Acidobacteriota bacterium, assembly GCA_963848365.1. GTDB lineage: Bacteria > Acidobacteriota > Terriglobia > Acidiferrales > UBA7541 > Palsa-295. Next base: position 313,714 of record CAWKDI010000004.1, read on the forward strand.
GAAGCAACGTGCTCGCCATGGTCGATTCTCTCCCGATCGTCCTCGTTTGGCCTCATCGCACGAGGCGCCTGTCCATGCAGCATATCAAATGATCGTGAGGGAATTCACCGGACTGCGCATGCTAGGCGGGGTCCGTGACTCCGGCCCGAACCTTGCACGGAGAAGCGGCGAGGTATAGATTACGGCTCGGCCGGCGAGGTCCTAGTGCTGTAGCGAACCCGGGAAGCTCGAACACCGGTAAGACGGAGTCAAGCCAATGCGAGAGAATCCCCCGCGCGATTTGTTTGCACCTATTGTAAGCAGCGACGCACTCATGGGGCCTTTCCTCTTGATTGCGCGGCTGTTCACCACGGGAATATTCGTTTTCTATATTTACGGGCTGGTCGCCCGAGTCCATGCGCCAGGCGCGTTGCTTTATCTTGCCATCGCAGCGCAATCGGCCAGCATTGTAGCGGTGGCGCTGGGGTACAAGACGCGCTTCGGGGCGCTTCTGCTGGCCGTGTGCATCGTTTCGTCCCTGCTATTTCGCGGTGGATTGGGACTGCATAATTTCTTGTCGACAATCGCCGAGAAGGACCTGGCCATTGCGGGAGGCTTTTTGTTCGTTTTCGCCTATGGGCCCGGCGCGCTGTCCTTCGACAGACTGCGCGGATCTGCCGAACCGGGTGGAAATGGAAGCAACGAGCTGGTAAGGGGACCGCTGCTTCTTCTGGGCCGAATCTTGTCCGTGTTTGTTTTCTTTTTCTTCGGTATTTCGAAGATCCTGCACACCCCCGAGATCAAGGCCTACATGGCGCGGCACAATCCCCACGTGCCCACGAATCTCGTTTACCTGGCGATACTCACGCAAATCGTTCCGCCCCTTCTCGTGCTTCTTGGCTACAAAACGCGCTACGGGGCCCTGGCACTGGCGGGATTCTGCCTGACGGCGACCTCGCTTTTCCACGCCGACTTTGGCAATCCATCCGAGGTGGAGCATTTCCTGCTGGACTTCGCGATCGCCGGCGGGTTCCTGTTCATGTTCGCGGAAGGGCCTGGGACGCTTTCGCTGGACGCGCGCCTGGAAAGCGGCAAGACGTCACAAACGACGAAGGAAGCGCTGGCGGGCGCTTGATCTGGCCGCCCGCGGAGGGGCAATGCTGTCGCGAAGGAACATTCTTGTGGCCGCCGGTATGGCGGCAATTGGTGCGATGGCCAAGCCGCTCACTACCGTTTTCGCTACGGCCGCGCAGCCGATTACACCGGTAAATTTCACTGTGCCGCCGGGAGCCTGCGATTCTCACACCTGCATCATCGATCCTGTGGGATTCCCGCTGGCTGCATCGCGCGGTTACACGCCCGAGAGCGCCTCTCTCGCGGAAATGCGGTCGATGCATCGGGCGCTGCACATTGAGCGCGTGGTCATCGTGCAGCCCAGCTTTTACGGGACGGATAATTCCTGCACGCTGGACACGGTCAAGCAACTGGGCAGTCGCGCCCGAGGCGTGGCTTTGATCGGCGACGACACTTCCAACGCGGAACTCGACGCACTCGAGCGCGGCGGAATTTGCGGGATTATCTGCGCCGGCGGCTCAGGCAAATTGGAGCCGGAAGCCGTGCGAGCACGCTTCAAAGCGGCCGTCGAACGAACCAAGGGCCGCAAGTGGCATATCGAATTTCACGGCCGGCTGTCGGAGATCGAAGCGATCCACGATCAGGTGATGGAATCTCCAGTGCCGGTGCTTTTCGACCACTTCGGCGGAGCGCAGCCTGCGCTGGGTATCGGCCAGCCGGGATTTGACAGGCTGTTGAGCCTCGTACACAGCGGCAAGGCCTACGTGGATGTGTCAGCGCCATACCGGATTTCGAAACAGGCGCCCGACTACCCGGACGTCGCGCCGGTCGCCCGCGCAATCATCGCGGCGAATCCCGAGAGAATCACCTGGGGAACCGGGTGGCCCCATCCCGCGCAGATACCCGGGCGGGGCGTTACCGAAATTACGCCCCTCTATCAGATTGACGATGGGCGCAACCTCAATCTGCTGGCTGCCTGGACTTCGAGCGCCGCGCAGTTAAAACTCGCCTTGGTTGATAATCCGGCGCGGCTCTACGGTTTCTGAAGCGCTCCCAGCAAAAATATCTTCTATGCCGCCATACTTTGCCACCATCCTTGCGACAGCAAGTCGTAACTAAGTAAGATGTCTCCGCGTTGATTCGAAACAAATCGCGGGAAATTCGTTAAATCGTCCAAATCATGAATAAATCCAACAATCGAAACTACAGGATTGCAACCATTCCGGGGGACGGCATCGGTAAAGAGGTGGTTCCCGAAGGGATTCGCGCGATCGAGGCGGCCGCACGGCGTTTTGGGTTTTCCGTGTCGTGCCGGGAGTTTGGCTGGAGCTGCGAAACCTACGTTAAAACCGGACGGATGATGCCCGAGGACGGTCTCGAACAGCTTCGCCCTTACGATGCGGTGTTTCTTGGCGCGGTCGGCTATCCCGGGGTGCCGGATCATGTGTCGCTTTGGGGGTTGCTGATCCCGATTCGCCGGGGATTTCAGCAATATGTCAATTTGCGCCCGGTGCGCTTGCTACGCGGCATGGAGGCGAGCGTCAAGAACGTCGAACCGGGGCAGATCGATTTCTACGTGGTGCGGGAGAATACCGAAGGCGAGTATTCGGAAATCGGCGGCCGCCTCAACCGGAACACGCTAGACGAGATGGCGATCCAGGAGACCGTGTTCACGCGCCGGGGCTGCGACCGGGTGATGCGCTACGCGTTCGAACTGGCCAAGACGCGCAAGCGGCACGTCACGTCCGCCACGAAATCGAACGGGATCATTTACACGATGCCTTTCTGGGACGAGCGCTTTGCGGCAATCGGGAAGGAATACCCGGACGTTCGCACCGACCAGTTTCACATCGATATTCTTACCGCGCATTTCGTGCGGCATCCCGACTGGTTCGACGTCGTGGTCGGATCGAACCTTTTTGGCGATATCCTGTCGGATCTGGGGCCCGCCATCGTGGGTTCAATCGGGATTGCGGCGTCGGGAAATCTGAATCCGGAACGAGAGTTTCCGTCCATGTTTGAGCCGGTTCACGGTTCGGCCCCGGATATCGCGGGCAAGGGCGTCGCGAATCCCATCGGCCAGATATGGTCCGGGGCGATGATGCTGCGGCATTTTGGCGAAGCGGAAGCGGCAGATGCGATCGAGCATGCCATCGAAGCGGTGCTGGGGGGCGGAGGGCCTCGCACACCGGACATCGGCGGAAAAGCGAAAACGACGGAACTCGGTGAAGCGATAGCCGCGGAAGTTTTGCGCTAAAAGAAACCGGAAGCTAACCAGTCCAGGCAGAGGAGGATTCCATGCGAAGGCGAAATTTTCTCGCTTCGACGTTTGCTGCGTCCGCGCTGGCTGCCACATCGCCACGCGCCTTGGCGCGCTCCGCGCAGGAAACCGGCGATGCGAACAAGCGCGAATTCTACGTATTGAGGCGTTATATGCTCTCGGCCGGCCCGCAGCGGAAACTAACCGACGATTATTTTCGCGACGCACTCGTGCCGGCGCTTAATCGCCTCGGCTTGAGCCCAATCGGGGTCTTTAACGTCACAATCGGCCCCGATATGCCGGAAATGTACGTATTCATTCCGGGCTTCTCTGTGGAAAAACTCGTTACCGTCGATGACCAGCTCAAGGATGACGACGGATATACGAAGGCCGCCACGGCATTCCTGAACGCCCCCGCAAAGGAACCCTCCTTCAAGCGCATCGAAAGCTCGCTGATGCAGGCTTTCGAAAAAATGCCCCGGCTCAGCCTTCCGCAGGCAAGTGCGTCTCACAGCCCCCGCGTGTTTGAACTGCGCACCTACGAAGGAGCGAGCTACCTGGACCACGCGCGAAAAATCGAGCAGATGAGCACCGGCGAGGTGGATATCTTCAACAAGGCCGGCATTCCGCAGGTGTTCTACGGAGACACGCTCATCGGGCAGAGGCTGCCAAACCTTACTTACATGATCTGCTTCGACAGCCTGGCGGAACGCGACAAGAAATGGAGCGACTTCTTTAATTCCGAGGGGTGGAAGATTTCGTCGAGCAATCCGCGCTTCAACTTCGAAAACATCGTGTCTAACACAACGAACATGATGCTCTCGCCAACCGCCTATTCGCAGATTTAGCAGTCGCGCTTCGTGAAGAGATTCGGCCGGTCAATGCCCGTCAATTCTTGGATGCGCCTACCGGCTGTGGTTCTACCACCGGCGGCGGGCCGGCGGCAGGGACGGCCTCGGGCTGCGGCACTTCCCCTTCCCAATCGCAGTTTTCGCGAATGCACGCGCGGAAATTGCCGAGCTTGGTGCGCTTCTCAACCACAAATGGCGCGCCGCACTTCGGGCATGGCTCGGCGATGGGCTCGTGCGGGGTAGTGAAGTCACAGTCGGGATATCGGCTGCAGCCGTAGAAGATGCGCCCCTTGCCGCGCCCCTTGGAGGAACCGCGGCGAACGAACTCCCCTTCGTTGCACTTCGGGCACTTGATTCCCAGCGTGATGGGGCGCGTGTATTTGCACTTGGGGTACTTTTCGCAGCCGATGAAGTCGCCATAGCGGCCCGCGCGGCGCAGTAATTCGTTTCCGCACGTCGGGCACTTTTCGCCGATGGGAACGTCGGGTGCCTTCGGTTTCTTGGTGCCGCTCACCAGGCGCCGCGTGGTCTTGCAATCGGGATAACCCGTGCACGCAAGGAAGGTGCCGAAGCGGCCGCGCTTGATGATCATCTCCTTACCGCAGTTGTCGCAGTATTGGGTGGCGGTGGCTTCCTCGTCGCTGGGCTCGCTGCCGGTGTCGGCCAGGTCGCGCGTGAAATCGCAGTCCGGATAGCGGTTGCAGCCCAGGAAGAAGCCATGGCGGCTGATGCGTTCGAGCAGTTCTCCCTGGCCGCATTTCTCGCACTTTTCACCGGTCGGAACGCCGATTTTGTAGGATTCGAGGGTCTTGCCGGCCTTACCCAGGTCCTTGACGAAAGGCCCCCAGAACTCCCTGACCGAGTCCTTCCAGTTCAGTTTGCCTTCTTCGATTTCGTCGAGTTCGTCTTCAAGCCGCGCGGTGAAACCGACGTCGAAGATATCCTCGAACCCTTTAATGAGGAGGTCGGTTACCTTTTCGCCGAGCAGCGTGGTGGTGAAGCGGCCCTGGTCTTTGTTCACGTATTCGCGCTCGACGATCGTAGAGATGATCGTGGCGTAGGTGGAGGGGCGGCCGATGCCCTTTTCTTCGAGTTCCTTGACGAGCGTGGCTTCCGTGTAACGCGGGGGCGGCTCGGTGAAGTGTTGATCGGGGCGGATATTTTCAAGGCGCAGCTGCTCGCCTTCGCTCAGACGCGGGAGAGTGCGGCTGTCTGTATCGCCCGCGTCTTCCTTTTCTTCTTCTTCCTTCACCACCTGGTAGACGGCGAGATAGCCGTCGAATTTCACCACCGAACCGCTGGCGCGGAAGGTGTAATCGTTCGCGGAAATGTCGACGGTGGTCTGGTCGAAAACGGCCGGGACCATCTGCGAGGCCACGAAGCGCTGCCAGATCATCTGGTACAGGCGAAACATGTCGTCGGGCAGAAACGGCCGCACACTTTCGGGGGTGCGGGCAACGTCGGTGGGCCGAATGGCTTCGTGCGCTTCCTGCGCATCCTTCTTCGATTTGAAGAAGTTGGGCTTCTCCGGGAGATACTTCCCGCCGTAGCTCGAGCCGATATGGTCGCGGACCTGGGCCAGCGCGTCATTGGACACGCGGACTGAGTCGGTTCGCATGTAGGTGATTAGAGCAACCGCGCCCTCGGCGCCGAGCTCGACGCCCTCATAGAGGCGCTGGGCCAGCATCATGGTGCGTTTGGCGGTGTAGCGCAGGCGGTTGTAACCGGCCTGCTGCAGCTTGGAAGTAGTGAACGGCGGAGGCGCATAGCGGCGCTTCTCTTTTTCCGTTACGCTCGCCACCACCCAGTTGGCGCGCTCGATTTCAGCAAGGATGCGACGAGCCTCGGCCTCGTTGGGGACTTCGAGGTCTTCGCCCTTGTGCTTGATCAGCTTCGCTTCGAACGCAGGCGGCTCGCCAGCCTCGAGCAGGGCGTGAATGGTCCAGTATTCCTTGGGGATAAAGGCGCGGATCTCACGCTCGCGCTCGACGATCAGACGCAGGGCAACCGTCTGCACGCGTCCGGCGGAAAGGCCGCGGCGGACCTTGTCCCACAGCACGGGAGAAACCTTGTAACCGACCAACCGGTCGAGAACGCGGCGGGCCTGCTGCGCGTCGACCAGATGCTCGTCAATGGCACCGGGCTTTTCGAACGCCGCGCGTATCGCCTTCTGGGTGATTTCATTGAACATCACGCGATAGAACTTGCCGCGATCGGATTTCTTTTTGGCAAGCGCTTCAAGAAGATGCGCGGAGATGGCTTCACCCTCGCGGTCGGGGTCGGTCGCCAAGTAGACGTTTTCGGCACCTTCGGCGGCTTTTCTCAGCTCGCCGATGACTTTGGTCTTCCCTGGGATCACTTCATAGGTGGGCTCAAACTCTTCCTCGGGAGTGCGGGCGATCGTCTGAACGACCTTCTTCTCGCTCCCCTTGCCGTCATCTCCCGCCTTGGCCTTCTTTTTACGCTTGCTCTTGGCTTTACCGAGGCCGTCAGGCTGCGCGGGCAGAAGTAGGCCAATGGTCTTCCTTGGCAGGTCCATCACGTGACCGTAGGAGGCCTTGACGGTGTAGTTCCGACCCAGATATTTGTTGATGGTCTTCGCCTTGGCAGGCGATTCGACGATTACAAGTGATCTTGCCATGCTGTTCGATTGTTCCTCGCGGGAAAGCTTCCCGCTATTGAATGCAATTAGTAAGATGCTTTCCCCACCCTCGGAGAAGCTACCACATCCTAACCTGCGGTCGGGGCGATGATTACAACAGGACTTTTAGGAATTGCTTACCAGGTAACTGCCGCACGACGCCTTTCATCTCCAGGTTGAAGAGAGCAGCCAGGACGCCGGAAGAGTTAAGTCCTGAAACTTCAACAATTTCGTCGACATGCCGAGATTTATCAACGCTCAACAGATCGTAGAGTTGCCTCTCGGTCGGCGGCAGGCTCCCTTCGATCAGCGTCGTGCGTTCTTCTATTGACGCCGTTTCTACCGGGACCAGTTCCGCGCGCACCGGCGTCGGAAGTTCCTCAACCACGTCTTCCCAGCTCGTCACCAGCTTGGCGCCTTGTTTGATCAGTTGATTTGGGCCGAAGCTCATGGTTTGCGTGGCATTACCGGGCACGGCGTAAACCTCCCGGCCAAATTCCATGCCGAGCCGGGCGGTGATCAGCGACCCAGAATACTGCGCCGCCTCCACTACGACAACTCCCAGCCCCACTCCGGCAATGATGCGGTTACGAATGGGGAAATTCTGCGGCGCGGGGAAAGTGCCCATGGAGAACTCGCTGATGAGGACTCCCCGCTGCTCGATCTCGGCGAAAATTTTCTTGTTCTCCTTTGGATAAATTACGTCGATCCCGCAGCCAAGTACCCCAACGGTGGAACCGCATGCGGAGCTGAGCGCACCTTTGTGCGCGCTGGCGTCAATGCCTCGCGCGAGTCCGCTGGCGACGACCAGGCCGCGATCCGCCAGGTCCCTCGCTAGCTTTTCAGCCATTTGATTACCGTAAGGGGTGGGGCGCCGCGTGCCGACGATAGAGATGATGTGGCGGCTTAGAAGGGCTATGTTGCCGCGAACATAGAGCAGGGTAGGGGGATCGTAAATCTCTCGCAGCCTTGCCGGATATTCCGGTTCATCCCATGTGAGCAGGCGGCACCCGGACGCCTGTGCCTGAGAAAGCTCCTTCGCGGCGTCGCTCATGGGCTGCCGCGAATGGATTGCCTGCGCTACCGCCGCCGGAAGGCGCTGCGCTTCCAGCGCTGTGAGAGAGGCATTGAACACGGCCGTGGGGGTTCCGAACTCGGCAAGGAGCTTTCCGGCCAAGCGCGGCCCTAAGCCGGGCGTGAGGGCCAGCGCCACCCAGCCCAGGTATTGGTCGGATTCCATCGAGAGGGGTGCTCCGGCGAAGCCTAACCAGACTCGCGGGAATGTCAAGCTAGGGAAAGTACTTACAGCAAGGCGGACCCGCGAAAACGAACATGACCGAGGTACATGCAATTCAAGATACACGTACACTTTTCGTCGGATTGTTGCTCATGCTCGCCACGCGTGAGACTGAGGCGGATTCAAAATGCCCAACGGCAAATGAAGCCGGCAGGTGAACTTCTGAGGAGGAAATCATGTCTGACGAAACACTTAAAACACTGTATGTGGACGAGTTGCGCGACCTTTTAGACGCGGAGAACCAGCTTATCAAAGCCCTTCCCAAGATGGCTGAGTCGTCTACTTCGGATCAACTGCGGTCCGGCTTCGAGCATCACCTGGAACAAACCAAGACCCACGCGACGAGGCTCGAACAGATCCTTGAAGCGCTGGGCGAGGCGCCGAAGGGAAAAAAGTGCAAGGGAATGCAGGGTATCGTGGCGGAAGGAAAAGAAATTCTCGGCGAGGATTACGAAGGCGAACTTATGGACTCCGCTATCATTTCGGCCGCGCAGCGTGTAGAGCACTATGAAATTGCCGCCTACGGATGCGTCCGCGAGTATGCGCAGTTGCTGGGAGAGAATGAGGCGGTGTCGCTGCTCAGCAAAACCCTTGAAGAAGAGAAAGAGACGGATCAGAAACTGACGGAGATGGCCCATACCATCAATCAACAGGCCGCCGGATCAGCCGCCGGGAAGGCCCGTTCTGTGGGGGCTTAAACTGCTTCGCTGCGGACAATCCCCAGCCCCCGCAGTTGTGCTGCGTGAAGCTCCGCACGCCGCGCCTCACTCCCTAATCGCCGTCAAAGGTATGGATCTGCATTTTGAAAGCCCACGGCGCCGAGGACGGAGTTCTCGGAGCGCAGCTTTGGCTCGAATTCCATGTGCTATATTTGTTCTAAACCAAGCACAAGGGGAGGATTTTGGGGAAGTTGCGCATTTCGGTGGTTGAGTTTCTGAATACGGCGCCGCTCGTGTGGGGTTTCACCGAAGGCCCGCTTGCCGGGAAATACGACCTGTCGTTCACTGTACCCTCCCAATGCGCGGAGTCGTTGCGGCGCGGCGACGCCGACGTGGCCATCATCCCGGCAATCGAATATCAGCGAATGGACAACGTGGTGATTTTGCCGGGCATGGCTGTGGCCGCAAAGGGTGAGATCCGCAGCCTGCTGGTCGTAGCGAAAAAACCGATCGAGCGCGCCAAGCGCATCGCCCTGGATACGAGTTCCCGGGCCACGGCGGCGCTCGTCCGCATTCTTGCGGCAGGCTATTGGAACATTTCGCCCGAATTCGTGGACGCCGCCCCCAACCCCTCTGAAATGCTGGAGCATGCGGACGCGGCGCTGATCATTGGCGATCCCGCCCTGCACATCGCCGTCAAAATGGACATCCTCAGCGGAAAAATGCCAAGCGGCGAGCAATGCTGCCAAGGGCGACCCGGACGAACTGCCGGTGCCGGGGTTTGAAATGATCTTCGTCTACGACGTTGCACAACAGTGGCAGGAGATGACCGGAAAGCCTTGCGTGCTGGCGATTTGGGCGGGCCGTCCGGACGCGATTACGCCGGAGTTGCTGGCCGATTTCCAGGCCTCGAAGGAATACGGCATGCAGCGGGTGCGCGAAATAGCGGAAGCGGCGTCAGTGAAGCTAGATCTTCCAACCTCGGCTATCGAGCGCTACTTGACCGAGAACATCGATTTCAGCCTCGATGAAGCGAATCTCGCTGGACTCGAGCTTTACTTCGAGAAAGCCGCGGCCTTGGGCCTGATCCCCCGCAACAAACCCCTTGAATTCGCAGACCTTCCGGCAGAGCCGGCCGCACGCCGCGACTTGTAGTGTCCCTGAAGGCGCAATGACGATGCGGGAAATCGTGGCGCGATGCTAGAATGATGGACTGTCTATGGGACTGACGCCACAGGAAGCCCTCGATCTTTTCAATTCGGACGATCTGCTGGGCATCGGGATGGCCGCGAACGAAGTTCGCCGGCAGAAGACCGATCCGCGCATCGCCACCTATCAGATCGATCGCAACATCAACTACACGAATTTCTGCACCGAATATTGCTCATTTTGCGCGTTTTATCGCCCGCTGGGAGCCAAGGACGGCTACATTCTCCCGCTTGAAACGATCTACGAGAAGATTCGAGGAAATGCTCGAGATGGGCGGCACGGGCGTCCTGCTGCAGGGCGGACTGCATCCCGACCTGCGAATCGAGTTTTACGAGAACATGCTGCGGTCGATCCACGAGCGCTTTCCGCAAGTGCATTTGCACTGCTTTTCGGCGCCGGAGATCACCTGCATCGCGGAAGTTTCCGGGCTTTCGCTGCGCGACACGATCGCGCGCTTGCGCGACGCCGGGCTCGTTTCGATTCCCGGCGGAGGCGCCGAGATTCTGGACGACGAAGTTCGCGCGCGGATTTCGCGGCTGAAGTGCGGCTCCGATGAATGGGAGGCCGTGCATCGCACGGCGCACGCGCTGGGCATGCGCACCACCGCGACCATGATGTTCGGCTGCGGCGAGGAAATGCGCCACCGCGTGAATCATCTCGAGCGGCTGCGCCGCATTCAGGAAGATACGGGCGGGTTTACCGCGTTCATTCCCTGGATTTTCGCGCCGGAAAACACGCCGCTGGGGAAGAAAATTCCGGAAGCCACCGCGTTCGATTATCTGAAGACGCTCGCGATCAGCCGGCTTTATCTCGACAATATCGACCACATCCAATCGAGCTGGCTTACGCCGGGAATCAAGATTTGCCAGGTGGGTTTGCAATTCGGCGCGGACGACGTGGGAAGCATTTTGATCGAGGAAAACGTGGTTTACGCAGCAGGTGTCCGCAACCGCACCAATGAAGAAGAACTTCGCCGCATCATCACGCGATGCGGGCTATATCCCCGCGCAGCGCGACACCCTCTATCGCTCGTACATCCTGCGGCAGAACTAATGAATTCTCGCTTGATCCGCAGGCTGGCGCGAAGAATTCCAGCGGACTACCATTTCCCCGCGGAACGCATCAGCAGGGCAAGAATGCCGATCAGCGCGGCCATCGCGAGATACGGGGAGCATCAAAATCAGGCTATCGCCCGGTTCTTCCTGCCGCTTGCCGTCTTTTATCTCCACGTATGTCCCTCCCAGATTCGAATTTTTTGAAGAACCGTTAGTATAAGCGGCGACTCGGGCAAGTGCGAAGGATTCTTCCCGAATTTCGGCCTGAATCTAGTCTGCGCGCGGCAAGAGCAGATCAACTTCCACCTGCGTGCCTTCCGGAATATCGAGCGGCTCAACGGGAACGAGGACGCCTTTCACGTAACGAGCTCGGACGCTGACGCGAGAGAAAGACCGAGGAGGAGCGCCGACCGTGGCGCGAGCAGTCGAGACAGTGGATGCCGGCGCGGCCAAGCGGCCGATGTTCGCTGCGGAGGCTTGCGGAGCGGCAACGCCGGCCGCGCTCGCATTCGAGACATTCCCGGAGTCGAGCGCCACATTGGCAAGCGCATCGGCGTCACGATTCAACTCGCGCCGGACGTGCTCAATCGCGAAGTATCCCACCTGCCGAGCCAATTTTGAGGCGCGTTCGTGCAGCGGCTTCAATTCAGGGCTCTTGACCTTGTATCGACCCTGCATCTGGCGCACGATAAGCTCGGAATCGCTGCGCACCCGCAAAGCCGTGATGCCCTGGTTTACGGCGTAATCCAGGGCGGCCAGCAACGCGTAATATTCCGCGACATTATTCGTTTCCCGGCCGATTTTCTTGGCTAGCTCAAGAACGATCTTGCCCTCGGCATCGCGCAAAACCACAGCATAAGCAGCCGGACCGGGATTACCGCGCGAGGCGCCGTCAATATTCGCGATGTGAACTCCCGCGGGCGGCCCAGACGGTTGTGCGTCCTGAAAAAGCCGCGCGCTCGATGGCGGCGGAATTCTAGTTTTCATTGGGCAGCGCGCCGGCCTGGCTCGCCGATGCCGAGGTACGGAAGGACGGCTCGATGTAATAGATGATTCGCGTGCAAGTCTCGCAGTGGAACATTTCCTCGCTGCCCAGCCGACGCATCTCCTGAAATACATGGGGGCGGATACGCATTCCGCAGGCGCCGCATTTCTCGTCGCGCACTTCGGCAAGGGCAACGCCATTGTGCTTTTTGGCGATGCGCTCGTAGTGGTCCAGCAGGTTTTCGGGAATGGCGGCAACCACGGCGGCGCGCTCAGACGTCAGTTCCGCGAGGGATTTTTCGGCGGCCGCCCTGTCCGTCTCAATGCTGGCGCGCTGGACGCGAACCACGGCTTCCACTTCCTTGAGCGAGGCTTCCGCGCTCTTGATGCGGCGGTCGTATTCTTCGCCGGCAACCATTTGCTCAAGGAGGCGGTCTTCGGCCTTGGCGATCTCGGCCTCCGCCATCTGCACTTCGTGCTGGAGGGCCTTGTAGGCTTCGTTAGTCTTCACCTGGGAGGTCTGGTCGCGATACTTGCGAACGCGATCTTTGAACTGTTCGACGTCGAGCTCGTATTTTTTGCGGTCCTTGAAGGAGGCCAGTTGGGCCGCTTTGCTTTGCTCGAGCTCCGCTTTGGCGGACGCGGCGCGGGCATCGGCATCGGCTAGTTTCTTAGGGAATGCCACGAGCCGCGCTCGAACCTCATTCAGACGCACATCCACGTTTTGCAGCTCGAGCAGCTTCTGGAGGACCAGTTGCACAGTTTGGCCATTCTAGCACATGCGATCCGGGCTATTGGGGGCACGGGCATTCCCGCGGGCGCTCTTGGCTTAAACCCTTAAAAAAGCCACGTCGCCGGCGGCGGGCTTATAATGAGGACGTGAGAATTCTTCTTTTTAGCGGCAAAGGCGGCGTCGGCAAGACAAGCCTCGCCGCCGCCACAGGCATGAAGCTGGCCGAGTTAAATTACCGCACGCTGGTGATGAGCATTGATCCGGCGCACAGCCTTGCGGATTCCTTTGACCTGAATGACGACCTGTTCCACGCGCACACCTCCGATCCGCTGGCGATCACCGAGCAGCTTTCGATCCTGGAACTCAACATCCAGAAGGAGATCAAGCGGCACTGGCAGGAGATCTCGTCCTACGTCAGTTCGGTGCTGCGCACCACGGGGATCAGCGGCGTCGAAGCGGAGGAACTGGCGATCCTTCCCGGCATGGAAGAGCTGAGCGCGATGATGTACATCAACCAGTACCGGCGCGAGCAGAGTTACGACGTGATCGTGCTGGACGCGGCTCCCACCGCCGAGTCCATGCGGTTTATCAGCATGCCGACGACGCTCGACTGGTACATGAAGCACATTTTTCCGTTTCAGCGGAATCTGCTGAAGGCCGTGCGGCCCATCGCCAACCGCGTGGCGCCATTCGAGCTGCCGACCGACAGCTATTTCGTGAACATCCGCAGCCTTTTTGAGAAGCTCGAAGGCGTCGACGAAATCATGGAGGATCCCAGCATCACCAGCGTGCGGCTGGTCACCAATCCCGAGAAGATGGTGCTGCGCGAGACGCAGCGCGCTTTTGTATATTTCTCGCTGCACGGGCTGACGGTCGATACGGTGATCGTGAATCGCGTGCTGCCGGCAGACGTGAAGGACGCGTGGTTCAGCGAATGGCACGCATCGCAGGAGAAAGTGCTGCATGAAATCGAGGAATATTTTGCGCCGGTGCCGGTGAAGCGGGTGCCGCTGTTCGCTCACGAGGTCCTCGGGAGGCAGCGCCTACAGGAACTCGGCCAGCTGCTGTATCCTGGCACGGAAGATCCCGTCGGCGGTGACGCGGACCGAAAAGCCCTACACCTTCGGGAAGGTAAACGGGGTTTACGAGATTCGCGTGCTTTTGCCGTTTGCCACGAAGGGCGAAGTGGGACTTTTTAAGAAGGGCGATGAGCTGGTAGTGGAGATGGGCACGCTTCGGCGCCACATCGGCCTGCCGCGGTCCATGGCGATGCTGCAGCCGGCGCGGGCCAGACTGGAAAATCAAGTCCTCACGGTTGAAATGAAGGAGGACACAATGAACGAGCAGCAGGAGACTCAACAGGCCGGCAGCGAGCGCGTGATTCACGAGCGTTGCCTTTGCTATGAAATGCTGGATCACTTCCGCGAGGCGCTGGGTGTTTCACCCGCGGTAAAGCAGCACCTGGCGAACTCGCGAATCGAGTTTCTGAAGGCGATTCGCAGCGTGATTGACGACCGCATCGAGAGGCTGTCGAGCAGAGGGCAGCAGGGAACAAAGATCGCCGTCGAATAGGCGGCGCAGTCGTTCAAACCCACCAGCGTTACCCCCTGGCGACGCCCGCGCATAGTCTCTGCGCAAATCACCTGGACAGCGCGTCTACTTCTCCTGTTTGGATTTGAGATAGTTGATCAGGTTTGTGATTCGTTGGTTCACTTGAGCTTCGTTCAGTTCCTCTGCTTCCCGGAAGGTTGTTCCCCAGATTGGCATTTCCGCGGGTCCGTGCGCCTTTATCTTCACGCCATTGCGCAGCACGTTTGAGACGTAGGCGTCCGGAAATCCTTCATGACGCTTGGCCAGGGTCGTCAAATCTGGCGTTTCCTGCACGAAAGGGGCGGGAGCAGGTCCATTGCCCTTCAAATCGTTCCCATGGCACACGGCGCAATGTTGCTTGTAGAGCTGCCCTCCAGCGGAGGCGCTGGAAGCCGCAGTTTCCGGCTTCGGCGCCTGCTTAGCCTGCGATCCGGGCAGACCAAGCACGGAGAGCAGGAGCGCGCATTTCATGACGCCAATTTTCATGGCATTCGCCTGGGATGCTGAATCGCCTGAAGCAATCTGATTATGCGCCCTGAGGAAAATTCGGGTGTGACCCACGTCACGCCACCTCGTACGATCAGTCACCGGCGATGGCTCGTGTGCTGCGAGCCACTGCGTGCGGAGTCGTTGAATTTATTTGTCATCGCGGCAGAGCGAAGCGAAGTGACAAGGGCTATCTCTCCGTTTCGGTCTACAATCGTCGTCTGTCAGCCAAGCTTCGAAATCCAGCGGCTGTGGGAATCGCCCGCCCGTAATGACCGTTAGTAAGTCGCCCGCGCGGTGCGAACCTGTGATGAACCATTCGCCGTATCCGTCCACGAAAACAGCAGCTCGTTCCGGTCACGCGCCACTCGCGGATAGCGGCTGCCGGACGTATCGGCGATGGTCACCGGGGCCGACCGCGCGCCAGCCGGCGAGATTCGCCGCACCCGGAACTGCGAATGATTGTTCGTAAATTCGATGTAGGTGGCGGCGGCGGAGCCATCCCCCAGCATTTGCACTCCCAAGCGCCCCAGAGAACTCGCGTCATCTATACGGATCGCCGAACCGAACGTGCGTCCGGCGTCGTGCGAGAACGCCACGAAAGCCCGGCCCTTGTCGTCCTTGCCGTCAAACCACGCCACCGCCACGTCGCGGCCGCTTGCGCTGACGGCCGGGCCGTTGATGGGGCAAGCATCGATACGCCAGGCATCATCATGCACGGCGGCGGGCGTGCTCCAGTGTCCGGCCACAAAGCGCGAGACGTAGATATTCCGCACCTCGTCGGCGCTGCGGTTGCGAAAGGCAACGATGACGCCCTCGGAGGTTTCCGCGGCAGCCGTCGAGCAGCATTCGCACACGCGCGATTTCACCACCTGCTCGTCGAGCTGCTTGCCGTCCAAGCTGTAAACAGACGACCTCAGGCTCATGTCGCCTGTTTCTTTCTCGGGATCAGTGGCGCGACCGTCGATCCACACCAAGCCGAAGGCGCCTTGCGCCGAAAACAGGGAGGCGAATCCATGTTCGGTCTCCGTGCCGTCATGGTGGGGGCTCACGGGCTTCGACCATGTGCGGCCTTTGTCCCTGGACCACGACAGGCGCACGTTGGTGGCGTCGGGTTCGGGGCCATTGTTTTCGATCCAGTGAGCCACGAGCGTGCCGTCCGGCAGGACGCGCACCGAAGGGACGTCGTAGGCGTTCACGAAGAAATTGCTGCTTGAAATAACCGTCTGCGGCACGGACCAGCCCGACGAGGTGCGCTCGGCAAACTTGAGCGTCGCGCGCTTGCCGGCAACCTGCAGCCAGCTCAAGATGACGTGGTCACCCTGGATCGTGAACTGCGGCTCGGTGCTACTGGCACCGGCGGGTGACGACAATGGCTGCACGACCATTGCGGATTCGGGACGAGCCAGGGTGAACGACAAAACCCCAGCAAAAGCGAGCAGGACGGCACAGGCGAAGCGTCTCTTCATTGGCACATTCATTTTACCGAATCCTTTCAGACAATTTTCACAAACGTCTTCACCGCGCGAAATGATGCCACACCATCCACGGAGTTCCCGATTCGCATCTGGAGCTCTCGATTCGGATCTATTGGGGGAACGCGGCAGGCGGAGCGATCTTCTGCCAGCCTTCACCATTGAGTGCATCGAGAAAGGCAATCAGATCCTGCCTGGTCTGCTCATCCATATAGAAGGGCGCGAGGCGAGTGTCAAGGTGCGGATTCGGCAATCCTCCCTTTGCGTAGAGATCCAGGACCTCATCGAGTGTCTTGGACCGGCCGTCGTGCATGTAAGGCCCGCGGTGCGCCAGATCGCGTAGCGTTGGCACCTTGAATTTTCCTAAGTCGCCGCGCTTTTTTGTAATCGCTTCGAGCCCGGGGTCGGGATTGGCCTGATCCATCCCGACGCCCAGGTTGGCAAACTTCTCGTTTGTGAAGTTAGGCCCCGAGTGGCATTCGGCGCATTCGCCTTTGCCGTTGAAAAAATTCAAGCCGGCTTTCTGCTGCTTCGTCAAAGCGGATTTATCGCCGGCGGCATAGCGGTCGTATGCGGAATCCCCCGAAACGATGGTGCGCTCGAAGCTGGCGATTGCCTTGGCGATTCGGTCGAAGGTAATAGCGGGGTCGCCGAAAGCAGCCGCAAAGAGCGCGGCGTAGCCTTTGATGTTCTGGAGCCTTTCAATCACTTGATCGGCGGTCATACCCATTTCATCTGGGTTGGTCATGGGCACAATCACTTGCGACTCCAGTGTGGCCGCCCGGCCGTCCCAGAATTGAGATTTTCCCCACGCGCGGTTGACGAGCGTGGGCGCGTGGCGAACACCAAATTTCCCATCGACGCCGCTCGATACCGGCGTGCTTGCCGAAAAGGCATGACTCGGCTCGTGGCAGAAGGCGCAGGAAACCTGGCCATTTTCGGAAAGGCGCCCATCGAAGAACAGCATCTTTCCAAGTTCGACCCGTGCTGGCGAGTAGCTGTTGTCTTGCGGCCATGGAACCGGCGGAAGGCCCAAGGGAACTGGTGGTTCATCCGATTTTGATAAAACGGTTCCAGGGGCAAAAACGACGCAGAAAAGGCAGAGGCGCATATAGAACCGCGCTTTTCTGACTTTGCTGGAACCGAACAATCACTCACTCCCTTCCTGCCCGTTCCCTTTTAAGATGCGCGGAACGTGAGGGGTGATGAATCGAAAGCGATGCCCGATGATCATTTTAACCAATAGATGGTCGGTGCTGCGCGTGACCCCAACTGCAACACCGAAATTGAACTCCCAATTCGGACCGAAATCATAGTCGATAGCGGGTACGATCTGGTGCTGTTGCACATAGACAGGATCAAACCCGGTGATGGATCCCAAAGATCCGTAGTATTCGAGGCCCGCGCTCAGCTTGCGGGTGATTGAATAGGCGGCCTTGAAGTTGGGAGAGAACCCAACCCCCTCTTTTACGCTCGGCCCGTGAAAGGACCGTTCCAGGGCTGGATTGAAGGCGAGGTACAAAGGACCCAATTGTTTGTCGACGATAGGACGGATTTCCCAAGTCCACGTGTCCGCGGAAAAAATGGGGCGCTGGTAACCAAGTTCCGTCGAAAGGCTTACCCCAACCGGCCAATGCCAGCTATCCGGAACACGAACGCGAGGACGAATGTGATCGCCGACCCACTTGTAACCCTGGTGGGGACCGTCACTCGTGAAAATATAAAATCCGGTCTCAAACCAATCGTTCCAGCCTTGAGTAATTTCCACCGTTTCATGCAATTGATGCTCATCGGGAAGGACGCCGTCGACCGAGGTCTTAAAACCCTCAAAGGTGTAATTGCTGTGAAGCTCGACCATCGTCCGCCCCGGAGCGACCGTATCGGATCCATACACCTGAATCTCGTAGTTGCCTTGGGCATGGAGCGGCACAGACGCCACACCAGCCAAAACCGCGACCTGAATGCACTTTATAAATATAGATTTCACCGGTGCTATTATGCCCGCCCCGCGGGGGAATGGATAGATCGCCAGAGCGTACGATTCGCCGCCGGCCAGGCCATGACGCCCCGTCGTAGCCAATTATTTAGAGCCTGAACTTTGCCACAGTGATGGTCAATTTGGACCGCATTGTTTCCTTCGACTAATTGTTTTATGGCAAGACTTAAGCGCCGGCGTGTAACTGGCGGGACACCGTTATGCTGTAATGCAGCCCTGAAACAATCACAAAGGTGGCGACAAAGTAGGGGCAGATCATTCGCAGGAACCATAAAAAGTGGTTGTCCCACACCGAAAGCACCAGCACCAGAAAAATCAACGACAGCTCGAAAAACGTGGTGGCTTTTCCCCAAATGCTGGGAGGAAAAGGACGATAGCCGATGGTAAGCAGAATCGTGGCGCAGGCCACGAGAAGAAGAACGTCACGCCCTAGAACGAGGATTGCCAGCCACCAGGCGATCCTCCCCTTCAGCGCCAGTACGAAATAGGAGGAGGAAAGCAATAGCTTGTCAGCGATGGGGTCAAGATACGCGCCAAGCGGCGTTCTCTGGTTCAGCTCGCGTGCGAGAAGGCCGTCGAGGCCGTCCGTTAATCCCGCCACCAGAAAAATTGCGAGCGCCACGCGATGGTCGTCGTATTTGATCGCAATAATGAAAAAGGGAAGAAAGGCCAGGCGCAGGAAGGTTAGCTGGTTGGGTACTGTCAGAATGCGGTTCTTCATGTCATTTCACAGACAGCAAAAACAAAAGCTCAGGCGAACTGCTTCAGGTAATCCTCCACGGAGCGGCCAACTTTTTTCTCGAACATTTCAGCCATCGAAGGAATCGAACCGCGAGGTTCGTCGAGCGCGATCCGTTCGATCCTCAGCATCGGAAAGAAGAGCGTCGGCAAGCCGATGCGATCGCCATCCGGATGCACCACCTGGCGCACGAAATCATCGAAGGAGCCTAAATCAATGCCGCGCACGGTGATGCCTGCATTGGAAATATCGACCAACTCGCCCCACAGCCTTTCCTTGGGACTGTGGAGGCTCACCACGACGATCGACTGCGGCTTCATTCATTCTCCCGAGTGATCTCAACGACTTTCGATGGAAGTGTATGGTACCGCAGCGGCGGCACGAGGCGCCATGGAGCGGGACGCAAAAGAGGCACCCGTGCCGGCGTTTCTCTAAACGGCGATTGTTTGAAGGTCGGGAGCGAGCTGCAGCGTCGGCTCGGTGGCCTTTTGAACGTCCTCAGGGGTAATGCCAGGCGCCACTTCGCGCAACAGCAGGCCCTGCGGAGTGACCTCGATCACGGCCAGTTCGGTGACGATCAGGTTCACGACGCCCAGGCCGGTGAAGGGCAGATTGCACAATTTCACGATTTTGTGCTCGCCTTCCTTGGTGGAGTGCTCCATGGCGATGATGACGCGTTTGGCGCCCGCGACGAGGTCCATCGCGCCGCCCATGCCCTTGAGCATTTTGCCCGGGATGGCCCAGTTGGCGAGGTTGCCTTTTTCGTCGACCTGCAGGGCGCCGAGAACGGTGACGTCCACGCGACCGCCGCGGATCATGGCGAACGACTCGGCGCTCGAAAAGTAGCAGCAGCCCGGGATTTCCGAGATGGTCTCCTTGCCCGCATTCACCAGATCGGGGTCTTCCTCGCCTTCGTAAGGATAGGGACCGATACCCAGCATGCCGTTCTCCGATTGCAGGACGACTTCCACGCCGGGCGGCAGGAAGTTCGGAATGAGCGTGGGCAAGCCGATGCCGAGATTGACGTAATCGCCGTCGCGCATTTCCTGCGCGACGCGGCGAGCGATCATTTCGCGTTTATCTGTTTGTGGCGGCATGATTCCCCTTTACGCGCGCTTTCGCGTGGTGCGGATTTCGATGGGCTTGTCGTAGCGCTCGCCCTGAAGGATGGCGTCGATATATATGCTGGGCGTGTGGACGCCGTCCGGATCGAGATCGCCTAGTTCGACCAGGTGCTCCACTTCCGCGATAACGTGGTCGGCTGCGGTGGCCATCACCGCATTATAATTTCGCGCGGTCTTTCGATAAACAAGATTGCCCCAGCGATCGCCTTTCCAGGCCTTCACCAGGGCGAAGTCTCCCCGCAGCGAGGGCACCAGAATGTGCGGGCGCCCGTTGAACTCGCGGACCTCCTTGCCTTCCGCCGCCAGCGTGCCGTACCCGGTGGGCGTGAAGAAGGCCGGGATTCCGGCGCCGCCGCAGCGGACGCGCTCCGCCAGCGTGCCCTGGGGATTCAGCTCCAGCTCGATTTCCTTTTTCAGCGCGAGCTGCTCGAAGGTCTTGTTGCCGCCGACGAAGCTCGCGATCATTTTCTTCACTTGCTTGTTCTTGAGCAGCAGATCGATGCCGTAACCGTTGAT
The DNA here is from genome assembly GCA_963848365.1 of uncultured Acidobacteriota bacterium. Classification (GTDB taxonomy): domain Bacteria; phylum Acidobacteriota; class Terriglobia; order Acidiferrales; family UBA7541; genus Palsa-295. The sequence goes on from CAWKDI010000004.1 coordinate 334,382, forward strand.
GCCCGCGTTGTTCGAGACGATCGTGAGGTCCCGGGTGCCCTGGCGGCACAGCGCGCGAACCAGATTTTCCGCCACGCCGGAGGCGCCAAATCCGCCCATCAGAATCGTTGCGCCATCGTGTATGCGGGCAACCGCCGCTTCCGCACTCGCTACCCGCTTATCCATTCGATGCTGATCTCCTTCGGGAGTGGCGAATCGCCGACATACGGAAACGCCCTGAGCAATCTCGGGCAAAACTGGATCGATGGCTTGGAGCGCATTCCAGACGCCACCCGCGACAGATGGAAGAAGTCAGACTACCGCGTCCCTCTGGTGGGAACCATCGATTGCCGAAGCCCCGATTCGCCCAGTAATTTTAGGCACAAAAGGAATCCCGCGCAAGGCGTGGCGGCCGCATCGTGGCGCACCAGGTTTCGAGAATCCGATTATCGGGAGTTAGGTTCAATTCGCGACGACTCTCGGTTGCGACAGGAAAGACGGCTTTTTTGCTAGACTCGCCCCATTATGCAGATGTCTCGGCAAGTTCGGGCTGGTGCTCTCGCATTGATATTGGGACCGACAACTTCCCTTTCTCTCTACTTGTGGACGAGAACGATGAATACTGTGCCGCTAAATATTCCGCTCCCCCTCTCTGCAGGGCACATTCAAACGCCGGACTTTAAGACCAGTGTCTCCATTCCATACAACGTTGACATCGCGTTTGACACGACAAAGCTCCCGCTTGAAGAACTCGATTGTCGTGTCGGAACCAACATTCCCAGTGTAGAACCTTGTTCCGGCAACCCCCCGATCTTGAATGTGCAATGGAAATTGATTAGCAACAGTCAGACTATCCCGAGCACCTCGTCAAGTTTCGGATCGAGTTACAGCTATCACAAGATTGCTCGCCATATTGGCCGTTTTGATTCTGAAGCTGGCGGGAAGTACAGGCTGGAGCTTGACGTTCTCCAGGATGCTACGCGGTTGTCCAAGGCTGATCCGAGACTAGAGGTTGTCCCATTTTTAGATCCGTACGAAGGCCGTCTTTTATTAGGTGGCGTAGCGTTCTTCTTTGGGATCATCGCCGGAGTAGCTGGGCTCGTGATGGTTCTAATGTCAGCCCGTCGTGAACGGCATCTCCGCCACAATTTATAAGCACGGTAAACATCTGACGGGGTCGACTCCTGAGTAAAGCGGTTATCGGAAACTGGCCCAGCACCCGCTGAATTTGACGGGACGGGGCGTCGCCATTGGAATTTTCCGGGCGCTAATCGCCCTTTGAATCGCGGGTGCTGATTCCGCGGCGGGCGGCGCTTTTGAGGAGGCGGATTCGATCGGCTACCGCTTTCGGGGCTGCTTCCGGGCCGAGCTTCGATTTGGAGGCTTGCTCGACCTCGGCTACCAGGGCCGAGCCTACTACCGCGGCGTCGGCGATGCCGCCGAGAACCGATACGTGCTCCGGCAAAGATATGCCGAAGCCGACCGCAATCGGCAGCTTGGTGACGCGGCGGGCGCGGCGCACCAGGGCCGGCAATTCTTCCGGGAGCGATTCGCGCGTGCCGGTGACGCCGGTGCGCGAGATCAGATAAAGGAAACCGCTGGAGCATTCGGCGATGGCGGCCAGGCGCGCGTCGGTGGAGGTGGGAGCGCCGAGGAAAATTGTGTCCAGCGCCTGCGCCCGGACGATCGCGCGGTACTCTGACGACTCCTCCGGCGTTAAATCCGTCACCAGGACGCCGTCGATCCCTGAGGCGCTCGCCGCTTGGGCGAATTTCTCGAGGCCCATTTGCAGGAGCGGGTTGAAATAACTGAAGAGGACGAGCGGCACTTCGGTGCGGGCGCGAAGGCGCTTGGCGAGATCGAGGACTCCGGAGAGAGTTGCACCGCTTTTCAGCGCTCGTTCGCTGGCACGCTGGATCACCGGGCCGTCGGCGACCGGATCGCTGAAGGGCACGCCGAGTTCGATCACGTCGGCGTCGGCTTCGGCGGCGGCGAGGATGATTTTTTCGCTCGCTTCGAGCGTCGGATCACCGGCGGTCAGGTAGGCCACCAGGCCGAGTTCGCCCGCAGCGGAGAGTTCCTCGAAGCGCCGGGTGATTCGGCTGGCATGTTTCGCGACAGAGCCTCCGCCAGACTGGTTTGCCTGCGGCTTCGTGATGGATGCGCCGGGGATCGTGGTGTCAGACATAGCGTGAGAGGAAGTCCATATCTTTGTCCCCGCGGCCGGACAAATTGAGTATCACGATTTCATTTTTCTTCATTTTGGGAGCGCGGCGGATGAGTTCGCCGAGCGCGTGCGCGGATTCGAGCGCCGGGATGATTCCTTCTTTGCGGGCGAGGGTGCGCGCCGCTTCGATAGCTTCTTCGTCACTGATGGCGGTGTATTCGGCGCGGCCTAGCTCGGCCAGCCACGCGTGCTCGGGGCCTACGGCGGGGTAATCGAGTCCGGCGGACACCGAGTGCGTGGTGGAAATCTGGCCGTCGGGAGTTTGCAACACGTAGGTGTATGTTCCCTGAAGCACGCCGGGCTTGGCGCCGGAGAAACCCTCCGACGCGGCCAGCCGCGAGGCGTGCTCACCGAGCGTCTTCCCGCGCCCGCCTGCTTCCACGCCAACCATTTTCACAGCGGAGTCGCCGAGAAAAGCGTGAAAGAGGCCAATCGCGTTGGAGCCGCCGCCTACGCAGGCGAAAAGATAGTCCGGCAAGCGGCCTTCCGCCTGGAGGATTTGCTCGCGCGCCTCTTCGCCAATGATCTTGTGAAAATCGCGCACGATCTGCGGGTAAGGGTGCGCGCCCAGGACGGAGCCGAGCAGATAGTGCGTGGTCTGGACGTTGGTGACCCAGTCGCGCATGGCTTCGTTGATCGCGTCCTTGAGGGTGCGGCTGCCGGAATCGACGCCCACCACCTCCGCGCCGAGCAGCCGCATGCGGAAAACGTTCAAGCGCTGGCGCTCCATGTCGTCGGTGCCCATGTAGACCGTGCAGGAAAGGCCGAGCAGCGCGGCGACGGTGGCGGTGGCGACGCCGTGTTGTCCCGCGCCTGTTTCCGCGATCACGCGCTTCTTGCCCATGCGGACGGCCAGCAGGCCCTGCCCCAGGCAATTGTTGATTTTGTGCGAGCCGGTGTGCAGCAGATCTTCGCGCTTGATGTAAATGCGCGGGCCGCCGAATTGTTCCGTCAGGCGCGAGGCGAACTGGAGCGGCGTGGGCCTGCCGGCGAAATCGTGCAGCAGCTTGCCGAGCCGCGCTTGAAAGCTGGGATCGGCGGAGGCTTCCGCGTAGGCGCGTTCGAGTTCTTCGAGGGGCGCCATGAGCGTCTCGGGAACGTACCGGCCGCCATATGGCCCGTAGCGGCCGCGCGCGTCCGGGACAACCTGCGAGATCGAACCTGCTGAAGTTGTTGCCATCATCGTGTACCTTTCGCTGCTTTGCTCGCCTTTGACCTGCTTCTGCTTTTCTGTGCCTCGCGTATGGCTTGCATGAAGGCTTTCATGCGTCGCGGGTCTTTCTTGCCGGGCTTGGACTCGACACCGCTGCAAACATCGATTGCGTACGGCCGGGCGGTGCGAATCGCGTCGCCTACGTTCTCTGGGTTGATGCCGCCGGCCAGGAAAATCCTGGCGTCCCCGTTTTTCTTTGGGACGAGTTGCCAGTCGAATGTCTTGCCGGTTCCGCCCCAGTGATGCGCGTCGAAGCCGTCCAGCAGGAACGCTTGCGCGTGCTTGAATCGCGCCAACTGCGCGGGCCGAAACGATTTTCGCACGCGAATGGCCTTCATCACCGGAAATATGCGACTGAGCCGTGCAACGACTGCGGGGGACTCGTTACCGTGAAGCTGGAGGTGGACGAAGCCTACCGTGGAGGCGATGTCTAAAATCGTGTCTTCGCTCTCGTTCACGAACACGCCGACCGCGGAGATGTTTTTCGGCAAGCGCTGCACGATGCGGCGCGCTTTGGCCGGAGTTATGTAGCGCGGGCTGGGCGGGTGGAAATTGAAGCCCAGGAAATCCGCGCCCACTGCGACGGCGCGGCGCGCGTCCGGCCAGTTGGTGATGCCGCAAATCTTTACCTTTACCTTCGGATTGAGCTTTTTGGGCATGGCGCGATCAGGAGGCCGGTGCTCCATCGCCCGCGATGAGATTTCGCAACGAGGCGCCCGGGTCGGCCGATTTCATTACATTTTCGCCGACGAGGAACGCGTCGAAGCCGGCCGCGCGCAGCCGGGCGAGGTCCGCGTGCGAATGCAATCCCGATTCGCTCACGGCGATGCAATCGTCCGGAATCGATTCGACGAGTTCGAGCGAGGTTTCGAGGCGGACGCTGAAGTCGCGGAGGTCGCGGTTGTTGACTCCGATAATCTTTGCTCCGGCGGCGATGGCTCGGTCAAGTTCCGCGCGGGAATGGACTTCGACGAGCGGCTCCATTTGGAGCGACCGGGCCAGTTCCAGCAGATCGCGAAGGGCGGCATCGCCCAGGATGGCGGCAATGAGCAAGAAGGTGTCGGCCCCGGCGGCGCGGGCTTCCCAGACCTGCCAGGTATCGAAGATGAAGTCTTTGCGCAGGATCGGGATTCCGACCGCTTTTTTTGCTTCCTTCAGGTGAGCGAGAGAGCCGAGAAAGAACTCCTCTTCAGTGAGTACAGAGAGCGCGGACGCCCCGGCGGCTTCGAGGGCCGGCGCCAGAATGCCCGGCACATACTCCTCGCGAATGATTCCCAGCGACGGAGAGGCCTTTTTCAGCTCGGCGATAATGTTGAATCCGTCTCGGGTCAGGGCCCTGCAAAAATCGCGAGGCGGCTCCGCTTTTTGAACGGCCAGCTTGAGCGCCACATCCGGCAGCACGCGCTTCCGATGCGATACGGATTCGCGGCGCGCTTCCACGATGCGGTCAAGAATCGTATTTTCGCGCGGATTGGTGGCCATGGGCGGAGCTCGACTGGTTCATGGGAAATCAGATACAGATTCCACGGTGAACACACTCAGTTTACCTTGGAATCAGTCGCATGCCACCATTTCGACGATCTGGGATGGGGAAACTTTGAATGAAGTATGCGTCGGCAACGTAAGCGTAGGCAGCGAGAAGGAAAACCTGGGAGGGGTGTCAGAATCAACCGGACGGCTGGTTATGAAATGTTATCCGGCTGATTCCCCACGCGCTAATCCGGTATCAGTTAAAGAACACGCCGTTGATGACCGCGCTCGTACCGTTGGTGCTCGTGTTGATGACTTTCACCTTCACGTGGCCCGTGACGCTCCACTTGTAGTAAAGGCCCTGGGTGAAGTTAGTGAACGACCCGGAGTCGTAGAGGACGGCATCCGTGTCCCCGTCCAGAACCTGGATTTGCTCACTTCGCAACTGCGTTCCGCCGTTCTGATCGTCGACCACATACACTTCGAAATTATGGGTGCTGTTTCCGAAGCTGAATTCGAGATAAAACGATTGAATGCCGGAACAGGTGTACCACAGGCTGATTTCCCGGGTGTCCGTCACGGGACGCCAGGCCACCATGGGCGCCCACGGGACCGCGGGATTTGAATACGTGTAGTTGCACTGGAAATAGTTCGTGTTGCTGGTGTTCTGCGGCTCAGCGCCCATCACGCCCGCGGGTCCTTGCACCAAATCAACGTAGGCGTGGGTGCTATTCGGCTTGCTGCCAACATTACCCGGGGTGGAAGAGTTCACTAGTTTTGGACCAAACGAGACGTAGCTGGGAAATGGGTTGCAGGCCAGATCACACCCTTCGGTGTCGGGCAAAATCACCCCATCTTTTCCATAGACGAGGGAACTGCTGGCCGGCGGGGCATTGAAATTGCCCAGGCCTTTCCAGGCGCCCTGGGTTGTCGAGTCGATGCCATTGAAGGCGACGGCGTTAATCGTCGAAGAAACTGGCGGTGTGGGAGGCGTCGGGTTGCTCGAACCGCTGGAGCCCGTCGACGTGGAGCCGGATCCGGAACCGGTTGACCCGCTTCCTGAGCCCGAACCTGTTGAACTTGATCCGGTTGAGCCCGATCCGCTACTGGTGCTGACAACCTGGCCAGCGTTCGAGAAGATTGCGCTGATTTCGGCGGCACTGAGCGCCCGGTTGTACACCTGCACATCGTCGATGCTTCCGGTGAAATATTGGGCATAAGGGGAGTAAGAGCATGCCCCCACGTTTAGAGCCGACCCGGCATCACCGCCAGCCCATATGCTCATTGCGCTCGAGGAAGTCGGCACGCCATCGACATAAAATTGAGCGCCCCGGCCCATGGTTACCACTACCGCCGCGTGATGCCACTGCCCGTCGTTGATTGTTCCAGTATCGACCACCGTCGCCGGATACGCGTAGATATCTGCCGCCCCGACCCTGAATTCCAGGTGGCCAGAGGCGTCCGTTTGGAATATGTAGCCCGCGGCGCTTCCACCGGCGTTGAATTTCGAGATGATTGCCTCCGTTCGAGTCGCGTTTGTCGTCTTGATCCATACCGACAATGTGGTGCTGTTGTTGAATCCTGCAGCGACATCCGAATAGTTGGACATCGTCACGTAGGAATTGACACCGTTAAATGAAAGCGCCTGGTTGATTACACCGTTGACGACTGCGGGATTTCCACCCATCACTCCCGTGCCACCGTGATTCGACGTATCCTCTACGGTCGAGCCCGATATATTCGCCGTGTCGAAGGTCCAGTGCAAAACGAGTCCGGAGGGCAGCGCGGCCGTCGATGATCCCGAGTTCGAATTCCCGGAGGACGAAGGAGTCGTAGTGCCAGAAGAAGAGCCAGATGCAGATGTCCCGGACGGTGCGCTTGGGCTCCCCGCCGAGGCGCTGCTGCCCGCTCCAAAGAAAACACCGCTGATTACCGCATTTTTCCCACCGGTATTTGTCACGTTGATGATTACGTGGCCGGAGATATTCCAGACCATATATATACCGTTCACAAACCCGGAGATGCTTCGCGAATCCAGAATGACCTTCGTCTGAGCGTCCATCACCTGGATCGTTTCCGCCCGGCCCAGACTGTCCCAATCAACGGCATACAAGGCAACTTCATGTGTTTCGCCGTCGGTCGTGTTGACGTCGATGCTGAACATGGATGTGCCGTCGGCGGTGTACCATGTCGCCGCAATCCTGCTGCCGGAACCCGATTGCAGCGCCCGCGGATCGGTGGAGTTGGCCGCCCATGTCCATGTCTGATTATTCTCGGGAGTGACGCTGGCGTAGCCCGGCAAGCTGGGTGTGACGCCAACTATTTCAGAACCATCCCCGCCGTAGGCTCCCTGCCAGTTGCCTTCCGTGCTCGTATCCGTTTTGATGAACTGCGCGGTCGCCGACCCGGAACCGCTGAGCACCGGATCAAAAAATGCGCCGCCAATTACCGCATTGAGGCCGCCGGTCAGGATGACGTTGAACGTTACGTGGCCGGAAATATTCCAGACCGCATAAAGCCCGTTCGTGAAATTGGAGAGGCTGCGCGCATCCAGCACCGCTCCCGTTGCTCCGTCCAGGACCTGGATCGTTTCCGCCCTTGACCTCTCGTCCCAATCGAGCGCATAGAGCGCGATCTGATGGGTGTTCCCATCGCTGATATTTACGTCTAATTCGAAGGAACTGCTGCCGGGCGCGGTGTACCAGCAGCTTGCCTGCCTGGCCCCGCCTCCCGGTACCAGCAAATCACGGATTTCGGTGCCGTAACTGGTCCAGGTATACAGCGCCTCGTTCTGCGGCGTCAGAGTGACGTAGCTCGGCACTTTATTTGTGGTTGTGTTCGGGATCACATAGCCATCGCTCCCGTAGATCCCGGTCCAGTTTCCCTGCGTCATGGTGTCTATACGCACGAAAGAGGCCTGATTCCCCGTGCCCGCGGCGGCCGGCCGCGCAACCATGAGAAATGCCACAATTAAGCTGGAGAGGATCAGGAGAACCGGTTTTTTGGAGATCATGTGTCCCTTTTGCATCTACGAAATTTGTATTCGTAGACTAAAGGTCGCTGCAGTGGTCTCCAACTGTACGCAGGGAGGGTTTTGGTACATGCGACTACTAGGTTGATTAGACTGATTCGAGGAAACTTGATGGCCCCGGCCCTTGACTGCCAAGGAGTCCCAATCGCAGATTTTGGGACGCGAGTCAGCTTATCCAATTCCAGGAACTTCTTCTCCCCAAACTGCTCGTCATCAGAATTGGATCGAGTACAATAAACCAGACTTGTAGAAAACTAGCGAGCCGGCAGAGAACCCCTTCTGCGCCGATGGATGATCCGCGATAAACGCCTCAAGCACGCTGTATTTGATGTGCTTTATTACACCCGAACCCTGCATCTGCTTCGACCGCGCCGCAGCGGTATCGGCATCATTTTCCTGATGCATCGCGTGGTGCCGGCGGGAACCCCGATCCTGGCCTCCGATCTGGCCGTTCAGAGCGATTTCCTGGACGAGATCCTGGGTTATGTGCGGCGGCTTGGCTGGGATATCGTGAGCATCCCTGAAGTTCACCGCAGGCTGCTGGAAGGCCACGCGGGCGGCAACTTCGCGTGCTTTACCTTCGATGACGGTTACCTCGATAACCTGACGGTGGCGCTGCCCCTTTTTCGAAAATATGGCGCGCCCATGTGCGTGTACATCACCACGGGAATGATCGACCGCAAGGCCTTTCTATGGTGGCCTGTCCTGGAACACATGCTGCTCACCCGCGACGAAATCGGGCACGTCATACACGGCCGAAGGGAAGCACTGCCAACCAGGACCTTTATCCAAAAGATGGATGCGTATTGGAAATTTCTGCCGTGGCTGAGCGGGCCGGAACATTCCGAGCCAAAGCTCATGGAATTATTCGAATGCAACCAGGTCGATCCGGTTGCCACGATGAGCCCACTCATCCTCGACTGGCAGCAGGCCCGGGAATTGGCGTCTGACCCGCTGGTGGAGATCGGTTGCCATACGGTAACGCATCGTCCACTGGCCGACATCCCGGAGGCCGAAGTGGCGCGGGAGATGGCTGACGCGCGGGAAATTCTCGAAAAGAAATTGTCCGTGCAGGTGCGCCACCTATCCTATCCTTACGGAAGGAAGCCGGAGTGCAGTGAGCGTGAGTTCAGAGCGGCCCACGAACTGGGCTTTCTGACCGCGACCACCACGCGTCCGGGGAACATTTTCCCGGCGCATAAACAGCACTTGACGGCGTTGCCGCGGCTGAATGTCTGCGGCGGCGAAGCCGCGTCTTTACGAACGATCCGGGAGGGGCTTTTCGGCGCCAGCGTGCGGCTGAACTATGCGCAGGCGCTGGTCACGGACTAGCGCCGCCGGCTCACAGAATCGTTCGATCAAGTTTTTAGACATGGGAATAGCGAGAGAAACCTCGAATGGACACCAAAGCTAAATCGATCCGCGATTTCGTGCAGGAGAAAATCCGGGCAGCCGCCAAGGCGAACTGGCAGCCTGTTCCGGATAATATCGGCGACGATTTCAATCTTGTGGAATCCGGACTGTTCGATTCCCTGGGTTTTGTCGGGCTGATTTCCGCCATCGAGAAGGAATTCGGCTTCACAATCGACCCGGCCGAACTGGAATCCGAGGATCTGATTATCGTGGGCAATCTGGTGAGCGCGGCGGCCCGCTCCGCCGCCAGCGCTGACAATGCTGGAAACGGCGGCGCGTGATCGTCGAATCGTATTTCCTCGCTGTTGATGACGTCAATATGACAATTTTTCTGTGAAAACCATCGCCTGAATACCCGCGATTCTGCTTCCAACGGGGAGCCGAACCACAAAGAATGCCAAACGCCGCCCTTCGAATTGAAACGATTCTCGCGAGAGACCTGTACACCTTCTACTGCGATTACGTATCGCACGCGGAAGGCCAGCGGATATCTCCCATCTCCAGATACCGGGCGCTGTCGCAATCGAACAACCCCTGCGCCGACCCCGCCGACGTGGGCTTGCTGGTGGCTTATGTCGGCGAGCAGTGCGTCGGTTACCAGGGCATTTTGCCGGGCTGGCTGAGGACGCCCAGCGGCCTGGCGAAGGTCTACTGGGGCACTGCATCGTACGTGCTGCCGGAATTTCGAAAGCGAATGGTCGCGGTTCAGCTGATTCGCAAGCTGATCTCCCTGCGGAAGGACCTTCTGGTCACGTATTTCAACAAGCCTTTGGCCGACCTTTTCAAGGGCCTGCATTTCGAGGAAATTCCGCCATTGGAGTACGTAGCTGTGCGGATGCCTGGGTTGGACGTTGCTTCCCTTCCATTCCAGCGATTTTACCGCCTGCAGAAACGCTGGCCTACTCTTCGAAAAACCGCCGAGGGCGCGGTGAGGCTTTCGCGCCGGTTGCTCTACCCCTCGATCCGATCGGCGTACTACAGGAACCTCGCCAGGCGATCCGAGCAGGCCCTTCGAAACGTACGATGGCAGGAACTTCCCGCCGGGCAGCTTCCGCCAGAAGAGGCTTGTGGGAGATCCGATGTTGCCGCCAGCTTCGAGCGAGATAGCGACGTAATCAACTGGATGGTGGAGACGCCCTGGATTCAGGATGGCGGCGCGGTTACTTCTCCCCCGTATTTCTTCGCGGAATCGTACGATTTGTTCCGCTACGTGACTCTATCGATCAGCAGCGGCGATGGAACACCTCGCGGCTTTCTCGTGTTGTCGCGAGCGGTCGATCAGGGCACGTCGAAACTAAAGGTGCTCGATTTTCACTGCCGGAAGGAAGATTACGGGAAGTTATTTTGGCTGGTATGCAGGTATGCTTCGCAGTTTCAGTCTGATGAAATTGAGTTGCCCCTGGAGATGGAGACTTGTGCCGCCGCGTTGCCCTTTGCTTCGCTGGTGGTTAAACGGGAGCAGAGACGCTATTTGTGTTACCCGTTCGCCAAGGACAGTCCGCTGAGCCTAGCCCTACCGGGATTGAAACTTCACCTTACGGATGGAGACAGTCCGTTTACCTGACAATCCGGCGGCATATCAAGTGTCCGTGCCTCAAGCCATTCCTTCCACGCGCGACAAAGCCTGCAGCACGCGAACCGCATCGGCGCCGCTGAGCACACGGTGATCGTAGGTAGCGCCAAGGGTGGCATTCCCCGACACGGCGCCAGTGTGCGCTATCATCATAGCGGTATTGGGAACGAGGATCGGCACGTGGCGTGTCACAGGCCACCGGGCCATGCTGCTCAGGGCGATGGTCGCACCCGCCGTCTCATCGGGACGCAACGAATTGTTTGTCGCCGAGCGCTGAAGTTCGCCTAGCCTTTTTACAAAGTCCAGCTGACTCAGTTTCCCGGCATCCTGCAGCACCACCACGTAGAGACGCTCGCCCGCCTGGACCGTAAAGCCCAGGTTGACTTGGTCGTAGACGTATCTTTCGCCGTCCACGAGGGTCGTGTTGATCTCCGGATGTTCCCTGGCCAGCTGAACAAGCCGCCATGCCATCAGCGAAACGAGCGGGCTAACGAGCATCTTGTTGAGCTTCTGAAATTCCCGCGCCGCGTCTTCCCAGGGAGCCGCGTTGTAAGAAATCTCCACGTAGGCGGGCGCCGCTTCCTGGTGCTGCCATTCCACGGTCTTCAGCATTCCCCGCTGCTCGGGAGTGAGCTTGATTCGCTTCCCAGGCGCGGAAGGCGGTTGCGCCGCCTTCTTGAGAGCGACTCCGGCAAGCGAACCGGCGGTTGCAGGTGCCCTGGGTTCCAGGCCGCGCAGTTGCACGTAGCTCTCGACGTCGCCCGCGGTCAGGCGCTCGCTCTGGCGGGGGATCTCAGAGGCCTTCAATCCATACTGGGCCAGCAGCAGGCCCGCTTTGAGGCTGATGCCGCCCGCGCCTTCTCCCGAACCGTTCCCCGATGGCACGGCCGAGGGTATCGCTTCGCTGGGATCGGAGCCAATCCAGGCCAGAATCGAGCCCACGGCTATCGTGTCTCCTTCTTTTGCCAGGAAGCCCAGCAGGTAGCCCTCGCACTCGGCCTCGATGGTGAATACCGACTTGTCCGTCTCAATATCGGCGACCGGAAGGCCTGGACGGATGCTCGCGCCTGTATCGACCCACAGCTTCGTGAGGCGCACGACGTCGTCGTTATTGTTCACCCGCGGGGTAAGGAGCGGAAAAGGCATGGATATTTAAGGCTACGATCAGCCGGCAATCTCGGCAAGCAGAGAACTGGCTACGCGGTCGAATAACTCAACCTCGCCAGGGAGAACCTCCGCCTCGAGACTGCGAGCCGCCGGAATCGGGATCGGCGGGGGGCCGACCCTGCGAAATGTTCCGCGGTAGCCGGATTCGGCCAGAGCGGAACCCAGCTCGGCCGAGAATCCGTACGCCGGCTGCCCTTCTTCGAAAACGACGACGCGGTCGCGGGATGCGAGAAGTCGGACCATTGATTGAGGCAGCGGAGACAACACAGCGGGAATCACGACTTCGCTTTGAATATCCTCGCCGGCCAGTTTCGCGACGACTTTTTCCACGGCACTTACGGCCCCGCCGTAGCATACAAATGTCATGTCCGGATTCCTGGACCCGCCAACCAGCGTGGGGAAAAGGCGCTCTGCGCCATCGGCGTCGACACCAACATTCGCGTCTGCATCGGAAGCGGTGGATTCAAGAATGCGGTAGCCTGACGCGTCGATTGTGAGTCCGTAAAGAAGCTTGTGCTCGAAGAAAACGGTTGGGTAAGGCCACTCCAGCACAGCGCGCCGCAAGAGTTCTCCTGCGTCGTGCCGGTGGCTGGGAAACACGACGGTCAGTCCGGGCACGCCGGTGAGCAGCGTTTCCGGGCTTTGGCTGTGAGTCGGTCCGTAGCCCCGCCCGCCGCCGCTGGGTGTGCGAATCACCAGCGGCACCTGCGCCTCTTCGAACATGCCCGGGAATTTGACCGCATGATTGAAAATCTGATCCATGGCCAGTGTCACGAAATCCGCGAACATGATTTCGACGATGGGACGAAACCCAGCCAACGCAAGGCCAATGCCGGCTCCGACGACTCCGGCTTCGCTGATGGGCGTGGAAATCACGCGGCCTGGGAATGCGGTGCTCAAACCAGATGTGACCTTGAACGCGCCGCCATAAGGGTCATGCAGGTCTTCCCCGAGCAGGAGCACCTCCGGAGCTTCCGCGAGAAGCTGGTGGAGGGTCACGTTTAGGGCCGTTCGAACCGTGCGCGTTTGGCTGTTCGATTCTTTCGCCGCCGCAGCCTTGGCGGTTGCGGCAAAGATGTGCCGGGGAACTTTGCTGAACCTAGCTTCGGCGGAATTCAGCGCGGCCTGATGCGCGGCTTCCACGAAGCGGCTGACCTGCGCGTCAATCACCTCACGTTCTTCTTTCGGCAAACGCTGTCCCAGTTTGCTCAACGGATCGCGCTGACGGATTTCTTCCATTTCAGACTTGGAGCGGAGATCGTCGCCCTTGCTGTGGGGGCCCAGCCGCCGGGTATCGATCACGAGGGATCCGGGACTACGCGAGGCGCGCACTTCATCGACAATTTTCTCGGCGCTCGCCAGAAAATCCGGGGATGAATCGTCGAGCCGCCAAGTCTTCAAGCCAAACGCCGCGCCGCGGGCCTCAATGGCACCGCCAATCGTTTCCACGGTGGGGGTCGTCTGCGCGATCCCGTTGTTCTCCACCACGAAAAGCACTGGGAGCTTCCACACGGAGGCCAGATTCAGGCTCTCATACAGCAATCCCTGTCCCAGCGTTCCATCGCCTATGATCGTGGCGACGATCGAACGGCTGTTGCGGCGCTTCATGGCCAGGCCGTGGCCGACGCCGATGGCGGTCATGCCGCCCTGCACCCCGTTGCTATGGAAATTGCGAAAAGCGAGGTGCTGGCTGCCCCCGATGCCGCCGCAGACGCCGGCCTCGCGTCCCATGATTTCAGCCAGGAGCCCAACGAACGCCCCCGAGTAGGTGAGGAAATGGCCGTGGTTGCGATGATTGGAAAGCACCACGTCGCCGGAATCGGACAGCGCGCGAACGACGGCCATCTGGCAGAGTTCCTGCCCGATGCAGGTGTGCGTGGTCCCGGAAAGCAGGCCCTGGGTGAACAATTGAAGCAGCATCTCTTCCGTTCTGCGGATAAGCAGGCCATAGGCATAGGCCGGGCGAGGTTCGCACGGTATGGAGGGCTTGCCCCACTGGTCGCGCGCGAACAGGCTCCCTTCGTCGGCCAAAACGGGGGTTTTGCTTCCGGGCTTAAAGGCTAGGATGTGGAGCTCCTGACATGTCTGCGTTTCACTGCATTTCCCAACCTACCACGCGTTCCGAGCCGGTCCAAGGCGCGAAAGCGGCGTTGATGAGGGGTTAGTAATCGCCTTGGCAGCGTATTCATGGGTCTTGGCGATGCCGATGGCCCGAGCTTCGGAGGCGTCTTATTGCGATATAACCATTTCGGAGGAGTTGGTGATGCAGATGTTCCCGGTGTTCTGCCCTACGCCGCAGGTAGTGGTGGGCATAAAGGGCAGAATGAAATTGAACGGATAGGAAACCTGCACGGAAACCAAACAGCCGGGACTTTCAATCCCGTTGCTGGCGGCGTTGCACCCGCTTCCGGCGTCTACCCCTGGCCCCGTGCCCGGCCAGTTCGCGTTCACAACGACATTGCTGGGATTAATCCCGCTGGGCGTTATGGTGTTAACCACATAGTTGGATATCATATCCGACGTAACCGGACTGTTGGGCAGCTTCGAAGCGGCCCCCCGCACGCTGGCCCATCGCGTGGCCTCCCGGGCTGCATTAGAAACAAAGTGATAGGTGTAAAGCGCGCGGCCGAAATCGATGATTCCAAACAGGAACATCAGCATCACGATAATAACAAGACCGAATTCCAAAAGCGTGCTGCCTCGCTCGCCGCGCGTTTTGTTTATGTGTCGCAATTGCTCAGCTTCCTTCCGAATATGGGCCTACCAGGCTATCCGCATCTGCGCCGTGCTGTTCACTTCGGGAAACGATGGCAGACCCGGATAAGGAAATAACGGAGTGAAACTCTCCTTAACGTTAACGCTCACATATTGAATTTCGGTATTGGGCGCAACGCACGGAGTCGCTTGGTTGCATGGACTGCCAGAACAATAGCAGACGATCGAAACATTCGGCGCCATCTTAGGATCACCATCGTCAGTCACGGCTTGTCCGATTCCTTGCCAGTCATTGGCAGCGGCGAGGTTCTGTGCCCCATACTGCGCGCCCGCGCGAGCAGCATTGGCCACCCGGATGCTCAGCTCGGCATAGCGTCCCACATCTACAATCCCCAGCAACAGCAGGATAAGAATTGGCAAAAGGAACGCCAGTTCGAGCAGGCTCGTTCCCTTCTCCTTAAGAGCGGCTCGGCGGATATGGTCCCGAACTGGTTTGGCTGATTTTTTCGTCGCGTTCATCGGTTATTGTACGAGGACTGCGTTTCGATTCGGGCTCGAAACGGGCGTCGAGACTGCGGGGTGCGAAGGGTCGCAGTCGTTAGTGCTGAAATTAACATCTCCTTCAAACACAAGTTTCGATGCCACGACGGTGGTAAAACGCGGCGTCGAAGAGCAAAAATCAACCGGCGCCGATGGACCACCGTCATAACCCAGCCCGCTCAGCGTGAGAGTGGCGCTAGGGGTGTAGATGGCTCCCCAAAGATACGAGTTATCTGATGGATTAAGATCACCCCACAATGCAATATTCGCGGGTTGCGTGTCGCTGCGATCCTGAAAAATAAGCACTCCAGGGATTCCCGAACCGCTGTCCAATGGGGCCTGCAACTCGACCTGGGTTCCGTAGCTATATCCGTTTTCCGAGAATAGAGTACCGTTATTTACGTTGACGGAACCTCCGCCAGTTACGTAAAAAGTAACGCCACTGCCGGTGCCAGGGTCGAAGGTGACGATGCCACCACCCGACGGGCCGATTGTTAGTCCGGCCCCTCCGACTGTATACAAGCCAGCCTGGATTTTAAGTACGCTGCCCCAAGCCGCATCAATCGTTAGCCCAGAGGGATAATAAAAACAGCCAGGCGTGTAGTTGGTAGTGGGTGGGCATGCGGGCGGAGCGGGCGGAGCCGAAAGGTTCGCGAAGGGATCGCCAGAACCTTGCGAAACGGATACCGGAGCCGGTGTAGCTTGGGACGCGCTGCCGGTATAAGGACCGACAATCACAGTCGACTGCGTAATAAGTTGATGGCTTGGTTTTGTCGAATCAATTTCCAGCCCGCCATTATCAACAAATGCGCAAGTAGACCCCACGACAAACCCATCAATTTGGACCGCATCACTGGCGGTGCTCAGGGCGTAGGCGCATCCGAGCCCAGGTACTTGCTCCGCGGTGGCGACAGTACTCACCACAGGGCTGAAGTTATTTCCCAAAATGTTCATGAAAAATACTTGCTGCGGCTGGGAAATTTGCACCTGGACGCAGTTTGGGGTTGTGTCTGGGCAATTCACTGGAGTTGCGGATAAACAGACTTGGCCACCTTGCGCCGGGCAAGGAGTGCTATTTACGACCGAAGGGTTGAAGCCGTTCAATGATGCGTCGGTGGTAGCCGCGCCCGTGTAGTCGCCTCCGAGCTGGGTGGCCGCGGCAATTGCCGCGCTGTCCGCGGCGGTCTGCATTCGCCGCCTCTGATAACGCAGGTACCCCATGTCAATGCCCAGCCCCGCGGCCAGCATGAGCACGGTGAGCGCAACCGCAGCCAGAACGAGAACCTGCCCGGCCTCGCCGCGCCGCCCTGAGACTGTCACGTTTCCTCGATGCTTCCAGTTTTGCACAGAAGTTTTCTGGTAACTCGCAGCTAAACGCATGGACCGCACCACAACAAAAGAGCCGCAGGAGGCGCATTTTACAGCAAAAAAACGCGCCGTAATAGCCCCTATCGCCTCAGAAGCGCGGGCAAATCCATCTATGAGGACGCAAGCGCTGTACCAACCGACGGCGAAAATTATCCATCCCGGTATCATGAGCTTGTAGGCTGGACGGCGGCCGGCCATGTGAAAACTTTTGCATAATTGGACCTAATAACAGTAACGGGATGGAAAACATGTCTTCCGCGTCACTGCCTGCCCTAAAGTGACAGAAGGGCTGACCTTAGCTAACAAATTGTGCTCAGTGGGGCGATTGGTCTTTTGTTTTGAGCCATATGCTGCCGCCTGCGCGCAGGGTAACTTGAGATCAGCCAGTACGATATAGGCCAAAATGGGGCGCGCTCAAGAACGGCTACCGTGTTGCTCAGAGGTGACCTTGGGTGCCAGACCATTTCGGGTACGTCCCGAGCGGCCCTGGAGGCTATGTGCTCGGAGGAGCCATTTGATGATCGGCGAGATGCGTGAGGAAGTGACTTGCATGCAGAAGTCTTATCAGGACGACGGATATGTGATCGCCAAGCAGGTGTTCAGCGACAGCGCTCTGGCGATGCTGCGCCAGGGCCTCCGATCCGTGCTCGATAAGTCTCGCGATTCGGACGACGGCGACGACCTTACTCTCGATGAACTGATCCTCAACCGCGAAGCCAAGGATCACAGCCTGGTTTACAACGCCGCCCAGTCGGTCGGTTCGAGCGCCGCGACGTACCGGCTGCTCGGTTCTTCAGAAATCTTTGACGTGATCAGCTCCGTGACGGGCTTCAATCCGGCGCACCTGCATTTGCTGCCGTTGTATCTCGTGATTCAGCTCCCTTCGGACGGGCGGTTTGACTACACGTGGCATCAGGACGGAAGCTACTATCCCTGGTGCCAGGACTTTCTCACGTTGTGGTTTCCGGTCAACAGAAGCACCAGGCGCAACACCGGAACCATCAGCATTATTCCCGGTTCTCACCGTGAAGGTCCGCGCGAAACGGAAACCTTTCTGAGACATGGATTCTTCAAGCAAATCCAGTCGAAGCTGAACGCAGGTGAAGCAGACCGAGAGCAAGTTCTCGAAGTGGATGAAGGCGACTGCTGCATCATGCACGGAAATGCGGTGCACCGGAGCGTGGCGAACCGAAGCAATTCACCGCGCGTGGCCGGCGTGCTGAGGATTGCCAATCTGGGTTCGCAACCCTCTTATAACCGCGACCGATTCTACTGCGTCCACAAGTCCTGACCTGAAACTCGAGTGAACTAAAACCCGCTGTTTTTCCTGCCGTTGGTGAACTATGAGCCGTTGCCCCTCCGCAATGTCCCAATAGCTCGCGTTTTCCCTTCTTGGCCTAGTGCGGCGCCTCGGCGGTTCGAATTTTCGACAACGCACATTTTGTTCTCAAAAGTTTCGCCGCGCGCCGTCGTTAAGACGATTCCCTGGCGCTTTGGGGAAATGATTTGGATCGACCGGTTATTGCCCTAAACCCTTATCCTTAGGCGGCATTTCACGCCTCTGGCAACACCGGCTATTCCTTACAGCCATAAGACCGTTGTACCAAAACCGGCCATCCGTACAGTCGAATTGAAACATGCGCCAACTGTAGGCTTCGGGAGTGAAGCACGATCACACCCGAGGCAAACGGCACATGACTTCTAAGACCGCTCCAATCCTGATCTTCCTGGGCTTACTGCTCGTCGGCATATTTCCCGTTGGAGCATCGGCCGCGGCGAACCAAGCGACCTTTTTGCGGACGGATACGACGACGCAGGGAAACTGGAAGGGCGTATATGGCCTCGATGGATATGTGATTCCAGGATCCAGTGCCAACCAGGTGCCCGGGTACGCTGCGTTTACGCCGTCGAATGCCGCTATCTGGACATGGACCAACGATGGAAACGAAGTGCGGGACTTGCAAGTCTCCTGGACGAACCCGCAAAACACGCGGCAGGCGAGCTGCTGGTACACCTCCTCAAGCAACAGCTACTCCCTCGATGTGAACATAACGGACGGCAACACTCACCAGTTCGCTCTTTATCTTCTTGACTGGGATCAGAGGGGGCGGTCGGAAACCATTCAGGCCGCCGATGGAACCAGCGGGACGGTGCTGGATTCTCGCAGCGCCTCGAACTTCGGGGGCGGTATCTATTACATCTGGACTGTTTCCGGGCATGTCAAATTCAACGTTACCCTCACCGGCGGCGTGAATGCGGTGGTCAGCGGGGCGTTTTTTGACAGCGCAACAACCAATTCAGCGCCGGGAATCGCGCACTTCGTGACCACGGATACCAGCAGCCAGGGAAACTGGCACGGGGTCTATGGCTCCGATGGATACAGCGTGGAAGCGGACAGCCAGATCATTCCCTCCTACGCCAGCTTCACGGTGATGGATCAGATGATGTGGACCTGGGCGGCAGGAACGAGCGACCCGCGAGCCCTGCAATTGGGTTCGGGATTGGGCCGGATAGCTGCAACGTGGTACAACACGCCGACGTTCAGCATCGACGTGAACGTCACTGATGGCAACTCGCATCAGGTTGCATTGTACTCGGTGGACTGGGACGGCCTGGGCAGGGCGCAAACGATTCAAGTGGTGGATGCACAGTCGGGAGCCGTGTTGGATTCGCGGAATATTTCCAACTTCGTGGATGGAATTTACGTGGTGTGGAGCGTTTCGGGACACGTACGATTCAACGTGATAAATACGGCAGGAAAGAATGCGGTCGTGAGCGGCGTCTTTTTCGGGGGTAGCGGGGGATTATCGACCGCTGGCGGTGCCGCGGTGGCCCCTGCGACCGTCACTGTGACTCTGCCGGTTTCGGTCTCATTGACGCCGTCCTCGGCGTCTCTCAGCCAAGGCCAGACAGCGTCGTTTACAGCCAGCGTACAAGATTCAGCGAACCAATCCGTGAACTGGTCGCTCAATCCGAATCTGGGGACCATTTCCTCCAGCGGGGTTTATACGGCACCGGCAACAATCACGTCGGCGCAAACCGTAACTGTGACAGCGACCAGCGTGGCTACTCCGGCTGGCTCAGCCAGCGCAACCGTCACCCTCACTCCTCCCGTGGTCACGCCTGCTCCAACGACAGGCACACCGAGCGCATCCACTGGGACGCTTCCTTCGGGGCTCGTTCTGCACTGGACCTTTGACAATGCCAACGTGTCGGGAACGAGTGTGCAGGACACGTCCAATAACGGCGGCACCGGAACGCTTTCCGGAACAACCGTGGTGCCCGGAAAAATCAACCAGGCATTCGGCTTCAACGGGGTAAATTCTTACGTGTGGATGTCAGCGTTTACCGACACGGCGGTGGCTTTCAACAATAACATCACCGTGGCCGCGTGGATCAAGACATCGAACACCACGCGAATCGAATCGATCATTTCAAAGTTCAGCGCGGCCGGCAACGCGGCCGGATACATATTCGAAACCGATGCGGCAGGGCATCTGGAATTCCGCGTCGGCGGCGCGGATATCTATGCGTATCCGGGGAGCGTCGCCGATACGGCAACGGTGAATGACGGACAGTGGCATCATGTTGCGGCCGTGGTAACCGTGGGCCAAGGGGTTCAATTCTATGTCGATGGCAAGTTGAGTTCGACGGCCGCGATGAGCCTATGGGCCGGCGGCGATGGATGGGCCGACCTGGTGGTCGGCAGCTGTTCCTACACGTCTTACGCGCAATATTTCACAGGCGACATCGACGACGTTCAGCTCTACAGCCGTGCTCTCAGCGCTGCCGAGATTAGCTCGGTGTTTTCGGCCGCGGGCGCATCGGGCGCAGGTTCTACGGTTCAGACTCAGACTACAACGTCCCAGAGCACCACGGTAACCCAAGGTTACCTGACGGCGAGCCCTGCGACGTTCAACTTCGGAAATGTCAACATCGGAAGCAGCGCGTCGCAAACATTCTCGGTATCTAATTCCGGGAACGGAACGGTGACGATTTCAAACGTCAGCGTTTCCGGAGCCGGGTTGAACGCCACCGGCATCCCGGTCGGCACTGTGCTCGGTCCAGGGCAGTCCACCACTTTAACTGTCACGTACGCCCCGGCGGCTGCTGTGGGATTGACCGGCTCAGTTACATTCACCAGCAACGCCTCGAACGCGAGCATGTCGCTAAGTCTGACGGGAACGGGTGTGCAGCCCCCGCCGGTTGTACACTCGGTAGTTCTGACCTGGGGGGCGAGCGTATCTGCGGGGGTAATCGGATATGACGTGTATCGCGGCACGGTCTCAGGGGGGCCCTACACCCTGATGACGTCCACCCCGGTCAGCGGAATGAGCTACACGGATGCGTCCGGACAAGCGGGACAAACCTACTATTACGTGGTGACGTCTGTCGATGCATCCAACACACAAAGCGGCTATTCCAACGTAGTATCGATTACCATTCCTTAGGACTACAGTCTGTTCGCGTGAAGCGATCAGCGCGACTTGAATCTTGAGTATGCCCGCGCGGGGTCTAAAACGTCCCGCGCCGCCTCCGTAAGCGTATCCGAAAACCCTGGTTTCCACCCCTCATGGCCTCGCCCGAGGCTCAAATTACTTTCCTCCCCCCTGTGGAAATCCACTGCCTCGAAGTCTAAATCTTTTCATACGGCAGCCAAGTAGCAACCGTAAGCCCTTTATATTCAATTAGCTCGACTGGTAACCAAAGTGCGAAGTTTGTTGCAAACCTGGCGCTGAATAGGGTGAGTTAGGGCCCCCCGAACAAGTCTCATGGGTATAAGGGACTCAAAGGGCGGGAGCATACCCGCTCGACCCTCGACAAACAGGGTTTTCCCAGCAAGCGCAGTTTCTACTCAAGAGCAAGAGCGCAATCGATTACACAGCCCTGCCCCTTGCAATAGCGCCGTGCAACTCCCTCGCTGCACCCGGCGCAATGCCAAAAGCGAAGATCGAATCCTCAAGGAGCAACAGATGAACGCAGCACACAACGCAACTGACACGGGCAGCTCTAAAGCGCCCCTTAAATACGCGGGAAGCGACCGGCGCATTCGCACACCGCGCGCGGCCTCCTGGCTGCGTCCCGTTGTGGCCGGACTCTGTCTGCTGATTGCGGGCGCCACGGCGCACGCGCAGACGGCGACCGCCACAGTGCCCGCCGGCATATCTCCGGTAGCCGTCGGAGTAAACCCGGTGACGAACGAGGTCTACGTCGCGAACTCCGGCGATGGCACGGTTACCGCAATCAACGGCCTCACCAACAGCACCACGACCATCACGGTGGGAACAACGCCAAGCGCGGTTGCGGTGAACCCCGTAACCGACCTTATCTATGTGCTGAATAACAACAACGGCGGCACCGGCAGCGTAAGCGTGATCAACGGCGCGACCAACACAGTCACGGGATCGGCGATCAGCGTGGGCAGCAACGCCATCGCGATCGCGTTGAATCCGGTTACCAACAAAATTTATGTGGCGAACGAAGGCGGAAACAGCATCACGGTAATCGATGCGAATAACGGCGATGCCACCGCGTCGGTTACCGTTGGCAGCGTTCCGGTGGCGCTGGCGGTGAACACCGTAACGAACGAAATCTACGTTGCAAACTACAGCGGGAACTCTGTTTCGGTCATCCAGGGATCCTCGAACAGTGTCGGCTCACCAATCGCCGTCGGACTCAGCCCGACAGCCGTCGCCGTGAATCCAGTGACCAACCACATCTTCGTGGCCAACTACGGGGCGGGCAGCGTCACGGTAATCGCCGGAAGCTCCAATTCGGTTACCGGCAGCGCGATCGCAACGGGCGCCCATCCCAACAGCATCGCGGTGAACCCGGTGACCAACAAGATTTACGTAGCCAATCAGGGCGGCGGCTCGAGTGGGGTAACCGTAATCGATGGAACGAACCTTGGCGCGACACCGACCAATCTCACCGCCGGCTCTACTCCGTTTGCGGTGGCTGTAAACCAGGTTACCAATCAAGTTTACGTGGCGAACCACGGCAGCACCGGTACGAACGGCCTTACGGTGATCAACGGGGCCACCAGTGCTGTCGTCGCGTCGGTTAGCACCACGCTGAATACGGGAAACACGCCGCAGGCGATCGGTGTGAACCCGGTGACCGGCAAGGTGTACGTCGTAAATAAGGGAACCGGAACCGCGAGCACCGTTACGGTGGTTGATGGCGCCACCAATTCCACAACGACCGCAAGCGCGGGCACTGCGCCGGGCGCGGTGGTGGTGAATCCCGTCACCAACAAGATCTACGTCGTTAATGGAAACGGCAGTAACACGGTAACCGTGATCGATGGAACCGGCACGAATGCGCCTGCCAACGTAACGGTTGGCAATTTTCCCTGCGCGGTAGATGTGAACCCGATCACCAACAAGATTTATGTCGTGAATCAAAGCGACAACACGGTCTCGGTCATCGACGGCAGTGCCAACCCGAATGTTGTTGTCGGCACAATTTCAGTTGGCAAAATTCCGGACGCCGTGGCAGTGAATCCGGTCACGAACAAGATTTATGCGGTCAATTATTATGACGGCAGCGTCTCCGTTATCGACGGTGGCAGCAACACAGTTGTTGACACGGTGGGCCTGGGATCTCATCCGCAGGCCGTCGCGGTCAATCCGGCGACCAATCACGTCTATTTCGCGGTAACGGACAGCAACTACGTCGTATCCTTCGACGGCGCTGACAATCCGACGATCATTCAAATGGGATCGTCGACCAGCCCTTGGGCTCTGGCGGTAAACCCAGTGACCAATAGAATTTACGTTGCCAATTTCTTTGGAAATAACGTCCAGGTAATCGACGGGAACACCAACCTTCTGCTTGCAACTAGCCCGATCGCGGTCGGAAACAATCCGAATAGCGTGTCGGTCAATCCCGTCACCAATAAAATTTACGTAAGCAATCAGAACAGCAACAGCATTTCGGTGATTGACGGGACGATGAACACGACCGGTTCGACGACCTCAATAACTGTGGGCCAGAATCCCTGGGCCGTGGCGGTGAATCCCGTCACCAATAAAATTTACGTACCGGACCTGGGAAAAACCAATGGTTCGTACTTCATTTCCATAATTGATGGCGTCAGCGGCACGGTGACATCAGTTCCGGGAGGCACGCAGCCTGGTACGGTCGCCGTCAATCCTGTGACAGGCCAGATCTATGTTCCGAACCAGGATAGCTACAATGTTTCGGTGATCACCGAGCAGCAGACCGAAACTATCCCGGTGACCACGACGATTCAGCCGCTGCTCGGCAATAAAACGGCGAGCCTCACGCCCGCTTTCACTTTTACCACTTCCAACACGCTGACCAACAGCGCGCCTGTTGACAACGTCCTTTATCAGGTCGATACCTGGCAGGGTCCATGGACGTCTGCAACAGGGGGATCGGGAAGCTTCAGCGCGACACTCTCCACTCTCGCTCCGGGATTCCACATCCTGTACGCCTACGCCACAGAAGGCCAGGAAGGAACGTCGAATAATACAGGGTTCCAGAGCAGCCCGCTGATCGGCAGCATTGCCGCTTACGGATTCCTGATTGCGCCGGCGGGCGCGGGTGTTTCACCCAGCAGCCTTACGTTCACCAGCCAAACCGCAAAGACCAGCAGTCCCGCTCAGACTGTGACGCTCACCAATGCCGGCGCTCAAACGCTCACTTACAGCATGGCGCTCAGCGACACCGCGGATTACAGCCTCAGCGGCGGCACCTGCACTCCAGCCAGTGGGACGCTCGCCGTGGGTGCATCCTGCACCGTTGGGGTGGTCTTCAATCCGCAATCTTCGGGCAGCCCCTTCAGCGCGACGCTAACGGTAACCGACAACTCCAATGGCATTCCCGGCAGCACGCAGACGGTCAGCCTGTCCGGCGTAGGAACCGGAAACGCGAATGCCGGATTGGCATGGACAGCGCCAAGTTCCATCGTCTACGGCACCCCGCTGAGTTCGATCCAGCTTGATGCGACCACCACGGTAGCCAACGTACCGGCTGACGGCACGCTGTCTTACCAACCTGTACTAGGAACCGTCCTTGGGGTCGGCCAGCACAACCTCACGGTGACATTTACTCCATCGCAGAGCGGCGGACAAACGTACCAAAGTTCTCAACTGACCGTGTCGATCACGGTTACGCCGGTCACTCTGACGGTCACGGCAGCTTCGATTGCATCATCACCCTTTGGACAGACGCCGGCTTATTCGTCGACCTACAGCGGGTTTGTGAATGGCGACGGGCCGTCGGTTGTTACGGGCACACCGACCTATACAACCAACCCAGCGCCGAATCCGCTGGTTGTGGGCACCTATACGATTATTCCCGGAACAGCGGGACTTAGCGCGGCCAATTACGTTTTCTCGCCGTCAGCCGTCGTCACCGGCACATTGACCGTGGTTAAGGCGACGCCAACGATTACGTGGGGGACCGGCGGAGTATTGCCCGCCATCAGCTACGGCACATCGCTCGCGGGTTCTCTGAATGCCACGTCGACGGCGACCGGCGGCAACAGTTCCAGCAACTTCAGCTACACGGCTAACGGGAATCCGGTGACGGGTGCGACGATTCTGCCTGCTGGCACGCAGAGCCTGGGCGTTACGTTCATTCCCACCGACCTCACCGACTACAACAGCCCGGTGACCGCTACGGTGTCGCTGACCGTCAATAAGGCGGCGCCGTCGATTGCAACTACCACGACGGGGAATTCCAATCTCAAATACGGAACGGCGGTAACATTCTCAGCCACGTTATCAAACGCGACGAGCACACCGACCGGCTCGGTGAGCTTCTACGATGCATCGGGCGGCGCTACCTGCGCGTCGCTGGGAACCAGCACGCTGATCGGAACCACGCAGACCCTCGTCAGCGGCGGCGCCTCCGTGACCACATCGACGATCAAGGCGGGCTCGCACACGGTGCTGGCCTGCTATAGCGGCGACACGAACTTCCTTGCGGCAAGCGGGTCGGTAAGCCAGGTCGTTGGCCAGGCGACCCCAGTCATCACGTGGACTACGCCGGCTCCCATCAACTACGGAACCGCTCTGAGCGGAGGGCAGTTGGATGCCACGGTCGCCAACAACCTGCCCGGAACGTTCAACTACACTCCCGGTACCGGTTCGGTGCTCGGCACGGGAAGCCAGACCTTGAATGTGACGTTCGTTCCAACCGACACAGTGGATTACACAACGGCCACTGGCACGGCGACTCTGATCGTGAACCAAGCTCCTCCTAACAGCCAGGCGACCGTCACCACCACGGCGATCACCGGCTCAGGTCCCAAGGCCCTGGCTGTCAACCCGGCTACCAATCAGACTTATGTGGCTAACGTTGGTTCGGCTACCGTCACGGTAATCAACGGCGCCACCAACACTACGAGCACCATTGCAGTCGGAAATCAGCCCGATGCCGTAGCGATCAACACAGTTACTAACCAGATCTATGTGGCGAACTACGCGGACGGTACGGTCACTATTATCGATGGAACCGGAAACAACTCTCCCAGCACCATAACCGTGGGAACCCACCCGACCGTCATCGCCGTAAACCCGCAAACGAATAAGGCTTACGTGGTCAACTCCGGCAGCGGGACGGTGACGGTCATCAACGGGAACCAGAGCAACGCCGTCACCGCGATTACCGTCGGCCTGAGCCCGTTCGCGGCAGCCGTGAATCCGGTGACCAATAAGATTTACGTGACCAACCAGGGCACCACGCCTTCGAACGGAAGCGTCAGCGTGATCGATGGATCGAGTGACACCGTCGTCGCCACGGTCACCGATCCAACCGCCAACAATCCGTATTCGGTGGCGGTCAACGCGGCGACCAATAAGGTCTACGTGACGAACCTGAACAGCAACACCGTTACGGTGATCGATCCGGCGAACAGCAATGCCGTTACGTCAATCACGGTAGGACAGACTCCGTGGGCCGTAGCGGTCAACGAAATAACCAACCAGGTTTACGTGGCGAACTACGGCGCCGGCACGGTGACCGTCATCAACGCGAATAACGGCAACAGCACCACTCCGGTTACCGTTGGTACCAATCCGATCGCCGTGGCGGTGAACTCGATTACAAATCAGATTTTCGTCGCGAACCTCGGCAGTCAAAACTTTACCGTTATCGACGGTTCGTCCAACAGTCCCACAAATGTGGCCGCTGGAATCAGCCCGGTCGCTGTGGCCGTGAATCCGGTGACCGACAAGGTGTACGTAGCGAACAACGGTAGCGGCAACGTCTCGGTGGTCGACGGCGCAACCAACACGACATCCACCACCGGTACTTCTGCCGAGCCCGTGGCCGTGGCCGTAAACCCCGTGACCAACACGATCTATACCGCAAACTACACCAGCCCGGGCAGTGTTACCGTCATCACCGGGTCGACCGTCACTTCGGTCCCAGTCGGAACGTACCCAACCGCTGTCGCGGTGAATCCTCTGACCAACAAGGTGTACACGGTTAATTCGACCAACATTACCGTGATTGACGGCGCGACCAACACTCCCACTTCGTACACGGTGGGCGTCGGGCCAAACGCCGTTGCGCTGAACCCGGTGACCAATGAGGCCTTCTTCACGAATTACAACGACAACACCGTCGCGGTGTTCAACGCAGCGACGAATACCCTCATCACGTCGGTCGGAGTAGGCACCAATCCAGCCGCCGTCGCCGTGAACCCGGTTACCAATAAAATCTACGTGGCTAGCATCGGGAACGGAGGCACCGTCACCGTCGTTGACGGCACCACGAACATCGCCACTGCCACAGTGACCGTCGGAGATCAGCCCTGGGCTATCGCCGTAAACCCGGTCACCAACAAGATTTTCGTCGTCAATTCAAATTTTGACAATTATCCGACCCCTGGCAGCGTCACCGTAATTGACGGAGTCACGAACCAGACCACCACGATTCCCGCGGGCGTTGAGCCCTATGCAATCGCGGTGAACCAGGTCACCAACAAGATTTACGTTGTCAACAAAGACAGCAACAACATCACGGTGATCGACGGGAACAACCTCAACGGCACGCCCGCCACGCTCGCCGTCGGCTCTCACCCGTACGCCATCGCCGTGAATCCCGTGAGCAATAAGATTTACGTGCCCAATGCCGGAGCCGTAAACGGCAGCTACTACGTCTCTGTGATCGACGGCGCCACAAACTTCATCACCACGCTCAGCGCCGGGAATCAACCGGTCAGTGTGGCCGTGAATCCGGTGACTAACCAGGTTTACATCACAAATCAATACAGCAACAACATCATGGCTCTCACCGAGCAGCAGGTTCAGACGATTCCGATAACCACTACGATCCAGCCTCTGGCAGGAAATCAAACAGCTAACCTGGTGCCTACGTTTACTTTCAACACCAGCAACACTCTGACCGGGGCCCCTGTCGAAAACGTGTTCTATCAGATCGATACGTGGCAGGGAACATGGACACCCGCGACCAGCCAGGGGTCGGGTACGTTTACCGCGACTACGCCGGCGCTTTTGCCCGGCTATCACACCCTCTACGCCTATGCAACCGACGGCCAGGACAGCGGCTCCACAATTACGGGCGCGCAGAACAGCCCGCTCGTCGGCAACATCGCGGCGTATGGTTTCGCGGAGGTGGCGCAGACGGGAGGCGGCACGGGTGCCAACGTCTCGCCAAGCGCGCTCAGCTTCGGCACGCAGGCGAAAGCAACGACCAGCGCGGCCCAAACCTCCACGCTCCTGAACGCCAGCAACGCTACGTTGACCTTCAGCATTTCCTTCACCGGCGCGAATGCCAACGACTTTGCCGAAACGATTGGGTCGGACACCTGCAGCACGCTCGGAGGCCAGCTGGCGCCCAACGCGTCCTGCACGATTGGAGTAACGTTCACACCCGCGGCCACGGGCAGCAGGGGAGCCACGCTTAAGATCACGGACAATTCCAACGGCGTCTCAGGCAGCACGCAAACCGTCAGTCTTTCTGGCACAGGAACCGGCAATACCGATCCTGGCTTGTCGTGGACTCCTCCCAGCTCGATCGTGTATGGCACCTCCTTGGCCGCGACCCAGAACGCAACCACGACGGTCGCCCAGATACCTGCGGACGGCACACTCTCCTATCAGCCATCTACTGGAAACCTGGGGGTCGGTCAGCAGACACTGGTGGTCACTTTTACGCCTTCACAAAGCGGAGCGGCCACGTATAAAACCGCTCAGCTCTCCGTAACGATCTCAGTAACGCCGGCCACTTTGACCGTCACGCCCGCGAATGCGGCGCGCCAATATAAACAGGCAAATCCGGTGTTCACGGCGAATTACACGGGTTTCGTTAATGGAGATACTTCCTCTGTTTTGACGGGATCTCCGCAATTCTCGACCACGGCAACCGTTTCCAGCAACGTGGGAATGTATCCCATCACGGTCACTCAGGGCACGCTCGCGGCGGCAAACTACACCTTCAGCTTCGCAACCGGCGCAAACCTCACGGTGAATGCGGCAACCACCATCATTATCTGGGGGCCGCTCGCACCGATCTCGGCTGGCGCGGCATTGAGCAGCTCTCAGCTGAACGCCACCGCCACAATTGCGGACACCTCGGCGGTTCCGGGCACCTTCAATTATTCGCCGGCGCTTGGCGCGGTGCTGCCGGCGGGCACGCAGACTTTGTCCGTAACGTTCACGCCCACCGGCGCTGGCGCAGCAAACTACACAACCGCCTCGGGCACGACGACGTTGCAGGTAAACCAAGCCACGGCTGCTTTCGGCATGCTCGATACAACCACCCAGGGAAGCTGGCTGGGAGTTTATGGAGACCAGGGGTATTCCATTGCGCCAAGCGGCTATCAGAGTCTGCCGAGCTACATCACTTTTGGCCTTCAGAATCAGACCAATTACACATGGGTGAACAGCACGACGGACCCGAGAGCTCTGCAATTGCCCAGCGGGACGGGAAGGATTGCCGGCACCTGGTATGCGGCGTCCTCATTCAGCATGGCCGTCAATTTCACAGACGGCAAGACGCATCAACTCGATCTGTACGCCCTGGACTGGGAAGCTGCGGGCAGAAACGAACAGATTCAAGTTACTGACGCAGTTACCAACGCAGTGCTGGACACAGAAACCATTTCCAGCTTCACCAACGGCGTTTATCTTGTGTGGAACATTTCCGGAAGCGTGAACATCACCGTAACGTCGACGGTAGGCAATGCCAATGCGGTAATCAGCGGCATTTTCTTCACCACGAACAACACGGCGGAAAACGTGACCGTGAAACCGGCGGCGGTGAGCCTCTCGAGCGGCGGTACGCAGCAGTTCACGGCAACCGTCACCAATGGAACCGGCCAGCCCACCTGGACGATCAGCTCCGTAAGCCCCATCGGAGCACCGTCGGGCACGCTTTCCAACACGGGCTTCTATACGGCACCGAGTACCACCACGACCACAACAGTGACGGTAACGGCAACCAGTGCGGATCAGACAGCGACGGGCACTGCGACCGTGCTCGTGCTTCCGCCTAGCACAAACTACGTGACCTCCACGAACCTTGGAACATTGCGGAACAACTACACCGGATGGATCGGGATGAGCGTGACTGTGGGAAGTTCGCCGGTCACCGTAACTGCTATAGGTAGGATATTTGCTCCCGGCAACACCGGCACTCATACGGTAAAAATCGTCAACGCTGCCAACAGCCAGGATGTGGCCGGTGGATCGGCGAGCATCTCGATGTCGGGTGGGACGACGGGCAACTTCGTATATGCCGGCCTGCCCGTGAGCGTAACCCTGAACGCTAACACCACCTATTACATCGTGAGCCAGGAAACCTCCGGCGGCGATCAGTGGTATGACGCGAACACTACGATCCAGACCGCCAGCGTGGCTTCTGAGACAGCAGGCATCTGGAGCCCGGACGGAGCCACTTATAATGCCTATGGTTCGGCCGGCCAAGCTTATGTGCCGGTCGACTTCAAATACACCGTAGTCGTCTCAAAGCCGGTCATCACGCAGCAACCACAGAGTCAGTCGACCAGTGCGGGAGCAACCGCGACCTTCACCGTGGCGGCTTCCGGCGGCAGCCTCACCTATCAGTGGTCCTCGGCTCCCTCCGGCAGCTCCACCTTTACCGCCATCAGCGGAGCTACCGCCAGCAGCTATACCACTCCGGCCACCACCCTTGCTCAGACCGGCACTCAGTTTATGTGCACGGTGACCGACAGCGCCGGCTCCACTCCTTCCAACGTGGCGACCCTTACCGTGGTGGCCAGCCTTCCCACCACCAACTACGTCACCTCGTTTGGCCTGGGTACTCCCAGGAGCAACTTCACCGGCTGGATCGGCATGCGCTTTACCGTGGGCTCTTCCCCGGTCACCGTAACCGCCCTGGGCCGTTACGTGGCCTCCGGCAGCTCCGGCAGCCATACCCTGAAGATCGTCAACGCTGCTAACAGCCAGGACGTCACCGGAGGCTCGGTCAGTGTCCCCACCTCCGGTGCCACCGTCGGCACCTTCGCCTACGCCAATCTGGCTTCCTCGGTCACCCTGAACGCCAACACCACCTACTACCTCATGAGCCAGGAAGCCTCCGGCGGCGATACCTGGTATGACATGAACACCTCCATCCAGACCACCGCCGTCGCCGCGGAAACCGCAGCCATTTACAGCTACGACGGTGCCAGCTACTTTGCTCTCGGATCGGCCAACCAGTCCTACGGCCCGGTCGGCTTCCTCTACAGCACCGCCGTAACCCAGCCGGTCATCACCCAACAGCCGCAGAACCAGTCGGTAAGTACCGGAGCAGCCGCCACCTTCACCGTGGCTGCCTCCGGCGGCAACCTGAGCTATCAGTGGTCCTCAGCTCCGTCGGGCAGCTCCACCTTCACCGCCATCACCGGGGCCACCGCCAGCAGCTACACCACGCCGGCCACCACCCTGGCTCAGACCGGCACTCAGTTTATGTGCACCGTCACTAACAGCGCTGGGTCCGCTCCGTCCAACGCGGCGACGCTCACCGTGGTGGCCAGCCTTCCCACCACCAACTACGTCACCTCGTTTGGCCTGGGTACGGCTCGCAACAACTTCACCGGTTGGGTCGGTATGAGCTTCACCGTGGGCTCTTCTCCGGTCACCGTGACCGGTCTGGGCCGCATCGTGGCCTCCGGCAGCACCGGCAGCCATACCGTGAAACTCGTTAATGCTGCCAACAGCCAGGATGTCACCGGCGGCTCGGTGAGCGTTCCCACCTCCGGCGGCACCGCAGGCACCTTCGCCTACGCCAATCTGGCTTCTTCAGTCACCCTGAGTGCCAACACCACCTACTACCTCATGAGCCAGGAGGCTTCTGGCGGCGATACCTGGTACGACGCCAACACAACCATCCAGACCTCCGGCGTGGCCGTCGAGAAAACACCCATCTATAGCTACGACGGCGCAACCTATAACGCTTTCGGATCGGCTAATGAGTCCTACGGCCCGGTCGATTTCCTCTACAGCACCGCGGTGACCCAGCCGGTCATCACGCAGCAGCCGCAGAATCAGTCGGTCAGTGTGGGAGCGACTGCCACCTTCACGGTGGCTGCTTCCGGCGGCAGCCTGACCTATCAGTGGTCTTCGGCTCCTTCCGGCAGCTCCACGTTCACCGCGATCAGCGGCGCGACCGCCAGCAGCTACACCACTCCGGCCACCACCCTCGCTCAGACCGGCACTCAGTTTATGTGCACGGTGACTGACAGTGCCGGCTCCACACCCTCCAACGCGGCGACACTTACCGTGGTGGCCAGCCTTCCCACCACCAACTACGTCACCTCGTTTGGCCTGGGCACTCCCAGAAGCAACTTCACCGGCTGGATCGGTATGCGCTTTACCGTGGGCTCCTCCGCGGTCACCGTAACCGCCCTGGGCCGTTACGTGGCCTCCGGCAGTTCCGGCAGCCATACCATGAAGATCGTCAATGCTGCCAACAGCCAGGACGTCACCGGAGGCTCGGTCAGCGTCTCCACCTCCGGCGCCACCGTCGGCACCTTCGCCTATGCCAATCTGGCTTCCTCGATCACCCTGAACGCCAACACCACCTACTACCTCATGAGCCAGGAAGCCTCCGGCGGCGATACCTGGTATGACATGAACACCTCGATCCAGACTACCGCCGTCGCCGCGGAAACCGCAGCCATCTACAGCTACGACGGTGCCACCTACTTTGCTCTCGGATCGGCCAACCAGTCCTACGGCCCGGTCGGCTTCCTCTACAGCACCGCCGTTACCCAGCCGGTCATCACCCAACAGCCGCAGAACCAGTCAGTGAGCACCGGAGCAGCCGCCACCTTCACCGTGGCTGCTTCCGGCGGCAACCTGAGCTATCAGTGGTCCTCGGCTCCTTCCGGCAGCTCCACTTTCACCGCCATCACCGGGGCCACCGCCAGCAGCTACACCACTCCGGCCACCACTCTCGCTCAGACCGGCACTCAGTTTATGTGCACCGTCACCAACAGCGCTGGTTCCGCTCCGTCCAATGCGGCCACCCTTACTGTCGTGGCCAGCCTTCCCACCACCAACTATGTCACCTCGTTTGGCCTGGGTACGGCTCGCAACAACTTCACCGGCTGGGTCGGTATGAGCTTCACCGTGGGCTCTTCTCCGGTCACAGTGACCGGTCTGGGCCGCATCGTGGCCTCCGGCAGCACCGGCAGCCATACCCTGAAACTCGTTAATGCTGCCAACAGCCAGGATGTCACCGGCGGCTCGGTGAGCGTCCCCACCTCCGGCGGCACCGCAGGCACCTTCGCCTACGCCAATCTGGCTTCTTCAGTCACCCTGAGTGCCAACACCACCTACTACCTCATGAGCCAGGAGGCTTCTGGCGGCGATACCTGGTACGACGCCAACACAACCATCCAGACCTCCGGCGTGGCCGTCGAGAAAACACCCATCTATAGCTACGACGGCGCAACCTATAACGCTTTCGGATCGGCTAATGAGTCCTACGGCCCGGTCGATTTCCTCTACAGCACCGCGGTGACCCAGCCGGTCATCACGCAACAGCCGCAGAATCAGTCAGTCAGCGTGGGAGCAACCGCGACCTTCACTGTGGCTGCTTCCGGAGGCAGCCTCACCTATCAGTGGTCCTCGGCACCGTCGGGCAGCTCCACCTTTACCGCCATCACCGGGGCCACCGCCAGCAGCTATACCACTCCGGCCACCACCCTCGCTCAGACCGGCACTCAGTTTATGTGCACGGTGACTGACAGCGCCGGCTCCACTCCTTCCAACGTGGCGACACTTACCGTGGTGGCCAGCCTTCCCACCACCAACTATGTCACCTCGTTTGGCCTGGGCACTCCCAGAAGCAACTTCACCGGTTGGATCGGTATGCGCTTTACCGTGGGCTCCTCCCCGGTCACCGTAACCGCCCTGGGCCGTTACGTGGCCTCCGGCAGCACCGGCAGCCATACCATGAAGATCGTCAACGCTGCTAACAGCCAGGACGTCACCGGAGGCTCGGTCAGTGTCCCCACCTCTGGCGCCACCGTCGGCACCTTCGCCTATGCCAATCTGGCCTCCTCGGTCACCCTGAACGCCAACACTACCTACTACCTCATGAGCCAGGAAGCCTCTGGCGGCGATACCTGGTATGACATGAACACCTCGATCCAGACTACCGCCGTCGCCGCGGAAACCGCAGCCATCTACAGCTACGACGGTGCCACCTACTTTGCTCTCGGATCGGCCAACCAGTCCTACGGCCCGGTCGGCTTCCTCTACAGCATCGCCGTTACCCAGCCGGTCATCACCCAACAGCCGCAGAACCAGTCAGTGAGCACCGGAGCAGCCGCCACCTTCACCGTGGCTGCTTCCGGCGGCAACCTGAGCTATCAGTGGTCCTCGGCTCCTTCCGGCAGCTCCACTTTCACCGCCATCACCGGGGCCACCGCCAGCAGCTACACCACTCCGGCCACGACCCTCGCTCAGACCGGCACTCAGTTTATGTGCACCGTCACCAACAGCGCTGGTTCCGCTCCGTCGAATGCGGCCACCCTTACCGTGGCGACTACTCCCACCACGGCAAACTACATTACCTCCACGTCCGGCGGAACGCTGCGGAATAACTTCACTGGCTGGGTCGGTATGACGATTAGCGTGGGGAACGCGCCAATCGTCGTGACCGGACTTGGCCGGATGGTCGCTTCAGGTAACACCGGCGGCCACACACTGAAAGTCGTCTCCGCATCAGGGGCCGACGTCGCCGGCGGTTCGACTAGCGTGAATACTTCGGGAGCACCGTCGGGCGCGTTCATTTATGGGAATCTGAGCAATCCTCTAACGCTGCAGGCCAACACGACCTATTACATCGTGAGCCAGGAAACGTCGGGCGGCGATCTGTGGTTCGACTTGAACAGCGTGCAGACCAACACCGTGGCCTCTGATATCAGCGGTGTCTGGAGTCCGGATGGATCGACTTACAACCAGTTCGGATCAGCCAATCAAGCGTATGTTCCGGTCGACTTCCAGTACACGACCCAAGCGAGCGCATCTTTCGTTACGGCCATTACCTTCACCGGCCCGTCACAGAGCAACTTCACCGGCTGGGTGGGAGCGGCCATCACGACGGGAGCATCGTCAGTCACAGTCACACAGCTGGGAAGGTACCGCGTATTTGGAAACAGCGGCACCCACACGATAAAACTTGTGACCGCGTCGACGGGAATTGACGTAAGCGGCAGCGCGGTCTCCGTAAATGTGGCGGGCGGCCAGGTGAACGCGTTCGTCTACGCTGCGCTGCCCTCCCCGGTGACGCTCAGCCCGAACACCACCTATTACGTGGTGAGCCAGGAAACGGCCGGCGGAGACTCGTATTACAACTTTAATACGACTGTGCAAACAGCCAGTGCGGCGAGCGACATTTCCAGCGTAGGAAGCCCGGACGGCATCACGTATACCCAGAGCGGTGGAACCAACCAGATGACCGGCCCAGTCAGCTTCATCTATTTGCAATAAAGCTGTTCAGTCCACGGTCGCAGTCAGATTAACCGGGGGCGCGGGCCCGGCGGACTGTGCCGCGCCGGGCACCATCACGACAAACGTTCCATACAGCGGGGCGGTATGTGCAGGTGCCGTGAATCCGACCGGCGTAGCTTTCGTCAAACCGGTCATGGGGATGGAGATCGTTCCTCCGGAATAGGTGCCGCTGGCGACGGCGGGCCCGTAAAAGTTCTGGGCGTCCTGCACCACATACTTGTCGCCCGGGCTTAAGAGACTCGATACGTCCACCGCAACAGCAGGGTTCATACTCCAGTTATAAATCGTGATGTTGGCACGCTTGGCTTCGTACTTGTTAGGCCTCACGTAAATCCACGGCGCCGTCGGGGTTCCATTCGTGTATGTGCTATGCGCATCGAAGCCGGTTTGCGATTGCCAGCCGGCCAGGTTGGTGTTGACACCGTTGCTCGTGCTCGACCCGTCGTAGACCCCGTGATAGAAATTGTTCAGCCCGTAATAGCTGTTGTTGTCCCAGACAAAGCCGGAAGTCGTCTGTCCCTGAAACTGCCCGAGTGAAATCAGCCGAAGCGCTGCGGGAACGTTGTAGAGTTTATTTCCCGTAAAAGTAAACGGCGCCGCCATGCCCTCCACCGTGACGGAAATGTAGCCGCCCACGAACACGTTGTTGGTCGCAACGAGATTCTGCCCTGGCGTGTACTGGCCCAGATTGATATAACCGGAGGTCGCCGAAGGGGTGAAAAAGCTGTAATTTTCGGTGACCGTATTGCCCGATTGAATGGCGCCGCCGCCCAGCACAATGTTGTACTGATAATTGATGGTGGGCCAGGAGCTGGTGTTGTAGAGCGAATTGCCGCTCAGGGTGAATCCTACGATCGATGCGTTGCCGCTGCCGTAAATCTGAAGCCCCTCGTCGGCATTATCACCGACAATGTTATCCGCGATGATCTTGGTTCCCGAGCTGTTCTGCATGTACATTCCATGTCCGTGGTTGCGATCGGTGCCGATGAAGCCGTTGTAATAGCTTAAGTTGCCGTAGAATTCACAGTTAGGCGCCTGGTTGTAGGCGTTGAAGCCTTCCGACGTATCGTGCACGATCAGATTGATGAATTTGTTGTTCGGGCCGTAAACGGACACGCCGGTAGCGTTGGGGACCACACCCGCGGCTGGCGCCGTTCGTTGCGTGGTGGAATCCATGACTTCCAGTCCCCAAAACCAGGAGTAGGAGCCGTAGATGGCGATGGTGAATTGGGTGCCCTTGCCGTCGATGGTCGCCCTCTCTCCGTTATAGTTTCGGACAATGATAGGGCTGGCAGCCGTGCCGTTGAGATTGCTTACGAATCCGAAGGCCGCGGAAGAGCGGTAGGTTCCCGCGCGAAGCCATATCGTGTCACCGGGCTGAACCGCAGGCGGCTGGCTCAGGGCCGTCTGTAGGTCCCAAGGGGAATCGATGGTGCCGCTGCCAGTCGCAGTGCCTGAAGGCGCCACGAAATGATCGGCTGCTTTCGCAAAGCCCACGAGGAGCAGTCCCGCGGCAACAGTGAGGAAAACACGCACAAGTTTCATAGAACGTCTCCCGGATGGTAGCACTCAGAGTGTGTTATTCGCAGCGCTGTGGCTACTGACCTGGGAGTCGGTTTAAGTACAGCTGCCCCGGGCAGATCGACCGTGCGCGGCAACGACGCAAAGCATTTGCTGATATCGTCGTATCGTACAGTAAGTACATGGCTTAGAAGGAGCTAAGAAATTCTTGCTCGAAGCCACGTCTGTCTTCGAAACCATGTCCCGCTTGCAACTGGCCATACCGATGGAGCCAGTTTAAGATTCCAGAGGTTGACCAACCACGGACAAAAGCCATGACTACTGGCCGCGCGAGTAGAAAAATGTCCGCCGTCATTCTTGCCGGGGGAAAAGGCACGCGGTTGAAGCCTTTCACCATGACCATCCCCAAGCCACTCCTGCCGCTGGGTGATGTTTCCATCCTGGAAATCGTAATCGAACAGCTGGTGGGGGCCGGCATCTCCCATATCGTGCTCACACTGGGGCATATGGCATCGTTGCTGATGGCCTGCATCGGAACCGGCGACCGTTGGGGGATCAAGATTGACTCGGTTGTCGAGCGCGAGCCGCTGGGCACCGCCGGATCTCTGCGAGCGATCGAGAATCTGGAAGAAAACTTCATCGTGATGAATGCCGATTTGCTCACCACCCTCGATTATGAAGACATGTTCGATTATCACGTGCGAAATCGATCGATGGGGACGATCGGCTTATCCAAGCGGGAGGTCCTGATCGATTACGGCGTTGTGAAGACGACGCCGCAAGGCCTGCTGGACGATTACATCGAGAAGCCTACGATTCCTTATTCGGTCAGCATGGGGATCAACATTCTTTCCCGGAAATGTTTGGAGTTCATTCCGGCAACCGGCAAGTTTGACATGCCCGATCTGATGCTGGCCATGCGCCGCGCCGGACATCCGGTTCACTGCTACGAAACCGACTGCTACTGGAAAGACATTGGCCGGTTCGAGGACTACCAGCAAGCCAGCGAAGATTTCGTCAGCAATCCCTCGCGCTTCATTGCGAAGCGGGTGATAGCGAATTCATGAAGGCGCTGATTACAGGGGCCGGCGGATTTTGCGGTCCGCACCTCATATCGCGTCTAAGACGCGAGAGCTACATCGAAATCTGCGGCCTCGATCGCATGGCCAGTTGCCCCTCGTATTTGTCAGTGGACCAATATTTCCAATGCGACATAGCCCGCGCCACCGAGATCAGTTCCGCGATTAACTCTTTCCAGCCCGAGTGGATCTTCCATCTTGCGGGTTTAGCAGGCGGCTCGGCGCCCGACAGCCGTATTTACGATGTTAATTTGCTTGGCACGATTCACCTGCTCGAAGCGGTGCAGCGGTTTGTGCCGAGGTGCCGCGTTCTCCTGATCGGATCCTTCGCTGAATATGGGGCCATCGACTCCCAATCGCTCCCGGTGACGGAGGAAACGCCGTGCCATCCCATCGGCGCCTACGGCATCAGCAAGTACGCGGCAACGCTGGCGGGCCTGGACTGCGCGCGGAGAGCCGGACTTGCGGTCGCCGTTGCGCGGCCATCGAATATTGTTGGCGCAGGCGTTCCGGCAAGCCTGGTTGTTGGCGCCATGCTGGCGCGTATCAAGAAAGCATTCGCTTCGTCGCATCCGCTTTTGAAGGTGGGCGATTTTGACAGCGAGCGCGATTTTATCGGCGTAACCGACGCGGTAGACGCATATGTCCGCCTGATGCAATCCGGCGCTCTCCGGCCAGATTTTCAACATCTGCTCCGGCGTGCCCGTCTCCATCCGCCACGTCGCGGAACTTTTGGTGGCCAATAGCACCCGGCCAGTCGAGTTGGATTTCGATCGCAACCTGGTTGCGCCGTCCGCTGTCCGGTGCATGTACGGAAGTTACGACAAGGCGGAGCGCGCCTTTGGGTTCCGGCCTTCGACATCCATGGAAGAATTTCTGAGGTCGGCCTGGAACGCTGAAATGGGACTGGTATGCGAATCGCAATGCTAATCAGCCTGGCGGTCTCCTGGTCTCGCGAAGCAGCCCTGCGGCTGAGCGAACTCGGCCACGAAGTCCACGTGATCGACTTCGAGTCCGAAGTGAGCGGCAATTACTTGAACGGCCGGCCCGACATCTATTCGACGGCCATCGCGAAGCTCCGCGAGTCGGTGGCCGGTGTACATATCATCCGGGGCAATGACATTTCGCAGTGGCGCTATCTCCGCTACGCGCCCCAGCTCCGTAAGATCTGCAAAGCGATCGATGGCGACGTGCTTCTCAGCCTGTGGGGCGGAGGATTCGCCACCATATCCTGCGCCAGCGGCTTTCGGCCCTACGCGGTGTTCCTGGGCGGCGGAGATATTTTTCGCGTTTCCGGTATCCAGAAGATGATTAGCCGGTTTGCCTTGGATCGCGCCGCCGTCGCTTTTGCCAATGGAAAATACTTTGGAGAAAAGGCCAAGCTTTCGCGCCGAACGCATCGATTCACCCGCTCTATCTGGGCGTCGACACAGAAAAATTTGTTCCGGCGAACCCACCCGAGTCCCCCGTGACCATCATCTGCACGCGAGGCTTCGCGCCAGTCTACAACAACGGTTATTTAATCGAGGCGCTGGCGCAGTTGCCCTCTTCCCTGCCGGATTACCGCGTGGTCTTCACCTCGGCCGGCACGGCCCTGGCCCAGACGCGTGATCTGGCCGACCGCCTTCTGGATCGGGAGACACGCAAGAAAGTGGAGTTCCTGGACGGCGTAACGGACGAAGGAATGCTCGAAAATCTGCACCGCGCGCACATCTACACGTCCGTCTCACGATACGACGGCACTTCCATTTCGCTGCTCGAAGCGTTGTCCTGCGGCCTTTTCCCGATTCTTTCGGACATCCCTCAGAACACCGAATGGATAGATTCTCAGGTTCGAAATGGGATGCTCGTGCCGCTGGATCAGCCCTCGGAATATGCTCGTCGCCTTGCGGAGGCGATTCAAGACGCGGCTCATCGCCAATCGGTGGCCAGTTTTAATCGTCGGCTGATTCTGGAACGTGCGGACGGACGCAAAACGATGGCGCAAATGGCGTCTCTTATGGAGGCGGCGATTGCTTCGCGAAACCGGAACTAATCGCGGTCTTGTGGCTGACGAATTGGCGCGCGTCGCTACGGGCCGGTCGACGGATCTTTTCGAGGACGATCTGGCCGTCACAAAGCCGAAATTCGTGATCAGCTTTGAGGGACGGCGCGTTCTCGTTCTTGGAGGCGCGGGAAGCATCGGTTCTCCACAGTTGAATTGCTGTCTGAAGCCGTCCGAATCCCTCCACGTGGTCGATCAGAACGAGAATGCACTGGCGGAACTTGTCCGCGATCTGCGCAGCCGTCCGGAAGGATTATCGGTTCCGGATTTCGGACCCTGCCCATGGATTTTGGTTCGCCCATAATGCACCGATTTCTCAAATCCGAGCGACGCTACGATTGGATCCTCAATTTTGCCGCGCATCAAACACGTGCGATCCGAAAAAGATGTCTGCTCCACGCTGCAAATGCTCGATACCAATCTCTGCAAGCCAGTTCGGTGCTGGCAATGGATTTTGGAAACGGGTGCGTCGCCTTGCTATTTCAGCGTCTCCACGGATAAGGCCGCTGAGCCCGTCAACCTCATGGGGGCCAGCAAGACGCATCATGGAGCACCTGATGTTCTGCGCGGGCGGTCCTATGTCCTTGCCGAGCGCTCCACTTCATCGCGCTTTGCCAACGTCGCCTTTTCAAACGGCAGCCTCCTCGAGAGTTTCCTTCGACGATTGGAAAAAAGGCAACCACTGGCTTGCCCTCGCGAGACCCGGCGTTTTTTCATTTCCTTCGCGAAGCCGGTCAAATTTGTCTTCTTGCGGCCGCCTGCGGCCCCGATCGTCACATCGTGATCCCGCGCCTGGATCCCAAAGCGGATGCCCGCCGCATCGACACGATCGCAACGGCGTTTCTGCGCCGCAAGGGGCTCGAACCTCAGATCTATGAAAGCGAGGAAACCGCCCGTGCCAGTGTTTCCAAGGATCTGATCCGCAACCGCTACCCGCTGCTGCTGACCAACCTGGATACCATGGGCGAGAAGACCTGCGAGACGTTTGCAGGCGAGCGCGAAGAAGTTGTGGAATTCGGCATGTCCAGTGTTCGGGCGGTCCGCTACAGCCCTGTGGCCGGGGAAATCCTTAAGGATTTCATGAAGGAGATCACCGCGATGGTCGCGTCTCCGGATCAACCGGTGGACAAGCGAGCGATCGTGGAGGCGGTTTCACGCGTCGTTCCCGAGTTTCATCATCGGGAGGCTTCCAAGACGCTGGACGAACGGATGTAAATCTTCCGTGTCGCGGCGTCAGGCGGAGTCGCGTCATCATTCCGGAATC
This sequence comes from uncultured Acidobacteriota bacterium, assembly GCA_963848365.1. Classification (GTDB taxonomy): domain Bacteria; phylum Acidobacteriota; class Terriglobia; order Acidiferrales; family UBA7541; genus Palsa-295. The sequence continues at coordinate 375,975 of CAWKDI010000004.1, forward strand.
TTATACGAGATCGGCAACGGTACGGATCACGAGATGCTTCTTTCGCTCCCGGTAACTACGGAAACCCTTCGCAGTTCGGACCTCACCAAGCGTTTGTCTCCCAAGCTGGTTTCCTCCTTTTTCTTTGCACTCGCGGCGATTCTGGGTCTGCTGGATGCCGTAGCCGTGCGCCACGCCATGGGCTCCGATGGTATTTCCTACCTCGATATGTCTGACGTCTTTCGGAGCGGACACTGGCTTGCCGCCATCAATGCGTACTGGAGCCCGCTATATCCAATCGTTCTGGCGATCGCCTTTCGCATCGTCAAGCCCTCCCCTTATTGGGAGTTCGCGGTCCTTCATTTCACAAACTTTTTCATTTATCTGGGAGCCTTCGCTGCCTTTGGCTTTTTCCTGAAGGGGTTTCTGCGCTATGTGCGCCTGGAAACCCACGACGATCGCTTTGCTGTGTCCGAATCCCTCTGGACTGCGCTGGGATATACGATTTTCATGTGGGCCTCGCTGAGGACCATCCGAATTTATTCCGTTACGCCGGACATGCTGGCTTCCGCATTCGCCTATTTGGCCGCAGGTTTTATCCTGCGCATTAAGATGGGGGCTGCCACCTGGAAGAATTATGCCCTGCTCGGCGCGGCACTTGGGCTTGGCTATCTGGCGAAGACGCCGATGTTTCCCTTAGGGCTGGCGTTTCTGGCGGTGAGCGTGTTAGTCGCGGGGAAACGGGGAAACTGGCTTCGGGCGGCCGGGCACGGGCTGGTTGCCTGCGGCGTTTTCCTGGCAATCTGCTCGCCGATGCTCTATCTGATTTCGAAGTCCCAAGGACACCTCTCCTTCGGAGACAGTGGAACACTGAACTACAGTTTCTACGAAAATCGCCTCCCGAAATTCTTTTGGGTGACCGATTCGAATTCCCCGCCAACACGCCAATATCCGGCCCGGGAACTGTTTGTTCATCCCGCCGTATATCAATTTATGCTCTCACAACCGCTGCGCGGCACATACCCTTACTGGTACGATCCGGCAGCCTGGTACAAAGGGGTTCATCCGGTCATCGACCTGAAAGCGAACTGGCGTTTCCTTTCAAGTAATCTTTCCGTTTACTACGCGGCTTTTCGATATTTTCCCGCCATCCCGATAGCCCTGCTCATCCTGTTCGGCTGGCGCGCCCGGCGCCCTGGGCTGGTGCGCGCCATGGGGAGACAGTGGTTTCTTCTTGCCGTACCGCTCTGCGGGCTGACGATGTTTGCCCTGGTGTACGTGGAGTCGCGACATGTTGGTGCCATGTTCGCGCTACTGCTCATGGGTCTGTTCGCCGCCTTGGTCGCTGCGGATTCAGAGCAGTCGAGGAAAGTCATCTCCATCGTAACGGCGGGCCTCATCGTCGCCCTGATGCTGCAGCTTTCTGCGGCTTCCCTCAAGTCTGTCCACGCTGCGGATTGGCGGGATTTTGGAAAGGGGACGCCGCAGGCTTCGTCAAACCCAGCCTGGTCGGTAGCCTCCGCCCTTCACCAGGCCGGCATCGAACCCGGCGATAAAGTCGCATGGCTCCGGCCACAGCGGTTTACCAAGAACGATAACTATTACTGGGCCCGAGTCGCCCGCGTCCAGATTGCCGCCGAGATCCCGGATTCGAAGGAGTTCTGGGCGGCGGATGATGCCACGAGGAACTCCGCCATTCGCAGTTTATCTCCAATCGGGGTAAGGGCCCTGGTCATGAGCGAAGTGCCGGCATCGGCCCGGATTCAGGACCTAGCACCTCTGGGATCGACCGGCTACTATATCTATTGTTTCAACAGGTAAATGTAGCCGAAATTCTATCGCTGGGTGATCACCGTGCTGAGGCTGTCATTGGGTTCAGCCCGGAGATACATGGCAGGAACATACATTTTCGCAGCGAGGATTGAACGCTGCTTACCAGCTTGTGCCGGCCGGCCGGGACACACAACCAATCCCCTTGATACGGCTCTAAGCCCGCGCCGCCGGGTATTTCCTTCAGCCCGACCTTGTCAATGAGCAGTATCTCGTAACCCAGACCCGCCAACTCACCCCGAAGTGCCTCCAGCGACAGTCCCATACGCTCCAACAGCACCTGTCTGGCCTCCAGAATAATCACCGGCATAAATTTCTCGATATATTTCCGCCCGCCCCGCAATACAAGTAGCTCTGCGCCCTCTGCGTCCATCGCGATCAAGCTCGACGGTCCAATTTCTTCGGCTAGATCGTCAAGCCTCTCGAGCTTTACTTCGATCGTTCCTTCCGAATCAGTGCCGGAGTTCAGGCGTCCGATTCCCGAATTTGCAGCCGTCGGGAGCTGGAACTTGGCCGTCCCGGGCCTGTCCGCGAGCGCAATGGGATACACCTTCACGTTGGTTGCGTGATTCAGGCGAAGATTCTCCGTGAGAACATTCAGATTGCGCGGGACTGGTTCGAAGGCAAACACTTTCCCCGTCGGGCCCACGATGTCGGAAAAACCCAACGTCTCAGTTCCGGTATTCGCGCCCACTTCAATGATGGTGTCGCCCGGTTGTGTGATTCCCAAAGCGATGGCCCAATTGCGGAAGGTGTTGTAACCGTGAACGCTGATGGCATAGCAGGTGAAATCACCGGTGTTCCCTTTGAAGAGTGAGCCAGTCTGGCACCGCACAACATATTCGAAGGAGTGCCGCAGGGCGGCGCTCCACGGGTACAAGACAGCGCGCAACCGCTGACTAAGGAATGGCGGCAAAGGCCGGCAGATGGTTTGTGCGAGAACGAGACGCCAGGGGGGCCGCGTGTCACTCATTTAACTGTGAACCCCGATTCTTGAACCTTGGAGGTTACGGCAGGTTTTCCAGTCGCTGGGTCAGTATACGCTCAACTACGTGGCTGAAAACCAGCGACGGCAACAAGTGGTTCGAGCTAAGAAACACTGCGGTGACAAACGGCGGGCGTACCGACGACTGCTGCACGGGCGCCCAGCAACCATCCTTGCAAACTAAGGCACCAGCACCGCCGGAGGCAAGGGTGACTTCCATCAACTCATGCCACAATGGATTCCTGCGAGAAAAGCGATCGATGCTGCTGAAAAATATCTCCATCGGCCGGGGATGATGAATCCTCCTGTTTCATCGCAGGATTCTCCCGCCAAGCCAGCGTTCTCCGGCGAGACGGAAGAGAGCGTGTCAGATCTGCTTCCGTGGTACTGCGCGGTCACAATGCTGGCCGGCGCGCTGTTAGCCTGGGATGGCCGCTATGCCATGGATCCCGATGGGATGAGCTATATAGACATGGCCACCTCCACGGTTGCCCAAGGCTGGCACCACCTGCTCAACGGTTACTGGAGTCCGCTATACGCAGCTATGCTGACCATTGTCTTTTCGTTTCATCCGTCACCCGCTCGGGAGATTCCGGCGATTCAATTCCTGAACTGGATCATTTTCGATATCGCCACGCTCTCTTTCGCCTTCTTCTTCCGGCAATGGCGCTCAATAATCCGGGATTCGGTGTCGGAATCATTTCTGGTGCCCTTCGCTTTCTCCACGTTCCTGCTGGGCACCGCGCAGTTCATTAACGTAACCACGGTCGGGCCCGATCTGTGCATGGCGGCATTGGTTTTCCTGTCGGCCGGGATTTGCTGCCAGGTGGGAGGCTCTCAGGCCAGTTGGAAATACTTTGCGGGCCTCGGCTTGGTGCTAGGTGCCGGATGCTATGTGAAAACGCCCATGTTTCCCGTCGCCCTGATTCTTCTGGCGATCCTGTTCCTTGCGTCTCCGAGCGGCGAGCGAATCAAGCTGCTAGCGCTTTCTGCTGCCGTGCTTCTCATCGTCAGCTCACCCCTGATCGTGGCACAGAGCGCGCTGGCCGGGCACCCCAGCATCGGTCAATCCGGTCAGCTCAACTATGTCTGGCAACTCGATGGCTTACACCCGCAATACACCGTGGCCGACCCGTCTCTGGCCAGCTATGTGGGCCGGGCTCGAATCCTGACCAGAACTCCCGCCACTCTGGAGTTTGCTTCTCCGTCCGCGGGATCCTACCCGCTGTGGTTCGACCCAGCCTACTGGTACGGGCAGACATTGACCAGGTTCCATTTCAGCCTGCGGCGGCAATTGGAACTATTCAGGACCAATCTGAAGGTGTATGGCGGAGCCGTTTACTATATGAGCGGCCTTTTCGGAGGGGCGTTTGCGCTATTTCTGGCGCGTTCCAGGAAGCAGCATTTCGCTGCCGATCGGGTCAACATCACATTTGTGGGATGGGCCGCCCTAGTATTCCTGATGTACGGCCTGGTTCATGTAGATTATCGATATATTGGGGCGTTCTTTATCGTCTTCTGGCTGGGCTGCTACGGATTGCTTGTGCCACGGAACGGGCCAGCGCTGTCTCGCGGAGTGCTGATAACCGTGGCGTGCAGCACGCTCATTGCGACGGCCGCTCTCGCCGTCCGTGACCGCCCTTCTCGGGAATCCCTGGATCAGGTGGTGGTTGCGCAAACGCTGCGGGAAATGGGTATCCAGCCGGGAGACCTGGTGGCAAACGTCGGATATACGTACAACGCCTACTACGCCCAGATGGCGCAGATTCACATCGCGGCGCAAGTTGTCGACGCCAAGCGGTTCTGGTCTCTGGATCCCGGGCAAAGTAGTGATTTCCGGGAAAATCTTGCGCGCCTCGGAATCAAGGCCATTATCGCCAGAGACCCTCCGGTGGAGGCCCCGCAAAGCGGTTGCCGGATCGTAAATGGCACGCGGTTTCACCGTTTCTGCGTCGTCCGGCTGTAGCGATTTGGAATGTCAAACGCGGCGGAAGCCCCGGGCGGCATTTAAACGAGCGAAGAGGGCGGAAAGGTTTTCGGTCAAAATGATTAAGATGGAGCGCTACTCGCTAAGCCACGTTTCTGCAGCCCTAAGCCCTGCGCACAAGGCTACACCGGTCTATTCGATCGAAGTGATCCTTCCCGCAGGTGGGAAATCCCTGTGAATAGCGCCATATTGCAGATTTATTACTCCCTTCCACAGTGGACGCGATCCATGATCGCCACTGCCCGCGGGGCGTATCTGCACTATTGGCGGTATGACCGTCATACCGAACAACGCGTGCAGGAAGCCCTTGAGCGCGACCTGTGGCGCCCGGAACAGTGGAAACAATTCCAGGACGAACGCCTGGCTTACGTGCTGCATCGGGCAGCCACGCAAGTGCCCTACTATCGGGACGTGTGGAGCAAACGGCGCCAGAAGGGCGACCGCGCCTCCTGGGAATATCTCGAGAACTGGGAGTTGCTCGAAAAGGAACCGATCCGCCTGAACCCAGGAGCCTTTGTCGCCGAAGATTGCGATACGCGGTCGATGTTTGCGGAACGGACCAGCGGAAGCACCGGCAAGCCGCTGGTCCTCTGGCGGACGCGCAAAGTGCAGAAGGAATGGTATGCGTTGCAGGAGGCCCGTGTGCGCCGCTGGGCTGGTGTGACGCTCCACGACCGTTGGGCCATTCTCGGCGGCCAGCTAATCGCGCCGGTCAACCGCCGGACTCCACCCTTTTGGGTGTGGAATGCTGCGCTCCACCAGCTTTATTTATCGTCCTACCATCTGGCTCCCGACTTGATCCCGTATTACCTGGACGCCATCAAAAAATATCGCGTGAAATATCTTCTGGGTTACACGTCCTCTCTCTCCGTGATCGCTCAGCAGGTGCTCAAAGCCAGGCGGCGCGACCTGAAGATGGCCGTTTGCTTCACGCAAGCCGAGCCGGTTACTCCGCTTCAGCGCGAAGTAATCGGGGAGGCATTCCAGTGCCCTGTTCGTGAGACGTATGGGTCAGCGGAGATTGTCGCGGCCGCGAGCGATTGCGAGCACGGAAACCATCACCTGTGGCCGGAGGTAGGATCTCTCGAAATACTCAGCGAGGGGACCCCGGTAAGAGCTGGAGAGCCGGGAGAGCTGGTTTGCACCGGCCTTCTGAACGCAGATATGCCGCTCATCCGCTACCGCACGGGCGACCGAGCGTCCTTGCCGCCGGAATCATTGGCCGAGCCATGCGCTTGCGGGCGGCCGCTGCCCCTCATTCAGGGAATCCATGGACGCATGGACGACATCCTGTATACGTCGGATGGCCGAAAAGTGGGGCGGCTCGATCCCGTGTTCAAGGCAGACATGCCCATTCAAGAGTCGCAGATTGTGCAGGAAAGCCTCCAGCGAATCCGGATCAGATATGTTCCGGGACGGGGCTTTACCAGCCATTCCGCCGATCACATTACTCGAGCTGTCCGTGAGCACTTGGGCCCCGTGGAAGTTATCCTCGAAGCTGTGGAGCAAATCCCGCGTGAAGCCAACGGCAAATGCCGATCCGTCATTTGCCTCTTGCCAGCACAGGAAAGCATCCTTAGTTTAAAGCAGCCCAAGTCCGAGCCTATTTCCAACAAGTAACGCTCACCGAGAACCGCATCGCTCTATCGTTCATTCGAAAAAACAAAACGGCCGCAAGCAGAAGCGCTTGCGGCCGTTCGTCGATCCGTGTTGTTTTTTTTGCTGCGTTCTAGACTACGCAGCGCCGGCGCAACGAAACAAACGCTAACCCAAGCAACCCGCTTCCCAGCATCAGCAAGGAGCTGGGTTCAGGTGTGGAAACAATCGAAAACTCATCAATAACCGAGGTGATGGCCGCCGAAGAGTCGTCCGAATACGCGCCCATATCTTTATCCATCACAATGTTCGTGACCGGTGAAAACGTCGGGTTGGAAGTGACGGGGCTGCCCCCCGTGGGCGTCAAGGTTGTGATTTGTTCGCCCGAATTCCCCGAAGCGCACGACCCTGCAGGCGGGGTAGTGCTGTTCAGGCAATAGGTCTCCGTTAATACGTCGCTGCCGTCGTATTGGGCGCCGAACCCCGAGGAAGTGGCAGTTCCCGCAATCGACTCATAGATATCGTCGATACAGGGAGTGCCGCTCGTGCAGGACACTACGAAGGCAAAATCCAAGTCGAGTTGCTGACCAGTCTGGTTCGTGGCCCAATCAGCCGGCGCTGCTGGCGTTATCGTGAAACCAACGCCGTTAGCATCCGCCGTCGGAGTAACGATGATGTTGTCAGTACTGAAGCCCGACAGTCCAGGGCTCGCAAAAAGAGCACTGGAAAAATTCGAAAAATCCAGCCCGTCGTAATTACAGCTCGTAATTGCGACGTAGCTTGTTACCGAACCCGCAACGCAGGTTGCGTCCGCCTTGAGCTGTCCTGCTCCCAGGATGCTTAATGCCACCACTAACATCAGTTTACGCATGATATGGTCTCCCCTACTACCCACGTAATCCTGCAATCGCCCTACCAAAGAACATTCGCTGAAAATAATAGAGTTACACGACATTCTGCAGACAGACGTGCAAACCATTTCACTCTAAGGTAAAGCCCTGAGACAAAATAACGGCTACTTGCAAGCCTTTAAAAATGGGATATTTAGTCGCCAAAACACTCACCGAGTTCATGGGAGCTCGTAGACGAAGTCAACCGGCCCGTATGTGTGATTCGCCGAGGAAGCAATGCCGTTGTAGCCTGAACCGTTATATCCCCATACACTAAAGGTGTCGGCTGCAACGGCCGTAGTGACGATGGTGGTGTTAAAATCAAACCAATGATCGCCGTTTTGCGTCTCCTGGCTCACAATGTAGTAGTTCGTGTTTGCGCTTAGAGTCACCGGGCTTGCCAGATTGGCGTAGACGAATGAATTCGGTGTCCCGCCAACCGTATTAACTGACACGCTGCCTCCCGGGACGTCTACTCCGGTCGAAGCGTTTACAAGTTTTACCGTGTGGCTGCCGGTGTTGCCGGATGCTACGATGCGGCCCAAAGCGGTTACGGTAAGGGGAGATGACCCCACGCTTATATTCATTCCCACCCAACCGGTGAAGTCATTGCGCACGGTTCCCAAGGTTTCAGATGTGACGAAATTCGTTGTGGTGGGTGCGGTCGTGACGGTGAGAGTTGCTGCGTTAGAAGGAGTGGGGCCCGCGCTGTTGCTCACCACGCACATATACTGCGTGCCGCTCTGTCCGAGTGTGGTGGCCGCAGTGGTATAGCTGCTCCCGGTTGCCCCGTTGATCGCTGTAAAGGTCGAACTTCCCGACGGGGCCGACGACCACTGGTAGCTCAGGTTCCCGCCGCTCGCCGTCACGCTGAAGGTGGCTGTTGAACCAACGCTCACCGTCTGGTTCTGCGGCTGCTGCGTGATCACCGGCTGCATTACCGCCGTGCTGTAGAGGAACCCGACGGGGCCGTAGGATTGGTTCGCCGACCCAAACCCGGAATAGCTCGCACCATCGTAGCTATAAACGCCCCCATTCTCCACGGCTACGCTCGTCGTCTGAACCGCCGTGTTCACGTCGTACCAGCTATCGCCGCCAGACGCCTCCTGGCTCATGATGTAGTAAGTCGTGTTGGCGCTCAGGGTGACTGAAGAAGCCAGATTTGCATACGCAAGTGTGCCTGCCGTGCCGCCCGACGTGGGGACGCTCACCGAGCCTCCCGTGACATCCTCGCTGTTGGCTGCATTCACAATTTTCATCGTATGGCTGCCCGTATTGCCGGAAACCACGATGCGGCCCAGCGCAGTCACGGAAACCGGAGACGATCCCACGGTGATGCTCATTCCCACCCAGCCGGTGAAGTTGTTCCGCGCCGTGCCCGGTGTAAAGGACGTGATGTAGTTAGTGCTGGGTAGGCTGGCCACCACGGTAAGAGTTGCCGCATTCGAAGGGGTGGGGCCCGCGCTGTTGCTCACCACGCACATATACTGCGTGCCGCTCTGTCCGAGTGTGGTGGCCGCAGTCGTATAGCTGCTCCCGGTGGCCCCGTTGATCGCTGTAAAGGTCGAACTTCCCGACGGCGCCGACGACCACTGGTAGCTCAGGTTCCCGCCGCTCGCCGTCACGCTGAAGGTGGCTGTTGAACCAACGCTCACCGTCTGGCTCTGCGGCTGCTGGGTGATCACCGGCTGCGTTACCGCCGTGCTGTAGAGGAACCCGACGGGGCCATAGGATTGGCTCGCCGACCCAAACCCGGAATAGCTCGCACCATCGTAGCTATAAACGCCCCCATTCTCCACGGCCACGCTCGTCGTCTGAACCGCCGTGTTCACGTCGTACCAGCTATCGCCGCCAGACGCCTCCTGGCTCATGATGTAGTAAGTCGTGTTGGCGCTCAGGGTGACTGAAGAAGCCAGATTTGCATACGCAAGCGTGCCAGCCGTGCCGCCCGACGTGAGGACGCTCACCGAGCTTCCCGTGACATCCTCGCTGTTGGCTGCATTCACGATTTTCATCGTATGGCTGCCCGTATTGCCGGAAACCACGATGCGACCCAGCGCAGTCACGGTAACCGGAGACGATCCCACGGTGATGCTCATTCCCACCCAGCCGGTGAAGTTGTTCCGCGCCGTGCCCGGTGTAAAGGACGTGATGTAGTTAGTGCTGGGTAGGCTAGCCACCACGGTGAGAGTTGCCGCATTCGAAGGGGTCGGGCCCGCGCTGTTGCTCACCACGCACATATACTGCGTGCCGCTCTGTCCAAGTGTTGTGGCCGCAGTGGTATAGCTGCTCCCGGTGGCCCCATTGATCGCTGTAAAGGTCGAACTTCCCGACGGCGCCGAAGACCACTGGTAGCTCAGGTTCCCCCCGCTCGCCGTCACGCTGAAGGTGGCTGTTGAACCAACGCTCACCGTCTGGTTCTGCGGCTGCTGCGTGATCACCGGCTGCGTTACCGCCGTGCTGTAGAGGAACCCGACGGGGCCGTAGGATTGGTTCGCCGACCCAAACCCGGAATAGCTCGCACCATCGTAGCTATAAACGCCCCCATTCTCCACGGCCACGCTCGTCGTCTGAACCGCCGTGTTCACGTCGTACCAGCTATCGCCGCCAGACACCTCCTGGCTCATGATGTAGTAAGTCGTGTTGGCGCTCAGGGTGACTGAAGAAGCCAGATTTGCATACGCAAGTGTGCCAGCCGTGCCGCCCGACGTGGGGACGCTCACCGAGCTCCCCGTGACATCCTCGCTGTTGGCTGCATTCACGATTTTCATCGTATGGCTGCCCGTATTGCCGGAAACCACGATGCGACCCAGCGCAGTCACGGTAACCGGAGACGATCCCACGGTGATGCTCATTCCCACCCAGCCGGTGAAGTTGTTCCGCGCCGTGCCCGGTGTAAAGGACGTGATGTAGTTAGTGCTGGGGAGGCTAGCCACCACGGTGAGAGTTGCCGCATTCGAAGGGGTCGGGCCCGCGCTGTTGCTCACCACGCACATATACTGCGTGCCGCTCTGTCCGAGTGTGGTGGCCGCAGTGGTATAGCTGCTCCCGGTTGCCCCGTTGATCGCTGTAAAGGTCGAACTTCCCGACGGCGCCGAAGACCACTGGTAGCTCAGGTTCCCGCCGCTCGCCGTCACGCTGAAAGTGGCTGTCGCTCCCACAGCAACGGTTTGGTTCTGCGGCTGCTGCGTGATAGCGGGCTGGGAAACGATGATGCCGTATTCAAAATTAACGGGACCGTACAAATGGCCGCTGGAACCGCTAATGGAGCTGTATGGAAGGCCATATTCGGCAGCAACCAGGCTGGCAACGGACGTAGTTTGCGCCGTCGTATCCCAGTCGTACCATTCATCGCCACCTGCGGTTTCCTGCGTAAGGATGTAATAGGACGTATTCGCGCTCAGGGTGATGCCGCCGGGCAGATTTGCATACACGAACTGTCCGGGAGTGCCGCCGGACATTGATACAGAAACCGACGCACCCGGAATATCGTTCCCGGTCGCGGCATATACGATCTTCACAGTGTGGGTGCCACTGTTGCCCGCAGCAAACATCCGCCCGAGGGAGGTAACCGTCAACGACGATGCGCCCACGGTGATGCTCATTCCCACCCAACCGCTGTAGTTATTTCGGATCGTGCCGAGGCTTGTTGAGGTAATGAACTTGGTGGCGGTCGTAAAGACCGTCAGAGTGGCGGCGTTTGTAGGCGTCGTTCCCTGACTGTTGGAAACGACACACAGAAATTGCGTGCCATTATCGCCAACTGCCGCGGCAGGTGTCGTATAGCTGCTCGACGTGGCACCCGGAATGTTGGTGAAAGAAGAACTTCCCGGGGCCATTATTTGCCATTGGTATGCAAGGTTAGCCCCCACGGCCGAGACGGTGAATGTGGCAGTCTGTCCGACGAGAACGCTCGTACTCTGCGGCTGCTGGGAGATTAGGGGCTGACCCGAATAGCTGCCGCTGCCGATAATGGCAACGGAGGCCAGATTCGTGGTGAGGAATGTATACGTGTAGCTAACTCCGCTGGCAGCATCGATCACATGGCCCGGCGCGGAGGAGTAGTCAACGATAATCAGATCCCCGGCGCCGTTTGCGGAATCTCCGGCGAGACCACAGCAGGCGGTCACCAGAACGTGGCCATTCCCGTCGTTTACGGGCGTTTGCAATTCGAAATTATCGGCCGGCCCGTAGACCGGCAAGATATGGAAAAGGTTTGTACTGGGATCGTACTGGCCGATCGTATTTCCGCCCGCCGTGAATATGTCGCCGGTGAAAGGATCGAAACTGACGCGGTGAGTGCCGGTGTAAATCACTCCTCCGCGAGGATCTGAACCCACAGGCGGACCGAAGAGCCGATGCGTGAGAAATTGAGTGCCATCGAAGGTTATCGTGCCGAAGGTGCCAGCATTGCTCGATTCAGTCCCGGATCCGTAATAGGCGGTTCCGTTAGCAGAAAACGCGATGCTGGTGACCGTTACGTCGTCTCCGTTAACCGGGTAGGATGTTCCGGCCGCCAGATTCGGGGAAATCGGAAAGATCGAAATTCGGCCGTAGCCGAAATCTTTTTCAGTAGAGATCAGAGAGCCTGCCGGGAATCCGCTATTGGTGCCATTGGCAGGAACGATGGCGGCGGTGTAGGCGGTGGTACCCGGGGTCATCGTGACGTTGAACGGGTTTCCTTCCGCGCCTGTCTGGGTGATCTGATAGATGCTGCCCGCATTTCCTTCCCCACCCCCTCCCGCAACCAGGAAATTGTCGTTGTTACTGTCAATCACGATACCGTCGCCGCCCAAGAAGTTCGGGTCAGAGGCGCTAGAGATGAGAGGTGTGTTGGCCGTGAAACTCAGCGTGTTGGTCGCGAAGGTGTATTGCAGGTACACCGTGTCAATCGATGGACCAATGCCTCCATATGCGTACTGGGTATAAACGATATTGAGGCCGACATCGCCCCCCCATGTCTGGGGACAGCCAAGACCCAACACAAACAATATCGCCGCCAGTTTACAGAGCCTGGCGAAGTGCGTTGCAGGGGAATTCTTCATGATGAATGGGATCCTTCGTTGCACTTTGGGTAATAAGGTTCGGTCAAAATCCTGATATTGCTGGAAGCCCAAGCTGGCGGAAAAGCTTTCCTTCTGGGCGTTTTACAGGCCTCTCTGGAGGCAACTACTCGGTGACATGCGTTTCGCTCTTGGACTGGATTGGCCGATAGTATTCCTCGACGGCCAGGCTACCCCCGAACGAACCGATTCGTTTCATCTCGAAGCCCTCGGCTGAAAGCCGGCCGAGGAGCCAGTTCTGGTAGCTCGTGTCCCCCATGCCGACCAGCAGAAACCGGTCGCGGCGCTCGAGTGCGAGCGTCTCCAGGTAGGCTATGGATGCGCGGTTGAGCTGTGCCGGCAGGCGCACGATCTCACGGGCGGACGAAGGATAGGCAGTAAGCGGCGCGAACAGATACGAGCTGCGTGTTGGATCATCCTGCCAGGTGAAAGGCTCGGACTCGACGAAACCGCTCCGGATCAGAACAGGTTCCTGAGACTTGGCATTTATCGAGTTCACCGCGGCCATCGCCGCGCGCCAGTCTCCGCCGTGGGCGAATTTGGACGACGGCGCAGTTAGCAGGATAGCGGCAACCAAACCGGTCGTGGCCACCCGGCGCATCCAGGCAGGCTTGATGCCGCTCAGCACCCACCCTCCCAACAGGGCTAAGCCAGCCTCCGAAGGCAGGGTGTAGCGCGGGAGGAAAAGCTTCATGCTCGTCGTGGCGGAGAGGAGGGCTAGAAGCCCCATCGGCAGTAGGGCCCAACTGCCAAGAAGGACGAGCGATGCCATGTTGAGCGCCGGCAAATGAAACGCCACGCGTTGCTTTGCCAGGCGACCGAGGAACAGCAGCCATAAGACGCTGCCCACAAGAATCGGCGGCGCGAGCATGCCAAAAACGTCGTTGCCGCTGGGAGTGCCGGCAAATGAAAAGCTGTGGCCCGTTTTTAATACCGCCAACAAGTGAAATGTCGCCGGTAAAAGAAGAATTCCTGTTAAGCAAGCAGCTACGCACAGCCGGACCACACCGATTCGCTTTTCCGTTCGAGCTCTGAAGAGTCCATAAACCAAATAAATGAGAAATGTGACCCCAAAGACGAAGTGCATATAGACGCTTAAGCTTGCCAGCAAGCAGAATCCCAGGCCGTCAAGCGGGCTGCCTTTGTCGAACCAGCGCACCAGCATCAGCATCGCACCGATCACCGCGAGCATCGCGATGGCGTACGGCCGCGCATCGGCCGCCGCGAAAGCAACCGGCTCGATCGAGGCGAAGACAATCACTGCGGGCCACGCCGCCAGGGGTCCCACGGTGCGGACCGCCACCTTGTACAAAAGATACGCGGCGGCGCACATCGCCAGGAACGAGGGAAGCCGCAGCAGGAGTTCGTGCGGTCCGGGCAATCGGTAAAAGAACCAGGCAAGAAACGAATAAGCGGGAGACTGAGACGGCCAGATATCGCAGCGAGCCATCATCTCGCGGAGGGAGCCTTGGAGCGCCCAGACCGTGCCGGTCTCGTCCAGCCAGAAACCGTTTCTAAGAGGAAGAGCCCACAAACGCGCAATCAGCACGGCGCACAGGGCGAAATAATACGCTGCGCCCGAATCCGATGTGGGAAGAATCCGCCCGGACTCCGACGCGTGAGGCGCTTCGGTGGTATCGAGCGTGATGGGGAGTGACATTCGGAATGGCTCTTCTAGCGTCAGCTGGATCCACGCCGCGAGCCGATGGAAATAGGCTCCCGTCGTTCCATGGCCCTGGCGATCAGGCAAGCTGTCAGGATGGTTTCGCCCGCCTGCCCGGGAAGCATATACCTGGGCTCCGCATATACAACCGCATGGAACAATAAAAGTCCTAGCCACGGCCCCCACAACGGCCAATAGGCGAAGAAATCGCGCCGGTTCGCTGCCAGGAACCAGATCGCAGCAAGCAGCGGTAACAGAGCGACAGCATTCAAACAGATGTGAAACAGAAGGAAACCAGCGCGGCTCGGCAGAATCCCGAAACGAAACCGGTCTGGGGATGTCGAGTTAACCATCCAGATATTCAGCGCCAGGGCGCGCACCGCCGACATCTTCAGCCGCTCCAGCGGGTGATGGACGATGTCTCGCATCGACCATTGCATTTGCAGGCGCGAAAGCGGAACCCCGGACCGCTCTGACTCAGCACTCAGCTCGTTACGAGTGTCCACCCAGTTTTGATAGTCCACGCTGCCCGCACGCGTCGCCTTGCCCCAAAAACGCCAATCCCAGGGCTCCTGGCGGAACTGGAAGTTGCCGAAGAACATCACGTCGGAAAAGTTCGTCGCCTGCAGCCGCACCCCGCGCTTATCGGGCAGGTGTTGAATCAGGATGGAAACAAGAAGCACGGACACCACTCCGATGGATACGCACAGCGCCGCAAAGCGCATGTCGAGACGGCGGCGCCAGGATGAACTCTTCCATAATGCGGCGCCGCAGGCGCCGGCGATTCCCAGCACGACGATCGCGTTGGGACGGCACAAGAATAAGCTAACCATGCCAGCCAGTGCGATGAAGGAGTCGCGGCTGAAGAGCTGCGAGGCCCGCCTCTGCCAGCGAGCCCAGCCATACGCAAACACTACTGCGGCCGCATACGCGGGGGGCTCCGAAGATATGCCGAAGCTGTAATAAGCGGCAAAAGGCAAAATCAATGAAAGAACGGCTGCCGCCTTTCCGGTTCGCTCGCCCCCGAAGCACTCCCCCGCGCGGCGAATCAGCAGCAGGGAGATCAGCATCCACAGGGCATTCCACGCTACGGCGAATCTCCAGTAAGTTTCTTCTGGAGAACCTGTCGGTACCGCGAGATACGGAATGGCATAGTAAAAGACTGGCGCCGGCGCACGGGCAATTCGAATTTCCGTCCAGGGGTCTATACCCTTGATCACCCGGACGAGCTGCTTGGCTTCCTCGTGAAAATAGATGTCGCTGAACTTCGAGGGCCCGAAGGGCAAATGGCTCAGCGCGACGAATGTAAGCAGAAGCGCCGCGACACAGATCCAATCGAAGCGATCCAGGCCTCGCCAGAATCCCCTGCGCGAACACGGGGTAACCGGCTCCTGCACAAAGGTCAGGAAAGGCGGACCGGCCTTTTCAGCACATTCGGTGGTTTCAATCATTCATGCACCAGGGTCTTATAAAGTGGCGGCAAAAGCAGCATTCATCCCGCTATTGCAAAAAGCGATCGAGCGGCAGCTTTACCAGAGCAGCCAGGGAGGCGATCAGGACCATCCCCGCACAAACCACGTAGCTGACGCCATCATGCACGGCAAAAAGAATGGGGTCTTCCTGCAGCTCCCCGCGGAACGTCAAAACCCACAGGCGGGAAATCCAGTAGAAAAGAAGAGGGCAAAGGAAATACAGCAAGCGCGGGGTAGCATACAACAAGCGGGCTTGCTGGCTCGTCGCATAAAACAGTATGAGCAGGCAAGCCATGATCCCGCTGCAAATGCCGCAGATGTTCAGGGGTTCCAGATCTCCCGTCTTGTAGGAGCGGCCCGTGGTGCGCGTCTTGTTGGCCTTCAACAGATTCATCAGCTCCGAGCTCCGCTTGCACATGGCCAGGCTCAGGAACAGGAATAATGAAAAGGAGATCAGCCAATCAGATAGCTTGATATGTGCGGCCACGCCGCCGGCAACAATTCTGACGGTGTATAGACTCGCAAGAACGATCACATCGAGAATCAGCTTCTGCTTCAGCCACAACGAGTAGGACAACGTCAAAATAAAATAGAACGCCAGAACCACGCGGCTGGGGAGCGGCAGACACGCCGCCAGCGCGACACCCAAGGCTGAAAAACCCAGCGCCAGCCACAGGCCGTCTGCAATCGATAGTTCCCCGCTCGCGAAAGGCCGCAATGATTTGATCGAATGGTTCCGGTCGGAGGGAAGATCAAGCAAATCGTTAATAATGTATGTGACCGAGGCGCACGCGCTGAAGGCGAAGAACAGAATGGCGATGTTCTTCACCGCCGTAATGTTCGAAAGCTGGTGAGACGCAAACAGCGGCAAGGCCACCAGCAGATTCTTGATCCATTGGTGCAACCGCGGCGCGCGCAGCCAGGTCTTCAGACGGACCTCGCGCTTCGGGAACACCTCGCTTACAGAGCCCGTTCTCCGGGCCGCTGCCAAAGTCTCCGGCGCGGCCGCAACCACAATCACTCGATCGCACCGATCCCAAACAGCGAGGTCCACATGTGAATTCCCGGCGTAGTCGAAACCCTTGTGGCCAAACTTGCCGACGAGCACCTCGGACTTGGCCGCGGCGGTAAGATTTGTGGCGCCGTCACTCGCCATCACTTCATCGAAACAGCCCAAATAATCGGCGATCTTCTCGGCCAATTGACGATTGCTGCCGGTGGCCAGCACGGTATAGCGCCCCAGCTTCCGCTGGCCTTTAACCCATTCCACGACTTGCTGGTTATAGGGGACGTCGCGCGGCTCGAAGGCGATCTTTTCGGCTAAACGACGCTTCAGAGACGCTTTGCCCGCCAACAGCCAGAACGGCACACAGAACAGGTAAAAGAAATTTTGCCTCGCCAACAGCAGCAGAGACTCAAACACCAGATCGGTCTGGATCAGGGTGCCGTCTAAGTCGACGCACAGAGGCTTTAGGGCGACGGTGGCGGGGTCAATCCAATCGACCGATTTTTTTAAGTTAGCCGGCATGGCCTACTGATCTCGAAGGGGGAAAGGCACAGCGACGTTTCCTCCGGATTTCAATCTCGCACTGGATTGGAGCGTCCGCCCATCCCTGTTCTTTTCGCCGAGTGAATCATAGATTTCGCAGACCTGACCGATAACGGCGTCGGCACTATAGATTTCGCTTACTCGCTTTCGGAACAGCCCGCCTAGCCTCAGCCGCGTTTCCGGAGATTGCAGAAGAGAGAGAAGCGCCTTTGCAAGGGCGTCGACCGACGAGGGCGGAACAAGTATCCCCGCCTGACCTCCGTCAAGTACGTCCGCGCATTGCCCGACTGTCGTTGCCACAGCCGGCAGCGCCGCAGCGCCATACTCGAGCAACGACATCGGGAGACCTTCGTAGGTGGAACTTAACACGCCGATATCGCAGGCCCGCAGAAGCGCGGGAGCGTCATGCCGCTCGCCCAGCACGGAAACATTTCCTTCAAGGCCAAGATTGACAATCTCTCGTTCCACCAGTTGCTTGTAATTCGAATCGTTACATTTTCCCGCCAGAAATAGCCGGGCTTCGGGAGCTTCCTTTACCACCTGGGCCATGGCCCGCAGCAGAGTGAAATGGTCTTTTTCGGGGCGAAAGTTCGCCAAGCAAATAATGCGGCTGCCGTCGGAACCTGGCAGGTCGACCGGGCTGCTGCCAAGCCCCGCATCGTCCAGGCTTACCGGGTTGGGCAGGTACCAGATTCTCTCGGAGGGTATCCCCAGCCGGCCCGAGCACCAATTCGAAAGCTCCTCGCTCACCGTGATCACGCCATCGATTCCAGACGTCGCCGCTCGATAGCGATAAGCAAAATGGTCTGCCGTGGCGTAGCGTCCATAGTGTGCGTGCCATATGGTCACCACATTCAAACCCAACGCCGCGATTCGTGTGATGAACAACGAAGAACTGTGCACGTGCAGGATTCGAATGTCATTGTCCTGAATGAACCTACGCAGACGCTTCACCGCTTTGTAATCGAATCGATTACTGCGTTGAAGCCTCAACCGCCGTACATCGGGTGCCACGGCCGCGCCCAGGGGACCGTCGTCCCGGGTGGTGCAAAGGTAGGGGATATACCGATCTCGCGGGAGGTAATTCACAAGGTTCACCGCGGCCCGTTCGGCTCCCGCCGCTACGAGCGTGTCGATCACATGCATTGCCGGGCATCGATACGGGTGAGTGGATGTCATGCAGGAAGGTGGACTATGCCTCGAACTTGAACAAGCTCCCGCCCTTTAAGTCCCCTGGGCCGGAGGTTACGCCAAGAGCACAGATTGTCCTCTGGATGGCTTACGCACTCTGCATGCCACGCTAAACCCTTTGTTTTCTTTTTGCTCTTGGATATACAGATGCAAAAGTTTTCTCATGGAGGATGAGCGAGTACCTCCCGTTCGGCTAGGTCCCGCTAGCAGGCATTCCCCCTAAGGGCTCCGGACCGTCAGGCCGGCGTCCGGCTTCGTCAGACCCGCCGGCATAGAATCTGGTACTGGGCCCCGATCGGCAAAGCCGACATCTGAGGCTCTAGGAATCGCAGGTATTTCAGCACCCTTGGGAAGACGAACAAGAACCTGCGTTGCAGGATCCGGAAGCCCACGCTTTCCAATAACTGGGAAGCGTCCGTGACGGAAAGCGTTTCGGCATCGTGGTCGAAGGGAATCCTCGACATCACATAGCGAGTTCCGGGATTCCAGGGATTATTTTCCCAGAAGGCAAAAACTCCACCGGGCCGCAAGGAATCGTGGACGTACCTCGCCGCACGCTGCCGATCGATGGGCGGTATATGGTGGAATACTCCATTGCAATGCGCCAAATCGAATGTTCCGTATTCCGCAATCGGACTGTCCGGAGTTGCAAACCGCAGCCCTGCCGAGCTGAACTTCGTATTAGCATATTGAATCGATTTTTGAGACGTATCGACTCCCACAAATTCCCGCACGCCAAGTATCTGCGGAAACAACGCCGCGCTGTCACCGATGCCGCAGCCAAAATCCAGCACCAGGGAAGGGCGTTCGCCCATCTCAGCCAGGGACTTGGCTAGCCAGCGGAGACGCCGCTCTGCAAAGCTGAGCTTGGACTCTCCGGAGACACTGAGCCCACGCTCCAATGCCTCGTCGTAATTCTGGACGTACTCGTCGAATGCGGCGTCAGGGTTCATTTGTGCGCCATCCGTAGAAAGCTGCCGAAAAAGCTGGCAAAGATAACCTGAACTCCCAGCGTCACTGCGAGCGTCGAGGGGATGACCAAACGCATGGTCTTCGCATAATCCAGGGGCCCGAACCCCACCTGATGCCAGGTGTGCACACTCCACAAAGAGCCTCCGAGGCCGGCAAGCAGCAGCCCTCCCCCGATAACGATCCCCAATTCCAAAGTTATGTAACGGAAGAGTTTGTCGATGCGCGGATCGGGAGGAAGCAAGCCTTGGGAAATACCGAGGAGTTTAGAGAATGTTGCGAAGGCCACGCATTGAAAACCTAGCAGCACCGCACTGGCCGCATAGAGCAGGGTGTGCGCATCGAGGGTAACACCTCCAATCGACCGCTGACCCGGCAACAGCCATGCGCCTGCAGCAGTGCCCACGAGCATCATCAAAATCCCCGGGTACAGAAACAGCCATCGCGGGCTGTAGAGCAGGAAGAATCTGAGGGTCCGCCACCCGTCGCGCCAGGTGCGCAGATGAGGCGGGCGGCTCCGCCCGTCGGGGGACAGCGTGGTTGGCACCTCGGTGATATTCATTTCTAAAAGCGTCGCCTTCACAACCATCTCGGTCGCAAACTCCATTCCCGTGGTGCGCAAATGCATGCGTTCGTAGGCATCCTTGCTGAAGCCGCGCATGCCGCAGTAGAAATCTCCCGAAGGACAATCGAAAAACACCTGGCCGATCTTGGTCAGTCCCGGATTGCCGAGGTACTTGTGCAGGAAGGGCATGGCGCCAGGCTTGATTCCACCGCGGAACCGGTTCCCCAGGACGACATCGTAGCCCTTCCGCAATTCCTCGACGAAGACCGGCACTTGAGTGAAGTCATAACTGTCGTCGGCATCGCCCATGATGACGTACTTGCCGGCCGCAGCGGCAATTCCGCCCATGAGGGCGGCGCCGTATCCCCGCCGGGGGACGGGAACGACGCGTGCCCCGCACGACTGGGCGAGTTCGCGCGAGCCATCGGAGCTGCCGTTATCGGCGATAATTACCTCGCCTCTGATGCCGCTCCGCTGGAGCGCCGAGAGCGCCTTTTCGATGCAAACCTGCAAGGTCTCCGCCTCATTCAGGCAAGGCATGACGATCGAGACCTCGATGCTGGAAACCTCGGACGGCGGGTCTGCTTCACGAACCAATGATAGCGATGCCTCTTCGATAGGTGCTATGCCTTTGCTCATATGGAATCTCCTAAAGTCATCAATCGGTGATTTGGCTCGAAACACAAACTCCGGCCTTGCAGCGCCTTGCACAAAACGTAGATCTCGAACAGAACGCGAATCAGGATTGCAATCAGCACGAACCACACGGCAATCAGAATGAGCCCTGCAAAATGAGGGGGCGTGCTTTCTTTGATGGCCCAGACGGGGTAGAAGTACGGAACGGTGCTGTGCGGGCTTTTTTGCGTGAGGTAATTACTCAACCCCCAAGATTGGGTCTTCCCCGAAGCAGCGGCCAGAATATTCAGAAATCGCAAACCGACCACAAACACCGGCTTGGGCAACGTCATTTCCTGTGAGAATTCCAATGGATACCAGAACGTCGTAGATGCGATCTGGACGGCGGCGCTCAATGCCGCTATGGCCACGCCTATCCGTCGAGCCATGCTGCTCAGGAATGCCCAGAACTTAAGAAGCAGGGGTACCGAGATCATTGCGAGCAACTGCACCGGAGTCGTAATGTAGCGGTCTCCCCAGGCGACATCGCCGGCCCATCCTTTTTCATATGGCGGGAGCATGGATTCGTAAGAAATTCTTGCGTGAAACGTTACATAAGCGAACAGGAGAACGAGCGCACTCACGAGGAACGCGCGAACGGGTTGCGCAAGCCGCCCCCGCATCTTCCACACGACCATCGCGGTGACGATCAGCATGGGATCGAACAGGAAAATGGACTTCTCAGGCGAGATAAACGGTCCCGCAAACCCTGCCCAGAAGGGAGCGCCAAAAGGAAAGTTCGGAGAGACGCCGGGGTGCATTTGCCTGAATTGTTTAGCGAAGACGCCGATGTAGGTGCCGGAAAGCGATCCGAAGCGATAAAAATGATATCCGCGGTCGAGCGCGAAAAACAGGACGTAGCAGGGGAACGCTACCCGCGCATACTCAGCGAATCGCTGGAATGCCGCCGCGCGAGAACCGCTTTGCATCAATACGCAAAGTCCCACGAACAGCATCACAGCCATGACGTCAAGTCCTGTGGTGAGGCGCACCAGGAAATTGGCCCCCAACGCCAGCGACCCCACCAAGAGTGCACGCAGCGAATTCGTTTTGGTCCATTCGTACTGACAACAGAACCCCGTCAGGGTTAACAAAAGCATTAAATTATTCTCCATCATGTTCTGCGTGTAATGGAGAAACGTGGTGGCGAACAGGAGCGTCAGGGCGCCCGCGGTCGATTGCTCCACCGTAAAGCCGAGGAGCAAAAGAAAACGGGCGCAGACTAAAATCGCGACGACACACACAAAGGTCGATACGGTGTAACTCACGAAAACGTCCCGGAATCCCTGGTGCCGCCCAAGCGCGGGTACCAGCCGGATCGCCGTGCTGACCAGAATGTCTGACGGCAGCATCACCAGGCTTTGTCCCATGCCATACCACGAATAAATGCGGCCGTTTCTGCCAACCAGCCCGAAGCCCGGATAGTCGCCTGGCTTCACCGGCGGTGCCGACGTCCAGAACGAATGGGTAGTTTGCAAACGCCGGGCAGTGTCGACCGAGCCCATCTCACCGGGCTGCACGATCACCGCTGTGAGACATGCCGCTGCGGCCAGCAACAGCATCGATTTAGGTAGCAGCGACATTTCAGATCCAGGCCGGCCGATCAACAAAATAACGATCGGAGATGCGCAGGAACCAGCTCCCCACTCTCTGAAGCGCGTTTCCGGACGACACCTTTGAGGTTACCGCCGACTGGTGAATTTTTGCGGCCGGGAGTTCCTTGACGACCGCCAGGGGCACCCCCAATCGCTCCACAGTGGCCACCACTTTGCCATCCAGGAATTTGTCCGTCCCAATGCTCGTGTTAGCGATGAAATAATCCGCCTCGTCGGGGTCGTAGGTTACCGAAAAATTCGGAGGAAAATAGTACGTGACGCAGGCCTTGTCGATATACTTCAGGTAGATTTTGTACTTTCGTTGCGGACTATTCCCGTTCGTGGCGCTCAGATAACTCGAGAGGTCTTGAACCGCTTCGCGGAACGAGTTTCCCCAATAGTCGGTGTCGTAACGGCCATTGGCGCCCTTCAAGCCGCCTACAAGCTGGTTGAAGTAGACATATTCGTCGGGATGGAGCCGCACCATCGTGTTCACATGAAAAATCAAATACGCAAACACAGACAAAGCAACCGCCCGCTTCGCCGCTGGGCCTAGTTTCGAAACCGCCAGATACGATCCCCAAGCCGCCAGGCACGCAAGCGGCGCTACCACAAACGTCACATGGCGTTCCGCATTGTAGAGAATCGATTTTTTGGCGATCACATAGACAATTGGGAACAAGCCGGCCAGGAGCAGAATGGCGCCATTCCGCAGATCTACCGGAATTCCTTGCCGGCGGATGGCAAACAATCGCCACACGCCATATAGGAGAGCGACGGCAAGCGCCGCCAGGAAAATTTCCGGCAGCGTGATCACCAGCCACTGAAGGATGTAGACCCTCGGAAGTTCCGTCGATTTAACCAGCGATCCCCGGAATAGAACCATCCCCTGCCAATCAGCGAAGTAGGAGAACCTGGTCAAAGCCTGGAATGGCCGGGTAAATGGCCGCACCTGAGCCCAAGGCCAGAACAGCAACATGACAGCCCAGGAAATCGCCGTAATCAGCGCGCCAGAGCGGACCACCGGAAAGCAGGCGCGAATCGTCTGGAACGTCAAGCCCACGCTCCGCGAGTAGGCAATAAACCATAGCCCAACAATCAGCCCCAGGTAGCCCAGTAAAATCAATCCGCCGATGCGGGTTGCCAAAGCCACGCCGATCGCCAGCCCCAGCTTTACATTGATACGGGGGGATATGTCCGGCAACTGCTTGGCGAACTGGAGAAGGTAATAGACGGCCCAGATGTACCCGACAGCGAAGGGAATATCCTTGGGGTTGTTGAACATCCCCCCGTAATAGCGCGGCGTGATCACAAGCAAAAGGGCGGACAAGAAACCAACTGCCGGACCTCCCACGAATCGCGCGACTTTCCAACAGCCGACGATGCCGAGGAGGCCAAAGAGGGCGTTAAAAAGATGGCGTGCCTCATATACCCTATGCCGGAAGAGATTGAAAGGAGCGGCCAGCGTGTCGAAAAGGCCGCCGTACAGATATAGATTTCTCTCCGGTGAGCTCGAAAGGGGCAGGACGTAGTGACCACGCAACAGCATTCGATAATATTGAACAATTTCCGCCCCGTAGCGGTTCTGGATCGGCTCATCCCAGGTGACGCCATAATGCGTGAAAGTGAGCGCGATTAGCGAAGCTACAACGAAAAACAACCCGCCGGCAGCGAGATCCCAGGCTGAATAATCCATCCAAACCGCAGCCGAATACCGGCTTTGTTTATACCGCGCGGTATCACGAACGTCCTGATCGGGACGAACCAGTTGAATTGTTTCCGTTGAAGTGGTTCCGAGCATGTTTTCCTAGTGAGCTGGCAATTCTTTCAGACTTACCTATCGAAGCATATGAACCCAATAGCCAGTCTTACCGAGCTGCTTCCAGCCGGAATTCGGGAATCCGGACGGCATCTCCGTCACCACAAACGCCGCGGCCCCAGTCTGGGTGACCGCGTCGAAGAGTTTCCCGCGCGTTCCGGGACTGTCGTTCCAAAACTGGCTTTCTTCACCGCCAGGGACCTCCGCGACAATTTCCACTCGTGCCAGCCGCGCCCAGGCGTAGTTCTGCTTGGGGGTGAAGGCGCTGGGCCGCATCCACGCGACTTTGTCGCCAGGCTCAACGCCCATGCCGTGCAGGTCGCTCGCGATCTGCCACTGAAAACTCTTGCTGGAGCTCGAGAATATTTCTCTGGGACCGTGCACGAACATCTCGCCGAATACCGACTCCGCCAGCGTAAAGAGCGTCAATAGAGCGACTGCCGCGACGGCTAACGAAACACATCGCTGGATCTCCGGAAGGTCGCGATATCGCACCGGGGCAAAAAGCGCCATCCACAAAAGGACGACAAAGGAAGCGATCATCCGCTCCTCAACGTGAACCACAGCGTACATCCCGAAGGCCGCTGCCACGGGAATGAGAAGAAACCAAGAATCGGCAAGATCGGCGAGCGCGGATTTGCCCCGTCCTCCGATCAGAAATAACAGCAAACAGATCGCGACGACGGCGGCTTCTCTGCCGAAGATGACACCGTCATACACAGGGAGGTTGGCGGACACCTGTCCCAATATCGACTTCCAATCCCAAACCGGCCGGACACCCTGGTTCCAATACGACGGGTCATACCAGACCGGGTACGTGGAAGTCTGAGGGCCATCGAAGCCATATACGGGTAGTTCGGCGAATAGCAACTTCGTTGGATGATCGGGCCTGCCGTACCGGGCGGGCGTGCCCTGCCAGTGATAGCGCGGGACGTGATTGACGTACCAGGAATAGTTCAGCTTCGCGCTGTCCCCCCATGTCAGGTGGCCTTTTTCGCGCGATAGCGTCAGAACAAATGGAGCTGCCACCAGAACCATCGCCAGCACAGCCGCTGAAATTCGCACGATGGATTTTTTGACCCCGCCGACCGAAAAAAGCGCGATCGCCAAGAACACCATTCCCATCGGCAACATGGGGGCCTTGGCCAGATAACCAAATCCCAGGACGATCCCCAGAAGAAAGAAGTCCCGGACACGCGCAATTCGCTTCGCACGCATTCCCAGCACAATTCCAGCCGCGAGATAAACGAAAAGCTCTACCGTCATATCCGGGCTGAGCACCGCAATTGTTATTAATTGCAGTGAAGACCAGAGGAAGAGTGTGTACCCCAAAGCTCGCACTGACCAGTCGGGAAGCACGCTCCACGTAACCAAATCCGCCGAAGCAATCCTGGCGGAACGGTAAAGCATGAATCGCGAAAGGAAAAACTGAAAGGCAGCCGCCGCGCCCGCAAAAATCAGGAAGTTCACCAAGTGCGCCACGGTAAATTCCCAGTACGGCGCCGGCTTCAGTAGGCGAAGCGCAATGCCTAACAGGAACGGATATAGGGGACTCCAATATGCATTTACCGCTGCGCTCCAATCATGACGCGCAAACGCGCTTCCCAGATCCAGGTAGGAAATGCCGTCTGTATTCGTGGAATCGCGGTTAATCCAGAATTCCACCAGCCCGAAGAAGATCACGAGGCCAGAAAAGGCGATTCTCAAGACGCGGGCATTATCCATCATCCTGTATGAAGAGCCTTCCGGCTCGGGTGTGCCAGCCCGCACAAAAGACTTAGGAACGGCGGAATCGGCCGCGACTGCCGGATCTGAGATGGGAGTCTGCAAAGACATCAGTCTTATCTGCTGTGCAAGACAGGTCGGAGCGTCGAGAGCCTCCGGCCCTGTCAGTCCCGTCGAATCAAGAGTTCACGATGAGGAAAAGCATCCGACCTGCCACACATAACTCTTTTAGAATCAAATAGAAGACTCGAGTCGTGGGCAAAATGGTTCCGCTCATAGATAATCCTTTTCGCCTGAAGAGCCTCCGGGGCAGTTATACGGCGCTGGAATTTGTGGATAGATGACAAACACCGCCGGGTTATGGGCTCGGGCAATACATGACCACTAGGATGTCACCTCCTGACGAGCGGATTTTCGATGGGCCGTCTTGCTACGGGCAGACAGCCAATCCGCGAAAGGCCATGGTTGATTTCGCCTGCGCCACGATCAGGTAACCATAGCTCCATGTCCTCGAATTGACATGCAAGGCCGTAGTTTTTCTTCAGGGCTCCCCACATGTCGTAGTCCCATTCCCGGACACCGCGGAAATTGCCGATCTTGTAATCGTCGGCCTGTCCTTTGGCGACGACAATGAGATCGTACTGAGCCGCATTCATTTGCTCTACCACGGGCTGAAAACTCCAACCGCCGCCACGTTCGAGCACGGAGTTCAAGTATGGATCGGGAATCTCCGGGCTTTTACTCAGGAGGGTCACGTCTGGAAATGTG
The DNA here is from genome assembly GCA_963848365.1 of uncultured Acidobacteriota bacterium. Lineage (GTDB taxonomy): Bacteria > Acidobacteriota > Terriglobia > Acidiferrales > UBA7541 > Palsa-295. The sequence continues at coordinate 402,296 of CAWKDI010000004.1, forward strand.
GACAGCAGACGATGACCGGCGACCGCGGAAACGAACTCCCCCCACTTCATGCGGCGAACCTGAAAGTCGCTCACGCGGGCATCGCTCTTCCTGAGATAGGCATGGCTCTTTTTCAGATAGCGGCTCTCGCGACCCAAGACCGGCACAAACAACAACACAAGCAGTCCGCCAAGTATTGGCGTTACCGCTCGGGGAAACCGATTCGCCCTCTGCTGAAGCTCGCATAAACCCGGTCCAGCCAGAATTGCCGAGAGTACCAGCGGCTCCCAGAAGTAGTTTATGTTCCCTCCCACCTGCGGAATGGTGAGAATCGCCAGTAGCCAGGCGACGACGCAGTAGGTGAGAAGCAGGATCCTTTCAGGGGTACGTTTGTACAAAACAACCAAAGCACCGATTACGGCAAACGCGACCACCGGCTGTGACACACCCTCCCGAAAAATGCCCAAGGCTTCCCGGTATTCAAAAACCAAGTGCCGGAGAGCCGCCATATGCCTCAACATCAAAGGCTCTCGCCACCAGGCGATCGTGTATCCCCCGGCGACGGTCAAGGCAACGCCCATGGCCCAAAGCGCCGCGTCTTTGTATCGCCGCCGGAAGATGAGCCAGCCGAAAACGGCAATTGGCGCAGCGACAAACGTCTGCTTCACAAGCAGCGCCATGCCGGCGCAGATCGCGGCGCCGGTCGCCTGCGGTTGCCGCCCATTCGCGACCAGGAACCAATACACACCCAACAGCGAGAAGGAAAGGGCCAGAAAGTCGCCCCGCATCTGAGTGGTCCAGGAAACCAGGGGAAAGATCGACACGAAGAACAGGACGCTAAGCCACGCGGCAGCGCGCGAGCGATGCAGCCTGCTGCCGATGAGAAAGGCAACGAGCGCGCACAGGCAGACTGCCCCGGCTATCGCGAGCCGGACAAGCAACTGAGGGGTCAGGCCGGTGACTTGCGCCAGCCGGTAAGGAACCGCGAGGAGCACATAGGTGAGCGGGCCGTACATGGTGACTTGATAGGGAGGGCGATTAAAATCGGGATAGAGACGGCCCGAGCGGACGAATTCCTCAACTTTGAGCAACGTGGCGCTGTCGGGGTAGCCCACATCGCGAAAATAAATCAGCCCGAGAACTGTTCCGACTGCCACGCACAGGGCACCTACCAACAGCAAGGCGGAGACCAGTGCAACCAGCGGCGACCGGGCGGACCCCTGGCCAAAACGCGTCCCGGCTGTTCCAGATTCACTCCGCATATTGCCACGCCCCACGGTTACGTTCCTCGGATGTTGGGGTATGAAACTCACTTCGATTCGAGGCTCGGCGGTCCCGCATGGTGCGTTTCGAAATTGCAGACACCGCTGAAACGGCCGCTCACACTCGACCGCCGAGAGCTTCTCGGCCGCTCAATCAGTATAGGAGAGCTATGGGGCTATATGCCGTTCCGTCACAGGCAGGGGCACATAGAAGTAATCAACTGCTGCGGGGAAGGTGAGATGGGCCGAAATCGGGGTTGATTAAAAGAGGTCTTCTGCCGTGGGGGACAAAAACATGGCCGTGTGAAGCCATCGCCCGGTCAATCCCCTGGTGAATGGCCCTAATCAGGGCATTCCGGCGCGTGAGGCATCGAGACAATGTCCGTACGGCACAGGTTCAGGAGACCGGCTGTCGGCGTCTACCGTCCACACATGCCGATCCTTAAAATACGCCAGCAAAGGGGAGGCATCGACGCCCGGGATTTCGCGCGCCCATACGATCTTGGCGTCATCAATATCAGCCCGATTGAAAACCCATTCGGCATGTACATAGTGGTGCGGAGAGTAATGCACAATCACCAGCTGTTTGCCGGGCATTTTTTCTAGCCGGGCTTCCACCGGCGCGCGGTTGCCAGACCTGCGCTGCTGGTACTCCACGGGATGAAGGGGGGCCAAAATCAACACGGATAACACAAAGGCGCGGGTGATACCGATGCCCACAGGCCGTCCCCAAAATTCCCACGTTCTGATATGACGCAGACCCTGTATAAGAAGAGCGAAGACCGGGGCCACGATGGGAGCCGCGTAATGTGGAAAGAACCAAGCGGGCAAGAGATAGCCAAGGAAACAAATCGCCACGAGCACCAGCAGAAAACGCACCCGGCGGTCGCGCAAAACCCAAAAAGAGGCAAGCAGAGGCAAACACAACTCTGGCCAGATGAAAAACCGGCCGAATTCCCGCACATCCCGGCCCAAGACCGAAAAGGCTTTTCGAACGCTGTCCGCCCGGCCATTCGTCCAACTATCGCGGTTCGCGCCATTATAAAACTCTTCAAACTGCGGATTACGAAAGTGGATGAGCGTCGCGGGTTTCTGCCAGAGAAAAATCGGCGTGCCGGCCAGATAGGCGTGGTCATTGACGGAGTAGGGAGTGAGAAGGGGATTTCCGGCTACCCGCCAGTTATAGTAGGCAGTGAACATCAAGAATATCGATACGATTGCGCAGAACGGAACGGCCAACCGCACCAATGCTCCCGGCGGAACGGATTTCCATTTCCGCAAGACCCAGATAAGAAGAACAGCTAACACCGGCAGGGAGAAGATGAGTCCCTCGAGGGGACGGCTCATCGCCAAAACCGCCTCGCCTAAAGCCAGGATTGCCGCGTCCCGGGGGCGAGCAACACGAACGATCCTGGGCAACGCACCAATTACGAGCGCCCCCCCAAGCGCGGCCAAGGCCCCGCCCCAGTAGCTATTGATCCAGTAACCGAACAAGCCGAGACGGAGGAGAGCGAGTATGCCGCCAAGAAGCGCCCATTGGGGCGGCAACCAACCCTGCAATGCCCAGACGATCGCGCCGATCATTGCCGCCATGCTCAGCAAGACCCCGATCCAAGGATGACCCAAGCGCTGACCGAGGGCTAAAGCCAAGCCCTGCGCAGGAGGGTACTTGGACATGTAAGTCGGGTGCTGATTGATCTGGAAGGTATCCAGATAGACCGACATGGGGTGAGGCGGATTTGTCAGCCGGCCGTGGGCGAACGTATCGCCTGCCAGCAGGTAGCTGAACTCATCGTGATATCCCGGCACCGGCACCGGCGAAATCCACAGCAGGCTCAGGCGCAACAAAATCGCGGCCAAGGCAATGGAAGCGATGGCCAGATTTTTCCGCCGGGCCACACTGGCGCCCAAGCGTTCGATCTTTCCGAAGACGCTATTTGCGGCCAGAGGCCAGAGCACCGCGAGGACCATCAGGGCCCCGACGAGAACGTAGCTCGCCGTCGCCCTCATGCGAAGGGTCCATCGTTGAGCGAACGATTCAGAGTTTCGAATACCACTTCGGTCTCGGCCTTCAAACGAACCTGGACTGACGATGAACTCATCGGAAGAGTAGCTAGAAAATCTGACGGGCGATTTTAGACGATCCGGTAAGCCGCTCGCCGTGCAAATGCTCCAGATGCCCTGGGTTTTAGTATTGCAGACTTACGGGACCGTACGTGTGTGCTGTTGATCCAAGTGTTACGTAAGAAGAGCCGCTGCTGTAGACCGCGGAAGTGACTGTGGCCGCACTCGTGGTCTGCACCGAGCTGTCGTAGTCGTACCAAGGATCCCCGCCGAACGTCTCCTGGGTCACCACGTAGTAGGCCGTATTCGCACTTAGCGTGACCGGTGAACTCAGCGTGGCATAGGCGAACGTCCCAGGCGTTCCGGTTGCGACGTTTACCGTCACCGAGGCCCCCGGCACATCGGTTCCCGTCGACGCTTGCACAATCTTTACGAGGTGGTTTCCCCCGTTACTTCCCGCCACCATCCGCCCCAGCGCCGTCACCGTGATCGGTGCCGCTCCCACGGTGATATTCATCCCCACAAATCCCGTGTAATTGTTCCGCAGCGTCCCCAGCGATTCCGACGTCACAAAATACGTCCCGCTCCCGCCCTCAGTAACCGTCAGCGTCGCCGCGCTGCTGTTCACACTCCCATTCCCATTGCTCACCGCGCACATGTATTGGCTGCCGCTCTGCGCGACGGTCGTGGCCGGAGTGGTATAGCTGCTGCCGGTTGCGCCGCTGATCGTTGTGAAGGTGGAACTGCCCGAGGGCGCCGAGGACCACTGGTAGCTCAGAGTGCCGCCCGTCGCACCCACGCTGAAGGTCGCCGTTATTCCCGCGCTGACCGTCTGGCTCTGTGGCTGTTGCGTAATGGCCGGCGAACCACCACCGCTCGTTCCCCCGTAGAGGAAATCCACCGGCCCATAGGTCTGTCCCGGCGATCCCAGCGTCACATACGAAGTTCCGTTGCTGTAAACCGCCGAAGTGGCCGTGCCCGCAGAGGTCGTTTGTACCGAGGTGTTGCTGAAGTCATACCAAGAATCGCCGCCGAACGTCTCCTGGGTCACCACGTAGTAGGCCGTATTCGCACTCAGCGTGACCGGTGAACTCAGCGTGGCATAGGCGAACGTCCCAGGCGTTCCGGTTGCGACGTTTACCGTCACCGAGGCCCCCGCCACATCGGTTCCCGTCGACGCTTGCACAATCTTTACGAGGTGGCTTCCCCCGTTACTTCCCGCCACCATCCGCCCCAGCGCCGTCACCGTGATCGGTGCCGCTCCCACGGTGATATTCATCCCCACAAATCCCGTGTAATTGTTCCGCAGCGTCCCCAGCGATTCCGATGTCACAAAATACGTCCCGCTCGCGCCTCCAGTAACCGTCAGCGTCGCCGCGCTGCTGTTCACACTCCCATTCCCATTGCTCACCGCGCACATATACTGGGTGCCGCTCTGTGCGACGGTCGTGGCCGGAGTGGTATAGCTACTGCCGGTTGCGCCGCTGATCGCTGTGAAGGTGGAACTGCCCGAGGGCGCTGAGGACCACTGGTAGCTCAGAGTGCCGCCCGTCGCACTCACGCTGAAGGTCGCCGTTATTCCCGGGCTCACCGTCTGGCTCTGCGGCTGTTGCGTGATGGCCGGCGAACCACCACCGCTCGTTCCCCCGTAGAGGAAATCCACCGGCCCATAGGTTTGTCCCGGCGATCCCAGCGTCACATACGAAGTTGCGTTGCTGTAAACCGCCGAAGTGGCCGTGCCCGCAGAGGTCGTTTGTACCGAGGTGTTGCTGAAGTCATACCAAGAATCGCCGCCGGACGTCTCCTGCGTCACCACGTAGTAGGCCGTGTTCGCACTCAGCGTGACCGGTGAACTCAGCGTGGCATAAGCGAAGGTCCCAGGCGTTCCTGCGCCCACATTCACCGACGCCGACGCCCCTGCCACATCCGCTCCTGTCGACGCCTGCACGATCTTTACGAGGTGGCTTCCCCCATTGCTCCCCGCCACCATCCGTCCAAGCGCTGTCACCGTGATCGGCGCGGCACCCACGGTGATGTTCATCCCCACAAATCCCGTGTAATTGTTCCGGAGCGTTCCCAGCGATTCCGATGTCACAAAATACGTCCCGCTCGCGCCTCCAGTAACCGTCAGCGTCGCCGCGCTGCTGTTCACACTCCCATTCCCATTGCTCACCGCGCACATATACTGGGTGCCGCTCTGTGCGAGAGTGGTCGCCGGGGTCGTGTAGCTGCTCCCGGTCGCACCGCTAATCGCTGTGAAGGTGGAACTGCCCGAGGGCGCTGAGGACCACTGGTAGCTCAGAGTGCCGCCCGTCGCACTCACGCTGAAGGTCGCCGTTATTCCCGGGCTCACCGTCTGGCTCTGCGGCTGTTGCGTGATGGCCGGTTGCGCCGCTGCGGCGATGCTGTAGAGGAATCCGACCGGGCCGTAGGACCGGCTGGCCGATCCATATGCGGAATAGCTCGCGCCATCGTAGCTATAGATGCCCGTATTCTCGACGGCCACGCTGGTGGTCTGCACCGTTGTGTTCACGTCGTACCAGGTGTCGCCACCCTGGGTTTCCTGGCTCATGATGTAGTAGGTGCTGTTGGCGTTGAGGGTGACCGAAGAGGCAAGGTTTTCATAGGCCAGGGTTCCGACGGTGCCACCCGACGTGGGTATGCTCACCGAGCCTCCCGTAACATCCTGGCTGCTGGCGGCATTGACGATTTTCACGATGTGACTGACGGTGTTACCTGCGGCGACGATGCGGCCCAGCGCAGTGACGGTGACTGGCGACGACCCCACCGTGATGCTCATTCCCACCCAGCCGGTGAAGTTGTTGCGTTCCGTGCCCAGACCGAATGAGGTGATGTAATTCGTTGCAGGAAGGCTGGCCACAACGGTGAGTGTTGCGGCATTTGAGAGCGTGGAACCCGCGCTGTCGGTGACGACGCAGCGGTACTGCGTCCCGCTGTCCGTCAACTGTGTCACGCCCGTGGTATAACTGCTCCCCGTCGCTCCCCCAACATTGGTAAATCCTGCTCCTCCTGCCGCTTCTATTTGCCACTGATAGGTGAGTCCCGACCCGCTCGCCGTGACGCTGAAGGCCGCCGTTGCTCCCAAAACAACCGTCTGATTCTGTGGCTGCTGAGTGATTACCGGCTGCACAGCAATGCTGTAGAGGAACCCCACGGGGCCATAGGACTGATTGGCCGATGCAAATCCAGAATAGCTAGCACCATCGTAGCTATACACAACTGACGTCGCGGCGGCGATGCCGGTGGTCTGGATGGTGGTGTTCATGTCGTACCAGATATCGCCGCCCGAGGTTTCCTGGCTCATGATGTAGTAAGCCGTGTTCGCGTTTAAGATCACCGAGGACGGAAGATTCGCATATGCGAATGTGCCGGCCGTGCCGCCTGACGTAGGAACGCTCACCGAACTCCCGGCGACGTCCTGACTGGTGGAAGCGTTGACGATCTTTACGGTGTGGCTGCCGGTATTGCCGGAGGCCACGATGCGGCCCAAGGCGGTTACAGTGACCGGCGACGGACCCACGGTGATGCTCATTCCTACCCAACCGGTGAAGTCGTTACGGGCTGTGCCCAGGCTAAATGACGTGACAAAGTTCGTGGTGGGAACGCTGGCCACAACGGTAAGCGTTGCCGCGTTCGAAGGCGTAGAACCCGCGCTGTTGCTTACCACGCAAAGATACTGGGCGCCGGTCTGGGCAAGAGTCGTAACGGGAGTCGTGTAGCTGCTCCCGGTGGCACCTGCAACCGGCGCAAAGGAAGAGCCTCCGGGCGTCTGCGCCTCCCATTGGTAGCTCAACCCGGAACCGGACGCGGATACGGTGAATGTGGCCGTCTGACCCGCGTTCGCGATGGCATTCTGAGGCTGCTGTGAGATCACCGGAATAGGGATCGAACTTAGCGTTAGCGTGGCGCTCGCCGTCTTGGTCGTGTCGGCGACACTTGTCGCGGTAACGGTTACAACCTGCTGGGCGTTTACTGGATTCGGCGCCGTGTACAAACCCTGAGAAGAGATGGTTCCCACGTTCGGAGACACGCTCCAGGTAACCGCAGTGTTCGCGCTGCCTGTCACTTCAGCGTTGAACTGCTGGGTCTGGCCGGTACCGATGGCCGCGGTTTGCGGATTGAGGCCGATCCACACCGGAGCCAGCGTTACGACGGCGGTTCCCGATTGAGTGCTATCCGCAGCGCTGGTTGCCGTCACTGTCACGGTCTGCGAGGTGGCGACGAAGGCCGGCGCCGTGTAGAGACCGCCGCTGGTAATGCCGCCTACATTCGGAGTGATACTCCAGCTCACCTGATTGTTGCCGCCCGCAACCGACGCCGTGAATTGCTCGGACTGGGAGGCGCCGAGAGTCACGATCGGCGGTAAAACCATCACCGGCGCCGTGCCGGGCACTGAATCGATCGTGAAATTATCAAACTGAGCGTTCGCCCAGGTAGTTCCCAGTCCACCGAGGCCCGCAGTAAATGTGGTGTCGAACACGTTCGCAAGCGTGTTGCCGTCGATGGCCGCTTGCACCCAGCTGCCGGCAAAAACGATACTCAATGTATGCCAAGTGTTGAGGCCAGGCGCCGCGGTAACGCCGGACGCGATGAGCTGGTTCGCCGCACTCAGACTCCAATTACCCGATGTGTCATAGTCGAGGTGATATCCAAATACGTAGCCGTCTGTCTGGCGAATGCTGCTCAAGCGTCCATACAATTTCACCGAGCTGCCGGGCTGCTCGAAAAGCGCGTCAACAGTCTCCTGGTAATCGGTCCAGGTGACGTCGCCAATGAAGGTCTCCGGTTCAGTCGTTGCGGCGCCGGGCCAGACAATCGGGCTGGTTGCGGCGACCTGGCGCAGGCACAAGCCACTGCGCGAGCCTCCACAGTTGGCGGTTTCGAATTGGCCGGCGTAATCCGTAAAGTACAGCGGCGTGGCTCCCGAAGCATATTGGTCGAAGGAATCGGCATAGGGGAACGGAAACGGTGAACTCGAAGGCGGCGTCAGGTTGCCTTTGGTCTGGCCGGTGGTGGTCGTGAGGGAATAGATGGAGTCTGGAGCAAGCGTGATCGAAAAAGTACCTCCGGAAGGCGTGATGTCGCTCTGTTGTATGAACTGCGCGGAAGAGTTACTCATCCAAACATGCACGGCGCCGGTGCTCAGGCCGTTCTTGATGGTGAAGGTTACGGTTTGGCTTCCGAAGGCACCGGCGGTTTGCAAAATCGTGCTGTAGTCTGATCCATCCGGCGATACCAAGGTGATGTAGCTGCCAATACCTCCGGTAAGCGAGCCGCAGGCGCTATCGATGTAGCGCCAGCCGGGCTGAGCGAACTGGGTAACGTGAGCCACGGCCCATATCGGAGGCTCCACGGTGAAATTTCCGCTCCAGGGGGTATTCGCCAGCATCAAACCCGCATCCAGCAGGTGAGGGATGTCATAGTAGGAGCTGATAAGGGCCCACAGCTCGGTCTTGGTGATTTTCCCGCCGGGGTAGTTTCCCAATAGTATTTGCGCGATCGCTTGCGCTCCGCCCCAATCCGCGTGTCCCGCCCAATCCTCGCTATCCCAGAGGGACTTGCCCAAATTCTGCGCTGTGGTGGTCGAGGCAGCCCCCGGGTAATGGGCTCCGAGGATGTCCACAGCGGACATGAGGCCGCTGTCTGCCGACATATCGTCCGCGATGGCCCACTGATTGCCGCAACACTGATCGGCGGCCACAACCTTGGTAGTGAGCCCGTTGCCTTGCAGCCCGGCCTTCAGATTTTTGATCCACGTGATGTCATACGGGGCTTCGTCCCAAATGCCAACGGAGCCAACCGTCAGTCCATACGTCGATTTGGCACCGTTGACGAAGTTGAGAATGTAGTTGATGTTGTCCTGGGAAAAAAACTGCCCGCCTCCGATCCAACCCGGGGCGCCCCATTCAAGCGCGTCAAGTGCGATAGTCGGATTGCGGTTCTGCGCCTGCTGCATCAGCCACCACTCGTAGCCGCGTGTGTAATTCATGTCCGTGGCGCTCAGCATGTGGGTTGGCTCTGAGCCCGCGGTCGAGTTCTCGTCTCCGCCGATCTCAACTTTGAGATGCTGGAGGGAGGCTCCGAAATAAGGCTTAAACAGGTAGTCCAGGATTTCGCTGCGGTATGGTTCCGGGTAATCGATCAGCAAGCGAGACGCGCCGCCGGCGCTTACCGCGCCGACGCCTTCAAAAACTTTGCCAGTCCCGGCCCCGTCGATCGAAATATTCGTCTGAGCCTGAATCTGCGTTGCGCTCCCGAACAGCAGGACCAGCCAGAGGCCGAGAAGTACCAACCGACGGCCGGTGCCGTGCCCACGACGCAAAAAAGCCTTACCGTGTAGCTTTGCCAATTTCCTTTTCCGCTCTATAAGTGCCAAGAACATGCCGCGACGCTGGAATGGCTGCATTACATCTCTGGGGGGTACAAACAGGCCGGTCAGACGCACACAACCGTCACTTCAAGGCGAAACCAATTACATCACAGCGCTCACGGCGCTAGGCCGTCACTTCAGATTCGGCGGCACATAGGACGAATTGGCCCCACCGAGTAAGTTCCAGTTCGTACTGTCTGTGGAATAAACTGCGTTGGTTACGGCACCCGCGGAGGTTGTGCTCACTGTTCCGAAATCGTACCACTGGTCGCCACCCGCGGTCTCTTGACTAACCAGGTAGTACGCGCTATTTGCCGGCAATACGATCGGGCTAGGCAGCGAGGTGTAAGAGAATTGCCCGGCGGTTCCTCCCGCGAGCGACACGCTGGCCGAAGCGCCCGGCACATCCATTCCGTTGGAAGCCTGCACGAGCTTGACGGTGTGGACGCCGCTGTTGCCAGGGAGAACGATCCTCCCGAGGGCGCTCACAACCATGCCGCTGGCACCCACGTTAAATCTCATTCCCACCCAGCCGGTGAAGTCATTCCGCACTGGAGAATTGCTCAAGTTGTAGCCGGTTACAAAGGTCGGATCGGCAGGCGCAAGCGAATACTGAAAGTCTACCGGAACGTAGGAAGTATTATTTCCCGAGACGGAGTACCAATTCACTCCGTCGTAGGAATAGATCGAGCTGTTGATCACGGCCACGATGGTGGATGAAACAGTCCCGTAGTCGTACCACTGGTCGCCGCCGATCGTTTCCGGACTGACCAAATAATAGGCTGTGTTGGCCTGCAAAGTGACAGGGCTTGCGAGGGGACTGTAAAAAAACTGCCCTGGGGTACATCCCGAAAGGTTCAGCGACGCGGATCCTCCCACAACGTCGGCGCCGGTGTTGACATTTACAAACTTAACCGTGTGCATCCCGGAGTTTCCGTTAACGCAAATGCGGCCGACGGAAGAGACGCTGAGGGGGCTCGTGCCAACCGTTAGCTTCATCCCTACCCATCCAGTGAAATTGTTGCGCAGGGGCGGTGAGTTCAGCGCATATCCTGTCAGGAAATCAGTCGACGCGGGACCGCTGCACTGGAAATTAGCCGTTGCCGTCAGTGGGCCGTTCATCGTCACAGTCTGCGGGTTTGCCGTGCCGCTCAGCCCTCCCGTCCAGTCTGTAAATGTGCAGATGGGATTTGCGGCGGGCGTTAATTGCACCTGCGTCCCGCTGGTGTAATACCCGTTAGTCGAAGACGGACTCGCGTTGACCGCGCCGCCACCTGTCGGCACAACAGTCGTAGTCAGCAGATATTGAGTCGCGAAGGCGGCGGTGAAAGTACCAGCGCTTGTCGGAGATATCGTGTGCGATATCGCCCCGCCATCGCTCCAACTGCTCCAGGCAAATTGAGTGCCGGTTCCCGCGCTTTGCGGCGTAGTTGCCGCGACGGTGTGCAGAGAACCGGCGGTCCAATTGAACAACTGCGAACCTGTGTAAGTTGTGCCGTCGACCACAAAGGAAGCCGCCGCGGGAGTGCTCTGTACCGTCACGGCGACTGGCACCGGCAACACCGTTACGTAAAGGAAATTGGGCGGCCCGTAAGATGTATTCTCGCCGTCGAGGGGAATCCAATTGGCCCCGTCGTAGGAATAGATTGAGCTGTTCACGAGAGCGTCATTTGTGGATGAAATGCCGCCATGGTCGTACCAGAGGTCGCCACCGTTGACTTCTTGACTGGCTAGATAGTAGGAGGTGTTCGCCTGCAGGGTGATTGAACTGGCTAGAGGAGCGTAACGGAACTGACCCGGCGTGCATCCCGATAAGTTCACTAATGCCGAACCACCTGGCACGCCCGCTCCTGTGCTGGCATTCACGAATTCCACAGTATGGCTTGCGGAATTCCCACTCACACAAATACGCCCGACCCAGGAGACGCTAAGAGGATTGGCGCCAACCGTCACCTTGAATCCCACCCAGCCGCTGAAATTGTTGCGGATGGGCGGCGAGTTAAGATCATACGCCGTCAAGAACGTGGTTTGCGGGGTGCCGCTGCACTGAAAGTTTGCGGTGACCGTGAGCGGACCCGACATTACCAGTGTTTGCGGGATCGTGCTGCTGCTTAAAGCGCCACTCCAATTCGCAAAGCTGCAGGCTGGATTTGCCGCAGCCGTTAATTGCACCGGCGTCGCGCTGTTGTAGTAGCCCGTTGATGACGACGGACTGGCCACCACGCTACCCCCGCCCGAGGGAGATACACCGGTGGTCAGCAGGTACTGCGTCGTAAAATTCACCGTAAACGCGGTGGCGCCGGCCGGCGAGACGGTATGAGAAATCGCTCCGCCATCGCTCCAGCTGCTCCAGGCATACTGAGCTCCGGGTCCTGCGTTTTGCGGACTGGTCGCGGCTATGGTGTGCAACGATCCAGACGTCCAGCTGAACGATTGGGCGCTGTTGTAGGTTGTGCCGTCCACGGTAAATGACAAGCCAGCCGGATTGGAGTTCACGGTGATGGGGATTGGAGTGCCGGCGTCGACTGTGTACAGGAAATTTGGCGGGCCATACGCGTAATTGGCTCCGCCCGAAGCGATCCAGGTCGCGCCGTCGGGAGAGTAAATGCCGGCGTTGACCGTCCCATCGGTAGACGACGTTACCGGACGATTGTCGTACCAGTAGTCGCCGTTAGAGAACTCGTAACTCACCAGGTAGTAGACGCCATTCCCCTGGAGCGTAATTGCGCTGGGAAGCGAGGCGTACAGAAACTGACCGACCGAGCAGCCGGACATGTTGAGTTGCAGCGTTGCTCCGGGGACAACCGTTCCGGTGGCGGCGCTCACGATCTCGATCGTATGGAACTCATTATCACCGGCTATACAGATACGCCCGAGTGAGGAAACAGCAAGGGAATTGGCCCCGACGGTAAACTGAGTGCCGATCCATCCAGTATAATTGCGGCGAATCTCGCCTTGAGTGTAGCTCGTCAGAAACGGATTATTGCCAGTTGTTCCAGAACCCCCGCCGGCGCCACCAAAAAAGACGCCGTTGACCACAGCGTTCGCGCCACCGAGCACTGTGACAACGACTTGGACATGGCCCGTTACGTTCCAGCTTAAATACACTCCCGAACCAAAATTCGAAATCGTGCGCGTGTCCAAAGGAGCGCCCGTATTTTGATCCAGGATCTGAACCGTTTCGGACCTGCCCTTGGCGTCCCAGTCCAAGGCATAAATTGAGAATTGATGGGAGCTTGCACCCACGTTCAAATCAAAGCTGAAGCTCACATTGTTGTACCAAGTGGAGGCAATGCCGGCCGAGCTGTTGGGTATCTGCAGAGCTCGAGAGTCGGTCGTACTGGCATCCCAAGTGTAATTGTCTTGATTCTGCACGGAAAAAGACGCATAGGCCGGGATAACCTGTGTGGAAAGATTGGCTATAGAATAGCCATCCGCTCCGTAAACGCCCTGCCAGCTGCCCTGGGTCGTGGCATCCTGTGAGAGAAAAGTCACAGAGCTAGCGACGGGAACCGTTCCGGGATCGTAAACGCTCAATACGAAGTTCTGCACCGCGTTTGGAAATACGCCATTGCTGGCCGTCAGGACAAGGTTATACGTTCCTTCGGTTCCTGGCTGCGGCGTGCCGCTCAACATGCCGATACCGTTTCCATTGTCGACAAACGTGACACCACTGGGAAGCGCTCCCGAGTAGGTGAGGACCGGTGTCGGCTGATCGTCGGTTGTCACGGCGAATGTTTCGGCCGTGCCGACCACAAACGCCGTGCTGGCTCTGCTGCTGAAAGATCCAGTGTTGACCACGATCTCGCGGATGCGCTGGTTCGGCTGGTCAGCGATGTAAATATTGTTGGCTGCATCCACAGCAAGACAACGGGGATAGGAGAGCAGGGCGATGGCCGCCGGAATGTTGTCTCCATTGTATCCGTACAGGCCGGCGGACGCAGTCAGCGTGGAGGCGATTCCGGTGCTATTGTCCACAAACCGTATGCGCGAGCTTTCGAGATCGGAGACATAAATGTTGCCGGCGCTGTCGACGGCCACGCCGTCGGGGTCGGCGAAGGCGGCAGCCGTCGCGGGCCCGCCATCTCCAGCGCCCCCGTAGGTGCCGTTGCCGGCCACCGTGGCTATGTTCCCTGGCTGAATCGTGATCGTGGCGACCGTAATAGCGCTGGTACCCGCGTTCACCACGCGAATCATGCGGTTGTAGGTGTCGCAGATGTAGATGTTCCCGTGGCTATCGACAGCGACACTGTAGGGGTAGAACAACTCGGCGCTGCCGGCGGGCACACCGTTACCGCTGTAGCCTTCCACACCGTTTCCAGCCACCGTTGCAATATATCCCGGTTGAATGGTTACTCCGGCCACCGTAATCGCATTATTGCCCATGTTTACCGCTCGGATGCGATTGTTTGAGGCGTCTCCGATGTAAAGGTTTCCCGCCGCATCGACCGCCACCGCATAGGCGTAAATGCTGGCGCTGGTGGCGGGGCCGTCGCCATTGAAGGCGCCAGTGCCGTTGCCCGCGACGGTGCTGATGATTCCGCTGGTGTTCACCTTGCGGATCACGTAGTTATACAGGTCAGCGATATAAATATTGCCGCCGCTATCGACCGCCACGCCGGAGGGATTGTTGATCTCAGCGCTGGTCGCCGGTCCACCATCGCCGGTATAGCCCGCCGTTCCATTCCCGGCCACGGTTGCAATGTCGCCCGGCAGGATGTTGACGTTGGCCACGGTGATCGGGCTGGCACCCGTATTCACCACGCGGATGCGCTCGTTGTTGTCGTCGGCGATGTAGACGTTCCCCCGGCTATCCACCGCCACGCCAAAGGGATTGTTCAGTTCGGAATTTGTAGCCAGACCTCCATCCCCGGTGTAACCCAAACTGCCGTTGCCCGCTACGGTCTGGATCATTTGCGCGGCGGCCGGCGAGGGAATCGCGAGGCAAGCAAGAACCGCGATCACCAGAAGCGCGAAAGTTCGTTCAACCTTGAAGCGGTCCCGCGCCTTTATGCGCGAACTGGATCGCGGCGAAACCGTTGCCCCCGCTGTTCTCATATTGTCCTCGGACTCTCTAAATACCATTGCGCATGATGGGCGTTCGCCGTGAATCAAGTCGCCACCTTTTTCTCTGTTGCAGGTTGCTGATCCGATGAAAAAAGAGACCGATGCGGATGGAGTCTCTTATGCGGGTTAATACTTGAAATCCACGGGACCATAGCTCTGTCCCGGCGATCCGAGCGTCACGTATGAAGAAGAGCTAATGCTGTAAACCGCCGAAGTAGCCGTTGCTGCACTCGTCGTTTGCACGTAACTGTTGAAGTCATACCAGGAGTCCCCGCCGAATGTTTCCTGCGTCACCACGTAGTAGGCCGTATTCGCGCTCAGCATGACCGGGGAACTCAGCGTGGCATAGGCAAATGTCCCAGGCGTGCCTGTCCCTACGTTCACCGTCACCGACGCCCCCGGCACATCGGTTCCCGTCGATGCCTGCACGATCTTTACGACGTGGCTGCCCCCATTGCTCCCCGCCACTATCCGCCCCAGCGCCGTTACCGTGATCGGCGCCGCTCCCACCGTGATGTTCATCCCCACGTAGCCCGTGTAGTTGTTGCGGAGCGTCCCAAGCGATTCCGAGGTCACAAAATACGTCCCACTCGCTCCCTCAGTAACCGTCAGCGTCGCCGCGCTGCTGTTCACACTCCCATTCCCATTGCTCACCGCGCACATATACTGAGTGCCGCTCTGCGCGACCGTCGTGGCTGGAGTGGTATAGCTGCTGCCCGTCGCCCCGCTAATCGCGGTGAAGGTGGAACTGCCCGAGGGCGCCGACGACCACTGATAACTGAGTCCAGTCCCGGTAGCCGTGACGCTGAAGGTCGCCGTTGCTCCCGCGGTCATCGACTGGCCCTGCGGCTGTTGGGTGATGGATGGCTGGCTACCCGCTCCTCCATATACAAAATCTACCGGCCCGTAAGCCTGCCCGGGGCCTCCCAGCGCCACATAAGAAGCTCCGCTGCTGTAGACCGCGGATGTGGCGGTGGCGACACTGGTGGTTTGCACCGAGCTGTTATAGTCATACCAAGAATCGCCGCCAAATGTTTCCTGCGTCACCACGTAGTAGGCAGTATTCGCGCTCAACGTGACCGGGGAACTCAGCGTGGCGTAGGCGAACGTCCCAGGCGTTCCGGTTCCGACGTTCACCGTCACTGAGGCCCCCGGTACATCGGCTCCCGTCGATGCCTGCACGATCTTTACGATATGGCTGCCCCCGCTGCTCCCTGTCACGATCCGCCCCAGCGCTGTTACCGTGATCGGCGCTGCCCCCACGGTGATGTTCATCCCCACGTAGCCCGTGTAGTTGTTCCGGAGCGTCCCCAGCGATTCCGAGGTCACAAAATACGTCCCGCTGGCCCCCGCAGTAACCGTCAGCGTGGCGGCGCTGCTGTTCACGCTCCCATTGCCGTTGCTCACCGCGCACATAAACTGGGTGCCGCTCTGCGCGAGGGTCGTGGCTGGAGTGGTATAGCTGCTCGCGGTCGCGCCGCTAATCGCGGTGAAGCTGGAACTGCCCGAGGGTGCCGAGAACCACTGATAGCTCAGACTCCCGCCGGACGCACTCACGCTGAAGGTTGCCGCTGCTCCAGCAGTAACCGTCTGGCTCTGCGGCTGCTGGGTGATTTCCGGTTGCACCGCGGCGGTGCTGTAGAGAAAGCCGATCGGGCCGTAGGATTGGTTGGCTGCTCCATATCCCGAATAGCTCGCGCCGTCGTAGCTATAGATGCCTGTGTTCTCCGCCGCCACGGCGGTGGTCTGGATGGACGTGTTCACGTCGTACCAGGCGTCGCCACCCTGCGTTTCCTGGCTCACCACGTAGTAGGTGGTGTTGGCGCTCAACGTGACCGACGCAGGCAGGTTCGCATACGCAAGAGTGCCCGCCGTGCCGCCCGAGGTCGGGACGCTCACCGAGCCGCCGGTAACATCCTGGCTGGTGGCGGCGTTGACGATTTTCACCGCATGGCTGCCCGTGTTACCTGCGACCACGATACGGCCCAGCGCGGTTACGGAAACCGGAGACGATCCGACGGTGATGCTCATTCCCACCCAACCGGTGAAGTTGTTCCGTGCAGTGCCCAGACCAAACGACGTGATGTAATTCGTCGTAGGAAGACTGGCAACAACAACGGTAAGCGTTGCCGCGCTCGAGGCAGTGGGACCCGCGCTGTTGCTCACCACGCACATATACTGGGTGCCGCTCTGCGCGACAGTCGTAGCCGGAGTGGTATAGCTGCTGCCGGTCGCACCGTTGATCGTTGTAAAGGTGGAACTGCCCGAGGGCGCGGATGACCACTGATAGCTCAGGTTGCCTCCGGTCGCAGTCACGCTGAAGGTCGCCGTTGCTCCCGCAGTCACCGATTGGCTCTGCGGCTGTTGGGTGATGGATGGCTGAGCGCTGGTCCCGCTATATACAAAATCCACCGGGCCGTAGGTCTGGCCTGCTGATCCAAGCGTCACGTAGGAAGACCCACTGCTGTAAACCGCCGAAGTAGCCGTTGCGGCGCTCGTCGTTTGCACCGAGCTGTTGAAGTCATACCACGAGTCCCCGCCGAACGTCTCCTGCGTCACCACGTAGTAGGCCGTGTTTGCGCTCAGCGTGACCGGTGAACTCAGTGTGGCATAAGCGAAGGTCCCAGGCGTT
The DNA here is from genome assembly GCA_963848365.1 of uncultured Acidobacteriota bacterium. Taxonomy (GTDB): domain Bacteria; phylum Acidobacteriota; class Terriglobia; order Acidiferrales; family UBA7541; genus Palsa-295. The sequence goes on from CAWKDI010000004.1 coordinate 419,691, forward strand.
CCTGCGCCCGCATTCACCGACGCCGATGCCCCTGGCACATCCGCTCCTGTCAGCGCCTGCACGATCTTTACGATGTGGCTTCCACCGTTGCTCCCGGCCACGATCCGTCCGAGTGCTGTCACCGTGATAGGCGCCGCTCCCACGGTTATATTCATCCCCACATAGCCCGTGTAATTGTTCCGCATCGTCCCCAACGATTTGGATGTGACGTAATCGGCGGATGAGGACGAGGCCACGGCCACAGTGAGTGTTGCAGAGCCCGACTTGGTGGGATCTGCGACGCTCGTCGCGGTCACCGTGATCACCTGGCTGCCAGAAACCACTGCCGGCGCGGTGTAAACGCCCGACGATGAGACGCTGCCCACGTTCGGGTTGATCGTCCAGTTCACCACGAGGTTCGGCGTGTTCAATACCGTAGCCGTGAAGCCTTCCGTTTGCCCCTGATACAGCATTCCGCCGCTCGTTGGGGCCACCGATACCGACGCCGGTGGGCTCAGCGTGATTGAGGCCGAAGCAGACTTGGTGGGATCTGCAACGCTTGTCGCTGTTACGGTAACCACCTGGCTGCTGGTAACCGATGCCGGGGCGGTGTAGACGCCGGCTGCTGAAACGCTTCCCACATTCGGATTGATCGTCCAGTTCACCGCGAGATTCGGCGTGTTCAATACCGTCGCCGTGAACCCTTCGGTTTGCCCCTGGTACAGCGTTCCACCGCTGGTTGGCGCCACCGACACCGATACCGGTGGGCTCAGCGTGATTGAGGCCGAAGCAGACTTGGTGGGATCTGCAACGCTTGTCGCTGTTACGGTAACCACCTGGCTGCTGGTAACCGATGCTGGGGCGGTGTAGACGCCGGCTGCTGAAACGCTTCCCACATTCGGATTGATCGTCCAGTTCACCGCGAGATTCGGCGTGTTCAATACCGTAGCCGTGAAGCCTTCCGTTTGCCCCTGATACAGCATTCCGCCGCTGGTTGGCGCCACCGATACCGATACCGGTGGGCTCAGCGTGATCGCGGCCGACGCGGACTTGGTGGGATCCGCAACGCTTGTCGCTGTTACGGTAACCACCTGGCTGCTGGGAACCGATGCCGGGGCGGTGTAGACGCCGGCTGCTGAAACGCTTCCCACACTCGGGTTGATCGTCCAGGTCACCGCAAGGTTTGGTGTATTCAATACTGTCGCCGTGAATGCTTCCGTTTGCCCCTGATACAGTGTGCCGCCACTCGTTGGTGAAACGGAGACGGAAATGGGCGCCACCAGATTCACCGTGGCGGTTCCGGAGCCGTACGGGGCAGCAACGGTTGTCGCCGTGATGGTAACGGTCTGGGAAACGGTGAACGTCGCTGGTGGGGTGTAAACGCCGGACGATGAAACACTGCCCACGCTGGGGGTAACCGACCAATTGACCGATTGATTTGTGGCGTTCTGAACGGTAGCTAAGAAGGATTGGCTCAAGCCGGGCGAAAGCGTCGCGACCGGGGGGGTCACCGAAACCGAAAGGTAAAGCGACGCCACATCGCTTGCGGAAAGAGCCCGGTCGTAGATTCTGACCTCGTCCATTGTTCCGGTGAAATAGTTTCCGTACGGAACCCACGAGTTAACACCCAACTGGAAGAATGAATCGGCTGTCGCCGCTGTCGAATTGATCGCCACGTTTGAGCTCAGAGCGCCATCGACATAAAAAGTCACCGTGGTTCCAAGATGAATGACCACTGCAACGTGATGCCAGTTGCCGTCATTGATCCTGGTGACGTCGGTGGCCAGGCTGCTGCCTCCGGCGACATTCGCTACGCCGAGCAGCAACTCGACGGTACCTGCCGGATTGGTTCGCAGCAGATATCCAGAGCCCGAACCGGAGGCCGAATATCTGCTGATCAGCGCTTCGTCGCGAGTGGAATTGGTTGTCTTGACCCACAAGGACAGACTTAAATCCCCAACGAGGTCGTACCTCTGCGTGGACGCCGTGGTGGCCACATTGGCATAGCTCGATGAACCATCGAACAGCAGAGCCTGCCCCAACTGCCCGGTCACAGAATTCGTAGCGTTCGACGTCATGTCGCCGCCGTAGCCGGACTGGTCAAAAATCGTCAAGCCGCTCAAGTAAGCAGAATCAAAACTCCAGTAGCCAGCCAGTCCGTTCGTAGGGCCCGTGCTGACGTTATTGACGATAAATGTGACGGGCGCCGACGTGGCCGCATTCCCCACGATGTCCGTTGCCGTCGCCGTAACTTGATGGCTGCCATTTGTAAGAGTAGTGGTTTCAAGTGGGACGGCATAGGGAGGACTGGTCACCGTGCCAACCGGCGCACCATCAACCGTAAATTGAACGCTACCGACCGCGCTATTATCGGTCGCATTTGCCGTCAGGGAGATGCCCGCGGCGACGATCTGTCCGCTGGCGGGAGCCGTTACAGAAACGATTGGCGAAGTGTTATCCACCGTGAAGGTTGCAGCGGCAACCGCACTGTTGTTGAGGCCGGGTTCCGATGCAATGGCGTTGACGGTTGCGTTCGCGGCCAGCTGGATCGGACCTGTATACAAAGGGGACGACGTAGTCGGGACGCTGCCATCAATCGTGTAATTGATGGTCGCCCCAAGGGTCCTTGTTGAAATCGTTATACTGCTGGAACTTGAGACTACCCCGCCGGCGGGATAAATTTCAGGGGTGGCAACAGTCGTCGGATAGGCGCCGATTCCGAGATTGTCAACCGGTCCGGTAAAGCCGGGCCCGTTAGCAGCCACATAACCGTTGCTCGCCCCTGATGTGCTCCCGGAAACCCAAAATGAATACAGTTCGCCATTGGTGAGAGTGAATTGAAATTGTACAGGCTGGCCCGAAAAGCTGGATAAATCCGCAAGGCCATTTTGCCACTGGACTGCCTGCAGAGTCTTGTCAACGCTCACCGGCACTGAGGTTGCCAGCACAGCGCCATTGCTCGGATTCAAGACTTGCACCGTCAACGATCCTTGAGGGTCGGTAACATTTACGAAAAAATATTTGCCTGAGAATTCCAGCGGCCGGGTGGTCAGTGTGGCCGGCGTCGCTCCGGCATCCATGGAATAGAACCCGTCTCGTCTCAGCGTCGCTAAACCGGTTGAACCCTGCGCTACTTGAGCGTGCAGGTTGTTCTGTCCACTGACATAAAACCACAGCTGATCTCCCACAATGAGAAAACCGCCGCCGGCGGACTGCGTATTTCCCATGTTCCACGTTCCGGCTACATTCGAGGCGGGAATGAAAGCCCCGTTAGTTCCCGGACCACTGCCCCGTGTTGGCCGCACCCACTGAAAACCGTCCCGGCTGAAACCGACTCCCAGTTCCACCAAATCGGGACCAGGCAAATTTCCGGGATCCGTATCGTTCGGGCCTGGATAGAACCAACTGAACAGGCCCACCATCACGCTTTCGTAAGCCACCGCGTCGAGGTTATAAAGCTGCGGATAAGACCCGCCCGGCAGATAAGGAGGATCATTCGCATCAGGGCCGGTCCAGTAATTGCCGGCATCCTGGGGCTGAGCCGGCGTCCACGCCGACAAATTCGTACTTTCGCTATAGTCGCGGGCGCGGGTCTGGTAAGAGGGCCTAGTCGACGCAGACGGAAGCGTGGAGTAAGTCTTCAGGCTGTCGACCCAAACATCCCGGAAAGGGTTCCAAAAATACGTCGTGCGATCCCACATGGGAATCGGGTAAAGCGCACGAATATTGGGAGTCCAATGAATCCCGTCGGCGGAAAAGTAGAGGTATGCCGGCACTGTTCCGTCGCTCGCAAATGCCTTGAACTTCCGCGTCGGGTCAGGATCCTGTAAGTCCATCCAAATGATTAGACCGGTAATCCCCGCCTGCCCCGGAGCAGCCACTAACACTTGGTCGGAATTGGGGACCGCAGCATCCGGGATCGACGGCCTGGTCCAGCTCTTTCCATCGGAGGAATAGGCGTAGCACGTCGTATTCCCAGGTCCGCAGTAGAACCACATCTTAAAAAGGTTGTCGGCGGGATCGAACCACACTCCGTCGCTGAAAGGCATCGCAAATCCGGCGGTGTCTTCCGCGCCGGGCGCCAGAATGGGATTCCAGGGATACATCACCGGACGGTGTTGCGTGCGCGTCATCGTCGTCTGTTGAATGAGAAAATCATCAACAAATAACTGCCGGCCGACGTCGATGGGAATCACCGCGGGGGGATTGCTGATATAGGAAGGTAAGGAATACGTCTGCGTGGGGCTCGCCAGGGGAGGCCACGTTTGCGGGAGCTGGATTCCGTTATAAAGAACGCTGCCCCCCTGCGCCACCGCGTTCGCGGGAAAAATCGCGAACGCCACAAGCGCGAGCAAGGCATACAATAAAAGCAATAAACGGCCACACTCCGAGCGCGGGGCGGTGGTCGCGTGCCGCTGCGTGCGATGGTCTTTCAATTTCGGCACAGTCTTAGGGCTGTTCGTCTAATCGTCAAAGTTGCGAGTGAGGCTTAGCTGGTGATAACGAAGTCGCTGGCGCGCCTGAAACTACCGCACCGGCCAGCTCGGCATTCCTAGCGTGGAGCTCCGCTGCCTTCAAGACCACTGCGCGCGACCAGAAAGGGCGAAGGAGTACGACGAATTCGGAGACATTGCTCGTAAACGGTTCGGATCTTGTCGACCATGGGGCCGGCGTCGAATTTCGCTTCCACTTCCAACCGGCCGTTTCTTGAGAGGTTCCCAGCGAGATTTTCGTCTGTAAGGAGGCTGCGCAAGGCGGACGCGTAGCCCGCGATATCGCCTTTATCGACCAAGATCCCAGTCCGCCCATCCTCGATGATTTCGCGAGGCCCCGCTGCGTTACACGCAACGACGGGTGTGCCTACCGACATGGCTTCGACAATCACCCAGCCGAAAGCCTCCCGGTCACAGCAATGAATGACCCCGTGGGATTGAGCCATGAGTTGCAGGATGTCGTCGCGGGGGCCCAAAAACTCGATCCTGTCCAAGATGCCGAGTTCGGCGGCGAGGCGCATTAGTCCGTCTTTGTAGGCCTGGTCGTAGACGTTTCCGGCGATTCCAAGCCGAGCCTCGGGAAATTCGCCAGCAATGGAAGCGATCGCGCGGACAGCGTCCTGCTGGCGCTTCAGAGGCTCGATCTGGCCGACCGTAAGAAATAATCCGCGACGACGCTCGGCCGCCAGTTTGGGTATTTCCAATCCGAGATAGATTTTGGAAATTTTCCGCTCCGGCACGCCCTGACTCTTCAGGAAATCGCAAACGGTATCCGAAATCCCAATCACCCGCTGGCAAAGCCGCATTTTTATCTTAAACAGATTCCGATGGCCGTCCTGATTCAGATTCCGCTGGCTGCAAACATAAAGGCGCGAACGCATCCGCGCCATCACCGCTTCAAACGGAGAGGATGTGAAATCCATCGAATGCTGGATGGCAAACGGCCCACGGCGGTCGATGGCATCCTGTTCGCGAAGGCTTTGCAGAATACCCCGCGCCGAGGGGCTTGTCGGACGGAACTTTGCGACAAACGAATCCACCCCGAGATCGGCCAGGATCGGGGCCGCCTGTCGAAACCCGCCGTCGCGCAGCGAACAGACCGTCAAGCGGAAATCGCTCCCCGGAAGGCGATTCACGATGGCCATCATTTCCCGGTATGGACTCGCTGTGGAGTTCATGTGAGGAACGGTCAGCAAAACGGGCACTGGTCGGAGGGAGTTCATTTCATTGTCGCTGGGCAGCCGCTCGCGGGACCGCTAAACCACCGCTAAGTCGTCTTCCTCGACAGCTCGCACCACAAATTCACGCGCTACAAATCGAGTGCGCTGCTGCCGCGCCATAAAAGCAAGACCTATGAATACTCCGGAAATACAATCGAAAGCAGTAACCGAAAGTCCAATCAAAATGAACGCTGTAATTCCCACCAGGGGTGTCACTTCACCGAATCGGAGGTAGTGGAGAATAGCACGCCGCACAAGCATGATTAGAACGAAGATAAGAGGTATGAATCCCAGCAGACCCGTCTCTACGATAACGTCCAGATACAGCGAATGGAACAGCAGGTGCCGGTGCGTATAGATGTAGTTCACATCCTTACCGGAGCCGGGCCCGTAGCCCCAGATCGGGGATAAGGGAAACAAGAGCGGTATAGCCTCCCATTGCGCCGAACGGCCGCTGGTGCGGTTGGCCAGGCTGCGGTCGGAGTCGACCGTCTTGTTAAAAACGTGGGTGATGATCTCGCCCCTTCCGGTTGACAGCACGAGCAGCGTCGCCAGGACCCCAATGCCGATCATTACCAGGATGGTTTTCCTGCTGATATGGCTCAGCGCGAAAACAATCGTGAGGCATATCAAGGTCGTCATCCAGCTCCCGCGGGAGCCCGACAAGACCAGCCACTCGGCCGCCACCAGACCGACAATGATTCGCGCGATCTTTTTATCCTCAAGCAAAAGATATCTGCCGCGGTCGGATAAAGTGAGCACGACGATCAAGGCGGCGGGCAGCCCTACGAGAATGGGGTTCCCGATAATCTCGCCGTTATCGAGCTCTCCCTCGCCCAGACGGTCGCCATAGGGCAGCATCGCGGTGGCATACGCCGTAACGGCGATGCCCATCCCGATAAAAGCTGTCGCCAGGTAAGAACGGCGGGTCGACAACAGGCACATCGCGAGCGTCGTAAACACGAGTTCCATCACTCGCAGGTTGGCGATCCAGCTATGCACCAGAACGAAACTCAGGAACCAGTAAATAAACCCAAGCAGCGCAAAAGACTTCCAGGTAGGGTCGTCCCAGACAAACTTGACGTCTTTCCAGGACATGTAGGCCCACAGCACCACTCCCATTCCCAGGAAGGCGATAATGCTGTTGTAAAAGAACAATCCGCGAGTCAAAACGAGGGCGGGAGAGACGCCGATCAGCAAACTCATGAATCGATATCGATCGTATGTCACCACGTAATAACTGAGAAACAGGAACAGCATGCCGGCTAGATACCTGGCGCCCCACAAGGGATGCGCCACGTCGATGGTCGCCATTGCGGGAATGGTGCAGATGCATACCTGTGTGATGACCGTCCAGTCGAAACCGGTGGACCGGACATTCAGCGCCGAAACGGTAGAGTCAGATCTCATTCGTTGCCAGACGAAATGGCCGGATGCCGCGCCGGAATATCCCTGTTCAACAGGGAGGATGCCCTGGTCGAGGCGTCTGCCCGAACCGACACGAACCCCTCAAAGAGCCCCTGGAAACGCACGAGCAACACGAAGAGGTTGATTTTCCGAGGGCTGCGGATCAGCGCCAGCACATCAATGATGAAATCGGCCAATATCACCCGGGAGATCGTGAAATAATCGCCGATACTTTTTGCATACTTCGCGAAACGCCGTGCGGCGCCAAAACTGCATTGCAAAAGCCGCTCTACGTCGTCATCCCGGCCTTCCACAGTGTAATGATGCTTCAGGTGCAGATCGCCGCAAATCACAAGACGATACCCTTGGCGGACGCGCATAGAAAAATCCCGGTCTTCGCCGCCATAGGTCGGAAGCAGTTCGTCGAAACGCACGCCCTCGATGGCTTCGCCCCGGTAAATCATGCAGAAACCAGGCAGCCACCCGATCGTTTTGAGTCCGGGCCATGGTTTGAGAAAACTGATCGGCACAGCCCTGCCGAGATGGTCGACGCGGCCGGGATCCCGGCCCGGCATGACACCCAAGAGCCAACGGAGATACCATCGCATGCTCATGGCCATGGGATAGTTCAGAACGTCATACCCGGTGATTCCGCCAACGTCCTGCATATCAGGCCGGCCAAAAAAATTAGCCACCCGGGCCAGGAAATCATTTTCGAAGGTTACGTCGTCATCCAGAAAGCAGATCAGGTCTCCCGTGGAGGCCTCTAAGCCAACATTGCGCTGACGGGTCAGCCCCTTGGGAGACTTGACCAAGGTGACTTTGGAACGCGTTTGAGGTGAATTCGCAAATTTCTCAACCATCGCACGGGCGGGCGAAGGTTCTTCGTTTCCGTCCACCACTAGAATCTCCATCGAGCGATACGTTTGGTTGTTAAGGGCTTCCAGCAATTCCAGCAGCGCAGTGGCGCGCCCGTACGTGCAGATGATTACGGAGACGAGGGATTCCGCCGGGTTGGACGGCGAGTCCGTGGCTTGGATGTCCATGTTCAAAAGGGCGCCAGCTGTTGTTGGCCCATGTCTCGAGCGGCCGGAGTGTTAGGGGTAGAAGACATGATCGCTGCGTCCGATTTGTTTCAATGATGGCCGAGCGGGCTGGACACACTAACGCCCCCTCAGTCCCATCGATTGCACATCAAATGCGTTAGCCCTGGTTACGATGCAGGTTGCGTTCCAAGGCTAAACCCTATTTTTTCAGTATTATGGATAGCTACCGCAGAAGATTTGTTCACTTAAAGAGAACGCTTTTGCATCCTTCCGTCGACTTTTGGGCTCTCGTGACGGTGAGCGCCCGACGACTAAACCATTTATTTTCAATCACGCACGCTTCCGAATCACCCCGAGGTAATGAGTCCTTAGAAACGGGATTTTCTCGAGCATACAGGCCGCGATCCATGACCGAGGCACAATTACCCGAGCCAGCGGAGGGGCCAGCGTGACCGATTTCAGACGGATCGAGCAGTCGGGGAACAGCGATGCGATTTCGCGTGCCCGCACTCCCCGCACACCGGGATTCCGCGGATTATTCACCCGAAAATCAAACCACAGGATCGCTCCCGAAGGCTTGAGCACTCGCATCATCTCGGCAGCAATCTGCTGCCTCACGGAGTCGTTCAAAATAGAACTGAACAGAGTGAAATGGGAGACCAGGTCGAAGGAATGGTCCACCCAGGGAAGATGCCGGGCATCGCCGGACCGCAGATCGGCGGCGGGAAGCCGCTCTTGCGCCTTTTGCAGGCGGGCGTCATCCAGCTCGATGCCGTGGATATCGGTCGCTCCCCACTGGGCGAATTCCAACAGCCAGGTGCCCGGGCCGCAGCCGATATCGGCAACGCTGAGGCTCTCCAGCGGGAACATCCGCTCGCGCTTGAGTTCGATAATGCAATCGCGGACCAACTGCGCGTTGAAGAAATAGTTCGGCAGCCGCCCCCAACTGTAGAAATCGCGCGGGATTTCGCGGCTGCGCCGGTCGTATTCGGCGCGAATCCGCGTGATCTCGCTCGCTCCGGCATCCAATTCGGGCGACCCGGCCGCGGGAGGCGCGTTCATCGAGTTACTCCGACGAACAGGTTGCCCAGGCGTGAATCGCGGTTTCCTGCAAACGGCCAGTAAAGCGAACCGAGCAGGAAACCGGCGCCGTAGGATATGTGGAAGGTCGAAAAAGTAAGCGGAAGATAGGGCAGCAGTTCCCATCCATGGCGGTGGGCGGCTTCAAAAGACGCGGCCAGAACAGCCACAAAATATGCGGCAAGCAACAGCAACCATCCCGAGACAATCCGGTGAGCCAGCAGGCGATCGCCGGCCAATGCCGTGACGGCAGCCGCGAAAAACAGGAAAAGGTTCGCCATGATGAACGCGCCGGGGACCAAGTGCCGCCAGGATCCAGGAATCTTGTGCTTGCGAATCACCCGCACCTTCCAGAATCCGTACTGGAAATATTGGCGGAAAAGAGCGCTCAGGGTGGTTCGCGGACGATACCAGGAAACAATGTCAGACGATTGCCAGATCTTTCCGCCGGCGCGAATCAGACGGAGATTGAGCTCATCGTCCTGATTGCGCACTAATCCCTCATCAAACAGCCCCAGTTTCAGCAGGGTTTCTTTTCGCCAGCAGCCGTAGGTAACCGTGTCTACGTAACCGGTGTAGTTGTCGTCGTGAAAGCGCGCGCCGCCGGTGGAAAAGCGGCTATGGTAGGCCGCCTGGATAGCGCGGGCACTCACGCCCTCGGCTTTGGTGCGCGCCGGGCCCCCGACGTTTTCCGCGCCGCTGGCTTCGAGTGTGCGAACGCAGCGTTGGATGTAATCTCGCGCGTATTCGGTGTGTGCATCCATGCGGAGAATAATCTCACCGCGGGCGGCGCGGATAGCTGCATTGAGGCCGGTGGAGGCGATGCGGCCCGGATTATCGATGACGATAACGCGCGGATTGCCGCTGGCCATATGGGCGAGGGCCTCGCGAGTGCCGTCACTGCTGGCGCCGTCGGCCACGATGATTTCCCAATCAAAACCCGACAGGTCCTGCGCCAGGAGCGAATCCACAAACGCGCGAATATGCTCGCGCTCGTTGCGGCAGGCGCTCACGATGGAGATGCGTTTTGTGCCAGCCATTTCATCGGAAGGCACACGCTCGTGTTCCACGGATAGGCCGGGGCGCTCCTGCGAATAGGAGTCGATTCCTGTCTCACTCATGCGCACATACCGCCGAGGCCACTGGGCGCGAGGTTGAAACTTCCTGCAATTCCAAGCCCCAGCTCTTGGCCAGCAACGATCGCAAAGAATCGCGAAGCGCTTCCATCGAATAGTGCGAAGCCCAGGCGGCCGCTTGCGAGCGCATCCGGGCGTAATTGCCGGGTGCGGTCAGAACGCTACGCAGCGCGCCGGTCAGGGCTTCGACGTTTCGCGGGGCTACCATCAGCCCGCGCCCGTCGCCGAGAATCTCCGGGACCAGACCCACTTCCGAGCCAATCGCCACGAGTCCAAACGCCATAGCCTCAACAATGGCCTTCGGCCATCCTTCGGTTTCAGAGGCCAGCACCAGCACGCCGGAGCGCTCCAAAAGCTCGACAACGCGCTCAAAGCTGACGCCCCCGGCAAATTCGACGGCATTTTCCAATCCCAGCCGCGCGCTCAACTCCCGCAGCGCAGCCAATTCCGGGCCTTCGCCCGCAATGCACGCGGTAAACGCCAGCCCTTCGGAGCGCAGGGTTCCCAACGCTTTCAGCAGAACGTCCACATTCTTGGCCCGCGAGAGGCGCCCTACAAACAGAACGCGCCGGAGTTCATCCGGACCACGCTTTGCGGCGCGGCCACGGGCGATCTGCTCATCGGTCATCACCGAATTGAAGAAAGGGACGATATGTTCCGGCTCCCCAGGCCAGCGTCCATAGACCGTGACGGGACTTCCCCACCAGCGCGAACGCAACACGGCGCGTTGAACGCGGTTGCTCCAGGGCTCTCCCGGAGTCGCGTTCCACTGCCCCGCGAACTTGGCCACGCGGTGCTTGGAGAACAGCGGCGCCAGAACCGAGCCAATCAAGCCAAGATTGCCGGGGCAGCGCACCTGAACGGCATCGCCCTGGCGCATGGCTCGCATCAGATCCCACGACATCAGCGGCACGCCGAGAAGCAGTTTCGCTTTGGCTGCCAATGTTTCGCCGCCAAACTCACGCTGAGGGGCAATGCTGAAATTGTCGCGGTTCAGAAGCGCGCAGTCGCCCGGCGGTTCTTCTTCATGGCATGGGGCGGCGATCAGCACCTCGTCAAACATGTCCGCCCAGATCTCGATTTCGCGGGCATACGGCGCGTAGGCATATAACCGCCCGGCAAATCTGTAGTGGACCACATGCGACACGACCACGAGCTTTTCGTGAAAACAAGCGGAAGCGCTCATGGGCGGCTCGCGCCGGAGCATCCGATCACTTCGTGGGCGCGTTCGGTGATAGGCGCTTCGCTCGCTGGATCGAGGCTGATTTTAGCTGGGTTCGCCGTTTGCGCTTTCCGGAGGCGTTTCCCGAGACGATGCACGGCGCGATAGACCCTGCCTGTGCCGTCCGGGTTAGCGAGAATGCGCCCGGTTGCGCTTACGGCGACTTTGAGCTCAATCCGGCCGCGGCTTTGCGGTCCAAAGAGCTGAATGCGCGGAAGCCGCCAAAGCGGGAAACTCCGATCGGCCCACATCGGTTCGGTGGTCATCACCATTTGAGCGCCGCAGCGCGCGGCGTGATGCGCGAGATCGGCGGTGTAATTTCCATTGGGAAACGCGAAGGTCTTGCAGGGAGATCCCAACTCGGCGCCGACGCGGGCAATGCTGGACGCAATATTCTCAAAGGCAGCGGCCCTGGTCTCGCGCGTCATGATGGCGTGAGTCGCCCCGTGCGCGCCGATGGTAAAACCTCTCCGGTGCAGGTCTCGCGCCTGATCCCAGGTCATGGCCGCCACATCTTCGTTGTTCAAGTCGGCCACCATGCCATGCCGCGAGCAGGCGGCTTCGACTCTCTCTGCTAACAGGTCGTGGGGCAACTGCTTGATCACTCGCGGACTCAATCCCACCGGAAGCTCGGGCAACCCGGTCTGCAAGAGCCGGTAGCGATCAAACCAAAGCGCCGTCTGAGTACCCAGAAAATCCGTGACCACGAAGAATACCGCGGGCACGCCCAGGCGCTCGAGCTCCGGAGCGGTGACCGTCGCATTGCTGCGCTTTCCATCGTCGAAGGTGAGTAAACAAAAGGGCCTTTTTTTCGGGCTGCTCAACCGCTGTGCCAGGTCGTCCAGGTGGATAAAATCAAAATGCCGGTGCAATACGTCGACATGATGACGGGTTTCTTCACGCGTGAGGGTGTGCTCGTTGACGATAATTCCGCCGGTTTTAAAACGGGCGGCCAGCGCCATGGCCACGGAAGGAACGGTCAGCATTCGATCCCCCTCGAGATCAGCGCTTGAGCACGGCGTCCTCGCCCCAGCCACAACAGCTTCAACCAATCTCCCAGGTTGGCCGCAGACCGATAGACGGAGACTTCGCCAGGCGGAGGCACCCACGCCCGCAGCGATTCGTCTCCTTCGGCGTACCTCTTCAAAATCTCCACTAAGGCCGCCACGGCCTCGAGATGAGTGCGAAACAGCAGGTCTACGGTTGTGTCGCCGGGCGCCAGCTGGGGTCCGCCGCGCCACAGAATGGTGCCGGTGTCGATGCCTGCGTCGATGACGTGCACGGTCGCCCCGATCCAGTCTCCCCGCCCTTCGATGATGCCCCAGGGAATGCTCCACATTCCGCGAATCAGGGGCGCTTGCCCGTGGTGAATGTTGATCGTCACCAACCGCGCCAGCGAAAAAATGTGCGGTTTGAGGATTCCCCCGGAAACTCGCACGATGATATCGGGCTTGATCTCTGCCAGCGCGGTCTGGGCTTCGGCATGGTTGAGCGCGCGGACCGGCACGGGAACGATCCCGCACTGTTCCCACCACTTGGTGAGGGACGGCAAATCGAATAATTCGTCCAGCACGGAAGAATCTCGCCTGGCAATCTGCTCGCCCAGCCGGCCGCCCAGAAAACGGGAAGCCGTTTGCAGCAGGCCATACTCCTTGATCAGGCGGCGAATCCGGTTGGACGCGGACACGGTGGTCGCCTGGCTCGCCTGAACCACATGCAGATCGCAGGGAACCGAGCTGATCCCGCGCAGCGTCCACAATTCCTGCGCGCGAGGACGGCCACTGATCAGGGCGGCGACTTTGAGTCTAGACGTGCTCAACTGACTTCACACTCACCCTTGGTCTCACGGGTTAGTTCTAAATAGCTCGCTCACGAAAACCACGGATACAGCGGCGATAAAAGTCTTCGTTCTGAGCGACCAGCCGGTCGATGCTGAATACTTGCCGTACCAGGGTGCGGCCCGCTTCGCCAATCTCCCGCGCGAACTGCCTGTCGCGCAGCGTCCTGACAATCGACGCCGCGATATCTCCCGGTTTATCCGGATCGACGAGCAACCCCTGGCGCTCGTGGGTCAGCAACTCCGGCCCGCTGCCGCGCTCGCTGAAAATCGTGGGGCAGCCGCAGGCCATCGCTTCCAACGGCGCCACGGCGAAGGCCTCGGCATAGGAGGGAAACACCGCCGCCGCGGCCTTGCGGTAGACCTCGAACAATTCCTTGCGCACCACATGCCCGTGGAAATGAACTGTGCCGCGCTCCCCATTGAGCATCGAGCCGAGAAACTGCTGCATCGAGCCGCCGTCGGCCGTGCGGCCATCCTTGCCGAAAATGTGCAGTTGGGCTTCCGGGACCGATTTAACCACGAGCGGCCACGCCTTGATCAGCGAGATGACGCCCTTTTTGCCGGTGAGCGTGCCGCTAAAGACCACGCTGTTGGAGTTCCGGGCAGCGTCGCCAGCCTCGGGAGGCGCTTCCACGGGGTTGTATAGAATCTCGGCCGAGCCCAGCGAAACTTTGAATACTTCGGCGGTCATGTTCGCGGTGTAGCGGCAGACCGAGGAAACGTAGTCGGCGCGGCGCAGCGAAGCCCGCTCCAGCCAGTAGGCGACTCGCTCGATGGGGCGGTTCAGCTCCGACGCAAAATAGGCGAGTGAGCCGTGCAAGCGCGCAACCACCGGGACCTGGAAGCGCCTCCAGCCAGCCGCCATGCCCTGATAATCCGGCACTTCGATCACATCCACCGCGCCTTCCTGAACCAGTTGCGAGATGGCTTGATACAGGCGGAAGCGTGAGGAAATCCAGCCCAACGGATGCTCCCGGTCGGGCAGCCGAAGCACCTGCACCCCCTGGTCGTCCTCCGCCGCGGACGCGCCGTACCAGCGCGGACAGATGCCGACGACGCGCACCTGGTGGCCATTCTTCACCAAGGCGCGAGCCAGCACCTGCGTCATCGTTCCGATGCCGCCGTGAAGGCCCGGGGGATATTCGTTGCAGACAAAACAAATTTTCATGAGGAAGGCATCCCTCGATGCCCATTGCCGTTCGGCGCTGGTTTCTTCTGCACCACCATCTGATAGGAATTGGATTGATGGGTCAGCGAAAAATCGGTCTTCTGCGAGAGCCGGTTCCACAAGTAAAACGGCAGCCACAGCAGAGCCTGCTGAATGTGGCCTTTGGTCTCTCCCAGGTGCGACCACCAGATCCACGTAACGGTCTGGGCGAGCGTGTGCACTGGCAGGATTTCCACCGGTTCGAGGTTATGAATGCGCGCCAGCTCCAGCATTCCTTCCCGTGAATACCGCCGATAGTCGGGAGCCGGATGATACGGCTGCATGAAGGGAATGCAGAGAAGCATGAGCCCATCGGGCTTGAGCAGCCGCGAGAATTCCTGCACTACCCGGTCGGGAAACTGTACGTGCTCGAGCACGGCGTTGCACAGGATGGTGTCGTAGGTGCTGTCGGGCTTGGGAATCGCGGTAAGGTCGGCGATGATAGCGCCGGGAATGGAGGATTTCAGATCGCAATTGTCAACCGAGGTGGCCCCGGCATCGGTCAGAAATTTCGTGATATCCCGCGAGCCGCAGCCGGCATTGAGCGTTTTTCCGCGAACGTATTTGAGCAGCGGCTTGAGCTCGTCCTCGAGAGGCTGAAACAGCACTGGTGATTTCATAGAGAAACTCCTCGACCCGCCGGAACCAGAGACTGAGGCCCTTTCAGCATGATCGATTTCATCGCGCCTTTGAGGGTCGCCAGCGGCTGTTGACGCGCGTTGGCCCGCAAATGCTTCCAGCGCCGGAACGAGGAAGTGCGTGCCAACTCCGCGCGATCCGCGGGGGTGAGATCGTCCGCCGCCTGCCAGAGCCGGTCCCAGCGATCCAGCATTTCCAGCCCCTTGTGCACGGGCATCACTTCGCCATGGCCGACCGAACGCAGCGCAAGGAGGTCCTCGCGAGACCAGCGTTCGCCCGTAAGAGCGGCCAGATGGTCGGATAGCACGTCGATGGCCAGCTCCCGTTGCACGTTGTAGCTCGTGTGGGACTGACGCTTTCCGTGACTCCGCACATAACACAGGACTTCCGGTATCGTTCCCAGCCAGCCGCGCCGCGTAAGGTCGCACCACAACCGGTAATCCTGGGAAAGAGGTAGCTCTCGATACCCCCCAAGTTCCCTCATCATGGAGGTCTCGAAGCACACCGCGCTATGGATGGACTGGCTGCGGAGCAGCAGAGACCAGCGGAAAACCCGGGAGTTGAGCGGAATAGGGGTCTGTGTGCCGGGCATCACACCCTGGTCATTAAGCGACTGCCAGTAGGATACGCACGCGCGATATTCAGGATGGGCAGCGAGAAACGCTAGCTGCTTCTCGATGCGATCGGGGGTCGAAAGGTCATCCGCATCGGTGCGGACGGTATAGGTGCCGCGCGCGACGCGCAACCCGTCATTGGCGGCCGCATACGGTCCAACCGACGTCGAGCGCACGAGTACCCTGATACGGGAATCGCCGCGAGCGAGGTCTTCTGCGATCTTCGGGGTGGCGTCATCCGAGGCATCGTCCACGATGATGTATTCCCAATCGGTGAACGACTGCTTCTGAATGCTGGCCACGGTCTCCGCAAGATAGGGAGCGCCGTTACGAACCGCGGTCAAGACGGTGACATGCGGGGCCTTCATACGTAGGCTCCCAGCAATTCGGAAAGAGTCTCGCGCGGAGCGGACGCCCGGAGGTGCACCTGCAGCCACACGTCCAATACGAAGAGGTTCCAGACGCGCCGCGCGTTGCGGCCAATCGTCTGGGAGTCCTGCACGAGCGCGCGGATTGCTTCCGCCTTGAATAAGCCCTGCCTCACGGCCGCGCCCTCCGGCAGCCCGCGAATCAGGTCGCACAGGCCAGGCTGCTGCACCCAAAAACGCAAGGGAGTATCGAATCCCCACTTCGGGCGGGTCAAAATTTCCGGGGGACACCGCTGCCCTAGAACCTTCTTGAGAAGGATCTTGAAGTCCCGCGCATTCTGCTTCAAGTTTCCGGGAACCCGCTGGGTAAACCGCACCAGCCGGTAATCCATGAACGGGACGCGGACCTCAAGCGAGGCGGCCATCGACATGCGGTCGGTAATCGCCAGTATCTGATCGGGCAGGTAGGTCTGCTGGTCTACGAATTGCCGGCGCGAAATCGAGTCGCTTCCGGGATAGCTCGTCCACAAAGATTCGATGGTCTTCTCCGCCCTTCCGCTCGCGGGAAACCCGAGAGTTTCCAGGGCGCGGGAATCGAACATCTGAATCTTGTGCAGATAAGCGCGCCAGGCCATCGACGGATCACCGGCCAAGCGCAATTCTTCCGCCCAGTAATAGTTGTAGCGGTCGATGAAGGGCGCCAGGGCGCGCGCCACCGGCGGGGCATGCTGGAATATCTTGCGGATCCTGCCGGTGGCGGGCTCCGTGTAACGCGCGTAGCCGCCGAAAAGCTCGTCGCCGCCGAGGCCGGAAAGGCACACTTTCACGTGCTCGGCCGCGCCGCGGCTGATCAAATAATTGGGAATAATCGAAGAATCGCCGATCGGCTCATCCATGTGCCATAGCAGCCGTGGAAGCTGCTCGATGGCATCCTCGACCGATGCGGAGATTTCCGTATGCCGCGTTCCGGCCTGTTGCGCAACCGAGGCCGCGTAAGGCAGTTCGTTGAATTCGCTGTGCTCGAACCCAACGGCAAACGTGCGCATCGGCACGGCGGACTGCCGCTGCGCGGTGATGGTGATCAGGCTGGAATCGAGGCCGCCGCTCAGAAACGAGGCGACCGGCACATCGCTGCGCATTCGCAGCTTCACCGCATCATCGAAATCCGCAGTGAGCTCCCGGGCCATGGCGCTCAAGCCCGCATTCTGCTCCGCGGGAAGGTCGGCCAGATTCCACCAGGCGCGCATTTCCGACTGCTCTCCGCGCACCAGGAGATAGTGCCCAGGAAGAAGCTTGCGGACCCCCTTGTAGGGCGTGGCCTCCCGGGGAATGTAGCTCAGCCTGAGAAAATCCGCGATCGAATCCAGATCAAGTTCGGTGTCCAAACCGCCTTGCGTCAGCAGCGCCTTGAGTTCGCTGGCAAACAGCCATCGTGAGCCGACCCGCGCATAGTAGAGCGGCTTGACGCCCATGCGGTCGCGCGCCAGGAGCAGGGATCGGGATTTCTTGTCCCACAGCGCGAAGGCAAACATCCCGTTGAGTTTCGGCAGCAATCCCGGGCCGTGGTCTTCGTAGGAGTGGACAAGCACCTCGGTGTCGCTTTTGGTCGCGAACGTATGGCCCTGGTTGCGCAGCCAGTTCCGCAGTTCGACGTAGTTAAAGATCTCGCCGTTCATGACTACGCCGACCGATCGGTCTTCATTGAAGATCGGCTGGTCGCCCCCCGCCAGGTCAATAATGGAAAGCCGGCGCATTCCCAAAGCTACCGGGCCGTCGACGAGAAATCCATCCGCATCGGGTCCGCGATGGGATTGAATGTCCACCATCGGCTTGAGGTCCTCGAGCCGCGGGGGCGTTCGCAAATCGAAAATGCCGGCGATTCCACACATAGGTCGGGTTCTCTACTTGCTGGCTTTGATCACCAGGTTCCAGCCAAACAGCTTGTGCAGATTATCTTTTGCCGCCTGCGGAAGCAGCGGCAGCAGCCTGCGGACGGGCCCAAAGTGGCCCTTCCAGAGATAGTGAAGCTCCATATTCACGTCCTTGAACTGGCGGAACATCTTCCGCGCCTCGCGCTTCGAATAGACCTTGGTCAGCGGGCAGATGTTGGTGTCCGTCTGGCTGTCCCACTCGGTGTAGCGGCTGATTAAATCCGCAAAACTCTTGGTCTTCCACAATCCCCCGCGCCGTATGCCGTCGCCCCAGACGATGGTGCCCCAGGTCATAGCTGACCATTTGTAGTACAGCATGATGATGGCTTTGCCGCCGGGCTTGAGGCACCGATACACCTCGCGGATTGCTTTTTCCGTGCCGGGCGTGTGATGCAGAACGCCGAAGGAATAAATCAGGTCGAAGGAGTTGGAAGCAAACGGCAGATTCTCCGCATCGCTATTAAGAAAGCGGCCCTCGGCGCCGGCATCCTGGAATCGCGCTTTGGTGATCTGAACGCTGGGAAGATTGTAGTCGATGCCGAAGACGCGATTGCCGGCGCGGCTCCACTGCATGGCGTCCACTCCGATTCCGACGCCCACCTCCAGCACGGTCTTCCCGGTATGCTCCTGGAAGTTGATCGCCTCGTGCATAAACGGCTTGTCGAAGTTCGTGTGCACCTGAAAGCGGTGCTTTTCGGTCTCCTCAAAGAATGCATGCGAGTCGGTCGGGTGGGAGCTGTGCGACACGCCGCACGGAAGAGTGCCCCAAAACTTGCGGACCGCGTCCTTGAGCGCCTGAGGTTCTGCCGTTTCCGTCGTTGGTGTGGTTTCGGTTGTGATCATGCTGCCTTCCTTAATCGCCATTGAGCGTTCCATTCAAATGGGAGCTGTTGGCATCCACTCAATAACAGCACCCGGCCTTGCTTCTCGACGCCATATTCCTGCAAAAACGAGCATGGGCGGGCCGATACCTGCAAGCCAGCGGGAGTCTGAATGCTCATTTCCGCGGTGGATCCATCCGCTCCCTGCCAGCGCAGCTGGGCGCTTTCCGCTGCGCTGCTTCGTTGGACCGAGTCCCAGTCCGCATCGCCCAGGCAAATCCGCGACTCGAATTGGACGCGGCTCGATCCCTCGATTTTCTCCTCGAAAACAAACGTATCCGGCTGAACCATCCGCCAGGTGCGCAACAG
Organism: uncultured Acidobacteriota bacterium; assembly: GCA_963848365.1. Taxonomy (GTDB): domain Bacteria; phylum Acidobacteriota; class Terriglobia; order Acidiferrales; family UBA7541; genus Palsa-295. The sequence continues at coordinate 439,063 of CAWKDI010000004.1, forward strand.
GATGATATCGGCATGGAGACGGCTGAATGCGCGGCATCGAAACCGAACGCCGCCGTCGGCCAGCATTTCCCAGGCGCCACCCTCTGGGCGGTACCACTGAGTTCCGTATCGTTCGTTGGGCTTGGTGATGACTGGCGGAAGCCCGTCGAGAGAAGTCACATTCTGTGAACCGGCGCACTGATACGAGCGCCATGTGTGGTCCGAAGAGCTAAAAAAGCTTCCGGGCTCGCGCACGAGAACGGTCCCGTTCCACCACAACTCATAACTCCCGCGCCCTGCATCACCGTGCGCGCCAACGGAGTTTCTGCCGTCGCCATGCGCGACCAATTCCGCATTTAGAGACGAGGACCGCAGGAATGCGAACCCGCCATCGGGAAACAGACGCCGGCACGACGCATCGTTTGCCCGCTTCTCCGCCCGCGGGATCGCTGGAGAGTGGCCGCAATAGAACACGGTCAATGGCGTGGCCTGCGCGTGCCGGGGTGCGCCATCGAGCAAGCCGCAGTAATAGGCGGCGGCGAGAATGCCCCACAGATCTGACACTTCGCAATCGGGGGAGATATCGCCAAAGCGCGGCAGCGATCCGTCCGCGCGCAGCAATTCGTTGGCTAGGTCAAACATCGAGCGCACCCGGATTTCAAAACCCGAGGGAACGGCGCGCCCGGCGCGACGGCAGCCGAGCCAGTATTCCAGCGCGGTACGGCAGAGCAGAAGATGATAGTGGCTGGATTGCTCGGCAAAGGTGCCGTCATCCAGCACGAGTTTCGGGAAATATTCGTCCCAGATGGCCAAGGCCTGCGCGCGCCACTCCTCAGACTGCTCACATTCGGAAGACAGCGCGGCGCTCGCCCGGTATAGCCCGCGCGCGTCATTGAGCAGGTGATTGTGGACGCCCAATCCGAATTCCATGTTGGACGACAGCCGCACAGCATCCCTCCACACCTGCTGCTTTACCGGCGCGATTAAAGGCTCCAGCCTGCTGACTGCGCCGCGGTGAATCCAGAATAATGTGGTGGTCAAAGAGGCGATTCGCTCCGCAACGGTGTACGGCCAGCAGGCGATCGCCGAACTCTTCCAGCGGCTGTCCAGCCATTCCGGCAGTTGCTGAAGCAACGCCTCTTGCGCGCGCTCATGTCCCAAGGCAGCAGCAACCGCGTAGCGGCTCACCCAATAGAGCCGGTGAAAGCTGTGAACGTCCTCGGCGTCGGCGCGCGCTTCCAAAGTTTCCGCAGCAAACCGGTCGCGGCGTCCTCCCGCAAACCGGTAAATACCGCCGAGCTGCGCGTCGGCCTCGGCAAAAATTCGGCTGGTGTCCAGGTTGTCTCGCACGCCCGCGCCGCTCTCGCAAAAAATGGGATGTATCTCGCTTGAAAACTCCGGCGCTACCGCGCAACGATCGTCCGTCGCCAAGGCCGCAGCCGGCCTCTGACTTCCCGCGCGCCGGACATTCCTCCGCCATTCGTACAACGACATCCTCAGCGGAAACAGCAGCGTGCCCATGCCGTCTTTCCAGCGGCCGGTGCGCCAGCACTGTCTCAAAAAGTTCGCTCGTTCGGCTTGAGGATTCATAGGTCGTCTCGCCAGCTAGGCGGACTTCGCCACCGTCTCGCCTGCCGCGACATGCTGTTCGATAAACGATCGGACGGCTTGAGCGACGCGTTCGGTCGCGCGGCCGTCATCAAAGGTGCAGATCTCCCGCACCAGCCGCTTCCGTCCCTCGGCGAGGCGCCCCGGATCGACGATCGCCGAGCGGATGGCCTGCACGAGCTCGTCCCGGCTGTGTACGATTTCCAAACCACCCGACCCGGTAATCGGGAGGTAGTGTTCCTGGATGTACAGGTCCCTGGAGGTCTGCTCATATCTCCGGCCCGGCGTGTCGTCATACGCGGGACCGATTTGAGGCCGGTCGTACACGGCGCCGTCGACCGCCATAGTGGATGCGATATTGATGTGCACCTTGCTGTGAAACAGGGTCGAGGCCAGCTTCTGGATGTCCCGCATGCGCATGTTGGAGTGACCCTTGATGCGCCCTTTGGGCCAGGGATCGTCGTAGACGATATGCTTGGCGTCTTTGAGGATCGGCAGCCAGCGCTCGATGGGGTCGATGGGATGGTTGCGGAACAGAATAATCGGATTTCCCGGAATTTCACCCTTTTCAATCGCTTCATCGATCTGCTGCAGGAACCGCGGCTCGTGCGGCGCGCAGAAATAGAATCCTCCCGCGAACAGAATTACCGGGCGGTCCGGCGGAAGGGACAGCTGGCTGCGCCATTCGGCTTCCGACCAGCAGAATTTCGGATCGTAGTAAAAATCAAACTGCGGCGCTCCGACAATGTCGACTTCCGAGGGAGAAATTTCGGGATGCGAGCGCAGCAGTCCCTCCGCGTCGTAGCGATTCCACACCATGTAGCGGTCAAAGCGGACGGCCCACCATCCCCGCGTGGTCACGTAGTCGAAGGAAAGAAGCGAGGTGCAGAGCGGAATGCCGCGTTCCTCGCAGACCCGCATCACCATCTCTTCGTCGTAGAGGAAAGGCGTCAGGCTCAGCGCCGCGTCGGGCCGCAGGCGGTCGATCTGCGCGCGCACTTCCCCGACGTTGTTGTCGGTCTCCCAGGCTTCCTGTTCCTTCCGGCGCAGCCACTCGGTGCTGCCGGGGAGGGAAAAAATCGAGTCGAAGATTTTCTTACGTGCGCGCCGGCGCAAACGGGAGTAGGTGGACCGGCCCAGATCGGCGCGCCGCTCCCACACGCCTTCTGAACACGTGGCGAGCTGCTTCTTGTGCCACACGCTCATCCAGCTGCGCACTCTGTCGTAGCGCTTCCCCATCTTTCGTTCGATCATGGGGTGCACTTCCATCCCCAGGCTCTGAAGCTCTTTCTCGAGATCGGCATCGCGCCAGGCCAGCAGGATGACCGGGTCGGCTACCTCGCGAAGGCGGTCCAGCATCCCGGTGCGCAGCAGGTAGCGCACGGAGAATTGAATGCTCATCGGAATCAACAGGCGCGGTTTACTCATAGTCGGCTATATACCCTTGGGACTCTCTCGGACCGGCGCCACTGGCGCGGCCGCCTCGATCGGCTCAGCCTTGCGGCTGGGCGCCGGCAACCAGCGCAAAAGGTTTCGCTTGGCCCGGTAGGCCTTGCGGCGCAGCCAATCGGCGGGACCAAGGGCCGTGCCTCCAAAAGCCCTCCACTCGCGGTCGATCGCCTGTATTTCTTCTACCTGAGACGAAATACGATCCGCGACTCCGGTTGGAACCGGCGATGGTTCGCAGGCGCGCAGAAGGAAGCCGACGTAGCCGTAGCTTGAGACAATGTTCATCGAAACAAGCTCGAAGCCCACCGCCCGAAAAATGTTCAAGGCCGTGGTTTGCGTAAGCCAGTAGCAGTGGTCGACTTTCGTGAACGTCTCGGGAGCGCCCACCATGCGGCACATTTCCATGAAGTCCGCGATGTCGCAGAAGAACAGGCCGTCGGGCTTGAGCAGGCCGCGAATCCTCGTCAGCGCCAGCCGCAGGTCGAACATGTGCTCGATACTTCGGCACAGCAGAATCAAATCGAACGTGTCGCTGGTCTGCCAGTCTTCGACCGAACCTACGACGGCGTCGAGTCCCGCCGCGCGCGCCGCAGCCACCTCCTCGGTCGCGGGGTCAAGCACCGTTCCCTGCAGGCCAAACTCCCGCACGAACTGCCGGGCCACGATTCCCGCGCTGCCGCCCACGTCCAGCAACTTTCCGTCCCGCCGGCGCGGCACGAAGCCCGAAAGCAGGCTGGTCAGATTCTTCCCGTAGGAAACCTGATCCGCCTGCACCTGCTCGATGGTGTGGGCCATGCCCAGGAACTCGCAGCTGACCGTGCGGTATGCGCCGCTTCCATAAAACTCTGAATAGCCCGAGAAGGTGAAGCGATCGACCAGATACAGCAAGCCGCAATCCAGGCACAAGGCGCTGCGCAGGGGCAATCCGTAACGGTCTTTAGCGGCCACCAGGACATGGCGCGACGACGAGCAAACGTTGCAGGAGACCACAACTTCCTGCTGAAGCGTCCGCAGGCGCGCGGCTTCCGATTCGCAGCGCTTGCGCCGCTGGGCCAGGTCTGCTGGATGAATGAGGAATTTTGCCATGGGTTCGCTTCGCCTAATTGCCCAGCACCAGCGGGCTGGCCGCCAATTCGGAACGCAGCACCGATTCGGTGATTTCCCATTTCGCGTCGGGCGTAATCGCGCCCAGCAGCATTTCGGGATCGTCGTTGCCGGAAACGTCGAGCATGATTCCGTCGGAGAAAAATCGGGCGCTGCCAGCGTCGGCTGAGGATCCCAGCAATTTGAAATAGACGCTGTAAACACCCGGCCGCAGCCAGAGTCCCGGAAAGCGGACGCGAATCCGATGCACGCCGGGCTGATCCGCAATCTTCAGCATGCGGCTGTTGGCCGGCATGACCACTACCGACTCCCCGTTGGCATCCTGAATCATGCAGAAGAGCCGGAAACTTGGAATGCTCGCCGCCAGGTCCAGGGTGCAGCTCACTTCGAATCCCGATCCCGATTCGATGGCCCCGGGATTCTGGCCATTGATCACCGTCGAATGCAGGCTGGTCTGCGTTCCCAGGGAGTTCTTGTTGTCGCGCATCTGGCTCTGCGTATACCGGAACAGGACATGCTCGATGTCCCCCGCGCTCGCGATGCGCCCGCCCTCGAGGCATATGCCGCGGTTGCAGAGCGTGCGGACGGCGGCCATATTGTGGCTGACGAAGAGCACCGTGCGGCCTTCATGCGCGACCTCGTTCATGCGGCCGATGCACTTTTTCTGGAAGGCGGCGTCGCCCACCGCGAGCACTTCGTCCACCAGCAGAATTTCGGAAACCAGGTGAGCGGCCACGGCGAAGGCCAGCCGCAGGTACATGCCCCGAGGAATACCGCTTCACCGGCGTATCGATGAATTTCTCGACTTCCGCAAAAGAGACAATTTCATCAAACCGGCGTTCGATCTCGGACTTCTTCATGCCAAGGATCGCGCCGTTCAGGTAGATGTTCTCGCGTCCGGTAAGCTCGGGATGGAAGCCGGTTCCTACCTCTAGCAGGGATCGTATGCGACCGTTGATGCCAACCCGGCCCCCCGTGGGTGCCGTGATCCGGGACAAAATTTTCAAGAGGGTGCTTTTGCCCGCGCCGTTGCGGCCAATCAATCCCAGCACTTCCCCCTGCTTAACCTCGAAACTGACGTCGCGGAGGGCCCATATCGTCGGGGCCTCGCCATTCCCTTGATTTTCCCTCGCGGCGAAAACATTTCTCAAACCACGGGCCGGCGCGCCCGCCATGTGACGTAAAGTGTCACGCAAAGACCCGTAGGCCTCCTTGGCGCCGATTTCGTATCTCTTTGATAATGCTTCTACGCGGATGACCGTCTTGCTCATAGACCCCGATTTTCAGTTCCCGCAGGCCAAGCCGACACTGATCCATTGCCAAACGTGAAAGCTGTTGTCACTTATACCCAAGCAATAGTCATGCCACTGCTGGCGCACTGACTCAGGCTCAAGCCATTTGTTTCCATATGCTTGAAGAGCAGTTTCAATGCATTCCCCGGCCCAGCCGCGCAGCTCTCCCCGCAGCCACTCACGCTGGGGAGTCTGCACCGGGCGCTTGGGTGCCTCGACCACCGAAGCCGTCACCAGCCGTCTGGCCACATCCCGCAGCAACTTCTTGCGGGTGCCGTTTTCGATCTTGCGCTCGACAGGCTGCCGGAAAGCCAGCTCGAACAGGCGGTGATCCATAAACGGTTCGCGCAACTCGATCGAAGCGCGCATGGAAATCCGGTCGTTGAACCGTAACGCCTTTGGTATCTTCGTGTAGCGGGTATCCAGATACTGCCGGTTGCGCAGGGCATCCGGGAAGGGTTGAAGGGGAGCAAAAGGCTTGGCCAGGGAACGAAAATCGGGTGTCAGGCATTCCGGGCGCGTCGTTCGCTGCTTGGTGCCTTGAATCGGGGACGCCGGTGAACCGTTCTTAGTGGCCGCGTAGTAGTCGTACCCGGCCCATTGTTCGTCCATGCCCTGGCCGTCCATCACCACCGTAACGCCATCGGCGCGGGCCTGGTCGAACAGCCGCGCGTAGGCGAGCGTGGGCATTCCGCCAAAAGGTTCGCTCTCGTGCCGCTGCACCGATGCGGCAAGGGCCGGAACCTCCGCCGGATCAAGCTGATAGACAATGCAAGGGTGGCGGGTGCCTTCGAGCATCTTCTTTACCCAAGGCAATTCGTCGTAGTCCGGGTTGCCGGTAGTGTAGGTAAAGGCTTCGATGTTGCTTTCCGGTCCGTGAACCGCCTGCACCAGGCCCACCAGGATTGACGAATCCAGGCCGCCGCTGACGTTGATGCCCACCGGGACATCCGACCGGAAGCGCAGCTTGATGCTGTCTTTCATGAGCGCGAGGTACTCTTCCCGCACTTGCTCTACCGGGCGAGAATCGAATTCCGGACCCACCCTTTCGGCCAGGTCATACCAGCACTTCACGGAAATCTTGCCGCTCTCCCACGTGAGACTATGCCCCGGGGGAAGCGAATAGATGTCCTCCCAGAAGGTTTCGGCGGAATGGTCGTGCAAGCCATCTACAAGATAAGTGGCCCACGTGGAGGCTTTCATTCGCCGGGTGGCGCCGCCTGCAAAGAGCGTCTGTATCTCGCTCGCAAAAAGAATCGGTTCGCTGCCGCGCAGGTAATAGTGCAGCGGCTTCACGCCAAAGCGATCGCGCGCTCCGAAAAGGCGCTGTTTGCGCTCGTCCCAGATGAGAAAGGCAAACATGCCGATGAAGCGGTCGAGACACCCCTCGCCCCATTTCTTGTAAGCCGCCAGCACCACTTCGGTGTCGGTCTGACTGTGGTACGGATAGTCGCTAAGCTCTTGTTTCAATTCGAGGAAATTGTAGATTTCACCGTTCATGGCGATGGTCAGGCCGCTGGCCGCATCGGTCATCGGCTGCCGGCCCGCCGGTGAAAGATCGAGAATGCTCAAACGATTGAGCGCCAGCGCGGCCAGGCCGTGCGGATCGAAATAGCTGCCTTCCATGTCCGGACCGCGGTGGCGCTGGCTGGCAATCATGGCGGCCAGTTGCTCGGTCTTCCAGCCGCGGCCTACGATGCCAGAGAGTCCGCACATATCAGCCGCGATCCTTGGCGTTACCCGCGACGCATGCCTCTTCGGGCAGCGATTGCAGAAAGCTCACAACCTTTTCCGCCAGGAACTCTTCGGTATGTGCCATCGACTCGGCGGTGCAGCCGCCGATGTGAGGCGTGATCAGCAAATTGTCGTGCGCTCGCGCGTAAGCCACCAGCGGGTGCTTTTTCATCCCGGTAGCGTGCTCGCCGCATAGGACGTCGAGCGCGGCTCCGGCAATGCGCCCGTCCAGCAGACTGGCGAGGAGGGCGCTCTCATCCAACAGCTCTCCGCGGGAGGTATTGACAAACCATGCGCCGGCCTTCATTCCCGCAAATTCATCTTTGCCGAAAAATCCCTGCGTCTCGCCGGTGAGGGACACGTGAAGCGTCACCAAGTCCGACTCGGCCAACAGGTGGTTCAGGGGGATGAGTTCAACACCCCTCATGGGCGATTCGTTCATGCCCGGGTCGGCCGCGACGACCTTCATACCCAGCGCCTGGAGGTAGTTCGCGACCATCCGCCCCACCCGCCCCAGGCCCACGATGCCGGCGGTCTTGCCGTGCAATTCGCTTCCGCAAAATAAATCCCGGTTCCAGCCGCCGTCGGTAACATGCCGCGCGGACTGCGGCACATGGCGAACCAGCGCCAGAATCAGCGCGAGGGTGTGCTCGCCGGTTGCAAATATTTTTTCGAGAAACGCGGTTTCACCGCGCAGAGAAAGAACGCGAATGCCCCGGCGCTCCGCGCAGGCGAGATCGATGTGGTTAAGACCGGTCGTGGGGGTGGCAATGGCCCGCAAACAGGGGGCGGCATCGATCACTTCGCGGTCGATCTGATGGCGCAAGCGGACCCACAGAATGCTTACGTCGCTAACGGAGGAAAGAAGCTGGGGGCGATCAAGGTCGGCCCAGATCACGCGGCCGGCTTGTTGGAGGAGCTGGGCGGCAGCTGGGGAAAAGTTCGAAGATTCGCTGACTAGAATCTTTCTGGGCATTACGTGCGAGTGGCGATCAGCCGGTGATGGCCATGGCCGACCACGGCGTCCTGTAACTGCTCCGCGCTGATAAATCCGGCCTTGTGCTGTTCGATCAGATCGCGCACCGAAGAGATCACGGTGCGGCAGAGATTGGCGCAGTGCAACTGAATCACCGCCTTCCGTGGATCGGACGCGGTCTGATAGCCGGCTTCCCACATGGGCAGGCGCGACTCGAGTTCGATCAGCATGGTGTTGGCGTCGGTCTCGTGATCGAGGCGGGCCGATGTCCAGCGCCGCGATTGCGGGAACCCGGCATCCGCCAGCAGCTGGTCGACGCGTTCCCGGGTATAGGTCTCGAGGATGGGAACAAAAAGGTCATCCAATACGGAACGGCGCTTGTTCGCCGCGTAACCCGCATGTTCGACGGCGGAATCCAGAGCCTCCTGCCCCACCATCGCGGCGAAGGGCCGCAGCAATGCATTCAAAGGCCAGAACACGCCGCCCGCACCGTATAACAGCAGATACAGGCTGCCTCCCGGCTTCAGCACGCGGTGGATTTCGCGCAGGCCTCGCTCCACGCTGCGGGTATGGTGCAGCACGCCACTGCAGCAGACGAAATCAAACTCTCCGTCGGCGAAAGGCAATTCGAGCGCCGTGGCCTGCTTGAACGTCACATTGGCGTAGCCGATGCGTTCGCCGCGCATCGCGGCGTCCTTCAGACCGGACTCGCTCACGTCCACGCCCACCACCGACTGCGCGCCCATGCGCGCCATGGCCAGCGAATAGCGTCCTCCGCCGCAGCCAACGTCCAGGCAGCGCTTCCCCTTGAAAAATTCGGCAGGCTCGTTGTTGGCCAGCCAGCGGTCCTTGAACAGCTCCAGCGACTTGATGAACAGGTCGTCGTCATACTGCGACCACAAGCCCCCGTAGAGTTTCCCGGTGCGCTGTTCGATGGTTGAAATCGGCATGATCAATTCTCTCCTTGGCTACGCAGCATGCACTCCACGACTCGGAGGTCAAACGGCGTGTCGATATTCCGGGATCGCTCTTCGGGGATAATCCAGGCGCGGCAATCGGCGCCTTTCAGGGAATTCTGCTCCATCAGGACGGAGCGGCGCGTCAGGTAGATGGACCCGTCGCGCAGGTACAGTTTGCTCAGCTGCTGGCGCGGCTTTCCTTCAAATTCCTCGGCGAAAGGGCGGATCGGTCACGCGCCCTTCGGCGTCAATCCATTTCATGCGGGCCGGGTGGCGCTCGCCGACATCGGAGAACGAAATCACCGAATCGGCGCCGGTTTCGCTCGAGCAGGTCGATGGCTCCATCGATGTCCTGGGCGCGCCGCAGCGGGTTGGTGGGCTGCAGGGTGAGAATCGCGTCGTAGGATTCGCCCATGGCTTCCAGTCTCCGGACAACATCCTGCAAAACAGGGATGGTAGGCGTTTCATCCTTGGCCAATTCGGCGGGACGGGGGAACGGAATATCGATTCCCCATTGCCTTCCAATGTTAGCAATTTCGACGTCGTCGGTGGAAAGCACCGTGCGCGTGAGTTTCTTACTCGCTAATGCGGCCTCGGCCGTATAGGCCAGCAGCGGCTTACCGAGCAACAACGCGACGTTCTTCCGAGGGATGCCTTTCGACCCGCCGCGTGCGGTTATGATTCCAAGTACGCGCATCGCCATTCTGATCCTCTGTATCCTGGTCGTAGATGTAGTGAAGCCGCTTTTGCACGTACGGCGTGAGCTCGACCAGGCCGTCGGCGATGCGCCGCGAAACCAGGCCGTCGCCGTAGAGCGTGCTCGGCGCATAGGAGCCGTGCCGGACCTGATTCCGGATCGCGCGAAGAATCTGTGCCGCGATCGGCGCAACGTGAGTCACGTGCTCGTCGGTCTCGCGCCCTTCCTGGCGGTCGCCCACCAGAACCACGGGCGTGCCGAAGTAGCCGGCGTCCCGCACGAAGCTGCTTGAATTGCCCACCGCGCAGGAGACGCGGGCCAGCAGATTCAAATAATGCTCCGGCGAAAGATTGGTAATCGTGCGCAGCCAGTTCGGAGCCTCACGGTCGCGGAAGAGCCGGATGGCTTTGCTGATGTGATCGGCGCCCGCGTCGATGTTGGGCCAGAGCATGAGCGTCTGCATTTGCATCTTGGAAAGAGCCTGCAGAATTTCCTCCACCTGCTTGCGCTCGCCGCCGTAGGTGGTGGTGGTCGGATGAAATACCACGAGCAGGAACGGCTTTTCGATATCGATGGTGGCCCCGCTGCCGGTCGCGTTGACCATTTCCGAGGTGATCGACGGAACTAGCAGCCGCGCGATATCGCTGCTGGGGCAGCCGACGCCCAGAATCGACTCCGGCGACTCGCCCATGCGGACCAGGTACTCGGCCGAACGCTCCGTGCTCGGGAAATGATAATGGGCGAGCTTGGTGATGGCGTGGCGGGCGCTTTCATCGATCGAGCCCGATACTTCCCCGCCCTGGATATGCACGATGCAGATGTTCATATAGGCGGCGGCCAGCGCGGCAGCCAGCGCTTCGTAGCGGTCGCCGATCAGCATCACCACGTCCGGCTTGAGGCGTTGAAATTCGCTGGAAAACTCCACCACCGCGAAGCCCAGCGATTTCGCCATAGTGGCGGGAGTGGATCCTTCCAGTTCGATGTAGATCTCGCCGTCTACCGTGAAGCCGTCGTTCTTGACGTTCTGCACCGGGTGCCCGAAACGCTCGAGAACCATGGTGCCGGCGGCGACTAGCTGCAGCTGCAGCTCCGGACGCTCGGTGATCTCGAGCAGCACCGGCTTCAGCCGCCCGTAGTTGGCGCGGTCCACCAGCACGACACAGATTTTCTTTTTCGGCTTCGTTTCCACGGTAGCTCCTGAAATCGGAAGTTCCTTGACTTTCCGGTTCTGTGCCATTTTTCTGTTCATACGATGTCCGCGAACTCGGCTTCCATCCGGCGGAAATACAGCGCCCCGCCCACCAGAAACAGGACAGTGGCGGCCGCGGAAACGGCGAGCATCGGGCCTGGCGCCGTCTTTGTGCCCAGCAGCGCCCAGCGGAAACCGTCGACCACGCCCACCATCGGGTTCAGCGCATACAGCGTGCGGTAGCGAGCCGGAATCATGCTGCTCGGATAAATAATCGGTGAAGCGTACATCCAGAACTGCACGAGAAACGGCACCACGTAGCGCACGTCGCGGTATTTCACGTTCATCGCGGAGAGCCAGAATCCCATGCCGACCGCGGCCGCCAGCCCCAGCAGGATAAATAGGGGCAGCCACAGGACGTGGATGGTCGGAGCGTGGTGGTAATACACCATCATTCCGAGAAGGACGACGAAAGAGAGCGCGAAATCCACCAAGCCCGCCAGCACCGAAGCCAGGGGAATCGCCAGGCGCGGAAAGTAAACCTTGGTGATCAGGTTGGCGCTGCCCACCACGCTGTTCGAAGATTGCGCCAGCGAGGTCGCAAAGAAGTTCCACGGCACCAGGGCCACAAACGCAAACAGGGGATAAGGGGTTCCGTCCGATGGCACTTTGGCGAACATGCCGAAAATGACGCTGAAAATCAGCATGGTGAGCAAGGGCTGAAGAATCGCCCATGCGGCTCCCAGTGCCGCCTGCTTGTAGCGAACCTTCACGTCGCGCCAGACCAGGAAGTACAGCAACTCGCGATAGTCCCAGAGTTCTTTGAGCTTGAGCGTCGCCCAGCCCTCGATCGGCTCGATCCACAGCGTTGAGCTGTTCCCGAATTCTTCCGGTTCGATCGTCGAGGCCATCGCTGTGGGAGAGACACTCATCGGTAGTTCATCCATTCCAGATTAAAACCAGCCGGCAAAACTATGAGCGCGCAGAGATCGGAGCGGGCGCGGACTTGGTTTGGCGCGCCTCGTCAAAGCCCTGGCTAAGGCCCGCATAATTCGGCACTTCTGGGCGATTGGTGGCCGCAAGGATATCTTTGCAATCCACCCGCCGAACCGCAAACAGGTCGATTCCCGGTAAGTTGTTTCCTGGCTCTGTGCACAGGGAGATGCGATACCCCAATTGCCTCAGGATTTCCACTGTGTTCCGGTTGAAGGAATCTGCTTTCCCATAGGGATAGCTGAAGGGCCAAATCGCTTGTGGCCCTAAGTTCTTTTGAATCAGGTCCCAGTTTCTTGAAAGGTCGCGGAAAAGCTCGGGGTAGCGGAGGGTCGCCAGGGGGCGGTGTTCGTGAGTGTGGCCCCCGATAATCATGCCGGCATCCTGCATTTCGCGGGCTTCGCCCCAGTTCAGGTATAACTCCTGCGCCGAACGCCTTTTCGTCCCCCAGGTACTTTTGAAACAGCGCCTTCACCGCTTGGTCGCGGATTTCAGCAGGCAGCACGAAATTGAAAAGATATTTGAATCGAGCGACTTCCGGCGTATCCAGGGGATAGGTGCGCTGACAAATCGCATCCTGCGTTCTGGTCTGGAGCGGCTCGACAGGGGCCAAGATCACGCAGCCATTTTCTCGAATGCGCGGCGGTATACGTCAAAACCGAGATGCGCCATCAGGAAGTGGTTCATGTGGACGGGAGCGACAACGCCGTCTTCCATGCAGCCGGTAATCAGGAAAAACAAGCCCTGGATCTGTTCCTCCGCAAGAATCGGAGTTACGATCGGCGTAGTGCTCCCTCAAGCCATCGTCGAAGGTCATCAGGCAAAGGTCCCGCCGCGGCGTGTATTTGCCAGTCAGGAACTCCATCGCCGATTCGAGCGTGGCCATCTCGAAGACTTCGGGAAGAGCTTTCGCCTGGCTGCGAAAATCGTCGAGAAGCATTCCCTTGATCTGAGGGAACTTCGGTGCGAGGCAAATCGCGAACGTAGTGATAGGTGGCGACGTGCAGTTGTCGAGGGTGGCTCATGGAAACATCGGCTCCAGGTTTTGCCGCTTTCGTTCGCCGGCCTCTAGTTCGGGCCGGTCTTGATCGGAATCCGACTTGGTCCAATACCACGGGCACTCGCAATCGTCCTGCGTCGGAGACTTCGCATCGCGCAGGAAAATCGCGCTCATGATTCCGCCGCCCTTGCCGTCAAGCGGCTGGAAACGTGAAGGAAGCGCGGAACCGTCCGGGATGAACCGAGGCGCCGTTGAATCCCAGATCCTGCAGCAGCTTCCGCGTTTCCCCGTGATAGCCGTAGAAGTCGGCACCCATGGCTCCGGCGCGGTCAAGTTCCGCCACAAACGCGCCGAACAATGCCTGCGCGTTGGCCGGCGACGCCGGCAGAAATTCCACCAGCCGCCCGATGCGGTCCACATCTTTTCGGCCGTGCGGGGTCTCGGTTCGGATTGTTTCCAGCCGCCACACCGCAAGCCGTTCTTCTTCCCTTCCGGCACGGTGAGGAACTTGTACTCGAAATCGGGATGATTCTTGTAGCGCCAAGTAAGGAAATCCGCGTCGCGGGCTGCGCCGATGCGTGCGCGCAGCATGTGCGGGCCAGTCTCGTTCATCCCACGTGGCAGGCAGCGCGTGGCCGATCTGCAGCGGCGCCACCGGAAGTTCCTTGAGTTCGAATGCGGAAATCAGGCTTGCCGCGCGCTCATCAGACCAGTCGGGATAGGCCAGCTTCAGAGCGCAGGCCATGCGTTCTCCCTGGTGCGGAAGCACCAGGAAATGGCGGGGAATTTCGGGCAGCACCTGCCCGCGCAGAACCTGATAAATCGCCACGGTCGCGGGATTGATCCCGAAAGCCACCACGGCGGAGAATTCCGGCTTGCGGAAAGAGCTCAGAAGCTGCAGCGCCATCGCTCCCTTGCGGGCAGTCGGGGCGAATCACATAGTTCACGATCCACACCGCTTTCGAAGACTGCCCGAAACGATTGAGCGTGAACGGAATGCCGCCAAGAATTCCCACGAAGTTCGCGGTCCATCCAATGCCAGCGAGAAGCTGTAGCTCTCAGGGTCCCAGTGGCCGGGCCGGTGGAAGCTCCAGTCGAACAAGCGGCCGGTTCCGCGTGTAGATGTGGTTCTTGGCCCAGTGCTCGTTCAGAAAATCGCTGATGCGCGGGTATTCGCTGAGATTTGCGTATCTAAATTCCACTGCCATTGGATGAACCGTTTCCTTTCAGTTTTTCTTCCAGCAGGGCCGTCGTCAGCTCGATGGAAAGGAGCTGCTCGATTTCTTCCGGGGAAAACTGCACGTTGAATTCCTGTTCGAGGGCCACCACAAAACTCAAATGGTGAAGCGAGTCCCACGTCTCGATCGGTGTCCGGGGAAGAGCTGGCCGCCAGGGTCGATTGCGGGACTTGAAACACGTCAGTAGCAACTGCGAGCACTTTATTGAGCACGAGATTCGCTTGACCGATGGGAACCGTTGGTGACATGAATTCGAATCCATTCCGGGAACGGAATATTCGCTTCGCCGAGGTTCAGGCTCCAGAGCGTCGCGCCATTCTTCGACGCGATCGGCTGGAACTTATGCGACGGCGTACAGATCCTTCACCGGGGCATTTTTCTTCGTGGGAATAAACCAGCCCTGCAGGAAGCTGGCGCCGTCGGGCCTTGCTGGCATCGGTAAGAAAGCCGAGCATGGCCGTTTCAATGGTGCGCCCGATCACCCGGCAGCTCAGCAGAAAGGTGTCGATCTCGCAGACGTCGTCTTCGGTGCGCGTGATCAGCACGCCCACGATGCCGTTGTCGCCAAAGCGGTCTTTCACCCGCACCGAATAGACTCCGCAGTCCGGCCGGGAAACAAATTCTGCGATCTGTTGTTCGGTGTAGCGCCGCGTGGTGACGTTGTATTGGTTGGTCTTTTGCGTCAACTGCGCCACGCGCGCGATGGTCTCCGGCGTCACGTTGGCAATCACGACTTCCTGTTCCAGCGACCGGAAGAAATCCTCGAGCGAGCCGGCGTTCTGCGCGAGTTCCGACGCGCTTGTGCTGCTCGTGATATTGCTTGGTCTTTTCGCGGTCCTCCGCAGAAAGCGTGAGCCGCTCGAAGAAGGGGCAATCGCGCAGGGCTTGCGCGTATCCCTTGCACGTGATCGGGGACTGCAATCACTTTCACTTCCGGAACTTCGGAGCGGATCGAGTTCTCGTTCGACCGGATTGTCGTCGAAGAAAGCGATCGAATCGATGCCGAGATTCAGCTCTGCGGCAATTTCGCGAAGGTTCTGCGCCTTGTCCTGCCAGTTGATGCGGAAGGCGGCGAAATGCTCGGGCCGCAGCAGCATGCCGGGATGATTCTGCAGCGCGGCCATGGCTTCGTCGTGATTGTTCTTGCTGCAAACCGCCAGCAAAACGCCGCGCTGGTAAAGATCGAGAATCGCCCGTTGAAAGCCGCGGTAGAGCGCGCCCGGATATTCGACGCCCAGCTTGATTCCGTCCATGCCGTCTTCGCCGAGCACGCCGCCCCACAGCGTGTTGTCCAGATCGACCGCCAGCACTTTGCAGACGACACCGGTGAGCGGATGGATGAACTTGAGCCACGCGCTCACCATCGGGAAGCATGCTGTCGGGCGCAAACGGCATGCGCATCATCAGCCATTTGCCTTCGTCGTGCCAGCGCGCGCGGCCATGCTGCGCGACCAGCGCGTCGTAATCGAGCACATAGACGCCGCGGTGTTCGCCGCACAGCGCCCGCAATCCCGCATTGATTTGCTCGATCGCCGCGAGTTGGCCGGTCTTGCGCTGGGTTTCCAGAACACCCAGGCTGGCCGCGGGCTTTTCGAGATTGTGGATCACCAGCGAGGCATTGCTGCGCTCGCGGAATTTGCGCACCCAGCCGGCAAAGATCTCGCAACACCCGGTCGACTGCCGCTTGCGCATCTGCTTCCGACAGATCCGCATAGCGCTCCCAAAGTTCCGGAGCGATGTCGCGCGTTTGCACCGCCAGCACCACGATATCGGGTTCGAAGGCGTAGAGCGCGCTTGCGGGATCGAGAATCTCCTGCGCATACGAATTGAACTGGCCCACGTGAACCGTCGCGTCGATGCCATCCACCAGCGCCGCGCTGCGCAGGATGGGCACCAGCGGCTCAACCGTCATCGACCGCAGAAAAGCGATACGCGCAGGGACGAGAGACAAATGCCCTTTCATCTTTTCGTAGCAGGACAAAACGTAATTCGCTGCGGCGGCCCGGCCTTCATTGCGCCAGAAATCGCCCAGGCGCGCGTGCGCCTGCGGCCAGCGGCCTTCCGCCAGACAGCTTTCAACCTGTTCGCGCAATTCCTTGGAGTGAGCCATGAGAGAAAACTCGCCTACATCTGCAAGCCGCCGGAGACGGGAATTTCCGCTCCGGTGACAAAATCCCCCGCGCTCGGTGCACAAGGCGGCGACAACAGCCGCGATTTCGGCAGGGGATGCAAGGCGGCGCAGCGGGGTCTGCATCGCCTGCACCTTGCGCAGACGTTCGGAGAGGCCTGCGATGGATTCGGTTTCGACCAGACCCGGCGAAACCATGTTGACGCGAATGCCGTGCGGGCCCGAGTTCCGCCGCCAGGCAGCGCGTCAGGGCCTGCATCGCGGATTTCGCGACCAGGAAATTGCTCCAGTTCACCGGGGGTGTGTTCAGGGAAAAGGCCGAGCCAATGTTGATGATGCGCCCGGATTTCTGCTCGATCATTCCCGGGATCGCCGCCTGGGTGCAGTGAAACGCGCCGCGCACGTGCACGTCCAGGGTCGACTGCATCTCCTCCCAGGTGGTCTGCACGAAAGGACGCGGCTCGGGCAGGCTGCCGGCGTTATTGATGAGTATGCTCACCGGGCCGTTTGTATTCGTCGCGCGCCTTCTCAACGGCCGCTGTCACGGATGCTTGATTGGTGACATCGGCCTGCACGGGGATTGCGCGGCCGCCCTTGGCTTGAAGCGAAGAGCACAACTCTTCCGCGGCCGATGCGCTGCGGCGGTAGTTCACGGCCACCATCGCGCCCGCTTGTGCCAGCGCCGTGGCGATGGCGGCTCCCAAGCCGCGAGCGCCTCCGCTGATGAAGGCGACCCGCTCGGTGATCGGCAGATCCTTGGGCTGCTGGCGCTCTTCGAGCGCGGTCACGGTTCCTTCGCCTTCCATAACCACCTTCCCCTCTTGATTCAGGGCTTTCACCTCGATCGTCAAGCTCCGCGAGCCTTCGGATTTGTGCGTCACCTTCATGGTGAGATTGATCTTGTCGCCGATAAAGACGGGCGCGAGCCATCGGAAATTCTGCTGGCTCCACAGCGCGCCCGGCCCGGGGCAGCGCATCCCGATCAGCGTCGAGACGTAATTTGCCACCAGCATCCCGTGCACCACGCGCCGTTGAAAATGGGTGCGCGCGGCGAAGCTGTCGTCCATGTGCAGCGGGTTGCGGTCGCCGCTCAGTTTCGCGAAGGCTTCCACGTCTTCCGCAGTGATGGCCTTCGAGAACTGGAATTCATCGCCCGGCCTTGATCTTGCTCGAAATCGGCGAATTCGGTCGGGATGCCCTCGCCCCGGCGCGGGTCTGCCGAGCCTTTACTGCCTGGGAGGACGAAGATGTTGGCCTGGCTCATAGGAGTTACCGCCGCAACGGCTCCGAAACAGACTGTTCCACCAGATGCGATTCGCTCAGCATCTCGCCGGCCGCCAGCGGGCGCCGCAAGCGGCGTCCGATCATTGAATCCAAACGCTCCGCCGGAATGCCGGTTCCCGGCTTCTTCACCGCTAGGCTTTCCGGGGTGAGCACGGCGCCGCTCGGGAGATCGATCTCCGCCACGATGCTCTTGGTGAAAAGATTCCGCAGGGGCGTCATTTCTTCGGCCATCGCGTTCTTATCGACGGCGCTTGTTCGCATTCTTTCGATAAAGCGTATCCCTTCCACCATCGTCTTGAGATCGCTTGTCGTCAACGACGCCGGCACATCCGGACCAAAGCATTCCTTGCTGAACGTGACATGCACTTCGACAAGCTCGGCGCCCAACGTCGCGGCGGCCAGCGCCGGGAAGATCGTGCCGGAATGGTCCGAGAGGCCGACGGCACAGCCGTATCGCTCTCGAAACGTCCCGAGCATATTCAGCCCGACTTTTTCCGGCGGGCACGGATAGGCCGAGGTGCATTGCATCACCGCCAGCGGAAGTCCCGCCGCCTGGACGCGCGCGACGGCGCGTCGATTTCTTCCATGGAGCTCATGCCGGTCGATAGCATCACCGGGAGCCGCGTCTCGAGCATGTAGTCGAACAATTGCGCATTGGCCACTTCGCCCGAAGCCACTTTCCAGGCCTTCATGCCGATCCGCTGCAGCAGCCGCGCCGCCTCGAGCGAAAAAGGCGAACTCAGAAATTCCAGCTTCTTTTCCTCGGCGTGCCGCTTGAGCCCGAGCCACTGCTCCTCGGTAAATTCCATGCGCTTCCAGTATTCGTAGCGCGACGCATCCTGGTAGCTGAACCGCACCCGCCAGGGTTCCTGCGGAGTGCTTTCCGCGGCGGCAATGTGAGTCTGAAACTTGACAGCGTCCGCGCCGCTGCTGGCGATGGCGTCGATATATGCGTGCGCCGCGCCCAGGCTTCCGTCGTGCGCCTGCGCGACCTCGCCAATGACCAGGCACCGCTTTGGGTCGAACTGCATCGTTAGTCGCCTGCCGCGGCTTTCAAGGAACGGCGGTTCAGCGCCGTTTGCCACTTGCCGCTGGGCTGATATTCGGGAACAATGTCCGCCATATGCGACAGCACGCGAACTTCATCCCGGCGCGAAATAAGGGTGCGCAGGTCGCTCATCCAACGGTCGATGAAATCCCGCTGGATAGCGCTGCCGCAAAACACCATGATCTTCTCGTGATAGGTGGGCCGAGTCTCATCGCTTTCGGTCGAGAGCTCTTCGCACAACTTCTCGCCGGGGCGCAAACCGGTCACCTGAATCGGAATATCGACCTCCGGCTCGTGACCTGAGAGACGGATCATATTTCGCGCCAGATCGAGGATCCTTACCGGCTCTCCCATATCCAGCACGAAGATTTCGGAGCCCTTGCCCATCACCGACGCCTGCAAAACCAATTGTACGGCTTCCGGAATGGTCATGAAGTACCGGCGCATCTCGGGATGTGTAATCGTTACCGGTCCCCCGCGGGCAATCTGCTGCTTGAAGATGGGCACCACGCTGCCGTTGCTGCCCAGCACGTTGCCAAACCGCACGGAGACGAATTTGGTGCCGCTATCGTTCGTGGAATCCGGCATCGACTGCACGATGAGTTCGGTCACCCGCTTGGTCAGCCCCATCACGTTGGTGGGGTTGACCGCCTTATCCGAGGAGATCATCACGAAGGAGTTGACGCCGTTGCGATAAGCTGCGTTCACCATATTGTCGAGCCCGATCACATTGTTGGTGACGGCTTCGATCACGTTGTGCTCCATCATCGGCACGTGCTTGTAGGCGGCCGCATGGTACACGGAGGTAACCCCGTATTCGCGGATGACTTCCTCCATACGGTCGTAATCGCGAATGTCGCCGATCACCGGGCAGATCTGCACCTTCGAGGAGACACCGCTCAATTCCATCTCGATCTTGAATAAGTCGCTCTCCGCCTGGTCCAGCGCGACGAGGCACTTCGGCTCGAAACGCAGCAACTGCCGGCACAACTCGGAACCGATGGAGCCGCCCGCTCCGGTCACCAGGATTGAGCGCCCTGCAACGGAATCGTGAATCCGGTCGTGCTCAAGTTGCACAGGTTCGCGGCCCAGCAGGTTCTCGACCGAGATTTCGCGGATCTCGCTGACCCGCACCTTGCCCGCCAGCAGTTCGGCAAGGTTGGGAATCGTCTTGCACGGGACCCCGCTCGCGCGGCAATTCGCCAGAGCCTCGGACATCTGCTTGCCGGAGGCGGACGGCATGGCAATCACGATTTCATCGATGCTGTGCGACCGGCGACGGTAGCGCTCCACGATGCGGGTTACGTCTCGGCCGCTTCCAAGTACCCCTACGCCCATCAGGCTCGCGTTCAGCTTGTGGGGGTTGTCGTCGAGAAAACCGATAATCCGGTAATTCAGGCTCGGGTTGGAGCGAATTTCGCGGACCAGGTTCAGGCCCGCCACTCCCGCGCCGTAGATCAACAGCCCTTTCCGCGTGGTCTTCGAAGCCACTTCGTGCATTACCATTTCGTGATAGAGACGCACGCCGAACCGCGCCCCAGATGTCGCGAGGAAGCAGAGCAGAAAGTCGATCAGGTACACCGATCGCGGAAACTGGGCTCCAAGAATCGAGATAGTAGCGGCAGTAAAAACAACCGATCCTGCAACATTGGCAATGAACAGCTTCACCAGATCGGACAATCCGGAGAACCGCCACCAGCCGTGCTCGATCCCAACCACATAAAACACCAGCATCTTCACGGAGAGCACGATCAACAAACCGAACAACAGGTGGCGCATTTCCGAATGCGGGAAGACGAAGTCAAAGCGCACCAGGAACGAAGCGGCAAGCGAAATCGCGATTACTGCCGCCTGCCACATCCTGATGAATATCAGGCGGTTTGACACGACGATGCCCTGGATCGCTTCGGGCGCCAATTCCAGAAGATTAGCCGACACGACGCGCCGGCGGATCAGTTTTGCAACCCGGTCGCCGTAAATGGAAAATTGGAACATTGGTTTCCGTGACAGTTGGAGTTAATTCAACTTGAAATCGAAGATCGCGCTGGCGTCCGTCTCGGTAGGAACACCATCCACGCGCGCCGGCTTGTAGCGGCGCTGACGGACGGCCTCGACGGCGGCCTGTGCCAGCATTTGGGGGCCCCGCACGACCGTGATGTCGTGCACATCGCCAGTCGTGCTGATCCTGAAGCGCAGCTCCACCGGGCCTGAAACGCCTTCCTCACGCGCCGCTGCGGGGTATGCCGGATTGATGTTTGTCAGAAGTAGCGCGGGCTGGACGGCGCCGCCATTTCGCGTATAGCGGGTGCCATTCGAAGTAAAGGCGGGCGCAGTGGAATGCGCGGGTATCACCGGAATCGTTTCAATCGGCGCCTTCACTGGATCTGCGGGCGATACTGGCTCAGCGGGTTTTGAAGCAATCGCAGGACCTCGGCTGTTTGAGGCAATTGTTGAATGCCCTGCGCTGGCCTCCTGGCGCGCCTTGCGTCGGGCTGCCGACGGAAAGGCCTTCGACACTGTTACCGTTTCATCCGGGAGCTTGATCCTCGCCTCGGGGTGCACAACGTGATCGCTGGCGGAGGGTCGTCGGACCACGGCACCCATGGCAGTACCGGCAAGAATGGCTTTGGAACGATTTGACTGTGTGGCACCTACTGAATCTCGGCTTAGAATCTCCTGCAGCTGTTCATCCGAGGCGATGGAATGTCCCGGGGCGTGTGCGCCCTCCTGCGTAGTGGGGGCGGTGAGGGATTCCGCCATCGAACTGGGAGGCGTCGACGGCAGTCCAGGTAAACCACCTACGATTCGCACCGACTCGGTAACCGGCTGGGAAGAATCGGGCGTATTTACTTGTAGCCGAAGAACGACATCATCGGTCAAGGGCGAATAAGTGATTGTGCCCCTTGCTAAATCAGAGGGTTCTAGATTTACGGTTTTGTTTATCGGGCCATCGTTGATAAGTAACTGGCCCCCAATCGCATTCTCAATCGCAGCTGATGATGAATTCCAAGTCAATCGCAAATCAGTGCCGGTTCGCTCGAACTTCAGTCCAAGGCTCGAATCGATATGCAGTTCGGCGCGAGGTGCCTTCGGCACGGAGCCTCGAAAACGGAATATTCCAAGCGCCAGGAGCACTGCGACAATCAAGGCAACCATCGCCCACTGCCGTTGGCGCTGGTTGGGATTGGGATTCTCAAATACCTGCGTTTTTTCTTCCGCTGGTATGCTTGGTTCCTGCGGTTCCTCTGCAATCCGGACCGGTTGCTTCCTGGCGACGGAAGGTCGAACTTCCGTCCGGAGCGGCACTCCTCTTCCAGAAAGTTCCGCGCGGTTGAAAGGACGCGGGCTCCACTCCCAGGCGACAGCGCCATCCTTCGTTAGAAACAAACGGCCCTTGGTCGAATGACCTACCTGGGGCTCTATCAGTAAGAATAGTGAATCCGGCTGCGCGGAATTCTCGGCTGCCACCGACAAATCGTCTTCCGTGAGAGCCGTTTCTTCAGTGGCGCCAGTTCGATAAAAACCAAGAACGTCCATCCGGCGGTGCGCCCTCGAATGCCACCGGTCGATCATCGCTTTCAACTGGCGGCGATCGCCAAACGGAGAATCACTTGATTTCCAAATGGCGGTCGGAACGGGCTCGTAGTTCTCTACCACCAGCATAGAGTTCGGGCCTTCGTCTCTTTTCCCGAGCAAAATGCCGGCCGTGCCGGTTTCGCCGGCACGAATCGCATCGCGGTCCAAAAGCTCCACGGCGTTCAAATGGAACTGCACCGCGACCGGTTCGCCGGCATCTTCCCAACGGAAGAAACCAGCGGCGTTCCGTCGCCCGACATTCATTGCGGATGTAGGTTCGGCTCTCACGACTTTAAGGGGAGATATTTGTTACGGTTGTGAAGAGAAAAGCTAAATAAACTTGCGATCAAAATCGCGTCAGCAGGCCAAACGCTGTTGCGATAGCGCTGAATGTAGCAATCTGCGAATACTGCTTGAAGGTGCTCGATGGCACGATTACGACGTCGCCCGCGCTCAGCATTCGGTCTTCGAGCTTGCCTTCCGATAATTTCTTTAGATCCACCGAGCCGACCTTCTCGTAAAGACCCTTGGAATTTTGCCGCATGATCTCCGTCGCCTGGGGCTTGGCCATCTTTGACAAGCCTCCTGCAGCCGCTAACGCCGCCATGAGAGATAGCGAATCCTGGCTAACGAGTTCGATCCTGCCTGGTTTCACGACCTCGCCAATGATGTAAATCATGCGCTGTTCATTCGACACATCGATCACATCGTTTGGGCAAACGATAAGGTTTGATGTCGGCGTGCTCGCATCGGATACGTCCTTGAGGGAGAGCGTCACAATGCTATGGGTGCCGTCAGCGTCCGGGTGGGCTCCGGGCAATGGAATCGGACCGTATTTTGCTTGCCTCGTCAGCGTGGCGCTGGCGCCCGGCGGGTGGTCCAAACCACCGGCCATCATCAGCACCGACAGCAGGGTCTTAGGGCCTGCAATCTGAAACACGCCGGGCCTGTGAACCGCTCCGGTAACGGTCACCGGCTGGCTTCGAAAATCAGAAATGTACACAGTCACATGAGGTTCATGGATGTAGCGTTTCAGTTGCTCCCGCAGCTGGTCATTGAATGCTTCCGCGGTCAGACCCGCCGCATGAATTTGGCCCACCAGCGGGAGATTAACGTCCCCCGTACTGCTTACCCTCCATGTCTTGGTGATATCGTCGGATTCCAGGCAGGTGATCGAAAGTGTATCCTCGGCCCCGATCACGTCATCGGGGGAGGAGGCAATGTGCCGTTCCACGGCGGGGATTGGTGCATTGTCATCCTGCAACGCGCTCTTATCGGCGACGTCGTGACTCCCGGAACTGTCTTGAGCGCTGGCGTTCTGGGCTGCCAAGCACAAAAACGGGTTCGTGAGCCCCAGCATGACCAGCAACGCGATTGATTTCATCGCACTTCCTCGCGGGTCGCGGCGCCGACGTTCTCCCTGTTCCAGGAAGTTCCCGCGCTATTATGTTTGGAGTGCTCACGCGCTATTTCCCGCACGGAACGCGCCACGTAAGATACTTCTTCCTTCGTCATGGCAGGATATAACGGCAAAGAAACCAGCCGCGGATACAGATCGAGAGCCTGTGGACATTGGTTTTCCGGCAGGTTCGCCCATTTCTTGAAAAAGGGGTGGAGCTGGATTGGAATGAAGTGAACGCTTGCGCCGATATTTCTCCGCCTTAGTTCGGCGATGAAACGCGCCCGGTCGATGGTAAGCATTTCCAAGTTGAGGCGAAGGGCGTAAAGGTGCCACGCGTGGCGCCCATTCACCGGCTCCTCGGGCACTTCGAATTCATCCATTCCTGCGAACGCTGCGTTGTAGGCCTTGGCGTACTCTGCGCGTCGCTCGGTAAAGTCCTCGAGCTTGCGAAGTTGATGGATGCCCACCGCCGATTGCAGGTCACTCAGGTTGTATTTGAAACCGCATTCGACCACCTCGTAATACCAGCTGCCGTCTTCCCGGTACCGGTTCCATGCATCCTTGTTGATGCCGTGCAACGTCAACATCTTTACTCGGTCGGCAAGAGTTTTCGTTTTGACCGTGATCATACCGCCTTCACCGGTGGTCAGGTTCTTGGTTGCGTAAAAACTGAAGCAAACGGCGTCGCTCGGAAACTCCGATGAGCCGATCTTGTGGCCCCGATATTCGGTGCCTGCCGCGTGCGCCGCATCTTCGATCACGAACAGGTGGTGTTTCTTGGCCAGCTTCCAAATAGAGTCCATGTCGCACGGTGTTCCCGCCAGGTGCACGGGGATAATGGCTTTGGTGCGCGGCGTGATGCGCTCCGCTATCGAAGCGGGATCGATATTACCGTCCGGAAGCACATCTGCCAGGACGGGCGTTGCTCCCACGTGGACGATCACACTGACCGTCGCGCAGAAAGTCAGTGGAGTTGTAATTACTTCATCTCCCGGGCCGACATTCAGTGCCGCGAGGGCCAAGTGCAATGCCGCCGTGCAGGAACTGACCGCCTGAGCGTATCGTGCCCCCACATAGTCCCGGAACTCCTTTTCAAATTGCGCTGTGCGCACGCCCGTCGTGAGCCATCCGGATCGCAGAGTGGCTACGACCTCCGCAATTTCAGCGTCATCGATTTCGGGACGGTTGAAAGGTATGAAGGGATGTTCGCCCATTTGAAATCCTTCGGACATTAAGTCGCACTCTTCTTAGCGGGTTGCCGGCCCGGAAATATTGCACAGTGGACCGTTTCGGCAATGACCTTCATGTCGCTCCAGAAGCTTTTCTTCTTAATATAAGCCAGATTCAGAGCCAGCTTGGCCGGCAGAACGTTGCTTTCGTAAAGCGCGATTGGATCGGCAGCCTTCCCCAGAATTTCTTCCTCGTTGCGAAAGGCGATTGAAGCCGGATCGGTGATGCCGGGACGAACCTGCAGGACAGATCGCCAAACCGGGCTCTCCATATTGACAAACTCTGGCACTTCCGGCCGGGGCCCCACGAGGCTCATTTCCCCCCGCACCACATTCCATAGTTGCGGCAGTTCGTCCAACTTGAACTTCCGCAAGAACCGACCGGTTCTGGTAATGCGCGAATCACCACGAGCCGTGATTGCCGGACCCGTCCTTCCGTTTCGCATCGTCCGAAACTTGATTAGCCGAAACGCCTTCCCTCGCAGGCCAACCCTCGATTGCTTAAACAGAACCGGCCAGCCGCTGCCCAGCAGCACCGCCAGGGCAATCGCCGCCAGCAATGGGGACAGCACACACAATGCGAGTACCGCAATAAATCTGTCCACCAATTCCGCTGGCCACGAGGAGCGGAAGTCTCTCTTCGCTCCCGTCCTGTCTTCGGTAATGGTGTCGGAGATCAGCAACTTCGCATGTCGGAGCGAACAACGCTCACTCGTATTTGGTGTATGCGTAACCATATCCGTACCGGCTGGTCGTTTTGCTGTCCCATGCGTTCAAGATTGTTCCGAGCACAGGTATCCCGTCCGCAGTTAGCCTTTGCTTTGCCGCTAGGGCCGTGTCGCGGCTGGTTTGACCGGCACGGAAAACGAGAATGGCAGCATCGGCGAGCCGTCCCAAAATGCGGGCGTCGGCGATGTCCAGCATAGGTGGGGTATCGATCAGAATAACGTCAAATTCGGAACGCAACCGCTGCAGCAGTTCGAGCATCCGCTGCGAATACAAGAGGTTCGAAATATTCTCACTGCTGGGTCCGCTCGTCAGCACGCTCACTTCCGGCATCCTAGTCTGTTTCACCAGTGCTTCGATCGGGCAATCCCTCAAGGAGCTGTTTTCCCGCAATAGGTCGCTCAACCCCCAGTCGTTCGGCAGGCTGAACACCTCGTTGAGCCTTGGCTTTCTCATATCCCCATCGATCAGCAGAACCTTCTGGTTGATTTCCGCCAGGGTGATTCCCAAATTGCTTACGATCGTGGTTTTCCCTTCGCCTCGAATCGCGCTGCTGACCAAAATCACTCGCGGCGAGGCTCCATTCTCAATCGAATGGAGAATCGACGTCACTGCCCCGCGGAACGACTCAGCGATCATGGAAGACTTGTCATGCCAGGTCACAACCTCAACGCCAAAGTCGGACGCGTTTTGCGTTGCTGGCGCCGCTGGCATGAAACTTGGCTGCGTCAACCTCTTTGAAGCGTAACTCCCAATCAGATTCCGGGCGGGGATAACTCCCAACTCAGGCAGGTTCAGGTGTGAAGAAGCATCGCCAGGCTGCTTGAAGCTGCGATCCAGGCTCTCTTGGGTGATGATTAACCCTATTCCCACGATGAGTCCCGCGAGTCCCCCCATCATTGTGTTCCACATGAAATTAGGCTTCGAGGGTGTCAAAGGCGGTTCGGCGGGGTCCACAATGCGCGCGTTGCTTCCGCGCATGGCCGTGGCTGTATCAGCTTCGCGCGACTTTTGAAGCAATGAATCATAAAGCTGGCGGTTGGTGTCGACGTCGCGCTGCAGAATGTTGTACTGGTTCGTGTTCTGGGTTTGCTCGGTAACGACCTGCACTTGCTGCCGGTACGCGTTGCTAAGCAAGCGCTCTTTCATCAACGCCGACTGATAGTCATTCTTGATCCGGGTGATGACGTTGCTGCGCTCCTGGAGGAAGGTCTGTTCCAGGTCGTCGATTTGAGCTTGGACATGACGCACCTTCGGATGCTCGGGCGTATATTCCGCGCTTAGGTCAGCAAGCTCTCGCCGCAAGTCGGCCAGCTTCGCTTGATATCCGTTAAGCGCCGCGTTATCGATCACCTGAGGAACCGAATCGGCGGGTGTGGACATCGCGATTTGATATTGCGACTGCTTGGCGATCCGTTCGGCTTCCGCTTCGAACAAAGCGGCTTGCATCTCTTTTAGCTTGTCCTGATCGGCGCTTTCTTTATCACCGGTGAACAACAGGTGGGAAGCATCTCCGAAGTTTTGCAGGCGCGCTTCCGATTGCTGCAGCTTCGTCCGCGCCTCCTCCAACTGCTGGGCAAGCCACTGCCTGGCCGCGTTAATCGCGTCCCAGCGAGCCTGCAGATTTGAATCGATATATTCGTTAACGAGGGCGTTGGCGTATGCCGCGGCGAACTGTGGATCGGGAGACGAGGCAGTCACCGCAACGATCCGCGTGCCCCCGCTTTGTGCAACCTCGACGCTGACCTGCGAAGACTGGGCTTCCTTGGGGGCTAATTTCAGGAGCCGGCGCAGCCCGCCCAGGTGGCTCTCCGGTTGGAAGCTCGACCGGAAGTTCTCTTTCCGCAACCGCTTTACCGCCGACCGGTGCAGCGTCCGACTCTGCAGAATCGCAATTTGAGTCGGCAGGTAAGACTCCGCGCTGACCGGGGCCTCGTCGGCCACCTTCAGGCTGGGCGAAACTTCCGCGGGATTCTGAATTTCCACCGATGCGCGGGCATCGTAGATGGGCGTTTCTCGAAGGCTCAATCCAAAACCGACGATGCATCCCAAAACAGCGCCGACGACAATCCAATGCATTCTCTGCCGTAAGGCCCGCCATATGGGAGGGGTTCCGGCGGCCTCGGTTTGCGACGTCCCGCCGTCGAACGGTTCCAGATAGAGAACGGTTTGCGAACCGCCCCGATTCCTGCTCGGATGCACGACGAGTTCGCTGCTATTGTTTCGGGAGAATTGAGACATTTTGTCGAGGTGTTGTTTTACCGAACTTTAGGTCTTCTGCCTCAGCGCGAACAAGGCTGGTGAAAGCCCCTCAGGCGAAATGCGAAGCGGGCATGGCCGGAACCGACATCTTGCACGGTACGACCCAGTTTTCGGGCACTTCAACCGCCACGGCCCGCTGCAGGAGCCGTACCCCAAGAATCAGCTGGTTTGTTCCCTTGAAACGCAGCAGCACCCCTTCAAGACCGCGCAGCGAGCCCTCTTCGATGCGGACAGTCCGGCCGATTTCCAGTTGCGGCCAGGGAACAATCTTCTGCCCGGAATTCACAGCTGCCCGAATCGATTCCACTTCCTTCGAATCAATTGGGAGAGGCGTCTTCCCGGATCCTACGATCAGGACAACGCCAGGGGTCGATAAGATCGGTACCCTGTCTGCCGGGGCGAATCTGCAGAACAGATAGCCGGAAAACAGCGGCAACTGCAGGACCTTTACGCGGTCCGACCATCGCCTTCGCGACCAGTACAACGGTAGAAACTCTTCGAATCCTTTCTGACGCAGCGCGTCAGAGACGGCCCACTCGCAACGCGATTTCACGCGGATGGCAAACCAGGATGAATTTGCGCTAGACAATTTTTGGCAACCCTAATCGATGATTGGGCGGACACACTTACGCCCCTTCAGTCCCATTGCAGGTGACCCAATTCGCGAAGACACTTTCTCCAAGCGTTACAGGTCACTTATCTATCTAATCGCTAAGGAGATATGCATCTGGCGTGCCAGGTATAAGTGATTTCTATTCAGCCGTAAGGCGGAATTCTCTGCGCAAAACATTTCCCACTAAGGAGAATCATTTCCTTCCGTCCGCCGGCTGCTTCCCTCAAACTGCCGCAAAATGCGAGCTTTAGCGCCGCCTGGCAAGATAGGGGCAGAGGGCGCGGCGGATCGAGAAATGCGAAAACTGGTGGCCTGCGAGTCACTCTTTTTACTGTTGCGGAACGATGTACTTGAAGTCGAGCGGGCCATACATCGTGCCGGTCGAATCATTCTTGACGGCATAGGGGGACCCGGTACCGTATACCGCGTTCGTCAGTGACGCCACGCCCGTCGTCTGCGCCGTGGTGCCCGCATGGTCGTACCAGGAATCGCCACCATTCGTTTCCAGGCTGAGGATGTAGTACGGTGTGTTCGCATTCAGGGTAATGGGGGTCGGCAGATTGGCATAGACAAACGTTCCCGGCGTGCCGCCCGCCATGTTGACGTTTGTGGAGCCTCCCACCACATCTACGCCAGGATGATAGACGTAGTAAATCGAACCGGAATCCTCATCCGACCCGGCACTGGCATCGACAATTTTCAGCTGGTGCGTGCCGGTGTTGCCGGCCACGGAGATGCGCCCCAACGAAACAATCGTAATCGGTGATGATCCCACGACGATCTGCATCCCGATATAGCCGTCGTAGTTATTTCTTACTGGCCCAAACGTGTCCGACGTCACGAAGTTAGCCGTTGCGGAAGCCACGGTGAGAGTGGCCGCATTACTCACCGCCGCAGGACCAAGTGAATTTGTCACCACGCATTCGAACTGTGTGCCGTTATCTGCCTGAGCGGTAGCCGGCGTTGTGTACGAACTCGAATTCGCCCCTGAGATCGGCGCAAAACTGTTCCCGCCCGGCAGCTCTGATTCCCACTGATAGGTGAGGCTTCCTCCAGTCGCCGTAACGCTAAAGCTGGCCGTCTGGCCTATGACGACAGTCGTACTTTGAGGCTGTTGCGTGATCAGCGGCGCAGCTAGCGGATTCAATGTTACCGTGGCGCTCGCTGATTTAGTCGTATCCTGAATGCTTGTCGCCGTCACTGTGACGCTGGTCTGGCTCGGTATCGAACCTGGCGCCGTATAAAAACCTCCGTTCGTAATGCTTCCGGAATTCGTGGCCGGGCTGAGCGACCAGGTAACCCCCGAATTCCCCGTCACGTTGGCCGTAAACTGTGCTGTGTCGTTGGGCCATAGGTTCGCTGTCGGGGGCGTCACCGTCACTGAAACGCCCGTCGCGTAGAGAAAATCCACCGGAACATAGGAATCGGGCGCTGGACCGTCCGGGTTATATGTCACCCCGTCCGAACTCCAGATGCCGCCCATCTCGGTCGCTACAGCGCTCGTCTGAACGGTCGTGTCGATGTCATACCAAGGATCTCCACCCTGCGTTTCCTGGCTCACGATGTAATAGTTGGTATTGGCGTTCAACGTCACCGTTGCCGCCAGGTTGGCATACACGAAAGCGCCGGATGTCCCTCCCGTCGTGGCAATACTTACTGATCCCCCACTTACATCCTGGCCTGTCGCGGCAGTCACGATTTTCACCGTATGCGTGGCGGTGTCTCCCGGCGCGAAGATCCGTCCCAATCCCGAAACCGTCACCGGCGATGCCCCCACAGCTATCTGCATTCCAACCCATCCGCTGAAATTGTTCCGGATCGTCCCCAGGGTTGTCGATGTCACATAGTTCGTGCTGGGAGGCACTGCGACGACCGTAAGCGTGGCCACGCTCGATGGGAGCGATCCCGCCGTATTGCTTACCGTACACATATACTGTGTGCCGGTTTGCCCCAGCGTCACGCCCGACACCATGTAACTGCTGCCCGTCGCTCCGCTAATCGCGGTGAAGGTTGAACCCCCTGAAGGAGCCGACGCCCATTGATAGCTCAAGTTCCCGCCCGTCGCGCTTACGCTAAACGTCGCCGACCCGCCCACGCCCACCGTCACACTCTGCGGCTCGTTCGTGATCGCCGGCTGCACCACTGCGGTGGTATAGGTGAAGTCCACCGGGCCATACGAGTGATTCGCCGATCCCAGAAGGCTGTATGTTGAGCCGTCGTAGCTGTAGACGCCGGTCGACTCAACAGCAATACTCGCGGTCTGAATCGCAGTATCGACGTCGTACCATGAATCGCCACCCTGCGTTTCCTGGGTGACGATGTAGTAGGAGGTGTTGGCACTCAGCGTCACTGTAGCCGCCAAATTTGCATACACAAAGGTTCCGGGCGTCCCTCCCGCCATTAGAATGCTCACCGAGCCCCCGCTCACATCCTGGCTCGTCTGGGCGGTCACGATTTTCACCGTATGTGTTCCGGTGTCGCCCGGCGCGAAGATCCGTCCCAGCCCGGAAACCGTCACGGGAGATGTTCCTACGGTCACTTTCATTCCTACCCAGCCCGTGAAGTTGTTCCGGATCGTTCCCAGGGTCGTCGATGCCACGTAGTTCGTGCTGGGAGGCACCGCTACGACCGTCATGGTCGCCACGTTCGACGGAATCGTGCCTGCCGTATTGCTCACCGTGCACATATACTGCGTGCCGGTCTGCCCCGTCGTCACGCCCGATACCGTGTAACTGCTGCCGGTCGCTCCGCCGATCGCGGTGAAGGTTGAGCTGCCCGAAGGCGCCGACGCCCACTGATAGCTCAGGTTCCCGCCCGTCGCGCTTACGCTGAACGTGGCCGCCCCCCCACTCCCACAGTCACACTCTGAGGCTCGTTCGTGATCGTTGGCTGCGACACGCCGGTCGTATACACAAAATTCACGGGTCCATACGACTGATTCGCCGATCCCAGTACGCTGTAGGTTGCGCCGTCGTAGCTGTAGACCCCGGTCGTTTCGGTAGCCACACTGGTAGTCTGGATTGTCGTGTTGATGTCGTACCACGAGTCTCCGCCCTGCGTTTCCTGGCTCACGATGTAATAGTCGGTGTTGGCGTTCAACGTTACCGTCGCCGCCAGGTTGGTATACACGAAAGCCCCGGCTGTCCCCCCCGCCGTGGCAATACTTACTGATCCCCCACTTACATCCTGGCCTGTCGCGGCAGTCACGATTTTCACCGTATGCGTGGCGGTGTCTCCCGGCGCGAATATCCGCCCCAATCCCGAAACCGTCACGGGCGATGACCCCACAGCTATCTGCATTCCCACCCATCCGCTGAAATTGTTCCGGATCGTTCCCAGCGTTGTCGACGTCACGTAGTTCGTGCTAGGAGGCACTGCGACGACCGTCATTGTCGCCACGTTCGATGGGACTGACCCCGCCGTGTTGCTCACCGTGCACATATACTCCGTACCAGTCTGGCCCATCGTCACGCCCGATACCGTGTAACTGCTGGCTGTCGCCCCGCCGATCGCCGTGAACGTGGAACTGCCCGAAGGCGCCGACGCCCACTGATAGCTCAGGCCCCCGCCTGTCGCGCTTACGCTGAACGTCGCCGACCCGCCCACGCCCACGGTGACACTTTGCGGTTCTCCCGTGATCCCCGGCTGCGACACGCCGGTGGTATAAGTGAAGTCCACCGGACCATAGGACTGATTGGCGGGTCCAAACAGGTTATACGTCGCGCCGTCATAGCTATATACGCTAGTTGTCTCCGCCGCCACGTTGGTCGTCTGAATCGTGGTATTCATGTCGTACCACGAATCTCCACCCTGCGTTTCCTGGCTCATGATGTAATAGGACGTGTTAGCGCTCAGCGTCACCGTCGCCGCCAGATTTGCATAGACAAAGGTCCCCGCCGTCCCTCCCGCCATCAGAATGCTGACTGAGCCCCCGCTCACATCCTGGCTGGTCGCGGCGTTCACGATCTTCACCGTATGTGTCGCCGTATCACCAGGCGCAAATATCCTTCCCAGCCCGGAAACCGTAACCGGGGATGCTCCTACGGTCACCTTCATTCCCACCCAGCCCGTGAAGTTGTCCCGGATCGTTCCCAGGGTTGTTGACGTCACGTAGTTCGTGCTGGGAGGCACTGCAACGACCGTCAGCGTCGCCGCGTTCGACAGAATCGTTCCTGCCGTGTTGCTCACCGTGCACATATACTGCGTGCCCGTTTGCCCCATCGTCACGCCCGATACCGTGTAACTGCTGGCTGTCGCCCCGCCGATCGCCGTGAACGTCGAACTCCCCGAAGGCGCTGAGGCCCACTGATAGCTCAGGTTCCCGCCCGTCGCGCTTACGCTGAACGTCGCCGACCCGCCCACGCCTACCGTCACACTCTGTGGCTGGCCGGTGATGCCAGGCTGCACCGAAGCAGTGCTGTATACAAAATCTACAGGTCCATACGACTGATTCGCCGATCCCAGTACGCTGTATGTTGCGCCATCGTAGCTGTAGACCCCGGTCGTTTCGGTAGCCACGCTGGCAGTCTGTATTGTCGTATTGATGTCGTACCACGAGTCTCCGCCCTGCGTTTCCTGGCTCAGGACGTAATAGGACGTGTTGGCGGTCAATGTCACGGGTGTCGGCAGGTTCGCGTACGCGAACGCGCCAGAACTGCCTCCCGTCATCGATACGCTAGCTGAACCGCCGCTGACATCCTGGCTCGTCGCAGCGTTCACGATCTTCACCGTGTGAACGCCGGTGTTACCTGTCACGAATATGCGCCCCAGCCGCGACACAGTCACAGGCGACGCACCCACAGCGATCTGCATTCCGACCCAACCGGTAAAGTTGTTTCGGACACTTCCTAATGCCATGGACGTTACGTAATCCGTGCCTGGAGCAAGCCAGCTCAATATCGCGATGTTTGAGGTAGTCGCCCCGAAGGTGTTGCTCACCACGCATTCATACTGCGTGCCATTCACGGCCTGAGATACCGTGCCCGTGGTGTAGCTGCTTCCGGTCGCGCCGCTAATCGGGGAAAATGAAGAACTGCCGGCAGGTGCCGACCACCATTGATAGGAGAGGCCCGATCCGCTCGCGACAACTGCGAAAGTGGCTGTCCCGCCCGTAGCAATGCTCTGACTCTGCGGCTGCGTGGTAATGCCTGGGGGTGGGTAAAGCGAGATCGTCGTACTCGCCGATTTCGTCCAATCCACCGCGCTGACCGCGATCACCGTGACAGTCTGAGTGGCACTGATCGTAGCCGGCGCGGTGTACAGCCCGCTTGAGGAGATGCTGCCGATATTCGGGGTGAGCATCCATGTGACCGATGTCCCCGTGATGCTCTGATTCGAACTCGTCGTGGACAACGGAACCCCGTAAACCTGCACCTTATTGCTATCCGTGGCCACATACACGCGACCGTTTACGACGACCGGCGCAACGAACCTCGCCTGAGTCCCAAGACTATCGGTGCCATTCGGCGCCATGTCGCTGTTATATAACTCTGTCAGCGTTGTAGCATCGAAAGCTCGCAGCGTTCCAGCGCCCGAGGCCATGGTAGTCGCCCATAGCACGCAATTGGAGGTTCCGTTGCAGCTTCCCGAAACTGATACCGGCTGATTGTAGCTGTTGACGGTTGTCGCGCCCGTCGTGCCAATGCTCGTTCCGTTGATGGGGTGCGCGAAAATCTGACCATCCGCGGTGTACACGCTTCCGTTGAAGATAGCCCCGTTGTAGACGCCCTCGGTGGTTCCGGCTTCTGAGACGATTTGCAAAGGGCCGTCAAAAGGCAAATCCAATCCATATACGTCGTGATCCTTCGATCCGGATATGATCAGGGACTGCCCCGGCACAATCATTGTCCGGCCGGAAAAGTCGAAATTCGACGCGCTCATCGACATCCAGTTCGCCGGCTGGAAGTAAGACAGCAGATTCAGGCTGGGATCGAACTTCACAAACGACTCGCTCAGATCCGTGGTTCCCGCGCCGTTTCCTGTTGCCACGTACAGGTCGCCGCTGTCGTCCACTGCGGGAGCACCACCTGATTGCCAGATGGTGCCTCCCCAACTGTTGGGGCTGAGGCAAACGACCTTATTCTGAGTAAGGCTTACTGCGTCGTAGGCAAAGATCCAGCCGTGCTCTGGTCTAACGTCGCCCCAACTGGCGAAGGCAACATAGATTTGCCCGTTGGCGAGGACCAGTCCGGCCCTCTGCAGCTCATATTTCGGATAGAACACCAAATTGGGGCCGCTTACCGTATCCAGGTAAGCGCTGTCGCCGGTTCCGGGAACTTGGCCGGTGATCGTCACCGATGAGAGGACATTTCCCGTAAGCAAATCCACTTTCGCCAGCACCCAGGAAGGAGTCGCGGTTTCATAAACGAGATATACGAGCTTGTTTGTCAAGTCGACTACAGGAGTCGAAACAATCCCGGCCCCTATGGGCGATATGGGCGTCGTAGTGTTGACGTTCGTGGCTCCGAAGTTGACCGACCACAACGCGGCTTGTCCGGGGGAATTCGCGTCGAATGCGTAGAGGGTGTTATTCATGGTCGCTATCAGCAACAGGTCGTGGGTCGAACCGTTAGGAAGTGTTGTCTGGCCGACAAATAAGGGCTGCGCGTAAATATATGCATCTACGGCAAAGCTGCCGAGAAGCCTCACGGAACTCGCATTGGAGGGTGTGATAACAGGCTCGGACAAATTCGCATTGGTGCGATAATGGTCATACCCGTTGGTCCAGACCGCGGCGCTTGAGGGCACAAATAACGCCCCTGAACCGGGTGCGTTCTGCAGGTTCGCGGTCAACTGCTCGGTTTGGTTTTCTCCCAGGCTGCCGGAAGGCGGCGTTATCGAAACGCTGATCGCCGGCAATAGCGTCACGGTCGCCGTGGCGTAGGTTGTCCCGTCGGCCACGCTCGTGGCCGTGATCATCACGCTCTGATTCACGGAGATCGTGGATGGCGCAGAGTACAATCCGCTCGTCGAGATAGTGCCCACCGCCGACCCGATGGACCAGGTGACTGCTTGGTTGGTCGCATTCTGGACCGTCGCGGTGAATTGCAACGATTGGCCGCCATAGAGGGTAACGCTGGTCGGGCTCACCGAAACGAGGATCCCTGACGGCTGTGCAATTGTGGGGGAGGCAAAGCCCAAAGCCATCGCCACTAGTGCAACCATACTGAGCAAGTTAGAGAGATAGCTTGGTAAGCTGCTGGACGGACTTGCTCGAATACCGGAAGGCACGCGAGGGTTGATTCGCGCGAGGCATTCCTGCCCACGAGTCGTGAGGACCGCTTGATCCGTAGCCAGATTGGACTGCTTTTGTTCCTTCGTACTCGGAACTAGGGTTGTCAAAGTGGGCTTGCTGCCTTTCAACCTGAATTATTCTTGGGAGCGAGTGAGCCCACAGCTTGCGGACCCGCCGCAAGCCTTGGAACACGGATCGTGCCTTCCTCCCCCGCAAAGTTGTTCGCGCGATAATCAGCAATCAAGCCACCAAAGCCTTCCGGCCAGTCTCAGCACATTAACGCAAGGAAACTTGCGGGTAATCGCAGGGAGTTCGACCTCGATGTTGCAAACCGCTTCACGTTCTAGGCATTCAGTTTCCATTCTGGCCGAATTGTTCGCGGCGTTCCGGGACTGGGAGATACAGTACGCGTTCAACTTTTCTGAAGTGGGCAACAGCGTCAGAAAAATATGTCCGGTCGATTCGACGCACCAGAGCGGTTCATCTCAACCGCCGTTATCTAGACCAGCGACGCCAGATTCCACCTCCGCGACAGTTGCCCTGGCCTGCCATGACATTGATTCCCCGTGCATCCGCGTTTGTCTGCGAGTACATTTACCCATAGCGGAGGTCTGCCATGTCGATTCGACCGGTCAAAAAGCTGATCAGAGCGAAACCAACGCTCGAAGGCGCCGGTGTGCATCTGCGGCGGGCCTTTGGTTTCGGCAACACCTCGGATTTCGACCCGTTCCTCCTGCTCGACGATTTCCGCAACGACGTTCCCGAGGATTATCTCGCCGGCTTCCCGTGGCATCCCCACCGCGGCATCGAAACAATCACCTATGTCCTGGCTGGAACGGTGGAGCATGGCGACAGCATGGGCAATCATGGCGAGATCGCACCCGGCGATGTTCAATGGATGACGGCGGGCAGCGGCATCATCCATCAGGAGATGCCCAAGGGCGACCACGCCGGGCGCATGCACGGATTCCAGCTCTGGGCGAACCTTCCAGCATCACTCAAGATGACGCCCCCGCGCTATCAGGAGGTGAAATCCACCGACATTCCTGAAATCAAGGATGACGACGGAACCCATGTGCGCCTGGTTTGCGGAAAATTTTGGGGGCGCAATGGGCCGGTCGACGGCATTGCCGCTGACCCGATTTATATTGACGTGTCCGTGCCGCCCGGGCGCAAGAAGACGTTGCCGGTCGAAACCACACGACACGCCTTCGCTTACGTTTTCTCCGGTGCCGGTAAATTCGGTAACGCCTCCCAGCCCCTCGCGGTCCCCACCGAGCCTGTAGCTTGGGCTGATACCACGCCCCCTTCGGAGGCCGACAATCGATCACTGGTTTTGTTCGATAGAGGTGACGAAGTCACCGTCCAGGCCGGGGATGATGGCATACGCTTTCTCCTGGTTTCGGGAAAGCCGCTGGAAGAGCCCGTGGCGTGGTATGGCCCCATCGTAATGAACACCCAAGAGCAACTGCGCGAAGCATTTACCGACCTCGACCGTGGCACATTCCTGAAATCGGGGAATAAATAAGGGCCGCAGTAGCCCTGATCTGTCAACCGAACTCGACGGCGTCTCCCCTCTGTTATTCATGAAACCGATGGCATGCCCTGCATTTTCGGTTCTACCGAATTTTAGCGGCACGCTATACTGTGTCGAGCCCTGACCCATTGACTCGCCGCAGAGCCAAGATAGTTTGTACCCTCGGCCCCGCCAGCTCCTCGGACCGGATCATTGACCGCATGGTCGTTGCGGGCATGAACGTGGCCCGCCTGAACTTCTCCCACGGAAGCCATGATGAACACGCGCAACGTGTCGCTTCCGTGCGGGCCGCGGCCAAGAAGCACGAGAAACCCATTGCCGTGCTTGCCGACCTTCAGGGCCCCAAGATCCGGACCGGTGCGCTTGATCGCGGGCTACCTGTTCGGCTCCGCTTCGGCCAGAAATTCACGATTACAACCAGAAATATTGTTGGCAACGTCGAAGGCGTAGGGACCACCTTCAAGCAACTGCCGGAGTCGGTGCATCGGGGCGACCAGATTCTGCTCCGGGACGGCGAGATTGCCTTGCGGGTGCTTTCGGTGCGCGGCAAAGATGTGGTGTGTCAGGTAGAAAACGCGGGCGAGCTGGGCGAGCATCAGGGAATCAATCTGCCAGGGGCAAAATTAAAGATCCCCTCCCTGACCCAGAAAGACCGCAAGGACCTTTCGTTCGCCCTGCAGGTCGGCGTGGAATACATCGCCTTGAGTTTTGTGCGCACCGCGGGCGATATCCGCATGGCGAAGTCGGCAATCAAGCGCGAAGGAAAAGATACCCCGGTAATCGCCAAGCTCGAAAAGCCCGAAGCGATCGATAACCTGGAAGAGATTCTGAAGCTGGCCGACGGCGTGATGGTGGCTCGGGGCGATCTTGGCGTTGAAATGCGCCCGGAACAGGTTCCCGTCGTTCAGAAGCGGATTATCCTGGAGGCGCGGAACGCCCTGGTACCGGTGATCACGGCTACCCAGATGCTCGATTCCATGCAGAAGAATCCCCGGCCCACGCGGGCCGAAGCCTCCGATGTAGCGAACGCGATTTTTGACGGTAGCGACGCCTTGATGCTTTCCGGAGAAACGGCGGCGGGAAACTATCCTCTGCAATCGCTCGAAATGATGAACCGGATCATCTGCGAAGCGGAAGCCAGCGTCACTCAGTCGCTGCGGCCGCGGCGTTCCACCGAACCGCGCATAAGCGAGGCCATAGCCGAGGCGATTTGCCACGCCGCCGAGGAGCTTCACATGAAGGCCATTGTAGTATTCACCGAAACAGGTTATTCCGCGCGGCTGGTCTCGAAGTATCGTCCACGGGCGCCGATCCTTACTTTTTCACCAAACCAGGAGACACGCCGCCGACTGAACCTGTTCTGGGGAGTAGATTCAAAAAGGATGGACCGCATCGAGTATATCGATCAACTTCCGGCGGTTGTCGAGGAGCGCCTGCGCAAGGAACATCTGGTAAGGAAGGGCGATATTGTCGGAATGATTGCCGGTACGCCCATCGGCGCTCGCGGTACCACCAATCTGATGCGTCTGATGCGAATCGGCGGACCGCGCTAGTTCCCCCAAGTCCTTTGGTGGGCGCGTAGTACACCATACACCGAACGCTTGATTGACCCCCGATTCTCGCAGTGACAGTCTGGAGATACCCGCCCGCACTGCAAACTTTTAAATTTTCGCAAGGAGGCATCAAATGGCTGAGGCGCGAGTAGCAACCTACACACACATCTTTCCCGCAAAGAAAACGGTAATCGGCAGCAAGGTCGTCAACCAGCAAAACGAAGACCTAGGCAAAATCGAAGACATCGCGATTGATGTCGAAGCAGGCCGCATTGCCTATGCAGTACTGTCCTTTGGGGGGTTCCTGGGAATGGGTGACAAGTATTTCGCGATCCCCTGGGAGGCGTTCCGATTCAACGTAACCGACAAGAAAGCCGTGCTGAATGTCGATAAGAAACTTCTCGACAATGCTCCCGGCTTTGATAAAGACACCTGGCCCAATATGGCCGATTCCGCCTGGGGCAACCAAATATTCACTCACTACGGCTACAAGCCCTATTGGGAGGGTGCCGCTTCAACCAGAGGCGAACGCTTCCGGTAGACTGTCACCTCAATCTTGTTCCCATTGCTGGAAGATCCCGGGCCCAGCCTCCGGCGTCTTCCCCGCCGCTTCTCCCCGTTGGTACCACCTGCAAGAAACCTAATGTTCTAACACCAGAGATAATGGAAACGCAGCCTATGAGGGAAGACGCCGGTCTCAAAGAGTGCTGGTTGGTGTATAGTTTTTTGGGTGCCAGACTCTGGAAGGCAGGCTCCAAGTTCGCTGGCCCGCTTGAAGCGGGCCAATTTCCGCGGAAATTGGGTGCAGTTTGAATTGGGACAATGAATAACCCATTGCGAGTGATGAAGTTCGGCGGTACGTCCGTGGGCGACGCGTCGTGTATTGCGCGAGTTGCGCAGATTGTGCGGGATGCGTCGCGAGAGGGCCCGGTCGTGGCGGTGGTCTCCGCGATGAGTGGCGTGACGAACCGCCTGATTGAGGCCGCGAAGAAATCGGAAAGCGGGCGAACGGGATACCGCTGCCGCGGTGTTTGAAGCGCTTCGGAAACAGCACGATATTGCGCTCGAGGCGCTGATCAAATCGAAGGATAGCCGCAGCTGCGATGAGCGGCCAGCATGGAGGAGATTTTCGAGGAGGGCGAGCGCCTTTGCAAAGGCACCGCGCTTCTGCGCGAGCTGACGCCACGAACGCTCGATGCGGTATCGAGCCTGGGCGAAAGGCTGTCCGCGCCGATTGGTGGCCGGAGCGCTCGAAGAGCTCGGCGTGCGCAGCCGAAGCCATGGAAGCAACCGAATTGATCGTGACCGATCCTTATCACGGGGGTGCCGACCCCATCATGGACCGCACGCGGGAGCACTGTGAATCGCGGCTGATGCCGCTGCTGCAGGATGGCGACTGTGCCTGTGGTCACCGGATTTATCGGCGCCACGATTGACGGCGTGCTGACGACGCTGGGCCGCGGCGGATCGGACTATTCTGCGACCATTCTCGGTGCGGCTATCAGCGCCGATGAAATCATCATTTGGACGGACGTGGACGGCGTGTTGACAGCCGATCCGCGGTTGGTAGCCGAGGCGCGCACGATTCCCGAAATTTCGTATCGCGAGGCCACTGAACTGGCCTATTTCGGAGCCAAGGTGCTGCATCCCAAGACTCTCCGTGCTGTGGTCGCGGCCAGGGCATTCCCGTCTGGATTCGGAACAGCTTTTCGCCCGAAAAGAGAGGCACGAAAATCACTCCCAAGGGCCGCAGCAACGGCGGAGGCGTGAAGGCGCTGACGGCGATCAAGGATGTGACGCTGATCAGCCTTGGCGGCCCGGGCATCGTGGGCGTGCCGGACGTGGTGGGACGCACATTTTCGACCACGGCCGAAGTTCACGCGAACGTGCTGCTGATTTCGCAATCGTCCTCGCAGAACGATATCTGCTTCATCGTGGCTTCCACCGACGCAAAGCGCACCGTGGATGCGCTGCGCAAGGAATTCGCGCAGGACGTGGCGCACGAAAAAGTCGAGCACATCACCGTCGATCCGAATATCGCGATCGTCGCGGTGGTGGGCGAAAATATGCGCGGGACGCCCGGCGTGGCGGGGCGCGTGTTTATTGCGCTGGGGCAGGAGAACGTGAACATTATCGCGATCGCGCAAGGTTCGTCGGAATCGAACATTTCGTTCGTGGTGGCGGAGCAGGACATGAAGGCGGCGCTGGTGGCCACACACCGCGAATTCGGACTCGGCGCAACCGTCGCCCAGCGAGCGGCGCGTGACGGTTTCCTGAAATGGCGCAGCAGACTGCTAGCGAGATCGAGAAACCGGCTCGCAGAAGGCCTCGCAGCGCTGCATTCTTCCCGGGTGCGGGGCGGTCTACGGCATTCGCGAGCGAATCTACGTGTGCCCGCAATGCGGCGGCCCGCTCGAGATCGAATTGCGCCTCCCGACGCCCAGCGAGACGGCCGGACTCTGCAAACTTTGGGCGGTGCGCGCCGGATCGCGCGATGCGCGCGACATCAGCGGCGTGTGGCGCTATCGGGAATTGCTGCCGTTCGACGACGCGGCTCCGTTCGTAACTCTGTTCGAAGGCAACACGCCTCTCTACGATGCGCCGCGCTGTGCGGAATATTGCGGACTGGTGGGGCTTCGGCTGAAACATCAGGGATGCAATCCGACCGGTTCGTTCAAGGATACGGGCATGACGGCGGCGATCACGCAGGCCGTCGTGCTGGGAGCGCGAGATTGCCGTTTGCGCCAGCACCGGAAACACGGCGGCGAGCCTCGCGGCCTACGCCGCGCGAGCCGGGCTGAAGGCGGCGATCCTGGTGCCGCATGGGCAGATCAGCGCCGCGAAACTCGCGCAGAGCATGGATTACGGCGCCGCAGTGCTGCGAACTGGATGGGAATTTTGACGATTGCATGCGCCTGATTCAGGAGCTGGGCGACGATCCCTCGATTTACGTGGCGAACTCGATCAATCCGTTCCGCATCGAGGGGCAGAAGACTGTCGCCTTCGAGTTGATGCAGCAATGCAATTGGCAGGTGCCGGACCAATCGTTGTTCCCGGCGGCAATATGGGGAACAGCACGGCGCTCGGCAAGGGATTCGAGGAGATGCTGCAGCATCGGTCTGATCGACCGCTTGCCGAAATTCAGCGTGGTGCAGGCCGAGGGCTCCGCGCCGCTGGCGTCACTTGTTCGCGCGCCTCGGCCCAGAGCACTGCGGACAAGGATGCTCGAACTTCCCAGACACCATGGACAACGGTGAAGCAACCGCAAAACGCTTGCGACGGCGATCAAAATTGGCGCGCCCGTTTCCTGGCGGAAGAGCTTGCGCGCCGTTTTGCGATCCCGCGGACAAGTGATCAGCGTAAGCGAACAGGAGATTGCCGACGCGAAAGCGATGATCGGGCGCGACGGAATCGGATGCGAGCCCGCCTCCGCCACGACGGTGGCGGGAATTCGCAAACTGGTCGCGGCGGGCCAATCCAACCGGAAGAAGAGGTTTTCGCGGTGCTGACCGGGCATGTTTTGAAGGATCCGGATTACGTCAACCAATACCATCGCGGAACCCTGTCGATCGATTCCGGACAAGGGCCGCAGCCCGATTCACGGCTCATTTCGAAACGCTCCGCGGCGCGTGGCTGCGACGAAAACTGCTGTCTTAAAGATCTTAGATCAACGAAATTGAAATACCCCGGTGGCGTTGCGAGAATCAGCTGTCGGGGCGATATCCCGCCTCCGGGATGCATCAACTGAAGCAATGAGCGCTCCGAGAGAAAATGTTTACGAGGTTCGTGTCCCTGCCTCGACAGCGAATCTAGGAGCGGGATTCGATTGCCTTGGGCTTGCCCTCGAACTTTATCTCAGCGTCCGCGCGACCGTGATCGTCGCCCGCGGTACGAACAGCCGGGCCCGAAGCATGGGCGTGCGGGGATCGTCGGCGTTGCCCAAGTCGGCCGATCAGAATTTGATATTGCGGGCCATGAAGCTGACCGCCGACCGCGAGGGCTTGAGCCTTCCAACCGTTCGCCTAGCCGTGCAGAATGAGATACCCGTGGCGGGCGGGCTTGGCAGCAGCGCGGCGGCGGCGGTGGCCGGAGTGGCGCTGGGATTCGCGGTGAATGGGAAGTCGATTCCGAAAGATACCGCTTTGCGCTATGCGACCGAGATGGAGGGTCATGCGGACAATGTGGGCGCGGCGCTGATGGGCGGATTCGTCGTCACGTTCACGCGAGATGACGGAAGCGTGGTGGCGGTAAGAAAGAGCTGGCCGAAAATGGTCCGGCTGATCGTGGTGACCCCGTCGACCGGGCTGGAAACGAAGAAGTCGCGCGCTGTGCTGGCGCAGACGGTGTCGCGATCCGACGCTGTCCACAATCTGCAGCGCACGGCACTGTTTGTAGCGGCCATCGAAGAGCGGCGCTTCGATTTGCTTTGGGATGCCATGGAAGACCGGCTGCACCAAAGCGCGCGCCAGTCGCTGATTCCCGGCCTAGGTGACGTTCTGGGCCTTCCCAGAATGCCAGGGTTGTTGGAATCGCGCTGAGCGGCGCGGGGCCGAGCGTGATTGCCCTTGCCACGGATCGTTTCAACGAAATCGGTAAGGCCATCGCGAGCCGGTTCGAGCGAAACGGCGTAGCATGTTCGGTGCGAATATTGGAAGCCGCCCAGGACGGGCTCACCGCTACACAGCAGAGGCTGAATCGAAGCTGATTGACCGAATCCCGCCAGAGCTTACGGATGATTCCGTTCTCGCCTGCGAAACTTGCGGCCAATGAACAACCCGCTGAGTCCCATCGAGAGCAAAAGCAGCGTGCCCGGCTCTGGGGTCGCGGTTAGCTGACTGCCCGGAGAACTCGGCACTGACGGCGACCCGGGGCTAGAAGAACCTCCTGCGGAGGGGTATCCAGTTATGCCGCCCGGCCCTGAAGACGGCCCATTTCCACCCGTTGATCCTGTGCCATTGGAATAAATTGATCCAGGGCCTGAGCCGATTACCGGCCCTGGCACAAAGGGAAAAAAGGGCGGCGAATATTCATTGCGTTGCATGTCAAAAGGGTGCGCGGGAGTATAGGGAGCCGGCGGAGTCAATTCGCCGTCGATCGGCATATTCGTGGCGTAGAGCGGGCCTTCCGGAGCGACTCGCTCAAACGCGTCGAGCGCTGGCTGCTGGCTGGATAAAGGAGCTTCGGCAGTATCCGATATGCGATTTCCGCAGCGTGTTCTCGCCTCGTGGGCGCCGTCCGTTATCACGGCTTCTCCCTTGTGAAGCCGGAGAGCGCGGTTTGTCCAGAATATTTCTCCGCCGATTCGATACGAGACATAAACCGTGCGATCGCGGTCCAGGGAGATCACGCGCGTTTTGGCTATATCGAAATCGGCATAGTGCCGTGCCACTACAGGATCGTTTTGAACCGCGGTTCGAAGTTCCGCGACGGATTCGACGCCACCAGGAATCACTGAATAAGGGTATAAGCGGCGTGAGGATGGCAACAAATCTGAACCAGCAGGGGCGAGACTGTTCGAGCTGGACTCTGAGGACGCAGAAACCTCACTCTGTGCCTGCGATGGAAAAGCGCGTTTCAATTGGATCGGAACGACTGCCAGTGATGCTAAGGCAATTCCCGCGAACAATGAAGCGACAGATGCTAACCGTCGTATACCTGTGCTGTGTTGACCTTGAGTTTTGCCCATGCGCTCTTGTTTTTAGTGAATGCCACGTCTGGTGCCGTCTTCAACTGGCAATTGCGTTGCCGTTTACAAGTCCTTTGATTTAAATAGCGATAAAGAAGATGGCGTTCCCGAATGAACCACAAAAGTAGAATAATTCTTCCACGGAACACGCAAAATTGTCCGAACTATGA
The DNA here is from genome assembly GCA_963848365.1 of uncultured Acidobacteriota bacterium. Lineage (GTDB taxonomy): Bacteria > Acidobacteriota > Terriglobia > Acidiferrales > UBA7541 > Palsa-295. Next base: position 483,729 of record CAWKDI010000004.1, read on the forward strand.
GGGAACTGTTTCCCTATTACGAACCCTTCGGTGTATCGCTTTTACTGAAGAGCCTGCTGGGAAGACTCGGCAGTGTCGCTGCGTCGTACCTTGTGTAGCCCGGAGAGCATATTTTGAATCAGTCCGTCTAACGGGGACCCGCTTCACCGCACCTGCGTCGATCTAGCCTGTTTCAGGCGAATAATCTGATCCAGTTCCTTGTGCCATTGCCAGAACATCACGACCAGAACGCCCAAGGGTGCAACGATGCACACCACCGCTGCGAGAAATAGAAGGCCCAACAGGAGGAGATTGACCACCGTGCCGGCCATGACAGCTCCCTGAACCCATAATAAAAAGGCGTGACACTATTGTGTCTTGCGCGAGAAAAGCCGTCAAGCAATGAATTGCGTACGGGCTATCACCAACACCAATATCCGCTCGTTATCCGTTTGGATTGGGCTATGCGATAATAGGGGACTGCAAGGCGTATCACTGCCCCTGCCCTTATACTGTTTTTCCGCAGCTACCAGGAGAACGGCGGAATATGTGGATTGTTCGGCTTGCGATCCGGCGTCCTTACACCTTCGTGGTGGCATCCGTACTCATTCTACTCCTCGGCCTTTTCGCGGTTTTGAGAACGCCAACTGATATCTTCCCCAACATCGATATACCGGTGATTGCCATCAATTGGACTTACGCGGGGCTCTCCCCTGAAGAAATGTCGGACCGCATCATTTTCAGCTTCGAGCGAGGAGTCACCGGAACGGTCTACGACATCGAGCATATCGAATCCCAATCGCTCAGCGGGAGCGCGCTCGTAGAGATTTATTTCCAACCGGATGCAAACGTGAACGCCGCCGTGGCGGAAATAGCAGCGGTGTCGCAAACGGTGCTGAAAACCGCTCCACCGGGCACCACTGCTCCTCTGATTTTCACTTACAACGCATCCACGGTCCCCATTTTGCAACTGGCCGTTTCGGGGCACGGGCTCAACGAGCAGGAAATCTTCGACACGATGAACAACTTCGTTCGCCCTACTTTGGCCACGGTGCATGGGGCGGTCTTGACAAATCCCTACGGAGGGAAACAGCGGCAGGTCCAGGTTGATCTCAATACGGCCGCGCTGCAGGCAAAAGGACTATCCGCGAGCGATGTAGTTAACGCGGTTAGTTCGCAGAACGTTATCCTGCCCGCGGGCACCGCCAAGATGGGGCCTTACGAGTATCAGGTCGACTTGAATTCTTCGCCTCTCAAGGTCGACGAACTCAATGACCTCCCGATTAAGACTGTAAACGGCGCGCCAATCTATATACGCGATGTGGCCCACGTTCGGGACGGTTATCCGCCGCAAACCAACATTGTTCGAGTGGATGGAGCGCGTTCGGTTCTGCAGACGGTATTGAAGAAAGGCAACTCCTCGGCGACACAGGTCGTCGCGGACGTCAAAGCTAAACTGCCCGCGGTACTGGCCGACGCTCCTTTCAAAGTGAAGGCTGACCTCATCGCGGATCAATCGCTCTTTGTGAAAGCCTCAATCAACGGCGTCTTTCGCGAAGGCGCGATCGCCGCATGCCTCACTGGATTGATGATTCTTCTATTCCTTGGCAGTTGGCGAAGCACGATTATCATCGCCGTATCGATTCCGCTCTCGGTTCTGTGTTCGATCATCGCCCTCGGGGCCCTCGGCCAAACTATTAACATCATGACTCTGGGAGGTTTGGCGCTCGCTGTTGGAATATTGGTGGACGATGCCACAGTGGAAGTCGAGAACATCAACCGGAATATCGATCAGGGGAAAGAAATCACCCAGGCCATTCTGGACGGCGCTTCGCAGATCGCCGTACCGGCGCTCGTCTCGACGCTTTCCATATGCATCGTATTCGTCCCGATGTTCTTTCTGACCGGCGTCCCGCGATATCTGTTCGTTCCATTCGCGGAAGCGGTAGTGTTCGCGATGCTCGCGTCTTATCTGCTTTCGCGGACCCTTGTGCCGACGATGGCGCGATTCCTCCTTGTCGCCCAGTCCAGCAGAGAACATTCCGAAACTGCGAAAACGGCATCCCAGAATCCATTCGTTCGAATGCAAGCACGCTTTGACGCAGCCTTCGAGCGCACGAGGATTCGCTACCGCAACGCCCTGGGAGTCGCGATCCGTCACAGAAAGCTTTTGGTGGTTTGCTTCTTCCCCGCGTGCATCCTGTCCTTCGCACTGGTTCCTCTGGTAGGGCAGGATTTCTTCCCGACAGTCGACAATGGCGAATTCAAATTCCACTTAAGGGCGCCTACGGGGACGCGGATCGAAGAGACAGCAGACCTCTGCAGCCAAGTCGACGACGAGATTCGTCGCGCGGTTCCGCCGAGCGAACTCGTGACGATAATCGATAACATTGGATTGCCGTACAGCAGCCAGAACCTGGCCTACAGCATCTCCGGGCCCATCGGCGCTGGCGACGCCGATATCCAAGTGGAATTGACGCCGAAGCACCGCCCCGCCCGTGAATATGTATCGGAGTTGCGCGCCCGCCTGAACCGTGACTTCCCTGGCGTTACCTTCTACGCCGTCCCCGTCGACATCGTGAGCCAGATTCTGAATTTTGGCCTCCCTGCTCCCATCGATGTTCAAATCGTGGGACACAAGCTGGCCCAAAATCACGCATTCGCCGAGAAGCTGATGAACCAGCTGAAGTTTGTTCCCGGCACGGTGGACTTAAGGATCCAGCAGCCGTTTAATTACCCGAAAATTCACATCGATGTGGACCGCACCAAGGCGAGCGAAATAGGCTTCACGCAGACTGATGTCGCCACAGACGTACTGGTTTCCCTAAGCGGAAGCTTTCAAACGGCGCCGGCTTTCTGGTTGGATCCCATAACCGGGGTGAGCTATTCAGTGGCCACACAAACTCCTCAGTATGCCGTCGATACGCTTCAAAGCCTGAAGAACATACCGGTGACAAAAGCTGGTGTCGCGACGCCGCAAATATTGGAGGGTTTGGCTTCTTTCAACCGCACGGGAGAAATGGCCGTGGTCTCGCACTACGACATCACCCCTGTCCTCGATATATTTGGCGCTGTAGAAGGGCGAGATCTGGGAGCCGTTTCCCGCGATATCGCGCCGATTATCGCGCGCTCCAGGAAATTTCTTCCCGAAGGCTCGCAATTGATCGTTCGCGGACAAATCCAGACCATGAACGCGTCGTATGAGGGCCTGCTTATAGGTTTGTTATTTTCCACAGTTCTGGTCTACCTTTTGATCGTTGTGAATTTTCAATCCTGGCTGGACCCGTTCATCATTTTGATGGCTTTGCCGGCGGCACTGGCCGGCATCGTGTGGTTTCTTTTCATCACACAAACGACCATCAGCGTGCCGGCCCTCACCGGTGCAATCATGTGCATGGGCGTCGCGACGGCGAACAGCATTCTGGTGGTAAGCTTTTCCAAGGAAAGATTCGAAGCGGGGAAGACTCCCCCAGAAGCGGCGTTGGAAGCTGGTTACACTCGATTCCGGCCGGTGCTGATGACCGCATTGGCGATGATTATAGGGATGCTACCGATGTCCCTCGGACTGGGCGAAGGCGGCGAAGAAAACGCCCCCCTCGGCCGGGCCGTAATCGGGGGATTGCTTTTCGCAACGATGGCAACACTGTTTTTTGTGCCGGTCTTTTTCAGCTTCATACATGGTATCGGCCGGGATGACTAGTCCTGCGATTCTGAAACGAAATCGTCACTCGTACGTCTAATAGGTGCGGTAAGTTACGAACAAACCCACGACTGAGATGGACGAAACCAGCATGCCCTCTGGGCCAGAAGTGTCCCCGCCGCGAGAAAGCCGGCAGGGGGCCCGTGGAATCTGGTTCGCAATCCTGGCTCTCGTGGTTATTGCGGCAATCGTCATTGCTGGGGTCATTCCGAGAGAGAGAGCCAAGGCTGCGCTGATTACCGAGACGCGTGATCTGGCAACGCCAACGGTCGCCGTCATTCATCCGAAACTGGGCAACCCGCAGACGGAAATCGTCTTGCCGGGCAATATTCAGGCATTTATCGACTCCCCCATCTATGCGCGCACGAATGGATATTTGAAAAAATGGTACGCCGACATCGGATCTCACGTAAAAGCTGGCGAGCTTCTTGCGGAGATTGAAACACCAGAACTGGATCAGCAGCTTGACCAAGCTCGCGCGGAGCTGAATACGGCGCAGGCCAACTACCGGCTTGCGGAAATCACGGCAAACAGATATCAGGACCTCGCGAAATCAGATTCCGTTTCCAAGCAGGACGTCGACAACGCCGCCGGCGATTTCGAAGCGAAGAAGGCCATGGTCGCTTCAGCGCAGTCCAACGTGAGGCGGCTCGAGCAACTCCAGTCATTCGAGAAGATCTATGCGCCCTTTGATGGTGTGATCACGGCGCGTAATACCGATATCGGGCACTTGATCAATTCGGGTGCAGGGGGCCCCGCGACAGAGTTGTTTCACATCGCCGACACGCGATCGGTCCGCGTGTTTGTAAACGTTCCTCAGGATTACTCGCAGTCGGCGCAGCCGGGATTGACAGCGGATTTGTCGCTGCAGGAATTTCCCAACCGGCGATTCAAGGGAAAGCTGGTTCGGACCGCGAACGCCATCGACCCGTCTTCACGCACGCTTCTTGTGGAGGTGGACGTTAATAATCCGACCGGCGAACTCTTGCCAGGCGCCTATGCGCAGGTCCATTTGAAAGCGTCACCCGGCACGCCGGCCGTTATTCTTCCCGTAAGCGCCATGCTGTTCCGGTCGGAAGGTCTGCAAGTGGCCGTGGTCGAAAACGGCAACCGTGCTGACCTGCGAAGTGTAACTGCCGGCAGGGATTTCGGAAACGAGATTGAGGTCGTCTCCGGCATAAAGCCGGGCGATTGGGTCATAGACAATCCCTCCGATTCTCTGATCTCGGGTGAAAGCGTTCGCATTGCTGACTCGCCCCGGGGCAAAAGCGGCGCGATGAATCCGTGATGTTCTCTTCAGCCCACCCTATTAATTCGGGGCGATCCCCCCGCAACAAAAATGTAAGGTACTCGGCTCGCTGGCTGCTTATTTTCTCGCTTGCAATTCTATTTGCCGAAGGCTGCACGGTTGGCCCTAAATACGTGAAGCCAGCGACGGAAGTGCCTCAGAGCTTTAAGGAGACCGCCCAGAATTTCAAAGAGGCGCAGCCGGCTGACCAGATTGAAAAGGGAAAGTGGTGGGAGGTTTACAACGATCCTCAGTTAAATGAACTCGAAGAGCGTATCCGCGTCTCCAACCAGACATTGAAAGCCGAGCAAGCCCAGTTTGCTGCGGCGCGGGCCGCAATTCGGATTTCTCGCTCGCAGGCTTTACCGAACATCACTGGCGGCCTATCTGGGACGCACAACAGCGAATCGTTCAATCGTCCGCAGGGCAGCGCGGATTTGTATTATCAGGACTACGTTCTGCCCGTTGACGTTTCCTACGAGCCGGACCTCTGGGGGCGCGTGCGCCGCCTGGTGGAGGCGAATCGCTCTGAAGCGCAGGCGACTGCCGCCGACCTGGCAAACATAGATCTAAGCCTCCACGCAGAGCTCGCTATGGATTATTTCCAGTTGCGCGGTCTCGATGCTCAGCAGAAGCTGCTCAATTCCACGGTCGACTCCTACACCAAAGCGCTTCAGCTGACCCAGAGCCGTTACCAGGGTGGCATCGCGACCGCCGTGGACGTCGCGCAGGCGCAGACACAACTCGAGACGACGCGGGCACAGGCGGTGGACACTGGAGTCAATCGAGCGGCGTTCGAACATGCCATCGCAGTACTGATCGGCAAACCGGCTTCATCGTTTGCGCTTCCCCTGTTGTCGCTCGACACGCCCCCCCCACCTGTGCCGCCGGGCGTTCCGTCCGACTTGCTGGAGCGAAGGCCTGACATCGCCGCCGCCGAACGGAGAGTTCAAGAAGCCAACGCGCAGATCGGCGTGGCCAAAGCGGCTTACTATCCCAATATCACGCTGGCAGCCGGAGGTGGCTTCGAGAGCGGCGCGCTGGGCACCTTCATTCAAGGCGCCAGCGGCTTCTGGACTCTTGCGGGATCGGCCGCAGAGCTCATTTTTGACGGCGGGCTAAGGCGCGGAATTTCCGACCAGGCGCGCGCCGCTTACCAGCAGTCGGTTGATAACTACAGGCAGACTGTGCTCGTGGCCTTCCAGGAAGTCGAAGACAATCTTGCGGCGCTCAAAATCCTCCAGCAGGAAGCCCAGACGGAAGATGCAGCCGTGGCCGCGGCCCAGCATTCTTTGGATTTGTCCACCACGCGATATCGTGGTGGCGTAACCACTTATCTCGAGGTAACTACCGCGCAGAGCGCGGCGCTTTCCGACGAAGTCACCGCACTCGAAATTCTGATTCGCAGGATGAATGCCAGCGTGCTGCTTATCAAGGCGATCGGAGGCGGCTGGAACGTCTCACAGATTCCGCCGGTCTGACGCTTCAGGTAGGATATGGACGTGCCCGATCGTCGCCGGCATGTCTCGATGCGTGCCATGTCCGCGAGCACCAATCGCGCAGATTCTCTGGCGCTTTTGGTTCTGCCGATCTTCGCTCTTCTGCTTATCTCCCCAGGGACTCTCGCCGACTCTAATGAGCGGTCGGAAACGAGATTTGATCTCCACGCGGGCTGGATGCTGCAATCTTCATGCAAAGTGAAATCAAACGGGGAGCAGATTTCCGCTCTGGGATTTCGCACCGATGGCTGGCACCGTGCCACCGCGCCGTCCACGGTCGTGGCGGCGCTTGTCGCGGATAAAACATTTCCCGATCCCTATTTCGGCCAGAATCTTCGCGCCATTCCGGGCACGTCCTATCCCGTCGGACAGAATTTCTCCGTGTTGCCGATGCCGAAGGACAGCCCCTTCTGGTGTTCCTGGTGGTACCGCGTCGAATTCCGCCTTCCATCAGAATATAAGGGTCGGCGCGTGTGGCTCAATTTCGAGGGTATCAACAACCGCGCGAATGTCTGGGTGAACGGCCGCAAAATCGCGAACTCGAAAGAGATCGCTGGGGCGTACCGGACCTATGAATTCGACGTGACCCCGCTCGTGAGCCGAAGCGAAGCAAATGTGATCGCGGTGGAAACCTTCGCCCAGACGGAGAACGACTTGGGAATCAATTGGGTGGACTGGAATCCGGCGCCTCCAGACAAAGACATGGGGCTGTGGCGAGACGTTTATTTGCGGTCGAGCGGTCCGGTAACGGTTCGTTATCCGCAGGTGATCTCGCATTTCCCGCGGGGTTCACTGGACCAGGCCGATCTCACGGTTGAGGCGGAACTTCACAATGCTTCAGATCAGCAAGTGACCGGCATTCTTAGCGGACAAATTGGACAAATTGCTTTTAAGAAGACAATCGCACTGAGCCCCGGAGAGCTCCGCACGGTGCAATTTACCCCGGTCGAGTTTGCCCAACTCGAGATTGCCCACCCCAGAATCTGGTGGCCCGCACAAATGGGGACGCCTGATCTGCTCGAACTCTCGCTGCAATTCACGACAGGAGACGAAGTCTCCGATTCCGAAACGGTCCACTTTGGCATACGCGAAATAACGTCCGAGGTGGACGCTCGAGGACACCGGCTTTTTCGCGTTAACGGTAAGCGGATTCTGATCCGGGGCGCAGGATGGGCTCCGGATATGCTCCTCCGACAATCAACTGACCGGTTAAGAACAGAATTTCGCTACATTCGCGACCTGAATCTCAATGCGATTCGTCTCGAAGGGAAGATGGAAACAGACGACTTCTACGATCTGGCGGACGAGCAGGGCGTGCTGGTGATTGCCGGCTGGAGTTGCTGCGATTATTGGGAGCAATGGCCGAAATGGAAGCCTGCAGATATCGAAATCGCCACCGCTTCGCTGCGATCGCAGGTTCTGAGGCTGCGCAGCCATCCTAGCGCGCTCGCTTGGTTGAACGGCAGCGATAATCCACCCCCCGCAAATGTGGAGAAGGCCTACATCGAGGTGTTTAAACCAGGCCGATTGGCCCAATCCCTATGTTTCCTCGGCCTCGGCTTCCGCTACCACGATAACGGGTCCTTCTGGTTTCAAAATGACTGGACCGTACGACTACGTGCCACCGGATTACTGGCTGGCGGCCGCGGAAAAATTCGGCGGGGCGCACGGATTTATTACCGAGACATCGGCCGGCCCATCGGTTCCCCTCATCAGCTCGCTCACAAAGATGCTCCCGCCTGGTGAACTAACGCCCGATAGCGACGCCTGGAATTATCACGCCGGCTCGCTTGGATTCAAGGACCTGAGCCATGTGGAAGAAGCAATGAAGCAGATCTACGGCGCTGCCATCGGGCCTCGGCGATTACGAACGGAAAGCGCAGGCAATGGCTTACGATAGCGAACGCGCAATGTTCGAGGCTTACTCGCGGAACAAGTACGAGTCGACGGGCGTAATCCAATGGATGTTGAACAATGCATGGCCCTCTCTAATCTGGCATCTTTACGACTATTATTTGCAACCCGCAGCAGGATATTTCGGAGTGAAGAAAGCCTGCGAGCCGCTGCACGTTCAGTATTCCTACGACGACCGCAACGTGATGGTGGTAAACAGCCGCTACGAAGCCATCTCTGCTCTGACCGTTGCAGCGAAGGTTTACGATTTAGATTTGCACGAACGATTTTCAAAGCAAGCCGTGATCAATGTTGGCGCGGACGCGGTTGTGGCCGTTCTCACAATACCAGCCGAGGCATTTGGCGACACCTCGCCCCTGCATTTCGTGGACCTGAGATTGCAGGACGGTGACGGCAAAATCGTAGGCACGAATTTCTATTGGGTCTCCTCGAAGAAGACCGTCTACGACTGGAACAAGACAACCTACAGGTTCACTCCCGTAATCTCCTACGAAGATTTCACGGCGCTCCAGTCGATTTCCAAGGCAGGGACGCTCGCTGTATCCCCAACGTTTGAGCCAACTGGCGAAGGTCCGGTTGTCCGTGTGAAGTTGAAAAATCCAAGCAATAAGCTGGCATTCCAAGTGAAACTGGCGATCGGCGACCATGGCGATGACGCGGAGATTCTGCCTGTGCTCTGGCAAGACAATTACGTAGAGCTAATGCCAGGCGAAGAGCGTGAGATCACGGCGCAATTCCTGAGCCCAGGTGCTCTCAACCGCGGGGCGGAGCTTCGCGTCTCTGGATGGAATATAGAGCCCTCGATCGTTCCCCTCGATCTCTCGGCCGCGAGCCGTGCTGAAGGCGCAAGCCGGTGACGGTAGCCGGCCCCGGTGAGAAAGGTGAAGCCGCTCAATCGCCCGCTGGCTTAAAGCGCGTCCTGACTCTTTGGGATTTAATCATCATCGGGATCGTGATCGTTCAGCCGATTGCGCCCATGGGAATCTACGGCATCATCAGCAATGAGGCTCGCGGCCATGTCGTCACGACCATCCTGATCGCCATGGTTGCGATGTTATTCACAGCCATCAGCTACGGGAAAATGGCGCGAGCTTATCCGAGCGCCGGCTCTGCATACACCTACGTAGGTCAGGAAATCCACCCGGCGCTCGGATATTTAACGGGCTGGGCGATGGTGATGGATTACATCCTGAATCCGCTCATCTGCACGGTGATCTGTAGCAAGCTTACTCAGAATATTCTCCCGGGTGTGCCTTACTGGGCCCTCGCCATCGCGTTTGCGGGGATGTTCACGGTTCTCAATCTTCGTGCCGTCAAGGCATCCGCTCGAATCAACGATGCCCTGGCCGCGGCGATGATGGTCGTGGTCGTAATTTTTTTTGCTTTCGTCCTTCGTTTCCTTTGGGGTCTCCATCAGTACGGCGCCGCGCTGTTCACGCAGCCGTTCTACAACCCTTCGACCTTTAGCTGGCACGGCGTGTTCCGCGGCACATCGATCGCGGTGCTCACCTACATAGGATTTGACGGTATCTCAACACTGTCGGAAGAGGCCGAGAATCCAAAACGGAACATTCTGATCGCGACTGTCCTGGTCTGTCTCATTACCGGCATACTCTCATCGCTGGAAGTCTATGCGGCACAGTTGGTCTGGGGGTCGAAGCCCTTCCCGAAAGAGATGGTGGAATCCGCTTTTCCACTAGTCGCACGGCAGGTGGGCGGATTTTTTTTGTTCCATCTCGTGAACTTCACCATTTTGCTTGCGAATGTAGGATCTGGCATGGGAGCGCAACTGGCTGCGGCAAGATTGCTCTACGGAATGGGCCGGAGTGGCGCTATCCCACGAGGATTCTTCGGAGAAATCGAACCGAGACGGCGCATTCCCATGAACAATATTGTTCTAATCGGTGCAATTGCTCTGATTGGTGCGTTCCTGATTGACTACGAGCGTGGCGTGGAACTGTTGAACTTTGGAGCTTTTATCGCTTTCATGGGTGTCAACGCCGCAGCTTTCTTCCACTACTTCGTCCGCGCAAACCAGAAATACTGGGAGAATTTATCCGTGCCGGCGCTCGGATTTGGGATCTCTTTGTTTATCTGGCTGCATTTGAGCAGTCCGGCAAAATTTGCTGGCGCGGCCTGGCTCGCGATCGGAATTCTGTATGGTGCCGTCAGAACGAAAGGCTTCCAATCCAACTTGGTACGTTTCGAGGTACCCAGCGACGAAGTTTAAGCGACACCCCTCCGGCACCAAAACCTCCTGCTCTCGTAATGCTTGCCTAAACCTTTCCCCTTGGATGGACGATTGTTTCGATACGGGGCGGCTCGAAAGCTAGTCTCGGCCCGCTGGAAAGGCGCTCATGGATCACATTCCACCTAGACCGATTAAGGTGCTGCTCATCGATGGTGACAGCCAAGCGTCCGCTGAACTTTGCCGGAAGCTTACCGACGTGAAAACGGTTTCTTTCAACGTGGAGATATCTGCAACTCTTTCCGAAGGGCTTCAGTTGCTTGCAGTTACCAGGTTTGACGCGGTACTCGTCGACCTGAGCCTGGCGGATGCGAGTGGCATCGCAAGCCTAAAAGCTTTGCAGGTGCGAGCGGCCGAGACGCCGGTGGTAGTGATCAGTTCTGTCTATCAGGATTCCGAGGCATTGGAGACAGTACGTGCCGGTGCGCAAGACTATCTCGTCAAGAACCGCGTAAATCCAGCGGCATTGGAACGAATCCTCGTGCATTGCATCGAGCGCCAGCGGGCGAGGTCTCGGACGACGATGCAATACCTGATTTCACGCGTTCTCGCCGAAACAGAGACGCTGCCAGAAGCTACGGCCCAGATTTTAAGAGTGCTGTGCGAGTCGCTTGAGTATGACTTCGCCCAGGCCTGGAGCTTCGATCACTGGTCGTCGGAATTTATTCCCGCGGAGACGTGGCACGTTCCCTCCGAAAATTATGCCAAGTTTGCCGCGTCAAATCGCAAGCTGCGCTTTGAAGCGGGCACGGGCGTTCCGGGACGTTCGTGGGCGAGAGGCATTGCCCTGTGGATTCCTGACGTGGCGCAAGAACCGGAATTCTGGGACTGCGAGCAAACTCTGCGAGCAGGTTTGCGGAGCGTATTCGCGTTTCCAATCAGTCTGGGGACCGAAGTCCTTGGCGTGATCGAATTATTCAGCCCGGACGCTCGCCAACCCGACGACGATCTCCGCACGATTATCACAAATATCGGAAGCCAGATGGGCCAGTTCATGGCGCGGAAACGGGCGGAAGAACAAAAGGAACGACTGACCCAAGAGCGGCTGCTCATATTGGATTCGGCTTCAGAAGGCATCTATGGTCTGGACTTGAATGGCTGTATCACGTTCATGAATCGCTCCGCCGCACGGATGTTCCGGTGCAACGCCGCGGAGATTAATGGGCAGCACCTCCACGAATTGTTCCATCACACTCACCCCGATGGCTCGCCATACCCCGCGCAAGACTGCCCGATCCAGAGAGTCTTTGCCACCGGAGAAGGGAGCCGATCCGATACAGAGTATTTCTGGCGAGCGGACGGCACCCACCTTGCGGTGGATTACTCCGCATTTCCGGTGATCGAGGGCGGCCGAATTAAGGGAGCTGTGGTTTGTTTCAACGACATCACTGATCGCAAGAGAATGGAAGTAGAGCTTCGCCACGCCCAGAAACTGGAGGCGGTGGGCGGCCTCGCCGCTGGAATCGCTCATGAGATTAATACGCCTATCCAATTCATCGGAGACAACACGCGCTTCCTGCAGGAATCATTCCGTGAAAGGACCCAGATGCAGGAGAAGTATGAAGAGATCTGCCAAGCGGCAAGGCACGGTCCCGTACCCGCACAACTCCTCGATGACGTGCAGGAAATCAGAAAGAGAATCGACTGGGAATATTTGCGCATGGAAGTGCCGAAAGCCATGGACCAAATGCTGGACGGAATTGACCGGGTGGCAAAAATCGTGAGGGCCATGAAAGAGTTCTCACACGTGGACCGGAGTTCAGAAAAAACGCCTGCGGACCTGAATAAGTCCCTTGAAAGCACGCTCGTGGTCGCGCGCGCCGAACTCAAGTACGTCGCCGACGTCAGCGAAGACTACGGAGAATTGCCGCCCGTCCTCTGTTGCATCGGGGACTTGAATCAGGTGTTTCTCAATTTGCTGATCAATGCCGCCCATGCCATCGGGGACGTAATGAAGAAGACAGGCAACAAAGGCCGCATCGTCGTGAGAACCCGGCAGGAAGACGACTGGGCGGAAGTATCGATTTCCGACACCGGCACCGGAATTCCCGAGGCGGCGCGCGAAAAGATATTCGATCCGTTTTTCACCACAAAGGAAGTCGGCAAAGGAACTGGCCAAGGTTTGACCCTGGCGCGTGCGATCGTGGTGGAAAAGCATGGCGGAACGCTGACCTTTGAAACGGAAATTGGCAAAGGAACGACGTTTCATGTCCGCTTGCCCGTCAATGGAGTGCGGGAAGGCAAGAGGCGGTAGACAGTGACGGAAGCAATCACTAGAACAATGACGCGAATTCTTTTTGTCGACGACGAGGTGAGGATTCTCGAAGGCCTGCAACGCATGTTGCGCCCCCAGCGGCACGAATGGCAAATGGCCTTCGCGCCGGGAGGAAAGCCGGCGCTGAGGATGCTGGAGGCGTCTTCCTTCGATGTGATCGTTTCTGACATGCGGATGCCGGAAATCGATGGCGCCGGCCTTCTTGATATCGTGCGCGAGAAATATCCCAGTGTCCTGCGAATCATTTTGTCGGGATATACGGAACTGGAAGCTTCTTACCGCGCGGTTCCCGTAGCGCACCAGTTTTTGTTGAAGCCGTGCGATCCCGACGCGCTGCGTGCGGCGATCGAGCGTGCCACCAGTTTGATAGCAGTGTTAAACAGCAAAATGCTGGCGGGGCTGGTGGGCTCGTTGCAGGAATTGCCGTCGCTTCCGCGCACTTATGCGCGTCTTCGCGCGGCCATCTCAGAACCGGACACCTCGATCGACGAGGTGGTGCGAATCGTCGAATCGGACGTCGCCATTTCGGCAAAGGTGCTGCAACTCGTGAACTCTGCGTTTTTCGGCGTGACGCGGGAGATTTCCGATATCAAAGCGGCGGTGGGTTATTTGGGAATAACCATACTGCAGAATCTCGTTCTTTCCGTGGAAATATTCCGTACGTTTCATCCCAAGAGGCCGATTCCGGGATTCTCGATCGAGAAATTCCACCAGCACTCGCAACTGACGGCGCGCATCGCTTCCGAAATCGGACGAACGATGACCATTTCGAATGCTGTCGTTGTCGCGGGACTGCTGCACGATATCGGCAAGCTCGTCATCGCGGAAAGAGCTCCGGAGCATCTTCGACGGGCCATCTGGTGAGTGCGGCAAGACAAGCGGCCGCTGTTCGACGTCGAAGAGCAGCTTATCGGAGTGTCTCACGCCGAAGTAGGGGCTTACTTACTGAGTCTCTGGGGACTTCCATCGCCGGTGGTTGAGGCCGTCGCGCATCATCATCATCCCGAGCGCGTGCCGCACGATAAATTGGATATGCTTTCTATCGTATATCTCTCCAATTCACTGGCGCATGAGCACTCCGGAGGAAATAAACCCGCAGAAAGCGCAGGGCGCGATTCATCCCGTAATTCTGGCGGTCCCCGGCGTGTCAGAAAAGCTTCCGCAATGGCAAAAAATGGCGGAAGCGGCTGCGCGGGAGCCCCAAGGAGCAATCCATGCCTGATGATCCTCGGCCTCGGATCCTTTGCGTCGATGACGAACCCAGCGTGCTCGACGGCCTCCGCCGCACTCTTCGCTCGGTATTCATCGTTGAGACGGCTATCGGAGGTCGCCTGGGTCTTGAAATTCTCCGAGCAAAAGGTCCGTTCGTTGTCGTTACGTCCGACCTTCGGATGCCGCTCATGAATGGCGTCGAGTTCCTCTCGCGGGCGCGCGAGATCGCTCCGGATACCGTTCGCGTCTTGCTCACCGGCCAGGGAGACATGGAAGCCGCGATCGGCGCCGTCAACGAAGGTAACATTTTTCGATTTCTCACCAAGCCGTGCCCGACCGGGACGCTCGTAAGGTCGCTGATGGCGTGCGCCGAGCAGTATCGTCTGTTAACAGCCGAGAAAGTTCTGCTCGAGCAAACCCTCCGCGGAAGCATCAAAGGCGCTGACGGATATTCTCGCCCTTACAAACCCGGCCGCTTTCGGCCGGGCGACGCGCGTGGAGCGCACCGTCTCGGAAATAATGGCGCACTTTGAAATTTCGGAACGTTGGCCGGTGGAAGTGGCGGCGATGCTTTCGCAGATCGGATACGTGGCGCTCCCCCAGCGGACTCAGGAGAAAATCTACAAGGGCGAGCAATTAACCGAGTTCAGAAGAAGCGATGGTCGAGCGCGTTCCCACGGTTGTGGAACAATTGCTTGCCAATATCCCGCGCCTCGAACTCGTTCGGGAGATTCTGCGATTGTATCCTCGCGCGTTCGCCGGCGGTAAAGCTTCCGCGGAAACCGCGAAGGATGATGCGTTCCCCTGGGGCGCCCGGGCCTTGAAGATCGCGCTGGATTACGACATCCTTGAGTCGGAAAGCGGAAACCGGCCGTCACCCCATCGATATCCTTCGAGGCACGCATCGGCTGGTATGACCCGGAAATTCTGGAGGCGTTGGCGGAGTTGCGGGGGCGCGGAAAGAAAGAAGTGCGTCGTGCACGAGCTGACGCTGCGGGATATCGCGGCGGGCATGCTGTTTGGCGAAGATGTGAAGTCCGCGAAGGGGCTCCTGCTGATCGCGCGCGGCCAGGAAGTTACGCCCAGCCTGCTCGAGCGCGTGCGCAACTTCTCGTCGGAGCTCGGAATTCGCGAGCCGATTCGAATGATCGAACGCCTGCCGGTCGCAACAAACTCGCAATTGGTTCCGGTGCAAGGTTAGTGCTGTATCCGGCCGCTGGCGGAAACCTCAGATTCGATCTTCCTAATCGGATTCCTGAGTGACAATGTGAACGTCCACCGCGGGTGCGTCGCGCAGGAAACGATTGATCGCATTCAGGTAGCGGATTTTGCGCCACCCTTCTCCCGCGGACCTTCCGAAAATCATCTGCGTCACGTGCTTTTCCCGCACGAATTGAGCGGCCGCGTCGGCCACGCTCTTTCCCTTCAGACGGACCGGCTTCGCTCCCAGGCTTTCCGCGAACTGTAGATTGGCCTCCAGCGACTTTCTCATTCTTATTCCCGTTTCGTTCGAGATCGACATGGACGGCGTAGAGTTCTGCGTCCATCCTGCGCGCCATGCGGGCCGCGCGCGCCAACAGATATTGCGCCCGGGGATTCGAGCTGATGCACACCGCGATGCGCTCGCGGACGGCCCAGTTCTGCTGAATGTCCTTCTCGTCCATATACGACGAGAGACTGCGGTCCACCTGCTCGGCGACCTGGCGGAGCGCCAGTTCGCGCAGCGCGATCAAGTTTCCGCGGCGGAAGAAATTTCTCGAGCGCCTGTTCGATCTTTTCCTTGTGGTAGACGTCGCCGCGCTTCATGCGGTTCTGAAGAGCCTCGGGCGTGAGGTCCACCATCACGGTTTCCTGGGAAATCTGAAGCACCCAGTCCGGCACCGTCTCGCGGACAATCACCCCCGTAAAGGCGTTCACGGTGGGGGCGACGCTTTCGATATGCTGGATATTGACCGTGGAAATCACGTCGATGTTCGCTTCCAAAAGCTCGAGGACGTCTTCATATCGCTTGCGGTGCCGGGTGCCGGGGATATTGGTGTGCGCCAGTTCATCCACCAGCGCGACTTGCGGCTTGCGCGCCAGAATCGCGTCGAGATCCATCTCCTCGAATATCGTGCCTTTGTAGTCGATTTTGCGCCGCGGCACCGATTCGAGCTGGGAGGCAAGTTCGGCGATTCCCTTTCGCCCGTGAGTCTCCACCACGCCGATTACGATGTCTTCCCCGCGGCTATGGCGGCGGATGGCCTCGCTCAGCATGCTGTAGGTTTTCCCAACGCCAGGCGCGTAGCCCAGAAACAGCTTCAGCACGCCCTTGGTTTTTGGCGCGGGAGTGGTTACTTCAAGCCACTCTTCAGGTGTTTTTGGCATGGCCGTGATTCTCTGCTAACCGGCATTAGGGAGCTACGGTAGAATATCACCGTGCGCTCTCCCGTCCTGAGCCGCATGCTCCAATTCTTAGGGGCGCTCGGAATCGTCGCGGTAATCGTCTTCTGCTACCACAAAGTTCTTGCAGTGAACGCTACCACGGTTGCGCTCACGCTCCTGCTCGCTATTTTAGTCGTTTCCACATTATGGGGCATGACCGTTTCGATTCCCATGTCGCTCGCCGCCATGGTGGCCTTCAACTATTATTTCCTGCCCCCCGTCGGCACCTTGACGGTCGCCGACCCGCAGAACTGGGTGGCGCTTGACCACGTTTCTGGCCGTGGCCGTCATCGGCAGCCATCTCGGCGACGCGCGCGCGGCAAGCAGTCGGAGGAAGCTTCGGCGCGGCAGCGGGATATCGAAAAGCTGTATGCCTTCAGCCGCGACCTTCTGGAATCGGGCAACGTGATGGAACTGCTGAATCGCATCCCCGCCCAAATCGTAAAGACCTTCGAAGTGGGCGCGGCCGCGCTCTTTCTTGCCGATAAGCAGAAGGTATACCGGTCCGGGCCGGTGATTCCCCGTCTCGATACCGACAGCTTGAAGTCTGTGATGGCGCGCGAAGAACCCGTGATCGATACGCCCAATAGCCTCTGCTTCGTTCCGGTCCGCCTGGGTGTGCGCGCGATTGGCAGTTTGGGAATTTCCGGCAGGGCGCTTTCACTGCAAACCCTGGAGGCCATTGCGACGCTTGGTCGCCATCGCAATGGCGCACGCTCGCGCGGTCGAGCAATTGGGGCAAACCGAGGCGGCCCGCCAGGGAGAGCAACTGCGAACCGCTTTGCTCGACGCCGTCACCCACGCCTTGCGCACTCCGCTCACGTCTATTAAGGCTTCGGTGACAAATTTGCTCTCGAATCCTGGCTTGGTGGAAGGGCAGAAGCAGGAACTCCTGACGATCATCAACGAAGAAACCGATCGCTTGAACCGCCTGGTGGGTGAAGCGGGAGAAATGGCGCGGTTGGATGCGGGAGAGGTCGAGCTGCAACTCAAACCGCATCCGATCGAGGAGCTGATCAACGCGGCTCTGGAGCATTGCAAGGGTGCCCTTGTCAACCGCCCTGTCAATGTGCAGGTGGCCCAAGGCCTGCCGCCGGTGCGGGCTGATCTGGCCCGGGCGCGTGAGGTTCTCGTTCACCTGATCGAAAATGCCAACCAGTATTCGCCCCCCAACCAGCCTATCACCATCACTGCGGAGGCCAATGGCGACTGCGTGGTAACGAGCGTGGCCGACCGCGGCGACGGAATCGACGATCTGGAGCAGGCTCTGATCTTCGAGAAATTCTATCGTGGCAAGAATCAGCGCTACAGCGTGGAGGGAACCGGCATGGGCCTGCCCATCGCCAAAGCAATTGTCGAGGCTCACGGCGGTTCGATCAACCTGATGAGCCAGCGAGGGCATGGTTCTGTCTTTTCGTTTACCCTGCCCGTGGATCACACACGGCCGGTGCACTCGTGAACTCCGCAACAGTTCTGATCGTTGACGATGAGCCGCAGATCCGCCGCGTCCTGCGAACCACGCTCACTTCTCACGGTTATGCGGTGATTGAATCGCGCAGCGGAGACGAGGCCCTCGAACAGATCCGCACCGAGCACGTGGACCTGATCCTCCTCGATGTGAATATGCCGGGGAGATCCGGCCTCGAAACCTGCCGCGAAATCCGCGGCACCAGCGATATTCCCATCATCATGCTCACCGTCCGCAACACGGAGCGCGACAAGGTCCAGGCACTCGATGCTGGCGCCGACGATTACGTCGTCAAGCCGTTCGGTTCCGAGGAGCTGATGGCTCGCATACGCGCTGGGCTTCGCCGATCCGCAGCCTCTGAGACCGTTCCCGAATTTGTCTCTCCCGACTTGACAATCAATTTCGACAAACGCCAGGTGACGGTGAAAGACCGCCCGGTTCGCCTTACGCCCAAAGAGTTTGAATTGCTGCGCTACCTCGTGGCAAATCAGGGAAGATCGCTCGGCCACCGCCGCTTGCTGCAGGCAGTATGGGGCCCCGATTACGGAGACGAAACCGAATACCTGCGCGTCTTTATCAATCAACTGCGCAAGAAAATCGAGCCGGACCCGCGCCACCCGCTTTACATCCACACGGAGCCGTGGGTGGGATATCGCTTCGAGCCGCCAACGGAAAAAGGCCCAGCTCCGCGCTCGGAAAAGTAGCTCTGTCCTAACAGCCTTTCAGCCTGGCTCTTCTAGTGCATCGGACGGACGGCGTCCAAATCGAGGTTGAGGTCGAGTACGTTCACGCGAGGCTCGCCCAGAAATCCAAACTGACGCTCTTCCGTGTGCTTCTGCACCAGCGCCCGCACGTCCTGCTCACTCAACCCGCGCTCATGGGCCACGCGCGGGATCTGAAACTCCGCAGCCGCCGGGGAGATGTGCGGATCGAGGCCCGATCCAGATGTGGTCACAAGATCCGCCGGAATCGCCGCATTTGGATTCGTCGGCTGCAGGGCTTTAACGCTGGCATCCACACGGTCAATCAGGGCTTTGTTTGTGGGACCAAGATTCGAGCCACCTGACGCAGTGGCGTCATATCCGGCCGCGCCGGCCGCCGACGGCCGGGAATAGAAGTAACCGGGTGCCGTGAACGGCTGGCCGATCAGGTGCGATCCAACCAGCTTCCCTCCTTGGGTGATCAATTCTCCGTTGGCCTGCTTCGGAAACATCATCTGCGCCAGCCCGGTCACCACCAAGGGGTAGATGATTCCCAGCAGAACCGTCGTCGCGAGCGTAAACCAGATCGAAATCAGTAGATTCTTTTTCATGTTAGCCTCACGCCCACCCGATATGCGTAATGATCAAATCGATGAGCTTGATACCGATAAACGGGGCGATAATTCCGCCCAAGCCGTAAACCAGAAGGTTCCATCGCAGAAGGGCCTCCGCGCCTAGCGGGCGATAGCGCACGCCCCGCAGCGCCAATGGCACCAGGGCGATGATGATTAGCGCGTTGAAAATCACAGCCGACAAAATCGCCGACTGAGGCGTCTTGAGCGCCATGACGTTCAGCACATTCAATTGTGGGAACGCGCCCGCAAACATCGCCGGGATAATCGCGAAGTATTTCGCGACATCGTTGGCCACCGAGAATGTAGTCAGCGCGCCTCGCGTGATCAGCAGCTGCTTGCCGATCTCCACTACCTCGATAAGCTTCGTAGGATTCGAGTCGAGGTCCACCATATTGCCGGCTTCCTTTGCGGCCTGCGTCCCGGCATTCATGGCGAGCCCCACATCCGCTTGAGCCAGCGCTGGTGCGTCGTTGGTGCCGTCCCCGGTCATCGCGACCAGTTTGCCCTTGGCTTGCTCCGCGCGAATCAGCGCCAGCTTGTCTTCCGGTTTAGCCTGTGCAAGGAAATCGTCTAAACCCGCCTCGCGTGCGATAGCCGCGGCCGTGAGCGGGTTGTCTCCCGTAATCATCACCGTGCGAATTCCCATCGCGCGCAATTGATCGAAGCGCTCGCGCATGCCTCCCTTGATGATGTCCTTCAAGTGGATGGTTCCGAGAACCTTGTGGTCCTCCGCCACCAATAGAGGTGTGCCACCCGAATTTGAAATATTCTTGACGGCTTCCTCCACTTCGGGCGGAACGTAGTGCCCGCATTCCTTGCAGTGCAGCGTGATCGCGTCGAACGCGCCCTTGCGGATATGCCGCCCGTCCAGGTCGACGCCGGACATTCGGGTCGTGGCCGTAAACGGGATAAAGGTCGCTGCGTAGGCAGACAACTCGCGTCCGCGCAGCCCGTACTTTTCCTTAGCCAGCACTACGATCGAGCGCCCTTCCGGCGTTTCGTCGGACAAGGACGCAAGCTGAGCTGCATCCGCAAGCTCCTGCTCGGTAACGCCCGGAGCAGGCACAAATTCAGTCGCGCGCCGGTTGCCCAGAGTAATCGTTCCGGTTTTGTCCAGCAGGAGTGTGTCAACGTCACCCGCTGCTTCCACCGCGCGTCCGGACATGGCAAGAACGTTGCGCTGAACCACCCGGTCCATACCCGCGATACCGATGGCGGAAAGCAATCCGCCGATCGTCGTGGGGATCAGACAGACGAGCAGCGAGATCAGCACAAAAACCGATTGAGGAGAACCGGAATAGATCGCCATCGGCTGCAACGTAACCACCGCCAGTAGAAAAACGATCGTCAGCCCGGACAGCAAAATATTGAGCGCGATCTCGTTGGGTGTCTTCTGCCGCTCGGCGCCTTCGACCAGCTTGATCATGCGGTCAAGGAACGTCTCGCCTGGGTTCGACGTGATGCGCACAATAATTTGATCGGAAAGCACGCGAGTGCCGCCCGTTACAGCCGACCGATCGCCGCCGGATTCGCGAATCACCGGCGCGGATTCGCCGGTTATCGCGGATTCATCCACCGAGGCTACTCCTTCCACCACCTCGCCATCGCCTGGGATGAACTCTCCGGCAACTACCCGCACTCGATCGTTGGCTCGCAGCTTCGATCCGGAAACTTCCTCGATCGAGCCATCCTGCCGGATGCGCCTTGCGACAGTCTCGGCGCGGGCCTTGCGTAGAGTGTCTGCCTGGGCCTTGCCACGGCCTTCCGCCATCGCTTCGGCAAAATTGGCAAAAAGCACCGTGAACCAGAGCCACAGTGTGATCTGCAGCTCGAATCCGAACCCGCTGAGGTGCATGATGCGATCGCGCACCAGATCGTAAGTGGTGATCACCGAACCCACCTCGACCACGAACATCACCGGATTCTTCATGAGTGTGCGCGGGTTGAGCTTCTTGAACGAATCACGCACGGCACCCCCGACGATGCCGCCGGTCCACAGCGACTGCTTGCGCTCCCTCGTTACCGCTTGGTAACCAGATTCGGGAAGATTCGCTGGCGAAGGCACGTTTTCCGGCTCAATCGATTGCGATGTAGTCATGGGAGTCCTCAAAACACCTTTCCCGCGTTCATCAGCAAATGCTCGAGAATCGGGCCCAGGCTGAGCGCGGGGAAAAACGTAAGCGCGCTGACGATCAGGATTACGGACGTCAGTAGGAATGTGAAAAGCGGCGTCGTCACCGGAAACGTGCCGGCGGAGGGCGGCACAAGCTTTTTGCGGGCCAGATTGCCGGCTATCGCAAGGATCGGAATATGCTGGATGAAGCGCCCCAGCAACATCGCAAATCCCAGCGATATGTTGAACCAAAGCGTGTTTCCGTTTAGACCTGCGAACGCGGAACCGTTATTGCCAGTGCTGGACGTGTAGGCGTAGAGAATCTGCGTCAAACCGTGTGGTCCGGCATTCGAAATGCTCGAAGTGCCGAACTTGTTCACCACCGAGATGCCCGTGAACACCAGAATGGACAAGCAGAAGATTAGTACGGAAAGCATGGCCATCTTCACGTCGTAAGCTTCGATCTTCTTCCCGAGGTATTCGGGCGTGCGGCCTACCATCAAGCCGGCGATGAAGACGGCCAGAATCACGAAGACGATGATCCCGTAAAGTCCCGCGCCTACGCCGCCGAAGACCACTTCTCCGAGCATGATATTAATCAACGGGACCATGCCACCAAGAGGCGTGAAGGAGTCATGCATGGAATTGACGCAGCCGCAGCTCGCATCGGTGGTAATGGTTGCGTAGAGCGCGGAATCGGCAATTCCGAAGCGCACTTCCTTACCTTCCATATTGCCGCCGGATTGCGTTGCGCTCACCTTCTGGTCGATGCTGTGCAACAACGGGTTCCCGTTGGCTTCGGCGTGGTAGGCGATTGTGACTCCAGCGAGGAACAAAATTGCCATGGCGCCCCACACTGCCCAGCCGTGCTTGGGAGAACCTGTCATCCGGCCCAGCGTGTAGGTAAGTCCGGCCGGGATTGTGAAGATCAGCAGCAATTGCAGAAAATTCGTGAGCGGAGTGGGATTCTCAAATGGATGCGCGCTGTTCGCATTGAAAGGCCCGCCGCCATTGGTACCGAATTCCTTGATGGCTTCCTGCGAGGCAAATGGCCCTTGCGCGATCACCTGGTCGATGACTGTTTGAGTCGTGGTCTTGCCGTCAGCCCCGGTCGTCTGCACGGTCTGCGGATTCAGCAGCGTTGCCGTGTCATAAGGCTTTAGATTCTGAATCATGCCTTGCGACACGAAGATCAGCGCAACCAGAATGGAAATGGGCAGCAACACCCACAGGAAGCACCGCGTCATATCCACCCAGAAGTTACCGATGGTTTTCGATTCGCGCCGCGCGATTCCGCGCACCACTGCGATGGCGATCACAATACCCACGGCTGCGGAGGCGAAATTGTGGTAGGCAAGCCCTGCCATCTGCGTGAAGTAACTCATCGTTGATTCGCCGGCATAGTTCTGCCAGTTCGTGTTTGTGGTGAACGAGGCTGCCGTGTTGAAGGCAAGGTCGGTCGCCAGCTTGGGGAAATGCTGCGGGTTCCACGGAAGTAGCTGTTGCACGCGCTCGATCAGATATAGCACCAGCATGCTCACGCCGCTGAACAGCAGCATCGCGATGGTGTACTCCTTCCAATCCATTTCGCGCTTGTCGTCAATTCCCGTAATCCGGTAGAGCAGCCGCTCAATGGGGCGCAGTGCGGGGTCGAGGAACGTTTTCTCACCGGCGAAAACGCGCGCCATAAAAACGCCCATCGGCTTCGTAATCGCCAGGAGAATAAGCAGGTAAACCCCAATTTGGAGCCAGCCGTTCGCAGTCATGTCAAAACCTCTCCGGCCACAAAAGCGCCGCGATCAAATACACAAACATCAAGGTGCAAATTCCCAGTAGAACAGCATTCCCGAGCATGGTTCTCTCCCCCTTACTTCAAGCGGTCGCACGCCCATACATACGCGATTGCCACGGCAAAGAAACCCGCTGTACACGCAACAAAAATGAGGTCTTTCATGATATTGACTCCTGCGCCCCTCGTGCTGCCACCGGCTTCAACGCAAACTAGTCCGGTCCAAATCTATACCCTTCCTATCAGAAATAGATAAGGTAAACATAAAAACTTCGTAAAGCCTGGCCGCAATCCTATTCTCTTCATGTGTGTTCCGAAGTGATCGGTATCACGTACCGTTGTGAAACGCTTGCCTTGCAGTTCTTCATCGGAACGAGGAGAAACGGTCCGAGATATATCGGCTCCAACGGGCGAATCTCTTCCGAAGGTTTTGCCACAAACAATTCCGCCCGGCGTTGGCTGCGCGATGTGGCCGCGGCCGTCGGTAGCTCGGGCTCTGCTTCAGATCGGAACAGAGGAATCGTTTTGGCTCCGGGGACTTCATTCTGTTTCGTGCGGCGAAGCTCTTTCTGAAAATTCACTACAACATAAAAGTAAAAGCCACACACAGGAACGAGCATCGCGAGAATTAGGACCTTCATGTTAGTTCTCCTCCCAGGACCGGCACGGAAGCAATTGCCTGCGCTGAAAGACAAGGCAAGCCTATCCCCTGTGCATCAAGATGGCATAAGCGCACGATAAGGATTTACTAAGCGCTTGAGCATGGGGTAGACGTGCGCTGGTGCGGGCATCTCGAAGAAATCTCGATACTTCCTCGTTTCGCACGCATCAAATCCGGAAGAAGGCGACCTCCATCCGTCGTTCGACGGCAATCTTGGGCTGCCGAGGTGGCATGTATCATGGGAGGGAAACATCGTGTCGTGATTCTAGGTGGGGGTTTTGGCGGCCTCACCACCGCCCGCTACCTGAAGCATGCACCAGTCGACGTAGCGCTCATTGATCGCTGCAATTACCACCTGTTCCAGCCCCTGCTTATACCAGGTGGCCACGGGCTCACTCTCTCCTGCCAACATCGCTTCGCCGCTTCGCAATATTCTCAAGAGCCAGAAAAACACCCAGGTCTTCTGGCCGAAGCCACGCAGATTGACGTCGCAAACCGGCGTGTCATCTTGAAAGACGGCGCCGTCGAATACGACACGCTGATCGTAGCGACGGGTTCGAGCCACCAGTATTTTGGCCATGATGAATGGGAACAATTTGCGCCCGGGCTGAAAACAGTCGACGACGCCACGCACATGCGCCGCCGGATATCTGCTGGCTTTCGAAGCCGCCGAACGCGAGACCGACCCCGAGAAGCTGCGAGCGTGGATGACCTTTGTAATTGTGGGCGGCGGCCCTACGGGCGCGGAACTGGCCGGGGCGCTCGGCGAAATCGCCAATGACACGCTTGCGCCACGATTTCCGGCAAATCGACCCCTCGCAGGCCCGCATAATTCTGGTGGAAGGCCCGACCGCGTACTGCCTTCTTATCCGGCGCAACTATCAGCGGCTGCTCAAAAAATGCTCGAGCGCCTCGAGGTCACGGTGCGCACCGGAGCATTCGTCACCAACGTCCGCGAGCACTCCGTCACGATTCAGCGAAGGTACCCGCAACGAGAGAGATTCCCACGCGCACCATACTGTGGGCCGCCGGGCGTGCTGGGTTCGCCCCTCGGGCGCATGATCGGCAGAACGAAACGGGTGCTCCGGTCAGACAAAGCGGGACGCATAATCGTGGAGCCGGACCTCACCGTGCCGGGCCATCCCGAAATTTTTGTGATCGGCGATCTTGCAAATTACAGTCACCAGACCGGCAAGCCGCTGCCTGGCGTCGCGCAGCCCGCGATTCAGCAAGGCCGATATGTGGCGAAACGGATCGGAAGCGCATGCGAGGCGAAAACGATCTGCGGCCCTTTCACTATTTCGACAAAGGAAATCTGGCGACGATCGGCCGCGGCGCTGCCGTAGCCGACCTGAATTGGCTGCAGCTATCGGGCTGCCGGCATGGCTCATCTGGATTTTCATTCACTTGCTCAACATCGTTCAATTTCAGAACCGACTTTTGGTGTTGCTCCAATGGGGCTGGCTCTACCTCACCTATGACCGTTCGGCGCGCCTGATCACCGGCGAAAATCCGTTCCCCTCGACTTGTGAAGTTCGCGATGATCGCTGTCGCGTGCAGGATGCGCGGGCAAATCTACCCGCGCGCCTGAACACAAAGATCGCTTGATGATGGTAGAGAGAAGATCCCTTTGCTTTTCTGACTTACTCGAAGCACTTTAGAAAGCGAAAAAATGTGGAAGCTCAGCACGCCCAGAATCGCGCCGATCGCCGAGCCCGCCAGCACGTCGCTCAGAAAATGCATCCCCAGGATGATCCGCGAACCGGCGATCAGAAACGCCACGGCCAGCAGCGGAGCTTGCAACTGCGGATAGAAAAGGCCGATCGAAATGGCCACGCGAAGGCGGTGATGGAATGGCCGGAAGGGAACGAATACTTATCCGGCGGCAGAATCGACGCCCAGCAGTGCGGCTCGATTTCGCAAGGCCGCTTGCGGCGGCTGGCCTGCTTGAGCGTGCGGAACAGAAAAATGCTCGCGACCGCCGCGGAAACGCCCGCGCCAATCGCCGCAAAGCGGTGCTCCCCTCCATAGAGCAGCAGAATGATGACCCAGCGCATACCACAGCCACCCGTCGCCGCCGCGCGTGGCGCCGATCATCAGGATGCGAAACCAGCGCGGCGCGCGCCAGCGATGAACGCGGCGCATCAGCCGATGATCGTTCGATTGAATCTGGTTCCAGACTGCTTTTGTTACCGTCATACCAACTCCTCCACCGCAGGCTGCGGCACGGTGAGCCAGCGGACGGCGTTTACGGGATCTCGGGTTGATCAAGAACTGCGGCGCCCACCGGCGGCGAAAGGCGCGTTCGTCGTAATAGTTCAGGAGGGTGATCGCGGGAACGAGCACTGCCAGCGGCGCCAGGAGCGCGGTCCAGGATTTTTCGCGCATCATTTCGCAGGCGATCAGGAACACATCGCGCGTCAGCTTCGTGAAGCATCCCGATTCGCCTGCCACGCGGCCCATGCCGTTGCGCAGCGCCGGCGAAGAACTCTTCTTTGTTTCGCGCGCCCGGGCACTTCCGTATAAGCGGTGCCCACCGAGGGCAAGCGCGTGAGCATCGCTTCCGCCGATGGCGATCTTTGTTCCATCGGCTCGCGAGCGCCGCGGCGTCTGCTGTTGGCGCTTTCGAGCATGTGGCTGTTGCGCGTTTCGATGGCGGGGAAATATTCCTCAAACCAGTCGAAATCTTCGAGTTCGCGGCGCCCGGTGAGGCTGGAAAACACGTGATTGATGCTGAAGAAGAGCTTCCGCTCGGTCAGATACATCAGCAGCGCGACCAGATCGTTGCGCCGCTGCTGGAGCTGCACGTGCTGGCGCTCATGGAAGTCGTAAACGCCGATGTGGACTTCCGTACCGCTGGGCATCCGGCACGTCAGCTCCTCGCTCAGGAAGAAATTCGGGTGCCGCCGCAAGCCTCTCCGAGCCCTCGATGCGAATCGTGATCGGTCAGCGTGAACAGATTCATGCCGCGGCGCTGCAGCAGCGAGTAGACCTGCGTCGGGATCGCTGTAACTTTCGCGGCAGAACTTGCCGACAAAGGGGGTGGTGCAGGGCCCTGAAAAGTACGAGTGGACATGCATATCGCACTTCACGATTTCCACAGTAAATCCACAAGGTTACTCACAGATGACAGCTCGTGCTAACATTCTGAAAATACAGGTACTTAACTAATTAGTCACAAATTTTACGTTTTTAACACTCCTGTAGCATTCTTCGGCCCTCGCGGTGCCAGAATGCGCCGCGAATGGAGCGAATCGAGTTTGTTTTCTTCGACGCAGGCGGCGGCCACCGCGCGGCAGCCACAGCCCTTGAAATGGCCATCCAGGCTGCCGGAGCAGCCCTGGGAAGTTCGGCTGACGAACCTCCAGGAACTGCTCGACGAGCTCGATATCCTCAAGAAATACGCCAACATCCGCATCCAGGACTTCTACAACGAGATGCTGCGCACAGGCTGGACCCTCGGCAGCCCGCAGCTCATGCGCGTCTTGCAGGCGGTGATCTGGGCTTACCATCGCCCGACCGTAAAGCTTCTCGAAAAGCACTGGCGGGAAACGCAGCCCGACATGGTGGTTTCGTTCGTGCCGCATTTCAATCGGGCCATGGGCGAAAGCTTTCGACGCGCATTTCCCGGAGCGCCCTTTTGTAACGATCCTTACGGACATCGCCGATTACCCGCCGCATTTCTGGATCGAGCGCCAGCCGCAATATTTGGTTTGCGGGTCGGACCGCGCCGTGGCGCAGGCGCAGTCCATGGGCCATCCGGACGATCGGATTTTCCGCGCTTCGGGAATGATTCTGCATCCGCGCTTCTACGAACCGCCGGTCGAGGACCGCGGCGCCGAGCGAGTTCGCCTCGGCCTGCGTCCCGATCTTCCCACCGGATCGTGCTTTTCGGCGGACACGGATCGAAGGCGATGCTCGAAATCGCCGATCGCCTGGATCGGTCGAACCTCGAACTGCAGTTGATCTTGATTTGCGGGCGAAACGACAAGCTGCGGAATGCGCTGCGGGCGAAGAAGTCGCGTCTTCCGCGCTTCGTCGAAGGGTTCACGACCCAGGTGAATTATTACATGCAGCTGGCGGATTTCTTCATCGGCAAGCCGGGCCCCGGCAGCGTGAGCGAAGCGCTGGCCATGAAGCTTCCGGTGATCGTGGAATGCAACGCCTGGACGCTGCCGCAGGAGCGCTACAACGCCGTATGGGTTGTCGAGAAAGAGGTAGGCCTGGTGCTGAAGAATTTCCGCAACATCGATCGAAGCCGTAGCACAGCTGATCGAACCCGCGACGCTTGGCGCGCTACCGCGCAAATGCCGCGGCGCTCCACAATCGCGCCGTCTTCGAAATTCCCGATATGCTCCAAAAAATCCTCGACGAATCCCGGTCGGCAGCCGCCGCCAGTCCTGTGGCAACCTCGGCTGGCAAACTGTAGAGAATCCCAACAACGGGGAATGTGACATTCAATAGAGGCTTACTCTCGACGGGAGAATTCGAATCAGGGACGCTGAAAATAAGCGGTCAACAGGAGCGCGACAATGGCGGAAATAGCCATCGACAGCACAAGGATCCAGGCCGCAGCACGCCGTTCACGGGATCTTGCTCGCTCCTGATTACCTTCGGTCATTGCCACTTTGCTGCCGGCGGAGTCCATGCGCTCATTCTAGCGTACTTCGTCATGCACAAGGCAACGTTAGCCGGCGCTTAGAAGCACCCGGTCTAAGTGCCAACCCGCAAAGAACGCGTAAGATTCATAAGCGTGGCCAGCGCCGAAAAAGCCGCTAGCTGAGACGTGCGCGGATTCGCCTTCGAAGGTTCGTTCTCCACATCCACCGACAGTCGCCCAAATTCTCCCTGAACCCGAATCTCGTGTACATTCTTACTGCCGCCTGGCACGGCCACCACCCTCACCACCACCGGCACGGCACAATGGACGGCGAGCCGCAGAGAGGCCGCCACATTGGACGTGGTAGGAAAGGCCCGCGCGGCCTCTTCCGCCGTGCCTTCAAAAATAGTGGTCTCCTCCTGAAAGTTCTCGATCGGTATGTTGTGATCGACCACATATTTCGTTCCCCGAAGCGCGCCAATGGGCTTGCGACTGGTCAGCACAGCAGACTGCACGTAGCCCATGGAAGCCGACTTGATCCCGTCAAGCCCGGCAATCGCCCCGGAAGGCACATAAATCCGGCAACCCTTCTCGCTGGCCTGGCGAAACCAGTCTTCATTGCCCAGCAATCCTCCCACGCTCATGATCAGCATGTCGCGTCCCGCGGCAAGCGCCTTCGGGACAAACTCCAGAAGGGCAGACTGGCTGGCCGCCTCGACCACAAGGTCCGCGCGCTGGATGAGTTCATGGAGCGTCACTACCCGCGGCCGTGACGAGAGCTCCGCGGAAAAAGCTTCCGCTTTCCGAATGTCCTGGTCGGCAATCGCGACAAGCTCCGCATCAATCCGTTTGGCGTCGAGAGCGGTCGCGAGCGTCCGCCCGATCGAGCCGATGCCAAGGATACCTACCCTGAGTTGGATCGATGCGTTCACGCGAGCTCCAGCATTCGGTCGATCGCGCACCGAGCCTTTTTCGCGATCTCGGACGGCACGGTGATCTGGGGCGACATCTTTTCAAGAGACTGCAAGACCCTGTCCAAAGTAATCGTTTTCATGAACGCGCAAACAGCATTGGGATTGATGGGAAGAAAATTCTTCGCAGGAAATTTCTTGCCAAGCTGATGCATGATGCCAATTTCGGTTCCCACGGCGAATTCGTTTGCAGGAGAATCCCCGATGTGGCGAAGCATACCCTCCGTCGAAAGGAAAAAAGTGCGGTCTTGCGGCAATGAGCCGTCGGCCGCCTTGGCCATGCACGAGCTCACGCAGCCGCATTCGGGATGGAGCAGCAGTTCGATATCCGGGTGCTCATCCATGATTTCCAGCACATCATCGGGCCGGATCGTTTTGTGTACGTGACAGTATCCGGGATAAGCAATGATGTTGCTCCGCCCGGTCTGTCGGGCGACTACCGCCGCTAGAAACTTATCGGGAAGGAAAAGAATGGGCCGGTCTCCGGGGATCGACGATACGACTTTTGCTGCGTTCGCCGACGTGCAGCAGTAATCGCTCTCCGCTTTTACAGCTGCCGAGGTGTTAATGTAGGAAACCACCACGGCGTCCGGCATCTTCGCCTTCCATCGCAGAAGTTCTTCCGGCGTAATCGCCGCTGCAAGGGAGCAGCCCGCCCGCAGGTCCGGCAAAAGCACGATCTTGTCTGGACACAGAATCGCCGCCGTTTCCGCCATAAAATGCACGCCGCAAAATACGATCACATCCGCGTTTGTCTTCGCGGCGGCCTGCGAAAGCTTCAGCGAATCCGCCACCGCATCGGCCACTTCCTGCACTTCTGGGCGCTGGTAGTGATGGGCGAGCAGAATGGCATTGCGCTCGGCGCAAAGCTCCCGCACGCGCTCCTGCTTCCGGCGGATTTCCTCCGGCCCATCGTTGACTGTCTCGACGGCGGGGATTGCGTAGCGGCTCTCAAAGTTATCCTGAAGAATTTCCGTCTCTGGCATTGGCGTCCCTTTCTGAGTGCGGCCGAATTGAATTATGAAATTCTTAGGCAAAGGTCCAGCGCTCGCGCCGAATGAGTCAGCGCACCTATCGATATCGCATCCACGCCCGTGTCGGCATACGCCTCGGCATTCTTTTCTGAAACGCCGCCGCTCGCTTCGATCAGCGCGTAGTCCCAAAAATGTTCGCGGTGCAGCGAATCGAGGATCGGGCTAATCTCTCGCGGTGTCAGGTTATCCAGCATCAGCAGGCATGGATATGTTTCCCCGGATTCCTTCTGCATTCTCCGGAACGCTTCTCCGGCCGCCAGCGCTGCCCCCTCGCTTCGCACCTCAATCTCAATAAACGCCGCCTGTCTGCGGAATTGCCAGGCGCGCGTCAGCGCCTCTGGCGCAGCGTCCTCTTCCCGCCGGGCGATGAGCGCAAGGTGATTATTCTTGATCAGGATCGCATCGCCCAGCCCGAGCCGGTGCGTCCCGCCGCCTCCCAGGTGAACCGCCCGTTTATCGAGCAATCCCCATAGAGTTTTACGAGTAGCCACCACCCGTGTGGATTCGCAGCGCGCACGCACCCTTTCCTGCATGCAGCGGGTCATAGTCGCAATCCCGCTCATGCGCTGGAGGATGTTAAGTCCCGAGCGCTCAAGCGAGAGCAGTTGGTTCTGTTCGCCCTCCAGCCGCATAAGAGTGTCGCCAGCCGCAAAGACGCCGCCATCTTTCTTTTCGAATTGAACCGCAATCCCGCGTGACTCGAATAAAAACGCAACCTCTTCCAGCCCGGCGGCCACGCCAGCCTCTCGCGCCAGCACGCTAGCCAATACGGGCCTGCTCTTGATTTCCAGAGCCGTTACGGTCAAGTCCCCAGGTGTTAAATCCACCCGCAGCAGCGCCTCCATCAGAGTGCTGGCCTCCCGCGCATAGGCGGGGTTCTGCATTCCGAGGCTGCCGCCCCGAAAAAGGGCCTTCTCCAGTTGTTGTTCACGCGTAGGCTTGTAGTCCATGTTTCTTACTTCAGGAGGAACCCCTTGGCCCGCAACTTCGCTTTTGCCCGTGCGATCATTTCCTCGCGGGAGGCCTCTACGGTATGCAAGTGCACCCCGTGGGTGAGGGACGAAAGCAGCGCCGCCCTCGTGCTGCGAACGTTTCCCAGAAAATCCTGCAAGTCCGCCCGCGACTCGATCATCAGCGACCCACGAAGCTCCCCGTAAATCGGGTGTTCTACGAGCACATCCAGAATCTTCACGCCATGATCGACCAGAATTTGAAGTTCCTCTTCGGTCCGCTCGGGCTCATGTTTACACGCGAGAATCGCCCGGAACGCCCGCGACGATTGTTCCGGCAACCGGTATCCCTGCGGCGTCGCAAGAATCTCGTTTCCACCGGCGCGTAAAATCGCGATGTCTTGCACCACGCACTGGCGGCTCACTCGGAAGTGCCGAGCCACCTCACCGCCCTGCGCCGGGGCGTGCAATGTCCGCATCCACGCAAGCATCTGGGCGCGGCGTCTATCGCCTGAATCACTCCCGGAAGTCGGCGCTTTCCTGTGCACCCTCGCTCGGGTCGTCATGGTAATCAGTCTGTCTTGTCAGCCACCTAGTCCAATGTAAAGTCTAACATAATGACGCCGCCCAGCGCGGAATCGGACCGGGTTTCCAGAATAACGTCCGGATGAAGTGCGAATGGGATTCGCCGCTGGATCCAGCTAGAACAGTGTCCGATTGAGAAAAACTGGTGCCCGGGGCGGGAGTTGAACCCGCATAACCCGAAGGTCAAGGGATTTTAAGTCCCCCGCGTATGCCATTCCGCCACCCGGGCAGCATTACCGAAACCAATATTACCAAAAGTCTGGTGGAGCTAAACGCGTGGTGGAGCTAAAGAGGTTTGCTCGAACAAGCAATCCGCGGGGCGTTTAATTCCCCGAATATGCGGTGCCTGTCGCCGGCTGCCCTACCGGCTGCGACGCGATTTCACGCGCATGGACAATGAAGCGCTTCGGCGCCGATCCCACGTAGTAAAAAGGAAAGCATGTTACCAGAGTTAAGTGCGGTTCCGCCGTTGGATTCAAAACATCCGACCGTTCCGGCGCGACCACTTCAGTGGACTCCACGCGATATTGAAACCGGGCACCCGAGATGGATGTCAGCGTGATCAAATCTCCAGCGCGGATATTCCGAAGCGGCCTGAAGAATGTATCGCGGTGCCCCGCGATGCCCACATTGCCGGGGGCCCCGGGGAATGCAGTTCCCGGAATATGTCCGATGCCCAACCGAAGGTCTTTATCATCATCCCCTTCGATCACAACATCGTCCACCTTCAGCCTCGGAATTTCAAACCGCCCCAGCGGCATTCCTTCCGCAACCGGCTTTGGCGCCACACCGGCGGCGCCGGCCTTTTTGGCGGGGGCCATGCTCGTTTCCTGGAGATGCCGCGATGCAGCCCGCTGGTAAAAATGCGCACTGAGAAGAACAAATCCGGAATACCCCAGTGCCGCCGTACCGAAAATGAGAAATACAATCTGCAGCTTTCTGAGATTCTTGCGCAAGCCCTGGGACGCTTTAGTCACTGGCTCTCCCTGGCAGATGCCCCCATGGAACCCTTCGAGGAACCTTTGGAAGAACCTTGATACGGGTTGAGCGTCGTCTTCCCGTTCGAAAAAAGATAACCAGCCCGCGCGTGTACGGTCAACTTTTCGCTGCCGGAGGCGACCACGCGAATCGTGCGCCAGCCTTCCGCGCGATCGTCCGGCGCAAAACCCAGGGTGTACTGCTTTCGTAGATTCACCGCAATCCTTCGTACAATATCGTTCACTTGAGAGGGAGAAGAGGGGAAGTATGCGTCCCCTCCAGTGGCCTTGGCGAGTTTCCGCAACACTCGAGGGCTGGCGTCGGGATCTTCACCGTCATAGATGCCGATGCAGAAAATTCGAGCCTGAGACCGCATCGCTGCTTCAAGCGCATCTCGCAGCGTATGCCTGCTTATGTTGTCCCCGCCATCCGTCACAAGGATTAATGCTTGCCGCTTCAGTGAACTCAAGCTCAAGTGTCTCAGCGAATCAATCATGGCGTCGTACAGCGCCGTCTGCCCTTCCGCTCGATTCTCGGCCAGTGCGGAGCGGAGCTCGCTTTCATCGCTCGTGAAAGGCCTCGCCGACGGTAGCGCGATCGACACCACCTCATTGAAGTTAACCACGAACAGACGGTCCTCGGGATTGCTCGACCGGGCAAACGCCTCTGCCGCGGCGCTGATCTCCGCCAGCTTCGGCCCCATGCTGGCGCTATGATCGACCACGAGTCCAACGGCAACCGGCAAATCCTGGCGCCCGAACATGGAAATCTTTTCTTCCCGTCCGTTTTCAAAAACGCGGAAGTTTTTTTGCTCAAGACCGTCCACGAAGTTTCCCTCCCGGTCGGTCACGGAAACAGGCAAATCGACCAGGTTAGTACTGACCGAAATGGGGGATTGCTCCGGCAAGGAAGACTGGGAAGTCGCAGCGGGCGATGGAAGGTTTGATTGGGCTCGGGCAGTGCTGGCGCCGTCAATCAGCACCAGCAAGCCCGCGAGCCCTGCAATCATCGAAATAGTACGCATGTGCATCCATAAGAGACAACTGAATCAGCTTATGCCGCACTAATTAGAGACTGCGCTCCTCCTCGCGACGTCCGGCGAGAAACAAGCCCAGCACTAAGCCCATCGAAACAAATATACCCCCCATCGACGCGATTAGGAAAATCGGACTCGCGGTCTTTGGCAGGGGTTGGTTGCTGGCAACCAGGTTGTTGCTTGGGGTCTTGGAAGCCGGCGGATTCTGATA
The DNA here is from genome assembly GCA_963848365.1 of uncultured Acidobacteriota bacterium. GTDB lineage: Bacteria > Acidobacteriota > Terriglobia > Acidiferrales > UBA7541 > Palsa-295. Next base: position 518,000 of record CAWKDI010000004.1, read on the forward strand.
CTGGGGTTGCGCGGGTGCCGGCGCGCTGTTGTTGGCCGAATCGTTGGTCGCGGAGTTGGTACTGTTGGCTGATGCCTCGTTATTTGTCGTTGTTTGGTTGGAAGCTTCAGCATTGCCTTCTGGTTTTGCCTCGGTCACCTGTGCGCTTTTCAGATCGTTGTCCGACGTGTTGTCTGCTACCGCCGGCACGTTCTGGTGATTGGCATTAGCTATCTGCTTCGCTTCCCTCATCGGATAGGCGAACTCATGCCCGTAATTTTCGCCAGGGTAGAACCATGCGCGCAGCGCCGCGGGCGAGCCGGCCGCTCGCTCCCGGAACAAAATCACCGTCTTGCCCGTGGGGGTTAAACGATAATCGGGAATCGTCAGCAACGTCGATATAACCTTTTCGCCGGTCTTGTCGCGTATCTCAACAATGCTCGTTTCGTTGCTGGGCAAAACGTCCAGTTGAAACACGTATTCCCCGGCGGGCAGAACTTTGCCGGGAATTTGAACCGGGCCGCTCAGCGTCACGTGTGTAATCCGGTGAAACGTCGACTGGGCCTGTACGGATGGAACGAGAATGGCGCCGGCGACTACCAGCGCGAAACTAATCGCCATTGATTTAAAAGCTTTCATTGCGTCCTCCTGTTTAATTTATGAATCCTTCAGAAAGTTTATGGCTGCGTTGCAAGGCAACGTGCTCTCCCTTTCCCATATCGTCATTTGAGTCCCCTTGTGCCTGAGTTCCAATACAAGACATGCCTGAGAGCGCGGTGGAAATCGCCTCAGGGAATGTTCCGTACAGTTAGCCATCTCGCTTAAAGGCTTAGGGTTAGAAGATCGAGGCCTTGAATGGTGGGGCGGGTAGCTGAATGCTGTGGCGTATGCTTCAGGCGGTTCCCCCGCTGTAGAAACCAAGTCGCTGAGGAGCGCCCTAAACGATTGATTCAATCCGCCGGTCAGGAATAAACCACATCGCGGCGTTTAAAACGTAAATTGTGAGCGCAATCCACGGGCGCACAAACGCCAACGGAATGGCGAGTCCATACAAAGATAGTGAAAGTTTGCTTTTTGCGTCGTCGCCCACGGCGCGAGCCAGCTTGGAAGTGGGTCCATTGCACGCGATGATGGCTCGTTCCAGCCAGATGTAAGCGATAGCGGACATTCCCAGCACGATGCCGTAAGCGGCGGTGGGCGCCGAAGCGAAATGAGTGTCATCCATCCATCGGATGGCAAACGGCACAAGCGACATCCAGAACAGCAACGCTAGATTGGCCCATAGCACCATTCCGTTGATCCGCTCGGTGACGTGGAGCATATGGTGGTGGTTATTCCAGAAGATTCCCACGTTTGCAAAGCTCAGCGCGTACGCAAGAAGCACTGGTATGCTCAAGCGCAGCGCTGAAAAGGTCGGCCCCGATGGAACCTTCAGATCGAGTACCATAATCGTGATGGCAATGGCCAGCACGCCATCGGTAAACGCTTCCAGCCGTTCCTTTCTCATTCTAAGATTTCCCTTTTGGCGCTCGGCATTTCGAGCCACTTGATTCAGTCTCAAGCTCTGCGCAGGTGTAAGCAGCAAGCTACCTTGAAATGTCTCGCTAAACTGGATCGCTGCACCGTTAGACTCTTCCCTGCTTAAACATCAATCACCAAAATGATAAGATAGTTCCCTACGGTCGAAATTGGCGGATTTCACTCTCTCGTAGTTTGAGTATAATCTGCCGGTTGCAGGCTTGTGGCGATATCGTCTAAAGGTTAGGACGGAGCCCTCTCAAGGCTCAAATCCGGGTTCGAGTCCCGGTATCGCTACCAAATCTTTGCCACGCCGCTACCGGGTCTCAATATCATTGCCCTGTGTGATTTAGGTCGCCAAAAGCAGTGCGAGCGGGCAATCATCTGGTCAGGTCGCCTTAACCCCCAGAAGCCTGCGTTGTCGGTTTCGAACTTCGCGTCAGGCCTCCGTTGGCCTCTGATTCGCCCTATGCTATAAGTAAGAGGCTGCCCTACTCTGAGGAAATTGTGCCATTTATAAATTTTCCCGCACGAGAGATAAACTGCAAGCTTGTCTATTACGGCCCTGGCCTGGGAGGCAAAACCGCCAATCTGCAATGGATATATGAACATACGGGCACCAGCCAGAAGGGTAAAATGGTGTCCCTCGCCACCGAGACCGATCGCACCCTCTTCTTCGATTTTCTCCCTCTTGATCTGGGCACCGTCCGCGGCTTTCGCACTCGATTCCACCTCTATACCGTGCCGGGCCAGGTTTTCTATGAAGCCAGCCGACGGCTTATCCTGAAAGGTGCCGACGGCGTCGTGTTCGTGGCCGATTCCCAGGAAGAGCGCCTAGATGCAAATCTCGAGACTCTCGACAACCTGCGCGAGCACTTGAAAGATCATAATCTCGACTTCAACACCATTCCCTATGTCCTGCAGGTGAACAAGCGCGACCTTCCCAACATCCTTCCCATCGAAGAGCTTCAGAAGCAGTTAGGCGTCAAAGGCGAACCGACGGTCGAAGCCGTCGCTGTAACCGGGCAGGGAGTATTCGACACCCTCAAAGAAGTAGCGAAACTTGTCCTCGCCGATTTGAAGAAGAATTCTTAATCTGGAGAATTTAAACGGGAGGCGAAAACCTCTAGTGTTTCCACCTCCCGGGGTGGGTGGGGTTTGTTGCTGGTCGCCCGAGGGAGACTTTGGTGTCTCATTTCCGGCGCCCTAGCAAACCGGCATTTAAGCCGGTGCCACATGTAATTCAACAGTTATCACACCCCCCGAAATCGTGTCAACCGGAATCGTGAATCGCCCACCTAATACACCTTGGAAAACTTAGCCGGACCAAAGCTGGCAAGAACATAACGTGCTCAAGTTTGTACGTAAAACACTTAATTGACTTTACCTGGGAGTGGCTAATAGCCTCCATAAATGGAGCTTAGCCGTGGCCAGGGTTCGCGGCCCGGCGTAGACTGTACCGAGTTGCACCGTGGATGTAGCACGGCCGATCCCAGCAGGACAAGGTAAAGGTAGAGCAACCCATGCCAGATGTCGCCTCCTCGATCATGGCCGAACTCAAGGCCGCAACACGCGCTCAGCATGAAGCCACCGAAGATGTAGTCGGGTTCGAAGCGGCGACCCGCGACCTCCTCTCCTACCGGCATCTGCTCGAGAAGTTTTACGGTTTCTATGCGCCCACCGAGCAAAAGCTCCAGCAAGTTTCCGGCCTCGCAGACGCCGTGCCGGATCTCGCCGTCCGCATGAAAACCCATCTTCTTAGGGACGACATCAAAGATCTTGGCGGCGATGCCGCAAACCTGCCGCTTTGCCAAAGCTTGCCGGACCTTTCCCACACTTCGCAGGCAATCGGTTGTGTCTACGTGCTGGAAGGCGCAACTCTGGGTGGCCAGATCCTTTCGCGGCAGGCCAAAAACGCCCTCGCCGTAACACCGGAGTATGCCGGCCGCTTTTTCTCGAGCTATGGATCAAAAGTCGGCTCCATGTGGAAGAGTTTCTCCCAAAGCGCCGACGCTTACTCCGAATCCCATCCCTCAGAACGAAGCGCGATAGTCAAAAGCGCCACCGATACCTTTTCCGCGCTTTCGAGTTGGATGCAAGCTCCAAGACACTCGGAATAGCTCCGCGATGTGGGAGCTTGCCTGATTTTTGGCAAACCTCGCCGTGGCCTGCATTCGCCGGGCGCCTTGAACTGGCCACCCAAGTGTGATGAAGTTTGAATTCGCTCATTGTGAGGAGATCTCGCTGAATGCCCCGTCGTCGATCGCCGCACCGCCGAAAACACGCTGCGTCTTTCGGCCTTTTGCTGTTTCTCTCCATCGCAGCCTTCGCGCAGACAGACGCCCCCGTGTCGTCTGGACGCTTACATGGTGAACAGAATGCCGCCCGCGCACTCGAGCAAGCTCGCTCGAACCCGCTCACGCTTCGGGCTTTTCTCGTCGCGATGCCCAAAGGCGCCGATCTTCATAATCACTTGACCGGCGCCGTCTATGCCGAAACAATGATTAAAGACGCCGCAGACGATAATCTTTGCATCGACCGCGCGCAACTCTCGTATTCCACGCCCCCGGCAGGCAAGGCCCCAGCGTCAACGCGGTGCAGTGATGGCACAGTCCCAGCCTCGGAGGCCCTTAACGATCAGCATCTCTACGACGCCCTGATAGATACACTCTCCATGCGCGGTTTCGTACCTTCAGCCGGAGTAACCGGCCACGACCATTTCTTCGCGACCTTCGAACACGGCGCCGACCCGCCGCAGGTGGGGAGCCTTCGCAAGCCACATGGGGGAATGGCTCGACGAAGTCGCCACGCGCGCCGCCGCGCAAAATGAACAGTATCTCGAGTTGATGCACACACCGAACTTCGTCCATACCGCGGCAATTGCCCGCGAAGTCGGCTGGAAATACGATTTCGCTCAACTCCGCCAGGACTTACTGGATCACGGCCTGCGCAGCGACATCGCCGTCGCGGGAAAAAGTCTCGACCAGGCCGAAGCCCTTCGCCTTCAGCGCGAACGTTGCCGCGAAACGGATGAATCTCCCGCCTGTCGCGTCAAAGTTCGCTATATTTACCAGGTCCTTCGCGGCTTCCCCAAGGAACAAGTCTTCGCACAGGCACTCCTAGGCTTCGAAACGGCCTCCGTTGATCCGCGCTTCGTCGGCATCAATTTTGTCATGCCTGAAGACGGCTACATTTCCATGAGCGATTACACGCTCCATATGCGCTTCGTCGGCTTCCTCCACAATCTTTACCCGAAGGTTCACATCAGCCTACATGCCGGCGAGCTTGCCCCAGGATTGGTTCCGCCCCAGGGCCTTTGCTGCCACATTCGCCAGGCCATCGAATACGCTCACGCGGAGCGCATCGGCCACGGCGTTGACGTGATGTACGAAGACCATCCCTACGATCTCCTAAAACAAATGGCGACCCGCCACATAATGGTCGAAGTCAATCTCACCAGTAATGACGTGATCCTCGGTGTCACCGGCAAGGACCATCCGTTTCCTCTCTACCGCAAATTCTCAGTTCCCGTAGCTCTTTCTACCGACGACGAAGGCGTCTCACGCATCGACCTCACGCATGAATACGAACGCGCCGTCGAAACCTACAACCTTGGTTACGCCGACCTGAAGCAACTGGTCCGCACAAGCCTGGAGCACAGCTTCCTCCCCGGTCCCAGTCTCTGGGCTCAGCCCGACCGTTTCACGCGTGCCATCGCCGCATGTTCAGGCAGCACCCTCGGCGCGGAAAAGCCCTCCGCCGCTTGCGACGAATTTCTTCAGGCCAGCGAAAAGGCCGGCCAGCAATGGGAACTCGAGCGGCGGTTCCAATCCTTCGAAGCCGGCCCGGAAACGCCAATCTCCCGATTGGCGCATTAACGTTTTCGTTAGGGCACCCCTTTCAGCCGCCGGGGAAACCCCTCCTCATTCCGTATTCCGTTTGCAAATCGCCCCCATCACCCTTCTCGATGCCCATCGCCTCCGCGAAAAACTCCCGAGATTCCATTGCATAAAAGCCCACAGATGATACATTCCGTGAACTGATCTTCTGCCCCGCGGAAACGATCAGTCGCGGCATACACACTCACTTCATAACCGGCCAAGGAGCTTGCGAATGCACCGTTTCACGGGACTTCTGGGTATGGCAACAATGATCGGTCTCGCCTACGCCTTCTCCACCAATCGCCGCGCCATCCGCTATAAAACAGTCGCCTGGGGACTCGGCCTGCAAATCGCCTTCGCCTTCCTGGTAATGCGCTGGGAATTCGGTCAGCTCATCTTTGAGAAACTGGGCAACGGCGCAAAATGGCTCCTCGATTTCGCCTACTACGGCTCGTCCTTCGTCTTCGGCGACCTCGGCCAGAAAAATTCTCCTCGCGGCTTCTATTTCGCGTTTCAGGCCCTCCCCACCATCATTTTTATCGCAGCCTTTTTTGCCGTCCTCTATTACCTCGGCATCATGCAACTCATCGTAAAAGCCGCCGCCCGCGTGATGACCAGCCTCATGGGCGCCAGCGGCGCGGAATCGTTGAACGTAGCCGCAAGCATTTTCATGGGACAAACGGAAGCCCCGCTCACCATCCGGCCGTTTCTCCCCGAAGTCACCCGCTCGGAGCTCATGACCATCATGACCAGCGGCATGGCCCACGTCTCCGGCGGCATGATGGCCGCCTACATGGCCTACGGCATACAGGCCAAGCATCTTCTGGCAGCCGTCATCATGACCGCGCCCGGAACCATCCTCCTCGCAAAAATCCTCGTCCCGGAAACGGAAAAACCGCTCACGTCTGGCCGCGTCGAAATGGCCGAAATCGAGCGCGACGTCAACGTCCTCGGCGCAATTTCGCGCGGCACGATCGATGGACTGCACCTGGCACTCAACGTCGCCGCCATGCTGATTTCCTTCATCGCCTTGATTTATCTCGTCGATGGCTGCTTTGGCGCGTTACACAACTGGCTCGCTCCGCACGGAATGGCGTGGTTCCCTTCGAGCGTCGAAGAAATTTTCGGCTGGCTGTTTTCCCCGGTCGCCTGGGTCATTGGCGTGCCCTGGCATGATTGCCACCTCGTCGGAAATTTGCTCGGTCTCCGCATGGTCACCAACGAACTCGTCGCCTTCCAGCGGCTCGGCCCCATGGAGCCCACTCTCGACCCGCGCTCCTTCACCATCGCCACCTTCGCGCTCTGCGGTTTTGCCAACCTCAGCTCGATTGGAATTCAGATCGGAGGAATCGGCGCGCTCGCGCCAAACAAAAAGTCCGAGCTCGCGCGCCTCGGGTTGCGCGCCATGCTCGCTGGCACCATGGCCAACCTCATGTCCGCCTCAATCGTTGGAGTCATGATGCGATGAGCCCGAACCGCGGAAAAACTACCCCAAGCCGAGCCAGTGGAAAAGACGAGTTCGCCCGCGCCGAGCGCGCCGCGAAATTCATTCTCGCAAAAACAAATCTGCGCCCGAAAGTGGCGCTCGTGCTTGGGTCAGGCCTGGGCGCTTTCGCGGAAGAGTTCACCGGCGCCGCCCGAATCCCCTACGGACAAATTCCGGGCTTTCCCCGCTCCACCATCGAAGGCCACGCCGGCTGCCTTGTGATGGGGAAAGTGGGCGGCGTCCCCGTGGCCGCCATGCAAGGCCGCGTCCATGCCTATGAGGGCTACTCCGCAAAGGAAGTCGTTTTCCCGATGCGCGTCTTCGGCCGCCTCGGGATTCGCGTCGCGATACTGACCAACGCCGCCGGAGCGATCAATCTCGCATTCAACCAGGGTGCCCTCGTCGTCATTCGCGATCATATGAATTTGCAGGGCTCAAATCCGCTGATCGGAGCGAACGACACGCGCTTTGGTCCGCGCTTCCCGGACATGTCGCACGCCTATTCCCAGACATATCGCGAGATCGCGCTGGCCGAAGCCAAAAAGCTCGGCATCGCCATTCACGAAGGGGTGTACGCAGCCCTGTCAGGGCCCAGCTTCGAGACACCCGCCGAAATCCGCTACCTGAAAACGATCGGCGCCGACGTCGTCGGCATGTCCACGGTTCCCGAAGTGATCGTGGCGCGCCACATGGACATAAGCGTTCTCGGGATATCCTGCGTAACAAACATGGCAGCGGGTATTCTCGACCGGGAAATCAACCACGCGGAGGTTCTCGAAACCGGGGAACGCGTCCGATCGCAGTTCGTTTCGTTGCTTCGTGCCGTAATTCCGCGGATTGCAGCAGGGCTGAACTAGAGCCTATCCCGCAGCGCTCTCCGAACGCCGCTCCGCTGTATCTCGCTGGCGCATAAACATTTCTGCCATCGCTTGCATTTCCGGCCCTTGCAAAAGCTCCTCGAGCGTTAGCGACAACCGCCTGCGCCAATTGGGATATTCAACCGAACCCGGCAGATTCACGGGATCGATTTCGCCGGAAATATCGTCCACCTGCGCGATCACCAGGAAGGCCGTGCTTCTTGCGAGATACTCGTGAATCGCTACCATAAGTCCTGCGGGGTTCAGTTCTCCATCCGCCGCAAGCAGTCCTTCGTACTTCAAAGCGCGCAGCAACTGTTTGCGATCCCGGATTCGTTGCTCGCGCTGCGCATCGGCATCCCGTGCGTCGGGAAATAAATGCATCCGCTCTCTGAGAGAGATATCGCTGCCTTCCCACCACGCGCGAATCGTGGGTAGGTCGTGGTTCGATGCAACAGCTACGGCAAGCCCCGGGTAGTCCTCGGGCTTCCGATAAGCCCCGTTCTTTGAACTCTGCTCGAAGAACAAAACCCGGTAAGAAAGAATGTTTGCTTTCGCCATGCGCTCCCGGAATCCGTCGGGAACTGTCCCCAGATCCTCTCCAATCACGAGGCATCGGTTGCGCTGGCTCTCGAGCGCCAGAATGCCCACGAGATCGTCAAGCGGGTAGCTCACGTAAGCCCCTTCCCTCGGCGACCGCGATTCGGGCACCCAATACAAATGCTGTAGCGCCATCACGTGATCGATCCTCAGCGCTCCCGCATACCGCATGTTCGCGCGAATCAGCTCGATAAACCCCTGGTAGCCTTCTTCTTGAAGCTCCCGCGGGTTAAAGGGCGGCAATCCCCAATCCTGCCCGGCGGGATTGTAAATATCGGGCGGCGCTCCCACATGAGCGCCCGAAACAACCGCTTTCTGGTTGGTCCATGTTTCCACCCCAGCCATGTCCGCGCCAACCGCCATGTCCCTGTATAAGCCGATTTCCATCCCTTTCGCGGCATCGGCTGCGGCCTTGAGCTGGGAATCCGCGAGCCATTCCATCCAAACCATGAATGCCACTTCATCCCGGTGCCGGCTGGCGAACTCCGCGACAGCGGCAGACCCCGGCTCGCGGTAAGCCTCCGGCCACAGGCGCCAATCTCGCAAGGCTGGGTCCTTCGCTGCAAATTGCTGTCGCAGGCAATGAAACGTGCAGTTGCGCTCCAGCGCTTCACCCCGTTCGCGCCGGAATTTCTCAAAGTGGCCTCGCTCTCGATTGCCGGGCGAGATCCAATGCGCGAAGAGTACCCGCAGAACTTTCAGCTTCAGTTCGGCAACCCCTGCGTAGTCCACCACAGCGGATGAGCGGCATTTCTGCAGCTTTTCCTGAAAATCCGCGGATGCAAACAATTCCCGCGCTTCTGCGCAGCTTGCAAATCCCGGCACTCCCTTCACGTCGATGTAGAGAATGTTGAGAAACAATCGGCTCGCGGGAGAGTACGGGCTGGCATGTTCCGGATTATCCAAAAACATCGCGTGCAGCGGATTCAGACCCACGATGTCGGCGCCCCTTGCCTTTACTTCGTCAACAAATCGCGCCAGATCGGAGAAGTCTCCGATCCCCCAATTCGATTCCGATCGCAATGTATAGAGCTGTGCGGAGACTCCCCAGAAGCGCTTTCCTTCCCCCATGCTGGCAGGCGTCCAGCAGCGTCCCGGCGTTACGATCAGCAGGGCTTCCGCAGAGACACCGTCGATCCCCGGGCTGACCGCCACACGGTGATATCCCGGTGGAATGTTTTCGCCGAGGAAAAGGATCCGACGCTCGAACCGCCTTCCATCAATGACTGCCTCGTCCAGCAAAACAAGGGACGCGACCTCGGCTCGGCCTCGTCTCTCGTCACCCCCTTCCAGCCCGACCAACCACTCAATTTCAAGAACTTCGGAGAGAATATGGAAATCGATCACGATGGGGCCGGCGCTCGCGTCAGCCACGTAAACAGGCCGCAGCGGGCGTTCCAACATCGATTTCTTGAGATTGTCCAGCGTGGCGGCTATTTCAGCCCCGTCCTTCGCATCGACTCCCATGGCGGCGAGCAGCAACTGCTTGGTTTCAGACGTGGTCTTTTGGATTTTTTTGTGCGCGTCGCGATATCCGTCTTCAATACCGAAATGCGCCGCAAGCGCATCCAGCGGGGACGTTCGCTTTCTCGTTCTCGCGCGTGTCGCCATCGATCACTGTCAGGGCTTCCCTTCCGTCAGAAGAAGAAAGAGAAGAAAGGAACGAGCGGCCACATCATACGTGTCGCAAACGTTGAATTCTTTTTGCCCGTCGCCTTCATTATCGCCCCGGTGCGTGTCGATCAGAAGAGACCATTTGCTCCCGAAGGCCGCCTCCGGCAGCGTGAAGGGCACATTCTCGTGATGGGAATTCATGATCAGAAGCAGCGCGGCGGGCTCTCCAGTCTGTCGCGTTTCCGCGCGCCCATCGACGAGCATTCCGAAACAATGCATTCCCGGGTCCGTCCAATCCTCGGTTTTGATTTGAACCGCCGCGGGCGTCACCCAAATGATGTCACGGATTCCCAGCTCCTCCTGAAACTCACCGGAGAAGAAGCGCCGGCTGCGTAAAATCGGATATTTGCAGCGCAGCATCGTCAGCTTCTTGACAAATCGGATGAGCGCTTGCCCCTTTTCCTTGAGGTCCCAGTTCAGCCAGCTGATCTCGTCGTCCTGGCAGTAGGCGTTGTTGTTGCCACCCTGCGTGCGGCCGAACTCGTCGCCGGCAAGCATCATCGGAGTGCCCTGAGAGAGCAGCAGTGTCGCGAGCATGTTTTTGATCTGCTGCTGGCGCAGGGCGTTAATTTCAGAATCCTCGGTCGGCCCTTCCACACCGCAGTTCCAGGAGTGATTGTCCGAGCTCCCGTCCTTGTTGTCCTCGCCGTTCGCCTCGTTATGTTTTTCGTTGTAGGTAACCAGATCATTGAGCGTGAAGCCGTCGTGCGCGGTTACAAAATTTACCGACGCCCACGGCTTCCTTCCCTGGTGATTGAAAATATCGGCGGACGCGCAGAGTCGGGGCGCCAGCGCGCTAGCAGGAGCCCCCGCTTTCCAGAACTCGCGCACGGTATCCCGGAACTTGTCGTTCCATTCAGCCCAGCCCGGTGGAAACGCGCCCACCTGGTACCCGCCGGGGCCGCAATCCCAGGGCTCGGCGATCAGCTTCACGGTTCCGAGCACGGGGTCTTGGCTGCACGCTTTCAAGAAGCCGCTGCGATTATCGAATCCATTGGGCTCGCGCGCCAGAATCGTCCCTAAGTCGAACCGGAACCCATCCACCTGCATCAACTGAACCCAGTACCGCAGGCTGTCGGTCACCATCTGGATTACGCGAGGATGCGTCGTATTCAGCGTGTTTCCAGTTCCCGTGTCATTGATGTAATAGCGCTGCTTATCCTGCAGCAGGCGGTAATACGAAGCGTTGTCGATCCCGCGGAACGATAGGGTAGGTCCCAGTTCGCTGCCCTCGGCCGTGTGGTTGTAAACGACGTCGAGAATTACCTCAAGTCCCGCGTCGTGGAAGCGCGCCACCATTTCCTTGAACTCCCGCATGCTATGCCGCAAATCGGCTGCATAGCGCGGATGCGGCGCGAAAAAGCCGATCGTGTTATAGCCCCAGTAGTTCCGGAGCCCCTTCTCCAGCAGATAGTTGTCGTCGACAAACGTGTGCACCGGCAACAACTCGACCGACGTCACACCCAGTGACTTGATGTACTCGATCACCTTCGGATGAGACAGTCCCGCGAATGTTCCTCGCTCCGCCTCCGGCACCTCGGGATGTAGCTTTGTAAAACCCCGCACGTGAGCCTCGTAAACGACAGTGCGGTCCCACGGAACCTGGTGCCTCGTGCGCTCCTTCCACTCAAAGGCCGGGTCAACCACCACGCATTTGGGTACGAAAGGTGCGCTGTCACGTTTGTCGAAGCTCAGGTCCGCGTCCGGCGATCCGATCGTGTAGCCGAATACCGCCGGATCCCACTTCAGCTCCCCGATGTGCACGCACGCATAAGGGTCAAGGAGAAGCTTGTTGGGATTGAACCGATGCCCTTCCTCAGGCGCATAAGGACCGTAAACCCTGTAGCCATAGAGAGTTCCGGGGCCGATATCTGGCACGTACCCATGCCATATCTCATCTGTGTATTCGGGCAGCTCGATCCTTTGGATCTCCATCTCGCCCGTCTTATCGAACAGGCACACTTCCACTTTCGTGGCATTCGCAGAGAACAGAGCAAAGTTCACCCCAGCCCCGTCCCACGTCGCACCGCGGGGAAACGGAAGCCCTTCTCTGATGTCTGGTTTTTTGATTTTTGGCATTTATGATTCCGGCGCCTTATCAAGCCGTGCCTCAAATTATTGTCGCTGCGCAGCTTAAGTTGAATACCGGTAATCGCGTAGGAAGATGGACGGAGTTCCTTAGAACCTTAGGAAGGGGAGGAGAAACGTCGAATCAGGGAAGCGGGATGCCGGGCGACGCCACGATTCCCGCCATTCGCAAAATCTCGGAATATTCCTCGTCGGTGAGGGCGCAAATCGTCAGGCGCGTATTCTTCAGAAATTTGATTTTCTTCAGCAGCTTGTTCTGGCGCAATTCCGCGAGCGTCACCTGCCTCGGAAGCCGCTCGATGGCCCGCAAGTCCATCACAAGCGTTTTGGCATCGGTCTGATGGGGATCGGGGTAAGGATCGCGGCTCACTTCCGCCAGGGCGTAAACGGCGTGCTCGGCCTTGCCGTGGTAGCAGAGGGCCCGGTCGCCCTTATGAACCTGCTTGAGCTGCCGGAGGGCATCCGGCTTCTTGCCCGCATGCCGCCACATCTCCTTGCCCTTCACGAAAAGCGTATCCCAATGGTAAATCCGAGGGTCAACGGCTAACAGCCAGCGTCTTGGTTTGGGAGCAGGAGGTTGGGTGGTCATCCGTCGAAATGTACCCGCGAACTATACACGGAAGAGGGAAAAAAGTGGCAAAATTTGTTACAGCATTTTCGACGTATAGGAAGGGTACCAGGGCAACGAAGCCAGAAATATTAGAAGGCTCCGCAATGCCCTAACCAAAATTGAGCGGCTGCTGCCTGGCCGCTCCCATTCTTGTAGTAAACCCTACTTCTCCACTTTAGCCAGCAGCTCGGCGAACTTCTGCTCGCGGTCTTTCTGGTCGAGGCCCTGGTAGATCTCCGCGATCTGGGTGGCGTTCATGGAGCAGAACTTCGGCCCGCACATGGAGCAGAATTTGGCTTCCTTGTAGAAGTCGTCGGGCAGCGTCTCGTCGTGCATGGCCTGGGCGGTTTCCGGGTCGAGCGAAAGCGCGAACTGCTTCTTCCAGTCGAAAAGGAAGCGGGCGTAGCTGAGGGCGTCGTCGCGGTCGCGTGCGCCGGGGCGATGGCGCGCCACGTCTGCCGCATGGGCGGCGATCTTGTAGGCGATCACGCCCTGGCGAACGTCGTCGGCGTTGGGCAGTCCCAGATGCTCCTTGGGCGTGACGTAGCAGAGCATGGAGGCGCCATGCCAGCCGATCATCGCCGCGCCGATGGCGCTGGTGATGTGGTCGTAGCCCGGGGCGATGTCGGTGACGAGCGGGCCCAGCGTGTAGAAAGGCGCCTCGTAGCACAGCTCGTTTTCCTTCTTCACCTGCAGTTCGATCTGGTCGAGCGGGATGTGGCCCGGGCCTTCGATCATCACCTGCACGTCGTATTCCCAGGCCTTCTTCGTGAGTTCGCCGAGCACGCGCAACTCGGCGAATTGCGCTTCGTCGCTCGCATCGGCGAGGCAGCCGGGACGCAGACCATCGCCCAGCGAGAAACTCACGTCGTGCTTCTGGAAAATCTTGCAGATGGCGTCGAAATTCTCGTAGAGGAAATTCTGCTGCTTGTGGAAGCTCATCCACTGGGCCAGCAACGCGCCGCCGCGGCTGACGATTCCGGTGATGCGGTTGCGCACCAGCGGCAGGAATTCGCGCAGCACGCCGGCGTGGATGGTCATGTAGTCGACGCCCTGCTCGGCCTGCTCCTCGATCACCTCGAGCATCACGTTGATGTTCAGATCTTCGGCGCGGCGCACGCGGGAGATGGCTTCGTAGATGGGCACGGTGCCGATGGGCACCGGCGAGGCGTTGATGATGGCCTTGCGGATCATGGGGATGTCGCCGCCGGTCGAGAGGTCCATCACGGTATCGGAGCCGTAGTGGACGGCGCGATGAAGCTTTTCGAGCTCGTCGTCCACGTTCGAAGTGGTGGCGGAATTTCCGATGTTCGCGTTGATCTTGCAGCAGAACGCGACGCCGATGCCCATGGGCTCGAGATTGCGGTGATGGATATTGGCGGGGATGATGGCGCGGCCGCGCGCCACTTCGTCGCGCACGAGCTCGGGCGAGATTTTCTCGCGCTTCGCCACATATTCCATTTCTTCGGTGACCACGCCTTTGCGGGCGTAGTGCATCTGCGAGAAATTGCGCACGCCGCCGTTCATCGCCGCCGTTCGCTTTTCGATCCAAGCATCCCGCAATCCCATAAGCACCCCCATCCCAAATCGAAGCTACCCCGCCGCAAGCCCGTTCATTATCGCACCCGCCCCACCAACCGGCAACTCACCCCGACTCAAGTCGCGCAGCGCGCTTGGCTGCATTCTTCTACTCCATCGAAGTCATCGCCCAATTTCGCCAAATTCATGCCGAAAATCCGCGCCGTCGTCGTGTAATAAGAGTGTCGAGTGGCGCATACCGCTTCCGTTCATTTTCAATAAGTTAACCATGTTTCCGTTCGTCCGACGGTGTCGAGTCAGCTGCATCAGATTTTCGCCCCGTCGCCCCACCTTCTACGCACCAAATCGTCGCTTTTTTGCGCATATCGCGCACACCTCGAAGCACCCTAGCGCGTTAGTAGCAGCCTTGCAACCGGTTGTTGTCGTGGTGAAACCCTTAAATGCGGGTAAAATGCGAGTTTTCAGCATCGGACCCAGCTCGCAGGGTTATACTCCCTTACCATATTAGGCAGGAGTTTATGGCGATTGCCAACGGCACGCGGCTGGGCCCTTATGAGATTCTCGCAGCCGTTGGCGCGGGCGGCATGGGCGAGGTGTATCGCGCCCGGGACAGCCGGCTCGACCGCATCGTCGCCATCAAGGTACTTCCCGCGCACTCCGCCGGGCAGGACGGACTCCCCGACTTGAAGCGCTTTCTAGTGCCGCTCCCCGTGGAGCAGCCCGCAGCGGAGGCATTCACCGGAGTGCTGAATTGGGCCTCTGCGCTTACGCCAAAGTAATGGGCGGGATGGTATTATCCACGGCCGACCTCGAGCCTTGATTCGAGAGGAAAGAGACTCCTGGCCGAGGTTATCAAGAAACGTGGAAACGAAGTGGCGCAACCTGCGTGAACTGAGCCTTCCAACCCATTGCTCTTCTAGCGACGAACAACAAAAGGGCCCAACCGCTCATGAACATCCTGGATTTAGTTGTCGGCAAGCCGATCGCAACGAGTGATGAACGCGCCGAGCAGATCGGTCCACTGCAAGGCATCCCGATCTTTGGCCTCGACGGGCTCAGTTCCGCCGCGTACGGCCCGGAAGCGGCGCTCAGCCTTTTGATTCCGCTCGGCTTGCTCGGCGTGCGGTACATTGTGCCAATCAGCGTGGCAATCATCACGCTGCTCGTGATCGTCTACTTCTCGTATCGGCAGACCATCGCCGCGTATCCCTCCGGCGGCGGCTCGTATACCGTGGCGCGTTTCAACCTTGGCGCGCAGGCCGGGCTGCTGGCCGCGGCGGCGCTGCTCGCCGACTACATCCTCACGGCCGCCGTGGGGATTTCGGCGGGCGTGGGCGCGCTGGTGTCGGCGGTGCCGTCGCTGCTGCCGCACACGGTTAGCCTCTGCGTCGGCATTCTGATCGTGATCACCATCCTCAATCTGCGCGGGGTGCGCGATGCGGGCCTGGTCTTCGCGCTTCCCACATATCTTTTTGTCGGCACGCTTCTGATTACTATCGCAGGAGGCGTTCTGCGCGTGGCGCTCAGCGGCGGCACATCCCACACCCGCGGCGCCGCTGCCGCCTCCGCCGCCGATGGTGGCAGCGGTGAGCTTCTGGCTGCTGCTGAAGGTTTTCGCCAGCGGCTGCACGGCGCTGACCGGAGTGGAGGCGGTGAGCAACGGAGTGAAGGCCTTCCGCGAGCCCGCCGTGAAAAACGCCCGCACGACTCTCACCGTGATTATTTTTCTGCTGGCGGTTCTGCTGGCGGGCATTTCCTATCTCGTGAAGGTTTACGGCATCGCCGCCACCGATCCGGGCCAGCCGGGCTACCAGAGCGTGCTTTCGATGCTGGTCGCCGCCGTGTTCGGCAAAGGCATTTTCTACTACCTGACGGTGGGCTCGATTCTTCTGGTGCTTTCGCTCTCCGCCAACACGGCGTTCGCGGATTTCCCGCGCCTTTGCAAGGCCATCGCGCAGAACAACTATCTGCCGCACGCCTTCGGATACCGCGGGAGGCGGCTGGTTTACACCTACGGCATCGTCGTGCTGGCGGTGCTGTGCGGCGGGCTGCTGATTCTTTTTGGCGGCGTCACCGACCGGCTGATCCCGCTCTATGCCGTCGGGCGCGTTTCTGGCGTTCACGCTTTCGCAGGCCGGCATGGTGATGCACTGGCTGAAGAATCGCGAGGCGCGCTGGCTGAAGAGCGCGATGGTGAATGGGCTGGGCGCGTTCGTCACCGGCGTGACCACGGTGGTGGTGCTGGTGGCGAAATTCCTGGAGGGCGCGTGGATCACGCTGCTGTTCATTCCCGGCGACGATTTTTCTTTTCGTCGCCGTCCGCCGCCACTATCACCATGTGAAGGTCCTCACTACGTGCAAGTGTGCCGTGGACACCGCGAGCATCGCCAAGCCTCCCATCGCCGTGATTGCCATCGATCGCTGGAGCAACATTTCCCGGCAGGGGATTGAATTTGCGGCGCGGCTTTCGCCGGAAGTGATCGCGCTGCACGTCGACCCCAACGAGCACTCCGAGCTGCTCCAGGACGATTGGGAGCGCTACGTCGACGCGCCTTTCCGCGCCGCGGGCAAGGAGCCGCCGAAACTTGATGTGCTGCCTTCGCCCTACCGGTTCGTGATCGTTCCCATCGTGCAGTTCGTTCTCGATCTCTCGAAGAAGAACCCCGAGCGCAGCATCATCGTGGTGATACCGGAGCTTGTGGAAGATCGCTGGTATGAATATTTCCTCCACAACCAGCGCGGCCGGCTGCTCGAATGGGTGCTGCTCGCGCGCGGCAACGAGCGCATCTTTACCGTGAGCGCGCCCTGGTATGCCGGCGAGCACGGTTAATCAAGGGCTGTGCTCGAATCAAATAGCCTTGCGGCGTGGCGTCAAGCGCCGCGCGCTACGCCAGGGTGGTCGCGACTTCAAGGAGCAGACTGGCGAGCTTTGCGGCATCCGCGACTGGAGCCTGGCACGTCGTCTCGACGCACACCAGCGCCTGGGGTACGTGAGCATTCAGGTGCGGCACCGTTTCGCGAAGTGCGGGCGGCAGATTGCCCGCCCCGATGTGCCCGGGAGCCACGCGCAGAATCGATTTGCCGAAGCGGTAAGTCTCGTTCGCCGCTTTTTCAAGCCCCGCGGCTTTCGGATCGCCCGCTTCGCCCGTGACCACCACTTGCAATGGGTGCCGCGCATGCAGCAGCGCGGCCAGCCCGTAGGTCGCGGCGAACAATCCGTACTTGGGGGCCAGCCCGGCAAACGCTTCCAGCGTCTTCTCCGCCCAATCGCGATAGAGCTTCTCGCCGGTGAAGGCGTAAAGCCGGTCCAGCACGATCGCCGCCACGGAGTTTCCCGCCGGCGTGGGCGAATCCTGCAGCGGCTTGCGCCGCACTTCCAGGCCGCCCATCGGCGCGGCGTCCTTGGCGCGGTCGAAAAATCCGCCGCCCTCGGGATCGCCAAAGCGCTCGACGGTGAGCCGCATCGCCCGCTCGGCGATCGCAAAATAGCGCTGATCGAGCGTGCTCTCCCACGCGTCCAGAAGCGCGGCGATGGCAAACACCTGATCGTCGAGCGAACCTTCGAGCCGCGGGCCGCCGACGCGATGCAGAAATCCCTTCGATTCATCCCAAGCTTCGGCCAGGATGCGATCGAGCGTCTTCAGTGCGAACTCGCGGCAATCGTTGCGGCCGAGCACGCGCGCGGCTTCCAGATATGCCGAGACGAACATCGCGTTCCAGCCGACGTAGAGCGTTTGGTCAATGGTGGGAATGGGGCGTCGCTCGCGGCGCGCCGCTAGCAACTTGCCCTTGGCGCGCGCAATCAGCAGCCGCGCGCTCGGCTCATCCAATTTCAGCTGCTTCGCAAGCTCTTCCATCGTGGCACGTGACCCACAGCACATTCCTTTCCGGGTCGTGGTGCATCTCGCCGCGCGCGCCAACGTCGTAATAGAGCTCCGCGGCACGCGCTTCTTCGGGCGAGAGCACCGCGCGCACTTCGCTCAGCGTCCAGGTGAAATAATCGCCGTCATCGTCGAGCGTCTGGTCGGCATCCTGGCTGGCGTAAAAGCCGCCGCGCTCCTGGTCGGACAGCACTTCGCTCACCCACGCGATGATTCCCTCCGCCGTTTCGCGAAACAGCGGATTGCGCGTGACCTGGTAGCCGTGCAGGAAATTCTTCAGCAGCTCGGAATTGTCGTAGGTCATTTTCTCGAAGTGCGGCACGCACCAGCGCTCGTCCACCGAATAGCGATGAAAGCCGCCGCCGACCTGGTCGTAGACGCCGCCGAGCGCCATGCCTTCGAGCGTGCGCTCGCGCCACGTGCAGCAGCCGCTCGTCGCGGGTGGCCTGGTAGCGTTCCAGCAGCAGGTCCACCGCGCTCGAATGCGGAAACTTCGGCGCATGCCCGAATCCGCCGTGCGTTTCGTCGAACTGGCGAAAGCGCGGATTCCACGATCGGCATCCACAACGCCCGCATCGAAATCACCCCGCGCACCGTGAAACACCTCCGCCTTGGCCACCGCTTCTTCGAGCGTCTTGGCGGAGCTATCGACTTCCGCGCGGCGCGTCTTGAACGCTTCCGCTACGGACAGCAGGATGCGCTTGAAACCCGGCCGGCCCATCGCATCCTCGGGCGGAAAATACGTGCCGCCATAGAACGGCTTCCCATCGGGCGTGAGGAACGCCGTGAGCGGCCAGCCGCCCTGGCCGGAAATCGCGCTGATCGCCGATTGATAGCGCGAGTCCACGTCGGGGCGCTCGTCGCGATCCACTTTCACGGGTACGAAAAGCTGGTTGATCATCGCGGCGATTTCGGGATTTTCGTAGCTCTCGCGGTCGATCACGTGGCACCAGTGGCACCACACCGCGCCGATATCGAGAAGCACCGGCTTTTCTTCCGCGCGAGCCTTGCGGAACGCTTCTTCCCCCCATTCGTACCAGTCGATGGGCTGGTGCGCCGCCGAGCGCAGATACGGGCTGGCGGAATTTTTCAGGCGATTTTCGATGGATTGCGTCACGTTTGTCCTTGGGTTTATCGCAGGGGAATGAAAATAACTCTAAAAATCCGAAGCAGGCCTTTCCGCTACTGGATCGGGTTCTGGTAATCGGCGTCGCGCGGATCGATCGGCTTGCGCCCCGCAAATCCTTCATCCTGCCGGTGGTAGAAGCGGATGCGATCTTCGCCCAGCCGCCAGCAAAGATATACGTCCTCGTTATTCGAGGCGGGAAGGAAAATCAAGCAGGCCGATATCGAGATCCTTCACGATGCAGCCCGTCGAATGAATGCGTTCCAGAGCGGATTGCAGGGACTCTTCCAGCCGGTTGCGCTCGAGCCGCACCCGGGCCACCTTCTCGTAGGTCACCAGAAGCCCGCCGGAGCGCTGGATGCGTTCGGCCAGCGCGCCCAGTTGTTCGTCCAGTTCGCCCAGCTTGCGGCGCGTCTCCATCGCCTCGATCAGCATCGGCTCGATCTGCAGGCGCAGGCGTTCGGCTTCCGTCAGAGAGAAAAATTTGGATTCTTCATCCGCCATCGTAGTGCTCCAGGAAGACCTTCGAGCGCGAGGGATTTTGTGGAGCAACTTGCTTGATTTGACCGCCACGAGGCCGCCTGCGCCGCGACCCCAAAATACCATGGGGGCTATCCGCCGATATACACCATTGTGCGCGAGGGAGGAACAAACCCGGGATCGTTGATGCGATGTCCCTTTTCCTTTTGTTCGACGATGCGCAGAATCTCGTCGCCGATTTCGCGGTCCGTGGCGCCGCCGCGCAGCAGGTATCGCAGATCGTGATCGTCCTTGCTGAAAAGGCACGTGCGGAGTTTTCCGTCGGCGGTCAGGCGGATGCGCGAGCAGTGCCCGCAGAAGGGCTGCGACACCGGCGCGATCAATCCGATTTCGCCGCGCCCGTCGGCGAAGCGGTATTTTCGCGCCGTCTCGCTGCGTTCGTGAACCACCGGCACCAGCGGCCAGCGCGCCGAAATGCGCGCGTGAATTTCCGCGGCGGTCACCACCATGTCGCGCGTCCAGGCATGGTCCGCGTCGAGGGGCATGAATTCGATGAAGCGCATGATCAGGTCGCGCTCGCGCGCAAACTCCGCAAACGCTTCCACTTCATCGTCATTGATCCCGCGCACCAGCACCGCGTTTACCTTCACGGGCCGCAGCTGTCGAGGCTTGCGCCGCGTCGATTCCGGCGATCACGTCGTCGAATGTCTTGGTCCGCGTGATCCGCTCGAACCGCTCCCGCTGCAGCGAATCCAGGCTGATGTTGATGCGGTTTATGCCCGCCTGCACCAGCCGCTCGCAGCGCTCCGCCAGCATGTAGCCGTTGGTGGTCATGGAGAGGTCCTGAACGCCAAGAGCTTTCAGCCGCGCGATAAAATCTTCCACGCCGGGACGCACCAGCGGCTCGCCGCCCGTCACGCGCACCTTGCGAATCCCCATGCCCACAAGAATCCGCACCAGCCGCTCGTATTCCTCCCACTCCAGCAGATTGTGCGCAGGCATGTGCTTTTCAGGATCAGCCGAGCGGCAATAGACGCAGCGGAAGTTGCAGCGGTCCGTCACCGACACGCGAAGGTCGGTGATCTGGCGCCCGAATTTGTCGGTAAGTGGCATTACTTCTTCGATGCCCCGCCGAACGCAAAGAATCCAACGCATCCGGACATCGGAGCCTCCTTCAAAAATCAAAAAGCCCAAATCCACATTTGGATTTGGGCAACACGATGACCGTGCCGCGGATGCACAGCAGCACGATCATTCCCCTTTCCAAACGGGAGGCGCAGGCGTTTCCGCCTGAGCCCTCAGCCCCGCAACGATCCAGGGCGTCGCCCCGCAAGCCGTGGGATGTCTCTCCCTTTAGGCCGGCGGGGTCGGAGAACTGAAACGAATTCTACCCCTCGAGGGCGCGCGTGGCAATCATAGGATCTTCCCAAAGCCCCGGCGGTTCATTCGACTGCTCAAGTCCATGCGCCAGGGGCAAAAAAAAAGGGCCGCCCGGAGGCGGCCCCTGGGTAAGGCTGCAACGATTTAGAACACGTACTTCAGAGCGAACTGAACCAACCGCGGATTCACCGACGTTGCGTTGATCAATCCAAAGGTTGACGAGGTCACGTCGATGACCTGGTTTGAACCGACCGGGTTGGCAAACTGTGGGTGGTTGAATGCGTTGAAAAACTCTGAACGGAACACCAGAGTCGCATTCTCGTTGATGCCTCCCACCTTGGTCGTTTTCACCAGGCTGATATCCCAGTTGAACTGGCCCGGTCCGGAAACAATTCCGTATCCCGCATTTCCGAAGCCGTTGTTTGTGGTGCTCGAAAATGGAGTGAACGCGTGAATGTTGAGCCAGCCAGGACCGCCGTTGATACCGCCCAACCGGGCCGTGTCGCTGCCGCTGGTCGCCACCGGAGTTCCGCAGCCGCAGAGTTCAGCCGTCGAGCTCTGGTTTCCACCCTGCGTTGCAGCCCAGATGTTCCCTCCGTTGACGTCCGTAATTGTGAGTGGCACGCCGTTCTGCACGATCGTCACACCCGAGACCGTCCAACCGTTGGTAAGCTTGCCGGTGATGCCTTCATGCTTGCCGAAAGGCAGGTCGTAGGCATAGTCAACGGAGAACCTTTGCGGGCGAAGATAAGGCATCGGCCCGTAAACCAACGGCGCAGCGGCATTGTTGAAACCAATGTAGCTGGCGGTGGTGAACCCGCGGGCATATGTATAGGCCGCCTGCAGCTGCAGCCCGTGTGAGAACCGCTTGGTTAGAGTTCCCTGTACGCTGTTGAACTTGCTGTCCGAGATGGTCTGATCGACACCGATACCGCTCGTCGAAAAGCCCAGGTACGGAACGCGGAGCGCGGCATTAGCCGCCGTGTTGGTGGTGATGCACGGTCCTGCAAGGCCGCCGTTGCCGCAATCGAGGGGATTCGACGGGCTCGCCAGCAGCGGCTGGTTGGCATTGTGCTCAAGAATTCCGCTGCCTAGGGTAGCGTCGGGAACCTGATGCACGCCGCGGCTCCCTACATACCCCAGCTCGAATACCCACTGGTTGGCAAACTCATACTGAATGTTGGCGTTCCATTCGTAGGTGACCGGAACGTAGTAGATCGTATTGGTCGAGAGGATCGCCAGGTTTGACCCGATTCCCGTGGTGGGGTTAAAGAATCGAGGCGTCCATCCCAATGCCGGCGCAGCGCAGGTGACTCCCGGAGTTGGAACGCTGCAATACGGCGAAGCGAAGTCGGAGTAAAAGTTCGACGTGCCGCTTTGCGCGATTGGAGTGTCATATGGCGAGCCCTGCGTGGCGCTCTTGTTGTAAATGGTGTTGCCGGCGCGATCGTAGAACGTGCCGAAACCCGAGCGGAATACCAGCCGGTCGGTGGCCAGCGGCTTCCAGGCGAGTCCGATTCGCGGCGCGAAGTTCGCCAGCGGCGCGTCATTCGCAGTGGGAGTCTTTTTGTTGTTCACGAACAGACCACCCACCGGTGGCGGCGGGAAAGCGGCAAACGGGAAGTTGGACGGAACCACGAAGCCCGCCAAAGTGCCGGTAGCCTTGGTCGTCCCCAGTTGCGAATTGGGCACCGCCGCAATCAGCGGGACCCACACGTTGGTATTCTCGCCGTTCGCGGCATAGTTCAAGGGGAACCACTCCCACCGCACTCCCAGGTTCAGGGTGAGGTTGCTGCGGACCTTGTAGTCATCTTGCGCGAAAGCGCTGGCCACCGGCGCGCGGAACTGGAAGTCCTCTCCTCCCGGCGGGGTGATGCCTACCGAATTGCCCGAGCTGGAGATATTGCTTTGAGCAGTGCCGTTCGTGAGTCCGGCCGCGGCGCTTGATGCGCAGGCTGCGTTCACAGTTGCGCATCCCGGAAGGCCCAGCAGGAAGTCCTGGAAGGTCTTAAACGTAAGAGATCCAATGGCCAGCCCGGGGAAGTGCCAATCCTGCCGGTCTCGCTCGTACTCAAAGCCGGTTCGGATCGTGTGCTTTCCGTGCGACCATGAAATCTGGTCCGAAAATTCATACGCCAGGTTGAACTTGTCCGTGGCGTTCTTCAGCTGAGCGCCAAACTGAAACAACCCGCTGATCGTTATTCCATCCAGGTAAGGCACCGTTGGTTCCACCGGAGCGATTCCCACCTGCGCATCGGTGAAGGGCGTTGTGTTCTCGGGTTTTCCCACCGACCGCTGCAGCGAAATGCGGGCCTCGTTCACGAGGTTGCTGGTGACGGTTGTGGTGAGTTTTCCGGTGATGTACTGCGTCGGAATCTCCACCGTGGCCCCGGAACCCTCGGGCAGGCAGGTGGTAAAGGTTGTCGCGGTAATGTTGCATCCGATCGGGGCCAGTGTGATGGCGTCCGAATAGGTCCAGCGGCCCGACAGAGTATTCTTCTCGTTGATGACGTAATCGAAGTTGCCGATGGCCTGGTGTTCCGTGTACTTCGCCGCGCCGCTCGCGAAATAGCTCTGGTTGAGGCCGGTCGACGACCCCGGAATCAGGTAAGTCCCGTCCGCGTTCTTCAGTTGCAATATAGCCAGCGCCACTGGGTTGATGTTGGCGCCGCTGCACGCCAGGGGAACGTAACCCGCTGTCTTGACAGAAGGACCGTTCACGCTGGCGCCTTGTCCGATGGTCGCCGAACCTGGGCTCCCTGGGCCCGTGGTGCAAAATGCCGCGCCCAGCGCCGCCTGGAAAGCCGGCGTGTTGCGGGCGATGTTGGGGATGCCCACCAGTACCGGGTCAGAAGCGCCCGCGGCCGAAAGCCCGTTGGTCTGGCGCGTTTCCTGGTAAGACGTGAAGAAGAACAGCTTGTCCTTCTTTACAGGTCCGCCGAATACTCCGCCGAACTGGTTCTGGTCAAGTACCGCGCGGCCGCTCGGCAGGGGAGCCACATTCTGCTTGCGGAAAAAGTCGTTCGCGTTGAGGTCGGTATTGCGGAAAAACTCAAAGGCCGTGCCGTGGAACTGGTTGGTGCCGGACTTCGTCACCACGTTCACGCTTGCTCCGGGCTTGCGGCCGTACCCTGCGTCGTACATCGAGGTCTGAATCTTGAATTCCTCCACGGCGTCCGGGTTCACCACCGCGATACCGGGCGAACCGCCTGAGTCAGCCGCGAAGCCGTTTCCGCTCCAGGCCACGATCGGTGCGCCGTCCTGCATGAAGTTGTTCTGCGAAGTGGTGGCTCCATTGACCGCGATATCAGTGGTGCCCTTGCCGATGTTGCCGGCATTGAAGACGTTGCCGTTCGCCCCGGACGAAAGACCGAGAAGATTGGTGTAGTTCCTGGTCGTTAACGGCGTTTCCGTCATAGTCTCGGAGTTTACGACCGTTCCGACTGTCGTGCTCTCGGTCTGGATGGCCGCCGCCTGGGCGCGAACCTCTACCTGCTGCGTCTGCGCGCCGACCTGCAGGGCCTGATCGAGAACAGCCGTCTCGGTCACGGTGATCGTTACCGACGGAACCTCCACCGCGTTGAACCCTGTCGATTCAAACTTGACGCTGTAGTTTCCGGGCGGAAGCAATCCAAACTTGTACGTGCCATCGGAGTTCGTGGTCGTCGTGCGCACCTGCGCGGTGTCGAGGCTCGTCAGAGTGACCGTGGCGTTCGGCACCACTGCGCCGGACGCATCCCGTAGCGTTCCGGACAAGGCGCCGGTCGATGCCGACTGGCTGAAGAGCGATGGAGCCAGCAGTAAGGAACCAAAAAGTAAAACTACACACCCCGATACGACAAAGCTTCCCAAACGTCTGTATAGTTCTTTAAACATTCACATCCCCCATTTGGAATTACCCTAAAAATTACAGGTTAATAAAGCGAACGATCCCACTTGCGCGGGTTCGTCCTCCGGGCAATCGCGCCCGGACTCTATTCAGTTTGTTTTAACTGCTCAGCTGCATTTTTTACTGCTTCGCGACCTGAAGAATTAACGGAGGATGGCCCGTTGCATTCCCTGTGTGTAGCTCATCCGAACCGCCCGAAAGAGGGCCGCGCGAGCGGCCCTCCCCTTCCTGAACCGCCTAAAACACGTACTTCAAAGCAAACTGAATCAACCGCGGATTCACCGACGAGCTGTTGATCAGGCCGAAGCTGGAGTTGTTCACGTCCACGCTCACCGGGGTGTTGAACTGCTCGTGGTTGAACGCGTTGAAGAACTCCGAGCGGAATACCAGGGTGGCGTTCTCGTTGATCCCGCCCACCTTGGTCGTCTTGATCAGGCTGATATCCCAGTTGAACTGGCCCGGTCCAAGGACATTGCTGTAGCCGGCGTCCCCGTACGGAGTGGCGGCCCCGGTCGTCACAAATGGCGTGAAGGCCGCCTTGTTGAACCAGCCCGCGCCACCGTTGACACCGCCCAGCCGCTGCTTGTCGCCGCCGACCGAGGGTACGTTCGCAGAGCCCATTCCCGGAGCATACTGCGCCGTAGAGGTCTGGACGCCTCCATAGATCGTTCCGCCTTTGCTGTCGGTGATGGTCAAGGGTAGCCCGTCCTGCACCACCGTTACGCCGGTCACCGTCCAGCCGTTGGTCAGCTTGCCCAAAACACCCTCATATTTTCCGAAAGGCAGATCGTAGCTGTAGTTGATCGAGAGCCTTTGCGGACGCACGTAGGGCATCAGTCCATACGCCAGCGGCAGAGCCGTGTTGTTGTAATTAATGAAGCTGGCCGTCGTAAACCCGCGGGACCAAGTGTAAGCCGCTTCCATCGAAAGCCCGTGTGAGAACGTCTTCCGTACGGTCGCCTGCAGGCTGTTGTTCTTGTAGTCTCCAATGGTTTGATCCACCTCAACGCCACTGGGCGCAAACCCGAGATAAGGTACGCGCAAGGAGGCGTTCGATGAGGTATTGGTCGTAATACAGCCCGTGGGTGCACCGCAGTCAAGTTGATTGCTCGCGCTTGCGATCAGCGGCTGGTTGAGCTGATGCTCAAGAACCTGATTGAGCGTTGCGTCCGGAATCTGGTGAACGCCGCGGGTGCCCACGTAGCCAAGTTCCAAAACCCACTGGTTCGCGAATTCATACTGAACATTCGCGTTCCACATATAGGTAACCGGAACGAGGTAAACGGGAGTCTCCGAAATTTCGGATATGTTGGAACCTAGCCCAGTCGCCTGGTTAAAGTACCGCGGTTGCCACCCAAGCGCCGCTACGCTGCATGGAACCGACGCCGTGGAGGCTACACAATAGGGCTGCGCCAGGCTGCTGTAATAATTCGCCGCGGCGCTCGTCTGCCCGATCGTAATGGAATACGGCTGAGCCTGATCGGCAGCCTTCTGGTAAATCGTGTTGCCTACCCGATCGTAGAAAGTCCCGAAGCCGCTGCGAAACACAAGCCGGTCGCTGGACAGTGGCTTCCAGGCAAAGCCGATCCGCGGGCCAAAATTGGATAGCGGCGGAGTATTCGCGGTCGGGATTTTTTTATTGTTGATGAAAAGACCACCCACGGGAGGGGGCGGGAAGGCCGCAAAGTTAAAGTTGGAGGGCAAAACAAACCCGGCGAGCGTTCCCGTGGCTGCTGTCGAACCCAACTGCGTGACGGGGACCGGCGATGTGGCCGGGTTAAACCCAACACCCGTGCCGAGCAAGGGCACCCACATGTTGGTGTTCTCGCCGTTGACCGCATAGTTCTGGCCGGCAAATTCCCATCGGACGCCCAGATTCAGCGTCAGATTGCTGCGCACCTTGAAGTCGTCCTGGACGAAAGCGCTGGCGTAAGGCGCCCGGAACTCGTAGTCCTCGCCACCGGGCGGCGTAATAGACGCGGAGGTGCCCGAATTGGAAATATTGCTGAAGGCGCTGCCGTTGGTGGTGCCTGCTGCGGCGGTGGCCGAGCACTGCGCGGCGCTAAGCGAAGGGGCGCAACCCGGCAGGCCGATCAGGAAGTCCTGGAAAGTCGGAAACGTCAAGCTGCCGATCGCCAGACCAATGAAGTGCCAGTTCTGCCGGTCGCGCTCGTACTCAAAGCCGGTGCGAATGGTGTGCTTCCCGTGCGACCACGAGACCGTGTCCGCCACTTCCTGCGACGTAATGTACTTATCCGTGGCCAGGTTGAGAAAAGCGCCGAACTTGAATAAACCGGTGACGGTTGTACCGTCCAGGTAGTTGACGCTTGGGATGATCGGTGCGATGCCCACCTGGGTGTCGGTGAAAGGCACCAGGTTCTGGGGATCGCCGACATAGCGCTGCACCGAAATTCGAGCTTCGTTCACCAGATTGCTGGTAATGCTCGTTGTCAGCTTTCCGGTCACATAGCTCACCGGGAGCAGCAAGGATCCGGGACCGCCCGGGAGGCATTGGGAGATGGTCGTACCCGTCGGGGCGCATCCCATTACAACGTTGGTTACTGCATGGGTAAAGTTGTAGCGTCCCGAAAGGGTGTTCTTTTCATTGATCACGTAATCGGCGTTACCGATCAGCTGGTACTCCTTATACGTGGCGGGATCGCTGATGAAATCGGTATAATTGACGCCGTTGGGAGAGCTGGGAATGTAATAGCTGCCATTGGCAAGCTTTAGATTGAGAAGATTAAGAGCCACCGGGTTGATGTTGGAGCCGTTACATGCAACCTGAGTGC
The DNA here is from genome assembly GCA_963848365.1 of uncultured Acidobacteriota bacterium. Taxonomy (GTDB): domain Bacteria; phylum Acidobacteriota; class Terriglobia; order Acidiferrales; family UBA7541; genus Palsa-295. The sequence continues at coordinate 545,780 of CAWKDI010000004.1, forward strand.
CGCCATTCTGGGTCTTCGTAGTGGCCGGAACGCCGCCGGGTGGCGTAACTGTGGCACTGCCGCCCTGGCAAAACGCCGCCCCTAACGCAGCCTGGAACGCAGGAGTGTTGCGTGCGCCCGTCGGAATCCCGGGTATCACAGGGTCGGCAGCTCCCGCAGCCGCCAAGCCATTTCTCTGCGAAGTTCCTTGATACGAGAAGAAGAAGAATATCTTGTCTTTCTTGATCGGGCCGCCGATTACCCCGCCATACTGGTTCTGGTCCAGCACCGGCCGCCCGTTTTGCGCGACGCCACCGATGGGGAGATTCTCCTTGCGGAAATAATCGTTAGCATTGAGCACGGTATTGCGGAAAAACTCAAAGGCCGAGCCGTGAAACTGGTTCGTGCCGGACTTGGTGACCACGTTCACGCTGGCGCCCGGTTTGCGCCCGTAGCCGGCGTCAAACATGGAAGTCTGGATCTTGAATTCTTCAATGGCGTCCGGATTCACAATTGCAATTCCAGGTGATCCGCCCGAATCGGACGCAAAGCCGTTGCCGGTCCAGTTCACGATACTCGCGCCGTCCTGCTGGAAGTTATTCTGCGATTGCTGCGCGCCGTTCACCGCGAACTCCTGCGTGCCCTTGCCGATGTTGCTGGCGTTAAACACGCTGGCATTGGCCCCGGCCGAAAGCCCCAGCAGCACGGTGTAGTTGCGCGAGGTCAAAGGCATGGAAGCCATGACCTGAGAATTCACCACCGAACCCACGGTGGTCGTTTCGGTCTGCACCACTTCCGTCTGGGCGTGGACCTCCACCTGCTGCGTCTGGGCGCCCACCTGCAGGGTTTGATCCAGAACGGCCGTCTCGGTCACGGTGACCGTCACCGACGGCACCTGGACCGAGTTGAACCCGGCCGATTCAAACTTGACGCTGTAATTCCCTGGGGGAAGCAATCCGAACTTGTACGTGCCGTCGGAACTCGTCGTCGTGGTGCGCACCTGCGCAGTATCGAGGCTCGTCAGAGTCACGGTCGCGTTAGGCACGACGGCGCCAGAACTATCCTTCAGGCTTCCCGTCAAAGCGCCCGTCGAAGCCGACTGGCTGAACAGCGACGGCGCAAACATCAGAACGCATAAAATCAAGAAACACTTGACGGCAAAACGACCAATCGAGGGCCCGGAAATCTTGTTAAACATTAAGATCCCCCCTATGGGATTTGTCTCTGAACTTCTAATTGGCCGGTTTTGCTGAGCGATTTCTAACCTCTGGAACCGCTGCCCCCAAACGAGTCTATTCGTGTGTACCCCGTATTTGCACGCATTATGCCAACTATAGATTATTTCGATCAAGATAAATTCTGTTGGATACACCGTACTTAGCAACGGGAGGCGGCCTCAGAAGAAGTCAGCGCGGGGCAGGATATCCGGTTTATGAAATCGGCAAAAGTCTATTTCTATGCTTTTTGGAAGAGACCGAGGGGCCGACGTTTTAGTGAACTCGCAATCGAGCAGGTGGGTTTTTCGACGTGAATTAGCAATTACTAACTAAGTTCGGTAACTAGCCGGAGGGCTGGCGGTCCCCCTGTCAAAGGTTCCACCACCCCTCGCGACCAAAATCAAAAATCTATTGAATCGTTCCGACCCACTTCCAGCCGTCGGCGGGACGCACGATACTGTGCAGCCGGAGCCGGTGCTCGCTCGCGTCGCGTCCCGGATTACCGCTCACGATCACCACATCGCCGGCCTTCAGCGTGTCTCGAGAGACGCCGTCCCGGCTCAACTGGGCGCCGCCGCCCCACTCGACCGTCCAGGTCTGCATCTGCCCCGCGTCGTCGGGCGCTTCCACCTTCACGAACGAGTGCGGATTGCGGTACATGAACTCGACCAACTTCCCCTGGACCTTTATTTCCTTGTCCACAATGTAGGTCGCCGCAAACGAGTGGTGAGCGCTAGCCCTTCCCACGAGGACCATGCTCGCAGCGAACGCAAGGATCAGCAGTTTCCTTATCATGGTGACTCCTCCCAGAGGCACGTATCAGTTTCTTTGTTGCAACTCCGTATTGGTTATATTATACGCCGGACGCACCCAAATAGTTTCAGGGCACGTCCAAATAGTTCCGGGCCCCGGCCTGTTCAAGGCCGGGTTCAAGAGTTTATGGCGGGATCTGGACTGCAAGCTGGGGAGCTTCGGAAGCGGGCGGCGTTGTGGGCGCCGTCTCGGTTGTTTGTCATCGGGAAAAGGGGACAGAATGCCAAAGCTGAAATGGAACTCCGCAATAATTTTGACGTGCTCTGTTTTTGGATTGATTTTCATTGCAGCGATCGCGCGCATCGAGGCCGCCCCCAGGGGCGCCAGCGCCGCCGCGCAGGCAGCCGCAAATCGTGTTGCAGTCAACGGTAACGACATTGGTGGCGTGGTCACCAGCGCCAACGGTCCGGAAGCCGGGGTCTGGGTGATCGCGGAGACGACCGATCTGCCTACCAGGTACCGCAAGATCGTGGTCACCGACGATGCCGGCCGCTATCTGTTGCCCGATCTGCCGAAGGCGAGCTACAAAGTCTGGGTGCGCGGCTACGGCCTGGTGGATTCGCCGGCGGTCGACGCTGCCCCCGGAAAAACTCTTGCGCTGGCCGCGGTGGTCGCTCCCACTCCGCAGGCCGCCGCGCAGTTTTATCCCGCGAGCTACTGGGTGTCCTTGATGAACGTGCCGCCGAAGAGCGCCTTCCCCATGCTCATTCCCGCCCCGCCGCCCCTGGAAGGCGGAGATGATGGCGAGGGCGACCAGGTCAAGCAAACGCACATCAGCTCCACTGCGCATCCGCCCACCACTCTTCAGACGCAGGCCGAATGGCTCTACGACATCAAGGCCTGCTACGGCTGCCACCAGCTCGGAACCAAATCCACGCGCGAAATTCCGGCAAGCCTCGGAAAATTTGAAACCAGCAAAGACGCCTGGGAGCGCTTTATTTCCTCCGGCCAGATCGGCCGTGGAATGATGCACGGCCTGAATCTTCTTGGCCATGACCAGGCCCTCGCCATGTTCGCCGACTGGGGCGACCGCATCGCCAGCGGTGAAGTTCCGCCAGCGCCGCCGCGCCCGCAGGGAACCGAACGCAACGTCGTCGTCACTGTGTGGGATTGGTCCGTGCGAGCCTCCTTCCTGCACGCGCTCATCAGCACCGACAAGCGCAATCCCACCGTGAATGCCAATGGCCCGGTGTATGGAGCCGACTGGTCTGCGGGCGCCCTCGCCGTGCTCAACCCGGTCGACAACACCAGAAAAATGATCGAGGTTCCCTTCCCGGACACCTACGACCGCACCAAGCTGGCCCCGTGGTCTCCGCAATCGCAGCTGAAGCCCTCGGTTTATTTTGGCGACCAGCTGATCTGGAACGATCCCATCAATCCCGGCCCCATCACCATGGACGGCCAGGGCCGCGTGTGGTTCAACGTGGAGAATCAGATCGGCAATCCCGCCTTCTGCAAAGTGGGCTCGAACAATCCCTACGCGAAGTATTCGCCGCGCGAATTCGGCGGCAAGGGCGTGGATGTGTACGATCCCAAAACCGGCAAATGGGGCTTTGTGAATCTTTGCTTCCGCTCGACGCGCATCATGTTCGGCGACGATAAAGACAACACGCTCTATTTCTCCGTCCAGGGAGACCCCGGGGGAATCGGCTGGGTGAACACGCGCGTCTGGGACGAAACGCACGACTCCGAAAAATCGCAGGGCTGGTGCCCCGCCGTGATCGACTACAACGGCGATGGCAAGCTCGGCCCCTTCACCAAGCCCCCCGCTCCGCTCGATCCCAAACTCGACCGCGCCATTGCGGCCCCCGGCGCCTACGGCATTGCCTACAACACCGCGGACGGCAGCGTCTGGTATTCCGCCGTCACGGCCATGCCCGGCAAGCTGATTCGCGTCGTACGGGGATCGAATCCGCCGGAAACCTGCAATTCCGAAGTGTATGAGGTTCCTTACGACAAGACGGGCTTTTCTACCGGCGGCTCTCATCCGAGGGGCATGGCTGTCGATTCGAAGGGCATCCTCTGGGCGTCTCTCGCGGGCGAAGGCGTGCTCGCCCGTTTTGATCGCAGCAAGTGCAAAGTTCTAACCGGGCCGGAAGCCACCACCGGCCGCCATTGCCCCGAGGGCTGGGAGTTCTATCCGATCCCTGGCCCCACCTTCAAATCGCAGCCCAACGTGAAGGCGGACTTCAACTATTACATGTGGGTCGATCAGCATAATGCGCTTGGCATGGGCGCCGATCTCCCCATCGTGGACGGAGCCGATTCCGACTCCCTGCTCGTTTTCCATCCCGATACGAAGGAGTGGGTCCGGATGCGCGTGCCATATCCCATGGGCTTTTTCTCGCGCTTCTTCGACGCCCGGATCGACAATCCCAATACCGGCTGGAAAGGACGCGGCTTGTGGGCCGCCAATCAAATGCGAGGGTCGCAGCTGACCGAGGGTGGCAAAGATATGCCCAGCCAACTGGCGCATTTCCAGGTGCGCCCCGACCCGTTGGCACACTAAGCAGAAGCGTTGTCCTCGGGCTTTTAAGGTGGTCTTTTGACTCGTCATTCAGAAAAATAGAAGGAGCGACAATGTCGAAAACAGCGAAGAAAACATCGGCCGCCGCGGCAGTGGCGACGCTCGGTCTCCTGCTCGCAATTTGCAGTCCCTTCTCAAATCAGGCCAAAGCGTCGAACGCCGCGGAAGCAGCCAAAGCTGCCGGGCCCGCTCCCACCGTGCCGAAATATGAGATTGATCCCTATTGGCCCAAGCCCCTGCCAAACAGATGGGTCACCGGCGACGTCGGGGGAGTTTGCGTGGACGCCAAAGACCACGTGTTCATCGTGAACCGCCAAAACCTCGAAGAAAAAGAAACGGAAACGGCCGTCTCCGCCCCTCCCGTAATTGAATTCGATCCCGACGGCAATGTCGTGAATTCCTGGGGCGATCCGAAAATCCTGCCGAAGATGCTCCACAGCTGCTTCATCGATTATGAAAACAATATCTGGATAGCAGGCAGCGGCGACGGAATCATCCAGAAATATACGCACGATGGAAGCAAGCTCCTGATGCAGATCGGCACAAAGGGTGTGATGGATAGCTCCGACGGCACCGCCGACGGCAGGGCCTTGAATTCCAGCCACACGGGATTTTTCAAGCCTTCCAGCGTCGCCGTCGATCCAGGGAACGGAGACATCTACGTGGCCGACGGCTACGGCAACACGCGCATCGCTGTGTTCGACCGCAACGGCCAGTTCCTGCGCCAGTGGGGGCGCCAGGGAAACTCTGCCGAAACCGAGGCTGCCGTGGGCGGCATTTTCATCAAGGTAGTGCATTGCGTGGTATTCGATAACGCTGGCCTGGTCTACGTCTGCGACAAGCAGGGCGATCGCGTGCAGGTCTTCGACAAGATGGGCAACTTCAAGAGAAACTTCCTGGTCACTCCGAGGCCGCACTACCCCAATAACCGCTCTCCCGAGCTGGGCGGAAATTCCTGGATCGGTTTTTCTCCCGATCCCGAGCAAAAATTCATGTTCGCCGTGGATGAGTGGCGAGACCAGGTGGACATCTTCGATCATGCCACCGGTGAAATTCTCGGCACATTCAGCCGCCCCGGCCACCAATTGGGCGAAATGACGCACGGCCACACCCTCGCGGTAGACTCCAAGGGCAACATCTATATCGGTGAGACGCGCGGCGGCAGACGGGTCCAGAAGTTCCGGATTGCGGCCAGCCAGTAGATAAGACGATGCGTGGGGCTCGCACCGGTCACCGAGGTGCAGGGCCCCTTCTAGTCTTACGCCGTAGAGGTTTCACCAGCCCTGACTTCACTTCAACGAACTGATCCGCGAACCGGAAAATTGTGGTCCTGAGCGCAGCCAGGGATCTGCGTTTCCATCGGGAGGGCTTCAGATCGTCACAACTAAAGGAAGGTGTTTCGCGTGTCAGGAATCGACGTAGTTCCCCGAGAACGCCGATCTCCCGATCGCGGGGGTTAATTCCCGCCGGGCTGCCTACTGCGCGTCGCGAACAGGCCCGGCGCCCTGCCCGAGCCTGGCGCGAAGCGACATGGGCCACAACGGCCGGCAGGGCGTGGGATCCCACTTGGAACCGTCGGGCTCCTTCTTGAACTGGCTGCTCAGCAGAAAAGGCTCCCGAAGATATGTAGGGTCTTCAATCACCGACGTAAGAATCAAATAAGTGGCGGCGCCGTGCAAATCGATCACCGTGTAGTGTTCGTTTAGCACCGCATCTCCGCTGTAGGGTACTCCGTTCTTCTCGAGATACCCGGGCTTCATGTGCATGGTTACCACGTGCAGATTGCCGCCCTTCCCAGGTGCGGGGCCATCGAAAGGAGTCCCCGCTCGCCGCTGCAGCTCTTTCTCCCAGGTTGCCACGGAATCCCCTTGCCACTGCGGCTCGCCGCCATGCCACTTCGATCCGTCGAAATGGAAGATCCGCTTCTGCATGCCGGCGTCGGTGTCCATCTCCAGCGTGTTATCGTCCACCCAGAAGATATGCAGGCGTTCCGGAATCCGCATGATGCCGCCCGCGCCGTACGCCTTGCACTGGTTGCCCTCGGCTTCATCCTTCGCGGGGTCCCAGGCATCAGTCACCCGCCGGCCCTCGGCATTTAGCGGAACGCTCGTGTAGTCGCCCTTGACTGGCGTCATCATGCGCCATACCCAATCCTCGTCGACAATCGACACCCAATAGCCCGTTACATCAATTACCGCGCCGGCCTTCGCGGATGCGGGAGCCGAGCGGGCCGCCCCGCCCTGCCTCTGCGCAGCGTGCGCGCCGCTCCATGCGCTCAGCGCCACGAGCGCCGCGGCCACCATTCCGGCGGCATAAAATTTCGAGTGATTTCGCAAAATCCAATCCTTCATGATCGGTCCTGTTCCGGACTATTTTTGCCCCGGCTGCTTCGTATCTTTCGCGAGCTCGTGATAAACGATCTCCGTGAATTTCCGGCCGCCATCGGCGCCGTAAATGCCGTCGTAATCCAGGGTGGGCTTGGCGGCCCTCACCTGCTCGAGCGTCATCCCGTTTTTCACCATCTCCTGGATGCGGCCCCGGATAATAGTCACCATATCCCGGTAGTTCACCACGTCGGCCCGGTCGGATAAGTGCCCGTGGCCGGGAATCACATACGTGCCGCCTTCTTCTCCGTATTTCGGCACGAGAATTTCGATAAGGTCGTTCAGCGCGTCGATAAATCCCTGCACGGTGCCGCCGTTTTCCGTCTCGATCACCGGATAGCTCGTGGTGGTGAACACATCCCCAGCGCTTACCACGTCCGACGCACGGAAAAACACCACCGAATCCCCGTCGGAGTGGCCCTTCGGCATCTGATAAAAAACCACGCCTTCATTGTTGTAGAGCTTGAAACCTTCGTCGCCAAAGCCGATGGCCGTAGTCTTCCCGGTCTGGTCCTCCAGTCGGTTCACTGCGTTCAGGCTCGCCACGATCGTTGCCCCGGGAAGCAGCTTCAATCGCGTGGTATCCTTCTCCTCTTCCCGCGCAAACCCTTGCGTCGCGTTTGGCAACGCTCCGCCCGCCGCGTAAAGCTTGGGGTCTCCTCCAGTGTGGTCCGCGTCGGAATTGGTGTTCCCAAGAAACATGATCGGCAGTTTCGACATCTTCCGGATCGTGGCGATCACGTCGTCAGCGTGCTGCGGAAGCCCGGTGTCCACGACGATCACATACTCCTCGCCCACCTGCACCGTAATGTTGCAGCCCGCGCCAGCCAGCATGTACACATTCCCGCGCACGGGCAGCACGTGAATGCTGTTGGTGTCGAAATTAGGCGGCTCGACGACGGAATTTCGCGCTTCCGCTATTCCCGCCGACGCCAAAAGAACCGTGGCTGCCACTGCCAATGCCCATCGCAACGCATCCGCTATGCGAAGCCAGTTCCACTTCATCTACCCTTCTCCGATGATTCGCTGGGCAGCGGGGGTGGCACCGGCATGGTCGCCAGTTTCTTTTGATATTCCGGATACATTGTCTCCGCCCCGCCTCTTACCGCCTCGTACGGCACTCCGGTTCTTTGCGAATACTCGTTCAGCCACGGGTTTTTCCCCGGCAAATGGTAAGCGACCCAGCCTTTCGGATGGTCGATTTCCACGCTGGAAATGCAGAAATTGGGCGAGAGCTGCCGCCCGATGTCCTGCACCCAATCCGAAGTAATAACGAACGGCTCGGTCAAATACACCGGGTCTTCCACGATTGTCACAAGGGTCAGCGTAGTCGGGTAACGGATGAAGTATTCGGTCACCGTGGCTTTTTCGCTGCGCGCCAGGCCGTTGCGCCGGAAATAACCCTCTTTCAAGTGAGTCGTCGTCACCTTCAACATGTCGCCCACCCACTCCCCGGTCGAAAAACCCTGCCATGTATGCGCGGCCCACTCCGGCGGATGCGGCCGCCCATCCATATAAATCGTTCGTTCCGGAAGCATGTAACTGATGATCGTATGCCAGGCGGCAATACCCTGCGTCAGAGGATCCACATCCGACCAGATGCGCATCTGCGAAGGACCGCGCGGCGCGTAATCCAGGGGGTGCGCGTGGCACAAGTGCTCTACCATCGTCCATTGCTCCGCGTCCCAGGTGTCGGCCCGCAGGCGCGTCGCGTCGTTGATCGGCACGCTCAGATAATCGCCGATCGCGACGTCTCCCCGCTCCGGCATGTCTTCGTGCAAATTCTCAGTCCACTCGCCCGCCAGGTCCACCTGGGCGCGCAGTGGCGCGCATGCGAATGCCGCCACAAAGCCCAGCGCCACCGGCAAGCAAACCATACGGCCCAAGCGGCGCCCGAGCCAACCCATCAAACGCGTCGTTTCGTAGTTCGTCATATCGGGAATCCTATTGAGGGGACTCGGATTGAACGTCTCGACCGCCCATCCCACGCAAACTCAGCCCCGGTGCGTCATCATAGACTACTCAAGATGAGCGGGCAAGGCATGGCGGAACCTGCGGAAGCCTGATGTGCACGTGCGCTTGAAGCGATCACGCAGCGAAGCCGTGGCGTTGTTTGCCCTCTCACACCGTTGGACGCGCCGCCCCGAAAATCGGTTTCCCGCGGCGTCAGCAGGCTGGCCGGATGGTTATCGGAGCCCCCCGCGTTTTCGCAGGGGAGGCGTCTTCTATTTTTCCGGGAAAAAGCGCTGCTCCATCAGCGTCACTTCCTGGCCGATTCGGCCCTGCCTCCGCCGGCCAGATAGAAATACCCCACCCTGTTGTTCGGATTTGTCCCGTACCACATCCGCCCCTGCGCATCGCGAAAGAATTCCCGCATGGCGATCTCCGAGTGCGGCACGGGATACTCCACAACGTCTCCGGTCTTGGTATCGAAGCGCGCCAGCACGTCCATGTTGTGTGAGTCATACCAGAGATACCCATCCGCGTCGAAGCCCATGGCGTAGGGAGAAGCATCCTGCCCCGGCAGCGTGTATTCCTTGAAAGTCTCAGTCGCCGGATCGAACCGCGCGATTTTGCCCGCGTTGAATTCGCCCACCCAGATCATCCCATCCGGTCCGATTTCCATCCGCCGCGCATAGCATTTCGGCGTGGGGACGGTCCACGTGGAAACCTTCATGGTCTTCCCGTCGACTTTGCCGATCTTGTTCGCTCCCGGCTCGGTAAACCACACGTCGCCGTTTTTGTCCGGTTTCACGTCGTACGCGATCTTCACCTCATCGAAATGCGTGAATTTTCTCGTCTCGGGATCGAATTTCGTAAGAGGCTGCCCGCTCCCCCACACATTCCCGCTCGGGTCCAGACGCACCGTGTGCTTGTTCCCGCCCTCGCCCATTCCCTCCATGCCTGGAAGAAAGGAGTCCTGAAATTCAGTGATCTGCTTCGTGCCGGGGTCCCAGCGCCCGATTTTGTTCGTACCCTGCTCGGCCAGCCACACCGACCCATCCGGCGCCGGCACCGCGGAATGAATCGCCGCCGCGCCCACGTTGGGCGCCTTGTAGTCCTGCATATCCCCGGTCTTTGGATCGAGCCGCGTAATCATGTTGTCGACGCCGAACCCCGGAATCCACACCGAGCCGTCTTTCGCGGGCGCCGCGCTGAACGGCATCCGGTTCGGGCCGGGCATCTCGTACTCCACGTAAACGATGTTCGTCGCGTCCCCGCCGCTCAACGGCCGCAGCGTGTCCTTATAACCCGGCATGTCCGCCGGTGATTTCGGCAGCACCGAGTCCGGCCCAAACACTGTCGCCAGGTACGACGCAATATCGTCCGCCTGCTGATCGGTGATCTTATCCAGGAAGAAATGCATCACCGTCCTCATGTAATCAACGCGGTCGCGCCAGCCTTCCTTGTCGCGCGTCATCGAAGCCATGCGCGTCTGCATCAGGTGGCACGTCGAACAGTGCCCGGCAATCAGGTCCTTTCCTTTCCCGGCGGGCAGAAGCTGCTTCAACTGGTAGAACGACAGATCGTTCCAGCGCACCAGACCCTTCTGCAGCGCGAAATCAACGGGAGCATTCTGGTGCGCCCCCAGATTCACGCCCGTCTTGGGATCGGCGCGGAATCCCACCGCCCGAATCGTCAAGCGGTATTCGCCCGCAGCCAGATTGGGAATCCGATACTCCCCGCGGCCATCGGAAAGCACAATCGTGGTGATTCGCGACTTCACATTCTGCGCCTCGACGAACGCCCCCTTGAAAGCCGCGCCATCGGCGCCCTTCACCGTCCCCGCAATCGTCGCCCCGTAGCACGCGCATCCGGCTAGAGCCATGAAGCCCGCGAGCGCTAGCCGCTTAAATTGTGGCCGCATCGAATCGTCCTTTAGTCCGCAGAGTATCGAAGAGTCTCAAAGTATCGAAGCAGCGCAAGCCAGGTTCTATCGCCGGCGTGAGCAACCCGCCGTTCCGCTCGCGTCTCAAAAACCCGTCCGCGGCGCTCACACCTTGTGGCGCCGTTTCCGCGCCTCGTTCTTCGACGCGTCCCGGGCAATGACCCGAACTACCGCGCCGCATACGTCTTGCTGAACATATTCCGCTGATTCGTAACCGTGAACGTCCCATCCGGCTGCGCCGACACCTTGATGTAGTAGGCCTTCCCGTCATGCGTAGGCAGCCCGGGAGTGCCCGGCGCGGGCTGCGGCGCCGGATCAATCGGCATCGCCGTAATCGGATTGTCCATGGTATTCGCAATGAACAAACCCGGCACCGTATATTCCTGCCCGCTCAGAATCGAGAAGTGAATCTCCCACAAATCCTCCAGCCCGGGCGAGGTAAACAGCGTCTTCATGGTCGACGGCGGCCCGCCCTTCCGAGGCCCGTCATTCATGATCGCCACGCGCGGCTGGATCGCATGCACCAGTTGCGGCGAGTCCGAAAGCGCCAGCCCGTGATGCGACACCACCCACACGTCCAGCTTCCCGATCCGGTTGATCGGGCACATCAGGTCGAATTCCTTGTTCCACGTCAGGTCGCCCAGATGCGCCATCCGGAATTTCCCATATGTGATCACGCTTCCCACCGACTGCGTGTTCTCCACCCCGCCGTCATCGTCCTTTGCCTTGGGCACAAAGCTCGCGCATTCCGGGTTCGGCGCCCCCGCCCCCGGCAGTGGCTTCTTGATCACCTCTCCGGCCGCGCTGACGATCGTCCAATCCAGTCCCTTCATCGGGATCTTGTCTCCGGGCTTCACCACGGTGTGCTTCGCCTCGGCGTACAGCGCGGGGTACGTCTTGTTCATGAACTCATCGGTGCGCGCGTTCTGTGGCTGGATGTTCGGCCCGTGATCGACAAAATTGTGCACGGGAATCCGCGAGGCCACATCCGCCATCCCGCCAAAATGATCCCCATGCCAGTGCGTGGTGATCAGATTGTCCAGGTGGTTGAGCCCCGCATCGTGAATCGCGTCCATGATCCGGTTGCCATCCCGGTTATTCGGCCCCCCGCTCCCCGTATCGATCAGCGTCGAGTCGCCCGAAGGGGCCACAAACAGCGTCGAGTTGCCGCCCTCCACATCGATCACGTAAATATCAAATGTCTTTCCCGCAGGAGCCTGCGCCAGCGCCGCCACCACGCCAAGCGCCAAAGCAAAAAGAAATGCCATTCCCGCTCGCATCGAAAGTCTCCTCTATCAGCGCAAAAGTTTGCGCAAACCTGCCAATCCTATGAGCCGCCCAAAATCGTGTCAACCAGTCATTTCCGGCGCATCAGATGTGATGCATCCAAAGCGAACCGCGCAACTAAATTCCCGCCCGCCACGAAGCCGTTGGCTTGCGCTATCACCTTCCGCTGTTGCCTGTCGCTCCACCCCGACAGCGCGAAGCGACGAGCAATCTCTCTTCGCTTTTTCGGTTCGCCGACAAGCGGCGCACACCTTAGCTTTCCCCGCCCCAGTCCTCCCAAAGCAGCCCTTTCACGCGCCCGAATTCCCGCGCATTCGAAGTAACCAGCGTCAACCCCCGCCGCAAAGCCTGACCCGCAATCAGCACATCGTAAGCCCCGATGGGCTTCCCCACGCGCTCAAGCGCCGCCCGCAACTTGCCCGCGGCCCGAGCATCTTCATCCTCGAACGAAAGCACCTCCACGGGCCCGGCGAAAAACGTCTCCACCCGCGCGGCATTCTTTTCCGGACGCCCGCTTTTTGCGACCCCGTACCACAGTTCGTAAGCCACAACGCTCGGCGCAAACATCTCGGCGCCGGCGCGCAATGCCTTCTCAAACCGCGCGCGAACCACAGGCGGCGTCGCGTTAATCAGCGCGATGCAAGCGTTGGTATCCAGCAGATATTTCAACGGAAAATCTTCCGCCGCGGCGCTTTAGGCTGCTTCCTCCCGCCCTTCATGAACGGCTCTGCCACCCCCGCGCGGTCCAACTCTGCAAACCATCGAGGCGCGTCCGCAAGGATCGGCTCCAGCAGCACCCCCTCCGCCACCCTCCGGATCCGCACCTCGTCCCCCTCGAACCGAAACTCCCGCGGCAGCCGAACCGCCTGGCTCCGCCCATTGCGAAACAGCTTCGCCGTCCCAGCCTTCGCCATGCGCCACCCTTGGTCTAGACCAATAGTATATACCATCGCATGCCGCTGGAAAACGCCGCTCTCGTCGTCATCAAGCAAGCGAAGCAACGAGCGACGAGCTGCATTTTCTTTACCCTGGAACGCCAATCTCCCGATTGGCGGGTTGATGAGCGCCACCAGCCAGGGTTCATTGCCCCAATCCTCCAACGCAGCCCTCGCTCTTCGGGCGATGAATCGCCGTTCGCTCAGACTGAAAGGCCGTGGACCACGAACCGGGGCTTCAACCCTCATCGTGAAATTGCAGACTGCGAATTCAAGCGCCAACGCCGGTCGAGCGTGGCTATCCAGATGGTGCCGGTGGTTTCGATTAAAGACACCACAACATCTCCGCCCTGACAAGCGTCACACCGTCGTGCTACAAGTAGCCTCGGATACATGACGGCTAACAACAAAACGCGCCCAGAGAGCACCGGCCTCGGCCCCAGCATTGTGGGTCGTGGCTTCAGCCGCGACAAAAAGACCGGCGCGCAGCGCCTTCCGTTTGCGGCGCCCTTCCCGCGAGCCTGCCAAGCTGGCCGCTTTGCCACCATTCGACCCGACGGTGCCCCCGCGCCGCACGTATCTATCTTCGCTTTTCTTTCGCAAAAACAGCGAAAAACGCACGCAGGTCACTCGACACAGCAGGACGAGCGAAACAGAGCTCAAGTGATTGAAAACACTAAAAGTCGGTACACGCCACTCGACACTATAAGAAACACTCGGTCACACCGATTTGCGGCGGCAAAACGCCCCGCCGGAGGTGCGGCGAGATACGGTTGTCGGAGGAACATGTAGCGTGCTGGCGGGTCCGAAACGGCGCGATATATCGTTGGTCGACCCAGGCCAGAGACGGAGTTGGGAGACGGAGTTGGGAGACGGGGTTGAGAGGCGGAGTTGAGAAACGCATTTGTGAGACGCAGCTTGACACGGAAGGCAACAGCGCGATAAAGCAAAGCGCGACGGCTTCGATTGTGTGCGTGTTAGAGTATCCGCCGCAGTCACACTGGCGTTGCCAAAGGAGCTTATGAATCCTCGAACTCTTCGCTTTAGCTGCCGGGCTTTATTGAGCGTTGTGGCGGCGTTTTTGTGCTGCGGTTTCGGCGCGGTGCAACTGACTCGGGCGGCCGATAGCGCGCCTTCTCTCGGAGTGGACGCATCGTGGCCGCAGCCCCTGCCGAACAAATGGGCGATCGGGCAGGTCGCCGGCATCGCGATGGGACCGCAAGACCACGTGTGGATTCTTCATCGGCCGTCCACGCTGGGGAAGGATGAGATATTCGCCGCGTCGAACCCGCCGGCCGCTGAGTGCTGCATTCCCGCGCCGCCGGTGATCGAATTTGATGCTTCCGGCAAAGTCGTGCGCGCGTGGGGCGGCCCGGGCCAAGGCTACGAATGGCCGCTGCTCGAGCATGGTCTGTATGTCGATTACAAAGGCAACGTCTGGATCAGCGGCAACGCCGGCAAGGGTTGGGGTCGGATTCTGAAGTTCACGGCGGACGGCAAGTTCCTGATGTCGATCGGCCAGCCATTGCCCGCGGGCGAGGAACCGAGTAACAACAGCACAACCGTCCTCGGAAACCAGCCGGCCGATATGTTTGTCGATCCCAAAACCAACGATCTTTATCTTGCCGACGGGGACGGAGGCGACCGGCGCGTAATTGTTTTTGACGCCGATACGGGTGCCTTCCGGCGGCTCTGGGGCGCCTACGGGGAAAAGCCAGCCGAGGGCAAGGCGGCGAAATACGACCCCAGCGCACCGCCTTCGAAGTCATTCTCCGCCGGCGTGCACTGCGTCCTTGTTGGGAACGACGGGCTCGTCTACGTTTGCGATCGCAACGCGGACCGGATACAGGTTTTCCACCCGGACGGAACCTTCGTAAAGGAAGCCTTCGTATCGCGCGAGACGTTTGGCAATGGGACCACGTTTGATCTCGCCTTCACACCCGACGAGAAATACATGTACGTGGCCGACGGAGCAAATCAGAAAGTCTGGATCATGCAGCGCGATTCATTGGAGATCGTGGGTTCGTTTGGACAATTGGGCCACGGCGCCGGCGAATTCCGGAACCTCCATGGATTAACCGTGGACTCGAAAGGCAACGTCTATACCGCCGAAGTCAGCGAAGGAAAGCGCGTGCAGAAGTTCGTGCTGAAAGGAAACGAAAAGAAGGCTTCCGCCCATAAGGTGTCTGCTTCGCGTTAGTAGTTATAGTTACGCCGGCGGGATATGGGGGACAGCTCATTACCCTTCGGGAGAAAGCCGAAGTGGGGGCTGATACCGACACTAGCCAAGCATGAGCGCCGGGTGCGGGGTCTGTTCCACGGAACGCTGCGGAGGGCGGATTTGCACGAATCGAGCAGAGGAGCGGTCGAGGCTCTCCTGAAGATTCATGAGAGTCAGCAGGGTGGTCAGGACGCGTTTTTTCAGGTCATCAGACAGCCGGGCGCTCCCGGTAGCGACGTCCGACAGCTTCAGCGCCGTCGACTTCACATACTCCTCGATTTCGCGCCGTCGAGCCAGGTTGGCGCCTTCCATGGCAGCCTCACGCCGCATGACGGTGCAGGCGCTCTCGATGCTGATCATGAAGTGCTGAACGCAGATTCGCTCCGCCTCGAGCTCGTGGGGGACCGAGGCCTTGCACCCTCGAAGGCAATCACGCGTGGAAGTGGCCGCTGTCATTGGACTTTTTCCTCTAGCCTGACCTATCAGCACGCGTTGTACCAAAAACACCGTAGTCAAATTGCGGCGAAATCGGTGACCTTGGCCTAATGCTCGAGCTAGTAGAACATCAAAATTTTCGATGGCATCCATAACAACCGACCGTGACGTACGACGTGAGTATTTCTACTAAGCTTCGGCGTTTCATGGTGGTTGCGCTGGCTGAAAACTGGAAGTCCTTACCGGCGGTTTCGGAAGGCTTGATAGGCCGGGGCGGGATCGTCCTTCGCCACCGCCGCAGTTTCGCCTGCCACTCGCCAAAATCTCGGGCTCACCGGGGGATAGGCGAGTCAAGGGCGAGAACCTTTCGCCTGAAAGAGGAACTTTTTTGCATACACTGGAAAATCCTTTTCGTCACCTTTAAGTTACTAAAAACACGAGCTTAGTATCTTTCCAACAAACACCGGCCTTAGTACTGGTCCTTCCATCCTGGATTCCTCCTGCTTTTTACACATGCATTATTCCCGGTGTCGCGGAACTGGAAACAGCAACTCGTTCGCGGTCGCCTGCGGCTCGGAGCCGGATGCTATAGTTGTTCGTTCCGCACTCATTATTGGAAGAAAGGTCCGGGGCGCGACATACGATGCGTATAGAAGACTTCAACGAGCGGCTGAAGCAAGGAATTCTGGTTGGAGATGGTGCCATGGGGTCGCTGCTTTATGACGCCGTGGGCCAACAGCGCTCGGTCGACGAGCTGAATTCATCCCACTCCGAGGCAGTATTTCGCTTTCACCAGGCATATATCGAGGCTGGCTCGCAGCTCATTGAAACCAATACGTTTGGCGCGAACCGTCACAAGCTGGCCGCCCTGGGTCTGGGTGAGCGGGTCGCGGAGCTCAATCACAGGGGTGTGAAGATTGCGCGCGAGGCGCGCGAGGCGGCAAAACACGAAGTTCTCATCGCCGGATCGATCGGCCCGGTAGGAATGATGAGACACGTCAAGGATTTACCAGAAGCCGAAGTACTGGATACGTTCCGCGAACAGGCGGGGGCCCTCGAAGAGCGGGGGGTCGATCTTTTCATCCTCGAAACCTTTAGCGATGTGGAGGAGCTCGTCATTGCCATTGACGCGATCCGCTCCTTTTCCCGGCTTCCCGTGATTGCCCAGGTAACTTATTCCGAGGAAGGGACCACCTTTTCCGGCAAGCGCCCGCAGGATGCTTGGGAAAAGCTGAAGGAAAAGAATATTCAAGCAGTCGGAACGAACTGTACGGTGGGCCCGCAGTTGCTTTTGCCGATCTTGAAGGAGTTGGCCGGTTGCTCATCGCTTCCCCTTTCGGCCATGCCCAATGCCGGATTTCCGCAGCGGATTGGCGACCGGACGGTATATCCAAAGTCCTCGCCTGAATACTTTGCATTATTTGCGGGCGAAGCCGCGGAATTGGGCGCTCGTATTCTGGGGGGATGCTGCGGAACGACTCCCGATCACATTCATGCGATGGCGGAAGCGGTGAAGAAGCTGCACCCCGCGAAGTCGGCAGGGACCAAGCACGCTGGCAGCGTTACGGTGATTGAGAAAGAGGAGCGCGTGCGCCGCGTGGCGGCGCGCGAACCGGAAAGCCGGCTCTGGGGCAAGATCCAAGCCGAGAAATTCGTGGTTTCCGTGGAAATTGACCCGCCGAAGGGAGTGACGATCAATCGAATCGTCGAGCAGGTAGGGCGGGTGATGGCGTCCGGCGAAGTGGATTCGATCGATATCAACAGCGGCACGCTGGCGCGGGTGGGCATGGACGCTCTGGTGTTGGCGGGCGCCCTGGAGGCGCACGGCTTCGAGACCGTGCCGCACCTCACCACGCGCGATGCGAACCTGATCGGCCTTCAGGCGATGCTTCTCGGCGCGTGGGCCGTGGGAGGGGTGCGCAACGTGCTGGCAATCACGGGCGATCCTCCTTCGGTGGGCGACTACCCGGAGACAAGCGGCGTCTACGAACTGGATTCGATCGGCCTGGTGAAGGTGCTTGCGCGACTGAATCGGGGCACGGATTGGGCGGGTAAGAATTTAGGCGGGGCCACGAATTTCACGATTGGAGTAGCCGTGAATCCGGTGGCGGACGATATCGACGAGGAACTTCGCCGATTCGAAGCCAAAATCGAGGCTGGCGCGCATTTCGCGATGACTCAACCGATCTTCGATCCCGAGCACTGGCACGCGTTCCTGAAGCGCATGGGAGGAAAATCTCCGATACCGGTGATCGTGGGTCTTTGGCCGCTCACTAGCTACAAGCAGGCGCTCCGCTTGAACAACGAGGTGCCGGGGATCGTGATTCCCAAGCCGGTGCTGACGGAGATGGAAAAGGCCGGGGAGCGAGCGCGTGACTGCGGATTTGCATTGGCTCGCAAAATGCTCGATTGGGCGCGCACCGCCCGGAGCTACGGTATTGCCGGCGGCTATTTGATTCCGCCCTTCAAGCGGTACGAAGAGATCCTCGAGATTTTCAACTGAAGGGCAGCACGCGCGGTGTCGCGGCGCTTAGAAAAACCAGAAACGCTTCTTCCGCTTGGTCCAAGACGCCGCATCCGTTGCCGTGACCTCGTCGGAAAGTTCGGGAACATAGGGGAGTGGATTTCCCTCAAACGCAGCCGCCGGGTTATCAACCAATAAAGCCTGGGCCACCTCTTCACCGCGCGTTTTCGAGAGTTCGTCAAACGCATCTCTCAACCGCAGCGGCCGCGAGGTGACGTTATGAGCGTCGCTCGCCAAAAAATGGACGGCGCCCGCATCGAGCAACTTCTGCGTCATCTCCTCCGCAGCGCGACCGAATCTTCCCAGCAACGATTGCGCCGTGACCTGGACGTAGCATCCCTGTTGCAACCACTTATATAGCCGTTCGGGTTGGGCGCGAATCAATGGATTGCGCTCAGGATGGGTGATGATCGGCTGTATCCCCGCTAACTGGAGGTCGTGCAGTGACTGATCCAGCGCCGCTGGAATTGAGAAATCCGCGAATTCGACCAGGAGATAGCTTTTCTGGTTCAGGGTGAAGCGTTCCGGATCGCGGCGAATTTCCTGAAGGTTTTCAAAGCTCAGGTGGAAGTCGCAGCCGGTGGCGAGAACAAGTTGCCCTTCAAATTTCTCCTGAAGCTCATCGCGGCGCTGCCTTACCAAGTTGGGAATAAAGGGGTAACTCTGATTCGCGTGAGGGGTGGCAATGAGGTGTGTAATTCCCTCGGCAATCGCCATCTCGGCCATCGCGAAAGAGCCGTCGAAGGAATCGGGACCATCATCCATGCCCGGGAGGATGTGGCAATGAATATCGATCACAAGAAGTAAGAATAGCGCAGCCGTACCGATGATATCAATGCGACCGGAACGCAGGCTTCTGATTCGACGGCACTAAGGGTTTCAAACCGGCCCGGCGAGAGGTACGAACTGGGTTTCGTTTCGATCCAAAGGCTTACACAAGGCGATTTCAATCTGGCACGGCGCACTGCGCTCTGAAGAGGTTTGTCTAGATGATGAGACGAGAGCGGAATTGATACACGATTCACCGTATTTTTCGCTGAGGCAACACCCATTCAAGAAGTGGAATGGTCCGTCTCGTGCAAGTTGTAAAGTAACAGGATCAATCCGCAACAAGTCGAGTTATGCGCGCAAGTGAGGGTCCATGAAGGCTCTAGTTACCGGAGGCGCCGGATTTATCGGGTCGCACATCGCGGATGCTTTGCTCGAACGCAGCTACGAGGTGAAGGTTCTGGATAATCTTGAGAGCCGCGTTCACCCATATGGCCGCGCCACATATTTAGACGAACGCGTTCGTTTGTTGAAGGGCGACACGCGCGACCGCGCCGCGATGGAAAGCGCGCTGGATGGGGCCGATGTGGTGTTTCACATGGCGGATTACCAGGGGTACATGGCGGACTACGCCAAATTTTTTCATTCGAACGTGGTGAGCACGGCCCTGCTTTTTGAGGTGATTCGAGAAAAGCGGCTGCCGGTACGCAAGGTGGTGATTGGATCTTCGCAAGCCGTCTATGGCGAGGGGCAGTATTATTGCGCGTCGCATGGCCTGGTGCTTCCGGACGCGCGTGAAATCGAACAACTGGATCGCGGCGAATGGGAAATTCAGTGTGCGGAATGCGGGGGGTCACTGGTGCCGGTCCTGCTGCGCGAAGGGCGGACGAATCCGGCGAGCCCTTACGGCCTTTCGAAACTCGTGCAGGAGCAGGCGGCTTTCCGCCTCGGGAAGTTGCTGGAGATCCCGGTTGTGGCGCTGCGTTACTCCAGCGTGCAGGGTCCGCGGCAGTCGTCTCTGGATGCGTTTTGCTGGGTTTCCCAAATCTTTACGGATGCCTTGCAGGCAGGCGAGGCACCCGCAATTTTTGAAGATGGCAAGCAGCTTCGCGATTACGTGCATGTGTCTGATGCCGTTGAGGCCAGCATGCTGGTTCTCGACGACCCTCTGGCGAATGGGCAGGCCTTCAATGTAGGAAGCGGGCGGGGCGTCACCGTTCTGGATTTTGTCCGCGTCCTGGCGCAGAAGACCCGGGCGCAAATATCGCCCGAAATCCCGGGAACCTATCGGGCGGGGGACGCGCGGCATGCTATATCGAGCGTTTCCAGGCTGCAGTCACTGGGCTGGAAACCGAAAAAAGGGCTGAATGACATCCTCGACGACTATCTGGCATGGCTAGCGTCCGAGCACAACCGTGGAGACCGTGCGGAGCTCGCGGTGGAGTCCATGGAGCAAGCCGGGATCATTCGGCACGGTGCGGCCCGCGAACACGCACACACGGCAGGTGATTGATAATATTGTTGATAACTGGTCGCAAGAGGCTCCCTCACCAAGCTTAGGGCCAGTTTTCTATATCTACCCCCACCCTTGCAATTCTGGCACATCCTTCCAGACGCTTCATTCAGGTGGTTCGCAAATCTTGCTATAGTTGGCTTTCTGCAGCATCAGTCCCGCCGCCGTGGTGCGGCGAAAATCACACGAAATCACGAATCATATGGGAGGCAGGATGCCCGGGGAACGGAAGCCGGAGTTTTTTGCAGGCAAGGACATCAAGATCGGAATTATCGGCTGTGGCTATGTGGGACTGCCTCTGGCTCTGCGTTTCGCCGACGTGGGACAGCGCGTGACCGGGTTCGATACCGACCAGTCAAAAGTCGACAAGCTGAACGCGGGACAATCGTACATTCAGCATATTTCAGCCGCTAAGATTTCCGAACACGTGAAGGGAAAACGCTTCGATGCGACCAGCGATTTCACGCGCCTGCGGGAGATGGACGCGGTGCTGATTTGCGTCCCCACGCCGCTCGACGAACGGCGCGAGCCCGATTTGAGCTACGTCGAGCAGACGGCGCTTGCGATTGCCCCGAACCTGCAGCGAAACCAGTTGATCGTGCTCGAAAGCACCACTTACCCCGGCACAACCGAAGAGCTGGTGCTCCCCATTCTCGAAAAAGGCGGGTTGAAGTGCCCTGTGAGCCGGGAAGCGACCGATATTCCCACGGATTTTTATCTGGCCTTTTCTCCCGAGCGCGAGGATCCGGGCAACAAGCAATTCGGGCTGGCGCAGATTCCGAAAGTCGTGGGCGGCACCAACTACCCTGAGCGGCCGAGCCGCGGCGGGAATGTATGCGCAGATCGTATCGAAGGTCGTGCCGGTAAGCTGCACACAGGCCGCGGAAATGGTGAAGCTGCTCGAAAACATTTTCCGGTGCGTAAACATCGCGCTGGTGAACGAACTCAAACAGCTTTGCCTGCGCATGGGTCTGGACATATGGGAAATTATCGACGGGGCGGCGACCAAGCCTTTTGGTTTTATGCCCTTTTATCCCGGACCAGGATTGGGCGGGCATTGCATTCCCGTCGATCCATATTATCTTTCGTGGAAAGCTCGCGAATACGACTTCGCCACGCGTTTCATTGAGCTGGCCGGCGAGATCAATACGGCGATGCCTTACCACGTGGTCGATGCGGTTGCGAGCGCACTCAACGAGCGGCAGAAGAGCCTGAAAGGCTCGAAAATACTGTTGATGGGCGTGGCGTACAAAAAAGATGTCGACGATCTGCGCGAGTCGCCCTCCCTGAAGCTGCTGGAATTGCTTACGGCTCGCGGCGCGTTGCTCGATTACAACGACCCGTATTTCCCCGCGCTCCACAAAATGCGCCACTATGATTTCTCGAACATGCGGTCGGTGGATTTGAGCCCGGAGCGACTGGCAGCATACGACTGCGTGCTGATCGCGACCGACCATACCAGCTACGACTACGACGCCATCGTGCAGAGCGCGAAACTCGTGGTGGACACGCGAAACGCGACGCGGCGCGTGAAGCAGGGCCGCGGAAAAATCGTCAACTGCTAGGTTCCAACCCAAGCCTTCCACCTGGCTCGGTGAGACCGTGTTCCCTCGGTTTCACTGATCCCCATTCCCGTCGTCGTTTTCTTTTTTGGCTGTTTACTCACTGACACAGGTTGTCCGGCAGTTCCATTGCGCCTGCGGTTGCGGAAGACTACTTTGGCTCGTGATGCCGACACGCGTATCCACAAAAAGCGACAAGCAAAGCCGATCAGGCGACGCGGGCGGACGCCGAAGCATGCGGGTCCTGCTCAGCGTTCCCATCGTGGTTAGTGGAAAAACAACGGTTGGCGATGACTTCCAGGAGGATGCGCGGACACTGGTGGTCAACGCGCATGGGGCGCTGATTTCCCTTGCCGCGCAGGTGGCGGCAGGCCAGCAAATCACCGTGGCTAATAAATCCACGCAAAAATCTCAATCCTGCCGCATCGTGTACCTATCGAACGCGCAAGCGGGCAAGACGCAAATGGGCATCGAGTTCGAGAAAGCTTCGGCGGGCTTCTGGCAAATCGATTTCCCTCCCGATGACTGGGTTGTGCTGGAGAACTGAATTCCGTTCCCGGAACGCCGCGAAAATAACAGAAAAAACTGACAGTGGTTACTTCGGGGCCGCGCTCAGTTCGGCGCGCACGTTGCCGAATGGAAGCGCGGCCTGAAACTGAACCGGAGTACGCGCTGCATTGTTCGCAAGCCAAAGGTCGAAATTGATGTCCTGCGACTGCTGTCCATTTCGCGACAAGCGCACCGCGATCCTACAAGCCTGGAAATTGCCCGCCGCAACGGTAACCGCATCGTTTTTTGCTTCCAGCCTGGCGCTGACCTGATACGTATCACGGCCATCATAAAGAGGGGCGTGAAACTCGGGTGTTCGCAGCCAATCCACCGCCCGCAGTGCGTAGAGCACGCTCACAGGGTCGCGAGTGCCTGGCAGCACCCGCACGTCCGGCGCGGGCGCGCGAGACGTCTGCCCGACCGGAACGAAATGCAGCACTTGATTGTTCGTCCGGCCCAATTCGTCCAAGTAGGTCTCATATTGACGCGTGTCCAGGCCGGCGGCGTCCGCATAGGAATCAAACTCGTCATCGATGGCGAAGAGCTTTCGCACGGGATTCTGCGTATGCAGGGCTGCGCGAAAGTGCCAGGTGGACCAGCCGAAGAGGTTTCTGCGCTCCGGCACCGTTACCTCGAGCGAAGCGGCGGTTGCGAACGCCGCCCACGTGACGCGGTAATCGAGTGTTTCTCCCACGTGAAAAGGAAAAGCCACATCCTTCGCGTGCGGCGCGGTGTTCTTGGGGCTGGCTGCCTGCGCGTGGATCGTGGACTTCTGGTCCGGCTGGGCGGCAAAAAGCTGGCGGTTGCGAAAAGCCGGGACTGCGATTCCCAGTGACGTCAAAGCCGCGAGTACGCCAAGCAGAAATGCGAATTTGCCCGGCGGTATCCGCCTGAGCGGGGATGCGGCTAGCGACTGAATGGGGCGGTTTGAGTCGTGAAAACTATTGCGCGAGAGGTACATTTGCATTCCATGGTTGTTGATGACCGAGGCCAGCCACGCTATATTCAAGCGTACTCGAAAGGCGGAGCGCACACCATAGAATCCCGGCGATTTGAAGTTTCTGTGCGGGAAACTGCGATTTAAAAGCTGAATCCGCGTGATATTCGCTCTCCCCGAGAATAACGAAAAGGAATAAACGAATGCGCTACCTGGTTACGGGCGGTGCCGGCTTTATCGGCTCGAACATCGTGGATGAGCTTCTTCGTCGAGGCCACCAGGTGGTGGTTCTGGACGACCTTTCCAGCGGCAAAGAAGAGAATCTCGCGGGAGTTCGCGGCAAAATCGATTTTAGAGCGGGTAGCATCATCGACCTGGCAACGGTGCAGTCTGCATGCCAGGGCATGGATTACGTCATTCATCTGGCGGCGCGCACGTCGGTACCAAAGTCCGTCAAAGATCCCATCGAGTCCAATTCCGTCAACATCGACGGCACGCTGAACGTGCTGGTAGCCGCACGCGACGCGAAGGTGCGACGGTTCGTTTTCGCGGCATCGTCTTCGGCTTATGGGGAGACGCCTACGCTTCCCAAGGTGGAAACCATGCAGCCGGAACCGATTTCGCCCTACGGAGTGACGAAGTTTGTGGGAGAGCTGTATGCACAGGTGTTTGGCCGCGTGTATGGACTGGAAAACGCCTGTCTGAGGTATTTCAATGTGTTCGGGCCGCGCCAGGATCCCAGTTCGCAGTATTCGGGCGTGCTCTCAAGGTTCATGCTGGCGATCCTGAAGGGTGAGCCGCCGACGATCTACGGCGACGGGGAGCAAACTCGCGACTTCACTTATATCGATAATATCGTTGATGTAACGCTGCGGGCGTGTGAGAGCGCCCAGGCATCCGGAAAAGTGTACAACGGCGGCACCAGCGCGAGGATCAGCCTGAATGAAGTAGTAAAATTGCTGGGAAAGATCACCGGGAAAGCCATCAAGCCCGCCTACGACCCGCCCCGAAATGGAGATATTCGCGATTCACAAGCGGATATTTCTCTCGCCCACAAGGAACTCGGCTATAAGCCAATCGTCCAATTCGAAGAGGGCCTCAAGCGCACCTGGGATTGGTATAAAGCCACTTACGCTGCTAATCTAGAGTAGTGGTTCGCTACGAGGAAAATCTGTGGAGATGGTCGTGGAGTTCGACTAGAGAATCCACCATCAGGTCGGGGGGAGTGGCTAGCATTCCCTCCATGCCCAACCCGTAGGTCACCCCGCAGGCCCAGATTCGGGAATTTCGCGCGGTTTGCACGTCTACCTCCGAGTCACCTACCATCATTGTTTCGGCGGTCGTCATCTGGAGATCGCGCAGCAAGAGTTCGACGCCGTAAGGGTCGGGCTTCTTTTTCTCGAAGCTGTTGCCGCCGTAGACGTATTTGAAGTAAGGGGATAGACCAAGCCCGTCGAGAATTGCCTGGCTGAAGCGAACGGGCTTGTTGGTGAGCACGGCCATTCTACGATCCCCCAAAAGCTTCAGCCCCTCGCGTACGCCCGGATAGGTAACTGTGTTATCTAGCATATGCTCCCGATAATAAGAGAGGAAATAGGCCAAGCCGGTCTCGGCTTCAAGCGGCGTCGCTTCTCTTCCGAGGGCCCGCTGAATTAACGCCTGCGCCCCGTTTCCCACGTACCGGAAGATCGTCTCGTGCGTGAGCGGGGGTCTGCCCATATGAGCAAGTGTGGCATTCACGGCATGCGCAAGGTCGAGCCGGGAGTCGATCAGCGTACCGTCCAGATCAAAGATCAGGCACTGGACCTGCGAAAATGGTTTGGTGTCAGCTGCCATTAGGCTCCCCACAAGAGTCTAACTTTATTGGGCGCAGTGTCGATTGTCATTTGTAGAGGTATCGACATGAGGCGTTCTCGGCCCGGATGGGCGGACGGATGGACCGGGAAAAGGACTGATTTAAAAAAGTGGATTGATGGCCGTGGACGAGCCTAAGGCACAGGATTCGTTGCGTATAGCCGGGCGATCATGTATCATTGGTGGGTTTTGTATGAAACGAGCCGCCTGTCTGGCGCATCATATGGTTGTGTCAGCAGGCGCTGGGCGAATCGGGCACGGGCGGCCAGAACCTGGCGAAGGGTTCGAAGATCGTCTTACTCATCCGTTTAATGACGTCATTTCAATTAAGTGCAGGGGTGTCTCACCCCGGCCTGTTTTCTATTTCGGGGACTTTTTTGTGTTGCGGCGCCTCATCAGGGGGAAATTAGCGTGACGGTTGCTCTTGAGGAAAAATACGACCAGGTAAGGCAGCTCATTGCGATGGGCAAGGAGCGGGGCTACCTGCTCTACGATGAGGTCAACGATATTCTGCCACCCGAGGTGCATTCCTCGGAGGAAATTGACGACCTGCTGTCCACATTCGAACGCTACGGAATCGATGTTTACGAGGACTTGTCTAGCGCGAAGGCCGCGCTGGCCGCGTCGGATTCCACCGAAGTTCTTGAAGTCAAGGAAGAGGTGAGTTCGGAGGATGGCGAACTCGACCTCACCCCCGGGACCCTCGAAAAAACCAACGATCCCGTTCGCATGTATCTGCGCGAAATGGGCACCGTGCCTCTACTCACCCGCGAGGGGGAGGTGGCCATCGCCAAGCGCATCGAGCGCGGGCAACTGCTAGTTCTCAAGACGATCACACGCGCGCCGCTGATCCTGAAAGAGCTCTTGCAGGTTGGCGAAGACCTGCGCAACGGCTCACGGTCGATTAAGGAAATCGTCCAGTTCGACGACGAAGAGCTGACGGAAGAAAAAGTAGAAGCGAAGACGCGCGACACGCTGAAGCAGATCGATAAGGTGGCCAAGCTTTATCTGAACGCGATGAAGCTGGCGGCGAAGCTGCAGAAGATCCCACGCTCGAAGAAAAAGCCCTACCTGCACGCCCGCTACGAGCTTTCCCGCACGCGCGTGCAAATGTCGCAGCTGGTGCGCGAATTCGATTTCAACCTGCTTGAGAAGAAGAGGCTGATCGACAAGATTCACCAGACCGTCGAGCGCGTTTATTTCCTGGAGCGCGAAATCGGAAAACTCGAGCGCCGCGTGGAAGCGTCGAAGGCGGACGTGCAGGCCGAGGCTCGCAAGGACCTGCGAGCCCGCAAGCAGGAACTCGAAGAGATCGAAGTTGCCACCGAAGTTAGCCCCACCGAGCTCAAGCGCGCCATCCAGGTGATTCTTCGGGGCGAAGCCGAAGCGGAGCAAGCGAAAAAAGAGCTGATCGAAGCGAACCTCCGGTTGGTCGTCTCCATCGCGAAGAAATATACGAACCGCGGCTTGCAGTTCCTCGACCTGATCCAGGAAGGCAACATTGGCCTGATGAAAGCGGTCGACAAGTTCGAATGGCGCCGCGGCTACAAGTTTTCGACGTACGCCACCTGGTGGATCCGCCAGGCCATTACCCGCGCCATCGCCGACCAGGCCCGCACGATACGCATTCCCGTGCACATGATCGAGACGATCAACAAGCTCGTGCGCACGCAGCGGCAACTCGTGCAGGAACTGGGCCGGGAGCCGACGTCGGAAGAAATCGCGAAGCGGATGGATATTCCAGTAGCGAAGGTGCGCAAGATCCTGAAGATTGCGCAGGAGCCCATTTCACTCGAAACTCCGATCGGCGAGGAAGAGGATTCGCACCTTGGGGATTTCATCGAGGATAAGGCTGTTGTTTCCCCTTCGGACGCGGTGATCAATCTGAGCCTGAAGGAGCAAACTTCTTCGGTTCTAAAGACGCTCACGCCGCGCGAAGAGAAGGTCATCAAGATGCGGTTTGGCCTGGACGATGGCAGCGAGCACACGCTCGAAGAGGTGGGGCAGTCGTTTGCCGTCACCCGCGAGCGTATTCGCCAGATCGAGGCCAAGGCGCTGCGCAAGCTGCGTCACCCGTCGCGCTCGCGGAAACTCCGCGCTTTCCTGGAAGGCTCGGCGAACGACTACTGAGCGGCTTTTTATTCCGCCAGCGTTATGCCTTTGCTTATCGACACGAAGGCTTCGCCACACGTCCAACAACTACTCGATCCAGCGGCTGTTGTTAAGCGTCGCTAGACAGTTAACCCAGCTTCTGTTTTGATACATCGCCTTCGAGGACGACCTCGTGGAAGCTTCCGCAGGCCGGGACCTGGCGATTGGGGTTTTCGCGGTCGTAAAATACCGGCACGGTCATCCCCTCCTGAAGTCTCTGCGTGTAATCGGTTCCCCCATTTGAATGAGTATTCCCTGCAAAATCCTCATACTCGTACCGAATTACCGAGGCGGTGCGTGCACCGAGCTTCTGGACTATTCTCGCCGCGACCACCTCACCGTTGGTGAGAATGTCGCGCTCGCGATCGATGGAGCGCCATTGCGAGACGAGCAGCAACAGCAGGAAAACCGCGAATCCGGTGAGTCCCCATTCCCGGAATCCAAATTCGGCGAACGAATGTGTCGCGGCCCAGGCTTTGTAAATTTGCGCGAGTATGACCGCGGCAAAAATGGAAACGACCAAAAGCACGAGTGCCACGTTGAACTTGCCTCGACGCGACAAACGCAGCCGGCGGGGAGGCGACGTCTTGAGCAGCGCTTCATATTGCTGGCGCAGGGCGGGGGCGGTCGCCTCGATTCCCGAGGCGGCGGTTGGAGTCGCCTGCGTCACCGTTGGCGGCGGCTGCGCAAGCAGGATTTTCAGGTTGCGCCGCGCCAGCACGTAGCTCACAGCGAGCGGAATTAGCGGGAAGGTGAAGAAAAGCGCGTCCAGCGCCGGCCGATGAGATCGCGTCCCGCCCTGAAACAGAGCGAATACCACGAGCAGCCCGAGAGCGGCGAACAGGAAAGGCATCAGTTTCAGATTCATTCGCAACTGCGACTCGGTCTGTTTCTTCTGCCAGCCGCACTGCGCGCAATAGCGCATCCTTCTGCCGGCGTTGATGGCGGGCGCATGGCACAGCGGGCAGAGGAATTTGCTCATATGCAATCTATACCGCAAAAGTTCAGCGCAGGTCACGCGCCGCGTTGCCGGCGCACGCGTGTGACTCCAGCCGGAATTCCGACTCGAGAAGCTATCCTGATACACTTCTTCGATGCCATTTCAATTTGAGATTCTCGCGACCGATCCGACCGGTGCGCGCCTCGGACGCCTCACGACGCCGCACGGCGTGATCGAGACGCCGGCGTTTATGCCGGTAGGCACTGCGGCAACAGTGAAGGGCCAGACGCAGGAGGACCTCGAAGCGCTCGGTGTGCAAATAGTTCTGGGAAACACCTATCACCTTTACTTGCGTCCGGGGCATGAGCTGATTCGCTCGATGGGCGGGCTGCACGGGTTTATGTCATGGCCGCATCCGATCCTTACCGACTCAGGCGGGTTTCAGGTATTCAGCCTGAGCGAATTGCGCAAGGTGACCGATGACGGCGTCACGTTCCGCTCGCACCTGGACGGCTCCGAGCATTTTCTGTCGCCCGAGAAAGCGCTCGAAATTGAGATTGCGCTGGGCGCCGACATCATCATGGTGCTCGACGAATGCATCGAGGCGCCCGCTGATGAGCGACGCACGCGAGACGCGGCGGCTCGCACGCTCGCCTGGGCACGGCGGTCGCGGGACTATTTCGCGGGCCATGGCGACGCCGCCCGGCAGGCGCTTTTTGCCATCGTGCAGGGCGGAACGCATGCGGCCCTCCGCCGCGAAAATGCAGACGCGCTCGTCGAATTGGATTTTCCGGGATATGCAATCGGGGGGCTTGCGGTCGGCGAGTCACATGAGATCACTTGCGAGATGACGCAGATTGTCACGTCGCGACTGCCGGCCGAAAAACCGCGCTATCTGATGGGCGTGGGAAAGCCAGAGCAGATTCTGGATTACGTTACCCTCGGCGTGGACATGATGGATTGCGTGCTACCGACGCGGAGCGCGCGCCACGGCTGTCTTTACACGTCGAACGGGCGTCTAATCATCAGGAACGCCGAATACGCACGGGATTCCCGGCCGATTGACGAGAATTGTAAGTGCTCCGTTTGCTCCCGATATTCCCGTGCATACTTGCGGCATCTTTATACCACTGGGGAGTTTCTCGCGACGATCCTGAACACCCACCATAACCTGTACTTTTACCTTGACATCATGAGGAAAATTCGCGAGGCTATCCGTTTTGGAAAGCTCGAAAGATTCCGCTCTGACCTTCAGGCACGCCTCACATAGGCAAAAACAAGGCTGTAAGGCGCGGTAAAGGCTGGGCAGCATCTTGGAAAGATAGTTCTAGGACCTGCCGCCCCTGGCATGGTTCGCCCGCTCGTGGCGGGAAAGGCGTGAATGACCGTGTTGTTCTCAAATATTCTTCCGATCGAAATGGCCCTTGTGCTGCAGGCTTCCTCGCAGCCGGGTGGGTTTGCGCTGTTTCTTCCGCTGATTCTGATCATGGTGATCTTCTATTTTCTGATGATCATGCCGGCTCAGCGCCGCCAGAAGAAAGTCGCCGAGATGCTGAAGGAGTTGAAGACGGGCGACAAGGTGATTACAAACGGCGGAATCTATGGAACGATTGCGGGCCTTGAGGCGGATGCCGTACAGCTCCGCATAGCCGAGCAAGTAAAAATCAAGGTGTCGCGCAGCGCTATTGCGGGACTCCAGACGGAAGAGAAAGAGGTCAAGTAAGTAAATGGGCTCGCAGCTTACGTGGAAGTTTGTGTTTATCGCGCGTCGTCATTATTGTGTGCATTTTTGGCGTGATCGGACTACCCACTTCCCTTGGACAGGTGAAGCAGAACCTCGCCGACCGCATCCGGCTGGGCCTCGATCTGAAGGGCGGCAGCAACCTCGTGCTGCAGGTGCAGGTGGATGAGGCGATCGGACAGCGTTGCGACGAAACAATCGATCAGCTGAAGAAGGTGCTCCACGACAAGAATGTGAATTTCGGCGAGGTGCGCCGCGTGGACGACACTCATATCCTCGTTCGCGATATCGATCCCGCGGCGGCGGGCAGTTTCCGCGATCTGGTGAACGACCAGTTCTCGGATTGGGGCATTTCGCCCGCCGCTGGCGAGAACAACGGCTACCTGCTGACGATGAAGCCTTCCGTGATCAAGGACCTGCGCGCCCAGACCATGGACCAGGCGCTTGAAACGATCACGCGCCGCATCAACGCCCTGGGCCTGACCGAGCCGACGATCGCCTTCACGGGCCGCGCGGACAATGAAATTTTCGTGCAGCTTCCTGGCGAAGGTGATCCCACGCGCGCGAAGTCCGTGATTCAGGCTGGCGGACAACTGCAATTGAAGCTTCTGGCCGACGAGCAAACGTATCCGTCGCAGGTGGCCGCCTCTGCGGCCCACGGCGGAGTGCTGCCCGCAGGGACCGAGATCGTCCCGGGAAAATCGGAAAATAATGCGCCGGGACAGGCTCCTCAGCAGGTTTATTACATTCTCAATCGCGCGCCCATCGTCACCGGCCAGGACCTCCGCGGAGCCGCTCCGCAGCCCAGCACCAGCAATCCCGGGCAATACGAAGTGGAGTTCACTCTATCGACTGCCGCGGCTGCGCGTTTCGGACCCTTTACCGAAGCCAACGTCGGCAAGCGCATGGCCATCGTTCTGGACAATCAGGTTTATACCGCGCCGGTGATCAATAGCCGCATCGAGGATCGTGGCGAGATCACGGGAAACTTCAGCCAGGAGTCGGCTCAGGATTTGGCGCTGGTGTTGAGGGCAGGCGCGCTGCCGGCTTCCATCAAGTATCTTGAAGAGCGTACCGTGGGGCCGTCGCTTGGCGCCGACTCGATTCGCGAGGGCGTGCGGGCTTCGATCGGCAGCATCATCGTGGTGATGATTTTTCTGCTGATCTATTACCGGCAAAGCGGTGTCAATGCAGTTGTGGCCCTCATCCTCAACTTGGTTATTCTTGTGGCTTTCATGGCCTATGTCGGAGCCGTGCTCACGTTGCCGGGCATCGCCGGCGTGATTTTGACGATTGGCATGGGCGTGGATTCCAACGTTCTGGTGTTTGAGCGCATCCGAGAGGAATTGCGCAGCGGGAAAGCCCCGGCTGCCGCAGTCGATACGGGTTTCGATCGCGCCTTTTTGACGATTATCGACACGCACGTCACGACCGTGGTTTCGGCGATTTTTCTCTTCCTGTTCGGCACCGGACCGGTGCGAGGATTCGCCGTCACCTTGGTGATTGGTTTGATTGCGAACGTTTTCACTTCGATTTACGTGTCGCGCGCGATTTTTGACTGGCACCTTTCGCGCATGCAGCGGCAGGAACCACTGAGCATTTGAAGTTCTAGTACGACGCGGAACGGGCGCAGTCCGCGCCGGCAGCAGAGAATCTGGCGGTAGATACAATTCCGGGCACAAAATCGCTGAACGCGGTGTCCAACTAAGACGGGTAGGTAGGCCTGCATGGAATTTTTCCGCAACGTCAACATTGATTGGATGAAGGTCGAAGTACTTCATCACTTTATCCCTGGTCCTGCTGGCGGTCGGCTGGATTTCGATCTGGCGGAATGGCGGGCTCCGCTACGGAATTGATTTCCGCGGCGGCACGCTGGTGTACGTGCGGTTCGCCGGCCCGCCTCCGATCGACAAGATCCGCAGCGGGCTGGCGAGCGCAGGCTTGCCGAACAGCTCGATTCAGCAGATCAGCGACATTTCCGACCCGACATCGAAGAATGACGTTGTCATCGGCCTCGAACAGCGCGGCCAGGGCGATGAGGCCCTGGACGCAGGGAAACAGACGATTCTGGACGTGCTGCACAAGACATTCGGCGGAGACACCAGCGGCAAGCCGGACTTCAATTCGATGTCGGCTGCCGCGCTGTCGACTTACCTCACGCAGAAAGACCCTCTGGGCTTGGGCCTGACGGCAGGCGACCGCTATAACCAGCTCGCGCAAAGGCTGGTGGACGCCCGCGACAAGGAACATGGCGGCGTGGTCACCGATTTGAGCCAGCTGAACAATGTGGATGGCGCGAACTCCGCGGTAATTGCTTCCATGAAAAGCGGGCTGTCGCTGGGCAATTTCACGATTCGCAACGTGGACATCGTCGGGCCCAAGGTTGGCGCGCAATTGCGGCGCCAGGCGATTCTGGCAACCCTCTATGCTCTGGTGGGCATGTTGGTATATATTGCGTTCCGCTTCGAATGGGTCTACGGGGCTGCGGCGGTGATCGCGGTGTTTCACGACGTGCTGATCACACTCGGTTTTTTCTCGCTTTTTCATTACGAGATTTCGCTGACGGTGATTGCGGCCTTGCTGACGCTGGTTGGCTATTCGATGAACGACACGATCGTGATTTTCGACCGCGTGCGGGAGAATTCCCGGCTGATGCGGCGCGAATCGTTCACCGAGATCGTGAACAAGTCGATCAATCAGACGCTGTCCCGCACGATCCTTACCAGCGGGCTGACATTTTTGACGGTTTTGGTTCTGTACGTCATGGGAGGCGAGGTTCTGCGCGCTTTCTCCTTTGCCATGGTGGTGGGAGTTGTGGTAGGAACGTACTCCAGTTTTGGCATTGCTGCCCCCATCGTGGTGTTTTGGAACAAGCGCTGGGGGCAGGGGGGCGTTCTGGCCAGGAGTAATCCGGTAGGCACCAGCGGCCCCCGCGCAGGATCCGCAGCCGAAAAGCGCGTGGTGGCAGCCGCAAGGAGGTAGGTATGTTTGATCAGCTCGTAGTATCGGGTGAGATGCAGAAGACGAACAAGCCTTGGGCGGTTACGCTTTCGGCTATCGTGCAGGTGGTCATCCTCGGCGTGATGATCCTGATTCCGCTGATTTATACGGAGGCGCTGCCCAAAGGGATGCTGAACACGTTCCTGGTCGCGCCTGCGCCGCCTCCCCCGCCTCCTCCGCCGCAGCCGGTCGTGAAAGTAGTCAAGGCTCCCAAGATTATCAACATCCAGAAGATGGTGGCGCCCACGGTGATCCCGAAGAATATCGCGGTGGTGAAGGACGAAGCGCCGGTTATCTACACCAACAGCAGTGAGGGCGTTGCCGGCGGCACTGGCAACGTGCTCGGGGGCTTGATCGGCAGCGGCCCGGCAGCACCGCCGCCCCCGAAGCCTGTGACCCCGTCGCGTATTCGCGTCGGAGGCAACGTTGAGGCGGCTTCCCTCATCAATAAAGTAACGCCGCAATATCCGCCCATCGCCAAGACGGCGCACGTTCGGGCACGGTCGTACTGCACGCGATCATCGCCAAGGATGGCACGATCCAGGAGTTGCAGTATGTCTCCGGGCCTCCGCTGCTGATGAAGGCCGCCATGGACGCGGTGAAGGAGTGGCGCTACAAGCCCACGACTCTCAACGGCGAGCCGGTGGAAGTGGATACGACGATCGATGTTGTCTTTACTCTCGGATAAGCAGGTAATCGTAGGGGCTCGGGCTCGCTTGCGGGCTCGATCCGTGTGGGGCAGCAATGGCGACCGGCAAAATCCAAGTGCCGTGATCGTGTGGTGAAACGGAGGAGGAGCAAATGATGTTTGCAGCGCTACTGGTAATGTTTCAGGAGGGCGGGCCGCAAGTCGGTTGGGATTTGGTCACCATGTGGCACAACATGGGATTCCCGGCCAAGACTGTCGTCTTCATTCTGTTCGTGATGTCGGCCTGGTCGGTGGGTATCATGATCGACCGTGCATTGATGTACAGCGCGGCCCGGAAGCAGTCCCGCGTTTTCGTGCAGCAGGTCGCCGGCGCGCTGAAGGACAACAAGCTCGACGAAGCGATCTCGATCGCCGAGCGCAACAAGAAGAGCCACATCGCCAAGGTTGTGGCAACGGGCCTTTCCGAGTTCCAGGCGGCCTCCTCCCAGGTGAACGACGAAGAAGTGATCGAAGCGGCCAAGCGCGGCCTCGAGCGCTCGGTGGCCATCGTTCACGCCGAGATGAAGCGCGGCCTTTCCGGTCTCGCCACCATCGGTTCGACGGCGCCCTTCGTGGGCTTGTTCGGCACCGTCATGGGCATCATCAACGCGTTCAAAGGCATCTCCACGCAGAAGGTCACCGGTCTGTCGGCGGT
The DNA here is from genome assembly GCA_963848365.1 of uncultured Acidobacteriota bacterium. GTDB lineage: Bacteria > Acidobacteriota > Terriglobia > Acidiferrales > UBA7541 > Palsa-295. Next base: position 580,349 of record CAWKDI010000004.1, read on the forward strand.
TGCCGGCGGTATTTCCGAAGCTCTCGTGACCACCGCTCTCGGCTTGCTGGTCGCCGTGCCGGCCGTGTGGACTTTCAACTATTTCACGAACCGCGTGGAAGCCTTCGACGTCGAGATGGACAACTCCTCGATGGAGTTGATCAACTACTTCATCACTCGCCGAGGCGGAAAGAAGTAACTCATGGCTCTCAAAGTTCACGCAGCTCCGGTGATGGCTGCGCCAAACGTGATTCCCATGGCGGACATCATGCTGGTCTTGCTGATCATCTTCATGGTGATCACGCCGATGTTGCAGAAGGGCGTGACGGTGGACATGGCGAAGGCGCAGAACGCGCACGACATGCAGGCCGCGGACAAGGATGACGCCGTCATCATTGCGATCACCAGGGACGGCAAGACCTTTCTGGGCAACCGGCAAGTCGCGCTCGATGAAATCACCAATGACGTCAAGGACCTGATTTCCGACCGGCTCGACAAGACGGTCTTTATTCGTTCCGATTCCCGCGCGAAGTACGGCGACGTGGTGAAGGCGGTGGACGAAGTTCGCTCCGCCGGCGTGGACAACCTCGGTCTTCTCACCCAGAAGATCCAGTCAGGCAAAGCCCCGCCCCCGCCCCCGTCTGGCACGGGCCAATAATAAAGGAGCATTTCCATGGGAATGTCAGTTGGTGGTGGCCAGGGGGACCGGTTTCGGAGCCCAATATCGTTCCTTTGATCGACGTGCTGCTCGTGCTGATCATCATCTTCATGGTGATCACGCCCAAGACGCCGACGGGGCTCGACGCTCTGGTTCCGCAGCCTCCTCCGCCCAATCAAAAGCAGCAGCCTGACGATAACAAAACGATCGTCGTTCAGGTGGCGCCGAACGGCAAATTGAAAATCAACCAGGACGATACGACTTGGGAGCAGCTCGGTCCCAAGCTCACCGACATCTTCAAACAGCGCGCCGATAAGGTGGCTTTCGTCAAGGGCGACGACAACGTCGAGTTTGGCGAAGTCGCTCGGGCGATCGACATCATGCGCGGCTCGGGAATCGAGCACGTGGGGCTGATCACCGCGAAGATCGAAGCTGGGCAGTAGTCGGATTTCAGCGAAGCGGTTCGCTATCCCGCCGTCTAGGCGATGTCCGCCGCACGTCCGGCACAGCCGCGACTGGATCAAGGAGAGTAGGATGCAGCGCAAGTTTCACGTTGTCACTGTTGTGGCCGTAGTTCTGGTCTCGTTGGGCGCGGCGGGCTGCGACTAAGCTCAAGGCCCGCGACCTTTTAAACAAGGGCGTGAATGCCTACAAGTCCGCTCAGTTTGACGTGGCCATCGAGGATTTCAAGCAGGCCAAGGATCTCGATCCGACACTCACCAACGCCCAGCTTTATCTGGCCACCGCTTACGCCACGCAGTACATCCCGGGCGCTCCTTCAGCGGAGAATGTTCGCAACGGCGAGCAGGCTATAGCGGAATTCAAGGAAATTCTGGCCAAGGATCCGAACAATCTTTCCGCCCTCGACGGTATCGGCTCGATTCTCTACAACATGGCCGGCACGCCCTTCGATGAGAGCAAGATGGAGGACTCGAAGACCTACCACGAGAAGCACATCTCGATGAAGGCCGACGATCCCGAGCCTTACTACTGGGTGGGCGTGATCGATTGGTCGCTCGCTTATCATGGGAATAAGGAAATGCGCGAGGAGTACAACGGTACCGCGAAAAAGACAATCAAGGACAGCGATCCGATGCCGCCCCCCGTTGCCACGCAGTTCGGCGCGAAGTACGGCCAGACGATCGACGAAGGCATTACGGACCTGCAGAAGGCGATTCAGCTCAAGCCCGATTATGACGACGCCATGGCGTACCTCAACCTTCTGTATCGGCAGAAGGCGGACACGGAAACCAGCGCCGACGCCCGAAATGCCGATCTGAAGAACGCCGACGACCTCGTAGACAAGGTCAAGGCCATCAAGCAAAAGAAGATGGAGAATCCGCAGCCGACTTCGTAGTTTTGTCTCTCATGAATGGAATGGAAGCCGGCGGGTTCCGCTTACCGCCGGCTTTTTTCTTTCGGCCAGTTCCGATCGGCGAAAGATTGCATGGGCGCCAAAAAGGGATATTATATGTTCCCGTTTCAGGCTGTTGAGGGCGTGTGGCGCCGCTTGTCGAAAAGCCGTCTGACGTAATCCCTTACACGGTCCTAATCGGCATAGCGGCGGCACAAAGGAGATGTTCACGATGCATAGCAAACAGTTGCTGGGTATACGATCGTTCGTGACCTGCCTGATCGTCCTGGTATCTTCGATCAACCTGGCGGGGAAGTCCCACGGTAACTTTCTTAAGGAAGTGATGGACCATCAGGGCCAGATTACGTGGATCACCTATAAGACCCCTACACTACCCGACGACGTCTGCACCCTGCTCTCCGCGTGCTCAGGGCCGCCGGCCAAGGTCGCCGCGCTTCCCGTTGCGACGATTCACGGACGCAAGACGGGGAGGGCCCTGTTTCTGACACAGGTGAAGAAGCAAACCGCGATCATTCTCGAACACCAGACGCTTTCGGAAACATACTTCTTTCAGCTAGGACCGGACGGCAGTCTGCAGAAAACGGTGTACCTGGAGCCCGGCAAGACCTACCTTGTAATTGCCAATTCGCTGGCTCAGCCAATTTTTCAAGCCGATATGAAGGACTGGCAGGCATGGGTCGAGAAGCCGGCTGCCGCCAAGGGAAACTAGAGAAGCCCCCAGAAGCGTGGCCGCGGCGCTACTCAGGGAATTAGGTCCACGCGGCGGCTCACAATCGTTACGTCGCCATTCTGCGAGGGTGCTGCCGTTGGGGGGCGAGCGCTCAGCAAGAATCTCCCTTCGACCGGCAGACCATAACTGGCGTCCGCCGCGAAGATTTCAAGAGGGCCGCCCGAGGGAAGAGTAAAGGCGATTTCCACGCCTTCGGGCGGTGTCGTTAGGCAGCGGTATACTTTCCAACCTCCATATGGATCCGCGCGCCGGCTGGGACTGATTTCCGCACTCCGCCCATTCATCCGAACCTCTGTGACGGTTGCTCGAGCCGAGGATGCAGCCGGTGGAAACAACGCCATGACTACCGGCGCGCCTCGCTCGGAGCGAAGAAGGGCTCGATAACTTCTCTGTCCCTCCTGGGGCGTGGATTCGAGAATGGTTAATGTAGGCGCCGGATCGTTCAGGTTCGAAGCTGGAGCCAGAAAGGCTGGTCCAGCGTCCCACGGAAAAGGCCCCTTGGCGGCTGGCTGAAATGAAGCTGCCAGCCGGATTGGTTCAGGCAGCTTTCCCGAATCCGGTAACACGATCCATTGGGACTTGCCGGTGTCCGCATCTTTCCAGTATTCGATGTTCACTCGCTCAGGAGCCTTCGAGGAATATGCGGGAATAAGAACCGCGGCAAATGCCGATGCGAATGTCAGCGCCGCCGGAATCCAGAAAAACGCCACCCCGCGCACGCTTTTGATTCTCACGAAGTCGACGCAAAGTGGAAGAATCGGCGTAAATATCACTGCCAGCAAAGCCGCGATAGCAGGCAGGGCTCGATTCCCCAGCCCGTCGTAAAGCAATAAAGCAATCGGGAAGCCGACGACGCCGGAAGCGGCAAGGGGCAACACCACGGCCCACGCGCCGAAGATCTCATCGAGACGGCGATGCTTGCCAAATGCCCCGGGTGCCGCCGCAATTGCAGCGATTGCCGCCGGAACCACGAGGACGTAGCTGACTCCTTTTATGGCCGCCGCTGTTACGACGCAAAACAGCGCCCACCAAGCCCACACACCCGCCCACAAGCCCCAGAAGCCACAGGCTGGCGCGAAAAGAACAGCAATCGTGATTACCACACTGATTGCTAGGCACCAGAAAGCGAATTCGACCGCGAAGGGATGCGCGATCCAGTTCACGGGAATCGCACCCCCAATTTGCATGAGCCGCTGCAGGACGAGCCCCAGAACCGCAGCCGCGGCAATCGTCGCGCCCCACGCAGCGAGGCCTAACACGAATTGGCGCCGGGCGAGTCGCAGGTGGCGAAACAGCAACGCTATCTCCGCGCCAATCAGCAGCGGAGTAATGATTGCGATTGCAATGATCCCTCGCGGCGAAAAGCGGACGGTGCGCCGTCCGAAGAGATCAAAGTAAATCGCTTCCGATTGAGGTATGCGCGAAAAATCGGCGTTGGCGAGAGCGAGCAGGGACGGCAGGGCGTTATCGCCCTGGTGTTGCAGGCTGGCCGGATCGAGGTTTGCAAGGTTGTCGAGAGGCGTATGGTATTGCGCCACGTCGCCGATGAAGGCGAAATTCAAACCCTGATAGCCGGCCGCCCTGAACAGAGTGAAGTCGGTGTCGTTCGGGAGCTCTTTATAAACTGTGTAGAAGATGGAACTGGCTGCTGGATGATGAACATTTCGTGCGTAGAGTCGTAAAGCCCAGGCGTTTGCGGCGCCGGTCTCGAACATAAGACTTGGCCCCGATGTCCCGCGCGCATCAACGTTCACGGCAGCTCTTACATCCCTGGCCCATGGTTGCGACTCGACGAACGCCCGTGCTCCGATAAGTCCTGCCTCTTCGCCATCGTCGATCAGAAAAATGATCGAATGGCGGGGTTTGGGAAGCTGGTTCAGGGCACGAGCGATTTCCAGCGCCGTGGCCACTCCGGCAGCGTCGTCGGACACTCCCGGTCCTGCAGGAACCGAGTCGTAATGTGCAGCCAGCAGAACGGTACTTCGTTCCCGGCCTTCGAGGCGGGCCAGGATGTTATTTACCGTGGCGCAGGTGCCAAATTCGTTGCAATTGAAAGCAGTTTGCACGTCCGTTTGGTAGCCAATTCGCATGAATTCACGCAAAATCTGGTCCCGAACTGCGTTATTTTTGTCACTACCGGTGGGGTGCGGAGCCTCGTTGCCAATTATTCGAACGAGCGTTTCACGCGCGCGTGCAGCAGAAAAGTGGTTCGCACGTTCATTAACCGGCCTGGCGGAAGGAGGCCGAAGTCCCAGCCAGGAAAGAATGAAGACAATCGCTAAGACTATGACGCTCAGCAAAATACGGTGACTCAGCGGTTCTGCTTCGGTCGTCACTTAGCCTCCGTGGCCGCCCCATGCTAGGCCGCGTACCCTCGCAAGTCAAATGGACCCAACAACCCAAATGTTGGGCAAAAGAATCGTTACCCGCACAGATCTCCAAACCAGGCTTTACACGTCTGGCAAGGCGTGTTAGCTTAAATTCCCGTAACCGCCATCGTAGCGCCAGGCGGCAGGGCCATCGAAAATCGACCCTCCAACGTTTCTGTCTCGAGAGACCTTTTACCTAAAACTGAACAGAAGTTTCTTCTGATGTGGCGCATAGCCAAGGGTTTGCGGGTCTGCTGCGTTCACACAGAGGGAACGATTTGATTTCTTCCGCGCGTACGCGGAGGAAGGGATTTCCTGCGAGGGCCGGGTGTTAAAACTCCGTAAAGTTGAGTTGCTGGGCTTCAAGTCGTTTTTCGAGAAGACGCCGATCACGTTTAGCGGAAGCGGCATCACTTGTATCGTGGGGCCGAACGGCTGCGGCAAATCCAACGTGGTGGACGCGATTTCCTGGGTGCTTGGCGAGCAGAGCCACAAAATGCTGCGCGCCGAGCGCATGGCGGACTGCATCTTCAACGGGACCGCCAAGCGTCCTCCACAGGGTATGGCCGAAGTGACGCTGACGCTCGTCGACCCCGAGCTTTCGGAAGCGGTCGCAAAGGTGATCGATGGAGAAGCCGGTGGTGCAGCGGCGGCGGATTCGGATGCGACAGAGGTACGGGAAGGCTTGCAGGTGATCTCCGAAGAGCGCGCGGCACAAGAGGATGCCCATAGTAGCGCCGAGGTAGCGCCTCCTGAAAGCAGCGCCGACGCGCATCCAAAGTTTGCCAAGAAACGCGGGCACAAGGCGGCAGTCATCATGAGGCCGGGAGAAATCGTCGTCGCGCGTCGCTTGTACCGCTCCGGCCAGAGCGAGTATCTGATCAACGGCCGCGTGGCACGATTACGAGACATTCAGGAAATTTTCATGGGCATCGGCCTCGGGCCAGACAGCTACGCCATTATCGAACAGGGCAGGATCGGGCAGATCTTGAATTCGAAGCCCATGGACCGGCGCGCGATCATCGAGGAAGCGGCCGGGATCACGATGTACAAGACGAAGCGCCGGCTTTCGGAAGCCAAGCTGGACGCTTCGAAGGTCAATCTGTCGAGGGTCAACGACATCTTTGTTGAAGTGGAGAAGCAGCTGGCCTCGCTGAAACGGCAGGCGTCGAAGGCGCGCCGCTACGCGGAATTGCGAGAACAGATGCGCGGGCTGCTCCGCGTGATGCTGGCGAGCAAAGCGCAGCACCTGGATATCGAGGCGGCGCGGCTTCAAACGCTTCTTCGCGACATGGACGCCGCCGAAGAAAGCGGGGCAAGCTCGGTTCACCAACTCGAAACGGAGCAGGAGCGGCTTAGCGCACGCACGTATGAACTCGACGCCGAACTGCGCCAGACACAGAACCAGCTGTCACAGACGTCGATGGAGCTCGATCGTTCCGAGAACCGCATCATTTTCAACCGGGAGCAGGCGGCGCAGCTAGAATTGCGCGCGTCGCAACTTGGCTCCGAAATTGAGCAGGCGGAGCGCGCGGCAACCGAGCTGAATGCGCGCCTTTCGCAGCAGCAGGGAGCCGTCGCCACTCTGCGCGATCAGACGGCATCCCTGGAAGCCGGACTTCACGAAACCACGGAGGATGCCTCGGCAAGCGCGGCGGAACAGCAGCAGCTCGAGTGGCGCTTAGAAGAACTGAGACAACTGGCGAGCCGTCTGGTTGCAGAATCCGCGCGCCAGCAAGCCGAATCGCGCCAGGCTGAAGAAGCGGCCGCGAGGTATGCGGCGGCCGAGGAGCAGTGCGCCGGAGTGCTTCGTGAAATGGAATCGCAATGCTCGGGTTTGTCGGAACGCGTGCAGGCAGCAGAATCCGCGTTCGAACAAGCCGGGCTGCGCGCGCAGGAACTGGGCGCGGCCGTGAGAGATTCGCAAGCCAACCTCGTGGAGCTTCGCCGCTCACAGCAGGATATGACCCGGCAGCTCGAGAAGACCCGCGAAGATCTCTCCGGCGAGCGTGCGAAACGCGCCTCCATCGATCACATCTTGAGCGAACGCGCCTATACCGCGGATGCGGTCCAGAAGCTTTTCAACGCCAATGGCGCAGGAACGGCGCGCGGCTTCCGGGCCGTGGGTCTGCTTGCAGACTATGCGGAAGTGCAGGAGAAGTATGAGTCCGCGATCGAGCAGTTTCTTCGCGACGAACTGGAGTATGTGGTTGTGGAGTCGTTCGACCAGGCGCGGGCAGGCGTAGCGTTGCTGCGCGAGGAAATGGGCGGGCGCGCCACATTCTTCGTCGATTCGGTACAGAAATCGAACGTAACGCCGGTGGATGCCGTGGCGGAGGCGCCCCAACCCGAGGGAGTGCTTGCGCGGCTCGATCAGCTTGTGGAGTTCCGCGAACCCCTAGGCCCCGCGGCGAAACAGTTTGTTTCCAAGCTTCGCGCCGCGTATATCGTCGAAACCGCCGAGGCGGCCGAGGCCCTGGCGCGCGACAATGCTCAGGCTTATTTTTTGACGGCGGATGGAACGTGCTATCACGGGCGCATGGTTGCCGGCGGACGCAAGGGCGATGCGGGTCCCCTCGCTCTCAAGCGCGAGTTGCGCCAGCATGAAACCGAGGCAACCAGGCTGGAAGCGACTGCACGGGAACAGCAAACCGAACTATCGAGGTTGGAAGAGGCGATTGCAGCCGGCGAACAGGAGCTTGCTCTAGCCAGGGCGCAGCATGTGGAAGCGGAGAAATCCCTGGTGGCAGCCACCCATCAGCGCGATCAAGTTCGCAGTGAGTTCCGGCGGATCGAGGAACAGTTAGGGACGGAGCGCCGGGAAATCCTGCGGCTGCACGAGGAGGCTGAAGCAGCTCGAGCCCGGGCAGAACAGGCGCAGCGCGAACATGAGGAAGCCCAGCGTTCCCGCGAGGCGGCCGAAGCGGAGGCCGCCGGCGCCACGGAAAAACTCATCAAGCTCCGGCATGATTTCCGGGTGTTTCAGGAGCGGGTGGTCGCGCGACGTGAAGAGCTGGCCACTATGGCGGAGCGGTTGGCCAGTGCCGTTGCGATGGAGCGGCGCCTGTCGGATGAACTCGCGCAAGCCGGACAAAGAGACGTCTCCTTGCGCCAGCAGCACGGCCGTCTGCTGACGGAGAAGACGGAACTGGAGAGTGCTTCGGAGCAGCTCGCGACGCTCGTGGATAATCTGCGCAAAGACAGGGAACGCCTCGAAGCACAGCAGCGGGGCCTCGAACAAGAGTGGGAGGACGCCCGGTCGCGCACCGGTAGGATCGACGAAGAACTGCGCGGCAAGCGCCAATCGCTCGAGGAGTTGCGCACCGAGCGCAACCAGCGGCAGATCGAGCGGGCGCGCAACGACGCCGATCGCGACTACCTCCGGCAGACCTGCGTGGCGGAGCTCAACGCGCAACCCGAAGAGCTCATCGCGCAGGGATCCGAACTGCTCGTGGGCGAAAACCTTATCGCGGCGGAAACGAGCTACAACGAGATGAAGGCTCGAGCGGAGGCTATGGGCCCGGTAAACATGATGGCGCTCGATGAATACCGCGAATGCGAGAAACGGGAAGAGTTCCTGCGGCGAGAGAGGGACGACCTGATCCAGTCCATCGAGAATACGCAGTTGACTATCAACGAAATCGACCAAGTGTCGCGCCAGAAGTTCGAGGAAGCCTTCAATTTTATCAACGCGCACTTCGCCATCGCGTTCCAATCGCTGTTTGGAGGCGGGACGGGCGAGATGCGCCTGGGCGAACCCGACAGCTCCGGCGAAGCTGGAATCGATATCGCCGCCCAGCCCCCCGGAAAGCGGCTGCAGAATATTTTGCTGCTTTCGGGCGGTGAGAAGGCCCTTACGGCGCTGGCGCTGCTGATCGCGGTGTTCCGGTTCCGGCCCAGCCCTTTCTGCATCCTGGACGAAGTGGATGCACCTCTCGACGAAGCCAACGTGGGGCGCTTCAACAAGATGCTCTCAGACATGTGCGGGCAGACGCAGTTCATCGTCGTAACGCACAACCGGAAAACCATGGAGATGGGTTCGGTGCTCTACGGCGTGACGATGCAGGAACCCGGCGTCTCGAAACTGGTATCGGTGAAGTGGGAAGACGATGCCGCGGAGTCGCGGGTTCCGACGGCTGCGGCGAGCAACGCCGCGTAGCAGGATCACCCGTGGAAATGACGGGACTTTCAAATTAGAGGACGGACGATCCCTCGTTCGTCTTCGTTGCGTTCCGAACCCAGATTATGAGACGACTTGACGTATGCCGGTATTCCACAGGATGCGTGCAAGAAACGGCGCTTAGCCGTTGACAAGTTTTCCCCTTGCGCTAAACTACCGCCCTTCCAGTACAAGGATCAATCGCGTGGCTTCTCCGAAAATGAATACAGTTATTGCGCAGACAAATTTTCCTGGACTGAAACTTCGCGGACGCGGGAAGGTTCGCGACATCTATGAGGTGGGGGACGACCGGCTGCTGATCGTAGCCACCGATCGTCTTTCGGCTTTCGATGTGGTGCTGCCCACGCCAATTCCGGATAAGGGGCGGGTGCTCACGCAGTTATCCCTTTTCTGGTTCGAAAAACTCGCGGATGTGGTGCCGCACCATGTGATTTCCGCGGATCATTTCGGCGGGGAGCTGGCGCCTTACGCCGATCTGCTCGAAGGCCGCGGAATGCTCGTACGGCGCACCGAGCCGGTGCCCATCGAATGCGTGGTGCGCGGGTATATTTCGGGGTCGGGCTGGAAGGATTACCAGAAGACGGGAGGCATTTGCGGAATTCCGCTTCCGAAAGGGCTGCGCGAGTCCGACCGGCTGCCCGAAGCGATTTTTACGCCGTCAACAAAGGCGACAACCGGTCACGACGAGAATATTTCATTTGAAGAGACGGTGTCGCGCGTGGGCAAGAAGCTTGCCGAACGGCTTCGGGAAACGAGTCTTACACTGTATAGGCGGGCGGCGGAACATGCGGCTACGCGTGGCATCATTATTGCAGATACAAAGTTTGAGTTTGGGCTGCTGGGAGACGAGCTGATCTGGATCGATGAGGCACTCACGCCCGATTCCTCCCGTTTCTGGCCTTCCGATGAATATGAGCCAGGGAAGACCCAGCCTTCGTTCGATAAGCAGTATGTCCGGGATTATCTGGAGCGAATCGGTTGGAACAAGCAGCCTCCAGGTCCGGAACTGCCCGCGGACGTCGTAGCGGGCACAAGGAACAAATACCGAGAATCTTACGAACGGATCACGGGCCACGCACTTCCTTAATGCCGCGCTGACAAGCTGAATCCAGAACGGAGCGGCGCTTTATCTATAGGTGTTTTCCCGCGCGTTCGGGTGCCGCGCGTTGCTACGTCCAATACAGACAGCCTCTCCCGCGGAGCGTGCTAACGTGAAAGAGCAATTGGAACAGGTGGTCGGGCTGATGGTCGATCGCGGCATTTTGCTGGAGGAGGCGGTCACCGAATTCGAGAAAAAGTTTATCAAGCGCGTGCTGGAACGCTCCAGCGGGAACCAGTGCAAGGCCGCGAAAGTGCTTGGAATTCATCGCAATACCCTTAGCCGCAAGATCGGTGAATATAAACTCAATTCTGCCGGTCGACACCACTCGTAGGAAAGCCTCGGAGTATCGCTAGGCTCAGATCTTCAAGCCGACAAAGCCAACCTAATCGCTCGCTTCACACGTGATAACGCCCGGTTGAGATCGCTTGGGGCCTTGTAACACCAAAAAAATCGATTTGACCGATAAGGCTATCTCACGACGGTGCCCGTTGTTTTCGGGCCCGCACCCGTTAGAATGTAGCCAGGGTGTAAACCTTCGGCCTTTGGGAAGAAGGAAATGATTTCGCTTTCCGCTGATACGATTGTTGCTGCAGCTTCCGACCAGGTTTCCTGCGCCGTGGGTAATGAGTCGGTGATATTGGGAATCAAGAACAGCGTTTATTACGGATTAAACGAAGTGGGAGCGTCGGTCTGGAAATTGCTTTTGGAGAAGCAAATGACCGTAGCAGAGCTTCGCGACGCCCTGGTTGAAGAATATGAGGTTGAGAAGGAGCTGTGTGAAAGGGACCTGGTGGGGTTGCTCGGGAAAATGCGGGCGGAAGGACTGATTCATGTGATCCATCCGACGCCCTAGCGGGTAGCGGAAAAATGCCAAACTGTTCCTCAGCTAAGGCACGGCTCAATGCTCGGAAGTTATGCCGGAGATCAGCCTCCGACCTCCTAAAAGCCGGGGGTTTTCTGCGGCCTTCCAGAAAATTGCATCGAATAAGACTCAGCATAAGATAATGAGAACTTTACGCTATCTTCGGCTGAGCTCCTTCGAGAGACGAATCGTCTTTCAATCCTTCCTAGCGCTCACGGCAACGTACGTTGGACTGCGGCTTTTTGGTTTCGGTCTCTGGAGAAAGGTAGTCACCGGTCTGACTCCGGCGGCTCGCGAGCAAGCGCATGGCGGAACGCTTGCAGCTATGTGCACCACGATTGTGAGAATGCACTGCGCCGCGGAACGCCGCCTGTTTTTTCGGCCGAACTGCCTGGACCGCGCGCTGGTGCTGTGGTGGCAACTCAGGCGGCATGGAGTCGCGGCCGACCTGCGGCTTGGCGCCCGCAAGGAGAAGGGACGTTTCGAGGCGCATGCGTGGGTGGAAGTCGAAGGCGCGCCTTTGTGTGACCCGGTCAGCACTCGGAGCGATTTTGTTCCCTTCGCTGGGCCAGCCGAATTGATGGAGAGTCACAGGCGTTGAGCGGAATCGTCGGAATCTTCCGGCGCCGTGGCGTTCCAGTAGAGCGCGCCCTCCTGCAGTCACTCACCAATTTTCTGGCGTATCGCGGGCCCGACAGTCAAGAAATCTGGTTGGATGAGGGTGCGGTCGGGTTCGGACACACGATGCTGCGTGCGACTCGCGAGGCCGCCGGTGAGCATCAACCAACGAGCCTGGGTGGCCGGCTTTGGATTACGGCCGATGCCCGAATCGATTGCCGAGATGAATTAGTCGAGAAACTCGACGCGTCGGGCCGCAAGGTTGAGCTTACGGCGCCTGATTCCGAGTTGATCCTGCACGGCTACGATGTCTGGGGCGATAAGTGCGTGCTGCACTTACGTGGAGATTTCGCGTTCGCAGTATGGGATGCGGTGCGGGCGAGGCTTTTCTGCGCGCGCGATCACTTTGGCATCAAACCATTTTTTTATACCGCGAAAGAAGACCTATTCCTGTTCAGCAATACTCTCAATTGTCTGCGAATGCATCCGGAAATTTCCGACGAAATAAATGAAGCGGCGATCGGCGATTTTCTTCTGTTCGGATTGAATTGTGAAATCGCTACCACGACGTTTCGGGATATCCAGCGTTTGCCGCCGGCTCATAGTCTTACGGTTTCCGCGACGGAGTTGCAAATGGCGCGCTACTGGTCGCCGCCTGTCGATGGGAGAATCCGCTACAAGCGGGGCGAAGAGTATGTGGAGCATTTCGACGAAATCCTAACGGCTGCAGTGGCCGATCGCCTGCGCACCGACCGCGTTGGAATCCTGCTGAGCGGCGGGCTTGACTCGGGTGCCGTAGCAGCGACAGCGCGGCAACTCGCCGCGAGCAGCGCAGGGTCCACGGCCCTGCGCGCTTATACGATGGTTCATGAAAAGCTATTCAATGACCGGGAAGGCTTCTACGCCCGAAAGACAGCAGAGTACCTGGGCATCCCGATCGAGCTGTTAGCTGGGGATAACGTCAAGCCATTTGAAGGTTGGGATAATCCGGCGCGGCTTTCACCCGAACCTGTCGATGATCCTTTCTTAGCGGGTCAATTCGCCGAATTCGAGAGGATTGCTTCAGACTGCCGGGTCGTACTTTCCGGTGAGGGTCCGGATAACTTGATGGATTTTCAGATGTGGCCTCACGCCCGGGATCTGTTGCGAAGGGGCGAATGGGTGAGGTTTTGCGCTGACCTAGCTCATTTTCTCCGGATCAGGCCGTTTCCCTGGCGCGGTTTGCGTGTGCGTGCTGCCCGATTGGTCAGAAAGAGTGCCGAAGAGCGACAGTTCCCGCCATGGATTCGGCCCGAGTTCGCAAACCGTCTGGGCTTGGCGGAACGCTGGAATAATCACCGGCTGATTGGCCCGCTGACTCACCCGCTGCTCCCCAGGGCGCACGCTTCGCTCGCCTTACCCAACTGGAATTACCTGTTCGAATGTTACGATCCCGGTGTAACTAGGTGTGCGGTCGAGGTGCGGTACCCGTTTCTGGATGTGAGAATGGTGGATTACCTGCTGTCGCTGCCGCCATTCCCGTGGTTCTTCAAGAAGGCGTTGTTGCGAAAAGCGATGACTACTCGACTTCCCGAGATTACTCGCCTGAGAGCAAAGACTCCTCTGGCCGTGCATCCGCTGGTTGAAATGCTTCAGAAACCAGATGCTGCGTTGCTAAACGCTTTAAAATTATGCGAAGAGATGGAAGCTTACGTGAGTCCATGGCAAGGTGTAAAAATCGCGGGAGAGGAGAATCCGGAAAAGGCATATGTAACAATAAGGCCGCTCTGCCTGAACTTTTGGTTGCAGTCGGCCCGGAAGGTCCGCTATAACTTAGACACGGAGGTCCTATAAATGGCTGTAAACGCTAATCCAGGACCGAAGAAATCGTATTCGCCGCCAGAACTCATCGTATATGGCACGGTAGTAGAACTAACGAAGGCAGTGGGAACTCACGGCAATTCAGACAGTGGGCGCATCATTGGCCATACGAAAACGCACGTCTAGGCCAGCGTCTTTTACTTCGCAATCTTCGTAAGAATTTCGCTGCACACAACGTGGTCGCCTTCCACTATTCTGCTTTTGGTTTGAAGATTCAGTCTGAAATCAGACTTGTCCCGCCACTCCCAGAGGAACAGTTTTCCGAACCTCCAGATTGTGAACTGCACTTCGGCGCCACGCCCGAGCCTGAAGTGGCTTCCACAAGGCCGGTCCTCACCTATACCAGTGCTTATCGAGACGCAACGGGCACGCCAGCGCTGCGCATATGGCAGATCGAAGACGGCGCCTATTCCCGACTGGACTATAGCGACGGCCATCAGTTCTGGCTGGATCGCAAAGGGACGCGGGTTTGGGCAGTGTGGCCCAACAGTTCCACGATCGAGGAGGTAACGTCGTATTTGTTGGGTCCCGTGCTTGGAGTTTTACTGAGATATCGCGGCGTGATCTGTCTCCATGCAAGCGCGGTATCGATCAATGGACGGGCAGTTGCGTTTCTGGGGGCGCCGGGGGCGGGCAAGTCGACGATTGCCGCGGCGCTGGCGCAACGGGGACATCTGGTGCTCGCAGATGACATAACAGCACTTGAAGAGCGAAGTGGCGTTATCTACGCTCAGCCCGCATATCCCGGGGTGTGTCTGTGGCCGGATTCGATGGCGCTTTTGTATCGCGACCTGCCTGAGACCGCGCCTGTTTCGAAACAGGACAAACGGCGGGTGGCAAGTCAGGAAGGATTGAGGTTCGAATCTCGTCCTCTGCCTTTGCACAGAATATACCTATTGGGCTATCAGGACTCTTGCCTTGAGGCTTCGATCACGGCGATCTCTCCGCGAAGCCTGCTTCTCTCGCTCGCTGCCAATACTTATGCAAATAGCGTCTTGGACAATCAAGGGCGGGCCCGGGAATTCTCAATACTGGGGAGAATCGCATCCGCAGTTCAGGGAAGGACACTTAAAGCTCGAAGAGACGAAAATCAAACAGATATCTGCTGTCGTTTAATCACAGCAGATGCAGTACTAAGGTGAAAACTGTACCGCAGTTACCTCTCGTGAAAGACCCTTAATTCTGTGGGCACCGTGCTCGGTACTTCGGGGTGTACCACTTTGAAACCGTGCTACCATCCAGACGAAATAGGCACTTTCTGCTTCCACATCCCAGGGAAAAGTCGGAAGCGATTGAATCTCCGGGCGAGTGAAAATCACGAGGAGCTTTACGATGAAAATGAGGGTTTCGTCGTCGAAGGCGAGTCTATGCGCCATTGCGCTGGTTACCATTCCGATTCTGGCATTCCTCCTAACGCTCCTCCGCACTCAAAATGAGTTCGTGCGAAAAACCGATGGCCGCCAACAATCTGTTGCGGCGAATTCCCAGGGCAAATCGTCGTACGGCGAGACTGAGATACAGGCACTCGAATCCTATGGAAAGCTGCCGCTGGCCTTTGAGCGAAACATGGGACAGACCGATGCTCAGGTGGACTATCTGACCCACGGGAGCGGTTACGAGCTTTTCTTGACCCGAAAAGAAGCGGTGCTGGCGCTGTGGCAACCGCAGGCCCCGAGATCTTCAAGTCACGGCATGGGGAACCTGTTGCGCCCGTCTGACGGTTTGACGCGCAAGGCTTCCGTGCTTCGTTTACAGCTTCCCGGTTCGAATGCCTCAACAGAAATCAAGGCGATGAATCAACTTGACCGGAAAGCAAACTATTTTGCAGGCAACGATCGTGGGAATTGGGTTACCAACGTACCGTCTTACGGACGAGTTCAATACGAAGGCGTGTATCCGGGAGTCGATCTGGCGTTTTACGGCAACCAGCACCGGCTCGAATATGACTTTTTGGTCTCCCCGGGAGCCGATCCCAAGGTTATCGCCCTCAAGTTTGCGGGAAGCAGGGAAAAGCACATTGATAATCAAGGAAATCTGGTTCTGAAGATCTCTTCCGGCCAGGTGAGCTTTGAGAAGCCGGTCATTTATCAGCGAAAGGGTAACGGCGAAAAAGAGGAGGTCGCGGGCGGCTACCTGCTTGCAAAGAACGGCGAGGTTCACTTTGCCGTTTCCACGTACGACCATGCCCTTCCCCTCGTAATCGATCCGGTGCTCAACTATTCGACCTATCTCGGCGGAAGCGCCAGTCCCGGCGACTCCGGACTCAGCATTGCTGTTGATGGGGCAGGCAATGCGTTTGTTACAGGCGTGACTTATAACGCCTTGTTCCCGCTTACCACGACCCCGGCCACGACCGTAGGGCTGGGAACGCCGGACGCAGGCATTGGCACGCAGGGCGGAGTATTTGTTTCCGAAATCGACCCGACGGGAACCAAGGAACTCTACTTCAGCTACTTAAGCGGTGACGGTGGGGAAATAGGATATTCCGTGGCAGTCGATCCGACCGCCAATACCACCTGCATGAACGCCAGCGCTCCCGGCTACTGCGTTTACATCACCGGGCAGACGCTTTCGGACAATTTTCCACTCAGCACGACCGTTACTCCCTACAATTCCACCGCGCCTACGGGTGGCGCCCCGACCAGCGGAAACGCTTTTATTACCAAGCTGAATCCCTACGTGAGCGGAAACAGTTCTGTTCTTTACTCGAGCTACCTGGCGAGTTCAAACGCTGGCGACCTGGGACACGGGATCGCAGTCGATTCGAACCAAGATGCGTATATCACGGGAGAAGCTCTTTCGACGGCAGGGGCCGTACCTAACTTTCCGATAGTAAACGGGGCACAAACGACGCTGCCCAACGCTTCGGGAAACGCGTTCCTCACTGTTGTAAACACCACAGCCTCAACCAATGCCATTGTCTATTCCACCTATCTGGGAGGTAACGACGCTCAGACCAATCCGTTTGGCGGCGACATCGGCTGGGCGCTTGCAGTGGATTCCAGCAAGATCGCCTACATTGTGGGAACTACAGCTTCTACGAATTTCCCCAATATGAGCTCGACCGGCACTTTTCCAAATATCAAGGGATGGTTGACGGCCGCTCCGAATACCGGCGCGACGGCCTTTGTCGCGGCGGTGAATACAACTCTTACCGGCGTGAATTCACTGGTGTATTCGACATATGTGGGCGGCTCAACGTCTGAGTTGGGAAACGGCATTGCTTTGGGCGGAAGCGGGACGGTTTTCGTGACGGGCCAAACGACTTCTTCGAATTTCACCACGACCGAAACACAAAGCACACCCGGCAAATTCCCTTCTCCCGCAAGCGTCAGTGGCGTGGCGTTTATAACCAAGCTGAATACGACCGTGAACGGCGCGCCCCCTTATTCCGTGCTGTTGGGGGGAACGGTGGGGGACACGGGAAACAGCATACGCGTAGACGCTCTTGGAAACGTGATCGTCACGGGAACGAGCCAGTCCTCTAACTTCCCGGTAACGCCCGGGGCTTACAAGATCGCGTTGAGCGGCTCTTCCATCGGCGATCCTTTCGTATCGAAAATCAATCCGGGCGGCAACGGAGCCGCGGATTTACTTTATTCCAGCTACTTTGGAGGAAGCGGAACAACCGTATCATCAACGAATTACACGGATCAGGGCTATGGAGTGGCTCTTGACACGCTCGGAAATGTCTACTTGACGGGTCAAACCTATTCGTCGGATTTTCCTGTTTCGACGGGCTCGTTTCAGACGACGTTGCCGGGCGGCGCTTTATCGGCTGCCTTTGTTTCAAAGCTATCTCTGATACCCACGGTGGGCTTTTCCGTGGGATCAACGGCGTGCGCAAGTACAGCCGCAGCTTCGCCTTGCCCCGTGGGATTTGGAAACCAGTTGATTCATACGGCCTCTCCATCTCAGAGCGTCATCTTAACCAACAACACGAGCGCGGCAGTTCCCGTCCCGCTTCCGGTGACAGTGTCCGGCACAAATTCGACTGACTTTGTTGCTACGCCTGCGATCTCCGGCTCGACTCCCGCCTGCACCGCATCCCTGGCAGCGGGGGCTTCGTGCGCCATCGGAGTGGTATTCACGCCTTCGACGAGCGCGGCGGAGACGGCCACGCTTTCTGTTGCGTATACGGCGGGCTTTTCAACAAACCCTGCCCAGACCGAGATTTTCACCCTGACCGGGACGGGCACGATCCCGACGGTGACGCTGAATCCGACGACCACGCTGAATTTCGCGACGCCTCAGCCAGTTGGCACAACCAGCGCCCCGCAGAGTGTGACGGTAATGAACGGGGGCACCGGGAACCTGATCTTCTCGGTTGCTCCATCGACTGGCAGCACGGAATTTGCCATCGCGAGCGGGACCACCTGCACGACGACGAGCCCCGTGGCGCCAACTTCAAGCTGCGTCATCAACATCACATTCACGCCCGGCGCGACAGGAGCGCGGTCTGCGACGTTGACGATCACGGATAATGCCGCGAACAGCCCGCAAACCATTAGCCTGACGGGCACCGGCTCAGCCGCCGCGCCAACCGTGACCGTGACGCCGTCGTCACTTACGTTCACAGGCCAGCTCGTCACCACGACGGCCACCGCGCAGGCCGTGACTGTGAAAAATACCGGCAATGCCAACCTGAACATCACTGCAGCGCCCTCTGTCTCGGGAACCAACTCTGCCGATTTCGCAATTGCCAGCGGAACTACCTGCACCAGCGGCGCCGCGGTAACGCCGGGCAACACTTGCGTGATCAATGTCACCTTCACGCCACCCGCGGGTGCGAGTGGAGCGCAGGCGGCGATTCTTAACATCGCGGACAACGCCGCGGGAAGTCCCCAGACGCTTAACTTGACCGGAACCGCTTGGGATTTCACGGTTAGCGCCCAGCCTGTAACGGTAGCTCCCGGGGCCACGGCATCGGTTGCAGTAACGGTGGGCGGCGTGGGCGGCTTTACGGGGGCCGTTACGCTTTCCTGCTCCATAACGATTCCAGACGGAACTTGCACCGCACCGTCTGCTCCGGTCACAGCCCCAGCGACGGCAAACGTGATGGTGACGACGCAGGGATCAGCGCTGATTCCACCGGCAACCGTTAAAAGACCGCCAATCTCCATGCAGCAAATAGTGCTGACGGCTTTCGCGTTAATGTTGCTGTTCCTGTTGCCCGTGGCCCGTCGGTTCAGGACGAGGCTGGGGCTCGCCGGCGCGGCGGCGCTGCTCGTCGTATTGGCTGGCTGCAGTAATCCTCTGCAAACCCCAGCCGGTAGCTATCCGGTGACGATAACCGGGACTTCGGGTAGCGTGACCCATACGGTTACCGTCAACGTCACGGTCAGTTAGGCGACCAAGAGCAGTCGGCTTCGAAGTGAAAAGGGCCGCAAGCCCCAGAGGGGCGGGCGGCTTTTTTCATTTGTTAATGGCGGTCTCGGTTCCCATGGACGGTGGCCAAGTGCGAACACTCGTGCGAGAATGCAATACTCGATTTCAGACACACTCGCGAATATGAGAAATGTCCATTGGAGGACGCTGTAGATGAAGCATCTGAGCACGCTTTGTGGCTTCGTTTTGCTTTTCATGGTTTCAACGTCAGGGCAGACCCCCCAGGCCCCCGCAGCGCAGAGCCCTCCGACGGAAACCGTGCCTGCAAAACCCCTGCCACCACCCTATGTTTCGCGCTACGAGGTTTCCGGAGGCTACAGCATCCGCACGTATAATCCAACGGGCCAGGTGCGAGTGGGTTTGAACGGCGGTTACGGATCGCTTGATTACAACATCCTCAGCCGCATCAGCGCGGCAGTAGAGGTAACGGCGGGTTTCAGAGACCAGGGGCTGAACGGCAATCTGAGCATTTATAGCTTTCTCGCAGGTCCGCAGTTTTATCCTTTCAAGCATCGGCGCAAGTTCACTCCGTTTGCACACGTTTTGTTTGGAGAAGGATTCTACCGGGACTCCTTCCCGGCGTATGGTGGTTTTCCGCATGCCGTAAGCACGGATTCGGCGATGGCATGGGAAGCCGGAGGAGGTTTCGATATGGTCTACAAGACCCGGTGGGAGATTCGTTTGATTCAGATTGATTACGCGCCAACCAAGTTCTTCGGAAACGGGACAAAGACGAGCTTTCGTGCCTCGATTGGGATCGTTTATCGTTTTGGAGAGAAGAAATAGGCTCGATTGAGTGTCAGTGCTACCTGGAAAGTGCAGCCTGAAAACATGTCCCGAAGCTTGTAGTGCACTCAATCCAGGCGAAAATTGACCTTGCGTAGAAGCTAATGCCGTAGCAGATTACCCGCAGCATGCAACTTTCTCTCGAAAACGCGAGCGAGCGGTGGTTCCTGCTGATCGCATCTTACGTAATTGCCGCAATCGTAATCTTCCAATCGGCTGAGATCTGGACTGCGAACCGCCGAATTCATTCGGGGCGACTTGCCTTGATGGAGCGCGGCGCGGAACTCCTGCCGGGAGATGGCGAAGCCTGGGATCGGGTGGGCCGCTTTTGGCAATTGGATTTTGCGAACCCAGATTCCTCGAAGGCCGTGGGCGCATATGAGAAGGCCGTTCACGACGATCCGAATTCCTCTTACTACTGGATGGATCTGGCCAGCGCCTGCGAAGATGTTGGCGATTTCGCCGGGGCTCAGCGCGCATTCGAAAGGGCCGAGGCCGCCTATCCGATCTCGGCGCTGGTAGCTTGGAATTACGGAAACTTTCTCGTACGGAGGCAAGACTATTCCGATGGTTACAGGATGATCCAAAAAGCGGTCGCAACGGATCCGAAGCTCATTCCCCTGGCAATTACCCGGACGTGGCGTTCTAGCGAAGATGCGAGTGTTTTGCTCAATGATGCACTTCCACCGACGGTTGATGCTTACTCGCAAGCACTCCAGTTTTTTGCATCGATTGGTCAGCCCGAGGCTGCGCTCACGGTATGGAAGCGCCTGATAGCGCTGGGCAAACCGCTCCCGCTATCTGAGGCATTCGCGTTTCTCGATCAGTTGATCGCGCTCGATCGGTCAGACGATGCGCGCCGGGTTTGGCGTGAGGCCATTGCCAGCGCCGGTCTTTCGACTGATCCAGCGAAACAATCTGCCGGCAAGCAGTCTCTGATGTGGAACGGGGATTTCTCCCGGGATTTCACCAATGGCGGATTGGACTGGCGCTGGAACTCTCCTCTCGGCGTTTCAGCCGCCTTCGATGCGCCACCGCCATCAGCGCCAGGGCGCTCATTGAGGCTGGATTTTAGCGGAGCCGTGAACGTTTCCTTGAGCGCGCCGGCGGAATTCGTGCCGGTGCAGCCGAGCCACAACTATCGTTTCCAGGCGTATCTTCGTACCGACGAAATTACAACTGACAGCGGCGTGCGGTTCTGGATCGGCGACCCAAATCACCCAGGACACGTGAAAGTGACCACGGACAACTTCGTGGGGTCGCATCCCTGGACGCTGGTGAATGCGGACGTATCGACCGGGCCCGACAGTTACTTTCTTCTCGTTCGTCTGGAGCGGAGCGCCAGCCGGATGTTCGACAGTAAAATCGGCGGTACGACGTGGTTGTCGGATGTCTCGCTCGTGCCAGCGAGCGAAACGAGCCAAACAGGGCGATGAGTGCGATTCGAGCAGGCTTGTGTCTGGCAATCGCCTTCAGCGTGCTCGCCTTTGGAGCTGTCGAGGTCTGGTCGGCGTCGCTCCTCGAAATCAGCGCTGCATTGTTGTTGATGGGATGGTCCAGCCTGACCTTTCTTGACAAGGCCCCGAAGCTTCGTTGGAACCCTCTCCTTTGGCCCCTGCTGGCGTTTGTGGCGATCGGCCTGCTGCAGCTTCTTTTTCACGGCACTGCGTATGCATTTTTGACCAGGCTTGAATTACTGAGGCTTTCTGCATACCTTATTTTCTTTTTCCTGGCAGTGCAGGTATTTCAATCACGGTCCGATCTGTCCATTCTGGCGTGGTTCCTGATTGTTTTTTGTTTTGCGGTTTCGCTCCTGGGAATCGTTCAGCATTTCACTTCCGAGAAGGAGATTTACTGGATGCCGAGTCTGAACATCCAGGGTGATTCATTCGGACCGTTTGTGAATCGGAACCACTTCGCCGGTTTTGTGGAATTGACCCTTCCCGTGGGGTTGGGAATGATGGTCTTTCGGGGCATTCCCGCGGAGCTTTTTCCGTTAGCCACGGTGCTGGCGATTGTTCCGGTTAGCGCGCTGGTGCTTTCCGGGTCTCGCGGGGGAATCATCGGTTTCGCATTCGAGCTCTGCGTTCTGGCATTGTTGGCTGTAAGGCGGCGTTCGAGCGAGGGCTCAAGAATCGTCGTGCTGGGATTCGTTGCTTTGGCGGCTCTAGCCCTTCTCACGTGGCTTGGGGCGGACAAGGCCATACAGAGATTTTCAGTCGCTAGGCAGGATCTTTCTCTTTCGCGGCGGGCGTCCATGATCAGGGGCGGATTCAGGATGTTTTCCGCACATCCCGTAACAGGATCGGGGCTGGGAACACTTGTTGCGGTATATCCCCGCTATGAAACGATCTACGACGGCCACGTTGTGGATCATGTGCACAACGATTACATTGAGGTACTCGCTGAAACGGGCGTGGCAGGTGGGATATGCGGCTTGGCATTCTTGTGGCTGCTTTATCGCGAAGGGCGGAAGGGTTTTCAGAGTGAGCGAACCCGTTTCGGACGGGGAGTTCGCGCCGGGGCGATCGTCGCCTTAAGCGGCCTCTTGCTGCATAGTTGCATCGATTTCAATCTGCACATTCCGTCCAACGCATTGCTGTTTCTGCTGCAAGCTTTTCTTGCAACATCGGACCCGATTTCCCCAGATGCGCGCGGCGGGCTAAACCGTCCGCGAAGCCGCGAATACAGCGCCGTCGCGGGATAATGAGGCGGCGTCCGACCAAGCCGTGCGCTGTGACTGAAACGGCGCCTTCTCGTAAGCAATACTCAAATCACTCGGGGGACAATCCATCACGAACCTGAATGTGGAGGCAGATCAACACCATCTGAAGCACGATGGCAATCCGCGAGGCCGCGGATTTTTCGCTGATGAGCGGGCCGAGCGTTTCGGAACCTGGGGCATATGGGTATTAATCGCCTACACGGCCCTCCGGAATATCTGGAGTGCGGCGTCCCGGCCGTTCTGGTATGACGAGCTTTGCACTGTTGCCGTGGCCAGCCCTGCCAGCGTCTCGGGGTTGTGGAATGCCTTCAAAGGGGCTAAAGACAGCAATCCCCCGCTCTTTTACCTGATCGAACATATTGCCCGGAAACTTAGCGGGAACGAACTGGTGGCGTACCGGCTTCCTTCTATCGTGGCTTTTTGTTGCGTACTTTGGTGTATTTTCGCGGTGATCCGGAAGCGGAACGACAGCTCCATTGCGTTAGCGTGCACCTCGGCCCTTCTGCTTACTCCGCTTTACCGACCTTATGCGATCGAAGCACGGCCCTATAGCATGGTGGTCGCCTGTATTGCGATCGCGTTATTTTGTTACCAGCGGGCTCCACGGTGGCCGTGGATGCTTCTAATGGCGATCAGCTACGCTACAGCCGAGTCTTTGCATTTTTATGCTCTTTTCGGCTTTGTCCCATTTGCCGTCTCGGAAGCCGCTCTATTTTTCAGGATGCGACAGCTTCGTTTAAGTGTTTGGTTCGCGCTGGGACTTGGGCTCGTTCCGCTGGCACTTTCCTGGCCGCAACTGCAGAGTCTGAAGGAATTTTATGGCGCGCACTTCTGGGCGCTTCCCAGTCTGGTTCGCACAGCCAGTGCATACGCTCTATTTTTGAAGACGTTCGCCCCGATTGCCGTGGCCATCGTTGTGGTCCTGTCAATCGTCGCGCTGCGCACCATGTCCGAGAAACCCAGGGATTTCTCGCACGAACACTGGCTTGGCGTGGCGCTCCTGGGCGTGCCGGTGGTGGCATTTATTGCCATTAAGCTTGCCCACGGCGGGTTTGTCGAGAGATATGTGCTGTTGGCGATCTTGGGAGTTCCACTCACCTTGGCCTACACGCTCCGGATGTTCGGCCAAAGATGTGTTGCGTTATTCGCGGTATTCGTACTGGTGGGAGTGGCATTGCAAGAAGGCTATTTCTGGAAGGCGGAGAGCGCCGCGTTCGGCAGCTTTGTCTCTCCCGCAGATTCCGTCGAGCGCTTGGCTTCAGCGTCGACAAGCAATGACCTTCCCATCGTCATATCCGACGGACACGATTACGTTCCGATTGCTTATTATGCCACTTCGGACTGGAGAAAACGGTTTGTGGCGGTAGTCGATCCTGAAAAATCCATCCTGTACAACGGCAGCGATTCTTTGGACAAGCAACTCGCTGACCTGCAATGCTGTCTTCCGCTTCACGTGTCCAATTTCGCGGACTTTGCCCGGGATAATCCAAGCTTTCTTCTGTATTCGGGCGGAGGAGATTGGGACTGGTGGGCTTATCGCCTCCTCGACGATGGATACTCGCTTCGGGTACTCAGTGCTGAAAAGAACCACCGCCTGTATTTGGCGGGCATGAAAGACAAGTCTCGATAAGGCAAAGCCAGCGGAACACCACGATGCAACTCTGTCTACGTCCCATAGGCCACCAGGGCAAAGAATCAAAGCACGCCGCGACTAACAAAATAATAGATTCGGGCACTTTCGGAATCGAGCAGAAACGCTTAAACTGACCCGCTCTTATTCTACGGCTATTCATATCAGGAGGTTTTCAAGTGGCAATGGAACGAGCGCTTATCAGCGTCTACGACAAGACCGGCGTCGTGGAATTTGCCCGGCGAGCTTGCCGGGCTCGGAATCGAAATCGTCTCTACGGGAGGGACGGCTAAGCTGCTGCGCGACGCGGGAATCGGTGTACGCGATGTTTCCGAACTGACCGGCTGGCCGGAAATGCTGGGAGGCCGCGTAAAGACTCTGCATCCCAAGGTGCACGGCGGGATTCTATTTCAGCGTGGCAAGGCGGAAGACCGAAAGCAGGTCGCGCGAGCATTCGATCGTTCCCGATCGATCTGGTCGTGGTGAATCTCTATCCCTTTTCCGCGACGGCGGCCAAGCCGGGCGTGACGCGCCGAGGAACTGATCGAGAATATCGACATCGGCGGCCCGGCGATGGTGCGGTCGGCGGCAAAAAATTTCCAGAGCGTCGCCGTGGTTACCGATGCCGGCGACTACGCGGCGATTCTGGCGGAGTTGCGCGAAAAGCGGGAGCTGAGCCTGGCCACGCGGCTGACGCTGGCGCGCAAGGCGTACGCGCGAACGGCGCGCTACGATGGCGAAATCGCCACGGAACTCGAGCGGCTGGCCGCGAATGATGCTGTACAAATCGGCGAACTCGGAGAAGTTGCCGCGAGCGGATTCACATTGCGCTGGAACGCCGCCAGCCGATGCGCTACGGCGAGAATCCCCATCAAGCCGCCGCGCTTTATATACCCGCGGGACGCGCTGCGGCAGGCTGGCCGGGCGCGAAGCAACTGCAGGGAAAAGAGCTTTCCTACAACAATCTGGTCGATCTCGATGCGGCCTGGGGATCTGGTGCACCGAGTTCAAGCGCCCCGCTGTTGCCATCATCAAGCACAACAATCCATGCGGCGCGGCCGAGCAGGAGAATTCGCGCGAAGCGTATCTGAAGGCGCTGGCTTGCGATCCCGTATCCGCCTTTGGCGGCGTGCTGGCTTTCAATCGCCCGCTCGATGCCGCTACGGCGGAAGAAGTCGCGAAGCTGTTCGTCGAATGCATCGTCGCGCCCGGTTACGAGCCCGCGGCGCTCGAGAAGTTCTGCGTCGAAGAAAAATCTGCGGTTGCTCGAAATGCCGCGCGAAGCCGCTCCCGAGGAGCTCGAGCTGAAACGAATTTCCGGCGGCGTGCTCGTGCAGGAAGCCCGACCGGCACGAACTCAGCGAGTCCGAACTGAAAGTCGTCACGGAACGCGCGCCGACCGGCGCCGAGGTCCGCGCGCTTGCTCTTCGCCTGGAAGGTTTCGCAAACACGTGAAATCGAATGCCATTGTTTTCGCGCGCGAGGGCCGGACCGTCGGGATCGGCGCCGGACAGATGAGCCGGGTCGATTCGGTGAAGATTGCCGTGATGAAGGCCGGGACAGCAGCCCTTCCACTGGGCGGCACGGTTGTCGCTTCTGATGCGTTCTTCCCCTTTCCAGACGGCGTGGAGGAAGCGGGTAGCGCCGGGGCCACGGCGGTGATTCAGCCGGGCGGCTCGGTGCGCGATGCGGACGTGATAGCCGCGGCAAACAAACTCGGGATGGCAATGGTGTTTACCGGCGTCCGGCATTTCCGACACTGACATCGAGGGTCCGCGGGCTCGGCGCGTTCTATTTTTGGCGATGGTATCGGATTTCGGTAACGTACCCGGCACCAGTATCCGGCGCGATATCTGACTTAAATATGTAAGTATCAGGATCGATTCGAGTAAATACGTCACGCTTGGGCTGGCCCCCGGCGTCGTTTTCGAAAACCGCGGCCTTTGTATCAAGTCCCGTAAGTTTCATCGTCGTCACGCCCGATTGCTCCCAGGGCACGAGGGCCGGAGTGAAGTGGCGGAACCGCAATTCCACTCCGTGGGGCGTTTCGCTTAGTGAAAATAATTCAATAACTAGGGTATTGTTGTTTTCCACAGCGCGGAATAACCCCAGCATCTGCCCGGCGCTGGGCGGCGTCCAAATTTGTTCAGCGATACGCGGCCCCCAGGACCCCGACCACTTGCCTTCGAGCCAAGCAAAATCCGAAAGCGTTGATTTGCGCACGTATCCTGGCTCGTCTATCGACGCTCTCTGTACGGCGAAAAGACTGCGGCGGGTTAGCCCGGCTGAAAGCGGCGGGGTGACGTTCCAAAAGCGAAACGCAACTTCCTCGCTCTGTTGGGGATGACGCGGCGGAGACTTATCCAAGAATTGGGAAGCTGAGCCGGAGGCAAAACGCGAAAGAGGGTGTGGGCGGTTACCAGAGAGATGAGGGGCAATTGAGCTTCCACAGTTGGGCTGAACCAACACAAGTAAGCCGATGCAGAGGAAATAGGGACCGCACAACCTGCCGTGCCTCAATGATTTAGCTTCGTTTTGCCGGGCGGTGGTGTTTTTCCACAACAGAGACATGCGTGCCCCCTCAGCCCAGAACATTAGACACGAACCCGGGTTTGTTTGATAGATGCACCTAAAGTTTGCTTTTTCGCGTCCCACTATAAGTCGAGGAACCTGCGACCGGGAAAGCTTTGACCCTCTCGGCGACGTATACCATAATAGGCAGAGCTGCTATTCGATGAAAACCATCTTTAATACCGTAACTTTCCTCCTCCTTTTCGGAGCAGCGAACTTATCGGTTCCCGGCGTGGCAGTCGGACAGCAAGCGCCGAGTAAGTCTGCCCCGCCTTCCGATGAAAAGGAAACGGCAGAAGGTATCCGGGGCGACGTCTATTACTACTTCACGATGGGTCATTTGCAGGAGCAGCAGTACGAAATCTCCAACAGTCCCGATGTGGCAGCCCAGTCGATCGAATCCTATAAGAAGGCCCTTGAACTGCAGCCTGATTCATCCGTGGTCATGGAGCGGCTTGCGGAAATTTACGCGAAGTCGCAGCGAATACGCGAGGCTATCGCCGAAGCGCAGCTCGCGCTGAAAGCAGATCCGGACGATGTGAACGCACACCGTCTGTTGGCCCGCATTTATGTGCGGAATCTCGGGGATATGGCCGGCGGCCCGACACAGGAAGAAAATCTCGCAAGGGCAGTGGAGCAATTCCAGGCGATTTTGAAGGTCCAGCCGGACGACGCCTTTTCAGCACTTTGGCTCGCGCGATTGTACCGTTTTGAAAACCGTCACGACGAAGCCGAGAAGGTTTTGCGCGGCGTGCTCAATCACGACGCCGATAATGGCCAGGCTCTCGAGCAGTTGAGCCAGTTATTAGTGGATGAAGGCAGATCGCAGGATGCTATTGACCTGCTGGAAAAAGCGGCCGGGGATACATCTTCACCAGACGCGTATGATTTGCTGGGCGATGCATACTCTCAGCAGAAAAACTACGCAAAGGCGGAAGGCGCCTATCGCAAATCCGTGGAAGAGGATCCAGACGATCCCGGGCATCGCCATGGTCTGGCGCAGGCCCTGCTGTCGCAGGACAAGTACGCAGAGGCGCTTGAGCAGTACACGAAACTTTCACAGCTTGAGCCAGGAACCGCGGAGAATTATCTGCGGATGGCGCAACTTGATCGTCGCCTCGGAAAGCTTGACGAAGCGGAGGCGAGCCTCTTGAAAGCGAAGCAGCTCTCCCCTGGGAGCATCGAGGTCCTCTATAACGAGGCCCTGCTCTATGAGGATCAGCATCGTTTTGACGATGCGGTGAAAGTGCTCACGGACGCCATTGGCGGCATCAAGAGCCAGGCCGGCAATGAGGACAACTCGAACGCCCTTTCAATTCTTTACGAGCAACTGGGGCATGCCTACCGGGAGGCTCAGAAATATCCCGAGGCGATTGAGACCTTCCAGGAGATGGAGAAGCTTGGTCCTGACGCTCAAAAGCGCGCTAAATTGCTGCTAATTGAAACTTACCGCGACAGTCACCAAATCGATTCCGCGATTGCGGAAGCGAAAAAGGCCCTGGAAGCTTCTCCGAAAGATCCGGGGCTCACCGTTTCGCTCGCGATGCTTTACGGCGAGAAGGCAGACGCAATCCAGGGGACTAAGATTCTCCAGAGCTTGCTGCAAGGGAACGACGCCGACCAGGAAATTTATATCGACATCGCACAGGTGCAAGAACGCGGCAAGCAATACGCGGACGCCGAGCAGTCGGCGCAAAAGGCCGAGCAGATGGCGCGCGACCAGGACGGCAAGGAAACCGCCTGGTACATGCTTGGGGCTATCTACGAGCGTCAGAAAAAGTATCGACCTGGCGGAGCAGCAGTTCCGGCGGGTGCTCGACGCGAGCCCTAACAATGCGGCCGTGCTGAATTACTACGGCTATATGCTGGCGAACCGGGGGATCCGGCTCGAAGAAGCCACCACGCTGATCCAGCAGGCAGTGCAGCAGGATCCAAACAACGGCGCCTTCCTGGATAGCCTTGGCTGGGCATACTACAAGCAGGGCAAGCTGACTGAGGCAGAGGAGTACCTTCAGAAGGCTGTGGAACTTGACGGTAGCGACCCGACGATTCTCAGCCATCTTGGCGATGTATACCTCAAGTTGGGCCAGAACGAACGCGCGGCCGGCCTCCTGGAGCGATCGTTGGCAGCCTGGCAGAAGGCCTCACCCGCGGACTACGAAGCCGACAAGGTGAGCGAGATCGACGCACAGCTGAAAACGCTGAAAAAGCGCCTGGCGCAGAAGTCCTCACCCGACGCGGTCAAACCGCAGTAACCCCCCTCGGCATGAAACGATCGGTACGCCTCCCCGCGTTTGCGAAAATCAATCTGTGCCTGCACGTTTTGGGACGCCGGCCTGACGGCTATCACGAGCTGCGCACAATTTTTCAAGCGATTTCGCTTCACGACACGCTTGAGCTGTCGCTTGACTCTGGTCCAAGGATCGCCCTAGAGACGGACGACCCGGATCTCCCGCTTGGGCCAGAGAATCTTATTTACCGGGCGATCGAGGCGATCAGCGGCGAGATCGGTTTTCGCGGTGGCGTACGCGCGCGATTGGAAAAGCGCATTCCCGTGGCTCGGGGACTCGGAGGCGGATCAAGCGACGCGGCAGCGGCGCTGATCGGGATGTTGCGGCTAACGAAGAAGACGGTGCCGCTCGACCGCCTGATGGAAATCGGCGCCGGTCTGGGCGCGGACGTGCCGTTTTTTCTTTTCGGCGGACGCGCCCTTGCCACTAACCGCGGCGACGAGATCTATCCACTCACAGACGCGCCCAAGCGGACCATTCTGGTGGTTTCTCCCCGAGGAATCGCCGTCAGCACCAAGGAGGCCTACCAGTGGGTCTCTGAGGAATTGACAAATCGTTCCAAACCCCATAACATCTGGGGGTTCTGCGCTCTGTGCTGGAGCCGGCCGCAGGCGGTCTCGAACGATTTCGAGGCACCTGTTTTCAGCCGTCATCCGCGCCTTGGAGAAATCCGGGCGGGATTGCTCAAGCGAGGAGCCGCAGATGCCGCGCTGGCGGGTAGCGGGTCGGCGGTGTTCGGAGTATTCCGAAACCCAGCGCAGGCGCGCCGAGCCGCTCGAGCGTTCCCGGAAGATTCGGTTTTCGTCGTGGAGACCCTTTCCAGGGAAAAATATGGCCGCGCATTAGGTTGGCGTGTCACCAGCTGAGGGGATTTCTTTGGGCGACGGCAAATTCAAGGTTTTTTGCGGGACTGCGAATCCCGCGTTGGCGGATGCCATTTGCGCATATTTAGGGGTTCCCCGCGGCAAAGCTGAGCACGGGAAATTTTCAGACGGTGAGACGCGGTATCAGATTCTCGAGAACGTACGCGGCGCGGACGTTTTCGTCGTGCAGCCATGCTGCAATCCGGTGGATTTCCACCTGATGCAGCTGCTGCTGATGATCGACGCTTTCAAGCGTGCCTCGGCATGGCGCATTACGCCTGTGATTCCGTATTACCCGTACGCCCGGCAGGACCGCAAGGACCGGCCGCGCGTGGCGATCTCGGCGAAGCTGGTGGCGGATTTATTGGAGACGGCGGGATCGAGCCGGGTGCTTTCGCTGGACCTGCATGCGCCGCAGATCCAAGGGTATTTCAATATACCCGTGGATCACTTATACGCCGCGCCGGTGCTGGTGGAGTATTTTCAGAAGAAGAAGCTTGGGCCGATTACGGTGGTTTCTCCGGATGCGGGCGGCGTGGAGCGGGCCAGGCTTTTCGCGAAAAGAATCGATGCGCCGCTGGCGATCGTGGATAAGCGGCGCATCGACGTGAACGTCAGCGAGGTGATGAACCTGATCGGCGACGTGGCGGGGCGGCCCGCGCTGGTGATCGACGACATCATCGACACGGCCGGAACTCTGGTGAAGACGGCGGAAGCATTGATCGAGCACGGGGCGACCAAAGTTTTTGCCGCTTGCACGCATCCTATATTTTCCGGGCCGGCCGCCGAGCGGATCATGAATTCGGGAATCGAGGAAGTGGTGGTCACGGATTCCGTGCCGCTCAACGGGAACGCCCAGAAGCTGCCGAAGATCACGGTGCTTAGCGTCGCGGAACTCCTGGCGCGGGGAATTCAGTCGATTCACGAAGAGACCTCGATCAGCGAGCTATTTATTTAACGCATTCAGAGTAATCCGGATTGCGTGAAGGAACAGGTGAGGAAGGGACGTATGGAAACATTCACACTGGAAGGCAACGTTCGTGAGGAGCGCGGCAAGAACGCCGCGCGGCGCACCCGCCTGACGGGAATGGTCCCGGCTGTTCTCTACGGCGGTCGCAAGGATTCCATGGCTCTCGCGGTGAACGCGAAGCAGGTGAAGAAGATTCTGCGCTCGGAGACCGGGACACAACACGATTTTCACGGTGCGCGTGGCCGAGGGAGCGGAAGAGAAAGCGATGATGAAGGACTGGCAGGTGGATCCCCTGTCCGGGGCGCTCCTGCACGTCGATCTGCTGCGCATCGCCATGGACGTGCGCATGCGCGTGCGCGTGCCGGTGCACACATTTGGCGAGCCGCAAGGCGTGAAGATGCAGGGCGGCATATTCGAAATGGTGACGCGCGAAGTGGAGATTGAGTGCCTGCCCGGCGACATTCCGGAAGAATTCAAGGTGGACGTCAGCGGCCTGATGATCGGCAAGCAGTTGCGCGCCGGCGACATGCCGCTCGATCCCGAAAAGATGAAGCTGATCACCGATCCCGCTGCGCGTGATCGCGCACGTCGTGACGCTGAAGAAGGAAGAAGAGCCCGCGGCGGAAGCGGCCGTGGCGACGGAAACGGCGCCGGCCGAGCCCGAAGTCATCAAGAAGGGCAAGAAGGAAGAAGAAGGCGAAGAAGGCGCGGAAGCCGCTCCGAAGGCCGAGAAGACCGAGAAGAAGAAGTAAGACCTTGCGGGGTAGTGCGTGCAGTAGCTCGTTTTGGCTGGTGCGGGACCACCGGCAGAGCGCCGGTGCCAAGTTTATGAGATTGATCGTCGGCCTCGGCAATCCGGGTCCTGAGTACGAGTGGACGCCGCACAATCTGGGTTTTCTCGCGGTGGAGGGCTGGCGGAGCAGGCTGGGATTCGCGTCACGCGGCCGGAAGCGAAGGCGCTACGTGGGGCGCGGCGAGTTGGCGGGGGAGGAAGTGATTCTCGCCAAGCCGCAGACGATGATGAATCTGAGCGGCGTCTCGGTGCGGATGCTGCTCGATCGTTACGAGCTGGAGCCGGCGCAAATGATCGTGCTGGTCGGACGAAGTGGATTTGCCGTGGGGCAATCTGCGCATTCGCGAGCGCGGTCAGCGCCGGAACGCACAACGGATTGAAGTCGGTGATCGAGCTCGATCGGCACGCAGGAATTTATCCGCATCCGCATGGGCGATCGGGCCCGAGAAGGTCTGGGGCGAGCTTCGGAGATTACGTGCTCGCGACGATGGGCCGCGCCGAGCGGGAAACGCGGCGCGCAGATGGTTGCCGATGCGGCCGAAGCGGTCGGAGTGATTTTGACAGAAGGTGTGAGCAAGGCGATGACGCGGTTCAATCGCCGCGTGTCGCCGGCGGAGGAGAATTCAGAAGTAAGAGCTGCTTGCCGGAAGAAGGCAAGGAATCGAGGAGACTATGGAAGAGCGTCAGTACGATCTGATTTTCATCTGCCGGCCGGACACGCCGGAAGCGGACATCGACAAGATTATCTCCACCATCGAGCAGCCGCCACCGAAAAGGGCGCCAAGATCGAGAAGACCGAGAAGTGGGGCCGCAAGCGCATGGCCTATCGCGTCAGCGGCTGCGCGAGGGCTTTTACGTTTACATGGACGTGCGTTCGAGCCAACGGCGAAGTGGTCAAGGAACTCGAACGCCGGCTGAAGGTTTCCGACGCGGTGATCAAGTATCTGACCATCCGCGTCGATGAAGAATTGAAGCGGCAGGAGAAACTGAAGCGCCATCGCGAGCGCCGCGCCGCGCGCCGTCCGCGCAAGACGGCTGCCGGCGCCGCCGGCGCCAGCCGCCGGCCGGCGAGCAAGCGCCGCAGCAATTTAATCAGGGAGAAATCGAATGGCAGAAGAACAGCGCACCACAGCAGCATCTTCAGGACCGCCGTCGTCTCGGGACATTCCGGGGCCCCGGGCCGCGGAGGGCCTCGTCCGCGGGCGGCCGGCCAGGCCCGGCGGCCCGGCGAAGCGCGGCAAGCGGAATTTCGTCCGCAAAAAGAAAGTTTGCCGCTTTTGCGTCGACAAAGTCGATTACATCGACTACAAGAAGGCCGAAGTTCTCGGCGTCGTTCATTCAGGAGCGCGGAAAGATTCTTCCGCGCCGCATGACGGGCACCTGCGCCCGGCACCAGCGCTGGCTGACCGTGGCCATCAAGCGGGCGCAGAATATCGCGCTGCTGCCGTTCGCCGCGGAACTGTAGACCTGGGAAGCGATCGTCCAAGCCGAGGTCTAGCGTCGGCGACGAAAGTTTCGAGCAACGAAATCGAAAGAAAATAGAGGACTGAACATGCAGATCATTCTTCAAGAAGAAGTCGAAAAGCTGGGAACCGCGGCGAGGTGGTGGAAGTCGCCGAAGGCTATGCGCGGAATTTTCTGTTGCCGCGCAAGCTGGCTCTGGAAGCCACCCCCGGCAATCATGAAGCGCCTGGAAAAAATGCGCGCCGCCTTTGCGAAGAAGGAAGCCACCGAAAAGGAGCGGCGCGCGACGCTGGCGGGACTGCTCGCCGGCGTCTCGCTCGAATTCGCGCGCAAGTCGGGCGAAAACGATCAGCTTTTCGGCTCGGTGACTTCGGGCGACATCTCCGAAGCGCTGGCGGCCAAGGGCTACAACATCGACAAGCGAAAGATCGTCCTCGCCGATCCGATCAAGCTCGTCGGCGAATACGAAGTTCCCGTCAAGCTGCACCGCGAAGTCACGGCCAACATCAAAATCGTGGTCCGCAAGGAAGAGTAGCCGGCAACACGTCTTCGTAGAGAGTACAGTTTCAAAAGGGGCGCCGCTTCTGGCGCCCTTTTTGTATTCGAGCCCTCTTGCGTCAGAAGTTCTTATTCACACTCAGAGTGATTTCCACAATTCACCACGCGAAGTAGATTCTTGACGCGCGCGCGGATGTTCCCCACAATGCGATGCGCTCTCAAACCGGAAGCAAAATCTCCCGTCTGAAATCGACAGAACGGAAGCGAAACATCGGACTTGCGCGCCCGGACTGATTAGGCGAAAATAAAGCGAACAATAGATGCCGACCGAAGTCGCCCTCGAAAGACCTCTGCCCAGCAACATCGAAGCCGAGCGCTGCATCCTCGGCGCCGTGCTGCTCGACAATCACGCGCTGAATACCGCCGTCGAACGCCTTCGCGCCGAGGATTTCTTCCTTTCGCAGCACCGCCACATTTTCGAACGCATGATGCAGCTCGGCGAAAAGCGGCATGCAATCGATACGGTGACGCTGATGGAGGCCCTGAGCAGCCACGGCGTGCTCGAATCGGCCGGTGGCGTCGCATATATTTCGCAGCTGGCGGATGGGCTGCCGCGCGTCACGAACGTGGAGCACTACGCGCGCATCGTGAAGGAAAAGGCCGTCCTGCGCAGTCTGATTCATTCGGCCGCCGCGATTCAGGAGCAGGCGCTGGCCGCCGGCGATGAGGCGGATATCGATCCTCGACCGCGCCGAATCCGCGATTTTCCAGCTGGCCGAGGATCGCGTTCGGGCCGGGCTCATTGGCATCAAGGAAGTCGTCCAGGACGGCTTCGAGCGTCTCGAGAAAATATTCAGCGAAGGCCGCCGCATCACCGGACTTGGCCACGGGTTATTCGGGGCTGGACAATGAAACTGCCGGTTTGCAGCCTTCCGAGCTCATCATTCTCGCGGCGCGCCCTTCCATGGGGAAGACGGCTTTAGCGCTGAACATCGCGGGAAATGTGGCGCTGCGGCACAAAGAGCCCGTGGCAATTTTCAGCCTCGAAATGTCGAAGGAATCGCTGCTTTTGCGCATGCTCGCCTCCGAGGCCCGCGTGGACGCGCATAAGTTCCGCACCGGCCACATGAATCGCGACGACTGGGGAAAGATTACCGGCACACTTGCCACACTGGGCGAGGCGCCCATCTGGATCGACGATTCCGCCTCTTCCACCGTGCTCGAAATGGGTGCCAAGGCCCGCCGCCTCATGCGTGATCGCGGGCTCTCGCTGATGATCGTCGATTACCTGCAGCTCGTGGTGCCCTCAGGTTCCGGGCGCGGAACCAACCGGCAGGAGGAAGTTTCCGGAATGTCGCGGGCGCTCAAGGGTTTGGCAAAGGAATTGAAGGTGCCAGTCATCGTGCTGAGCCAGCTCACCCGCGCTCCTGAACGCGAAGACCGCAAGCCGCAGCTTTCCGACCTCCGGGAATCCGGCGCAATCGAACAGGATGCCGACGTCGTGCTGTTCATCAACCGCCCGAACTTTTACAAGACGGACCTTCCCGAAGAGGACCGCGCCAAGGCGGAGCTGATCATCGCCAAGCAGCGCAACGGACCCACCGGCACGCTAAATTTTGTGTTCCTGGGACGCCATACCCGATTTGAAGAGGCTGCTCCGGATGCGTGGAGTTCGGTGGGCGAAGGGTAGAGATGTAGCGGTCGCAGATAAGCATTCGCCATCCAGCGTGTCCGGGGTTCACGGGTGTGGCAAGCCGCCCACTAACCAAAATTCCCAATAATCCTCCAAGGAACGCCAATAAACGGCTTACCGTTTTTCTAGGACGGCGGGCCAGCGGCCTTTAATCTGCAGCAGTCCCTTCCGATGTTTACCTAAACGGTGCGAAGCGAATTACCTTTTCGCATTTTTGATCGCGCCGGAAAGGAATTGTCTGGCATTCTAAAAGACATGTCCAAACCAATTCATGCCGGGGGCAGGCCCGTGTGGGCCGAGATTTCGCTCAAGGCGATTATCAAGAATCTGCAGGTGATTCGCCGCCACGTTGGCCCGAAGCCGAAGATTCTGGCGGTGGTGAAGTCGAACGCATATGGATTGGGGGCCGTGCCAATCTCGAAGGCGCTACAAAAGGCGGGGGTGGAGTGGTTCGGCGTCACCTGCGCGAACGAGGGCGTGGAACTTCGAGAAGCGGGCATTCGGAAGCGGATTTTGATTCTCACCGGATTTTGGCCAGGAGAAGAGAAGCGACTCATCGAGAATCGCTTGACGCCCACGGTCACGCGTCTGGACGACGTGCGCCATCTGGAGCGCGCCGCGAAATCCATGCGTGCAAAATCCCGGGTGCCGTTTCATCTGAAAATTAATTCGGGCATGAATCGCCTGGGGATATCGCCAGATGAAATTGGCGCTTTTCGCGAAGGCCCTGGCCGGCTGCCGGCACATCCAGCTGGAGGGAACTTTCACGCACTTTGCGTCTGCGGAGGATTTCAGCGCGCGCCAGACAGACGACCAGGAGTAGCTGTTTTCAAAATGCCTCGACCGCATGCGCGAACTGGGCGTCTCACCTGGTATCGTGCATCTGGCGAATAGCGGCGCGATCTGCGCCCGCCCCAGCACCTATGCGGATATGATTCGGCCCGGCGCGATTCTCTACGGGTATTACCAGTCTTTCGATCCTCCCCAGAAGGGGCAGGAAGTGCGAGAGAGGCTTCCCATTGAGCCCTGCCTGTCGCTGCGCGCGCGCATCATCACGCTGCGCGATCTGCCGGCGGGGCAGGGAGTCGGATACTCCGCGCAGTTTATCACGGAGCGCCCTTCGCGCATCGCCGTAATCAATGCCGGATACGCGGACGGCATATCCCGCCAGCGAACGAATCGAGGTTGCGCTTTGGTACGCGGGAGCCGCGTCCCGCTGGTGGGCGCCATTTCTATGGACCTGACGACTCTCGACGTCACCGACCTTCCCAACGTGAAGCTTGGCGACGTAGTGACGATTTATGGCAAGGATGGCAACGACGCAATGGTAGTGTCCGAAATTGCCCGCGAAATCGGCACAGTGACCTCAGACCTTCTTTGCGCTCTGGGACGCCGCGTCCCGCGCTACTACCTCTAGACAAGCGCGTACCCTTGGTCTTGTAGCTTCGTTGACTTGCCATTTGCGCTCGATGCTATACTACGGAAATCATTTCATTGCCTCGGTTTTCGGCGAGACGCCATTCATGCCGGCAGGGATGTTCTTTCATAAAGGCCGGAAGGACAGATCATAAGGCCATCGCATCATAACCACTGATAGGTTGATACGTTTTATACGCTTCACAGGGTGCCACAATGCAACGGACTCCTAACGTCCCCGGCCGGGCGCCAGTCTCGGCCCTTTCCGATAACCCGTCGTCGAAACCGCATTCGTATTCACACGGTGCCCAGGACCGCGTCGGATCGTTCTGGGACATGCTTGGCTTCCGCCTGATCTTCCTCGTCTGTTCCGCCGTTGCCGGCTTCCACTTCCGGCCTTTCAGCGTGTCCAAGGAATGGGCGCGCTCGGCGGTTTCCTGTTTGCGATGGGCGTGATTTTGTTTGAAGTGCGCCTGCGCAGGGCCAGCCTGCGGAGACTGATCGGCGCCGCTACGGGCTCGATTCTGGGTATCCTCGGCGCGTACCTTACTTCGCTGATTCTTACGCACACCATCATGCCGGAGAGCACGCGTTCCTTCTTTAGCCTTGTCGATTTTTCTGGTGATGGCTTACATCGGCCTGGTTCTCGGGGCGAATAAGGGCGACATGCTGAACCTGCAGGCTTTCGGCGGGCTGTTCGGCAGCGAGCGCAACGCCAAGCATTCCGTCAAGCTGCTCGATACCAGCGTGATTATCGATGGCCGCGTCGCCGATATCGCCGACGCCCTGTTTCTCGATGGCAGCGTGATCATTCCGCAGTTTGTCCTGCACGAACTGCAGCTCGTCGCCGATTCCGCCGATCCCCTCAAGCGCCAGCGCGGCCGCCGCGGCCTGGAAGTGTTGCAGCGCATCCAGAAGATGCCGCACCTCGACGTGCAGATCGCCGACGACGATTTCGCGCATATCGCCGAGGTGGATTTGAAGCTGATCGAACTGGCCAAGCGCTACGACGCGAAAATCGTCACCAACGATTTCAACCTGAACAAAGTCGCCACGCTTCAGGGCATCGAAATCATGAACGTGAACCAGCTCGCGAATGCCCTCAAGCCCGTGGTGCTGCCCGGCGAAGTGATGCGCGTTTTCATCCTGCGCGAAGGCAAGGAATACAATCAGGGCGTCGCGTATCTGGACGACGGCACGATGGTGGTGGTCGATGGCGCGCGCAAAATGATCAACAAGACGATCGATATCAGCGTCACGTCCGTGCACCAGACCACCGCCGGCAAAATGATCTTCGGCCGCTACGACGAACGCGGCGAGCAGGTTCCGCGCCCCATCGCGGCTGCGGCCGGAGATTCGCCGTCGGGTAGCCGTTCCGGCGAAGGCTCCCGGGCGGCGAGCGCCCGCCGCGCCCCTACTATCCCGAAACCGGCCGTTCGTGAAGGATCGCACGTTTCTCGCTGCTTACTTCTCCTCTTTCTGCGCGACTGCGATAAACTACTAACCCTTCATGAGCCGAATTGCTGCGATTGTTCCGGCCGCCGGCCTCGGCACCCGCATGGGCGCGAGACAGCCCAAACAGTTCCTTGAACTGGACGGCGTGCCGCTGATAATCTTCACGCTGCGACGGCTCGCGGCGTGCGCCGCGATCACCGAATTTTTCATCGCCACGCGCAGCGAAGATGTTGCTTCCCTGCAGGAGAAGGTGGATAAGGCCGGGCTTGGCCGGCCCGCGCGCGTGGTGCAGGGCGGCGACACGCGGCAGCAATCGGTGGCCAACGCGCTGGCGCAGGTGGACCCCTCCACCGAAATCGTTGCTGGTGCACGATGCCGTGCGTCCTTTCGTGACTCCTGCCCAAATCGACCGGGTGATCGCCGAAGCGCGCACCCGCGGCGCCGCGATTCTGGGCATTCCCGCGATCGACACGGTGAAAGAAGTGAAGCGCGCCAGCCTGCCGGAGGATGTCGCTGTTATTTCCGCGACGATTCCGCGCGAGCGGATCGTGCTGGCGCAGACGCCCCAGGTTTTTACCTATGCGCTGCTGCGCGACGCCTTCAAGAAAGCGCAGGAGGACGACTTCACCGGTTCGGACGAAGCCGCCATCGTCGAACGTTTCGGCCACGAGGTGTTTGTCGTGCTGGGCTCGGAGCGCAACCTGAAAATCACGCGCCCGGCCGACATGGACCTCGCCCGCTTTTACCTCGAGCAGGAGCGCGCGCGCAAAATGACGCGCTGCGGAATCGCTTACGATTTGCACCGGCTGGCCGAGGGCCGCAAGCTGATGATCGGCGGCATCGAAGTCCCGTTTCGACAAAGGCTCCGTGGGCCATTCCGACGGTGACGTGCTCAGCCACGCGCTTTGCGACGCGCTTCTGGGCGCTGCGGGTCTCGGCGATATCGGCACGCATTTTCCAGACACCGACCCGAAGTGGAAGGGCGCGTCGAGCCTGATTTTTCTCGATCACACCCGGAAACTGCTCGACGAACGCAGCATGCGCATCAATCATCTGGATGCAGTGGTTATCTGCGAGCGTCCGAAGCTGGGCCCGCATTTCCCCGCGATGCGCGCTGTGCTGGCGAAATCGCTGGGGATCGCCCCGGAACAGATCAATCTGAAGGCGAAGACGAACGAGGGCACCGGCGAAATCGGCCGTGGCGAGGCCATCGCCGCTCATGCCATCGCCACGCTCGAAGGCTGAGATTGTTTCGGCGTCCCATGCAAATTGCTAATTGAAGTAGCCACATGGGATAAAATTGTCGCATGCCCTCTGAGCGAGCTTTCGAGCCGGCAGCGGCGTCCCCAGCCAATGCTTTCACGGCAGACGATATTGTCCTGATCCTTCGCCAGCGCGGTTGGCTCGTGCCCGAAGGTGAAGTCGAGGTCGGGTCGGCGGTCCAGTCGTGGTGCGCAAGGGCAGCAGAGCTGCTGGGTCCTCACGCCGTCGATCAGGCCGCGTTGGCCAGTTTGATATTCCTTATTTTTAACTATGACGCCGCAGCTGTTTTGCAAGAACCCTCGAATCAGGATGTGCTGGCACGGTCCGGCGCCCGTGACGTGATTCGCGAGCTTGCCAATCGAACCTTCGACGGCGGCGACGTCGATTCGGACCGCTTCAAGGAAATTGTCGAGGGCATCAAGGCCGCGGTTCCCTATCGCAGCCGCGAAATGTTTCATCCGATTCGGCTGGCGCTTACAGGACGGGCAGGCGAGGGCGATCTCGACCGGGTGATTCTGCTGCTTGACGCCGCGGCAAAGATCGACTTCGCGGTGCCAGTGAAGGGTACGCGGCAGCGGATGCTGGAATTTTGCGCCGCGCTCGATTAGGCGCGTCTCCCGCCTGGACAGAATCGCGCACAGCCCGGAGGAACCAGAAACGATGAACTGGCTGACCGGATTTCATGCAGTCGAAGAGGCGCTCACGGCTGGCAGGCCGCTGGATCGCATCGTAATCGCCCGCGGCCGGCATGGAGAGCGTGTCGAAGCAGTGGTGCGGCTGGCGAAGGCGAACGGCGTCTCAGTGCGTTTCGAAGATCGCCAGCAAATCGACCGGCTCGCCGGTACACGTGAACATCAGGGCGTCGCGGCGCTCGGTGCGGCTAAACCGGCCGTGGAACTGGAGGATTTGCTGCGGCTGAAGACGGGTCGCGGGCTGCTCGTGCTTCTCGACGGCATCGAAGATCCTCACAATCTCGGCGCAATCGTGCGCACGTCGCTGGCGGCGGGAGCGAGTGGAGTGATAATTCCCGAACGCCGCGCGGCGGGTTTGACCGATACCGTTGAGCGGGCCTCGGCGGGGGCACTGGCGCATCTGCCCGTGGCGCGCGTGAAGAACCTCGTCCGCGCGATGGAAGAGATGAAGGAAGCAGGGTACTGGCTGGTCGGACTCGACGAGCGCGCGGAAAAAAGCTTATACGTCGGTTGATCTCAAGGGTTCGATAGGCGTCGTGCTTGGGCGCGAGGGCGAGGGTCTGCACGAACTGACGCGCAAGCGATGCGACTTTCTTGTCTCGATTCCCACGACCGGGCCGGTGCGCTCTCTGAATGTTTCCGTGGCGGCAGGAGTCATGCTGTTCGAAGCAGTCCGCCAGCGGAGACTACAACGACGCCAAGTCAGAAACAAATAAACCGCTGAAGCTCACACACTCGGTTAACTATGCCCAGTCTCGTCCCTTTGGGACCTCCTAACTATCGTATTTGAGCAGAGAAAAGACATCGATTCCCGGCAATTTGGCGCGACCGTGCAGAAAATTGAGCTCAACCGCGAAAGCCGCGCCCACTACCTCACCACCCAATTTCCGAGCCAGCTGAATCGCTGCCGCGGCAGTGCCGCCAGTGGCGAGCAAATCGTCGCACAGCAGCACGCTCTGCCCGGGGCGTACGGCATCCTCATGGATCTCCAGCTGGTCGGTGCCATATTCGAGCTGGTAGGTTACCGAGGCCGTCTTGGAAGGCAGTTTTTTGGGCTTGCGCACCGGGACAAAGCCCGCGCCCAGTCGGTAGGCCAGGGCCGGAGCAAAAATAAATCCGC
Source organism: uncultured Acidobacteriota bacterium (assembly GCA_963848365.1). Classification (GTDB taxonomy): domain Bacteria; phylum Acidobacteriota; class Terriglobia; order Acidiferrales; family UBA7541; genus Palsa-295. Next base: position 621,700 of record CAWKDI010000004.1, read on the forward strand.
GCGCTTCGATTCCCGCGACGATGTCGACTTTCTTTCCGTCGTAATGCTCACACAGCCGGTCGACCATATCGTGAAAGCCGCTCTTGTCCTGCAGCAGCGTCGTCAGGTCGTAGAACAGAATTCCCGGCTTGGGATAGTCCGGGATTTCGCGGATCAGTGTCTTAAGATCGTCCATTCGTCTCCTCTGTGGTTATTCGTCATACTCAATTGAAAATTCATCCGCAAAACGCGAATCGACCGGGACTTGCTCTTCCCGCACTCTGGAAACCCGCGCCGATTGCGGACCCCGCGCGAGAGCGGTCTGGAGCGCATCGAGCGAGTCGGCGGGTCCGACCGCATAAACCTCGACCCGCCCGTCTCGCAGATTCTTCGCGTATCCCGCCAAGCCCAGCCGCTGCGCCGCACGCTGCGCAAAATAGCGGTATCCTACGCCCTGCACGATTCCGCTCACGTAATAGCGCCTCGCTGCTCGTTCTTCCCGCACCGGTACGCGCCGCCCCTGGGCCGCAAACGCACAATCTTATCAGAGCATCGTCACGGGCAATAGAAGACAAGGAAGGAAGGTTTCGTCGAGAGATGTGTGCTATTTTTTTGGGTGCGGAGCGGTGTTAGGATTCAACCCAAGCGTTCGGCGCTGCATCTATAGATGAGTGCAGCCTCGCGTATTTCGAATGAAGCATCCTAGAAGAATATACGTTTGCGTGCTGGCAGTACTGGTTGGCATTTCGGCGTTTCTTACGCGCGCCCAGGACCAGGGCCCCATGGCCGCCCCCCCGAAATTCGAGGTCAACCGTATACCTTCGGTGCCGCATCCCGGACCGCCGCCCATACCCGTCGAGCAGATCATCCAGAAGTTCGCCGCCAACGAAGATGTGGTGAAGAAGGTGTTTGACACCTACGATTTCACGCAAACGGTTCGCGTGGAAGAACTTGATGATCTGGGAGGGAAATTTACCGTCAGTGGCGAGGTCTACTCCAGGCCCAACGGCGGCCGCTTCTGGCGCATCACATCGCAGCCCGTTTCGAACATGAAGGTGATGCGCGTCTCTCTGGAGGACGTGCGCGCGATTATCGCTTTTCCGGCATTCGCGCTAACGACCGACGAGGTCGGTAATTATAGCTTTCTCTACGCAGGCCAGGACAGGCTGGATGAGCTGAACACCTACGTGTTTCAGGTAAAGCCGAAGCAACTAAGCCGCACGCGCCGATTGTTCGAGGGCGCCATCTGGGTGGACGATCACGACCTCGCGATCGTAAAAACCTACGGCAAGTTCGTCAGCGAGCTTTCCGGCAGCGGCGAGAGGCTTCCCTTCACGATGTTCGAAATCTACCGGCAGAATTTTCAGCAGAAATATTGGCTCCCGACCTACACCAACTCCGACGACTACATCGACGGGCCGGAAGACACGCAGCTTCACGTGCGGCTGGTCATTCGCGCTACCGATTTTAAGCTGAACTCGCCAGCAGGTGCCGTCGCGGCCACATCGAGCGCGACCCAGTCACTCGCACCCTCCCAGCCTCCAGTGAAGCCTTAGCTCTTCAGAGACAATAGCCAGCCACGGCATGCCGAAGTTCAAAGCGTGCGCAGATAAGCCGGGAGTTCGCGGATTGAGTTGATGAGCGCCTCTGGTTTTTCGGCGCGAACCGCGGCCGCGGTGGGGAAGGGCCCAAGGACTCCCACCACATGGACATTGGCGCGCCGGGCCATCCGGACGTCTTCGGGGGTGTCGCCCACATATACGCACTCCTCGCGGTGAGCCTGAAGACGTTCGAGAGCGAGTTTCAGAGGTGCGGGATGAGGTTTTTTCCGAACGGTATCTTCGCCGAAGACGCTCACTTTGAAATAGCGTGCGAACTCAAATTGGCGAATCTGCTTACGCACGCGATCTCGACTGCCGCTTGTGACAAGACCCAAGCGGTAAGTTCGTGCGAGCATGCGCAAGGTGCTCCGGGCTCCTGGCAGCAGGGCTGGACTCTCACTGTCATAAGCTTTTCGCCAGAGCTTGTCGGCCTCGATCCATTTATTCCGAGGAATTCGTGCGGCGCGATACACGCGATACCAGTTTGGTGAATAATGCTGCTCGATTTCGCGGGCGGTCCATTGAATATTCAACGAGCGGAACATTGCCAGGTAGGCACGTGTGTCCGAAGCGTAGGAGTTCAGAAGGGTCCCGTCCCAGTCGAGTAGAACGACGCGGATGGGCAAACGGGTTTGACTCATTGTAAAGAATCGTATCAGAGCAACGGATGGATGGCTTGCCCGACTACCGGCGAACGGGAATATTGCACTCCTGCACTAAAGTATAAGAGCGATTCAATGAGGCTGATTTCAGGCCGTACGATAGCGGAGCGGGATCACGTCGTCGCGCTTGAGCGCGAAATCGTCGAAGCTTGCGGCATATCCGCGCCAGCCGGGGGTCTCGGTTTCCTCGGAGCGAATGATGTGGGCTGCCGTGCACATCTCCACGCGGCCGCACCCGAGAGGACGCTCGACCAGAGCTACTTCGAGTTCGATCGCCGTTCCGGGAGCCAAATCGCGAGGCGCCAGAAAATAGACTCCGCTAGAGCTAATGTTGCGGGTAACAAGAGTTACAGGAATGGGCTCAGCCACATCTCCTACTCGCGTCAGGCGCAGCGGGAGGCACAGCGAAGCGCGCGGATAGCGGCGTCGCTCCTGAGCCACGCCGATGGCATGCGTGGGCACGCGCGTGAATCGGCGCGGGCCCGGCTTGTCAGAGTGGGCGCGAATCGCTTCTGTACGGCTTTCCAGTTCGTGTGCCGGCGGAACTCCCAGCGGATACGGGAAATTTTCTGGAACAGCACCCATGAAGCTTCTCCCAAGTCAGATAACCGCTCGGCTACGGTTGTCCGAATATGCCCGCAGTGACGAAAAGGGTCAAGGCAGTTTCGCCTGGATTTTGCCTCCCCTGTTACCTTTAGGGCACACTGCACAGACGGCTCTACCTCAACAGCTCCAGGGAGTATTCGCGCAAACTTTGGGCGCAAGAATCGGATAGCCGCATCCGACCGAATTTCGGTAGTCTGCATCTGTGATCGAGACCCGAGCTAAAAGCAAAACGACGATGCGATCCCGCCACCAAACTTCTCAAAAAATCCCGGCCTGCGAGCCGGAGGCAATGTGGCGGGCGATCCAGGCGCGCGACCGGCGTGCGGACGGCCAATTCGTATACGCGGTAAGTTCCACCCAAATCTACTGCCGGCCCTCCTGCCCATCGCGCAGGCCGCGCCGCGAATACGTTTCCTTCTTTCTTCTGCCGCAGGCAGCCGAGGCGCAGGGATTTCGCCCGTGCCTTCGCTGCCGTCCTCAGGATGCGCGAATTCGCGACCCGAGAGTGGGGATCGTCGCGAGTGTTTGCCGCAAGATTGAATCGCAGATCTCAGCCGATTCCGACTTCGGTTCTGGCGATGGGAATTCAGGGCTGACTCTTACTGTCCTCGCCACCGCTAGTGGCATGACGCCCCACCAGCTTGAACGCGCGTTCCGCCGTGTCCTCGGAGTTACGCCGCGGCAGTACTCGGACGCGCGTCGGATGCTCGAATTGAAATCCAATCTCAGGAAAGGAGCCAATGTGACCACCGCACTTTACGATGCAGGCTACGGTTCGAGCAGCAGGTTGTATGAGCGTTCGCCGTTCCAACTCGGCATGACCCCTGCCACCTACCGCCGAGGCGGCGCTGGCATGCGCATGCAATACACGATTTCAGATTCGCCGCTCGGACGGATTCTAGTAGCGGCAACGGATAAGGGGATCAGCGCTCTCTATCTGGGGGAATCGGATAGCCGTCTTGAGGCTGCTCTTCGTAAGGAATATCCTCGTGCGGAAATTTCGGAAGGTGATGGCGGCTCAAAGAATCTGCGCGGCTGGGTTGAAAGCGTCCTCCATCATCTGCATGGGCAGGAGCCCAGCCTCGATCTCCCAACCGACGTTCAAGCTACCGCGTTCCAGCGGCGAGTATGGGAGGAACTCCGGAGGATTCCGTACGGGTCGACGCGAACGTACACGCAGATCGCACGCGCGCTGGGCAAGCCGAAGGCGATACGAGCCGTAGCAAGAGCCTGTGCGACCAATCCCGTGTCCGTAGTTGTGCCTTGCCACCGGGTGGTCCGCCAGGATGGCACCCTTGCCGGATACCGCTGGGGAATCGGCCGCAAGCGCGGTTTGCTCGACCATGAAGCGGCCATTGCGGACTCTAAAAAGGGGTCGGCATGGGTCAAACACGGCACGGAGATCTAGCAGCAACTCAGCAGCTTAACCCTGCGGCTTGATCTTTTCCGTGCCTTTGGGCCAATGGGGCTTGAATTCGGAGTCTTGAATCTTGGGATTTTTTACAATGTTGGAATAGCGGACGATCGAGTAATCACCCGAGCCAGTCTCGTAAAATTGCTGTTGCACGGCAATCCACGTCGACGGATCAAACCAGATCTGAATCTTGGAGAATTGATTTTTCACACCCTGCGACTTCGGAATCAATTCGAGCTCGACAGTCTTTTTGTCGTCCAGGGTTGGCTCTCCCGCAAGGCTTACCTGATAGCTATCCTGTAGCTGCTTCCCTCCGGTTCCAAATCCGAGCAGCATGAATTCATCCACTAAAGCTCGGTTCTTGCCGAGATTGTATTCCTCGACGCGCTTTAGGCCCGGCGTGTAGATGAACAGGCTGTCGCCTGTCCGGAGAATGGTCCTGGCGTCGGGCGGTTTCATTTGTAGCAGCATCTTATCGCCGTGAAGCAGAATTGTTCCGGTGCTGGTCGCCCGGTCGTTCACCACTACGGTGACCTTCGTGCGCTCCACATTCGCCGAGAGCCCTTTGAAGCGGTTCGCCTGGCTGTCAAGCTGGTTCAGTACCCCTTCCAGCGTGTAAGGGCCGTGACTCTGCGCCACGGAGACTCGCGAACAAAAGGAGGCGGAAAGAAAGAATAAGAGCACCGCCGAAATGGTTGCAATTCGTTTAAAAAACAAGAACTCCTCCGAGGCAACAACGGCTGGCGAGGACCACTTAACTAATGATAACACACCAATCCGGAAGGAGCAGACAGACCGCGGGGCGTCAATCAGAGGGCAATGGTGACGCTGTAATACAAAACAGAGCCGTCGTCAGAGAGGGTGGGATCAATTTGCACAACGCGGAACCTTTGATCCGCCAGCCCGCGCACCTTGCGCTCGATAATGTCGTGGGTTTCCCGCTCGAGTTCAGGAGTGGATTTCTTGGCTCGTTTTTCGGGTGAGAGCAAAGTTGCATCGAGCCGGTACGTGCGCGACTTGCCCTCGGAATCCTGGGACAGCAGCTGCACACCCGATGTCCCAGAGTCCGCCAGTTGCGGCTGATCGTGAAACCAGCTTCGAGGAGTCAAAAGCACGAACCCGATGATGGTGAGCACCATGACGTCATAGGGCCAACTGCCTCGCTCGTAGGACCAGAAAATGGTGCGGGCAAGGCCTTGTCCCAGTCTACTGCGCATGCTAGTGCCCTGTTCCATCTACAATCATTCCGTCCCGCATATGCAGGACGCGATTACCGTACGTAGCGGCGTCGGGGTTATGAGTGATCATCACGATGGTCTGGCCCAGGTCTTTGTTGAGCTGCCGCAGCAGCGAAAGAACGGCTTCCGAACTCTTCGTATCCAGGTTGCCGGTAGGTTCGTCCGCCAAAACGATTTTGGGCTCGCTGATAATCGCCCTCGCAAGGGCCACGCGCTGCTGCTGGCCTCCGGATAATTCGGAGGGCTTATGGCGCAACCGGTCGCCGAGCCCGAGCAGATCTGCGACAACTTCAAACCGGTGAGGATCAAAGCCGTTTCCATGGATATGCTGGGCCAATGTGATGTTGTGGTAGGCGTCGAGCGTAGGCAGAAGGTTGAATTTCTGGAAAACAAAGCCCACCTTATGACGCCGCAACAAGGTGCGCGCTGCATCGCTCATTGTTGTTAAATCGTTGCCATCGAGCAGGACGCGTCCGCGTGTAGCCTGAGCAAGACCGCCCATTACGTGCAAGAGCGTTGATTTCCCGCAGCCTGAAGGTCCCATAATCGAAACGAAGTCTCCGGGAAACACTTCCACGTTGACCCCGCACAACGCCGGGACTTCGATTTTTCCTGTCCGATACACCTTCCAGAGATTTTCAGTCTTAAGTATCGGCTCCAACGCCGGCTCCCCATAGCAGCGGCACACCTCTTCGGTTCAAATATTCTAGTTGGCTTTGCCCATTCTGCCTAGCACGCACTAGTAGAGCGTGCTAAGTGCTTTCAGTTCGCTAACGCCAGAATGGAGTAACAAATCTTCAGTCGCAGAAGAAGATTTCAGCGGCCACCGCTTAGCGTTACTCGTAGGCGAGGGCTTCGACGGGATCTTTGCGGCTGGCGATCCATGCGGGGTATGACGCGCCCAGCAGGCCGCCGACAATGGCGATGGCTGCTGAAATGAGGACCCACTGAAGCGTGATTAGAATCGTCATCGACGGGAAAGCGCTGACGAATATCCAGCGTAAGAGAAAACTCAGTCCGACCCCAGCAGCTATTCCAATCAGGGATAGGAGGGTTGTTTCGCTCAGGATGAGCTCGACGATATAAGCCTTTGAAGCTCCCAAGGCCTTCAGCACGCCGATTTCACGCGTCCGCTCGATGATCGTCGTGTACATCGACAGGAAGATCACCAGAAATCCAATCGCGACAGCGATCGTGATCATAATGTTGATGAAAACGCCCAGGCCCGGCAGATTGGACGATGTCATCAGAGAGAGAAAATCCTTCAACGGGCGAATTTCGTACCCGGGCAGCAGCTGCTTGATTTCGTCGGAGGCGGCCGCCGTGTGATCGGTGCGGTCGCACTTCACAAAAAAGACGGATGCTTTATCGTGCGCGCCAGACATTTCCTGGAGCGTGGACATGAGGACGAACAGACGAGCCCCCTTGCCGTGCTCGACGATTCCCACGACGTGGAAATCGGTCGAAAGTATATGCAGCGTCTGCCCGACCTTGAGTTTCTTTCCGCGCGCGTAGATATCATCGACCAAAATGTCCTGGGGGCGCTCCAGGCCATGTCCGGCGTGAAAGACAAATCCTCCCGACACGGCGCGAAAACTCGCCGGATCAATCCCATACACAACGTCAAGGCCGTTAACCGAATTGAACTGGACAAGGACGGGCGCCACTGCCTGCACGTACTCGAGCTGCTCAAGCTTGTCGCCGATTGCGATGGGCATGGGGGCACCACTGAAAGCCATGAATACCGACGCAGAAGGAGGCTGCACCATAATATCGGCCCCAATGCCTTCAGTCCGCTTGGCCGATTCGGTGAGTAGTCCGGTCGTGAGACCGACGACCATTATCACCAGGGTGACTTCAACCGCGATGCCAATCACCGTAATCAGGGTGCGTACCGGCCTGTGCATCACGTTCTGCAGGATCATGTAGCGGATCAAGGCGATTGCTCCTCTGTTCCTTCGCCTACCCGGACGATCTCCGATCCGGCGGGTTGTGCCAGTTCGAAGCGGTCTGGAGTGATCGACTCGTTGGCAGTCAATTTCGTGATCGCGATATGCAGTTGATAGTCATTCTGTGGACGGTCGAGAAGAATTTGCCGGGGATAGCGCACGCCTCCGAAAATATCCCAATTACTGTATCTCACTATTGCGGCGGTTTTGCCTCCAGAGTCGAACGTGTCGATTCGCGCCATGTTCAGGTCGGCTCGATCAAACCATATCTTGCGCGCGATCTGCCAATCTTCGCCGCTCTCATTCGTATTAGGCGTAGCGTTTGCCCTTTCGACCCGAACTACTGTAAGAACGTAGAAACTGGAGGGCGGTGCGCTTACCTCCTCAAGAAGGACGGGAGCCGCTTTCGAGATAGGTTCCCAGAAAATGGCGTCGGTCAAGTGCTGGGGCCGAAGATTTTCAATCGGTTTCGACGAAGGCCGCTCTAGGTCGGCGGGGCCCTCTAAGAACTGGTTCTTGGAAGGTACGAAGATGTGGAAGGTCTTACCGTCGCTTTCCATGTCGAAAATGTTCTTGCCAACGATGGGCACCTGCCCAATCACCCGAATGTCAGACGGCTTCTGCGCCAGTATGAAGCCGTTCACTTCGTGATACTGCTCAATGACACCTGAATAGGTAGACCCAGCGGTAAGCTGGATCGTGACCGATGCGTTGATCGAACTGATGGAATTTGCAAGCTGATTATACTGCGCAACGAGTTCGTATTTTGTCGCCGTCTTCAGCGAAGTCGGCGTCTGAGCGGTCTTTCCGACTGTTGTCTGGCGTATGGCGCATCCGGAGCACAGCGCGGCGAGAAATGCCGTCCAAGCGATTACCCAATTGAGGCTCCGTGGCCTCGGCATGATTTTCATCATAGGCACAAACAACTAAATTTAGCAGCCGCTTGGAGAGAGTGTCAACGAAGGATAGCCCGGCGTTGCCGCCGACAGCCGGAAGAATTCGTATATCTGTATGTTTCTAAGAGACTTAGCGTTGATTCGATGCCGGGATATGGAGCCCTCATTGGCCTGAGCGACCGAGAAGCGGCTGGGAGAACCGAATGGGGATGCCGAAATTCGAGCCGCCAAAACCCTTTAGGACGGCGAATGTAACCCCGATCACCTTTCCCTCCTGATTAATTAGGGGGCCGCCGGAACCGCCCGAAGTGGTCTGCGCGTCAAAGACGATTTTATCGGTCAAGACGTCGCCGATGTGGCCCTGTGTGATCAGGGGACGGATCAGGTTGCGGCGGGCAAGTCCGTCGAGCACCTGGGAAATATCGCTGCCGCCCTGTGTGAGAATTTGCTGCGAGGTATCATCGTCGGTTCGCGCCAGCAGCGCCGCAAGTCCCGTTGCATAGCCCATCAGGACGATGGGTTGGCCCGGTTGGGCCCCCGCTTTGGCGGAATCAATAAGCAGGGCAGCCCGCTTCAAATCCTGCATGTCCACAGTTACGGTAGCAAGATCGGCGTCTTTCGAAACGTCTTTAATTTCAGCGCTAAAGGCCCGCGGATCGCCAGGAAAATACGCGCGAATGGAGGAGATTTCTGCCTGGACACCCTCGCTTGTGATTGACGCCAGATCGTCATTCTTCCACCAAGGCTCCGCCACGTGACGATTTGTGATCACACGACCTGGCGAACCAGCCAGAAATCCAGTGCCGAAAACATCCATCTTAACCTCAGGGCCGCGACCTTCGAGGGTCACGATCGCATTTCCGGTACTATCCTCGATCGGTTCTCCCTGTGGATTTAGCCCTGCATAGCGAAGGCGTTGCCCGCTCTGCATGTTCCGGAATGCGACGGAAACATGCAACAGGCAGACGCTTTGCACGTCGGTGGGTATCAGGCTTTGAGCCGACCCACGCTCCTCCTCGACGCGCTTGAGGCGGGCGTTCGTTTCGGCCAATTCTTTCTGCAGATCAGCCATGTCGCCCGAGCCCGCGGCGGCTATCTGAGATTTCAGATCGGCGGCGTGCTTCTGGAGCTCATTCTTGTCAGTGCTGACTGCCAAGTCAGGGCTCTGCTGTGCCCGGAGTTTTCGAATCTCCGCTACGAGATTCTCCTGTTTGATGATCCCGCCTTCTAAACCCGCGATGATCTTGTTCGCCTGTCTGGTCTGCGTCTGGGCTTTATGCGCAAATAGAAAGTAAAATCCCGCCATGGCGGCTGCCACAGTGAAGACCGCCGCAAAGCCGATTTTCAAGCGCCGATCCAAAGAAAAGGCGTCGCTCGTCATTTTTTCCGTGACGGCGAGCGCCTCAAAGGCAGTGTGTGCAATATGTTGGCCTTCCTCGGCGATTCGCAGCTTATCCTGGAAATCCTTCTCGGTCCGTCGCACGCGCAATTGGGCGCGGATTCGCGCAAGAAGCTCGCCTTCATCCCACGGCCGGGAAATAGCATCGTCAGCACCAAGATCGAGAGCCGCGGCGCGGTCTTCGGGCCTGGCTGCCGCCAGCAAAATCAGACGCGTTCCCGACGTTGCTGCCGACCCGCGGATCGTCGCGAGGACTGAATGCGTTCCGTTTTCGAGAATCGCACCATCGAGGAGGATCAGGTCCGCGCGGGATTGGCGCACGGCATTCAGCAGTTCGTTGGGAGTGACGAAAGCCGCCACTTCGTAGCCCGCGCCCTGGAGGGTAGCAAGCAGGTTCTCCCGGCTGGTCGGGTCGGCTTCGACTAGCAAAATCTTTTCGGGGCGGCTATTCATGAACGTGTGGATTCGACATCCCTCTCTGAGCCAGTGGCCCCTTTGGGAGACATACGAGAGACAATCGCCCAGAACTCAATTATATAGAGGAAGCCTCGTCACTTGAGGTTTCATAATACTTGGAAGGGAGAAGCGGCTTGGACGCGCTCGAAAAACTGAACCAGCAGATTATGTGGTGCCGGAAGTGTCCCCGATTGGTGGAATATCGCGAGAAGATCGCGCGAGAAAGGCGGCTCGCGTTTCGCGGATGGGATTACTGGGGTAAGCCGATTCCCGGTTTCGGCGATCCGCACGCGAAGCTGCTCATTTTGGGGTTGGCGCCCGCCGCTCACGGGGCTAACCGCACAGGGCGAATGTTCACCGGCGATCGCTCCGGCGATTTTCTCTATAAGGCCCTTTTCGCTGCGGGGTTCGCCAATCAGCCCACCTCCGTGCATCGCGACGATGGGCTGAAGCTCACCAACTCCTATATCTCGGCTGCCGTCCGGTGTGCTCCACCCGCGAATAAGCCACTTCCGTCGGAGTTGGATAATTGCCGTCCCTATCTTGAAATTGAGCTGAATGTATTGCGCCCACGAGCCATCCTTGCGTTGGGAAGCATTGCCATGCGCGTGTATCTGGGGATTCTTAAGCGGTCGGGCAAGGTCGCAGCCTTTGCCTCATTTCCATTCCAGCACGGCGCCAGTTACAGTTTCGGGGATGGCCCGCCCCGATTGTTCGTCTCGTATCACCCCAGCCAGCAGAATACGTTTACCGGAAAATTGACGGGAAGAATGCTGGAGACGGTTCTGGGAGATATTCGACGGTTCCTCGATGAGGCCTAACAGCGCGATCCCAAGGCCCCTCCCAACCCTAGTCGCACGGTGGTCCTCATCCCGTCTGTTTGACACGCTTGCGGAGCGCTTGTTAGCCTGCATGGGACGCCCCAGTCTCCTCCGCGTCCGCACCGCATGAGCAGCGAAGCCGAGCATCAGCCGATCATCGAGTTTCAGAAAGCCCGCTATCAACTTCCGAACGGAAAGCTCTTGCTGAAGGAAGTCAGCTTCACGGTTCCTCGCGGCGAGACGTTGGTATTGCTGGGAAGGAGCGGCGCGGGAAAGACCACAGCACTTAAGCTGATCAATCGCCTGCTCGAGCCCAGCGCAGGCAAGGTCCACATCGAAGGGCGTTCGACGCTGGATTGGGACCCGATCTTGCTGCGGCGCAGGATTGGCTACGTGATACAGGAATCTGGGCTGTTTCCGCATTGCACGGTGGAGGAGAATGTATCGCTGGTGCCCCGCCTGGAAAAATGGCCCGCCGGCCGCATCGAAGAGAGGCTGAAGGAGTTGTTAAGTTTGGTCGGCCTCGACCCAAACGATTTTCTTCCGCGCTATCCGCACGAACTTTCCGGCGGGCAGCGCCAGCGAGTAGGCGTGGCGCGGGCACTAGCGGCCGATCCCCCCATTTTGCTGATGGACGAGCCGCTGGGCGCGCTCGATCCTCTCACGCGTGGCGATGTCCGCCGTGAGTTTCAATATCTGCAAGCACGCCTGAAGAAGACGATAGTTATCGTGACGCACGATATCCGCGAGGCGCTGTTACTCGGCACAAAGATCGGATTGATGGAGGCAGGCGAACTTCGGGGTATTTATTCGCCGAAGGAATTCCTCAATGCCACCGAACCCCTCGCGGCTTCCTACACCGCACAACTGAAGGTGCTCGAAGAAGCCGGGGAGCAGAAATGAAATTACTTACATTTCTTTCTCAGCACGGAGACGAGATTCTCCAGTCAACCATTGAGCATATCTGGCTGGTGGGAATCACGATGCTGTTGGCCATCGCGATCGGAGTGCCGCTTGGCATACTGGTGGCTCGGCGTCCATGGCTGGCAAAACCGATCCTCGGAACCGCGAACGTGGCCGAGACGATTCCGAGCTTAGCGTTGTTCGGCTTCCTGCTGCCGGTGCCTTGGTTGGGCAATCGCGCGGATCGGGTTGCGATCGCTGCTCTCACTCTATACGCGCTTCTTCCGATCATCCGCAACACCGCGACAGGAATCACCGGCGTCGACCGAGCTGTCCGCGAGGCTGCCCGGGGAATGGGCATGACCGAACGGCAGATCCTTTTTCACGTCGAGATACCGCTTTCGCTGCCGACTGTGATTGCGGGAGTCCGCGTGGCTACTGTGCTCACGATCGGAATCGCCACGATTGCGGCAGCGGTGGGCACGGGAGGATTGGGCGAATTTATTTTTCGCGGGCTTGCAATGGTGAATAACCCGCTCATTCTCGCCGGGGCCGTGCCAGCGGCCGCGTTAGCACTCGCGGCTGACTTTGGGCTGAGCCTCCTTGAGCGGCGGCTTCGTCCGGCCCGATGAGTCTCGCATGAGGCCCGCGCCCCTCTGTTCCTTCCTTCTGGCCGTTGGGTGGCTGGCCGTGTGGCTCGTTGCATGCAGCGGTGCCCGTCGGGACATCATCGTGGTAGGCTCCAAGAATTTCCCGGAGCAGGCATTGCTGGGAGAAATTCTGGCGCAGCAGATCGAAGGGCGAACGCACCTCCACGTCGAACGGCGCTTTTACCTCGCGGGAAGCTTCATCTGCCAGCAGGCCATGCTGGCGGGACGAATCGATACCTATGTGGAATATACCGGTACCGCCCTCACGGCGATACTGCATGACCCAGTCGACCGAGACTCAAAGAATGTGTTCGGGCGGGTACAGCGCGAGTACGAACAAAGGTTCGACTTCGCCGTGCTGCCTTCGCTCGGCTTCGACGATACATTTGCAATCGTGATCCGGGGAGAAGACGCGCGTCGCTTTCATCTGAGCACTCTGTCGCAGGCAGGCCGCTTCACTCCTCAATGGCGCCCGGGTTTTGGCTACGAGTTCATGGAGCGTCCTGATGGGTACGCGGGTCTCGCGAGCGTCTATGGATTGAAGTTCGCGGAAAAGCCGAGGATTTTGGACCTCGGGCTCCTTTACCGCGCCTTGCTCGGCAAGCAGGTAGACCTGATCGCCGCAAACTCCACAGACGGTCTTCTGTCTGCGCGGGATCTCTCCGTGCTGGAAGACGACAAGCATTACTTCCCGCCCTACGAGGCCGTGCCGATTGTGCGTGAGGAAACTCTGAAGAGATTTCCAGGCATGCGTGCTGCTATCGCGGACTTGGAGGGCAACGTATCTAATGCGGAGATGCGCAAAATGAATTATGAAGTTGTGGCCGAACAACGCGACGTCGGCGAGGTCGCGCGCGAATTCCTTCACAAGAAGGGCCGTCTTTAAAAGCCCAACTGTTACTCGGAATCCTGTAAGCGCTGGAAATGAGCTTCCAGCGCGGAACAATATTCCCTGCCCGCAGCAAGTTCAGCTTGCAGGCGCTTTACGAGGAGTTCAAGGCGCAGGACCTCATTGCGAAGCTTCTGAACTTCTCCAGGCTGCGAAGGTGCCCGCGTTACTGGCACATTTGCCGGTGCAGGCACTGCTTGGGCGATCGATAGGGACGTGGCAGCGGGTCGCACGACGGATGGAGGTTCCGGGTGCGGAACTGGCGCGACGACGGGCCTCGTTGGCGGTGCGCTTAGCGAGAACAAGTTGCTAAGCGCATCCGACGAAGATTGCGAGGGCGTCGGCGGTTGCGAAGCGGACGATGGCTGCAGCGGGCTAACATCCATGATTCCCGCGAGTTCCGGAACCTTCACGCCAATCAATCCTTTAACACGCGCGACCAAATCCTGCGGCTGAAAGGGTTTCCGGATCAATTCATCCGCTTTGACGGTCATGGCCTTTTCGGCGACCGACTGATTGACGATTCCAGACATCAGAATGACCGGCACCTTGCTCAGCGCTTCATGCTGCCTGACGAACTGACAAACCTCATAGCCGTCCTTGTCCGGCATGATCACATCGGTGATGATGGCATCAGGCGTGGATTCTCCAAATTGCGCGAGTGCCGAGGCGGCGTCCGCGCAAGTAATCACGTGAATGTTTTCCTTGCGGAAAGCGATTTTGATCACCTCGCGCATCGTCGCGCTGTCGTCGATAAAATAGACCGTCGGCACGCCTTCGGCTGTTAGGGTCTGCTGCTCGCTCATGGCGCTTCCTCCACTTTGTCTCGTTCGCATTCGTCGAATTCACGCATGGCGTCGAGCAAAAGATCCGTGGCTGACCGTAGCACGGTGCGCTGAACGGCGACGGAGCCATACACGAACTTGTAAACGCCGCTGATCGTACCCTGGCACGTGCGGATAATCTCGGTTACGGCTTCGTCGCCAAACAACGCGCCGCATTCTGCGTGAACCATCTCTCCGCCCTCAAAAAAGATGATCCCGTCCGTATCGTCCGCATTGATATGCAACGCGCCGGACTGGTGCGCCTGCCCAAGCATCTGAATCACCCCGGGAAGGTCAAGATGAAGCAAGCTCCCGCTGAGATCCGTGTCGGCGGTGGAAAGCATCTGCGTAGGTTGAAAACCCTGGTGGCGGCTTATCAGGAAGCTTTTCACATGAGCGGCGATTTCGGACGGATCCCGGCGCCGGTCAACGTAGTCGTCGCAGCCGGCTCGATAAGCTGCAAGAAGCGCCTGGTCGCCGTCATTGCCCACGGCGATGAGCGGAATGGTCGCCGTTTTTGGATCCCGGCGGAGAATCGGCGCCATTTCAAGGGCGCCCATCTCCCGCAGGTTTGTGGCGCAAAGAATGGCTGCGGGCGCGTTCCATTCGAGCATCGTCAGCGCGTACCATCCCTGAGAGCATGGGACTACATCGAAACCTTGTTGCTTAAGGGCGTCGCCAACACGCTTCGTGAAATATACATTGCTGTCGATCAGCAACACGCGTGGGCGGCTGGCTGCCGGGTTCATGAGGGAACCTCGGATGTGATCGCAGACGTGCCTAGGGGAACGAATGCCGACGAATTCCGCCCAGGCGAGCCCGCAAAGGCGCTTAGATCCAGCACGCCGATTGAATCCGACCCGGCACTCAGGGTCCCTGAAATATATCTTGGCGCTGAGTCCCGCCGCGGTTGCATTTCACCCGATATCAATTCAGATTCACCATTCACCGGGATTGCCAGCAATTCCGACGCTCCGGCAACGCCCCATTCAGCCACCAGATAGAAAAGGTTTGCAGACGACCGCCGCTCCCCAACAATCGCGGTCGCGTTGCATACGGGCACGATTCGTCCACGTCGCACGATGACTCCTGAAACTCGGTCGGTGGTATGTGGAAAGGAATGGAGCCGCACGGGGGGCGACATTTCCGCAACACAATCGGCAAAAACGGCGAAGCGGCTGCCGCCAATGTTTATCAGGACAAACGAATTCTGCACACCGCGAGCAAGCGTCATGCTCTCACCCCTTCGAATTCGCGTTGCGGTGTGCTGTGGGCAACTTCTTCCAGACGCTGAAAGTCCTGCGAAGTCAGGAATCCAGCTGGTTGCACGACCGGGATCACGTGGTCGTCTATGTATGTAAGCCCTCGATACCAGCGCTGCTCATCGCCGGCAAAAATATGTGGGAGCGGATAGGTTCTTGAAATATCCGTCATGCGGTCGATTCGATCGACCAATAACGCTACGCGGAATTGTCGCAAAATCAACACCAGCGCGGGGCGCGACACCGGCAAACTAAAATGCCGGCCTGCATTCACGACGTAATAGGTCTGCCGGGCACGATCGATTGTGTGGCGCACCTTCGGCACCCCGGGGCAGTCAATTTCATGCGCCGTGCCGGACAAGCTATCAGTGCTCCGGATCTCCTGCACGGCACTTGCCGCGATGGCGAAGGTTTGATTTGATACCGAAAAGAGAATGATTTGCTCGGACGGCCCGCTTCGCGGTCGCGTTTTGTGCGTTTCAAAGGTGGCGAATTTCATAACACTCCCACGGGTGCGGGCTGGCACAATCTTGCGACATGCTGCACGATCGCAGCGCTGATGTCCTCGAGCGGCAAGACTTCATCCACGGCGCCCGCTTTGATCGCTTCCCCGGGCATGCCAAAAATCGTGGAGGTTGCTTCGTCTTGGGCGATCACGTGCCCTCCGTGGGCCTTCATGGCTTTGGCGCCCTGTGTGCCGTCATTTCCCATTCCAGTGAGGATCACGGCGACCCCGAGGCTACGGGAATATTGGGCGACGGATTCGAACGCAATGTCGGCGCTTGGCCTGTAGCGGTGCCCCTCGTGCCATGAGCACGAGTCAAGACGTATGTTCCCGCTCGATGAAATTCGCAAATGGTGTGAGCCAGGACACAGGTAGATCACACCCGGTTTTGCGCTTTCCGTGGCGCGGATTTCCTTAACCGGCAGGGCTGAGACCTCCTCCAAGTGACCCCGGAATTGCTTTGTGAACGCGGCCGGCATATGCAGTACCAGAAGCAGAGCGGCGGAAAAGGTTGAAGGCAATCCTGCAATTACTCGCGTGACCGCTGCGGGCCCACCCGTGGAAGCCGCAATTACAACGATCGGAAACGTCGCCGCCCGTTGTGCCGCATCCCGCCCGCTCAATGCCTCATGACGCTCCGTGAAGCGGTTTTCTTGCGAGCCCGGCCGAACGGCGGTGCGTATCACGCGTACTTTTGCCGCGCGTTTCACCGTTCGGTTAAGCAACTCGCGGATCGTCCGCATGTCGAGGTCGATTGCACCGGACGGCTTTGGAATGCAGTCGATTGCGCCCAGTTGAAGTGCCCGTTGCGTCGCGTCGGCACCCTTTTGCGCGCCCGAACTGACTACGACGATCGGACGCGGATTCTGAGACATGATGATTTCGATGGCCTGCAAGCCGTCCATGTGCGGCATTTCGATATCCATGGTGATCACATCGGGCTGCAGAGATTCCGCCAGTTCCACTGCTTCGCGTCCGTCATGGGCATGCCCGACCGCCTCTAATTGCGAATCCGATTGAATAAGTTCCTGAAGGACCTTGCACATGAAGGCCGAATCGTCGACGATCAGCACCCGAATCTTCTTGGTGGCAGCAGTAGCCATTTTAGTCGCGCCGCACCGCGAGATTTTCGGCAAGTTCCCGCGGCTGGGTGTGGGAACCGACCAGATTCTCCACCACGGAAAGCAGTTGCTCTTCCTGCACTGGCTTCGTCAGGAATCCGGCGGCGCCTTCCTTCACCGCCCGGTCGCGATGCTTCGCTCCGGCGCGCGATGTGACCACCAGGACCGGGATCTCCCATGTGGAAGTGTCTTGCCTCAAATGCGCCATCAGCTCATAGCCGTTCATGCGCGGCATTTCTAAGTCCGTGATAACCAGGTTGCAGCCGGCTTCCGCAATAATTTCGGCCGCTTCAAGACCGTCGGAGGCCAGGCGCACGCGATAACCAGCCTTCTCCAGCATCCGCCCAACGAATTTCCGCACGCTGATTGAGTCGTCCGCCACCACCACTACGCGCTCGTTGCCAACGGGATCGATAGCTTCCGGCGGAATTTGACCGGACGCAACCGCTTCCGCGCCAGGCGCGAACACCCGGGCCGCAGGCGAAGCCAAAGACTCAGCACGCTGTGCGGCGGACTCTGCGGAGACGAGCCTGTTGAGATCGATGAGCAATATGAGCCTTCCGTCAGAGGCAATCGTGGTGCCAGGGAAAAGCTTGACGCGACGCATGTACGGCCCGAGGCTCTTGATGACGATTTCATCTTTGCCAAGAACCTCATCGACCACCACGCCCACCTGCTTGCCGGCCACTCTTACGATCACCATGTGGAAGTAGCCGTTTGTCGGCTCAAGCGGGGCCAGTCCGAGTTGCAGATCGAGACGCACGACTTCTGTGATTACTTCGCGTACGCGCGTCAGAAGCTTTCCGCCCACGTCTTCGATGTCGTGCTCACGCAACCTGCGAATTTCTTCAATCATGGCCAAAGGCAGTGCGAATGTGGACTTGCCGCAACGAACGAAAAGCGCCTGCGAAATGATCAGGGTTAGGGGCACCTTGATCGTAAAGCATGCGCCGCGTCCTGCCTCTGAGCGAACCTCTATTTCGCCGTTCAAGGCTTGAACATTGGAGCGCACTACGTCGAGCCCAACTCCTCGTCCGGCAAGCTGAGAAGTCGAAAACGCGGTTGAGAAGCCCGGCCGGAACAGGAAGTCGCGGAGCTCGCGTTCGGTAAGCTGCGAAGCCACTAAGGCCGAAGCGGTGTTTGCTTCGATGATCCTCTGGCGCACTTTCTCGTAATCGATGCCACGGCCATCATCTTCCACTTCAATAAAGATGTGATTCCCGCGGTGATATGCGCGCACTGAGACGCGGGCCTGCGCCAGCTTGCCTGCCGCAAGTCGAGCTTCGGCATTTTCGATTCCGTGGGCCACAGCATTGCGAACGAGGTGAATGAGCGGATCCGAAATATGCTGGATGATGTTGTTATCGAGCTCGGTTTCGGCGCCTTCGAGCAGGAGCTCAACGCTCTTTCCGGCCGCCTTCGACGCGTCGCGAGCGGTGCGCGTAAGGCGCGTGTACAAGTTCCCGATGGGCACCATCCGGGCGGCTGTAATTTCGTCCTGCAAATGATGTGCGAGCTTCGTAAATTCATCAATGTCGGCATCCACGCGACCCATAAATCCGTCGAGTTGCGTGAGGACCTCATTAACGTCGGCGGAGATTTCCGTTAGAGAACGCGACAAGATGTTGAAGTCGTCGTAGCGATCCATCTCCAGCTCGCTGAATTCCAGGAGTTCGCTCGACATCACGGGCGGAGAGGCGTGAAAGGGACTCTTGAGCCTGTCCATCTGTGGCGGATGGCTGCCAGGCACAAGGGTGGGGCGGATTCGCCTGAATTCATGCTTCTCCTGGAATTCGGAAACCTTTCCTACCAACCGACCTTTCGAAAAATTTAGCACGTCAACGAGCTGTGAAAGCTCCGACAGCCGCCCAAGCATGCGCGTGCGGTTGATCACAAGCTCGCCAACGGCGTTCATCATACGGTCCAGCCGTTCGAGCGAAATGCGTACCGAGTTCGATTGCCGCAAGCCGGCTGCGGCGGTCGAACGATGAGTTGGCTCGGGTGAGGCGGTTTGAGCTGCCGGCTCCGCCGCATCGGGTGGCATAGCTGCAGCTTCCTGGTTCGTGTCAGGGACGCCCGGAGGCATCAGTGCGGAAATCCGCATGATCAGAGCATTGACGGCGCCCTGCGTTTCCTGAGGCGATGTCCATTGACGATGGAGCAGCCTTTTCAGGACATCAACTGCCTGCAGGCAGACGTCGATGATCGCGGCGCTTGGCGACAGCGTGCCATCGCGCAAGTGGCCGATCAGATCCTCCACACGATGCGCGACAGTTGAGAGCCGGTGAAGACCCACCTGCGCAGCGGAGCCTTTGATCGTGTGTATTGATCGGAAGAGCCGGTTTACGTCGTCCGCATTGGGATGGGTCTCAAGGACCAGGAGGCATTCGGTGATCGTCTGAAGATGTTCTTCTGCTTCGGGAATGAAAAACTCAAGCACCTCGGCGGGCACTTCGGCTTCTTCGGGAAGCTGATTGGGAAGCGGGGACACAGATACTTCGCAAGTGAAAGCCTCCGTTGCGGCCTCGATATTCGGCTCTTGCATCTCGGCGCTTTCGGATCCTGGTGGCGCTGGAAACGCAAACGCATGGCGCTGCTTAAACAACGAAATATCTTCTACGGTCTCGCTCTCACTCGAGCTGATTTGCAGGAGGTCGAATTCGAGCACCGAAATCGCGTCGGAAATGAATTCCGTGAGCGGCCCCAGCATGTCCGGCCCCAGAGTCGTATTCAGTGCGTAATGGAAGATGTGCGCCAGCTTCGCGGCAACTTCGGAAAAGTGCGGGTAACCGTAGCTCGCCGAAGTACCCGCAAGTGTGTGCGCGGAAATGTAGAGCCGGTCGAGATCCTCCGGACGGGTTTCCGGCTCCTTCAAGAGCCCGGAGTACTCGCGGAGATACTGGAGGTGCTCCGAAGATTCCTGGAGGAACAGTTCCACCGTTTCCTGGCCGGGCCCGTTCACTTGCGTTCCCCCGCGGCAGCCATTTCAGGCCACGCTTCCACTAAGGTAGGCTTGCGGTAGATTCGGCAATCGCCGTGAACGATCGGCTCGAAGCTTACCCGCACATTGGAAAGCGTTTCGGAGTGCCCCAGCAGAAAGTACCCGCCAGGCTCAAGCGCTTCGTAAAAATCCCGGAGAATTGCGAGGCGCCGCGCCGATGAAAAATACATGAGAACGTTCATGCAAAAGATGCAATCGAATTTACCGACGTAAGCCGCCTCGGCAAGATTCATTTGCGCAAAAGTGATCATGCGCTGAATCCGCGGTTTCACCTGAAAGCCATGTTTTCCAGGCGTGAAGTACGTGCCGAGGTGGTGCGGAGACAGATTGAACAAGCTGCGCCGGGAATAGACTCCGCGTTCGGCGTGAGCAAGAGCACGCCGGCTGATGTCGGTTGCAAGAATGTTGACATTCCACGATTCGGCAAACTTGAGTGTTTCGCAGAGGGTAATCGCAATGGAATACGCCTCCTCTCCGGTGGAGCAGCCCGCGCTCCAAATGCGCAGAGTGCGCGGATTCTGCCAGCGTTTGCGCTCATGGGCCTCCACCAGCACCCGATGTTCCAGTGCGCTGAAGACGGCGGGATAACGGAAAAAAGATGTTTCCTGTGTGAGCAGACGTTCCAACAGCGCTTCGTATTCCACACGGGAGCCGCGAATCCGTTCGAGCAATTCACCCGGCCCCGGCAGGTCTTTTTCTTCCACGTAGCCCTGGATGTGTGCCGAGAAAAATCGCGCCCGGGAGTCGTCGAATAAGATCGCGGAGCGCTGCTCGATCAACGCGCAAATCTCCGCCAGGTATGATTGAGTGAACATCGCGTCTGTGGTGGAGTGCGGTTTCATTTCCGGCACTTTTGTCACGGGCTACAGTGTCCAGCTTCTGCAATTCAGCGATGCGCGACGGCAGGCGCGGCCGGATGCAATTCCTCCTCGACGTTCGTGGCGCGGCCCGATTGGGAGCGGAACTGCGCGAGGGCTTCATTAAGCTGCTCCGACAGCCGGACCATGTGCCCCACGGTTGAAGCCGTCTGGCGTGCGCCTTGCGTTGTCTCGCGAGTGATGCCGGAGATGATCTGCATGGCGTGCGCCACGCCTTCGGTGCCGCGCACCTGTTGCTTTGAGGCCAGCGAGATTTCCTGCACCAGTTCAGCCGATTGGCGCACCACGCTCGAAATCGCTTCGAGCGCCTTTCCGGCCTGGTCAGCCAACCCGGTGCCGACTTCCACTTCGCGCGTGCCCTCCTCCATTACCACCACCGCTTCGTTCGTCTCCGCCTGGATGGCCTTGATCAGCGCCGCGATATCTTTCGTGGCGCTGCGGGAGTGCTCGGCGAGCTTGCGGACTTCGTCGGCTACTACCGCGAAACCCCGGCCAGCTTCACCCGCGCGCGCCGCCTCAATGGCTGCGTTGAGCGCGAGCAAGTTGGTCTGCTCCGTGATGTCGTTGATTACGTTAATGATCTCGGAAATTTCCAGCGACCGGTCGCCCAGCGACTTAATTTTCTTGGCGGTGGCTTGCACGGACGCGCGAATGCGCTGCATGCCTTCGAGCGTGTCCCGTACAGCTCGGTTGCCTTGCTCGGCTGCGTCCAGCGCCCGTCGCGCGGCCTCGGCGCTCGCTTCGGCGTTGTTCGAGACTTGCTTCATCGAAACCGTCAGCTCTTCGACGGCCGAAGACGTATTGGTGATTTCCTGGTCCTGCTGAGTTGCGCCTTCCGTCATGTCGTCGGCGGCTTCGAGAATCTGATTGGCGCTGGTGCTCACGTCGATGGCAGCCTTGCGTACGCGTTCGAGCACCTTTGTAAAATTGTCGAGCATGAAGTTTACGGAATCGACCACGTTGCCCAGCGCATCGTTCGTCACTTTTCCGCGAATCGTCAAATCTCCCCGCGCCACTTGGTTGATCGTGTTCAGCAGGTCGGTGATGCTTCGCTGCAGCGAATCCTGCGCCTGCTGGTTTGACATGGCGTGCGCCACCTTAGCCGCGCTGCGATTGCAGTTCTCCGCGATAAGCGCAAACTCGTCGTGGCCTTTGACCTCAACCCGCGCGCGTGCGTCGCCGCTAGCCAGGCGCTCGGAGAATTGCGCAAGTTCCCGCGCCGGCTTCAAGACCCGGGCGCTCAGCACGAATACGAGAGAAAGGGCGGCCGCGACTGCCAATGCCACCGCGGCCAGCAACATTGTGCTCGCGCCAGCTGGCAAGGAGGTCAAATTGAGCAGCGATTGTCCGCCGGAGTTTCTTCCTGCGTGATAGGCAAGCCCTAGAACACCGAACAATGCCACGCCGTTCCATGCGACCAGCAACCAGATTGTCGAACTCAAGCGAGCTTTCATGACATCCTCCCCCCGAACTATCCGCGACGACCCAAATCCAGGCACGCTTCCGCGCCATTTGGAATAACAAACCTGGCGCACGTGCAGCTAATCACCGGTGAAATCTCTATATCGTGGGAACCTGAAATACATCCAGTAGCCTCCGCACGTCCACCACAAGGGCCAGGCGATCATCGTGGCGCAGCATCCCCCGGCAATGGGGCACGTCCTTCGGAGCCTGGTCAATCAAGCCTTCTTCACATGCGGAATACGTGCCGATTACCTCGTCGGCTGCGATACCAAGATGCACGTCCTCGCCGTGTATCTGGCTTTTCAACACAGCCACCACCACATGCTTCGGCAACAACCCGGGACGCCGCCCCTCGGTAAATGCGATATCCATTAGCGGAACAATCGTTCCGCGCAGGTTAAATACGCCCATCAAGAACGCCGGTGCGAGCGGAATCGGTGTGATCGCAGGCCAATCAAGGACTTCTTCCACCTCCAACACCGACAGGCAGAAGCGCTCCCGGCCCGCGCGAAACACACAATACTGCCGCTCTGGGCTGCGATCCTGCGCGGGAGGATTGCTTTCGCAAAGCTCTTCTTCGATTTCCGTGGTCAAGCCCGTGCTATCGCCGTGAAAATCCATCAAGCCAACCTTTTCACCTCGTCGATGAGCTCGTTGGGAGTAAACGGCTTAGCGACGAATCCATTTGCGCCTTGCTGCAATCCCCAATACCGGTCGCTAGGCGCAGCCTTGGAAGTCACGAGGACCACTGGGATTTGCGCATAAGATTTCTGGCTCTTCAAATCGCGGCAGACCTCAAAGCCGTTCCTCTTGGGCATCACGACATCCAGCAAAATCAGATTCGGTCGCTCTTCCTCGATGACCTCTTCGATTTTTGTGGGATCGGAGATTGCAACCGAATGAAAACCGCCTTGCTGAAGCACTGATTGCAATAGCCGCGTCTCTGCCAGCGAATCATCCACGACCAGAACTTTCTTCACCACCGATATACCTCCGCAAAAGCCCCGGCCCACACGAAGCCTCTCCGGAACAATGCAACTGGGAAGCCAGGCGGTGCGCGTCCTGTCCGATGCGATAACAGGGCGCAACTCTCAGTTAGTACAGGCAGTTACGGTGCGGTTACTGACGTCGGAAGCCGGTGAAGAAACCCGGCGCCATGATATCTGTCTCAGGCTGAGAATCCCTTCTCACCTGCACGCGTTCTCTGTGTCCAGGGATGAGAATCTCTGCATAATCTCATTGAGACGCAGTGCCATCGCATGGATCGTTTGGATTTGGTCGCGTGTTTCCTTGAGCGTGTGTTCGGGTTCCAGCAGAAGCAAATCCGCGTTACCAAGAACAGAAGTGAGAGCATTGTTGATATTGGGCCGCATCTCCAAGACGTAGCGCCCCAACATCGCGTGATTCTGAGACTCCATCGCCATACGCTCGGCGCGATGCGCCCGCCGGAGCGCTGCGATGCGGCGCAGCGTTTCGTTGGCAAGCAGCACGAGCGTATTCGCCCACCCCGCCTGTCTCGCCATCACCAGGAGTTGCGGATATTCACCGCGCAGCGCCGCACCATCGTTCTCGTCCTCGACGACGCAGATTGCCGCCTTCCCAGGCGGCGTATTAAGGGCAGCTAGGATCGACGATTGACCGTGGGAAACGAAGCCAACGATCACCAGGTCGTAGTTCGAGGCGCTCGCGGGATGCCATACGTCACTGGTTGCAAGCGTAATCTCCGGAACGTGCCGCTCCACCTGCCAGCCAGCCACTACGCTCCGAGCGAATTCCGCGTCGTCGGACACAAAGAGCACACTGGGGTTTGAAGGCCGGACTTCAAATTCGTCTCGTTGACTCACGGTTGGAGTTTTTCCGCTTCTTCGATGAACGAGAGCAGTCGCTTTGTGCTGATGCCCAGATTTACAGCTGCCTCGGTATTTTTTGTCCGCTTGGCACTTTCCACCCGTCCCTGGAAATAGGAGACCTCGCTGCGGGCAAGAGCCAATGCGGACTCCATCGCGCTTTCCTCGCCCGAGCGTTTCCGCCGGTCGATTCCGAGTGCTAGAAGCGCCCGTGCGAGAACGGCGCGCCGGAGGTCCTCTGACTCCTGGCTGCCCTTGCTCACAAAGGCAGCGACTTCCCAGGAGGAGAGCAAAACCTTCGTATCCTGTAGTGTGACGGTGGACATTGACCGCCCACGCGACGGCGGCTCGGCAATCAATTGTTCCCAGATTGCCTCAAGGCACTTGTCCGCTTCCGCCGCGGCAGTCGGCGACGCTGCCACGGCCGTTGGTTTGAGTAAGGTTGCGGTAACAGCTGTGGAAGCCGGGGAATGAACGGCTTCGCGTCCAAGTGAGATGCCGGCGGTGGCGGATGTTAAAGGAATCGCCGGCGCGCTCGTTGGCGTGTTCACTGACGCGGACGAGTCATTCGTGGCATCGCTGCGCGAGGCTTCCGCCGACCCAGATGGGCTGACGATCTCATTGCTTTGCGCGGCTTGAGGCGGACTCAGACGGCTCAGTGCTTCTTCCAGATCCGTGCGTAACGCCAGCAGTTGCTCAAAGGATCTTGTGACCGAACTCTCCGTGTAATCCTTCTGAAAAGGTTGCTTCCAATTGGTGCAGAACTGTCGCAGTTGGCTCGTGGTCTCGGCCGCGGAAAACCCAGCCCGGCGGCAATCGACCGTTTTAACGCCTTCCGCCTCGAGCGACTCAATGGCATCCCGCGTGGCCCTTAAATCCGAGTGCAGCAGGCGGATGAACGTGCGGCGAAGGAGAAAATTGAATCGGCAGAAGGCCACCAGAGCCGCCGGATCGTAGAACATGCAGCCGGCGGAGTCTTTCAGTAGGCGGCCCTGTTCCAGCAAACCATTCTCCATGATATCGCGCAGGCTATTGCACCCTTCGAGATGCCCGAGAATTTTGTCCAGCGGCTCGCACCACTCCAAGGGGGTAGAGTCGGCAGCAGTCAGCACTGGTTGTAGAACGCGAGCGACATTCTCCAGTTGGACCTGCTGTCTGTAGAGCTCCTCCGGCGCGCACAGCGCGAAGTATTGCACCAGAAGCCAATCGACTTTGTCCCGGTCCACCGCGGACTTATTCGGCTTCCTCAATTGCCTCTGAATAAATGCGCGCAGAGCCGGTTCGCTGGCGTTGAGAATCTCGGATGGAAGCTGCCGAAGCTGATATGCCAGAAGATTTTCATCGATCCGGTCGAGCCATTTTAAGTCTCTGTCGAATACGCTTCGCGTCGGCCTGGCGGGAGGAAACTCGCCCGACGGGTAAGGGAGGGGAGCCAGATTGAATTGCGCAGCCAGCTGGGCATAAAGGGGATAGGTAAGCCTTGCTTCATTCCACAGCGCCGCCAACTCCGCATTGCTCAAGCCGGCTTGACGGCGATTTTCTGCGGCAACCGGAGGATTCATCGTCGTGCTGGACGTAGTATGCGTCACGGCTTGATGATCCAATTCTCGACTTTGTCCACAAAGCGTGCCGCCACGGCTTTTCGGCCACTGTGGTAACGCACGGCCACGACGGTGGCGCGCACATCGAGGGAGCGGTCACCGTTCACGAGCCGCACTTGATCTTCAAATTCCAGAGGCAGGGACGAGCTGAAAAGAACCTCGTGGGAGGTTCCAAACTCAATGACGGTTTGCTCCTGAAGCCGTTGCCGGCCCGCGCTCACCGTCGAGAGGCGAACCGCGAGTCTCACCGGCGATGCCTCTGGAAATAATTGAGCCAATTTCTCGACGCACGTCGAATCTTCCAGAACGGCTACCGATTCCGCTCCTTGTGGCATGCCGGTCCCCTCGGGCCTGAATCCGCTATCCCATCCTTGCAAATGCAGGAAGCGCCCTTGAGGCGCAATTGCACGAGTGCAGCCAAACCAAGGTCCCTCTTTGAAGGTTTAAGTCTTTTATTTTCTGACATCTGGCCCGAATGGGCGTAAGCGAGATTTCTCAGTCTGATACAAGACTGTCTCAGGCTGCCGGATACCACCCGGCGTGCGCATCTTAACAAGGGCGTGGGAACCCTTCTAATGAGCGCTCTGCGCAACCGGCTTTTCTGACGGCCGGAAGGCGATATTGTACCTCTTCAGCTTCCGGTACAGCGTGGCGCGGCTGATACCCAACATTTTACCAGCGAGTGTTTTATCGCCCGCAGCCTGCTCGAACACGCGCTGGATGGTAATCCTTTCGAGTTCGGAAAGGGCAGTAGTTGAAAGAGCAGTTCCTTCAGAGCTGATAAGGCCCGAGCCCTCTTCGCCCCGAATTGTCGGCGGAAGATCTTCGATATCTATTACATGATCGTCGCCGAGCGCCACGGCGCGGGCAATGCAGTTCTCAAGTTCGCGGACATTTCCGGGCCAGTCATATTGCAGGAAGCATTTCATCGCTGCAGGCATCACTTGGATGCTCTCGCCTGGAGCGTATCGGTCCAAGAAGTAATGCACGAGCTGAGGGATATCGGAACGATGCTCCCGTAAGCTCGGCAGCCGGATCGTAACGACATTCAAGCGAAAATAAAGATCCTTACGGAAAGTTCCGGCGCGATAGGCCGCTTCAAGATCCCGATTCGTCGCGGCCACCACGCGCACATTCACCGCAACCTTGGCGTTGCTCCCCACCGGGCGCACTTCCTTTTCCTGCAGCACTCGAAGCAGCTTGGCCTGCAACTCCAGCGGCAATTCGCCGATTTCATCGAGAAAAATCGTCCCTCCATTTGCCGCATAGAAAAGGCCCGGCTTGGATTTCAGTGCGCCTGTGAAAGCCCCTTTTTCGTGGCCGAATAGTTCGCTCTCCATAAGCGTCGGAACCAGGGAACCGCAGTCCACGGCGACGAACGGCATCGGCGCCAGAGGTCCGCGAAAGTGAATCGCCCGGGCGACCAGTTCCTTGCCAGTGCCGCTTTCGCCCATGACTAACACTGGTGTGCGACTATCCTTGAGCCGCGAGACCATACGCAGCACGTCTTGTATTTTGGCCGACGTGCCGACGATTCCGTCGAGCTGCGTTTCTGTATCGACCCGCTCTCGAAGAAATCGATTTTCCGTTACGAGCTGGACTTTTTCAGCCATGCGCTGGAGTAATAGGCGCAGTCTCTCCACGCGAAATGGCTTTTCAATGTAGTCGTAGGCGCCTTTTCGCATGGCATCGACAGCCGATTCGATGGAGCCGTGCCCCGTCATGATCGCAACTTCTGTGCTGGGTGCAGAGTCCTTAATTTTGCGAAGAAGCTCCACTCCCGATAGGCTTGGTAATTTCAAGTCGGTGACCACGATGTCTGGGGGCGATACTTCGAGAGCCTCCGCCGCGGCCTCCGCCGTATCTGCTTCGCTGCACACAAATCCAAGTCCCTGGCCGACTGTCATGCACAATCGTCGGATGCTCTGTTCATCGTCAACAATCAATAAGCGTAGTTTCAAGTCATCCGTCATCTTGGCCCGTTATTTCCCTTCGAACAGAACCATCTAACAACTGCAAAACCTTTCCCACCGTTGCGTAAGCACGAGCCGCTCGACAGTCAGACCGCGACTCGCCCATCTGCCAGCATTTCGGCGGCGCATTTTGCTGCGGGGAGCCGCACGACAAACGTGGCTCCGGCGCCGTCCGCATTGTTGCGGGCCAAAATTTCGCCTTGATGCGAGCGAATGATGCCATAACAGATGCTTAAGCCCAGTCCCGTGCCTTTACCTACCTCTTTCGTAGTGAAGAAGGGGTCAAAGATGCGGTCGGGATGGGATATCCCAGGGCCGTTGTCCCGGAATGAAACTTCAAGTTGCCCTGCCGAGTGAGAGGTCTTTATTTCAACCTTGCCGGCGTGCCCACTTTCCTGCACCGCGTCGTAGGCGTTGTTGAGCACGTTGAGAAATACCTGCTGCAACTGATGGGGGTCGCCCATAAAAAGGGGCAGGTTCTCGTCATAATGCTCAACGATCTCGGTGCCTCGATTGGCGAAATCGTAGGCGCGGAGCTGCAGCGTCCGCCGCACGACCGTATTCAGCTGTATCGGTTCATGTTGCGGAGGCATTTGCCGGGCGAAACTCAAGAGATTCTGGACGATGGTGCGAGTGCGCTGCGCCTCCTGAAGAATGACCTGCAGGTCCCGCTTGGCCTCCTCGGGAATCACCGGATTCTCGAGCAGTAAGTCGGTGAAACCTACAATTGCCGCCAGCGGGTTGTTCACTTCGTGGGCCACTCCAGAGACCAACTGGCCAAGCGCAGCCATTTTTTCGGTGTGCATCAGTTTTGCCTGAAGGCCAACGGCATCCGTGATGTCCGTCATCACGACTACAATGCTGTTAATGTTTCCCTGCTCGTCCCGCATCGGGCTCAGGCTGATCGAAAACTGCCCGATTGTATGGGAACCTCGCGACAGCGGAATCTCCAGTTCGATCGCAGCGCCCTCCAGCGCCCTGTCGAACGCTTCCAAGAAGGATGTTCGCCGCGACGCCGGCGCCAGGTCCGCCAGGGGTTGCCCCAGCAGTTCCTGCTCGCTATATCCGGTCTGGGAGCACCGTTTGTTGGAATAGCTGATCAGCCCAGCCGTATCGAGAACCAGAATCATGCTTCGCGTGTTGTCCAAAATATTTCGATTGAAATCTCGCTCGCGCCGGTAGCGCCGTTCCGCCTCGCGTTTATCCGTGATGTCCTTCAGCACGTGCACGGTTCGAGGATCCCCCACTTCTGGGTTAATCCTCGAAGTAGAGATCAAATAGGTACGGCCTCGCGCCTGATGCGTAAACTCCTCCTGCGACGCATCGGTGTTCCGGCAGAAGGAACACTGCCGGGTAGAAGGCGTGCAAAGAAGTTCGAGTGCCCCGACATCCCAACCGATCGCCTCGTTGGGCCGAACCTTCAGAACATCTGCCAGAGCCCGATTGAGCCTCAGTACTTTGCCGGCCTCATCATGGACTAGAATAAAATCTGAAATCGCATCGACGTCCTCGACCCATCGCTTTCGCGACTGCTCGATACGCTCGATCATCCGGATATTTTCGAGCAATACGGCTGCATGGCTGGCGAGTGCGTGGAGCAATTGGCTTTTCGTTTCGGAAAGCGGGACCGAAAGGTCGGCGAGCCCCAACAGGCCAAGCGCGCGTCCGTCGCTCTCTGTCAATGGAACGAGAACGACCTCCCGCCAGCCCAGAGCTTCCGCAAGCTCACTTCCCAGCAGTCTCGCGGCAGGTCCGCAACGCAATTCACATGATGCCGGAGTTGCAAGTTCACCAAATCGGTCAGCGAGGCGGGCCTGTAGTCGGTCGTCCCACCGATTCGCCATGCCGCTTATCGACGCGATTTGCCAGCCGGGCGGGCTGGCAATCGCTAAAGTAGCCGCGCGCCCTTCCAGCATTTGAACCGCATGGGAAGTCAGGCGCCGGGAAAGCTCCTGCGTGCCGACCGATGGATTGAGCTCAAGAGAAGCGGAAAAAAAGTGTGCGAACAAGTCCGCAGACGAGTCAGGGGGACCAGTATAGACGTGACGAATTGTTTTCAGTGCACGCACGGAGGATCAGGGGGCTTGCGCGCGTTCGGCTGCAAAATGAACTTAGGTCTCATCTCATTTTGAGTCAAGAAATGTAGGTGGGCCGTTGCCGTAAGTGTTAATCCGCTGTTCGTCGCAATATGAGACGCTTGGCGCTATCCGGCGAATGAACTGAGACTTCAATAAGATGGCGCCCCTCCCGAGGAGGTAGGCCTAAACGTAAGTGTGCAAGCGTCACTAACTTACACCGGTAACTAATCGCTCTCGCGGAAAGCGAATAGAGCTGTAATGGCACTGCCATTGCACCTTCCGGCTCGGGTTCCCACGCATGTCCATACTGAAGTCGAAACGTGGGACCAGCGTCGCAGGTGGATCACAAGGGACGCGTCCATTTCGGCGTTTAAACGAAGCGTCCGTAGGCAGGATGTGGAGGCTTTTCTAATGACGATCGGTAAGAAGCTCTACTGGGGATTCGGATCCATTCTCGCGATCATGCTGTTCTTACTCGTCATGAATATTTTCACGGTGGAGCGCCAATATACCGCGCGCTCGGCCGTGGCTTCCACACTTGTTGACGTCCAGACGATCGAGGCGGTCCGCTACAAGATCATGGAAAACCGTCTCGCGCTTGGCAATTACCTCCTTAGCGGAGATGTGCGGGACGAAGACAAGACCAACCGGGGCATCAGCGATCTTGTCCAGTTGCTGCATCAGGGTGAGGGAATGGCCACCGACCAGAGCCTCCGTGCCGCGCTTAGCCAGGTGGAGGACAACGAGCGCAACTGGTCTGATAATTTTGCAAAAGAAATGATCGCCAAGCGGCGCCAGGTAGAGGCAGGGCACTCCACTATCGCCGAGCTTCAATCTGTCTACCTTCAGCACGACCCGATGTCCTGGATCAACCGGTCCACGAGCATCCTGGATGAAGCCAGCCGCGCCGTACGCCGAGCGCAGGAAACCTCGAATGAATCCGCCGACTCCGCCACGATGGTCAGCGCAGTCATTACGACCGTCGGGACGCTCTTTGCCGTTTCACTGGGCGGTTTAATCGCGTTCTTCACGGCAAAATCGATCAAAGAACCGCTTCATAAACTCATCGATGTCGCCCACCGCATCGGCGACACGGGCGATCTCGACCAGACCATTGACATTCGCCGCGGGGACGAAGTAGGCGTTCTTGCCGAGAACTTCAACAAGATGATTGTCCACTTGAAGCAGATGGCATCGGTGTCGGCAGCAATCGCGGAAGGTCAGCTGTCGGTTTCCGTGAAGCCTCGTTCTCCGCAAGACACGATGGCCGTGGCGTTCGCCAGGATGACGCAAGGCCTGCGGGAACTCGTTCGCCAGGTTCGTGACAGCGCATCCCAAGTAGCCAACGGCGCAGGCCAAATGGCGACTGCCTCCGACGAATCCGCCAAGGTGAGCGTGCAGGCCGCCTCCGCAATCGACGAAGTCACAAGCACGATGCATGAGATGAGCATCAACGTGCAAAGTGTGGTCAAGAACACGCAAATTCAGTCTTCGAGTGTTTCGGAAACTTCGGCGTCGATCGATGAAATGGTCACTTCAATTCAGCGTGTCGCCGATACCGCCCGGCTACTGGTCGAGATCTCCTATCGCTCCCGCGAGGAAGCCAAGAGCGGCATGTCCACCATGGACAAGGCCACCGAAGGGCTGAACCGGACCAGCCAATCCATCCAGTCATCGGCCGAAATTATCGACGCGTTGGGCCGGCGCGCCGACGACATCGGCAAAATCATCGAAGTGATCGACGATCTCGCCGAACAAACCAATCTTCTGGCTCTCAACGCCGCCATTGAGGCTGCGCGCGCCGGAGAGCACGGCCTCGGATTCGCGGTCGTGGCCGAAGAGGTGCGGAAGCTGGCGGAGAAATCCACGCAGTCGACGAAGGAAATATCGGATCTCATCGAGGGCATTCAGAAAGAAGCGCGCGAAGCCGTGGAAAACATGGAGAAGAGCACGACGATGGTCCAGGAAGGACTGCTGCTGAACAAAGATCTCAGCGTGGCCCTCGACAAGATCTCGGATGTAGTTTCCGAGGTTTACAAATTCTCCCAAGAGATCGGCGCTGCCACCACCGAACAGTCGAGCGGTTCCGCGCAGATCGCCAAAGCCACCAATCGCTTGACCGAAATTACTCACGAGATCAATTCGTCTGTCGAGGAGCAGGCCTCGGGCGCCCAGGCAGTGGTCCGGGCTATGGAAAGAATGCGCGAAATGGTCCAGCAGTCTACGTCGAGTTCCACGGATCTCGCGGCCACCGCCGAACAAATGTCGAAGCTCTCGGAGGCTTTGCTCGAATCCATGGGACGGTTTGTTATCGATGAGAGCGATGCGCAAGGCCGGCGGTACCCCACTCCGCGGTCGGCGACCCCGGAAACAGCACGGCGTACTTCCCACGAGTACGCAGAAGTGGGCAGATCCTGAAAATAGCGGCCCCATCTGCGAACAAGGATCTTCAGGTCGTCGCTTTCCGCATCGGACGCGAGACCTTTGGCTTGCCCATTGCCTCGGTTCGCGAAATCGTTCGCATTCCCCAAATCACCGCAGTCCCGAATGCACCCAGTTACATCGAGGGGGTCATCAATCTACGCGGAAAAATCATACCCGTCGTGGATTTGCGAAAACGATTTGGCGCCGGACTGGCGGAATCTCCAAAAAAGAACCGCATTGTGGTTGTGGAGTTGGGCGACCGGTCCATCGGGCTCATCGTAAGTTCAGCCTCGGAGGTACTGAGGATTCCACCCTCCGAAATTGAAGACCCTCATAATGTCTTCCGCGAAGGCGAGTTGGATTACATCACCGGTGTTGGAAAGCTGAATGGCCGACTCGTCATTCTCCTGGATCTGAAAAAACTCATAGAACAAGGGGAACTCCATACTCTCGATGGAGCGCCTGTTTTAGAGGACTTCGCCACCGCAAGTAACATCGCTCGGAATTGCTAGATCGGTGCCGCGAAGTCACGAGGGAAGAATGTCGACGCTCACAACACAGATTCCGCTCAGCCCGGCCGAACTAAAGCTCCTGCAGACGCTGATCTATCAGGAGTGCGGCATGTTCTTTGATGAGCGCCGGATGGATTTTCTGCAGGACCGGCTGCAACGCCGCATCAAGGTGTGCCAGCTCGATTCCTTTTACTCGTATTACCTCCTGTTGACCAGCCGCGACGGCAAACGGGAACTCACCGCCCTCCTCGAGAATCTAACCGTCAACGAGACCAGTTTTTTCCGGCTTCGTCCACAGCTCGATCTGTTCAAAAAGGTGGTTCTGGAAGGTCTGTTGAAAAAAAAGCAGGACCGCAGAGACTGGTCGCTGCGGATTTGGAGCGCCGGTTGTTCCACGGGTCAGGAACCTTACACGCTTGCCATTTTGATTTGTGACGCGCTCGCTTACTACTACCTGCGCAATCCGCTTCCCTTCGATATGCCGACCCCGAAACCGCTTGTCCCGCCTCCCTGGAAAGTGGAGATCTTGGCTTCGGACATCAACTACTCCGCCCTGCTAGCGGCTCAGCAGGCTGTCTACACTGAGCCGCAGATGGAATCGGTGGATTACACCTGCCGCCTGCGCTATTTCGACAAGATCGGTGACCGTTATACCGTGAAGACCGCGCTTAAAAACATGGTGCAGTTTGATTTTCACAACCTGAAAACGGAATTCCTGCCGCGGCGCAACGACGCCATCTTTTGCCGCAACGTGATGATCTATTTCGATGCTGCCGAACAGAAGCGTCTCGTCGAGAAGTTTTATCACTGCCTGAATCCGGAGAGTTATCTGTTTGTCGGCCATGCTGAGAGCCTTTTCGGACTCACCACAAAGTTCCACATGATCCACGAAAACAATGCGACGGTGTATCAGCGAATTGAGAGGGTGGATCCGTGAGTTTTCATTCCGACCAGCAAGCCTCGGAGCTTCTCGATGTCTTTTTCGAAAGCGCCGAAGAGGTTCTGCAAGGGATGAACGCGGCGGGACTCGCGCTCGAAGCGAATCCCAGCGACGGCGAGCAGTTGCGCCATGTCCGCCGAGCCGTGCATACCCTTAAGGGAGATTCCGCCGCTTGCGGCTTTCGTGAACTCAGCGAACTGGCGCATTGTCTGGAAGACGCTCTGGCTCCCGAGTTAGCGAAAGATAACGCGGCTGAGATCGCGGCGGTGGTCCTGACGGCCGTTGACACGTTCAAGGAGATGCTTACTGCGTACCGGGCGAACGCGCAACCGCCTACAGGGCAAATCCTCCGAGAACTGGTAAATCGTGTCCTCGCCAAGCAAATGAAGGCCCCTGGGAATGCCTCACACCCAGCGAAGCCAGGTTGGACGGAATACGAGCATCTCACGATTGCCGAAGCGTGTGGGCAGGGAGAGTGCGTCTACCACGTCATTCTACATCTTGATCCACAAGCAGCTCCGACTTCCCTTTCGTGCGAGTTGGTGCGAAAGGCCCTTGAAGGGGTTGGTCGTGTCTTAGCTCTTTCCCCACTGGAGGCGAAGTCAACGGAGAGCGGTCGAGTGATGGAAGCAGCCCTCTCCAGCTCGCAATCGCCGGATTGGATCAAACAGCGTTGCCAGGTGCCCTCGGTCGTCGAAAAGCTCTCGGTTGAGAGAATGGACGCCCCGCATACCGCGACGCGCGATGTGCTCCAGGTGCTTCTGGAAGCGGAGGCCGCTGCAACCGCTGCGAAAAGCACGGTACCGGCTGATATTGTCCGAGCTCGCGAAGAACATCGTGACGATCGGCGCGGCGAACATCGCGACGAGCGCCGCGAAGATCGGCGTCGCGAGCCAGCCGCGTCGAGTCTCGCCCAGTCCACCGTGGAAGGCAGCCTGCGCGTCGAAACGTCGCGCATCGACGCTGTGATGAACCTGGTAGGAGAACTGATCATCGGAAAATCCATGCTGCAGCGGACCATCAACGAATTGGACCGCAGGTACCCGAAGGAACCGCTGCGGGGCAGATTTTCCGATGCCCTTGCTTTCCAGTCACGCGTCCTCGACGAACTTCAGAAGTCCGTGATGAAGATTCGCATGGTTCCGGTCGAGCAACTCTTCCGGCGCTTCCCGCGGGTCGTGCGCGACATCGCCAGACTGCGGAACAAGGAAATCGTTCTCGAGGTCTCGGGGCAGAACACGGATCTCGACAAAAGCATCCTGGACGCTCTCGGCGAGCCTCTCGCTCATTTAGTGCGCAATGCAGCCGATCATGGAATCGAAGCTCCTGCCGACCGCGAGCTCGCCGGGAAGCCCGCCCGCGGTACGATTCGCCTGAACGCGTATCACGAGGGAGATCAGGTGGTCATCGAGGTTTCCGATGACGGCATGGGGCTCGACCGCGAAAAAATCGTCAGCCGGGCTGTGGAACGAGGAATCTATACCGCCGAGGAAGCTACACGGCTGAACGAATCCGAAGCCCTGCAATTGATATTCAAACCCGGATTCAGCACAAAAGATGAAGTTACCGAAATCTCCGGCCGAGGCGTCGGCCTCGATGTCGTGAAGTCGGTTCTAGAGAGCATGAAGGGCTATCGTGGAAGTAACAAGCGAACCCGGGCGCGGTACTACGTTCAAGCTTATCGTGCCGCTCACGCTTGCCAGCATCCAGGCGCTTTTATTCCGAGTCGAGGGGCGACTCTACGCCGTACCCTTGGCTTCCGTCGTTGAAATTACGCGCATCCCACCCGAAGAGATTCACGTTGTAAACGATCGCGAAGTCGTCCAATTGCGGAAACAGATTCTAACGCTGGTTCGGCTCGGACAATCCGGTCCCCAGCCAGCGCGAGAAAGCCCCAAGCGCATTTTTGTGGTCGTCGTTGGAGTGGGAGGCCGGCGCTTCGGCCTCGTGGTCGACAGCTTGATGGGTGAAGAAGAGCTTGTCATCAAGCCTTTGGAAGACCAGCTCATCGCTTCTTCCCTTGTGAGCGGAGCCTCCATTCTGGGTGACGGAACGGTAGTGCTGATTCTCAACATGACGGCGCTCATGCCGCGCCTCCCGAACCCGCCTTCCATGGGAGCGACGGTATGAGCACGAAAAGTCCGCGTTCTCGTGGTCGACGACTCGGCCCTTATGCGCAAGCTGATCTCACAAGTGTTGTCGCGCGACCCATCGATCGAAGTAATCGGCACGGCCATGGACGGATTGATTGGCTTGAGAAAGATCGAAGAGCTGCGGCCCGATGTGGTAACTCTCGACCTCGATATGCCGCGCATGGATGGCATGGAGATGCTGCGACACATCACTCGGAAGCAGCGCCTTCCCGTCATCGTTTTCAGCGCCCACACGGAGGCGGGCGCATCGGTTACCTTCAAAGCCCTGGGGCTAGGCGCGTTCGATTTTGTTGCCAAGCCGCATGAAGCGGCTTCAGGGAGTATCGAGCAGATCGCGTCGGAACTGGCTCTCAAAATCAAGGTGGCGGCCGCCTCTGGCGCGCCTAAGTTGATCATTTCCGAACCCGCGGTCAAGCGGAAAGACCCGCGAACAGCTTCCGCTCCCCGCTGGCCATCCCGCATTTTCGCAATCGGCATTTCGACCGGCGGGCCCAACGCCTTGGAATACGTATTCTCGCAGCTTCCGGAGGATTTTCCCGGCTGCTTGCTCGTGGTCCAGCACATGCCCGAAGGATTTACCGGAATGTTTGCACGCCGCCTGAACGACTGCTCCGCCATCGAAGTGAAAGAGGCGCAATCAGGAGATTTGCTCCTTGCGGGGCGCGCCCTCATTTGTCCGGGCAACCGGCATCTGAAGGTCCGGCAGGCTCGACCATGGGGACATCGCTATTCTCGACAGCCAGCCAAGGATCAACGGGCACCGGCCGTCTGTGGACGTCCTGTTTGAGTCCGTGGCGCGCGAGTTCGCCGCCAAGGCAATCGCGATACTGATGACGGGCATGGGCGACGATGGCGCCGCGGGAATGGGGGTGGTCCGGGCCGCCGGCGGCTTGACCATTGCTCAAAGCCTCGATTCCTGCGTGGTGGAAAGCATGCCGCGCGCGGCGATCGAGCGTGGATTCGCCATGCGAGTGATCCCTCTGCACCTCATTGCCAGTGCATTGCAATCGATTTGCGCGGGCGGCTCCTTGCCGTCCAACCTGGATATGGCGCCTGTGATGTCCAGTGCCGCTTCGGTGGAATCTGCATTGAGAAGGAGATCGTCATGAAGCCATTTGAACCTTTGGCGCGAAAGCAAGACGGCCAGCCGGTGCGCTATCTGATCGTCGACGATTCGGTATTTGCCCGGAAAAGCCTCGCTAAAATGGTGGAGAGCTTCGGAGGGCAGGTGGCCGGCGAAGCCGGCGACGGGCTGACGGCGATCACCGAATACGCGCGCACGAAACCTGACATCGTGCTGATGGACATCACCATGCCGCAGATGGAGGGCATTGAGGCCGTGGAGCGAATCGTCCAGGACCATCCTGATGCCCGGGTCGTGATGGTGTCGTCCGTGGGCTATCAGGAAAACATCCTGGCCGCGCTCCAAAAAGGGCGCGCGCCATTTCGTACAAAAGCCCGTGAAGCCGGAAGTTCTCTACGAGATCGTGCGATATGTTCTGAATGACGAGGGCGTTGCATCACCGGCCGGCGTGCTCAATGGGTCGACGCGATGAAAATGGATCTGATTCAGCCTTTTATTGGATCGCTCGATGCGGTGCTCGCCGAGATGATGCAGGCCCCGGTTGCCATCGCGGACATGACGATGGAGGAGGAAGGCTATCGGCGGAAGGGTCTGGCGGCCGTGGTCGCCTTCAAGGGCCAGATCGAAGGGCGGATCATTTTAGATATGGAACCGCGGGCGGCGGCAAAAATTGCGGAATACATGGCGGGCGGGGTCGTGGACCCTGCCGAGCCCATCGTCCCAGAAACGGTCTGCGAGCTGGCCAACATGGTTATCGGAAACGCGGTCACTCAGTTGAACGACCGGGGATTTCAGTTCCGGGTCTATCCCCCGGCGCTGCTCACGGAAGACCAGTGCGCCAAAATCGGGAGCGATTCGGAGGCGACGGTTCTCTCGTTTGATACTCCCGTCGGCGCCGTGCACCTGAACATCTCCATGCGCTATCATTCGCGGCGGTCCAATGAGCGTTCGCCGGTCGCCGTAGGTTAAGTGAAGCACGATTCAAAACGCGTCTCGCGCTTTGGTATCACCGCGCGCGCGGCCCCACCCTGCGGTATTCCGTGCCGTGGCGAAATAATCCCGCCTTGGGAATTTCTTCCGAATACACGATTCGCGCCGGAAGAAAAATGTTGGCGGCGTCAGGCGAGTACGGAACGGCTACTTCGATGGGAGTATCGGTATCGAACCGGCGC
The DNA here is from genome assembly GCA_963848365.1 of uncultured Acidobacteriota bacterium. GTDB lineage: Bacteria > Acidobacteriota > Terriglobia > Acidiferrales > UBA7541 > Palsa-295. The sequence continues at coordinate 660,002 of CAWKDI010000004.1, forward strand.
TTGCTTCGGAAACACATTCCGATGGGCGAAATATCTTCGCAAACGGCCAGCTCATCGTCTTCCCCTGCCTTCCGGATGCAGGCGGTGAGCCGCGTCTGAAGCCGCACGCGTTGCCGCTCGCGCTGTTCCCCATCGGACGGGACAACTCCCGCCTCGATCGTCTGACTGACGCGATCTTGCCGCGCGCGTCTTCAGCTTTTTTTCGTCTTCATGCAGAACCTGCGTCCAGATGCTGGGCACGCGGCATTTCTTGCAATGCCTGGCGATGCCTCGGTTAGCTTCGAAAGCGCGAAGCTCGATCTCGTTGAGGTAGGCGACCTCCCGCGTGTGACAGTAGCTACATTCGAGCAGCATCTTCGCCACGGCGTCGGAATCCTCAAGAAGCGCGGGGAAGTCGACTCCCCAGAGGTCGATCTCCGGATCGAGAACTTCGATGCTATAAAGATACCCGTCCCTCTGTTGCCCCATCTGGTTGACCACGCGAGCCTGACTCTGGCGGTGCGACTCAGCTAGGAGCCTTGCGCTTCAGGTGGATTTCCTGCCCGCCTTTCAGTTCGCGTCCCAATACGATCATGGCTCCCCTGCGGCTGACGATCAGCGTCTTGCCGGGCTCCTTGAATTCCGCGCCATGACTGTCGGTTCCCGAGACTTCCAGCAGTACCGTCAATGAAACGCGGTCGCTGCGGCGTCGCGAAGGCGATGACATCGTTCCTCCTGAGAAAAGGCCTTGGTGCGACAGCTAGCATAACCTGATTTCTCTGGTACCGTTCCCAAACTGTTCCTGGCCCAACCGTTCGAAGGTCGCGCTATGATAGTCGGCTTTGGGGAAGCGAGGCTGGTGTATGCTTTCGACAAAATCGCGATTTCCTGGGCGTGGAGCAGTTTAGGCCAACTTCAAGGCTTACTTTGGGTGTAGTTTTGTTTCCAATTATTTTCCACGCAGCCGCGGAGGAGCAACAGCATGATATATGACGGTTGGAGTCGCAAGCGGGGGCTAGCGCGATACGCGCAATTCTTTGTGTTTGCCTGGCTATTTGTGACGGGCCCAGCCTCTGCCGTCCTGGCCCAGGGCGTACAGATTTCCGGCGCCATCACCGGGCGCGTCGAAGACCCAACCGGAGGCGGCGTGAGCGGGGCCACCATTACCGTGACGAGTCTCGAGACGGGCACCACGCGAGTGATGACGACCGATGACGCGGGTGACTTTACCGCCGTGGGGCTTCCCCTCGGCGCGCAGGAAGTGAAGGCCGAAAAGAAGGGCTTCAAGGCGGCCATTCGCAAAGGTATTAACCTGGAAGTGGGGCAGGAAGCCACGGTAACTCTCAGGCTCGAAGTGGGAGAAATCGTCCAGGAAGTGGTGGTGTCTGAGGAAACTCCGGTGGTCAACACAACGACGGCGGCGATTTCGGGTATCGTCGGCGAGCGGGAAGTAAAGGACCTGCCGCTCAATGGCCGCAGCTTCGATGATCTGGTTACGCTCAATCCCGGGGCCATCAACTACAGCGCTCTGAAAAGCGCGCAAACAAGCACAAGCAACGGCAACACGTTCACGGTCGCCGGGCGGCGCACCTATGAAAATCTGTTCCTGCTGAATGGAATTGAATATACGGGTTCAAGCCAGCTCGCGATAACGCCTGGCGGCGTGAGCGGTGACTTGCTTGGAATCGATGCGATCCGTGAATTTAATGTACTGACGGATACCTACTCCGCCGCTTACGGCAAGCGGGCAGGCGCGCAGGTCAGCGTGGTGACCCAGTCCGGCACAAACCTGCTTCACGGAACGATTTTTGAGTTCTTGCGCAACAATGTGCTGGACGCAACTAACTATTTCGCAAACGGGCACTCGACTCCCTTCAAGCAAAACCAGTTTGGTGGTGCTTTGGGCGGCCCGCTCAGAAAGGACAAATGGTTCCTGTTCGGAAACTACGAGGGCTTTCGTCAGGCGCTCGCGGTGAACAATCTTGCGATCGTACCCGACCAGCAGGCGCGGCAGGGTTTCTTGCCCAATGCAGCCGGCGTCTACACTAAGGTCGCCGGTCTGAATACGGCCATGCTGCAATATATGCAGTTCTGGCCGCAGCCTAACGGTCCAGAGCTGCTCGTTCCCGGGACCAACCTTCCAAGCGGCATCGCCGATTCCTTCAATAGTCCCAAGCAATCCATCCGCGAGGACTTCGGCACGATGCGCACGGATTACGTCGTGGGGAAGCGCGACTCCGTTTCCGCGGCGTACACGATCGACGACGGCAACAGCCTCGTCCCTCTGGCGGACCCATTGTTCGGGTCCTACACTACGCTACGGATGCAGGTGGCCAGCTTTCAGGAAACTCATATTTTCTCGCCGGATATTCTCAACACCTTCCGCGCCGGTTTCTCGAGAGCAGGATTCAATCTCGATTCGTCGCTGCTGGCTTCGTTTCCCCCAAGCCTCGACTTCGTTACCGGTGCGGGGCCAGGTGGCATCGTCGTGGGCGGCGGCGTGAGCACTACGGCGAGCGGGACAATCACTTCGGCAGGCCCGAACAACGCGGCCGGGGTGTGGAATCGCAGAAACCTCTTCACGTACACAGATGACTTGCAGATCAGCAAGGGCATTCATCAGATCAGCGTAGGAGTGTGGTTCCAGCGCATGCAGGACAACGAAGACTCCGCCTCACGGCACCTCGGGCAGGCGACCTTCAGCAACCTTACAAAGTTCCTGCAGGGCACCGTTAGTACGTTCCAGGTGGTGCCCAGCCCGAACGAACTCGGGTGGCGCAGTCTGTTCGGCGCGTGGTACGCCGAAGATGACATCAAGCTGCGCCGCAATCTCACGATCCGCGCCGGGATACGGCACGAGTTCACAAACGGTTGGAATGAGGCTTTGGGAAGGGCCGCCAACTACCTGGTGGGTTCTAACGGCATTCTGGAAACAAATCCCGAGGTGAGCAGCTCCGTCTTCACGCAAAATAACGCCAAGCTGCTGTTCAGCCCGAGGATCGGCTTGGCCTGGGACCCGTTCGGCAACGGCAAAACGGCCGTTCGGGCGGGATTTGGAACCTACTATTCGCTGATCGACGATCTGGCCTTCCTCCTGAATTCACTTCCTCCTTATAACGGCGCGCTTACCTATTCGGGCGCTTTGTCATCGATTGTGCCGATCGCGCCCGGTATTCCCGCTCCTCCTTCGTGTGGGCCCGGCGTGCCCACGCCGTGCGCCACCTACGCCCCTCAGGGGGTGCAGGCGAACGCGAAAACACCCACGGTGGAGGAATGGAATCTGGCGGTCGAGCAGGAACTCAACAGCAGCACGGCCTTCCATATCGCTTACGTTGGATCGCACGGATTTCACGGTTTTGTCAGCGTCGATCCGAATGCGATTCCGGCTCAGATTTGCGCCACTCCAAGCGGCTGCTTGGCCGGCGGCGTGGGAACAAATCTCACCTCGGCGACGAATCCGGCACCAAGCACGGTGCCGCAAGGAACCCAGTACATTCCCGTGGGAACGCGTCCAAATCCCTACCTGGGAGCGGGGTTCTTCTGGTTCACCGAAGGAAACACGAGCTACAACGCCATGGAAACGGAAGTCACGCACCGGCTGAACCAGGGACTCGAGTTTCGGGCGAGCTACACATGGTCGAAAAACCTCGACAACAACTCGGCGCTTACCGGCGCGCAGGCCAGCAACCAGCCGCAAATGGTGCTAAACCGCAACGATCTTCGCGCCGACTGGGGGCCATCCGCTCTGAATGCCGCGAACCAGGGCAGCGTCTCGGCGCGTTATGAACTTCCATTCGGCCCTGGCAAGCGCTGGCTCGGCAACTCCAGCGGCCTGGAAAGCAAACTGATTGGCGGCTGGCAGTTGAACGGAATCGGGACCTTCCTCTCCGGCTTTCCGTTTACGCCCCTGGTCGGCTCCAATCAGTCCGGAGACGGTGATACCAGAAATCCGGACCGGCCGTCGTTCAATCCCGCGTTTTCGGGTCCGATCGTGCTTGGCAATCCGAATGAATGGTTCAATCCCACCGCGTTCAAGGTACCCACGCTGGGCACTTACGGAAATGTCGGCAGGGGATCGTTCAACGGGCCGGGGCTGGCGGATATAGACGTATCGCTTTTCAAGGACACCCGCGTTTCCGAGCGAACTAGTCTTCAATTCCGCGCGGAATTTTTCAACGTCCTCAACCACGTGAACTTCGGTCCGCCGAACACGACCGTGTTTTCAAGCGGTGCCGTGAGCGCGTCTGCGGGCACGATTACGACACTCGCCACAAACCCCCGGCAGATTCAGTTTGGACTGAAACTCATCTTCTAAAACCCGCGAGAGTCCTTCCGCTCCAGCTAACTAGCCGAAGATGACTCCGGGGGCAGTGGTGTTGGAGGCGGTTTCTCGCCGGGTTCGCTGCTTGTGCTGGAATTGCCTGTGGGAGTCGGATCGTCAACGGGAGCCGTGGCGGCTGCCATTTCCGGTGGCTCAACAAGCGTCGCGTAATACTCCGGCCGCGTGTGGCGCAAATGGTCGGCGGAGGTTTTCCCCGTTAGCCAGGAACGGTCCATCGGGTAGACATCCGGGTCGAACACCACCGTGTACATGTGCCAGATCAATATGGATAGAGTGGCGAGGATCGCTTCGTAGAAATGTAAGGCCGTTGCCGCATCCGAGACCCACTTGGGGAAATAGCGCAGCGCGAGATTGTTGAACCAGAGAATCAGTCCGCTTCCCGCCATCACGGCCGTTCCCCACAGGAAAGCCCAGTATTCGATTTTTTCGGAGTAGCTGAACATTCCGAAGGTTGGGCGCGTCTTCGAGAGACCGACATTGTAGAGAAACATGCCCCTCAAATCGCGCAGGTCTGCCGTGCCGGGCATCAGCTGCCGCAGGATTACCCGATCGCGGCGGACGACGGCCAGGTGAACGATGTGGTATGCGAGCGCGAACAGCAGGATCACCGCCGCGACGCGGTGCGCGGTGCCGCGAAACGAAAAGTGGCCTTCACCCAACAACAGCGGACGGGCCCACCAGGCTTCCGGAAACTTCAGGGCAAATCCGGTGACGACCAGCAGCACAAAGCTCGCCATCACGAGCCAGTGCGCGATCCGGAACTTCATGTTCATCCGTGCCACTTCGCCGCCCGTTCTGGTTAGCTGATTCATTCGGAGCTTGCGGAGAAAGTCGAACAGCTGGTGGAAGAACATGAAGCCCACCGCCAGCGGAATCAGCACCCAGTAAAAGCGGCGAATCCATCTGACGACAACGTTCTCGCTTTGCCCCATGCCCACGTGCACGGGGCCGATGGCAAACGTGCTTCCCGCGCCAGGATGGCAGGCGCCGCAAGTCTGGGCGAGATTCGCGGCGTTTACCATGGAACGAGGATCGGAAGGAGGGAAAATATTGTGAACGCCGTGGCAGGAAGAGCAATTGGCGACGCTCTGCGATCCCGAGCGCGCCGCCAGCCCGTGAAAGCTGTCCGCGAAGGTGGGCACGCGGTCGAGTGGCAGATTGTAACGCGCGTTGAGGCGCGCGTCGCTGTGGCACCGTCCACAGGTAGCGCCGGAGACTTGCGCGGGGTTCACCAGCGACTGCGCCTCGCTAGGAGCCAGAATCATGTGCTCGCCATGGCAATCCGTACAGACTGGAGAATCCACCGAGCCATGTAGCACGGCCTGCCCGTGAACACTGGCCATGTATGCTGCCTGAATCTTGGTGTGGCAGGAGCCGCACGTGGCCGGGACATTCCAATGATTTGTTTTGGATCGAGAGTCTCTCCCGCCAAAGATCGCATGGCTGGAATGGCAGTCGGAGCAGGACGCCGCATTGTCATTTCCCGCTGCCAGAGCCCGGCCGTGAACGCTCGCCTCGTAACTTTCCACCGGTCGGGCAAACGGAATCCGATGCTTCGCCAGAAAGCCCGCGTCCGAATGGCAGGAGCCACAGGTGTTCGGAAGGTTTTTTTTCGCTACCGGAGAGAGGGGCGCCTGAGAGGAAAGCACTTTGTGCATTGGTCCGTGACAGCTCTCGCAGGTCGGGCTTTGCGGGTCGCCTTTCTTGGCGGCTTGTCCATGGGCGCTGGCAAGCAAGGCCTTCACTTCTTGGGCATGACAGACGGTGCATTGCCGCGGCATCAACTTGGACGCCGCCTGGGCATCATGCCCGGAACCGTGACAACTGGCGCATGTCAGATTTCCGAGGGTAAAGTGGACGCTTTTTGCAGCGTCAGTGGTTTCTTCCGCGTGACAGGCGGAACACTCCACTTTCGCGACGCGCGCGGGATGCGGAAACTCCTTCACGTCCGTATGGCAGGTGGAACAGCTCAAATCGGCGTGGACGCTGGATTTGTGCTTTGCTTCGTTTACGAAGAGGTCGCGCCCGGAATCGGACTTAAAGCCACGCTGGCCGTGGCAGCTGAGACAATCGCTGTCAGCCAGCCCCGCTTTTGCGGCCTGCGCATGCACCGCGCGCGGGCCGGCGGGACCCAACAGCAGAACGAGGATTAGGGCGCAATGTCGCAAGTTGGGCATCGCCCAAAAACTTAGAACCGCCCGCCCTTCATCCCAAGGTCCGTGAGTATCTTCGGATTCGCCTCGTCGATAGCGAGCAGCTGATGGCATGTGTCGCAATCGTTGGGAATGACGCGGCCGTCGGAGCTCTTGTGGCTGCCGTCGTGGCAGCGGAAGCAACCGATTGAATCCGTGTGACCCAGATTGTTGGGGTAGGTTCCCCAGGTGACCTTCATTTCCGGAAAAATGTTCCGCAGGTAGATGGCTTGCACCTGGCTGGCTGCCTGATCCACCAGAGCGCGCTTATCCCGGTAAACGGCGGGATAGGAAGCGCGATACCACTCGTGCAGGGATGCGTCAATTTTGCTGGCCGCTGCGGAACGGTCAGGATAGCCCGCGTTCAGTACCTGAACCGCCGTTTTCTTGATGAAGGGCAGCTCCGGGCTGATGCGGCCTTCGGACATGGCTTCGTCCACGGCACGGTCCGGCAACTGAAACACGTGGGTCGGTCGATTGTGGCAGTCGACACAATCCATGGTCCGGTGCTCACCTGATGCCAGCTGCTGGGGAGTGGGTTTTGCATCGGTTGAGAGAAAGGCTACCGTTTTACCGTTGTCGTCCAGGTAGTCGACTTCGGGAATGACTTGGCGCTGCCGGTCCGTCGAGATGTATTGAACGCGCGAATGATCGTTCAGGTGGCGGCCGTGTATCCCAACGGCGCCTTGAAACGTGCGGCCACCCACCTTGAGCAGGAGGACGGTGGTGAGCGCGGTGTTCTTCTCATCGTCGGAATACTTGGTGCGGACGATGAATTTGTCGCCCGTGAACCTTTGCGGCCAGTGGCACTGTTCGCATGTCTCCCGCGCGGGGCGCAATTGCTCGACCGGCGTGGGAATCGGCCGCTCGTAAGTGTGAAAAGTGACGGCAACGATTTGGCGCACGCCTGATACCTTCGAGCGCACGAACCATCCCGCGCCCGGGCCGATGTGGCACTGCACGCAGCTCACGCGCTGGTGGGGCGACTGTTGGTACGCGGTAAATTCCGGCTGCATCACGGTGTGGCACGTCTGGCCGCAGAACCTCGCGGAGTCCATGTATTCGACCCCGCGGTAGGAGGCAATGCCAAAGATCACTAGGTTCGCGGCCGTCAAACCGGCAACCCACGAGGCGAAATGCCGGAAGACCGGATTGCCCAAGTCGATTTTGGGATATACGTGGGGAATTTCACCGGCACGGGCGAGTTCATGGCGGCGCAATAGAACGCCAATTGGTATTAGGATAAGGCCCAGAACGAAAATCCCCGGAAGGATCAGCAGCAGGAGGAGCCCGAGGTACGGATTGACGCTTCCGCGGCCGAAAAGGTCGAAAGCCCAGAACCCGATCAGCGTTATCGCCGAACTGGTTGTGATAACCGCGCCGGCCAGCGACATCGCGTTGTTTCCGAAATATGCGATGGGCCGAGCCCAGCCGGCGAGGTGTTCCCCAAGTTTCATCGGTTAAGCAATTCAGCGTTCTTGCTAAAACGAGCGACGCTACTTCTTTTTGAGCGTGCGAATGTAGCCGACAAGATCCTTGATCTGTTCGTCGGTTAACTTTCCCTTGTATGCCGGCATCTTGCCCTTGCCGTCCGCGGTGATAGCGACCAACTGCGCATCGGTCTGCGCCTGGACTTCGCCCGAGCCGAGATCGCGCAACTTGAAAGCCTTTCCCATAGCGGTGTTGCCGGAGCCATCGGCCCCGTGGCACGCGGCACACTTTGTTTTGTAGAGAGCGGCTGCGTCATCCGCCGCGGCAGCTGGCCGAGCGCCCGCCCCGAGAAGAAGAAACGCCGCTCCTACAATCGCGACTCTTTGTAGAACGAGAAAACCGTCAGAATACATAGAGCCTCCCCCGAGAAAGCGGACTTGTTCACGACGTGCGCTACTTTTTGCCTAGTGCACGAATGTAGGCTACTAGCTGCTTGATCTGGTCGGCGGTGAGCTTGTCTTTATAGCCGGGCATGGGGCTTTTGCCGGCGGAGATGATTTCGGTCAACTGGGCGTCGGTTTGCTTCTGCACATCCGCGGAATGGAGATCGCGGATCTTTAGTGATTTGCCTACCGATGTATCGCCGCTTCCGTCCGCACCGTGGCAGGCCGCACATTTTGATTTGTATAAACTGGCAACGTCGTTTTGCGCTTGCGCCGGCAGTGTCGTGCAAAGCAATGCTGTCGACAGTCCGAGCGTCCAAGCCAGCCGGCTGAGATGATGATTCATGGTCATGCCTCCCCTTAGCTGCCTCGATATATTATCAAGGCGTTCTTTAAGTCACCTTCAAATTCTAGAAAGCGTACAAAACGGAGAATGTTGCCGTGCTGCCATTGAAGTCTCGCAGCGGTATGGGAGTCAACCCGGCAATCACGCTGGGCCCTTTTTCATCGTAGCCGTAATAATTCCAGGCCGTTTTGTAGCTGAAGCCCTTGTAAAGATCGAATTGAAACGCCGCGTAGGGCTTCATGTAATTGAACGCCAGCGTGCCGGCGGGCTGCAGCGGGTTCAGGAAAAGCGTGTTGCCGCCGACAAAGGTTCCGGCATAGCCGAGTGTGGTGGAAACGCGCTTGATCGGCTTCCACATCACGTCGAAATAGGCGAAATGCTGATTGCTGTTGTAGAAGGACGTCGCGCCCTGCGCGACGGGCGATCCCGCGATGGGGCATGCGGGATACGTGGGCACGCCCGTGCCGCTGGCGGCAAAGCAGACCAGCGCCTGCGAGTAGATGTTGGTGTAGTTGTAGCCGATATCGAGCGAGTATTTCGGATTGGGCGAAAAGACGGTGACGAAGCCGTAGGTGCGCCCGTGCTCGAGATTATTCACCTGATAGACGTTGTCGCGATTTTCGTGAATGTCGACGGCGCCATCGAGATTCAGCCACGGCCGCGGCGTGTAGTTCGCGTGAATCTTATAGCTTTGCACCTGCCGCGGGCTGGTGCGGGTAAAGGCGAAATCGTTGTAGCCAAATTCGAAGTCGCCGGTGATGCGCAGCGCATCGATGGGCCGCGCCGTGAAGCCAAGCAGCGCGGCCTGCTCGTTGATGTCGTAAATCGTTGCGCGCTGTATCGCTGCCCGCGACCGGGCCCGTTTCGATAATCGAGCCGTTTGACTTGCAGCGTGCAATTTGAAGGCAGAACGTGCGGCGCGGGCGCGGCCGGAAAAGCGCAGTCGCCGCGCGCAGCCAGATGGTCATTGGTTGCAGTGCCGGTCGGGCCGCCCGGGAAAATAGATTTCGGCGGTGTTGAAAGACGAGCTGAAATGAGCGATCTTGCGATTCGTGTAGCGATACCCCACGCGCGCCGCTGAAGCGCTTCGAAAAGTCGTATAGCAGCCTGAAACGTGTTCTGCTTCAGGTTCTGGCCCAGAAAATGTCTTGTTGACCTCGGTCGTCGAAGTCCGCGCCGGATCCCGACGCATGCTGCGGGCAGGTGGCGGCCGTGTAGGGCGCCGGGCAAATCGTGTTGAAGGTGGCCGGAGTGAAACTGCACGATCGGAAGCAGCATCGAGGGAAAGCCTGCGCCGGAACTGGAGAACTGGTTTCCTTCCACTGCCGTTCCAGACGCCCGGGATGCGCCAGTTGTCGTAGCGGAAAGCATCGTCGATGCGGAGCTTTTCGGTGACGTTGAATAGATGGCGCCCCAGATCGGCGTTGACGGAAACGCGCTTGGCTACCGCCGGGCCGCTCGTGGTGCTCCCGCGCGTATCGGTTCGCGTGGTGAGCCCGGTAAGGACTTCGCTGAAATCCGGAGATCTGATTGTTGCTGGTGCTATAGCCCGCGGCTCCGGACATCTCGAGATTCTTGAAATAGGTGGATTGAAAGCTGAAACGCTCGGTCGGCGTAAAAATGCGCGGCCGGCTCGACCGCGAATAGGAGGTGATTCCGTTGCAGGCGGGGTTGGCAAACCCCGGAGTGGTAGCCGGGAATGGCGCGGCGCAGGGCGTGCTGCCGGCAGTATTCCAGACGATTCCCAGATCGACCGGAACGCGAGCCGGGCAGACAGATAGGTGAGATTGTTGTCGGCGGTGATGTTGTCCTGTTTGTCGTAGGCGAGGTACTGGTCGTAGGAAAGCGTGGTCTTGGGCAGAAATCGGAAGTCCACTCCCGCGCGATAGGCGTTTTCCGTGGTGCGGTAGTCGGTGGTGAAAAGAGGAAGCACGCCGCTATCGTAGGATTCAAGTCCAGGCCCCTCATTGACGTTGCGCGAATAGCCCAGGCGGAAGCGCACGCGCGATTGCGGGAGCAAGGTCAGGTTGTAATCCTGCATCCGCCGCACCAGGTCCAGCGAATTGGGCGAGTTGACGAGAGCGATCGCGGGCTTTGAGGTTGCCGGGTTCAGCGGATTGGCGAACAGGTTGTAGTCCCAGAAATTCTTGTCGCGGCGGAACAGCAACTGAAAGTCGTACCATTTATTCTTGTCGATGCGCAGGCGCGAGACGTCGTTCGGATCGCCGCCATAGCCGAAGTTGCTGAAGCTGAGATTGTCGAACAGCAGGCCGCGGTGATCGATCGAGCGCATTTCGAGGGTGTAGTTGAAGAGGCGCACGCCCGGCCCAGATTGACGAACGTGTCGTAGGTGTTCTGGTTGCCATTGATCCAATCGGCGCGGTAGCCAAATTCGACGGTCTGCTGAATGTTGTAATCGCCGGAATCCACGCCCTTGTGATCCGTGGAGGTTACCCTGGGCTGCCGGGCGATAAGGGCGCGCGAAGAAACAGCGCGGCCAGACGAAGACATCGAGGCGGACTCAGAGCCAGTTCCGAGATCGCGCAGCCTGGACAGCCGGTCATTGTCCTCGTCATGGTCATCTCTATTTGAAAAATGTCGCGTCGAAGTTCGACCCGTGGATTTGCACGTGGCAGAGCGTGCAGGCTTGAAATTGGGTGGCTTGGTTGTGAAACGATGGCGTTCCCGGAGCGCTGCTGAACGTGGACGTCGTGTGGCACTGCAGGCAAAGCATGTTCACGTTGCTGAATTTGAGCATGTGCGGATTGGGCGAACCGTGGGTCACGTGGCACGACGAGCAGCCTTCCGTCTTCACCGGCGCGTGCTCGAAAACGAACGGGCCGTGCTTGTCGACGTGGCATTTGAAGCAAACCGCGTCCTGGCTGGCGGACGCGCGCACCTGCTTGGGGCCAATCGGTGCCGTGGGGATTGTGGCAATCGCTGCACTGGACGAGGCCTTCGTTCACGCGATGGTGGAAGGGCATGGCAAACTGCGGCTTCTGCTGCAGATGGCAGGTGTAGCAAAGCTCGGGCTGCGCCTTCACCAGCAGGAATTCCTTGGTTTGCGCGTGGTGCGGCGAATGGCAGGAGATGCAGCTCACGTCATTCTGGCGGTGCAGCGAGTTGGCCGCGTTCATGTGCTCGATGGACGAGGCGTGGCAGGTCAGGCAGCGATCGTTGATTTCCTTCGGCGAATGTTCCGCGAAGATGAAAATCTTGGTCTTGTCGCCGCCGCCGGCAACGTGCGCCGCGCCGGGTCCATGGCATCCCTCGCAGCCTTGATGGGACGGGCCGCCTTTGGTGTCGAGCGTGGTTTTCCAGTGAGGAGTCTTCTCCCAGCTGTTGTAGATCTCTTCGTGGCAGGTCTTGCATACCTCCGCCCCGAGGTATCCGGAATCTTTGGATGGCACCGAGTTCTGTTGTGGATCGGGACTTTTTTGGCTTGCTTGCGTGCGTGCGATTACGGCGGGCGCTGTGACGAGTAAGGTGACGCCAAGCAACGCCGCCGTGCAGCTACTTCGAAGATTCATAGATGCGTCCCTCAGGACCGCAAAGTTTTTATGACGGCGTCGGTAACGACGTCATGATACGTGGTTCATCCCTACAAGTCTGTCCTGTTTAGCACACTGCGCCGTGACGGACGTCACAGACGATCCAGCTGTCGCGTGCAATAACTTGCCGGAATATTGCCCGGGCAGTGAACGCGGACGCGTATGCCAAGAGGAGTGAAAGAGACAGGAGACAGGAACCCGGCACCGTCTCACTTTGGTTAGCGATAAAGGCGCTCTTTCCCATAATCGCTCGGCTGAAATGAATGCGACTCTAGCTTTCAAGAACTTACCGGTAATTCGGGCAATTTCCGTGCCAAATATGTGAGCGGGATAAAGAATCGTGGACGCGTGGAGAGCGCCCAAGGAACACGAATCAATTGGAGGGTGGAGTCGAGTCGCTCTCATCCGCTACGCGCCAGATGGCGTAGCCGACGCCGGCCATCATTCCTGCTACTACAGCCGTGAAAATAAGGGGCTCGGCGTTATGGATGGCGTAGCCGCCGCCCTTTTGATTACCGTTAGAGTTGCCGTTACCGTTACCGTTATTATCGTCGTTGCCTGTTCCCGAGCCTTGAGGGGCCTGAGCCAGCGATACGTTATAGGCATCCCCTTCGGCGATGGTGCGCTCCGTGGTGCCATTACTCACGACGACAGAGCCGTGATAGGCGGCGACCAGGATTTTCTGAGGGCTGATAAGCGTCACTTCTCCAAAGGCGGGTTTTCCATCCGCCCCGCGGATAGTGCCTACCGGCGTCACGATTTCAAAATGAGCCGAAGCCGGGGAAGAAAAGCCAACCGTTCCGTGCGTCAGCTTTACGCCGCTCTTGCTCTGATCCTCCATGAGGATCGCGGAACTTGCGGACGATAGATAAACCTGATTGGCGCCAATTTTAATGCGCAACGTTCCGCCGGGATCGGTCTCCAGGTAGTCGCCAGCAAAAACATTTGTCCCCATCGTCGCATTCACATAGCTCAGATGGGCGTTCTCGGCATTTACAACCATGCCAAGCGGCTTCCCCGCTGCCGCCATGGTGGAGATGTTCAGAAGGCCGGCTGACAGCAGCACGACAAGAACTGGACGTGCAATCGATCGCAAAGGCTCTCCTCCAGGAGGGCTCGTTCAATCTAGGGCGAGCAGCCGCGCGATGTCAATAGAACTGCTACTAGATAGAGCGCAGGAGTTACGGGCTTTGGGCGTCAGTTGGAGGGCTTCAAATTGTTGCCCGGGGCTAAGAAACCTTGCTGCGCACGTCCTAAATCGCCGATGGGGAGTTATGCTAGCTAAACCCTGCGCTGAGAGAACTCTTCGCCGTGAGTAGCGAACTCGGGGTAAGCACCTGAGCCCAATTCGTACAGATCCATCCCTTGGCGCTCGGCTTCGGCTGCCACGCGCTGGGGATAAAAGCGGTCGAGAAGCCAGTTTAAGGCGTAGGTTGATGGCAGCACAAATCCGATCAGAGTGGTAAGACCCACGAGTTGCGCCAGCCATTGCCCGGAGTTGCCATACACCGTGCCTTGGGGGCCGCGCAGTACCAATTCGGGAAAACTAGCAAAGAGGCCTACGGATAGAATGCCCCACATTCCACCCACGGCGTGTGCCGAAACGGCACCACTGGGATCGTCCACTCCCAATCGTAATTCAAACCACTCCACCGAGAAGGTGACCAGCATCCCGGCGATGCCCCCAATTACTACTGCCTCGGCCGGAACCACGAAGGCGCATGCGGCGCTGCTTGCGACCAAGCCGCCGGTCCAGCTATTGGCGCTCAGCGAGGCGTCCGGCTTGCCGAAGCGGACGCTCGTGACGGCTACGCCCATAAGTCCAGCGGAAGCCGCCGACAAGAACGTATTTATGGCGATCAGCACAGCGCGGCCTGGAGCGGAGCCCGTGTAAAGCAAGGCCCCCGCTACGTTCAAGCCTGTCCATCCAACGAGCGCGAGCAGGCACCCAAGCAATACCAGTACGGCGTTGTGGCCGGGGATTGCACTGGGCATTCCTTCCGATGTGTATTTTCCGCGGCGTGGGCCGAGGATCCAGGCAATGGACAGCGCCGTGAGTCCCCCGATTGTCTGAATTGTGCTGGAACCAGCCGTATCGACGAAGCCACGTCCCATACCGCCGGCCATGGCGAGTTGAGCGAGCCAACCGCCGCCCCATACCCAGTGCGCGAATACCGGGTAGGTCCAGCCCGACATCAGCGCCGTGGAACCACAAATGGAAGCCAGTCTCCATCGATCCGCGCCTGTGCCGAGCGGTATCACCGCAGCGAATGCCACACTGAACATTCCAAACAGCACCACGAGCGAAACGGCGGACCCATCAAGGCCGATCCCGCGAAGCAGGAATTTTTGGTCGGCAATCCAGCTCCATCCTTTGCCGCCCACGACGATGTCGTACGCAGGGCCGCCGAAGGTCCCCTGCCATGCGAAGCCGCAAACGAAATAAACGAGAGCCGCAACGGAAATCGCACAGACTGCAGACAACATCGCGTGCGACGCGCTGCGCGACCGGCCTAGGCCCGTGTTCATCAGCGCGAGGCCCGCCCAGGCAAATGGGATCAGCAGGATCGAGACGATGCAGAGTGAAGCAGCGAAATCGGACGGAGCGGGCGCCGAAGTCATTCCCGTTCCCCTCGCGACAATTGACTTGTTGACGATCTCAGTAACGGATGCGCGCGTGCAAAAAGAACCAAACCAATTACTTCCACGCCTATTCCGGAGAGGACGAAAGCGATCCTGGCAACTCCCGGAACAAGCAACAGTACTGCGCCGGCGGCAATTAGCCATCCAGAAAGCAGCAACAAACCGCCTAATATCTTCACGGAAGCTCCCGCAATTGGGGGATTAGCATCGCGCTAGTGTTGGGTTTCCTGTGTATAAATAAATTGAATCGGATACATCCATAATTTAAGAGGCGGCCAAGCCGATCCGAGACGGAAACGCGCGCGCATTGCGCGAAGTAGCCAAAACCGCCCCATTTTCGAGGGAACTGGCATTTTTCGGCGCATCCTCCCGCTCATTTGAAACTTCTATCCCAGCCATCAGAACGTTGCATTGTACTAATTCTTTATCTTTCCTTAATGTGCCACGAATCAGTGCATCGATCACTGCACCGATCAGTGCATCCTAAAGGAGGACACCGTATTATGGCCGAAAAAACAACCGGTGAGATGCAGGCTACCTTAGGCTTGACCGGGTTGACGATGAACGCGATGGCGCTCATTGCTCCCGGCGCATTCCTTTGGCTCACCTTTTATGCGCAGGCGACCGAGGGCGCGACGTCCCCCGCAATGTGGATCGGGATTGTTTTCGCCCTTTTGCTGTGCCTTGCCACCGCCGTCTGTTACGCGGAAATGGCAAAGCTTTATCCCGGCACCGGCAGTTCGTATTACTTCGCCGAGCAGTCGTTCCTGAATCACGATAAGGCGTGGCGCTTCGCGCGTCTTTCAAAGTTTATCGTAGGCTGGGCCTCGCACTTGTACTACTGGATATACCCCGGAGTGATGGTCGCGGTGACCGGAATTTTCACCGGATACATTGTGGGAACGCTCTGGCCGAACTTCATGAGCGCTTCGAACCCGGGGCCCATGTTCATGATGCTCGTCGCCGTTCTATTCACCTTCGGTGTGGCCTATATCGCACATCGCGGTGTGAATGGTTCGACCGCTGTCAGTATCGCCATCAACGTGATTCAGATTTCGGCTTTGATCGTATTCGCGGTGATGGCCATTGGCTACCGGATGCATCACGCGCCAGGCAGCGTCGGCATTCCAGTGGGATTCGACAACGAACGAGGCCTACGACTACGAATTCAAGACGGAGTCTCAAACGGTGAACGGTCAGAAAACCGACGTGATCGTTCGCGACGCGAATATGGTTCCGCAACCGCAACTGGATGCAGCCGGGAAGCCGGTGCCCTACCACGTCAGCTATCCGGACAAAGACGCGATGGGCAACTTCCTGACCCACCCCAACGCTAAATCGGTCGTCGGGATCCATAATTTCGGATGGATGTTCGTGCAGGCTACCGTCGCCATCCTGATCCTGGTCGGCTTCGAATCGGTAACATCGCTGGGCGGCGAGGCCAAAAATGCCAAACGAGACGTTCCCATTGCGGTCATCACGTCGTTATTGGTCCAAGGGGCCTTCTGCTATCTGTTCGAGTATTTCGCCGCCAACTACCTCTTAAATAGCGGATACACGATGCAGAACGCGGCTGGCTCCGCGGCGCCCATTGGAGACATGATGGTAATGGTCGGCGATGCGCTGTTCGGATCCGGCCACGGCCGAACGTTCATGCTGATCCAGGCTGTTACGGTGTTTCTGGCTTTGATCGGAACCACGCTTTCCTGCATCAACACCGGGGCGCGCGTCACCTACGCCATGGGTAAGGATCAGGAAGTACCTGAACACTTCGGCATGCTCCATGACAAGAACCTCAGCCCGCACCGCGCCATCTGGACGTTGGCGATTATTTCAGCGGTCTTCGGATGCCTCGCGCTTCTCATGGTGTTCGGCGACGCCGGCGCTCCGTACCGATGCGGCTATCCAGGCTTTGCCTCACGGCTTCTGGTCAAGCTTCGGATACCTTACCCACGACAAGATGGCGGCCTTGCCGAACACCCTGACCACCATCACGCTGGCGTCAAACTTCGGCACGTTCCTTCTCTACGGACTCAGCTGCGTCACGTGCATTGTTTGCTTCCACGGCCACCCACAGTTCAGCTTCATCAAACACATGGCAATTCCCGTGTTTGGTGTGGTTGCGAACCTGGTCTGCATGGCCTTCTACCTGATCGGGCCTTTCATGGGATACGGCACCAAGATGGAACCGTTCCTCGCGTTAGGCATCGCCGCGGTATGGGCCATTTACGGAGGCATCTACTTCACTATGTCGAGTAAAAAGTCGGGACGCACCACGCTTGTTCCGACGCGCTCGACGATCACTTCCTGATTCGCCGTAGAGTGATCGCGTGAATTTCAGGGCGGGCCAAAGCCCGCCCTGTTTTCATTTCGGAACGATGTGAGGTTTAATGTACAGAGGCCGAACCGTGATGAGTTTTGGGGCTGCCGCCGCGCCGGCGCGTTCGGTGATACCTCCGCAAATATCGATGGATGTCGAGTTCACGCAACTTTCCGATCTTGGGCGGGTCCGCCAAGGCAACGAAGACTACTTAGGGCACGCGGCTCCATCCGCGCCCGAGCGCATACGCTCGCATGGCTGGCTGTTTGTATTGGCCGACGGGGTGGGAGGGCACGATCTCGGCGAGGTGGCTTCGCGCACGGCTGTCGAAAGCGTCATCGGGAGCTTTCTCGATGCGCCCGCTGGAACATCTCACACGTCTTTGCTTGGGCGCGCGATCCAAACAGCTAACAGGCAGGTGATCGATGCCGGGCACGCGTCGGGATCCGGCGGAACCTCTATGGCGACCACGATCGTCGCTTGCGCGCTGCGATACGACCGTGCCGCCATCGCTCATGTGGGCGACTCGCGCTGCTATCTGATCCGGCGCGGTCAAGCAAGCCTTCTCACACGAGACCATACCATCGCCAACGAGCACGTGAAACTGGGGCTCCTTTCGGCCGATGAAGTGGAGAACTCTCCGAACAAGCACATCCTCAGCCGGTGTCTGGGAGGCGAGCTGATTGTTGGCGCCGAGACCAGCGAACATCAGGTGTTTGCCGAGGATGTCCTTCTGCTGTGTTCCGACGGGTTGCACGGCTCGGTGACCGGCTCGGAAATGGCCGCCGTTGCCGGAAACGGCGCGGATTTGTCCCGTGCGGCACAGCGGCTGGTCGATCTTGCCAATCAAAGAGACGGTAGTGATAATATCAGCGTGCTGTTGATACGCGTTCGAAGCGTGGAACGCGTAGGTATCTACCGCGGGCGCCCCTATCTTCTGCGCTGAACGGGCTCACCGCGAATTTTTTTGCTCCGACGCACGCTGACTGAGGCTTCCCGTCCGCCCCGGCGAACAACTCGATCACTATCGCATCGATAGCGTAGCCGCCCGCAGCGGCATGGCCTCTATTTTCCGCGCAACGGACCTGAATACAGGCCGCACCGTCGCCATCAAAGTCCCCCACCCGGAAATGGAAAGCGATCCGGTCTTCTTCGACCGCTTCCGCCGCGAAGAAGACATCGGCAAGATGCTCGACCACCCCGGCGTCATGAAGGTCTTCGGGGACAATAACCGCAGCAACATTTACATGGTGATGGAGTGGGTGGACGGGAAACTGCTCCGCCAGATCCTCAATACTGAAAAAAAGCTCCCGCCCGAACGCGCCGTGAAGATCGCCCTCGGCATTGCCGACGCCCTCGGATATATACACAGCCATGGCGTAGTTCACCGCGACCTCAAGCCCGAAAACATCATGGTCGATCCGGAAGACCGCGTGAAGCTGATTGATTTCGGGATCGCAGGACAGGAAGGCGCGCGGCGGCTCACGTTTGCGAAGCTTTCTCAGGTGATGGGCACGCCTGAATACATCTCTCCCGAGCAAGTGAAAGGAAAGCGGGGCGACGGGCGCAGCGATATTTTCGCGCTCGGGGTGATGCTGTACGAAATGCTCACGGGAAAAGCGCCGTTTCAGGGGCCCAACCCATTTGCCATCATGAACGACCGGCTGCTGAACAATCCTATTCCCCCGCGCGAGATTGATCCGAGCATCTCGCCGCAACTGCAGGAGATCATTTACCGCGCCATTGAGCGCGACCCGAAGAACCGTTATCCCAATACCGCCGAATTCGTACGCGATCTCGAACATCCCGACCAGGTAGGCGTCGAAGACCGGCCCGAGCTCCGGGACTGGAAGAAGCGGCGAACGCCCTGGCTCAGAAAAGTGCTCTTCTACATCATGCTCGCGATGATTCCCGTCGTGATTTTTGGCTTGCTGTTGTATTTCGCAAAGCGCTGATCGCGCATTTCTCCCAACGTTTTCACGCTTTCCCCGCGGCAATGCCCCCGGCCAGGCGGGGCTGGTCGTGCCCCACTGCCCCAGCAATCTCCCCGATTCCACGTAAGGATTAAATATGGATTTCATAATTATTAATTAATACAACCAATAGATTTAATGAGTTGGACCGTTTGGATCGTGAGGGGTACCTTGGTCCGGTCAATCGAGCGATTTCGTCGCTTATTTCTACACACCTCAAAAGGAGATCTGCACTCTATGAAGATTGCCCCGAAGTTTATTCACAAACTGGTGATGCCATTGCTCGCTTTAGGCATGTCAGTTACCCTGTCGCCCGCACTGATAGCCCAGGTGCAGGCTCAAACAGCGGCCCAAAGCAGCCTCCCCAACTCTGCCACCACACCCGCGGTGGGGGCCAATTCGGTAGCTGATGCGGCCGCGTCGGCTGACCAAGGCCAACTAACAGCGATGGCCGGGCCCGGCCCAGCAGAGCAAGACGCGCCCGCCCCAAGCCCTGCCGCTTCTTCAAGCTCAGCGCCCGCGCAGGATCAGGCGACGCAAGCCCCCGCACCCACGCCGCCGGCTGCGCCGGCTCCCTTGCCGACCCCATCGATGACGGCTCCGCTTTCAACAGCGGCCCCGCAGCATACATTTGACGCTGGTCCGTTCGGGACACTGGCCATTACGGGCATCCTCAGCGGGATGGGGATGGTGCAAAACAACTGGATTCCCGGCGATAAGTCGTCGCATTGGGACGTCAGCAACGCCCAGGTCTTTGTGCAGAAGACCACCGGTTGGTGGCAATTCTACCTGCAAGGAGGCGCCTACAACCTGCCGGATTTGGGAGTGCCTTTCATCTCGACCGACAAAACCTTGCCGGACTTTTTCGGCCCTCTGCCGGTCGGATTTCTCAAGTTGGTGAAGGGCGGCTTCTCAGTGCAGATTGGGGAACTGCCTACGCTGATCGGGGCCGAGTATACGTTTGACTTCGAAAACTTGAACATCGAACGTGGTTTGTTGTGGAACCAGGAGAACGCGGTCAACCGGGGCATCCAACTCAACGAAACCTATAAAAAACTAACCGCATCGCTGAGCTGGAACGATGGCTTCTATTCGAATCGCTACACCTGGG
This sequence comes from uncultured Acidobacteriota bacterium, assembly GCA_963848365.1. GTDB lineage: Bacteria > Acidobacteriota > Terriglobia > Acidiferrales > UBA7541 > Palsa-295. The sequence continues at coordinate 680,333 of CAWKDI010000004.1, forward strand.
TTACTGGACTGGTCGCCTACGCACTAAACGCGGCTAACACAGTATCTTTCGTGGCTGGCGGAAACGCCGGGGCGACCAAGTACTCCAATTTTGCCACGTCTGTGCAAAACAACAGTTCCATCTACGAAATCCTTTACACCTACACCAAGGGCAACTGGTATATCCAGCCGTATTGGCAATATACCGACGTCCCTACGAACGCGAAAGTCGGCGTAACCAAGGGCGCGACGACGGATGGAATAGCTCTCCTCTTCAACTACAATTTCAAGCACGGAATATCACTGGCCCTGAGGCCTGAGTACATCTCGAGCAGCGGAAGTGTTGCCAACGGCGCCGTGAATTTGCTGTACGGTCCGGGCAGCAGCGCTTTTGGGTTCACCGTGACGCCCACCTATCAGAAAGGAGGATTCTTCGCCCGCGCGGATGTGTCCGTTGCAGACGCTCAGAGCTTTACGGCGGGAGACGCGTTTGGCTCGGCTGGCAAGAACGGCACGCAAACTCGTGGCGTCATTGAAGCGGGGTTCATGTTTTAAGACCTAGCTATCGGAACCGTGAGGCACTGCGGTTCCCTGCGATCGGTCGTCGACCACTGCAGGCGGCAAGAAACCTGCTGTCGCGTCGAATCTGAAACAGAAAGCGGCCGCCCGGCTTTTCTCTTTGCTGGGCGGCCGTTTCTCTGAAAGGCTGCTCAAGTTTTCTGAAACCTCACTTTTCCTTGGCTGGACGGACGACGTTTGTTACCGTGATCGTGCCCATGTCGAGATTTCCAGAAACCGTCACTTTGTCTTGAATGTACTTTGACAGTTGCTGTCTATCGCCTTGCAGCTTGTAAATCTTTCCCGACGTCACGATCACGATGTCGTCGCCTTGGCTCAACTTATACATCGCCCAACTCCAGGGGGTGAATCCCTTGTGCTGAGTGAGGTCAAGGCAGCGTGAGCACGTAACCACGCCGGTGAACGTTACATCGGCTGCTGCTGGTTTCGCGGAAGCCTGAGCCGTCAATATCGAGCACGCGCAGGCAATTGTCGCGAGAACGATTTTTACTGCCGAAATCTTGTTCATCTGTTCCTCCTACGGGACCATCTTTCGATTACCCGTTGCTCATCCTTACCGAATCCCCGTGAGGAACACATAAAATATGCATCAATCTATCGTATGGATAAAACTAGGAGCCATTAGGAGAATCTTGGGCCTGCGCTGAGCCGGACGCTCAGCCGGACAACGTTACGAGGGTCTTACGATTGGACTTACAGGCCGAAAAGAAGGCTGGCCGTTCAGGGAGCCGCCGAAAGCCGGGTTAGGCGTCTTCCATCTGCCGAGAAAATCGATACGATCAGATGGTCGGCTAAGGGCACACCCTTACTCTCCACCTTCAGCTGGCATGTTACTGAGGGAACCGTCACATCCATGCTGGGATTCATGAAAGTCCGAGACCCAACGCAGTGAATCGTCGCGGCGGACATTGCGGCTGGTCTCATCTGCATTCCGTCCTTCCATTCCACCTCGAACGCCAATGAGTAAGAATTGCCGCCAAAAATCGAGGAGGGCCAGCTGGAAATCGAATGGGCGCATTGGTCTCCCGCCACGCGAACGGAGGTAGTCAACGACTCCGGATACTCCGTCACAACCCGATTACCCTTTCGGTATTCCGGTCGGCTGCCGAGGTCGATCCTTTTAAGATCGGCAAAGAAAGTCCCCGAGGTAATCTCGCCGTCAACCGAAAGGCACCCATCATCCAGTTGCAGCAGTTGGGCGGCGAAATCAATACTGCCGTCATAAGTCGCGCTTCTTTTGCCGCGAGCAGACGCGGTCATCGGAAGTAGAGCGACAATTAAAACGAGGAGGATCTTCCCGTGCCCATGGGACGGCGTCACTCTGTTATCTCCTGGAACGGTTTTCGCTGGCCTAAGGCGCACTAACAGAATATATATCTATACATATGTTTTATTTAGTGTTTGCTTATATCGGCCCGATCAATTATTTGAATGCGCGGAGTTCGCAAGCCCGTCGTGGAATCGTCGGAATATTCGAGGTGACGAAATTCGTGGAGACAGGACGAGGATCAGGGCTTGTCTTGGTTCGGCAGGCGAACGAGGGCCGCCCGGCCTTCTTCCTTTGCCGGGCGGACGTTTTTTCTAGTGTGCAAATCTGACCGGGAATAACCGGCTATTTTCGTACCATGACGGCGTTCCCGGCACTATCCTGCGTGATCGTAACCTTCGCCTTGGGTCTTTCCGTAGTGCGATTTTCCTGGGCGACCTCGGCAAGAGTTTTTCGCTTGAGGGCGAGGGCCGCTTCTCCTTCAGCGATTCCCTGTTCGAAGTTCACGAAAGAGGAAGGGAAAAAACTGACATCACCGCCGCTCACATCCACAATTTGAAATTGCGCGCTTGGAACGCTAGGCAAGGTGTGAAAGGTGATCGCGGCGCCGCCGCCGATTGATCCGCCGCCAATTCCGCCGGCACTGGTGGGTGCGGCGCCCCCTCCGGTCATCGCGCGCTGCCCATGGGCTGGAACGGAGACAACTAATCCCACAATTGCAAAACCAATTAACTTCTTCATAAGTCCTCGCGTTTCCGGCCGGCGTGACCGGCCAAACGGGGGACTATCTGGAATATGGCAATCGCAGTACCACGCAGAGGTCATGCTATGTATAGCTTCCGAAATAACTTAGAGTTCATCTGTTGCGCGGCAATTTGTTTTCAAGGGACGAACGGCCAAACTCTTTGAACTTATGTGCAAAATTCAGACGGTACTGATACCCGTTAGACTCGACGATTTCCCCTGAAATGCTCGTTTGCTACGTAATGCACCTAAGCGCATCGAACATGCTAGTTGCCAGCATCGAAAGCGGTTGGTGACTTTTTGGACTGCTCGGAGGGCCGCTTATTTTTTGAATGTGAATTATTCTTGACACGGTGGACATTTCCCGCTAGTATTGGGGTTCGTCTTCAAGCCTTCCAGCTGGCCTGGGAGTACCTGCTCTTTGACAATCGGATGATACATGCCAGAACCCGTTTGGTTTTGGTCTGTTGTCTCGGGTGTACCGAGGCAAGAGGCTATTGAGAAGTCCTGCTCCGGCTTTGCCGGGGTGGGAGAAGAACCGAGCGATTTAACAGTTCGTTCCGATCGTAGCAGCGCGAGTTGTTACGGTCGAAACATCAGGTTTCAAACGAGAGTTTGATCCTGGCTCAGAGCGAACGCTGGCGGCGTGCTTAACACATGCAAGTCGAACGCGCAGTCTTCTGTAGCAATACAGGAGGCCGGCGCGTGGCGAACGGGTGCGTAACACGTGGATAACCTTCCTTCAGGTGGGGAATAACCCAGTGAAAATTGGGCTAATACCGCATAACATGACGATGGCACATGCTGTTGTCTTCAAAGCCGCAAGGCGCCAGAAGAGGGATCCGCGGCCGATTAGCTTGTTGGCGAGGTAATGGCTCACCAAGGCAATGATCGGTAGCCGGACTGAGAGGTTGGCCGGCCACACTGGAACTGAGACACGGTCCAGACTCCTACGGGAGGCAGCAGTGGGGAATCTTGCGCAATGGACGAAAGTCTGACGCAGCAACGCCGCGTGGGGGATGAAGCTTCTCGGAGTGTAAACCCCTTTCGACCCGGACGAATGCCCGCAAGGGTTTGACGGTACGGGTATAAGAAGCCCCGGCTAACTACGTGCCAGCAGCCGCGGTAAAACGTAGGGGGCCAGCGTTGCTCGGAATTACTGGGCGTAAAGGGTCCGTAGGCGGTGTGGCAAGTCGGAAGTGAAATCTCTGGGCTTAACCCAGAGGCTGCTCCCGAAACTGCCATGCTAGAGTGTGAGAGAGGCGAGTGGAATTGCGGGTGTAGCGGTGAAATGCGTAGATATCCGCAGGAACATCCGAGGCGAAAGCGGCTCGCTGGATCACAACTGACGCTGAGGGACGAAAGCTAGGGGAGCAAACAGGATTAGATACCCTGGTAGTCCTAGCCCTAAACCATCAGGACTTGGGGTTTGCCCTGTACGGGGCAAGTCCCGTAGCTAACGCGTTAAGTCCTGCGCCTGGGGAGTACGGTCGCAAGGCTGAAACTCAAAGGAATTGACGGGGGCCCGCACAAGCGGTGGAACATGTGGTTCAATTCGACGCAACGCGAAGAACCTTACCTGGGCTTGAACCGCACAGGACCCTCTTTAGAAATAGGGACTTCCCGCAAGGGACCTGTGTAGAGGTGCTGCATGGCTGTCGTCAGCTCGTGCCGTGAGGTGTTGGGTTAAGTCCCGCAACGAGCGCAACCCTTACTCGTAGTTGCCACCCGCAAGGGGGAACTCTACGAGGACTGCTCCGGATAACGGAGAGGAAGGTGGGGATGAGGTCAAGTCAGCATGGCCTTTATGTCCAGGGCTACACACGTGTTACAATGCGCGCTACAAAGCGTCGCGAACCCGCGAGGGGGAGCTAATCGCAAAAAAGCGCGCTCAGTTCGGATTGCAGTCTGCAACTCGACTGCATGAAGCTGGAATCGCTAGTAATGGCGCATCAGAACGGCGCCGTGAATACGTTCCCGGGCCTTGTACACACCGCCCGTCACATCACGAAAGTGGGCTGTACTAGAAATCGCCGTGCCAACCGCAAGGAGGCAGGCGCTCAAGGTATGACTCATGATTGGGGTGAAGTCGTAACAAGGTAGCCGTAGGAGAACCTGCGGCTGGATCACCTCCTTTCTAAAAGAAAAGGGAGTACGGCCTGTTTAACTCGCAGGCACGGCTCTCCATCCCGAATTCTCACGATTTCGGGTTCGTTCGGTGCTTCTCACCCGAACGGGTTCTGGCAAGTCTCATCCGATAAAGTCACAGAGCCATTAGCAGCCCGGTCGGGTGAAAATCGGATCGGGCTTTTTTATTTTGCGTGCGAAAATGTTCTCGAGGGCGCGCTCCTGACATCCGAACCAGGCACGGGGCCAAATCGCGGCAGGCGGAAGGACCTCGGAAATTTCAGCGGCCCGATTCATTCGGGGCTCGCCTCCCATTTCGGCGCCGGCGCCTCGCGCTACTCCCAAACGGAATACAGTCCCCTCAACGCGTTTCTTCCTAGTCATGTTGCTGCCTGGATCCCTCACGTTATGCGCTATTGGTTTCACAAGAAGTGCCCATTTCGCGACTACAACGCTCCCGCTGTGGGGAATGGCATCTACTCCATGGAGGATCGAGCCACCGTCAGTCTCGTAGGCGACTGGGGAACTGGAACAGACGAGGCTGAGGAAGTCGCAAATTGCGTTCGGGAATTTGCTCCCGATTTTTCGATTCACCTTGGAGATGTTTACTTCGTGGGCGGCCAGACAGAGATCAAGGAAAATTATCTCGGCGAGAAAACCAGCCCATACGATCCGGTCAAATGGCCAACGGGAAAGAAAGGCAGCTTTGCACTAAGCGGAAATCACGAGATGTATGCGCGCGGTCACGGATACTACGACGAACTTCTTCCGCGGATGGGAATCAGAGCCGCCGGCTCAGAGTGGGGCGGCGGCCAATGGGCAAGCTTCTTCTGCCTGCAAAACAAATACTGGAGGATCGTCGGGCTCGACACGGCCTACGATGGCACGAAATTCGACTGGGGCCGAGTGCCCGTGATCGGCAGAAGCAAATGGATTCGCACGTCCGTGGGATTCAAGCCCAGGTGCGCATTTCCGCCGCCCCTGCTTCAGTGGCTTACGAACGTCGTGAATCCGGACGGAGACGATCGCGGCCTGATTCTGCTGACGCACCACGGATGCTATTCAGCTTTTGGCGAGTGGTATCAGATTCCGGCCAGGCAACTCGCGCAGATTATCCGCAGGCCACTGATCTGGTTCTGGGGACACGAACACAAGCTCGCAATTTATGACAAATACGCGGTTCCGCAGGGCATCGAAGCGTATGGGCGCTGCATCGGGCATGGCGGCATGCCCGTCGAACGCGGCAAGGAACCGGACATCGAATGCCCCTTGCTGGCGTGGGATAACCGGCGGTATCAAAACGGGGAGAAAATGGACGCCGGGTATAACGGGCACGCCAACCTGACGTTCGACGGCCCATCGCTACACGTCGAATATCGCGACCTTCACTGCACGCTTCTCATGACCGAGGACTGGCGCGTCGATCTATCATCGGGCGCGCTCGAGGGGCCGCGTCTCCAAAAAATCCTGAATGACCCCTCATTGCACGTCCGCCGCGTGTGACGCTGCCACCCCGTAAAATCAATCGTGCGCCTCTGATGTGGCGAGTGTTCGCTACTTGCGCTGCCCTGGAACAAGCACCAGCTTCGGATATTTCATCTGTATATTCCGCTGCTCGGTGCGAATCTCGATCGGTCGCAGCTCTCCTTTGGACTTTCCGCTTGGCTCAATCGCGAAAGTGAGAAGAAACTGGTTGTGGAGCGCCATATCCAGTTGCTTCAGGTACGGCGAAAACGACACAGGGGGGAGAATTCCCTCGTACAAATTGTACCCGCCGCTTCCCTCCGTGAGCATCACGAGGTTGCTCTGCGCGTATTGTCCGCGTAAGGTGCGTGCAAATCGCCCTCCGCCCAGATAGATGGCGTGTACGATCACGCCCGCCTTCTGGACGTCTTCGATCGAGGCCGCCACGTACGGGCTTTGGGGTCCGGTGTCAAGCCGGTCGATTCCACTCGATATCAGCAGTATCTCGCGGCGCGCGCCGGTGGCGGGCCACTTATTCTTTACTAGATCGCTCACCGAAAGGTACACGCTGGGAGAATCGCCCGCTCTCGGACCGAAGGGCAATCGGAGCGCTTTCGCCGCGGCGGCGTGATCCGTCGTGAAATTTGACGCTGTCTGAACGGTCCCGTTGACGGCGTAGAAGACTCCGACCGATGTGCTTTTCGATTGCAGGCTGACGAAACCCGCAATGTCATTCAGCTGGCTCCCCACTCCCAATTGATTCGCGGAGTTATCAATCACGATCGCGAGCTGCAAGGGCGCCCGCTCGCCCTGCGCCGGAACCCAATTGATGACATCCAGGCGGGTTTTCCCGGAGTAGACGAGGATATCCTGCTTGGTCAGTGGAGGAGGCGCCGTGAATTTCGGGCCAAGGACGGTGACCGTGGTGGTTACCGGAATCTTGGGAGAATTCTGTCCTTGGCCGTAAGCGGAAATCGTACAAAAAAGTACTGCGAGGGTGAGCAGGCCGGTGTGGACGCGGATGTACTTGAGCATCTTGAGTTACCTCCATCTCAGAGATGCCCGAGCGCCCCCGCAAGATGCTCGCTCGTTGCCGCTCAGATCGCAGGAAAGTCCGTATATTTTCAGGCAGTTACGTTTAGAGTACCGCCCGTTGTGGCCGAGGAGGTGCCCGTTGTACCTCCGTTCGAGGTGGTGTATCCGCCGAATTGCGGCGTCAGATCCTGCTGGAGAGTCGCGAAGGCGCTTTGTGCGCCGGCAAGATCTCCCGACTGAAGAGCCTGCGAAAGGGCGCTGAAGTCTGTGGCGATCGTGTTCCCGTGCTGGCCGTTGGCCGAAGAGGCACCCTGCGAACCATTTCCGCCGTGGTGATGGTGGTGATGGACCTGGCCCGAGCCTGCCCCCGTGCCTTCCTGCTGAAGTTGCTGTATGTCCTGCTGCAGGGTGGTAAAGGCGTTCTGCGCGTCCTGAAGATTTCCTGATTGCAACGCTTGTGAAAGCGCCGTAAATGCTTGCGTGACGGGACTGGCGCTGTTCTGCTGGGCCTGCTGCGTTTGCCCGCTTGGCAGTGCTTGCTGCAGCGTGGCGAAGTCCTGCTGCGCCTGGGTTAAGTTCCCGGACTGCAGGTCCTGTCCAAGCTGATTGAAATCGGTTTGGATTTGCTGGAATTGGCTCTGATTGCTTTGCGCGCTTTGACTCACGTAGAGCTGGGAAAGCAGGGAGCTGCTTCCGACGTTGCTAATGGACATCATTCACCTCACAAAAAATGGTTTGCCTGAACTTTGTTCTCGATGCTTCGTCCTGAATGCTTTGTCCTTCTCAGATAGAATCGGCAGTCTCCCAGGATACTTGAATGACGACACTCGAATGATGTTATGCGCGGCATTTCGAATATCGCGGACGTTGACCCGCGCGACTTCCGAGTTCTATATCGTTGCGGTACACGGCGCTACGTGCGCATCATATGCGGCGTTACGGGCGGTGTTGCCCGATGTGCCTGAAGAAGAGAGCGGAAGCGCTTTGCTATTGAGTAACCGTTTTTACGGAATCCCCAACCTTGAAGTCGGAGCCGGAAACAGGCGCGCCAACGGCCGAGATATCATCGACGTCGGTAAGCCGAATTACCCCAATGGGAGAAGCCATGCGGCGGATCACCTGACCGGTCGCGGGATCCTTGATTTCACGGGTAACACGCTCCACGTTGAGCTGGTCCCCCACCTTCAAGCCCGCCTTGGCCCCGACATTCAGAACAATCTGTCCGCCATCGACCGCTGCCACAAGCCCCGAAACGCTAACCGTTCTGGTTTGCAGCTTAGCGTTATCCGCGATCACGTCTGTGCTTAGTTGTTTCACAGCAGCGTTCACTGCTTCCCCGATGATTGTTTGCTGGAAATCGCTGCTGCCAAAGTCTACGTTCCCGCCGCCGAATCCGTGCCAGTTGCCGCCGCCACCGAGCAGAGAAGTGCTGTCACGCTCGGACTGGCCCTTGCCGGAAGCGACGCCCAGAATTTCGGCCGTGTCGATGTCTACCAGCCGTGCATCCACCGCGACGATGGCCTTGCTCTTCTTACGTCCGATCCCTCCGACTCCGAACCCGCCCCAGTTGCCGCCCCCTCCGCCGATGTTCGTATTTTTTGTGTCGTTCCCGAACTGCGTGATACTCCCGACGATAATCGCGTCCACGCCAAGCAGCTTGCCAATCTTCGCGGCGGAATTCGGGTTTGCGCGATCGCTGTTCGAGAAATTCTGCTCGGCGATGATTTTGTCCATCGCTTTGCGCTCGATCACCGAGTAAGTGCCATCCTGCACAAGGTATTTCACCAGAAGATCGGAGATTCCTTTGCCGACGTCCACGTTGGTGCCGAAAAGCGCGGAGGTGCTGCTCTGCACGGTGGCATAGTCAAAATCGAAGATCGCGACGCGCTTCTTGCGTCCTTGCGGCTGGGCGGAGGCAGCCTGCCCGGGGGCCGCTGCGCTGGGGGCCGCGGCGGGGGCCTGAGGACGTGCGGCGACGCTCGATCCCGCAGTAAGCAGCGCGCAGGACACCAGGGCGTACGATAGAGTCTTGTTCATGAGTTTTCTCCGCTTAGGGCTTCCAGAGGATGTCAATTGGCCGCAAACTGCGAGGGAATGGTACCGGCGGCTGGCAGTGGATGTCAATATGACCGGCGGCTATACCTGCGTAAATTCACCTTCAAATTATTCAATGAGGAACCACCTCAGGGCACAATCCCCGGTAGCCCATCGAGGCTCGTGCGGTTCTTCTGTTCACGATACTTCTTCATACCTTCCGGTCCCTTGCTGTGCGCCCACGACAGCAGCTGCTGTCGGTCGTTTTCGTATTTGAAAATCGGGACCGCATAGCCGCAGGAGTCGCTGACGCGCTGCACGTCTACTACAATGAGGGCGCGGGCGCCCTCGAGATTCGCGAAGAGAGCCTTCAGGGTTTCGAATTCGGGTTCGTGGGCCTCCACGACGCGTCCGCGGCCATGAAGGCGCACGATTTTGGGCGGACCCTCGAAAGCGCAGAACATCAGAACGATGCGTCCGTTTTCGCGCAGGTGGGCGATGGTTTCAACGCCGCTGCCGGTCAGGTCGAGGTAGGCAGCCGTATTTGCGTTCAGGATTCGAAGAGTGTCGAGGCCCCTCGGCGAAACATTCACGTGACCCCGCGGATCGAGCGGCGCGGACGCGACTAAGAAGACGCGCTGGGCCTCGATGAATTTGCGCGTCTTTTCGTCGATATCCGTCCTCGTTTGCCCCATGAGACTCTCCTCAATTTCGGCTCTTCTGCTTAGGGTAGCTTCTTCAGGAGCCGAAAACCAGTACACGGGTTCCCGGAAAGCTTCGCCGGAGAAACCGATTTATCGCAGGGGGGCGATCAGGGCAAATCGAATTGCCGTGAAGAATCTGTCGAGCGGCCGGCAAACACCGCCAAGGGCCGCACGTTGCTAGTAGCTGGCTGAGAGGCTTTGGCCGTGGCAGGATCAGTAATCGCGCGGCGAATGGCCGCCAGAGGCGCATCGTCGATCAGGCGAACACCTTTGCCGTCACTTTCGATCCCGAGTTGCTTCCACAAACCTGGTAGATCGACCTGCATTGGTTGATCCTTCATCTTTGCGTAAAGGTCAGCCATTGCGGTAACACCTGTTGCGCGATCCCCAACCTGGATGACGTTGTCGAGCTTCCAATCCTGGCGAATGTCGCCTCCGGCATTGAGGATTCCGCGGAGCGCATCCTGCAGGCCTTTCTTGTTGTGCGTCTGCTTGCGGATTTCCACGTCCACAAGGAGGCAGTAGAGCGCGCCGCCCCAGTACGTATTCGCCCACGAGTGCGTATGGTCAAGGCCCTTGCTATCGGGATCCGGAACTCCCTTGGGCATATCACGCACCAGGTCTGACCACATTTGAGACGCGGTCATCTGCCCCGCCTGAATGCGCGCGATTGGTTCCACGTACACAGCGATGCCCTCTTCGATCCAGTGGTGATTGTCCTCAACCGACGGGAATGAAAGGTGGACCATCTCGTGCGTCAGCATCCAGTCATCGTTCAACTCGGCGGCCGTCGTTTCCGCTCCTACGCGGATCTTGATGAACCCGCCATTGAATGGGAACGTCTGTCCGTGCCGGATGCCGCTGCCGTCAACCGGGATGATGCGGATGCCCGCATGGGGAACAGGATAACGGCCGTAGTAGGTCGCTACAGCTTCGGAGGCCGATTGCACCCAGTGCATCAGCTCGGCTTGTGAAACCTTCAAGTTGCCGGAATCGATGGTCACATCGATTTTCGAGCTGCCCATCAGGAGTGTTGAAGTCACGTCATCCGCCCTCGCCGCGAAACACGCACCTAAGAGCACAATCGCGCATAGCTTGAAACAACTTCGAAATGTCATAGAGTATGGGATGCGAGTCATGCAGAGAATGCCATTTAGCGCCCGCCTGCAAGCCAAGCAGGCGACTCAGTCGGCCGAGGGCTGTGATTCGCGCAACGCGTGGTCGCCCGCGGTATCGCCAATCCAACGCCGGAGCAGCGTGTCCAGGGCGATTTTCCCGGGTCCAAAGATCAGGATGATCAGCGAGGCGATCAGGAACGTATACGGCGCCGCCGCGTAAAATTTGTCCGGATCGGAAAAGATCGAAAACAGCGCCTCGCGGTCCGCCGTGACGTACGCCATGATCATGTTAATTGTGAGGGCCAACGCCGTAAGGTGCGTGAGCAGGCCGACGGCCAGGAAGATCCCGCCAAAGAACTCGAGGCATGAAATGGAAAAGGCCATGGGAGCAGGAAATGGCAAGCCCAGGCTCATGAAAAAGTCGATTACTTTCGGAAGGTTGTGAAGCTTGCCCCAGCCGCTCTCGATCAGCTGCCAGCCCCAGTAGAGCCGCACGAACAGCAGGAAGGGCGATTTCAGCAGGCCGACGAGGTCAAAAAACTTGTCGTAGAGGCGGCTGGTCTTGATGAGCAGGTCTCGCATAAAGGACTTAGAGCCGGCTGCCTCCGCAAAGTTTCACGGTCGCGCCGCCTTTTTTTCGGCCTTGCAAAACCAGCCCAGGGCGGCCCAGTTCTGAAACCATCTCTGCACCGCAGCCGGCCGTTCCTCTGGCGGAATCGCCGTTTTACGAAGCGCCGTCTCAATGGCCTGGCCAAGCGGCTTGCCCTTGCACAGGGCGCTTAAAATCACGAACTCCTCGGCTTCGACGCGTCGGAAATAGACCGAATCGTCAAACCGGTGCACCACCAGGAAAATATCATCCGGCTTGAGTTTCGCGACGGCCTGCACTTTCTTGCGCTTGTGCCGCTCCCGAAAGGCATTGCTGGCGAAATTCGTGTCCGGGTCGTCTTTGCGTACTTCCAGCAGGAGGTTGTCGACCGGATAGTGCAGGCTGAGCAGCTGAATGTAAGGCTGCAGATTTAATCGAAGGCTCGCAATGTCGTCGGGGTTCAGATCCTCGGGTCGCAGCGCCGGCTCGGCCAAGCCATCAAAAGCCTCGATCTCCGCCCATTCCAGGCGGACGATATCGAGAGCTAGCGCCTGCTTGCTGCCGGCCCATTCAGGATGCTTGCGCAGCCATGCCTCAAGGCGGGAGCCGAGATTACGCAGCGTGAAGGAGCGCGAGGGGCAATCCACCAGGTAAGCCTTGCACATCGCTTCGAAGCGCTGGCCGCCCAGCACCGAGCGCAATCCGGGAAAATCCTCGTTCATGCTGGAGAGCAGGCGGAGCCAATATTGGCGATTATAGATTTCCAGGCGCTCGAAGGATGTTAGCCGGTCGTTTGGCTTGATAAACCGGCCGGCGTAGGCGCGCATGGACCCGCCATCGGGCGCTTTCCGCTGCATGCGCTCGCCGACGGTAAGAGGCTGCATCACCGCGCGCGCCATCGTTCGCTGGAGTTCGAGAAGTTTCATGCCAGTGTCATACGGCTTTTGCAAGCAGCGTTGCCGAAAGGAATTTATTGGCCTTCAGTGCCTCATTGTGGACTTCGTCGAACGACGGGATGCTGTCGTCCCATTCGAGCAGAGTGGCGGTGTGGCCGGCGCGCTGAATCGCTCGTTCATAAAGCTTCCACACGGGATGGATCACCGGGTGGTCGTGGGTATCGAGGATGTATTTGCGGTACCTGGAATGCCCCGCGATGTGAATCTGCGCGACGCGTTCGGCCGGAACGCTGTTTACGTACGTGAGGGGATCGAAGTTGTGATTCTGCGATGAGACGTAAATATTGTTCACATCGAGCAGGATGCCGCAGTCGGCTCGCTCGACCACTTCGTTCAGGAATTCCCACTCGGTCATTTCGGAGACGTGATACTCGGCGTAGCTGCTGACGTTTTCCACCGCGACCGGCACCTCCAGGTAGTCGCGCACTTCGCGCACCTTCTGCGCCGTGAGTTTCGCGGCTTCAAACGTATAGGGCATAGGCAGTAGGTCGTGCGTGTAGCGCCCGTCGACGCTGCCCCAGCAGAGATGGTCGGATACCCAGGGTGTCTTGGTTCTCCTGACGAGTTCTTTCAGGCGGCGAAGGTGCTCCCGATTAGGTTTTTCGGCCGAGCCGAAGTACATGGATACGCCGTGCTGGACGATTTTGTATTGCTCGAGGATGCTGTCGAGGATCTTCAACGGCCGGCCGCCGTCAATCATGAAATTTTCGGAGATGATCTCAAACCAGTCGCACACCGGCTTGCGGGTGAGAATATGATGGTAGTGCGGCGCGCGCAGGCCGATGCCGATGCCGTAGTCGGTGAAGCCGTTGAATCGATTTGCTGGCATTTCCAGTTCCAGTTAGAAAGCTGTGAGAGGGCCAGTCACGCAAACCAGCCCTCCTACAGGAAATTGACAAGTTGTCAGTGTCCGGGCATCTTGCTGCCGTCAGTAGCGCAGCCGCCCTTGCCCTTGCAGGAATTCTTGCCCTTGCAGCCGTTGTCGCTCGACTTGCAGCCGCCCTTACCCTTGCAAGAGTTTTGGCCCTTACAAGCGTGCTTTTCCACAGGGGTTTTGCTGGTGTCGCCGCTGGCTTGTGCGCCAGGCGAAGCGAAGCCGCTGGTAACGAGTGTTGAAGCCTGGATGCTGGCGCTTCCGGCGAGCAAGCCCGCAAGAGCCGCACCTGTGAGTAAAAACTTGTTCGACTTTGTCATGTTCCCCACTATCCTCCTGAATTAGATTAACTGCTCGTGAGATTAACTGCACCTGCATCGGGTACGTCCTCTACCCGAAACTTGCTGACCCCAGACAAGCCTCTTGCGTCACGCAACATTCGCAAAAGAGATGCTGACCCGGACTGGGCCCTGGGGCTAGACGCCACCACGTTACGCCGTTTAGATTCGAGCCGCCAGTGAAAGTTTCACGAAACCCTGACCAGACCGGGCTCGCTTAAAAGAGCAGGGTCACTGCCTGAGTACGCAGAGCATCTCGAATCGGATTGGTCCCAAAGTGGCCCCAGGGCGGCGGGTCATCAATCCCGCGGTCACCAAGGCAGGGGGGGCAGTTTTCGTCGAAATGCGAGCGGCAAAGGCATGGCTTTCCGCCGATTTACGGAATATTCTCGTTGAACCAGCGCGCCTCGTCCTCCGGTATGCAGTAGTTTTCACCAATTTCCCAGTTGGGCTTCAGAGTGTAGTCGCGTTTCGTGGTCCAGGGCGCCGTGTATGACTTCGTGTCGTCAATCGTGACGAAAATCTGCAGATGCCCGCGGTCCACTCGATGAAACCGCTCGGTCACCTTGAGCGCGTCACTGTGGGGATGGCCATGGCCATCCACCCAGGTTTTATCATTAAAGTTGGCCGTGTCTACGACAAGTTCCCCGCCATCCCAACGTCCTATGGAGTAGCCCATCCACAGAGGGTCGGAATCCTTGGGCATGTCCCTGCCGTCCATCCATATCTCGCGCCACATGTGAGCCGATTCAAAGAAGAGGAAAATGCGTTGCGGCGTCTGCACGATTTCCAGCGGACTGACGCCGTAGGTATAGATGCGCGGCAAGCCCGGCGGATGGCAGCTATAAGCGGGATCGATCGTGATCGGGCGGTCCCGCTTGAGTTCCTGCGTATTGATCGCGAATTGAGCTTTCGCGGACGCCGTCATCGGCGCGGATTCGGATTGGTCGCTCGAGCCCGGCCTCCACACGCCCGATAAATCGTGCTCCATTCCCGCACCTGTTTGTGTTGGAGGCGAGGACTGAGCCGCCGCGGCAGAACAGGCCAGCACCATCGTCAACAAACTTATGAAGCCGCTCAAGAGAATGGCCATTAGCAGCGTCCTTTTACACAGGGCCGCAAAAGCATCAAGGTCAGAACACAATGACAACTGGAACCGTTCGCCCCCGCCCCAACGGACGAGATGTTCGCACTTTTTTTCAAGCCTGTGAAGTCATGTCGTGATGGCGTGGTTTGACAGTCCGCCGTTCCCCGTGATACACGGACCACTGTTATATCGCAGAAAGCATTAACCAGCCTGTCCAGAATCTGGAGCGTAACGCATGTCGTACCCCAAGCTCATCGGAACCATCGGGCCGTTGTTTTTGGCCCTGGCGGCGCTGGCAGTGCTTAGCCCGTCATTGAGCGCGCAGATCGATCCCAGCGGCGAATGGGATAACCGCTTTCACGAAGACGAACCGGAGCGCATCCCCGGCCCGGAAATCGGCGACTATCTCGGGATTCCGATCAACGACGCCGCGCGCCTGCGGGCCGACACCTGGACGGCCACTCTCCTCGAACTACCCGAGAATCAGTGCCGTCCTCATCCTTCCGATTACGCGTGGCGCGGTCCCGCGCTGCTGCGTATATGGGAGGATACCGACCCGGCCACCCAGGAGGTGATCGCCTTTCGCACGCACATTTCGTGGCAGGCCCCCGAGCAGACCATCTGGATGGACGGGCGCGAGCACCCGCCCGACTTTGCGCCGCACACCTGGCAGGGTTTCTCCACGGGGAAGTGGGAAGGCGACATTCTTGCGATCACCACCGATCATCTGAAGGAAGGCTGGATCAGGCGGAACGGCATTCCGCGCAGCGACCGGGCTACAGTGAGCACGCACATCATGCGCCACGGCAATTATCTTACGGTCGCCGTGGTGATCTACGATCCTGCCTATCTCACCGAGCCGTTCATTCGCACCACCGATTTTTCGTATAACCCGCAGCAGCACATGGACCCGTATCCGTGCGAATCCGTGAATGAAGCAGAGCGGCCCGAAGGCGTGGTCCCAGCCCATTTGCCCGGAGCCAATACGTTTCTCACGGAATTCCCGGCCAACTATGGGATTCCGCCAGAAGCACGCGCGGGCGGAGCCGAAACGATGTATCCGGAATACATCGCGAAAATGAAAAACATGAAGACCTTGCCACGTCCGCAGGGAAAGCATCTGGATCGATGACACCCATCCAAAGAACGATGCAGGTCCGCCCGGCGCGATCATTCGCGGTGTTGTGTTTGTTGTCGGTCGTTTTTGCCGCAACCAATTACGCGCAGGAAAGCGCCCGTCGCGGATCGAATGCCGGTTCAGCCTCGGGTGATGCCGCCCATGCAAACGCTGCGCCGCTGCCCGCTCCCTACAGCGGTCCCCTCCACGTGGCGCACGTGCAAGGGAAGGTTTACATGATCGCCGGCGCCGGCGGCAACATCACGGTGCAGGCGGGCGACGACGGGGTGTTGCTGGTCGATACGGGCGTCGCTGCGAACAGCGACCAGGTCTCGCGGCCGTCCGCACGATCTCCCAAAAGCCCATCCGCTACATCATTAACACGCACATCCATCCGGACCACGTCGGCGGCAACGAAGCGATCTCCCAGCAGGGCGTGACAATCACGGGAGGCAATGTGGTGGGCGATATCGGGCCGAGCGCGTCGCAGGGCGCCACAATCATCGCGTATCAAACGCTCCTGGACCGCATGAGCGCGCAGGACAGCAAAGACAAAGCCCCGCGCAAAGCCTGGCCTACCGACACGTATACAGACGCCGAAAAGAAACTGTTTTTCAATGGCGAAGCGATCGAAATCATTCACGAGCCCAACGCGCATACCGACGGCGACAGCATGGTTTTCTTCCGCCGCTCCGATGTGGTGAGCACCGGCGACATTGTCACGCTGGCGCGGATATCCCATCATCGACATGGAACGGGGCGGCATCCATGCAGGGGATCATCGACGGCCTTAACCGGCTGATCTACCAGATCACCGATTCCCGCTGAAAAACAGGAAGGCGGCACGATGGTGATTCCCGGCCATGGCAGCATCTGCGACCAGGCGGACCTGGTTTATTACCAGGAAATGATGATCATCATTCGCGATCGCATTCAGGCCATGATCGATAAAGGGAAGACGGTCGAAGAGGTGAAGGCTGTCGAAGCCTACCCGAGACTATGATCCTCTCTATGCCTCGAAAGGCTTTTGGACGCCGGACCGGTTCGTCGCAACGATCTACCAAAACCTGAAGGATCACCCGCAAAAAGGCGCTGCGAAGCGCACGAGGCGATGTCGAAATGATTACCGCTCGCAACTCTTCGAAAAAGTCGCTGCAGCAGCCTGCCTCGTCGCGCTCGCGCGGCAGTCGCGCTACGCGCAGGACCGATCCGAAGCTTCCGCCAGGCACCGCCGCCGCTTCTCAATCTCCGCGCTCAAACTCCGCGGACAATGGCGCCCATCGACCTCACCGGCTACTGGGTTTCGGTCGTCACCGAAGATTGGCGCTTCCGAATGATCGTGCCGGATAAAGGCGATTATTCCAGCGTGCCGCTCAACCCGGAAGGGCGCAGGGTTGCGGAATCCTGGGATCCCGCCAGGGACGCCGTACAGGCAATCAATGCCGTTCTTACGGGGCGGCAGGGCTGATGCGAATACCCGGCCGCCTGCACATCTACTGGGATAACGACAACACGCTGCGAGTGGACACCGATTCGGGAACGCAGACGCGCCTTCTTCATTTTGGCATCGCTTCGGCACAATCCGCCGTTCCGCAATGGCAGGGATATTCTGTCGCCTCGTGGGAAGGATTGCGGCCCCCGGTGTCTCGGACCTCGCTGACTCAGGATGACCCCCAAGCGAGCGCACCCGAAGGCTATCTGAAAGTAATGACAACGCGCATGAAGCCTGGCTACCTGCGGAAGAATGGCGTCCCCTACGGCGCGAATGCCTCGCTCGAAGAATATTTCGACAGCTTCAAGGAACTCAATGGCGATGTCTGGCTGGTCGTCACTTCAATCGTCACCGATCCTGAATATCTCACTCAGCCTTTCATCACCAGCACACACTTTAAGAGGCTGCCCGTCCGCTTCTGGCTGGGATCCCACGCCGTGCCGGGCCAACGAACCTCGCTGAGCGCATCTCCCCCGGGGGCAGATATGCCGAAACGCGTCGCAACTGACTTCACCTCGCAGCACCAAGATTCCGAACCTGAAAATCGCGGGAACAACACTCTCACCCGGCGCGAATTTGCAGCCCTAAGCGCAAAGGGTTCTGCCGGCGCTCTGCTGGCGAATCCCCTCTACGGCGCAGTCGAGCGCCTGACCGGAACCGGGACGAGGGCTGGCCGCGAGGAATCGAGCGGACACGCTGCTCTCGATCTCGCGGAGTGGAGCTACTTCTGGGTGGGCGTCGAGCGCGCCGAACTCGCCCGTGGAACCGTCGCCAACGGCACGCAAATGTATGTTGAGTACATGATCCCAGCCGCGGTGAAGCATCCATATCCAGTCGTGCTGGTTCACGGCGGAGGCGGCCAGGGCACCGATTGGATGGGCACTCCCGATGGACGCGCCGGGTGGGCCACCTTCCTCGTGCAGGAGGGCTACGCCGTTTACATCGTGGACCGTCCCGGGCACGGGCGCCCTCCCTTCCACCCTGATCTTCACGGACCATTTCCCGCGCAGGCGCCAGCACTCGAGGGATTTTCGGGACGCTTCACCCCGCCAAATCCCACTTCCGCGAACAAGCCGCTGCCCTTCCAGCATCTTCATAATCAGTGGCCCGGCACGGGAGAAGTTGGCTCGCCCGATCTCGACCAGTTCGTCGCCTCGCAAGGCGGTTCGTACGTATCTCCTCCCGGAGCGACCGCCGCGGCTGCGCAGGCGATTGCGCACCCGGTGTGGCGCGAACGTGGGGCGATGCTGCTCGACAAAATCGGTCCTGCAATTATCGTGACTCACTCCGCCGGCGGCCCTTTTGGCTGGCTGGTTGCGGAAGCGCGCCCCAACCTCGTGAAGGGAATTATCGCCATCGAAGGCGGCGGGCAGCCGTTTGCGGGAGCAAACATTTGGGGCATGTCGACAATCCCGGTCACCTACGATCCCCCGTTCTCGATTCCTCTGAGCTGAAGACGATCATGGTGGCCTCTCCTGAAGCGGGCGTGGCCGATTACAAGCTCCAGGCGGAGCCGGCGCGCAAACTCGTGAATCTTCAGGGCATTCCAATTGTCATGGTTACTTCGGAAGGGTCCTTCGCCTCGCCTGGAAATCCCGGCGCGGTCGCATTCTTCAAGCAGGCTGGCTGCGTCGCGGAGGAATTGCGGCTCGCCGACTCACGGAATTCACGGGAACGGGCACTTGATGATGGTCGAGAAAAATAATCGCGCGGTTCTGGAGCCTATTCTCGATTGGATGGCGAAGAATGTCGAGAACGACGGCGTGGTTCCAGGGCCGCGGCTGAGCGAATCAGCGCTGAAGCTCGCCGATCAGGGCTTCTTCTGGGTGGGTACCGAACACAAGAAGATGCCGTATGGCACGATCCTCGCAGGGCAGATGTATGTGCAGTACCTGATTCCCGCGCAGGTTCGCCACCCTTATCCGGTGATCCTGGTCCACGGCGGAACCGGCCAGATGCTGCATTATATGGGGGGAGGAAACGGCCAGGCCGGCTGGGCCCACTATTATGTGCAGGCGGGATATCGCGTGTACTTGATCGACCGCCCCGGACACGGCCGCGCCCCCTATCATCCCGACGCGCTGGGCCCCATCGGCGCGCAGCCGACCTACGAAATGATCGTTCCAGACCTGCTGCGCTCGCATCGTTGGGCGGGCACCGGACAGATCGGCGATCCCTCCGTCGATCAGCTACTGGCCAGCCAGAACGCCGCGCCGCAGGACAATCTGATGGCTCATCGCTTGTGGGCGACCCGGGGCGCCCAACTGCTCGACAAGATCGGTCCCGCGATCATTCAAGTCCACTCCGCTGGAGGGCCTTTCGGCTGGCTGGTTGCCAACGAGCGCCCGCACCTGGTGAAGGCCATTGTGAATGTGGAAGGCGGGGGGATGCCGTTTGGTCCACAGACTCCGTGGGGTATCACCGATATTCCGCTGGCCTTCGATCCGGCCGTTTCCGATGCATCGCAGCTCGAAACTCGTGATGTTCCTGCAAGCAACGGCCTGCCCGCTTATAAACTTCAGGCCGAGGGCAGCGTTCACAAGCTCAAAAATCTCAGTGGAATCCCGATCGCCTGGGTCACATCGGAAAGATCGGGACACTTGCAGGGCCCGGCCGTGGTCGCCTTCCTGAAACAGGCGGGGTGCACGGCGGAGGATATTCAGCTGAAGGATCACGGCATCACCGGAAACGGACACTTCATGATGCTCGAGACAAATCGCAAGCAGGTGTTCGATGTGATTCAGGGTTGGATGGAACGCAAGGTGCCCAGCCACACGTGAAAAGGAACTCTTAACGTCGCTGCCTAGCTGGAATGGAACGTTCCGTACGTCTTAAAGCCTGTGTTATGGTTTCAATCTAAGAACAGCCGAAGTTCTTCAGCCGTGCAGCGAGGCCCGCCGGTCGCGAAACCATTGTTCCCCGCCGGGCGTCCTTTTTTAGCGTGTCTCGGTTGAGTGCTTGAGCGCTTAACCGGTTGTCTCCGGCACATCAAGACGAAGCGATGAATCTTTCCACACCCTTTATCCACCGCCCTGTGGCGACCACCCTTCTCACAGTCGCCATCGCGCTCGCGGGAATCCTCGCGTTTGCGATGCTGCCGGTGGCCGAGTTGCCGGAAATCGATTACCCAACGATCGAGGTGCAGGCGAACTTGCCGGGCGCCAGTCCGGAAATTATGGCCTCCTCGGTGGCCACGCCCCTCGAGCGCCAGTTCGGACGCATCGCCGGCGTTACGGAGATGAGCTCGTCGAGCTATCTGGGCAGCACCGCGATTACGTTGCAGTTCGACTTGAACCGCAATATCGACGGCGCCGCCCGCGATGTGCAGGCAGCCATCAATGCCGCGCGCAGTTATCTGCCGGCGAACCTTCCCAGCAATCCCTGGTATCAAAAGGTGAATCCCGCCGACATACCGGTTTTTCAGATCGCCCTCACGTCGAGTAACTATCCCGTGGGGCGCATGTACGATGCGGCTTCCACCGTCATACAGCAGAAGCTTTCTCAAATTCCCGGCGTAGGCCAGGTGTACGTTGGCGGCAGTTCGCTTCCCGCCGTGCGCATCGACATCAATCCGACGCAATTGAACAGCTATGGGCTCGGCCTGCAGGACGTGAAGAATATGCTGAGCCAGCAAAACGCGAACGAGCCGAAGGGCCAGATCTGGAACGGCAGCACCACGGCCGATATTCTCGCAAACGACCAGATCCTGAAAGCGGCTTACTACCGTCCCCTGATCGTCGGGTACCACAACGGCGCCGCGATTAAATTGTCCGATATCGCCGATGTCGAGGATTCGGTCGAGAACATTCGCGCCGCAGGATTCTTCGACGGCAGACCATGCGTCACCCTGCAGATCTTCCGTCAGCCGGGCGCCAACATTATTGCCACGGTCGATCGCGTGCGCGCTGCGCTTCCGTCGCTCGAAGCTTCGATTCCCACGGGAATCGATGTGGCCGTGACGTTTGACCGCACCGCGACGATTCGCTCGTCCGTGCGGGAGGTCGAGCGATCCCTTCTGGTCTCGATTAGCCTTGTGATTCTGGTGGTCTTTGCGTTTCTGCGAAGCCCCAGTGCGACTTTGATTCCCAGCGTGGCCGTGCCGGTCTCGCTTCTCGGCACGTTTGGCGTCATGTACCTCTTCCGCTATAGCATCGACAACCTGTCTTTGATGGCGCTCACGATTTGCACGGGATTCGTGGTCGATGACGCGATCGTGGTGATCGAGAACATCACGCGCCATATCGAGCGCGGAATGCGCCCCCTGGAAGCGGCGTTGCACGGCGCTCAGGAGATTGGCTTCACCGTTCTTTCCATGACCTTGTCCCTGGTCGCCGTTTTCATTCCTATCCTGATGATGGCGGGCATCGTGGGGCGCTTGTTTCGCGAGTTTGCCATCACTCTCTCGGTTGCGATTCTGGTGTCGCTCCTGGTTTCTCTTACGATGACCCCGATGATGTCCGCGCGCCTTTTGAAACAAGAGCACACTCGAAAGCACGGATGGCTGTATAGCGCGAACGAAAAATTATTTAATTCCCTGGTGCGCGTCTACGATCGCGCCCTGCGATGGGTCTTCCGGCACGAGGCTTTCATCCTCGGAATCCTGGCAATCACCATTGCCGTGAATGTCTACCTCCTCGTGATCGTTCCCAAGGGATTTTTTCCGCTGGGCGATACGGGACATTTGCGGGGCGGCATCCGCGCTTCCCAGGATATTTCGTTTCAGGCCATGCGGCAGATTGCGTCCCGGTTTTCCACGCTGATCAAGACCGATCCCGCGGTTGCTACATCCGTCGTCTTTACCGGCGGCAACGGTCCTCTGAACACGGGAAACCTCAATGTCACTCTGAAGCCCATCGACCAGCGGAAGCTCAACGCGAGCCAGGTGATCGACCGGCTGCGCGGTAAGCTCAACAGCG
This sequence comes from uncultured Acidobacteriota bacterium, assembly GCA_963848365.1. Taxonomy (GTDB): domain Bacteria; phylum Acidobacteriota; class Terriglobia; order Acidiferrales; family UBA7541; genus Palsa-295. The sequence continues at coordinate 702,752 of CAWKDI010000004.1, forward strand.
TGCCCGGCGCCCGCGGGATACTCTCGGCCGGACAGAGTTTGCGGATTGGCGGCAAGTCGTCCAATGCGCAGTATCAATACACCCTGCGGTCCGACAGCGTGGACGACCTCGTCCAGTGGGGCCCGGTCGTGTTTGCGCAAATGAGGAAATTGCCCGACCTCACCGACGTGGATTCCGACCAGCAGAACAGTGGCCTCGAGGCTCGGCTGGTTTATGACCGGAAGACGGCGGCGAGGCTGGGAATCACGCCCCAGTTGCTCGATTCAACGCTCTACAGCGCCTTCGGGCAATCGCAGGTTTCCACGATGTACACTTCGCTCAACCAGTATCACGTGGTGATGGAAGTAGCCCCGAAGTTCTGGCAAGACCCGCAGGCGCTCAATTACGTTTATATCCATTCCAGCACGGGCGGGGTGGTGCCGCTCAGCGCCGTGGCCCATTTCGAGAAGAAAATCGCACCGCTGGCGGTCAATCACGACGGTCAGTTCCCGGCGGTGACGATCTCCTTCAATCTGGCGCCGGGCGTGGCCCTGAGCGACGCCGTGCAGGACATCAGCCAGGCCGAGCAGAATATCGGCATGCCGTCCTCGATTCGCACCGCCTACTCCGGCTCGATGCAGGCCTTCCAGGCCTCCCTTGCCACCGAGCCTTTTCTAATCATCACGGCCCTGCTGGCGGTTTACATCGTGCTGGGAATGCTCTACGAGAGCTACATTCACCCCATCACGATTCTTTCCACGCTGCCCTCTGCGGGCGTGGGCGCGGTGCTGGCCTTGATGATCTTTCACATGGACCTGAACGTCATCTCGCTCGTGGGAATCATTCTGCTGATCGGCCTGGTGAAGAAGAACGCGATCCTGATGATCGACTTCGCCCTTGCGGCGCAGCGCAACGAGCATCGCGACGCGAAGGCCGCGATCCATGAGGCTTGCCTCCTGCGCTTCCGCCCGATTTTGATGACGACGATGGCGGCGCTACTCGGCGCTCTGCCGCTTGCATTGGCGTCGGGAATCGGTTCAGAACTGCGGGTTCCGCTGGGCGTCACCATCATCGGCGGGTTGATCTTCAGCCAGATGCTGACGCTGTTTACCACCCCGGTGGTATATCTCTACATGGATCGCTTCAGCCTCTGGTGGCAGCACCGGAAGCGTTCCCGCCACTTGCAGGTCGCGCCTCAGGAAGCCGACTGACACTTCGCATCTTCAAGAAAAGTAGCCCTGGCAATTCGCCCGTATCGACTAAAAACCGTAGAGCCGCGCGGGATTCTCGACCAGGATGAGTTTCAACTGATCCGCGCCGGTGGTCCATGTAGGGAGCCGATTGAGGTCGCGGCCGTCGTCTACTTGGGCAAGGGGGCTGACTTCGGTAACCTTCACCTCGGGGTTCCGCGCCACGTGCGGCCAATTGGTGCCCCACGTGACTCTCCGCGGATTCGCGGCAATCAGTGGTTTGGCGATCCGGTCGTAGTGCGGATCGGTATACGGCCCAGCGATGTTCACATAGCTCTTCCCGCTACGGAGCAAACTCACAAGCGCGCCGAAGCCGGTCTGGTCGACACCGGAAAGCGCCAGCACCCCAAGGTCAAAGGAAACGGGAACGGGAGACGCGGCGACGTCCTCTCGTATGGCCTTCAGCTCCTGCCAGCTAGCGACAATCTCGACATGCCAGTCGCGGCCTTTGATCCGTTCGGTCGCGGCCTTGAAGTGCTGGCGCACGGACGCGGAGTCAAACGGTTTTGCAGCCTCAAAGTGAATCCTGATCCCGCGGATTCCGGCGCGATGCATCTCGTCGAGATCCTTGCCGGAAGCGTTGTCGCTCAGCACCGCGATCCCTCGGGCGTTTTGTCCGATCTGTTTGATCGCATCAAGCGTACAGGAATTGTCCGCCCCGTAAAAACTGGGCTGTACTACGACAACGCGCTCGATGTGCAGCGCGCGGTGAACTGAGCGCAGCTCCGCCACGGAGGCGCCTTCGGGGGTGTACATGCGCGAGGCAGAAAAGGGAAACCGCCGCGAGTCTCCAATGATGTGAATGTGGCAATCGCACGCGCCCGCGGGCACGGCGAAATTCACCGGCGTGCCCGGCTGCGAAGCGATTGCAAAAGCACTCTTCGCTGGCCGGACGAGAGCCGCGATTCCGGCCATTCCCGCTGTAATCAGAATATCCCGTCGCGATGGCATAGATCCCCCAATTGACCCCAGATTGAGCTCGATGGAGCCCCGAAAACGTGCGACATCGTACACTGTGTCGAACCGCTTCGAATAATAGTTTTCCGTTTGCCGGCAACGATTTCCTGAACAGGCAAATGAGCCTGTGTCGCACTCGTGATTGAGTGTTTGGAACACGCACCTTCGCCCATGGCGCCATGTGCTTGTAAGCGGAGGCTGTTGTCGGCTATCGTTTTGTGCAGGAAATAAAGCCGTCGCCGCAAGAAGCAGCCTTTCAACAGGAGCAGTTGCCCCATGATCACCACCGTCCAGCAGCACATCGTTCAGCAGCAGGAGGCGGTCAGCCCCACCTCGCGCGGAACTTTTTCCTGGCTGCTTTCTGGAATCACGCTGGCCACCAAGATGATCCAGGCTCGCGTGCGGCGCGCCGGGCTCCTGGATGCTCTCGGTTCTGCCGGAGAGGTCAACGTGCAGGGGGAAGTGCAGCAGAAGCTCGACGTATACGCGAATCAGGCGCTTTTGCACTGTCTGGGCGCTCGCGACGCCGTTGCCATTCTCGTGTCGGAGGAGAACGAACAGCCGGTCACCTTCGACCGCGCCCCCGAAACCGGCAAGTACATCGTGATCTTCGATCCGCTCGACGGCTCGTCGAACATCGACGTAAACGTGAACGTGGGAACCATCTTTTCCATTTTCCGCCGCCCCGAGAACACCAAAATCGGCCTCCAAGACGCGGTTTTGCAGCCCGGCCTTCAGCAGGTTGCTGCCGGATACGTGGTTTATGGCTCTTCCACAGTGTTCGTCTACACCGCGGGGCGCGGCGTTTTCGGATTTACCCTGGATCCCAACATCGGCGCTTTTGTGCTGAGCCATGAAAACATGCGCATGCCGGATCAAGGGAAATATTATTCGGTGAACGAAGCGAACGTGCGGAGTTTTCCGCCGGCATATCAGGACTATCTCGAACGCCTGCGCAATGGGAGTTTGGGCGCGGAATACGGTTCCCGTTACATCGGTTCGCTCGTGGCGGATTTCCACCGCACGCTGCTGAAGGGAGGCGTCTTTCTCTATCCGCCCACTGAGAGCCATCCCGAAGGCAAATTACGCCTGCTCTATGAAGCCAATCCCCTCGCGTTTATCGCGGAACAGGCCGGTGGCGCCGCGATCGACGGTGTCCGGCGCATTGTCACGATTAAACCGGCTGGTATTCATCAGCGGACCCCGCTCATCATCGGCAGCCGCCGTGAAATGGAGGAATTTCAGCGCTGCTGCAATGCGGGTGCAATCCACTCGGCGGAGAAGGTTGTTTAACCGAAAACTCAATCGCGAGACGGCCTTAGCCATTGCGGCTCGCGGTCTCGCGATGTTATTGGGGCAGGCAGCGAACTAACGCAGCCGCCGCCCCTGGCTAGCTCTTTTGTACGTGCAAATTGTTGGTAACCGCGAAAACATTCGGCACGGAATTGGCGCGAATTCCCGCGGCGTCCTTATCGGCTTCGTTGTCAACCACCCCTTCCAGCGTCACATGGCCGTTGTCTACGATGATGTGGATAGGCGCAAGGGCCATATCCGAATATTTCTGCAGCGACGGGAACGAGTAGATCGCCTGAAACTCCGCCCGGCGAATTTGGTCATCCATGGGAGACACAGGCAGCACCTGAATCTGATTGTCGACCGACTGCACGCCCTCGATGCCCTTCACGGCCTTCGCGGCATCATCCTTGATGTCCGGCCGTCGGACCTGTCCCATTAAGGTTACCTTGTCGCCGTCCACTCGATACGCGAGGTTATCGAAGACTGAGTAATACGGCAGCAGTACCAATTGGTGCCGAACCTCGTTCATGAGCCACGCCTGGTTGCCCGCACCCCGCGGCGCTTGTGCCGAAATAGACGGTATCTGCACCGCGCCCAATGCGAGCAGTAATCCGGTAATCACGATGGTTGGTTTCATCAGGCCCTCCAGTGCTGCTGATTTCAGATTGCGAATAATCGATGAATTGTAACTTTCTGTGTCTGCGTCGGCGCTAGGTAACGTCGTCCCAGCAGTAACTCTCATCTTCCGAAGTCCGCAGATCAATCTGCACTTCGCCCGACTGGATTTCTGCGGCGATGCCCGCTTCTTTTCCGCTTTTAGGCGGCACGGATAAACGATCGGGAACAGTATGTGAATCAGGAATCGCGTCGATTGTTTCTGCTAGTTTGTTCATCGCGACCTCCGTTCCCTCAACATAGGCAGAATGCCGGAGCCAGACCATACGGGAATGTACCCTCCCCGAAGGGAAAGTACGCTTACAGGAAACGTCGGAGATCGAATACCCGGAGGAGCCTAAGACTCAAAGAGGATTGGAATTGCGCCGTTTATTTCGCGGGTATGAAAACGATGCTGCTCGGCTCAGGCGCATCATTCAGCACTTTTCCGGTTGGCGCTAGTTTGCCGCTTGTCGGATCGATTCGGAAGAGCACGATGCTCGTGGAGTTCTGGTTTGCCGCAAACAGGTATTGCCCGGTGGGATCGAGTGAGACAGTGCGCGGCGTTTTTCCTTCGGTCGAAATGAACTGTATCGGCGCCAGCGTTCCAGTGGCGCCATCCACCGCGAACGCAACGATGCTGTCGTCTCCGCGGTTGGAAGCATAGACAAAGCGTCCAGCCTCGTCGATCCGCACTTCCGCCGCCGTGCTCTTGCCGGAAAAGCTCTCTGGCAAGGTCGAAATGGTCTGCAACTCCTTCAACCCGCCGTTTGCCGCGGCGTAAGCGAAGGTGGTGAGCTTCGATCCCATTTCGCTGATCAAATATAGATATTTCCCGTTGGGATGAAATACGAGGTGGCGTGGTCCCCACCCGGGGTGGAGTGGCACAAAAGGAGGATCACTCGGCTCGAGCGAGCCACTCGCGATATCCACGCGATAGACGTAAATCCGGTCGAGGCCGATATCGGCGGACAGCACGAAGCGGTTGTCGGGAGAAAACACCACGGAATGCGCGTGGGGTCCCGCCTGCCGCACCGGGTCGACGCTTGATCCATGGTGCTGGTCGAAGGCCGACGCTTCGCCCAGCGTCCCGTCCGCATGAACCGGGAACGCAGCCACGCTTCCACTGCCGAAATTCGCGGTCACCAGCAGCTTGCCAGTCTTGTCGATGGCCACATGGCAGGGACCAACTCCCTTTGAGGGAACCCGATTCAAAAATGTGAGTTTACCGGTTTGCGCGTCCAGCGCGTACGCAGTGATTGTGTTCCCAGGCTCGGCTCCTCCGCCGTACTCATTCGCGGCGTATAAAAAGCGGCGATTGGGATGCACGAGCAGCCAAGCGGGGCTGGCCGTTTCCGCGACAAGCCCCAGCGGCGCCACTTCTCCACTCGACGACGAGAACCTGTAAGCGTAAATCCCCTTGCTCGCCTTGTGCGTGTACGTCCCGACGTAGACGATGTAGCTCGTTCCGCGGGGGCCCGCCCCGAGCGCCATGCCGGCGACGAGCAGCAGAGTAACCGCGGCGGCGGTTTTGCGAAGCAATTGTTTCCTCCGGTTCGCGAGTCGTGGAAAAGTGAAATTGAGAAAGCACATTCGCAAGTGGCGGAGTATATCACTTGTAAACCGGAGCCATTCTGAACCCCCCGCAGGTTTCCTCCGATTCGGGCGTAGGGGACTCTCCCCGGGTGCTTACTCGCAAGTCTCTTGTGCTTATTCGGAAGCCAATGCTCAAGGGTAAACCCGTTGTGCTGGGCACGGCGGAAGCGGTACGATGTGCCCAATTTGGAGGTCCATCATGAAAGTCGCCGGACGAAGATCGATCGGAATCATCGTTGCGCTTTGTGGAATTGTGGCGTGCGTGGCCATCGCTCGCTTGCAGGCTCAGCCGCGCGCTGGAGCAGCCATTGCGAAGCCGCAAGCCGACGCCGCCGGCGTGTCTGTCGATGCCAATAATATTGGCGGCGTGGTGGCCAGCACGGCTGGCCCGGAAGCGGGCGTGTGGGTGATCGCCGAGACTACCGATTTCCAGACCAAGTTTCGCAAGATCGTGGTCACCGACGATCGCGGCCGTTATCTCATCCCTGAGCTACCCAAGGCAAATTACAAGATCTGGGTGCGCGGTTATGGGCTCGTGGATTCGCAGCCGGTCGATGCAGCGCCTGGTAAAATCTTGAACCTCACCGCCGTGGTGGCGCCCACTCCCGCCGACGCCGCGCAATACTATCCCCCGAATTATTGGTATTCCATGCTGCAAGTCCCGCCCAAGGACGCCTTTCCGATGACCGTCCCAGGCGAGGGCTCATTTCTGGAGCTGCATACCGGCCGCACAATTCAGACCCAGGCCGATTACATCTGGGGCCTCCGAAGAGGCTGCGAAGTCTGCCACCAGATGGGCACGAAGGCCACTCGCGTCATCGAGCCGGAAATCGGCACCTTCCAGACGATTCGCGCAGGGTGGGAGCGCAAGCTTGAAGTGGGGCAGGGTGGCCGGCTGTTGCACACAACCCCGGCGCTCGGGCTCACCAACCCCACGGCAATGGCAAACTGGACTGCCTGGGTGGATCAAATTTCCAAAGGCGCGCTGCCGCCTGTTCCTCCTCGCCCGCAAGGGGTCGAGCGCAATGTGGTCCTTACCATGTGGGACTTCGCCACCCGCACCGCCTTTCCCCATGACCTGATCAGCACTGATAAGCGCAAGCCCACGGTGAATGGAAACGGCCACCTCTACATCGTCGATTGGGCGGAAGGCGCGGTGAGCATCATCGATCCGGTGGAGAACACCGACCAGATTGCCCGCGTTCCGCTGCGCAATGAAGAGTGGCGCAAGGAGTTCCGCAGCGCCGAGCCGGACGTGATGCCGGAGTATCCGTCTCCCTATTGGGGCAAGGAGCTGAAGCAGGTTCGCCTCGATCCCATCAATGCCGGCCCCGGAATGATGGACAGCAAGGGCCGCACCTGGTTCAATGTGCAGTCGCGCCTCGACGTTCCGGCCTACTGCCAGGCAGGTTCCGATAATCCGTTCGCAAAATACTATCCCTTGAAGCAGCGCCGCCAGCGCAACGAAGGCGTTGCCTACTACGATCCCAAGACGAGCCAGTTCACCGTAATCGACACGTGCACGGGCGGCTCGCACACCGCTTTCGGATATGACAAAGACGAGACCTTCTACATGAGCGCGCGCGGCGTATACGGACTCAGTTGGGTGAAGGCCCGCGTTTGGGATGAAACGCACGACCCGGAAAAATCGCAAGGCTGGTGCCCGGCCATCCTCGACTACAACGGCGACGGGAAGATCACCAAGCCCTGGACGACCGCTGATCAGCCCCCCGATCCGAAGCTCGATCGCATGATCCCCGGACCAACCGGCTACATCATCGCGGTCAGTCCCACCGATGGCAGCGTGTGGTTTCACACCACCGACCTCATTCCCGGAAGAATCGTGCGCATGGAAGTGGGAGCGCATCCGCCGGAAACCTGCATGGCGGAAGTCTACGAGCCTCCCTTCAGCGTGAAGAATCAGGATGGCTACGGGCCTCAGGGAATTGACGTCGATTCCAATGGCGTCGTGTGGGTTGGTCTCACCGGGAGCGGCCAGCTCGCAAGTTTTGACCGCCGCAAGTGCAAAGTGAGGAACGGCCCCACGGCCACCGGCCAGCACTGCCCTGAAGGCTGGACGCTGTATCCCGTTCCCGGGCCGCAGTTCAAGGGAACCGATGTCGCCGCGGACTACTTCTATAACGATTGGGTCGACCGTTTTAATACGCTCGGCCTGGGCAACGACGTGCCGGTTGTCACCGGAACGGGGTCCGATTCGCTGATTGCCTACCTGCCTTCCACGAAGAAATGGGTCACCCTGCGCGTGCCATATCCGATGGGCTTCTTCACGCGCAGCCTCGATGGCCGCATCGACGATCCGAAGGCCGGATGGAAAGGCCGCGGATTGTGGTCGGCGGTCGAAAGCCGCGTCGTGTGGCACACCGAGGGCGGCTGGGGCACGCGGCCTTACGCCGTGCATTTCCAGTTGCGTCCCGATCCTCTCGCCAAATGAACGGCCATGTGAAGATGAGCCATCCCGAGCCCGCGCGTCACCTCGCCCCCGCCGCGGGCTCCGTCTTCTTGCTGCTCTTTTCACTGCTGCTGGTGCCGTCGATCTCCAGCCAGAACGTGCCGTCGAGTGCCGCCGCGGACAGCCCATCAATTCCCGTAGCACACAAGCCTTCCGCGAAAGACTCGGTCACCCCGGAAATTCCCCACCTGCGCAAGCAAGGGACGGCCAGCGAATTGATCGTCGACGGCAAACCATTCCTGGTTTTGGCCGGCGAATTGAACAACGACAGCTCGAGCAGCCTCGAATACATGAAGTCGGTGTGGCCGAAGCTCGTGCGGGCAAAGCTGAATACCGTGCTCACTCCAGTTTCCTGGGCGCAGATAGAGCCGCAGGAAGGGAAATTTGATTTCACCGTCCTGGATGGGATGCTCCGTGAAGCCCGGGCACGCAATCTGCGTCTTGCCTTGTTGTGGTTTGCCAGCTGGAAGAATGGCCTGTCCAGCTATCCTCCCGATTGGGTGAAGAAGGACTTTGATCGCTTCCCGCGTGCACAAATTCAGGGGGGCAAGTCGATCGAATTACTTACGCCGCTGAGCGACGCAAACGCCGAAGCCGACGGGCGCGCCTTTGCCGCGCTCATGCGGCACGTGAAGGAAACCGACAGCCGGCAGCGCACCGTTATCATGATCCAGGTGGAAAACGAAATCGGCTTCCAAGGCGATTCGCGCGACCACTCGCCCGCGGCCAACGAGGCCTTCGAAGGGCCGGTGCCGAAAGAGCTGACGGATTACCTCCAGCGGCACAAGGACACTCTCATTCCGGAATTTCGCCAGTTGTGGGAGGCGGCCGGAGCCAAAATATCCGGTTCGTGGCAGCAGGTATTCGGCAGCGGCATCGCGACCGACGAAATCTTCATGGCATGGAATTACGCGCGGTACATCGGTCGCGTGTCCGCGGCGGGCAAAGCCGAATACCCGATTCCCATGTTCCTGAACGTGGCGGTCGGCAATGCGGTGAAAAAGCACGATCCCGCACGAACGCTCACTGAAGAAAGAAGAGCGCTGCGGAAAAGATATTTCGCGCTCGGCGGCCCGATGGACGACCTGATGGATGTGTGGCGGGCTGGGGCGCCGGACATCGACATGTTCTCGCCTGATGCGTACAGCGACTTCGTGGAATGGAGCGATGGCTACGACCGCTCGGGCAATCCGCTGTTCATACCGGAAACGCTTGGCGGGCCGATCGGCGCCACCCGCGTGCTGTACGCCTTCGGGCGGCACAATGCAGTGGGGTTCACGTCGATGGGCGCGGTCGAAAGGTCGCCCGATCCCGACACCGATCTGATTGGCAGCTACGAACTCATCCACGAACTGTCGCCCCTGATCGTAAAACACGAAGGCGATGGCACCATGTCCGCGTTCCTGCTCGGCCCGGACGACCCTCCTCAAAAAATGAAGGTCGGGAATTACATCGTAGAGGCCGCGTTCCTGAAGCCGCCTCCTGTTCCGATGGCACTTCCTGCCGAGATTCCGCCGCTCACGTATGGCGCGGCGATCGTCATTGCGACGGGGCCTGACGAATTCGTCGCGGCGGGCAGCGGGCTCGTTCTTACGTTTTCACCGAACACACCGGGGGCGCCGCTCGCCGGACTCGCGAGTGTGGAAGAAGGCGTTTTCGTGGATGGGCGATGGGTGCCGGGTCGGCGGCTGGCGGGCGACGACACCGCCGAGGGGGACGGGCTGATGCTGCGGTGGCCTCCGGGGAGCTGGGCGCCTTCGTCCAGGCAGCGCAAGAGCGCGACGCCCATTCAGCGCGCGACGCTCTATCGCTACCGCTGAATTTAAAAACTCCCGCGTTACCCCGGCATTCGCCGCGCTTGCCGCGTCCGTCCTGTTCCGTCTTTGCGGTCACAGTGTCCGCGTTATTTTTGGGGTTCGCTCTTTATTTTTTGTCGGGCAGCGTGAATACGTAGAGGGTATTGCCGTGCGGCGGCGGGTGAACGTCCGGCAGGACGGGGACGTGGTGCACGCCGGTGCCTACCGCGATGTATTGCTTGCCGCCCACGCTGTAGGTGACCGGGAAACCCTGCACGGAATTGCCCAGGCGTGTTTGCCAGATCGTCGCGCCGGTTTTCGCGTCGAGAGCGCGGAAGTAGCGGTCGAGATCGCCGACGAACGCGAGGCCGGTATCGGTGGTGAGCACGGAGGTCTGAAACGTGGCTCGCTGCTGGACGTTCCATACTTCTTTGAGGGTGTTGATATCGTATGCGGCGAGTTTGCCGACGTTGCCGTTGGTGCCGGGCATCTCGAAGTGCTTTTCGGTGGCCGCGCCGCCGCCCGAGCCGTCTTCGAATTCAACCTTCCGGCTGGTCATCTCCATACAGCTTTGCGCAAGGGGAATAATCAGCAGTCCTCCCTGCGGGTAGTAGCTCATCGATTGCCACCCGTGGCCGCCCTGCATGCCTGGGCAGGCTTTCACGGCCTCGCCCAGTTTTTGTTCGATAATGTCGGGGCGGTAGGTCAGCTTGCCGGTCTTGGGATCGACTCCGCTGAACACATTCTGGTAGACCGTTTCATGCTCGGCTAAAAATTTCCCCGTCGCGCGGTCGAGCTTCCACAGGATGCCAGCTTTGCCTATTGTGAAAGCGGCTTTGAGGCTGCCTATATCGATCAGTACGCGTTCGTAGACCTCGTCGAGATCGAGCGTCTCACCCGCCACGTGCTGGAAATACCACACGAGCGATCCATCCTCGGGTCGCAGCGCCAGGGTGCAGCTTGTATAGAGATCCTGATCGAGCACGCTCGATCCGCGAGCAACCTGCATCCACGGCTTGGCCTGCGCCACGCCCCAGTAGGTGAGATCCAGTTCAGGATCGTAACTCCCGGTAATCCAGGTTTCGCCGCCCGCGCGCAGCATGTTGGAAAGCTTGCCCCAGGTGTCGCCGCCGGGCTCGCCGGCTTTCGCAATGGTGTTGAATCTCCAGACGAGTTTACCCGTGTCCGGATCGTAGGCGCTGATGAAGCAGCCCTGCTCGGCCGGATTCGCTTTGTAGCGGTCGCACCCTGTGATTCCCTGAATCACTTTGCCGTGAATCACGATGGGGCCGCTCGAGTTGCCGAAGCCTTTGGTGTAGTCGGCCATTTCGACGTCCCACACGGTTTTGCCGGTGCGCGCGTCGAGCGCGGCGAGGTGCGCGTCGGTGGTGGGGACGAACACTTTGTCGCCGTAGATCGCCAGATTGCGGATCGCTCCGGTTCCTCCGCCCTGCAGGCCGGTGGGGCGGATGTGATTCTCCCAGATGAGGTCGCCGGTGCGCGCGTCGAGCGCCTGCACGATGTTGTCGGTGTTGAAGAGATACATGATGCCGTTGTGCACGAGCGGCTGGGGCTGGTTGGCGTAGCCTTCGTTCATCGACCAGACCCAGGCGAGGCGCAGGTCGCCCACGTTCTTCGGAGTCACTTGCGAAAGCGTGCTGTGGCTCCAGGATTGATAGTTGCCGCGCACGACCAGCCAGTCGGCGGGGTTGGGATGCAGCAGCATGTCGCCGGTCACCGGGACGTAATTTTTCACTTCGCCCTTTACGGTAAGCCCGAGCGCCGCCCCGGCCGCTTGCGGCGCGCCTGGCGCTCCGGGCGCGGCAGCCTGGCCTGAAGCGGAGGTGGCCGTGGCCACGTCGCCGATCGTAACGGGTGCGTCTGCGGTCAGGTCGTCCGCGCCCCCCAGGGCGCCGTTGCTCTGGAGAATGAACGCGATGAGGTTGAACGTCTCCTGATTACCCAGCGAACCCGGATTGTTTGCGGGCATGGTCTTGCGGATCACCGCGAAAAGATCGCTGGTGGTGCGCTTTCTCCAGGCGTTCAGGAAGGTGTTGCCGGCAAGCGGTGGGGCTTCCACGCCGCCGCGCAGGTCGGGCAGGTGGCAGGAGGCGCATTTTTGCTGATAGGCGGCGCGGCCCGCATTGACTTGCGCGGAACTGAAGGCGCGCGCGGGACCTGCCTGCCGCGCGGCGGTGATGAGAGGCGCGGCTGCGGCCATCATGGCTATGGCTAGCGCTCCAGCCAGGAATCGACATGCTCCCCGTGCGGACATCGTTGGCTCCCCTGTGTGCGGCGAAGGCGGAGTGCCCGAGCGTTTTGCGCCGCAAAGCACCGGCATCGTACGCGGACTGGCTGGGCAATTCAAGGCGCACCGGCCGACGGCGCTGCGGATGACGGCGCTTCGGATGTCGGCACGTGTCTTTTGATGCGGGAGGGCGGGAGTGATTTGCCCTGGAAAATCCGCATGGCTGCCCGTTTCTTCTAGTGGCCTCGCACCTTGCACGCCTCTCGCGCCTTGACCCGTTTCGCACCCGCCAGTAAGCTACATCTTTCAAACCGAGAGAAGACTCCACTAATCATGGGAACCGTACAAATCACTTTGCCGGACGGCGCAACTCGCGAGGTGCCCCGCGGCACCACCGCCGCCGAAATCGCCAGCCAGATTTCGCCGCGCCTCGCCAAGGAAGCCCTGGTCGCGCGCACCAATGGCGAGACTGGAGAGCACGGCGAGTTGATCGACCTCTCGCGCCCGCTCGACCACGACACCAAGCTCTCGATCCTCACCGCGAAGGATCCCGACGCGGTTCAGGTGTTTCGCCACTCCGCCGCGCATCTTCTCGCCGCCGCCGTGCTGGAACTCTATCCCAACGTGAAGCTGGGCATCGGGCCGCCCATCGAAAACGGTTTTTTCTACGATTTCGTGCGCGACGAGCCTTTCACTCCCGAAGACCTCGCCAAGATCGAAGCGAAGATGCACGAACTCGCCGGGAAAGACGTTCCCAACGAGCGCAAGCTCATGCCCAAGCCCGAAGCGCTGGAGCTCTATCGCAGCACCAACCAGGAATTCAAGTGCGAACTGGTCGAGGAAAAAGCCATCGAGCCGATGGTTTCCTTCTACACCACCGGCAAATTCATCGACTTCTGCCGCGGCCCGCACATTCCCTCCACCGGCCGCATCAAGGCGTTCAAGCTGATGAACGTCGCCGGCGCCTACTGGAAAGGCCAGGAAGGCAATCCGCAGATGCAGCGCATCTACGGCGCCTGCTTCGTCGAGCAGAAGGAACTCGACGAGTATCTGCACAAGCTCGAAGAGGCCAAGCGCCGCGACCATCGCAAACTCGGCCAGGAACTCGACCTCTTCAGCATCCAGGACGAAGCCGGCCCGGGCCTGATCTTCTGGCATCCCAAGGGCGGCCTGATCCGCAAGATCATGGAAGACTGGCTGCGCGACGAACTCCTGCGCCGCGGCTACGATCTCGTCTTCACCCCGCACATCATGCGCCTCGACCTCTGGAAGACCAGCGGCCACGCCAATTTCTATCGCGAGAACATGTTCGGCCCCATCGAAGTCGAAAAAGCCGATTACCAGCTCAAGCCCATGAATTGCCCGGGGCACATTCTGATCTTCAAGTCGCACCTGCGCAGCTATCGCGACCTGCCCGTGCGCCTCGCGCGAGCTCGGCACCGTCTATCGCTACGAGCGCTCCGGCGTGCTGCACGGCCTGCTGCGCGTCCGCGGCTTCACCCAGGACGACGCGCACATCTTCTGCATGCCCGAGCAAATCGAAAAGGAAATTCAGGACTGCGTCGAGTTTGCCTGGGAAGTGCTGCGCGTCTTCGGCTTCGACCGCTACGAAGTGGAGCTTTCCGGCGGCGATCCGTCGCGCCCGGAGGATTACGCCGGCACTCCCGAGGAGTGGAAAGCCGCCGAGGGCGCGCTGAACTCCACGCTCGACCGCATGAACGTCCCCTACAAATACATTCCCGGCGAAGCCGCGTTCTACGGCCCGAAAATCGACGTGAAACTGGTCGACGCCATCGGCCGCCCCTGGCAGCTCACCACCGTGCAGTTCGATTTCAACCTGCCGCGCCGCTTCGAACTGGAATACGTCGGCGAGGACGGCAACCGCCACATGCCGCTGATGGTTCACCGCGCGCTGTGGGGCTCGGTCGAGCGCTTCTTCGGCGTGCTGATCGAGCACTACGCCGGCGCGTTCCCCGCCTGGCTCGCGCCGGTGCAGGCCACCGTGCTTCCCGTCAGCGGAAAATTCAGCGAGTACGCCCAGAAAGTGGCGGCGAAACTCAAGGAATCCGGCCTGCGCGTCCATCTCGACGACCGCAACGAAAAGCTGCAAGCCAAAATCCGCGACGCCCAGCTCCAAAAAATTCCCTACATGCTGATCATCGGCGGCAAGGAAGCCGAAGCCGGCACCGTCTCCGTCCGCCACCGCACCAAGGGCGACCTGGGCCCGCGCCCGCTCGACCAGTTCATCACCGACCTGCGCGCAGAAGTAGATTCCAAGTCGGTCACCTGACGCGTCCGTTCGCTTTTCGCTGTCATCCCGAGCGAGCGTAGCGACGAGGGACCTCTCTTAGCTTTCGTTCTTCGCCTTTGGTGGCAGAGGCACTCCTGCCTGTGCAGCCTTTGCCGTCGCCGTTCGCCTCTCTCCGCTGCATTGTCATCCTGAGGGCGAAGCGACGAAGGGCGTGCTTCCCTCCTGCCGGTAGCGCGGTCCGTAGAACCACGGGCTTCGCGGAGGCGCGCAATTCCGCCGAAAAGACGCGTCGCACTCCGTTTCCTTATGGTGTCGAGTGAGCAGTACCCCGATTGTTTGTTTTGAATCACTTGCATATGTTTCCGTTCGTCCGGCAGTGTCGAGTGAGATTCGCCCGAAAGCGCCGCTTTTTTCTTCCCGGCGAAGGGACGCGGGCGACACAAGACTCCGTAAATCCACGGACGCCTCCTTAGTATCGCATTCGCCCGCCTGAAGCCTTCCGTCGTCTTGGGACCATCGCTCATCGCGCGCCCAGCGTAGCAATCTCCTGCGCGATTACAAGGACCTGCTTCGCGTGGTGTTTTTGCCTTTGGCATCATTCCCCAACCAGAACTACACTCGTCTGGTCATTGCGGAGCGAATCCTTGGTGACGGAAAGGGGAAAAATGATCGCACGAAAACGCATCCTGCTAATGGCGATGTGCCTGTCCGCCCCGCTCGCGGTTCAAGCGCAAAGCTCTCCGGCAAACCCGGTTGTAACGAGCGCGCAGGAGATCGTCGAACGCCAATCGAAGTACATCGTGGCCGCTGCCGACGCCATGCCCGCCGAAAAATACGGCTACCGCCCCACGCCGGAACAGTGGACGTTCGGGAAAATCGTTTCGCACATCGCCCAGTCCGATTTCAATCTGTGCGCGATTCTTTCCGACACGCCGGCCCCGCAGAATTGGAAAGTGACCGACGCCGATCCCAAGGAGAAACTGGCCCCGGCGGTGAAGGCGTCGCTCGATTTCTGCTCGCAAGCGCTGGCCAACCTGCAGGATTCGAAGCTCGGCGACACGGTCAAATTCTTCGGCGGCCGTCAGGTACCGCGAGCCAGAGCCCTGCTCGAATTGACCGACGACCTGGAAGACCACTACTCGCAGCTAGCAAGCTACCTGCGAATGAACGAAATCGCGCCACCCTCGGTAAGGCCCGCCAAATAACCGGACGCCAGCAATCGTCGCAGCAGGATAAAGAGTTAGCCGCACTGGCCCAATCGAATCAATATCGAAAGCCAGCGCGACAATACAGCTGGTTTTTGAACACATCGGTGCGATCCTTTTTCCCGAACTGTTCAGCTGTTACGGCTCGCAGAGGGATTCTGAACAATCCTTTATGTCATTGTGCTCTTTGCAGTAAGCCCAAGAGCCCAGATTAAGGCGCGTGAGGCAAATTTCGGTTTCGTATCTATTTCCAGATGTATCCAAGTACTGCCACGTACCATAGACAGTAATTCCATTCCCCTCTTCCGCGTTCGTGTAGTTCGCGATTTCCTGGTCGTTTATAGGGCCGGAGACAACCGAAAAAAAATCCACTTTCCCGTTTGGCAATATCATTCTCGCGTTGACCCATGGCAATGCTTTTATCCTGTTAACGCTCGGACCGAGAACAATCGCGTGGTAGCTCCTAACCAAAACAGCTGGCGATTTGCCGAAATTGGCGTATCTCAAGGTTGCTAAGATTTGCTTACTGCCGAGCGGATTTGTAACAGCTTTCGCGACCAAATTGGAGTCATCTTTTGTATCGTTTGCCATCCAAACATACGGGCGTTGATCCGTAGCGAATGACTTTCGAGCGTCACGAAGCTGAATCCCAAGAGCAATAAAAGAGGCAGCAGCAAAAAAGGCCAGTATTCCGGTAAAAATCGTCATCAAATCCAAGGGTGACTTTGCGCTTTTGTTGTTTTTGTCCTCGGTTACAGTTGCGTTTGCATTTTCAACTTTTCCACAATCTTCGGAATTCTGAGGGTGATGCTCGCGGTGTTTCTTGCGGGACATGTCTTATACCTCGAGAGACTCTGAGACGTAACTCAAAGCCACACTTTTTCGGCCTTCGTCCATGGGGGCGGGAAAGATAGCACAGAGTCTCTGCTACACGGAATGGTAATACCTGGAAATTACTTAGCACGTGAAAAGGGAGACGCATGGCGCGAAATCGCATGCCGGAGCCTGTGGGTCCAACTTGGACACCCCAACAAACTCTTCGAGCCTTGAAACAAAAACTTGCTCAAGCATCTGGAAGTCGCCCCGGACTATGACCTTTGGCGCAGTACCACATGGGCTGTCTTCGAGCATGGCTTTGGCAAGCAGAGCAAGAACCTAACCGATTTTAACTTCGCGCACTATGCCAAGAGAAATCGAAGCAAGCAGGAGGACTTCCAGCTTGTGACAGCCCAGCAAGAGACGGCGATTCTCGCCGGAATAGAAGAACTGGAAATGAGCTTGCCAGAGTCCGAAATCAAAGGCGTATACGAGCCGGGGCAGGAATACGAATTTTACAAAGGCATCAAAACGATTCTCGGCTTCGCTACTCAAGAACTTTTCGTAGTGGACCCTTACCTGAGCAAGGAGATTTTCGAAACCTACGCTGATTCCATTTCGCGCACGGTGAAATTTCGTCTACTCGGAGCCAACATCCCTTCGGACGTTGTCACGCTGGGCCAAAAATATGCGGGCGGTCAAAACTTTCAGCTTCGCAGCAGTAATTCCATCCATGATCGTATGATTTTTGTGGACCAAAGAGTTTGGGCTTGCGGGCAGTCGTTGAAGGATGCTGCGAAGAAGAAGCCGACTTATATTGTGGAAATTGACGAAGCTTTAATGCGGCTCGTCTATGAAGCAATTTGGGCCGCGTCTCAGGCGATCATTTAATGTAAATGCGTTTACCCGGATTAAGCTCGGGAGAGGAGGTGCGGGATGCCCAGTGATGCAGCTACAGCGATCACATACACGGGTGCATTTGTGGGGCTGGTGGGAGGTGGCGTCGCCCTTTTCAACAGCTGGAAGGCGGTATGCTGGAAGAGGGCCGAACTAGCTAATAGCTACCTTCGGGATTTCGACAGCAATCCTGAACTGGTGTTTGCAGGTCTATGCCTTGACTGGCAGGGTGGAAAACTCGCACTCCCGACAATCTCCGCGCTTATATGCCGGACAATGCTTCAATCATTCAGCACGACCGCGAAGTGTTCGCGGGCGGATGCAACACTGCGACGCTCGTGAGTGTCGGCGCCAACCGAGACCCCACCCTTGCGCACACCGCAAGGATGGGGCACCCGGAAAAGCAAAGGCGACGGCAGAAGCAGGTCCCTCGTCGCTGCGCTACTCAGGATGACAACCGAGGGGCTAAGGGCGCGGCACGGACTACACCTGGGAGCACCGGCAGGAGTGCCGGTGCCACTTAGTTACTTGAGGCGACTGCTGCTTCGCGCGAAATGCGCTCTTGCGGCGCACTGGCCGGGCCGTGCTATAATTTTTGACCTGTTCCCTTTGGGCGGCATTCCGTGCGCCGGACGGAGCAACGCGGGAGGCGAACCCTGAGGGTCGCTGTTTCCCGGGAGGTGGGTTTATCGCTGAACGTGGCGGTCCTGGCAGTGGTCTTCGGGTAAACGAGCGAATACGCGCTCGCGAAGTCCGTGTGGTTGACGAAGCGGGAAATCAGATGGGCGTGATGACCCTCTTCGACGCGATGAAGGCGGCGCGCGAGTCCGGCCTGGATGTGGTGGAGATTTCGCCCAACGCCGTGCCGCCCGTCTGCAAGCTCGTCGATTACGGGAAGTTCCTCTACGAGCAGAACAAAAAAGCGCACGAACAGAAAAAGCATCAGAAGAGTTCGCACATCAAGGAAGTGAAGTTCCGGCCTTCCACCGCCGAGCACGATTACCAGGTGCGGAAGAACCAGATCATCCGGTTTCTGGGCGACGGCTTCAAAGTGAAGGCGATGATTTTCCATCGCGGCCGGGAAATGGCGCATCAGGATGTGGGCCGCGCCAAGATGGATCGCTTGCTGAAAGATATTATCGAACATGCGCAGGTGGAGTTTGGCCCGCGCATGGAGGCGAATATCCTTCTCGCGCTGCTGGCGCCGAAGAAGGGCGCAGTGGCGACGACGCCGGCGCGTCCCGCGCAGTCCGCGGCGGGCGGCCAGGCTTAGCAGCTTTTCGATTGCCGGCTGGCAAGATTTCATCCTGATGAGCGAAGCGGAGGATCGGCGTTCTAGCTTCGCCTGAGCAGGCAAACCTTCGCGGAGCGTGGTGTGGCCGCCAAGAAAGTTTTTGAAGAGGGGATTGTGAAAAAGAACAAGAAAATGAAGTTGAAGACGCATCGCGGCGCCGCCAAGCGCTTCAAGATTACGTCCACCGGGAAGATCATGCGGTGGCATTCCGGCAAGCGGCACCTGCTCGGCACCAAGGCGCCCCGCCGGCAGCGGAAGCTGGCCAATAAGGTGGTCGTGAATCCGGCGGACGTGCGGAACATTCGCCTGGCGCTGCCTTACGGCGTGTAGGCGGGGGCTGTCTTAATGAGGGGAATCGAACGCTCGCGGTAAAGGCATCGCGAGAGGTGAAGCGCTTTGCGCGCAGGTTTTATCTCGGAGCTGAAGCTCCGACCCCCTAAAAGGCTGCGGAATGCCAAGAGCCGATTCAGGCGCCAAGCCGGGGTTCGAGTTTCCAGTGAGCAAGAATTTGTAGAGATACGGAGTTCCGCGCCAGGCAGCGCGTAACGGGTGCCTGCCGGCCGGATTCTCGCGATGCTGCTGATGCGAGAAAAGTAGAGCGGTTCACATCGAGACAAACCCGTCCGAGAGGCGCGCCGTTGTGCGTCCTCGCGGATCCTGTTTGTCTCCCTGACCAATTTATTTTTGCCGCGCTCGCTCAGAGTGTTGACTGGCTGAGCGCTGCGAAATTTTTCCGCGCCTTCAGGCGCCTAAGGAGACGTAAGCAAATGGCTCGAGTCAAACGCGGTACCAAGCGTCGCGCGCGGCGCAAAAAGCTGCTGAAACATGCGAAGGGTTTCTTCCTCACCAAGGGAAAGCTCTACCGGTCGGCAAAGGAGGCGGTAAACCGCTCGCTGCGCTACACCTACCGCGACCGCCGCACGCGCAAGCGCGATTACCGCACGCTGTGGATCCAGCGCATCGGCGCGGCCGCACGGAACAACGGCATCACCTACAGCCAGTTGATTCACGGGCTCAAGGCGAGCGGCATCGAGCTCGACCGGAAGATCCTGGCGGACATCGCCGTGCGCGACGCGGAGGGATTCACGGCGCTGGTCGCGTCGGCGAAGCAGCACCTCGGCACTGCGCCGGCCAAGGCGGCTCCGCCCGTCGCTTAGCCGGACGCTGCATTCGCGCGGGGCTTGGCCCGCGTTCGTTGATCGCTCGCCGGAGCGCGTTTGCCATATGACAAGGCGACGAGAGATCGCTCGTCGCTTCGCTCTGTCGGGACGACACTGAACGGCGACGGCAAAAATGCACCGTTTGGTACCCGCGGCTGCGGCAACACGAAGTTGAAAATGCAAAAAGCTGCACAGGCAGGAGTGCCTGTGCCACCAACATCCGAACCATCCTTTCTAATCTTCAGGAGAGCCAAGGGACGCAGGTGGCCGAAAGAGAAATCGTCGAGCAGACGCTAGCTGAACTTGGCGACGCGTCTCCTGAAAAAGCCATGGCGCGTTTCGCTGAGGTGCGCGAACGTTTCGATAAACAGGCGATCATTCACTCAACCGACCCGGAAAGCTGGCGCAGCTTCGTCCTGAAGTGGACCGGACGCAAATCCGGAATCCTCTCGCTAATTACCGACAACTGGCTGAAGCCGGCGGCGCCGGAATTGAAGCGCGTTGCCGGGCAGGAACTGAACAAGCTCAAGGCGCACATCGAAGGTGTCATTGAAGAGCGCCGCGTCGAAATCGAGGCGGCGGCTGAAAAGGCGGCGCAGGCGCGCGAGCAAATTGATCTTTCGCTTCCCGGCGTCGAGCGGGCGATCGGGACGCGGCACCTGATCCGGCAGACCTACGAAGAACTGCAGCGTATTTTCCTTTCGATCGGGTTCAGCGTGGTGGAAGGGCCGGAGATCGAGACGCCCTACTACAACTTCGAGGCGCTGAATATTCCCGAGCATCATCCCGCGCGCGACAACATGGACACCTTCTACATCGAGGGCGCGCGGGGCGGCCATTTGCTGCGCACGCACACGTCGCCGATGCAGATCCGCACGATGGAAAAGCAGGCACCGCCGGTGCGGATCATCGTGCCGGGGAAGGTCTATCGCCGCGATAATCCCGATGCGACGCATGGCTACATGTTCCACCAGATCGAAGGGCTGGCCGTCGACACCGACATCACCTTTTGCGATTTCAAAGGGACGGTGGAATATTTCGTGCGCGAATTTCTCGGGCCCCAGGCGAAAACGCGCCTGCGACCGAGCTATTTCCCGTTCACCGAGCCTTCGGCGGAAGTGGATGCGACCTGCCACGTTTGCGGCGGCAGCGGATGCCGCGTGTGCAAATTTTCCGGGTGGATCGAGCTGTTCGGCGCGGGAATGGTGGACCCCGCCGTCTACGGCTTCGTTAAATACGACGCGGAGAGGCTTTCCGGCTTCGCCTTCGGGATGGGCGTCGACCGGCTCGCGATGATGAAATACGGCATCAGCGAGCTGCCGATCCTCTACCAGAACGACGTGCGCTTCCTGCGCCAATTTCCGTAGAAAAGAGGAAGCAAAGGAAGTGGAGGAGGCAAAGGACGCAGAGGAGAAGAAGGCCCTCGTCGCTCGTTCAAGAGACGACGATCGTAAAAGACGGAAGGAAGCAGATGCGGAAGAAATAGCGGAAGGCGAAGAGGGGTCCTTTCGCTGCGCTCGGGATGACGACGAAAAGCAGGGGCAACGCGCGGCGCGTGCAGCGACAACAAGCGGCTCTGCGGATATGGTGAGATGAAAGTTGTTTACGACTGGCTGAAGGAATTTGTGGGGGTGACGGCGCCTCCGGCGGAGTTGCGCGCGCGGCTTTCGCTGGCGGGCGTGGCGATCGATTCGATTGAGGAGTCGGCGGCGGGCCCCGTGCTTGACGCGGAAATCACGGCGAACCGTCCCGACTGCCTTGGGCACCTGGGTATCGCGCGAGAGGTTGCGGCGACCTATCGGCTGCCGGTGAAGCCGGTGGAACCAAAGCTGAAGGAATCGCCGGAAAAAGTTTCGGATGCGACACGCGTGGAAATCGAGACGCCGGAGCTTTGCGGACGCTATACGGCCCGCGTGCTGCGCGGCGTCAAGGTGCAGCCTTCGCCGGACTGGCTGCGGCAGCGGCTGGAAGCCATCGGCGAGAAGTCCATCAACAACGTTGTCGATGTGACCAACTACGTGATGTTTGAGCTCGGGCAGCCGCTGCACGCGTTCGACCTGGACAAGCTGAACGAAAAGCGGATCGTCGTGCGGCGGGCTCGCGCGGGAGAAAAAATACGCACGCTGGACGGCGCGGAACGCACCCTTGCAAAAGAGATGTGCGTGATCGCGGACGCCTCACGCGCCATCGCCATCGGCGGGGTGATGGGCGGAGCGGAGACCGAGATCAGCTTCAGCACGCGCAACATCCTGATCGAGGCGGCATGGTTTGATCCCATTTCAGTTCGCCGCACCTCGAAGTCGCTGGGCCTGCGCACAGAAGCATCCTACCGGTTCGAGCGCGGAGCCGATCCTGAACTGGCGGAGCTTGCGTCGCGGCGCACCGCGGAGCTGATCCAGCAAGTGGCGGGAGGCGAAATCATGGCGGGCGTGGTCGATGTGTATCCGCGCCGTGAAGCGGCCCCCAAGATCCGACTTAGCCGCAAAGAATTCGTGCGCGTGATGGGCGCGAGTGTCCCCGACCGCGACATCGAGGAGATACTCACCGCGCTGGGGTTCCAGCCGGCTCGCATCGACCCATTTGAGGCGGCCGGGAAACTGCTTGAGCAATCTGCTGTCTGGGAGTGCGAGCAGCCCTCCTGGCGGCGCGACGTGAACCGCTCCATCGATCTCGTGGAAGAAGTGGCGCGTCACCATGGCTACGATAAATTCCCTCCGCGGCTGCCTCCGGCGAAGCAACCGGCGCACCGGCTGCCGCACGCGGTGGCGCTCGACCGACTGCGGGAGCGAGTGATCGCGCTGGGATACCAGGAGATTGTAGCGATTCCGCTGGCCGATGTGCGGCGCGATGAATTGTTCCGCCCTGAGGGCGTGATCCCCGCGGTGATCGGCAATCCGCTCGCGGAGGACGCCTCGGTGATGCGGTCGACGGGGATCGTCAGCATGCTTTCGGCGCTGGAATGGAATTTGAATCACGGCCAGCGCAATCTGCGGCTGTTTGAAATCGGCCGGGCGTATGAACTGCGCAATGGCGAGCCGGTGGAAACGCCGGTACTCACGCTCGGGGCAACGGGTCTGGCGCGAGAGAAATCGATTCATGAGGAGGCCCGCGAGCTGAGCTTCGCGGACCTCAAGGGCGATCTCGACCGCATCGGTGAGCTTGCAGGCGGCTTCACGTGGAAGTTGGGCGGCCCAGAATGGCTGGCGGGAGCGCGAGGCGCGCGAATTTCTGCCGGCAAATCCGGCGACGAAGCGCTGGGGCTCGCAGGGCAACTCGCCCGCCGCGTCGCTGACAAGCTCAAGCTGAGGCAGGATATCTTCATCGCCGAGCTGAAGCTCGCGTCGGTTCTTGCCGGCATCGAGGGCGCACAAGCGGTGCGGCGATTTTCACCGATACCGCGTTTTCCGGCAGTGGAGAGGGATTTCTCGCTGGTGCTTTCCGACGGCATAACATTCGCGCAGGTGGCGCAAGAGATTCGCGCCCTTGGCATTCCCGAGTTGCAGCAAATCGAAGCCGCCGACCTGTTCCGAGGCGGCCAAGTGCCCGCCGGGAAATTCTCCTTGATGATCCACGTGACGTTTCAGAGCGCGCAGGCGACGCTGACGGATGCGCAAATCGGGGAGTTTTCCGCGCGGATCGTGGCCGCGCTGGAAGAAAAGCTGGGCGCCGTGCTGCGGGGGGTTTGAGGCTGGAGGCAGATGAGGTTGAGGAGGCAAAGGAGGCTGAGGAAAGGCTCGCGGTAAAGGCACCGCGAGAGGAAGGCGCTGCGCGCCATGGTCGTTTTGTCGCGGCTGAAAGCCGCGACCTGCAAGGCTTGATCTGCTGTTATGTTTCCTTTTCATTTTTTTCTTCCTCTTCTCCTTAGTCGTCGTCTTCCGCGACCTTCTCTACTTCCTCAGCCCGCTTTGGTTGTTGCGCGCGGATTCAGAATCGCCGAGAATGGCGGGTCGTAGCGGGGTGCAACGTGAAAATCGACATCTACGATCAGAGTTACAACGTCAATGCCGACCAGAAAGCCGAATACGTCACGGAACTGGCTGCGTACGTGGATTTGAAGATGCGCGAGGTTGCTGAAGCCGCGCGAACGGTGGATTCGCTCAAGGTCGCCGTGCTGGCGGCATTGAATATCGCCGACGAGTTGTTCACCATGCGCGAGCGGCAGCAGCAAATCGAAGGCCCGCTGCGCACGCGCGTGGAAAAATGCGTGGCGCTTGTCGAGACGGCGCTACAGCACACCAGCTGAACAGGCTGGGACCGCTCCCACCACCTGGGTGCAGAATCCTCCGGTTTGGCATTCGTCGAAAGCGCTGACTTGGAGGAAAAAACCGCCAATCGGGAGATTTGGCGTTCCCAGGCGGGCTCCGGCGACACGCTGCTATGCGAGCTACGCATCGCGGCGCCTCGGCTTTGACAGGCGGCGATCGCTGAAAGCAAGAAGAAGCAGGTCCTTCACCCTGCGCGCTTCGCGCGCACGGCTCAGGATGACACGTAAGGCACAACGAAACAGCCGGCGAACGGGCAGCAAAGGAGCGGGGAGAAACGTGGCGCGCGGAGAGGCGCTTCTAACGAGTTGGCTCGCCTGTGAAACACGATCCTTGCCCCTGCTGACAGATTCGGGATAGGATCATGCCATTGGGGTAACTGGTTTTCGGCATGTCGAGACACCTCTCAAAACAACTGCTGGCAATCGGGTTAGCGCTCTTTATTTCCGTACTGGCCACGCAGGCGGTGGGTCACTGGCACTACAATCCCATCGACGAGGCGCACTGCCAGGTCTGCCATATCGGGCACTCCGCGATTCCGCAGCCCGCCGCGGTAGCAGACACCCAGGCGCCCGTACCGGTCGCCAGGTTTACGCCATCCGAACAGGCGGGGCACAGCCTTGGGGTGGTTCGTACTCTTAGCAGCCCTCGCGCGCCTCCCGTTTAGTTTCACTCTTCCAGCACAAACGGGTCTCCCAGCACTTGCCGTTGTGGCGACGGCTCGCGTTCCCTATCCACTTTTATTATTCGCTGCCGGTGATGGAGATCTCCGGGGCCGCATTCATAAAGGGAGAAATACAAGATGAGATTCGCAAGGGCACTTCTGATGGTGCTGCTCGGCTGGCTGGCATTGGGAGCGGCAGGATGGGCGCAGTCGGGAAATGCGTCCTCGATTTCAGGAACCGTTACGGACCCCTCGGGCGCCGTGGTGGCGAATGCAACGGTGACGATCCACAATGCGGTAAGCGGCTACGATCGGAGCGCCACGACCGACAGTTCCGGCAACTTCAGCTTCCCCAACGTGCCGTTTAACCCGTACCACATGACGGTGACTGCTCCGGGTTTTGCTTCTCACGCGGAGGATGTGGACGTTCGTTCCACCGTACCCGTGAGCCTGAAAATCGGGCTTTCCCTGGGCCAGGCAACGGCCTCGGTGACCGTCGAAGCCGCGGGAGACCTGGTAGAGACCGAGCCAACCGCGCACACGGACATCGACCGGCAATTGTTCAACCAGGTTCCACTGGAGAGTTCATCGTCTTCGGTGAGTTCGCTGGTAACGCTGGCCTCGCCCGGCGTTGCGGCAGACTCCAATGGGCTGTTCCACGGATTAGGCGACCACGCGGAAAATTCGTTTTCGGTGGATGGCCAGCCCATCACAGACCAGCAGAGCAAGGTCTTTTCAAACCAGATCCCGATGGACGCCGTGCAGTCGATGGAAGTGATCGAAGGAGCACCCCCAGCCGAGTATGGCGACAAGACGAGCCTGGTGATCGACGTAACCACGCGCTCGGGCCAGGGCGTCACCACGCCGCATGGCAGCGTGACGGCAGAGTATGGGAGCTTTGGTTCGTCGAATGCGGGGTTTGACGTTGCATACGGCGGGGCCAAATGGGGGAATTTCATCGCGGTAAACGGAATGGATACGGGGCGCTTTCTCGACGGCCCCGAATTCGCGGTGATGCACGATAAAGGCAACCAGGAAAATTTCTGGGATCGCGCCGATTATCAGCTTTCCGATGCGGATTCGATTCACATGAACCTGAACTTCACGCGCTCGTGGTTCCAAACGCCCAACTCGTTTGACTCTCAGCTGGCGACACCGTGGTCCGGAGTAGTGGTCAACAACCATGGGCTCGATCCGACAGGCAAGCTCGTCGGCGCGGCGGATCAGCGCTCGCAGATCCGAACATTCAACCTGGCGCCCAGCTGGACGCGGGTGATCGGCCCAACGCTGGTGTTTACGGCCGGGGCGTTCGTGCGGCACGACGAATACAACTATTATCCCAGCGGAAACCCTTTCGCGGACCTGGGCCCCACGTCGCTGCAGAGAGAAACGGTGAGCCAGCTGCGGATGCTGACAAATGCGGGAGGCAAAGCGAGCCTGTCTTACGTAAAAGGAATCAACAACGTGAAGGTGGGCATTCAGTATTCGCGGACGGCCCTGGTGGAAAACGACCACATAGGAATCGTGGACCCGACTTTTAACCCGGTGTGCGAGACGCTTGCCGGCTCCATTGTCACGAATCCGCTGATAACGAATCCGGCCGCGTGCGGGACTTTTGGATACACGCCCGATCCTGCGTTCAACCCATTGCTGGGCTGCTACGACCTCACGAGAACCGCGCCGCTGCCCGCCTCCGACGGGTGCCCGGCGGGGCAATCCAGAAGCATCATTTACTCGCCGCTGCTTCCGCACGCGGACGTGAAAGAATTTTCGATGTTCGTGCAGGACACAATTACCAAAGGGAACTGGAACTTCAACCTGGGCATCCGCGGCGACGTGTACACCGCATTGACCAAGGCACAGCAGGCGGAGCCGCGCGTGGGCGTCGCTTACAACATCAAGCCGAGCGGGACGGTTCTCCGCGTTTCCTACGCGCGCAGCCTGGAGACGCCGTTTAACGAGAATCTCATCCTGTCGAGCATCGGCTGCAACGATCCGGTACTTTCGCCTCTTCTGGTTTGCACGCCGGGAGCAAACTCCCTGCTGAGCCCGGGGTTTCGCAATGAGTTTCACGCCGGCCTCCAGCAGGCATTCGGGAAGCACTTCGTCGTCGACGGCGAATACATCTGGAAATACACGCATAACGCGTATGACTTCAGCGTGCTAGGGAACACGCCCATCACGTTCCCAATCGAATGGCACAATTCGAAGATTCCCGGAGTCGCCGCCCGAGCCGACGTGACGAACATCCGCGGCTTTACAGCGTACGTCGTCATGTCGAGCGTGGCAGCGCGCTTCTTTACTCCACAGATCGGCGGAGCGGGCGCCACGCCCGGGGGCGTCTCCGTTTTTCGCATCGACCACGACGAGCGTTTCAACGAAACGACGCACCTGCAATACCAACCATCGAAGTTCTGGCCCTGGATCGGGTTCAACTGGCGATACGACAGCGGGCTGGTGGCAGGCCAACTGCCCTGTGCCGGAGGCAGCTGCGCCAACGGCCCCGCTGGAACGGACACAACTATCGTGGACACGTCCAACATCAGCGCCGACCAACAGTTCGAGGCTGGATTGTTTTGCGGCTCGGTGCACGCGGCCGCGCCCACGCCAGCGAACCTTGTGGGAACGCCGATCAGTTCTGCGCTTGGCGTGAACCTGTGCCCCGCGAGCCAGTACGGATCGACGCTCACAAAGGTGCCGGCGCCGGGAACGGAGAATGATGACCGCAATCCGCCACGCATCGCGCCGCGCAACCTGTTTGATGCGGTTCTGGGCGATGACGATTTGTTCCATGGTGACCGGTTCAAGTGGAGCGCCCGCGTGACTGTGATCAACATTGCCAACAAGGTGGCGCTCTACAATTTCCTGTCAACGTTCAGCGGTACGCACTACGTGACGCCCCGGGCGATAACGGCTCAGATCGGGTTCCACTTCTAGGCACGACATATTCGACGGGGAGGATGGCGTTTTGCCGGCCACCTCCCCGCGAATGTTTACGCAGTTTGATGTGGCGTTCAGCAGCTTTCAGGGCTCCGTTCCCTGCTACAATCGTTCGGGATGTGGCCTGCGACGCAGGTGACGTTGCGAAAGCCTTTTGAACCAACACTGGATCCCAGGGTGCTCGCGTCGTCCTGCCCTTGTGCATGTTTCGAGCCGGCTTGCCGGTGCGGAAAAGCCTTAAAGCAGGCGCTGGGCGCCCGCCTTTAATGTGGGGTTCAGGGCCTAGCAGCGCACGGCGAAGTGGACCGCTCCCTTTCTATCCGGGAAATCCCGACCATTGCACGATCGTGCCGCAGGAAACGACCGCGAAAGAGAGCTGCGCGAAAATTGAAGATTCTTTTCATCGGTGACATCGTGGGCTCTCCGGGACGGAAAATCGTCCACGAACGGCTTGCGGACATTCTTTCTCAGCGGCAAATCGACCTGTGCATCGCGAATGGCGAAAATTCCGCGTCAGGATTTGGCATCACGCCGCGGCTGGCCGAGGAGTTGTTCGCGTCGGGAATCGAAGTGATTACCGGCGGAAACCATATCTGGGACCGCCGCGAGATCCTTGAGTTTTTGCCGCACGAACCTCGCCTGTTGCGCCCCGCGAATTTTCCCAACGGCCTTCCCGGAAGCGGGCTTTACATCGGCTGCGCGAGAAACGGCGTTCCGTACGCGGTTTTAAACCTGCAAGGCCGGACGTTTATGACTGCCCTCGATGACCCCTTCCGCACCGCAACGCGCGAACTCGCGAAGATTCCGCCGGATGTGAAAGTGATTTTCGTCGACATGCACGCCGAGGCCACTTCCGAAAAGCAGGCGATGGGCTGGTATCTCGACGGAAAAGTCTCCGTCGTTGTGGGCACGCACACGCACGTGCCGACCGCCGACTTTCACGTTCTCCCAGGGGGCACCGCCTACACCACGGACGTCGGCATGACGGGGCCGCACAATTCGGTGATCGGCATGGAGAAGGAAGGCGTGCTGCAGCGGTTTCTCGATGCGCTGCCGGCGCGATTTGTGGTGGCCGAGGGCGACGTGCAGATGAACACGGTCCTGGTGGATGTGGACGAAACCACCGGACACGCCCGATCGATCGAGCGACTTAACTTCCGCCTGGACTGAGAGATATGCCGCGAAGCAACCGTGGAGCAATGGGCCCGCAAGAAGGTTCGTCTGCAAAACCGTTCCGCATGCTAGAATAAGGGGCGTCTGTTGTGTTGCTCCAGAAACCTCCTCATCAGGAACTCTTCGGGGCTGCAGGACTGCGCAAGCGCCCTTTTCTTTTCGGATCGCGGACCAAATGACTACAGCTATTCGCAATATCGCCATCATTGCCCACGTCGACCACGGCAAAACCACGCTTGTGGATGCGATGCTGCGCCAGAGCGGAATTTTTCGCGCCAACCAGGAATTGACCGAGCGCGTGATGGACTCCAACGATCTGGAGCGTGAACGCGGGATCACCATTCTGGCGAAGAATACCGCGGTGACTTACCACGACACCAAAATCAACATCGTTGACACGCCCGGCCACAGCGATTTCGGCGGCGAGGTGGAGCGCGCGCTGCGGATGGTGGACGGCGTGGTGCTGCTTGTGGATGCGAGCGAAGGCCCGCTGCCGCAGACCCGCTACGTGCTGCAGAAGGCGCTGGCCGCCAAGCTGCCGCCCATCATTGTGCTCAATAAAATCGACCGCACGGACGCACGACCGGCGGCCGTGCTCGATGAAATCTACGACCTCTTTATCGATCTCGACGCCTCAGAAGATCAGCTCGATTTTCCGGTGGTTTACACGAATGCGCGGCTCGGCGTGGCCCACGACAAGATCGGCGATTCGTCGACGAATCTTCAGCCGCTCTTTGAAAAGATCGTCTCGGCAATTCCTCCGCCGTCTGGCGATCCCGAAAAGGTGTTGCAGATTCAGGTGACCAATCTCGACTATAGCGAATACCTGGGAAGGGTTGCGATCGCGCGGGTGTTCGAGGGGAAGCTCACGCGCGGCGCCGAGGTCGGCATCGCGAAACTGAACGGCACGATGCAGCCAACCAAAATCACGAAGCTGTTCACATTCCGCGGGCTTGAGCGCGACGAAGCGGAAACGGTTTTCGCGGGCGATATCGTGGCCATCGCGGGAGTGGAAGGGATTCAGATCGGGGAAAGCATCACGGACCTGGAACATCCCGCGCCTCTTGAGCCTCTTCTGATCGACGAGCCGACGCTCACGATGTTGTTCACGGTGAACACGTCGCCGTTTGCCGGCCGCGAAGGCCAATACGTGACTTCACGCGATTTGCGTTCGAGACTCCAGCGGGAACTGCTGACGAACGTGTCGTTGCGCGTGGAGGATAGTAGCTCGACCGATACGTTTCGCGTGCTCGCTCGCGGCGAATTGCAGCTGGCCATTTTGATCGAGACGATGCGGCGCGAAGGCTATGAGCTGATGGTCGGAAAGCCCGAGATCGTCGTGCGCGAGGAAAATGGGAAACGCATGGAGCCGCTGGAACTGCTGGTTGTGGACTGCCCCGAATCCTTCACCGGCATCGTGATCGAATCGCTGGGCAGCCGCCGCGGGGAAATGGCGAAAATGGTGAACCACCATTCCGGGCGCGTGAGGCTGGAGTTCCGCATCCCTTCGCGCGGGCTGATCGGCCTGCGCGGCCAGTTGCTCACGGATACCCGCGGCACCTCGCTGATTCATTCGCTTCTGGAAGGCTGGACCGAATACACCGGCGATATGGCTACGCGCCTCACCGGAGCACTGGTTTCCGACCGTGGCGGCGTTTCAACCGCCTATGCGATCTGGGGCATTCAGGAGCGCGGCGAAATGTTCGTGGGGCCGAGCGTCGACGTATACGAAGGAATGATCGTCGGAGAGAATTCGCGCGAAGACGATATGAACGTGAATATCACGAAGGAAAAGAAGCAGACGAACATGCGCTCCTCTTCGGCAGACGAGGCCATCCGGCTGGTTCCCCCGCGCGAGATGACGCTGGAGAAAGCCATCGAATTTATCGCCGACGATGAATTCGTGGAAGTGACGCCGAAATCGATCCGGCTGCGCAAGAAGGTTCTCGACGCAAAGCGCCGCCCCAAGCGGTGGCAGGAAATCCGGGCGAGCGCCGAGGCGACTTCGAAGTAACGATCTCCTGAAAATCCCCGCGATATAGCGGCTAGTCCGCCAGCCCGGCGACGCGACGCTCCAGATCTTTTGCGATCTCCTCCGGCGCGGCAGTCTCCTGAAAGCTCACCGGGGCGCCAATGGCAACTTTGATCTGGCCGGGGCGCGCCCATTTCCTGCCGGCCGCCTTCAATTCGAAGATTCCATCCAGCCGCACCGGGATCACCGGCACGTTCAAGCGCGTCGCGAGCAATCCCATGCCCGCTCGAAACGGGCTGAGGTTTCCATTCTTCGTAAGCACGCCCTCCGGGAACACCAGGACGTTCCAGCCGCGATCGACCAACTCCCCGGCAAATGCGAAACTCCTGCGATAGCCCGCGCGGAGAGGCAACGGGAAAACGTTGTAGATCGAGACGACCAGCCAGTAACTCGCGCGTTCCGCTAATCCGTGAAAAAATCGCGTGCCCGCGGGCGGGTTGCGCATGGATTCAAGAAGCTCGCCGTCCATGGCCACCGCGAGCTTGCGGCGGAATCTCCACGGGAGCCCCTCCAACACATATGCCGGATCGAAAAAGGCAACATGATTGGCGATCACCAGGGCCGGTCCGTTCACACCATTCAAATTTTCCCTGCCCCGGATGCGCGGCAACCCGAGAAGCAGCATCGCCGGCCGGGCGAGCAGATTCACCGCGAGCGCGCGAAAGATCCGGATCGGCCAGCTCTGCGCCCAGCGGGGATAGTGGTAGACAGGCGAGCGCGCGTCGGGTTGCTGCAGCAAGTGCTCCACGTCCGCGACAGTTTGAGCCTTCGTGAATTCGGTCTCGCTTAAGTCCACCTGGTAGCGGTCTTCTAATGCGCTCAAGAGCTCCACGCGTTCGATCGAACTCAACTGAAGCTTTTGAGAACCGTCTTCGCCAATGGCGGCACCGTGTCCGATTCGCGCAACCAGTTCGTCGATCGGGCTCAGCGTTGAAGTCCGTACCGGATTTTTCCCGGCGCCTAATTGAGACTCGGCAACTTGTTTAATCTGCGCCAGAAGCGGCTTTTGAGTTGGCGTGCGGGGAAAATCCGTGCCGGGCCAGACCATCCATCGCCTGATCTGCTGGAACGGGGGAAGCCTAGCGTTGGCGCTGTGAATAACCTCGGCAGCATCTGCTGCCTGATCGGATGAAGATTTGCGGAGCAACAGTACAGCGCAGGGCTCCGCGTTGCCGTTCCGGTCGAGACCAACGACAACGGAGTCGCGTACGCCAGCGTCCTTGCGCAATTCTGCTTCAAGATCCTCCGGGTAGACATTCAGCCCTTCGGGCGTGACGATCACATTTTTCCGCCGCCCCTTGAAATAATAATTCCCGGCAGAATCGCGTTCGGCAATGTCGCCCGTGTGAAACCATCCGTCCTCGTCCAGCACGGGCGTCACGCGCGAATCCCTCCAATACCCCTGCGTAACATTTTCGCCGCGAACGAGGATTTCGCCGTCTTCAGCGAGCTTGATTTCCAAGCCAGGCAGCGCCTTGCCGATAGACCGGCGGCCCAGCCGAAACGGATGATTCAGGCTCACGAGCGAGGTGGTCTCCGTCAGGCCATAGCCCTGAATCACCGCGTAACCTAGGCGAGTCCAAAATGTTTCCGCCTCTGCCGGGAGAGCCGCTCCTCCCGAGACAATTGCCCAGAATTTCCAGCCAAGGCGCCGATGAATGCTACGGAAGCGCCACCACCGCTTCAAGAAGTGTTCGCTTTGGGCGGCTTTGAAATCTCGCTGGAACTTATCGAGTTCGCGCGAGCCTGCGAGGTCGCGCTCGATTTGATCTCTCAGCGATTCGATGAGCCGAGGCACGGTGACGAGCATCGAAATATGCTCGTCGTGAATGGCGCGCACAATTTCCGCGGGATTCAGCGTGTCCGAGAACACCGACGTGGCGCCCAATATCTGAGGCACGAAAATGCCGAGCAACTGGCCGAAGACGTGGCTCAAGCGGAAGCAGATCGAGAAAACGCAGGGGATGGAAAATGCGCTCGTAGCGGCGATACCGCTCGATTTCTTTTTCGATCGGCTCCAGATTGGCCAGCAGGTTGCCGTGCGTGAGCACCACGCCCCGTGGTTCTGCCGTGGTTCCCGAGGTAAATACGATCTCTACCGGATCGTGGCGGTCAAACACAGGCTGCACGAAGTTTGCCGTCGCGCCGGACGGCTCACCGATATCTTCGAGAGCGATGGCAGGGAGAGGCAGATCCAGCGAAGGCAGGCCGCGTGCCGCCACCAGCACGCGCACACCCGCCTGCTGCGCGACACGCCGGGCAAAAGCCTTGTCCGCAATCGCGTCCATGGGAACGACGAGCGCGCCGCAAAAAATGCAGCCGAGAAAAGCAGCAATCCATTCCCCGGAGTTTTCTCCCCAAAGGAGAACGCGATCACCTTTTGCAATACCATGTGAACTAAGCCGCGACGCAAAGCCTTCGGCCGCGACGAACAACCGCCCGTACGTCCAACGCATGGTTCGATAGCCGCGCCGAAACACCACTGCAGCTTCGCCGGGCGGGCGCGAATCACGCTGGAAATATTCGAGGACAGATTGGCGAGGCATGGCTCCACGAGTTTCCCTCATCCCAGCGCTGGAGGGAAAGGAATCAAACGGCGAGAGATAAGTTATCGAGTAGGAAGCAACGGTTTTTGCCCCGGCAGCAACTGCTGGTCGAAAGCAATCAGCTCCAATCCAGTAGCACAATAAAGGCCCATCAAGTTGGTCAGATCCACCATTCCGCGGGGGCCAAATAAGCGCAGAGCGTGAGCGAAAGTCTCGGAGGAAACTCGTCTCTGACCGACCAGCTCCCGTCCAAAATTAATGACAACGGTTTCCTTCTCGCCCAGACCTGCGACCGGCTTGTTGTATTTAATGATGTCGATGGTGGACTGCTCGATATGGCCAGCACCATCCATACGCGCATGTGTTTCCCATTGAGTCCATTCAAACTGGTTGTCCATCTCGCGCGACGTTACCAAGACTGCAATCTCGGTCAACCGGTCCCCCAATCCGGTTTGAAACTTCAGATATTGATGGGCATCGCTCATGGGCTTGGCAAGTCTGGGACTGTAGAGACGGAGGGGAACCTGCTTGGTCCAAGAGAGCCTTGGTCCGGTCTGCTCGTCGAAAATCTTCTTGCCGTAATCGTCCATATCCTCTCGTTTCGGATAGGGGAGACGGTTCCCAGACTCGGGATAGATGTCCTTCGGAAGCGGGGCCGTGGCTGATTTTGTGTCGCTGACAGGATTTTTTGCGTGGATGCTCGCGCCCAGAAGCATCCCGGCGAAAACTGCGAGCAAAGCGATACCGGCGGTTTTCAATGCGTTCATGTCGATCTCCTTGTTTGAAGCACTCAACCGGAATTTCCGTTTGCCTGCCGGTCGACCGAGAATCTATACCCTGGGCGCCTCCGTTTGCAATGCTCCTAGGCTGTCGGCCTACTTCGGCCTTTGGTACAGGTTCCCACACTCCACACCTGTAGACGACAACCGCATCCACTTTTCGCTTCCGGCAAGCAGCGAGGAGCTCGTCCGACCGCGGCCTGTGTTCCTTTGAGCCGCTGATTCCAGCATCCACAAATATGAATCGGACCGCGAAACGTGATTCGTTATCGGAGGCATATTGGAAAGCGATGTGGTCGCCCGCAACATAAAGCGAGGCCAACTCCACCCATTCGTACCCCGTTTCCCGCAATCGCTCGTTATTATGTGAAGTGCGTGCATAGTGTTCCCGGCTTGTAACACTCTGGGACAAATAGCTAGAAAAGGCTAAGCGTCTGCCTTGCTCATCCCTTAACCTTGGACCGCTCGCTTCCGAAGTGGAACGGTTGGTATGCATTTCGGCGTGGAATTGCAACCGAGGTCACGGCTGCGACAAGGGATGTTCTCGCCGCAAAAGGCTTGCTCCGCCATTCAAATATCAGCACGACCATGGCGCACTACATCAAAGACGTGCCCGAAGCAACTCGGCTTGGAACGGAGAGATTCGAGGAATTGTGTAGTAAACGTGAAGTAACGGCTGCCGCAAAACCCAAACCGAATCGACTCGCAAGTCCTTGGCCAAGATGGCGGAGGGGGTGGGATTCGAACCCACGAGACCCTTTCGGGCCTAACGGTTTTCAAGACCGCCGGTTTCAACCGCTCACCCACCCCTCCGATTTTAACTTCTTGAAACATTGTAGCTTGCACGCCGATTTGGTGACAGTGCTGCCCTCGTTTGGTGCAATCTCGATGGCACTGTCACCAAATTGTCACCAAAACCTTCCAGTTTTTCGACCGCCGCTCGCTTGCTGTCAAAATTTGTGTGTGCGTAGCGCATCGTAACGCTGATGCTCGAATGTCCGAGCAGCTCTTTCACTGTCACGATGTCAACGCCCCGGTTCACAAGGCGCGACGCAAAGGTGTGGCGCAGCGTGTGCCACGTCACCCCCAAAATTCCCGCCTTTTGACACGCAAGCGCAAATCCGGCCTTTAGATCAACAAATGGTTTGCCGGTCTCGGGATTGTAGAAAACGACTTCATTCTTTTTGCCTAGCCACCAAGCCTCAAGCACCTTGCGAGCCTCCGCGTTGATAGGAACCTCGCGCAGTTTTTGGGTCTTGGGTGCGAAGATAGTTAGAAGCCCTTTCTTAAGATCCACGTTGGACCAACGCAATGAAAAGATTTCTCCAACCCGTAGTCCAGTGTTTACGGCGAATCGCGTCAAGTCTTGGAGATACGGAGAAGCATTTTGGAGAAGGCTCTTTTCCTCTTCCGCGCTAACGACGCGAAGCCCTGTATTGAATTCACGAAAGAATTTAACTTTCCGGACAGGATTCACGTCTAGGAAGAGATCCCACGTGGTAGCGAGATTAAACATCCGCTTAAGCAAGGCCAGCTCTCGATTCACCGTCGAGCCCGACACTTTGGCTCTCCGGTGAACTTTGTACTCCTCGATATCAAGGGGTCTCACCTCGGTTAGCGGCCTTTCTTTTCCGAAGAAGCTGTAAAGATGCTCAAGCATTTGTTCGTCTCGCAGCCACGACCGTTTGTTGGTCTTCGCATGTTCCATGTAACGCTCACCGAATTCTCCGAACGTAA
Source organism: uncultured Acidobacteriota bacterium (assembly GCA_963848365.1). GTDB lineage: Bacteria > Acidobacteriota > Terriglobia > Acidiferrales > UBA7541 > Palsa-295. The sequence continues at coordinate 738,754 of CAWKDI010000004.1, forward strand.
TTTTAACGGGTTGTCTGTAAATCCCGCGCAAGACTTCCGACTTTCGGAGCGCCAACAAATCTTCGGCATCACGTCTATTGGAACTGTGCGACGACTCCTGGATTCTATTTCTATTCTGGTCGTAGAAATCAATCGAGTACTTTTGCCCTCTTTTGTAAATGCCCATTTGCAGCTCGCTTTTCTACCCTTCGCCAGCCGCGCGCGTATTCTACGCAGTCGCGGTCTGTTTTACTTCCACTTTTTTTCTCGAACTCGATTTGCCTCGATGAATCGATCTAAGTCTGCGATATCGAAGCGAAGAGCACGCCCTACCTTGATGAAAGAGATTCTTCTTTGATAGACCCAACCGTACAAAGTCGAGACAGACAGCGTTAGATATTCGGCCGCTTCCCGAACACTTAAAAGCCGTGGTTTCCTCGGTACTTCCCGGCGTTGACTCTGTTTGTGTTGGAATGTCGCAGTCATGATTCGATTAGGCCTCAGGGGAAAATGTGGGCTCGGCCGATTTCACTTCTTCGACCTTAAAAGCGCATCAGCTAGATTCTTGTCGCGCGGAATCCATTTGACTCGCAACTTCAGGCGCTTTTCCGTTCGAATTCTCAGGATTTCTTTTCGCAGCAACGCGAGACGCTGGTCCTTGACCGCGTAACGGCCCGTCAGCTGATTTTTCACAAGCAGGGAATCCGTAAGAACGCGGACGGAAGATCCATCCGGTACAAGGTTGAGCCCAGCTGCCACAGCGTGATATTCGGCTTGATTCGAGGTAAGTCCGTTCCGAAATTCGACATGCCGCTCGTAATTATCCGGACGAAACGCAGCAAATCCAGAGCGGCCATCAGGGCCAGCTCCAGAGCCGTCGCAAAACACGTCGATGGGTTGTGGTTTCGGCTCAGGAGGTACAAAAACCTGCGCTTTTCTATGTGCTTTCATTTCGCTCCTTCAGCAACATTTCTGAGTAGTTGGCTGGCTTCTGCGCTTCGCGCAGGTGCGGCGGCAAAAACCGCCGCCGCACGCCCCTTTTTTTAAGTGGCAACTCTGAAAAAGCGTGTCATCTGTGCCTCCGCTTCAGCGTCAGGCGGAAAAAATCGCTCGATAGCGCAGGTGACGTTGCGATTTCAACTCCTGGGAGACGTGTATTTTGAGAAATGTCCGTACGCGACAGATCGACTCCCGCGAGAACGCCTCCAAAATGAACACCGCGCTCTTCATCAGCGGCAGCTTTGGCGATGTATCCCGAACCACGACGAGATGGGTCGTAGCGGCAGAATCGTGCGGATCCAAATCGTTGCTGCGCCTTGACCTCCCAGTCGTCGCGGTTCAGTCGATTGACGTCGCTGATCAGGCCATGAAAGTGGAGACGTCCGAGTGCGCCTGTTTCCTCGCCAAGAACGAAACCGATGCGAGTGCCAGCTGCGGCTTGGACTTCGTTCAGGAAATATGTGACTCGCGCGAGCGCGAAATCGCGCTGGGACTGGCTGATCTTCCGGATATCCAAGGAGGCAGCCCGGGAGTGATCTTCAAGCATCTCGGCTTCACTATTCAGCAAAAGTGCTTTACGGGAAGTGAGGGCGGAGTCACGGAACGTCAGCGTGATAAACCACGACCATGCGGTGAGACCGGAGATGAAATTCGTGTAGGCATCGACTGTCTGTCGCTGCACGCGATGTCGCGCTGCGCGCTCTGTCAGTTCAACCTTATGGTCTGTCAGCATAGTTTTCCGTTCTCCACTTCTGCAGACGCACCTGTGGTTCGAGAGGAAGCCCACCTATTCGATCCACGAACAGGGTCGAATTTAGATGGCCCTTGCGAGCTGGTCTACTCGCAGCTGGGAGAATGAGAGTGATTTCCTGCGAGAATGCCGATATTTATTGGCGAGAGTTCTTTGAAGATTTAATCTCATCGTGAGAGTGACGAGAGTGGTGCAAAGTGGTTTTTTATAGTGGTAGGCCGCGCATTTTGCCCACGTGCCATTTCTCCTGTTGAATCCTTTTCCTCCACTTCGGGTCTTTGTAGGCGGTAGTGTATGTATTCGGACAGCCATCCTCAATCCATTTCCTCTTGGGAGTCACGCCCTCGTGGTCGAGTTCCTGACAATACGGAACTCCTTTCAATCCTCGATCTATTACAAGTCGAATTTTTCTTAATTTTTTCAGCTCACGGGGCTTGGCATTTTTTGGCTGCCTTATGCCCTTCGCCCGGCTCTTGATTTCCTGCTTTTCCGGTAAAGGCTTCACAACGACCCGTGACTCATCCCATTGAGCAAGGGATCGATATTGGCCCCATCCTCCGTCATCATTTCCGCGAGTCCGCGATCCGCCCTTGGGAGGGGTCGTAATCGAACCGACGAAGAATCGTCCGGCAATCCCAGTGACTTTGTGCGTCGTTGCCATATAGAACTGATGCCCCTTCGCTGATAAATCGCGGTCGTCGTAGTACACGTAGTACAGAGTGTCGTAGTCTAAACAAACAATTGCTCCCGAATCATTTTCGATATGTTCGGCACCAACCGCCATCGTGAATGGCGCGATTTCAATTTCAGCGGAGCTACCAAAGTCAACGGCGGTAAGAGGATTAGAAAGCGGTCGGTAGCTCGCGAATTCTGTGGCCCCAAGTTTTCTTCTGCGTCTCATGGCTTTCCACGAATAAGTCGCGCAATTCGGATTTGGAGTCTCGAAGAATACTTGAATGGATCAACCAGACGCAGCGAAACTTTCTTAAGCTATGGCGAACAAAAAGCAAGGCTGACTTTTGCTCCGTGGATGAAACAGTGAATGGCCCTCCAGCCCTAATCGGCCGACGGTCCGGATGCAGAATCTAGGCCGTTCGACGGAGCATTACGGAGATGAGTCGTGGGAACCGGTTTGGATCCAATCAGATGATGACGCGGCCAATGTCGAAGACGACCGCTTTAGGGAGGCAAAGAGCGGTAGCGACCAAACGATGCGCGGGACGGCAAAATTGATTCTAACGAACGGCAGCGGGTCGACGTTACGTATTGTGTTTAGCCTTTCGTCGTCCGCAAATATTTCTTGAGCCGAGTCTTCACCCACGCACCAAGTGCGAGATAATCTCGCTGGCTCAAGATTCGTGCCTCTTCACGAGTTTCACCGATTTTCAGCAGTAAATCTTCCCTCTGGTGACTGTCCATGCTGTCGTAATGCTGTTGCGCGATCATGCTTGCTCCTTGTGTCGTTCGCATATTCCCTCTGCGGATTTATTCCGATTCCCTGTGCTGGAAGCGCAGCGTTGCAATGCTGATAGTCTATACCTGAATTCGCTGAGATCCCTGCGGGCAAGAGAATGCGCGCTTGGCTGATGAAGTCATACGACGGCGTTGAAAGCCTGCGACCCAGTGAAGTCCCCCACGGCTCAATTCGTGATCGCACACCTCGACCCGCGCACGAATCGCTGGCTATATCAAAGATTTACCGCGCGGTCCCAACATTGGAAGAGTATCTTCGCAAAATCAGGCGTCTTTTAAGCGCCCCGCAATTCTTGTGGTGTTTGCTCAGCAGGAGCAGGTCCTTCGGATATTTTCAGCCCCACATCGATCGGCGGCATGCTATAGGCTTCGCTTTTAGAACGAAACATTTGCAGCACCTTGAATATCTGCCGATCGGAATCGGTCAAAGAATTCAAAATCAGTTCCCGGGCTTCCACGTCGAGCGCGGCGTGCGTTGTTTCTGGTGTAACGCCTGCAACCTTCGCCGCCAGCGCACGTCCCTGCACATCCGCGAGAATTCCTGAATCCTTCAGGAAGCGGTACGCCAGCTCGAAATTGCCCTTGCGCATTTCCGTTTCCAGCGTAGTGACCGCGAGACTCCCAAGGCCCACAAACTCACCACGCACTTGAGCGCAATACGCTGGGATGTCGCTCTCTTGGATTATTCTCGCAACGGATCTCTGTGTGTGATGTGTCTCGCGAGCGATTTTGCGTTTCGTCGCACCGAGAATATGCATTTCCGCGATTCGCTCACGCTCCATTAGTGGGATCACTTTCCTTCCAGGTTTGCCACCCTTTGCAGCCTTTTGCGGTCTTTTAGACTCCCTGTCCAGCTTCTTCACTGAATCGGCAATTCGCCCCATGATCTTGGCTCCCTTCGGCACTGATTTGTGAACCGACGACGCCAGAACCAGAGACGACTTCGTATTGAATTGTCGCCGACAGGGAATTCGGGCGCAAGGCGATAATCGTTCCCGATAAATTCGAGTTACCCCCAGAATAATGGCGCACATTGCTAAAAAAATCCGGTGTGCCAGTACGGCAAAGAAATCCTGTGTGGACCGGACACGATGGCAGGGAACGTAACGAGCCGAGGAGTGCGCTTTGTTGAACAACAACATCGCGATCGTAGATACACTCCAGGAACAAAGCCTGCGCCAAGGACGCCTTCTGGCAATTGTCGATCAGGGCCTGCCTCCGTTCCCGCACACGGTTCTTGAACTCACCGCTATTCTTAGTGGTCCATCAGCCGACGTGAAGAAGGCGGCTAAGCTTATTCGCACCGATACTGCATTAAGCGCCCAACTCCTCCGCATGTGCAGCTCGCCTGTTTTCGGTTTGCGAAGTCGTGTGGTAAGCATCGACCAGGCAGCTACCCTACTCGGCGCGGATCGCCTTCGCACGCTCGTTCTAACTACCTCCATGGTGACTCTTGCAGGCAGCGGTTTACCACGGGAGCAATCAACTCGTTTCTGGCGGCACAGTTTCCTTGCGGCCCTGCTCAGCGAGCACCTGTCCAAGCGGACCGGGTACAGCGAATCCGAGCAGGCGTACATTGCCGGATTGCTGCATGATATCGGCCAGGTGCCCCAGTGGATGCTCATGTGCGAAGAGAAGGTCCAGAAGCGTGCTCTGCCACCTGAAAACTGGTTCGACAATCCGTGCATGGAACGCGACTTCTTCGGGCTGGATCATTGCCAGCTCGGCAGCAAGATGGCCACCAGTTGGAATTTCATGCCGTCATTTATTGACGTGCTCGCCCACCACCACGACTGCGAGCAAGCCGAGCATGATCCGTATCTCGCTCGAATTGTCGGAGCCGTCGAGCACTTCCTGCTTACGGAGGTTCCAGATAATCCTGCGGACCGCGCAGCGCCCGAGCTATCGGATGACCAGCCAGCGAAGGAGATGGAAGCTGCGCAGTCGGCCGCCAGAAGCAGCCAACCCTACCACGATTCGGAGTGGCAGGACCTCAAAGCAGATCTCGAAACCGAATACAATCGGCTGCTTCCAGTCGTGCAAGGCGGCCTGATGAGCGTGATTACCGGAGCAAGCTAGTCCTAATCGGGAGTGGATCAGTACAACTCACGAAAACACTTAACGCTCTTCTCTTGAGAAAGATCGATCGTTGTTGACGCTGCTAATTGAATTGGCGCGGGGATCATCAAACATCAAACTGATCCGCCTGAACGCAGGAGTTTTGCTGAAGGAAAGCGGGCCATATGGTTCCCACTCATGCGCTATAACGGATCGAGGCCCAACGACTTGCATCAGACGATAGCAACTGCCCTTATATCGCACGAACCCGGGATTACTTGCTTGCGAAAGTGAGATTTCCACAGCGCCCTCATAGCTGTACCTTATGGTTCATGCTATCGTAACCAGAATTTCCATGATGTGGTGGCTCGTCGCAGGAAGGGTTACGTCAAATCAATTATTAGCCAGCTTCCGAACGGAAGCTCCTCTTTGTAGATGTTATTGTGCGCAGATACCTATGCGGCTAGATACGCCAACGGCGCAGTTCCTTTCGACCAAGCCGAGACAGTGGTGTTTCGACGGCGTTGCTGAGTAAATATGCCTAACTATCTCGATTCAGATAGTCGAAAAGCGGACTTCTTCGAGCAAGCCCCGGACCTGTTTTTTTGTATTGACGCCGCAACGGGTGTAGTTCTTGAATGTAATCAAACAGCATGCGACGAGCTGGGCTACGGCAAAAACGAAATCGTCGGTCACCCGATAATTGAGTTTTATCACGCTGACAGTCAAGAAAGTGCTCGCCGCATACTTCGCTTTTTCTGTGAATCAGGTTCTGTCTCCAACGTGGAGCTACAGCTTTGCCGCAAAGATGGCCGTGTCCTCGACATAAGTTTGAGTGCATCCGGTGTGCGCGAGGGAAACAAAGTCGTTCGGAGCCGCTCCGTTTGCCGCAATGTCAGTAGAGTTAAGGAAATCCAGAGAGCGTTAAAACAGAGTGAGACGCAAGCCAGGGAGCGATCCGCAGAGCTGGCAGCTGTTCTTGATGCACTACCCGCAATGACGTTCATCGCTCACGACCCTGCGTGCCTAAAGATGACCAGCAGTCGATACGCTTACCAGTTGCTTAGGCTTCCCCCCAATTCCAATACTTCAAAATCAGCTCCTGCGGCTGAAAGGCCCGTAAACTTTCGCGCTTTGAAAGATGGCCGTGAGATTCCGCCCGAGGAACTACCGGTGCAGCAGGCCGCAGCGACAGGCCAAGCGGTGCGTGATTCTGAGTTGACGCTTCAATTCGAGGATGGCAGTACTGTCGAGATTTACGGTAACGCGGTGCCATTGACCGATTCAGAAGGCAAGGTTCGAGGCGCGGTCGGCGTATTTTTAGACATCACGAGCCGCAAGAAAGCCGAGCAAGAACTTGTGAGCTTACGACAGGGCTTGGAAGAACGAGTCGAAAACCGCACCAGAGAGCTTTTCCAAGCAATTCTGAATCCCCAAGAGGTAGCGCAAGCCCGCAAGGAAAGTGAAGCGAGGATGCGGGAACTCTCGGGCCGCCTGTTGCACATTCAGGACGACGAGCGCCGACGAATCGCCCGTGACTTGCACGATACTACCGGCCAAACTCTTTCCGCCATGACGATGTTGATCGAAGCCCTTTCTCGCAAGGTAGGTGATTCTGACGAGAGCATATCTAAGCTACTGCACGATCTCAGATCCTTCACCCGGCAGGCACTGAATGAAATCCGAACGACTTCTTATCTCTTGCATCCTCCCTTGCTCGACGAAAGTGGCTTTGGTCCGGCTGCCCGTTGGTTCTTAGAAGGGCTGGAAAAGCGAAGCGGCATTCAGATTACGTTTGAGATTGGGAACGAGAGCCGAATGCCCCGTGACGTAGAGACCGTATTGTTCCGCGTTCTGCAGGAGAGCATGACCAACATCCACCGTCACTCGGGGAGTCAACGTGCGGTGGTGCAGTTTAAGCTGGATGGCGGAATTGCGACTCTAGTCGTTCGAGACTACGGCAAGGGAATGCCTGCCGAACTTGTCGAGCGTTTTCGCGAGTCAGGAGTTGTGGGAAGCGTGGGACTGTCTGGCATGGGCGAGCGTCTGCGCGACGTTGGAGGCCAGCTACGAATAGAGTCTGCTCCTTCCGGCACAACCGTTATTGCAACGGTACCGGTGAAGAACGAGGGTTGAAGGCTCTCATTACGGAGTACTTTTGGTTATCGATCGTCAGCGACAAAGTTACCTGTTTGATCCAAAATGACGGATGTCGCATTCATCGAGGAAAGCCCGTCTGTCCGGTGTCGATGGCATGCACGACGGAATTCTTCGATCTCTCCCAAGGAATACGACTCGGTATAAGAAGCTGGAATGGCGCTGCAATGTATACGGTCCTGGCGTCGCTACTGGTCAGCTCGGTCGGCAGGAAAATACTCGCTCCGCTCATGCAAGGCCTAATAGCTTTTACATCAGCCACGGCCAAGGCGCTTTTGTTTGAGCCTTCGTCAACGCGTAACATCCATCACATTGAAAGGTAACCGTGGTCACCGCTGTTCCATGGCGAGTTGCGATACATAGTGTATGTCTTGTTTCGGCTGGGAGGTGCGCCATGTTATTCCCAGTTCTCATTCTAAGTGCAGACCCTGGTCACCGCGAGACACTAGGTTCAATCACTTCCAAGTGCGGCTTTCGACCTGTAGGTTGCGGGACAGTTTCAATAGCTCAATACTTGCTTTCTCGCCAACGGTTCACTGCAATTCTTTACGAAGTACCAGATAATGAAAACCTTCGCTCCGCAATCAAGGGACTGGCACATCTCGAAGCCGACACACCTATTGTCGTGGTCTCATGTTTGAACGATTGGGACACCTACCTTGCCGCCATGGCTAGTGGAGCATTTGATTATATTGACTTCCCTCCGTACCCAGGAGAACTTGAGCGAATTCTGTGCCTTGCACTCAGCGAATGCAAGGCTCCCACAACCGCACTCGCGCAACTAGCGTGAACAGGACTCGCCACTTTTGTTGCTAGCTCTAAGATGCCATATTCACCGAGCGTCTGTTCCTTGGTATTGGGAAGTCAAACCTACTTCACAAGTTCCAGCAGCTTCGCCAGCTCGTGTTCCAGTGGCCGCTCGCTACGCTGACCCGTCGCGCACAAGGCGAACGATCACGACTACTTCAAACGGCTAGCAACCCTGCTGGGACATGTTTATTCGGCTCCATGAAGTTCCGGCCGCCACGTTAGCCTCGCTCGAATTCGCCTGTGATAAGCAGCATACTCAAACGTATTGTGGATCACTGCAATCATGCGCTGGTACCGTATCTTCTAAAAACGAGGTGAATATGGCACTCATCGATGCAACTATTTCCACTTTTTTTAAAAATATTCTCTACCTTACAGATTTCTCTCAACCTTCTAAAACAGCCCTTCCGTTCGCGGCGAAGGTCGCCCGCAAATACGGTGCGGAAATTCACGCTCTGCACGTGTTGGGGTCGAGGCGTCATTACTGCAGCGATCCTGACTTATCCGCTGCGTTTATGGCCTCAGACGAGGAAATTGCCCAGACGGAATTAGCCAAGCTTGATTCGGCTCTCGCAGGAATAAGCCATGAAGTCAGCATCGTGAGGGGAACAGAAATCTGGCCCGCCGCAGAGAAGGCTATTCGGGAGTATCGCGTGGATCTCCTCGTCCTTGGCACGCACGGCCGCACAGGACCACTGAAACATCGGCTGGGATCAGTCGCCGAAGAGCTCTTCCGGCGTTCTCCGGTTCCTGTTCTAACGGTTGGTCCAAATGTTTACAGCAGTTCTCATAACGATGCTGGCTTCCGTCGCGTTCTTTTTGCGACAGACTTTGAGCCTGAGTCGGACGCCGCTGCACACTTTGCTGTCGCAATTGCACAGGAAAGTAAGGCCCAACTAATTTTGCTGCACGTCCTGGACACCCCGTGTCGCGGTTGGGGGAGCGTAGTCGAACCGTCGATTGCCGAAATAATGCACGAACTTTATGAAATGATTCCAAAGGGTGCGGAATTGTTGTGTCGGTCGGATGCTCTCGTTAAGTACGGCAATCCCTATAAACAAATCGTTGAAACGGCCAAAGAGCGCTGTGCAGAGCTGATTGTACTTGGCGCTCGCAGTCACGCGGATAGCTTAGACGTAGCGACACACATGGAGAACACTACAGCTCACAAAGTGCTTGTATACGCCTCCTGCCCTGTTCTTACTTTGAGAGGCTCACGTCCTCGCGAATACGTCGCTGCGAACTAGCTAGTGGACTGTAAGGGCTGAACTGGAAGTAATGTGGCGGGTGGGATCGAAGTAGCGCACTTTACGGTTTTTGGCACCTTGTTGTTAGTGCCGGATGTACTTCATGCGTTTTCTCCGTAAAGTCGGCTAACGAGGTGAACACGCCAACGCGCAATAACGTCTCGCTCGATCTTGGCGAACCAGAGTTCGATCTGGTTGAGCCAGGAAGGAAATTTTATTGGTTCGGTCCGGCACGCTGCTTTTGATCACTGCTGGTATGTGGCTTTGGCAAGGACTGCGGAATTTTTGATTCCTCGACGCTTGGGCGGAATGACGTGCGATCCGTTGCCACAGGCCACTGTGCGTATCATGTTCGCCGTCGCCAGAGTCGAGGACGCGTTTGGGTTGATTGCTGATCTTACGGCACATCAGGCGGTTTCCGAGTCCAAGGAGATAGTATTTCCAGTTATCGGTTTGCAGCCAGCAGACTACGTGCCTTTCCTCTAGCGGCTTCTACAGTCGCTTCCGAACCCCATCCCAAAATAGTCCCGGATTTATGTCGGACGACAAAATTAAACGGCTCCCCGGACGGATGGCGGTTTCCAACTATGTCGATGCCGTGGACCCCATGTTGCGTGTAAACGGTGACATACGTTGAACCTGCTTGTGTCTCCGTGATGGAAAACTGATGTGCTTGAAGAACAGATTTTAGAACTTCGGCCTCAAATCTTACTTGCTGGTATTGGCACATGAGGGTTACAGGCCTGCCGGGACAGTACGCCTGCAGCCCTTCTTCATAAGAGACCAGCTGATGGCACACAGAAGAACGCCCCGCGGCCCAGGATAGATCGCCAGCACCGCGAAATCCTTGAAAACCCCGCTTAGTCGAATCCTCAACACGCCGCTCTATCAGCTGCCTAACATTGTCAGGCTGAAACTTCCGATTCGTTAAATAAATATCCTCGGCAACGTGCAGTTCAAGTGCCCCTCGCCGAATGGCGCGGTCAGTATCAATTCCAAGGAATTGGAGGCGGTAAATGAGTACCTGGATGATGCTTTTTCGCTGGAGGCAGACGCACTGTTCGGCCTTCCGCAAGCCATCAGCTATATACGGGACGAGCGCATAGAGAAGTTCAGTCGGGTGACGGTAAAAAAGGCAAATATGATTTCCGCATTCATAATGAAATTGAGACATCCCCAAACCATGAACTTTCATCATTAGGCCTCGAGTTGTACATCACGAAATATGCGGACCGAGCAAACACGATGATTCTGCTTGATGTTGAGGGCAATCGTGGGAAATCCGCAGTCTCCGACTTTACAAAATCTGGGTGGGATTATTCATTCAAAGGTGGACGGCGTCAATATAAAAGCGAGCCAAAATGTCTGCTTACAGGCGCGAGCAGAACAACGATTCTGACGATCCCGACGGCCACTAAGCCGCCGGCTCTCCAGTGAACAGCTATGAGACTTGATTGCGAGCTTGCACGACGGTCGTAGATTCGACGCTATGATCAAAACATAAGCAAATGCGGTCCGAAACAATTTGTGTTTGTTCGCGGGACATATTACCGGTGGACACAACTTTTTCCGCAAGCTTGCAAAGAATTGGCGCACGCGCCGAATCTTCTCTGTTCCGGCGATCTGCACGTCGGGAGTTTTGGCACTTGGCGCGATAGCGATGGACGATTGTGCTGGGGCGTGGATTTTTGACGACGCATATCCCCTGGCGTATACCAACGATCTTGTGCGGCTGGTGGCAAGCTCGAAGAGATGGTGATCGATGCGGATGGTTGAAGGATGCGACGCGATCCTCGAAGGCTACAAAAACTCCTTGAACGATCAAGCCGTCGCAGGATTTCTGGCGGAAGCTGAAGGACGCGCGGCACGTGCCCAGGCGGCATTGAGAAGCGCGCTGCCGCCCGGGATCGACTATAAACTTTTGCGGCGACAGGCACTGAGATCCAGAATAATTGCATCCGCCTGTGCTCTAGCGCTAGTGCGAGTGTCTGTTCGGGCTCATTGGTCGCAATGAGTTCCCAATCTTTCGGGAACCGCGCCTGGCACAGACGAAGCATAGCCTGGTCATCATCAACGATCAAAAGTTTCGCCATGCTGCTCTATCAGGGGGAACAACGACGCCCTTCACCCTTACGCTTTCTTTTCATTGAGAATCCAATCGCTGGGCGTCTCGACAAACTGAAAACCATAACGCCTCGCCGGTGTCTCGGGCCGATCGACGCGCACCATTCTGGCCAATCCGACCCTGCGTTCCTGCCCGCCTCCCGTCAAACTTACCTCTACGATTGCACCAGGGCGCAGCTCTACGGGGCATATACATAGGAAACCTGATGCGCTGACATCTTCACTCACCGTCAAGAAATCCAGACGTTTTCCTACCTCGTCCGTGACTCGCAGTTTCAACATGAGCCCGAGCTGTGCCCGTCTCTGAGCCCGACGCTCCGGGTATTGCTGTTTTGCCACGCCCGACAAGTATTCTCGCAGGCGAGCAAAGTCGACAGGCTTTTCAAAGTACTCTCGTGCGCCGAGATTCATGCAAAATTCCTTGTACATCCAAGAGGGTCTCGCGCTCACGACGACGATAGGGATCCGAGACGTGCTGCTCAAGGAGGAGAGTGTTCGGCACAGCTCGAAACCCGTAAAGCCCGGCATCGACAAATCCAGGATGATACAGTCCGGTTTGTGTTTGATGGCAAGCGTCAGGGCAGATTCCGAGTCAATGGTTTCGGTGATTTCATGACTGCTCGCAAGGCGCGACCGAAACAGATCAATCATCTTTTGATCATCATCGACGATCATGATTTTCGCCATTGATTCGTCCACTCCGAGTTGTCAATTAGCGCTTGCTAAACTCTGTCGCTATGGAGGTTTCCAAAGCCTCGCGAATCTTCTGCGTCAGAGCGTCCCTCGTAAAGGGCTTCATCAAGAAAAACGTTTTCATTCCCGGTAGCTGGCCGGTATAACCCGAAATGTAAACAACTTTTAGTCCCGGTCTCTCACGAATCAACTCTTGTGCCAGCTCATGGCCTCCCATCTCGGGCATCACCACATCAGTCAACAGCAAATCAATGCCTCCGACATACTTTCGACCGATTTTCAAAGCCTCCGCGCCATTTTTTGCCTCAAGCACCGTATAGCCGCGCCCCTGCAAAGTGTTCCGTGTTAGCGCCCTCAGAGAGTCCTCATCTTCAGCGAGCAAGATCGTTTGGAGTGCCTTCGGTGGAGTTGATTCAGCTTGGAGCTTCTCGGTCGTGACACCTTCTTCGGTTTGAGGCAGATAAATTTGAAAGGACGTTCCTTCACCAGGAGCACTCTCAATGTCGATGTAACCGCCACTTTGCTTGACAACGCCATAGACCGTCGAAAGGCCCAGCCCTGTCCCTTTGCCTCTTTCTTTGGTGGTGAAGAACGGTTCGAAGGCTTTGGCCTTTGTTTCAGCATTCATACCAACTCCAGTATCGGTCACCGTCAGGCAGACATAGCGTCCGCGTTTAACTGGATAGGAATGCTGCCTTTCAAATTCCGCATCAAGCACAACAGTCTCTGTTTTTATCATTAGCTTTCCGCCTTTTGGCATTGCGTCGCGAGCGTTCACGGCCAGATTCAAGATGACTTGGTCGAGTTGACTGTGATCGGCCTTCACTCTGCCAAGATCCCAATCCAGCGCCGTTGTCAGCTCAATGTCTTCTCCGATCACCCGCCGCAGCAATGTATTCATATTGCTAACGACGGCGTTTAAATCCAGAACGGTCGGATCAAGCACTTGTTGGCGGCTGAAAGCGAGAAGTTGCTGTGTCAAAGAAGCGGCGCGCGTTCCGGCACTAAAGATTTCATCAGCGCTCGCTCGAAGTGCGTCACCGGGTTGTAGCTGCTCTTGCAGGGCTTCCGCATAGCCGATAATGATGCCCAGAAGATTGTTAAAGTCGTGAGCGATACCGCCCGAGAGGCGACCCACCGCTTCCATCTTCTGCGCCTGGCGAAACTGTTCTTCCAAATGCTTACGCTCACTGATATCGCGGTTTACGATGACCAGCTTATCGACGTCTCCATTATCATTACGCACCGTGCTCGCGGTGGACTCTAAAACTCGCCAACTTCCGTTCTTGTGACGCATTCGGTACTCGATGCTTCGAGCCACACCACCGTTTCGTGCTTCGCTCGCTGCCTCTTGTACTTTCTGCACATCCTCGGGATGAATTTGTTCAAAAGGCGACGTCGCATTTAGCTCTTCCGCCGGATAGCCAAGAATTCGTTCATACGCAGGGCTGTTATAGAGCCGGCGACCGTCTGCGTCGACGACCGCGATCATATCGGCTGCATTTTCGCTGATTAATCGAAACAATTCCTCACGTTGCCCCAATTCCTTCCGTATCCGGTGGATCTGCAATTGCTGGTAAATCGCGTAAATGTCGAACAGGAGTACCAACCCCACCAAACCGCGAACGGATAACGCTAAATGCAAGGACTCAAAATCTCCTCCGGCCTGGATCAGAGCGGGAATAACAAAAGAGACGATTCCTACGGTCAAAAGAAGTGTAACGATCACTGCGGAAGCCCACAGCAACCATTGCTGCCGGTCGATTTTTTTTACGACAGCTCGAATGGCATTTGGAGTTGGCGATTTTTTCATGAATTCCTACCTTGTACCAGCGGGAGGGGGGCTTTGTTAGCATACTGCCGGGAGAGAGCCACAAAAGTTGACGTGCGGCCCAATGGTGTCTAAATGGGTAAGTCGGCGAACCCGATCCCGCACAATTCTCACAGCGCTTGAATGCTTTGACAGTGCCGTGATGATAGTAACTGTTTCGCTGCTCGATAGTTTTCAAAGGAAATTGTGCAGTACTCTAAACACAAGCGGGGTGGTGAGAATCAGTGGTCCAGCGGCTCAACCAACCAGACCACGGACAATTATCTTCAAACCGGCGATCACATATGTGTGCATCCGCAGACGCGCTCGGCCAAGCCCACGTCGGAATCGGCATCCTAGATCGCATTTGCGCGGTCGACTTCCCGGCCGCTCAGGGAAAACAATGAAAGCTAACGCTTCGCGCCCCACGCTTGAACCACACCAGCGCTACCGCGAGTGGATAACACTCGCCTCGGTCATTTCTATAATTATTGTGGTAATTCTTGGCGCTTTCTTTCTGCTGCGATAGACATGGAGCGGCGCGGTGGATGAACAGAGCGACTATGAGAAATTAAGGCCCAGGACTTGAGAATTGCTTTTACGGGGGAGTGAGGAAAATGAAAACGAGCGTCCGCGAGACTTTATGCATCCGACGCAAGTTCGCACGCTACAAGTTTTCTATCACTGCGGAAATTTTCTGGCAAGGGAAGAAACGTTGGGGGCGTGTGACCGATATCAGCCATGGAGGAATGTTTATTGAAATGCCCGATGGTCCTTGCCTTGACGCCAGTTTCACCGTCCACCTTGCGCTCAACGTGCCTCTTCGGCTCGATTGCGTTGTTTGCCGGGTGATACCAAATCGGGGGATTGGCGTCACATTTGTGGTCTCCGAAAAGGGACGGAAGCGCTTCAATGCCCTCCTTTTGGCACTAGCCGCTGGCACAGATCCCGAGAAATCTACAGTGTCGAGAATGCCTCTATCACGCACCATTGTCTTTAAGAAACAGACGGAAAACAACCTAAGATAACCTGAAACGCGAAACGTGGAACCACAATCCGATCCGCGAAGGAAAAATCTCCGTATCAAAGCTCCTAAGAACCTGTTGGTTGGGTGGAAATCAGCAGGATATCGCGAGGTCTCCCCTGCCGAGACCATTGCATTAGGCGGCTTATTCCTTCACACCTCAAAGCCTCCAGCGCCGGGCTCGATGATAGAACTCGTATTCGATTTGGCAACGGGTGAGATTCGCGCCCGTGCTGTGGTGCGTCACGCCACCCCTGGTAAAGGCATGGGGATCCAGTTTGTCCAAATGGGTGCCGAGGAGCGAGCCAGGCTAAATCGCTTCTTGGCGAAATACGCCACCCCGAAGTCAGGAACTATGAAAGCGAAGCCTGCCCCAGGGGCCTCCGAAAGTGGCCAACGGACGGTTCAAAATGTTTTTGATTCGGAACTCGCCCAAATGCTCGCTCTAGCCAAGAAAGGCACGTTTTACCAGCTGCTCGGTGTTACGCCCGATTCTCCCCTTGACCAGATTAAGCAAAGTTTCTACGCCCGCGCCCGAACATTTCATCCCGATCACCACATGGAGCGTAAGGAGCTACTCGGTTCACTAAAAGAATTAATGGCATCGATCATGGAAGCCTACAAAACCCTGAAGGATGCAGGGCTGCGAGCAGACTATGACAGAAAGCTTGCAACCTCGGGCGCTTTCATACTGGGTCGCAGTAAGACTGAATCTCAGGAAACTCTTGAAGGATGTCTGAATATGGCCAAGCAGTGCCTCCGCGCCGGAAACTTCGTTGGTTCGATCCCCTATCTCCGAAAATGCGTCGATATGGCTCCCCATGAGGCGAAGTACCATGCATCTTTAGCGCGAAGCCTGGGAACTGTCCCGCAATATCGCAGCGAGGCCGTTGATCATTTTCAGAAAGCAATCGAATTGGATCCTTGGAATGATATCCCTTATTTGGAATGCGCCGAACTGTATGAACAAATGCAACAACTAGATCTCGCGGCCCAACTCTATTCACGACTACTAGCAGTCAATCCTATTCATGCCAAGGCGCGTGCTCGCCAAGCCGAACTAATTTCCCTCCGTTCTTGAAAGGGCGGGGTGATCCAGGCTGGGTTTCCCCGCGGATAACAATTATTCGCAAGTGCGGTTGAGTTGTCTGACAATTTCGGCAATCCAGTTTTCAAGAATGGACCGCTGTTCGGCAGCTATCTCGCCAAAGGAAATGCCCATTCCCAATCCGCTATGGGAATAGATTACTTTCCCGCTTGTCTCGAAGACACCCTCGTCCCTGACAATTCGTACCTTGACTGCAGTTCCCTCGGGAAATGGGTTTAACGTGTCGATGTAACAACCCCCAATGCTCACCTCTGAGGTTCGCACAGAGAGCTTTGTCCGCGAGGACAATTCCGTCACCTCAGCAGACGCGACAAAGGGACAACGCCGTGCTGCACGTCTCTGGGTGAGATTTTGGTTTTCTTCGTCGCGAGGTGGCGTTGAAAACTCCTTCGACCACTACGGGCCCTGAGAGTCCGTAACATGAGTGGGATGGTCGTGATCGGTCAATCGGGCGTTTACGCTATGAAAAGCCTAAAAAGGGATGCTCTCGCCTCTCCCCCTCGATTGTCGGGCACAATGATTAACTCGAGAACCGTGACGTCTGAAAGCTCAACTTTATAATTCTCGGTCTCCCGCGTGGAATCGAGCGAGCTGAAGTTCCATTGCTGCCTGACAATTTCATGGTATGTAGCGCCATTATCGGAGGACCACCTCAAGACAAATTCTTGCGTTCTTGCATTCTCTGTCTCCTCGAATACGAGCCAAATTCGATTGATGCGCTGCGGTTTGTCAAAGACTAAACGCACCGTCTGTATTCCCTTATGGGCGGCACGCCAACCGGAGCCGTCATGACCAAAAGCGGATTCAATAGGGAAACCCGGTTCTTCCGAGGTGACTTGCACGGTGGCTAGATTCTCAAGATCGAGCCAATCCTCCGTCGGAACGCTCGCCCCATATTTTACAGGAGCAATTATCACCTTACGCAAGAGTCCTCCAAACACAGCACGAACCAGTTTTGAATTTATTGGGGATGCTTTGGTGTCAGAGCTATAACCTTTAATCCACACAAAAATCAATAACAATTTCATGCGCAGAGCCCGTTAGGGTCGCTCATGCCGGTTTTTTTTAAAGGTTCTACAGCGATACATGTACAGCCGCTAACATCTTTTTGTATTAAGCTCCCGCCAATAACTTCTGTAGTTCCGCGCACAAAACGAGGGTAGAGGCGAGCCGTGGTAGCGGTCTTCTTTTTTGTCGCTTGTCGCCACTAATGAGGGGACCAAGAGAGGATGCTGGAACAGACCAGACGGGGGAGTGACAGAGTTACTCTGGCTCTTCCAATCGAACTAATTGGCATGGACGCCCTGGGCGCTCAGTTTTTTCAAGAAGGTAGAACGGTGGTGCTCAGTAGGTGCGGTGCAACAATCCTTTTGAATCGGAAATTAGCTCCAGATCAGCTAATTACAGTTCGTCTGTTGACCAACAACAAAGAAACCGAGGCACGAATTGTCGGGATGATTGGTCGGGAAAGCAACGAGTTTATATACGGCATCACGCTGCTCGATTCCCCAGATGATTTTTGGGGTGTTGCCTTCCCGCCTCTCTCGCCGAATGACGATTCCGTGGCCCGAGTGCTGCTGAAATGTGGTGCCTGCTCACGCCGCGACATCGTTCATCTAAATGAGGTCGAACTGCAGGTTCTGGAAGCCACTGGAAATATCATCCGTCATTGCAACCTGTGTGCGACCTCGACGCAGTGGAGCACAGAATCAGCCGACACAGGAGCGCCATTCCCAGTCAGAGAAAGCGTGGAAGCTGGAAAGGCGGCCACGGAGCGTGAAGAGGCAAAGCGCAAATACGACCGTGTTCCCACGAAGTTTACGGCATGTGTTCGACAATTGGGCGCTTCCCACAACATCGTCGTTTGTGAGGATATTTCAAGAGGCGGCTTGCGATTCTTGAGCCGGATACGCTACGACAAGGAAACCCGAATGGAGATTGCCGTCCCCTATTCGCCGAATGGTGGCGGGAATATTTTTGTGCCTATTCGGATCGTTCACGTTAGGCCATACGGCGATCTCTTTAGACACGGAGCCGCGTACGTCAAAGGCATGTTTTGTTAACAGACGGTCAAAGGAGAACTGACCCTCACGCTGTTGGCCTCCGCCCAAGCCTCCAGCACACGCCCTGAGAACTCGCTGCCATTGCGACAGGCCTTCAGCGGATCCGCGCAAACACAGCCCTAGTCGCTCTCACATCGACTATGGTTCCTGCGAACGGCCAGGCACGAGCGTTGTTACATTTAACTGTTTCGTCTGTTGTATTCAATCGGCATGGGCAGCGGTTGTGAGCAATTCTACCCGACGTGTCCTGCGTCACAGCGGGCTTCGTCATTCTCAGCTATTCAGTAACGCACGGTGTCAAACTTTACGATTCTGCGGAAGATCGAGAATGGCGAGCTAATCCAACTCGGCACGCGATCGACTCGTGAAGAAGCGGAAGAATTCATAAAAGACCTCCAGCAGTTCTGGCCCGCCGAATATTTCGTGCGGGCCGCCGACAGGCAACCGGACGCCGGCAACCAAAGGGGTGAACCGTTTATGCCACGATAGGAACGGCTAACCCTAGAACCGCAATCCGTGCGACTTTTGCATTTGATCGCTGAGCTAGTAAGCTAGCTTGCCAGGGTTGTGACGGCCGACCTGGGTTCATCAAACCGTACTTAGGCTGGGGAAATAAACAGGTAACATCCGAGCACTACTTGCGTCAATCCCAGACTTGATTTAGCCCAAGGACACCACTTTGTCGAAGAACCACGCCACCCGTCCGCCGATAGTCTGATACACACCTGCAACGATCGCGCCGAGCAAGGCAAGACTCTCACCCGCCGGACGTGGTCCACATGCGCCCGTCGGCGGCCTGAATCGTAATCCGGAGCGGTCGCACAGCACGCTTCAGGGTCGCTTCCGCATCCTTAGAGGTTAGGGGCAGTGCCAGGTCGAGCGTCGCGGTGAGTATCTCTGTGCCGGTGGCGTCGCTCACGTAGAGATCGTAGGGCGGATTGTAGCCGTCAGTGTGAGCCTCGCGGATGAGCTTGGCCGCGAGGAGCCCCAGCGCGAGAGAGTCGCACTTTTCCATAGGTGAGAGTATATACCTTGCGTCGCAGAGATCACTCCACAGTGACGGCTGCGACCAGCGCTCCCCCACGCGAACGGCAGCTGCGCTCAGCGGAGCGATCGAGCCGCGGAGGTGCTCGACCCTCAGCTCGGTCCCGACAAGCAGTTTCCTTTCGCGAGCGAGTCGACGAAGCGTGTCGGCATCTTGCTCGGCAACATGGACGATCGGCGATTCAGGTTCAGGCGTTGGCGATCCGCTGCGACAGGAATTCCTCCGGGAAATGCTCGCTGCGCCGTGAGTCCGACCTGTCGCGCTTCCATGACTCCATCTGAACCGGATGCCAGCCTTCGGCAATCAATTCTGAAACGGGCCTTCGAAGGAAAGCTTGTTCCCCAGGACCCGAACGACGAACCGGCCAGTGTTCTTCTTGACCGCCTCCATGCGGAACGCGCTCAGAATGCGGAGAAGGCCGCGAGCGCCAAGGCGAAGCGACCGTCCCGAAAGAAAGAATTGGCTAACGCACAAAAAGGAGCATAGATGTCCAACGGTTCAGCGACGATTGTTCAAAGACTCTGGAATTACTGCAACGTCCTGCGCGATGCGGGTCTCTCCTACGGCGATTACATCGAGCAGCTTACCTATTTGCTGTTCCTGAAAATGGCGGACGAGCGCAAAAAGCTCCAGCCCGAAAAGGCTCCCGATATTCCCGAAGGATACGACTGGGCCAGTCTGTTGCCGCTCGAAGGCGACGCTCTCGATATCCATTACAGAAAAATCCTCGAAACGCTCGGCACGCGAATCCGGAATGCTGGGCGTCATCTTCCGCAAGGCGCAGAGCAAGATTCAAAACCCCGCGCTCCTGAAGCGCCTGATCGCCGATTTGATCGACCGCGAGCAATGGACCACGCTCGACGTGGACGTGAAGGGCGACGCTTACGAGGGCCTGCTCGAGAAGAACGCTGAAGACGTGAAGAGCGGGAGCGGGCCAGTATTTCACCCCTCGTGCCCTAATCCGCGCCATGGTGGACGTGATGCGGCCCGGCCCCGGTCAGACCCTCCACGATCCCGCCTGCGGCACCGGCGGCTTCCTGCTCATCGCCCACGAATACATCAGCCAGCACTACGAACTCGACAGCCGACCAGAAGCGGCACCTGCGGTTCGAGGCGCTCACCGGAGACGAGATCGTGGATAACACGGCCCGGCTGTGCGTGATGAACCTGTACCTGCACGGCATCGGCGGAGACGAGTGCCCGATCAAGGTGACGGACAGCTTGGCCTCGCCGCCCTCCGAGAGCTTACGACATCGTGATGACCAACCCGCCCTTCGGCAAGAAATCAAGCATCACCGTCGTCAACGAAGAGGGAGAGGAAAGCAAGGAAGCCGCGACCTACTACCGCGACGACTTCTGGGCGACGACCAGCAACAAGCAGCTCAACTTCCTGCAGCACGTAAAGTCCCTGCTCGAAGATTCACGGACGCGCGGCGGTCGTGGTTCCCGATAACGTGCTGTTCGAAGGCGGCGCGGGCGAATCGTTCGCCGCAAGCTGCTGCACGAATGCGAAGTCCACACGCTGCTGCGCCTGCCGACCGGCATCTTCTATGCCCAGGGCGTGAAGGCGAACGTCCTTTTCTTCGAGCGCAAGCCCGCCAGCGAAACGCCCTGGACGAAAACTCTCTGGATTTACGATTTCCGGACCAACCAGCATTTCACGCTGAAAACGAATCCACTCAAACGCCCCGACCTGGACGACTTCGTAGCCTGCTACAATCCCGCGAATCGCCTCGAGCGAAAAGAAACGGACCGCTTCAAGTCCTTTGAGTACGACGAGCTCATCAAGCGTGACAAGGCCAACCTCGACATCTTCTGGCTGAGGGATGAAAGCTTGGAAGATTCCGCCAATTTGCCCGATCCCGAAATGATCGCCGCAGAAATCGCAGAGGACCTCGAAGCAGCCCTAGAACAATTCTCCCAAATCGCTGCCGATCTAAAGACTTAGCTATCTTGCGAAAAGAACACGATTTTCAGTAGATCTCGGGTTGGGATGTACTTGAAGGTTTCGCTTTCTGATCTAGCGTAACTGGTGCGAAACACGTCGGCTTGTATACGGATCTTTGACCTGCGCCATTTTGTTCAAAATGTTTCCCTACCTACTTTGAGGTTCCAAATGTCAGCCGCAAACCAGTGGAAAGCAGCAGGTCATTTCCTTTGATTCCGGTCGGCGGATTACTCAGAAAGTTATCATTCAAACTGAACTGCCAGCCTAGCCATTTGCTGATCGCGGTCGAAAGCGACGGAATTGAACGTATACCGATAGCCGCTGGGTCCGCTGAGGTTCGGGAAATAATTGAATGTTTCGCTGAAGGTCGAGCGGCTGCCGAGCTTTGTGCTCGAACTGCTCTCCCGCATTGGCTTCCGCGTTTCTTTGCGTGACAGCCGGGAAGGCAAGAGTCGCGGGCGGCGGCGTAGGGTTCGGCAAGCGTGTACGCTCCGAAAAATTCCTGGTTGTATCCCGCGCCGCCAAATACGTCGAACTGCGTGTTCTTCGTCTTGATCAAGTGATCGCCAATGCCCCCATCGACCACATTTTGAAGATCCAGATTCTGGAGCGCGTTCGAGTTAAAATCCGTCGCAGCGATACGCAAACCATCTCGCGCTGAAATTGATGTCGCCGCGGACACCGCCCGTGATTTGGTGCGCGATCACTTGGCCTCGGGGAGGTCGTGTCATTTTTTCCATACACGGCGGTCGTATAAACAGTGATTTTGTCGCGATCTGTCTGGCGCACGGCCCTTCCCGCGAGAGTGTAGGAAAGGGTGGCCGAATTGCCTCGCGTAAGGCTGAGGCCGGTATCGAGCGTCCCACTCCAGAAGTCGCCGAGGTGCGGGTGCTGCAATCGTTCCATCGCTGCGTCGTAGGCGGCTTGCTCCGAGTCGGAGCGGATGAGCTGGACCGAGTCCTTCGAGGCGGCTCACGACGCCCGCGGTTTGCGTCGCGACCTGCGATTTGTCCGTCCTTGGTTGTGACCGGCCCAACCACCATCTGCCCACCTGCGAGGCCGACGTGAAGAGGTTGCGTCGAAGTGATAGCGTCAATCGCAGACCACTGGAAGGTCACTTCGCCCGCCGCTTCCGTCTTGAGGACGAGCGTTTTGGCGTCGGAGCTTGTGATCGTGCCCGTCAAGCGGTCTCCATTTTTCAGTGAGACTTGATCTGCTCGCACCGTGAGCGCAAAAATCGATGAAAAAACCAGCAACACCGTTGCGGCTCTTGTCACCATACCCTCCAATCGCCAGAAGCGTGCGCGTGGTCTCATTCCTCGGCTTGAGTAGACCGGAATCTATCTGACACCGAACACCCTTTCAGTGACGGAAATCACACTCATTGCGTCACAGTTCAGGCATGATTATTGGTTGGACAAGTCCAGATTCGCGAGGAGCTTCGCCTATGCAAGTCTCCTTAGACATGCGTCTGAAAAATCGACTTCTAGCAGTACGCCAGGAGGCTCCAAAAGTTGGGAACAACAATAGGAAAATTCGGTACCGAAAAACGCCTTCCAGCGTAGCGTGAGGAATTGCAACGCGGACCGCCTACGCCGTCAAGTAGGGGGCGCGGATCGGATTTCTCGGGCGTCTGCTGTGGCAAAAGTTTCCTCAATCGACGGTCGGACTGTTTTTCTTCTGATTTCAATCACCTTGCACTGTGACAGAACGCACAGCGCAGTAAATCGAAATAGACGATTTTTTCCCGAGGAGAACACCCATGAACAAGATCAACGCGATAGGGGCGGCCCTGGCAGTGTTTTTCCTTGCTTCGGTCACACTGTATGCGAAAGCAGGCGCGCAGAACCAGGCCCCTCCGAACCAAGGCCAGGACCCCGCCGCAGTCAACGTGGCACCCAGCGGGCCGTCCTACACAACCGAAGCTCCGCCAGCGCCCAGCCAGGCAAGCCCTGAGCAGGCCATAGAAACGGCAACCGAGCCTCCACCGCCGCTGCCCGACTACGCTCAGCCACCGCCGCCCGCTGACGGCTACATCTGGACTCCCGGCTATTGGGCGTGGGGTCCGGCTGGCTATTACTGGGTACCGGGCGCGTGGATCGAGCCACCCTTTGTGGGCGCGCTCTGGACTCCCGGCTATTGGGCGTTCTACGGCGGTGTCTATTCCTTCTATCCAGGTTATTGGGGCCTGCACATCGGCTTCTACGGCGGCATCAACTACGGTTTTGGTTACGTCGGCTTCGGCTACGAGGGCGGCTATTGGAACTCCGGCCGCTTCTTCTACAACAGGGTTTACAACCACCTCAACACCCGCGTCGTACACAACGTGTACAGCTATAACGCGGGCAATCGGGCCAGAGGCGTTCCCCGCACCAGCTTCAATGGCGGATCGCGCGGCGTTCAGGTTCGGCCTCGGCCATCTGAAGTGGCCGCTTCGCGCGAGCCAACTGCTCCGCGCATGAGCACGCAGGTCCAGCACGCACAGAGCTACTCGGCGGCTCGCGGACAGCTTGCGGCACCGAATCACGGAAGGCCTTCCACGCCAGCCATCAGCCGACCGCTTTCGGCCGACCGCAACGTGAGGCCCACGGCGCGTAGTGGCGGCCAACAGAAACGGTAAGGCCATGTGTCAAGAGAGTGCCAGAATTTGCCGCAATCTCGCACACCGGATTTTAAGGAAAGGGCCGCGGAGACAAACGTAGTTGCTCGAAGCCGCACTGGAGCAATTCTCACAAATAGCCGCCGACCTGAAGACTTAGCGATCTCGCGAAAAGGACGCGATTTTCAGAAGGACTCTCGGATTGTCCGATGAAGGTTTCGCTTCCTGATTTAGCGTATTTGGTGCGAAACACGTCGGCCAATCGCGACCGGTACCTCCCAAAAGTTCAGCCACCCGTCACAAGGGATGGGCTGGGGGAGTATGCGGGGGTTAGATATTACGAAGCCGTAGTGCTTGCGCATGTGCCACCGTGACTTGGTTTTCGTCTCACAACCCGCGATATCTATGACGCCCATAATTGCGCCGCGTATCATCTTTTCATACGGTGGGATTTTGGCAGTCGGTGCTGCCTTCTTAATCTGTTCAACCGCCCATTCGTAGTACGGCCGACTCATCGTTCGAGAGGAATGAAGGGCTACAGCTCCCCGCACCTTCGTTTTCCAGGTGCGGTTCTCGATGTCCTTTCCCGCATGCAGAATTGCCCAAGCCAGGGGGGTCGTATCGAAATCGCTTTCATGGGCACGAGTATACTCTTCGACGTGGGCTCAATCAATTTCAGTCGTCGCAATGATTGCAAACCAACTGCCGATAAAACCTCACCTGGCCAGGCCACGCAAGTGCTTGTGTCTTTACGCTTCTAACTTTCAGTTTCGGATGCCTAAAAATCAGATGATTTTTAATCCCGGCAATCTTTGATTCTTTCCCTGGGCCTTGGAATTACCGCTGTCCTCAGGCGACGATTAGCGCTCTCGGACGTACGCGACCGGTCGCCGCCTAACCGGGAAATCTAGCGGTGTGTCTGTATTGAAATGCTGAACAAAATACGTGGTGCCGCATACTCGCAGGCTGAGCTAACATGCCCTTGCGATGGCCTCGAAATCCCAATCTAGTGACGCACAGAATGCGTTTAAGATGGATTTGATTCGGGCCAACCTGGAAACCGCTATCGCCTTCGCCAAGCTCGCCCTGCTGTCCGACGACGAAAACGAAATCATCAGGCATAGGCAGAAAGCATGTGAGGCCTATGAGGAAGCTCTCCACTCCTTGAGCACCACCGGCTTGACGCACATCGAATTGGAGTCAATCAGGACGAAGATGGCACATCTGGAGACCCTTTTGATGGGGTCAGGCGGAAGCTTCTAGGAATCCTCCCGTTCGCATTTGGCCGTAACTCCAGATGATATCCGGTAGGAGCGTTAATTCAGGAGTTGACGAGAACCCGGACTCTGCTCCGCCAATTGGTGCCGAATCACCAAAGTAACTGACACCTGATCACTGTTACCTTTTCCGCGTGGGGCTAATTTGTCATCGAATCGAGGCTACGATGGGGCCGATATCGAAATGCGCGAATCCACAATGCGGAGCGAGTTTCACACTCCGAAAGGGACGCTTGGTCCATCTTCGCCATCCTAAGGGCAGGGGCTCACATTCAGTGGAGCATTTTCTGGCTCTGCGAGTCATGCTCTAAGGTGTTCACTCTCGAGTGGCGAGATGGCAAAGCCGTTCTGCATACGCTCAAGTAGCACTCCTCTTGCCCGGTAAGAGCTGCGTTAATCAGACTTGGAGGGATCGATTTCCCACGCACACTTCGCATAACGCACTGTGATGAAACTCACAACTGAAAGTGATGGGAATCGTCGCGTGGGTGCTTGGCGAAAGGCAAAATATTGATACTTTTTAAATTGAGCTATCGACCAGTCTGCTAGCGATGGCGTTATGAGAAATCTCAAAGATGCCGAGCACCTTTTACGAGTAGCAGGGGTCTTTTTGGTGGGGATTACGCTGTTCTTGATTCTGCGTTCTCAGTTCATTCCCCGCAGCTTTGGTGAGTATGGACACTATCGCGGCGACGCCATTGGAGAGATCGCAGCCCAGCCCGTGTCCTTCGCAGGCCATGGCGCGTGTGAGTCTTGCCACGGCGACATTCTTGAGCACAAGAAAACCGGGAAACACGCCGGGGTGTCCTGCGAGGCCTGCCATGGGCCTCTGGCGAAGCACGCCGATAATCCTGCAAGCATCGTTCCGAGCAAACTCGATTGCGCTGTTTTGTGCGTCAAATGCCACGAAGAGAATCCGGCCAAGCCTCGCTGGTTTCCCCAAGTTGCCTCAAAGGACCATTCGGCCGGGCTGCCCTGTGACACCTGTCATCAACCCCATAGCCCGGTAATCGATTCCGGAGCCAAGAAATGAACATCACGCGACGCCAAGTGCTCATGCTGCTGCCCGCGGCCGCGGTAGCCTGGGAGTATGTGCTCGCGGGAACACCCGAAGCGGCTCCGAACTATGACCGGACCCAGCACTGGTGGGGGATGCTGATCGACATCTCAAAGTGCATTGGCTGCGGGAACTGCGTGCGAGCTTGCGCGGAGGAAAATCACGTTCCTGAGGGTTACTTCCGTACATGGGTTGAACGCTACCACGTAGACGACTGGCCTAGTGAGAATCCCACGGTGGACTCGCCGGATGGAGGCAAGCGCGGTTTTCCGCCAAACGGCGAAAGCGGCGGGAAGAATTTTTTTGTGCCTAAAATGTGCAATCACTGTGCCGATTCTCCTTGTACGCAGGTGTGCCCCGTCGGGGCCACGTTTGTCACCCCCGATGGGGTTGTGCTGGTCGATCAGAAATATTGCCTCGGTTGCCGTTATTGCGTGCAGGCGTGTCCGTACGGATGCCGCTATATCCACCCCGAGAAAAAGGTCGCAGAAAAATGCACGCTTTGCTATCACCGGATTACCAAGGGATTGACGACCGCATGCTGCGAAGCTTGCCCAACCGGGGCGCGCCAGCTGGCAGACCTGAAGAATCCAAGAGACCCAATCCATGAATTTGTCAGGACGCACAACGTGCAGGTGCTAAAACCCCACTTGGCGACCGGCGCGAAAGTCATCTACAACGATTTGGACGGTTCGGTGCGATAGAGAGGTGCAATAAGGTCTATGCCCGTCAACGGCTTCATGTATCCGAACGAAGTGGAACTCCAATGGAGCGTATTGATTGTGCTCTATCCATATCTCACCGGGCTGGTTGCCGGTGCATTCATTTTGGCGTCGCTTGAGCGGATTTTCCGGGTCGAAGCCGTGAAGCCAACGTACCGGCTTGCGCTGCTCACCGCTCTTTCGTTCTTGATCGTCGCTCCGATGCCGCTGCAGCTTCATCTGGGACACCCGGAGCGCTCACTGGAAATGTACATGACGCCCCATCGGACTTCAGCGATGGCGATGTTCGGCTTCGTATACCTCTGGTACTTAATGGCCGTTTTGCTGCTTGAAATCTGGCTGGACTACCGGCGCGACATTGTGCTGATGGCGCAGACCTCAACCGGGTGGAAGCGGCAGCTTTATCGTGTCCTGACGCTCGGCTCGGACAACATCAGTGAAGACGCGCTGCGCATCGACGAAAAAGTCGGGCAGGTGATCACGCTTATCGGCATTCCGTCGGCTTTCCTGCTCCACGGGTACGTGGGCTTCATCTTTGGCTCAATCAAGGCAAATCCCTGGTGGTCCACACCCCTGATGCCAGTCGTATTCCTCTTCTCGGCCATGGTTTCCGGGATCGCGTTGGTGCTATTGCTCTATGTGTTGACATCATGGCTTCGGAAGCAAAAGCCGGACATGCGCTGTTTGGATACCGTGGCTCAATATCTTTTTTATGCTTTCATTATCGATTTCACCCTGGAGATGCTGGATCTGATTCATCGAATTTACGAGGCGGACGAATCCTTTCGTAGCCTTGATTTCATGGTACATACGCGGCTCTACACGTCGCAGGTGATCGTTCAGATTATTCTCGGCACCTTGACACCGATTGCATTACTGGCGCTGCCGCAAGCCGTGAAACTCTCCGAGCCTGTACGGAAACGCATTTATCTTGTCGCGGGAACCCTGACTTTGATCGGAATCTTCGCCATGCGCTGGAACGTCGTCATTGGCGGCCAGCTCTTTTCAAAGAGTTTTCTGGGTTATACGACTTACAAGATGAGTATTGTTTCTCGGGAGGGGCTGCTAATCGCTATCGGTCTCTTAATCCTTCCTTTTTGTATTCTCTGGATGCTGGTGAAACTCTTGCCGCCTTGGTTGGAGAAAACGCCGGTGTCGCCGTGAAATCTCTCGCCCCGGCCGGGCTTTTTTTTGCATTGCGATCATAATCAGCGTTCAGGCTCCGTCGAATCTCTCACCATACGGCGCGTTCGTTTCATTGTCCCTGGATCACGTGTAACAGTGACGCCCGTCACCGATAGAACCTTCCTGCAGGAGTATTTGACGTGCAGCTGGATCGCACGCGAACGCGGACGGAAAGGAGAAAGCCGATGTTTCTCGCTTTTTGTGCGTTGTGGTTTGTTGCAATGGTGGTATTGATCCATTATGTCGTCGTGCCCTCAATCAATGCGAAGCGAGACAGATTCTAGGATATCGCGGACGACAGTGAGAATTATTACAGGGCTGGCGCGTTTTACTCCGACGTTTTCTCGAACCGGTTCGCAGACTTCATTGATCGCCACGGACTGCGACAGCAGCTATATGAGGAAGACGACCAGGTACAACGATAATATTTCTCTCGCTTGGCCTTCGTGCTTCCTCCAAAGGAACCTTCACATTTCTTGGATTGCGATGAGCAGAGGCTTGGACAGATGAGTGTGCAAAAACTCGAATTCCGACGTGATTCCGAATAATCAGCGTGCCATCCGAATGTTGCGCCAAAAATGAAACTCACAGCGCGCTCGAAAGAACTAATTCTTTATGCGACATTTAACGAAAACTAGTTTTGGTGCTGCGGACGGGCGAATGGGAACAAGCGTGGTTTTGTGGGCAGGAAAAGCTCCCATCCAGCCTAGACTGGCACGGCGTTAAGCTCCAATCCCGTCCACGAGGAGTGTCCAATCTGTATCGCTACCAGACGAAACCTCGTCGCGTACCAACGATCCGAACACTACGATACTCGTGTCACTGGAGTCGAGGCCGTGGAGAGCGTCTTTCAATTCTGCTCTTCTGGCAACAGTAAATGCACGAGCAGCCGCCAGGTTAGGCCATTTGCCACCAGTTGCCTGCGCCAAACGATCTATGGGGTCCTGCGAGGCTTCCTGGCCAGACATGTGCGCGCAGTCCTTAAGGGCCCAGATGATAGCGGAAGCATGATGCCAGTATTCGGTGTTGTTGAACAGGCGTTCCGTGTGCGTATTTGATAGCCGTTACAGTATTTTTATTCGGCAAACAAATTTTGGCGATTGATGGAGATGCAGTTGAGTTTGTGACACTCGTGTGCGCTAGGGGTCAGAAAATCGCGGCTGTCACCAAATTGTCACTAAAACTGGCGCAAAACGAGCAAAAACCGGGCAAATTGAGAAAACTTAAAATCGGGCTATCTGACGACTGGCAAAGGGATTTAGTTGGATTTTGTGTCAGATAGCGAAACACCGATTTAATTTTTCAAGACCGCCGGTTTCAACCGCTCACCCACCCCTCCGGCACAGTTATTCTACGCTGGGTCGTCCTCGTACGAAACGTTGGCGAGAATTCAAGCCGCGAAAACATCTGTCATCCGTGCATGATTCTGTTGATTGAGGGCGCTGATCTAGCGAGTTGCACGTTCAAGGCTTACATCGCGCTCCAGGGGTATGAGATTGGGCACGGTGAATATTCCGCAGGCGCTGGAAGAGGTAGTCTAGGAGGACGCCGCCGTTTCGCGCAACTACCATGGAGCCATCCACGCAAGCGCCACACGATCCACGACGGAAGTACCCTCGGCACAAAGCGCCCAAGGGATTATTTGTCGGCTGGAAGACGGCCGGGCAAAGGATGGTTTCGCGTGCCGAGACCATCGGCATGGGCGGGCTGTTCCTCCACACACCGGACCCTCCGTCCGAAGGATCGATCATTGAATTGCTGTTCGACCTGAAGGCGGGTGAGGTCCGCGCCCGGGCCGTCGTGCGGCACAAAATGCCCGGAACTGGAATGGGAGTGCAGTTTGTGCAGATGCAGGCGGCAGATCGGGCCAGGTTAAACCAGTTCTTGTCCCGTTATTCAGAAGAGCAAGCAGCGTGCGGCAGTAAGGCAGGAAGGGTCGAAGGCCAAACTGATGGCGCTGCTCCGTCCGCCAAGGTGCCAAAGAAGGATGTGGTAGACCAATTTGAGCGGGAACTGACAAACCTTCTCGAAGTGGCGCGCAAGGGAACCTATTATCAGCTCCTGGGAACTTCCCCGGACTCGACCGCCAAACAGATCAAACAAAGCTTCTACGCGCTGGCCCAGAAGTTTCACCCGGACCATCACATGGAAAACCCGGAACGCATGGGCCGCCTCAAAGAGATCCTGGGCGTTGCAACTTCCGCTTACAAGACCCTGGCCGACGAGGAAAAGCGCGCAAAATACGATGCGCATCTGTCCGCTTCGGGGGCGCATAGTCTGCGCCGAGGAAAGACCGCGTCGCAGGAAACAATTGAACAGTGCTTTGGCCGCGCTTCGGAATGCATTCGCGCCGGAAATTTTGTGGGATCGATCGTGTGGTTGCGGAAATGCGCCGAGATGTCGCCCGACGAAGCCCGCTACCACGCGCTGCTTGCGCGCAGCCTGAGTTCGGTGCCCCGGTATCGGGAGGAGGCCATCGAGGAGTTCCAGCGTGCCATCGCGCTCGACCCCTTGAATACGGTTCCCTACATCCAATTCGCCGAGCTATACGAGTCGATGCAGCTGCCCTCGCGTGCCAGCCTTCTATACACGAAGGTGCTGGAGATTAATCCTTTGCATGCCAAGGCGCGTGAACGGCTTGCCGAGATCGGGAAAGTAGATCTAACAGGGAACGTGGCTTAACAGCAGGCTGGAGAAGAATAAGCTACTGAATCGCGAAATTTTTACTTGGCAGCGCCCGTGCAGCGACCAAATGCCTTGGCGTGCATCTATAAGAATGCGCAGAAGTTGTCTGGCCGTTGGTAATGGTAATTGGGATGCGTAACACCGATTGTACTGTATTCCCGGAAAGGGCATGGCGAAGGACAATGAAATCCATGTTTGATATTTTCACCAGCCGAGCCGACGGCAGCCTTCAACTGGTGGAATCCGTCGGCAGTTTGACGAAAGCTCAGGACCTGGCTAGCCGATTGTCGTGTCTGTTTCCCGGGGAGTATTTTGGGTGCTTCGAGCGGACCGGTGAATCGTTGGCAGAGAGACCAGATATCTTAAAAAGCGGCTTGAACCGCGCGTGTTCCATCGCCTTCCTGGTATAAGGAGGAGAGAATATGAGTGCGATGGCTTTCTCTATCGTAGCCCTATTCGGCTTGTTGATCCTGGCTCCCGTACTAGGCGCCTTCTTACTCCGTCTTACCGAGCATCGGCCTTCCTCATGTAGCGTCGTCGTTGAATTCCACAGCCGTCCCACCACGGAAATGGAAACCCGTCATAGCGAAAGCGATGCCGCGTAGTTAATCGGCCAATCGGCTTAAAATCCAAGTTCAAATTAACAGGCTGGAGAGTTGAGGGGCGGCAGCGGTGTGAGCAGCCCGTGGCCCGCCGGGCGGCTGAGATAGTGAGCGGCTGAGTTGGCGGGCGCCTGATTTAGTTCACGCGGTTGGGACTTGGAGGCGCAGTCCAGTCCGCCTGTGCGAATTCCACGCCCCAAAAATGCGGGCTCGGCGAAAGAAATTCGACTCCCACGCGCGTACCCTTATCCGAGGTGTCGCCCAGGTAGACGACCCGGCATTCCTGCTCTTCTTCGGTGATGGGGTTGATGAGGACGAGTTCCGCCCCCAATTCGAGCGGTTCCTGCAGATAAATCAGGCCGCCATGCGCGTTGATCACCACCGTATGGCTGTTTTCCCGAAACTTTCTGCCGTCGCTGCTCTTCCCGTGTGCCCGCACGGAGATTTTCGTAAATACGCGTGAGCTGCGCCGCTGGGCGCTCGCTTGAGTTTCCATGGTCGTTTTCATAAATCTATCGTGCATGGCCCAAAAGTGTGAGTCAACGGATCTGGCTCACGGCGTGCCCAAAAGGGCAGAGCCGCAAAAAGACTGTCCCAAAGGACCGCGCTTCCGTAAGATGTGATCTGCGCGGAGCCGTGGAGGCACTGCAACTCGAACGTACTTTTGCCCGTGGTTTGAAAAATCTTCCGGCATTTTGCGGCGGAGGCTCCCATGAAATTGCTCGATTACATTGAATCCAGGCAAGAAGAACACATTACCGAGCTGAAAGAGTTTTTGCGTATCCAGAGCGTCAGCGCAAAAAGCGAACACAAGCCCGACATCGAGCGGGCCGCGCAATGGGTGGCGGAAAAGCTTCGCGGAGCGGGGCTCGAGAACATTGAAATCGTTCCGACGAAGATGCACCCTTTGGTCTACGGCGAGTCGCTGCACGCGCCGGGTAAGCCTACGATCCTGTTTTACGGCCACTATGACGTGCAGCCGGCCGAACCCCTGGAGTTATGGACCAGCGCCGCTTTCGAGCCAACGGTTCGCAACGGCAATCTTTTTGGGCGCGGCACGGCGGACGACAAGGGACAGGTTCACATTCACATCAAAGCGCTCGAAGCGCTGCAGAAGACGGAAGGCAAGCTCCCCATCAACATTAAAGTGATGATCGAAGGCGAAGAAGAAGTAGGCAGCGTCAGCTTGTGGGATTTTGTGAAACAAAACCGCGAGCGCTTGAAAGCCGATGCGTTGGTCGTTTCGGACACCTCCATGCTGGCCAAAGGGCGTTCCCTCAATCACCTACGGCCTGCGAGGATTGAATTACTACCAGATCGAAATTACCGGGGCGGCGCAGGATCTGCACTCCGGTGTTTTCGGCGGCGCTGTGCCGAATCCGATCACGATTCTGGCCGAGACCATCGCGAAGCTTCACGACAAGAATTTCCGCGTCTCCGTTCCGGGATTTTATGACGATGTTGCAACAGTATCGCGCCAGGAGCGCAAAGCCCTGAATTCGCTGCCTTGGAAGGAAAAGGAATTCCGCAAAACTGTGGGCGCCCCAGGTCTCTGCGGCGAAAAAGGGTATTCGATCGTCGAGCAGCTTTGGACACGGCCGACGCTGGAACTCAATGGCATCTGGGGCGGCTATACCGGCGAAGGCGCAAAAACGGTGATTCCATCGAAGGCCTATGCGAAGCTTTCCACGCGCCTGGTTCCGAATCAAAATCCGGCAAAGATCGCCAAACTGGTGGAACGCCACATTCGCAAGCTGTTGCCGAAGTCGGTTCACTGCAAATTCGAAGTGCTGAGCACCGGCAAGCCTTGGGTGGCGCCTTACTCCCATCCGATTTTCCAGAAGGCAATCCATGCGCTGGAGGCGGGTTTTGGTAAGAAGGCGGTATTTATACGCGAAGGCGGGTCGATTCCCTTCGTCACGCAAATGCACGATACTTTCAAGGTTCCTTGCGTATTGCTGGGGTTTGGCTTGCCGGACGAGAACGCGCATGCGCCGGACGAGCACATCGCCCTGGAAAATTATTACGGCGGAATCAAGGCGGTTGCGTTGTTTTACGAGCAATTGGCCGATATTTAGAGCCATCGCGGCGGCATTGAGAAAGCCCCATTTTATCGGGGATTTTTGCTGTTTTTCCCTTGCGTTCACACGGAAGGACGGCTATAGTTCCCCGCGGCATCCCGGACTCCGGGATCAATCCGCACATACAATCTGAGGAGGAACAGAGATTCGATGGCAACTCCGTTGAGCAAATCCAAGATCATCGCGCACCTGGCCGATAAGGTCAGCACCCCCGAAAAGCCGGTCTCCAAGAAGCAGGTATCGGCTTTTTTTGATGAACTGTTCAAGCTGGCGGTGAAGGAAGCGAAGAGCGCTGGCAAGTTTGTGATTCCTGGCATCGGCCGCGCCGTCAAGGCACATCGCAAGGCGCGCATGGGCCGCAATCCTGCCACGGGCGAAGCGATCAAGATTAAGGCCAAGACGGTCGTTCGTTTGCGCGCGGCAAAGGCTTTCAAAGACGCCGTTTTGAAGTAACGTGATTCGGCGCAGAGTTTAGCGGCGAAACCCCCAAGGCGCGTCCGTTTCCAGAAGTGCGCGGGCGCTTGGGGGTTTTGTCTTTTCAGGTGGCGCCAAGCTTCGTTATACGCGCCAGTTGCGTCGGTCCACTGCAACAAGCAATCCACAATTTCACAGCCGCGCTAACGGAAAATTGCCCGGCACCGGCACGGCGGCGCCACAACCAGATCGAATGCGGGAATATTCGGGCCTTCTCACCGATCTCTACGAATTGACAATGGCGGCGGGCTATGTGCAGACCCGCTTTGATGCCATCGCCACGTTCGAACTTTTTGTCCGGAACATACCTCCCCATCGCAATTATCTGGTGGCCGCCGGGCTGGAGCAGGCTCTTGAATACCTCGAGAATGTGAATTTTTCGCGGGATGAGATCGACTATCTCCGGCGGCATCCGATTTTTGGCCATATCCGGCCCGAATTTTTCGAATATCTGGCGGATTTCCATTTCACCGGAGACGTCTGGGCGGTGCCGGAAGGAACGCTGGTGTTCGCCGGCGAGCCGCTGATGCGGATCGTAGCGCCGATCGCGGAGGCGCAGATCATGGAGACGTATTTGCTCGCGACTCTGAGCTACCAGACGCTGATTGCCAGCAAGGCGGCGCGAGTGGTCACCGCCGCAAGAGGCCGCGATGTGGTGGACTTCAGCGCGCGGCGGGGCCACGGAGGTCTCGCGAGCCTTCTGGCGGCGCGCGCGGCGGTGATTGGCGGCTGCGCCGGAACATCCAACGTGCTCGCCGGCGAGCAGTTCGGTTTGAACACCTATGGCACGCAGGCGCATTCGTGGGTGATGGCTCACGAGGATGAGGCGGAAGCGTTCGGCCACTTTCTCGATACGTTTCCGGAAGGCGCGGTCCTGCTGGTGGACACTTACGACGTGCGCAACGCGGTGAAGAAGATCATCGCCATGGGCCGAAAGCCCGCGGGAATCCGCCTCGACAGCGGCGATCTCGTAAAAGACAGCCGCTGGGTGCGCCGCGAACTGGATCGCGCGGGATGGAAAGAGGTGAAGATATTCGCGTCCGGCGATCTGGACGAATACAAAATCGAGAAACTGCTCGCTGCGGGAGCCGCCATCGATGCCTTCGGCGTCGGCACGGCGCTCGGCACGCCGGGCGACGCGCCGCACCTGAATTTGATCTACAAGCTCGTGGAGGTGGAGCGAGGCGGCAAGGTTCACGAGGCCGCGAAATTCAGCCACGCCAAAGTCACCTATCCCGGCCGCAAACAGGTGTTCCGCTATTCCAGCGCGGCTGGTGAATTCAAGAGCGAACCAGATCGCGCTCGAAAGCGAGTCCGCCAAAGGGGGGCGATGCGCTTCTCGTTCCGATGATGCGCGGCGGCCGCCGGGTGCGGCCCGGCGAATCGGTTCACGCAGCTTCGGGAACGCTGCAAGGCGGGTCTCGCCCGGTTCCTGCGCGCTTTCGGCAGGTGAACCGCACTGCAAAATACCCGGTGCGAGTACTCGCGCGGCTCGACAAAATGCTCGAGAAGGTGCGGCGCCGCGTGAGCCGCCTTGCGCTAAAATAGGAAGTGTTCGCGCGGCGAGCCGCGGGCTCAGGTGCTCGAAAGTGAAGACCCACAGCGTCGTGTTTTGGGAAGTTGACGTCCAGGCGGATTTCATGCTGCCCGGCGGAAAACTCTATGTCCCAGGCGCGGAGAAGATCATTCCCAACGTCGAGCGCCTGGTGCGATCGGCCCGCGATGGTGGTGTGTTTCTTGTTGCGAGCGGAGACGCTCATACGCCCGACGATCCCGAATTCAAGGTCTTCCCGCCGCATTGCGTGAAGGGAACGCCGGGAGCCGCGATCGTTCCGCAGGGGTTGATGGAGACATATCTAGCGATCCCCAATGAGGCCCCTTTCGTGCTGCCCGCAAACGTTCTGGATTACCCGCAAGTCGTGTTGGAGAAGCAAACATTCGACGTTTTCGACAATCCGAAAGCCGGCGAGCTCGTCCGGCTGCTCAACCGTAAATTCGGCCTCGAGTCGGATTCCGGCGTGGAATATGTGGTGTTTGGCGTGGTCACTGAATACTGCGTGCGATGCGCCGCGAAGGGACTCCTCGACCGCGGATGCCAAGTCGCCATCGTGAGGGATGCTATCGAGACCCTCGGCGCTGAAGAGGGACGCCATGCTCTCGAGGAATTGGATGCGCGCGGCGCCCGGCTGATCACGACCGATGAAGCCCTCGCTCTCGCCCGCACGGCCCGCGCGCAGCAGGTAAAGCTATAGCGAATTGCGCCGCCGCATCGCCTCCTGCGGCCTTACAGAACAGCTGATGTCATTCGATCCCATCGAACGCGCCCGGCAATTGTGGCAGCAGGCCTATAACGCGCAGATGAGCGGAGATCTGGACCGCGCCGTCGAGCTGTACAAGGACTCACTGGAAGTCCACCCTACGGCGGAGGCCCACACGTTCCTGGGCTGGACGTACCATTTTCAGGGCAAACTGCAGGACGCGATCGACGAGTGCAAGCGCGCGATTGAAGTCGATCCGGATTTCGGGAATCCCTACAACGACATCGGGGCGTATCTGATCTCGCTCAAGCGGTACGATGAAGCGGTCTCCTGGCTCGAACGCGCCACAAGGGCGACCCGCTACGACCCTCGCCATTTTCCCTATTTCAACCTGGGGCGCATTTATTTCGCCAAAGGCATGATCAGCCGCGCCAAGCAGTGCTTCCAGCAGGCTCTTCGCATCGAACCTCGCTACACCGAAGCCCGGAAAGCCATCGAAAATATCCGGCGAATGCTGAATTAGCCCGCTGGGCTGCCGGCTTCCACCGGACGAATGAGCCGGTCGTAAAGCCACATCAGCGCCGCAGTGAGTGTGCCGACGGCCGCGATCACCCACCACATCCGTTGCGGACGCCCTAGAACATCTCCGAATTCGTGCAGCAAATAGCCTCCAAGCCCTCCTGCAATGAAGTAGCCGATTGCAACTGGCAGGAACGCGTAGCCCATGTACACACCTTGCTGGCCGGAGGGCGCGAGACGCGATATATATTCGTAGTAGCGCGATGCCTGAATCACTTCCCCGATTGCGAGAACGATAAATGTGGCTATTACCATCGGTACGGTCGGATGAATCGCCAGAATCACCCAGGAGAGCCCGGTGCACAGAAAGCCCAGGGCGATAGCGCGAATGGCCGGCATTTTGCGCGTCAGGTAGGCCACGAGAATCTGCAGGCAGATCACCACGATCGGATCGACTGAAAGCAGCAGATCCACGTCCGCCTGGGGGTTGATGTATTTCCGTACGAACAGCGGCGCGGAAATGAACTCCTGCCAGAAAACGATGTAGAAGCCCGAAGAAATCAGCAGAAACGTAATGAAGCGGCCATTGCCCAGCACCACGACCATGTTGCGAATCGCTGCCGAAACGCTTGGCAC
The DNA here is from genome assembly GCA_963848365.1 of uncultured Acidobacteriota bacterium. Classification (GTDB taxonomy): domain Bacteria; phylum Acidobacteriota; class Terriglobia; order Acidiferrales; family UBA7541; genus Palsa-295. The sequence continues at coordinate 776,138 of CAWKDI010000004.1, forward strand.
CTTCTCTCCGCCGGACCGCACCGGCTCCCGGTAAAAAAGCAGCGTGGTCCAGAACATCAGGAAGACGCTGGCCGCCGCCACGCGAAACACATTCTCGATGCCGAGCCCGAGTTGCTTTCGCACCAGCCAGGCGATGATCGGTCCGAGCGCGCCGCCAATATTCACAATGGTGTAGTAAATCGAATAGCCTAGCGAGCGTACGTTTTCGCTTGATGCGCGGGCCGTCGTGCCGGCTACGCACGGCTTCACCACTCCCGGGCCCAGCGCCGGCACGAGCAGGATCGCCAGAACGAGCCACTTGTCGGAAAGGGCGCGGCGCAGAGGTTCCATCCAGGGTGCCGAGAGCGACCCGAGCAGAAAATACCCGATGGTCATCACCAGATAGGCAAACATCAGCGCCCGGCGAAAGCCGAAACGGTCCGCGAGCGTGCCGCCGAGAATCGGCAGGAACCATACGACGAGGCCAAAGGTGCCGATCAGCCAGCCGGTGAGCTGGCTCGAAAAATGGAGCTGCTCGTTGAGGTAGATGGCCAGAACCGCCGCAGTGGCGTAATAGGCGAGCCTTTCGAAAAGCTCCGTGAGGTTGGCTATCCAGAAGGCGGGTTCGAAGCCGGCGCGGATTTCGCGCAATCGCGGCGCAAGGCTCAACGAGGACTTCCTCTCCGTCCCGCAAGCATCGCCCCACGGAACGCCGGAATAGAGGTTGATTGTAGCGAAAGCAGGCACTACGCGTTGCGCTATTTTGCCCGAGGGCTCAGGCGACGGGCGCAAATTGCCGGCGAATTCTCTTGTGGATAGCGAGCACCAGCGCGCCAACACCCCACATCACCACGCGCTCACAGGCAGAAAAGGAAGATCGCGCGTGTGTCACACATGAGCGCTGCGACAGCTGGCGGCGTTATGCGTGTTGCCGGGAGGCGAGGAGCCGGAACCTCTCTGCTATACTGGGAATTCCGGCTATCAACGCGCATTCGCGTCACGCAAGCGTGCTCGCGCCTTCAATCGAAATGATGCCCGCTAAAGATATAAAAGAGACGAAACGACTATTTCTCGTCGACGCGATGGGCTACATCTTTCGCGCCTTTTTCGCGCCCATGGACCGGTTGCAGACCGCGGCAGGCGTCCCGACCAAGGTGCCGTATTTGTTCGCCACCATGATGCGCCGCCTTTTCAAGAATAAAGATTTGCGTCCGGATTACCTCGCGGTGGTCTTCGACCATTCTGCGCCGACCTTTCGCGACAAGCTTTTCGCTTCCTATAAGGCCCAGCGCCCGCCCATGCCCGATGAGCTCTCGATGCAAATCCCGTTCGTGCGCCGCTATTGCGAGGCTATGCACCTGCCGATCCTCGAATATCCCGGCTATGAAGCGGACGACGTAATTGGTTCGCTGGCGCGCCAGGCGAGCGGCGAGGACCTCGACGTAATTATCGTCACGAGCGACAAGGACCTGATGCAACTGGTCGGCGGCCGAGTGCGGTTGCTCAACCCCACGAAAGGCGATCTGCTGGTCGATGAGGAAAAGGTTGTGGAGATGATGGGCGTGCCGCCGCAGAAGGTTCCGGACGTGATGGCGCTGATGGGCGACACCATCGACAATATTCCCGGCGCGCGCGACCCGAACGACAAGCCCGCTCCCGGCGAGCGCCGCAAGGCGGGCATCGGCGACGTGGGGGCGCGACAATTGATTCAGCAATTCGGAAGCGCCGAAGAAGCGATCAGGCGGTGCGCGGAAGTAAAGCGCTCGAGCTATCGCGAAGCCCTGGAGAAATGCGGGGGATTTGTGCTGCTGAGCAAGCAGCTCTCGAAGATTCCCACCGATGCCCCAGTGCCGCTTTCGCTCGATGCGCTGCGCATCCAGGAGCCCGATTCCGTCGCCCTTCGTGATCTTTACACCGAGCTGGGGTTCACGTCGTTGCTCAAGGATCTTGCGCCTGTCGTTGATGAGAAATCGACGGATTATGCTGCCCTTGATTCGCCCGCGGCGCTGAAATCGTTTCTCGATTCGATTCCGCGCGGCCACGAAGCGGCCGTCTGGCTCTCGCTCGATTCGGAAGACCCGGACGAAGAGGGTTTTGGCTCGCAGGTCCAGGGGATCGAAATATCTGCGAAGGCCGGGTCGGCGCGATTTGCGGCCAATGATGTAGACAACAGAATGCTGGCCGTGCTGGGCGAGTGGCTCGCCGATGAGACTCGCCCCAAAATCGTGCACGACCCCAAGCTGCTTTCTCTTCTGGCGGTGCCGGATTCTCCGAAAGGCGACGCGCGCATCGCCGGGATCGCGCACGCGACCATGCTTTATTCCTTCCTCGTCCGGCCGACGACCGCCAATCACGTGCTCCCCGAGGTGGTCCTGCGGCACTTGAATCGCACCCTTTCCGGCGCATCCGGCGAGCGCGCGGATTTTCTGTTCCGGCTTGCTCCCGCGTTGCGGGCGGAGGTCGACAAGCTCGGCCTTGCCAGGCTCTACGAGACGATCGACTTCCCCCTCGCCTCGGTGCTGGCACGCATGGAGGCCGCTGGCGTACGCGTCGATAAGAGAGAACTCGACATCATCTCCACAAAAGCCGAGGAAGAGATCTCTCGCATCGAGAAGAGCATCTACGAACTGGTGGGCTTCGAGTTCAAGATCAATTCCCCTCAGCAGCTCGCCGAGGTGCTTTTTGACAAGTTGAATTTGCAGCCGCCGCGCCGCAGCCGCGTGAAAAGCCGCTCGACGGCCGCGGAAGTGCTGGAAGAGCTGGCGGCCCTGCACGAGCTGCCGAAAAAAGTGCTCGAATACCGCGAAATCGCCAAGGTGAAGTCCACCTACGCGGACGCGCTGCCCCGGCTGATTCATCCGATCACCGGCAGGCTGCACACACGCTTCAGCCAGACGGGCGCGGTTACCGGCCGGCTCAGTTCAGCCAACCCGAATCTGCAGAACATTCCGATTCGGACCGAACTCGGCCGGGAAATACGCGCCGCGTTTGTGGCCCCTCCCGGACGCCTGCTGCTTTCCGCGGACTATTCCCAGATCGAGCTGCGTATCCTGGCGCATCTTTCCGAAGATCCCGATCCTCATGGACGCTTTTCGCCGCGGCGAAGATATCCATTCGCGCACCGCGCAGGAGGTCTTCGGCGTGCTGCCCCTCGAACAGACGCGTGAGCATCGCCGCGTGGCTAAGGTAATCAATTTCGGAGTGATTTACGGCCTTTCGCCCTTCGGCCTCGCGCAGAATCTGGGGATCGATACGAAGGAGGCTGCGAGATTCATCGCCGCCTATTTCGAACGCTACAGCGGCGTGAAGAAATATCTCGACCGCCAGATCGCCGAGACGCGCAAATGCGGGTTCACGAAGACAATTTTCGGCCGCATCCGCCCCATGCCGGAGATCACCTCCCCCCAGGCCAACATGCGCAATTTTGCCGAGCGCACCGCCATGAATACGCCGATGCAGGGCGCGGCCGCCGATCTCATCAAGCTAGCCATGATCGAGCTCGACCGGCGCCTGCGCGAGGGCTTCGAATCGCAGATGATCCTGCAGGTTCACGACGAATTGCTGTTCGAAGCGCCCGAAAAGGAAATTCCGCGGCTGAAGGGCCTGGTCAAAGAAGTGATGGAGACCGTTTACAAGTTGCGCGTTCCGCTGCTGGTGGAAACAAAAGTCGGGCCGAACTGGCGGGATATGAAGTAGCGAACCGGCGTTTCGCGGGCCGCTGTATGGTAAAGTTTTCTTGCGAATTCCACACGCGAGGAGAACGCATGGCACCCGATCACCCGCAGGGATTTCTGAATCTGGTCAATGACGCGAAAAGGCGCATCAAAGAAGAGGATTTCCGCGAAACGAAAAAACGCCTGGACGCCGGAGAAAAAATCAATCTCGTCGACACGCGAGAAGACTCCGAGTGGGCCCGCGGCCACATCCCCGGCGCGATCCACCTGAGCAAGGGCGTCATCGAGCGCGACATCGAGAAGACCATCCCGGACAAGGGCGCGACGATTATCCTCTACTGCGGCGGGGGCTTCCGTTCGGCGCTCGCGGCCGACAACCTCCAGAAAATGGGCTACACCAACGTGATTTCAATGGATGGCGGCTGGCGCGGCTGGACGGAAGCGAAATTCCCCATCATCAAGGATTGAAAGACGTTAGCTGGACGGTACTGACTGCCACGCAGGAAGTTGGCTGGGGCGGGTGGACTCGAACCACCACCGTCCTCATTAACAGTGAGGTGCCCTACCGATTGGACCACGCCCCAACTCCCGAACATATTACCATAGTGCCGAAACCTGGATGAAGGCACGCTTCGCTCTTCGAACAGGATCGTGCTCAGTCGTTCTTCACTAAATTATGATTGGATTACCGGGAAATTTCTAACCAGGCATGAATTTGCGGCAGAGAGAGGTCGGGGAGGAAGCCGGCCCAGCCCTCAATCCCCGAAGGGATCCTCGGCTTTCCTCCCCTGACACTTTTTACAGGGCACGCCTGAAACCAAACCTAAGCGACTGAAACAAATCGTTTTTCAACTTGAAACCCTCGGTAAAAAGTCCCTGTCTGCGAGTAAATTTTCCGAATCCCCGCTCCTTTGATGCTGGCACTCAGTGAAACACCCTAGAAAATTTCCGGATTCGCAGATCACGCTTTTGTTCTGGTCGAAGGGCTTAGACTCGGAAGGTCCATTTCGTTCGGCCTGATCGCGCCATGGCGATTAGTCCGAAAGACCCTGCCAAAATTAAAAATTCGCCGGAAAGACCCGCTTCTGTTGACCGCGCCCAAACGCGCTGCTATGTTGAAGGATTACATTGGGTGAATTGTGCCTGCTGTGGGGCGGACCGGCGGACACTCCCCACCCGAGGATTCCGGCTCAAGATGGCCCTGAAGAAAATCGTTATCCGCGGCGCGCGGCAGCACAATCTCAAGAACATCGACCTCGAAATCCCGCGCAACACGCTCACCGTGATTACCGGGCTTTCCGGCTCCGGAAAGTCTTCGCTCGCATTTGACACGCTTTACGCCGAAGGCCAGCGCCGTTACGTCGAATCGCTCTCCGCCTATGCCCGCCAGTTCCTCGACCAGATGGAGCGGCCCGATGTCGACTCGGTCGAAGGGCTCTCCCCTTCGATTGCCATCGAACAGAAGACCACCACTCGCTCGCCGCGATCCACCGTGGGCACCATCACGGAAGTTTACGATTACCTGCGCGTGGTCTACAGCGCCATCGGCACGCCGCATTGCCCCAATTGCGGCAAGCCGATCACGCGCCAGTCCACCGAGCAGATCGTGCAGGCCATCAACGCGCTCAAGCCCGATGAGCGCATCATGGTCCTCGCGCCGGTTGTTCGGGGGCGCAAGGGCGAATACAAGAAGGAACTCGAGAAGTATGCGAAGGAAGGTTTTTTGCGCGCCCGGGTGGATGGGGAGCTCGTCAGCCTCGATGAGCCAGTCCCTCTCGACCGGCGCAAAAATCACACCATTGAAATCGTCGTTGACCGCCTTTTGCTCAAAAACGGGATCGCTCACCGCCTTGAAGAATCCATTGAAACTGCACTCAAGTTATCGGGCGGCCTGGTCACGATTGTTGTCGTAGGAGGCGAAGAGCACGTTTATTCCGAGAAGCTTGCCTGCCCCGATTGCGGAATTTCGGTACCCCAGCTCGAGCCCCGTTCCTTCAGCTTCAATTCGCCTTATGGGGCGTGTCCCGAATGCCATGGGTTAGGGTCGAAGTTCGATTTCGATCCTTCCAAGGTGATCGTCGATTGGACGAAGCCGCTTTTTGAAGGCGCCCTGGGACCCGGTTCGGGTTCCACGTTTCTGCAACGGACGTTACGCCTCGCCGCAGTGGCTCACGGATTCGATCTCGGCACCCCGTTTGAGAAGCTCTCGCGCAAAGCGCAGAACCTCATACTCCACGGCAATCCCGAAAATGGTGGTGGCACAAAAGGCCTCAATTTTCAGGGTGTTCTCGGCCACTTGGAGAGCAGCCTGGAGGAGTCAAACTCCGACAATTACCGCGAATGGCTCACTCGCTACATGTCGCCGGCCCCCTGCGTCGCATGTGGCGAACGCCGGCTGCGTCCAGAGAGCCTCGCCGTGAAGATTGCCGGCCTCTCGATCGCGGATTTTACCGCACTGCCGCTTACCAGGGCCCGCGAGGCTGTGGACACAATCCGCGGCCAGCTCACGCCGCGTCAGAGAAAGATCGCCGCGCGCGCCCTCTCTGAAATAGCCGAGCGCATCGATTTTCTCCTCAACGTAGGTCTTGGTTATCTCACGCTCGACCGTTCCGCCGCCACACTTTCCGGCGGCGAAGCGCAGCGGATCCGCCTCGCGACGCAGATCGGTTCGCGGCTTCGTGGCGTCCTTTATGTGCTTGACGAACCCTCGATCGGCTTGCACGCGCGCGACAACGGCCGCTTGCTCAGCACGCTCGAGACCCTGCGCGACCTTGGCAATACGGTACTGGTAGTGGAGCATGATGAAGAGACGATTCGCCGCGCCGATTACGTTGTGGACCTCGGTCCCGGCGCAGGAAAGGCCGGCGGCCATCTCGTTGCCTCTGGCTCGCCGGAAGAGATCGCGCTGAATCCTGCTTCTCTCACAGGGCAGTATCTCGCGGGCCAGGTGAAAATTGGGATCCCATCAGCGCGACGAAGCCCCAATGGCAAGGCATTGACGGTCCTCGGCGCTCATGGCAACAACCTCAAGAACATCGACGTTTCCATCCCCCTTGGACTTTTGTCGGTGGTTACCGGCGTGTCGGGCTCGGGCAAATCGACCCTCGTCAACGACATCCTGTACCGCGCCCTCGCCGCGAAGCTCTACCGTTCGACGGAAAAGCCGGAGGCGCATCGCGCCATTCTCGGCGTCGAGCATATCGACAAGGTCGTTCAGATTGACCAGGCGCCCATCGGACGCACCCCCCGCTCGAATCCCGCCACTTATACCGGCGTCTTCACCCCCATTCGCGAAATTTTCGCGATGCTTCCGGAATCGCGCGAGCGCGGTTATAAGCCGGGCCGCTTCAGTTTCAACGTGAAGGGCGGCCGCTGCGAGGCTTGCCAGGGCGACGGCCAGCGCCGAATCGAAATGAATTTCCTTCCGGACGTTTACGTCACCTGTGAAGTATGCCGCGGCAAGCGTTACAACGCCGAAACCCTCGGGGTGCGCTATAAGGGCTACTCCATATCGGACCTGCTCGACTTGCCGATTGAAGAGGCGCTGAAGGTCCTCGAGAACATCCCGGCGATTCAACAGAAGCTGCAGACGCTGGTCGATGTGGGCCTCGGCTACATTCAGCTCGGCCAATCCTCGACGACCCTGTCGGGGGGCGAAGCGCAGCGCACGAAGTTGGCTCGCGAGCTTTCCCGCCGCCAGACCGGCCGCACTCTCTACATTCTCGATGAGCCTACCACCGGCTTGCACTTCGACGACGTGAAGAAACTGCTCGACGTGCTCAACCGCCTGGTCACCCTCGGCAACACCGTCCTCATCATCGAGCACAACCTCGACGTCATGAAGCAGGCAGACTGGATCATCGACCTTGGGCCGGAAGGTGGCGAGGGCGGCGGACGCATTGTCGCCCAGGGCACGCCCGAGCAGGTGGCGCGCAACAGGAAATCCTACACCGGGCAGATTCTTGCGCGCGCTTTGAATGGAGCAAGCGAGCGTCGTGCCAGTTGACGGACCGCTGCCGCAAAGGCACCGCTGAAACTACAGCCCATAGCACCACCGGCTGGTATGCTGAAGCTTCGTTGTACGGAAGCAGCATCCGGCATCCAGAAGGAACTGAATAACTTTGGGCGCTAACAACCCACCCCCTTTTCAGCCGCCTCAACCGGCGCAAGAGCCGGAGCCGTTTCCTCTCCCGTTGGAGTCTCCCGTTCCAGGCACCAGTGCCTTCACCCAGGAAACGCCAGCCAGTCAGACGCCAGCCTCGGCCATTCCGGTCCCGGAGGACATCCGCGTTCCCTGGGATTGGATTGACTTGATTATTTTTGCGCTTCTATCGATGGGCGGAACCTTCGCGGTCAGTGTGATCCTGGTATTTGTATTCTCAGCCTTCCACGTGAGCGCCGCGCAGCTCCGCACCTCCGCTTCAATGAGAACGTACTTCGCGGTTTTGAACCAGATCATTCTCTCTTTTGCGCTGCTGCTCTTCATGGCGGCGCAGATCCGAACGCGCGCTCGCGTGCCATTCTGGCGCACGCTTGGATGGCGCCCTCTGAACACTGGCCGCATTCCGAAGGCGATCGTATACGCCGCCCTTGTTGCCGCCGGGTTGCTCCTGTCCATGCTCGTGCAGTTTGTATCCAGCATCTCGCGTCCCAAAACAAAATTGCCGATTGAGGTCTTTTTTCAGGATCGTCGGAGCGCGCTTCTGCTGATGGTGGTAAGCGTGGTGTTCGCGCCGTTCCTTGAGGAGACGATTTTCAGAGGGTACATTTATCCCGCGCTGGCGCGGCCTTTCGGAATAACCGCGTCTGTGCTGATCACTGGAACGATCTTCGGGCTGATGCACGCTCCGCAGCTCTGGGGAGGCTGGTTGCAGATCGCGTTGCTCGTCCTAGTGGGGATCCTGTTCACCTACGCGCGGGCTGCGACTCACACCGTGGTCACCGGCTATCTCCTGCATGTAAGTTACAATTCGTTTTTGTTTCTCGCTTTTCTGATGAGTTCTCATTGGCTTCGGGCCATGCCAGGGCACGCGTGACGTGATACGCTTGGAATCAGACCTCGATCCGTTAGGAACCTGTTAGAAACCAATAGCTGCCATGAAAGGTCAATCGATGCCGCACCATGCCACTCTGGAGAAACGAGACCTTCGCGCGGTTGAGCCCATTCGCTGGACGAACGAAGGTGTTGTGATGCTCGACCAGCGGAAACTCCCGGGTGAGGTCATCTACCACACGTACACGGACTATCGCGATGTGGCCCACGCCATCAAGCATATGGTGATCCGCGGAGCGCCGGCTATCGGTATTGCAGCTGCCATGGGCGTCGCCCTGGGAGTAAAGCACTCGCAGGCGAAAACCCTTCCCGAATTGCAGGCCGAATTCGTAACCATTTGCGACACGCTCGCGCGGACCAGGCCCACCGCAGTCGATTTATTCTGGGCGATCGAGCGCTTTAAGACCCGCTTCGGAAAAATTGCAGCTTCCGTCGGCCAGAATGGTTCCGGTTCTCTCCTCCCTTTCCGCGACGGCCTTGTCGAAGAAGCGCGGAAGCTTCATCAGGAGCGCCGGGAAGCCGATGAGCGCATCGGCAGGTTCGGCGCCGATTTCATGCCGCAGGACGGCCGCGTGATGACGCAATGCAATGCCGGCGCTCTGGCCACGGGTGGAATCGGCACCGCGCTAGGAGTGATCCGGGTGGCCGTCGAAAGTGGCCGCAAGCTCGAAGTGTTCGTCCCCGAGACGCGCCCGTATCTGCAAGGTGCGCGTCTCACTGCGTGGGAGCTTCATCAGGATGGCATTCCGCTTAAGTTGATTACCGACAACATGGTTGGACACTTCCTGAAAACCGGCGGCATTGGTGCCGTTGTTGTAGGGGCGGATCGGATTGCCCGCAACGGGGATACGGCTAACAAGATTGGCACCTATGGAATGGCCGTCATAGCGCGCGAGAATAAGGTCCCGTTTTACGTAGCAGCGCCGATTTCAACCCTCGATATGTCCATTGCTTCCGGCGACGATATCCCTATCGAACAGCGCTCCCCAGATGAGGTCACTCACCTGGCCGGCACCCGCATTTCCGCGGATGTCTCGGCGGCGCATCCAGCCTTCGACGTTACACCAGCACGACTTATCACCGCGATTATTACCGAGCGGGGCGTCGCCACCGCGCCTTTCGAGGAGTCTATTCGGCGATTGGTAAGCGATTCAAAATAAAAAAACGCCCAGGTCAGAGACCTGGGCGCGGCTTAAAATCTCGAATTGAACAGTAGTTGCTTAGCTAGTCGCCAGGCACTCCCACTCGCCCGAGGTGGACTTCAACTGATGTACCCGCCCATCGTCGGCGTGAAGGAAGTAGGTTCCATCCGGAATAAAGTGCGCATGGGGCGATCGAACCGAGCACTTTGTCCATCGCATGGTCGTAGCTGCGGGAGCGCGTCCATGCTGGCGGATTTCCACCGTTAGCTTGATGGCGTACTCCACCTGGTACTGAACACCGGTCGGCCGGGTAGGTACGAGGCGCCCTTTTCCTGTCTCCTTGTCGAATGCCATGTTATGTGCCTTTCCTTTCAATAATTTCGAGTATGAACTCTATTTTACCACCATTTAGACGTTCCGAAGAGCCTTTCAGCGTTCCATACGCTAAATTACGCTTATTTGGATGCATTCGAAGGGCTTAAGTTGCCAACTCACCATTCAATTATATCGGCCGGAGGCACTCCAGTATGTACGGGGTTTCTTGTATTCCACTTTGATGCTCAAGTCGTTTATAATGAGTGAATTATGGAGAGATGGTATGGAGCGTTACCGAGCAATATGTCAGAATTCCGAGATCGAATCCGTAAAGGGTGGTGCAGCCGTAAGGTAGGTTTGCGAAATGCGGTCCTGCCATGTGAAGCGGTCCTCGTCCCAGACCGCCCACAAAAAGCCGAGAAACAGGGTCGCTCCCGAGAGTAAATAGCCGAAAGCCCGCCATAGTAACTCACCCGGTTCGGGGAGGCTCCCGTCCAAACGCACGCACGAAAGACCAGCCAACTGCATACCAGGCGTGGCAGCGGCGAGGGCCGTAAAGAGAAAAAAGTACAGGCCATAGAAGAGATAGAGAACAACGGCGCAGATGACTCCGTCCATTTTGTCCCACGCCATCTGCCCGCCCAGGGAATGAAACAGTCCCAGAAAAGCGGCGCACGTCAGGGCGATAAACAGTCCGTCGAGACCCGCTGCTCGTCTACGCTGGCTGAGGCTGGCCACTGGGACGAGGGCCGTCTGGGGATGAGCGCGGTCGTGCGCGCAGCTTGAAAAGTCGAGTTCAGGCTGGACGCAGATTTCCAACCGGTCCATCCTTCGCTGCGCATGAGCCGGGTTAGGCCGGGTTCGCGCGCGTTCCCGTGGTCGTTCCTGTGTTTCTCTTGCCTGCCGGAAGGGAAGTCCGGCTTGTGCCTTCTCTTGTTGCACGTTCTGCCTCGTCGCGCGGTAATTTCCCAGCCGGCGCGTTACTTCGCTTTGCCAGGCGGGCTTCCCGGAATCCTTTTCCGCAGGCGAATTTCTGACGATGCGTAGAAAGCCGGCTTCCGATTCGCCGTGATCTTCACAGAAGGAGCAAGCCGCGGTGCGCGTAAGCAGAAGGGCGCCGCAGTTCGGGCAGATTCGTGTCACTGGTCCGTTTTCCGCTGCGGAGAGTTCCAGTGGCGGAACGCCCGCGATCATAGCACGCCAGCGCAGGCCCAGGCACCCCGCGATCCATCACGCGTGTCGCCTAACAGGCAACGTTGCGGATTTTCTGCCCTGGGAATTTCTGCTCGATGAAGTCCTGCGATTGCGGGAGCGGGAGGCGCATGTTAGGCTCAACCTTCATTTCGAGTCTATTTTTCGCATGCAATTTTCGCAAAAACTTGGCGAGTTCGCGCGCCTGGCTGCCCTGTTTTACGCGATTTTCGTCGCTCCCACGGGGATCCTCGCCCAGATCGGCCCGGAAGCTCCGCTCAGGCTCCCCGCGGCAGGAGGTGAAGCCACCCTCGAAGCTGACCAGCAGCGGCAGGCCGGCAGAATCTTCTACGCGGATGGCCACGTGGATGTCCGCTACCAGAACGCGCGGCTCCGCGCGGATCACGTCGAGTACAACGCCGACACGCAGGTGGTGATAGCTCGCGGCCACGTGCAGCTTGACTATTTGACCCAGCACGTCGAAGCCGATGATGCCCGCTATGAACTTCGCGCGGGCCGCGGGACCTTCCATCACGTCCGTGCTACGTTCGCGATGCAGCGCCGCCCTTCCGCGACGCTCCTGTCTAAGTCCCAATCCGCTCTATTTCGAAGCCGACGAAGCCGAGCGGCTCGACGAGAACACCTATCACGTTAAAAAAGCGTGGCTCACCGTCTGCGAACCGGACCGCCCCACCTGGAAGTTTTATGCGCCCACGGCGACCGTGGAATTGCGGAAATCGGTGCATCTTGAGAATGGAAATTTCCGCCTCTTTTCGGTTCCAGTGCTCTATCTCCCTTACGCAACCTTTCCGGCCGAGAAGCAGCGCAATTCGGGATTTTTAATTCCCGAACCTGGTGACAGCTCCAGTAAGGGATACGTTTTTGGCGATTCATTCTATTGGGCGCCCACCGATTGGATGGACACCACCGTCGGCGCCTCCTATTACAGCAGGCGCGGCTGGAGCCAAAAGGGTGAATGTGCGCATGCGCCCGTGGGAAAACGCCCGGTTGGACGCCACCTATTTTGGCGTGATTGACCGCGGCCTTCCGCAGCCCTCCGGTCCCCCGATCAAGCAGGGCGGCCATGAAGCCAAGCTGCTTGTTTACGGCGCTCCTGCCCGGGGGCTGGCGGGCCGTTGCCGATTTGGATCAGCTTACCTCGCTCACCTTCCGCCTGGCGTTTTCCGAGACTTTCATTCAGGCCGTGAATTCGGAGGTGCGCAACACCGCCTTCCTCACCAACAATTTTCGAGGCTTCAGCCTGAATTTCGCGGCCGTGAGCTACAGAAACTTTCTGAGCGCCACGCCGCAGACGTCCGATCACGCTTCGCACCGCGCCCGAAGTGCGGTTCAGTTCGGTGGACCAGTCCTTTTCGGACCGCCTGCCCGCTTATTTTTCCTTTTCGGCGTTTTCCGGAGCCGAGCATCGCAGCGAAACGGTGACTCCGTTCGACACGCCCGGATACGTGGAGCGCAGCGAATTCGCGCCCAGCGTCACCGTGCCGCTCCACTGGGGGCCGTGGCTCAACGTAACTCCAAGTTTCACCTTCCGCTCCACCTACTACGGCGGGCAGCTCGCAGAACGGTGCTATTTGTCGGCCAGGGCTTTTTCCGGAACACGCGCGAGGTCTCGGTCGACATCCGGCCTCCCACCATCGAGCGCGTGTGGGGCGGCGAGCACGAAATGGAAGCACGTGATCGAACCGGAAATCGTCTACCGCTACGTGACCGGCGTGAACGATTTTGCGAGATTCGTCCGCTTCGACGAAGACGACACGCTCACCGATACCAACGAAGTGGAATACGGCTTCACGCAGAGACTGTTCCGGCGCACGAAAAGCGGCGTCAACCGAGGAGTTGGTGACCTGGCACGTCGCGCAAAAATATTTCTTCGATCCCACTTTCGGCGGGGCGCTCGTTCCCGGCCAGCGAAATGTTTTTCAGACCCTCGATCTGTTCACGCCATTTGCATTCGCCGATACGGCGCGGCACTTCTCGCCGATCGTGAGCGACGTAACCATCGAACCGGGCAAGCACTACGACACGGAATTCATCGTCAATTACGATCCCGTCGCGCAACCGGCTGACCGCCATCGGAACCTTGCTGAAGCTCAAGCCGTACAAGGAATCGTTTGTAACGGTCGCGCATTTTTCCACGGTCAATCTGCCGGTGAATCCATCGCCAGCCCCTCTGAACTTCCAGCAGCGCTCCAACCAGGTGCGGGCGCTGATCGGCTACGGAGACATGAATCGCCGGGGTTGGAACGCCGCCTTCGGAGCGAGTTACGACTGGACGCAGCAGGCATTTCAGAACCAGCTCGCGCAGGTCAGCTACAACGGGTCGTGCTGCGGCATCGGCTTCGAAGTGCGGCGCTTTTCGTTTGGCACGATCCGCAACGAAAATCAGTACATGGCCGTGTTCCGCATCGCCAACCTGGGCTCCGCCGGGAATTTGCGCCGCCAGGAAAAGATTTTCTGACGCGCGCCATGAATAAGCCATGAATCCATCCTCCCAAACGGATGTCACGCCTTCTCTCCATCGCGCAGGCCGCGCGGCCTTCTGCGCCGCCGAAAAATTTCCTCCGTCGAGTTGGTGGAAGCGTCGCTCGCTCGCATCGAAAGCCTCAACCGTTCCCTCAACGCTTTCATCACAATTATTGCCGACGCTGCGCTCCGCCGCGCGCGTATGGCGGATCGCGAAATCCGCCGCGACGGGCCGCGAAGCTCCGCTGCACGGCATTCCCATTTCGCTAAAAGACAACTTCTGGACCAAAGGCGTGCGCACCACGGCGGGTTCGAAGATCCTCGAGGATTTTGTTCCCGCCGCGGATAGCGACGTGGCGCTCCGCCTCGAGCGGGCCGGGGCGATCCTTCTTGGCAAAACGAACATGCATGAGTTTGCTTACGGCATCACCTCCGAAAATCCGCATTTTGGCGCCGTGCGGAATCCCTGGGCGCCCGAGCGAATATCCGGGCGGGTCCAGCGGAGGTTCGGCGGCGAGCGGTGGCGACCGGAATGAGTTTTGCGATCGGTGGGCACCGATACGGGCGGGTCGATTCGAATACCTTCGGCGCTCTGCGGCATCGTGGGCCTCAAGCCCACATATGGCCTCGTGAGCGTGGCTGGCACCGTGCCGCTCTCGAAGACCATGGATCACGCCGGGCCTATGGCGCGTTCCGTGGCCGACGCGTGCATCATCCTGGAGGCGATTGCAGGCCCATACCCGCGAGGGATGCGGCGCCCAAATTACGAAGGCTTGGTCGCCAACGTCCCAAACGCTTTCGCATTGGCTGGCCCCAGCAATATTACTTCGAACGAGTAGACGATGAGCGTGCGCGAGGCGATGCGATGCCGCCGTCAAGGTGCTTCAGAAGGCTGGGAGGACGAATCGAAAAGGTTTCGCTGCCGCATCTGCACGAATCGGCTCAGGCCAGCACGAACATTGGCCTGGCCGAGGCGACGAATTATCACGAGTCCAAAGGCTATTTCCTGCGCGCGCGCGCCGGATTATGGCGACGATGTTCGCGGTCGCGGCTGGAAGCCGGAGAAAAAGTTCGCGCCGTGGACTATCTCCGCGCTTTCGAGGTGAAGCGCCTGTTGGAGCAGGATTTCAACGCAGCCTTCGAGCAAGTGGATGCGATCCTGGCGCCGGCTTCTCCCATTCCGGCGCCGCGAGTCGGGCAGAACGAGGTTGAAATCGGCGGCGAGAGAGAATCGGTGCGCTCGCTGCTCGTGGGCGCATGCCGCCCGGCCAACTTCACCGGCCTTCCGGCGATTTCGGTTCCCTGCGGCATTACGCGCGAGCGGGTTGCCCGTGGGCCTGCAGCTGATCGGCCCGCGTTGGGGTGAGGCGCGCCTGCTGGCAATTGCGCTGGCCTATGAAGAAGGCGCTCGCGACGCACTGGCCATCCCGCATTGGCCATGAATTGCGAACTTTTCCAACTTGATTGGCCTGAGACCGAACGCCCCGCTGCAACGTCTAACGAATGTGAGAAAATGGCAGGTGGGGGAATCCCCCGATGCGCATTGGGGGCATAGACTAACACCTGATGGACGTTTCCATATTCGCGGCGTTTGTCGCAGGCCTGGTGTCCTTTCTCTCCCCGTGTGTGCTGCCCGCTGGTGCCCGGCTATGTCTCGATGCTTTCCGGCATCGGGGTGGAGCAACTGAAGGAAGGCAAGGCCCCTCGCGGCAGTTTGCTGGCTTCCGCGCTGGCGTTCGTTACCGGATTTTCGATTGTGTTCATTACTTTTGGCGCTTCGGCGAGCGCCGTGGGCTCTTTTCTGGTGCGCAACCGCACGCTGCTCGCGCCCATCGCCGGCGCGCTGATCCTTCTTTTTGGTCTGCACCTGGTGGGCTGGCTGGTGAAGATGCCGGTGCGAGCGGGCTCGGTGGTCGGGCTCCTGTTCGTTCTTGCCGGGATCGCTGCTGAGTGTGCGGCCTGGCATCGCCGGGTCGCGTGAAAGATGTGGAGCTCTACGCGATCGCGATTATTTTTCTGCTGGGCCCGATCCTGACGCGCTGGCTCAATCGCGACATTCATTTCCGCAAGCTGGGCGGGCAGCCCGGGCGCATTCAGCGGCTTTCTGATGGGGTTTGCCTTCGCGTTCGGCTGGACGCCGTGCATCGGGCCGATCCTGGCGGCAGTGCTGGCGGTGGCGGCGACGCGCGAAAAGATCGGGCAAGGAGTGTTTTCTGCTCGCCTGCTATTCGGCCGGGCTGGCGATTCCTTTTCTGGTGACGGCGCTCGGCATCGGCGGCTTTCTGAAGTTCTATCAGCGCTTCCGGCGGCACCTGCACACGGTGGAAGTTTTCAGCGGCGTTCTGCTGCTTGCTGATCGGCGGGCTGGTGTTCGCCAACCGATTGACGTGGCTTTCGAACAAGCTTTCCTTCCTGAACAGTTCCGTGGCCGCGCTGGAAGGCAAGCTGACCACCACCGCCAAGGTAGCGCAATCTTCGACGAAAGCCGTCCAGCCCAACGAGCCCGACGTGACCTTTCAGGATTGCAGGGCAATAAGGTTCCGCATCGCGAGCCTGAAGGGCAAGCTGGTGCTGGTGAATTTCTGGGCCACCTGGTGCGAACCCTGCCGCGTGGAAATTCCCTGGATGATCGAATTCCAGCAGAAGTACGCGAACAGGGGATTCACCCTGCTGGGCGTGGCGATGGACGATGAAGGAAAAAGCGTCGTGGACCCATACATTCAGAAGACGCAGTTCGACGTGAACGGCCATCCCACCGCGATGGATTATCCGATCGTCCTGGGCAGCGACGACATTGCCTCGAAATTTGGCGGCCTCATCGGTTTGCCCACAAGCGTGCTGATTTCGCGCGACGGCAAGGTGGTAAAGCGCTACGTCGGCCTCGTAAACCAGAAAGATCTCGACAAGGAAATTCAAGAGCAGCTTTGATCCGCGGCTTGCGATTGCGTTCCGTTTTTGTCCTCGCGGCAATTTCAGCGGCCGTGGGGGCCTTCTCGTTATTGGCTGGCAGTCTCGGGAATGCCATGCCGCAAAGTGGTTCCGCGCTGCCCAGCGCGGCAGCCATCGTGAAGCCGCAGGCCTACGTTTCGCTTGATCCCGTGCCCAGGGGAAAGACTTTCGAGGCCGCGGTCGTGGTGGATATTGCGCGCGGATTCCACATGAATTCGCACAAGCCCAGCGACGAGTACCTGATTCCGACAACCATCACGCCGCAGCCACCCTGCAGGAATCAAGCTTGTGGACACCATTTATCCCGAAGGCCGGCTCGAGAAATTCGCGTTTTCCCCGACGAAACCGCTGGATGTGTATACCGGAAGCGTGACGTTGAAGCTGAAGCTGGTGGCGCAAGCCGACCGCGCCGCTGGGCCCCGCCACGATTCCCGTCGTTCTTCGATATCAGGCGTGCAACAACGCTGCTTGCCTGCCGCCGGTGAAGGTTCCCGTCAATGTCCAATTGAAAATAGCGGCGGCGGGCGCAGCGGCGCGGGCCGTCCATCCGGAAGTGTTCTCGACTTCTGCGCCGAGCAAACCTGCTGAAGTAACCGCGAGAATTAGTGCCGCTACCAGCGGCACGGCGCGCCGGAGCCGTGAGATGACCCGGTCTTTGCCGAGCACCACCATCGTTTCAAATAGCGGGGGTGCGACGGCGCGGCCCACGATCGCGACGCGCGTGGCATTGATCAACAGTCCCGCTTTCACCCCTTCGGCTGCCGCCACGCTGCGCAGTGCTGCGTCGCACGCGTCGTGATTCCAGTCAGGAAGAGCGGCGAGTGCATCGGCTAGCTTCCCGAGCAATCCGGGTATGCGCTCGTCTTTCCAGAATTTGGCTTTCGCTTCCGCGTCGTAATCGAAATCGTCGGTAAAGAAGGCGCGCGACCACGTCGTGAAATCGCCCAGGAACCGCGTCCTCGGCCGGAGCAGATCGACGGCATGCGCGAACCACGGCGCGCTCCGGTCCCGCCCATGCGTCCTTCCAGAGTCCTGCCTGCTTGAGTTCCGCCTCCACGAACGGCAGAAGCTCCTCCACCGGAATTTTCTGAAGGTACTGCGTGTTGAACCATTCGAGTTTCGCGCGATCGAAGATGGCGTTCGTGCGGCTCACCCCCGCCAGCGAGAACCGTTCGATGAGTTCGCTCGTGCGAATAAATTCGGCGTCGCTTCCCGGAGACCATCCTAGAAGCGCCAGGAAATTGCGGAAAGCCTCGGGAAGAAATCCCTCATCCGCGTACGATCCCACGCTGGTCGCGCCGTGCCGCTTGGAAAGCCGCGTGCGGTCCGGCCCCAGAATCAGGGGAACGTGTGCGAATATCGGCGGCTCCACGCCGAGGGCCCGGTAAATCAGCGCCTGCTTGGGCGTGTTCGACAAATGGTCCGCGCCGCGGATCACGTGGCTGATGCGCATGTCGATATCGTCCACGACCACGCTCAATTGGTAAGTGGGAAGGCCGTTCGAGCGCATCAGTACGAAATCCTCGATTTCGGAGTTTTGCACTTCGCGCGGCCCGAACACGGCGTCCTGAAATTGAGTCACCCCTTCCCGCGGAACCTTGAAGCGAATGGCGCGGCGAAATTCCCTCTTTCTGTTTGGCAGCCAGCTCTCCGGCGCTTAGCTCGCGGCAATAGCACGCCAGTTTCTTTTGCGATTTCAGGCCTTCGTCGTCCCCTTCGCCCTCGCGTTCTTCTGAACCTTCGCTAACGCTGTCGGCGCCCGTGTAGGCCGACGCCTTGCAATAGCAACCGAACGCCGACCCGTTTTCCAGCAGGCGCTGCGCGGCCGCTCGGTACATCTCGATGCGCTGCGACTGGAAAATAGGACCCTCGTCCCACTCGATTCCGAGCCATTTCAATCCGTCGAGAATCCCCTGCACGAGCTCAGGCCGGTTGCGTTCTACGTCGGTGTCCTCGATTCGCAGAAGAAGCGCGCCGCCTTCATGGCGGGCGAAGAGCCAGTTGAACAGGGCAGTCCGCGCGCCGCCCACGTGGAGATAGCCGGTAGGCGACGGAGCAAATCGCACGCGCGGCTTTTCGGATAAGGGCATTTCTCTTGGTTTCCTTCCTGTTTCGATGTGCGATTCATCTTAGCGAAAGGACCAATTAAAATCGAGCCGGCGGGAATGGACCTCCAAAATCAAAGTACTTCTGTACCGTTGACCCTCCCGTCAGCTTGCCGCAATGTGTACCTCTGTATGGCAACCTCCGTTTTTGCCAGGAACAGTTTTCAGCGCTTCCCGACTGCCCGGAATGAGTGGTGTGGGATGCCGGGTTGCGGGTTGTCCGCGGGTATTTGTCATCCCGAGCGGAGGCTCGACGGTGTATGTCGAGCCGGAGCGGAGGGATCTCGATTCCGCCGCCAGCCACTCGCTGGCCGGAAGCCCGGGTTTCGTGAGCCGGAGCTTCCGAGGCTGTGTGACAACAATGTTTTCGTCAGGGCACGGCTTTAGCCGTGCCGCACCTGCGGATGGATTCCGTGCGGCTTTAGTCGCTGAGGGATGGTTTAGTCAGTTCTCGCACAGGCGCTTGTAGCTATGCCGGACCGTCCCTGAATCAGTGCGACTTTACAGGCTACGGAAAAACCTCGGTTTTTAGGGGGTCGGAGCTTCAGCTCCGACATAAAGCCCAAGCATTAAACGGGGCTTTAAGCCCCTGAGGAACAGATTGTGGCATTTTCCCGCGGCCTGTTTAGCCGCCGGGGAACGGTTTCCGTAGTTGCCACACAGGCTCGTGCAGGTGCATCGATCTACCTCGCGTGCGCTCCGCGCGATTTGGCATCATCTGGAAAGGTTGGTGGGTTTGCCGCTGAGAAACGCGTTCGGATACCAACTGAGAATGACTCTCATTTCTGCTATTCTCGAATTTCGCTGCACTATCGAGCGGGAGTATTTGCGTCCTTGAGTTCCATCAACTCTGCTGCCATCACCATGGTGGTCAGTTCCTTTCTGCTGGGGACTTTTTTCGCTTCCCTTTATCTGCGGAAGAGAGAACGGACCTTCCGTGTTTGGTCCGCTGGCTGGTTTCTCATCGCGGTCTATGCGTTACTTCATTTTGTCGGTCGGAATATCAATTCCCCCCGCGCATCCGCATTTGAGGAATGGTTTTTGGCGCTATCGGCGCTTTCCTTCTATTGGGCCGCCCGGCTTCATTCTCGCCGCCCGGTCAAAGCGTCTGGGCTCTTCGCGGCGGCAGGGGGGGCGGCGGTCTGGTCGGCAGCCTGCTCGTGGGGCCGGTTCCCCATTCCCCTCAGCGCGGGAATCGCGTTTGTCTTTTTCTTGATCGCGCAGACCTTCTGGTCCAAGGGAGGAAAAGAAGAGGCGCGCGCCGAATCCTGGCTTGCGATCACGTTTCTCTTGTGGGGTGTTCTGGAAGCGGCAACGGCGGCGTCGGGGCCGGCGGGCAATACGCACACGCAGTATCTGTTCCTCGCGTCCTCCGTACCCATGCTGTTCGCCGGAGCGCTGATGGTGATGGCGGTCTACGAAGACGACCGGCGCCGGGTTGAGCGCAATATGCTGGCACTGGCGAACTTGAACTTGGCCACGTCCGGGTTTGTGGGGAGCGAGATTCAGACCATGCTTTCCCAGGCCCTGGCCCGCGTGCTCAACGTCGCCCGTATGCCGTCTGGTGCGCTCTGCCTGCAGTATGGCGAAGGCAATAGCCGGGCAAGCGTGGTGCTTTCGGGTTTGCCTCAGACATTTGGCGAGGACGTTCAGCAACACAATCTGAATAAATATCTCGTCGATTTCGTCGGGCGCTTGGGTGGCCTCCTGCAGCTCCCGAACCTGTCGGACGATTCCGGATATCAAGCCCTCGAAAAAGAACCCGAATTCCGCGATTTGCGGCGCCTTCTGTTGCAACAGAAGCTGGAGACCGTTGTTGGAGTGAGCCTGCAGGCCAAGGAAAAAACCTTCGGTGTCTTGCTTCTTGGCGCGCCGGATAAACGCAACTTTTCGTCGTCTGAACTAAAGCTTTTGCTCGGGCTCGGACATCAAATCGGCATGGCCGTTCAGAACAGCTATCTGGTCCAGCAAACGTCCCGCCGCAGCGACGAGCTTCATGTTCTCAACGAAATCGGCCGGGCGTTGAGCTCCACCCTGGAACTCGATTCACTCCTGGAGCGAATTTACTCCGAGATGCAACGCGTCCTCGACGTATCGAGCTTTCTCATTGCATCCTGCGATCCAAAAATGGGGGAAATTCGCTTCGAAATTGAGATCAGCGAGGGCCGCCGCATGCCCAAGCGTTCGCGCCCCGCCGGAAACCACCTCGTGGAATATGTGGTCCGGACTCGTCAGCCCCTTCTCATTCGCGATCGCTTTCTCGAAGAGGCCCAGCGGCTGGGTTTTGAACCCTTGCGGCACGTTGGTTCGATGTGCGCCGTTCCTCTGATTCTGTACGATCGCGCCGTGGGAGTGATGATGGTGCACAGCCCGAAGGAGGGCGTTTTCGACACTGGCCATCAGGAGCTTTTGCGCGTCCTTGCGAGCGAGGCCGGCATTGCCATCGAGAATGCGCGCCTGTTCACCGAGGAGCAGAAGAAATCCCGCCATCTCACGCTGATCAATAATGTCTCGAGCCACGCGATCACCACGCTCAACCCCGTTGAAATGCTCGACAAAATCGCCCGCGAGATCGAGGCCAGCCTGGCTTACGACCACATCGGCATTGCCACCCTGGACTATTCGACGAAGGAGCTGATCGTCCAGGCGGAGGCGGGCGCTCGCAAAAGCGCTCGCGGCCGGCGCATCGGGCTGGGCGAAGGAATCGTTGGCCAGGTCGCGCGTTCGGGGCAAGTGGCGATGGTCCGCGAATCGAACGCATCGACGCCGAAAATGGTTCTTCCAGACTCGGTATCTTCCATTGCGCTGCCGGTGATCTACGCGGAGCAATTGCTCGGCGTGCTCTACGTGGAATCGTTGAATGCCTGCGAATTCCCCGACCAGGAAATTCTGCTGCTGCGCACTCTGGCGGATTTATTCGCCGGCGCCCTGCACAACGCCCTCACGTTCCAGAAAGCCCAGGAGCAGGCGATCACCGACGGGCTTACCGGAGTCAAGACTCATCGCTTCCTGATGGAAGCGCTTTCCGCGGAATGGAAGCGCTCCACCCGCGCCAACCGGCCGTTCGCGCTCGTGCTGATGGACCTCGACCGCTTCAAGTTCGTAAATGATTTCTACGGGCACATCGAAGGGGACGTGATCCTTCAGCGCGTGGGCCATATTCTCGAGCAGAATTGCCGCCGCTCAGACGTGGTGGCGCGCTATGGCGGCGATGAGTTCGTCATCCTCATGCCGGAAACGAGCATCGAGCAGGCGCGCCAGCTCGCTAACAAGCTGCGCAGCTGGGTCGCCGCTGATCCGCTGCTGCGCGATAAAAATGTCACCGCCAGTTTCGGGATTGCGGGGTTCCCGATGCACGGCTCGACGCCGCAGGAGTTGATCCAGGTCGCGGACTCATCGATGTATCTCTCGAAGCATCAGGGTGGGAACTCCGTTTCGAGTGCCGAGCAGGGCGACCCCAACGACCGCAAGCGATGGAAGAAGGATGTGCTGGAAGCGTATCTGGGGGTCACGCTCAAGCGGCTGTTTTCAACGGGACCTCAGGCCTTCGAGGAAATCTATCGGCGCCTGGAGCTGTTCACTCGTTCGCTGGTGGACCAGGGAAGTGATGTTTCCGAGCAGCGTTCTTCCGCCAGCCGTCGTCGAGACGGTCACCTCCCTCGCTTTTGCGATCGATGCGAAGGACCAATACACGCAGGGCCATTCGCAGAAGGTTTCCGCATACTCGGTGGTGCTGGCGCAAGCGCTGGGTCTCGACCATGCCGGAGGTGGAAGAGATTCGCTTGGCGGCTCTGCTGCACGACATCGGGAAGGTCGGAATTCCCGAGGCTATTTTGAATAAGTCGGGCCCGCTGGATGCCGCCGAATGGGAGACGATGAAGACCCACACCGAACTTGGCGCCAAGATTCTCGAACCCCTCGAGACGATGGTTCGGATCCGGCAAATGGTCCGCCATCATCATGAGTTTTACGATGGCTCGGGTTATCCGGACCGCCTGCGCGCCGAAGACATTCCATACGGCTCCCGCGTGATCGCAATCGCCGATTCCTACGACACAATTACTTCCGAGCGCAGCTACAAGAAAGGCCGGTCGCCCGAGGAGGCCTTCGCGGAATTGGAGCGCTGCGCCGCCACGCAATTCGATCCGGCGATTGTCCGCGTGTTCGTGGATAAAATGCGGCGGGTCCCGGATGCGAAGCCCAGCCCGAAGGAATACACCGCGCAGTCTGGCCGCTAACCTCGCTGCAACTTTTCCTCAAGCCAGCCGTTTACTCAATCACGCAGGAACTTCAGACCAGAAAGCTCAATGTCTGGGCGGAGAAGTTTGCCAGGTTGGGAAAGATCGCCGCAAAGTCCCCGGAAGGCACGCCAAACCATTGTGCCAGCGTCGCGCCGTACTGGTCGATGGGCGTGGTGGGAATCCAGCGGCCGTTCGCGCCCACATCGCTCGGCCCACCGGGCGTGAATACCGGCAAGGTGCCGATAGATATCGCCGCCAGCCACGGCGCCCCCCATGATCATCTGGACGCTCCCCCAGGCATGGTCGCTGCCGCCATCGGAGGCCGGCTGATACGTGCGGCTGAAGTCCGACATGGTGAACGTAGTCACCTGCTGCGCGAGGTTCAGCTCCACCGTCGCATTATAGAAAGCATTCAACGCGGGACTCAACTGCGAGAACAAGCTTTGCTGCGTAGCGATCTGGTTGCTGTGCGTGTCGAAACCGCCTAGGGAACAGAAGAAAACCTGGCGATTCAAGCTCAGCGCGGAGCGCACGGAAAGAAGCTGCGCCACTTGCTTTAGCTGGTTGCCCAGGCCCGTGGCGGGAAACACCGTCGCCAGCGGCGTTGCGGAGCCCAGCGCGGTAGAAAGAGTTTTGCTGTCGGTGAGCGAATTGGAAGTGATGGAACTCGCGGCCTGAATCAGCGAAACGCCCGTATCGAACGTCAGCAATTGCTGCAAAGCCTGCAAGCGCGCCGTGCCCGCGGCGGAGCTGTCGAAGCCCGAAAGCCCGGGCGTGGTTCCCGGAATCATGGCGTAAGGTTGGGTTTGCTGGCCCGTGCAGAAAATCGCAGAGCCCGCCACCGACGTGATCGGCGGAAACACCGAACCTGAATTCAGGCTGCCGTTGATGTTGTCGGCCAGCCGGCCCGCCCAGCCCGTCTTGTAAAAGCCGTCGAGTTCGAGCGTCTGCCACTGCTGCTGCTGATCGGCGTGCGAAAACAGATTTGCCGGAACCGGTGGGGCCGGCGCCAGATACTGCGTCCGCGTAAGCGGCTGCGCCAGCGGACCCACGTTCGCAAGAAACGCCAGCCTGCCGGAGGTGTAAAGTGCCTGTACCTCGGGAAGGTTGGGATGCAAGCCGAACGAAGTCTGGCCGTTCTGCTGCGTTTTCGAAGCGATCGGCAGCAGCGTGCTCTGGTCCAGCGCCAGTCCCCCGTTTGCGACGGCGACCCGGTATTTCAGATAATTCGCGTAGCCGGCCGTATCCGTGGGAATCAGCATGTTATTCGCGTCGTTGCCGCCGAAAAGAAAAATGCACACCAGCGCTTGATAGCTCGAAGGCGCTTGGGCCAGCGCGTTGATGAGCCCGAAGCGGCTGAAGCTGGACGCCGTGCCCAGCGCCGCGGCGGCGCAGCAGGACTGGCGGATCAAATCTCTTCGCGTGATTTTCATAGAACCTCTTATCGATCCCTACTGTTCCACCTGGTATTGCGACGACGAAAGAATTAAATAGATGGCCGCCTCCGCCCGCAGAAGGTTTTGCGTGGAACCCGCCGGAACGGCATTCACCGCCGCCAGAATGCTGGCCCGCGCATCCGCTGTCATCGAGTTGTGCAGCAGCAGCGCGTTCAGGGAATCGAGCAGCTGGCCCGAAGCGTTCGGATTCGCCGCAAGATTCGCATACGTCGTGAAACTCACCGTGGTGCCCGTTCCGATCGAACCGTACACGAACGAGTTTACGAAATTCGCCCGCACCAGCGTGGTAGCCGTCGTTTCCAGATCGAATTCCGGCCCGAGCAGGTTCGTGCCCGGAATGTTGTAGTCCGGCGGAAAGAAATTGAAAACGCTCGGCGAATCCATCACCGCTTGGCTCATCGACGAGGCCACATTCGCGGGTGCCGCGCCGTCGGTGGTCGCTCCAAACGCGCGCAGAATGTTGGCGATATACAGCACCGGTTCGCGGAGGTGTCCATCGCCCGGATTGGCGGTGGCCGTCGAGTCCCCGCGCCGCGCCTCCGAATCCAGAAGGATGGCCGCGATCACCGCTTGCATGTCGCCGCGCTGCCCCGAACCGATGGTGACCCCTCCTCCGCTGAAGCTTCCGCTCACGAACACGTCCGCGACGCGTTTCACGTAAGCGCTGCTCGGGTTGCTGCTCACCAGGTGCTGAATCAGTTGCTTGCACACGAACGGAGGCAAGCTCGGTTGCGCGAAAATATTATCCAGTGCGCCGCTCAAATCGTTCTCCGCCGATTGGCCCGCCGGCAGCGTCACCGCCGTGCCGTTCACCGGCAGCAGCACCTTCGCCGTCATATTGTGATTGCTCTCGAACGGCGCCATGGGTCCAATCCAGTAAGTGGGATTGTGCTTTGCCAGCGTCATCCCGGCCTGCGTGGGATACGTCCAGCCGGTGTAGGCCAGCGCGAAGGCCTCCACATTCGCCTGGGTGTAGGTGGGAATCGGATTCCCGCTGCTGTCCAGTTGCAGCGTCCCGTCTTCATTGAGCTGGTTGAGCCCCAGTGTAAAAAGCTGCATCAGTTCGCGCGCGTAATTCTCGTTGGCGTGCTGTCCGGAAGGGGGATTGTCGTTGTTCACCATATTCAGATAAAGCCCCATGGCCGGGCTGAGGCTCACGTCGTTCATCAGCGTGCGATAGTTGACGAAGGCGTCCTGCAGCAGCAGCCGCATGTAGGGCGCCATGCCCTGCGGCGGCACCGTGAAACCCGAAGTTACCCACATCTCGCTCAAGGCAAACGCCACGCGCTGCCTCAGTTGATCCGGATTATTCACAGCGTTCGTGAAGAAGACCTGCTGGGTCGGCAGCAGAGACGTCACGGTCGACGCAGGATCAGGATACGTCGAGCCGGAGGTCGCAAACTGGCTGGTCAGAAATTCCGGAAAGCCCATCTGCTGCACTTGCGTTACCAGTGCCGGCGTCGGACCAAACGTTGACTGCTCGAGAAAACGTACCGCCGCCGACACCGTCTCCACGGTTACCGTGGTCACCTGCGTGACGGCGGATGTCGTCGAATTGTTCACCCCCGGAGCCGGATTCACAACCGTCACCGCCACGCTCCCCGCCTGCGAGGCCGCGGCCGTTCCCGTGGCGTTCAATTCCGTCGAGGAAACAAATGTCGTGGTCAGTGCGGTCGTGCCGAATATCACCTGCGCGCCCGTCAGAAAGCCGCTGCCGTTCACCTGAAGCGTAAACGTACCCACGCCGATGATTTGCGGGCTCACCGACGTAACCACGGGAATCGGATTCAGCAGGGTCACTGCGCTGCTACCTTGCACCGTCGGAGTGTTTACCAGCGCGGCCTGCACGGTCACCACGTTGTTGGTGGGAACGGTGGCCGGCGCCGTGTACTTGCCGGTCGTGCTGATCAAGCCCGTCGCTGTGCTGCCCCCGACTGTTCCGTTCACTGACCAGCTAAGCGCCGTATCTGAGGCGCCCGTCACCGTCGCCGTAAACTGCAAAGCCGGGTCGCCCGGCCTCACATTCGATGCCGGCGGGTTCAGCACCACGCTGGCCTGCGGTGTAGTGGTTGTTGACTCGCTCTGCGTGGACCCGCCCCCGCAGCCAATGATCATTCCCAGAAATGAAAAGACGAGGATGTACCTTATGGAACGCCCCACGGACTCCCCCTTCACGCAGCCGATGGTTCGAACGCTGGCGGTTAACAACCCCCCTACTGAAAAAAAGTTGCGACGCCTGAAACCATCGCTCCCGTCACGCAGCCGATCGATTGGGCGCCTAACCTGTTAAAGGCCGTCTGGTCCAATACGCCCCAAAAAGCAGCGCTGGGCCAGCGTGGTAATGAGAAGTATGGAACTCGCTCACCGGCACGCAATGGTACGCGAGGACATCCGACCTTCGCTTTCGTTTTGTTTTCGTCGTCTGCGCGGTTTTTGGCCCCCGCATGGCAATGCTCCGGGCGTCTGTTGTAAACGAGGGCTACGCTTCCGAGGAAAGGGGGCTGGCGAGATCTTCGAGCGCGGATCGTTCCGCTTTGACGCCGTACAACAGCTCGACTCCGGCCGCGGCGAGCATCAGAAAAGCCGCCACCAGATAACCGGCAAAGACCTTCTCGCGGGAGCCGGACCCGATCAGCGCGCCGAAAAGCCACGGAGCTGCGATCCCGCCTGCGGCTGTGCCCAGCGAAAAGAAAAACGCAATCGCCAGCGCGCGGATCTCGAGTGGAAATATCTCGCTCACCGTCAAGTACGCTGAACTTGCCGCTGCCGACGCAAAAAAGAAAATGATCGTCCAGAGAAGCGTCTGCGTGTTCGCGGAAAGATAGCCCTGGGTGAAGGCCCATCCGGTAAACGTCAAAAGAACCGCCGAGACGGCATACGTGGACGAGATCATCTGTTTCCGGCCGATCGTGTCAAACAGCCGCCCCAGAAGCAGCGGGCCAAGAAAATTTCCCGCCGCAAACGGCAGCAGATAAATTCCCGTGCGGCTTCCCGGTACGTGATAGAAGCGCGTCAGGATCAGCGCGTACGTGAAAAATACGGCATTGTAGAGGAATGCCTGCGACATGATCAGGCTCAGGCCCAGCACGGACCTGCTGCGGTATTTAGAGAACATCGTCCGCGCGACCACCCCGAATCCGAACGTCTTGCGCGGATGAATGGTCAGCGGTTTTCTCGTGGGTTCCGGCAGCGGGTGGCCCGAGGCGTGTTCCACGCGCGATTCGATTTCCTTCATGGCGATCTCGGCGTCCTTCTCGTCTCCGTGCGTCATCAGCCAGCGCGGGCTTTCCGGCACGTGCCTTCGCAGCAGCAGAATAAGCAGGCCCATCACTGCGCCGGTCGCGAATCCCACGCGCCAGCCGAGCTTCGGGGCAAAAAAATGAGGATCGAGAATAACCAGCGTGGATGCGGCGCCCAACGCCGCCCCGAGCCAGTAGCTCCCGTTGATGATCAGATTCACGCGCCCGCGATATGCGGCGGGAATCAACTCGTCGATGGCCGAGCTGATGGCCGCATATTCGCCGCCGATTCCCGAGCCAGTGATGAAACGAAACACCGCAAAGCTCAGAAGATTCCAGGAGAAAGCGGTGAGTAGCGTGCCCAGCAGATACACGGCCAAGGTGATGAAGAAGAGCTTCTTCCTCCCCCAGCGGTCCGTGAGATATCCGAATAGCAGCGAACCCAGAACAGCGCCAGCCAGGTAAGCCGACGCTATCGAGCCGATTTCGGGCGCGCTGAAATTCATCACCTGGGAATCCTGAAGCACGCCGCTCACGGCGCCGTTCAGCGTCACTTCCAGGCCGTCCAGAGTCCACGTGATCCCCAGAGCGATTACCACAAGCCAATGGAAATTGCTCCACGGCAAGCGGTCCAGCCGGGCGGGTATCAGCGTTTGAAACGCGGTTTGAAACGGGGCGGGCGTAGTTTCTTTCGCCAAGAGATCGATTCTCGGCGAGCCGTCTCGTCAGGTAAATCCGACAAATCCGGTATATATCCGCCAAAGGCAGCCTTGGCAACCGCCCCTCTCTCGCCTTTCGCTTGGCGGCCGCCGCTCTTTCGCTTTTCGTTGTCATTCCGAACGAGCGCAGCGAGGAGGAATCTCTCCTCGCGTGCCAATTCCAGCGAAGGGACGCCGCTCATCCCCTCTGTACCTGGCTCAAAAGCCCCGGATATGCAATTAGGGTTATTCACTAAATAAGAATAATGGAAAGCAAATACTTGAAACCGGCGGTCAGCCGCGCGGGTCCAAAGAATGTGAGCAGCGTGTCGTCCTTTTTTGCGGCCGCCAGCTCGCGACAGGGAACTCGGCTCGTTCTGTCCGGGAAATCACCTGAATCCAATCACAGGAGAAATCGGCCCTTGCACCTGAATAGGAAAAACCTCGTTCTTTCTTTGGCGTTTTCGCTCGTTGCACTACCCGTTTGGGCAGCCCATACCTATTCCACAGATTGGAGCCCGTCCCAGCCAATAAATATTGGTACTATGAAGGTCCAGCCTGGTCAGTATGAATTAAAGGCGGAGGCGGGAAAATCGGAGCTTCAGGTACTTCAGAAAAATAAGGTGATAGCCACAGTTCCCATTCACTGGACGACGCTCACCAGCAAGCCTCGGAGTTCCGAGATCCAAACCGATGGCACCAAGGTCACCGGTGTGGAGTTCGGGGGACAAACCGCGGCAATCCAGATCGATTAGTTACAGTCCAAAATCGCAAATAATGCAAATTTGCGAAACGAAGCCAGGAAGTCTATGAAAAATAACCACTTGATTCCGGGGCACCCGTCTTCCGCAGAGGAATGACGGTGCCCACGGCGTATCTCGGAGCAACGGGGAGGGCGGGCTTGGGCTCGCCCTCCGCGTTCCCTGCTGACCATCTCGACCCTCGCAGGTGTTCGTTCATTCGCGCAGAACTCGCCTAACCCCAGCGTCAATTTGTAGATCGCAAGATCTGCCGAGCCACGTGACACGGCGACAGCGTCCATTTCGCAACCGCACCCCTCCCCGCATATCTTCTGCGCAGTTTCACGAATGCAGTTTCAGGAAATGCTATAGAATTGCTTTCTACAAACTCGGGGCCCGTAGCTCAGCGGTTAGAGCAGCGGACTCATAAAACGAATCGGCATGATCCTACGGCGTGACTAACCCCTTTGGAATCCCCACAACTGCTTTGGAACTCAACCCTTCCATAACATTTATCGCTTTGCGTACGTTGGTGGTCATTGGTGGATGTGTGCTTTGTTTAACTTGAGAACAACTTGAGCCAGTTTTAGCGCTGTCTGGATTTGGCGTTACAGAACGCTGCCGATTTTGTACACAATCTTCCCTCTGCATGCTCCGAGTCCTGAGCTGCTCGACCGTCCTGGCGGCCTCGCTTCTCATACAGTTCGTAGGCACGCTTGGCGATCTCCGGGGTCACATCGGCCGGTTTCTTGGTCACGGCTTTAAGAACGCGCCATTTGATCATCGCGACTTTCAAGGCGTCGTTGACGACAAGACACGAAACTATGGCGTAAACGAAGATCGCGAGCATTTGCCACCAAGGCAATGGCTTGAGCCCCGGGAGACCCACGAACGTAAGCACCGTGCCCACCAGCGCATCTGCCGCCAGGGCCGACAGAAAAGTCCTGCTGGGCATCGTCGCCCAGAACCAGTTGCGCTCCCGCACGGACACCACGGAAAATACGGCGAAGTAAAGCAACATCAGGAAGCTGAAGCTGTAGAGCGCATTGTTGTCGGTCGCCAAATCGAAATACGACCAGCCGATCCACAACAGGAGGAGCGTTTCGGCGACCATCGCTACGCCCAGCACCACGGACACGGCGATGAAGCCTCCGATGTTCCAGGTTGCCGGTTTCTTGGAAGGGTGAACATTATCAGTGGCAAGTGAGATCTTCGCAAAGTCCAGCGTAAAGACCAGCAGCAGCATCGCAAAGGCGGAGATGACAAACTTACCAGTCACCACGAACGCGATAGCCACGAAGGTCGAGGTCAGTAGTGTCTGGCTGATCTTGTTAATGATCCAAGTCAGAATGCGTTGGTAGATCGTCCGACCCTGCTCGACCAGCGCTACGATGTTCGTCAACCCTGGCTCCGTCAGGACAACGCTTGCGGCACCCTTGGCTACGTCGGTCGCGGTGCTGACGGCGATTCCCACTTCGGCCTGACGGAGGGCGGGCGCATCGTTAACGCCGTCGCCTGTCATGCCGGTCACGTGCCCTGCCGCCTGCAGATGCTTTACAACGGTGTATTTGTCCTCCGGATACACCTCGGCGAAACCATCGGTGCTCCCCAGTAAGTCCACAGACTTTTTGCTGGCCAGACCGCCCACGGCCTTCAGGTCCGCAACGCGCCGGATGTTGGGTAAGCCGACTCCCTTGCCGATCTCAATTGCTACCGGTAGCGCGTCACCCGTGAGCATCTTTACCGGAACGCCCAAACCCTCCAGTTCGGCGATCAGTTGCTTGGCATCCGGCCGCGGCGGATCATACAGTGACACTAAGCCCAGCAATAGGGGAGTACCATTTTCGGCGCCGCGAGCTACCGCAAGCGTCCGATAACCCTTCGCGGCCGACTCGCTGACCCGTTCCTCCAACGCTTCGATTGCCGGAGGCTGGAGTCCGCAGGCTGCCGCTATGGTGCGCATGGCGCCTTTCATCACTCTTAGTCGCTGCCCATTCTGTTCGACTACGGCTTCAGTCCGTCGGTTTTTCGCATCGAACGGTGCAAAGGAGACGGGCGTAACCTTGGGAACGCTCTCGAAGAAGTGCCGCTCCTTTGCCGCGGCCAGGAAGGCGAGGTCAATCGGATCCTGATTGGCTTCGTGCGACGCGAGCGCGCCGGCGAACAGCACGTCAGCTTCCGTCGCGTGCTCCAGCGGGATCACGCCGGTCACAGCGAGTTGATTCATCGTGATTGTGCCCGTCTTGTCCACACAGAGAACATTCATCGTCGCGGCATCTTCCGAGGCGCTCAGCCGGGTGACCAGTACGCCGCGCTTCGCCAACTCCTTCGACCCGACGGCCATGCTGACCGTAAACATGACCGGAAGGGCGACAGGCACCGCGCTCATCAACAGGACGAGCATAAGTGGAACCATCTCAAGAAGCGGCGCGCCGCGAATCAGTGACACCACCACCACCACGCCTATCAATGCGCCGACAATGACGAAGAGCCATCTAACGACTTTGGACACGACCGCTTCGATGTGGAGTTTGGGACGCGCTTCCTGCACAAGCTCGGTGGTGCGGCCGAAATAGGTATTCGCGCCGGTCAGCATCACTACGCCATTCCCTTCACCTCGTCGAACAATGGACCCCGACGAAAGCACTGCGCCGGGCGCTTTGTCCACGTCTTTCGATTCGCCGGTGAGCGCCGATTCATCGGCGGTCAAGCCTCCCGTGAGGAGTTTTACATCCGCCGGAATGATGTCGCCGGGTCGCACGCGAATGATGTCGCCGGGGACTAGCTCCCGGGCGGGAATGACCTGCCAGTTCGAATCGCGCCGGACACGGGCACTCACCTGCAACTTACGCTGCAACTCCTCAACGACACCCGCGGCGCGGCGCTCCTGCATAAAGCTCAACACTGCGTTGATAACCAGCAGCGCCCCCACCACGACGAGGTCCGAGAATTTCCTGAGCACCACCGACAGGATCATAATCAGTTCGAGCATCCACGCCGAGATTCCCCAGAATTTCCCAAAGAATTGGAGGACGGGGTGCTCCTTTTTTACCGCCACTTCGTTGTAGCCGTGCTCCTTCCGGCTGACGTCTACCTCCGCGTGCGTGAGCCCGGTGTCGGGGTTGACATGAAGCGCAGCGAGCGTGTCGGGAACTGACTCGGAGGCGATGTCAGGGGTTTTGGCTTTTGCTGCTTTTGGGGGCGCTGAATTGGTTTCGGATTTATTTATTCCAGTTGGCATGTCGAACCTCCTTCGCGCCATTGTACTGGCCACAAATTGCAGCGTGATGTGAATGTCTGAACGCTTTAGGCGACGGCACCGTGCTGCGCCTCCCGCACTCTGCAAGCACCGAAGCGGAAAACAATTGTGGTCAGTGAAAATACGCGGCAACGGCCAAGGCCCGGCGAGACAGCCCTGCCCATACAGTCGCAGGAAACGCCACACTCACACCGCTTTCGCTCCGCTTGAGTGCATCGACAATTGGACCGGATGCGTAGTTCCGATGATGCCCTTCGCAGTCGCCATCCTCTGCAGCCGTTCCGTGGACGATCAGCAGGAACTGGTCTATCTTGAGAGTGCGCTAACAAGGGAACTGCCCTGAATCGAACAGAAAACGTTGCCAATCCATTTGAGCGCGACGCACTGATCACGTTAGTTTCAGGTATGGATGTTCTAGCTCCGCAGTGCAATAACGATACCAGAACAATAGAAGACGCGAAGAATTAGTAAGTCTAGTCACTGGAGTGAGCGCGATTGGAAAGGAGAAATATCTACAAAAATGAGAGATTCAAAATGTGGGCACAAAACGAGCACCCGACAAAATAGTTTTTCATCGGCTGTCAAGCTGCGCGGGACACTGCCGGTCAAGGCCGTCGTGTTTCGGGGGTGTAGTGGGATTGAAGGTACTGGATAATTTTTTGCGCAGCGTCGTCGGGAACCGTGGCCCCGTAAGTTTTAATCATTTTGTTAACCTCGTCGGCCCAGGTGCCAGCGGGTAGCACTGGTTGCATGGTGATGTAGCGCGGGCTGTGGCAGACGTTGCAATAGGTGTTCACCTCGCGGGCTCCATCGCCCGGTGCAAGTAAAGGACGAAACGTGGGGTAATCACCGACATCGTACGTGGCGCCCGTAATTGATGCAGGTGTTGCTGAGCGATGAATTGTCCCTGCGTCGCTCGGCGAATAATTTCCGGCCTGCACCTGCGCGTGAAGCCCGGTACTGGCAAGGATCGCGAGAGTCGCTACGACGCCCCTAAAAAATACCCTTTTGTTCATGGGTTCTCCGCAGCTAAGCGGCGTCTCCCACAATAAGTTGCTGCCGTTCAATCTTGTTCCACAAAAAGCCGCCTCCATTCCAGACACGCTCGTCCGGTTGGACGTTCCCCTTCACATCGGTGGCCCGTACAGCGACCTGATATGTTCCGGGCTGAT
Source organism: uncultured Acidobacteriota bacterium (assembly GCA_963848365.1). Lineage (GTDB taxonomy): Bacteria > Acidobacteriota > Terriglobia > Acidiferrales > UBA7541 > Palsa-295. The sequence goes on from CAWKDI010000004.1 coordinate 809,836, forward strand.
TTGGGTTCCACGCTAGCGACCAGGTGCGGAACGAATACGGTCCGAGGTCTTCGCCGAGTTGCGCGTCGCGCCACTTCGCACCACCGTCGTCCGATACCTCGACTCGCTTGACCTGCCCGTAGCCGCTGAATGCGATTCCTCGGACCTGCACCGGCAAACCGGCCGGAATTTTAGCCGAGCCGTCTGGCGAAATGAGGAAGGATCTCACCGGAATTTGCGCAATCGGAATCGTCTTCACTTTCCCCGCCTTCAGGTCCTCAGGAGTCGTGGTGCCGCGCGGCGTGTCGGGGATACGGTAAGCAGTCTTCATCCAGTAGTTGTCATCCGGCTTGTCTAGCACGCGAATCCACGAAAGACTCTTGAGCCAGTAGGTCGCAAAGTAGCCGGGCACAATCATGCGGAGAGGAAAGCCATTCAGCATCGGCAAGGGAGCGTTGTTCATCGCGTACGCGACGACGCATTCGTCGATCACCGGATTATTCAGGTCGAGCGACTTCATGAAGCGGTTTGAACCAAATCCCTCCGGGCCGAGTCCCCTGTCCAAACCCTCGGCCTGCACTTGCACCGATCCACTTTTTACGCCGGCGGCATTCAGGATCTCCCTGAGTTTTACTCCCGTCCAAAGAGCGTTGCCCATCGCACCGTTGCCCCACTGCCCTCCGGAGACGCGAGGCTGAAAAAAGCTGCGGCTGTTGCCCGAGCATTGGGCCACAGCGGCGAGGGAAACAGGGCTGAAGCGATTGGTGAGTTCCGCAAAGCTCAGCGTGAGGGGCTTGTCCACGTTTCCTTCGACGCGGAGGCGCCATTCTTTCAAGTCGACTGCGTTAGGGATCGTCTGCAAATGCCAGCGGACGAAAAACGATTCATTAGGCGTGAAAGCATTCAGGAAATAGTGGCGCGGAGTTTCCAATTGCGGGGGCCGATCCGTGAGCAAGATCATTGGCGCCTTTTGCGGAAAGGACGCAAGTTCGCCAACGCTGTTCCAATACGGGTTTGGCCCGGGTCCGGTGAATTCTGGAGCGGCCGCCGAGGCTGAGGCGTCCTGTCCCCTTGCGGTGCTCCCGGCGAGAAGACCTAGGGCGGCTGCAGATCCTAAGGTGCTGATTGATTTCAGCAATCGGCGTCTCGACAATTCGGCATTCGTTTGCTTCATGCGGCCGATCCTCTCAAATCAATGTGATGATTTACTATTTGTGTTTTAACTAAGTGCTTCCTCTGATGGGTGCAAGACGGCTGCCAAATACGAATTTTATGCCTTCACGCCTGATTTGAAAAGGACGGTCATCATAGGACAGCAGTTTGATTTTCAACCGAATTCAAGCAACTGGCTCAGCCGATTTCGGCCGACGCTACCGGGGTTTGCCAACAGGGTGGGAGCCGCACGGACGAACTTCTACATCTATCCACACAGCTAATATGCCCTGTAAAGTATATTTCGAAGTTCGACAAGGCACGTTCATTTGAAATCTTCATTGAAGTGGCGAAGCGCACGTCCAACCCGTCAATGAGACGGCCCCATCTCAAGCTGCTGCTTCTGGCACCGCTTTGGGAAGATAAACCTCGAGCAAATCGTTTTTGACATCAGCAGAAACGCTCGAAGGATCAACAGGGACCGGTAAGTCGACAACAAGGAAGAAGCCTTCGACTCGCCGAACGCTTTGCTCTGACGCGCCGGCCTGCGCGCGTCCGCTGGGCTGCCGGCCGCAAATCCGCAGGGATTGGGTCTCTATACCGACCTTGAGATCTTCAGGCCGGTAGCCAACTATGTCGGCTGTGGCTAGGAGTTCATCACCCAGATCGAATATCGTTACCTTGACCGGTTCGAGAAGTTCCGACTCAGCTTGTGACCAATCGTCCGAGTCGTGGCCGTGAACAAAACCACGACTTTCAAAGATTTCGTAAGCGCGGCGTGCTACCGGTGTCAAAAGGTTCTGTGCACATTCCTGAACTTCGTCCGGAGGAACTATTAAGTGATCGGATTCGCTCTTCCGTATCCTTCGTGCGACCGCTGCTCCTTGTACCATGTTTTATTCTCCTCAATGGGATAGAGCCTCGTCGCAACGGAGCAATCCCGATTCCACATGGTTGAGGCTAAAGGCCAAAGCAATAAATCCAGTCCTAGCGTGAGGCTGATTAAAGAAGATGATCGAGTAACTTAGGATAGTGTGCGGAAAGCGAACACGCACTGTAAAAAAGAGACACACATCCGAGATATTGTGAATCGCGATAGGATATGTTGATTCGAGGTCTATGTCAGCCGAAACGGGTACGCCCAACTTGCACCGAGCGATCATCGCTCGCAAAGAATGCGGATGGAGGGATGGCGTCAAAGTCGCCTTGGCTTAAAGGCAAAGACTCCCTGTAGGTAAAGACAAAACCACCTTTACTGCCACCGGCCTTTTCATGGAACGAGTTGACCCGGCACAGCGAAATCTATTTCGGTGACCCAAGCACGCGAAGGAGCATTCCGCTTCCGCCGCCGACCCTGGCCTCTTTGCCGTTCGAAGTCAGCTCGATCATACCGAATGGTTCGGTCCTTCCCGTGTGGGTGATGGCAAGCTGGTCGAGGCCGTAGACACCACACGCGTCCGCAGAAAATACCCACAGCGCCTGCAGCTCATGATTGTCGCCCACTTCCCCGCGACACTGACCTTTGGGGTTGGCGGCAACCTCGACAAGCACTGAGTCTGCGCCATCAAGTGGCTTGCCTACGGGACCGACATGACTTACTACCGGACCACCTCCCCAATAAACCGTGTCCCCTCCGACCTGATCGGTCGTCCGAGCACTCCAGGAGTCGCCTTCGCCCATTCCGGTTTCCGGCAGGTACGCGCTCTCCACCTCCAGTGATGAGGCTAACGCTCGAAGATCAGTTGTTACCGCTAGACCCTTCTTTGAGACGAGGACACGATTAAAGACAAACGAGATCGATGGACCGATGCCCTGGGTTGCTGATCGCACTTCGATCACATGTCCAGTGACCTTTGTTCCTTCGCTTACTTTTCTGCCGCCAGGTAGCGGCACGTCCTACATCACACGTGCCGAAATCGCTTGATTTAGCTTCGCATTCTTCGAAGAAAGCGTCCCATTGAGTCGGACAGGGAGAATCGTGCCTGCCGGTATTGACTGCTGGCCATAAGAGGAAAACGCCAAAAGAGAAACCCAGAGCAACAGCAAATTCAAGTGACTTTTCATCAGAAGGACCCTCACATTTCAGACCTCAAGCCCCCTCTTCCTAATTAGAGTCTTCGAACGGCACGTCGGCTGCTTGGATTCTTAGGTGGAACGAGAAAGCCTGATCAACGGACCAACTCCGGTCTAATACTCCATATGGACGTAACCCTTAATCAGGTTGTTGATGACAGAAGTGCGGCTGTGGAGTAAAAACCGTATCATGGGCAGACAGGTAGCTGTCGGACTTTACGTGGTGGCGATGGCAGCGGTCATAGTCGGTGTAGATTTCGTGTTCTTCAGAAACCGACTCTGGGAACGGCTGACGGTGAATATTGGCATCGTCTTGGTGTTCGCAGCTTTCTACTGGAGATTCCTCAGGCGTCCATGAACAAGGCGCGATAGCACCCTTTCGCTGCGATTGCGCAGACGCAGTTCGCCATAGACATGGCTGCAATCCTACGCTCTCACGCCCGCTTTGCGAAGGATGGTCATCATAGGACACCAGTCTGTGAAGGCCGATTGGAGCAGGTTCAAGCCTACGAAGGCGGTGAACAGAAACCAATACGGACTCACCCAGTATCCCAATGCTAGTGATAGCAGGACAAAAGCACCGGCAATCAATCGGATATAGCGTTCAACGTTCATGGCTCCGCCTCCTTTTTAATCTGTCGCCTGCAAGAAACCCTCGTTAGCCGAGGACGCACTTCCGCTCCCATCGCGCTGACTCAAATAATAGAGAACGGGAACGGTCATCCGAGACAGAACCGTGGACGCGACTTCCCCCGCCATTAGTGAAATCGCGAGTCCCTGGAAAATCGGGTCGAAGAGAATCACGCTCGCGCCCACAACGACCGCCGCTGCCGTTAACAGCATTGGACGGAAGCGCACTGCTCCAGCATCGACCACGGCTTGCTCCAGCGGCATTCCATGCGAGCGGCGTAGTTCGATAAAGTCCACAAGGATGATCGAGTTTCGGACGATGATGCCTGCGCCGGCGATGAAGCCGATCATGGAGGTTGCGGTGAAGAATGCTCCCATCAGCGCATGGGCCGGAAGAATACCCACGAGAGTCAGCGGAATCGGGGCCATGATCACCAGGGGCGTCTTGAACGACTGGAACCAACCGACGACCAACACATAAATCAAGACCAGGACCGCGGCGAAGGCCAGACCAAGGTCCCGAAATACCTCGACGGTAATGTGCCACTCGCCATCCCATTTCATTGAGAATCGGTCGGTGCGGTCCGGTAGCGCGGTGCCGGAGTATTGCTTCACATGGTAGCCGTCGGGCAATTGAATTTTGGCGATTGCATCGCTCATCTTAAGAATCGCGTACACCGGGCTTTCGATTTCCCCCGCTACGTCCCCCGTGACGTACACGATGGGCCGCAAATTCTTGCGATAGACACTCTGATCGATGGCGGTCTTCTGGATGTTGGTGACCTCGTCAAGAGACACCTGTCCGCCTGAGGGTGTGGGCAACTTCAGACTTTCGAGATCTTCAATGCTGGAGCGATCCGCCCGCGACAGGCGGATTTCAATTGGGACGTCTTCGCGCGATGCGGGATCATGCAGCAGCCCGGCTGACGATCCGCTCAGACCTATTTGGACGGTGCGCGTGACCTCCGCCGCTGAGACGCCCTCTAACGCGGCCTTGTCGAGGTCTACTTTCATGTCGTACTTGTTCTGAGGATCTTCCACGTACCAATCCACGTCCACGACGCCTGGCGTCCCTTGAAAAATACTCTTTATTTTTGCTGCGAGTTCGGTCTGCCCCTTGTAGTCCGGTCCGTACACCTCTGCCACCAGCGTCTGGAGCACCGGCGGACCCGGTGGAACCTCGGCTACCTTGATGCGTGCGCCGAAAGGAGCGGCAATCTTGTCCAACTCCGGACGGAGCCTGCGCGCGATCTCGTGGCTTTGCTGTTTGCGCTCGTGACGCGATAGAAGATTTACCTGGATGTCAGCCTGGTTGGGTTGGCTGCGGAGAAAATAGTGCCGCACGAGCCCGTTGAAGTTGTAGGGCCCGGACGTGCCCGAATAAATTTGATAATTCACCACCTCTGGCTGTGCCCCAAGATAGCCTCCCAGCGCCTGCGCCACATGGGTCGTTTGTTCCAACGTGGTTCCGTCAGGCATATCGATGATCACCTGGAACTCGCTCTTGTTGTCGAACGGGAGCATTTTAACCTTCACCCACTTCAGCGGAATGAAGGCAACTGTTGCGGCGAGCAGCACGACCACGCCGCCAAGAAAAGCCCACCTTCGCGCAGGCTTCTGGATTAGCGGATTCATCAAGCGGCGATATACGCGCGTTGCCCAGCTTTCCTCCTCGTGCCCCGACTCAGCTCGATCTGCATAGTGGTGCAGCAATCGCAACGCAGCCCAGGGCGAAACCACGAAGGCCACGAGCAGCGAAAACAGCATAGCTGAAGATGCGCCTACCGGAATTGGGCGCATATAAGGCCCCATCAAACCTCGCACAAATGCCATGGGAAGAATGGCTGCAATCACCGCGAAAGTGGCCAGGATTGTTGGGTTACCAACTTCGTCCACGGCTTCGACTGCCACGTCGGCGAGTGGCCGCCCGCGATTTTCAGGAAGCCGGAAATGGCGAACGATGTTTTCCACGACTACGATGGCGTCATCCACCAGAATGCCGATGGAGAAGATCAATGCGAAAAGCGTGACGCGGTTCAATGTGTAGCCGTAGAGGTAGAAAATGGCCAGCGTCAGGGCGAGTGTTACCGGAATGGCTAACAGCACCACACCGGATTCACGCCAGCCGAGTGCCAGCGCAATGAGCAGCGTGACGGAAAGCGTGGCAAGAAAAAGATGTTCAAGCAGTTCGTCTGATTTGCCCTTGGCCGTTTCACCGTAGTTGCGCGTGGCAGTGATGTTCAAATCGCTTGGCAGCGTGTTGCCCCGGAGGGATTCGATCTTATGCAGAACATCTTCCGCAATGAGCGTGGCGTTCGCGCCCTTGCGCTTGGCGAGCGTAATCGTCACAGCCGGGTGTTCTGCATTTGCTGCGCTCCCGGTTGTTCCCCTGGCGTTGGCGAACATGACGTAACTGTCGGGTTCGGCCGGGCCATCCACGATTTTGTCGACCACGTCGCGCAGATACACAGGCCGCCCTTCGTGTACTCCCACGACGACTTGTTGCAGTTCTTCCGGGCGCGTGAAAAAGTTGCCAGCCTCCACCTGAAACTCTTGGTTATCTCGAGCAAAACTGCCGGCCAAGCCGCGCGTGTTGGCGGTCCCGAGTTGCGTGGCAACGGAGCCTGAAGTCAAGCCGTAGGCTGCAAGACGCTGGGTGTCCAGGACAACGCGCAACTTCCGGGGCTGCCCGCCGATGACCGTGGTCTCGGAAACGTCGTCCAACTGCTTCAGCGAATTCTCCAGCTCTATCGCGATCCGCCGCAATTGATAAGCGTCGTAGTTCCTGCCCCAAAGCGTCAGAGCGAGAATGGGCACATCGTCGATCGAACGCACCTTGATGACCGGCTGTGAAACTCCCGGTGGAATTCGGTCGAAGTTCGAATAGAGCTTGTTGTAGGTCTTGACGATTGCGTCTTCTTCTTTTGTGCCCACGTAGAAGCGAACAATCACCAGGCTCAAGCCGGGGTGGCTGATCGAGTAGACGTATTCCACTCCGGGTATTTCGCGTATCAGCCTTTCCATGGGCGCAGTGGCGCGTTGCGTTACCTCAACGGCGGAAGCTCCTGGCATCTGCACGAAGATGTCCAGCATGGGCACAACAATCTGCGGTTCTTCCTCCCGGGGCGTCCGCAGGATGCTGAAGATTCCAAGCAGGAGTGCTCCCACGATTATCAGAGGCGTGAGTTTAGACTGAATGAAAATGTGCGCAACACGCCCCGCCAACCCCAGGGCGTGAGTGGGTATGCTGGGTTTGGCTGATGTCTCGCTCATCGGCGTATTGCGATTCTTTTGCCGCTCAAGTTGCGGTCTCCGGGGGCATCCACAAGCTTTTCCCCGTCTTGCAGCCCCGACAGGACCTCGAACTGTTCTCCTGTGCTCTCGCCGAGGGTGACGTAACGCAACCCCGCTACTTGGTTCGCGTCGAGCGCGTAGACTGACTGGAGTTGTCCGCGATCCACCAGGGACGTTCGTGGAATCAGCAGTACGGAGCGCTCGCCGCGCGGGAAACGAGCCCTCCCGAAGAGCCCCGAACGGAGGCGTGTGTCAGCTGGCAGCTCAACTTTAACGAGAAAGGTGCGGCTTTCAGGATCGGCTGCCGGAACGATTTGCACGACCTTGCCACGAAGCTGGGTATTCTCCAGCGCATCAATCGTCACTGAAGCGGCTTGCCCAACGTGGACAAAAGCGATGGAGCTCTCGTCTACCATCACTTCGAGGTGGTAGGAACGCGTGTCTTCCATCGTGAAGAGGGGCATGCCAGGAGAGGCCAGCGATCCCGCATCGACCTTTTTCTCGGTCACGATGCCGGAAAACGGCGCTCGAATCCGGGCGTAGCCCAGGGAGTTCTGAGCCTGCGTCAGCGCTGCGCTTGCCTGCACCTGCCTTGCTCGCGCCTGATCGCGCCGCGCTTCTGCCGATTGGTGACGAGACTTAATCTCATCAAATTCCTGTGGACTGACCGACTTCTTCTCGTAAAGTTGCTGGTAGCGCTTGAGCGTTGCTTCGGCAAGTGTAAGGTCCGAATCGGCAGCGGAGACTTCTTTTTCCGTCGCAGTCACGGCAGCCCTAGCCTGGTCCGCTGCGGAGCGGGGTTGCGCGTCATCGATCATCGCCAGCACTTGGCCAGTCTGTACGCGGTCGCCTTCGTGCACGCGAATCTCGACGATGTTGCCCATCATCTGACTGGCAATCTGACTCGTTTGTGCGGTGCGCACCGTTCCGACAGCCTCCAGCCAGCTCGGCAACATCGTCTTGTGCGCGACGATCACCGAAACGTTGCTCACCGTCTCCGGTGCCGGCGACTCGCGACTTTGCTCGCTGGAGCATCCGGCGAATCCTCCGCTTAAGACTGCAATCAGAAAACACGCTGCCGCGGTCGCTTCCTTTCTGCGAATCATGGCGCCACCACGGGAGACTGAGGATTCAAGGTTCCGCTGACTAACTCCAGGTTGGCGTAGCCGGTGTGATAGCGATAGACGGCCTCCCAATAATCCGTCTGGCTGCGCCGTGAGGCTTCGTCCGCGGCAAGCAAGTCGGTGATCGTCGACAGCCCTGAGTCGTAGCGGTTCTGATTGATGCGAAGGCTCTCTTGCGACTCTGCGATCGTCGCACGAGCCACTTCCACCTGTTGGCGAGCAGAATCCAAATCGTAGTACGCGCGGCGCACTTCGAGTCGAGTCGCGTCGGTGGCCATTTCCTTTACGGCTGTAACCTTTTCCTGCATTGCTCGCTCGTGGGAAAGCCGGGCACGCTTCGCACCGCCCTCGAAGAGATCGTACTGAACCTCAATCCCGGCCAGCCAGTTGTTCCCGCCCCCGCCGGCGACAAAGGTTGGGTTATCGGCCTCCCACCCCGCAAAGGCGTTCACGCGCGGACCGAACGACGATTTGGCAATTGACACGCTCTGCTGCTGCGCTTCTTCCTCCGAGCGGATACGTTTCAGGTCGGGACGCATGTCCACGGCCTTTTTTTCGACGTCTTCAAGCGCCATTTCCGGAAGCTTTCTTTCCGCGAGGGCCTCGGCCGGATCGAATTCAGTGTTCGTAGAGATGCCCATGGACGTGCCCAGCTGCACCCGCGCCAGTGCCAGATTATTTTGGGCGCGAATGAGTTCCTGCTTCCTCGACGCCAGTCGGACTTGGGCGCTCAGCAAATCCGATTCCACGACCACACCACTGTCAAAACGATCTTTGCTTTGGTCGAGGATTGCCTGCGCCGTCTTCAGGCTTTCCTCGGCGACCTCCAACTGCTTCTTCGCGAGCAGCACACCGTAGTAGGCGTCCACAACGCGGAAGATGATTTCCTGGTCGGTGCGCTCCAGTTGATGCCCCGCGGCATCCTTCACACGCTCTGCCCGATTGACCGCACGCCAGCTACCGAAGGAATCAAACAAATTCCATGTCCCCCCGAAGCGCGTCGCGAAATTGCCGAAGGGGGTTGGTGTGTTCAGAACGTTCAGCGCAAAGTCTTCCGTCGTGAACCGCTGCTGCCGCAACTTGCTGCCGAACACGTACACAGGGTCGTTGCCACGGGTGGCCGTCTCGGAAAAAGTGGCGTGTGGCAGGAGGAAGGACCGAGCTTCTTCCACGTCAGCGGAGGCAGCTCTTGTGTCCGCGAGCGCTGATTTGCGTTCCGGGTTCTTCTCCAGCGCGATGCCCACCGCTTGTGGAAGCGTCAATGGCGAAGGCGGTTCCGTCCGCTGCGCAGACAGCGGTGTGGCAAGGGACAGCACTAGCAGCATCGCTATTGCCCCACCCAATGATCGCAAGTGCTCAATCAAGTCCATGATCGGGTGCCTTTCGCAAGAAAAATGCGTCTTATCGTCCGGTATCCGGAGACGATCACATGTGACGCAGATCACAAAGCGAGGTAGGTGACGTCACAGGAAAGGGACGCTCCGGCTTTTGAGACCTGGCTGTTGGCAGCAGCCGCTCCTTCTTTTCGGCGACGATCTCGTAGGTCGTCTGCAGACGGGCCGTGTGCTTCACCATTGCGCCCACCGAACAATACTTCTCCTCCGAGAGCCGGATGGCTTCCTCGATCGCGGCAGGATCGATTTCGAAGCCTGTCACCACGTGATGGATGCGGACGGATGTAAACACCTGGGGTGGCCGTTCCGCTTGATCGGCCTCGACCCGCACTTCATATCCGGTTACCTGCTGGTGATATTTCTGTCGGAGCACCGTGATGACATCGAACGCCGTGCAACCCGCTAACGCCACAGCGACCAATTCAATCGGCTTCGATCCGGTGCCACCTGCCGCGTCGTCGAGCACCATATGGTGTTCGCTGCCGATTGTGCCGATGAATTGCCGCTCGAGCTTGAGTGGTTGTGTTAAGACAACCTTCGCGCTGACCATTGCATTCCTCCTGGATAGTTCCTTTAAGAGAGTGAGTGGCGGAGTCGCCGCCATGCTTAATCGCGCGCCTTATTTGCGCCCGACGGAACAGGTGTTGATTCCTAAAACCGACCATGCCGGACAAAAACGCATAAGCCCTGTAATCAGAGCGATCGCGCCCATAGCATAGGCGGCGATTGCCAATGCTCCTGTAACTAAATGCGACAAGCCCAGCACCAGCAATGCGGCTCCAATAATCAGGCGAACAGCTCGATCCGCAATTCCAACGTTACTTGCCATAGGTCATCTCCTCGGTTGATTGCGACCGGTGGATTTCGCTTACCGTGGAGCTTTCATAGCGCCACACGAATAAATGCAAAATGGGCGATTCTGTTACAGCAGATTAGTCGAAGGGGTGCGACCTTTGCGGGGACCTGGTACTAGCTCCGGCTGGCGTGGTTTCTACTGCGCTCTGTCACAGTCGCCATCAGTCTCTGATACTCAGAGAGCAACTCTCTACGGAGCGCAGCCGTCGAATCGGGGTTGGGTGACTCGTTGGGTGCGCGGCGGCACTGTTCGATCGACTTCTCCAGGCTGGACAGGAACGCCTTACATGGCTCGCAGCCATCCATGTGTTTTTCGAGTTCTTCGCAGAGGGATTCATCCAGTTCGTCGTCGAGATAGTTAGAAAGTTCCGCAAACATTTCCTTACAGCGGCGTGGGGAAGGATGAGAGGTAATCTCGGGAATTCGCGTCACGGTATCAGGTCGAATGCTATCGGGATTCTTCCTGGAAAGTTCCTTCCGCACGAAGAGCCGTGCGCGGTGGAGCCGCACGCGGATCGTTCCCAGGCGCAGGCCTGTTATTTCCGCAACCTCCGAGTCGGAGAGTTCCTCCATGTCATGCAGCACAAGAATCAGGCGATATTCCGGGGGCAGTTTCTGCACTGCTTTGCGGAGATATTTAGCGTTTTCACGACGCAATAGAGTAGTCTCCGGCGTTCCGTCAGGACTGCCCGATAGTCTTTCCAATTCCCGCCGGTCCGGCATCAACCCTTCCAGGGAAAGGGCTTCCTTTGGGGCAAATTTGCTCATCCGTCGACTGAGGAGGCAATGATTTTTGGCGACCTTATAGAGCCATACTACCAGGGCCTTAGGGCTATCGAATTTCGGAAGGTAGGGAATCGATTTGAGCAGCACCTCCTGCATCGTGTCTTCAGCATCCTGACGCTGCCCGCACACCTTCATGCTAAACGAAAAGACGGTGTCCTGTAGCAAACGGAGCGCTTGCTCCACCGACTTCGGATCTTTTCGCTGAATGAGTTCGACTGCCTGTTCGGCCTCTCGTCGCACGCGCTCCACTGTAACAGGTCGTGATTATGCACAAGCAAACAATCGGTCGGCGCCAGTCCAGGCAGTGCGAGCCTGATGAAGATTTCCGCTGGAGAGGCAGGCACCGATTCGGAGTCGGATATAAGGTGCCGAGACTCCGATGCCCCCTAGTCCATTTCGAAGGTGATGTACATCAGCTTGCCATCCCGCTCGACCTGCAAAACTCCAGGAGCACCGGGGGAAATCTCTTTGAGGTCTGAACGCAGGTTATCAAGGGTTTCGACGAGCTTACCGTTAAGGGCATGCACTACATCACCCTGCTGCAAATCAATCTCAGCCCCCAGAGTATCCGCAGCTAGAGCGGCGACGATGATACCGGAAGGTCGTCGGAGATCCGGCAATTCTGCGGACAGGTGATCGGTAATTTCGACCCCGAAGATACCGAGCTTCGCAACGAGCGAATTTGCAGGATCGGAGACATCAACCAGCTGATCCAGGCCATTCTTGTCTTCCACGACGGGGATGTTGAGGGTCATTTTTTGGTTGCCGCGGAGAACGACTGCCTCTAATTTTGTGTCGCTCTTGCGTGTACCTATGATCATTTCCGCCTGGGGTGTGCTGCCGATGGATTGGCCATCCAAACTTTCGAGAATATCCTGAACGCGAAGGCCGGCCTGGTCCGCCGACCCACCGGGGCGGACATCCGCGACAATTACGCCGTTTTGCTGGCCGAGGTCAAGGCCCTGAGCCAGGTCAGGAGTAATATCCTGCAACTCGGCGCCGATCACCAGATGGTGAACATGACCAAAGTCGCGCAACTGCTGATACACGAACTGGACAACGCTGCTCGGGATTGCGAATCCGAGTCCCTGACTGCCTCCGGAGAGGCTGAGGATAAACGTATTGATTCCGACCATGTTTCCGTGGGTGTCAACGAGCGGACCGCCGCTATTTCCGGGGTTGATCGGCGCATCAGTTTGGATGTAGACGGATGGAACATTGGCAGCTACCTGGCGGGCTACGGCACTCACCACACCCATCGTAACTGAGTTTTCAAATCCTTCGGGATTACCAAAGGCTAGAACGATCTGCCCTTTCTTGAGTGCTTTGAAATCCGCGAAGGGCAAAGCACGGAGACCTGTCGCATCGATCTTGAGCAGCGCCAGATCGGTGCGGGGCTCGATGCCGACGATTCTCGCGTCCATCGGAGCCGGCCGATCTTCCAGGGTGGCCTCTACCTGAGGCTTCTCCGGCGGGGTCAACAGTACACGGACGCGCTGTGCACCCTTCACAACGTGGGCGTTCGTCACGATGTATCCGTCCGGATCTACGATGACACCCGACCCGAGAGTCCGGCTCCTTGTGACGACACTCGCGTTATTCAAGCTGCTGTCGTTCATGGCTCGAAAACCGGTCACCTCAATCTGCACGACGGACGGCGAAATGCGCATGGTAAGCGCCGCGAGCGAATCGTTGAACCGAGACAAAAAATCGCTTCTACTTTTTGCACCCTGTGCCTGCGCCGCTAGCGGAACCGAAGGTGTGCAACATAAGGCCGCCACCACCAAAGCCGGGCTTACTCGACGAAAGATGCGATTCTTGAGCATGCAATTATCGCAACTTACTTTCCGACTCCTAGGCCGTAGCCTTACCCGCACTCGCCACGCGCAACAACATGCCTGCACCGCTGGGAATGTTGAGTCTAGTGCCATTCGACCGTACGGATATCTCCCCCACGGGGTTGCGCCGTCCGGCGTGCTTGATGCTGATAGCAGGGAAGCCGTACGCTCCGCATGCGTCGGCAGAAAATACCCAAAGTGCTTGAGGAAGACCGTTATCTCCCCCTTGGTCCGAGCAGCCAGGAAGAGGGTAGACACGGTCGAGCACGCCGCCGTAAACGGGCATCCCCACCGTCTGTGTGCCCTCCTTAACCGGTCCACCACCGCGGTAAACGACGTCCCCCCCAACTTGAACCGTCGTCCAAGCATCCTGCGAAACTCCTTCGGGAGCGGTCTCTGGGAGTTGTGCGTCTTCGACTTCTACCGGAGAGGCGATGGCTCGCAGGTATGTGGTTACCTGAGTGGTTTCCTTCGGAACGATTAACTTATCGAATGAAAACGAAACTTGTGTGCCCTCACCGCCGTCGGCGTGGTGAACGGCGATCACGTGGCCGACAAGCTCAGCGCCTTCTCGAATTCTCCGCCCATCGGCGAGTGGCACATCCTGCATCACCCTTCCAGTGATGATTTCGCCGCCGTGCGCTTTCGTGGAAATCGTGGTATTCAAGCGAATGGGAAGAATGGTTCCGGATGGGATCGAACCCTGGGCAAAAGCGCCCGTGGAAAATGCCAACAGCAAGATTACAAACAACATTCTGATTGTGTTCATGACACGTTACCTCCAATCGATATCGCAGCCATGCTTACAAGACCATGGTCGTTGCCTCCATCCTTTGTGAAGTTGAATCGATCATCAACGAGGGGTTTTTGGGTTTGAATGAGCCAGCAATATCTCGCTTCCTTGCAGAACTGCGGAAGCGACAGGTGGACCCGCTTGCCTCCGGCATTCGCGGTGACTCCAGAGGTTGTCCGGTGAATTGGCAAGGGCCTATCCCGCTGAGTCCATTGGGGAATGCTTCTTTGGCCGCGTTCAGGATTAGCTTCTTAGCCCGAAAATGGCGAGTCTTGGCCGCCACGACGCTCAGTCCAAGCCTCCCAGCAGCCTCTTTTAGGGAGAGCCCTTTCACATCGCAGAGCCAAATGATTGACTGAAAAGCCGGAGATATTCCCTGAAGAAGAACGTCAAGTATTCTACAGCGTTCTAACCGGTCATATTGTTCCTCGGTGCGAGCCGAAGGATCAGGCAGCAAGTCGGCCAGACATAAATATTCATATTCTGGGTGGGGCTCATCGAATGACAAAGTCATCGGAACCCGCCTTCTCTTTCTTAGGATTGACTTCGCTGCATTCGTAACGATTGTTTGCATCCACGTTGAAAATTTTGCGCGGCCTTCAAATTTACTGAGGTGGCGCAACGCAGAGACCAAGGCATCTTGCAAAGCGTCTTCGCTGTCATCTGGATTGTTCAATATCCGACCTGCCGTCCTTCGGAGTTGCGGCAGACAAGGTTCAAAAAGCTGTTCTAGAGCAAGGCTGTCGCCTTTTATCGCCATGGAGATCAAAGGATCCAACTCATCCGTAGCGCCAGATTGACCGTTCCGCCCCAAGGCATCCTCCATAGGCACCAGAGCCGTCATGTACGGGAGCACTTTAGCTTCCAATCAAGGAAGGCCCGGCGAACCGCTCCTTATTATCGAAGTTGAGTGCAGTTCCGACCTCTTCGGTCGTGCAGTTGCCCAGCTATGCATCCACTTGAGTTAGATTTTCGACGACGCGCGAGAGCCCGAAGCGATAATTCTCACCAAGGTTATTCATTCCTCGTTCGGTTATTTCACGAAGTCAGTGCGGCTTGTGCAGATTCTTTACGCGATGATTTTTGGGCCTAACCGCGCGTGATTACAGGGAAGAAACACCCCTTACACAAATCCTCTCGCTAGGCTCTCTAGAAGAGGGCTCAGACTGCGAACGAAGCATAAAAAGCACTTGTTGCGTCGGCGCGATCTACTGGCCTGGGCTCGAGTCCCGGTGGGCTAATTGAAAAAAAGATACTATGTGCTTTTTTCAAGAACCCGGATTCGACTGTATGTTTTTGGCATGGCGGTTGCTTGAGCCTATTGTTCGGGCTGCATTCGAGATGACGACCGATCCCTTTACCCACGCTCACTTACACCAGTACCGCCGCTTCAGTACCTGCGTGGTAGCCAGCGCGATTGAATCGTTTCGCGTTCGCCTTCCGAACACTGGATTCGCGGACTCAAGCGTGCGCTGCATGTTTGAAGACCGGCCGCCCATTGTAGGCTATGCAGCCACTGCTAGGATTCGAAGCGCCGATCCTCCAATGGAGGGGCATGGCTATTATTACGACCGCACCGACTGGTGGAACCACATTCTCACCGTCTCGGAACCCCGCATTGTCGTTATAGAGGATGTTGACGATCCTCCAGGGCTAGGTGCGTTTATTGGAGAGGTCAATGCAAACATTCTTTTGGCTCTCGGGTGCGCGGGTATGGTCACAAACGGTGCGGTGCGCGATCTGAACGCCTTAGCGGCAACGCAGTTCCAAATGTTTGCCGGGAATGTTGCGGTTTCCCATGCGTACTCCCATGTATTCGGTTTTGGGGGCACCGTTCAAATCGGAGGCTTGACGGTCCGACCAGGAGATTTGGTCCAGGGGGACCGTCATGGAGTTCAGACGATACCTCTGGAAATCGCGTCGAAAATTCCCTCTGTGGTGGAAGCGATTCTTTCGCGGAGGCATCATTTAGTTGCACTATGTCGCTCCAAGGAATTCTCGATCGAAACGCTCCGGCAGGCGATTCGGGACCCGGCGTTAGGGTAGCGAAATGAGCTCCGAAAGCGATTCTCTAGGCTCCTCCTCAGTCCTTTGCTCACTTTCTTCACGGCACCGGCGTTTGGTTGTGCAGATTCTTTACAAGTCCAAACATCTATTTTCCGAGATCGCATTCAACTTTAAGAAAAACAGTGCCGTATCAGCTCACTATTACCTTCAAGCGTGGTCCCTCACTTGCTATTCGCCTAAGACAGTAAGTTAATCGCTAGGATGGGTTCCAAAAGGCGGGAGCGATGAGCTACAACACGTTCTTGTTTTTGGTGAGCGGCGGATATGCATCTTTGCTTTATTTGTACTTTCGATATGTCCGCTAATCACGCCATCGCTCCGAATGGACGCGCACCCCTCGGAAAGAAAGGGAGAACGCGATGAACACGATTATCCGGGGACGGATATGTGGATTATTGAGCGGTGCCGCCGGCGAAATAAATGGAATCATCCTTGACACCGGGACACGTGTCCGTTTCCCTCCAGATCGTGCCAGTCGCGTGCTATCAATAACAACCTTAGGCTCGCGAGTTGAAGTGAAGGCGTCTGCTGCGAGCGTTTTTGAGCGCGGACCAGATGTAGAAGCCGTTCGAGTCACAAATTTGGATTCTCAGAAGTCAGCAAATCTAATCTGCCCGTTGCCCCCTAACAGCCCAGAGGTGCCGCCCCGAGACTGCCTCCCCCGAGGTATGGCGGTGCCTCTGGCTGCCTCCCCACCCGTCGTTAAATCGGTTTCCAACGCGAATTTTCCGGGGTCTTTCGTAATCCGCAAGCAGGTTATGGACGAAATCGAACAGGCATACGGTACATTGCATCGCATTCAGGCGATGCTCGTACATCTAAAAGTCATTTGTCAGGAACAACCCGCTACTGGTCAGTACTTGGATGAAGCGAAACACACTTATGTACAAGCTCTGTCTCGCTTTCAGGTCTTCGATTTCGAGGCTGCGGGCGAGTTCGCCGCGGCGTCAAGCAGTCTCTCGCGGGTTGTCGAAATCTTGCTGTCGAATAACTTTCGCCCGAGCAGTGATACATTCACCGACGAGCTTGCTGTGCAGCCGGGACTGGAGAATGTCGAGCGGTTGCTTGTGAGGATCCGCTGGGTCACAGAACACGGTACACTGCCATCAGAAGATCGGTCTCGGGTTCAGAAGCTTACTTCCTGGTGCGCGGACCTCAGCCACAGCGCTCGTCGTCTACTGGACAAAGGTCAGAAGGGAGAGGCGCTCACTTTTGCGCAAGCTGCCGACGAGCTGGCGCGCTCTGTGGAACATCTCTGCAGAGAGTGTTATGTCACACGATGCGCACTTTCCCAATCACCGGCTCCAATCCAATGATGGGTTTTCCGGGACGATCTCGCTTACAGGCGTGTCGGCTTGGAAATTGATAGTATAGGCGTGGAGTTGATCGGTTCTGGTACGAACGGTTCAGCGTCAAGCCTTTATCGGGCGAGCTCTTGTTTTTCGGCTTTTCGCGACGGCTTTGCTTTAAGTAGAGGCGACTGCATTGTGGTGTAGGCTCCCACTGTCGAGACTCAGTTTCCGCCGGCAAATCTCGCTGCTTGGAATCGTCGCGGTTGTCTTACTGCTTGCTGTGCTTTTCGCCACCTTCGCGGCTCTCCAGTACACTCGTTCGGCGGTGCTGAAGGACGATCAACGGCGTCTCTCCTATGCAACGAGCACTCTCGTCAGGGAATATAGCGAAAGAGCTGAAGTTAACCGACTCAAAAATAAGCCGGAATTGCTGGACGACCTCGGCAATCCATCATCGCAGGATGCGCTGGTTGCCCTTAGCCGGACCGTGCTGCAGAACATGGATGGCGTCGACGGAGGATTTTATGCGGCGAAAGGAGACATCTTCGTAGGGTATTTTATCGCTCGGCATTTGGAACCCGGCAAAGACTCAACCCTAGCGAACATTACGGACGAAGAACGCCAGAAGCTCTTGCAGGTTGCTCGCCAGGCGGACTTTTCCTCGCTTCCCTCTGAACAGGTTCTCACGACTGCTGGCGGAGTGAGCTTAATAAATGCCATGCCGATTCGCCACGGGCCTCGCTTTATAGGCAGTGCCTGGACGATTATGCAGATGCCAAGTATTCCCGGGGCGAACCGATTTCGGACATATCTTATTGCTGTTGGCTTGGGTATCGCGGCCCTGGTTTGCGTGCTCCTCACGCTCCTGGTGGTGAGCGGCTTGCAAAATGGGGTCAGGAAAATAGAAGACGGACTCACAAACTTGGAACAGAGCCTCACATCCCAGATCCCCGTAGAAAATGACCCTGATGAGATTCGCCAAATTGCCCAAGCGATTAACCGGATGGGTACATCCCTGCGCGACAAGATCGAAAGTGAGAAGCAAATCGTAGACCGGTTGCGACATGCAGAACGATTGGCAGCGCTGGGGCGATTAATTGCCGGAGTTGCACACGAGGTCCGGAATCCTCTGGCGACGATCCGACTGCGAATCCAGATGTGCCAAGACACGCAAGACGCGGATGTTCGGAAGTCTTGTAAGATTGCGCTGCAGGAAGTCGAACGCCTGGACGGGATGGTCAATCGCCTGCTGAGCTTTTCACGACCCGTCCATCTTCACGCGGAACCAACGGAACTGGACCGCCTCGTGAAGCAAAGACTTGATAATTTCAGCGAGCTTGCGCGGCAGCATGGCATCCGTTTCATAACGAGATTTGGCCGGGACGATAGGCCAGTGTGCGTGGATCAAAATCGCTTGGCGCAGGTCTTTGACAACGTAATTCAAAATGCTATCGATGCCATGTCCGCCAGAGGTGGAACGCTTTGCGTAAACGTGACGCGCGACTCGGCCAATGCTAACAACGGCAGCGAAGCTTGCGTCGAATTCAATGACACAGGAGAGGGTATTCCCTCCGACATGGTGGATCGTATTTTCGACCCATTTTTTACCACGAAACCGTCGGGAACTGGTCTCGGGCTGTCCATCTGTCATGAGCTTGTCCAAGCACACGGTGGCAACATTCAGATCGCCAGCCACGCGGGATGTGGAACGACTGTCCGCATCGTCCTGCCCATCAATGCTGATGCTAGTGCCAGAGTATCGGCGTAAAACAGATAGTGATGAGCGAGACAATCCTTATTGTCGACGATGAAACAAACCTCCGCGAGACGCTCTCAGAGATTCTTCGCCAGCGGGGATACACAACAATCGAGGCGCCCGACGGCGCTGCCGCCATTGCGCTCCTCCGCGACGCAGCGCCCGAACTGATCTTCACAGACTGGAAAATGCCGGGTGTCGGCGGGGAAGAGCTGCTACGGCACCTCCATAATGATAGCCGCCTTTCCATAATACCGGTGATCGTGATTACTGCTTTCGGTTCGAGTCACAGTGCCATAGAGGCCGTCCGCCTGGGCGCGTACGATTTCGTTACCAAGCCGTTCGATTTAGAAGAAATTGCTATGACAGCCAGACGGGCTCTGGCCCATTCGTCTCTAAACCGGGAACTGGTGGAATTGCGGGCACAGGTTACGGGAAACAATTCCGCCGTCGGGGGGCGCCTGATCGGCTCAAGTGGCGCGATGATGGACGTATTCAAGATGATCGGTAAGGTGGCTGAGACTGATTCCACTGTTCTCATTTGCGGGGAGTCTGGCACCGGCAAAGAACTGGTGGCCGAGGCCATTCACAACTACAGCCAGCGAAAAGAGAAGGCATTTGTCGTCGTGAACTGCGCGGCTATACCCGAAAATCTTCTCGAATCTGAATTATTTGGCCATGAACGCGGCGCATTTACGGGCGCAATCGTCCGCAAGTCCGGCCGGTTCGAAGTGGCCAACGGAGGGACGATCTTTTTGGATGAAATAGCAGAGCTTCCCCCGAGCCTGCAAGTAAAGCTTCTTCGAGTGCTGCAGGAACATACGTTTGAGCGCGTTGGAAGCACGGAGCCGATTCACGGCGACTTTCGAGTGATCGCAGCGACCAATCGGGATATTGAAGCTTGCGTGCGCGAGCAGATGTTTCGGGAAGACCTCCTCTACAGACTGAATGTGGTTCGTATCACGGTGCCGCCGCTTCGTGAGCGCCGGTCAGACATCGCGTTGCTGGCCGAACATTTTCTCCGATTCTACAGTGAGAAGAACGGTTTCCCCGCTGTAGGCTTTTCCGATGAGGCCATTTTAATGCTGCAGACCTATTCTTTCCCTGGCAATGTTCGAGAACTTGAAAACATAGTGGAACGCGCGGTTCTCATGTCCCGCGGGCGCGTCGTAATGCCAAGTCACTTCCCATTGGGCGCGGTAGAAGTTCACGCGAGTAGTGCCAATGGCAACAAGCCTGATTTTCTGTCTTTGCCTTTTCACCGAGCCCTTGCTGAACTCGAAAGACTTCTTATCGAAAAAGCCTTGCGGGACTCCGGAGGAAACAAAACCGACGCTGCGAATCGTCTTCAGATCAACCGGCGCCTCCTCTATAACAAAATGCAGGAACACCAGATTAAGGACTCGGAATAGTTTGAGCGCGAGTCACAAGGAGCAGCCCGCTTTAAATTCCACATTGCGACAGCCAGAGAGAAAGAAGTGACAGGAAATAATCGTAAACTGAACACGACAATTTTATTGTTGGTGTCGGACCAGCTCCTACGCTCGGTTCTCGCCGAAGTGCTAGAGCGCGAAGGATACATGGTTGTGTCGGCTGGCGATTTGGGATCCGCCGTAGAATGGCTGAAGCAAAGCACACCTGACCTGCTAATTATTCGCACTTATATTTCTGACATGCAGGGCCACGACGCTGCGAAGTATCTTCAAACGAAATGCCATCCGATGCGAGTTCTTATAGTCGGCGGCCTCCTCGCAGACAGGAGACTCGAACATCGGGAGGAGATTGCAGGTTTTGAGGTTTTTCCGAAGCCGTATGATGCTGCTCAACTCATTGAGAAAGTGAAATCGGTGCTGGACACTCCTCACGGCGAGACACATCATCTCTAACATTCGTGAGTGATAAACACTCGGCGCCGGGAAGCAAAAGCCGTGCCCTTAGGGAACAAGGCGTGATCCAGGCCACTGGCGGTTTCGAAGACCCAGAATGCTCTCCAAGCGTCGACGAAACCGCCACGCAGACTCTATTTTCATCAAAAGAGTGCCATTCCCGCCAACTACCCTCTTTCGTGACGCTCAACCCTGCGAACTTCAGCCAAGAACGGGCGCGCTTCCTGGGGGATAGATATTCCGCCCGTGAGGAGCTGGGTTGTCGTGTAATCCTTTCCGTACAAAGCGAGCGTAGAGTCCTTGTCGCGTTCGATCCATGAACCGTTCAGATCAATTCCGGCAAACAAACCATGTGACCGGGAGTAGGTCAGAATTTCAGCACTTACTTTCCAATCTTCGCCGGCGGAGGCGTGCCGCCCGATAGGACCTGCCGATGCTGAAGCGGTGGCTCCTATCTGAAACTTATCTTGAAGGAGGTGCCGCATCCCCTCATCATTCATAATCATCATCACAAGTTGCATGTCCTCGACCCCTATCTGCGCGCCCCAGCTGCCGCCGGTAATAGTGAAAAATGCCGGCGCGCTCCAGCTTCCGTCGGGAAGCCGGCAAGTCGACACCCCGCGACCATGCTTGCCGCCAAAAATAAACGCTCCCTTTATCATGCTTGGGACAATCGCGATGCACTTCGCTCCTTTCAATACCTCGTCCGGTATGCCTTTGTCAGGAGCGGCTGTTATTTCCTGTAAAGTGCTTGTCGCGCTGTTTAGCCGTTCCGTAACATCCGTTCTCGTTTGATCGGCTTGAGAAGAAGTCACCGCGCCGATAAGAAAAATGACAACAATTACGCTCAATCCCTTCATTGTTCTAAGCCCTTCTGGGCCACCGCCCGGATGATACCGGTTCCCCTGAGGAGCTAACCGACCGTTTTATCTGCAGGAACTTTCGATAACCTGGCGGTGTAGCGTCCAACAAAACAGACGGAGAGGCCGGCCTATCTCTGCTCCTCTGTGTGTTCCTCGGCTTGCTGGCCTTGCTTCACGAGACGCGCTTCTTGCCTGCTAGTCTCCGTAACCGCTACGCCCGTCTTGGATCCACCCTCGTACACTTTCGTCAGGAACTCATCGCCACCGTATTTTTTGAAAACGAGCTCGGAGTGATTTGGCGTGTGGCCGTCCACGGACTCTCGGACAGCAAACTCGCCACTGGTCTTATCGTTTTCATTTGTTACGGTCATTATTAAAAGATCCGAACCGGGCAGCATGCGAAACGTATATTCACCGGCCGGATAAGTTGTGTTGCCCACTATGAAGCTGTGGCCGATGTGTGCACGAATTGCATTCGTAATCTGAGCGTTAAGCAACGGCGTCGCCGCTGTCAGACACACCAAGCCGAGAATTAAACCTACTGCTTTTGTAAGATGAATACCCACAGGAGCCTCCTCTCGGACTGACTTTCACTGGCACCCGGCCTCCATGCACGAGCTTCGCCACACACGAAATCAACACGTCTTCGTTGACAGTTTTCTGGGGGCTTTCGGCTTTGCGATTTAACCAGTGATTTTTCTTTCCGGAGAGTGTCCCATTAAGTTCACGGCGCAGTGAGCGTAGTGTGAGGAGAACAAATGGCCGTTCGTTTTTTTCACAACCTCACTCCGCCGTGTGAACATTCTTCACGTCCGCTTATCGTTTCGCATCACTTCCGTACCGCACACTCTCCGGGCTCTAATGGTTTGATTACGGTTTCTTCTCTATTTTCCTGTATGGCACGATTCCGCAAAAGAATGGTACTAGGGGGGTTGTGTCTCAAGCCGATCGTGATGAGCTGTTATCTATTTCTCTCTAATCCCGAACGCGTTGCGCCCCACAGAAGGCCGAGGTAGTTCATGCGTAGTCTTGCCCTCATCCCTTTGTGGTTTTTTTTATCTCAGTCAATCATAAGGGCGCAAGAGCCTATTTCGACAACGCAGGGACCAGCACAAGCCGTGACCGTGACCGGCGCTTTAAGGCCAGCTGACGACTCCTCGACTCACGAACTACCCTCAGGTGAGGCACTGACACGGCAGCAGGCGGAAGAACTCGCACTGAAGAACAATCCCCGGATCACCGTCGCGACGCTGCTCGCACTGGCACAGAAGCAAGTTGTGCGAGAAGTGCGGTCGGCGGAATTACCTCAATTGAACGGCAACATCACAGGTGTTGACTCCGAGGAGGCAACCCGACTGTCTTCCGGATCCCTCGCGGCCTCGAGGCTTCTCTATCACGTCGGTGCAGGCGTCGATCTCAATCAACTGATTACAGACTTCGGCCACACGCACAATTTCATCGCCTCCTCCGCACTCCAGGCAAAAGCGTCTGAACAAAACGCGCAAGCGACGCGGGAAGACATCGTCCTGGCAGTCGATTTAGCTTTCTACAATGCTCTCGAAGCGCAAGCCACTCTTGCAGTTGCTAAAAGCACGGTCAATGCTCGTCAGACAGTCGGCAACCAAGTGAATGCCCTCACGGCCAGCAACCTGAAATCAACGCTCGATCAGAGCTTCGCGCAGGCGAATGTGTCACAGGCGCAACTATTGAATCTTGACTCCCAAAACCAGTTCGACGCCGCGATGGCCAGTCTGAATGAGGTGCTTGGCACAACAGACGACCGCCGCTACGACCTCGTCGACGATGCAAACCTTCCCCCGCCGGTAGCGTCTTCGGTTGAAGAAGTCATCACTCTTGCGTTGCAGCAGCGCCCCGATCTTCGGGCATTGAAGCTCGAGCCACGAGGCAGACGTGAAGTTCAGCCGAGCGCAGCACGAGCAGCTTCTCCCCACCGTTTCTGGTCTGGGCGTGGTTGGCCTAACGCCTGTCGGCTCCAGCAATTATTTCGCTCAGAACTGGTATGGCGCTGCGGGTCTCAATATCAGCGTGCCCATCTTCAATGGCTTCAAGTTTCACGCAGCAAGCCTCCGAGGCCGATTTGCGAGCGAGAGCGTCCGACGAGCAAAGCCGTGTGCTTATGGATCGCATCGTGAGGGACGTGCGCACGGCATGGCTCACGGCGAAAACTGCACAAGCAGAGGATGACGGTAACCGCTGAGTTCTTAAAGGAGGCCAACACAGCACTGGATCTCGCTGACACGCGGTACCGGTTAGGACTGAGTTCGATCGTTGAGTTAAGCCAAGCCCAGTTGCAGCAAACGCAGGCTCAGATCGCCGATGCCAATGCCCGCTTCGAATATGAGGCGGATCTCGCGGCCCTGCGTTTCCAGAGCGGAATCGCAGCCGTGAATGTACGGTGGAGTCGCATCATGATGCAATTGCGCGGAACAGGCTCAGAACGCAACCCGGCCCGTTGTTGATGATCCCACAGTGAACGGCGATGGACAGGCTAAGATAAGGCGGATTCTTTTTGCCACAGATTTTCTGGAGAGCTCCAGGCTGGCTCTCGATTATGCAGTGGCGTTTGCGCATCATTTTAAAGCTGCGGTGGTATTGCTGCACGCGGTGGAATTGTCTCCGCCTGCGGAGGAGGCGGAAGCGCGGAGGGCCAGGCCAAGCGTGTCTCGACATCGTAGCCGAAGACCGTCTGGAGGCGTTCGCATCCGGACTGCGCCGCACCGGTCTCCAGGTCAAGACGCTTGTCGAAGATGGTACTCCATGCCGAGTCATCCTCGACGCCGTAAAGGCTCATCTAGCAGACCTGCTGGTACTTGGTGTCCATGGCGCTCATCGCGGTATGGGACATCTCCTTCTCGGCTCGAATACCGAGAAAATTGTTTTGAAGGCTACCTGCCCCACGCTTTCCGTCGGGGCGCACGTTCTCGCCGGGGTGGACCTCAACCTCGATTTGAAAGAAATACTGTACTGCTCAGATTTGACGCCAGAGGCAGTGCCAGCGGCCTCGTTCGCTTTGCTGCTGGGCCAAGAATTGGGCGTTCCCGTCAACGTTTGCCATTACGCGCCTTCGTCTCACGAAAACGACTCCAAATCGCCTCGGAAGCTCGCAGAAGAGTACTGCGATCTCCTTCGCCGCACCGTGCCGCAGGCTATCGACCCTTGGTGTACTCCCGTTTTTCATCTGAAGCGCAGACTAAGGCTGAATCAGATACTGCACAACGCGGAAGCAGAGTCTGCAGGACTCATTGTTCTCGGCGTCCGCACTAAATCGCAGCTGGGCCGGCATTTTCACACGAGCTTTGCCTATCGATTGCTCACGAGAGCGGCCTGCCCTGTTCTGTCGGTTCGAGGAAAGGCTGAAATGGCTGAGGTGGCCTCACAATGATTTCCAGCGCCCAAAGGCAGTGCAGCGTTTTCTTAATCCGCCTGTCAGCGCTCGTGACTCTCGCGGCTTGCCTCGCTGGGTGCAAAGGTTCCGCGGACTCCAAAACAAAAGGGGAGCCGCCGGCGGCAGCTGTTGCCGTCGTGCAGCGCGGGAACATTTCGCATGTTTTGAGTCTGGCCGGACAGTTTCAGCCCTATCAAGTGGTGGACGTTCACGCGAAGGTTTCGGGGTATGTGCGGCACATTTACGTCGATATCGGCGATCGCGTGCATGCCGGAGAGACGTTGGCAACGCTGGAAGTACCCGAACTGAACGCGCAATATCGCAGCACTCAATCCGAATCGCTGCGGTCGCAGGACGCCATCGTGGCCGCTCAGCATCAGGTAAGCCGGGCCAAGTCACTCCATATCGCGCTGCAATCCAACTATGACCGACTGCTCGAGGCATCGAAGGAGCGGCCAGGCCTCATTGCGGCGCAGGAATTGGATGATGCGCGGTCGCAGGCAGACGCCTCACAGGAACAAGTTGACGCGGCGACGGCGGAACTTGCAGCCGCGCAGAAAGGTGCAGAAGCCGCCGCTGCCGACCAGCAGCGCGTCGGGGCGCTCCAGGCTTACACGAACGTCACTGCGCCCTTGGAGGGTGTCGTCGCTTGGCGATATGCCGACACGGGGGTGCTGATTCAAGATGGCACCAGCTCGGACACAACAACTTTGCCACTGATCAAGCTTGCGCAAAGCGATCTGCTCCGACTTCGCGTTCCCGTGCCAGAGGATGCGGTGAGATACGTCCATGTGGGCGATGCGATGCAAATTCGCGTGGACGCACTCGATAGGAACTTCAGCGGGAAAGTGGTGCGTTTCACTCGAAACCTGGACCTGACTACCCGCACGATGGAGACTGAGGTGGATGTTCCAAATCCAACTCTGGCCATCACTCCCGGAATGTATGCCAACACTTATCTGCAGCTCGAGCACCGGGAAAATGTGCTGACTATTCCGATCGTCGCGGTGCAGGGAACAGGTAAAGAGGGAAAGGTTGTGGCGCTGAACGCAAACAATGAGGTCGAGGAACGTTCCGTGCAGCTCGGGATCCGTGGTTCCACCCTGGTCGAGGTGACGAGCGGGCTCCAAGCCGGCGACCAGGTCCTGCTTGGCGATCCCAATAGCTTCCACGCCGGGGAGAAAGTCACTCCGCGGGTACAGCAGGAACCGGCAAATGACATCATGCACGAAGAAAACGGAGTCACAGATCCCGAAGAGAGCGACGGAGGCAACAAGTAATGCCGAAGTTTGCTCTGCGCTATCCGTTCACAATTCTCATGCTTTGCTCTGATGATTCTCGTCGTGGGTATTGCAAATATGACCACGATGCCCGTGGATTTGTTCCCGGACATCGATATGCCGGTTGTCGTGGTCGCTACCTTTTATGCTGGGATGCCACCTCAGCAAATCGAAGCCGACATCACCGATACGTTTGAGCGGTTCTTCACCCTCGGCGCAAATATCGAACATATTGAATCGCGCTCCCTGACCGGCGTGAGTCTGATCAAGGTTTATTTTCGCGCCGGAACAGACGCCAATTCCGCGCTCAGCAACATTGCCAATCTGGCGCTCGCAGACTTGCGGCGCCTTCCTCCGGGAACACTTCCCCCGGTTGTGCTGGGCATGACGGCATCCAGCCAGCCCATCTGTCTGGTGACACTGGAAGGTAAAGGTCTGAACGAGACACAGCTGAAAGACCTGGCGCAATTCAGCGTTCGCGATCAGATTGCGAATGTGCAGGGCGCTTCGGTTCCCCAGCCCTTTGGAGGAACCTATCGGCAAATTCAAGTCTACGTCGATCCCTTGAAGCTGGAAGCGCATAACCTGAGCGTGATGGATGTCGTGGACAGCGTGAACGATTCGAACCTGATCTTGCCTGCCGGCGATGTCCGCATCGGCACCCAGGATTTCAACATCTATGCGAACAGCCAAATTCCGACGCCCGAACAGATCAACTCGATCCCGCTACGCTCTGTGGGAAACGCTTCCGTTCTGGTGGGAGATATCGGGCATGCCGAGGACGCGGGGGCAATTCAGACCAACATCGTTCGCATCAACGGGCAGCGTTCCGTCTACATACCCGTCCTGAAGCAAGCGGGTAAGAGCAATACCATCACAATCGTCAATGGCATGCGTGCGGCCATCGCGAAGCTGGTCGACACCCCAGTCGGCCCTTCGTACCGCTGTCGTCTTCGACCAATCCGTATTTGTTAAGGGTGCCATCAGAAATCTCCTGAAGGAAGCAGGCATCGGGCTTCTTCTCACTGGGGTTATGATCCTGATTTTTCTCGGTAGCGCGAGGGCTACGATCGCCGCGCTGATTGCCATTCCGCTCGCCGTGCTGGCCTGCCTGCTGATGGTGAGCGGAATGGGAGGATCCATCAACACAATGCTTCTGGGCGGCCTGGCGCTTGTGCTCTCTCGTTTGATCGACAACTCCGTAATCGTGCTCGAGAACATCTTCCGCTTCATGGAGGAAGGGGCGCCCCCGGAAAAGGCTGCCGGCGAAGGAGGCACCGAAGTAGCGCTTCCCGTATTTGCCGCAACCGTGACGACATCCGTGGTGTTCTTTCCGGTATTTCTTCTCAATGGTGTGAGCAAATACATTTTCACCGATCTTGCCTACGGGGTTGTCTTCACGATTTTCGCTTCATACATTTTCTCGATGACGTTGGTCCCGCTGTTTTGCGCCAAGTTTATACATCCTGAAAAAACAAGAGCGAAAGTGCGAAGAAGCCATCCGATATTCAAGCGTGGCGTTGACATGTTTAACCTTGGCTTTGCGGGCATGCTTGAGCGGTATGAACGCCTGGCTTACTGGATGCTCGGCAAACCCTGGCTTTCCACAGCAGTCATGTTGGGCGGCTCCGCGCTGGTAATCGCTTTATTCATACCATTGTTGGGCCGTGCATATTTTCCTCGTACAGACCCAGGGCAATTCATCGTGAATGTAAAGATGCCCAGCGGGACCCGGATCGAAGTTAGCAATCAGGAAATTGCCAAGGTGGAGGAGGTGATACGGCAGGTCGTTCGCCTCTACCGATCTTCAGCATGATCGTTTCGAATATCGGGATCACTCCCGATCTTTCCGCAATTTATACACCCAACTCCGCCATGGACACGGCCTTTGTGCAGGTGAGCTTAAACGAAGGGCACAAGACCGGCAGCTACGCGTACATTTCCAAGGTTCGCGACGCGCTTGCGTCGCAACTGCCGCAGCTCGATACTTATTTCCAGGTGGGCGGCTTGGTGGATTCCGTCGTCAATCAGGGCCTTCCAGCGCCGATCGATATCCAGCTCTCCTCGAACGACCAAGCTGCCGCCTACGCGCAGGCCCGAAGCCTGGCAATGAAACTCCAGGGATTGAGCAGCGTTTCCGCTGTATTCATTCCGCAGGATCTCAAGTATCCGGGACTTGGAGATGGATATCGATCGCGAACGCGCCAGCCTGATCGGATTGACGCCCAAGGATGTCGTCGACAACGTGATAACAGCTCTTACCTCGAATGGCGTCATTGCTCCGAGCTATTGGATTGATCCTCAAACAGGCAACAACTATATGCTCACGGTGCAGTACTCCAATCCAGAGATCGGTCACATGAACATGGAGGAATTAGGGAACATTCCCCTTCGGGGTAAAGACAGCCCAAGCTACACGCCACTTCGGTCCGTCGTGTTCACCAAGCAGATCAACACTCCAACGGAGGTAGACCATTATCAGCTGCGGCGCGTGATCGACGTCTACGTTCTCCCAAAAACCGAAGCCTTGAACGCCGTTGAGCAAGCAAGTGAACCGCTTGATACAGAGGTGCCCACGGCCAACGGCCTTCGCGTGTTGATGCATGGCGCCGTCCAAAGCATGGATGCGTCGTTTCTGCGGTTTGGCCTTGGAATCGTTATGGCTGTGGTGCTGGTATATCTGATCCTCATGGCGCAATTCACTTCGTTCATTGACCCGATTCATCATCCTGATGGCGGTTCCACCTGGTCTTGCAGGCGTGATCGTGCTGTTGGTGATCACTGGCTCTACATTGAATGTAATGTCACTCATGGGCGTGATTATGATGGTGGGTATCGTTGTGTCCAATAGCATTCTGATCGTGGAGTTCGCCGGAATCCTGCACAGCCGGGGAAGCAGCTATAGAGACGCAGTGGTGCAGTCCTGCAAGATCCGCCTGCGCCCGATCCTGATGACCTCTCTGGCAACACTGCTGGGAATGATCCCATTGGCTCTCGGGTTGGAAGCCGGTAGCGAACAATATGCTCCCCTGGCTCGCGCAATCATCGGAGGCCTGCTGGTTTCGGTTATCGTTACAGTTTTTCTGGTGCCCGCCGTTTACATTCTTGTCTACGGTCGCAGGGACACTGCCAACGGAGACTCAGGCCGACAACTGCCCTCCAAAGCGGGGCTAACTTCGTAAACACAGATCCGGTAGCGGCCGGAAATCCCGGAAACCTGGAGGGTTGTGCTGGAAAGTCGCAACTAGCTGGGGGGGAATACTATGGTCTTTCGCAGAAAGCGCAGAACAACAATCGATGCTCCCAATATCGGCCTTACGCCTTTCTTGGTTTTGATTGGCGTTGCCATTTTCGCATTTATTTTAATTCGCTTGATATTGAAGTGACGCGTCGACAGCACTTGTCAACGCGCCTGGTCGATTAATGGCGCGTGATATACAAACGCCGCCACCGTATATCCTTCGACGGGGTCTCCTCGGAAAGTCGCAGGCAGAAAGGTCCAGCGGTTCATCGCGGCGATTACATCCTTTGTCAAACTCGGCACATTGTAGACAGCCGCCGTGTGCCTTACCTCTCCGGCTCTGTTCACCGACACATCCAGCACCACAGTTGCCGGCGGTCCGCCGCTGGGGTAGGCGGCGAACCAGGCGGCCGATGTTTGCGGCGCGATGTAAAGCGGTGGCTCGGCTGCTTTCCATCGCTCATCGGGCGGCGTCAGCACCACCGGTTTCATCGGCAACGTTCCGGGGTCGAAGAGAAAGTTCACGGAGATGGTCGATGCAACGGCGTTTCCGTCCAGGAAGCCAGGAGAAAAGGTCCACCCCATCACTGCATCTGCAGCGGCGGCAGTAAGGGAGGAGATGTACCGCACCGTATTTACAGAGATCACAGTACCATGCGAATCGAGATCGACGGCGAGCTGTACAAGGCCCCCGGCAGCTGCATCAGTACCCGGATATAGAACATCGCTCGCTGACACGAGGCGAGGGGGAACGAAATTTGTCCGACCACTGTGAGCAGTTGTACACAGAATTGCAGCGAGTACCGCAATTGTCGAAAGTCGGGAAAGTCTGCCTGTTCCGGCCATGATAGCGTTCTTATACCGGAACAGGTTCCAGCTCTCCATACCCGAAAGTATGTAATGCCTTATTAAGAACACCCTTTATCCTGTCATCGCAATTTCAGCCGTTGGAATGAGGCAAAGATCGGAGAGCGGAATCGGCGGAAGATGTAATGCTGGGCAAATCTCTCCCAAGAATTGGTCACCACTACATCGTCTTTGCCTCCAACAAAACAGGGATACATCGCCTGAGACTTCGAAAACGTTTCCATCTGGAGTTTCCTTGGGGTCAGCACGAGTTTCGTAACGTGCTTCTGCAACTCTTGTTTTGCCCTGGTCGGATCACCGGTCAAGAAATCGGCGAACACCCGTGACTTCCTTTTCAAGAATCCGTTAATTTGTTGGGCCGAAAACGTCGGCGTCTGACCCGAGAGTTGGAACATGTGCCACGGTAACGGTGGAGCGTACAGGCCTATTTTGCATTGTGGCTTGATTGGGCGACGCTTGGACGCTCTACGGTTTCCGCACTGAACTATCAGGTGTTAGAAGGCGCCAAATTCACAGGCCAAAATTCCATGAACAGACGCTTGCTTCGCCAGGTTTCACGGCAACCTGGAAGGTTGCGACTTTTCCTGGCTTGTCCCGGGCGGATGTTCCGTTCCGGTGCGCTGATTCAGCTATGACAGTGTAGGCGCCAGGCCGAACGTCCGGCAGGACGAAATTGCCATCGCCGTCGGCAACCGTGCGCATTATGGGCTCATATTGTACTGGCCCAGCAACCGTCATTATGTTTTCGGGACCGTGGAAATAAGCAGTTTCTGGGATATCCACGAAACCTCGGACCAGCCACACCACAGCACCGACATCCGGCTTATTTCCGTAGTTGTAGTTGAAGAAATACGTGAGGGTGCCCGTAATTCGGCCATTCGGAACCTCTTGTTTCTGGCTGCGAGTCTCCTGTCCTTGGACCATAGCCAGCAGTACGCTATCCGGCACCTTTGCCGCCGCCAGCTGGCTGAGGGTTCCCGGCGATGTATCAAAGACACCCGGGCTCGACTTGATCTTCGCGACGATCACCTCCGTCGGGAGACCGGCCCCGATCATGCCCAGGATATCGTCGTTCGTGAGTGCCCGCTCGCTCGAAGAAGGCTTCAAGTCCGCCCCTTCTGCCGGACTGCTGTCCGTTTCCCGGGCTGCTGGTCCTGCAGCCTGAGTATTTTGGGTTGAAACCGAATTATTTTTGAGTTCTTCTTCAATCCAATCGAAGAATTTTGTCGCGAACCTTCCCTGCGCCCCCCACCCGTAATTTCCTCCGTTGTCGACGTTCATACCGAGTATCGATTGATTGTCGCCGCTGGCCTGAATTACAACGGTGACAGTGAATCCCCAAGTCGCCATCGTTGTGCCCGTCCTGAAAACTAGCGCCATCTTCTTAGCGTCCGCGTCTTTCAGCTTGTAGTGCTCGCGCACCACCTTTGTGGCAGCCATGAAGAGCGCATCAGCTGGAACGTTGAACATTTGAGTCTTCGTGTCACCCGCAGTCACTAGCGGAGGCATCAGCAAAGTGAGCAGCACTAAGGGAGCGAGCGATAGTGACCCGTGCTTCATCGTGAACAATCCTCCCGTATCTCTAATTCCCAGAAATCTTTCGCGCGTCGGGATGGCACCCGTAATCTGGTTCGGTGGTGCTCGTAACCATACTACGGGAGACTGCCGCCTGGAAACACCTTCCAAGTGGCCACGCTACGAAAGAGATTCGGATCAAGGCTCCGCGACATCCGGCTGCGGCGCAGAATGACACAGGAGCAGTTCGCCGAGGCGCTCGACATGTCGGTGGACTTCCTAAGCCTGATCGAGCGCGGCATCAACGCGCCGTCGTTCGAGACGCTGGAGAAGATATCGCGACGGCTGCGCGTCCCGGTGTCGGAACTATTCACTTTCACTGCCTCTCGCGAGCGTTCCACGGCCAGCAGATGACAGAACGGCGGGGTTCCAGCCGCTCCTCTGAGAATCCTGTGCACCTTCCGAGGCGAACGCGCTGCGTTCAATTGACGAACCCCGACCGAACAGGAGGAGCCATGGGCTTGGGGTAGCACGGTACGACCGCGGGAACCGGACCCGTGGGCTCTTGAAACTTTTCTAACCGACGGACCGCGTCTTTCAGGTCTGTTTCGCTGACGATGTCGTATCTGTCCAGGATCGAGCGTGTACGGTGACCGCTAAGTTTCATCGCGACACTTTCTTGTACGCCTGCGCGCAAAAAGTTCCTTACGGCCGAACGACGAAGATCATGAAATATCAATTTCTTCAGGCCGCTCTTCTCACAAGCATCGTCCCATGACTTCCGGAAGTCACCGACTGGCAGCCACCTGGGGGCCGGGTTCTCCTTGGTCTGGATCGTGCGAAAGAAGACGAGGGGACATTCGGGGAAACAAGTGTTTCGGAGGTGCAGCTGCGACTTCAACGCCTCCAGCAGTTCGTTCCCGAGCGGAATCGTTCTCCCCTCTCCGTTCTTCGTTTCACCTGGATTGAGCCGCACCTGCCGGTTCAAGAGATCAACGTTCTCCCACCGCAATGCAAGAATCTCCCCCCTTCGCATCCCGGTGAGATAGGCTGTCATGCAGATAGGCCTGAGATAATCCGGCAACGCTTTCAGCAGAGCCTCGTACCCAGGTTGGTCGATAAATCCTTTTCTAACGTTGTCGACCCTAAGCATGGGTACGCGGGGGATCCGAGCGACCTTCGGCGGCGTGGCGGAATAAGCGAGGGAGAACATGCGTTTCAATAGGGCCAGCTCGAGATTGCAAGATGACGGCGCGGCATTCTCTGATAGTCGCAACGCGATATATTCCCTCACCCTCTCTGTCGTGATCGCCGCTGCTAAATAGTTTCCGAAGAACGGTCGCAAGTGGAGATTTATTCTGGAAAGTGCATCGCGGAGTGTCCTGAGGCGATTGACCCTATAATCGTTCAGAAGATCCTGGGCGAGGTCCTCGAAGGTTATCTTGGTAGGGGGTGGCCCGCAGAACAGCCCTTGCCTCACCTTCTCAAGACGGTCCCGCAGCATGTGTTCGGCGACTGATTTAAGAGGCGATCGGCTCGATTCGGTGACTTGCTTTCCAGTCGCGACGTAGTAGGCCACGTACCAATACTTGCCCATCTTATAGATACTGCCGGTGCCGCGCGGACGTTTGGACTTAGGCTGCGTCGCCTTCGGTTGGGGCGACTCCCTCCGCTGGTTTGTCTCCGCTGGTGCGGCCTGCATCGCGCTCTGTTGCGCCATCATTCGCTCCTCGTTGTATTTCTGCGTGGGTGCTCCAATAAAATCTGTTCTTATGCTCTCGAGCCCGCATGTAATCCTCTCGTCGCCATGCGCGGAGTCGGACCCCGCCCACCTCAACAAACGCAACTGGAGGTAGATACTTGCGCTCTATCCAGCGGACGAGTGTGGCCTTTGAGATACCCAATGCCTTTGCGATCTGGCCAGTTGTCTTTGTAACGGTGGGGGTATCTGCGCTCATGTACATAGTACTAGTATCTTATTACCTCTATTGCAACCACAATCTGCACATTGAAACGCCGGACCGGGCAGATTTCTTTGAGCCGCCGGATTCAAGGTCAGGACCGCTTCGCAAGGCACGCAAGATCGCGATGAGCCGGGGGCTGCTGCACGATCTTCATCGTTCCGGTCGATCGATGGGCAGCCTCCGAATGAGCGGCGCTGCTCGGCAGCTGGGCCAAATTCACAATTCGCGTGCGATATGCGGAATCCGCACTAGGGTCTGGACAGGGGAACGGGAGGAACCTGGAGGTTCTTAGCCGCTATGAGCCTCAGCAAGCGAGTGCCTACCCGGGATGCCTCGGCGCTACGCGATGGCGCAGAAACTCCCGGGAAGAACCCCGGACAAAAACACGATCATCATCAGTGTGTCGGGTTTAATGCCTTGATCGAGGGGTGGGGGTGTGTAAATAAAAATGGCGGCACCACCGACAGGTGCCGCGCCGCTAACTCACCTGTTTCTGCGGCGGGTACTGAAACGGAGAGGTCGGCCCAACGTACTGCGTATCCGATGTGCCGAGATATTCTCAATGATTACAACAGAATCCAATCCCGCCGACTCGTTCTCAAGTTAAACGAAGCCCGAGAGTCTACTGATTGTGGCGGCCTTCCTGCCCAGGATGCATTCCTATACATTCGCCCCGATGATCGCCCGACCCGTGCAGTGGATCGCTCACGAATTTAAAAGTTTTGTGCGCCTGTGACTTCTGGTCCCTTAGATGATTTCGTGCGGATTCCGCTTTACGATTGCTGCAAGGCGCCATATGGCGTTATCGCAGAGGACTCTTCACTGCTCCCTACATTTTCCACTCTGAAGAAGAGCACCGTAACGGAGGATGGGCCGCTTGGTTTTGCAGAATTGCGCAGCTATATGCTTTCAACAAACTGCAAAACCGACTTGAGGGTCTCCACGGAGGAACTCTTATCGCGAGATTCATCTACCTCCTGCCCTCACGGGTTTTGTGGCTCTCAATGAACAGCTCAATGTCACGTATGTCGATCATCACGCGTCGGCCCAGCCGGACGTACGGTAGCTCGCCGCTATAGACCAGACTGCGGATCCTCCATTTTCCCAAACCGATTATTGTGCCAGCGGTTTCCACCGAGACCAGTCGGATAGGAGATTCATCGGTTTTTTCAGCGACTATTTTCATCTTGTCCTCCATCACGAGATGTCTTTTCCGTTACGTCGTTAAGTCCAGGAGAATTTTCCTGAGTTGCCTCGCTGCCCTCGTACAGCTCGCCCGCCATCCGGAATGTCTCGAAGAAACGATCAAGGGCGTTCTGAAGCACGTGGGGCGCTACCCTTGATTGGCAGAGGAGGTCTATTTCGTCGGGGAATGCCGCAGTGATCTTCGTATGAAGTTCCCCGTTGGCGCCTTGAAGCCAGCCGATCATGCCGCGCTTATAAGGCTCGCTACAGATTCTGCGCATAGTCTCACTAAGCTGACGGCGGTAAGTACTGTCATTCGATTGACGAAGACGGAGGAGGGCGATTACCTCGGCCCGATGCCGCCTGAGATGAGCCAAATGCTCGGGCGCCGGGGCGTGCTCTGATTTGATGCGGAGCTTTATTTGCTCTCCGACCAGTTCAAAGACCGCTCCATGCCCTTCCAATCTGCGAATCACAGATTCGATTTCCATTGCTACCACCTTTCTGCTTCCGAGCGGTTTTGCGGTTTGGCGAATATGTATGGACTGCAAAACTGAGAAACTGCTCAAAGCTCGAATTCCAGCGTCTCACCGGCTCCGGGGTGGAAGTTCATCCGGTTGTTGAGACCGGCCCGGACGTGCCACAGAAGCCCCTTACCTCTGCTCAGGTTTTCCCGCACACGACGCATTGGGACCTTGCCCTTTAACTTGGCCACAATCTCCTCCTGGCACAGCCCCGGCGTCTCCTCGATGACGGCGCGGACCAGCTCAAGCTCCTGCTCGGCGCGTTCCTTGGCGGGGTCTTCCGTGACGACGAACCCGCCGGACTGAGGGTCGAGCCTCATGGTGATGGTAAAAGGCACACCGAGCCGGTTCTTCGTGCTGGTCAGCCGAAGCGTGCCATGTTTGTCGACCTTGTCGAGCATCACGGAAATGTCCACCCCGGCTTGGATGTCGCTCGAGCCGCGATACTGATTGGCTTCCGATTTTCCCTTGTGATGAAGCACGATGACCGCCGCCCCGGTATTGGCGATGAGCCGCAGCTGGGCCATGACGGCGGCCATGTCCGACGCCGAGTTTTCGTTTCCGGCGCGATGGAACCGCACGAGAGAGTCGAAGATGAAGACCGGGGGCAGGCCAACCGACTTGGCGATTTCCACGTACGGCGCCGCATCGGTCAGCTCGGGCGGTGACAGAGGGCAATGAAATGCCCAGTAGTGAAAATTGGGGTCTGGCTTAAATCCGAGTTCGTCGAGGCGTTGTTTGACGACGCTGAGAGGATTTTCCTGGTCGCAGTAGATCACTTTGCGCCACGAGACGCGCCGGCCCAGGAACGTATTGGATTGGAGCACGGACCTGCCCAGGGCGAACGCCAGCCAAGTTTTCCCAACATCCGGGGCGCCCGTGACGAGCGAGATGCAGCCGAGCGGGAACAGCTCGTCAACCGCCCACTCGATCGGGGGCACCTCGCAGCTCCAGACGTCCAGGATTTGCTCTAAGAGCGAGGCAGCGGTCGCGGAGTTGGGGGTATACGCGCCCGCGTCCGCAATCAGCTGGCGAAGTTCGTCGGCCCCGTGGCCCTGATTGAACCAATCGAAAATATCCCCCTTCGGATTCAATCCCGGGAGATGAACGACCTTCACGCTGGCCGCGACGGAGTGCAGATTCCGTGCCGTCGACTCCGCATGAGCGCGGCCGGGATCATCGTTGTCGGGAATCACTGAAACCCGCTTGCCCCTGAAAAACTCCGCGTACTCGGGACGCCACTTGCCGGCCCCGCCCGAGTTGGTGGTCGCGGTAAACCCTTCCGCGGCGAGGCGGTCCGCATCCTTCTCGCCCTCGACAACTATTACGTCGGCGGCCTTGAGCAAATCTGGCAGCCGATAGGGGACCTGCCGGACTCCGGTGACGTTCCATATCCAGGCCCCTTTGCCGTCCGGCTTCCGCTGGGCGAACCCTTTTGGCTCGTAACGGACAACTTCATAAAGCAGCTGTCCTTGCTCATCCAGATAGGCATACGTAGCGGAAATTCTGCGCTGAACAGCCAGGACCAGCGGGGGTAACGGCCTGCCTACCTCCTTGAGAACGCGGGCTCTCGCCTCGCCAAATTCTACATGGCTGAACAGCATCTCAAAATCAAAGATGGTGCCTTCGCCACACCCCGCGTGGCACTTCCAAAGGCCCGTGTTCAAGTTGATTGAGAGCGACGGGTTGCGGTCCTCGTGAGAGAGGCACCGCGTTGTCGCCTGCCCTTGAGCGTTTGGCCGCAGCGCGCGTCCCGTCCGGCTTCCGTAATACTTCTCTATCTCCTGCCTCGAAAAATCATTTGGTGTCATTTGGTCTTGCCTCCACTTCCCAAGATCACATGCAGTGGAGGTAGGGCAAAATGACGTCAAGTAGCAGGTAAAATCGAATAACTGGCTTAGATTCAGTTACTAATCCCCTTTGCGCGGGTTCGGACGATCGATAGATTCGAAGTTTTTTAGGAAGGGGATTTTGCGTAAGTGTGAGTCGATACTACTCCGTAAGTTTCTGATTCATCGGGTCTTGAAAGAGGTCCTGGCTCCTGGAGGAAACCCTGACTCTGGGAAATGGCCCTCTGGAGCGGAGTATGATTATTACTTTCGGTTGGGGGTTCGTTTCCAAACGACTTGTGTATGCTGCCCGGCTCCAGCTTCTCTAACCTCAATTACGAAATCACGAATATCCGGAACGCTATAATCCACGGCGAGCTCGACGATAGGATCTCGATTCCGCTTCCTGGCCGCGTATGGGTACTCTGCAATTCTTCGAAAAGTTTCCAGACCGCGCTTATGGGGGAACGGTATCGTGCAGCCGCTGTTCATGGCAGACAGCATGATTTTATGTTCGTGTCGCTCCGCCAAGCGCTTTGTGTCAACAACAAGGACATTGTGTCGCTGGCCCCGGTAAGCCCGAGCGTTCATGAGAGTCTTCAGACGTTCCTCGCTAAGCCAGAAGAACACCCTGGAATTTAGCTCACGGTACCAATCTGCCGGTTTCAGACCGCCGACCAGCGCTTTGCGCACCGACCTGTCGGACATCGGTTTTTGATCCCGAATTACGGCCTGTCCGTGTACCGCATGTTCGATTGTGATGCTCTCTGGGCGGTGGCAAGACTCGATGCGGAAGCGTTCGTCACCGCGAACCTCAAACAGGTCAAGCAAGGCAGTCGTGCTTAGGAGCCCGTGCTTTTCGACGGTAGGCCAGCTTCCGAATTGGGCCATGTGATACAGAAGTGGAAATCTTCTTGCGAGCTCCTCGATCGTGATTCCGTTCACCATGCGCGTCGGTCAATAATGCTACGAGCGTCGAATCTGGTTGTAATCAAGGAAACCGGGGCGGAGGTGACTTGCTCGATTTCCTCAATGAAACGAAGTGTGGATTCCGTGAGTTGTTCGAAGCGCCTAGCCTTTCGATTCTTGATCGCAATGTAATCCGCAAAAGTGAGAGCAATATCCGTTGGGCCATTCAAGGACGCAGCTTTACGAAGTAGCGTCCAATCGAACTCAGACACCCTCCGCTCCCTGTTAGTCGTTGTCGTCCGTTCGGCTTTTAGCAGCTCCTCTAACGGTATGCCCGAACGCTCAGAGATCGTCTGCCAACTTCGTTCATTCTCCATGGGACCGGAGTTTCCCCCGACCCGAATCGGGTAGGTTCGCACTGCCATGATCGTTTTCCGAAGCCGGCCGGGTGCGATTCCCGCCTCCGCGAGACAGCCGCTGCTAGAAGTTTCGCGCGATGTTACGTACGGATATGTGCCGTGGTGAAGACTGAGGCCTGTTCCTTGCGTACCTTCAAGAAAAATGCGAGCCCCTATCGAAAAGGCAGCTTCCAGAGCTTCGAGCGTGGGCTTAATGAAAGGAGCGAGCAGGGAAATATCCTTGGCTAATTGAACTGGTGGGTCAGCAGCTGTGCGAAGAATTTTTCGCGATGTGGCGGAGCCAACGCCTTGACCGGTACTCCCAACACTCTTGACTAGTTTTTTCTCTTCGAACTTGCGGTCTTCGTCGGCGATGATTACAGCTTGTGGATCGATCAAGAGTCGCTCGGCCGTAAGCTCACAGTCGGCGATCTCTTTTTGAAGGCGTGCGACGGAGATTACGGCTCCTGGGCCAAGAACTACTTTGGCCTCCGAACGTCGAGTACCTGAGGGGAGTTGGTGAAACTTGTACGGTTCGGGGATTTCGTAAACGGTGTGGCCAGCGTTCGGGCCGCCGACCCTTATCAAGTAATCGTACTCAGGCGCGAGGAACGCCGCAATGTGGCCCTTTCCCTCGCTGCCATATTGTCCGCCAACTAAAACGTCGACAAGTCGATCAACGCTTCGCCCATAGAGGCCCAGCCGGGTGGCGGCTCGCACAAAGACGTCTGAGGGCGAGCTCTGTCCGGTGTCGATAACGATATCTGCAGTATCGGCGAGTTTCCTTACGTCCGACTCGGTCTTGTTCCTTCGTACCTCTTGATAGGAAGTCATCTCCTTGACGTTCGGGTTCCGGGCTGCGTAACGGCGGGCAAGTTCTTCTTCTGGAGCCGTCACATGAATATGAACTACGGGTTCTGCAAATGCAGTGCGGATCGCTTCGGCCTGTCGTTCGATTCGGATCGAGTCGACAAGCACAGAGCAATCTGCTGGCAAACGCGAGATTTCGCGGGCTAAGGACTCGGCGAGCCACTTTCCGTTAGTCTTGCGATCCAGCGTCTCACCGGCCTTTTGCAGAGCACCACGCTCGCTCTGCACCTTGACGAGTGATTGGATGAGGCTGCGCGTCTTTATGAGCCGGAAACCGTAATGCTCGACGAGCGCACTACCAAGCTGCGTCTTCCCAGACGCGATTGGGCCTGAAAGCAAGATGATTTGCTTTGGCATATTGGGAAGGGCCTGAGATTCTCCTCAAAAACCAAGAGACTTCTGTACCCCCAGTTTCTCTTCAGCGTCCGGCAGATCGTAGATAAAAACGGGAACCTTCTCAGACAGCAGCACCCCTGTAATAAGCTCGTGCACGAGAAGCCAAGACCCCCCGGCTTGCCCACAGCCTATCCGTGGCATATGCACAGATGCTGCGCGATCCGTAGCGGCCTGATTCAAGCGACGGAGGCAGCCCTCCAAGGCAAAATAACGCAGTCGAGGCTTGGCTGAAGTGCCATACCCTTTTTGGCAAATCAAGCTTGCGATAGCAATTTCCGGACTAACCTCAGCGATGTGAATATTTCCAAGTGCTAAATGTTCCGGCTTTTCGCTGACCCACGCACGGAAGGCATCTTGTGCCAGCGGCCAGTTCGCCTTGATAGCTTGCGCAACCCCCCGTCCGCCCCAGTTCGGCGTAGAGTCGTTGACCACGTGGGCTATGATCCTCCGTCCAAGGCCGATGGGTCGGCTCGCGTCACCTTTTAGAAAGGTAATTCGCGGCCCACTGCGCGATGTCGTTTCCGGCGTGAATATTCCAGCAACGCGAGGGAAGCTTGATCCAGGGTAGGCAGGAATACCAACACATTCCGTGTACAGAGTTTCCGCTCCAATCTTTTCCGAACCCTTGGCTGTAAAGCCAATCGCCGAACATTGGCCTATCACATGCGAACTTGGGAGAATTGCACGTTTGGAAATTGGTGGGGTCCAGTCGCAAGACGGGATAACATATTCGACGAAGTAACGATCTTGATTTGGCCCCTCTTCGATCCTCGAGGCGGAGAAAGCTGCGCAGGGAGCATCTGTCGCGTGAACCGCACGCAAGAGCACTGCCTCCGTAGAAACGTCGTATTCCTTGCGGAGCTGTAAAATCCGATCGATGTTTAGATCTTCCCGCTTGACCTCGCCAAGCGATCCGATCGGCATCAGGAACTCGGCGGCAGCGATGTTGCAAAGCATTTCAAGCTGCCAGTCATCTCCCTTCATCTCGTGACGCGGGGATCGATTGCGGATTTGATCCGAACAATCGGGAAAGAGAGAGTGCGCGATTTCGTGGGCTATCGAGTACCGTACTCGGCCAGGCGGACGGCTAGGGTTGTACTCAATACACACCCCGCTCCCTGCAGGGACGGTGCGCGCATCGCGTATGTCAGCTCTGGGGGCTGTGCGGAGTTTCAGAAGGTCGCTGAGGGTGAGGGGGTCAAATGGGGGGCCGGACCAGCCCTTGTCCATCGCTGCCAAGACTACCTCACGCGCTCGTTGCGTTATAGCTCGAACAGGATCATCTTTGCCCGCAAGTTTTTTCACGGACGGATTGGTCCATTTCTCAACTTGTCCGTTCAGTGGAGTCCCTCCCAAACCGCGAACCAATTCCTCAGTTCGGAATTCCGGCCTGGCTAAATTGGCCGTCGCAATATTAAACTAACCCCTGCCCTCACGGAATCATCAATCGCGTCCCGCGACGATCTGCCGCAAGATTCCGTGTGCCGCTAAGGGGGTACGGGTTAACCGGTCAAAATCAAATGCGACAATCTGCGCATTCGCTTTTTATTCGCCACATGGTACCACGGGCGAGAAGGCCGACGCCAGTTAGACAGCAAGCTGCGACAAAATCAAGGGAAGGCGATTAGTGAGTTGGCCGCCAAGCGGGAATTTGCCGCACAACATTTGAATAACCGCGAACATGCACCGCAAAAATCTGCGCTATGTTAACTGCGACTTTAACTTGAGTGGCGAGATTCTGGCCAGAAGGAACTCGCGGAACGTGCTAAGAACTTCGCACAAACAGATGTAAAATCAAAAACATAGCAATTCGTGGGGCCCGTAGCTCAGCGGTTAGAGCAGCGGACTCATAATCCGTTGGTCCAAGGTTCAAATCCTTGCGGGCCCACCAATTCCACTGGCAACTCGTTCCGCTTACGGCCTACGACTGTCCAATTGGCCGGCAAATGCGATGTAAGGCGGAGGCATTT
This sequence comes from uncultured Acidobacteriota bacterium, assembly GCA_963848365.1. Taxonomy (GTDB): domain Bacteria; phylum Acidobacteriota; class Terriglobia; order Acidiferrales; family UBA7541; genus Palsa-295. The sequence goes on from CAWKDI010000004.1 coordinate 851,972, forward strand.
CCGCGAACGATCTCGCGAATGACTCGGACCTGCGCCTTTTAAATTTGCGAATGCAGGACCGAATTCCCTATAATCGCCGGGCCAAGAAACTCGCAAAACAGGGTCTTTATTACGATGAGATTAGCGCTGATCGTGTTAGTTGCCAGCCTGACGGCTGGCGCCTCGCTTGCCAATCCCGCCCCGCAGGGTTCGCCGCAGACGGTTCGTGTGGGCGGCGACATCAAGCCGCCCGTCAAAACCAAGAACGTTCCGCCGGTTTACCCGTCCTTCGCCATTCAGGCCCACATCCAGGGAGTGGTCATCCTGGAAGCCACGATTGGGACAGACGGAAAGGTGAAGGAAATCAAGGTTCTACGGTCGATCAAAGAGCTGGATGATGCGGCTGTCAAGGCGGTGAAAGCCTGGGAATTCAAGCCAACGACCGTCGGCGGGCAGGCGGTCCAAGTGATCACAACCATTCCGGTCAATTTCAATTTAGAGAATTAGCTCCCTCGGCCGGGAGTCTTTGCGGCAGAAGCCTTGTGAGTGCCGGTACGCAGATGTCAGGTCCGCCATTGGAGAATAGACAATGCTGAACAAGCTGACCATCAAATCCCGGTTGATTGTGCTGATTGGGCTCATGAGCCTGGTGGGGCTGGCCGTGGGCGTGGTCGGCTTGATCCAGTCTTCAAACGGCGAGCGCGCATTCGACAAGATTTTTACGAATCGCGTGGTATCGATCGGCTACCTCAAAAACGTGGAACTGGCCTACACGGTGCAGATTATCGGCGCCGCCAATAAATATTCCGACGGCGTCTTGAGCGCCCAGGATGCGCTCGCCGCGGTGAAGTCGGCGACAAGCGAAATCCAGAAGACCTGGCCGCGATTCGTGAATCTTCAGCAGGGCGACGTGGACAAGCAGATGGCGAGCGAGACCGAATCGCTGATGAAGAGCGCGGACGCGGAAGTGACTACGCTGACCGGGCTGCTCCAGCGCGGCGATCGTGCGGGAATCCGGAAATTCATCGCCGGCAACTGGTATGCCGTTTCCGATCCTTTGAGCGACCAGTTGGACCAGCTCTATCAGACGCTACAGAGCGAGGCGAGGAACGATTTTCAGGATTTGACGGCAAGCTACGGGCGAGGGCGAACGATCCAGCTTTCGATCCTGATCGTAGGCCTGCTGGCTTCGATCTTTATCGGATGGACGGTTTCGCGCGCCGTGACGCATTCGCTTGGCAGCGTACGCAGGCAGCTGCATGAAATTGCCGAGGGCGAGGGCGACCTGACCAAACGGCTAGCCACCAGCAGCGACGAAGTGGGAATGATCGCCTCGGAAGTGAACGCGCTCATGGAGAAACTGCTGCTGTTGGTAAGGCGCGTTCAGGAATCCGGAATCCAGGTGACCTCTTCGGCCACGCAGCTCACCGCTTCATCAAAAGAACTCGAGGCGACACTCACGCAGCAAGTCGCGTCCACGAACGAGGTGGTTTCCTCCGCCAAGGAGATATCGGCCACGACGCAAACGCTGGTCGGCACGATGGCGGATGTGGCCGTCCTGTCTCAGCAAGCGGCGACATCGGCGGGAAGCGGGCAGACAGGCCTTATCAGGATGGGCACCACGATGGAGAAGATGGCGACGGCATCGACCGCCATCGCCGAGAAGCTCGCGGACATCAATGCGAAGGTCACCAACATCACGAGCGTGGTGACAACCATCAACAAGGTCGCCGATCAGACCAACCTGCTCTCGCTCAACGCTGCGATCGAGGCCGCAAAAGCGGGCGAATTCGGCCAGGGCTTCGCGGTGGTGGCCCGGGAAATCCGCCGGCTTGCCGATCAGACGGCCATCGCCACGCTCGATATCGAGCAGATGGTGAAGGAAATGCAGTCCTCTGTTTCTTCCGGCGTGATGGGCATGGAGAAATTCGCGCAGGAAGTGCAGAGCGCGGTGCGCGAAGTCAACGATATCAGCGGCCAGATCGCCCGCATCATCGAGCAGGTGCAGGGCCTCGGGCCGCGTTTCGAGTCGGTGAACGAAGGGATGGAATCGCAGTCGGTGGGCGCGCGCCAGATCACCGAGGCGATGATTCAGCTGAGCGAGGCCACGCGCAACACGGCGGAATCTCAGCGGGACGCGGTGCGCGCCATCGAATCGCTCGACCAGGCCGCCCGCGTGCTGCACCGGGAAGTCTCCAGGTTCAACGTGAATACTCCGACCGCGTCATCTCCCGAGTCCGCAGGAACTCCTCGGAGAGCTGGCTGCGGTGGGATAAGGGCCCGATGGTAGCGCTGCTTTTTGAAGTCGACGGCCAGCGATATGGCCTCGATGTTGCGCAGGTCGTCAAAGTATTGCCGTCTGTGCGCCTCCACCGGCTTCCTCACGTTCCCGAATATGTTGCCGGCGTCTTCCGATACCGCGATGCGATGGTTCCGGTCATCGATTTGAGCCAGCTCATTCGAGGCAAACCCGTCGGAGCGCTGCTGAGCACGCGCATCATTCTCGTCCAGCATCCGGGGCCGTCCGGAGCAGGCCGCGTGCTGGGGCTGCTGGCGGAGCGCGCAACCGACAGCCTCGACGACGGCGGAGCCGGACCCGTCTCCTCCGGCGTTGCCGTGCCGGAGGCGCCCTACCTCGGCGGGCTGAGCGTCAGCGGCGGCAGCATGATTCAATACGTGAAGGTCGAGAACCTGCTGCCCGAAAACGTGCGCGAACGCTTGTTTGCGGAGAGTGAGGCGTGACCTTCACCGACGTCGAAAATCTTCTCGCCGCGCGGCTCGGGTTCGATATACACAGCGTGGGGCAAAAGGCGGTTGAGACTGTCCTGCGGCGATCCATGAAGGACGCCGGCTTCTCCGATCCGGCGGCGTATGCCCGGATGGTTGCCGAGAATCCGGAGGCTTGGGAATCCCTCGTCGACAAGGTGGTGATTCCCGAGACATGGTTTTTCAGAGACATCGCGCCATTTGAGCTGGTTGCGCAATGGCGCGCGCCATGTGCGCAGGCGGTCCGGCAAGGTCCTGCGCATCCTGAGTTGCCCGTGCTCGACTGGCGAGGAGCCTTATTCGCTGGTCATGGCGATGCTGCAGGCGGGCGCTCCAGCCGAGATCGTTCACCGTGGATGCGGTGGACGTGAATCCGCGCGCCTTGGAATGCGCGCAAGCCGCGGTGTTCCGCAAGCGATCGTTTCGCGACCGTGACCTGTGGTACCGCGCGCCTTACTTCGATCAGCCGAAGCCAACGATTCGTGGCGTCTGAAAAAATCTGTCGCATCGCTGGTCAGTTTCCGGCACGGGAAATCTGATCGCGGCCGATTTTCTGAAGGACGATGCGCCGTACGACATCGTCTTCTGCCGAAACCTGCTGATTTACCTGCATCCGGAGGCGAGATGCTTGCGATCGCGGCTTTGCGCCGGCTGGTTGCGGAGGATGGCGTTCTCGTCCTTGGGCATGCCGAGCGGCTTTCGCACGGGAGCATGGATTCAGGGCCACGGGACCCGCCGCGGCATTTGCATTTAGCCGCCAGGGAGAGCACGCCGCGCCAAAGTCGCGGCCGGCGACCCATGCGTACACGCCCACTCGCGCGGCGATGCCGCCCGCGTCGGCGCCCCAGGTTCCCGCACCGGCGCCCGCCGCTGCGCCGGATGCCGGACAAGACGCCGATCTTTCGCTGCTGATCATCGCTCGCCAGCTGGGAGACGCCGGGCGAACTGCAGGACGCGCTGCGCGTATGCAGCGAACACCTGCAGCGTGTCCCGATTCCGCGGAAGGCCATTTTCTGCTGGGCGTGCTTCACGATGCTTTAGGTCACCACGACCTCGCCGTCGGCTCTTTCCGAAAAGTGCTCTACCTGGACCCGGCTCATCGTGACGCCCTGTTGCATCTGGCGCTGAAGCAGGAAGCTCGCGGCGACGGTTCCGGCGCTGCGCTGCTTCGCGCCCGCGCGCGGCGCGCTCCGGATGACTGCACAACCGAGTAAGCTATGAGCGATACCCCGCTTCCGACACCTATGGATCGCACGAGCAGCATTGCTGGACCCAAATCGGCGTCTGGGGAGACGGCACGTGCCCTGAACTGCCGCGCGTCTCCCACTGCCGCAATTGCGACGTATACGCCGCCAGCGGACGGCGGCTGCTCGACCGGCCCGCCCCCGCGGACTACCTCGAATCCTGGACCGCGGTCTTGGCGGAGGAGAAGATCGCCGCCGACGCAGCCACCACTGCCCTACCTGGTGTTTCGCGTGGGCCAGGCCTGGCTCGCCTTTCCCGCGACCAGTCTCCGCGAGATCACCGAGCCAAGCGTGATTCGCAGCGTTCCCCACCGTCCCCGTGAAATTCTGCTCGGCCTGGTGAACGTGCGCGGCGAGCTCCACCCCTGCGTTTCGCTGCACACATTGTTCGGCGAGGAAGCAGCCGCGCATCGTCTCCCGGACCGCGCGCTTCCTGGTGGCGCGGTGGGCGGGCGAAGATTGGGTGTTTCCGGTCGATCAAGTGGAAGGCATGCACGACGTCGCCGACAGGAAATCGAGCCGCTGCCCGTGACGCTCACAAACGTCGCCGTGGTCTACACGCAGGGACTATTTCATTCCGGCGACAAAACGGTGGCGATCATCGACGAGAACCTGCTGTTCGGCGCGCTGGCGCGGAGGATCGCGTGAGCAACCTCGGCGCATTCTCGATGTGGGACCTGTTCCGCGGCGAGGTCGAATCGCAGATGCGCGCGTTCACCGACGGACTGCTGGCGCTCGAAAGCGGCGGTTCCGCGAAGGAACATCTCGCCGCGACGATGCGCGCGGCGCATTCGATCAAGGGCGCGGCGCGGATCGTGCATCTCGATGTGGCCGTGCAGCTCGTCGCACGCGATGGAGGATTGCCTCGTCGCCGCGCAGGAAGGCGCGCTCACGCTCGGACCCGCGGCCATCGACGTCCTGCTCAGCGCCGGCGATCTGCTCGCGCGGCTTTCCACGCTGGAGGAATCGGCGGTTCCGGCGTGGGTGGAGGAGCAGAGCCTCGGCGGTCGATGCAACTCTTGAGCCAGCTGGCCGACGTGCGAGCCGGCAAATTTGTTGCTCCTGCGCCAGCCGGCAGCTGAAGCACTCCTCCAAGCGCGGACGCCCCCAGTTCGGTCACGCCTGCGCAAACGACCGAAGAGCCAGAAGCCGTCGCTGCCGCCCCTGCGGCTCCGGCGCAAGCCGCAGGCACCTGTCCGGCGTCCGCACGCTCCACCGACCTCCGTGGCTCCGCCGCACGGCGCGGCCGGGCGGCGAGTGGCGGACCGCGCCATCAAGGTGGCTGCGCAGACGCTCAACCGGCTGATGGGGCTGGCGGGCGAATCGCTGGTGCAGAGCCGCTGGTTCGAACCATTTTCCGAATCGCTGCTGGGCCTGAAGCGGCGGCACAGCGAGATCAACGATCTGCTGGAATCGCTGCAAGCCTCGATGTCCGAGAGCTCTCCCGAAGCGGCCGCCACGCTCGCGGCGGCGCGGCGGAAGGTGCAGGAAACGCGGCGCTGGACGGCGGAACGCCACGCGCAACTGGACGGTTTCGGGCTTCGCTCCGCGGGTCTTTCCGACCGTCTTTATCGCGAGGTCGTGGCAAGCCGGATGCGGCCGTTCGGGGACGGCGTCGAGGGTTTTCCGCGCCTGGTTCGCGACCTCGCGCGCCAGCTCGGCAAGCAGGCGCAGCTCGAAATCCTCGGCGCGAACACGGAAGTGGACCGGGAAATCCTGGATCGGCTGGAAGCGCCGCTAAACCACGCGATTCGCAACAGCCTGGACCACGGCATCGAGCGGCCCGAGAGCGCATCGCGGCGGGAAAGCCGCCGTCCGGCACCATCCGTCTCGAAGCGCGCCATCGCGCCGGGCTGTTCGTCCTGACCGTATCGGACGATGGCCGCGGCGTCGACATCGAAGCGCTGCGGGCTACCGTGATCGCCAAAGGCCTTGCGGCAGCCCGAGATGGCGGCCAGCTTTTCCGAGGCGGAACTGCTGGAATTTCTGTTCCTGCCCGGGTTCTCCACCGCGGAAGCCGTCACCGATATTTCGGGCCGCGGCGTCGGACTCGACGCCGTGCAGGAAATGGCGAAATCGGTGGGCGGCGTGGCTTCGATTTCGACGCGTCCCGGCCAGGGACTGTCGATTCAACTCGAGTTGCCGCTCACGCTCTCGGTGCTGCGCACGTTCGTCGCGGAAATCAGCGGAGAGCCTTTCGCGTTTCCGCTGACGCGAATCGCCAGCGTCGTGAAGGTGAATCGCGCGGACCTCTCCACGCCTCGAAGGCCAGCAGTATTTTTCGCTCGACGGCGAGCGGATCGGCGTGGTGTCGGCGCTCGAGGTGCTGGACATGCCAGGCAAGCCGAACTGGGGCGAAGCAGATTTCCGTCGTGCTGCTGGGCGATCGCGCCACGCGGTATGGGCTGGCGGTGGACCGGTTTGTCGGCGAATACGAAATGGTGGTGCGGCCGCTCGACGCCCGGCTGGGCAAGGTGCCTTCCATCAGCGCGGCGGCGCTGATGGACGACGGCTCGCCCGTTCTGATCGTCGACGTCGAAGATTTGACGCGCTCGGTGGAAACGCTTCTGCACGGCGGACGCCTGCGCGGCCTCGGGCGCAGCGAAACGGCGCAGCGTGAAGTCGCAAGCGAATCCTGGTGGTGGACGATTCCGTCACGGTTCGCGAAGTGCAGCGCTCGCTGCTGCAGAATCGCGGATATCGTCGTGGAGGTGGCCGTCGACGGAATGGACGGCTGGAACGCCCTTCGCGCCGGTTCCTACGACCTCACGATCACCGACGTGGACATGCCGCGCATGACCGGCATCGAGCTGGTCTCGAAGATCAAGGCCGATCCCAAGCTTCACGCGCTGCCGGTCATCATCGTGTCCTACAAGGACCGCGAGGAAGACCGCATGCGCGGCCTCGATGCGGGCGCGGATCGCTACCTCACCAAGAGCAGCTTCCACGATGAAACGCTGCTGTCCGCCGTCGCAGAACTGATCGGGCCTCCCGGACTGATGAGAATCGCCATCGTCAACGACGTGCCGAATGGCGGTCGAGGCGTTGCGCCGCGTCGTGACCAGCGTGCCGGACTATCAGATCGCCTGGATCGCCGCGGACGGCGAAGAGGCCGTGCGCCAGTGCGCGGCGGATGTGCCGGACCTCATCCTGATGGACCTGATGATGCCGCGCATGGACGGCGCCGAGGCTTCGCGCCTCATCATGCGCGACTCGCCCTGCGCGATTCTGATCGTGACCGCCACCGTCGGAGGGCATTCCTCGAAAGTGTTCGAGGCGATGGGATGGGGCGCGCTCGATGCCGTGAACACGCCCGTGCTCGACATGTCAGGCGAGCCGATCACGCCTTCCGACTTGCTGGCGAAGATCGCCATGCTTCGCGAAGCTGATCGGCAAATCGCCGCGGCAGAGCCGCTCCGCTGCGATCGCGCCGCCGCAGACTGGCAACGTGCCCGCAGCCTGACTTTCCCTTGATTGCCATCGGCGCTTCCACCGGCGGCCCGGCGGCGCTGGCGCGCGTGCTATCGGGCCTGCCGCCGACACTGCGACGCCGCCGTTACCATCGTGCAGCACGTGGATGAATTCTTTGCGCCGGGGCTTGCGTCGTGGCTGGCGCGAGAATCGTCGCGCGAGGTGCGGATGATCCGCCGCGGGCGACCGGCCGGATGCACTCGGTCGTTCAGATCGCCTCGACCAACGACCACCTGCTGCTCACGCCCGAACTGACGTTCGCCTACTCACGATGAACCGGCGGACTATTCCTATCGCCCGTCCGTGGATGTTTTCTTTCATACGCGTGGCGAGCTGGTGGCCGGTGACCGCCGTCGGCGTGCTTCTCACCGGCATGGGTGCGGACGGCGCGAAGGGACTGCTGGCCATGCGCCGCGCCGGCTGGCACACCATCGCGCAGGACCAGGCCACCAGCATCGTCTACGGCATGCCAAAGGCCGCGGCTAAGCTGGATGCCGCGGCGGAAATTCTTCCGCTGGATCGGATCGCCGGGGCAATCGTCCGCGCCGCCGGTGTTACCGCTGGCGCGCCAAAAGAATCGCAAAAGGAGTCATACATGACCGATCAAGCCCAGACCGCAGCCACGCAGCGAGCCGCAGCCGAACAGTCGGCGCCGCGCCGAATTCGCGTTCTGCTGGTGGACGACCAGCCGATGATCGGCGAAGCGGTGCGCCGCATGCTGGCGGCCGAGAGCGGACATCGATTTCGCCTATTGCAGCGATCCCACGAAGGCGATGGAGCTGGCCGCCGAATTCCATCCTACGGTGATCCTGCAGGACCTCGTGATGCCGGAAGTCGATGGGCTCACCATGCTGCGGTTTTACCGCGCCAATCCGGCGACCCGGGAAATTCCGACCATCGTGCTGTCCACAAAAGAGGAGCCGAAGGTGAAGGCGGAAGCCTTCACGCTCGGCGCCAACGACTACCTGGTGAAGCTGCCCGATCCGATCGAGCTGACCGCGCGCATCCGCCATCACTCGCGCGGCTACATCGCGCAAATCGAGCGCAACGAAGCCTATGCCGCGCTCAAGCAAAGCGAGGAGCGTCTCGCGGAGGAGCTGGCGCAAGCCGCAAAATATGTGATTTCACTGCTTCCAGAGCGGCTGAGCGGCGAGATCACCACGGATTGGCATGTTCATTCCGTCGGTGGAGCTGGGAGGCGATGCGTTCGGATATCACTGGCTCGATGCCGATCATCTCGCGATGTATCTGCTCGATGTGTGCGGCCACGGCGTGCAAGGCGGCGCTGCTGTCGATCTCCGCGATCAACGTCCTGCGCAATCAGACTCTGCCCGCCACCGATTTCCGCTCGCCGACCGAAGTGCTGGCCGGGCTGAACAAGGTCTTTCAGATGGACCGCCATAACGACATGTATTTCACGATCTGGTACGGAGTATATGACAAGCAAAAGCGGCGCCTCACCTACGCGAATGGCGGGCATCCCCCCGCGATCCTGATGGCTGGCACCACAAGGGAAACCGCGAAGCCCGTGGAATTAGCGCAGCGCGGGGCCATCATCGGCGCATTTCCCGACATGGAATTCGGAGAAGGCGTGCAGGATTTGCCCGCGTTCAGCCGCCTGTATGTTTTCAGCGATGGAATCTATGAGATCACAAAAACCGACGGCACGATTCTCACGTACGAAGAGTTCATGGAGACGCTGGCCGCTTCCAAGAATAGCGCGGGGTCGGCGCTTGAACACACTATGCGCGCCATTCGCGCCGCGCGGGGCGGCGATCAGTTCGAAGATGACGTTTCGATCGTCGAGTTCGCATTTTGAAGTTTCCGAGCGATGACGCTTATAGACATGAAGTTACGGTCGACGGGCGCAGACATCACGAGGAGCTGAAAACAGGCCTGTAACATTCCTGTAACCTCCGCCAGTTATGGTCAACGGGCAAATTGCGTGCGGCCTTTTCGGCCTTCGGGTAGGGGAGTTCCGGGCCGCTCCGCAGGTAACACTTGCAGGGAGATGAGCATATGGCTATGTCGACAGAAGAACTTGCGGGTGGCGTCACCAAGGTCATCCTCGACGGTAAACTAGATATTGAAGGCGCCGCCGCGATTGATTTGAAAATGAACATCATTGCGGGCAGCCGCAAGGCCGTCCTGGTGGACATGCAACAGGTTTCATTTCTGGGATCCATGGGATTGAGGGCGCTGGTGGCGCCCGCTCGAGCGATCAAGGGTCGCGGCGGCAAGATCGTCTTGTTTGGTCCTAATGAGCTGGTCGAAAAAGTGCTGAAGACCAGCGGCACGGACACGCTGATTCCCGTCCATCATGAGCTTCAGAGCGCGCTGGACGCGCTCCAGTTGCCCTAGCGCCATGCCGAATGGACCAGCCCTCGCTATGACTGGAAACGGCACCGAACAGAAACAGGATCAACTGACTCTGCGGAGCCGGCTTTCCGACATGACTCAGCTTTCGCCCTGGCTCGAAACGCTCGCGTCGCGGTACTCCATTCCAGGCGACGTTCAATTCGCGATGGAGCTGTGCCTTGAGGAAGTCGTATCAAACGTGATCCGCCACGGCTATGCCGGCTCGGAGGATTGCTCGGTAGTCGTGAGCTTCGCGAGGCCGCGCGACGGTTATTTCGAATTCGTGGTCGACGACGAAGCGCCGCGCTTCAATCCGCTGGACGCCCCGGAATTGCAGCCGCTGAGTGCTGATGAAGAGATACGGGTCGGCGGGCAGGGCATTCGCCTGGTGCGCCAGTTCGCAAACAACGTGGAATACGAGGCAACCTCCGCCGGTAACAGGCTACGCCTGGGGTTTTCCGCGACGGGTTCCGCCGCCACCGCAAAGTAGCTCGCCCAAAGTCGGCACCATCCCCCCCAGTTTTGACGCGCCCGCGGCGCTAACGGTCAATCCGCTTGATCATCTTATCCAGATCATCGCGGTCGATCGGATAGCCGAGACCGGGCTGTGTGGGCGCAAGTACGTAGCCATCCGCATCGATGCGGAATTTATCCTTGTGGTACGGACGGTCGGCCCATTCCGCCGGGAAGGGCATCTCGAACCAATAGGCGTTTGGCAGGGCCAGTTCCTGGTGAAAGTGAACGGCCAGATCGAGCACGTTGCCCCAGTTGTGCGGCGTGCATTCCAGCCCAAAGGCATCGGCGAGCAGGCCCACGCGCATCGATCCGCTCATGCCGCCGACATTGTCCGCGATGAGCCGCACCACGTCCAGCGCGCCTCGCTGGATGTACTCGGCATAATCGGCTATAGAGTAGAGAAACTCGCCAACGTGTATAGGCACATCGAGCGCCGCGCACAACTCCACCAGGCCCTCCGTGTCGACGGTGGGGACGGGATCCTCGAACCAGGCATAATTCAACTCGTCGAGGAGACGACCGACGGTCATGGCTTCATGTCGATTGTATTGCTGGACGGGATCGTGCATGAGCACAAATTCGTCGCCGACCGTCTTGCGAACCTCCCTGATCTCTTCCATGTGTCCGACATAAGAAGGGATTACTGGCCCTGTAGTGTGCTGCCCGCGGCCCGGATGGATTTTGTAACCCTTATACCCGAGTGATTTGGCTTTCGTAACGTCCGCCACGTAGTCTTCCACGGCGGCCAAGTGCTGGGAGCTCGCATAAGCCATCAAACGATCCTTTGCGCCGCCACCCAGAATTTTGTAAATCGGCTGATTCACCGCTTTTCCCAAAATATCCCAGAAGCAAATATCGGCAGCAGCGGTGTAGTTATTGGGCCACGTTCCACCACCGCGCGTACGGAAGTCGAAAGAGGGTTGCGAGTTGGCGCCCGGGGGCCTCGTGGAAATGCCGCCCGGCCCCGTGCCTGGAGGCGCCGGGCGTGGCCGCGGGCCGCCAAACCCGCCTGGGCTTTTCATTCCGGAGGTCGAGGTCAACGTAGGCAGCAGCTCCAGCACGCTCTTTCCAGTGAGGTTGGGCTTCGCCCACTCGAGCCAGTTTTCGGTGCGACTGCGATTGCCCAGAGTGTAATTGCCTTCGATCCCATCGTGCGTGACGATCGAGACGATTTCTCCGGTTTCCGAGCTATTGAGCTTATGGAAATTTGTCAGGTCCACGACATAGACCTTCACCTCCTTGATGGTGAAATCAGGCAGATCGGACGGCTTCACGTCGACCGCGTGCGCCGCGGCTGCCGCCGGATTAGTCAGCGCGGCTCCGACCGCCGCTCCAGCGGTGGAGGCGGCTGCGGCCCCAAGCGCTGAGTCGCGCAGAAAATTTCGTCGCGAGAATTTCTGGTTTCGCATGATTTCTCCTTGAATCATTCTTCTCATTTACCCGGCAGCGAAAACGACAGAATATTCGCCCCCGATGCAATTGCCACGTACTGGCGGCCGGCGACCGCATAGGTCATGGGCGAGGCCTTCCATGGCTGGTTGGCCTCGAAATGCCAGAGATATTTTCCGGTCTTCGCGTCCACGGCGGCGAAACCTCCGCTCGTCTCGCCAAAAAACACGAGCCCGCCCGCGGTGGACAAAACGCCGGAATAATTTGCTTCTGGTGGCCCAATCAAGGGCAACTCCCACGTGACTCCTCCTGTGTCAATGTCAAACGCGCGGAGATATTTCATCGCCGGATCGGAGGGGTCCTCGATGCGTCCGTAGCCGCCGTTCAGCGATTTCCGGTAGAGGGTACAGTCTTCCACGGTCATCACGTAATAAAAATTGGTCGAAGGATTGTATGCCGTCGAGTACCAGTTCGTCGCGCCACGAACAGCGGGACACGTCTTCACGCCCCCAGGGCTTGTCTCATTTGCAGGCAATAATTCCGGACGACCGTCCTTGCCGACACCGCTCGCCCACGTGAGCTTTTTCACCAACGGAGAGGATTGCAGTAGCGCGCCATTGGTTCGATCAAGGATATAGAGAAAGCCATTGCGATTCGCATGCAGCAGAAGCTTGCGCTTGCTGCCGTGGAATGGCGCGTCCACGAGAACCAGTGGTTCGGTGGCGTCCCAATCGTGAAGATCGTGCGGGGTGAACTGAAAATACCACAGGAGTTTTCCCGTCTTCGGATCAAGAGCAAGGTCGCAGTCGGTGTAGAGATTGTCGCCGCCGCGGTTGTCGCCGTCCGTGTCGGGATACGGGTTGCCAGTCGCCCAGTAGAGCACGCCGGTTTCGGCATCGTAGCTGCCGGTGAGCCACGTTGAACCGCCTCCGAGCTCAGCGCCACTGCCTTTCCAGGTTTCCGATCCGCGTTCGCCGGATCGCGGTATCGTCCAAAAACGCCATGCAAGATCGCCAGTGGCGGCCTTGTAAGCGGCCACGAATCCTCGAATGCCTTCGTCCGCGCCCGACACGCCAGCAATCACCAGGTCGCCAACCACGAGTGGGGCGGACGTGCCGCCGTAATGTTCGGCTTCTTCCGGCATCAACACGTCCCACAGAACCGCTCCGGTGAGGCGGTGGAGGCAGATCAGGTGCGCGTTGTCGGTAATGAAGAATACGCGGTCGCCCAGGAACGCGACGCCACGGTTCGCGCCTTTCGCCGCGTCTCCGGCAATTGTGCCGCCCGGCGTGCGCGGGCGCGAATAACTCCAGATTTCGCGGCCGCTGCGCCCATCGAGCGCGTACACCTGGTTTGGTCCAGTCACATACATCACGCCGTCCATCACCAAGGGTGTGGTCTCGAGTCCGAAGTACGGAATGGAATAACTCCAGTCGAGCCGCAGCTGACCCACGTTGTCCTTGTTGATCTGGGCCAGGGAGCTAAAACGATTCCCGTTTATGTTTCCGGCGTAGGTGGGCCAATTTCCGGGGGCGGGCTGTAGAACAGCGTCAATGGCATTCTGCGCCACGCCCTGATGCTCACCTTGCGAGGGGCCCACGGACGCGCCGGCCAGGGTGCTGAGAAATGCAGTCAGATCCCGCCGCTCATTGGCCGTGCCTTTGAACAAAGGCATGAAGGATGACGCCTCATCGGCGACGGATGTGTATTCCCCCTCGCGCAACATTCGCAACTGGCCGTCAAACGTTTGCAATTGCAGATCGTGCGTTCCACGGTTCCGCGCAAACCCGCGCAGGGAAGAGCCGTCTCCGAGCGTCACGTCCACGACCCCGTAACCGGGCACTTTTCGGGCGGCGGGATTGTCAAGCCATTGTTCGATTTCAGCAACCGTCAACCGCCGGCCGATTTCGGACAGATCGGGGCCGTTGGTTCCTCCGCGCCCCTGCGCGGTGTGGCACGCAGCGCATCCTCCGCTTTCGAAGAAAATGTGAGAACCGGCCGATACATCTCCGGCGGGGTGTGCTTCAAACGCGGTGGCATTCAACGATTTTATGAAACGCGCCATAGCCCGAAGCTGGTCCAGGGGCAGTGGGAAGGAGGGCATGCCCCCTTGTCCATTTTTGATCACATCCGCGATTTCATTCTCGCTGCTGCTTCGAAGCCTGCGATTGCCGGCCAGGGCGGGACCGCGGTCCGTGCCCTGCCCGTTGCCGCCGTGGCACAGCGCGCAAGTGCGCTCGAACTGCTCCTTCGAGGGAGCAGCAACGGAACTCAAACCTTGGTCTTGAGACGCGGCTATAGCCGCTGTTGCTAAAACTGCTAGCGCAGCTAAAAAGAAAGACGTCTTGGCCAGGATTCTAGGCACGCAAATAGGGCTTCAAATATTCTTCGAGCGCGTCGCGGACCACCTTTTTCCCAGCGTCGTCGAGAGGGGGATTTCTGCGTCCGTCCCCCATTCCCGGGGTATTGCGGAACGTGGCGTTTTCTTTGAGAATTCCCCTGGCCTGCAGGATGTACTGGCCGGAGCCCGGAATGGTTTCGAACGCTTGTATCCTGCCGAACATATCGAATCCTTCCCGGTGCTTTCCGGCATGCCACAGGTCAAACGCAGACTGGAAAAGATCGGCAAGTCCGGTGGTAGGGCAATGCCCAGAAAAGCCCAGCCGCATTTCTTCCAGCATTCCGCGCACGCCCTTTCCGGAGAAAACGGCGAGCTTGTTGTTGGTGCGTTCTCGTATTTCCGTAATGCGCACCAGCGGATTGCCCGCTTCATCCTTCACGCACTTCATCGTGGGTATCTGCCGGAACATTTCCACGATCAGATCGACGCTCATGTCGCCCTGCGTCTGAACGACGAGTGGAAGACCGGTCGCCGCGCCGATTGTCTTGTAATAGTCGATAAGCGCGTTGTCGTTCGCCTTTTCGAGAGGCAGCGCGATAATGGCGTCCGCGCCAGTCTCGGCTGCGTGCTTCGCATAGCGAATCGACGTGGCGATTTGCCCATCCGCAGACTGGACGCCGATCACGAGAGCCGTTTTCCCGCCTTTACCTGCTGCGACGATGGCCTCGGCTCCATCCATACGCTCTTTCTCGGAAAGAGTCGACCAACCGCTGGCGATTTGCGGCCAAGCGAAGCCGGCGACGCCGGCCCGGTTGCAAAACTTAACCTCTGAAGCCAGCCCTTCGAGGTCGAGCTTATCGTCAGGGGCAACGGGAGTCTGGCCGATTGGAAATATGCCCCAAAACGGCTTGGCAACGGGGTTTGTCTTCTCCGCTGCCCCAGCTACTTTAGACACGCCCAGGGCGAGTGCTGTTGCCCCAGCGGATTGCAGGATTTCTCTTCTGCTCAGCGGCCTGCCGGTTTCCCCTGATCGCATGGATGCGTCCTCCTCCAGCAAATTCCCGTGAATATACTCTAAAAGGACCCTGGGCGAATACTAGTAGCTTCTTACTCCATTATTACCAAGGCTGGCAAGGACATCTCCCGGCTCCTCGGTTTCGAAGCGAATGGAGCATTGTTTCGGGGCGTTGAGGCATGGCTGGAAGCCCGCCCTGACGAAAGGAAGACACTGCTACATGTGAAGATTTTAGATACGAGTGAGACGCCTCGAAAATCGCGAGCCCCGATCAGAAGACTGCAATGGGATTCACCGGGCCGCCTGTGGCACCAGGGACGCGCAACGGATTGACCGTCAGCAGAAACGTCCAGCGATGCCTCTGAGCTGCGGCTTCAGCAAGGGCTTCCAGGTCGCAATTGTCGATGAGCGGAGTTCCCATTGAGCGCAGCGCCAGCTGGTGAATGGGCTGATTTACGCCCTCGACGCGCGAGGGCCGCACGTCCTGCACCACGTCGCTTCCCAGTATGGCCACGCCGCGCTCTTTCATCCATTTGAGGCAAGAAGCATACAGCCCGGGCACCTGCCTGTTGATGTCGAGGGGGCCCTGCTCTTTGACGCGCAGCCATCGGCCAGTGCGAAACAGCATCGCATCTCCGGCCTCCACTCGAAACCCGGCTTTTTTCTCCCAGGCATTGAGATCTTCCGGGAAGATCGCCTCTTCATCGCCCAGATAGGGAACGTTCTTGAGCCGGGGGATATCGAACAGCACGCCGCGGGTGAAGATGCCGTCCTTGAAGGCCATGACGTCGTCTTTACCGGCGCCGCGGTCGGTGAAACTGCTTTGCGGAAAGCCATTGTAGATTTGGCCCTTGTAATAGATGTGGCTGAGCGCGTCGAGGTGGGTGGTGGCGTCGCCGTGGTAGGCAGTCGCGATTGTATCCACCACGTAGGAAGGCTTCGGCTTGGGATCGGGTCCTGGCGGTTTCGAGGTCAGAGTCCAAGTCGTGCGGGGCTGCCCCTCTACCCGAGGACCGCCCGGCAGAGGGCCGCTTGTTGGACCGTTCTTAGGAAGATCTGCGTCCAAAGATCCCGAGACGCACACGCCGTCGCGTACTAACGCGGCAGCCGCCTTGCGCTTCGCCGGCGTAATCAGATTGATTGTTCCAGCCTGATCGTCCCGTCCCCATCGTCCCCAGTTGGAAAGCTCGGTGGACCAGCGTTCGATGTCATCGGCGGTCAGATTTTGCGGGTACTGTTCCGCTGAGGATGCTTCGGCGGTCGAAGCATCGAGTGCAACGGAAGAGCCGGCGAGAAGAGCTGCGTTTGCCAGCAAGTTTCTGCGGGAAAGCTTTGGCGAGTCCATTGAGCTACCTCCAGCGTCGGCGATTGTAAGCACGACCCATGCGTAAATCAAACCGAACTTGACCGGAGGGTAAGCCGTGCATGCCAGCTGCCTGTGATCTCAAACGCGGAAAAAGGTAGCGGGGGAAGAAATCGAAACGCGAGCGCTATAGTGAAAAGGGCGCCAGAGCGGGTATTGCTTCGAAAACTTCCCGCCCGGACGCCCTATAAATTTCCTGCTGTTAACTCGGCAGACTCTACTGTTCTTCGTTCTTGGGTACGCCGTTCTCGTCGCCCTTAGGAGGAGCCCAGCCATCGTTGGAGGGGCCGCCCTGGAAGAAATAGGAATCCTTGCTGTAAGGGCCCGTTGCGTAATGGAAGTTCGCCTGGCCGAAGATTTTGCCGGCCTTTAGAACCTCATCATGCACCTTGGCGATCAGATCATGATACTTCTCGTCGGTCTGAGGATAGCCCGAGAAAGAGCTCATGTCGTTGTTTCCGATGATTACGACATCAACGCCGGGAACCGAGGCGATATCATACGCATTCGCAACTCCGGTGGGAGTCTCGATCATGACGACGCACAAGATGTTGTCGTTCACGGTCTGGCGATAGTAGGTGCGGAAGGGAATGCCCAGGTTGTTGGGCCCCCACAACGTGGCTGCCAAGCCGGCTCCGGCGCTGCGGCGGCCCATCGGGGGATAGTGCGACCATTGGGCCGCGTCTCGTGAGCGGGCGACGTCATCGACCGTGGGCACGATGATGCCCAAGGCCCCGATATCGGTGGCGTGCTGGATGTGCCATTCCTGAGCGTCCGGCAAGCGAATGAATGGCGTGGCGCCTGCATGCGGGCACGCCGCGATCATGTCGCGGATATCCCTGAATTCCAGAATGCTGTGCTGCATTTCAAACCACGTGTAGTCGTAATGCTTCGCCTTCTCGCAATAACCCTTGGGATCGAAGCTGTCCTGGGTGAAGCTGAAGATCTGCTTGCCCGAATAGAGCTTGGCCTTCGCTGTGTTATACAGTGGCGGCTTGGCCGCACTCTGCGTCTGCGCCGGCTGCCGCGCAAAGGCCAACGCGGCCACGAGGGCTACGCCGCCCAATAAACAAGAAACAACCTTACTTGCTGATAATCTCATTGACTTGCCGCCTTTCAAATGGTCCCGCTGTCTCAATACAAATCGCCGGACGACTATATATCATCGAAACATCATGCCTTGCAAGTACCACTTCCAGCGCACGAGCCGGTCTGTAACCCTGTCAACCGTTCGCTTGACCGGAGCCTTCAATCGGGAAGCCCGAAGGCGAGAAAGCCGGCAGGTCCCGCGATGCAAACATACTGTTTACCGCCCACCATGTACGTCATAGGAGATGCCCGAAAAGTCTCATTCGTTGGCCAGTGCCACAAAGGCTTTCCAGTCTTGCCGTCCAGAGCAGTGAAGATCCCGCTATCCTCTCCGATAAAAACCAGGCCGCCCTTAGTAGAGAGAGGGCCGCTTTCGCTTACGGCGTCGGCGGTCTGCGGGTATTCCCAGATTACCTTGCCAGTCTGAATATCCAGGGCGCGAATGGATTTTCCACCGGGTCCGGGCGCCCGGCTGCCCGCGCCGTTAAAGTATCTTTTGCCCATTTCAAAGGGGGCGGGAATCAGCCGGCTGATCGAACATGCATCGCTGGCGGAAACGAAAAAAAGCTTCAGGGTTGGACTGTAGGAGGCTGCGCGCCAGTTCGTCCCGGAGCCCGGGCAAACGAGCGTGCCATCGACCGTAGGCTCGGAGTTGGGGAGCAGAATGGGCTTTCCGTCCGGGGTGTAGCCGCTGGCCCAGGTGCTTTTCTTGACGAAGGGAGTTCCGAGCAGAAATTGCCCATTCGTGCGGTCGAGCACGTAGAAAAACCCATTTCGGTTGGCCTGCACGAGCAGCTTGCGCGGCTTCGCGGCGAACGTTTCATCGACGAGCATGAGGGGTTCATCCGCATCCCAGTCGTGGGTGTCGTGGGGTGTGAATTGAAAATACCACTTCAATTCTCCAGTCTCGGGCTTGAGCGCAAGCACGCTGTCGGTATAGAGGTTGTCCCCTTTTCGGTCGGCGCCATTGTAGTCGGGGCAGGGATTGCCGACCGCCCAGTAAAGCAAATCGAGGCTCGGATCGTAGGAACCGCTCATCCAGGTGGCGCCGCAAGCGTGCTCAAGAGCGCTGGCGTCACCCCAGCTTTCGGCTCCCTTCTCGCCGGGTTTAGGCACCGTCCAGAATCGCCATGCCTGTTCGCCCGTGGCCGCCTGGTAGGCAGCCACAAAGCCGCGCGTACCTTCTTCGCCTCCGGCCACGCCGGCGATGACGAAATCGCCCACCACGTAAGGGGCGCCCGTGGCGCTATACTGCGATTTCGGCCAATCCGTCATCGGCACGTCCCAGATCAATTTGCCGGTGTTCTTGTTGAGCGCAAGCAGATGCGCGTTGTCGGTGAGCATGAACACGCGGTCGCCATCGACGGCCACGCCGCGATTGGCGCCTCCCGCGGCTTCCCCGAGCAAGCCGGGCGTGGCAGCGCGGCGGTAAACCCAAAGCCTGCGGCCCGAGGTCGCATCCAACGCGTATACGGCATTGAGCGCGGTGACGTACATAATCCCGTCCACCACCACAGGCGTGGCCTCCAGACGCGGGGCTCCGGGTACAGGAAACATCCATTTCAATGTGAGGTGCTGGACGTTGCTAGTGTTGATTTCATCAAGCGGACTGTAGCGATTGCTTGTGTAGCTCCCGTCATATCTGGGCCAGTCTCTCTTGGGCTCTACGGGTTTTTCGCTATACGCATCACCATCGCGCACCAGCAGATGCACCTTGCCGTCGGACGCGGCGAGCTGCATATCGAAATTGGATTCATTGAGAATCTCGCCTTCGAGAGTGCGCCCGTCCCGAAGTTTCGCGATTCCGTGCTTTACCTCCGCGGGAGCAGCCGGGGCTATCACATGCAAGAAGGACAGCAGGTCTTTCATCTCGGCATCCATAATATCTGGATGTGGAGGCATCGCTCGAACGCCTGACCGTATCAGCGCTGCTATCTGCTCGTCGGTGTTGGACGCGACGAAACCGCTGAGGCTCGGCGCGCGGTCGCTGCCGTGCCCGTCAGCCCCGTGGCAGACAGCGCAGCGGGTGTTGAAGGAACGCTGGCCGGGGCTCGACGGGCTCTGCCGGGCGGAAACTCCTACCGCGAACAGGGCGATGCAAAGAAAAAGCCTCTTCATGCGCGAATCTCCTGACAAATGCGGCGGATTATAGCAGTACGTTCCTCCCTCCGCCTGTAGAATCCCGTTGAAACGCAAATGATTCCAGCGAGCATTGTCCCCGGCAAATTCGTTGTGTCGACGGATGGGAGAGACGTATGATCCGCGAGTCAGGCCAGACGGGCAGCGCCGTTCGGAACAAGTTTTGCTAACAATGTTTAGAACGATTTCAGAGAAAATTGGTTTCACTGACCAGCCTCAGGGCTTTTGAAACTCGGAGAGAAGAAGATGGTGACCAGAAGAGAGGTGCTGGCGTTGGCTGCGTCTGCGCCCGCTTTTTTCACGGCTACGGAAGCGGCGGCCGAGCAGCCAGAGACACAGCAGGAACAACACGAGCACCTACAGGCTGTTTCTTCCTTTGAAAAGCTGAAATCGGGCGTCCTGTTTCATTGCGTGACCAACCGTGGAAGCAGCGTCGATGTGACTCTGACCGTGTGCACTTCGGAGATCCTCCGCGTGCAGATGTGTCCCGACGCGAAGTTGAAAAGCGTGAAGGGCTTGCTCGAAATCAAGGAAGACTGGACTCCCAGCCCTTTCCAAGTGACAGACAAACCGGATTCCTTGTCGATCGACACAGACTCTTTGCGTATCGAGTTTCAAAAGAGCCCATGGAAATACATTGTTTACGACAAGCAGGGCCAGATCATCGTAGAGGAGCACGTGAAAGACGTAGACACGCAAGGAAACTTCCGCAGCCTGCCTCTCGGGTTCACCACGAAAGACGGCACATTCCACCGCTGTAATGAAACGTTCGCTCTTCCGGAAGATGAAAGCTTGTACGGATTGGGCGAGCGATTTTCCAAGCTCAACAAACTCGGGCTTCGAGTGAACGGCTGGGTTGCCAACGCCTGGGGCGCGGGAACCGACGACACCTACAAACCCATTCCGTTTCTCATGAGCACAGGTGGCTACGGTATTTTCGTCAACACAACCTTCCGCAATCGATGGGACATCGGCAGCCGCTCGGTTGTGTCCTACACGTTTCTGATCGACGACCCGAGGCTGGATTTCTTCATAATCTACGGGCCGAGCCTGAAGCAGGTGCTGGCTCGCTATGAAGAGATCACCGGGTGGCCGGCATTCCCGCCCAAAAAATCCTTCGGTTTCTGGTTCAAGGCGCCGGGCCGTGCAACAGGCGAGACCGCTCCTCTTGCGCTAGCGAAGAGATTCCGTGAAATGGACCTTCCGATGGATTTCTTCACGCATGTCGTCAGCTTGCGTACGACAAACGAACAGGACGAACTGGCGCTGGCACGGCAGATGTCCGGGGAACTTGGAAAGCTGGGCATCGAGATTGGGCTATACGTGAGCCCGTTTATGGAAACGGACTGGCAGATCACGCAGGAAGCCAAGTCGCGCGGCTACGTCCTCACTCGCGAAGATGGTTCGGCTTACGGCGCGCCCCTTGCGGGGGCGCCCGGTTATCCGGCCAAGCCCAATAAAATTGAGGAGTCGCTGGAAGCGGTGGACCGAGACGACGCGTGGAGATGGCGCTACTACGAGGCAAACCGAGTCCCGCTTTTCCTTCCGGACTTCACAAACCCCGCTGTTGTCGCATGGTGGAAAGATAAGGTAGCCGCCTATGTGAAGGCGGGTTGCCTTGGCACGGGAATGTCCGATTTCGGCGAAGATATTCCTGTGGACGCCTGCTATCACAACAAGCGCAGCGGCCTCGAGATGCACAATCTCTATTCCCAGCTCTATCACCAGGCTACTTACGAAGCGATCGCCGAAAATTCGGATCGGCGAGCCCTGATCAATGCTCGCTCTGGCACGGCCGGCATCCAGCGCTATCCGATCTGCTGGTCCGGGGATCCCATTTGCGAATGGGAGGAGATGGCGTCCACTCTTCGGGCGGGCTTGAGCATCGGGCTTTCCGGAATGCCGTTCTGGAGCAATGACATTGCCGGCTATCTTTCCACCGGCGATCTTACGCCGGAGCTTTACATCCGCTGGACGCAAATGGCCGTGTTCCAGTCGCACGTGCGTTTCAACGGCACGCCGCTGCGCGCGCCGTGGGCATTCGGGGAGCGCGCCGTCGAGAACTACCGCAAATATGCAAAGCTGAGATACCGCCTGCTGCCATACATCTATTCGCACGCTTACAATGCCACGAAAACGGGCTTGCCCTTGATCCGGGCAATGGTGCTCGAATTCCAGGATGATCCAAGCACGCACAATCTGCAGGACCAGTACATGTTCGGCGATGCCTTTCTCGTGGCGCCCGTCTACAAGCCCGTCAGTAAGCGCACCGTCTATCTCCCCGAAGGCACCTGGCATGACTTCGAGACCAGTGAGGAGTACAAAGGTCCAACGACGCTGAGCATCGAGCCGCCGCTCGAGAAACTGCCGCTCTACGTGCGGGGAAACACGATCATCCCGATGGGGCCGGACATCGCGTATGTGGGTGAGAAGCCTCTCAATCCCATTACGCTCGACATCCGCTTAACTTCCGAGGCGGACTTCACAATGTACGACGATGACGAACGCGCGCACACGCAGGAAATCGTAACGTGCGAGGCCCACAAGCGGGGAACCCAAATAACCTTGAATGCAGGGCCTTCCAGCAAGGCCTACATCGCAAAGTTCAATAAAACAAGCCGGCCGAAGCAAGTCGTGGTGAACGGCAAAGAGATTCCGCATCTGGCTTCACAAGAGGCTCTTTATACGGCTAAGTTGGGTTGGTACTTCGAACCATCTTCCGCTGTCTACGTGAGGTTCAGCGCTGCCGGAAGCCCGGCAGAGATTGTGGTGCGTTCGTAGGCGTCATGGAAATCGTCGCGAGGAGGACGGCATGGCGGTAACCAGAAGGCAGGTGCTGGCTTTGGCTGGTTCGGCTCCAGCGCTGCTCGGGGCGACACGGGCAATTGCTCAACCAGAGGCGGAGCCGGGTACGGAACAGCATGAGTTCGTTCAGTCGATCTCTTCTTTTGAAAAGACGAAATCGGGCCTCGCTTTCCATTGTGCTACAAGCCAGCACAAAGACGTCGATGTCACGCTGACAGTGTGCACTCCAGAGATCCTTCGCGTGCAAATGTGCCCCGATCCAGAGTTGAAGGACGTGAAGGGCCTGCTCGAAATCAAGGAAGACTGGCCTCCCGCGGCGTTCCACGTCACCGAAAAGCCGGAAGTAGTGTCGATTGACACGGGGTCTCTGCGTATGGAGTTCCAGAGGAGTCCCTGGAAATATGCGCTCTACGACAAGCAAGGACAGCTCGTCATCCAGGAGCATGTGAAGGATGTCGACACGCAGGGAAACTTTCGCGGCTTGCCTTTGGGGTTCACTACCGAGGGCGGAAAATTTCACAGGTCCAATGAGACTTTCGCGCTGTCCGAGGACGAAAGCTTTTATGGGTTAGGAGAGAGGTTCACCAAGCTGAATAAGCTTGGCCTCCGGGTGAACGGATGGCAGGTGAATCCGTGGGGAGCCGGCACGGACGACACACACAAGCCGATTCCCTTCGTCATGAGCACCGGGGGCTGCGGCATTTTCGCCAACACGACCTTCCGCACGCGCTGGGACATGGGAAGCCGTTCGGTGGTTTCCTACACGCTGCTGGTGGACGATCCGCGATTGGACTTCTTCATGCTCTACGGTCCGAGCCTCAAGGAGGTGCTGGCTCGCTATGAGGAGGTCACGGGCTGGCCAGCTTTCCCGCCCAAGGAGTCCTTCGGCGTCTGGTTTACCGTAAACGGCCGTGCGAAGGGTGACGAAGCTCCGATGGTTTTGGCCAAGAAGTTCAGGGATATGGATCTTCCCATGGACTACTTTACGTCCCTGGTGAGCATACAAACCGTCAATGAGCAGGAAGAGTTGGCCATCGCAAGGCA
The DNA here is from genome assembly GCA_963848365.1 of uncultured Acidobacteriota bacterium. GTDB lineage: Bacteria > Acidobacteriota > Terriglobia > Acidiferrales > UBA7541 > Palsa-295. The sequence continues at coordinate 875,491 of CAWKDI010000004.1, forward strand.
AATGTCTGCGGAACTCGGCAAGATGGGCATCAAGATTGGCCTGCGGGTGGACCCATTTCTCCGGATGGAGGCCGAAATTGCGCAGGAAGCCAAGGCCCGAGGATACGTCCTTACCCGCAAGGATGGCTCGCCCTACGATGAGCCTCTCGTCAGGCCGAGCATGGGCTCACCCTATCCGAGCAGCCCAAACAAGATCGAACACACGCTGGAAACCGTCGAACGCGACGATGCGTGGAGACGCCGCTACTACGAAGCAAACCGGGTACCAGGGCTGCTACCCGACTTCACCAATCCAGCCGCAGTGCAATGGTGGAAGGACAAGGTGGCCGGCTACATGAAGGCTGGCTGCTTCGGCGTGGGAATGTCCGATTTTGGCGAAGACAATCCGGTGGAAGCTTATTATTACAACAAGCGCAGCGGCCTCGAGATGCATAACCTCTACACTTTGCTCTATCACAAAGCCACTTTTGAGGCGGTCGCCGAAAGCTCCGGACACCGGGGGCTCATCAACGCCCGCTCCGGCACGGCGGGGATGCAGCGCTACCCGATCTGCTGGTCGGGCGATCCCAAATGCGAATGGGAGGAAATGGCGTCCACTCTTCGCGGGGGACTCTCCATCGGTCTTTCCGGGGTGCCGTTCTGGAGCAACGATACTTCAGGCTATCTCTCCACGGGTGATCTCACACCGGAGCTTTATATCCGTTGGTTGCAGATGGCCATGTTCCAGTCGCATGTGCGCTTCAACGGATTTCCACTGCGGACTCCATGGGCGTTTGGTGATCGCGCGGTCGAAAATTATCGGAAGTACGCGAAGCTGAGGTATCGACTGCTGCCCTACATCTATTCGCACGCGTACAACGCCACCAAGACGGGTCTGCCGATGATGCGGGCTATGGTGCTCGAATTCCAGGGCGACCCCAGCACGCACAATATCCAGGACCAGTACATGTTCGGCGATGCCTTCCTCGTTGCGCCCGTCTGTGCGCCGGTGAATAAACGGACCGTGTACTTGCCGGAAGGGACTTGGTACGACTACGAAGCGGGGACGGAATACACCGGCCCGAGGTATCTCCAAGTGGAGACCCCTTTGGAATCGCTGCCGCTGTTTGTCCGGGCGAACTCGATAATCTCGATGGGTCCGGAAATTGTATACATCGGCGAGAAACCATTCGATCCCATTACTCTCGACATTCGGCTGTCGTCTGAGGCAGAGTGCACGGTGTACGACGATGATGAGGTGGCTCACACTGAGGAAACTGTGAAGTGTCGGGCGCGTAAGAACGGCAGTGAGATCACCCTGCACGCAGGCCCTTCGGGAAAGAGTTTCGTTGCGAAGTTCAACAAAACAGGCCGCCCGAAGCAAGTAACCGTAAATGGCAAGGAGGTACCACATTTTGCTTCGCAGCAGGCGCTCGAGAAGGCGGCGCTCGGCTGGTACTTCGATCCATCATCGGTGGTGTATGTGAAGTTTGGCGCGTCTGGCAGCGGAACAGAACTGCTGCTGCGCACATAGAACTGGTACGCTCGCATTGCCCGTGGCAGGGTCATGCGGTTGCCTGACCGTTTTTTTTTAAATTGACAAGGAATCGACAATGAAAATTTCAATGCTATTGCTGGCGCTGTGCCTTACGCTTTCGATCGCTTCAACCGCTCCAAACTACACGGCGGAGAAGACCTCCGAGCACGGCGTCGATATCGTTCGCCTGACCGAGGCGTCCGGCGGCATCGAGGTGGCCATCGCGCCGTCGGCCGGGAACCGGCTGTACGAGATGAAGGTACATGGAAAGAACGTCCTGGCCAGCGCCCCGGACGACGTCGTTGATTTCAAGAAGAGGCTGGAAACCGGCGGCATACCGTTCCTGGCTCCCTGGGCGAACCGCCTCGGCGAGGAGGATTTTTGGGCCAATGGAAAAAAATACACCTTCAACATGACACTGGGCAATGTCCGCGGCCCTGTCCCCATTCACGGCTTGCTGGCGACATCTCCGTTCTGGGAAGTCACCGAAGTAAAGGCGGACAAAGAATCAGCCCATATCACCAGCCGCCTCCAGTTCTGGAAGTATCCCGACCTAATGGCGCAGTGGCCGTTCGCGCAGGACTACCAGATGACGTACCAACTCTCGAAAGGGATGTTGGAAACGCGTTTGGTGGTGACCAATCTCAGCGCCGATCCGATGCCGATCGTACTCGGATTCCACCCATGTTTCCGCATCGAGGGGGTCGACCGCGACGAGTGGACCGCGACGATTGCCGCCCGCAAAATGGCCGTCGCGGACAATCGCCTGGTGGCTACTGGCGAGCTCACGCCTCTCACCCTGCCGAATCCATTCCCCGTCAAGGGACAAAAGCTCGATACGGGCTTCACGGATTTCGAACGCGATGCCGCCGGCCTTGCGCACTTTTCCATTGAATCTGGCGGGAAGAAAGTGGAAGAAATCTTCGGTCCGAAGTATCCAGCTACCATTATTTATACGCCGCCCGACCGGCAAACGGTGTGCATCGAACCGATGACTGGAATCACCAACGCCGTGAACCTGTACCACGAAGGAAAATACCCTGGCCTCCAGATTCTGGCGCCCGGGGCAAAATGGCAGGAGAGCTTCTGGATTCGCGCTAGCGGCATTTGAGCGCAAGCTTTTCGGCTTCAGCGCAAGTACAAAACTTCTCGATTCGAGGGGACGCCGCCAGTCCTCACCGGTAACTTCATATATAACGGTTATTGCGGTCGTCGCAGGAGGATTTAATCATGATGGAAACTGGCAGCCAGCGGCTGAGAAAAAGCTTGCAGATTTCAAAAAAATAATTTGACACACGGGCTGATAAGGAACAGACTCCGCTCGAGATCCGAATCGACATCCAGGAGGTGAGCCGATGCACGGTCTCCCTTCGGAATCCCCAACTTTACAGTTTCCGGAATGGCAGTGCGCATTAGAGGATGCGATGCGCGAAAGCGAGTTGTCCACCCTTCCCGAGCGGATTCGGGCTGCAACGGACGCCATCTCTTCCCGCCTGAAAGAAAAATCCCAGCGCCCGCCCGGATCCTTGGAGCGCATCGCTCTGAACGACGCGATTCATCTTTTGCGAGTAATGCGGAGAGAAATTCTTTCCGAATGCTTGCTGGGCCAGAAAAGCTAAAACTGCGGCTGATCGGAGGCGAACGGTGGCGACTGCGTCCAAAGTAATGATCCCCAAAAGGGGCGACCACGTAGGCAGCGCACAGCATCAAGGCGTTTTTGAAGTAGTAGCAGTGAACGCTCTGATGCAGGCGGCAAATATCAGACTGGTGGATGGCAGCGGGCCCATCATTCCCAATGTTCCCTGGACCGCCTTGAAGGCGCCTGACAAGAAGTAAAGGCGGGGCAGGAACGGGGATTACCTGCCGTTCAGGCAGCCGGGGAACAGATCCAGTTGAAAGGCACGACCCGGAGAAGCTTTATCCTGGATGCCTTACCGCGCCAGCGGCATTCCGGGCACTGGACTTCCTCGCCCGCAAACATCTTTCTGACTTCAGCCTCGGTGACCGAAGGCTTGCAGGATTTTCGCGGCACGCCGATCTTCTGATGACATTTCCGACATTCAAAAACGAATTGGAAAGCGTTGCTCATGGGACCTAGTATGCACGCTCCGGCTGTCGCTTTGGCCGTCGGCGTATCCTGGAGTTTCCATCTGGTTATTGTCACTTCCTGATGAATTGCCCGGCCAAAACCGAAGCTCAAAACAATTGCCCGGCAAAGAGCCGCGATGGTAGACTCGCGGCATGCGCCGCAAGAAATCTGCGCAAAAGACCGGGGGCAAGAAAGTCTCCGCTGGTCGGAAACTGAGCGGCCGCAAGAAATCCACGCAACGAAAGAAGGCGGCGCGGCTGCCTCGCGGGGGCAAATCCGCGCAGATTCATCAGGGGGTCGGTCCCGAAGCGCAAGCCGAACCCCCGGAAATTCCCGACGACGCAACTGAATACGGGGGCGAGTCTTAAATTTACACGGCTCGCGCTTACGGTTTTCCATTACCGGGAGGACGTGCAATGGCAAAAACTAGCAAGCTCGAGCAGGCCGCGGTAAAAATCGGGGCGGCCATGGGAAAAGCGGACCGCACCGCTCACAAGGTTGCGAAGGCAGGGGTGGTCGCGAAGCAGGAACTCGCGGCTATTTCCAAGCAAGTGGAAGCCCTCAAGAAGCAGTTGCAAAAAACTACCAAGCGCCTGCAAAACGCTCTGCGCTAAAGCGTCTCCCATTTCGACAGGATCGCCGGTTCGCCTCATTTTGGTTGCGCGAAGAAACTATCGCGCTCGGATGACAGCGCCAAGTGATCCGAATCCGAACCACGGGTCTTGACCAACGTCCCGAACCGGAGTTTTGGCATTCCCTCGGAGATGTATCTGCCAGAACCATTCCTCGCTGGTTTCGATCACTTCGATGCTATTCTCCTTTTTTCCCGTGACCGTTCGCCTTTCTAGTTGCCGTCCGGCCGTGGCGATTTGCGTTCAAAGGATCTCCGAATGATCAGCGTTGATGAAACGTTTGTCTATAACGGTTTGCCAACGCGGGTGGTTTTCGGGTTCGGCACGCGTGCTCGGGTCGGAGATGAAACCCGCCGGCTTGGCGTCAAGCATCCGCTAGTGCTGTCCACGTCCGAACAGAGGCAGGACGCGCAGAGCCTCGCAGCGGAACTCGGGATGGAGCCGGCCGGGATCTTCTCTGAAGCCGCGATGCACACGCCTGTTAGCGTCACCGAGAGGGCGCTTGCCCTTGCCAGCAAGACGAGGGCGGACGGGCTGATCGCCCTTGGGGGCGGCTCGACGACGGGACTTGGAAAAGCAATCGCCCTGCGCACCGATCTGCCTCAGATCGTGCTTCCGACAACTTACGCCGGATCGGAGATGACCAACATTCTCGGCGAAACCAGCGACGGGAAGAAGACGACGTTGCGATCGCCGAAGGTTCAGCCAGAACTCGTCATCTACGACGTGAACCTCACCCTCACCTTGCCGAAAGGCCTCTCGGCGACGAGCGGAATGAACGCCATCGCGCACTCGGTCGAGGCGCTTTACGCGCAGGATGGCAATCCTCTCGTGTCGCTCATGGCCCTCGAAGGAATTCGCGCGTTAGCCGAAGGATTGCCCGTGATTGCCCACGACCCGCAAGACCGCGGGGCGCGGGCGAAGGCGCTTTACGGCGCTTGGCTGTGCGGGGCTGTGCTCGGTTCAGTGGGAATGGCTCTGCATCATAAACTTTGCCATGTTCTCGGGGGGGCGTTTGGCCTGCCACACGCGGAAACGCACACCATCGTGCTGCCCCATGTAGTTAGCTTCAATGCTCGCTCAGTTGGCGAGAAGCTGTCGCCGATCGCCGAAATGCTCCACAGCGCCGGGCCGGCGCAGGGGCTTTTCGATTTAGCGAAGCGTATCGGCGCCCCAGTCGCTTTGAAAGATATCGGCATGCCTGCAGACGGACTCGAGAAGGCCGCGGCCCTCGCGACAGAGAGTCCTTATTACAATCCGCGCCAGCCCACTCTCCAGCAGATCCGCACTCTCCTCGAAGACGCCTTCGAAGGTCGCCGGCCCGACTGAAAGTTTGCGTTCCGTTCGATAATCCTGCTGACCGAGCGTAACCGCTGGCATGATCCGGCAGCGTGGAAGGGTCGTCATTTATTCTCCGCCCTCACAAAACAATCGGCATTGTCTCGAAAGGCTGAATTGGCGGGTATGTAAGTGAAGCCATGCGAACTCACCAGACTGGTGAGGCGAGCGTAATCTACAAGCTCCGGGTGAAACTCGATGACGATGGCGTCCGTTTGATTCAGCCAATCGGAAGGCCCGTCGAAAAGCGGTTGCTCGCCGCCTTCGATGTCGATTTTCACCAAAGCAAAACGGTTCACCGCAAACTTTTTGATGATCGTGGCCACGCTGATGACTGGCACGGAGAAGCCGCTCTCTGACAATCTGCCCATCACGGAATGTTCGCTGAACGCGAATAGCGATGTGCCATCCTGTGGGCCAATTGCAGCTTCTATTACGTGCCCGGCAACGCCGTTCAGTTCCAGATTTTGACGGGCCAGCGCCGCGTTTCTGGGATCGGGTTCTACAGCGATCACGCTAGCGAGGGGATACTTTTTTGCCAGCCAAACGCTTGTCATTCCGATGTTCGCGCCCAAATCGAGCAGAATTCCGACGGGATCCGCAAAAGGCAGTCGATAGGATTCCTGAAACCAGATTTCCCGAATCGCGTGAAGATCGCCCTTATTCAGGCGATAACGAATCTTGATGCCGCCGTGAAGGCGAACCTCGCGTACGCAGTTACGGCTGCCTCGCGGAACCAGGGCGATCAACCTTGAAAGGGCAAAATCCCGGATCAATCGGAAACACGATCGTGCGTCGGCCGCAAGCGAGATACTTCCCCGGACGTCATAGATAAAGGCCCTGAAAACAGTCGTGAATCTGTTTTGTGACATGCGACGCCCCTGGTTGCTTTCGCCGATCGCGGTTACTTGCGAGCGTCGCCGGTGCGCGGGCGATGCGCACGCCGCGTGATCCGGTCCATCCTACTCTTGGTCGGCCACGCGTGCGATCTCTTGTTAAAGCCCCCGACCATGCCAGATAGCTCCCTGAAAAGGGCGGCGGAGCTCGCTCATTCATTGCTGTCGGCGAGGAAAATCCTCTATAATTTCACAGTACGTCGCAAACCGGGCTAGAATGGGTAGCACGGGCGCCAGGTGGATTTTGTCCTAGATTCTTGCCATGACTGACCTTACTGAAAAGATTAAGAAAAAGCTTAAGGACGAGATTGCCGCCCTGGAGCATGAGCTTCACGACGAACTGCCGAAGGAAATCAAGGTAGCGCGCGCCCACGGCGACCTTTCGGAAAACGCCGAGTACAAGTACGCAAAAGAGCGCCAGTCCTACGTATCCGCCCGGCTCGGCCAGCTTCACCAGCGCATGGCTGATCTCTCCATGCTGAACCTCAACAATTTGCCCAAGGATCGCGCCGCGTACGGCTCTCGCATCGTGGTGATCGATGTTGCGAAAGACACCAAAATCGAGTACAAGCTTGTGACCGTGGAAGAGGCCGACGCCGCAAAAGGCCTGATTTCGACCACTTCACCCATCGGACGCGCACTACTCGGCAAGAAAGTAGGGGACGAAGTGACGGTCACCACGCCCGCGGGTATCAAGGAATATGAGGTGGTTAAGCTTGTCACAATTTACGACGAGGAATAGTGGATGGCGCTGACTTCATGTTGACGCGTTCCATTGGCCGCTACCTCTCCTGGCCTATTGATCGTCTCGCAGCCCTGCTGGCTCCTACAGGTATCCCTCCCAATGTCATCACCTGGTCTGCCCTTGTGGCGAATTTGTGGGCTGCCATGTTCTTTGCGGCGGGACGATTTGCCGCGGCTGGCGGAATGATGATTCTGGCCGGCTTGTGCGATCTTGCTTGACGGTCCAGTGGCGCGTCGGCAGAACCGCGTGTCCCTTTTCGGCGCCTTCCTTGACTCGATCCTCGACCGGTACGCGGACCTCATCCTTTTCCTCGGCCTGCTCGTGTACTACGTGCAGGTGAACCGCTTCCCGTATGCATTTCTTGCGGGGGCTGGCATGGCAGGTGCCGTGATGGTCAGCTACGCCAAGGCACGCGCCGAATCTCTGGTGCCGGGCCCAGGGGTGGGATTTTGGGAGCGCCCGGAACGCCTTGTCCTGATGATCCTGGGCGCCCTCAGCAACCGGATGCCTTTGGCGCTCTGGATACTCGCAATTGGACCCAACATCACCGTGATTCACAATATCGTGCATACTTGGCAGCAGACCGAGCGCGGCCGGCGGGCGTTGGATAGCGCCGGCGGATCTCTCCACGTGTCCCGCTCCTCCTTTCAACCTAAAGCCCCTCGTCCGGGCCCCGACGCACCTCCCGTGATGACTCGCACCGCGGGCCGCGGGGCGTAGACCGTTCCGGTTTGAAAACACGAGGCACGGAAATCCTTCGTGGCAATGCGATTCTTGATTAGAATCATCCCTTCTGGAGTGAATCGAAGGGGCCCGGTATGCCCAAGCTGATTGCCGTTGTCGGTGCGCTCGTTATCTGCGCGGGTATTGACCTGCTTTTGCAGTCCTACGCTCAAATTCAGTATTGGTTGGAAGCCTTTGTGGTTTTTCTCAGGTCGATGTGGAACCGGCCTGTACCTGCTCGCATTCTTATGTCCGCGAAGAGCTTCGTCAAAAATCAAGCCGCCGTGCAGGTCCTTCTGGGTCTCGGCTTTGTGTTCGTTCTCGGTCCTCTTTTACTGGTTGTGAGTCTCACTCTGCTGCTGCACCCTCGGTAGTAGTAAGTTTTTCGCGAGTCGGGCTGGCTTCTCTAACTTGCCGAACATCGCAAGAATTTCCAACGCTCGGCAGTCCGCAGAAAACTCGCAGTAAATCATTCCGGACGAAGCGGAGAACGGTTTTCCCCCCTCGCCTTCTCGGCGATGACTTCCTCCGATTAGAAGCGAAAGCATAAGAACCATCGTTTGGGCGGCCTCTAAGCATTCGCCAAATATTACTTGCATTATGAAAGTAAGGTGGATTATTCTCCCCCGCGTGGCTGGAAACGCTGCTTCCCAACCCCGGTCCGGCTGTCCGGTCAGCGTATCGCTGGAGATGTTCGGCGATCGCTGGTCGCTGCTGATCGTCCGCGATCTGATGGTGCGGGGACTGCGCACATTCAAGGAATTCGAGGAGTCCGGCGAAGGAATTGCGACTAACATCCTGGCGGACCGGTTGCAGAAGCTGGAAGCCAACGGCATCATCATCGGCGGAACCGGACGAGCAAGACGGTCGCAGACTGAATTACCGGCTCACGGAAAAGGGAATCGATCTCGCGCCCGTGCTTCTGGAATTGCTCATCTGGGCGGCTCGGCATGAACAAACGGGAGCGCCCTGCGCCGTGATTGAGGAAATGGCAAGAAATCGCGAAGCCGTGGTTGCGGAAGCCCGGCGGCGCTGGCGAGAACGGGACTACACCCCGCTGCTTCCCAAGTTTCAAGATGCCCGGAGGCGTCGTTCTCGTGGTGGCACGAAAAGATCTTAATGGAGGCGTCCTCAACAAACGGAGGAGTGAAGTGAGCAAAGTTCGAGTCCTGGTGGGAACACGGAAGGGCGCATTCATACTAACCTCAGACGGCAAGCGGCAGCAGTGGGAAGTAAATGGCCCGCATTTCGCCGGGTGGGAAATCTACCATCTCAAGGGTTCGCCCCTCGATCCCGACCGGCTGTACGCATCGCAATCGAGCGGCTGGTTCGGCCAGGTGATGCAGCGGTCGAGCGATGGCGGCAAGACCTGGGAAGCGGTGGGCAACAAGTTTGTCTATGACGGCGTCCCCGGTACGCACCAGTGGTACGACGGCAAGCCGCATCCCTGGGAATTCAAGCGCGTGTGGCATCTGGAGCCATCGCTCACCGAGGCCGATACCGTCTATGCCGGCGTGGAAGACGCCGCTCTGTTTCGTTCGACAGACGCCGGCCAGACGTGGCAGGAGCTCTCCGGCCTGCGAAGTCACGGCACCGGCCCACGCTGGCAGCCCGGGGCTGGCGGAATGTGCCTGCACACCATCCTTCTCGACCCGAACGACCCGGGGCGTATGTTCGTCGCCATTTCCGCGGCGGGAGCGTTCCGCACCGTGGACGGGGGCAAATCCTGGGAGCCGATCAATCGCGGCCTGCACTCGCAATTTCTACCGGATCCGAAAGCCGAAGTGGGACACTGCGTCCATCGTATTGCCATGCACCCCGCGCGCCCCAACGTGCTCTTCATGCAGAAGCACTGGGACGTGATGCGCAGTGACAACGGCGGTGACTCCTGGCAGGAAGTCAGCGGCAACCTCCCTACGGATTTTGGATTTCCCATCGACGTTCACGCGCACGAGCCGGAAACCATCTACGTGGTTCCGATCAAGAGCGACTCCGAGCATTTCCCGCTCGATGGGCAGCTGCGCGTCTATCGCAGTCGCACCGGCGGAAACGAGTGGGAGCCGCTCACCAAGGGCTTGCCGCAAAGCAATTGCTTCGTGAACGTGCTGCGCGACGCGATGGCCGTCGACAGGCTCGACTCCTGCGGCGTGTATTTCGGCACCACCGGCGGCCAGGTGTACGCATCAGCGGACGCCGGCGATAACTGGTCGCCGATCGTCCGCGATCTTCCGGCCGTATTATCGGTAGAGGTTCAGACACTCACGTAAACGCGCAATGACGGTCCGCGGTCAAACTACGCTGATCCAGGTCGAGCTCCCGCAGCACTTGCGGACGCTCGCGCGCGTGGACCCCGAAGTCAGCATCGAAGTTGACGGCCAAGTGACGCAGCGTTCGGTACTCGACGCGCTGGAAACCCGCTACCCTGTGCTCCGCGGGACGATCCGCGATCAAGTCACGCAGGAGCGCCGACCCTTCTTGCGCTTCTTTGCCTGCCAGGAAGACTTGTCGCACGACTCGCCGGACAATCCATTGCCGGAAGCGGTAGCAGCCGGAAAAGAGCCATTCCTGATCATCGGAGCCATTGCAGGCGGCTAAAGATTTTTTCGCGGTCGAGTTTCGTGGCAGAGGCAAAAATCACAGGAGGCGTGGGAACATGCAATTGAATCCGTACCTTTATTTCAATGGAACATGCGAGGAAGCGTTCAAATTCTACGAGAAGTGTCTTGGCGGCAAAATTGAAGCCATGATGACCCATGCCGGCACGCCTATGGAGTCGCACACGCCGCCGGAATGGCGCAACAAGATCCTCCATGCGCGCCTGTCTGTGGACGGCACCATCCTCATGGCTTCCGATGCGCCACCGGGCCGCTTCTCGCCGCAGCAAGGCTTTTCCGTCTCACTCTCAATGAAAGATCCGGCGGAGGGCGAGCGCGTCTTCAACGCGCTGGCGGAGGGCGGAAAAGTCAGTATGCCCTACCAGAAAACTTTCTGGGCCGCCGGTTTCGGCATGGTGACGGACCGATTTGGCATCCCCTGGATGGTCAACTGCGAATAGACCACCGCTTCAGCGCTGTCGCGGGGGCGCGGCAACCGGAAATTCTTGTAAGAGCCGGCGCACAGCGCCTTCCCCTCGCGGTTCATTTCTCCGCGGAGCTTTCAAGTCCCGAATTAATAAGTAAATCCAAGTAACGGAGGCAATATGGCACTTCGCGACACCATTCTTCCCGAATTCGATCACGAGATGGCGACCACTCGCAGAACCCTCGAACGCGTACCCGAAGACAAGACCGACTGGAAGCCTCACGAGAAATCCATGTCGATGGGCCGCCTGGCTGGACATCTCGCCGAGCTACCCAGCTTCGTCTCCATGGTGATGCAGCAGGATTCTTTCAATGTCCGCCCTCCCGGCGGCGGCCCTGCGCGCCAGCCGCTGGTAATGACCTCGCGCCAGCAGCTCCTCGAAGCCTTCGACAAGAACGTGGCCGGCTTGCGCGCCGCGATTGCCGAGGCCAGCGATGAAAATCTGTTGAAGCAATGGACGCTTTTCGCGGGCGACAAGACCATCTTCACCGCTCCGCGCATCGGTGTCATCCGCAGCTTTTGCCTCAACCACGTGATCCATCACCGCGCGCAGATGGGCGTCTATTTGCGCCTCAACGATGTTCCGGTTCCGTCGGTCTACGGCCCGTCCGCCGACGAGAACCCGTTCGCATAAACACACGCTCTAGTCAGCCCGGGCCGGAGCTTTCAGGCTGGCCCGGGCGAAAATCCCCACCTGAAGTCTGCTTCTCGCTAATAGCATCACGGCTTGAACCCTCACGAATCAATGTGCTAGCATCCGGTTTTCTGCAGGGTTCATCGCGCGCAATCGCCGGGGGCGGCGCTTCGTGATGTTGATCCCAGTGCAATCCGCGAAGTGGTTGTCCTTTTCATTCCCTCACGAAATGCCTATCTGGAAAGCCGCGTTCCGAGCGATTCGCTCCAAGTGCTTGCAAACGCGGACCCTGCCTCGATTTGACGATTCGGTGGATCACAAGAGAGGTGACGCATGAAATCCTATAACACGGAATGGATACGCAACGTGGGCATTGTAGGCCACGGCGACACGGGGAAAACCCAGCTCGTGTCGTCGTTGCTGTTCACCGCGGGGATGACGCCCCGGCTGGGCAAGGTGGCGGAAGGCTCCACGGTGACCGACTGGGACGAAGAAGAAATCGCGCGCAAAATATCGATCAATACCGGCCTCGCTTATGCCGAATGGCAGGCTCCCGGCCAGGCCGAAAAGACAAAGATCAATCTGCTCGATACTCCGGGCTACTCGACCTTCCTCAACGAAACGAAATCCTCGCTGATTGCCGCCGATGCCGCGCTGATCGTGGTCGATGCCGCCGCGGGCGTCCAGGTGGTCACTGAAAAAGTGTGGGACTACGCCACCGAGTACGACCAGCCACGCGCGTTCCTGCTGAACTGGATGGACCGCGATCTGGCGAGCTTCGACCGCGCGCTCGAATCGCTTCAGCAAGTTTTTGGACGCGGCGTGGTGCCGCTCCAGCTACCCATTGGTTCAGAGAGAGGATTTCGAGGTGTCGTGGATCTGGTCACGATGAAGGCGCTGATCTATACGCCGGATGGAGACGGCAAGGCGAAAGTGGAGGAGATTCCCGCGGTGCTGGCCGACCCCGCAAAAACCGCGCACGAGGCGCTGGTGGAACTGGTTGCCGAGGGCGACGACGCGCTGATGCAGGAGTTCTTCGACGAGGGCACGCTGCCGGTCAACGATTTGAAGAAGGGCTTGCGCGAGGCCGTGCTTGCCAAGCGCATCTTCCCCGTGCTGCTCAGTTCCGCTCTGCACAATGTCGGCGCTGAGGCGGTCTTGAATTTCCTGGTGGAAATTTTTCCCTCGCCCGCGGCGCGCGGAAAGGCCATCGCCCACAAATCGCCCGACCATAAGGGCGAGACCATCGAACGTAAGGTTTGCGAATCCGATCCTGTCTCGATTTTCGCTTTTAAGACGGTCGCCGACGCCTTCTCGGGGCGTATTACTTATTTCAAGGTGATGTCGGGCGTGCTGAAGAACGACGCCACCCTGAACAATTACAACCGCGGCTCGCAGGAGCGTTTTCAGCACCTTCAACTGATGCAGGGAAAGACGGCCGTTGCAGTGAACGATCTCCACGCCGGCGATATAGGCGCGGTCGCCAAGCTCAAGGAAACTACCACGGGCGAAACGCTGGGCGACAAGGGTGGGCCGGTTTTTTACCAGCCGGCGCGCATTCCGGAGCCTTCCATCACCTTCGCAATCGAGCCGAAAACGCGCGCGGATGAGGATCGCATCGGGCAGGCGATCCACAAAATTCTCGAGGAGGATCTGGCGCTGCGGTTTTCCCGTGATCCGCAGACGAAGGAGTTTCTGCTGAGTGGCGCCGGGCAGCAGCATATCGAAGTTGTTGTCGCGAAGCTCCGCAAGCGCTATCACGTGGAGCTGACTCTCAAGCCTCCCAAGGTTCCTTACCGCGAGACGATTCGCGGCAAAGCCGACGCCGAGGGCAAGCACAAGAAGCAGACCGGCGGGCACGGGCAGTTCGGTGTTTGCCGCATCAAAATGGAGCCCCTGCCGCGCGGGGCAGGCTTCGAGTTTGTAGACGATATTTTCGGCGGCGCGATTCCGAAGAACTGGATACCCTCGGTAGAGAAGGGTATCCGGGACTCCGCCGAGCGCGGATTCCTGGCGGGCTTCCCGGTCGTCGATTTTCGCGTCAGCCTCTATGACGGCAAATATCACGACGTGGACTCGAGCGATATGGCGTTTAAGATTGCCGGCTCTCTCGCGTTCAAGGAATGCATGAAGCAGGCCCGCCCGGCGCTGCTCGAACCGATCATGCATGTCGAGGTCTACGCGCCGGACCAGTATTCAGGGGACCTCATGGGTGATCTGAGTTCGCGTCGCGGCCGCATCAGCGGGAGCGATTCGCGGACCGGCAACGTGGTGATCAAGGCGCAGGTGCCGTTTGCCGAAATGCTGAGCTATGCGAACGAATTGATTTCGATGACGCAGGGCCGCGGCAGCTACTCGATGGAATTCTCGCATTACGATTTCGTTCCCGGCGAAATCGCCGACAAGGTGATCGCCGCGCACAAACCGCATCATACAGGAGACGAGGAACACCAGACGGCCACGGTCTAGCGAGCTTTCGCGGAAGCGGGGAGTTATAATCATCCGCGCGAGTTGTTGCTTTCACGTTCGTGCGGAGGCCGCCCGTTTTGTCAGAATCCGTTCGCTTGACCGCAATGGCGAAGTCAGCCGGGTGCGCCGCGAAGCTGAGCCCGAGTATTCTCGATGCGGTGCTGAAGCGCCTCCCTGCCGTCGACGATCCAAATGTAATTGTCGGTTTTGAGACCAGCGACGACGCCGCCGTCTATCGCATCTCGGATGATTTGGCGCTGGTGCAGACGGTCGATTTCTTCACGCCCATCGTGGATGATCCATTCCTTTTTGGCCAGGTTGCCGCCGCAAATTCCCTCAGCGACGTGTATGCAATGGGTGGCCGCCCGATTTCGGCTCTTACGATTGTCGCTTTCCCTTCTTCCAGCCCGGCTGAAATTCTGGAACAGATTTTGCGTGGGGGGCTTTCCAAGATGTCCGAGGCGAATTGCACCGTGGTCGGCGGACATTCGATTCGCGATGACGAACTGAAGTTTGGCTATGCAGTAACAGGCCTGATCGATCCCGCAAAGGTTTGGCGGAATATCGGCGCGCGGCCCGGAGACGCGATGCTGCTCACGAAGCCGATCGGCACCGGCGTCATCTCCACGGCGCTGAAGCATGGCCGTGCGGACGAGGCATCGGTCGAGGGATCGACGGCTTCGATGACGCGCCTGAATCGCGAGGCCGCAGAAACCCTGCGCGAAATCGAGGTGGCCGCTAACGGCAAAGCGAAGGGCGGCGGGTGCGTTCATGCCGTCACCGACGTAACAGGTTTCGGACTTCTGGGGCACGCACGCGAAATGGCCGTTGGCAGCGGCGTTTCGATGCGGATTGACCATACGGCGATTGCGTATCTTCCGGGTGCCTTGGATGCGGCGCGCAATCGGTTTTTCTCGGGCGGTTTGGCGAACAACCGCGAGTTCCTGGAAGGCTGTGTTAGCTTTGAGACCAGCGTCCCGGAGGAAATACAGGCATTGCTCTACGACCCGCAAACGTCGGGCGGTCTTCTGGTAGCGATATCACCCGAGGCGGCGCAGCGGGCGCTTGCCGCATTGCAAGCGCGAAATATTCCCGCGCGAGTAATCGGCGAAGTTGTGGCAAAACGATCTCCCCTGATCGGGATCGCCTGACCAGAAACGAATCGTGTACACTTCCCCCTTTTCCCAATCTGAATGGACCCCATAACACACGGCATCACCGGAGCGCTTCTCGGGAAGGGTTTCTTTTCCGACCGGCAAGGTCGCGTGGCAACATTTGCCGCAACTCTCGGAGCGGTGTTTCCCGACGTCGACATCGTTGCCGAACTTTCGTCGCGCGACCCAATGGCCATCGTGAAATATCACCGGGGGATCACGCACTCCTTCGTGGCGCTTCCTGTTTTCGCGGCGCTGCTCGCGTGGCTCACGCGATGGGTGGCACGGCGGCGGGGCATCGAGACGCCTTCGTGGATGATGCTCACGCTCATTTATGGCACCGGGATCGCAAGCCACATCCTGCTCGACGGCACCACATCTTTCGGTACTCGTATGTGGACGCCCATTTCCGAGAAACGCGTGGCCTGGGATCTGATGTTCATCATTGATTTCGTCTTGAGTGCCAGCGTCCTGCTGCCGCAGGTGGTAGCGTGGATCTACAACGGCGAGGCGCGCGAGCGCTCGCTGAGCGGGTCGCGAGCGAAGAAGATGTGGGCCCTTTTTAGCGGGGCCGCGCTGCTGGTCTGGGGCATCGCGCTGCTGGCTGGGTATCCCTTCCATCTGTGGATTGTGGCGCTGGCGAGCAGTTTGCTGGCAGCGTTGTTTTTTTTGCCGGGCGTCAACGGCTGGGGCTTCGGCGTTCGGCGTTCGCGGTGGTGCCAGGCGGGTGCTTGCGTCACAATCACGTATGTTTTTTTCTGCGCCCTGGCGCATCACGCGGCGATGCTGCGCGTGCGGAACTTCGCCGACGATAACCACATTGCCGTGATCCGCATGGGGGCCCTGCCGATTCCGCCCTCTTTGCTTGATTGGGGAGATGTAATTCGCACCCCTGACGGTGTATACCAATCGCGCTTCGATTTGCGTGATGCGCAGCATCCCTTTTTTTATTTTGTTTCGGATTCGCCCCCTAATGAGTTTGTGGCGCGCGCCATGGAGTTGCCCGAGGTGCGGCTCTACTGGAACTTCGCGCGGTTTCCGACGATCCATACATCGCTCATCGATGGTGAACACATTGTGGATTTCAGCGAGCACCGTTTCACCAACGGAAACCGCCGCACCCCGCAGCCATTCTCTTACCGTGTGATTTTCGATGATGCCGGAAATGTGGTGGCGGAAGGATGGTTGCAAAACGGAATGTTCATGCAGCTTATGAGGCGGATGCACGCATCACCGGGACGCGTGAAGCCGTGAGAGTGCTGATTTTCAGCGACATTCATGGCGATCTAGGTGCACTCGCGCGAATCATCGCGCAGCCGGCGGACATTTACATCGACGCCGGCGATCTGGCGACATTCGGCAAAGGTCTCGAACGCTGCGGCGAGGTTCTCAAACCACTCGGCGACCGGCTCTGGGTGCTTCCCGGCAATCACGAAACGCATCAGGCCACGCGCGAGCTTTCCGAGCGCCTCGGCTTTGTCGATTTTCACCGGCAGGTGCGGCCGCTAAATTCTGCGAACGGAATCGTGCACTGGGCTGGCTTAGGGTACAGCAACATCACGCCGTTCGACACGCCGGGCGAATATTCGGAAGGGGAAATCGCGGAGGCGCTCGGCGAATTTCAACGGCCTTAAGCCGCTTTATCTGGTGGTGCACTGCCCGCCGGCGCGAACGAAGCTCGACGAATATGCCCGCGGCAAACACGCCGGGAGCACTGCTGTTCGCGAATGGGTGGAACGCGAGCAGCCTGCTTATCTTTTCTGCGGGCACATTCACGAGGCTGCCGGGTTGCGCGATTCGGTAGGCGCAACGCAGTGCATCAATGTCGGCAAGCGCGGATTTGTAATCGACCTCTAGCGACGGGCAGCGCCGCTAGCGCGGACGCGAGCGGCCGTCGGCGATCTGCGCGGGATAAATCACCAACTGCCGGCGATCGCCAGCGCCTTCGCTTACGGTGCGAACGCCGGCCGCGCCATTGAGCTCCAGATGCACGATGCGGCGTTCGCGGGACGACATGGGATTGAAGCGAAACGGCTGGTCCGTTTCGCGTACGCGCTGCGCGGCCACACGGGCGGAGAGTTTCAATTCTTCGAGACGAGTGGCGCGATACTCTCCGCAGTCGAACCGCACGCGATCGTGCATCCGCGGATCGAGCCGCAGCCAGCGGTGAGCGATGTGCTCCATGGCGAGAAGCAGCTCGGCGTTGCGCTCGAGTAGCAAAGGTTCATCCTCGCCGCGAAAACCGATCACGATCTCAGCTTCTGCCGAACCGGTAGGTGAAGAAATATCGTATGCGAGAGCTAGGCCCATCTCGCGAACCGCAAGATCGAGAAAACGCTTCATCTCTTCAGACGCGCGCGCGACATCCAGCCTTGGCTCGGCCTGGGCAAATTCTCTCGACGATAAACGCTTCGGGGCGGAAGCCTGTTCTTCGCTCATGCGGTTTTCTTCTTGAATTTGGGTTTCGGCGTGGGCAGCGGTTTCGTGCGATTCAGATAATACTGCTGGCCCACTGCGATTAGGTTGCTCGTGAACATATATAAGTTAAGTCCGCTCGAAAGATTAAAGAAAAAAGCCGCCATCATCAAAGGCATCAGCGACATCATTTTTTGCTGCGACGGATCGATGGTCGTCTGCGGCGTCATTTTGGTCGAGAGATACATCATGATGGCCATCGCGACGGGGAGAATGTAGTAGGGATCCTTCGCCGAAAGGTCGTGGATCCAGAACAGGAACGGGGCGTGCCGCAGTTCGATGGCGCCATTCAGAACGCGCCATAAGGCCCACCAGATCGGCAACTGCGGCAGCATCGGGAGACACCCGCCAACCGGGTTGATGCCTTCGCGCTGGTAAATCGCCATCACTTCCTCGTTCATCTGGCGCTTGCGGGGGTCGCTCATGGAATATTTCTTGTAGCGATCTTGGATCGAGCGGATTTCCGGAGCCACTTTAGCCATGCGCTGCATGGAGCGCTGGCTCTTCAATTTCAGCGGGAACAGCGCGAAATTGATCAGCAGCGTGAGAATAACGATCGTCCAGCCCCAATTCGGGATATAGCGGTGAATCCACTGGAGTATGAAGAGTAAGGGCTTGGCGACAACGCCCGTCCAGCCAAAGTTCACCTGCTCTTCCAGTGAAGGCTTTACCCTGCTCAGAATCCCCAAATCTTTCGGGCCCACATAGGCCCGCAGGCGGAGCGGCCCGGCCATCGTCGTTCCGGCGGCCATTTCGGCCACCGGTTCCGTGGCCGGCTTATCGTCTACGATAATTTTGTGGTCCTGCGTCCAGTCCCACAGGGAGAGATCGGTGCCCCCAGGAAGAAACGTGGCCGTGAAGAACTGGTCCTCGATTCCGAGAAATTCCATGGGGCCCGGCTGCGCGAGGGGCTGACCCTGATTCCCAGAAACGCCGAGCTTTTTATATTGCAACAGGTTGAGTTTGCCGTTGGATTTCGAGAAGACCGTTACCAGCTGTGATGCTTTGTAGACAGCTCGGTCGCCAAAACCGCCCCGCCAGGCGATCGCCGCGGGAATGGGCCTGCCATCGAGGGAGACAGAAACCTCGGCGTCCATCACGTAGTCCTGCGTGAAATTGAGTTTCTTCGTCACGTCGAGGTGGCCATCACTCCAGTGAAGGGTGATGGTGGCGGGCGCGCTGACCTCCGGGGAAGAAGGGGCTATTTCATAGAGGGCATTGTTCGCCCGCGATTCCAATTGCGGATCGGAAAGCATCAGCGAAAAGGGCCAGCCCAGCTGCCGCGAGCCGTCTGAGTTAACCAAGTCGAGCGGGCGCGGAGGGCGCTGATCGTCGAAGTATTTGTTCAGCTGCCAGCTTTTCACCACGCCGCCGCGATTGGAAATCTCGACACGATAGAGCGTGCTTTCAACGACGACGCTCTTTTCCTCGGCGGCCTGCACAGTTTCGATTTTCTCAGCAGGCAGAGATGCGGAGGGCGCGCCTTTCATGGCCGACTGTGCGGGAACCGCTTGTGGCGAACCCGATTGCTGCGGTGCGGTCCGGGCGCTCTGGGCGGTCTTCTGAACAGGCGGCGCGGCGGGAGGAGTATAAAAATGAGACCAGACGCCAATTACTACCAAAACCAAAATGACGAAAATAATCCCGCGAACCTGGTCCGACAACTCGTTCATCGCAGAGGCCTTTGGATAGGACTTGGATCGACGGGTCTTTGAAGATCCATGCGTGACTTATTTTGCTCCATATCAAGCCGCTCCGGTACTGGGTCATAACCACCCTGCGTAAGCGGGCGGCAGCGCCCGAGGCGCTTCAACGCCAGCATGGAGCCGCGCCACGGCCCATGACGGTCGATGGCCTCATACGCGTAACTTGAACATGAGGGATGATACTTGCAGGCGCCCCCGAAGAACGGCGAAAGAAAGATTCTATAGATCCGAAGAAATGCCAGGAAAATCCAACGCGCCGCAAAAGTTACTTTTGCCGTCAG
This sequence comes from uncultured Acidobacteriota bacterium, assembly GCA_963848365.1. Taxonomy (GTDB): domain Bacteria; phylum Acidobacteriota; class Terriglobia; order Acidiferrales; family UBA7541; genus Palsa-295. Next base: position 895,230 of record CAWKDI010000004.1, read on the forward strand.
GTTTTGGGGATCGGCGGTGCCGATCCGGCCTGATGAAGGATCAAGCGCAGCAGCTCCCTTGCCAGCGCGGAGAACTCCGCCGTGGCGGCCGAGCTGCGCGGGTGAATCACAATGTCCCATCCTGGAGTAATCTCCTGTCGGTGCAACCTAACAATTTCCCGGAGACGCCGCCGGATGCGATTGCGCGTCACGGCGGTGCCCAACGCCTTTTTGATGCTCCAGCCGAAGCGGCTGACGCTCAGACCATTGGGGCGCAGAAAGATCGTGAACTCGCGGCTCGACTTACGGCGGCCGGCGCGATAGACCGCGTCGTAATCGCCTCGGCGAACCAAGCGGCACGCGCGGGGGAAATCATGTCGCGGAGATTCAGACGCGCGTGAGACTATGCCGGCCTTTTCTTCGTCGTCCTGCAAGGACTTTTCTTCCGCCCTGGGTCTTCATGCGCGAGCGAAATCCATGCTTTTTGTGGCGGGCACGGACATGAGGCTGATACGTACGTTTAGGCAACGATCTTTCTCCTGATTACCCTGGGGCGGAACGCCATAAAGGCTGCGTGATCAATACGTCTCAAGCGCAGTTTGTCGCACCAAGGGAGCGCGGCGGTTCCGATTCCAGCCGGGCGCGCTTCCCGACCACCAAGTCGCGCCACGAGCGCGAATCGCGGACCTATGCGAAACAGTAAGTCTAATAGAGGGGAGCAGGCCGGTCAAGGAAGCGATCAAATTTGAAAAATAAGGCGGGCTTATTGCAGGCGCTGCTTCGCTGAATCGTGGCCGATCAGGTTTTCGAAAATAGCCAGAACGTGCTGACGATAGCGCACGATGCGCTCAAGAAGCGGGCGCAACTGGGGATCGCGCCAGGTTTCGCGGTCCCATTTGGCAAGAACGGCGGCGGGAACTTCGATATCGCGGCGTAGTTTTTCGGGGGAGTGGCCTCGTAGAAACAGACCATAAAAGAAGGCCGCCTCGCGCTGGGGGAACTGAAAATCCTGCACCGCTTCTTCGGGCGGCGGAATCGGGGGAATCGTCGGATTGGCTAAGGTGGCCATGGCCGAAATCGCAGTTTACAGGTTTCGTTGCTTGCGTCAAGAGTACATGATGCGTAAAGAGAAATAATCGCGCAGCATTCTTCCTCGGATGGCGCGGCTGAAACTTTAGTTGCTCCGGAACGGCCGCGTGGTGAATCGCAATCGATGTTCAAGGGTCCTTAATCCAAGGGTTTAGAAACTCGAGCCTTTATTCAACATAGCGGGCGGGTGCCGACTCAACGGATGGGCTGAAACTCTTTCGCGGAGGCAGGCGTAGAACTGATTTGGGAGGCGAGTATGAATATCTGCAGACGAATTCTGTTCCTGGCGGGGATGGCCTTACTTTTGGTCTCACGAGCTGCAGGCCAGGACACCACCTCTTCGGCTCGTCCTCCGGGTTCTCAGCAAGAAAGTCCCAACGATATGCCAGGAATGGATATGAGTGACGCGCATCGCGGTGCCGACAACGATGTGCAAGCGGCAGAGTCCGCAAACGACGCCATGTCCGGCCACGACATGCATATGAACGCGCACATGTTCATGACGGACCTGCGGCCCCACAATGTCGCCGACGACCGGCGCGCGGCCCAGATCGTTGAGACCCTTCGCGGCTCGATTGCGCAATACCGCGACTACAAAGCAGCTCTCGCGGACGGATTCAGGATCTTCCTGCCCAATCTGCCGCAGCCGCTCTATCACTTCACGAACTACGGCTACGGTTACATGGCGGAATTCCACTTCGATCCCGCGCGTCCCACGTCGCTGCTGTATAAGAAGACGCCGACCGGATACGAACTCGTGGGCGCCATGTACACCGCTCCGCGGAATTCCACCGAAGAGCAATTGAATGCCCGGGTTCCTCTCAGCGTGGCGCGATGGCATAAGCATGTGAATTTTTGCTTGCCGCAGAAGGGCGTCCCGCTTCGGAAAGTGAATTGGAAAGAGTTTGGATTCGCCGGCTCGATCGCGACCCAGGATGCCTGCGCGCAAGCGGGCGGCCGATGGTCCCCGCAAATCTTCAATTGGATGGTTCACGTCTATCCTTACGAGACCGACAGTGGCAAAGTTTGGGCGCACTGATCGCCCAGGCCTGGCCGAAACAAGCCTCCGCATTGTGAAAGAGCCTTCAGCCGCGATAAGCTGGATTGGTTTTTCTCCTCGCGCGCGCTTCGATGACATATCTCTCGCTCTTTCTCGGACACAGCCACTGGGTTCCCGCGGCCATCTTCCTGGTCACATATCTGCTCATCGCCATTGAAAGCGGCCGAGGCAGCCACCTGGACCGCACGGCGGCGGCATTTTGCGGCGCGGTCGCGATGGTCCTGGCCGGAGTTCTGTCGCTCGACAACGCCTACAAAATCATCGACTGGAACACGCTGCTGTTCCTGCTGGGAATGATGATTCTGGTGGCGCATTTTCAAATATCGGGATTTTTCGACTGGGTGGCCATCCATGTGGCGCTGATCGCGCGAACGCGGTTGCAGTTGCTCATTCTGCTGGTCTTCACTTCGGGGATCTTTCAGCCTTTTTCGTGAACGATACGATTTGCCTGGTCCTCACGCCCATCGTGCTCGTGGTTACCGACCGATTGAAGATTCCGCCGGTGCCTTATGTGATTGCCGTTGCGTCGTCTTCTAATGTGGGATCCGTGATGTCCGTCACCGGGAATCCACAGAACGCCTTAGTGGGAATTTCGGCTCATTTTTCTTTTCTGGGCTTCCTCGGGCACCTGGCTCCAGTGGCGATGCTCGGCCTGGCCATCAACGCGGCGGTGCTGACGGTATTTTTTCGGGCAGACCTCCTTCATCAACCCATTGCGGAGCGGCCCAGGGAGGTGATGGCGAAGGTAGACCAGGTGCTGCTGGCGAAGTGTTTTCTCGCGGCGGGGCTTGTGATCGTGCTGTGGATCGCGGGCTATTCGTTTCCCATGGTCGCGATTTCCGTGGGCGCTTTCATCCTGGTGATCGGGCGAGTGAAGGCCAGAACATGTATCAGCGGGTGGACTGGGAACTGCTGCTTTTCTTCGCTTCGCTGTTCGTGGTGATCCACGGCTTTCAGGCTTCCGGGGCGGTCGATTATCTGATCGCGCGGTTTCACCAGTGCGCTCGAGGGCGGTTTCGGCAAACAATTATTCGCCGTGAGCGGCATGATGTTGATTCTGTCGAATCTGGTGAGCAACGTGCCGGCGGTGCTGCTTTTTCCGGCCGCTGGTGCCATCGTTTCCCAACAGCCATTTCATCTGGCTGGTGGTGGCAAGCGCCAGCACGCTGGCGGGGAATGCCACGCCTTTGAGCTCGGTGGCCAATCTGATCGTGCTGCAGCAGGCCGGCAAACGCGTTGCAGATTTCGTTCTGGCAGTTTGCGCGCGTGGGGCTGGTAATCACCCTGCTCACGACACTGCGAGCATCGGAATCCTGGCGCTGGAGCACCGCCTGTTTCCGGGGAAGCTGATCATGCGCTGGAAACGCGGCGGATCGCCGTCGAAAAGGACATCCGGAGGCTGCGTTGGCGCCGCCCCTGCGAATTCTGAGTTTAATGCGAGTTCTTTGAAACGACAGACTTACTTCGCGCGTGCGAGTAATTCTCGGCGACTTGATCCCAGTTGACGACGTTCCACCAGGCCTCGATGTATTCGGGCCGGCGGTTCTGATACTTCAGATAGTAGGCGTGCTCCCACACGTCGAGGCCGAAGAACGCCTTGCCGCCGTCCATGATGGGATTGTCCTGATTTGCCGTGGACTCGATGGCGAGCTTGCCGTCGCGGAACAGCAGCCAGGCCCAGCCGGAGCCGAAGCGCGTGGTGGCCGCCTGGTTGAATTTCGTTTTAAAGTCGGCGAAGCTGCCGAAGGCCGACTTGATGGCGTTTCCCAGATCGCCGCCGGGCTCGCCACCGCCGCCCTTCTTCATGATCTTCCAGAACATGGAGTGATTCATGTGGCCGCCGCCGTTGTTGCGCACGGCCGTGCGGATGTTTTCCGGAACTTTGTTGATTTGCGCGAGCAGTTCCTCGACCGAAAGCTTCTGCAGGTCGGGTTGCGCCTCCAGAGCTTTGTTGAGGTTGGTCACGTACGCGCCATGGTGCTTGTCGTGATGGATTTCCATCGTCTTTGCGTCAATGTATGGTTCGAGTGCGTCAAAAGAATACGGAAGAGGCGGCAACGTGTGAGTCATCTGAGGGGCGGCTCCTTGTCCAGCAGTATGGGACATATATGTACCTCCTGAATTTGCGTTTCCTGCCCCATAATTATACGCGCCTCGCCGGAAACAGCGGAACGGGCGCGAAAATTTCACTGAGATCAGTCTCTGGGAGCCGATCATGCCGACTGTTGAACACGTCGAATGCCACTTCACCGCCACGCGCAGCCGTGCGCGACATCGTGATCGGAATGTCCGACGGTCTCACCGTGCCATTCGCGCTCGCCGCGGGATTAACGGGCGCCGTGGCTTCGACCGCGATCGTCGTCACCGCCGGTTTCGCCGAAATTGCCGCCGGCTCGATCGCCATGGGCCTGGGCGGATATCTCGCCGCCAAGACGGACTCCGAGCATTACGCCTCCGAACGCCTGCGCGAAATCCGCGAAACCGTGGAGCTCGCCCGACGTGGAAACGGAAGAAGTGGTGAAGGTGTTTCGCGGACTACGGACTGTCGCCGGCGCAAATGGAGCCGATTGTCGCTGCGATCACATCGGACCAAAGCCGCTGGGTGGATTTCATGATGCGATTTGAGCTTGGCCTGGAAGAGCCGGATCCGGCGCGCGCCGGCCGCAGCGCCGGAACGATCGCCGCGTCTCGTATATCGTCGGAGGACTGGTTCCGCTCGCTCCTTACATCTTGATGAAGCAGGTGCGCTCCGCGCTGTGGGTTTCCGTCGCGGTTACGTTGCTCGCGCTGTTCGTTTTTGGATCGATCAAGGGACACTACACGGGCGTGAAACCGTGGCGCGCGGGAGCGCAAACGGTGATCGTCGGCGGTCTGGCCGCGGCGGCGGCATTTTTCATCGCTCGCCTGATCAGTTGACTTCCCCAGTTGTGCTGCTTTAGATCAGTGGAGCTCCGTTGTTAAAAAGTGTCCAGTTCGGGTATTGCCCTATTGACGCTTCCGGGCTCGGTCCTGGCATCTATACATATAGCGTTCGGTTCGGATGGTTCTGATATGGTCGGCTGCAGTAAGTCGTTTAGATGGCGCATTGATAGCTTGGTTTGGCATTCACGGGATTTGGCAAAGGTAAGAAACTCTGGTTCTTGTTCCGGTCTCCAAGGTTGGTTACGGGAAAACGAAACGGCGCGAATTACGTCCAATACGTGTAACCGGGCTGCCAGCGGCAGTTTCCGGAGCGAAAAGGAGAAAGAATTATGAGCAGAGCGAATTTCGTATCCGCCGCTGGGTGGCCACGGTTGTGGTCCTCGCGGCGATTGTCGGAGGCATCGTGCTGGATGTCGGCCTGCGGCACTGGGGCGGCGGCACGGTTTTTGGCGCTCCGACTCTGAACGTCACAGTGGCGCACGACACGAACCCCGTTCTGCTCGGCAGCTTGCCCAATGGTTTCGCTTCGATCCTGAAGCCGGTGCTGCCGGCAGTCGTAAACATCAGTTCCTCGAAGGTTGTGAAGAACAGGGGCGAGAATTCGCCTTTCTTCAACGATCCTTTCTTCCGCCAGTTTTTCGGCAATCAGTTCGGGCCAGCAACAGCAGCAGCCCCGCTCCCAGCGGGAGCAGAGCCTCGGTTCGGGCGTGATCGTCACTTCCGACGGCACGATCCTGACCAACAACCACGTGATTGACGGCGCCACCGACATCAAGGTCTTCCTCAGCGACAATCGCGAATTCGCAGGCGAAGGTGGTCGGCACCGATCCGAAGACCGACGTGGCCGTGGTAAAGATCAATGCCACCGGACTGCCCACGCTGCCGATCGGCGATTCCTCCAAGATGCAGGTGGGAGACATCGTCCTCGCCATCGGCGATCCGTTCGGCATCGGCAAGACGGCCACCATGGGCATCGTGAGCGCTACGGGCCGCGGCGGTCTCGGCATCGAGAACTACGAGGATTTCATTCAGACCGACGCCTCGATCAATCCCGGCAATTCGGGCGGCGCGCTGATCGATCTGCACGGCAGCTTGATCGGCATCAACACCGCCATCCTTTCAGGTGAGGGCGGCGGCAATCAGGGCATCGGCTTCGCGATTCCCATCAACATGGCCCGCAACGTGATGAACCAGATCGTCGAGCACGGCAAAGTCGTGCGCGGCTATCTGGGCGTGCACATTCAGGACGTCACGCCCGAGTCTGGCTCAGCAGTTCGGATTGAACCAGGGCGGCGGCGTTCTGATCGGCGACGTTTCGCCCGATACGCCTGCGGCAAAGGCCGGCCTCAAGAAGGGCGACGTGGTGCTCGCATTGAATGGCCAGCCAATCGAAGCTGCCAACCAACTCCAGGTGCAAATCTCGCAGATGGCGCCTGGGACTTCCGCCAAGATGAAGATTTGGCGCGACGGCAAGTCGCAGGACGTCACCGTGACTCTCGGCGAATTGCCGGAAACAGCGGAAAAGGAAGGCGCTGGGGGAGAGCACCGAAGGCGCGCTGGAAGGAGTCGAGGTGCAGAATCTAACTCCCGATCTGGCGCAGCAGCTGAACCTGCCGAGCGGGACCAACGGCGTCGTCGTGACGCAGGTGGACCCCTCCAGCGCGGCGGCAGCGGTTGGACTCGATCGTGGCATGGTGATTCAGGAAGTCAACCGTAAGCCCGTCAACAACGTGGAGGAATACAAGCAGGCACTGGCGGGATCGAACAACCAGCCCGTGCTGTTGCTTGTCAATCAAGGCGGAGTGACACGCTACATGGTGGTGGAAACGCACTAGGCTCGACTACGACCTCAACTGGGCACGGGCCGCAGGGCCCGTGCCTTATTTTTTGTGCCATTTTTTGGTACACCCTCTCGCGACCCCTTATCCAAGGTTTCCCGTATTTCTTCATGTTGCCGCGTGTCCCACCATCCGGATGTGATCTTCGGCAGGTTTTCCACAACCCGCGAGGCTAGTCACGCAACTATTCGTACGAATAAAGGTTCATACTTAGGCGACGTTCGCTCTTGCTACAAGACGATGTGGAGAAATGAAATAAACTACATCGATCGTTTGAAATCCGGGTTATCGCTTTCGGCACGACTCGAGGATAGAATAGTACCTGAGACCTATTCACGCCCAACCCTTTGGTCTAGTACTAAAGAGGCTGCGCTATCTTTGTCTCCTCGCGCAGCCAACTTGCGAAAGCTTCCAGGGTGAACTATGGTGCGTAGATCAACGGAGCCGTCTTCAATGAATCTCTCCTTCCGGATGGAGAGAAGCGTTGGGGCTCTTTTGGAGTCGGTTTCGTGCTGGAGTGCGTTGCGCTCGCAATTGTCGTGGTGATACCCATGCTCATGCCTCAGAAGCTCGAGGCAGTCAGGACTATTGGGTAATGCCTCTGGACGCGCCACACATCGAGGCATGGAAGCCGCAGCCACCCCCCAAGCCTGAGCCGGTCGTTCGAAAGCAGATCGTCAAAGAAATTCCCAAGCCGGTTGAAGTCGAAGTGCCGAAGCCAAAATTTATAACCCGGTAATCACTGCGCCGGTCGTGAAGGTTGCCAAGAAGGCTCCCGTTCCCGATCCCACGCAACTGGCAAAGGCGTTTCCCGATCCCAATCCTCCGATTTCGCTGGGAAGTTCTGCGATCCCGACTTTGAAGAAGCCACGCGAGGAGGTGCAGACCGGGGGATTCGGCGATCCTAACGGAGTCCACGCGAACGGCAAGACGGATCGAAATCCGAATATCGCGCAGGTCGGCAGCTACGACCTTCCCACCGGCGCAGGCCAGGGCAACGGAACCGGAGGCGCAAAGGGCGCGAAGGGCGTCGTGACCAGCACAGGATTTGGCAATGGAGTTGCAGTCGGAACAGGCGGCACGGGGAGCCACGGCACCGTTCAACAAGGGGCGTTTGCCGACGAGCACACCGTTGTGGCTGGTCCGAGAATCAGGCAGACCGCTGCGGTTTCCAATTCCAAACCGGTCGAGATTCTTTTCAAGCCCAAGCCGGAGTATACGGATGAGGCTCGTTCGAAGAAGATCGAAGGGGAAGTGCTGCTGCAGGTTGTTTTCGCGGCATCGGGTGAAGTGAGGGTGGAGCGCGTGGTGCAGGGGCTTGGCTACGGGCTCGATGGCTCCGCCGAGACTGCCGCGCGTGAGATTCGCTTCCGCCCTGCGCAACAAGAAGGCCAGCCGGTGGATTCCAACGCCATCGTGCACATCACATTTGCTTTGGCATACTGAAGGGGGATTGGAATGGGCAAGGCAAAGAATTTGTTTTTTTCGTTGATATTGGCGGGAACGCTGGCCGGAACATTATCCGCGCAGAATCAGACAGCCGATCAGACCGAGCCGAAGGCTGAAACGCCGGCTGCCGGCGCTCCGGTAACCACTGTGAATCAGGCGGTCGACCGCATCATCGCGCGCGAACACGATGAAATCGCCACGATTCGCCGTTATAGCCCGATCATCGAGACCTACATCCAGGACATGAAGCCCGACAAGGACATGGGCGCCGTGCCTGTCCGCGACCATTATTTTCTGGGTCAGGCGAACCTGTCGCGGGGAGTCATCGATAACTCCATGCTCGATAACAAGAAAGGGAAGCTCGATTCGCTGAACCCCATCTCCCATCTGGGCGGATACTTCACGTCTTCCTACGTGCCGGACGGCTTCCTGCAGATGGTTTACATCGACATGAACGGGCTGGATCGGCAGCACTACCAGTTCGATTACGTCCGCCGCGAGTTTCTGGGCGACGTGCGCTGCGTCGTATTCGACGTGACGCCCCTTCCAAAGTCTGGGAAAGGCCGTTTTAAGGGGCGCTTCTGGGCCGAAGATCAGAACTATACGATCGTCCGCTTCAACGGAATCTACACCCCGATCGCGGGGATTAACGGTTTCAATCTGCATTTCGACAGCTGGCGGCTCAATGTCGCGCCTGGTCTTTGGCTCCCGGCATTTGTTTTCAGCCAGGAGTCGGACCTGAAAGACTTCCTTGGAAATAACATCCGCTTCAAATCGCAGACTCGCCTCTGGGGCTACGACCTGAAGAGCGCCAACCGGCAGGAAGAGTTCAGCGAGCTGACGATCGAGTCCCCCAATGCGGTCCAGGATCAGGCCGCGGCGGACCAGGATCGTTCGCCCGTGGAAGCGGAGCGGGAATGGCAGCATCAGGCTGAAGTCAACGTGCTGGACAGGCTGCAGAGAGTTGGCTTGCTGGCGCCCACCGGCGAAGTGGACAAAGTGCTCGAGACGGTCGTCAACAACCTTGAGGTTACCAACAATGTTGACATCGAGCCGGAGGTTCACTGCCGCGTTCTCCTGACGGGCACGCTGGAATCCTTCTCGATCGGCCACACCATCGTCCTGAGCCGCGGCTTGCTGGATGTTCTCCCTGACGAGGCAAGTCTTGCCACGATGCTCGCGCAGGAGTTGGCGAACATCATCGTCACCAAGCCCTCAACGGATCAGTGGGGATTTAATGACACCACCAACGTCTCCACCATCGAAGCGCTGAGCCATTTTTCTTTCCGCGACAATCCTGATCAAGTGCAGACGGCCAATCAGAAAGCGGTCGAATTGCTGAAGAATTCGCCATACAAAGACAAACTGGCGAATGCTGGCCTGTTCCTGAAAGAACTGGACTCGGATTCGAAGTCTCTGAGCGCCCTGATCAATCCCCACCTGGGGAACCGCGTGTCCGTTTACACGCAGCTGATCAATTCGGCGCCGCAACTCCAACGCGACAAGATTGATCAGATCTCGGCTCTTCCTCTTGGCGCGCGCGTGAAACTGGATCCCTGGAGCGACCGTGTGGAGTTGCTCAAGGCCAAGCCGCTTCCGTTGCTTTCGGCCCGCGAGAAAATGCCGTTTGAGGTCACCCCGTTCATGCCGTATCTGACGCGCTATCAACGGCCATCGAGCGGAGTTGCCGCCGACCCTGCCAAGGCCGATCTAGCCAAGCAGCAGGATCAGCCACAACAGCAGCAACCACGATAAGCTTCATTCCTCCCGAAGCCCGGCAGCGACACACCGTTGCCGGGCCTTTTATTTTCCCGGCATTTCCACGCACGAGTCTTTGTACCGTCGACGTATTTCAAATCGGTCTTGCACCTTCCCGATTTCAAATCAGGTCGCGATGGGCACATCTGAACCGGTGCGAGAGGCGGTCCATTGCCAGGAATTCCTACCGGGGCCACCCTCTCTCAATGCTCAGAATTTGAACTTGGCCGCGATCTGAATAAGGCGCGGTGCGGCAGAACCGATGATCTGACCGAAGTTGGAATCATTGATTTCGCCATCCACCGTCGCTGGACCGTAAAATTGAGCATGATTGAATACATTGAATCCTTCAAGTCGGAATTCCATCGACTTTGATTCGGTAATTCGCAAGTCCTTCGCCAAGAGTCATATCAAAGTTATTGATTCCGGGTCCATAAAAGAATCGTCGCCTGGCGTTGCCTAACTGCCCCAGCGTTTCCTTGCTAAACAGGGAAGTATTGAACGCGGGGCCGTTGGCCGGGTTTGAGTTGATATGCAACGGTCCCGGAGTGAAGTTCGGCGTATCCAGCAGATCGTTGTTCACTCCGTTTCCGAGCGTCCCGAGCAGAGAATTGTCGGAATCATCGTATAGCGTTACAGGAAAGCCCGAGGCGAAACGCGTCGTGCCGGAAAGGCTCCATCCGCTCGGTCAGACGCTCCGTATGGTGAAACACGCGATCAAAGGGAAACTGCGTACCGATAGCTGGCCACAAAGTTGTGCCGCAAATCCCATGACGAAATAGCACGGCTGAGCCTTGCATTGAAAGGGTTCAGCTGCTCGCCGATGTTGGAACCCTGATCAATCGATTTGCTGTAGGTATACCCGATCAGGAAGGTCGAGCTTTTCCCGGAATAACGGAGGTTCGTTTCGAGAGCATTGAAATTGGAGTTTCCAATTGATTCTTGGGCGGTATTTTCGCCATAAATTGGGCTCCCCGCGGCGGCTGCCAGCGACGTTACGGTAGAGGACTGCCCCGTGCGCGTGCCGTAAATCGTCTGGCCCGAACTCGACACATAGGTGCCATCCTCACCGAACGGCCCGCAGGTGGTTTGTCCCGGCGCGAGGTTGCCGGGCTTGCTCAGGGCAGGCACAGCGCCGAATTGCCCGGATTCGCGGAAACCTCTTCCAAAATGTGATGGCCTTGATTCCCCACATAGCTCATCGTCAGAAGCAAGCTGCTGGTGATTTGACGCTGGATCGAAAGCATGTAGTTTTCCGTGTACGGGACATCGTTGCGATAGTAAAAAAAAGGGTCCGCGCCGATGGGATAGAAATTGGGCCAGTTGACGGAGTTATCCGGGTTCTTCGCGGAAGGAAGCGATCTCTCAGGGGGGAAAGGGAACGGAAAGCGCTGCCCGTTGTTCGTTCCGTCGCCTGCGTTGATGAACGGAGTGGCAAACAGCGGCGGCGCGGGACTCAGGTAATTGTAACCATAAGGAGGAACGGCATACATGATACCCGCCGATAAGCCCTGGAACGCCGTATAGAAGATTCCGTAACTCGCCCGGATGCTGCTCTTTCCGCTGCTCCCGAATATGTGTTTCAGAATTCCATGATCGAAATTGGGCGAATATGCCAGGCCGATTCGCGGAGCAAAGTTATGGGTCTTTGATGGCGAAATGGTGGAAGGAATTCCGGGATCGCCAGGAAATACCAATCCGAGCGGTGCGCCCGGATAGACGACGGACTGTTCCCCTGCCACGTAGGTTTGAAGCTGGTTGTATTTCTCCCACAACGGCATGATGTAGTCCCAGCGCAACCCGAAATTTAAAGTGAGGTTGCTTCGCGCGTGCCAGCTATCCTCGGCGAAAAGTCCGGCATAGCGATTGCGGAGATAGAAAGGCTGGCCGGAGGATTGCGTGAAATTGCTGGGAACGCCGATCAGGAAGTCCGCGAAAGGCGAACCTGTCTCGGTTCCGTCGATGTTGAACGTTCCGTTGAAGGTCGCGTTGGGACGTTCGTTGACCTGGTCGTCGTGAAATTGAGCGCCGAATTTAAGCGTGTGCGCGCCCATCACCTTCGAGACTGCATCGCTCAAATAGAGAGTGTTGTTCTTCTGGTTCACGCCGGTGATCGTCACGCCCATCACAAAGGAAGGGAACGAAATATTTTCGACGCCTTCAAACTGAGGCGCCTGCACAAAGATGCCGGGATCGTCCCGCGCCCGTCGCAAAACCCTGAGAAGCCAGGCTCACACCCAAGCCGCCGTGCGGTTCGCCGATGTTGTTGGCATTGCGAATAAGGCCCAGATGGAATTCGTTGACGGTCGCTCGTCCCGAAGACTTTCGTGTTTCCGAGCGTTATCAATTGCGCTCGCCCGATTGTCAGTGCGTCGAAACCGGGAATGCTTGCGCCGCCCTGCTGGCCCGGATAGGGATTATCGAGGCTGATAGTTGTCGAAAAAATAATAGACGGAGAACTGTCCCCAGCGAGTGTTCGCGTCGACGCGGCCCGAAGCTTTATCATCGCGGACCGTTTCCGGAGAGGCCGACGTGGAAAATTGATTGGCGCCAACATTGGGCGTTGGGATGTACTTCAATAAGTGCCAGCGCGGGCGCGGACCAGGCGCTCATCGGGAATCACGGCGTTGGGAAAAACCTGCTGAGTACGGTTCATTGGCGCGTGACCGGATAGCCCAATTTCTGTCGTAAAGCAAGCTCGCAATATCGGGCCCACTGACCGTGCCGGTCAAAGAACTGGCAATGTCCGAGAGATTGCCCGTGCGATCTTGCAGGGAGGGAACTGTAATCACCCCGGAGGGGATGCCTTCGTTGGTGCGAGTGCCCTGATAATCGCCGAAAAAGAAAACCTTCTGGTGCTTGATCGGCCCTCCTAGCGTGCCGCCAAACTGATTCTGTCTGAAAAGGCCGCGAGTCGGAGAAAAGTAGTCCCTGGCATCGAGCGACGTATTTCGCAGGAACTCGAACGCATCTCCATGAAAGGAATCGCTGCCGGATTTCGTGATGACGTTGATCATTCCGCCGTTGTAGTTGCCATACTCGGGATCGAAATTGTTGGTCAGAACGCGGAATTCATCGACGGAATCCAGGTTGGGAATAATGGAGGTTCCGCCATTCATGTTTTCGCGCACGTCGGTGCCGTCCACCATGAAGCCATTGGAGGACTCGCGCTGGCCATCGATCGAAAGGTTCCCGGGATTCAAATCTCCCGGAAGGGTTAATTGCCCCGGTGACTCCGGCCATGATGACGGAGTTCGGCTTCAACGTCGTGATAGGGGCCACTCCCGGCTGAATCGGCAGCAGGTCGGTATAGCTGCGTCCATTTAACGGCAGAGCGGCGATCTGGGTGCTCGCTACTACTTCGCCGAGATGCGTCTGCACGGTATCGACCTGAACGGCTTCCGCAACGGCGCTCGAAGTTACGCTAACGGTTTCCGTCTGCCCGCTGATTTCCAAGGTTGCGTCAATCCGCAGGGCGCTGTCCGTATCGACCTGCAAGCCGGTTTTTTTCTCGGGCGCAAATCCGGTGGCTTCAATAGTAAGTTCATACTTTCCGACCGGCACGACCGGAAAGGAGTAGAGGCCCTGAGCGTCGCTCGTTACATGGAAGGTCGTTTTCAGATCGACGTTGACCAGCGTCACCGTCGCGCCCGGAATAACAGCTCCGCTCGCGTCTTTCAGGGTCCCCGATATGCTTCCGCCGGTGACCGCCCATGCAGAAGCAACCGGCACCCCAAGCAGAATCAAGAGGACCGATGACCGCGCGATATTTGAAATAATGCTCTTCAAAGACGTGTTCACTCCACCGGCTGAATTTCTGACGGCCGAAGCATCGGCGAACAACCAATCGAGTATGCAATGGTCAACATGACACGCGACGTTAAATCCATGCAAAATATCCTTAACGCGGATTTAACGATCCAAGGCGTAAACAGTGAAATCTCGCCCCAGGCGTGTGCGTGTTAAATCGGCGTTAAGAAGTTTTAACTCTGATTTTACGTCACCCGCTTGTCAGATCGCCGTAACGTAGATGCGGATAGAATCCAGAGTAGGAACGGAACATATCAGGTTGCTCTTAACTTCCGTGCTTGAGTCTTTATCGGGAGGAACCTATGAGGCTGAGATGGATGATTTGCCTTGAGGTCATTGCCCTGTGGGCCGCGTTCTCGCCGCCCGCGGCTGCACATCACGGTTATGCCGCTTATGACGAAACCAAAAAGATCACTCTAAAGGGGACGGTCACAGAGTTCACTTGGGCTAACCCCCACACCCAGATCTACTTCGATGTGAAAAACGCCACGGGAACGATCGCCCACTGGGGCTGTGAGACCCTGAACCCAAGCAAGCTTCTCCAGGCTGGATGGACTGAGCGCTCCGTGAAGCCCGGCGACCACGTCACCATCACGCTGGTGCCTGCGAGAAATGGATCTCCCGTGGGCATCCTGCGGAAGCTCGTATTGGACGATACCGGCAGGCAGTTGGTTGTCCAGGATTCGTCGCAGTAAGTTTTGCAAATTCTTCTTCTCGTATACAGGTCGTTACGGAATTGCTGCTGTTTCTCCTCGGAAGCCACAAGGTCGATAATCGCGCTTTCCTAGTCAAATGCCGCTAATCGTGGTTGCGGGTTTGAACGCATTTGTGTTTCACTCCTTGCATACAAGAGCGTAGGGACTTAGGCAGAACGACCGCATAGCTACGTTCTCGGCTAGGTTCGCAGGTACGTTGCCGACTTTTCTATGGTTCTGCATCATCGCTGCGGGCCGCCGGATCGCCTGCGTCTAGCGGAGCTAAATATTCAGTTTGACGTTACGGAGCGTGACCGGTAGATCGAGCTGGTTCAAGGAGGCGTTCTTGCACGACTTCGGCGAATGGATTGAAGGATTTTCCTGGGTTAAATACGTCGCCGGCACCGCTTGGCTCTACTCCGGCTTATCCGTGGTTCACTATTTTACGCTGCTGGTAATGGTTGGCACCGGCGCGCTCGTGGATTTGCGCGTTCTCGGCGTTGCTGCAACTCGCAAGCCGATCAACCAGTTTGGCGAGCAGATCTACCCCTGGATGTGGGGCGCATTCTGGCTTGCCGTTTTCTCCGGATTTTTGATGTTTACAACGGATGCGGGCGACTATCTCCCGGATACTGTCTTCCGCGTTAAAATGACGGTAATTTTGCTGGCCGTGATTTTTGCGATCATCGTCCAGCGGCGCGTCCCCGAGTGGGGCAGGCTGCCCTCCATCCCGGCCCGCGCGAAGGTGCTCGCTTCGATTTCTTTGCTTCTGTGGATTGGTTCGATCCTTGCGGGAGTGGAAATTGCCGCTATTTCCGGACTTGGATAGTTAACAGGCAGATATTTCGCGAAAACCCGCACCTTTGCGGAATGAGGGGCCGGCACAGATGCAAGCACACGTACAAACTTCCCTGATGCCGTTGTGCAGATACCTGCAACTGACATTCTGGGCCACTGCGATTCGCACGTCGATCTGGGCCTATCCATTCATTCAACTGATCCATTTCTCCGGATTGTCTCTCTGGCTTGGAACAAACGTTGCCGGAGATTTGCGTCTGCTCGGTGTCGGGAGGAAGTCCCAAACGGCTGCCGAAGTTCGCGACGAGCTATTCGTTTGGAACTGGATCGGATTTTGCATCGCTGTGTGCGGGGGGTTCCTGCTTTTCTCCGCCCGTGCAACGATGTACATCATCAACCCCGCCTTTCGAACGAAGCTCTTCGTGCTGATTCCGTCCGCACTCATTTGGCACATTGTCGTCCAGGCTAAAACGCGCGGGTGGGGCCGTGTTGCTGAAGCCCCTGTGGTGGGCAAGCTTGCTGCCCTGCTTGAGCTGCTACTGTGGATTGCTGTTGTCACTGCGGCGGTCGAAATCCCAAACTACTAAAACGCATCGTCCTTCATAGGAAGAGCGCCGCCGTTGTTGTCAGTCGAGCGCGGTGAGGTGTCTGCAGAAACTTGGAAATTTTAGGGGTAACGGAAGCCGCCCCCAGCGGGATTCACCAAAAGCGAACGAACACCTTATTCCGGATGTGTTTGCTGTTAGGGTTCCGCCGCGAAATACGGTATTAAGACGGCGGCGCTTACCACCGATAGCCACAGCAGCAACTCAACCAAGCCCGCTAACTTCGCAATTCCCGGGGTCTCTGGCGTTTCGCCCCATTTACGCACTTTTCGCTGGTTCACGATGTGCAAAATTAGCCCTGCCGGAATCAGCATGCTGAGCTTCACGTCGAAAGAGGGGTTTCTCACATAGGTGAGCGCCGCAGTGGAGAAGAGCATGAATCCGCCGGTGATTCCGATAGCGAACCCCACCCAATTCCAGGCGAATAAAGAATCAGAGAGCTGCGCGGCGGTTTGACTCTTCTTTCCCACGCCCAGCAGCCGGAGGTCCAGCGCGAGATTGGTGCCTATAAATAGCGACAGACCCGTAAAATGCGTGAGCTGAACGTAGGGAAAGGCCCAGGTTGACTCGAGTATATTGACGCCTAGCCGGGTACCTTGCACCCAGCGGGCGAAAGAAATTACAAGATCATGCATCGCAAGCACCTCGGATCAAATCGCATCAAACGAAGTTCCGCTTCTATCCCACGCCTGTCAGAGCTGGAACATCCACTCCCCACAGAATCGTTGCTACCCACAGCGCCAGGGAAATAAGGGCGATAACCCTCGCCACACCGGGAATCGCGGGCAGCTTATCCCACTTCGGCACATTCCGCCGGACGATCACGGCGAAGATTATCCCCAGCACGCACAGGTATAGCTTCTGATGAAAGACGGAATTATGGAGATATTCCGTAGCGTCGGAGGCATACATCAGAAATCCGGAGATCGTGGCTAGAATCAAGCCGGTCCACACCCACGGAAACACCTGCTCAGCCAGATTGGTTGCGGACTGGCGTTTTGCCGCGATGCCCATGACTCTCAGGTCCATGATAGCCGTCGCACCGACAAGCAGGAAAAAGCCGACGTAGTGAATGATCTCGAGTGACGAGGCGGTCACAACCGAGCCGTTCACCCATACAACGAACGGGTTATGTTGAAGCCATAGAGAAAAGCCCATGCTTTCCTTTCGTCCTGCTGTCTTTTACGAAGGAGCCTTCGACGTCGCAACATAGAAACCGGCTTAACGCTACTGCGGCGGCTTGGGTAGATATTTTGCGTGGCAAGTTTCACACACTTCGTCCAGCTTGTCACCGATATCTTCCAGAGCCTTGGCGTCTTTCGCATTCGCCGCTTTGAACGCCGACGAACCGGCGTCGGTCAGCGCGCTTGCGTACTTCATCCAGTCACCATTGTCTTTCGCGCGGCCCGGAATCATTAGCAGGTTCCCCACTTCTGCAAGTGTCAGAGCGGCGTTCTGCACCGGGACCCATTCTTTATCGCTTTGGGGAGCGTGATTGGGCACGGCGAAAATCACGTCCGAGGCGGGTGCCACGAGTCCAACCATGAGTTGGTGCACGGTTCCTACTGGTTGAAACCCTGGCGCTTGCGCCATTGTTGCGCCCGCAAAGAAAAGAACCGCTAAACCAGCCTGGTTCAGAACATTTTTCATCATACAAAATCCTCCATTACTTCGAGGTTCTACACGGCAAGCTGGCACTAAATTCCACGGTGAATTCCCGCTGATCATGAACCAACAGCGAGCAAGGCGCGCGTAAAATCGGCGTTAAATATTTTTAACGCCGATTTAACCTCAGCGTGCGTCCGCGAGGAATAATAATCGCGTCTTTATTTGGCACGCGCCGCTGGAACAATCCTGTCTATATTCTCAACAAGGGCGGCTGTGAGCGGCGCTCAATTCCCAGGAATCACGGTCGATGGTTACCGGTTCTCACATCTATCGATCCGCGAACTGATACCCCAGTCCAACCACGGTACGTATCAACTGTGGGTTCTTGGGATCATCCTCGAGCTTTTGCCGCAGCCACGCCACGTGTACGTCCACCGTGCGGGTGGAGGGCGTAGAGTCGTAGCCCCACACCTCATGCAGGAGCGTTTCGCGGGATACTGTCGTTCCGCGATGCTCCAGAAAGTATCGCAGCAGTTGGAATTCCTTGGCCGAAAGCTGCACCACCTGACCTTCGCGAGTGACTTCGGTTCTCCTCAGATCGATCTGCACATCTCCAAGTTCGTAGCGCCCGGTGTTCATCTCCGCGCGTCGCCCCGCGCGTCGAAGCAGCGCATCCACTCGCGCGAGTAGTTCCGCCATCTTGAACGGTTTGGTCAGATAATCATCGGCGCCGGTTCTCAGTCCTATCACCTTGTCCATTGTCTGGCGCCGCGCGGTCAGCATCAGAATGGGAACGTTCGATCCGTTCTTTCGCAGGTTCTGACATATCGTCAGCCCGCTTTGTCCCGGCAGCATCAGATCGAGCAGAATCAAATCGAATTGCTCGCGTGTCGCAAGTTCGAATCCCGCGATTCCATCCTTTGCAACGCTTACGGAATATCCCTCTTTGTGCAACCGGTCCCGCAGCGCTGTCACCAGCCCTGCTTCATCCTCAATAATCAGAATCTTCGCGTCCATCTAGCCCTGCCCTGGGGTATCGCGGCAATCCATCAGCTAACCTTAGCGTACGGAAAAGTCCAGAATTCAGTCCCGCCCCTGCTCTGCCGGGCTGGCGACCGGAAAATGAAGGACAAAACAGGTGCCCCGCCCCAATTCACTGCTCACGCTGACCGAACCGCCCATCGCTTCCATCATGCGCTTGACTAGATGAAGCCCTAATCCCACACCGCGAATCTGGCCCTCCCTTACTGCCTGGGCGCGGTAAAAGGGCTCAAAAATGTGCGGTAAATCGTCTGCCGGAATTCCCATGCCCTCGTCTTCCACGCTCACTTGCACTTCTGGAGGTTTATTTCCGTTGGCTAGCGCAGCTCGCACGCGCAGCCAGCGCTTATGGTCGGCATATTTGATGGCATTGCCGATTAGGTTGTCGACGCACTGGCTCACCGCCGCGGCATCCGCGCTCACGGGTGGCAGACCATCGTCAATCATCTTTTCAACCACGAAGCCCGCATCACGCAGCCTGGGTTCGGACACCGCGACGCTCCGCGCGACGATCCGCCCGACCTCGATTTCGCGCAGATTGCGTTCGGGTCTTTCGAATCTGCCCGAAGCAAAGAGCAAGACCTCATCGAGCAGCCGCTCGAGTCGTCCTCCCTGGTCCTTTAGTATTCCCGCGTATTCTTCGACCTGCCGCGGATTGTCGACGACGCCGTCCACAAGATTTTCCACCGCTGAATTGATCACCGCCAGCGGCGTGCATAGTTCGTGCGAGACACCGGCTACGAACTCCATCTGGAGTCTCGCGAGTCTCTCTGCCCGCCGAGCCACGGAAAAAACTAAAACCAGGCTGCCGGCCAGAATTGATAGCAGGCCAAGGCTGATCGCAAGGTTTCTTCTCCGCCATGAGCCCACAGAAGCTTCCAAAGATCCCGAGGGATCCTTCGCCACTAGCTGCCACTGGCGCCCGGGACTTAAGGTTTGTAGCGTGGGATGCCCC
Source organism: uncultured Acidobacteriota bacterium (assembly GCA_963848365.1). Taxonomy (GTDB): domain Bacteria; phylum Acidobacteriota; class Terriglobia; order Acidiferrales; family UBA7541; genus Palsa-295. The sequence goes on from CAWKDI010000004.1 coordinate 914,837, forward strand.
CTCCTCCTGGCTTCCTCGGCAACCGAATCGAGCAGGTTCACTTCGGCATCCACCGCCGTGGTTGCGATCGGAAAATCCGCTCTGGACAGATACCACACCTCGAAGGGAGCCTTGGCGCTGCGAACGGCAACCTCGAAATCCAGCTGCCCGAAGTGCCGGTCAGCCAGTTCCGGCAGATAGACGCGCCTCAGGAAACTTCCGTTCAGCTCGACGATTAAAAACCCGACGGGTGTCACGTTCGAATCCGCGATGGCAGGATTGGAAAACTTCTCGAAAATAGGGCGAATCAGCGCCGGAGCATCTTCATAAAATGTCCATGGATACGAAGCGGCGGCACGGCCTGAAATTGAGGACGGAAGCAACCCCGCCTGTCTTTCGGTAAGCCCTCGGAGATCATAAAGGCGGGGCGGCCACGCAGCCTCCTGAAAGCGCTTACTATCCAGATCCAGAGACTCCAGAAAGAGCTTTCGGTGGTCTCCCGTCCTCCCGATGTACACCCCGCTGACAAATTCGGGACGAGAAGTCGTTTCTATCCAGTTAGTATAGCGGCCCACAACGAGAGATTCCGCGAAAGAAGCTGGTTCCTCGGGATCAATCTCGAAGCTCTCGCAGAGTCGGTCGAAGTCGTACGAGAATTCCTGATTGAAATTCTTGACGCTCGTATCGAGTGCGCCCTCCATCCGGGCCTTTTCCACCCCGCTGATTGCTTTCGTCCAGTCATACTGAAGGATCGCCAGAGTCACAACCACCGCTGTCATCGCCAGAACCGCGATTAACTCCAGCACCGATCTTTTTGTCCATTTCATATCGATCAGATTCCGCGCCCAGGCCCTGAATCAAAGAATCCGGCCCCGGACCGGCCGGCGTCCAGAACCGAGTCTCCACCTTGGTGCGCTTTAAACTCGATGCTTCTAGCATATCAAAGCCACAACTGTCTCCGCCCAACGGCAGTTGGCTAAGACGGGAGGGACTGCCCGGGCCAGCAATCCGCGGCACGAACCGCACCTTCTGGGCGAGAGGGGCCTTCCGAGTAGACCTTAAACTCTGATTTTCCCTCTTCAGCTTTCGGTTCCTACTGGCCGGGTTGGATTTGCGCGGCGCCGATCGTGACTGCCCGAGTGGGCCTCCAGTCCATGGAATAGTGATAGGGCGACCGGAGGGCAAGTGCTCCAAGCGAAAAAGCCAAGCATAGATTGGATAAACAGGCTGGACCTGGGGACTGCGTTTGTCTAAACGCTGTGGCTCGGTCTCGGCATGCCACCAGGCAAGTCAATGGCTCGCATTTGCCTCTATGCGCCCGCGGCAAGCTGGTACGGGCAGGCGGTTTCTTGATTCTTGATATAATCGTCCGCCATGGCCGAGCCTGACTTTAAAGCGCCACGCTATATCGTCGTAGAAGGGCCGATACGCGTAGGCAAATCGACGCTGGCGCGGGCTCTGGCGGAGCGCCTGCACGCCAACCGCATCTTCGATTGCGACGACAATCCCTTTCTCGCCGGCTTCTACAACGAAACGCCGGGAGCGGCGCTCGCCGCTCAAATGCACTTCCTTTATGAACGGCACCGCCGTTTGATGGAAGCCGAAATCGACGACAACCCTTCGCCCACGGTGGGAGATTTCCTCTTCGAGAAGGACAAGATTTTCGCCTACATCAATTTGAATAACGAAGAGCTCGCACTCTACGAAAAATACTTCGACATGCTCGCCCCGTCGGTTCCCGCGCCCGACCTCGTGATCTATCTTCAGGCCACTCCGGAAGTCTTGAAAAAACGCGTCTCAAGGAAAGGCGATCCCACGGAGACCGAAATCGCGCAGGAATACATAGAGACTGTGGCCAACGCCTACGAACATTTTTTCTTCCGCTATTCCGGGTCGAATCTCCTCGTGGTGGATACCTCCGAGATCGACTTCGTCGAGCGCAATGGAGATTTGCAGGAACTCCTGCGCCGGCTCCGCCAGCCCGTCAAGGGAACGCAATACTTTCTTCCGCTCGGTCAAAGCTGAATCACAAATTTAGAACGCGCTTCGAACGGGCTGGAGGCTTGCTTGCCGCTAGGCCGCCTGCGGCGGCCCTGTGAAGCGATGGCGCCACCGCCCAAACGTGCGGTTCAAGGGATGCGCGCGATGAAGGAACGTGAACACAGGCTGCCGCCGGGTTCCGATCTTTTCAAGCGCGCGGCGAATCCGGAAGTCCCTCCCGGCCGAGACCAGCCCCTTCTCGAGGACTTCGATGGCCTCCTGGGGACGCCCGGCGTTTTGATACACCTCCGCAAGGTTCAGATACAGCTGCGCATGATTGTGCCGGATGCCGATCGCTTCGTGGCAAAGCGACTCGGCGTCGGCGAAGCGCTGCTCGGCCAGCGCGGCCAGCAGCCCCGTGTAAGAAAGATAGAACGGGTTCTTCGGTGCGATGCCCAGAGCGCGGCGCGCGTGCAAGAGCGCCTCGTCCGGGTGCCCGTCACGAAGGTGCTTAAGACACTCCTTGAAGTCCGACATGCCTGCATCTGTGGGTGCTGAAGTTCCGATCCAATAAGACACATTCCCTCCTCGCCTGCGTTTGCTGGAAGGGCAGCTAGCAGGGCTGGCAGGTAAAACTTAGCGCCCGAAAGGAGCAGGGAGAATAGATCAGAGGGACAGATTTTGTACCAGCTCTCGCACTGTTCGTTATGACAGGCGAAAGCTCGGATTCAATGCACGAGGTCGGAGGCGAACACTATTCGAATGCCGCGCGCTTCGAGCGCCGGGACCGTTTCAGCGAGCGCGGCGATCGTCTCGGGATGCGGATGGCCTATGGCGATGGCGGAGCCGTTCCGTTCGGCGTCGCTGGCGGCGGTTTCGAGCTGCGCGCGAATCGCATCGCGCTGCGCGGTATCGTCGAGAAAGACCTTCCGGGACGCTGCCGCGATTCCGGCGCGCTCCGCCGCGTCGTATGCGACGGTGGCGGCCGTAGTGCGGCTGTCGATGAAGAACAGGCCGCGGTCGCGCAAGGCCGGCATCAGCTCTGCCATAAGCGTCGGGTCGGAGGTCGCGAGAGAACCTTCGTGGTTGTTCACGCCGACCACGTGAGGAACGGTCTCGAGCATTCCTGAGAGCGTCGAGCGCACCTGCTCAGCGCTCATGCCGACGCGCAGCTCCGCCTGCTCCTGAGGCACGACGGCCGATTGCGCCTGCATGGGAAGATGCAGGAGCACCTGGTCGCCGCGGCGGTAAGCCTCCTCGGAAAGCTCCGTCGAATAAGGGAGCTTGGGCAATACCGAGACGGTCAACGGAAACGGCAGCGAGATCACGGCGTCGCCCGCGGCGCGATCGTTGCCAAGGTCGTCGATTATGATGGCTAGCCTGGGTGACGACGAACTCCTTGGCTTTCCGGCGCGGGCGCGCGCAGCGAGCGGCGTGATTACGCGAACGGTATGCGTGTGCGTTCCGTGAAAGGCCAGGTCGAAGCGCTCGACCTCGGCGGAGGAGCGCTCGACGATGGACATCTTGTGGCGGCGCGCGATTTCGGCGAGCGCGTGTTCCAGTGCGAGCGCCCGGGAAGGATCGGGAACGGTGACGTAGATATTGTCCGCGGTTGGTTCGCCGCGCAGCGCATCCTGAAAGGTAGTCACGCCGGAGCGAACCGTGACTTCTGTCTTGGGATCAGCGCTCTTCTGCGCGGCGGCGACAATTTCGTTCGTGATGGCGCGCTGCTTGGATTTGCTGAGGGATGTTTTGCCGCAACCGGCGAGAAACAGGAAAGCCGGGAGGAGTGCAAGAGCCAGAAGCCGGCGGAAGAGAAAAATGTCCGCGCGATCCATTAAAGAATTTTCACGCGAACTGCCAAAGCGGGGCGAGTGCGGCGGCGAAACCGTTCCGCGTTTTTCATGCAGCGCGCCGTCACTCAGGGACTAGGCGGCTTTCCGCTGCGATCCGCCGTTTTGCAGAATTTCGACGGCCTTCTTGACCACCGGGTCACTCAAAGAGCTCGAGGGGGCGGGGATATTGACGGTCGCCGCGGAGGCATCGTCCATTGCGGGATGAACGACTTCGGTGGGCACCACGCCATCGACGGGAATTTCCTTGTTCTCGGGCGTGTAGTAATTCGCGACGGTGAGGATGATGGCGGAGCCGTCGTCGAGCTGGATGAGCTTTTGCATCGAGGCCACGCCGTAGGTGCGATCGCCGACCGTCTCGCCGCGATGGTTGCCGGCAATCGCGGCAGCCAATATTTCAGCCGGGCCCGCCGTGGAATTGCCAATCAGCACGGTCACGGGCTGCTTCCAGACCACCTTGGAGGGGTCCGCGGAAGAAACGACGGCGGAAACGGTTTGCCCCTTCAGCGTGGTGATCGTCCCGGAGGAAACAAAGAGCTGTGCGGCGGCGATTCCTTCCTTGTCGTCGCCGGAGGAGCAGTCACGCAGGTCGAGAATCAGCTTGCGCACCCCCTGGTGATCGAGCTGCACGAGGTCGTCATGGATCTGCCTGGTCATCCCGGCGTCAAATTCAGGGACGCGCAGATAGGCGATGTCGCCCTCGATTTTATCCTCGACGATTTTCGGCGGGGCGAGCCTGGCGAGAGTGATGTCAACGTCCTGAGGCTCCGTCTTGCCGCGATGGATCACGGACAGTTTTACGGTGGAACCCGGCTGGCCGGTGAGGAGCACCTGCGCCTGGTCGATGGCCATCTGCCCGGTGGTGAAGCCGGCTATTTTCTCGATCACGTCGCCCATCTGGAGGCCGGCCTTCGCCCCAGGGCTGTCAGGAAGGGCGGAAATCACGGCGATGTATCCGAAGCGCTTGGTGAGTGTGAGACCGGCGGCGCCCTTCGCTTCGTTCGAGCTTTTGTCCTTGTAGTCGTTATATTCGAGCGGGCTCATGTAGCCGGACTGTGGGTCAAGCGAATCGAGCAGGCCGTGCAGGGCCCCGGCGGTGACCTGGTGGAGATTGGGATCGTCGACGTAGTCGCGCTGGATGTGCTCGAGCACTTCACTATAGGCAGTGAGCGCGCGGAAGGCTTTGTCGTCTGAGGAGCGGCCGAGGACGTAGCCGGCCGTCACGTAAACCAGCACGACAACCGATACAGCGACGACAATTTTTTTGGTCAGTGGGCTCATCAAACCAATCCTTTTCCAAGCTTCAGAATATCGGATGCGTGCGGCGCCCGAGGGGAAGCTTGATTATAGCATTGGCCTCGCCGAGGCCGCCATTTCGCCGGAGTTTTGGCGTTCTTTCCGAATGCAGCATGTGTTTCTTATAGTGTCGAGTCAGCATGTGCCCCATCATTTGTTTTCAACAAGTTAAGCTGTGTTCCGTTCGTCCTGCTGTGTCGAGTGAGGTGCACCAAATTGGGCGTGGTTTGCGCCGAGAAAACCGGGCGATTCACCTCGTGCCGGAGCCCGCCGTTGGCGCCAGCAGCCGCCTTGCCCGGCATCTCCATCCCCGCGTTTTCGTGGTTCGCCATAGCTACGGATCAACCTACCACTCGTCAGGCTGAATACAAGGGTGTAGTTGTCGTGGTGTTTTTTTTGGGGGGGAATACGGCGCGTGAATCGAAGCAGGTCCCTCACCCACCCGCGCTTTGCGCGTATGGGTTCAGGATGACAGCGTGTGGATGAGGGGGGCAACAGCGGTAACGGCGAGAAGAAAGAACCGGCGAGAAGCCGGTGCCACAGCTTTGCTAAAGGCTAGCGCTCGCGCTGGCAAAGGCAAAAGCGGGCGGTGACGAGCGAAAGAGGAAGCAGATCAGGAGGAAGCGTGGGCGCTTCCGGTCGGGGTCAGAATTCGAGGCGGGATTGGAAGGCGATCATGCGGGGGGAGCTGTCGCCGCCGAGGCCAACGCCCAGGAGGCCCGTGGGGGGCGAGGTGGTGTACGTCAGGGCGCCGAAGCCGGTTTGGGTGGCGGGGTTTGCCGGGGATGCCGGCGAAAACCATGCCAGGGAGCGCGAAATTGGGGTGGTTGAAAACGTTGAAGAATTGGGCTTCGATGCGCAGCTTCACGTGCTCGCCTAGCGGAAAGAATTTTGTGAGGTAGAAATCGCTCCAAGCAAAATCAGGGCCGCGCAGGGCGTTGCGGCCAAGGGCGCCGAACTGGCAGTTTTCCGGGGTGTCGCCGCCGTTGCAGGCGCCGGTGCTTGGGTCAACCGCGGATACAAACGCATCGGGATTGAGCCACTGAATCGTGCCTGGCTGCGTGACGCCTGGGACAGGGCTGTGGTCGATAAAGAGGGACGCCAGCGAACGACACTGGCGAATTGGGGTCCGCTTCCGTTCACGATTCCGTTTCCGTTGGCTGAATACGGCGTGCTCAGCACGGAGAACGGGATTCCGCTGTGCCAGAAGAGCGTGCCGGAGACCTGCCAGCCGTTGAGCACTTCTGCCGAGGGCGTGGCCCTTAAGTCTTCCACGAGGGAAACTGATAGACGTATTGCGCGTTCAGATTGTGGCGGATGTCGTAATCGCACGGCCCATAGTCGCGCGACAGCTCGCCGGGGAGAGGGCTCAGGATTCCTCCGGAGGAAAATTGGAGGAATCCGCCGTTGGAGACCGTGTCGAGGCAATGGCTCCAGGTGTAATTGATCTGGCCTTCGAGGCCGTGCCCGACGCGCTTGAGGGCGGTGAGCTGAAGGCCGTGATAGTGGCTGTTGGCTCCGGTGGAAAGCTGCGTGACGGCGCCGAATCGCGGGTCGGTGGGCTGTTGGTAGGGGAAGGGCGCGAAGCAGCCCTGGCAAACCGTCTGGTAGCCGTTGACCTGCGTGAGGTAGGGCTGATTTACGGCGGTGGTGCCGACATATTGCGCGCGCAGGCTGGCGTTGGGACTGAGTTCGCGTTCGAGGCCGAGGCTCCATTCCATGAAGTAGGGCGCGTGAAGCTTGCCGCTCGGCACGGCGGTCATCGCGACCGGCGGGAGGCATGCCGCGGGATTCGCCTGGGGAGAGGCGCAGGAGAGCTCACCTTGCGCAAATCCGGCTGCGGAAGCTTTGCGCCGCCGCTGCTACCGCATCGACGGCGCTTCCGGGAACTCCGGGCGCTATGGCCGTTCCGCCTACCGTGCCTAGAAGGCCGCCCTGGAACGTTTCCACGTAAGGCGGATTGATTCCCACCAGATCGGCTATGCTGCCGGGCAGAATGTCGCTGAAGATGCCAAAGCCCGTGCGGAGGACCGTCTTCGGTTCGAATTGCCAGGCGATGGCGGTGCGCGGCTGCAAAATGGCGAGCGGCGTTGAGGAGAACAGGTGGCTCAGATGCGTTTGGATGGCGGCGTCCAGCGGCTGGTTGACGTTATGGGCGATGCTGCTGAAGGAGCCGCTCAGGCGCGCGACCTCATCGTGCGGATTCAGGGGATCGGAATTCAGCGTGTCGCGCAGGCCGAAGGTCCAGGTGATTTTTTTCGTGATGCGCCAAGTGTCTTGCGCGTAGAGATCGAGGTTCAGGAAATTGAACGGCTCGTTGGCGTTGACGGGGAAAGATTGCGTGGCCGTGGAGGCAACTCCGTAAATGAATTGCGGAAGGTCGGTGTAGGCGACGGTGGGCACAGTTCCCTCGCCGAAATCGAAATCGTTGAGGCGGAAGATTCGCGTGTTTGTGCCGAATCGCAATTCGTGCGCGCCATGGCTCCAGGCCAAATTGTCGTTGATGAAGAAACGCGAGGCGCGGCGGCCCTGCACCCAGGTGTTGTCGAGGCCACCGAGGGTGGTGAAGGGCGCGTTGGCACCGGCGCCTTGCAGGACGATTGGAAATGCCGCGAGCGTCTGCTGAAGATTGCTGGGGCCGAACAGGCTTTCGTACCACGAAAACGCCGGATTGAAATAGTTCACGAGGTTCTGTGAAAAGACGTGGGTGTATCCGGCGGCAAACGAATAAAGCGGCTGAGGAGAAACCGCGTCGAAAAGGGGATTGATGGGATCGGTGTAAGCGGCTTGCACGCCCGTATCGGCCTGGAAGCGCAGCCACGCGGTGTCTTGTGCGCTGATGTTGTAGTCGAGGCGAAGGGTCTGCACCTGCTCGTGATCGTCGCTCGAGTGCGAGACGCTTTGGCGGTTGGCGCAGCCGTTGCCATTGGGGGGATTCCCGGCGACGGCGCCGCCATCGGAGTTGAAAGGGCAGCCGAGCACGCAAGGGGCGTGCCGCTGGTGTTGCCATAGAGCGAGAACAAGTTTTGGTAGAAGGGCACCGACTGCGGCGTGGGCTGGTAAACGGAGCCGGTGACGGAATCCGTGCCGCCGAGCGGAAGCTGCTGCAACACGTAATTTTCAAACGCAGTGGTTGGCACGGTGATCGCGGTGACGATCGGAAGCGCGATGCGCACCCATTCGGAATCGAAGAAGAAGAACAGCTTGTCGTGGCTGATGGGGCCGCCGAGGCTGCCTCCGAAATGGTTGACGGTCGAGCGGGGCTTGTGATTGCCGGGGGTGGCATTGGTGAAGTAATCGGCGGCGTTGAGCAGGGAGCCGTTCCAGAGTTCGTAGAGATTTCCGTGAAATTCGATTCGAGCCCGATTTCGTGACGTAATTCACCTGCGAAGCCCCGTAGCGGCCCTGATCGACTGAATATGAAAGCGTGTTGACGCTCACTTCGGAGATCGAATTCAATCCCAGCACCAGATTCGTGGAAAGGCCGCTGTTGAGATTGGTGAGGGGATCGTTGGTTTCGAGTCCATCGACAATGTAGCCGTTGGAGAGCGCCGGGAAGGCCGTTGAATTCCACGTTGCCGTAGCCGTTCGTGCCGCCGACGAAATCGTTTCCGCTGCCTGCGGTGTTGATGAGGGCTCCTGAGGCGAACTGCAAAGGGTAGGTAAGGTCGCCGCCGGGGTTGGGAAGATTTTCCAGTGCCGCGGCGGTGAGATTTGTGGTGGTGTTGGCGTTCTGCGCGTCGATCAGCGGATTGGCGGCGGTTACTTCCAGGGTCTGCCTGATCTGCGCCACCTGAAGGATGAAATCCACGGTCTGCGTCTGGCCGAGGCCCGCAGCCACTGCGGAGTTCTGCTGGGGTTCGAAGCCTTCGGCCTCGACTTTTACAGAGTACGCGCCGGGCTTCAGTTGGGGAAAATCAAAGTGGCCGTCTTCGTTCGTGGTGACGCTGCGCCTGGCGCCGGTTGCCTGATTGGTGATGGTGACCGTCGCGCCGGCCACCGTGGCGTGTGTTACGTCACTGACCTGGCCGACGATGGCGCTGGTAGTCTCTCCTTGCGGGAACAGAGGCACTGCAACCGCGAGGACAACGATTGCCAGAAGCAGCGGCATCTGCGGAAGGCGCATTGTTCGTTTGGCTTTCACATTAACCACGGCAACTTCGCGATATTAACCTGAGTTAATTACCTTTGTAAATCTAGATATACACAGGGGGGGCGCGAGAGATACGTGTGCGGTGTGTGCGCAACGTGCGCAAGTCACGGCGAAAGAGAAGGTGTGGAGCACCCGAGAAAATTGAGCGACAGCGCATTGTTTGCGCTGGAGGACTTGCGCAGAGGCGTGCCGCCTCTCGAAGGCGAGGCCCCTACTCGTAGCGGAGGGCTTCCACGGGGTTCAGGTTGGCGGCTTTCCAGGCCGGGTAGACGCCAAAGAAAATGCCGATGAAGGCGGAGACGGAGAAGCCGAGGACGACCCAGAACGGGGAAATGGCGGCGGGGAGCGAGGGGTAGAAGAGGCGGACGGCGAGGCTGATGGACGCGCCCAGAATTTCGCCGAGGATTCCGCCGATCAGGGCCAGCGTGACCGCTTCCAGCAGGAACTGCGTGAGGATATTGGCGCGGCGCGCCCCGATGGCTTTGCGCACGCCAATTTCGCGGGTGCGCTCCGTTACGCTGACCAGCATGATATTCATCACGCCGATTCCTCCCACCAGCAGGGCCACCGAACCTACAGCGAACATCACGGCGAAGATTCCGTCGGAGATTTGCTTCCACAGGTCGATGAAGGAATCGGTGGTGAACACAGCGAAGTCATCGGGCTTGTTGGACGCGAGGCGGCGCATGCGGCGCAGGTAGTCGCGGACTTCGTCGACGACTTCGGGGACGTTATTGGCGTCGTCGGCTTTCACGAAAATCGCGAAGTCCTTGTATTCGGGATGCAGGCGCAGGAGCGTCGATAGCGGGAACATGGCGATGTTGTCATTGGGATTTTTTCCGTTGCCGAAGGCCTGGCCCTGATGAGCCAGCACGCCGATTACGGTGAAGCCTTGCGCCTCGATCAGCACTTCCTTACCGACAGGGTCTTCAAGCCCGGGGAAGAGCGCGTCGGCGGTGTCCCATCCCAGGACGACTACCGGAGAGCGGTGCTGCTGGTCCGTTTCATTGAAGAATCGGCCGCGCTCGACTACGAGATTATTGATTTCAGCGATCGCGGGGGTGTTGCCCTGCAGGATGACGTTCTGGACGCGGATGTCGCCGCGGCGAACGAGGCTTGTGCCGGCGCCGAACTCCGGGTTCTGGATTCTCGCTGAAGGCGCCGCGGCAACCACGTGGGGGAGATACCCCACGCCTTCCGCCCATTCGGCTTTGAGTTCCTTGCGCTGGAGTTCTTCGGACGAACGGCGGCCCAGGGTGACGAACGAAAAGCGGTAGCAGATGACCACGTTTGAGCCGAGCGACTCGATTTGTCCGACCACGTTGGAGTTGAGGCCGTTGACGATGGCGCCGATGGCGATCACGGTGCTTACCCCGATGACGATGCCTAAGACGGTGAGGAACGAGCGCAGGGGGTTTCTGCGCAGGGCGTCGAAGGATAGTTCGACGGCTTCGCGGAATTCGTGGAGGCCGCGGGTTTTGTTTTGACCGGCTTCGGGCTTCATGGGTGCGTCATCATGGCGTCACTTCCGTTGCTGTGGCTATCGAACGCCCGGGGCTACTCGGACCGCAGCGCTACCACCGGATCAAGGCGCGCCGCTTTTGCCGCGGGGTAAATGCCGAAAAAAAGGCCTACGCTTGTGGCTACCAGCAGGCCCATCAGGACGGACCAGGGCTGGACCGAGCTAGGGAGGTCCGTGGTCCAGGTGACAATTTTCGCGAGCAAAATTCCCAGCGCCACGCCCCAGAGGCCGCCGATTGCCGCCACCGTGGAGGACTCGATCAGGAATTGCAGGCGGATGTCGCTCTGGCGCGCGCCGAGCGATTTGCGCAGGCCGATTTCACGGGTTCGCTCGGTCACCGAGACAAGCATGATGTTCATGATGACGATGCCGCCGACCACCAGCGAAATCGAAGCGATCAGGATGGTGACGCCGAAGAAGGCGCCGCTCAGCTGGCCCCAGATCGTGAGGAACGACTGGTTGGTCTCGATCACGAAATCGTCTGGGGCGCCGTAAGGAAGATGGCGGCGGCCACGCAGGATCGTGCGCGCCTCGTCCATGACGCGGCTCAGCGACTCCGTGCCGCCGGATTTGCCCCAGATGCGCAAGGAATCTTCCGTACCGTAAATTTTGAAGAACGTGGTGATGGGCAAAACGATCCATTCGTCGCGCGACGTGCCCATCACGGAGCCGCGCTTTTTGCCCACGCCGATTACGCGGCATTCGCCGGTGTCAACGCGAATCTCCCGGCCGATCGGGTCCCTTCCCGGAAACAGCTTCTGCGGGATGTCGTAGCCCAGCGTGCAGACCGGCGACGCCTGCTCCACGTCGGTCTGGTTGATCTGCCGGCCTACGGCGAGGTCCAGGTCGTAGAGGTCCGGCATCTCGGCGGACCAGCCCGCCATGTCGGCATTGGAAATGTACTCGCTTCCGTACTTCACCTGCGAGGCGGCGTGATTTACCGAAACGCCGACCGCCGCGCAACTGTGGCAGGAATCGCGCAGTGCTTCATAGTCCGCCATGGTGAATTTGCGGCGTTTCTGGGTGGTCTGGTATTCGTCGATGTTGGTGATGATCACCGGGCCCCGGCTTACCAGGAAGACATCCGCGCCCAGGTTGAATAATTTATCGCCAACGTACAGATTGAGGCCGTTCACGACACTGACGACGGCGATCACTGACATGACGCCGATAACCACCCCGAGCAGCGTGAGCACGGTGCGGAGCTTGTGCGCCCACAGGCTGGCGGTGGCGATGCGCACGGCTTCGCCGAAGCTCATGGATGTGGCGCGCGGCATGGTTCGAGGCTCGCTTTAAAGTATACGCTTGCAGAGTGCGCGGAGTTTCGGGCCGGGCGGCGTGCAGAATTGGGCGCAAATCAGGGCACCGCAAAAACCGGAATGCGGATCCGTTGCCGCCATCGGAAGGACAGACACCCCGACGGCGGGCAAACGAAATGCAGCATTGCTGCTAGAAGAACAACTTGCCTGCCAGCTGGATGATGCGAGGGTCGTGTGCGGCGGTTTCCTGGCCGAAGGCGGAGGAATTGATGTCGGTGGTGATGCCGTTGGGGTCGAACTGCGTGTGGTTGAAAAAGTTGAAGAATTCGAAGCGGAGTTCGGCCCTGGTGCTTTCCGTGATTTTTGTTTCCTTCATCACGGCAAAATCGAAATTGTTGAGCCCGGGACCGTGGAGAATATTACGCCCTGCATCGCCTTCCATGCCGAAGGCCGGGTGGGCGAAGGCGCTGGGGCTGACCCAGGCATTCTTGGGGCCCGTGCGCGGGTTCAAGTAGTGAATGGGTCCCACCACATTGGGCACGTCCCAGCCGGCCCCCCCGCTGTAGGTGTAGAAGGTGTATGCGCTGGAGGTGAGAGAAGGAAAGCTGGAATCGACCACATCGAGCGGGAAGCCGCTTTGAAAGGTGGTGATCCCAGCGATCTGCCAGCCGCCGACGAGCCGATTGAGCATCCAGTTGGCGAAGCCAGGGCGGGGAAACTGGTAGACGTAGCTGACGACCAGCCGATTTCTCGCGTCATAGTCGGAGTTTCCGTAGTCGAGGTGCTGGTTGAAAGGATTCGTGGAGCGGATTTCGCCGAAGCCGCCGGCACCTAGTCCGCCAAAGCCCGAGTTTTCGAATCCGGAGGCGGTATCAAGCGCGTGAGACCAGGTGTAGGCCGCCAGGAACTGGAGCCCGTGCGAGAGATTCTTATCGAGCGAGGCCTGAAACGCGTTGTAGTTCGAGGTGGCGCCGGTCGCCACGTCTCCGATAGACGCAAAGATGTCGCCGGGATATTTGTAATTGCCGGGGAACACGACGGGCTGGAAGGCGCGGTTGGAAACGCACTCCGGGTTGGCCGCGCAGCCGGCCGGATTGATCCCCGGGTTGAGTTCAATCGTTTGGAGCAAGTGGCGGCCCTGCGCACCCACATACGCCAGGGAAAGAATGGCCGTCGCGCCAAACTGGCGCTGAATGGTGACATTGTAATTCTGCGAATAGGGAATCGTGATGTGGGGATCGTAGACGCTGATGTCCAGCGGTTCGAGAGACGAAAAGTCTGGCGTGCCGCTGGGAGTATAGGGAAATTTGTTGGGAATCGAAACGGCGGTAACTGAATTTCCGGTTCCCAGCTCGTAGCCCGCAAACGGATTTGCGAAGCTTGGCGAGCCGCCGATGTCCCCAATACCGTAAGAAAACTCCGAAAAGGGCGGGGAGCCAGCCGTCTGGTTGGCCGTCAAACCGCTGAAGCGGTTGAAGTAAATGCCGTAACCCGCGCGAATGCTCGTCTTGCCGGCACCCCCGGTAAGCCAGCCCCAGTCGGGCGAAAAGGCGAAACCTATCCGGGGGCCGAAGTGATCATACTCGGTGGTGCCGAAGGCGTGTACGCCGGCATCGCCCTGGAACACGTAACCAGTGGGGGCAGTGGGAAACACAGTGGATTGCTGGCCGGGCCGAAAAGCGATTCCGGCGTGATCGTCGTGGTAATTGTCCACCATCGGGGTGTCGATAGACCATCCGAGGCCGTAGGTCACGGTCAGGTTGGGGCGAACCTTCCACTGATCCTGCGCGTAGGAGTAATACTCCTGAGAGCGTTCGTTGAGTATGTCGCCGCTTCCCTGTTGATAGCTGTCAGGAATGCCCAGCAGGAAATCGGCGCCCGCGTCGCCCGTGGAAAAAGGCCCAGCGCCGCCGAAATTGAAGAAGCCGTCGTTGCGGGAGGCAAATGGGTTGTATACCTCAAAACGCCGCATCTCAAAGCCAAATTTCAGGGCGTGGGCTCCGAGGATTTTCGTGAAGTTGTCGGTGAACTGATAGGTCTGGTCGATGCGCGGCTGGGGCCCGTCAATGGAGAAGCCCAGGTCGAATAAGCCGGTAACGTCCACCACGGGAAGGCCCTCGCCGCTGACGATCTGGGGATGGATGCCCGTGAAGCCGAACGAGGATGGCGCGGCGGGCGTGGCGGGGGTCACGGCGCCATAGTTAAAGCGCGTGTAGCCGCCACGGACTTCGTTGAGCGAGGTAGGGCTAAAGGTGTGGTTCCAAGCCAGAGTGTACTGCTGCCAGTGCTCGGCGTCGGTCTGAGCGAATCCCGGAACGGTGGCGCCGAGAAATGGAAGGGCTTTGTTGTCCGAATCGCGCTCCCACAAAAAATAGCCCCACAGGGCATCTTGCGACGAGAGGGCATGATCGACTCGAGCGAGATACTGGTCATCGAAGGCGGCCACCACCGGATTGAACTCGAAGTTATTTCCCACGGTCGGCGTGGGAACGAAACTCAAGAGCTTGCTGGAAATTGGATTGATGTCCGCCTGCGGGATGTGTCCCGTCGGGAAGATTACGGAATAGGGGGTGCCGGCGGCAAAGGTGGCGCCGCTTTCACCGACCAACGGGAAGGGCGACACGTCCGTCGAAGAAGGCACGTCCGGGAAAATGCCGCTGCGCTGGGCATTGCTGAAGACGTGCACGGTGCCGGGCGAGGCGCAGAAACAGTCGCTGGTTGTTTCCGGACGGCGCTGGCGATAGCCCTGGTAGGAGAAGAAGAAGAAGGCGCGGTCTTTCCGGATGGGGCCGCCAATCGTGCCGCCGAACTGGTTGCGATGGAAAATGGCCGGCGAGGGCTGGAAATAATTGCGCGCGTTCAGGCTGGTGTCGCGGTAGAAGTCGAACCCGTCGCCATGAAACTGGTTGGTTCCGGACTTGATGAGCGCATTCAGGATCGCTCCGGAATTGCGCGCATATTCCGGATTGATCGTGCTGGTGACCATCTTGAATTCGGCGATGGCGTCCGGGCTGGGATTCAGCGACACGGTGTTGAGCGGCAGGTCGTTGTTGTCCGTGCCGTTGATAAGGTAGCTGTTTTGGTCGGCTTGTGAGCCATTCGTCGCAAAGCCTCCGTGGCCGTTGCCGCCGTCTCCATCGGAGGCGGCCACCACGCCGGGCTCGAGCTGCATCAGGTCGGTCCAGTAGCGCCCGTTCAGGGGCATATTGACGATGGTGTCGCTGTTGATGACGATTCCCAACTCCATGCTGGTCGCTTCCACCTGCGTGGCTGCGCTCTCAGACACCGTCACCGATTCGCGCGCCACACCGAGAGGGAGTTCGAAATTTGCTACGAAGATCTGGTTGAGGCTCAGGTGAATGCCGGTGATTTGCACCAGCGTGAAACCGGGCGCCTCGGCCGAGATTGAATAGGTGCCGGGTGCGGCCAGTTGAGGAAACTCGTAGCTTCCGTCCGCCGCGGAAACGGTGCCTTTGGTGATCCCCGTCGCGGTGTTTGTGGCGACGATCTTCGCGTTAGGCACAACGGCGCGGCTTGGGTCGGTGACCCGCCCTCGAATAGTCGCATACAGCTCGTCAGCTTTCGCAGTAGTTGCGAATAGCGACGCGATCAGAATCGCGAAAAGAACAGCGCAAATTATCGTTTGCCGCATGCAAAATCCCCCGCCCGGGAAGAACCCTCGGCCGCGCCCGCATTTCTCCATCGCTGCAAAAAGCCGGGACACAAATTTGCGCAATTGTACGCCCTATGCCAATGCGGGAGTGAGAGATAAGTGCGGGCGCCGCTGCTCGTCTACATAATTGCCTGAAGGGCGGAAAAGCGCAACGCGCCAGATTAAAAGCCTGTCGGCAATCCTTCTCACAACGAGCCACATTCAAAACGTGGTTGCCAGGCGAAGATATCGAAGGCTGTATCACGAAAAAAGGGGGGCCTGACCGGCCCCCCAAATCACGATATAAACCAAACTAGCTCAAAACAGGAGCCGCAGAGAGAACTGGCCGAACCTCCGCTCATCCTTATTTCCACCCAGGGCCTCGCTCCCGAGACCGCCCTTTTCTTCCATTATCTGAAGTCCGACCGTTGTCGGAGCGGTGTAGTAGTTATCTTCCGCGTTGACGTAGAAGTTATGGTGGTTAAATACGTTGAAGCCCTCGGCACGGAACTCCATGCTGAAGCGCTCGGTGATCCTAAAGGCCTTGGCAATCGCAAGATCGTCGTTCCAAGCCCCAGGGCCACGGAAGATGTTTCTGTGGCTCATGTTGGCCGGAAATGGGCCGAAGTCGGAGATACCGAGGGCCTTATTGAACGCCCCGAGGTTGGCCGGGGGCGGAACGTTCAGGGCCGTGAACAGATTGGGGCCGACATTGACGGGCGTGCCCGTGTGCGGTTGCGTAATGGGAGTGGCGGGCGTCAAGCGCGGGATCACGTAATAGTTGAGCAAGTAGCTCTCGTCGTAAACGGAGAAGGGAGTGCCGGTGCGGGCCGTGAAGATGCTGGAGATCGTCCATCCCCCTAGCACCTCCGATTCAATGCTGCGTCCACTCGTGAACCAGGGCGTTTTCCAGATCGGCGATATCACAATGCGGTGCCGGATGTCGAAATCGGAACTGCCCCAGTCGAGCGTAGGCTTCAGATAGTCGGTGTAACCGAGCGAGGCCGCGGTTTCGCTATTGGCAAAAGTCGAACTCAGATCGTCGAGCGAATGCGACCAAGTGTAGTTTGTAATCAGGGTCACGCCCGTCTTGTAGAGATTCTGGGCCTGGAATTTGACGTTGAGGGCCTCATAGGCGCTTTCCCCGTTGCTGCCGCGGTCGTTGATGTTCGTGTAGGCGGAATTGAGGCGCGTATAGCACACCGGGAGAGCGGTCGCCGGAAGGCTTGGATCCGAGTAGGGGCAGTTGGCATTCGGCACCAATGGTTGGCCGAGGTAGGCCTGGCCAGCGCCGATCAGGTTGATGTTATTGAGGTCATAGAGATGGACCCCGTGCGCGCCGCTATAGGAAACTTCGAGAATCGTGTTGCTGGAGAGTTGGCGCTGCACGGCCAAGCTCCAGAATTGCGTCTGCGCAACGTTGATGTGAGCATCGTCGTCGCGGAGTTCCACGGGGGTCAGGGGGCTCGCAGGACCTGGGAGGCCCAGCGGACCCAGATTGTTGTTGGTAACAAAGATGCCGCAATTCGTGATCACGTTGCTGGCGTTAGCGGTGCAATCGTCGCTCAGTACGGCGCTCCCAGGCGGATTGAAGCTGGCGTTGTAGGTGACGTTGCCAAAATTGCGTTCGTAGCTGATGCCGAAGCCGCCCCGCAGAGCGGTCTTGCCATCTCCGAAGACATCGTAGGCAAAACCCACCCGTGGAGCGGCCGTGCCCCAGCGAGGCGCCCAGAATTGGCCGATCGGAACTCTGCGTGGTGATCTGGACCGAACCGTCGGCGATGTTTTCCGGGAAGCTGCCTGCGCCGGGATAGAAATTGGAATCCAGATTCTGATGGTTGTTGTGCTGCACGCCGTAATGCTCGTAGCGCAGAGCGTAGTTAATCGTGAGCCGGGGAGTCAGCTTAAAGCTGTCGCCTGCATACAATGCCCAGTCCTTATAGCGATAGCTGCGCGCGACGTTGGGAGGCTTGCAAGTGGGGGTGTCACCGAGCAGGATCGGGTATAATCTCATTGCCGTAGATGTCCGTAGCGCAGGGGAGAACGTCGCCGGGGTTCACCCGGGCCTGGAATGAAGAATCGGGCTGGCGTAGGCGCCGCCCGACATCAGACCGCCCTCGTCGACCAGGCTGTTCAGGGCAGGGCCCAGGCTGAACCGAGCGCCTCATTGGCCTGTTCGTATGCGCCGTAGCCAACGTTGAGCTGGATGTAGGTGAACTGACCACCGAAGTGCAGGGTATGGCGTCCCTTGGTCCAGGTCACATCCTCGAAAAGCTGCAAGTCATTCTGAGGACCGCCATAAGGCAAGCCGCCGGAGCCGTAGGCGGTGTTTTCGAGGCCCGGCATTTGGATCACGTTGCCGGTGACAGGATCGGTTTGCTGGGCGTAGTTATTGGTACTCAGATACAGATTGGGAGTTTCGGTCAGCGCGGTGTTGTAACTGTCCGCAAAACGTGAAGCGCGTCGCGCTGATCTTGGTGTTGCTGAGCAAATTGGGGTTGAAGACGTGATTGACGGAAAGCAATCCGCTGTTATCAAAAGCCGTCGCCGCCCACGTTGTACTGAGGATACGGGCTGTAGGAGAGGCGCCGGGAAAATCGTTTTCGTTGTAGCGGGCGAAGCGGAAGAACATTTGCGTCTTATCCGTCAAGTTGTAATCCACGCGGCCCAAAAGATCGTTGGTATTCTGAGGAAGACCGCCGCCGGCATCAAAGGGAGTGGTGAAGTTGACAACGTCGAAGACCTGCTGGGACGGAGAGACGGGCGTCTTACCGTCGATCATCGGAAAGATCGGGGTTTGTTTACCGTCGGAAAGCCCTGGTTACGAGGCATTGCCAGCAATTGGCCGGCGGTGATCACTGTTGCCGGAGGCAGGAAGCGCGCCGGTTCCAAACTTCGCGAAGTAGGCTCTGGCTGTTGCCGGGGAGCAGGCTAATAAAAGAGGGATCGAAGACTTCCTCCGTCTGGTTCGCGTTGCTTCGGACACGGGTAAATTCCTGCGGAAAAGAAAGCGAAAAGCTTGTTCTTGATGAGTGGACCGCCGATATTGTACCCAAACTCGTTGCGAGTGTAGATGCCTTTCGGGGTACCGTTGGCGTCGTTGCCATAGGTATTGGCGGTATAGGCGGAAAGGCGGTTGAACTCAAAAGCGGAGCCGTGAATCGTGTTGGTTCCTGACTTGGTGTCCACATTCACAATGCCGCCGGACGCCCGGCCATATTGCGCGTCAAAGTTGTTGGTAATGATGCTGAACTCCTGAATCGAATCGACGGGAACGGGCTGGCCGGCGATTCAAGCTGAAAACGCCGACGTTTTCCACGCCATCCAAAAGGATTTCGGTGCCGGTTTCCCGCTGCCCATTAATGGAGTAGCCGACGCCATGGGCCGTGATAGCTCTGTCCGACGGTCGTGGTGGGGTTGGGCTTGCCGCCGTTGCTGGTGAGGTCGCCGCTGCTGATGTTACCGGAGAGCGCGACAAAGTCGTAGGGATTGCGCGTCAGACTGGGCAGCTGGGACATCTGCGTGGTGTCGACCAGCTGGGAAAGTTCCTGCGTCTGCGTGTTAACAGTGGCTCCGCCTTCGCCCACTACTTCGACCGTCTCCGTCTGCGCCGACAGAGACATTTTCACTTCCAGCGTAGTGTGGCCGCCTACCGTAACCTCGGTCTTCCCCGTATATGCCTGAAAACCCGTGGCTGTAACTTGTACGTTGTAAATGCCTGGCGGCAGGTTGGCGATTAAATAAGCGCCATCGGCGCCGCTCTGAACCGTTCGCGCTGCGGAGGTGGCGACATTAGTGGCGGTCACCGTGGCACCCGGCAGAACACTGCCGGACGGGTCGCGTACGACTCCGGCGATCGAACCAGTGTCTACCTGACCGAATGAAGGCACTTGCAGCACAAACAGGCTGAGCAGCAGAGCGAGCAATGAAATCGCGAGAAAAGCGGTGCGAGAGCGGCGTGAAGACACCAATGCGCAAGTCGACGTCATACTGCCTCCTAGGAAGCGGTGAGAACCGAGAGGTTAACGAAGCGTGTCGCCCAGCCTTGCCCCCAAGGGTGGAAGACGTAAGTCTAACGGCACGTTGAGGACCACTGGCTCTAGGCGACTAACTTCAATAAAAGATAACGAGATAGGCACACGGTAAAACGCTGGAGAAAGAATGGCATCGAATAAGTCATATATATTTCCCGTAAAAATATGCTTTTAGGTATCCAGATACAGCTTTCTGCGTAGGTGGTCAGTGGCGTTTGTGGGAATCATGGGGATCGCCTCGCGGCGAGAACCGTTCGCAAGACGGGCGGCAAATCCTCGCAGGCTACCGTGATCTCATAAGGCGCTGGCGTCCGGGACGCAGTACGACGTAAGCTAGTGCGCGCTCGGCGACACCTACGATCCAACAAGGGGGAGATTGATGCTGCGAAAGCTAGGCCTGCTGGTGATGTTTGTCTTGATGTGCGGGGCACTGGTTCCGGTACGGGCGCAAGGTCTTGCCGACAAGATCGACCTTTCCGGCGGGTACGCATTCATGCACTTCAAGAGTTTGCCGGCGGTGAACCTGAATGGATTCGATGTTTCCGGCGAGTACAAACTCAAGGACTGGATCGGCGGCGTGGCGGACGTGGGCGGAGAATACGGAAACGTCGGCGGAGTCAGCTCGCACGTCTACACGTATCTTTTCGGACCTCAAATCTCGTGGCCGCGGCGTATCTCGCCTTTTGCCCATGTGTTGCTCGGCGCAGGGTATTTCTCGGGCGGAGGCTACACGAACCGGTCTCTGGGCCTCGGCTACGGCGTGGGGGTCGACTGGAAGGTTAAGATAAAGTGGTCCTGGCGCGTTCTCGAAGCAGACCTGATACAGACGAAACTGGGCGGGGTCGAGGAACATAGCACGCGGATATCGACAGGCTTCGTCTACCACTTCTAAACTGCGCGGTTTTTCGGCCGGTATCCATTGCAATTGGTTTCTGTTTTGGGTGAATCGATTGCTGGCGGTGTGCGTCTAACGGTTTATAAGTATTTCTTGGAACGAGGGCATACCTATATGAGCAGAACATCATTGGAAACAATCGGGTTCCGTTACACCGGCTGGGCAGCCTTGAACCGCAACCCTGCGGACGACTTCGTGGAGTTTACTTGCCCGCATTGCGGCACCAAAGGGGCCAAGGCGGCGCGGCGCCCGCGGTCGGAATATCACTTCAGCGACGGGTTCGTGCAGGACTTGCATGGCGAGATGACCGCGTGCCGGGAATGCCGGCACTCGCTGCGGCTTTCGCCGGTGGTGCTGCTGCACGATCAGGACGAGACGCGGCGGTTCAAGGCGGTATTTTCGGCAGACCTGGAAGTCTCCAATAACTGAAGGCCGATGCTGCGGCCGGTTTCATGGCGGGGCGAAGAATCTCTCTGCGTGGGGGCATTCGCAATTGAAGAGGGATTCATCGCCCCAATGACTGCTTGAATTCCGCTTCTCAGCTCTGCTTTCTCTCGCTTGGCGTCTTTTCTCGTCTCCTGAACACCTTCCGAGAGAACCTCGCTGCTACAGGTGGCGGGCCAGGGTTTCCCACTCGGCGTCCAGCGTCAGATGATGCGTTTCGAGGTCTTTGCGCACGTGTTCGAAGGCTTCGTCGACGGTGTCCGCAAACTGCAATAGCTTGTATTCCTTCTCGTTGATGGTTCCGCTCTGCACCATGTAGCGCCAGTTCAGAACCTTGTCCCAGTACTTGCGGCCGTAGATCAGAATCAAATGGTGGGAGGAGAGCTTGTTGGTCTGAAGCAGGGTGAGCAGCTCCCAGAGCTCGTCCATGGTGCCGAATCCGCCGGGAAACACGATAAGGGCCTTGGCCATCTGGGCGAACCAGAGCTTGCGCATGAAGAAATAATGGAAGCAGAAGTTCAGGTCGGGGGAGATGTAGGAATTGGGCCGCTGCTCGTGGGGCAGCTGGATGCTGAGCCCGACGGAGCTTCCGCCGGCTTCGGCGGCGCCGCGGTTGGCCGCCTCCATGATGCCGGGGCCGCCTCCCGAGCAGATGACGAAGCGCTTGGGATGGGTGCCGAGAGTCATGGACCACTCGGTGATGCGGCGGGAGAGCTCGCGGGCCTCTTCGTAATAGCGGGACATTTCGACGATCGAGCGCGCGGCGCGAACTTTCAGGCGCCATTCGGGGGTCTTGCGTCCCCGGGCACGCTGCTGCACCTGCTTGAGCTTGGCCATCGCCTGCCCGCGCGATTGAATGCGCGCCGAGCCGAACATCACGATCGTGTCTCCCACGTTCGCGCGCCGCAGCCGGATCAGGGGATCAAAATACTCCGCCAGGATGCGCAAGCGGCCGTGCCCCCAGGCTGTGCATGAAACCCGGGTCTTCGTAGGCCAGATTCGGCATCGGCAAGTAATGCGAACGACGCGCCATTCATTCCCCCTTCATTTCCTGGAAATCGCAAACGCTCCATTCTAAGCTGCCCGGGCACGATCGGGCCATTGCAGTTGGTGAAAAGCTGCGCGGTGTTTCCATGACACCGAGGGAGATACAGCCCGCCGCGGATGGCGTTGCAACGCGGGCTGCTCGTTGGGAATCAGAACAACCGTGGCAATAAACCCGAAACCTATCGCGGCATTGCTGGGATTTGTTACTCCTCCCGTGCGCGCCCGCTGCTTTTGGGCAAGGCGCTCCGGCGGGTCCGCTTGCGCCCGAGCCCGGCGTTCAGCCGGAGACGCCGCCACAGGGCGCTCAGAAGCCCTCCATTCGCGTGCGGGTGAACGAAATCATCGCGCCGGTTACGGTGCTCGACCGGTCGGGCGAAATGGTTTTCGATCTCGCGGAGAAGGATTTCCGCGTTTTCGACGATGGCGTGGAGCAGAAGATCGAGCACTTTGATCTGGGAGGCGAGTCGCTTTCGGTGGTGCTGGCGGTCGAGACGAGTTCGCGCATCGAACCGCATGCTTCCGGCGGTGCGGCAGACGGGCATCGTGTTCTCACAAACGGTAATGGCCCGGACGGCGGAAGCGGCGGTGATCGGATTCGATGACGAGGTGACGCTCCTGGACAAATTCACGAGGGACCGGGACCACGTGGAGGATACGATCGCGCACCTTCGCGAGGGAACTTCCGGGACGCGGCTTTACGATGCGATGGCGCGGGGAATCTCGCTGCTCGATGAACGTCCGGCGGGGCGGCGGCGCGTTTTGGTGGTGCTCGCCGAGGCGCAGGATAGGGGCAGCGAAAGCAAACTCGGCGAGGTGCTGCGGCAGGCGCAGCTTGCGAACGTCACGATCTACTCGATCGGGCTGAGCACGGCATAGCGGCGGCGTTTCGTTCGAAGCCGGACCCTAAACCGCCCGTGCAAATCGGGCCGCCCGGCACGTTTCCGGTGCCCACGCCCAACGGCATGCCGCAGACGCCCGATATTGAACGGGAGATGCAGGAGGGCGCCGATCTGGGCGCGCTCGCTGAGTGGCTGGTGAAAACCGGAATGAATGCGCTCGGGCCGAATTCCCTCGCCGTGGCGAGCAAAGCTACGGGCGGGCTGCATGTGAACACGATGAAAGACCGGTCGATCGAGAAAGCCATCGATGAAATCGGCGGCGAATTGCACGCGCAGTACACGCTGGGATATCGGCCAAGCGGCGACGAGGTTTCCGGCTACCACGAAATCAAAGTCGAGGTGCATAGGCCAGGCGTGACGGTTCGCACGCGCCCTGGCTATTATTTGCCTCCGTCGAACTAAGTTGTTGACCCCACTTTTGCTCGCGCCAATTTGGCAGCGTCGAAGAAAAGTTTGCCGCGGAAATCGGATGGATTCGTTGTCGCGCGCTTCGTAAAATTCAGTTCGTGCATCCACTCGACAATCCGATCTGGGAATCGCTCACAACCCGGCGCGCCGATTTTGCTCAAGGCAACGGCCTGGCCCGGCGCTTTCATCCGGATGTAACCTCGCTCGCGGGCTTGGCGGAACCAAGCGATGAAGCCTACGCGTCGCTTGCGGCGTTGGCGAGTGACGGGCAACCGGCCGCGCTCTTTCTGCCGACGCTGCCGACCCTGGGGCCGGAATGGCATACGATAGACTCCATGCCGCTCGTGCAGATGACGCTGCCTGACTCACGTAAAATTTCGCGCGCCGCCGAGGTGGACGAACTGACGGAAGCGGACGCGCAGAAATGCTCGCGCTCGCCAAACTCACGCAGCCTGGTCCGTTCGGACTGCGCACGCGCGAACTCGGGAACTACATCGGCATCCGCCGAGAGGGAAGAATTGTTGCGATGGCGGGGGAGAGACTGCGCGTCGAAGCGTACACCGAGGTCAGCGCGGTCTGCACGCATCCGGACTACCTGGGCCGAGGGTTTGCGGCCGGGCTGATCGGAGAACTCGTCGCGCGGATTCGCGACAGGGGCGAAACGCCGTGCCTGCACGTCCGGGGAACCAACACTCGAGCGATCGCTCTGTACAAGCGCCTCGGCTTCGAGACGCGTTTTGAGAGCTATGCCATTGTGCTGCGCCGAGCGTGAGCCAGGCAAGGTGCCAGTGAAGGCTCCCTATTTCTTCTCGGGTTCGGGCACCGGGACTGCGCCATTTTCCTCTTCGAGGATGGCGGCGGCGGCTGCGACGCGGTCGCCTTCGTCGAGGCGCAGCAGGCGGACGCCCTGCGTCGAGCGGCCGGCTTCGCGGATTTCGCCGGAATGCACGCGGATCACTTTGCCCTGGCCGGTGATGATCATCACGTCGGAATCCTCGCGGACTTGCAGGGCGGCGACCACGGGGCCGTTGCGGTCGGTGGACTTCAGGTTGATCACGCCCTTGCCGCCGCGCGAGGTGACGCGGTATTCGGCGAGCGGCGTGCGCTTGCCGTAGCCCTTTTCGGCGACGGTGAGCATCAGCGATGTGAGCGATTCGCGGATCTGGTCGCTTTCGAGCTCGTCGAGATTCTGCGTATCTTTCTTGTATTCCTTTTTGACGATCTCGAAATCGACCTTCGCCGCGTCCATGCTGACGACGAAATCGTCCTTGGCGAGATCCATGCCGTTGACGCCGCCTGCCTGCCGGCCCATGGCGCGGACTTCGGTCTCGCGGAAGAGGATGGCCTGGCCCGTCGTGGCTGGCGAGGAAGACCATCTGCTTGCCGTCGGTGAGCTTGGCGCCGATCAGTTCGTCATTTTCGTCGAGATTGATGGCGATGATGCCGGAGGGCCGCGGATTGGAGAATTCCGCGAGCTCCGTTTTCTTCACCGTGCCGTTTTTGGTGGCGAGGAAAACGTAGCGGCCCGTTTCTTCGAGATTGCGCGCGGGGACCACCGCCGTGAGCGTTTCATTTTCCTGGAAGCGGACGATGCTGTTGATGGCCTTGCCGCGCGTGGCCGCCGCGGCCTCGGGAATTTCGTAGACCTTCAGCCAGTAGACGCGGCCCTTCGATGTGAACAGCAGAATGTAGCTGTGCGCGGAGGCGACGAAGAAGTGCTCGACGAAATCTTCTTCGCGCGTCCGGGCGCCGATGCGGCCCTTGCCGCCGCGCGACTGATGGCGGTAGACGTCGACCGGCGTGCGCTTGATGTAGCCGGCATGGCTGACGGTGATGGCCATTTCCTCGTCTTTGATCAGGTCTTCGAGCTTGATTTCCTCGACGCGGTCGACGATCTGCGTGCGGCGCTCGTCGCCGTAGGCTTTCAGGACTTCGCGCAGCTCGGCCACGATGACCGACCTTCAGCTTCTTGTCGCTGCGAGAGTATCGAGTTCAGTTCGTCGATGCGCTCGCGGATTTCGGCAAGTTCCTTCAGGATTTCGTCGATGGAAAGGCGCGTGAGGCGGTGCAATTGCAGTTCGAGGATGGCGTCGATCTGGATGTAGCTGAGCCCGGGCGTTTCGCCGGTGGCGATGGCGCCGGTGATGCCGTATTTCTTGGCGTCGAGCTTCACGCCCTTCAGGGTCTGCTCGGAATTGCCCACCAGCACGCGGATCGATTTGTTGGTGAAAAACTCGAACAAGTTCTCGCGGGCGTTGGCGCGGCTGGATGATCCGCGGATGATCTTGATCACATCGTCGATGTAATCGAGCGCGATGTGGTAGCCGAGCAAAATGTGCTCGCGCTCGCGGGCCTTGCGCAGTTCGTACTGCGTGCGGCGGCGGACCACATCGACGCGGTGCTCGATAAACAGGCGCAGCAATTCGAGCAGTCCCAGCTCGCGCGGCTGGCCGGCCACGATGGCGAGCAGGATCATGCCGAAGGATTCCTGCATCTGGGTGAGCTTGAAAAGCTTGTTCAGGATGATCTGCGGCTCTTCGTCGCGCTTCACTTCGATCGACGATGCGCATGCCGTCGCGGTCGCTCTCGTCGCGGATGTCGGCGATGCCGTCGATTTTCTTGTTCTGGATGAGGTCGGCGATGTGCTCGATGAGGCGCGCTTTGTTGACCTGGTAGGGCAGTTCGGTGACGACGATGTCCTGGCGGTCCTTGCCGCGCTGCTCGATGGCGGCCTTGGCGCGCACCTGAAACGATCCACGGCCGGTCTTGTACGCCTGCTCGATTCCTTCGCGGCCGTAGATGTAGCCGCCGGTGGGAAAATCCGGCCCGGGTACGAGCTTCATGATGGTTTTCAGGCTCGACTCTGGCTCCTGGATCATCAGGATGGCGGCTTCGACAATTTCCTTCAGGTTGTGCGGCGGGATGTTGGTGGCCATGCCGACCGCAATGCCGCGTGGAGCCGTTGACCAGAAGATTGGGGATGCGCGTGGGCAGAACGACCGGCTCGTGTTCGCTTTCATCGAAGTTGGGAGTGAAATCGACCGTTTCTTTTTCGATGTCGGCGAGCATTTCCTCGGCAATTTTCGAAAGGCGCGCTTCGGTGTACCGCATGGCCGCCGGCGGGTCGCCATCGACGGAGCCGAAGTTGCCCTGTCCGTCGACGAGCGGGTAGCGCATGTTGAAATCCTGCGCGAGGCGGACGAGCGCGTCGTAGACAGGCGTGTCGCCGTGGGGATGATACTTGCCGAGAACTTCGCCGACGATCTTGGCGCACTTGCGGTAGGGCTTTGTGGAGGTGAGCCCCAGCTCGTACATGCCGAAGAGAATGCGGCGGTGCACGGGCTTCAAGCCGTCGCGCACGTCGGGCAGGGCGCGCCCGATGATGACGCTCATGGCGTAATCGAGATACGACTTCTTCATTTCCGATTCGATATCGACGGGAGTCAATATCGACTGGTTTTGTTCGTCGGCCATTCCGTCCTCAGTTCGTTTTTTATTTGCCGCCCGCCGCGTTGTCTTCCGCGCGGGTACGTGATTCAGAATCCGTTTTGATACCAAACACGCCGGGCCGCGGCTTCAGAACGAAAAAGATAGCCACAACCAACAGCACTTCCACCGCGAATCGCCCGAGCACCAGATAAAAAGCCGTCCGCCAAAAATCGGCAGCCGCTGGATCAAAACCAATCGCCGCGTGCCACTTGCGGTAATTCCGCATCATTTCCGGCACGAGCGGCGCGATTACGAAAAGTCCCGTGCCGCAGATCCACCACCGGCCCACGTTCAGCCAGCGAAGTCCCCGTTGCCCTGCATCCGGTGTCGAACTTATTGCGTCCTCTTGCTAACTGGCCGGCCCAAGAAAGATCCCTCGTCGCTGCGCTCGCTCGGGATGACAACGAAAGGCCATCAGATATCGAGGTTGACGACGTCGAGGGCGTTCTCCTCGATGAACTTCCGGCGCTGCTCTACGTTTTCGCCCATGAGCGTCGAGAAGATTTGCTCGGCGGCTACGGCGTCCTCGAGACGCACCTTGAGCAGAGTGCGCATCTCCGCGTTCATCGTGGTGGCCCAGAGCTGTTCGGGATTCATTTCGCCCAAACCCTTGAAGCGCGTGATGGTGAATTCCTTCTTGGCGTCTTCGAGGACGTAGTTCAGCAGCGCCGTGGCGCTCTCCTTGGTGACCTTGTCGCCATTCTCCGCGATCGTGAAGGGCGGCTTATCGAGCGATTCGATGGCCTGATACAAAGTGCGGAGGCGCTTGTACTCCGCGGTGCCGGCCAGCGCCCAGTTGACGCGACGCTCCGAGCCATTGGTGAGAACGAGTTCGTGCAGGCTGTGCTCTTCGTCGAAGGTGAGCTTGGGTTCGAGATTGAGCTTGGCCTTTTCGATGGCTTTGATCAGCTCCTGGAGCTTCTTCTTGTCGGCGAAGTCGGTTTTCTTGTCGAGTTCGGCGGAGGCCAGCAGCTCGACCAGCTTGGGATCGCGCAGGCGCCGGGCCATTTTCGCAGCCACCTGATCGTATTCCTGGATGTTCAACAGGAACTGGGTGAGCGGACCGCCTTCGAGCGCGTCGCCGCTCTTGCCTTTTACCACGTGGGCTTCGGTGGCGCGCTTCATCAGCTCGCGGGAGAATTCGCGCTCGTCACGGATGTAGCGGTCCATCTTGCCGCGCTTCACGCGATAGAGCGGCGGCTGCGCGATGTAAATATTTCCACGCTCGATCAGCTCCCGCATGTGGCGGAAGAAGAAGGTGAGCAGCAGGGTGCGGATGTGGCTGCCGTCGACATCCGCGTCGGTCATGAGGATCACTTTGTGGTAGCGCAGCTTATTGGCGTCGAAGTCGTCCTTGCCGATGCCGGTGCCGAGAGCGGTGATGATGCAGCGGATTTCCTCGTGGCCGAGCATCTTGTCGTAGCGGGCCTTTTCGACGTTCAGGATCTTGCCCTTGAGCGGCAGAATCGCCTGATAGCGCCGGTCGCGCCCTCCCTTGGCGGAGCCGCCTGCGGATTCTCCCTCGACCAGGAACAGCTCGCAGCGCGCGGGGTCGCGTTCCTGGCAATCGGCGAGCTTGCCGGGTAAGCCGCTGGAATCGAGCGCGGACTTGCGGCGAGTGAGCTCGCGCGCCTTGCGGGCGGCTTCGCGGGCGCGGGCCGCGTCAATGCACTTGCCGATGATTTTGCGGGCGATCGAGGAGTGCTTGTCGAAGTATTCGCCGAGCTTTTCATTCACGAGCGATTCGACGTTGCCTTTGATGTCGCTATTGAGCTTGCCCTTGGTCTGGCCCTCGAACTGGGGCTGCGGAAGCTTCACGGAAATTACCGCGACCAGGCCCTCGCGCACGTCGTCGCCATTGATGGTGACTTCGTCCTTCTGCTCCTTCAGCATGCCGGCGGAGTTCGCGTAGTAGTTGATCGTGCGCGTGAGCGCGGAGCGGAAGCCGGAAAGGTGCGTGCCGCCGTCTACGGTGTTGATGGTGTTGGCAAAGGCAAAAATATTTTCGGCGTAGCTGTCGTTATATTGCAGCGCGATCTCGATATCGACCTGGTCGCGCTTGCCTTCCATGTAAATCGGCGAGTCGGAGAGCGTCTGCTTGCCCCGGTTGAGGTGCTTGACGAACTCCGCGATGCCGCCGGTGAAGCGGAACTCGGCTTTCTTGCCGCTGCGCTCGTCGTCCAGTGTGATTTTCAAGCCCTTGTTGAGGAAGGCCAGCTCGCGCAGGCGCTGCGAAAGCGTGTCGAAACTGTAATTGGTGGTGGTGAAAATCGACGGGTCGGCATGGAACGTGATTTTTGTGCCGGTTTTTTTTGTCTTGCCGGAGGCCTTGAGCTTTGAGGTAGGGATGCCCTTTTCGTAAGTCTGTTCCCAGACTTCGCCATCGCGCCAGATTTCAAGCTCGAGCCAGTCGGAAAGCGCGTTGACGACGGAAACGCCCACACCGTGCAAGCCGCCGGAAACCTTATAGGTGTCGCTATCGAACTTTCCTCCCGCGTGCAGCACGGTCATCACGACTTCGGCAGCGGGCTTCTTTTCCGTGGCGTGCATGTCGACCGGGATGCCGCGGCCGTTGTCCACTACGGTGACGCTGTTATCTTCATGAACCGACACGTTAATTTCGTCGCAGTAACCTGCCATGGCTTCGTCGACGGAGTTGTCGGCCACTTCCCACACCAGGTGGTGCAGTCCCATTTCGCCGGTCGAACCGATATACATCGCCGGGCGCTTGCGGACGGCTTCGAGCCCTCCGAGGACTTTGATCGACGTGGCGTCGTACTTATGCCCAGCGCCTTTGGCGGCCGGATTCTCTTTGTCACCCATGAATCGTGCGTCTCCTCAGTGCCAGCCAGCGTGCTTCATCGAAAGCGATTTTCGACGACTGGTCAGCCGTTGCTTGGTCTAATTCGGGAAGGCTGTCGCGCGGATGTGCTCGAACTTGCCTTGCCCATTGGCCCCGTCTCGCTCAGGTTCGAGCTGGGACTCGAAGGGTCGTTTCCTCGCTCCATCCCGCCCCGTTCCGAGATTTCGGGGAGGCGCGGCGAAGCATGAATTTCATGCAGAACAATACTGTTCAGTAGGATTCTGTAACGAACTCAATTTTACTGGATATGACCAGTTTTAACAAGGTGATTTTGGCAGGCTACTTTAGTTTATCTGTAATTTATTCAATAACTTATGGAGTTTTAAGAAAATGGCGGCGGAGGCCGGAGGAAGGACATAGCATTTCGGTATCGAACTGTCTGCCACGTTGATTCCGGCACCCAAAATTGGGCTTGAAATTAAGCGGTCAAGCGACGAATTGTCAGACGCTGTCGCAGGTCAAATGCGCATGGGCATTACGACGTAGCGGTAGCGGGTGGCCTCGTCGGCGATGGGACGCAGTTGGCCGGCGGATTGTTCGTCCTTGAGCTCGAAGCTGATGGGGCCATCTGCAGTGGCCCCCAGGAAATCGAGAAGATACTGCGCATTGAAGCCGATGGAGATGGGCTCACCGGTGAATTCCTTGTCGATGGATTCCTTGGCCTCGCCATACTCCGGGCTCGATGCGGAAATCTCCAGGCCTTCCTTGGCGAGCATGAACTTCACGGCATGGGAGCGCTGGTCGGCAAGCTGCGAGACGCGCCGGAGCGCATCCTGGAGTTCCGCGCGCTCCAAGACGAGGGTCTTGTTCACGTCGCGCGGGAGAACCGCTTCGTAATTGGGGAACTGCCCCGTGAGTTTCCGGCAGGTCAGCAGGCGTCCGCCAAATTGAAAGAACAGGTGGCTCTCGTCCTGCGCGAAATCCACCATGCCTTCGTCGCCGCCATCGGCGGCCAGGCGCTGCACCTCGGTCATGGCTTTTTTAGGGACAAGCACGCGCGTCTCGGCGGAGAAGCCCTCGAATTTGTGATCCGTTTCAACCATGGCGAGGCGGTGGCCGTCGGTTGCGACCATGGTGATCGAATTCGGCTTCAGCACCAGGAGCGCGCCGTTGAGCGTGTAGCGGGATTCTTCAAGTGAAATGGCGAAGGTCGTCTTGGCTATCACGTCGGCTAGAAGTTTTGCGGGAATCTGGATGAGCGCGTGCGGAAAGGCGGGCAACGCGGGGAAATTGTCCTTGGACATCCCGACCAGCTTATAGGTCTTAC
The DNA here is from genome assembly GCA_963848365.1 of uncultured Acidobacteriota bacterium. Lineage (GTDB taxonomy): Bacteria > Acidobacteriota > Terriglobia > Acidiferrales > UBA7541 > Palsa-295. The sequence continues at coordinate 945,877 of CAWKDI010000004.1, forward strand.
GATCACAGGTGACTTGCACCCAGTGATTTTCGAGCAGCTTGAACTTGATTTCCTCATCCGGGAGCAATCGAACAAGCTCGAGCAGCTTCTTTGCCGGGATGGTACCGGCGCCCTCTTTTTTCACCTTGGCTTCGCACGACGTGCGGATGCTGAGCTCGAGGTCCGTCGCGGTGATGTAGAGGCGATTACCCTTGGCCTCGCAGAGAAGATTCGAGAGGATCGGGATCGTGGTCTTGCGCTCGACAACCCCCTGCGTTAGAGACAGCTCGTCGAGCAGATCAAATTTCTTTACGCTGAATTCCATGGATTGTATTTCCCTCGTGCTCGACTCGTCCGAATTTTGCTTCGCGTAACTCTACTGCTTTTTTTAATATTTATAATAGATATTTAAAATAAACCGCCGTAGCCGCCGCATGTGTGGAAATCGCGTAAATCCCTGCAAGCTGCGGAACCGTATGCGATTACATCACAAGCTGTCCTGTGGAACTTCCAGCGGTACCAAGGAAAACCCCGGGTCAAACGCGCAGATGAAACGCTTCAGGAGTATTCCTCACGCGATCCACAGGCGGGTCAAGCGCCTTCCGGTTCTATTTCGCTTAAGCCTAACCAAACGAGTCGAGTAGCCTGTTGATCGTTTTGTTTAAATCCTTGTCGACCTGGCGAAGCGTCTCGATCTTGTTGATGGAATGCAGCACCGTGGTGTGGTGCTTTCCGCCAAACTGTTTTCCGATTTCAGGAAGCGAGGCGGACGTCAGTTGCTTTACCAGGAACATGGCCACCTGCCTCGGGAACGAGATCACCTTGGAGTTGCTGCGGATCTTCAGGTCCTGGGCGCGCAGGCCGAAGTGTTCGCCGACGCGCTTCTGAATCTGCTCGATGGTGACCTTCTTTTCCTGAATTTCCACTATAGCTTTGAGCACCTGCTGGGCTGTGGGGAGCGTAATCTCCATGCCGGTAAGCGAGGCGTAGGCCATCAGGCGGATCAGCGCGCCTTCCAGCTCCCGAACGTTCGATTTGATGGAGCGGGCGATGTAGTCGGCCACCTCGTCGGGCAATCGCACGTGCTCGCGCTCGGCTTTCTTCTGCAGAATGGCGATTTTCGTCTCGAGATCGGGCGGCTGGATGTCCGCAATGAGCCCCCATTCGAACCGCGAGCGCAGCCGCTCCTCGATAGCCGATATTTCCTTGGGAGGGCAGTCCGATGAGATGACGATCTGCTTCTGCTGGTCGTATAGTGCGTTGAAGGTGTGAAAAAATTCTTCCTGGGTCCGCTCGCGCGTGGCGATGAACTGGATGTCGTCCACCATAAGCACGTCCATATTGCGGAAGCGCTCGCGAAAAGCGGCCATGCGCTCGAAGCGGATCGAGGCAATCACTTCGTTGGTAAACTTCTCCGCGCTGATGTAGGTGATGCGCAGGGCAGGATTGCGGCGCTTCAGTGTGTGCCCGATTGCCTGCATCAGGTGCGTCTTGCCCAATCCGACTCCACCATAGAGGAAAAGCGGGTTATAGGATTTGGACGGCTGCTCAGCGACCGCCGTGGCGGCGGCATGCGCAAATTGATTCGAGGTGCCTACGATGAACGAGTCAAACGTATAGCGCGGATTGAGCTGGTTGTTCGAAGACTCAAAATCGAGCTTCGCCTGCGCGACCGCCGGACTTGGCTGCGCAGGTTCCGGCTCGGCACAAATAAACTCCAAAGCGACTTCAGGCTTGCCAATTTCTGTCAAGACCGCTTTCAGCAACTCCCCGTACGTCTCGCTCAGGCGCTTGCAGAACAAGCGCGTCGGCACCCGGACGACGATGCGGTCATCTTCGAAACGCTCCTGCCGGGTGGGCCGAAACCAGGTGGCGAAACTATGAGGATTGACGCGGCGTTCCGTATGTTGAAGGACCTTATCCCAAATATTAGTCAAGACAGCAGCCTCAGTAAGATTTCCACCGGCGTGGAAATGTTGTGGAAAACAGTGCACAAGCCCTACATGAGTAGGGGGATATTTTGGTTTGGCCTTATTGGCTTAAATGCCGCAAGAACGAGCCCCGCACTGGCGACATCTGATGAGTGCTCGCCTCAGGTGGCAGCAACATCGGACACGCGAGCCGGGATTCTGCCTAAAAGTAACGTGTTGGGCAAGAGAAAACTGTCGCCAATATTTGAGTGCGGTCCACATATAATTCACAGCTTTTCCACAATGCCGATTTGAGTTGACATGGCTCACTTTTTTTACCAGATAGATAGGGTGGCGAATGGAAGAGTGTAAATTTGACTGGGAAAGAGATTGCCGCTATTCTGTGCGCAGGTTTACGAGTCATGTCTACGGCATTTTATTAGCACTCCCCTCCTGCCTGCTCCGGCCTTGGCTGGACGCGGTTTTTTCAGCAAATCGTTCATTTCCCATTCACTTTCAGCAGGGCCGATTTACGGACGGATATATATGGCTAATTTGACACTTTTTGAAAAGCTGGACCAGATCGAGTCGCGCTACGAGGAGATGACCCAGCAGCTCTCCTCGCCCGAAATCCTTTCAGATTCGGCGCGTTACCAGAAGCTTGCCAAGCAGCACGCGGAAATGGCCCAGATGGTGGCGAAATACCGCGAATGGAAGGAAATCGAAAAGGGGCTGCAGGGCGCCAAGCAACTGCTTGTGGAGACCGACGATCCGGAAATGAAGCAGATGGCCCATGATGAGGAGCACGCACTGGAAGCGCGGCACGAAACCGTGGAGCGCGAGCTGAAGCTGCTGCTGATTCCGAAAGACCCCAACGACGAAAAAAACGTGATCGTCGAAATCCGCGCGGGCACCGGCGGCGACGAGGCTTCCCTCTTCGCCGGCGAGCTTTTCCGGATGTATTCGCGGTACGCGGAAACGCAGGGCTGGCGCGTGGAAATTCTGGAAAGCTCCCCGTCCTCGATCGGCGGCATGAAGGAAGTGGTGGCCGCCATCCAGGGGAAGAAAGTCTATTCGAAGTTGAAATACGAGAGCGGCGTGCACCGCGTGCAGCGCGTTCCGGCCACCGAGCAGCAGGGCCGCATTCACACGTCCGCCGCGACGGTGGCCGTGCTGCCGGAAGCCGACGAGATCGACATCAAGATCGAGCCGAAAGACTTGCGCATCGATACGTTCTGCTCATCCGGACCCGGCGGCCAGTCGGTGAACACGACCTACTCGGCGGTGCGCATCACGCACATTCCGAGCGGCCTGGTGGTGTCGCAGCAGGACGAAAAATCGCAGATCAAGAACCGCGCCAAGGCCATGCGCGTGCTGCGCGCGCGGCTTTACGAAATGGAGCAGTCCAAGCAGCACGAGGCCATCGCCGCCGAGCGCCGCGGGCAGATCAAGACCGGCGACCGCTCGGAGAAAATCCGCACCTACAACTACCCGCAAAACCGCGTCACGGATCACCGCATCAATTTCACCCTGCACCAGCTCACCGAGGTGATGGAAGGCAAGCTCGGGCCGCTGGTCGACGCGCTGGTGACGCATTTCGAATCCGAGCGCCTCAAGCAGGAACTCGTCGAGGCGTAAGATGCGCGCAGGAGAATTCCTCCGGATCGCCCGCGCGCAGCAAGGCGCCGATTCCACACGGCTGCGATGTTCGCGCGGCGCTCAAGGAAGCGATGGCGCGGCTGCGCGCGGCGAACGTTCCGTCATATACGCTGGCGGCGGAGCTGCTGCTGATCCACACGCTGGGCCGCGACCGCGCGTGGCTCTACACGCATCCCGAAGCGCCGCTCGACGACGCTGCGGTGGAAAAGTATTTTGCGCTGGTGGCCCGCCGGGCTGCCGGCGAGCCCACGCAATATCTCACCGGCAAACAGGAATTCTGGGGGCTGGAATTCGAGGTGACTCCGGCGGTGCTGATTCCCCGGCCGGAGACCGAGCACGTTGTAGAGGTGGCGCTCGAGCGGCTGGGGCCGCGAGGGATCAAGATTCGCCTCGATACGGGGGCGCCGAGCGCGCATCTTCGGGTTGCGGATGTCGGGACAGGCTCCGGTTGCCTCGCGGTGGCTCTGGCGCATGAATTGCCGCACGCGGATGTTATCGCGACGGATATTTCGGCGCCTGCGCTCGAGGTGGCCAGGCGAAACGCCGCGCGGCACCGCGTCGCAGAGCGCGTTCACTTCCTCCAAACCGATCTGCTGGATGCGCTGATTGCTGCGCCTTCACTCGACCGGCCGCGACTCCCATTCTTTCGACGTGATCGTCAGCAATCCGCCGTACGTGTCGCTGGATGATGCGGCAACACTCGCGCGCGAAGTGCGCGAACACGAGCCCCATTCCGCGCTTTTCGGCGGGTCCAGCGGCACTGAGATGTACGGAAAGCTGATCGAGCAGGCCGGTCTGCTGCTGCGGGAGCGTGGAATTTTGGTGCTTGAGCTGGGCTACAACTCCGCCGATGCCGTCCTCAAAATAATTCGCGAGGCGCCGGGCTGGGTCAACATCAGCGTCACGAACGATCTGGCCGGGATTCCCCGCGTGCTGGCCGCGGAGAGACGGCCTTAATTGCAGACTCGCTCGAGTTGCTTTTGATAGCATGCTCGAAAGCAGTAGCTTGGCGGTAATCTTGTGTCATGCCGAAACTGGCTCATTTTCGCGCCAAGCACGGGCCGCCGGAAGCCGCCACGCCCGATTCATCTGCTTCGATTCTTCACATCGACATGGACGCGTTTTTCGTTTCCGTGGAGCTGCTGGCGCGCCCTGAACTGAAAGGCCTGCCGGTGGTGGTCGGAGGTCAGCGCGATCAGCGCGGCGTGGTCACTTCGGCAAGTTACGAGGCGCGGCGATTCGGAGTGCAATCGGCGATGCCGTTGCGCACCGCGGCAAAGCTTTGCCCCCAGGCAGTGTTCCTCGAAAGCCACCATGAACTCTATGGGCGCTGGAGCGACCGCATCGCGTCGATCCTTTCGAAATATTCGCCGGTGGTCGAAATGGCCTCCGTGGACGAGGCTTACATCGACCTGGCCGGAACGGAGCGGCTGCACGGCCCCGCGCTAGCCGCGGCTCACAAGCTTTCGCGGGAAATCACTTCCACCACCGGGCTGCCCTGTTCGATCGGAGTGGGCACCTCGCGGCTGATCGCCAAGGTGGCCAGCGAGCAGGCCAAGCCGCGCGGCCTGGTGTGGGTGGCGCCTGGAAGCGAGGAAGCGTTTCTTAGCGCCCCTGTCGGTGAGAAGAATTCCCGGAATCGGGAAGGTGACCGAAGGTGCGCTCAAGGCGCTCGGCATCGAGACGATCGCCCAGTTGCAGGCAGCGCCGCTGCGAACGGCTCGAAGACACATTTCGGGCAATGGGGCGCGGCGCTCTTTCGCAAGGCGCGCGGAATCGATGCGTATGAGTTTTTCGTCGACGCCGAGGCGAAATCGCTCTCGCACAACCAAACATTCGGCGAGGACACGAACGACCGCGCGACACTCGAATCGACGCTGAGCTATCTGTGCCAGAAGGCTGCCAAGCGCGTGCGGGATGCCGGCTTGTACGCTCGCACGGTGACCCTGACGCTGCGCTACGCCGACTTCAAAACGATTTCGCGCAGCCATACGCTCGCGGAGCCGTCTGACCTGGATACAGTCTTCTTCAGGGCTGTCGGCGAACTCTTCCTGCGCGCGTGGGATGGCTCCGCGAGGTTGCGCCTGGTCGGCGTGGAGTTTTCGCACTTCTCTGCCGGGGCGTCGGGGCAGCTCGATTTGCTCGATCCAGGACGGCGTGAAAAGCTGGAGCGCCTGGCGCGAGCAACCGACCGGCTGCGCGACAAGTTCGGCTTCTCCAAAGTGCAATTCGGCGGATCGCTCGGCAAGCCCGAACACCGCGATGGGTGATCGGGCTTCGCAATTCATTTGTTGAACGGCTGCTGGTCCAATGCTTCCCATGGTCTTCCTATTTCCCGCATAATTGAAGAAATGAACGCGCGCGCACTTGCGGAACAAATCTGCCCACTCTTCGGCATGCAGGGTATCAGGCCTACCTGGTGGGCGGTTGCGTACGGGATATCCTTCTCAAGCGCGAGCCGGTGGACTATGACGTGGCGACCGATGCCACGCCTGATGAGGTGCAGCGCATTTTCCCGCACAGCCTGGCAGTGGGGGCACAATTCGGAGTAATCGTCGTGATGGGCGATCCCCAAACGCAGCCGGGAATGCACGTGGAAGTGGCAACCTTCCGCTCGGATGCCGACTATTCGGACGGGCGGCACCCCGACAAAGTGCTCTTCGCGTCGTCGCCTGAAGAAGACGTCCGGCGCCGAGACTTTACGATCAACGCACTGCTTCTGGACCCGGAAACCGGTGAAGTCCTGGACTTTGTTGGGGGACGCCAGGATCTGGATGCTGGGGTTGTCCGCGCGATCGGCCAGCCGGAGGAGCGGTTTCGCGAAGACAAGCTGCGGATGATTCGCGCGGTGCGCTTCGCGGCGCGTTTTGGATACGCCATCGAGGCTGCGACGTTCGCCGCGATCCAGAATCTGGCGCCGGGAATCCACCAGGTTTCCCCGGAGCGGCTTCGAGACGAACTGACCAAGATCCTCACCGAAGGCGCGGCCCGCAGGGGATTCGAGTTGCTCGACCAAAGCCGGCTGCTGCCGGAAATACTGCCTGAAATCGCGCGAATGAAAGGCGTGGAGCAGCCCCCGCAATTCCATCCCGAAGGGGACGTGTGGATCCACACCCTCATGATGCTCGGCGGTTTGCAGCCCGGATGCTCTGTGACCCTTGCCTGGGGCGTCTTGCTCCACGATGTGGGCAAGCCGCCTACGTTCAAACCGCCGGTAGGGCCAGGCGGGCGCATTCGCTTCGATGAACATGTGGAGGTGGGCACGGTTATGGCGGAAGCGATCTGCCGGCGCCTCCGCTTTTCAAATGAAGATACCGAGCAGATTGCTTCGCTGGTTGCCAACCATCTGCGGTTCAAGGATGTCGCGCAGATGAAGGTCTCCACTCTGAAGCGCTTCGTGCGCCTGAATCGCTTCGAAGAGCATCTGGAGTTACACCGCCTGGACTGCCTCTCCAGCCACGGCAGCCTGGAGGCATATAACTTTGTGAAGAAGTTCCTGGCTGAGACCCCTCCGGAGCAGGTGAGGCCGGCCAGACTTCTCGGGGGAGACGACCTGAAGGCGTTGGGCTTTACCCCAGGTCCAAAATTCAAGGTGATTCTCGAAGCCGTGGAAGAAGCGCAATTAAACGGCACCGTACGGACGAAGGAGGAGGCGCTGCAGCTCGCTAAGGATTCGTTCAGGTGACGAACAACTATTTTTGTAGTGATGCCTGCTAGACTTGCGAATCCGCGTTTATTTCCACAGCAAATCGTTCGTGTGGGGGTTGAGCGCAAATTGTTTAGTGCGATACACTAACATCTGCTTATAGTGGGACGCGAAAATTGGGAAATCTTTTTCCTTTTGCCTGCATCTAAACTCTTACGACAGCCGATAAAACTGTCAAAGGACTCATACGAAAATTGATGATAAGGTCCGAAGGGGGTCAAGGTGAGTAAAACAACTAGAGTCGTTCCGCCAGAGCTGCCAGTTCTGCCGGTGCGCGATACGGTCCTGTTTCCGGGAGCCGTTATGCCGCTGCCGGTCGGTCGGGAGAGCTCTCTAGCCCTGCTGGACTCGTTGGAAGGCCCGGAGAAGCTCCTCGGCGTAGTAGCGCAACTGGATCCGCGAATCGAATCGCCTACAGGCACCGATCTGCATACGGTCGGCACGCTGGCGAAGGTCCACAAAATGGTTCGGATGCCGAACGGCAATGTGGTGGCGTTCCTGGAGGGATTGGATCGCCTTCGCGTGCTGGAAGTGGTCGGCCTGAAACCGTTTATGAGGGCCCGGATCGAAGTGCAGCCGAATTTAGGTGAAGAGCGCGATCCGGAGTTGACGGCCCTCGAGCGCAACGTCCAGGAGCTATTCCGCGACGTGGTGGCGCGTTCGCCGCAGCTTTCCGACGATTTGCAGACCGAGGTTGCGAACATCGACTCGCCCTCGAGGCTGGCCGATTTCGTGGCTTCCACGCTGCCTTCGCTAAATACGATGGTGCGGCAGGAGCTGCTGGAGACGTTCAGCGTCCGCAAGCGGCTGGAAACGTTGATTAACGAGCTTTCCAAGGAAAAGGAAGTGCTCGAGCTGCGCAACAAGATCCACGAACAGGTGCAGGAGCAGGTAAACCAGAGCCAGCGCGAGTTCCTGCTGCGCGAACAGATGAAGGCCATTCAGAAGGAGCTGGGCGAATCCGACGACGGCGTCGCCGAAGTCGACGAGCTCCGCAAGAAGGTCGAAGAGTCCGGAATGTCGGCGGAAGCCAAGAAGGAGTGCGAGCGCGAGCTGAAGAGGCTGGCGAAGATGACTCCAGCTTCGGCGGAATACATGGTCTCGAGGACGTACCTGGAATGGATGACCTCGCTGCCATGGAACAAAACGTCCGGCACCGGCGAAGAAGCCATCGACATCAGCAAGGCGCAGGAAATCCTCGACGAGGACCACTACGACCTGGTGAAGGTGAAGCAGCGGCTGCTTGACTACCTGGCGGTGAAGAAACTTCAGCCGGGGATGAAGGGGCCGATCCTGTGCTTCGTCGGACCTCCCGGGCGTGGGTAAGACCTCGCTCGGGAAGTCGATTGCGCGCGCGATGGGCCGCAAGTTCGTCCGTATTTCGCTGGGCGGAATGCACGACGAAGCGGAGATCCGCGGACATCGCCGAACGTACATCGGGGCGCTGCCGGGGCAGATCATTCAGGGAATTCGCCGGGCCGAGACGATGGACCCCGTCCTGATGCTGGACGAGGTCGACAAGCTCGGGCGCGACTTCCGGGGCGATCCGTCGGCGGCGTTGATGGAGGTGCTCGATCCGGAGCAGAACTCCACGTTCCGCGATCACTACTTGGACGTGCCGTTCGATTTGTCGAAGGTTCTCTTTATCGCGACGGCCAACTGGATGGATCCGATTCCGGAACCGCTGCGGGACCGCATGGAAGTGATCGAACTCGCAGGTTACACCGAAGAGGAAAAGGTCCACATTGCGAAGCGCTTCCTGATCCCGCGGCAAACGAAGGAGCACGGACTGGCGCTGGGCGAGCAGATCGAATTCACCGACGAGTCGCTGCACGACCTGATTCACCACTACACGCGGGAAGCGGGCGTGCGCAATCTCGAACGGGAAATCGCCACGCTCGTGCGGAAGCAGGCGCGCCGCATCGCCGAGGGCAAGACGGACAAGCTGGTCGTCACGCCCGACGTGATTCGCGAAGCGCTGGGCATTCCGAAGTTCCGCCTCGAAAAAGAGGTCGAGGAACGCGTCAGCAAGCCGGGAGTTTCGGTGGGGCTGGTATGGACGCCGGTGGGCGGCGATATCGTCTTCATCGAGGCCAGCAAGATGCGCGGTGGCAAGGGATTCACGATGACCGGGCATCTGGGCGAGGTGATGCAGGAGTCCATGCGGGCGGCGCTCACGTGGGTGCGCGCGAACGCCGATCGCTACGGCATCGATCCGGACTTCTTCCGAAAGCTCGACTTGCACGTCCACGTCCCCTCGGGAGCGATCCCGAAGGACGGCCCGTCGGCGGGCATCGCGATGGTGACGGCGCTGGTTAGCCTCTTGACGGGGCGTCCGGTGCGGCCGCGCGTGGCGATGACCGGGGAAATTTCACTCTCCGGAATCGTGCTGCCGATCGGTGGCGTGAAGGAGAAGGTGCTCGGCGCGAAGCGGGCGGGAATCAAGGAAGTGATCTTGCCCAGCGAGAACGAGCCGAACGTGAAGGAGGACCTGCAGCCGGAAATGCTCGAGGGGATAGAAATCCACTTCGTGCGGACGGCGGAGCAGGCTCTCGATATCGCGCTCGGAAAGTTCGAGAAGCCGGTCCGCCCCGTGGCGGGCGGAGTGTCGGGCGAGGACCGGCCGCCGGTGGCTGGCCCACTCCACTAAAACAGAGGGCCGTCCGTAGTCGGCGGCGCCATCAAAGAATCAACCAAAGCCCGGAGAGAAATCTCCGGGCTTTTTTTATGCAGAAGAACCTTCGTGCAGAGTCCCTTGCCACGTCGCGCAAGGGGTCCCTTCAGCGCTCGCGGTCCTCGCGGAGCATCGCTTCGGTCGATCCGGAAACTTTCCTGCTCCCTGGTTTTCTTGATTGCATCTCGCAAACCTTCTTGATTAATTGCCGCCGTGCCTTCAATTCTTTTTGCGTGGGCACATTCGCTTCGACGATATCCAGGACTTCCGTCGCGATGGAATGCTTGTGCGACCGTGCTCTTCTGCGGAGGGCTTCATAGAGGGCTCGCGGAACGTTCTCGATGTATAGGCTAGCCATTGGTGAGCCTGGAAGAATCATAGCGTGGCCACGGTTGTGGGTCGAGCGATACTGCTAACCGGCACTCGCCTCAGGCGCGTTTTCCTGTTGCGGCGCGGCGCGGATTCGCGTACAGGTAGACACTTCCCATGCCCTATCGTCCACGAGAGCTGGTTATCCGCGCGCGTGATACCGCGACCATGCTGCTCGCCACGCTCGATCGCAACGAAATGGTGCAGCGCTTTCTGGATATGTACGCGGCGGAATTCCGCCGCCCTGGGCGCGCCGACCAGCCTGGACTCTATCGCGAACAGCTGCAGACCATTCGCCGCGAGTCGATTCTCGCGATGGTAATGCGCATCGAATCCTCGCTTCCGACGCGATTGAAGGTGAGCGTGATGGTCGGCGGCAGGAAGCGCACCGCGAAATCCGCCGCGAAATCGAAAAAGGGGAAGAAAAGTTCGAAAGCCAATCCGGCGAAAGGGGCATCGATGCAACTGGGCATTCCCTTTCTCGACCTTTTTCGCGAAGAATTTTTCGTGGCCCTCGGGCAGGCGCTGGAATGGACCGACGACGACGCTGCGGCTTTCTGGCGCGATCTTGAATTGTACGAACAGCTCGGCGCGCCGGCGGCGCGTGGCTCGGCGCGCTCCGCACGGACGCCCGCCTCAGGTCCTTTCGTCGATCGCGTAGGGCTGATCCTGGACGCTTCGCTGATGGATCAGGCGCGGCGCGAGGCCGGGAAATTCCAAACAGAGCTGAACGCCGCGGCTGACCGCGTGCTGCAAAAAGTTTTTTCCCGCCATCGGGCAAACTGAACGGCCGCAAGCTCTGCCGCCGTCGCCCCTGGAGATATCAGGGCCGCGCTTCCAGAACGATATTGAAAGGAGTCTCGGCGGCGCGGCGCACCCGCGTAAACCCGGCCGAGCGAAGAACCTCGGAAAGTCTGGCCTCCCCAGCCTGCGCCCCAAGGCCCAGCCCTACTTCCTGAGACAGCGAGGCCGGGGTACACAGCATGGTGGAAGCTGCGTAGAAGATGCGGCCGATAGGGTTCAGATTGTCCTCGAGCTTGTCGTTCGCGAAAGGCTCGACGATCATCCATGTTCCGTGCGGTGCAAGGGTTTCGCGAACGTGGCGCGCCGCGCCGGCTGGGTCGCCCATGTCGTGCAGGCAATCGAAAAACGCTACGAAATCGTATTCTCCTCCGGGATAATCCTTTGCCTTTGCGACTTCGAACGCAACGCGGCCGGACACTCCAGCCTTTCTCGCGGCCTCTTTGGCCATCTCGATGGACTCGGGATGGTAGTCGGATCCGATAAACGTGGACTTGGGATAAGCCTGGGCCATCAGTATCGTGGAAGTGCCTAAACCACAGCCCACATCCGCCACTTTCGCGCCCGCCTTGAGCTTTGCTTCCACGCCGTCGAGAGCCGGAATCCACTCGCTGATTAAATGGGCGCGATAATTTGGGCGGAAAAAGCGCTCCGTGCCGAAGAACAGGCAGGAATCATGTTCGTGCCAGCCTACGCCGTTTCCTTTGCAAAACGCATCGGTGATCTTCGCCTCGTCCTTCATGCAGGCGGAAATGATGTAATACGCGCCGGGCAGAAACACGGGGCTCATTTCATCGGCCAACGCGAAGGCCTGTTCGGGAGGCAGCGTGTACCTCCCGGTGGCCGCGTCGTAGGCGACGAGTCCGCCGGCCGCCTGCGCGGCAAGCCATTCGCGAACGTAGCGCTCCGTGGTGCCGGTTTTTGCCGCGAGCTCGGCCGAGGTCATTGGCCCCGCTCCAGCCATTGCTTTGTACAGTCCAAGCTTGTCGCCGATGACGATAAGCGCGGCATTCATCGCGGCTCCCATTTCGCCGACGGCCTTCATTACGAATTCATGGAGCTTCGCTTCGTTTAGGGGCTGCTGGACGGGCGTTGACACGTCATTCCTCCCGGATCACGCAGATTTGGAGTTCCACTGCATTGGCGCGAGTCTACCCATGGCGATTTAGCAAGTCAATTGTTGGTAATCCGCCAATCCGGACGCGCTTTTGCTATCCTCGCGATGAGTGGTCGACCTTTTTTACATACTCGTTATTGTCCAGATAGCAGTGGGAGCCTATTCCCTTTGGGACGGCTTTCAGTGGCTCCAGCTCGCCCGGAAACGGCTCGCGTCGCACGCCGGGTTTTACGCGCCGCACGCGGCGGTGATTTGCCCCTGCAAGGGCAAGGAGCCTGGGCTTGAGGAAAATCTGGCGGCGCTTGCGAATTTCGATTATCCCAACTACGAAATTTACTTCGCGCTTGCGTCCAGCCTGGATCCCGCGCTCAAGTCCATCGAGCAGGTGAAGGCGGGCAGCCAGCACCCGGTTCATATTGTGATTACCGGCCCGCCCGAAGGCTGCAGCGAAAAGGTTTTCAACCTGCGCCGCACGGTGGAATCGCTTCCTGAAAACGTCGACGTGCTTGTCTTTACGGATTCCGATACGCGGCTGCCGCGAGGCTGGCTCAAGAAAATCATCGCGCCTCTGGAGGATGCCCGCATCGGCGCGACGACCGCCTACCGCTGGATCGTACCGAGCGGCGCGATGGGATCGGGCGGCTTCGCAAGCGCGCTGGCTTCGGCCTGGAACGCGTCGGTGGCGACGCTTCTCGGCCGCGCGGGGGAAAACTTCTGCTGGGGCGGGGGCACTGCGATCCGGCGTCAAACCTTCGACGACGCGCAGGTGCTCGAAGCCTGGCGCGGCGCCTCCAGCGACGATTTCGCTATGACCCAGGCCCTCGAACACTTCAGAAAGGCGATCGTCTTTTGCCCGGAGTGCCTGGCGCCCACCTTGCATCCCTGGACCGGCAAGAGCCTGCTGGAATTCACAAACCGCCAGATGCTGATCACGCGCGTCTATTCGTTCAAGCGCTGGGCCCTGGGCGCCCTGGCGCACTGGGGATACTCGTTCACTTTGCTTTACGCCTTTGCGGTGATTGTCATCAGGATCATCGGCGGCGACACCTGGATTGAGCTTGCGCTGGTTACGCTCGTGATTCCGCTGCTTGCCGCGATGAAGGGCGCCTTGCGCACCGTGGCCGTCGACGAACTATTGCCGCAATGGCGAGGCCCGCTCAAAAAGTGGAACTGGGTCTGGACGGCGCTCGCGCCCTTCGTTTCCTTCTTGTTTGCGTGGAATTTTATCGCCTCGCTGCTCACCAAACGCATCCGCTGGCGCGGGATTCGCTACGAGCTTGTATCGCCCACCACCACGCGCATCCTCAGCCGTTAAAAATGGCTTCTCGCAAGTTGGCGCCGGCCGCTCCAGGCACTTCAGCTCATATCCGCCGCTGGATATTCGGAAAGTCCAGCCACACTTTTACGCCGCAGAAGTGCGATCCTTCGGTGCAGATGGGCGTCGAGATTCCCGCGCGCAGGTAGCAAGGTGGCCCGAGGTAGCGGCCCAGTTCCGGGAAAGCCGCGCGCACCTGCTGCACCTCTTCGAGCGAAGACTGGTAGATTTCTTCCTGCGCGTTGAAGCAGGTGCGCATCGTCCACTTGTGCAGCAGGTGAAGAAGCGAGCCCGTTTCGACCAGGCGGATTGCCTTGGCGTTGGGAAGCAGATACAGCGCGAACTCCGGCGCTACGCCGCGATCGAGCAGCTCATTCTTTGCGCTCCATGCCTCTTCCATGGCCTGCTGATAGATTTCGCGCGCTCGCGGATTGTCGCGGATGAGCATGGGCGTGATGTAATCGGGCGAATGCGTGTCGGCTAGAGTCAGCAGAGGCCGCGAACCCGGAACCAAGCGGTGGCGCTGGTCTTGGCTGTCCGCCGTGTGGCTGATCTTCTTCGAGAAGGTGAAATTCGCGTGCTGCAGCGCGCGCATCATCGGCGCATGCACGCCCACGTTGAGCGTCTCGCGGCGATACGGGTTGCGCGCGGGGTTGAGCAGGCGGTCGAGCGCTTCTGCGTCAGCGCATTCCGCAGCCGTCAAACCCAGCACGGCTCGGTACGCACCGGCCACGGTAGCTATCGTATTGGGCGAATAATCGATCAGGCGCGACGTGAGCCCGCCCAGGCGCGCATCGAACTCCCGCGCGAAAACCTCTCCGTCACGCGGCGGCTGCTGCCATTCCGGCAGCTCTTCCATCGGCTCGTTGTCGAAGCGGTCGATAAATTGCGGATCGGCCTCGCGCACCCGCGCCACCATTTCGCCGATGATTTGCCGCGATTCGGATGGCGTGTCGCCGGCCGCCTGCATTCGCCACAGGCGGTATAAGACGATGCCGGAAACCGTGTGAACCATCGTGGTGAACGCCGCCACCGGCAACACGTACCGCGCGACTTCGATGGCCCGCTTCTCCGATTGCCGCTCGACCTTCTGCACGCGCTTGGTGTGCGACATCGGGCTGATGTGCCAAATGTCCGCCAGGATCTCGCGCGCGTTGGGCGCGAGCAGCGTGGTGAGTTCGCGGTAATGGTCCCAGGCGCGCGCGATCGCCTTTTCGTAAAGGGCGCGCTCCGCCGGCCCGAAGTTCGGCGTATCCGCGGGCGGAACGTAAGCTTGCGCGCGATCGAGGCGCACGTAGCGCTGGCTCTGCTGCTCGGAGTTGTAGAAGGGATGCGCGTGCAGGAACGACCACACGAATTGCCGGCTGACGTTCTCCAAGCCAAATTCAAAATGCGCGTGCTGATACACGGTGTGATGCCCGCCGAAAAAGGTTCCCGAGCCGATCATCACGCGCTGCTTCTCGGTGACTTCTTCCGGATTCACGAGCCGCGGCGAATAGCACGTCCGCGCAGCCGCAATCGCGGAGTCAAACGAATGCGCGAAATAATTCCTCAGTGTGACGCGCGGAGCCGCGGTTTCCACCTGCGAACCAGGCGAGTCCGGAATGGAAGACAATTGCGTGGCCATCTGTTTCGAGATTGTACACCGCAAGTCAGGATTCGTCGCACCTCGTAGCCCGTTAAGGATCTAAACCGAGCCACGAATGCCTCTTTACAGTGACGCTTAATTAGTTCTTTTCGATCTTTGTTCGTTCATCAGGCGGGACGTCCCAGATCGAATATGAGATTTGCAAGGTAGGCCCCAAGCTGTTTTTGGGATTTCGCGGGCTCGCTCCCTTCGGCAGCACAAAGTCAAACGGGATCTCTATGTGCCAACGTTTGCTGATGTCATTGATCGGAATACTGAAATTCATTTCCTTCCCCGGTTCAATCGTCCACGTAGAACCTACATCCGAGGAGGTCCCATACGGCATTTCGTCAGTTGTAGCTTTTGAGCCGGGTTCATCAGGAACCGCGACCACATTCTCTTGGATCATTGGTGGAGGGGTGGGAACGACTTCATACATCACAGACGCATCATCACTTGGGCTGTCAAGCGGGGGGCCATTGACTCGGAAAACTATCGGAATGCGGCAGTTATTCTTGAGATGAAGCCAAATACGTGCAATCGATTTTTGTCCATTCCTAGGCGTACCGAGTCCGATGTGATCGAATGCCACGTAAACAAACGGGAGATTGCTGTCGATCACGAATCCATTGCCCGTGCTGGTTTCTTGCGCTTGCAACGACATGCCTCCAGGGAGAAGAGTGCAAGCCCCTAAGTATCCCAATACCAGAAACACTCTTGTGAATCGCATAGTCGCTCGCGTCGCCATTATAAGACTCCGCTCGGTCGAAGGCTTTGGGAAGTGGAGCAAGGTCTGATTAACGCCCTTACCCGGACTGGTGAAGTGCTGGCGCGCGGTAGCTATCAGATCAAGCCACCGACGGCACCGATACCTCTACCGGAGCGGCACTTCGTAAATGCTGATGCTGAGCTTGGGAACCTTCAGCGTGCCGGGCATCCCTGTCAGCGGACTCTCCACGATGTCCACCATCAGCGGCTTGCCGGGCTCGTTGTCGTCGGTCAGGTGCGCGCCGGCGACTCGCCACACCCGGCCCTTATCCTGAACCGTCACGCCTTTAAGCGCCACATCAATCTGCTGCTCAGACTCAGTGGGATTCACGATCGCCACGGTCAGCGCCTTCTTGTCCGCGGTCAACGCGGCCGCGGCGTCCAGCGGATAGGTATCGCTGCCCGAGGACTTGTTGGCCTTGTCCACCCAGACCGTGCCCTTCACGTCGTGCTGCGGGGAGTTGCCCGTCACTTCGACTGGAATCGTCCCGAAGTGGCGGCGATAGAGTTCGAACATCAGCCCGATGGGGTGCACCGTCGCATCGGTCTTGTTGGTTGCCAGTAGTTGGGGCGCCGCAGTGTAGGACGAAATGATGAACATGTTCGAATGGCGGAACATTTCCTGCATGGCTTGGGCGCAGGCGAGCGGCGCAAACATCGAATAGCCGGGCGCGCGCTGGCCGCGTTCTCCGGTCCACTCGGAGACCCATTCATCGAGCGCGATCGGATAGCGGTTCATGTCGAGGTTCGGAAATCGCCGCTGGTATTCGCCCCACGCCTCGATCACGGCGCGGACGGCGTTGGAAAGCTTGCGGGCGCGCGCAACCAAGGGCTCGTCCACCTTGACGTAGTCCTGCTTCTCGGCGTCGAAGGCCATGTCCACCATCGAGGGATAGATGTGTTCGGCGGCCGCGTCGATGTAATCCGAGGAGTTGGCCAGCAGCGCGCCGGTAAAGTCCGCCGGTCCGCCGAACGCGGCAACATGCTTGCCAGTGATGGCCAGCGACGCGTGGCTCTGGCTGGTCTCCACCGGAGACGCGCCCGACGACACGAACTTGATGCTCGGGTCCACCGCCCGCATGGCCTGCGCGAACATGTTGTGCTTGATCCAGTACTGATTGGCGGCCATGAAGCCCATTTGCGACGTGTTCCACATCTCGTTGCCGATGTTCCACCAGGTCACCTTGTAGGGCTCCGGATGACCATTGGCGGCGCGCCACTTGCCCATTGGCGTGTTCACCGAGCCGTTGGTGTACTCCACCTCTTCGGCGGCCGAATGCGCGTCGCCGAAGCCGGCGTTCACGCAGATGTAGGGCTCCATGTTGAGCAGCTTGTTGAGGACCATGTACTCGTCGATGCCCAGGTCGTTCTGCTGCACCTCATCCCAGGCTGGATTTAGGCGCGGGGGCCGCTTGTCGGGATCGCCGATGGAATCACGCCAGTCCCACGAGGAGACCATGTTCCCGCCCGGCCAGCGAAACATCGTCGGCCCGATCTTTTTCATCTCCTCGAGCATGTCGGCGCGATAGCCGTATACGTTGTCCGCGGGCATCAGCGACACGGCGCCGATGTGGAACGTCCCTTTGCCGGTACCCACGATTTCCAGCCGCGCGTCGTCGGTGTCCGCCCCGGCCGTAAAGCTCAAGGGAAACTTGGCGTATTCGGTTCGCAGCCTCTTCATGGGAATGGTCTGCCGGTCGGCCGGATCGGGTCCCCACACCAGGCTCACCTTCACTTCCGCCCCCGGATCGGCGGCGAGGATCACACGGCCGGTGTACTTTCTGCCTTTTCGCAGCCCCAATCCCCCCTGCTGGATCCCATGCGGTGTGGCAGCCTCCAGCTTCACCATGGGGCTGTGCTCACCCACGAACACCTTCTGCCGGTCCATCACGACGAACTCGTCCGGCCCCACGGGTCGAAATCTGGGTCCCCTGGGCCTTGGCCTGCGCCCAGGACTGGGTTCGCGGTCCTTGCCGGAGTTCACTGGATTGAAAAACTTCCGGTCTCCGAGCATCTCGGCCCAAAAGCCGCCCTCGTTGTTGGTCTCATGAAGTTCGGTGAAAAAACCATACATGTAGGGAGAAATAGGCGCGCCCGGCTTCGTTGCGTCGACGGTCATCGTCACTTGTGGTGATTGTCGTGCCTGTGGAGCCTGAGGTGTTTGCTGCGCGCCCGCGCTGGAGGCAAGAAATCCGGCAGCCACCGCCGCCAGCAAAATCTTCAGCAATCGCTGTGTCCTCATGTATCGCCTCCTCGCTTCTCTTCTTCCCTGACGCCGGGATCGAGGCCCCAACCAAACCTGATTGGAGCCTCGTTCCCGCTGTAGAGCGAATCCCAGCCTGCTGCTCGACGCGCCTGGAAATCGGTCTAATGCATGGCAGCCTGTGAGGCCAGCGCGACCACTTCGCCGATGAAGACATCCGGCATGCCGTCGTAGTAATTCTGGATGTCCCCCATCACCTCGCTCATTTGCGGATTGCTCATCGCGCTCTGCAATGCCGCCGCCGATTCGAAATACGCGGAGAAAATCACCTGGTACAGCGGCTTTGAACCATCCGCCGTCGCGGTCACCTTCATCATCTCGACGCCCTTCAACCCGTGCGGACCCATGATGCGCGCCGAGAGCGGCACGTGTTTCGAGACGTAATAGTTCTCGTCGAACCGCACGCCATGCTTGTAGCAGACTTTCAAGACTGTCATCGCGTACCTCCAGGGGAAATTTTGATCTCGCTTACCGCCGGGGAAATTCAAGAATGCCTCCGAGCATTGCAGCGCGCGGGGAGCCACCCTTGGGAATCGCGGCGGGAGTATATCAGGATTCCGAGCGCATGAAACGTTTCTTACGTATGCGTGTTTGGGGGCAGGCGTTTAGTCAAAGCCTTACTATCTGGCTGGTAAAAAGAGTCCCTTACCGCAGCTCGATCATCGTGACGCTCGCTTTGGGAAACGTATGCGCAAACGCCGAACCGCCGGCGGCCTCGTGGAAATCCCTGGGGACCACGGCTTCCGGGTTGGCGTCGTCGTTGCCCTCGTAAATGTCTGCGGCGGAGAGCAGCTTCCCGCTGGCGGAATGCAGCGTGAAGCCGTCCAGCTTGATGTTGGCGGGGATGTCGCGATCCAGGCTGCGGTTGACGGCAAAAATCGTAATCACGTCTCCCGCCTGATTTCCCACCCCAACCACGTCGAGATACGGCACGCCCTCCACGTTCGGGCTGCGCGACGAGCCGTCGTGCACGTCGTAGCGAGCCACGTCCACCGTCGTCTTCAGAAGATTCGCAACCTCCGCGTTGGAGTACATGCGCAGCGCCCAATACGTGGGCACGCCGTAGGTAATTCCTCTCTTCTCCCACAGCCGGCCAAACTCGACGGCGCCCGTGAGATCGGAGATCGGCACAATGTCCGCCGTGCGGATCAGCGTGTTCAGCATCCCCGCTTCATAAACGGCCCCGCCCATGTTGCGGTACTCGGGAATGTGCGGCGCGGGATAATCGGGAGGCGACGGGGCGAAAGGCGCCCGAAATAAATTCTCGGTGAACGCCAATGTCACGCCTTTCATTCTCGGGTCCGCGTCGATCTGCTGCTTCATTTCGCGCAACATGCGCTCGGTACCCACGGGCACCGCGAACATCGCTTCGGCGAGAAACTCCGGAGACGCATCCGGTTTGAGCACGCGTCCCGCGTCCACCACGAGGTGCGTCGAGAGATATTCGTAGAATCCCGGTCCCAGCGACAATTGCGCCGCGTTCCAGGCGCGGTAGCGGTCCGGATCCTGGCCCGTCGCAATCAGTTTCGCGCGCGGGTCCGCCTTGCGAATCGCCTCGCTGAATGCCCGCGTGCGCGCCGCCACATCCTCCTGCATCGGGTAGCCGATCTGCCCCAGGCTCCACAATTCGTTGCCGAGTTCCCAGACGAGCCCGCCCGATTTGTCGCCCCATCGCGCGTTCACGTACTTCACCCAGGCGGCCGCTTCCTCCACCGTTCCGCTGCCCATGTTGAGGCAGATCTGCGGCTGCGCGCCGATCAGTTGCGCGAAGCGCAGAAACTCATCGGTCCCGAACTGGTTGTATTCCGGCTGGCCCCAGGCCACGTTCAGCATGCTCACGCGCTTGTCCATCGGGCCGACGCCGTCGCGCCAGTGGTACCCGGAGATGAAATTCCCGCCAAAGCGCAGCAGCGGCATTTTGAGCGCCCTGGCCATTGCAATCGCTTCGGGATTCAATCCGTCGACGTTGTCGGCGGGATAGAGCAGCGCCTGGTCGATCACCACGCGGGTGTCGCCACTCACGGCCACCGCGAAATCAGCCGGCTCGCGCGAAGCAAGCCTTCCGTTCGGAAGCTCCAGCGAATACTCGTACCGCTTCCAGCCCTGCGCCGTCAGTTCGATGGCTGTTTTCGCGAGCACCTCTTCCGGATGATTGCGCCGCCGCATCGAGATTTCGATTCGCCTCTCTCCGCTCACCGGCTTCACCCAGATGCTCCCGGCGTAGCGGAGCTCGCGATGCACCGGCGGATAAATCGCCTGCCGCACCCCGGTCTGCCTCCCGGGCAGCCCCATCATCAAAAGCGAGAGGGACGAATTGGCCGCGTCTCCCCAGCGCGGTTCAAAGCGCTTCCCCTGCGGATAGAGAGATTCCCAGGGGATCGGCAGCCCCAGCCTGGACGATTCACTGAGTTCGGGCCGCCCTTGGACCATGTGCACCATCGCGTCCGCGCTCCACAGGTTCTGCTCGAAGCTGGGGTTCTCCACCAACTGCGCCCAGATGCCTCCGCCGTAGATGGCGCTGCGCAGAGGCTCCATGAAGCCCCCGAATATCGTCCGCGGAACGGCGTGAACCACCTCGCGAGCGTCTATTTCAATGGTGGCATCCTGCTGCGCCAACACCGACGGGCTGCCGAGGACGCTGCCGAGAAAGTTGCCGAACGGCCTGCCGAAGAGATTGCCGAGCGGGTTGCCGAAAAGGTTGCCAAGCAGCAGGGCCAGAAGGATGGAGCGCAGCAGCATGATCGCGGACTCACGTGTCAGACCCAGCGCGCGGCTGCGGTACCGCTATCTTCAGGGCGGGAGTTGAAGGCGATGGCCGCTTGTGGCGCGGCACGATGGATGGCGTTGACCACCGCTTCAAACAGAACCAGCCGACTGGGTGGCAGGCGGAGGCCTGCGCCAATCACTACGCAGTCGTAGACGTGACCGGCCAGACAGCGTTCAACCACCGGTACCGCAGTCTTGTCGGGGTTGATGAAGCAGTTCTGGGCATGCCAGCCCCGCGCGGCGAAATCGGCCAGCGCGACGCTGACCCCAGCATGGATCTTCTCTGCGGTCATGCCCGGCGGCAGCGCTGGATCCGAAAAGTCCACCGTCGCTGGATCAAGACCGATCAAGACGACATGTTTCATCAACCCTCCTCTGCACTCGCAAACTCAGGGACTACTGGGAGCCAGGTCAGCCATCGAAATGGCAACAAACGTTTGCTGGGCTAATCAGGAGCATATTATTCATGAGGCTCCCAAACGGTCAAGGCTTGCTGCACGAGTGCCGAGTTTTCCGCAATTGTCACACGTCCTCGCTGCCGTAGCCTCATGTCGAGCTCATCGTATCCAAGGCTCTTCGCCTCAGCCTTCATCTTAGACTCGATGAAAAGTAAACTCTGGGGTGATCGCAGAGACGGCGCGGCTGGACGAGTCGTACACTCCGATCCCGCCAAACCACTTCCTGTCAAACTGGAAGGCTCAAGATGAACGATGAGCGAAAGAACGATCAGCAAGAGAAGGATCAGCAAGAGAACGAGCGGTATTCCGGAGTGCGGGATCAAGAGATCCGTGCCGCGCTGGATCGCCACTGGGCGGCGTCCGATGCCAGCGATTTCGAAGCGGAGCACCTCATCTATCACGAGGACGCCGTCCTGGACTACCCGCAGTCCGGCGAGCGAACCCGCGGCCGGCGCAACATACAGGGCCAACGCGCCAGCCAGCCGAGCAAAAAGCGGTTTACGGTCCGGCGAATCGTTGGCGGCGGTGATCTTTGGGTCACCGAATTCATCCTGACGTATGACGGCAAGCCGTCCTACACCGTGAGCATCATGGAGTTCAGGGGCGACAAGGTTGCGCGGGAAACACAGTACTTCGCGGATCCATTCCCGGCCCCCGCCTGGCGCGCTCAATGGGTCGAACGAATGGACGCATAATCGATCCTTCCTAATGTTGCCGAAGATCGCGCTTTTTTGCCGCAAACGTGACCTGAATATGGAGGCAGTTCGAAGTAATGGAATACTTCGAATTGAATGTATTTTTTCGCCGCTAGCGGGCCGTTTTCCCCGGGAACGCCAATCTCCCGATCGGCGCGGTACAAAGCGATGCGGACAGGCACACCCCGGCACAGGGAATCCCGGCGGCGCGAATCCGGAAGGGAATTGAAGAAGTTACTTCTTGGCGTTGGCAACCGACGCGGCTTTATCCGCGTATTTCTTCTGGAAGCGCTCGACGCGGCCCGCGGTATCCACCAGTTTCTGCTTGCCCGTGAAGAACGGGTGGCAGTTGGAGCAGATTTCCACGCGGATCAACTGGCCCTTGAAGGTGGAGCGGGTTTCAAACGTGTTGCCGCAGGCGCAATGTACCGTCACCTGATGGTAATCGGGATGGATTCCTTCTTTCATGTGAGACCCCTTTCGCCGACCGTTCTGCGCGATCTGGGAACGAGCACACTGAATCGCGTCGCTAGGTCAGGCGGAAACACAAGTATAGCCTAAAACCGGAGGCTCTTCCATCGCGGGAGCCGTCAGAAGCCGAAGAGGAGCGGCAAACCCAGTTTCGAGGCGTAGTTCGGGCGGTAGCGCTCCGTGCTGTAGAGCTTCTGGGTATCTACGCGGCGCGGTGGAAGCGGCGTTTCCGAGAGGCGCGTGTGGGCGTAAACGCCGTCCAGGATTCCGATCATTCTGCCCGAGACGCCCTCGCGAATCAGATCGACGGCGATATTCCCAAAAGTGGTGCCGACGATGTGGTCGACCGCATCGGGTTCCCCGCCGCGCAAGTCGTAGGTCAGGTCGCTGGCGATGGTTTCTTCGCCGGTGCGTTTCTCGATCTCGCCGGCCAGTGCGTGCCCGATATCCACTTTCTTGCGGTGCCCGAAGGCGTCTGCTTCGCCCGTTTCCTGCACCTCGCGCTCCTTCCACACGGCACCTTCCGAGACCACCACGAGCGAATAGCCGCTGGGGTTGTTCCGCTTGTCCTCCAGCAACAGGCTGATCGCGCGGTCCAGTTCGAACGGATACTCGGGGATCAGGCAGCGGGCCCCGGTCACATACGCGGTGTAGAGGGCCGTAAAGCCGGCGTCGCGGCCGAAGATGCGGAAGATGCCGATGCGTTCGTGGGAGCCGATGGTGGTCCGCTGGCGCGTGATCGCGTCGGCCGCCCGGGTGATCGCCGTCGAGAAGCCGATGCAATACTCGGTGCCCTGAACGTCGTTGTCCATCGTCTTGGGAACGCCGATCACGGGAAAGCCGTTCGCGGTGAGGATCGAGGCGAAGCTGAGCGTGTCGTCCCCGCCGATGGCGATCAGGCAGTCGATGCCCAGCGCCTTTAGATTCTCGATCACCACCGGTGTGAAATCGTAATACTTGCCGTCGAAGCGAAGCTTTTTCAGGCGTTCGCTCGGGAAGTTTTCAGGAATTTTCGATTCGGCCATGCGCCGAGGATTGGTGCGGGAGGTGTGCAGGATGGTGCCTCCGGTGCGATCGATCCCGAGAGTGTTCTTGCGCGTAAGGGCGCACGTATAGGCCGGGTCGGCAAGATCGTCAGGGTTCAGGTGGGTGAGGCCTTTCCAGCCCCTGCGAATGCCGGTCACCTCGATTCCAAATTCGCTCGCGCGGTACACCGCGGCCTTGATCACCGAATTCAGGCCTGGAACATCGCCGCCGCCGGTGAGAATCCCGATTCTTTTCGCTGCAGCCATCTTTCACCGCCATATTGTTGAGTTTTCAGCCAGACGATCCTAGCAATCCGGCCGCGGAAATGGAAATCCAACGATCAAATCCAAACTAGCGGAAGCAGTCTATCCACGCGGTTTATAAACCACGGCAAGGAGCCGCGCCTTACTCGAAATCTTACTTGTGGCGAATGCTTTTTTGTTCCTGATATTCCCGCGCAGTCAGCCAGATGATGAGCACGTCAAATACGGTGATCAGGAGCAGCGTCACGGAATGGGTGTGTAGGAATCGATGCACCTGATACACGGAGAACAGCCCGAACACAACCATGGTGAGGGGGTAGGCCCAGAGCGCATCGAACCACAGCGCCGCGACGAGCAGCGCCTTGATCAGCCCGTGCGCCAGCAGATACAGGGATGCGAAATGTTTTCCGCCGTAGGCTAGGTGCTGCGTCGCCTGATACAAGTGACGGGTAATGAATTCGTGGCGGTCGAAGGGAAGATCGGTCTCGAGGAACCTGAGCGCGATCCGATTCAGCTCGGAGGGCTTGATGGACCAAAGCACGATGCCGCCGATGGCCTCGAGAACGCCGTCGATGCCTTTTAGCGTGATACCGGCTCGAAAGCTTTCATGCAGCAGCAGGCTGGCGCGGCTC
This sequence comes from uncultured Acidobacteriota bacterium, assembly GCA_963848365.1. GTDB lineage: Bacteria > Acidobacteriota > Terriglobia > Acidiferrales > UBA7541 > Palsa-295. The sequence goes on from CAWKDI010000004.1 coordinate 970,376, forward strand.
TTGGCTGGATGCGGGATTACTGCAGCGGAGTGAATGGCTTGAGCTCCTCTGTAAAGTGTACGCTGAGTCCGGCTAGGATTCTTCGATCAAGGCTAATTGCTCGAGGAAGTGTTCGCGAAGGCCCGCAGGCAGCCCTTCGTGCCGCAACGCACGCTGGACGACGAGCAGGTGGTCGCGAGCGCCGGCATAGGCGCGATTGAGCTCGAGTACGGAGATGCGATCCTCATCCTGTTTGATGCGCTCAACCGGGTCGCCGCTCGCCACAAAGCCCTCTTCCAGCACGGAGAAGTAAACGCCCGACCGGTTGCTCTGCAGGAAACGCTTCACCATGTCGTCGCGGCCGAGGCGTAAGCCGAGCTTGTAGCAGGGGAAGCGCGGCTGCGTGACCATCAGCGTGGCCTGGCCAAAGCGGAAGTGGTCCCCGAGGCAGGCTTCGCCTTCTTTCAATCCTTCCACGGTGAGGTTTTCGCCGAAGGCTCCCCAGGATAAGTCCAGTTCGGGCAGTTCCTGCCGCCAGGCTTCATAATGCTCGGCTGGATAGGCATAGACGGCTTTCGACCGGCCGCCGTGGTTTTCCAGATCGGCTTGGCCATCGCCGTCGAGATTGAGCCGCCGCAGCATGACGGGGCCCTCCACGGGCGATTTGAAGATCCCGGTGACGACCTCGAGGTCTTTCCAGAGCACCTTGCGTGGCTCGCCTACGTTGACCGAAACGATCTTCATCACGAGCTTCCCTGGGAATTTGGAGAAATTGGCCTGCTTTACACCCGGCAATCGAGCACGGCGGCCCCGTTGATGCGATCGCTCTTCAGATCGTTGAGGGTGCGGTTGGCCTCGCGCAACGGAAACACGGTCACTTGCGTGTGGATCGGAATTTCCGCGGCCACGCGCAGGAAGTCTTCGCCGTCCTGGCGGGTGTTATTGGCCACGCTGCGAATCATGCGCTCCTGGTAGAGCAAATCGTAATTAAAAGATGGAATGGGACTCATATGAATTCCACCGAGAACAAGGACGCCGCCTTTCTTGAGGGCTTTCAGGGCTGGGGGGACCAGCTCGCCCGCGGGAGCAAAGACGATCGCGGCGTCGAGCTTCGCTGGGGGCTCGTCGGTAGCTTCACCGGCCCAGACGGCACCGAGCTGGAGGGCGAGCTGTTGATGCTTCGCGCCACGGGTGGCCGCATAAACCTCGATATCCCAGTGGCGCGCGACCTGAATGGCCACGTGCGCGGCCGCCCCGAAGCCATAGAAGGCAAGCTTGCCGCCGCGCTGCATTCCGGTGAGCCGAAGCGAGCGAAAACCGATGATCCCCGCGCACAGAAGGGGAGCGGCCTGCTGGTCGTGAAACGACTCGGGGATCGCGTAGACGAATCCTTCTGGCGCGACAGCGTATTCGGCATAGCCTCCGTCGACCGTATAGCCGGTAAAAGTGGGGCTGTCGCAGAGATTTTCCTTGCCCGAGCGGCAATACTCGCACGTCTGATCCGTGCTGTGCAGCCACGGAATGCCGACGCGCGAGCCGAGCGGGAAGCGGCGGGCGCCCTGGCCAAGTTTCTCGACAATCCCGACCACTTGGTGCCCGGGGATTACGGGCGATTTGCGCGGCGGGAGCTCCCCTTCAATCACATGCAGATCGGTGCGGCATACCCCGCAAGCGTGCACGCGCACGAGCACTTCGCCTGGCCCAGGATCGGGGCAGGGCACGTCAAGGAAAGCGAGCGGGTTGGTATCGACCGGCGCGGGAGAACGCAGAAGGCAGGCCTTCATCTTTTCACCACACTATTGGTTAAGACGATCGTACCCGAGCAAGTTCGGTCCGCACAGTAAAAGCCATATGATATGGATGCGCTGTCGAATTGCTTAGACTCAAGCGAAACCGAATCGCAGGCCTCCGGGCCACTGCTTTTGAGGTTTCAAGAGCCGGGGCGGCTATAATAACCCTTTTCTTTTGGGAGATTGACCATGGCAAAGAGGTTCAAGGATCTCACGGAGCGGGAGATCCTCGCGGTGGGCATTCAACTCGAAGAAGAGGATAGCCGCGTCTACGGGGATTTCGCCGAGGGGCTGCGGGAGTCCTATCCGGCTACCGCCAAGATCTTCGAAGAAATGCAGGCCGAGGAGTCGCGGCATCGCCAGGCGCTGATCGACATGCACCGCAAACGTTTTGGCGAGCACATTCCGCTGATCCGCCGCCAGGACGTGAAGGGCTTTATCGAGCGCCGGCCGGTTTGGCTGGTGCGCCCACTCGGGATCAAGGCGGTCCGGAAGCAGGTGGAAGAGATGGAGCTTGAAACGCGGCGCTTCTACGAACAGGCTCTGCGCCAGGTATCCGACGCCGCCACGCGGAAATTGCTGGGCGATTTGGCGGAAATCGAGCGGCAGCATTCCGAGTTTGCCGAATCGCTGGAAGAAAAGCATCTCGATGAGGGGGCGCGCACGGAAGAAGAGAAGGCCGGGAAGCGGGTTTTCATGCTGCAGATCATTCAACCCGGGCTGGCAGGGCTGATGGACGGCTCCGTTTCGACCCTGGCTCCGATTTTCGCAGCGGCGTTCGCGACGCATCAGACGCACGATGCGTTCCTCGTTGGCGCCGCCGCTTCCCTGGGGGCGGGCATCTCGATGGCATTTGCCGAGGCCCTCTCCGATGACGGCACGCTGACAGGCCGCGGGAGGCCTGTGACACGGGGACTGGTTACGGGAGCGATGACAGCCGCCGGGGGATTTGGCCATACGCTGCCGTTCCTGATCCGGAACTTCCACGTGGCATTTGCGGCAGCCATGGTTGTGGTCGCAATCGAACTCGCCGCCATCAGCTGGGTGCGGCATCGCTACATGGATACACCGCTGCTTTCGTCAACCTTTCAGGTGGTGGTGGGGGGAGTGCTGGTATTTGTGGTGGGAATTCTGATTGGCAGCTCTTGATCCGCCGACGGCAGAACACTCGCGATCACTGACGACAGAAACTTTCGCGTTCCGATGCAAATTTGCGCGATTCCCGATGGACTTGCGCTCACAGATTACGTATAAGGTAAGCCATGCCTTCGGGCAAATCCTGAGACGGAGAGAACAATGGCAAAAAAAGCCAAGAAGCCAGCTAAGAAAGCAGCCAAGGGCAAGTAGCAGGTCTACTCTCTAGAAAGTCGGCCGAAGCAGAGTCGACGGAACAAAGATACTTCAGCTGTACCGAAGGCTGTCGCTCCCTAGCGGCAGCCTTTTGTTTTGCGGGGCGCTGTTTTCAGCCGGTTTGACCGGGTTGCCAGCGTCGCCTAGAATCGAGAATTGCGCGGATCGGGAATTCCGCAACCTACGGGACGTTCATGTTTGAAACACTTACCGACAAACTGCAGCGCGCATTCAAGAATCTGCGCGGCCAGGGAAAGCTCACCGAAGAGCATCTGGACGCGGCGCTCGCCGAAATTCGCGAATCGCTGCTCGACGCCGACGTCAACCTGGGCGTCGCCGACGAATTCATCGCCCACGTCCGCGAGAAGGCGCTCGGCTCCGAAGTTCTGCTGCAGCTTTCGCCCGATCAGCAAGTCGTGAAAATCGTGCGCGACGAGCTGGGCGAACTGCTCGGACGCGAAGCGCGGCCGCAATTTGCTTCCCGGCCGCCTTCGGTCTGGCTGATTTGCGGCCTGCAAGGCTCCGGCAAGACCACTTCCACCGGCAAGCTCGGCAAATGGCTGGGCGAGCACGGCCACCGGCCGATCGTGGTTTCAACCGACGTCTACCGCCCGGCCGCGCGCGAACAGCTCGCGCAGGTGGCCAAGGCCACCGGCACGCCCATCTGGCCGGGCACGGGCACCGACAAGCCGCTCGAAATCGTTCGCGGCGCCATGCGCGAGGCCAAGCTTTCGGCCTGCGACGTGATCCTGGTGGACACCGCCGGCCGCCTGCACATCGACGACGAATTGATGAACGAGCTCTCGCACGCTCAAGCGCGAGCTCAATCCCTCGGAAATCCTGTTCGTCGCCGACGCCATGATCGGGCAGGACGCCGTGCGCTCGGCCGGCGAATTTCACAAGCGCCTCGGCATCACCGGCGTGATCCTCACCAAGCTGGACGGCGACGCGCGCGGCGGCGCGGCGCTTTCGATCCGCAAGGTGACCGGCGCGCCGGTGAAATTCGTCGGCGTGGGCGAAAAATACGACGCGCTCGAGCCGTTTCTATCCCGACCGCATCGTCTCGCGCATTCTCGGCATGGGCGACGTGCTCGGCCTGATCGAAAAAGCCGAGAAGACCATCGACGCGAAGAAGGCGCGCGAACTCGAGCGCAAGATGCGCGAGGACGATTTCACGCTCGAGGATTTTCGCGACCAGCTGCGGCAGATCCGCAAGATGGGCTCGATCGAGCAGTTGATGGGCATGCTGCCGAAAATCGGGCCGTTCGCGAAAATTCCCAAGGACGCGCAGATCGACGAGAAGCAGCTGAAATCCATCGAGGCCATCATCAATTCGATGACCGCCGCCGAGCGCTCCGACGCACAACCTGATCGACGGCAAGCGCCGCAAGCGCATCGCGCGCGGCAGCGGCACCTCCGTGCAGGAAGTGAATCAGGTGCTCAAGCAGTATTCCGACATGCGCCGCATGATGAAGCAGTACGGCAGCATGGCGAAGATGAAGATGCGCGGCCTCGGCAAGTTCGCCGGCCTCGAAGTAGGCTGCGTGAGAGTGGACCGATCGTGCCGATCGTCGTCGACAACACGCTGAACCAGATTCGCTCGATTGCCATGGGCGGCGACGACCGCGCCGAAAAGGCCAAGCGACTGGCCGAACTGATCCGCAAGCTGGGCGACTATCGCTGGGTGGGCGTCTACGACGTGGGCGCGGAAACCGTGTTCGATCATCGCCTGGAGCGGCGCAGGGAGCTCCCGAGCATCCCGTCGTTTCCCGGTGAGCCAGGGACTGACCGGCGCGGCCATTCCGGAGAAGCAGCGCGGTGATCGTCGGGCGATGTGCGCACCGATCCGCGCTACCTGACTACCTTCGGCAGCACGCTCTCGGAAATCATCGTCCCGGTGCTTGTCTCCCGGCGGCGCGCCAGGTGATCTGGCACGGTCGATGTCGAAAGCGATCAACGCCGATGCGCTTTTCCACCCGCGACCAGGCAGATGATCGAGCAGTGCGCCGCAGCGCTGCCACTGGCCGCTCGTGGCTGTCTGCGCTGAACCGCACCGGGACTCTCTGAGATATGCGATTGGTGAATCGGGCGGGTCCGCTATACTTGCTGGATTCGACTCAGGAGGAATTTCGAGTGTTAATGATTCGGCTGTCGCGGATTGGCAAGAAGAAGCACCCATTTTATCGCGTGGTGGTCACGGAGAAGACGCGCCCGCGCAACGGCCGTTTTGTCGAGATCGTCGGCACCTACGACCCGCAGAAGAAGCCCGCGCTTGTGCATCTCAAGAACGAGCGCGTGCAATACTGGCTGAGCAAAGGCGCGCAGCCCAGCGACACGGTTCGCAGCTGCTTCGCAACCCAAGCGTTCCAGCGCAACCCTAAGCCCGCCTGAGGCGTCCTACCACAGTAGGCAGTTCATGTTCATACCTCTTGTACACGCTCGAGCGAATTTCTCCGCTGGGCACGTCAAGCTGTGGAGGAAACGTCATGAAGGAACTCGTCGAAGCGATAGCGAAGGCACTCGTAGATCATCCCGAACAAGTGCAGGTCAACGCAGTGGAAGGCGAGCAGGTAACCGTTCTTGAATTGAGGGTTCATCCCGAGGATTTGGGCAAAGTGATTGGACGCCAGGGACGCACCGCGAAATCGATCCGCACGCTGCTGGGCGCCGCCGGAATGAAGTTGAAGAAAGCGTTTTACGCTGGAAATCCTCGAATAGAGTGGCCGCGCAAGAATCGGCGAATATCACGGTGGCGCGCATCCTGCGCCCGCACGGACGGCGCGGCGAAGTGGCCGCCGAAATCCTCACCGATTTTCCCGAACGTCTCAAGACTCTCGCGAACGTGCGAATTGTGGGATGGCCGGTCGGAGCCGCGCGACGTGCGCGTGCGCTCCTGCTGGCTGAGCCACAGCCGCGGCGGCCAGGCGATTTTTCATTTCGAGGGCTCCGACTCGATCTCCGACGCCGAAAAGCTGGTGGGCCTCGAAGTGCAGATTCCGTTCGCCGACCGCATGCCGCTTCCCTCGGGCAGCTACTACATTACCGACCTGATCGGCTGCGAAGTGCGCGAAAAGAATGGCGCGCGCGATCGGGCGCGTGGCGACGTGCAGTTCACCGGCGAGGACGTCGCCGGCACGCCGATTCTGGTGGTTGATTCTCCCCAGGGCGAGTTGCTCGATTCCTCTGGCGCAGGAATTTGCGTGCACGTCGATACCGACGCCCGCCGCATCGAAGTGGTGCTTCCCGAAGGCCTGCGCGAACTGAATCGCGAGTGACTGCCTCGCCGCATTGCTGCTTCGTGCTGACAGGCGATTTCATTGCGACCCGCCGATCGGGAGATTGGCGTACCCGGCTTTGCGCTACTATCGTGCGATGCGTTTCGACATCATCACCATTTTCCCGGAGTTTTTCAGCGGGCCGCTCGATTACGGCATCGTGCGGCGCGCGCGCGAAGCGCGGCCTGATCGAAACGCACATCCACGATCTGCGCGGATTTCACGCACGACCGGCACCGCACGGTGGACGACCGTCCATTCGGCGGCGGCGAAGGCATGGTGATGAAGCCGGAGCCGCTGTTCGCGGCCGTCGAATCGCTGATCGGCGGCGAACGCGCGAACGCCCGCCGCGGGCACCGCGATCGTGCTGCTTTCGGCTTCGGGCAAGCTGTTCCGGCAGGAGACGGCGCGGCGATTTGCGAAGCTCGAGCGAATCGTGCTGCTGTGCGGGCGCTACGAAGGCGTGGACGAGCGCGTGGCCGAGCATCTGGCGACCGACGAAATTTCCATCGGCGATTTCGTGCTTTCCGGCGGCGAACTGCCCGCGGCGATGATCGTCGACGCGGTGACGCGGCTGATTCCCGGCGCGCTGGGCAATGAGGACTCCGCCGTGAATGAATCCTTCAGCGAACACGGAGATGGCCGCGATGCAACGTGCCCAGCGAGCCGCGACGCGTCTCGAGAACTCGATCGCCGCATCGCGCCGATATCTTTGACGTGGATTCTGGATTACCCGCATTACACGCGGCCGCCGTCGTTTCGCGGATGGGACGTGCCGGAAGTGCTGCTGAGCGGAAATCACGAAGAAATCCGCCGCTGGCGGCGCCAGAAGGCGATCGAAAAGACACTGCGCAACCGCCCGGATTTGCTGAATGGCGAGCCAGCGGCGAACGGATAAACCCAGGCGGTTGTTGCGGGGATGCACGCAGGTAACGTAATTTCGCCTAGGCATCCTGCGCGATTTCGCTATAATTTGCGTTTCGTGCGTTGTGCTGGCCCCACCTGAGCGGGTCTGCCTGGAATAATGAAATGAAACCGATTATTGCAAAAGTGCAGGAGTCACAACTCCGCAAAGACCATCCCGTGTTCCGTCCCGGGAGACACGATCCGCGTGAATGTCCGCCTGAAGGAAGGCGAGGGCGACAAGGAGCGCATCCAGGCGTTTGAAGGCGTGGTGATGAGCCGCCGCGGCGAATTGCTGGGCGAGAGCTTTACGGTGCGCCGCGTGAGCTTCGGCATCGGCGTCGAGCGCATTTTCCCGGTCCATTCGCCGATGATCAGCTCGATCGAGATGGTTCGCCAGGGCAGAGTGCGCCGCGCCAAGTTGAATTACCTTCGCGGGCGCAAGGGCAAGGCGGCGCGCATCAAGCGCGTCGAGAGAGTCGAGACGGTCGCGGCTCCGGTGCCCGCACTACTGCGGCAGAATAACGGCTGCTCAGCTTCATTACATTCATAAGCCCGCCTCGAAAATCGGAGCGGGCTTTTTCTTTTGTGCAACGTACTTCAGAAGTATTTCGGCGGTATATTTGCCGAAGCTCGACTCCAGCGAGTACCACCGCGCACCGTGTGCTAGAATCCCGCGCCGATGGGACGGCTCTGCTGTACGCGATACGAGCGCGAGGCGCGCCAGCGACGGCTGGCTGCGCATCGCCGGATCTGGACGAAGCGGGGCGCGGGTCTCTTTTTGGCCCGGTGGTCGCGAGCGCGGTGATTCTCAATCCCAAGCGCCGCATCGTCGGCCTGGACGACTCCAAGAAACTGCCTCCCGAGCGCCGCCGCGAACTTGCCGAGCGAATCCGCGAACATGCGCTTGCGTGGGCCATCGCGGAAATCGACGCCAGCCGCATCGACGCCTGGAACATTTACCAGGCCAGCCGCCAGGCGATGGTGGCGGCCTCTCCCAGCTGAATCCCCTGCCGGATTACCTGCTGCTCGATGCCATCGAACTCGATCTCCCCATCGAGCAGAGGGCGCTGATCCACGGGGATGCGCGGTCGGTTTCGATCGCCGCCGCTTCCATCCTGGCGAAGGTCGAGCGCGACCGGCGGATGGAAGAGTTCGACCAGCTTTATCCGCAATACGGCTTCGCGCAGCACAAAGGCTATGGCACCCCGGAGCATCTGGAGGCGCTGCGCCGTGCACGGGCCGACGCCGCTGCACCGCTTTTCCTATGCTCCGGTGCGAGAAGCGCGCTGCTGGGCGGCCGGCGCGGTGCAGAACCCCCTGCCGCTCGGATGCTTACTGGACTTGCCTCCGCCGAAGGCTCCTAACAGGTTCCGAAGCAGGGCTTTCGCCCTGTTATCCCCTTCCTCACCTTGCCGCTTCGCGCTTCGTTGACTTGAGTTTCTCGCATGCTAACCTTTTATTTGAGCTCCGACTCACCACCCCAGCGAAGCCGAGCTCGGAACACACGAACTCACACATGGCCTTCAATAAAAGCAAAGCGCTCGAAAGCGCCCTGAAGTATTTGAACCAAGGCAAGGTCAACCAGGCCATCGCCGAATATCAGCAGATTCTTCGCAACGATCCGAAGGACCAGGCCACGCTGATGACGGTGGGGGACCTGTTCGCCCGCCAGGGCGATATGCCCCACGCTCTTGAATATTTCGAGCGCCTGGCGCAGGTCTATCTGGCGGATGGCTTCAACAGCAAGGCCATCGCGATCTATAAGAAGATCGCCAAACTGGCGCCCGCCGAGATCGCGCCGCTCGAGCGGCTCGCCGATCTTTACGTGCAGCAGGGCGTGCTGAGCGAGGCGCGGCCGCTGTTCCTGCAAATCGCGGAAGCTCACCTGAAGGCCAATCGCGCCCCCAAGGCCGTGGAGGTGCTGCACCGCCTGCTCGAAGTCGAGCCCGAAAATCCGCGCGTGCAAATGCGCCTGGCCGAGCTCTACAACGTGATGGGCCAGAAGGGCGACGCGGCAAAGACCTACTTGGCGTATGCGCAGCGCTTGTTCGACCGTGGCGAAACGCAGAAGCTGAGAAGCTGGTCGAGCGCGCGCTCGAAGTGGCCCCCGCCGATCCGGCGGCGCTGTTGCTGAAGGCGAAGATCCTCGCGTCCACCGGAAAAGATGCCGCGGCCATCAAGATTCTGGAGAAGCATCCGGAAGCCGACGCCGGCGCCGAAGTCACGAATCTGCTGGTCGATCTGGAAATGAAGAGCGGACAGATTGAAGCGGCGGCGGACCGCGCTCGCAACCAACTGGTTCGCGGCAACTCGCATTTTGGCCTGCTTTTCCGCGTTTCCGAGACGCTGATCGAAAAGGGCCACGTGGAGGAAGCGCTGCCGCTGTTCCGGGAACTTCGCGACCCGATGATCGAAGTGGGCGAGCACGACAGGTTCGTGAAGTCGCTCACGGCCGCGACCGAACGCCTCCCCGGACAATACCGAGGCTCTCGAACTGCTCGCCGATTTCTGCCGCCACACCAGCGATCCTTTTCCGCTGACCGTGGCCCTTACGAAGCTCGCCGATATCTACGAAGCGGCGGGAAACAATGAACGCGTCGAGCAGCTGCTCGAGGAGCTGGTCGACCGGAATCGCGACGACGAAGGGCTGGCCGCGCGACTACGAAGCGGCGCGAATCCGCAACGGCAAACCACCCAAGGCAGAAATGCCAGCGCGGAGGCGCCGACACCGGCGGACACCGTTTCGGAACGCGCTCCCGAGACGCAGCAGGAAGCGCCATCTGCGGTCCCGTCAGTTCCCGAAGAAGCGCTCGATCCCGAGACGCGGCACTATGTGGCGCAGGCACTCACGGACGTCGATCTGTTCTCGAGCTACGGGCTGACGCAAAAAGCCGCCAACCTGCTGGAAAGCGTCTTGCAGCGCGCGCCGCGGCACACTCCCACGCTGGAGCGCCTTCTGGATCTCTCGGTCGGCGCAGGAAACGACCGGCGCACGGCGCAATTGGCGGCGACGCTCGAGCAGATTCACCGCGAACGCGACGATAACGCCAACGCTGAGCGGTTCGCGGAAATCCAGCAAGAGATTTCAGGGCGCTGCGGATGCGACAGGGCGAAGCAACGGAAGAAACGAAGCTTGCCGCGGATGCCAATTCGTTTCCTTCCGTATCCGCAGCCCCAGACGTGGAACCGGCTTCGGTAGGCGCAGTTCCGGTGGATATGCCGCCTGCTCCGTCGCAAACCGCGATAGAAGCAGTTTGAACTGTCGCCCGAGACACCAGACGATGCCCGGCGAGATGCAGGGAAGCGTTGCGTCAACCGGCGAGAGGAAGAAGTGGATCTCTCCGACGAATGGGAAGCGATGGTGCAGGAGGTTGTCGAGCCGGCGTCGTCGCCGATCGTGGAAGCTTCGACTCTTCCGCCGCCCGCGGAACCGGTCATCGCGGCCCTTCAAACGGCAGAGACGATCGATATTGAAAGCGCGGCCGAGCCTGGAGCGCCCGAAGCGCCGGAAGCAACTGAAGCGCTGAGCGCAGAGCCCGAAGTATACGAAATTCAGACGAGGACGTCGCGGAAGCAACAGCCAGCGCCCGCCGGAGCCGTTCGAGTTCACAAATCGCTTCCGTTGCGGAAGCGTCCTCGGGGGCGAATTCACCGAGGATAGCGTGCTGAATTCGAGCTGGAACTGACGCCGAGAGATTCACGAAACGAGCGAAAAGGGCGCGTCCACAACCGAAGATTTCATCAGCGAACTGGCTGCGGAAGTCGAAGGAATGGAACCGTCCAGCGCCTGTCGAACGGCGACGGCCGCCCAGCCATTTGCGGCAAGCCGGAGCCTCGCCGATTGCCGCGCAGACCGCGCCAACGGACGAGAGCCTGAACCAGCTGTCGGAAGTGTTTCAGGAGTTTCGCAGCGAATTGGGCGAGCTTGGCGAAGAAGATGAGGACCTGGAAACCCACTACAACCTGGGCATCGCCTATCGCGAGATGGGCCTGCTCGACGAAGCCATCGGAGAGTTTCAAAAGGTGGCGAAAGCCGTGCAAAAGGGAAAGCCATTCCGCTACGCGATGAATTGCGCCATGCTGCTGGCGCTTTCGTTTGCGGATAAGGGCGAGCCGAAGATCGCATCGCTATGGTATAGGCGCGCGCTCGAACTGCCCGGGTCTGGACCAGGAAACGATACTGCGCCTTGCGCTACGACCTGGGCATTTCTCTCGAGAATGGCCGGTGAGTCCGAGGAGGCACTCGATTGTTTCCGCCAGGTTTATGCGATGAATATCGACTACCGCGACGTCGCCGACCGCATCGCCACACTGCAGCACCACTGATTTATTTCGCGCGGTTATCGACGCGCGGGTTGCCAGCTCCCGCGATAATCTCCCATAATTCTAAGCCTGATGCTAAACCGCCTTCTCCGTGTAGTCATTGCTGATGGTGTGGCTCGAAGCTTGGATTGACGCTGATTCTGGTGCCCTGGTCGGACATCTGGGAAGCCAACTATTTTCTGTACCAATATCCCGCGCTGGGAATTTTCGCTCAAGAATCCTTTCTGCGCGGGGCAATCTCGGGTCTGGGACTTATCAATGTTCTTCTCTCGGTGGGAGCATTTCGCCGCCGGGCCGTGGTGGTTCAAAGCCGTGTCTAGGGAGATCGAGAAGCCGTTCATCTCCCGGCGGAAATTTCCGTTCTTCCGATCGCCCATGATGGACTCACACCGCAGCGTTACCCAGGCCATCCAGTTCTCTGTTACGTTACAGATCGCAAGGCGCTGAAAGCTACGGCGCGCAGGCCCTGATTGCGAAAATCCACCTCGCCATCGAGTCGGGAGTGGACTGGATCCAGATTCGGGAAAAGGATTTGCCTGCGCGTGAACTGTTCAATCTGACGCGCGGCGCCGTTCGCATGGCGAAGGTGCTTCCGAGCGCACGCGCATCATCGTCAACGACCGTCTGGATGTCGCGGTCGCAACCGGGGCGGCGGGAGTGCATCTCGGGCGCGAATCCGTGGCACTGCCAGACGTGGTGCGGTGGTGCCGCGCGGGAATGCGCCGCCAGGATTTCTGATCGGCGTTTCGTGCCATCAGATCGAGGAGGCGCTCGAAGCGGAACGCTGCGGCGCAAGCTACATTTTCTTTGGACCGGTCTACGACACGCCGTCAAAGCGGCCATTTGGACCGCCCCAGGGAATCGAACGCTTACGCAGAGTATGCGAGGCGGTCCGGATACCCGTGATTGCCATCGGAGGAATCACAGAAGAAAAGGCCGCGGAAGTGATGGGAGCAGGAGCAGGCGGGAATTGCTGCCATTCGCCTGTTCCAGGAATCGAAAGACGCGGCGTCGCTGAAACAGTCGGTCGCGGGTCTGCACGCGACCTCGCACGGGCCAGTCCGTTAGGCGCTAAGCCAGCGGCCGACCGGCTGCAGCCGCTCCACATGGTCGCAGATCACTTTGAACACCGCCATGATGGGAATGGCGAGAATCAGACCCATGGCGCCCCACAGCCATCCCCAAAACAACAAGGGAAATGGTCACCGCGAGAGCGTTCAGCCGCACGCGCCAGCCGATCAGCGCGGGAATCAGGAGATTGGCCGTCACGATATGGAAAGACGTCAGCACGGCAAAGATCCCCAGATAAGGGCGCAATCGTGTGATATTGCTTGAGCCCGATGAAGAGCGGCGGAATCCACGACATCACAGCGCCCAGGTACGGGACCAGATTGCACAGCCCGGAAACAAGCGCCGTCAGGAACGGGAAATCGAGCCCCAAGGCCATGAAAAAAGAGCCAGCTCGCGATCACCAGTATCAACCCGACCAGCGCCGTGCCCATCAGATAGCTTCGCAGCACTCGGGTGACATCGGCCAGCGCATCTTTCACTTCCGTGCGCTGCGTCGCCGGAAATAGCTGCATGGTGGCGTGCCACACCTGGCGCTTCGCCGCCAGCATGAAAAAAACCAGAAAGGGCATGAACGTCGCGGCGAACAGAAAGGAGTAGAGCGAGTTCAGCCTCCCCACGAGCGCCGTCCGCACCGGATGCGGGTCGGTGACCTCGATCACCCGCGTGCCCTGCGCCTGGCCGGGCTCGATCTCCGACACGCGGGCTTCCAAGCTTGCCAGCCTGCGGTCAAAGTCGGCGGACAGCGGCCCGCAACGGGGCGCGATACTTGGGCCAGTCACGGCTGAATTGATCCGCGCGCTCCACCAGGGATCCAGCCGAGCACCGCCATGCAAAGCCAGCGTGAACAGAACCATCAGCAGCGATCCCAGACGCCCGCGGAATGCGCAGCTTTTCCAGCCAGGTGACCACGGGATCAAGGAAGTAGGCCAGCAGCACGGCCATCAGCAGCGTCACCAGCACGGTGGAGGCGAAGTAGCAAAATGCCATCACGATTCCGATGGCGATGATTCGCGCGCTCGCAGAACTGGCGGTAATGACTTTGGTTTCTTCGAGAGGCATTACCGGTAACGATAGCACAGCGGCACGCGTCAGGATGACCCCCTGCGCGTATCCAGCACCGTCAGAATGGAGCGCACGATGAGGTTTGAATGAAGCGATTCGGGTCTCGGACCGAGGTTTACGCTTTCGAGGGTTAAAGAACACCGCTGCCTATCTTCAGGCGCGGCGGAGTGCTAAAATTATCACACGCTCTAACCCAAAATCGATAGGCGGCGGAATGGGAAAAGAGCTTTTTGGCACGGACGGAATCCGCGGAATCCCGGGGCAATATCCCCTGGATGACGCGACGCTGGAGCGCGTGGGACTGGCGCTCGGGAAGCATCTTCGCGAGCAATCCGCGCATCCCAAGGTGCTGATCGGCCGCGACACGCGCGAATCGGGGCCCCACATCGCCGAGTGCATTGCGCGGGGGCTGCTCCAGCCGGCTCCGAGCCTGTTTCGGCGGGGGTGCTCACCACTCCGGGAGTCGCCTGGCTCGTGAACCGCGAAGGATTCTCCGCCGGCGTGGTCATTTCCGCCTCCCACAATCCCTATCACGACAATGGCGTAAAGCTGATTTCTTCGTCTGGAATGAAATTTCCGGATTCCGTTGAGGCCGCGCTCGAGCACGTGATCCTTTCCAAGAATGGCAACGTGTCCGCTTTCGAACGGAAGTTCGCCTGAACGGCGACGAGAAAGCTTCACGAAGACTATCTGGCTGGACTTGCGAGCCGCCGTGTTTCCGGGCGCGAAATTCGCGGGAATGAAGATCGTGCTCGATTGCGCCAATGGCGCGGCGAGCAAGCTCGCCCCGCAGCTGTTCCGTTCGCTGGGCGCGAACGTGACCGCGATCAACGATTCGCCGGACGGGCGCAACATCAATGCCGGCTGCGGTTCGCTTCATCCGGAAGAGATGCAGAAGACGCGTCGTCGGAGCAAGGGCGCGGCGCTCGGCGTGGCATTCGACGGAGACGCGGACCGCGCCATTTTTGCAAGCGCCTCGGGAAAGCTCGTGGACGGAGACGGCGTTCTGCTGGTGGCGGGCCGTTATCTGAAATCGACCGGCAAGCTGAAGGGCAACGTAATCGTGGGGACCACGATGGCCAACCTCGGCCTCGAGCGCGCTCTCGCGAAATCGGGACTTGACACTCGTGCGCACCGCCGTGGGCGATCGCTATGTGCTCGAAGAAATGCTGCGGATCGGGGCAAATCTCGGCGGCGAGCAGTCTGGGCACATTCTGTTTCTGGACGATGCCACGACGGGCGATGGCATGCTGACCGCAGTCAAAATGGCTTCTCTGGTTTCCTTGGCGGGACCGTCTGGATGAGCTGGTGGCGGATTTGAAGATTTTCCCGCAGAAGATCGTCAATGTGCGCGTGCGGTCAAAGCCGTCGCTCGATTCCTTGCCCGAGGTGTCGCAGTCTGCTCCGGCAGGCCGAAAGACGCTCGGCAATTCCGGCCGGGTGGTCCTGCGCTATTCGGGCACCGAACCACTGGCGCGCGTTATGGTGGAAGCCGAGCGCGAGGAAGATGTCTCGCAGTGGACGGAATCTCTCGCCTCCGCGCTGCGATCTTCGATCGGATGAAGCTACTAGCACCTGGCGATTCGAAGGTTTCCTTCCAAAGAATATAGGACGGAGAGACCCTGCTTTCAGAAATTGGATTCTCTCCGGCGCTGGCATGATCCGTAAAGCCATTACGCAAGACTAAGTCCTGTAGAATGCAGCGATGGCGCCTTCCATAGAAATAATCGATACATGGCATCGGGCGTGCAACTAATATCGCGAGCTGTCTCTTATTTCCCGGGGTGGGCCGGTTTCGTCGCGCCGAGGCCGGTTTTCGGGGGTAGATGCAAGGGGGCCCGGGTGGGCCCCCTATTTTTTTGTTCGAGTTGCCGCCAGGAATTCTCCTCTTCGCCTGCAATAAGAAAGGGCGCCCGGTACTCGCGGCGCCCTCCGATTACCTTCCGAAGTTGATGGAATTGACGTTAGCTGCAGCCCGACGTGCTGCCGCAGTTCGCGCATTTGTAGCAGCTGCCGTTCGGCGTCATGAGCATTCCGCATTCCGAGCAGGACGGAGCATCGTCGATCGCAGCTCGCGGCCGTGTGCCGGCTCCGGTTCGGCCGCTTTAGCACGACCGCGGATGCCTTGGCAGCAACGGCGGGAGCCGCTGCAGCCGGGAGCGACGGTCTCTTCGATCACATCGGCATCCAGGTAATCGCGGGAGATGAACTTCCCACCGAGCCAGCGGCCGATGTAATCCACGATGGATTTCGCGTAGCGAATCTCGGGATTGCCGGTGTAGCCCGAGGGCTCGAAGCGCGAATTGACGAATTTGTCGACCAGCGCCCGAAGCGGCACGCCATACTGCAGCGCGATGGAGACGGACAGCGCGAACGCGTCCATGATGCCGGAAAGCGTCGAGCCCTCTTTGGCCATCTTGATGAAGATCTCGCCGGGCGTGCCGTCTTCGTATTTGCCGACGGTGAGATAGCCCTCGTGTCCGCCGATCGAGAATTTGTGCGTGATGGAATTGCGCTCGTTCTGCAGCTTTTTGCGGCGCGCGCGATGCGCACGAAAAGCTCCTGCTGCTCGGGAGCGGGCACCTCGGGCAACGCTGCCTTTACGGCGGCGACAGCCTCGGCTGCGGGTTTCGCGTCTTCCTTCTTGCCTGCGGCCGAAAGCGGCTGCGAGCGCTTGGAATTGTCGCGGTAGATGGCCACGGCCTTGAGGCCCAGCTTCCAGGACTCGGTGTAGGCCTCGATGATGTCTTCGACCGTGGATTCTTCGGGCATGTTGATCGTCTTGCTGATCGCGCCGGAGAGAAACGGCTGCGCCGCCGCCATCATCTTGCAGATGGCCGCGCCACGCAATCGACCGGCCGCCGCCCATCGGAGTAAGCGAGCAGTCAAACACGGGCAGATGTTCCGGCTTCAGGCCCGGCGCGCCTTCGATTTTGCCTTCCGCGTCGATGTAATCGACGATCTGCGCCACCTGTTCCGGCGGATAGCCAAGCTTCATCAAGGCCTGGGGCACGGTGTTGTTCACGATCTTGATCACGCCGCCGCCGACGAGCCTTTTCTGCTTCACGAGCGCGAGGTCCGGCTCAATGCCGGTGGTGTCGCAATCCATCATGAAGCCGATGGTGCCGGTGGGCGCGAGCACGGAAACCTGCGAATTCTTGTAGCCGAACTTTTCGCCCAGTTCGAGCGCGTCATCCCAGGATTCCTGTGCCGCCCGCAGCAGCGAAGGCTGCACGTTCTCTTCCTTGATGGGCCGAAGCGAATCGCGATGCATGCGGATCACTTCGAGCATGGGTTCGCGGTTGCGCAGATAGCCGCCAAACGGACCCATGCGCTCGGCGATGCGCGCCGACTGTGCGTAAGATTCGCCGGTCATCAACGCGGTGATCGCGCCGCAGAAATCGCGGCCGCCGTCGGAATCGTAGGGAAGCGCAAGGGACATCAGCAGCGCGCCCAGGTTGGCGTAGCCGATGCCGAGGGGGCGAAAATCGTGCGAATTGCGCGCGATCTTCTCGGTGGGATAGCTTGCGTTGTCCACCAGAATTTCCTGCGCGGTGATGGTTACGTCGACGGCATGGCGGAATCCTTCCGCGTCGAATTGCCCGTTGTCGCCATAGAAACTTCAGCAGGTTCAGCGACGCGAGGTTGCAGGCGGTGTCGTCGAGGAACATGTACTCCGAGCACGGGTTGGACGCGTTGATGCGGTCGGTGGCCTTGCAGGTGTGCCAGCGATTGATGGTCGTGTCGTACTGCATGCCGGGATCGCCGCACTGCCAGGCGGATTCGGCCATTTCGCGCATCAGATCGCGAGCGCGGAATTTCTCCACGGGCTTTCCGTCGTTCACGTTGCGGGTCCACCAATCGCGGTCCTCTTCCACGGCGCGCATGAAGTCGTCGGTCACGCGCACCGAGTGGTTGGCGTTCTGGAAGAAAACGGAGGAATAGGCCTCGCCGTCGATCGAGGAGTTATAGCCCTGCTCGATCAGCACCTGGGCCTTGCGCTCCTCCTTCATTTTGGACTCGATGAATTCCTTGATGTCCGGGTGATCCACATTCAGAATCACCATCTTCGCGGCGCGGCGCGTCTTTCCGCCGCTCTTGATTACTCCGGCGAACGCGTCGAAGCCCTTCATGAAGCTCACCGGGCCCGAAGCGATGCCGCCTCCGGAAAGCGACTCGCGGCTGCCGCGCAGGGAGGAAAAATTCGTGCCGGTGCCGGAGCCCCACTTGAATAGCATTCCCTCCGTCTTGGCCAGGTTCATGATCGAATCCATGCTGTCCTGGACGGAGTTGATGAAGCATGCCGAGCATTGCGGCTTGGGCTGCACGCCGACGTTGAACCATACCGGCGAATTGAAAGCCATCTTCTGCTCGACCAGCAGATGGGTTAGCTCATCGCGAAACGCGTTCTTCCATTCCGGCGTGGCGAAATAGCCGCCCTCGTCTCCCCAGCGCACAATCGTATCCACCACGCGGCCAATCAGTTGCCGCACGGAGGTTTCGCGCTCAGGCGTGTTCGGCTTCCCGTGAAAATATTTGGAGGCGACGATGTTGGTCGCCGTCTGCGACCAGGCCTTGGGCACTTCGACGTTCTCCTGCCGGAAAATCACTTGTCCTTTATCATTGCCGATCAGTGCGGTGCGCCTTTCCCATTCGACTTTGTCGAAGGGGGAAACCTTGCCGTCCGTAAACCAGCGCTGGAATTCCAGCCCGGTCGCTTTTCGAGTTGTCTGTTCTGTTTGCATGATTCCGTTCAGGGCCATCCTTGTTTCTGCCATCATCTGCCTCCGCGCCGGCAGTCTAGCCGTCGAAAGTTGGCCGGGGTACCGAGCGGGAGGGAGACTCAACCTATTTTACTCCCAATGATCGGGACCCGGAAGTTGTGGCGGGCGCCGTCCGATAACAACCGAAATAACGGCACGCGCAACGAGGGTTCACACGTCTCTGTCGCCAGCCAAGGCGCCGGTATGTGTATGCCGCGCCTAAGCCAAAAAATACAAAAGCCCAGCCAAGCCGCGCTCAACACTGCTCGCGGTGGAAGGGGGATGCTGCTCTTTGAGTTGGCTGAACCCGGTCTTACTGCCCCGTTATCCGATTGTTGTGGCTGAGGGCCAGCAACCGGCTACGGCTTTTTTTCTCCGGGGTCTGGGTGCGAAGTATCGAGCGTTGCGGAAAACTTGTCAAGAAAAATTCGCGCCCCGACCACAAAATGTTAGGTCGCGATTGTCCTAAGCGTCTATCCGTAGTGGTACACTCGCCGCACTGCTACTATTCCCTTCGCAGGTGCTTTGCGGCGACAATTAAGTACGGAGCTTAACATCCGCTACATGCGGGCTCTACGCGTGCTGGCTTGTGCATTTCGGGTAAACATCGCGGTCTTGACAGAAATTCAACTGCTGAAAAAAATAATATGACGGCCATGAGCGCCCCGGCGATCGAAATTCTGGGTCTCACGAAGGACTATCCCACTGGGTTCTGGCGCAAGCGGATGCGCCGGTCGCTCGATAATCTCACCCTCCAGGTGGAAGACGGTGAAGTGCTGGGTTTTCTTGGCCCCAACGGCGCCGGCAAAACCACCACGCTGAAGCTTCTCATGGGGCTGATTTTCCCGACAGCCGGCACTGCGCGTATCCGCGGGCGTTCGATCGACGATATCGCGATGCACCGTGAGATCGGTTATCTCCCCGAGCAGCCATATTTCTACGACTACCTAACGGGCCGGGAGCTGCTCGACTACTATGCGCGATTTTTCGGCTTTGGCGCAGCGGAGCGCCGGAAGCGCGTGGAGCGTTTCCTGGAAATGGTTGGTCTGTCCACAGCGGCTGACGTGCAGCTCCGGAAATTCTCGAAGGGCATGCTGCAACGCGCGGGGATCGCGCAGGCCATTCTCCACGATCCCAAGGTGGTCTTCCTCGACGAGCCAATGTCGGGCCTGGACCCCGTAGGCCGGCGCGAGGTTCGCGACATTATTCTTCAACTGAAGCACCAGGGGCGTACGGTGTTTTTCTCCACGCACATTCTCTCAGACGCGGAAATGCTGTGCGACCGGGTGGCGGTGCTGGCTGGCGGGAAACTGCAAGGCGTGGGGGCACCGGGCGACATCGTCTCGATGGCCGTGCATGCAATGGAAATCCTGTTCGAAGGGCGCGAGGGCCGCGAATTGCCGCGCTCCCTCGCCGAGCGGGCTGTCCGTCTGGGCGGCCGCTATCGCGTGGAAGTTCCCGAGGAGGAGCTGTATGGCGCGCTGGAGCAGCTGCGGTGCTGCGAAGCGCGCATTCTTTCCGTCACGCCGGTTCGCCCCACGCTGGAAGATTATTTCCTGCGTCTCGTTGGCCGCCAGAAATCGCCGTCGCAAGAGCCTGCCGTCGAGGTGATCTCCCGATGAGCGCGATGCCGGGTGTGGTGGCCATCAACACGTTCCGCGAAGCGGTGCGCGACCGCGTGCTTTATAACCTGGTGTTTTTCGCGCTGGTGATGATCGGCGCGGCGATCCTGGTAGGCCAGATCTCCATCGGCATCGACCGCTTGGTGATCATCAACCTCGGGTTATCGGCGATTTCCATTTTTGGACTGGTAATGGCGGTATTCATCGGCGTGGGGCTCGTATACAAAGAAATCGAGAAGCGCACGTTGTACAGCCTTCTTGCAAAGCCGATCCGGCGCTCGCAGTTCCTGGTGGGAAAGTATGCGGGTCTGCTGCTCACGCTTACGGTGAACACCGCCCTGATGACGGCCGGCCTGGGGGCAGCGCTTTACTACGTCGGCAGGCCGTTCGTGCGCTCCGATGCCTCGATTCTGCTTGCGGTCTATTTTATTTTGCTGGAGCTCGCGCTGATAACCGCGCTGGCGCTGTTTTTCTCGTGCTTTTCAACACCCATGCTCTCGACGCTTTTCACCCTGGGCATTTACGTCACGGGATTGTTTTCCGCAGATATCCGCGAGTTCGGCGATCTTACGCATAGCCCTTTCTTGAAGGCGGCAACGCGAGCGCTTTACTACCTGCTGCCGAATTTTCACAACTTCAACGCGATCGGCGTGGCGTCGCATGGGGAGGCTGTTCCGTTTTCCCTGGTGGCGCAGAATACGGTGTACACATTCTGTTACGTCTCGATTGTGCTGCTCGGCGCCTCGGCTATCTTTTCCCGGCGCAACCTCAAGTAATGCTCCGGCCGCAAACGCGTTCGCTTGGGGCCGCGATTGTTTTTATTCCGGTGCTTTTTCTGGCAATCGTGCTCCTTCAGCAGCGCATTGACGCCGAAACTCGCGGCGTCGGGCAGGAACAGTACGAGTTGTTTTTGCGCTCCGGCGCGGCTGTCAAAAACCTGAGCCTGGGCTACGACTCGCTGCTCGCGGACATTTACTGGACGCGAGCGGTGCAATATTACGGCGCGCGGGTGGGCTTGCCTGGGGCGAAGTTCGATCTGCTGTGGCCTCTCCTCGATGTAACCACGGCGCTCGATCCGCATCTCATGCCCGCCTATCGCTTTGGAGCGATTTTTCTCTCTGAACCTGGCGAAGGGGGAGCCGGCAGGCCGGACCTGGCCGTCGAGCTTGTGAAGCGCGGGATCGCCGCTAATCCAAAGGAATGGCGTCTGCAGACGGACCTGGGCTTTCTCTACTACTGGCGCATGAAGGATTACAAAGACGCCGCCCAGGCTTACGCGGAAGCGGGCAAGAATCCCGAAGCGCCGTTGTGGGCGAAACTGATGGCTGCGCGCATCGCTCAAAAGGGCGGTTCCATCGAAACATCCCGAATGATCTGGAGCGAGTTGTATGACTCAACAAAGGACCCGCGTATCAAGAAGACCGCGACGCAGCAATTAATAAGTCTGAAGGCCCAGGACGACGAAGCGCACCTCGATGAGCTCGTGGCTGAATACAAAAATCGTTTCGGGCATTATCCCGCTTCATTTCGCGACATGATTGCAGCCGGGCTGCTTTCCTTCACGCCCGCCGATCCAGCCGGGTTCCCCTACGTGCTCGGTCCTGGCGGCAAATCCCATTTGAATCCGAAAAGCACCGTCGTGATCGAGCAGCTGGCCGACACCCCTTCGCATTAAGGACCGGTAGAACATTGCGGACGATGGAAAAGGCCAGGGTCTCGTAACCTTCTGTGAGTGGCTCCGGTCAATTCGAAGAAAATCCGATACAATGAACTTTGGATCGGCTTCCAGCCCTTGAAATCCCACAGGGAGCCAGAGGATGTCCCGTCACGTAGCGACGCTGATTTTCTTATCCAGCTCTGCCATTGGCTTGGCGGTTCTTGCCCTCGGGTTTCCGCAGGCCCGCGCTGCTAAGGGCCGAACTGACCCGCAAACGGCCCAGCCTGTTCAGCCGGCGATTGAGCCTTTTGGCCAGCAGAAGCAGACCTCGGCCGCCCCAACCCCTGCCGAAATCAAAGCTAAAGCCCAGCAGCTAGCCGCCAACCAGCATCGTGATGACGAAGCGCTGAAGCAGTATGAACGGATCGAGCGGCACGCCGATCTAACGGGAGGCCCCAATCCGCACATCATCGAAGATAGGACTTTTCGGGTGGTGCCTACAGGCACGGGAACCCTGAAGATCCTGCTCAAGGAGAATGGAACCTCCACGACTCCTGCCGATTATCGCCGGCAATTGCAGGCCTGGGAGGACGTCCTTGAATTGATGCTTCGCCCGGAAGACTCGCGCGCCAAGTCCGCCTATGAAAAGTACGACAAGCGGAACCAGGAACGAGCGGAATTGATTGATACGATGATCGAATCGTTCAATCCGAAATGGGTGGGCCGGGAAACCCTGAATGGCCGCGACTGCGATGTTTTTCAGCTTGACCTGAAGCCCGATTTCCATCCGCATTCGATGTTTCAGGACGCTCTCACGCACATAAACGCCAAGGCCTGGGTGGACCGACAAACGGATCAGCTGGTGCGCGGCGAGGCCCACATCCTGCGGGATATCTCTTTCGGCGGCGGCCTTCTCGGCAAGGTTTATCGGGGAGGCGTCTTTTCGATGGAGCAAGCGGAGGTGGCGCCGGGAATTTGGGAGCCCACGCGCTACCAGTACGATTTCGGAGGGCGCAAGTTTTTCTTCGCATTTGACGAGCATCAGGTGGTCGAAGCAAGCCATTACCGGCGCGTGGGGGCGCCCAAGGACGCCTTGATCGTGGTGCAGAACGAGTTGGCAAATCCGAAACCGATGGCCGAAATTCCCTAACCCTGGTATCGCGGCGAGTCCAAAATAGAAGAGCGTAATTCTGGCCGGTTTACGTGAGGCTCCCCCAATGTGTAACGCGACCCGCCGCTTTCATGCTCTTCTGATTCTTGTGTGGGTCTTCTGGCCAATCCCGGCAAGCGCGTCACCGCGGTGCCCGCAAAGCGCGCAAACCGAGCAAGCGCACGACGCGTCCCAGCCGGCCGCAGAGGCCGCCGATGCGCCGCCACCCGCCGCGAAGAAAGTCTGGACGAACGACGATTTATCCGGCTTGCACAACCAACCGGCGATTTCGACGGGAGTTTCCAATTCCGTCCGCGCGAGACCGGCGCAGAGTGCGCAGAACCCGAGGCGGAGCGCGGCGTGGTATCGCGACCAAATCTTGAGATTACAGTCGAAACTGCCGCCCCTGGACGAGCAAATTGCGGAACTCCACGCCGCCATCGACGGCAAGCCAACCGGCGATGCCCGCAAATCCGTTCGGCCGTACAGCGTTCGGCTCGACAGCTGGGCCGCGGAATTGGATCAACTGAACAAGAAGCGCGCCGACATCTCCGACAACATCACCGAGCTTCGCGACGAAGCGCGCCGCAACGGAATACCCGCGAACGCGCTTCCCTGAGCTTTTCCACGGCGCCGTTGAAATCAGCCCTTACGAGGTCTCGCGGCTCAGCAATTTCATTTCACCTCGCGGCTGCGGCGAGCTGTTCCTTCTCGATGGGCGCGCCCACCAGGTTCCCCCACTCCGTCCACGAGCCATCGTAGTTCTTTACGTTGTCGTACCCGAGCAGGTACTTCAGCACGAACCAGGTATGCGAACTTCGCTCGCCGATGCGGCAATAGGCGATGACCTCATTCGCGCCCGAGACGCCCTTGCTCTGGTAAAGCTGCTTCAGCGCATCGGCTGACTTGAACGTGCCATCCTCGTTGGCGGCTTGCGCCCAGGGCACGTTGGCCGCCCCTGGAATATGTCCCGCGCGCTGCGCCGTTTCCGACATTCCCGGGGGAGCGATGATCTTGCCGGTGAATTCGTCCACCGAGCGCACGTCCACAAGACTCCCATTGCCTTTGTTGTCGACGATCGCGAACACGTGCTCTTTTCGCGCGCGCAATGATTCGTCGGGTCCGGTGGCCCGATAAGTGGTTGGCGCTACTTTGGTGGCGTCGGTCGTGAGCGGACGCTTCTCCTCGATCCACTTCTTGCGGCCTCCGTTCATCAGGCGCACGTCCTTGTGGCCGTAATACTTCAATTGCCAGAACGCATACGCGGCAAACCAATTGTTGTTGTCGCCGTAGAGCACGATGGTCGTGTCGTTCGAGATGCCGGATTGCCCGAGCAGTTGCTCGAGCGCCGGACTTTTCGATCAGGTCGCGGCGGACGTTGTCCTGCAATTGCGTTTGCCAGTTCCATCCCACCGCGCCGGCAATGTGGCCCTGGTCATACGCCGAGGTGTCCACATCCACTTCGACCAGCCGAACGTTGGGATCGTTCGCGTGCTCTGCCACCCACTGCGTTGAAACCAGCACTTCCGGATGCGCATAGTCAGCCATGTGACTTCCTCCTCAAGAATTTGGTCGTTTCTTTACCCATTTCCATATGTATCGAGCATAAAAAAACCCACGGCCAGGTTTCTCTGGCGTGGGTTTGAAATTCCCGGGACTGGAGGCGGTCGTTAGGCGCCCAGCTTGCCCTTGCCAGAGGACACACTCGCGCAGCGTCGACAACAACAGCCGCGGCGAATTCTCTGGTAGCCGATCGTCATGAGCGGTGAGGATACACCTGAATTCCCTTGCGCGCAAATACCAGTACTGGAACTCAACGCGTCTGGGACGGCCGCTGCTGTCGGTGGGCCGCAACCTCATCGAGACAGCTTTTGGGCGCGCTGTATGGCATGAACAAAAGACACGAAGCGCGTAAAAACTCATTGCGGGTTGAGATAGTCGTCGCGCGCCTCCTGCTGATGAACTTGTTAAGTGCCGCATGCGGAGCGTTCTACGCGAACCTGAGCCGATGGAACCTTGGTTAGTCCCGTGCATGGCGTAGCGACGGGTCATTTCCAGCTAAACTTTTCTCGAGGGGGCGTAAGAACATGACGGACGAATCTGGGCGTACAACAGTCGTGCAGGAAGGGCAACCCGGGTGGGTAGTGCCGGTGATCGTGCTCGTGGCGATCCTCGCCGCAGTGGGGCTGGGGGTAGGTTGGAAGGGTTTAAGCTACGCGGAGGAGAGTCGCCAAGCCTTGAATGGCGATATCCAGTCTGTAAAGCAGAGCTACACCACGGACGTAAGCTCGCTGCAGCAGCGTCTCGCGCAGAATGAGAAAACCAACGCCGACCTCATGGGCGACCTGAGCGTCGTCACCAAGAAGCTCCAGATCACCCAGGGCCAGCTCAAGAAAGCACGTCAGGAATCCCAGGACCAGGCCCAGCAAATTCGCGACGACGAGACCAAGCAATTCCAGGCCATGGACACCCAGGTGAATGGCGAACTGGCTACCAAAGCCAGCAATGACGACGTGAAACAAGTCAGCGGCCAGGTGGGCGTGGTCCGCACCGATCTCGACAGCACCAAGAAGGACTTGCAGATGGCGCGCAGCGAGATGGGAACGCTCATCGCCAAGAATCATGATGACATCGAAACCCTGCGGCGCCTCGGCGAACGCGACTATATCGAGTTCACCGTCGCGGCCAAGAACACCCCTCAGAAGGTTGGTGACGTCACCATCGAGCTGAAGGGCACCAATCCGAAGAAGAACCAGTGCAACCTGGCGATCGTGGTGGACGACAAGCGCACCGAGAAGCACAACCGCACCATCGACGAGCCGATCTTCTTCTATGCCCACGGAGAGCATCGCCCGATGGAAATCGTGATCAATCAAGTGGAGAAGAACAAAGTGGTCGGATACCTGAGCGTGCCCAAGCCCGTTCAGCAGCCTGCCACTTCGAGCGGAAACTAACGGGAGTAAGGGCGGGGGGCGCGTCGCCTCGGGCGGCGCGCTCCTCGCAATGTTTCCCCGGATCCTTCGCTAACCCACCGGCTGTAAGGTTCCCCCGACCGATTCCAGCTCGATCCGCAGCAGCCAGTCAAAATGAAAACTCTGCGCCGCGAGCCACTTTTCCAGCTCTTCGCGTCCCGGTGCGTCGAATTCAACCAGCATCTTTCCCTCATGCATGTTGACGAGGACCCGCCTTGCGCCAATGCCTTTCCCGTCATTCATGCGTTTGGCCAATTCCTCCGCTCCCTGACGCGTGAGGCAGGCCAGGGTATGTTGCGAGATGTAACGAGCCATTCGGTCTCCTGTCGGTTGTGAATGTTGCCGTGCCAACTCTGTATCGAATACAGCCACTCCTCAGGAAAGGCAAAAAGCCACGATAGTGATTCCCGCTGTTGAGATGGAATGCGCGCCCGAGTGCACTCCGCTGTCCGCCGGGACAGGTTTCCCTTGGTGAACAAGCGGTTAAGGATAGCGAAGAAAGGGCGCCCGCGGGCGATAGAATGGCTGCGGAATCAGCCATGAAGCTACTGATCTCAGTTCTCGCCGTCTTTCTGGTCGCTGGTTTGTCGAGTGGGTCGAACGCAAGAACGGCGGTCGGCACCCTGGAAGGAACAGTAGTCGATATGCGTGGCAATGCTGTCGCGGGCGCCACCGTGACGATTCAGACCTCCGACGGACAGCATCCTCACGCCACACATACCAACGCAAACGGTCAATTTTCCTTCAGCGGTTTCGCCACGGGACAATATGACCTGCGCGCCTACTTTCGCGGCTCCTACTCGGATTGGGCGAAGCGCATCTCCATCGGCGTGCATAAACCTACTAAAATTATGCTGCGAATATCGCCTTCCAGGATTTTGCCGAGCCAGGCTCAGCCTCCCCAGTACTAGAGCGCGCGTACCCCGAAAATATATCTTTCGAGCCATCGTTTGATTCCGGCGAGGCAGGCACTATTTCAGGTGCGGGTTGGGAGCTGCAAACGCGGGGACAACGGTTACCGAGAAAAGGAACCGGGCAGCCTCCCACACCCGTCCATTCCCCTCCACAATAGATTCTAATTAAAAAGTAGTGGAACCCAGGAATACGTCCTCGAAGCCATTCGAGTCCTGCGTCACCAGGTCGCTTGCAAACGAAATGAAGCTGACGACGTGCCCGTCGGCGCTGATGGAAGGCGCGTGGCTGCTGCCGTTGGCGGGGGGCGGAGCCGTTCCGGCCGCCTGGCTCACCAGGGCAGTTCCCGGCGCGCAGGCGGAACTGGATGAAGCGATGGTGTTACAGGTGTTTCGCACGTAGATATTCTCGACGCCATTCGCAGCATTCGTGGAGAGATTCGACGCGAACGACGCAAATGCAACTAACTGCCCGGAGCCCGTGCTGCTTTCGTTGATGCTGGGGCTCTCGCTGAGTCCATTGGCAGGCGCGGTGCCATTTGGAGTCGAAACGAGCAGGGTAGAGGGCGCGCAGGGCGTGGTAGTCGTGCTGGTCGCGCCGTTGCATGTATCGCGCACATACACTTGCTGCACCCCACCCGAGACGACGCCGAGGTTGGAGGCCGTCGAAGAAAAGGCGACGAAGCGGCCGTCGTAGGATATGGCCGGCTGCGAATTTACGCCGCCCGCGGGAGTCGTCCCATCCGGCGTGGAAATAATCGCCATGGTCGGCACGCAGCCGGTATTGCCCAGCTCGCACTCATTCTGCTCGAAAATCTCTTGCGCATTGTTGGGGTTGGCGACGCTGAGATTGCTCGCCGTCGATACGAAAGCGACGTATGTCCCGCCATTGGACACAGCCGGATGAGAACTCGGCGCGTTGCCGGGGGTCACTCCGTCCGGGGAGGAAACCAGATATGTCGTCGGTACACACGTGGAAGTCGTCGATGTGGTGCTCGATTGCGAGATTGGGGTAACTCCCCCGCACAGCGTGCGGAGATACACCTGCGGCGTCACTCCGTCGACGGTAGCCCCGGAAACGAGATTGGTGGCCAGCGACACGAATGCGACGAACTGCCCATCCGGGCTGACGACCGGATTATAACTGTTGCCGTTGCCCGCGCTTCCATCCGCACCGACGGAAACCAGCACGACGGTGTTTGTGGGAGTCGTGCCTGCAACGGTGGTGGTGCTTGAGGTGGCACAAACGGGAATCGTACCCGCGGTGGTGGATGTACCTGTGGAAGTGGCGGCCGGTACGCATACGCCTTGCCAGTAGACCTGCTGGATGCCTCCGTTGACGGGCACGTAATTCACCAGGTTGGTCGCAAGCGATGTGTAGGCAATATTGCCCGCGCTGCTATCGATCGAGGGTTCCGAACTGGGCCCGTTACCCGGAGTTCCGTTGTAGGAGAAGCTCGAAAGAAAGGTGACAGGCGTGCACGTTTGCCCCAGGCATGTGTCGCGAACGAAGATCTGGCTGGCCGCTGTAGAAACGTTTTGCACGAGGTTGCTTGAAACGGATGCGAACGCGACGAACTGCCCGGTCGTGCTGACGGAGGGGCCCGAATTCGTTAAAGTGAGCCCCTGAGTGGCGCCCTGACAGCTCAAAAGGCCGCCGCATATGCCTGCGTTCGCCTGTGCGCCGTTGATTCCGTAATCCACCAGCATAGGCAAGCCGACGGAATCGGTCGGATCGATTGCAAGCGTCAGTGTGTTCGACGTGCCGCCGCCCGGTCCCGGATTAAACACCGTTATCTGGTCGACGCCGCCCGCGCTGAGGTCGGCGGCGGTCAGGTTGGTTATGGCCGTCGTGATGGTGGTTACCGTGGTGTAAGGCGCTCCGTTCACGAGGATTACGGAGTTAGCTGCGAAGCCGCTGCCGGTGATCGAAAGCGTGGTGCCGTTGCCGCCGGCGGCAATCGTCGCCGGGCTCACTGCCGTGATGCTCGGCACGGGGTTATTGATTGTAAAGGAATAGGTGTTGGAACTGCCGCCCCCGGGCGATGGAGTGGATGGATTCACCACAGTGAGTTGCAGCGTTCCGGCGGTGGCGAGATTGCTTCCGGGCAGCGTCGCCTGAAGGAAACTGGGCCCTTCGTAAGTTGTCGCCAGCGGAGTGTTGCCAATCATTACCACCGACTGCGGCACAAAGTTGTTTCCCAGCACCTCGAGCGACGTTGCCACCGAGCCGGCAAGCACGGAAGAAGGCGACGTCGACGTAATGGCAGGCGTTGGACTCACGTTCGGATTGATCGTGAAAGCAAGGATAAGCGAAAGCCCGCCGCCCGGGCTCGGCGTAGACACTTTGATATTTGCTGTTCCGGGGTTCTCAATCAGCGCAGCGGAAACCTGCGCCGTGAGGGTATTCGTATTTACGAAAATCGAGCTGAGTGTGAGCGAGTTCCAGATGATCGCCGACGCCGGCGTGAAATTGCTGCCCGTAACCGTCAGGGTAAACAAAGGCTGCCCAGCCTGAATACTCGTGGGAGAAATTGCGGAAATCGAAGGAGCCGGATAATTAATGATCTGTTGGCACCCGGTTAGAACGACGGCCAGAAACAGGACGAACAAAAAAGAGAGCCGATTTTTTCCTCCCAAATCATTCACCCCTGATTCACTGTGTTTGGACGCGCTGGCGCTAATGCAATGCTAGAGACTACTAAAGATGAGCTTTTCCGGCAATCGGGATGCCCGCTCGGCGAGACGAAAATCGACGGTGGGCAGGCGCTGAAACGCCGGTTTGCGAAGAAGCCGCGCGACCTGGAAGCGCCCGAAATTCTTCTGATCCGATTTATTTCAGATAGCTGTGCGCAATCTCGATTACGTCGTCCGCGGCTTCCTGCGACGACCTGGTGGCGCGCGGCATATGCACTCCTGCGATAGGCGGCGCGTTCATTTCGTGTGGGCCTGGCCAGGCGGGGGCGGGACCGCCGAACCAGGGACTGGCTTGAGCGTGGACTGGGCCTCCGGCGGCAAATCGTCGGCCCGCGCGAGCATCGCGCTCACATCCCACTTCTGCTGATCGGTTAAAGCAGAGTCGAAGCTGGGCATTCCGCTCAGGCGTATACCGTTCTTCACCTTCCAGTAGGTCACTCCCACCGGGTCATCGGTAACCATCCCCTCGGGCGTGAGCAGTTGGGGCGCTCCAGGGAACATGGACTGAGCGATTTGGGGTGCGGGCTGCGGCGGCAAGCCATGGCACATCGCGCAGTTCTTTTTGTAGATCTCAGCGCCGGCGACCAAGTTCTGGGTCGTAAAGCTGGAGACATCTTTTTGAGGCGCTTCCCGGGAGATCCGTTTTTCCAGGGCCGTCCCGGCGAGGAACCTTTCAAAGGGCATGGGGGGGGCTGTGGCCGCAGCGGGGGCGAGCCCCGTCATTACGTAGGCGACAACCAGCGCCGGGAAAATCATAATTCCTAAAATCAGTCCCGCCAGAAACTTTCCCATCTGTGTCCTCGCTTTCGGCCAATCCGCTGGCCACCCCTACATAGCACAACCCCTCTGGGCATCGCCACCGGAGAACGGAGGGCTCGCCTTTGCAGCGGGAAGCGGAGCGCCGCGAGTTTTACGCCGCGGGAAATTCTCAGTGGCGCGCTACGGCCGCAAAAATGGCGCATGCCTGTTCCTCGACCTTCTGGAATTCAAGAAGGCCTGCTGACAATTTTTCTCGCGGCGTCTGTTAATATTTTTTTCGCAAATTCTTGCAATGTCGACGCGCCGACAATGATGCTTGTTTTCGTCCGTAAAACATTGGCGATTTCGACGATCGGGCGATTGGCGTCCGCCAAAAATTGTCCAGCAACTCCCGCTCGCTATCGATCGAAACATTCCGGTGGCCGGCCAGTGCGTGTTCGCATCCGTAACACACGCCTGATTTTTTTTAAGATCGTAATACGCTTGAGATCAATCCCCATGTTGCTCTCGCTCAATCACTTCGGAGTGGAAGCATCGGCGCGGGCTCGCTTCGTTCTTCCTCGATCGCTGGATGGTATTACGTGATACCCATCGATCCATGCGTTGACATACGCGCTCGTTGTCGACAAAATAGGGCAGAGGTTCCGCAAGATGGAGAAAGTGCGAGTGAAGGTCTCTCCAAAATTCCAAGTCGTTATCCCCAAACCGCTACGCGACGAACTGAAGATCGAGCCCGGACAACAGCTGCTCATGTATGCCTTCGACGGATCGCTCCATCTGGTCCCCTCCCGCTCCATCAAGGAGCTGCGGGGCATCGCCAAAGGGATGAGATGGAAAGACGAGTACCGTGACCACACGGAGCGCTTCTGAGCTTTACGTAGTCGACTCGTCGGGCTGGCTCGAATATCTTTCGGAGGACTCCAAGGCGGCCGCCTTCGCGCACTACCTGGAGGGGGATGGTTCGGTGCTGCTTCCGGCTATCGTGCTGTGCGAGGTGTACAAGCACCTTGCGAAGCAGCGCGGCCGGACGGTAGCCGACCGGTTCGTTTCCCAGGCCTTTCACCGCAGGGTGGTGCCGCTGGACGAGACTATCGCATTGGCCGCCGGAAACCTGGCCGTGGAGCACCGCCTGAGCACCGCGGATGCCATCGTGTACGCCACCGCGAGGATTTGCCAGGCGCAGTTGGTCACCGCGGACACCCATTTCCGGGGGCTGCCTGGAGTCATCATCCCGTAAGCTGCCATTCAGTCTACCTCCGTCCCGCGAAACCGGTCTTCTCTCCGACCGGGAATGGGCTGCCCGCGGACTTGGTCCTTCGCGAAGCTTGACCGGTCGCTCGCGGCGTCACTAAGCTACTGCAATGATGATCCGCCACGTAATCCAAGCCCTTTGGCTGGGACTGCTCGTCTACTGGCTGATCGGGGCTACCCGAATCAAGCGCGCCAAGCGAATGGAGCGGCGTGGATCCCGCCTGATGCGCCTGGCGCTCACCGTATTTGTCTTTGCTTTCCTGTTCAACCCTCGTACGGAGGTGGGCTGGCTTGGAGAGCGGTTTGTTCCCCGGAGCGAAGCCATCGCGGTCATTGGCGCAATCCTTACGGCGTTGGGCGTTGGACTCGCTGCCTGGGCGCGCTATGTGCTTGGAAAGAACTGGTCTGCGGCGGTTACGCTAAAGGAAAGCCACGAATTGATTCGGAGCGGTCCTTACGCTCGCATCCGCCACCCAATCTACTCCGGGATTATTCTCGGGCTTCTGGGCACGGCGCTGGCGATTGGCGAGTGGCGAGCTTTGGTGGGGGTTGCGGTGATGTGGACGTCCTACTTCTTCAAGGCGCGCCGGGAGGAAGCGCTGCTTTCCGGCGAGTTTGGCGCAGCCTTCCGGGACCATCTGGGACGAACCGGCATGTTTCTACCTCGGTTTTCACGCCTGGAGCAGCCGTGAAATTTCGATGAAATTTCGATGCGACACGGTGCCATTAAGAGTGTCGAGTGAGCGCTACAGCTTTCCTTGGTTTTCAATGGCTTACGTGTGATTTCGTTCGTCCGAGAGTGTCGAGTGGCGTCGGGGTTGTTACGTGGTTCCGCGGAAACTGCGCATGGCGCTGGCTTCGTCGCCTTGCACGTCGAAGACGGTGAACAGGCGGGTGATCTGGAGGATGTCGTGCACGCGGCGTGTCAGGTGCACGAGTTTGAGTTCGCCCTGGGCGCTGCGCACGGTGGTGTAAGCTGCCACCATTTCGCCGATTCCGGAGCTGTCGATGTAATCAACGTCGGCCAGATCGAGAAGGATCTTGCGGTGGCCCGCCTCGACCAGTTCGCGGATCATCTTGCGCAGGATGGCGCTGCCTTCACCCAGAGTGATCTTGCCGCTGAAGTCCACTACGGCTACGTCGCCGACTTCCCGGCATGTTCCTTGCAGTGCCACAAACACCTCGCAGACGAACTACTTGGGCTGAGAACTTCCGTTGCTGGAAACGGGGGCGGGCAGGTTCTTTACCATCACCAGTTCGGCGCCGCCAGCCGGGTTGCGATGCACCTGGAAATCGTCCATGAACGCGCGCATCAGGAAAAGGCCACGCCCGGAGGTGCGCATTAAATTCTCTTCCGCCAGGCAGTCGGGCACTTCATTGAGTTCGAAGCCGGGGCCTTCATCGAGTATGCGGATCACCATTTTTTCCGGATCGAATTCGACGGTGATCGAGATTTTCTTGCTCTGATCCTGCTGGTTGCCGTAGTTGTAGGCGTTCACGACCCCTTCGCGCACGGCCATTCCGATCTTATGCACGTCCTCGCCCCCGAAGCCGGCGGCCTCGGCTACGCCAACCACGATATTTTCGGCCAAATCGACGCTTTCGAGCAGCGTCTGAAGCGTGACCTCGAGGCGTTGGGTCTTGGATATCATTCGGAGCCGAAGGGAACCAGTCGCTAAGACAAGATATGCGTACCATAGCGCCGCGAGGCAAGTCAATCATGCGCACGTACAGGCGGGATGGATAGAGAGGGAACACGCGAGGCGAGCGGAGCGTTGCAGGGCTCTGCATCGGTCGCCCTGGGGGGTGAATCCCTCTTCAATTCCTTTGCGGGAAGGGGATCTGCTTGAGCGCGCTAAGCATACGCCTGCCTGCAGGGTTCATGTTCGCGACAACTGGAAGGGCAATTCGTCTTGTCGATGAGGATATAGTTGCGGCAGTTGGCGCACATCACGCCGTAGATCGTCTCGCTGAACTGATCATGCCCCGGATTGTTGGCGGAGTGCTCGCTGCGGGCAAGCGACCGGTTTATTGCCATGCGGATATCCCTGATCGATCCTGCTCAGAGGCTCTAATGGTGGCAGCCACAGGAGCTTCCGCAGCCGCCGGATGGAGCGGGGTCGCTGGAGCCCCCAGAGGTCTTGCTGCCATTAGCCGGCGCCGCGAACACGGAAAGCTGCACCGTCTTCTTCCCGCTTTCGCACTTCGGGCAAGTCACTTTAGTGCTCTTGCTCATGACGATGCGCTCATACCGTTCGCCGCAATCGTCGCAAAGGTATTCGTAAATCGGCATTTTCGATCCCTCTTGGCTGGATGCCTCGCGGCAATAGTATGCCACGGCTAGCACCGCTATTTCTTGGGCGGATATTTATCCAGCGCCTTTTTGACCATCTTGTCGAGCTTCCCTTCAATTTTGCTGGGGTCCGATTTTTCTTCGCTCGAAATCCCGCGCCACACCAGCGAGCGCGTCGTGGGATCGCGCAAATCGATCACCAGTGTGCCCTCGGCGTAAGGGACGCGCACGATGCGCGTTCCCCAGCCATACCATCCCGCCGGATAGGCTTCTGTCTCGACCTTGCGCGCCGATCCAAACGTGTACCGCACATTGAGATCCGATGGGCCCGAGGTCACCTCCATCAAGCCCCTGGCGGTGAGGTCGCGCGCAATATCGCTCTCGATCTGCTTTTTAACGAGGTCGCTGTTCAGCGCCGCGTTTTTGCTGTTCAACTGGCCGCTGCGAATCGCGAACGTCCTGTACTTGCTGAAGTCAGCGGCCTGGTCGAATTCAACCGTCACCTTCTGCGCTAAGGAGACATGCGCGGCAAACAGGCTCAGCATCAGGACGGTAATTGCTCGCAGAATAGGGCCGCGCAACAAGCCTCGCTTGATCATGCGGCTCAGGTCGTGGGTCACGGGATGCCTCCTCGCAAGACAATGCGTAGTGTACAAGAGCCGCGGACACCGCACCCTTCCGATTGAAAGCGGCGATAGGAAGGGGTAAACAGCCGCCGCGATGAAACCCGAACCGCCTAAATTGGAGCCAAAACCGGCCAGCGCCGAAGGCCGAGCGCTACTGGTATTCTAGGAATGGGAGTAACGATGTGCTGAATGAGCAGCAAAGGTCGAAAGGCTTACCATGAAACGCAAAACCGCAGAGGGTTTGTGGTGGCTCGGCGTGGGAATCGCGGTGGCGGCAACCGGAATTGCCTTCGCACCGAAGGCGACCGGGGCGACAGCGGCCGCAGGCCCGCTTCAAACTGTAGACCATGTGGATTTGCAGCGTTACCTGGGGACCTGGTACGAGATCGCCCGCTATCCTAACCGATTCGAGCGCAACTGCGACTCCGATACCACGGCTCGATACTCTTTGCGAGGCGACGGCAAAATCGAAGTGGTGAATTCATGCCGCAAACCGAGCGGAGGAACGAAGAGCGTCCACGGATCAGCGAAGATCGTCGATCCGGTGAGCAACGCCAAGCTGAAAGTAACCTTCTTCTGGCCCTTCTCGGGCGACTATTGGGTGGTGGCCCTGGGGCAGAACTATGAGTACGCCGTCGTGGGCGAACCGAGCCGCAAATATCTCTGGGTGTTGAGCCGCACACCGCATCTCGACCCGGAAATCTATCGCGGTATTCTTCGTCGCGTCGAGCAACTGGGTTACCTTCCGACACGGCTTGTCGCGACCAGGCAGAGCGTTTCGTAGCACCGGCGTCCAGGGGACTCTTTCAATTTTCTTCAATGCGCATAGCAAGCCTTGCTGTGCCCCCGTGTATACGTATGAGTAATATACGCATGCTTATACCGTTCTGATTACTTCGCCCTGCAAAGCAGCCCTCATTGAATCGTCATAATCCCTTCACAAGACAGAAACATCTTCCGTGCCAAATTGCCGCATGAAAAAACAACTGGTGTTGTCCATCTGCGGCTTTTTTTTCTTTGCATCTCTGCTCTTTGCTCAATTTGAGACGTCGGAAGTCCTCGGAACGGTCACGGATCCTTCCGGCGGCGCGGTCTCCAAAGCGACCGTAACTCTGACGAATCAGGGCACCGGCAGTCGAGACGAAGGCCACCACCGACGAAAGCGGGGAATACGATTTCCTGAACGTGAAGGTGGGCGCGCTACAAGCTGACGGTGGAGCAGCCTGGATTTTCGAAGTTCACGACCGAAGTGCGCGTGGACGTGGAGGCGCGCCAGCGCGTGGACGCGACAATGCAAGTGGGAGCCGTGACCGAGTCCGTGGTGGTTTCGGCCGCAGCCTCGATGATCCAAACCGACTCGAGCGAACACGCCCAGGTGATCGGCACTCAGACGGTGGCCGAACTTCCGCTGAACGGCCGCAATTACGCCGATCTGGCTCTGTTGTCCGCCAACGCCGTCAAATCGCCCATCGCGATCTCCTTCGGGCCGACCGGCACATCCGCGCGAAGGCGCCTTCAACGTGAACGGCATGCGCAGCACCTACAACAACTTCCTGCTCGACGGACTGGACAACAACGCCTATGGCACGAGCAACCAGGGCTATTCGGCTCAGCTGGTGCAGCCTTCGCCCGACGCGCTTGCCGAATTTAAAGTGATCACGAGCAACTACAGCGCCGAGTACGGGCGGGTGGGCGGCGCAGTGGTGAACGCCGCCATGAAATCCGGCACGAACCAATTCCACGGAGACGCCTACGAGTTCTTGCGCAACACGGACCTGAACGCGACGGGCTATCTTTTTGCCCCCGCGGCCAAGCCCCCGCTGCACCGCAACCAGTTCGGGATGACCTTCGGCGGCCCGATCATCAAGAACAAACTCTTCTTCTTCACCGACTATGAGGGTTACCGGCAATTGCTGCATTACATCAACTTCGATTCGATCCCGACCGTCGAACGATCGCAACGGCATATTGCCGGTGCCGGTGGTGGACCCCCTCACGGGCGTGGTCTATCAAGGCCAACACGCCAATTCCGATCGCCACCCTGAATCCTTTCGCGGCTGCGGTCCTGAATCAGCTGCCGGCAGTGACCGCGGTAACCTCTGCAGCGCTCCAACGATTATGCAGCAGGACCTGCTGGTTCGCGATTACACCGATAAATATCGACGCCAAGCTCGATGACCAGATCAACGACCACATGACCGCATTTCTGCGATTCAGCCAGAGGATGGACCACCAGTTCTTCCAGCCCGACATCCCTGGACCCGTCGGGCGGAAACGGAACGGCAACATCCACGTCTTCGACCAGAACGCTTCGGCGGGCTACACGTGGACGCTTTCGCCCAATTCGCTGCTCGAAGCGCGCTTCGGATTTTCGCGCATTAAAGGCCGGCAAGACTCCGCCGAATCTGGGCCTTGCGACCAGCTTTCCGGGGTTTCCCTTTTCCGGCTTGCCGACGACGCCCGACCTTCAAGGCGGCCTGAATTCCCAGAACATCAGCGGCTTCTCTCAATTGGGCCGGCAAACGAGCAATCCGCAATTCCAGAATCCCACGTCGTTCGATCCGAAGATCAATTATTCGCTGATCCGCGGCCGCCACTCGATCAAGATGGGCTACGAGTTCCTGGTGATCCGCACCGAAGTGCTCGACGTGAATCCGCTCTACGGCGAGGATCAGTTCACCGGCGGATTCAGCAAGCCCACCTGCGCTCAATTGGGACAGGCGGCCGGATGCACGGTTACCAGCGACTCCACGAGCTACAATCTCGCGGATTTTATCTTCGGCACGCCCAGCATCATCAATCTCGGGCACCGATCTCGTCGATCAACCTTCGCCAGCACGTCCATTCTCTCTACGTGCAGGACGATTATCGCGTGACGTCGAAGCTCACCGTGAATGCCGGCCTGCGCTGGGATTTTGCGACACCGCTTTACGACCGGGACAACAACTGGTCGAATTTCAGTCCCGCCACCGACACGATGATTCCCGCCACCGGCGGCAGCCTGTACAACCGCAGCCCTGGTACATCCCAATTACAAGGATTTTGGCCCGCGGCTCGGCTTAGCCTACAGCATCGACACCAAGACGGTGGTTCGAAGCGGTTACGGCATCAGCTACACATTCTTCAACCGCCCCGGCAGCTCCGAAGAAGGCATCAACGCCCCCAACGCCCTTTTCGGCGTAATCAACCAATCGATTCCCGCGGGCGGGCCGGTACCGGCGGGCTTCCTCACGACGCAGAACAGCTTTACGACGGGCATCGCCAGCCCCGCAGCTTTCAATCCGGTCAATTCCAACGTGGACTACATTCCGGCGCACAGCCCGTGGCCCTACGTGCAAAACTGGTTCTTGTCGGTGCAGCGCGAACTTCCCATGAACACGTTGGTCGAGGTGGCTTACAACGGCAACCACAGCCTGGATCTTCCCATTCTCGGCGACTACAACCAGGCGAACCCTAATGCGCCCGGCCGGAACGCTCGGGCGTTCAGGCCCGCCGCCCCATTCCTTCTTTTGGCCCCATCACCTGGGTCGATCCGGTGGGTAACAACAACTACAATGGCCTTTCCGTCCGCGTCGAGCATCGCTTCGGGAATGGCTTGTATTTCCTGAACTCGTTCACGTGGGGCAGCGCGCTGGGCGATTCCGAGCAAGCGCTTGAATATTATTCCGGCGGCTACGAGGCCAATCCGCAGAATATTCACAACCTCAAGGCCGAATACGGCCCCTCGAGCTTTGATGTGAAGCTCAACTAACGTCACCAGCGTGGTTTATCAGCTTCCCTTTGGCCGAGGCCGCCAAGTTCGGCTCGAACATGAACGCCTGGGAAGATGCGGTCGTTGGCGGGTGGGAATTCAATACCATCAACACGGCCCATACCGGCACGCCGCTCAACGTTTTCTACGTGCCCTCCACGGCCAACGACGTCACCGGCCTTTCCAACGATTATCGCGGCCAAGCTTTTGAACGGCCCAACGTAAGCGGAATCGGCACAAGTCTGAGCACGCAACAGATTATCAACAACTACTTCGCCGGCTATACGTTCACCACTCCCCCCGCCAGCGCGCCTTTCGGCGATCTGGGCCGCAATGCCTTCCATGCTCCCGGCTTCGAGCAATGGGATCTTGCCGTCGACAAAACGTTTCAGATCCATGAAGACATCCGCATGCAGTTCCGGTCGGAGTTCTTCAACTTCCTGAACCAGACGAACTTCGGAATGCCCGACATACGGACAACCGATTCAGCCTTCGGAACCATTCGCAGCACCTATCCCGCACGGCAGATCCAGTTCGCCCTGAAGCTGCTCTTCTAGGAAGCCAATCGGGCAAACGGCCTCCAAGGCGCCCAGTATCTGATTTTTCGGAGCCCCACCCTTGCTGTTAAGGGTGGGGCCTTTCTCCGGCTACGATGAAACTTCGACTAACCTAGGCAGAAACTGCGACAGTGGCATCGAAGCGGTGCAGGAGACTCAAAATATGAAAAGCCAGCTTCACGTCGCCGCACTCCTTGCGTGCCTGCTCGCAGCCAGTTCCTCTTGGGCCGGCTCGGTCTTGATGATCTCCGTCGACGGCCTCGGCCCTGAATATGTTCTCAAAGCCGATGCACACCACCTGAAAATCCCCACGCTTCGGCGCTTCCTCACCGAAGGCGCTTACGCCGAAGGCGTCATCAATGTAGTTCCCACCGTTACCTATCCCTGCCACACCACACTGGTGACCGGCGTATGGCCGAGCGAACACGGCATCGACGCCAACGTAGCCTTCGAGCCTCTGGTAACCGTCGAAACCTGGAACTGGTACGCGCAGGATATCAAGGTTCCGACGCTCTGGGACGCAGCCGAAAAAGCCGGCATCACCACCGCGAGCGTAAGCTGGCCTGTCACGGTAGGCGCCACCTCGGTGAAATATCTGATTCCAGAATACTGGCGCACCCGAACCGACAACGACCACAAGCTGATGGAAGAACTTTCGCGCCCGCTGGGCTTGCTCGAGGAACTGGAAAAAAATCTGGGGCCCTACGACGAATCAAGCGATCAAGGAGTGCCGGGAGATCGCATTCGCGCGAAATTTGCCCAAGCAATTCTCGCGCGCGAGAAGCCGGGCTTCATGACCATCCACCTGGCCGCGCTCGATCATCTGGAGCACAACACCGGCCCCTTCAGCAAAGAAAGCGACGAGACGGTCGAGGCTGTCGATCAGATGCTGGCCCAACTGATTCAGACGGCGGAAGCAGCCGACCCCGGCACGGTGATTGCGGTCGTCTCCGATCACGGATTCATACCGGTTGACCACAAAGTTAATCTCATGCTGCCCTTCGTCAAGGAAGGCTTGATCAAGCTGAAACCGTCGTCCGACATGCTTCCGCCAAGGATCACCTCCTGGGACGCAGCCTTCTGGCCCGCGGGAGGCTCAGCTGCGGTAATGCTGCGCGACTCCTCCGACGAAGCACTGAAACAGCGCGTGAAAGCCCTGCTCCTGAAGATGAAAAGCGATCCCGCCTATTCCATAGCTCGTGTGATAGAACAGCCAGAACTGGCAAAAATGGGCGGCTTCCCGAGCGCCGCGTTTCTGGTGGAAATGCAGCCGGGCGCCGAAGTAGGCTACGCCCTAGCGGGCCCCATCAACGAGTCTGCCCCCGGCACGGGCACCCACGGCTACCTGCCCGACCGCCCCGAAATGCACGCCTCGTTCTTCATAATGGGGAAAAACATCGCCGCGGGTCGCGACATAGGCGTCATAGATATGCGCCAGGTAGCACCGACAATAGCCGCCATCCTAGGCATAGACCTAGCCAGCGCCAAATCCCCAGCACTCCAAGTTTCCCGCTGAGCAGTTACGCATTTCTCGCCAGCGGATTTCAACGGACCGGGCACTCCTGCAGGCGAATCACGCGCGCAGCTAATCCTTCGGGTTGGTGGCGAAGACGGACAGCTCGGGGATGAAGCCGCGGTCGTCCATTTCGAGGGCGGCTTTGACGGCGAAGGCGATTTCCTCGGCACGCAACTTGGTCTCATTTGGAGTCTGCGTCAGGTTCGCGGAAGCGAAGAAGTTGGTGATCACCTCGCTGGGATTGACCAGGATCACCCGGATGTTGTGCTTGCGGAGTTCGGCTCGCCAGCACTCCGTCATTCCGCGAAGCGCGAACTTGCTGGCGTAATAGGCCGTGCCGTTCGCGGCACCGCGGAGACCGGCCGTCGAGGAGATGTTGACGATGTTGCCGCGCTGCTTTTTGATGAAGTGCCTGGCCGCCTCGCGCGCCATGAGCATGGCTCCGGTGACGTTGGTGGCAAACACGGATTCGAATTCCCTGAGGCTGAAGTCGACGAGGTTCTTGAACACTCCGACTCCGGCGTTGTTGACCAGGATGTCCAGGTCTCCAAACTTCTGCAACAGCTCGCGATAGGTGCGCTCGACATCGGCTTCAACTGAAACGTCGGCATGGATGGGATGGGCACCCAATTCGCGGGCGGCCTCGGCCAGACGTTTCTCGTCGCGCGCTGTGATGGCGACGCGGCCGCCGCTTTCGATCAGGGTTTTCGCGATGGCCTTGCCGATTCCGCTGCTGCCGCCGGTGACTAGGGCGACCGAATTCTTCAGGTTCATAGTTCCTCCACGCCAGGAATTGTAGCGAAAGACAACGGATTTGCACGCGATTCGGTTAGAATTTTCGGGGCCGGTCTCCGGGCCTGGCTAACCGAGGCGGGCTTTTCGAGCGTCGAAATGGCAGAGTTTGGGGATCGCAGCGGGGTTGCGGCAATCATCGCGCGGAAGTAGAGGGTGGCTTCGTCAATGACGGGCAAAAGTTTCTTCAGAGCTTCCTTGTGAGAAATGATTGACTCAACCGCTTCGAGTGTCGGTTGCAATTCCGGTATTCAACGAGGAAAGCGTATTGCCGGAATTACTGCAGCGCGTTCGCAACGCGCTCGATAGCATTCCGGGAGGCCCGCATCAGATCGTAGTGGTGGATGACGGCAGCACCGACGGCACACTGCAACTGCTCCGGCGCGAAGCCGCGAAGGACAGCAGCATCACGGCCATTGTCCTCTCCCGCAATTTCGGCCACCAGGCCGCCCTGACCGCCGCGCTGGAACAGATCACCGGCGAAGTCGCCATCGTGATGGATGGGGACTTACAGGATCCCCCCGAGGCGTTTCCGCAATTCATCGCCAAGTATCGCGAAGGGAACGACGTGGTCTACGCCCAGCGCGTGCAGCGCAAGGAAGTCTGGTGGCTGCGCTTCTGCTACTACCTTTTTTACCGGCTCGCCGGAAGCCTATCAGAAACGCGGCTGCCGCTCGACGCGGGCGATTTTGGGCTGATGTCGCGGCGCGTGGTGGAGGAGATTCGCCGCATGCCGGAGCAGCACCGTTACCTCCGGGGGCTGCGGACGTGGGTCGGTTTCCGACAAGCGGGCGTGCCGGTGGAGCGCGCGGCACGGTATGCCGGGGAATCGAAATATAGCGCCGTGAAGCTGCTGAAACTGGCGGCCGACGGAATATTCTCATTCTCCATCATCCCGCTGCGCGCGGCGGCCATCCTCGGACTGAGCGCGATCGCGCTATCGGCGGCCTATGTCTTCTACGCGCTTTACATTAAATTAGCCACCGGCAAGACCCCGCAGGGGTTTACGGCCTTGATCGTTTCGATCACGTTTCTCTCCGGCATACAGTTATTTTTTATGGGCATTATCGGGGAGTACGTGGGGCGGGTGTTTGAAGCGACCAAGTCGCGGCCGATCTACGTCGTTGCCGAAACATTCGGCGGCCAATGCGGATCCGCTCCCTCTCCCTGCCGGGGAGCCGATCCGGCCAAAGGCGGCGGCTCGGCTTCGATTTGAAGCTACCTGGTGCTGTCCCGCAGCAGCTTCAGCCAATCCGGCATGCTGATGATCTCGCCGTGAAGCGGAGCGATTGTCTCCACATCCAGATTCAGACGCAGAAGGTTTCCGTACAAGTTATTCCACAAGCCCAGCGACATCGGCGTGGCATACCGGTCCGAGAAGTCATCGACCTCGATAAGCAGCTTTTCCTTGGGCAGATAAGCAAAGGAAAGAAACTCATCGTGATTGTCGCCGATGGTCAGGTGCACCTCGACGGAGCGGGTTCCATCGGTGAGCACATACTTCGTCTTGTAGGTGATGAACGTCGGTTCCGTGGGCTTTTCCGAAAGCTCGTCGGGTTCCAGGGTGCGGGGCTGCTTCCAGGCCCATTCGTAGAACTCTTTGTTGCCTTCATGCGTTATAACCGTGGCGCCCTCCGCGACGTATGTGCGCAGTCCGCCGGAGTGATCGAAGTGATGATGCGTGTTGATCACATACTTGATGGGTTTATCCGGAACGAGTTTCTTCACGGCCGCAATTACGGCCAGGGAGCGCGCCTCGTTCAAAGGAGCATCGACGACAGCCACAAAATCCTTGAATTCGATGAG
The DNA here is from genome assembly GCA_963848365.1 of uncultured Acidobacteriota bacterium. Classification (GTDB taxonomy): domain Bacteria; phylum Acidobacteriota; class Terriglobia; order Acidiferrales; family UBA7541; genus Palsa-295. The sequence continues at coordinate 1,013,255 of CAWKDI010000004.1, forward strand.
AGCGCTATTATGACCGCCGTGCATCAGCCACACCCCGTCGGCAAGTTTTTCCGGCGTAACGCGCTCCGGCGGGATAGTCGCGCGCAACACAGAGTCCGGCACCTGAAGCGCGGCGTCTTGAATGTTCGCCTGTGCGTTCGCCACCATCAAGTCAAGCGTGGGAAAGCCGCCCTGCTTTTCCAAAATATGCGTGGGAAATTCTACGCCGCTAAAATCCTTGTAATCGAGATAGGCTGTTTCGACGGGCATATCCCCCAGAACCGGGTTGGGAATCCACGTCTTCACCGTCGTCACGAGGTTCCGGCCGTCGATGGTGCCAATAATCTTATTTTTCCCAAGCATGAACGTGAGGACAGTAACTTTCGCTCCAGCCTCTTCGGCTGATTCGGCGGTGGCGTGGTTCTCGGCGGCGGCCTTCAGGAAGCCGTGTGGGGTGAGCCAGATGTGCAGGCCGCGCTCATACGCCGCGGCAGGGGCGGGCTGCACCTTGTCGGGAGGCGGGGCCGGATACGCATTGAACGGCTGATTCCAGGCGTATTTTCCGCTGACCCTGCGGCCCTCGTGAATCGGCTCCACGAACGGGGCCTCGCCGCCGAGCATTGGCGGATTTTTCTGTCTCCGGTTTATCTCCTCGGTCGAGGAGGCGCTCGGGTAATCGATGGTGCGGATATAGCTCGTGAGTGCGGTGGCGTGCCACGGAGCTGTCGGATTCCAATTCATTCCCACGGCGCCCAATTCGCCGGTGCCCGAATATCGAATGGACTTCACGTCGCCCATGGCCTTTTCCGCTCGGCGGATTACGGCGCTCGCGTTCGCCGGGGAATTCCTGGACGAAGTTTTTGCCGCATCCTGGGCCAGCGCGATTCCCGCGGCCAGCAAAAGCAGTGAAACGAGGCTCACACAACGTTGTCTTGTCATAAGTACCCTCGTGAATGGTGGCGCAAGGTTCGGCTTATTGGACGCCGGAGAGAATACCGCGTTTCACGATGCATCGGGCAATTCCTAGTTGCGAACGCCTAAATGACGGTCGAAAAATTTGACGATGATGTCATAAACCTCCTGCGACTCCGGCGGCGCGGGATCGTACCAAAACGAATGCCTGCCACCCTCGAAAACGTGGAGGTCCGTCTCGACGCCCACCTTCACGAGCTGCTCGTGCGTATAGACGCCGGTGCTCATATCTATCGAGCGGGTGCCCGTAATCAGAAGAGTCGGAGGAAACTTCGACAGCATCTCGGGCGATTTCACGGGCGAGACCAGCGGATCTTCCGGACCGATATTGCCCAGATCCTGTTCACCCTGATGAGTGGGCGGCTGCGGCATCATGCCATTACCCAGCTCGGTTCCGATGTAGCCAGCGTCGCCGCGATCGCCTCCGGCGCTGGCGCACAAGAGGCCCGCCGCGCCCGGCCTCGGCAGGTTGTGTTTCTGAAACCAGGCGAGCGACCTGGCGGCCAGAACTCCACCGCGCGAACAACCGTAGAGGCCGATATTGGCGGGTTTGTAAGTCTTCAATAGTCCGGAGTAAACGTTCGAGACGTCTTCGACAGCCCTTGGAAATTCCGGATCTCCGTAGTCGACGCTGACGACTTTGATTTTGCCAAGGAAGGCGATCGGTTGCGAACCGAGCGCGCCGCAATCAATCCAGCAATCGGCGCTATGCAGCTCGATCAGTACGCGATTCTTGTTCTTGGCGGACACGCCGTCTTTAGGCGTGTAAACGAAGACGTGAACGCCTCCTATCTTCGTGTCTTCCTTGTTCAGGGGATACAGCGCAGTCTGGCGGTCGCGAAATGGCTTGAGGATCAAGGTGGAACCATCGGGCTGGTGCGCCGTGAGCTTCGGATCGCGTTCGGCGCGATCCATGTAGATCAGCGACGCTTTCAGCTCCTTGCTCATGAGGCTCGACATGGGAATTGCCTGCGCGGGCAGATGGTAGGTTCCGTCGTCATCGATGACGATCTGCGGGCGAGGCTTTGGTGGAGGCGGAGCGGACGAATCGCTCTGAGCTCGCGAAGGCGACGCTGTTAGCGCCGCTGCAATCGCGACTGCCAGCGCACCGAACATCAGACGTCGACAGCTCCAGCGCATGGGGAATCTCCCAGGGATGACTCTGCCAGAGTAGCGGCACTCCGCAGGGTAAAGTCGCGCACCAGGGACGAAGGGCACCGTGGGTGTCTTTGGCCGCCGCCGGCCATCTTCCCGCTCCGGGACAACGCGCGCCCGGAGCGGGCTATTTCCTCGGAACCACCTAGAACACGTACTTCAGCGCAAACTGAATCAGCCGTGGGTTCACCGACTCGCTCGTAATCTGCCCAAAGGTTGCGTTCGAGACGTCGAGCTGGGAACCCGTGGGGTTGGAGAACTGTGGATGGTTGAAAACATTGAAGAATTCGGTGCGAAACACCAAGCTCGCATCCTCGTGGATGCCCCCAACCTTGGTTGTCTTTTGGATAGCCGCATCGAAGTTAAACTGGCCCGGCCCAAGAATGATGCCGTAACCAGCGTTACCGTAACCGGTTCCGTTGCCGATCACCGGCGTCACGCCAAACGCCGCCTTGTTGAAGAACCCAGATCCACCCGTAGCGCCTCCCAGGCGCTGCGTAACCCCTCCCGCCGTGCCTACGTTCGCATTGCCCATCCCCGCGGCAAATTCGGCTGTCGAGGTTTGCGTCGCCCCAGGACCATACCCGTAGATAGATCCTCCACGGGTGTCAGTGATCGTGAGCGGCGTGCCGTCCTGCACAATCGTCACACCCGACAAATCCCACCCGCTGGCAATCTTCCCGAGAATCCCTTCATGCGAACCGAAAGGGATGTTCCAGTCGTAGGTGATCGCCACCCGCTGCGGGTGATAGTAGGCGTATGGCCCATACCGCTTGATGTTGGGGTCGTTATAAACGTCGTACGCCGTATTGGTGAACGAACGGCTAAAGGTGTAGGCCGCCTGCATTTGGAGCCCGTGTGACATCTGCTTGCGCACGGTAACCTGCAAGCTATTGAATTTGCTGTCACCGATGGTGGGGTCATCCGCAAGGCCAGCTGCGGAGAAGCCGAGGTAAGGCACACGCACCGCCGCGTTGGCCACGGTGTTGGTGGTGAGTCCATTCACGGGATTGCTTGGGCTTGCGAGTCGCGCTTCGTTGAGCTGGTGAAAGGCAAAACCGCCATTGGGTATGAAGTCGGGAACCTGGTGAATTGCCCGGCTTCCCACCCAGCCCACTTCCAGCACCCACTCCGGAGCGAACTCATATTGCGTGTTCAGGTTCCATTGATAGGTCGTTGGAACCAGGTAGACGGGCCCCATCAAGTCCACGTTCAGATTGGATTGCGTGCCCGTCTGCGCCACGGTATTGATGTTGGCCCAGCGAGGCGCCCACCCGATCGAAGTGGGAGCATAAGGCATCGCATCGGTAGCAAAATAGTTTGCAGCGCCGGTCTGAAACGCCGGCGCGGTGTAGGGAAATGCCTGGATAAAGGTGTTATCGAAAGCGGAGAGACCCGGCCTGTCATAGAAATAGCCTATGCCGCCCCGCACGACGAACCGGTCCGTGGCAAGAGGCTTCCAGGCCAGGCCAAAGCGCGGCGCAAAAGCCGTAAGCGGAGGAGCATTCTGAGTGGGAGTCTTCCGGTTATTTTGGAAAATTCCGCCAACGGTTGGCGGCGGGTTGAGCGCGGGGTTGTAGTTGGATGGCACTACAAACCCGGCCAGTGATCCGGTGGCGGCCGAGGTTCCCAGTGTGCCGCCCTGCGTTACCGGCACATTGACCGTGCTGATCAGGCTCGGCCAGACGTTGGTCAACTGGCCGGCGGTGTCGTCGATCAAGCCGTTGTACTCCCACCGCAGCCCGAGGTTCAGCGTGAGATTGCTTAGCACCTTGAAGTCATCCTGAACAAAGGCGGATGCAACGGGAGCCCGGAAGTGGCTGAACTCACCGCCCGGTTCCGTGGCGGACGCCGATGTGCCGGAGGAGGAGATATTGCTGGTGGCGCTTCCATTCGTCAGCCCAGCCGCGGCGCTTGCCGAGCATTGCGCGGCGGTGAGAGTAGGGGCGCAGCCGGGCAGGCCCAGCAGGAAGTCCTGGAAGGTGACGAAGGTTTCGCTCCCGATGGAAAGCCCCGGGAAGAACCGGTTTTGCGCGTCTTTTTCGAATTCGAAGCCGGTGCGGATGGTGTGTTTTCCGTGCGACCAGGAGATCTGGTCCGCGAATTCCGTTGAGTATGTCCACGAATCGCTCACGCTGACGGCCTGAAACTGCAACAGCCCGTTGATCACGATCTTGTTAAAGGCATTGTAGGAGGGGACAATCGGCGTGATTCCTACCTGCGTATCCGTGAAGGGCAACTCGCTTTGCGTGGTTGCCACCGAACGCTGCGCCGAAACCCGCACTTCGTTCACCAGGTTGGCAGAGACGATGGAGGTGAGTTTCAGTACCGCATACTGGGTCGAGTAATAAAGTTGGGCAGGACCGCCCGGGAGGCACAGGGTGATCGAGGAGCCGCCTGTTCCGCATCCCATGGATGCCGTTGTTGTATCCGGGCCAAAAAACCATCTGCCCGACAGAGTGTTCTTGCTGTTGAACGCGTAGTCGAAATTTCCAAGCGCCTGGGGCTCAGAAAACACCGCCGGAACGCTGAACGTCGTGGGCTGATTGACCCCGTCGGAAGAACTCGGGATGTAATAGTTTCCGTTCGGAAGCTTCAAATTAAGAATATTGAGGGCCACGGGATTGATGTTCGAGCCGTTGCACAGAACCTGAACGACCGATGTGGCCTTCACGCTGCCGGCCGCGCTGCCGCCGGGGCAAAATGCGGCACCCAGCGCAGCCTGAAAAGCGGGCGTGTTGCGGGCACCCTGCGGAATTCCGACCAGCGTAGGATCGGAAAAGCCTGCGGGCGATATCCCGTTCCGCTGGTGCGTGTCCTGAAACGCCACAAAGAAGAACAGCTTGTCTTTTTTCACGGGACCGCCGAAGGTGCCGCCATACTGATTCTGGTCCAGCACCTGGCGCCCATTGTTCGGGACGCCCCCGATGGGCGGGCTGATCTTCCGGAAATAGTCGTTGGCGTTCAGTATGGTGTTGCGGAAAAATTCAAAAGCGGTGCCGTGGAACTGGTTGGTGCCAGACCTTGTGACCACATTCACGCTCGCGCCCGGATTTCGTCCATACCCGGCGTCGAACAGCGAAGTCTGGATTTTGAATTCCTGGATGGCGTCCGGATTCACGATCCCGATTCCAGATCCGTTGTTGCCGGAATCGGCGCCGTTTCCGCGGCCGCCGATATCGATGATGGTGGCCCCGTCCTGCTGGTAGTTGTTTTGCACCGTGCTCGAGCCGTTCACCAGGATGTCCTGCGAGCCCCGGCCGAGGTTGGCAGCGTTGAACACGCCGACATTCGCTCCGGCCGCGAGTCCCAGCAAGTTGGTGTAGTTGCGCGTGGTCAAAGGAACCGCCGTCACGGTGTCAGAGTTCACCACGGTGCCCACGGTGGAACTGGCGGTCTGCACCGCTTCCACCTCTCCGCGGACCTCTACTTGCTGCGTCTGGGCTCCAACTTGAACGGTTTCATCGAACACGGCAGTTTCGGTGACGGTGACCGCGACCGAAGGAACTTCCGCCGTGGTAAAGCCTGAGGCTTCAAACTTCAGCTTGTAATCGCCGGGAGGCAGCAGTCCGAATTTGTATATGCCGTCCGCAGTTGTGGTCGTGGTGCGCACCTGGCCCGTGCCAATGCTGGTAGCGGTGACCGTGGCATTGGGCACAACTGCGCCGGAAGAATCTTTTACGGTGCCGGTCAACGCGCCGGTAGAGGCCGTCTGGCCAAAGAGAGAAGCGGAGAAGCACAGGATGCTGAACAAAGAGGAAATCGCTAACAACTTTTTCGTCATAAGTTTTCCCACCCTTGCTGTCAATTTGTCATTCCCGAGTCTGCAAGATGCCCCCTTACCGCGTGAATGGACCGATTAAACTTGCCGTTGCGCGGCAATCTACTATATTCTTTGCGGAAAGTCCTGAGGAAAAAGCGGGAAAATCGCCGAATCGGGTGGAATCTCTATGAAGTCACTGGCATTCGTCTCTCCGAACGCGGTGGCAGGCTATGAGTTTGGGCAGATTGTAATCGACGTCCCTTCCCGCCAGATCTGGCGGCAGGGGGAACCTGTTGCCGTTCCCTCCAAGGCCTTTGACATCCTGACTTACCTGGCGGCCCGTCCGGACAGCACGATCTCCAAAGATGAACTCCTCAATGCGGTATGGAAAGATATGTTTGTCTCGGAGGATAGCCTCGTCCACAGCATGTCGGTGCTGAGGCGGGCGCTTGGAGATGACTCCACAAATCCGCAATTGATCATCACGGTTCCACGAAAGGGGTATCGCCTAAAAGGGCCGGTGCGGGAGGTTCATGACTCCGCTTCCGATTTTTCTTCGGCTTCCTCCGCGCCGCTCGGAGTGGAGAGAAACGTCGAACCATCCGTCTCCCCCTCGCCTCACAGCAGAACGCGGGAATGGCCGAAGTCTCGGATTTGGACGTTTTGGACATTGGTGACGGCGGCCGTGATTTTGCTCCTGCTCGCGAGACAGTTTCTATTTCCGAAATCGATACCTCGGGCCGGAGTGCTTCTATTTACGCAGGCCGCGCCACAGGGTTCGCCACTCGCATCGGGGGGCATTCTCTCTCCCAACAGCCGCTACATGGTCTTCGTGGCGCGCGATCGAGAAGCGGCGCAGGCGCATCTGTACCTCAAAGCTATGGACTCCGCCGAATTGCTGCCACTAGGGGGCACCGAGGGCGCGTCCGATCCCTTCTGGTCGCCGGCAAGTGACATGATCGGATTTTTTGCAAACGGGCAGCTTAAGACCGTGGATCTGCATGGGGATTCTCCGAAGCCCATCGCCACTGTGCCCGTAAGCTCTGGAGGCGCGACGTGGAGCACTGCCGGGCCGATCCTTTTTTCTGATTGGCAGACTGGCTTATATCGTGTCGACCCTTCTGGAGGACGCGTTACAGCCGTCGTCACCATCAATCGGTCCGCGGGCGATCTCGCCGAAAAACTGCCTCAGTTTCTTCCCGACGGCCGACATTTTCTGTTCTTCCTCCGCAGCGGGAACGAGGATCAAACCGGCACCTACATCGGCTCCCTCGATTCTTCTCAACGCATCCGGATCGCCAGCCAGACCTCGTCGCCGGTGATCTACTCGGCGCCGGGGTACCTGTTATATGTCCAGGAAGATATCCTCTTGGCCCAGCGATTTGACGCCTCCCGGCTCAAGGTAACCGGCAAACCGCTGATTGTGGCCAGGAATGTGTCCGCTCCCGGCGACGCCGACGGGAAGATGATCTCCGCTTCCGCCAATTTGCTTACCTTTCGGTCCGGCGCAAAAACCCAGGAACTTGCATGGTTTGACCGCGACGGAAAGCGCACCCCATCCATTCCGGCGTTCAAAGGCCTTCGCAGTCCAATGTTTTCCCCGGACCGCAAACAACTGGTCGCCATGGATGCCGGTCCGCGAATGTGGATGATCGATCTTGAACGCAATGCGGCCACTCGCCTGGAAGGAGAAGGGACATATCCCTTGTGGTCTCCCGACGGCACTCGCATCGCTTTTGAATCCCACAGTCACTTCACGGTGTACGTTCGGAACATTGGAAGCTCTGCACAGGATCAGATTCTGGCAAACGACGGCGAACGCAAGATCCTGAACGACTGGTCGCCAGTCGGGGATTACCTCATCTATACGACTCTGAGCCCCAGCACTAAGCTGGATCTTGTAATGGTTCCCATGTCCGGGGACAAAAAGCCCGTTCCGCTGCTGCGTACGCCCTTCAACGAGTCGCAAGGACACATTTCTCCCAATGGCCGCTGGCTCGCGTACGTGTCGGATGAATCGGGAGCGCTGGAAGTCTACGTCCAGCGATTTCCTTCTCTCGGCGGCAAACGAATCGTGTCGATCGGCGGGGGCGTCGAGCCGATGTGGCGCAAAGACGGAAAAGAGCTGTTCTATATTTCGCCCGACTACTCAATCGTCTCGGTACCGTTTCAGCCAACCGAACCGCCTGTAATCGGCCGGCCGAAGACGCTGTTCCGCGCGCCCATCAATACCTCCACGACGCGCAATCACTACGCCGTAACGCCCGATGGGCAGCGCTTCCTGATCAACGTCGAGGATCAGAGCAGCTATCTTTCCCCCATCACGGTAATGGTCAACTGGATCGAGGGACTCGAAACCAAGTGAGGCGGTAACCGTCCATCTGGGTTATGAGCAAGGCTTTCGAATTCCCTTCCGCGTCAACCGCCGTGCCAATCATCCTTTGCCGGGTTTAAGAGTTTCGTGCAGCGCTTTATCCGTTGACGCCACGGCCTAATTTGAGTAGCTTCTCTGCGGTTATTCGCGCAATCCGAAAGGAACGTATCCCGATGCGGCAACCTGCGAATTTGGTACGAATCGCGCATCTGACTATTCTCGCGGCATTCACGACGGGCTTTGCCCCAGCACTCGCGATTGCACAAGATCAGGCAGCTCCGGTAATACCGTTCATCGTGCAGGAACACATCGTGAAGAAGATCTCGGACCACGTGTGGGAGATCCCCGACCGGAACAGGCCGGGCGTCCCCAACGTCGCCATTATCGTAGGGAGTCGCGCGACGCTTGTGGTGGATACGGGAATGGGGCCAAAGAGCGGAGAAATCGTCGTACGCGAAGCGCAGAAGCTGAGCAAGAATACCGAATTTTACCTCGCGACGACTGATTTTCGTCCGGAGCACATCACTGGCGCCATGTCGTTTCCGCCCGGCACGGTGTGGCTCGTGCCCGCGGCGCAGAAGGCCGATATCGCCGAGAGCACCCGAAACTACATCTCGTCGTTCATGTCTCGTTCAGCGGATCTAACCGCGGCGCTGAAGGACGTGAAGCTTCGAGACCCGGACGTGGTCTTCGATCGTGACGCAAAGCTCGATTTGGGCGGCGGCGTGACGGTTCACCTCATATGGTATGGTCCGGCGCGCACCAACGGCGATATCGTGATCTTCGTGGAACCGGACCGCGTGCTGCACGCCGGAAATATCCTCGGAAGCAAATCCTATCCCGGCATGCCGGACAATACGCCCAGCGTCACCAACTGGCTCGATATTCTCGACAAGCTGGAAGCCCTGCATCCCCTTATTGTGATGCCGAATCACGGCGACGTTCGCGACGCAACCTTGATTTCCAGCCAGCGGGAAGTGCTCCGTGATCTGCAGAGGCGCACGCGGGAACTCAAAGCGGAAGGCAGAACTGCGGAAGAAGCAGGCCAGACCCTTACCGCTGAATTCGACGTGAAGTATCCGGATTGGAAAGGCGTCGGAGGCATCCCCGCAATCGTGCGGCGGTTCTACGCGGAACCTCAATAATTACGGGCACACAAAGCGCGGGAATAATTATAAGATATCTGCGTAACCTCCGCGCCCGTAGCTCAGATGGATAGAGCGTGTGCCTCCGAAGCACAAGGTCGCCAGTTCGAACCTGGCCGGGCGCGCCATCTTTGTGTTGGTGCGGCTGCAGTTCCAGCGAGGAATGACACTTCAGGGTAGATCGAACCACCAGAATAGATCACGATCGCCGTTTTGATGGCTTCCGGCGCGAGGGCGCCGAAATCGCAGTTGCCCTCTTTTTGCGCGCGATTCGGCGCTTCCTCGGTGGGCGGGGCTTAGGGCTAGGCGTCACTTTCGCCACGATAGCCCCAAGCGTAGATCCGATGGTACGAGCGACTCCCAGGAGTACGTCGTCTTTTTTCGCAATCGCCGCGTGCGGTCGGCTTTTCGGCACAGAATCCTCCATGAACAGCCTTCTACAGCCATCCCAACACCAACAGGATTAAAAGGATCACCACGATCAATCCGATCCCCCCGCTTGGGTAGTAGCCCCACGAGCGGCTGTGGGGCCATGTGGGAAGGCTTCCAACGAGGGCCACTATCAGGACGATGGTTAGAATCAGCATCAAACCCATGGAGCCAATCTCCTTCCGATTGCGCAGCACTGCGCGACCGTCGTCACGCTAGGCCGTGGACTTCGCCCCAACCACCAGCAACGCGATCCCGCCGATCAACGCAATGCCGCCGAGAACCGGCGGAATGGGAATGGTCTCGTGCGTGTCCTTGGTTGCGTGGATCGGGCCGATATCAGCCACATCCTTCCTCTTTGTGAAACCAATCCCCTGATAAACCAAGCCGATGATCCCAAGTACGATTAAGACGATCCCCGCGATCGAGGCTGTTTTCATTTGCTCTCTCCTGACCTTAATTGCCCGAGAAACGCCTACGGCTATCTCGACATTACGCTTTCGCTGCGTCGCGGTAGGCGCGCTGCCCTGCGTCGGCGAGATCCTTGACATGGCCCTTCACGCCTTCAACGGTCTCCTGGGCCTGCCTTGCGAAATCCTTGCCAGACTCGACGACGTTGCCGAAACGGTCCCTGACATCCCGCACGCGGTCGGTCACGTCGCTGAAGCGGTCTTTGGTTTCGTTGTAACGGTCTTTGGCCGCGCCGAGAATGTATTCGCGCGTATCCTCGCCGGATTGCGGCGCAAACAAAATTCCCAGTGCGGCGCCAACGCCCAGCCCAATCGCGATTCCCGTGATCATAGACGACCAATCATTTCGTGCCATCGTTACTCCTCCTTCGAGAATAGGTTGCAATGAAATCGACGAAGCCTGCTGGGCGCGCATTACCTGCGCTTCTGAAAGGCTCAGCGCAATAGCCTGGATCGTAAGTCCAATAGGTCTAAGCGCCCATACCCGGAAGGCCTGAGATCAACCCGCGTCTTCTTGTACAGTTATCGGGAAGCGTTTCACGAGGAACGAACAAAGGCGAGCGCAGCGGTGGGGGTCTCAGTCGGATCGATCAGGTACGGCTTGGCGCGTCGAGGTACCGATGGTGGCTTCCGCCGCCGCTGCATCGTCCGCTACGGAGTCACCTTCTCCGGGCGCCAGGAAGAGGTTCGATTCCACGCCATGCTGCTTTGTATATAAATCGAAGTAGCGCCTGCGTTCGTTGTAAAGGGATTCGTGCGTGCCGCGCTCGACGATGCGACCCGCTTCCACCACTAGAATCTGATCCGCCCGCCCCACCGTCGAAAGACGATGCGCGATCACGAAGGTGGTTCGCCCGCGCATCAGGTACCGCAACCCTTGCTGGATCAGGGCCTCCGATTCGGAGTCCAGACTGGAGGTCGCTTCATCAAGAATCAGGATTCGGGGATCGGCGAGAATGGCGCGCGCAATGGAGACCCGCTGTTTCTGGCCGCCCGACAGCTTTACTCCGCGTTCGCCGACGATCGTGTCGTATTTCTTCTCGAAGGCCTCCGCAAATTCGTCCACTCGCGCGATGCGGCATGCCTCGAGGATCTGGTCCTCGCTGGCGTCTGGCCGCGAAAAGGCGACATTCTCGCGAATTGTTCCGTCGAATAAAAAGGTTTCCTGCAACACCACTCCCAGTTGCGTGCGGTAGGAATCGAGACGCACGTGCGCGAGGTCCACTCCGTCTACCAGCACTCGCCCGCTCGTGGGCACGTAAAATGCCGCGATCAGACCGATGATTGTCGACTTTCCCGCACCCGATGGCCCGACCAGCGCGGTGACCGTATCGGGTTCCGAAGAGAAACTTACGTCGAAAAGCACCTGTTTCCCTGCATCGTAAGAAAAGCTGACATGTTCGAAGGTGACCTGCCCGTCGACTCTCTCGAGGTGTATCGTGCGCCCCACGGCCTGCTCTTCGGTGTGCTCATTAAGAATTTCTCGGGTTCTTTCGAGGCCGGCCAATGCTTCAATCATCATCGGACCCAGTCCCACAATCTGGGATACCGGCGCCACGAGCATTCCAAGGAACAGCGTGAACTCGAAAAAAGTGCCGAGCGTCATCCTGCCGGATAGAATCTGGCGCGCCCCCATAAACATCATTACCGCGCTCACGATTCCCAGCAATCCTGTCGCGGAAAGGGTCATCAGCGAGGTTGCGGTAAGCGTGCTCAGCACGTTTTCCAGCAGCCTCTGCACTCCCGCCGCAAACACCTTTTCCTCGCGTTCCTCCGCGTGATAGCCCTTCACCACGCGCACACCTCCCAGCGATTCGGTGAGGCGGCCGGTAACCTCCGCACTGATTTTCGGCCGGGCGCGATAGTAAGGACGAATCGTTTTGAAGGCCCTGCTCAGGCCAAATGCAAATATCAGGAGAATGGCGGTTGCGACGGCAGTCATGGCCGCGCTGATACGCACGAGCACCACGATTGCGATGATCGAAGTCATGATTCCGCCCATGAACTCGATCAGCCCTGTGCCCATCAGGTTCCGGACGCCTTCCACGTCCGTCATAATCCGCGATACCAGCACCCCGCTCTTCGTCGAGTCGTAGAATGCCACTGGCAGCCGCCCTATATGAGCTTGTACCTTCAGGCGGAGCTCGGTGATCAATCGCTGTGAAGATTTTGAAAGCAGCTGAGTGAGACTGTAGGAGGTGAGGCCCTGCACGACGGTTGCCGCCATCACTACCAGCACCAGCGGCAACAGCAAATGAATCTGGCGTTTGCTGATGACGTCGTCCACAAGATATTTGGTCGAGGCGGGCAAAATAAAACCAGCGACCCGATTGATGGCCATAAGAAAGAGGCCGCCCAGCAGGATTCCGCGCCGAGGCCGCAGGAGCGCCCAGGCGTCCGGTAGTATCTTCCAGGCGTGCTTCAGCTTCTGAGTCGGAGTCTGCCCGGCTAATGGTTCGGTGACAGCCATGCGGTTTCTAGGAATGGGCGCCTTCTACACAATATGCAACCAATGACTATACTGTACCCAACATCAGATGCATCCCCACGCCAATTTGAACCAAGCGTTTCCGCAGCCGACAGATGGGATTGCTTGGCATTCGAAGGTGCTCAGGAGAGAATGGTTCGCGTTCTTTCAATGAACTAAGGACCGCTTCTTTAGAGAATCCGATGAGACGCCGACTCTGGTTGATTTGGGCATCTGCTTGTTGCGCGGTTCTAGCCGCTTTTGCAGTGAAATCCCACGCCCAAGGACATTCCGAGAAGCATCCACGGACCAGCTCTTCGGCTGCTCCGGCTTCGGCTCCCTCCCAGGAATCCCCACAACCCTGGACGTTCGCCGTCTCCGGCGATTCCCGCAACTGCGGTGACATCGTGATGCCGGCCATCGCCGGCGGGGTTAGAAAAGATGGAGCCCGCTTCTATTGGCACTTGGGCGACTTCCGCGCCATTTACAATTTCGACGAAGATACCCAGCATCAGATCACTCATGTCGCCAAACCGCTAAGTATCACCGGCTACGAAGACCTCTCCTGGAACGACTTCATCCAGAACCAGCTGCTGCCTTTCGGCACGCTGCCCGTTTTTCTGGCCATCGGAAACCACGAGATAATTCCTCCAAAGACCCGCGAGCAATATTTGATTCAATTCGCCGACTGGCTCGATGCGCCCGTTTTGCGAAAGCAGCGGCTCAACGACGACGGCCAGGATTTTAAGCTGAGAACCTATTACCACTGGATTGAGAACGGCGTTGACTTCATCAGTCTCGACAATGCCACCCCCGACCAGTTCGATTCCGACCAGATGGCATGGTTTGAAAAAGTGCTGGGCGCGGATTCCGGCAACCCGCAAATTCGTTCCATCGTCGTCGGGATGCACAAGCCCCTGCCCGAGAGCGTATCCAGAAGCCACAGCATGAATGAATCTGCGGCAGGCACCGAAAGCGGCAGGCGCGCCTACGCCGATTTGCTAAGCGCCCAGAACAGCTCGGGTAAGCACGTCTACGTGCTCGGGAGCCATTCGCACTATTTCGCGGATGGAATATTCGATACCGAATACTGGCGGAATCACGGCGGCGTGCTTCCGGGCTGGATTGTGGGCACGGCGGGAGCGCAACGCTATGCCCTGCCGGAAAACTATGCGGCGAAGCCAACCTGGCAAACCGACGTCTACGGATATTTACGGGGAAGGGTGAAGCCAAACGGGGAAATCGAGTTTGCGTTCCAGCAAATCACCCAAGCGGATGTGCCAGCGGCAGTCGCCTCGCGCTATTCGCCTGACTTCGTCGATTGGTGCTTTGCGCAAAACTCCGCTTCAGCCACCCAGTAATCACAGTTGCGGCTATACGCCAAAGGCCAGCGACAAGAGCGTTTTCTGCTCCATTTCATGCGCCTTGTGAGAGCCCGTCGCGGGGCTGGCGCTCGCCGAACGCTTGACGGACAACACCGCCCGGCCTCGCGCCAGGCGTTCCAGCCGCGGCAAAAGGAACGCCAGCGCGCCCATGTTCGCCGGCTCTTCCTGTACCCACACGAACTCGCGCGCGTTCGCGTGGCGATCCATCTCGGCAGCCAGTTCCTTCTCCGGGAACGGATACAGCTGCTCCACAAACACGATAGCGGTCGACGTGTCTTTGCGCCGCTTGCGTTCGGCGATGAGTTCATGGCCGATTTTTCCGGTGCAGAGCAGAACGCGCGTTGCCGAGCCGTCGCCGCGGTCGGGAATCACGTTCTGGAAGCGGCCCGTGGTCAGATCCGCAAGCGGCGAGGACGCCGCGGGATTCCGCAGCATGCTTTTCGGAGTCAAAACGACCAGCGGTTTGCGCCACACGCGCAGCGCCTGCCGCCGCAGCAGGTGGAAATATTGCGCGGCCGTGGACGGCTGGCAAATCTGGATGTTGTCGCGCGCCGCCAGCTGCAAAAAGCGCTCGATGCGCGCGCTGGAATGCTCCGGCCCCTGGCCTTCGTAACCGTGCGGGAGAAGCATCACGACGCCCGAAAGCAAATTCCACTTGTCCTCGCTCGCCGCGATGAACTGATCGATGATGATCTGCGCGCCGTTCGCGAAATCACCGAACTGCGCTTCCCACAGCACCAGCGCCTCGGGATAATCGCGGCTGAATCCGTACTCGAATCCGAGCACGGAAGCTTCGGAGAGCGGGGAATTGTAAATCTCGCACCACGTGGGCGGCGTCGCCAGGTGTTCCAGCGGAACGTATTCCTCTTCGGTCTCGATGTCGATCAGCGCGGCATGCCGCTGGTTGAATGTGCCGCGGCGCGAGTCCTGGCCGGTCAGGCGCACCGGCACACCCTGCTTCAGAAGCGATCCGAATGCCAGAGCCTCGGCCATTCCATAATCAAGTGGGCGTTTTCCCTGCGCCATTTCGCGGCGCTGCTCAAGCAGTTTTTCGACCTTCGGATGAATATGAAAACCGTTCGGATAACTGCTGAGGGCCGTGCCGGCTGCCGCAAGCTCTTCGGCGGCAACGCCGGTATCCACTTCGAGGGAGGCGTCATACCGGCCGCCCTTGTAACCGTTCCAGTAGCGAGGCAATCGGCGCATGGGAGGCGTCTTTTCCAGCTCGAGCGCTTCTTTTTGCGCTGCATCCAGCTCTTCGCGGACCCGTTGCACAATGGGCGCGGCATCGATGCCGGATTTTTCGGCATATATTTGCCAGGTCGGAGGATGCGCTTCGATCTTCCGATAGCGCAACGGCTGCGTAATCGTGGGATCGTCAACCTCGCTGTGTCCGTGGCGGCGGTAGCCGACCAGATCGATCACCACCGGCATGTCGAACGTATAGCGGTAATCGAGAGCCATCCGGCCCACGCGCACCACGGCTTCAAAATCTTCGGCGTTCACGTGAAAAATCGGAATGGGCAGCCGCTTGGCTATGTCGGAGCAAAAGCGAGACGAAGTGCTGTCGCGCGGAGCGGTCGTAAAACCGATCAGGTTATTGACGACGATGTGGACGGATCCGCCCACGTTGTAGCCGGGCAGCTCCGACATGTTGAGCGTTTCAGCCCAAACGCCCTGTCCCGCGAACGCCGCATCGCCGTGCATGGTGATCGCCAGAACTAGCTCGGCGTCCCTTTTCGCCCCGCCGCTTCTGCTTGGCGCGCGTGCGCCCCATCGCCACCGGATCGACTGCTTCCAGGTGGCTGGGATTCGAGACCAGGTGCATTTCGACTTTTCGTCCATTGGCGGCGAGGAAATCGCCCGTGGCGCCCATGTGATATTTCACGTCACCGCCGCCCAGAATGCTGCGCGGGTCGACATCCTCAAAGCGCGCAAAAACTTCCGCCGCGGGCCGCCCGACGATATTCACCATCACGTTCAGCCGTCCGCGATGGCTCATTGCCAGCATGCCCTTTTCGGCGCCGTACTCGGAGGCGCGCATTCAGAATGGCGTCCAGAAGCGGAAGCAGCGCCGCTTCGCCCTCGAGCGAAAAGCGCTTGGTGCCGAGATAGCGGGATTGAATCGTCTGCTCGAAAACTTCGGCTTTGACGAGGAGCTCGAGGATTCGCGCCCGGTCCACTTCAGGCGCTTCGGATTCCATGCGTTCCTGAATCCAGGCGCGCGTTCGCGATCCGGGATGTGCATGAACTCAACGCCAATCGTTGCCGCAATAGAGCCGCCGTGCCGCTTCGGCGTCCGGCCCGGAAATATCCAGCTCCGGCATCGCTGCAGGATCGACCTCGCCCAGCGGATCAAGATTCGCCTGCAGATATCCCCATCTGCGGAACGAATCCCAGATTCGCTCCTGTGCTTCTCCTCGAACCGCCGGCTCTACGAACGCATGTCCCCTGCTCATTCCGTCTCCAAGTGCTGATGTATTAGCCTACTATTATAACGGTTGCTGCTCATTAGAGGCGAGCAGCCCCCTTTAAGTTTCCGGCCACGACCCAAGCAGACGCCGCAGCAGGACAAACTGCCCCAGATGGTAAGAGTTATGGTCGGCGACCAGCAGGGTTTCTCGCAAGATCGTTTGGCCGGAGCCATGTGTCAGGGGAGTCGGCGAGATCGGTCTTGGGGTTCGTGACCAGCTTGACCATTGCCTCGAGGTCGCGGCGAAACTCTTTCACCGCGCGGTTCCATTCGGCGTCGCTGCGTGGAGACGCCTGCTTTGGCCAGTATCCCGATGGCCATTCCGGAGAAACATGTTTCGGATTCCGGCAGAATTCCAGGATGTCCCATTGCGCGATGCGAGCGTGCTCGAGCAGTTCCCAGGCAGAATGGGGCGCGCCTTGGGGTTTTTCACCGCGCAAGCGCTTGGGGAGTCCTTTGAGCACGGCGGCCCAGCCCACATGCGCTTCATTCGCGGTCAGAAGCTTGCGCAGATGTGCCTGCAGGATTTTATCGTCCAAGGGACACAGCCTCCCGGTCTGCCCTATTTTAGCAGCCGGACACGCGCACGAGATACTTTTCTGGAAAGCAGCTTGGGTGTGCCGGCACCGGGTGGAGGGACGAGCCTTTCAAGCAGGCGCGTGAGAGCGCTAATCGGCACTTCTCCGGGTTTACGGGATTTCGAGGACTGACGGGCTTATGCATCCCGTGAAAAAGCGGATTTCGTTCCGAGAGAAACCTGCTCGGGAAGTCCGGTTTATGCCGTCGCGCTCGCCGGACCTACCGACCGCCTCTGCTGAAAGCACTCGCGGCAGTAGACCGGGCGGCCTTGAGTAGGCTTGAAGGGAACCGTGGTTTCTTTCCCGCACTGCGAGCAAACGGTTTTGGTTTCGACGCGCTGAACAACCGCCGGCCCCGAATCGCCGGTTTGCGCGCGGCTTCCCTTGCACGCTTTGCAGCGCTTGGGCTCGTTCTTGAAGCCTTTGTCGGCGAAGAACATCTGCTCGCCGGCGGTGAAAACAAATTCCGCACCGCATTCGGCGCACTTCAGAACCTTATCGTGATATTCCATACGCTGCTCCGGGACCGGGTCGGAGAGGGCAGCGGGCGGATAAACAATGCAGCGCGCGAGGAGGCTCGAATGGCTACTGCAGCCTCCACTCGCGCACTGGCACAATTTATTGAGAAGACTCGACAGATGTCGATCGCCTAATCCTGCTCACGCCGCTGCTTTTTCCGGAGACGCTTACGCGAGAGGGCCTCTTTGGCACGACGACGCTCCCCCGGCTTCATGTAGTAGCTGTGCTTCTTGATTTCCTTGATGATGTCTTCCGACTGCACCTTGCGCTTGAAGCGCCGGAGAGCGTTCTCCAAAGACTCACCCTCTTGAATAACAACTTCTGCCACGCGTATTCACCCCCGTCCCCTGTTCGAGTTTTACCAGTTTGATAAACAAACTAGTTTAGCCGGTATTACCCGGCCATTGCCACATCCTTCTATCGGAGGCTACCTCACAAGTCAAGGAATAAATTATATAAACCGTGGAACGGAACCTAATCTACTTTTTAGTAACTGTCGCTCACCCGACAAAACGTACCGACCGGCGCCGAAATCGCGGTATTTCTACCTAGACAGTCCATCCCGGCTGCCATCCAATACCCCCCGCTAGCTCCGCTTCTTTCATACAAACATGCCGATTACGGCTCGCGGCAAGTGCTGCTAGAATGCTCGTCTGAGTCAGCCGGACGGGAAAGAGATTCCATGCCCTTGATGCAAGAAGCGATTGGAGTTCTCCTGGCCGGCGGCCAGGGGGAGCGCTTGTGGCCGCTGACCCGCGACCGAGCGAAGCCGGCCGTTCCCTTTGGCGGCGTCTATCGCATCATCGACGTAACTCTTTCCAATTGCCTGAACAGCAATTTGCGCCGCGTTTTTGTGCTTACGCAGTACAAGGCGCTGAGCCTGAACCGCCACGTACGCCGGGGCTGGTCCTCGCTGATGGGATATGGCGATTACATCGAGGTGCTGCCGCCGCAAATGCGCGTTTCGCAGCATTGGTATCTCGGGACGGCCGATGCGGTCTACCAGAACATCTATTCGATCGGCAGCGAGCAATCGAATTACGTCTTCATCCTTTCGGGCGACCACATCTACAAGATGAACTACCAGAAAATGCTGGAGCAGCACGTGGCCGCAGGCGCGGACGTGACTGTGGCGACCATCGAGATGGACCCGAGCCGAGGCGGCCGGAAAATTCGGCATCATCGAAACCGATGAGCACTGGCGCATCATGGGTTTTGAGGAAAAACCCATGCAGCCTAAGCTTTCGCGCGTTCACTCTGGTAAGGCCAACGCCTCCATGGGCGTTTACCTGTTCAATACGCAGTTGCTCGTTCCCATACTGATCGCGGACGCCGAAGACCCGCTTTCCTCCCACGATTTCGGGAAAGATGTGCTTCCGCGCATCATCGACAAATACCGGGTGTTCGCCTACAACTTCGTCGATGAGAACAAGAAGGAGACCTCCTACTGGCGCGACGTGGGAACGATCGACGCCTACCATGAAGCCAATATCGACCTCGTTTCCGTTTCGCCTATTTTCAATTTTTACGACATGAGCTGGCCGCTGCACACCTGGCAGCAGCAATACCCGCCCGCCAAATTCGTATTCGCCGACCCGGATCGCACCGGCGCGGCAATCGATTCGATCGTCTCCGGCGGATCGATTATTTCCGGCGGCAGGGTGATCCGATCGGTGCTGGGCTACGACGTGCGCGTGAACAGCTACAGCGAAGTCGGAGGATTCGATCGTTTTCAACCACGTGAATATCGGCCGGCGCTGCAAAATCCGCCGCGCGATCATCGACCGCCATGTGAGCCTGCCCGAGGGCACCGTGATCGGCTACGACATCGAAGCCGACCGCGCCCGCTATTCCGTCTCCGACGGCGGGGTGGTGATTGTGGTCCGCGCCGAATCCATGATTGAAGAGCCCGAATAGCTTCTTACAAAATCCAGGGGGACAAGGATGTCGACCAAAATCGCGAGTGTGCATGGCCGTCAAATTATCGATTCGCGCGGAAATCCCACGGTGGAGGCCGACGTTAGCCTGGAAGGCGGAGTCGTCGGGCGCGGAGCGGTGCCCTCCGGCGCTTCCACAGGGGAGCATGAGGCAAACGAACTGCGCGACGGCGACAAAACGCATTACCTCGGCAAGGGTGTGCTGAAAGCGGCCGGGCACGTGAATGGCGAGATCGCCAAGCTGGTCAAGGGCATGGACGCCAGCGACCAGCGCGCCCTCGATAGAAAAATGATCGAGGCGGACGCCACTCCGAACAAGTCGAACTTCGGCGCCAATGCGATTCTTGCCGTGTCGATGGCTGTTGCGCGCGCCGCCGCCGCGGCATCCCAGCAACCACTCTATAAATATCTGGCGAAATATTCCGGCGACACTTCCGCGAACACCCTGCCGGTTCCCATGATGAATATTCTCAATGGCGGGGCTCACGCCGACAATTCTGTCGACGTCCAGGAATTCATGATCATGCCGCTCGGCGCGCCAAGCTTTCATGAAGCCCTGCGCTGGGGCGTGGAGGTTTTTCACAATTTGAAAGCGGTTCTCAAAAAACACGGCTATTCGACGGCGGTCGGCGACGAGGGTGGTTTTGCGCCCAATCTTAAATCCAACGAAGAGGCCCTCGAACGCGTCCTCGAGGCTATTAACGCGGCGGGCTACAAGCCCGGCGAGCAGATTGCGATTGCTCTCGATCCGGCTTCGAGCGAGTTCTACGATTCCAGCTCGAAGAAATACATCTTCAAAAAATCCGACAAATCGGCCCGCTCCCCGGAGCAGATGGCCGAGTTCTGGGCCAACTGGGCTCGCCAGTATCCCATCGTTTCGATCGAAGACGGCCTCGCCGAAAACGACTGGGACGGCTGGAAACTATTGACGAAGAATATCGGGAAGAAAATTCAGCTCGTGGGCGACGATGTGTTCGTCACCAATCCCAAAATATTCGCCCGTGGTATCGAGCAGGGCATCGCCAACGCGATCCTCATCAAGCTCAATCAGATCGGCACCGTGACGGAAACAATCGAAGCCGTAGAAATGGCGCGCAAGGCAAAATACGCCTCCATCATTTCCCACCGCTCCGGTGAAACGGAGGATGCGTTCATCGCCGATCTCGCCGTCGCCATGGGCGACGGGCCAAATCAAGACCGGCTCCGCCTCCCGCACCGACCGCATCGCCAAGTACAACCAACTGCTGCGCATCGAAGAGGAGCTGGGAGCCTCAGCCCGCTTCCCAGGCCGCAGCGCCCTCTCCGTCCATTGATATAGCTCATTGATACAGATCATCGACACAGGTCATCGCCTTGGTTATTCGTCGTCCCCGGGAACGCCGATCTCCCGATTGGCGGGGTACAGGCGCGACCGGCAGATTGGGGGGCCGGAGCTTCAGTTCCCACATAAATGATCGTCGGAGCTGCGACTTCCAATCGCAGCGCCTTTTGCGGATTTCAGAAAACCAATGGCCTTAGAGCGCGCTGGCGGCACGCGTGCAGCTGTGGCAAACTCGATAGTTCGAAGGACGCGGCCAGTCTATACGGGACGCTCATTGCCGCGCCTGCCGAACAGCACAACAATCCATGGATCCCCAGTACATCCGCAATTTCTGCATCATCGCGCACATCGACCACGGTAAGTCCACGCTTGCGGACCGCCTGCTGGAGCTTACCGGCGCGCTCAGCCAGCGCGAAATGCAGGCGCAGGTGCTCGATTCGATGGACCTCGAGCGCGAGCGCGGCATCACCATCAAGGCGAAGAGCATTCGCCTGCATTACACCGCGAAAGACGGCCACGAGTACCGCCTGAACCTGATCGACACGCCGGGCCACGTGGATTTCTCCTACGAAGTGTCGCGCGCGCTTTCCGCCTGCGAAGGCGCGCTGCTCGTGGTGGACGCGAGCCAGGGGGTCGAGGCGCAAACCGTCGCCAACACGTTCCTGGCGACGCGCCACAATCTCACCATCGTTCCGGTAATCAACAAGATCGATTTGCCCGCCGCGCAGCCGGAATACGTCAAAGAGCAGATCGAAAACGTGCTGGCGATTCCCGCCGAGGACGCGCTGCCCATCAGCGCGAAAAGCGGTCTCGGCGTGGCGGACGTGCTCGAAGCGATCGTCCACCGCATACCTCCGCCGAAGGGCTCGGCGGACGCGCCGCTGCAGGCGCTGATTTTCGATTCGTGGTTCGATTCGTTCCGCGGCGCCGTGGTGCTGGTGCGCGTGATGGAAGGGCGCATCACGCCGCGCATGAAGATCCGCCTCTGCGCATCCAACGAAGTCTATGAAGTGGAAAATCTCGGCGTGCTGACTCCCAAGCCCATTGTGCTCGACGAGCTGGCCGCGGGCGATGTGGGCTTCATCATCGCCAACATCAAGCGCGTGGCCGACGCGCGCGTGGGCGACACGGTGATTGACGCCGACCAGCCCGCTCCGCCGCTCGCCGGATTCGAGGCCATCAAGCCGATGGTCTTCGCGGGTCTGTATCCCGGTGAACGCCACCGATTACGAGCTGTTGCGCGACGCGCTGGGCAAGCTGCAATTGAACGACGCCGCCTTTTTCTACGAGCCGGAAACTTCGGTGGCGCTGGGATTCGGCTTCCGCTGCGGGTTTCTCGGCTTGCTGCACATGGAGATCGTGCAGGAGCGCCTCGAGCGCGAATTCAACATTGACCTCATCACCACCGCGCCAAGCGTCGAATTCCGCATCACCACCACTGCCGGCGAGGTGCTGCAAGTCGACAACCCGACGAAATTCCCCCCGCCCACGTCCATCCAGAAGATCGAAGAGCCGATCCTGACGGCAATGATCATCACTTCCGAGGAATCGCTGGGCGGCGTGCTGAAGCTCTGCGAAGAAAAGCGCGGCGTGCAGAAAAATTTCGAATACCTCTCGCCGACTCGCGTGATGCTCACCTACGAGATGCCGCTGAACGAAATCGTGCTCGATTTCTACGACCGGCTGAAAAGCGTTTCGCGTGGCTACGCCTCGCTCGACTATCACCTCTCGGGCTATCGGGAATCGGATCTCGTGAAGCTGGATGTGCTGGTGGGCGGCGAACCGGTCGACGCGCTCACCGTGGTTTGCCATCGCGAGCAGTCCTACGAGCGCGGCCGCGACCTCGTCTCGCGCCTGCGAAAACTGATTCCCCGGCAGATGTTCGAGGTTCCTCTCCAGGCGGCCATCGGCAGCCGCGTCATCGCGCGCGAGACGATCAGCGCCATTCGCAAGAACGTGATCGCGAAGTGCTACGGCGGAGATATCTCGCGAAAGCGCAAGCTGCTCGAAAAGCAGAAGGAAGGCAAGAAGCGCATGAAGCGCGTGGGGAAAGTCGATATCCCGCAGGAGGCTTTCCTGGCGGTCCTGAAAGTCGCCGGCAGCACGGAAGACGATTAGCTTTCAGCGCGCCCGAACATTCCGTCGCAGAGTTTCAGCGGATCAGCATGCAATCCCCATAGCTGTAAAAGCGGTATTCGGACTGCATCGCGTGCCCGTATGCCCTGAGAATATTGTCACGTCCCGCGAACGCCGCCACCAGCGCCAGCAGGCTCGATCCCGGCAGGTGAAAGTTGGTCAGCAGCTGGTCGACGATTCGGAAGGGCTTTCCCGGATAAAGCAAGATTTCGGCCTCCGCTTTTCCCGCGTTCACCTCCCCCGAACCCTTCTCGGCCGCATCTTCGAGGGCGCGCACAACGGTGGTCCCCACCGCCAGCACCGGCCGCTTCTCTCTGAGGGCCCCGGCGATCGCGGCAGCGGCTAGTTCCGATATCTCGTAGGGCTCCTTGTGGATCTTGTGGTCCTCGATCCGCTCGGTCCGCACGGGTTCGAACGTCCCCAGGCCCACCTCCAGGGTAATCTCGACGATTTCGATGCCGCGCCCCCGCAGCTGATCCAGAATGGCGGGCGTGAAATGCAGGCCCGCCGTCGGAGCCGCCACGGCGGCGCCGCGCTTCGCAAATATCGTCTGGTAGCGCTCGCGGTCAAGCGATTCGTCCTCTCGCTTGATGTAGGGAGGTAGCGGGATGTGCCCCAGGCGCCCGACCGCCTCATGGAAGTCTGTTTTCGAGCTGAAACGGATGATGCGGACGCCGTATTCGCCTCGCCCCTCGACGGTCCCTTCCAACTCGCCGTCGCCGAAAATGATTCGTTCTCCCGTGGGAATCTTCCGCCCGGGGCGGACCAGGGTTTCCCAAGTCAGCGGCGAAAGCTGCCGCACGAGAAGGACCTCAATGGGCGCTTGCAGAAATTCGCTGCTGGCGGGATTGTTCCGGCCAGGGGGCTCTGCATGGATTCCCATCCGGCGCCCGAAAAGCCGCGCGGGGATCACGCGGGCATTGTTGACTACGATCAGCTCATCGCCGCGCAGAAGGGCGGGGAATTCGCGGAAATAGCGATCCTCCCAAGCGCCGGAAGCCCGCTCGAGCAGCAACATACGCGAGGCAGCCCTCTCCGCCAGCGGCTTTTGCGCGATTCGTTCGGGCGGAAGATCGAAGTTGAGTTCGCTTAAATTCACGTTGTAGTGGCGGGCTCGTCCGACGCGTCCGAGAGGATCGCTGCGGCACTGGCTCAACCTATGTAACTATGCTAAGAGAAATGCGCCGCTCGGGCTTCAGCTTGTGAATCGTCCGCCGGAAGATCGCGTCACCGGAGGTCATTAGGCTATTGTAGCGAATCGGCAGCAAAGTTTTCCGAAAGCGGGGAATCGTGTCGGGAGGGATCGTGCCGGAAGGGTCGGTGGTCATCAGTTCGCGGGGCGTCGAACGTATTCGCCTGGGGCATCTCTGGGTTTACCGCAGCGATATTCGCACCGCACAGGCGCAGCCAGGCGCTGTAGTCCGTGTCACTGACGAGCGCGGGCGCTATCACGGCCGTGCGTTCTACAGCGACAAGTCGCAAATCGCGGTGCGCCTGCTCACGCGCGAAGACACGCCCGTCGACCGTGCTTTCTTCACCGAACGTCTCCGGCAGGCCCTCGCGTATCGCGAGCGTGTGGTGGAAAATTCAGAAGCGTTTCGTCTGGTTTATAGCGAGGCAGATCTGCTGCCCTCGCTGATCGTGGACCGCTACGGCGACTACCTCGTCATGCAGACACTTAGCCAGGGCACCGAACGCCTCAAGGGCCTGCTCGTCGGAAATTCTAGCAGAGCTTATCTCGCCCAAGGGGATTATCGAGCGCAACGACCCCAAGGTGCGTCTGCTCGAAGGTCTCGAACAGAAAGTTAGCGTCCTGCATGGAGAAGTCCCGCCGGAAATCCATGTTCGAGAAAACGGCATACTCTTCGCCTGCGATCTGCTGAAGGGCCAGAAAACCGGCTCGTTCCTCGACCAGCGGGAAAATCACTGCGCGGCCCGCCGCTATGCCTCCGGCGACGTCCTGGACTGCTTCAGCTACCAGGGAGGCTTCGCCCTCACGGTTGCCGACCGCTGCGAGCACGTGGAAGTCATCGAGATGGCGCCCGCGGCCATCGAAGCCGCGCGCAAAAACCAGCAACTGAATGGAATCTCAAATGTTCACTTCCGCGAAGGCAACACGTTCGACCTGCTGAAGGAATATGACGAAGCGGGCCGCCGCTTCCGCATGATCATCCTCGATCCACCGGCCTTCGCCAAGAATCGCGACAGTATCCCCGCCGCCCAGCGCGGGTACAAAGAAATCAACCTGCGAGCCATGAAGCTTCTCGAGCCCGGCGGCTACCTCATAACTTGCTCCTGCTCCTACCACGTTACCGAGCCTCTGTTCCTCCAGATT
The DNA here is from genome assembly GCA_963848365.1 of uncultured Acidobacteriota bacterium. Classification (GTDB taxonomy): domain Bacteria; phylum Acidobacteriota; class Terriglobia; order Acidiferrales; family UBA7541; genus Palsa-295. The sequence continues at coordinate 1,038,693 of CAWKDI010000004.1, forward strand.
CTCGCGGAAGCGGCCAACGACGCTAAGAAGAAGCGTAATCGTAGTCGAGCGTAGAACGCAGGCTAAGGACCACCCAATCCTGCTGACCATGCCGGAAACTCACTACCTCAAGTGCATGATAATAAGGGCAATATATTAGAATATGCGTGGGCTTTTATCCCGGCGTCGAGGCATATTGTTAAAAATACTTGACAATATCACGCGCATATTTTATTATTCAACTGCGCTAATGAATGCGACCAAGACATTCTGAAGGAGAATATCATGAGCATCACGCGTTGGGATCCGTTCCGCAACATTTCCACCTTGCAGGAGAGGTAAACCGTCTTTTCGAAAATTCCTTCCCGGGCAACAGGGGAGACAACTCCGCCCTCACCACTTGGGCGCCAGCCGTCGATATTTATGAGACCGAAAACGAACTCGTGCTGAAGGCTGACTTGCCGGATATCAACGAAAAGGACCTCGATATCCGCGTCGAGAACAACATGCTCACCGTTCGCGGCGAGCGGAAGTTCGAGCAGAAGGTGAAAGAAGACAACTATCTGCGCATCGAGCGCACCTATGGCGCGTTCAGCCGCAGCTTCGGGTTGCCGAACACGGTGAACACCGAAGCCATCAAGGCCGAGTACAAGAATGGCGTCTTGACGGTTGAGCTGCCGAAGCGGGCGGAGTCGAAGCCGAAGCAAGTGAAGGTCAACGTTACCAACGGCAACGGAAACAGCTAAGATTCATTTCCAGTTGCGGCAAACTCCAGTTGTGACGGGGCCGGGATGCTTTTCCGGCCCCTTTGTGTTCTCAGAAAGTGAGAAAATCCAGCCATGGCACCCCGACTCGACAAATTGACGGTAAAGGCTCAGGAAGCGCTGCAAGCAGCGCAGGAGATTGCCTCGCGCTCCGGCCAGCAGCAGATCGAACCCTTGCACATTCTATGGGCGCTGATCGCTCAAGGCGACGGCGTGGTTCCTCCGCTGCTCGAAAAACTGGGCGTGCCTCCGACCACGCTGGCGAGCGAGGCGGAAAAGCAGATTGAGCGCCTGCCGAAGGTTTCCGGCGTTTCCGAGCAATATCTGAGCAAGGCGTCGAACGACGTCCTCCAGCGCGCCTTTGACGAAGCGCAGCGCTTCAAGGATGAATACGTCTCGACCGAACATATCCTGCTGGCGATCGCCACGGCGGACCGCGACCCCGCGAGCCAGTTGCTCGCGAAGCATGGCGCCAGCCACGACGCCATCCTGCAGGCCATGGCGTCGATTCGCGGAAGCCATCGCGTCACTTCCCAGAATCCCGAGGCGACATTTCGGGCGCTCGAACAGTATGCGCGCGATCTAACCGACCTGGCGCGGCGCGGAAAGCTCGATCCCGTGATCGGCCGCGACGAAGAAATTCGCCGCGTGATGCAGATTCTGGCGCGCCGCACCAAGAACAATCCCGTGCTGATTGGCGAGCCCGGCGTGGGCAAGACGGCGATCGTGGAAGGGCTCGCGCAGCGAATTGTCGCCGGCGACGTCCCCGAAGTGCTGAAGCCGAAGCGCATCGTTTCGCTCGACCTTGCGGCCTTGGTTGCCGGAGCGAAATATCGCGGCGAATTCGAAGACCGCCTGAAGGCCCTGCTGAAGGAAGTCACCGAATCCGAAGGCCAGATCATTCTCTTCATCGACGAGCTGCACACGCTGGTGGGAGCGGGCGCGGCGGAAGGCTCGATGGACGCCTCCAACATGCTGAAGCCGGCGCTCGCGCGCGGCGAACTGCGCGCCATCGGCGCGACCACCCTCAACGAATATCGCAAATACATCGAAAAGGATCCCGCCCTCGAGCGGCGCTTCCAGCCGGTGACGATTGGCGAGCCGTCCGTGGAGGACACCATCGCGATTCTGCGCGGCCTGAAAGAGCGCTACGAAGTGCATCACGGCGTCCGCATCAAGGACGCCGCGATCGTGGCCGCCGCGATGCTTTCGCAGCGCTACATCACCGACCGTTTTCTGCCGGACAAGGCCATCGACCTGGTCGACGAAGCCGCGGCCGGGCCTGCGCATGGAAATCGATTCGCTGCCCACCGAGATCGACGAAATCGAACGCCGCATCATGCAGCTCGAAATCGAGCGCCAGGCGCTGCGCAAGGAGACCGATCACGCACTCGCGCGACCGGCTCGCGCAGATCGAGAAGGAACTTGCGCACGCTGCGCGAGCAGTCCAACGCGCTGAAAGCCCACTGGCAGACGGAGAAGGACGCCATTGGGCGCATTCGCAAGCAGAAGGAAGCAGATCGAGCGCCTGAAGACGGAAGAGCAGCGCTACGAGCGCGCCGGCGACCTTTCCCGCGTCGCCGAAATCCGCTACGGCAAGCTGTCCGCGGCGGAAAAAGAACTGAAGGCCGCGCAGGACAAGCTCGCCGAGCTGCAAAAAGACCATCCGATGCTGAAGGAAGAAGTCGGCGAAGAAGAAATCGCCAAGATCGTCAGCAAGTGGACCGGCATTCCCGTCGGCCGGCTGCTCGAAGGCGAAGTCCAGAAACTGGTCCACATGGAAGAGCGGCTGCGCCAGCGCGTCGTCGGGCAGGACACGGCGCTCGCGAGCGTCGCAAACGCCATTCGCCGCAGCCGCTCGGGACTGAGCGATCCGAACCGTCCGATCGGCTCGTTTCTTTTCCTGGGGCCGACCGGCGTCGGCAAGACCGAACTGGCGCGCGCGCTCGCGGAATTTCTGTTCGACGACGAGCGCGCCATCATCCGGCTCGGACATGTCCGAATACATGGAGAAGCATTCGGTGGCGCGCATGATCGGAGCGCCTCCGGGGTATGTGGGCTACGAAGAGGGCGGCCAGTTGACCGAGCAGGTGCGCCGCCGGCCCTATTCGGTGGTGCTGCTCGACGAAATCGAGAAGGCGCATCCGGACGTCTTCAATGTCCTGCTGCAGATTCTGGAGGACGGCCGTCTGACGGATGGAAAGGGCCGCACGGTCGATTTCCGCAACGCGGTGATCATCATGACTTCCAACGTCGGCTCGACGGCGATCTTCGAACTTGTCGGAAAAGGACCCGAAGAAGGCGCGCGAGCAGGCCATGGCGCGCTTTGCGGGAGCTTTTCCGCCCGGAGTTTCTGAACCGCATCGACGACATCGTGATGTTCAGTCCGCTGGGCAGCGGCCAGATCGAGCGCATCGTCGAACTGCAGCTGCGGAACGTGGTGAAGCTGCTGGCGGAGCGCAAGATCACGCTGACGCTCGACGCCGGCCGCGAAGACGCTGCTCTTCCGCGAAGGCTACGATCCAGCCTATGGCGCGCGGCCGATGAAGCGCGCGATCCAGCGGCTGATTCAGGACCCGCTGGCGCTCAAGATCCTGGACGGCGAAATCCATCCCGGAGACGAAGTGACTGTGGACGCCGATCCGAAGCGGCGACGCGATGCGGTTCGAACGCGAGCCGGTGCAAAGGTGGGCAGCCGCATGAAGATAGCGGCAGGACACAGAAACATGAAAACTCTCAAGACAACATTTCTGCTGACGGCCTTGACGCTGCTGCTGCTGGCATTGGGCCAGGCCTTCGGCGGGAGCGCGGCATGACGATCGCGCTCGTGTTCGCCGTTCTGATGAACGGCACCGCCTATTTCTTTTCGGACAAGATCGCGCTCGCCTCCAGCGGGGCGCAGCCGATCAGCCGCGAGGAATCGCCGCGCCTCTACGAGGTGATGGAGCGGCTTGCCGGCAAAGCGAATTTGCCGATGCCGAAGCTTTATATGATTCCGCAGCCGGCGCCCAATGCGTTTGCCACCGGCCGCAACCCGAGCCACGCATCGGTGGCCGTCACGCAGGGACTGATGGAACTGATGGACGACGAAGAGCTCGAAGGCGTGATCGCGCACGAACTTTCGCACGTGCGCAATTACGATATTCTGACTTCCTCGATTGCGGCCACGCTGGCCGGCGCGATCAGTTGGATTGCGCAGCATGGGCCGCTGGGGCATGATTTTCGGCGGAATGGGCGGCGGCCGCGACGATGACCGCGAAGGCGGAGGCATTGGCCGCCATCCTGATGCTTTTCCTCGCGCCGATCGCGGCGCTGCTGCTGCAACTTGGAATTTCGCGCCAGCGCGAATATCAGGCGGACGCGTCCGGCGCGAAAATGGTCGGCCATCCTTATGGCTTGATCCGCGCGCTCGAAAAGCTTGGCGCATACAACAAGCGCATTCCCATGGATATTCCCCCTTCGACTTCCGCGCTTCTGCATCGTTGCGCCGCTCACGGCCGGTCAGATGCTGTCAGGCCTCTTCAGCACGCACCCGCCCCTCGAGGAGCGCATCGCGCGGCTTCAGGCCATGACGGTCACCCGTTAGCTCCCGTCAGCGCTTTCGCCGTACTCATCAGTCAACATTTCGCTCGCACTGTTGTCTTTCTTGCAAGTACGCAGAAATCATTACGGTAGCGTAAAAATTACAAGATTTCATGCCACTGCTCGACCTTAAAAACGCCCTCGGGCCGCTCTAACTTGCCTGATTCCAAGCAGTTACTCGCTGTCGCCCGCGCCGCCCGCATTTGGTTCTTCCCGTGCTTTTATTCCCTTTCGCAAGGGGATCTCACGGAGGAAAAAAGAGTATGAGTAACGAACCACATGATGTGATCGTGCAGGATGCGGCCGCGCCGCGATGGATCGGTATAGCCGTAGTAGCGCTGGCCATTATTTCCTTGGTAGGCCTGGGCGTCGGCTGGTCTGCGTCGAACCGTGCCAAGACCCTCGAGCAGAACCTTTCCGCCCAGACTCAGCAGTTCACCCAGTTCAAGCAGAGCGACGATGTGCTTGGCCAGCGGCTCGCGAAGGCCGAAGACGCCAACGCGCAACTCCAGGGCGAGCTTAGCCGTCGTGACCGACAAGATGAAGCTCACCCAGGATGAACTCGGCCGCGCCCGCTACCAGGCCAAGAAGATCCGCGAGGACGAGACCAAGCAGCTGGCCGACCTCCAGAACAACGTTACCGGCCAGCTTGCCACCAAGGCCAGCGTCGATGACGTGAACAAGATCGGAACCGACGTCAACGGCGTACGATCCGACCTGGAGACCACCAAGAACAATCTGACCATGGCTCGCGGTGAATTCGGCACCCTGGTCGCGAAGAATCACGACGAAATCGAAGAACTCCGCCGTCTGGGAGAGCGCGATTACTACGAATTCACGATCGACAAGAAGAACCAGCGCGAAAAAGTCGGCGATCTGATGGTCGAACTCAAGAACGTGAACCAGAAGAAGAACCTCTACACCGTGTCTCTCTATGTGGATGACTCGCGCTACGACAAGAAGAATCGCTCGGTCAACGAGCCGATCTACTTCTTCACGCACGGCACGCGGGCGCCCATGGAGTTCACCGTGAACCAGATTGGCAAGGATAAGATCGCGGGATATCTGAGCGTTCCGAAGGTTGCTTCGGCGCACGCCCAGGCTTCCGGTAACTAAAATCCGCGACCGGTAATCAGGTAAGCCGATTCAGGCGGCAGGACAAAAAAAGGGCGCCTCGAGAAATCGAGGCGCCTTTTTTTTGCGTCGGGATTCAGTGGTTCGATGATTCTTGCGGAAACCACCAGCAAGCTTCCGCTGGCGGCCCAAACTAAAACGTTGCCATCCCGAACGCACTAAGGAATCTGCATTTGAGCGGTCCGCTCAAACGTCAAACACCCGTTCGCGTTTACGCCGATCGCTTCAAAGCGCGCATTTTGCGGGAAAGAAATTTCTTCGCGAGGGCGGGAAGCTTGTCGTGAGGAATTTTTCCCTGCTCGTAAGCTTCACTTTCCCTTTGGCGGCCTTGCGCTTCCGGCGCTGCCGCTTTTGAGCTACATACCGCTTGTCGTAGGACATCCATTCCTCCCATAAATCGTGAGCATCGATTGGCGAACATTGATTGTAACGAAGAGGTTACAGGATGCAAGGTCTTCGCTGTGATTTGGCGCCGCGATTCAGTAGCATTTCTTGACCAATCCTCTGGGCCATGACCACCACAGCCATCTACGCCAGCCGCATCCTCACGCCGCAAGAGGAAATCAGCGACGGTGTGATTATTGTCGAGGGCAGCCAGATCACCGGCGTAGGCCATCGCGATGAAATTCGCGTGCCCTCCGGCGCCATGGACTTCGTGGCCACCGGTCTCACGGTTGTCCCGGGGTTTGTCGACCTGCACATCCACGGCGCGGGAGGCCACGACGTGATGGAAGGCGACCCGCGCGCGCTCGACCGCATCACCTCCACGGTGGCTCGCCACGGGACCACCTCGATGGTCGCTACCACGGTAACCGCGACCGTGGAAGAAACCTGCCGCAGCCTCCAGGGCATCGCGCGCTACATCCGCACCCGTGAACAGGAAGAAAACAGCCGCCTAGCGGCCGAGATTCTCGGCATGCATCTCGAGGGACCTTTCATCAGTCCCGCGCAGCGCGGCGTACATCCGCAACAGCTCCATCCTTGAGCCGTCGGTCGATATCCTCAAGGAGTTCCTGGCCGCCTCCGACGGCCTCGTGAAAATTCTTACGCTTGCTCCGGAGCTTCCAGGCGCCATTGAATTGATCGAATTCGCGGTTTCGTCAGGCCTCGTGGTGGGCATGGGACACACCGATGCCGATTACGATCAGGCAAGGGCCGCCATTCAAGCGGGAGCGCGCCACACCGTGCACACTTACAACGCCATGCGGCCCTTTCTGCATCGCGACCCGGGAATTCTGGGCGCCATCATGACGGACCCTGAAGTCACCGCCGAAATTATTGCCGATGGCGTCCACGTTGCGGTGGCGGCGATTCAGGTCTTGATCGGCGCCAAGGGATTCGACACGGTGCTGCTCGTGAGCGACGGAATCGCCGCCACAGGCATGCCCGACGGCAATTACCGCCTGGGAAATTTCGAGGTAAGCGTTCGCGGCGGGGTCGCTCGCAATGCGGAAGGCAAGCTGGCCGGCAGCACGCTCACCCTCGATCGCGCCATCAGGAATCTGGTTGCCTACGGCGTGCCCTTGCTCGAGGCGGTGCGCATGGCAACCGTGCTGCCCGCCAGACGGCTCGGCTTGGCCGGGAAAAAGGGCGTAATCGCACCCGGCGCCGATGCCGACCTCGTAGCGCTCACGCCTGACCTGCGCGTAGCGGCCGTCATGACGCGAGGTGTGGGACTAAACCAAACGTGATGGTGCAACAAAAGCACTGTCCAGCGCGCGCTTTGCAGATACCGAAAAGTTCTTGACGTCATTCTCGAGCGAAGCGAAGTACGCTCTGCCAATTCCTCCGCGCAAGATCGCGGCTCGTGCTACCTGTGCAAGTCACTACAACGGATGGTGTCTAACTGGCCCGTGTGGGATTTAGCGGAATCTTCAGCTCGTCGGAAATCTGGTAGGGATCAAAAGGGCTGCAGGCAAAGTAGCGGCCTTCCACTTCAATCGTCGGAACTCTTGCGGAGGCCGTCATTCACTCGCAGCACGAGGTCTTCCGCCTCGGGAACTTCGTCGATATTCACTTCCTTGAACGCAATGCCGCGTTCGCGCAGAAACTGCTTGGCCCGGCTGCAATCGCCGCACCACTGGGTTCCGTAGATGGTGATTTCCGCCATTGAATTGCTGAGACCTCTCGAGTCGGGCCTATGAGGAGGATGCGCCTATTGGATGCGGAGAGGGAAATCAGGATTCGGCGCGTGTCCCCGATCCGGCAACAGGACCGCGAGCCTCTAGTGCTCGTCCGCGCCCGCGGCGCCCGTCTTCGACGCAGCCTGAAGGCGCACCAGGGCCCGTTGCAGCGCGAAGCTCGCGCGATCCCATTCGGGGTCGCCCGCGCTTGTCTTCGCCACTTCTGCTTTTGCCCGGTCGAGTGCCGCACGCGTCCGCGGCAACATCGATTTCCTCGGCGCGCTCGGAAATCTCCGCCAGCACGATCACCCGGTCCGGCAGCACCTCGGCGTATCCGTCAATCACCGTCAGATAGCGCGTCTCGGTACTCGTTGCGGTACGTGAGCACGCCGATGCCGAGTTCGGTGATCAAGCGGCGCGTGCCCGGGCAGCACGCCCAGGTAGCCTTCTTTGCCCGGTATCTCGACCGACTTCACGGTCTTCTGCAGCACGTGCCGCTCGGGCGTGACGACTTCGAGTTCGATGTGTTCCGGCAGCATTCTCGCGATCCTGTAAATCCCGCAGCCTTTTTAGGCCGCGGCGGCCATCTTTTCGCGCTTTTTCCCGAGCCTCTTCGATGGTGCCCACCATGTAGAACGCCTGCTCGGGAAGATCGTCGTGCTTGCCTTCCACGATTTCCTTGAAGCCGCGCACCGTGTCTTCGATCTTCACGTACTTGCCTTCGATGCCCGTGAACTGCGCGGCCACGAAGAACGGCTGCGAGAGGAATTTTTCGATCTTGCGGGCGCGCGCCACGGTCTGCTTGTCGTCGTCGGAAAGCTCTTCGATTCCGAGAATGGCGATAATGTCCTGCAGTTCCTTGTAGCGCTGCAGCACCGACTTCACGCTGCGCGCGACGGTGTAGTGGTCCTGGCCCAGAATGCGCGGATCGAGAATGCGCGAGAAGCTCGCCAGCGGGTCGACGGCGGGATAAATTCCGCGCTCCACGATTTGCCGGCTGAGGTTGGTGGTCGCGTCCAGGTGCGTGAACGTCGCCGCCGGAGCGGGATCGGTGTAATCGTCCGCCGGCACGTAAATCGCCTGCACGGAAGTGATCGACCCGCTCTTGGTGGAAGTGATGCGCTCCTGCAGCTCGCCGATTTCGGTGTTCAGGTTCGGCTGGTAACCCACGGCGGACGGCATGCGGCCCAGCAGCGCCGATACTTCCGAGCCCGCCTGCACGAAGCGGAAAATGTTGTCGATGAACAGCAGCACGTCGAGGTGCTCTTCGTCGCGGAAATATTCGGCGACCGTCAGGCCGGTCAAGCCCACGCGAAGACGCGCGCCGGGCGGTTCGGTCATCTGGCCGTAAATCAGCGCGCAGCGCGATTTTTCCGAATTTCCAGGCACCACCACGCCCGATTCCTGCATTTCAAGCCACAGGTCGTTCCCCTCGCGCGTGCGCTCGCCCACTCCCGCGAACACCGACACGCCGCCGTGCTTCATCGCCACGTTGTGAATCAGTTCCTGAATCAGCACCGTCTTGCCCACGCCCGCGCCGCCAAACAGCCCGATCTTGCCGCCCTTCAGGTAGGGCTCGATCAGGTCGACCACCTTGATACCCGTCTCGAACATTTCCAGGGTAGTGGACTGGTCTTCAAGCGATGGCGCCGGCCGGTGAATCGGATAGCGCTTGTCGGTCTTCACCTCGCCGAGGCTGTCGACGGGTTCTCCCAGCACGTTCAGCACGCGCCCCAGCGTCGCGCGCCCCACCGGCACCGAAATCGGTTCGCCCAGGTCCAGCGCCTTCATCCCGCGCACGAGCCCTTCGGTGGGCTTCATGGCCACGCAGCGCACGCGGCTTTCACCCAGGTGCTGCTCGACTTCCGCCACGATGTCCATCGGCTCCGGAACGTCGAATCCTTCGCTGGTGATCCGCACCGCGCTGTGAATCAGCGGCAGGTGCCCCTCTTCGAATTGCACGTCGACCACCGGGCCGATCACCTCGATCAGGCGGCCTACTTTGTGCTGATCTGCCATTCTTTTCTCCCTTATCCCGAGCGCCTACGAAGTTGCCGACGCGGCGCCACTCACGATTTCGATGATTTCCTTGGTAATCGCCGCTTGCCGGATCTTGTTCATCTGCAAGGTCAGCTTGTCGATCAGTTCCGACGCGTTGCGCGTAGCCGAGTCCATGGCCGTCATTCGCGCGGCGTGTTCGGCGGCCGCCGATTCCAGCAGCATGCGGAAAATTTCCGATTCCAGATAGCGCGGCACAAGCCCGTTGAAGATTTGCTCCACCGGCTCTTCGTAAATGTAATCGACCAGCGAAGTCTTTCCCGAAGCGGACAAGTCGTGGGGAAGCGATTCCTCATGCCGGTCGCGCGCAGGCTTCGGCTCGGTTCCCCGAGAATGGCCGGGTCGATAGGCAGCAGTTTTTCAGCGCGCAGGTTCTGCACCATCACGTTCTTGAACTCGTTATAGATGGCGTAAACCGCGTCCACTTCCTTCTTTGCGTAAAGTTCAGCAATGCGCGCGGCGATGTCTTTGGCAGTCGAAAAGTCCACGCGGCTCGACACTCCGAGATATTCGCCCAGGAAGTGGTAGCCGCGCTTCCGCAGCGTGTCCCGCGCCTTCTTGCCCACCACGATCAGCTCTTTTTTCGCAGCGGGGCTTTCCCGGATGAACGTCGTCGCCCGGCGCAGCACGTTGGTGTTGAACGCGCCGGCCAGGCTGCGGTCGCCCGTCAGCACCACCACCAGCACCTTTTCTTCCGGGCGCCGTTCGAGCAGCGGATGCGCGGTCGTGTCCATGCGCGCCGCCGCGGACCGCAGCACGCGCAGAATCTCGCGGGCATAAGGCCGCGCCGCAAACACGCCTTCCTGCGCGCGCCGCAGCTTCGCCGCCGCCACGAATTTCATGGCGCGCGTGATCTGCTGCGTGCTCTTCACCGAGCGTATCCGGCGCCGATAATCGAGAAGTGTGGGCATTCCGATCTTTTCTTCGCTCTTACGTCTTAACGCGCGGCCACGGCCGCGTTCTGGCGTGCCAACCGTAGCTTTGAAGCGCTCTTTGAACGCATCGAGCGCCTTGGTCGTTTCCGCGCGCAAGGCATCGTCGAAGGCCTTCTTTTCGCGCAGCGTCTTGAAAATCCCGCGGATAATTCGTTTCAATGAACGGATAGAGTTCCCGCTCGAAGCGTCCGCATTCGGATACCTCGATGTCGTCCAGGAAACGGTTGGCGCCGGCGAAAATAATCAGCACCTGTTTTTCGACCGGCAGCGGCTGATACTGATCCTGCTTCAGGATCTCCACCAGGCGCTGTCCGCGCGCTAACTGCGCCTGCGTAGCCTTGTCCAGCTGCTCGGAACCAAACTGCGCGAACGCGGCGAGCTCGCGATACTGGGCCAAATCGAGGCGCAGTGTGCCGGCGACCTGCCGCATCGCCTTGATCTGCGCGTTGCCGCCCACGCGGCTCACGGAAAGTCCCACGTTCACGGCCGGACGGATGCCGCTATTAAACAGGTCCGCTTCCAGGTAAATCTGCCCGTCCGTAATAGAAATCACGTTGGTTGGAATGTAAGCGGACACGTCGCCCGCCTGCGTTTCAATCACCGGAAGCGCGGTGAGCGACCCCGCGCCCAACTCGTCGTTCAGCTTGGCGGCGCGCTCCAGCAGCCGCGAGTGCAGGAAGAACACGTCCCCGGGATATGCCTCGCGGCCGGGCGGCCGCCGCAGCAGCAGCGAAATCTCGCGGTAGGACTGCGCATGCTTCGAAAGATCGTCGTAAAAGCAGACGGCGTGGCGCTTGGTGTCGCGGAAGTATTCGCCGATCGCGCAGGCGGCGAACGGCGCGATGTACTGCATCGTCGCGGGTTCGGTAGCCGAGGCGACCACGACCACCGTGTAATCCATGGCGCCGTTTTCGGTGAGCGTCTTGATCACCTGCGCCACCGTCGAGCGCTTCTGCCCGATCGCGCAGTAGATGCAGATCATGTCGCCGCCGCGCTGGTTCAAAATCGTGTCCAGAATGATGGCCGTCTTGCCGGTCTGGCGGTCGCCGATGATCAATTCGCGCTGGCCGCGGCCGATGGGGATCATCGCGTCAATCGGCTTGATGCCGGTCTGCAGCGGCTCGCGCACCGGCTGGCGCGCGATCACGCCCGGCGCAATGCGCTCGAGGGGGTTGCGCTGGGTCGTCTGCACCGGGCCCTTACCGTCGAGCGGCTGGCCCAGCGGATTCACCACGCGCCCGATCAGCGCCTCTCCCACCGGCACGGACATGATCTTGTTCGAGCGCTTGACCGTGTCACCTTCGCGAATCTCGGTGTAGTCGCCCAGCAGCACCGCTCCCACCTGGTCTTCTTCGAGGTTCAGCGCGATGCCAAACACGTCGTGTGGAAATAGCAGCATCTCGCCCGCCATGCAGCGGTCCAGCCCATGGATGCGCGCGATTCCGTCGCCCACCGAGATGACCGAACCCACTTCATCCACCGCCACCGTCTGCTCGTAATTTTCGATCTGCTCTCGCAGAATCTGTGTGATCTCGTCCGCTTTGATATTCGCCATCCGTTGCTCCTATTCCGTTTCGAGCTGCTCGCGCAGCCGGTTCAGTTGCTCGCGCACCGATCCATCGTAGATTGTCGAGCCGATGCGCACCACGGCGCCGCCCAGCAGCGATTTGTCTTCCTGAAATTTCGCCTCAATCTTCTTTTTCGTCCGCCGCTCAAGCGTCGCCGTCAGCTGCCGCTTCTCCTCGGCGCTCAACGGGCCGGCGGATGTCACTTCGGCCTCGGCGATTCCCAGCCGCGCATTCAATTCTTCCCCAAAAACCTGCTCGATCTCGCGCAGCAATTCCGTGCGGCGGTGGCTGACGATCAAATAGATAAAATTGCGGACCGCCGGGTCATAGCCCATCTTCTCGGAAATCTTCTCGATCGCTTTTTGCTTTTGTTCCGGACTGATGGCGGGAGTCTCCAGAAAATTCCTCAGATCCGCCGACGAATAATACGCTTCCACGAACGCCGTGAAATCGGCCTTCACACGGTCTGCCTTGATCTGTTCGAGCGCGACATCGGCCAGGGCCGACGCGTAGCGCCGAGCAACCGCCTCGTTCAATTCGCGCTCCTGTCGAGTTCAGCCACGAAATTGTTAAACAGGTATGCTTGCGCTTCGGGTGTGATTTCGCCGGCAAGCAGCCTCTCGGCGCGGTCCACGGCAAGCTTGGCGGCAAACACTTTCAGCTCCAGTTGGGCCGCCTTCTGCGCCGCGCGTATTTCCGCCTGCGCCGCGCGCTCGATCATCTCCGCTTCCTGGCGAGCCAGATTCCTCAGCCTCACCGCCTCGGCTTCTGAATCGCGCTTCGCTTCTTTCCGGATGCGCTCCACTTCGGCGTCAATGCCGGCCATCTTCTCCTGCACCTCGCGCCGCTGCCGCTTGGCGGCTTCCCGGGCGCGCGCGCCTTCCGCGATCTTTTCCCCAATCTCTGCGGAACGCGCCCGCAGGCCTGGCGCCGCCACTTTCGTAAAGAAATACACCAACGCTGCAAAAACGATTGCGAAATTGATCCAGCGGAAGATCCAACCGGACGGGGAGTCTTCAGGCCGGGGAGCGCTTTCCTGCGCCATGACGGGCGCGGCCATCAGCAAAAGCAAAACGCAACTGGCGCCCACGGCCTGCCAGTGCGGAACCATCGCGCGGCATTTCACACGCATCACTGACGCAGCCCTTCGCCTGCCACCGGGCGCTGATCGAGAATCATCCGGGCGATCTCGGCCGCCAGGGCCGGGGTCTGCTTCTCGATCTCGGCGTGGGCAGCGGCTATTTCAGCCGCGATCTGCTTCTTGGCTTCCCGCACCTCATCCTGCGACCGGCTGCGCATCGCCCGCAGCAACTGCGCTCGCTCGTCCAGCACCACTTGCCGCGCGTCTTCCTGTTCCTTATAAACCTCGGCGCGCGCGCTTCGCAGCGCTTGGTTATATGTGTCGAGTTCCTGCCTCGCCGCCGCTTCCACGCTGGCCGCCTCGGCGCGCGCGCCTTCAATCAGCGCGGCGCGCTCGGCCATGGCTTTTTGAATCGGCGTGAAAAAGGCCCAGCGCAGAAACAAGAAAAAGAAAAGGAAAAGAATTACGGTAGGCACAGCCCCAAGAAACAATTCACCAAGCTGGTGGGCGATTTGCATCGACAAATTGGTACTGCGGCAACGCTCCTGGCTATTTGTAATGGGTCCGGCGGCGGTGACGCTCACCGGGGCTGTCTAGGACGTACAGAGCAAGAGATTATGTCATCGACCCCGAATCGCGTCAACCATAGAACGACGGTCGTGAATATATTGCGTGCCGTCTCGCCTCGGTTGCCATCGCAGTTCGCTTCACGCCTCCTACAGGTGCTCCCGTATTGATTTTCATTTTCTCCCAATCACAATCGAGCAAGGAGGATTCGACATGATTCGCAAAGTGAAGGAAGGCTACAAAGTGCTGTCTGAAAACGGAAAGAAAAATCTGGGCGGCCCATATAAGACCAAAGCCGAGGCCCAAAAGCGCCTCCGCCAGGTGGAATATTTCAAGCACCACAAATGAGTACTCGAGGCTTAGCCAGCATCTTCGAACCGATACGCCCATAGGCGGAACACAGGGCGCGGAGGGATTTTTAGGCTTTCCACACATCCTCTGAATTCCACAGCAGATTTACCTTAAAAATAATCAAAAGGCACTTGACGCCATCCAAATCTCTGATATAGTTCATAGAAGTCGGTGGACCTGCGGCGCTTGCTGGAGTCTTCTGACGTTCCGGGTTTGCCTGCTCATCCAGAGGTGAGATTGGTTACGAACACCGGGTAGCAACAAACGAGCTTCGAGTTCATCCGTTCAAGGGGCGCGCCAAGGGCGGCTCCCGAAAC
>CAWKDI010000005.1:0-567036 GCA_963848365.1 uncultured Acidobacteriota bacterium
GAGCGAACTGCTTTCGAACGGGCGCTTGAAAAAGCTGCTCGACCGGGTGACGCCTGTTTTCGACTGGGTGATCATCGACTCGCCGCCGTGCCTGCCGGTGGCCGACTCAACAATTCTGGCTAACTACTGCGACGGAATTCTGCTGGTGGTCCGGGCGGGATCGACCGCGACGGCGGTGGCTCAGAGGGCCTGCCAGGAACTGCATGGCAGGAATGTGATCGGAGTTGTGCTGAACGCGGTGGAACAGTCGCACATGTATGGGTCATATTATTACCAGGGGTATGGATACGGCTACGTGTACGGCCGAGACGGCAACAAGACGAAGCAGGAGAAGAAACCTTAAGCCCCGCACATCTGGCGCGGTGTCCTGCTGAAATTGCGTCTTTAGAACCCGCCAATCGGGAGATTGACGTTTCCCGGGCAACTACCGCTCCTTCGCCGTTGCCTGCTCGCCTAGCTTTTCTTCTTGTGGGAAACTTTCAGGATTACCTCAATATCGCGGCTGGAATTGAAGCTTGAGACGGTGCGCGTGGACGAGGTCATGTCGCCGCGTTCGGCGTGCAGTTCGTAATCCACGTTGGGGTCTAAACCACTGAAGCGGTAATTTCCGCCTTCGTCCGCAATGTAGGTCTTCACCGACTGGGTTTTGACATTCAACAGGTAAACAACCGCGGATGCAGCGGGGGTTTCGCTGGCATCCGTTACGATTCCGTGGACGGTACGGAGCTGAATTCCGCCTTTATTGTTGTCCTGGGCAGTTACATGCGGCGCTGACAGTAGCAGGATCGTCGCAAGCAGGAACAGGGCGAGGGACCAGCGGCTTTTCAACGTTGCTCTCCAGAAGGTTGCTCTCCAGAACGGTGCTCACCAGTATTGCCTGCCAGGGTTTTTCGGTTTCCGACGGCGTGCGAGCGCGGCCGATGCCGCTTCATTCGGCTTCCTCGGGTTCCTCTTCCTCCTCGGCTGCGGGTTCGTCCTCGGAGTCTTCTTCATCCTCGTCTTCGTCTTCTTCGTCCTCGTCTTCGGAGATAACGATGAGGTGAACGGGATGGGTCTGGGTTACTTCGAGTTCCACATCGCATTCGGCACAACTCAGGATTTCGCCTTCTTCGACCTCGTCTTCATCAAGATCAATTTCCGCATCGCATTCCGGGCATCTGGTCACTGGTTGCTCTCCTTCCTGGGCGAAACGTTTTCCGGAAAGCGTATTATATAACGCCTGTGTCAAACTTTTCTTTCGAGGATCGCGTAAAGGTGCCAAACCGGCGTGAATATCCGGACCGGCCCGTGGTGGGAGTAGGAGGCGTGCTGATTTCCGGAGGACCGCGCGCTGCTGGTGAAGCGAGGGAGGCCTCCGCTGGAAGGGGAGTGGTCCATCCCTGGAGGAATGCTCGAGCTCGGGGAAACGTTGATCGAGGGAGTGCAGCGGGAATTGGCCGAGGAAACAGGCATCGTGGTGCGCGTGGCGGGGCTCATCGAGGTGTTTGAGAGAATTTCGCTCGATTCCGCCGGACGACCGCAATATCACTTCGTGGTGCTCGACTATCTTTGCGAAATGGTTCGCGGCGAAGGGCGCGCGGGGAGCGATGCGGCGGAGATCGCGTGGGCCAGCGATGCGGAGCTGGCGCAATATTCGCTCACACCCGCCGCGACGCGGGTGATACGAAAGGCATTCGAGATGAGCCGGAAGCAGGCCTGAGAGCCTGGTGTTTGAGTGCAGACGGAAAGAACTCGACGGGGCGGGAGGCTCGCCAGGCAGGCTAGCTTGCGGCAGCCTCGGGCAGCCGTCCGAAGCGGCGTTCGCGGCCTCGAAATTCTTCCAGAGCGGCTGCCAAATCAGAGGCATCAAATTCCGGCCACATGCGGGGCGTGAAAAACAGTTCGGCGTAGGCCGATTCCCACAGCATGAAATCGCTCAAGCGATGATCGCCTCCAGTGCGAATCAGGAGGTCCACATCGGGGGCGGGCTGGTCTCCGTGAGTCACCTGGCCGAGGCGCTTGGCGAACTCCTGCTCGGAAACCTCCAGGCTCGAAAGCATCCAGCAGGCGGCGCGCAGAATCGCCTCGCGCGAGGAATAATCGATGGCGATGCGAAGGTCGAGCAGACGGCCGCCGCGAGTGGCGCGTTCCGCGGAGGTCGATGGCGGCGACCAGCGAGGCGGGGATGCGGTCGCGGCGGCCGATCACGTGCAAGCGGATGCCCGCAGAGGCGAAGGCGGAGGCCTCATTGCGGAAAAAATCTTCGAGCAATCCGAGCAGGGAGGCCACTTCGTTTGCGGGGCGTTCCCAGTTGTTGGAGGAAAACGCGTAGAGGGTGAGCGTGCCGATGCCGAGCGAAGGAGCAGGCACGCACCACCCGCCGGACGGCCTCGACGCCCGCGCGGTGGCCCTCCGAACGCGCCAGACCACGCGAGGCGGCCCAGCGGCCGTTGCCGTCGAGCAATATGGCGACGTGGAGTTTAGGGTTCGGAACGATTCGTAGAACACTTTTTTGCATGGCGATTTGAAACCTTCCCTGCGACGGTATGCGGATTTTCAGCCCTCTCGCGTGGCGCGGATCAAGGCCTCCATATGATCCAGATACTTCTCAGCGCTCGCCGACCGGATGGCGAGAGGCGATACTCGGTCTTCGGCAAACGCCCGGCGAACGATTTGGTGCAGCCGATGTAGCCGGCGTCTTCCAGCTTCCGCGCGTGAACGCTGAGATTGCCGTCGGATATGCGCAGGAGATCCTTGAGTTCGTTGAAGCTGAGGGAGGCATTGACGGCGAGAGCGCTGATGATCGCGAGCCGGGTGCGCTCGTGAATCACGCGGTCGAGATTGGAGGCCGCCACGTCCGGCTGCTTGACGGTGGTTTCCCGCCTGGGCTTGTCGTCGCGCGAGGCGCGGAACGCTCCGGATTTAGCCGCCATATTTCCTCGCAATCACGGCTCCGAAAAGAATGTGAAGCCCGCCGAACCCGCAAGCCAAGAACGCATTGCCCCAGGCCGGCGGGCAGAAAAGAGCCACGGCGCCCAGCACCATGAAACAAAGACCCATCAGGGGCACGATGCGGATGGAGAAAGCGCCGCCGGTGACCACTCCGGTGCCATACAGAAGGAGCCAGACGCCGGCGATCACTCCAGTGGCGCCCATGCGAACGAGCAGCAGAGTGAGCAGCGCGCCGGCAAACAGGGGCGGCGCGAAGCTGTATACAAACTGGCGGCCAGGGCCGGAGAGGAGGGAAGTGCCGGCTTCGCGGGATTTGGACACCATTGTCCAACCGGCAATCGAAATGGCAATGATGGCCTCGGCCGACCAGGTAATCAGCCAGGCGAGGGCGGAATTTTGCTGGGAGGCGATGACGGCAGCGCCGATCGCGGTGATCCCCATGGCGATGACGCCCCAGCCGGGGAGCGCGGTGAAGGAGCCAGCGCGTTCCATGGTTTCGCGGATGAAGCGCAGGTTGTCGCGGGCGCGATCGTCCATCGCGACGGGAACCGCGACGCGACGGTCGAAGCTATCTCGTGGGCTTCCGCGATAATTCTCCCGGTTCACGAGTTAAGCGTAGCATGGCTCCGATGCTCGTCAAGTACTTTGTGGCATAAAGTTTGTGGCGGGTTTATCTCTTTGGACACGAAGTTGACAGCCGCGGCGAGGCGCTCTGCGGCGTTCTTTTATTCAATTGCAGATAAACAGCTTGTGATGCGGGAGGTCCCGGACTATTCTTTGGGGCGCTGGAAATAGAAGCGAATCCGACCGACAACGGAGGAATTTGATCGATGCAACGAATGAGCCTGGCGATACTGTGTTTGCTGCTGGTTCCCTGCGCCGCGATGGCGCAGGCAGAATCCAACCCTGTTTCCAACGCGGTGCGCGCGAATGTGGCGCGCCAGACGAAAAACCTTGTGGCAGCCGCCGAGGCCATGCCTGCCGATAAATACGGAACGAAGCCGACGCCGGAGCAGATGGCGTTTGGGCATTTGATTCTTCACGTCGTGGGAGAGGATACGCTGCTGTGTTCGAAGATCAGCGGCATGCCTGCTCCTACGATGGAGAAGGTGGCGGACACCGACCCCAAAGAAAAAATTGTGGCCACGCTGCAGGCTTCCGTCGACTTCTGCACGCAGGCGCTGGCGAAGGTGGACGATTCGAGCCTGGGAGAGCAGCTTCCCCTGTTCGGGGGGCGGACGGCGTCGCGAGCGCAGGCAATGGTGAATCTCGCGGCCGATCTGTCGGATCACTACAGCCTGGCTGCCACCGAGTTGCGGATGAACGGAATAACTCCGCCGTCAGCGGTAAAAAAGTAGCTTTTCGCTGCCCGCTTTCCCCGGTTCCCGCTCCTGTGTGCCGGATCAACTTACTGCTGAGTTGATCCGGGCGGCGCGGAAGGCCATCCGTACGAGCCGATCAGCGGGACAAACCGGCAGGCAAACAGCGATTCCCTGATTATTTTCCCTTCTTTTTTCGTGAGACGCAGCAATTCCTGATGATCGGCAGGCCCGACGGGTATTACGAGGCGTCCCCCTTCGGACAATTGTTGGATGAGCGGTTGGGGAACCGAGGGCGAGCCGGCGGCGACGAGAATCGCGTCGAACGGGGCATCGGCGGGCCACCCTAGAGAGCCATCACCCTCTTCAATTCGAATGTTGTCGAAGCCGAGCTGCATCAGGCGCTCGCGAGCGCCGGCAGCGAGCAGCGGCTGGGTTTCCACGGCAATCACTTCGCGCGCCAGCCGCGAAAGCACGGCGGCTTGGTATCCGCAGCCCGCGCCCACTTCGAGCACCCGCTCCTGGCCATTCGGCGAAAGGGCTTCGGCCATTGCCGCCACCATGTACGGCTGTGATATGGTCTGTCCCGCGCCGATGGGCAAGGGCTTGTCGGTGTAGGCCGCGGAGGCATGTTCGGGGGAACAAAAAGATGGCGGGGAACCGCCTCCATGGCCTCGATCACGCGGCGGGAGCGTATGCCGCGGTTGCGGATTTGGCGAGCAACCATCTCCTGGCGCTCCGCTTCAAAATCCGGGCCAGTCGTTGCCGCATCACCGTTACCGTTGTTCACGGAAGATCTCGCGGAAGGGGTTGATTAGCAAAAAGTTCACCACGCTCGGCCAGTAAAGCGGACAGGTTAGCGGCTCGCAGCGGGGTCGCCCCCGTGACCTGTGAGTCTGCTTCACACGAAATCGATTCGTGACGCTCTACTGCGCTTCCGTTATGATGGATTGTACAATCCCAGACGGTACAAACCCAAACGCCAGCCCTTAAGGAGATTTGAATGAGATTTTTAATCGGAATACTGGCCGCCGCCGCGTTCATAGCGAGTCCAGCGCTGGCGCAGGCGCCCGCTGCGCAAACGCCGAATGCGCCCGCCGCGCATCCGCAGGGGAACCTGCCACCGTCGCATCTGACGAGCCCGCCGGGCACCGGGGCGGACCAGCCTCCGACCCTCGAGAAGCCCGATCCGGCGAAAGAGGCGGCTATTCGCCATTTGATGGACATCACGCAAACCTCCAAGCTGGGGGATAACATCACCGGGGCGATCACTGCGCAAGTCCGCCAGGTGATGAGCCGCAGCCTTCCGAAGCCCGAAGATCTGCAGAAGTTTATGGATGCGTTTACCCAGAAGTTCAATGCGGAGGCGCCTCCCAGCGCAGTTACCGACGCCGAGATTCCCGTCTACTCGCATTACTTCTCGATGGAGGACATTCAGGGCCTGATTAAATTCTACGAATCGCCACTCGGGCAGCACGTGGTGAAGACGCTGCCGCAGGTGGCACAGCAAACGCAGCAGGCCGGCGTGCAAATGGACCAGAAAGCCGCGCTCGACGTGCTGCGGAGCATGTCGACGGACTATCCGGAGCTCAAGCAGTTGCTTCCGCCAGAGCCCGGAGCGGCTCCGGCTCCCGGCGTAAACCCAGGCGGTGGGCCGGGTGCGGGCCCGTCCCTCGCTCCAGCGCCGCGACCTGCGCCCGCCGCCCCCTCGGCTCCGTCGCCCGCCGCGCCCGCGACGCCACAGAAATAACGGTTCGAATCGGAAAAGCGAGCCGAAAAGCGCCGATCCGGATACAATCCTGAGCCGATGACTCGCGTGGATTGGTCGCCGATCTGGATATCGCTGGCAACGAGCGCGACGGCAACTCTGTTCACGCTCGTTGCCGGGCTGGCCGCGGCAGCGTGGCGGGCCCGCCGCCCGGCGGGTCCGGTGATGGCACTGGTAGATGGAATTTTTCTGCTGCCGCTGGTGCTGCCGCCAACGGTGGTCGGATTTTTCCTGTTGTTGCTTTTTGGGCGCAACGGACCCCTCGGCAGGATCCTGCTTCATTTCGGCGCGACGGTGGTTTTCTCATGGCCGGCGACCGTGATCGCGGCGGCCGTCGTGGCCTTCCCTTTGATGTACCTCACGTCTCGCGCCGCGCTCAATCAGGTGGATCCGCAATTCTTTCAGGCGGCGCGAACGCTCGGCGCATCCGAGTGGCGCGTCTTTCGCGAGGTCGCTCTCCCTCTGGCGTGGCCCGGCGTGATTGCGGGCACAATCCTCTCCTTCGCGCGGGCACTCGGGGAGTTCGGCGCCACGCTGATGCTGGCCGGCAATATCCCGGGCCGCACGGCCACGATACCGATCGCAATTTATTTCGCGGTGGAGTCCGACGATATTCGCACGGCGGTGGCGTGGTGCCTGGTCGATGTGGTGATTTCACTGGCGCTCCTAGGCGGGCTGTATTACTGGACCAACGCGCAAGGCCCGGCTCGCGCGCGATTGGCGCGGCGCTGACGTGCCGCTCGAGGTCCAAGTCGCCAAGCGGCTTCCGGAGTTCGCGCTGGATGTTTCGTTCGCATGCGGCGACGGACCGCTCAGCATTCTAGGCCCTTCGGGCGCAGGGAAGTCGATGCTGCTGCGGTGCATGGCGGGGCTTGAACGGCCCGACCGGGGCCGCATCGTGCTGAACGGTCGCACGCTGCTCGATACGGAGAGGCGCATTCAGGTGCCGGCGCGCGAGCGCCGAGTGGGAATGTTGTTCCAGCACTACGCGTTGTTTCCTCATCGCACGCTAGGCGAAAACGTCGCCTTCGGTATTCATCAACTTTCGCGGGAGGAACAGACCAGCCGAGTTGCGGGGTTGCTCCAGCGCACGCAGCTCGCGGGACTGGAGCAGCGGTACCCGCGGGAGGTTTCCGGAGGCGAACAGCAGCGGGCGGCGCTCGCCCGCGCGCTGGCGATCGAACCGGAAGCACTACTGCTGGACGAACCGCTGTCCGCGCTGGATACCCATCTGCGGAGCCAGATGGAGGCGCAGCTGCAGGAAACATTCGCGTCGTATCCGCGCCCGGCGCTGCTGGTGACGCACAACATCGAAGAGGCGTATCGCCTGGGAGAGCAGTTGTTGGTGTTGTCGCATGGCAGGATCGCCGCGTTCGGAGCCAAGGACGAGATTTTTCAATCTCCGCCGACGCTGGAGGTGGCGCGGCTTACCGGCTGCAAGAATTTCTCGCGGGCGCGAGCGCTTTCGGATGACATGGTCGAGGCTTTGGATTGGAATTGCAAGCTGCGGGTATCGCGCGCGCCACAGCGGCCCCCGGCGCACATCGGTATCCGCGCGCATCACATCGAGTTTGTGGACTCGTCGCCGGCAGGTGGTGAGAAGGGAGAGAATGTGCTGCCGTGCTGGCTGATGCGTTTTTCGGAAACGCCGTTTCGGGTGACATTGTACCTGACGCTACGCGAGCCTTCTGCTGCGGCCAGTGGAAAAGACGGCGTGCTGCAGGCGGAAGTGACCAAGGAAAGGTGGCTCGCCTTCCGCGGGCGGGCGCTGCCGTGGCGCGTGCGGCTCTCGGCGGACTCTCTATTTCTAATGCCAGAGTAGTTGCGTGGTGGGCGTTACATGCGGAAATGCAGATCCCTCACTTCGTTCGGGATGACACGTATTTTTTGCACGGGACTTGGAGGAATCGGGGCAGAGGCTGAGCGCTTTTCAGTTTTGGGTTCGTTGAGAATATTGCTGCAAACGGCCAAAAACCGCCATTCCGGAGAATGGCGTTCCCAGGAAAACTCAAGAAGCTACTTGAAATGCCTTACCCACTTGATGTCGAGGCCGTTGGTGCCGTTGATATCGCGCAGAAATACTACGGAGAGATCGCGCTTCACGGCGTATTCGACCTGCATGAGTTGATACTGGGCCGAGGTCGCGGCGTTCGTGGAGTAGGTGATCGTGAGCTTGTCTTTCACTTGCTGTTCGATGGTGATGCGCGCGGCCGGATTGGACTCGGTTACCGTGCCGGCCACGAACGGGTCTACGCGGAAGTTGCTGATGCCGAATAAATGTTCGATCCTCCCGCCGAGCCCGCTCGAGATGGCCTCCGACAGCAGGGCGGTGGCCCCGTAGTTCTGCGATCCGGATTGGGAGCGCAGGCCACTCGCCTCACCGGGCGTACCCAGCGCGAGCAATCCGATAATGTCGCTATCCGGCAGAGGGGGATCGGAGCGATAGTTCAGCGTCAACCGGCTCGCGGGGCCGGAGAAGTCGATGGTTACCTGATACTGGCTGATGGTGGAGGTGGCCTCGACGTTCAGGATGGGGTCCAGCCGGAACGGGTTTGCGAAATTGATGTCGCCGCGCGTCAACTGAAACATATTCCCGCGGAAAGGCATGTGGCCGCCGAGAAGGTGGATGTGCCCCAGGAGCACGGGGCGGCCCCAGGTTCCGCGCAGGCGCACGTTTCCATCCATGTCGACCTGCGCGCCGCTCCATTCGATGCGGGCCCCCACGGCTGTTTGCCCCTCCACATCGAAGACGAGATTTTGCAGGAACGGGGAAGCGGAGGCAGGGGTCGTCTCGGTTTCCGACGAGGAGGCAAAAAATGAGGCGAGATCCACGCCGCCTGCGAGCAGCAGGCGCTGCACCTGCACGTGCCCGCTTAGAAGAGCGGCGGTCGTGGTTCCGGACAACTGAATGTTGCCGCCGACGAGCCAGCTCATGCCCGCAGGATAGCGCACGCGCACGACCGACGTGGTGGCGCTCATGTCGTAGCGGAGCGGGCCTTCGCCGTAGGTAACGCTGCCGCC
This sequence comes from uncultured Acidobacteriota bacterium, assembly GCA_963848365.1. Classification (GTDB taxonomy): domain Bacteria; phylum Acidobacteriota; class Terriglobia; order Acidiferrales; family UBA7541; genus Palsa-295. Next base: position 9,040 of record CAWKDI010000005.1, read on the forward strand.
GAGGAGCAGGTGGCCCCCGCCGGATTCGGCATCGATGCGGTCAAAGACGAGGCGAGTCTTATCGAACAGAAGATCACCGTTCATTTTGCTGAGGCCCACCGGGAAATCGCCGTAGGTGGCCGCCGCGTCGCGCACGGTGGCGCGGCCGGTGATGCGCGGGCGAGACATGGTGCCTTCCACGGATATATTGGTTTCGGCGCGGCCCCGCGCCTTCAGATCGGGCAGCAATCCCTTGACGAGCTGGAGGTTCACGCCGCCGGTAAGGGTGAAACGGAGCGGCCTGTCGCGGTCGAAACGCGCGGAGCCGGCCAGCTGGAAATCGGTATCGGCACCGTGAATGTGGGCCTGCACGATGCGCACCTCGTTGCGGCGATAGGCCACGAGGATATCCTGGTCGTTGGCCAGCTGCACGAGTTCGTAGTCGAAAGAAATGCGAGTGATGTCGGCTTGCACTTCGATGGTGTCGAGGTCGCGTTCGGCGCCCGAAATGGTGAAGAAGCCGTCTGCGCTGCTGTGGCCGGTGAGTTGTTTCAAATGCAGGGCCGCGGCGATCAGCGGATCGAGGTCGAACTGTGAAACGGTGAGGCGGCCGGCAACGACGCGGCTTCCGGACAGACCCATGCTGACGTCGCCAGAGAGCTTGCCGTGTGCAAGATCAGACGAGACGGTGAGCCGCACTTTTTGGCCGTCCGAAGACAGCTCTCCATTGAAGTTTCCCTGCACTTCGGTTCCCAACTTCAGATTCACCGCGCGCAAGGTGGCTTCGCCGGAAGGCGCTTGCAACGGACCTCGGCCCCTGAGGGTGAAGTCGAGCGTTCCGCCGATGGGAAGAGATGTTGTCTGAATTTCGGGGATGTTTTCCAGGGAAACGCCCGCACCGCTCAAATCGAACACGGCATCGTTCTGGCTCGGATGATACAGAATATCGCCTGCGACGCGTTGCGAACCCTTGCGCAGGTCGGCGTGGGAGAGACGGATCTCATCGGGTTCCATGTGGAGCTGGGCGGAAAGCCGGTCGAAATGAAACTTCCCGGTTTGAAGATCGTCCAGCACAAAATCCGAATCAAAGACGGGGGCTTCGCGCGTGCCGCCGCCATGGATCGTGCCGGTGAGGAAACCTTTCAGGGGGTAATGTGTTTCGAAAATCTCCTGTAAATCGTCGGTGGGGGAGTGATCGACGCGGGAAGTGAGCGACCAGGGGCTATCGGCGACGAAGCCCCAATCTTTGTCGAGCTGAAGTGCAAGATCGATTAGCGCGGATGCCGCGCCGCGACGCACGGTGGTTTTTGTGAGATGGAAATCGTCGGGAGAATACTCCATCTCACCAGCGATATCGTCCCAAAAGAGCTTGTCATAGCGCGCATCGATGGCGTGCATCTGGCCGATGAAGGTGGGACCGACAAGCGGTCCGAGAATTCGTCCAGTCCACGTGACTTGCCCGGTGATGGCGCGGCGCGGGGCATCGGGGCCGCGAATGGCATTGATGAAATCATCCCACTGGCGCAAGTCATCGGCCCGGAACCTTACTTCGAGGGCGGAATCCGCGGCGCCGAGAAAGCCGTCCATATTGACCTGCATCTTTGGTGTGGCGATTTCTCCATTCGAGAGGGTCACCGCGTTGCGGAGCATGGCATAGTCATAGTCGATGCGCGCGGTTACCGGGATTCTGCCGGGGACCGTGGAAAGCGGCGGCGACCAGCGCGTCTGGCCCACCGACCGGAAATGCTTGAAATTCAGGTCCCAGGTGTTTACCGAATCGACGTCGAGCAGGCCATCCCAGTGGAGCGGATTTACCGGCAAGCTCGGGTTATTTACGGCGTCGAGGGCGGAGGCCAGGCTTGCGCCCCGGAAATGGGTTTCGGTGCGGAAAGCCAGGCCGTGAAAGTCCATCGCAAGCTTTCCGTCCAGGCTGCCGCCCAGCGCCCGCGCGTGCAAATCCGGCACGGTGAGGATGTTCTGCGCGATCTGGTAATCACCCCACGTTTCCAGGCCGTTCGCATGGAACCATTGATAAGGCATGCGGACGTCGTGTCCTCTGTAGTAGCCGGTGGCTGTCCAGTCTCCCGAACCATTCCGACCTGAGGCTGCGGTGTATTGCGCCTGCCCTGAAAAGTCAGCGATCGCGTCAGGAGTGGTGGGCGCTCGGAAAATTCTGCGCACATCGGCGAGCGAAAGGCGGCCGCGGTAATGGAGCGTCCAATCGGGGCGCTCGAAGCTGGCGAGTTCGGCCCGCAGGTCAAACTCGGAATGAGGAAGCTTGCAGACCAGATTATCGAGTTCGAAGGAATCGCGGTGCAGGGTGAATTTAGCGGCGAGATCGAAACGAAACGGCATGTTGCGCTTTTCGGCGAATTGCACCTGCTGCCAGCTCAGATCGCCGACATAGGAATCCACCGCGCCTTGCGAGGACGCGTAATGCAGATCGAATTGCAGATTTTGACCGAGCAGATTCAGCGGCACGCGGCGGTCGTTGAAGAGCGCGCCTCCATCGTGGAGTTCCAGGCGGCCTATGCGCAGGCTGAACAGGGTGTCGCGCCAGTTGCGATTGCTCGCGGGCCGTTTGAGAGAAGGAACGTTGCTCCTGCCGTCCGTTTCGATTCGAACGAATACTTGCGGCCGATCAACGATCAATTCATCGAGATCGATGCGGCGGCGGAAAAAGGAAACGACGTGCAAGACCACGTCCACCCGCTCCGCGTGAAACAAGGGCGGCGCGTTCGGCGCTTCAAGGCCGTGAAGTGTGAGGCCCTGAATCACGGCGGTGAGCTTCCAGATTTGCAGGTGGAAGGCATCCATTTCGACGCGCGTGCCGGTTCTCTCCTGAATCTGCTTTACGATGGCGGCGCGAATCCACTGCTGCGCGAGATCTGTTCCAAGAAAAATTACGCCTGCGGCACCGGCCGCCAGCAACACGAGCAGAGCGGTGGCGATCCAGAAGTGAGGGCGTATGCCGGGCGAATTGGAGCGTTCGCCCGATGATCTGGCGCTTTCGCTCACGGCTTGGCTCCGGGCTGTATGACGTCAATCTGGAGACGCCCGCGCGTGTCGTCGAGCCAGGCGGTGGCGCGATCGTTGATGGCGCGCTGGACGAGCACCTCTCGAATCGTATCGTCGACGTCTTCTATGGCGGGCACGGGCTGACCGCGCTTCTTCAGCTGAGAGGCAAACTCATTTGTATAGTAGTCATTGATCTGAGCCTCGGTAACCTGCGCGGCGGGACGGAAACGAAAATCGAGGAAACGCGAGAGATAGAGTTGCTCTGCGAGCAGGCGCCGGACGGCCGCTTCGCTCAACCCCGCGGAAGCGCAGCGGCGTTTGAATTCGTCGGGGGAAGGGAACTGGCGCTCGAGCTGGGAATAAGCGCGATCCACGTCTTCGTCCGAAGGTCTGGGATAACTCGCCGCAGTGGCCTCGCCGCGCACGATCCACTGATCTTCCAATTCGCGAATCAGGTCGGCTCTCGATTTGGACTGGCCATCCACGAGGGTCTGGAAAGCGCCCAGTTCGCGCAGTTCGCTCTCGGTGAGGATATCGTCTTCGATGCGGGCGGCAATGCTGTCTACCGTTTCGGAGGCGCCGACTCGGGACGCTGCCGGCAAGACAGTTGAATACCCGGCCGTCTGAGCGCTTGCGGCGGCGGCCGCCAGCAAGCCCAGGGAGGCGGCCATCGCGAGCGCCTGTGCGATCGTCCTGGCGATCGTCCTTGCGACCGTCATCCCACTCGTCCTTGAGATCGTCATCGTAACTGGCATCGTAACTGGCTTCGTGACTGGCGTCGTAACTGGCATCGTAATCATTCTTGCGCTGACGGGCTCGTTTTTGCGCATCAGAACACCGGTCCGATGTTGAACGAGAATTGAAAATGCGGCAGCCGGAAGACTTCCGTCGTGTTCGTTGTGGTATTCATCCCTTGATATTGGGCGGGATTGATCTGATACCCGAAATCGAGAGTGACCGGGCCGACCGGCGTGGGATAGCGCAAGCCGAGGCCCACGGTGTGCGAGAAGTAGTCGAGATCCGTTATGGACGGGGGCTTCCACGCCAGGTTGATGTGATTAATATCGCGAAACACATTTCCGCCGTCATAGAAGATGGCTCCCCCCAGGCGGCTGCCCGCGATCGAAAAGCGCGTGGGGAAGTGCACTTCCTGATTGAACTCCAGAAGCGCTAATCCGCCAATGGGAAACCCGGTGCAGGGATCGCGCGGCCCAGCCTGGTTCAGGCCAAAGCCTCGGAGCGATGTGCCGCCGCCAGCGAAGAATCGCTCCGGTAGCGGGATGATCTCTCCCGTTGTGGAAGCGGTGGTATTACAGGTGGTGGGGATGCCACTGGTCGTGTTGCCGTACGGCTGTTCGACGCCAAACCGGAGCGAACGCGCGAAAACGAAGTCCCGGCCGAAGGAAGTGAATGTGGAGTTCTGAAACGATCCTCGAAAGAAGTCCGCGCTCGAGCCCAAGGCGGTCGAGGCGATGCTGGCGTCAACGGTATTGAAGTTTCCGTGCTTAGCGTCGCTGGGATTGTCGCGCCGGTCGCGCGCGTAGGTCACATCGAACCCGGAAACAAGCGTCGGCTGGCTCAGCAAGGGGATCTCTTCCGGTTGAATCGTATTGGCGATCTGTGCGACCTCGACGCGGCGGTAAAAATAGCGGTACAGCAGGGAACTCGACGGAGAAACCTTCTCGACGAGCTGCACGGAACCTTCAAAGCGCGTGGACGTAAACGTGTTCACGTCCTGCGTCTTATCCGCGAACCCAGTGAGCTGCAGGCTCAGGCTCCTTTTAGTGAGCAGATTATCTGCGGTATAGGTGAGCGCCGCGCGATATTGCAGCGTGCTGGCCCGCGCACGGAAAGAAAGCGTCTGCGCTCTGCCGAACATGTTCGAGCGCGCTATTTCGAAGATTCCCCGCGGACTGGCGCCGATGGTGGTTCCGTTGGGGTTGGTGCTTCCTCCGGCCAGGGTTTGTACCTCGAATCCAAACCCGTAACCGATGGTGTAGCGCCGGCCCTCTTCGGCGTCCACCACGACCACTTTCAGCGGGTCGGCGCCGTTCGGATTTTGCGGAGCGATCTGCACCCGGTTGAACACGCCCAGATTGTAAAGCCGGCGCTGGGTATCCACGATGTCGCCTTCGCGCAACGGACCCTCGGGCTTGATGGCGACCTGCCGCGCGATAATCCCCGGACGCGTGAACTGGTATCCCGTCAGGAGGACCTTGGACACCTCGATCCTGGCGCCCTCGGTGATGTGGTAGACCACGCGCATGAGATTGTCACCGGAAGGCTGCACCTCTTCCTGGAAACGCGCCTCGGGAAATCCTTCGTTGTAATAGAGGGCGAGAATGTTATTGCGGTCGCTGGCGATGCCGGCTTCCGAATAGGGCTGGCCGACGGTTGATCCAGTGACGTTCAACAGAGTCTCGGTGCTGATGGCGTGGTTACCTTCGATTTTCAGATCCGCGATGCGGGTTTGCGGGCCCTCCACGATTTGAAAGGTAATGAACAAATGATTCCTTTTTCCCAAGTAGTTGTCGTCCACTGTGGAAGCGACTTGCACATCGCGAAAGCCGTTCGACAGGTACAGAGCACGGATCGAATCGATATCGTCGCGCAGCAACTGCTGGCTGAAGCGGCCGCTGGATTGGAAGGACGCCGTCTGGATCTGGAGGCGCCGGGCGAGCAGTTCGTTGTCGAAGTATTTGTTGCCTTTGAACGCGATCCCGGCCACGCGAAAGCGCCCGCCGCGGGACACTTCGTAGATGATAGCTTGTTCATCGCGGCCGTCGCGGCCTTTCTCCGCCTGCGAGGGAACCTCTACATCCGCGTTGAAGTAACCCTGCTTCTGCAAATAGTCTCGAATGTTGCGGCGTCCCTCTTGCAGCAGGTCGTCGTCTACCGCGCCCTCGGCATAAATGGGCAGCAACTTGCGCCTTTGTCCCCGGCTGATATGCGCGCCGCTTACCTCGACGCGGATGCGGAGACCGGCACTTACAGAGAAGGCCAGCGGAACGCGATTCGATTTCGGGTCGTACGCCTGTGGCGTTATCGCGCTCGCCGCGCCCAGATATCCCTGGCCCACCAGGTATTGCTTCACCCGCTCCGCCGCCCTGGAAAGCCGCGCAGAGGTCACTTCATTTTTGACCGATAGTTTGGACCGCTTGATTATCTGCAGGTCGGTGTAAGGCGTCTGGTTGTTCAGGGTGATGTTGCCGACGCGGGCACGCGGTCCGGCGTCGATATTGATCGTGACATCCATCTGCCGCGTTTCTTCATGCGGCCCAAGCGAATACGTCACTTTTGCCAGGTACAATCCATCGCTGTGCAGAGTGTCTTCCAGGCGGCCGACGGCTTCGCGCAACAAGCTTTCCCGAAACGGTTCTCCGAGGTTGAGCCGCAGAGCCGCCAGGGCGGCCGCTTCGTTGGGAGGCTCCCGCAAGCCGTCGATGTGGATGACGTTGTTGTAGTAGTTGTGTTTGACAATGAAATTCACTTCCACGCCGTTGGCCTGGTTCACTGTGGTGACGTGAATGTCGGAGAAGTCGCCCATGGCGTAAAGCTTCCGCAAAGTCTCTCGCTCGACGGCGAAGTCAAAGGGCTTTCCCGTCACAAGGGGCAGCGGTGGTATCCGCTCTTCCGTGCTTTTGCCGGTTTCGTCGAGGACGCGGATTCGCGTAACCAGCCGTCCTTCGACCTGACCGTTTTCCGGCTTCGTGTCGTTCATCTGCGACGGAGTTGGCTGCTGAGGTGGCTGTTGTCCAAATGCGGGCGGGCTTGCCGGGAGTTGGCAAGCCATTGCCCCTGCAAGCCACGCGGTTGCCTGGGCGACCAACCAGGCTCTGCGAAAATGCCTTTTCCTCAGTGTTTTCATCCGCCTAAGGTGAGAGCAAAGGTTAGCACAGCCGCGTTGCCTGCCCGCTGCGAAAAGGCGCTATCATGTTGACTATCAAGGGATATCAAGATGAACCCCGTGCAGCGCGAAAAATATTCCCGGCAGATTCTCTTCGCGGGGTTGGGCGAGACCGGCCAGGAGATGCTGCTTGAGTCCAGCGCGGTTCTGGTGGGCTGCGGGGCGCTGGGCACGGTGGTGGCGAATCTGCTCGTTCGCTCGGGCGTTGGCCGACTGCGGATCATCGACCGAGACTTCGTGGAAGTGTCGAATCTGCAGAGGCAAACGCTTTTTGAGGAGTCCGACGCGAGCCAATCGCTTCCCAAGGCTGTGGCGGCGGAGCGCCGGTTGCGCGCCATCAACTCCGGCCCGGAAATCGAAGGCATCGTCGCAGATCTCACTCCCCGGAACGCCTCCGAACTTCTCGCTGGTTTCCAGGTGATACTCGACGGAACCGACAACTTCGAAACGCGCATGCTCGTAAACGATGCAGCCATTTCGCTGGGCATTCCGTGGATATATGCCGCGGCGGTGGGCAGCTACGGCCTTACCATGACGATTCGCCCAGGCGTCACAGCCTGCCTGGCATGCCTTCTCGGAGGCCAGGACGGCTCCAGGATCGCCGGTGCGGAAGCCACCTGCGATACGGCGGGTATCCTCAACGCTGCCGTGGGCGTGGTCGCTTCGATAGAGGCTGCGGAAGCCATGAAGTTGCTGGCCAGGAAGTCCGAGGCGCTACATGGCCGACTCATCTCCTGCGATGTCTGGAGCGGAAAATTCCAATCGGTTCGTGTGGCCCGAGACCCCAATTGCCGGGCCTGCATCCGCCGTGAATTTGCTTTTCTGGACGGCGAGGCGCAGCCGCACATCACCATGTGCGGGCGGGATTCGGTTCAGATTCATGAACGCGGCCGCAAGCTGAACCTCGACGACCTGGGACGTCGACTTTCAGCCGCATCGCCAGGGGTACGCGGGAATGATTTTCTTCTGCGATTTGGTGTGCCGCCTTATGAGATTACGGTTTTCGCGGACGGCCGCGCCATCATCAAGGGTACCCAGGATCCCGCCATAGCTCGTTCGCTCTATGCCCGCTACATTGGCTCCTGAAAAGCTGAGCAGGCGCGAAGGCCCTTCCATTTAATCGACGACAGGCGCTTCAACCAGGGCAAAAAAGAAGAAGGCGACTGCCGTCAGTCGCCTTCGGGGGTGTTTGAGCCTTCCGGGGGTGGGCCCGGAAACTCTGTGTTTAAGCAATACTAACCCGGCAGCCGTTAAGAAGTTGTAAGGAGTGTGTGAATTCTTTGAAACAGAAATGGCCGGGCTTAGCCATGGTCATCATTGGAGTGGAGGGGTGGCGCACTGCCGAAGAGGCAACGGGGCAGCCGAGCCTGCGTGTTAAAATTTCGCCATGGGGTTACACAGGGGCGAGCGTGGCAGTCGGATACTGGCTCTTGCTTTACTTCTGATTGTTTTAGCTTCCCACGCAGGCGCGCAGGAAGTTTCGCCCGTAGTTACCGTCGACCACGGGGCCAACGCGGCGAATCAGCTTGCAAAGCCCTACGTGATCCTCATTTCGCTCGATGGCTTTCGCTACGATTACGCAAAGCGCTACGGCGCGCAAAATCTGCTGGAGCTTGCGTCTCACGGCGCAACTGCTCCAGAGGGGATGATTCCTCCGTTTCCATCTATTACGTTTCCGAGCCATTACACAATCGTCACTGGGCTTTACCCGGAGCATCACGGGATCGTGGGCAATGTTTTCTACGATCCCGCCCGCAAGCAGGTCTATAGCTATCGCGACGCATCGGCCGTCGCGGACGGCAGTTGGTACGGCGGAACGCCTCTATGGGTGCTGGCCGAGCAGCAGGGGATGCGCGCGGCATGCTTTTTCTGGCCGGGATCGGAGGCCGCCATTCAGGGGGTGCGGCCCTCCTATTACGCGAAATACAGCGACGCTTTCCCGAACGATCAGCGCGTCGAACAGGTGCTCGCCTGGCTCCGCGTGCCGGCCCCGCGCCGTCCGCACTTCATCACGCTTTATTTCAGCGACACGGATCATGCGGGACATTCGTACGGGCCGGACAGTCCGCAGGTGGCCAGCGCCGTGCGGGAAGTGGATCAGGAACTCGGCAAGCTTTCGGCCGGTATCAAGGCGCTGCGGTTGCGGGTCGACGAGATTGTTGTTTCCGATCACGGCATGGCGAATGTCCAGGGGAATTGGGTGAGCCTTGACGAACTCGGGCTCGATACCTCGCTGCTGGAAAAGTACGAGGGGCAATTCTTATACGCGAAATCCGATGCGGACGCCCAGAAGATCTTCGAATCACTCGAGGGAAAAAGCGGGAAGTTTCAAGTGTACCGCCGCGCGCAGTTGCCGGATCATCTTCATTTCAACGCTTCGCCCCGCGCGGGCGATCCTGTGATTGTCCAGACCGGGCCGTACGAGATCCGCGTGGTTGGCGATCCTTTGAAGCCAAAGCCCGGCGCTGGCGCCCACGGCTTTGACCCTGCAATCATGCCGGAGATGAAAGGCATCTTCTTCGCGAGCGGGCCTGACATTCGGCCTGGAGTGACGGTGGCGCCGTTCGAGAACGTGAACGTCTATCCGATGATCGCGAAAATACTCGGCCTGGATATCCACGCGCTCAAGACGGGCCCGATTGACGGGAAGCTGGCCGTGCTGCAGGGCATCCTGAAGAATCCGGATTAAGAGCCGTGGTTACGGGGAGAAGCGAGACGGTGTGTTATACTCCCCGATCTTAAAAGGCATAGCGTGCGCTCTTCGCACGGTGCGCCGACCCGTAATCTCCCGCTACCGACATTTACAGTTGCCCGATCGAAATATCTCAAAAAGGAGAATCACCGATGCGCTACCTGCTTGTTCTGTTCTCCCTTCTGGCCCTGCAATCGGGGACAGCGCTTGCCCAAGAGATGCCGGCATGCGACGGCCACATCGCGATCCTGCGCGTGTCTGACGTAAAGCCCGGCGCGATGAAGACATTCATGGCCGCGGTGGACGCAAATTTGGCGTGGTACCGCAAAAACGGCGTGAAGGATAATCAGATCGTCGCTTCCCGCGTGATCGTGAAGGACGAAAAAACAGGCCAGATGAAGTATTCGGACGAAATGATCACCTACCACATCAATCCTCCCCGAGACGATCAGAAACTTCCCCGGAACGACGATGCATGGAAGGCGTTCGTCAAAATGTACCGCGACAGTTCGACCCTGAAGACCGAGTACATCACGTGCAGGCCGAACGCGAAATAAGGAAGGGTGCGTCGGGCGCCGGGGCTTCGGATGCTTGCTGAGGCTGGCGTTGTGTCCGGGGTGAAGCCCCGGCGCATGTTAAAATTTCGCCATGGGAAAAAAGACAATCACGCCGGGCGGCAGCATCGATGGAGTTGTGGAACTGCCGGGCGACAAATCGATTTCGCACCGCTACGCCATCATTGCCGCGCTGGCGGAAGGAAAAAGCGAGATAGGGAATTACGCTTCCGCCGCCGACTGCCGCAGCACGCTCGAGTGCTTGCGGCGGCTGGGCGTCGAGATTGAAGTGAGCGACCGCGTGGTGCGCGTGGCGGGCGCCGGCCTCAGCGGATTGAAAGAGCCGCGGCGCGCGCTCGACGCGGAGAACTCCGGCTCGACGATGCGCATGCTCGCGGGTGTGCTGGCCGGGCAGCCATTTACTTCGACGATTACGGGAGACGATTCTCTGCGGCGCCGACCGATGCGGCGCGTGATCGAGCCGTTGCGCCAGATGGGCGCCGAAATTCGCAGCAGTGAGGGCGATCGCGCCCCCCTGGAAATCCGAGGAGGGCGCTTACATGCAATCGATTACGCGACACCTACTCCCAGCGCGCAGGTCAAGTCCGCGATTCTGCTGGCGGGTCTTTTTGCCGACGGCGTAACCACCGTGCGCGAGTCGGTGTGCACGCGGGACCATACCGAGGTGGCCCTGCGCGAGTTTGGTGCGACGATCGATGGCAAGCGCGGCACCCTGAGCATTCACCCACGGCCAAAACTTACGGCGCGGCAACTCGTTGTGCCGGGCGACCTTTCCGGGGGAGTTTTTTTGATCGCGGCGGCGCTGATTCTGCCGGATTCGTCGCTGATGCTGCACAACGTGGGGCTGAATCCGTCGCGCGCGCGCGTGATCGATTTTCTGATCTCGATTGGCGCGCCGGTGCACATCGCGTCCGTGCAATTGCGGAACGGTGAATTAGTCGGCGATGTTGCCGTGCGCTATACGCCGCTTGTGGGCGGGAGCATTGCCGGCGCGCAGGTCGCCGAAATGATCGATGAGTTGCCGATGCTGGCCGCGCTCGGCCCCTTCACGGAGAAGGGAATCGAAATTCACGACGCCAAAGAACTGCGCGTGAAGGAAAGCGACCGGATAACCGCGCTTGCGGAGGGTCTGCGCGCGATGGGTGCGGACGTGGAAGAATTCCCCGACGGCATGCGCGTGGCCGGCCGCTCTGCCGGACAGTTGCGCGGGGCCAAGATCGAGCCGCATGGCGATCATCGCATCGCCATGGCCCTCGCGATCGCTGCGCTCGGGGCAAAAGGCGAAACGGTCATCCGAGACGCTGACTGCGTGGGGGTGTCATTCCCCGAGTTTTTTGCGACGCTGGAGCGGCTCCGTGGAGCGGAAGTGTCCCGCGGCTGACTTCCGGTCGCCTCTCATCTCGTTTAGTTTCTTTCTCCCCAAGCGTCACCCATCACACTTACTTGCGCGGTATTTCGTACAGATAGTCCACTTCCCCACTGATGGTTTCGCAGTATGTCGCGCTTATCTCCCCAAGCCTATGCTGATCTCGCAATTTGAGAGGGTTTGCAATGCTGGCAGGGCTCGGGACCATCGTGATGGCAGCCGGAATGTATGTCTTCCTGGCAATTCGGGCTCCGTTCAGTTTTGTCTGTATGCTGCTGGGCGTTGGCATCCTCCTGGTAGTCGGCCAGTTCCTTCGAATTAGCAAGGGCGCGGAACACGTGACAGCAACAAAAGGAGACATCCATGGCCGCTGAGAAAAGCGAAAAGTGCGCGCATCCTCCCTGCAGTTGCAAGGTTACGTCCGGGAAATACTGCAGCGTCGAGTGCGAAGCGATGGAAGAGACTCCGGACATCGATTGCAGCTGTAATCATCCCGGCTGCAGCGGCCGGGTGTCGTGAAGATTTGCGACCGATGATCGTTGTAGCTGAACGCTGAACGCTGAACGCTGAACGCTGAACGCTCAAAAGAGGGAAGGAGAGTTCGATGATAATACTTCTGGTTATTCTTTTACTGCTGATGATAGGCGGACTGCCGGCGTGGCCTTATAGCCGGAGCTGGGGCTATTACCCGAGTGGCGGCTTGGGTTTGATCCTTGTGGTTCTGCTGGTGCTGTTGCTGCTCGGCAGATTGTGATCGTGATTTTAGAATCATAAAGGGCCGGCAGGCGCGAAGTTCCCGTTCATTAGACGCCTGCCGGTTTCTTCTTCTTCGCGAGGGGTGGCATTTATGCCGTTAATCCAGGTGGTCCTTGTATTGATTGTCGTGGGCGTACTGCTATGGCTGGTTAATTCCTTCATTCCCATGGCGGGATCGATTAAATCGATCCTAAATGCGGTCGTGGTGATTTGCGTCGTTGTCTGGCTGCTGAATGTTTTCGGGCTGATGGGCTCGATCTACCACCTTCACGTTCCCACGCGTTAGCGCATCGGTCACGCAACCCCAGAATTCGGTCGTAAGGTCTAAATGCCTAAGGGAACGTAAATTGACCGGCCATTCTAATCCGCGTGTAGCCGACCAACCGGCGCTGAGACTACTTTCAGTGTTCCAGATCCCCGTATTCAGAAGTTTCGTTTCGAGACGACCCCTAGTGACAGGTGCGCTCGCGCTGCTCTTTGTAATCTTAGGGAGCAGTTGCGCGCGCGCGGACGTGGGCGTGGTGCTCAACGAATCGCTGAATACGAGCGTCGCGAGGATTACCGGCTCCGGCCACAGCGCGATCTATCTCTCGCGAATCTGTCCCGCGTCTCCGGTAAAGCTGCGCATGTGCGGTCCGGACGAGCAGGGCTCGATCATAAGCAACTACACCACTTTGGGAGAAGACGAGCCCTTCGAGTGGAATATCGTGCCGCTGAATGTCTACCTCTATGGCTTTTTGAACCCTCAAGAGAAACCGCTGTTCGCTTCCGAGAAGATCAAGGCGCTGCTCGAAGAGCGGTATCGGGAAGACTCGCTTATCCGATACTGCGCCGGGCCCCCCTGCACCACCAGCAAGAAAGCGGAATGGCGGGAGATGGTTGCGGAAACATCGTCGCGAAGCATCTATATTTTTGCCGTCAAGACGACGGTCCAACAAGATATGGATTTGGTCGCGCGCTTCAACGCAATGCCCAATGAAAATCACTTCAACGCGTTCATCGGCAATTGCGCCAATTTCACCGAGGGCGTCATCAACACGTATTTCCCGAATGCAGCGAAGCCCGATTACATTAATGATTTCGGGCTAACGAGTCCCAAGGCGATCGCGCGCTCTTTCGCGCATTACGCGGAGCGCCACCCAGCTTCGGAGTACCAGGTGCTCCATTTCGCCCAGTTGCCGGGCACGATCAAGAGAAGCACTGTCGCGCGCGACGGCACCGAGCAGCTCTACCGCTCCAAGAAGCTTCTGATACCGATGGTATTGGTGGCCAGCCATGAGCTGCCTGTCTTTGCCGCCTCTTACATCCTTACGGGCCGCTTCAATCCGGAGCACGAGTTCGAGCAGCATTCCAGCGAGCGGGCAACAGCGATTAATTACCAGATCAGACAGGCAGCATCCGGAAACGACGCGACTCGCGAAGACAATCTGAAGGCCGCAAAAAACGAGGAAAAAGCGGAGGCGGTCGGCAGCCCGCAGGAATGGGCTCGCTACCGCGAGGAGTTCGATGCCATCGTGGACGACGCGGTCCGCGAGGAGGTAATTCCGGACCGGAGCTATCTCCACCGGGTCTTCAAAGAGCTGGATGGGAAGGGGCAACCCTACATCAACAACGACGGCTTATGGATGGAGATTCGCGAGCCGGGAAGGACTTCGCGGGTAGGACTAAGCCCGAGCACGATCGGGCTGCCGGGTTCTGATGCTCAGACCGCTTACCAAATACTTCTTGCGCACGTCGCCGAGGTTTTGAAAAGTCCGGCGCACAGCCGCGAGACCATGCCAGAATTCAAAGAGGCATGGTCTCTGCTTGAATCGCAGCACGCCCACATGCCAACGACCTTAGCGTCCCAGCAAACGCAATCGCCCAAACTCCCTGAGGCCAACTAACTTCAAAGAGTGGTTGAACGACTGGCGATACAGGGCCAAGCGGCTTAGTTACCCGCCCGCGGACTGTTCGGCGAATCGTTCTTCAGGTAGAAGTAGCCCACCTTGTTGTTCGAGGGCGTGCCGTACCAGAGGCGCCCATCGTTATCGAGGAAGAACTCGCGAATCGTGTTTTCCGAATGCGGGAACGGGTATTCCGTTATCTTCTGGGTCTGCGGGTTGAAGCAGCCCAGCACGTCCATGTTATAGGAGGCATACCAGACATTACCCTTGGAATCGATTCCCAGGCCGTAAGGGGTTGGCTGCGGGCCGGGCAAGTCGAATTCCTTCACGTCCTTCGTTTTCGGATCGAAGCGCAGCAGCTTGCCGCCGCGGAATTCGCCCGACCACACGATTCCACTCTTCGGATCAATCTCGATGCGGCGGGGAAATGAGTGCTTGGTGAGCGGCGAATAGATTGATACCGCCATGGTCTTGTAGTTGACCATGCCAAACTGATCCGTATCCGTCATGGTGAACCAGATGTTGCCGTCGTTGCCCTCCTTCACGTCGTAGGCGTGCTGGACTTCCGGGCTGTCGTAGTACTCGTTGGTCTTCACATCAAATTTTCCGAGCGGAGTGCCGGAGAACCACACGTTGCCGGCGCCGTCGAAGCGCAGGGTGTGCTTGGAACCCGCTGCATAGCCCATCTTTCCGGGAATTCTACGATCCTGATATTCGGTAATCATTTTCGTCTTGGGATCCCACACGCCGAGCTTGTCGGAACCCTGCTCGGTGAGCCAAACCCTGCCGTCGGGCGCCTCGACCGCGGAGTGGATGGCGGCGGTGCCGACGTTGGGGACCGAGAAGCTTTCGCTGGCGCCGGTCTTGGGATCGAGCCGGGTGATCTTGTTGGCTACGCCGAAATCGGGAATCCACAGATAACCGTCTTTGCCGGGGGCCGCGCTGAAGGGCATCATGCTCGGTCCAGGCATGTCGTATTCCACGTATTCGATGTTCATGGCATCGCTGCTGAACGGGCGCAGGGTGTCCTTGTAGCCCGGCATATCCACGGGAGACTTCGGCAGAACGGAATCAGGTCCGAAGAGCTTGGTGAGGTATGCCGCAATCATTTGGGCCTCAGAATCGGTGACGCGATCCTCGAGGCCGAACTTCATCGCCGTGCGCATGAAGGCCACGCGATCCTGCCAGCCATCGGCGTCGCGCGTGACGGAGGCCATGCGTGTCTGGAAGCCGTGGCAGGTAAAGCAGGTGTCGAAAATCTTTGCTTTGGCGGGTTCGTCCGGCCAGAGCTTGCTGGCCTGGTAAATGGAAATATCGTTCCAGCGCACGACGCCCTTTTGGAGCGCGAAATCAAGCGAGGCATCCTGGCCCGCAGCGATCTTTACGCCGGTTTGCGCGTCCGCACGAAAGCCGGGGGCGCGGATACCCACGCGATAGTCGCCGGCGGGCACGTTCTCGACGCGGTAGTGGCCCTGGCTGTCGGAGAGCGCCATGAACGTGATGCGCGTCTGGGTGTTCTGTGCCTGCACGAACGCACCCTGAAAGGCCGCCCCGTCCGGGCTCTTCACCGTTCCGGTGATCGTCGCGCCGAAACAGGCGGAGCCCAGGAATACTGCCGAGAAAATTGCCGAAAGGATCTTGCCGTACGACTTCATGTCCCCCCCTTTAGTTGCGCCGAATGCATCCTTGGTGCCGCACGTTATCCCGCACCTTGCGCACCGGGCACAATCCCACCGTATTATCCCCCGGTTTGATGTTTCGCGTCGCGGAAATTCATAAGGTAGACGCGGCGGGCAGAGGCTCGGTTTCGCGGGCTGCTCCAGCGATTATTCCATGCAAAGAGCGTCTCGAAATGCTTGTGGTGATTGCTTTAACAGGCTGCGGAAAAATGTCAAAATCCGTTCCTCAGGGGCTAAAGCCCTGTTGAATCCCCGGAATTTATGTCGGAGCTGAAGCTCCGACCCCCTAAAAAACCGGAGTTTTTCCGCGGCCTGTAAAGCCCGACTGATTTGCCGAAGCTTATGTCGTGGCTGAAGCCACAACCCACAAGGATTTGGGATTGCCATACGCACTATCAAGCTCCGACGCCCCTAAAACCGGAGTTTTTCCGCAGCCTGTTAAGGCGCGGAGGGATTCTTCTGAGCGATGGGGACGACCACCAAAGGCCAGCCAGGAATCTGCCGCGAAGAACGGACTGACCTCGGACCGTGCGCGGGAATCCGGAGCTAGCTTACGAAGCCGCGAAGCCAAACCGGGTGATTGCTCCAGGACCACCAGAATTCGAAGAAGGAGACGAGCAGAGCGGTGACGACGACCTTCCAGGCGAAGGGGCGCTTACCGACAGCCGATTCATAGGCAACCGGCGACCGGAGAATGTGCAGAGCAAAGAGGGAAAGAAGGGGCGAGATCGTCGTGAGATTGAAGTCGAATTCGCCTACATAACGCCAGAAAGAGGATGGTTCGGGCCGCAGCAGCGGGAAAAGACCCAGGGCCAGACACAATCCAAGCACTTGTATCCCAAATCCTAAAAATACCAGCCCGCATGAAATGGTGAGCGGCCAGCCCTCCCGGTACAGCAGAGTTTTTATCTGTTGCGGCATGGCAGTAAGATCAGCCAGAAAACCTTACCATAAAGTGCGCTGCTCTGCGCCGCCGGCAAGAAATCGCTGGCGGCGAAACCCAAGAGAAAACCGCAGCTTCCGTCGCGAGGCGGCATGCAAGCGAAGATAGCGAGGAAAGCGAAGTCCGGGGGCGCGGCACGGGATTCCTTGAGAGACGGGCGAAGTGATTGACTTTCCCCAGGGTCCCGGCATATGTTCTCGCGACGAATTCACCGGGCGAGCTCGACGGCTTAAGACTAGAAGGCTGAAGGCTCTCTCAACAAACCCAACCTTTCCGAACAGTCCGATAAGCATGTTTCCCAAAAGGAGGCGCCATGGAAAAGCGCATCGCGGCAGTGAGTTACTGGCTAGGCTTGGTGTGCTTGTTGCTGTCGTTGTTCACGCGGCTACTTAACATTCTAGGGATATCCTTCTACGAGATTTTCACAAATGGAAATCCGGTTGGATTTCGTTCGTTTTTGAACGCCTCGGTGCTGTTTTTTCTAACGACGATCGCCACGGCGAGCTATATGTGGGTCAAGTCCAGGCAGGCAGGGCAACTCTAGATTTGTACCGCGGCGTTATTGGACGGTTACGGTTACGTTCTGTGTGGTCCGGCCGAACTCGTTGGTAGCGGCCAGCGTATAGGTGGTTGTTTGGGAGGGCGTTACCGTTACGCTGTTGCCTCGAGCGGCTCCGATTTCCGGCGTGACGATCACGTAGGACGCGCCCGTGGCGCTCCAGCTCAGCGTTACCTGGGAGCCTGCGGAAACGGTCGAGGGATTTGCCGTGAAGCTAACGATCGACGGCGCCGCGCCCTGCGGGAGGTTCGACGCGGTATAAATGGGATTCATCAGCACCACGTCGAAGTCAGAGGCAGTCAGGCTGGACAAGGCATGCAGGTCGTTATTGTCCCAGCGGCTGTCCGGAGCCCCGCTGATGTACATGTTGGAGCCGTTGTCGGCCATGATCATGCCATATGTCTGCAGGGCTTTGAGGATCACTTGGTTTGTCGCGGAGTAGGGCGAAATGTCAAAGCTGGCTTTGAGGCGCATACGCATGCCCATGGGCGCGGCATACTGGTTAGAGGAAGTGGACGCCCAGTGCGAGGCCGGCGGGACGAACGCGGCGGCGCTTGATTGCAACGTAAAGCGCAACGCGTGTTTGATCTGGCCTGCGGCGACTTCGTCATAACGCACGAGGCCCGCGAAGATGGAGAGACCTGCCGCGTCGGCGGAAGTCCAGGTCAGCGGGCGCTGCTCGTCATTCAGCAGATCCCAAACGGCAGCGGAACCGGCGTTCCACGAGCCGTCGGTGTTCGGGTAGGAGCTGTAGAGTTCGTACAGCCAGCAATTGCTGTTGTCGAGGACGAGCACGTGGCGATCGCCGCTTCCCGGCGAGGGATAGCCTTCGATGGGGGAGTCGGGCGGCACGGGCATGGGCCCGGGATCGCTTTCACTTCCGTAGGCGGTAAAGTCGATATTCACGAAGTTTTGGGCTGAGCCGACGACGACGTAGGGAATGCCAATGCTTGAGCCGGCATAGAGGCCGGAGCCGAAATCGGGATGCACGGGATCGTTCGCGCCAATGAAGTTGACGATCGCGGCGGAGTTGGGATCTACTGCGGCGCCGGAAATGTCCTGGTTCCAGAGATTATCGGAGGGGAAGGGAACGAAGCCGTTCAGGCCGGCGCCCTGGCCGAGGCTCATGGCGGAGCAAGCTGAGGAAGTGCCTCCTCCGCTTCCCGTTTGGTTCCCGGTGATCTGAATGTTGATCGAGGCCGACGAACTGCTGCCGGGAGCGGGATTGGTTACGCTGACGCCGTAGATGCCGGAAGATTGCGCCGTACCGGTGGCGGTGAGTGTAGTCGAGGAAACGAAGGTTGTAGTCAGAGGAGTCCCCGCGAGCAGAACCAGTGCGCCGTTCACGAAGGAACTGCCGGTGACGGTCAGGGAAATTGCTCCGACAGCGAGCGTCGCAGGGTTGACCGCACTGATGGCGGGCGTCGGATTGACAATAGTGACACTGCTCATCCCAACCGCATTCGCGCTAGCCGAGCTGACGGCTGTGATCGTTATGGTATCTGGATTTGGCAGGCTGGCGGGCGCTGTGTAGATCCCTGACGAGGTAATCACGCCCGCAGAGGCTGAGCCTCCGGTTGCACCGTTGACCTGCCAGGTCACCGTTTGATTCGAAGAACCGGTGACGGCCGCAGTGAAGGCTTGGGTAACTCCGGCTGGGACGGTAGCGGCTGCCGGCGAAACGGAAACGCTTACGGAACCTGTTTGCGATTGAGGCGCCGACGAATTGTTTGCAGTCCCGGGGAGCGTACGCGCACAGCCCGACTGAATGAGGGCGCAGAGCACCAAGATGGTCGGTGTAATTCTTTTCAAGAAATGTCTCTTGGGTTCGCGTGAGGTATCGCGGAAAGTATGCGTGAGCGGGCCACGGATCGACAACTGGCCGGAAGTACATATTCGGAGCAGCGAAAACCTAGACGGGCGCGCGGGAGAGTTTGCCAGCGTGGTTGAAATCCACGGTGTTTTGGCGCAAGGTCGTTCGCGAAATTACAGCGAGATTGCGAGTTGAATAGTCCGGGGCTCCGGCTAGAGGGAGGGATGAGATGAAACGAATTCATTTGAAGCGGATGATCCTGAGCTTTGTGCTGGTCGCGGCAGGCACCGCCGTTGCACGGCCGCCTGAGGGCAGCTACCACCTCCTGAAGAAGTACCCGCTACCGGCCGCAGAAGGAAGTTCGAGCGAATACTTTGACTACATCTACGTGGATTCGGCGGCGCGCCGCGTTTATTTATCGCGTGGCACCGAAGTGGATGTGATCAGCGCGCAGGATGGCGCCCTTATCGGCAAGATCACAGGTTTCAAGCGCAATCATGGGATTGCGATCGCAAGCGAGTTCGACAGGGGTTTCATCACCGATGGAGCGGATGGAAAGGTGACCATTTTCGATCCGAAGACTTTGAAGGTGACTGGGAGCGTGCAGACGGCGCCGGACGCCGACGGCGTGATCTACGATCCAGCGACGAAACGTGTTTTCGTGATGACCGGCGACAGCAAACGAGCCGCGGTGATCGATGCCAAGACGGGCACGCTGGTGAGGATGGTGGACCTGGGCGGCAGCCCTGAGTTCATCGTAGCTGACGGCAAGGGAACAGTCTTCATCAACATCGAAGACAAGGGCGAAGTGGTGGCGCTGGATTCGCGCGCACTGGAAATCAAGTCCCGCTGGCCGGTGGCGCCGGTGGGCGGCCCAACGGCGATCTCCATGGACCGCGAGCACCGCCGGCTGTTTATCGCCGGGCGCGAGCCGCAGATGCTGGTGGTGATGAACGCGGATACGGGGAAAGTGATCCAATCGTTCCCGATCACGGCTGGCGCGGACGCGGACGCGTTTGATTCCGGCACGGGGCTGGTGTTCGTCTCGACGAGGGAAGGCATGCTGCATATCTTTCACGAAGACTCGCCGGATGCCTTCACCGTGGCTGAAACCGTGAAAACCGAACCCGGGGCGAAGACCATGGGTCTTGATACCAAGACCCACAACGTTTTTGTGGACACTGCGGATTTTGGTGCTCCCCCGGCGCCCACACCCGAGCACCCTCATCCGCGGGCGGTAGCGATAGCGGGGACTTTCCGTGTGTTGGAGTATGGGCGGTAGATATCGACGTTGGCTCCCGGCGTTGGCTGCCGGCTGTACGGAATTGGTAGTATGGACAGGGGGCAGTTCGTGAGTTACTGTATCTAGCATGGCTGAGAATGGTAACGATTCCGGACTTGGCGCACTTCTGTTGGGCGTGGGAGTCGGCGTAGCTCTGGGCTTGTTGTTTGCACCGCAATCCGGCGAAGAGACGCGAGAGATCATCGTCGACCGGGCCAAGGATGGGGTGGCCTACGCTGCCGATGTGATCGACGACCTGAAGATGCAGGTGGAAGCTGGGTTGACGAATGCCGGCGAGGCTATCGAGCAACTGAAAGAACGCGCGGAAGATACCGTTGCCGATGCCCGCGAAAGGCTTCAGGAAGCTGTGCGGATCGGCCAGGATGCCTATCGAAATGAACTGCAGCAGCGGCAAGCGGAGTTCGAATCGCTGCACCCGGCGCGGAGTAGTGGCCGTTAGGCATTTGTAGGCGCCGACCCCTCTTTGTGGGTTTTTCCCCCTTCGTAAGCTCCAAAGCTCTTTTTTCACACAATCTAGATAGAAGTTGCTGGATTCCCGCAAAAAACGCATGGCCGGGAAGGACCAGCCGCGCCGTAAGCTATTAATAAAAAGTAGCTTATGTCTGGTACTCGGCGTGCATTCCAGTCGGCGTCATGCGCGAACGAATGAACTCATAAATCTCATCAGAAACAGGGGAATCCTCTCGTGAACACGGTAATTGTGGAAGAGACAGGCGAGGGAAATCATAAGGCCGCCGTTCCAAGTCCGAAGTGGCGCGAGCGGCTGCATGCGCTTCGGAGCAACACACCCCTTCTTTTCAGGATGGTCTGGGAGTCGGCGCCGCGGGTGGTGGTAAGCAGCCTGGCGGCTCGGGTGATCGCGTCGCTGATGCCGCTGGCGATGTTGGCGGTTACCGGCACGATCATCGAGGGCATTCATGCGTACACCTCGCACCAAAAGGCGCTGCCGCACTACTTCTGGTGGCTGGTGGCCGCGGAATTCGCGCTGGCGGCTCTTTCGACGATTCTGGTGCGCGTGCTGGACTTTTTCGACGCCGTTCTGGCTGACAAGTTCACGCGGCACATCAGCACACGCATCGTGGAGCACGCCTCGAAGCTCGATCTGACGTCCTACGAAGATCCTGTGTTCTACGACAAGATGGAGCGCGCCCGCGTGCAAGGGCACCGACCGGCTGATCATGATCCAGACCGCCGGCCGATTGTTCCAACAAGGCATCACGGCGGCCAGCCTTGCGGCGAGCATTTTCCTTTTCTCCCCGTGGCTTTTGCTGGCGCTGATTGCGTGCGTGGTTCCCGCTTTTCTCGGCGAGACGCATTTTGCGTTCCTGGGCTATTCGCTGAATTTCCAGCAGACCACGGCGCGCCGGCAGATGGAATATCTGCGCATCCTGGGCGGGAGCCGTGAAAGCGCGAAGGAATTGAAGCTTTTCGGCCTGGGACCCTTCATCGTGCACCGCTACACCGAGCTTTCCGAACAAATTCACCGGCAGAATTTCGGCCTGGAGAAGAGGAAACTGTATTTCGGGGCGCTGCTCACGATGCTGGGCACGGTCGGCTACTACGGCACATACGCTTTCGTGATCTATCGCACTGTGGCCGGGGCAGTGACTCTGGGCACGATGACGGTATTGGTGGGGGCCATTGCCGGCGCGAGCACGAACATCCAGGCGTTCTTTTCAAGTTTCTCGATCATTGCCGACCAGGCGCTCTTCATGAGCGACCTGCTGGAATTCTTCTCCGTGCAGCCGAAGATTTTCTCAAAACCGAACGCCCTTCCTGCTCCGCGGCCGATCCGCCAGGGCTTTGAATTCAAAAATGTGTCGTTTCACTACCCGGGCAACCCGCGACTGGTGCTCAATAACGTGAGCTTTAAGCTGGAGCCTTCTTCACGCATCGCGCTGGTTGGGGAAAACGGCCAGGGAAAGACGACCATCGTGAAGCTGCTGACGCGCTTGTACGATCCGACCGCGGGGCAGATTTTGCTCGACGGAGTCGACCTGCGGGAATACGACCTGGAAGATTTGCGGAAGGAAATCGGGGTCATCTTTCAGGACTTCACCCGCTATGAGATGACGGCGTCGGAAAATATCGCGGTGGGGCAGATCGAGGAGCGCAAGAACCAGTTCAGGATTCGCTCGGCCGCGAACAAGAGCCTGGCGGAGAAGGTGATACGTAAACTCCCCAAGGGCTACGACCAGACCCTTGGCTGCCGCTTCGAAGGCGCCGTCGACCTATCCGGCGGCGAGTGGCAGAAGATGGCGCTGGCCCGGGCCTACCTGCGGGACGCGCAAGTGTTGATCCTTGACGAGCCGACCGCGGCGCTCGATGCGCGCTCCGAGCACGAGGTGTTTGAGCGCTTCGCCGAGCTGACGAAGGGCAAAATGTCGCTGCTGATCTCGCACCGCTTCTCGACGGTCCGCATGGCGGACCGCATTCTTGGTTCTGGAAGACGGCCGGATCGCGGAACAGGGCAGGCACGACGAACTCGTGCGCGACAGCGGGCGGTATGCGCAGATGTTTGAACTGCAGGCGGCGAGCTACCGGTAACGCAGTCTTCACGGCGTTCGTGACGGCCGTGACAGGTATAGCTGAGGTGCGATATTTAGTTTGGGCGCCGGGGCTGAGCTAGGCGATCGTCTGGCCGAATGACGATGAGAAGCCTGTCTCCGGTCTGATGGCTTAGGATCAGGTACTCGCCGGGCGCGTCAATTGCCAGCCGTTGAATCAGTCCTTTGGCTTCTTCCATGCTGGCGCTCGCCCCGCGCCAGATCACGTCGCCGTTGCCTTCCGTTTTAAAAACATCGAACAGAGGCACCGAAGGTACTTCTTCGTAATTGCGCCTGGGGATGAACGGCTTCAGTTGCCGATTGAATTCACCCGTCCGGTCGCCCGCACTGATCAGGGCACTTTTCCCGCGTTCCGTCGTGAGAATGTTCTGAAGACTGGTGAGAGGGACCTGTTCAAAATGAGTTTTAAATTTCGCCATGCGAAGCCTCCCGGCAACAAAACCGAAAGTAACAAAGGCGAGGTCATACGGGTGATATCTTTTGTGATCCGTATGGCAAATTAGACGAGCGATCAATCTCTCGTTAAGAGCAACCGCGATTTAACAACGTTCTCAAATGTGTTCGTCGGTGCCGGGAGTCGCTAGACATTTGCATAACGGTAGGATACGATTACGCTACGTTAGCGTTACGAATATCAAAATCGGAGCGTTGTATGGCTGCCGCCCGGACGAAGATGGTCCCAATGCATTTCAAAACAGTGGTGCAAGCCGAGGTGCCGCAAGGCCGGAAGGGAAAGCATCGTCAAATTATTTCCACCATCCTCCTGGACCTCGATCGGTTGCAGGACGGGGCGGCGCTGAAGGTGCCGTTGGCAGAGTTGGTGGAGTCGAAGGAAAAGGTGCGGTCCGCCTTGAATCGCGCCACTCGAAAGGCTGGGCTGAGGGTGGCGACCGCGACCGATGATAACTTCCTGTATGTCTGGAACGTCGCAAAGTAGGTGCAGCAAGCTGTGTACTACTACTTCGCCATGGATTCTAATTTGACTGAGTTATTTCGGCTTTGGATGGTGCTTTAGGCGCGGCTGGACGAGTTGACGGCTTGGGGCCCTGGGGCGAACGCCCACTCAGACGGATGACAGCAGCGGCCGCGGTGAAGCGCGCCGGCTGGGATTTGTCGCTCGTCATCATGTCCTTCAGTTGCGGAAGCGCGGCGCGAATGTTCAATTTGGCGAGGGATCTAGCCGCTGCGGCGCGGACGGTCCAATTTTTGTCACCAAGGGCGTAGTTTAACTCCTCGACGGTCTCCCCGTAGTCGTCGGCTGCCAGCATCTGGGCGCAGAGGGCCTGGATCGACGTCCCATTATTCTTGGCGTATTCCTCGACCATCGAAATTCCCATGGAGAAGGGCCCGAGAAACGCACCGCTGGCCTCATTGACACCAATAAGCGCCAGGGCTTTCGGATCGTGCATTTCCATGCGCGCTTCGTGCATTTTGCTCTTCAGAAGCCCCGGCTTTACTTTGCGCTCGCCGTCGAGGACTTCGTAGAAGACATCGCGGCCAGCGCGGTTCCCCATTTTCCAAAGCGCCTCCGCCGCGGCGAAGCTCACCTGTGGGGATTTGTCGTTGTTCATGGTGTCTTCGAGTTTGGGAATCGAGGAGCGTGCCTTGATCTCGCCGAGAGAGGTCGCGGCTAGCACACGGATGGTTTCTTCCTTATCGGTCAGGGCGTTCTCGATGGCAGCGATCGCTTTGCGGTCGTGTTCCAGGATCGTCAGCGCGGAAATGGCATCGGAACGGTCGCGGAATCGCGGGGAATTCGCTCCCTGCGTGAGCATGGACCAGGGATCTGGCGGCGGTGGGGCGGGGGCCGTAGCGCCCGGAGCTTTTGCGAGCGGCTGGCTGGCGGGGGACGTGGGGGCCGCGGATGTTTTCTGCGCCTCATTGTTACCGGCCTTACCGACGTTACCGGCGTGACTGGCGCCCGCGGGAGGGCTGGACTGACGGGCCGTCGAGCGAGAGGGAAGCAACAGAGAGACTACCGCCGCAAGGGCGATGATATATTTGGCAGCAGACATTCGAGGCTCCTCTTTCTGACTCCGACGTCCGGGCTCCTCACGCCACAACAGATGGGTAAACTGCACAGCGTGATATTCTGGCCCGTCATGGATTCTCCACAAGACGCCGATCAACGATTCATGCGAGCAGCGCTCGAAGAAGCCCGCCATGCCGCCGAGCGGGGTGAGGTGCCCGTAGGGGCGGCTATCGTGATGGAGGGCCGGATCATCTCCCGCTCGGGCAACCGCACGATCGGTGATTGCGACCCCACGGCCCACGCGGAAATCGTCGCGCTCCGTGAAGCGGCGCGTCAAATGGGCAATTACCGGCTGCTCGGGGCCACGGTGTACGTCACGATCGAGCCGTGCGCCATGTGCGCCGGGGCGATGATTCAGGCGCGTGTCGCGCGACTCGTGTACGGCGCGGAAGACCCGAAGGGCGGCGCGGTGCGGTCGTGCTTCTCGATGTTCGACCATTCGCAACTAAATCATCGCGCCGAAGTAGTGCCGGGCGTCCTTGCGGAGGAAGCCGCGCAGGTTTTGCGCCATTTTTTTGCAGCGCGAAGATAATTCTAAGCCCGCGCAGGCGCTGGCCCTCTTACAGCGAAACCGGCATACGCCTGCGAACCGGACGCCGCTTCCTCTAGATTCTTCCCATTACAGCCAGGATGATGAGAATGAGTAGCAGCAATCCCAGGCCCCCGCTCGGATAGTAGCCCCACCCAGTGCTATAAGGCCAAGTCGGGAGCGCGCCCAAGATTAGAAGTACCAGAAGAATGATTAGAACCATTCGGATCATGTGGTCTTACCTCGCGCCGACAGCCTACCGGATTGCCGGATAGTTTCTATACATGCTTGGCGGTATTTCAGCGCGGACGTTGGTGCACGGCTGCGAGTGTGGTGACCGGCCCTTGAAATCTGGTTAAGAATCCCGCTTTCATGGCACGGTTACGACAATGGCCGTGCAGGGCTTCTGACTTATTCTGCGGTAGGAATGCGGCAGGGAAGAGTCGAAGTAGATGGAATCGCCAGATTCAAGGGTGTGGTCGTCATTCGCGATGTGCATCTCGAGTTTTCCGCGGAGCACAGACAAGAACTCCACACCCGCGTGCTGATGCAGGCGGGATCTTCCAGGAGGCAGCTGCTCAAACTCGGCATGGTAGGCATTGAGCTTTCGCTCGACGGCGGCGAAGTCGAGTGATTCAAAGTGAAATGAGATATCGCGGCCATCCGGGTTCTCCGGGAATCTCTTGCGCTCACCGCGCCGGACGATCGATACGATGTGACGCTTTTTGTCGTCCGCGAAGAAGTACTCGAGACCGACGCTGAACACGAGTGCGATGCGCAGAAGCGTGGGCAGGGTCGGAAAAAGCTTGCCGCGCTCGACTTTGGAAAGCATCGCCGCGGAAAGGCCCGTGTGGCGGCCCAATTCGACGAGTCCCATCTTCTTGCGCAGGCGAAGAGTGTGAATTTTCTCGCCGATGGAATAGCTCTTCAGACCCTTGGCCAGCGTATCGGAAAGCATTAAACCTCCCCTTTTTAACCACGAAGCAAATCGCGCCTGAAAATTTGATTGCGGTTCACTTGAGTTTGAGTGCCCTGACGCATTGTCCTTGTGATTAAAATATTGTTCTCTATAGTTAAACATGTAGTCAAGCTGAATTCACGCACAGCAGGAGGAAAGAGACATGAAGAAGCTAGACGTTGTCGCGGCGGTGCTGGTGGTGGTCGGGGCACTCAACTGGGGATTGGTTGCGATTGCTCATTTCGATTTGGTGGCGGCCATCTTCGGTATGAAGTTCGGGCAGGTGTCGCCTTTCAGCGCAATCGTGTACGGACTCGTGGCGCTGTCGGGGATCTACCAAGGGTTGGGTTGGAAGGGAATTCAGAACCGTTGGCATGGGGAAGCGGTTCCGCAGCGTTCCCACTAACCGATGTCGGATCGAGGACTAACGCGAACTGGAATGGCCCTGTTCAGAGCGTGAGCGGGGCCTTTCCTCGTTTGCCATTCATCGAGGGGATCAATTTGTCGATAAGCCGTGAAGGTATCCAATGCGAAGTTTCTATGCGGTGTGCGAGGTGCGTGAGGTGAAAGAGATGAGCCTGGTATTTGACTCAGCGATCGGCAAGGTCCGCGAGGCTGGCGAAGCGATGTCCGAAAACAATAAGAATTACCGGCTGGAGAAAATCATCGGCGAGCTGATCGAGGAACTCGGTTTCGACGTGAACGACCAGCATTTTCGAGGCACGCCAGCCCGTGTGGCGCGCCTGTACCGGGAACTCACGCAGGGAATTCGCCTGGATCCCGCGAAGATATTGAAGACGTTCGAGTCGAAGCATAAGGAATTGATTGTCGTTTCGGAAATTAATTTTAACTCGCTGTGCCCTCATCATTTCCTGATTTACAGAGGGCAGATGCACTTTGGCTACGTCCCGGATGGAAGGATCGTCGGTCTATCGAAGATTCCGCGGCTTATTCAGGGGATGGCGTCGCGGCCGATCGTACAGGAGGACCTTGTCTCCGAGATTGCGGACGCGTTCATGTCCGTCGTGAGGCCGCTGGGTTGCGCGGTGCGGGCCACGGGGCAGCACGATTGCGTGGCTGTGCGAGGCGTGAAGTGCCAGGAGGCAAAGATGACCACCGTGGCTTTGCGAGGCCTTTTCCACGAGAAAACCTCGCTCGTGGAAGAATTCCATCAAGCGATCCGGGCTACGGACGGATGAAGTGAGTCTGGTTCCTCAAACCCGGGTTAGTGCCTGCAATGAAGCTCCCGTCCGTGGCGATGGAGATTACGTCCTGTACTGGATGATTGCGGCGAGACGAGTCCGGTGGAATTTCGCGCTGGATCGCGCAGTCGATTGGTCCGTGGAACTTTGCAAACCCATCGTGATTTTGGAGGCGTTGCGATGGGAGTTTCCCTGGCAGAGCAAACGGATACGCAGATTTGTGGCGGATGGGATGGCGGCTAACGCTCGTTCGCTGCTAGGAACGAAGGCCTTCTACTATCCCTACCTGGCAACGGCGCAGCACGAAGGCAAAGGGTTGCTGGACGCTCTCGCGTCGCGCGCGTGCGTGATTGTGACGGACGAGTTTCCGTGTTTCTTTCTTCCCAGGATGGTGGCGGCGGCTGGCGCGAGAATGCCCGTGCTGCTGGAGCAGGTCGATTCCAATGGTTTGCTGCCGATGCGGGCGGCTCCGAAGGAGTTTTCGACTGCCTTCGCGTTTCGGCGATTCCTTCAGAAGCAGCTCCCAGAGCACTTGCTGAATACGCCGAGGGCCGATCCCTTCGAACGATTGGCGAATGCCAAAGCGCCACGGCTGAAAGAACTGCCCGAATCGGTGATTTCGCGCTGGCCTAAAGCCGACCTGAAGTTCGCTCGTAAAATAGACTCAAGTGCCGGGTCGGAGTTGCGCGGCGGTAGCGAGGCCGCGAAGGAAAGATTGATCAGATTTCTGCTGGACAAGCTCCGCAGCTACCCGGAGCGGCGAAATGAACCGGGCGACGATGCGACGAGCGGGCTGTCGCCTTACCTGCATTTCGGCCATATTTCCGCGCATGAGATTTTTGCGAGTGTCGCAAAGACGGAAGGCTGGACGCCCGAAAGAGTCGCGGTGCGTTCCGATGGAAGCCGCGCCGGGTGGTGGGGCATGAGCGCCGGTGCGGAGGCGTTCCTGGATCAGGTGATCACGTGGCGGGAGCTGGGTTTCAATTGCTGCCATATGCGGAAGGATTACGACCAATACGAATCCTTGCCAGTCTGGGCGCGAAATACCCTGAAAGATCATGAAAAAGATGCCCGGACTGCCCGATACGGTCTGGAGGAGCTAGAGGGCGCCCGAACGCATGATCCCCTCTGGAATGCGGCACAGACCCAGTTGGTGACGGAGGGCCGAATTCACAACTATCTCCGGATGCTCTGGGGGAAGAAGATCATCGAGTGGACGCGTTCGCCCAGGGAGGCCCTGCGCGTGATGATCGAATTGAATAACCGCTATGCGCTCGATGGACGCGACCCGAATTCCTACAGCGGGATCTTCTGGTGCCTTGGGAGGTACGACCGTCCGTGGGGACCGGAGCGGCCCATCTTCGGAACGGTGCGCTATATGAGCTCGGCGAATACGGCGCGGAAGCTGCATTTGAAAACGTATCTTCGCAAATACTCGCCGGAACAGTTGAGCCTTGGACCGGGATTCGCAGGCAGCGCGCAGTAAAGCGAAACGCAGAAAGGAGCTTGATGAAGACATTTCACTTTGGCGACAGGCTCTGGCTGCCGCGCTCGCGGCCAGAGGTTTTTGAGTTTTTTTCCGACGCGTTCAACCTGGAGAGAATTACTCCCCCCTGGCTGAAGTTTCAAGTGGTTACCGCGCCGCCGATTCGGATGCAGGAAGGCACTGAAATTGAGTACCGGCTAAAGATACGGGGAATCCCGATGCGGTGGCGAAGCCGGATTACCGTGTGGGATCCGCCGCGGCGATTTGTCGATGAGCAGCTGCATGGGCCGTATCGGCTGTGGGTTCACGAGCACCGCTTCACGGAAACCGCGGGGGGAACATCCTGCGAGGACAGCGTGGAGTATGCGCCACCGGGTGGCGCGCTGATCAACAATCTGATTAACAAGCTGATGGTCGAGCGCGACGTGCGGCAGATATTTGCTTACCGGTCGGAGCGACTTCAAGAGATATATGGACTGCCGCGTGGTGGGGTGCTGGGTGAGCCTGCGTGAGCCGGCGAGAGATGTTTTTCTTCGCGTCGAAATATTTGCTGCCAGGGGCCAAAAGCTTTTAGACCGCAAATTATGCCGGAACTGAAGCGCCCTCTAAGAAAGGTCCGCTACCCGGCGGGTGTCGGTGGGGATTTGGCAGTGGAAGGGGTCGGCTCCAATGGTGCCTCGCAATTCTTTGAGATAGTCCGGGGAGCTGACGCGAGAAAGCTTCGCTCTAGCCTGGTGCAGTCGTTCTTCCACATTGAAATCGCAGGGGCCTGACACGGTCTGCTTGCACTTCTCCAGGGCGGCGACGTGCCGGCGCCACAGCGCGGTGTCGCGCTCCTGCTTTACGGCAGGCGCTCCTCGTACCAGTCGCTGGCGAGCACGGTTTCGCGGTCGAAGAGCTTGCGGAAGCGCGGATCGTCGAGGCCCATTCCTTCGTAGGCGCCGTGCGCCATGATGTGCAGCAGCGCCTTCAGCGGCGGGCAGGCGGCTTCCACGCTGCCGTCCTCGAAATAGTTCAGCGCCACGCGGCGCTGCGCCTCCACGATGGCGTCCACGCCGGCGGCGAATAATTCCAGGCCCTGCTTCTCCGGCCGCAGCATTTCTTCGGGGAACACGGCGTCGGGCGTTTCGAACAGGCGGCCGAGGAAACGGTCGACGAAAGCAGCTGTGATGCGGTAGCCCAGGCGGCTGGCGAGAATCTTGCGGCCGTCGAAGGTGAAATCCTCGACGCGCTCGAGGAGACCCTCGGCGATCATGAAGCTTGGGATCGCGCTCGTGCACGCGCATGCGGCACCAGATTTCCGGCACCAGCATGCTGATGTCGTGATCGACGCGGACTTCGGGCCCGACGTAGCCGGCCGAAGTGGTGAAGCCGGCGTAGCCGGTCAGAATCGGCGGAGACCAGCGCGTTATTCAGATCGACCACCGGCCACAGCGCGTTGAACGGAGCCTTGGTGAGCGCGCCTTCGCTGCCGAAGCCGGTGGTGGAGGGCGATTTGCCGGTGAGGCTGGAGATGAACTCCATGAACAGCTCGGGCAGTTCCTGATAGTGGATCGGGATTGTAGACGGCCAGCGGCGGCAGGCCGATCTCGGGATCGGGCGGGCTGTTTCGGCGCCCGGCCAGCACGGCGTTCACCGGGAAATGCACGGGCTTGCCGGCGGGAATCTCGCGCTCCAGGCGCGCGGCGATTTCGGCGAGATAGGTTTCGCGCGGATTTTCCAGGTCGGGCCGCTTTTGCAGATAGCGCGGATTCTTCGACGGCTTGCCGTCGACCATGCCGCGGATGCGCGGAGGAGACGACGTAAGACGTCGGGCAGTTTCGCGACGAAGCCTTCGAGCAGCTTCTTCATGGGCTCGGTGTACTTGTCGAATTCGGCCACGTGCCCGGCGATTTTGGCGGCCTGCTCGACGGTGAACGGCTCGTAGTTGGAAAGGAACGTGCCGGGGCTGGCGATATCGGCTTCGGCCTGCTTGTCGGCGCCGCGATGAATGGCGTCGTCCGGGCGCTGGAACAGCAGCGTCTCGCAATTGACGACCAGCTTGACGCTGGGATCGTCGATATTCCGGGTCCAGGCCGCTGAGGCTTTCGCGCGGCAGCACGACGGAAGCGGTGATGTCGTCCTCGACCTGCACTTTGTCGGCGGGGTGAAAATCGGGGCGCAGTTTGTAGATGCGCCAGGAGCCGTCGCGGTCGTAGCCGACGCGCAGGTAGTAGTTCACCAGCTTCTGATTGTCGAACTTCAGCTCGTGGCCCGAGCATTCCGTTGACGCGGTCGACGGCGAAGTGCTCGCGCCAGTTCTCGCCCCATTCCGGCCGGTAATAGCGCTTCACGGTGAACAGCAGCTCGCGGATGGTGTAGGGCAGCGCTGCGAATCCAGGCGTTGTGCTCGTCCGTGTATTCCGGCGACGGCGTGAAAAGCTGGATCACCGAGCCCATGGTGCGCTCCGGGCTGAGGATCGGGCGGTGCGGCGCGCTCGTCGGGCGGGCGGTTCTTGTAAATCGCCGAGAAATCCTTCTTCAGAGATTTCGGCCACCTGCTCGATATCGTGCTGATAAGTCGCCGACAAATACCGGGCCTTCCAGGATCACGTTGGCGATGGATTTCGAGATTTCCGATTTGCCGCCGCCGGAAACCGTGCAGGGCTTGTGGCAAAGCGTGCCGCGCGGGCGCGCGCCGACCAGCCTCCAGGCCGAGCCGCCGGATTGCTTTTCCATGCGCAGGCGGAAACCGTTGGGGAGCACGTAGGTGGTGTCGGCGCGCAGCGGCAAGCTGGCGCGCCGCTCCGTCGTGCTTCCATTGCACCGAGCCCTCGCGCACGCTGAACTCGGCGTCCTCGGGCACGTAGAGGATATCCGGATAGCGGCGGTCGACGGCGTAGCCTTCGGGCTTGCGCTCCGACGAGCGGCCCGAGCAGATCGCATGGCGTCGCTGAAGCGGGCCTTTTTCAGGCTGACGGCGTTCGCCGCGCGAAAATCCTGCCCCAGCACGTAGGTGGCAAAGGCGATGGCGCCGCCGGCGTGCTCCTCTTCGCACAGGCCGTAGAGATTGGCGGCGAAGCTGATCTGCGTCTTCACTTCTTTCTTGCAATAGCCGTAATAATTGTCGGCGATGATCGTGACCATCACGCCGCGCTCGTCGCGGCAGGCGACTTTGAACGAGCCGCCGCCGTTGTAGGGCTCGTCGGGATCGCGCCAGAACATGCCGTCGCGGCGCTGGCGCTCGGTGGCGTCTTTCTCGTGCGGCAGGCCCAGGTCCTTCTTCTTGATCCCGGCCAGATGCGGCGCCACGATCACGCAGCCGGTGTGGCCGGTCCAGTGCATCACGTCGAGCGCGGCGTCGTTTTCCGGCAGGTACGGATCGCCGCGCGTTGCCGAAAATGCCTTCGACGAAATCCAGATTGCTGACCAGGCTTCCCGGCGCGAAGAAGCGGATCTCCATGGTCTTCTGCGGGTCGCGTTCGGTGGCCGGGCAAACGATCGGGCCGCAGCAGCAGCGAGACAAAAAGCGCGGACCGGCTCGTCCTGATCGGCGGTGAACGGCAGCGTCATCAGGTCGGCCGGCGGCTGAAGCGCCGCGGCCAGCAAAGCGGCGAAGGTTTTCTTGGGCACGGCCAGCTTATCGGCCGGAACCGGCAGGCCGCCCTCGACGATGTGAAAAATTCCCTGCGTGGTGCGGCGGTCGCTCTTGGGATTGTGCAGAATTCCCTGCGGCACGCGGTAGGACTGCAGATACGGCGAGGAAAACGTGTCGCCGCTGAGCGGCAACGACATCACGCGCGCCAGCCCGGGCCGGTCCAGCAGAAACGTGTTGCCGGGAATCTGCGCCGCGCCGCGCGGGCAAACATCTTTCAAATAGTCGTCGAGGAAAGCCTGGATGCGCCGGTCCGCCGGACACAGCAGATTGCCCAGCATCAGGTCTTTCTGGTGATAGTTGCGAAGCAGCGGGCGCGCGATCTCGAGAAAATCGGAGTCGGCGTGGCGGCTGGTGGCATGGCCCAGCGCGGCAAGCTTCAGGTCGATGTAGCGGACCACTTCGGCTTCAGGCGCAATGCTGTCGGTTTTTGGTTTGGGCGGTGTTGCGGGAAGATGACCGGGTGCCGGGTGTGCCATTCCGAATCATATCATGGCGTTACCAGAGACCTCGGAACGATTTACCATTACAGTGGGATCACAAATCCTGATGTCAGGACAGGGCGACCCGTGGTGTTACCAAGTGCGGGACACAAGATCTCCCGATCTTGGGGGCGCGGCTCTAGTTGAGCAACCGGTCGCCGGTGGCCATCAGCGTCTGGCGTGGCCATAGCGGGCGGCACGGCGTTGGATTCCACTTGGACGCGTCCGGTTCGCGCTTGAACTGGCCGCTTATAATGAAACGATCGCTGAGATATTGCGGGTCGTCCATTACCGAGGTCACAATCAGGTAGGCCACGCCGTTACGGTCGAAGCGGTCGAAAGTATTCGGTGAGCACCGCATTCCCGCTGTAGGGCACTCCATTCTTGCGCAGATATCCAGGCTTCATATGCGTGGTCACGACGTGCAGCGTGCCGCCTTTGCCGGGTACGGGACCGCCGAACCGGCCTGCAGCCCCTCCGGTCTGCACTTGCTTCTCCCACGCGGCCACAGAATCGCCCTGCCACTGAGCGGGCCCGCCATTCCACTTCGAGCCGTCAAAATGGAATAGACGTGTCTGCATGCCGGCGTCCGTGTCCATGCGCAGAGTGTTGTCGTTCTCCCAAGTGACGTGGAGACGTTCGGGGATGCGCAGGATGTTGCCAGCGCCATATGCGCGGCAATTGTTGCCTTCACGCTCGTCTTTTGCGGGATCCCAGGTGTCCGCCACGCGCTTACCTTCCGCGTTGAGCGGCACGCTGGCGTAGTCGCCCTTGGCGGGCGTCATCATGCGCCAGCGCCAGTCTTCATTTACGATGGACACCCAGTAGCCCGTGAGGTCGATGAGTGCTTGCGCCTTCGCCGTGGTGGGCGCTTTCTTGGGCGCCGGGTTTTCATCCTGAGCCGCGGCAAGCTTGCCCGCGCTTAGTCCACCCACGCCGAGTACCAACAGCACAGCAACAGCGACCACGTGCCGCATGTTGCACTTCTCGAGAATCTGGCGACTCATCATCTGCCTCCGACTGCTTTCTGTTGAGTTTTATTTTTGCTGAGATCGTTATAAATCGCTTCGACAAACATGTCGGTGGTCCAGGGACCGCTCGTCTTGCCGTAGAGCCCGTCATAATCGACCGTTGTTTGCGCGGCCTTCACCTGATCGAGGGTCATCCCCTTGTTGATGAGGTTCTGGATCCGGGCGCGAATGATGGTCACCATGTCGCGGTAATTTACCACATCGTGGCGGTCGCAGATGTGGCCGTGTCCGGGGATCACGTAGGTGCCGCCCTCTTCGTTGTCCCTGGGCTCAAGGAGGGCGATGATGTCATTCAATGCATCGATGAGTCCATCGATGCCGCCGCCCTGGTCCGCCTTGATCACCGGGTAGCTGGCCAACGTGAAAATGTCGCCAACGCTTACTACGTCCGACTTGCGAAACAGGACGTAGCTGTCGCCGTCTGTGTGCGCATTTGGCGGATGATAGATGAAGACTCCTTCACCGTTGTAGAGCCTCCAACTGTCGGTCTCGTAGGTATCCGTGGGCCAAGGTATTTTCTGGCGCTGTCGGCTCTTTTCCGGTAGGCGCGCTCATCCTGTTGAGCACGTTGATGTGCGCAATGATGGACGCGCCCGCGGGCATCGAGCCATTGGCCTGGCGCAGGGGATTCAGGCCGGCATCCGGCAAGGCCCAACCCGCCTGGGAAAGCACGTGGTTGCCGCCGGTGTGATCGGGGTCGGCACTGGTGTTGATGATGAAGAGAATATGCTTGTCGGTGATGCTGCGGACGGCAGCCAGCACCTCTTCGCTCTTTTCGGGCACGCCGGAATCCACGACGATCGTTACGAGGTCTCCTACTTGGACGGTGATATTTGCGCCTGCTCCAGCGATCATGTACACGTTACCCTGAACGTGCAGCACTTCGAGCTTGCCTTTGCCGGCCTGTTGATACTCCTGGGGCGTCTGCGGCAGCCCCGCTGAAGCATTCGGCGCAGGGAAGAGCGCCATCCCGGCAAGCGCCAGCGCAACCAGCCAAGCGCTTCTGCAAATCTGAAGATGTGTATTCAAAGTTGTAGTCGCAGTTTTGTTTTTCGTGAGGGTCACTGTTGCGTCTCTTTTTTCTGTGGCGGCTTGGGCGGAGCGGGCAAGGTCGCGATTTTTTCCTGATACTCAGGATACATTGTCTCAGCGCCGCCGCGGGAGGCTTCCACCGGTATCCCATAGCGTGACGCATATTCCGTCAGCCACGCATTCTCGCCAGGCAAATGATAGGCTACATATTCTTTCGGATGAGCGACCTCGACGCTGGGGATGCATGCGACTCCCTGAGCGGGGAAGTGGTGCCCCAGATCCACGATCCAATTCGAGCTTCGAATAAATGGTTCCGTCAAGTAAAGCGGGTCCTCTACGTCGGTAACCTGGGTGAAAAACTCGGCGTGCCGAATAAAATATTCTATCAGAGTCGCCTTCTCGCTGCGGGGAAGGCCGTTGCGGCGCAGCCATCCCTCTTTCATGTGATCGGTTGTTACCTTCAGCATGTCGCCTTCCCATTCACCGGTGGAAAATCCCTGCCAGGTTCGCGGAGCGTACTTTGATGGGCGAGGGCGCCCGTCCATGTAGATCGTTCGGGTGGAAAGCTTGTACCTCCACAGCATGTGCCAGGCGACAACCTGCTGGCTGAATTGATCAACCTCGGACCACATGCGCAGGGCGGCAGGGCCGCGCGGCGCATAATCGGCTGGATGAGGCTCGCATTCGTGTTCGACCATCTCCCATCGTTGTGCGTCCCAGGCATCTGCCCGTACGCGCGCCGCTTCGGTAATAGGTATGCCGGTATAATCGCCGATCTCCGGTCCCGGTCCCCGCTCGGGACCGTCCTCGTGAAATTTCTGCCCCCATTCGCCGGTCAAATCCACCTGAGCGACCGCGGAATGGCACAGCAGCGCCGGAGAAAGCATCAGAAGGGACGCCAGAATTCGCGGTCCTGCTCTCACGCCAGTCCTTCCTTCGCGCTCCCCTGATGTTTTTTTGCAAACAGGATTGGGCCGCCCTGGAGTACGTCAGCAAATCTCAGCGGAACTTCGCATAGCCTTAGCCTTGCCCGAAAACTTCGCCCGAGAGCGTAGCTTTCCTGCACCATGGTGTCAATCGCAATCGCCGCTTCCCGCACTGTGGGGGCCACTCCAGCAGACGCATCGCGGAGACGGCGGGTTTCAGATGGTCTTGTCTTTCGAATAGCAAAGTGGCTCGAGACTGCACTCGATACACCGGGGCTTGCGGGCCACGCAAATCTGCCTGCCGTGCCAGATCAGCTGGTGGGAGAAAGAGATCCACCGTTCGCGAGGGATCACCTTCATCAGATCCTGCTCGATCTTCTTTGGGTCGGTATTTTTGGTGAGGTCGAGGCGGCCTGAAAGCCGTTGCACGTGCGTGTCTACGACTATTCCGGAGGCGATTCCGAAGGCGGTGCCCAGGACCACATTGGCGGTTTTGCGCGCAACTCCGGGAAGCGTCAGGAGCTCTTCCATTGTTTTAGGAACCTGCCCGTGGTACTCGTCGATGATCTTCTTGCTGGCGCCCATGATTGATTTCGTCTTGTTGCGAAAGAAGCCGGTGGGGCGGATGTCGTTTTCGAGTTCGCTCGGGTTAGCGTATGCAAACGCTTCCGGATTAGGGTACTTGGGGTATAGCTTGGCTGTGACTTCGTTCACACGGACGTCCGTGCATTGCGCCGAGAGGATCGTCGAGATCAGCAACTGAAAGGGATTCTTGTGGACGAGCGCGCAGGTTGCCGTGGGGTACGCTTCGTCGAGCTTTTTAAGAATCGCCCGGACGCGCGCGGCGTTTGTACCGCGGCCTAGTGCAGGCGTTTTCACGGGGCCTTTGCGCGGCGCCGGTCGCGCCGATTTCCGGTCAGAGGCAAGCGCACTCTGCTTCTTTGCTGCCATGGACGGGAAACTATAGCACAGGCGTTGCAGGCCTCGTGGCAGCGAAAATAAAACGCAGATGCCTCACGTGGCCCAGGATGACATGGCTGGAGCGCTTCCTCAGTATAGGTTACAGGGTTATATCCCTCGTGGACTCCGAGAGGCTTAGCGCTCGATGCGGACGCCTTTCCAGAAGGCGACATAGTCTTTGATCTGCTTCGCGGCAGGGAAAGGGGAGGGGTAATACCAGGCGGCGTCGGCGTTAAGCTCGCCGTCCACCTTGATGTTGCGGTAGCTCGCTTTGCCTTTCCATGGGCAATCGGTATGCGTGTCGCTGGGAGTAAAAAACTCCGGGCGAAGGGACTCCGGCGGGAAATAATGATTTCCTTCGACCACGATGGTCGCATCGCTCTCCGCAAGAACCGCGCCCTTCCAGGTAGCCTTGGCCATTGTTCTCCGATGCCTCGCCCGCGGCCACTACACCGCGAAAAAGAGATTTTGCGCGAAAGGCCACTCCGAATCGATCCACTGGCCCTCGCAGCGGTAGCCGGTACGCTCGCCCATCCGAATCACTTCCTCCGGATTGTACTTGTGCGAGCTTTCCGTCCAGATGGTTTCTCCTTCCTTCAAATAGAAATGGAAACCGGCTTTGCGGATGGTGACGCGCTGCCAGGCCATGGAGCGGAGATGCATTTCGACGCGGCGCTCGGTTTCGTCATAGCGCACGATGTGCCGAAACAGGCTGAGATCGAAATCGGCGTCGAGTTCCCGATTGATTCTCGCGAGAATGTTCTTGTTGAAAGCGGCAGTGACGCCAGCCGGATCGTCGTAGGCCAGTTTAATTACAGGAACCGGCTTCTCGAGATCAGTAGCCAGCAAAAGCGCGTCCCCGCCCCGAAGGATCTGCCGAACCTGCCGCAAAAACTGGTCGCCTGCCGGGCGATCGAAGTTTCCGATGGTGCTGCCAAGAAAGAGCACCAGCAGGCGCTCGCCTTCGCGGCGGCGGGCGGCTACTTCGTGCAGTCCGTCGAGGTAGGCGCTTTCAAAACCGACCAGGCTGACCATATCCATCTGGCCAAGCTCCTGCTCGCAGCGAAAAAGAGCGCTCCGCGATATGTCAATTGGATAGTAGTTAACGCGCTGGCGGCGGGCCAGGGCTTCGAGCAACCAACGGGTTTTCTGCCCACTACCGCTGCCCAGTTCAGCTACCACCACGGGACTAGGAATTTGTTCGACGATAGCTGCGGAGTGCTGCTGCAAGGTGCGCATGCCCGCGCGGCTCAAGCCGTATTCGGGCAACACACAGATCACGTCGAACAAGGCGGACCCGACCTCATCGTACAGATACTTGGAAGGAAGTTCTTTCTGGCCGGAGTGGCTCAAGCCGACTACAACATCGGAAGAAAATTCCGACAGGAACTCACTGGGCGGAATGGCGATAGCCATTCGCGACGGGGTAGCCATGTTCATTCCTCCACGCAGCGGAAGGTCGTGTAGATGTACGGATAGTGTGGTTGAAACCAGTTGCGGTAGGAACGCCGCAGCGTGCAGGAATCGGTGCGAGACGAGCCGCCCTTCATGACGAAGTGCTTGCCGTCGAAGAAATTCGCGGAGTAGCCCGGGTAAAAAGGAAAAGGCTGAAATCCTGGAAACGGCGCAAAAGGAGTGGATGTCCATTCCCAACCGTTACCGAGGAGATCGTACACGCCAAATGCACTCGCGCCTTTCGGATGCGCGTCCACGCGGGTAGGCTCCCAGGACATGTGATGAAAATTTCCGCGGGTCGGGTCGGGGTGTGCGTCTCCCCAGGGATAAGCAGATTCCGGCCCCTGCTGATCGGCATACGCCGCGCGGTGCCATTGCGCTTCGGCGGGTAGTTTTTTGCCAGCCCATTGGGCAAATGCATTCGCCTCGGCATAGCTGACATAGACGGGCCACGAAGGCGGCAGCGGAACCGCTCCGAACATCCCCTGGTACTCCCAGGCGGCGTCAGGATCGGTGGCGGGCACAGTAGACTTCATGATCCAAAAATGCGGATGTTCCAGGTTCGCCCGGCGTTTCCATTCCCAGTCATCGGGGCGCCAGTAGGAGGCATCCTGGTATCCGCCGGCCTGCACAAATTTCAAAAATTCGTGGTTAGTGACAGGAAAGACGTCGATCGAAAAACTGGGCACTTCCACGCGATGCAGGTCGAATTCATTGTCCCAGCCGAATGTGTTAGGCGCTCCTCGCAACTGCCCAAGCGTCGCTATTCCTGCGGGAATTGTTACCTGGCGGGGGCGGGGAGCCGGACGGGAATCGGGTACTGTGACGTCATACGGCAGCTTGTGCTGCACAGGAAGATTATGAAAAAGGTAGGCAAGCGTCTCCGCATGCATCAGACGATGCTCAATTGCGACGTTAAGCAGAGGGCCTTCGAAAACCGCGGAGGTTGCGGAAGATGATAGGTCATTTAGCCTCTCGTCCAGCCGCGAGCGAACGCCGTGGTTGTACCTTTCAACCTCCGCGATGGCGGGCCAATCGGATGCGTCGTCGGTCGGAAGTCCACCGTCGACGGGGTCGATTCCGAACGCAAAAAGTTTATTCAAGGATTCGTCGATAGCTTCCAGGCCTAGCTCGGGGCCGAGCAAATTCCAATCGAAGGCTTCGAGGTGGCCAAGGTAAAAAATCAGGCGGTGGCGTTCTGCAATGGGACGGTCGTAGAAGGCATTCGGCGCAAGAACCTTGAAAAGCTCGTCTGTTCGCGTGCGGGCCTCTTCGAGACGTGCGAGCAGAGCCGACTGCAGCTTGGGGGCGGTCTGAAAAGTCGCCACGGATCACCTCGACGGAGGGTTCAGTTCTATGCCTGTTGAGTCTACCGGCGCAACTACTTTCGGTTACATACCTTGGATGCTGTAGATTCAGGAAAGTGTCGGCGAATTCTGCGGGGAAAGAAGCAGCTCAAGCAGCTTTCGAAAGGCCTTGCCACGATGACTGTAGTGGTTCTTCTCAGCCTTTGAACTCTCTCCAAAGGTGCGCCCGAGTTCGGGCGAGAAAAAGATCGGATCATAACCGAAGCCCTCGGCTCCGCGCGCGGCGAGGGAAACCTGTCCCTCGACGAAATCGGACATAACGGCCAGCGCGCGGCTGTTGTGCGCGAGGGTGATAACACAAATGAAACGGGCACCCCGGTTGTCCTTTCCTTCCATCTCGCTGAGCAGCTTTCGGATACGTTCCGCGTCGCTCGCGCCAAGGCCCGCATAGCGCGCCGAGTGAACGCCTGGAGCGCCCCCGAGGGCTCGGACGACCAGCCCAGAGTCGTCCGCGAGGACCGGTTCGGAGGTAAATCGACTGTAATGGAGGGCTTTCCCGGCGCTGTTTTCGGCGAACGTTGGGGCTGACTCGTCGAAGGCCGGAAGATTGCTGAAATCCGGGATGAGCTCCAGTTGGATGGGGAAATCGCCAGCCAGCTCGCGATATTCGCGCAGCTTGCCTAAATTGGAAGAGGCCAGCAGCAGGCGGAGAGGCGCCATTCGAACTTTCCGAACCCTAGCGCGAGCGCCCGGAAAAATTCATCTGAAGCAGTTCCTGCTGGGTTTTGCAGAGGTAGCGAATTCCGCCGGAGGCCAGGTCAATCAGCCCCTGCAGTTCCTGATTCGTGTAGGGACGCCCTTCCGCGCTCGCCTGCACCTCGACGAAACGGCCCTCGCCGGTCATAACGACATTCATATCGACCTGCGCGCGCGAGTCTTCCTCATATGCAAGATCGAGCAGGAGTTGGTCGTCCACGATGCCGACGCTGGTGGCGGCGACGGAATCGATCAGCGGTACCGATCGCAGCATTCCGGCGGCTACCATGCGCTCAAGCGCCAGAGCCAGGGCCACGAACGCGCCGGTCACCGAGGCGGTGCGCGTTCCTCCGTCTGCCTGGATCACGTCGCAATCGAGCCATACGGTTCGCTCGCCCAGAGCCTTGAGGTCGGTGATGGCGCGGAGGGTTCGGCCGATCATGCGCTGGATTTCGAGGGTGCGACCCGACTGGCGGCCGCGAGTCGACTCACGCGGGGTCCGCTCTTCGGTGGAGCGGGGCAGCATTCCATATTCGCCAGTCACCCAGCCCTTTCCGGTGCCTTTGAGAAACGAGGGCACTCCGTCGTCCACGGTGGCCGTGACGATCACACGCGTCATTCCCGTTTCGATGAGCACGCTGCCTTCGGCGCTCTTGATGAAATCGGGAACAATTTTCACCGGCCTCAATTCGTCGTGCGCGCGCCCGTCTGATCGCAAATTCATCTCCTCCGCTTATCTCGTCGGGCCGCCGCCCGAAATGTGCCTGAAACGCGGATGCTCAGTGTGACGACAGGGGAAGGATGTGTCAACAATTGGCCTGCCTGATTTTCATGGCTTGGCGCCGGTTTGCGGAGCGGACTTCGCAGCAGCGGGCGCCTCGGAGGAGGGAGTCGTGCTTTGGGCTGGTTGGGCAGGAGTAGCTTGAGACGAGCTTTCTGGGGCAGCCGTGAGCTGCTGCGCGGGGGAAGTCAAGTCGAAGTAGCCGGTAAGGTCCACGTGGCCGGCGAGGGTTTCGGCCTCTTGCCCGTGAATGAGAATTTTCAAGCGGCGCAGTGTCGGCACGTTGTTCTCGAGTGTCTGAACGATGGAATCTACCACCATCTGTTCGCTCAAGATTCCCGAAGGTATTTCGGAAACGAGTGCGTCGGAGAAATCCGCGACGCCCGTGCCATCAGGAAGAACGTAGAAGCCGAGAAGCTCGGCGTCCGCGGGAAGAGTGCGCTGCTCGGCGGCCGGAGAAGACCTAATCAGCGCGTGAAGAACCTGTTTTGCTCGTTGCGCCGGGTCGGCCGAGAGCGGCAATTGGACGGTGACCGGCGCAAGCTGATCGGCGCCCGCGGCCCAGAAAATTTTCGCCGCGACGGTTACGTCCGTGGGAGTGGT
Source organism: uncultured Acidobacteriota bacterium (assembly GCA_963848365.1). GTDB lineage: Bacteria > Acidobacteriota > Terriglobia > Acidiferrales > UBA7541 > Palsa-295. The sequence continues at coordinate 51,257 of CAWKDI010000005.1, forward strand.
GATCGGTGGCGCCAGCACCTCACGGCGTGCCTGCTCCTCGACGGATTGCGCTTGTGACAGCCGCTCGACCCGCTGGCGGAGCCCATGGAAACTGAGAACGCCGATTAAGACGGCCACGGCAAGAGCAGCAATGGCGATTTTCCATTTGCGCGCCATTATTTCGCCCCTGCGGAGTTCGCGGGACGGTAGGCTTGCACGCTCTTGACGACCGCAGCGGCGAGCGGAGCAGCCATGGCCGTGAGTGCAGCGGTGTTTGCTACAGCGACACTGGAAATTTCAACGGCCACGGCCGGCGCAGCCACGGAACGAAGGCCGCGTATCGCGATACCCTGCGCGAGGGCCGGTGAGCCCGCGAATTGCTGGCCCAATTGCGTCTGCAACTGGTCCGCGAGGCGGTGGCTCGCATCCACATACGGTCGCTGAGCTTCGTTCCAGGGCACGAGGCTGGAAGCGGCCGGCTGGGGAACCGGCTTTGGTGAAGTTGCAGATTCACTTGTCTGATCAGCTTGCTGCGCGGGCAGTTTGCTCTGGACGGCGAACGGACTCCAGAATTGATAGAAATAAGCGCGCGCCGATCCCGTTGTTCCGGTGGAAGAAACGTGGAAGGTGATCAAAATCGCGTCGTGGTATGAATTGACCATGGCAGCGCGGTCGTCGTAGGAGGGGTTGGAATCGTCATCGCGGGTGAGAACCACGCGATAGCCCTGGCGCACGAGTTCCAGGCGAGCCGCGCGCGCAAATTGCAATACCACATCCTTCTCGACCGGTCCACTTTGCCCTCGCGCGCCGGTGTCCATGCCACCGTGTGCCGGGTCCAGGACGATTACCGGTCCTACATAGGCGAGTGGAAGCGGAGTCGCCTGCGCAGCGGGAACCTGCTGGGGCTGGGGAGATTGTGGCGTTGGAGATTGCGGCGCGGCCGCCCCCTGCGGGGACGGCAACGGAGTTTGTGGGGCCTGGTCTCGGGCTAGTAATGCGCTCGCGAATGCTGCCAGCGAAATAAGAATTAAGGAAAGCGAGTTCCGCACGCGCAAAAGTTTAGCAGAAATGTCGCGGATGACGGGGGCTTCGCGCGGGAAAACGTTTAAGAAGGCGAAAACGGATTGAGCCAGGTGTCCTTTCGCACTGTTCTGATGGCCATTCGGACAAGTGAGCCACCTGTACATTCGGTCAGGTTACCAGAGTAACAATTTGCGTAGTTCGAAGTATTCGCGCGCGCCAATTTCTATTCACAATGGGGGCAATGTGAGGGAAACGCAGGGGGGCGCGCATGAGCCCAGTTGGCGTGGTTCCGTCTTGCTTGCTTGCAGTACTGCTTTCGGGGGGCGCCTGTTGCGGCCAGTCCGGCAACACGTTCGCGCCAGCACCCACGGCGGCGATAGCTCCCAATCCTGCCTCTGCCGTAGTCTCCGTGCATGACCTGCAAATTCCCGAGAGGGCCCGCAAGGCTTGCGAAAAGGGAACGAAACTATTTGCGGCCAAGGATCCCGCAGGCAGTATCCCGGATTTTCAGAAGGCCATCAAGGCGTTCCCAGGCTATTACGAGGCGTATGCCAAGCTGGGTGCCGCCGAACTGGACCTGGAGCAATGGGGTGAAGCCGAGGCGGCGTTCCGGAAGGCGATAGACTTGAGCGGCGGTCACTACGCGCCGGCGGACTTTGGACTGGGGCTGATCCTGGCCACGGTCACCAAGAATTTTGCCGATGCCGAAGCGATCGTGCGGGCCGGACTCGAAACATCCCCGGCCAATGTTACCGGCCACTTTGTGCTGGCGTGGGTGCTCTATTCAACCGCCCGCCTTCCGGAAGCCGAAGAAAATGTGCGCCAGGCTATCTCGGCCGACCCGAACGGCGCCGCAAGGTTACTGCTGGCGCAGATTCATCTTCGCGAGAATAATTTCGCAGCTGTGGTGGACGACCTCAATACCTATTTGGCCATGGGCATTGTTAGCCCGTTGAACGATAAAGTCCGGCGAGTCCGCGCCGAGGCGCTGCAGGCGCTTGGCAAGAGCGGCGACGCAGTTCCCCAAGTCAACGCGGCCAATCATTAGCAGGCTGCGGGAAAAATGCCAAAATCTGTTCCTCAGGGGCTAGATGTGAAGTTTCAATAGGTTGTTGTCCATTCGGTCGAGAACTGGGAAGCTGAAGTTGCGAACAACAGCTAACCCAGGAGACCGAATGGACTACCACCATCATGCCCGACTCACGATTCACAGTCGAGAGCAACTGGCCAAGAAAGTTTTGGCAGGACGGGTGAGCTTGAGCTCGGCGGCAGCCGAGCTCAGGCTCAGCCGGCAGAGGGCCGCCAAGTGGGTCCGCCGCTTTCGTGAAGGCGGCTCGGCGGTCTTGCAGGACCGCTCCTCGCGTCCGCATCGATCGCCCCGCACGACCTCCGCCGAACTGGCTTCCCGCGTGGAAATGCTGCGCCGCGAGCGCTGGACCGGCGTGCGCATCGCTCAGGCCACGGGTCTGAGCCCCGCCACCGTCAGTCGCATCCTGACCCGCTTGCATCTGAACACCGCTCGCTCTCGAGCCCACCGTTCCCATCCTTCGCTACGAGCATCCCGCTCCCGGCGATCTGCTGCACATCGACATCAAGAAGCTGGCCCGCATCCCAAGCCAGGCCATCGCATCACCGGCAATCCCCAGGACGAAACCCGCGGCGCCGGTTGGGAGTTCCTCTACGTCGCCGTCGACGATCACTCCCGCATCGCTTTCACCGCCATGCTCCCGGACGAAAAAGCTGTTTCCGCCAGCAAATTCCTGCGCCAAGCGGTGGCCTACTTCGCCCGCTTGCGTATTACCGTGCGCCGCGTGCTGACCGACAACGGCCCTTGCTTCTGTTCCCGCCGCTTCGCCGCCACCTGCCGCAGGCTGCGCTTCCCACCAAGCGCACGCGCATCTATACCCCCCGCACCAACGGCAAAGCCGAACGCTTTATCCAAACCGCCATCCGCGAATGGGCCTACGCCCGGCTCTACCAAAACTCCGCCGAGCGCCGCAGCTATCTCACTCCTTGGATCCACCAGTACAACTGGCATCGACCTCATGCTAGCCTCGACCAGAGCCCACCCATCTCCCGTTCCGGCTTGGATGTTAACAACCTCTTGAGACACGACAGCTAAAGCCCTGTTGAATCCCCGGACTTTATGTCGGAGCTCAAGCTCCGACCCCCTAAAAACCGGAGCTTTCCCACGACCTGTTAGGGCTCGGGAGTGTCAGGCCGCGCTGACGTGAGGCGGCTGCTGGGACCTATCGCGCACTGCGCCCAATAAGCAGCAAATCCCGCCACAATCAAGAGAATCCCAAAAAGCAAACCGTTTACGCCCAGGATGCGTTCACCTTCGCTGTGGAAGAACGAAATTCCGAGGAGCAGCAGAGGGCAGACTCCAAGCAGGGCGGCGCCGAGCATTCCGCCGGGAACGCGGAATGGGCGCTCAAGGTCCGGTTCCTTGATGCGCAAGGCGAAGAGCGCTGCGAATTCAAGCATCACGCTAGCGCCGGCGAGCAGTACGTCAAGCGTGATAAGCCGCTCGAATCCAAGACCCAGGCAAAGGGCCCATCCAGCGGCGCAGGCGAGGATAGCCACCCAGGGTGCGTTGGTCTTTCGATGCAGCTTTCCAAAAGCGCGCGGCAGCAAATCGTCTTGGGCCATCGCGAGCGGCAGCCGTGAATAGCTCATCACCAATGCATTAAACATTCCAAACGCGCTGATCAGCCCTCCCAGTACAAGGGCCACACGCAGCCAGCGGCCGCCCACGAGCGCCGCCAAGTCGGCCCAGGAGCCCGTTTCAAAAGCGGACGAGGAGATCCCGGTGAGCCACATGGCAGAGACCGGGAGAATGTACGTGAGGGCCACAATAACCACGCAGATAAACATGGCGCGGGGATACGTGCGCTGCGGATCCTTAACCTCGGTGGCAATCGTGGATGCGCTGTCCCATCCCATGTAGTTCCACATCGCGATGAGGATGCCGCCCAAGAGGCCAACCGTGGACGTGACGGGCGAGGTCACGGCGCCGGAAAGCGCACCGATTTTCAACGGTGCAAGAATCACGATCAACGCAAAGGGAGCCGAGAGCAGAAGGAACAGCCAGAGCGAAGAGATGCCGACCGTGCGGACGCCAAGGATATTTGACGCCGCGCTGATCGCAATCATACCGAGGCCCACGATCAGGCCTCGATGGCCCTGGGCAATCCAGGGGAAAAGCCGCTCAAGATAGGCGACGAACAGCGTGGGATAAAGCGCCATATCGAAGATGCTGGCAACCAGTGAGAGCCACGCTTCCTGAAATCCCCAGAAATTTCCCATGCCGCGGCGAACCCAGGCGTAGTATCCGCCCTCTTCGGGAAGCGCGCTGGCGAGTTCGCCGACCATCAGGGCCGTGGGGATGCTCCAGAGGACTGGCGTGAGCAGGAGAATGACAATTCCAACGCCGTAGCCCGCGCCATGGATGATGTCCTCGGTTCCATAAGGACCGCCTGACACCATGAAGAAAGTGGCGGCAACGAGCGGCCAGAGCGTGATATTCGCGACGCGCTTTCGTGCAGGGGATGCATCGGCGGAGGATGCAATTGGAAGTGTGGCTGGCCTCACGACCGCTTGCGAGCCCCCTATGCGACGCTGGCATGATACTTGCCGGAGCGCGCCGACAAGCCGCAGCATAAGGCATGCGAGCATGGGCGGAAAGGGAATTCAATGTTCATAGCAGGGCGGAAGACCGAAAAGACCCACCCCAGAGAGCAAGGGGCGGCGCCCCTCCGGCGACATTGCTACACAGCGTCTAAATGACTAGCGCAAGCATCTTGCGTCGAGCGTGCCGGTTGTAGCACACTGCGGACTTCGGGATGCGCTGGGGGAAGGTAGGGCGTGCGGGTGCGCGCGCTCGGCACACCTTTGTATCCGGCTGACCCAGTTCCGCGACCCGCCGAAGGGCCAGCATTGTGCAAGTTCTCCGTGTCTTGCATTGGTGCACTGGCTGGGGGCTTTGATAATGTTCTTGGAGTACTACAACCTGCGCCAGCAGCCTTTTGGCGTTACTCCAGATCCCGCCTATCTTTATCCCACCCGCACTCACCGTGAAGCGCTTGGTTCGCTTTTTGCCGGCATTCAGGACGGTCGCGGATTTTTCGCGCTCATCGCCGAACCCGGCATGGGCAAGACCACTCTGCTGTATCAACTGCTCGACGAGCTGCATGATACTGCGCGCACCGTATTCCTGTTTCAGACGCAGTGTGATTCGCGCGAATTTTTTCAGTACCTGCTCAACGAACTGGGCGTCGACACGCGGGGGATGGACCTGGTGTCGATGCATGGAAAGCTAAACGAGATATTGTTCGGCGAGATGATCGCGGGGCGGCGCTTCGTCTTGATTGTTGACGAGGCGCAAAATCTCGAAGATTCGGTGCTCGAGACGGTTCGCCTGCTCTCAAATTTCGAGACCTCGTATGCCAAGATGCTGCAGATCGTGCTTGCGGGCCAGCCGCAATTGTCGGACAAGCTGGCGCTCCCGCAGCTTGCGCAGCTGCGCCAGCGGCTCGCCCTGGTCGCGCGCCTGGAGCCGCTCTCGGCGGCGGAAACGGCCAATTATATTGATCACCGGCTTAAGGTAGCGGGCTACTCGGGAGTCCCCTTGTTCACCCCCGAGGCGGTCTCGCTCATTGCCGAGGCCAGCCAGGGAATCCCGCGAACGATCAACAATTTATGCTATGGCGCACTGTTGGCTGGGCAGGCGCGGGCGTGCCAGACTATTTCCGCCGAAATCGTCCAGGAAGTGGTGTCGAAACTGGCGGTTTTAATACCAAACGACGGGAAGTCATCCGTGACGGAGCAACGCGCTACCGCAGCAGCGGTTGAGCCTGCCGCCCTTGAGTCTGCGATTGGGCCTGCGATCGATCGGGCCATGGTTGACCCTCCCGTGGCTGATCCGATGGTCGCAGCCCAACCGGACGTTCCTGCGGAGCGGGCGCACGAAGAAGAAAAATCGTCGCCGCAGGCTGCACTGCGGCTGACTTACGCGCCCGCGAGGAAGATTCGATTGCCTCGCTGGGCTTTCCGGGTTTTGGCGGTGGCCGGTACACTTTTCCTCGCTGGTGTTTCATTGACGGCGTTCATGCTTCGGCTTAAGGAGCCCGAAACACTCAGGACAGGCTCTGCTCCGGCAGCCGCGAAGGCAATTGTGACTCCGCCTCCGCCCCCGCTTGCTGATGCCAACACGACCGCCCCGGCTTCAGCGCCGGCGCCGCCGGTTTCAGCGCGAGATTCGGCTAAGACGGAATACACTGCCGACCCCGAGGAGACCGGCGCAACGCAGATCATTACGGTCGCGGCGATGCCCGGGCAGACTATCGAAGAAATAAGCCTTTCTTACTCCGGCAGGTTCGATGCGGCTCTGCTGCAGCAGATTCGCGCGCTGAATCCGGAGATGAAGGATCCGGATCATTTGATAGCCGGGCAATTAATCCGGCTGCCGCTGCCTCGGGGGTCTTTCAAGAAAGGAAGAGATCTTACGTCAGAGAAGTAAATCTGAATGGCGGATGGAATAAGATGCGTATGCAAGAACTGCGCCGATTTGTGACAGTAGCGATTCTCTTGGTCCCGTTGGCATCGTCGCCCTTAATCGCGGCTGACGAAGTTGCGCGAGCGATCAAGCAGATGATCGACCATCGGGCCGACGATTTCGCCTCCATCCGGAAAGACGGACAGGAAGCCTATGGCGAAACGGACTACAAATCCAGTGTGGTGGTGCCGCCGGCGAAGGAGTGCTACATCCGCCAGGAAATGAAGCCGCGCTACGCGGATAGCTGCGACGTGGCGGAAAGCAAGAATCGCGCCCTGGTCTTGGGCAAGTACGCTACCTACGTGAAAGAACTTCGTGCTTCTGCGCCAGCTTCGTGGGTTAGCTGGACCGAACCGCGAACCAAGCCCACCGGGGAAAGAACGTATGTGGGGCCGGACCGCTCGCATCCGGCGGCCATGGTGGGCTGGGTTGTGGAGGGCATGAACGCAAATTTCTTTTTGCTGACCGTAACGGTTTACGCGGAAGGCTCCGCAATGCAGGCGTCTGGACCGCAGCGATTACCGAATTAGGGCGATTTGCCAGCTAGCGAGCGGATGTAAAGGATCATTTGCCACATCTGATCGGGTGTCTCGTGCATTTCGTATCCGGGCATGCGGCCTTTACCCTTCGCCAGAATTGAAAAGAGTTCCCCGTCTGAAAGTCCTCTCAGCGCATTCGGATCGTGCCAGTTATGCGTGTTCATGTTGATGTCTTTTGCCAGGACGCCCTTGCCCTCGCCGTCTTTGCCGTGGCACAGGGAGCAATCGCTTGAACTGTAGAGCTTCTGGCCTTGGTCGATCGCAGGGGGAGTGGCTTCGAGCGGGTTTTTTCGGCCGGCGTCTACGGCGGAGACTGCGGATACGCCCGAGACGCTCTTCTGGCATCCGCTCAGGACTGTGAAAGCAAGCAGGCACATCAGGAAGCTACTGCGACCGGGAAAGCCAGTCGAAAACAACCTGGGCGCTCCTTCCATGGGATACGAACCACCATACACCTACAGAGACGGAGCATACGGGCGGCAAGGTGTATTGGCCGTGTCACCCGTCACACAATCGCCAGGCAATCACCACAAGCTCACCACACACTCGCTCTTCCGCGGAATTGGTCCGTCCGTGCTATTCTACTGCTTGGAATACCCATTCGCTTGGGTGACCTTCAATTCTGTGCCACGCAGTAGGTCTCGCGCCGCAACCGAATCGCAGTGGCCGAGCAGCCTTGGTCAGAAAGCGCATAATCCTGAAACAGGGGTAAATTGAACTCCATTGCTCTCCGTTAACAATGTCTCCATGCGTTTCGGGCCTCGAATTCTGTTCGACGAGGTCTCGTGTACCTTTTTTGCCGGTCGCCGCTACGCGATCACCGGCCCTAACGGCGCCGGCAAGTCCACGCTGATGAAGATTCTTACAGGCGATCTGGAACCTTCGAAGGGGTCTGTGACGCGGCCCAAGAAGCTTGGCATCTTGAGCCAGGACCAGTTCGCCTTTGACGAATTTCGTGTGATCGACACCGTAATAATGGGCAACAAGGCGCTATGGAAGGCCTTGCAGGAGCGGGACGCACTGTATGCCAAGCCGCACGAGTCGCTAACCGACGCGGATGGCATGCGCCTGGGTGAACTGGAAGGAATCGTCGGGGAGGAGGGCGGCTACTCGGCGGAGGCGGACGCGGCGCTGCTGCTCGACGGCCTTGACGTGGAGAGTGCGCTGCACGAGCGGAAGATGAGCGAATTGCAGGGCGGGCAGAAGGTCCGCGTGCTTCTGGCGCAGGCGCTTTTCGGCAATCCTCCGGCGTTGCTGCTGGACGAGCCCACGAACCACCTGGACCTCGACTCGGTTCACTGGCTGCAGGATTATCTGTGCGAATACGAAGGCGTGCTGATCGTGATCTCGCACGACCGCCACTTTCTCAACAGCGTTTGCACGCACACCGCCGACATCGACTACCAGACCGTCATCATGTACAACGGCGGCTACGACGACATGGTGCTTGCGAAGACGGCCATCCGCTCGCGAATCGAAAACGAGAATGCCCAGCGCGAAAAGAAAATCGCGCAATTGAACGAATTCATCGCGCGTTTTTCCGCCGGCACGCGGTCCGCCCAGGCCACCTCGCGCAAGAAGGAAGTGGAGCGGCTGCAGACGGCCGAACTCGCCCGGTCGAACATCGCGCGGCCGTATATTCGCTTTCAGATGGACCAGCACTCCGGCAAGCATCCGCTGGAGATCAAGAGCATCCATAAGTCCTATGATGGCGTGGAAGTCCTGCATAAATTTTCGGCTGGCGTTTCGCGCGGAGAGAAGATTGCGTTGGCGGGGCGGAACGGAGCCGGCAAGACCACGCTGCTCAAGTCCCTAATTCGAAACGCGCCGGGATTTATCGACGACGTCGATAAGTCTTTCCCAGTTGACGGCGGCACGGTCGCATGGGGGCATAACGTTGCCGTCGGCTATTTCGCGCAGGACCACGCCGATTCCATTGTGAAGGGTACCACGGTGATTGACTGGTTGCATCAGTTCAACCCGAACGCTTCGCAGCAGGAATTGCGCGGATTGCTTGGGCAGATGCTCTTCAGCGGGGATGATGCGCTGAAGCCTACGAAGGCCTTGTCCGGAGGCGAGTCTGCGCGGCTGATCTTCTGCCGCCTCATGCTGCAAAAGCCGAATGTGCTGGTTCTGGACGAGCCTACCAACCACCTGGACCTGGAATCGATCAACGCGCTGAACATCGCGCTGCAGAAGTACGACGGCACGGTGTTGCTGGTGACGCACGACTACGATGTGATCGACGAAGTGGCCACGCGCATCTGGCATTTCAAGGACGGGCGCGTCGAGGATTTCAAGGGGCCGTACTCGGAATACCTTGCCCACGTCGAGCGGGAAAAGCCTTCACCGCAGCCGGTTCGCCAGCGGTAGTTTTTCTGCGAATGATCTACCCGTACCTACCCGCAGCACCCTTCTGGGATATCCGGGACGCTTACAGCCCGCAGCGGCAAGAGTGCGGGTGCCATTCAAACTCACGCCTTTGCGGCGGCCGTTTTCATGCCGGGCGGTTCTGTCTTCGGAATCTTTACCGACGTGGTTGCCGGGTCGGCTCCCGCTGAGAGCGCCAGCAACAGCGCCTGAAAGCGTTTCCTGCTCTGTTCCGGAATTGACAAAGAAACACCGACGCCAAGCTCTGGCACCACGCGCCGCACAACGCAGCCCAGCCGCAAGGGTTCGTTGAGGGCCAAGTGCGCTGTAAAATGCGCTCCCATGCACGGAGCATGCTCCATTTCAATAAACAATCCGCCGCGGCTCACATCCGTGACCGTGCCCCAAACTTTTTGCGACTGCCATAGAATTTCCGCTTTTACATGGAACTGATAGCGCGCAAATTCTCGGCGCAGGCGGCGCGTCAGTTCGCGACGGGGTATGGGGTTCACGGGTAATGTCTCCTTATGGTAAAGCATGCCGGACTCGCGCGACGAGACCAATGGTACGGCGGTACAGTGTTAATTGCGGGTCGATTCAATTGATTTTTATGGAGTTAGCTGGACTTACGGCGCGCCGGAGGGCGAGCGCATTTGGACTGTCGGGATACGGGTGACTGCGCTCAGTGCGAGTTGCTGCCACCGAGTTCGCGGACGATGTCGCCTACGAAGCCCTTGGCGTCGCCGAAGAGCATGAGGGTTTTGTCGAGATAATAGAGAGGGTTGTCGATGCCGGCGAAGCCTGGATTCATGCTGCGCTTGATCACCATGACGGTGCGCGCCTTGTCCACGTCGAGGATGGGCATGCCGTAGATGGGGCTCGAGGTGTCGGTGCGAGCGGCGGGATTGGTCACATCGTTTGCGCCGATGATCAGAGCGACGTCGGTCTGCGGAAGGTCGGAGTTCATGTCATCCATTTCGATGAGGCGATCGTACGGGATGTCGGCTTCGGCCAGCAGGACGTTCATGTGGCCGGGCATGCGTCCCGCGACGGGGTGGATGCCGAAACGCACGTCGACGCCGCGCTTGGTGAGCGCGTCGTAAAGCTCGCGGACTTTGTGCTGGGCCTGCGCGACGGCCATGCCGTAGCCGGGAACGATAGCCACTTTGCTGGCGGCGCCCAGAATCCCCGCGGCTTCTTCGGCGCTGGCGCTCCGAACCGTGCGCGCTTCCTCGGCGGCAGCGGACGAGGCTTGCACCTGCCCGAACGCCCCGAACATGACGTTGGTGAACGACCGGTTCATGGCCTTGCACATGATCACGGAGAGGATGAAGCCGGAAGAGCCGTCGAGCGCGCCCGCGACGACCAGGACTTTGCTATTGAGCACGAATCCCAGCAGCGCCGCGGAGAAACCGGCGTAGGAATTCAAAAGCGAGATAACGGTGGGCATGTCGGCGCCGCCGATCGGTGTGACCAGCAGGACTCCGAAAAGAAGCGCTACGACCACCATGATGGGGAAGAGAATCGTATTGGACGGATTCACGACCAGCGCGATGGCCAGCAGCAGCGCTCCGCCCAGCACCGAAAGGCTCACGATGTTCTGCCCTTTGTAGACAATGGGGCGCTGCGGCAGGATCTCCTGCAATTTCCCGGCGGCGATCACGCTGCCGGTGAAGGTGAGCGATCCGATGATCACTTCGAGCGCGATTTCGCCCATGCCGAAGCGAGTGAGGTGGCCCACGCCCACATAATATTCGGCAATGCCGATCATCGCGGCGGAAAGGGCGCCGAACGCGTGGCTCAGCGCGGTTCGCTGCGGGACGGCGGTCATCTGCACCATGCCGAGGGGAATGCCGACGGCGGCACCAATGACCAGCGCAATGATGATCCACTTGTACTGCGTCAACTCGGGGTTGGAGAGGGTCGCGATTACCGCGAGGGCCGCGGCAATTTCACCGACCAGCACGCCGCGGCGGGCCGAGGTCGGCGAGCTGAGCCATTTGATCGACAGGATGAAGAAAACCGTAGCGACGATGTACGCCGAGTCGATGAGCTGCTGCGTGAGGGCGGGGTTCATGGTTTTTTGGGCTGCTTGCCGGTCTTGAACATGCGCAGCATGCGGTCGGTGATGAAGAAGCCGCCGACCATGTTGCTGAAGGAAGCGGCCACGGCGATAAGCCCGAGGATCGTCGAGAGCTTTGTCTCATGGCGGCCCGCAATGATGATCGCGGCGATGACGACGATGGCGTCGAGCGCGTTGGTGAGCGACATCAGCGGCGTGTGCAACAGCGGCGACACGCGCTTGATCAGCTCGAAGCCAACGAATCCCGCCAGGATGAAAACGTAGAGGTTCGAGAGAAAGTCCGACGGCACAGTTTCCTCCTTAAACGCGACAGAGGGACGACGCTAACTCATCTCAACAGCCCGCCTTTAAAAACCATGGGCGAGCACCCGAAAAATCGATATCGATGGCATTCCTCTCGCGCGTCATCTTCAGGCCTGCGCAGCCAGCGCGGGTAACTGGAAGAATTCGCGGACGCGCGGCTGGACGATGTCGCCGCCACGCGTGAGCCACGTTTCCCGGATGATTTCGTCCTGGACGTTCAGGTCGAGCTGGCCCTTCTTTACAATGAGCGTAGAAAGGCGGTCAGGTTTTTCGCATACATCTGGCTCGCGTGGTAGGGCACTGTGCTCGCCAGATTGATGCGGCCAATGATCGTTACTCCATTGACGCTGATAATTTCTTCCGAGCGCGTGAGCTCGCAGTTGCCGCCGCGCTCGGCGGCCAGGTCGACGATCACCGAACCCGGCTGCATGCCTTGCACCATTTGCGCGGTAACCAGCACGGGCGATTTTTTGCCGGGGACGACGGCAGCGGTGATGACCACGTCGCTTTCGGCCACAACGCGTCCCAGCAGTTCGCGCTGGCGGGCGTAGAAAGTTTCGTCCTGCGCGGTGGCGTAGCCGCGGGAATCCTGCGCGTCCTTGGCTTCGATGGGAAGCTCGACAAAGCGGCCGCCGAGGCTCTGCACTTGCTCCTTGACCGCCGGGCGGAGATCGTAGGCCGATACAACTGCCCCGAGGCGCTTGGCGGTTGCGATGGCCTGCAGCCCGGCGACACCGCAGCCGATGATAAGGACGCGCGCCGGCGTGATGGTGCCCGCGGCGGTGGTCATCATGGGGAAAAGCTTGGGCAGCGTGTCGGCGCCGATGATGATGGACTTGTAGCCGCACACCGTAGCCATGGAGGAGAGCGCGTCCATGGCCTGCGCGCGCGTGGTGCGGGGCATCAATTCCACGGCAAATGAACTTATGCCGGTTGCCGCGATCTCCTGAACGATTTCCTTTGAGCCAAGCGGCCGAAGGAACCCGATAAGAACCTGGTTGCGGCGCATCAGCGGGGTGTCGGCCCTGCCGGTGCGGTCGTTCGAGCCGTAGCAGAGAACCTGGGTGATGATGTCGGCCTGGGCAAAGACGGCGGCGCGGTCGGGAAGAATCTTTGCGCCTTTTTCCGTGTAGGCGGCGTCAGGGAATCCGGCTTCGACGCCCGCGCCCTGCTCGATTACAACTTCGATGCCAGCTTTGGCGAGGTTGGGAATTACCAGCGGCACCAGGGCGACGCGCCGCTCTCCGGGGAAACTCTCTTTTGGAACGCCGACGATCACGAGTTCTTCTCCCATGCTGCTTTTATTGCTTTCGTCGCAGCGGTGCGCATGGCTCAAGACCGTGGCATGGCCTGCACGGCGCGCGCGTCGAAATGCTCAGGGCCCGATGAAACCGGATTCGTTCACGTAGCTGTTCAGCTGCTGGCAGCGGCACAGGGTGGGTGTCTCGTCCGAAGCGCTAAAGGGCCAACTTATAATTGCGGCGCACGAAAATGAGCCCAAGTCCCGAACCTCCGTTTCCAAGGCCCCTCATTCTATATAGAACTTCTGCCATGTCCACTGATTGTTTAAGTCGGAAGGAATAGCCCCGGGTCTAAGATGGACGTATAGTGATGGCAATGGACGATGTGACTTCGCTACAAGGACCCGTGGAGTTGTTAAATGGTAAGCTCACCCTTCTGATCCCCCTTGAAGCGGGTGGCGATCAGTTTATTGAATGTTCCCGCGGGGTGGCAGAGGTGCAAGGGGAATATCTGAAAATCGTTATTCCCGAGTGGCTGGCTGGCGTGCTCCGTGTTGAGGCCGGAGATTTGGTATCAGTGAATAACGCAAATGGGAAATTGAACATTCAACCTGTGAAAGCTGGCCCAATTCAGTGAACGGCAGTCAGCCGGGAGACCATCGGCCAATTTGGACGTGTAGCATCTGCAGCCAGCTCCGCGTTCCCTTCTCTAAAAGTGCTTTAAACAAGGTAAACTAGGGTATTCTGGAGGAATGCTATGTTGCGGGTAGGCATGATCGGGTGGCGAGGTATGGTTGGCAGCGTCCTGATGCAGAGGATGCGCGAGGAGAATGATTTTCGCGGAATCGAGGCGGCGTTCTTTTCGACCTCGAGCGTTGGCGGTGCTGCGCCCAAGGAGGCGAGCCACGGTGGCGGCCTGAAGGATGCGAACGACCTGCACGAGCTGGCGAAATGCGATGTGCTGATCAGTTGCCAGGGCGGGGAATACACTGCCGAAGTGTACGCGCCGCTGCGGAAGGGCGGATGGAAGGGATACTGGATCGATGCGGCGTCCACGCTGCGCATGAGCGACGATGCGGCGATCATCCTCGATCCGGTGAACGCGGAAGTGATCCGCGAAGCGCTGGCGCGCGGACTGCGAACGTTCGCCGGCGGCAACTGTACCGTTAGCCTGATGCTGATGGCCGTGAGCGGATTGCTGAAGGCGGGGCTCGTCGAGTGGATTACCACGATGACCTATCAGGCCGCATCCGGCGCGGGGGCCGCAAAAATGCTGGAATTGGTGAAGCAGATGGGATGCCTCACTGATCCGACGCGCGCCAACCCTTCCGAGAACGCGCTCGAAGTGGATCGCATGGTGATTCAGGCGCAGCGCGATCCCCAGTTGCCGGTGCAGGAAATTGGCGTGCCGCTAGCCGGCAGCCTGATTCCGTGGATCGACAAGGAAATGCCCGGCGGTCAGACGAAAGAAGAGTGGAAGGGCATGGCGGAGACGAACAAAATTCTCGGTCTCGCGCCACCCGTGCCGGTGGATGGGATCTGCGTTCGCGTGGGGACGATGCGCTGCCACAGCCAGGGCCTTTGCATCAAGCTGAAAAAGGATGTGCCGGTCGCCGAGATCGAGCAGATCGTGGCGGCGAGCAATCCATGGGTGCGCGTGATCGCAAATAACAAGGAATCCTCGTCGCGCTGCCTCACCCCGACCGCCGTATCCGGCACCTTGAATGTGCCCATCGGGCGCATTCACAAGTTGAATCTGGGGCCGACGTTTATCGGCGCGTTTACTGTAGGCGATCAGCTGTTATGGGGCGCGGCGGAACCGCTCCGTAGGATGCTGAGCATCGTGCGGGAAAAATAGAGGCAGAGGAAGCATAGGAGGCATAGGAAGCTGAGGAGAACACCGAAGCTGGTGGACGATCACAGGCGTCGGGCGGTCGGCCTAACAAAAACCCTTCTCTTTATCGCATGCGGGCTAACTTTGTTGACGTTACCTACTGGTCTGGGTCATCTAGCTCCTCTAACTTCTCTGGCTCATCTAGCTACTTTGGCTCATCGAACGTGCTTACTTTGTGTCACGTCGTATAGTCCTGGTTCTTCAGCGCGGCTTCGGTTTCATTGATGCGGATTTCGGCAAGCTCCTGGATCAGGTTGCCGGCCCAGCGATAGACGTTGTGTTCCTTCACCACGCGGCGCATGCGCATCATGCGATCGTGCCTTTCTTCCGGATCCATTCCCAAGGCGAGCTGGATGGAGTCGGCCAGCTGCTCGGTATCATAGGGATTCACGATGATGGCATCGCGGAGTTCGCGCGTGGCGCCGGTGAACTGGCTCAGGATCAGCGCACCGCCTTCGTCCTCACGCGCTGCCACGAATTCCTTGGCAACAAGGTTCATGCCGTCGTGCAGCGAAGTGACCATGCAGAAATCCGCGGCGCGATAATAGGGCTGAATCTCGTTGTGGTTATGGTGGCGGGTCAGCATGACGATAGGCTTCCAATCGCTCGTCTGGAAGCGCGCGTTGATTCGATTGGCGGCCGCTTCGACCTCACGCACGAGATTGTCATAGCGGGGAATATTCGTGCGGCTTGGGGCGCCGATCTGAACGAAGGTGAATTGCTTTCGATACACGGGATATTTTTCGAGGAAGCGCTCAATGCCGCGGAAGCGCTCGACGATTCCCTTCGTGTAATCGATGCGATCCACGCCGATACCAAGGAAGCTGGCCTTCACGCCCAGGTTCTTCAGCAGCGAGGCACGCAATTCGTAGGGAGAGACGGCGGCTCCCAGCTGGCTTTGCGAATCGCGAAAATCCACGCTGATGGGGAACGGCCGCACCAGCGTGGTCTGGCCGTTGCGTTTCACGGCAAAGCGCTCCCATTCAATGCGTGACTCGAGCGCCGCATCGACCGTCTCCAGAAAATTGTTGCAGTGCGCCTGAATGTGGAAGCCCACGAGATCGGCGCCCAGCAGCCCGTCCAGAAGCTCGCGCTGCCAGGGGCAGATGCGGAAGGCCTCCGGATTAGGCCACGGAATGTGCCAGAAGATGGCTACGCGAACGTCGGGACGCGCCTCCTTGATCATTCGCGGAAGCAGCGCGAAGTGATAATCCTGCACCAGAAGCAGGGCATGCTCGATGCCTTCCATTTCGGCGAGGACGGCGTCGGCAAATTTGCGATTGGCGTCCTGATAGCTGTGCCAGTCGGACGATCGGAAAATCGGGCGCGTATGCGCGATATGGCAGAGCGGCCAGAGGCCCTCGTTCGAGAAGCCGTAGTAGTAGCCTTCTTCTTCTTGCTTGGTGAGCCACACCCTGCGCAGGGTGTATTCGGGATTGTCCGGCGGCACGCGAAGGCGGTCTCGCTCATCGACCGTTTCCTTGTCGGCGTCTCCCGAGCCAGAGGCGATCCAGGTACCGTCGCAAGCCCGGAGAATCGGCTCGAGTGCCGTGACCAGGCCGCTCGCCGGCACGAGCGCTTCGATATTCTTTCCGCGGCGCACGTGCATATACGGTTCGCGGTTGGAAACAACAAACAGCGAACCAAACGGGCGGCTCTGAATGCTGACGCGCAATCGCTCGGCGGTCCACATCGATTCACCGGTCTCGCGCAGGCGGGCCTCTTCCTCGGCGGACGCGCGCGCTTCGGCCAGGCTCTTCGCAAGGTTCACGACTTCCTGAGAGAAAGGCGCGAGAAAGTCTTCCTTGGGCAATTTCGGGCGAGGCCCCAGGCGCCCTACGCGCACATCCTTCATCCATTGGGCGGTGCGGGAAATGGGCAGGATGACCGTCCAGCGAATAATAAGCACGGTGATAAAAACGATCAGCACCACTTGGGCGACCACATGCCACACCGTGTCCCGCCAGATGCGGTCGCTCTGCGCTTCGATGTAGCTTGCGTCGTGAAAGATGGCGAGTACGCCGGCAAAGTCTCCGTCCTTGTGCAGCGGCATGTAATACGCGTGCATCGGCTTGCCGCTTAGCGTGATGAACTCGCCAAGTCCCTGCGGATCGGATTTCAATTGGTCCATGGGAACGGGGGGAGGAGTAAGGCGCGTAATCAGCGCAGAACTTTCCGCAAGAACTTTGCCTTGCGCGTCGTAAATCACCACGCCCGCGAGTTGCTGCCTGTTTTCGTAGCGTTCGACGGTGCGCCGAAGCTGGGGCAGGGAACTCTTCTGCAAGGCCGGCTCGACAATCTCCTGAAGGCTCTCGGCCAGGATTTCGGCGCGGCGCTGCAGATCCGCGCGCAAGCCGCGCTTTTCCGAACGCACCTGGTTCCTGGAGATAAAAAATGTGACCAGGGTAATCCCGATGACGAGGAAGAGGATCAGTCGCAGGCTGAGTCGCACGATCGCTGCTCCGGGAACCTAGATGCCGAGCCGGCGCTTCGAGTAGGAGGTGGCCCCGGACCTCTGAGCCCAATTGCGTGTAGATTGAAGTAATACCATCATGGAGTAGCTTGCGCAATGCTTTGAATGCGGATGATGTTCTTGATGGCATCCAGCGTGCCGGTCACGATGACGGTCTGATTTTCGAACTTGCTGGCAGCGGCCTGGTCATCGAGCTGATAAAGCGTGTGCGTCTTTGCTTCGTTCAGAACAAACTGATCGCCGCTGCGAGTGATTGTTCCGGTGTACTTGCGAATAGGAACTGGCGGCCCGGACTGTTCTCGAGCAGGGAGGGCAAAGGCCGGGGCAGGGCGTTCCAATCGGATACCGAGGGTGCATATACTCAGCAGGATGACGATTCGTGCGAGTGTTTGAAAGATTCTCACGGCGCGATTCTATGCGGCACTTCGCCCTGCTGGAATCAGGTGAACCCGGTAATACAGGCCTGTCGTTCGGGAACCACCGCTTGACTAGCGAATAAGGCGTCAAGTAGGCTTTTGACATGGACACGATGGTGCGGCGCACCTGTCTGCACGAGGCTTGTTGCCGTAAAAGCTCGTTGCGGCTCGGGCGCCAGACGATCCGATGATCCGATTGATTTGATTAGAACGTTAGATCGGGAGCCCGCTGCCAGCCTGAGCTGGCGAGCGGGTTTTTGTTTTTAATGCTATTTGCCAATCGATAAAAAAGGCAGCGATGACAGTTACTGGAAAAGTGTACCTGGTAGGCGCGGGTCCTGGAGCCCCGGACCTGCTCACGGTGAAGGCGCACAGACTCATCGGCGAAGCCGCGGTCGTCCTCCACGACGATCTTGTACCCGCTACGATCGTTTCTCTAGCCGGCCCCGGCGCCGAAATTCTGAACGTGGGCAAGCGGTGCGGCGCAAAACGGATCACGCAGGATGAAATCAACGCGCACATGATCGAAGCGGCGCGCCGCGGCTTGAACGTTGTCCGATTGAAGAGCGGTGATCCCGGAATCTTTGGCCGCCTCGCGGAGGAAATGGAAGCGTTGAAAGCTGCTGGAATCGAGTACGAGATCGTGCCGGGAATCACCGCGGGGCTTGCCGCGGCCGCCTCGCTCGGCGTCTCGCTGACCGACCGGCGTAAGTCGGCGCGAATCGTGATCGTGACTGGGCACAAGGCGCATGCCGGGGCGATCAAGCAGAATATCGACTGGAAGAGCCTGGCGCGTGAAGATGCCACCCTGGTGGTCTACATGCCTGGTCACGAATTCGCCAGCTTCCGGGAAGAACTGCTGGAAGCGGGCTTGCCGGCTGGATTTCCGGCAGTGATTGTGTCGCGCGCCACGTCATCCGATCAGCGGCATCAATTTACGACGGTCGGTAACCTCGATTCGCTCCCGCGTTTCGAATCTCCCGCCATTCTTTTGATGGGCTGGTCGCTTGAGCAAGCGGCGGAAAAGGCGCGCGCCATTGACTACGCCGAATTGATGCTCGCCTCCGAATAGACACTTCGTGCTAGATTCAATCTCTCGATCGGCCAGGAAATCGGGAGCATCTTCGAAGCATGCTTGACCGCAAAAAATCTCTCGTCAGCTGGATCGATATCGTGTGGCTGCTTTTCATCCTGGGCCTCGCGCTGCTTCCCCCGATCACCGAAATACACAAGCAACTGACCCTGGCGGCCATCGGGGTATTTCAATTCTTCGAAAGATCGCTGGTCGCGTGGCAGCCCAAGCGGGGTCCTGTTTACAGCGTTTTCGTCAAGATCGCCCTGGCGACTTTGCTGCTCGATCATACCGGCGAGATTGGGATCAATAGCAGCTACTACCCAATTTACTATCTGCCGATCGTATCGGCGGCTATCTACTTCGGGCCGTTTGGCACGCTTTTGTGGACGGCCTTCGCGTCGCTCGCCTACGCCTCCTTTCTGATACCCGCGCTCCGGGAGTTCGAGCTCACACCCGCCGGGGCCACCATCCTGGCAATTCGCGTGCTTTTTTTCTTTCTCGCGGCGATTCTGGTGAATCAGTTCGCCATGGAAAACAAACGTCAGGTGGCGCGGTATCAGGCGCTCTCGGAGACCCTCGAGGAGACCAACCGTCAATTGCGCCGGGCCGAAGAGGAAGCGAGGCGGTCGGAACGCCTCGCGGCGCTGGGGCAGCTCTCCGCCGGATTGGCGCACGAGATTCGCAACCCGCTGGGCGTGATCAAGGGTGCCGCCGAGATGCTTTCGCAGAAAGTGGCAGGCACACTCCCGCTTGCCAGCGAGCTGGCCGGATACATTTCTTCGGAAGTGAACCGGCTGAACGCGCTGGTTTCG
The DNA here is from genome assembly GCA_963848365.1 of uncultured Acidobacteriota bacterium. Classification (GTDB taxonomy): domain Bacteria; phylum Acidobacteriota; class Terriglobia; order Acidiferrales; family UBA7541; genus Palsa-295. Next base: position 71,022 of record CAWKDI010000005.1, read on the forward strand.
CGCTTCCTGGATTTCGCGCGGCCCATGAGCCTGGAACTGCGCCCCCTGCGTATTGCGGACGTAGTAGACCGGTCGCTCGAATCCGTACATCACCAATTCCCTGATCTCAAGGTGAAGGTTGAGCGTCACTACGCCGGGTCGATGCCGGAGATCCTCGCCGATGAGCAGTTATGCGAGCGTGTTTTCATCAATTTGGCGACGAACGCGTATCAGGCAATGGCGAGCCTCGCGGAAGGCGAACGCCGGATTTTGCGCATTTCCATCTCGCCGGAAACCTCCAATGAAAAAACGGGGCAGGGAATCACGTTCGAAGACTCCGGCCCCGGGGTGGCAGCGGAAGTCCGGGAGCAGATTTTCAATCCCTTCTTCACCTCAAAAAAGGACGGCGTGGGGCTGGGCTTATCCATCGTGGCAAAGATCGTGGATGCGCATCACGGCTGGATCAAGCTGGAATGCGAACCTGGCCGCGGCGCGCGCTTCCACGTTTTCCTGCCCGCGGAACCATGAAGCTGGTCACCGCACCAAGCCTGTGGCCACCGCCCTCCGCCGCAGATATTCGTTCACGAGCAGGATCGCTGCTACGGCCTGCATCTCATGGATTTCGCCGGCTAGAATTTTCTGCAAGACCGTTTCCATTGGGATGATTTCGCTGCGTTCAATTTCCGCGTCGATGACGGCGCCGGGATCCTTCTGAATTTCCTCGCAGAGCACGATGTGCGCCATCGTTTTCAGGAAGGCCGGAATGGGGTGCAGCGCGCCTACGTAAGAAACGCGCTTGGCCGTATAGCCGGTTTCTTCGCGAAGCTCGCGTTGCGCCGCAGAGACGGGGGTTTCGTCCGAATCGATGAAGCCGCCTGGGAGCGCCCAGTAGCTGCGGTCCACGCCATGGCGATACTGGCGCACCAACAACAGGTTGCGCGAGTCATCAATCGCGGCGATCAGGGCGAATTCCGGCTTTTCCAGAACGATAAAATCAGACTCGCCATTGTCCCCGCGGTAGGTCTTCCTTACGACCGTGCCCCACGGATCCGAATGAAGATTTTCGCTGCGCACCAGGTTCCACTGTTCTTTCATTCTCTGCCCTCCCCCGTGTCTCTGTCTCCAAGCCATCCGGTGTCCGGCGCGTATCGCCTGAGTTTACGGCAAAACTCACGCCGAGCCCCGCTGTGCGTGCTTGAACTCGCGCAACTGTGTACTAAGATGGATCGGCAAAGCGCGAACCTGCGGAACGTTCAGTCAGCGGAAATGGCGGCGATGAACCAAGCGAAACAATCCATCCTCGTTGTGGAAGATGAAGCGAAGCTGCGTCGGCTTGTCGAGCTCCATCTCGCCGACGAAGGGTTTCAAGTGCAAAGCGCGCCGGACGCGGAAACGGCGCTGCAACTCCTGAACAAAGAGTCTTTCGATCTTCTCTTAAGCGATTTCAAACTGCCCGGCATGAACGGGCTCGAGTTTCTGCAGGCGGCCAAGCGCGTGGATGCGCAGATGCCGGTTGTGATCATGACCGCGTATGGTTCGGTTGAGTCCGCAGTGGACGCCATGAAGGCTGGCGCGAGCGACTACGTGCTGAAACCGTTTTCGCTCGCGGAGTTGGTGCTCATCATTCGCAAGGAACTTGACTCGCATAAGCTGCGGGAAGAAAACCGTTCGTTGCGCGAGGCGCTCGGGCGCCGCTACGAATACTCCAACATCGTGGCGCAAAGCGAAAAGATGCAGGCGGTGCTGGCGTTGGTGGAGCGAGTGGCCCCGTCGAACGTGACTGTGCTGATCGGTGGCGAGAGCGGTGTGGGAAAAGACCTGATTGCCCGCGCCATCCACGAGCACTCGCAGCGGGCCTCAGGTCCATTTATCAAGATCAACAGCACGGCAATCCCTGAAACATTGCTCGAAAGCGAGCTTTTTGGCTATGAGAAGGGCGCGTTTTCGGGTGCGACGGCCAGCAAGCCCGGGAAGTTCGAGCTGGCCGACCGTGGAACGCTATTCCTCGACGAGATCGGCGACGTGCCCGCGTCCATCCAGGTGAAACTGCTACGCGTCCTGCAGGAGCGCGAATTTGAGCGCCTGGGGGGAACCAAGACCCATAAGGTGGACGTTCGGTTGATCGCGGCCACCAACCGCGACTTGCGCGCCGCGCTTGAAGAAAAAACCTTCCGCGAGGATCTCTACTATCGGCTGAACGTGGTGGCCATCGACATTCCCCCGCTGCGCGACCACAAGGAAGATATCCCGGCGCTGGTCAAATTTTTCCTCGAGAAATTCGCCAGGGAATCAAACGCGTCGCCGAAAAGCATTACTCCGGACGCCATGAAGCTGCTCATGGACTTCCGCTGGCCTGGAAACGTGCGGGAGCTCGAGAACGTAATTCAGCGGGCCGTGACGCTGGGTACGGGAGACAAACTGGAGATGGCGGACATCCAGCTCGACACCCGGATTCAGCGCGGCAATTCTTCCGGAAATCCTTTTGTGCTGCCGGAAGGGATGACCCTCGACCAGTGGGAACAGGAAACGATTCGCGAGGCTCTGAAACGTGCGAACGGCAACAAGAGCCAGGCGGCGCGAATGCTTGGCCTTTCCCGAAATGCTCTGCGGTATCGGCTGTCCCAAATGGGCGTCGCAGATCCGGCGGAAAGTGAGTAGCCGTCCGTGTAGTCGATGGTTGAAATCCACCAGCGCCGCACAAAAACAACCGCGTTTTATAAGTGGGCGCTCGGGTATTTCGCCGGGCCACATCCTATCTAGCTGAAACAATGTGGTTTAAATCTTTGTGCGCCGGCCTCCATGTTGGCCATTCCCCTGCAATATTCGCCATTGGAATGAGCATAAGCGTTTCGTCGGTTGCGGGGTGGGCCATGAAAAAGATACTGGCAAGCTTAACGTTGTTTCTGATGATTGGGCTGGGCGGCGTTGCCGCGCGCGCTCAGAATCAGCCACAAGATCAGCAATACGATCAGCCATATCCCGACCAGCAGGCTCAGCAATATCCCCAGGCCCCACCGCCGCCACAAGACCAGATGCCGCCTCAAGCTCAAGGCCAAGGTCAAGCCCCGCCTCCTCCCGCAGGACAGCAGCCGCCCAATCCCCAACAATCAGGGCAGCCGGCGCCCGGAGTGGCGCGGTTAAGCTTTGTACACGGCGACGTCTCGCAGCAACGTGGCGACAATGCGCAGTGGGTCGCAGCTACATTGAACACGCCGATTGAGCCGGGCGATCGAGTTTCGACGGGTGGCCAGGATGCCCGCGCGGAACTCCAGCTTGACTACGCCAACGTTCTGCGCATGTCGAACAATGTAACTGCCAACGTGACAACGCTCACTCGCAACAGAATCCAGATTCAAGTGGGGCAGGGCCTCACAACATACTCCGTGCTTCGGGGAAGCGAGGCTGATTCCGAAATCGACACCCCGAACGCAGCGATTCACCCGCTCGGCGAGGGTGAGTATCGAATCCTCGTGAATTCAAACGCGGAGACCGAGGTGATCATTCGTAGCGGCTCCGCGGAGATCTCTACACCGCAAGGCAGCACGCGCGTGGAAAAGGGGCAGATGATCACTGTCGCGGGGACCACGGATAACGCGCAGTACAAGACCGATCCGGCCCCGGCCAAGGACGAGTGGGATTCCTGGAACAACGATCGCGACAAGAGAGTGGAGAGCGCGCAAAGCTGGCAGCATACCGATCGTTATTACACCGGCAGCGAGGATCTCGACCGCAACGGCACATGGAGCGAGATACCCGACTACGGCCCGGTGTGGGCTCCGGCAAATGTGGATCCGGGCTGGGCTCCTTATCGGGCGGGCCGCTGGGTCTGGGAGCCCTACTACGGCTGGACGTGGGTCTCCTACGAGTCGTGGGGGTGGGCGCCTTACCACTATGGCCGCTGGATGATCTATGGAGGAAGCTGGGTTTGGTGGCCGGGTCCGGTGGCGGCTTACCCCGGCTATTACCCCATCTGGTCGCCCGCGTATGTTTCGTTCTTCGGTTTTGGGGGCGGCGGCTGGGGTTTGGGTTTCGGATTTGGCTTCGGTTTCGGGGGATTCGGCCGAGTGGGCTGGTTGCCAGTGGGACCGGGCGACTGGTATCACCCGTGGTACGGCGGGTGGGGAGCGCGTTATAACGCCGTGGGAGTTGGGGCGTTCGGCGCGCTGCATGAAGGGTTCTCACCCTTGGGTGCGGGGCGGTTCTCGACCTTCGACCGCGCTGCAAGCGATGCGCGGGTACGCGCTGGTTTCTCGTCGATGGCGGGAAACGAATTCGGGCGCGGCGCGGTATCCATGCACCAGGAGGCCATCAGCGAGGCCTCCTTCCGCCAAGCCAGCGCGATGGCCGGCAGAATGCCGGTGAGCCCGTCGCGGGAGAGCTTCAGCCCGTCCAACCGCGAGCCGAGTGCTTCGACAATACGGAACGGCTCGGCAGCCGGGTCGCAGCGCTTCTTCTCGTCGTCTCGGCGGCTCTGAAGGCGCGGGCGCCGGATTCCGCGGAAGTTCATCTTTGGGATTCTCAAATAACGCAGGCAGGTCCGTACAGGGTGGAGCGCAAGGGGGATGGAATCGCTTCACTCCGCCCTCGCACAGCGCCTCTCAATCGCAATCTTCTGCGCGCGGTTATAGTTCGCCCAACGCGCAGCGCCAGTTTGATTCATCCAACACCGCAACTCGTGGCGGTTACGGGGGCTCCTCAAATTCATACAATCGTACCCCTCTTAATATGAGGCAGCCCATCGTAACGCCACGAGGCGGCTATAACGAATCGCGCAGTGGCGGATATAGCGGCGGCGGTTATTCTGCTCCTCGAGGGGCCTATAGCGCGCCCCGCGGCTCCTACAGCGCGCCAAGCGCGCCGAGGGGTGGTTCGTCCGGTGGAGGTTCTCACGGCGGCGGTGGCGGTTCGCATGGCGGGGGGCACTCCGGCGGGCGGCGTTAGTTCTTAATTTGAGATATTTTCACGGCCCCGAATTTTTTCGGGGCCGTGCCGTATCGAGCGGTTCTTGGCTTGCGCCGCGCAGAACGTGCAGCCGATTCAGCTTGGCGCGAAAGACGATTCACATGTTGTCGTCCATTCGTGTTAGCGCATGGTTCATGTGGTTGCGAATATCCTGTTGGTGGCGCTATTTAGGCATGCTACCAATGGAGGACCTTGGACGCCGGTTCAAAATTTCAGAAAACTGATCTAGAAGAAGAAACGAACGCTTTTATTCCAGCTCACAGAAAAACGGGATCTCGGGGGATAAAGAAATGAGGAAGTCAGTGCGCACGCTGCTGCTCGTTCTGGTTGCTGCTGGAATGGTATTCGCGCAAGACGGAGGACCCGCGGGTGCTCCTGCGGATTCGGCTCCGCCGCAAGGTTCCGATCCATCTCAAACTCAAGACAAGAATCAACCCGACCCACCGGGCCGCGTCGCCCGGTTGAACTACGTACAAGGGTCTGTCTCTTTCCAGCCCGCCGGCACCCAGCAATGGGTGGATGCGAGTCCCAATCGCCCTCTCACTACGGGCGATAACCTCTGGTCCGATATGAACTCGCGCGGCGAGGTACATGTGGGAAGCACGGCCATCCGACTTTCGAGCCAAACGGGCCTTTCCATCCTGAACCTGAATGACCAGGCCGTGCAGATCGAAGTCCCGCAAGGCTCCGCCGAGGTTCACGTCCGGGACCTTGGCGACTCCGAAGCCTACGAAGTGGATACCCCGAACTTGGCGCTGACGATTCTGCGCCCCGGCGACTATCGCGTCGACGTCGACCCCAACGGCACGTCTTCCACCCTCACGCTGCGAAGCGGCAACGGGGAAGTCACTGCGGCAGGCGTGGCCTACAACGTGAATCCGGGCCAGCAATACGTCTTCACGGGAACCGATCAGCTGACCTACGACGCGCATCCCGCGCCCGGGCCGGACGACTTCGACAGCTGGAGCATGTCGCGGGACCGTTTGGAAGACAGCTCGGTCTCCGCACGCTACGTATCCCGCGACGTGATCGGGTATGACGACCTTGACCGCAACGGTGACTGGCGAACCGACCCCGAGTACGGCGCGGTGTGGATACCGCGCGGTGTAGTAGTCGGCTGGGCCCCTTACCACTACGGGCACTGGGTGTTTGTCGCGCCCTGGGGCTGGACGTGGGTGGAAGACGAGCCGTGGGGTTTCGCGCCTTTCCACTACGGGCGATGGGCGCTCGTAGGAGGCGTGTGGGGTTGGGTGCCGGGGCCGGTAGTGGCCGTGGGAGTGCATGTTCGCCCCGTGTATGCCCCTGCGCTCGTCGGATTCGTTGGCGGCGCCGGATTCGGGGTGTCGTTCGATATCGGCGGCGCGGCCGGCGTAGCCTGGTTTCCGCTCGGTCCGCGGGATGTGTGGGTGCCCGGCTACCACGCCAGCGCGGTTTACTTCCGGAATGTGAATATCACGAACACACGCGTGGTGAACGTCACGCAGATAAATAACGTCTACGTGAACCGCACGACGATCGTCAACAATTACACTTATGCGCACAATACCGTCGCGGTGACGGCGGTGTCGCGCGAATCCTTCGTGAACGGCGCGCCTGTGGCAAGAGCGGCCGTGCGCGTGAACGCAGAGGAAATCAATCATCCGCGGGTGATGGATGCGCGCCTCGCACCGGGTCCGCGAAGTGCATTGGGTCCAGCGCCTGCGGCCCGGACACTTCCTCCCGCGGCACTGGCGAACCGGCCGGTTGTCACCCGGATGGCACCCTCGCCCCATGCAGTCGCGCTCGGGCATACACAGCCTCTTGTAAACGATCGCGCGGCCTACCGGCCTTCGGCGCCGCCGAATGGCGCACAATTCAGCCGGCCAAATACCCCCGGCCAGAATCAGCCGAACGGGGCTGCGGGCGGCTATCGAAGTTTCCAGCCAGCGAATCGCCCTGCTGGTAACGCGGCCGTGAGCGGAAATGGCGCGGCCCAGCCTAACAACGGGAACAATTCGCGAACGAATCCAAACACCAACAATGGATTTCGGCCGTTCCAGCCTCCCAACCGTTCGAATGGAAACGCCAGCGTGAACGCGAACGGAGGCTCGACGACAACCGTCCGGCCCGAGGGACAGCCCTCACCCACGGCACCGAACGTGCGAACGAATGGCGAAGGGCAGCAGCCGGCCCGCGTCAGCCCGAGCAATACCAACCCGCCGAACGAAGAGCGCCGTCCGCCAACGACCGGTGCTTCCGGGGAGAACAAAGGCTCCTCCGGGGCACAGCCGCACACGAATAAGCCCGCGGAGAAACCGCCAAAGAAGGAGAAAAAGGACGACGAACACAAGTGAAGTTCGCAAACCCGTTCTGCGGTGTCGCCGTTTTCTTGGGCAAAGCGAAGGGTCGATGATCTCATAATGATGGCAACGCCGAACTTCCGGGAAAAGTCGCGCCGGCGCGGTTGGCGGTTAGTCGAAAGAGTGCGATGGCGGATTAAGCAAGTCGGGGCGAAACTTCTCAAATAGTGTGACAGTCAGCAAAACAAGCACCAGGAGCACCGGAAGAAGCGCGAGGCCCAGCTGTGGGATGCTGGCGAGGATTTTCCCGGCCAGATAACGGCGGAGAGTGACAACCGAAGCGCCCACGTAATACGTCGCAACCATAGCGCTTCCCAGTACGGGAAGCCAACTCGTTTGCCGCTGTAATCGCGTCCACCGCAGAATTGCTCCAACACCAAGAATGACCGCGCCCAGCAGGAGATCCAGATACCAATAGGATACCGGCGAGGTGGCATGCCGCCTCGTTATCATGTGGTGAGCCCAGTAGATTCCGTACGCGGAGACCGCGAGATACAAAAACCCTGCGGGGATTTTCATGGCGGCCTCCCGGCGCGGCTCTTTTGCTTAGACGTGATAGGACGACGAAACCGTTGCAGGGCGGTCAGGAATAGCCGTCCCTCCTCCTATGGTTGTTTTGCCGGTGCGGAAGCAGCAGGTTCTGGCGTAGTCGCCGCGGCTGCCGGAGCCGGGGGCTGCTCGAGTGCGAGATAGGCGCGGCCGAACGCCGACTGCTGCGTACCCGCGCCAATCACTACGGCTTGCACGGTGTAGCGGCCGGTGGGGAGTTTCGCCAGCGGCAGGCTGATGCGGAAGGAAGCGGTATGCGTCTTGGTATCCATCGACAGCCGGCGCGAGCAGCGGCGTGGTGTTCACCTGCACGCCGTCGCGGAAAAAGATCAGGCCGGCGCGCAGCGCTGCCGGGTCGAACGTGTCAGACTTCTCGGGATAATAGGCCTGGAAGAAAACATACAGCGTCTGCTGCTGGGTGAAGAACCGCGTGACGCTGGGAACGATTCGCTGGCCCTCCATCTCCAGCGGAGAAGCCTCGATCTTGGCGCGAAGACCCTGCGTCCTTGGTCTGCACTTCGGATGATTTTTCGACCGGCACAAGCTGGCTCGAGAGCACCACGGAACTGAGCGAAAGGCGCTGCGCAGGCGCGGCGGAGCCGTAAAGTTCTGCTCGAACGTTCCGATCTTCCCCGATTCATTTTCCCGCGCGACGAATTTCAGGTGGTACGAGCCGGGCGAAAGCACCACGCCGCCCTGGTAGACCAGATTCGCCTGATGCACCTGCTCGAAGCGCTGCTGGTCGAGGTTGACGTTGATCGTGTCGCGCAATTGCGCGACGATTTGTCCGGAGGACGCCGCGCGAACTTCGGCGGCGAAATCAAATTCGGCTTGGCGGCGGCCATGCTTCTGCGCCCAATCGAGCGCCGTGGAGGAAAGCTTGGCGGAGATCGGAACGTACACCTGCTCGTCGCTGAGACGGAACATCGCCGTCTCAACCGCAATGGGAAGCTCGACAACGGGATTATCGGAATGCATGGCGTCGGCCAGCTGCTCGTCGCGGGATTCCTTTTCCAGATGCTGGAAGTCGCGCGGCGCGTAATAGCCGTTGCGGTAGCGGATGTGCGTGCCGGGCGCATTCACCTTCACGCGAACGGCGTGCCAGGTGCCGTCGTGCTTCACATTCGCATTCAGGTAGTAGCCGACAAGGTAGTAGCCGCCATTGTCCTGCTGAATTTTGGGAAAGGCGTCGCTCAGGTCGCCCAGGTCGAAAAAGGCGCGGCCGCCGGTGTCGGTGGAAAGGGTGGCCAGCGTGTCGCGCGAATCTTCGCGCTGGTCGGTTTGGTGAAACACGGAAGCGCCGGTGAACATGGAAGTGCCCGTGGCGGCGTCGGAGGTCACATCCCCGCCCGGCGCCGCGGCCAACAATCCGCGCGCATCGATGGAATAGATGGAAACGTTGGCGCGATTGGCGGCGTCGGTGGCGGCGCGCAATTGCGTGCGGTTCTCTTCGCCCGTCTGCGTGATGCCGCCGGTGAATTCGATCACCGACTTTCTTCCGGGGATCACGCCCAGCACGTTCGCCAGGCTCTCGACCGCTTCGAGCTTCTGGTCGGTGTTGAAGACGTTGAATTCCGTTTCGTCGGCGGTGAATGCCGCGCCGTTATCCTGCTGCACGTCGTATTCGCCGTTTTGCGCGGCGGCGTAAAGCGGATTGGCAAGCTGGGAAGACACGCCCGGCAGAAGCTGCGCGATCGCTTTGTCGAGCTTGTCGTGGTCGTTCGTGAAATCGGAGAGCACGCGGAGATTCGAGCTGAAGACAACCACCGAGACCAGATCGGCCTTGGTCATCTGCTGCTTCACGAATTTCGCGGCCGCATCGTGCGCGCGAATCAGATCGTCAGTCGCCGAGCGAGGTAAGATCGAAGAAGAGCACCAGCATGCGGCGGTCGCGAGCCTGCTCGCCAGCGCTTTCCGCGGCGGCGTCGCTCGGGCTATCGACGGCAATGACGATGGGCTTGGTGTCGATGTCGCTCGCGGTTTCGACGGCTTCGATGTCCTCGTAAGAAAAGATGGAGACTTTTTGCCCCTGGCCGTCGTCGGTGATGGTGAACTGATCGGCCTTAAGGCCCTTCACGGGCTTGCCGGAGCGGTCGGTCACTTCCACGTCGATACGCACCAGATCGGACGAGCTGCGCAGCACTGGTTGCGCAGACGGAGGCACCTGCGTGGAATTCGATTGCGCGGCCGGCTGGCTAGCGGCAGGTTGATTCGCCGATGGCTGATTGCTGAAGGTGGTCCCGCTGCCTGTTGCCGCGCCTGCATCGGCGCTGCGGCACGCAAAGTCCCGCAACGAGAACAGCGCGACGCTGAGGCGCTGAATCGTGTTGTCAGTTCATCGCTTTCCAGCCTGCGCTTCCATCACAGATTAAACCGGATCATGATATCCATCGTGCGCATCGAGCCCGCGCCGGTGATGCGCCCAAACGTGGTGGATCCGAGCGTCGTGCCGACCCCGCTGAAACTCGGCGTATTCGTGAGATTCTGAATTTCCCAGCTCATGTTGAACGTGTGCCGCTGCTCCGTGCCAAACCGGAAGGATTTTGCGAGCGAAAGATTCCAGTTGAATTGGCAAGGGCCTTCGACCGACGCCGCGATGCTCGTCTCCGTATTCTCCCGGCGGGGGCGTGGCAAAAGCGGCCGTATTGAAAAAGCCCAGCGGCGAGCCGCCGCAAATTCCGAAATTCGGATTGGCGATCAGATTGGCGCGCTCGGAGAAATTCGATCCCGTGCCGGAATTGTTCGACGCGCTTCCGCCCGAGATAACGGTCAGGGGGTTGCCGGTGTGCCAGGTCACGATGTTCAGAAGCCGCCAATTTCCGAAGGCATGTTCCTTCCAGCCGTGATTGGCCCAGCGGCTTCTTCGCCAAAAGGAAGTTCGTAAGTGGAAGCGAAGCGGAACTGGTGGCGCATGTCGAACGACGAAAGGCCGCGCTCGGCGGCGTAGTTGCCGTCCTGCTGCACGACGATACCCCCGCTTCCGCCGATGGAACTCGCATTGTCGAGCGATTTCGAATACGTGTAGAAGCCCTGGAACGAAACTCCGTGCGTGAAGCGATGCACCACGCGAACTTGCAGCGCGTTATAGATGGAATTTGCGCCGGACTGGTCGTAGTAGAAACTGGTGGCGTACGGGAATTTGCAAGCTCTGTTTGCGTGTCGAGCTGGCTCGTGCCGAGCGGCGCGCGGTTGGGCGCGCGCAGCAGATCGAGATTCGGTTCCCTTGGTGCCGGTGTAGGTGAGGTCGAGAATCCAGTTCTGCGTGAACGATGTTTCGGTGCCGAGCATCCAGATCTGCGCGTAGCCGGCCTTGTAGTAAGGGCTTACTCCCGCCGGTGTTCAGAATCTCGTTGCTCGCGGTCTGCGCCGGAAAGCCCTGCTGCAGCGTGAGGACTTGCGCGGCGGATGTGTACGAGATTCTGCGATTGGTCGAAGGGCGGCTGATAGGCGAGATATTTCTGCGCCAGCGTGTTGTAAATCGACTGGTTGTAGAAAATCGAATAGCCGGCGCGCACGATCGTTCGCGGCTTGATCTCGGGATCCCACGCGAACCCGATTCGCGGCGCCCAGTTGTTGTAGTCGCCGTGAATCAGCGCGCGCGGATAGGCGCCGCTGAACGGTCCCGTTTCACCCGGGCGTGACCACGGCGACCGCCGTGGCGGTGGAATTCATGTCCAGATTCGCGATGTGGTTGTAGAGCTCGATGGGCGGCGTCTGCGCCTGATAGCGCACGCCATACTGAACCGTGAAGCGCTTGTTCACGCGGAAATCGTCCTGCGCGTAGGCGATAAAGCCCCAGGCGCGAAAGTAGGTGTTGGGATCGCCGAATTGCACGGCCGTGTTGTAGGGCAGGCCCGAGCAGGAAATCGGCAAATTCGTAATAGGGCTCGGTGAGCGGCGTGAGCGGCACGGCCGGGTCGCCGCTGGCGTTGAGTTGGTTGGTCATCACTCCCGTGAACCGGAACTGGCCGCGCGGGTTGGGATTCGAATCGTTGTTGAGCTCGATGCGGCGAACTTCTCCGCCGAACGTGAGGGTGTGCTTTGTGCGTCACCCAGGTCCAGCTGAATCGGAAAAGCGCAGCGTCTGATTGCGCACGAGCGAAGGAACCGGATCGTTGAAGCCGGTGAAGCTGGTGAACTGAATGCCCGGCAATCCGTAATCGATCGGGTCGGTCGCAATGCCGCATGATGCCCAGATTTCCCGCGATATCGTTGACGAACGAATTGTCGCTGAGAGTTTGGATGCGGCTGCGGCTCCAGTTCAGATGGCGTGTTTTCCGTAAATTTGCGGCGACCAATTGTGCGTCAGGCCCAATATCGACGTTCTGGCTCCGTGTGGTTGTCCGCCCGCGAATATCGGGAAAGCTCCGAGCGTGTCCTGCCGCGGCGAACTGAAGTTGTAACCCACGTTCAGGTTGAACTTCGCGTTGATCGTGTGCAGCACATGGATATTGAAGCTATCGGTGTTGTGCGGCGTCGTCGCCTGCAGCAGATAGTTCTGCGCCGTTTGCCCGGGCACATTCGGCAGAGGGATGTAAGCGAGAAGCGCTTGCGCAGCCGGATTGATGGCCGGAATCTGGCAGCCGTTGCCGAGCGGAGTGCGCGGGCCCGCAAGATTCGAGAAGGGATTGTAGAGCGTGACGCCCAGCCCGCAGAAATTGCCGCTGCGCTCGGCCGCGCGTCGGCACGGTCGAAAACGTATCCACGCCCGCTTTCTGCGTATCATGCTGGAAGTTGGCGAAGAAAAAAGTCTTGTTGCTTCCGTCGTAGATATGGGGAATCTTCAGCGGGCCGCCCATATTGGCGCCCAAGCGCTCGTCGTAGTTCGAGACCTTGGGAAACTCGTTGCCGGTGATCGAATACGGCCGCGCATCGAACGCCGAATTCGTGTAGCGCTCGGAGAAGCTGAAGCGAACGCGATTCACGGCTTGGCGGCCCAAGCGCCCGCCGCCTCCGCGCCCGCCGCCTCCGCCCCCTCCTCCTCCTCCGCGAAATATTCCGCCTTGCGCAAATCGTCCACCGCCTCCACCACCCCCGCCGAAGCCGCCGGCAGCTCCTCCAGGGCCTCCGCCAAAGCGGCCGGGGCCTCCGCCGATCGTGCCGAAGCCTGACGGGCCCCCTGGCGCGCTGGGTGCCAGCCCTTCCGGTCCGAAGCCACCTGGCCCCCCGGTCCGCCGGGCCCGCCGGCCATCATACTGGGCCATTGGCGGCCAGACCTTGCCCGGTGGTGCCTTGCAGCAGGAAGGAATCCGAGGAGGAGCCCAGCGCTGTTCCGGAAGATAGCTCCGCCGCGGCTTGCGCGCCTGCCCCCGCTTGCCCGACCGTCTCGCCGCCCGCCGCGCCCGTGGTTTCGGCTTCGCCCGTCAAATCGGTTTGTGCGAAGCCGCCGGCCATTCCCTGGTTAATGGCATTGGCGACTCCCGCAGGCAGCTGTCCGCGCCCGCCAAATCCGCCGCGACCGCCCTTGCCCGCCTTGCCCAGAGCGCCCTTGCACGTCCACCACCAGCATTGCCGGAATTGCCTCCGCCCCCGAACTGGCGCCGGCCCTGTCCGCCGGTTCCGTTATCGCCGTTCGACCTCGGTCTGGCGGCTCCTTCCGGCGTAGCCGTTAGCTCGGCAAGCGTAGCCACGCGGAGGATCACCGCAACCGGCTTGTTGGCTGAAAGCGGGAGCTGCATTTCGGTAGAGGATTTCACAAATCCAAGCTGGCTGGCTTCGACTCGATAGTGTCCTGCGGGCAGAGTTGGGAATTCGAATTTTCCGGCTTCGTCCGTCCAGCTCACCCAGCTTTTGTTGGTGTCGGTATTGGTAAGGCGAACCGTGGCGGAAGGAACCGGCGCGCCCTCAGCCGTCTTTACGGTGCCTGATGTAGTCGTGGCCGCGCCTGGTGTAACGGTCGTGGCCGAAGTGGAGTGCGGTGCCGCCGCGGAGTTTTGCTGCGGAGACTCCGACGAAGCTTGACGATTGTGCGAAGCGCCATGGGATGGCCTCGCCAAGCCCACTGCGGATGTCGCGAGGAGCCATGCAGGGAGCCACGCCAAGCCCCATCTCCGCTTTCGCCCGACCATGTGGCTCAGCGCCATGCGCGGTGGACACTGATTCTAGTCGCCGCCCGTGCTTGCGTAAACGGGATCGTATACCTGCTTGAACGTGACCGGCTCTTTGAAGCGCTTGTTTTCGATCTTCGTGGTTACGATCAGCTGCTTGTTATCGGACGAGAGTTCGTAGCTGCGCGTCGTCGTGCCGCCGTTTCTCATTTGCTGTGTGGCCACGAGTTTGTTGTCCTGCCACTGCGCCACTGCGGGGGCGGGTCCCCTTCCATCATTGGCAGAATTCGCGGAGGAAGCCGGTGAACTTTCCGGGGATGCCGAATAGAGCGCCAGCACTCGGCCGGAGAGATCGCTCACTTTTGCTGAGGTGGGAGTTTGCTCAATCACAAGCGTCGCCATGCCGCGCATCCCGCCTCCGCCCTGGCGCCTGCCACCCCCGCCCTGCTGGCCGCCCGCTTCACCGCCCTGTTGATCTCCGTCGCCGGCATTCTGTCCGCCGCCATTTTGGCCGCCCCAGCCGCCTCCGGGGCCGCCCATGCCGCCGCCACCGCCGTAACCGCCGCCGCGGCGCCCGCCTCCACCACCTTGGTCACCGGAGTCTTGCTGCGCCTGACGCATCTTCTGCATCGGGTTGTCGCTCTGATCGACATTTAATTTCCACGTGCCGGCCAGGTTCGGCTTGCCGGCAACCTGCGACGAGGATTTCGCCTGCGCCGCTGGCTGGTCCGACGGCGTGGCTCCCGGCAAAGGACCCGCCGAGTTTTGGGCAGACGCCCTGTTCAGCGAAAGAAGCGTCAACAGCAAAAGCGCCCCCACGCACAAAGACGCGCGCTTAAAAGTGACACGATAAGAGTGATGATTGCTTGTCATTCTGCTCATGGTTCGTACCTTCTTTAAGGAAGTTTGACCGTCGAATGCAGCCGCTCGATACAATTGTTGTTCCCGTGAAAGGGCATGAGAGTTCCGTAAGTTTTTGGCATCAGACCTGCGCCGTCATTCTACGGTGACGCCGAGAACCGTTTTCCGTGGCTCGCCGTTCGAGCAATGAATCCCTCTGCGCTCAGCAAGTCTCGCCGCTTACAGCACCCCGTACTGTCTAATGCTTTACCGCTTCGAGTTCCTGCGACGCGGAATCAATCAGCGCGCGCTCGTTATCCAGCACCTTCGCCACGCGCTCGATTTCGGAATTGGCCTCGTCCCAGTGCTTCTGCTCGATCGCTTCGCGCACACCCGGAATCGTCTTTGCGTCGTAGCCGGAATAGACGCCGGGAGCGTAGATCATGTGCTTGTACCAGGGCCGCCGCAGCAATCCCTCCGGCGTGGTCAAGCGGCGTTCGCTCTCGGCGAGCTTCTGATTCAAATCCTGAAGCGTCGCGGCAGGCAGCCCGGCGCCCCAGGCTGTGCCCAAGTCCGACTGGTAGCGCTGCGCGCTGGCCGCCAGCGCGTCCGTGGCATTATCGAGCGGCGCGAAATTCAAATATGGCGGCACGTCTTCTTTTGGCGGCGCAACCTGCGGATGCCGTGGATCGTTGACCGCGCTGAACAATCCTTCGTCGATTTCCTTGTTGCGCTCCAGAATCGCATCGCGCTCGTCCGAAGCGAGTTTTTTCAGCTCTTTCCCATACATGCGGATTGTGTCCGCTAGATCGGTGAATTCAAACGGCAGCAACTCCGCATCCGCAAGCCGCATCACCACGGTGCCGATCGTTTGCGAAAGCGCGCGGCCATAAACGAAATCCGTGTCCGCAAAGTGCGTGTACCAATAGAAATCGTCGTACACAGAGTGATAGATGCCGCTGGTCGCCTCGCCGTCAAAGCTCAGGTCGAGCGTGGCGATCCCCAGATGGTCGACGAAAGCGGTGTAATCCGAGCCGGAGCCCAGGGCCGCCGCGCGAAGGTCGGGCCGCTGGCGGATTTCCTGCCGATCTTCGGCGGTCTTGGCCTGTTCGATTCTCCGCAGGCGCAGGCCTCTCCCCGATCGATCGCTTCGTCTCCGGGTCTTCGAATATCGCGCGCGACGCCGTTCACAAAATGCTCGAGCGTGTGCGACCCGTTCATGTCCAGGTATCCGCGAATGTTTCCGTCGCTGTTGATGTAAGCCACCGCGTGCTGCTCGAGTTCTTTGTCGTGCTCCTCGGCCCATTCGGTCGAGCCAAGCAGCATGGGTTCCTCGCCGTCCCACGCGCAATAGATGATCGTGCGCTTGGGCTTCCATCCTTGCTTCGTCAACTCGCCGAAAGCGCGCGCTTCTTCAAGCAGCGTCACTTGCCCGGAAGTGGGATCCTCTGCGCCGTTCACCCAGGCGTCGTGGTGGTTTCCTCGAATCACCCAGGCGTCCGGCCGCTCCGCGCCTGGAATTTTGGCAATGACGTCGTAAACCGGCTTGATGTCCCAGTTGAAGCTGACCTTCAGATGAACTTTCGCGGCACCCGGCCCCACGTGATAGGAAATCGCCAGCGCCCCGCGCCAGTCTTTCGGAGCCATGGGGCCCGTCAAGCGCGGCCAGCAAAGGCTGCGCATCGCCGTATGAAATCGGCAGCACAGGAATTTTCGTCAGGCTCGGCGCGTCTTTCACCGCCAGCCGCTTCGCATCGGCCGTAGCTCCTATACCCGGGGTGAGCGGATCACCCGGGCTCGATGATGGAAAATCCATCACGCTGCCGCGCTGCACTCCATCCACCGGCCGCATGGGGCCTTTTGGGAAAACCTCATCTACGAAGTAGCCGTCGTCCATCGGATCGGAATAGATCAGGCAGCCGATCGGCTCCGTGCTCGGCGGCGACCTTCGGCTTGATCCCGCGCCAGGAATTGCCGTACTTCGCAATCACGATGGCGCCCTTTACGGACACTCCCAGGCGATCGAGTTCTTCGTAATCCTTCGGCAGGCCGTAATTCACGAAAACGAGCGGGGCGGTCACGTCGCCATCGATCGAATAGGCGTTGTAAGAGGGAAGCTGCTCGCTCATGCTGGTTCGACGTGGGGTCCACGGGAACCGGCGGCTCCTGGAGCTTCGCGGTGAACTTCGTGGGCTCGACCATTTCGACCACGCGCTCCTTCGGCGTGGGGAAGAGAACCTGGAACGTTTCGATGTGCGCGTCCCAGCCCCATTCCTTGAACTTCGCCAGGATCCAGTCGGCATTGTCCTTGTCGTACGGCGATCCGACGTGGTGGGGCCGCGCGGTCAAGCGGCGCATGTACTCGCGCTGGTTGTCGGCGTTGGGTATCGCGCGAAACTTGCTCTCCCAGTCGCGCTCCGACGCGGAACTTTGCGGGGTGAATCCCTGCAGCGGCTCTTCACCGGCGCGCGCCGGCAACAGAAGCATCAGGATCGGCATTACACTTAGAAGGATGCTACGGCGCATTGGCTTTCTCACTTTCAGGTTGCGCGATCGGTTCAATGCGTGGCAAAAGCCAAGGGTAGCAGTAAGAAAGCGGTCCGCCAAATCATTGTGGCCACGCTGACGATAGCCTGCGCCCGCGGGCCTTTCCGCGACGTTTCTGCGCCGCCTTATGGACACCGCTATCGATACAAGCAATCGATACCAGCCTACACCTTTCGCATTTCCTCCTGTATCATGCAGCCTTGCCTTTGCTGCGCTTGTTTCTTCCTGCTGGATCACGCGAAAGGGGTTAACGGAATGGCACAATCTCCCACCCAGATGCGCCTCGCCGTCCTGGGAGCCGGAAAGATGGGCGGAATACTCATCGAAGCGTTTGTGAAGCAGGGATTGGTCTCTCCCCCGAACATCTCGGCGACCGTGGGACACGCCGGTCACGAGCGCAAGAACCTTTCGAAGGTGCTGGTTTCCTGCGGCACCGACAATCGGGCCGCCGTCCGCTGTGCGGACGTAATTATTCTCGGCGTGAAGCCGCAAACGGTAGGCCAGGTGGTTGACGAAATCGCCCCTGAATTGAACGAAAAAAAACTCCTGATATCCGTCGCGGCGTCGGTGCCCACCGACTATATCGAGCGTCGCATCAAAGCAAACATCCCGGTGATTCGCGCCATGCCCAACACGCCCTCAATGGTGGGCGAGGGCATCACGGCAATCGCAAAAGGGAAGTACGCAACGCAAAAGGATGTTGACACCGCCACGAAGCTCTTCGGCGCCGTCGGCAAGACCGTCGTAGTCGATGAAAAGCACATGGACGCCGTCACGGGTCTTTCGGCAAGTGGCCCCGCGTTCATCTACATCATTCTCGAATCGCTTGCGGAGGGTGGAGTAAAGGTTGGTTTGCCCCGCGATCTGGCCACGCTGCTGGCGTCGCAGATGGCGCTTGGCGCAGCCAAAATGGTGATCGAAACGGGAGATCATCCCGCGCTGCTGAAGGACACCGTGACGACGCCCGCCGGATGCACAATTGACGGCATCCTTGAACTGGAAGAAGGCGGCCTGCGCGTAACCCTGATCAAAGCGGTGGTAAAAGCATCGCAACGCGCCAAAGAGCTGTTGGTCACCGACGAGAACCGCTAGCCGCTCGATCTAAACCATCAAGCGAATAGCACGCGCAACCCAAGGTCCACGATTTCGCGCGCACGCAACGCTTCCGTCGAAGCCGCCCCCGTATGAATCGACATCATCTTCGAAAAGAGCGCCGGTTGCGAAGCAAACAACCGCAGCGTTTTTGCCCGGATCCAGTCACTGCGCTCCATCAGCAGCAGGAGACGCGTCATGCGAACAGCCTTACTCGTGATACTCCCATGCGCGATTTCGTAGCCGCGCAGATCATTCCGCGCCAGTGCGCCGCCCAAACAAACGGCCTCCTGAAACGCGAGACTTAGTCCCTGGCCCGCGATTCCATCGATGGCGCACGAAGCATCGCCAACAAGCGCTACGTTCCCGCGGGTGACGGCACTCGCCCGGCCAAACGCGGTGACCGCGCCGCCCTCCGCCGCAATGGCAGGAGCGCCTCGCAACCGCTTGGCGACGGCCGGAAACTCTTCGAGCGCCCGCCCGATCCGCAACCGGGAATTATTTGACAGAAGCGCCACGCACACTTCGTTCGCTCCGGTTGGCGTTACGAACATCTGGCAGCGCCGGCCCCAATGCACCTCGACCGCATCGGTCCAGGGCGCAACCGCATAATGCCGGCGGAAACCGAATCGCGAGCGACGATACCGCCCACCACCCAATCCTGCCCGCCTGCGAACCACGGAATTCTGTCCATCGGCCCCGACCACCCAGTTGCATCGAATGTATTGCCCGTCAGCAAGAACCCCGCTCGCGCTGAACTCGGAAATGCGAACACCCCACTGGAAGAAGACTCCGTTTTCGAGCGCCCGGTCTACCAGCAGCCGGTGAAGCGCCGTCCGGCGCAACCCAAACGCGCGGCCGCTGTCGATTCGGGTAGTGGCGGAAGAATTATCGTCGCAGAACCGGATGCCGAAAAAAGGGAAGGCAACGCGGGAGTCGAGTTCGATTCCGAGGTTTCGGAGCGCGGCCACAGCCTCCGGAAGAAGCCCCTCGCCGCACGGTTTGTCAATCGGCGGCTTGCGCGAATCGAGGACGGCTGACTCGAAGGCCCTTCAGCGAGGCAGCAATCGCGGTAGCGATTCCCGCCGGCCCCGCACCGACGACGACAACATCCACTGCCATGGTTCGGAGCCCTCAAAATCGTCACCACCGCAGGAGAACAAGCTCGGAGCAAAACCCGGGCCCCATCGCAGCAAGAATACTCAGCGATCCGGGCTCCGGGCGGCGGTGCGAGTAAACGTCCTCCAGAACAAGCAGGACGGACGTGGAAGAAAGATTCCCTACCTTGCGCAAACACTCCCACGAAGCCGCAAGATCCTTTTCGGTGAGACCCAGCGCGGTGGCCGTTGCTTCCAGCACCTTCGGGCCGCCCGTGTGCATCACCCAGCTCTTGATGTCTCCGCGACTGAATCCTTGCTCCGCAAGAAACGTGTCGACATCTTCGCCCAGGTGGCGCAGCACCGTATCCGGAACTTCCGGCGACAATACGATGCGGAAGCCTTTTTCGGAGATGTCCCAGCCCATCGTCTCGTTCCGAATTGGGATAAAGAATCGATTTCGTGGCGAGAATTTCGGGACCGTCGGATTCCACTTCCGATCCCACCACGACCGTCGCAGCCGCGCCGTCACCAAACAGCAGCGCGGAGATCAGATGCGCCATCGAGAGATCGTCGCGCTGCAGCGTGAGCGAGCACAGCTCGATGGATAAAAGCGCCGCCGCCTGATCGGGAAAGCCGCGCACGTAGTCGGCCGCGCGTGCGATGCCGGCCGCGCCAGCCACGCAGCCAAGGCCGAAAATGGGTATGCGCTTGATGTTGGGGGAAAGGCCCATGCGGTTGGCAAGCCGCGCGTCGAGCGATGGCGCGGCGATGCCGGTAACCGACGTCACAAAAATCGCGCTCAGCTCGCGCGGCTGCAGGCCCGCCTTCACCAGCGCATGGCACAGGGCCTTTTCGCCGAGCTCGAGGCCGGCTTCGATCCACGCGTCGTTCGCCTGGCCCCACGTCGTCATGTTTTCGTAGAAATCGATCGGGCGCACGAGGTACCGCCCGTCGACTTTCATGCTTTCGTCGAGCCGGTCGAGGATGTCGGGGTTCGGCAAGCGGTGGCGCCAATCGTTCTTGAGCGCTTCGACCAGAAGTTGCTGATTGTAATAGTGCTTCGGAAAAGCGCTTGCGACGCTGGCAATCCTCATGAAGGCTCCTTGAATAGGATTAAAGCGAACACGCAAGGTATCGTGACTTGGCCCCGTCTTCAATGGCGATGTTCAAAATGCGTTCGAATGCGCGTCTCCACCAGTTTCGCGGAATCCTGCCAGATGCCTGAGAAAACGACCGGCCCGCAGGCCCACTGTCGGGTTTCAGGGCGACATTCAAGCGTTTGGCCAGACTCGATTCATAGGCCCCCGCTGTCGATGATACCGATGCCTTCGAGTTTGCGCTCATTCCATTCCGGCCCGGAAAGCCCCCTGTAGATAAATGCGGCGCACATTGCAGAAAGCCCAAGAAGCAGAATGCCGGTCCGCCATGCAAGCAGACAGATCCTTCCGACCCCGAAAAGAGCCAAGTAGATCATCGCACAGCCTACGACCCAATTACAGAGGTTGCGTGCGAGGCCTCGCTCCCGGGGTACCTCCGGAGCAAGTAGCGCGATCGGGCTTCCAGCCGAAGGCGTCGGGGCGAACCCGGCGATAAAACGCCAGGAGTGTCTCGCGCGGCTCGGCGGGTGTTAGAAGGGTCACGATCATCCACACGGCCGTGGTAAGCGCCGTCGTCAGCAGGGTTTGTTTTGCAAAGATGGAGGCCTCAGAGCCCTGAAATGGCATCGTCCAGCGGATGGCCAGTGTGGCCGCCAGCGCGGTGGCCATCGCCGCGATTTCGCTCCAGGCATTGATGCGCCACCAGTACCAGCGAAGCAGGTAAACGCTCCCGGTTCCCGCGCCGATTTCCAGACAGTGCCTCCCAGCCTGCGCGAATCGTGACCAGCTCCCAGGAAACCCACGCCCCAAGCACAACCAGCAGAATCGTCACCCAGCGCGAAACGCCAACGTAGTGCCTTTCGGTCGCATCCCGCCGCACGAACCGGCGGTAAAAATCGGACACCAGGTAGGAACTGCCCCAGTTGAGGTGCGTAGCGATCGTGGACATGAATGCCGCCAGAAATCCGGCCACCAGCAGACCGCGCGCCGCGCGCGGCAGATGATCCACCGCCAGCCGCACGTAGCCGGATTCTGGCTGCGCGAGATTCGGATAAAGCACCGCGACGGCGAGCGCCGCCAGAATCCAGGGCCAGGAACGCAGCGCGTAATGCGCGAAGTTGAACCACAGCACGGAAAGCAAGCCGTCGCGCTCGTTGCGCGCGCTTAGGATCCGCTGCGCCACGTAGCCGCCCCCGCCCGGTTCGGCGCCCGGATACCAGAACGCCCACCACTGCACGCCGAGATACACGCAAAATGTGATCACCGGAATGGTCCAGAGCGCTTCGCTGTGCAAAGCCGCGCGAAAAATCCGGGAAAAAAGAAGTGATGTTGGCCGCGCCGGGCCCGGCTTCGCGCCGCATCGCGCCGAGGCTGCGCGATCATGCGCTCCATTCCGCCCGCGGCGCCCACGCCATACCACGCGACCGCAATCACCACTCCCATTTTCAGAACGAACTGAAACAGGTCGGTCCACAGCACTCCCCACAGTCCGCCGAGCGAAACGTAGATGCCGGTAAAGGGAATCAGCACGAAGACGCACAGCGCCAGCGCCGTGCGTTCGTTCACGCCGAGCACCACGCCGACGATCGTCGTCATCGCTTTGGTGACCCAGCCCAGGATCACGCAATTCACCAGCAGGCCCAGATAGAGCGCCCGGAATCCCCGCAGAAACGCGGCGGGCTTTCCGGCATAGCGCAGTTCGGCGAATTCCACGTCGGTCAGAAGGCCCGGCGCGCACCCACAGTCGCGCGAACAGAAACACGGTCATCATTCCGGCGGGCAGCATGCTCCACCAGATCCAGTTGCCGGCGATGCCGTTGCGGTAGACCAGCCCCGTCACCACCAGCGGCGTGTCGGCGGCAAAGGTCGTCGCCACCATCGACGTGCCGATCAGCCACCACGCCGCGCGCCGCCCGGAAACGAAATAGTCCGCCGTGCTGCGGCTCGACTGCCGCCGGAAATACAGCCCTTGAATCAGCGTGAAGAGGAGATAGGCCGCGACGACGATCCAGTCTGCAAGTGGAGAGTTTCATATCCGCGTGAACCGCGGCCTAGTCTTATCGAGGACGAGCGCAGAGTCAAAGGGAATAGTCGATCAGGCGCCAATCAAAGCCAGGAAGCCCGGTGGCGCCACGGTGTGCAAGGGGAAAATCCCGGGTCCGTGGGGGGACAGACCCGGGTTGGGGGGGAGAGGGGAGCAGGTCGACAAAATTGTTAATGGCGAACCGCGATCCAGCGGCGGGCCGGCTGCCGGTCGCCTAGTAATTCAAGCTTCGCAGCGCCTGCGTGGCCCGGAACGCCGCCTGGAGCGCGAGCACCAGCAGCGTGTCGCGGACATTAGTCAGCGTTCTCCGCATCGGTTGTTCCTCGCAATTCGCGGGGAAGGGCATCTAAGCGTCGGCGGTGCTGCGAAATTGCCGCCAGGTGTTGCTTGCCAGCGCGCTCATGCCGCCGCTCTAGTTCAGCACGTAGACGGGCAAATCGTGTTCGACGCTCGCCACCATGGATTTGAAGATATCGACGTCCCAGCTGTCGGAAATGCGCAGTCGCAGCGAGTTGTCTGTTTCCGACACCAGGCGCCCGCGCAGGGGCACGCGAAGGTTTCCCGTCACGACTCTCAGAATTACCGGTTGCCCCATCCAGACTGCGTAGCCACCTTCCATTGTGGTTTGTCCCTTTCGAAGCGCCAGTTTCGAACAAGGCGATTGTGCGGGGCGCGGCTGAAACAGGCCAATGGTACAGAGGGCTATTTCGTATAGGAGCAAAGTACTAGTCGGAAATGGTGCCGACGGTGGCTCTCACAGGCGCAGCCTTTTCTGCTATCGTGATGGAGGTAAGGCTAGCGTGGAGAGGGTAGCGTCGCAGAGGCAGGCAGATCAGAGTATTCGCCCACTCACCGAAGAGGAATCGCAACACATGATTGAAACCCTGCGGCACCTGCTGGCACATCTCTACGACGTTCGCGGCCTCATCGAATGGGGCGGAACCGGCCTCGTCTGCCTGATCGTATTCGTCGAGACGGGAATGTTCGTCGGCTTCTTCCTGCCGGGCGATTCCTTGCTGGTGACCGCAGGCGTGTTTGCCGGGCGCCGGCCAGATGAAGCTCGCCTATCTGCTCTCGTTGGTGACGCTCTGCGCCATCGCCGGCGATCAGTTGGGATACTTGATCGGATGGCGCGCCGGCAAGACCCTCTACGAGCGCCCGGACTCGCGCTTCTTCAAGAAGCGCCATCTCGAAAGCGCGCACGAGTTCTACGAAAACTATGGCGGCAAGACCATCATCATGGCGCGCTTCGTCCCCATCATCCGGACTTTCTGCCCGCCCGTGGCCGGCGCCGCCAAGATGAGTTACACGCGCTACCTTCTCTACGACATTGTCGGCGGATTCGCCTGGGTCTGGGGCATGATCCTGCTCGGCTACACCCTCGGCCGCACCGTTCCCAATATCGACAAGCGCATCCACTATGTGATCGCAGCCGTAATCGTGCTCTCCTCATGCCCGCTGCCTACCACGCGCTAAAAGCCCGCGCCAGGCACTCGTCTCCGTCTCTCTCTCGAGCGCAGCCTGAGGAAGAGTAGTTTTCTTATCTTGATCGCGGAGTGATCGCCACAGGCATCTGTGGCGCTGATCTCGCTATTGAGGAATAGCAGATGAGAAATTCGTCCTCGGCACGCGCGGGACGAACTGCATGGTAAAAATGATTTCGCGGGATTGCGGAGTTGTTCCGGGCTGTGCGCGAAAACCACGCCCCAGTACGCGCGCCTCTTTCGCGTCCTCAAGCGCCGCCTGGTCCAATCCCTCGTTCGTGCTGGCTACCACTTCCGCCTCGACCAATTGGTGATCGGGAGAAACGATCCCGTGGACGACCACCACCTGCCCCGGGGATCCCGGACCCAGCGAGTCGGAGGTTTGCCCGCTCCACACCGTCATAGGTGGCGCCGTCACCTGGCCCACACCCAGGGGATTGAGCCCGGACGGCTGGAAAATACCGCTGTCTCTGGGTGCCGCATCTCCCACGCTTTCCGTCTTGGCCTCGATGATTGTTTTCCCGCGCTCGGTGATCGTGAACCCGTTGGGGATGATCTGTTCGTGGAAGTGCAGGGCGCTCGCATAATCGTAGCGGACGTATAAGCCTGCGCACGGCGAGAAGGTTTCGAGGAGTCCCGTTTGCGTATTCACGCAGTACTCCGATTCAAGAAAGCTGCGGCCGCTTGCGAACGCGTCTTGCGACGCACCTGAAAATTCGGGCGCGAACAGCACACAGCGAACGCCGGCGCCGGCCAGCGACCCGTTCGCCATTCGGAGGCTCTTGAACGGCTGCAAGTTGGGAAAATAAATGCCCCACATCGCGCGCCGTACCTGCGCCAGCCGCAGCGGCATCGCTCCGCCCGGTTGATTGCTCGAAAGCAGTTTGTTGGCATTGAGAAAAATTCCGGAAAACGACGGGCCTTCCGCCGTCCACCGGTACACGTCGGGGCCGGGCGACGTATCCTCCAGTATCCATCGTCCATCCGAAGTTGACGAACCATAAGAAGTGAACGTCGTTTTCAGGTCGTAGGCATGCATGCGCACGTTGGAAAGCCGCCTCGCCTTGGCAAGCATGTCAAGCGCGGCCGCGCGCTCCTCGGCGCTCTGCACCTCTTGCGCACCGGAGATCGCCAACTCGAGCGGATCGTAAGGGACGGGAATACTCTTCAGCGAAACAAAATGCGGAGCGGGCGGTACAGTTCCTGCTCCGGAGCCAACCGCAGGCCCCTGCGCCACCGCAACGCTTTGCAGCTTAAGCAGCGCCATGAGGAGCACTAGGACGAGCACCGGGACGACCCAGCCGCGACGCCAGAAGCTCATGTTGACCTCGTGCCAAGAGGGTAATTTACAACTTCGTAAAACTCAAGCTGGCCAGCGCAGGTGCCGGTTGTTCCGGCGCCGGTAATCTGAGCTCTGTCTGTTTTAGAACTGAGACTCAACGACGACTGCCGATCCCTACCCCATCGGAATGGTTGGCAGGCGGTCCCTTTCGCCTGCTATAGTTTTTAATTCATCTGCCGCGTTCGAGTTTGTCTACGGGTTAACGGAACGATGCAATTAGACCTCGCCTCCTGGATTGGCCTCGCCCTGCGCTGGTTTCACGTGATGGCCGCCATCATGTGGATTGGCGCCTCGGTTTATTTCGTCTGGCTGGACCTCGCCCTGCGGCCTCCCGCCGCGCCAGGAGGACAAAGATGCGGGCGTGGGCGGGGAACTCTGGTCCGTTCACGGCGGCGGCTTCTACCACAACAAGAAATATCTCGTGGCGCCTCCGGAAATGCCTGAAGAGCTGCACTGGTTCAAGTGGGAAGCCTATCTCACCTTCATCAGCGGTTTTCTGCTGCTCTGCGTAATCTACTACCTGAACCCGAAGCTCTACCTTATCGACCCTTCCAAGCGCATCTCGAATCCCTGGCAGGCGAGTCTTGATTGGCTTGGCGTTTATCGCCGGCGGCTGGATCGTCTACGACACGCTTTGCAGGTCTCCGCTGGGCCGCGACAGCCGGGTCTTAGGCGTCGCCTGGGGTGGCGTGCTGGTCGCCTCGGCATACGAGCTCTGCCACATCTTCAGCGGGCGCGGCGCCTTCATCCACGTCGGTGCGATGATCGGCACCGCCATGGCCGCCAACGTTTTCGCCGTCATCATCCCGAATCAGAAGAAGACCGTGGCCGCCCTGCTCAAGGGCGAGAAGCCCGATCCGCGCCTCGGCCAGATCGCCAAGCAGCGCTCCATGCACAACAATTACATGACGCTGCCGGTGCTGCTGATCATGATCAGCAACCATTATCCGATGCTCTACAGCGTCCCCTATAACTGGCTGATCCTCTCGGGCCTCTGCGCCGCCTCGTGGCCGATCCGCGAATTCTTCAACCTCAAGGACAAGGGCACGGTGAATTACGGCTATGCTGTCGCGGGCGTCGCGGGTTATATCGTCGTGATGCTCGCGGCCTCGCGCACAGTTTCCCCCGCGCCTCCGGTAACGGGAAAAACAGTCTCCCGCGCCGAAGTCCGGCGCATCGTTCGCACGCACTGCAGCCCCTGCCACAGCGACACGCCGCTGCACGCCGGCATTCCGGCAGCGCCCAAGGGCATCATGTTCGACACCATGGACGAAATTAAGCTGCACGCCGCGGAGATCGAAGAGCAAGCCGTAAAGTCCGAATAACATGCCTCTCGGCAACGAAACCGGCATGACCCCCGAGGAGCGCGCCACGCTCGGCGCGGGGCTGGCAGCCCTCACCGCGCAGCGCAAATCTCCGCAAAGCGCGAGCCGGCGCTGTGAGTGCCAAAGCCGCGCCCCGCAATTCGTTAGAATGGCTCGCGTGATTAACCGACCGTTGCCGGCCTGGCGCCGGCTGCTCATTTCGCTTCCGTTTATCGTGGTAGTGGCCATCGGGGCGCGCGCCACTTTCGCATGGAACGAGGGGCGGAAGCTTCCGGCAAACCTCGTTGGCACCGTGCCATTCCGCCAGGAGTCCGGCAATATTGCCCGTTCCCTCGCCATGGGGAAGGGGTTTAGCGACCCGTTCAACCAGGGTACTGGCGCAACCGCCTGGCTCACTCCGGTCTACCCGCTGCTCCTCGCAGGCGTCTTCCGCATCTTCGGGATCTTCACGCCAGCGTCTTTCATCATGGCAGTGGCTCTGAATATCGTCTTCTCGGCCGCCGTGTGCGTGCCCATCTTCTATGCGGGACGGAAAATCGCCAGCGTCGGTGTCGGGGCATTAGGGGCGTGGTTCTGGGCGCTTTTTCCCAACGCCATCATGATTCCATACGAGTGGATATGGGACACCTGCCTCACAGCGCTCCTGGCGGCCGCCATCCTGTGGTTCACCCTGGGACTCGCGGAATCGATGCGCACCCGCGATTGGTGCCTTTACGGGCTCCTGTGGGGTTTTGCCCTGATGACGAATCCGGCGCTAGCCTCCCTGCTGCCGTTTCTTCTGGGATGGGCCAGTTATCGGGCCAGCCAGCGAGGGCGCCGGATTCTGGCGCGCCCGGCGATGGCAGTTCTGGTCGTTCTGCTTTGCTGCGCTCCGTGGACCGTGCGCAACTATTTCGCCTTCCACCGCTTCGTGCCGCTCCGCTCGGCCTTTCCCATAGCCCTCTGGCTCGGCCACAACCGGGTTTTCGACCCGCAAGCGCCTCCCACCACGCGCGTGACCCCCTACGAAGAAGCCCGCGAATACAAGCGTCTCGGCGAAGACGCGTTCATGCGGAAAAAATGGATCGACGCAGTAAGTTTTATCCGAACCCATCCGGCACTCGAACTGGATTTATTCGACCAGCGGTTCGTGGCTTTCTGGGCCGGGCTCCCCTCTCCTTTCAAGCGATTCCTCGAAGCGAAATCGCTAGGCGACCGCATCCTGCTGCTGGCCAATTTCCTCGCCACGTTAGGCACGATCGGCGGTCTCGTAGCGGTGTGGATCAAGTGGCGTCGCTACGCCTTCGTGCTGTCCGTATTTCCACTCGTCTTTCCCTGGATCTACTACGTAACCTTGCCATACCTGCGCTACCGCCACCCCATCGATCCGATTCTCATGCTCCTGTCGGCACTGGCACTGGACGCGCTCCTGCGTCGCAAGAGCGCATCCATGCCTCCTGCCGCCTGAAGGCCATCTCCCATTAGAACTTCGGTAGGTTGCTGCCAACCCCAGCTAGCGAACCATCACAAAATGCGCCCGCCGGTTCTGCTGCCAGCACGCCTCGGTGTGCTCGCTGCAGAAGGGACGCTCCTTGCCGTAGCTTGTGGTCTGTATGCGGTCTTCCGCGATCCCCAGGCTCACCATGTATTTCTTGGCGGCCGTGGCGCGGCGGTCCCCCAGTCCGAGGTTGTATTCCGCGCTCCCCCGCTCGTCACAGTGACCTTCGATCGCGAAGCGAATGTCGCGATGCAAGTTGAGGAATTCGGCGTTCTTCGTCAGGGATTCCTTTGCGTCAGCGCGGATATCCGACTTGTCGTAGTCGAAAAACGCGTCGCGCACCGCTTCTCTAAACATCTCGTCGAGTCCCGGGGTCGGCGCTGCCGCGACCGGGGGCAGGGAAACCGTGACGCGAGCGCTCGCTTCAGCACGGCCGCCGTTGCCGATGGCCGTAATCGTGTACGTCGTGGACTCGCCCGGGTCCACCTGCCGCGAACCTTGCCCGTTCACCGAGCCGAGCCCGGGGCTGAGAGTCACCTGATTTGCGTTGGTGGATGACCACGTCAGCGTTGTGCTTCCGCCCTTTGTGATATCCCCGGGAGAAGCCTGCAGCGTGACCGTTGGAGCGGGCGGCGCGGCTGGCGCAGGGGCCGGAGCCGCTGGCACACTGGCTACTCGCTTGTGGCAGCCGGCGATTAAAATTACGGCGCCGACAAAAAGCAATATGATTTTCAGATTTGAATTTCGCGTTTTCATGGACTCCTCCTGAGTCGCGACAAGCTTTATCGATCCCGCTGTAAGTGTAGGAATGATCGCTGGTGGCGGAGCGGGTCGCGCACCACGCGAAAAGACCGATAAACTTCTCGACTAGAGCGGAAAGAGTTCAGGAAAGATCAGCAGCGCAGGCAGGGAAGCGGGAAGGAGGGGTTGAGGCTCGCCAGACGAGGTTCCGAATCCAAATCCGGATAGCAAAGATCAGAGAAAGCGATGACAAAAGCCGCGGCTATCGCCACGGCCGAAGTCACTGCGAATTTCAACTCCAATGACGCCCGATAGGCCCTGAATGCAGTTCGTGGACCGTCCACCACCGAAGAAGGTCCGTGCCCGAAAGGCACCAGACCCAGCGACGCGAGCGGAATGAAGATCAGCACCAGCAAACATATTGCTTTGCGCGAATTCACAGCGAAATTATCCAATCACAGGCTGGTGGGCGTCAACACTCACAGCGATTGGAGTGCCATCGCGTGCATCGCTGTTTACAAAATGCTAAATAGTACTACTTAAGGAAGAGGCCTTCGCGGACCTGGTCTCGGCCGACGAAGGTTTTCGACGAGCGGAATTTCG
Source organism: uncultured Acidobacteriota bacterium (assembly GCA_963848365.1). Taxonomy (GTDB): domain Bacteria; phylum Acidobacteriota; class Terriglobia; order Acidiferrales; family UBA7541; genus Palsa-295. Next base: position 100,590 of record CAWKDI010000005.1, read on the forward strand.
CGAACAGCTCCAGAATTTCACGGTTCTGAAACACGCGGGCATGCACCGCGAGCGTGGGAGCGGACACCAGTTCGACGGTCTGCGTGTCGATGATGCGGTAGCGATGGAAGCGTTCGGGCGCGCGGCTGTGGAAGAGCGCCAGCACCGCCCCTCCCGGATGGAGAATGCTGAAAAGCCGGTCCATGATGCGCGCGCTCACCGCCGGGTCAAAATAGTCGAGCAGGTCCCACGCGAGCACGCCGTGAAAGCTGTTCTCGGCGTACTGCAAGGCAGTTTTCCAGGAATTTGTCGGCCATCGCCGAGGCAGACAGGCGCGCGCTGTAACCCTCTTCGGTGAGAGGCGCGGCCCGCAGGCGTTCTTCCTCACCGGAGACGAAATCCCTCCAGGTGCCCAGCAGATCGTCCGTCGAAATGCGATAGCCCTTTTCCAGGAAAAAGTTGACGGTGGCTTGCCAAACCGGACCCAGATCGAGCACCCGCGCGTGCGGAACATCGCTCATGAGCCACAAAAATTCCTTCAGCCCGTTCGACGTGCGGACTTTCAGGTTCGCGCTTGCCGCGGCGGAACGCGGGCCGGGCTTGGTGGGAGCAATGGCGGGAGCTGCTCCGCTGGGACGTGACTTGGCCATCCAGTTCATCGCTTGCTCGACTCGCTTTCGGTGCTAGCCGCCGCGGTTTTGTATGTCGCCGCGGGTGGTGCGGGCTTGGCAGTTGCCGTGGCTGGCGCTGCGGTCGCCGCCGTAGATCCCTTGGATTCGGTGGGTCGCGTCATTTCAACTTTGCCGCGAAGCCTCGCGCCGTCTTCGATGCCGATTCGCGGCGTGAGTATGCTTCCCTGCACCTTGCTCGAGGAGGCCAGCCGAATGCTTTCGCGGGCCTTCAAATTGCCCTGCACGGTGCCCTCGATAATGATTTCCCGAGCGTCGATATCCACTTGCACCCGTCCGTTGGGGCCGACGGTCACCCGGGAGTCCGCCAGGGTGATTTTCCCCTGAGCCTCGCCGTCAATATACAGATCGGAACTTCCAGACAATTCTCCACGAATTTTTAATCCCGGGCCAAGGGAAGATGGGGCGGAAGTGTCGTGCGCGACAACGTTTTTGGGCGCCGGCGCCGAAAAGGCCGGTACAGAGGCCGCCGGAGAGACGGGAGGCACTGCCGGTGCCGGAATGGAAGCCGGTGCCTCGGGAGCAGCCTGCGATTTCACGGGTTCCGAAGCCGGAGGCCGCTGTTCCGGAGCTTTGGTCGACGGCTGTGAAGATGGTTTTGCATCGTTCGGTTTACGCCACATGCGATTCTCCCCCTCAGTTGGGGACTTCCTGGGCCGGGGGGCAGGCGTCCTCAAAAGTGAAAAACACTATAGTATGACGAAATTCGAGTGTAAACCGGCAAAGCGCGGTTGCGCGAGCAAAATGCTAACCGAGCGCCTCCAGGTGTCAAATAGTCCCGGTTCGGAGGTCTGCACGGAGTTATGCCGCAGCTCCCACATGGCCACGGGCATGCCTACGAACTCGTGCAGGAAGATCTTGACTCCCTCGCGGCTTTCCCACCAGTGCTCCGGGTCATAGTCGGAATCGCGCGCCGCGACCACCCGGAGAACCGTGCCGGCGGGGAATATCCGCTCGCAGATATACCGCGCGCGCCGCGTGTGGTAATTCGACGTCACCAGAATCACGCGCTTCCAGCCGTGCGACGACAGCAACTGGCCGATCGCCTCGGCCTCCTCGCGGGTGTCCGCGGCGCGGTGCGCGAGCCGCACGATGGCGCTCGCGGGCACGCCGCGGTCGGTAAGGTCGTGCTCCTCGAGTTCCGCGATGCTGGCGTAAGGCCGCAGATACCGGCCGCTGGCGATCACGCGCGGCGCCAGCCCGGCCTTGAACAGCTCCGCGGCGCGCGACGCGCGGTCGGCGTGGTAATTGTCGTCGCCCAGCATCACGATCGCGTCCGAAGTTTCCGGCGCTTCGTCAACGACCCAGAAGCTTCCCGCCAGCCGCAGCAGCGGATGCCGCGCGATGTAGATACGGAAACCAGCGCGATCAAGAAGAGCAGAGAACAGCAGGCGAAAAATGATTCCGCCCCTCTGAGCATCGCCGCGCGGAGCATGATTGCGTGGCAGGACGTGATCATTTTCCGGGATCGAGCTGGCGCAAGCGCTCGGCGGCTTCTTCGGGAAGCGTGCCGTTGAAATACACTTCTTTGATGCTGTAGGACTTGCTCTGCTCTTCGACGATCGGAAGAATTTCGAAGTGCCAGTGGTAATCGCCGTCGATCGTGCGCCAGTATTCGCTCAGTTCGCCCTTGGTTTGCAGAGTGTTCGGCGCGGTGTGCAGCACCAGGTGATAGTTGTTGCTCACTTGCAGGAGGCGGCGCAGCGTGCGGCCGAGCAGGCTGGCGAGATGGCGGCGATTTTCGCCGGGCAGCGGCGCTTCGAACTGGTGATTGTGCGTGCGCGGCATGATCCAGACTTCGTAAGGCACGCGCGACGGCGTAGGACAAAAGGCGTAATAGTCGCCGACGTTGTCGACGATGCCGCTTTGTCTGGCGAATTTCCTGGCGGAGGATGTCGCAGAACACGCAGCGCTCGTGGTCGCGGTACCATTCGCGCGCGGAGCGCAGCTCGTAGAGAATGCGGCGCGGCACGAACGTGGTGGCCGTCACTTGCGAATGCGCGTGCGGCCATTCCTCGCCCGATTGCGCTCCTTGATTTTTGAATACGGTCACGTATTTGAAGCGCGCGTCGCGCTTTAAGATCCGCGATCCGCAGCGCGTAAGCTTCCAGCACGCGCTCGATATCTTCGTCGCGACAGTTCGGGAAGCGAGCGGGTGTGGTCGCGGCGTCTCGACGATGATTTCGTGGGCGCCGATCGGGGCCATGCGGTCGTAAATTCCCTCGGCCGTGCGGGCGGGGTCGCCTTCGACGCGATAGAGAGGGCGGAAATGCGGGTAGGCGCGAACCTGCCACTGGCCCGTGCGGGGCAGTTCCAGAAGCGAATGCGTCTCGATGCGGTTGTCCGGGCAGAGCGGGCAAGGATCGGCGCGAGGCTTCTCGCGTTCCGGATGGCCCACCACAACCCAACTGCGCGTGATGGGGTCTTTACGAAGTTCCATTGTTCTCCACGGAAAAATGCAAGGCGGTTAGTTTATACCGGGAAATCGCACGGAAGAAGCTTGCGGGAAAGTTTTCTGAGAGCAATGTGCTCACGCCAGGGAAGGCGCCGAAATATCCGGGCGGCCGGCGATAGGCATCCTCACGAGGATTCTCGTTCCTCTTCTATCGGACCTGATTTCAAGCTCGCCTTTGAACTCGGCCACGCGTTCTTTCATCCCCGCCAGTCCGACGCCCACGTGAGTGCCCTTCGACCGGAAGTTCTCCAGCGTTTCCGCGGGAATGCCTCTCCCGTAATCGCTCACGATCATGGTCACTTCCGTCGGCTTCAGAGAGACAGACACTTCCGCCCTGGCACTCTTCGAATGCCGGTGGATATTGGTGAGCGCTTCCTGAAGGATGCGGAAAAGGGCCAGCTCCAGATTCTTGGGAAGATGTTCGACGCCCGGAGAAAACTGTTTGGAAATCGCAATTCCGGTTCTCTCCGTAAAGCCATCGATGAACCACTCGGCGGCGGACGCGAATCCCAGTTCGTCGAGCATGGGCGGATGCAGGAGATAGGAAATAGTGCGTGTTTGAGCGGCGGCCTCCTGCACGAGCTTGGCGAGTTCCCCGAACTTCGGGTTCGAAGGATTCTGCGACGCCAGGCCTTCGGCCATCAGTTTTGCGGCGACCAGGCTTTGACCCAGCCCGTCATGCAACTCCCGCGCGAAACGCCTCGCTTCGGCGTCACGAACTCGAAGGAGCTGAATGCTGAGCTGCCGCAACTGGTCCTCGGCGGCCTGCCGGTCGTGAAGTTCGCGCTGGAGCATGCGGTTGTGGATGACAAACATCACCGCGGACAAGGTAAACGACAGGACCAGAATCGCCACCGTCACGCCAAACAGAACCTTGGAGAGACGGGTGCGCTGCGCGAGCAACGCGTCTTCGTTGCGGTGCAGTTGCTGCTCGATGGCCTCGGTGGCGATGGCGGATTCCCCGATTTCGGCGGTTAATTGCATCCGCCTGGCGAGGCTGCTTTGGTTTTGCTGAACCAGCGCTATGGATTGCTGCGTTACGTCCATGCGGTGCTCGGCCTTCTGCTGCAACTCATCGACGAGGGCCGCCTGGCTCGGGTTGTCGGCGGTGAGGGAACGAATTCCAGCCAGCGCCTGGGGCACTTTTTTTTGGGCGTCCTGGAATTTTTGCAGGGATTCAACGCTCGGCGAATCGATGTAGGCGACGCGGCTGCCGCCCATCCCGGCGAGGGCGGATCCGAGATCGCCCAGCGCGACTTCCACGGTGTAGGTGTGGCGGACCCATCCTTCGGTGAGATAAAGGCGGACGATGGCGATGCTCGCGCCAGCGCCACTGACCGCGAGAAGCAGTAAGGCGATAACGAGCGTGAGCCTGGCCCGCTCTTTCGAGGAGATGCCCTCGTCTTTTGCGCCCGCCGCCATGGCAGTCACAGTGGAATCTTCACCCTGGACGCAAGCCAAGCTTGCTGGCCTGCATTCGATGGTTGGGGAGAATCAAACGGCGAACCCTTTCGGGTAATGTGTCGACGGCGCCCGTAGGCTAGCACGGAAGGCTTAATTTTATGCTCGCTCGCGTGAGAGCTGGCAGGGGCGCCCTCAGCGGCTAAAGCTACAGTGTGGCCCGGAAAATTTAGCCACGGCTGAAGCGTTGCGCTGACGCCGGAGAAAGGAAAAGCAGATCCATCACTTCGCTCGGGATGACACGAGTGAAGTGTGCGGGGGGTGGGCTGGCGCGGAGGGTTCACGTCTCAGTTCACCGTGGCGTTGAACACGGCGGTCTCCACGCGGCCGGCGCGTTTTATCTGAACGAACACGCGGTAGAGGCCTGGTTTCGGGAAGCCGTAGGGGAACGAAATCGAAGGGTCGACCGCATCAGACATCCCTGGCATGCCCGGCATCGTCGTGGCGCCTGGCGGTGCAGTGCCCGGCATTTGCGTTTGGGCGAGATCGAGCGCCGCCATTGAGATGGAGCCGGCCGGGTGGACGTGGGCGAACACGGAGGCATCCGAGCGAATAATCTCAGCGTGGGCGGCCATGCCCATGTAGGGCTCAAGGTCGCGCGCCGGCTGGCCGTCCTTCCCTTCGACCAGGAAATGAAGTTCCATCGGGACGTTGGACTTCAGCCCGCCAGGATCGCGCTGCCAGATCATGCGCAAGCCATCGGTAAAGATGGATTCGGTTGAGTCCTTTTCCGATTGGGAAACGGGAAGAGCGGCGACGGCACTATCGTCCCCGGTAATGGCTTTCGCAGGGTGTCCATCAGCCACGTCTATCTGGCCGACCATCGTCACCGGGAAGCCACTGCTCAGCACGACATCCGCGAACAGATCATAGTGTCCGGCGGGCGCCGGCGGCATGCCGGTAGTGAAAGTCGCCAGGCCGGACGGGCTCGGGTGCAGGTGCCAGAAGCTGTCCATCTGGGGCATGCGGATCATGAAGAAGTGCATCAGGTGGCCGTGGTCGAGGATGAGATCGTCGAAGTTTACAACATCCTCAGGGCGGCGCGGGTTGCCGGCGGCAAGCTGAATGGGCTTCTGGTGCAGAAGCAGGGTGCCATCGGGCTGAAGCGTGGCGTCCAATTGCGGGGGCGCATACACGCGGCGGGCAAATCGCGCGGCGTCGGACTTCCACCATTCTCCGCCGATGAAAAGGATGGCGCCCACCACGATAGCTGCGATTACAGTGGCGACGCGAGCGCGCTGGACTTTGGCCGGGGGAGCGGCGGCGCCGGGGACCACGTCTCCTTCGCGGACGGCGGCGGCGGAAATGGAAACCAGGGCGGAGGCGAGCAGCAGCATCAACCCGAACAACAAAGTTCCGAGGGGCTTCTGCATCGGCAGGGTGCGCTGCGCGACGGCGGGCACGGGAACGGCAAGTTCGGCGCGGCCTTTGGACCCGTCCACGTCCACGCGGACCTGGAGCGAACCCAACTCCATCAGCCACAGGCTGCCGGTAAAGAACTGGGGGTCGGTTTTCGAGCGCTCCGCCACATCTGGGGTGGGGGCGTACTGGGAACCGGGCCCGGTGAGCTGCATGGGGGCGATCTTGATTTCGCGCACATCATTGGAGGCGCTGCGGATCTCGATCTGGGCGATTCCGGGGATCACCTGAGGTACCCTGACGGTCACAAACAGGCGGTACGGGCCGGCATTGGCGTCAAGAAAAACGTCCGGGCTGCCCACATGAGCTCGCGCCGGAAGCGCGAAAACCAGGAGAAAAAACGCGAGGGGCGCGAGCTTCTTATGGTGTCGAGTCGTCACCTTCGTCACTGAGTGTTTTCTATGAGATAGGCCTGCTTCCACTCGTCCTGCAGTGTCGAGTGGGGAGGCGGGGAAAAAGGAGGCAGAGGAGGCAAATGAGGCAAAGGATATAGAGGAGTGCGAGACATTGTAACGGATGCATGGGGCTGGGCAGCCCGTGCTTCTAATCCGGCTTTTGGAATCGCGCCTCACGACGCTCCTTACGGGCCAAAAGTCTACTCTGCCGGGATAAAAAGCGAATTGCAAACGGTAGTTGGCGTGGTGAAACGCGGGCTTCCGGCAGCTGGGGGATGACTTCGAAGGCCGGCTAAAATGTTGCGATGGGGTTGAGCACCGAGCCTGTAGCTCCGGGGACGGCGGCCGGGGACGCCGTTACCAGGAATGACCAGCGGCGTCGCCGCGCGGCTTCTTTGCTGAGCTGCTCGAGGTCGCAATTATCGAAGATGGGCATGCCCATCGCCACGAGAACCAGCTCGTGGATCGGTTGAGGGATGCCTTCCACTCCAGACGGCAGCACGTCCTCCGCGGCATCGCTGCCGAGTATGGCGACGTCGCGCGAGTGCAGCCACTTCGCGGCAGTTATGTAGAGTCCGGCAAGACCATCTTTAATCGGCCACGGGCCCCTGGCGTCGCGTCTCGCGAAACGCCCGGTGCGAATGAAGACGGCATCGCCCGGCCCAACCTTGAGATGCGCCTGCTTTTCCCAGGCGTCGAGATCTTCCGGATAAATGCGGGTTCCCGGTTCGAGATAGTCCACGCCCTTGAGCCTCGGAATATCCATCAGGATTCCGCGCGTGATGAAGCCGTTCTTGAAATTGAGAACGCTGTTCTTCGCCGCTCCGTTTTCGGTGACTTCGTCCTCGGAATAGCCGTTATACATCTTTCCTTCATAGAGGAAATGGCACAGGGAATCCAGGTGGGTATGGATGTAGCCGTGGTAGGAAATGAAAAAAGTGTCGGCCGTGCCGCCGGTGCCGGTGGTGGGCTGGCCCACGCCGACGCGGACCATCTTGCGGACGATGGGCTCCGGATTGTCCACCGACTTTTCCAGATCTCCGGTGCGCGCCATGGAGATGGAAACGCCTTCTTTTACGGTCGCCAGCGCCTGTCTCCGCTTCGCGGGGGTGATCAGGTTGACGGCTCCCAACTGATCGTCCTTGCCCCATCTTCCCCAATTGGACAGGTCTTTCATGTACTGGTCAAAATCAGCGCGGGTCGCGTTGTGGTTGGACTGCGGCGGCGCGGAAGCGCTGCTCACGGTCCGCGAGCGAATAATTCCACCAAGGATTAAGGTCAGAGTGAGGCATGGAATCACGAACGCACGTGTTTTCATGGGTGGAAGGCTAGAACCGAGTCCCTGGCGTGTCAAGCGTCGAAGGGGCATCTCAGGGAGCCCTCAGGGCCGTCCGCTAAGACGCGCGAAGAAACGAAAGTAGAAGGCTGCGAAAACCAAGACAATGCCAATATTCACTGCCAAGCGTTCCCGGAACCGGTTTCTGAAGAATGCGAAATCCACGCCGACGATGAGGGCTGCCATCGCCACTACATAAAACACGGCAGCTACCTGTCTGCCCATTTCAGCAGGACCTCGATTCTGGCCCCGGCGGGCGCGAACCTGTCCCGCCGAGGCCCTTATTCTGAATTGTTTTGCGACTATTGTTTTGTGACTATTGATTTTTGCAGAGCGCGTTCCGCGGATCGCGTTCTAGTGGTGGCCCTGGGCGTGGCCGCCGCCCCCCTGATGTCCGGGTAGCGCGTGTTCATTGCTGGCGTCATGATCGCCTTTGACTACGTGGCCGGCGCCATCTCTGGCCTCATTGCCGTGGAAGTGGTTGTTGGGCTCATCTCCACGAGCGGGCACGGGTCCTCTGTAACCGTGATGAGGGTCAAAGCGGTTATCAACATGGCCGGAGAAGTGGGCAGGGCCGTGGAACCAGGGGCCAGCTCCAATAAACACGCCGCCAATAAACCAATCGGGGCCGTAGTAGCCGTAGGGCGCGCAGTCGTATGGAGGGTACGAGAAGTACCCGTAGGGACAAACGGGCGCGACACCAATGTTGACGGAAATCTGGGCCGACTCCGTCGGCGCAGAGCACAACAGGGCCAGGGTGAGACTTGCGAAAACTAGCGCGATCGCTTTGAACATTGTTCCTCCTTCGATGGATTAGGCCGGAATTTCGGTTTCGTTACTTCCACCTGCGAACCAATATAACCCATCTGCCACAAACATACCCGTCTGGACAATTCGCGGGGCGAAGGCTGGTTATGCTGCGCCCGGTAAGCCGGCTTTTCGCGCGAATTTTCCCTTGTAATAGGCGACCCACAGGAAGATGCCGGGCACGCCGATGGCGCTGGGCCACAGCCAGCGGACCACTCTTGGAAGAAAATGGAAGTTGACCACCGAGAAGGCGGAAACCGCGGCGATGTAGGAGCCGATCATCCCGGCCATGTGGGCGTACCACCAAAAATTCCTGTCCGCAGGGGGATGCAGGAACCTCCAGATGTCACTCGCCGCGAACGACACCCCGATCACACCAAATACAATTGCCACCACGCTTAGCTGCACCCAGACCGGGCGAGGCCGCAGGATGCCCAGAACGATCAGCGCGGAACTGCCGAGAAGCGCCAGCACTGCCGCGACCCAGTCAATGGCACCGGGACCCTGCCCCTGCAGCGGCCGCTTGTGAGACAGCACCCGGTACCCGCGAAAAGCAAAGTAGAAGCTGAATACCGAGACGAACGCCAGGAACAGGATAGGACGCCACAACGCCAGCACGATCGCCGTGGCGGCCACCACCGCCATGGCCCAGAAGTAGACCTTGCCCCAGCGGCGGTGCGTCTTGCCGCCCTTGGCCGTGAGCAGCGGTACGGGGGCAATGAAGAACGCCGTGAATCCCGCGAGCATGTGCGTCCAGCGAACGGCTTGGATCGTGAGTGGCAATGGCATTTCGACCTCACAGTTTCATGCCAGGAAATCCTGATCGAATGGCTAAACGGCCCAGCCGGACGAAGCTCAGGCTGAGACACTCTACCAGCCGCACCGACGGATACGAATAAGGCATCGGAAGTATTACGCCGGCGGTCGAATTGAAGAAGGAGCGTCGACAGGGAGGTGACCAGTGTGTTCGTGCAGGCTTTGCTTCGTGTTGCAAGCATTGTCTAAGTGTTGTCGGGGAGGGAAGCGCGGCAGGGTAGATTAGCGCCTCCCCGATGAAGGAATTCAGCGACTACTTCAGTGTGCTGGCGTGTTTCGCTGCCACCCTGCTTCTTTTCCTGAGCTGGATCCTTTGGAATCGCTACCGCCAGTCGATCAAGCGAGGGCCGCCGCGCCGGAAGAAGGCCGGGGGACCGTCCGACCAGGGTTACTCCGGCTAAGTGCAACCTCAGGGCCGGAATAACCTGCTTCCCGGAAGTACCTACCAAACAGGGCATTAGTGCCGCGCAGTGGTGTTTGCGTATCCTAGTGTATCTTTCTGTGTATCTTTCTGGGGCCGTTCCAGGCTTCAAGATACAGCGGCGGGCAACGATCGCTTTGGGGGTGTAATTGTGAACTCGAGTTCGGTTCCGTCAGCCGTCGGGAATGCATTGAAGGCGTGGGTCGCCATTCTCCAGGACTACTTTTTGATCACCTTTCATGCGGTCCGGGACATCTTTGGAGACCGCGGTTATTTTATCGACCTGATTGAACAGATGGATGTGATTGGCGTGGGCTCGCTGCGGATTGTAGTCGCCGCGTTATTTTGCGTGGGCGGCTCGATTGTTTTGAACGCGGCGGCGCAGTTCACCCGCTTTGGCGAAACATCCTTGACCGGAGAGGCTGTTTCGCTTGCGCTGCTCCGCGAGCTGGGTCCGGTGTTCACGGCGCTGCTGGTTGCGGGGAGGAATGCCACGGCGATGGCTTCGGAACTGGGCTCGATGGTCGTCACAGAGCAGGTCGATGCGATCCGGGTGTTCGGCATGGACCCGATCCGCAGGCTGATGACGCCCCGCGTGGTGGCCACGGTGATCGTGCTGCCGCTGCTCGTGGCGGTGGGGGATTGCGCGGGACTGATCGGCGGGCTGGTGGTGGCGACCCTGACACTACACATTGGCGCGGCGCAGTTCTGGAGGCGCGCGATGGACGCGCTAGTTTTCGGCGACCTGTGCATCGGCTTTACGAAGCCACTTATCTTTGGGTTCATCGTTTCGACGGTAGGTTGCTACCAGGGGTTCCGCGTGAAAGGCGGTACGGCGGGCGTGGGCCGCGCCACGATCGCTGCGTTCGTGGAGGCCTCCGTGACCGTCCTGGTGGTGGATTTATTCCTCACCCGCCTTCTGCTCTACGTGTTCCACTTATAGGCCGAGGCGGGAGCGCGCCATTGCAGGGGAGTCGCGATTCGCGACTGTTGTCCTTCTAACCTCAAGTTTCAAGCTTCAAGCTGACTCGATTACGAAGCGGTGGCCGGCGACCGCGCTCCGGTGTGATCCGGCGGGACCATTGCGCGCACCCGGCGCGAGCGAAGCGTCAGTGCGTCATTCCATAGACGATGTAATTGATGCCGATGCGATATGCGAGAGACGCGGCGCGTTCAGGATATTGCGGGCTATCGGCCCATTCCCAGGCATCGCCGACATCGGAGTTGTGGCAGATGGCCACCACGATACGGCCCTTATCGTCGCGGATCCCGCGCCATAAGGGAATGGAGCTGTCCGGGCCGTAGGAGCGGCGTCCCCAAATATAGCGGGTGCCGGGGATCTGAACGCGGTCGTCCAGGTCATAAACGACATGGAAGATTTCGTCCTTATTCTGCAAATCCTCGACGGGACGATCAGGGAAAATCAGCCTCATACCGGCCAGGAAGGTTTCCCACTCAAAATCGCCGTGTGAATCGTCGACCATCAGGAATCCGCCGCGAAGCAGATAGTCCCGCAAGCGCGCGGCCTGCTGCTCCGACAGGTGCCAGGCGCCGGCGTCCTCCACATAGAGCCAGGGCCATTCATAGATGTCGTCGGTTTTTGCGTCGATCACGTGCTCAGTGGAGCGCGCCTGCAGGCGCGTGAGACGCCGCACGCCCACCACAAACTGGCGGTCGGATTTCGGATAGTCCGCAGCCCATCGCTGGAAACGAAAATACCCGGATTCATAGTCCAGGTCGTAATGAAAACGGGCGAAGGTCCATTCCGCTTTTTCGCGAGGGTCTTCGGGCGGGAATCGTTCGCCGTCCATATCGATGATGCCATTGCTCTCCTGAAAGGCTTGCGCGGACAAAAGAAGAGGCAGCGCGAGAAAGACGAGCGGGAGGAGCTTCGCGAAAGCATTCAGCCAATGGCGATGCCGGGGCTGCACTGTATATCCCTCTCGATGAGGTTAATACCCATGAGGAGGCTTGAGGCAAGAGGTTTCTAGTTCGGGTATCAACGGTCCGAAGGGCCCGTGGATTCGTGAGGTACGGCTGCCTGCGAGTTGCTCGACTTTCGCCTGTCAATCGGGACAGCTCGTAGTCTTGGTACGCCTGCTCTATTCTCCCGGAAGCCTCAGGAGCGGTACAAACTCTTTCATCGAATCGTCTCGGCAACGGCTCTTAATTGTAGGCTGTTTTCGGAGAAGCTAATGAAAGCGATAACAAACACCCGGCTACCAGGCCACGCTCAGAACGGCCGGCTTTTCTTCGCGACCTTATCTTCCGTCATCGGCCTGTTTTTTGCTGCCAGCTATCTGATCGGCTGCAGTGGGCTTACAACATCTGTGAGGTCTTCAAACACGTCAAACCCTGATTCTCTGCGGGTAACGACTGCCGGCCTTTCGGTGGGGATCACCCAGAGCGGCGATGCTGGAAACGACAGCGGTGAGGTTCTCTCCCGCTTCGGCCGGATCCCGGCCGCAGTAAACGCTTCCCAAGCATCCCTTGTTGCGCGCACACCGGCGGCCGCGCCGTCGATGCCAGTGAGTGCTGCTCCTTTACAAATCAAGACAGAAGCTCTTCCGGACGGGGCGGCGCAAAGTGACTACGGTATAAGGCTCGTGGCGACCGGCGGCATGCCTCCCTACTCCTGGGACGCTACGGCCGGACAGATTGCGCCGGGCCTGACTTTAAGGTCTTCTGCCGGGACCATCTCGGGAGTTCCTTTCGCGCCCGGGGCTTTCTCCTTTACAGCTCGAGTCAGGGATTCGAGAGGCTCCTCGTCATCGATTACCCTGTCGCTGAATATTTCGGATGCCCCTCCCGCCGCAATCAACGCGGTAGGGCCCGATGCGGGCGCGGGCAATGGTGGAAGTCTTGTGATGGTTTCCGATGAGTCGCGCATTTCAAAATGAGAGCGGTGGGGTATTTCCGCTTAGCCGCGCACGCAACCGCTCGTCACTTCTCAATCGTCGAGTGAACACGCCGCCCGGGATCAGCGAAGGGAACGCTGATGGAATGGATCAATTCTCTCATTGTGTGGGAGTACTCGGGCGGCGGAAGGCCCGTGCTATTCTTTTGCCGCGAGCCGTAAACCAGCATTGGAAGCACCCATGGGCGCACACTTCGCAGCGCGAGAATCCTCTGAATCCATCCGAGGCGGATTCCTTCGCGATTCAGCGCCAAACGGAATCCTGCCGGCACGGGCGAACTGACGCATGGGACGCGTGGCGCCACAACCCCCAAAGACCGGCGGCGAGGTTCTGCTGCGCCGCAACTACCTTTCTGCTATTGAGAACGTAGCGCAATCCATCGGCACGATGGGACCGGTGGCGACGATCGGCACGATCCTGCCGCTGCTGATCTACAAGTCGGGCAACGGGACGTGGCTGCTGTTTCTCGGGGTCCTGGCGGCCTTTTGGCTGATCGCGGCGAGCATCAATATGTTCGCGTCGCGGTTTGCCTCCGCGGGGTCCCTTTCGGCGTTCGCGCAACATGGTTTTGGAGGAGGTCTGGGAGGGGGGCTGGGAAACGGAGGCTTGGGAAATGCGGGCCTGGGAGATTGGGCGGGGCGCCTGACGGGCTGGTCGTACGTAGTAGCCCTGATTTTCGTGGCGACCAGTTCCGGCGTTTCCAGCGCCTACTATTTCGCGATCGTGCTGACGCATTTCAGCGGCTGGGCGGTGGGAGCGGCAGGCTTCATCACGCTGACCATTCTGGTGGCCCTGATGGCGTGGTGGCCGGCGCATCACGATGTGAAGCTCTCGACGAATGTAATGCTGGGGGCGGAATCTTTCTCGCTGCTGCTCATCCTGGTGATTCTGTTTTCCGCCATGATGCGCTTGCATCACTGGGTGGACCGCGCGCAGTTGCACCTGGAAGGCACGGGTTTCTCCCATTATCAGCTCGCCTTCGTACTGGCGTTCATGACGCTTGCGGGGTTCGAAAGCGCGACCGCGCTTGGCGAGGAAGCAAAGACGGCGACGCATACGCTTCCGCGCGTGATGATCCTGTGCGTACTGCCGATCGGCCTCCTGTTCGCCGCCAGTATTTACTGCATGACGACACTTTCCCATAGCCTGAATCTCGCGCTCGACCAGACGGACGGCCCGCTCGACATGATCGCCCGCTCGGTAGGCCTGCCCACGCTGGGGTGGCTGAGTTCGCTCGGTGTGGCAATCAGTTGCTTCGGCTGCTCGCTGGGAGGGTTCAACGCCGGTTCGCGGGTGGTCTACTCGATGGCCCGAAACGGCCAGCTTTGGCGCTGGTTTGATGCCATACACCCGGTCAACGGAACGCCTCATCGCGCGCTCACGCTTATTGCGGGGATATCGATTGTGGTGCCCAGCGTGATGATTGCAGCCGGTGTCAGCATGGCAAACGCGATGGACTACCTGATGCAGATCGCGGCGCTGGGATTTCTCGGCGGATACCTGGTGGTGTGCGTGGCCGCGCCGGTTTACCTGGCCTCGAAGGGCGAGCTTCGATTTCCGCGGCTCGCGGCGGCGATTTTGACGCTGTCCATTTTGGTCGCTGTGCTGGTGATGAGCCTGGTGCCGATTCCCGAGGGGCCCAGCCGGTATCTTCCGTACATTTTTGCCGCGTTATTGATATTCGGCATGCTTCTTTCCGGCCGGGGACGCGGGCCGAAGCGAAGCCCGGCGGTGGACCCGGCCGCAAATTCCGCGGCGCAGCTCAGCGACGCTCAACCGTGAGCCGCGCATATCGGCGTTAAGATGCGGAAGCCTAAAGAGTCTGCGTGAGAACTGCCTAAATCGCCCCTCAGCGGCTGAAGCCGCATTGATTTTTCGGCATTTGCGGCACGGATGAATCCGTGCCCTGACGAAAAAAGCGGGTTGTCACACAGACCCTGAAGCCCGAGGCTCTCGAACTTACTCAGCCAATTTCATGCGCCGCAGCAGGTTCTGGAACCGCGGGTCCGGATGCAGCGGTTCGAAGAAGGGATGGATGTTAACCATCATCAACCCGTCGTCGCCTGCCGCATAAGCTTTGTCGAGCCATGCCAGCGCTTTTTCGTAATCGCCGAGCCCCACATAGATCACCGCGATGCTGGAGGGTGGCACGTAAGCAAGCGCGGACCGTTCGAGCAGCTTCTCGAGAATCGTGCGCGCCCCGCCAACATCGCCCGCTACGGCGTACGCGTGCGCGAGCGCGGAGGTAGTCGCCACTCTATCGCCCGAAAGCTGCGCGGCGTGCCGGAGGTGCCGGATCGCTTCCTCGTGCATGCCCCTCTGCAGATACGCCCGCCCCAGCCCCTGGTGCGCCAGCGCGAACGTCGGGTCCAGTTCAATCGTCTTCTCGTACTGCTCGATGGCCCGGTCCGGCTGGCGCGCGTAGAGGAAGATGAGCGCGAGATCCCTGTTGATGCTGATAGAGAGCGGATCGAGTTCCAGGGCCAGCTTGGCCTCCTGGATGGCTTCGTCCACCCGCCGCCGGGCGATCAGACAAAACGCATACCAGTGGTGAACAGTCGCGTAACGGGAATCGAGTTCGATGGCCCGCTTGTATTCACGTTCGGCTCCCGCCCAGTCCCACTCCGCCTGCCGCAACGACGCCATGGCGCAGTGCGCCTCCGCCAGCGCATCGTCGATTTGCAGGGCGCGCAGGGCTGCCTCCCGGGCTCGCGGGATGGCGTCCCGGGGATGCAGGGTGGCGAAACCGGTGCCGCACAGCAGATGATAGGAATCCGCCAGGCCCGCGTGGGCCAGCGCAAAACCCGGGTCTTTCTCGATGGCCCGCCTGAAAAACTCGGCTCCCCTCCGAATGTCTTCCGGCGTTCTCTTGTTCCAGCAGTAGCGTCCCTTGAGATAGAGGTGATAGGCCTCGGTATCCTGCGTCTGGCGCTTGGCCAGGCGCTTCTTCTCCTGCCGGCTGAGCGAAAGGCTCAGGTGTTCGGAAATTTCTCGGGCGATTTCGTCCTGTACGCTGAGAATGTCCTGGGCTTTTCGATCGTATTGTTTGCTCCAAAGCTGCCATCCGTTGGCTACGTCGACCAGTTCGGCGCTCACCAGCAGGGTGTCGTCCCGCTGCAGAATCCGCCCGGTAAGCACGGCGCCCACATTGAGCTCGCGCCCGATGTTTCTCGGATCCGCATGGCTGCCCTTGTAACGAAAGACGGTGCTGCGGGCCATGACGCGAAGTCCGGATAGCTGGGCGAGATTGCGAATCAGCGTCTCGGTGATGCCGTCGCTGATGTACTCCGAGGCCGCGTCGGAGGCCGCGTTGTCGAAGGGCAGCACCGCGAGGGAGTCAATTTTTCGCCGCGCTGCCCGTTTAGACCCCGCTGCTTGACCGCCATTTACGGCGCCGATGAACCGGTATCCACGCCGGGGCAGGGTTTCGATGAATCTCGGGCTGTCCGCAGAGTCGCCCAGAAGGTCGCGCAGCCGGGCCACTGCGGAGTTCACCCCGTGCTCGAAATCGACGAATGTGTCCGCCGGCCAAAGCTTCTGGCGCAACTCTTCGCGGGTGACCACCTCGTCGGGACGCTCGAGCAGCATGACGAGAATCTGAAAGGGCTGCTCCTGCACGCGAATTTTGGCGCCACTCTTGCGAAGCTCACCGGCGCGAACGTCCACCTCGAAAACGCCGAAGCGAACAATTCCCGGCCAAATTGGACTCCCGCTCTGCATAGGCGCGAATTTCCCAGGATGGCTGAAACTTTCCGCACGATTCTAACATTCCCGCACAAACTTCGAGCCGTAACACTGCGCGAGACTTCTTCGTAGATCGCAGAACCTGAAAGCTTTATCGCGTTACCTACATTTGATGTTCCAGGCATTGAGGTACGCTCGTTCCGGGCTGATTCTTGCGGTGATGATCCCGGAGAGAGGCTCCGTCATGATGAGAGGGAAACGGGGAGAGGGCTGGTGATGCCGTCGGCGCAAAGGGCGGTCGAGGCATTGTGCGCTACCATGGTCTGCCTTAGCCTGCTCACCCCCCTGGCCTACTCGCAGAAAATGGACCTGGTGACCGCTGTCCGGATGGCGGCCGATCCTGACCACAAAATGGTAGGGTTTCCCTGCCAGGTGAATGACGACCGCCGGCATTACGTCTGCCTGATCGATAGCGGCGCGACCAATACGATCGTGTCTGACCGCGTGGTGAAGGCCGAAGGTCCTGTGACAGAAATGAGCACCGGAAACGGAGTCGTGCGGGTGCACCAGCGAGAGGTTTCTTTGACCATTGCCGACAGCCTCCAGCTGAGGACGAAAGCATTCGTGCAATCCATGATGCTGCAGGGCGTCGACATCCTTGTAGGGCAGGACGTGCTGCGGCAGTTCAAGTCGGTTATCTTCGACTACGAGAATGCGCAGGTCGAATTCCGCCGCTAGCGCCCCGCCTGGTTTCCGCCGCAAGATGCCGCTTCGTTGACCTAAGAGAACGCTGAGGGCTCGGTCGCTGGGATAAGCCAGCGAGGCGTTTCTTTTGCGGTCCAGATGCAGGCTACCGGTTTTCCACAGCACCCGGCAAATTCGCGCGTCGATTTTTGAAGTCCTGCGGGCGCCGCTTTACATCCAACACGGTTGTCGATTGAAATCCGCATTGAAATCCACTGGGAGGCACCATGGCAACTACGCAGGTCGGAGTAAAGCCGATGAAGGCAGCGCAGGTTCCCAAACCGGGCGGCGATTTCCAGATCGTCGAGCGCGAGATTCCCAAGCCGGGCGCGGGACAGGTGCGTATCAAGGTGCAGGCCTGCGGCGTGTGCCACAGTGACGTGTTCACGAAAGAAGGCTCGTGGCCGGGGATCCAGTATCCGCGCGTCCCAGGACACGAAATCGCGGGACTGATCGATGAAGTGGGTGCCGGGGTTTCCGCATGGAAGAAGGGACAGCGGGTGGGCGTTGGCTGGCATGGGGGGCAGGACAACACATGCCGCTCGTGCCGGAGAGGGGATTTTCGCAATTGCGAGAATCTTAAGGTTCCCGGCATCAGCTATGACGGCGGATACCAGCAATACATGCTGGCGCCCGTGGAAGCGCTGGTGGCCATACCGGAAAGTCTCAGCGATGCCGACGCAGCACCGCTGCTCTGCGCCGGTATCACCACCTACAATGCGCTGCGGCACAGCGGCGCGCTCCCTGGGGACCTTGTCGCCGTACTGGGTATCGGCGGGTTGGGCCATCTGGGAATTCAATTCGGCAACAAGTTTGGTTATAAGGTCGCGGCGATTGGGCGCGGGCCCGAAGACGCGACGCTCGCAAAGAAACTCGGAGCCAGCGTGTACATCGACAGCGCGGCGACGAATGCGGCGGAGGCTTTGAAAAAGATGGGCGGCGCACAGGTGATTCTAGCGACGGCGCCAAGCTCGAAGGCGATGTCAGAACTGATAGACGGCCTCGGGACCAACGGCAAGCTCATGGTGATCGGGGCGACGTTCGATCCCCTGGAAGTCGCGCCAGTGCAACTTATAACCGGATGCCGGACGATCCAAGGCTGGGTCGCCGGGACTCCCGCTGATTCCGAAGACACGCTGCGCTTCGCCGAACTTTCCGGCGTGCGGCCGATGATTGAAACGTATCCGCTCGAAAAGGCAGCCGAGGCTTACGCACGCATGATCAGCGGCAAGGCGCAGTTCCGCGTCGTTCTGACGATGTGAAAGAACCCGGAGTCGACTCCTGGGGCAAGCCGGGAAACAGATCCCGGCAAAAGGAAAGTCCGGTGTCAAACCCGGTCTTTTTTCGCATCGCGCAAATGCTCGCGGCTCTCGCGCTGTTTGCTGCGTTTCCATTGACGGCCCATGCGCAAGGAAAGGGACATCCCCTGGAAAACAAGATTTCTTACCGCACGGCGAAGATAGATGGCCTCTCCATCTTTTACCGGGAGGCTGGGCAAAAGGACGCGCCGACGATTCTCCTGCTGCACGGGCTTCCGTCTTCCTCGCGGATGTTCGAGCCGCTCTTCGCGCGGCTTTCCGGTCGCTATCATCTGGTGGCGCCCGATTATCCGGGGTTCGGACACAGCGACTGGCCGGACCCGAAAAACTTCGCGTACACCTTCGATCACATCGCCGAGGTGATGAATCGCTTCACCGAAGCGCTGGGGCTTTCGCGCTACACGCTCTACATGCAGGATTATGGTGGCCCGGTGGGTTTCCGCATGGCGCTGGCCCATCCGGAGCGGGTGGAGGCGCTCATCGTCCAGGACGCTGTGGCGCACAATGAAGGACTGGGGGCGAATTGGAAGACGCGGCGGGCGTTCTGGGCCGACCGCGCTGCCAACGAAAGCGCGCTGCGCGCAAATCTTTTGTCGCTGGCTGCCGCGCGGGCGCGCCACGTGGGCGACGATCCCAACGTAGAACGCCACGACCCGGACCTATGGACCGATGAATTCTACTTTCTCAACCAGCCCGGCCAGGCGGAGATTCAAAGCGACCTCTTCTACGACTACCGCACCAACCTCGAGGCCTACCCAAAGTGGCAGGCGTGGATGCGCGAGAAGCAAGCCTCTTCGAGTGGCAAATTCGTTGTCTCGAGCAGAGGAGAAGCGTACGATGCGCGAGCCGGAGGTCGAAAACGGCGGCCATTAGGGCAAATCCCGCTGGGAGAGACGGACCTTCGGGGATCGAGGTGGCCTGGACCGGCTTTTCAACGGCGACGGAGCGGTTGAAAGGGAAAAAATGCTGAAAAAGAGAGAGTGGTTGACGGGCGCGGCCCTGTTCGCATTCGTGATCGGCTTGTCAGTTACTCCCCGGCTGTTCGGCCGCGCGGCACCCTCGCAAGGCCCCTACACAGGCAAGTTCCCGGTGTTCGCCGTGGACCCCGCCTGGCCGCACCTTCCCAACAACTGGGTGCTAGGCGGCGTGTCCAAGATCGTCGTTGATCGGCACGATAACGTGTGGATCATTCACCGGCCGCGCACCGTGCCCGCGGGCAAAACCGCCGCGCCGCCGGTGGTGGAATGGGACGCACGCGGCAACTTCGTCCAGGCCTGGGGCGGAGAGGGCCCGGGATACGACTGGCCGGACGCCGAGCACAACGTGTTCGTGGATTACAAAGACAACGTGTGGATCAGCGGCAGCAGCCCGAGCGGCCAGTCGAAGACGCGGCGCTCCGACGACATGATCATCAAGTTCACAAACAAAGGGCAATTCATCAAGCAGCTCGGAGGGCGCACCACAAGCCATGGAAGCAAGGATCCACTGAGCGTCAACAAGCCCGGCGACCTGTTCGTTTCTCCGAAGACCAACGAACTCTACGTTGCCGACGGCTATGGCAATCGCCGCGTGATCGTCTTCGATGCGGACACGCTCGCGTTCAAGAGAATGTGGGGGGCGTTCGGCAAGCCGCCCGAGGATGACGCCAACTCCGGCGGTCCCGGTCCGTCGGGTGGCCCGGCGGCCGCCGGAGGCGCGGGCGGGGGCGCAGTCAGCAGGCCAGCGGCCCTCGAAACGGAAGGCCCGGGTCCGGACAAGTTCGCAAGCCCGGTGCACGGCGTGATGGTTTCGAACGATGACATCGTCTACGTTGCGGACCGGGCCAACCGGCGCCTGCAGCTTTTCACACCCGAGGGGAAGTATCTGAAAGAAATGTTCGTCAACCGCGCGGGGCCGGCGTCAGACTCGGTGTGCGGCCTGGCTTTCTCGCCAGACAAAAAGCAGAAATTCCTGTACCTCTCGGACCTCGGCAATTCCCACATCGTGGTGGTGGAGCGCAAGACGCTTGAGATCCTCTACCAGTTCGGGAAGAGAGGTCCGCAGCCGGGAAATTTTCAAGGGCTCCATCACATCGCGATGGATTCAAAGGGGAACCTCTACACGGCAGAAGTCGCTCCCGGCGCGCGCGCCCAGCGATTTAACTTCGAAGGAATGTCGACCACAGTGCCGCCGAACGCGCTGACGCCGGATGAATTGGCTACGAAGCCTTAGGGCGATTGCTGCTTGAATCTATGCTATTTTTGCAGGACCATCGCGAAAGATTCGCCGGTGGCTGTCTTTAGCTTCAGTGGGGCCTGATTCAGAAGGGAAGTCGCGGCACCAGGAGTGTCCCTGCTGTAGTTCCGTTAAGTTAAGAAATTCCGCCGTTTCATGTCCGAAGGATGGGGAGAGTCGACGATGGGGTTCATTTTTGCCGATGCGTGGCTGATCACGATGAATGAGCGCCGCGAGGTGCTGGAAGCCGCGAGCGTATGCGTGGAGAAAGACCGCATCGCGGCGGTGGGCACGCGCCAGGACCTGCAGCGCCGCTTCCCGACAGCGGAAGTGGTGGATTGCACGGGACGCATCGTGATGCCGGGAATGGTGAACACGCACACGCACCTTTTCCAGACGCTGCTCAAGGGCCTCGGCGACGACATGGTACTGAAAAAATGGTTCACGTGCATGACGGGACCGAGCGGCGTACACCTGACGCCCGAGGACGCGCACGTCGCGGCGCTGCACGGCTGCGTCGAATCGATTCGCTCGGGGGTAACCACGCTGGTCGATTTCATGTACGTGCACACCAAGCCGGGAATGATCCCGGCGGTGGTATCGGCTTTCGACCAGACCGGGATGCGCGGCTTTGCCTGCCGCGGTTTCGTCTCTCTGGGCGAGGAGTACGGCGTTCCGCGCGAGCTGATCGAAGACCCGGAACACGCCATGGGAGACGCTCGCGAGCAGATGCAGCGCTACAACAAGCCCGGCGCGCGAGTGCAGGTGGGCGTTGCGCCGAACATGATCTGGGCGGTGGACGAGAAAGGCTACCGCCTCACCCGCAAACTTGCCGACGAACAGCACGCGTTGATCACAACGCATGTGGCGGAAACGACCTTCGAGCTGCAAACGTCCGCATCGCGTTATGGAATGACGGATACGGAATTCCTGAGCGACATCGGGTTTCTCGGCCCCGACGTCCTCGCGGCCCACTGCGTGCACTGCAAGCCGCACGACATTCGCATCCTTCTGCACCACGGCACGAGGGTGGCGCACAACCCGTGCAGCAATCTTTACCTCGCCTCGGGATGCCCGCCGATTCCCGAGATGCTGCTGGCAGGCATCACCGTGGGCCTTGCTTCCGACGGGCCGGCTAGCAGCAACAATCACAGCCTCTTTCAAGCGATGAAGTTCGCGGCCTTGATGCAAAAAGGCTTTCACCAGGACGCCACCGTGATGACCGCGGAAAAGGTTCTGGAAATGGCCACGATCGACGGCGCGAAGGCCGTGGGCCTGGAAGCGGAAATCGGATCGATCGAGACCGGGAAGAAAGCGGACCTGATCGTGATCGACTACGACAACGCCTTCATGACGCCGATCCACCACCCCGTTTCCGCCATCGTGTATTCCGCGCTGGGGCATGAGGTCTCAACCGTGATGATCGACGGCCGCTTCGTGATGCGCGACGGAGTGGTGAGCGGCGTAAACGAACTGGCCGTACGAAGGCAGGCGCAGATCAGCGCCGATGACCTGGCGCGCCGCGCAGGCTCCGACCGCTTCAAGAAGCGCCCGTGGCGCTCCATGACCATCTAGCGGGCCGCGGTTTTTGCGATTCGACGGGCAGTTCCCGGTTTTTCCTGCCGAGTTTTTGCGCGCCTGTGGAACGAGAATCGCTGGACTACCGTGCCAGACTACTGCGCCAAACGGGCGAGCCTTGCTCGGGGCATCTGGTTGTCTCGCCGCTGAGGTCCAGTGGTAGAATAGGCCCAAAATCGGGCCATGCGACGTTCTGGCTCCGGTTGGCTTCGGCACCACGATGTGGGAGGTCGCCGCTATGAGACGCCCCGCTCAACACCTCGCATTTAATCGTTCGCCGTTGCGCGCGATATTGGCCGGCTTCATATGTGCGACGCTGCTGTTTCTGTTTGCTTCAGCGGCACACGCCCAGCGGGGCGGCGGCCATGCTGGCCGAGCGGGAGGGCGTCTTGCGGGAGGCATGAGGAGCCGACCGCTTGTCGGAGCGCCGCGGTTGCGTTCCCCGATCGAGTCTCCCGGCGGCTATTCGCATGCTCCCTACGGCTACGAAACGCCGCTGGCGCTAGGCCGCGGGTCACGGCCGCCGTTGCAATTCCGGCGCGGGTATTACCTCGGATACGGGTTTTGGCCGCTCTACGGTTGGGCGCCCTATTGGGGCGATGATTGCGATCCTTACTCAGGGTGGAGTTGTTACGGAGATGAACACTCCGACACGCAAGCCGGAGATCCTTCCCCTCCACCCCCGAGCGAAATTCGATTGAATTCCGTTCTGGTGATTTACCTGCGCGACGGCTCGGGCTACGGCGTCAGCGACTATTGGGTTGCGGGCGGGCAATTGAATTTCGTGACCACCTACAACAGCGAGAAATCCGTCGCGTTTGAAAACGTCGACTGGCAGCGCACCGTGGACGACAATGCCGCCCGCGGCGTCTATTTCAAGCTGAACTATTCGCCTTCCAGGCAGAGGTACAAGCCCAGTATTGCCCCCGTGTGTCTCACGTCTTCCGGCGAAAAGGCCAGAACTGCTCCGTCAAGCTCGGTGGCCGGCGGCGCCGCAGGTTCTTTTGGGGCGATGGTCTCTCCAGCCGGTCAGGGATCGAAGGTTACGTTCGTTCAGGCGGGCTCGCCGGCGGCGCGGGCCGGCATCAGTCCGGGCGATATCGTGTTGCGAATCGACTGCCAGACGGTCCACAACGGCGGCGACATCGAATCGGCGATCGCGGCGAACACCACGGGAACCGCGTGGGTCAGCTACCTGATCAAGGGCGCATGGCTGTCGGAGCAGCGGATCAAAGTGCGGGATTGAATCTTCGGGCTGGGTTTGCTCGATTCGTCTCGATGTAGGCTGTAGCCATGGCGCCTCCTCGGATCGCAAAAGGCGTTTTGCTTTTTACAGGTTCTGCATCCCTCTCGCCAGTTCGCCTCCAGCCCCGTGCCTTCCATTCGGTGGCCTCTGAAGTGCTTTGATACGTTGCCGATACTACAGACATGAGCGGCTTCCGGGCAGAGCCTCGAACGGCCATGATGGCGGTTGTGGAAGTATCGTGGGAGGAGCCCGACGGAACCTCCCACGGCGCGATTCGGGCGCGCATGGAAGACACATCCCGTTCCGGGGCATGCATCCGCGTCAGCACGAACATCGGCGTCGGGGCTACGGTGTGGATCAAAAGGCCCTGGGAAGAGATTGCCGGTGTCACGAAGTACTGCCGCAGGGACGGCATGGATTACGTCCTGGGTGTGCAGAGGATTCTTGAATGGCGGGAGCGGAATATATCGCCAACCCCTGATGCGCCATTCAAAATGGCCACGGGCAAAAACACTCGGAGCGTTAAGGAAGAAGTGCCGAGTGTGCCGAAACAGCACAGCGGGATCGGCAATCCGGCGAAAGCTTCTCCGGCCGTCGTCGCTCCGCAAAAGGACCCGGAGCCGAGTGTGTCCAATGAGTCCAGCGCGAAGATGAAGGTGCACGTGACGGAGGATGTTTCTGGGGAAACAGTCTCCCCGCGAAGGAACGGCATCGAGAATCCTCAAAATTCGGACATTCCCCAACGGCAGGCTGGACATGCGGCGCATACGCAGCCGCTTTCGCCCGAAAAGGAACCGCCCTCACGTGGCAAGGAAAGGAGACGCATGTCAACGAGCTGGCTTGGATTGGCGCTCAAGCGCCCAAAAGGGGAAAGCCCCGATGGAAAGGCCAACGGCACTGCCGCTTCCGATAGCGGCGCGGCCGATGAGAAGGCTTTAATGGATAAGGCTGCTGTAAATGGCGACGGCCATGGGTTTGCGAAAATGCAGGGCGACCTGCAATCGCTCGAGGATATCTACCGCGCGGCCGGGATATTGAATCCGAGGATGGGCTACAGCATCAGCAAAGTGGTCGAAATGATTCACAGCGATCACATGCGCGGGGTGCCCCACGACGCGAAGCGCGCGGCGATCCTGATGGCGCTCGATGCGGCGAGCATCTCGGTGGAAGAAGTTCTGCGCGATGCCGCGCTGCGCCAGGGCGCCCTGGATGCATACGAGGCCAGCCAGCAGAAGAGCTTTGAGGAATACTGGGGGAGTAAGGCCGAAGCGAACGTCCAGATTCAGGCGGAGACGGACCGCATCGTCGCGCGGAACCAGGAGCGCATCCAGCGGAATCGCGACGAAGTGACGAACGAAAAGGCGGAATTCGCGAAATGGCGGGAGATGAAGCAGAAGGAGACCGAGCGCATGTCCGAGGCTGCGGGGCTATGCGCGAAGGCACCCGCACCGGAAGTGATTGCGCCGGGCTCGTCCGTGGCGCCCGGCCAAGTTCCCGCTAAACCTTCAATAGGTCTTGAATCTCGCGCCGCGGAAGGGATTATTCCAGCCGGGACGAAGCCAGGATGAGCGCTTTCGTCAGAGCCGCCTTTAGTGGCGCCGGCACTCTTGTCGGCGCGGTCTGATTAACGCAAAAGCGAAGCGCCAAGAGCTTATTCCGCAACGTTCGCCCTCAGAAAACCGTAACCGGCGCGGAACAAATCGTCAGGAGGCTGTCCCGATTCGCGGCCTGCGCCGGCAAACCGCATTGTATGATTTCGCACCAACCCTTGTGGTATATTGGCCGCGCTGCTGATACGACGCGGGAGGTTGGCTATGAGCGACCGATCCAGGCGAACCTTTCTTAAGAATTCCGTTTCAGGACTCGGCGCCGCGTGGCTGGCATCCAGCTGGCCCGCCATTCTGGCCGCGCAGGAACACGCGCAGCAGATGGCGGCTTCGAATTTCCCCACGCAGTTCGCGTTTTTCACTCCGGAGCAAGCGGCCAGCATCGCTGCAATGGCCTCGCAGATCATTCCCACCGACGACACGCCGGGCGCGCGCGAGGCTGGCTGCGTCTACTTCATCGACAACGGGCTGACCACTTTTCTCCACGACAACCAGCCGCTGTACACGCAGGGACTTAAGGACCTTGAATCGAAGACGCAGGAACTTTTCCCCGGCGCCGGCAAGTTCTCCGATCTCACCCCCGCGCAGCAGATCCAAGTGCTCACGGCTATCGAGAAAACTCCGTTCTTCATGGCGGTCCGAAATCACACGATCATCGGCATGTTTGCCAGCCCGAAGCACGGAGGCAACCAGGACGAAGTCGGCTGGAAGCTGATCGGATTCGAAGACACCATGAATTTCAAAGCCCCGTTTGGCTACTACGACGCCGCCACCAGCAGTCCGCGCAGCTAGTCTCAGCACGGAAGGAGCCGCCCATGAAGCAATATGAACCGGCAACCGAAGTTGATTTTGTCGTGATCGGGGCGGGAGCCGCCGGCGGGATCATGGCCAAGGAGTTGTCCGTCGCCGGCTTTTCGGTGGTGGTCCTCGAGCAGGGCGGCTGGGGGGCCTACGGGCACGAGCAGGACTATAACAAGGACGAATTGCAGAACCGCTTCCCGACCGATGCCGACCGCCTGATGAGCGATCCCAGGCGGCAGCGCAACACCTTCCGCCGCAACGAAGAAGAAAAAGAGACGCCGGGCAATCACTCCTACGGAATGGTGGTGGGTGGAGGCACGGTAGTTTATGGCGGCAGCAGCTGGCGTCATCTCCCGTGGGAGTTCAAGGAAGCTACAACCGTGGGCACGATTGCCGGTAGCGGCCTGGCCGACTGGCCGATCACCTACGAAGAGCTCGAGCCCTATTACACGAAGGCCGAATGGGAGATGGGAATTTCGGGCATCCGCATCGACTCTCCCCTGTTTGCGCCGATGTCGAAGCCTTACCCGCTTCCTCCGCTGCCGATCAAGAGTTCAGGCGCGTTGTTCGAGATCGCCGCCGCAAAACTCGGCTTGACTGCCGTTCCCAGCCCCATGGCGATTATTTCCGAGGCCTATCACGGGCGCTCGGCGTGCATCAACTGCGGGATGTGCTCGGGCTTCGGCTGCCAGGTGAAGGCGAGATCGAGTTCGGCCGTGGCGATGTTTCCTATCGCCGAGCAAACCGGCCGCTGCGAGATCAGGCCCAATAGCTACGTCCGCGAGATTTCCGTGAATAAAAACGGCCGCGTGACCGGGGCTATCTATTTCGATTCCCAGAAGCGCGAGGTGTTTCAGAAGGCCAAGGCGGTCGTGCTCTCCGCGAACGGCACAGAGTCACCGCGGTTGCTCCTTCTTTCGAAGTCTCCGCAGTTTCCCGATGGGCTTGCGAACTCGAGCGGCGTCGTGGGGAAGTACCTGATGTCTGGTAACAATGCTGGCGCAAGCGCGATTTTCGAACACCCGCTCAACGAATTTAAGGGCATCATCAGCTGTGCCGGCATCATCGACTGGGTCCCGAGCGATCCCAAGCGTGGATTCTACGGAGGCGGCCGGCTGACCGCCCGGGGGCAGCAGCCGCCCATCGAGTATGCGCTGGCTGGCTCCCACGACGGCCCGCGCTGGGGCGCCGCCTACAAACAAAAACTGCGAAACGAAGCCAACCGCAAAATGATTATCAGCAGCTTTATCACGCAGTTACCCGTCGAGACCAACCGCGTGGATCTCGATCCCGAGGTGAAAGACGACTGGGGGCTGCCCGCGATGCGCATTACCAGTACGAGTCACCCGGACGACATCAAGAACATGGAGTTCTTCACCGCGAAGTCGGCCGAGGTTTTGCAGGCAGCAGGTGCGACGAAGGTCTGGCCAGACCAGGTCCATGACTCCCGCGGGGGACCGCACAGCCGCGGCACCTGCCGCATGGGCAACGACCCGAAGACTTCGGTAGTGGACAAGTACCACCGCGCACATGATGTACCGAATCTGTATATTGTGGACGGCAGCAGCTTCGTCACCGGCGGCCGTAATCACCCCACCATGACGATCCAGGCGCTTGCCTTTCGCGCGGCCGACCACATCATCCAGCAGGCGAAAAGCGGCGACAAGGCTCTCTCGGGCGTATAGCAGCGTACGCGCGGAGTGTGCCGCCCGCGGTCGCGTTAGGCGCGCATTCCATTTGAGACCACGCTCAGCATTCGTACTACCGGGCGCCTTGCCTCAGGCGTGCGGCAGCAGTTCCGTGCGATATTTTGGGGCAAGCGCTGCGGCCTTGGCCCTGAATTCCGCTTGAGCCGCGTCATCAAGCTTTGGCGGAGGCGTCGTGCGGGTTGCGACCGGGACGCCCACTTCCAGAAAGAATTCCTCCTGGCCGGCCGGCGAACAGATGCAGAGCATTCTGGCTGGCCGCTAAGAGGAATTGCGGAACTGGTGAGGCGCGTTGGCGGGGACGTGGATGGTCTCGCCGGCACGTACGACCTGCCTGGAGCCACGGAACACAAACTCAAGTTCGCCTTCGAACAGGCTGAAGGTCTCCTCAAAATCGTGCCGATGAGGAGGCAGCCCTCCCTCGGGAGGTACGTACATGTCGACCGGGCAGAAGCGGCCGGCGGTGTCTTTCCCAGCCAGAAGAATGGTGTAGGTGTCTCCCACTACGCCAATGTGACGAATATTTCGATCGGCGTCCGGCTGGGCAATCGCGAGGCTGCGCTGCGGATCGTCTGGCGGTACCGCGGAAATGGATTGTCGCGCTGACCCTGCTTCATCGGGCTTTTTTTCTCCTGAAATTTCGTTAACGGCGAATCTTGCGAACCCATTCTCCCCAGGCCATGCCGAGTCGCGCGCTCATGATCGAAAGAACGAAGGCCTCTGCCATCACGCGCCAGAATTCGGCTGGGGTGCGCTCGACGGGGAAAAAGAGATGCCGCACGTCAAAGCCATTGGGGCTGGCGAAATAGGCGAAATATTTCGTTCCGAAGAAGCGGTTCGCGGACGCGGGCGAAATCAGGAAGTCCGCGAACGGCCACTGGACCGCCAGGAACGCCGCAAGAAAAACCGTCCCGAGCGCCGCTGCCTGGCCCCACCTTCCCCATGCTGCGAGACGCGGCCGGATCAGATCAAGCAGGAAGGCTGGAACGATGATCAGCAGCGGGAATTCCATGGGTACCATGTGGGTGATGTGCTGGTACACCGGGCCCAGCTTGGGCGTGGCAGGAAAGATTGGGAAAAGCCAGAGCATGAAAGCCGCGTAGGCAGTATAAATTGCCGCCACAATCGTGCAGGCCCAGCGCTTCCTCGAGATCATGGCGAAGCCGATCAAGACCACGGGCAGGACGATGGCCACCGCGCGGTAGCATTGCGCCGTGTGCATCAGCACGCGGTAGGTGGACTCCCACACCACGGTGAGCGCCAGCATGGTGACCATTCCGCCTAGCAGAAGCAGCAGGCGGTCGAGCTTTTGCACCAGCGCCGGGGTGGCGCGGTTCATCGTGCTCGCGATAAGCACGACCGCGCCCACCTGAATCGCAAGGACCCCGCCGTCGAGGACCACGTGGGGCGGGCTGAAGATTTTCACGTCGAGACCATAGGCGTTGTGCCACCAGTTATCAAAAGGCGCGGAGCTGAGCATGGTCGCGCCGCCCCACGCGGCGATGAAGGCTCCGAGCGGCCCGCGGAACTTCCAGACTTCGACCGTAGCGGAACGAAGTTCGGGATCGCGGCCGAACGTGCAGGAAAATATCAGGTAGGCGCAGGAGAAGCCGGCCAGGATGCCGCACATCTGGATGGCGATGTGCGCGGGCGTCCAGAAGGTGTCGCGTCCGATCGACATGTGCCAGGAGATATCCCAGTAGCCACCTACGACTACCGAGACGACCGCGGCAAACAGGACCCAAATGTACCAGGGGACGCTCGAGGTATCCCGCGCGGCCGTGGCGGTGGTTGCTTTCGTGGTGCGGAGGCTTTCGGAGACAGTGATAGCCATCGTTGCGCAGCCCTTGGGTACTGCAAGAAGTGTACAGCAACATGGGATGCGGCTAGTAAGGCGCGCGATGCTCATTTCGCAGTGCTGAAGACGGCTCCATCGAGGAGGAAAAGCAAACGAAGAAGCAGGTACCTCACCCATCCGCGCTGCGCGCGCATGGGATTAGGATGACAAAGAAGTGCAACAGCAACGCAGAGGCAAATGCGACGGCAGAGGCAACATCGAGGCGCACTTTTCAATCCCAGCGACTTCTTCTGTTGCTGACTTTGGATTGTCGGGCGCTGCTGGCAGTGCCGGGCAAGGACTTATCCAGTAAGCTGCTTGGGGGTAGTTCAGGGCTATCCAAGATGAATCGAGCAATTCAGCAACGGGGTAGCGCTCGCTGGCCGCTGATTGTCGCCGGGGCCGTTGTTATCGGCTGCATCCTGGTTCAAGCCGTGTGGTTGCATTGGTTTTCTCCATGGAACGGTGCTTCCGGGGACCACGCCGCGGCGGGCGGTGAGAACTCGCTCGATGAGAAGTGGCAATTCAAGGCAGGCCCCGTCGCGGCGGCGCTCGCGCTTGCCGACGACGGCACTGTTTATGCCGCGAGCGAAGACGGATACCTCTACGCGCTGAACGCTTCCGGCGGCCTAGAATGGAAATTCAACGCGGGACCCATGCTGGCGGCGCCAACCGTGGGCGACGACGGAACGGTCTACGTCACTAATGAAGAGCAGCGCATCTTCGCGGTGAATCGCGAAGGCGCCCAGCGATGGGCCGCTGGAGGCGGTCCGTTCGCCGATAAGCAGATGGGTTCGGTGGCCGCAGCGATCGACCGGAACCATCTTTACACGCCGTGGCGCGGGCTTCTGCGCGCCGTCCGGCTGGCGGATGGCGGGTTCGACTGGCCGGCGGGTCTTGGTTTTCAGCGGGGAGGATCGATCAGCCTGCTTCCCAACGGCCTCCTTGTGTATTCGGGCGTGGGAAGAATGGATGCGGTCGATTGGACGGGAAGAACGCAATGGCAATACCCCGTGATGAATCCTCCGCTGAGCGTGGACATGCTCACGAGAACCGGCGGCCGCATCCCGGCGGGAAATTTCTGGCTCGATTCGCCGATCGCGGTGGGATACGACGGCACCATCTATGTATGCGCTGCTGATTCGCGCCTCGTGGCCCTCAGCCCGGAAGGAAGCTTCAAGTGGGAGTTCAAAACCGATACGCATATCGCGAACCACGCGAGCCCGGTGATTGCCGTGGATGGGACGATTTACTTCGCCAGCGCCGACGGACACCTCTACGCCTTCACCCCAGAGGGCGAGCGGAGATGGGTGTTGGACACCGGTGGGGCCATTTCAGCCACCCCGGTGCTCGCCCAGGATGAGACGATTTACGTGGTGAATGCCACCGCGCCGGTTGCGGTATCTTCCGAGGGCAAGCTGCTGGGAAAAGGCCGTGAACGCGGACTTGTCGACTCCTCGCCGACCCTCGCGCCGGACGGGACTGTCTACGTGGCCTGGCGTGATGGAAGAATCGCCGCGTTCGCCGGAAAGCATGGCGGGCTGATGAACAGCGCCTGGCCAAAATTTCAGGCTACGCTCGCCAATTCCGGCGTTGGCCATTCGTTCTGAAGGGCCGCCGGAAAGACTAGTCGTCCGACTGACGGGTTTAGAATTTTGATCGAGGAGCCTCGCGTTCGTCTGATGGAGGTTCCGGTCCGCGCGTGGCTAGCCCATTACGACCAGGATTTCGTGCTCGGCGCCGTCGTCTGCCAGGCTGATGGTGGCTTTGCCGGGCAAGAGCCTGCCGTCCACGCGCGTGAGCGCGATGCCGCGGGTGACGCTCGAGGGATTTTCCACTTTTATTTTGTAGATAGCGGAGTGATAACGGAAAGTGATGGAGAAATTCGACCAGTTACGCGGGATGCAGGGGTCGATGCTGAGCGCCATGCCCTGCAAACGGAATCCCAGGATTGATTCGAGGCCGACGCGATAGAGCCAGCCCGCTGACCCGGTGTACCACGTCCACCCGCCGCGCCCGACGTGAGGCGGTTCGGAGTAAACATCACCGGCCACTACGTACGGCTCCACTTTGTAGCGCTGCACATCCGCGCGTGATCGCGCGTGATTGATGGGATTCAGCATGCGGAACATCTCGCCGGCCCGATCGCCATCGCCCAGCAGCGCGAACGCCAGCGCGGCCCACGCGGCTGCGTGCGTGTATTGTCCGCCATTTTCGCGGATCCCGGGAACATAGGCCTTGATGTAGCCCGGATCAAGTGGCTGAATGGTCGAAGGGCGGCGTAAGCAGCAAAATCAATCCAGTCTTTCTGGCGCACCAGATGCTGCTCGACGGCCGCCATCGCTCGCGCTCGCGCGCCCCGGTTCTGCGGCGCCGCTGATTACGCCCCAGGATTGCGCAATCGAATCGATCTTGCACTCTTCGTTCTGCGCGGAACCGAGCGGCGTGCCATCGTCGAAATAAGCTCGCCGGTACCATTCGCCGTCCCAGGCTTCTCGTTCGAGGGCAGCTTTCAGCGCGGTCACGTGCAGGCGCCATTTCTCCGCGCGCTTGTGCTCGCCCCGGGAATCCGGCGAATTGCGCGAACTCCGAAAGCACCAGGTGCAGGAACCATGCCAAGCCATACGCTTTCGCCCTTGCCTTGTTCGCCGACGCGATCCATGCCGTCGTTCCAGTCGCCGGTGCCCATCGAGCGGCAAGCCGTGGCGCCGACGGCGAGGCTGCGGTCGAGGGCCCGCGCGCAGTGCTCGAAAACGGTCGCTTTCGTCTCCGAAACGCGCGGCTGGAAATAGGAGACGTTCTGCCCTTCGGCCAGGGCTTCGCCTTCCAGGAAGGGCACGGCTTCATCGAGCACGCTCATATCGCCGGTAACTTCGATGAACCGGCTCACCGCGTAGGGCAGCCAGAGCAAATCGTCGGAAATGCGCGTGCGCACGCCCCGGCCCGAAGGCGGATGCCACCAGTGCTGCACGTCGCCCTCGACAAATTGCCGCGAGGCCGCCCGGAGCAGATGTTCGCGCGCAATGTCCCGCTTGGCGACGCACAGCGCCAGCACATCCTGCAGTTGATCGCGGAATCCATACGCGCCGCTGACCTGGTAGAAGGCCGCGCGCCCCCAGATGCGGCAAGACAGCGTCTGGTAGAGCAGCCAGCGATTGAGCATCAGTCCATTGCGGGCTCGGGCGTGGTGACCTGCACGGTGCCGAGAGTCTCATCCCATGATGCGTGACTCTGCCTGCAGAGATTTCGTCGAGATTGGCGGCGCGATAGCGCGCGATGCAGCTCCTGCGCTTTCTCTCGGTTTTCCGCCTGGCCCAGAAAGAAACACGAATTCGGCGCGGCCTCCCGGGACGCAATTCGACGGACGCCTGCAAGGCGGCGCACGGATCAAGCCCCGCGCCGGACTTTCCCGACAGCCGCTCGGCGCGTTCCAGGGCCGCCGGGTAGTCCGAGCGTTCCGTTTCGTCCGATAAACTCTTTGCGGTCGCCGGTCGTGGAAGTTTGCCGTGCCGCCCAGATCGGCAAAAGCGATGCGTCCGCCAAAATCGCCGTCCCAGGCGTTTCGTGCGAAAAGCGCGCCGGTTTGTGCGTCCGCTCGGTGACGATATAGGGGGCCGACGCGCTGCGCGAACTTCCCAGCACCCATTCCGCGTATGCGGCGATGGAAAGACGCCGCGTGCGATTCGAGTTGTTCTGCAGCGTCAAGCCGCGAGATTTTGACGGAATCCTTCAGCGGCACAAATTGCGATCAATTCGTGCGGCAATTCCATGCGAGGCGTGTTGAAAACGCGTGTAGCCCTGGCCGTGCCGGCAGACGTAGACGCCCGATTCTTCGCGGATCGGCAGCGCCGTAGGACTCCAGATTTCGCCGGTGCGCATCATCGCGAATATAAATGGCTTCGCCGGGCGGATCGCTGACCGGATCGTTGGACCACGGCGTCAGCTGATTCTCATGGCTGTTGACCGACCAGGTGAATCCCGAGCCGGACTCCGATGCGAGGAATCCGAAGTGCGGATTGGCGATCACGTTGATCCACGGCTGAGGAGTGCGCACGCCTTCGCTGAGGACGACGACATATTCGCGGCCATTTTCGTCGAACCCTCCGAGCCCGTTGGCAAAATGCGAGATCTCAGCGGCGGCTTAGCCGGCGCGATCGGGGCTTCTTTTCCGGCGCAGGCGGCGAGAACCGGCGCGGCCGGCACGAGGCGGCCCGGCCGTTGCGAACGATTCACCTGATCGGACAGCGTTCCGCGCCGGCTGAAAAGCACCGCCCGCGCCACCGCCTCGCAACATGCGTGCGCACTTGCGGCGAAATCAAATCCGCCGCGCAGCAGAAAGATATTGCCGAGCGCGTCTCCGCGTTCCGGCGAGACGCGGAACTGGCTACCGCGCACGAGCGCTTCGAGCGAGTCCTGCAAATCCTGCTCGTAGGAATGCGGCTTTTCGTTGACGATCACGAGGTCCGCGGCCAGCTGCTTCATGCGCCAGTATTCGTGCGCGCGCAAAAGCTGGCGGACGATATCGATATCGTCGCTCTTCACCGATGAACGCCAGCACGATCGGCCGGTCGCCCGAAATCCCTTGCGCCCACAGCGCGCTGACATCGAGTGACGTCTCGGCTGAGGCGCGTCCGAAGAAGGCCGCAGAGCCGCATCGGCGTAAATAATGGCATTGGCGAGTCTCTGAAAGAGGTGGGCTTCATCGGGCTCGATTCCGAGGTGCCGCAGTTGCACCTGCGCCTGCGTCCATGCCAGAGTCAGCGTGCGTTCGAAGGTGCTGGCGTCGCGATGCTTGTCCGCCAATCGATCGCCTGCTCGCGCGAGGAAGCGACCATCGTGGAGAAAATGACGCGCGCGGTGGTGCCGGGCGGAATGCGAATCGTGCGCCGCAGGCTCACGATCGGGATCGAGCACCGGGCCCGACTGTTTTGCCCAGCGGCGTGTCCGTCGACAATCGAGACGGCCGGTTGCGTTTCGCGGTTGCGCCCGACGAACTGCGCGCGGATCGGTTTCATATTCCGAGTTCGCCAACCGTCTCGCCTTCAACCGCCGTGACGTGCGCCAGCCAAACAGGCGTTCCTGTGTCGGATTGCCGCCGGCGAGTGGCGAGCAGTGCGCCCAGTCCTCGAGCGAATTCGGTCTCGACGAACAAATTCGAAAATGCGGGGTGCGCCGCATCGGCCGCCTGGGAGGTCAGGCAAATCTCGGAGTAGGAGGTCACCTGAATTTCCCGCGCGCGCGATTCCCTGATTGGTGATGGAAACGCGGCGCAGTTCCGCGTCATCTTCGGAGGAGACCACCACTTCCAGAGTGGTTGTGAGCGAGCGCGTCGCGCCGGATGATTTCCGCCCGGTCTTCGAAAAAGGAGGCCTCGTACGTGTCCGGTTCCACGCCGCAGGGCTGGTAGCCCGCGGACCAAACTTCATTCGTTCTGCGTATCGCGCAGATAGATATAGCGAGCCCCAGCAGTCGCGCGTGGCATCTTCGCGCCAGCGCGTGACGGCAATGTCGCGCCAACGGCTGTAACCCGGATCCGGCTGAGGTCAGCATCACCGCGTATCGTCCGTTGGAAAGCAATTGCGTGCGCGGGACGAGATATCGTGCGGCGTCGTGGAATCGTGCGCAGCGCCGGCGGAACAAATTCGCGCACGCGCGCGGCGGCCGATGACTTCTTCCGCGCGAGGCCGCGCCACCAGAACGTCGCGCGGCGTCTTTTCCTGCAGAAGCAGTTCGACCGCTTTCACGATGGGTTCGGCGTGAAACCGCGAAGCGCATGGCGCCGCCGGTCAGCACGTTGGCGAGAGCTACGAGCGTCATTCCCTGATGATGCGCGAAGTACGCTTGAACGACGGCTACCTTTTGCCCTTCCGGGACGCGCGCTGCTGTGTAATCGAGCGCTTCGTAAAGTCCGTACGAGCCTTTGCGCCCGCCTTCCATCGAGCCGCGTCGATATTTTGCGACGGCGGCGACCGGATCGACCATGGCCGCAAGCGCGGTGGCGTAAGGCGCGATCACGACATCTTCGCTCAGTCCGCGCTTCAGGCCGAGCCCCGGAACGCCAAAAGCGGAGTACTGATACCGCAGATCGATATCGCGCGCATTGAAGGCGGACTCGGAAATTCCCCACGGCACGCCCGCGTTCGGCGCCATATTCGATTTGCCTGCTAACGACCAGATCGCGCAGTTTCACTCAGCAGGCTCTCCTTCGGGCGCGCGCATCACCAGTGCGGGCATCAGGTACTCAAACATCGACCCCGACCAGGAAATCAGCGCGGAGCCGCGGTCGACGGGCGTTAGGGTGCGCCCCAGGCGAAACCAGTGCGAGGATTCCGCGTCGCCTTTGGCGATGGCGATATAGCTGGCGAGCCGCGCTTCAGATGCCAGCAAGTCGTAGCAGGCGGCATCGAGCGTTGCCATCGGTAACGCGATAGCCGATCGAGAAAAGCTTGCGCGTGTCGTCGAATAAGAAGGTGAAGTCCATCGCATAGAACATGTTTTCGGCGGTCTGGGCAACGTTTTTCAGGCGGCTCACCAATGACTCGGCGTCCGCCGCCGACTTCCTCACTGCTTCACCCAGCAGATCGATGCGGCCCAGCGCGGCGGCATCGTGGGGCGACTCACGAACCACGCGGTCGCGCAGTGTGGAAAGATCGACGAGCACACCGGCGAGATAGGCCGGAGCCTCGGAGAGCCTCGGGATTTTCTGAAGGAAGGGCTCGACCGACGCCCAGTCGCCGGACCCTTTGGAAATCGCGGCAATTTCCCTGGCATCGAGCCGGCTCCAAGGCACCAGGATTTGCGCGTCTCGCCAGTAGCTTTCCATGCAGTCGCGCGTGGCGTCGGCCCAGGCGCGCAATTCACTCTCGGCGGCATCGCTTTGTTCCTGCGCGAAGGTGCGAGCAATGTCCGCAATCGTATGGGTCTGCGATCTCAGGTCAGCGAGGCGGGCCGCGAGGGCGGCGGAATGGGCGGGCAGCGGTTCGATCGAGGAAGCCAGCGAATCGACGGCGTTGGCGAGTTGCTTCCGCGTGACGATGCCGGTGCGCCTGGTGTCGGTAAGGCTCGTGAGGGGTTCGCGAAGTATCGCGATGCAATCCTCGAGTCCGGCAAGCAGTTGCTGGGCGGCGAAAGGGTTTTTCTACAAGCTGGCGGCAGCCGTTGGAAAGCGCCAGCAAATGCCCGGCAAGATTGCCGCTATCGACCGATGAGATGTAACTGAGGCTCGAGCGGACGCAGATTGCTCGTGTCGTACCAGTTGTAAAAGTGGCCGCGGAAGAGTTCCAGGCGGCTCATGGTGGCAAGGGTGTCTTCGAGGCGTTCCACCGTTTCAACGGTTCCGATGCAGCCCAGATCGTGCGCCGCAAGAGTCGAAAGAAGATAGAGCCCGATATTCGTCGGCGAGGTGCGATGGGCCACGACGGGTTTCGGATCCTCCTGGAAGTTGTCCGGCGGCAACGCGTGGTCAGCCGAGGTGACAAACGTCGAGAAAAAGCGCCAGGTCTTGCGCGACGTGACGCGAAGGACCCGTTCTTCGGAGGCGGAGAGCGGCACGGCCTCTTTCGATTTCGGGGCCAAGCTGATCCAACGCGCCATAGCAGGCGCCAGCGCCCAAGCGAACAAAAACGGAGTGGCCGCGACGAGCCCCTCATGGCGGCCCAACACCAGAGCCACGGCGGCCACGGCGGCGAAGACGATCCCCGCAGCCATCCGGCGGTACATGTTCAGCAGGTTTACGTCGACGGCGTGTTTTGACTGCGCCGCGGTGACCCACTCCAGCATGTTCTTGTGCGTAATGTAGAGCCGCACAAGCGTCCGCGCGATGGCGTCCAGCATCAGCCATGCCTGATAGGCCAGGAAGGTGATGGCCAGTCCAGCTTGCGAGAGGCCCAGAACAAGGTCGTTCAGAAGCGAGCGCAAATGGCTGCGCTTGGAGATGCCGCCGAAGCGCGGATCAAGCCCGATGAGGAAGGGAAGCAGCGGGGGAATTGCGAGAGTGAGAATGAGAAATCGGTCCAGACCCAGGGGGAAGCCGGCGGCAGCAGCCACCCGGCAACCAGCAGTAAGAAAAGATGCGGGAGCCGAAAGGCTGCGCCGCAGGTTGTCAAGCATCTTCCAGCGCCCCACGCCGGGAGTGCTCACGGGATTGTTCCTCGCAATGTTCTTGGGCCCGCGCCCGAAAATCCACGGCAGCAATTGCCAGTCTCCGCGCACCCAGCGATGCGCCGCGCGGCGGCCGTTTCATAGTGCATCGGAAATTCTTCAAATAGCTCGACGTCGCGTGACCAGCCCAGTCCGCGCAAAAATGCCTTCAAAAAGATCGTGGCTCAGCAACGCGAATTTTCGGGAACTTTGCCGGCCAGCGCGGCTTCAAACGCGTCGATTTCGTAGATGCCTTTGCCGGTAAACGAACCCTCGCGAAACAGATCGTGGTAGACATCGGAAACGGCGGTCGCATACGCGTCCATGCCGCTGGGGCCGGAGAAGATTTTCTGAAAGAGCGAACCGTCATGGCCGGTGGGAAGCGTCGGCATCTCCGCGGCTGCATCAATGCCGTAGCCTTCGACCACGCGGCCGCGGCGGGCGAAAATTGCGGGCGGTTCAATGGATGCGCCATGGTGCCCACGAGCCGATAGGTAACGCCTGGGGGCAGCCGCGTGTCCGCGTCCAGCGTGATCACGTAGCGGGTGGCCAGCAGCCAGTCCGGCGCCCGCTCGCTACGCCCACGAACGTGGTATTCGTGGCGCCGCGCAGGAACTGATTCAGCTCATGGAGCTTTCCGCGTT
Organism: uncultured Acidobacteriota bacterium; assembly: GCA_963848365.1. Lineage (GTDB taxonomy): Bacteria > Acidobacteriota > Terriglobia > Acidiferrales > UBA7541 > Palsa-295. The sequence goes on from CAWKDI010000005.1 coordinate 138,805, forward strand.
TGCGCTCCCAGCCCATCCATTTGCCTTCTTCTTCGTTCCACAACGCGCCGCCGGTGAAATAGCAGAAAACGCTCGCCGCCTCCCGGAGCGGGTCCATAGCGGGCATTCAGCTCGGCGATGCCTTGCACGGCGAGCCTGCAGCAATGCGTCGTCTGTCGGCAGCGTTTCGGCAGGGGCGTCAATCCAATCGGAAAGCAGGGCAAAATGAAGAGTTGCCCTCGGAATTCGCAAGGTAATGAATTTCGAGTCGTGAGACCAATTCTTCGATTTCGCGATGCGCGGGTGAGCAGCATCGGAATCACCACGATGGTCCGCAAATGTTCGGGTATGCCCATGCGAAGATCGAGTCGGGGCAGCGAACGCGGGCCCAGCCAGTCCGTGACGACGCGATTGATCAGCGCGATGGCAAGGTCGGAGGCAGGAAAAACGGCGAGCAACCCCAAAAAGAAAAGAGTCTCTCCGCGGCACGCCGGCGGCGCTGTCGTGCAGAAGCGGCAGCGCCATGATGGCCGCGGTCACCAGCGCGATCGTCCCGAGATAGCCCGGCAGGCGCGGTGCGCATGTAAGAGCGCAGAAGACGGCGCGTCCATGGCGAGCCGATAACCAATTTCTCGCTCGAATTCCGGGCGTCCCCGCGAAATCAGGTAGTAGCCGGGGTCGGCTCAGCGCTCTTGCGACGGAAGCGATTGGCTGTCGAACGTCTATCCGCGCGCGCTTGACGTGCTGCACCACGCGCTGCGCGATTTCCACTTCGGAATGGCGCGACCCGCGCGACAGGCTCTCAATGGCATGCCGATAGGAATCGCGCGTGGCGAAATCGAGCTCCGCGAAATTCGTGTCTCGGCCGAGGACTCATCCACCAGGCTGACGCTCTCAAAAAAATCGGGCCACTCGAAGGCGGACATCAGCCGCATGCTGGTGATGATGTTGCGCACCGTCACATTCATGGCGGCTTGTTGCTGGTGCTCCAGGCGGACGATCATCGTCCGCGGTGGTGTTTTGCTCCGCCAGCCGTTCATCGAGCCAAGCCAGGACGGGGCGAACGTTGGGATTCACATCGCGCAACCGCTGCAGCAAGTTGGACAGCGAAAGCGGTTGCGAGTGGGCTTGGTTCCCAAATTTCTTAAGCAAGATCTTCGGGAGGAAGGAATGGCATCCCGTCTGTGCCGAGCAGGCTGTCCGCCAGGGTATCGGCTTCCTGCCGCGCGGCGCGGCTGCGCACAATTCGTTCGGCGAGCCTGCGCAGATTTTCCACCAGCACAATACGCAAGCGTAATCGCCACCGCCCACAGCTCGCCAATCGTCAGCGGCTGCACGCGCTGATAAGCCGTCACGAAGCGCTCGCAGCACTTCGGGATCGAAACGGCTGTCGGTATGGGCGACGAATGCCCAGGCCACGCCAAACACGCGCGGATAGCCTTGCAGGTGTCCGGAAGATAGCTTCGGCAGCTTGCGGTAGAAGCCCGGCGGCAGGTCTTCGCGGATTTCGCGCAGTTGCTCGTCAACGATATGAAAATTGTCGACCAGCCACTCGGCTGCGGGCGTGATGGTATGTTCCCGCTGAATGGCTTGCGTCAAGCGTCCGGTAGGATTCGAGCAGGATGCGGCCGTTTTCCAGCACGCGCTGGCGTGAGCGGACGCCCGCCGGGTGAGGCCGGATCAACGGTCTGCGCAGCGGCGAGGGTTTCGGCGTGCTGCTCGAGGCGCTCGACGCTGAAGAGTTCAGCGCGGATCGGTTGCTCTTCGTCCGGCGAGACACCTGTTAGTGGAATGGCACTGCTCATCGGCGCGCGGAAGCGAAGAAGATTCCTTTCAGGCCATCCAGGTCCGAAGATCCATCATACAGGCTTCGACGCGGAAATAAGTGGTTCGATACAAGCGCCAGGCGGAATAGGGCTGACAAAAATAGATTGAGGCGGGTGCAGACGTGAAACGGCAGAAACGCGCGAGGGCGCAAGCCACGCAGCCTTGCTCAATCCACAGGCTGCTTTCTGCGGCGAAGAAAAGGAAGAAGAGTAGTGAGAACGGCCAAACCCAGAAGTACGTGAATATAGCCGTGCAGGGTGGAAGGCGTGCTGATTCCCAGAAGCCAGAGACTGAGCAGAATCACCGAGATCGTCCAGAGCATCGCGACTCCTTTCACGTTTTTTAAACCCCTTGCAGCCGACGAGGCGGGTACACGAACACCCGAACTCTCAAAACCGAGCGACGCAACTTGTTAAACCTTTTCAGCGGGTCAACACGTTCTGCACATCGAGCCCTGAGGTGGGGGAGGGCTCTAAGTCGTTGAAAGCGTGGCCAAAGTAAATTTAAGCGACTGGCAGAGAACCGTCTATCCTTAGCTTACTGTAGCGCTACCTAGAACGTTACTGTAGCACGGCCAGCCACTAGTTTACGAACGAAAAGCACAAGAAATTGACTTCCATTGACGCAGACCTGCGACTTCTCGGGGGGGCCTCACCGGGACACATTGCAGGCGCAGCTCACCCAAACTACAGGTCGATAATCTGGTTGCGCACGGCGTAGCGTACGATCTCGCCTACCGAGTGGAATTCCAGCTTGCGCATGATGTGGGCGCGGTGCGTCTCCGCCGTCTTCGCGCTGATATTCAACACCGCGGCCACTTCTTTGCTGGTTTTGCCTTCCGCAAGCAGTTGCACGATTTCGCGTTCGCGAGCCGTTAGCCGCTGGCTCATGGCCGCGTCGGGACTGGCCGCGGGAGATTCTCCGGCATAACCGCTCAACAACATCTCGGTGGCGTGGGCGGTGAAGAAGGGCTTGCGCTGAGAGAGGGATTCTACCGCCGCAACCAAGTCACGGTCGGAATCGGACTTCACGATGTAGCCTCGTGCCCCGGCGTCGATTACCTCGCGAATCAAATGGTCGGAATGATGAACGGAGAGGATGAGCACTTCCGAACGCGGCGAAGCCTTGCGGATCTGGCGAGTGGCCTCGATGCCATTGAGTTCGGGCATGCAAACGTCCAGAACCACGACATCCGGCCTCAGTTGGGCCGCTTTGGCCACCGCTTCGCGGCCGGTGTGAGCCTCGGCGCAGACTTCCCACCCCGGCATCGCTTCCAGAATGGCTTTCAGGCCGCGGCGCATCAGGGAATGATCGTCTGCCAGAAGAATGCGAAGAGTTTTCATCGTGAAGCCCCCATGAATTGATGTCCCCGCGTCTCGCTATCGCAAGGGCGTGGAGAAAAAGGCATAGCGCGAAAAGTCTCGCGTCCGCGTGTACATTTCCCAACAATACGCGCCGCCGCGCAATACAGTGTATTCCCTAGTGCTGCCGCGCTGAGCCCCAGTGGGCGAGCGAAACGAAGTGCACCAATAAAATGAAAAAGATCTGAGCAGAGAAATGTGAGGGAGCGGCAATCAGGAGGCCGAGCCAGCCGCAGCCTCGCGGTAGGTCGCAGGCGTTGGATCAGGAGTGTGCCGCGACCTGGTGCGCTCGTCGCGTATCGCCTGGATCACCATCCATTCCACATCGGTAGGCCGGCATGGGACGGCGATTACGTCGAAGGCGCCCAGGCGCATGGCCTCGAGATATTCGTCCCAGTCAGCATGGCGCGACGTGACCACGATGTGCACTTTGCGCTTCAATGTACGGCTGGCGCCGAGCAGGTCTCTATAGGTGCCGTCCGGCAACGTCTTGTCGCAAAAGACCAGCCCGACCGTTTCGTTCCGTAGGATTCCGATCCCTTCGCGGAGGGTGGAAGCCGAAATCGGCTCCAAGTCCTGCGCCTCCAGGATGTGCGAGAGCGCCTGACGATCCTCCAGTTCACCCGAGAGAATTAAAATTTCCCATGGCACCGTCATCTGTCTGGCCTCCAGCGGCGGATTCCAATGAATTTCTGGTGGGACGCTCGCATCCGATGAAGAGTAAGGGCCAAGGCTCGGCCGAACAATCCACGCCAGCCCTGAGAGTGCCTAGGAAAAACACTGTAGGACTGATGCATAATCGTTCACGAGGCTTTGTGCAGTCGCGTCTTTGTCCTTTGTAGTTGTCCTGTCGCAGTTGTCCTGTAAGTGGTTGTCCAGTCGTGGTTGTTCAGTCGTTGTGGAGCGGCCGTTTGCATATTGCTTGGATGGCACTCGTCGCGGGCGTGGCTTTCTTATGGATACTCGAAGCGATCGCGATCGGGCGCGGCGTCCGTTCGATGACCTCCCTGGCGCAGTTTCAGCCACTGTCCGATGAGCAGTGCCCGACAGTGTCAGTCTTAGTCGCCGCTCGCGACGAGGCCGAAAAACTTCCCGGCGCACTGCGAACTTTCCTGGCGCTGGATTACCCCCTTTACGAAGTGGTCGCTGTAGACGATCGTTCGGTCGATGCAACCGGCGCAATTTTGCAGTCCGCCGCTCAAAAGGACGCGCGCCTTAAGACGATCCGCATCGAGTCGCTCCCCTCCGGCTGGCTGGGCAAGCCGCATGCCTTGCAGCAGGCGTACGAGAAATCCTCAGGCGAGTGGCTGGTCTTTACCGACGCGGACGTGCACTTCCGGCCCGATCTGCTGCGGCGGACCCTGGCGCTGGCAGGGAAAAAGGGCTGGGAACATCTGACCCTGCTGGGGCACGCCAAGATGTTCAACGCCGGAGAAAGAATCGCCATGACGTTCTTCTCGCTCGGTTTCCTGATGGGCATTCGCCCCTGGAAGGTGAGCGATCCACGGTCGAGCGTCTATGCGGGAGTGGGAGCCTTCCAGTTGATCCGGCGAAGCGCGTACGAAAAGATGGGCACTCACCGGCGCCTGGCGATGGAGGTTGTCGACGACATGAAGCTGGGGAAGCTCGTGAAGGAAGCGGGGATTGCGTCGGGCCTGGCAAGGGCGGGAGATGCAGTGAGCGTCCACTGGCACGCCGGGATCGGCAACATGATCCTCGGCACCACCAAGAATTTCTTCGCGACCACCGGCTTCCGTACTGGGGTGGTGGCGTTGCAAATTCTCGGGCTGTTAGGTGCGTTTATTTTTCCCCTGGCGGCGTTGCCTTTTACCCACGGGCCCGCGCGGGTATTCGAGATTATTGCGATCGTTCTGCCGGTAATTGCGATGGGCGGCGTGTGCCGCGAGTTTGGAGTTTCGGTGCTGTATGCGCTGACGTATCCGGCGGGCGCGCTGATTTTCATCTGGATGCTGGCGCGCTCGACCATCGTGACCTTGTGGAAGGGCGGCATCGAGTGGCGCGGAACGTTTTACCCGCTGAAGGACCTGAAGCGCGGAGCGATTTGAGTGTTCCTATGGCCTCTCGCCGTGATCCCGACGGAGCGAAGCTACCGGGGTTCGGCCTCCGACTGCCAACCTGACGGTTGAGATTGCGGGTCAGCGGCGTCGCGCGCGCGGCTTAGAGGAGGCTGCCGAGGCCGCGGCTTTCCCGGCTGCAACAGAAGAATCGACTGGCGGGTGCGCAGCGGCGATCGCAGCAGGCAACTCCGTGGAGAAGATCACGCCCAAGTCGCGCTGCTTGAGGGAGCGGATTTTGTCCCGCAGCGTGGCGGCGCGCTCGAACTCAAAGCTCTTGGCAGCTTCGCGCATCTGCGTTTCCAACTGGGCGATGGCCTGGAGCAACTGCGCCTCGGTGGAAATGTCGCCGATGGCGGAATCTTCGGCGGGCACGGTGATGTAGTCGGCCTCGACGATGGCGGCAAGCTGCATGTCCACAGACTTGCGAATCGACTGCGGGGTGATGTTGTTCTGGATGTTGTAGGCTTCCTGCTTGGCGCGGCGCCGATTCGTTTCCCCCATGGCCTGGCGCATCGAGTCGGTCATGCGGTCGGCGTAGAGGATGGCGCGGCCCTCGATGTGCCGTGCGCAGCGGCCAATTGACTGGATCAGGGAAGTGGAGCTGCGCAGGAAGCCTTCCTTGTCTGCGTCCAGAATCGCCACGAGCGACACTTCGGGCAGGTCCAGCCCCTCGCGCAGCAGGTTGATGCCGATCAGCACATCGAATTCGCCCCGCCGCAGATCGCGCAGGATGCGCACGCGCTCGAGCGTCTCCACTTCCGAATGCAGGTACCGACAGCGCACGCCCACTTCGGCGAAATACTCGGCGAGGTCTTCGGCCATGCGCTTGGTGAGCGTGGTGACGAGCACGCGTTCGTCGCGCGCGGCGCGCACGCGAATTTCCTCGAGCAGGTCGTCTACCTGTCCCTTTACCGGACGCACCTCCACCTGCGGATCGACCAGTCCCGTCGGGCGAATCACTTGTTCGATGATTGTGCCTCCGGATTTCGTTAGCTCGTAAGGCCCCGGCGTGGCGGAGACGTAGATCACCTGATTCATGCGGTGCTCAAACTCCTCGAAGGTAAGCGGGCGGTTGTCGAGGGCCGAAGGCATGCGGAAGCCGTATTCCACCAGCGTCTCCTTGCGCGAACGGTCGCCGGCATACATGCCGCGAAGCTGCGGAACGGTCTGGTGCGACTCGTCGATGAAGAGCAGGAAGTCCGGCGGCACGTAATCGAGCAGCGTGGGCGGGGCCTCTCCCGGCAGGCGGCCGGAAAGATGGCGTGAATAGTTTTCAATGCCGTGGCAGAAGCCGATGGTGCGCATCATTTCGATATCGAACAGGGTGCGCTGCACCACGCGCTGCGCCTCGACGATCTTTCCCTTGCGTTCGAGTTCACCCTTCCACCAGTCGAGCTCTTCGTAGATGGTCTGAATGGCGCGCTCTTTCTGTTCGGCCGGCAGCACGTAATGCGTCTTCGGGTAGATGGCCAGCCGGTCGATTTCGGCGCCCGAGCGGATTTCGCCGGTGAGCGGATCGATCTTGCGAATGGCTTCGATGCGGCTGCCCCACAGCTCGACGCGCACGGCAAAATCGTCATAAGGAGGATAGATTTCGATCATGTCTCCGCGGACGCGAAACGTGCCTCGGCGGAGATCCTCAGCGCGGTCGTACTGAATCTCCACCAGCTTGCGCAGCATGGCTTCGCGCGCGATGGACTGGCCCTTTTCGAGCATCAGCATCATGCCGTAGTAGGCTTCCGGCGAGCCGATGCCGTAGATGCAGGAAACCGAGGCGACGATGATCACGTCGCGGCGCTCGAAGAGCGAACGCGTGGCGCTCATGCGCAGCTTGTCGAGTTCATCGTTGATGGTGGATTCTTTCTCGATGAAGGTGTCGCTCGCGGGGACGTAGGCCTCCGGCTGATAATAATCGTAGTAGCTGACGAAGTATTCGACGGCGTTCTGCGGGAAGAAGGACTTGAACTCGTGGAAGAGCTGCGCGGCCAGCGTCTTGTTGTGCGCCAGCACGATGGCGGGGCGGTCGACTTGCTCGATCACCTTAGCCATGGAGAAGGTTTTGCCGGAGCCGGTGACGCCCAGAAGCACCTGGTGGCGGTCGCCGTCGGTTACACCCCGCACGAGCTGGGAAATCGCTTCGGGCTGGTCGCCGCGAGGTTCGTAGTCGCTGGCAAGCTTGAATTTCATGTGTGGACGCCCTCAGTACGCAAAATGCGAGCTGCTGAAACCTTCTATTATACCGCATTTCGCAAAATGGCCTTTTGAGCTGCACGGCGGTCACTGGAACCCTGCCTTTCCACGCAGGCAGCATTTGCTTGTGGGAGCGCCTGTATTTATGCGGCGGGGGAGCGCTTTCAGCACTCCGTGAAGAGTTTCGTCCTGATGCCGCGCTTCAGCGCTGGGCGTTAAAATTTCTTGAAGCTCGGAAATCCTGAGCCGGAAACGAGCCGAATCTGCGACTCGCTCTGCACCTCGCCTACATGATGGATGCGCGTACCCTTGCTGGCGCTCGTGATCTGGTAGTCCATGTTCTGCGTGCTGGTTTGCGTAGAACTTTCAAGCAGCCCGTTCTCCAGTGAAATGGTATCGAGGCTTTCGCCGGAGCCCTTCCAGGTGCCGGAGGTGCGCAGCCCGTTCCGCCGGTAATCCTCGGGGGTGGAATCTGCGTCGGCCGAGCCATGGTGAAGAATTTCGAAGTGCGTCAAAAGAACGGCGCACATCCCGTCTCGCGCGTTTGGCCAACGCTGCTGCCCCGCCGCGGCGTCGTCGCTACAGGCATCATCACGGAGGTACGTGGATTCGGTTCGCCAAGTCAATCCTGTAAGCGGCCAGCCTGCCAGAGAGCGTTCGCTGGCCCATTTTTGTCCGAGCGCAATTCCTTGCGATGGCACACGGCTGCCGGTCGCGAGCGCCTGCACCCAGGAAAGTATCGGGTCGGTCTCCGAGCGATTGGGAAAAAGGTCTTCGGCGCCGGTAATATTCGCAAGGTGACCATCCGGCAGCAGGGTGAAGTCGATCGATCGCCCTTCCAGCTTCGTGTATTGACCATCGACCGAAGGCGCGTCGGGATTAAACGCGTCGCTTTCCGTCTGCGCGCGGGATTGCTCGTAAGTAGCGCGAAGGCGCGACTGCCCGGAAGCCGCCACGCCATTGCCGGCGGCGCCAACCACATCGAGGCGAACCAGCAGGCTGATCGTCAGGCTGACCTTCGTCTCGCCTTCCGGATTCGCAATCGGCGTGGTCGTACTGCCGGTCGAAACAGTCCGCATTTCAATCTGATACCGCAGAGTCTCGCCCTCGACGAATTTCGGCGCAAAGTGAACGCGGGCGCTGGACGCATGAAGAGCCAGCGCAGAAGCAATCAGAAGGATTGGTGGAACAGCAATACAGAAGAGATGAACGTCTTTTGCGGGGTACGACCTTCGCCACATCAAGAAAACGCTAGCATAGCGCCGGAGCGGGGGCAAACACGAGGCGTCCCTGGGAAACGCCATTCTCCTGAACGGCGGTTGTCCTCCCGCCAATCGGACCATAGGGTGCCCGAGGCTTGCCGAGGAACCGGCAGCGGCTGCGCCTGATGGGAAGCAACGCGGGAGGTATACATCGCCCCTAAAAGCGAGCGATGGAGAACCGTACTTTGCTGCGCTCGTAATGCCGTTCAACGGCGTCAACGCGCCCGGCGAGCGGAAGCTGAAACCCTGGCTATCTGCAGCGCCGCGAGGGGACCGGTAATCCGTACAGCGTCAGTGGCCGAAGCAGACGCATCAGCATCATCGGCTGCAGCCGCTGAAGAAGCGTTACCGGCAATGCCAAGCCGAAAATCCAGCACGTGCCGGTAATCGACACTGCCAGCGCCATCGATTTCCTGAGCGGGGTCAATCAGCGCGAAATCGTGAAATTGAATCTTTCCGCCAGCGCATGTGAACGCGGCAGACGCCTCGCGGAAAACGCTGGTTCCCGGCCGTACGGCCGCTTCCCGCACCGAGTCCCCCAAATTGATCTTTTGAATCCGCGCATCGTCAACGTCAGCGGAGCCCCGGCACTGGACCGAAGAAACCAAATCCGAACGCGACGCCCCGTGCGCCGTGAAAAACACCTGCCCGGAAGCGGTGCCGCCGAAAAGATCAGCAGTGGCTGGAGAGGCGGCCGCCAGCTCAGACAAATCCACCTTTGCGAAATCCGCATTCACCTGGTATGAGGGGACGGGCTTCAGGTCCGCAATAAACATCCCGCTCACAGTGCCGCCGTAGAATTGGCCCGCGGCATTGGTAAGCTCAAAATGGCGTCCGCTAAGGCTCGCGGCCCCCTGCACGTGGCGCAGTGTTACAGGCGCAAGCGTAAACTGATCGACGGTCAAGCTTCCCGCGGCGCGTAAATTCTCAGGTACAGCATCGGCAGCGGCACGAGTGCTCAGAAACGGCAGCATGCGGTCGATGAAGCTTTCGCGCCACCGGGGATTGAGCCACAGGTCGGCATCCGACGCCGCGAGGCGGTCCGCTGAAAGATTAAATTGCCATTGATCTTCTGAATCGCGCCGCTCGAACGTGCCAGTCCAACGCGCGCCGAAGGCCCGCGCCGAAGCAAGAGCCACGCGGCGAATGCCCGGTTTCCAGTCGATGCGAGCTTTAATTTGTTCGACCGGACGATTGAGAAACGCCGCGCGCAGGGAAGCGCCGTCGTCTTCCCCCGGGCCGCCCAACTCAATGTAGCCGGCGGAAGGGCGGCTCCAGGGCATCTGCGGCTCCTGCCAGTGGAGATCGCAGCGGAAAGGCCCGCCGATCTGCCAGCCGCGCGAAACGTTCCACCCCACCGAAGCCGCCGCAGCGATCAGGTCGCGCGCTTGCTCCATGCTTCCCGAGAGACGCCACGCCGCGGAGTTCGAGCGGGCCTTCGAGGATCTGTCCAGCCGGAAGGAGCCGGCGAAGGATCCCGCCGACGGCCCAAAAGAAATCGTTACGGGCGAAATGGAGATCTGGCCGGGGTTGGTGTCGTTGAGATGGCCACGGCCATGGTCGCTGAAATGGACACGGTCGAGGGCATTTTGATACTGAAGCCGCACACTCGCCAGGTGAACGGGAATTGCGCCAGACCTCAAAACAGCGCCGGTGGTGACCAGGGTTCCATTCTCCAGGCGCGGTGGCCAGCCTGCGAGAAGCCCGCTGCCACTCGCCGTGCCTTGCATGGAAACGCTGTCGGCGATTCCCGGGTGGAATGCGCGAACCCAGGCGAGAATGTCGCTCGAATCGATATCGAAATCGGAAACGTGCAGACTCACCGGCGGCAGAGAGTTCTTTGCAGCAGGGCGTCCAACCTCGCTCCAGAGGAACTGGCCCGCCGCGTGTGCGTTCGAGCGCGGTGCTTCGAGGGTCGCGTCACTCAGTTCAATCCCACTCAATCCGGAGCCGCTCGTGCCGATCCTCAACTGTGCGATCAGATTCAGCCCGGGATTATCCACTCGTATGGGAAGGTCCCAGCGGTGAAGCTGGCGCATTTCCGCGCGTCCCTGGAGCTTCCATCCGTCGTCGCCGCCTCGCGCGGAAAGGGCGACGGCCAGCGTTCCCCGCACTCCATAGTCCTCACTGCGGATGAGCCGCAGTGCGTCCGATATCGAAGCATCGGTCCATGAACAATCCAACACCGCCGGGAGCAGACGCGACGATGTGCCGCCGAGATGTCCGACAACGTGGATCGAGCCAGCCTGCTGCGTAAGGATTGCGGCGCGCCATGGCGTGGCGGAAATATCCATTCTCCAGCGCCCGGAACCGTCCGCTTGCACCGTTCCCTCCACCGAAACAAACGCAAAGGGAAGCTTTTCGTCGCCGCGCTTGAAATTCACGCGTCCCCCCTCCACTTCAATGCGTTCGAAGCGCAAAGATGGCGTGGGCGCGAAGGGTGCGGCGGTTGCGCCGGGGGCAGGGCGGGGAAGCCACTCCGCCAGGTTCCAATCGCCCTCCGAGCTGCGGACAACGTTAAGGCTCGGTTGTGTGAGCAACAGCCGGCCAAGCTCGAGACGCCCTCGCAGGAGGCTCCGCCAGCGCAGGCGCACGCGAAGCGATTCGGCTCGCAGAAAGTATTCCTGCCCGAAGCGGGGATCTTCGCCGACGGTGACCGACTCAGCCTCCAGAGCCGGTCCGGTCCAAAAGCTGAAGGTGTAGCGGCCGACGGTAACGGGGCGTCCAAACGCAGCCGCCAGCCGGTCCGTCAGCTTCTTTTGGAGCCCGGTATGGCGAATTACAAAGGCAACACCGTAGTTGGCCAGCCACAGAATTGCGATTAGCAGCAGGAGCAACCTGGCCCATCGGCGCCAAGGGCTTTGCCTGGGTGCAGGAATAGAAGAATTGACGACGGAACCAGCCGCGGAGTCTTCGTCGGTAATCAAGGTCAGTGGCCGGTCAGCCAACTTGGATTCCTCCCATGGCAAGCCTATGCGGGATGCGTATCTGCTGCAAGATCAAAGGCGAAGCATTGGCTGCCAGCCTGGCTGGGAATGGAATTGGCAGACGGCAGCGGGATGGAATCCGCTAGTGAACAGCGCGAAGCATGCGGTGCCAGCGCGTGCGGCTCGGGAGGTGGCTAATCGTCTGCTCGATGCCACGCAGGGTGCCGGAAACGGTGCGGTCGCCGTAATCTTCGGAGGTCGCTTCGACCGACCAATAAATCAGGATGGGGCGCCCGATGATCGCGCTCTGCTCAACAAAACCCCAGTAGCGGCCGTCCCAGCTGCGGTCTCGGTTGTCGCCCATCATAAAATAATGCGCGGGGGGCACAATGAGTTCGTCGCGCTGGACGTATTTCATGATCTCGGCCGCCCACTCGGGGCGGAGTCCGAACTGCGTCATGTGACGGTCGGTCGGCGGGAAATTCGCAACCGCAGGATCTTCCGTCGTGGGATCGTGAACCGCATAGCGCTCCGGCAGGCGAACCCCGTTGACATAAACTTTGTCGTTCACGATACGAATGCGATCGCCGGGAAGGCCGATCACCCGCTTCACGTAATGGGGATGATCGTCGAAGGGAAATTTGAAAACGACGACATCGCCGTGGCGGAGCGGCCGGTAAGGAAGCAGCCGTTCGTACCATGCGCCCGTTCCCTCAAATATGAATTTATTGACGAGCAGATGATCGCCGACCAGCAGAGTCGGTTCCATCGACTCCGAGGGAATCTTGAATGCCTGCACGATGAAGGTGGTTCCAAACAAGGCCAGCAGGACGGTGACAAGCAGCGAATCGATGAAATCGACGACGCCGCCGAGCGAAGATTCCCGCTGCACCGCAACCGGAGAGATTGCCAGCGGCTGTGATATCTCCGGCGCGGAAGCGTCTGCTTCCAGCGGGCTCATTCCGCAACACCGAACGAGGATTCGATGACTTCCATGGCTTGCTTGGCGGCTGCCTGCTCGGCCTCTTTTTTGCTGAAACCCTCGGAGGAAGAAAGCCTCCGGCCCGCGTGCCACACTTCCACTTCAAAGATCTTCTCGTGGTCCGGTCCCGACTCCTTGTGAATGCGGTACTCAACCGCGCCCAAAGCCCGCTGCTGAAGCCATTCCTGGAGAGCGGACTTGTAGTCCGAGCGTTCCAATCCGGCCGGCTCGCGCTCCAGGGCCGGGTCGATCAACGTGCGGCGAAGGAAATTCGCGGCAGTGGGAAGCCCCGCGTCGAGATAAATCGCACCGACAATCGCTTCGTAAGCATCTGCCAGGAGTCTCTTTTTATCGCGCCCCCCGGTTTTTTCCTCGCCCGGGCCGAGCCGAAGATACGCGCCGAGATTCAGACGTTTCGCGGCCGCATGGATCGACGACGCGCTCACCAGGCGCGCGAGCGCCTTTGAAAGCTGTCCCGCGTCCCACGCTGAAAAGCCCTGAAACAGGCGCTCGCTCGCGACCAGTCCCAGCACGCGGTCGCCGAGAAATTCGAGCCGCTCATTGTCGACGCTGGCAAGGCTCTGCCGGTGCGACCGGTGCGTTAGCGCCTGCTCGAGCCTCTGTGGTTCCTGGAAATGGTAGGCCAGGGCTTCTTCGAGTTGGCCGCGTTCGTCCACAGTCAAGGGCGGCGCCACGGGCACCCTCGAGCGCCCGTTTTCGGGACCCGTCATGGGGTTCCGTTCCAATTATTTTGCGTTCTTCGCTTCGCCAGCCGATTGCTTGCAGCGATCCTGCAGCGGGCCGGGGACCTGCGCGCATTTGTTAAAGGAATCGGCGGCTTCGCTATTGCGCTTCAACTGCTGAAGGCTCACGCCGAGCACATAGAGGTCCGTCGCATCGGGAGCCGAGCTCATGGTGGCGAGCTGCAGCTCTTTCACGGCATTGTCGAAGTCCTGCATGCGGAAATACACGAGGCCCAGGCCGCTGTGCGCTTCCGCCAACTTTTCCGTCTTGGCCTGCGCGAACTGCTCGTCGGTAAGGTTTGCGGGCTTCGGAATGCTCGCAAGCAGCTCGATGGCATGCTTTTCGTAGTTTTCGGCCTTGCTCAATTTCTTTTCCGCGCTAGGGTCTTCGGGATTGTAGAGGTGGGGAATCACCCAGCCAACCACCGCGAGCACGTCCACGTCGTCGGGATCCTTCTCGACCGCCTTATCGGCAACCGAGTAGAAGTTGGTCCAGTCCTGCTTCTGGTAGTAGGCGTCCACCAGTTGGTTTTCAACCGACTCCTCGTAGCGGCTGCCCGGATAGTTCTGCATGAACTGCTGGCCCGCCTGGATCTTCTTGCCGGGGTCGGTCGGCGGCACGGCCATCAGAGCCTTATAATCTGCTTCCTCCTTGGGATTCACCTTCGGAGCCTCGGGCTTGCCTTGCGCCCCGGGTTGGGCCGCCGGCTGCTGCCCCTGAGGGGCTGTCTGCGCGGGCGAGCTTGCCACCATACCAAACGCGAGGCATCCAACGGCGATCAAACCTGCGGACGTGCGAGTTGAAAAAAACTTCATGTTCTTCCCCTTCCAGAGTTAGATACCCTTCTTACGTGTCGATGGCCGTTTTGCTGTTCAATTAGCACCCCAACGACCGCCCCCAACAACCGCCTCCGACAACCGCTGCAACTCATTTCGGCCGCACAACTCGCGGCCGTATTTTCGGCGTTCGTGTCCTCGCGACAGAGCGAAGCGACGAGCGACTCTCTTCGTTTCTCTTCCGTCGCGCGCATGCTTCGGGCGGCTTGCGAGAGGCTAGGGTTTCTCCGCAGAGTCTCCAGAAGGCGCAGGCCGCGCGCTGTAGGCCGTATCAACGCCACGCTGAGCGGCCAGGCGGGCCGATTCGGGCGCCCCGTCCACGCCGAGGGCGGCCTTATACTCCGCCAAGGCCGCGCTGCGATCTCCTTCGAGATCAGCGATTCGCCCCAGATAAATATGAGACCAGGATACCAAGGTTGGATCGACGGACCTGGCGTCCTCTGGGTTACTCGAAGGCGCAATGGCCGCCGATTCCGGCGCCGGAGACACGAGCCTCTCGAAAAGGTTCTTCGCCTGAGGCGCGTCTCCGGAAAGCACCGACGCGATCGCCAGCCCATAAATCGCCCTTGGCTGATTGGGATTCTCTTTCAAAACCTTCTCGAAGGTTGCTCGAGCGGCGGCTGCGTTCTGCGTGGCAATCTCCCGGTCCCCTTGATCGAGCAAAAGGTCGATCTCGGATTGCGGGGAGTTTTTCTGCTCGCCGGCGGACGCATTCGTCTCGCCAAGCGCGGCTGGCGCTTGCGCGGAGGCAAACGTGATGCCCTGCAACCGCTTCTGCTCCACCGCAACATCAACCCCGCCGATGAGGTCCCCAAAGTAATAGGACATCGACGGATCGGATTTCTCGAATACCTTCAATTGTTCCACGAGGGGGCGGACCAGGATGTATCCGGACAGATCGTCGTCTTCGATCGCCGCTTCCAGTTCCTTCGGAGAGAGGCGGCGCAGGCGGAGCTCCACCGCCTTGATGAAGCATTCGTCGGCCAGGGCTACGAAGTCGCCGCGATATTCCACCGGCAGATTGGGGGCACGCGCGGCGATATTCAGCAGGTCCTTCTTTTTCTCGATGGCCTCGCGATTGCGGAGGGCGATCGGATCGAGCAGAAAGTGCAGATACGCGTGCCGGATGTCGTCAACGGGAATCTCCGAGGTGCTTCCCGCAACAATGGCGTACTGATCGCCCGTATTGCTTGCGATCGTACGGTTTCCGATGAGCGGCTCCACATAGACCGTGAACGTCAGCGTGCGGGATGGCCTTACCACTTCCCGCAGGTAGCCATTGGTAACGGTTACAATTTGCGCGACGGACTTTTGATAGCGTTCCAGGGCGGATTGGTGTTCTGAAAACAGGCGCCGCCACCGCGCGTCCAGATTCGCTTCCCGGTAGAAGTCAGCGAGCACGTCCTGAAACCCATCGATCGAAAGGACGGCGGGAGGCAGCAGCTCGCGGTCGATTTTAAAATCGAATTTGGGCGGCGGCCCCGCCATCGTCGCGAAGGCGATGTAGCGGGAAAGGTTTTCGCCAGGGTCGGCGAGAGCGTGCTCGCGGTAAAACTGCCGCAGCGCATTTGTGGCCGGCCCCTTGAGCTGGAGCAGATCGCCGCGCAGCGCAAGGCGCCCGGGCATCTCGCCGAGGGTGCTTTCGTCGGCGCCGAAACCCGCGGCGTCCAGCGCGCACATGGTGTCGAAAATCTGTTCGTTGGGCTCAACGCTGACGCCGGAATAGCTGGCGGATACGGTCTGAACCTGCGCGTGAAGGGATGGTGACGCGATCGCCGCGCAGACAGCCAGCGTCAGCAACCACCGAACCATTTGAGGGCATTTTTGAATGACGAGTTCCTCAATCCCCGAAAATATTCCGGGATTCCACTGCTGGGCGCAGCATAACAAGAAACTTTAACGAGACGTGGAATAGGAGTCAAGAAATCGCCGGAATTGGGGGGGAGCCGAATCGTCTGTTCGAGATCTTAATTATGCGTAGGCCGCTTCCTGTCCGGGGACCTCATCCGTGACCACGGTGAATTTCCTGAGGTTCGCGGTACCAAACGACGTGGTGATCGCGACATCCGAGGCGTCGCGCCCCACGGCCATGAGCACCCGCCCGATGCGCGGAGTGTTATGCCGCGCGTCAAACGTCCACCAGCGGTGATCCAGATATGCTTCAAACCACGCGCTGAAATCCATGGGTACCGGGGAAAGCGGCACTCCAATATCTCCGAGGTACCCGGTTGCGTAACGGGCAGGGATATTCAACGACCTGCACAGCGTGACCGCCAGGTGCTGAAAATCCCGGCACACGCCGCAGCGGTCGGTGAACACGTCAAGTGCCGTCTTCATGGAGTTTGCGAACTCATATCCAAAGCGCACCCTGTCGTGAACCCAGTCGCACACCGCCTGCACGCGCAGCCATCCAGGCGTGAGCCCGCCAAACAATTCCGCGGCGATGTTGGACATCCGGTCCACCTCGCAATAGCGGCTGCTGAGCAGATAGCGCAGAACGTCATGCGGCAAGTCATGCACGGGAATTTCGCGCGCGTTGATATTTACAGCGTCGGGCTGGCCCGAGTCCCGTATGACGGTCGAATTACTCAACCGCACAATTCCGGCAGGGGCAAGAAACCGGCAGCACTGGTTCCCGAAGCTATCGATGTAGCATTCTACCGGCACTCGCGGTTCGATGTTTACCTCATCGGGGCGCACTAGATCGCTTACGCGCGAGGGATGCACATTCAGAAGTGCAACCATCGGCACGGGATAAACTGTTTCAAAAGAGATGTCGTAACCCAAGCGGATCAGCACGGCGAGCCCTTCCCTTGATTCATCCCGCGACGAACCGGGGGCGTCGCGAAAATTGCCGAATCGATTCCTCACGTTACAGTGCCACAGATAACCAACAATTTGATCAGCGATTTACTGATTTAACCTATAGCAACGCTGTAGGAGTCCGTGTAGTAGCCGCCATTTGTCACCTCGTGCATTCGGTCGCCGGTGACGCCGAGGCCCGCGGCAAACCACCACTTGTGGCAACGAATTCACAAGTGCGCTCGGGATGGGACGCTTCGGGGTCGTCCGAACGCAGGCTTTGCAGCGCGACTCCAATTTAGCGCGGCTTCCAATGCGAGTGGAGTGTTCCAAATCGCAACACCGGTTTTACAAAATGTTCATGCCAATCGCGATTCTAAAAATTTATCTTTGTCAAAAGCAGATTTGATTTGCCTTCTTCGTCGTAACCCGGCTACCGTGAAACATGGGTGAGACCCTCGGGTCCGGCGCAACTCTGGCCAAGCCGTTCAAAGGGCCGGAGTCCCATGCTTCCAATCTTCACTCGACTCCCCAGGATTCCTGTAACCGTGCTTCTTTCCACGTAGCCCCTGGCCAAAACAACTTTGGGAGGTCCGCTTCGAGAAAGAACTATAGGGCCAGTCTTTTCCCCGGGATAGCGCTACGCCCAGGAAAAGGACCAAACCAATGCCCCAGGAAAACCTCGCCCCAAAATTTGTTCAGAACACCATTCAAATTCCCGTTCGAAATGAAGATTTGTGGCCGGCCGGCGGTCCACTTCTAAATTCTTCAACGGCAACAGGCGTTTCTGAAGAGCTGGGAACCTTCTCGCGAGCGATCGTGGTCGAATCCCACGGATACACCGAACGCCGCGCCCTCTACGCCGCATTTTCATTCGTCGCTCACTTGGCGATTATCATGGCAACATGGTGGTTCTGGCCGCTCGCCTCTCCCCAAAAGCCCTTTCTTTTCGCGATGGGTAAGGAATTCTTCAGCGTGCCTATCTTCCTGCCGGCCAGAAGCCTTCATCCCAACCTCCCCTTCGCGCCAAACGCGTTTCCGAATCCGTTCCTGGCGATGAAGCTCGCGGCGCCGGTGAGGTCTCTTGCCAGGCCCGTCGCCGCTGTGCCTCCCGAAGAAATCCTTCAAACGGCTCCGCTTCAGGTCACCGGTGATCTTGGCTCCGTGCTAGGGAGCATCCTGAGCGAGGCGTCGCGCCCTGTCGTTCAGCCCGCGCTCCCATTGGATATTCCGCCGGAGGCACAGGTGTTTCGCGAGGGCGGCGAAATAAAACCGTCGCGATTGATCGAACGTGTGTCCTTTGAATATCCGCAAATAGCCAGGCTGGCTCACATTTTCGGAATGGTCGTAATTGCGGCGGTGATCGATGAAAGCGGCAAAGTCACCGGCGCGCACCTGGTCAGCGGTCCGGGAGTTCTCGGCTTCGCTGCAATCCAAGAGCTGTCCAAAGAGCGCTTCCAGCCCACCATTCTCGACGGCCAGCCAACCAAATGCGAGCTGCTGGTGCGCGTGACTTTTCGGCTGGCCGGCTGGGAAGAGGCTGGCCCTCATTTTTAAGCTTCACGGGGGTTTTGACGGAAACTGCGTGGGCGGCGGTGACACAGGACGTGCGTCGGGGGCCCTTGATTCGAGCTGCCTCAGCTAGTTGTCGGACCGTTTCTTGAGCACCGGCTTGTTGTCCGAGCCGGCGTCGGCGGTCGTGGTGGCCGTTTTCGTTGGCGCGGCCACCTGGTTGGACGCGGCCAGCGGCGTGATGCTGCCGTCGAAGGGCTTCTGCAGATAGCGGCCTGCTTCCTGCTGTGCGCCTGCGGTGTCGTCGTTGGTATGCTGCGCGAGGCTGTATTCGTTCACCGCGCGCTCGCGCTGCCCGAGCAGATCGTAAATCTTCCCGATATAGATGTGGCTCCAGACTTCGGTCCATTGCGGGTCGCCGTCGCCGCCCAGCGCGGCCCGGAACGCGTTCGCCGCCGCCTGATAATTCTTCTGGTAGAACATCGCCTCGCCCATCCGGAAATGGGGCAGCGAGTAGGTCGGCTGCACGTCGAGCGCTTTCTGATACTCCTGAATCGCCTCGTAGTATTTCCCCACCTGCGCATAGGCTTCACCGCGCGCCACCGACGCGCGCACCCGCAATCGCGGGCTCGATTTCAGCAGGTTGTTGTTCGGGTCAACCGCGATTCCATTTGGCTTCGGGCGCCCGAACGTATCGATCAGAAACGACGACGTGGTGCCGGTCACCAGGATCTTCTTTGTTTCCGGATTGCCTTCCGTTTCCACCTTCACTTCCACCGGCATCCGGAACGTGTCCAGGTCCTGATGGACCTTGCCAACCACTTTGAAGCCCTTCGGCGTGCGGTAGACGATGTAGTCGATCGTAAATTCCGGAACGCCCGTCGAGTTCAGCCATTGCGCGTAGAAGGACAGCAGATTGAAGCCTGGCTCGTCCGGCGAAGAAGGCGGAACCTTGGTGGCCGTGAGCTTCTCGAATTCGTCGATCGTCGCGGTCTTGCCGTCGTGCTGCTTGTAGAAATCTTGCAGCAGGGAAGTAAAAGCCTCGTCGCCGATTTCGGTGCGCAGCATGTGAAACACCATCGCGCCTTTGTCCGCCACGATCGACTCGTAGTGTCCGAGTAGGGGCCGAGCCTTTGTGCCTGCGCGATCGGCGTCCCCGCTTCGTACATCAATGCGCCCACCGCGTAGTCCTCGAGCGCCTTGTGCAGCCCCGCCAGCCCGTCGGACTGTTCCGCATACATCGCCTCGGCATAGCGCGACATGCCCTCGGTCAGCCACGCGTCCGCGAAAGTCGCCGGCAGCACGTGATCCCCCCACCACTGGCCCGCGGCGAGCCGCGAGAGCAGCCGGTCGTTCGGCTTGGTGGTCCACTGGCGCTCGCTGATCAGCAGCAGGCCCGGGGCGGAGAAGCCGTTTGAGCGAACCATTGGGCAACTGCGCGATGGTCATGCGTCGTGCCGTTTTCCAGCTGCCCAAACGTGTCGGAAAAATAGCTCATGATGTGCGCGAGCGAATTCGCGTAGGGCGCGGCGCGTCGCCGCTTGCGCCGGCGCGCGTGTACACGGAAATGTCATACCCTTCGGCTTGCACCGGGCGAAAGTTGCAGGCTCCCGGCGACAAACGATCCATTCGCCGCGGGCGCGGTCGCAGTGGAACACGTAAGCCGCCTGGCCCGGCATGCCCCTGCCGATCGCGGGCATCATGCGTGGGCGGATCCGCCTTGCCCGTGCCGGCCACGGCAAACGAATCCGGCACGATGATTTTGAAGGTGCCCGTGTAGCGGTTCGAAGGATAGTTGGTCAGCGGAAACCACCGCGCGGGCAGCAGCAGATATGCGGAGGTCTTGTCCACTGAAGCAAACCGCACGCCGCGCGTCGGGCTGTCTTCCTCGCTCGAGATCGGCCCGCTGTAATCGAAGGTGAGCGTTACTTTGGTCCCCGGCGTGGACGTTCCCGGCAGCCCCACGCTGAGAAGCAGCGGCGAATTGTTGTCGCGCTCGAAAGGTCAAGTGTCTGGTTTCCGGATTTCACCGAGTTCACGTGAAGGTCGGGGTGCAGCTCCACCAGCAGCGTCTTCGCCACTTCGCTCGGCGACGAAATCCACTTTCGCCTGTGCCGAGAGGGTCTGATTTTCGGGATGAAGAATCGCTTCGACGTCGTAGTTGGTCGCGCGAAAGGGAAACCGGTGCGCGCCCTGCGCGAGCGCGGGAGGCGCCGCAATCAGCAGCGAGCGCGAGCGTCGCGAAAATCCGGTTGACCTTGAGCAAGAGGAACCTCTCTCGCAAGAAGCATGTCTACCCGAGGTATTAGGATACCAGACTAGCCCCGCCAGTTGCCCGGCCCAGAATCGGTGGCACAAGCCGGCGCGTCAGTCTCTTGCAGTACGCTACAGCATCCGCGCAAAAATGTCCGCAGCGCGCTCAATGGCGCCTCCCGGACCCATTTTGGCGCGTACTTCGGCGAGTCCATTCTTCGCTTCCACGCGCGCCGTCTCCGATTCAAGCAGCTTCCGCACCTCATGCTTCAACGGCCTCGGGCGTGAACGCATCCTGGATCAGCTCAGGCACGACGCGCCTGCCCGCAATCAGGTTCACCATGCCGATAAACGGAGTGCGGATCATGCGCTTCAGGATGGCCGCCGTAATTGCGTTTACCCGGTAGATCACCACCATCGGCGTTCCTAGCAGCGCCGCTTCTACCGTCGCCGTCCCGCTCGCCACGATCGCGCAATCGGCCGCCGCCAGCGCGTCATAGGTGGCGCCTTCGACGCGCTTCAGCTCCAGTCCCGGCCGACTCATACGGCGCGAACAACTCGCGCCTTGAGATTCGGCGCCGCGGCGTGAACGAATTGCACCCGGGCCGCCGCCCCGCCATCCGCCTTGCAGCCGCTCGCACGCCTCCAGAATCGACCGGATAAATCTTGCGCGATTTCGTTGCGCCGGCTGCCAGGCAGAAGCGTAACGATCGGGCGCGCCGCATCCAGCCCATGCCGCGCCGCAAATTCCTCGCGGGTCATCGTCGGCCGCACCACATCCACCAGCGGATGCCCCACGAAATCCACCGGCACGCCCGCGTCCCGATAAATCTTCTCCTCGAATGGGAAGATCACCACCATGCGGTTCACCAGCCGCTTCACCACGCGCACGCGCCCCGCGCGCCACGCCCACACCTGCGGCCCGATGAAATAGCCCACCGGGATCCCGCGTTTCTTCAGCCGCCGCGCCACGCCCAGGTGCGTCCCCGGAGAATCCACCAGAATCGCCAGCGCGCGCTTCGCGCCTTGCCGCCTCGCGCGCCAGCCGATTCTGCACCCGCACCACCGAGGGAATCTTGTGCAGCACTTCGGCGATGCCGACCACCGCCACTTCGTGGTAGTCCGCGATCAGCTCGACGCCCGCCTCCGCCATCCGCGGCCCGCCCATGCCGAAAAGCTGCGCGCCGGTCCGCTCGCGCAGTGCCGTACGCGAGCCGCGCGGCATACATGTCGCTCGAAGCTTCGCCCGCGGAAATCAGAATCTGCAGGCGCGCTCATGCCGAAGGACGCGCAGGTTAGCAGGGAAGCGGAGTGAGCAGAACGAGGTTTCGAGCACTTCCAAAGTGGGCAAGCGCCGACGGCAAGCGTCAGTCATCGGCTGGCAGAGGCTGCGGAATATCCGCCCGGAGAGCCGCCTCCCGGCACCGGCAGGGCGAATCTCCTGTTCCTTGTACTGCAGCTGGTACAGCCGGTAGTAGATTCCGCGCAGCGCCAGCAGCTCCTGATGCGAGCCTTGCTCGCGCAGGCGGCCCTTGTGGAACACCAGAATGCGGTGCGCGTGCTGGATCGTGCTCAGCCGGTGCGCGATCACCACCGCCGTGCGGCCCTCGAGAGCCGGTCCAGCGCCTCGCGAATCATCAGCTCCGTTTTCGTATCCACGCTCGAGGTGGCCTCGTCGAGAATCAGAAATTTCGGATCTGTGCGCCAGCGCCCGCGCAAAGCTCACCAGTTGCCGCTGGCCCGACCGAAAGCGTCGCGCCGCGTTCGGTCACCGGCGTTTCGACGCCCTGCGGCAGCGACGCGACGAACGGCCCAAGCCCCACTTCCCGCAGCGCCTGCTCGCGTCGCTGCGCGGTCGATCGTCTCCGTGCCCAGCTTCACGTTCGATTCCAGCGTGCCGGTAAAGAGGAACGGGTCCTGCAGCACGATCCCGAACAAGGTGGCGCAGATCCGTGCAATATCCATCTCGCGAATGTCGATGCCGTCGAGCAGGATCTGGCCGCGCTGGATATCGTAGAAGCGCAGCAGCAGCTGGATGATGGTCGTCTTGCCCGCGCCGGTGTGCCCCACGATCGCCAGCGTCTGCCCCGGCTCCACGCGGAAAGACACATCGCGCAGCACCCAGTCTTCCTCTTTCGGCGTCGCGCCGCCGCGATAGGCAAACCACACGTTGCGAAATTCGATCTCGCCGCGCGGCGCCGGCAGCGCGCGCGTATGCGCCGCCGAAAAGATCGTGATCGGCTCATCCAGCAGCCGGAAGATGCGCTCGGACGCCGCCATCGCCGTCTGCAGGATATTGAATTTTTCGCTCAAGTCCTGAATCGGCCGGAAGAAGCGCTGCGCGTACACCATGAACGAGAACAGGAAGCCGATTTCCACCGTCCCGCCGATCACGCGCACCCCGCCGACCCAGTAGAGCAGCGCGATGCCGCCCATGCTCAGCACTTCCACGGCCGGAAAGAAAAACGAAAACGCGTCGATCGCGTCCTTGTACGCCTCCATGTGGATGCGATTCAGCTCCGCAAACTGCTGCCTGCGACTTTTCCTCGCGGTTGAAAAGCTGCACCACGGCCATGCCGCTGATGTGCTCCTGCAGGAACGCGTTGATTCGCGCAATGGCCGTGCGGATGCGCCGGTTCGCGTCGCGCACGTAACGTGCGGAAGAAATACGTCAGCACGATCATGAACGGCAGCGGCGAAAGCGCCGCCAGCGCCAGCATCGGTGATTCAGGTAAAAAAGCCAGCCCGCCAGCCCGAACAGCATCACAAAATCGTTCAGCATCGCCGCCACGCCGGACGCAAACAGGTCGTTCAGCGCGTCCACGTCGGTGGTCGCGCGCGTCACCAGCCGCCCCACCGGGCTGCGGTCGAAAAAGCTCATCGGCAGCCGCTGCAGGTGCTCGAAGATTTCCTTGCGCAGGTCGTACATCGTTTCCTGGCCCACCCACTGCATGATGCGCACCTGCGCATATTGCAGTCCAAAGCTCGCCGGCGAGCGATCCCACGAAACACGACGACCACCCACAACAGCCCGCTGACGGCCGCGTGCTGCCGGGAATGTTCCGCGAGAATCCCGGCACGATGTACCAGTCGATGCCGACGTGGAAAAGATAAGGCCCCACCAGTTCCATGGCCGCCACGCCCAAGCGCCATGGAAACGGCCAGCCGCCACCCACCAGCGGTACGGCCGCAGATACTTCAGCAGCCGCCGCGTGAGCTGCGCGTCGTAGACCTTCCCGAGTTTCTCTTCTTCGCGAAAGTCGCTCATTCGCGCGCCGCCAGTTCTTCTTCCAGCAGTTGCTTCCGGTGCAGATCGGCGTAATAGCCGCCTAGCGCCAGCAGTTCGTCGTGCGTTCCGCGCTCGACGATGCGCCCGTCGCGCATCACCACGATCTGGTCGGCGCTCTTCACCGTGGAAATGCGATGCGACACCAGAATCGTCGTCCGCTGCTTCATCACTTCGCGCAGCCCGCGCAGGATCCGCTCTTCGGTATCGGTGTCCACGCTCGAAAGCGAATCGTCCAGGATCAGAATTCTTGGCTGCCGCAGGATGGCCCGCGCCAGCGACGTTCGCTGCTTCTGCCCGCCGGAAAGCGTCACGCCGCGCTCGCCCACCATGGTGTCCAGCCGTTGCGGAAAGCTTTGAATCTCGCCGGAAATGCTGGCGATCTCCGCCGCTTCAAAAATGCGCTCTTCCTCCGCGTCCGACACGCCAAACGCGATGTTCTCGCGCAACGTCTCGCTGAAAAGGAACGTGTCCTGCGGCACGTACCCGATCGACCGCCGCAACTGCGCCAGCGGATAGTCGCGAATGGATCGCCCATCGATGAACAGCGTTCCCGGCGGCGCTTCCCACAGTCGCGCGATCAGTGCCGCGATGCGTCGATTTACCCCTGCCCGTTGGTCCTACAATCGCGAGCGTCGAACCCGCCGGGACGTGCAGGTTGATATCGTGCAGCACCTCGACATTGCCGGAGCCATTCCCGGAGGTAGGGTAGGAGAAATGTCAAATGCCGGAACTCGATGTCGCCCCGGATCGGCGACCCCGCGCTAATAGAGCTCCCGGCGGCCTCGCCAACGTGAGGCCGCTGCCCGTTTCCGCTTGCCATCGATTCTGTTTGCTGCGCCGCGAGCGACACCCCCGTGTCGCAGATGTTCGGCTCAGCCGTCAGGATGTAGCGCAGCCGCCCCATCGACGCGGCCCCGCGCTGAAAAATATTCGTCACCCAGCCAATGGCGATCATCGGAAAAATCAACTGGATCAAAAACGTGTAAAACGCCGAAAAGGTCCCAAGCGATCACGCGGTGGTCGATCACCTCTTTACCGCCCACCAAAAGCAGAATCACCACCGTGATCCCGATCATGGAGGAAAGCGCGGGAAAGAACAGACTCCAGGAGCCGATCAGCTTGATGTTCTGATTCACGTAGTCCCGGTTCGCTTCGTCGAACGCCGCGATCTGCGGTTTTTCCTGCACGTAAGCCCGTATCACGCGGATGCCGGTAAGGTTTTCCTGCGCGCGCGTGGAAAGCACTCCAAGCGACGCCTGGATCTGCTCCGAGAGCCGGTGAATGATCTGCCCGAAGTAGCGTACGGAGATCACCACGAAGGGCACGGGAATCAGCACCCAAAGGGTGAGCGCCGGCGAAAGCTTGGCCATGAAGAATATGGCCAGCACCATGGTTGCAAAAGTCGTCGCGCTGTACATGATCCCCGGCCCCAGAACCATGCGCACCGCATTCAAATCGTTCGTCACGCGGGACATCAGGTCGCCCGTGCGATTTCGGACGTAGAATTCCGGTTCGAGCTTCACAAGCCGCGCCAGCAGATCGTTTCGCAGGTCGTATTCGATCTCCCGGGAAATCCCGATCAGAATCCACCGGCTCCAGAAGGAGAGAAAGCCTTTCAGCAGCATCACGCCCAACAGGATCAGGCAATAAAGTCCCAGCGCGTGCCGGTTCAAGGGCGCGTAGAAGGAAAACAAAGGATGGAGCACGGCCCGCGACGCCCCCGCCAAGCGTCGAGAGCGGCTGCGGCGACCCTTTCAGCAAATCGACAATGGCACCGATAATCAGCTGCGGCAGGGCGCCCACAAGACCCATCAAAGTGAGCGCCAGCAGCCCAAGCGCCGCCATCCCTTTGTACCGCATCAGGTAAGGGATCAGGTGCCTGAGTTGGTCCCATCCGGAGGGTTTTTTCTGCTTCTCTTGTTGGTGGGTCGTTTCTGCCACGGGTTGTGCGATAGCGCTCATCGATCCATTGCTGATTAGTCGGCGACCACTTGCTAAACACCGCGAGCGCAATTCCAGCGCCCCGTATTGCCTTTGCAGCGGGAAAATACCACATCCAGGGTATTTTGAACTCGCTCAGTTAAAAGCGTATGACACGGCCCATCAAAACGCCACGGAACAGTGACGCAAACGTACCATCCCAAACGCCGCGAAACCTTGCCAGGTGCGCTTCGTCCATGCTGTGCTAATGCGCCACGAGGATTTCTTCCACGCGCGCCTCAAAATTCTCCTCACCCTCTGACCACAGCCTAACCCGTTCCACCGGCACGGCCTTCTCGATCTTCCTCACCCAGTCGAGCAGTTTGCGGATGTTCTCGCGGGTCTTTTCATGGTACCGCTGCAAGTTCTCCGGCCACGCCATCGCCTCGAGAAACCGAGCTTCTTCCTGGCTCTGCGCCGGCATGCGCTCCCGCCGCATGCCCAGCAACCCAGCATGCCCGGTAAAAAGATGCTCGAATCCCAGGTTCACCTGGATGTGCCCGCTCTCCTGCCAGAAGCCCTCGTCATAGTCTTCCCCGTGGCAGAAAAGTTCGAGCGGCTGCGGCTCCAGCTGCCACCGCCCTTCGGCATTAAACGCCCAAAGGTCCCAGTTACAATGGACTTCATACGCGGTGTCCCAGTGCAGGTAATCCCGAGCGATCTCGATGATGCCCCCGGCATCGAGAGGCACGGCTCGCAAATCCTGTTCCAGCATGGGCGACTCCCGCGCATCCACGGCCCGAACGATCAGAAACGCGAACCCCGGTTTGGCGGCCGAAAAGGGAACCGTCTCGAGAAACTTCCCGAAATCCTCGAGCATCCGTTCTTCGCTGAAATTCTTGCACCAAACACTCAGGTAAGCCTGATTCGCCATAGAGAAGCATTATACCGGGATGGGGGCTAAGTGGTACCGGCACTCCTGAAGCGGCACCGGTACTCCCGCCGGTCTCCTGCGGTAGTTGGAACCCGAAGGCGAAAACAACTTAAGCATCGCCGCTGGGAGACAGCTCACGTCGCCGTCTTGACCTCTGCCGCAGGCTTCACTAACGTATGGGCGCACGCCTTGGCATCAGATCTCGCTTTAAGCGGGCGCGCCTTCTTTCAGCCCCATGACCCGTGGAGGACGGAAACCACATGCAGGAATTCGATCCGCACGTTCTTGACGAGAAAGCCGTCCCGCCGCCCGAAGAATTCAGCGACAAAGCCCGCGTTAAGTCCCTCGACGAATACCGCAAAATGCACGCCCGCGCCTTGGACGACCCCGAGGCCTTCTGGGCCGAACAGGCCAAGCTCCTCGACTGGTTCGAGCAGCCCAATCGCACCCTTGAATGGAATCTGCCCCACGCCAAATGGTTCGTCGGCGGCAGACTCAACGTCTCCTACAACTGCCTCGACCGCCACCTCGAGAAAAACGGCAACAAGCCCGCCCTGCTCTGGGAGGCCGAAGACGGTTCCAGCCTCCAATTCACCTACGCCGAACTCCACCAGCGTGTCTGCCGGTTCGCCAGCGCGCTTGTGTCGATCGGCGTGAACCCGGGTGACTGTGTCACGATTTATCTCCCGATGATTCCCGAGCTCCCCATCGCCATGCTGGCCTGCGCCAGGGTCGGCGCTGTACATTCGGTAATTTTTGGAGGCTTCAGCTCGCAGGCCTTGATCGACCGCATCGGTGACTCCAAATCAAAGGTCCTGATCACCGCCGACGGCGGCTACCGCCGCGGCAAAATCGTGCCGCTGAAAGAAACCGCGGACATCGCCTTGAAGGATTGCCCAACGATAGAGAAATCAATTGTAGTGCGGCGTACCGGCGAGCCCGTGGCGTGGCGCGAAGGCCGCGACCTCTGGTGGCACGACCTCGAAAAGTCCGCCCTCAGGGATTGCCCCGCTGCCCCATTCGACTCCGAGCATCCTCTGTTCATCCTGTACACCAGCGGCACCACCGGCAAGCCGAAAGGCGTGCTCCACACCTCCGCCGGCTATCTGCTGGGGACCATGTGGACCTCGCGGCTGGTCTTCGATCTGCAGGACGACGACATCTATTGGTGTACCGCCGACATCGGCTGGGTCACCGGCCACAGCTACATCGTGTATGGCCCGCTCGCCAACGGCGCTTCCGTCGTGATGTATGAAGGTGCGCCCGATCAGCCCCGCAAGGACCGCTTCTGGGAGATCATCGACCGTTACAAAGTCACGATTTTCTACACGTCGCCCACCGCCATACGTGCCTTCATGGCCTGGGGATTGGAATGGCTCAAGCCGCACGACCTGTCGAGCCTGCGCCTGTTAGGCTCGGTGGGCGAACCCATCAACCCAGCCGCCTGGAAGTGGTATTTTGAAAACATCGGCAAGGACCGCTGCCCGGTAGTAGACACCTGGTGGCAGACCGAAACTGGCGCCATCATGATCGCGCCTCTTCCTGGCGCCACGCCCACCAAACCCGGATCCGCCACGCTGCCGCTTCCGGGCATCGACGCCAGGATCGTAAATCTGCAAGGCCAGCCCGTCGGTCCCGGCGAGACAGGTTACTTGACCATCCAGAAGCCCTGGCCTTCCATGCTCCGCACCATCTATGGCGACGATGAGCGTTTCAAGCGCGAATACTGGAGTCGAATTCCAGGCGTTTACTTCGCGGGCGACGCCGCGCAATGCGACAAGGACGGCTACATCTGGGTGCTCAGGCCGCGTAGACGACGTGATCAAAGTTGCAGGCCACCGGCTCAGCTCGATGGAAATCGAAAGCGTTCTCGTAAGCCATCCCGCCGTCGCGGAAGCAGCGGTGGTAGCGCGCCCGGATGACCTGAAAGGCGAGGCCATCGTCTGTTTCGTAACGCTGCGTTCCGGCCACTCCCCCAGCCCGGAACTCCGTACGGCGCTGATGGACTACGTATCCTCAAAAATCGGCACCATCGCGCGCCCCGCCGACGTTCGCTTCGCCGACCTCCTTCCAAAAACGCGCAGCGGCAAAATCATGCGCCGCCTCCTGCGCGAGCTAGCGCACAAAGGCGGCATCTCCGGCGACACCACTACCCTCGAAGACCTTGCCGTAATCGAACGCCTGGCCAAATCTCAATCCCACGACGACGAGTAGCGGCGAAGCCCTTCGAAGTCAGCCGGCGAGCGCGGCCTAGATTTTAATATTGGTCATCGGGTGAGCAGGAAAAAGCGACGCGACCGCGAACTGTTTCCGAGCGAACTCCAAGGGACTACCAAAGGACGATCTGGGGTCTTAACGCGAGACCAAGCCCAGGCCGTAAATCGAAGAACAAAACTGGAGAGAATCTCTTTCGTTCTCATCCCCACAGGGCGAATCGCGACCTCTCGTCGTTTCGCCCAAGCCCCGAGTGTTTTGCAACCGGAGGCTCCTTCAACTGCGCGTGCCAAAATGAGAACTACCCGTTAGCAGCCCGCGCCATCCGCTCCTGCTGCCGTATCATTCTCGCCCTGTCGTGCGACCGCGCTGTGGTGCGAGATCGGGGCGTTCCCTCCACATCGATAATATTGCTAACCCGGTAAGGCATCTCCTTTTCGCAAGCGCGACAGCGCAAACTGAACACTCGATCGCCCTCTTCGGCTCGTACGTCGGCAGACGTGAGCTCCATGCGAACTATGATTGCGGGTAGCGGAATCGGTTGCCGGCAGTTCGAGCACAGAACGCCGCGGTAGCTTTGCACCTTGAGTTCGTGGTCGTGCACCATCATATTTTGTAGTTCTCCTAAATAAGGGTAGGTCGTGAAGGATGGTGATCCTACACCGTTGGGAACCTCTCGTCTACGGCTCCTTGTGGAAGGTACTAGGACCAGATCAGGACTATTTAGATACATCCCCCCGTAATCGACCGTGCAATCCAAAACGTTCTGACGGATTTTATAACCCATTAGCCGGAACTCAGAGGCTGGCTAAGGAGCCAAATAAGAAGCAGTTGCTGGCAACATCGGCTTTCAGGGGCGGGATAGCTCCTGCGGAACCAAAGCAGGTTTGTGCGGGGGAAGTGCAGGCTTTTAGGGCCAGCTTTTGCCCATCAGCAAGATTTCAAGTTCTCTTCCGCACTCTGTCAGAAGCCGAGAATGCCGCCTGGAAACGGTGAAAATGGATATCAGTTCAAACGTTCGAATCGGCCCGTTTGAAGTTTTCTTTCCGATGCACTCAAACCCGCCCGCTCCCCGGGAAAGCGGCGCCGGCAGTTACCCCGGCCGGCTCTTCATCGTCGAGGGCATCGACGGGTCGGGGAAGTCCACGCAACTAGCCTCCTCCACAAATGGCTCGAGTCCAAGAGGCTACGGCGTCGTTTTCAGCGAATGGAATTCCTCGCCCCTGGTGAAAGACACCACCAAGCTCGGCAAGAAAAAGAAGATGCTCACGCCGGCGACTTTCTCTTTGATTCACGCCACCGATTTCGCCGATCGCACCGAGAAGAGCATCCTTCCGCTGCTGAAAGCGGGCGCGGTGGTGCTTTGCGACCGCTATGTCTACACCGCCTTCGCGCGCGACGTCGCGCGCGGCATGGACCGCCAGTGGGTGCGCGAGCTTTACGACTTCGCCGTGAAGCCGACCGTTGCATTCTATTTTCGCGTTCCGCTCGACACCGCCATCGGACGCATCACCGCCGCCCGCGACTGCCTGAAATTTTACGAAGCCGGCATGGACCTGGGCTTGAGCGACGATCCCCACGAGAGCTTCCGCATCTTCCAGGGCCGCATCCTCGACGAATACGAACGCATGGTGCCGGAATTCGGCCTCACCGTGATAGACGCCACCCTCCCCGTCGAAACGCAGCAGTCGCAGGTGCGCCAGATCGCGCGCAGCGCATCTCGAAGCAGCCAAAGAACTGAGGGTGACGACCATGAGGCAGACCTACGGAAAGCTCTTGCCCGGAATGAAACTCGCCGACCTGGCTGGCAAATTGATCGTCATCGAAGGCACAGACGGCGCCGGCCGCACCACGCAGATCAATCTGCTTGAAGCCGTGGCTTGAGGAGCTGGGCCACGCCGTGCTCGATACCGGGATGACGCGCTCGCCGCTCGCTGGCGAAGGGATTCGCCGGGCAAAGGAAGGCAATAACCTCGGCCGCGTGACCCAAAGCCTGTTTTACGCCACCGATTTCGTCGACCGCCTGGAGAATGAAATCGTCCCCGCCCTTCGCGCCGGTTTCGTTGTGCTCACCGACCGCTACATCTATTCGTTGATGGCCCGCGCCATCGTTCGCGGCGTGGAGCCGTCGTGGATCCGCAGCATCTACAGCGTCGCCCTCAAGCCAGACGCGGTGTTTTATCTTGCGGCTGGGGGTCGAGCAGCTGATCCCGCGAGTGATCTTCTCCCGCGGCTTCGACTATTGGGAATCGGGTATGGACCTGTTCCCTGCGCAGCGACATGTACGAAGGATTTCTGCAGTTATCAGAAGGCGCTGCTGGCAGAATTTGATGTTCTTTGCGCGCAGTACGGCACTTGAAACCGTCGACGCCTCCGTCGATGCGAGAACAGTTTTCTCCGTTCTAAAGGCTCGCATTCTGAATGTGCTGCGAGGATTCCGCATGGCGTGGAGCTCTCGAAAGCAGCCTTCGTATACGCCAGAGAGACCTGCGCGCAACCCGGCGGAAACTCCCATCGCGGCCGATCAGGAACGAATGGCAAGCGATTTCGAACTCCTGCTTCAGCCACTTGCTAACTCGCAGCGGGCGGAAACGGAAATGGCAACGGACACGGAAACCACAGCCAGCATTAAACCGTCCAGAAGATCGCCTGACGGCGCTCAAGCGTACCGGTCAGGAGTCTGCCCGGCCGCATCATTTTCGCGGCCATTTTTGTGACGAAGCGCCGCGACGCCAGGCGCTTGCCTTGCATCATCAACCGGTTCATCGTCCCCGAGATCACGCACGTTTTCCCGGCCGCAAGGCCCTCCAGCCCCACTCGCGCCACTTTTTCCGCCGTTTCCGCCACTCGGAAAACTCTGTCGGGCTGGTTGGCCACCTGCTGAAACTCCGTGGTCGTCGAGCCGGGGCACAAGCGCGCAAACACGAACGCCAAACGGCCGCAGCTCCTCCGCGATTCCCTCCGAAAAAATCAGGTCAAATGCCTTTGTGGCCGCATAGGTCGGATTGAACGGAACGGCCTGAAATGCCGCCACGGACGAAACAATCAGGACGTCTCCCCGCCGCCGCTCGATCATCGCGCGGCACGAAAAGATTCGTCAGGTGCACCACGGCGGAGCAGTTCACCTGAATCATCTCCAGCAGCTTCTCCCCGAACCTCGTGGTTCAGTTCCAAACGCGCCAAAACCCGCATTGTTGATCAGGAGGTCGATTTCAAGTTCCTTCCCCCGCGTGAAGGCGAAAATTTCCTCGGGAGCCTCCGGCCGGCACGAGATTCCGGCGCAAACTTCCACCCGCACCCCATGTTTCGCCGGCAAATCGGTTGCGAGCTGCTGGAGACGGTCCAGCCGGCGCGCCGTGAGCACAAGGTGGCTGCCGGTGGCGGCCAGTTGCTCCGCTAACGCCAGGCCGATTCCCGCGCTGGCGCCGGTAATGAGCGCCCATTTGCCGGCCCATCGCCGCACCGATTTGGGCAGTTTATTGTTCGAATCCTCCGAAATGTTCGCCACGAGTACCCCCAGAGCCTGAGAAGTTGCCTGTAAGGCGTATCGCTATGCATCAAACCACAATTCGTCGTATTGGAGGAAGGGGTAACCGAGTGAGAGAGGATCAAGAGAGGGCAATGCAAGGGAGCGAGTCGGGGGAAGTGAGATTGTGGGGGTCGGAGCTAACCGGAAGAGGGAAGAAAGCTTAGGCAGCGCGATCGGTAAGATGAAACACGGTCTGCCGGATGCGCACGCCCTGCTCTTTCACCCTATCCAGCAGCCGTCGCGCCCATACAAACTCCGCTGCCAGCACGCCCAGCGCAAGCAGTATCGTAAGCAGGCCAGGACCCGGCGTGACAATCATCACGACCCCAATCGCCAGAAGCGTGAATCCGACAAGGATCTTGAAAAAGCGCTTGGCCTGATGAAGTGTCTTAATGATCAATCGATTTCTCTTTTCGTACAGCCCGTTTCCCGCGTCCTTCGACCTACTTCATCTACCTACTCCGCCTACTACTTCGCATTAACGACACGGGCCGCGTACGCACCTTCACAAATTCCTAGCACGTCGCATTTCCATCGGCGCGTCCCCACCCAAATGTGCTTCCTGCAGATAATGGGCGTTTTTGATGGATTTTACAGAATCCGAAATTTCGCTCTCGCTTACCGATCCCAAATGTGGGAACTTTTTACCGGGCGGAGATAAAAAATGGAAATCTTGTCCGTCCGCATGCGGATTCCGGAAGACGCCAATCTGATACTGGGCCAGTCTCATTTCATCAAAACTGCCGAAGATCTCTACGAGGTCGTAGTCAACACCGTACCCGGCGCCAAATTCGCCGTCGCGTTCAACGAGGCCTCCGGCCCCTGCCTGATCCGCGTCGAGGCCAATGACGACGAACTCCGCGAAGCAGCCGTCGGAAACGCCCAGACCATCGGCGCCGGCCACATATTCGTGCTGCTGATGCGCCAGGCCTACCCGATCAACCTGCTGAGCCGCGTCCGCGACTGCTTCGAGGTGTGCAATATCTTTTGCGCCACCGCGAATCCCGTGGAAGTCATCGTGGCGCAGAGCGAGCAGGGCCGCGGTGTCCTGGGCGTGATCGACGGCAGTTCCCCCAAAGGCGTCGAAACCCTGGACCATGCCGGCAAGCGCCGCGAATTCGTCCGGAAGATAGGCTACAAGCTGTAGATTGCCCGCGAGGTGCGACGATAGTGTGCTCGGTAGGAGCACATCCCTCAAACTGATCGGCAGGATTGCCATCGGCACAACTCTGCCGGTGCCTCTGAAAAGGCAAGGGATGGAGATTCACCGCTATAGTGTTTGAATAACGCAGCGGCGAATTTTGAGTGGACACGTGCAGCTATTCTCGTTCAAATTAGTTACGGGTCAGGTGCGGCTACCTTGGGGGTGAATAGGCGATGAAATACGCGAGCTGTACGTGCGCATTGGTTCTACTCTTCGCGTTGGGCGCCCGGGCCCAGGATAGCGCCGTGTCGCCTTCGCCGTCATTTGCGGGGGCGAACATTCCCGAATCGGGCGTGACGGCCACGGCGGCTCCTAATGGGGGCGCTCCGCGAGGGTTTGCGTCGGCCCAGTTGCTTCCGGACGCAAGTTTCGGGGAAACGGCGGGAACTTCTGCCGCCTCCAGCGGTTCGCCGGCGCCCCAAATCGGCGTCGTCAACGTGGAACCTTCCTTTAGTTATCAAGCCTATGTGGGATACACGTTTGTGCGTGTGTACGCATTTCCTGCGCGCGAGGTGAACCGTAACGGCCTCGATCTTTCATTATCGTATTTCATCAAGAGGGGATTATTCGGCTTTGAAGGAGCGTTTACGGGCGCTTTCGGCTCCGTTGCAAATCAGCCTTCCGATTTTGCCTTTTACGGGGGCGGGCCGCGTTTTCGTGTGTCCGGGCCGCGCGGGCTGGAGTTGTGGGCCCACGGGCTGGCAGGCGATGCACACTTTGGACCGCGCGTCTCGGGCTACGGCCAGGATGGCGTGACCTACGAAGTGGGCGGCGGGGTAGATATCAAAGCCACACAGCGCTTTGCGTATCGCTTGGAGGCGGACATGATCGGAACCAAGCTTTACAACACTTCCCAGTACAGTCCGAAGATATCGGCTGGGATCATTTACAAGTTCTAGGTTCCAGTTTTCTAGCGTTTTGCGAAAAGAATTAAGATATTCACCGGTTCATTGTTCGTTCAACTCCCCCCTGAGCACCCTCCAGAACTCACTCGACTGCGACGTGGCCGGGCCGCTTGCGCACTCGCTGCACTGTGAAAGCAATGGGAATGCAGGCGAAGCACAGCAGGGCGAGATAGCGAAAATCGTCCACGTAAGCCCAGAGCTGCGCTTGCTGCGACATGGTGAGCTCCAGAATTTTGCGGGCGCGGTTCGCAGCCGTGACAGGATCGGCATGCGCTTCCATCAGCCGCGTGATCGATTGCAGGGCGCGCTCCGTTATGGGTGAGCCCTGTGAAACGGAATGGACGATTTCCGATTGGTGCACCTGGGCGCGCCGCACCAGAAGCGTATTGACCACGGAAATGCCAACGCTTCCGCCCACGTTGCGCAGCAGATTGTAAAGTCCCGCGGCATTGCCTACTTGTTCGTTGTCGAGCTTGCCCATGGCCACGGTGACAAGCGGGACGAAGACAAAGCCGATAAAAAAACCGCTCAGGATGATGGCCCAGAACATCGAGAATTCGCCGATTTGCGTGTCGACGTTACCCAGCCAGAGCGTGCAGACGCCCACCCCCGCAAATCCGGCGGCGATCAGCCAGCGGTTGTCGATGCGCTCGGTCAATAAGGCCCACCAGGGGCATGGCAAAGATGGCGCCGACGCCCCGCGGGCTCACCGCCCATCCCGCTGCCAGCGCCGTATAGCCTAGCAGCGTCTGAAAAAAGAGCGGCAGGATCGTGACAATTCCGTAGATCACCACTCCGAACAGCGCAATCAGCAGACAGCCGATGGCGAAGTTTCGGTTGGTGAAAATTCGTCAGGTCGACCAGCGGCTTCTCTCGCGTGAGCTCCCAGACAGAAATGCGAGGAACGCTGTAATCAGGATACAACGCGCCCAGCGAATCCAGGTGGCGCCAAACCAATCGTCTTCCTGGCCCTTATCGAGAATGATTTGCAGCGCGCCAAGCCAGACCGTCAGCAATCCCAGGCCGATCGCATCCAGGCGGCCCGGCTTTGCATTGCGGATGTAGGGCGGATCTTGGACGAAGCGCGAAATGAGAATCACCGCGAGAATGCCGATGGGGACATTGATGTAGAAGGCCCACCGCCAGGTGTAGGTTTCGGTGATCCAGCCGCCGAGGGTGGGCCCCAGAACCGGGGCTACGACGACGCCCAGGCCGAAGGCGGCCATGGCGATGCCGCGCTTTTCAGGAGGGAACGTCTCGAGCAGAATGGCCTGAGACATGGGCTGCAGCGCGCCTCCGCCCGCTCCCTGGATGGCGCGCGCGATCAGGATCATCGCCAGGCTCGCGGCCGAGCCGCACATGAACGAAGAAACCGTGAAGATGATGATGCAGGTGATCAGGAAACGCTTGCGCCCAAAACGCAGCGAGAACCATCCGCTGGCGGGAAGCACGACCGCATTCGGCGACCAGGTAGCTGGTGAGCACCCAGGTGGCTTCATCGTTGGTGGCGGAGAGGCTGCCGGCGATATAAGGAAGCGAGACAGCCGCGATCGAAGTGTCCAGCACTTCCATGAAGGTCGCGAGCATCACCGCGATCGCGATGATCCACATCATGCCTTCGGAGTGGGGCTGCGAGTGCCGCTTGGTTCGGGAGGGCTTCTGCGGCGGCGCTCATGGTGCCGGGCCTTGGTGTCAGATGCTGCTGTGAGCGAGTTTCATAAAGAGGCGGCGTTCAACTGTGGCGGATTGGGGCGGCTGTGGAGTATCTCCAAGTAACCATACGCTCTAGGATGTAGATTCACCATCCTACCGGATAGACTCAAAAAATTATCAGTGATAGGGTGATTTGCAAGGCGGCAAGCGGTCGGCTGGCATTTTTCTGCGCGACCGCGAAGGAAGAGAGTTCTATGGACACGAAAGCATCGGATGCGCCCATGAAATCGAAACAGAAAAGCGCGGCGGATGAGACAGGCCGGTC
Organism: uncultured Acidobacteriota bacterium; assembly: GCA_963848365.1. Taxonomy (GTDB): domain Bacteria; phylum Acidobacteriota; class Terriglobia; order Acidiferrales; family UBA7541; genus Palsa-295. The sequence continues at coordinate 175,531 of CAWKDI010000005.1, forward strand.
CGGAGACCCTGGACGTTGTGGACGAAGCGTCGGAGGAATCGTTTCCGGCAAGCGACGCGCCGGCTTGGACATCAGGTCCCGAGGAAAGAACTAAGAAGCCTTCGAAGTGAATATGGCGCATTGCGGCGCTCGACGTCATCAAATCGTTGCGCGGGATCCTATTGGCTTGTGGGTTTAGGTATCGGCAGCTTGCAACGGCGTTAGAGGAGGAACAATGAAGGCGGAAGGGAACGAAATGAAGATCGTGATGCAGGTCGGCACGAGCTTCGTATCTACAATAACGGGGAGGTCATGATCGACAATCCAGAACTCGAACTCGCGGGAGAAGAGCAAGCGGCCGACGCCGTGCTTGTTGTACCGATTTGATCCGCGGGCGAAGCATACATGTGATACGGCTGATCGATCCAGTGGCGGACCAGCAGCATATGAAAACTCACCACAGGAATGATTGAAACCTCTTTTCTGCAAGAACACTTGAACCCGGAGGAAGGTTGCGCATGGACCTGTTCGATCCGCTGAAGATTCGCGATGTGGTGCTGAAGAATCGCATCGTCGTTTCGCCGATGTGCCAGTATTCGTCCTCCGATGGGTTTGCGACCGACTGGCACCTGGTGCATCTGGGCAGCCGCGCGGTGGGCGGCGCGGCACTGGTTTTCACCGAAGCTTCGGCGGTGACACCAGAGGGGCGGATCAGCCCGTGGGATCTTGGCATTTGGAAAGACGAGCACATCGAGCAGCTGGCGCGCATCGCGCGATTCTTCGCGAGCAGGGCGCTGTTCCGGGCATGCAGCTGGCGCACGCGGGCCGCAAGGGCAGCACGAAGACGGCCTTGGGAAGGCGTCCGGGGAAGATTCACTGAGTCGGAAGGCGGATGGACGCCCGTCGCGCCAAGTCCCTGCCTTATGACCCAAATTATCCCGGTTCCCGCTGCGCTCGATGAGGCGGGAATTCGCGAGGATCGTGAATGCTTTTCCGAGAAGCCGCGCGACGGGCTTTGCAGGCGGGATTTCAGGTGATCGAAATTCACGCCGCGCACGGGTACCTGATTCACGAATTTCTTTCGCCGATTTCAAATAAGCGCACGGATTCTTACGGCGGGTCGCTCGACAACCGAATCCGGTTTCTGGCGGAAGTGGTCAGTGGCGGTGCGCGAGGATTGGCCCGCGTCGTTGCCGCTTGTTTGTGCGCATTTCGGCGACGGATTGGATCGAAGGCGGATGGGACGTCGATCAGTCGATCTAGGCCGTGAAGAAAATTGCTCCGCTGGGCGTGGACCTGATCGACTGCTCGTCGGCGGGCCTCGACCCGCGCGCAGAAAATTCCGATAAAGCCCGGCTTCCAAGTGCCGTTTGCGCAGCAGATTCGGGACAAGACGGGCGTGATTGACCGGGGCGGTGGGAATGATCGACGTGCCGGAGATGGCCAGCGAAATTGTGCGGACCGATAAGGCGGACGTGGTGATTTTCGCGCGCGAATTTTTGCGCCGTCCCTATTGGCCTCTCGAAGAAGCGCGAGACCTGGGAGTACCGGTTCCTTGGCCGGCGCAATATTTGCGGGCTGCGCCGGACGGCACGCAGGCGCGTGAAAGCTTGGTTCCGGTGGCCGCTCGTGTCGAACGCGAGCACGTGCGCGAGGCGAAGGTCTAGAGCGGGTCGGGTACGGCCCAGATCCTTCACTTTGTTCAGGATGACGTGGTTGGGATGAGTTAAGTGGGATGGGTGTTAAGTTTTCCAGCGGCGCAAGACGCGGCCCATTAGAGACTGGGCTTCGTCGATTTCAAGTAGCAAGGTCGCTCCCAGATAAATAACCCCGTAGGGCACGAGAACGACGATTCCTACCAGAACGGGTGAATGCGCGTGAAAGAAATGGTGGATCGGCCAGCCGCAAAACCGCGGCCGCGGCGGCGACCCAGAGCTTCGCGAGATAGTCGGCCGAAAGACCGGTGCGGCCGATGCGGCGATTCAAGCCTGCGGCGCAAGAGCGTGAATTCGACCCACGAAGCAATCCCCGCAGACACCGTGAGCCCGACGGCGCCCCAGCGCGCGTCGATTCCGAGCGCTCGCGGCAGCGGAAGCGCGCAGAGATAACCGAGGATCGTGGTGAGCGCGACGCGCACGATGGCAAAGCGCAGCGGCGTGCGCGTGTCGCGCAGAGCGTAATAGGCGGACGAGTAGAGCCGCCCGAGCGTCGAGGCAAGCAGCCCGACGGTGGCGCCCGCGAGAATGGCCCAGACGTAGAGTGCGTCGGCTGTGGGTGAAGCGGCCGGTTTGATAGAGGGCGCGCGACGATCACGTCGCCGAGAACCAGAAACGCCACCACCGACGGCAGCACAAAAAATGCGATCTGGCGCAGGCCCGGGATCGAGGCGCGCGCGAAGCGCTTCGGCCACTTCGCTGTCGCTCGCCGATCGCGCCGGACATGTGCGGGCAGTTCGGCGGCCGAAACGGACATCCCGAAAAGGCTCACGGGCAGCGTGAAAAGAATCTGCGCGTAGGAAAATGCCGGAGAGCGCGCCGGTGCCGAGCCAGCTGGCGAGCCACGCGTCCACGTAGCCGCTGATCTGCACGACGCCGCGGCCGACGAATACGGGCCGAAATTGCGGACGACCGTCTTCACGTTTTCGGCCTGATAGTTCAGCGAAAGATGCAACCCGCTGCAGAAGTCGCAGCACAACCGGAAGCTGCACGCCCACTTGAAGCGCGCTGCCGACAACCGATCCCCAGGCCAAGAATGGCTGCGAGCGGGTATTGCGCGTAGCGCCCGCCAAATCCCCAAAGCGTCGCGATCATGGCCGCGTTCCAGATCACCGGCGCCGTGTAGGAGAGGAAGAAGCGGCGATGGCTGTTGAGGATGCCGAGGCACCATGCGGAAAAAACCAGCAGGCCCGCGCCCGGGAAGAGAATTCGCACCAGGCGAATGGTCAGTTCGCGCTTCTCGCCGTGGAATCCGGGCGCGATCGCGTCGATCAGATAGGGCGTGGCGAGCACGCCGATCAGAACGAGAACCGAGGTGGTGAGCGCCAGCAGTGACGCAACCGCTCCGGCGGTGCGGCGCGCTTCTTCGTCATCCTTGCGCGCCAGCAGGCCGGCATACACGGGAATGAACGACGCCGAGAGGACTCCTTCGCCGAATAGATTCTGCAGAAAATTGGGAATGCGGAAGGCGGCGTTGAAGGCGTCGGCTGCGTCGGAATTGCCGAAGTAGTGCGCGAAAATCCGCTGGCGGATGAGTCCCGCGATCCGGCTGAGGAATATTCCCGCGGCTACGAGGAAGGCGTGGCGCTTTGAGGGGCCTGGGCGCGGCTGCGTTTTATTGACACCTTCCGCGAGCACTGTGGCAGCTTCATTCCGCATAGGGTGGAATCAATTCATTACAAAAGTTACTCGGGGGGAAGTCAATCGGCATTCTGGCGGCTGTGCGGTGGGTGGCAGGTGCCTGAGGCATGCAGTTGGCGGGAGGGGATAGGGTGTCAAAGAAGAAGCTTGCGCCGGGTTGGAGGCGGTTTCGCGGGGTTGGACGCTGACGGTGGGCACTGACGGTGGCCGCTGGATGGCTACTCGGGGAAGACGGCGTGCAGGGTTAACTGGCTGTCCTTCAGCACGTCCAGATCACGCTCCCACGTTTCCTTGCCCTGGAGGCGCACTTCCACATGATGCGAGCCAGCCGCGAGGCGCAGCGTTGAGGGCGTCTGGCCAACGAATTTGTTGTCGATGTAGATATCGGCGCCCGTCGGCTCGGATGCTATCGCTGCGCTGCCGGCTTCGGAACTGATCTTCGGTTCGCTGGCGCGAAGCATTTCGGCCGAAGGCGGGCGCATCGGACCTTCTCTTCCGAAGGTTTCGGCGGCCTGGCCGGTGCTGTTTCCGTAGGAGACCGCCTCGAGCTTGATTTCGAAGTGCTCGGACTTGAGCAGAAAATAGTTGCCGCGGCGGCGTCCGGTTATTGCTACCCAGTCGAAAGGGCCGTTGGTCAGCGTGACTTGCTGCGTGAGGTAGCCCTCTTTGGTAATGCGGACGGTGACTGCGTGCTCAAGACGGGCGCTGAAAGCCGTGTGCGGCTTGCGGAAGTAGCTGCCCGGATAGTCGATTCTATACGGAGTGGTACCGGCTGCCAGGCCATTGATTTCGATGGTAGCTCCAGGGGGAGAGGTGGTGATCGTAAGCGAGTCGGCGCACGCCACCCGGGCCAGCAGGAAAGACGCCAGCAGGAGCAATGCCAATAGACAGGGTCGCCTCGGTGGCTGCATCGTAGCCTCGGAGGGAATTAGACGAAAACAATCGCACCGGGCGAGACAAATGTCAATCGGGCCTGGGCCTCCGGCACGGGTGTTCCCGAGTTCCCGCGTACCGATCCGTTTGCGAGGGGCGCGGAGAGGAAACAAAAAGCGCGCACCCCGGAGTCGCTTCCGGCCTTCTTAGGCACCCGCCGCTCGTGCCCTCGAATGACGCTTTCTTGGTTCACCGTCGAAGCTTTGAACGTCACTGATTGCGTAAATACCTTCTGATTCGCATCGCTTGCAACGCAGTGCGAACCCGCCCGGGGCATCTGTCTCTGTGGCTATCTGTTCCTGTTCATCGCGAAGGCGGACGATCCTTGCGGGAACCGGTATTGGCTGTCCGCAGCGAGTGCAAAGGACTCCAAGATGGCTCTTCTTAAGCTCGGCGATCATGTGAACCTCGTAAGGGTTTGAGGGGGTAAAGCCATCCTATCACCCGCTAGAGCCAAAAATCCATTGAGCAGCGAGTTAGGAGGGTGCGGCGCGCTGGCAAGTGAAAAACGGGAAGGTGATCTGCCGCCATGGAGCTTCGTTGACGCGCTTGAGTGCGGCGGATATAGTGGGCAGGAAAGCGCTAAATCCAATATTTCATTGTAATCGCGCCACAAAATGGATTCTCGACTCCTGCATGAATTGACAAAACTGCTAGGCGCTGACGGCGTCCTGCACGAGCCGGAAGATTTGCTTTTGTACGAATACGACGGTTCGGTGGAGGTGGCCAAGCCTTCGTGCGTCGTGTTTCCGAGCAATACCGAAGACGTGGTAGACATTGTGAAGCTGGCGAACCGCTATGAGACGCCCTTGGTCGGGCGCGGCGCGGGGACCGGGCTTTCGGGCGGCGCGCTGGCGCGGCGGGGCGGGATTGTCGTCGTATTTTCGCGCATGAATCGGATACTGGAAGTGGACGTAGAGAATCAGCGCGCGACAGTGCAACCGGGCGTCGTGAATCTGGACTTGAGCGTTGCGGTGGCGCATACGGGGCTGCATTTTGCGCCCGATCCGTCGAGCCAGAAGGCATGCACGATCGGCGGGAATGTGTCGGAGAATTCGGGCGGCCCGCACACGCTGGCGTATGGCGTTACTACTAACCACGTTCTAGCCATGACCGTGGTGATGCCCGAGGGGGAAGTCGTGCGGCTCGGCAGCCCGGCGCTCGATTCACCCGGATATGACTTGACCGGGCTTTTCGTCGGCTCCGAAGGAACGCTTGCGCTGGTTACCGAGATCACCGTGAAGCTCACGCGCTTGCCCGAGGCGGTGAAGACGCTGCTTGCGGTGTTCGACACCGTGGACGACGCCACCGAAACCGTCGCTGAGATTACGCGGCGCGGGATCACTCCGGCGGCCTGTGAGATGTTCGATGGCTGGACGATTCGCGCGGTGGAGGAGTATGTCCACGCCGGGTATCCGATTGGCGCGGCAGCCGTGTTGCTGATCGATGTCGATGGGCTGCGCGAAGCGGTTGCATGCGCCGCGGAGGACGTGGCGGACATTTGCCGGGAGCATCATGCGACAGAGGTGCGAGTCGCGCGGGACGCGGCAGAGCGCGACCTCCTGTGGAAGGGCCGCAAGAACGCGTTTGGCGCGGTGGGCAGAATCTCGCCGACCTATTACGCGATGGACGGCGTGATCCCCCGGACGAAGCTTCCCGCCACGCTGCGGAGGCTGGCTGAGATCGGCAAGAAATACGGCTTTGAAATAGGAAACATTTTTCATGCGGGCGACGGGAATCTGCACCCGCTGATTCCATTTAACGGGCGCGATCGCGACGAGTTCCGCAGAGCTATTGCGGCCGGCAGCGAAATAATCCGCTGCTGCATCGAGATGGGTGGCGCGATTACCGGCGAGCATGGCGTGGGAATGGAAAAGGATCACCTGATGCCGTATCTGTTCAGCCCGGCCGATCTGGAGTTGATGCGGGGGGTTCATGACGCGTTCAATCCGGCCGAACTGCTGAACCCGGGGAAAATCTTTCCGAGCGCGAAGGCTTGCGGGGAAATCTACGCTCGTACCGCGCCCAAGGCGAACGGCATCACTGACGCGAGCGTCTCGCCCGCATGAGCATCGCCAGCATGACGGCTGCCTCGCGGCTTGCGAGCATCGCCGGCCCCCCGCACGTGGTGAGCGATTCTCCTGGACTTGCCGCATATGAGGTTTGCGGCAAGCGGCCTGCAGCGGCAGTTCGTCCGGGATCGAGTGACGAAGCCGCCGAGATCGTTAAATTCGCAGCCGCTGAAAAATTGGCGCTCGTGCCATGCGGCGCGCGCACAAAGCTCGCGATGGGACTGGTTCCGCGCCAGTACGACCTCGCACTCGACCTGACGCGGCTTGACCGCGTGGTCGCCTACGACCCCGCCGACCTCACACTCAGCGTGGAGCCCGGAATCACCCTGCAAAAGCTGGGGGCGGTGCTGGCTGAGCACAAGCAGTGGCTTCCGCTTGCGGTGCCTTATATGGAACACGCTACCATCGGCGGCACGATCGCTTCCGGCGTCGATACGGCGCTGCGGCAGATGTACGGGACGGCTCGCGATTACGTGCTGGGAATGGAGTTTGTGACGGGGCAGGGCGCGGCGGCGAAAAGCGGCGGGCGCGTGGTGAAAAACGTCACGGGCTATGACATCCACAAACTGATGATCGGCGCGCTGGGGACGCTGGGCGTGATGACGAAAATTAATTTCCGCACCTTTCCGCTCCCCGTTGCTACCCGAGGGTTTGTCGCGCGGTTTGCGAGCGCGGACGGGGCGCTTGAATTGCGGCACAGCATCGCGCATTCGCCTCTCAATCCACAGGCGATGGAAGTCTTCAGTCCGAGCGCAGCTAAAATTTTATGCGGCGAGGCGGCTTCGCGGATCGTGCCGGCTGCGGCCGGCTGCGGCGTATTCTCCAAAACGGAGTGGACTCTGGCTGCCGATTTCACCGGGAACGAGAATGTCCTTGAGCGCTGCCAGCGTGATTTTTTCCGGATGGCCGAGCAGTGTGGCGGCGCGGACTTCGCCGCGTTGACGGAGGAAGAGCTGTCTAACTCCGCGAGCCTCAAGCGAGAATTCATACCGGTTGCGCTGGCGGCTTCTCCGGCGGCGACGATCGTGAAAATGAGCGTGCTCCCTACACGCATGCGGGAACTGCTTGCGGGCGCCGCGGCGGCTGCCGAGACGAATTCTCTGCCGTGGGCCGCAATGGCGCGCGGGTTGGGCATTGTTTATTTTGCGCTGCTGCCGGGTGACCGCAGCGACGTTGCCCAGCGCCGTGTGATTCAAGCCACCGATCAGATACTTCCCGACTGCGCGGCTCTCGGCGGTAACGCGACGATTCCGTGGAGTCCGGCGGAATGGAAGAGTGCGCTGAAGGTTTGGGGGCTCGAACGCGGCGATTTCGATTCCATGCGCAAACTGAAAAATCTCTTCGATCCGCTGGGCATCGTTAGTCCCGGCCGCTTCGTGGGAGGGCTGTAGATGACGATGGCTCTTCCACCGCTTGCTCCCGCTTCGCACGAAGACCTGCCTGTTGACGTCCCGGCGGGCCCGAGCGGATTTTCCGGCGCGGACAAGCCGGAATACTCCGTCTATTCGCATTGCGTTCATTGTGGGTTGTGCCTCAACCAGTGTCCGACGTACCGGCTGTGGGGAAGGGAGGCGGATTCGCCACGCGGGCGGATCAGGCAGATGGAACTCGTGGACGAAGGGAAGCTGGAGCTGGGCGAGGCGTTCGTGGCACATATCGACCGGTGCCTTGACTGCCGCGCTTGCGAGACGGCGTGCCCGTCCGGCGTGGAATACGGCCGGCTGGTGGAAACAGCGCGCGCGCAGATCGAACAGCACTACAAGCGGCCGCTCGGATCGCGGCTGGCGCGCGATTTTGTGTACCGGCGGCTGCTTCCGTATCCCTCGCGGATCGCCACCGCGGCGCGATTTTTGAAATTCTATCAGCGCTCGGGATTGGCCACGCTGGCTCGGGGTACCGGCATTTTGCGGCTTCTGGGGTTGCAGGAGCGCGAACGGCTGCTGCCGAGGATCGATTCGGAGTTTTTCTTCACGGAGCTTGGCAAGACGTTTCCGGCGCAGGGAGCGCGGCGCGCGCGTGTGGCGCTGTTTGCCGGGTGCGTGGCGCAGGTGACGTTCAGCGAACTGAATCGCGCGACGATCCGCGTGCTGCAGGCGAATGGCTGCGAGGTGGTGGTGCCGGCCGGGCAGGTTTGCTGCGGTGCGCTTCCGAATCACGCAGGGGTTCGCGACGTGGCGCGCGAACTTGCGCGAGCGAACTTTCAGGCGTTCCCAATGGAGGAGTTCGACGCGGTCATCACGAATGCGGCGGGGTGCGGGTCGACCCTTAAGGAATATACGCATCTTTTTACCGAAGATGATCCGGCGCACGGAGAGGCGGCAAAGTGTGCAGGGAAGTTCGTGGCAAAGATGCGGGATGTCACCGAATTTCTGGCGGAAATTGGGCTTACTGCCGCACTGAAGCCTGTTCCGCTGCGCGTCACGTATCAGGATTCGTGCCACCTGGCGCACGGGCAGAGAATCCGCGAGGCTCCGCGCAAGCTGATTCGCGCCGTCCCCGGCGTGGAATTGGTGGAAATGCCGCTGGCTGACCAGTGCTGCGGGTCGGCGGGCGTCTATAACGTGACGGAAACGCAAGCGTCGCTTGAATTGCTTGCGAAGAAAATGGAGTACGTGAAGCAGACGAACTCGCAGGCGATTGTGACAGCGAACCCCGGGTGCATCTTACAGCTTCGCGCGGGCGCTGCGATTCACGGCACGGACCAGGAAGTGTTGCACGTGGTAGAACTTCTCGACCGCGCAATTTCCGCAGACCAGGGCTGAAGGCCACTCCCCGAAGAAAAAAAGACCAAAGGCAGATCCTTCCCTTCAGGATTACACTTTTTTTTGGTGCTGGCTGGTAGCGTGAACTTTTTCCGAAGTCACAGAAGCCGAGCCTGACGTTTTGGAAGGTGTCGGGTGGCCTAGGGTCTTACTTTTCACCGACCAGATAGCGGCAGCCGGTTGCGCCCATCTTCGCCGAATGGACAGCTCCGGCGGGCACATCGCAGCGCTCGCCCGCGCGGTAGGTTTGGGATTTGCCATTCATGGCTAGCGCCATTTCGCCATCCAGGATGATGTGAGCGGTCAGACCTGCGTGAGTGTGGTCGGGATAGAAGGCGTTCGGGCCGTCCTGCCAGACGAATGTGTGCGAGAAGCCTTCGGTCTCCAGTAGCTTCCGGTATTCCTTCTCGCCTGGGTTGGGGCTCATGTTCGCGTTCCCGATCGAGAGGAAATTATAACAGTGGGAGGCGGCGGCGCGTCCACACAGCGCCCGTCGATCGAACCGCGACGCAGGTTCGCTGGCGCTAGGAAGGGGGGCTTGCGGGCGGAGCGTGGTGGGGGTGTCCGCCCGCAAGTACGGCTTTGCTGCGGGGAAATCTAGTCTCCCGGCGGCGGAGGCGGGCCCTTGCGGGCAAAGCGCCTTTGACCGCCTTCTTTTATCGCGTAGTCCGAGGGAACCTGGAACAATGAAGCGTCCGGTTCGCCGCGGACGATATTGTTCACCTGAAACACATTGTCGCCGGTGCGGGGGTCGCTGCGCTTGATCATCACGTTCATCTGCAGGTCTGGCGAATACCAGCGCTCGACGGTGATTACGATGGGCTTCTCGTTCCCAATCGCGCCCGCCGGAATTGTACGGGTGGTGCGCGTGCCTTGAGCGGACACGCCGTTGATCGTCTGCGCGCCCAGCGAAATGGTGACCACATCGTTCTGCGCGAACTGGGGATGCGGTCCGCCTGGTCCACCGGGGCCGCCCTGTGCAGCGGGTCCGCCTTTACCGAATCCATTCTGCGGCGAGGGAAGTTTGCGGGCTGTCTTGTCGGCTGGCTGCAGGATGTAGTCCGCTCCGGCGACCGGGTCCTTGATCAGAACCACATGGGGAGGGGTTTTGCCCGAGGTGGCCCAGTCTCCGATCGCCGGGAGCGTCATGTCGCGGCGGAAGCGGCCACTGCTGTCGCGCGCGAGCGTGCCGGTGGTGGTTCTCTGGATGCGATTGCCATCGGCGAATGCCTGCGTGGTCTGCTGCGAAAACGAGGCGGTGAAGGGCGCGCCGGTGACAGTCTTTCCGCCTCCGAGACCGGCCTCGAACCCCACAAATCCCATGGCGTCGTCTGGCGAAAAGCGCCCCGGCCCCGGCCCGATCCGCTGGGAAAACGCAGGGCCGCCGACGACCAGTGCCGCAAAGGCCGCCGCGAAACAGCCAGCAAAAACGAACCGCCCTTTCAATTTCATTTCAATATCCCTCTCAGACGCGCGTTCTTGAGATCCTGCCGATCCCCGATTTTTGACAGTGGCCCGAGCTTTCCGAATCCTCCGCCATCTACAATTCCCGTAAATCGCTTTAAACGTTCCCAATTGCTGCTCGAAACTACCGTCTCTCCAATCACTGTTCGAGACTGGCCCGCGAAACCAAGCGGATGGCTTGCGTCGCGCCGTCCTCGCTCAGTACGATGTCTGCCGGGACCTGCTCCGTCGCGCCTACATCTGCTACTGGCAGCCCCAGCGACGCGAGCGCTGAACGGGACAAAACCACCCTTACCACGGCGCCATCCTCCAGCGTGGCGGGGTCGGCGGCGTAGGGAAGAGAGACGAAGCCGGTGGCGTCCTGCGAATCCGGCACCCTGTTCTCGGCTACTTCCACGGGTTCGTTCTGAGGTGTTACGGCTACCTGGCTCTTGCCTGGTTCTGGTCCCCGCCCGGCTCCAGGGGCGGACCCATGGCGGAGTGACAACCCCAGCACCAGCAGAACGGCCGCAGCGACACCGAGCGCCGCCATGCGCCCGCGGGTCTTGCTTCGTGAGAATGCCGCCTTCTGCTGACGGAATTCCCGAAGCAAGTTCGCTTCGATTCGCGGCGGTGCCTGCAGATTCGCGTCGCGCGTGGCGATCATCTGCAGCGAGAAATCGAGCGATTCGACGTTTGTCATCAACTGCGCGCACGGGATGCACGACTCCGCATGGGCGAGTGCCACCTCGCGGAGCGCCAAGCCCCGGGTTCCGGGCCGGTCGAGGTCATGAAGGACTTCTTCAAACTCCGAGCAGTTCATAAGCCTACCCGCTTCGTTTTCGTTCATTCTGTCAGACATTTTTCACACTCACTCCCAACATTTCGATTCAATCACCTACGGCAGATATGCGTCGCACCGGCTGTGCGTCGCGAAGTTTCTCGAGCAAAATTGCCCGGGCCCGGTGCAGCCGCGAGCGCACGGTTCCTACAGGGCAACCGAGGGCCGCTGCCGTTTCCTCATAGCTCATCTCTTCGAGTTCACACAAAACCACCACCTCGCGGTAATTCTCCGGCAGGGTGCCGATCGCCTTGCGCACGCGGCTGATCGCTTCCATGGAAGCGAATTCGTCGCGGCTCGTGGGCACTTGGTAATGGCCGTTGCTGTTAACGTTGCGGCTGCCATTTCCATTGCTGGCGGGATTCCATTCATTGTGGCCGTTATGGCCGCTATGGCCGGTGCTGGTTGACGCGAAGGGACCCAATTCGTCCGCGTCGCCGACCAGGGGCACGAGCCGCCGATCCTGTTCCCAGCGCTTCCGCAGGTGATTGCGCGCCACGCCGAAGAGGTATCCCGCCAAGGTACCGCGAGCGGGGTCAAACCGGCCGGCATCGCGAATCAGGGTCATAAAGACCTCCTGCGTCACGTCCTCGGCCACAGCGGCGTTTCCGCTCATGTGTAGGGCAAACCGATAGATAGACGGCTGCCTGCGCTTGTAAAGGAGGGCGAAGGCATTCTCGTCGCCGGCAAGCAACCGACGTACTAGACCGTCGTCTGTCAGTTCAGTGACTGCGGTCATCTAAGCCTTTGGACGGCCTATCCTGGTTCCCGTTACGTATTCCCAGCTCGAAATGGGATAGTTCCAGAACTTCCGCCATGGGAAGGGGCTCACGCCGCCAAGTGATATGCGTTAGGAGACAAGCATAGCCCAAGGCGCCTAAAGAAAGTATGGTGAGGTATCAGGGGATGATCTCCCGACATTGACCATCGAATGAATGAACTGGAAGGCGGAGCACCGAAACGATTGGCTCTGCAAGTGGAGGATTGTGATGTCAACGCGCACGACTTTTCTCGCCAGGTTAATCGGTCTCTATTCCATTCTGATCTCTTTTTCGATGCTCATTCACAGGCAGGCAACCGTGGAAACGATTACGGCGCTGGTTCACAGCGCGCCTCTGGTTTTCCTGGCTGGGCTGATGGCCGTGTCGGTCGGAATGGCGATTATTTTGGGCCACAATCTCTGGTCCGGGGGGGCGGTGCCGGTGATCGTAACGCTGGTCGGCTGGTTGACGCTGATCAAAGGATTACTTCTGTTATGGCTGTTGCCTAATGAGACGCCCGAGGTATTCCTGGGCGGGCTTCACTACGCGCAACTTTTCTACTTTTATGCTGGTATTTCGTTTCTTCTCGGGCTTTACCTGGTGTATGGAAGCTTCCGGCAGCAACGGACAGAGTGAACTTCTGCGTCTTTGCTAGAAGACGTCGCCGGGGGCCGCGACCGTGCCGGGGCGCGCCGCGTAGAAGTGGAAGGCTACGAGGAACGCGGCGCCAGCGAGGTAGCTGACGGCAAACGCCGGAGCGGCAAGGAAGCCGAGTACGGTTTCAATTCCGCGGTCGGTGATTCCGAATGCGTGGATGAGCCCGGCGCAGGATAACACTGCTGCTGCCAGCAGCCATGCTGCGGCGGGAAGGAACCGGCGGTCGAGCATAAAGGCAATGGCCGCGGTCCAGATCATCGATACGAGCAATGCCCCCTGGCTGAGCGCGATCAGTCCGTAGATCGGCAATTCGTCGCCGAAGAGGGGGGCGCCCTGCAGAAAGCTTGACCCTCCTTTACGCAACGCGAGATCGATCAGGCCAACCGCCCAGGATGCAAGGATCGGCACTAATCCGAAAGCGACCGCAATGGCATGCGACCTCGGGACTTCGGTGAAGGCCTGGGCGACCATCACCAGGCCGAACCACACGACGATCATGGCGACGACTTCCATCGGGACCACGCGCAGGAAAGGAACCACCAATCCGGAAAGGCAGAGCAGCATCGTTAGCGTGCCGCTGACTATCGAGTAGCCCGAGCGCGCGCCAAGCGCCTTGTGCGCCATGTGGCCGAAGTAGAGCGACGTGGGAAACGGACTGCCGAAGAGAGCCGCCGCTATGGTCGCCAGGCCGTTGACCAGCAGCGACGGCATCGTGGGGTAGTCGTCGCCCGCCACCTGCACGCTTTCGAGCACCTGGAGGGAGACGATCGTGTCGAGCGTGCTCATCGGAATGATGATCGAGAGAAATTTCCAGCCCTCCGAGCCGCGCAGGAACCTGAAAAGATTCACGGGATGCGGCAGGTAAATGCCTGGCGGCATCGACGCGTGCACCTCCGGCAGGTGATAAAGGTGCGTCCACTTGAGAAGCGCTGCGAGGATCGCGCCTATTACGATGCAGACGAGGCCGCCTGGTATGCGAAAGGGAAGCCGTATGCGCGCGGAGAAAATCGTGAGCACGACGATCGCGGGGAGCAGGGCAAGTTCGGGCGTCTGAAAGATTCGCAGCACGAAGCCCAGGCATAGAAAGGCCATGGCGATGCCCGCCAGCGGGCACAGAAGCGCCGCGCGCGGCGTGTGGCGCCGCAGCCAGTCTGTGCAGAATGCCCCGGCCGTCTGCACGATGCCGCTGAGGAAAGAAGCGAAGACGCCCGCCTGCCACGCGAGGCTGGAATCGTGCGTGCGCTCGTATACCGGCAACATGATGAGGAATATGTACGCGAAGATCGTCGGCGCGTTTACGCCGAAGGGAATCGCGGTGACGTCATCGCGGCCGGTGCGCCCGGCGAGCTGGTGGGACTGCCAGGCGTAGAAGATATTCCCGACGAAAATGGAGAGCGCTACGCCGGGCAGTATGCGCGTGGTAATCAGGCTGGGCGGGAAGCCGCACAGGGGGGCGAGGGCGGCGATCAGCAGAAGGTCGGGGAAGCCGCTGAAGAAGAGAGCGAAGAAGCCGTCCCAATCTCCCGGAACGAACCAGCGCGCGGCGGTTTTTTTTTCGACTGCCAGCGCCTCGGCCATTGGGCGCGCTCAGGCTGTCCCGTATCGCAGGCCGATTTTTTTCAGCCACTGACGGTAGGCGATGGCGGCGCGGTCGGAGGTCAGATGCAATTCAGCCTGAAGATCGAGAGGCAGAAGCTCGGGGCGCTGCGATTCGACCACCGGAACGTCCTGCGCGGTGACCACGTCCTGAAATTTGCGCAGCTCCCCGGCGGGAACATCGTGGCTGTAGTTGAGCGCCATGATCAGCCAGATGCGGCTCTGGCAGTCGGCCACTGGCGTGACGGTGGAAAACATGGCGAAGCGGTTCTCGCCGTTTTCGCCGCTCCTCTTCACGAAGGACGCGGTTAACGGGCGCTGCACGTGGAAGGTGTAGTGGACCTCCGCGGCGCGGCCCGTGCCGTCGGGATCGGGCTGCCAGATCGGGATATCCTTCGCTACCAGGCAATCTGGAAATACATCCACTTCGTAATCGCCTACTTCCGCGCGGGCCGCATCGCCCAGGTAACCCGCGTGCACGAAGGCAAAGTGGCCGACGTCCAGAAAATTTTCGATCACGCGCGGGCCGTTGGCACGGTAAAGGTAAGGCCCGGCGGGAATTTTTCGGAACGAGGAGTCGTCCCATTCGGGGAAAGCCGGCACATCGCGCGCAGGCTTTCCGAGTGAGACCCACACGAGGCCGTATTTTTCCTGGACAGCGTAGGTGGTGGCGTGTGCTTTTAGGGGCGGCGGCCGGTCCGGGTGCGCGGGAATGCGCGCGCAGCGGCCGGAAGAATCGTACTCCCATCCGTGGTAGGGACACGCGAGGCAATTGTTGGCTATGCGGCCGCCGGAAAGCTTCGCGCCGCGATGGACGCAGAGGTCGTGCCAGGCTTGCGGGCCGTCCGCGCTACGCCACAGCACCAGCTCATGATCGAGCAGGCGCACGGACACGGGGGCCTGCGGTGTCACCTCCGCTGCCGAGGCTACCGCGTGCCAGTCGTGCACGAGGATGGGATCGTCTATCAGACTCTGAAGTCCCGACTCGGTTAAGAGCCTTTCTCAGGTCGATTGCGCTCGCTTGGCATTCCGAGTCCAGCCGGGAAATGTAGCACGGAAGCACCGCGTACGGACGAGGCTGCCACATGGATTATTTGGGTGTGCTGGATTTATATTTTGAATGCTTGCACTGAAACGGCCGCCCGCATCTCTCACGGCAAAAAAAACCTCGCGGCCGGGAGGATCGCTCTCCGCCGCGAGGCTTTTCTATTCGAGGTTGTGTTGAGTTGCGCGCTACGGCATCGGCTGGGCATCGGCCGTGTAGCCGTTTGGATAGAAGTGCACACCGGTGACGATCTTTACGGCGCGGCTTCCAAACCAAAGGGTGTTGTCGTCGGCGACGCGGAATTTGTTGATGCTCTGGCCCGGCTGCGGCATGGGGACGTAGCTGAACTTGCGAGTCTTCTGATCGAACTTCACGATCATGTTGTGAGCCGCGTCACCCATCCAGACGTTGTCGTCCTTATCGGGCCACGCATCGTAGGGCTGCGCGCCGTTGTAGGGAATCCTGTATTCGCTGAGCTCGCCGGTGGCGGGGTCGAGGCTTGCCAGTAATCCGGTGGTGTACTCGGAGGCCCAGATGATGCCCCGTGAGTCCACACCGATACGGCGAATCTGTCCCCAGGAGTGCGGCACGGGATATTCCTTCACCGCTTCCGTATCCACGTCCCACTTGTTGATAGTGCCCTTTTGCCAACCGGCCGCCCACATGTTGCCCTTCTGGTCGATCACCATGCCATAGAGGCCATTATCGGGCGTCGGCGTGGGGTACATGTGAATCACGCCGGTGAGCGGGTTGAGCCGGCCAAAGAGCGCCCCGTAGATGAGGTCGAAGCCGACGGTGCCGTCCTTGTCGACCACAGCTTCATGGAGCGCGCCCGCCTGCTCCGGCAACGAGTAGCGAATCTGCTTTCCGGTCGCGGGGTCCAGCTCGCCCAGGCGGCCGGTTTTCAGTTCCGCCCAGAATACATGGCCGCGCTTGTCGACGCCGATGCCGTCCGGATGCACGTAAATGTCTCCCTTTATCGGGTAGTTTTTCCAGCGATCGGCGCTCTGCTCTTTGGGGTCGAGGCGGAGCATCGAGCTGGACGTGCGCGAGCTGAACCAGATGTTGCCGTCCACGGGAGAAATGAAGGATGAACCCATGTGATGCGTGCGCCCTTCCTTCGGGTAGGGGAGTGTTTCGATCACGCCGTTGATCATCGGGGCGCCGATCTTTTCGCCGCCGCCTGAGATGGGAAGGTCCTTGGGAATATCGTAGGAGACGTAGATCGCCTTGGAGGCCGCTTCTTCATCGAGATCGACCGGATCGACGCGCAGCCGCTTTTCGGGCATCCCAGGGCCGAAATTTCTGGCGAGATAATCGGCCATCAGGTCCTTCTGCTGCTTGGTGAACGGGGTGCGGCCCAGCGCCAGAACATAGGGGTTGTAGCCGGGGCCGGTCTCCGTCATGTGCTCGATGCCCTTGAGATAGCCGGCCTTGTCGAGGTGATAGTGACCGAAATTGCTGAAGGTCTCGGCGTGACAGCCGATGCAATTCGCTTTCAGCAGATCAAGCGCGGGGCCCGCCGGATACATATCTTCCATCGTGCCGACGTATTCGATCTTCGCAGGATCTTTCCCCGCGGCTGCACCTTCTTCTCCGCCTGCCGACGGCGGATCGGTCTTCTTCTTTATCGCGAAATCCGCGGTCTTGGTTTCGCCGGCAGCCAACTGAAGAGCGGTCCGCGGGGAATCGTAGGTCCCCATGTCGACAAACATTTCATACTCGCCGGGAAGCGCCTGGGGCACGACGTAGTGGCCCTTGTTCGTGAAGACCGTGTACCAGAGCTGAAGATCGAGATTGTGGGCTTGCACGCGGAAGGCGACCACCTTGCCCTGGTCCGCTGTGACGGTTCCGGTGATCGTGCCGCGCCGGGTTTCCCTCGGCTTCGGTTGCGGGGCAGCCGCCTGGGCTGCGCCGGATTGCCGGGCCGACGTCAAAACGGCAAAACCTCCAAGCATCGCCACTAGCGCTAAGGCTTTGGTCGCCACTTGCAACAACTTCCTAATGGTCCTATTGCTTCCGCTATCCATAAATTCGTTTCCTCTCCGCTCGCTCACGGAACTCGTAACGTTATTCGTACACTCTGCCGCAAACGTTTACGCAGACCCGTACCCAGTCGCATGTTGCGTTCGGCAGAAGCATTCTGCACCCAAGCAGAATGAAGTGCAATTTCCGAATTTTTACCTGTGCCTTGCGCAAGATCACAGAGTTAAGGGACGCGGCGAAAGGCTGTCGCGTTTCAGGAGGTTTTCAGACTGGGCAGATTGGGGAACGATTCTTCGCTCCAGGGAGAGCTTCAGCGCTTGTGCGGGGAACTTGCGCCAAATGGGAATGCCACTGCGTTCGGGATCATATTTGCGAGGCTGTGGCGCGCTATTCGTCCGAGGCGAGGTCGCTTACGTCTGTTTTTTCGGCTGAGGCGTTTTCTTGGGCATTCGCGGACGTGATGGCGTCGGCGTCCACCATCTTCTCTTTGCGAATCCACTCCGAGCAGGCCGTTATATTCCGCGGAGAGCGCTGGCGCAGAGAATCTTCGAGCTGCCAGAAGCAAGCCTCCTCCCGTTTTTCGATGGCTTCCTGATTGTCGGCCAGCTGCGCGGCCGCCAGATCTTTTCGTTGCCTTTCCAGCCGCTCCTCCGAGTTGTCCTGGGCGCTCTCGATTTCAATGAGAGTCTCATAGGCCGCCACAACCTTATTGTCGTGCAGCCTCAGACGGTAGAGTTGGTGGAGCATCTTCGAGATGGATTCTTCCAGGCCGGTGGACGCCGCTGCGTCGCTGGCGACGAACTTCTTCTGCGCCGCGGTTTGCGATGTGCTCGTTGTGGTTTCGCCGTTCTGGTCCTGGGAGGCGTAGGTGTCGGCCTCAATCGCCTGCAGGGACGCAAGAGCCGCCTTCGCGAAGGACGGGCTGAGTTTCGGAGTTTGTTGCTGCGCCCCAGCCTGCGGCCCGCAGAAAATAACCCCAGCTGTCATCATGGCGACGATGCCTAGAATGTGCTTGCTTGGAGAGCCTCTTAGGATGTCCATGAAGAGAGCTTACCGGCCACTTTTGAGCGCCCCAATGGCGCGGAAGATAGTTTTCGATGATTCCAAAGTTGGTTGGAACGAAGTACCCGTGGTTTAGTACCTTCTGGCGAGATCTGACATTCCTGTGATGTAAGTGTTTGATCTGCCGACACTTATCTGCAGCTGTTTTCCGCGGACAGATGGAAAGATTGGAGCGGCGGACCGCGGAGGAAACGGTCGAAAGGCGCTAGTCGTCGTCTTTGAGCTGCGTGTCGATCACCTTGAACTTTTGCTCTTTGCCATCCCGCTTGACGTAGGCCCAGTCCTTGACGATGCGAAACTGAACCGTGTCCCCGACCGTTAGTCCAGGTTTGGACTTTCCTTCGAATTGGTAGACCCTGGTATCCGTCTCAACGCGAAAGACGGGCAAAAGGCTATTTGCGGGAGTGCCAGCGTTGGGCTGAGCTTGCGAGGCAGCGGTTGGCGCGTGAGCCGTCTGGTCGAGTGTGCTGGCAATGACCTTGCCCTGCTCCGGATAGGCTTCGGACGCCTTATCGTTTGCCAGCAGTTTTGAGCCTGCCGCCAGAAACAGAAGGCAGCAAAGAATCGCAAAGGAGCGTTGCTTGAAGTTGTCGGGCATTCGTGTCATTCGCGTCGTCCCCCCTGAGATTTCTATTTGCTTACTATTATGATCGACGCGGAGGTAGTTTTGCCCGGGCTCCCGGGAGAGCCTGCAATCGAGTAACTTCCTTCGAAGTCTGGAGCGGGCGATGGGAATCGAACCCACGTCCGAAGCTTGGGAAGCTTCTATACTGCCATTGTACGACGCCCGCTCGGCCTGAAACTGCGAGGATATCACCGGGCCTGCGAGGCGTGCAAGATCAACGTGGCTCTGCGCGGTGTTGCTAATCAGCGTTGTGAATTAATGTTGTTAATCAGGGGGCAACATTCACAGCCGATACTTCACCGCTTAGGGCGGTGTCCGCTACTTTGCGCCGTGCTGCGGGTTTGGGGCCGTGGGAACTTCGGCTCCGCCGGGAAGGCTTGGGTCGCAGCGGCTCCTCGCGCGGTGCTGTTTCCGCGAGCCTCTCTTCCACGCAAAATTTGGGACTGCCGGGATTCGCGGCAGGTTTCTATTCTCGAAATTGTCAGGCGGCACGAATCTGGTTTACGATCGATTTCCGGAGGAGTGGAATGCTGGACGAGGGTGTCTGGGCGGAAATCAAGGTGGCGGGCGAACACCTGAGGTTGTTTTCGGAGCATAATGCGCAGGGCGTCCAAACGTCAGTCTACGACGTGAACGCGAAGAAATGGATCGCGCCTTCCGAGCCGGTAGAAGACATCGAGGAAGGGAAAGAGAAGGCCGCCGAATACGCGAAGGCGTACCTGCAACGCGTCAATGCCTGCGGCACTGCCGAGCTCCCACCGCTCGTCTGGAAGAAAGCCCGCTCGCTCTAGACTTCCCTCAAGCCTCACTTGGCCGGCGACGAAATGCCCTAGATTCCCGCTTTCGGCCACACTTCCGCCGGTTTCCTGCCTCCCCTGAAAATCATGCGACCCGCTGCTGTTCCCGCTAATTCGATACAATGTGTCCGAGCCTGGTTCGAGCAATCCCGGAAACGCAAGTCTGCGGACGCGCCAAGTTGAGGATTCCGTTGAGAAACAGCCGATGGCAAATTCCGGCAACAGTCGCTTCAATGTTTCTCTGGGCTGGCGGGGCGGCAATCCCGGCTGCGCCACAGCACGCGACGCGGGAGTCCGCGCGGGAATTCACGCCTGATGCGAGCCAAAACGACGACGCCCCAACGCCGGGGCCTTCAAGTTACACGCGCACGCTGGGTCCTTATTCGATCGATGGTGCAAATTTCACCGTAAAGCTGGCCGTGATTTGCTACAAGGCGGCGCGCCACCCGGGACCGTGCAACGAGGATGATCAAGAAACGGTGAAGTCGCTGAAGATCGAAGACGCAGCCGGAAAGACCTGTTTCCACAGGTCTTTTCCCGTGGCGTTTGCGCATCAGGTGGAGCGCCACGTGGTCGAAGTGACGCGTCTCGAAGGGGCCAGCCATCAGGCCCTCGAGTTTCAGTATGAGCAATTGCCTTCGCATGTGAACGCAGGGGTCTCGATTCAGGTGTTCGGACTGCGCGGCGGCACGCTGCAGGCGCTTAATGATGATCCCTTGGAATTCTACGGCGGGCTTGGCGAGCTGCCGGCGGGGTCGACCGCGGATTCGCGGCGCCTGCTCGCCGGCGATGCTCTGTCCATTTTCGTGCTGACCAACTATTTCTACATCCTGCAACCGGTGCATGTGAACTGGACCGATTTTCGTCTCGATCCCCAGGAGACCGGCGAATTTGAGGTTGCCCAGCAGCCGCCCTACCGCCGCAAGGCGGAAGTTCAAGCCGACGGCTACATCCATCTCTATGCTTCGCCGGACGAGGGAGCGACGCAGACCGGGGTGGCTGTGACGCCGCAGGCGAACGTGCAGGTCTTGCGAGCCATCTTCCGCAGAAGCCCGTCCGAGCAGCATTCATCGGCCAGCGATACGTGGGTCAAGGTCTCCGTGGATGGCAAGGAAGGCTGGATCATCGGGCTTGACGACTACACTGCTCTGGGCCTGAGTTCCGCTCACTAGGTGTTTTCCCTTTGCGCAAAGCAATTTGAAACGTGTGGCAGTCCATATGCTTGAGCAGGCGGGGAAAAAGCTGCGCCGATTTTGGGATCAGTTTCACTCCGGAGCAGCGGAAGCAAAAGGACGGTATATGGATGAGGGAGTAACGATCGTTACGGGATCGAAAGGCGGGGTCGGGACCAGCACGGTGGCCTTGAATCTTGCGGTGCAACTGGCGATGCAGACGAAGAAGAGGGTGGCCCTGATCGATCTGGCGCGTCCCTTCGGGCAGATATCGCTAATGCTGGATTTCGAGCCGCGCTTTACGATACTCGATGCGCTGGAGAGAATCGACCGGATCAATGAGAGCATTCTCACGAGTATGGCAACTCGGCATAAGGCCGGAGTCGACATTCTGGCCGGCCCGCTGCAGGCGCCGATGAAAGCCGAACAGCGCCAGTGCGTCACGATCCAATCAATTGCCCGGCTGATTCAGTTAGCCGGCCGCGGCTACGATTTCGTGGTGGTCGATATTGGCGTGGTGAACGCGGGCGACTGGTCCCTGGTACTGCAGGAGGCGCAAGCGATTCTGTTGGTGTCTGAGCCGAGCGCGCTGGCACTCGGAATGATAGACCGTCACATGGCGGCAGCGGCGCGGGCAGGCGTCGATTGCGGGAGGATTCAGGTGGTCATCAACAGGTGGCGGCAGAATGACGACGATCCTGTGGCGGCCTTCGAGAAGAATTCCGGATGGACGATTCTGAGCAGGCTCCCGAACGACTATCGGCAGCTCACGGAAGCCGTACAACTGGCGATGCCGCTGATGGGCAGCGGGAACAATCCGCTGCTCGCGCGCTATCGCGAGCTGGCCGCTCGAGTGGCTTCCAATTTCAAAGACGCTTCGAGCGCGGAAGCGGCTGACGTCAAAAGCATTTCCTGACTTCCTCTCGCAGGCTGCGACCCGCGTGGGCCACGGCGAACTCTCATGGTAGAGTGGGCGATCAAATTTCAGCCGAGGCTCAGCACCGCGGCTCATGTTTGTGTGATCCTGCCAGGGAGGGCCCAGTGGCTTATCGGGATTTGCACGATTTTGTGCGTACGCTGGAAAAGAAGGGGGAGCTTGAAGCGCATTTCGGCGGAAGTGGATCCCGTCCTGGAGATCACGGAGATCACCGACCGTACCGTGAAGGCAGGCGGACCGGCGCTTCTGTTCGAGCGGCCGAAGGGCTCGAACGTTCCCGTCGTGACGAATCTCGTGGGCACCGAGCGCCGCATGAATCTGGCGCTGGAAGTGGATTCGCTGGACGAAGTCGCCGAGCGCATTTCCGTCGTTTCTCGACATGCAGTCGCCGCAGGGCATCCTCGAAAAAGTGAAGATGCTGCCGAAGCTCGCCGAGATCGGCTCGTTTTTCCCGAAGATCGTGCGCAGCGGCGACTGCCAGGAAGTCGTGCACACGACCGCTTTTCGCTTTTCGATTTTCCCATCCTGCAGTGCTGGCCGCAGGACGGCGGGCGCTACATCACCTGGCCCATGGTGATCACCAAGAATCCCGAAACCGGCAAGCGAAACATCGGCTGCTACCGCATGCAGGTGTTTGACGAACGCACCACGGGCATGCACTGGCAGACGCAAAAGCATGGCGCCGAGCATTTTCGCAGCGCCCGCGCGAAGAACAGGGAAGGGAAGATCGAAGTCGCCGTGGCCATCGGCGCCGATCCCGCCACCTGCCTGGCCGGAATTTTGCCCGTTCCGCCGGAGATGGACGAATTTCTGTTCTCGGGATTTCTGCGGCGCGAGCCGGTGGAACTGGTGCGCTGCAAGACGGTCGATCTGGAGGTTCCGGCCAATGCCGAGATCGTGCTGGAAGGATACGTGAATCTGGGGGAACTGCGCACCGAAGGGCCGTTCGGCGACCACACCGGCTTCTATTCGCTCGAGGGCGAATATCCCGTCTTTCACGTCACCTGCATCACTCACCGAAAAGACCCGCTCTACCTGACGACGATCGTGGGCCCGCCTCCGCAGGAGGACTATTTCATCGGCCACGCCATCGAGCGCGTGTTCCTGCCCGTGATGAAGATGCAGCATCCGGAAATCGTGGACGTGGCCATGCCCGCCGAAGGAATTTTTCAGAATTTGATGATCGTCGCGATCCGCAAAAGCTATCCGGGCCACGCGCGCAAGACCATGAACGCGATTTGGTCGCTGGGGCAGGCGATGTTCACGAAGGTGATCGTGGTGGTGGATCACGACGTGAACGTGCAGGATTCGGGCGAAGTCGTCTGGAAGGCGCTATGCGCGATCGATCCCGAGCGCGACATTCAGTTCGTGCTTGGGCCGGTGGACACGCTCGACCACGCCGCGCGCCGCCAGGATTTCGGCTCGAAGATGGGCATCGACGCCACGCGCAAATGGCCGGAAGAGGGATACACGGGCCGCTGGCCCGACGAAATCAAGATGGATGGCGCCACGAAGGAGCGCATGGACGCTCTCTGGGCACAACTAAAATTGGGTTCGGCGAAGAAGTGGTAAACAGCCGGAAAAGACTTGGCAATTTTTCAAGATTCCTCGGCGGCAGCGGGCTCCCGTGGTGCGAAACCTTACCAGACACTCAGGATAAAAGATTTGCGGTGAACGTGCAGGATACCCGCCTGAAGCTAAACCCCTTATACATGTCCCCGCCCCTTCCAATCGGGTTTTACCAATAGCACACGCCCTCAGGACGTTTTCTTGACACTCCTGGTACGGGATGCAATAAACAGTTCAAGACATAGTACCGGAATTCATAGTACTTGCATGCCAGGATGTTGGGTTTCGATTTTCCAGGCGCTTCGGAGAACAAATGTTGAGGCGCAAGGTTTTTAAGCATCGCGCTTCGGTGGGTTTTACAGCGGGCTTGTTTTGCAACATGGCTGCGAAGTAAGGAGCGAGGGGCCGCACGATGTTCAATCTGGGGAAAACAAAGTCGTTAGTCGGCCTGGACATCGGCTCAAGCTCGGTGAAAGCAGTCGAGCTGAAGAAGTCCAAAGGGGGATACGAACTGGTGAGCTTCGGCCTCGAGCCCCTGGCGCAGGACACGGTGGTGGACGGCGCGATCATGGATGCGCCCTCGGTGGCCGAAAAGATCGTATCGATTTTCGACACTCAGAAGATCAAGTCCAAAGACGTGGCCACGTCGGTTTCCGGCCACTCGGTGATCGTCAAGCGCGTCAGCATGCCGCTGATGACCGAGGAAGAGCTCTACGACCGGATTCACGCCGAAGCCAGCCAGCATATTCCCTTCGACATCGCCGACGTGAATCTGAGCTACCAGCTTCTGGAGAGCCACCGAGAACCAGATGGACGTGCTTCTGGTGGCCGTGAAAAAAGACAAAATTCTGAATCACACGAACGTGCTGGCGCAGGCGGGGAAGACGCCGGTGGTGGTGGATATCGACGCCTTCGCCCTGCAGAACAGCTTTGAAGTGAACTACGAGCCGGATCGCGTCGCAGGTGGTCGCGCTGCTGAACGTGGGCGCGAGCGTGATGAACATCAACATCATCCGCGGCTGGACGCCGCTTTTTACGCGCGACGTTTCGGTGGGCGGAAATCAATACACCGACGCGCTGCAGAAGGAACTCGATCTGAGCTTTGAGGACGCCGAGAAGCTGAAGATGGGCGGCACGCTCCCGGGCGTCAACGAAGAGCAGCGCACCGCGATCCTGCGGTCGGTTTCCGACATTCTGATCCTCGAAATTCAGAAGACCTTCGATTTCTTCCGCGCCACGGCCAGCGGCGAAAACATCCGCCGGATTTACGTTGCCGGCGGAACGGCGCGCGTTCCCGGGCTGCTCGATCTGTTGAAGGAAGAATTCGCCATGCCGGTCGAGGAACTTTATCCCTTCCGCAAGGTTTCCATCGTTCCCGGGCGCCACGATGAAAACCAGCTTCGCGAACTGGCGCCGCGTTTGGCCATTGCCGTGGGCCTGGCGCTGAGGAGTTTTGACACGCCATGATTCGGATCAATTTACTGGGTCAGACCCGTCCGAAGGCCGCCAAGAGCGCCGTGCCGCTCGAAGCGACGATGCAGGTCATATTCGCTGTTGGCGGCCATCGGCGGTCGCGCTGTGGTGCTGGGCATCACGTACTACCAGCAGAAAAGCGAACTCGACCAAACCAACGCGAAGATCGCGTCGCTGCGAAGCCGAAAGAGCGAGCCTGCAGCAGATCAAGCAGGACGTGGATGCGCTTCGAAAGCCAGAAGGGCGTCCTGCAGCAGCGCATCGACGTGATCGAGACGCTGCAGAAGAATCGCACCGGCGGCCAGGACTTGCTGCAGATGGTCGCGAACACCGTGGTGCACGTGGACGCGCTCTGGCTCACGTCGCTCAATCGCACGGGCAATTCCATCGATATGCAAGGCGAGGCCGGCTCGATCAATGCCGTGGCGAATTTCATCACGCAACTGAAGCGTCGCGGCTACTTCGACAACGTGGAAATCAAGACAGCCACCGAAAACGACATTGTGCCGTCGCGTGGCCAAACCTACGGATTCTCCATGACCGCTGCCATCAGCCAGCACCACCGCTGCCCAAGGCGCAGCCGACCGGCGCGCCTGCAACCGCGCCGCAGCCGGCCAAGGGAGGGAGGAGCTAACCATGGCGACCAGTTTTCGGGATTGGCCGTGGCCGCTGCAGGCTCTGTTTTACGTCGGCCTTCGCTGTCGCGCTGATTCTGGTCGGTTTCTACGTTCCGGGATTGCCGCTCAGCAACGTGCGCGACGCAGCTTCAGAATCGCCCAGGCGGAAATGAAGCCGCTGGAAGCGGAAGTTCAGAATCTGCGCGTTTACAAGCAGCGCCGGGCGGAACTGCAATCGGAGATGGATGCGCTGCAAAAGCAGCTGGCCACGCTGCAGACGATCGTTCCCGAAGAGAAGCAGACCGATCAGTTCATTCTGATGGTGCAGAGCGCGGCGGTCAGCTCGGGCGTTTCCATCCGAAAGTTGACGGCGAAAGCCAATGTGCCAACAAGCCCTATTACTTCGAAATGCCGTTCGACGTCGAAGCGGACGGTCCCTATTACTCCGTGCTCGATTTCTTCGCGCGGCTGGGACGGCTCTCCCGAATCATCAATGTGGGCGATTTGAAGCTCAGCGTCCGATCGCAAGGGCACCGGCAACAAGTTCCGCATGACTCCAGGAACGTCGGTGAACGGAACGTTCACCATTACGACGTTCTTTACGCAAGCGAGCGCCTGCTGCAGGCGGACTCCGGTTTCCGCGACGGGTCCGGCAAGGCGTTAGGGCGATGACGATGAAACTTGCAAACATATCCGCGAAGCTGGCACCCGCCGTGGCGATCTGCTCTGTGCTTTAGCCGCGGTACTTTCAGGCCAGAGCAAACCGGCGCAAAGCCAGTCCGCAAGCCGAAAGCAAAGCGACCGGCACAAGCGCGCGTGGCCAAGCCAAGGCTGCGCCCGCTGGCGAGCAACGCCGCTGCCGCCACCGCAGAAAAGACGGAGCCGGCTGCGTGCCAAGCGCGATCCGTTCCTGCCGTTGATCAGCCGAAAAGAAGGAAGGCGGCACTGGAGCATTTGCCGCCGGGGAAGGCGGGACTTGTGATCACCACGGTGCGGGTGGACGGCACGGTGCGTTCGCCGGAAGGCATGATCGCCGTGCTGTCGAATCCGGACCAGCACGTGTATTTCGTTCGCGAGGGCGACCAGCTTTACGACGGAGATGTGGAAAAGATTGGTTTGGACGGAGTCACGTTTCGACAAAACTCCAAAGACGCTTTCGGAAAGCCAGTCGAGCGGGTCGTGACGAAGCGAATCTACGCGAGTGCAGGAGAGCAGCAATGAGGATGATGTGGCGAGCATGGGGGCTGGGAGCGCTGGTCGTGCTCGGCCTGATGTTGTCGAGCGGGACGTTGTCGGCAAACGACGGCGCGGCGGTGCATGTGAAGGCCCAGATGAGCGATGGCACGGTGCGCCTGGAAGTGCAAGGCGGATGCGCCATTCGAGTACACCACGTTACCGTCCCAGCGAGAACCTCTATGTGATCGACCTGAGCGGCGTGTCTCCGCGGCGACGCGGCGGGCGTTCGCGTGGTTCCATCGGACCTGATCAAGAGCTACCGGCTGTCGGCCTACACTTCGGGCGGCAAACCGCGTTGTGCGCCTCGAAGTATTGCTCAAGCCGGGCGTGCAGCCGAAGATCGAGCGCGACGGATGCGCAAGATTTGAAGCGTTCTGGTTTCGCGGGACCTGGCGAACGCCAGGAGGCAGTTCCAGCCAGCGTTGTGACCACGTCGGAGAAACCGGTCGTGGTTCCGGCGGCCGCCAAGACCGCGGAGAACAAGAACCAGGAATCGAGCTCTCGCGTCGATTCAGCAAGTCAATCTTGCGCAGAATGGCGACCAGACCAACGTCAATGTTCTCGGCTCCGGGCCGCTCAACTATCACGCGATTCATCTTCAGAATCCCGATCGGATCGTGCTCGATTTTTCGGGTTCGCACCTGAAGACGTCGGTAAGGCACATCGCCAGCAATCTCGATCCGGTGCGCGAAATCCGGCTGGCGCAGTTCACTCCGGAAGTCTCGCGGGTGGTGATCGATCTGCGGCAGCCTGCGCGCATACAACATCAACGCGGCGGACAACACGGTTACCGTGGCATTTGCGTCCGAAGGCCATCGGCGGGGCGGCTGCAAATTCCGCGCCACTCGGCGGAAGCTTCGAATTTGACCACGACGAAAGCCAAGGTCCAGCCGCGAGCTCCGGAAGCGAACGCGCGCAAGCCAAGGCCGGACAGATTCCCGCGCCTGCCGCGGTTCTGCCGGCGGGCATGACGCAGTTCTTCGGCGCTGGCGACGCCGTCGCCGGCCGCTCCGCAGTCGCCATGCCGAACCTGCCGCCGTGGCATCGGCGCTGGCGAAGGCTAGCGCCGGCGCCCGGAGCCGGCCGCCGCACCGGCAGCGGCGCCGATGCCCGCCGGCATCCAGTTCCAGTGCCTGGTCGCCTTGCAGCCGGTGCAGCACAGGCTCCTCCGCAGCGCGCCGCAGCTCCCGCGCCTGCGGCGAATGGCAAGTATTCCGGCGAACCGATTTCCGTGAACCTGAAGGATGTGGATCTGCGCGACTTCTTCCGGCTGATTCACGAAATCAGCGGCTTGAACGTGGTGGTGGACCCGAGCGTGAAGGGCACGCTGACGATCGTGCTCGACGATGTGCCGTGGGATCAGGCGCTCGATATCGTGCTGCACAACAACGATCTCGATAAGCAGCTCGACGGCAACGTCCTGCGAATCGCCACGAAGGACACCCTCCGGAAGGAAGCGGAAGAAAGCCGCGACCTGGCCAGAGCTCAAGCCGAAGCCGCCGACGTGGTGACGACCACGCGGCGGCTGAGCTATGCCAAGGCGACGACGATCGCCACGACGCTGAAGAAGTTTCTCTCGTCGCGAGGCGACATCCTGGCGGACGACCGATCGAACACCCTGATCATCCGGGATATTCCCACCACCTTCCCCGTGATCGATAATTTGCTTCGCCAGCTGGACCGGCAAATCGCAGCAGGTGGAAATCGAGGCGCGCGTCGTGGCTGCCAACCGGTCCTTCTCGCGCGAGATCGGAACCGAACTGGGCATCTCCACGCAGAGACCGGCAATAGCGCCGTTGCCGGCGACAATGCCGTCGGCTACGAGCCCGACCACCTTCACTCCCGCGCCGCCCGTGATCGTTGGGTCGGGAAGCACCGGCGCAACTTCGGGCCAGATGCCTCTTTTGACGAGTCTCGAGACCACGGCTCCGACCAGCGGCATCAGTATCATTTTCCGTCGGCGAATTTCGCGCTGGATTACGTGATCGACGCGGCGGAGAGCGAGGCGTCGGCAAACTGCTCTCGAAGCCGAAGGTGATCACGCAGAACAACGAGAAGGCCACCGTCAAGCAGGGAACCAAGATTCCCGTGCAGACCGTCGTCAATAACACCGTTTCGGTGCAGTTCGTCGACGCGGTGCTCGAACTGGACGTGACGCCGCAGATCACGGCGGATGGCACGGTCTACATGGACGTGACCGTGGAGAACGACCAGATCGACCAGGCCATTCCCGCGTCCAGGGCATTCCGGCCATCGACACGCAATCGGCCGAAACCAAAGTGACGGTCACCGACGGCGCAACTGTCGTGATCGGCGGAATCATCGTCACCCAGCAGCAGACTACCATCGATCAGGTTCCGCTGGTCGGCAGCGTCCCGGTGCTGGGCAATCTCTTCAAGCACACACAGGTCAGCTCGACGTCGCAGGAACTGCTGTTCTTCCTTACGCCGCGAATTCTCCCGATGTAACATAGCGGTGTCGCGTGAGAGCTCTGGACAAATCGAAATTCCCACCGGAGCCGGATGGATCGGCTCCGGCTTTCGTTTTTCTGAGCTTCGCGCCGACGCACTTCTCGTCTCGCATCCTGCCGAATATTCGTTACCTCTGCGGCTTTTCCGGCAGCGCGGGGTTGCTCGTGGTCGAAGCATCGGGCAGCCACACTTTTCACCGATAGCCGCTACACCTTCAGGCGCGCGAAGAAGTCTCCGGCGCGCGAGTCCAGATCGCGAAGAAGGGCCTGCTGCGGGCCGTGGGCGAAGCGCTTAAGGCGCGGAAAGGGCGCATTGCGGTCGCATATTCGGCGGCCACCTCACCGTGGCGCAAAAAGATGCGCTGCGGGCCGCGGCGGGCAGCCCGGGTGCGCTGGATCGGATGACGGAACGCGGTCGAGAAGCTTCGCTCCGTCAAGGATGCGACGAACTGGCCACCATGCGCGAGGCCGCGATGCTGATCAGCGAGGTTTTCGAAGACGCTCTTGCCGTCGATCAAGCCGGGGATCAGCGAGCTCGAGCTCGCAGGCTAGAATCGACTACGACATGAAGCGGCTGGGCGCCACGGGCCGTCATTTGAAACGATCGTGGCTTCCGGGCCACGGTCCGCTGGGCGCACGCGCGCCCGGATCCAAAACGCTGGCAAAAGGCGAGTTGGTCGTCCTCGACCAGGGTGCTATACTCCGCGGTTACTGCAGCGATATGACCCGTACCGTTTTCCTGGGACGGGCTCCCCAGAAGGTGCGTCAGCTTGTACCGCGCCGTCCTGGAGGCTCAGGAAGCCGCCAAGAAGGCGATTCGGCCGGGCGTGACGGCTGGGGAAGTCGATGGTGCCGCGCGCGCAGCGTCCTGAAGCGCTATGGGCTTGCCCAGCTATTTCACCCACAGCACCGGCCACGGACTTGGTCTCGAAGTTCACGAAATGCCCCGGATTGGCCGCGGACGAAGAAGTTTATATCAAGCAGGGAATGGTCGTGACGGTGGAACCGGGCGTTTATCTCGAAGGCTGGGCGGGATTCGCATCGAAGATGATGTGGTGGTGACGGCAGACGGGTGCTGCGGATCTGACAACCGCTCCAAGGGAATTTCTCGAACTCTAATGGCCAAGAAAATCCAAGCAGAACCGCGCTCCGAGCGTCGAGCGAGCGGCGTGGATCTCGCTGAAGTGGAGCGCTTGCTCGAATTCATGGAGAAGCATCGGCCTCGAGCAATTCGAATACGAGACAGGACGGCGTCCGCATCCTGCTGAAAAAATCGTCGCGCGCCGGCGGTTTCATCGCCAGCGGGCTCCCGGCCGACTGCGTCGTCTGCTCAGGCCGTTGAGCTGCCCAGCGAGGTGCCGAGTTCATCTGGCACGCCGTCAGCGTCCGCGGTTCCTGCGGCGGTGCCCCCCGCGGTCGAGAAGGCCGCCGAGATCTCCACGTGATCAAGTCTCCGATCGTCGGCACCTTTTACTGGGCGCCGAGCCCGGACGCGGAGCCGTTTGTCACGGTGGGCGCGCGTGTCGAGCGGGCAAGTGCTGTGCATCATCGAAGCGATGAAGCTGATGAACGAGATCGAGTCGGATGTGGCGGGAGAAGTGGCCAGGATTTTTCCCGAGAACGGCAGTCCGGTCGAATATGGCGAGCCGCTGTTCGGCATCCGGCCCAATCGCAAGAAATAACCCAGTCTTTTGCTATTCTGAGCCGATCCGGCCATTTCTGCCGGTGCTCTGCTGCGCCGCAAAAGTAGACTTCAGTTTTAAACGGGGTATACTCCAAGCGAATGTTTCGAAAAATTCTAATCGCCAACCGCGGCGAAATCGCTCTGCGCATTCTGAGCGCCTGCAAGGAACTGGGCATTCGCACGGTCGCCGTTTATTCCGAGGCGGACCGCAATTCTCTGCACGTGCGCTTCGCCGATGAGGCCATTTGCATCGGTCCGCCGCGCAGCAGCGAGAGCTACCTGAATATTCCGCAGGTGATCAGCGCGGCGGAAATCGCCAACGTGGACGCGATCCATCCCGGCTACGGTTTTCTTTCCGAAAACGCCAATTTTGCCGAGGTGTGCGAGGCTTCGCACATCACTTTTATCGGTCCGTCGCCCGACGTGATTCGCATGATGGGCGAAAAGGATCGCGCTCGCGCCGAAATGGCCGCCGCCGGGCTGCCGATCATTCCGGGAAGCCCGGGCGTCGTGCCCGACGAGGAAGCGGCGCAAGGAAATCGCCGCGGAGATCGGCTTTCCGCTGATGATCAAGGCGGCCGAAGGCGGCGGCGGGCGCGGCATGCGCGTGGTGCGCAAGAAGAGCGAGCTTGCCGGGCGTTTCAGACCGCGCGCGCCGAAGCGGAGCAGGCATTCGGCAGCCCGAATGTTTATATCGAGAAGCTGATCGAGCGTCCGCGGCACATTGAATTTCAGGTGCTGGGCGACCGCCACGGCAACGTGATGCATCTCGGGCGAGCGCGAATGCTCGATCCAGCGCCGGCATCAGAAGGTGCTCGAGGAATCGCCGTCGCCGGCGCTGGACGCGGAAACGCGCCGCGGAGTCGGGCAAGCAGGTGGTCGAAGGCGCTGCGAGAAAGTCGGCTATTCCAGCGCGGGAACGGTGGAATTTCTTCGCGATGCGTCCGGCAAACTCTATTTCATCGAAATGAACGCGCGGATTCAGGTGGAGCATCCGGTCACCGAGATGGTCACCGGCGTCGACCTGGTGAAGTCGCAGATCCGCCTGGCGGCGGGCGAAAAGCTTGCGGAGACGTGGTCGGTCGTGTCGAATTCCGCGGGCACGCGATCGAATGCCGCATCAACGCCGAAGATCCCGAAACATTCGTGCCCATCGCCCGGCCGCATCACGGCGTTTCGCGTCCCGGGCGGCCCGGGAATTCGCGTCGACACCGCCGCGTACGCCGACGCGGTGATTCCGCCTTATTACGATTCGCTGATCGCCAAGCTGATCGCCCACGGCCACGACCGCGCCGAGGCCATCGCGCGTATGCGCGGCGCGCTCGACGGATTCATCGTGGAAGGAATCAAGACCACGATTCCTCTGCACAAGCGAATCCTCGCCGATCCCGATTTCGTCGCCGGCAAATTCGACACGCATTTTCTCGAACGGCATCGCTGTGCGCGTGGCGCAGCGAAGTAAGCAAATTCGCGGAGCCCTGATTGTTTCCCGCCCTCTACGCGATTCTCGACCCCATCGCTGTACGCCTGACCCTGTTGGATTCGCCCGGGAAGCTCGCGGACGCGGGCGTGCAACTGATTCAGCTACGCGACAAACGCGGCTCTTCTCGCAAGAAATTCACGAAGAAGTCGCAGGCGCTGGTCGGCTGCTCTTCCAGCAGGGACGGCATGCGGATCATCGTCAACGACCGTCCCGACATCGCCGCGATTGCCGGGGCTTCGGGCGTGCACGTGGCCAGGAAGACCTGCCCGTGGAGGAAGCGCGCAAGATCTGCAAACCGCCGCTCTGGGTAGGCGTTTCGACACACAACCTGCAGCAATTGCGCGAAGCGGACGCCACTTCGGCGGATTATATTGCTGTAGGGCCTATCTTCCCGACGGCTACAAAAGAGAATCCCGACCCGGTTGTCGGACTCGAATTGTTGCGCGCGGCGCGCCAGCTAACGCGAAAGCCGCTCGTGGCGATTGGCGGCATCACACTCGAAACGCGCGGCGGAGGTCTATGCGGCAGGCGCCGATTCGCGTGGCCGTGATTCGCGATCTGGTTTGGCCGCCGCGGCGGATTCGCGGCCGAGACACAGCCGCGGAAGTATCTGGCCATTGCCGGCAGTCGCAGAGTGCGCTCGCAAGATGCGCTCCTGAGGGGCGCAACGCCGAATGGCGCAAGCAGGCTCAGACGATCGGAGTCGGCGGCCCCTGCCTCCCATCCGGAGCTCGTCAAGGGCCTCGGCCTGTTCGACTCGACGATGATCGTTGTCGGGTCGATGATCGGCTCCGGCATTTTTATCGTTTCCGCCGATATCGCCCACCAGGTGCAAAGCCCCGGCCTGCTCTGGTCGTCTGGCTCGCCGCCGGCGTGATGACGCTGATCGGCGCGCTGAGCTATGGCGAACTGGCCGCGGCCATGCCGCACGCCGGCGGGCAATACGTTTATCTGCGCGAATCGCTCGGCCCGATTTGGGGATTTCTCTACGGCTGGACGATGCTGCTGGTGATTCAAACGGCGACGATCGCCGCCGTGGCGATCGCGTTTGCCAAATTCACGGCCGTGATCGTGCCGTGGTTTTCCGCGTCGCGCCTGGATCTGGAAAATCGGCACGTTCGGTCCCTGGCAATTCTGGTTCGGCGCGCTCGGGCCTTACAACGTCGGCCTGAACCGGCAGAATCTGCTCGCGATTCTTTCGATCGTTTTTCTCACCTGGGTCAACACGCGCGGGTTGCGATTCGGCAAAATCGTGCAGAATATTTTACCGTCACGAAGGCGCTGTTCGCTCGCGGCGCTGGTGATTCTCGGGTTTTGGTTTTCCACTTCTGCGGCCCGCGGCCGCGAACTTCAGCCACTTCTGGCGCAATGCCGGTCTTTCCATGATGCATCCGTATCCGCCGGACCACCCCACCTGGATGATCGGAACGCTGACGCTGATCGGCGTCGCCATGGTTGGCTCGCTTTTCTCCATGGACGCCTGGAACAACATCACGTTCACCGCCGCCGAGGTGAAGAATCCCAGCCGCAATCTGCCTCTTTCGCTGATTTTCGGCACGGGCACTCGTGATCGCGCTCTACCTGCTTGCGAATATGGCCTACCTGCGCGTGCTGCCGATGACCGGCGATCCCAGCGGCGCTACGCCTCTCGCGCGCGGAATTGAGTATCGCGGCGGACGGGCGCGTGGCCACCGCCGTGCTCGCGGTGATATTCGGTCCCGCGGGCGCGATCTTGATGGCGGTGGCGATTCTGGTTTCCACGTTCGGCTGCAATAACGGCTTGATTCTGTCCGGGCGCGCGAATTTATTACGCCATGGCGAAAGACCGCCTGTTCTTTCGAATCCGCCGGGAACGTGAACCGGCATCACGCCCCGGGCACGGCGCTGGTCGTGCAATGCATCTGGGCGTCGATTCTTTGTCTTTCGGGCACCTATGGCCAGTTGCTCGACTTTCTGATTTTCGCGGTGCTGATTTTCTATATCCTGACGCTCGTCGGGCTTTTCGTGCTGCGCTGGAAGCCGCCCGGATATGCCTCGGCCGTATCGCGCGATGGGTTATCCGGTGCTGCCGGCGCTTTACATCGTGATGGCGACTTTTCGTGGAAGTTCAGCTGTTGCGCTACAAGCCACAGTACACCTGGCCGGGCCTGATCATCGTTCTGCTGGGCGTTCCGGTTTACGGTCTCTGGAAATGGGCGCAGAGACCGGGCAGCAGTAACAGCGCGGCGTCATAACGAATACATTCTGTACACGCGTACGTTTTGCTTGGGAGAAGGTCGCGAATGGGGAATCCGTTGCTGGCCAAGAAGCCGATGGAGTGGCTTCTGCACGAGGCTCAGGATGCCGGGGAGCACACGCTCAAGCGCACTCTCGGGCCTGGCTCGCTGACGGCCCTGGGCATCGGCGCGATCATCGGCGCCGGGATTTTCGTGCTCTCGGGCTTGGGCGCGCACTACGCCGGTCCCGGCTCTGATGCTTTCCTTCGTGCTTTCTGGTCTGGGCTGCGCGTTCGCGGGCCTTTGCTACGCGGAATTCGCCGCGCTGATTCCGCTCGCGGGCAGCGCTTACACCTACGCCTACGCTGCGCTGGGGGAAATTTTCGCGTGGATCATCGGCTGGGACCTGACGCTCGAATACGCGATGGGCGCGAGCACGGTTTCTTCCGGCTGGTCGAATCACTTCATCGAGTTCCTGAATATTTTTCACCTCAAGATGCCGCTCTGGCTGGCTTACGACCATTGGACTGCCTTGCGCGAGGCGGAAAACATCGTCGCGCGCCAAATGGTCCATTCGCCAGATCCCGGCCTTGTCGAAGGCACGCAGGCCTTCCTGGCGAGGGTGGGCGAGATGGTCAGCGCGCAATCGCCCGAACTGATCCAGCGCGCCCACGATCTGGTGAACGCCCCGCATCTGTTCGGCATGGAGATCGGCTTCAATCTTCCCGCATTCTGCATCGCGCTTTTGATCACGGCGATCCTGGTGATTGGCATTCAGGAAAGCGCGACGTTCAATTCCGCCATCGTGATCGTCAAGGTGGCGGTGGTCTTGTTCGTGATCGTGTTGGGAATCCGCTACGTCAACACGGCGAACTGGGGACACGATTGGCATACTTTCGCGCCCATGGGATTCTCAGGAGTCGGCGCCGGGGCCGCTTACATATTTTTCGCCTACATCGGTTTTGACGCGGTTTCCACCACCGCGCAGGAAGCCAAAAATCCGCAGCGCGATCTGCCCATCGGCATCATCGCCTCGCTGCTGGTTTGCACGGTGCTTTACATCCTGGTGGCGGCGCGTGCTGACGGGAATGGTGCCCTGGACGGCCATCAATATCGAAGCGCCGCTGGCCGTAGCGTTTCTGGATCGCGGGCTTACCACGGCGTCCTACCTGATCACCGCGGGGGCCTTGGCCGGGCTCACCAGCGTGATGCTGGTGATGCTGCTGGGGCAGACTCGCGTGCTTTATTCCATGGCCAACGACGGCCTTCTGCCGCGAAAGTTTTTCGCGGCGGTTCATCCGCAAATTTCGCACTCCTTACAAGAACACGATCCTGGTCGGCCTGCTTGCGGCGATTGTCGGCAGCGTGACTCCGATCGACGACATCGGCAAAATGGTGAACATCGGGACGCTGCTCGCGTTCGTGATCGTCTGCATCGCCGTGTTGGTGCTCCGCAAAACCAATCCCGGCCAGCCGCGCCCTTTCCGCACGCCCTGGGTTCCTTTCGTGCCGGTGCTGGGAATCCTCTTCAATGGATATATGATGTACAAGCTCGGGTGGATCAATTGGGCGCGGCTGATCATTTGGCTGATCATCGGCATGGTGATTTACTTCACCTACAGCCGCCACCATAGCCGCGTCGGAAAAAACGACCGCTCGGCACTGTAGTCGCCGCCCTTCGCGGCTAATATCCCTGGCGATCCCGACGATTTCGTGACGCGACCCTCTCCACGGCGTTTACTCATCGCCTTGCGGCGAACCTCGAAGCTCGAACGCGCCGCTTTTGTTTTTCTACTTGGCTACGCAGTTGTCCGCGGAATCCTGGTACCCCATGCGTTTCCTTCTTCGGGGCTTCTCGGCCTCCTGGGTGTTGCGGCGGCCTTATATCTCTGCTTCCGCCTGTTCTCGTGGGTGCGCAATAAGCTCCTCTGGCGCCTGCGGAACCGGCTGATCGTCGCCTACATTTTTATCGCGGTGGTGCCCGTCGTGTTGCTGCTGACCATGATGGGCATCGGCATGTACCTGCTGTATCCGCAGATCGGCGCGCACCTGCTGCAGGACGGCTTGCAGGATCGCATCGGCATCATCGCCGCGGATGCGGGGGATGTCGCCATTGCCGTAACGCAGGAGGTGCAGAAGGGTGAGTCTCCCACCGATCCTGCGCTGCTTTCGCGGCCTCGTATTGCCAATTTGATCGCCAGCATCACGGCAGACTGGCCGGGCTTGCGCGTGTCCCTGCACAAGGATCGCGTTGTGGACCTTCCTAGCGGCGACAGGTTTGCGGGGCTCACCGAGCTTCGAGGACAGCTCTCCTTTGCCGCGGAACAGAAAGAGGAGACCCCGGCAGGACCTGTGGTGGTGCTGGTAAGCGCGCATATGACGCCGGCATTGCTCGATAGCCTTGCGTCAGACCTGGGACCTATCCAATTTACGCTGATGGAGCCCGCCGATGCGGCTTCCAAGGGGATCAAGTTTGGCGTCAACGGACGGCTCTATGTGGTCGGCGAGCGCATCGTCAGCAGCAGCCGAAAATTGCCGCCGCCGGCCCATTGGTTCGATATCCCGGTCGGTGGGGCCGCGACCCTGGAAGCGCATCGCATCGAGACGGATCCTGCGCAACAGCCTCCCCGGCGGTCGGTTGTGGTTCCGGTGCTCACCACCTTCTCGCTGCGGCCGTCCACGCTGAACAAGAATCTGTTTTCCGCGGTTGGCGCCGTGGGCCCGATTCTCGTCACGATCGCGGTTGCGTGCGCCGCCGTGTTCCTGATTCTCGAAGTGGCGGCGCTGATTACCGGCACGGTGCTCACGCGCACGATCACCCGATCGATTGGAGATCTGTACAGCGCCACGCTTCACGTCGCCCAGGGTGATTTTACCCATCGGGTTCAAGTACGCACGCGAGACCAGTTGGGCGCCTTGGGCGAGTCGTTCAATAACATGACGGATTCCATTGCCAGCCTCATCGACGAGCAGCGAAAGCGCCAGCGTCTCGAGCATGAGATCGCCATTGCCAGCGAGGTGCAGCAGCAGCTGTTCCCGAAGGCGCTGCCGGAACTGCCGGGCCTGGGCCTCGCCGCGATATGCCGCCCCGCGCGGGTTGTGAGCGGCGACTATTACGATTTCGTGCGGCTTGGCCCCGCAAGCGTCGCCGTTGCGGTGGCCGATATCAGCGGGAAGGGAATTTTTGCGGCGCTCCTGATGGCCAGCCTGCAAGCCGCGCTGCGCAGCCGGGCCACCCTTGACGGCAATGGCCAGACTTCCAAGCTCGTTTCGGAGCTGAATGATTACCTCTTCAAAAACACTTCGGACGACCGTTACGCCACGCTGTTCTATGCCACCTACGACCTTGAAACGCATATGCTGACCTATACGAACGCGGGCCATCTGGCGCCGTTTTTGATCAGCGATGGGCACGTGCAGCATCTGGAGCAAGGCGGCACCGTCGTGGGTCTTTTTGAATGTTGCGTGTTCACGCAGGTGACGATTCCTATTTCACCGGGTACAGTTCTCGTGGCCTTCAGCGACGGTGCTACCGAGGCGGTAAATGGCTACGGTGAAGAATTCGGCATCAAGCGGCTGGAAGAAGAGGCGCTTTTGCACGGGGACTTGCCGGCCGATCAACTGCTGGAGTCACTGCTTGGCGCTGTGGAAAGATGGTCCGGCGAGTGCGAGCAATCCGATGATGTGACGATCGTGGTGGCCCGCATGGACCGACCCGCAGGCTGAAAGCTCTCGGCCAGTCCTTATGAAAACGGAGAAACAGTGATCTGCGATAGTTGTGGCGCTTCTGGCGCCGATCACCGGCACATTCGGGAGCGAATCGAGCGGCTGGAGCTTGCGACGCGCTTTCGGCCTGTTCATATCAACGTGCTGGTGCTCGACGCCGCGCCGCCCGCGCGTACCGAAGACTATTTCTATCGCGCCACGAAAGACCGCTCGGTGCGCTCCCCTGAGTCCCGCGCCTATTTCGATGGACTCATTGGTTGCGCAGGTACACGGCCTAACGCTGAAATCGAAGAGGAATCGGCGCTCGGCGCTTTCCAGCGCCGGGGGCTATTTCTCGCGCATGTGATTGAATGCCCCATACAAGGTCAGGCGGAATTGGCGGCCGCAGTCCAGCGCGCCGCTCCCACCCTGTTGAAACGCCTGCAGGCCTCCTACCGTCCTAAGTACGTGGCGCTGCTGTCGCAGCAACTCGGCGAACTTATTCTTGTGCTGCAAGATGCGGGTTGGGGCGACCGCCTCGTCCTCGAGGACGGGAAGCCTTTTGCGGGCGCATCGGTTCTCGGCGACAGGCTGGCGGAGATCTCGGGAAAGGCTACTTGATCGGTCGGCCCGTTCGGCGCCCGGGCAAGCGTTTTTTCATCTAAGTGACTGACGCACAAGCTTCTGCGCGCTTCCTGTGAGTATGGTAAACTCACCGATTGTCCGAGTACATCGTCTAAGAGGAGTACGTGTATGAAGGCACGGACCAAATTTCTGGTCGGGTCGGGAATCATTGTGGTGACTTTGTGTATGCTTGCCTACGTTGGCTTCACGCAGAGTAAGACGTACTACCACACGATTTCCGAGCTTCCCACGTTGCAAGGGGCGTCTCTCCACCAGCGCATGCGAGTTTCGGGCAATGTTCGCGCGGGCTCGATTTCCCACCGCGACGGCCGAGTGGATTTCGTGCTCGAGGAGCAGAGCAAGACTCTGCCGGTCAGCTACATCGGCCGCGATCCGCTTCCCGACACCTTCAAGGACGGCGCCCAGGCCCTTGTGGAGGGCCAGATCAAGCCCGATGGCAGCTTCGTCGCCGAGCAGGTCCAGGCCAAATGCGCATCCAAGTATCAAGCCAGCCCCACGGGATCGCCAACTGCGGCCCAGCCGAAGCAAACGATGAATGGCGCGGGCGGTTCTAGCCTCTCGAACAAGAGTTGATCCGAATTGATCAAATTGGATCGATGAGGCGGCGGAGGTAATCAGTGGATATTTTCGGTTCATTTGCGCTTCTGCTCGCGCTGTTGGCCGCCGTATACGCATTCGTAGCTGGAATCGTCGGAATCGTCACCCGCCGTACTGTCCTTACGAAAAGCGCCCGCAACGCCGGGATGGCCGTCTTCGGGCTGGTCACGCTGGCGGTGGCCTCTCTCGAATATTTCTTCTTCACCGATAATTTCACGATGGCGTACGTTGCGGAGCACAGCAACCACGCCCTGCCGCTCTTTTACAAGTTTGCCGCGCTGTGGTCCGGCCAGGAAGGCTCGCTGCTTTTCTGGAGCTGGCTGCTTTCCATCTACGCTTTTTCCGCGCTATTCCTGAACCGCAAGAAGCACCCGGAGTTGATGCCGTACGTCGGCGTTGTGCTGGCCGGCGTGCAGACGTTCTTTCTTACGCTGAATAATTTTGTGGCGACGCCGTTCAGCGTTCTGGCAAGCGCCAACTCCAACGGCGTGTTTCACCTTGCGCGGGTGGCGGAAGGCAACGGTTTGAATCCGCTGCTGCAATATCCCGAGATGGTGATTCATCCGCCAATGCTCTATCTCGGCTACACCGGTTTTACGATCCCGTTCGCGTTCGCCCTGGCTGCATTGCTCGGGCGCTATCCCGGAGAGAAGTGGATTCACATCACCCGGCGCTGGACCATGGTCGCCTGGTGCTTCCAGAGCGTCGGAATCCTGCTCGGGGCGCACTGGGCCTATGCCGTGCTTGGATGGGGCGGCTACTGGTCGTGGGATCCGGTTGAAAACGCTTCCCTGCTTCCGTGGATCACCGGCACTGCCTTCCTGCATTCGGTGATGATGCAGGAGAAGCGCGGCATGATGAAGGTGTGGAACGTCTGGCTGGTTTTCACCACCTTCATGCTTTCGATTCTCGGCACGCTGCTCACCCGCTCGGGCGTGATCAGCTCCGTGCATGCCTTTGCGCAATCCGGGATCGGCACCTGGTTTGTCACGTTCCTCGTGATTATTTTCGCGGTTTGCTTCTGGGCCTAGTGGATGAACCGCGATTATCTGCGCAGCGACAATCAGCTGGACTCGCTTGTCTCCCGCGAATCAAGCTTCCTGTTCAATAATCTCGTGCTGCTGGCCGCCTGCTTCGCCGTACTGTGGGGCACGCTTTTCCCGGTGCTCTCCGAGTGGTTCACGCGGAGCAAGATCAGCGTGGGGCCGCCCTTCTTCAACAAGGTGAACGTGCCCATTGCGCTGTTTCTGCTGCTTCTTACGGGCGTCGGGCCGCTGCTCGCGTGGCGCAAGACCTCGTTTGACGCCCTGCGGCGCAATTTTGCCTGGCCCTTGGCGGGCGGCGTTTTAGCCGGTGTTGTCGCCTTTATTTTCGGTTTCCGGGAAGTTTACGCGCTCATTTGCTTGATTCTCTCCGTGTTCGTGACCCTGACGATCTTTGCGGAGTTCTATCGCGGGGCGCGCGTGATTGCCGCGCGCGACCACACGAACATCCTCAGTGCCGTTGGCGACCTCACCATGCGCAACACGCGGCGCTACGGCGGCTACGTGGTGCACTTCGGCATGGTGCTGGTGTTCATCGGCATCGCTGGTTCAGCCTTCAACAAAGACATCCAGATGGACATGGCGCCCGGCCAGACGTTGTCCATCGGACCGTATACGATCCTTTGCCAGAATTTTGACCAGGTGGCGAACGACAATTACCAGTCCGAGCGCGCGACGCTTGAGGTTTTCCGCAACGGCCATTCGGAGATGATGCTCTACCCGCAGCGTCGCCTTTACCTGGCCAGCCAGGTTACCGAGACGATGGTGGCGGTGCAAAGCTCACCGCTGCGCGATCTGTACGTCGTCTATGCGGGTCGAAATCCGGATACCGGCAAGCCGGTGATTCACGCCTATCTGAATCCGCTCGTGAAGTGGATCTGGTTTGGCGGAATTGTGGTCGTTCTCGGCACTGGCCTGGCCATGCTGCCCAACCGCCGCGCGGCCATCGTGCTTAAAGCCGGTCCAGGAAAAGTCGTGGGGAGACGCAGTGCCGGCAACGCCGCCTCCCGCCGGGCGCCCGGTTGAATCGCATGACTAGAATATTTCCGTTTTCTCCGCGCCACTCGCTCGCATTTGCCGGGAGAATCCTGCTTGGCTTTGCCGTGGCCGCGCTTTTCTTTGCGGCATCGGCCAGCGCGCAATCTACTGCTCGCGCCAAGGCCCTCGGCCAGAAGCTGATGTGCGTCTGTGGTTGCAATCAGATTCTTACCGCCTGCAACCACGTCGGCTGCCAGTATTCGCACAAGATGCTCCAGGAGTTGGACCAGTTGGTGGCACGCAACGATTCCGACGATTTGATCCTTGCAGGCGTTCGTGCAGGAATACGGTCCCACGGTTCTTGCCGAGCCGCCCACCAAGGGTTTCAATCTGGGCTGCGTGGATCGTGCCGATCGTGGCGCCGATCCTGGCGATATTCCTCGTGTGGCAGGTGGTGCGCCGCTGGAGAATCCGCGCCCAGCTGGCTCCCGCTTCCGGCCCGGCTATTTCGCCCGAGCTTCTCGCTCGCGCGCAGCACGAGGCGGATGAGGAATCCGATCGTTAGCCAAATAACTAATCCGGTGAGTAATCCAATGACGAGCCCGATGCTAGCGTGGGCGTCTACATCGCCGCGGCTTGCGTGCTGCTGGCCATCGGAACGCTGCTATTCGTCTTCAACGTGCACCTCGATTCTTCCGATTACGCGCCGCACCGCACGAAGCTCGACCAGCTTCTCGAGCGCCGCGACGCCATTTACGATAATCTGCGCGACTTGCGATTTGAATTTCGCGCAGGAAAATATTCGGAAAAGGATTACGAAGAGATCAAGCAGTCTCTGGAAATCGAAGCGGCCCGCGTCCTCGCGGAAATGGATACGCTTACGGGAAGCACTCCCACACCTGCTACGCGCCAGGCGGCCGCGGAACGAGTACGAAATTGATGAAATTCTGTAATTCCAGTTTCAAGTCGCTCGGGTTCTGCGCGGCGCCACTCATAGTAATTCTGCTGTGTGCAGCCAGTGTATCTGCCGGCACAGTCACCGGGACCGTTCGCAACGGCACCACAGGCAAGCCGGCTCCGAA
Source organism: uncultured Acidobacteriota bacterium (assembly GCA_963848365.1). Classification (GTDB taxonomy): domain Bacteria; phylum Acidobacteriota; class Terriglobia; order Acidiferrales; family UBA7541; genus Palsa-295. The sequence continues at coordinate 218,353 of CAWKDI010000005.1, forward strand.
TGTCGACATGATCCTCATCCAGCTGCAAGGGGGCATGCAGCCGGTGGCCAACACGAAGACCGACGCCGAAGGCCACTACAAGTTTGACAATCCGACGCTCGGCACCGCGCCGATGCTGCTGCGCGCGGTCTATCGCGGCGTCACGTATCACGAGCCTGTTCCTCCCGGCAAAACCACCGCCGACGTGGAGGTATTCGAGCCCACCGACAAGCCCAGCGCGGTAAGCGTCACGGCGCACGCCATCATTCTGCAGCCCGACGGATCGAACTTGGACGTGGGCGAGGAATACAGCATCACCAACAAGACGCAGCCCCCGCTCGCCTATTTCAAGCCCGATGGCTCGTTCGTCTATTCGCTGCCCGCGGGCGCCTCCATGAACCAGGTTTCCGCCGTGAGTTCCGCCGGGATGCCGGTCATCCAGACCCCGATCGACAAAGGGAAGGACAAGGAAGCCATCGCGTTTCCGTTCCGCCCCGGCGATAGCGGCGTGCGCATGTCTTACAAGATTCCCTACGCCAACAATCAGACGAAGCTGACGTTCGTCTCGCCCTACGCCGCAGAGCGCCTCGGGATATTCGTTCCGCCCACCGTGCAAGTCTCCGGCGAGGGATTGAGCCCTGCGGGCCAGGAACAGGGATTGAACGTTTACATGCGCCAATCGGTGGCCGCCAACACCCCGTTCACGATTTCAGTATCCGGCACGGCGCCGCCACCGGCTCAGCAGGGCGCGGGCGATTCGTCGCAGGATCCCTCAGTGAATTCGCGCGCTGAATCGGCGGCTGGACCTCCCACAGCGACCGCCACTACTCTTCCCGGCCCGGCTGGATAGTCTGAAATGGACGATTGCCGCCGGTTTTGCGGCAGTCTTCGCTCTTGGCCTGGCTTTTCTTTGGAGGCGTCCCGAACTGGCCGCCGACGCCGGTATGGAATCCGTGGAAACTGCCGGCCCCCGTCAGAAGCGGTCCCGTTCCAAGGTGGCGGATGCGGCAGTCGAGCTGAACGGCAAAGTGAAGGGCAGCCTCGATGAGCTGAAGGAAACACTGTTTCGCTTGGAACTGCGCCGCCAGGCCGGCACTATCGGCGAAGAAGAGTACGAGCGCGAACACGCTCGCGTTCAGAAACACCTCCGCGAACTGGTAAAAGGCTAGCGATCCGCCTTGTCCGCACTGGGAACGAATCCAAACTCCTCCCCATCGCAGCAGTACGGAATCCGCTTCGAAAAGGTCGAAAAGCGATTTGGATCGCTGATCGCGCTGCGCGGTGTTTCTCTGGATATTCTGCCGGGCGAATTTGTGGCGCTGCTGGGCCACAATGGGGCAGGGAAGACCACGCTGCTCCGCATCGCCGCGCTGCTAATGACTCCCACCAAGGGCTCGCTTTCCTTCACGGGCGTCGCTGGCAATCCCAGTGTGCTCGACCGTGAGTCGGACCTTGAGTCCAGTAAGCGCCTGATCGGCATGGTGGGGCACAGCACGCTTCTCTACGACGAATTGACCGCCGCCGAAAATCTCAATCTGTTCGGCCAGCTGTATGGGCTCGATGATCTTGCCGACCCGCGTCACGAACGCGCTGTCCTCTTGCGGGCTGGCGTCGCGTTCCGGCAGCCTGGTGCGCACGTTTTCCCGCGGCATGCGCCAGCGGCTGGCGATCGCGCGCGCGCTGCTGCACGGACCGCGCCTGCTACTGCTCGACGAGCCTGCCGCCGGTCTTGACCGGCAGGGGATTGAATGGTTTGGCGAGACGCTCGCGCGTCTGCGAGACGATGGTTGCACGGTGCTGATGAGCACGCATGCGCGCAACGAATCTCTCGATCTGGCGACCCGCGCCATCTCTGCTGCGGGGCGGACGCGTGGAGCACGATAGCGGACCTGGCGGCGATCCCCGGCCGCTGCTGGCGGCGCTGCGGGCGGAAGCCTGATGACGAACCCCGTGAGCAATCCAATGAGTAACCGGGTTAGTGAATCGTCGAGCAGCACTGTCGGCGCTCGCATAAGCAGCTCGCCAAACGCTGCAATCAAGGTCCCCGCGGTTCGCTCCATGAGCACCACCCGCGCCGCCGCCATCCTGCTCGCCAAGGAACTTCGCCTCGAGTTCCGGTCGCGCGAAATTCTTACCGCGACGGTCGTTTTCTCGCTGATGGTAATCATGTTCTTCAGCTATGTGTTTGAGCCAACCGCCGCCGAATCGCGCCGCTACGGCCCCGGGCTGCTGTGGATCGCGTTTCTCTTCGCCGGCTCGCTGATGCTGCATCCCTCGTTCGCGCGCGAGCAGAACAACGACACGCTGGACGCGCTGCGCATGGCGCCCATTTCTCCTTTTGCGATCCTGCTTGGGCAAGATGCTCGCGAATTTCGTGTTCATGTCGCTCACCGAAGCTGGTGCTCGTGCCGGTGTTCGCCGTGCTCTACAACTTGTCGCTCGCGGGTATTGCCGGCCGCCTGATCGCTGGTCCTGCTGCTCGGCACGCTCGGTCTGGTCACCACCGGCACGGTATTTTCCGCTATTTCCGCGCACGCCCGGATGCGCGAGCTGCTTCTGCCGCTGCTGCTGCTGCCGATTCTGGCGCCGCTGCTGATCGCCGCTGTGGAGGCCACGGCGGCGCTTTTTGCCGAGCAGCCGGCGCTCGACCGCACCTGGGTCGCATTTCTGGCTGGATTTGATATCGTGTTCTTCAGCGCTTCTTGGCTTCTGTGCGATTTTCTGGTAGAGGAATGAAAAGGAGGGCTCGAACATGAAAGTCCGGATACTCATGGACGGTTTAGTGGCGGCCCTCGTTTTCTTCGCCGGCTACGCCGCTCTTTTCATCGCGCCGGACGAGTCCACCATGCACGAGGTCCAGCGCATCTTTTACTTCCATCTTCCGGCCTGGATGACGTCCTTCACCGCCTTTGCGATCGTCTTTATTTCCAACATCGCCTACCTCACCACGCGCCGCCTCAAGTGGGATTGCCTCGGAGTTGCCGCCGCCGAAGTCGGCGTGGCCTGCTGCTCGATCGGCCTGATCACCGGCCCGCTCTGGGCGCGACCCGTCTGGGGCATCTGGTGGACCTGGGACGCGCGTCTCACGACCACCTTCATCCTGTGGCTGCTGTATATCTCTTATCTGCTGCTCCGCGGCTTGCTGGAAGACCCGCAAAAGCGCGCCTCGCTATCGGCGATTTTCGGCATTTTCGCGTTCCTCGACGTGCCGCTGGTCTACGTTTCAAACCGCCTCTGGCGAACGCAGCATCCGCAGCCGGTGCTCGTGGGCGGTGCCGGTTCCGGGCTTGACCCGACTATGGCCAAGGTTTTGCTACTGTGCGTGATTTCCATGTTCGCGGTGATGATTCCGGTGTTGATCGACCGATATCGTCTCGAAAGACTGCGCCACGAATAGGACGAGCTGCGGCTGGAAGTCGAAAACCGCGCCACGCGATCCACATTTCGTTCCTTCAAAGGGGCACGTATGAAGAATTTCCAATATTTGTTCGCCGCCTGGATGGCCGTCTGGGCTGTGTTCTTGGTCTACGAGCTGTCCGTCGCCCGCCGCTTGAACCAGCTGCGCGACGATATCGAGCGCTTGAAAAAGCAGCTTCGGGAAGGGTAGACTGCCGCGCTTCCTTCCGGGTGCCGCTGCCTCTCTTGATTTCGGCGGCCCTCCGGGCGATTTTTTTCGGCTTTACTTACGGATTCAGAAGCGCGATTCTTGTTATCGGAACGCAACCATGCCGGGTTCTAAAAAATTTGCGGTGGTTCTGTTTCAGCTGGGCGGGCCTGACTCCCAGGCCGCAGTCGAGCCGTTTCTCTACAATTTGTTCTGCGACCCCGACATCATCAATTTTCCCGGCTCGTTTCTGGCGCGCAAGCCGCTGGCGAAGCTGATTTCCACCACGCGCTCGAAGAAGGTGCGGCAGCATTACGCGGAAATCGGCGGCGGCTCGCCCATTCGGCGCCTCACCGAACGGCAGGCGAGGGCCCTCGAAGACGGCGCTGCGCGGCCACATTTCCGCCCGCACCATCGTGGCCATGCGCTACTGGAATCCGGGCACGGAGGAAGCGATCGCCTCGCTTGAAAGCGCTCCCTACGACGAACTCGTCCTGCTTCCCCTTTACCCGCATTATTCCTTTGCCACCACGGGCAGCAGCCTGAAGGAATGGAACCGCCTCCACAAGCCGAAGGTTCCGGTGCACGTCATCGATCATTTCTTCGATCATCCGGACTACATCGGCGGGATCGTCGAGCGCATCAACGGCGTGCTGAACCAGCTTCCCAATCCCGGAAGAAGTTAATCTGGTCTTCAGCGCGCACGGCCTGCCGATGGCGCTGGTCGAAAAGGGCGATCCCTATCCGCAGCACATCCAGCCGACGGTTCGTTTGGTGTGCGAGTTGGGCGCCTGGGAGAATCCCTTACGTCCTTTGTTTCCAGAGCAAGGTAGGCCCGCAGAAGTGGCTGCAGCCTTCTCTTACCGGCACCATCGAGAAAATGGCGCGCGACGGCATCAAGCGCATGCTGGTGGTTCCGATTTCCTTCCTCACCGAGCACATCGAGACCCTGCACGAGATCAATATCGAGGCGCGCGAACATGCCGAATCTCTCGGCGTCACCGACTTCCACATGATGCCCGCGCTCAACGATTCGCCGCTGCTGATCCGCGCGCTGGCGGATCTGGTGCTCCGCGCCGTGGGCATGCGCGCCGGCGTCGCCTCCGTCGTTTCCTGACGAATTTTAGTACCCTCGTTCATTTCTGTTGCTCGCCCGATTCTCTCGACTTTGCTCCGTCCGCCGTAGTGTATGTCTCGCCCCGATACAACCAGCCATTCCGTGGCATCTCGCACCCCTATGGTATAAATAAAAGGCTGCCCTGAATGTCGCTTCTTCCTGTGAGGTTTCGTGGAATTTTCCCTGACCGACGAGCAGCAGCAGCTTCGCCGCACCGTCCGCGAATTTGCCGAAGGCGAAATCGCTCCGCACGTCATGGAGTGGGACGAAGCCTCCACGTTTCCCCTCGGAAATTATTCCCAAGCTCGCCGAACTGGGTTTGCTCGGCGTGATCTTTCCCGAGGAGTACGGCGGCGCGGGAATGGGCTATCTCGAATACGCGATCATCATCGAGGAACTTTCCCGCGTCGATGGCTCGATCGGCATCATCGTCGCCGCGCACAATTCGCTCTGCACCAATCACATCTTCAAGTTCGGCACCGAAGCAGCAAAAGAAGAAATACGTCGCGCCTCTTGCCCGAGGGAAGAAACTCGGCTGCTGGTCGCTCACCGAGCCGGAAGCCGGCTCGGACGCCGGCGGCACGCGCACGACGGCGCCAAAAAGTCGGAGGCGACTGGGTGATCAACGGCGCAAAGACCTTCACCACCAACGGCCATTACGCCGACGTCTGCGTGGCCATGGCCGCCACCGACCCGGGTAAAAAGCATCACGGCATTTCGGCGTTCATCGTCGAGAAGGGAACTCCCGGCTTCCGCCCCGGCAAAAAGGAAAACAAGCTGGGCTTGCGCGCGAGCGACACGAGCGAAGTCGTCTTCACCGATTGCCGCGTGCCGGCGGAAAATCTCCTCGGCAAGGAGGGCGAAGGCTTCGTCAACAGCCTGCAGATTCTCGATGGCGGCCGCATTTCCATCGCGTCGCTCGCGCCTGGGCATGGCGCAGGGCGCCTACGAATGCGCGCTGCGATATCGCCAAGCAGCGCAAGCAATTCGGAAAGCCAATCTGCCGAGTTTCAGGCCATCCAGTTCAAGCTTGCCGACATGGCCACGGAAATCGAAGCCGCGCGCCTGCTCACCTACCAGGCGGCCTGGCTGGCCGACCGCGGCACTGCTTCCGGCGACCACGCGGTGCGCTTCACTCGCGAATCCAGCATGGCCAAGCTCTATGCCGGCGAAGTCGCGGTGCGCGTCGCGAACGAAGCCGTGCAGATCCACGGCGGCTACGGCTTCATCAAGGATTATCCCGCGGAAAAGTATTATCGCGACGTGAAGCTCTGCACCATCGGCGAAGGGACCAGCGAAATTCAGCGCCTCGTGATCGCGCGCCAGCTTCTCGGGAAACCGTAGGTGACAGCTTCCATTGAAAATTGGGCCGCGCAGGTTCGCTCGGGCGACGTCCGCGCCCTTTCTCGCGCCGTTTCCGCCATTGAAAATCGCGCGCCCGAAGCCGAGCGACTTCTTCGACAGCTTTTCCCCAACACCGGCCACGCATACCGCATTGGCATCACCGGTGCCCCCGGAACGGGCAAGAGCACGCTGGTCGACCGCCTGGCGGCCCAGTATCGCGCAGAAAAGAAGACCGTCAGGGATCATCGCCGTCGATCCGTCGAGCCCATTCACGGGCGGGGCCATTTTGGGCGATCGCATTCGCATGCAACGCCATGCCGGTGACGCGGGAATTTTCATTCGCTCCATGGCGACGCGGGGCTACCTGGGAGGCCTCGCGCAGGCGACCGCCGACGCCGCGCTGCTGCTGGATGCCGCCGGCAAAGAGATGATCCTGATCGAAACTGTTGGAGTGGGACAGGGCGAAATCGAGATCGTTCGTTTCGCGGATTGCACGATCGTGGTGCTCATGCCGGGCATGGGCGACGAGATCCAGAATCTCAAGGCTGGCCTGATGGAGATCGGCGATATTTTCGTGCTCAATAAATCTGACCGGGAGGGCGCAGACCGGTTCGAGCAGCAATTGACGGCGATGCTTCAGCTTGCGCCTGACCGCGACGGCTGGAAACCTCCCGTCGTGCGCACGGTGGCCACGGAAGGGAAGGGAATCGAAGACCTCGCGCAACAAATTGCGCGTTTTCGCGCGCATTTCGGCCAGCCTGAGCGCCGCCGTGCCCGCGAAGTATCCTATTGGAAGGAGTGGCTCGTGCGGCTGCTCCAAACTAGTTTGCTGGAACGGGTCGGCCGTCACGTGAATGAAGCGCAACTTGAAACGCTGGCGGATGAGGTTGCGGCACGGAGGAAGGACCCATACGCCGCGGTGAACGAGATTCTCGCGGCCTCCGGCCTGGAAGATAAACCGTATAAATCCGGAGCGAAATCTTGAAGCTGGGCGACCTGGAATTCCACATTTTGTCCGACGGGCACGTGCTGCTCGATGGCGGCGCGATGTTTGGCGTGATTCCCAAGCCGCTATGGGAAAAGAAAATGCCCGCCGACGCGCGCAACCGCATCACGCTCGCCATGAACTGCCTGCTGATCTTTGCGGCGGGCAAGCGAATCCTGGTCGAAACCGGCGCGGGCGACAAAATGAACGCCAAGCTCCGCGACATTTACGGCCTCGATGGTCCGCGGCTGACCGAGCGACTGCGCGACTACGGTCTCCAGCCCGACGACATCGATATCGTGATCGACACGCACCTGCATTTCGACCATTGCGGCGGCAACACGCGCGTTGAAAAAGACAAAGTCGTGCCCGCATTTCCCAACGCCCAATACATCGTGCAGAAGGGCGAGTTCGACCACGCCTCGCATCCCACCGAGCGCGATCGCGCCAGCTATTTCAACGAGAATTACGTCCCCATTGCCGAGGCCGGAAAGCTGTCGCTCCTTGAAGGCGATCAAACCATCGTTCCCGGTGTCGAAGTGATCCGTGTCCCCGGCCACACGGCCAACATGCAATGCGTGAAGCTCACCGGCGGCGGCAAAACCGCGTTCCTGTTCGCGGATCTGGTGCCCACCACGGCCCACCTCCCGCTTCCGTGGATTATGGGTTACGATCTCTACCCCATGACCACGCTGGAAAACAAAAAGAAGTGGATTCCCGAGGTCGTCCGCGAAGGATGGCTCGCCCTTTTCGCGCACGACGCGAACGTACCGGCGGCCTATCTCCGCGAGCGCGACGGCCAATGGGAAGCCGAACCCGCAAAGGTGGATTGAGAATGGCGAAGGCCGCAAAAGCGAGAGACAAAAAAAAGAGCAGCAAGCACCAGGGCAGGAAGGACCAGGTCAAAATCGGAATTATCGGCGGCAGCGGCCTGTACCACATGAAGGGCCTCACGGACACCCGCGAAGTCCGCGTGAAGACGCCGTTTGGCGATCCGTCCGACGCGATCGTGATCGGCACGCTCGAAGGCCAGCGCGTTGCTTTTCTGGCCCGCCACGGCCGCGGGCACCTGATTGCGCCCAGCGAAATCAACTACCGCGCCAATATCTGCGCGATGAAATGCTCGGCGTCGGAGCGCATCATATCCGTAAGCGCCGTCGGCTCGCTGCGCGAAGACCTTCCGCCCCTCGACTTTCTCATCCCCGATCAGTTTTTCGACCGCACGCTCGGCCGCATCTCCACATTTTTCGGCGGAGGCATCGTCGCCCACGTCGGCTTCGATAAGCCCACCTGCGCCGAGCTCTCCGCCCACCTCGCCGACGCCTGCGACCGCATCGGCGTGAAGGCCCATCGCGGCGGCACCTACGTCTGCATGGAGGGGCCGCAATTCTCCACGCTGGCCGAATCGCATACCTACCGCCAGCTGCGCTTCGACGTCATCGGCATGACCAACGCTCACCGAGGCCAAGCTCGCCCGCGAAGCGGAAATCTGCTACGCCAGCTTCGCGATGATCACCGATTACGATTGCTGGCACCCGCAGCACAGCTCCGTCACTCTCGAAGAGATCATCTCCAACCTCAATCGCAACACCGAAAACGTGCAGCGCGCCATCCACGAGGTGGTGCGCGACTCAGGAAACGCCGCCCGAAATTGCAAGTGCGGCGAGGCCCTGGCGCACGCTATCCTGACAGATCGCAAGGCCATTTCCCCGGCTGCGAAGAAACGTCTGGCGCCGATTATCGGCAAATACATTTCCTGAACATTTTTGGTTCCAGCGGAGTCACTGGGCATCTTCTCGACCTTGGAGGATTGGAGCGCTATGTCACTTCTGGTTGTCGGTTCGATGGCGTTTGACGCGATCGAAACCCCCTTCGGAAAGGTGGACCGCACGCTCGGCGGCGCGGCCAGCTATTTCGCGCTCGCGGCGAGCCAGTTCACGCCGGTGCGCGTTGTCGCCATCGTTGGCGAGGACTTCACGGAGAAGGAAAAGGCCGTTTTCAAGGGCCGCAAGATCGACCTCTCCGGCGTCGAGCACGCCGCAAGGGAAGAGCTTTTTCTGGGCCGGCCGCTACAGCCAGAACATGAACGAGCGCACCACGCTCGCCACCGAACTGAATGTGTTCGCCAATTTCAAGCCGACGCTGCCGGATTCCTACCTCGATTCCTCGAGCATTTTTCTTGGCAATATCGACCCCACGCTGCAGCGCTCCGTCCTGAAGCAAGTGACGGGCAAGCCGAAAGTCGTCGGCCTCGACACCATGAATTACTGGATCGAGGGCACCCCCGCCGAACTTCGCGAAACCCTCAAGCACACGCAAATCCTCATGATCAACGACGACGAAACGCGCCAGCTCACCGGCGAGCACAATCTTCTGCGCGCCGCAAAGCACGTGTTCAAAATGGGCCCGCGCACGCTGGTCATCAAGCGCGGCGAGCACGGCGCGCTGATGGTCCACGACAAATTCATGTTTTCCGTCCCCGGATTTCCGCTCGAGGAAGTTCACGATCCTACTGGCGCGGGCGACAGCTTCGCCGGCGGCTTCATGGGCTATCTCGCGGGCGCCGGGAAGGTCAACGAACAGACTTTGCGCCGCGCGATGGTCTACGGCTCCGTGCTGGGCAGCTTCGCCGTCGAGCGTTTCGGCGTCGAGCGCCTCACAAAGGTCAAGCGCAGCGAAATTACCTCCCGCGCGCGCCTGTTCTCGAAGCTCACGTCATTCCAGCTTTAGATACCAAGGGCGGCGCAAAAGCAATCCGGAGTCCTGAATTCTGGCCTCTGCGCTGGGAATGACTATTTTCGTCGCGCCGCAGAGCCGGGAGAGGGATTCCATCACCCGAAAGCCTGATGCCGCGATCTACCGATTGGCGGTTTTCCTCAGTCAATCAGCAGGTAAAGCTTTCGGTCCGCCGCAGCTTCAGGCCGACGGAGCAACAAACTCTCGCGTTTGCCTCTGCGCGTAGTAGAATCCGCTGCTATGCAGATGCATGGCCTACATGCTGCATGACCTGAGTAGCTACATCGTCGCCCGGCTGCTTCTCGCGGCAGTCCTGGGCGGTCTTGTTGGTCTCGAGCGCGAACTCAGCCACAAGCCTGCCGGGATCCGCACCAACATGCTCATCTGCCTGGGCGCCGCGCTCTTCACGATTATCTCCTACGAAATGGCCAGCAACGTCGGCGGGGACCACACGCGAATCGCCGCGCAGATCATTCCCGGCATCGGATTCATTGGCGCCGGAGTGGTGATCCGCGAACGCGGCGCCATCATCGGCATCACCAGCGCCGCCACGCTATTTGTGGTCGCCAGTGTCGGCATGGCCGTCGGAGCGGGACTCTATATCACCGGAATTTTCACCATGCTCCTGCTGCTGAGTTCGCTGGTAATCATTGGCAACATCGAGCAACGGGTCGGCCTGCACACGCGGGTGATGAATTTCCGCATTATCGCGCCGCCGGAGAGCGACCCACTGGCGCGCGTCCATAGCATCGTGGAGGAGATGGGCCTCCACGCGCGGCGCTGGCACTCGTACAAGCTCGAAGAGGGGCTTCTGGTGGAGTTTGAGGCGGAGATGACATTGCCTCAGGAACGCGACTTGATGACCCGTCTCGCTCCGCTGAAGGGCCGCCTTGAGGCGCATCCAGTCTCGCCCGTCACTCCGCTGTGACCACTTGGCGGCTATATTCCCTCTGGGACGTAAGCATCACAAGAAAAGCCGTTTCGGAAGCGGCGAAGACCGTCGAAGAATGCGGCCAACCCCTTGAGCCTCTATCGAATCCGAGTTGACGTGCAACGCGGCAGGGTGCTATCACTTTGCAGTGGGATTTGGCGATGGTGTTCGGTTCAGCTCCCCTCGTTCCTTCCCGGCTGCCCCCAGTGAGTGCGCCCGGGATCCCCAAAAAGTTCGCGAATTAGCAAGTTTCAGGAGGAAGGATTGATTCGTTTGCGCGCGGCAGCGCTGCTGGCATTAGCGGTGAGCCTGGTTATAGTGGCCTCTGGGTGTGGAAACGATAACCCGCCTTACAACGACACCCCTGTGATCACGAGCCTTTTCCCCCCAACTGCTGCCGCGGGAGGTCCGGGATTCACTTTGTACGTGGCCGGCAACGGCTTCATCTCTACTTCCGTGGTTTACTGGAACAATTCCGCGCGCACCACGACTTACAATACGACTTCGACGCAACTTTCTATTTCCGTCACGGCACAGGACATCGCGACTCCCGGCACGGCGCAGGTGGTTGTCGTGACCCCCGCCCCTGGCGGCGGCCCTTCAACGGCTGCGAATTTCACGATCACGGCAGCTCAAAATCCGGTGCCAACGCTTACCTCGATTTCTCCCACCAACACGCCGGTGGGAACAGTGCCCACAGGAAATATTCTTACGGTGAATGGGACGAATTTTGTTTCCAGTTCATCCGTGGCGTTTAACGGGAATCTCCGCCCGACGAACTTTGTAAGCGCCACGCAGTTGACGGTGCCGCTGAGCGCCTCGGACGTCGCCTCGAACGCCACGATCACCGTAACCGTTTCCAACCCAACGCCGGGAGGCGGCGTGTCGGGTTCAGCCGCGTTTACCGTGGGCACCGGTTCTGCCGTACGGCTGAAGGCGAGCCTGGGGTTGCCAGCCGGCGCCCAGTTTCCGCAGGTTGTTTCCGTCAGCGCTGCGGGCGGACCAGCCAACGGCGCAAGCGCCGCTCCCGCGGTGAGCTCCGACGGCCGCTTCATTGCCTTCTCTTCAACGGCGACGAACCTCGTGGCCCAGGGCGCGTCCGGAAGCGTCTTCGTGCGCGACACCTGCCTCGGCGCTGCAAATTGCTCCCCGCAGACGATCGCGGTCGATTTAGCGCCCGATGGCAGCCCGCCCAACGCGCCCGCGGACAGCCGGGTTGCCATCAGCGGAGATGGCCGTTATGTGGCTTTTGCTTCGAACGCGACGAACCTGATTGCAAGCGCTTCTGCCTCGAATACTCCGCAATGGAGCGTCTACGTCCGCGATCTTTGCGTCGGCGCCGATGCTCCCCAGGGCTGCGTGACCCAGACGCAGCTTGTTTCGGTGGGCCTGAATGAAAGTGTGGCTGCGGGAGCTAGCTACTCGCCGTCTCTCAGTTCAGATGGCCGCTTCGTAGCATTCGTTTCCACGTCGAGTAATCTTGTCGCCGGCCTCAGCGGTTCCGAAAATGCCGTTTATGTGCGCGATACATGTGCAGGCACAGCGAGCACCGCAGCCTGCATGCCGCAAACGTATTCAGCATCGCTGAGCGTGAACAATGGTTGGTCCGCGCAAATGCCCGCTGATCCCGTTATCTCGGCGGATGGCCGCTACGTCGCTTTTGACGCGTCCACGGGATCGCTTGCAAGCGTTGCAATTCCCTCTGCCTCCCAGGTCTATCTCGCCGATATGTGTCTCGGCCAAAATGCGCCAGCCGCCTGCTCTCCAACTACAGCGCAAATTTCGATTTCCGCCGACGGCTCCTCGCTGCTCGGCGTCAATCGATTGCCTTCAATCAGCGCGGACGCGCGATTTATCGCGTTCCAGTCCCTGTCATCGAGCACGAACTCGGACCCAGATATATTCCTGCGCGACACTTGCCTGGGCATAGTCGCGGGTTGCTTTCCTTCTACGACACTGCTGGTGCAGGGCGCCGCGGCACCCTACGTAAGCCCGGGCGGGCGCTATGTAAGCTTTGTTGCAAGTCCTTCAAGCGCATCGGGCGGTGCGGCTCCAAGCGCAGGTTCGCTTTACGTGTACGATACTTGCTTCGCCGCAATTGGAACCTGCACTCCCCAGGCATATCCAATCACTCCGACGAGCCTCGGTTCAGCGTCACCGCTGACGGTGACCGCTTCTCCATCCCCGCTGACGTCCGACGGGACAATCCTGCTCTTTGCAACCCCGGCAAGCATTGCAGCGCTCCCCACAAGCGGCCTGGGCGACGTTCTGCTCACCGCCCCCATGTATTAGCCTGAAAGCACCGGCCGCCGAGATTATTCCGGGGGAACGCCTATCTCCCGCTTGGCGGACTCAAATGCGCCATCAGCAAAGCACGCTCCAATTCCCGCCCTTATCTCTTTGCCTCCCAGTCGCTTCCCTAATCTGGACTCCTAACCTGAAATTTCCTATCCTCGATTGTGCTACATGCCGCCGCCCCTCAAGCCACCAGTATTGCGACCCGGAGACGCCGTCCGCATACTGTCGCTCGCCAGTCCCGTGGAGGAGGAGTTGCTCCGGAAGGGCTGTCGGGAAATCGAGTGTCTGGGCTACGTCCCTAAGCTGGATGCGCACAAGCGCCCTCGCCCGCGAAGGTTTTTTCGCCGGACCTGCTGCTTCAAGAGTTTCCGCGTTCAAGGAAGCCCTTGCGGAACACGGGTCACGCGCCATCTTTTGCTCGCGTGGTGGCTACGGCGCGAATTATCTGCTCGACGGTCTGAGCGTAGCGCTTGCCTCGCCCAAGGTTCTGCTCGGCCACAGCGACATCACGTCTCTGCAAATTTGTTTGTGGCAAAAATTCGGCTGGGTTACGCTGCACGGCCCCATGGTTGCATCGAGCCTCGTCCATGGCGCCGGGGCGCCGAAAGGCTACGATCGTGACAGCCTGCTCCATGCTCTCGCCGAAACTCAAAATGGCTGGGTCCTCGATTTGAAGGGCGGAGCCGCTCAATTCCCGGATCGGTGGAGGGCGTTCTGCTGGGGGGCTGCCTGACCCTGGTCGAAACGACGCTCGGCACTCCCTGGGAACTCGACACGCACGGAGCCATCCTCGTCCTGGAAGACCGCGCGATGAAGCCGTATCAGGTGGACCGCTCCCTGATGCACCTGAAGCAGGCGGGGAAATTCCGCGGAGTCGCGGGAATTATTCTCGGCGATTTCCCGGAATGCGAAGCCCCCGCCGGCTCGGAGTCCGTGAAAGATGTTGCGCATCGCGTTCTGGCGCCTTTGGGCGTTCCGGTGGTGTGGGGAGCGCCGGTCGGGCACACGGAGCGGCCCATGCTCACGCTGCCGCTGGGAGTCCGCGCGCACCTCACGGTATCTGGCACTGCGGTCCATGACACGCAGCTTGAAATTCTCGAACCGGCCTGCACGGCGTGATGCAGCCTCCGGTATCTTGTATGCTTGTAAATCGCGTCACTCGCGCGATGGGCTGGCGGCCCATCTGAAGGAGACCGGTGATCGCATCGCATAGCGGCAAAACCGAACACATCCACCTGCTAGGCATCGCCGGGTCGGCGATGGCTCCCGTAGCTGGCATGCTGAAAGAGCGCGGCTTTCGCGTCACCGGGTCGGACGTGAACGTGTACCCGCCTGCCTCCACGCTCCTTGATTCGCTGGGCATTTCCTGGAACGAAGGCTTCCGCGAAGAAAACTTGAAGCCTGCGCCCGATCTGGCGGTCATCGGCAACGCGACTTCGCGGGGCAATCCCGAAGTCGAATACATCCTCGACCAGAAAATTCCCTACTGCTCGATGCCGCAACTGGTCGAAGACTTTTTTATTCCCGGCCACACGTCGGTAGTGGTCGCGGGAACCCACGGCAAGACGACCACAACCGCCATGCTCGCCTGGATTTTCCACGTAGCGGGTCGCCGCCCGAATTTCCTGATCGGCGGCGTAGCTCCCAATTTCGGCGATCGCAGCTACGGCCTGGGCGGTGGCGAAGAGTTCATCATCGAAGGCGACGAATATGACTCAGCCTTTTTCGACAAGGGGCCAAAGTTTCTGCACTACCACCCGGACGAACTCATCCTCACCTCGCTTGAGTACGACCACGCGGACATCTATCCCGACCTCGCTTCCATCGAGTTGCAATTTCGGCGCCTCGTGAACCTGGTCCCGCGACGCGGCCGCATCGTCGCATGGGGAGAAAGTCCCACGCTCAAAGAGGCGGTGGCAAAGGCGTTCTGCCCCGTGGAAACGTTCGGCCTCGCGCCCGAGTGCGATTGGTACGCGGGCGATATTCTGTGGCAGCGATAACGCCACGGAATTTCGCGTGGCCTATCGAGGCAGTGAAGTCACGCGCATCCGCATGCCGCTCGCGGGGCGCCACAACGTTCTCGACGCGCTGGCCGCCATTGCCCTGGCCTATGGCCGTGGAGTGGAATGCGAAGCAATCGAGCGCGCCTTCGCCAGTTTTCAGAGCGTGCGCCGCCGCATGGAAATCAAGGGCGAAGCCGGCGGTGTCCTTGTAGTAGAAGATTTTGCGCATCATCCCACCGCGATTCGCCTGACCCTCGAAGCCGCTCGCACGCGGTGGCCCGGCCGAAGAATCTGGGCCGCCATCGAGCCGCGCTCGAACACCATGCGCCGTAAGGTTTTTCAGGACGCGCTTCCCGAAGCCCTGGCCATAGCCGACGGCGTCCTGATCGGCCCCGTGAATCGTGCGCAATTACTCTCCGACGAAGACCGCCTCTCGCCCGACGCCATTGCCGAAACCCTGCGCGCGCACGGCCGCGCGGCAAAGGCATTTTCCTCCGCCGCCGGAATCGCGGATTATCTCGCGGAGAATGCGAATCCCGGCGATCTGGTCATGGTGATGTCCAACGGGAGCTTCGACGGCCTCTGCGGCAAGCTTCTCGAAAAGCTGAAGTCACTTGCGGGAGCCCGTGGGTGACCCACAGCTACATCCCTAGATTCCGGGCGTCGCTTCTGCTGGGCGCATCTTTTCTCTTCTTCGCGGCCCCCCGCGCTTCGGCAACGATTCGGTACCGAATCTTTCTGGCTCAGAACCACGAGCATCTTTTCCAGGTCGAGATGGAAATTCCGAATCGGGGAAGCACTGTGCAGGTGGCCATGCCGGTCTGGAACGCCCTCTACCAGGTGCGCGATTTCGCCTATCGCATCCGTAGCCCAAAAGCTGCCATTTCATATTCAGGGAACCCCAGCGCCCAGCCAGCCGGGTTGCGCCCGATTGACAAGCAGACCTGGCAAATCGACCTGCCGGCAAGCGCGGCTGCACTCAACGACGATTCGCGCGTGCTTCTCCGCTACGCCATTCAGTGGGACGATTCCGGCCCCTTCAACTCGCAGTTAAACGACCATCACGCCTTCATCAACTTCGCCGAAATTCTTATGTACGTTCCCGACCGCCGAAGCGAAGCCACCGAAGTTACCTTCGACGACCTGCCTTCGGACTGGAAAGTTATCGCCGAACTTCCTCGGGGCCCGGCGCAAACTCTTTCGCCGCGGAAAGCTATGACGCTTTGGTGGACGCGCCAGTCGAAGCGGGCAAATTCTCCGATTTCGCCTTCGATAACCAGGGCGCGCATTTCCGCGTAGTCGTAGACGGCGCCGAATGGAACAAGGGCCGCCTCGAAGACGACCTGAAGCGCATCACCGCCTACGAACTGCGCCTCATGGACGGCCCGCCCTTCAAGGAGTACACGTTTTTCTTCCACATCGGCGCATATGCCGACGTCGGCGGCGGTGGCATGGAGCACGCCAACTCCACCGCGATTGCGGCAACCTCCGTCGAGAGCGCCGCGGAAGTCGCCGCGCACGAGTTCTTCCACGCCTGGAATGTGAAGCGCATTCGCCCGCAGGCCCTTGAGCCGGTCGACTACACGAAGGAACAGAAAACCCGCGCGCTGTGGTTTGCCGAGGGCGTCACCAGCACCTACGCCGCCTATACGCTCGAGCGCTCCGGCCTCTGGAACAAGGGCCAGTTCTACGACGATCTCGCCATGCAGATCGGCGAACTGGAATCGCGTCCCGCGCGCAGCTGGCAAAGCGTGGAAGAATCGAGCCTCGATGCCTGGCTTGAGAAATACGACGACTACAACGCCCCGGATCGCAGCATCTCCTACTACAACAAGGGCCAGATGCTCGGCGTGCTGCTCGATCTCTCCATCCGCGACGCCACCGGCAACCGCAAGTCGCTCGATGATGTGCTCCGCCGGATGAACGAGGAATACGCGAAGGCCGGCAAGTTTTACGACGAGAGCCGTGGCATCGAGTCGGTCGTCGAAGAGGTGGCTGGCAAGCCTTACGAGGATTTCTTTCACCGTTTTGTTGCCGGCACCGAGGCGATTCCCTATAACGATTTCCTGGGTCTGGCGGGCCTTCAGTTGAAACTCGAGACCACGACGACCCCCGATTTGGGTTTCTGGCCCGACGTCCCTCCGGGAAAAGACGTAACCGTTTCCAGTCTGGAGGCCGGTAGCGCCGCCGAATCCTCCGGACTTCGCAACGGAGACGTCATCCTTCCGCCGCAGGGCAAATCGTCGCAGGAGTATGCCGTGTGGTTGCGCGGGCGTCGTTCGGGAGACCCGATCACTTTGCGCATTCGCCGCGACGGTCAGGAATCGGAAATCTCATTCTTGGTTGGCTCGCGCGAAGACCGCCAATATTCCGTCGCCGAAATGCCGCACGCATCCGACCAGCAGCGACGCATCCGCGACGGCCTGCTTCGCGGCACCACCGGCCAATGAGCCCGATCAGTGAGTCGACGAGCGCCGGAGAATGAGCAGCTGGTCGTGAGCGTCATTCGATCCTTACGGCTCGGTTGCCGTTCCGCCGCCCCAAATGTTAGCGTTTCATCCCTGGCATGATTCGAACCCTGATCGTTCTGCTCTGGTGGGCCATCGCCATCGTTCTTTTTCTCCCCTGGCTGATTCTCTGGAGCCTCCTCACCGGCACGCAGGACCTGATGTACTGGTCGTCGATGAAAGCCGTGAGAATCGGCCTGCGCATCGCCGGCGTCCGCGTTCACCTCGAAGGCCTCGAGAACATTCCCCCCGGCCCCTGCATCTTCGCCGCGAACCACGTTTCTATACGTCGATCCGCTGGCCTTCGTCCCGCGCATTCCGCGCCGCGTCTCCGTGGCTTTGAAAAAGGAACTCTATCGCATTCCCATTCTTGGCTACGGAATGCTGCTGGCAAAATTCGTATCGGTGGATCGCGAGTCGCGCGAGGGCGCCGTGGAAAGCCTGAAAACTTCGGTGCGTTACCTGAAAGAGGGTCTTTCCTTCGCGGTATACCCGGAAGGCACGCGCAGCCCGGACGGCCGTTTGCGTCCCTTCAAGAAGGGCGCCTTTGTGATCGCGATCCAGGCAGGCGTCCCCATCGTCCCGGTATCGATCAGTGGTGCCCAGAAGCTGATGCGCAAGGGAGAATGGGCGATCCGTCCCGGCGAAATGCTGATCCGCTTCGGCTCGCCGGTCGACGCGGCGCAATATTCGATCTCTCAGCGTAGCCTGCTGATGGCGCGCGTCCACGAACTAATCGCCGCGGGCTTGCCCCCCGACCAGCAGCCGCAATTCTGAACACAGGATCCGCACAGCAGGCGCCTTCACAAGTGGCACTGGCACTCCTGCCGGTGCTCCGATGCTCAAAGATCGAGTGACAGGCCTTCTCTGTTTTTCACTTGTCCAACATCCCCGTCTGCCGCCCGTTCTGACGTACAATTCCAGCGTGCCCTTCAAATCTGGATTCGTCGCCATAGTAGGCCGCCCCAACGCAGGCAAATCGACGCTCGTCAACAAGCTCGTCGGCCGCAAAGTAGCCATCGTTTCCCCTAAGCCGCAAACCACCCGCAATCGCATCCAGGGAATCCTGAATCGCGACGACGCGCAAATCGTCCTCATCGATACGCCCGGCATTCACAAAGCCGAAAACGTTCTCAGCCGCCAGATGATGGACGAACTCCAGCACGCCCTCGAAGGCATCGACGTGCTCTCGCTGATAGTCGACGCTTCTGTCGCCATCGGCCGCGGCGACAAATTCTCCATCGACTGGATCAAGCGCTTCCACGGCCCGGTCTTCCTGCTGCTGAATAAAGTGGACTGCGTGAAGAAGCCCCAGCTTCTCCCCCTGATCGATCATTACCGCCGGGAATTCGACTTCGCCGAGGTGTTTCCCGATTTCCGCGCTCACCGGCGAAGGCTGCCCCGAGCTGGTGAACGCATGGATCGGCCGCCTGCCCGAGGCGCCTCCCTACTTTCCCGCCGACCAGTTCACCGATCAGCCGGAGCGCTTCCTCGCCTCGGAAATCATTCGCGAAAAAGCCATCCTCACCACCCGCGAAGAGGTCCCCTACGCCATCGCCGTGCTGTTGGATAGTTTCGAGGAAGGGAAGGATCTGATCCGCATCCGCGCCACCCTCTACGTCGAGCGCGAAGGCCAGAAGGGAATTCTCATCGGCAAAGCCGGCGCAACAATGAAGAAAATCGGCACCGAAGCCCGCAAGGAACTCGAATCCATCCTCGGCACGAAGATTTTTCTCGAGCTCTTCGTAAAGGTGCAGCCCAACTGGCGCCAGAACGCCGGAATTGTCCGCCAGCTCGACTGGCACCGCCAGCTAGAACAACTCAGCAAAGCCCAGGAGTAGATTTAGTTTTGGTGGGAAGCCTTGCTTGTGCGGCACCGAGTTCGCCACATCGAAAAGGCTACGTCAGGCCAGAAGGTTATCTGCATCAACACGAATGGTAACGCGGTAATGACCAACCAAATTACAAGCGCCTCCTGCCGAAGCCCAAAAGTGAAATACAGGATGAGATAGGCCAGAAAACCTAGAAGAAAGGACATAGCTGAAAAAACAACGCCAAGGACGAAAGTCTCCCGAACACGGTTCGCTCTTTCCCATTCGCCAAGATGATCCCACTCTATGGCACCGGTCAGGTATTTCTGACCACATCGACACAAGTACCTTTCTGGTCCCATTGGCTTCTGAGCGTGCGCTCGGCCACGCTGAAAGCACTTCGTTATATCCAGTCCACACTTGTCGCAAACGTACCGGTCGGCTTTCTCTGGAAAGGTACTCGCAGGCAGCGTGATGAGAGGGCGCGGGCGCAAGCCGAGATTTAAGCTGAGCATCATTCCCAAGGGTCTCTAGAATCAGACGAACAACATTCAAAATTGGATATAGTCCTACGAGTAGCTAGCTCGCCTTTGAGGGCGCAATCCCCAGCGAACGCATCTTGCGATACAAGTGGCTGCGCTCGAGGCCCAGCGCTTCCGCAGCTTTGGTCATGTTCCAGCGATTCTCTTCGAGCTTCCGCAGCACAAATTCCCGCTCGTACGCCGACCGCGCCTCTTGCAGGCTCTCATACGGCTTCTGCGGGCTCTTGGACGCGCCGCGAAACAGCTCGGGCGGCAGGTGGTGCGGCTCGATTTTCATGCGACGGGCACATGATCACCAGCCGCTCCACCAGATTCTTCAGCTCGCGGACGTTTCCCGGCCAGGGGTAGCCAAGCAGCACTTCCATCGCCGGGCCGCTGAATTCCTTCGGCTTCTTTCCATACTCGGCGCAGAACGCCTCCAGAAAATGTGCCGCGAGAATCGGAATGTCTTCGGTCCGCTCGCGCAAGGCCGGAACATAGAAGGGAATCACGTTCAGCCGGTAGAAAAAATCCTCGCGAAACGCATTGCGCGCAATTTCTTCTTCGAGCTTCTTGTTGGTCGCCGCCAGCACCCGCACGTCCACATTCACGGGCTGATTCGAACCCAGCGGCTCCACGCGCTGCTCCTCCAGCACGCGCAGCACCTTCGATTGCGTCTTCAGGCTCATGTCGCCGATTTCATCGAGGAACAGCGTGCCGCCGTCGGCCTTCTGGAATTTTCCCACTTTGTCTTCGCTCGCTCCGGTAAAGCTGCCCTTGCGATGGCCGAACATTTCCGATTCGATCAGTTCCTCCGGAATCGCCGCGCAGTTCACTTCCACAAACGGCATGCGAGCTGCGCGCGCTGCTTGCCATGCAGCGCCCGCGCCACGAGTTCTTTGCCCGTGCCGCTTTCGCCATAGATCAGCACGCGGCCGTTGGTCGGCGCGGTGAGCGCGATTTGCTGCCGCAGCGCCTTCATAGGAACGCTGCTGCCGAGAATTTCGTGGCTCTCTTCCAGCTCCGCGCGCAGCCGCTGGTTTTCCTCCTCAAGCCGCATATATTCGAGCGCGTTGCGCACCACGAGGATCACTTTCCCGAGCGAAAGCGGCTTTTCGACGAAGTCAAACGCGCCCAGTTTCGTGGCGCGCACGGCCGTCTCGATGTTTCCGTGTCCGGAAATCATCACCACGATCGGCGCGGCGTCGCGCGATTGGATTTGCGCAAGCGTCTCGAGGCCGTCCATTTTCTTCAGCCACACGTCGAGCAGCACCAGGTCGAAGCGCCGCTGGTCGAGCCGTCAAGGCATTCTTCGCCGGAGGCCACCGCATCGACGTCGTATCCCTCGTCGCGCAGAAGCGCTCCCGAGCGATTCGCGGATGCCGTCTTCGTCGTCAACGATCAGTATCGATGCTTGCATGTTCCGGTCCCGTTTTCTGTTTGAGTGGATAGACTGGATTCAAGACGGCCGCCGGGTTCACGGCTGCCGCTCGCGGCAACCGCTGCGGATTTCTTCGGCGGCCGTTGGAAAGCGCAGCAGGAAGCGCGTGCCTGTCGGGCAAATTATCTTCCACGCGAATCGTGCCGTTGTGTTCGGCGACGATCCGGCTGGCGATCGCGAGCCCCAGTCCCGTTCCGCGCTCTTTGGTCGAGAAGTGCGGCAGAAAGAGCTTCAGTTTGTCTTCGGGGGAAATTCCGTGGCCGCTGTCGGAAATCTCGATTTCCACCGCGTCGCCATCGCTTTCTGCCCGCGTGGCCACGCGCAGCTGGCGGATCGTCGAGTTCTTCCATCGCCTCCGCCGCGTTGTCGATCAGGTTCGCCAGCACGCGCCGCATCAGTTCCGGATCGGCTTTCACCGGCGGCAGCGAAGTCGCCAGCTCCGTTCGCACGTGAATGCCGTCGAGCCGCCCGTGAAACAGCTCCAGCGCGCTTTCGACGATCGAATTCAGATCCGCGGGAGCAAGCCGCGCGGCAGGGAAGCGCGCGAACTGCGAGAACTCATCGACGAGCGATTCAGCGTCTGCACCTCGCGCTCGATCAGCGCTGGCGCATTCCGCCGCCAGTTTCTCGAATTCCGTACGCTCCAGCGCCGGGCTTTTCGGTCGCGGAGCGGCTCCAGATAGCGCAGCAGTCGCTGCGCCGAAAGCTGAATCGGCGTCAGCGGATTTTTGATCTCGTGCGCGATGCGCTGCGCGACTTCCTGCCAGGCGCTGGCCTTCTGCGCGCGCAGCAGGTCGGTCAAGTCGTCGATCACCACCACGAATCCCGGATTCGACCGCCGCGGGCCAAGCGAGCTCACCGTCACCGCCGTGCGCACCAGCCGCCCGCCCGTGGCAATTTCGATTTCGCGCGACGCCGCGCCCATGCGCAGAGACCGCCGCATCAAGTGCAGCACGGCCCGCGCCGCTTCTTCGCCCAGCAGTTCCTGCAGACGTCCGCGCTTCGCGCGCGTATTCGCCCAGGATCGTCACCACCGCCGAGTTCACCCGCGCGATCTTCGCCCGACGGATTCAGCGAAACGACTCCCGTGGGAATATTTTCGAGAATCGCCTCCATCAGTTTGCGCCGCCGCTCGCGCTCCTCGATCGCCTGTTCGAGGCTCTGCGTGAATTCGTTGATCTGCCGCCGGCCCTCGCCGAGCTGCACGGCCATCCGGTTGAACGAGCGCACCAGCGTTCCCAGTTCATCCTGCGCCTGCACCTCGATGCGATGGTCGAAATTTCCGTGCGATATCTCGCGCGTGGCTTCGGCCAGCGCCTGAATCGGCACGGTCACTTGCTTGGAAAGGAACAGCGCCACCCAGGTGGTCGTGAACAGCAGCAGCAGCGTGATCAGCAGCAGCGCCAGCAGAATCTCGCGTTTGTACGCCCGCAGATTCTGCTTCTGCCGCGCGTACGTCGCCGTTTGCGACTCGATATCGAGGTAGCGCTGCATGAATTCGGCGGCAGCCGCCGCGCCATCACCACCGGACCCGCCATTATAGGGCGCGCTCGCCCCGGGATAGTAGTCTTCCCCGACTGCCATATTTCGGCCCCGCCCACAAGCGTTTGCACAAAATTCGGATCGCCGCCAGGCAGGACTGATCCCGCCGGGTTTGCCGGCAGAGAAGCCGCGGATCGATGTACTTGAATCTTTCCCGCCGGAAGTCACCGATCCAGTAGATCGGTGGATCGATGCCGGGCAGGAAATTCAAGTCTCGATCCGCGCGGCGACCGCTGAGATTATCGGCTTCCGCCGCCGCGTAGATATTCAGGCGCTCGAACTCGCGCTTCGAGAAGTCGCCGATCAGCTTCTGGCTCTGCTCGTTGGCGATTTCGAGCGGGCGCGGAAACCACAGGTTCAGCGTTCGGTTCACGAGCGCATAGCTGAAGAAAAACAGGAAAACCACGGGCAGCAGCGACATGCCCATCGCGCCCATCACCATCTTTACTTTGAATCGCGAGCCCAGTTGCCCGCTGCGCCGCTCCGCCCAAAGCCGCAGCAGGCTGCGGCTCAGAATCAGCGTGAAGACCAGGAACGCCACGGCAATGAAGGTCGAAAGCGCGAACAGAATCAGGAAGGAATCTTCCTCTTCCGGGTGCAGCGGTATTCGCAGCGAGCCTAGACGTAAACACGGCTGCCGCGAGCAGCACCACCACCACGCCCCCGACCGTCAGCCGGGCTTGCCGCTTCCAGTTCGACCCTTTCACGTCAGCGCCCCTCCTCGAGGTGCCGCCCCAGCGGGCACTCTCCGCACAAGGGGTCGCGCGGCCGGCAGAACTGCTTTCCGGCATTCACGATCAGCGCGTGAAATTCATTGAACAGCCCGGTGTTGCCTGAAAACTGCCGTTCCACCATCGAGCGAACGTCCTCGTAGCTCGCATCCTCATCGATCCAGCCGTGCCGCGACAGCATCCGCTTCGTGTAAGCGTCTACCACGAACACGGGGTGCTGGCCCGCATATAGCAGAATCGAGTCGGCCGTCTCCGGTCCAATGCCGAACACGCCGAGTAGCTTTTCGCGTAGCACGTCCGTAGGAGTCGCAAACATCTGTTCCAGCGAGCCCGCATAGTCCACCCGCAGAAACTCGCAGAAAGCCTTCAGCTTGAGCGCCTTTTGCCGAAAATAACCGGACGAGCGAATCAGCTCTTCCAGCCTGCTCAGAGGAACGCTGTCGATAGCGGCTGGAGAAAGAAGCCCGGCGTCCCGCAGATTGGCTATAGCGCGCTCCACGTTCGTCCAGGAGGTATTCTGGGTGAGTATCGCGCCGACGATCACCTCAAACTGCGTCTCCCCCGGCCACCAGCGCTGCGGCCCAAAAGCGGAAAACAGCGCCCCGTAATATTCCTCCAGCTGCGGTTCAACTCTGGATTCAGCCCTGCCCGAAATGACGATGCCGGACCGACGTCGGGCCTTAGCATCCGACCCCCTTCTAGCCCTAGAGGAACGGTCTGGCGCTCCCTGGGGACCAGCCGCTAAAGGGCTCGCAAATGCGCTGGAACGGGCAACTTTCATGGAAAAATCAAGATATATGGGCCAAAACCACAAGTCAAGAAATGTGTTGTTTGTTTACCACACGGGTGTGGCAGATAACCAGCAGCGGTGTTCCCGCTTCCCATCACTAATGTACGTGATCGCTGTCACTGCGCCTTTCGTGCCGGCGGCAGTAAAAATGAGCTGTCAATGGACGGAGCAGGAAACGCAGCGAGGCCGGAAAAAAGAATCTCGGTGATACGGTTATTCCATCCCCCTCCCTCCTTAAGGGATAACTGGAGCAACCGGGGGCTAGCGAGCGCTACTCGTCTCCGCAATCGGCGACACGGCAGCGGCACAGAACGAAGCTATGAGCGTCCAGCTACTTCGACGCGCCGACCCTTCAGGGTCGAAAGACTTCGCCAAATGGGCCGCTGCCTTTTTCTTATCCGGTTTCCTGCTGGGTTCCTTGGAGCGAGTTTCCCGAGTTAGCCGTTTTTGCGCTCGAATTCGCGCATAAAGCTCACCAGAGACTCCACGGCTGCCAGAGGCACCGCGTTGTAGATCGAAGCGCGCATCCCGCCGACCGACCGATGCCCCTTGATTCCGATCAGCCCCGCCGCTTCCCCTTCTTTCGCGAACTTCTTTTCGACGGCCTCGTCGCCGCCGGCCACGCGAAACACCACGTTCATCTTCGAGCGTGATTCCTTCTCGACCGGGCATGTGTAGTAGCCGGAAGAGTCGATCGCGTCGTACAGCAGCTTCGCTTTCGCCGAATTGATCTTTTCGATCCCGCTCACTCCGCCCTGCTGCGCCACCCAATCCACCACCAGCCCCAGCACATAAATCGCAAACGTGGGAGGCGTGTTATAGAGCGACTTTTCCTTGGCGTGCGTGCGGTATTGCAGGATCTTCGCGATCTTTTCGCTCCCCCGCTCGAGCAAATCCTTGCGCGCGATCACCACCGTGACTCCCGACGGCCCCAGGTTCTTCTGCGCCCCCGCGAAAATCAGCCCAAAGCGATTCACGTCGAGCGGCCGGGAAAGTATGTCCGAGGACATGTCCGCCACCAGCGGCACCGCGCCGGTTTGCGGCATCTCGGTGAATTGCGTGCCTTCGATCGTATTGTTGGTGCACATGTGCACGTAGGAGGCATCCGGCGAGAGCTTGAGCTCGCCCTGCCGCGGCACGCGCGTGAACTTCTCCGCTTCGGTGGAAGCCGCCATGCGCATCTCGGCAATCTTCTTCAGTTCCTCGATGGCCTTCGCCGTCCACGCGCCGGTATGGATCATGTCCACCGGTTTTCCAGGCGCATAAAAATTCATCGGAACCATCGCGAATTGCAGGCTCCCGCCGCCTTGCAGGAAGAGCACCGCATAATCCTCGGGAATCGACATCGCGCGGCGCAGCCCTTCCTCGGCTTTGTTGTTCACGGCCTCGAATTCGGCCGAACGGTGGCTCAGCTCCATCACCGACATGCCGGTTCCAGCAAAGTCCAGGAGTTCCTCGCGGATGCGTTCAAGTACGGGCAAGGGCAGCGCGGCAGGCCCCGCGTTGAAGTTGAAGGCTCGTTTCGTGGCGCGGTCGGTCAATGTCGGGTTCATGATAGGCAACTCCCTTTTATGAGTTTGTAGCCGAAGAATCGGGTACAGCCAGAATACCAGAACGAACCATCGCGGGAAACGACTCGACCGCTTCGCATTTCAATAGCGCATCCGATGCCGCCGCTGCCGGACGCTCAAGTAGCGGGCCCGGTGTATGAAATTGGCGTTTTTGGGGCGGCACCGTTCCATTGATCTTCTGATCTTCTCTTCGGCCGCCATACAACCTGCCAGTCGAAGCGCCAGGCTCAGTAAAATATCTGCTCTTCGCCCACGACGCGATATACTCTCCCGCATGCGCACCCCGAAGGTTGCCCTCATGTCAAAACGAATCGCTGCCAGATTGCTTCCTGCCGTCGCTCTCGCGGTTTTGTTTGCCGGCGCGACGGACTGGGCTCTTCCTTCTTTCGCAGCGCAGGACGCTGACGCCGTAGCCCTGACCGGCGTGGTCAGCTCGCCGCAGGAAGGGCTCATGGAGGGCGTGGTCGTCAACGCGCGGCGCGACGGCGCGAATTTCACCGTGTCGGTGGTGAGCGACGCGCATGGCAAATACAGTTTCCCGCGCACGCATCTCGATCCCGGGCAAATACGCGCTCACGATCCGAGCCGTGGGCTATGACTTGATCGGCCCCAAGTCCGCGGATGTCGCCGAGGACAAGCCTGCCACTGCGGACCTCAAGCTCGACAAGACCAAAGATCTCGGATCGCAGCTCAGCTCCCTCGAATGGGCCATGAGCATTCCCGGCACGCCTGAGCAGAAGGACCGGTTCATCTATCAGACCAACAACTGCGGCTACTGCCATCGGTGGGAGCGCATCATGAAGTCGAAGCACACCGCCGGCGAGTTCGTGGACGCTGATCACCCGCATGCAGAGCTACTACTCGGACGGCACGGCGTCGAGCCGGGACAACCGCGGGCGCGCGCAGATCGGCACGCCCGACCAGGTTGCCTCGGCACAGAAGAATCCGACGTGGGGCCGCGCAGCCACGGGATACCCGAAGAAGGATTTGGCCGAGTACCTCGCCACATTGAACCTCAGCGGCGGCAGGACCACGTGGCCTTACGAATTGAAGACACTTCCGCGTCCGACGGGCAAGGCCACGCGCGTTATCATCACGCAATACGATATGCCCCGGCCAGACACCGTGGCGCACGATCTCGACCTCGATTCCCACGGCACCATCTGGTACACCGACGAAAGCCGCATGTTCTTCGGGAAGATGAATCCGAAAACCGGCGTGTTTACCGAGTTCACGCTGCCGCCCGTTCCGCCCGGAGACCTGCCCGGCGCCCGGGACATTCAAGTGGATCGCGACGACAACATCTGGTTCCCGCGCCGCGTCGCCAACGCCGCGATCGTGCTGACGAAGTTCAATCCGAAGACGGGAGAAATCAGCACGCTCGACGGAGTGGGCACGCAATTCATGGGCATCGGCCCCGACGGCAAAATCTGGGCGGGCCTGACGCGCGTCGATCCCAAAGACCATGAAAGTGGAGGCGCCCTACACCTGGGAGAAATCGCCGAACCTTCCTCCGGGCCAGCACCGCCAGTATGTCGATCTCGGTGGTCAACTCCAAGGGGAATCCCTACGCGCCGGATATCCTCGGTGGCTATATCATCGGCATCGACGCGATGACCGGCGAGGCGAAGTTCTGGCAGGTGCCGACGCCCGACGCGTCGCCGCGCCGTGGCCGTATGGACTCGCAGGACCGCTTCTGGTTTGCCGAGAACACTGGCGACCGGATCGGCAATGTTCGACACGCGCACGGAAAAATTCCAGGAGTGGGCTACTGCCGCGCAAGTACATGAATCCCTATTGCGTATCGGCTCCGGACAAAAATGGCTACGTGTATGCCACCAGCAACATGGCGGAACGCCTCCTGCGCCTCGATCCCAAAACCGGTGAAATCATCGAGTATCAGATTCCCACGGAGTTCGATTCGAAGAAGATCGCCTACGATCCCACCACCAGCCAAACCACGCTGTGGATGGTCAATACGCGCACCGCAAGGATGATGAAGGTCGAACCCCTCGATTAAGGCAAGCTGCACGGTCTGCGCAACCGCCACCGGATTTCCGTCCGCCCGCAACGCCATTTCCGGCACGCAGTTGACACCTCCGACATGCACCCAGTAGACTGAATCTGTTCGGGTTGGGGACTACGGAGCCTCCACAATGCTTCTCTCTCGGGATTACGTCGGCTACATGGCGAAGGAAGTGGTAAAGCGCCTGGTGGCCGGCAAAATGATCGAAACAAAGAACGTGGAGAACCTCACCCAGCAGGTGCGCCAGGTGATGGCCGAGGAAGTGACCATCGAGGACCGCATCAACGAAGAGGTCCGCGAGATTCTCGCCAAGTATTCGGACGAAATGCGCCGCACCGGCGTTTCCTACCAGGAAATGTACAAGAAAGTGAAGGGCCAGCTCGCCCGCGAAAGGAAATTAATTCTCCGCTGACATGCGCCTGAGCCGCGAAAAGACGGTTCGCCTCTCCCACGCATCATCGATTTTCTCGTTTCCAGCAACGACGTGGATTTCATCGAAGACCGCGACACCATCCGCCAGGAAATCGTCAATATTCTCACATCGCTGCTGAAGCTCGAAGAGCAGGTGGACACCGAAGTCCGCGCGAAGATCGCCTCGCAGAAGAAGGAAATCCTCGAAGGCAGCGAAGAGTGGGATATCCTCTACCGCAAATATTACGCCGAAGGCTTCAAGCGGCTGGGCGTGGCCGAAGTCCACGCGCACTCACTGATCTTCCGGCCCGCGCTGATTTCTACGTGTTCCAGGGTTGCTCTACGAGTTGCTTCTAAGATTGTTCTGTTACTGCTGAGCCATCGTCCGGAGCGGCGCTTCAATGTCGGCTGGTCGCTGTCATCCGAACTGGTGTCCGCTGGGGCCGAAGTACCGGTGCTGTTGGGATCCTGCGCCGCCCGCTGATCGGTCGAGCCGCCCTTGTTCTGGTCGGTGCGCTTGCGCAGCGTGGGCTTGTTCGGATTCGTGTTCTTCACCTTCTGGTTCGACTCGATCGCTTCCAGCCGGTGCTTCACGGTGTCGAATTCCGAAGTGGTGACGATGTACTCGTCGCGCGCCGGCAGAATCGTGGCGATTTCCTTCTGCGTGGCCTCGATGCGGTCCGGCGTGGGCGGATGCGTCGAGAAAACCTTGGGAATCGTTCCGGGCTGTTTCTTTTCGTCGGCTTCCACTTTCTCGAAGAACGCCACGAACGCGTTCGGGTCGTAGCCGGCCTTGTACATATATTGCAGGCCGAGGTAATCGGCTTCGCGCTCGGCGTCGCGCGAGAACTTCAGGAACGTCACCGGAATCATGAAGTTCATGCCCTGATAGAGCGCGTAGCCCGCCCAGGTGTAGGGGATGAAAATCATCGCCGGAATCGAGGCGAGCTGCACGATGTCGCCCTTGGTCGCCTGCTTCGTGCCGTGGCGCGCGCAAACGTGCGCGATCTCATGCGCCATCACGCCCGCCAGTTCGGATTCTTCGTCCGCGTGCAGGATCAGGCCGCTGTTCACGTAGAAAAATCCGCCCGGCAGCGCGAACGCGTTCACCACGTCCGAATCGATCACTTTGATGGTGAAGGGCACCTGCGCGTCCGAGTTGCGCACCAGATTCTGGCCCACGCGGTTCACGTATTCGTTGATCACCGGATCGTCGATGAACTTCGCGCTCTTCTCCACTTCCTGCGCCAGCTGTTTGCCGAGCGCGATCTCGCGCTCGAGCGAGTAGAAGTCGAGGCCCTTGCCCACGTTGCGGTTGCCGATGGCGTTTACGTCGTCCTTGCTGCCGGGCTTTCACGTTGGGGTTATCCTGCTGCGGCACAACTTGGTCGTTGGAGGAAGCGGCGCGGAGGCGGAGTGGCAGGCGCCTGGGACGATTGCGGGGTCTGCCCCGATGTCGAAGTCTGGCGCCGACTGTGATGTCTGTCGCCGATTGGCCCGACTGCTGACTTTGCGGCGCGGCGATCCCCGGAAGCGTCAGAAGCGACACAGCCATCAGCGCCGCGAACCATTGCGTCGCAAAGGATGACTTCTTCATAGGCACCTCCGGTGAAACTGCCCAAGTATACACCCCGATAGGGCGCGTCAATAGGTCATTGCATGAGATGGCAGCTTCCACGAAAGAGTTATCCCGCCTACGAAAAACTCCTGCTCCGGCCGTGCTGGGCGACTAACTTCACGCTATAGGGGGGCGTTTTGGAGCATCCCGCCACTGGACCCGTATTGACGCTCTTGCGGAATCTGTCTAAATTCAATCTATGCCGGTAAAACAGATTCAGGTGGGTCAGGTGTGGAAAAAGGATGACGGCGGGGAATCCTTCTTGATTACTAAGGTTTACAGCGAGGCGCTGGCCACCTACGCTGTCCTGCGCAAGGCCGGCGCCGAGACGGAGCCCCCCGTGCGGGTGAAGGTATCGCGATCCGGAGCCGCCCAGACGCTCCCAGGTTTCAGCTTCGCCCAGCAATCCGACGAATTCTGAAGTGCCGCCAGCATTCCTGCCGGCGCGTCCCGATAGCGCCACGAATGA
Organism: uncultured Acidobacteriota bacterium; assembly: GCA_963848365.1. GTDB lineage: Bacteria > Acidobacteriota > Terriglobia > Acidiferrales > UBA7541 > Palsa-295. The sequence goes on from CAWKDI010000005.1 coordinate 248,788, forward strand.
CCGTTTCCCCGAAAGTAAGCAACAGAGAACGCGGCACGCCATCCCTGGTTCTTAGGGTGCATCTTTTAGAGTTTCTTCGTGTCAGTTCGCCGCCTCTTCGCGTCTCACAAATTCACATGGACCTCACCGGCATCTGCACCACGTCGTCAACGCGCATTATTTCCTTCACCACAAATCCCTCGGCGTATTTCACGCCAATCATGCGGCCATAGGAGCCTGCCGTAAGGGTCATGCGTTCCTCCAGTTCATCGAGCGGCAGCGCGACCTTGGATTTCTTCTCGTTTTTGGGTGGCCGGAATTGCGATTCGTAAGCCAGAATCGCCCGCTTGCGGCGGTCGTATTGCTTGGTGATATCGACGGCGAACGTAGGAATGACGCTCGCATACGCGGCCGCGTAAATAATCTTGAACGGGCGAAACGCCTCGCCGCTGAGCGAGTAATTTTTCAGTCCCGCGACAAAGCAAGCCTCGTAGCCCAGCGTCGCGGCGACGTAATGATCGGGGTGGCGTCCCTCCCAATAGGGAAGGATCACCGTGCGAGGCTCCAGCCCGCGGATCACTTCCGCAATGGCCATCTTGTACTCATCGCAAACCTTGAGGTGGGCGTCCGGCAGGCCGAGATTCTCGCCGAACCTGGACCCCCATGATCTTCCCGGCGCGTGCAGCCTCTTTCAGGCGAGTCTCGGGGGTTCCGCGGGTCCCGGTTTCGCCTTTTGTCAGGTCGAGGATCCCGGTTCTATAGCCGGCCTGGGCCATGCTAATCATCGTGCCGCCGCAGGTGAGTTCCACGTCATCCGGGTGGGGGGCAATCGCAAGTAAATCGAGCTTCAATTGGCCTCCATTCTGGTGTGTTTCCAGCCCCATTAAAATCGGGCGAGTCAACCCGTACGCTTCTCTATTCGTCGCTGTACTATTCGAAGTTTCGCGGCCGAGTTCATTCTTACTTTTGTGCTGCCGAAAGTCACAGTAGCACGCCCGCGGACAATCGTACGATTGTACCGCGCATGGTTCCGCATTTTTGAGGATGGCTTCGCAAACGATCAGGAGCATGAAGCACGATGGCCTCGATGAGTGCTAAGGTGACACAGGGAGGTCAGTGCCTGCGATGGGTAAATCGCTCGACGGGAAAGTAACGCTGGTAACAGGGGCCGGGAAGCGAATCGGCCGAAGCATCGCTCTGCGCCTCGCGAGCGAAGGGGCCGATGTGGTGGTAAATTACCGTTCCTCGCGCGAAGAAGCAGAGTCCGTCGTGCGCGAGATTGAGGCGATGGGCCGGCGTGCGGCGGCCATCCAGGCTGACGTGGCGTGCCTCGCCGATGTTCAAAAAATGTTCGCGGAGATCGAGAACAGGTTCGGGCGCCTCGATATCCTGGTGAACAACGCCGGCATATTTTTCGCCGCAAAATTCGAGGAGCTCACCGAGGCGCAGTGGGATGAAATCCTCAACGCCAATCTGAAATCGCAGTTTCTCTGCGCGCAGGCGGCCGCGCCGCTGATGAAGCGCCAGGGGCGCGGTCGGATCATCAATATTTCCTCGCTCGGCGGCTTGCTGGCATGGCCGGGGTACACCCATTACTGCGTTTCGAAGGCCGGCGTTATCATGCTCACTCGTTGCCTGGCGCGCGCGCTGGCGCCCGAAATTCTGGTGAACAGCGTCGCCCCCGGCACGATCCAATTCCCCGGCGAAGCCCCGGACGAGGATTACATTCAGCGCGTCCCGCTGCATCGCACCGGAACGGGCGAAGATATTGCGGACGCGGTCGCCTATCTCGCCGCGACGGAATTTGTCACCGGCCAGATCATCGCGGTCGATGGCGGCAGGATGCTGGTCTAAGCGTAAGGCAAATATGCAACGATGAGGTTCTTGCGCACGCTGGAGGCCTTTGAGGACTCATGCACGAGCTTTCCATAGCGATGAGTATTGTGGAATTTGCGCAGGAAGAAGCGGAAAGCCGCGGAAGCGCCCGTGTGATCAGCGTGCACCTGCGCCTCGGAGCGTTTTCCGGCGTGGCGAAGCAGGCGCTGCTCTCGTCCTACGAAATGGCATGCGCGGGTACATGCCTCGAGGGCTCGCAGCTCGTTGTTGAGGAGGTCCCGCTGGTAGTGTATTGCTCCGTTTGCGACGCGCGCCGGCCGGTCGATGAGAATCAATGGTTCGCCTGCGCGGTGTGCGGCGCGCCGGCCTCGGAGATTGTGCAGGGAAGGGAACTCGAAGTCACCGCGCTGGAAATAGAAGACTAGCGCGGAATTGCCGCCGCTCCCGGTCCGCTCCTCAGGGATTTACCCTAGGCTCTCTACACAGAACGCTAGTAGTATCCCCCCCTTTTCGGTTGATGGCACGGCGCCGATCTGCGACGTAAGTTAATCTGCGGAGTCAAAAGTTAATCCGCGGAGTCCAATTAAATAGGACCGAAATTCATTGCAGTCCTAAGGAGGAAACGATGGCGGATGTAAAAGGACTCAAAGTGGCAGTTCTCATCGAGAACGGTTTCGAGCAGGTGGAAATGACCGAACCCAGCAAGGCCCTGATTCAAGCGGGCGCGACCGTGAACATTGTGTCGCCGCAACAAAAGCATGTGCGCGGATGGCAACACACCGAATGGGGCGACGAATTCCCCGTCGATACGCCCCTTGACAAAGCAAAAGCGGAAGAATTTGACGCGCTGCTGCTGCCGGGCGGCGTAATGAATCCCGACAAGCTGCGAATGGAGCCGAAAGCGGTCGAATTCGTGAAAGCGTTTTTCGCCGCCGACAAGCCGGTCGCGGTGATCTGCCACGGCCCGTGGACGGTGCTCGAGGCCGGGGCGGCGCGAGGGAAGAAAATTACCTCTTGGCCGTCGCTCAAGACCGATTTGCTGAATGCGGGCGCGAAGTGGGTCGATGAGCAAGTGGTGGTCGACGGCAATCTCGTCTCCAGCCGCAAGCCCGACGATATTCCCGCCTTCAACCGCGAGATGCTGAACGTTTTTGGGAAGGCTCGGACAAAAGCGCATTCCGCGTAAGCCGAAAGCAAAACGCAACAAAGGGGAAGGTGAGGCATCACCTTCCCTGCCTCCAGCCCAAGGGTAAAGAGCAGTTAGTGGTTGCTGATCCCTGTAAGACCGGAGACAGGCCCGAGGTAGGCGAGCAGGCGCCCAGCGGTAATCGCTCCAAGCCAGCAAATGATCGAAAGCCAGGCCAGCCTCTTCGCGTTGGAGGGTAGCAGCCCCTCGATCAGTTCGGGCGATTCGAATATTTTCTTCCGCATGATCACGAGCAGCGCCACGCCGCCGAATACAAAGCACATTTTGATATAAAAGACGGGATTGATGAGCTTGGTAGTTGCATCGGCAATCATCAGAACGCTGCCGGTCACCGCGTTGATCCAGAAGCCCGTCCACATCACCGGATAGAGCCGCTCCAGCGGCTTTATGGGAATGTTGGGCCAGAATCCGAGGATCGCTATATCGACCACCGCCCCCACTCCGGCGATCATCGACATCCCCAGCGTATGCATGAACAGAAACATCGGAAAGGCCCAAATCGAGTCGGATTCGCGTATCCAGGTGCAGAAACGCAGATGTTCGAGCCAGAGAAGGAATTGCATAGTGTGCTAGGCCACCTTGCGATAAATTTCACAGCGATTTACGCCAGAGCTCGGCATCAGCCAGTGTTCCATTCGCAACCGATTCATCAGGGACGCGGCTTCCAGTTCCTGGGCTTGTCCGAATCGTCTTCCACCAGCTTGTCCATCAGGTAGCCCAGCAGCCCCAGGATGGAAATCACGCACAGCATCACCACCGTGACATCGAACGCCAACCGCATCTATCCACCTCGCAATGAATAAGAGCAAGATTCCGTCAGGCGGGCCGCGTCGTATTCCTGGCCAGGCTTCGCAAAGAAGCCCCCTAATAGAAGCTCACTTGGTACAAGCTGATGAAGACCCGAACGAAGCGCTTGTTCGCCGCTTTCCGGCAACGCTTCAGAACCATCGCGACATACCTAATAAACGTGCGCCGCTTAGAAGGCGTTTCCGATAAATGGGAGCATCAGGCCGCAGAACATCACTCCGATCCACAGCGCCACGGCGGAGGCCGCGATCACCTTCAGCTTCACCGGCGCGTCGTCGCCGGCCTGCAGGGACCACGGCTCATCAAACAGCGTGAAATAGATGGCATTCAAGCCCGCGAGCATCACCAGGACCATCTTCCAGTAGAACGTGACGTTCGCAATGTACTGCTCGGGCGCGGCTATGAAATAGAGCATGCCGGTAAACAAGTTGAGCCCGAAGCCCAGCACGCCCCAGGGGAGCAGCCGATGAACCGTCGCGAAAGACACGCTCTTCATCACCCCAAGCACGCGCAGGTCTACCAGGAAGACCACCCCCAGCAAAAGCGAGAGTCCCATGAAATGGAGAGTCTGCAGCGTGGGCCACACCCACTTGATGCCCGTTACGTGATGGCCTACCCAATACGCGCTGATCGAGAGCCACGGAGCGACGATCGCCGTCGTAGGCGAAGCTACCGGGCCGACCACTATTTCGGGATGCCGGATCAGTCCGCCGATATTTGCGGCGTTGGACATGAGTCCCAGCGTGATTAGTGAGAGCACCGCGACAAACGCCAGCGTCCCATTGCCGATTCTCGAGGTGCGGCGGAATTGCCAGAGTCCAAACCACGAAACTGCTCCGGTGATCTCCATGAACAGAAACGCCAGCAGTGCCGCGTCATTGTGCGCTTGCATGAGCTCCGCGGAGATACCGGGCATATGTTCGATAGCATGCTCGGCGGCGTTGCCGCTCTGGTATGTAGGGATCGTAAGCAGGGCGATGCCGAGAAAAATCACCAAGCTGGCTCGCTGCAGGTCTTGGCTCTTGCCAAAGAGCGAAACGGCGAACAGGCCGATCGCGATCATGGTTCCGATCACGGGAAAATGATTCAATAAGAGATGTACATGGGCCAGATTCATAATGAGTCCTCCAAAACCAGCGCAAAATAATACCTTAGTGCGGGAGACAGCGCCAGCGCGCTGGGGCTTTTTCGCCGTGCCCACAAGGGGTATCCTTGAAGTAGGATTCGGCGGTCGGAGGCAGAGGATGCCCGCGGTGTGATGCCATGCCGTAAGGGTTCTCAAGTTCCTGTACCGGGGGGAAGCGCAAATGGAAACTGCTTACAACGGTGAGGCCAGGGCGGTCGAAACCCGCACGGATGACACCAAGGCGATCACGCTGAAGGTGAACGGCGCCACGCATCAGCTCGATCTCGATCCGAATACCCCGCTGCTCTATGTGCTTACTGACGATCTGGGTCTTTACGGCCCGAAATTCGGCTGCGGCCTGGGTCAGTGCGGTTCGTGCACGGTGATCGTCAACGGCAGCGCGATCCGCTCCTGCGTGACCCTCGTGGAATCAGTCAGCGGCGCCGAAATCACCACCCTCGAAGGCCTGGGCACGCCCGAGAAGCCGCATCCCATCCAGCAGGCGTTCATTGACGAGCAGGCCGCACAGTGCGGATTCTGCCTCAATGCCGTGATCATGACCGCGAAAGCCTTCCTCGACAAGAACCCCAAGGCCAACGACGGGCAGATCCAAGAGGCCATGTCCACTGTTCTGTGCCGTTGCTTTACGCATGTCCGGATGCTGCGGGCCATCAAGCGCTACGCGCGTGAAATGACGACGTGAGCGAGCCACTTCGCAAGGACAATTTCGAAACGGAGCTGACCCCGGGGGCGCGCGCCGCCCTCCGGCGTGTCGGGCTTTCGCGCCGCCGGTTCCTCAAGGAATCCGGCGCGTTGATCGTGTGCTTCGGCGCATTCGATTTGGGCGTCAACGCGGTTTCCGCGTTTGCACAGGCTGCGCAGGGCGATTCCTCCTACCGGCCGCGTCCAAACCAAATCGATTCGTGGATCGCCATTGGCGGCGACGGCAGCGTCACCGCTTACACCGGCAAAGCGGAGCTGGGGCAGGGAATTGGCACCGCGCAAATCCAGCTGGTGGCGGAAGAGCTGTGTGTCCCGTTTGACCGCGTGAAGCTCATCGCCTGCGATACCGCGTTTACCCCGGATCAGGGCTACACGTCGGGGAGCCAGTCGCATCCAGCAAATTTCAATCACAGCAATCTCGCGCAGGCTGCCGCTACGGCGCGCGAGGCGCTCTTGCGTCTTGCGTCCACCCGGCTCGGCGTCCCGGCCGAACAGCTTGTCGCTGCTGATGGCGTGATAACGCTGAAGGCGGATTCCTCGCGCAAGGCCAGCTACCAGGAATTGCTGGCGGGCCAGAAATTCAATCTCGCCCTTGATAAAAATGCCCGGCGCAAACCTGCGAGCGAATGGACCGTCCTGGGAAAGCCGGTGCCGCGCCCGGATATTCCTGCGCTGGTGACGGCGCGATTTCAGTTCGTCCACAACGTGCGCGTGCCGGGGATGTTGTACGGCAGCGTGGTGCGGCCTCCGGCGGTGGGCGCGACGCTCGCGAGCGTGGACGAGGACTCGATTCGCGGCGTGCCCGGCATCGTGAAGGTTGTGGTGAAGGGCAATTTCGTCGGGGTCGTGGCGCAAAAGCTCTGGCAAGCCGTTCAGGCGGCCTACATTTTGCGCGTCAACTGGACCGATGGCCCTCCGCTGCCGCCGCAAGCGACGTTCTACGATCACCTGCGCACGCAAAAGCCCACGCGCGACACGCTGCTGGTGGATTCGGGCGACCTGGACGAAAAGTTCACCGCAAGCCGCAACCGTTGTGAAAGCCACTTACCATCACCCATATCAAATGCACGGGTCGATGGGGAGTTCGTGCGCGGTTGCCGACGTGCGCGGCGACACTGCGACGCTCTGGTCCCCCACGCAGGGCGCGTGGTTCATGCGCAACACCGCGGCGATGGTTTTGGGAATCAAGCCGGACAATGTGCGCGTGATTTTCACGCGAGGCTCAGGCTGCTACGGAAATAATGGCGCCGATCCGGTAACCTACGACGCCGCAATCCTCTCGCAGGCCGTGGGCAAGCCGGTACGCGTGCAGCTCACCCGCCAGGATGAAATGGCGTGGGAGAATTACGGCAACGCGTTCGTGCTGGACGAGCGTGCCGCGCTCGACGCGCACGGCAACATCGCCGCATGGGATCATGAGTCCTGGGTGCCTGTGCTCGGGAATCGACCGGGAATGGAGCGCCCGGGAAACGTGGTCACCGGCTTCCTGGCGGGTTTTCAGCCCGAGCCTTTTGCGGAGCAGACCCCCGCCCCTGCGCCCACGCGCTATAACAACAACAGTAACGGCATCCCGTCATACTTAGCTGGTGCGGTTGGCGGGCAAAGCCAGGGCACGGGAAACATCCGCGGCGAGCGGGTGCTGGTGCACAACGTTGTCTCGCCATTCTGGACGGGCCCGTTACGCTCGCCCGAGCGTTTTCAGAACACCTTCGCCCACGAATCCTTCATGGACGAGCTCGCCGCGAAGGCAAAAGCCGACCCGGTGGATTTTCGCCTGCGCCACCTCAGCCACCCGCGCCTGCGAGACGTGGTGAAGGGCGCAGCGAGCGCCGCCAATTGGGACACGCGCCCCTCGCCGAAGCAAGCGAATGCGCGTGGCGCCGAAGTCTCCCTTGGCCGCGGCGTCTCCTGCGTCGCCTACGAAGGAGAGAACGGCTACGCCGCGATGGTCGCCGAAGTGGAAGTGGAACGCGCCACGGGCATCATCCGCGCCACGCGCATCTCCGTGTGCGTCGATTGCGGCCCCATCTCCAATCCCGAAGGCCTCAGGAATCAGACCGAGGGCGGCACGCTCCAGGGCCTGAGCCGCGCGCTCTACGAAGAAGTCACCTGGGACGACCACAAGATCACCTCGGTAGACTGGGGCACCTACCGCACCTACCCGCTCGGCTTCCCAATTCCCGCGATCGAAGTAGCCATGATCAACCGCCCCGCCGAAAACGCCACCGGCGCCGGCGAGCTGGCCATCACAATCGTAGCGCCGGCCATCGCCAACGCCGTCTTCGACGCCACCGGAGTGCGCATCCGCCAAACTCCCTTAAACCCCGAGCGAGTAAAAGCCGCATTGCAGCAAAGGGCCTGAAACTCATGCGTCACTTGCTTTCGCGGTGATCCTGAGCCCCTACGCGCAAAGCGCGGATGGGTGAGGGACCTGCGTCTTCTTCAGATCACCAGCCTTGACAAAAGTCCTGCTCGATATAAACTCCCCGCCATCGTGAGCAGGCAAACCGCGCGCCGCGAATTCCTGAAATTCTTGGCTGCCAGCCCGTACGTCGCATCCGTTGGAGGCGTCACGGCATTCCTGCGTCAAACGGCTCCGGCCCAGAGCACCGAGCAACAGGCGTCAGCCATCATCGCCAGTCCAGCCGACGCGCTCGATATCTTCGATTTCGAGGCCGCCGCGCACAGCAAAATGGAACCCGGCCACTGGGCCTTCGTCGCCAGCGGCGTCGACGACGACGGCACCCTGCGCGCCAACCGCGAAGCCTTCCAGCACATCGAACTCCGCCCGCGCCGCCTGCGTGACGCCACCAAAGTCGACATGCGCGTCAACCTCTTCGGCGCCACCTACAGCAGCCCCATCTTTGCCTGTCCCACCGGCGGCGCAAAGACGTTCGACCCCCAAGGCGAGCTCGCCATCGCAGGCGCAGCCAAAGCCCGCGGCGCTCTTCAGTTTCTCTCGACCGGCACCTCCACCTCGGTAGAAGAAGTGAACGCCGCGCTAGGCAGGCCGGTGTGGTATCAGCTCTACGCCCCAGCCATCTGGGAAGCCTGCGAACAAATGCTGCACCGCGTCGAAGCCGCCGGCTGCACGGTGCTGGCTCTAACCGTCGACCAGGCAGGCGGCCGCAACAGCGAGACGTATATGCGTTCGCTCCCTAAAGACATGGCCCGCTGTAACTCCTGCCACAAGGTAACCAACGGCGACGTCGCCTCCACCGATCACCCCATGCGCGACGGTCTGGCCACCATGGGCGCGCGCCTCCCCTTCGACTGGGCCTTCGCCGACCGCATCCGCAAAGTCTGGAAAGGCAAGTTCATCATGAAGGGAATGGAGACGCGCGAAGACGCCCGCCTCTGCCTCGAGCACGGCATCGACGGCATCCTCGTTTCTAACCACGGCGCCCGCTCCGTCGAAACCCTGCGCGCCACCGTAGAAGCGCTGCCCGAAGTGGTCGACGAAGTGAAGGGCCGCATCCCCGTTTTCGTAGACGGTGGTTTCCGCCGCGGCACAGACGTGTTCAAGGCCCTGGCGCTGGGCGCCACAGCCGTAGGCGTCGGCCGCCCCATCCTGTGGGGCCTGGGTTCCTTCGGCCAGGCGGGCGTGGACCGCGTCTTCGAAATCCTCCAAGGCGAGCTGAAGCTGGCCATGGGCAATTGCGGCACGCGCACAGTAGCCGACATCACGCGCGCCTACGTCGCCACGCCAGACTGGAAGAGCTAGGTCGTTGTGGATCGTCCGCGTTGAATTCAAACGCGCCGCCTTGACAAAGGTTCTCGTAGAGATACACTCCCCGCCATCGTGACCAGGCACACCGCGCGCCGCGAATTCCTTAGATTTCTGGCGGCAAGCCCCTACGTGGCCTCGCTCGGCGGAGTGGCTGCCTTTCTGCGGCAGGGCACACTGGCGCAGAGCTTGCAGTCGCAGGGCGCCGATATCATCGCGGACCCTGCCGACGCGCTCAACGTTTTCGATTTCGAGGAGCCCGCGCACCGCAAGGTGCAGCCCGGCCACTGGGCCTACATGGTGAGTGGCGTCGATGGCGATCTCACGGTCCAGGCCAATCGCGAAGCCTTCCAGCACGTCCAACTGCGCCCGCGCCGCCTGCGGGACGCCACTAAGGTCGACATGCACATCGAGCTTTTCGGCGCCGCCTTCAGCAGCCCGATTTTCCTCAGCCCGACCAGCGGCGAGGGATCGTTTCACGCCGACGGCGAATTGGCGGTTGCCCGCGCAGCCAGAGCCCGCGGGGCGCTCCAAATGCTTTCCACGGCGACGTCGTTCCCGGTGGAAGAAGTGAACGCCGCTCTCGGGCGGCCGGTCTGGTATCAACTCTACGCCCCGAATCCCTGGGAAGCGTGCGAGAAAATGCTGCGGCGCGTGGAAACCTCCGGATGCGCTGTGATCGTCCTCACGGTCGATAACACGAGCGGGCGCAGCAGTGAAACCTACTTCCGCACTCGCCCGAAAGACGTGAGCCAGTGCGCCCCTTGCCACCAGGTGGTCGGCACCGACGTCCGGCGCACCCACCGGCCGATGCGCCAGGGCCTCGTCATGGCCGGCGTCCTCAGCGCACTGGATTGGGATTTCGTTGACCGCATCCGGCAATCCTGGAAAGGGAAGTTCATGATCAAGGGGCTCGACACTCGGGAAGACTCCGCCCTGTGCCTCGAACACGGCATTGACGGCATCGTCGTCTCCAACCATGGCGGGCGCGCCACCGAAACCCTGCGCGCGACCCTCGAAGCGCTTCCCGAAGTGGTCGCGGAAGTGAACGGCCGCATTCCCGTGTTTGTTGACGGCGGCGTCCGTCGCGGCACCGATGTGTTCAAGGCCCTCGCGCTGGGAGCAACGGCGGTGGGAATCGGGCGTCCGATGCTGTGGGGGCTCGGATCGTTCGGCCAGGCCGGCGTGGAGCGGGTGCTCGAAATTCTTCAGGGCGAACTCAGACTCGTGATGGGTAACTGCGGCACGCGGACGGTTGCCGATATCACCCGCGACTACGTCGCTACGCCCGACCGGAAAAGCTAAGGCAACTAGCTGCTTTTAGACGATAGGAGAGGATCGAATGGCGTCGGGAATCTGCGCATTTTTTAACTCGAAGGCTCGTGCTAAAGGCTCCGCGAAAGGAAGGCGCTGCGCGTGGGCGATTATGTCGGAGCGCAAGCTGAAGCTGAAGCTGAACCTGAAGCTGAACCTGAAGCTGAAGCTTCGCCCCTCTGCCGACATTCGCTCGCTTGCCATTCTCGCTATTCTGATCTTCGCCTCCGGCCCGGCAAACGCCCAGCAGCAGCCCGAATCGAAAAACATGAACCTGGTCGGCTACAACGACCTCCAGGCCCGCAGCGCCTACCAGCCCACCATCGCCAAACAGGGCGACCGCTACATCGCCTACATCGGCCACCACGGCGGCGCCGCCATGAATCCGCTCACCGGCAAGCAGGAGCCCAACGGCACTTCCATCGTAGACGTCACCGACCCCGTCCAGCCCAGGTACCTGGCGCACATCCCCGGCGAGCCTGCCAACCCCCACGCCACCGGAGAATCCGGCGGCGCGCAGATGGCGCGCGTCTGCAACAATCTGCCTCGCGCCGACAAAAGCAAGTTCTACCTGCTGCGCAGCTTCGGCGACTCCGCGCACGAAATCTGGGATGTCACCGACCCCGCCAAGCCCGCGCGCATCACCGTGATCGAAAGCAAGCTCAACGACACCCACAAAAACTGGTGGGAGTGCGACACGGGCATCGCCTATCTGGTTTCCGGCCTGCCCGGCTGGCGCACGCGCCGCATGATGCAGATTTACGACCTGAGCGATCCCGCGCATCCGGTCTTCATCCGCAACTTCGGCCTGCCCGGTCAGCAGCCCGGCGCGACGGGGCCCGCCCCCAGCGACATGCACGGCGCCATCTCCACCGGCCCGCAGGGCAACCGTCTCTACGTCGCCTACGGAACCACGAAGAACGGCGTGCTCCAGATCCTCGACCGCAAAAAGCTGCTCACCGGCCCGAAGGAGCCCACCGACGCGAACCTGCGCTACCCGCAAATCGCCCGCGTGAATCTCCCTCCGGACGTGGGCGCGCACACCTCATTCCCCATCCTCGGCGTCACGCTGCCCGAGTTCGCGCATCACAAGTCCGGGAATGTCCGCGATTTCGTGGCCGTGGTCGGAGAAGCCCTCGACAACGAATGTCAGCAGCCCCGCCAGATGGTGCGCTTCTTCGACATCACCACCGAAACCGTCCCGGTAGGCGTCTCCACCTGGACCGTCCCCGAGACGGGCGAAAATTTCTGCGCGCGCGGCGGCCGCTTCGGCACCCATTCCTCCAACGAAAATATGACGCCGATTTACTACAAGCGCGTCCTGTTCCTCGCGCACTTCAACGCAGGCATCCGGGCCCTCGACGTGCGCGACCCCTTCCATCCGACAGAAATCGCCTATTACATCCCCGCCATCACCGCCAACACCGACAAGCGCTGCGTAGGCGCCGGCCCCGACCAGCACTGCAAAGTAGCCATCCAGACCAACAACGTCGACGTGGACGACCGCGGCTACATCTACGGCGTAGACCGCGCCAACACCGGCATGGTCATCCTCCAGCTCTCCGGCGAAGCAAAGTCCGTCGCCAACCTCCCATAAACGCAGCGTCCTAATGGCAGCCTGCAATAATCGTTCACCGCGAAACCTGCCGATTCAAGGCAGCGGACGCGGTTTATCGGAAGGAAGGCAGCGTCGAAGTCAATGCCATGGAAGAGCTTGTGGCTTCGTTGCTGACTAACCAATTGGCTTCGGTCATTCAGGACGCGAAGGCGAGCCGTCCCGCAGCTAGTGACGCTAAACCTTAGGTTTGCATCACCTTGCCAAACACCCTGCAGAAATTCCCGCCGATAATTTTGCCGATGTCGTCAGACGCAAATCCCTGCTTGAGCATTTCGTCCACGGCCACATAGACGAATCCCCCCTGCTGCCCTGACTGTTGCTCGGGCCACGCCGCATTGGTGGGGCGCTCCTCTCCAGGGATGGCCTTCGAGCCCATCGAGGTATCCGTGCCGATCCCGACGTGCTCGATCCCCACTGCATCCACCATTTCCTTCACGCCCGTGACGAAGTCGCTCACGGTGGCGAAATTCTGCCAGACGCCCACGATGCCGCCCGCGTCCGCCACGGCCCGCGCGTGCTCGCGGCTCACCAGGCGGCGCTGCAGCGATTCGGGCTTGCCGGCGCGCCCGTGGGGAGTGTCCAGCGCGGTATGCGAAATAATAATGGGTTGCGCGGAGGCCGCCAGCACGCCCTTCACCATCGGGAACGCCGCGTGCGCCAGGTCCATCAGAATGTGCAGCCGGTTGCATTCCTTCACCACCTGCGCGCCAAACGGAGTCAGCCCGCCCAGCTCATTGGGCGGCCCAGTCTGAATATCGCCCAGCGGGGACACCAGGTCATTCACGTGATGTACCAGTTGCATCAATCGCAGCCCGCGCCGATAAGCCTCCTCGGCGCGCTCGAGATGCCCCTCCAGATACTGCGCGCCCTCGGACGCCTGAATAATCGTCGGCTGCCCATGCGTATGCGCGGTCTGCAGGTCCTTCAAGGTGAGCGCGCGCCTCATTTTCTGCTGCGCGAGCAGGCGGTCCACCTGATCGAGCGCCTGCATGTGAAATTTGTAGAAGTCGCCCGGCTTGGTGTTCGCAACGTGATCCACCGCGTAGGTGTAGCACAGCGCCGCAAACCCGGCCCGCTTCATCTCGCTCGCCAGCGCTACCGGCGGAATCGTTTTCTGGTCCGCCTCGCCGTCCTTCACAAACGTAACCGTAACGTGGTTGTGCATGTCCACCGCAATGTTCCCCGCGACGATCTTCGCAACGCGCGGGTCCAGCTCATCGGCAAAAAGCGCCCGAGGCGCGAACAGCGCCCCAGTCGCGCCAGCCATGAGAGCCAAAAGTTCACGCCGCGAAGGCTCAAGACGTGACCGGCCATTCCTGTATGGCCCAAGCCCAAAAGCATCAATCCGAAATGGGCCATCGCTCGACCGATGAAACGTCGATAATCCGAGCCGCCGCCAAAAATCCGTCATGGCCAATCCTCCTCGCACCTTCGTGCCGTCACGAATGCATCGCAAAACCTATTGCGAATGCTCCGCAGCCGCCATTCCCAGCGACCGGGATCATACCAGCACCCGCCCCACTCTGGGTGGTCCAGTGTCTTCATCGGCTCACAATGTCAACTTCACACGCCTCCGCCTTTGAAAGCCTGCGGATGAATCCAGAAAAATCAAAATGACATCACGAGCCGCGTTATTAGTCGTGGCTCGGCTTCGCACCAGCGCAAGTCCTCGTTTTTTAGGGGGTTTGAAGCTTTAGAGTCTGTGTGACAGTTCGGCCGGCACCCACGGCCTTGTCACCCTGAACGAAGTGAAGGATCTGCATCTCTCCGCGCCGTGCTTGCCCCAAGCAACTGCGCGTCGTGAGATCGCCACCTCCGCTAGTGCGATTGTTCGCGAAGAGCGAAGGCAAAAAGATTGTTCCCCGCGGCGATCACCACGTACTGCTTTCCGTTCGACTGGTACGTTATTGGAGCGGCGATCACCGGTCCGCCCAGGTTAATCTTCCACAAAAGCTCGCCTGAGTTCGCGTTGAGAGCCTGAAAGTAGCCTTCTCGCCCGCCGGCGAACAGCAAATCCGATGAGGTTGTCAGGATCCCACTATTGGTGACATCATGCAGTTCGAACGTCCATTTTTTCTCGCCCGTGTGCGGATCAATTGCAATCACGGCCCCGTGGCCAACCGCCTCCGTATAGGTGTTTATTGGCCCCGGACTTTCAAACGTGACACCGCCGCCGGCCGGAATGCCGCCGTTAAAACTTCGTCCTTCTTTGTACGGGACCGCAATCCGCTGCACGCGGCTCGCCGCGTCTTGCCAGGTGGAAACGTAGAAGAGCCCGGTGCGCGGGCTGTAGGAAGGCGAGTACCAACTCGTGCCGCCGGGATTCGATGGATATGAAGGCGCGTCGGGAGCGAGCGGCGCCAGGATGGGCCGCCCAGTCGTCTGATCCAGGCCGCTGGCCCAGTTAACCTTCACAAATGGACGGCCCAGCAGAAACTTTCCCGTGCTCCTGTCCAGGACATAAAAGAAGCCATTGCGATTGGCCCACAGCATTAACTTGCGTGGCGCCCCATTCCAATTGGTGTCGACGAGCACCGGAATCTGCACGGCGTCATAATCGTGCGCGTCGTTTGGCGAGAACTGAAAATGCCACTTCAGGGCACCTGTATCGGCGTCCAGCGCGATCACCGAACAGGAATACAGATTGTCTCCCGGCCGCATATCCGGATTAAGGCTGGGGGCCGGATTACCGGTGCCCCAATAGGTGAGGTTGAGTTCGGGATCGTAGGAACCGGTGACCCATATCGAAGCGCCGCCGTGCATCCAGGCGTCGCCGCCGCCGCCGCCGCTCCAGGTGTCATGCCCCGGTTCGCCAGGCCCTGGAATCGTATAAAACCGCCAGGCCTCTTTGCCCGTCTTGGCTTCGTAGGCGGCGATGAAGCCGCGCACGCCTAGATCAGCGCCAGCCAACCCGATGACCACTTTGTCTTTGATCACCAGCGGCGCCAGCGTCATCGCATAGCCTGTCGCAGCCTCCGCCACTTTCACGTTCCAGACGGGATGACCGTTCTTCGCGTCGATAGCGACCAAGTGCGCGTCGATAGTCGCCAGGAACAGCATGTCACCGAGCATGGCCACGCCGCGATTCACCCGCCCGCAGCAAGGCCTGGAGTCGGGAGCCGGATTGTAGTGGTACACCCAGAACGCGCGGCCAGACGCGGGATCGAGCGCCACAACGTCATCAGGCGCCTGCGTGACGTACATAACTCCGTCGGCTACGAGTGGAGTCGATTCAAACTTCTGCAGCGATTGCGCCTGGAACACCCATTTCAGTTCCAGGTCCTTTACGTTCGCCGGCCCGATCTGCTGCAATGCGCTATATCGGTGGCTGGCATAGTCCCCGGAGTACGTGAGCCAGTTCTGCGGTTCCGCTGATGAATGGAGCAGGCGATCGCTGCTAACCTGCGCGGCGAGCGAATACGGAATCAGCGACAGCAGCAACAAAAAAAGCACACCGTGCAATCGAGAGATCATTTTGAAGCCTTCCATGAAGCGGACGGGTTGCCTGTGCCCGAGGTTCATTTACGCAGGCCGAATGCAAAAAGCGAGTTGCCCGCAGGGATGAGGACGTATTGCTTGCCATCCACTTCATAGGTCATGGGGCCGGCATCGACTTCCCCGCCTAGATTCGCTTTCCACAGCAGCGCGCCCGAGTTCGCATTGAACACCTGGAAGTAACCTTCGCGGCCTCCGGTGAAAAGCAGGTCTGAGGCGGTCGTAAGAATCCCGCTGGTATCTACGTCGAACATATCGAATGACCATTTCTTCTGTCCCGTGTGCGGATCGATCGCGATCAGCGCGCCCCGCCCGGCTGCATCGGTGTAGACGTTCACGGGTCCACGCCGGGAAACGCCGGGAGCATTGGGAAACGGAGAGTTCACATTCCCGCCGCCGAAGCGCTGGCCTTCCTTGTATTCCACCGGAGTCCCCTGAAAAATATTTGCGTAGTCCTGCCAGGTGGAGAGATAGAAGAGCCCGGTCCGCGGGCTGTACGACGGTGAGTAAAAGTTCGTGGCTCCTTGCACGCCAGGATAATTTGGCGTTCCGGGAGCCTGCGGCGTGAGGATCGGGCGCCCCGTCTCTTCATCGAGCCCGCTGGCCCAGGTCACCTTTGCAAAGGGCCGGCCCAGTAGAAATTTTCCCGTGCTTCTGTCCAAAACGTAGAAGAAACCGTTGCGGTTGGCCGAAAGCAGAAGCTTCCGTGGCGTTCCATTCCACTGCGTATCGATGAGAACCGGAATCTGCACCGCGTCGTAGTCATGCGGATCGTTGGGCGTGAACTGGAAATGCCACTTCAGCGCGCCGCTCTCGGGGTCGAGCGCGACGATGGAATCGGAATAAAGATTGTCGCCCTCCCGTTGAGCGTTGTTGAAGTCCGGGCCGGGATTGCCGATTCCCCAGTAGGTCAGGTTGAGCTCGGGATCGTAGGAGCCGGTGACCCACACGGATGCTCCCCCGTGCGACCAGGAATCTCCGCTCCAGCTTTCATGCCCTGGCTCGCCGGGCCCCGGAATCGTATGGAATTTCCACACTTCCTTGCCGGTTTTCGCATCATAAGCGGCAATAAACCCGCGAATGCCGTACTCGCCGCCGGCCACTCCTACCAGCACCTTGTCCTTGATTACCAAAGGCGCCAGCGTCATCGCATAGCCCGCGGCGGCATCCGCCACCTTTACCGTCCAGACGGGATGACCATTCTTCGAGTCAATGGCAATCAGGTGCGCGTCGATGGTCGCCATGAACAGTGTGTCGCCGAGCATGGCCACGCCGCGATTCACGCGTCCACAGCACGGCTTGGCATCCGCCGAAGGAGCGTAGTGGTAGACCCAGAATGCGCGGCCAGACTTGGGATCAAGCGCCACAACGTCGTCCGGCGCCTGCGTTACATACATCACGCCATCAACAACAAGGGGCGTCGCCTCGAATTTCTCGAGCGACTGCGCCTGAAACACCCACTTCAGTTCCAAATCCTTCACGTTCGCCGGGCTGATCTGCTGCAGCGCGCTAAAGCGGTGGCTCGAATAGTCGCCGGAATAAGTCAGCCAGCTTTGGGGTTCGCCTGAAGAACGAAGCAGGCGGTCGCTTGTCACTTGCGCAGCGAGCGCGCCCGGAAGGAGCAGGGAGAAAAGCAGCAAGAATGATCTCCGCGAGCGGCAAATCATTTCGTACCTTTCAGGGAAAAAAGATAAGCTAGAACGTCAGCACGTTCCTGCGTGCTGAACGTGTCCTTGTAGGAAGGCATGGCCGAGGTTTTGCTGACGGTGTACTCGCGCAGATTAGCCTTCTCGAGCGATACCAGATTTTCGTGCTCGTCGATGAGTTGGACGCTATAGGTGTCTTCGTTCAGCCGCCGGCCTGTGATGACCTTGCCGTCCCGCGTGACCGCTCGCACCGACCGGTTCACCGGCATCATCGATGCGGTCGGGTCGAGAAGAGTCCTCTCGAGCAGATCGGCCGTTCGCGTCGAACCGATATCGCTCAGGTCCGGGGCCACGCGGGGGCCCTTGCCATTCACGCGGTGGCAACTTGCGCAGTTGCCCTTTCCTTCGAACAGGGTTTGACCGCGGGACGCGTCACCCATGGTCACACCGCGCGCGTCGAAGGTGCTCATATTGCGCAGATAGGCGATGATCTCGGTCAATTCAGCCGTGTCGAAGTTGAACGACGGCATCGCTGTCCCTGCCACACCCGTTGTGATGATCGTGCGCAGATCGAAATCGGACGAAACCGGAACGCGGAACTGGCCAGCGCGAAAATTCACCCCTGGTATGGAATCCCCGGTCGCTCCGTGGCACGCCGTGCACTGTGCGGCGAATATCTGCGAGCCAAAGGCGATGTCAGCCGGAGCGTATTGCGCCGGAGTCTGCGCCCGCGCGCCGGGCTGTAGCATCAGCAATAGAAGAAATGCCGCGAAGCAAATCAGTGACCGCCAATAGGAATCAAGATAGCGCGTCGCTGGGCGAACCTTCCATCCGCCCGTGCAGGGCGCACCACTACGCTTGGCCCGCAAGGCCGCTTGCATCACATCACCTCCTACTCTTCCCACTGATATTTGTGCAAGCCCATAACCTACTAAGGCCTGTGTCCCGCTGTCTGTGACGAAAATCACAGCGCGCCCGGTCTGGCGGAACTGCCGGGCGAACTCTTGAACTTCAATATGGGGATTTCCGGGCGGAACAATAATTTCGGCGGAGCTTCCTGTCAATGCCAAAGCGCAGCGGCCAAATTGTCATCGCCTTAGCTCAGTTGATGAAGATTTTGGCCGGTCCTCGCAGAAGACCGCCGCCTATTTCGGAACGATCGTCTTCGCCGGATCGATCCGCACCACCAGGTACGTCAGGTCCTCCGGCACCTCGGTAAACCAGTGCGGCATCCCCCTGGGGATAATAATCACGTCACCCTTTTTGATCGAGCGAACGTCATTCGGCTTGGCGACAGTGCCGGTAAATCCCAATCCAATTCCCTCGCCGTTATCTTTATTGTCGGCGGGCCAGGGGCCAGTGGTAACCATCGCGCCGCCGGTGGCCATTTTCGCCGAGCCTTGTGTGACGATGTAGACTTCCGTCACGGTGCTGTGGATGAACGGTTTGCCCGCCTTGCCCGGTTCCGCCTTGGGACGGTGCTGTATAGCGACGCCCACATACGCATTGCCGACGTCCACGATGCGAAACGCAATATTCTTCGTCGCGGCCTGGATCTGCTCGTCTGTGACGTACACGGCTGAATCGTTGGTCTGTGCCGCCGCTGCGGAACACGTCAACAGGACAGCCACAAAAATCTTCGACATCGCTCGTTTCATTTTTCCCCCGGATTACAATTCGGAATCGCGTCCGCCGCTTATCTCAGGCCCGTGGTCTTGTCCGGGTCTATCCGCACGACCAGGTAGGTTGTGTCTTCCGGAACCTCGCTGAACCAGTGCGCCATGTTTCGCGGAATGATGACTACGTCTCCGGCCTTGATCTTGCGAACGTCGTTCGGTTTGGCGACCGTTCCGTCAAAGCCCGGCCCGGTGCCTTCCTCGCTGCCCGCCTTGCGCGGTTTCTTGTCGGTCATCTCGCCGCCGGTGGACATCGTCGCCGAACCCGTCAGCACGTAGTACACCTCGGTAACGTTGGAGTGCAGGATCGGGCCGGGCAAGTGGCCGCCCGGCACGCCTTTCAGCCGGTGTTGAATGGCAACGCCAACATAGGCATTTCCCACGTCCACGATGCGGAACGCCACGCCTTTGTTGCTCCCTTCCAGTTCTTTTGCCTTCTCCTGAATCTGGTCGCCGGTAACGTAAACAGCCGAATCGTTCGCGGAGCCAGCCGTGGACCCGGCCGCCGGGCTTTCCGTTTGCGCGGCAGCCCCTGCTGAAAAAAGCACCAGCGCGGCAAAAATCTGCAGAATCGCTTTTGCCATTCTTCCCCCTCTTCGATGTTCGCTTAGATGTTTGCTCAGATGTTTGCTTGAATCGCGCGGATTTGGCCCGAGCGAAGTCGCCGTCGCGGGCGCCATCATACTGCAAGTTCGGCTACGGTCCTCCAGATTTTGACGGCCGCAGGCGAAAGCTTGATCCGCGTGGCGCGGCGAGCCCTGAGGCTCGCCGGCGCCTTTTGAATTCACTACTGTTCGGTGAAGCTCAGTTGCTTGCCGTTGAATACGATCTTGCCGTCGCCCTCGCGAATGTAGCCGGCCCCGGTTCCGTTCTTCGCCGGGTGAAAGGTGATGTCGATTTCATCTCCCGGCTTCAGCGTATTTCGCGACCACCCCGCGCGGCTCATGTACAGAGGGTTGTACATTTCCACCGACCAGTGCGTGACGGCGCCCTTATCGTCCTTAGTGTCGAAGTTAAGCACGCAATGCGGGTTCTCCCACTGCAGGCTCGTCACCACCGCCTTCGACGAAATGGTCTTCGTCAAGTCGTATGACGACGTTCCATGGTGCGCGAACGCCGGTCCGGAAGCCGCCCCGGAGACCACGAAGAGGCCCGCGGCCACCGCCAGCACTGCAATCCATCTGATTTTCATCACCCAATCTCCTTTTTCGTTCTACTGCAAGCTGCGACGTAGCTTTCGCTGCCAGGATTACTTATTCGGTGCTGCTTTGGTATCAGGCTCCTGCAGGCTCTCCTGGAAGAATTTTGCCTGGTCCTCCGGTACGCAGAAAGCCTCGCCGATTTCCCAGGTCGGCTTCAACTCGAAGTTGCCGTGCATCACCCACGTCGACTTGTACATCTTCGGATCGTCGATCGTAAACGTGATCTGCAAATGATTGGCATCCGGGCGGTGGTAGCGCTCCGTCAGCTTGAGCGCGTCGCTGTGCGGATGACCCCGAACGTCCAGCCAGGTCTTGTCGTTGAAGCCGGTAGTATCGACCACCAGATCGTCGCCGTCCCAATGCCCTACGGAATAGCCCATCCATAGCGAGTCGGCTTCCGGCGGGATCGTGCGCCCGTCCATCCAGATCTCGCGCCACTGGTGCGTATTTTCGTAGAAGATGAAAATTCGCTGCGGGGTCTGCACGAACTCGAACGCATAGGCCCCGCTCAGGTAGATGTGCGGCAATCCCGGCCAGTGGCAGGAGTAAGCAGGGTCGATCGTAATGGGGCGGCTGTTCTTGAGTTCATGCGTGTTGTAGTCGAATTTCGCCTGGCCCTCCGCCGTCATCGGCGCCACCGGGTCGGAAATCCGGGTGCGGACCTTTCCAAGAGCCCACACGCCCGAGAAATCGTGCGCCATTCCCGTGCCCGCTTTCTCAGTTGGCGGTCCAGAGGCCGGCGATTGAGCCGGCAAACGCGTTGCGAACCCCACCAGCAGCAGCAACACGGGCAGCATTCCAGCGAAGCGTTTCTTCATTTGTGAGCTACCCCCATCGCACCTCCACTGCCAGCCCCTGCGTGCGCCTGCGATCCCCCGCGATCAATCGGCCCGTTCGCTGCAGGCGAGTCCCGCCCAAGCGCTACTCCACGTCAGTAAAAGAATTGTGCCTGTTTAGATGGAGCCCGCACCCCGGCGGTTACACGCGCGGGATTTTCTCACCTTTGCATCTTTTTGGGAAGCCTCGGCGGCTCACTTGTCTTAGCTCCATAATTCTGTCACCCCTTAACGGCATCGTGAAAATGTCACCCCGTGAAACAGGAGACATTCATGTTGAGTCAGAAGGAATTGCAGCGAGTGACCGCCATTTCACCGAATGACCGTCATTTCACAATGTGTGCAAAGAAACCTGACGTTTGCCGGAGCCAAGGAGCCGCTCGACCCCATCGCTTCCGCACGTCACTCGTGCTACTTGGTTTGACGCTGGGTGGCCCAGATGGTATAAAAATGATAATCATTAATCGCTCTCGGTGGGGCCGTGGCGCAGTTGGGAGCGCGCCTCGATGGCATCGAGGAGGCCGTGGGTTCGAATCCCATCGGCTCCACCAATCGCATCCGTTAGTTTTCCAATGGCTGCAAAATGCGCTTTCCGGGCGCTGCGTGCTCAAGTACACTTTCCCCTGAAAGCATTCCCTGAACTGAGCATTTTTATCAGGCGGTTCCTTGGCGATAAGCAACTGAGGTATCGGGAGACATCATCAGTTATGGGTGTTCTTTACGGCCGCTCTGGCCGGACTCGAGGTCAGATGAGAACGCGACGCATTGCAAGGATTGCTTTCGGCGGCCTTCTGATTGCGCCCTTGTTGGCGTGCCCTGAGTGCCTGCGTGCGCAGACGGCACCCGTCCCTGCGAAGGCGCAGTCGCCCTTAAGGACGTCACTCGCTGGCTCCTGGAGGTTTAATCGAGACGAAAGCGACGATCCCATGCAGGAAGTTCGCTCGGTGGAGAGCCAGACCGGCCCTGATTCTGCCGGCGGCGGCTATCCCGGCGGCTACCCGAGCGGCAATCCCGGCGGAGCCTATCCCGGGGGCTACCCGGGCGGCGGTGGTGGCCGCAATCTTGGTGGCAACCCTGGGGCTGGCGGCTATCCCGGCGACGGCATAGGCGGGGGCAGCATGCCCCGAAATACCGGTCAGGACATTGAAGACAGCCCCAGAATGCAGCCGCTGATTCACCC
The DNA here is from genome assembly GCA_963848365.1 of uncultured Acidobacteriota bacterium. Classification (GTDB taxonomy): domain Bacteria; phylum Acidobacteriota; class Terriglobia; order Acidiferrales; family UBA7541; genus Palsa-295. The sequence goes on from CAWKDI010000005.1 coordinate 271,160, forward strand.
GCCGCAACTGCTGGCAGTCGACCTGAAAACCTCCGAAGTCGATGTGATGGGCGATCGTGTCTATGAGCTCACGCTGTTCACCGACCGGCGCCAGTTGCCCAAGAAGTCCACTGACGACACCCATGAGCAGGTTCTCGCGCACTGGAACGGAACCCAGCTTGTGTCGGAGGAAAAAAGCCCGATGGGCGGCAAAATGAGCCGCACCTTCGAGCTGTCACAGGACGGCCGCAAACTTTTGGAAACGGTACATGTCGATAACCACCGGTCGCCACTGGTACTGCACTACGTATACGATGCCTATGGTGCCGACGTGCCGAGCGGGCCCGCCGCAAAGTCCAATCCCTGACCTGAACACCCGCTGACAAGCCCTACGACAATCAGCGACGGTTCATTCTGAAAGAGGATTTCTGAGATCCTTGCCCACGATTCAACGAGAATTTTACTCTTCGAGGGACCCAACGTGACCCAAAAGAAAAAGGGCAGGCTGAAAACGCCTGCCCTCTGAGATTAGGCTCTGGAACCCCTGCCGAAAGCAAATCGGCCATGAGTTTCTTTCCAGAGTTGCATCGCTTTGGTCTGCTGTTCTGGAGTGAGTAGTGTATTGCTCCCCGCTAATTTAGACAGTCAGGGCCTCGTTTTTTAGTACAGCTGCGAAAGCCAAGAAGGCCTCGTGAGGAGTGCGATTTTGGACTCCGTGGTGAGGCCGGTCGTGATTGTACTCCTCGATCCAGCGGGCGATGCCGTCTCGCGCTTCTTGTAAGCTCCGATACTCCGCTGTCCAGACTTCCTCTTCTTTCAAGCTGCGATGAAACCGTTCGATGTAACTGTTGCCTTCCGGGTGATGATACGCCGTACGCCGGTGTGTGATGCCGAGCTGCCCCAGCGTGTCCAGGAATCGCGACGAAGTGAACTGCGTCCCGTTCTCGGTTGTCAGCGTCACGTTGGCCGCGCGGCTGCCCTCGGGCAGCCGTTCCAGGACGGCTTGCTCCACCGCCGTCAGAGCGTCTTCGGTCCGGCAGCGATGCGAGAGATTCCATCCCACTATCTCCCGCGTGCAGCAGTCGATCACGCACACCAGGTATGCCCAGCCCACGGCGGGCCCCGCCCAGATCTTCGTCATGTCCGACTGCCAGATCTGATTCGGCTCAGCAGCTTCCACCCGGCCCCACTCCTTCTTCCGTCGCGCACGCAGACGACGAGAGCGCACCAGTAATCCTCGTTCTCGCATCACCCGTAACACCCGCTTGCGATTCACCGGCAGCCCTTTCTTTCGTTGAAGCCACCACGCGACTCGCCGATAGCCGTATGCCAACTTCTCCCCGCACGCCGTCACGATCTGCTCATCGAGAGATTTTCGTCCGAGCGTCCGTTCCAACTGCCGGATGCGTTGGTCCTTCTCGGTTTCGCCCGCCGCAGCGCTCTTCCCCCCAAGCGCTGCCTTTGCCCCCGCCTCCGCTTCGTCCCTCCATCGATATGTAGGTGCGGTCAGCTCGACTGCCTCGCGGGCGCTTCTGGTAGAACTCGACCGGCTGATGTCCAAAGTTGCCGCCACCAGCGTGGCCTGGTAGCCCTGCGTCACCATCTCTCGTGCCTGGGAGTGAACCTCACCGCAGCTCACTCCCCCACGACGGCTCATACGCGGACGCTTCATTGGCGACAAGCTGACCTACATAATTCCCGATCGTGTTCGAAACCTGCATGATTGCGCTAGTCGGTTCATTGCTTTTCACGTCCGTGCTGAGTTGCTGCCGTGTGGTTTTCAAATTGGCGAATACCGTGGAATCTTCTTTCGCGGCATTCGTAAAGATTGTGGTCGCCTTCTGCTCCTGCGAGCTTGTGAGTGACAGCACTGTAGTCAGGAAATTCACGCGGTGCTGAACCCGCATCTCGATGCTTGCCCGATGGTGTTGTGCCGGATTGGAATTGTGGGTTTGCCCAAAAGCAATCGGTGTAGTCATTAAGCAAGCTGCTGCAATTGCTAGTATTTCCTTTCGCATATTAAAAAGCCTCCTCTGGGACGTTATGGATCCAAAAGAATCCGACCGAGTAACATCACGCGAGTCCTCACGTTTTGTCCCGGTCGCGACAATCACTTCATAAAGACGCTCCCATGTTGGTTAGACGGCCCTGAGGAAAAAACTCTTCCAATCTCGCCTTTGACGGTCACCGCTCGACGGCATAGGTAGAGCGGGCGAGTCATTCCAATGCGTTCGCTGTATAAAACGGGTATTTGGGCAGATAAGCGGCTGAGCAGCGGGAACGGAAAACCTCTCCATTTGTTCGGGCGTGTTCTCGCCCGTAACCCTTTCATTTGCAATGCCCGCTTTGGCCCATCGGCCACTTTTGATCGGCACAGGTACTGGATACTCCCGGCCCGCTTTCTGGTATGCTTGTAACAAATCGGGCGGCACGGTGTCTAAACACCATAAGCAAACGGGCCCTTTGGGAGCAGCGCGGCATGTCTGAACTCGCACAAAGCCTTTCCTGGGGAAGCGACGAATCCGAGCTTGTAGCGCGGCTTCAGGAAGGATCGGATGCGGCTTTCGATTGGCTCGTCACCTACTATCACGCCAACGTCTATAACCTGGTATACGGAATCTTATCGGACCCCTCTGACGCGGCCGACGTCGCGCAGGAGGTTTTCATCCACGCGTTCCGCGGGATTCACGGGTTTCGCCGCGACAGCTCGCTGAAGACCTGGCTCTACCGCATCGCAGTGCGCCAGGCGCTCAATCACCGGCGCTGGTTCTGGCGGCATCATCGCAATCAGGTTTCCATCGATTCCAAGGATTCCGACAGCGAGTCGATGATGCACTTGCAGGACACCGAAGCGACGCCCTTCGAGCAATGCGCCACGCGTGAAATGCAAGCCACTGTGCGGCGCGCGCTCGCCGGCGTCCCTGCTCTGTTCCGCAGTGCGGTAATTCTGCGCGATCTCGAGGGGCTCGCCTACGAAGAGATCGCTGAAGTGCTCGAGGTGTCGGTGGGCACCGTAAAATCCAGGATTCTTCGCGGGCGGCGCATGCTCCGCGAAATTCTCGATCCCATGCTTCATGCGCAGCCCGCCCGGCTTTCAGCGCCGCAAATATTGCCTGCGGCCGTGGCCCGGGCAGGGTCGCAGCGATCCCCGGAACCGGTGAATGCCCACGTCGCCGGGCCTGTTCGGGCGTTTACCAAGCTGGAGGAAGTTGGATAATGAACTGCCGCGAAGCGGGACAATATCTGCCCGGCTATCTCGATGGCGCCACTCCAGCGCGGCACCATGCCAAGCTTCGTGAGCATCTGTTCTCGTGCGAACGCTGCAAGGTCGAGCTGGAGCGCTATCGCCTGATGGCGAACTGCCTGGCAAATATTGATCCGGCCCTCCCTCCTGCTGACTTGGCCGTGCGGATTCGCGTGGAGGCTTCGCATCTGGATTCCGCGTGGTTTAATTTGGGCCGCATGGCCTCGAACGCGCGACTGGTGTTCAAGAATATTCTCGAGCCGCTCGCGGTACCCGCGACTGGCGGCCTGCTCACGGCCCTGGCCGTCTTTGTGCTGGTCGTCCAGAATATTCTGGTAGGCGTTCCCACCAGCGGCAGGGTGCCGAACGATTTGCCCCTCGATCTCGTGCAGCCTGCGCGCCTGGAAAGCCTGGCCCCGTTTCCGGTGCCCGGTATCGTCGCCACCGAGGGCCACCCCGATTCCGGCGCGCTTCTACTGGAAGCGACGCTGAATGCCCAGGGACAAGTCGTGTTTTACAAAATCCTCTCGGGCCCCAACGATTCCGCTGTCCAGAAGCAAATCGATCAGGTGCTGCTATTCTCGCGCTTCCGGCCGGAGTTGAGCTTCGGCCTGCCGATGGCTGGCGGGCGCGTGTTGCTCAGCTTTAGCCAAGTGAACGTCCACGGCTAATGACCCCCGCCGCGCCGGCCGAAAGCCGGCTCGCCAGTAATTTGATAATTCAAAATTCCGTTATAGTATCGGCGCCATGCGACCGCCACTCCCAACCGCACGACTCGCTCTCCTGCTTTTTCTAGCTGTCGCCACTCTCGCGGCTTCACTGTTTTCCGCCGCACCCTGCCTGGCGCAGATGCGCCCCGGCGCAAAGGTCGAGAAGACCTATGGCCTCGGCCTGCCGCGCGACATGGACAAGCTCCTCATCGACGACAGCGAATATCCCGACTATCCGCTCAAGCCCGGCCAGGAAGCCTACAAGGACGTGGACGGCTACCGCATCAAGGACCTCGATCAAGAAATTTACCGCCATCTCCCTGCAGAGCCTGGATGACGGCGAACAGTATTGGGGCCGCATCACCGGCACCAAGTACGACCAGATGACCACCGAGCTGATGGCCGACGAATTCAGCAAGCTGGGCCTCAAGGTCACGCGCCAGCCCTTCACCGATCAAGGAACTCTGGTATCCCACCCACTGGGAGGGCAGCTATGCGGCGGAGCGGCAAGACCGGCCCGCTCCTGACGCTGTTTCCCATCAACGAAACCAAGGCGACGCCGGCGGCCGGCATCACCGCCGAGGCCATCTGGGTAGGCGTGGGCGCCGCGCCTGATTTGCTCGGCCGCGATCTCAAAGGCAAGGCCGTGCTGATCTACAGCACCTTCGTGCCGGGCGGCCGCAGTCACTCCGCCAGCGACCGGGCCGGCATCTTCAATTCCGACACTCTGGTCACCAAGGCCGGCGCCGCGATGATCATCAATGTCATGGCGGTGCCCGGCAACGGGCAGTTCAATCCGGAAGGCGCGCCCACCGGCCCGGACGCCGTCCCGACCATGGCGATCAGCCAGGATGAAGGCTTCCTGCTGCGCGATTTGCTCGCGGCGGGCCAGAAGGTCCAGATCAGCCTCAAGCTCGATATCGACAAATCGAGAAAACGTGACCGAGCCAGAATGTCTACGCCGTCCTGCCCGGAGCCTCCGACGAGGAGGTCATGGTGATGGCGCACACCGACGGCTTTTTCCAGGGCGCGATGGACAACGCCAGCGGCATGGCCACCGCGATCGACATCGCCCGCCATTACGCCGCGATTCCGCAGGCGCAGCCGACCGCGCACGATGGTCTTTGTCGCCACTCCGGATCATCACCACGGCGAGACCGGCCGCGATCTGATGATCAAGACCCATGACTGGAGCAAGGTGGCCGTCGTGCTGAACTCCGAGCACACCTCGCAGACTCTGCTTCTATATGTACAATGCTGACCTGATGACATCGAATGCGGTCAGCGCCCGGCGCTGGTTCGCCAGCGGCAGCCCCGAATTCCAGCAACTGGTCAAGAAGCACATTCCAGGACTTCAACGTCTCGGTCTACAAGGTGCCGGAAGCCCGCGCCGGCGGATCGCTGGGCGCCGTGAGCCCGTATGCGCCATCGTTCCACATCATCGACCACGTCATCTATCACACCACCCTGGACACACCCGAATTGGTGCCGGCGGTGGGTCTTGGCTGGAGCGAGCGGGCCTTCCTCAAGATCATCGACGAAGCCAACAAGATGAGCATGGCCCAGATCCGCGGCAAAGAGAAGCTTCCCAACCCGATAAAATAAGCTTCTGGTGTTCTTTGTCGCGCCGCGGCCGCAAAAAAGTCGAGCGGAAACCCCCTTCTTCCTCTACACTTTCTTGCTTGCGAACAAACTGCAAATATTCAGACTAACCGTCAGGATCTCAATGTGAGCGTGCTGCAGGAGAATCGAATATCGAGTGTGCCCGGGGCCGGCGGTTTGTCCCCTGCGTCCCAGCGCGCGGCGCTCGTTTGCGGCTGCATCGTCGCCTTTGCCTATTCCGCCAATTACACCAACCACGCGCCTCTCGCACCGGCGCTGATGCACGAATTCGGCTTCAACCAGGCGCTGGCGGGCCTTCTGACCACGGGCATCTTCGCCACCCACGCCGGCATGCAGATTCCGGGTGGCCATATTGTTGACCGGCTCGGCGCGAAGCGTGTGCTGTTTTTAGCGCTTGCCTGGGTGGCGGTTGGCAACCTCGGCCTGGCGTTCGCCAGCGCTTACTGGCAACTGCTAGCGTGCAAGATTTTTACCGGCATGGGGACCGGCGTCTGCTTCGTGGGCGGCGCGCGATACATTCATCAGGCCCTGGCCGGGCCGCGTCTCCACGTGGCGCAGGGATTTTTCGGCGGCTCGATCCAGATGGGCGCTGGCTTCGTGATCCTGGCGGTGCCGCGTCTCAATCTCGTTGCGGGGTGGCGCGTCACTTTTCTCGTCTCCGCCGGAATGGCGGTAGCGGCTGCGATTATCTGGCTGGCCGCCGCGCCGACGGTCGCACCCATCGCTTCACCGCCCGGCCGGTTCAGCGAAATGCTGCTGGCGCCTCAACTCTGGCTGCTGGGCCTCGCGCAGATGGCCACGTTCGGCCTCTCGGTGGTGGTAGGCTCCTGGGTGGTCGTGATGCTCACGAAAGTGATGAAGGTTCCCGCCACCGAGGCTGGGCTGATCGGATCGCTGGTACTGCTGTTGGGGATTGTGTCGCGACCGCTGGGAGGAATGCTGCGGCGTCACATGGGCATCCGCCCTCTGCTCTTGTTGAGCCTGGCCATGATCGCGCTGGGCTGCTTCGCCTTCGTCACCTCGCTGCTGAGCCTTGGCATCGCGCTCACGGCGGTAGTGCTCATTGGCATGGGCGTTGGCTTGCCCTACGCAGCCATGTTCTCGCGTGCCGGGGCCCTGTTTCCCGGCCGCGCCGGTGCCGCGATGGGCCTGGTGAACATGCTCGGCATCATCATGATTCTCGGAGGCGCGCCGCTGGTTGGCCACCTCGCAGATTTAACGGGTACCTTCAAGGCAAGCTTCATCGTCCTCGGCGGCTTTTCGCTGCTGGTCTGCGCGGCGGTCCCCCTGATCGACCGCGATGAACCGTCGCCCCGCATCTAAGTGTCCATCTGGCTCGTGGAATGATACTTCAGTGAAGGCCGCGGGACTCGTTACTCAGTCCTGCCGCTCGCTTTGCCATTGCCCGAAGAGAATTCTGGCGGGGCGTCAGGCGGGCTTGATTTCGCGGAGGAGTCCGGTGGTGACGTCGTAGACGAAGCCGCGGGCGGTGACCGTCTTCGGAATCCACGGATGCGTCTTCAGCTTCTGGAGTTGCTGGCGCACATTTTCGTCGATGTCCTGGAACGCGTAGAAGAAGGCCGGAGACACCGCGGCGGTCCCGGTGCGATTCTGGATCCGCGCGCGCAGTTCCTCTTCGCTGGCCTGCATCAATCCGCAATCGGTGTGGTTGATCACCATGATTTCCTGCGTGCCGAGCAGGTGATGTGAAATCACCAGCGAACGCAGCGTGTCATCGGTGACGATGCCGCCGGCGTTGCGAATAATGTGCGCGTCGCCCGTTTTGAGCCCCAGCGTGCGAATGGAAAGTCGCGTATCCATGCACGTCAGAATGGCAATTTTGCGCGCGGGCCGCGGCGTCAGATGGCTCAGCTCATGCGTGCGCGCGTAAATTGCGTTTGCGGCGAGTACTTCGTCGATTACGCTCATGGGCGGAATAGTTTAACCCAACCCGCTCCGCAACTGGACGGGGCAATTATCACTCTTGCGTGACGCGGTGGCCGAAAATCGCTGAGCCGATGCGAATCTCCGTGGCGCCTTCCTCGATGGCCACTTCGAAGTCGTGGCTCATTCCCATGGAGAGCGCCGGTAGCGGGCTGCCGAGCTTTTGGCTTAAGCCATCGCGCAATTCGCGCAGCTTCCGAAAAAAAGGGCGCGCTTGCTCGGGATCGTCGAAATAGGGCGGGATGGTCATCAGGCCGAGCAGCTCCAGGTGCGGAAGAGCCATAACGGCCTGCGTCAAGGGCAGCAGATCGGCTTCGTTGGCTCCGCTCTTCGTCGCTTCGCCCCCCAGATGCACCTCAACCAGAACAGGCAGGCGCTCGCCTTTTTCACTGGCGGCTGTGTGAAGCTTTTGCGCCAGTCCTGCGCCATCGACGGAATCGACCCGGTCGAACAGGTTTACTGCCCGCCGGGCCTTGTTACTTTGTAAATGCCCAATGAAGTGCACCGTCGATTGAAGATCAGCCAGCGCGGCCCGCTTTGATTCCCACTCCTGAACGCGGTTTTCGCCGAAGTGCCGAAGCCCTGTGGCATAAGCCTCTCGAATTGCCTCAGCAGGGAACGTCTTCGATACGGCGACGAGCGTAATTTCATCGCTGCGGCGCCCGGCTCGCTCGGCTGCCTTTGCGATGCGTGCGCGCACCAGTTCGATGTTTGTCGCGATTGACGTTGCCTGGCCGGTCACCGCGAAGATTTTAGCACGCGGAAACAAATGGCTGGTTTCCCTGCATCACGTGCGCTAACGAGACTTGCTCTGCGAAGACAGAACCCAAACGCAAGCGTCACCTTTTGAGCCGAGCCGCGGATTGCGAAGCAATTTTGGGCGTACCGCCGCGCTCGGCGGCGTGTGGCTCGTTCCGCTCCCATATGATTCGCAGCCCTTCCAGCGTAAGAAACTCGTCGGTGTGCTCAATGTGCTTCGATCCGCCCGCAAGAAGGCTCGCGTATCCGCCGGTCGCGATCACTTTGGCAGGGGTGCCAAGTTCGGCCTTCATGCGCGAGAGCACGCCGTCGATCATATCCACGGTGCCGTAATAGAGTCCCGACTGCATGTGCGCCACGGTGTTGGTGCCGATCACCTTGCCGGGATCTTTGATTTCAACGCGCGGAAGCCGCGCCGCCCGCGAAAAAAGCGCCTCCGCCGAAATTCCAAGTCCCGGAGCGATGGCGCCGCCGAGATATTCGCACTTCGCGGAAATCACGTCGAAGGTCGTCGCCGTGCCGAAATCGACCACAATGCAAGGGCCGCCGTATCGCTCGAAAGCCGCGACGCCGTTCACGATGCGGTCTGCTCCCACTTCGAGGGGATTGTCGACCAGTATCGCCATGCCCGTCTTCACGCCCGGCTCGACGAACAGCGGTTTTTGATTTAGATATTTGCGCGACATCTCCGCCAGAGTCCGATTGAGCGGGGGTACCACCGAACTGATGATGACGCCGTTGATGCCTTTGGGCTCCAGTTCCGCCAGCGTGAAAAGATTGCGCGTCAAAATGCCGTATTCGTCGACGGTCTGGTCGCGCGCGGTCGTCAGGCGCCAGTGCGCGACGAGTTCCTTGCCGCGGAAAACGCCCAGCACGGTGTTCGTGTTGCCCACATCGAGGGTCAAAAGCATCAGTCCGCCTCCGCCACGTCGCCCGAAAGGACGAGTTCGGTCGATTTCTTATCGTCGCGCGCCACGCGCAGCACGCCGCTCGGCTCCAGGCCCGCAGTCGTTCCCGTAAAGCTTTCCGTCGAGGTCGTGATGCGCACGCGCTTCCCGCGAAAATAGCTGGAAACTTCCGCGAATCGCCTCACGATCGGTGCCGCGCCCTCTGCGAGGAATTGATTGTAGTAGCGGTCGAACTGGCGCAGCAACCGGACCAGCAACTCGAAGCGCGAATGGCTTTTCTTCGTCTCGATCTGGAGCGATGTGGCGATCTGTGCGAGTTCGGCGGGCATCTTCGACTGGTTCACGTTGATGCCGATGCCCACGACCGCGTAGTGAATGCGGTCGGGTTCGGCGTGCATCTCCGTCAGGATGCCTGCGAACTTGCGTCCTCCCACCAGAAGGTCGTTCGGCCAGCGAATGTCCGGAGCGCCGTCTAATTCCTCGGCCGCCGCGTCGCGCGCCGCAAGTCCCGCCACAAGCGTCAGCAGCGGTGCATGGGCTGGCGGAATCGCCGGCCGCAGGAGAAGCGTGCAATAAATGCCGGCCGATTTCTCCGAGACCCACGATCGTCCCGCACGCCCCCGCCCGCCGGTCTGCTCCTCGGCGAGTCACGACGGCGCCGTGCGGTTCGCCGCTGTTCGCCAAGCCGCATCGCAACATTGTTTGTGGAGTCAATTTTAAAAAAATGATGGATGTGCCGCGCGAATGGCGTGCCGTACAACCGATGGCTCAGCATCTGCGGCACCAGAATGTCCGGCATGCGCTCGATGTGGTAGCCGGTATGCGGGTGCCCTTTCACCCGTACGCCCAGCGCGCGCAGCTTTTCGATCCAGCGCCACACCTGCTGGCGCGTCGACGCCGATTTCCTCGGCGATTTTTGCGCCGCTGATCACGATGGTTGCGTTTTCCGCGAGCAGCGTCAGCAGGGCGTCGATGCGCCGGTCGGTAATCCCTTGAATGTCGGCAGCGGATTTCCTGGCCATGTGAGTCACGCAGAATACTCGACGGCCTGCGTCCCGGACAAGCGGCGGGGGCGGGAAATGAACTTCGTCCGGCTTAGGGTGTTATCCGGGAAAGAGTCGCTTGCGAGCGGCTATCCCAGTTGCTTCAAACGATCGAGTAGCTTCTGATATTCCGCCTGGCGTTCGGCGAGCGTGACTTCCAGATCGCGCACAATTTTCGCGGGAGCCTTGCTTCGAAAGCTCTCATCGGCAAGGCGCTTCTGTTTTCGATTCGACATCTCTTCGCCAGGCGCTCGACTTCCTTTTTGATTCGCGCGATCTCCGCGCCGCGGTCGACCGTCGCTTCATAGATCACGCGGATATCCGAGATCGGCGCTTACCGCGACCGCCGCCGCCGCCCGTACCGCCCGCGGGGCGCGGAGCGCTGCGCAATTCGGAAAGGGAAGCGAGGCGCATGATCGTGTCCCTGTTTTCTTCGACGAGCTTTCGCTCCGGCTCGTCAAGAATCAGAACTTCCGCAGGGACTTTTTCCTTCTGGGCGACCTTCAGTTCCGCGCGCTGATTTCGCGCCGAGACGATTCCGGCCTGCAGATAAGACCATGTTTTTTTCGACGCTACCGTCCGTCCATTCGGCGCGCGGTTCGGGAAACGGCAGCCAGCGCAATCGACTTCGCGCCCGCAGGCTGAGGCAGCCGGTGCCACAGTTCCTCCGTCAGGAAGGGCATGATCGGATGCAGCAGCCGCAGCGCCGCTTCGAGCGCCGCAAATATATTCCGCCACGCCGGGATGGCGACTTCGCGGTCGGCTGGCGCCAATCTGCGGCTTCACCCACTCGATATACCAGTCGCAAAAATCGCCCCAGAAAAAGTGATAGATCAACTGCGACGCTTCGTGGAAGCGGAAATTCTCAAGCGCGTCGTTCACCTGCGCCGTCACCGCCGAGAGTCGTGAGAAAATCCAGCGGTGCGCGAGCGCGCCTTCGCCCGGCACCGCGTAGGGCGCCTTCGCGCGGATCTCGGGCGCGGCCAGTTCCTCGATCGAAATTCCTTGCGACTCCACTTTCTCGAGATTCACGAAGAGAAACCGCGCGGCATTCCAGATTTTGTTCGCGAAGGCGCGCGCGCCAAGAATGCGGTCTTCGCTCAGGATGATGTCAGTTCCGGGAGCGGCCATGCTGGCCAGCATGTAGCGCAGCGCATCGGTGCCGAATTTCTGCGTCAGCTCGAGCGGATCGACGCCGGTGCCCTTCGTCTTCGACATCTTGGCGCCTTCGGCCGTGCGCACCAGCGAATGCAGGTACAGCCGCCGGAAGGGAAGCCGCTGCGATAGATCGGCGCCGCCCGTTAGGTGCAGACCCATCATGATCATCCGCGCATCCCAGAAGAACAAAATGTCGTAGCCGCTGATCAGCAGGCTGGTGGGATAGAAGGTGCGCAGGTCTTCGGTGTCGTCGGGCCAGCCGAGCGTGGAAAATGGCCACAGCCCCGAGCTGAACCACGTGTCCAGCACGTCCGTATCCTGCGTGAGCTGCGAGCCAGCCGCACTTCGGGCATGTGGTGGGAACGCTTGCCGCCCGCGCGTGCCCATCGACGATTTCCACGCGCGAATCGAGCGCGGGAACCATCTCTTTGCAATCGGCGCAATGCCAGATGGGAATGCGGTGTCCCCACCAGAGCTGCCGCGAAATGCACCAGTCGCGAATGTTGTCGAGCCAGTTCAGAAGGATCGTGCGCTGATTGTCGGGCACCACCTCGATCAGGTCTTCGCGCACGACTTTCTTCGCCGGCTCCGCCAGCGGCGCCATCTTGCAGAACCATTGCGTGGAAATCCGCGGCTCCACTTCGGACTTGCAGCGGTCGCACACGCCCACCGCGTGCGTGATGTCCTCGATTTTTTCGAGCAGGCCCAGTTCCTGAAGATCGTCCACGATGCGGGCGCGCGCAACGAAGCGGTCGAGCCCGGCATATTTTCCGGCGGCCGCGCTCATGTGCGCGTCGGCGGTCATCACGTCGATTTCGGGCAGGTTGTGGCGCTTCCCGACTTCGAAGTCGTTGGGATCGTGCGCGGGGGTGATCTTCACCACGCCCGTCCCGAATTCGCGGTCCACGTAGGTGTCCGCGATCACGGGAATCTCGCGGTCCATCAGGGGCAGCATCACGGATTTGCCGACAAGGCGCTGGTAACGCTCGTCATCCGGATGCACGGCCACGGCCGTATCGCCCAGCATCGTTTCGGGCCGGGTGGTGGCCACAACAAGATAGCTCGTTGCCATCCGCAGCGGCTCCCACGATCGGATAGCGAAGGTGCCACAGCTTTCCGGGCCGCTCGATGTGGACCACTTCCAGGTCGCTGATGGCTGTCTGGCAGCGCGGGCACCAGTTCACCATGTATCGGCCGCGATAGATCAGCTTCTTCGCGGTAGAGCCGCAGAAACGCTTCCAGCACGGCGCGGTATAGCGCGGGCTCGAGCGTGAATTTTTCGCGCGTCCAATCGCACGAAGCGCCCAGCCGAATCATCTGCTCCTTGATGACGCCGCCGCTCTCCGCCTTCCACTTGCCACACGCGCCGCTCGAATTCCTCTCGCCCAAGGTCCTGGCGGCGGATTTTCTCCTTCGCCAGCTGCCGCTCCACCACAAACTGCGTGGCGATTCCCGCGTGATCCATGCCCGGCAGCCAAAGCGTGCGGTGGCCGCGCATGCGGTGCCAGCGCACCAGCATGTCGATTTGCGTGTGCTCGAGCATGTGGCCGATGTGAATCGAGCCGGTGATGTTGGGAGGCGGCAGGGCAATCGAAAACATCGGGCCGTCGCCGGAATTCTCGGCGCGAAACAGCTTCTCGCTCGAACCAGGACTTCGCCCAGCGCTCCTCGATCTCCTGCGGCTCATACGCCTTGGGTATTTCTCGCGGCATTCTTCTCCTGGCAGTCGCTAAAATTCGGTGTGAAGCGGAATAACCAATATACAGCAATATAAGCGGCGGCTGAGGGAAGCGTCAATCGGCGGGAGGGATTACCCTGCGAAGCCCTTCATTGAAAATGAAAGTGGCCTAGTGATTCTTCTTTTCGATGTCGTTCTTTAGCAGGCTTTCGACGAGGGGCTTCAACACGTTTTGCGAAAGCAGCTCGCGAATCTGGGGTTCAAGCCTCTCGAGCACCTTCTGCACGACCGCATCGACGCTCGGGCCGGCGGACTCACTAGCTTCATGACCTTCAGCGGCCGAACTCAAATCGGCCTGGCGGAACTCCGGCGGTGGATTCAGAAACGGAATGTGGGCCACGGCCTCGCGAATAGGCACGGATGGCGTTTGAACCGGGGCGTCAAAAGCCAGCGAGGAAAATTCCAACGCTCGGGCCCGATTTTCTTTTTTTTCGTTCGCTTCCAGTGGAAGCTCTTCGGCTTGCGCGGAAGCGGTGATCGTTCCAGCGGCCATCTCCGGAACGCTCGTCGATGGAATTTCGGCAAAAGACTCATCGGCTGGTCGCTCGGCAGCCGATTCCTCTGTGGTATGCGGCGCCGCGGGATTTTGAGGCGCTGCCGAGAGGAACGAATACAGGGGAGCCGTCTCCTGCTCGCGCGCTGCGTAGGTTGACCCTCCGCGCGGTGTTTCGTCGACCAGCAGCGGCTCCGGCGTAACGTGCACGGCGGGCGGCTCGACGAGGTCGGCTTCTTTCGCCAGCGTCGGTTCGTCGGCAACTTCCGACTCGAGTTCGTTGGTAACGTCGCTCTGAACGCCAGCCTCAGGGGCCGGCGTATCGCTTAGCTCTTCCGCAAAGTCGCCACTGTGCTCCTCGATGTGACTGGCAGCGTGCTCGGCAGCGTGCTCAGCAGCGAGTTCAGCAGACCGGTCGGCGATGACCGCATCGATTTGCTCCGAGAAGTGCTCGGAAATCTGCTCGCCCATGTGTTGGTCAATTTCGCCGGCAATTTGTTCGTGAATGTGCTCGTCGATTTCTGGAATTGTCGGTATATGAATCTCTGGTGTGTGGCTCTCCTCCACCTGGACTGGAGTCTCAGCGTGAACCTCGGCCGCAACTTCCGCCGGAGCAGTCACTTGATCTCTTTCTGGAACGCGTGATTTGATCGCTGCGTCTTCAATGACTGTCGATTCCGCGTGAAGAGCGGAAGCGGCATCAAAGGCTGGCTCGCTCGTCTCCGATTCATCCGCAAAAAAGGGCTCTTCCGCGGGAGGGGCAGCCTCCGTCACGATTTCATGGGGAGCGTCCATCAGAACCGTGCTGGACGAAGCAACCGGAGCGCCAGGAGTTTCCTGCTTGCCTGTCTGAGCGCGGGAACCAAAAGTCGAGCTAAACCAATCGCCCCGCGTCTGCTCCGCCGGCGAGGCCATCAGGTCCATCCAGTGTGCGGCTTTTGACGCGAAACTTGGTTCGACAACCACAGGCCTTTCAGGCTCGCCAGCTTGAGCGGAAGTCAACGATGCTTCCAGCGTGGACGATTCGGACGCAGAGATTTGCGGAGCCGCGACAGCTGTTTCGGCAACTCCTGAACTGCCCGCCGCTTCCGTCACCGGCACCGCTCGATCATCCAGTTCCAACGCCTCCGGCACCACCGTCTCAATTTCTTCGACTTCTTCGACGGCTGATGCGGTGCGAACATGCTTCGCGGGAACATCCTTTTCGGATGGGAACGCTGGATTCAAATCCCCCTCCGAAGAAAACGCCGGACGCCGGGATGTCTCCTCGGGTATCTCGAATTCCATCGCCGAGCGGCGCCAGTCCTTCGTAGTGGACGCGCCCTCGAATTCTTCCTCGGCTTCCTTATCGATGGCGGCTATCGGTGCGGGTGGCTCCGCGCCTTCGCCCGGGCCTTCGTCGTCGAGGGTGCGGCGTCCGCTTCCAAAGCCGTATGCGAGCGATGCTTCCTCCGGGCTCGGTTCCGGAAACTCGGGGATTGCCTTTGCTTCGATTTTGGCGGGGATTTCGACTGCTATGGGGGATGGTTGCGGTGCGCTGGCAGTTTCCTTCGCCGTTCCTGGTTCAGCGGAAGCCTTAGAAACTTTTTCGTTTGCACCTTTTTCGAGCACCGCCGTTACCATGGCGATCAGGGGATCCGGCGGGATGAACGGCTTCTTCAGCACGCCATCCGCACCCACGCGGCGCGCTTCCTTCTCATCGAGCGGGTCAAACGCTCCGACCAGCAGAATCACCGGAATATGCGAGAACTTGGTGTCCTTTTTTACCCACTCGCAGACTTCGTAGCCGTTGCGGACCGGCATGAAAATATCGGCCAGGATCAGGTCCGGGTTAAGCTCAGCGAGGCGGCGAACGGCGGCTTCTCCGTTGCCCACCGACGTGACCTCGATGCCGCGGTCCTGAAACGCGAGCGCTACCATCTTCTGAATATTGGAATTGTCATCCGCGACGAGAATTCTAGGCACGTGGGTTCCCTGGTATTGCGACGTGACACTTATACATCACGTCTATCCCTTTTCGCCATCGATACAGCTAAACATCCCGCGAAGATAGCGTCAACGGACCCAGCGTACCGGAGTGCCGGAGTTGTTAGCAGTGGGTAAACAGGATTCTAAAAGGGGATAACTTTATGTATCCCTTTCTTTTTCTTGCTGGTGGATTCGGTTTTTGTATCCGCCTTCGCGGCCTTTTGTGGCGGAGCGACCACCGGCGCGATTGTTCCCCCGCCGGTGCCCGTCGCAGCTTGCGCAACGCCGGAAGCCGCGGGAGCCCCCGGTGTGGGCTCCAGGTTTGCTCCGGCCGCACTTGGTCCGGCTGGTTCGGTACTTGGACCAGGGGCCGCGGGTTGAAGTGTAATCGTGGGCGGAGACGACGGATTACCTGGTGTGGGCTCGGCTGAAGAAGGCACGGAAGCAGCAGGGAGGGGGGCAACACCGGGTGCGCTGGACTCTCCGTTAGGTGACGCTCCAGTTGCTGCCGCACCGGTGGGCGCCTCGATGATCTGCACCCCTAAGTTGTTTCCGGCTGGCGACGCGGAATCCGATGATACCGGAACGGCTTCGACAGGCGATCCCGAGTCTGCGGCTTCCGCAGCAGCGCTTCCAGCCGCTGCCGGGCGCATAGCCAGCGTAAACGAAGGTCCGGCTGCCCCTGGCTTCAGCACATCCGTTGCGGAGACCGCGTCGTCGGGCGGATTCAAATTTGGCTGCCCGCTGTGCGCCGCGCTCGCAACCTCCGGCATTGACTTCACCATCGCCAGCGGCAGCCGGACGAAGGCATGTTGCGCGTGCTTCTTCTGATACATCTGCTCTTTTTTCATTTCCGCCAGGGCGTTCGGGTCCGGCGGGGGAACCGGCATTCCCATGGCGGTCAAGCGGCTCTTGGCGTCGGGCGCCAACTTGGAAAGCGGATAATTCGTCACGATGCGGCGGTAGCACTCTCCGGCCAGGTCGGCCCAGTGATTCTTGTCGTCTTCGTTCTTGGAGAATTGCTTGGCCCGCGAATACACGTCGCCCAGCATCCAGAGCGTATCGTCGCTCTGGCTGTAGAGTGGATATCGCTCGCTCAGTTCCACAAGGCGCGCCGCCGAAGCCTGATAGTCCAGCTTTAAATAGTAATAACGGGCGACGCGGTACTGGCTGTCCGCCAGGACCTCCTGCACATCGCGCAGCTTCTGCTCCGCCGCCGGCACCAGCGGGCTCTGCGGATATTTCAGCAGAAAAGTTTGGAACTCGTCTTCGGCATCCTCCGCCTGTGTTCTGTCGCGGTCGGACTTTTCCATCATCTTGTAGTGCGCCATGCCCACCTGCATCTGCGCGTAGGCTGCCTCGTCAAGAAAAGGGAAAAACGTGATGAAATCCTTGTATTCCTGCACGGCCTGGGTGATGTTCGACGTGCCGCCTTCCTTGTAATAGGAGTCGGCAACGCCGAGCTTGGCTTTGGCAAGGTATTCGCTGTCGGGATAGGTGTTGATCAGAGTCTGAAGCGCCAGGCGGCCCTCGATGAATCGCGACTTCTTCATGTCCACCATCGCCCGGTCGTAGAGCACCTTGTCCGGCTCAGCAGTGGTATCGACGGCCGGCACCGCCTTGCCCTTGCCCGGTATTTTTGCCTTTGCCGGCGTCTGCGGCTTATCGGATGCCGCCTGCTTGGAAGGCGCAGGAGGTGGCGGTGGCGCCGCTCCCGATGAGCCCGACTGGGCCGAAGGCGTGGAACTCTGGCCGTAGACGCAACAGCTCACCGCCAGAAGCGAAATCGCCAGCACTGCCAGGAACAGCTGATTTTTGCAAGCATTGTCACCATGAAATTTGGAGTTAAACCTTTTGGCTGATCGCGTCATTCACCGATCTGCGCATCTGGCGCGTAGCCTCCACGGGGTCGGGCGTGTGGAAGATCGAAGTTCCGGCAACGAACGTATTGGCTCCGGCCTGCGCCAGTTCAGCGGCATTTTCCAGCTCGACGCCGCCGTCTACCTCGATCCGGAAGCCCGCATTATAGCGTGAGCGCCACTGATTCAGCTGCCGGATTTTCTCGAAGGCATGGGGGATGAATTTCTGCCCCCCGAAGCCCGGATTCACGGACATCACCAGCACGGTATCCAGTTTGTCGAGAACGTCCGTCAGCATCACGACCGGCGTCGCCGGATTGATCGCCGCCCCCGCTTCCGCGCCGGCCTCGCGAATCATCGCCAGGGCCCGGTCCAGATGCACCGTCGCCTCCTGATGCACCAGCACGCGGTTGGCGCCCGCCCGGACGAAATCGTCGATATAGTCCTCCGGAGCTTCGATCATCAGATGCACGTCAAGGGGCAGCCGGGTTGCCTTGCGCAAGGACTCAACGACGGGGATTCCAATCGAGATATTGGGCACGAAGTGGCCATCCATCACGTCCACATGGATCACGTCCGCGCCGCCTTCTTCCACCAGGCGGACTTCCTCGCCCAGCCTGGCGAAATTGGAAGCCAGGATCGACGGCGCGATCTCGATTCGTGCGTATGTCATGGTTCGGCTGCCGGCCAACTGCGGCTAAATTCTAGCATACGGCCTCGCGGGTTGCCGGAGCGTATTCGCCGCCGAAGACGGGAGCCTCGCGGGCCGTCACCTGATCTCTTTATTGGGCTATTTGCAGCGTAATCGCGGTGTTTCCGTCCACCAAGCGGCCCCGGGCGGGCGTTTCCCCAACCACTTGATTGCTCGGTACTCCCGGCACGGGTGTGGCAGCAATTTTCGCGATCTTCAGCCCCGCGCTGTTCAATTTCGACATGGCCTCGTCGAGAGGCAGTCCCACCAGATCCGGCATTACGTAGGCCGGAGGCCGCGGCCCCAGCGAGACAAGAAAATTTTCGTGCGGGCTTGCGGCGTCGGTGGTGCCCGGCGCGGGATCCTGCTGGACGACGATGTCTTCGCTGGTGTCCGGCAGGTACAAGCTGGATATTTCGCCCACCTGCATCCCGGCTTGCAGCAACTCGACCTTGGCCGCGCGCAGGCTTCTGTCATCGAGTTGCGGGACCGTTTCCTTCCGCGGGCCGAGGCTCAGCACCACATGGGCAAACTGTCCCTTTTTGACCGTCATCTTGGGCGGCGGGCTTTGCCGTACGACTTCGTCCGCGGGCAGCGGATTGTAGACGCGGTCCTCCACCTTCATCCCGATCCCCCTCGCGAACAGCAGTTGCTGCGCTTCGGCCGCGCGCTTGCCAGTGACGTCCGGAACGACGACTTCGCGGCCCTGCACGGCGTAACGCATGGCGGTGAGCGCGCTCAGAAAGGCGACCGACGCAAGAATAAACAGCATCAGCGCCATTCGCAACAGCCAGTTCACACGCTCGCGTATCGTCATTTCCGCATCGTCTCTTTCGTCTCTGATGAGCCTAGCATTCTTCTATCGAAAAGGCGCTTACCCGCTTTTCATTTTCGCTGTATCACCGCCGCGAAAAAGCCATCGGTAGCTTGCTCGCCGGGAAAGGTTTTGAATTGGCCCAGATCATCGAATAGCCTCGTGGGCTCTATTCCAGGCGCGAGGTGGTTTCCCAAAACCGCGGCGGCAACCGAAGTGGCGACGCGCCCCACAGATGCGGCTTCGCGAAGAATCTGCTCAATCACTTCTTCGTTTTCCTCCGGCTCGAGCGAACACGTGGAATAGACAAGCGTTCCACCGGCAGCAAGACTGGCCAGCGCTTTCGAAAGGATATTCACCTGCAGGCGATGAAGCTCGGGCAATTGCTCCGGCCGAAGCCGCCAGCGGATTTCCGGGTGGCGCGCGAGGGTGCCGGTGCCGGAGCAGGGCGCATCGACCAGAATCCTGTCAAAGCTGGCGGAAAAAGGCAGTTTTTTGGTGGCGTCGAGATTCGCCAGTTGAACGTTGCCAAGTCCGATCCGCTTCAGTTGCGCTTGCATCGCGCGCAGCCGGTGGGGATGAAGGTCGGCGGCGACCACGATTCCCCGGGGCCCGGCGGCTCGCGCGAGCTGCATGGTCTTGCCGCCGGGCGCGGCGCAGAGATCGAGTACGCGGTCGGCTTCGTGAACGTCGAGCAGAAGTGCGACAGCCTGCGAGGCCTCGTCCTGAATGGAGATCCTTCCTTCGCGAAACGCTGCTGTTGCCGCGGGGCTTCCCCCGCTAACGGCGAACGCCGCGCGCAGCAATCGCCCATCCTCCACTTTTAGTCCGGCGCTTTTGAGTTCCGCCAGGATTGTTTCGCGTTGCGCCGGATCATGCACCGCCCCGCTTAATCGCGGCGCGCGATTGTTCGCTTCGAGCAGCGCGACCGTTCTCGGTTCGCCCCACCGCGCGAGCCAGCGCTCGACCATCCAGCGCGGATGCGAATGCAAAATGCTGAGCCGTTCCGCGGTGGGCAACTCCGGTTGCAGGAATTGCGCCGCCGGCGCGGAGGCCTCCGCGGCCGATTTGCGGAGCACCGCGTTCACGAGGGACGTCGCGGAAGTCTTCCGCGCGCTTTTCACCAGTTCCACGGATTCGTTCACCGCGGCGCGCGCCGGGATTCGCTGCAGAAAGCGAAGTTGGTAGAGTCCGATTCGCAGCGCCAGCGCCACCGCCAGATCGAGCCGCGCGACCGGTTTCTTCATCTGGCGCTCGAGCAGAAAATCGAGCAGTCCGCGCCAACGGAGCACGCCCATGGCGATCTCGGTGGCGAGCGCGGCATCCTCCGGCTTGATGCTCGGGCCGAGCTCCGTATGCAGCACGTCGCTCGCATAAGCGCCTTCCGCCTCCACGCGCCGCAGTATCTCGAACGCGATTTTTCTTGCTTTGCTAATCGCCAAAGTGATCGCCGGGGGCCAGGCGCGCGCCGTTGGCAAACTCTCGCGCGGCTACTCTCTTGCGCCCTTCCATCTGCACCGATTCCAATCGCAGCGACGTGCCGTCGCCCGCACTCACCAGTATTTCACCGTTCTGTAACTGAATCGTGCCCGAAGCGCCGGGCGCGCGCGACTCGGGGGACGCGGACGCGGGCTTGCCCCACACGCTGCACGTCTTTCCTCGAAATGTGGTGAACGCCCCGGGCCAGGGCTGGAAGCCGCGCATGCGGTTGTAGATTTGGTCTGCGCGGAGCGACCAGTCGATGCGGCCGTCTTCTTTCTTCAGCGGCGGGGCGAAACTCTTCTGCGAGTCGTCCTGCGGCGTGGGCTTCAGGGTGCCGCTCCGCTAGCCCGCGAAGCGTCTCGACCATCAGCGGCGCGCCCGCTTCTGCCAGCCGCGCGTAAAGCTCCGGCGATGTTTCATCCGGGCCGATTTCCGTCTCGTATTTCAGCAGCATGGGCCCGGTGTCGAGGCCTGCGTCGATCTGCATGGTGGTGAGGCCGGTGCGGGTCTCGCCATTCGCGATCGCCCAGTGGATGGGCGCCGCGCCGCGATATTTCGGCAGCAGCGAGCCGTGCAGGTTGATCCAGCCGAGCCGGGGGATTGCGATAAGCCGGGCGGGGATGATTTGCCCGTAGGCGATGATGACGACCGCGTCCGGCAGCGACGGTGTTGAAGTATTCCTGGGCGGCCTGCTCTTTGATGCCTCCGGCTGGTATACCGGGATGCCTGCTTCGAGTGCCGCACTTTTCACCGGCGAGATGGAGACTTCCTGGCCGCGGCCGCGCGGGCGGTCGGGCTGCGTGACTACTCCGGCAATCTGAAAATCAGGCTGGGCGATCAGCGCCCGCAGCGTGGGCACGGCAAAGGCGGGGGTGCCGCAGAAGACGATCCGCAGCGGCACGGCGGCCTACCACTCGCCGGCTTTTTTCAGCTTGCGGATCTTGCGTTTGATCATGTCGCGCTTGAGCATGCTGAGGTGGGTGATGAAAAGAATTCCCTTGAGGTGGTCGATCTCGTGGCAGAAGGCGCGCGCCAGCAGTCCTTCGCCGCGCATTTCAAATTCTTTTCCGGTGGCGTCCTGCGCGCGAACGGTCACATATTGCGGCCGCGCGACGTTGCCCCGAAAGCCCGGAACCGAAAGGCAGCCTTCCTCCTCGCGCTGCTCGCCTTCGGCGTGGATGATTTCCGGATTGGCGCAGACGAGTTTGGCTTCGGGATTCTTGCCGTTGCTCACGTCGATCACCGCCACGCGCAGGCTGATGCCGATCTGCGGCGCGGCGAGGCCCACGCCCTGCGCCGCGTACATCGATTCGAACATGTCCGCGACGAGCTTCTGCAGCTCCTCGTCGAATTTCTCGATCCGTCTTGGCCGGCGTTTCGAGCACCGGGTCGCCGTATTTCACAATCGGATGAATCATCGCTTGCTTCCTGAAATTCCGCTCCTAAAAGTTGTCCAACTGCCGCTGGTACCCGTCGAAATTCCGGCGCGTCTCGCCCAGCGAGTCTCCGCCGAATTTCTCGAGAAACGCCGCCGCCAGCTCGAACGCCACCATGGCTTCGCCGACCACGCCGCCCGCGGGCACCACGCATACATCCGAGCGCTCGTAGGCCGCCTTCACGGCTTCCTTGGTGTTCATGTCCGCGGTGAGCAGAGCGCGGCGCAGCGTCGAGATCGGTTTCAGGTAGCCGCGCACGATCACGTCCTGCCCGTTCGTGATGCCGCCTTCGAGGCCGCCGGCGCGATTGGACGAGCGGTCGAACCGTTTGCGCGTGTCATCGTAGCGGATTTCGTCCTGCACTTCCGAGCCGTAACTCCCGGCGTTCGCAACTCCCGTGCCGATTTCGACGGCCTTCACCGCCTGGATCGACATCACCGCTCGCGCGATCCGGGCATCGAGTTTTTCGTCCCACTGCGCGTGCGTGCCGAGCCCCGGCGGGACGCCTCGCGCCACCACTTCGAAAATGCCGCCGACCGAATCTCCGGCGCGCAGCACGTGGTCGACTTCCGCCTTCATGCGCGCTTCGGTTTCCGGATCGACGCAGCGCAGGGGCGATTCCAGATTCTCGCATACCGCGACGATTTCCTCCCAGGTCGCGTCGCGTTCAAGCCGCACATGGCCCACCGCAACGGTGTGGCTGAGCACCTCGATGCCGAATTCGCGGAGAAGGCATTTGGCAACCGCGCCGGCGGCCACCCGCGCGGCGGTTTCGCGGGCGGAGGCGCGCTCGAGAACGTAGCGCGCATCGTGAAAATCGAATTTCTGCGCGCCGGGCAGATCGGCGTGGCCGGGGCGCGGAGCCGTGAGGCGGCGCTGGGCGTCTTCCGCGCCTTCGCTGTCTTCCACCGGCAGCGCCTTTTCCCAGTTCTTCCAGTCGCGATTTTCGATGCGCATCGCGATGGGCGCGCCGATGGTCTTGCCGTGGCGCACGCCCGCCAGGAAATCCGCCTGATCCTTCTCGATCCGCTGGCGCCCGCCGCGGCCGAAGCCCAACTGGCGGCGATGGAGCTCGCGCCCCACAAATTCGATATCCACCGGGACGCCGGCCGGCAGACCGGAAATCCAGGCGATCAGGGCCTGGCCATGGGACTCCCCGGCGGTGACAAATCGCAGCATGTTCAGTTGGGCCTCGTAGTGAGAGACAAACGAAAGATTCTACCGGAGGCGCTGCCGGGCGTAAAGGCGAAGCGGCTCAGAACGTTGCGCCTCAACATTGGTTCAACAGGCATTGGTCCAACGGGTTCCATGGGTTCCATGGTTTTCAGGGGCACCATAACGATGTGGGAGCAGGTGACGGGATAAATGGGGAAATCGTGGGGCGCTGGAGGGAGATTCCGGATGGGATTTTCGGGGGCAATTTTGGCTGTTTTTTGCTGCGTCATGATGTTCCTTATGGTGTCGAGAGGGGCATGTCGTCTCTGTTTATTTTCAAGGAGTTGACTGTGTTTCCACTCGTCCGGCAGTGTCGAGTGAGCGGCGCGCAAAATGGGTGCAAATCTGAGCGGTGCGGCATGTGGGAAAACCGAGGACTTTTCGGCGGCCTGGGGGAATCCCAATAGCTTTTTGAGCTGTGATTTGCTGGCATTTCTCATCGCATGCCAACCTACCACGGAAAAAAAGGGTTGCAACTCGCCGTTGGTGTGGTGAGGTATAAGGCCCTGAGAATATTACGTTTCCTGCGCCATAGGTGCGGAACAGTATCATTGCTTGACGCACCGCGGGGCGGACGATAGGCTTCGATAAGAGCGGTTGAGGTTGGCAGCCGGCTCCTCCTACGATGCCAGAGGTCAGCGAAGCGGAATCCATCCCATCGGTTCTTGGGGAAACCATTAAGCGGCAAGTATTTGCCGTGCAGGACTACTCGCTCCTCGCGATGCAGTCCATCTTGAATTTATTTACTCCCCCGCAGTACTGGTCCGATACCCTCGACCAGATGGACCAGATCGGGGTGGGGTCCCTGCCGATCGTCGTCATAACGGCGTTTCTTTATTGGCGGCGTAATGGTCCTGCAGACAGCCGCGCAGTTTGAACGATTTGGCGAAACGGCGCTCACGGGCGATGCGGTGTCGCTCGCGCTGGTTCGCGAACTGGGCCCGGCAATCACGGCGCTGCTGGTCGCCGGACGCAACGCGTCGGGTATCGCTTCCGAGCTTGGATCGATGGTGGTTACCGAGCAGGTGGACGCGATGCGCGCCCTGGGCACCGACCCCATCCGCAAGCTGGTGACGCCGCGGGTGGTCGCCATGGTGGCGATGCTGCCGTTGCTGGTGGCCGTGGCGGATTTCATCGGACTGGTGGGCGGCTTCATCGTGGCTTACTTCACGCTGCGCCTCGGGCGCCGTGCAATTCTGGACGCGCGCCATCGACGCGCTTGAATTCGGAGACCTGGTGCAAGGCATGTCGAAACCCGTGATGTTCGGGCTGATCATCTCCACAGTGGCGTGCTTTCAGGGGCTGCGCGTGAAGGGCGGCACGCAGGGCGTGGGCCGCGCGACGACCTCGGCGGTGGTGATTTCCTCGGTGATGGTGTTGGTGGTCGACTTCTTCATGGCGAAGATTCTTCTTTTTGTTTTTGGAAAGGCGTCGTGATTGCCTCGAGAACGCGAAGAGCGTCCCGCACCCCTTAAGCAGCGCAGGTTTTGTAGTGCGGCGAAAATAATCGAACCTTCTCTGAAACCCCGGCGAATGCCTCTATAATCTTTCGTATGACCGACCTCTCTCGCCCGGCGCCTGCAGAGGGACAAGCCAAGACCGTTCCGGGCGAACCCCTCATCGCATTCAAGGATGTGCGCATCGGTTTCGATCAAGGCGACGTTCTGCAGGACATATCCTTCGAAGTGTGGCCCGGGCGAAACCAAAGTGTTTCTTGGCGAAAGCGGTTCGGGCAAGACGCTGATCATGAAGATGGCGGCGGGGCTGCTGCGTCCCGACGCCGGGCGCATCTGGGTGATGGGTCACGATCTGAACGAAATGACCGAGAGGGAGCTGCTGGATTTCCGGCGGCACATCGGCTTCGTGTTTCAGGAGGGCGCGCTGTTTGATTCGCTTACCGTGGCGGAAAATGTCGCTTTCCGGCTGCAGGAAGAAAACGTGGCGGAAGAGGAAATGGACAGGCGCGTTCGGGAGGCCTTGCGCTTCGTGGAGCTGGAATCGACCGTCGATCAGTATCCGGCGGAGCTTTCCGGCGGAATGCGCCGGCGGGTTTCGATTGCGCGAGCGCTGGTGGACCGGCCGGCGCTGGTTTTCTACGATTCGCCGACTGCCGGGCTCGATCCGGTAACTTCGCAGACGATCATCACGCTGGTGCTGCGCGGGCGCGACTTGCAGGGAGTCACTTCGCTGCTGGCGACGCATCGCGTGCAGGATGCGTTTGGGCTGGCGAGTTTTCGGCTCGATCCAAGCAGCGGCCGCCTCGTCCGCGTTGATTTCGATGGAAATCGCGGCGCTCCGGAACCGGCCGGAAAGCCCGCGGTTGGAACTGCGACCAACGTGCTGGTGCTGCGGGATGGCCGCGTCTATTTCGAGGGGCCGGCGGCCGCGCTGCTGCATTCGTCCGACGAGTACCTGAAAAAGTTTCTGGCATCCGCGGAATAGAACAAGAAAATAGAACAGGAAAATAGAACGGAAGCAGAACCGAGGAGGGAGGCGATGGCGCAACGCAAGCAATTACGTGGTCGGAACTGCGGGTGGGAGTTTTCGTGCTCGCAGGATTATTTCATTCTGGCGGTCGCGATTTTCTATGTGACCGGCGCCGGCATACTGGGGCCGAAGTATCGGCTGATTACTTATTTGCCGGAGGTCGAAGGCCTGGAGACCGGCGCGCCCGTGCGGCTGGATGGCGTGGCGGTCGGCGACGTGCAGTCAATCCAGCTGACGCCGCATCCGCAGGACGCGGCGCACAACATCACGCTGGTGCTGCGCATCGACAAGAAATACCAGAACGATATACGCACCGATTCGACCGCGAGCCTGATCACCGAGGGGTTGCTGGGCAACCGCTACGTCACGATCTCGCGCGGGCTGACCGGCGCGGTGTATCCAGCCGAACGGCGTCGTGCCCGGCAAGGAAGAGGCGGCCATGAAGCAGATGGTGGAGCGCGGCGCGGACTTGATGCAGAATCTGGGCGCGCTGTCGGACGATCTGCGCGGGATCGTGGATGACGTGCACAAGGGCAGCGGCACGCTGGGCAAGCTGATGAACGATCCTTCGCTCTACAATCACCTGGATTCGACGGCGGGGAAAATGGACGCCGCTGGTGACGTCGATTCAGAAGGGGCAGGGAACGATGGGCAAGCTGGTCGCCTCGGATGAGATGTACAACAAGGCCGGGACGGCCATCGATCACGTGAATAACGTGTCTGGGCGCCGTGGAACAGCAGAAAGGGACGATCGGCAAGCTGGTGTACGACCCGAGCTTTTACAACAGCGCGAAAAGCCTGATGGACAAGGGCAACACGCTGCTGGACGGCGTGAACGAAGGGAAGGGCACGCTCGGCAAGCTCGTCCACGACGATGCGCTCTACACGAATTTGCGGGATGCGTCCGCGAACGTGCGCGAGGCGACCGGGAAACTGAATTCGAACCAGGGCACGCATCGGAAAATTTTTCACCGATCCGGCCTTCTACGACAACTTCACCGGGCTGTCGGGAGACATGCGGCTGATGGTGAACGACTTCCGGCAGAACCCGAAGAAATTCCTGCACGTGAAGTTGGGAATTTTCTAGAGGTCGCAGATCGCGGTGCAGCGCAGGCTGTGATCGCGCTAGGCATGGACTAGCTAGCACTGACGCGTCTTGCAGCGCGAACCTGTGCTCGGACAGTCCGCGAACCGCAGCGCTGATAGCGCTGGCGGATCTGCCGATTGTCCAGCTCAGTGTGCTACGTCGACACACGCGGCCGGCGGCGAGCTGGCGTGAGCTTCTTTTGTTTGCTGCGAACAGTTCGAGCTCTCCCGGCTGTTCTTGCACATTCCTCCGCACGGAACGCAGCCGCACTTGCGAGTGCAGTACCGTGTTCGTCCGGCGATCTACGCGGATCTTCTTCATGGCTCGTGCAGGACTGCTATCTGATTTTCGTCTGTAGCCGGAGATGAATTCGAGTCAGCCGCGGAACGTGACCCGGTGCTCGGGATATTCGACTGCGCAGACCACGAATCCTCACTTTGCGGCCGCCGCGCTCGTCCAGGATCCACGCGACTTTCAGCATCTGCCAGAGCGTATGCTTCTTCAGCGTGACTGGAGCATTCGCTGACGCGGAACCTGACCGATGCTCCGTTTAGGTCGCTTGGCAGAAGCCAGCGATCGCTCGGCTGGCGCCAGAGACGTGACGCGATGGCGCAGTTCGCAAAGCATTTGGCATCAGGAGCTCGCGTCAACAGAGATCACGCTCATTGACGTGTAGAAAATCTAAGCGACTCATGGATGTCTCGGAAGCAACCGAGCGCTGATTACCGGCGAATGGCGAAGTCGCGAATGCAGTTGCGACAGTCCGTTGCGACCGGCTGCCGCTACGCGGACTGCCAACGTGTTACAGCGAGTTGTGAGCTGCAGCTGCATTCGTCCGCAATGTCTCCAGCCGACGCTACGTTGAAATGCGATTGCGTGGGCATGCGGAATTCGGACATCTCCGGATGCGCGCCGATTGCTAGTGCGAAGGGCTACTGGCAGAAGGAACGGCCTGAAATGCGGAAAGTCGGGCAGTGAAGGCTATCAGAGCGAGTTTCGTGGAAGCTACTATTAGCTGTCGTGGCACTGGTGGACAATTCCAGCGGCGATTTCGCGGATGCGGCGGAGGTCCAGCTTGCCGGTGCCGAGGTGCGGCAACTCTTCGACGTCGAAGAACTGGTTGGCGGCGCGGGACCCACAGATTCGGCAGGCCGGACCGCGAAAGCTTTTCGAGGATTGCTTCCAGGTCTGTCCGGCGCAAGGTGTGCAGCACCACCAGCGCTCGCCTTTTTTTCCGTCGGGCACGCCGGTGACGGCGAAACACTGTTCGGTGGCCCCGGCCAGTTCGTGCAGTTGTTCTTCGATTTTGATGTGCGGCACCATTTCGCCGCCGATTTTGCTGAAGCGGCTCAGGCGGTCGGTGATGGTGAGGAAGCCGTCTTCGTCCTGCGAGGCGATATCGCCGGTGATGTACCAGCCGTCGCGCAGCACTTCCGCGGTTTTCTCCGGCTTCCCGAGATAGCCCTGCATCACATTCGGGTCCGCGCACGAGCAGCAATCCCGGCGTGCCGACGGGCAGCGGCGCGCGTGTATCCGGGTCGACGATGCGCACGCTCACGCCGGGCAGCGGATGGCCGATGCGGCCGCGCTTCGCGCCAACCTGACGAAAGCCGGGGGCGCGAAAGTCGCGGGTGTTCACGGCGACCACCGGAGAGCATTCCGTGGCGCCGTAGCCTTCGAGCGGGCGGATGCCGAAGCGGTCTTCGAAGGCGATGCGCGAGACGCTCCGGCAATTTTTCGGCGCCCACCACCACATATTGCAGGCTGCCGAAATCCTCCGGCGAGCAGCGGCGCGTGTAGGCCTGCAGAAAGGTGGGCGTGGCGAGCAGAAAAGTGACGCGGTAGTCGCGGACGAGATTCGCCGATGGCGCCGAGATCGAGCGGGCTGGGATGGTAGACCACGCTGATGCCCAGCACCGCGGGAAGCCACAGCGTGACCGTGAAGCCGAAGGAATGGAAGAAGGGCAGCACGCCGAGCATGCAGTCTTTGCGGTCGAACATGAAGGTCTGGCCGATCTGCTCGATGTTGGAGGCGACGTTGTAGTGCGTGAGCATCACGCCCTTGGGCTCGCCGGTGCTGCCGCTCGAGAAAATCACGGTGGCCAGGTCGTCGATGGATTTGGGCTGGGCCGCCGGCGAGTGCGCGTTCTCGATCCAGCGCGCCGGGCAGGAACCACAGCAGCAGCGCGACGATTTTTTCGCCAAGCTGCGGCGCGGCGGCGGCTTCTTCGAGCAGGATTGTCTTGCCGGGGACTTGCAGCGGAATATGGTCGAGCAGGAGCTTGGTGGTGATCACGGTTTCGAGCTTGCACTGCGCGGCGCAGGAGGCGAGCGATTCGCTCGGAAGCGTGTAGTTCAGATTCACCGGAATTTTGCCCGCGAGCATTGCCGCGAAATTTACCAGCGCGCCCGGAACCGACGGCGGCAGCAGGATGCCGACCATCTCCTGGCCTTCCCACGCGGCTGCGCAGGCGGCGCGCGAGAAAAATCGAGCTGAGCAGCACGCCGGCCCATTTCATTCGCGGGCGGCGCTTGTCTCCCATGGCGAAGCGGAAGGGAGAGCGGTGCGCGGTGCGGATCAGGCAGCGGTGCAGCGTGCGCATGCGGGCCTTGTGGTGGAAATATGCCTCCGTTTGCAATTGCTGCACGGCCTCGCGCACTTCGAAAGGCGTGGCTGTCGGCGGGCATCGGCTTGCCGAAACTGACGGTGACCGGGTAGGGAATCGAGCGCGGCATTTTCCAGAGAAACCGCCCGCGCTCGAAGCTGAAAATGCTGCCCCAGACGCCGTCGAGATTCACAGGGACGATGGGCGCGTCCACGCCCTTCATGATGCGTTCCATGCCGCGGCGGAAGGGAAGCATCTGGCCGATGCGCGTGATCTGGCCCTCGGCAAAAATGCAGACGACTTCGCCGGAGCGGATCGTGTCGCTCGCCTGGCGCAGGGATTGCAGCATTTCGCGCGGGCGAAGTTCGGAGGAAATGGGAATCGCGCGGATCAGCTTCGCGAAGGGCTTGACGAACGGCAGATCGTAGATGTCTTTGAAGATCAGAAAGCGGATGGGGCGGTCGGTGGAAGCGATCAGCAGCAGCGCGTCGACAAACGACATGTGGTTGGCGACGAAAAGCGCGCCGCCGGTTTCGGGGATATTTTCGCGGCCCTCGACGCGGATGCGATAGACCGAATGCGTCGCCATCCACAGCACCAGGCGCACCAGCGAATCGGGCAGCAGGATGACGATGTAGACCGTGGCGCCCAGCGTGAGGATCGCACGTGATCAGGAAAACGCGCGCGGGATTCGGATGCCCGAGGTAGATCATGGCGTACTGCGCGATGGGCTGCAGCGCGATCCCGACGAACGAAAGCAGATTGGCCGCCGCGATCATGCGCGCCTTTGCGGTCCGGCGGCGGCCGGTGCTGGATCAGCGCGTTGATCGGCACCGCGAAAAATCCGGCGAAGAAATCCCAGGAACGCCAGATGTGCGGCAACGGATGTGAACGGAGAGTCCCGTGCGAGCCAGCAGCGCGGTGGTGATCGTGATTCCGATGGCGCCGAGCGGGATCAGTCCGTATTCGATTTTTCCGCCGGAAAGATAGCCTGCCAGGAAGCTTCCCAAGCCGATTCCCAGCGAGGATGCGACCAGCAGGCGGCTCGCCGATAGCCTCGGATACGTGCAGCACGTCGGTGCCGTAGAGCACGACGTTAATCAGCAGCAGCGCGCCCAGAAACCAGAAGTACATATTTCCCGTCACCGCGAGCGAAAGAACGCGGTCTTTGCGGATTTCGGCGATCTGGCGAGAAAGATCGCCCAGCGGATTCCAGCGGAAGTGCGCGTCCGGCTTGGCGGCGGGCACGCGCGAGATCGCCGAGGCTCGTGGCGAGCCCGACGAGCGCGAGGCCCAGAAGCACTAAACCCGAGGCATATTCGCGCCCGGGAAAATCGCCGCGAAAATGCCCGCGGCGATCGTGCCGAGAATGATCGCGAGGAACGTGCCGAGTTCGAGGACGCCGTTGCCCCAGGAAAGGCGCTTCTCCGGCAGAATTTCCGGAAGCAGTCCGTATTTCGAGGGCGCGAAAACGGCGGCCTCGGTGCTCATCAGGAAGCCCGCGGCGCATTGGATCACCAGGCTGTGCAGCCACAGGCCCGCTAGCGCCGCCAGCACGATTCCGATTTCGAGAAATTTCGTGCCGATGATCACGCTGCGCTTGCTGTAGCGGTCGGCGAGATATCCGCCGGCCATCGAAAACAAAATGAAAGGGACGGAGAAGAGCAGCGGGACGATCAGCACGAAAAGGCGGTCGCGCTGCAGCTGGGGAAGCCCAAGGCCGAGAATCAGGAAGCTGATGATCCACTTCAGCGCGTTGTCGCTGAAGCCGCCCTGGAATTGCGTGGCGATCAGGCTCCAGAAACCGAGTTGCCAGGGATTGGCTTCGCGCGGAGCGCTACTGGGGGCGTGTTCAGGCATGGTGAGGCACGGGCGACGTCTTCTGGGCGAGCACGTATTGCTCGTGGAGCAGTCTACTTGATTTCGAGAGGTGATTGAACTTGCGCAGGCGGATGTGCAGGCGCCTGTGCGGGAGGCTGTGCAGGAGGGTTTCAGTCCGGCGTCGGAAAACGTGCACAGGCAGGAGTACGCTATGCCACTAAAAGGCGCTTGTTAGCGCTAGTACTCGGAGTGCTCGCGATGGCGTTGTTTCCGAAGCGCGAATCGGGATTTCTACCGCCGGCAGAGGCGTTTCGCGCTTGGGGTATTTCGTCGAGACGTAATCGTTCAACAAGCTTCTGAAAGGCGCGCGAAAGCTCGTCGTAGGTTCCCTTCGAGCGTGGTGAATTTCTGGCCGTCGATGTAGACGGGGCAGCGCGGCGCTTCGCCCGTGCCGGGCAGGCTGATGCCGATGTTGGAGGCTTTCGATTCGCCGGGGCCGTTGACGATGCAGCCCATCACCGCGAGCTTCAATTCCTCGACGCCTTCGTAGTCGCGCTTCCACTCCGGCATTTTGTCGCGAATGTAGCCCTGAATGCTTTCGGCCAGCTCCTGAAACGTGGTGCTGGTGGTGCGGCCGCAGCCGGGGCATGCGGTGACGCTGGGCGCGAAAGAGCGCAGCCCGAGCGACTGCAGCAATTCGCAGGCGGCGTAGACTTCGTCGCGGCGATCGCCGTCCGGGACGCGGCGTGAGCGAAACGCGCACCGTGTCGCCGATGCCTTCGTCGAGCAGAATGCCCATCGATGCCGCCGACCACACCAGCCCTTTGGCGCCCATGCCCGCTTCGGTAAGCCCAGATGCAAGGGCTGGTCCGTCTTGCTGGCGAGGTCGCGATAAATATCGACAGATCGCGCGGCCGCGAAACCTTGCAGGAAATGATGATCTGATCCTTGCGCAAGCCGCATTCGAGCGCCAGTTCGGTGGATTCGATGCCGGAGAGCACCATGCACTCGTTGATGATTTCTTCGGACGTTTTGCCGAGGTCGTGGTCGGTGTTCTCCTGCATCTTGCGCATCACCAGTTCCTGATTGAGCGAGCCGCCGTTCACGCCGATGCGCACGGGCTTGCCATTGTCGCGCGCCACCTTGCAGATCGTGGCGAACTGCTCGTCGCGGCGCTGGCCGTGGCCCACGTTGCCGGGATTGATGCGGTATTTATCGAGCGCGCGGGCGCAATCGGGATACTTGGTGAGCAGCACGTGGCCGTTGTAGTGAAAATCGCCGATGATGGGAGCGTCGCAGCCCGCGTCGAGCAGGCGCTTCTTGATTTCCGGCACGGCGGCGGCGGCTTCCGGCATGTTCACGGTGATGCGAACGAGTTCCGAGCCGGCCTGGGCGAGTTCGAGGCACTGCTGCGTGGTGGAGGCGACGTCGGCGGTGTCGGTGTTGGTCATCGACTGGACGACGACGGGCGCGCCGCCGCCCACCTGCACTTTGCCGACCTTTACGCCAACGGTCTGATGCCGCTTTACTGTCATCGAGAGATTATTGTAACGAATCAGCGGGGTATTGTGCCAGGAATAGACGCGGATGCGATGCGGCACAGCGAATCTGCATTTCCGCTTCGAAAGATATTGAAGCGTTTAATATTCGACGCGGCGCGCACCGCCGGAGCAGCGGGCGTTTGCTGTTCCGGGGCGGCGGAATCACGGTGGCCATTTTGCGAATCATGGCCAGCACGAGCTTTTTATCGTCATCGGAGAGCGTGGTGGAATAGCGCTTGATATCGGCCAGAAAGCGAATCTCTTCTTCGGAAAGCTCGCCCAGCATTTTGCGTGTTTCGCGATCCTGCGGCGTGTCGGTGCCGGGGAAGAAATCGGCGAGGCTGATTTCCATGGCCTCGGCGATTTTCGCCAGAGTCTCGAGCGAAGGGACGGTGTGGCCGTTTTCCACGCGCGAAAGATAGCAGCGCAGAAGTCCAGTGCGGCGCTCGATATCGCCCTGCGACAGGCCGCGATCGCTGCGGTAAGAGCGAATCACTTCACCGATATTTACTTTCGGCTTTTCTTTTGGCACCGTATCATCCCTGACAACAGGGGTATCTTACGAGTAACCCTATTGAGGCGCAAGGCTTTATTTGGTGTGGTTGCTTACTGATACGACACAAAAAGGCCCTTGGACGGGGGCACGGGAGCGGAAACGACAGGGAGGCGAGGAAGCCCTGGCCCGGGTGGCCACAACCCCGAACGAGCCTCTTTAGGAGTCTGTGTGACAACCCGCGTTTTTCGTCAGGGCACGGATTCATCCGTGCCGCCAACGCCGAAAAATCAATGCGGCTTCAGCCGCTGAGGGACGATTTAGCCAGTTCTGACGCAGACTCTTTATGCCGTGTGCACAGGCTGCGCGGATGGCTTGGCGTCAGCAGCGCTCGCGGTGGCGTTCTTGCCTGCGCGCTTCTCGGTGTAGAGGGCCAGGTCGGCTCGGTTGAGTAGTTCCTGCGGGGTCTCGCCCGGCTTGTAGTCGGTCCAGCCGCTGGAAAAGCGGCAGTGAATCTTTTCGCCCTGATGCGTCACCTCGAGGCCTTGCAGACGCCCCAGCACGTGTTTTACTTCCTCCGGCTTGCACTCGGGCAGGAGCACCATGAATTCGTCGCCGCCTAGGCGCACGGCCAGGTCGGAACCGCGAATCGCTCTCTGAATGCGTTCGGCGAAGGCTTTTCAGGACGGCGTCGCCCGCGGCATGTCCAGACGCGTCGTTGATCTGCTTCAGGCCGTCGAGGTCCAGCATCACGAGGGTGAGTGGACGGTCATAGCGCGTGGCGCGGCTGATTTCCTCGGCCAGTCGCTGCTCGCCGGAGCGGCGATTGTAGAGCCCCGTCAATTGATCGAGCGCGGCAAGTTTGTAGACCTCCGCGGTGAGGGTTTCGACTTTCGCAAGAGAGGTTATTTGATCCGCGATCTGGTTGCGCATGCGGATGAGCAGCGTTTGCTGATACACGAGATAAACGCTGAAGAGCAGAACGATTCCGACCAGCGCGCGCACCGCCTGATTCAGATAAAACGAGGAAGTAGAATCCTCTTTCAGAATTGCAGGGAAGGCGAAGGAGGCCACCGCAAGCGTGAGCAGAATTAGGACCAGCACTGTGGAGGACCACAGCCACCATTGCCGATTGTCGATTTTGCGCAGGTGCTCGCGAAACACTTGCGGCTCGATGGATGGATCTTTCTGAGAGTTCGTTGGCGTCATTCGCTTGGCGGCAAAGCCCCAAATCCCCAACTATCTGATTACCTTACCGCCGTCTTTACCTCCACACGAAAATCCCCAAGCGTTTCCCAATCGAACAACACAAATGCACACACGCGCAGCCTTTAGGCCTGTGCTTCTGCCGGATCACGCCGTGTTTCTCAGTTTGAGACATGTTTGAGCGTCTGTAAGTACATATGCTGCTTGGTCTTGCAAGCGGGAATTGCGTGCTGCTCGGTAGCATGAGCAGGAAAGATGGTCCGTTTTTCACCCCGAGGAAACCTCTAGTTTGGGCGGGCCGTGGAGTCCTCTGAGAAACAGACTACAAAAAAAAGGAGCTTTACATGAAGCTTAAAACTTCGAATTGGTTGCTGTCCCTCGCGCTCGCGGGGTTGACGGCTTCTGTGGCTGCAGGCAGTCCGGCAGTTGGTAACCAGTCTGTCAATCGTCAGGGCACGCGGCTGCCATCGCCGCAGGGACCAAGCGCGCTAAGTTTGACGCAGGGCACGCGTCTGCCGTCGCCGCAGGGACCGAGCGCGCTGAGTTTGACGCAGGGCACTCGTCTGCCGTCGCCGCAGGGACCAAGCGCGCTGAGTTTGACGCAGGGCACTCGTCTGCCATCGCCGCAGGGACCAAGCGCGCTAAGTTTGACGCAGGGCACGCGTCTGCCGTCGCCGCAGGGGCCAAGCGCGCTGAGCCTGGCGCAGGGCACGCGTCTGCCATCGCCGCAGGGACCGAGCGCGCTGAGTTTGGCGCAGGGCACGCGGCTGCCATCGCCGCAGGGACCAAGCGCGCTGAATTTGACGCAGGGCACGCGGCTGCCATCGCCGCAGGGACCGAGCGCGCTGAATTTGACGCAGGGCACGCGGCTGCCGTCGCCGCAGGGCCCGGCGCAACGTAGTAACTAAACTCTAAAGCCAGGGGGGGAGTTCATAGAAATCTCCCTCCCAATGTGTTAGCATTTGCCTCCGGCAACGGCGCAAATACATGCTGAACTTGATCATGTGGTGGTCTGGCATCGTGTTGGAGGCGGTAATTCTGCTTCGCGCCCTGCAGCAGAAGGCGCTGGGAAGATATCCCTTTTTCTATCTTTACGTTGCGAGCTTGCTGTGTGCTGACGGCTTTCTCTACATCGTTTACCGAATCCACCCGGCGGTATACCACACGTGGAATTGGAATGCCGGCTTTATTAACATAATTATCGGCTGCGGCATTCTTTTGGAAATCTACAAGCACGCCCTCCCGGCTTATCCCGGCGCGGAACGATTTGCGAGAATTTCCGGCCTGGTGATTTTTGCCGTGCTCTTCCTGTCCGGAATCGCTTACTTGATTCTCTCGCCGAGCAGTCCCGATTCGCGGATGACCATTGCCCGCAACCTGGAACGAAATTTGCTGGCGGTCCAGGCAATATTCCTTTCCAGTTTGGTCGGCGTGATCTTTTATTATGGGATCGCCATCGGAAGAAATATCCGAGGCATGATTGTCGGCTACGGACTTTGTATCGCCACTATGCTGATGACGCTGGCCGTCCGCTCATTTGCAGGTCCTAGGTTCGATGCCGCCTGGATTCTGATTCAGCCGGTGGCATATTGGGTATCCCTGTTCGTGTGGATGTCGATGCTGTGGAGTTACGAGTCCAATCCACTGCCGTCGGCGGTAACCGGGGACGTAGCGGCTGACTACGAATCATTCGTGTCCGGAACAAGGACAAGGGTGGGAGAGATGCGCTCGAGCCTCGGGAGAGCTGCACGTCCATGATGCAGCTGGTGTTGTTTCTAGCCCTCGGCTCGGGACTGATCGTACTTCTTTTTCTCCTAGCCAGGCGCAACCGCCGCATAGCGGACGGGCCGCATGCGGTAGCGGAAGCCCGGCAGGCGCTGGATGCGCTGCAGGTGGAGCTGTTGCCTCCAGCGATCCTGGGAAGGTTGTTCGACCGCCGCGATTTGGATTATGTGGCCGCACACGCCCCGGCGCGGATACAGGAGCTTTTCCTCGAGGAGCGGCAAAAGGTGGTTCTTTGCTGGATTGGACAGATCCGCAAGCAGCTTCTGAGCCTTAAAGAATTTCATCGCGGTTTGGCGCGATTCTATGCCGGCCTCAGTCCGGCGACGGAAGTGCGCTTGGCCTTCGATTTTTTTGTCCTGCTGAATCTCTGCCGCATGCTGGGGGTCGCGGTTCGCTGGGGAGGTCCCTATGCCGCGCCCCGCGTGGCAGGGCGGGCGGTTGTGGCGGCGGCGCGTGTCTGCGATCTGTCCGAGAAATCTCTTGATTTCCTGAAGACCTCGCGGCTGGAGCGCTCTCCCGCGATTCGGTGAGGCTGCTTTAGAAGCTGCGGCAAGCCATGAAATCGAATCTAAAGAGGCTGGACGTCCAACAGGCCGCCGACGATCTGCGCCGCCGGACGCTCTCGAAGATCACCCGCCCTCTCGACCGGCTGATTTATCTGGCATCGACTCGGGATTACAACACCGGCTACTACTATCACGATGGTTTGGCGTCGCGTTTCAGCGAAGAGGTAGTCTGCGAGGCCTTGGCCGATTGCCATCGGGAAGCCCTGCGCGAACTGGTTTCCTCGCCCCTGGAAGAGTTGGTCGGTCAGATGGACGCGTATATGGACTCGACGCACACCAGCCCCGCTGATTTCATTACGGCGTGGAAAAAACTGGAACCTTATCGGGTCGCGGTGCCGGTCGATACAGACGGGCTGACCGCGGAATTTCTTTTCTCGAATTTCAAGATCGCCTTGGCAATTTTGGAAGCGCGTCTGGATAATCATCCGCTTGCGGTACCAGACGCATGGCCACCCCCGTCACCTGACCGATGATTTCCGCCTCAGCGGGGTAGGCAAACTGCCGGATGGGCGCCCCCGAAAGCGGATGGGGCACCAGGGTAATTTCCGCGCCACGCACTTCGCACCACGAACACGCGTAACCCTCTCGCAATTCAACAAAATAGATGGGGCGGTCAAATTCCGAGCGCCAGTCCGATGCCTCGGACCGGGTGGAGCGGGTCTCGATCTGCACAAAGGAGCCAGGTCTGAGCAGGGGATACATCGTGAAGTCCTGGATGCCCACGTAGCCGTATTGGCAGTGCCGCACGTCGAGCTTCTGGATCAAAGCGATAGGGACCTCTCCCCAGACCTCCACCATTCTGGATATGAGACTGGTCTTCTCCAGGCTGAAGCTCTTATCGAAACGCACCGGGAACGTGATGGCTTTTTGGGGGTCGGGCGCTTCCAGCGAAGTCAGGTGGGTATTCTGCAGCGGCAACGCCAGTTGGTAGCGTGTGCTGGAATTGAGGTCGATGCCGAACACCACCAGCAAATCGTTGAATTTCGTGCGGTAGATGACGCTCAGACTGTAAAGCTTGTAAATGCTGGGGATGGAACTCTTGTTCTCAAGCTGGGTGAGCCAGGCGTTGGATATGTAGAATTCCTCGTTTTGCTGGTCCTCGGCAATGGCTCGGCTGAACTCCTCGACTTCGCGCGTGGTGACGCCCAGTCGATTACGAAGTTCCTTCAACTGATCGCCTGGACGCATCTTTGGCCCCGTTTGAGTGTACCGTATCGAACCATTTCTGGGTCGGGAAGGACATTAAAGCTTTCCAAGCCGCGAATCAACTGATTTGAGACGGGTTGTTACCCATACCTTCGCGACGGTAACTCATCCAATCATATCTTGGGACGGGTGGGAAATTATTATAGTACTAACCTGCTTACAATTAGAAGCAAGTCGTCCTTGCTCTCTATCACGCCTGTTCCACATTGATATCTTCACAGGTTTGGGAGGCGTTCGTGTGTAAGTTTTGCTTAACATTTGCAGCAAATACAGACAAAAACTTAGTAGGCACCCTCTGAGTTGCATCCGCGGCAATAAACCCGCCGAGCCTCCTCGAAAAGTTTTCCTTTTTTAATTTGATCCGATGCAGGGGCAACGCCCGGCAATCTGCGCGAATCGGAATTAGTGGACGATTTTAGAGACGGTTTTAGAGACAAGTGGACGTACTACATGTGTTCGTGATACTTAGGGGGCCGGAAACCCTGGTGGAAAAAGGCTTCTGATTGCGGAAACCCTCTTTTCAAAAAAGATCCTGGATTACTCTCACTCGCAGCCATTCGTCTCACCTACGTGATCCGTTCTTGCGGCTTCCGGTGCGGCTTGCGGAGTCTATGGCCGGGCATGGTCACTGCACTAAGTTGAAAAGCAAAGGGGTTGGAGTAAACTGAAGTATCAGGCGCGAGTGGATAAGTTCGCGGAGACGGCATCAATGCAGCGTTCGATAGCCACTGTCAATCTTTGGCGGAAGGGACCGGCGTTCGCTCTCTGGAAAGCCGCCTTTCTCGGAGAGCCCGGTTATGGACCGGACGATCCTGCCGCGAAAGAACCGCGCCGGGACACCGCTGGTTATCCCGCGGAGTTTGGCGCTTTGCTCGCGCTGGTCGAGGGAGTTCGTCGCAGGCTTCTAATAAACCGGCTCATCGGCAGTTGGATGGTATGCCTTTCGTGGATTTTTCTGGGACTCATCTTCGCGGCCGCTCTCAGCCGGAATTTGAAGTACTCCCTCGCGGCGGCTGTGGTGATGGCGGCGCTCGGCCTCGTGGTTCTATTCGTGCGGGAATGGGTCCGGCGGCCTTCCGGGTATTTCTGCGCGCGAGAGATGGATCGCGCGTCGGGACTTTCCGACCGCCTCTCGACGGCGCTTTATTTCGCGTCCTCCGGGGAGTCCGACCCCATGATTCGTCATCAACGGAGCGATGCCCTCGGCAAGGTTGGCCGCATTGATCCGCGGGAGCTCTTTCCGATGCGCATTCCCCAGTTTGCCAGCCGCACCATGGCCCTTGCGCTGATTGCTTTTGCGCTGCTGGGTTACCGCCTCTACTACAGCCCGCCCATCATGGCGCTGCTGCACCGCGCGGCCACTTCGCAGCTTGCCAGGGCGGTGGTTTCTCCGCTGACCGGAGCGATGAAAAAAGATTTGCTCGCCCTGGTGAAGCGCGACGACTCGGAAATCAAGCAGGCTTCTCCGGACGCTGAAACCGTTTCGGGCTTGGCCGAGTCCAAGAATGCCGATGACGCCTCGCAGCTCGGAGACAAAGACGGCGCGGCTCCCGGAGATCAAGACGACGCCGATTCGGCCACCGAAGGAGCCGAAGGCGATCCAAACGCTCCGGAGGCGGGAGCGAATCCGCAGGGCCAGGGGCAGGATGCGAGCCAGGGCGGGAACTCGGATAATCAGCAGATGGCCGATGCCAATCAACCGTCTTCGAGCGAGAACGGCCAGAATGGCTCCTCTCAGCAGCAGCAACAGGCTGGCCAGGGGCAAAGCTCTTCGAGCGGTTCGATGATGCAGGCGCTCAAAAATCTGATGAAGAATATGACCGGCCAGCCCTCCCAGAGCGATTCGAACGGGCAGCCTACGTCGGCGGGGTCGTCGCAGCAGCCGGGAAGCTCTTCGGGACAGGGCGAGGCAAAAAACGATTCGCCGAAGGATGGCTCGGAACAAAAAGAAGCCGGGTCTTCGTCCAGTTCGCAGAAACCAGGCGGCGGCGCGGGAAACGGAAGCACGCCCGTGCCGAAGGTGGCTGCGAAGGAGACTCCGCCGGCTCCCAAGAATCTGCCTCAGGATCGTGTGAATCTGGAGGCCAATGATTTCCGGCAGCAGGGTCACGTACGCACCACCTCTGCGGCCGGCACAGCTCAGTTGCCCTTGCGGGATATCAAGCCGGCGCCCGTGGCCGCCATCAAGGGATCCGAGCAGGAAAATATACCGGTGCGTTACCGGCTGTACGTGCAGCGCTACTTCGAACACAGCGACAAGGCCCCCGAGCAAATCCAGCCGCCTCGATAGGCGTGAAGGACGGACAAAAGTGCTGACGGAAGATCAGAAAAGCGACCAGTCGTTCGAACGCCAGATCGAATCGCTCGCCGGGAAGATGGTGGACCTGCGAAGCGAAATCTCCAAAGCGATCGTCGGTCAGAGCGAGGTGGTCGAGGGAGTGCTGATTGCGCTGCTGGCCGGCGCGCACGTTCTGCTGGAGGGGGTGCCGGGCGTGGGCAAGACTCTGCTCGTGCGCACGCTGGCGCAGGCCGTTTCGCTGAAGTATTCGCGCATCCAGTTCACGCCCGACCTGATGCCCGCCGATGTGATCGGCACCTCGGTAGTGCAGGATGACGGCGACGGCAAAAAGGTCATGGATTTCCAGCCCGGGCCGATCTTCACGAATCTCCTGCTGGCCGACGAAATCAATCGCACCACGCCAAAAACCCAATCGGCCCTGCTCGAAGCCATGCAGGAGAAGCAGGTCACCGTCGGGCACACCACGCACATTCTCGACGAGCCCTTTTTCGTGATGGCGACGCAGAATCCCCTCGAGATGGAGGGCACCTATCCGCTGCCGGAAGCGCAACTGGATCGCTTTCTTTTCAAATTGCGAGTTCCTTTTCCGGGGCGGCAGGAGCTGCACGATATTCTCGACCGCACCACGCGAGGCGCGGGTGTGGAGGTGCGGCACGTGCTGAACGGTCCGCAGATTCTGGAGATGCGTCAGGTGGTGCGCATGGTGCCTCTCGCGCCGCACGTCCAGGATTACGTGGTGAAGCTGGTGCTTGGCGACCCACTCGGAAGACCGCTCGAACACGCTCGCCAACAAATACATTCGCTATGGCAGCTCTCCGCGCGGCGCGCAGGCCTTGATTCTGGGCGGAAAAGTGCGCGCGCTGCTCAACGGCCGCTTCAACGTGAGCACCGACGACATTCACGCGCTTCTGAAACCGGCCCTGCGCCACCGCATCATCCTCAACTTCGAGGCGCAGGCGGACGGCCGCGGAGCCGACGATCTGCTCGACGAGATCGTCAGCGTGACGAAGAAAAACTGAAGGCACTTTCAGGGGAAGGCGTTGCCGCTCCATCCACGGACAGGCAAACGCCCATTCTCCTAAACTGGTAAAAATGGCTGCCCCGCTGTTACTCGACCGCGATTTCCTGAAGACCCTTGAAGAGCTCACATTGTTGTGCCGGGAGGATCTCACCGGCCCGATTGGCGCCGATCACCGTTCGCGAAGCCACGGACCCGGCATGGAGTTCGCCGATTATCGCGTCTATTCGTCGGGTGACGATCCCCGCTTTCTCGATTGGAACGCCTACCTCCGGCTCGGCAAGCTGTTCCTCAAGATTTTCGAAACCGAGCGGCACGTTCCTGTGCGGATTCTCCTGGATGCCAGCGAATCCATGGATTGCGAGGAAGCCGCCGCGGAGTCCAAGTTCCTCTACGGGCAGCGGCTCGCCGCTACGTTCACCTATCTGGCCCTGCTTCGCCTGGACACCACGGCCGTGATCCCTTTCAGCGAGCGCCTGGGAAAACCCATTATGGTCGCAGGCGGACGCGAGAATTTCTGGCCCGTGCTCGATTTTCTCAGCCAGCTTTCCTGCAAGGGCGGCACGGACCTCTACCGGTCGGTGAAGGAATTCGTCAACAATTTTCCCTCCCGCGGGGTTGTGATTGTTATCTCCGACTTCTTCGATGAAGACGGCTGCCGCCGCGCGCTCGAGATGCTGCGCTCGTCGGGCCACGATTTTGTGGTTCTTCAGGTGCATAGCGCGGAAGAGCAGCGGCCCTCGGCCTTTGGAGAGCTGCTTCTGGAAGAGGCGGAAACCGGCGAACTGCGAACGATCGAGTGTTCGCGGGAAAAGTCGGCCTTGTACGAGCGCGCCTTCCTCGAATTTTCAACCCGGCTTCAGCGCCTGGCGCTTCGCAACGGCGGCCGCTATGCCCGCGCGGTAACCAATATCCCCTACCAGGAATTTGTGCTGCAGAGTCTGCGCGGCGGGCGGGTGCTCACGTGAGCTGGCTCGCTCTAAGTCCCTGGCAGGCTTTATTTTTGTGGCTGGCGGCGTCGGCCTTCGCGGTGTGGCTCTATCTTCACCAGCGCCCCACGCGCCGAAAAGTTTCGACGCTGCGGTTCTGGGCCGATCTGCCTCCCAGCGTTTACCGTCGCCGCCGCTGGCTGCGTGAGCCGTGGGCGCTGCTTGCTCAAGTGCTTTTCCTGCTGTTTCTGATTCTCGCGCTGGCGAATCCGCGCTGGGGCCACGTCACCGAGAGCCGCCGCGTGGCGATTGTTCTCGACACCTCGATCTGGTCCCAGGTGCAGCGGCCGGGCGAGCGCCCGTGGATCGATTTGGTGCGCCAGGATGCCTATCGCGTCTTGAACACGCTGCCGCCAACCGACGAGGTTCTGCTCCTCCGCGCCGAGCCTGACGCCCTGCCGATTTTGCCCTTCACTCATGACCGCGCCGAGCAGCGGCGCGCCGTGGCCCAAGCCCGCGTGTCCAGCAGCATAGCCGACATCCCCCGCGCTCTGGAGGCGGGCAACGCCGCTCTCGCCGGGGCCCGCGCGGGGCTTCTCGTATACATCGGTCCCGGAATGCTGGATGAGCAGCAGGGCAGAAATCTAAATGGCTTGCGCCAGTCCTGGGAACCGGGCGATGGAAGCGGCGATCATCCTCAATTCCTGATGCGCATCGTCGGCGCCAACGAGCCGGTTGAGAACCGCGGAATTTCCCGCTTGGCCCTCCAGCGCGACGCCACCCAGCCGGACCGCTGGCATTTGCTCACGCAACTGAAAAACTACAGTGGATCGAGTGCCGCCGTCGTTCTGAAGCTTTCCGTGGGCGGCCAGGCTCTCCTGCAGCGAAATGTCTCGCTGGCGCCCGGCCAGGTGAGCGCCCTCAACGACCAGTTCATTACCGCGACGGGCGGCCTTCTCACCGCGGAGCTTGCGCCAGGAGATGATTTGAAGGCCGACGACCGCGCCGTCGTCTACGTTCCGCCTTTCCGTCCGATCAATATGGCGGTATTCACGTCGCGCGCGTCTTTTGAGAACGATTTGCGTCCCGTGCTGGCGGCAAATCCCTATCTGCGGGCGCAGTTCCTGAAACCCGGCGTCGCGCCAAATCCCGCGCCCGACATGGCCATTTACGACGCCACGGCTCCTCCGTCGCAGGTTGCTTACAACTCCATTTATTTCGTGCGCGGGCAGCAGGGCAAAGCCGCTCACCCGATTCGTGCCACCGACTGGAACCTTCAGCACCCGGCGACCCGCTGGGTGCGCACGCGCGACGTGAGTGTGCGGAATGCCGCAACCTTGAACGTGCGTA
Organism: uncultured Acidobacteriota bacterium; assembly: GCA_963848365.1. Taxonomy (GTDB): domain Bacteria; phylum Acidobacteriota; class Terriglobia; order Acidiferrales; family UBA7541; genus Palsa-295. The sequence continues at coordinate 314,618 of CAWKDI010000005.1, forward strand.
CTACCGATACGGTCCTGGCCTTCGGAGAAGGGAACCCGGAAATACCGCTGATCCTGGCGCGTGAACAGAATCAGCATCGCGTGCTGGTGGTGGGATTCGATCCGCACGACTCGAATTTTCCCCAGCAGTCCGCGTTTCCGCTCTTGATCGCGGGGGCTGCGGAATGGCTCGGGCATCCTATCGAAGACGTTTCGAATTCGCTTTCGGCCGGCGAGCTTGAACTCCCCGGCTCCGCGACGCGGATTGTTTCACCTTCGGGGGCCGAATTGCCTTTTGCCCGCGAGGAAGCCGGCCTGCATGTGCTGGCCCTGGAAGCGGGTTTATACCGCGTGATCGGCGCCAATAACCGGACCACCACGTTTGCCGTCAACGCGCCCCCGCTGCTGCCTTCGCAGCGAATTGTTCCCACGGCTGCGGAGTTGGGTCCGATCGCAGGCGAGACGCTGGTTTATCAGGGAACGTACCTTTGGAAATGGCTGGTACTGCTGGCGATGCTGGCCCTGTGGGCCGAGTGGGTGCTGTTCTATTCGCAGCGCGTGAACCGCCGCGCGGTGTTGATCCAGCATGCGGAGTTGCAAACGCAAGCGACCGGGCCGAGTTCGGAAACACACACATCGGACACAAAAAAAGATGAAGCGCTTGATCCCAATTTCATCACCTAGGCGGCGGGTGGCGGCATGACGCTCGAAAGACCCATGTTCGTGCTGCTGCTTCTGTTGCTCCCGCTGCCCTGGCTGCTGCTCCGTAAGACTCCGGGCGCCTCGCGGACCTGCCTCGCGCTGAAGTGCCTCGCCTTTGCCGCACTGGTGATCGCCCTTGCCGATCCGTGGGCCGAAATGCTGGTTCAAAGGCTCGCCGTCACGGTCGTCATGGACACCTCGGCGAGCATGCCGCGCGAATCGCTCGACCGGGGGCAGTCTATTCTGCGCGAACTCGTCGGCAAAAAATCGGGCGCGGAATTGCGCCTCGTTACCTTTGCCGAGCATGCCCGCCAGGTGCCGGTTGCCGCGAAAGTGGACCAGGTGACGATTCCTCAAGGCGTCGATCTCAATGGCGGCATGGCCACCGACATCGAAGGCGGCCTGCAGTTGGCGCTCAGCACATTCCCCGAGCGGGGCGCGCGGCGCATCGTGCTCGTGAGCGACGGGAACGAGACGCAGGGCCACGCTCTCACCGAAGCGCTGCGCGCCCGCGAACGCGGTGTGGAAATTTTCACCGTGCCCTCCGGCGGAAACGCGCGCCTGCCGGTGCAATTGGAAAGCGTCGCGTCTCCGCAGCAGGTGTTTTCAGGCGAGCGCTTCACCCTGTCGCTCGGCATCGAGAGTTCGCGCGCCTTCTCCGGACGCGTTTCGATCACCTCGCAGGGGCAGGAGATCGCCTCGGCGCCGGTGGACTTCAAGGCCGGCGGCAATGCCGTGGATCTGCCTGCGCATCTCACCGACACCGGCGTGAGCCTGCTCGAAGTTCATCTGGGCGCGGCGGGCGTTGACCAGCCCCTGTTCTCCCAGGCGGTGACGGTGCGGCATCCCCGCGTGCTTTATATTTCCGGACCCGAAGGCCCCGCCGCGCCTCTGCTCGACACGCTCAAAAGCGCCGATGTGGATGTGGAGCAACAGGCGTCTTTTCCTATCGACGCCAACACCTGGCAGAAGTGGGACGCCGTTCTCATCGACAATTATCCCGATCATCCCCTGGCTGCCGACGAGCAGAATGCCCTGGCGCAGTACGTGTTCACCGGCGGGGGGCTCATATTCATTGCCGGTGAAAATAATTCCCAGCTTTCCGTGGACCCGCACACCCCGCTCGAGAAAGTTCTGCCCGTGGCGGGTGATCCGCCCCCGCCGCCCGAGGAGCCTACCGCGCTCGTGCTGGTGCTGGACAAATCCCGCAGCATGGATGGTCCGAAGATCGCCATGGTGCGCGAGGCCGCGCGCGCCAGCCTCACCACCCTGCGCCCCATCGACAAGATTGGCGTGATTGCCTTCGATGAAACTCCCGACTGGGTGGTGCCGCTGGGCCCTGCCGCGGATGTGCCGCGCATCAGCGGCTTGATCAATTCCATCAACGCCGACGGCGGCACGAGAATCTACCCGGCTGTGCAGATGGCCTACGACGCGATTCGGACCGAGCATGTGACGCGCCGCCACATCATCCTGCTCACCGATGGCGTCTCGCCCCCCGGCGGATTGCCGCAGCTTGAAAAAACGGCTGCCGCGGAGCACATCCCCATCTCGGTGGTTGGCGTGGGCAATGACGTTGACCGGCAGCTGCTCGAAGATATGGCCCGCGAAACGCACGGCAAGTCTTATTTCGTTGACGATCCCGAGAAGATTCCGGAAGTGATCAGCGGGGAAACGCGTGACCTGCAGGCTTCCACGGTGGAGGAACGCTCCGTGCGCGTGGTGCGCGTGCGGCCCGTGGAGTTCACGGACGGCGTCGATTTCACCAAGGCTCCGCACCTGCTCGGATTCGCCAAAGAGAAGGCCAAAAAGGGTTCCGAGACGATTCTGCGCGTCGATACCGGAGAACCTCTTCTGGTCCGCTGGCAGTTTGGTCTGGGGCGCGTGGTGGCGTTTCTCTCCGACGCCCGAGCCCGCTGGTCGGCGGATTGGGTGCGCTGGCCCGCCTACGGCACATTGTGGCCGCAGATGGTGCGCGACGTGTCGCATCGCGACCGCACCGTGCGCGCCGGAGTTCGCCAGGGCGCTCGTGAAGGGGAATCGATCGTCTATTACGACGTTCTCGGCGACGCGGACAAGAAAATGACCCCGGCCGGCGGCGTGGCCGGCGCCCCGCAAGTGATGGTGAATCCGCCGGGCGAGGCTCCCCATGCCGTCTCGCTCGAAGAAACCGCGCCTGGTCATTACGAGGCAATCGTTCCGGCAGACCAGCGCGGACTCTATCGTATCGTCTCGGGCAATTCCGAACTCGTGCTGCCCGAGGCCGGCTTCTATCGCGAAGCCCAGGAACTCAAGCCGCGCGAGATCAATGTGCCGCTGCTGAGCGAACTAAGCCGGGTGACGGAGGGCCGCGTGGAACCCACGCTGGCTCAGTTGCTCGACGAGAAGGGCAGCTACGTGCGCGAGAGGCGCGCCCTGTGGCCGTACTGGCTCGTGCTTGCTTTGCTGATCAACTTTCTTGAGGTGGCCATTCGCAAGGGGCATTTCCGGCGCTTGTCCGGCTGGGTGCGGCGGCGCCTCGAAACTCGCGGCTCGACTGGCACGAACATTACCGGCGCTCCCACGGTTACCGGCGCTCCGTCGATTGCCGATAGCAGGCCGGGATTCAGGCCCGCGCGAGTGTAAAAAGAATTCTGTGCGCGTAAGGCTTGACGCGCGACGCTACGACGAAAGTCCCGGCTGCGGTTCGGCCGCGCCTGCCACCACCGGCTTCTTCTTCGAGAACGAAACCAGCACCGTCTTCAGAATCACATACAGCACCGGAATGAAGAACAGGTTGAGGACGGTCGAGAACAGCATCCCGCCCACGATCGCCGTTCCCACCGAGTGCCGTCCCAGTTTTCCCGCGCCGGTCGCAAAGTAAAGCGGCAGCACGCCCAGAATAAAAGCAAAAGACGTCATCAGGATCGGCCGCAGCCGCAATTCCGCGGCCTCGATCGCCGCGTTCGTGATGGTGCGTCCGCGCTCGATCAGCTGCTCCGCGAATTCCACGATCAGAATGGAGTTCTTCGCCGAAAGCCCGATCAGCAGCACCAGGCCGATCTGCACGTAAACGTCGTCCACCAATCCCCGCAGGGAGATGAATAGCAGCGCGCCCAGCACCGCCATGGGAACCGCCAGCAGGATGATGAAGGGCAGCGCAAAGCTTTCGTATTGCGCGGAAAGCGTGAGATACACCACCAGCAGCCCGAGCCCGAAGATGATGATCGCCTTGCCGCTCGCTTCCACTTCTTCGAGCGCGAGCCCCGTCCAGCTGAAGGTCATGCCTTGCAGCATGTTCTGCTTGGCGAGTTCTTCCATCGCGGCCAGCCCCTGGCTGGAGCTGTATCCTGGCGCGGCCGCGCCGTCGATTTCCGCCGAGCGGAACAAGTTGTAGTGGTTGATCACCTGCGGCCCGGAAGTCTCCTGCAGGTTCACGATATTTCCCAGAGGCACCAGGCCGTTCGTGCTGGAGCGCACGTAGTATTGCCGCAGGTCGCGCGCGTTCATGCGAAACGGCTGGTCGGCCTGCACGTAGACGCGGTACGAGCGATTGTTGAAGTCGAAGTCGTTCACGTATTCCGAGCCCATGTAGACGCTCAGTGCCTGCGTCACCTGGCCGATGGGCACGCCGATGGCTTTCGCTTTCTCGCGGTCGATCTGCACCAGTTGCTGCGGATCGTTGGCGGTGAAGCTGGTGAAGAGGCCGCGCAGGTCCTGGCGCTGGCGGCTCGCGCCGACGATTTTGTGCGCGACGGCGTCGAGGTCCTGCAGCGTATTGCGCCCCAGATCCTGCAGCTCGAACTGGAATCCGCCGAAACTGCCGATGCCGTTGATCGCGGGGGGTTCGAACGCGACCACGATCGCCCCCGGAACGCCGAAAAGCTTGGGCGAAACGCGTGCCACGATATCGCTCGCCGCATGGCCCTTGCCTTCGCGCTCCTCGATCGGCTTCAGCGGCGCGAAGATCAGCCCGTAGTTTGACGAGCTTCCGCCCGAAAGCGAAAAGCCCGGCACGGCAAATGTGCCGAAAACATCCGGATCGGCGCGCAGAACCTGCTCCGCCTGTTTTGAAACATCCGTCGTATAGGAGAGCGACGCCCCGGCGGCGCCTGCACCACCACGATGAAATAGTTCTGGTCTTCCTGCGGCACCAGTCCGGTCGGCACGTGGGAGTACATGTAACCCGTCGCGCCAAGCCCCGCCAGGAACAGCACGACCATCACGTAGCGGTAATTCAGCACCTTGCAGATGGCCTTGCCGTACGCGGTTCCCAGCCCGTGGATCGCAGCGTCGATGCCATGCGCAACCTTGCGGTACCCGTGCGACAGCCACTTCGATGTGCGTCCAGTCGAACACGGTGTACTTGGACTCCTCGCCGCGCAGCAGGATCGCCGCCAGCGCGGGCGAAAGCGTAAGCGCGTTGAACAGCGAAATGGCGATGGAGAACGCGATGGTCAGCGAAAACTGCTTGTAGAGAATTCCCGTGGTTCCCGGGAAAAACGATACCGGCACGAACACCGAAATCAGCACCAGCGAAGTGGCTACCACGGCGCTCGACACTTCCGCCATCGCCGCCGAGGTGGCTTTGTGCGGATCGGTCTTGTCCTGGTCGATGTGCCGCTGCGCGTTTTCGATCACCACGATGGCGTCGTCGACCACCAGCCCCGTCGCCAGCGTGATGCCGAACAGCGTCAGCGAATTGATCGAGAACCTGAAAAGGTTGATGAAGGCGAACGTGCCGATCAGCGATACCGGAATCGTGACCGCCGGAATAATCGTCGCGCGCCAGTCCAGCAGGAATAGGAAGATCACCACGATGACGATCAGGATCGCTTCTTCCAGCGTGGTGACCACTTCCTTCACCGAGTCGCCCACCACGGTGGTCGTGTCGAACGCGACCACATACTTGATTCCCGGCGGGAACGACTTGGAAAGCTCGATCAGCTCGGCCTTGGCCGCTTTGTCCACGTCCAGCGCGTTGGCGTTCGAGAGTTGCTGCACGCCGACGCCGATCGCCTCATGCCCGCTGTAGAGCAGGTTCGTGTCGTAGCTTTCCGCGCCGATTTCGGCCCGCCCCACATCCTTGAGCTGCACGATGCGTGTTCGGCGTGTTCTTGAGGATGATGTTCTCGAATTCCTTCGGCTCCGAGAGGCGCCCGACCACGCGCAGCGTGATCTGGAAGTTTTGCTTCGGATCGGACGGCGGGCGCCCCAGTTGGCCCGCGGGTATCTCCACGTTCTGCTCCTGCAGCGCGGAGACCACGTCGGCCGCCGTCAGTTGCCGCGCCGCCAGCTTCGTGGGGTCGAGCCAGATGCGCATGGCGTATTTGCGCTCGCCGAAAATGACCACGTCGCCCACGCCGGGGATGCGCTTCAGCGCGTCTTTCACGTACACGTCCAGGTAGTTGGAAATGTACTGGTCGGAAAGGCTGTTGTCCGGCGAGAAAAATCCCGCGGCAAACACGAAATTCGGGTTGGCCTTGGTGATGGTCACGCCGGTGTTCTTGATCTCCTGCGGCAGGCGGCCTTGCGCGGTGGCCACGCGGTTTTGCACGTCCACCGCCGCGATATTCAGGTCGTAGCCGGTGCGGAAGGTGACGTTGATGGTGCTGCGTGCCGTCGTTCGAGCTGGTCGAGGTGATGTAGTGCATGCCCTCGACGCCGTTGATCTGCTGCTCCAGCGGAATGGTGACCGCGGACTCGACCACCTGCGCGTTCGCGCCCACGTAGTTGCTGCTCACGGTCACCTGCGGCGGCGCAAGATCGGGATAGAGCGAGATCGGCAGAGTCCGGGAATGGAAACCGCGCCCGCCAGAATGATCAGCAGCGCGCAGACGGTGGCAAAAATGGGCCTCTTGATGAAAAAATCAACCAAACCGGCACTTCCTCTTTCTAGCTGCGGTCCGCTTGCAGTTCGCGCCGCTGTTGCGCTCACAGTGAGGAATCGTCAGGCTGTACTAGCTGGTCGGCTGGATGGGCGTTCCGTCGATGAGGAACTGGGTGCCGGAGACGATCACTTTTTCCCCTGGCTTCAGGCCGCTGGTGACCGCGTAGTCGTTCCCGATCGTGTCGCCCAGCGTCACCGCGCGCTGCTTGGCGACCGTCCCGCCGCCGTCGGCTTGCGCCGCCACGTAGACGAACGACTGTCCCCCGATGCGCGTGACCGCCAGCACCGGAACGGTCGGCGTGGGCGCCGTGCTCCAGATCACCCGCGCCTTCACCAGTTGCGCGTTGCGAAACTTGTCGAGCGATCCGTGGACCGGCGCCTTCACCAGAATACCCTGCGACGCGTTATCCACCTGCTGCGAGATGAAATAAATCTTCGTGTTCTCGATCAACTCGCCCGTGCTGGTGACGATCTGCACCGGCAGACCCATGCGGATATCCGCCGCGCGCTCCGTGGGAATGTAGATGTAGGCCTCCAGGTCGGCGTTCTCGTCCACGGTGGTCAGCAGCGTCTGCGGAGAAACGTAATCGCCCACGTGCACCGGAATGTCGCCGACGACGCCCGCGAAAGGCGCGGTCACATTGTAATAAGCGAGTTGGCGCTGCTCGGGCGACGCGCGCCGCCGTGGAAGCTTCCCAGTCCGCCTTGGCATTCTCGTACGCCTGCACGGCGAGATCCAGGTTCTGCTTGCTGGTGACGCCCTCGTCATAGAGCTTCCGCTGCCGCTCCAGTTCGATCTGGTTGTATTCGATAGGTGGCTTTCTTCTGCGCTTCGGTGCTGCGCTGCTGTTCGACCACGGACTGCTGCTTCAGCGGGTCGATCGTCATCAGCGACTGGCCCGCGTGCACGTGGTCGCCGGACTTCACCACGATCTTCGTCAGGGTGCCATCCACTTGCGGCTGGATATTGGCCGAGCGGCGCGACTTGATGGTGGCCACGTACTCGTCCTCGCGCGGCACGGGCGCCAGATTGATCGTTTCTGTTTTAACTCTCATGGGCGGCGGAGCGGGCTGCTGCGACTCCGCGCTGCGGCACCCGGCGCCTAGAGAAACGCCGAAGGCCAGTAGTAGCGCTATCACAAATAAACGGACGAGCCTTTCGAAATTCAGCATCCTTAAAGGATGCTGGCGCCCGCAAAATGTTTCAAGATTTTTCTGCCCCGAGCCGCATCAGCCAATCCGCAAGTGCCGCCACAAGAGCGGGTTAAAAGTGGCACCGGCACCCTGCCACTGCGTATCGCGACGGCACAGCCGCAAAGCGCACGCGCCACCAGGAAAGCGCCGTATCCCTCCGGCGGTTCGCCACCTTGTAGGCCTCCCTTATCTTCTTGAAGCAATCTCGCTGCTCCCGGCACCTCCCCAGGCGCTCATTGCATCAAGGGCGCCGGAAATGTACGATGCGCGAGCCAAAAGGTCCGCGCTCGAAAATCCGAAGGGCGGACGATCATTCTCGGAAGGGAAGTCGCGATGAAACAAGTGACACGCGGTCGAGAGCATCTGCCAAAGAACTGCGCCGTGAGTGATGCGGAAGGTTCCAGTAAGAGCGGCCCGCATCTGTCGCGCCGCGGAATGCTGAAGCGCCTGGGAGCCGCGGCAGGCGCCGCGGTTCTTGCACCCAGCTTGGCCCCCAGCCTGGCCCCCAGCCTCGCGCGTGGCCTTGCCATCGCGCAAGCCGGCCAAGCCGCGCAAGGCAGTGCAGCAAATATTTCCGCGCCCACGGTGATTTCCAATCCCCCGCGCGATTATGGCCCGAGCGCCCCGCCCGCGCCCTATCCCGACGCCGACGTGCTCGTCGTCGATCCGTCCTTCAACAAGTATCGCGTCTTCAATAGCGGGATCGTGCGTCTCTGGACCGGCGGCCTGTGGTGCGAAGGCCCCGCCTGGTGCGGCCAGGGACGCTATCTCGTCTGGAGCGACCTCCCCAACAATCGCCAGATGCGCTGGCTGCAGGACGATGGCCACGTCAGCGTTTTCCGCCAGCCCTCGAACAATGGCAACGGCAATACCTTCGATTTCCAGGGACGCCAGCTCACCTGCGAACACCAGACCCGCCGCGTGGTGCGCTACGAGCTCGATGGCTCCATCACCGTGATCGCCGACAACTACAACGGCAAGCACTTCAACTCGCCCAACGACCTCGCGCCGCATCCCGACGGCAGCGTGTGGTTCACCGACCCCTTTTTTGGTGACTCCCTCTACGAAGGCGTGCCGGACGCTCCCGGCGGCTTCGGCAACGAAGCGGGACGCATCAAGCAGCGCCTGGGCGAGCCCGTCGAGCTGGGCAGCCTGAAGCGCGAGCTCCCGGCGAACGTCTACCGCGTGGACCCCAGCGGCCGCATCGACGTGGTGATCAGCGAGAGCGAATTGCCGCTCCCCAACGGCATCGCCTTTTCGCCCGATTACAAGAAGGTGTACGTGGTGAGCCAGGGAGGCATCACCGGCTTTGACGTGGGCAGCGACAATCGCCTGAGCAACCAGAAGCGCTTCAGCGATTTCATGGTCGATGGCGTAAAGTGCGGCACCGACGGTTTCCGCGTGGACGTGGACGGCAACCTCTGGTGTGGCAGCAACGCCGGCCCCCGCCTCGGCTATAGCGGCGTCACCGTCTGGTCGCCCGAAGGCAAACTCATCGGCCGCATCCGCCTCCCCGAACCCTGCGCCAACCTCGCTTTCGGCGGCCCCAAGCGCAACCGCCTGTTCATGGCCGCCAGCACCTCCCTCTACGCCCTCTACGTAAACACCCAAGGCGCCTCCCCCGGCTAGGCCTCCGAATCGAAGGCTCGGCTCGCATTACGTGAAGAAAGCGACCGGTCGGTTGCACCGCATTAACTCGCCAGAAGATTATCCAGCAATACAAGGTAAGTAAGATATTCCGGGTTAAGATCCTGGCATGCCGAAAGAATGCGCCTTTTGCCCATCCACAGCCACCTTAACGGGTGAGCACCTTTGGAGCGATTGGATCAACAATGTTTTACCCAAGTCTACCTACAGCTTCAGGCGAATGGATACTACGAGCAAGAAAGTATCAACATGGAAAGCGGAAACACTGAATCTCAAGGCGCGCGTAGTGTGTGGGCCATGCAATCGTGGCTGGATGAGCGATATTGATGCGAGAGAGGCCAAACCTTCCCTGAGCCCACTCATTAGCGATACGTCGCCGCGAGTTCTTCCGATTCGTGTACTTATTTCGATTGCCGTCTTTCTGCTTAAAACTGCCGTTGTGGCGGATCACATGGGCACTGGAGGTAGCCCGTTCTTTACTATCGACGAACGCTATACGTTTCGAGAACGGCAACGCATTCCGGTCGGAGTCTCGATGTGGATTGGTGCGCTTGAGGATAGTTTTAGGGGCACCTTCAAGACGGCGCATGTGCTGCCACTCTCTTCTGGTGTAAATGACTTCGGGCTGTATGTGTTCACTTATATCGTCGGTCATTTGGTCCTTAAACTCGTTGGCGCAAAGTGGGCCACATACAACCCGAGCCGAAGCTTCCTTCCGCCCATTCAATTGGACAGCGATGCTACCTTTATGACTCAGTTCTGGCGGATTGGTGGAAGCGTTAAATGGCCTCCCCCAAAGTACGTACCGGTGTGTTTTCTCGACAATCTCACTGAGAGGTGGAGGATGTACAACGTTGTATAGCCTGCTCTCCCAGTTTAGTAAACGGAGGAGAGCCAGGAACTCTTCCTCTTCCCGCGTTTCCCGCGCCAAGGATTAGTTCTCTGCGGAGGAGCATGCCTTGCCAGTGACCTCCATAGGGGGCAACCGTTTTCTCGCAATCTGCAGATCTGTACGTCGGGCACTCTCAGGTGGCCGCGTAGGTGAGGACGACGTTGCCGCAACGGAAGGCGCGCTGATCGAGGAGGCGCAGGCTGCGCTTATGGCTGAAGAAGGTGCGTCCGCTTCCGAGCGCTACCGGAACGATGACGAATTGATACTCGTCCACGAGGCGGGCCTCATCGAGCTGCGCGACGACGGAGCCGCTGCCGAGCACGGTGATGCCGGGGCCATCGGCAGACTTGAGGGTGCGAACGGAATCGGCGAGATCGCCTTTCAGCAGACGGGTGTTGTGCCACGCCGGCTGGATCGTTCGGGAGGCTAGGTATTTCGTGGCCGCGTTCATGCCCCTGGCGACGACGGGCATCTGCCGCGCGGCCTGCGGCGTCGGCCAAAAGGCTTCCATCATCTGGTAGGTCTTGCGGCCGAAGAGCAGCTCGCCACCGCCGCTCGCATTGCCGCTGACCCAATCGGCAAACTCGGGGTCGTTCTGGCCTTGATGCGCCCAGTCCATATTGCCGTGAGCGTCCGCAAAGTAGCCGTCGATGGAAATCGACTCGAACACGCGCAGCTTTTTCATGACGTTGACCCTGCCCTTTTTGTTTTCGCGGCCGGTTGATGGCGCGGCTGCTGGTATTTTATCGCGGGAATTGGAAGTAAGTTGCCGATTGGGAATTTTTAAAGAGCCGGTCTGGGCGAGGAGGGCGGGTTGGAGGGTGGTTCAAGAGGCGTTCTACGGAGCGTCTCGTGACAAATGGCAAGACCGACCCTCAGCGGCTGAAGCCGGGTTGCTTGCTCGGCGGTTACGGCGCGGCTGAAGCCGTGCCCTGACGAAAAGCGACCAAACTTACATCGAGAGGAAGAGCAGAGGAAGAAGCAGGTCCCTCACCCATCCGCGCTGCGCGCGTATGGACTCAGGATGACAACGAGAAGGCAACGACAAAGGCAAAGGCAAGCAACGAGGGCTACAATGCTGGCATGCTGACAAATCTCACAATTGACCAACGCCTTTTGGAACGTGCGCAGAAGCTGGGCGGCCACCGCACGAAAAGACAGACCGTGACCGCCGCCCTGGAGGAATACATCCTGCGGCGTGAGGAGCAGGAAATCCTGGCGCTCTTTGGAACAATCGAATATGCGCCAGATTACGATTACAAACGAGAGCGCAAGGCCGGGCGTGTATGAATGCACTGGTGGAACTCGCGAAAGTGCTGCCGATAGCGATCATGCGCCACAGCGATCGTGCGCCACGGAGAACCGTGCGCCACAGAGAACCAGGCGCCACGGAGAAAATAAAACGGCTTCGCGCTTTTTGCCCGGCGGCGATTGCAGTTCTTGGGCTCCTGCGGTACAAAGGCTGCGGCCAGCGGCCTTGCATCCTAATATATATGAGCCAGATATAGAGGGGGAGTGAGAGTGATGCTCAAGAGACTGGTTTGCGCGGTTCTGTTACTCGCAGGCGGCGCGGCGCGCGCCCAGCAGGCCGCTGCGCCCGCGTCCCCGGCCGCGCCGGTGCGGACGTTCGCGAACCGCTGCCGGATCTGCCACGGCAGCGACGGCAACGGCGCCGAGCGCGCGCCCTCACTTCTTGGTTTCGTGTCTTCCCATTCCGACGCCGAAGTCGCCGCGCTGGTGCGCACCGGCCGCCCCGATAAAGGCATGCCGCATTTCGACTTCACCGACGACGAGATGAAGGCGCTGCTCGTTCATCTCCGCGGGCTGGTGGCTGGCACCGTTAACACAACCGACCCACGCGCGGCAATGCGCGGCGCGTTTCAGCCCCATCCGGCAAGCCTGACGCTTCAGGACGGGCGCAAACTGGAAGGTACTCTGACGAGTGAGACGGCCTTCAGCGCGACGCTCGCGACACCCGACGGCAAGTTCCACCTGCTATCCCGCAATGGCGACGCATATAGCGAGCGCCCGATCGAGCCGAAGCGGGACTGGACGAGCTACGACGGAAGTTTCACGGGCAATCGTTACAGCTCGCTCGACCAGATCAACGTCAAAAACGCGCAACGGCTGGCCCCGGCGTGGGTGTTCCCGAATCCCACGGCGATGCAGCTCGAAGTCACTCCCGTGGTGCAGGACGGCGTCATGTACATCACCGCACCGAATGAAGCCTATGCCCTCGACGCAACCACCGGGCGGCAGATCTGGGCCTTCAAACTGCCGCGCACCCCCGGGCTTCTCAGCTCGGCGGGCGAGGGCGCGAATCGCGGCGTGGCCATCTCGGGGAACCGCGTCTACATGGTGACCGACAGCGCGCACCTGCTGGCGCTCGATCGCATCACGGGGCACAAGGTCTGGGACGTCATGATGGGAGATATCAAGGAAGGCTACAGCGCGACCGCGGCTCCGCTGGTGATCGGGGACCTGGTGCTTTCCGGCGTGGCGGGCGGCGAAGAAGGGGCGCGCGGCTTTGTGGACGCCTACAAGGCGGACTCCGGCGAACTGGCCTGGCGTTTCTACACCACGCCGCTGCGAGGCGAGAAAGGCTCGGAAACCTGGATTGGAAATGCGCTCGAGCATGGTTGCGGCGCAACGTGGCTGACCGGTTCGTACGATCCCGCTCTGGAGACGGTCTATTGGGCCGTCGGCAATCCCTGCCCGGATTTCAATGGCGACGAACGCAAGGGCGACAACCTGTACACCGCCAGCGTCGTGGCGCTGGACGTGAAGACCGGGAAAATGAAGTGGTATTTCCAGTTCACTCCCCACGATGTCTACGACTGGGATTCGGTCGGCCCGATGATCCTGGTGGATGAGCCGTGGGAAGGGAAGCCCCGCAAGCTTTTGATGCACGGCGACGCCAACGGCTTCTTCTTCGTGCTCGACCGCACCAATGGCGAACTCCTCATGGCCAAGCCGCTCACCAAAGTGAACTGGGCCACCGGATACGGCAAGGATGGCCGGCCGGTTCTTACCGATCACTTCGATTCGAATCTCGAGGTCTGCCGGGGAGGCGAGGCCAAGTGGTTTTCGGCGGCCTTCGATCCGGTTTCGAAACTCTATTTCGCGCGCATCCGCGACGGCTGCGCTACCTACAGAAAGGATCCCACGCCGATCGACATGGGCGAGCGTTACTTCGGCGGCGATCGGTGGGCCCGGGCAGCGACCAAAGCTTCATCCTGGCTTTCGACACGCAGGCCGGCGCAGAAAGCCTGGGAATATCCGGTGCCCAACGGCCGCGGTTCCGGCACTCTGGCAACCGCGGGGGGCCTGGTATTTTTCGGCGAGGATGGCGGCACCTTCACCGCCCTCGATTCAAAAACCGGCAAGCCGGTCTGGCATTTCGAGACCGGACAGTCATGGAACGGCTCGCCCATGACCTACATGGTGGGCGGCAAGCAGTACGTAGTTCTGGCAGGCTCCGGCGGCATCGTCGCTTTCGCGCTGGCGCCGTGATCGAGTTATGACGGGGCCCTGACGGAGCGATGATGGAGACATGACGGAGCCGCGATGCGAGATGATGGAGCCGTAACGGAGGCGTGATGATCGCCCGGGCGCGCCGATGCAGTCACGTCGATACAGTCACGTCGCTAAATTACAGTGTTTAAGAAACTCGACAATTCGCTATCGTTTGCCAATCTGGCGCTGCTTGCCGTTCTGACGGTGATGTACTTCGTGGTAGGCAAGCTGGGGTTGCGGCTGGCGTTCGTCCATCCGTTTGTGACGCCGATCTGGCTGCCTTCGGGGATTGCCTTTGCCGCGTTTATTATTTTCGGCTATCGCGTGTGGCCCGCGGCATTGGTTGGATCTTTTCTCGGCCACGTAACCACATTGGGCTTCGGGAACGCTTCCGTGTTAATCCCGGTCGGGAGCACGCTGGAAGGGCTGGTGGGCGCCTATCTCGTCAACAGATTCGCTCGCGGAGCCAGGGCTTTCGACACCGCAAAAGGCGTGTTTCTCTTTGTGCTGCTGGCCTGCATCTGCTCCCCGGCGATTAACGCAACTCTTGGCGTGGGCAGAATCTATTTCAGCAGACACGTTGCGTTGATGGACCTCGGATTCATATGGGTGACGTGGTGGATCGCGCACGCCGTAGGAATTCTGCTGGTCGCTCCCTTCCTGATACTGCTGCTTCGCGCTTCGCATCAGCGATTGGACCTGGCGGAGTTCACCGAGCTGGGGATCTTGCTTCTCGGCTTAATCTTCGTTTGCCTGCTGGTGTTCGGCCCTCTTTCACTCTCGGTGAACAGAAGCGGAGTCGTACAGGTGTGGCTTTGCATCCCTTTCCTGATCTGGGCGGGGTTTCGGTTTTATCCGCTGGAGGCTGCGGGCACCACGCTCATCCTGTTCGGAAGCGCGATTTGGGGCACCCTGCACGGGTATGGATCCTTTGTGGCCAGGAACATGACGACCTCGCTGATTCTTCTGGACACCTTCATCGGCCTGGTTGGCACAATGACTCTAGTGGTTGCCGCGATGGTGGTGGAACGAAGACAAATCCAGGGCGAGTTGCTGCGGACGCAAAGCCTGTTGCAAGCCACGGCTGAAAGCAAGGACCGGGACCTTCGAGTGAAGGTTCACGCACTGGAGATGGAATTGACCGGCCACGTGCAAACGAAACAGAAATTGCAGCAGACCCAGGAGCGACTGCGGCGAATCGTATCGGAAACAAAGAGCGAGAAGAAGCCGGAGGAAAATCAGCGGCAGTGACTCGTACCTGCGCTATGCGTTGTGCTGCCGGGGCCGATGGCGCAATCCCGGCGGTGTTGACAATTTTCGCGACCGATCCGCGCCGTACAATTTACGCCTAAGGCTTCGCGGCTGATTTTGGCAGCTCCACCGCGGAGAAAATCGGCGCATCCTCCGGCAAAAGGAATCGCTCCTTGACGAGTTCGGCGGCGGCTTGCTTTCGTTTCGCGGCAAAGTCCTGCTGGTTCCGATAACGCTCCTCGAGCGAGAGCCTGGCATCGTGGTTGGCCAGGCGCTCCTTCCTGGTTATAGCGAACGGAATGTAGCTCCCGTTGAGCCCGCAAAGATCACCCTCCGCAAAGCCCTTCGCGCGGAAATTCCGGCCCGAGTAGGTGCCCAGCGGCACCTTGATTTCCGGCGGCTCGATGCCGCCAATCGGATTTCCGTCCGCATTGGTGCGCGCCACGAAGATTGGATATTCCGGCCCGGAAATAGTTGGCGGCTCGTGGCTGTTGTCCCGCAGCCAGAATCGGTTGATCTCCGGGTTGAATGGAACGCCGGGAATGCCCGGCCATAACTTGCCTGCCGTGTCGACGGTGATCAGCGTGCCGTCTTTGAGGTTCGGGTAGCGGCTGGGAGGCGGTTCGACTCCATCGGTAACCCAGCGGTCCAGCGCCAGGAATAATGCCCGCACGTAATACCGGTAATGCAGCGGGTTTCGCAGTTGCTGGCAAATGCCGCGGTCGGCGGTGCCGGCAATCTGCTCGCTGAGGTCATTGGAATCGTGCGGGACGCCCGTGGGCATATAGACGCGGACATTGTCTGGGATGGGCACCGGCTTGCCGGTGGCATCGGTAAAGACTAGCGAGACGCGCCTCTGCCAGACTTCGGTGTCCGAATCGAACTGGAAAATCTTCGGGCAGGAGTGAGACTTCGTGCATTTCTCCAGCAGCCCGCCGGTCTTGCCGGTAAGCGGATCTGTAGTAGTCGCGTAGGTGAAAGGGAATTGGTCGCTGGAGTAGAGGCGGTCTTCATGCTGCATGGAATAGCGGCCCGGTTGAGCAAAGGCGGCGTTGAACTCGTGCGACCCGGAACCGGAAAGCGCGCTTAGAACCCCATCGAAGACCTTGCGCCCGGAGCTATCCACGTTGAAGCCTTCCGACACTACGGCCTTTGTGACCCTTCCGCTTTGCGATATGCCCATTCCAAGGACGGCCTTGAAGGGAGTGGCCGGATGCACGGGATTCGGCTGCCCCGCAGAGTCGCGCTCGGCATAACGCAGGAATGAGACGAAATCCCGGATGGATGCCAGGCCGATCCCTTCGACGACAGCATCGGTCGCCTGATAAATCAGCTCATAAAGGGCGCCACGATCGAATCCCGGAGCGGCCGTGATGCGCACGTGCTTTGCGTCGATGTAACTCCAGCTCGAAGCGGGCAGCGGTTTCCGCGGGTCTTCCTCTCGTTCGCGAACGGTAAGTGTTGCGGCGGAAGTATCCAATCTGGCGGCGGGGTAGGTGAGGAGTTCGGTGAATGACGGGCCGGCAGGCACGTCGGTAAATTCCTCGCGGCTGGCGCCCGTAATCGGCTTTCCATCGCGCATGGCCACGGGAAAATTGGCTTTCAGCAACCCCGGCCGGGTGCTCTCGGCGGAGCCGTCCCCTTGCCATCCGCTCCAAGCCACGGTGTAGCCGCGTTTCATGATGAAGGCGGTGGCCGGGTCGGTAACTTCCTGCGGGCCGGTGCGGCTGAACTTGCTGAGATTCAAGTCCGAGAGCGCTTTTTCGTGTCCGCGATTCAGCACGTCGTAGATAAGTCTTCCGTTGCCCTTGTTGATATCGACGGGCTTGAGTATGGCGATCGCCGTACTGTATTCCACGCGGCCCCTGGGATTGAGTGGAGCGTACTGGAGATTGATGATGCCGGAGTTCAGAGCGGCCTTTGGATCCAACTCGCCGTAGGCGGTTCCGGTCACCATTTCATACGGGCCGGCGCTGCCGAAAGAGGCGCCGCCAAAGGCAGGATGGCGATCGGAAATCACGATCTTCGTAATGCGCCCTGCTGCCGGCTGATCTACCTGGCCGGCGGCGTATTGAAACAGCAGGACGATCCATGCAACGAGGCACACCGCAACGATTTTCACGCTCGACGCTCCGGCACAAAATTCGTTCATGAAGTTGTTTCGAGTCGAGTGAACAAAAACTCAAAGAGGAAGTATCACGGAGATTTTGGGAAGTCAACAGACTGAGGCACAGGGCGGATGGAGGCCGTTTCCGCATAGCCGCTGGAAGGCAGCTGAGGATGGTCCTGGCGTTGACGATGTTGCACAGGCTTCTTACTTTTGTGATACCTTCCCGTTGGAATCCCGGGCGTTTCGCTGGCCTACCATTATCAGGCGATGTGACAGGAGGTATTCGATGAGATCAACGACACGGTTGCTGGCCGCTGTGGGCTTGATGGCGCTGATCGTGCTGTTTGTGAGGGCGCGCCCTGCCCGCGATGCGGTGGCGGACCAGACGCGCAAGCCGGTAACCATCACGCGGCTTTACACAGGAGCGGACGGCCAAACACATTCCGAGGACATGGAGGTCACGCTTAGCGGGAATCCTCTCAACGAGGTCTCGGAAATGCTGAAGGTCAGCGGCGCCGAGATTCACCGCGCGCCACCGGGGAAGGTGAGCACCTGGCATACCGCGCCACGCCGCCAATACGTGATTACCATCAGCGGACGGGGAGAAATCGAGCTGGCGGGCGGCAAGAAGATTGAGTTGGGGCCGGGACACATCGAGCTTGCGGAGGACGTGACTGGGAAGGGGCACATCACTAGGGTGGTAGGGAACGAGGATCGGGTGACCATCCAGATGCCGCTTGCCGACCAGGGCGTTCACTAGGGGTCGCCTGGACTCGGAGCTGGAGAGTGCGGGTGACACATGGTGGGATCATCCCTCAGCGGCTAAAGCCGCATTGGATCGTTGGCTGGGACGGCACGGCTGAAGCCGTGCACTGACGGAAGGCTGCGCTGCCACCGAGACTCTGAAGCTTCTACACCTTATGGAATGCCGGGACTTTATGCTGAAGCTTCCAAGCCTACAAACCTGGGCTCGTGGGCAGTGTGTGGCTTGGGGCGGAATCGGGAAGAGATCCCTCCACTCCAGCTCGACAGACACCGTCGAGCCTCCGGTCGGGATGACAAATAACTGCGTACGACCCACAACCCACGGCTCACAACGCACGACCCGCAACCCAGCGAGCCGCTACTCGCAACGCACAACCCAAACCTGGGCTTGTGGGCAGTGTGCGGCTTGGGCGGAATCGGGGAGAGATCCCTCCGCTCCGGCTCGACAAACAGCGTCGAGCCTCCGGTCGGGATGACAAATAACTGCGTACAACCTACAACCTCACAATGCCGCAATCTGCCAACCCGCAACCTGCCAACAGGCAACCGATCAACCCACAACCCCGCTACCCGCTACCCACTACCGCACGCAACCCGCAACCCACACACAACCCGCAATCCACGACCTGCAACTCACAACCCCGCACCCACAAACCACTCGCAATTGGGCGGAAGTATGGGAAAGGGAGATGCTATGCGGCTGCGCTATCGTTTCGTCCTCGTTAGCTTGCTTGGCTTGTTTGCCTCTGCTTCTCGCGCCTCGACAATCACCGGCACGGTGAAAGGGCCGGACGGCGCGGCGTTTCAGGGCGCCTTCGTGGAAGCGCAGAACGCTAAGACGAAGATCACGGTAGCGGTGCTCTCCGATACGCAGGGGCATTACCGCATCGAGGATCTGCCCGGCGGGGCAATACCGGCTATTTATACGAGCGGTCGGCTACCGAAGCGATCCCCGCACGGATGTGAACCTCGCCGCGGAGCAGAACGCATCGTTTGACTTTGCTTTGCAGACGGGCATGGTCCGATGGAGCGACATTTCGGTTTACCAGGGGAAGCAGCTTTTTCCGGCGGGAAAAGGGAAGGACCTTCTCTTCAAGAACTGCGACATATGCCATCAGTTTCAGACACGCATGGCCGCGGTAACGCGGGACGCGGATGGCTGGAGGGATCGCGTTGAATACATGCGCACGGCGATGCGCTACGGCCTGGCGCGTTTCTCGGATGAGGACGCATCCGAGGTGGCTTCTTACTTGACGAGCTTGTTTGGTCCCGACTCGGTGCTGCCGAAGTCTCCGGCGGACATGCCGGGGTACAAGGATACGGTGCGGCCGTTCAGCGCCGACTCGTTGAACATCGTGTATGTGGAGTACGACATGCCGGGGCCAAGCCGCATGCCCTTCAGCGCCGCTCCGGACAAGAACGGTTACGTGTGGATCCCCAACTTCGGAGTGGCCAACAAGATCACGCGGCTCGACCCGAAGACGGGAGCCATGCAGGATTTCCCGGTTCCGAATATGGGACCCGCGGCGATTCATTCCGCCGTAGCGGCGCCGGAGGATCCGTTTGGCTGACGGAGTCGGCGACGGACAAGATTGGCCGATGGGATCCCGACACACAGCAAGTTACCGAATACCAAGATACATCGCTCGAAACATCACCATCCGCGTGGATGCGAACGGAATGGTGTGGGTGACGGGTTCCCCTTCTCGAAATTCGACCCGGAAACGAAGAAATTCACGCACTTCGAAGAAGTGGCCCAAGTTACGACGTGAAACCCGATAAGAATGGCGACGTGTGGTTTACGAGCCTGTACGGGCACACGATCGGCAAAGTCGACGGGAAAACCATGAAAGTTACGCAGTGGGCTCCGCCGACGCCCCGACTCCGGGCCGCGCAGGATGGAAATCGCTCCCGACGGAATTATCTGGGTCGGACGAATTCAACGCAGGAAAGATGGCCCGTTTTGATCCCGAGACGCAGACCTTCAAGGAATATCCGCTGCCGGGGCCTGATCCTACTCCTTACGCCCTGGGGTTCGATGGGGATGGATACCTTTGGTATAACTCACACCATATGGACACGATCGGACGCTTTGACACCAAAACCGGCAAGGTGACGGAATATCCATTCCCGCACGCGGAGGTGGATATGCGCGAATTCTTTCGCGATTCTCAAGGAAGGATCTGGTATGCGAGCAATCCGAACAACAAGGTGGGCTACTTCTATCTCGCAAAGAAGACGGTTCAGCCGGCTAGCAAGTAAGATCAGATCAAGTCTATCGGCGGCCGCGAGGTGACGGATGCGCGTGAGGTATGCCGGGGCGCCGATTCCCGGAAATGGGCAAATCGTAGCTTGCGGCGGGGTGGTGAAGTGACGCGAACAGGTATCTGGAAGGCTGCCAGGACAACTATGGCGGCGTGCGGCATTATCTGTGGCGCTGCGCTGCTTCATATTCCAGCGCGAAGCTCCAATGGGCACGTATCGAGCGTTCGCCCGACGGCGGAAGCAGATGAACTTCCAGGGCGGGAGCATTTGATTCCGCGGGCGCCACAGGATCATTCGGATGACGAGAACTTCAGGACGATTGACCGGCCCGGCGCTGATTTCACGCTGCTATGGGGAATCAATTCGCAGGGTGATATCGTCGGCACCGCCGGCAAGGGCATCGCATTCCACGGCGGAAGCGGCTTCGTGCGGCGGGCGGATGGGAGATTCCTTACGATCGACGCGGTGGTTCCCGGCGTCGCAGTGACGATGACGAGCGCCCGCGCTATGAATGCCGCAGGCGAGATCGTCGGATTCTATAAGGATACTTCCAACTTCAACCATGGTTTCATCCGTAAGCTGGACGGCAGGTTCAAGGTTATCGACTATCCTGGCGCCGTCTTCAGACCATTCGAGGACGAAAGCGGGGCACTCGCGGAAACTGGCGCTCTGGCAATCGATCCGCGCGGGGCGATTGTAGGGAACTACCTGGGTGTTATGGGGGATACCATCAAGACCCATGGATTCATGCTGAGACATGGCAAGTACACGTCGATCGATTACCCGGGAGCTGTGCAAACATTCGCGCGCGGAATTAATCCCGCTGGAGACATCATCGGACGCTACGACATCCTCAATGCCAGCACGAATCAGGTGGAGACCCACAGCTTTCTCTTACACCACGGCAAATTCACCTCGATTGATGTTCCCGGCGCGGTGAGAACGTTTGCGCGCGGAATTAATCCGGCGGGGGACATTGTGGGGCGCTACGACATTCTCGATGTGACGACCAAGAAGCCAAAAGTCCTTGGCTTTGTACTTCGCCAGGGTAACTTCATTTCGCTTGAGTATCCGGCGAACGGGATCAACGCCGCGGACCAGATCGTGGGAAGCTACACGAGTGCTGACGGGAAGGTGCACGGCTATCTGATGAGCGGTGCAACAACTGGCAACACCGTCCCTCAGCGGCTGAAGCCGCATTGATTTTTCGGCGTTTTCGGCACGGATGAATCCGTGCCCTGACGGAAAACGCGGGTTGTCACACAGGCTCTGAAGCCATGGCCTGACGAAAAACGACTTTGGCAGACAGGGCTAGAGTCCCGTTAGATGCCTGGACATTACGTCGGAGTCGAAGCTCCGACCGTTGAAAACCCCGGGATTTTGCCGGGGAGGCAGGGAAATCAGAAAAGGAGAATGCGTTGACCTCACTATCATCACGATCATCATTGTTGATTCTTTGGACGAGGCGGGTGGCGTGGATTGGGATGGGCCTGTTTCTGCTGGTTGTGCCGGCGCGCGGGCAAGCCGAGTTGAACCTGAAAGGCGCTATCGATACGCGCGTGCACAGCGGCCCCGACAGCGTCGACCGCTCGATCGATGCGGACGACCTGGCGCGGATTGCCAAGGAACGGGGCATGCGCGGGCTGGTGCTGAAGAACCATTGGGAATCGACGGCCGCGCTCGCCTACATGGTGCGGAAGGAGGTACCCGGGATCGAGGTATTCGGGGGAATCGTGCTGGATAAGTCCGTCGGGGGCATCAACCTTGAAGCCGTGAAGCGGATGACCATGATGAAAGGCGGATGGGGCAGGGTGGTGTGGATGCCGACATTCGATTCGCGAGCGTTTGTGACGAGACTCGATGCGAAGGGGCTGCCGTACTCGAAAACCCCTGGCTCGAAGGGAACGATTGTGGAGGTCTCCAAGGATGGCCACCTGCTGCCAGCGGTGCTGGAGGTGATCCACTTCATTGCGCAAAACCATCAATTGGTTCTTGAGACCGGACACATTTCGGCGGAAGAGGCATTAATGGTTGTCCACGAGGCGCATCAGCGCGGAGTGACGCACATCGTGGCGACGGGCGTGAACGACATGGTGGTGGATATGACGATTGCGCAGATGCAGCAAGCCGCCCGGGAAGGCGCTTTTCTCGAATTCGATTACAGCAATGCTTTTGGAATCGAGCAGCAGCACACGATGGGCGAGTTCGCGGACGCGATTCGCAAGGTGGGCCCGCAGCACTGCATACTTGCCACGAATTTCGGCTCGGTGCGCAACAAGACCCCACTGCATCCCCAGGCGCTGCTCGACTTCATGGTGGCGCTGCACAAAGAAGGAATATCGGTGGCGGATGTGAACCTGATGGCGAAGACCAATCCCGCGCTGGCCCTGGGGCTGAATCCTTAGCAGGCTGCGGAAAAATACCAAAATCCGTTCCTCAGGAGCTAAAGCCCCGTTTGCGCCCCGGACTTTTATGTCGGAGCTCAAGTTCCGACCCTCTAAAAATCGGAGTTTTTCCGCAACCTGTTAGGGCGGCGATGCTTCCGGCAACAGTTGGATGGGAGGCGCGCAGGTTGGGCGTGAGCAGGGAGGGGAATTACGATTGCAAGGATTGCTTAACTTTTCACGACGGGCGCGGAGACATAGGCGGGTGTGATATCGGCGACCGTTCGCGTGCCGCAGTTGCCCATTACGAGCTTCAACTCGCCCTGCATAATTTCGAGTACGCGATCGACGCCCGCCTGACCGAACGCGCCGAGCCCCCACAACATCGGGCGTCCGATTCCTACACCCTTGGCGCCGAGCGCGAGGGCCTTGAATACATCGGTTCCGCGACGGAAACCGCCGTCAACAAACACGGGAATGCGGCCGTTCACTTCCGCGACTACTTCGGGAAGCGCTTCGATGGTTGCCTGCAAAGTCTCTGTGACGCGCCCGCCATGGTTGGAGACGTGAATACCGTCGATGCCGTGATCGAGGCACAGCCGGGCATCTTCGCGGGTGGTTAACCCTTTGATAACGAACTTGCCTTTCCATGAGCCGCGGATGCGGTCGACGAAGGCCCAGTCGAGGGAGGGATTTGTGGGGCGCACGCCGGTCATATCAATGCCGTCGTGCATGGGATGGCCCCTGCGGATGACGTTCGTGCCGCGCACCTCGTGGCAGGGGGCACACTGGCTCAGGTCTTTCGGGCGGATCCGAGCCTCGGTTTCATTGTGAGCGCCCGCTACGGTATCGACGGTGAGGACGAGCACGGTGCATCCGGAGGCTTCGACGCGGCGCAGCATTTTCTCGCAGGCATCCCAGGTGCTCGGCGCGTAGAGCGTGAACCAGACAGGGCGGCCCAGGGCGGCATTCACGTCTTCCACGGCGATGGAGGTCGAGGTGGAAAGAAGCTGCAAGGCGCCGCGCGCTTTGGCCGCGCGCGCGACTGCCAGCTCGCCTTCGGGATCAAACGATTTCTGGCCGCCGGTGGGGCAGGTGAAGATGGGGCTGTTGTAGGCGGTGCCGAAAAGATCGACGCGCATGTCGACTTTGGTGGCGTCGCGAAGGCGGCGCGGGCGGAGTTCGATGTGCTGAAAGCCTTCGCGATTCGCGCGAAGCGTGGCGTCGTCATCGACGCCTGTTACCATGTGCGCCCAGTGACCGGGCAGGACTCTGCGATGCGCGGCCTCCTCGAAGTCGAACACATTGAGCGCGTCGGCGGGCTTGGTGATGACATCGGAAACCGGCGGCTCCGTGCTTTGGGCGAGGGCGCTTTGCCGAAGGAAGGCAGCGACGCCGCCCAGGGACGCTACGTGCGGACTTGCGGCGAGGAATTTCAGAAACTGGCGGCGCGCGGCGCTGTGGCTGCTCATGATGGAGTAGGGGAGTGTAGCGCCAGCGGTTATTTTGTCAAGGAGTTCAGTTCAATTACTTAGGAGGCATCGTTGTGGTACCTTACCGCCTGTGAACTACGGCAGAACTATGTCAAATAATAGAGCGTTGAGTTTAGCTGCAGCGGTTTCCGTTGGGTTACTTCTTCTGGCGCCTGGGCGCGCGGCGGCGCAGAGCGAGTGGTTGACGTGGGGCCACGATCAGGAGCGTACGGGGTGGAATGCGTCTGAGAAGACGATTACCAGAGACAATGTTTCCCATCTCGAGTTGAAGTGGAAATCGCAATTGGCGACTTCTCCGAATGCGGTGGTTCTCTCGACGCTGACGGCTCCCCTGGTGGCCACAGTGGACGGCAAGGGCGGGCCAAAAACGCGCGTGTTCGTAGTGGGTAGCGACAACACCGTTTATGCGATCGACTCTGAAACGGGTGAAGTGACATGGCAGAAGCGGTTTCCGAACCCGCTGACGCCGAAACAAGCGGCTACGCTGTCCTGTTCCAATACTCAGAACGCCACTCCGGTAGTCGATAAGGATGCGGGATTGATTTATGTGTCGACCAGCGACGGCAAGCTGCGGGGCCTGAGTCTCGAGAATGGCGACGAGCGAATCCCGGCCATCGATTTCACTACGCCTTTCGCGCGCAACTGGAGTCTGAATCTGATCGACGGAGTGATTTATTCGCCGACGGCGCGGGGGTGCGGTGGGGCGATGTCGCACTTTACCGCGGTTGATTTGAAAGACCCGAACCGGAAAGTGGTTGAGTATTACACGAGTACCGGAAGAGGAGGAGGCGCGTGGGGGCGCGGTGGCCTGGTGCGCGGGCCCAAGGGCGTTTACGCGCAAACGGCGGACGGTGCTTACGATCCGGCCGCGGGAAAGTTCGCTCATACCCTGATGTTTCTTTCATTCAAGGACCTCCGGCTGCTCGATACGTACACTCCGGCGAACTGGCAATTTCTCGAGGAGAAAGATCTGGACCTGGGCGCAACGAATCCGACGATTTTCCCCTTCCAGAAATGGACGCTGATTGCTTCCGCGGGGAAGGAAGCGCTGGTTTCCCTGGAGGATGCCGACAACCTTGGAGGAGCCGACCATCACACGCCGCTTTACACGTCACCCCGATGGGGCAACGATCAGGTTTTTCACGACGACCGGGGCGTTTTGGGATCGATGGCGACCTGGCAAGACGGGCAAGGAAGAAGGTGGCTGTTGATGGCCATGGAAGGGCCGCCGTCCAAGGATGCACCAGGGTTTAAGTACTCCTACGGGAAGGCGGAGGAAGGCAGCATCATGGCGTTTGAAGTTCGCCTCGACCCGGATAGAAATACTCCGATGCTCGCTCCGATCTGGGCCTCCCGGAACATACACGCGCCCGACCCTCCCGTGGTGGCAAACGGAGTGGTGTATGCGCTCGATACCGGGAAGACCACGATGGAAACCAGGGCGAAGGGGAAGCCCGGAGGCGTCCCGGGCGCTCACGCGATTTTGTACGCGTTCGACGCGGAAACCGGGCAGCAACTGTATTCCAGCGGGGAGTCGATCGATAGCTGGGCCCATTTCACCGAGCCGGTTGTTGCGGGAGGGAAGGTATATATCTCGACTTGGGATGGGAGAGTGTATGCTTTCGGTCTCGGGAAGTAGCGATACGCGCAGCATTCTCGCTTAGCAATCGGTTCTCAACTTGATCCGAGCGCTGGCCCCACGGTCCATTTCCTGAGTGGGAAGCCGTTCTCACCGTAATTTATTTTTCCCCCTCCGGTACGAAATTGATGGTTCGCGGGCATACATTTGAAGGGAGTGGTGTGGGGCGTTATCACCCAATACGTGATTGGCGCCGAGATGTATGTTGATTACGGCCCGTAATTGAATTATAAGACTGAGCTATTGGGTGGGCCATTCGCGATCTTGCCGACGAGCCCAAGGAAAAAAGCGTTGAAGCGTGTGGAGGGGTTCATTTAGAGCTTCAACTGAGGTTCAACAGGGTTCAAGTGAGGTTCATTAGAGCTTCAACATAGGTTCATCAGAGCTTCATCAGGGTCATCCCGGGGGGGAATCCATGCCGATCGACAAAGCCACGTGCAGGCCCAGCTTTTTTGCAGTGTTCCATTGCATCGCATTGCTCTTCTGCGTTTCCGTAATGTCCCTTCCTTCGTTCGGTCAGACAGCGGCAACGGGTGCGCTC
Organism: uncultured Acidobacteriota bacterium; assembly: GCA_963848365.1. Lineage (GTDB taxonomy): Bacteria > Acidobacteriota > Terriglobia > Acidiferrales > UBA7541 > Palsa-295. Next base: position 340,864 of record CAWKDI010000005.1, read on the forward strand.
ACGGGGACTTTGAAGGATTCTTCCGGGGCGGTGGTGCCGAACGCGACTGTAACCGCGACGAACATAGCCACCGGGCAGGTACGCAACAGCACGACTGACACGGACGGCACGTACAGATTCGGATTGCTTCCGCCAGGCGATTACAGACTGAAGTTTGAAGCTGCGGGTTTCAATGCGGTGGAAGTTCCCTCCGTCACGATTACCGTGACGGAGACTTCGGTTCTCGACCAGAGCCTACAGGTAGGAGTGCAGACGCAGCAGGTGGAGGTTCGCGCGGAGGCCGAGGCGGTACAGACCGCAAACTCCACGGTGGGCACGGTGATAAATTCACAATCCATCACGGATCTGCCATTGACCTCGCGTAACTACACTACGTTGCTGGGCCTATCGTCGGGGGCCAATGCCGGCGTGTACGATGCGGCCAACATGGGGAAGGGCTCGCAGGAGATTGCGGTGAATGGCTCGACCACAGACCAGAACGATTACCAGATGGATGGAGCCTCCATCGTGAACATCGGCGCGCGGGGACTCACGGGCGATTTTGGCGCTAACCCCGGAATTTCGGTCGTGAATCCGGACGCCATTCAGGAATTCAAGATTCAGACGTCGCTCTACGACGCCGGCTATGGACGCAATCCGGGCGCGAACGTGAACGTGGTGACCAAGTCCGGCACCAATCAGTACCACGGCTCGGCTTTTGAGTTTTTCCGCAACACGGCGCTCAACGCCAACGATTTCTTCCGCAAGCTGAGTCCCGCTCCCAACGACACAAGGCAAATATTAAATCAGAACCAGTTTGGCGGGACGTTCGGGGGTCCGGTAAAGAAGGACAAGCTGTTCTTCTTTACTTCGTACCAGGAGACCCGGCAGAAGAACGGATTTTCGCAAGCCGGCTATTCGGATCCAACCCTGGTGGGAATCCCGCTGGGGGACCGGTCGAATACCGCGGCATTCCGGGCGGCGCTGGGCGCGGCATTTTGCAACGGAGGCAGCGCGGCGGGCACGACGAAGGCATCGTCGGTGGTTCAGGTGGCGTGCAATGGAGCGAACATCAATCCGGTGGCCATCAATATTCTCGAACTGAAGAATGCGGACGGCAGCTATTTCATACCGAGCTCGACCACGGGAGTGAATCAGAACGTCACATTCAGCCTACCCGCGACCTTTTCCGAGCATCAGGCCATCGGCAATTTCGATTATTCCGTGAACGACAAAAATACGCTGTCGGGACGCTGGTTTTACGCCAACGATCTTACAAACGCCACGATGGGCTGCGGCGCAACGGCGACGGCGATTACGCAATGCCTGCCCGGAGGTCCCGGAGCGATCAATTTCCCGACGCAGTACATGATTGGAAAGCTGACCTCGATTCTGTCTAACAACGTGGTCAACGAAGCGCGGCTTTCGCTGCAAAGCTACTGGAATTTGCTGTCCAACGATATTCCATTCACCGATACGCAAGTGGGGATGGCGCCGGTGATTCCGTCGATCAATATTCTCGACGGCATGACCGTCACCGGCCTGATGCAGTGGGGCGGCGCGACCGCGCTGGGCACCACAAAGCACGTCACCCAGTGGGAAGCGGCCGACCAGATCTCCTGGTCGCATGGGAAGCATACCTTTCGCGCGGGCTTCGAAATCGAGCGGGACCGATCGAACGGGATTACGGAAGCAGGAATAGGAATTCTTACGTTCAACACGTTCGAAGATTTCCTGCTGGGCCTGCCGGGCTGCTCACCCAGCCTCACAGCGGCCGCTTGCGCAGCGAGCGCTGCCGCGGGACTCACGAACGGGTCCGCTACCAGCAACATTGCCAGTTCGGGCACGGCGACCGCGGTTTCGGCGCCGGGCGGCTACCATCACAGCTTCCGAAGTTCCGCGTCGAGTGTGTTTGCGCAGGATGACTTCAAGGTTTCCAACAATCTCACTTTGAACCTTGGATTGCGGTGGGAATACTTCGGGGACGTCTCCGATGCGAACGGCGAAAACACCAACATCTGGCCGGGTTTGATCAACACGGTGCCGATTCCAGGGCCGACACCGGCGAGCGGAACGCTGGCTGGGTTTGTGGTGCCGTCCAATTTCAACTTCGCGGCTTTCCCTGCGCCGCCCGTGGGTGGCCTGTTCCAGAGCAATCATGAGATACCCACCCAGAACAATCCGTCCCTGACGAACTTTGCGCCGCGCCTGGGATTTGCGTGGAGGCCACTGGCAAGCGACCGGTTTGTGGTGCGCGGCGGGGCGGGATATTTCTACGATCGCCCCGGCTGGCTGATTACCAACAGCGGTCCGCAGGCAGAGATTCCATACGCAGTAGTAGTGTCGGTAGCCGGCGCGGCAAACTATTTCTCATCCGAAGCGCAACCCTATGCCCCGACGCCGCTGGGATGGACGCCCCGATGGGCGAGCATCAATACGGTAAGCCAGACGGGGACAACCTCCAACTTGAACGAGCAAGTCTTCGACCCGAATTCCCATACGCCCACGACGTATGAATGGAACCTGAACACGCAGTATGAGTTCGCGCACCAGTGGATATTGGAAGTGGGCTACGTGGGGACTCGCGGCATCCATCAGGCTTTCAGCGGCACGGGTTCGATCCTTCAGATCAACGGGGCGTCGCTCGCGAACGCGGCCGACCCAATCAACGGCATCACGACCAATACGGTCGCGAATGCGTCCCTGCGGGTTCCTTATCTGGGTTTCGGGCCGGGCGGACTAAGCGATGCCTATTACATCGGAGACAGCAAGTTCAATAGCTTGCAGAGCACCGTGCGGAAGCAGCTTTCTCATGGACTTCAGTTGCAGGCGGCCTACACGTTCAGCCGGTCTTTCACGACAGTTCCGTACGTCACCCTGGCGAACGTAAATCCATTTGTGCGCCCGGAATATGGGCTGGACGCGGGTTACCGACCGCAGCGCCTCACGATTAACTACGGGTGGGACATTCCCTTCGGAAGTCATGAAGGCCTGGTTGGAAAGATTGCAAACGGTTGGAACCTGGCGGGCGTCACTGTGGTGCAGGACGGCACACCCTTGACGGTGAGCGATACGCGGGGCGGGACCATCTACGGCTTTGGCCCGGGATCAAATGTGACGTCTGCCGCTCAGTTTGCTACGGGGATGACTGCGGCCAACGTGGCGACTTCGGGAGGCGTGGAGGCGCGGCTGGGCGGCACGACGGGCGGGCCGGGCTATTTCAATAAGGCCGCATTCGGGACGACGCCGGTGATCGGGAACGGAACCGGCTATGGAAACGGCGGCCTGGGGATTCTTCTTGGTCCAGGGCAGTTCAACTTCGATGCGACATTGCAGAAGACGACGAAAGTGGGTGGGATACACGAGGATGGCAGCCTGGTGTTTCGCACCGAGTTCTTCAACGTGTTCAACCATCCGCAATTCAACAACCCGGGGACCGTGGACGTCTCGAAGGCAACCTTCGGGCAGATTACCAGCACTTCGGTGAACCCGCGGCTGATTCAATTTGCGCTGAAGTATGTGTTCTAAGGGCGCTATCCAGCAGGTCGGAACAGGCGGGGTTGTCGTGCGCAAAGACCGACCCTCGAACCCGGAGGGTCGAGTACCCGGAACCCCACCACGGCGCGTTAAAAAAGTCACAGCCTCTACGGATGACAAGCTTCACAGCGAAAGCCGCATCGGGTTCTGAGCTGGCGTTGTGGCGAACGCCACGACCCGCACCCAATCATGCTGCCGAGAATATGAAACCTGTTTGGTGGCCGGGGCGTCTCTTGCCGTGCTCGGTGGCAGGGTGGGGTCACAAAGCCAAACGACAATTGGGGGGATAATCATGTCAACGTACGCGTCTAAGCTTGGGCGCAGCCGCAGTTGCATCCTGGGATTTCTCACTTTGCTGGTCGCGACGCTGTTATCCGCGCCCTACCTTTTCGGCCAGACGGCTGCGACGGGGGCGTTGACGGGTACCGTGAAAGATTCATCCGGCGCCGTCGTGCCGAATGCTACCGTCACGGCCACGAGTATTGGTACGGGACAGAGCCGTACGGCTGCGACCGACGCGCAGGGCACGTACAATTTCGGACTGCTTGCTCCGGGTGACTACAAGCTGAAGTTTGAAGCTGCCGGGTTCTCAACGTTCGAGGTAGGCTCGGTTACGATTGTGGTGACGGAGACGGCTGTCCTAGATCAAACCCTGCAGATCGGGGCGCAAACGCAACAGGTCGAGGTCCACGGCGAAACCGAGGCGGTGCAGACGGCCACCTCCACTCTGGGAACAGTGGTGGGTTCACAAGCTGTTACCGCTACTCCCCTCACCACGCGAAACTATACGAACCTGCTGGGCCTTTCCGCAGGGGCCAACGTCGGCGTGTTCGATGCGGCCACACTGGGGAAGGGAACGCAGGACATCGTTGTTAATGGCGGATCGACTTACCAAAACAATTACCAGATGGATGGCGCGTCGATCGTGTCGATTGCCGGACACGGGAACGGCGCTGATTCCGGTTCGGATTCGGGGATCGGTATCGCCAATCCCGACGCGATCCAGGAATTCAAGATTCAGACCTCGCTCTACGACGCGGGTTACGGACGGAACCCGGGCGCCAACGTGAATGTGGTAACCAAGTCCGGCACCAACGCATACCACGGGACCGCTTTCGAGTTTTTCCGCAACACGGACCTGAATGCGAACGATTTCTTCCGGAAAATTACGCCTCCCGTGAACGGTGTGCCGAACGACGGCCGTCAGGTGTTGAATCAGAACCAATTCGGCGGCGTATTCGGCGGGCCCGTGAAAAAGGACAAGCTGTTCTTCTTTGCGTCGTATCAGGAGACGCGGCAACTGAACGGAATAGCATCCGGAGGCTACTCCGCGCCCCTGCTTGCTCCGATTCCCGCGGGGGACCGGTCGAATACCGCGGCGTTCCAAGCTGCGCTGGGCGCTGTATTCTGCCCGACGGGAACGGCAGCCGGCAAAACCAGCAACGGCGGAACCCAGGTGGCGTGCAACGGAGCGAACATCAATCCGGTGGCCGTGAATATTCTGCAGCTTAAGAATCCCGATGGCAGCTACTACGTTCCGAGTGCGAGTAACGGGAAGTATCAGAACGCCACGTTTAGTATTCCGGCGAGATTCACCGAACACCAGGCAATCGGGAACGTAGATTATGTAATCAACAGTAAGAATACGCTGTCGTGGCGGTGGTTTTATAATAACGATCCGACCAACTACAGCTTCTGGTGCGGGGCCAGCACGGCCGGCGGGACGATACCGGGCACGTGCCTGCCGGACACGGGTTCCGCCGCGGTGACCGGGAACAGGGATTACGTGGTGAAGCTTACGACGGTTCTGACGAACAACCTCGTGAACGAAGCGCGCATTTCCATCCAGCGCGCGGTGGCGACCTTAGGTCAAACAGTTCCCTTTACGGATACGCAGGTGGGCATCGCGCCGGTGATCCCTTCGAACAACTACCTCGATGAGATCGTGGTCAGCGGCGCAGCCTCCTTTACGATCGGCGCAAACTTTGCGAACGAAAGCACCAAGGAAACCACTGCATGGGAAGCCGCAGACCAGCTTTCCTGGTCTCACGGGAAGCACACGATTCGGGCGGGCTTTGAGTTTGAGCGCGACCGCACCAATTGGAATTTCGCGGGACTGGCGACGGGCTTCCTCACTTTCCAAAGCTTTCAGGACTTCCTTCTCGGGCTCCCCGGCTGCGCTCCCGGGCTTTCGGCCTCGGCCTGCGCCGCGACGCAGGCGAGCAGCACGAGCGCGGTGCTGCCGGGCCAGACCAACGGGACTTCAACGAGCAACGTTTCGAATACGGGCAACGCTACCTCGATCACTCCGCCGAACGGCCTGATCCACGCGTTCCGGTGGGGAGCCGCGAATGCTTTTGCTCAGGACGACATCAAGGTAGACCCGCGGCTCACTGTGAACCTCGGGCTGCGGTGGGAGTATGACGATCTCGCGTACGATAAGTACGGGAATGCGACGAACATCTGGCCGAGCCTGATCGACACCGTCAACACGCCGGCCTTGCTGGGAACCTCCGCAGCGACCGGTTCGCTGGCCGGATTTGTGGTGCCCTCGAATTACAATTTCGCAAATAATCCGCCGGCCCCCGTGGGAGGGCTGTTCCAGAACACTCGCAAGATCGGAACGCAGAACAATCCACCGATCGACAATTTTGCACCGCGCGTGGGATTCGCATGGAAGCCGCTGGCCACGGATCGATGGGTTTTTCGCGGCGGGTTCGGCTACTTCTACGATCGCGTGGGGTTGATCACGTTCACCAGTGGAGCGTTGCAGGGGCTTCCCTATGCTCCCACGATTTTTCAATCGGGATCGGCGAATTACTTCTCGACTCTTGCGCTGCCTTACGGCCATCCGGCGCTGGGATGGGCGCCCCGCTGGGTAAGCATCAATCCGGCGACACAGACGGGGACGAGTTCGAACCTGTCGGTGACGCTGGCGCAGCAGAACATGCCGACACCGCTGACCGACGAATGGAACCTCAATACGCAATATGAATTTCTTCCGGGATGGGTGCTCGAACTTGGCTATGTGGGGTCGCACGGCATCCACCAAACGACCGGGACGCACGAGATCAACGAGGCGGAGCTGGCGAGCGCCGCCAACCCGGTCAACGGGCTTACCACGAACACGGTGGCCAATGCTTCCGTGCGCGTTCCGTACCTTGGTTTTGCGCCGGGCGGACTGAACGCTCAATTGTTTACAGGAGACTTCAAATACAACAGTCTCCAGGCGACCGTGCGCAAGCAGCTTTCTCACGGGCTCGCGTTTCAGGCTGCTTACACCTGGAGCCGGGATTTAAGCGACCTGATGGGCACCACCACGGGCCTCGACAGCAACGACCCCAACAATTCCAGGCAACAGTATGGGCCGAGTCCTCTATACCGGCCGCAGAGGCTGGCGGTAAATTACAGTTGGGATCTGCCGTCGGGGAACATGACGGGATTCGTGGGTAAACTCGCGAGCGGATGGAATCTGTCGGGAGTCACCATCGTGCAGGATGGGACGCCCATGTCGATTACAGATACTCGCGGCGGCACCATTTACGGCTTCGGGCCGGGGGCTCAGGTGACTTCTCGAGCACAATTCTGCTCCGGGATGGGGCCGGCGAATGTGCCGACCGCCGGGGGCGTGGAGGCGCGCCTGGGTGGCAGCGTGCTGGGAGGCCCAGGATATTTCAATGCGGCCGCATTTTGCACCACGCCGGTGATCGGCAACGGGACAGGTTACGGCAACAGCGGTGTGGGTATAATCCTCGGGCCAGGCCAATTCAACTGGGATATGGCGGTGCTGAAGACAACCAAGGTGGGCGGGCTACGAGAAGATGCGACACTGCAATTCCGCACCGAATTTTTCAACGCCTTTAATCACCCGCAATTCAACAACCCTGCGGTGGTGGATGTCTCGAAGACAACCACCTTCGGGCAAATTACAACGACCTCGGTGAATCCGCGGTTGATCCAATTTGCGCTGAAGTATGTTTTCTAAGAGGAGATCTCTGGTGACGAGAAACACTCTGGGAGTTTTGGGGATGACGCTGCTGTGCTTTGGAATGTCCGCTGCTTTGCTCGGGACGGGCCGCAGCGCAGCTCGTCCCGAGGCGGATGGAATGGCTCAGCAGGAAACGGCCAGCCAAGTTTCGGCCGGGCCCAACGACATCGGGGGAGTGGTTACAAGTTCGAACGGCCCCGAAGCGGGGGTGTGGGTGATCGCGGAGACGACCGAATTGCCCACCCGGTACCGCAAGATTGTGGTGACCGACGACAACGGGCGCTTCCTGATTCCCGATCTTCCGAAGGCTCACTACAAGGTGTGGGTGAGGGGCTATGGCCTGGTCGATTCACAGCACGTGGATGCGGAGCGCGGCAAGACGCTGGCGCTTCAGGGTGTGGTCGCTCCGGACGCCCGGGCTGCGGCGCAATATTATCCGGCCAGCTACTGGTATTCGCTGATGCAGGTCCCGCCGAGGAGCGCATTCCCGCTCAAGACGGACGGGGCCTTGCACACCGATCAGGGTGTTCCGGTCGCAAAGGAAGGACTCGCCAAGACACAAGCGGATTGGATCGAGGGACTGCATTCCGGCTGCGAGATGTGCCATCAGATGGGAGACAAGGCAACACGCGAGCTGTCGTCCAGCCTGGGCCACTTTGATACGACGACGCACGCATGGGATCGCCGAATCATGTCCGGCCAGTTCGGGTCCTTTATGATTGCTGACCTAAATGGGGCGTTCGGGCATGACCGCGGCATAGCAATGTTTGCAGACTGGACCGACCGGATCGCGCGAGGTGAAGTGCCTCCGGCGCCGCCGCGGCCGCAGGGACTGGAACGCAATGTGGTGCTCACGTTGTGGGACATTGGCACCCCAAAGGCTTTCCTGCACGGTATCGTTGCAAGCAACGATCGAAAGCCGACGCAGAACGGGTATGGGCATGTGTACAGCACCGACTGGGAAGCCGGGACGATGATCATCATGGATCCCAGCGAGAATACGGTGTCGACACTCAGGATTCCGCTGCGGCATGAGGAAGAGCGAGCGACCATGCCGCACGTGGTGCCCTATCGAAACTACGCACCGTCACCTTATTGGGGAGATGAAATCGTCTGGCCCGAGGACGCAGTAAACCCCAAGAACCCGCAGATGGACAGCAAAGGGCGCGTGTGGGTGGGCATGCAGAATCACAAGGAGAATCCGTCATTTTGCAAGCCATCTTCAGGAAACGCCTTCGCGAAGAATTGGCAGCCGCCTTATGAAGCCGGGTGGGGCGTCGATATTTATGACCCGAAGACGGGCAAGTTCGATGCCGTGGACCTTTGTTTCGGCATTCACCACCTGATGATTGCAAACGATAAAGACGAGACGGTCTATTTCGCGCTCAAGATCGCGCAAATTGGGGGCGTGGGATGGGTCAATTCACGAGTCTGGGACACGACGCATAACGCCGAGAAGGCTCAGGGCTGGTGCCCGCCGGTGATCGATTACAACGGCGACGGAAAGATCGGCGCTTACACGAGAGCGCCCGAGCCGCTTGACCCGAAACTCGACAGATTCGTTGACGGCACGCGCGGCTATGGAATCGGAGTGAACCCGGTCGATCAAAGCGTCTGGGTTGCGATAACCAAGCCGATGCCTGGAAAGCTTCTGCGCTTCGTGCCGGGCGATAATCCGCCGTCCACGTGCATGACTGAAATTTACGAACCGCCGTTCACCGCGGCCGAGGGTCCCAATCCGAGCGACAAGCTTGGCTATGTGCCACGCGCGGCCGATTTCGATTCCAAGGGGCTCGTCTGGACCAACCTGGGAGGGAGCGGCCAGCTTGCGAGCTTCGATCGCAGCAAGTGCAAGGTGCTGAGCGGTCCAACTGCGACCGGCCAGCATTGTCCGGAGGGCTGGACGCTGTACCCGGTCCCGGGACCAACGTTTAAGGGCGAGAGCGAAGCGAAAGCAGATTGGTTATATTTCGACTGGGTAGACCGCTTCAACACGCTGGGCTTCGGGAAAGACGCGGTGATCGTTACGGGATCAGGCTCAGACTCACTGCTCGTCTTTCAGCCGGCTACAAAGACGTGGACCGTGATGCGCGTTCCTTACCCGATGGGCTTCTATTCGCGCATGGTCGATGGCCGGATCGACAATCCCAATGCTGGATGGAAAGGACGAGGAGTGTGGGCGGACAACGATACGCGCACGACTTGGCATGTGGAGACAGGTAAAGGTACACCGAGCGAACTGATCCATTTCCAGTTGCGCCCGAACCCGCTGGCCAACTAAACATCGCGCTGTTGCTCTGAGCTTCACAAAACGCACGCGAACCAAGAAGACGCGGTTCCTCACCCGTCCGCGCTCCGGGCGTATGGGCCCAGGATGAGGGCGAAAAGCAAAACCAACGCCCCGAGTCTCAACGCCCCCCAGTTCGAATTTCCGGGATTTTCGGCGCGGGTAGTCGGTACGCCAAAAAACCAAAGTCAAAGACCCGACCCTTAAAATCGAAGGGTCGGGCACCCGCAAACTCACTTTAACTACGCAGCGGTCCGTGACGAAGCAAGAATCGCTTTTATTCCTGGGCGGAAGTGCTACATTCTCCGAATCGAGAGACGCGCGGGGTGCCTGAGATTGTGAGACGAGGGAGAGACAGCATGCGGTCACAAGCGATATTGCTTTTATTGGCGAGCCTGATCGTGTCTGCCGCGTGCGCGTGTTACGGCGCGACGATTACCGGCACGGTGAAAGGCGCGGAGGGAATGCCGTTCGAGGGCGCGTTTGTCGAGGCGCAGAACACCAAGACGCGGATCACGGTGATCGTGCTTTCCGATACGCAGGGTCGCTATCGCATCGAAAAGTTGCCGGAGGGCGAGTATCGGCTGCAGATACGCGCGGTGGGGTTCCGAAGCGATCCACGAACGGGCGTGAATCTGAAGACGGACCAGAAGGCCTCCTTTGACTTTGCGTTGCAGCCAGCCATGGTCCGCTGGAGCGACATTTCGCTTTATCAGGCAAGGCAGCTCTGGCCGGCCGCGAGAGGAAAAGACCTGATTTTCAAGAATTGTTCGACCTGCCACGGCTTCCAAACCCGCATGGCTCCAGTGACGCGAGACGCGGATGGCTGGCGAGACCGCGTGCAGTTCATGCGGACGAGCATGCACTACGCTTTGCCGAGCTTCACGGATCAGGATGCATCAGACGTGGCCACGTATCTGACGAGCTTGTTTGGCCCCTCATCGGTGCTGCCGAAATCCCCCGCAGACATGCCGGGATACAAGGACACGTTACGGCCGATCAACAGCAAGGCCATGAACATCGTTTATGTGGAGTACGAGATGCCGGAAGCGGATCGAATGCCCTTCAGCGCCGCGCCGGACAAGGACGGGTATCTGTGGATTCCAAATTTCGGACTTGCCAATAAAATTACGCGGCTTGACCCCAACACCGGTGAGATGCAGGACTTCACCGTACCCAGCAAAGGGACCGCGGCTATTCATTCCGCGGTGCCGGGGCCGGACGGCGCGGTCTGGCTGGCCGAGTCGGGTTTGAACACGATCGCGAGATGGGATCCGAATACGAAGAAAATCACGGAATATCAGGACGCATACATTCCTGGGAAGGAGGGAACAGGGGAGGGGGGAGGGAAGCACACGGTCCGGCTGGATCCCAGCGGCAACGTGTGGGGAAGCGGGGCGCCATTAACAAAATTCGATCCCGAAACAAGGGAATACACGCGCTTCGAGCAGGTGCTGTTTGCGTACGACGTGAAGCCCGACAAGAACGGTGACGTATGGTTCACCACGTACGGCGCCAACACCCGTTACGGCATGGATAACCAGAAGGTCGCCGCCGAAACACTCTCGAAGGAAAACCAGATCGGCAAGGTCGATGGAAAAACGATGAAGGTTTCCGAGTGGACCGTTCCCACGAAGAACAGCTTTCCGCGACGGATGGAAATTGCTCCGGACGGCATGGTGTGGGTCGGCGAATTCGCGGGAGGGAAGCTGGCACGGTTTGACCCAGCCACCGAAACGTTCAAGGAATACCAGTTGCCGGGACCGGACCCCACTCCCTATGCGATGGGGTTCGACGCGGAGGGCTATCTTTGGTATAACTCGCATCGCATGGACGTGCTGGCCCGCTTTGATACGAAGACCGGGGACGTGATCGAATATCCGTTTCCTCATTCGGAAATGGCCATGCGGGAGTTCTTCCGGGATTCGCAAGGGCGAATGTGGTACGGCACAAATCCGAATAACAAGGTAGGGTATTTCTATCTTGCGGGCGGGAACGAAGGCACTGGCTCGGGCAGCAAATAAAAATCAACCCAGCGATTCGCGACCTCGCACGCGAAAAGAGCAAAGTCAAAGACCCGCCCCTTAAAATCGAAGGGTCGGGCACCCGCAAAAGCACCACAACGCGTAGGAAAAGCACAGTCTCTCAGAATGCCCTAGTCAGGTTACTTGGCGAGGGGGTCGGGGCGGATCTGGAAGTGCGCGACGAAAGTCGTGGTGCCCTTGCCTCCCTCGACGTGCCAGATCACTCGCTCGTCATTGCCCGCCCACAGGCCGCGGCCCTTCCATCCGGCCTTCGGATCGTCAATGCGTCCGCTCATGCTGCGCGTGTAAAAATCGAGCGGATAGGGAACTCGCATGGTTACAAAGGTTTTCTTCTCGGGCAAGAATGCGATGAGAGAATCCGAGCCTGTGCCATTGACGATTGGCACGTTCCTGCCGAGTCCCAGAGTGTCGTAACAATCCACCCAATTATGATAGAAGGAGTCTGCCAGCACGTCGCTGCCCTTGAATTTCGGGCCCGGCACCGGATATAGCGACCATCCTTCGGGACAATGCTGGCCGGTCGCGGCCGGACCGTTCAGAGGACCTTTGCACTTGCGACGGTCGAAGCTGGCAAGATCGTTACTACCGGGAAGCGCCGCCCACACCACGCCGTTGGTATCGATGCCGATGCCCAGAGTGGAGTAGGCTTCCACGCCCGGGAGTTTAGGATTATCAAACGGCGGTTCGTAGGCCTCGGCCACGCACGTGGCGGGCGGGTTTGTGCCGGGCACCATGCGGATGATTTTTCCGGGAACCTCCGTCGTCGCCGAGGCGACGCCCGCCGCATACCACACACTTCCGTCGACGGGACTGACAGCGATGCCGTACCCGCTGGCACCGCCCACCGCGCGATCGAGCTGCGGATCGGGCGGTTCGTCCGGCCTCGTATAGGCGCCGATTTTTCCATCACCGTTATAATCGAGAATCGCCGGGCACCAACCCTCGGATTTCTCCGCGTCGTGAGTTTCATCCCAAACACGAGTCTTGATCCAGCCAATACCGCCCATGCCGCCTCGAAACCCGGCGGTATTGTCGTAATAGAGGGTTTCGTCTTTGTCGCTCGCAAATGCCATATGGCCGCCGGCCCAGCAGGTATCCACCATTTCGAATTTGCCCGTTGTGGGATCGTAACTCACGCGGCCCCTGCCAACCGATGCCGCGGGCATGGGGAAGTTTTTCGCAAAGGGATTCGCGGAGCCCTGCCTGCAGTAGTCCGGTTGAGTGGCGCCTGTCTGCGCATGAACCCACAGGCGGCCCTTGCTGTCGATCTTCGGCCCACTCGGATTGATCGGGTCGTTCCAGACAATTTCGTTGCCCCAATACGGAGAGGGAGCAGCCACGTTCTGCGGCGTGTATGGGCGCAGCAGTTTTCGGTCATCTTCATTGCGCAATGGAACATTCATCATGGATTTTGTGGATTTGACGGGGTCGAGGATCGCGACGGCGCCCGCGGAAAAATCGGGGCCGTAGATAGGCCCATAGGCGTCCATCGTGGGGTTCCGCTCGTCGGTGGCGATCACGTCGTGAATGAACGACTTGTCGGTACCAAAATCCCACAAGGTAACGACCACGTTGCGTTCGATGCCACGCGGGCGCGGCGGCGCCGACGGCACCTCACCAGCGGCGATTCGGTTGCTCCAATCTGCGAACATCGCCAGGCCACGTTCGTGTCCAAAATTGTTGAGTATGTTGGTCATCTGCGGGCCTACCTGGCCGGACATAAGACGCCGCTCCCAGGCCAGGGCGGGTGAATCAAAGGTTCCCAGGCCCGGCTCGAGCTCACGAGTCGCCTTGTTGCCCATCTGATGACAGACCTCGCAGCCTCTCTTCAGAAGAAAAGCCCATTGGGCCTGCGACGCAACCTCGGCGCCCTGAATCGCGCCGTAGTTGCCGCTTGAGTTTTCTCCTTTCTCTCCGGTCTCACCGTACACGCGAACTACTTTGATGTCTGCGCTTGACCGGACCTTGATGGGGAAGGCGCTCTTGGGGGGCATATTCAGAAGGGAATACCAGTAATCAGCCGGATAGTATTGAGCTGCGGCTCGCGCATCAGGGGCGATGACGGCAGTCAATGGTAACGTGTCGCCTGGACTTGCTTTTAACGGCTTCGAATCGACCAGGCCATATCCCCTCACCCAAACTTTGTAGGTAGCCTTCGGCAGTTGTGGGAGCACGTAGCGGCCCGCATCGTTGGTGACGACGATTTTGCGAAACTTGGTGGGCAGGTCCGTGGTTTCCGCAATCACCCATACACCGGCTTCCGGCCCTTTCGAACTAGTTACAACCCCGGCGATGTAGTCGGAGTTCGCCGAAACGGTTCTTGTGTCTGCGCGAGCCACCGAACTGCGCTCCGATTGTGAAGCGCCAATCGGGATCATCGATAGAGTGAAGAGGAGGAGTCCGCACTTCACTGCAACGCTTGATTTTAATCTCAGCGGATTTATCACGTGATGCTCCCTGTGCGTCGGCCGTCGCAGCTTACTGACTTTCGTTGGGTCCTTGTCTGCCTGTTACGGTACGAACTGAAAGGGGCCATAGGGGACGGCACGGGGCAGGATCCCACTTGGAACCGTCCGGCTCGCGCTGGAACTGACTGCTGAGTGTGTAAGGCTCGGTCAGATAGGCAGGGTCTTGAACAATGGACCTCAGGATCAGGTACTGCGTGCCGTACACGTCGACAATCCTGAAACGTTCGTCCAACACGGCGTCTCCGCTGTAGGGAATCCCATTCTTCGTGAGATAACCGGGACGCATGTGTGTGGTGACCACGTGGAGATTGCCGCCCTTGCCGGGTTCCGGGCCGCCGAAGGGCGCGCTGGTGGGCCGCCGCTGCGCCTGTTTTTCCCAGGTGGCGACGGAGTCTCCCTGTAACTCGGGCTTTCCCCCGCGCCACTTCGATCCATCGAAATGAAGCAGCCGCTTTTGCATGCCGGCGTCGATTTCTATCTGCAGGGTGTTATCGTCCGCCCACGTGATGTGCAGGCGCTCCGGCATGCGCATGATGCCGGCGGCGCCGTAGGCCTTGCATTCATTCCCTTCCGCTTTATCCTTCACGGGGTCCCATATCCTGGTTATCCGCTTGCCCTCGGCATTCACGGGGACGTCGGTAAAATCACCTTTTGCGGGCGTCATCATGCGCCACATCCAGTCTTCATCGACGATCGAAACCCAGTAGCCGGTCACGTCGATCACGGCCCTGTCTTTCGCGGAGGCGGGAGGGGGCTTACGGGGCGAAGACTGCTGTTGGGCGGTACGGACGCGGCCCGGAACAGCCAGCAACAGCAGAATTACTGCGGCAAGAGACCAGGCCCGGTGAGTGTGGAAACTCCGGCACCGCTTCGTTATTTTTTCCATGTTCACTTAGTGGTTGGTTTCCTTCGCGAGTTCGCGATAAACGGCCTCGGTGAACCTGAGGCCACCGTCCGCTCCGTAAATGCCGTCGTAGTCCATCGTCGGTTTAGCCGATTTGACCTGTTCGAGGGTCATGCCTTTTTTCATCATGTCCTGGATGCGGGTTTCGATGATGGTAACCATATCGCGATAATTGACCACGTCGGCTCTATCCGACAGGTGGCCGTGGCCGGGTATCACGTAGGTGCCGCCTTCTTCGCCGTATTTCGGCACGAGCAGATCAATCAGGTCGTTCAGGGCATCGAGGAAACCTATCGACGCTTCCGCCGTTCTCGGCCTCGATCACGGGATAGCTTGTGGTGGTGAATATCGCTCCCGTGCTGACCACGTCCGAAGAGCGGAAATGAATTATGGAGTCGCCGTCGGTGTGAGCCTTGGGCACCTTGTAGAAAATGACCGGCTCATCGTTGTACAGCTTGAATCCTTCCTTGCCGAAGGTGATGGCGGTGGTCTTCCCGGCCTCCTCTTCGGTTCGGTTTACGGCATTGAGACTCGCGACAATCGTGGTTCCCGGAAGAAGCTTCAGCCGGCTCGGGTCTTTTTCCTCTTCGCGGGCAAAACCTCGAGTCGCGTTCGGCAAGGCCCAGCCCGCCTGGAAAAGCCTGGCATTACCTCCGGTGTAATCGGCGTCGGAGGTTGTATTGCCGAGAAACATGATCGGCAAGCTCGTTAATTGCCGGACGGTTGCGATAACCTCGTCGGTGAACTGGGGAAAGCCGGAGTCAACGACGACAACGTACTGCTCGCCCACCTGCACCGTGATGTTGCAACCCGCACCTACCAGCATATAGACGTTGCCGCGAACGTGGAGCACATGGATATTCTTCGTGCCGGCCTTCAATTCCTCCAAGCCGGAAGCGCGTACGCCGGCCACCGAGGCCGCGGAGGCCAGGATCGTAAGGGCTAGTATCAGCAGGCCGCGCACGTCAAACAATATTCTCGACCACGTTACACTCACTTACCGTTCCCCGAAGGAGTCCCAATACCAACGCTCGTCAGCGCGTAATATTACTCCGTCTTAACGATCATTCCTGATATCTAATGGAATGATTGCAGCCTCCTTCTATCCCAACGCGAAAATCTTGTCAAATACTGTCAACGCAAAGTAGAAATGTCCGGTTTATTGCAATTTAGAAATGTCCGCTTCCAGGACTTGCGCCAGGGGTGATTGGGAGGCGGAAGGTATTTGGTTTTGTTGTGAATTTTGGGTTGGGATGTGCGATCCGCAAGGCCTGGAGGCCGTAGGCCGGAAGGACTTGCGGATCGCGGCGCGGCCGGACACGGCTGCAGCGGCAGATAACGGCCGCGGAAACGCAGCCAGTGCGTGCCATCGAGCCGCTTTTCGATTTCCGCATGCGCCCCCCGCAACCCGGCGCACACCTGCTCGCGCCGTAGTCCCCAGCGTTGCCCGTTCCAGCTCACCGTGTGGTCAGAGCCCACAGTCCGCACTACCCGTACGCTGAGGATTTCCTCCAGCCGTTGGCTGCGCGCGAGCCGCCGGTGCGCATCGCCGCTTCGCGCCGGCGTGACGGCAAACCGCTGGTTCCAGAACGGCCAGAAGGTGATTTCCAGAAAGCGATTGGCCGCCTCGCAGCGTGGTGATCTCTGCCAGCCGCATCTGTTTGACGAGCCGGTCTTGCAGCGTGCCGAAGAGCCGCTCGACGCGTCCCTTGGCCTGCGGCGAGTGGGCCGCGATCCACTCGATGTCGAGTTCCGCCAGAGCGCGCCCGAACTGCGTACGAGCCGGCTGATCCTGCAATTGCTCGTGCCATTGCACCGGGCGGGAGGTCACAAAGAGGCTGTTTTTATCGGTGTAGAGAGCCAGAGGCCGTCCGTGGCGTTGCACCCAGCCACCCAGGGTGCGCAGATTCTCCTCGGTCGAGTCGTGCTCTACCAGGCGGCCCCACACCTGGCTGGTGGCATCATCGATCATCGCGATTAAATGGCAGCGCGGGCCGCGCTCTTCCAGCCAAGCGAACGGCGAGCTGTCCATCATCACCAACTCGCCCCGGCAGCTGCGCCGCGGCCGCCACACATGCACGCGCTTGGCTTGGCGTCGGCGCACCTGCCACAACCCGGCTGCGACCATCCATTGGCGCAGCGTCTCCCGGCTGGCCACCAGGCCGGTGCGTGCCAGGTGCTCGCTGGCCAGCGTCGGGCCGAACCCGGCATAGCGCGGCTGCCGCAGTTCCGTTATCGCCCGCTTCTGCCTCGCCTCGGGGATCTTGCGGTTGGAGCGACGGCCGCGCAGCCGATGCAGAATCCCCCGATCTCCCTCCTTGCGCAAACGCTGTTGCCAACGCCGCACCTGGCGGTCGCTTACCCGCAGCCGCTTGGCGGCTTCGACCTGCCGGAGGTGTCCTTCTTCCACTTGTTGCAGCACCTTCAACCGTTCCCGATCCCTCCAACTCAACTCGATTCGCTCCGTTTCCATCCCGCCTCCCACCCGGGATCAAACCGGACATTTCTACTTTGCACAAACCGGACATTCTCATTTTGCGGCGACAAATCTTGTCAAATACTTGACAGCTCAAGATGGAAGAGAGAGACTCCCGCCTGCTAGGGCGGAGAAAGCGATGCGAGGGGACTTGTTTTCCGGGATGGACGGATCGAGATTGTTCAAACCCGGCGCAGAGATGCGGAGCGAGCTCTTCTTTTGCGTTCCCAAGGCACTAATCCAGGTGATTGTGCGGGCGTCCATGTTAGCGATTGCGGTTCTCGGCGCAGTGTTGCTGATCGCATGCCCGATCGCGGTGTGGTCAGCCCAGACTCCCGAGGTACAGGCGCTTGTAGGAGCGCGTGTGATACCGGGTGACGGCAGCGGGCCGATCGAAAATGCCACGGTGATCATCCGCGCGGGCAAGATCGCAGAGGTGGGGCCGAAGGGGTTGGTGAAAGTTCCCAAAGGGGCGCTGCAGGCCGATGTGACCGGGAAGACCTTGATCCCGATGCTCGAGGAACTTCATATTCACGCCGGCTACATGAAAAATGGCGTGACCGATCCCAACGTAAAGGACGGCGCGGGCGTGATGGGCGGGCACGTCAGCAAAGAATATTACAGCCGCGAGAACATCATCGACGAACTCCGGCGCTACCGGTATTACGGAGTCGGGGCGGTTCAGAGCTTAGGCACCGACCGAAATAATGTGGAGCTTCAGATTCGCGACGAGCAAAGGTCGGGGAAATTAAAAGACCCCACCATGGCTCTGCTTTTCACGGCCGACGAAGGAATCGTCGCTTATAACAACGGAAACGAGAACGGCGGCCCGGCCTTCGCTCGTGATTCCGTTCATGAAGCGCGCACACCCGAGGATGCGCGTGAGTTCGTGCGGCAGGAGGCGGCAAAGAAAGTTGACGTGATCAAGTTCTGGCTCGACGACCGCAACCACACCAAGCCGCTTATGAGTCCGGAGATTTATCAGGCGATTATCGACGAGGCGCACAAAGAGCACCTCCCGGTGATTGCCCACGTGGTCACTTTGGCGGAAGCGAAGAGCGTGGCGCGGGCCGGCGTCGACGGGATCGCGCACCCCCCGCACGACACGGTCGTCGATGACGAATTCCTCCAGCTGATGAAGCAGCACGACGTGTTTCAGTGCTCCACACTGTCCTCGTCCTTGATGGATCGTGCATGGCTTGACGAGCCGGCGCTTGCCGCAACCGTTCCGGCCGGTTATCGAGATTACATGAAGGCTCTGCGAGCGAACGGAGCAAATGCCAAGCCGCGGGACCCAAATGCCCCGCCGCAGGGCTATGCGCTGATGTTGATCAACGAAAAAAAAGAGAGCGACGCCGGCATACGAATCGTGCTCAGCGGCGACACCACCGGGGGGGAAGGCAGATTCCCAGGGTATACCGAACACCTGGAGCTGCAAGCGCTGGCTGAAGCAGGCATTCCGCCCCTGCAAGTTCTTCATGATGGCACACAAGTATCGGCAGATGCCCTCGGGCTGCGCGAGATGGACAGCCTGGCGGCCGGCAAGGTCGCGGATTTTATCGTGCTGGATGCCAACCCGTTGGATGACATCAAGAACACGCGCAAGATTTCCGCCGTATATGTAAATGGACAGCCCATCGATCGAGCGGCGATGCGGGAACACTGGAGCGGCAGTTCGGGCCGCTGACGCTCGCAGCATGCAGCGGCGGGCAAGCGACGGTCAGAGGTGTTCTGTGGACGATAGCAAGAACGGCGATCGGGAGGGCATGACCCGGCGGGAAGCGTTTCGCGCGGCTGCGCGAACCTTGGTGTCTGCCGCGCTGGGCGCCGCAACGATGCTTTCCGTTGAAGGGGAAATGACTCGACTGCGCGCGCAAGATTCCGTGGATCCCACGCCTCTGCCTCCTACCGACCCTCGATATCCGATGCCGCCCACATGGAAGAGGGAGCTTCGCAAGCTCGCTCCGAACGTCTATGCATACACGCAGGGCGGCGCCCCGAACATGAGATTTCGCGGCATCTCCAATGCGGGAATGATTGCCGGGGACGACTATCTTCTTGCCATCGACGCTACGCAAGGCCCCGTGCCTGCCAGGGACTTTATTGCCGCGGCGAAACAGGCGACGGGCAAGGATTTCGGTCGCGTCGTGAATACGCACCATCACGGCGATCATGTGAATGGCAATCAGTTCTTCAGCCACGCGGAGATCCTCGGGCATCCCTATTGCCGGGACGAAGTGGTGAAGGCTATTGCGAGTACTCCGAAGATGTGGAAACCCACGCCAGGAGTGGCGGATGCAGCAGAGGAACGGAGACTGATGCCGCCTACAGTCACGTTCAAGGATGATCTCACCTACTTCATCGGGGGCACGGAGGTGCAATTCAGGTTCGCCGGCCCCGCGCACACGTGGGGCGACATGATGGCCTACCTGCCGCGGCAAAAGATTCTGTTCACCGGCGATGTGGGCTTTTTCTGGGTCGCGCCGTTAGCGAATAACAGCTACATCAGCAAGTGGGTTGAAACGTGCGACAGAATAGCGGGGTGGGACGTCGATGTGATCGTGCCAGGCCATGGACCCATCGGGGGCAAAAAGGACCTTGCCGAAATGGCGGATTATTTTCGGGTGCTGGGCGTGGAAGCCCGCAAGCGCTATGACGCGAAGATGACTCCGGGGGCCGCGTGCGCGGAAATCCGCCTCGGCAGGTTCGACAACTGGATCAGTCCAGAGCATCTGATCGCGGGCGTGGTTCGCTATTACGAGGAGTGGGACGACGTTCTGACGCCGGATTACAACGCAGGGGCCGTTCGCGAAGCTACGATCGAGTACAACCAGATCAAGGCTGGCGTCAGAAAAACGAGCGAAATGATTCCGCTTTTGCGACTCGAAGATATGGCAAACGATGCTTGCTAGTGCGGTTCGCAGGCGCTTTAACGATTGAGGTGGTTATTTTCCTGCACAGGAGATCGACGAGATGAAACGATGCACGTTTGCGTTGCTGTTCCTCATGGCCGGTTCGGTTTTCGCGCAGCAATCTTCCATTCCGGAAATCAAGTTTCGCTCTGTTCCCGACTTCCTGAAGCTTCCGCCCAACCTGTATCTGGGCGAAGTTACCGGCGTAGCCGTGAATTCGAAAGGAAACATTTTCGTGCTGTCTCGCGGCAACACCACGGGCCCTGCCTTTGCGGCAGCGGCGGCACAGCTTCTGGAGTTTGGCCCCGACGGGCATTACATCCGGGAGATTGGCCACAACCTGTACGCCTGGTCGTTTGGGCATACGGTGCGCGTCGATAAACAGGACAACATCTGGGTCACCGACAAGGGCTCGAACATGATCATAAAGTTCAATCCCGAAGGGCGCGTGGTGATGGTGTTCGGGCGGAAGCAGGAAGCCGCCGACGATGGCACCGGACCGCTGAAGCGCCTCGATCCTCCGCTACCTCCGGTAGACGGCATGTTCCGCCAAGTGACGGACGTGGCGTGGAATGCCGCGGGGGACACATTCATCAGCGATGGTTACATCAATTCGCGCGTGGGCAAGGTCGACAAGAACGGCAGATGGCTTATGTCCTGGGGCGAGCCCGGCGAAAAGGAAGGGCAATTTCACACGCCGCACAGCATCGCAACCGATGCCGATGGAAATGTATATGTGGCGGATCGCGGGAATGGACGCATTCAAGTATTTGACGGAAACGGCAAATTTCTTCGCGTCATTAAAATCGATGTGCCGTTCGACCCCAACACGCCGCCGGCGATCGGAAACAAGCCAAAGCTTCCTCTGCTGCCCCCGAACATGACGTCTTCTCCCGGATCGCCCTGGGCAATCTGCATTACGCCGGGACCCAATCAAGTGCTGTTCAGCGCCGATTCGTATCCGGGCCGCGTCTACAAGCTCAGCCTGGACGGCAGGGTTCTGGGGTATCTTGGCGAATCCGGGAAGCAGCTAAAGCAGTTCGGCTGGATTCATGAAATCGCTTGCCCCTCCGCCAATGAGATTATCGTGGGCGAGTTGTTGAACTGGCGGGCTCAGAAGCTGATTCTTGAGCCGACCAAGTAAGTCTGGCGTTCAAACGCGTCCGAGCAAAACCGCGGATAGGAGAAGGAGAATGCTTGCTTCGAGGAGCGTGAGCGCGTTTTTGCTGGCGGGCTTTCTGATTATGCCCTCTGGGAAGGCTCACGCGCAGAATCCGGCGAGCGGACCAGCGGGAGCCACCGCGGCTCTGCCGGGGGATGTCGACCCGGTTTCCAGGAACCGCCTCCCCTTGCCGAAACGCGACGATATGGATGACTACGGCAAGAAGGTGTATGACAAATATCTGGCCGATAATACGGGCAACCCGATAACGCACTTGCAGACCCCGGCGGGCGTCCGTCTCTACAGTCCGCAAATCGCAGAAGACCTGAGAGATGCGTCCCTGTATCTCCGGAACCAGACGGGATTGGGCCACCGGCTGACCGAGATAGCAATTCTGGTTGAGGCGCGCGAGATGGACGATCAATATATATGGGTTTCGCACGAACCCGCCGCGCGGCGCGTGGGCGTGGAACCGGCGATCATCGACATCATTAAATATCGCAAGCCGGCCGCAGGACTGGGGGAGAAGGAAACCGTCATTATTGACTTTGGACGCGAACTTTTCGAACAGAAAAAGGTTTCCTCTCCGACTTTTGCCGCCAGCGTACGCTTGTTCGGCCGCCGCGGCACCGTGGATCTGGCGTCGCTGATGGGCGTTTTCACCGCGATCTCATTGTTGGACGATACGGTCGATATCCAGTTACCCGAGGGGAAAGAACCGCTGCTTCCTCCTCGATAGATTGCTCCGTGAGGTTTCGGCATGCTGAAGGCATTCCTGCTTCTGGTTTTGGCAACCACGTGCTTGAGCGGTCAGGTACTCGCGGCAGTGGCGGCGTCCGGTTTGACCGGGGTCGTCAGCTCCGATGCGGAAGGTCCGATGGAAGGCGTGTTAGTCAGCGCGAAGAAATTACCAGGCACGGTTACCGTCACCGTGGTAAGCGATTCGCAAGGACGGTACTCCTTTCCGCAAGGCCGGCTGGCTCCCGGCAAGTATCGCCTCACCATCAGGGCTATCGGTTACGACGCTGTGAATCCTGATATCACGGTAGCGTTGGAAAAGGCGAAGACTGAAGCAAACATCAAGCTGGAAAAGACTCGAGACCTCGCATCAGAAATGAGTGACGTCGAGTGGCTCATGAGCGTGCCGGGAACGGACGAACAGAAGCAGTACCTCTTTTTGAACTGCTCGCAATGCCACACCCTGGCCCCGGTAATGAAAAGCACCTACGATGCAGCCGGCTGGGTGACTACTCTTGCCCGCATGAGCGGATGGGATCAGATCAGTTCAATTAAAAACCCCGTTTCGGTGCCCAATCAACGCGCAATTTCGCTCGGTAACAAGGAATTTGCCGGCTATCTGAGTTCAATCAATTTAAGCTCGCGCGCAAGCCACGATTTTGAGTTGAAGACGCTGCCTCGCCTGAGTGGCGCGGACGGCAAAGTGATCATCACGGAATATGACCTGCCTCGGCCCGAAGCTGAACCGCACGATGTGGCGCCCGACAGAACGGGAACGATCTGGTATCAGGATTTTGTCGACGGGATTGTCGGACGCTTGAATGCCGCGACGGGCGAAGTGAAGGAATGGCGCGATCCGGTCACCAAGGCCGGGTATCCTTCCGCATTTCAATGCCTTGAATGGGACCGGCAGGGAAATATCTGGACCGGGAGGCACGATTGGAACGGCCTGGCCAAGTTTGACGTAAGAACGGAAACATTCACAAATATTGACCTGCCTGCCGGCGCGAAGGCCGACCTGATCAGCATGGGAGGGGACGGAAAAATTTGGGCCAAAGATAGTGCGAGCAACGCGCTATACCGGGTGGACCCCGCGACGGGAGAAACAACCACGCTCGCCCAAATTCCCGCTGAGCTGGTTGCCAAGGATTACAAGGGGCCGCGCCACCACATTTATGGGGTTACAGCCGACGCTAGTGGAAACCTGTACGAGGCGGATATCGCCGGAGGCGATATTTTCCGGGTCGATGGCCAGACAGGGAAGATCACGATGTATGTGATCCCGACCCCGAACGCGGGGCCAAGAAGAATGCATCTGGATTCTGAAGGCCGCCTGTGGATCGGGGAATACTACGCCAAGGCCATCGGTATGTTTGATACCAAGACCGAGCAGTTTCGAGAGTGGCCGATTCCAGTTCCATGGTATGGGCCTTACGATGTGGTGGCAGACAAGAACGGTTATGTGTGGGCCGGGGCGATGACCAGTGAACTGATCCTGCGCTTGAATCCAAAGACCGGAGAATTCAGAAGGTATCTGCTGCCACGTCTCGGGGTGAATGTTCGGCGCGTGGAGGTAGACAACTCTGGGCCACGTCCAGTCTTCTGGGTTGGGGAAAACCACCAGGCAAAAATCGCCAGGGTCGAACCGCTCGATTGACGATCCGAAACTAGAGGATGGTCTTATATGGCGAACGATCGATTCATGTATTGGAAAGGCAGGCAAACGCGCTTGGCAGGCCGCGCCGGCCGTATAACGATATTGTTGATGTTTATTGCGGCGATGAGGCCCTCAGCGGTTCGGGCGCAGGTTGACTTAGGTGGAGAGTGGGCGCAACTGGGCCAGGAAGATTCGCCGATACGTGGCGATATAGCCATCGGCAATTACCTGGGATTGCCAATCAACGATGCGACGCGGATGAGGGGCGACACCTGGGACGCGGAGCAATGGGTGATGGTGGAACACCTGTGTCATGCGCATCCGGTGGATTATGCTCCGCGAGGACCGTCGCAGATGCGGATCTGGGCGGACGTCGATCCATTAACGCAAGGTGTCCTCGCATGGCACACGATCATCGAATACATGCTTCCGGAGCGGACCATCTACATGGATGGGCGCCCGCATCCACCCGAATGGTGGCCGCATACCTGGCAGGGCTTTTCTACCGGAGAGTGGGTCGGCGATATGTTAAAGGTGACCACCACTCATATGAAAGAGGGATATTTCCGGCGCAACGGCGTGGCACGCAGCGAAAAAGCGACCATGACCGAGTATTTCTTCCGCGACGGAAACGCCCTCACGCTTGTGAGCGCCATCGATGATCCGGTGTATTTAACCCAGCCCATCGTTTGGACCACCGACTGGACCTATGACACAAGCCGGCAGCTCTCGCCCAATTTCTGCATCTCCAGCGTGGAGATCGAGCACCCGCGAGGGTGGGTAGCGTTCCATTTGCCCGGGCAGAATCCGTGGCTGCACGAGTTTTCGGAACGGACGGGCATACCCTATGAGGCGACGCGCGGCGGAGCGGAAACGATCTATCCGGAGTATCAAAAGAAACTGGCTACGATGCCGGTACCGCCAAAGCTGGAAAGCGCGCAACCGGAGGAAGGGAAGTGAGCCCTCTCAGAGCGCCACAATCCTCTGCCGGAAAGTGATTCCAAGAAGTGAGAGCCTCGACTGAAACCAGATAGTGCTCAAAATGACGGGAAGGAGAAACGATGAAAAACATCCGATCCATCCAGACTAGAGGAGTTGCGATTGCGGGCGGCATCCTGATGCTTGCGATGGGTTTCATGAGTGGTTTGGCAGACGGGCGACAGTCGTCGCCGGCAACTTACAACGGGGTGATTTCGGGCAGCGTGACGGCCGACCAGGGCGAAGTGCGGGCGTTTCGCGTGCGAGCCAAAGATACGCTGCACCTGATCTCCTATACCGTCTTCACCAACAAGGGCCAATATCACATTTACAATCTGCCACCGAGCACTTACGAAGTTCAGGTCAGAGAGCCCGGTTTTGATTCGTCCGTGCAGACGGTGCAAATCGACGGTGGGGAAGCGAAGACTGCAAACCTGACGCTGAAAGCTCAGCCTCCGGAAGCAAGCGACGTGAAATTGGTGGAATACGACCAACTATACCCGCCGGGTCCGGCACGCGCCATTTTGGAGAGAAACTGCTTAGGCTGCCACGGTTATCAAGAGGGCGGAACCGCGCCTTATCACCTAATGGTCGGAAAGACGGAAATCGGATGGGCCACCTCCGTGAACAAGATGTTTTGGGTTCCAGGCGTATTTCCGTCGCCGACCTGGGGAGCCCCTTCTTCCGGAGAGGCCAATGGGTTCAACGATCCAAGCTGGCTTACCGGAGAACAGAGGCTGCTCGTAATCAAGTATCTTGCGGCCAACTTCGGTCCGAATCACGAGAAGCGCGACATCAAGCTGGATACGCTGGTTCGGGATGAAGACGCACTCACGGAAGCGCTTTATGTCCAATATGAATTGCCGCCGGTGGACAAATCCCAGTCTAACGGGCTTTTCCTTGTTCGAGGTACTCACGACGTGATGCCCAGCCACGAGCCGGGTATGCGCGGAACCGTATGGATGGCCGAGCGCCCGACGAATTCCATCCTGCGCGTGGACACCCTGAATCTTGACCCCAAAACCCGCACCAAGGAATGGACGATTCACGACCCGCGCGGCAATTTCAACGTGGCCCCCACCGCGATTGCCGAGCACAACGGCCACGTTTACTGGGCTGAGGAGAAGACGGATACCGTCGGCGACCTTGATATCGCTACCGGGGAAATACACCGGTACCTGGCTCCAACGATCGGCCAGGATTTTCACGGTATCAGTGTGGATTCACGCGGGAACGTCTGGACCTCCGGGGAAACCGGGTCGATCGACCGCTTGAACGCAGAGACGAAGCAGTTTACCGAGTGGCGCCCGGCTAACGGGCTCGGAAACTATTACACCCTGGCGGTAGACAAGAAGGACCGCGTATGGGCAGTCAGCACGGCACGGCAGATATTGTCCATGTGGGATCCGAAGACCGAGAAATGGAGCACCTTCACTCCGCCGAACAATATCCGCCGCGTTGTGTTCGACTCAAAAGGAATGGTCTGGTTGTGCGAATACTTCGCGAATGGCGTGCTGATGCTGAATCCCGAGACGGGAAAGATGACCGAATACAAGCTGCCGCTGAAATACGGGAATCCGTATGAGGTTGCCGCCGATCGCAACGATAACATCTGGCTGGAGAATGCGGCGTACGAATCGTTCGTGAGGCTCGATCCGCGAACGAAGAAGTTTACCTACTTCCCCTACCCGGAAATAAAGTCCCACACCCCGAAAGTGGAGTTCGATGCAGAGGGCACCACCATGTGGTCCGAACTGCCTGCGGGGCCCGGCGAACCAAGGCTGACTGCTTTCAAGCCAAACGGTAACGTGCCAATGAATAGCAAACTGGCGGCAAAGGCAAGCCAGTAGCAAGCAGCGAGTCACTCCAGATGATTGCCGCCACCGCGATAATCATGCGGCTATGAAAGCATCATTGAGCAGAGGTCCCAACCGGCGGGCGCGGCCATAGTGGGCGGCACGGGGAGGGATTCCATTTGGAGGGATCCGGCTCGCGTTTGAATTGTCCGCTGGTGACGAAGGCGGTGGTGAGATACTCGGGGTCTTCGACGATGGAGGTGACCAGAAGGTACGAGTTGTCCTTGTAGTCGAAGCGATCGTAATACTCGGTCAGCACGGCATTTCCGCTGTATGGCACGCCATTCTTGCGCAAGTATCCTGGGCGCATATGCGTGGTCACCACTTTCAGCGTGCCCCCTTTTCCGGGAACAGGCCCTCCCAGGCGAACCGTATATTTTCTTTGCGTCATCTTTTCCCAGGCGGCCACGGAATCTCCCTGCAACTGAGTGGGGCCACCTTGCCATTTCGGGCCATCGAAGTGGAATAGCCGTGCCTGCATCCCTGCGTCTATGTCGATGCGCAACGTATTGTCGTTGACCCAGGTGATATGCAAACGCTCCGGCATTCTCATGATGCCGCCCGCGCCATAGGCGCGGCACTGGTTGCCTTCGCGCTCGTCTTTCGCGGGATCCCAGGTGTCCGCCACGCGCTTACCTTCTGCGTTGAGCGGAACGCTCGCGTAGTCGCCCTTCTTCGGAGTGAGCATCCGCCAGCGCCAGTCTTCATCAACGATGGATACCCAGAAGCCGGTCAAATCGATCAGAGCGCCACCCTTTGCGGTTGGAGGTGGCTGGTCCTGCCGGGCCTGGGCAGACGCGGCTCTCATTTTGCTTGAACCGCCGATGGCCAGGAGGAACAACGCGGCAATCGCAAGCGGCCGTGTCAGGCGTTTCTGCGAAATAAATTTACGCGCCGGTTCAGTAATCATCGGGCACTGCCTTCGCGAACGGCTTTTGGTTCTTGCGCACCGTTGTCCTTGCTGAGTTCCCGGTAGATGGTCTCGATAAACATGGTTGTTGTCCACGGGCCGGTATCGGCGCCGTAGATTCCATCATAATCAAGGGTCGGCTTCGCGGCTTTCACCTGATCGAGCGTCATGCCCTTTTTCAGCATCGCCTGAATGCGGTCGCGAATAATCGTCACCATGTCACGGTAATTCGTGACTTCGCTTCTGTCGCAAAGCCGCCCGTGGCCTGGAATGACAACCGTTCCGCCTTCTTCATATTCCTTGGGAACCAGGAGGTCGATGATGCCGTTCAATGCATCGATCAGACCCTTGACGCTGCCGCCTTTCTCGACCTCGATCACCGGGTAATGCACCGGCGCGAAGATATCGCCCGGTACTTACCACGTCCGAGCCGCGGAAGAAGACGATGCTGTCGCCGTCGGTGTGCGCGGCGGGCATGTGGTGAACAATGATCGGCTCGCTGTTGTACAGCTTTAAGTCCACTGTCTCGTAGGTTAGACCCGGCCATGCGACCGATGGCGCAGGGGCTTCTTTGCTGGTGGACGAAGCTGGCGAACTCATTCTGTTCAGCACATTGAGATGGGCGACGATCGAAGCACCCGGCGGAAGGGAAAGGCCAAGATCACTAATCACCCCGTTCTCGTCCGGGAGAGCCCATCCTGCCTTCGAGATGCTCGCGTTCCCGCCGACATGGTCATCGTCCGCGCTGGTATCGGCGATGAAGAGTATCGGTTTGTTCGAGATGGTGCGAATTGCCGCCAGCACTTCGTCACTGGCCCGTGGAGATCCTGTGTCTACTACGAACAAATTTTCGTCGCCCACCTGCACCGTGATGTTCGCACCGGCGCCGACGAGCATGTAGACCCTTTCCCGAACGGGCAGTACGTGGACGTTCCCGCTGGCGTTTGGATTTCGCGGAGCGCTGTTCTGCAATTGTGGGACGCGGTCCCCCTCCTGTGCGGAAACGAGGGCCGTTGCTCCCATCAAAAAACAGAGCAGGGGCAGTGCCCGAAAGATGCCAGCATGCGACTTGTTCGTAATCATTGGTTATTTCGTGTCTGGAGGCGCGGGCGAAGAGGAATTCTTTTCCAAGGCTTTCTTTGTATTCCGCGTACGCGGGGGGCTCGGGCATGGCCGCCAGTTTTAGTTGATACTCGGGGTACATCGATTCCGCTCCGCCTCGCGTTGCTTCTACCGGCACTCTCCATCGCGACGCAAATTCCGTTAAGTATCGATTGGTACCCGGCAAATGATGAGGCACCCATCCCGCCGGGCGAGAGACCAACTCACTGGGGATGCAGTAGTTCGGCGCCAGGTGAATATTCTCGTTCAGAACCCAGTTGTAACTTCGAATGAATGGCTCCGTCAGATACACCGGATCATCGACAATTCGGGCCACGACCAGGTACTGATGGTGCCGCACGTAGTATTCCGTCACTATCGGCTTTATCGCTGCGTGCGAGGCCATTCTTCCGGAGGTAGCCTTCTTTGAGATGGGTCATGGTCACCTCGAAGCATGTCCGCTACCCACTCGCCAGTGGAAAAGCCCTGCCTCATGAAGGGTGCATACTCGGGCGGGTGTGGCCGGCCATCCATATAAATGATGCGTTGCGGCGGTATTGTGCTGCATAACCGTGTGCCAGGCGGTGATGGCCTGAGTGAGAGGATCGGCATCCGAGTAAATCCGCAGATTGGTTGCACCATAGTCCGCCGGGTGTTGCTCGCACTGATGTTCGATCACGTCCGCAATCTGCGCGTCCCAGGAGTCTCCCCGCAAGCGATCCGCGTCATTGATCGGAATTCCGGTGTAGTCACCGATCTCTGGGCCAGATGCCCGCTCGGGTTGGTCCTCATGCTGGAGAGCGGCCCATTGCCCGGCCAGATCCAATTGAGCCGACGCACGCTGAGTAAGCGGCCCTAGAACAAAAAGAAAGAGCACAGCCGGAGCGCGCCAAGACGCGACAGACAGTTTCAATTCTTCGCTCTCGGCGTGATTATTTAATTGGCGGGGCGCGGTTTCGGGTGATTTAGTCATTGCGGACTGCGATCAATTGGACACTCGTGGTAGAGCTGCAATGCGATCCCGACCGCCCGATTCGCAGGCCGAGGACGTCGGAACGGCTCTTAACGCGAAGCCAGGGACTTTGCGCCGCCTTCAGGATCAAGCACGCCAATTTTGCCGGTCCACCATTCGCCAAACCAGACGCGACCATCCTTATCGAGATCGATGAAACGAGGGATTGCGCCGCGAGTGGGAATCGGATACTCGGCGAATTGCTGAGTGACCGGGTCGAAGCGGGTGATGTAGTTTCCAATCTGGTCGCCATACCAGATGTAACCCGTCTTCGGATCGACCACGATGCCGTAGATGCCGACGCCGCGAGTGGGCGGCTGATACATCTTAAACGCTCCGGTTTTCTGATCCAGCATGCCCAAGCGATGGTTGTAAAAATCGGAGAACCAGACGTTATCGTGCGCATCGACGGCCATTCCGCGGATTCCCGGAACGTCCGGGTGGGAAATACTGCTTGGTTTCACCGGTAGCGGGATCGAGCCGCGAAATTATGCCGGCCTCGAGAGTGCTCGTCCAGAGGATGCCCTTCGAGTCGAACCCCAGATGGTAGGTTCCATACCTGGCGGACTTATTCCCGGGTGTTCTTCCCAACTGCCCTTTGAATTCTCGGGATATTGAGGGGGGCTGGGGATCTTGTAGGCCTTGAACTGCTCGGTGTTCACATTGAAGGACCAGACCTGAGCGGCGCCGGGGGTTGTGCCGTGACCGGAGATCCAGAGGTTGCCGTCCTTGTCCAGGATCATCGTGTGGCTCGAACCTTTATCTTCGGGATTGGTGTACAGCTTTATTTTGTTCGTTTCGGGATCGACCGAAATGATCTTAAGGCCCGGCGTGGTCAGGGTGAACCAGGCACGGCCATCTTTTCCCACGACTCCGCTGTGAGGATCGGATTTTTCCACGGGAGAAGGAAATTCCTGAAACGTTTCGGTGGCGACATCGAATCGCGCGACCTTATTGGCGCGTTGTCCAATTTCGCTGAACCACACAGTTTTCGAGTCGCGATCGAGAAAAACCGTGTGCGGGACGGACTGCACGCCCGTCGGAATGGAATACTCGCGGAAGGTGGCCTTCAATACGGCGGGCGCGACCGCAGGGTGGTTGATCTGCTCCTGCGTCGGCGGCTCCGCTTCGGGTCCAAAATACTTGGCTTCCGGCCCGAAATATTTTTCGAGGGCCGCGCCGAGGGCCGCTGATTCCTCAGGACTGTAGTTGCGCCGGGCGCGCCTGCCGCCAGGCATGTCGGGAAGGAAGCTCTGCCATTCGGCGGAGGTCATTCCGCGCCGATGGATCACTACGCTGAAATCGTGGCACTCGAGGCATACGGCTCGGAGGAGATTCCCTTGCGCATCGGTGGGAATCAGGGGCGTGATGTCGGCGCCGGTCAAGCGCGTTACATCCCATTTGGGAGTCAGAGTGAAGTTTGTGTCACCCGGCTGGGCGGCGTCTTTCGTCTGAAACTTCACGCCGTATCCGTAGGCATCGACGGACATCTGATAGGTGCCCGCGGCCACGGGGATTTCGTACCGGCCGTCGATCTGGGTGAAGCGGCTGATGCTCTTGGGCCCGAGCGTGGCTTTGACGACCGCTCCCCGGACAGGCTTGCCCGAGGCATCCGTGACGATGCCATGGAGCGTGGTATCGGCCCCGAACAGGCTCATAGCGAGGAGCGGGAAAGCAAAAAAGCAGCATGTAGCGCTTCGCATCGTCATTCTCCGCTTCGTCTTCATTTCCGTCGTCATGTCGGTCTTCATCGCGGCCTCTTTCTCAATATCCTAATCATCGCTGATTTTCTGGTGCCGGAAATATGTGACGCGGTTAACAAAAGCGGGGTTACAGCCAAGAATTTTCGGAAACAGCATAAGAAAACTCCACCTCTATAGCCCGCATGCTACCTCGGGCTTTTGCCCGAATGCAACGTCCAAATGGGGCCGCGGGGTCTCGCTGCACGCTCAATGGAGTACTTCTCGTACTTTTTCAAGGAGCTGCGAAGCGCTGTACGGCTTGGGGAAGACCGCAAAGCCCTCAAGCGACTCGCGGCGCTCCAGCCGGTCGTCATCAAGGAGGCCGCCGACGATCAGAACGCGCATGCGGGGACACTTTTTGCGCAGGTACTTTGCCGCGTCATGACCCGGCATACCCGACACATAGGTGCGGGTAATCAACAGGTCAGGCGCACACGTCTTCAGGCGGATCACGGCGGTTCCCAGGTCGTGCGTCGGAAGAACAAGATACCCTTCTCTCTCGAGGACTTCCTGAATGACGGCCAGAACCAGCTGGTCGGAAATCAGCAAAAGGATCGTTTTGTGCGCCTGCGGCCTATCCGCACACATTTTCTTTCTCGCTCCCAACGATATTACATAAACGCAACGGAACGAGCGTATCAGCTTGCGAACATAGCTGCAATTCTAGGGGATCACTCGGTTTGACCTTGTAAAAAGAGTTTCGGATCGACCGAGGAGGAAGGCGAAGGAGCGCCCGTCAGCGAGTGAGCGGCTTCGGCCCACCAGCAGCCTGGACGCAAATGCATGCGTCTGTTTGTGCCGCAGTTGTTTGTACCCTATCATCACTATCATCAATCGTTCCGTTGCGTGAGGAGGGCGGTGCATGCGTCAGGGAGATGCGAAGGGAGGCCGGAGAAGCGCTAAAAGCGCCCCTTCGGTGCGTCAACGCCTCATCGCTGCGGCTGAACGGCTCTTTGCTGAACGCAGCTGGGAGGCGGTGAGCGTTCGATCCATCGTTGCGGCCGCCAACGTGAACCTTGCCGCTTTGAATTATCACTTCGGGTCCAAACAGGGCTTGCTGCGCGAGATTTTTGCCGGCCGCGCGAAGCCCATCGTGCAAGAACGCATGCAACTCCTTGAGGAGATACGAAATCGAGGCGGCGTGCCAAGCCTGGAAGAACTCCTCGAAGCTTTTCTGCGGCCGGCGCTTGGCATCGAAGAGCATCGCGGAGGATCCACCTTCGTGAAGTTGCGCGCGCGGCTTGGCGCAGCTCCTGACGCCGTGAGCCGCAAAATTCTCCGGGACACGTTCGACGAATCGAGCCGCTGCTTTCTGGCCGAAATCGAACGCGCGTTACCGGAGATTTCTCCCCAGGACGTGGCCTGGCGCTTCCACTTCATGTTCGGGACGATGGTCTACACGATGGCGAATGTAGGACGCATCGAGTCCATCACGGACGGGCAATGCGATACCAGCAACGTCGAATCGGCTATGCGTCACCTCATTCCCTTTTTGGCAGCGGGCTTCCGGTGCGCGCCGCTGAAGGCCGATAAACGAACCCGCCCCCGGGGTAATTCGAGAAAAGGGCCGGTGAAGCGCCGGCGTACGAACCGCTAAGAAAAGCAAGCGTCAACTATCTTTGGGCCCGGCCGCAAGGCCTGGGCGTTTCCATCATCCCGACCCACCGCTTCACGCGTGAACCGCACTGCCCTATTTTTCTATCATCTCCCAAATATTCTTGACACATACAAACGTATGTACTAGTTTGGCCGCAGTTTTCGACGGTGCGGGGGCACCCAAACGAAGTGCTGGGGGTGGGAGATGGTCAAGCATCGAAGTTTGTGCTGCGCATTTCTGTTTGTCTGTTTGTTCCTTCTCATGGGGCAATCTCTGCCGGCGCAAACGGCTTCCACAGGGGCGCTCGCGGGGACGCTCACCGATCCGACGGGAGCAGTGGTGCCTAACGTGACGGTCACCGTCACGAGCATCGACACAGGCCAGTCGCGAACGGCCACCACGGATGCGGCCGGCACTTATAAGGTCGGGTTGCTGCCGCCTGGCGACTATCGCGTGAAATTTGAAGCCAGCGGGTTCAAGGGGGTTGAAGTTCCCTCCATAACAGTCAACGTGACGGAGACGAATGTCCTGGACCGACGGCTGGAAGTGGGGACTCAATCCCAGCAAGTGACGGTGCAAGGGGAAGTCGAGAACGTTCAGACCTCGAATGCGACGGTAGGCACGGTGATGACCACCCAAATAATCGCCGATCTTCCGCTGACCACGCGCAACTACACGAACCTTTTGGGTCTGACGACCGGCGCCAACACGGGCGTTTTTAATGCCGCCACTCTCGGACGGGGAACCCAGGCCATTTCGGTGAATGGATCCACGACGTTCCAGAACAATTTTCAAATGGACGGTGTGTCCATTATGGGCTGGGGAGGAAACGGAGGGATCATCGACTCGGGCGGCATCCCGGGGATTGGAGTTCCGAACCCGGATGCGATCCAAGAGTTCAAGATCCAGACCTCACTTTACGATGCGGGCTACGGGCGAAATCCGGGCGCCAACGTAAATGTGGTCACCAAGTCCGGCACCAATGCATTCCACGGGACGGCGTTTGAGTTCTTCCGCAACACGGTTCTCAACGCTAATGATTTCTTCCGGAAGATCAGCCCTCCCGTCAACGGGGCCCCGAACAACGGGCGGGAGGTGCTGGACCAAAACCAGTATGGCGGAGTGTTTGGGGGCCCGGTCAAGAAGGACAAGCTTTTCTTCTTCGCGTCCTACGAGGAGACGTCTCAGAGAAACGGGCTTGCGTCAGTCGGCTTTTCGGCGCCCATACTGCCACCTATTCCACAAGGCGCCCGCAACACCCCTGCGTTCCAGGCTGCGCTAGGCGCGGCAATCTGCCCCGCCAACAATCCCGGCAACAAAAACGACATGACGTTTGAAGGGGGCGTGCAGGTCGCATGCAACGGAGCAAACATCAATCCGGTGGCCCTCAATTTGCTCAACCTCAAGAATCCCAACGGAAGCTATCTCATACCCAGTTCGAGCAATGGAGCGTACCAGAACACCACCTTCAGTATTCCGGCCCTCTACACGGAGCGCGCGGGAATCGGCAACATCGATTACGTGATCAACGGCAAGAACACGTTATCGGGGCGGTACTTCTATACTCAGGATCCGACACTGAATTCCTTCAATTGCGGCAATACAACACCAGGTCCGGCCGGGATCTGCCTGCCCGGAACCAACCTGCGCAATGAATTCTGGAACGACTACGCGGTGCTAAAGCTGACAACGATCCTGAACAACAACACGGTGAATGAAGCCAGGGTTTCGTATCAGCGCAACAATACGCTCAATACCAACTCGCTTCCGAGCGCATTCACTGATACGGCGATCGGCATGGCGACGATCCTGCCGGGGGTCGGGCCTGGTTCGGTGTTTGACAAGCTCAATGGAATGACGGTGACCGGGCTATTTACGATAGGATCGATACCTCAGGATGAGTCGAGGATTTTCGGAAATAACTTCCAGGTGGCCGACCAGGTTTCCTGGACGCATGGGAAGCATACAGTTCGGACCGGCCTTGAGATCGGCTGGAATCAGAAGAACTGGAATTTCCTGGGTCTCGCCATTGGCAACATAACCTTCGACTCGTTTCCGGACTTCCTGCTGGGCCTGCCGGGCTGCGCACCGGGCGTTTCAGCCGCTACTTGCTCTGCCAGTGAAGCTGCGGGGTTGACCAACGGGACATCCTTCAGCAACATCTTTAACACGGGCACCTTTTCTTCCGTTACCCCACCAAATGGCATCATTCATGCGTTTCGGGCGCGCACCGGGAACGCTTTCATTCAGGATGACTTCAAGGTCACGCGGCGTTTGACCGTGAACCTGGGATTGCGTTGGGAATACGACGGCTTCGTGTGGGATAAATACGGCGAGGCCAACGACATCTGGCCCGCGCAGATCAACACCGTGCCCATACCGGGGTCTACGCCCGCCACGGGCACTCTTGCTGGGTTTGTGGTGCCTTCCAACTTCGTCCTTGCAAATTGGCCCACCGCGCCGGTGGGAGGGATTTACCAGAACACGCATCGAGTGCCGACGCAGAACAACCCTCAACTTGACAATTTTGCTCCACGCGTGGGGCTTGCGTGGCAGCCCACGAATAGCGACCGGTTCGTGGTGCGCAGCGGGTTCGGCTTTTTCTATGACTATACGGGCTTCGGACTTTACGACATCAGCGTGACCCAAGCGGAACCGTACGCAGTGACGATCGTCGAGAATGGATCGGCCAACTATTTCTCCAGCGAAGCGCAGCCCTACGCTCCAACACCTCTTCAGTGGACGCCCCGCTGGGTGAATTTCGCGAGCGGCGCAAGTTCTAACATCGCCGATTACATCATGCAGCAGAAGTACGTCACTCCATTGACCTATGAGTACAATCTGAACACGCAATACGAATTCCTGCCGAACTGGGTGCTGGAAGTGGGTTACGTCGGATCGCATGGGATCCACCAATCCGTCACGTCCCAGCAGATCAACGGGGCGCAGTTGGTAGGCAATCCCCTGGGCACAAATACCATCAATGCGCCAGGCATTACGGCGGGCTTGGTTACCACAAATACGGTCGCCAACGCTTCCCTCCGCGTGCCATACCTCGGATTTGCACCGACTGGCCTGAACCAGGAGGGCGTCGACGGATACGACAAGTTCAACAGCTTGCAGGTGACCTTGCGGAAGCAGATGTCCCATGGGTTGTCGATGCAAGCGGCTTATACGTGGAGCCGAGCCTTCACCACGGGAGCGAGCACCACCACGGCCACAGCCACCACCCTCAACAGCAACGATCCGAATAACGCTGCGCAGCAGTACGGATTGAGCGGCGGCTACTATCCGCAACGTCTGGCGTTGAACTATAGCTGGGACCTGCCGTTTGGCCACCCGGACGGATTGAAGGGCAAGCTCGTGAGCGGGTGGAATCTGTCTGGCGTGACGATCCTTCAAGACGGCGAGCCCTTGACCATCACCGACACGCGCGGGGGCACGATCTTTGGGAGCGTTTCAACCTCACGCGCTGAATATTGCGCTGGAATGGGGCCTGCAAACGTGGCGACTCCGGGAGGTGTGCTGGCTCGCCTGGGTGGTGCGACCGGTGGACCAGGCTACTTCACTAAGGCCGCGTTCTGCCCGACCCCGGCTGTCGGCAACGGGACCGGGTATGGTGATAGCGGGGTATCGATTATCCTGGGCCCAGGGCAATTCAACTGGGATATGGCCCTGGTGAAAACGACCAAGGTGGGGGGACTCAGGGAGGATGCCACGCTGCAGTTCCGGACGGAATTTTTCAACGCGTTCAACCATCCACAGTTCAACAATCCCGCCGTAAACTTTGCGCTGGGCAGCTTCGGGCAGATCACCACTACCTCGGTGAATCCTCGCCTGATTCAATTTGCGTTGAAGTACGCATTTTAGGAACCGAACGAGGGTGAACAAGAACAACCAGGAAGACGGCGCGTCCTGAAGGCTGAGAACGGATAGCCCTGAAAATCGAGAGGGCAATCGGCGGCAGAGCTTCTTGTGAGAATGGCGAGTGCTCGCTCGGAGCACTCGTTCGGATGAGGAGTCCCCGTGCGCATGGTTCATTGGGCCGCGGCGCTTGCAGTGTGCAGCGGGCTGTGCTGTGTGTTGGTCGCACAAGTCGTCAGCGAAAAACGTGCGATGGGGGGACGCCTCGATTCGGCGGAAGAGCCGGCGAGGGCACTCCCCAGGGATGTTTACCCGGACTCGTTCGGACGCCTTCCTTTGCTCAAACGGGAACAACTGGATGCGAACGGAAAAAAGGTCTGGGACGAGCTGATCGCCCGGGGCGGAACGCAGTTCACCAACGAATATGCGATCCGCACGTTTTGCGACGAATCGAAAACCCCCGCATCGCAACTGCAACCCTGCATACCAGGAACATGGAACATGCGGCTGTATAGCCCGTACGTGGCGAAACAGACTTACGAACTGAGGTACTACCTTGGGCACGAAAGCGACCTGGGCCCGATCTTGGAGGAAGTGGCGGTGCTGGTCGCAGCCCGCGAGGTCAGCGGAGTGGGAAACGTCTATCTGTGGACCGATCACGAGCGCAACGCGCGGCAGATGGGCATTCCGCCGGACGTGATCAATATCATCAAGTACCGGAAGCCAATCGCGGGGATCGGGGAAAAAGAGAGCTGCGTGATCGAGTTTGGCCGCGAGCTGATCGGACCCGGGCCGCTGACGTCCGAGACGTTCGCGCACGCCTTGAAATTGTTCGGCAAGAAAGGCGTGGCGGAGCTGACCGAAGAGCTGGGCCAGTACGTGGTGATGGGAATGGTGAACAAAGCATTCGACATGCACAATCGGCCAAATCAGGAAGCGTTGCGCTCAGAGGTCGCGAAGGTATTCGGCCATGAATGAATCCCTCCGCGGGTTGACGATTGTGATTCGCGCGTATCGGCGCGAGATAGTTGCCTCTCTCCTGCTGATCGCGCTCGGCCTGGCTTGCCAGCCGGCAGTCGCGCAGGTGGACATGTCGGGACAATGGGGCCAGAAGATGCATGAGGATGAGCCTGAGCGCGGCCCTGGACCGGAGATCGGCGACTACACGGCGATGCCCATCAACGACGCAGCGCGGCTGAGGGGCGACGCCTGGGACGCGCAAAAGTGGGAGATGGTCGAGCACGAGTGCGAGCCGCATCCGCCCGATTATGCCCCTCGCGGCCCGGGCGACATGCGGATCTGGTCGGATGTAGATCCCGTCACGCAGGGATTTTTCGCCTGGCATACGACTCTAAGATTTATGTTGCCTTACCGCACGATCTACATGGACGGAAGGCCTCACCCCTCCGAAGTCGTGCCTCACACCTGGCAGGGATTTTCCACGGGGGAATGGGTTGGGGACATGTTGAGGGTTTACACCGACCATCTGAAAGAAGGATGGATCCGGCGCAACGGTCTTCCCCGCAGCGACCGGGCCACCTTGATCGAATATTTTATCCGGCACGGGAACTACTTCACGCTCGTCACCGATGTGAAGGACCCGGTGTACCTCACCGAGCCTCTTATTCGAACGTCGAATTGGATCCTGGACCTTGGTGATCGGTTCCTACCGAACTACTGCATTCCAAGCGTGGAGGTGCCTCATCCGAAAGGCTACGTCGCCTACCACCTGCGCGGGGAGAACCGCTGGCTGACCGAATTTGCCTCGCGCTATGGAATCCCGGTAGAAGCGGCTCGCGGCGGCGCGGAGACCATGTATCCGGAGTATCAGGACAAGATGGCCAAGATGCCCCTGCCGCCCAAGCTTCCGGCGCACACAGAGGCGAAACAGTGAAAAGGAGCGCTCAGGCTATCCGGCTGACGCTTTTAATTGTTTTCCTTTTGCCGCT
The DNA here is from genome assembly GCA_963848365.1 of uncultured Acidobacteriota bacterium. Classification (GTDB taxonomy): domain Bacteria; phylum Acidobacteriota; class Terriglobia; order Acidiferrales; family UBA7541; genus Palsa-295. The sequence goes on from CAWKDI010000005.1 coordinate 380,026, forward strand.
GAGCATTATTGCGAGTGGCGTTTCTGCCAGGGAAAAACAGGCGAGCGACCCGCAAGCTCAGCAATCGGGCCAACAGGAGAAGAAGGGCCGCCAGGGGAACGTCGAACTGCTTCACGTGCAAGGGAACGTGTACGTGATTGCCGGCGCGGGCGCCAATATTACGGTGCAGGTTGGGAACCGGTTTGTGATGGTGGTGGATTCCGGCGTCGCGCAAATGAGCGAGGAAGTTCTGTCGGCCATACGCAGCCTCACGGACAAACACATTCTTTTCATTGTGGATACCAGTGCCGACGACGATCACACGAGTGGCAACGAGAATTTGTCAAAGGCCGGATGGGCGCTCCCCAACGCCAGCATCAATCCCCTGGAGGGAGGAGGGGCGCCGACGGGATTGTCGTTGCCTTCCGGAGCCTCCATTCTCGCGCACATCAACGTGCTCAACAGGATGAGCGCGCCTACCGGGAAGGCGTCACCCGTACCGTCATCCCGCTGGCCCACCGACACGTATGAGACGGAGGACTGGAGGCTGTACAACGGCGAGGAGGTGTACATCTATCACGCGCCCAACGCGCACACAGACGGGGACAGCTACGTTCTTTTTCGCAGGTCGGGAGTCGTCAGCACTGGCGACATCTTCAGCCTGGCCAGCTACCCCGTGATCCGGGAAGGGCAGGGCGGCAGCATCACCGGAGTTATCGACGCGCTGAATCAAATCATCGAGCTTCTCGTTCCCGAGGAAAACGAAGAGGGTGGCACCTACGTGATTCCCGGGCATGGACGCATCTGCGACAGAAACGACGTGGTGAACTATCGCGATATGGTGACCATCATTCGCGCGCAGATACAGGCGATGTTGGAGAAGGGCATGACGCTCGAACAGGTACGGGCGGCGCGGCCGACGCTGGAATTCGATGGGCTCTACGGCGCAACGAGCGGTTCCTGGACCACCGACATGTTCGTCGAAGCGGTCTACCAGGAACTCAGCAAGAACAAAACGCAACGGCAGAATGTAACCGGAGGCCGATGATGAGTCGCCAGCCCCTGAGATACTTCAATGTGTGGCGAGTTGCTGCCGCGATATTTCTGTTTTTAACTGCGGTTGGTTTCGCGGGCGGCATCTTTGCCCAGGGCCCGGTAACTCCCGGCAGTTCCGCAACCACCGCGAAGTCAAAAGCGTTGATCGATGTGACCGGCTATTGGGTCTCTATGGTTAACGAGGATTGGCGCTGGCGCATGATGACGCCGGCGAAAGGGGACTACGCGAGCGTTCCCCTCAATGCGGAAGGCAAGCGCGTTGCCGCCACCTGGGATCCTGTGAAAGATGAGCGCGAAGGCAATGAGTGCCGCGCGTATGGCGCCGGCAATATCATGCGTATCCCGGAGCGCCTGCATATCACGTGGGAAAATGACAACACCTTGCGGATGGACACGGACGCGGGGATGCAGACGCGCCTGTTCCACTTCGACGGCTCGAAATGGAAAGGTGGACCTCCACAATTGCAAGGGGACTCCATTGCCGCATGGGAAAAACAAGTACAAACGCTCGGCGTGCTGGGCAGGGTGGGAGGCGCCGTGCCCGGGAAGGGCGGGACTCTGCACGTGGTCACCACGCATATGAAGCCCGGATACTTGCGAAAGAATGGAGTGCCCTACAGCGGGGATGCGGTGCTGACCGAGTACTACGATCGGTTCGAAGAGGATGGCAATGCGTACCTGATCGTGACATCCGTCGTGGACGACTCGACGTATTTGAACGACAGCTTCATCACCAGCGGGCAATTCAGGCTCGAGCCGGACGGTTCAAAGTGGAGACCGGCTCCCTGCCGTCCTCTATGGCCGATTGCGACGGGGTTCCTGGCTTCAGAAAGGTAGAGCGGCCCGGCATTCGGGAAGCGGACTCGGCTAAACGCGGAGCGGACGCGCGCCCTGTGGGCGTCTCGTTCTGCTGCGGGCACGGGATTCGCAAAGGAGAAGCCATGACGAAATCGAAGCCCATGCTAGGGGCGACATGCGCCGCCGTGTTCCTGGCCGTGCTCGTGGCCGTGCTCCTTGCCGGGATCATAAGGCTGGATGCTTTCCCGCGCGAACGGTTGGCGGCCATGCAGGCGGAGGCGAATCGCGTCGCCGTGAACGCCGACGACATCGGTGGCGTCGTTGCAAGTTCGAAGGGGCCCGAAGCGGGCGTATGGGTGATTGCAGAAACCACGGAGCTGCCGACCAAGTTCCGCAAGATTGTTGTCACCGACGACGCCGGGCGATATCTACTGCCTCAACTGCCTAAGGCGAACTACAAGGTTTGGGTGCGAGGATACGGCCTGGTGGATTCGAAGCCAGTGGACGCTGCGCCGGGCACGACGTTGGCGTTGACCGCCGTGATCGCTCCCGGCGCGCAGGCCGCGGCGCAATATTATCCCGGTGACTACTGGTATTCCCTCATAAAGATTCCCCCGAAGAGTGCGTTCCCGTTGAAGGTCCGAGTAGCCGGGGGCCCGACGGGGCACTCGCCAACCAGCCAGGAGGCCGCCGAAGAGCGGGTCAAGCTGGAAGCGACAAAGAATAAGGATATCGAGATCGAGACACAGGCGGAGTGGGACTGGCTGCTCAAGAGGGGATGCGAGGTTTGCCATCAGATGGGCAATAAGGCGACGCGCGAGATTGAGCCAAGCCTCCGCACCTTCGATTCACCCGCGCTCGCCTGGGAGCGGCGGATGATGTCGGGCCAAGTTGGCCCGCAAATGACTAGCGCGCTCAACAATTTCGGACACGATCGCGGGCTCGCGATGTTCGCGGACTGGAGCAGTCGAATCGCAGCGGGCGAGGTGCCGTCGGCGCCGCCGCGGCCGCAGGGCGTTGAGCGCAACGTCGTGATTACTCTGTGGGAAGCCGACACGGACCGGGCCTTCATTCATGACGTAGTGAGCACGGACGACCGGAATCCCACCATCAATGCATACGGCCCCGTCTATGCCACGTCATTTTCGGCGGGAGCGGTCACGATTCTGGACCCGATCAAGGCCACGAAATCCATGGTCCCTATACCATTGCACAACGAAAGTGATCGAAAACTCCTGAGCCCGCACTCGCCGCAGAGTGTGGCTGCGCCGTCGCCTTACTGGGGGAATGAGATTGTTTGGAACGATCCGGTGACTCCGGCTGCGCCGCATATCGATCAACGCGGCCGGCTTTGGTTTCACACGCAGACCCGCGCCGATCTGCCTGCCTACTGCCAGGAAGGTTCGAAGAATCCCTTTGCGAAGAATTTTCCGCTGCCGCCAGGGGCCAGCAGAGGCAGCGCGATTTATTATCCTGGGACCGGCAAATTCGAGCTGATCGATACCTGCGTCTCGCAAGGGCATATGATCTTTGCCAACGACGCGGATCAGACAGCCTATTTTGGCAACGTCTCCGGAGTTCGCGGGATGGGCGTGATCGGCTGGGTGAAGGGGCGCGTGTGGGATGAGACGCACGACGCGGAGAAATCCCAGGGCTGGTGCCCGGCAGTTATTGATTATAACGGTGACGGAAAGATCGGAGCGTACACGAAGCCGAACGAGCCGCCCGATCCGAAGCTCGATCGAGCTGTCGACGGAGCCCCGGGGTATGGCATAGCTGTCAATCCAGTGGACGGCAGCGTGTGGACTGCCTCGGGCGTCAACTCGGCCATCGCGGAGGTTCCCGGGAGGCTTATACGCATGGTTACAGGCGCGAACCCTCCGGCCACATGCATGACGGAAGTTTACGAGCCGCCTTTTGACAATCCCAAGCGCCCGGGTGTGGAGGCCTTCGGGACTCTGGGAATCGAAATTGATACCAACGGCGTTGTGTGGACGGCGCTGGCCGGCAGCAACGATCTCGCGAGCTTCGACCGGCGCAAGTGCAAGGGACCGCTCAATGGACCCACAGCCACGGGGCAGCATTGTCCCGAGGGCTGGACGCTGTATCCTGTGCCGGGCCCGAAGTTCAAAGGCACCGGCGTGCTTGCTGATTCCTTCTACCATAACTGGGTCGACCGTTATGACGCCTTTGGCCTTGGCAAGAATGTGCCCATCGTAAACGGGACGGGTTCCGATTCGCTGATCGTGTTTTTACCGGACACGAAGAAATTCGTAACGATACGCGTACCGTATCCGCTCGATTTTTATACGCGCCGTGTGGATGGCCGCATCGACGATCCGAAAGCAGGCTGGAAAGGTCGCGGCCTGTGGGCGGGAAACGAAGAGAGGGTGATCTGGCATGTCGAAGGAGGGAAGGGCAACACGACCTCCATCGCACATTTCCAGCTTCGGCCCGACCCGCTGGCCAAGTAAGGTCTGATGCGAGCGAATTCGGGGCCGACCTATAGAGCCTGTGTGGCAAGCTTCTCTTGTTCCGCGTCCCATACCTTGCGAAGGACATCTCCCGCGTGTCATCCCGAACGCAGTGAGGGATCTGCATTTTGGTTTTCGGCCTTCCACGCTTCGGAGCAGAAAGTCTGGACTTTTAGCGGGTCGGAGACTATAAGTGCGATCGGATGGGTAGTGATGGAGAATTGATGATGAAGCGAATAGTCTCGCACGGAAAAAAATCCATGCCTGTGAGAATTGAGCGCGGCCTTGAAAGGCGGGAGTTTCTGTCGTCAGCTCTGGCATTTTCGGCCGCGGCCGCCGCTGCGAGCGCGGTTGGGCCACCCTGGGCGTGGGGTGCGGTGTCGCATCAGCCCTCGCATCAGCCGCTTGATCCCGTCAATCCCGATATGTTGTTCGGAACGACCAGCTCCCTCTGGCGCGGGCAGCATGATACGGAGTGGGCGGTCAAACGGATCGCGGCGCTGGGTCTGCAGGGGATTGAGCCCTACCCGGACGGCATTCAGAAGTACCTGAAAAATCCGCTGGAACTCAAAACGCTCTTTGACGAAGCGGGCCTCACGTTCATTGACGCGTCCAACGGCGGGCGCGGGCAGTCGACAAATTTCATCGATCCGGACCAGATCCCCAAAACCGTCGCCGATCATGTTGCCTTCGCGCGAGACTTCCTGCAACCGCTGGGCTGCGACCATTGGAAGATCAACATGGGGCGGCGCCCAACCGGCGGCCCGAGCGACGATCAGCTGAAAAGGCTCGCCGATACGCTCAACGAGATCGGCCGGCAAACCATTGCCATGGGAATCCGGCTGGCGCCGCATCCGCACATCTGGGGGCCAATGGAACGCGAAAAAGAGATGCGCCGGGTCATGGATCTCACCGATCCCCGGTATGTCTGGATGACGCCCGACACGGGACACCTCGTTCTGGGCGGCGGAGATCCGGTGCAGATCATTAACGATTACTTTCCGCGCATTGCCGAGGTGCACCTCAAGGATACCTACGCCAAATTTCGCGGCAACACCGCCACGCCCCTGGAGGAGGACCACAAAGTGGCGAGCGTCTACCACAATCTGGGCGGCGGAGGCGTCGATTTCCCCGCTGTATTTAAAGTGCTGCGCGACCGCCACTTCAAGGGCTGGGTGGTTCTCGACCTCGATGAACCAAGGAAGGGCGACGACGGCTACGACGCGATCGGCGGGAACGGTGATCTCGCCGTTGACGATTACATCGCGCACAACATCAATTATCTCCGCGACGTTCTGGGCGTAAAACTGCCACCGGCAGGTTGATACTTTCGTTGCCGCGCCCAGGGGCCCTTCGCATTTCGCATCGAAGATGTGGAAGCTTTGGGTATTTGACCTCGAGCTTGATGGCGGGGCTGCGCAAGTATCCGGCTTGAATCTTCCCCTCGTAAGAGGTGCGATGCCGGGTTACACTCGAACCCTCCATGGTCGCATGGCACCGCATCACCAATCCGGACGATCCCGAACTTGACCGTCTCGCGGCCGAATACAACATTCATCCGCTGCACATCGAGGATTGCCGCCAGGGCAACGAAAACGCCAAGCTGGAAGAGAACGAGGGATATTTATTCGCGGTCTTAAAGCCGGTCGACGTTTCCAGCGATCATTCCGTCCTGCCGTCCGACCTGGATGTTTTCGTGGGCCAGGACTTCGTCATCACGGTTGAAAGAGACTGTCATCAGAAAGTTCGAGATCATCTGTCCGCGCTTCAAAAGCAGATCCCTTCTCTTCGCCCCGATCAAATATTCCACAGGATCCTCGACGGTGTCGTGGATGCGTATTTCCCCATTCTCGATCACTTCGATGATGCCATCGACGAAATGGAAGACAGAGTGCTCGGGGATGTTTCTCCGCAAGTCCTTTCGGAAATCTTCGATATTAAGCGCAGCCTGATACAAGTGCGCCGCGTTCTTATCCCCACGCGCGACGCCCTCGCTCGTATCCAGCGCGGCAACCAGCCTTTTATCCAGGCGGACATGTGGCCGTATTTTCGCGACGTTTACGATCACGTCGTTCGCGATCTGGACATGGTCGAGACGCAGCGGGACCTGCTGACGGGGAGCCTCGACATCTATCTTTCGAGCGTCGCCAACCGGACCAATCAGGTAATGAAGGTGCTTACAGTGCTGGGAACTTTGGCGCTGCCTTCTCTGGTGATTTCAGGCCTCTTTGGAATGAACGTCAAGGGTTTGCCGGCCGTGGATTCACCCCATGGTTTTATATTCGTTATTTTGTCCATGCTCGCTGTTACGGTTGTGCTTCTCACTTTCCTGAAGCGTTTCGGGTGGTGGTAGATCTGCCCGTGGAACGACCAAATCTTTCAATGAATATTTATAGCCGGTTTGGCCGGTTCTACGCGCCCGCCCGAAGTAGAGTCAAATTCATCAGGGTTTGATGGCTGCCGAGCGTCTCGGGACCCTGTGGATGTCCTTCCGGATGTAACTGCGAATACGTACCGTCGCTTTCGAGGATCCAGGCTTGTCTTCGATCGCGCAAAAGAATGTCAAGAATCTCCCACAGCTTCTTCTTGGGGCCCTCGGCAAGAACGGGAGTTACCACCTCGACCCGCTTGGAGAGGTTCCGGAACATCCAGTCGGCTGATCCGATGAGGAATTCGCCGTCGAGCGGATTCTTCTGTCCGTTGGCAAAATAGAAAATCCGCGAATGTTCGAGGAATCGACCAATGATCGACCGGATGCGAATGTTTCCGGTGCGGCCCGGCACACCGGGCCGTAGGCAGCAGAAGCCGCGAATTATCAAATCGATCGGGACACCAGCCTCGGATGCTTCACACAGGGCCTCGATGATGTCCGGATCTTCCAGTTGATTCATCTTGGCAATGATTCGTGCATGCCCGCCGGCGCGCAGATTTTCAACTTCCCGCTTTATCAGCTCAAGAAAACGCCCTCGCATCGTGCTGGGCGCCACCAACAGTGTGGAAGAATTGGGAGCTTTCGCGTGGCCGGTGAGATAGTGGAAGAGGTTAACGACATCGTGCGTGAGCAATGGGTCGCAGGTGAGCAGCCCAACATCGGCGTAGAGGCGCGCTGTCTTCACGTGGTAATTTCCGGTGCCGATGTGCACATAGCAGCGGAGGCCGCTGGCCTCTTCGCGGACTACAAGCGCCGTCTTGCCGTGCGTTTTGAGCCCACTGACGCCGAATGTGACATGGGCGCCCACGCGCTCAAGCTCGGCGGCCCAGTGCAGATTGCGCTCCTCATCGAAGCGGGCTTTGATCTCCATCACGCAGGCCACCTGTTTTCCGTGTTCCGCCGCCCGGATCAGCGATTTGACAAACGGGGTGTCGTCGCCGACCCGGTACGCCGTCATCTTGATCGACACCGTGTTGGGGTCGTCCGCGGCGGTGCTGATGAAGTGTTCGACGCTGGCGTCGAAGCTTTCATAAGGATGGTGAACAAGAATGTCGCCGGCGTGGATCGCGTTAAATAGCGCTGCGCCTTCTTCTGGAAGTGACGGATGCGGAAGCGGCGTCCACGCCGGGTCGCGCAACTCGGGAATCGGCATTCCCGCGAGCTCGAACAGCGTGGTGTAGTCAACCTCCTCCGGCATGTCATACACGTCCGCCGGGGAAAGCTCAAAGCGTCCGCGCAACATTTCCTGAATGTCCGCGTCTGCGCCCGGCCCAAACTCCAGGCGAATGACGGTTTCATAACGGCGCTGGCGAATTTGTTCCTGGACCAACTCACGAATTCCCGCGCCCGGATCGTCATCGAGATCAACTTCAGCATCGCGCGTGAGCCTCACGACGGTGATGGCGCTTATGTCCATGCCCGTGTACAGCTTGTCGAGGTTTCCACGAATGATTTCGGAAAGCTGCACAAACAAGGTTTGGCCGGAAGGAACTTCCGCATGGAGAGGAATCCACCGTTTCAGATTCCCAGGTACTTTTACACGGGCATACATCGACTCGTTCCGGCCTGGCTCACGCAGCCGGAAGGTAAGAGAGGTGGACAGATTCGACAGGAACGGGAACGGATGATCCGGATCGATGACCAAAGGGGTGAGTGCCGGCGATAAGTGAGATTCGAAGTAGTCGCTGGCCTCCTCCCGCTGAGCGTCGGACATGTCGTCCCAGCGGCAAAGGGTGATGCCGTGCTCAGCCAGACCCGGAATAATGTTCTGGCGGTAGCATTGGGCCTGCTGGTGTAGCTGCTGGATTATTTTATCCCGTAGCTTTTGCAGCAGGGCGCCCCCGGGTCCGTTATGTCCCCGGCGGAGCACCGACACTCGCTTCATAAAAAACTCATCGAGATTCGAGGTGAAAATCGCAAGAAACTTCGCCCTTTCCAGCAGGGGCGTGCGCTCGTCGAGAGCCTCGGCAAGAACCCGCTGATTGAAGTCCAGCCAGCTCAGATCGCGGTCAATCCAGACGTCAGACAGGGGTTGCGACAACTTGGTGTTTAGGACTCCTTGATCGCCAATGGATGCCCGGGCTGTCGCGCTCATGTTTCACCCTCCTCGGGTGCTAGTGTCGGGGCCGGATCTGATGCCAATTATTAGATGGAGGATTGTGCAATGGAATTGTTAACAGCACATTTCATCACAACAATCATCTAAGGCCGGACCAAATCAGCGAAAGACTCCGAATTTACGCAGCAAGGGATAGATTTTCTCAAGGCGTTCTATGCCGTTGCGGTTAGGCTGCTGCAACCTTATGCTATGGGTTGGCTTCCACGCCGATTAAGCCCATGGACTTCGCCCAGGTTCTTCCCGCGCTGTTCGTTGGTTCGCATCCGAAGACAATCGACGATATCGAGAGGCTGCGAAGCGAATTTGCTGTCACAGCCGTGGTCAACCTGCAGACGGACGAGGATATGGCATCTGTCGGCCTGCTGTGGCAACCGCTGGAGGAGCATTACAAAAAGGCCGCACTCCGGCTTGTCCGCCTTCCGGTGAAAGAAGAGCAGGCCGAGATGGTGGCAAGATTTTCAGACTGCGTCAGCATGCTGCATGAGTTGCTTTCGTCGGATAGTGACACGGTATATCTGCACTGCACAGCCGGTATCGCTCGCTCACCCACCGTGGCGATTGGACACCTGCACTGGGGACTGGGCTGGGGTTGGGAGCAGGCTATCGCTCACTTGAAGCAGGTTCGGGAAAAATGCTCGCCTCATTTGGATGCTCTTCGACTGGCCATGTCTACTCGCCAAGCCAGCAGTCGCGGTTAGTCAGGAGCTGCTTGCTTGGCACGATGAAGGGCCTGGAATTGGAACGAATAGCCGAAGCCAATGTAGTGATCCACAGCCGCCGACGAAAGACCGACGCCGAAATGAAAATCGAGTTGCTGATTGGAAGTGAGCTTAAAGGACGTGCCGGGATGCAGGATGTGTTGCGGACCCCCGCGCTGCGGAAAATCGCCACCATACTCTATAAACGCATCCCAGCGGCTGGTAATCTGCCGGTCTAGCAGGAAACTGGCTTGGCCCGCCACATTGCGTCTAGCAGTTTGTTGAAAAATGAGTTGTCGCTGCAACTTTAATTAAAAGAACTCGTCTGAAGCAAAGAAGCAAGGAGACGAGTGAATGCGCGGCGACGATAACCAGCAAGATGGAATGTTCAGTTACATTTCTCCAGAAAAGCGAGTTCCGGCGGATCATCCGTTGCGGCCGGTCCGCAAGATGGTGGATGAGATTCTGAAGGAGATGTCACTGAAGTTTGCGGAGTTGTACTCGAAAGTGGGGCGCCCATCGATCGCGCCGGAGCGATTGTTGCGGTCGCTGCTGTTGCAGATCTTCTATTCGGTGCGCAGTGAACGAATGCTGGTCGAACAGTTGGAGTACAACCTGCTGTTCCGGTGGTTTGTGGGAATGGAGATGGACGAGATGGTCTGGAATCACGCAGTGTTCAGCAAGAATCGGGAGCGTTTGCTGAACGAGGAGATTGCGGAGGGGTTTTTCAGACGGGTGCTGGAGCGGGCGAAGCCCTACATTTCAGATGAGCATTTCACCGTGGACGGGACGCTGATCGAGGCATGGGCGAGTCAGAAGAGTTTCCGGCGGAAAGATGGGAAGGGGAACCCGCCTGGGGCGGTAGGGGATGTCGATTTTCACGGGGAGAAGCGGAAGAATCAGACCCACAAGAGCACGACGGATCCCGATGCCCGCCTGTTCAGGAAGTCCCGAGGCAGCGAGGCGAAGCTGAGTTATCTGGGACATGTATTGATGGAAAACCGCAACGGGCTCTTGGTGCAGACTTTTCTAACCGAGGCCGATGGAAGAGCGGAACGAGATGCAGCGATGCTGATGGCTGAGAGGATTCACGGTGTGAAGCGGGTGACTGTGTGCGGGGACAAGAATTACGACACGCAAGAGTTTGTCAAAGAGCTTCGCGGGATGAACATCACACCGCATGTGGCACAGAACAACACCAACCGACGGAGCGCGATTGATCAGCGCACGGCGCGGCATGCCGGGTACGAGGTGAGTCAGCGGAAGCGAAAACGAGTGGAACAATCATTCGGGTGGATGAAGATGGTGGGGATGCTAAGGAAAGTGAAGTTGCGAGGGATCGACAAAGTTGGGTGGCTGTTTACCTTCACCGGAGCCGCTTACAACCTCTGCCGGTTGCGAAATCTAATGGCGAAAGCCTGAAAATGGATGCTGCTGCGGGTAACCGGTCGAATCGGACGGTACCTAACAGCTCCCAAACAACTCATCTATAACCAGATTCAGAGCCGAGAAACACGCAAAAGCTATTTAATTCAACAAGCTGCTAGGCCCTTCCGTCGGCCACAAAAGCGAAAACATGCCAGCGGCGATCCAATTCCTGGATATCGGATGCGACCACGGCAGCTGTATCTGAGGATCATATCCGTGACTGGATATAGCATTGCCTCCGGTCGGAAAACTCAGCGAGACAATCAAGGAAGCATCGAAGCCTCCCGGCACTGCGAGTTGCTGCTTCATTCCCAGGCCGAGATCGCCCCATCCTGAACCCAGGCCGCGTCCCATGTTGTAGTTCTGAAAATAATCCGGCGCGCTGAGGCGTAACTCCGTCTTCGAAGTGAGTCCAAAGCGGGCGAGCGTCTCCGGAAAATCGAAGCCATGCTGTCTTTGGTTCCCAGTTTCGGCGAAACCATTTTCAAACAGCAAGTCGCCAGTAGGGACCACAAGGCTCGAATCGGTTATGGCGGGGCGATCGGTGGTGATGGTAGGTTGCGCGCTGGGAGTGCCCGTCTGATCCTGACCGTGCAGAGAGTCCCTGGAAATGGGGATACAGATCAGCAACAGCGGCAAGAGGAAGCGCTTTTTGCCCAAGTGCACGAATGCCAGCCTAACGCAGGACGGGCAAGACAATGTTAATATTCCATTCAATCATTCATTTACGCGGAGGCTCGCGATGGATTCCATTCGCCGGAGTACTTTGTTCTTGCTCCTGGAATGTCTGTTGTTGCTCCCGGCAGCAATCCTGGCTCGGGATTCCGCGGCGCAAGCTATAGATAAAGCCCCCTCGGCCGGGCAAAAGCACGCCGTTACACGGGCCGTTCTCACAGAGCAGCAAAGGCGCGGCGAATCGTTGTTTGTACAAAATTGCCCCTTGTGTCATATCGCCTCCAAGCAAAAAAAGATGCTGGGGCTGCTGGGTCCCACCCTGCAAGGCGTATATGGAGACGACGCGGACGAAGATTCCCTCCGTCAGATCATTGAGCAGGGTTTTCCCGGCAAGATGCCGGGTTTCCGGTATGACCTGGAACCGCAGCAGATCGATGACGTCATCGCCTTCTTGAAGTCGGGCGCTTACACGAGGATCCCGGCAAACTGAACGGAAGGATTGTCATGAACCCCACACTTCGCGGCTGCCTCATTTGTTCTTTGCTGATTGTCTTTTTGAATGTGTGGCAGAGCGCTGGTCAAGCGGGCCCAGGTGCGGGGCTGGCGGGGGTAATCAAATCCCTGGATGGAAAGCTTTTGGAGGGAGTTTGCGTCTCTGCCAAGGCTCAGGGCTCTACGATTACTACGTCGGTGTACACGAATCAGAGCGGCGAATATTATTTCCCGCCGCTGCCAGAGGGCAATTACCGGATATGGGCCCAGGCGGTTGGATTTGAGCGCACGCGCGCGGAACAGACGATCAAACGCGGCAAGAAAGTCCGCCAGGAGTTCATCCTCAAGCCCTTCCCGGATGCGTGGAGGCAACTATCCGATGCCGAATGGTTTGCGAGCTTGCCTGACGACACCGCAGCGCACCGAAAAATGAAGCGAGTCCTGCTGAACAACTGCAGCACCTGCCACAACGGCGGCTTCGGCCTGGAGAAGCGCTTCGACCGAGCTGGTTGGGATTTGATCGTCAACGACATGTCAAAAATCTCAGGTGCGACGGACCCACCATATGGAGACTGCTGCGGGGGAGTCGTCCCTGCCAATCTTGACCAGGTCCCCGGTGGCGGGAAGTTCGCCACGCCGATCCTGGATAGCGAAGGACAGCCGATTGGCGCCGAACGCCGGATCATGGAGTTCTACAAGAGCGACATCATCGACTATCTCACTCGAGTCCGCGGGCCCGAACCGTTCCCGCTAAAACCAAATCCATTTCCGCGGCCCACGGGTGAAGCTGCCGCCATCGTGGTTACCGAATACGACCTCCCTGCGAAAGATGGCCGCACGCTTGGCAGGCTCGACCCCCACACGGGCCACATCACTGAGTTCAGACTGAATGAGGACAACAGTACGGCGCGCAACGATGATCCGGAATACGACGACAATGAATTCAGGGATGGAAGCGACTGGTCGCGAGGCATTCGCAGCCGCCACGAGGCTTTCGGCCAGCATGATTTGACGGTAGGCAGCGATGGCTATATTTATCTAACCCCCGGCATTGGCGGGGACGTGGATCCGCAGGGCAACGTCTGGTACGGGACTGAGATGGCCGTGAAATTTGACGTGAAGGCGGAAAAACTTACGACTTTCCCACTGCCGAAGGGATGGCCAATTTTCGAAAATGGGAAAGACGTCGATTCCAAGGGTTATTTCTGGGCCGCTCAGACAAACGGAACCTACCGGCTGGACCCTCAAACAGGGAAGTATACGGAATTCAAAGCCAAGACTCAGCTGGGAAGGCCGTACGGACTCACCGTCGACTCCGAAGATAATGCCTGGATCGCACAGATCGCTGTCGATAAGGTGGGCTACGTAAACGGCAGCACGGGCGAGGTCGGCGAAGTAATCTTGCCGCCTATCGACGACGAGGAAATGAGCCCGGAGGACCGTCAGGTTGGAAGAGGCTGGGATCTGGGTGCGCCATTATACTCCAAAGGCCCACGAAGGCTACGCGCTGACAGGCGGGGCGATACCGTTTGGGTCGCCGAGTATTTTGCGGGTCGCCTCGCAAAAATTGACATCCACACCAGGAAGCTCTCACCGAATATAAGCTGCCTGGCTGGTACCGCTACGCGCATCCCTACGAGCCAGTAGTCGACAAGAACCATATCGTCTGGTTCAGCATGCTGAACGCAGACGCCCTCGGAAAATTCGATCCGGTTACGGAAAAATTCACTTTTTATCCACTGCCCACGCGCGGCGTCGATAGCCGCCACATCGACGTCGACAATACTCACGACATGGTGGAAATCTGGCTGCCATATTATGCGGCTCCCAAGGTCGCCCGGATTCAATTTCGAATGCAAAACGAACGTTCGCATTAAAGCTGTCGTGACACGTTCCGAACGTTTGATCTGGTGGCCGCGTGCTATTCCGAACTCTTGGCGGGATGCAGCGTGACGCGCTGAATGCGCCAGTTCACAACTTCGCCCGCGTAGATCACATTTTCGCTTTGGCAGTCCAATGCGTGAACGGCGCCGAATTGCTTGGGCCCCTTTCCCGCCGAACCAAATTTTCCTACCACGGTGCCGTCGAGCTCTAATTTGTAGATGGCACCGCCTTTCAGGTCGCCCGAATAATTGGAATCCGAAGAATAAATATACTGACGGGGTCCGTGGGTAATGCACATGGCGAATGGCGCGCCCACGTTGGTGTATTGAGTTTTGAAATTCCCGTCGTTGTCGAATACCTGGATCCGCTTATTTCCATGATCGGCGACATACACGTTCCCTTTGGCATCCACGACGATCGCGTGAGGGTTATCGAATTGACCCTCGCCCTTTCCCCGGAAGCCCCAGGTCTTGACGAAGCGCCCGTCTTTGTCGAATTTAGCAACGCGGGCATTGGTGCCGGGTCCATGGCCATCGGCGACAAAGATATTTCCGGCGGAATCCCAGGCCACATCGGCCGGCCTGTTGAAGTTGTCTCCCAGAATGCCGGCACCCGGCCCGCGCCCGCCGAAGGCAGTCGGCGAGGATGCGGGCATGGACTCCGGCGGCATCTCCGGGACCGTGATCGATTCAGGCTTCCTGCCGAACGTCATGGCCACTCGTCCCTGTGGATCGAACTTGATCACCATGTTCGACCCCGAGTCCACCACCCAGATATTGTCCTGCGGGTCGACGCGCACATTTTCCGCGAAGACAAATCCATAGAGATCCTGGCCAATCTCGCGGACGTAATTTCCGTTCTGGTCAAACTCAAAAAGGCGCGCGCCACCGCGCACGAACGTCCGCGACGTTCCGGTGCTCGCATTCACTGAGCCGGTGCGCGTGTAGATAAAAATGTGTCCTTTTGAATTGTGCGCCACGCCGGCCGGTTCGCCCATGTAGATGTGGTCCGGCCACTTCAGGAAAGTGGAGTTGGTGTCGTAGGAAAGTTCCGATTGCGCGTGCGCCGTGCCACTGCCAAAAAGCGCCAGAGTGATTACCAATATCTTCAAAATCTTCCAACGAAGAGACATCAAGGCCTCCCCAAGACGTACTCAATTCGTCAATCATCGTGGCGTTTCAGAATCGCCAAGTGACTGTGACTTAGCCGTGATTCCGCCAAGAAGGTACCCGATTGCAATGGTTTTCGCCAGCTCTATGGGGCAGGAGCACGCGGAGCGGCGAGGGCGCCGACTGCCTGACGGATGATTTCAGCGGTTGGCTAAGGTTGCGATGTTTCCCAATCCCAGCAGCCGAAGGTCGGAGGTCACGAGGGTCAGGTCCAGAACCTTCGCCGTCGCAGCCAAGAAACGATCGGCAGGATCCTGATGGGGAAGGGGCAGCCACTGAGCCTCCAAAACGATTTCGTGGGTCAAGGGAGCTTCGCGCATGTAGGAAGTGGCGCTCGAGACCCAATCCTCGGCGTTGCCATGAATCTTGATCCGGCCTTTCGCTAGTAGGAGGAGAAGTTCCCATGTGCTCACAGGCGAGAGCCATAGTTCGTTGCTCGTATTTCTTAGCTCCTGACGCACGCGCGGCGAGAGATGGTTCGGTTCCGTCAAGCTCCAGATCCAAATATGGGTATCGAGCAGAAGGTTCAATCTTTTAGCGCCTCAATAGAATCCGCGTCGATGACAGGGGCCACGATATTTCCGGTTATCTCCATAGTCCCCGACAAAGACCCAAGCCATGTTCGGCCAGCCACTTGAGCAGAAATGGGAACCACGTCCGCGATGGCTTTGCCGCGCCGCGTCACCCGAAGTGGAGTTTTTGTTTTACTGACCTTGTCAAGCAACGCCAGACACTTCGCTTTGAACTCGGAAATGGAGATCTCTTGTACAGGCTGGCTTCTTTTATCCCGCATTCATCCTCCATTGACTATTATACTGTACCATGGACAAGTGACGTAGTCATTTCAACTTAGGCGCCTTGCTTTGCGTTTTGCAAAGCGCGATAGCGCATGGCTGACTCAAGCTGCCGGAGGCAAACGCCCATTACTTTTCATGGAAACCTCGACGCTGGTTAACCGGAGGAGTTCAAAAGCGTCGACGGCGGAGCTTGGATTCTCCGGTCCCAGTTCGCGGACGGTCCGGTACCCAAATGGCCGCGCGCTTGAGACGCGATCTCGCTTCCGCGATTCCCTTGCCAGTTGCAAAGAACGCTTCGATTGCAGGATAATTCCACCTTAAAGTTCCCTCGCCATGTACCGTCTAGATGATTGACTGTACGCACTGCAAAACGCCCAACCCTGATTTCGCCGTAGCTTGCTCGGAGTGCAGCGAACCTCTCCCCATCAGCGATTCCGCGACCATACAAATGGTGGATCCGACGGCCCTTAGCGCGGGCAGCGATTTCGGTCCTCGGTACCACATTGAACGCATGATCGGCCAGGGCGGCATGGGGCGGGTCTACAAAGCGCGGGACAAAGAGCTCGACCGGATCGTCGCGATCAAGGTGGTGCGCCAGGGAGCGATGGGCGAGGGAGACGCCCTGAGCCGCTTCAAGCAAGAGCTCGTCCTCGCCAGTAAGATCTCGCACCGGAACATCCTGCGTATCCACGACCTGGGCGATTTCCAGGGGATGAAGTTCATCACCATGGCGTTTGTGGACGGCCAGGACCTCCACCAGATCATCAAAGACAACCAGCTTCCCCTGGAACGCGTGCTGAATTTCGCGATGCAGCTTGCCGATGCGCTGGCCGCCGCGCACGAGCAGGACGTCGTTCATCGTGACTTGAAACCGCAGAACATCCTGGTCGACAAGAACGATCAGATCTACGTTTCCGATTTCGGTCTCGCCAAATCCTTTGCCGAAGGCGCCATCGGCATGACGCAGACAGGCGCTTTCCTGGGTACGCCTCGCTACATGTCGCCCGAGCAAGTGGAGGGCAAGCCCACCGATGGACGCTCTGATTTATACGCCTTCGGCCTGATTCTCTATGAAATGGTGACCGGCGACGTCCCGTTTACGGGGGAATCGACGCTGGGAGTGATGTACCAGCGCATCAAGGAAAATCCGAAGAGCCCCAAGACCGTCAACCCTTCGCTTCCCAACTGGCTTGTCAAGATCATCATGCGCTGTCTGGAGCGGGACCCTGCCGTGCGGTATCAGAGCGCGCACGAAATACTGGCGGATTTGGAGGCTGGCCAGCTGGCGGGCGGCGTTTCCGGCAGCTTTTCGCGGCGTATGTCGCGAAGCATCGCGCATCCTGCTACTTCCAGGATCATCACGCCACAAGCCGTGCTTCCGAGGTTTCCCTGGATGCGGCCGTGGATGCTCGTGGCCGCCGGAGCGGTCTTGCTGGTTGCTCTGGTATTTGCGATTCCGCAGTCGCGCCATCTGATTTTTCGCGGTCGGCAGAGTGCCGCGACGCCCAGCACTCCGTCGCTGGTCCCAGGAGTGCCCTCGATCTCAAGCGGCCGCTACGTTGCCGTGTTGCCCCTGCAGGTGATTGGAGACGCGTCGAAGCTGGGCTATGTGGCCAAGGGCATCAATGAGGCCGTGTCGGCAAAACTCTCGCAACTAAAAGGTGTCAATGTCACGCCGAACGACGCGGCCGATCAGGCGGACCAGAAATTGCCATTACCCAAACTCGCGCACGCCTTAGGCGCCAATCTGATCGTGCAAGGCGAGATGCAGGCTTCGGGGGATAAGATCCGGCTGATTGTGAACCTCGAGGACGTGGCCGACGCCAAGAGAATCTGGAGCCGCGAATTCGACGGCGTTCTCGGCGATCTGTTCACGCTGGAAGATCAGGTCTACGACCAAATCGTTTGGGGCATCAACGTCAACCCCACAGACCAGGAGCGCGCTACAGCCCAGGCCAGGCCCACCGACAACGCTGCGGCCTATGACCTGTATCTGCAAGGGCGCAATGCCCTGCGCGGCCACGACAGCAAAAGCATTCAGTCGGCTCTCGGCTTTTTCGATCGGGCTCTCAAGGACGACCCCGCGTTCGCTCTTGCCTATACCGGTGTTGCTGACGCAAGCCTGCGGATGAACAAGTTTAACAACGACAGTGTTTGGACGCAGAAGGCTCTTGCGGCCGCACAGCAGGCTCAACAGCTGAACGACAAGCTGCCAGAAGTTCATGCGATGCTCGGCAGCGTCTACAGAGCAATGGGTAAATATACGGAAGCAGTTGCTGAGCTGAACCGCGCCCTTTCACTCGCGCCCAATTCGGATGACTTCTACCGTCGCTTGGGCGACGTTGACTTGGACAGCGGTAATGTTACGCAAGCCCTGGCGGCATTCCAGAGAGCTATAGCGCTCAATCCGTACTACTGGGCAAATTATAACGCGCTGGGCAAGGGCTACGCCCACCAGCCAGACTATCCGAAGGCCTTGCAGGCATATCAACAAGTCGTGGCTTTCAACCCGAATGTCGAGGCAGGCTACGAGAATGTCGGAAATATGTATGTGCAGCAAGGGAAGTATCAGGAGGCAATTCCTTATTATCAGAAAGCCCTCCAGGTTGAGCCCTATTTCACGACGTATTCGAATCTGGGGACTTCCTATTTCTTCCTTAAACAATACTCGAGAGCCATCGAAATGTTCGAGAAGGCCGTTGCGTTGAATCCAAAAAACACTCTGATGGTGGTGAATCTTGCGGACGCGTATCGTGCGGGAGGACAAGCCGACAAGGCGCGCGCCGCATACCAGCAAGCGGTCGCCGTCGGTTTCAAGGAATTACAGATCAATCCAAAGAATGCCCAGGTGATGGCGGAGATGGCGCTCTCCTACGCCAAGATCGGTAATGCTGCGGAAGCAGAGAACTTTATTCGGCAGGCACGCGAAATTGATAAGAACAATGTCATCTGCATCTATCAAGAAGCAGAAATTGATGCGATGTTGAATCGAACTTCCGAAGCTTTGAGCCTATTGCGAGAGGCCTTCGAGAAGCATTACCCGGCTGAATACGCTGTCGGAGATGAGGACTTAAGAAATCTAAGCGGCAAGCCGGAATTTACAAACTTAATCAAACAGTACTCTAAGAAGAAGTCCTAACGACTCATACTTTGCTACTGCTGCCAGGTCAAAAGATTCGATGTGAGGCGCCTTTTGACAAAGCCAACCAAAAAAACAAGTCCGGTGAAATACAAAAGAGCTGTACCGGGCTCTGGGCTGAGGTTGATTTCATCTCCGCCCGGGCACTGCGCGCTGTCGTCCGTGCATGTGAATAGAGGATTGCCCATATTGTCCGCCGGAATAGTAAGGGTAATGGGAGCGTCCGAGGAGACAGTATAGACATCGTTTTGTGTCAGGTACCCGTAAAAATTGCAGCCGTTAAACTCATAGGCTGGCTGACCTGTTGTTAAAGTCATGACAGTTGCATTTGGAATATTTGTAGTACAAGTGTAGCTGGGTGGGACAGGGAGGTAGCCAGGGGGCGCTGGGACCAAGAAAGCCAAGAGCTGATCACCAGTGGTACCTTGGTAGGTAAGGTCTACGCAAAAGGGTAAACCGTCACAGTCCGGGTCATCGATGGCAAGGACAGGGTCGCCGGGGGCAATTCCGGTCTGAGCATTGGCTGCGACAGCCGACATTCCCAGGATCAGCAAGAGACCAAACCAGCGCAGGCTTTTCATAGACGTTCCTTTGAGCCGCGAATGAACTGTTTCCGCAATGTGATTACATCCGCTAAGATACTCAGGTCTCCTTAGGATTCTCAATTCCCCAGATGCATTGCTTCCTAAGTGCTAGTCCAAACGACGCTATTCGGATGGCCTACTACTTTTGGGCTAGTCGGTAAGGATGAGACGCCGCTACCGGGTTGCCCTCGTGAGTAGCGGCCCTGTATTGGCTTCCTTGCAACCGCATTTTCAATCGGATAGGATCGGGCCATGGCGGAACCTATTCACGGAGCCGAACTTAGCGAGCCATCGCTCGCGGTCGCGGCCTTATCGGTCGACGTCAACGGTGAGAAATCGCTCGTTCGGCTGGAGGCTGGCAGCTATGGCGTCGGGCGCGCGACCACGAATCAGCTTTCCTATCCGAACGCGGTGGGCCTCTCGCGCCAACACCTGATCATCGAACGCCAGGGAAACGACTGGGTCGCCCGCGATCTCGGCAGCACGAACGGAACTCTCGTCAACGGGGAACGCATTGCCGCACCGCGCACGCTGCGTTCCGGCGACCAGATCACAGCCGGCCAAGTTACCCTCATTTACCGCGAGATAACCGGAGCAGGCGACACCGTGGAGTTTACCGACGATGCGACTGCCCCTGCTGGTTCCACCACGATCGTCGAAAGCCTCCAGGGGTTGGTCGCCGAGGAAAGCGAGGAAGGCGGGCGGCACATGCGCGCGCTTATCACCGCCGGGCGCCAGCTCTCCACGCATCTTCCGCTGCCCAAACTGTTCGATTTGATTCTGGATCTTTCCGCGGAAGCGGTCGGAGCGGCGCGCGGAATCCTGATGACGATCGAAAACGGGGAATTGCAGATACGTTCCGCGAAAGGCCACGATCTGCGCATCAGCTCGCACGTGCGCGACATGGTGATTCAGGAGAAGCGCTCTCTGCTGGTGCGCGACGCGATGGCCGATTCAGAACTCGCCGCGCACGCCAGCATTGTGATGAACCGCGTTCGCAGCATGATGGCGGTGCCGTTGCAAACCGACAAACAGGTAATCGGCCTGATCTACCTGGATTCCGCGAGTTCCGCCAAGGGGTTCAGCAAGCAGGACCTCAGTCTGCTCACCGTCATGGCCAATATGGCGGCGGTGCGCATCGAAAATGCGCGGCTGGCTGAAGTGGAGCAGGCCGAACGCCTGCGAGCCCGCGAACTTGAAGACGCCGCGCTGATCCAGCGCTCGATGCTTCCCAGCCGGTTTCCGCCATTTCCGGATCGCACTGATTTCGAATTGCACGCGGCGATGGTACCGGCAAAGGAAGTGGGCGGCGACCTGTTTGATTTCTTCCTGCTCGATTCGGAGCGCCTCGCTTTCGTGCTGGGTGATGTCAGCGGCAAGGGCGTGCCCGCCGCGCTTTTCATGGCTATCGCGCGCACGCTGCTGCGGGCCGCTGCGCATCACCATGCCTCGCCGGGCGCGTGCTTGAGCGACATGAACCAATCGCTGGCGGAGCAAAACTCGTCGATGATGTTCGTCACCTTCTTCTACGGGATCCTCAACACGCGCACCGGTGTGGTCGAGTATTGCAACGCCGGCCACAATCCGCCCTACGCGTTTTCACCCGACGGACGCATACGCGCGCTGGAAGACCGCTGCGGTCCCATGTTGGGTATCGCCGAGGGCTTTCAGTATGGGACGCGCAGCCTGGAACTGCAGCCCGGCGAGGGAGTGCTGGTATACACCGATGGTGTGACGGAAGCCGCCAACAAGAAGGGCGAATTTTACGGGGAATCGCGACTGGAGGCCTACCTGACGGCGCATGCCTCGCAGGCTGCCGAAGAACTCGTGCGCGGCCTGCACGCGGAAGTGGAGCATTTCGAAGCCGGCGCCCGGCGCTCGGACGACATCACCGTGCTCGCTTTGCGCTGGCGCGGCTAAACCAGCGCCGATTTCCATAATCCGTACCCGGAATCCCCACCCGGTGCGGCAGCGACGGCGATCGTCCATCTCTCTATTTCCAGATACCCCGCGCTGGTATTCTCCTAGTAAGGTTGCAGCATCCAACTGCTGTGTTCAGCCTGAGGGCGGGGCGGCTGCTTTCGTAGCGCAATCGATTCTGAGGGAGGTTCGGCCAATGCATCTGTCGCGTGGCTTGTTCCGGGGAATGATGTTGTTCGTCGCGATCACTGTGATGTCGGGCATAGGCGCGGTCGCCGAAGAAGGGATGTGGACGTTTGATAACCCGCCGGTGAAGCTGTTGAAGCAGAAGTATGGATTCGTGCCCACGCAGGCCTGGCTCGATCATGTGCGATTGTCGAGCGTGCGGCTTAACGACGGGGGATCGGGATCCTTTGTCTCCGCGGACGGATTGCTGCTCACCAATCACCACGTCGCGCGCGGCCAATTGCAGAAGAACTCGACACCGGAGCATGACTACATCGCGCACGGTTTCTATGCCGCAACCGAGGACCAGGAGATCAAGTCCCCCGACCTCGAAGTCAACGTGCTGGTGTCGATGGAAAATGTGACGGCGCGGGTGCAGTCGGCGGCCAAGCCCGGAATGGCAAGCGAGCAGGCGCTGAAGGCGCGCCAGGCTGAGACCGCGGCGATCGAAAGCGAAAGCCTGAAGGCCACGGGCTTGCGGTCAGACGTGATCTCTCTGTACCAGGGCGGCGAGTATTGGCTCTATCGCTACAAAAAATATACCGATGTGCGAATCGTCTTCGCGC
This sequence comes from uncultured Acidobacteriota bacterium, assembly GCA_963848365.1. Lineage (GTDB taxonomy): Bacteria > Acidobacteriota > Terriglobia > Acidiferrales > UBA7541 > Palsa-295. Next base: position 402,460 of record CAWKDI010000005.1, read on the forward strand.
CCGAGGAGCAGGCGGCGTTCTTCGGGGGGGACCCGGACAACTTCACCTATCCGCGCTACGACCTTGATATGGCGCTCTTCCGCGTGTATGAAAATGGCAAGCCCATCCACACGGACAACTATTTGAAGTGGAACGCGAAGGGGCCTGCCGAGAACGAACTCGTATTTGTTTCCGGGAATCCGGGCTCGACGCAGCGCGACGATACCGTGGCGCAGCTCACGCTCGAGAGAGACGTTATCGAGCCGAACCTGCTGAAGCTGTTGCACCACCGCATCGCCACGCTCCAGTCCTACGGGGCGCAAGGCCCCGAAAAAACCCGCGAGGCCGAGACGCAACTCTTTTTCCTGGAGAATTCGCGAAAAGCCTACGAGGGACGCCTGCAGGGGTTGCTCGACCCCCACATCTTCAACAAGAAAGTGAGCGAGGAAGCCGAATTTCGCGCGAAGGTTGCGGCCAATCCCGAGTGGCAGAAGGAGTTCGGAGGCGCGTGGGGCGAGATAGAAGAGGCCACCAAAAAGTATGGCGAGCTTTACAAGAGGGATCTTTTCAGGCGCACGGATAGCCCCTTGTTCGGAACGGCGCTTTCGCTGGTGCAGTATGCCGCGGAGGTGCAGAAACCAGACGGCCAGCGGCTGCCGGGCTATCACGACTCGCAGCTGGAGTCCCTGAAATACAGCCTGCTGTCGCCGGCACCCGTGTACAAGAACATGGAGATCGCCCGCATGGCGGGCAGCTTGCAGCTGGCCGTCGATGAACTTGGCGCAGCCGATCCCTGGGTGAAGGCAGCGCTTGATGGCAAATCCCCCGCCGAAGCCGCCCAGTCTTACATTGGAGGCAGCAAGCTCGAAGACCCGGCGGTGCGGCGCAAGTTGTTGGAGGGGGGCGAGGCGGCCATTGCGGCGTCGACCGATCCGCTGATCGTGCTGGCGAAGCGGCTCGATCCCTTGCAGCGAGCCATGATCAAGCAGATGGATGAGGAAGTGAAGAGCGTCGATACCTCCGCCGGGGAAAAACTGGGCAAGGCGCGCTTTCTCGTCTACGGCAAGGACGCTTACCCGGACGCCACCTTCACGCTGCGGCTCTCCTATGGAACCGCGACCGGGTTTCCCATGAACGGAACGAAGGCTCCGTATAAAACCACATACTACGGCCTCTATGATCGCTCGGCGAGCTTTGACAATCAGCCGCCTTTCAATCTCCCGGAGCGTTATGTCGACGGCCGTACAAAACTGGACCTATCCACGCCCCTGGACTTCGTGGCAACCGTCGACATCATCGGCGGAAATTCTGGCTCGCCGGTCATCAATCGCAACGGGGAACTGGTCGGGCTGATTTTTGACGGCAACATTGAATCGCTGGCCGGAGATTTCGTCTACGATGGCACGCAGAATCGAGGCGTGGCCGTGGATAGCGCCGCGATGATTGAGGCCCTGCGCAACTTGTATGGGGCGGGCAAGCTGGCCGACGAACTCGAAGCAAAGTAGCCGCAGGGCGGCACCGTTCGTCTCTAAGGCACAAAGCTAAAAGGAAAGGAAGAACCTGGATGTTTTGTTCTCGGCACAGCAGGAGCGAGTGGTAAGTCGGGACAACACGTGGTGATCGGAGGACAGACGCTGCAGATCGAAGCCACGCGCTAAAAAAAGGACCGCTGGCAGGATGTTCGATGACCATCTGCGAACATGAATGCAGCTGGAGCATTCGATACGGGCCTCACGTGGTTGGTCGCTACAGCAAAAACGGGAGCGGCTAGAGACTCCGCGTTACTTGATTTCTACAATAAGTCTTCGGCTTTTAGGGCATTTGTAATCTAGCGTTAAGAGGCGATAAATGCGAAAAAGTGGCTGCAGATTCTAAGGGATCACCCTTGATTTAAAGCACTATTGGGCTCAGGTCGGTCGCTTCGTTTGTCTATGGCCGCCGTGTCGCCGCTAAGGTTACTCGTTGTAAAACTTATCTTTCAACAATCCACGCAACCGCAGGCGCGCCTTGAATAATTGCGACGTTGAGTTTCCCGTCGAGCATCCTAGGAGCTTTGCGACCTCGTGGTGACCGTATCCTTCAACGTCGTGAAGGATGAACACCTGTTTATATCCCGGCGCGAGTTGGGCAACAGCCCGTTGCAGGCTGAGTCGCTCAACCACACCGCTCAGTGGCAGATCGCACACTCCAAAATCCCTTAGCGGCCTTTCGGTCTCTTCGCTTTGCTCACTCATCTCCTCAACCGAATGGTCAACGAGGGACTCGGTGCGTAATGGCATCAGCACAATGTTAACGGTCAGCCGGTGTAGCCAGGTAGAAAATTTTGATTCCGCGCGAAATGTGTGAATCTTGCGAAACACCTGCAAAAAGGCCTCTTGTGTACTAAAATGCCCTCGGCGTCGGTTCGATTATTCACCATGCGTAGGCAGAGGCAATAGACCCGGCGGCAGTGAAGCTGATAAAGGCGTTCGAAAGCCGCCGAACTGCCCCGCTGTGCAAGACGAATGGCGTGCGCCTCACTTAAACTGTTTGAACTCGATGTCCTTGCTTCTCTCAAGCTGCATTTCTCCTAGTCGAACCAGTCAACGGCAGCAGCGGGGCCGGATTTCCCGGCATGTCTTTCTCCTAGTTCGTGGTCGTGGGGGAATGGGAGAAAAGTCCCCGAACAAGCTTGTTAGCCGATGGACCGGCGGAAGCAATCTGGCCGAATTCAGAATGAAAGTCATTTCAGAGGAAACGTGAATGAAGGCAGCCAGAAGAGGATTCAGAAATCCAAAAGCCGCCAGCCAACACCGATACTGTCAACGACAAGGGTTCCGACGAAGTTCTGCATGATCGTGCGATGGCAGCGCCGCGCAATGCGCACAGTTTCAACAAGCTTGGTGAGGTCTGAGCCGATCAATACGATATCGGAACTCTCGCGCGCAACGTCGGTTCCTGACCCCATCGCCACTCCAACAGTGGCTTGTGCCAGCGCGGGTGCATCGTTGACCCCATCTCCCACCATCACGACCTTCTTGCCCTGAGCCAGTAGCTCTTCCACGCGCTGAAGCTTTTGTTCGGGCAGCAGTTCGGCAGAGATTTCGTCCACTCCCAGTCCCTTCCCGACAGCTTCAGCAATTGCTTTTGAATCGCCGGTCAATAGGATGGTTTTGAGACCCATTGATTTGAGACTCTGAATCGCAGCCTTTGCTTCGGGACGCAGCAGGTCAGCCACGTGAATCGATCCGAGCAGATGTCCGCCTCGTGTCACAAGCACGGCCCCATCGGACGTTCCCTGTAGAGCATCTGCGCCATGGATTCTTTCATCTCGGAGGTGCATCCAATTGCCGACGGCGATCTCTTCGCCGTCAATCGCGGCGACAATTCCTCTTCCCGGTGTGTAGTCGAATTGGTCGGGCTGGCGAAAGCGAATCCCCATTTGCGATGCCTTGCTCAGAATCGCCTTCGCAACGGGATGTTCAGATTGGAATTCCGCGATCGCCGCGGCTTCGAGCAAAGACTTCGTACTCACGCCGTTAGCCGGCCGGATCTCCATGACCTCGGGTGTTCCGTAGGTCAGCGTGCCTGTCTTGTCGAGGAGAATCGTATCGACCTCAGCAAGTTTTTCCAGGTACAGGCCGCCCTTGATAATTGCGCCGTCTTGGGCGGCCCGGCCAATGGCGCCCAGGATTGCGAGCGGAGTTCCCGCCGCGATTCCGCATGCTCCGGCTACAATTACAACGGAGATGGTCGAGCGCGTGTTATGTGTGATGAGGAAAGTGATTGCGGCGGCGGCCAACGCGAAATACACGAGATAACCCGAAAGCCGGTCCGCGATTCCTTGAATCGGGGCGCGTGACTTCTCGGCTCGCTCAACTGCTTCAATGATCTTGCCAAACGTGGTGTCACGACCAAGGTGCTCAACACTAACTTCAAGTGCCCCGGACTGGTTGATCGTCCCCGCATAAACGATGGCGCCCGCGACTCTTCTCCACTGGCATGGATTCACCCGTGATCGGCGCTTGGTCAACAAACGAATGGCCTCCGACTACTTTGCCGTCGACCGGGATGCGTGCTCCCGGGCGAACAAGGACTTGATCGTGAACGGAAATCTCACGGATGCCAACGTCCTTCCATTCTCCCTGCCGGCGGACAGTTGCGATGCTCGGCAGCAGGTCGATCAAGCGTTGAATCGCTTGGCGGCCTCGACCGACCGTCAAGCCCTCCAGAATCTCTGCCACGAGGACAAAAAGCGTGATGACGAGAGCGGTAAAAATTTCGCGAATGGCGAGCGCAGCGACGATGGCAATGGTCATCGAGAGCTCCATCGTCATGCGGCGCTGGGTTATGTTTTCGTAGGCTTCGTGAAAGATCGGAAAGCCGCCAACCAGCGTGCATATCACTCCCATGGCAGTGATGTAGGGATTCGACGCGCCGCCAAGAAACCAGATGGCTCCCGCTGCCGCAGCGACGAACAAAACGCGGTTGATGTCCCGCCAGTTCAGCGCATGTCCGTGATCGTCTTCGTGGCTCAGTGTGGCTTGGTGAGGCGTCTCCCGGAGGAGCCGCAGCCAACTTGATATCTGTTTGGTTCATTCACTTTTTCCTTTGCCAGTGTTTGATTTCCACCGCTTGATAATACGGCTGGAGGACGGAAACAACCCGCGATACCGTTGTAGTGATACCCGACGTGCAGAATCTGCTTGTTTTTCACGTTCCAGGAAAGGCGCTATGCTCGTCTCTCCGTCAGACTTCCAGGCAAGCTGTTCCGCCGAGCACACGATTGTGCCGCAAGGATGATCTCCAGTTGCTTAAAGCCCTTGGGATGTTTCTCGGCATCGAGGTTCTTTGCATCGAGTCTTCTTCGCAAGCCCATCTGTCAGGTTCTCCTTCGTCGATGTATATGGCAATTTCATCGAATTCGGCTTCGCCCAGCTTTGGCATCTTCTGCGCACGGCGCACTGCGTCAGTTTCTTGGGTGAATCGAGTGCGAAAATCCGGAATCTGTTTCTGTCCCAACGTCCATTCAGCTGAAAGCCCGATCATGAGAACCAGGACCAAAGAACGGAAGCTCTACGCAATCCTTTGCTCTTATGCGGCAGTTCTCGCGCGCTGAAGCAGGCGCCTTAATCTCGAGGCTGCCAGGGCTCGAAAAACGGTTCTTTCGCGTGACCCAGGGAAGAAGACCTTAGAAAAGCGGAGAAAGGAAACCAGCACAGCGATTGTTTCTCCCGGGACGGGCACAATCCTGTCAGGCTTTTTCCACCTACTCCTTCGCTGCTCGATCGCACATTTCCTGCACCAAGAACCTTTCTTTACGTCACCTGGTTTCGCAAGCCAGTCGTGACCTAAGGAACATTGCCATCGCAATTTTGTCTCTTTGTTCTTGTATTCGTTTGAAAGACACTTGCCGCCGCGACGAGACGCGAGAGTTTGAAACTCCTCCAACGTCAATCGCTGATTGCGAGCGCAGATCGGGCACCATGAACCTGCCGACACTGTTCGCGGCACCGCTCTCCAACGATGTCCTTGCTCGCATTCCCACTCGATGCGCGTATTGGAGTTGACGTATTCCTGCGAGAGACATCGCCCCCCGCGCGCCCTTGCAAGGTCTCGCATCTTCTCGATATCACCGGGAGAATTAAACACTCTGCGGAGGTTGGCGCATTTCAGACACCAAGTCCCTCGCTTCCGTGGGCTTCCTTTCACATTGCCGGGCAAAGCCTTCCAACGATGCCCTCGGACACATTCCCAGACAAGATTCGTATAACAATTGTTATATGTCTCGGAAATGCATTTGCCGCCGCGCTCCGCGGCAATTTGCTGCATTTCCTCCAATTTGAGTTTCTGGACATGGGCGCAATATGGACACCAAGTGCCTTTTCTAATCGATGCCGGTCTTGCATCCCACTCATGACCGACGGCGCACCTCCAACGCAGAGGCGTTTCTACATTCAGATACGAACCAGACAAGCATTGCCCCCCTCTTATTTTTGCCTCTGCCTGCAACTCCTGCAAGGTAAGCCGGAAGGTGTGAGCACAATACGGACACCATTGCCCTCTCTTGACTCCCAGAGGGGCAGCGCGCCACGAGTGCCCGTCAGCACATCGCCAAATCAGCTTGGTATGATGGTTCACGTAACGTTTCGAAAGGCACTCGCCGCCTCGATGTCTTGCCAAAACCCTCATTTCTCTTAACGTCAGACGTCTGACTCCTGCACAATAAGGACACCAACTCCCTCGATTCTTTACATACGTGGCGAAGGCTTTCCAGCGGTGGCCGATGGCACATTGCCAGTAGAGCGGGGTACGGAAGTCGACGTACCGCTTTGAGAGACATCTCCCACCGCGTCGCGCGGCGATCGACCTGAGTATTTGAATATTCAGCCGGTTCATTTTAGTTAAAGCATCTCAAGCAGTCTTCGCGGAACGGCTGCCATATAGCGGCTCCAACAGCCTGTAGAGCAGAAACATGGGATCCTTGCCCCGTACATCGAGCAGCGTGAGACGGACGGGTGGGTTCGCCAAACCCTTCTGCAACAAAACCAGCAACCGGTGGTGCATGCCGACGGGGGCGCTTTCTCCTGATTCCCACTGCTCGACAGCTGCCGGCGACGCCCAAAGGACTTCCCCGAACTCTCGTTTCGACATACCCAGAGTCTTGCGGATTTTGCGGATGCAATTCGGCGTAATCTTTCGCATGGTCTCAACTCCGTGAAAGCAGCGCCGGAAAGCAGCCACCAACGAAAGCTGCCCTCCGGCTATGTATGCTGCGTTTAGAAGTGGAAACCAATCTGACCGGTAATGGAGCGAGGCGTCACGTAGTGCGTGCCGCTGAAAGTGGATATGAAGTTGTAAAGTGCGTTCCGGTTCGCCAGATTGATCACGGTGAGGCGGGCACTCCACTTGAAACGGTCGCCGTGGAAGATATTGTCATGGCCCACGGCAAGGTCGAACAGATTCCGAGAGCCGATACGCGGAGGATTCCGGTCGTCATCCTCTGTACCAGGGGCCGGTATTTTTAGCAGGGTCGATCCGTACTGGTTTGCAGGGCAGAGGTCGACACCCAGTGCCGAGCTGATGGGAACGCCCACTCGATTTCCTGGGGTGGGCGCGACTGGATGGACCGAGCCACAGAACAGCCCAGCTTCGGCCTGCTGATCCGCGCTGAGCCCTGAGACATCCACGATTGTCGTGTCCGTGCCAGCGGGACCGTTGGCGCAATTACCTCCCGCGCAGGGCACCGGCCCGGCCACAAGACCACTGTCATATCGCCAGTTGAACCCAAGCCATGGCCCTTTTTGCCATGGCTGGTACTGCAGATGGGTCGTCTGGTTGTAGTGCTCGTCGTGGTCGATCCGGAAAACGGAAATCCCACCGGGAGCAGCACCGGCGCCGCCGATCTGTGGAGTGAAAAAACGGGCTGCGACGCTCGACATGACCACGTACGCCGTGAATCCGCGGAAGTTCGTCACGTCGGCGCGCAGGGCGAATCCGGGAATCTTCGAATTGTGCCATTCGATCGGGAACGTGATGGGCGTGTTGCCCAGCACGCTGAAGTCGTAGGCGTTATGCGTGTACTTCCAGATGTATTCGGCGTCGACGACGAAGTGTTTGCCGAAGGCTTGCCCCAGTCCCGCGTGGAATTCGTTGCGAAATCCCGGACTGAGCAGGGAATTTGCGCCCGAGCAGGAGAGAAGCACAGACAATACGGAATCGTTGCATCCTATGCTGGATAGGATGAGATTTTCGTTAAACGGAGTTTCCAGAGTCCGCGCATACGAAACTCGGAGCACGGTGCTGCTGGGCTTGATGTTGTAGGCAATTCCGACGCGGGGTTCCGCCTGCTGAGCATGGGTTAGCCCGTTGTATATGTCGCCCCGAATCCCCAGATTGAAGTTCCAGTTGCCTTTGGTTATGGCGTCCTGGACGTACATCGCGAACTCTTTCACGTTCGCGCGGGGAAGCTGCGGCGAGTAGATCGTGCTGCGACTCTGCCCTGCCGGGCAGCCATCGGAAACAGGCAGCGGCGCTGTTCTCGTAAGATCGTAACAACCGAGCAGCGGGTTGAAGTTCGGATCGGGTGTGCCGCCGAAAGTGCCGCAGGCAGCCGGGTCCGTTACGTTCGGATTCGTGACGATGCTGCCGTCCGCGGCATCGCACACTGGATTAAGTGTCGGATCGACGATTCCAATGTGGTCGTTCTCCACAAGGGCCGTCCGCGAGTACTGTATGCCCGCTTTGAAATTGTTGACGCCTTTCACGTAGGACACACTCGCCCGGCCTCCAGCATTCGTAAGCGTTCTCAGTTGGCTCACGGTTTCTCTCTGGAGGGAAAGGGCGGGAATCGCCTGGTTTACAGGGCCCAGGTCGGCGAAAGGATTTCCGCTGGGGTAGTAGTTGTATTCGTCGTGCCTAACCCAGGCGGCAGCCGTAAACACCAGAGATGAGTTGATCACGTGCACCCAAGTAGGGGAGATGTCAAAGGTGCGAATCTGCGAGCGCTGATCCGTCGGTCCAACGAGCTTGCCCGTTGGATCGAGCCCATTGTTATCAACCACCACCCCGTACCACGGCGTTGCCAATTGGGAATCGAACGAGTTGGGCGTTTGAAACCACGAACGGGTGAAGCTGAGGTTCATGTGAAAGGAATCTGCATCGGAAAGCTGGTAGTCGGCCCGGTCGAACACATTTTCTTCGTTCCCTTTATCATGCATCACTACGAATTCAGGGCCGTCGAGGAATCGTCCTGTATTCAATCCATTAGCTGCGATGAAATTTCCCCACTTTGGACCGCCGTACGCGAAATTGAGGCCTCCATTTACTGATCCGAAGCTCCCATACTCAGCGGTTACGGCCCCGTGCGGAACAGTAGAACCCTGTCCCGAGCGTGTGGTTACGTCGATCACCAGGCTCGTCTTGCCACCGTATTCGGCTGGTGGCGCACCCTCGATTACTTCCATCGATTGAACGGCATCCACCGGAAGCTGGTTGGAAAACACCTTGCTCTGCTGGTCCGTAATCGGCTGGCCATCCACCGAGAACGAATTTGACGCGTGATCTCCCAGCCCATGGAAGAGGCCATTCGAGTCTGCGGCAACACCAGGCGACGCAAGAGTTACCAGGGAACTGACGGAAGAAGACGCGCTCTCGAGGGGAACCTCATTGAACAATTGGCGGTCGATATCCGTGTGGACCGTTGGTTCGGTTTCGACGAGGTCTCCGGCGGCCTCTACCGTCACAATCGAACTTGTCTGTCCGAGCGTAAGTCCGATTTTCAGATTGGTGAGAATGGCTGAGCGAACGTCAACGTCCTCGGAATGAGACGCAAAACCTGGAGCCGTCACCGTTAAGTGATACGGATTGAACGGCACATTCGAAAAGCTGAAGTTGCCGGAATTGTCCGTTGTGGTGGTGCTGTCATAGCCGCTCACCGCCTGGTGAATATTAACAGTCGCTTTTGCAACCACGGCACCGGATGGGTCCGATACACTTCCACTGATTGTGCCTGAATTCCCTGTCTGTGCGAGTGTTGTGAATCCAACTGCCAGCAAAGCCAAAACGCAAATCAGCGCCGCTAAGAATGCTCTTGCGAATCTCATCTTATTATTCTCCCGGTATGAAATACGGCTCCGGCGATCTCCATCGCTGGCAGCGAATGAAAGGGAATGGGGCACGCACCGTCACAAAGACGGAGCGTGGTGGGAGAGCGATTTATTTAGAGAGACCGGGATTAAACGGGAGGCGCGCGAGGAATGCTGAGACTGCTGGCTGATTCAACCGTCGTTGGTGACTGCTCGAAGGTGTGGAACGCCGACACCCACAGAGGCGCCTGAATCTGCGTCTGCGCGGCTGGTTGCGGAATCGCGGCGTGTGCGATATGGCAGATTTGGCACGTGCAGTGAGCTTCGTCGTGGGAGTTCCCATCAAAGTGAGCGACGACCTGTATCCCAAGTACAAATACCGCCAGGATCAGCGATACGGCCAGCAGTCGAAGAGAGAGTCGTTTTGACATCAGCAAATGACAAAAGCGAAACGCATCGTAGCCCTATATGCCCTTGGGAGGCAAGTGCTACCTTATAGCACGACACGAGGTTGATAGCACGTTCAGTCAAAAATTCGCAAGCCTTACGTTGCTCGGTCGATTAAGGCCTTGCCACCGTTCTCCCGGGCAGGACCAAGGCCCGGTTAGCCGGCTTACGGTCCATTTCAAGTGAAACTCACTGGACGATAACCGCGTCAATCGGGCATGGAAGATTGGCCGCACCCGAGCCGTGTGAAGCTGTGCTGCCGAATCGAATGCCTGCGCCGCAGTTATCGTTTTTGCTTGTCATCCGAGCGGATGTATACTGCCACGAGGAACGCGGGGCCTGGCTACTTTTCATGGTAAAGGAGCGCTTATGAGTTCCAAGTTATCTGCTCGACGACGATTCTTGCGGGATAGCGCGGCATTGGTTGGTTTGTCCGCGGGGGTGATACCTGCGGCGGTTGCCCAGATGTCGCATTCCGAGGCGCCCGCCAAAGATGGCAGCCTCCAAAGACGCAGTCTCCAAAGACGCGGGGTGCAAGGATGCCAACGATGTGATCGCCTATGGCGAGCGCTCCCGTTACGTGAAATCGATCCGCGTCCCGGTGTCGGAAAGAATGTCTCCCGATATGTTCGGGATGACCTTTCACGTGGCGTCGCCGCTGCAGGATTCGGTGGGAATGATCACGGCCTCGTCGCTCCATTATGTGTCCACCCATCGCGGCTCCTATCTTCCGGACATCAATCCAGCGGAACATCGCCTGATGATTCACGGCATGGTGGACCGGCCGCTGATTTTTACGGTGGACGAAATAAAGCGCTTTCCGTTTGTGACCCGGCCTCATTTCCTGGAGTGCAGCGGAAATCGCGCCAAAGCCACGGATAAGAACGTGCAGCAAAGCCACGGGCTGACCAGTTGCTCCGAATGGACCGGCGTGCCCCTGTCTCTGTTACTCAAGGAAGCGGGCGTGCAGAATGGTGCGTCCTTCTTCATCGCGGAAGGGGCGGAGACCGTAAAAGGCGCGGTCAGCCTTCCGGTCGCAAAAGCCATGGACGATTGTCTGGTATGCTACGCGCAAAACGGCGAGCCCGTGCGTCCGCATCAGGGTTTCCCGCTCCGATTGATCGTGCCGGGTTTTGAAGGGATGGTTAACGTGAAGTGGTTGCGGCGAATCAAACTGGTCGAAAAGAACTACATGACCTACAACGATTACGGACATCTTGCGTCCGATCACAAAAGTCGCTGCATTGAATCACCAGATTGGGCCGAAATCGGTGATTACTTTCCCTTCCGGGGAGCAGAAGCTGCCCGGCCCCGGATTCTATGAAATCACGGGCTTGGCGTGGTCAGGAGGGGGTGCGATTCGAACCGTGGACGTCTCGGTCGACGGTGGGCAGAGCTGGAAACCCGCGGAGCTGCGAACCCCGGCATATCCCATGGCGCATACCCGCTTTGCGCTTGCCCTGGAAGTGGGATGGGACGGAGACCGTGATCATGTCGCGCTGCACGGACGAATTGGGAACCGTGCAACCCACGCGAGCCGAGATCGCGAAATACTGGAATGTGCCGAATGACGCGCAGCTCCAGATAAAGGGTCTGGACAATAGTGTTTTCCCTTGGAGGGTGGCCAGCGATGGGACCGTTCATAATGGACTCGCGTAAGCTGTTCCTGCTGTTGATGATTCTGGGCTTGAGCCAGATCAGCAAGGCACAATCGCCCACCTATGGTGTGGGCAGAGCTCCCACTCCCGAGGAAATCAGCAAGTGGGATATTACCATCGGCCCCGATGGACAGGCGCTCCCACCAGGACACGGCACCGCCGCGGAAGGCGCCGGAGTCTTTGTTCGCAAGGCTTGCTTTGGGTGTCACGGGGAAACAGGTTCAGGGGGCCCAGCTCCTACTTTGATTCGGAGCGATGGGAAGACCAAGTCCGCAATATCCCTGCCTGCGCCTTGCGTGAACGATTCGAACGTGATGGCCTTCCACTCCCCGTACGCTACCACGCTTTGGGATTACATCAACCGCGCCATGCCACTCACCAAGCAGGGCACACTAAAACCCAATGAGGTCTATGCCCTGACCGCCTTTATCCTCTACAAGAATGGCGATTATCAAAGAGGACGAGGTCATGGACGAACACAGTCTGCCGAAAGTGCAAATGCCGAATCGCGATCATTTCGCGCTTGGCCCCGGAATGGAAGCATGGAGCACCGAGGCTTGAGGGTTACCCCTGATCGTCTAGCTCTGGTCGTTTACCTCTGTGTACCTCTGGCCGTCTGGCCGTCTACTTCTGATCGTTTACCTCCGGCCATTCACCTCTGATCGTTCACCTCTGGTCCCTGGCGAAGGAACGGTACTATCTTGCAGTGGGCCAGACACCAGTGTCTAATGTCCCAAAGGGGATTTCATGAACATCGTAGAAGCATTGCACAGTGAAGAATCGAAGCTGGAGCGACAGTTGGCGGCGGTTAAGAGCGCGATCGCCGCTCTAAACGGTGCTGGTACGGCAGCAGTGGCGCCCAGGCACAAGAGCAGCACAAATGGAAGACGCGGCAAGAGAACCCTATCCGCTGCGGGTCGCGCAAATATCGTGCGGGCTGTGAAGGCACGGTGGGCGAAGATTAAGGCGGAGAAAGCAAAGAAGGCGAAAAGCGCGAAGTAGGTTTTACCTCTTCGGATTGCATCTCCTCAACTTCTCAACTGTATTCTGGCGAGCGGCGAATGGCTCGCGCGGATGGGCGGGAAGAGCTGCTCGAGCCACATAAAACAATCAATCGACGACGAAGATGGTGGCGCCATTTTGTGACTCGAGTCGATGAGGAGAGTCAAAGTCATCGCTGACGTGATAGGTACCGCCAGGCGATAGCGGGTAGGTCTGACCATTTTGATGAACTATCGTGACCTCACCCGCAACCACAAATACGATATGGCCTTTGTGACACCACTGATCCGAAACAAAGTTGGCGCTGAACTCGATTAAGCGAATCTTAATATCTCCGAACTGGCGTATCCGCTTGGTGGCGGTGCCTAATCCGCCTTGCTGAACAGATGGAGTAATCAGCGACCAATCCGTGGTGCCGATGGGCAAGGTGTCGAGTTTCATGCGGCGGTTATTGTGGCTGAGGCACGATCCGCAGATAGGGGCGCGGCGCCTTCCATCCGCCGGGATATTTCTGCTTGGCCTCGTCATCGGAAACGGCCGGGAGAATGATCACGTCGTCTCCCTGTTTCCAGTTCACCGGCGTGGCCACTTTGTGCCTGGCGGTGAGCTGCATGGAATCGACCACGCGCAGCACTTCGTCGAAATTGCGGCCGGTGCTCATGGGGTAGCTGAGCATCAGCTTGATTTTCTTGTCGGGGCCAATCACAAAGACCGTGCGCACGGTGGCGTTGGTGGCGGCGGTGCGGCCATCGCAACTGTCTCCGGCATCGGCAGGCAGCATGCCATAGAGCTTGGCAATCTTGAGCTCGGGGTCGCCAATCATCGGGTAGTTCACCTTGTGGCCTTGCGTCTCTTCAATATCCGCCACCCACTTGCTGTGACTTGCCACCGGGTCCACGCTCAGGCCAATAATCTTGCAATTGCGCTTTCCGAATTCCGGCTGCAGCCCGGCCATGTAGCCGAGTTCGGTGGTGCACACCGGCGTAAAATCCTTGGGATGCGAGAACAAGATGGCCCAGCCGTTGCCGATCCATTCGTGGAAGTTAATCGTGCCCTGAGAAGTCTCGGCGGTGAAATTGGGAGCTTCGTCGTTTATGCGCAACATGGGATTCCCCTCCTGGGGCCACACATTATACAGAATCCCCGCATGAAACTACCAACCTCACGCAAGTGGCCAGAAACAGCGCTTCAGGCTGCCCAAGTACCGAGATCGGTTTACGAGGAAGAGCAGCGCGCCCAAACGATATGAGAGGCCAACGGACGCAAGCGCAATTGCTGCACCCAACCGCGAAAAACCTGCACCCGATCGCCTGGATGTTCATCTAAACATCGAATCTTTCCGCCACGGAGGCGGGAGCAGGACGGTCGAATCGAACTACCCAAGGAGTAGATAGCATGAAAAGACTCGAAGGAAAAACAGCCCTCGTAACGGGCGGAAACAGCGGCATCGGGCTTGCAACAGCGAAACGCTTTCAGGAAGAAGGCGCAAGAGTAGCCATCTCAGGGCGCAGCAAAAAGACGCTGGATGACGCGGTGAAAAGCCTGGGAAACGGATTGCTGGCCGTTCAGGCTGATGTTGCGAAGCTTTCCGATCTGGACAAGCTGTTCGCCGAAGTTTCACAAAAACTCGGTAAAATCGACGTGCTATTCGTGAATGCAGGCATCGCCATATTCGCGCCGCTGGCCGAAACCTCCGAAGCCCTTTACAACGAGATGTTCGACATCAATGTGAAGGGCGCGTACTTCACGATTCAGAAAGCATTGCCGCTATTGAATGACGGCGCGTCAATCATCTTGAACACCAGCGTGGCAGATCAAAAAGGTATTGCAGGTGGGACCGTATACGCGGCGACGAAAGCCGCCATGCGCTCTTTTGCAAGAACCATGGCCGCCGAACTGGTAGGCCGGGGTATCCGCGTAAACACGGTTGCGCCCGGCCCTATTGTTACCCCCATCCTTGAAAGAACCGGTTTACCCCAGGAAGCGATCGATGAATTCGGAAAGATGTTGATCGCACTGAATCCGATGAAGCGGTTCGGCAAACCAGAAGAAGTCGCAGGCGTGGTCGCCTTCCTGGCTTCGCAGGACTCCTCTTACATGACCGGAGTAGAAGTTAATGTCGATGGCGGCGCCGGCCAACTCTAAATCGCGCGGGCCGTGGGACGAGCGCCCGAGTTGAGCCTCCGTTCTAGGGGATTCGGACCATTGTGAATAGTACCGGCAGTGTGAATGCGGTCTTCAACGACGCTCGTTGGATTGCCGCGCTACTATTTGGAGGCGAGCTGCTGCACGATCGCCAGTGATTTTGTCACGTGCTGGTCGGGCGAAAGGCCGTCGTCCTTCGATGAAAAGGTGGCGATGATCTTATGGTCTTTGCCGATCACAAAAGTTGCGCGTTCGATAAAATCATGATCGATAGCAACGCCGCGCACATCCTTCGCGTCAGGTTTAGGGGCAGCTGTTGTCAGGTTGTAGGACGCGGCGATCTTGCCAGTCGCATCGGAGGCTACCGGAAACTTTCCGGCGCAATAATCGGGGTCCGCGGAGAACTGATCGAGCCGCGCGACGCTGTCGCCAGACACGCCGATGATGGTGGCGCCAGCGGCATCGAATTTGTCCTTCTGCTCGGCAAATGTGTGAGCTTCGAGGTCGCAGCCTTTGGTGTAGGCAGACGGATAGAAATAGACAACGACCGGGCCTTTCTTCAGCGCATCCTGAAGAGAAAAGTTGAATTCTTTCCCGGCCAAGGAAGCCCGAGCCGAAAAATCAGGCGCCTTATCGCCTACTTTGAGCGCAGCCAAAACCGGCAAGGCTGCCAACGCGGAAATCGCGACAACAACAAGCACCTTTTTCATGACAAGTCCCTCCCTGTTCACTGATGTACGGGAAAACATATCACAACCCGGCGCTCGCAGTGAAATGGTCGGACCCTCTACAGAGTCCTGGTCACTTAATTCTGCCGTTGGTGGTTCTTGTAATCGTTCTGGCGTTCTGCGGGGTTGTCTACGCGGCTTATTTGGCCTGGCCAAAGATGCGGCCCGGAAAACGCGTTTTGGGTTCCTTGCTCCTCATTCCGCATTTTCTGCTCATTCTCTGCATCCCCTTCTCACTTTCTGGCGGGAGCGCCCCGATGGGGTCGCCCGGTTGGAATGCGGCGTTCGCCGCGGACGTTCTAGTGGTCTTCATTCTGCCGCTGCCGGCTTTGGCCGGGACGATGGCGGCGCTTGTTATCTTCAGAAACGCTCGCATCGGCTAAACGGTCAGGTCAATTCACGATCAGAGTTAGTGGACGTATTCGCATCGGCCGGCTCCTGCCAGTAAGTTGATGACAGGAAAGGATTTCCGGGACAAGCCCTGTCGTCGTGTGCACGTCGTCAGCCTTCCGTGACAGAGAGCAGTCTCGCGGGAAATTATCCTGCCGTGCGTGTAAACTCCGCCGCACCAACCCTCGTCTCAGAAGGAAGAATGGAACACGTGCTTTCGATGCCGCAATGGAAGACCTGCGAAGAGCGCATGTCGGAGCTGGACGACATCGACGCGCTGGTCGCCCGCTACCGCGCTCAGGTGCTGCGACTGGTGGCATTTTCGCTGGATGATCCGGACGAGGCAGCCTCCGTCACGCAGGATTGTTTTTTGCGGGCGTACGACACGCGAGCGCAGTACCGCGGCCAGTGCGCCGTATCGACGTGGCTGCTGCAGATTGCCTACAACCTGATGCGGGACCGCGTGCGGACGCGCAAGTTTCAGTTCTGGCGGCGGGCTCGCATGCGGCGCGATGGACCTTTCTGAACTGGCCGGCCAGATGGCCAGCAGCGCGAGTTCTTCGGAGGCGCAACTGCTGGCGCGCGAGCGCGTGGAGCAGGTATGGGCGGCCCTGCGGGAGTTGTCGCCCCGCCAGCGCAGCGTGTTTGTTCTCCGGTTCATCGAGGAAATGGAGTTGCCGGAGATCGTCTGCCGCGACCGGCATGAATCTGGCCACGGTTAAAACCCATTTGTACCGGGCGCTCCATGCGAGTACGCACGCCGCATGGGCGATGGCGAGAAAGGATCAGCAGCATGAGCACACATTTGAAGCCGCAGGAATTCGACGATTTGCTGCTGGGAATCGCCGCGAGCGCAACCAAGGCGCATCTGAACGCGTGCCCGCAATGCCGAAGGCGAAGCGACGAAATGCGCCAGACACTCGGTACGTTTCGCGCCGCCGCGGTCGGCTGGAGCGAGGGCGCGGCAAAGCGAGTGGCGCCGCCAGAAAACCGATGGGGTGTTTCAGCGAAGATGGGGCTATGGCTCAGGCCCGCGTGGGTGCTGGCCACTGCGGCCGTACTGTTGGCGGTCGACCATCCCGCTTTCGATACGGCGCGGGCACAGCAGAAACGCGAGCCCGAAGGCCGACGCGCAGGCGCAGATTTCCCGCGACAACGAGTTGCTGGCGCATATCGAATCGGAAGTGGGCGAGACCACGCCGGAGCCTATGCAGCCGCTGCAGGTGAATCCTTAAGTGAGGCATGCGATGAATGCGATCCATCAAAGACGCGCCGTTGCCAAGCTGGCTTTGCTGGCCGGCGTAGCAATATGCCCTGCCGGCGCGGGCGCTGCAGACTCCGCTGGAGACCGCCTCAGGGGCAGGACGGTCCGCCGCCACAAGGCCCTCCGCAGCGGGGCCTCCGCCAGCGCGGGCCGGGGCGACGCGGCCCCGGTCCAGAGGGACCCGGCGGCGCGCGATGGCAGGCCGGACAGTCCCTCCGCGGAACTCCAGATGCCGCCCGGGCCGCTGGTGGAACGACCCGGATATCGCGCAAAGCGTAGGGCTCAGCGCCGCGCAGATCAAGAAGATGGACGAGACGTTCGACGGCGCCCGCGATCATCTGATCGATCTCGATGCTGCGGTGCGGAAGGCCGAAGGCGGCCTGCAACCGTTGCTCGATACCGACCCGATCGATCGCGGCAAGGTGATGGCGCAGATCGAAAAGTTGACGCAGGCCAAGTCCGAGCTGGAAAAGGCCACCGCGCAGATGCTGCTCGATATCCGCCTGCAGCTCACGCATGACCAGTGGGTCAAGCTTGCAGGAGTGCGTCCGCCACGCCCGCCGGAGCGCTGAGTTCGAACCAGAGCGCGCCAGACTGCCCAGACTGCGGTTCCGGATGCGTAAGCAGGGAACAGGGTGAATGAAGAAGTGGATACGAACCCGAAGCCGTGAGAAAGGTTTACCAAGGCGAAGGCAACGATCCGCCGGTGCGAATCCAGGTGCAGGCGCATTGGCGGGCGGCGGCCTACAGCTGGGCGAGCTTTATTCACGCGGGCAATCAACAGGCACTCGCACGAAATCACGCAACAGTCCACGAGCGCGGAGACCCATTGGCCACCAACCGACAGCGACACAACCCTTTTTCTCTCGATAAGCCTGATCCTCACAGGATGCGGAGGCGGCTCGGCGACGAACACGGCCAGCACGGCCAGCACAACCGCTGCGGCCACGACGACGCCAGCGAGTAACACTGATTCCCAGCCTGCAACCCTATACGACGCCTACCGGGACAGTATCGACCGACAGCTCGACAGGCAGCATCGATCCGACGGGCGTTTTCTTCCAGAGCCTGGGCAGCCAATGGGCGCACCTGCGCCAACTGCCACCAGTTGAGCCAGGGAATGTCGATCAGCGCCGCCAGCGCGCAGACCCTGTTCGCGAGCAGCAACGGCACCGATCCGCTATTCGACGCGGTGGATGGCGCGAACTGCCCCACGGCTGCGACGGGCGACAGTATCGGGCATAGCCTGGTGCTGAACAATGGACTGATCCGCATCGCCGTCGAGCTTCCGGCGAGCGCGCAGTTCAAATTGGCCACCACGCTTGACCCCTATGGCTGCGCCGTGACGCCTGATGCCTCGACCGGGCAGCAGATCGTCTCGGTGTACCGGCGGCCGTTGCCTGCCACCAGCTTGACGTTTCTGAGCAACATCATGTGGGACACGCGGGAGACGATCTCTCCGTTGAACGCGGCGGCGAGTTTCAGCGCGAATCTGAACTCGGACCTGAGCGCGCAGGCAGCGGAAGCGGTGGCGACGCACGAGCAGGGCAGCGCCGCTCCCACCGCCGCACAGCTGGCCCAGTTGGTTGCGTTTGAGGAAGGGCTCTACACGGCGCAGGCGACCGACAATCAGGCTGGCTCGCTGAGCACCGCCGGCGCGACCGGCGGACGCGGCCAGTCTCGCGGCGCAGAACTACTATCCGGGGATCAACGATGCGTTCGGCGGCGATCCCAAGGGCACGCCATTTAATCCCGCCGTCTTCACGCTGTTCCAGGCCTGGAGGAACAGCGCCAATCCGCAGCAGGCCAGCATCGCCCGCGGGGAGGATATCTTCAACACGGCGCCGCTGAATATAACCAACGTGCGGGGCCTGAACGATAACTCGGCCATCGGCAGCCCCGCGGTGATTCACGGTTCGTGCAGCACATGCCACGATACGCCGAATGTCGGAAACCACTCGTTTCCGCTTCCCATGGATACCGGCGTCAGCCGTTTGGTGGCGAGCGAGACGAGCCCGGGATCATCGCGGGCCTGCAGCAGCTCACAACGCCCGTGATTGCCCATCTACCAGATCACCGGCTGCACCGACGCGAATGGGAATGCGGTGGTGTACGTCACGACGGACCCGGGTACAGGACTCTTCTCGGGGCTCTGTGCCGATGTGAATCGCGTGAAGGTGCCGGTACTGCGCGGGATTGCCGCTCGGGCTCCATACTTCCACAACGGCTCCGCCGGCAACCTGGGACAACTGGTGAATTTCTATAACGCGCGTTTTCAGATGAACCTGAATCCGCCGCAAATGACGGATCTCGAAAACTTTCTGAACGCGCTATGATGAGCGGCTCCGCCGCGAGAGAATCGGCTACCCACCGATTCTCATCATCCACAAAAATATCCAGGCTGTCGGTCAACTCCCGGTTAACCGGCGTTCCAGATCCACTCTGATGGTCAGCTTGTCAGCTTTGAAAATCTCAGCTCGACTGCTCACCGCGGTGCTACTCTTGTTCATGGCCGGTCTTCTTTACCCTGCGCCTCGAGCGCGTCGATCATTGGGAGCGTATCGCATCCCGCTGGTACTAAGGACGAGTCACGGCTTTTTCCGGCAGCCAAGCGATGAACCTCTCGACTCCTTTTATCCAACGACCGGTGGCCACTACGCTGCTTACGTTGGCCATAGCGATCGCGGGCGCAATCGCGTTCCTGGTGCTGCCGATTGCAGCGCTGCCTCAAATCGATTATCCAACGATCGAGGTGCAGGCAACCTTGCCGGGGGCAAGCCCGGAAATTATGGCCTCCTCGGTTGCCACCCCGCTCGAACGCCAATTCGGTCGCATCGCGGGCATTACCGAGATGAGCTCGTCGAGCTACCTGGGCAACACCTCCATTGCGTTGCAGTTTGACCTGAACCGCAATATCGATGGCGCCGCCCGAGATGTGCAGGCAGCCATCAACGCCGCACGCAGCTATTTGCCGGCGAACCTCCCGAGCAATCCCACCTACCAGAAGGTGAATCCGGCCGATTCACCGATTGTTGTAATTGTTCTCACATCCAATATCTACGATCGCGGGCGGCTCTATGACGCCGCATCCACGATCATGCAGCAAAAGTTGTCTCAGATTGCGGGCGTGGGGCAGGTGAATCTCGGTGGAAGTTCACTCCCGGCGGTTCGTGTCGACATCAATCCCACCCAACTGAACAGTTATGGGCTCGGCTTACAGGACGTAAAGAATATGCTGAGCCAGCAAAATGCGAATGAGCCCAAGGGCCAGATCTGGGACGGCAACACGACCGCGGACATCCTTGCCAACGACCAACTTCTGAAGGCCGATTATTACAAACCGCTGATCGTCGGCTACCACAATGGCGCCGCCATCAAACTGTCCGATATCGCGGACGTCCAGGATTCGGTCGAAAACATTCGCAACGCGGGATTTTTCAACGGCAAACCTTGTGTGATGATGCAGCATCTTCCGGCAGCCCAACGCGAATATCATCGACACGAACTACCGGATCCGTCAGGCACTTCCGTCGTTGAAGGCTTCGATTCCCGCGGGGATCAACCTGACCCAAATCTTTGACCGCACGACGAGCATCCTTCCCTCGGTGCGGGACGCCGAGCGGTCTCTGCTTGTTTCCATCGGGCTCGTCATTCTGGTCGTATTTGTCTTTTTGCGAAGCCCTCGCGCAACCCTGATTCCGAGTGTGGCGGTTCCGGTTTCGCTTCTCGGCACGTTTGGCGTGATGTATTTGTTCGGCTACAGCATCGACAACATTTCCTTGATGGCGCTAACGATTTGCACAGGATTTGTGGTGGATGACGCGATCATCGTGATCGAGAACATCACGCGGTATGTCGAGCAGGGAATGCGCCCCCTGGAAGCCGCCTTGCATGGAGCGCAGGAAATCGGCTTCACCGTTCTTTCCATGACGACGTCGCTGGTGGCCGTATTCATTCCGATCCTGTTGATGGCCGGGATCGTGGGCCGCCTGTTCCGCGAGTTCGCGGTCACACTTTCCGTGTCGATCCTGGTCTCTTTGCTGGTTTCCCTGACCATGACGCCGATGATGTGCTCCCGCCTTTTGAGGCGGGAACATGGGCAAGCGCACAAGAGAATTTATCGTATCAATGAAAATGTTTTCAATTCGATCGTCCGCTTGTACGATCGCGGCCTGAAGTGGGTGCTGGGGCATGAGGCGTTCACGCTCGGGATCCTGCTGATCACGATTGCGGTGAATATTTATCTTCTCTCGATCGTGCCGAAAGGATTTTTCCCTCTGGGGGACACCGGCAATCTGAGCGGCGGCATCCGCGCTTCCCAGGACATTTCGTTTCAGGCCATGGACCAGCTGACTTCGCGATTCGTCAATATTATCAAGTCGGATCCCGCGGTGGCGTCGGCCGTGCTCTTCACCGGCGGCAGCGGCTCTGTGAACACCGCGACAGGATTCGTCACATTGAAGCCTTTCGAAGAGCGGAAGCTGACTGCCAGCCAGGTGCTCGACCGCCTGCGCCCCAAGCTCAACAGCGTTCCCGGAGCGCGTGGCATTTTGCAGGCCGTTCAAAATTTGAAAATCGGCGCGAAGTCATCCAACGGGCTAATATCAGTACACGCTTCAATCGGACAGCGTCGACGACCTGGTGCAGTGGGGGCCGGTCGTCTTTGACCAGATGAGGAAACTGCCCGAACTCAGGGACCTCGACTCAGACCAGCAGAATAGCGGCCTGGAGGCCCGGCTGGTGTATGACCGCCAGACGGCAGCCCGGCTGGGAATCACCACCCAATTGATCGATACGACTCTCTACAGCGCCTTCGGGCAGTCCCAGGTCTCGACGATGTACACCCCGCTGAACCAGTACCACGTGGTGATGGAAGTTGCGCCACAGTTCTGGCAGGACCCGCAGGCCCTCAACTACGTTTACATACATTCCAATACCGGCGGGATCGTTCCCGTCAGTGCGGTAGCCCATTTCGAAAAAAGGATTGCTCCATTGGCCGTGAACCACGACGGGCAGTTCCCCTCGGTGACGATTTCTTTCAATCTAGCTCCGGGGGTGGCCCTGAGCGATGCGGTTCAAGCGATTGGCCAGGCGGAGCAGAAAATCGGCATGCCAGCCTCGATTAGGACCATGTTTTCCGGGTCGATGCGGGCCTTCCAGGATTCGCTTTCCACCGAACCCTTCCTGATCGTAACGGCTTTGCTGACGGTATATATCGTGCTGGGGATGCTCTATGAAAGTTACATCCATCCCATCACGATTCTTTCGACGTTGCCGTCGGCCGGGGTGGGCGCGGTTCTAGCCTTGATGATCTTTCACATGGACCTCGACGTGATCTCCCTGGTGGGAATCGTACTGCTGATCGGACTGGTCACGAAGAACGCGATCCTGATGATCGACTTTGCGCTTGCCGCGCAGCGGAACGAACATCGGGATGCAAAGAGCGCCATTCATGAGGCCTGTCTGCTGCGTTTTCGGCCTATCCTGATGACGACGATGGCAGCTCTGCTGGGAGCGCTACCTCTTGCTCTGGCCAGGGGAATCGGCTCGGAATTGCGTGTCCCGTTGGGAATTACGATCATGGGCGGCTTGATGTTCAGCCAGATGTTGACACTTTTTACGACTCCAGTCGTGTACCTCTACATGGATCGTTTCGGCGTCTGGTCGAGCGGAAACGCTCCCGCCATTTGCACGTCGCCCCTCAGGAAGCAGACTGAAGGTTCAGGCAGTGGGGCACAAGCGGCGCTATCTCCCTCCGAAGTGTTTGCTCGCCCCTCTTTCGTTTCGCCCTAGAAATCGAAAAGCGTCCGCTCCCTTAGCGGTTGAAACGGCTTCTCGATTTCGGGCAGTCCCTTCCCCCGCCATAGTTCCCGAAACTGCCTGATCGTAGCTGGGGCGTGCCCGCCATAGTGATTATTGGCATAGCCGAAAACTTTGACGCCCCGACGCACTGTTTCGTAGCAGACATCCACCCACGACCTGATTTCGGTGGTGCGGTCGATCACGGCCTTGTCCCACGTCGTCGTCAACCGTTCGATTCCTTTTCGGTCACCGAGCCAGCGGATGTACGCCCAATCCGTCGTGATCGGATCGAATCGCTGGGAAAGTTCCTTCGGCGGTGGCATCCGTGACTGATCTTGCAGGACCAGCGCTACGCCAAAATCACGCAGCACGCCGGCGAACTGAGCATCGAGCCATCCCACGTTCCTGATTTCCACGGCGAACTTGTGATCCCGCGGAAGCTTCTTCAGAAAGGGAATCAGGCGGTCCATGAAATCGGTTCGCGATTTGAACACCGCGCTACGGAAAAACGGAAACTGGAGAACCATTGGTCCCAGTTTCTTATCCAGGATTTCCATCGTTTCTACGAATTCACTGAGCTCGGGGTGGCAACCGACCAAAACTTTCTCGTGGGTAACGGTCTGCGGCACCTTGCAGGCAAAAACGAAATCCTTGGGAGTCCTGGCAGTCCAACCCTCCACCGTCTGCGGGGACGGGCAGGCGTAGAACGTGCTGTCGATCTCTACCGTGTCAAAGCGCTCAGCATAGAAGCTCAGGCGGTCGGCGGATTTGATGCCCTTGGGATAAAACGAGCCGTCCCACCCCGCAGCAGTGAAGGAGGAAGTGCCGAGGCGGATTTCTGCCAGCGTGTCCACGTTGTGCGATTATACGTGTGAACGAATTGTTCTTATGCCTGCACGGTTCGCCAGTGCAGTTGGTAGCGGGGATTGAACGAGCCACCGCTGCACTGTCCGCAGGAAGCGACCCTTCGCCGGTGCCTTCTGATCTCACGCCTGCATCCCGGGCATTCCGCGACCCATTTTGTGGAAGGGGCCGCAACCGATGGGCCACAGCAGCGGGAGCCATTACACCCAAGGAGCCGTGCCGTCGCTTTCCACACCCTATCGTGTCCGTGGTTTGGGCCCACCAGCGCGTGCGCGATTTCGTGCAGGATCGTGTTTCTGACCTCGGGCTCAGAGTTCAAGAGCGTGAATTTCCTGCTCACGGTGATGGTGCGTGCGCGGTACTTACAGGCACCGAATCGACGCACAGCACGATCAAACTGGAAGTGCCAATGAGAGAGATTGTGTTCGGACATCAACCGGTGGGCGAGAGCTTGGGCGTCTTTCAGGATCATCGTTTGATTGAGGGTTTGATTGAGGCGTCATTCCTTTTTTAATTTAGGCGAGAGAAAAAGTCCAGGGCGGATTGGGATGACCAGAACCCAGCGAGGGAGTAATAAAAGCCACCGCATCAGGTAAAATGTTAGCCACGATTACCAACCCATTTGGCCCATCCGCTTAAGGATAATCGCGCTGTAGTTATTCATGCGCTCGGGTCGTCGCTTCAGGGGAGCCGGCAGAATTGCAGCGAGCCGTGCCGCCTGTTGCCGGCCGATATTCCGGGCTGCGGTTTCGTCGTAATAACGACACGCCGACTCTGCACCATAAATACCAGGGCCCCATTCGACCACGTTGAGGTATATCTCCAGAATGCGCTGTTTGCCGAGGACGAATTCGGCCACCGGTACCAGTGTGGCCTCTGCGCCCTTGCGGAGGATAGAGCGGCCCGTTCCGAAGAATAGGTTTTTTACGAGTTGCTGCGTAATGGTGGAAGCTCCGCGAGTGCGATCGCCTTCCAAATCGTCTTCGGCGGCGATTTGGATCTCGTGCCAATCGAATCCATGGTGCTGGTAGAAGCGCGCGTCCTCCGCGGCGATTACAGCGTGCTGGAGATCGGGCGAGATTTGGCTGAGCGGAATGAATTTGTAGCGTTCGCGATACGGCGTGTGGTGAATCCAGGCCTGCAAGCGGCGCTGGATGTGCACCGCGGTCGTCGGTGGGTCGATCCACCGGGCGGCCACAAGGATCAGCGCGGCAAGCGACCAAAGAAGCACCACGCCGATGACAAGCCATCGAATAAAGGATCGGAGGAAGCCCGTCCGAAGCGGGGCCTTGGCGTGTGTGTTCGGCATTGCAGTCACATTTCAGAATAACAGCCTGGGCTGGGTTGCCGCTGATGGATGATCTTGTGCGCGCGAACACAGAGTGCTAAGTGGGATCAACTCCGAGAAGAGACCGTTCTCATCGGCGTGGGTGGGTCCGGTGGCGTCTGGCACCGCCGCGTCGATCGCATCGGTGCTGCTTTCGTCTCCAACGGCATTTCGCGAGATCGTCAGCGATATCTGGCTCTCGGTGGTTTGGGCTTTGTGTTGGGAGACGTGCGGCTAGACTACGCCGTGAATATATTGAAGAAGCCTATCGCACACTGCATCTCTGGCGTGGGATCTCATCCCCTCTTTCGACTTGCAGCACATCAATAATCCTGGCTACGACCGCGATGGCGGTCGGTTTTAGTCCTATCATTGCGTCTGCACCTCGAATTTTGAGTGGGTCACTCCTGAGATATCGAGCCTGTCACGCAGAAGGGCGTAAACTCCTCACCGACGGAGCCGAGGCTCTCGTCTTCGTCGCGAGACCTCCCCGAAACGCATTCGCGATGAAATCTCTGACTAGTGAGGACCGCCTGATCCGCCCGTCCCCCCGGTGCCGCCCCCTGGTCCTGAGCTGCCTCCTGGCCGGAGCCACCGCCCGGGGCGTTCGGAGTCGAGGGATTATTTGGATTGCTGGGCTTATTATTGGACTACTCGGGTTATTCGGATGCCGGTTGTTAGGTTGATTGGTGCCGCCAGGATTATTCGGTGCGGGCTTGTTGGGGTGGTCCGTGCCACCCGGGTTGTTTGGGCTTCCCGGTTTGTCATTGGGATTTTGATTGTTTGGCGGGTTCGCGCCGCCCGGGCCATTGGGATGTGGAGTTTGATTATTCGGGCTGTTTGGCTGAGAAGTCTGAGCTTCAGCAGCACTCGCTTCGATGACTCCAGAACAGGCCATGCCCAGCGTTAATACGCCCGCGGCAACCAGCGCCATCAACCAACCACTTCTTTCGGTATGTTTCATTATTTCCCCCTCATGCAATCCTAGACTGCCTAACGGCATGCCCCCATCGGCAGGTCTCTGTAACTGGCTAATATGCAAGCTGTAGTGATATGAGCGGGAGATCAGGTTTGGGAGGTGGCATGATCGACTCCTGGCCCAAGTCTCCTCGATAGAGGGGAGCCGATGCGACACTCGACCTGTCTAAGAGTACAGGTGTATGTCGCGAACCACCGCAACGCGGCTTTCTTGACCGTTCCATCCAGTCCAGATACCGTTTTATTAATAATCCACTGATAGGTGGAGATTGCCAAAAGGGATCGTGAGCAGGAGCAAACCCATGACTACAATTCACCAGATCGACTCTTCTCTGTACTGTCAGCCGAGGCTGACGAGTCCGAAATGGTTGAGCGCATTGCGAACGAGTGTTTGTGTGTTTTTTGTTGCCAGCATCGTCGCTCCCGTTTGGGCACAGGACAGCCCTTCCCTGGGAGATGTGGCGCGCGCCGCCCGCGCAAAGCATGCGGTCGAAGCAAGCTCAGAACGAACCGGCACTCCACTGCCTCCCGTCGCAGAAAATGCTCTGGTGGCCTGGCAGATCGCAGGCATGCCGGCGTCGGAGATGTTAAGTGAGATCAAATGGCGTGGAATTGCATTTTTAGCGGACGACGCGCACTTGGATTCCTTGATGAAAGCACATCTTGCGGCCGAGATTTCCGCAGCTTTGCCTCGTGTTCCTTCGTATCCCGATACTTCTAATTCATCGGAGGTTCCCGAAGATCTGATCCGCGCGTCACAAGCCTTTAGCGCAAAGGATTACCCGACAGTCCGGCGCATTTTGGAAAGCCTGGTTCAGGACAATGCGAACGCTAATGTGTACGCTGCTCTAGGAAATGTGAATGCGCTATCGGGCGATTGGTCTGCTGCGAAAAATGGTTTCGTTCAGGCCACGAAACTCGACCCTTCATTTCTCTACGCACATATTCGCCTGGCAGACATTTATTACCGCCTTGAGCAGGGTTCTGAGATGAAGATCGAAGCGAAAATGGCGCTGCGCTTGCAGCCGGACAATGCTGAGGCGCGTAAATACCTGGCTCTGTCCGCCGTTATGGAATCACACAGTTCCAACGCGTCTGCGGATGATTCCGCTGGTGGGAACAGTGAAGACCTATCGGATTTGAACGGCGGTACCAATCAAGAAGCCAAGGCCCTGAACAATCAGGCGGTCGAGCTAACCGCGCGGTTCCAGTTTCCGAAGGCCGAGCCCGCCTATCTCCGCGCCATCGAGCTCGATCCCAAAGTCGCCTTGTATTATTACAATCTTGGCAATATGTATTGGAAGCAGTGGGGCATATCCGGAGGAGACAAATGGGAGCCTGCTTACCGTCAGGCGAAAGTCTTGGCTCCACGAAGTCTTGCCGTCCGCCAAAATCTAGGATATGCCTTCTGCAAATCCGGCCGCTACGCCGACGCGGTCAACGAATTTCGCGAGTTGCTCAAGGTAGATCCAACCTGGAATATGGCGCGGCCGTGCCTTATTGAGGCTCTTGATAACCTGGGTCGAACGAAGGAAGCTGACGAGGTCGAGAAGGAGTATGAACAGTATGGCGGCGACACCCATGACGCGCCAACCGGCCCTCATCTCTGAGGTTTGACGCATCACTAACAGACTGCGGCAAAATACCAAAATCTGTTCCCCGGGGGCTAAAGCCCTGTTGAATCCCGGGACCTTATGTCGGAGCTCAAGCTCCGACCCCCTAAAAACGGGGTTTTTTCCGCAACCTGCTAAAGCGCAGAATCAGCGGCTCAATTAATTTAAGACCTCTACACTCTTTGGTTTTTTTTTTGCGTAGCAATGCGCCACATCAGAGTTACGTGTCCGCAGGGCTTGCCCTAACGCCGCTTACTATCATACCGAACACACTGTTGAGCACCTAAAACTTGCCGCGCCGAACGTATCGCCCATGCGTTGTTGGGCGCCCGAAAGCCGGCGTTTTCCCCAGCAAGCAACGTCGTGGGACTGCTGAGTGGAAATGTCGTGAGACCCTGCCGCACTCGGAGAGGTAGCAGCTCTTGAGGCTTGTACAAGAAACTTTCACGATCTAGCAATGGGCGGTTAATGTTTGAGTGCTTTTCTGGAAATGTATAGGGAAAACTCTTGTGGCTGAACCAAAACCTGCAACGTATGGCGTCCTCCCTCTGCCTGCAAAGAAGACGGTGATTGGGCTCCAAATCACGAATCAAAAGAACGAAGATTTAGGGCGAATCGAAGATCTCGTGATTGACCCCATGTCCGGGCGGATCACCTTCGCGATCCTGTCATTCAAGAGCGGTCATGACATCCGGGATAAGCATTTTGCTATTCCGTGGGACAAGCTGACTTTCGACTTGTCGGCCAAGCGTGCCCTGCTGAATATTGAAAAGGCGCTGATCGAGAAAGACGCGGGATTTGACCCGGATAAGTGGCCAACGCTAGATGAACTGATAGAAAAAACATCCACGAATATGGGGTATTGAGACTTTCTTGACTAGTAAGAGGATTCGACATGAGCGAGACTTATGATCTCTTTAAAGAAAACGCAGGTAGTCTACCTACTTGGGTTGAAACAGTAGAAGGGCTGTCTCAGGCGAAGGAGCGGCGGGTGCAGCTCGCCGAGGTGAAACCCGGAGAATATTTGATTTGGGACCGGACCAGAACTGAGTTTGTCGAGCCCTTCAGGAAGTCTGCTTAAACCTTCGTAGAATTTCCGCTTGATAGCAACTAGCTCTCGGTTTGTCTGAATGCGTAAGTCAGGGGAGCGCTTGGTGGAAGAAGCTGAGCTCAGCGCCCGGTGCCTCAGTGCGACCGACCTTTCGGTATTCGTTGTTGTCGTACTGCATAGCAAAGCCGCCTTTCGGATCGGTTTATAAGGCCCACAAAATGTTTCTTCGACTTGCTCAGCAGTCAATGCTCCCAAGCCGAGTGAAGACACCAACCGCCACTGCGGGTACCCACCCGACCGTGTACGTCCTGACCATAGTTGATTTCGGTGGTGGCAGAGGCTGGAATGTTCGCTACCTCCGATCTGCCGGGACTTGGACGCCCAGTGGAGCGCCTCCCCGAGAATTCCTTTAAAAACAGTACTTATAGTACGTACATTCATCATTGACGCGCCCACGGAGAGCTAATAGAGTTGGGCAACTCGCATGGTTGGTTTCACAAAGAGGACATTCACGTGATCCTTCCTGGCGTTCGGACTGGGCTTTCCTTCTTTGCGATTTGTGGCGTCTTTCTTTTATCCCTTGCGACCTCGGCGCAGGCAGACCCCATCACCTCATTTCTGGATGCCTCGCTCACAACGGGTTCGCTGTCCGGGACGAACTTCGTGGTTTCTTTCAGCTACGACAACTCGAGTCTTACAGGTACTGGCCAAGAATTCTTGAGTCTGCTTTCCTTCAACTTCACGCTCCTCGGGACGCAATTTACACAAGCCGACATTCAGCAAGGTGGCCAAGCCATATTTCAGAATGGCACGCTCGAAAATGTAACAGCGGCCTTCTTCCCTCCGCCTCCCGTGAATGCCCCGGTCAGCGATATCGCGTTCGGGTTTGGAGGTCCCGGTGTCATTGGGTATATTGACTTGAACCGACAGTTTGGCGAAGGGAGTTACTCACTTGCTTCGATTGTCCCGGAACCGCCAACTTTCTTGAGTCTTCTGCTGGGATTAGGGGCGCTTCTCCTCCGTGAGAAGGTCGCAGTCCGTCGCAATATAGACACCCTTCTACGAACCCGTTACAACGATGTGGGGTGTGGTGAGGGTGTCGCTTGGTCTGGCACTGCGACTGAGTGAAGACCTCGCCCGCCGAAGCGACCAGCACCGCCAAGTCCGCCTTCATCTAGACCAAGACCCCAGCCTCCGCATCCTTGCGCGAGCATCGACAGCTGTTCTGTGGTCAAGGATGCCCCTGTCAGAAAACCCCAAGGCATTGGCGTTGTTGCTGCGAATCGCATCCTCTGTCGTGCTGGAGGCAGCATCTGCACCGCCCAGAAAGAACCGAACAACTTGGTCGGACTAGATATTCCTAACACCTCGCCAGGCAGTTAGGATTTGTGAGAGCAATAAAAAAGGTCGCGCTCATAGGAGGACAGTGTTGCGACATTAATCAGGCGGACAACACCTGCCACCCTCGGAGTATTGCTGTGGTTCGCCACGCTCCGATGCACAAGGTCTCCGTGCATGATACAGCAATCGCCCGGTTCCACTTCGACAAACATCTCGCGGCTCGCCTCATCGGTGTCAATCTCTGATTCGATTTGCCTGAAAAAGCCATGCTTCACATAGGTTTTGTTCTTGCGTGCTTGCACTTGGTGAGAACTGGGAATCACGCTAATCGTGCCGGTCTCTCGAGTGACCGCTCGATTTACCGGGAACCACAACGTCAGCATGTCCTTCGCCCACGGATAGTAGGCACCATCTTGATGCCAAGGATAGTCAAACCGCTCATCGCGTGGATTTTGAACAATGAAGTACAGAGGCGCCAGATGCAGGTCGGCTATCTCGAACCCAGTTGCGGTTGCGACCAGGTTCAAAATGTCCGATCCCCCGAGTAGTTGGTAGGCTGCAGCACTCGAGCCGAGTGATTGCGATGCTTTGTAGACGAAGCTGTGATCTTCTTTTTCGTTCCTAAGAATCAAGTCGTTGAGAATATCTCCTCTATCGGCGTGACCGTTGTTGGGGCTTAGGTTGCCACACTTTGCGAGGGTCGTCCGGAAGCTTTTCCGTAGAGCGTCCACGCTGCTTGTGCTGAACACCTGATTGGCGAGGAGATATCCCTGATTGGCATACGTTTGGGGTTTTGTTTCGGTTTGTTCTGTAATCATTTGTGTTAGCTCCCTAGATTGTGACGTAGAGCACATGAGCCGTAATGGTCTGACTCTTACTACTTTCAAGCAAACCGCGTGCCAAGTAGTTTGTCGCGTTGGATAGAGTGAAACAGGGAAAAAAACTGTCTGAAGCGCCACTTCAGGAGGAGGAGCCGATTGTTTTCAGCTTTGCTGCAACGCGATTCTCGTCCCCCGAGATATGGCGAATCCCGTATGGTCGGCTAATCTTCCATAAGTGATACTTTATTCTCCGGTGAGCGCGTCGATTTCTAGATGAAGTACCATTTAAGTGCCCGAGGGCGAGAATGGCGGATGCAGGCTTGAGGTATTGTGACCGACAACACCTCTGACTGTGATCTGTAGGCTTCAACTCGTTCCCTGTGGGTATGTAGTCTGGCGATGAAGGGGACCGGGGAGTTGTATGACATATGACTTTACGAAGCTTTTAGGCTGTCATTATGTCTTCTTGATAGCCATCCCGTAGATTAACGGTATGGACCTCGCGTGTTTGTCGGCCTTCACCGAGAATTCGTGAGCACGGAAAAACATAAGTGAAGCAAGTCGCGCCACTGATTGCATGGTCGTTGAGCTGTCATAGCACTGTCGGCATCCGAGAACATCGATGAGCGGTCCCAGCCTTTTGCAGTTCGGGCTGTTCTTAGCTGTTGTTGCGGCTCGGTGAATCCTCTCGGCGGCTACATGGCCCGCGTATTTGAGGGCCAGCCCACCTTCCTTGATCCGAGTGCTGCTCCCCGTTGAACGGCTGATTTACAGGCTGACCGGCATTGATCCCGATGTGGAGATGGACTGGAAACAGTACTCCCTAGCCTTCATCGTTTTTGGGTTCGTTGGCACAGTGCTGCTCTACGGAATCCTGCGTCTGCAAAGATTTCTGCCGTGGTTCTATCCACCGTATCAAACCACTCCGGTGACCCCAGATCTGGCGATGAACACCGCCATCAGTTTTTCGACGACGACAACATGGCAAGCCTACGGCGGGGAAAATACCTTCAGCTATGCGAGTCAGATCATCGGCCTGACCGTGCAGAACTTCTTGGCAGGAGCGTCGGGGCTGGCTGTCGGCGTGGCATTCATTCGTGGCTTCGCGCGCCAGCAAACCACGAAGCTTGGCAATTTCTGGGTTGACGTGACTCGCTCGATTCTGTGGATTCTACTGCCGTTGTCTCTGTTAGGCAGTTTGCTCTTGGTCTGGCAAGGCGTGCCGATGAATTGGCACCCCTACGCTCGAGTCGCGACACTCACCGGTGGACAGCAAACAATTCCGCAAGGCCCGGTGGCGGCGCTCGAGATCATCAAGAATCTGGGAACGAATGGCGGCGGATTTTTCAATGCGAACGGCGCTCACCCATACGAGAATCCAACACCCCTGAGCAATTTTCTCGAGATGCTCGCGATTGTGATGCTGCCGGCGGCATTCACAAACACGTTCGGAAGGATGATCGGCCGGCCTCGGCAGGGCTGGGTGTTATTTCTCGTGATGGCTGTCTTGTTTGCGGCGGGGCTCTTGCTGTGCGGGCAGCGCGGAACAAGCAGGTCAATGGAAGAACTCTCCGATATTCCAGGGGTTTCCGAGCACGCGAGCTAAGTCGCAACCCGGCGGGAACATGGAGGGGAAGGAAGTTCGCTTCGGAATTGGCGCTTCCGTATTGACCGCAGTGGTTACTTCAAATGGCGCGACTGGCTCAACGAACTCCATGCACGACAGCTACACACCGCTGGGCGGCGCTATGCCTCTCGTCAATATGCTATTGGGGGAAATTATATTCGGCGGGCTGGGCACGGGAATTTACAGCATTATCATGGTTGCCCTTATCGGCGATGATTCTGGCCGGGCTGATGATTGGCAGAATGCCCGAGTATCTGGGAAAGAAGATCGGCCCGCTCGAAACCAAATTCATCACTCTTTATGTGCTTGCGTGTCCGCTTGCGGTGCTTCCCTTCACAGCAATAGCCCTGGCAACAAAAGCAGGGCTTTCGGGACTGATAACCAACAAGGGATCACATGGGCTTACCGAGATTTTATATGCCTATTCGTCGTCTTTCGCCAATAACGGACAGGCCTTCGCCGGTTTGAATGCGAATACGGTTTTCTATAATTTCACAACGGCGGTTGCCATGATGATAGGGCGCTTCGGACTGGCAATTCCCGCGCTTGCAGCTGGCGGGACTCATGGCTCAACAGATCCGAAAGCAGGAAGTAGGAAATGCAGTCCCTACCGACGGTCCCCTGTTCGCCGGGCTGCTGATTGCGACGGCTCTGATTGTCGGAGGATTGAGTTTCTTCCCAGCGCTAACATTGGGTCCGATTCTCGAACACCTGATTCGTCGATAAAACGGGACATTGAAGAGAGTTCGCGAGGCTTCTCGTGGTCAAGCCAAGCAGGTCGGATAATTGTGCGCATTGGTGCCGCCGTTCCTCTTGGAGTCAGCAGCGCTCAGGCCGTGATTGCGGTGCAAAGAAATAATTTGATTTAATTCCGCTTTGCCTCATACATCGCCGTTTGTGCGTTACTCGGGACTTTAGTCACAGGCAATCGACCCTACCGTAACGACACCAAAGAGCGAGATGCCCGCCGTCACAAACCACTGTGATCTCGATTACCGTCTCACGCAGTGACTAGGAGTATTTGGGAGAAGGGCGACACCATGGTGAGAAAGCATACTAGCGTGAAAACTTCGAGCATTCTCAAGGCTGCCGAAGAAAAAGTGGATCGCGCCCTGTTGGCCTATTCCCAGGAGACGGCCGACTCCGAACTTCGCAAACACCTCATCGATGATCTGAAGAAGGCGACGAGTG
Organism: uncultured Acidobacteriota bacterium; assembly: GCA_963848365.1. Taxonomy (GTDB): domain Bacteria; phylum Acidobacteriota; class Terriglobia; order Acidiferrales; family UBA7541; genus Palsa-295. Next base: position 436,254 of record CAWKDI010000005.1, read on the forward strand.
AATTTCTGGAACTGCGCGAGCAGCTATTCCAAAAAATCAAGAGGGAGGGCGCGGAAACGGTGCTGGAAGAGCTGGTGTTCTGCGATTGCGATCATAGTGCGGATTGCACAATCGAACACTGGAAAGTATGCAAGATCCGTGTCGAGAAAGACGCGGAAGATTCCAAGCGGCCACTTAAGTGAGAGCCCGAAACTCGGCGGTTACCGATCTAGAACTTCATCTGTTCGGTTACGTGTTTCGGGAATTTGGCGTAGCTGGTGGCGTTTTATCAGGATTTCGGAGGTAGCAAATTGTCGCTTGATGAATGGGAAACTGTTGCTCCGTGCGTTCGGGCTGCGAGGTTTTTCGTTTCGTCCGTTTTAGGGAGGTCAGGCCGCCGTCCATCGATTTGGGGGCCACGAAGAAGTCACAGGCCTTCGATTGAAAAGGAGACTCGGCTCATGTACAGGTAGTCTGGGCTACGGCCCCACAGGCTGCAGTTCGTTCCAACTTCCCGAAAGCTGCGAGTTCGGATTGAAGTTAGGATCATCGCTCATCACGTACTGATTGGAGCCATTGAGCCAGGCGTGGTTGTACTGGTTGCTCAGCTCAAACGTCTGTCCCGTGGAGGGATCGCGGTAGGTTTGCACATCCCGAAGGTTCTGGTCGTTGGCATGGAAGCCAATATCCGAAACCCGCTGGGCATTGGCGCTCATGTGCTGGTACGTTTGAGTGGCGAAGTTGTCGAGGTCGGCCTGGATCTTGTCCATCGCGGCCTCTTTATTGGCTTGTGTTTGGTAGTAACTAGCGATCCATTTATTCGAATAGGCGGTATATCGAGGCGTGGGTTGAATGGAACTCATCACCACCTTGAACAGCTTATCATTGCCATCGAGCTTGCCCTTGGGCGCGCCCAAGCGCAACTTGGCCGACGGCGTGGATATCGTAAAGAGATCCTCGACCGACGCGATAGGTCCTGGGTCACGAGCGCCACGGAGTACCAGAGCTCCATCGGCTTGTCGTCCTTTTGATACTCGAGCCGTATCCGGATCGCGTCGACCCGGGCGCCGCCGTTGCCGGCGTCAGCCGGCGGCAGTCCATTGCGTTGGCGCACGATCTGCTCGAGCGACGGGGTACGGCTCGACCGATACCACCGTCATCGCCGGCTTCAGGTCGTTCAGCACGATCTGGCGGAAATATTGCTCGGCGGTCAAGGGTTTCGCCACGGCGCAGAGATCGTTCGTCTTATTCCCCTGTGTGCGTGCGCCGGTTGGGATCGGTGAGGTTGTGCAACTCTTGCGGGTCGTCGGAGTATTGCCAGGCGTAATTGGGAATGCCTGCAAATTTGGTCACGCCATCGGCGCTTTTGGCCTCCCAGAGCACGGAAAAAGCTTTCGCTGAAACAGCCCGTCTTGCCGCCGTACATATGGACCGCGCCCTTGAAGTCCCACGTGCTGGGAATCAACATTTCGATCGCCGGCCAGGGCGCCTCGCCGGGGTGATCATCGGTGGTGATCATGATCTGCGCCTTCTTCAGGAGCAGGTAAGAGCCTGAAGCAGCACTGGCGGCGGTCGCTCCGTGTTCTGGCAGGGGATGACGAGGATGCTTGAGGGGCGGGCTGGGCCGGCGCGCTGGTGGGTGGGCTCGGTGGCGGTGGTGCGTCAGGTGGGTTGATCGCGGCATTGCCGCTCATGCCCGCCGCCTTCTGAGCGGCCTGCTTGCACCGATCCGACAGCGCATCCTTGTGCGCCCTCAAGCAGGCAATGATTGCGCCCCCGCCAGGCTGCACGTTGGCGCATAGCCTCTGGACGTCTGCCGTGCAGCCAGCACGCAGCACGGCCATCGCCGCCGTGTCATCGGCGCGAGCGTAGGACGCGGCCAACAGGACGCAGGAGAGGAGCAGCAAAGCCTGTCTATTCACGTGACATCTCCATTCCATGGAAATACCTGCCGAACGACACCCATCCAAGCGATCGAAGCTTATCATTGCAGGCTGCGCATGCCTAGAACCGGGTGGCCCACGACTTCCTCTTGATTGCATTCCCATCTTTCAATTAACCCTTCACTTTTCCGGTTACCGCGTTGCCGAGGAGTTTCGAATACGGGAGCACAATCAAATGGCACCCAGGGCTTTCTTTTCCACTCAAGGTGAAATTCCGATTTGAATAAACCGAGGGTCGGGATTTGGCCCGCCGCAAGGGAGTCACGCAACTCCCGTGTGGTCGGGGCCCTACTTTTCGTAGTAATGTGATCGAAGAAGTGCTTCAGCAGCGGTCGTCTGGGGTCCGATCATTCAATCATTGAAAAGCATTGCTTCAACGCCGTTCTGGCACAAGCGAGGTACCCGCGAGTGCCTCTGAGTGCGGCGGCGCGAAAAGCCAAAGCGCCCAGACGACGTCGAGTCAGGCGGTCGAATTCGGCACGGACTTTATCGAGATCCTTTGGATTGCTTCTCCTACTCGCGGCGATTCTCAGCGTGGCTGCATTCATAGTGCAGGCCGAATATACAGTCAGCTTCCGATCACCGTTACGCGTTCGGCTCCAGTGGCCAGTGGTGATAGCGGCCAGGACCTCTGGCGGAGACAACTGAGGCTCAGTCCGACCAATCCGGCCACCGGCTGACAGCGTATCAGCAATACGCTTGCAACAAATTCGGTTCGGCGTGCCGCATTGCGCTGGCAGTCCAACGGGCTGAAAACCCGCGGGGTGACTGCGAGATTTATCATTACAATTCTGACGGGACGCTCGATTGGGGTTATTTCCAGATCAACACAGTCCATTTGAAGCGCGCGGGAGTAAATCTTCGTGATCTGCTGGACTGTAAAGCGAATATTGACTTCGCCTACCAGCTCTATACCGAGAAGGGTTTCGAGCCGTGGACAACGTACAGAACCGGCGCATACCTGGAATTCCTGCGAAAATTTTGATCGATCCGTGGATCGAGTACCGGTCACTCCAGCGTTAATCGCGGACTTGAGGGTCGGAGTTTTCCGCCGTTGCAGCCGCCTGAAATAATCTGTTCAATTATCGCGAGCTCGCGCGGTGACGAACGTGAGCTCCCATGGGAGATTGTCAAATGCGAATGAAACGGCCGCTCCGAGAACCGGTGCGTGAGGAAGCGGCGCCGCCCCTCAAGAACTACATCACGCCCGCCGGATTGCAGCGGCTGAAAGACGAGCATCGGTTCTTACTGACTCGCGAGCGGCCCGCGGTGGTGAAGGTCGTCGCGTGGGCTGCCAGTAACGGGGACCGCAGTGAAAACGCCGACTACTTCTACGGCAAACGACGGCTACGACAGATCGATTCGCGGATTCTTTTTCTCACGAAGCGCATTAACGCGGCCGTTGTCGTCGATCCCGCCGCTCCGCGGCCGCGATCAGCCGCTACGCGAGTCTTCTTCGGCGCAACCGTGACCTACAAGAACGCCGTGGGCCTCGAACATGTCGTCTCGATCGTCGGCATTGACGAGGTGGACCTCGACCGCGGTTACATCAGCTGGCGCTCGCCTCTTGCCAATGCGCTCATGAAGGCTAGCCCCGGCGACCGCGTGGACGTGCGCGCGCCAGAAAAGACGGACCATCTCGAGATCATCGATGTCGAGTACGCGCCGATTCCGATGGATCCTTTCCGCGAGCCGCCAGGCGCTCAGTCGACGCCCAAGGCCGAAAGCTCATAGACCAAGTGATTAATTCGATCCCAAGGGTCTGGAGTTTCAAGAATTGCTGCCTTGCTCGAATAGGGGCTTGGCCGTAAATCGAGCCAATCCACCTGGTACTGGACCGGTATTTGTCCCGTTTCCGCGTTACTGAAGGACTTGGGAATTCAGCACCGAATGCGATAGCATGACCCTATATTTCACGGCTGGGAGTTGCCGATGTCGAAACGGGAAACCCTAGCTCTATTGGGAGTGCTTTTCGTTTCCGGCCTCGCCATGGCTCAACAGGACACCACCGCTAATTCCGGATCGTGGTCCGGCGCAATCATCAACAGCGGCTGCACCGCCGACGAAGCGTTCGCCGAGGCAGCGAAGTGCACAGATAATGTGCCGGGAGCAAAGCTGGTGTTGTATGACGATACGATCCGGCAGGTTTACGACCTCGACCCGCAGACGCAAGCCGCCGGTCATCTGGGAGACAGCCGTCACGGTGCGAGGGGCTCTCGACGGCAATACGATCCACGTCGCCTCCCTCGAACTGCTCACTTCGATTGGGCTCGCCGTTGGACAGAAGGCGCCCGCATTTTCTGCTCGCGACCAGTTCGGCCAGGAACAGACCCTGGACACTTTGAAAGGAGCCGACGGCACGGTTCTTCTCTTTTTCCGTTCCGCCGATTGGTGACCCTACTGCAAAGGGCAGCTGGTCCAGCTGCAAAGCGCCAAAGCAAGATTCGAGAAGCAGGGAATCAAAGCTCGCGGCCATCAGCTATGACAGCGAAGAGATACTGAAATATTTCGCGGACCGCCAGAAGATTGATTTCCCCTTGCTCGCCGACCCCGACTCCAAAACGATTCGGGCGTACGAGTTCTCAACGACGAAGCCGTCGGCCAGTTTAAAGGAATGGCCCGGCCCGGATATTTCTTTATCGATCCGAACGGGGTGATTCGGGAGAAGTTCTTTGAAGCGAAGTACCGGGAACGCCTCACTGGGAACAACGTAATCGCCAAGCTCTTTCCGGAATTGGGCGAAGAAGTGACGAATACTGTCGCAGCTCCCCACCTTCAGCTCATGGTGGAGCAGTCCGACCGCACGGGCGTTCCCGGTAGCTCGCATAACGCTCACTGCGGAAGTACGGCTCCCGCCGGATGTCCATGTGTACGCGCCGGGGACGAAAGGCTACAAACCGATCAACCTGGTGATCGATCCCGTGCCGGAAGTGCAATTCAAGCCTGCGGTCTACCCGCGCTCCAAAATTCTCTATTTGCCGGCGATCAAGGAGCGCGTGCCTGTTTTCGAGGGCACTTTCCGCATCAGCCAGGACCTGCAGATCGGCACTGCAGCAGATTTCAGCAACTCGCTTGGGGCCGACGGAAAAACCGTCACGATTGCAGGGAAGCTTGAGTATCAGGCGTGCGACCGCAAGATTTGCTTCCTGCCCACTTCAGTTCCGGTGCAGTGGCAGTTGCAGGTTTTGCCCCTCGATCGGCAGCGAGCGCCGGAAAATATTCGACACAAATAGCGGCAACCGGTCTGCGGTAGGGCATTTTCTGGCATTGCATGACGCGACTGAGTATTCCCATCCTGACCCCGGAGGCACTTCATGTCCGACGTAGTCTACGTTTCCAAGGTCCGCATCGAGCGAAAAATCGGTCCGCTGCGCATTGCATATCTGCCGGGTGAATCGCAGCCCATCGTATTCAGCGTCCACGGTGCAATTGCGCAGCACTACAAGGTTGATCCTTCCAAACTCACAGAATCCCACGCTGCCACGATTGATTACGTGATTGCCGCCACCGCTGGTTGAATGCTCGGCACTTTTGGAGGCGCGCTGGAAGCGCGTCACATTGATGCGAGTAACGGCAGGCTCGTCGCTGAGGTAACCGGCGAAGTGGAGGCAGAGGAAGACGTTCTGGTGATCAGGCGCATCCACGTTGCCATGCAGCTAGTGGCATCTGAAGAGTCCCGGGATACCGTGGAGCGTGTGCATGGAATGTATGCGATGCGCTGTCCCCTGTATCGCACCCTGCACAACGCAATCCAGCTCTCGTCCTCCTACGCGCTGGCCTCTTTGTCGACTTGACACGGAAGTGTGCCTGAAGAGGTCGAATTACGCCGATTGACTGTTAAGCCCCGATTAGTCGGGCGGTCTCAATGGGTCGCCGCAACACCAAGACGGAGTTCTAAGTCGAGGAATTCCAAAGGCTAAGAACCAACCGCAAGCCAAAAAACAAAGAAAGGCGCCCTGTTTAGGTAAAAGCGAACTGCAACCCCAAAACTCGGTTCACTTGAAACGTATTGCCAGATCAAATGACCAGCGTGTGTTGCATCGACCGTCTGAACCGGCAGCGTCAATCAGGACCTCGCGTCGCAGTTCATGGAGGAAGTTTTCAAGTAAGATGCCATGGCTTTGCGACTGCAATACAAAACAGCTCGAAGAATGTGGGATCGCTTATGTTTTTCAGGGCTGGAGATTCATGCGGCGCAGAAGATCGGCGAAGCGCGGGTCCGAGCGCAGGGGATCGTAAGCCGGGTCCGTTTTGATATTGAGAATGGAGCGTTCGTCGCACCCGGTTCAGCCATTGGAATGCCTTATCCTTATCGCCCAGTCCAGTACGTAGGCGGCCTCGTTGAAGATAGTTTGTGGCGTTCTGGTTATACACGGACGCATACTCTCCAACTCCTGATAAGTCGGGCGTTACCGGACATGTTATGGCTTGTCCTTCGCCGGAATAGCGGAAGAATCGGTGCGGGCCTGGATTAACTGGCGACGGGCTGCGCGCGTAACTTCAACACGAGGCCGGCGACTTCTTTAACGTTAGGAACGCCGTACAAACCTACGGTCATTGGCGTGGTTCCGTTGTTCGTGTGCATCACGGAGTTTGTGCGGATCAACACATCACCCGTCCCGTCGGGACGCTCGCGGTGATCCACTTCGGCGATATCGGTGGGAATGATCGATTTCACGCTTCGGGTGGTGGTGCCCGATATGAGCATCACGCGGCGATTGGTGACTGCATACACACCACTGCGTCCTTTGAGATACACCCCTAGCGGTGCCAAAATCATTCCAAGGCCGATGAGAAGAAATGGCAATCCGAAGAGTGGGAACGCGCTGAAGCCGCTGGGTAAAGCATTGTGGTGGTTCGCCAAATTGTGCGTGCTGTGATAGGCGGTACTTATCCAGAAGAAAGCAAAGCCCGCGAACGGAATCCCGAAGAGTGCGGCCGGCAGCGCCGACATGGCTGATCGGCCTGGATTGGCTGATCCACTCCAAAGAAGGCTTTCGCCGCCTTGTAGTTCCGACTGAGCGCAAAGCTGAACGTCGCCTGGGTTCATTGCGTCCTCCTGATTCTCGATGAAGGTCGTTGAAACAATTTTAGCCACGTCGGAAGGCTTCTGTTCCGAGGATGCGCTGCTTTTTAACCTAACAATTACTGGTCGGGCGAACAGGTGATCTAACTTTGCGGCGCGCGGCTCTATCGAGCAAGTGTCAAAACTTACCGGCATGTGGGTGCTTATCTATTGATTCTGGCTGTTGAGACGTGGCTGACGGAGAGTCCTCCCGAAAAATGTTCGCCAGCGCAGTTACGCGTTTGGGGTAATACGTCACTCGTTTCCGATTGTGGCGCTCATGATCATCACCGGGGCGGTGGGAATTCCGACGTGGTTCTATCTGATTTCAGGTGTGAGTTTCAAAGTGAATGGCCTGCGCGAGAAGTTTCTTTGGCTCTCTCCTGTGATCCTGCCCTTCGATCTTCTATGGGCGCTCGCGCCATTCTTATTGACTCAGCAAATCGGTTTAGGCCTCGCTCTGAGTGCTGCGGCCGCATTGCTGTATGTGCTGTTTGCCGAGCGTTCGCTGATTTTTGATGGGCGCTGGCGGGTAGGTGGCGCCAAACGGAGATAGGTCAGTATCTCGCGGGAAGTATTGCCTCAACAGCAGGTTCGTGTTCTCGTTCGTCCCGCGCTGCCAGGGACTTTGTGGATCGCAACAAGTAGAAGTGATTCTTTTCCGGTAACGGCGTGATACGGGAGTTGGGGGTCGTAACGCCCTCAAACGATTGCGGAGTCCGCCCGCGAGAGAAGATTTAATGCTTGAGCGAAGGCGGCAAAATGCTGCCATTGGCCTGGATGGTAACCTTGTCGCCGGCCTTCATGGAGAAAGCAGCGCTGGCATTCGGCGTGATTTGCAGTTCGCCTTTCTTGAGCTCAATGTAGCCTTCCGAACCCGGTTGGTACTTCACCTGGAAATCGGTTCCGCGAATTCCAATCGTGCCTACAGCCAATTTCACCCTCATGTTTCCCGGATCTTTGCGCATCGTGGTGCCGGTCACCCAACGGAAAGTGCCCTTTGCCAGGCTTGCGGCAATTTTGCCATCAGAAGTGTTGGGATCGTAGACGAACTCATCCAACACCATGTCGGAATTCGGCCCTATCGTGAATTGCGTTCCATCGAGCAGCAGGATCTGCATATGGCCGCCGTTTTCGGTGACAATTCGCGAGCCGAAGAATATGGGAGTCCCAGACTTGATAGGAACTTTGGCGCCCCTATCCGTCAGCCAGTACACTGTCCCCTTCACGGAGCTCGCGCTCCGATGCGCGGATGACCCTCCGCAGACGTCAGCGCCGCATTCTGGATGTTCGCGGGCTGTGTTGTGTTCTGCTGAAATTGAGCAAGGCTGTTGCTCTTTGGCCCCTGTACGGAAGCCACACCTGGCCGCTGCTGCACACAGTTCGCCTGAGCGCCCGCAATCCGGTTTCGAGCGTTGTTGATGGCGACCTGCTGCTGAATCACCATGATTCGATACCCGCTTCCCAATTTTGCGTCGATCAGGTTCCCTCGCGGCGTAAGATCTACACTGAAGGCGGCAAGCTCACGCTGGAAGTCGCCAGCTGCAACTGCGCATTCTCCCTTGGCGAGAGCTTTTTGTCCCTGGTGTGAAAAGTTATTGCCTGCTTTTGCGGCACTCTTCCACCGCGTCTCAATCTCGTTGTACCACTGCACCTCCTTGGCATGTTGCGCGTAAGCCCACGCCAGATGCTGGTTGCGGGCGTCAGAATTGCTTCCGCTGCTTCCGCACCCGGATACGCATTGGCCCTGAACGTCAGGGACCTGGGCACGTACCGCCGCCGGCAACAGGAAAGCCATGAGCCCCACGAACAGAGCGAATAGAGGGACCGGCCGAAGCATATGTCTTACCTCATCAGAGAAATAAACGATTACGGCGCACTCTTCCGCGCTGCAACAGGGGATGACATCACAACTATGCGAAAGATCAATCGCACACGATTTGGGGATGATAATCCACTTTCCTGGACTCGGAGGAGGCGCTCGCATCGCGTGTCGCGTAAAGTCTAATAACCACTCATCGTCACGCCCTGGTGCAGCCACCCTCGGCCATCTCGCGAATAAGTTCTTGAATCGCCCTTTCTAAGGCGGAATTGCACCACGTAACCAGCGGTTGGGGCGTTAACACCCTTCACCAAATCGAAAAGTCCCTGCCCAGGACCCGCACTGTGAAGCATTTCGGCGATCGGTGCTAACTTCTCACCCACGACCTGCGCATTGATGGCCACAATTGACGAGCGGGTTAGAATGACGAACTTGCATGGCAAAGGAAGGAGAATAGAACCGAAGTGATCGAAACCGACGTATTGATCGTGGGCAGCGGGCCTGCCGGATCCTCGGCGGGTCTCATGCTGAGCACTTACGGCATCCCGAATATAATCGTCACCAAGTATAGTTGGCTGGCCGACACACCACGCGCGCACATTACCAATCAGCGAACCATGGAAATCCTGCGGGATCTGGGCGTCGAGGAGGAAGTGGCCGCCGAGGCCAGCCCGCAGGACATTATGGGCAATACGGTCTTCTGCACAAGCCTGGCCGGCGAGGAACTGGGACGGGTGCGCGCCTGGGGAACCGATCCGCGGCGCCGGGCCGATTATACGCTGGCCAGCCCTTCAGCTATGTGCGACATGCCGCAGAATCTGCTGGAGCCGATTCTGCTCGGCGCGGCAGCCGCCCGCGGGACCAAAGTTCGTTTTGACACCGAGTACCTCTCCTGCCAACAGGACCCGGAGGGCGTTACCGCCGAAGTGAAAGACCGCACGGCCGGGAACACTTATAAAATCAGGGCTAAGTATCTGTTGGGTGCGGACGGAGTCCGCAGCAAAGTCGCCGAGGACGCGGGCTTGCCGATGGAAGGAAGAATGGGCGTGGCGGGCAGCATCAATATTTTGTTCCGCGCCGATCTTGCGAAATACGCCGCATATCGTCCCAGCGTTCTGTATTGGGTGCTGCAGCCCGGCTCGGACATCGGAGGCGTGGGTATGGGCGTCATCCGGATGGTGCGGCCGTGGAACCAATGGCTGGCCATCTGGGGGTACGACATCAATGCTGGAGCTCCTCAGATCGATGATGCTGCCGCCAAAGCAATCGTCCGCCAGCTCATCGGCCACCCAGACGTCCCGGTAGATATCCGCTCCACTTCGCTGTGGACCGTGAACGATATGTACGCGACGCGCTACTCTTCGGGGCGCTTGTTTTGCTTGGGAGACGCTGTGCACCGACACCCGCCGATGAACGGGCTCGGGTCTAATACCTCGATTCAAGACGCCTACAATCTTGCGTGGAAACTGGCATTCGTGCTCAAGGGCAAAGCCGACACCGCGCTGCTCGAGACCTATAACGAAGAGCGCGCTCCCATCGGACGACAGATCGTTAAACGCGCCAACCAGAGCATCGCAGACACGGGCGCCATTTTCGAAGCGTTAGGACTGAATGACACTACTGACGTCGCCAAGAGCTGGAGCAACATGGAGGCGCGCAAAGCCAGCGCACCCGAAGCCGCGGCGCAGCGTGAAAGTTTGCGCAAGGCCATTGCGCACAAGTCCTACGAGTTCAACACGCACGGCGTCGAGATGAACCAGCGCTACCGGTCTGCCGCCGTTGTTTCCGACGGCACGCCCGCGCCTTCCTTCGACCGCGATCCGGAACTCTTCTATCACCCCACTACCTGGCCAGGCGCACGCGTGCCGCATGTCTGGCTGCAAAAGGACGGCCGTCCGATTTCGACACTCGATGTCGCGGGCAAAGGGCGATTCGTGGTCTTTACCGGCATCGGCGGGGAAGGCTGGATAGAGGCCGCGCGCAAAGCGGCGGCCGTGTACGGAATCAGCATCGAAAGCTTTGTAATTGGTCCGGGACAGGACCTGACCGACCTCTACGGAGAATGGGCGGACGCCCGGGAGATCGGCGAGGCCGGGTGCCTGCTGGTGCGACCCGATGCCCATGTGGGCTGGCGAGCGGCTCAAGCCGGGAATGAAGAAAACCGTCTAATGGCCGCGGTGGCTCGCATCCTCAGCCGGTGATACTGTCCCACATCGTGCCCGCTGGTAGATCAAGAATAAACCTGTAAGGACGAGCGTTCCAATTCCAACCGACGCAGGATACCTCATATCCGGTGAAGTCATTACAAAAGGCAGCAGTGCGACCGCAAGCGCAGGCGGCATATGCACATCAAAGAATCGCAACACCAGAACCCCAGCCCCCATTGCGCAGATGGGTCCCAGTGCGCCCAAGCCAAGAATCTCGAACGAAATCAACCCCCCGAGCGCCGTGAGAAAACAGCACACGGGAAACCACACCGGATTCTTTACCCAGGGACACGTTTCAGGATGACCGAACATTTCATAGGCGATGGTTATCAACGGCGGAAATAGGATGAAGCGCAGGCCAGTATACTGAGCGGCGATCCCTGCCACCGCAACGAACGCCAGAAATGCGATGAGCCAGTATCTGCCGTGAGGCATGCTTTCCAGGGTTTCGTCGATGTCGGCGGAAGAAACGTTTTCGGACGGCGAGTATCGACCAGCGAAATATCTCCTGTAAACCGTCGAGGTTACAGCGAGAATCAACAGTCCAGCAAGGATACCGGGCAAATAAAACCAGCTCCTTAGACCCAGGACGATCGGAAGAGCTCCGGCTGACATAGCCGGGGCGATCGAAGATCGGAGAAGGGCGATCACCAGCACACTTAAAACCACATCTGCCGCGATGGTGAGAAAGCTATACGGGGCATAACGCGCGAGTAGCGTACCAATACCCCCGGTCAGCACAGGAGTGGCAATCAATCGCCACGGCTGGCTTGCCCACTTCCCTCCAGGCCTCGTGAACACATCGTGGCACAAAGCTCCGAGTTCCGGAAAAAGTAGGTATGGAAAAGCGGCAAGCACGCTCGCGGTGCCAATCAAGCCTATATATAGGAGGGAAAGTCCCTCACCGACAAATCGATCTCGACGTAGTGTCGCGGACTGCGAGATTCGCCCCTCCACGCAAAGTTTCTTTCGAAGATATTCAACTGCAGCAGGAATCGTTGAGGCAGTACGCTTCCTCGACCCTCTGGTGCACAATGCCCACCACTCAGGATGATGTGGAGTCAACTTATCGGATAAACACCGGCTAGTACTCCAGTCTCCTCTCTAGCGGCAGTCGGTCACTGCCACAGAGTGGTTCGCCGTCAGTCAGTTGCCGATCATTGCGAGGTGGCGGTCCGAGCTACGGGACCGGCTGCCCATGCAATTGCGCTGTCAAGTTCATCGTATCTGAAGTTCTTCACCTCGGCCTGAATGAAATGCTCGGCGACCTTCGGTGCCAGACTGGCCAGTTTCGTGTCTACCGCGAGCGCAATCCTCTTCACCTTCCGATGGTGATCGCGGACGAATCGTATATGCCGAAGGAAACTCCCAAGATTTTCCCAACCCGGAAATTCACGGGCATGGATGACAATCCCTTGCAGGTCCCCGTGCGCCTCGATCCATGTGTCGGCCGTGAACGCAAGAGCGTCGAAGTCTTGCGCGCGCAGTGGCTGCTTCACATCGACGACGATCACACCGGATTCAGGTATCAGCCGGTAAGAAACGGCGGCCCCTTCAGGAAGCGACGTCAGCCACGCAATGGCCTTGTCGCGGTCTTGGTTGCCGAATACTCCCACAGGACACGGCATGAAAAACCCCGCCAGTCGGGTCATTTCTTGGATCCAACCCAGGTCTGTAACCACCGCACAGCCGTCGAAAAGCCTCATAGAATGTAGCCCGATTTTTGCGTCTTCCCACACCGCGCCCGGGGCGAAACCCTCAAATTCGGGCCCAAGCTGATACAGGAAGCGGGTGTGGCGCCCCTCTCTTCGTATCTCGGCGAAAAGTGGCACGAACACCTGTTCGTAGTCTCCCTTCGATATCTTTCCGACAGCCCTGACCCCATCGATCCCTTCAGGGAGATCCTTCAATCTCTCGATCATCAGACTTCTCCTTTCCAATCGCGCGAGCTTCGACTCACATCTTTGATTGATTGCATTTCCGGTACACAAAAATACGTTATGTCGCTTCTCTGTAAGTGATGACCAGCCTGCCAGACCGTGACGCACGTCACGGCTGCAATTCACGGGCCGAAATACAAATACGAACCATGATAGTCCCTCTTTCACGGTCCGCGGACGGGACGGCCGGCGGCGCCACCGGCGAATTCCACGAAGCCAGTACTGGAGCACTCATGAACATACTCGTTGCCATGGATGATTCGAAATTCTCTGAGGCCGCAGCGGACGCGGTAATTGGCCAGGCAAAGCCGAACGGTACGGAAGTGAGGCTCCTGCAAGTTCTCGAGCCATTTCCTGTGGCTCTGGCAGAAAAAATGGGTAGCAAGGACTACCCTGATTTTGCGAGTGCGCGCCTGAAACTTCGGGGCCGAGCCAGAGAAACACTCGCTAAGACGGCAGAGCGCTTCCGTTCTGCCGGGTTCGAGGTTAACGTGTTCGTGGATGAAGGCGACCCTCGAGAAGTCATCCTCGGTTACGCCGAACGGTGGCCCGCCGACCTGATCGTCGTCGGCTCCCATGGACGAACGGGCATGAACCGGTTCCTGATGGGAAGTGTATCTGAGGGTGTGGCCCGTTATGCTCGATGCTCGGTTCAGGTCGTTCGAATTCAACCTGGCCGGTAAATCTCCGGAGTGCGGAAGGACAGCATGGACGCAAGAACCATCGGCACCATTACGGAAGTCCATGGACCCGTCGTAACGGTGTCCTGCGATGTCTTGCCCCCTCTTCATCAAGCCCTGGAGACGCGCACGGATGGCGCTCGCTATGTATTGGAAGTTCATCAGCACATCGACGAAAAACATCTGCGCGCAATCGCGCTGCACCGAGCCACCGGCCTCAAGCGGGGGCTATTGGTTTACGACATGGGCGCTCCGATACAGGTGCCCGTATCGCCGAAATGTCTGGGCCGCTTGTTGAACATTTTTGGAGAGCCTCTCGACGACGATCCTCCCTTCTTGGCCGAAGGATTTCGAAACATTCTCGGGCGACCCATCGCCTTGTATGAGTCATCCGCCAAACGCGAAGTTCTGGAGACGGGAATCAAGGTCATCGATCTCATGTGCCCGTTCATCCGAGGCGGGAAGGCCGGCCTCTTTGGCGGCGCGGGCGTGGGCAAGACGGTTTTGATCATGGAGTTCATGCATTCCATCGCGAAGCTTCATCGCGGCGTATCGGTCTTCGCGGGCGTAGGCGAACGCATTCGCGAAGCCCACGAACTCTGGCACGAGATGCAATCCATCGGAGTGATGCCGCAGACGCTTCTTGTTTTCGGACAGATGGACGAATCGCCCGGCGTGCGGTTCCGGGTGGGGCTTTCTGCTCTCACTTATGCGGAATACCTGAGAGACGCGCTTCATCATGAAGTCCTGCTCGTCATGGACAACGTGTACCGCTTTGTGCAGGCGGGAAGCGAAATTTCCGGGCTCCTCGGCAGAATGCCCGCAGCCGTGGGTTATCAGCCAACGCTCATGACAGAAATTGCGGAACTCGAGGAGCGCATTCTCTCGACTGAGCGCGATGCGGTAACGTCCGTGCAGGCGGTGTATGTGCCTGCCGACGACATGACAGACCCGGCGGTCAGCGGCATTCTGAGCCATCTCGACACGACGGTGATTCTTTCGCGCTCGCAGGCCGCCAAAGGAATTTATCCGGCGGTCGACGCTTTGCAATCCAAAAGCAAATTCATGGACCGCTACTTCCTGGGAGACCGGCACTACTCGGTCGCCCAGGCAGTTCGCGAACACATTGCGCGGTACCGGGAGCTTGAGGACATCATCACGATGCTTGGGATCGAGGAACTCGCCCCGCAGGATCGCCTGATCGTCGAGAGAGCAAGGAAGTTGCAGCGTTATCTCACGCAGCCTTTTCACGTCACCGAGGAAAGTACGGGAATCAAAGGCGTATCCGTGCCGCTCGATACGACGGTGACGGATTGCGAGACCATCCTTGCGGGCAAGTTAGACAAGGTTTCCGAGGACCAGTTCTATATGCGGGGCTCGATAGCGGAGCTGTCCCGATGAAGACGTTTCGGCTCCATCTTATGAGCGCGACCCGATCGGAATGGATTCCGGACGTGGTCCGATTTACGGGCCGCGATGCCTCCGGCAGTTTCGGCATTCTCGCAAACGCCTCTCGACGCATGACGGTTCTGGTTTTCGGTCTCGCGCATTTGCAGGATGCGGAAGGCAAGGTCGAATACTTGGCCCTGCCGGGAGGCGTTCTCTACTTCGTGAACAACGAGCTTCGCATTGCCACAACGAAGTTCGTGCGCAGTCCCGAACTCGAAGAAATATCCGCGGCGCTGGAAAGCCAGCTCCGGCAAGAGGAAGAAGGGCTCCGCGACATCAAGCAAAGCCTCCACCGATTGGATGAGGAGATCATGAAGCGGCTGTATGAACTGAAGCGGAAACCTGGCGATATGAAAGGCGACATCGACAACGAGAGGCTCAAGGCAAGCGTGCAGACGCAAGTAGGCCGAATTCAAAAAGCCGAGAGAGCGCGGCGCACTCTTCTTGCCAATACGGTCTACCTGGGAACGCTGGGACTGATTTTCGTGCTTCCGGTCATCGCGGGAGCCTATCTCGGCAATTGGCTGGATAACCGGATCAAAGGCTATTCCTTCAGTTGGACGGTCACTTTGATCGTGCTCGGTGTCTTTGTTGGCGCGATGGATGTTTATTTGTTCGTGCGAGAAGGATGAGATGATCTCGGCAAATCTCCTTGGCGCGCTGCCATACATTGGCGAGATCAAAATCTCGGGCAGCATAATCACGACTTGGGGACTGATGGTATTTCTCGCGGTCGTCTCCTGGCTTTCCGCGCGCATGCTTCGCGAAAGTCCCGGCAACTACCAGGTTGTTCTGGAGGGAGTTGTCTCAACGATGGAAGATGCAATTGAATCGGTGCTGCCCGGGAAAAGTGAACTTGTCTTCCCGTTCATCGCCACGCTGTGGATCTTCATCCTTCTTGCGAACTTGACAGGAATCATACCCGGTCTTCATTCGCCCACGTCCGATCTCTCGGTTACGTCAAGCCTGGCAGTTCTTGTATTTCTATCGGTTCATTGGTTCGGCATCAAGGCGGAGGGCTTGAAAGCTTATCTGAAGCACTATGTGAGCCCCAGCCCGATTTTGCTTCCCTTCCACCTGATTAGCGAAGTCTCGCGGACGCTGGCTCTGGCCGTGCGCCTGTTCGGAAACGTCATGAGTCTTGAGATCGGGTACGCGCTCATTCTTCTGGTCGCAGGCTTTTTAGTTCCAGTTCCGCTGCTGATGCTTCATCTGGTCGAGGCGGTCATTCAAGCCTATCTGTTCGGCATGCTCGCGTTGATTTACATCGCAGGAGGCATTCAAGCCCAAGAACTCCGGCGAGAAAAAGGAAAGAGGTGCAATTTGAAAGATATAAATTCGTTCGTGACGATTTCCACCATTGTCGCAGGTTTAGGGATCGTGCTCGGAACCATGCTGCCGGCCCTGGCCATGGGGAGGGCGATCAGCAAGGCCCTCGAAGCCCTGGCACATCAGCCGGAAGCGGAAAGTTCGATCACCCGCGCGTTGTTTGTGGGTCTCGCGATGATCGAGTCGCTTTCGATCTATTGCCTGGTCGTCGTTTTGATCATTCTTTTCCGCAATCCCTTGATTCAGTATCTGGTCAAGCCGTAAGACGGGAGCACAAGTGGAACTGAGCTGGACCACTTTCATTCTCGAAATCATTAATTTCCTGGTGCTCGTGTGGGTGCTCAAGCGCCTGTTCTACGCTCCCGTCAAGCGGGTAATCGCCGAGCGTCGAGCTGCCGTCGAGAAGACGCTTCGCGACGCGGAGTCCTCCAAACGTGAGGCACAGGAGCTGCAATCCAAGTACGAAGGCCGCCTTCGAGAATGGGAAATGGAAAAGGAGCGACAGAAAGAAGAGTTCCGAAAGGAACTCGGCGAGGAACGCGACTAAACAACTGAAGCTGACCGAAAACCTGGTCGCAGAGGAGCGCGAAAAAGCGAAGGCGCAGCAGGAGAAGAAAGACGCCGAGCGTCGAACGAACGAGGAGCGCGAGGCAATGAAGCAGGCGCTCGAGTTCACATCGCGCGTCTTGAAGGACGTGGCTTGCCCGGAACTCGAAGGCGAAGATCGTGGATTTGGTCGCAAAGCAGCTCTCCTCGGCCGAGCGAGAGAGTCTCCCGTCCGGCTGCAGCGCAATCATGGGATCACGGCGCGGCCGTGCGAGTGCGATCGGCCTATTCGCCTGACGGAGCCGCAACGCGACGCGCTGACTGCGGTTCTCAAGAACAAGCTCGGCACGGGAGCGCCGATCGAATTCGCGGTGGACCGGAACCTGCTGGCGGGTCTGGAAATTATGGTCGGGTCTTATGTGTTGCGGGCAAATCTTCGCGATGAGCTCGAATACTTTTCGGCGATGAGGAACCATGAGTAACGGCGACAGCGCCACATCTGCTTCCTTGCTTGCGAGGCAAAGGGACTGGCTGCGAGGACTACCGGTTCCAGCCTCGTATTGTCGAGCGGGGGAAAGTCCTCTCGGTTGGGGATGGAATTGTCTGGATCGAGGGATTGCCCTCAGCTTCGATCGATGAGGTGCTTCTGCTCGAAGATGGAAGCCGGGCCATGGTGTTTCATCTCACCGAGGAGCTTGTCGGAGCGATTCTTTTAGAACAAACAAAAGACCTGACTGCGGGAACCATAGCCCATCACTCCGGCGTGCGCCTGAGCATTCCGTGCGGAGATGCGCTGCTCGGAAGGGTCGTGGACCCACTTGGCAAAGCTTTGGATGGAGAGGCCTGAGCCACGATTCGAAATCCAGGGCGATCTGGATGTTGCTTCTCCGCCAATCGTAGCTCGCGATTTCGTCAATCGCCCTCTTCTGACCGGGAACAAGATCATCGATACCTTAATTCCGATCGGAAAAGGGCCAGCGGCAACTGCTGATCGGCGACAACGGGCTTGGAAAAAGTTCACTGGCCATCGATATCGTGGTCAACCAACGTGGTAAAGACGTGCTTTGCGTGTACGTGCTCGTCGGTCAGAAGCGGTCAAGCGTCCTCAATACCATTCAAATGCTGAAGGACAGCAAGGCGCTGGAGCACACAGTATTGGTCGTTGCCGAAGCTACGGCGCTCCCCGGCCTTCAGTACCTTGCTCCCTTTGCGGGATGCGCCGTCGCCGAATACTGGATGAAAAAAGGCCGCGACACGCTCGTCGTGTACGATGACCTGACAGCGCACGCGAAGAGCTACCGCGAACTGTCGCTTCTCTTGCGGCGTCCGCCTGGCCGTGAAGCATATCCGGCCGACATTTTCTTCCTGCACTCCCGACTGCTGGAACGATCGACTTGTCTTGCGCCCAAACACGGCGGCGGCAGCATGACCGCGCTCCCCATCATTGAAACGAAAGAAGGCGAAATCGCGTCGTACATTCCCACCAACCTCATCTCCATCACGGATGGCCAGGTCTACTTCGACACCTCGCTCTTCTCCTCTGGATTTCTCCCTGCCATCGACGTGACGCGGTCGGTTTCGCGGGTTGGGGGCAAAGCTCAACCCCCGGAAATTAAAGAAGAAGCGGGAAGAATGAAGCTCGATTACCTCCAGTTCCTGGAACTGGAGGTTTTCACGCGCTTCGGGGCCAAGCTGGAGCGCTCGATGCAGAAAAAGATAGAACACGGCCGCATTCTAAGAGAAATCCTGAAACAGGACCGTCTGGCTCCTGTTCCGATCGAATGGCAAATGGCGTGGCTGGTCGCTTTCAATGATGGGCTTCTCGATGAATTCAAACCTGAAACAATCCGTCCGGCGCTCGCAAGCCTATTCAAGTGGATGTCGACTTCTGGACTGACTCTGGCGACCGCTCGTGATCAGTGGCGGACCGCGCTGGAAGCATGGAAAAAACAGAGCGGCCTCTCATGAGCAAGCTTTCCGATCTCCACTCTCGAATGCGGGCACTCAGGGATATCGAGGGCATCCTGAACGCCATGAAGAACCTTTCTCTCGTGGAAATGACGAAGATCTCCCGCTTCTACGTCACTCAGCAGGAGCTGCTGCACTCGGTTGAGGAAGCCCTTGCTGATTTTCAGCGGTTCTTTGGCGCGCCACCCGGGACCGGACGAACGGATAGCGCCTCACTTTATGTTCTCATCGGTTCCGAGCGTGGATTTTGTGGCGGATTCAACGAGACAATTCAGAAAACGCTCGAAAGTCAGCCAGTCGCCGCCACTCCTCCCGGGCTCATCTTAGTCGGCCGAAAACTGGCGCTGAAGTTTCTCGAAGACAAGCGTGTTGCTGGCGTCTCTCGACGGGCCCAGCGCCGCCGAGGAAATTCCGTCAGTAATCTCCCAGCTTGCGAAGACACTCACCCAATTCTCTTCGTCCGATTGGAAGATCATCCACAACAGCTACACCGGTGCAGGGACAAGTGTGGAAACTACATCGCCATTCGACTTGCGAAAGACGGAGACCGTGAGGGAGTTCCAGTTCCCGCCTCTCCTTAATCTGGCTGCCGTCGGACTTACGTCCGCAGCTCTTCGAGCAATACCTGTTTGCGCTTTTCTACGGAATCTTCTACCAGTCATTTATGGCAGAGAACCATGAGCGGCTTCGCCATATGGATGGCGCTCTCAACAAACTTCGAGAAGACGAGGAGCGGCTGCGTCGACTGTCCAACGCGCTTCGGCAGGAATCGATTACCGAGGAGCTGGAAGTAATCATGCTCAGTGTTGATGATTCCCCCTCGAGTGCCCAAAAATGATTGCCTGAACACTCCGCGCTCAGATTAGTTCTGATTTCCCGCAGATGAGCTAATTCGGAATTGATGGAGACTGCGGAGCAGGGTTCCCAGTTGGCGGATTTCGTGTTTGTCTCTAACAGGCAGATCAATGACGCTGTGCGGAGCGATTCCGTTACTGTTTTACGTTCCACACGTAGAGGAAATCAGCGTCGGTGGCAGTTGCAACTTTAAGGCCTGCCTTTCGGGTCGCACGATTCAGGGCGGAACGCACCCTCTCTTTCGTCGAGTCCAATCCAGCGAGCGGCACTTTGAGTGCGCCACCGTCCTTCAATTTGTCCAAGTCCCTCAAAATCGTCGAGACAATCCCTTTGTGCTTGCCCTTTCGACCTTGTGGAACATCCGCCTGCATCATCGTCTTGAAATGAGGTGGACTGATCTTGGCTTTGGTGCTGCCCATGCTCGCTCCCAAGCAACTAACGTGTCACTAACGTAGCGCTATCGTAGCAAGACGCAATCGTTACGGTCAAGGGGTATCAGTTCTCCCAATACCGATGTTGTGGATTCCCTAAACAGATTCAACCGCTAAGCGGTCGTCATTTCCCAATCTAAATGAAAGATCGCACTCCAAAAGATATGACCCGTATGAGTTTTGGTCTGCTACGGTCTGTTCAGCAGGAAGGAGGGGCAATGCTGAGACCGAAGACACACTTTGAGCAAGTGCCGCTCGAAGTAGTGAAAAAAATCGTCGCCGAGCAAATCAAGAAAGAAGAACTGGCGGAACGCACAGCTAACCGGAAATCTACTACAACAACCACGACTGAGGACGAGACGAATTGAGGGGAAGAGATGAAAGAACCGACCTTCGACATATTTGCTGGGGATCACGACAAGGATGCGGTCTGGGTGGAAGCGGTAGCAGGGTTGTCAAACGCACGGGAGCGGATGGAACGGATTGCCAGGCTGAAACCAGGCAAGTATTTCCTGTTTTCCTGTACTGACCATTCGGTGCTCGCCCGCGTAGAGACGTTTGAGACTCGCTCGTCTGCGAGAAAAGGGACCGCCGCTTAAGGCCGTTACTGTGCAAGGCGAAACGAAAGCCCGTTGGCAGGCATTATGTGAGCAAGCTGCCGTTGAACAAGACCCCACCAAGCTCTTGGAACTGGTGAAGGAGATCAATGACCTGTTGTCGAGAAAACAGAAGCGACTCGAAGTCGAGGGGCCCCGTTCTAAAGGAATCGCCGCAACCGATGCATGAAAACAACGGATGGTCAGAATGCTTCACCCAAGCGTTCCAGCAATGACTTCAGGAAAGCGGCCTTCTCATTAATCGTCGCTCTTTCCGCTGGCGTCAGTGCAGTCTTGACAAGGAAACCAAGGACCGCTTCATAGGCTTTATGAGCGTTTTTAGTGTTCCGTTTCATTTTGTCTTGGTCGTCAGTGTCGAGAGCTATTTCGGCAAAGGTGATCCCCACATCAAGGTCTGTCGTCAGAAAATCGACCCGCATATCGTGGGGTTCGCCCGGGGATTCCATCACTTCTTTGCCTCCCCTCATTTTACGAATATACAAACGGCCGTCGCATATCCCGTATTTACTTGAGATTCTGCCGTCCGAGTTTCGGGATCATGGGTGTCCAAACCTCCAGATCTGCGAAGGGAGCGCGAGAAACACTTCTGTCATCTACAAATCGAAAAGTGTCCGTTCCTTTAGCGGTTCCGAGAAATGCTTGCCTATCTCGGGCAAGCCCTTCCCTCGCCACAATTCAGGGAACAGACGGATCGTGGCTGGGGCGTGCCTGCCATGGTGATTATTCGCATAGGCGAAGACCTTAACGCCCTTCCGCACGGTTTCGTAGCAGACATCCACCCACGACCTGATTTCATTGGTGCGGTCGATCACGGTCTTGCCCCACGTTGTCGTGATCCGCTCTATCCCTTTTCGGTCACCAAGCCCGCGGATGTACGTCCAATCCGTCGTAATCGGATCGAACTTCTCCGACAGATCATTTGGCGACGGCATCCGTGATCGATCTTGCAGCACGAGGGCGACGTGAAAGTCCCGCAGCACTCCGGCGAGTTGGGTGTCGAGCCATTCTTTGTTGCTCTGCGAACGATGGTTCAGGGATCGAAGGCCTCGCCCCGCGTGAGGCTGTGTGTTTCCCCGGCGTTGATTCCTCCGACTACCGGCGAAAGGGCCTTGAGAACAGGTCCAATAGAACAGGCCAAGACCAGGGTACCTCTGATCTATTTTCTCCGACGCAGATCGGCATTAAGTTCATTTCCTCGCCCTTCAAAAGTCGGGGCTCAGGGGCAGAGGAGAAGCCTGTGAGGATAAAAAAGCGCCCAATGAGCCCGGAAGGCAAAAGCGTAGAGCGCCGGAGAAGCAGGCGTTTTCCCGTTGCCGTTCCGATTGAGGTGAGCTGGCGCGGGAAAGATGGAATCGCGGCCAAGACGGATGCTGTCGCAACGCAAGTCAACGCGAATGGCGGCTTCCTCAAGATGTTCCCTTACCCTGAACCGGGCGGCAGAGTTACGCTGGCAAACTTCTTTTCTGCGCAAACCGCGGATGCAAGAGTTCTCGCCACCCCGGCCACGCGCGAGGGGGTCGCAGGCGGGGTAGTTGTTGAGCTGATCGCTCCCAACGAAAGTTTTTGGGGAGTCAACTTGCAGGTCGAGAAGACCTGCGCCGAGCTTTTGAAACTTGAAAAATTCATGCGGAGCGAGGGCATCGATCTCCGCCTGCTTAATGAATATCGCGAAGCAGTGGATTTCATCCGTTGTGCGGCGGGAATGGTTCAGCGGTTACGTGAGCGCCAGCTACGCGGGTTGGGTGATGGCGAACTGCACTCTATTCTGGCCACCGAGAGGATTCGGCGCACAATCAAATCCTGCCGCGAAGTGATGGCTGACCTCGATGCCGAGCGCATAGACATCGAATCCGAAGAAGTGGACGAACTTTATCAAAAGCTTGAACAGCTCAGCGACCGTCTCAGGCGAGATTGCCAACAATACAATCGCCGCCTGCTAAACGATTCCCCGTCTGCCAAGCTGATGCATGCTGCGCCAACCGGCCGTACCCGCCGCTAACAAATAGTGGCCTTGTACTCCAAACCTCCAACGCTCGCGAACGGCTTTAGCGTTCTGGGCTCGCCTAAATAGACTTCGAGCCGGTGTTGCGTCGCCCCTCGATTCCGTTGTCGGCAAGTGGCGATTTAAGTGTGCGTCTGACCCAGACGGAAAATCTACGGCGGTTTGGACTCGAGTAGAGATAATTGTATTGACCCGCATATTCCCGGCTTATTGAAGTTCTTGATAACCCGGGCCGAAGAAAGGACGCTGACGAGGTCGAGAAGGAATATGAGTAGTATGGCGGCGAAACCCTTGACGCGCCGACCGGCCCTCATCTCTGACGTTCTGCAGATTGCCTTGAATGTGAAGAAAACCCCTCGTGCCATCTTGCAGGTCGCAGCCCCTACAACCACCGTTGCCTCTTAACTGGTCCAGCCACCGGCCTAATACTCCACACGTAACGGAGAACACCGTTTTTCTTTACCGAGACGGTGACGGCTCCGGCGGCGTTCAGTGCGAACTATTCGACGGAGAACATTCTTTCGTCGGCAAAATACAACGTGCCCGGGTCGTTCGCATGCCCAGACATGAAGCCGCCAAGCAAATTCGTCACATGTTAGCGGCCGCCAAGATAATTATCTGTTCGTTCGTAGCGTCGCCAATCCCGTTCGCTTAACGGCGCCGAACTGCTCTCGCGGGCACGCAAGGCGCGTAAAAAATACATGAATCGAATCTCAGCGCTACAGTCTAGACCGCATGTACGCAGCTAATCGTGCATGGCATAAGCACAACAGATGGTTAATCCGGTGGTTGCCAATTCCCAGCGTTATTCCCAAGAAAAATAAAAAGCGAACAAAAGGGAGATACAAGAATGTCCGAATTGAAAGAACTTCTCGTCGAGCAGCTGCAAGACCTACTCAACGCAGAAAACCAGATTGTGGGGGCCTTGCCGAAGATGGTTGAAGCCGCTCATGAGCCCACTTTGAAACAGGCTTTCGAAAAACACCTCACCCAAACCGAAGCGCAGATCGAGCGCCTGAAGATGGCGCTGGAGTTATTGGGCGAGGGTTCTGATTCAAAGCCTTGCAAAGGGATGAAGGGGATCCTTGAGGAGGGCCAGGAAATCATCGAAGAAGGCGAAGATCAGGACGAATTGACGGCTGACGTGGCCCTGATTGCCGCTGCTCAGAAGGTGGAACACTACGAAATTTCCGGATACGATGCGGCCCATTGCCTGGCAAAACAGCTCGGGGAGCGAAAGATCGCCACGCTGCTGTCGCACACGCTCGGAGAAGAGGAGTCGGCCAATTTCCTCCTGGCCGAAATTACCAAGCCGCTGCTTCAGCAGATTACTTCGATGGAAGTGGGGAACGGGACCAGAACTCCGTGGGGCGAACTCGGGGAAACGACGGCGTCGAACCCAGTAATGGGCCAAGGCAAAGCTCGCGTCGCAACGGCAAGCGGAACTTCAGCATTCAAGACTAAAAAGGCCAAGGCCTAGGGAGGATCGATGTACCACCATATCAAAGAGCTGATGTACACAGTGAATGTCGGGACCCCAGACCCGGCCTTCGGAAACATGTTACTGGAGCAATTTGGCGGAGCCAACGGCGAGCTGGCCGCCGCCATGCAATATTCCGTGCAAGGTATCAATTGCGACGACCCCGAACGCAAGGATCTTCTCATGGATATTGGCACTGAAGAATTGAGCCATCTCGAAGTTGTGGGCGCGCTCGCCCGACTGCATCTGCGTCCGCTGAAGCATCATCGCAAGGCAGCCGAAGTTGATCCGCTGATAGCGATCGCCGGCGGCGGAGGTGTTGCCTTGCATAATTCCATGGGAGACGCCTGGACTGCCGACTACCTGAAAATAACCGGCGAGTTGGACGTCGATCTGCGAAGCAACATTGCGGCCGAGGCCCGCGCCAAAATCGTCTACGAGCGTCTGATCAATTTTACCGCAGACACCGGCACCATCCACGCCTTGCAATTCCTGATGACCCGCGAGATCACTCACATGAAGGCTTTCACTGCGGCCCTCGAGAGTCTTGGCAAGGATCGCTTCTCGATCGGAAGCATCCCGCCCACGCCCGACCTGGTGAATCAGTATTTCGACGACTCGACCGGCATTGGGAACCGAGGCGAGCCGAACGCCCGCGGCCCCTGGAACACCGGCGGCGACTGGCAAATTGTGGAAGCTCCTGCCTTCAGGCAACTTGAATCCGAACAAAAGGGCACACGCCAAGCCCTAAAAGACGAATCCGTGCAAGGCGCAAAGTCCGCTTCAGCAACCTAAACAGTATCTCAATCGGCTGGAATGGTCCCGCATAGAGAAGACTCACCATCGAACTGGGATCCAGCCGAAGTCGGCGTCCACACGATCGCATTGGTGACCCAGACGGTGCCGCCGTGGGTGGCGGCACTCTCGGGAGCTATTTGCGATTTGCTGCGTTCATTTGAAGCCGTTCGGAACTGCACTGAGCGTAAGCGCCACCCGGAGTCTGAGTTGACGAGAAGCGGTGGGTCAAGCAGCGTGACGGGATTTAGCGAGGTCTTCAGCGAGATTCCACGGGAGCAGTTCGTCGAGGCGGTTGGTCGGTTTGCTCCGCGATGCGCCACAGTGCGTGCCGCAAGTAGTTCTCGGACCGAGTCCGTTCAGTTTAGCTGTACCGCTCAGGTGTAAATCGCCGCGGCACTCTCACAACCTCTGTCCGATACAGCGATGATGCCCACGATTTGTGACGGCTACATCGTGGTCGTGGACTCTTCGGAAACCGACAGAAGCAAGCTGAACGGGAAAGTTGTGATTGCTTGGAGAAAAGACAAGGGACTGACCGTTTCTCGCTTCAGACGTTCTGATCATGCGGACATTTTACAGCCTGAAAATCCACGGTACGAATCACGCTCGGCCATTCAAATCGACTGCCTCATAAGCAAGTGCTTCCAGGGATCCACCTGTGTAAGCCGAGAGGCAATCTCCTTGGCCTGCGGTGCAGAAAGCCTTCGGTCCTGCGAATCAGTTTCGGCTTGGGATATCATGCAGGCGGAGCGAATCGAGTCGATGAGCGAAAAGAATGAAACGGTGCTGCGGAAGACGCCACTCTTTGCAAATCTCACGGACACAGAGATGGCCGCGTTGGCCGGGCGAGTCAGTAACCGACGCGTTGAACGCGGCGCACTATTGTTCAGCGAGGGTGACCCTTGCAAGGGCCTTTTTCTTGTGGCGTCGGGCAAGATTCGCATTTTCAAGCTGTCACCAGCGGGCCGTGAACAAGTTCTGGCTGTGGAAGGGCCAGGGAGCTCTTTCGCAGAGCTTCCGGTCTTTGATGGGGGCAATTATCCGGCCTCCGCCACTGCATTGGAGAACGCCGAAGTACTTTTCATTTCGCGCAATGACTTTCAGAATTTCTGCCGCGAACATCCAGATGTAGCGCTCAAAGTGATTGCTGTGGTTGGTTCACGACTGCGACGCCTGATCGGAATCATCGAAGACTTGTCGTTCACGACGGTAAGGCACCGATTGATCGCCCTTCTCCTGCGATTAGTTCAGGCGAGCGGAACGACCTCAAAAGAGGGCGTTCACGTGGAACTCACGAAGACACATCAAGATCTGGCGGGGGAGTTAGGAACAGTGCGAGAACTCGTCTCCCGCAATCTGAGCCGACTTCAAGCCGAAGGGTTCCTAGAAGTGGACGGTCGGAGAATTATAGTGAAGGATCTCGCGGGCCTAAAGCGCGAGCAGAAGGCTTCTGAGTAATTACCCCCACTTTGTGATATTTGCAAGGCCGTAGTGACTTTGGTCACTGCCTCTTTGTGTGTCCCCATCCACACTATGACCTGTCGCGGAGGTAATTATGAATTTCAATGACGAAACCAAAGTTAAGGACATTGCGCTTTCGAATCCAGCGGCCAGGCAGATTCTCGAAGATGCCGGGCTGGACTACTGCTGTGGTGGCGGGAAGTCATTGCATGAAGCGTGCCTGCATGCAGATGTTCCGGCTGAAGAAATCCTGACCCGTCTGCGTGAAAACAGCAAACACGTCGATCCCGACGAAGCAAGCTGGACATCGGCACCCCTCGGTGATCTGACACGGCATATCCGTGACAGGCACCATCGTTACGTTCGCGAGTCAATCGCTCGGGTTCAACCTCTGTTGGAAAAGGTAGAAACAAAGCATGGAAAGAGTCACTCCGAAATTGCGAATATCCGGAGACTCTTCGCCGAAGTGGCGCGAGAGATGATCATGCACATGCAGAAGGAGGAACAGATTCTGTTCCCATACATTGACGCGCTGGAGAAGGCGACAAATGCACACGGCTCTGTCGAGCCTCCCTTCTTCCAAACGGTACGGAATCCGATCCATGCCATGATGAAAGAGCATGACGCAGCGGGAGAATTGGTGAAGCAGATTCGCAAAGCCAGTCTGGAATACACGACCCCTGCGGATGCGTGCACAAGTTATAAGGCTCTGTACCAGGATTTGAGGGAGTTCGAGGCGGACCTGCACCAGCATGTGCATCTGGAAAACAACGTCCTCTTCCCCCGTTCAGTGGAGCTGGAAGCTGCGGTCATCTAAGGAAGTGAGGGGTGCTATGTCGATTTTACTCGACGCACTAGTGACAACCACCAAGAGTGAGCGCCATTCCTCGCTCTTTCCCGCCCGGATAATGGAGATCGCCCGCGCGCGTGAGGCGTCTCTTTCGCGCCTCCTCATGGCTTATATCAGCTCTGGGCTTGTTTTCATGCTGCTGCCAGGTACATTCCTCGGAGTGTGGAACCTTCTGCAGATCAGCGGGCGCGAGAGCGCTGGGTCCATTTCGCCTGCGTGGTTACAGGCTCACGGCCATGCACAAGTGTTCGGCTGGATAGGGAGTTTTATTTTGGGCATTGGTTTCTACTCGATTCCGAAGCTACGCGGCGCAACGAAGCCAGGCTTAGGTGCGGCCTGGTCATGCTGGGCAATGTGGACAATTGGGGTGGCGGTGCGCTGGGCCGCAAATGTTTACGCGTGGCAGTGGCGTTTGCTGCTTCCGCTCTCGGGCGTCCTCGAGTTGGCGGCGTTCCTGATTTTCTTCAGCGCGGTTTCACAGCACCGGCCTGCAGATTCCGGCAAGCGCGGACTGGAGCCGTGGATTTGGGTGGTTATCAGCGCAAGCACGGGGTTGATGTTGACGCTGATTGCGAACCTGGCGGCGTGCTTCTATCTTGCGTTGCGCGGCGCGAGCCCGGCATTGTCACACATTCTCGACCAACGCTATCTGGTGTTGGTCGCATGGGGATTCCTGGTGCCGTTTGTTTGGGGGTTCAGTGCCAAATGGATGACAGTGTTCCTTGGTCTCAAGCCGGTTCGTCCCAAGCTGCTCTTGAGTGCGCTGGTGGTGAACTATGCGGGCGTTGTCTTGACGCTCTTGGGATGGGGAGCCGAAGCAGCTGCCTTCTTTGTGGTCAGCACAGCTCTGGCAATTGCGGCGCTGCGAATGTTCGAACCCGCGCGACAGGAGCCAAAAACGCGCGGCGTTCATCCCAGTTTCCCATTCTTCGTCCGCATGGCCTACGGCTGGCTGTTGGTGGCAGCATTACTGGGGGTAGGCGCGGCGGTCTGGGATTCCTCTGGCGGGATTTGGGGCGCTTCCCGTCATGCGCTGACGGTCGGATTCGTCGCGGTGATGGTCTTTTGCGTTGGCCAGCGCATTCTCCCTGCTTTTGCGGGAATGCGGCTATTGTGGAGTACCCGCCTGATGTTTGCTGGGCTC
Organism: uncultured Acidobacteriota bacterium; assembly: GCA_963848365.1. GTDB lineage: Bacteria > Acidobacteriota > Terriglobia > Acidiferrales > UBA7541 > Palsa-295. Next base: position 464,820 of record CAWKDI010000005.1, read on the forward strand.
CTGCTCCTCACGGTTGGATGCTCCCTGCGTGTCTCCAGTGAGGTTCTCGCGTATCAGGGATATGCTAACTGGGCGTGGTCGGTATTGCCGATTTCGGCGCTGCTTGAACTGGCGGGGATTACAGCGTTCGCCATAAACATTTCCGGTACATTCATTCTAGAGCCTAGTCACGTCCAGAAACAACCTTTGGTCGTGGGGATAAACTAGGGGCGTTCATATGGTAGAAGGCCCAATCCTCTCGTTTGACTTAAATGCTGAGATTGAACGACGGCGTGGCGAAAATGCATGGCAGCGTGGGCGAAACTCAAAAACACTGGCGAAGCATCTTGATTTTCGGGTGCTGCCTGCGGTCCTGAAGTCGAATGCCCGCCTTCACAAAGCCCCCGGTAAAATTTCTGTCCGGGCTATCGCGGGCCATACCCGAATGCATGTTCAGAAGTAGGTGATTGATGTGCCTGCTGGGCTCATGCTGGCGTTGGAGCGCGCGCTCTGGCACGATGCGGAAGCCCTGGAGGACAGCGCCTTTCTGCTGGCCATCGCTTGACCGGAAGACACTACCAAGGTTTGACCCGGGGTTCGCGGAGGCAGTATGATCTCGCTCGATCCGGCACACAGAGCTGTCCACTATCCGCCTGATCGCCGATTTCGCATCTGGATTCGACCTTCCATTTTGGTCGGAATCGGTATCGCGGCCCTTTGTGTAATCGCGGCGGCTTGGATCGAAGTCGCCGTGGCTGGGTTGCCTCATGTTCCCGCCGTTCCTCAGATATATCCCAACAACTTCACAGGGCCGCGGGGATTTCCGGTCTGGGTGCGTTACTGCCACTTCTTCAATTTCCTTTTTCTGATGATGCTGATTCGCAGCGGTCTGTCCATTCTCATGGACCATCCTCGTCTGTATTTCAATGATGGCTGCACGCCAGGGAGCGAATGGATTCGGCTAACACCGTTAAAAGTACCGCGCGACCGACTCTGGACCGCGAAAGACGACGCCCGTTATATTTCGCCGTTAGTCGGGACGCCGGGCTACCGGCACACAATCGGTATTGCACGAGTGTGGCACTTCATCGACGTTCACGGTTTCATCGTAACCGGCGTTCGCTTCATCTTCATGCTCTTCGATACCGAGCAGTGGCGGCGTATTGTGCCCACCTCGCCCCTTGTCCTCTTGCAGGCATGGAACACGTGGGTGCACTACGCAACTCTTCATCTGCCCGCAGAACCGAATGGGTTTTACGGCTACAACGCATTGCAACAGATCGCCTATTTCACGGTCGTCTTTGTCTTTGGCCCATTGGCGATTTTCACAGGGATCGCCATGTCGCCTGCCGTGGTGAATCGCTTTCCGTGGTACGCGCGGATCTTTGGTGGCAGGCAATCGGCCAGATCGATCCACTTTCTCACGATGTTCAGTTTCCTTGCTTTTCTTGCTGTGCACGTCACGTTGATTGTGATGACTGGATTCGCACGCAATATGAACCACATTGTGCTAGGCACGAATGATCAGAGGCATCTGGGCATGTATCTTGGGTTTGTGGGCATAGGCGTGGTCGTACTGTCGTGGATCGTGGCGCACTACGTTTCGTGGAACAACCCGCGCGGATTGCAGCACGCGCTCAAGTCCGTGACCTATCCGATGCAGCTTCTTACGTTGAATCGCCTGGCTCCGCAGCAGAAATATTCGGAGCCGGAAATCTCGCCGTACTTCTGGCCAAACGGGAAAATGCCGGTTCGGGACGATTGGAAGCGCTTGGCGGAAGCCGACTTCGAGAATTTCCGGCTTAAGGTGGGGGGCCTTGTGGAAAAGCCGGCTGAGCTTTCCCTGGCCGATCTTGAGCGGTTGGGTGAGACCGAACACATCACGATGCATCATTGTATCCAAGGATGGAGCGGTGTCGCGAAGTGGGGCGGTATTCCCATGAAACGGCTCATCGAATTGGTGAAGCCGAGACCCGAAGCGAGAGTCGTCGCGTTTTTCTCCTTTGGGGAGGCTCTCTACGGCGGCCCCTATTACGATACACAAAGCCTGGAGAATGTTTTGAAGCCGCAGTGCCTGCTAGCCTGGCGGATGAATGGTGAACGGCTTCCTCAGGTATATGGGGGGCCTCTGCGGCTGCGCGTAGAAAACCAGCTTGGCTACAAGATGGTCAAATGGATCGAGCGTATTGAGTTCATCGAGTCAGAGAAGGTGCTTGGCAAAGGAGAAGGCGGCAAAAACGAGGACGATGAGTATTTCGACCTGCTGCCCAATATTTGATGCGGAAGCTCGATTCAATCGCCCCAGAGCGCGCAGGACCTGACCACATTCTCCCCTTGCTCCGACGGATTCGGCTGGATTGGCTGCTCGACCATTTTCCACCACAATTCGTGCGATCACTCTATGTGTTTGTGAATGGGTTCGTCACCATTGGTCTGCTAGCGCTATTGGCGCTCCTGAGCCACAATCCATTTGTGTTTCCATCGCTAGGACCTACCGCTTATCTTTTATTCTTTTCGCCATTGGCAAAAACGTGCAGCCCACGAAACACTATTTTCGGTCACGCCATCGGAATCATCTGCGGCTATGGGGCCTTCGTTGTCACAGGTGCCGGGGCGGTGCCGTTCGGTGTGCACCCAGGTATCTTCTGGCCAAGAATTTTGGCGGCGGCACTTTCGCTCTCGGCCACAGGTGCATTGATGGTTCTTCTCGGGGTTGGCCACCCGCCCGCTGGCGCTACGACACTGATTATTTCTCTCGGAATTATTTCGAAACCGCGTGAATTGGTTATCATTGAAATCGCGGTGTTCCTGCTCGTTGCTCAGGCTTTAGTGATCAATCGGCTCGCCGGATTGCCTTACCCCTTGTGGAACCCTACGGCATCGATCAAACCAGTGAACGAGGACCCGGATTGAGCCATCCATTCTACTCAACTGAATAGCATAGAAATAGGAAAGCTAAGACTCCCGTCGGTTTTGGAGCAACGTCACTCACGCGCGTATGCCTTCCACTCTTTTTCCATCACTCCCGCCATTTGCTTGCCCGCGCTTCGCAGCCATTTCTTTTTGCGTGCGCGCAGGTCCTTTAACACGCTCTTCCGTCCCGGAGATCCTAAATGCACATTCGCGACTTCCTTGCCCATAGCATGCAGAAGCGTGTATTCGTCCCGCTTCTTTGGCAAGTCCTCAACCTCAATGGGATTTGAATCCGGCGACAACCGCCGCACAATCCATCCTCGTACTACTTTGTGATAAGGATCATGCGAACGCACCGCCGATGCTAGCAGTCTCTCGTAGTAACGCTCTCCGCGGCCCGACTCGCCCTCCTTCCAGACGCACGCCGACGGAACCGCCGCCTTGACTTCTCTCGCGATGCACCCGCCCGCGTATTCCGCCAGCGCCACAAACCGCGGTTGACCAAGGCTCCCTAACCCTGCCTGTCGCCGCGAAAGTCTGTAGTCGATTCCGGGGGGCAGCGCGCTTCTCAAAGCCGTCCGGGCATCCGTTGGAACCTCTCGCCCGGGCACGTGCGGCGCGTCCTTCAGCTTCCGCCAGAAATCCTGCGGCGGCTTGATCATTTCAATCCCCAACTTCTCCAGGTTTTCGTCATGCTCCGCCAGAACAAACGGGCAGCCCCCCTCCTTCAAGGACTTTTCGTAGCCTTCGAGGATCGCGTCGCATCCTTCGCGGTATTTAATCGTCAAACCCTCCGCATCGATCACCATTTTCAAGCTTGCCACTAGCCGCACAAGATCATTGGTATACGCCAGGGGATATGCGTCGTCAAAATCATCCACGCCCCAGCACAATCGTCCCTCGCTATCGCGCCAAGTACCAAAGCTCCCAACGTGCAGATCGCCGGAACAGAGAAGGTTCGGCGCGTGCGCCAACTCTTTGCAAGCTTGCGGAAAAAGTTGTGTCCACCGGTAATACGTCCCGCGAAAAAACAAAAACGGGTCGGACCGCATTTGCTCATGTTTTGATCGTAGCGCCGAATCTACGACCGTCGTGCAACCTCGCAACCAAGTCTCATAGCTCGCCGTCGCTTGCCTTATGTCCAACTCCGCTCCTTTATTTCTAGTTTCCACTTCGCGACGGATATTATGCGCCGTGGTGTTCAGCGTCTTTGCATCCGTTGAAAACCTGAAGCACTCCGCAAAATCAATGTAGCCTTTCGGAACAGCAGCCGTGGGGTTAAGGGATTGGTCTCTGGCAAACCCGTTCGGATCGAAGCCAGAACGTACGATTTCAGGAGGGGCTACACAAATTTATTTGGGCTGCTTGTGGCGTGGGTTCTGAGTTGCCCACCCGGGCCAGGGGGTTACCAAGGGATTCGTATAACTTTCCCACCTGCTTTGTAAGCATCCCAAACTGTCCAAGGTTAGTCTGAACCAGTCGCCGCCTACCAACCATGAAAGTGGAAATTGGCGGGCTCACGGGTGTGGTTGCCCCCTTATTAGGCAAGCAGCCGCCCGACACGCTGATCTGGCTTATCGGCGGTGATGCCCCGACGTTTGTCGGTTCGAAAGGGCCGCTCTATGGGGGCGGTCCTGTGTGGACAATTAAGCTGGTCAGTCCCGAGAATTCTGCTCGTTGAGTTCCGGCGTTCTCTATGTTCAATCCTTCAATCGGACTTCACATGAACTGATGTAGCAAAAGAGGCGCGGGACGAGTAACGCCGGGCTTCTAGGCAATGTTTCTGGTGGACATCTTTCGAGCTGGAAGCAGTTCCGTGGCTCCGCGATTGGGATTATGCCCGGTGTGACATCGCTCCCGCTGTTTCCGTTTCGCCTGGATTAGCATCCACTCGACATCGGTGGGACGACAAGGGGCTGTGATCACGCCGAAGACTCCCTGAGCGATCGCTTGCTGGTAGTCGGAATTATTGTGGTGACAGGCCAACACCACGTGAGGTTCCGTCTTGCCGCCATGAGAAACGGACAAAAGGTCGCCATAGTCCCCGTCGGAAAGAAAACGGTCGCAGAAGATCAGGTCGATGTCTTCCTTGGAGAGTAATTCGCGGCATTGTGCGACCGAGGATATGCAGATCGGGTCAAGACCGAGTTTCACAAGAATTGTCGCGAGGTGACGGCGGCTTTCGAGGCTCCCGAAGGCAACCGCAATCTGGAGGGGCTCACTCATTTGCGATCCTCCCTAAAACCAGCTTGAACGCGCAAGAGAATGAGATAACTCGCCACAAATACAGGATTACCGGTCAGAAATCAACAGTTAGTTCCACAGCTTTTCCACAGCCATCCGAAGCGCCTTCCCAATCCAATATGGAAGCGTCTGTATGGGTATGGAAGAAGTAACCAAAAACGGAGGGCCAAGGGGATGTTTCAGTCAGATCAAACGCCGTTACACGAGGCACGGCACAAGATTATCACGGAAAAGGCTTATTATTACTGGGAACGGCGCGGACGACCCATCGGATCTCCAGAGGTTGATTGGCTCCAGGCCGAGCGAGAGGTGGATCGCGAGGCACCCTGGAGCAGTGAAGAGCACCAAAATACCCAGCCTCAATTGACTGCAAAGAATGCGAAGCAGATCGAGCCCAGCGGAAGCATTAAAAGGGAGGCGTATGCAGCAGGGGTTTCAACAACCCGTCATTCCGATCAGGGAAGAAATCCAAGTCGGTGCAGTTAACAAAATCATATCTTGGCTCAGGCGGGAAATATAGAGGTGATGTTATCCGTTAGTGAGATTCCGCCCGTTCGGGCGGGGTTCTCAAGGCACGAGAGGCTATTGTCCGATGCCGTTTTTGCTGCCAGATGCCCAGCGTGAGAAGGTCAGTTCGCCCGCTGTTCCCAATGATGAAAACGCCTTCCTGGCGGAGGCGGAAGAGATCCGGAATGAAATCGCGGTCAAGATCCCCACAATAGAAAAGCTTTTCGAGAAATAGAAGCGGCGGAGGTCGTTTCCGGGCGAAATGGTCTTACACGTTAACGACTAAAGCGAAGGGTCCGGAATCATTTCCCAGCTTGAGGAGATACCAACGCTATGGTTATGGGCGAGCGAATCAGGGAAGTGCGCAAACAAAAGAACCTGTCGCAGGGCGACATCCAAAAGCGGACGGGGCTTCTGCGCTGCTACATTTCGCGCGTTGAAAACGGACATACGGTTCCTGCCGTCGAGACACTTGAAAGAATGGCAAGCGCGCTGGAGCTGCTTCTGTATCAACTGTTTTACGAGGGGGAAAAGCCTCCCAAGCTGATTAAACTCAAGTCCAACCGCATGAATGAGCGCATCGATTGGGAAAGCTCCGGCAAAGACGCTAATCAACTGGCCCGGTTCCGCCGGCTTCTTTCCCGGATGAATGATCACAGCCGCCGCCTGCTACTTCATATGGCTCAGAAGATGGCCTCGAGATCCGCAGAATCAGATTAGTTCGCGCATGAGCTTGCAAGCAGCCTGGCCTAAAAACGCCATAGGCCGGTGCAATCTAACTGTTTTTCTTGGAAGGAGAGTATAAAGTGTCATTACTCGTCCCATTTTCCGTCTTTGAACTTTTCGGGAACGGTATGTCCCGCAACCCCGCGCATAGATCGAGGGTTCCGGTGTCTTGCTGCCCTGTTGGGCGGGTAGCTGCTGGAGTAGTTTTCTGCGCCGCGCTGGTGATCTTTTCATCGGCGACGCCGGCTCAAAGCCAGCCGTCGGCCCCGTCAGTGCCCGGAGACGCCGGACCTGCGGTGCAGTTGGTCGAGCCCCCGGGATCCTCGCAATCGACAGGACCTGTGCTGGTGAGTTTCCAGGACGCGCTCGACCGCGCGCGCAAGAACGACGCGCAGTTTCTTGCGGCGCAGGGAGACGCCAAGATCGCGCACGAAGATCGCGTGCAGGCGCGCAGCGCCATGCTGCCTTCGATCAGCGACTCGACGCAGTTCCTGAACACGCAGGGGACGGGAGGACAGGAGTGCACAACGTTCCCGAAGGAAGGTTTGTCACCAACGACGGCGTCCACGTGTACCGGCAGTGGGCCGTGCTGCACCAGGACCTTTCTCCGAATACATATCTAATGACGGGCGTCCATCGCGCGGAGGCGGCCGAGGCGATCGCCAAGGCCAAGGCCGAAATTGCGGCCCGCGGTTTGGCGGTGACCGTCACGAAAACCTACTATGCGCTGGTGGTCGCCCAGCGACGGTATGCGACCACCCAGCAGGCTCTCGATCAATCGAAGCGCTTCTTCAGCATCGCTCAGGATCAGGAACGCGCCGGGCAGGCCGCCCACAGCGACGTAGTGAAGGCGGAAATTCAGTACCGGCAGCAGCAGCAGGCCTTCGACGAATCCCAACTCGCGGTGGAAAACGCTCGTCTGGATCTCGCCGTCTTGATTTTCCCGTCGCTAAATGAGAATTTCAGCGTCGTGGATGACCTCGATTCCGCCCAGCCGCTGCTGGGATTCACCGAAGCTGAGTCCATGGCGGGCAAGCAGAATCCTGATCTCCGCGTAGCGAGCGAAACGGTGCGTCAGGCGAACCTGGAAGTCAAAGCTGCGACGACGGCCTTTCTTCCATCGTTCTCGATTGACACCGATTACGGGATCGAAGCGAATGATTTCGCACTCAAATCGGTGTGGGCTACCCATAAAGAGGCAGGTCCTGTGCCGGCTCTCGGCTATTTTCTCACCGCAAGCATGAGCTTTCCCGTTTGGGATTGGGGAACGCTGCGCAGCAAACTCCACCAGGCCGAGATCAAGCAGGAAGAGGCCCGCAGCGACCCTGAGCCAGGCGCAGCGAGTGATGCTCGGCAACTTATACTCCTCTTACAATGAGGCGTCGGTTGCCCGCGCCGCGGTCGAATCTTCCCGGCACACGGCCGATCTTGCCGCCGAAAGCTTGCGCCTGATCAATCTGCGCTACCAGGCGGGAGAATCGACCGCGCTTGAGGTCGTGGACGCGCAGAACACCTTGACGACGGCGCGCAATGCTTACGCCGACGCCCAAGTGCGCTATCGCGTGGCGTTGGCAAATCTGCAGACGCTCACCGGCAATTTCTGAAACAATGCGAAAAGAGGCGGGAACAAGAGTGGAATGCACGAAGTCTGCACGCTTCTCGGGTGACACCGCGTTTCCTGCGCCCGGTGGAATGCGCGGCGGCGCGTCCGGCTTCTGGGAATTGTCTCGCTTGTGCGGGCGGTGCTCTGCGGCTGCGCAACGAAAGAAGCCGCGACGAGGCGCCCACGGTGACCGTGCAGGTCGCCGCCTGCGGAGAATAAAGCGATCGAGCGCGAGATTACTGCCGATGCGATCCTCTATCCGCCGGATCAGGCTGCGCTGGTTCCGAAAATCAGCGCGCCGATCCAGAAGTTCTATGTGGATCGCGGCAGCCCGGTACATGCCGGGCAGGTGCTCGCCGAACTTGAAAACCGCGACATGGCCAGCGCCGTGGCCGACAACCAGGGCGCCTACCAGCAGGCGGAGGCTACCTATCAGACAGCCTTCAGAAGGCGCAGCAGGATCTCAAGCTGGCCAAGGAACAGTTGGACGCTGCACAAAGGCTCTACAACAGCCGCGAGACCCTTTTCAAGCAAGGGGCCGTTTCGGCCAAGGATGTGGAAGACGCGCGCATCGCCCTGACCCAGGCGCAAGACCAATATGAAGTCGCGCAAAAGCAGTACGACCTGAAAGCCGCCGAGGGTCAGTTGATGTCCGCAAAGGCCAAGGCCTCGGGCGCCGAGGCCCAGCTGAGTTACACCAAGATCGTCAGTCCGATCAATGGCGTGGTCACCGACCGCCCGTTCTACGCCGGAGAGACGGCCCCTGCCGGCGCTCCCATTCTCACGGTGATGGATTTGTCGCAGGTGGTGGCTCGCGCCCACGTATCGCAGCAGGAAGCGGCGGCTTTGAAAGTGGGAGACGCGGCGACGATGTCGTTACCGGGTGGAACTACTCCTGTGCCCGCGAAGGTGAGTCTCGTGAGCCCTGCCCTGGACCCGAACAGCACCACGGTGGAGGTATGGGTGCAGGCGCGTAATCCTGAAATGCGGTTGAAGCCCGGGGCCAGCGTGAAAGTGTCGATGGTTGCTGAAAAAGTGGCTCACGCGATTGTGATTCCCGCGCAGGCCTTGCTGACAGCCCGGACGGCGCTACTTCCGTGATCGTTCTGGATTCAAGCAACGTTCCCCACAAGCAGAAAGTGGAGACTGGCATACGCAACGGAAACGATGTCCAGATCACGCAAGGCCTGAAGGCCGGGGAGAGCGTCGTAACCGTGGGGGCTTTCGAGCTGGACAAAGAAGATCCGGACATGCTGCAGAAGACCAAAATTCAGGTGCAGGCACCTGGTTCAGCCGAAGGCGGTGAGGCCGGAGCCCAATAGATGTGCGCCGACACGCAGGCCCCTTCGGTCCCTGTGCCTCCTCGCAAAAGCTTTCCTGCCGAGGACCCGTCGCGCTACTGGTTTGCGCGCCACTCGAAGTCGATCATCTTTCTCGTGATCATTCTGGCTGCTGTGGGAATCTACGAAGCGCTTTCGATCCCCATCGCGGTTTTCCCGTCCACGAATTTTCCACGGATCATCATCGGCGTGGACAACGGCGTGATGCCCATCGACCAGATGGAAGTGACGATCACCCGGCCGATCGAAGAGGCGGTGAACAGCGTTCCGGGCCTGGAAGATGTCCGCTCGACAACCAGCCGCGGATCGGCGGAAGTGGATTTGTTCTTCAATTGGAACGTGGATATGGCGCAGACGCTGCTGCAGGTGAATGCCGCCCTGGCGCGCATCCAGAGCACGCTGCCTTCTACCGCACAGATCGAAACGCACCGGCTCGATTTCGCAAGCTTCCCGATTCTCGGCTACAGCCTCACCTCGGACAAGGTCCCGCAAACGCAACTCTGGGAACTGGCGACCTACGATCTGAAGCCGCGGCTGAACCGGCTTGAATGGCGTCGCGAGCGTGCTGGTGCAGGGCGGGCAGATGCCGGAATTCCAGATCACGCCCGATCCGGCCCGCATGCTGCGCGCCAAAGTGACCTTGCAGGACATTCTGGACGCGGTGAACCACACGAACCTGATCGATTCGCCCGGCCTGCTAAGCCGCAATCATCAGCTGTTTCTCGGCCTGGTCACTGCGCAGGTGCAGACGCCCGAGCAGATCGGCGACATCGTCGTCAAAGACACCAACAACGTTCCCGTTCAGGTTCGCGATATTGCCACGGTGGGGCCTTCCACGGCGCCGAACTACACGGTGGTCACCGCCAACGGCAAGCCGGCGGTGCTTGCTCAGCATCAACCGCCAGCCGGACAGCAATACCGTCGAAGTGGCCAACGAAGTCCACCAGGAGATCGAAAGCCTTCGCTCCGTTCTTCCCGCGGGCGTCGAACTCAGCGTCTTTTACGACCAGTCGAACATCGTGCGCGAATCGATCGGCAGCGTGCGCGACGCGATCATCATCGGGCTTTTTCTCACCGGATTCATCATCTGGCTGTTCCTGCGCGATCTCGGCACCGCGCTCCTCGCCGGCGTCGTGGTGCCGGTGACCATCTGCATCACGTTCGTGGCGCTGAAGATCATGGGGCAAAGCTTCAACATGATGACGCTCGGCGGGCTGGCGGCGGCGGGCGGCCTGGTGATCGACGATGCGATCGTGGTGGTCGAGAATATCGTTCTGCATCGCGACGGCGGCGAAGGCCCGTTCGAAGCGACCAGCAAAGCTCTCAAAGAGCTCACTGTTCCGCTGATCGGCTCGACTCTCACTCCCATCGTCGTTTTTCTGCCGCTGATCTCGATCACGGGCGTGACCGGCACCTTCTTCCGCGCCCTGGCCGTGGCGATGAGCGTTTCGCTTCTCACGTCTCTCGTGCTCGCTCTGGGCTGGACGACCAATCTGGGCCACGCCTGATCCGTCGCCCGCACAGCCCGCAAGCCGCCGATGCGAAGGGCGACGCGCTGTCAGACGATCGGCAGGCACGTCGCGACGAATTGTTTACAGCGGCCGCATCGGCCGAACCCGGACGTTCCGCTCACCAGGAAGAGATGCGCCGGCTGATGGCCGCCGAAGAAGCATCGCTGAGAGGCGGCCTGTTCGAGCGTATTCTGAAGTTCTACGAGCGCTGGGTGCGCCGCGCCCTGGAGCATCCTGCGTGGCTCGCTTTGTTCTGCGCGATTCTGATCGTGGTTTCCTACCTCGGCTACAAGCATCTGGGCAGCGACCTGCTTCCCGCGATGGACGAAGGCGGCTTCATTCTCGACTACGTGATGCCGCCCGGAAGTTCGCTCCAGGAAACCAACCGCGTGATCTCTCATGTTGAGTACATCGTGCGCGAAACTCCCGAGGTTGAGAGCACGTCGCGGCGCACCGGCTTGCAGCTGGGGCTCGCCGCCGTCACCGAACCCAATACCGGCGATATCTCCGTGAAGCTGAAGGATAAGCGAAGCCGCGGCATCGATCGAAATCATCGCTGAAATCCGCGCCAAGGTAAAAACGGAGGAGCCCGCTCTGGACGTCGACTTCACGCAGGTGCTGCAGGACATGATCGGCGATCTCACCGGCGCGCCGCAGCCGGTGGTCGTAAAGCTTTTTTCTCCCGACGCGGAACTGCTCGGCACGTGGGCTCCGCGCGTTGCCGATGCGCTGGGCAAGATCGAGGTCAAGCGGGAAGAAGCCGGTCGTGGATATAGCGGACGGAATCGAGAACACAACCAGCGGCCCGGCCGTTGTCTTCACCGTGAATCCACAGACGGCCGCCAAAGCAGGCTTTCAGCAGACCAGTTGGCCGTGGCTGCTTCCGCCATCGTGGACGGCGAACCCGCCACGAATCCGGTCATCATCAACGACCGTCCCTACACCCTGCGCGTTGCGCTTCCCGGAAGCGAATCGAGCCTCGCTCGAAGCGATGAGCAATACGCTGCTGGTAAGCCCGGCCGGCGGTACCGCGACCCTCGGCTCCGTTGCGACGGTCACCGAGCTGCCCGGGCAGACCGAAATTCTGCGCGAGAACCTGCAGCGCGACGTCGAAGTGACCGCGCGACTGGAAGGGCTGGATCTGGGTACGGGCGTCGCCGCTGTCAAGAAAGCCGTAAGAAACGCTGAACCTTCCCTCGTCGATTCGCGTGGAGTACGGCGGCACCTACGAGGAACAGCAGAAATCGTTCCACGATCTCGTCGTTGTGCTTTTGCTGGCGCTCGTTCTTGTTTTTCTCGTGCTGCTGTTCGAGTTCCGGTCATTCTCGGCGCCGGTGGCGATTCTTTCCTCGGCCGTGCTTTCGACCTCGGGGGTGTTTCTGGCGCTTTTGATCACCCGCACCACGTTCAACGTGTCTTCGTTCATGGGGCTGATCATGGTGATCGGCATCGTCGCCAAGAACGGGATTCTGCTGCTCGACGCCAACCAGAAATTCCGCTCGGTCGGCTATTCCGCGGAGGAAGCGCTGATTCAGGCAGGGCGTCGCCGCCTGCGGCCAATTGTCATGACCGCCATGGCTGCGGTGGCCGGCATGCTGCCGCTGTCGCTCGCGTTAGGAGCGGGCTCGCAGATGCTGCAACCCCTGGCCATCGCCGTAATCGGCGGAATCCTGATTTCCATGGTTTTGTCGCTGCTCATCACTCCGGCCATGCAGTTCTACCTGACGCGCGAAACCTAGCCCTTTTGGTGATGTTTGCTTACCGAAGCGCGTTTTGCTTGATTAGCAGGAACGTTAGGTGTATATGCTCGTTAATAACAACCAGAATCTGCGGGATCGGTCGTTGATTTTGAAGGTCAGCTTCCGGAGCGGTGCCATGAAGGGCGAAGCAGCGGCAAGGAGACAGCTCGTAATTGTGGGAATTGTGAGCCTTGTATTCCTCGCTGGATGTGGAGGCGGCACGAGTCAGTCACTCAACGATCAGCCCCCGGGATCCAGCGCATCTACTACCAGTCTCACACTTAATCCAACTCCCTCAATAAACACGATCTCGCCCAGCGGTTCTATGGCCGGCTTTGCGGTCACGATAACACTCACTGGGACTAATTTTGTCGCAGGTTCGATGGTTAACTTCGGTGGCGCAGCGTCCGCTACTACCTTCGTAAACTCGACGCAGTTGACGGCGGCGATCCCTGCTGCTGCTGTCGCCTCAGCTGGCATCGTGGTTGTGACAGTGACCAACCCCGCGCCCGGCGGTGGCACCTCCAATCCGATGAACTTCACCACCACCAGCTCCAGCCTTAACCCCGTCCCGACGATTAGTACTCTCTATCCAAGCTGTGCTCCCGCCGGAGAACAGTTCGTTGATTCAGTAGATACTCAGTTGGCGGTAATTGCGCCAAATCCTGGGACAAATTTTGTGGCGGGTTCAGTCGTGCGCTGGAACGGCAGCGACCGACCGACCACTAGTAATGGCACCGTTAACGCACTCACTGCTCAGATTTCGGCGAGCTGACATTGCCGCAGCCGGGACAGCCGCGGTCACGGTCTTCAATCCGGCGCCCGGCGGGGGTAGCTCGAACTCGTTGACCTTCACCATAACGACAGGAGCAGTTGATCCGCAATCAATCGCTGTGGACCCTACCGGAAAGTTCGCCTATGTAATGAATCGCGGCTGCGATGGCGGCGTTGGTGGCTACGTGTCCATGTACACGATCAACCCCACTACCGGGGCCCTAGCGTCCATAGGACCACCGGTTTCAACATACGGCTACGGTGTCGACTACGGCGACGGAGTCCGTGACCGTAGATCCTTTTGGCAAGTTCGTCTACGTGACAAATTCGGGGGATGTGTATGATTACGGGAATGGAGCTGATGGCATCGTCGCGATGTACACCATCGACGCCACGACCGGGGCCTTAACCTCCACAGGAACGATAAACGGAAATTGTCCGGGATTGTGCTTTCCCTCGTCGGTGGCCGTGGATCCATCCGGCAAGTTCGCTTATGTGGCGAATGGGGAACACCCCGGATCGGCTGGCGGCGTGTTCATGTACACGATCAACGCCACGACTGGGGCCTTAACATCTATAGGGACGATCGCCACCGGAACAGGCCCTGTCTCCGTGGCCGTAGATCCTGCGGGCAAGTTCGCTTATGTGACGAATTCCAGCTCGAACGACGTCTCGATGTACACGATCAACGCCACGACTGGGGCCTTAACATCTATAGGGACGATCGCCACCGGAACAGGCCCTGTCTCCGTGGCCGTAGATCCTGCGGGCAAGTTCGCTTATGTGACGAATTCCATGCTCGAGCGATGTCTCGATGTACACCATCAACGCCACGACTGGGGCCTTAACATCTATAGGGACGATCGCCACCGGAACAGACCCTGTCTCCGTGGCCGTGGATCCTGCGGGCAAGTTCGCTTATGTGACGAATTCCAACTCGAACGATGTCTCGATGTACACCATCAACGGCACGACCGGGGTTTTAACACCCATAGGTACGGTAGCTGCGGGGCTATCTCCTACCTCGATAGCCATCCATCCGTCCGGAAAGTTCGCCTATGTGACGAATTCCAACTCAAACGACGTCTCCATGTACAGCATCGATGCTGCCACCGGCGCCTTGACGCTCATAGGGACGATAGGCACATGAAAGGTCCTAGTTCCTGCGGCTGTGGATCCATGACAGTTGTTCACTGCAATAGTTCAGAGCGAGCCGACGAACAAGAACGTCACTTGGGGTTCGGCGGCTGCCCGCTTGGAACCATCAGCTTTGGTAACTCCTGATAAGTCGTGCCGGTTCAGACGGTCGATGCAACACCTCTCGGGTCATTTGATCTGGCAATACGTTTCAAGCGGACAGATCCTTTGGGTTGCAGTTCGCTTTTATCTAAACAGGGCGCCTTTTCTTTGCTTTTGCGCTCGCGGATGATTCTTACCCCTTGAAATTCGTGGACTTAGGACTTCCTCCTAGTGTTGCATCGACCTATTGAGACCGCCGCGTTAACCAGGCACTGCACAGCATTAGCTGTTGGGAAAGCCCGTCGCTTTCTCCTGCTTATGCCGTGTGTCGCCTAATAAGACCACCACGGCGTGCGCGTGATCGTAAATGCCGAGCTCATCTTAACGATCGTGTAAGGATTAAACGTGGAGAGCGTGTAGTAAATCCGCAGCGTGTCGCCGTCCATCTCGGTGAAGCGCTCGATCATTTCGGGGGCGTAGGGACCTCCTGAGGTTGTAAAGGCTGATTCGCCAAACGGACCATTCGGTCCCGAAAGATAGGGTGCAGTCCCGATGATTGGTCCTGCGGGTCCTGACGGATCGGTGGGAGGGGTGGGAATGTACGTGCACACAGCCTTACTCGGATCCGCACGGTAGTAGTAGATGAACGCTCCGTAACCGTTGTCGCGGCACGCGTTGAAAATCAGCTGCGGCGTGCTCCAAGGCCCCCAGGGCTTCCGAGCGTACGTGAAGTAAACCCCTATTGTTTGGTCCGACTTCCGGCCTCCATCGTAGGTGAGAAGCCAAAGGCCGAGGTCGCTCGAGTAGCTGATCGACGCATTTCCAACCGTGCCGGGATCAGGACTCGTCGGCAAATTGGTCGGGTTGTCGTAAAACAAGGGCTGGGCATCCGCCTCGCTGCTCGACCAGGTCGGGTGACCATCCTTGAGGCCGGTGAAGTAGCGGGTGCTGCTGTGTCCCTGGGAATCCAGACCGCTCCAGAAATCTTTCGAGGGCACGTAGGAAAGATAAAGGCTGCTCGCCCGGTACTGCCCGGTGCCAAAAATAAGGACGCCCGGCGCCCAGCTTTCGAGTCCATCGAGGGGCGCTTCCCAGGCCCCGAATCCCCAGTTCCCAAAGCCCTCCGGGAACTCATGAAGCGCGGTGAAGACGAAATGCCCGGCCGTGCCTGTGACGAGAGGCGGAGGAAGCGGTGGGAGAGGGTAATAACTCTGCGAAAGCGTGCGCCCGGACGTGAACGTGCTCGTCGCTTCGTCAAATCGCACGAGAACTGAAAAAGCGGCGAGGTGCGGATCGATGCCTTGCGCCTTGAGGCTTTCGTTCGCGTTTGTGTTGACGACGAGATAGACCTGTCCGTCAAGATTGATTCCGGAGTTGGGAACATCGTCGGTGCCCATCGCAATGGCGGCCCCGTTCGGTATGGTAGAAGGTTGCAAGCCGTTCGGCTGAGGAGGAGGCGTTACAAACAGGGGACTCGCGCCGCCCGATTGCATGAGGAAGTTAATGAGCAGCCCGTCTTCGCCTCGGCGAGTTACGCTCCAAGCCATCGGATCGGCGGCATGGTAATCGATGGAGGTGGGAGGCGCGGCTCCTGGCAATCCACCAATGGTGTCCCCGAAAAGAAACATCAGCTTTCCATTGTTTTCGAACGAGTAGCCAACGTCGTTCCCCATGACCGCGGCCCGGGTGATCGTCTGGCTGGTTGTCGGCTTGCACGGGCCCACCGGTCCCGGAGGCAGGTTGGGCGGCGTGGTTGGCTTTGGATCGTAGGCGACCCAGTCGCAGTCGCCGAGGACCTGCTCGACCTTCGCGGAAGATCCCGGGATGTACGTCAGGCTGACATGCGCTGCTCCCGCGCCATCCCAATCCTGCGCGTTCACCTGGCCGCCGCACAATCCACTTAGCACCACGACAAGAATCCCCATTACCCAGTTGCATCTCATATCGCCAGCTCCTCATCGAAAGTGAATTTCTCTCCGGGCCATGCGCCTCGGATGAAAGCGTCAGGCATTGTGTCTGCCACGCGGTCCAACCGCCATCGCGGTCGCTTGCAAATTTGTGCATGCAAGGCTGGATCCCTACGATCTGGACGTTGAAAAACGTCTGAAGATATTAACAGCAGCCCATGCAGAACAGCCCGACAAAAGTCGGGCTGCCGTTGACCCTGCTCCCGGCGGGCACGTTACAAGTGTGTCTTCAAAATGTCTTGACATCGCCGACGACGCTATACACGGCTAACCGTCCATTTGAAGTGATACTTTACTTTTCGGGGTGGCGCGTTTGGGCGTCAGGTTTTACTAACTATTAATTTTACTTCTACGATTTTTTGAGCTAGTGTCTGAGTCCTACCTTCGCGCTTTCTCGGAGGATTTGCGCGACACTTCTCGGTGCTGAGGGTTGTAGCAAATGCATCGGCTTTTGAAGCGACGGGATTTTGCTGAGAGAGCGTTACTCGTCTCGATTCTGATCTTGCTAGTGCTGGCAATCGCTCAACACATCTTCGGGAATTGGCACGTGTTCAGTCGATAAGTTCTGGTTAGTCGGTCTCAATAGGTCGATGCCGCCAATGAGGATTGACGGGCATACCTAACCTAACAAAACGGGGAGCTACTTCAGGCTCCCCGTTTTTTTGTTTTCTTCGCACGCCCAATTACTTCCGATGTTGCAGCAAGCGATCAGGCCGAAGCGCTTCTGGCAGCCCGCGAATTTATGCTATTCGCCAGTTCGGTTAGCTTGAGGTCGGCCGCTTTTTCTTCTCGGAGCGTTTCTTCCAGCAGGGAACGTGGCCTGTTGAATTCCCAGTTGCCGAGCGAAGCTAAGTAGTGACCCGTAGAGCGCAATCTCATAGTGCTCGACGAAGTTTCCATTCACAATTAATGCCGCGTCTCGGAGTGCGGGATCTTCAATATGTGAGACGGAATCTTTCGCGGCCTTGGTCATGTCATCTAGAATTGCGTTGCTGTTGGTGTCCCTCTCGGTGCCAATGGCTGAAAACACACGCTCCAGCCGCGCGAGCTGGTTCCGCGTTTCCATGAGATGTTTTTGGAGGGCGTTTTTCAGTTCTGGCGACGTGGCCGATTCAATCATGGACGGCAAACCTTTTTCCACGAGTTTTTGCTCACAGTCGTAGGCGTAGCGCAGTTCGATCTCGAACAGTTCACGAAGACTTTTCACTTTTCCAAACATCGTGCCTCCTCAGTAGGACGGATTTCGATTCATGGACGTCTGAAAACGGCAAGATAAACCTAGGGCCTTTAAAAGCAGCTAAGGGTTGGTGCTTTCGCCCTGGCGCTCTTTCTTATCCTGTCCCTTCTGGCCGCTATGCCCGCCTTGTTCACCACTTTTTTGACTCTTACTCTTGCTGCTACCACCCTGTTTCTTTCCGGGATCGTTGCTCATAAAGCCTCCTTTTTGGTGTAGACCAACCATCGCATGTTGCTCTGTGGAGTCATTTCCGGGCCATATCTTGTTAACCCGATCAGCCCGGGCAAAATCATGTAGGAAAGCCCCCATGGTCCCACCGGTCGCGGTGAAAATCTCGGTTCTCGTTGGTTAGCTTGGGCTCGGCAGCATAGACCCACCACCTGCGCCAGTTCCTAAGCTGCTCAAGTCCCGGGCTTTCGCAGGCCTTTTGCTGGGGTGTTTAACAGTCCGACGGGTGGGGTGCGAAAAGGTCTATACGGAGAAAGATTTGTTTGCAGGGGCCCTCTTCGGGAATGCGTGGGAGAAGTTCCCAGCGGCGCAGGGTTTCGTAACTACATCAGTATGACCCGCCTCGGCTTGGACTCAGCTCTTAACATGGCGCGCTTACACCGCCACGCCGGCGCTAAAAGTCACCGTTGAGAACTGTGTTGCTCGGTGCAGGCTTCATCGGCGCCCCAACACCTCGTGTCCATCCAGTTTGCGAGAAAAAGAATCGCGAGGATGGCAGCGAGCCCGAGGGCCGTTAATATCAGCCGATAGCGAGCTTGGTAATCCCAATGTTCCGGGAGTCGCACCGCTTGTCGCTCCTAAGACTTGTGACTGCAATAGAATCGTTCACGTTCATAGGATTCTTGTTTGCCGAGGTTTGCAATTCGAAGTACCGCTGCGACTCGAGGAGAAGTCGAGCGGTTTGCCACACTCCGGTGGACAGTGTTACCGTGCATGATGCAGCAGTCGCCCAGTTCGGTTTCGAGCACTTTTTCCTGTTCCGCTTCACCCGGCCTCAGCCTCGATTGAATTTGCTTGAAAAATCCGTGCTTGAGAAACGTGTCTGTCTCTCGCAGCCCGTACCGATGTGATCCCGGAATTATGCTAATGCTTCCTGTGTC
The DNA here is from genome assembly GCA_963848365.1 of uncultured Acidobacteriota bacterium. Lineage (GTDB taxonomy): Bacteria > Acidobacteriota > Terriglobia > Acidiferrales > UBA7541 > Palsa-295. The sequence goes on from CAWKDI010000005.1 coordinate 483,708, forward strand.
CTGCGCGGTGCCTCGATTTACGGGAAACCACAAAGTGAGAAATTCCTCGCACCAGGGATAATAGCTTCCGTCCTGATGCCAGCTGTAATCGAATCGCTCGTCGGAAGGCAACTGGATGATCAGATACATCGGCATCAAATGAAGGTCCGCTTTGTTGAAGCCTGTCACTTCGGAAACAACGTCAAAAACACCTGACGATCCAAGCATGTCATACGTGGCGACGCTTGATCCAACTGACTGTGAAGCTTTGTAGACTATACTGTGGTCCTGAGCCTCTCTTTCGAGAATTAGGTCATCCACAGAGCAGGCGTGATCAGCTGCGTTAGCGCCGGACTTGTTGAGCACGGTCCGAACACTTTGCAAAACCATTGCGAGGCGGCTTGTCGCGAACACCCGGTTCGCAATTACGTAGCCGTTTTCTAAATATGGTGCGCGCAAGCCAGTCGGTGCGGATGCGCGGTTTGACCCGTCTAGACGGGGCTCTTGAAAAGCGCCGCTCATGCTCATGTCACCGCCTCCAAACAGGTAAAGTAACAGTGTACCGTCGCATCATCATATCACGCATCAGGTACATATAGGACCGTGTATTACAAATATAGTTACGTCTGACGTCTTAGTTGGGACTGCAGGCGGTCGTCTCAGGAGTACTGGGCTGTGTTCGGGCGAAGGGAAAGGAAATACGGCAATCCATTGCGGCGCTAAGGCCTGCGGGTAAGGAGAAGGTCCCTGGTTGTGGGTACTTCGGTGTCGGAGCCAAAGCGCCGGTGCCGTTTTGCCATATCGCCCTTAAGAACTTTACGCGAGGTGTGACGATTACGGCTTCTTGACGGCGAAATTGTTACAGCTTATTCCTTAGTTCTATTGGGTTAGTGTGTTTGGGTTACTTCCTGCATCGTACGTTATTTCGTTTCCCGCCCGCATCTGCGTGTAGCGCGCCTCTTCACAGTCAATGGTGTCGAAGATGGCCGGCGTCTAGTGACCTGCCGCACCTCAAGCGCAGGAACTTAAACGGTCTCTCCTGTCGTAAGTCTTATTAGAACGCACCGTGGAAAGCCGCCGAATCGTCGTTAGGCTAAACATATCTAATATGATTTAGGTACAACCGTCTCGAGACGAAGTGTGCCATGGATAGGGTTGGCCCCTGCCGAAGTTACTCACTGGCTTGTTCACCGACTTTCATTCTCTTGTTCAATATTTCTTGTATATTTAAGGTATGCCAATCCATGAGCCGGGGGACGGCGGTTCTGATGAGAGCTGTGCGGTCAACCATCCGTTTTCCCCTAGAAGCAGTTGTATCATTTTCATGGGAGGACCCGGCCGGCGGCTCAAAGCAAGGAGAAGGGCGTACGCGCGACATCAGCGAACATGGAGTGTTTGTTTATGCTCAGGCTTGTCCCCCCGTGGGAATCACGGTCCGGCTTAGGATGCTTCTTGAGGACATTAGCGACTCATCCAAACCCCTGCGGATACAAGTTGAAGGTCATGTCCTTCGTGTTGAGGAAGCGACCGCGGAACGCAAGAATAGCGGATTCGCTGTTATGAGCGATGAGGTGATGTTACGAGACGCCGAGCAACTATCCAATTGAGCCCGGGCGAGAACATATGTGGCATGGAAGCGCCAGGTGTCTTGGCCAAAGATATCGTTTGCAGAAGACGGCCGCCCATGTGTACTAGAAATGAGTACTACCACTTATTCTGATGAGAAAGATAAGAAAAGTGGACTTGATATTTGTGCTGCCGCCAGTCGATGATATGTGTTCTATCACACTGTCGTCGCCGAGTGATAGTGTTCCCGCGGCTGTTGTGTACTAGAAGGTTCTCGTAGTGGTATTACCACTAAGTGACTGGGCTTAGCGGAGCTCTGCCCACCTGACGATAATTCCATTACTGAATAGCTACTTGGTTGGAGGGAGCGTGATGAGCTCGAGTGACCAAGTGTGGTTCGCAGTCCAGACGTGGCCGAGGTATGAGAAGAAAGTAGCATCGGAACTAACCAAAAAAAGTGTTGCCGTGTATCTACCTCTCCGGCGGGAGGCACACACATGGAGTGATCGAAAGTGTACGGTTGAGCTCCCCTTATTCCCCAGCTATTTGTTTGTCAAGCTCAATACCTCCCTTGGGGCCCGGATACCTGTATTGCGGACCAATGGTGTACGACAGTTAGTTGGAGCAGGGACGACGGGTAGCCCAATTCCAGAATCGGAGATTGAATCGGTGCGGTCGCTGTTAGCGCGTGATATTGCGTTCGATAATCACCCCTTTCTGAACGTTGGCAAACGCGTTCGAATACGGAGCGGAAGTCTTCAGGGTGTCGAAGGCATTTTAGTAGGGAAGAACAACGATTTGAGTCTAATCGTCAGCGTTCAGATAATCCAAAGATCGCTGTCGGTTCGGGTTAGCGGCTACCAGATCGAAGCAGCCTAACAAATCCATCCCTTCGCAGTATATCGCCATGTCCCAATTGCTGATACACCTCCAAGGTGCTGGTGATTAACCGTGATTCCAAGTAAGCGACGATTAATGAAGCATTTGGCGAAGATTTACGACGTGTGTGTGCTGATTTCGTCGTTTGTCTTGGCCGGCGTACTCGCTTACTCATCCCCAAAAGCAGTGACGTTGTCGCGGCTGATGGGACTTCGGGTAACGATAGGTAATTGTCTTTTATTCGCATTGCTCCTGTTCAGTTGGCACATTATCTTTAATCTCTGCGGACTGTACATTTCAAAAAGGCTGACGAAGCGCAGTGCGGAAGTTCTGGAGGTATCCAGGGCAACAGTGCTAGCGACCGTATTTCTTTTTCTGGCCGCCAGAATGTTTCATATCGGGATGGTAGATGGAGCCTTTCTGTTGATTTTTGGGTTCAGCTGTACGTGTATGATGCTTTCAGGACGGTTCGCCGCATACACGTTGCTCGTCAGCCTGCGCCGCCGCGGAAAAAACAGCCGGTACCTTCTCATTGTGGGTACAAATGAGCGAGCGATCGATTTCGCCGATGAGATTATGAAAAGGCCACATCTCGGTTATAGGCTCGCCGGATTCGTGGACGACGACTGGGACGGGATCCCTAGGTTCGAAGCTACCGGTTACACGCGATGTAGCGGCTTTCCGGGCCTGGCCGCTTTCCTGCGGGATAACATTGTTGATGAGGCGGCGATTTTTTTGCCACTCCGATCATACTACGCGCATGCGGCTCAACTCGTGGAGCTTTGCGAGCAACACGGGATTGTAATTCGATTTAATACACAAATATTTAACTTGAGGAATACATCCTCGCTGGACCACGACCTCGACGAACATTCCCACGTCCTGTCCATTGCCGGTTCCACCGAGGCGTGGCCATCGGTGGTGAAAAGAGTTGTCGACGTTCTGGCGTCCGCGTTGCTTTTGATCGTGCTTGCGCCGTTGTTCGTGATAGTCGCGATTCTGATTAAGCTTACATCACCCGGATCATTGTTCTTTAGCCAGCTTAGAGTCGGGTTGAACAAACGCCAATTCAGAATGTACAAATTCCGAACTATGGTTGCGAATGCGGAGCAAATGCAAGACCAACTACTGTCGATGAATGAAATGTCCGGGCCTGTATTCAAAATGAATCGTGACCCGCGGGTCACACGGCTCGGAAGATTTCTTCGGAAGACGAGCATCGATGAACTTCCCCAGCTGGTTAACGTGTTGTTGGGCGAAATGAGCCTTGTTGGGCCTCGTGCGATGTCGCTGCGCGACTACCAATTATTCGATCAGGATTGGCAGCGACGGCGCTTCAGCGTGAAGCCCGGCATCACCTGTCTTTGGCAGATTAAGGGCCGCAGTTCGATACCGTTCGAGAAGTGGATGGAGTTAGACATGGAGTATATCGACAAATGGTCGCTCTGGCTCGACTTCAAGATTCTTGCTCAGACGTTACCTACCGTAGTGAGGGGCACAGGCGCGGTCTGAGAAACATTACAGTGCCGAGCCAATGATCCGTGCAAATAAAGGAAGTGCCAATGTTTGAAAACGACCAAAGCTTGACAAGGTATGCGCATTCTGGTGTTCCCGCAGTAACGCGTGTTCCAATGGGACCGCGCTCCCAACCCCAGCTGTCATTAGCCGATGTACGACGCACGCTCGGCAAGAGATGGATCCTCATATTAGGGTTTACTGTACTCTCCGTCGGCGCCATGGCGGCCTATGCGTTCATGAAGACACCGGTGTATGAAGGCGTCGCGCGTCTGCAAATCGACCCTATGCGCTCGTCCAGCCTTGGCTTGGACGATCCCGACAAGTCGGTATCTCCCGATGTCGATGGGAGGCTTAAGACTGAGGTGGAGATTATTCGCAGCAGCACAGTTGCGACGCAAGTGATGGATTCGCTTGGACTTTACGCGAATCCTCATTTTGCCGGACCTGATGTCGTAGGCGCCGACGTGAAAAGTCTTTCTAAGCTTCCTCCGTCTGCGCGCAGGCGTTTGCTCGATCGATTCGGCACCAGTTTGACCGTCAGTGTGGTTCCGAATACTCAAATCGTGGAGATTCGGTTTCGCAACCCCGACGCCGTTCTCGCCGCAGACACGGCCAATGCGATCATTGAAGAGTACATACAGCGCAACTTTCAGGCGCGGATCGATGCCACGGCGCAGGTGTCTCAGTGGCTGTCAAAACAAATGGAGGAAATCAGAACCAGCACTGCGGTTTCACAGGAAAAGCTGGTGGAGTTCCAGAGAGCAAATAATCTCCTGGGCAGCAACGAGAGCGATAACATCGTGACCGATCGGTTAAAGCAAATAAATGAGGAACTCACACAAGCCGAGACGGACCGGATTGTCAAAGAAGGACGGTACCGTCTTGCGGATTCGGGAGATCCAGAGCTTATTGGTTCTGTAGCCCCGAGCGCCACGTTGCAAGTTCTACGTAACCAACAGGCCGAATTGGACACACAATTCGCGCTGCTTAGCGCCAAGTATGGCAGTGGATACCCGAAGCTGCAGGAACTGCAGGAGCAGCTAGCATCGCTGAGCAAGAATATAAACGCCGAGCGCGAAAATATAAGGAGTCGTCTGGAAAACGACTACAACGCAGCGGCAAAAAATGAAGCAATGATTCGTAAGGATTTCGACAAACAAAAGGCGGCAGCTTTCAGCCTTAACGAGCACGCAAGTCAATACGCAATCTTGAAGCACGAAGTCGAGTCAGGACAGCAGCTTTATGACACGCTGCAGTTTAAAATGAAGGAGGCATCGGTTACTTCCGGCTTGACGTCATCCTATGTGAGCGTCATTGACCGCGCTGAACTACCCCAAGTACCCGTTGAACCGCGAAAGAAGTTTTGTCTCGCACTGGGCTTGGGGGCAGGCTTGTTTGGCGGTGTCCTACTGGGCTTGATCTGGAACTCCTTTGACGACACGATCGGGACCGCTGAAGAATTAGAGGCTATCACTGAATTGCCGGAATTAGCCTCTGTTCCAACTCTCGAAATGCTATCGACAAAAAGCCAGAAAGCTCCGATTGCCAGTAACCTGCTGGGATTCAGGTCGAAATTTGAGTCGATCTCAATTACGGATCCACGTGGCGTAGGGGCGGAAGCTTACCGCTCTCTGTGCAGCGTCATTTTGCTCTCTTCGGTTAAGAATCCCCCGAAAGTAATGGTCGTCACAAGCGCGATGCCGGGAGAAGGTAAGTCAACCGTTACCTGCAATCTAGCCAGGGCAATCGCGCAACGTGGAAAGAACGTCCTCATTGTTGACGCCGATCTGAGATGCTCTTCACCATACCCACAATATTCGCGGGATTCACGTTCGAGCCCGGAATGTGGCGAGAGCGGAATTGGGTGTAAACGGTATCAACCGTTTGCCGATCTGCGAAATCTTACCGTCGTTTCTGTGGGCAGCCGTCAAATTGGTCCGGCGGAGATTCTGGCGTCAACGGAGATGCAAGAGCTCATGGCGAAGTGGCGAGGCGAATATGACCACGTTATTGTCGATACGCCGCCAGTGTTGCCTTTTGCAGATGCATTGATCATGGCTGCGCTGGCCGACGGGGTGGTCCTGGTAGCTCGTTCGGGGGTTTCCCAAATCAACGCTTTGCTAAGGGTGAGAAACGTCCTTGCGCGTACAGGCGCGAACATTATCGGATTCGTGCTAAATGAAGCGAACCGCCGGGAGTCTTACTATCATTATCCCGGTGGATATAATCCGAAGATATCGCGGATCCCGCTTGCTCCGCCCGAGGCCGAAACCGTGTCTACGTCAACTTCATGAACCGCTACCGTTACCCCAGTGCGCCGCCTTCCAAGTCGGGGACGGCTAGGCCAAATGTCCCGCGAGTTGCGATCGGCGCAAAAAAGCCCGGGCCGGCAGCAACGCTTAACCACGCGTTGACCCGCTGCGAGGAAGCACTTCGTCGAAAATCCCCAGCCTTTCAAGAGCAGCGAGGACGGGGGCATCGGCGTTCGGGCTGGTGCGAAATTGGCCGTCTCTTCCGAGTCCACGCCTTCAAATTTGGATGAGTGAGGCACAGGCAAAACCGTCAGCAGGGGACAGGCACCAGCCGCTGGCACAACGTTTTTATCTAATGAGGTCAGCTCACATGTTACGACAGAGTGTCTTTTCGGTGGTTGTACTAGTGGCTTCGGCAGCCACCGCCCCAATGTATGCCCAAGTCGTTCAACCGATAAACACAGCGGCCACCGCTGCAGACTCCGTTTCCGTACCTTTGGCCCATGCCGTGCATATTTCACCGGGAGATCTACTTGAGTTGACCGTATTCGATACACCGGAGCTGTCCGGCAAGCTTCGGGTAGACGAACGCGGCTATGTCGCTTTACCTCTGGCTAAGGACGTTCGAGTGGCTGGACTAACCGCCGAACAAGCCGCGCGCGCAATTGAAGAGCGTTTTCGCGAAGCGGCGGTGCTCAAGCAGCCGGATGTTTCTGTCACGGTCGTTGAGTCCGCCACGCAAGGAATTACGATCATGGGTGAGGTAAAAAATCCGGGCGTGTACCCCCTCCTTGGAGCTCGGGACCTTCTCGACCTGATTTCTGAAGCTGGCGGTCTAAACCCGCAAGCTGGCAAAGACGTTGTAATTACGCATCGTGGCGACGTTGAGCACCCGGTCACCGTAAGACTTGGAAGCAAGCCCGGCACCGCTTCCGGAGTCAATATCGACGTGCGACCCGGCGACACGATCATAGTGTCGCACGCGGGCATCATCTACGTAGTAGGAGCCGTGGGGAAGCCTGGGGGCTTTAGTGTTGAGAACAATGACCGGCTCACGATACTGCAAGCCATTGCATTGGCTCAAGGAACAAACAAAACGGCTGCTCTGAACCGCGCTAAAGTCATCCGGAAGACCGATGCCGGACGGCAGGAGTTGTCGGTTTCACTTAACAGAATCCTGGGGAACAAAGCACCGGATCAGACTCTTTATGACGGCGACATTTTGTTCGTGCCCAACAGTGCAAGCAAGAGCGCATTGACCAACGTGGAACAAGTCATCATGCCTGCCGCCGCCAGCGCTGCCATTTACCGCGTGCCGTAGCTCCGAACTGGTTATTTGCTCTTTCGTTTTACTGCCTCCTCCATGGGCATCACGCTACGAAAACTCGTCTGGACCGTCTGTGTATCGGGAATTTACCTGGTCGCTCAGCTGTTGTGCGGCACGAACACGAGCGTTGCCTCGTTATTCTCCGCCGCGATCTTCTTCGGCATTTTGTCCGTTTTGGTGGGAGGAGGAGTTAGGGCGGCCTTCGGGTGTTTGAATGCCATCCTGATCGGCAAGTACTTACTGATTGCAATAGCCATCAAATCTCTCCTCCTGGAGCCGAGCGACGGAACGCTACATGCGCCTCTGACCACGGCCTGGGTAATGGCGCTGGGTTTCTTCGGTTTGTTTGTGGGGACGGCGATACAGGCACAGTTTGATTGTCCGCGCACTTTCTCAATGAACCAACCGTTCAGCACGCAAATGATTCTGGCCTTCTCTATCGTGCTCTTCATTTGCACCTACGGCGGGTTCTTTGTTTCGTTGATTCCCTCGACACAAGGCGCGGGAATACAAACAGGGGGTTGGGTAGGGATTACGCATGTTCTCGGCGCGCTCAAATCGCTTTCGATTGTTCCTCCCATGATCTATCTGTGGCGCTTAAACACAAGACTATGGATGACACATCCGGTGATTCTTGGTCTCGTAGCCTGGACCGCTGTGGTCGGGATTTTTAGTACCGGAAAGCAGGATGCAATCGAACCCCTCGTCTTTTACGTTGTTGTTGGATTCTTGCGGTACGGGTGGAAGGACGGCCGACTCTGGGGCCTGGTGTCGATAGGTCTTCTGTATTACGCAATCATCATTTATCCGTATTCGGAGTACGTCCGGTCGGCGGGAGGCCGCACAGGCTCGTTTGAGGAGCGAGCTGCGGTGACCAAGGATATTTTCTGGAGGATTGCAAGCAATCAGGAGTTTAGAAGCTCGGTAACCGACCATTGGAACAAGGAATATTACTTCGGCCCCTCGCTCGCGGCATTTAGCAGGCTGGCAATGGTCGGCGAGGCTGACAGGTTAATTTATGCTACCGAACAACAGCAGGCGTTCACCGGATGGGAAACCATCACGTGGGGCTTTAAGCTCCTGATGCCCAGTTTTCTGTATCCTAGCAAGCCCATTTTTGAGGCTGCCAATTATCTGTCACACATAGCAGGCGAATCGAATCCAGCGGACACGACCACGCAAGTATCCTACGGAGTCATGGCAAATTTTTATAACGCATTTGCGCTGACTGGTGTTTTAGTTGGCACTCCGTTGTTCTTTGGCGCATTCTACTATTGGATTCGGATATTCTTGGGAAACCCGCAATGGGAAGGCGTCCCCTCGGCAGCCACGTTGTGGTTTCTATGGCTCGTCGCGTCTTACCAGCACTCTATTTCCGAATCCACCCTTTCCGGACTCGTCGCGTCTATATCCTTTCCTTCGGTGATCGTCTTGCTCTGCATCCTTGCACGATGGCTCTGCTTATTCCTTCCACCGACGCCGGTTACAGAAACTGAAATGCAGAGCGACAACTATGTTAACTATCGGGTTCCGAGATCGAAGTCACTCAGCCTTGCGAGCCTTGCGTGAAGATACTTAATGTTATTAGTAATACGGATCCAGCCGGCGGCGGTCCAATTGAGGCTATAAAACAGCTTGGGATGGCACAGGTGTCAGCTGGTCACCAGGTTGAGGTCGCATCTTTGGACTCCCCGCACGCGCCCTATTTGTCACACTGTCCGCTACCGATTTATCCTCTGGGTCCGGGCAGGACGAGTTATTCCTACAGTAGACGGCTCGTTCCATGGTTATACGCGCACGGTAGGGAATACGATGCCGTAATCGTGAATGGTATCTGGCAGTTTCACAGTTTCGGCACCTGGCGGGCCTTGCGGAAGTCGGACACTCCGTATGTTCTTTTCGTTCATGGCATGCTCGATCCCTGGTTCAAGAAGCAATTTCCTGTGAAGCATCTAAAGAAATGGGCATATTGGCCCTGGGCTGAATACCAAGTGCTGCGGGACGCACGCGCCGTAATGTTTACCTGCGAAGAGGAGCGTGTGTTGGCCCGCTCATCGTTTTGGCTCTATCGCTGTAACGAAGTCGTGGTCGGCTTGGGAATCGGCGAGCCGGAAGGAACTCCACAACTGCACCGGCAAGCTTTTACCGCCAGGTATCCGGAGTTGGTCGGCAAAAGACTAGCTTTATTCATGGGCCGCATTCATCCCAAGAAAGGTTGCGACTTATTGATCGATGCTTTTGCGCAAGTACTTGGCCGGCATCCAGAATGGCACTTAGTCTTTGCCGGTCCGGACCAGGTTGAATGGCGAAATGAATTGGACAGGCGAGCCGAGTGGCTGGGAATTGCTGACAGAATTACATGGACGGGGATGCTCAGCGGCGCGATGAAGTGGGGGGCGCTACGGTCGGCTGAGGTGTTTGTGCTGCCGTCACATCAAGAAAACTTCGGCGTTGTTGTCTCCGAAGCGCTAGCGGTCGGGGTGCCTACGCTGATGTCGAACAAAGTGAATATCTGGCGCGAGATTCAGGCCGACGGCGCGGGAATCGTCGCGGACGATACTCTGGAGGGAACCTGCGAGCTGCTGCGATCATATGTGGGCATGTCAACGGAGGAAAGGTTCGCCATGCGACGGCGTGCTCGCCCTTGCTTCGAGGCGAGGTTTGAAATCAAGAAGGCCGCCAAGCGCCTGCAGTCGGTGTTGGCTGGAGTCACAGGAATCAATTGATAGTGACGAACCCGGAGAGGTACTCCGGCGCGGCCACACTCCTAAGTACCGCTCTCCGTAGGAACTGAATCTCCGGTATTCAGCAGCGTTTTGTGAAGGGAGGTCTATGCGAATCACAATTGTTCAGGGCGCATTTATGCCCGTGCCGCCCATTTTAGGAACGTCGGTTGAAAAGATATGGTTTGCCCTCGGCAAAGAGTTTGTTCGGCACGGACATCATGTGACCCACATTTCGCGCGAGCACCCGGAGCTAAAACGAGAGGAATACGCTGACGGAGTGCACCATATACGCATACCGGGGTTTGATGTTCCGCGATCTCTGGTGAAGCTGAAGTGGCTCGACTTGCGTTATTCGCGCCGCGTTTTAAAGGTCCTTCCGGAAGCGGACCTTCTGGTCACCAACACCTTTTGGTTGCCTGTTCTCGCCCCTAAAGCGGCCAAGGGACAGATCTATGTCCATGTCGCACGCTATCCCAGGGGGCAGATGAAGTTCTACAGCAAGGCGGCCCGGCTGCAGACGGTTTCAAGCGTAATCGGTAGCGCCATTTGCCGGCAAGCACCCGAAATGGCTCCGAAAGTAAAGGTGATTCCAAACTTTGTCTCGCGAAATCCTTTGACCCTCGTATCTGAGGGGCGCGAAAAGTGCCTGCTATACGTCGGACGCTTGCACCCGGAGAAGGGCGTTCATTTGTTGATTGAGGCTTTTAAGCAGGTCGTATGCGGTGGTCTAAAGGATTGGAAGCTCCGCCTGGTCGGGCCCTGGGAAGTGGCGGTGGGTGGGGGTGGAGAAGAATACTTCAAGTCGTTACGCAAGAAATCGAGTGAGATTGGAGATTTTGTGGAATGGGTTGGACCGATATACGACCCTCAGCGATTGACGGCTCAATATCAGAGCTCAAGTGTGTTCGTGTATCCCTCGCTCGCCGGCCGCGGCGAAGCGTCTCCTCTAGCTCCCTTAGAGGCCATGGCGGAGGGATGTCCCACCGTCGTGTCGTCACTCGAGTGTTTTCGTGATTACATAAAACCTGAAAGCAATGGCTGGACATTCGACGAAAGTGCCAAGGACAAGGCCGGAGAATTGGCAAGAACGTTACGCCGGGTTACGAGCGACGCAGGCATGTTGAGAACAGTGCGAGAGAACGCCTTTCAAACGGCGCAGCGCTTCTCTCTAACCAATGTCGCCGGTCTTTATATGAATGACTTCGAGGAGGTAGTTGGTGCCGCGCGCCGAGGTTAAGGCACACAAGATACCGGCCCGCGGCGCTTCCCCGTGGTCGCTGCGTGAGCGTATCGGTTTGTTGCTGTGGGATTTTGCGTGGGGGATATTCTGCCAGTGGACACCCAAACCACTTTATCCTTGGCGCCTAATGTGGCTTCGGCTGTTTGGCTGCAAAATTGATGGAAAACCGTTCGTTCATCAGAGGGCACGCATACAAATTCCATGGCATCTCACGATTCACGAGGGATGTTCGGTCGGAGATCGGGCCAATCTGTATTCGCTCGGAGAAATTGAACTTGGTCCCCATTGCGTAATCGCGCAAGAGGCTTATCTGTGCACCGGAACTCACGATTTCGATGACCCGACGCAGACGCTACTTACGGCGCCCATAACCGTTGGAACCGATGCGTTCGTAGGGGCGCGCGCCTTCGTCATGCCTGGAATTCGAATTGGACACGCAGCTATCGTCGGGGCTTGCTCGCTGGTCACTCGCGACGTTGCAGACGAGACGGTTGTGGCGGGCTCGCCGGCTCGACCTCTGCGAACAAGAGACCGCTCCGTCGACGAACCTCGATGTTGTAAGTTCAAACCTCGGAAGACGGGCCTGCTGGAAGGCAAATTCTAAGATGATTTCGATCCTGATTCTCACAAAGAACGAAGTTCAAGATCTACCAGGATGTCTCAAATCTGTGTCTTGGTCAGACGACGTGCATGTATACGATTCCTACAGCACGGATCGAACGCTGGAGATTGCCCGGGCAATGGGTGCACGCGTTACGCAACGCCACTTTGATGACTGGTCCTCGCACCAGAACTGGGGGATCAAGAATATCGCGTTCCGACATCCGTGGGTTCTCTACGTCGACGCGGACGAGCGTGTAACGCCGGGGCTTGCGGCAAGCATCCAGCAGGCCGTGCAGAATCCTGTTGGTAAGGTTGCGTTTCGAATTCAGCGCAGGGACTTTTGGGAAGATCGTTGGCTCAAGCATGCCCAGGCGTCTTCTCACTATCTCCGGCTGTTTCGTCCCGAAAAGATGCGATACGAGCGCCTCGTAAATCCTGTGTCCATCCCGGATGGTCCGGTAGGAGAGCTTTGCGGTTACCTGGACCATTACCCGTTCAGTAAGGGAATGACCCATTGGCTAGCCCGTCACAATTCGTATAGTTCGCTAGAGGCGCAGCAAACCGCTCGGAATCGAGCCGTAAACCAGCCATACAGCCTGAAGCAAGCTTTCTTCGCCGCAGATCCCAACCAACGACGGTTCCATCAGAAGGAATTCTTCTATCGCATGCCGGCACGCCCACTGCTGAAGTTTTTGTTTTTGTATATAGCCAAACGCGGCTTTCTGGACGGTGTTGGTGGCCTCAATTACGCCGTATTGCAAGCATTCTATGAATACATGATCGTGCTAAAGACGAAAGAGCTGGCTATCGGTTCAAAGGCGGTCGCGCCAGCAAAGGAAATGGACGCCAGTTTCGATCGGTTTCCCGCAAGGCCCGCCAGTTACGATTAGTTAAATAGCCACCTTCCCCTCTGGGAAGGGATGCACACAGACCAGCATCCGCGCGCCACAACGCGGCCACCGCAAACATTCGCAGACTAATGCGTGCTAAGCGCCAACGGCGCCGACGACCGAATGTGGATACTTTTTCTATGACAAGGAGAAAGCGATGAAGATAAAAGGTCACAAAGTGGTTGTTTGCGGCGCAGGGGGATTTATTGGCGGGCATTTGGTACGAAGACTTATCGAGAGCGGTGCGCGCGAAATTCGCGCTGTGGATATTAAGCCGCTCGATGAATGGTACCAAGTGATCGGCGGCGTCGAGAACTTATCACTTGACCTGAAGGAAAAGGACAATTGTTACAAATCAACGGCAGGGTGCGATGCCGTGTTCCAACTTGCAGCCGATATGGGCGGCATGGGCTTCATTGAGAACAATCGTGCGCTCTGCATGCTCAGTGTCCTCATCAACACCCACATGCTGATGGCGGCAAGGGACGAAGGCGTGAAACGCTTTTTTTATTCGTCTTCCGCCTGCGTCTACAACGGGGAGAAACAGACCAATCCGGACGTCGTCGCGTTAAGAGAGGAAGACGCTTATCCGGCCCTCCCGGAAGACGGTTACGGTTGGGAGAAGCTTTTCAGCGAGCGCATGTGCCGTCACTTTGAAGAGGACTTCGGGTTGCAATGCCGAGTGGCGCGATATCACAACGTTTATGGACCTCACGGCACATGGGACGGGGGACGGGAAAAAGCACCCGCCGCGATCTGCCGTAAAGTGCTCGAAGCAAAGCATTCCGGAACTCACGAGATCGAGATCTGGGGAGACGGTAATCAGACGCGCAGCTTTATGTACATCGATGATTGCACAAAGGGCACCGAGGCGCTCCTAGAAAGCGAAATTCATGAGCCGATCAATCTTGGCAGCAGTGAGCTCGTGACGATCAATCAGCTTGTAGACATCGTCGAGGAGATCGCCGGCGTCAGGCTGAAGAGATCTTACAACCTCAATGCTCCCAAGGGCGTGAACGGCCGCAACAGCGATAACACAAGAATCAAGCAATACCTCGGCTGGGAGCCATCAATTCTTCTTAAGGATGGTTTGTCAAAAACCTATCAGTGGATCGAACAAGAAATGTTAGCGATGGTAGCCCAATGAACACCGAGCTCCCCTGCGGGGCGTTCCTCCGAGTTCCGTCAGATTCTTGGAATCCGCTTCTTTGTAGGCGAAGCGCGGCGCGCTGTGGATCTCCTGCGAAACGGAGGACTTTTAGTCGTTCCGGCGGCGCCTGCCCTTAAGAATGTTTCGGTGGATACCGCCTATCGCGAAGCGTTGCTAGGGGCTGATCTTGTCATCACTGATAGCTCGCTGATGGTTATGGTCTGGAATATTCTGCAACGCGACAACATTCGACGGCTTTCAGGACTCGAGTACCTTGCCGAACTGCTGACGAGTTCTGAACTGCGCGATCTCAATCGTCCATTCTGGATCATGGCCAATCCTGCGAGCGCTTTCACGAATATTAGGTGGCTCCGTGAACAGGGTATCGAGGTTCAGCCCGACGATACCTATGTCGCTCCGACGTATGGAGCGGTCATTCGGGACGAAACTCTCCTCGAGCGGGTCCGCACGCGGCGTCCGAGACATATCATCGTTACGTTGGGCGGAGGTACCCAGGAAAAGCTAGGGCTATATTTGAAACGACATCTGCGCCCGGTCCCGGCTATACATTGCATCGGAGCGGCAATTGCCTTTCTGAGTGGGGACCAGGTCGAGATTCCCATGTGGGCGGATCGATTCTATCTGGGGTGGTTGTTTCGCTGCATCTCGGACCCAAAGCGTTACGTGCCTCGATACTGGGCCGCTCGCAAGCTTGTAACACTTATGCTCCGTTACCGAGAGCGCGACCCACTCGCATCTGCACAGTTGAGTTGAAACCGCTGCATGGCATTCAGCAGCGCGAATGCGTGCGACAGCATTCTGCTTCGCCAAATCAATCCATGCGATACACAGAGTTAGGTTCAAGTAAATGGAAGTCCTCAACGCTCGGGTTTGGTTGCTCGGCCGTGATGGGTCGTGTAGGCCGCAAGCAGTCATTGCGAGCCATGTCCGAGGCTTACGATGCAGGAATTACGTTTTTTGATACGGCCCGTTCTTATGGATACGGAGAGTCTGAAGCAATCGTTGGAGAGTTCCTCCGGAGCCGCCGGGAACGGGTAATTCTCTCAACCAAGTTCGGGATTGTTCCGGTGCGACCCTCCGGTTGGAAACGATCTTTCATCCCGGTGGTTCGCACCGCGGTGGGACTTGTCCCGTCGATTCGTAAGTTGATCCGCAGACACGTTAGAGCGCAGCTTCAAGAGCAACAGTTCACGAAAGATGTTCTCCGGCGGAGCGTCGAAGAAAGCCTGCGGCAGCTTCGCACCGATTACATCGACATTCTTTTCTTACATTCCCCATCAGTCACGGTATTGAGGCGAGAAGATTTATTCGAAGAGCTCGAGAAGCTCGTCGCGACTGGCAGGGTCCGGGCCGTCGGTATTTCAGCCGAACCTGAGCTTGTCACCGCGGTGCTCCAGTCAACGCCGCCCCGGTTAACTGCAATGCAGTGCCCAGTGAATCTATTTGACCTTTCCCTGGTAAGGCATATTGAGGCGGCACAGAGCCGGGGCCTGATATTCATAGCCAATCATCCTTTTGGTGGCCCTGATCGGCTGGTGGAGAGTCGCAAACGATTGGAAAACCTAGCGTCTTCTCCAGAGGCGTCTCCGGAACTCCGCAGTAAATTGAGGTCCGGCGGCGACGGGACTTTAGCAGAGGTCGTCCTCAACCTGATCCTGACGGACACAGGGATTCAAGTCGTCGTCCCGTCCATGATGAAACTGAGTCATCTCCGAGCCAATATTCAGGCGGTTTCGACTTGCCGCTTCACGCGGAAGGAACTTGCCTGGGTCCGCCACAATTTAGGCGAGCCGGCGGTAGGCGATGCCCGGTCGAAGCGTCACGATCCGCTACCAGCGGTCTTATAAGAACATGCAGATCGACCTAGACGAAGTGCAAGAGCGAAGTGACTTTAAGAGCAGCGTCTGCATTGTGGGGGGCGGAATCGCCGGTCTTTTGCTGGCTCGGCGCCTCGCAGGTTACGGCATTGATGTTCATCTTCTTGAGGCTGGCGGGCACACGCTGGAATCCCGAAGTCAAGAAATGTACGGCGTGGAGATGGCAGCGAAACGTCACGAAGGCGCGACGGACGGCCGCTTTCGAGTGTTTGGAGGATCTTCAACAAGGTGGGGCGGCCAGCTTCTTTCGTACACGCCCGATATTTTCAACCCGCTGGCCGGAACTCCCTCGGCGAAGTGGCCTATTTGTGCCGCGGACGTGGAACCTTATTATGCCGAATTGCAGGCAATGATGCATGTCGCTGGTCGTCCTCTCGATCGGGACTTTCTACCGTCATTTCAGCAGGACCAGCCCTCTGATTCGGGCCCTTCGGATGTCACGATTCGCTTTTCCAAGTGGATCGCGTTTTCACGCCGTAATCTGGCCAATACAGTCGGGCGCGAATGCACCGCCAGTCGTCGCATCACTGTTTTCCTGCACGCGAATGTTACCAGCATCGAAGCTTGCAAGGAGCAGGGTCGCGCCGAACGAATTATCGCCAAGAGTTACAACGGAAGGACTTTCGGGTTCTCCGCGAGGTATTTCGTTGTGTGCGCGGGCACTATCGAGAGCTGCCGTCTGCTACTCGCGTCAAGAACAGGATTCGATTGTGGTCTAGGGAACGCAACGGATCAGGTAGGGCGTTATTTCCATGATCATATCAGTACGGCTGCCGCGACCGTGCCGGCGTGGGCTAGACGCAAATTCGAGGCGCTGTTCTCTCCTGTGTTTGTTGAACGCACTCTTCACACGGCGAAGATCGAGGCGTCTCCTGCCCTCCGGACCAAACACAAATTATTGGCCGTAATGGCACACTTTGCGATTGAGGAGCCGGAAGGGTCGGGAACCGCGGCGCTTCGTGATTTCTGTCAGGAAGTGCAGAACGGAAAGGGATTCAGGAAACTGGCGAAAGCCGCACTCGCGCTTCCTCGCAGCTCCGCGGACATCGCAAAAATGTCTTGGTATGCCAGCGTTCGAAAGCGGAGGGCGATTTCCCGTCGCGCAACGATCAGGCTGCGACTGGATTGCGAACAAATGCCTTCTTCGGAAAGGCGGATCACGCTGTCCGCTCGGCGGGATCCGCTGGGAATGCCGCG
Organism: uncultured Acidobacteriota bacterium; assembly: GCA_963848365.1. Lineage (GTDB taxonomy): Bacteria > Acidobacteriota > Terriglobia > Acidiferrales > UBA7541 > Palsa-295. The sequence continues at coordinate 500,933 of CAWKDI010000005.1, forward strand.
TTCCGTCGTACATTGGAGCGTTTCGGACGAAGAGCATCGGACGATACAGGTCTACGCAACAATCGTCGCTCGCTTTCTGAACAGACTTGGGCTTGGTCCTCTCGAGTGGCAGCCTGAACTGTGGGTGCAAGGCGATGCTTGGCTGAACATCACACGAGACGTCTACCACGCCATGGGCGGCACGTGTATGGGCACGAACCCCCACAGCAGCGTCGTCGATTCCAATCTTCGGGTCCACGGCATCTCGAATTTGTTCATTGGGAGTTGCTCAGTGTTTCCAGGCGGCGGCAGCTCGAATCCCACATTTACGTTGATGGCGCTCGCGCTGAGGCTCGGTACCCACTTGGCTAAGTTGTGCGACGATCCGATAGTCGCGCATTGGTCCGCGGCGTCCGACATAGCGGCCATCGTCCCGAAGGCGATTCTTCAAGATGTCAATGCATAATTCCGAAAATGTCCGCGCGACACCGGGGCGAGACTAGATGAACGAACGTTCGGCCGATATAAACAGTCTGCGGCAGCGGCTCATGCGCGGCTTCGGAGCGACAGCGCTAAGCCCGATTGTTACCGCCGTGATTCAGCTAGGGACTGTGCCTCTACTGCTGCACTTTTGGGGCGTCGCGAAATATGGCGACTGGCTGCTGCTTTCCGCCATTCCGAGTTATCTGGCTTTCAGCAATCTCGGGCTTGGAGATGCGTCTGGCAGCGATATGACCTTGCGTGTCGCCGCCGGCGACAAGGAATCGGCTCTTGAAACGTTTCAGAGTTCGTGGGTGCTCGTCAGCGCGGTTTCATTCGCTGTTCTGCTCGTCACCCTGCTGGTTGTGTGGTGGATACCGTGGCGACCCTGGCTGAAATTGTCCACTGTCTCCAACCGCGAAGCCGCGAAGATCTTAAGCGTTCTTGCCGCGTACGTCGTCTTATCACAACAAAATAGCATTGCAGAAAGTGGTTACAGGTCTGACGGGCACTTTGCGACGGGAACATTCTGGATAGCAATTCTTCGTTTCATGGAGGCGGCCCTGGCGGTTGTAGTGGTCGTACTGCACGGCGACCTGATGGGAGTCGCGCTGACATACCTATTGGTTCGCTGCGTAGGCACGGCTGGTTACGCTTTGCTTCTCCGTCGACTGAGCCCGTGGGTGTGTTATGGATTCGACCATGCTCGGCTGCAGACAATCAGGCAGCTGGCTACCCCAGCTTTCGCGTTTATGGCTTTCCCGATAGGCCAAGCCCTTAGTTTCCAGGGTTTCACGGTTCTGGTCGGCGCAGTCGCGGGACCGATTGCGGTCGTCTCGTTTTCGACGCTACGGACTTTATCCCGTGTCAACGTCCAGATCTTGAACATGCTGTCAAACGTTCTTTGGCCGGAGCTTTCTAAAGCCTTCGGCGAGGGCGATGCTCACCTCGCTCGACGTTTGCACCGACTCGCTTGGCAATCGTGCTTGGGCCTGTCGGTTTTGGGAGGGTTACTGCTGTGGGTTTCCGCACCTTACATTTACCGCGCTTGGGTTCACCACAACATTGCTTTCAACAGTGCCTGTTTCGGTGTTCTGCTTTTGGTAGCGGCTGCGTCTTCCCTCTGGAGCGTAAGTTCGGTCGTTCTGATGTCGGTCAATAGCCATTCCCGAATCGCCGGAGCTTATGTGGTTGCAACCGTCATATCGTTGGGTTTCGCGTGGCTTCTGATACCGGCGCTCGGCCTGACAGGAGCTGCGATTGCTCTGCTACTGACGGAAGGATGGATAACGTGGGTCGTGCTGCAGAGTGCCTTGCAGTACTCCCAGGATAGCTTAAGCACCTTCTTCTCAGCGGTTGCCACCTTACGCTGGTTCTCATTCGATGTCGCCCCAGAGCCCTAAAAAGCTGGTGAAAAAAGAGTGTCGAAACCTTGAGAGTTGTTCTTTCCACGATTGGCAAGTTTCACTCGTTTGATCTCGCACGCCAGATTCACGAACGCGGCGCGTTGACGGCGATTTTTTCCGGTTATCCGTGGTTCAAGCTCAGGAACGATGGTCTCCCAAGGCAGAAGGTAAGGACTTTTCCTTACCTCCACGCGCCATATATGCGATTTGCACCGCGTTACACTCCGGCTCGTCATTTGTGGGAATGGCAGGACAGGGTCTGGTTTGATCGCTATGTAGCGCGTCGGTTGCCTCCTTGCGAGGTTTTTTGTGGACTTTCAGGATCAGCGCTCAGCACGAGCCGCGCAGCGAAATTTCAAGGCGCAAAGTACGTCTGCGATCGAGGATCGTCACATATTCGCTTTCAAGACCGCATACTTCGTGAAGAATACGACCGGCAGGGAATTCGATTTGACGGCATTGACCCGCGAATCGTAGGACGCGAAGAAGCAGAATATGAAGCCGCGGACGCCATCACAGTCCCGTCCACGTTTTCGCTCAGCACGTTTATCGATGCCGGGGTTGATCGCAAGAAGGTGAAGTTGGCTCCCTACGGGGTGGACCTCGACACTTTCCACCCGTGTGCCAAACGAATGGACGATACATTCCAGATACTGTTTGTCGGCAATATTTGTGTAAGGAAGGGCGTGAGCTATCTGCTGGATGCATTTCGACAGCTCGACTGCGAACGTAAACGCCTTGTGCTGGTTGGATCTGCCTCGGCTGAATATGAAAACCTCATTAAACAGTTACGGCAGGATGAGCGGATTTCGGTGATGGGTCACGTGCCACAGCAGCAACTCAAAGAAATCATGAGCCGCAGCTACGCGATGGTCCTTCCAAGTGTCGAGGATGGCTTTGGACTCGTTCTTGCCCAGGCGATGGCGTGCGGTTGCCCGGTGATTGCTTCGGAGAATACAGGGGCACACGACCTTTTCACGGATGGGAAGGAAGGTTTCATCGTACCCGTTCGCGACAGCGCCGCCATTGCTGACCGCCTGCAAATGCTGGCCGATGACCTTGATCTCAGATCACGCATGAGTGCGGCAGCGCTCGGTCGCGTGAAGTCGCTCGGCGGTTGGGAGCGATACGGGCAAACGATGTATCAGCTATTTGAGGAGTTGACTGAGGCATGAGCGCGGCGCTCCTTTTTATCGGCCGGGATTCCGGCACATCCCGCCATCGCGCCAGGGCTTTCCGCCGGCTTGGGTATAACGTTTCTGTCATCGATCCATGCTGTTTTTTTCCACGCAACCGCTTCGTGGGTCGCTGGACCTGGCACACGGGAGGTCTTTTTCTGGAGGAGTACGTGCGGCGACAGGTGCTTGCCAGGATCCCGCCCCATACCTTTGACCTTGTTTACGTCGATGGGGGCGAACTGGTCGGGCCTTCACTGGTTCGTGGGCTGAAGAGGCGCTTCGGGACAGTGGTCAATTACAACATCGACGATCCATTCAGCAAACGTGATGGGAGACGTTGGAGACTGTATCTGCAGTGCGTAGGCCTGTACGACCTCGTGGTGGTCGTTCGCGATTGCAACGTTTCTGAAGCGTTAGCCCGGGGTGCTCGCGATGTTCTGCGTGTGTATATGTCTGCCGATGAGATCGCACATTCGCCAAGGCACATTACCGACGAAGATCGGCGAAAATGGGGCACCGAGGTCTTATTTGTCGGCACTTGGATGCCGGAACGCGGACCGTTCCTGGCGCGTTTGATTCAATGCGGCGTCCCGTTGTCAATTTATGGTTGCCGTTGGGACAAGGCTCTGGAGTGGCCCATTCTACGTTCGTGCTGGCGTGGCCCTGGCCTTTACGACGACGAGGAATACGCCAAAGTTCTGCAATGCGCGAAAGTAAATTTGGGCTTGCTCTCGAAAGGAAATCGGGACCTGAGCACGACCCGATCCTTTGAAATACCTTCTCTGGGGGGTGTGTTGTGTGCGGAGCGCACGTCTGAGCACTCCGGGCTTTACAAGGAAGATGAAGAAGCCGTGTTTTGGAGCGACCCGGAAGAGTGTGCTTGGAAATGCATGAAGCTTCTCAAAGACCAGAGCCTACGAGAGAAAATTGGGACAAGCGGCCGCCTTCGTTGTTTGAAGAACCGGGCCATGAACGAACCCGTTTTGACGCAACTGCTCGGTCGGGTCGCGCCGGGCAAGAAAATCACGGCACGTGACCTGTCTTGGCAGCGACCCCCGCAGGAGTTCTCCGGGAGTGTGACTGAGAAGTGCCCTTCATTGCGCTGACTGTGCTTTCCTGGACTGAGAATTCCCGAGGCTTGATGCAACCGGAATGGTCAGAATCTCTTCAGTCTAACAATTGACCCCTAACACCTTGTGGTAGCGAACGCCGGAGGATTTAAATGACCCAGACGGCCCATCCCTCAATCGATTACGCCCAGACTCGTGGCCTTACCCCACCCAAGCTTCCATCGGCGATGAATCCGGAAATTCTGATCCGGCAGGCAGTCCAGGATCACTTGGAAGTTGTTCGGCAGCTGACTGAACAGCAGGAACTCATAGAGTCGATCGCTTGCCGAATATGCAAAGCAATTCTGGCTGGGGGTAAAGTGTTGTGGTGCGGTAATGGGGGGAGTGCGGCTGACTGTCAGCATCTCGCAGCGGAATTTGTTGGCCGGTTTCGTCGCGAACGGCGAGGCCTCGCGTCGGTGGCGCTCACCACGGATAGCTCCGTCCTGACTGCCATCGGCAACGATTACGGATACGATGAAATCTTCAGCCGGCAGGTGGAAGCGCTCTGTACATCGCGGGACGTGGTTGTGGGTATCTCCACGTCAGGCAACAGCCTGAACGTGTGCGCGGCGTTGAAGGAAGCAAGGAAAATGGGCGCATTTACCGTGTCCTTCACAGGACTGACCGGAGGTGAATTGGCAATGATCGCTAACCTCGCCTTGAAGGTGGCATCGACGGACACGGCGAGAATTCAGGAAGCGCACATATTGGTCGGGCATTTGCTCTGCGACTGGGTGGAACTTGCGGTTTGCTCCGAGGATCCGCGGAAGGGGATGGGAAATGAATAACTCCCTGCATCGTGTGATGGAACTCGTCGAGAACCACTGGGAGGGCGCGCACATTCTTGTCGTCGGCGACGTGATGTTGGATAAATACGTTTGGGGTACGGTCGAACGAATCTCGCCTGAGGCGCCGGTTCCGATTGTGCACAGCTCCCGCTCAACGCATAGCCCGGGAGGGGCCGCGAACGTGGCCATGAATCTGGCGGGCCTGGGGGCCAGAGCAACAGTCATCGGATTCGTGGGTGACGATGAGGATGGGAAAATACTGGCGATGGAGTTGAGCGGCGGGGGCGTGAATCCCGCTCTGGTGTCGGTCGCCGGCTTTCCAACCACATCGAAGCTGCGAATTTTAAGCAGCAACCAACAGATGCTTCGCCTCGATTTTGAGAAGAGGGACCACGAGTTCAACGGGAACCACGACAGGCTCGTCGACCGAGTCCGGGAAGTGATGCGCGAATGCTCGGCCGTGATTCTTTCCGATTACGCCAAAGGCGTTTTGACCGACCGCGTGTGCCACACGATTATCAGCGAGGCCCGAGTTCTCGGGATTCCGGTCTTGGTTGATCCGAAATCGCGTTCGTTTGGGAAATATCGGCATGCCACTACCGTGTGTCCCAACGTCCGGGAATTGTCTGCCGCCGCCGGTTACCAGGGAGCTGATCTCGAAGAGCTTTTTGATCTCGGCGAGAAACTACTCGACGAACACGGATTCGAGTTCCTGACAGTCACTCTGAGTGAAAAGGGAATTGCCGTCGTGCAAAAGGGTAAGCGTACGCGCGCGGCCGTGGTAGCCCGGCAAGTATTCGATGTATCCGGTGCAGGGGACACGGTCATCGCGATGCTTGCTCTGTGTCTCTCCTGTAGGCTTGAGGTCCAGACTGCGATCGAGCTCGCAAATTTGGCCGCAGGCATCGTCGTCAGCAAGGTCGGTACAGTTCCGGTCGATCGCAACGAACTCATCGGGGTTCTTTCGCAGGATATCCCGCTTCAGGCCGGAGAGAAGCTTCTGACCAAGGACCGCTTGCTCGCTCGCATAGCGGCGTGGCGAGCTATGGGCCAGCGGATCGTTTTCACGAACGGCTGTTACGATTTGCTTCATGTTGGTCACATTAGCCTGCTCGAGCGCGCTCGGCAGCAAGGCGACCGCCTTATCGTAGCAATGAACAGCGATGATTCCGTGAAACGGTTGAAGGGTCCGTCCCGGCCGGTGATTCCCGAGCGGGAACGTGCGAGAGTGTTGACGGCGCTTTCGGCCATCGATGCCGTCGTCATATTCGACGAAAGCACGCCACTCGATCTGATTTGCGATATTCGCCCGGATGTTCTGGTCAAGGGCGGAGATTACACCGAGGACTCAGTGGTTGGCGCCACGCAGGTGCGCTCGTGGGGTGGACGGGTTTGCTTGGTACCCCTCGTTGAAGGTTTCAGCACGTCCAAACTGATTGCTAAGGCGTCTGCTTAAATCGCAAAAGGCGGCTTTCCGTGGGCCAACGAAGCAAAGTTCTCATCTACAGGATCGGCAGCTTGGGGGACACCTTGGTGGCGCTGCCTTGCTTCCACTTGATCGCCCGGGCCTTTCCGTCGAGTGACCGCATTCTTTTGACGAATCGCCCCGTTCACGCGAAGGCTTCGCCCGCGGCCGCGGTCCTCGGAGAATCAGGTCTCATCGACGCCTGCCTGACGTACTCGGTGGGTGAACGGAGCGTCTTTCGACTCGCTCAGCTGTGGTGGAAACTTCGGAATCTGAGAGTCTCGACATTGATTTATCTGGCGCCGGCCCGAGGAGAAGTCGCGGCGAGGCGTGATGAAAGGTTCTTCCGATGGTGCGGTATCAGCAAGATCATCGGCATTCCTATTGGCGACCTCGCGAACCACCGCTACGATCCTGTCACGGGCCGATATGAAGCCGAGGCTGGCAGGCTTGCTCGGTGCCTCATGCCGTTAGGCGACGCCCGTTTGAGTGATCCCGCGAGCTGGTCTCTCCTTTTGACCCAGCAAGAGCGTGCCCGCGCAGCTACCGCCTTGTGCCCGCTGGGCGCCGCGCCCTTTCTTGCTTTTGGAATTGCGTCCAAGATGCAGGCGACCGATTGGGGCGTCGAGAACTGGAAGGCCCTGATGCCCAAGCTGCACCGTGAATTTCCAGGACAGGCTGCCGTTTTCGTCGGTGCTAAGGAGGATCGGGAGGCTGTCGCCGGTGTCGCTGCTCAGTGGCCGGGCAGGTCTCTAAATCTGAGCGGCGATCTGTCTCCACGTGAATCGGCCGCCGTCATCGAGAGGGCTGATCTTTTTGTTGGCCTCGACAGCGGCCCAATGCATTTGGCAGCGAGTGCTGGGACGCCCTGCGTAGTGATCTTCTCCGCCCGTAACCCGCCCGGCATTTGGTTTCCGTTCGGAAGCAATCACACCGCTATCTACCACCGGACGGAGTGCTTCGGGTGCGGTCTGGAATCGTGCACTGTCGAAAACAAGAAGTGCATTTTGTCCATCTCGGTGGATGAAGTAGTCGCCGCCGTGAAGGGGGCCAGAGATCGGGGCTTTTCTGTGGCGCCCGACCCGATGTCTTTAGCTTGCCTGTCGAGCAGACAGCCCACTAATCAGCCGCCTATCGGGACCGTCATTCACTGACGATGAATGTCGATGTTGACCCAACGAAAAATTCTTTGTTCAACAGCGATGGATAAAGACTTCACTGACGTTCGGATGGTTTTTCTGGATCGAGACGGGGTGTTGAACCGCAAGGCCCCGGAGGGCGATTACGTCGTAGCGTGGGAGCAATTCGAATTTCTCCCGGACGCGCCGCAAGCGATCGCGAAGCTTAACCGCGCCGGACTCAAGGTCGTTGTGATCACGAATCAGCGCGGTGTGGCCCTCGGCAGGATGTCTGAAGCCACGCTGCAGTCGATCCATGATCGGATGGTGCGGGAGCTTCGATTGCATAACGCTCACATCGATGGCGTGTTCTACTGTCCGCACGATGGAAATGCGTGCGAATGCCGAAAACCCAAACCGGGTCTACTTTTTCAGGCATTTGAGCAATTCCCCGAGGTCCCAGCCGCAAACGCGATACTCATCGGTGACTCGCTTCCGGATATCCAGGCGGGCCGTGACGCGGGACTGAGAACGATTTTCGTTCGTGGGCCGTCGGTAACCCAGAAGAAGGGGTTCGCCGAAGCCGAGCAGAAAGCGGACGCGGTTGCCAGTTCTCTAGCGGACGCGGTGACCCGCCTGTTGCGGCTTGCCTAGCCACAGATAAAACCAACCGAACCTGATCCTGGAATCTTTCCGGACTCTATGATGCGGTGCAAAAAAACGCTAGAAAAGCTCCATGGGAGGCCATGATATGGAATCCAGGAGAGATGCTTACGCAAATTTCTCGAGTCTGGGCGTCCTGCTCCTCTTCGATCTGGTGCTTGCGCGGATTGTTGCGTTAAAAATACCGTTCACAGACCCTTTGCCTGAGTATAATTTCCCGGCGTTAGAGCTTGCTCGAACTCATCACATCTCCTCCGTCTTTTTGCCGATTGGGTATTCCGCATTGCTTGGTCTCGGCGAGTGGATCTTTCATGGACAGGCCGGCATGGCCGTGGTCGGCGTGACTCTTTATCTGGTCTGGGTGACATTCGTGTGGCTGCTGCTGCAAGAGCTTGGGGCGAGCGCCAAGCAGGCGCTCATCGCAGCGGCGCTCTTCTCGGTCTACCCGGACATCGTGCTGAGCATGTACAAAGTGATGGACACGACACTAACCAGTGTTCTCTTGCTCAGCTTTTTGACGTCAATCGTTTACCTGGTTCGTACGCGGGATTCCTACAGGGCGGATATTTTGCTGGCGCTCGCGCTAGGAATCGGTATTACCGTCCGGCCGAATCTTGTCCTGCTCTTTCCGCTAACCTGGTTTGTGCTATGGAAGTACAAACTCCCGAGCAAATTACTGCGTGCCGCTGGCCAACTCGCAATTGCGGTTGCACTATACGCTGCGGTCACAACGGCGGTGCATGGGTCGGTATTCCTGCCGCACAACGGCCCCTACAACTTATTTGCCGGCGCGAACGAATACGCAAATGAGGGCCTCAGTGCGATGAGCGCCGAGAACTCGATTATACCGGCTCTAAAAAACCGTGGCATTGTTGCCGAACAGCATTGGGACCGGCCGGACAGTGTGCCGGGAGTCAACGACATACGGGATTTGCAATATGAGCATCTTTATACTCACGAGTCCATCGCCTACATGGAAGCCCATCCATGGACAATGATCGAGCTACCGGCTCTGAAGTTTGTGACATTGCTTAGGCCCGACACGAAAGCGCACAGCATCAAATCCGCGGCTGGAATGGCTAAGGTACTTCTCGCATGTGTGTTCCCTGCATGGGTGCTTGCTTTCTTTCTCTTCCCCCGGCCGGGTCAGGGCGTCGCCAGAGTGATTATTCCTCTCACCATCGTTACATACATTTTGCCGTTCTTGCTCACCGTGAGCGCGCCCCGCTTCCGCGTGCCCATCGACATCCTTTGCCTGGTTGACATTACAGCGATGCTTTTGGCGCAGTACCGATGGGGTAACAAGGCGAACACGTCGAAAGCGCTTATTACCGCTCCTGGCGGCTATCCAACTTCTCCCGTCGGCACGGCCTGAAGGTCGTCGTCATCAAGCGCATTTGAATCCTGAACATTCGTAAACCTTACGACCAGAAGCACGCGCTCGTCGGTTTGCGGTTTTGATCGCACCGGTGTCCCTAACCCTCAAGACGGAGATTCCCATGCCAATGGAACAGCCCGAATGTCTTTGCACGGACATGGACGGCACCCTCCTGGAGACGGATACTCTGTGGGAATCGCTGCTGGTACTGCTCGGCACGCACCCCTGGAAAATCTTCCTGATTCCTATCTGGCTGCTTCGCGGGAAGGCCCCGTTTAAGCAGGAAATTGCCAGGCATGCCTCTTTAAACGTTTCCACATTACCTTTCCGAGAGGACGTAGTGGAATTTCTGCGCGCGGAAAAGCGAAAGGGTCGGAAGCTAATTCTGGCGACGGCGGCAGATAGCACAATCGCCTCCGCGGTGGCTCAGCGCCTGGGAATCTTCGACACCGTCTTGGCCAGCGACGGAAAGATCAACCTTTCCCACGCAAACAAGAAAAGAGCGATTCAAGCGTTTCTGGGCGGAAAGGAGTTTGATTACGCTGCCGACAGTAAGGTCGACCTTCCCATTTGGGCCTGCGCGCGAACGGCCATCCTCGTGGGGCCTACGGCAGGCCTTCTTGATCTCGCGCATAGGACATTGAGTGTTGGCACCGTCTTTGCCAGACGCAAAATCAAATGGTCTGCTCTGTGGAACGCGCTGCGACCGAAACATTGGGTGAAGAATCTACTCGTATTTGTACCCTTGGTCATGGCCCACCAGGCCAGTGACCTTTCACTCCTGGCGCGGGCCGCGTTGGCGTTTGCCAGCTTCTCGCTCTGTGCTTCGGGAGTGTACGTCCTGAATGATCTGCTCGACCTGGAGTCAGACCGCCTGCATGACACCAAGAAGGCGAGAGCCTTTGCCTCCGGTGCTGTGCCCCTCTGGGTCGGCGTTGCTCTCGCACCGGTCCTGACGGCCTCATCCTTGCTCGTGGCCACGCAGCTTCCGCGCCTTTTCTTGGCCGAGATAGCGATTTACTCTGCCGCCTCAGTTCTGTACTCGACTTATGCGAAGCGTATTCCCATGGTGGATGTGTTGCTGCTGACGGGCCTCTATCTGACGCGCATCCTTGCTGGGGGGGCGGCCACACACGTACCGGTGTCGCCCTGGTTGTTGGCCTTCTCCATGTTTCTGCTGCTTAGCCTTGCGTTCACCAAGCGCTACACGGAACTTGCCAAGCAGACCGTCGAAGACGAGGGGCCTAGCAGTTCCTCGAAGCGGAACTACTTGCCAATGGATTCTGACCTTATCCGGCAATTCGGAGCGGCCAGTGGCTACATATCGGTTGTCGTGCTGGCACTCTATGTGAACGGCCGGGAAGTGACGGCGCTTTACCGGCAGCCGCAGTGGATTTGGTTTGCCTGCCCGCTGTTGCTCTTTTGGATTTCGCGTGTTTGGTTCCTGGCCAACCGGGGTCAGCTCAATGAGGACCCAGTCGTTTTCGCCGTACACGATGCAGTCAGCTACCTGCTAGGCGCCATCATCGTGGTGATTCTCTTCCTGGCTTCCTGAATCGGCTACAACGATGAATACATATTTCTCCTGGGGCCGTTACCCTCGGTCCCAACCGGCGCAGGTATTGTCTTTGTACCGGTTGTCCGAGTTGCCGAACCTTGGCGAATTGCCCGGGCCGGTTCTCGCGCACGGGCGCGGGCGCAGCTATGGAGACTGTTGTTCGAACAACGGTGGTACTCTCCTCGACACTTTGGGCTTGGACCGTTTAATGCACATGGACTCGCACAGCGGAAGACTCCACTGCGAGTCTGGTGTCACCCTCGACGCCATTCTGCAGCTAGCCATTCCAGCCGGATGGTTCTTACCGGTTACTCCGGGAACGCAGTTTGTAACCATCGGCGGCGCCGTTGCCAATGACGTACACGGAAAAAATCATCATCGTGCCGGCTCGTTCGGTAACCACGTCCGTTGTCTCGAACTGCTGCGTTCGGACGGAGAGCGGGTTCTTTGCTCCCCGGACCAAAACGTCGATCTTTTTCGGGCCACCATCGGGGGACTCGGTTTGACGGGATTGATCCTGAGGATCGAATTGCAGCTCAAGTCCGTGCCGGGCCCGTGGATTGATTGCGAACAGATTCGCTTTCGGCGCTTGCAGGAATTTTTTGAACTTTCGTCCGACTCCGATCGCACGCACGAATATACCGTCGCCTGGCTGGACTGCATATCCCCCGGAGAAAAGCTCGGGCGGGGGATATTTCTGCGCGGCAATCATTGCGCAGCCCGAGGCGCTGGCCATTTGCCATACGTGGATAAGCCGTGCTTGCCACGTTCTGAGATGGCGAGTTCCTTCGAGGCTCCGGACATCCTGATCAAGCGCTTCACGGTGCGTTTATTTAACAACCTCTACTTTCATGCGCCCCTGCGAGACTTCACACGCCGCACGATATCCTACGAGAAGTTCTTCTATCCATTGGACTGCGTGGCCGGTGGAACCGTCTATACGGCCGGCGCGGCTTTCTGCAGTATCAATGCGTCGTTCCCTACGAAAAGCGCCGCGTCATTGAGGAAATTCTGCGGCTCATTGAGTCCTCCCGCCTGGTCTGCACGCTTTCAGTGCTCAAGGTATTCGGAGAAGTTCGTTCTCCGGGCCGGCTTTTCCTTCCCTCGCCCGGGTGTCACCTTGGCGCTTGATTTCCCCATCCAGGGGCAGGCGACCTTTGATCTTTGCGACCGGTTTGACGAGAAGGTACGGGCGAGCGGCGGCGCGGTCTACCCGGCAAAGGATGCACGCATGTCCGCCGCGAGCTTCCATTCGTACTTCCCGGATGTGGACGAATTTTCGCGATTACAAGATCCCCATTTCTCCTCCGATTTTTGGCGAAGGGTTTCTGGCTCTTCTGGCGCCAGACGAGCCGCGGCCCGCGTGGCGGCCGGGGGACGTTAGAATCGGAGGGTTCATGCGTGCCCGGCGTTTGGCCAGATGCGCCGAGCGGTCCTCTCGCGTGGTCCAGCGTAGTGGTTGCGTAGCGGCATTCGGGCTATTGAAGTGAGGATAGAACCCGTGTTCATCACTGCTCGAGTGACTGTCGATTTGTGCTGCGATGGAACGCGAGAAAACAGGCTCAATGGAATGGCTCAGTTCTAAAATCCTTTTTGTTCCAGACGGAATGGAGGTCCGATTTATATGTTCCAGTCATGGGTCAAACCGCTGAAGCTGATCTTTCCGAAGGAGAAGGGCTACCGAAAAATATTGTTTGGTCCAGCCGCTGGATGCTTCATGGACCTGGAGCCCAGACAGCGAGTCCGGAACTATTTGGGCGTTCACGAGTGGGAGCTAAACCGCTACTTCAAACGCCTAGTAGCACCCGGTTCGAACTGCTTCGATCTGGGTGGCAACGAGGGATATGACGCCTTGATGATGGCAAACCTGTCGCGAGGCAGGGTAGCCACGTTTGATTGCGACCCGGCTATGCTGGAGATATTGCGCCTCAATACCGCGCACAACCCAACTCTGCAAATTCAGGTGGTCGAATCCTATATCGGGTCCCAATCCCAAAACGGGCAGATGACGATCGATGAAGCCGCACGAAAGTTCTTCGTACCGGATTTCATCAAGATGGATATTGAAGGAGCCGAGGATCTCGCCCTGGAAGGCGCATCGGAAACATTGGCGAAAAGACATCCCGGAATGATCATCGAGGTCCATGGTGTCAACAAAGAAGAACGCTGCCTGGCGATCTTAACTCGGTATGGTTACCGCACATTGATCGTGGATCAAAGCTGGTTTCTGAAGGAATCGGAGCGGGGTGATGTACATAACCGTTGGCTGATCGCGTTTCCTGGATCTTCTTGATTGTCCAGAGCTGCTGGGTCAACTTCCAGTTTTGGCAACGCCTCTGGGAGTGATGTGTGCGATCTATTGTGGGACATGGGCTGGGAATAGCTCTGTCTTTTTTCGTCAATCCATGAAGTGCGTGCTTTCTCTCTCTCGTACGAGAGCTTTATTAGAAGTGGAGGCGTAGCGATGCCGAAGATGTTTGTGGCCGGGGCGGCATTTCTTGTCGTTTTTGGAGTCACCTGGTCGCTTAAGGTTTCCGACGGGCCCCGTCAAACTCCCAGCATCCTTAATGTTTCCTCCGATGTCCGACCTGGTGACATCATTTCTATACAGGGAGCACATTTTGATATGACGTCACGAGTTTGGCTCAGAGGGGCCAATGGCGGCGTGGCCACGCAGTTAGCCGTAGTAAATCAACTCGGTGACGAATGGCTGGCAGCGCAAATCCCCCAGGAGTGGGCGGGTGCCATGATCATGTGGGTGTCGAATAGCGCTGGGGCCAGTAGTTCTATCAAGCTAAATGGGGCAGTTCCACTGAATCTGGATGCTTTGCAACTCGTGCCGGGTGGCGCTTTTAAAGTCCTCGGACAAAATCTCCTGATGGCCTGCTTTCTCCTTCCGTCACCGTGAACGGGCAGGCTGCCACCATTCATTTAAGCTCCAGCAATGAAAATATGCTGGATGTTACTACCCCTCTGTCGATTGCTCCTACCTCAGCCGCCGCCATTACGGTTGACAATGGAAACGGGACGGGGCCTGCTCAGCTTGACCGGTCGGTCGCGGTCGTACCCGGCTCGGGGGACCCCTTCGGTTTGGGTGTCGGCTGGGCAGCCGGATTCACCTTTTCTGGCCGCACGATGGCCGTCATGACTTCGTGCAACGGATCGCAAACGATACCGGCAATATTCAGAACTCGATAGATTCTGCGGCGAAGGCGGGCGGCGTAGTGCAATTGCCCTCAGGCACCTGTGTTCTTGCGAATTCTCTCATCATGAGATCGAACGTGGTTTTGCAGGGAGCAGGAAAGAACAATACGATCCTCAAATACCAGTCCAACTACCCCATCGATTCTCAGGGCCGTGATCTCGTGGGACTTCGGAATTTCACTCTCGTGAATGGCGGGGCGGCACTCGAAGGACTGATTTGGAAGCAGAACACCAGGAGCTTTTTTCAAAACATTAAGGTCGATAGTGGCGTCTCGCGCCAGCTGTACCTAACTGGAAATCAGAATTTTATCGTCACACAAACGGATTTCGTGCAGGATGGTTCCGTTGGCGGCCAGAATCCCTACCTCTTCAGCGATTGTTCCGGATTCCTTTTCAGCGGTAATAGCTCCACCTCGGTGGACGGGTCGCCGACCTTTGAATCCGTACATGATGCGCTGATCATCGGGAATCATTTCACGCGGAACGCCGTGAACCAATACGAGTCGGTGATGGTCGCAACGCACCAACTCGTAATGGATTTTGCCTACCGCATCGCAATCATTGGGAACACCTTCGACGTCCTCAACGGCCCAATCACGAATCAAAAACGCAACGACGGTGAGACGCTTCTGACCGAAGGTGGCGGCGGAAATCGTTCGGAGAGCATCGGAACGGTTGTTTCAGCCAAACCGACGACGTTGGTTATTCCCGAAAGTGATGGCGATACAAGTGCTTTGCAGAACAGACCACCGGCAAATTACGGTGTGGCGATCGTGAGCGGTACGGGCGCCGGACAATCTCGCGATCTGATCGGCTACGCGAACAATACGCTGCACGTCGATCATCCCTGGGAAGTCGTCCCCGATTCGACCTCTCACTACGCGACATTCGTCTGGGGCCTCGAGAAAGCGCTGATTGCACGAAACACGCTGATCGATAATCCTCGAGGAATATGGCTTTATCAGGCGGCGGTTCGGGACGTCGATATCGTCGGAAACACGATCACGAACGGAGGCGGGATCTTTATCAGGTCGTTCGAATCCGAGGAAATTAAGCAGTTTGATCCTATTTACAACGTGCGCGTCAGGGACAACCGCATTAGCAACTCGAACGGTTTGTGGATGTCATACATCGACCTGATTCTTGCCAATAAGGACCAATTCAACTTTGGCACTGCGGCTACCGGCGTTGAGGTGCGCAACAACACATTGACTGCGAATGCTCGGAACGTAAAATCAACAAGCGAGGACTATGCTGACCGCGAAGGATTCACCCTTCTCATGCGCAGTGAGACGGCTGGAGCACAATTGACAAGTATCCCCATGCTCCTGGGAACCATCTTTCAAACGAATCGATGCCTGAACTGCAACACGGCGTTCGTTATCGGAACGGGGGACTATGGCACGGTGCTTGCTAACAATGAGCCAACCACTTCTTCGATAAACTTCCTGGAAGATTGGAAGACGTTGGGCTCCGCCAGAGCTGCATCCATCAGTAGCGTCATTCAGTAATCGAGACCCGTGTCGATTAGCCGCTGGTTGAAGAATCGGGCGAATTTCACCTCGAGTGGCCCCCCGAAATAGACCGGAGCGACGGCGAAACGGTAGCTGTGGGCTGCGGCTGATCTGAGTACACGGGAACGTCGCTTTGCCTGTCCCTCAAATTGCCTGGGCCTTACCGTTACCGTCGGTATAGGCAAGCCCTTCTGCAAGAGTTTTTCAACCGGTTCCAACGCCGGTTCCAACGATAGACCTCGCTGTCGCTCCACAGATCTCCTCGTTCCCGCCTGTTCGAAGGGGTCGCGTCCGATAGGCCCTCCCTGCCCCCCCTGCCAATCCCGGTTGGAAATTCCCCCCACCCCTGAAGTTCATTGATTGGCCTCATTGGCCTCGGGCGGGGTGGAACCCACCCTTTTTGCAAGCCTCCTCACCGAAAGCTTATTCTCATCGCGATACGGCTGTCCGAGACTCCGAGACTTCTATGGAGGCCGCAGCTCGCGTGCCCGGGAATGTATTAAGTCACATCAAAGCGCCACTTACGTGCGTGTTCACTGCACTCGCAACTGTACCTGTTCTGGCCGCTCGGCCAGTATCGTCGGCTCACTGTAAGTCGCCACACTCCAAGCTACAAGGCGACGACCCAGGGAGCTGTCATGTTATCCCCAGCGAAGATATCAGGTTTTGTTTTGGTGATTCTCTCGGCTTTTTTCGCGATTGTCGGAACTGCCCACGCGCAATCTGGTAATTCAGGTACTTCTACTACCACGATGATGCCGGAATCGGCCAGCGGGTCCTGCGTGGATGTGCCGGGCGGGTCGAGCCAGGTAGGGTTGGGGATCGATCAGTGGACCTGCTCCGGGACTAGCAATCAGAACTTTGTGTTCACCGTGAATTCCAGCGGCTACTACACGATTCAGCCGCAGAACGACAATCTATGCTTGGATGCAGGATCGGGATCCGTTACGAGGGGAGCGCAGGTGGTGCAGAACACCTGCACGGGGAGCATCACGCAGCAATGGATCGTAAGCCGGAATAGCGATGGGTCGTATGCGGTGACGACGACGAACGGGGCAGGATGCCTGGACGTATTCGCTGGGAACACCGCGAACGGCACGATTGTGACCACCTGGGCCTGCCACGGGTCGAACAACGAGAGTTATGTGATGTCGGGATTCCATCCGAGCTCGGCTCCCACGGGTCCTGGCCGGGTCAGGGAATTCTGTAAGCACGATGATGCCGGAATCGGCCAGCGGGTCCTGCGTGGATGTGCCGGGCGGGTCGAGTCAGGTAGGGTTGGGGATCGATCAGTGGACCTGCTCCGGGACTAGCAATCAGAACTTTGTGTTCACCGTGAATGCCAGCGGCTACTACACGATTCAGCCGCAGAACGACAATCTATGCTTGGATGCGGGATCGGGATCCGTGACGACGGGAGCGCAGGTGGTGCAGAACACCTGCACGGGGAGCATCACACAGCAGTGGATCGTAAGCCGGAATAGCGATGGGTCGTATGCGGTGACGACGACGAACGGGGCAGGATGCCTGGACGTATTCGCTGGGAACACCGCGAACGGCACGATTGTGACCACCTGGGCTTGCCACGGGTCGAACAACGAGAGTTATGTGATGTCGGGATTCCATCCGAGCTCGGTTCCCACGAGTCCTGGCCGGCTAGGGAATTCTGTAAGCACAATGAGGCCGGAATCGGCCAGCGGGTCCTGCGTGGATGTGCCGGGCGGGTCAAACCAGGTAGGCTTGGGCATCGACCAGTGGACCTGCACGGGGACCAGCAGCCAGAATTTTGTATTCACCGGCCTCTCCAACGGCTATTACACGATCCAAGCGCAAAACGACAATTTGTGTTTGGACGCTGGCTCGGGTTCTACGACAACTGGCGTGCAAATCGTCCAAAACACCTGTTCGGGAAGTGTCTCCCAGCAGTGGGCCGTTAATCGCAATGGTGATGGTTCTTACGGCATTACCACAACGAACGGGGCGGGCTGCTTCGACGTCTTTGCCGGGCAGACGGCCAACGGAACGATCGTCACCACTTGGGCTTGCCACGGGTCCAACAATGAGAGTTTCGTCATGTCAGGCTTCCAAGCAAGCGGCGCAGCGCCGTCAGGGGGGCTGACAACCACAGGAGCTCCACTGATTACGCCCAGCGCGGGGACCTACGCAGCGCCGCTGACGGTGACGATCACACCGGCGGTAGCGGGGACGCCAATCTACTACACGACGAACAACACAACGCCGACGAGCAGCTCGACGCCATACACAGGGCCGTTCACGCTGAACAGTTCGGCGACGGTTGAAGCGGTTGCGATTGCCAGCGGTTCCACGCCAAGCTCGGCGGTAACGGTGAGCTACACGGTAACAAAACAGACGGCGACGCCGACGATTACGCCTAGCGCGGGGACCTACGCAGCGCCGCTGACGGTGACGATCACACCGGCGGTAGCGGGGACGCCCATCTACTACACGACGAACAACACAACGCCGACGAGCAGCTCGACGCCATACACAGGGCCGTTCACACTGAGCAGTTCGGCGACGGTTGAAGCGGTTGCGATTGCCAGCGGCTCTACGCCAAGCTCGGCGGTAACGGTGAGCTACACGGTAACAAAACAGACAGCGACGCCGACGATTACGCCCAGCGCGGGGACCTACGCAGCGCCGATGACAGTGACGATCACGCCGGCGGTAGCGGGGACGCCGATCTACTACACGACGAACAACACAACGCCGACGAGCAGCTCGACGCCATACACGGGACCGTTCACGCTGAACAGTTCGGCGACGGTTGAAGCGGTCGCGATTGCCAGCGGCTCGACACCAAGCTCGGCGGCAAGCGTGAGCTACACGGTAACAAAGCAGACGGCGACGCCGACGATTACGCCCAGCGCGGGGACCTACGCAGCGCCGATGACGGTGACGATCACGCCGGCGGTAGCGGGGACGCCGATCTACTACACGACGAACAACACAACGCCGACGAGCAGCTCGACGCCGTACACAGGGCCGTTCACGCTGAACAGTTCGGCGACGGTTGAAGCGATTGCGGTCGCCAGCGGTTCCACGCCAAGCTCGGCGGCAAGCGCGAGCTACACGGTAACAAAACAGACGGCGACGCCGACGATTATGCCCAGCGCGGGGACCTACGCAGCGCCGCTGACGGTGACGATCACGCCGGCGGTAGCGGGGACGCCGATCTACTACACGACGAACAACACAACGCCGACGAGCAGCTCGACGCCGTACACAGGGCCGTTCACGCTGAGCAGTTCGGCGACGGTTGAAGCGGTTGCGGTTGCCCGCGGTTCCACGCCAAGTTCGGCGGTGACGGTGAGCTACACGGTAACAAAGCAGACGGCGACGCCGACGATAACGCCCAGCGCGGGGACCTACGCAGCGCCGATGACGGTGACGATCACGCCGGCGGTAGCGGGGACGCCAATCTACTACACGACGAACAACACAACGCCGACGAGCAGCTCGACGCCGTACACAGGGCCGTTCACGCTGAACAGTTCGGCGACGGTTGAAGCGGTCGCGATTGCCAGCGGCTCGACACCTAGCTCGGTGGCAAGCACCAGCTACACGCTAGCGGGACAGACAGGGGCACCTGTGATATTTAATGTCTCTAGCAACGTGACGTCCGGCGACATTATTTCGATCCAGGGAGTTAATTTTAATCCGGATTCGCAGGTGTGGCTCGGAGGAGCTGGAGGAAGCTCACCGACCCAGCTGACAATAGTGAACAGTGTCGGTACGCAATGGATCGCCGCTCAGACGCCGTACGACTGGACGGGCGCGATGGTTCTGTGGGTTTCAAACAGCGGCGGCAGCAGCAGCATGGTTAATCTCAACGGTGCCGTTCCATGGAATTTGGACGCCTTGGAGCTTGTGCCTGGCGGAGCTTTCCGAGTCCTCGGCAGGAACCTGTTAATGCCTGGGTATACGCCTACCGTAATGGTGGATGGCCAGCCGGCAACGATCGACGTGAGCGCCAGTACGGTGAATATGTTGGTCGCAATGGCTCCTACATCTTTGAGCCCAACCTCAGACGCCGTAATCACGGTCGATAATGGTAACGGAACAGGCCCGGTTCAGCTCGATCGTACGATAAGTATCGTGTCGGGGTCGGGAGACCCGTTCGGTCTCGGCGTCGGTTGGGCAGCCGGTTTCAGTTTTGCGGGAAACATCGTTAAGGTGAACACTCCCTGCAATGGCTCGCAGGATGACTCCGGCAATATTCAAAACGCGATCAATTCCGTACCAAGCTCCGGCGGGGTGGTGCAGTTGCCGGCGGGAAACTGCCTGCTTGCGAATTCGCTGTCGATGCATTCCGACGTGGTTTTGCAGGGGGCCGCCAAGGGCGTCACATTCTTAAATTATGAGTCGAATTACCCCATCTGGGCTGAGAGCTTCGATTTGATAGGTATCCGGAATCTCACGTTGACCAATACGGGTTCGGCGGTCCAGGGAATATTCTGGCAACAGAATACGAGAAGCTTTATCCAAAATGTCACAATGAATATGGGATCATCCTACCAGTTGTATCTCACGGAAAATCGGAATTTTGTAGTCACTCAAACGGACTTTATCCAAGGCGGTTCTCTCGGCGAACAGAATCCTTACCTTTTCAGCGGTAGCTCGGGTCTTGTTTTCAGCAACAATACATCGACTACCATCGATGGCTCTCCCACCTTTGGTGGAACGCTGCCGGTACACGACGCGCTGATACTTAATAACCATTTCACGCGCAACGCAGCCAATCAATACGAGTCTGTAATCATAGCAGCGCACCAATTCGTGATGGATTTCATGTACCGCTCGGCGATCATCGGGAATACTTTTGATGTCATCAATGGTCCCGTCACGAATACGAATCGCAACGACGGTGAGACGCTCCTAACGGAAGGGGGCGGAGGAAATCGCACGGAGAATGAAGGTACCGTAGTATCGGCTACAGCTGACACGATCACGGACCCGAACAATGTGATCAACGTAAATCCCTTTGGCACTGGGCTTCCCGAAAACTATGGCGTGGCCATCGTAAGCGGCACCGGAGCCGGCCAGAATCGTGAAGTGATAGCCTACTCGAACAGCACCATGCAGGTCGACCATCCGTGGGACGTTATCCCCGACGCGACCAGCCACTACGCTACCTTCGTATGGGGTTTGGAAAAAAACCTGATCGAAGGGAACAGTTTGATCGACAATCCTCGAGGGATCTGGATTTACCAATCGGCGACTCGCGACGTAGACATTTCTAATAATACGATCACCAATGGAGGCGGAATTTTTCTCCGAAGCGAAGAACAGTCAGTCAATGGCGTCAAACAATTCGACCCCATGTATAACATCCGTATCGAAGGCAACAATATCAGTAATAACGACGGGGTATGGATGTCTTACATCGATTCTTTGTTCGTAATCAAAGACACAGTTAACTTTGGCACGGCGGACACGGGCGTCGAGATTCGAAACAACACCCTAACGGCAAATAGTCCGAACGTTACTTCGTTGACCGAGGATCGAGTGACTCAAGAAAGTTTCATGAGCCTGATGTACAGCGAGACCTCGGGGGGCCAGCTTACAAGTGTTCCGATGCTTCTTGGAACCATCTTCCAAGGCGATGCGTGCGCGAATTGCAACATCGGGTTTACAGTCGGAACAGGGGATTATGGGACCGTACTGTCGAATAATGAGCCGCTGCCAACCTCCCCAGATTTTCTTGAAGATATGAAGACCTTGGGCTCAGCGAACCCAGATTCCATCGGGACCGTCATTCAATAGGGAAAAGGGAGACAAAGGGGAGACGACAGCAGGCTCTTCGGACCGACCACAAGCATCTATTCGTCACCGATTTCGTCTACCGTGCAGGTTTGCGGGGTGCTTTTTTCCATTGGCGAGTCCCCCCTCAACCTGCCGCAGGCGCGTCACGATCTGGTCTCGCCGGTGTCTCCGATCGGCATACCAGCTTCCCTCTAGAGTGAATTCTCTCTCACTTCCGCTTGTAAAAAAATCCCGGTCACTTCACGCAAGACCCATTCGCTTGCAGAGAAAGGGCAAAGAAATTACCCACGCAGCCACCGCGGCGGGCTTAACGTACTCGTTTTCAATAGGAAGTGATGGAAAGTTAATTGCAACTCGCAGGCCGGGCTTCCTCATGAGGGATAAATTCAATGCCGCGATGCCTCATCTGCTGTCCCGAATGCGCCCATAAATTCGTCCATAGTGAAATAACTGTGGATGATCAAGGTGCAAAGCCCGTTTTGATTTTAAGAGGTAAGAAACTTGACATCCCAGAAAGTGGGGTCAGCCTGGACTGTCCGAACTGCAAGAAGACGTCGGTATACAAGCGGGACCAGCTCATTTACCAGAAAGACTGGGGAACTCCTCGCTAACGAGCGAACTTCAATTCCAGTATCTGGGCGACATTACGGCAATATCTTCTAACAGGTTTCAAAGACGGCGCATTGCCACAGGCTTTCACTCCGAACCTCGGTCGCTATCTCTCAAGATTGTCTCGTCGCTCATAATCGCGAACCCCATTCGTTCTTGATCTGGCTCAGACTGCTCTACGCGAAGCACATGACCTGACCGCATTCACTAACGTCACGACGACGCCCTTCCCCGTGGCGATTTGCCCCGCTGTCGAGAATTGCTTCCTACTGTGGTTGCGAGCGCTGTCAGCGGCCTGTGTTGCCCGTGGTCGTCTCTGCTAGCAGTTTTCTTTAGGGCGACACAGAACGAGCTCGACGCGGCTCGAAATTCCCAGCTTCTCGTAAATCCGGGCGAGATGATCGCTCACCGACTGTTCGGAAAGGCTCAGTTTGTGGGCGACCTCCCGGTTGCTAAG
Organism: uncultured Acidobacteriota bacterium; assembly: GCA_963848365.1. Classification (GTDB taxonomy): domain Bacteria; phylum Acidobacteriota; class Terriglobia; order Acidiferrales; family UBA7541; genus Palsa-295. The sequence continues at coordinate 523,629 of CAWKDI010000005.1, forward strand.
GCCGTCCGCCACAAGGCCTACGATCTGATTCTCCCGTTTGGTGAGGGTCCGATGTCCGGAGAGTCCCGACATTTTAAGAGGGGCTGCTTTTGACAGAGACTCCATTAGCCGGTCAAGTTGTGAGCTGTTCGCCCAGATCTGCCCGTTGTGGACGCAGCGGATGCATTTCGGCAGGTTGGTCAGCGAATCCGTCCGGCAAAACACGCCTTTGGCTCCGGCGCGAAAGGCGTCCAGAACGAGCTCAAGATTGTTCTTTTTGAGAAGCATAATCGAGCGGGTTTTGGGAGAAAGGGTGCGCAACTCACTGAGGATGCGAAAGCCCGTGAGATGGCCGTCCTGCAGGCTTTCACTCACAAGAGCAATATCGAGTGAATTACATTGGATCGAATGAGCAATCTCTTCTTTTGAAACAGGGCACGAGAGGACTTTCAGGCGCTGCCGCGGGCGCTCCAGCGCTTTTTTGAACAGCTGACCATCCATGCGGCTTTGGACGGCAATAATCAGGTTGATCTGGGGGATGCGGCCGTCGTCGGTTTCCGTGGATGCGGCAAGCGTCATTGGCGTTCACTCAGGTTCGCTAAAGTGCTGCGCAGCGTTACAGAGCGGTTCCCGAGGGGACGATTGAGGCTTGGGTCGATAGTGCAAGCCTGGCACTGGGAACGGAAAATAAATTGTAAAGCGCAATCGGTCTGCGCCGCCCTCAGAATGGCCATCCATCCCAAGGACTAAGCCTTGACAGTACAGCTGGATGTTCAGGGAACCAAAACGATGCCCGGCCCGGCACGCAAACTAGATCGAGTTAAGTGTTCTGACAGAAACGGAATAGTAATTACATCATCTTAATTAGTCAATAAGGACCTTATAAGAACACATAAAAAGTCCTAGCCGGCGAGTCGTCGGTCAACGAACGATTCGGAGCGTCCGACCGAAGTCAGTGGGGCGGGGGAGCGGCGTGAAATCGGTTTGACCGAGAAAGCGTCGATCTCGACCGCGATGGATTTTCCAAGCAGTTGCGCCGATAAGACTAATCGGTAGGACGTTTTCTTGCGAACCAGGATGCCCTCGACATCGGTCAAAGGTCCGGAGGTGACGCGAACCCAATCGCCGCATTGCAGGAACGGGTGCGGCTCGACGGAAAGCTTGCTGTCTACCGCCCTGCGTATCGCATCCACTTCCGCTTCGGAGATGACGGCCGGCCGAGCGCCGAACATCACCATCGAATGAACCCCGGGAGTCATGATAATCCGGAAGCGTCGCTCAAAGTTAGCGCGCACGAAAACGTAGCAAGGAAAAAGAGGAAGGCTCAGCTGTTTTTTTCTGTCGCTCCACTGGCGGATCGTGTTGTAGGTGGGCAGGAAAGTCTCGAATCCATTTCCGGCGAGACTGTCCGCCACCGACTTCTCGTGCTGGTGGCGCGTATAGACGGCGTTCCACTCATGATGTCCGTGGGCTGTGGATTTTTCTGGGTTTTCGTTGTTCATAGGAAGTAGGCCATTGTGACTAGTTAATTCGCGGGAGACCATTGTGGCGAAACCGGCAAACCGGTCAAGTCCCAATTTTTACGTAGCCGTACTGGAACGGCTAGACTGGTCGTAACGAAGGGCAGGGCTCCATGGAGTTTGGCCGAAGATGTTAGTTGGGCCTCTTTAAGGAATAGAGCACCAACTCTACGCGGCTGGAAATACCTAACTTTTCGTAAATACGAAATAGGTAGTTGCTAACGGTATGCTCGGTGAGGCCCAGCTTGTCGGCAACGTCCCGATTGGTGCAGCCCTCCACGACCAGTTTCACGACATCGTTTTCCCGCTTGGTAAGCAAGGGGCGGCCGTGCGCGTGGGCTACCCGCACGGCAGAGGCGCTTGCAAAGGCATCGAGAACGGATCGCAGCTGGCTGCTGTTAGCCCAGACCTGCCCCTGATGGACCGCGTTTATGCACTTACAGAGCGTTTGAACGGGCTCGGTACGGCAAAAGACTCCTTTGGCTCCCTCGCGAAACGCATCAATAACGAGTTCAGAGTCCGCCGAACGCACCAAAACAATTACTTTCGTATGGGGGAAAGAGGCGCGCAGCTCAGCGAGCACGCCAAATCCCGCGAGCGACCCATCCTGCAAGTTTTCGCCTATTAGGGCAATATCCGGTGCGTGCGCCCTCATCGAATGAAGGACTTCGGCGCGTGAAACAGCGCAAGAGACGATCCGAAATGGGGAACGTGGCGTTGTCAGAGCGCTCTTTACCAGCTGGCAATCCATGGGGCTGTCATCGGCGATCAACAGATTGATGACACGGCGATCTGCTTCTGTGGTTTCAGATCTTATCGGTGAAGCCATGGAAGTTAGGTTTGTCCGTTGCACAGGGGCCGGGGCCACACACGAACACGCTAACTAAGATCGGATGACCACGCCGAATGTACTAGCCCCAACGGGTAGTGTCAAGTTGATTATTATGGGGTATTGCGATTTTTTAACAGTTTTCCTCAGACCGGGAAGCACGGGAGAATCGAATTTTCTTCGCGTAAAGCTCTAAACTATACGGCAATTCATTGAATGTCCTCATTAACGTCGCGTGAAATGAACACGGAGAAAACTCCCCAATAGGCCTAGCCCTTTGGGCTAACCCACCGAATACAGTATTTCCCTCATTTCCTCCGTGTAAAAACTGCACTTCGGAAAGGACGTCGCGCTTCTGGTCGGCTCCCGGCGGATCCCCTATCGTGTGCTCGTCATTCGGCCACGATCGACGCCTGGGGGGCGCGTATTGATATTTCGCGGATGGAGATGGAGCGGCGTCGACACGATCGGCATGATCTAAGCGCAGCAGTCAAGTTCGAATGGGGCTCGGGAGATAGCCCTCCGCTTCATGGCGCGGGCTTTACGAGGAATTTTTCGGCGGGCGGGATGTTCGTAATGACCGAGGATGTGCCGCCCGTGGGAACGATGGTTCACTTTGAGGTAGATCTTAAGACTTCGAGGCTGGACTCCACGGTGACTGTACGGGCCAAGGGTTTGGTGGCAAGAGTTGAAAAGACCGAGCTGACGGGTCAAGTTGGCGGATTTGCCGTTTCCACACGGCGGATGCGCTTAGAAAAGCCAGAACCGTAGTCGGTTCTACGGAGTCACCGCGGCAGGGTGTTGTGGATGCACCGCCGCCGATTTTAATAGATGGATATGTGGGCCACAGGGCGGTAGCACGCCCAACTTTCAGGCTTCATGGGCTAAGTAGAGTAGTTTCCATCCCGGTTTGACCGATCAAATCAAATTCTGAATCACTTCGATTCGTGAAACGAAGGAAAGCGTCAGATGTTGTTGCCGCCAGAGTGGCATCGCGGTGGCCATCCGACGCGGACCCGGCAGATGTCTTTCGACCAACCCTCCCCAACCACGATAACCAAATGGATGCCGGCAGCTTCGTCCCCGACACCAACTCCGCATTGCGCGCGGCCGATACCTCAAGTTTTGACGTCATGATATCCGGCCCGGCGCGCTGAAAAGCGAGACCACCTTGCAAACTATAGAACTGAAAGGCGCTTTATCCGCTGAGGGTTTTTTGCTCCTCGATTCTTCGATGAGCCCGATTCTTGTGAATCACGCGGCGGCGCAGATTTTGGCCTATCCGCACAAGCTTGACGCGCAGAAGAATGTTGACGGCTACCTTGCCAACAAGGTGCGCTCGACGCTTCTGTCGGACTCAGCATCGGGCGGCACGCTGGTCTCGCGATTCCAGTCGGGGCGTCGAATTTACTCCTGCCGCAGTTTCCCGGTGAACTCTATGGCCAATGGGCACTCGCAGGTATCGCTTGCCGTGCTGCTTGAGCGAGCGGTGTCCAAATCGACGCCGGTATCGAAGCTGTTCGACGGATTTAATTTGACCGTGCGCGAGCAGGAAGTATCTCAGTATCTGCTGCAGGGCTTGACCAGCAAACAGATCGCCCGGCGGATGGAAATCAGCCCGAACACGGTGAAGGCCTTCCTGCGTTTGATCATGGTCAAAATGGGGGTTTCAACCCGCTCCGGTATTGTAGGCAAAGCATTTGCAGCGCAGCCCGAGTCTCTCTCGACCCGCAGATAGCAAAACGCCGCCGTCGAAACCGGCTTCTGGGTTTTCTTCAATGGCAACCGCTACTCAAACTCTCGAAAAAACTCGCTCCCAACAGAGTTGGATTGCATGGTCGGCCATTTTCGCGGGCCTGATTTTCCTGGTCTATGGGCAGGTGCTCAGGGCGCTGGTGGTGAATTGGTGGACCGATCCAGACTATGGCCACGGTTTTTTTGTCGTGCTCTTTTCGGGCTATGTCCTTTGGCGGCAGCGAGCGCGCTGGATGGCATAGCGAGATTAAACCCAGCAATTGGGGCCTCCTGGTGATGCTGGGGGCCGTTCTGCTCTTGCTTGTCGGTTCCCTCGGAGCTGAGTTGTTTACCACCGCCTCTCGCTTCTGGTGCTGGTCGCCGGAATGGTTCTTTTTTTGGCGGGTGGGCCGCTGCTTCGCGCGATTTCTTTTCCTCTGGGCTTTTTGATCTTTACGATCCCGATCCCGGTGATTATCTATAACCAGATTACGTTTCCTCTGCAGCTTCTGGCTTCGCGGTTGGCGACTTCGTGGCTCGAACTAGTCAGGTGCCGGTGTTGCGGGACGGCAATATTCTCAACATGTCCAACTATTCGCTGGAAGTAGTGGAAGCGTGCAGCGGGATCAGGTCCTTGCTCACGCTGTTGTCGCTGGCGGTCGCCTATACGGCTATTTCGCCGAACCACGCCGCTGGGCCCGCTATGCGCTCATTGTTTTGATCGTTCCAATTGCCATCGTGACGAACGCGATTCGAATCGTGGGGGCCGGCGTGCTGGCTCGGCACTTCGGACCAGCAACGGCGGAGGGATTTCTGCACGAGTTTTCCGGCTGGGTGATTTTTCTGTCCGCGCTCGGTCTGATATTGATTTGCCATTGGGCTCTGCGCCATATTCGCGTGGGGCAACACAAGGCGGCGCATGCTTAATCGCTCGGGATCGATTCGCTTGTGGATCACCGCGAGCGTTCTGGCTGGCGCTTGGCTTCTGCTTAATACCGCAAGCCACGGAGAGGCCGATCATCCCTCGCCAGCCGCTGCGTGAGCTTCCTTACACGCTGGGGGGCTGGACAGGTAACGAGCAACCGCTCGACAAGCGAAATGGTGCAGGCAGTTGGCGTAAGTGACTATACCAACCGAGTCTACTTCGAACCGGCGGACGCCCCGCTCTCACTCTATGTCGGCTATTACTCCACGCCAAAGAACCGGCGACACCATGCATTCGCCAAAGAATTGTCTGCCTGGATCCGGCTGGGATCCGATCCGGTCGGGATACGCCACGATCCCGGTTCAGGGCGGCCACGCGATCGTGGTCAACGAGTACGTCATCCAGCGGGACCAGAACAAAGCAACTGGTTTTCTACTGGTATCAGGGCCGTGGCCGGGTGATTGCCAGCGAATATTCAGGCAAGTTCTGGATGATTGCGGATGCGATTTCCCGCAATCGCACCGACGGGTCTCTGGTGCGATTGATTACCTCCATGAACGATGGGGAAACGCAGGCGCAATCGCGCTTGGTGAGTTTTACCCAGCTGCTGTTTCCACCCTTAGACGGATTGATGCCGAGATAGAGCTGACTCGAGGCGTATGAATCATGAAAACAGGATTTAGACAGTTTGCAGTTGCACTGTTTCTGCTGTCTGTTGTTCTGGCGATGAGTTCTTGCTCGCGCGATCCCGCAACGCGCCAAGGTGAAATACCTTGCCGCCGGCCAGAAGTACATGGCCAAGAAGCAATATGGGGACGCGGCGATCGAGTTTCGAAACGCTTTGAGGCTCGATCCGCGGTTCGTCGATGCCTATTACGAACTCGCACAGGCCACCCTGGCGCAGCATGACTGGAAATCGGCCTACGCATCTCTTGCAGAAAGCGATTGAGCTTGATCCCAACCGGCTGGACGCCCGACTTGGACCGCGGGCGCCTCTATCTCGCGGCCCGCCAGTTTGATAAGTCGGAAGAGGAAGCCAACTTCGTTCTGAAGCAGGACCCGAAAGACGTCGGCGCCTATCAACTTCTTGGTGCTTCCCTGATCGGCGAACGAAAGCCCGACCAGGCGCTCGCCGCTCTTGCGAAGGTTACGGAGCTACTGCCGAACAATGCCAGCGCGTATGTGACGCATGGCGCTGGTGGAACTAAGCCTGAATCGTCCGACCGACGCCGAGCAGCATTTGCAGAAGGCCGTGAGCGTCGACCCGAAGTCGACCCAAGCCTATGTCGATCTGGCGGATTTCTATCGGCTCGAGCACCAGGACCCGAAGGCCGAGCAGGTTCTGCAAGATGGCATTGCGAAAAATCCCGAAGGAACCGTGCTCTATATTCAATGGGCGGCGATGCTTTCGGCCGAGGGCAAAAAGGACGAAGCCGCGGGCGTTCTCGACAAACTGCGCAATCAGCTTCCCAAGTCGGCCGAGGTGGCCACCGCGATCGGCGACTTCTATTTCCAGCGCAAGGACACCGACCGCGCGTTGGCGGAGTACCGTCGGGGCCTTTCGGTGGCACCCAAGAATCTTGATATCAAGAAGCGGATGCAGGATCTCTATCTTGAAACCAACCAGACCCAGCTTGCGGCCGATCTTGACAAGGAGTTGGTGAAGGAAGCGCCGAAGGACGTCATCGTGCGCGTCGATCACGGCCGCTTGCTGATGGCGCAGGGCAAATTTACCGACGCTATCAACGACCTTCAGAGGGCCGTTGCCGACTCGGCCGACTCTCCTCAGGCCCATTATTTCCTGGCGATGGCTCATTGGCAGAACGGGGAGCTGGGGCAAGCCGACGACCGCTTTCCAGGATGCCCTCAAGGTGTCGCCGGGCTTTTCCCTCGCCCTGCAGCAGCTCGTCCGTTTGAGCCTGGCGCAAAACGATACGCTAAATGCGCAGACCTACGCCCAGGAGTTGGTCCAGAAATATCCTGCCGACCCAACCAATCGGGAACTCCTGGCTGGTGTTCTGGGCCGACAAGGCCAAATCGCGCAGGCCGAAGCGCAGGATCTGGTGGCCAAGCAACTGGCTCCGAACGATCCGACGGCTCATATCGACCTGGGAACGGTCTATTCGGCGGAAAAGAAATGGCCCGAGGCGCAGAAGGAGTTTGAGTCAGCCCTGGAACTTGATCCGCATAACGCTACCGCTCTGTCGCAATTGGCGAATTTCCTGTCGAGCCGAAATCAGGCGCCCCAAGCGCTTGCACGCGTCCAAGCAGTACGTTGCAGCGCAATCCCAATGACGAGAATGGGCAGATTATTTTGGGTCTCGTCGAATTTCCAACAGAAAAACTATCGCCGCCGCGGAGAGCGCATTTCAACGTGCCATCCAACTTGCCCCCAAAAACACAGCAGCATATTTGCAGCTTGGTAAGGTTTATCAGGCCGAGGGAAAGAACGACCTGGCGATCGGAATCTACAAGCAAGCGCTTGATCTGCAGCCGAAGTTCGCCGCCTCTGTCGACAGTGCTAGGAAACCTGTATCTCGACAAGGGCGATCTCGCAGACGGCGCAGAAGTATTACAGCGACGCGCTTGCGTCTGATCCCAATTTCGCTGTCGCCAACGCGAACATGGCTTGGGTCGATGCCCAACAGAATAAGAACCTCGACGTCGCCTTGAGCATGGCCCAGAAAGCCAAGTCGGAAATGCCCGAAGTTCCCTCGATAACCGATACCTTGGCGTGGGTGCTGTACAAGAAGGGCAACTATTCCGGCGCGATTCCGCTGTTTGAGGAATGTGTCCGGAAATCGCCCGACTCCGCCGAATTTCACTATCATTTCGGCATGACTCTTGCTCGCGAGCGGACAAAAGGCCAAGGCCAAGGACCAGATCGAGGTTGCGTTGCGAGGAAAGCTTGCCAACGACGACGCGAAGCAAGCTCAGCAAGCCCTCGCGCAGCTCGATTGAATTGCGTCAGTTACGATCGAACATCGCTTAGTAACTCGCACATCCGAAACGGAGAATAGGTCGCTCCGACAGGAATACTGATATGCATGATGATGATCTAGACGGCGCACCGTCAAAAAGCCTGGAGGAATATTGGGCGATTATTGTGCGCCGGCGGTGGTGGATTTTTCTGCCGCTGTTTGTTTGCTGGGCTATCGTTTGGGGAGCGAGCTGGTTTTTGCCGACCACCTATCGGTCGGAAGCCCTGATTCTGGTCGAACAGCAAAAAGTTCCCGAACAGTACGTTGTTCCCAATGTGAGTGTTAGCCTTCAGGACCGCCTTCAGAGCATGACGCAGCAGATCCTGAGCCGAACACGGCTCCAGGCGACGATCGATCGGTTTGGACTCTATCCCAAGGGTCGGGGAGCAAGCGCGTTGCTCAATTCGGACGAGGCGGTCGAGCAGATGCGCAAGGACATCAAGATTGATCTTGTAGCGTCCCCAGAACACCCTGGGGAGTTGACGTCCTTTAAGATTGAATATTCTGCTCGGTCGCGAGAACTCGCGCAGCAGGTTAATAGCGAGCTCACGTCACTTTTCATCGACGAGAATCTGAAGTCCCAGCAACAGCAATCGGAAAATACAACCGCTTTTCTCGAAAGCCAATTGTCGACCGCACGGACCCAACTGGAAGAACAAGAGGCCAAGGTACGGGCGTTTAAAGCAAAGCATTTTGGCGACCTGCCCAGCCAACTGGAGACCAACGTTCAGATCCTGACGGGATTGCAGACGCAGCTGGATAACAACCAGCGCGCTCTCGACGGTGCAAAGCAGCAAAAACTGTACCTCGAGTCGCTGCTGCAACAGTATCAAACATTGAAAGGCGGCCCGAGCAGTGGCGACGCCGGAGAAACATCTCCAGAAGTTCTTGACAAGGAACTGCTCGATCTTCGATCGAAACTTGCAGATGCACGCTCTCGGTATACGGAGACGTTTCCGGATGTCGTTTCACTGAAGCAGAAGATTGACGAAACAGAGAAATTGAAAAAAGAGATTGAGGGCGAAATCGCCGCCAATCAGAAAACCGTCCAGGCAGCGGGTACGGATGACGCAGAGGCCGCTGACGAAACGCACTATGACTCATCGGCTCCCGATGATGCAGGTCCGGAGCCAGCTCAAGGCCAATGAACTCGAAATCCAGAATTACCAGCGCCACGCCGCAGATATTGAATCGCAGATTGCGAGCTATCGCTCCCGTTTGAATATGACTCCCGAAACAGAACAGGAACTGGCAGATATCTCCCGGGGTTACGAAGAATCGAAGGCCAATTACAACTCACTTTTGGAAAAACAGAACCAGTCGCAACTAGCAACCAGCCTCGAACAGCGTCAGCAAGGGGAGCAGTTCCGGATCATCGATCCGCCAAGCTTGCCGGACAAGCCGTCCTCCCCGAATCACCTTCTTGTGAGCCTGTTCGGGTTGGGATTGGGGCTGGCGATCGGGGTGGGCCTGGCAGCTCTTCTTGAGCTTTCCAACGCTCGCGTCTGGCACGAAAAGGAACTGGAAGGACTCGTCCCGGGTCGCGTGTTGGTGGGGATTCCGCATTTGAGCACGCAACGGGAGAACCGCTTTCGTCCAGTTGTCCGCTGGCTGCAAGTTGGGGCAGCACTGGTTATGACGTTAGCGATGGCGGCTGGGAATCTCTATTCGTTCTATAAAGGCTGATATTTTGATGTACGAGAAATTCTATGGATTGACGAGCAGCCCCTTCGAACTCAGTCCGAATCCGCGCTTTTTTGTTCCCAACGCCGAGCCATAACGAAGCGTTGGCGATTCTGAGCTATGGGGTTCTGCGGCGAAAAGGGTTCGTGGTCGTTACCGGGGAAGTGGGGACCGGGAAGACACTGCTACTTCGGCACCTGCTCGAGCTTATCGCCCGCAACAACGTAGCCTTTGCCTTCGTTTACAATCCGTTGCTTTCTGTTACGGAGTTTCTGGCCTACGTACTGACCGATTTGCGGCTGTCCTTGGCCGGCCGCACAAAGGGAGAAATGCTCTCGCTATTTAAATGATTATTTGCTCGTTCGCTCGCGTCGCGGCGCGACAACGGCAATCATCGTCGATGAGGCCCATTTGCTCAGTCCGGAGCTTTTAGAAGAGATCCGACTGCTGACGAATCTTGAGACCTCGCAACATAAACTCGTACAACTGGTTCTTGTGGGCCAGCCGGAGTTGGACAGAAACTTGACTCCCATGAGCTCCGCCAGCTCAAGCAGCGAGTCAGTTTGCGATGCCAGTTACAGCCGCTGACACTCGAGCAGTTGCGTGGATACATCCATCGCAGGCTCTACACTTGCTGGCGCGAATTCACACGCGAAGACGATATTCCCTGATGAGACGATCGCTGTGATTTCTGAGTTTGCCCACGGCATTCCCCGAATCGTCAACAATCTTTGCGAAAATGCACTGATTTCGGGCTATGGAAAACAGACGAAAGAGATCACTCCCGACATCATCCGGGAAGTTGCCTCAGAGCTTCGGTTAAAGCAAGACGGTACTTCTACAGAAGGCCAGAAGGGAACCGACAGATAGGCATTCCCCTGGTGCCAGCCGCTGGAGCTGTGCCGCAACCGCTGGAACCGGGATTGGAGAGACGATGAGCCGAGTCTACGACGCTCTCCAACAGATGGAAAAGGATAAGGGGCAACCGGGTGCGGCTTTGTTTCCGCAGCCGGCGGAATTGCTGGCCGACACTGCGGCCCAGACCCGGAACTCAACGGCGTTGCCTCGCTGAAAGTAAAGGTACCGCCAGCTTCCCGGCTTGGTAGCTCTCACGGAACCGAGAAGTTTAGGCGCCGAAAAATTTCGTGCCCTGGTCACGCGTCTTGAAAATATGCGCCGCCAGAAAGAAATGAAATCATTGCAGGTTACAAGCAGCGTTGTAAATGAAGGGAAGAGCTTGGTGGCAGCGAATTTGGCGATCACATTTGCTAAGCACAGTCGGTCGAAGGTGTTGCTGCTTGAGGGCGACATGCACAGACCGAGCCTCGCCGGGCTGTTCGGCCTAAGGAATTGAAGGGAGCTCAGTGATTGGTGGTCGGAGGAATCTGCCGATATTCCGCAGTTCCTATCGCGACTCAATGACATGCCTTTGTGGTTTCTGAGTGCCGGTGAGGTCCCACGAGCAGCCATCGCACATTCTGCAATCGACTCGATTTGCAGAAACATTCAATCGATTGGTTGGTTGGTTTGACTGGATCGTGGTGGACTCCACACCGATGCTTCCGGTTGCGGACGCGAACCTGTGGTCGCGCCTGGTAGACGGCACCCTCCTCGTTGTTCGGGAGGGTGTGGCGTCCGTGAAGGCCCTCCAAAAGGGCTTGGCGAGTCTCGACAATCTCAAGCTGATCGGAACGGTCCTCAATGAAGCTTCCGAATATGACCGCACGCGGCTACGCCGATGACTATTACGGCGTCGAGCGCGATAGCGATCGAAAAGCAAAGCATTAGGCTCAGAGAAGACTCCGTGATTCGATTCCTAAACGCTCATTTCCCCTTGCGCACGGTTTTTCTCGGAATGTCAGAAGTGTGCCTCGTGACCTTGGCATTCGTGAGCGCTGCTGTGGCGCGTTTGGGTGCCAGTGATGCGGCCGTGATGCTGCGATATGAGCAAGGGCTTCTGAAGATTGTGGTAATTTCAGCGGTTTTTGTCATTTGCATGTACTACTTCGATCTCTACGATTCTTCGATTCTAAGAAATCGACGCGAGATCCTAACGCGTTTGATCCAAGTATTGGGAGCCGTGTGCATACTTTTGGCAATTCTTTATTATGTTTACCCACCGTTGGAGCTGGGCCGAGGAATTTTAGGGATCGGTGTGTCGCTCGTCGGAATAATCCTCTTATTGTGGCGAAGGCTATTCATCGCCATCAACAGCCAAGTCAGATTTTGCCGAACGTGCTCTGTTGCTCGGTGATGGGCCGCTTGGCAGTTTCACTGATGCGTGAAGTTGAATCTCGTCCTGAGCTTGGGCTACGTATCGTGAGCCAATTAGTATTGCCTAAGAATGTGATCACTCAGGACAATTCTGAACTCCAGTCTGAATGCGACACTCTTTCGCAGCTGTGGCGGAAGACCTCTCTCATGCTGTCAGAATTCATCGCGTAAAGCGGATTTTTTTGGCCTTTGGTGATCGCCGCGGGAAGTTACCGGTCGAGCATTTGCTTGCGTTGAAGAGTCGCGGAGTGCGGATCCAGGATGGGACAGATGTTTATGAAGCCATTACGGGTAAGGTTCCTATCGAGTCACTTCGTCTAGGCTGGCTGCTTTTTTCGCCCGGCTTTTGCGTTTCTCGTTTCCTTCTTGTTTACAAAAGATTGGCTTCGGTCCTGATTTCGATTCTGGGTTTGCTACTTTGTCTACCTATGCTTCCCTTTGTTGCGCTTGGCGATCAAATTGACCTCGCCGGGGCCGGTATTTTATAGACAGAAGCGTGTCGGCCGTAACGGAAGTGTTTTTGAATGCTACAAGTTCAGAACGATGCGTGCGGATGCGGAAGCTGACACCGGACCTACTTGGGCGAGTGATGATGATCCGAGAATTACAACCGTGGGGCGATTCCTCCGAACCAGTCGACTTGACGAGATTCCCCAGCTCTGGAACGTGCTGAGGGGCGATATGAGCCTTGTGGGGCCCCGTCCGGAGCGGCCTGAATTTGTGGACTGGCTCCACGCAGAAATTCCCTACTATCACTTGCGACATATCATTCGGCCAGGAATCACTGGTTGGGCTCAGATTCGCTACAGGTACGGGAGTTCGGTCGAGGATGCCAAGGAAAAACTTCGCTACGACCTCTTCTACATCAAGAACATGTCTCCGGGCCTTGATTTCCTGATCTTTTCCAAACGATCAAGATCATACGTTCTTGGCCGAGGAGCGAAATGAAGCTGCTATTCTGGGCGTCCTTCGCGTTTATTGTTTTTGCCTATGCTGGATATCCATTTTTGCTGTATTTGCGGGCGCGCTTGTGGCCGCGACCCGTTCGGTCGGCGGCCATTTGCCCGGAAGTCACCATTGTACTTGCCGTTCGGAATGAAGAGAGACATCTTTCCGCTAAACTCCTTAACTTGTCCACACTCAACTACCCAGCCGACCGCCTTGAGATAATTGTTGTTTCCGATGGCTCAATAGATGCTACTAATACAATTCTTGAGGGCTGCGAAAATCGCAACCTACGAAAACTTGTCCTTTCGGAACACGGTGGCAAGGCTATTGCGTTGAACCATGGAGTAGATGTAGCCCGAGGAGAAATCATCGTCTTTACGGACGCACGACAGACGATCGCGCCTGACGCTTTGAAGAATCTGGTCTCGCATTTTGCCGATCCATCCATCGGTTGCGTGAGTGGTGAGCTCATTATAAGAGGAAGGTCGAATGCCGGGTCGGCGAACGGCGTGGGCATGTACTGGCGGTTGGAAAAGAAGATTCGCTATTTAGAAGGAATAACTGGATCATCTGTTGGTGCGACTGGAGCGTTTTACGCAGTACGAAAAGACCTGATTTCACCGCTACCGAAAGGAACGATCCTTGATGATGTCTATATTCCTCTTGAGGTTGTCCGAAAAGGTCAGCGGGTGGTGTTCGAGCGCCTTGCCATTGCATAGGACGATTTAACTCCTTCTCCAAAGCAGGAATTCCTGCGTAAGGTTAGGACGCTAGTTGGTAACTATCAGCTACTGCAGTTAACACCTTGGGTTGTAACTCGTTCCAATCCAGTCCGCTTCCAATTCGTATGCCACAAACTGCTTCGACTCCTCGTGCCCTTTGCGTTGGTTAGTCTGCTCGCCTCTGCGCTGTTAGTTCGCGAAGGAATCTATGAAGTTGCGCTCTTTGGTCAACTTGTTTTCTATGCGCTTGCGGTATTAACTCTATTTCGCATGAAAGTGCCAGTTATTGCGCGGTTATCTCAGGTCTCGCTCGCCTTCATTGTCATGAACTCCGCAGCGATGGTTGCGTTCATTTACTTCATCACAGGTAGGAAGGCGGTATGGGCTGAGTAAAGACCTTACGCCAGTCTCAAGAGGGCGAAGCGGTCGCATACAACGCTACCACCTTTTCTGTAAAGCGACAAAGCTCGCGACCCCGACTCGTAGTAGCATACATGTCGCTCGTGCTTTTTATGCTGATCTACTGTGCCCGGCCAGAAGACTGGATTCCTGCTTTGTCTGGCCTACCGTTGGCAAAAATTGCTGGTACTTTCGCTTTACTCGCTTTGTGTTTATCCTTCCTGCATACTCGGCGGCTACCTCAGGAGGTACTTTTCCTTGGCATTCTGACTGGGCAGTTGCTCCTTGCGGCATTCGTCTCGCCAGTGTGGCGGGCTGGGGCATTACAGACGACACTCGATTTCGCAAAAATTGTGATCATAGTAGTCGTAATGAGTTCGGCGGTAACCACCTCAAAGCGTCTGTACGGGCTTGTTTTCATCCAAGCTGCATCGGCGTCGGTGATTGGCGGGATCACTGTGTGGAGGGGGCGGTTGCTCCTAGGACGGCTGGAAGGAATACTCGGCGGAAACTATTCCAATCCTAATGATCTTGCACTCGCGTTGGTCATCTCATTTTCCCTGTGTCTGGCGTTACTATTTCTTGCCAAGAATAAGGTATGGCAAGTTGCCTGGGCTTTACTAATGTTAGTAATGTCCTATGCCATCGTTTTAACAGGATCGAGAGGTGGCTTCTTTGCACTTACCGCTACTGCAGCGTTGTGCCTTTGGGAATACGCTGTGCGAGGCCGCCGGCGTTATCTTTTTGTCATCGCGGGCGTTGCGGGCGTTTTCCTTTGGCAGTTCTCAAGCGGGTTGTTGAGTGGTCGTCTGAAAGGAACGTTCAGCTCGACGGAAGAGGTTGCTGCATCATACGATTCAGCCCAGCAGCGTGAACAGTTATTTTGGAGAGCTCTTCAAGTCACAGAGGAGCACCCTTTATTTGGCATCGGTGCAGGCAATTTCGAGGTGGTATCCGGAAACTGGCATGCGTCACACAATGCCTTCACTCAACTGAGCGCGGAGGGAGGGGGGGCGGCGCTGGCCTTCTATTTGTTGATTCTGTACCGCGGTTTCAAGAACGTGGCCGACACCATACGAGTAGCAGGCGGGCA
This sequence comes from uncultured Acidobacteriota bacterium, assembly GCA_963848365.1. Taxonomy (GTDB): domain Bacteria; phylum Acidobacteriota; class Terriglobia; order Acidiferrales; family UBA7541; genus Palsa-295. The sequence continues at coordinate 538,716 of CAWKDI010000005.1, forward strand.
ACGAGATCTTATGCTATTGGCTAGAGCGCTTCGTGCTAGTTTAACTGGATACGTAGTCGGCTCCTTATTTGCCAATACAGCCTATCAGTTTTTCCCTTACATCATGGTCGCTTACACGACCGCACTTCTATGGCTTGCCAAGAAAACTGCAGCCCAACTTAGGTGGCGCGAACATGGCAACCGTGCCATGCCGGATAAGGGGGCGTTCAAATCTACATCAGAAACCGCAGCGAGCTGGCATTCGTGCTCGAATACTGCGGACTATGACTTTACGATGCTGCCCGGCAGGGGAATTCCTTTGGGCTTTTGAAATAACGGACAGTGTAAGCTGTTGCTTCGCTTGCTTTTTAAAGTTTTAAGCCGCGCCGTCAAGGCTCCCGCAGAAGGCTGTCTGTTTACAGTACCTGAAGCATTGGGTCTCAACATAAATGAGAAGTGGTGCCTTATGCGAGAATCGAAGAGCGTAGCTTTTTAATGTCGGATGTAAAAAGGAAATACATATGTGTGGAATCGCAGGTATTGTAGGCAGCGCCTTGGGTAAACCGGTTCAACCGGGACTGATCCACCAGATGTGCCAAATGATAGTGCATCGTGGCCCGGACGAAGAGGGTATCTATGCAAAGGGCACGGTGGGATTGGGGATGCGACGGCTCAGCATCATTGACATAGCGGGTGGGCAACAACCCATTCACAATGAGGACGGGTCTGTCTGGGTGGTCTTCAACGGCGAAATTTATAACTTCCGAGAGTTACGGAAAGACTTGCTCCGTTCTGGGCATCGCTTTTATACGGAGTGTGATACAGAAGTGATCGTTCATCTTTATGAGGTTTATGGCGACGCGTGCGTTGAGAAGCTTCGTGGAATGTTCGCATTTGCGCTTTACGATGAACGCCAATCCAGGTTGTTACTAGCGCGCGACCGTTTGGGGAAAAAGCCACTTCACTATGCTTTGACCGGTAATAGCCTGTTATTTGGGTCCGAAATCAAGTCTTTGCTTGCGGTGGCACCTGAATTGAGCCAAATCGACCAAGAGGGGTTATTGCAGTTCTTCTATTTCGGTTACATTCCTGATCCGTGCACCGCTTTCTCTCGGATCCGCAAGCTTCCTCCTGGTTGTGTGTTGGAATTCGCGAATGGTGAACATACAGTGCGGCAGTATTGGGATCTTCCTGAATATTCGAGCCAAGCCCCAGATTCCGAAGAGGAGTGCCTCCAACAGTTGGAGCTTCGGTTAACGGAGGCTGTCCAGGTTCGACTAATCAGCGATGTTCCCCTTGGAGCACTCCTGAGCGGGGGAACGGACTCATCCACCATAGTTGCGCTGATGGCTCGCGCCAGCTCCAAGCCAGTGAAGACGTTTTCTGTTGGTGTTCAACATGATGATTTCAACGAAGCACACTACGCCCGCATCGTGGCAAAACACTTTGGTACTGAACATCATGAGTTGGTCATTGAGCCGAACGTCGCGGACACGTTAGATAAGTTGACGCGTCACATGGAGGAGCCATTCGCGGACTCTTCAATGCTCCCCACATACTTTGTGTCGCAACTGGCGCGGCAGCACGTGACCGTTGCACTGTCGGGGGACGGAGGAGACGAATTGTTTGGCGGTTATGATCGCTATAGGGTAAATCAGCGACGGCGACTCTTTGGCCTCATCCCTGACTGGGTTGGCCGTCAGTACCGGGAAGTGGTCTATCCCAGGCTGCCGCGTGAACTGCGCGGACGGAAGTTTGCCTACAATATCTCTCTTAGTTCACAGGAACGCTATTTGCACGGACTTTCATTTTTACCTGCCGGCGATCACTCTACATCGTCCTTATCCGAGGAATTTGTTGCGTGGTCCAAGCTTCAGGTGTCGCCATTCGATCGATACAGGGACTATTTCGACCGTGCGCAGGCTCATGATTCGTTAAGCCAACTCTTGTATGTAGATACCAAAACGTATTTACCTGCGGATATTCTTACCAAGGTAGATCGCATGAGTATGGCAACCTCCTTGGAAGTTCGTGTGCCCTTCCTGGACCATTTGTTTGTCGAGTGGGTTACCAGTCTCCCATCACATTTGAAGCTGCGTGGAGGCCAACAAAAGTACATTCTCAAGAAGATGGCTGAACGGTTGGGGGTGCCGCGGGAAGTCCTGTATCGAAACAAGCAAGGATTTGCATTACCTCTTGTGCATTGGATGAGGGACGAAAAGATGAGGGAAGAGTTGGTTCCTCTATTGCTTGAGCCCCGAACTCTTCAACGCGGCTATTTTAGAGCTCGAGGCATTATGGAGCTTGTCGATGAGCATCATTCTGGAAGGCGAGATCATTCGGCTGAGATTTGGATGTTGTTGATTTTTGAGTTGTGGCATCGAAATTTTATTGAATCGACCTCATATGAACGCGCGTCAACACTAGGGACAGTTCCCTCTCGAAACATGTGCCCGTTGTAAGGTGGTTAGCGACGACGGCAAGTGAGTCCCAGGGGAAAAGGATGTCATTAGTGGAGGAACACCCTTCCGCGGGTGTCGCGCTTCAGCCGGTTGCCGCTGCAGCCTGCGGGAGTGCGCCAGTGTTTCTCATGAACAGCGACCTGGCAACTGGCGGAACGGAACGACAGTTCTCTGCAGTGGCCAAGGCACTTCACAATACTTCTATCGACATCCACCTCGGATGCATGGGACGGCGTGGGACATTTCTTGATGGAATCGACGAAATCGCTGAATTCAACGTGGGTGGCAGTTTTTTGAGTTGGCAGGCTCAGCGCTCCCGGCGGGCCCTAGCACAGCACCTTCGTACATTGGATGTAGCAGTCGCCCACTCATTTGACTTTTATGCCAACGTAATGTTGATCCCAGTCGCTCGATGGGTAGGAGTGCCGGTAGTTATCGGCAGTCAACGTCAATTGGGCGATCTCGCTACTCCTTTGCAGAGGGCAGCGCTCCACGGGGTGTTTCGTCTTTGTACCCGTGTGATTTGCAATTCGCGTGCGGCGGCCGCTCGCCTTGTAAGCGAAGGTCTGCCGCAATCGAGGATCGTAGTTATTGCCAACGGTCTGTCCGAGGAAGCCTTTGTGCAATCCAAGCCTCCGTCGGAACGACGCAGCACGATCATCCGAATCGGTCTGATCGCGCGCATGAATCATCCAGCCAAGAATCAAGAACTATTTCTGCGGGCAGCCAGTCGTCTAGCGGGCCACTTTCCTGAAGCGGAGTTTGTTCTCGTGGGGGACGGGGCTCGTCGTGGCGGCCTGGAACAACTGGCGGGGAGGCTCGACCTCGGCAGCCGCGTGCACTTCTGGGGGGAGATAAAGGATATCCCATCCGCCTTAGCCTCGTTCGATATCTCAGTGGTGGCTTCTGATTCCGAAAGTCTCTCAAATGTGATTCTGGAGTCTATGGCCGCTTCAAAACCAGTAGTCGCGACTCGTGTGGGGGGTAATGCTGAACTTGTGCAGGAAGGCATAACGGGACTGCTGATTCCGCCGCGAGACGTCAATGCTCTTGCGCATGGGCTAGAGATTCTGCTGAGAAATCCGCATCTTCGCCAAGCTATGGGCGAGAACGCGCAAATTGTTGCGCGTCGCGATTTTAGCCTGCGTCAGATTTCCAGACAGTATGAAGAACTCTATTCTGCGCTGCTCGCGGAAAAAGGCTGGAAGCACGCTGCGCGTGTTGTTGTGCCCAAACAAGCCAAGGCTTTTGACCTACTAAAAATTGCGATTGTCGGCCCTTCTCTCCGATACGTCGGCGGCCAATCCGTTCAAGCCGATCTTCTCATGCGCCACTGGAGAGGGGACCCGGATATCGAGGTGACGTTTGTTCCCATTGACCCGAAGCTGCCATGTGGGATGCGATGGATAGAAAGACTCCCATACCTTCGGACATTGGTCCGAACGCCTTTTTATCTCTGTAACCTGTGGCGGGAACTTCACCGAGTCAAAGCCGTACATATATTTTCCGCCTCCTACTGGTCGTTCCTGTTGGGCCCGGCACCAGCGTGGTTGGTGGCGCGCCTTCTAGGTAAGGGATCTCTGATTAATTACCGCAGCGGTGAAGCGCCGGATCACTTGCGAAGATCACCAATGGCCCGGACCCTTTTGCGTCACGTCGACCAACTCGTAGTTCCTTCGCGACACCTCGTAGATGTGTTTGAAAGACACGGCCTAATCGCCAGAGTTATTCCCAACATTGTTGACTTAACTCAATTCTCGTATCGTGACCGGATACCTCTACAACCCCGGCTAATATGCACGCGCATGTTCGAGCCGTACTACCGAGTCGAGTTAGTCGTTCGTGCGTTCTCTCAGGTGACCGCAGAATTTCCTGATGCGCGACTGTGCCTTGTGGGCAGCGGGAGTCAGGAAAATGAGATACGGTCGTTAGCAGGTAAGCTCAATCTGCGGAACATCGAGTTTGCAGGGATAGTACCGCGCGATCAAATTGGGCATTTTTATGGCACCGCAGACATTTTCGTGAACGCTTCTCAACTAGATAATATGCCGGTGTCAATTCTTGAAGCTTTTGCCTCTGGCACACCCGTAGTTACCACCGCCCCGGAAGGAATGCGGTATATCGCCGAACACGAACGCACAGCCCTGCTATGCGAACCGGGGGATAGTCGTGCACTCGCGGCGAATGTGATCCGACTATTACGGGAACCGGAGCTCGCGCTCCGCCTGGCTCAGAACGCGCATAGTGAATCACGTCGCTATCGATGGGAAGCTGTTCGAGGGCAATGGCTAGATGCGTATAGGTCCGTTTGCAGTGGGCACGGTACAAGCGACACCCAGTCAAGCATTGGGCGGCCCGAATAAGTAACTGCTATTCGATTCTATTAAAGAGGAACGCATAATATAGCTGACGGCGGCAAGCCTTATTTTACATTCTGCGACAGTCAGGCGGTAAAAGGTTGTTAAAGCTCAGACAGTAAAAACGCTCAGGTGGGCGTAGCGCTTCCGGTCCTTGCATCTAGATGAACATCAGAGTGCAGGCTGTCAAAAACCTCGGCTCCAGTTGGCTAGGCGTTGTCCTAACCTTTATGGTTGGACTATTTCTCTCACCGTTTATTTTACATAAACTTGGTGACGATGCCTTCGGGCTGTGGGTCCTAATCTTTTCAATAACTGGTTACTACGGAATCTGTGATTTCGGTATCCGTTCTTCAGTTGTCAAGTATGTTGCTCAGTTTGAGGCCGTTGGCGACCGCAATCGGTTAACACGGATCGTCAATGTCAGCATATTCGTTTATAGTTGTGTCGCTACCGGGCTGCTCTGTCTCTTGTGTATCAGTACATTCTATCTAAATGTACTGTTCCGTATTGCGCCGAGTTTTCTTCATACCGCCAAAGTACTATTTCTGATGGTTGGCGCTGCAGTTGCGGTTGGCTTTCCCCTGAGTGTCTTTACGGGGATTTTGGAAGGATTACAGAAGTTTTATTTTGTAAATGTGGTACAGGCAGCCACGACCCTCTTGCGTGTTCTATTGATCGTAATTGCACTCAACCACGGCTGCGGACTGTTGACCGTCGCCTTCATTACCGTCTTTCTTCCATTGGTTAGCTACTTGATTTACGCATGGCGAGTAATGTGCTTAACTGACTTGCAGTTCGGTCTGCGGTATGTTGACGGAGCTACGTTCCGTTTAATGTATCATTATAGTTCGCTCAGTTTCATGTCGATTGTGGCATTTCGGCTCCGCTTCCAGACTGACGCGATAATCATAGGCGCCATGGTTTCCTCCTCTGCTATCACGTACTTCTCGGTCGGGTCAAAACTGGTCAGTTATTCACTTCTATTCATCACCGGCGTGGGGGAAATGTTGACGCCGATGTTCAGCCAACTTCATGCGACGAACGACCAGCGACGCCTTCGTAAACTCGTCGTGATCGGAAACCGCGCTTGTGCTTTTATAGTGCTCCCAATTAGTGCCACGCTGCTGGTGTTGGGAAAGGGGATCATTGATGTATGGGTTGGGCCCCGCTATGAGGCAAGTTATGTGATTATGGCTATTTTGGTGATACCGAGCATGCTCTGCTATGTCCAGGGTGGCTCGCGTCAGATGCTTTATGGTATAGGCGAACATAAAGCCCTTGCTGTAGTTAGCTTATGTGAAGGCGTGGTAAATATTATACTCAGTGTGGTGCTGATTCACATTTGGGGGATCGTCGGCGACGCGATCGGGACGGCGATACCTCTGGCAATTACAAGCACGCTGTTTCTACCGCAGTACGTGTGTCGATCCCTAGGAATGTCACTTATAGAGTTTGTTACAGAGGCCTATCTATTACCCCTCAGACTAACCGCCCCTTTGGTGGCGGCGCTCATGTTAATGCAACATATTGGCCGTGCGCGCACCTATCCACAATTGGGACTGCAATTGGCAGTGGGAGCTCTGGTGTATGGCGTTAGTGCATTGTCCGTTATCCGCTGGCAACCAATCGGCGGTGGATTGCGAACCAGGGTCAGAGAGTATGTGTTCGAAGCCTTTACTCGATAGATAGACTGAAATCATTCTGGGCGCGAGGCGTATCAAGCTGTCAGCGAATGGTAGTTACGGCGCCATGGGCTGGCATTTTGTCTTCCATGACACGAAGAACCGGTCCGTGCAAAGTGCTGGGCCGCCGTAATTGGAAGATTGCTCGGGAGGCTTTTAAGACCTTGACTCGATAGTGGGAGTTGGAGGGGTGAAGCTGTGATCGTACTCAAGTGCTTGAAGTGTGGAGGTGAACTGTCCGTTCTTTCTGAGATGTGTTCTTGTCAGGCGTGTTCGGCTGAATGGCCTATAGTTGGCGGCATTCCACGATTTTTCGAGGTGCCAGACTACTACTGGGGGGAGGTCGGTCGTGACCAAGCGCGCCAACTCCTCGCCGCTGTGCGGCAGGAATCGTGGTCAGATGTAGTGAGGACACGTTTTGCCGACGACGAGGACATGCGGCGAGGCCTACTCGATTTGCAGCGGGCATCGTGGGCGCCGATGTTGGGATTGGATGAGCGCTCTGTGGCTCTGGATGTAGGATGTGGTTACGGCGCGATTACCCATTCGATTTCGCGATTAGTGGGGGAAGTGTATTCTATAGAGGCTATAGCTGAAAGGATCGAGTTTACCCAGGAGCGGTTACGGCAGGAATGCATCCGCAACGTGCACCTTATTCAAGCATCGGCGACGGCTCTTCCGCTAATGGATAAGAGTTTTGATGTCGTCGTGACCAATGGAGTCCTCGAGTGGGTCGGTGAGTGGGATACCTTAGACGATCCCCGTAGCACCCAGCTCAAGTTTCTGAGTACAATTCGGCGACTTCTCAAGGATGACGGTGTGCTGGTGATTGGCATCGAAAATCGTTTCGGGTACAACCTGATCCTTGGTGCGAACGATCATTCAGCAATTCCTTACACCAGTCTCGTGCCGCGGCGCGTTGCAAGTGTGATGTTGCGACACAGTCTGGTTCCTCACCACCGAATGCGATTGAATTCCCGAAAAGAGTATCGCACTTTTACCTACTCCGAGCGAGGCTATCGCGAGCTTCTCAGGGAGGCTGGTTTCGATGACGTGTCTTGTCACTGGGCGGAACCGGGTTACAACCAGCCGTATCATCTAATTCCCTTGGGGGTACCCAAATGGACGCGGGAGCAGTTTCTTGACCAGCTTGATTATCCCGGTCGTTCGCCCCGGAAGGGCTGGCGTCGATGGCTGAAAAGGCGTTTTGTATTTTCATGCGATGCTCGTCGGGTCGTTCCTAATTTCTTGTTTATCGCTTCTAATGGAAGGCACCGAAAGACCAAGCTTCAATCATGGCTTCAGGACAGCTTGGAATCGACCACGAGGGTTCAGAAATGTTCGACGGTTAAGGAAGGTATCGTATGGGCACTCTACACGCACCCTTTCGCCGAGAAGGCGGTCGTGCGGCTGTGGGATCCGAAGGTCGGTCGTGAAAGCGCTTTCGTTAGGTCAGAGGTCGGAGATAGTAACGGCACAACGAAACTCGAGGGGGAGTTGGCGAATGCAGCTAAGATCAGAGATATTCTCAGTGGCTGTAATGACTTTTCTATCGGCGTGCCCCGTGATCTCGGTAAACTGCGTGTCGGGAATGTCTTATATTCGTTGGAATCGCCGGCGCAAGGAACAAAGCTCTCGCAGCTGATTCGGCGCCCCGGTTATTTCCGGAATGTTCGCCAGTTCGAAAGGGACTTCACCCGGGTTGTCAACGGCATTATTAAGCTGACCAAAGCGCTAAAGAGCGTGTCAGGGCTAGGTAACATTGATTCGGGTTGGCGCGAGATTCCCAATGAATTAAGCTCATATCCTGAAATGCGTGCAAGCGTTGAGGAGGTTCGCCAGCACGGTAACTATTGCGGTAGCTCCGGTTCTACTTGGATCCAACACGGCGATCTGTCGGTCGACAACGTGTTCCTTGATTCGGAGACAGGCCGGATCGAGGTCCTCGACTGGGCTGATTTGGCGGGCGGGTATCCACCTCTTTATGATCTGTTCAGTTTCTTTTATTCGACAGGCTATCTCTCTCCAATGGATGAGGCAACAAAGTTTGACAGTGAAGAAGACCGCTGCCTCGCTTCGTTCAAAGCAATTGTCTTCGGTGATTCTGGGCCAGTAAGGCATGTCAACAAACTTCTTTTTTACGCCTGCGAGTGTTTGGAAGTCCCGTTTAATCTGATTCCGATGCTTCTGGCTGAATCTCTAATTGTCCGATCGCATTACTACCTGAGGCATTCGCTCGTTCAATATCGGGTTCACGTGCGGATGTTGCGAATGTGCATTGAGGAGAACTGGTCTGTGTTCGGCGTTCAGGGTTGTCCCTCTAGCAGTGTGCTGAAAAATGCGTCGGCACTGCAACTCTAATTAAAAGAATTCGTCTGGACGGAGGCCAGGTTGCGCGGCGACGATAACTGACAAGATGGAATGTTCAGCTACGTTTCTCCCGGAAAGCGAGTTTTGGCGGATCAGCGATTGCGAGCTGTCCGCAAAATGGTGGAAGGGGTTGTGAGGGAGATGTCACCGAAGGGTATGGAGTTGTACTCGAAGGTGGGACGCCCATCAATTGTGGGTTTATATGTGATAACTGCCCTCCTGCCATTTATTGTGCCAGATATCCCGGTAGGTACGGATCTTTATAAACATTTGATGGCGGCAAGGGTGCTGGCTAACTATGGAAACTCATTGCTGGGGTATTATCATTATTTTCAGATCTGTTGGCGGCCGGTTCCAACTGCTCTTGGAGATTTGACGTTAACTGCATTCGTGAAGGTGTTCAGTCCGATCGCTGCGTTGAAGGCATACTTCATAGTGTTCGCAGCTGGACTGGCATGGACCGGAAGCTTTTATCTCAGGAGGGTCGGCCTTCCTGGATGTGCAGTGATTCTTATTCTTCCGCTACTGCACTCTTTCTATGTGTTTTCTGGTTTTCTCCCTTTCATCGGGTCACTTGTGCTCTATCCACTCCTTCTGGGTGTGATGACAGGGACCCCTGCAGGACCGTATAAGTTCGTTTGTCTAACGCTCATTCTAGTCGGGTTGTATGGATTCCATATTGTCGGCGCCGTCGTAGGATGTTTTTCCGTGGCCGTTTGCGCACTTAATCTTCGGAAGCTGTCTTTTCTGGGGCTCGTTTCTAGTCATTCTGAGTCGTTGCTAGTCATTCTACCGAGCTCCGGGCTCATTGTGTATTACGCCGCAACGAAGATTCACGACACAGGTCGTCCATTGTTTCACACACCCTTGGGGCAGATAAAAGCCTACATCGGATACAACGTATGGAGCCTTTCGCCAATCGCATCTTGGCTGTTCGCATTATTCCTGGCTTTTCTCGCGGGCACTGTTCTCTGGCATATTCACGCTGGTAGAATAGTTCATAATCGTCTTCTTCTGCTATCAGTCATGCTCGTAATAATTGGATGCTTTATGCCCTACCAGGTTGGGGCAGAGTTCGTGGTGGGACCGAGAACGTTACCTTTTGCTTTGATCGCTGCTGTAGGAGCGCTCAAATGGGACGCGAGACTCTTCCGAGCGTCAGTTGTCTTGAGTTGCGTATTTGTGGCGATCAGTGCTGCATCCAACACCTCGAATGCACTCGCGGTTCAGACGTCTTATCGCGTGTTTCTTTCGGGCACTGACGCAATAAAGCCGGGCAGCAAAGTGCTTCCGATCATCGAAGACTTGACTCTGGGGGGTAATCAGTACATCCAACCCTTTAGCAGCATCGAGGACCTGTACAATATCTACCGTGGAGGATCTAACCCATACGTATTCGCTGAACCGTATGTCGGCACCGGCGCGAATCTTCTGAGGGCAAAGTACGCTTTTAAATTCCTTTCAAAATATACCGTCCACGAGCCAATTGACTACCGACGTGCCTCAGAGGGGTACGACTACATAATCTGCTGGGGGCGACTACCGACTATTAAGCCGGAAGTCGCAACCGCGGCCCCGTTAGTTTTTGAAAGCGGTTTACTGTCAATTTATCGCGTATCAACATCGTTATAACATCTTGATATGGGAATATTTTGTTATCCACTGTATTATTAGGGCCTGCTGTGCTGTGCATTGAGGGCGTCGTTCTCCTCTGATATTTAAAACGCACAGACCACTCTTACGGGATTGGTTAGGAGAAAGGGTACTTTATGCGCTATACAGGAGGGCCGACATCAGTCACGGCGTTGTACTTACAAACGTTTTTAACTCAAGCCTCCAGTTCGGGATGAGCATCAGCCCAGCGTATAGCGGCGTCTCGCGGCCATATGGCGACAGAGGAATTGTACTGGACTTTCCCTGCGAGATAATCCGCACGCCGCTTAGCGTTTCCTTCAAGCACGCCGGACGAGAGCGGAGCGCGATCCAACGGCGTAATCAGTCCGCCATGGATGAGGTACGGCCGGCTCAGCACCTCGAGATGGGGGTAATCCCGCACGGCGGCCGGATCGTGAAACCATGCGTTAGCCACCAATGCTCGCGCGTCACGTTGGAGTTGCAGGGATCGAGCCATGCGATAGTATGCTCGGAGAACTTCCTTTGGCACTCTGAGTGCGCGGTTGCGGGGAGCCGGTGCAACATGCATGAAGAAACACGGTCCCCTCCCTCCCATCCTAAAGGCTACAAATGCTAGGAGGCGTAGGTTCGCTGGGAATGCCGCTTGAAGAAAGTAGGAGCGCGGGATGCCGCATAGTTCCCATTCCATTGGCCCAGCAGGGAAGCGTCGCAGGGTGGCGATCTTGGCAGCGCGATTGAAATGATAGGATCCTGATCTCATCGAAACGTTCATAGTATGCAGTTCGCGAAGGTCACGAGCCACACTTTCGCGGACCCATTTGTGGACAGGCAGGGAAGGTACGCGAAGCAGCGCTTGCTGCGCTGCATTCCAGAGAAGGAGTCTTTCCATTTCATCGCCCTCCAGTCCAGCTTCCATTTTGAGGGCTGTTACCGGAACAATACTTTCGTCATCGTCGCGAACGCCGTACAGCAATGTCCATGCAAGGTCCTCGGCTCGCTTACCAATGCGTCGCAGCGCAGCGTCGGCCTGTTGTAGTGCTGGGGGCGTATCTAAAAAATCGGTCATTACTTGGAATGATATCTGAATTCGAGAAAAATTACGCTGTTGCGTGCTGCCAACTCATAAATAACCTCAGCAAAACGTTCCGTAGTCACAGGATTTCCAACTCCAAAGCCTGCAGGAGGTTCGATGACGCAGTCATGGTTTTTGCGTGCGATGGAGGAGATACTTGGCGTTCCGACGCGGAGCCTTCGAGGAGAAGATAGTCGTGAAACTGTCGCTGGATGGACTTCGTTGGCCGATGTTCAGATCTTTTCTCTGATTGCGAGCGAATTCGGGATCGAACCAGATGTCGAAGTGATTGAAGCGGAGACAGTGGGAGATCTGCTCCTACGTCTACGCGAGCGGGGTGCGTTCCGTGATTGATGCCGTATGCTAAAGCTAGCTAAAATGGGCTTTCTGCGGTGGGCGGAAGCTACTGGCATGTCACACGTGATTTCCGGCAGTGCATGGCGTCGGAATCGTTTGTTGATACTGTGCTACCACGGTGTTTCCAAGTACGATGAGCACGAGTGGGGATGCTTATACATATCCTCAGAGATGCTCCGACGGCGAATGGGGTATCTCGCGCAGGCTCGCTACAATGTGCTCCCATTGTCAGAAGCTTTGCAGCGCTTGCAGAGTGGTACTCTGCCGGATCGAGCAGTCGTCATTACCTTCGATGACGGCCTCCATGATTTTTTTAGCGTAGCCTTCCCAATCGTCAAATCGTTCGGCTACCCAGTTACCTTGTACTTGACCACATACTATGTAGAGTTTAACCGTCCGGTTTTCGATCCGATGTGCTCCTATTTACTCTGGAAAGGACGTCAGAATAAGAAATTGGAATGGCCAGAAATGTTCCCGGCTCCGGTTGTATTAGATGATCAAGGCCGTCAAGATGCGGCTGCAATGATCTCGCAGTCTGTGATATCACGTAAACTGTCCGGCCAAGAGAAAGACAACCTGCTGGCTCAGCTCGCCGAACGCCTGGACATCGACTACCCGGATCTGTGTCGGAGGCGCCTATTTCATTTAATCACGCCTGCGGAAGCGGAGGAATTGGCCGTTCGAGGGGTAGACCTGCAGTATCACACCCACCGCCATCGAGTATACGGGAGTCGTGAGCGCATGTTTGTGGAACTCGAGGATAATCGTCGCCGGATTGTCAAGTTCACATCGATAGAGCCGCGTCACTTTTGCTACACCGGGGGGTTCTATTTACCAGAGTATCCGGCATACCTGAAGGAATATGGAATGCTTTCCGCTGCCACTTGCAAGCCTGGCCTATGCACGGCGCGGACTAATCCGATGCTACTGCCTCGGCTGGTAGACACGATGGGGCTTTCAGACCTCGAGTTTCGTTCCTGGCTCGCAGGTACGGCAGGCCTGCTTCCAACGCGTCCTTACGAAATGAGCGACGGCCAGCTGCTGAGTGAGGAATTAGGTGTGAGCTAAGCGGGGTGCTTGTGAGCGATTATGACAGGCCGTGAGGATATGGATCGTGTCTTGTCCCGGCGTCTACGGGCTCTCGATGATGGTGCACGCCTAGACCTGGCTCGTGAGATTGTGGAGCGGCTGGGAAGCCGGTTTGATTGTGACGTATGCTCGCTCTTGCTAGATGAGCTGGATAGAACCGGTGTCCGGCTCGACAAATCTTGGCTGGATGCGTTGCCGAACACTGCGAACGCAGCTTGGCTTCAGGCACAATTGTCATCCGACAACTCCGTAATAGCGCGTTCGTGGGAGCGGTTTGTTTGTTTGCAGGCAAGGCGTGACCCACTTGACCTGCTGGCTTGGTCGCGTGCTTTGGCCGCTACGGGAGCGTATGAGGAAGCTGCCGATAAATTGCGCCAAGCGCTCGCCCAGGACATCCCCTATTCGTTTTTCGTGCGTGCTGAAAAACTTGTGCATGAGTTGGCTGGGTCGATACGATCTAACATACGGCAATGTAGAATCGCTGTGCTTGGTTCGAGCACGACGAATCTTCTTACGCCTATGCTGCTTGCGCTTTGTCTGCGCGATCGGATTGCAGCTGAGATATACGAGGGGCCATACGGCTCGATTAAACAGGAGATATGGGATGTGAACAGCGGATTAGCCCACTTTCGTCCCGACATAGTGTTATTGGTCATGCACTGGCGGGATCTTCATTTGCCCGGCGTAACAGAAAACGAGCAGGCTTGGATCGACCACTTCATCAATGAACGCCAATCGGACTGGATGCGATTAGCTGATTCTTTCGCCTGCCACATTATCCAGCCATCATTCGACTACCCGGCGGCAGAGGCGTACGGGCATCTGGCCGGGGTACTTCCTGGTGGCCGAACCCGGGTGATTGATGTTCTAAACCTTCGCCTTCGCGAGGATGCTCCGGCGAATGTTTCTATTTTGGACTTGGCCGCCGCACAGCGTGAGGTGGGGGCAAATCGCTGGGAAAATGAGCTGGCCTGGACACGTTACCGGCAGCACCCTGCGATGGAAGGGTTGCCTGAAGTCGCTGAAGCATACATGTCTCAGGTGCGGTCGGTGCTTGGGCTGTCACGGAAGGTGCTCGTAACTGATCTGGACAATACACTCTGGCGAGGTGTGATTGGCGAAGATGGCTTGGATGGCATAGGCATCGGACCGGCCAATCCCGAAGAAGAGTCACACCTCCATCTGCAACACTATATGCTGGATCTGAAGCGCCGCGGGGTCCTCCTTGCGGTGTGCTCCAAAAATAATCTTGATGATGCTCAACTACCTTTCCTAAGACATCCTCACATGGCGCTGCGGCTTGAAGATTTCGCTGCTTTCCGCGCGAACTGGGAAGACAAGGCTGCGAACTTGCGTGCCATGGGACGCGACTTGTCTTTGGGCTTGGACAGCTTCGTGTTACTCGACGACGATCCGATCGAACGCGACTGGGTCCGTTCCCAGCTCCCGGAAGTTGCCATAGTCGAAACTGGTTCTTCGCCGTTTCACTATCTGCGCAACTTGCATCGCGGGCGGCATTTCGAGGCGGTATCTCTATCGGGCGAGGACTTGGCCCGCGCTGATCAGTACCGCGTGGAATCACAACGCGCGAGCCTTCGTGCCTCGTCCTCTTCGCATTCCGATTTCCTGTGCGAGCTGCAACTTGAGGCTGCCGTTGAGGAGGTTAGCAAGAAAAACGTGACGCGGGTCACGCAACTGGTGAATAAGACGAACCAGTTTAACCTCACCGCTCGTCGCTACACCGAAGCCGAGATTTGCGCGATCGCAGGCGATCCTCAAGGATGGTCGGGAGCCTTCAAGATGTGGGATCGGATGGGTAGCTATGGCCTTATCGGTGTGCTTTGTTGTCGCCCGGTTGATGGCGGCAGCACCTGGGAAATTGATACGTGGCTGATGAGTTGCCGCGCGCTCGGCAGGCAAATGGAAAAGTTTATGTTTGATCGCTTGGTCGAAGCTGCCGTCGGGCGGCGCATAAACCGTATCGTCGGTGTGTACCGACCCACAGCGAAGAACGGATTGGTTAAGGAGATGTACGATCAGCTGGCATTTCGGCGCCTCGACGAAGGGGGAGCAGAGGTGCGCTACGAGTTCGACGTACCAGCCATCCCGGCAATTACGGCGACTTACATTCGCAACGTTACGACCTCCGTCCAGGATGGTCAAGCCACAGGCGCAAAACCAGGAGGGTGACCGGACGAAGCCTGTTCGCAGTGGTAGAACTCGTTCAGTTCCTGGGCCAAAAACTGTTCTCGTGCGAATGTCCGAAGTGTGATCAATATCCATACTGCAATGAAACACAAGCTCCAAGTTCGCTTGTATGACAGTCTGGAAGCGCTCGAGGAACTTCGTCCAGCCTGGGAAGACTTATTAGAACAATCGGCTACCGCCACGATTTTCTCGACATGGGAATGGCTTGTTTCGTGGTGGCATGCCTTCGGTGCTGATCAGAAACTACTTGTCCTGGCCTTCTGCGACAGCTCTTCCCGACTCGTTGGATTGGCTCCTTTGGTGTCCACTAGTCTCCGCATTCCAGGTGGCGCTTCCCTTCGTCTCATTCGCTTATTGGGGGACGGCAGTCAAGACTCAGACAACTTGGATATGCCCGTGCGATTCGGTTATGAGGAGGAGTGCATCTCGACGCTCCTAGCATACTTAAGTTCAGCCGAGGTTCGCTGGGACATTTGTCAGTTCAACACGCTGCCCTACGACTCGGCGGCGGGAAATGTCCTGCTCGCTCAACTCAATCAGCACCGGTGGACCCATGCGATTAGCCAGGACCCTCGACGAGCGATTCTCCTGCCCGAAACTTGGGGAGCCTACCTGCAGGGTCTTTCTTATAACGAACGTCGCAACATTGCGCGATACCGCCGCTCGCTTGACGCTCGTTACAGGGTCACGGTCGACAAGTGCTCAGAGATGAATGAGTTGCCTGTTTTTCTGGAGGCACTTTTCGAATTGCACCAAAAGCGTTGGGTTTTACGCGGAGAGCTAGGAACCTTTGCTTCAGCTGCTCGGCGCCAGTTTTATCAAGAGGTGGCTCGCTGCTTTCTCGAACGCGGGTGGCTAGAATTATGGTTGCTCAGACTGAATGGAAAAGCAGTCGCGGCCCAGTTTGACTTCCATTACCGAGATGCGGTCTATGCCCTGCAGCAAGGCTTTGACCCAGACCACCACGAGGATCGAGTAGGCAATATATTAAGAGCCAGCGTCCTCGAGAAACTGATTGAGGCCGGTGTGCGCCATTATGACTTTTTAGGAGGACAGAACCCATACAAATCCCGATGGTATCCCCAGGCCAGCTCATATCTGAACATCTGTTTCGCAAGACCATACACCCGAGGAAGTCTCTACCTGCAAATTGCGAAAAATGCCAAGGAGGGTAAGGAATGGCTCCGCACCCACCTTCCTTCTTTCGCTTGGACCTTGTTACATCAGATCAACGTCGTTTTACGAGCCGAGGACGCGAACGCCACGATCCGACAGCCGAAATGATGGTAGGACGAGACTATTCCTCTGATTGAGGTATCGGGCTCTGCGCGTGGCAGACGGTCGCGTGCTCCTAATTGAGGTTTAAGAAAACTACAATTCATAAAATATAAGTATTCGATACGGATTATACTATATGCAACGCACGCTTATTGCGCTCAGACGGACTGCTTTCGCGCTCTTGACTGCTTTTAGAAAAGTCGACAGATTCCATCTTCGGATGAGGAACTGACTACAATGAGAAAGTCCGACTTTCCTTCTTGGTCGTGTCCCAAGCATGGCAAGGCGCTGGTGTGTGATGGCGAGCTGCTGCTTTGCCCAGACGGCCACTCATTTCCCATAGTGGGCCGAATCCCGCGATTTGTATCGGGCCCGAACTACTCGGACCATTTTGGCGTGCAGTGGAATCAATACCGCCTCACACAATTGGACTCTTATACGGGACGGACAATCACCGCCGATCGAATTCGTCGATGTCTCGGGGAGTCGTTATGGAATGGGCTGAGCGGGAAGCATGTACTGGAGTGTGGATGTGGTGCGGGAAGGTTCACTGAGGTCTTGCTCAGGCGTGGTGCGAAGGTGACTTCCGTCGATCTAAGTAACGCAGTGGACGCGAATGCCCAAAACTTTCCTATTACTGAATCGCATCGAATTGCCCAGGCGGATATCTTAGATCTTCCATTCCCGAAGCTCAACTTCGATTTGGTACTCTGCCTGGGGGTCATCCAACACACTCCGAATCCTGAAGACGCGATTGAAAGTTTGTATGATCAAGTCAGGCCGGGTGGTTTTCTGATCATCGATCATTACACGTATTCGCTCGGCGCGCTTCTTTCTGTGAAACCTTTGGTCCGCGCATTGTTGAAGCGACTGCCTCCAGGGAAAGCTATAGCTATCACAGAATCTTTGACGGACAAGTTTCTACCTCTGCACCGTAGATTGAGGAACCGACATGCGTTATGGATGCTGTTATCCAGAGTTTCTCCGCTGACGACATTCTACCGGATGTATCCAGATCTCCCAGAGAAGTTACAGAGGGAGTGGGCGCTACTAGATACCCATGACTCGTTGACTGACTGGTTCAAGCATCGGCGAACGATGCGGCAAATCGACGGCCTGCTACTGAAGCTCGGCCTTGAAGGCACGAAGTGTGCTTATGCGGGTAATGGTGTGGAAGCCCGTGGCAAACGACCGGAGAATGGGCCGGAATCTCATACGAGCAGACCAACAAGCCGACCAACACGCTAGCCTGTCGCAGTGAATTGGTTGGTATGAAACTCGGGGAGAAGATTGCCCGAACTGCCGACAACCGACGTTGTGACGAGGTTAGGTACTGAGCGTATTCCTGGTCCGCGCCTAACTGCAATGTCGATAAGATCGAAGTGGGAGCCAGCCCGAAGAGAAAGATCCTGTATGATCACCAAGATAGCGAAGTACTGTTATAGCGATCTCCGTTCATTAGCTGAAGAGTTAGCCCGCCGAGGCAAGGCATGAGTCTATTGCCTGCAAGGTCGACGGTTCTGCTGCCGTTTAGGGAAGCTGCCTCGAACGGCACGCAGCCGCTGCGGGTCGGGGTGGTTTTTAACGGCAACCAACCGTCTCTCTGGGTGGAGGCCCTCCTCTCGTTTTTTAGACAGCTTCCAGGAATCGACGTCCGCCCTATCACTCTGACGGCCGGACTCCCGGCAGCATTGAAGCGTCCGCCGTGGTTGACGGATCGCCTTTACTCCGCGAGTCGAGCGAGATTCGATCCGTTCGGGGGTTCCCCCGCCGACGAAATCAAATCTCCAATCTCTGAGCCTGTCGACGGAATCCGATCCACCGGTTGTGAAGTTCTCATCTGGCTTGCTGACTGCAACTGTCTCAGCGAGGATGTTGGCCTCATCGCGAAGCACGGAGCGTTCAGTGTCCGCTTTGGAAAACGAAATCGGATTATCCCTTACTGGGATGAGGTGGCCAATGGCGAATTGACGTCGACTGTAACCATTTACTGGCACGAATCGTCGCTTGCTCGAGGGCGGGTAGTTCGCGCAGCAGAAACCTCCACGTCACTGGGCCTCTACCTTACTCTGAACGCCAAAGAGGTGCTTGTCGCGACTATTCGGATGCTAGCCAACGTATGCTTAGAGGTCCGCGACGGAAGTGGCCAGTTTCAGGAAAGGCTTCGCTGTTTCCCGGAGGAGCCGATCGAGGCTCTTACCACTACCGCCGCGGAGTATCCTACAAACTTAGAAGCAGGACGATTTGTTCTGAGTAAATTAGCGAGAAGTGCCTATCTGCGCTGGAAGTCTCACGGTAAAAAGATCAAGTGGTTTGTGGCGATGCGGCCTAACCGTGGCACCTCCATCACCGATCCCAATCGAATGGATTTGACGGGTTTCAGAGAACTCTCTCTTCCTTGGGAGATTGGAGCGGCTGACCCATTCCTGTGGGAAGCCGATGGGCGCAATTATCTGTTTTTTGAGTTTCTGACTACGGGGTCAGCTAAAGGGCGGATTGGGTGTGTCGAAGTGTTCGAGAATTGCTCCCACTCGGAGTTGAGGATTGTCTTGGAACGGAGCTATCACCTCTCATATCCCTGCGTGGTGCCTGCCGTCGGAGAGTTGTTCCTGCTGCCGGAGACCTCCGAAGCCGGACGTGTGGATCTCTACCGCTTCTCTCGGTTTCCAGAGAAAATCGAGCTTGTTGCGTCGCTGGTTGAAGGGTTGGCGTTGGTGGATACAACACCCGTTTTTGTGAACGACCGCTGGTACTTTTTTACAACGACTGTGCAGCCATTCATGGAAACTCTTCTTTTCTGGTCAGACCGATTGGATGGTACCTGGAATCTCCACCCCTGTAGCCCAATTTCCGGTTCTGTGAGAAACAGCCGTTCTGCTGGGAATCTCTTGTGGAGGGATCGGCGACTGTACCGGCCCACACAGGATTGCTCGGTATGCTACGGTTATGCCATCCAGATGAACGAGATCATTCGGTTGACCCCGACCGAGTTTGAGGAGCGCTCGGTGAATTGGATTCCGCCAGTCTGGACGCCGCGGTTGCTGGGAACCCACACCTGGAACGAGTCATGTCGACTGCAAGTCCTCGACGGCATGCGCTGGCAAGCCGAGGCAAAGTAAGAGGTCGTAAAAGGGCGAGAGATCTGATCAAGTTGGACGTTGAGTTCCGTTCTGCGAACGAAAGTTACCGGTGCTCGATGATTACGATTGGTTGCTCGGGACGTTAACCGCCAGGAGCCAGCCCCCTTCCCCAATGGGGCAGTTAGTCGTAATTGGGGCACGACAAATTGTTATTGCGACCCATCTCGCCACGGCGCTTCTGGGGCGGAATGGGGGCCATGTAAGATTGGCATGTTTATGAGATTGGGGGGATACTGTGAGGCAATTCTACTGAAAACAAACCTGTTCTTAATCTGTCCCCCTGACCAGTGTGAACCGTCCAGTAGTCGGACATAGAATCGAGTCGTCGATCGATGCTGATCCTGGACATACGGTGAATAGCAAATGAAATTCATAAGCGCTTTATTCTTGTTTCTATACCCGGCCTTATGCGGCGCACAGGCGTATAGCGCCCGCACGGACCTCAGCGCTCAGCCGTACCCTCCGACGGTTCCCTGCCCAGGGTTGAGTTGTACCGGAGGAGGCGCACTTGCTGGGTCGAATACGGTTATCACGCCTTCAGACTTCAATCTGCCTATCGTCAGGATCACGGACAACAGTACCGAGGGCACACAGGGAAGAAACGATTCCTTTGCGATTGATTCAAGCGCAGAGGTCAATTTCATGAACCTGAATGACGACCGATTGTTTGTGCAAGACGAGGGAGGCGGGATCGCCCCTCTAATCTGGAACGGCGCAACGCAGCAAGCAACTCGGATGTATATTTCGGGAAATCCGTCCACAAACGGCTGGCGCATGACAAGCCCGAACGGACTTCCTTACTGGAGTTACGTGCAGCCATACGTTGCATATACGATTGAAGAGGCGTCAAATAATGATCCGACGCTATACTCCTACGACTTCACTAGCACAACATCGCAGCCAAGTCGTGTAGCTTTAGAGGACCTGGCGAATTGTGCTTCGGCATTATCCGGTGTTGGATACGGTACCTACGCGGCTCCCGTAGTGAGCGGAGACGATCAAACGTTTGGTGTGGCCGAGAGTTCTACGAGTGGGCAAGGCTCGTCTGGCGACGTCTATGTAATCGTCTGGAACCGAATCACTGGTTGCCGGATGTGGGACACGGCAACTGGGGTAGTAACGGGTTCTTGGGGTGCAACTGGGACAGTCAATATAGGTGACAGGTTCACGATTCACAATGCGAGACTGTCCAAGGACGGAAATTGGATGAGGGTAGACATCGCTGTCTGTAATTCTGGTGGCTGCCTGAGCCCAAATGACGATAGCTATATATATCTATGGCAGATTTCAACGCTAAACGTGAGCATTCAGGGAGAACACAGTGGAATCACTACTGCTTATGGTGGTCACTACGCAAACGGGTACACGAAACAATTGAATGATGGGCCACAGTCGGGGCAGCCTATACAAGAAATAAGTATACGACCCTTCGCTGCACCTGGTGCTGTCTCGCCACTTTTGACGAATTCCTATCCAGTCGGAGGAGGTGGCGACGAGCATCTGTCTTGGACAAATGTCAATTCAACTGAAACTAACCCTGTTCTGGTGACCCAATCAGTTGGATCATTTATTCCGTCACAGGCCTGGGATAACGAAGTTCTTGCTTATGCGACTGACGGATCAGGCACGGTGTGGCGCTTTGCTCATACCTATGCGACGAACCAAGACTCATATAACTTTCCCGCATCCGCCGCGATAGGCGCTGTATCTCAAGACGGCAAATGGTTCGCATGGTCTACGGATTGGGATGGCATGTTGGGAGCGACCGATTCAGTGACACGAGTGTGCGCGATAGGAGCGAATTGCCGTGCTGATGTCTTCATGATGCAACTGCCAATTCAAAAAACGCTTCTTCCGCCAACCAATCTTAAAGCAAGCATCGATTGACGGCATTTCCCGCCAGAGGGAGTACCCTGAACGCCGCGTTCTCTCCGAAACTATTGTGTCGCGGTCGGTGAAAAGCGAATGGATCGGGTTTCGGCACTTCACTGATGGCAGGCGATGGGCAGCTAACTGACTCCGCACTGTGTGGACCACTCCGACCACTGCAGCGCAATGCCCGTAGATTTGCGGCGTCGACGACATGCTGGCCTGTCGCTCGGCTACGCACGCGATTACAAGGTCAAGGTGGAGCAGTCAATTTGAACGAAGATCTTTCGTTTCGCCATTACACTCTGAAACATCGTCTGGTAGCGTGGATCAGCATGCGTCTGTTTGATAGTGTAACCTACACCGTACGCCATGGTCTGCTCAAGGGCATGAAGCGGCAGGGTGGGCTCGGTTGGATTCCCGCGCTGTTCGCGCCCGGCATCATGACGGGAGAGCAGCAGTTTTGGCATGACCTTAATCTGACCGGTATGATCGCCTACGACGTGGGTGCCTTCCACGGTTTGCTGACTCTGTTCTTTGCCTCGCGGGCCAAGGCAGTCGTCTGTTTCGAACCCAATGCCGAAAACCGCAAGCGTCTCATGCAGAATCTGGCGCTGAACGGAATCAAGAACGTCGAGGTGCGCGAGGCCGGCCTTGGCTCCAGGCGTGAGATGCGCAGGATGGTGGTGAATCCCCTCATGCCGGGCGGAGCGAGCGTGGACGGAAAGATAGTGGAGGGATCGCTACGGGTTGGTACAGGAATGGTGGATCAGGAGATCTCGATCGTCACCCTCGACGAGGAAATTCTCCAAGCTAATCTGCCTGCGCCCGATTTCATCAAGATCGATATTGAGGGGTGGGAAATTGAAGCTCTTCGAGGCGCGCGCAATACGTTGGAAATGTATTCGCCGAGGTTGTTTCTCGAGATGCATGGCGAGACGGTGCGGGAGAAAAAGCGCAAAGTGTACGAGATTGTTGGGTTTCTATGGGAGATCAATTACCGAAGTATCTGCCACATAGAGACTGGTACCATGATTACTCTAGGAAACACTTCTGTGGCAATGGAAGGCCCCTTGTACTGCCGCCGCTCTGATTGACAGCCCTAATTGTTTTACTTGTAAAAGTGTGAATTCAAGGCTCGCTTCGAGTTGCGACCGTTACTTCAACGGCAGTATGGTGGTAGCACTGAGGTTGTAGTCGGCGGCTCGCCATCAAGGAAAATCCGTTGCCAGGTCTCAAGATTCAGCAGACGCCAAATTCGATTGCCATTATCTCTGCGGCTAGCGCGATGGTCAGCGAATAATTGTCGAATCGAATCACGCTCGACTAGTCCGCGCTCCAGAGTGCGGGGTTCCAGCAACATATCTTCGATATCGTCTAGCTGTGGTCCGGCCAACCAACAAGCCCACGGCGTAGGAAAACCCATCTTCTGACGGTGAACGATTGGGCGAGGAACCAGATCCTCGACTGCTTGTTTTAAGATTTTCTTTCCGGAAAGTCCCTGGATCGAATACCGCGTGGGGATGCGGGCAGTAAACTCCACTAGCATATGGTCTAGGAAGGGAACGCGGCTTTCAACGGATGCGGCCATGCTCATCTGATCCTGCTTCATGAGCAATTCAACCATGTAGGTATGAATGTCGGTATACAAAAGCCGGTGGAGAAGATCCCCTGAGGACTTCTCCCAATAAGTCATGGAACCGCTATAAGCATTGCCGCTTATTGCGCGTGCCTGTGGTGTGAGCAGTTTGCTTTGTTCTGCTGCAGAAAATGCAGTATAGAAGTTATCGAAATAGAATGATGGCCAGGACACGCTATCCCTTCCCACAAACGTGTGTTCAAGCTTGCGCCGCACATCGGAAGATAGCAACCCACTCCCGATTCCATGCGTATCCATTGGCGGAGGAAAGCAGGCGTGATCGAACGGTACACGTCGGTCCATGCGGGAATTGGCCAGAGTCCATGCATATCGCATATATCCGCCCAAGGTTTCATCACTGCCTTCCCCCGTAAGGACGACGGTGACCCGTTCCCGCGCTAGCTTGGCCACAAAATATAGCGACACACTGGAAGGCCAAACGATAGGCTCATCCTCATGCCAAATCAAAGCAGGCAGTGCTGCGAAAAATTCCCCCGATTAGCTGGACTTCATGGTGCCGGGAGCCGATATGTTGGGCCATCTGGCGCGCATAAGGCAGCTCACTGAAAGCTTCTTCCCCATAGCCTACGGAAAAGGTCTCAATCGGTTCCCGCCGGATTTTGGTGGTTAAAGCGGCGATTGCACTGGAGTCTAGCCCTCCGCTGAGAAACACGCCCAAAGGCACATCGCTCATCAGGTGGCTCGAAACGCACTCTTCAAGCAATTCGCGATAAGTGTTGACGTAATATTCCCGCGGGCCGAACTTCTCCGTCCAGGGCACCGTTAGGTCCCAATAACATTCGATTTTCAATTGCCCCGCGGCATCGACCTCCAACGTGTGCCCCGGAGGAAGCTTATCGATGCCCGCAAACATGGTGCTGGGAGCCCGCCAGATAGCCAAAGGCCAGATATTCCGCCAGGACGCCGGTATTGAACTCAGCTCGAACTCCGGAGTATGCCAGGATGGCTTTGATTTCGGATCCAAATAGAAGCGTTTTTCCGTCGTAACGATAATAGAAGGGTTTAATTCCAAGGCGGTCTCTTGCCGCAAACAAGGTCTTGCGGCGGCGATCCCATATCGCAAAGGCGAACATCCCGCGCAAGTATTTCACGCAGTCGCGGCCGTATTCTTCATACAAGTGGACAATCGTTTCCGTGTCGCTTCGCGTGCGATAGCGGTGGCCGACGGGATTCCAGTTCGGCGCGCAACTCCATGTGGTTATAGATTTCGCCGTTGAAGACGATCCAAAGGCTCTCGTCCTCATTCGCAATCGGCTGATGGCCGGTCTTTACATCGATGATGCTAAGCCGCCGCATGGCAAGACCAACATTCCCCTCCACGAAAAAACCCTCATCATCGGGGCCGCGATGCACGATCTGGCGATTCATGGTCGCGAGAATGTCCCGGTCCACATTTTGACTCGTGCCGGGATATAGAATGCCGCAGATTCCGCACATAATCAGCGAATCGCCTCGTCGCTTCTTGGAGGAACGTCTCTCCGCCTTCAAAGGATTTGTTCATTCCCTCTTGCGAAACTAGGATATCGTCTTCTGAACAAACCACTTGGGTCTTGCCATGGGAATAGATGATTTCGCATCGGAGCACGCGCTTGGGAGAAGAAACGATCCTGTTCCCACGAAACTCTACATGTGTTCCATTACAGAAGACCAGAAGATTCAACTTTCCGTTGGTGCTGCAGCAGTACAAAAATTCGGCATCGCTCTTCCACTCATGAAATGTCCAGCTTTTGTCTTGGGCAAATATAAAGCAATGCTCTTCCCGATCGTCGATAAAGCGATAAACGCTCATCTGTGGAGAAGATGAAACCTGCATCAACCTAGCCTGCGCATCTGCGTCTTCGGGCGACATGCCGATGGGCGCAAGCACGGTGGCGAACTCGGCAGGAAGCGTTGTCACGGTCGTGAATCGAACCACGGTTGCCGGTTCTTTCATTCCATATGCCGCCGACCATGTGCCTTGCTCCACGGTCTCGGACCAGCTTTCTCCCGCTGGGGAAAATAAGGCAATCCCGCCTCTTTTCTCCGGAGAAGACGAATCGGCCTTCGGCTGGCCTAGAAGAAAACAGCTCAGGAGCGAGGTGCCAACGTAGATCGAGTTGATGCTTGCCGGTTCCGAGCATTAAATCTCGGACTAGCCAGAATTTTGGCTTTCGAAAAAACACCCATCTTCGATGAATGGCCGGATTGTCCGACTGGGAATAGCCGTCATGACTTCCGACAAATAAATCGAATGTTTGTCCGCTGATCCAATTTTCAGTCTTGGCGTTGGTGAGACGTTTCCATGCGAAAGGTCCATTGGGGTCTGACTGATTCCGCCCATCCAATTGGAGGGTATTGTGGGCGGCGGTACCGCGAAACTGGTCGCGTTCCATTCCAGCACTCACATATTCATAAGTGCCTGGATCTCCGAGCAACTCGCGTTCCTCAGCGTGCACAGTCAGACTTAAAGCGTCGGCATGTCCGTGTCCGGCCGTGAGCGCCGCCTTGCGGTCCGGCATCGATGACCGCTTGCAGTCTTCCTTTCGCTACTGCTCATCACGTACAGACCAGTCTCGGGCAAAGCGACCGAACTCATGCCCGGTTCTTTTGCTTCGAGACGATCGAATTCTGCCACGCCCTTGTTCCCCGAGCAGCCAGAGTGTTTCTTCGCGCAGCTCGCCAGCTAGCAATTTGAAATCGCCGCGGCCAAACAAAGCTGCGCCCGTGGCCAGAGGATCGGAAAGATGCTCCGCGCGATTCCGCCGCGGATCAAAGACGCGACCGCCATCATCGTCGCCCCATCGCGTCGGAGCGCCAGCCCGGCACAGCACCGCCAGCGCGTCCAACATTTGCGCAAGCCTGCGATCGTATTCCGGAGGAAACGGCATGTCGTTCAGCGATGCCAGCACGCCGGCATGCAAAAGGAAGTCCAGCGCGTAAACGTGATAATACGTGGACTGTTCGAAATAGAATCCATCCGCCCTTACCTGCCGCTCCGATTCCCGCAGCACGATCTCCCATCCCCGCCGCTTCCAACGCGAAGAGGAGCGCAATTCGGGGCAAAGCGATTCCGATGAAAAACTGCGCTACCGCTTCGCCCAGGAGGTGGGTATTGGGTGAGAAATACGTGGAAAGGTAAAGTTCAATATGGCGTCCACTCAGCGCCATCGCACGCAGCCATTGTTCTCGGAACTCCGGCGTCATGGCCGGAGTTCCCTCCAGCAGGAAGTACACCCACAACCAAGAAAGGCTGCGAAAGGCGACCTCCAGGCTGCTCGCCCAATTGATTCCCCGGGGATAAGGATTCTCTCTTTGCCAGTGTCGCCACTGATCAATCAGTTCGGAGGCAAACCGGTGGTCTTTGGCCAGCCGATAGGCCTTGGCTAACGTTACCAGATGCTGATGACGGTTCAGCTCCCACGTGACTTTCGCATCCCCCACCGAAGCGAAATCCAGATACCGGATCTTGAACCACAGATCGCGGGGTGCCCGTTTCCCATGCACGCGATCCGAATGCCAGTCGATTTCCCGGCCGTAATCCAGATCTTCGTAGCCCAGCAGGTCGAAACTGATGCCGGCAAATCTTCTCGGCGCGCTTGAGAATTGTCTTAACGTGCTGCGGCATTCGCTCTCGTAACAAATCCATCCACCGCGGAAGGTCTTCGCTACGGAAAAAGAACCTTCGAGACCCACCTTCTGCCGGACGAACTTCGCCGCGGGATGGATCGATACCCAGCCCGAATAAAATCGCGTCTCCACGCTTCTGCAGTTCCTGACGGATCCGATCCGCGAGTTCCGCTCCGTCCATCGACGGGAACCGTACCGTGATCCCGGACCGATGGTCCCTTATTTGCTTTTTATCCGGCATGCACGATCCTGAAAACACATTCAGCGGCCATCGCAAGGCAGTTACCCTGCAGCTGACTTATGGCGCTGTAACCCTATTTACCGATTTGTTTTTGTGGCCAACTGTACACAAGCGAGCACGGCTACATCGTAAGCCAGAAGTACTCTTACGCTCCGTAGGGAGCGTATCGATAGGCACTCCTGGGTTGTCCCCCTGAGTGAGCCACGGAGTTAAGAGACAGTTTACCGTTCGCTGCAATTCGATTGTACTGGCTGTGCCGATTCCTGCAAAATGCACCTTGGCTGGTGAAGCAGAAGCGGGCGCTGCCGGTGCGCAACGTGCCGAGGAATATCCAGCTGGAAACTCATCGTACCGAGGAGGCCGGGGGCGGTCGTGCGCCAGCCGCCGCGGCATGTTTCTGCTATCCATCGGGCGATAGATTTCCTTATGCCTGAGAAAACTCGTACAGACTCCTGATTTGCCAAAACTGTTACGGGCGGCTTCGCTGCGGCGGCCTGCTCGGCTCGCAGCGAGAACTCGAATTCGGCGGGCGAACGATACTCCAGCGCCGAGTGCAGCCGCTTCTGGTTCTAGATCTGCTCCAGGAAACGGCTGATGCCAGCGTGCGCCTCGATCAGATCGCGATAGTCTTCGTCCTACTTCAGCGTTTTTCATGAACGACTCGGCTTTCGCATTGTCATATGGCTTGCCGTTGCGCGACATGCTGGTCCGATCACTCGCCGCGAAAACGCATCCGAGTCGGTGGTGATTACGAATTTTGTGTGCCGCAGACACAGCAAATTATCCTCGCGCATCAGCCGCGCTTGTGATTCACCGTCGAGCCGCGCCGCTTGAGTTCCTCGGTCAGGCGCCGCCAGCCGTAGCTGGAGACTCCAGCGCGTCGCGCAGTTCCACTTCCGCATCGCCATCGGACCGAGCCTGCGGAAAAACGATAAAATCCCCCGGCTCACATTCGCCATCGCGCACATGCACTGCATCGTCAAGGCCGCGGCCCGCTCTCTCCGGTTTTGGATCTCGCCGTAGACAGCGGCTTGCTTTCCGATCGCAGCCTGCAGTTACCGCTGCTGCTCGATGCGCTGCAAGCACCCTTTCAAAAAATCAATCTCCAGCGTCTGGTGACCGACCTTGCGTTCCAGTTGGGCCATTCGGTCCGCCTACAGCCGTCGCTCACCGCCTCCGGGAAAGGCCACCCCGGTGATTCGCGAAACCTCCTGCCGCCGTCGCGGCAAAAGGCTCGGACTCACTTCCAGCGCCCGAGCCAATGCCGCCACCGAAGCGCCCGCTTCCAGCCGCTCAATGTCGTCCAACTTGCG
>CAWKDI010000006.1:0-193084 GCA_963848365.1 uncultured Acidobacteriota bacterium
CCTGGCAAATAAGGAAGTCGCGAGCCGGCTGAATATCTCCGAGCGCACCGTGAAATTTCACGTGTCGAATTTGCTGGCAAAATTTGGTGTTCGCCGCCGGGCTGACCTGATTCTTCTTTGTTACCAGCGTAGAAACCTCGCTTGAGCCACGCCTCGCCTTTCCAGTGGCCCTGCCCGTTATTCGTTTCACTGCTATAATTCACCTCGCTGTTAGTCGAAATTGAAATCCCAGGCAACTGCATCGGAAACTTCAAGGCATAACTGGATCTTTTCTGAAAGCCTTCTTCATCCAGAACTTTGGCTGCCGCGCCACCGAGGCGGACGCGGTTGGCCTCCGCCACGCGCTAGCGGCGAAAGGGCTGGCTCATTCTGCGGATTCCACGGCGGCAGATGTGGTCGTGCTGAACACTTGCACGGTCACAGCGGCAGCCGATGCTCAGGCTCGTGAAGCAGTACGGAAGATCCATCGGGCGAACCCCGCGGCTCGCATCATCGTCACCGGCTGCTATGCGCAGCGGGCTCCGGACGAGCTTGCGTCGCTGGAAGGCGTGGCCTATGTGGTCGGGAATGCACGGCAAAGCGAAATCCCAGAACTTGTGAATCACGAACTGGGCGTCGTGCAACCGTCGCGTCACGCCAGCTCCCGTGATTTCTTGCCTGTCAGCAAGTTAGTGGCCCCCTTGGAACCTCGGCTGGAAGAGACGCCGCTATCACTCGCGCGAGGCCCCGCGAAGGTGCTTACCGGGGACATTTTTGCGCAAACAACGGTCCAGTTGGCGCCTGCAAACTTGATGGCAGGCGACCGCACGCGTCCTATTTTGAAGATTCAGGATGGCTGCAACAATCGCTGTGCGTATTGCGTGATTCCCTTCGTTCGTGGCCGCAGCCGCAGCCTTTTCCCCGATACGGTTGTCGCGGAAGTGCGGCAGTTGGTCGCGGCGGGCGCGAAGGAAATTGTTTTGAGCGGCATCAACCTGGGAAGCTATGGTCGCGACCTCCAACCGCGAGCTGCACTTTCTGCGGTGGTTCGCCGAATTCTCGACGAAACGGAGCTCGACCACCTCCGCTTCAGCTCCATCGAGCCACAGGACGTTACCGCGGATTTCGTCGCCCTGGTAGCTTCCTCCGCTCGCCTCGCGCCTCATTTTCACGTCCCGCTGCAATCCGGCTCCGACCGGATACTCAAGTCCATGCATCGCTGGTATCGGAGCGAGCTATATGCGGAACGCGTTCATCTCATCCGCCGTCTGCTGCCCACTCCGCGATTGGCGCCGATGTAATCGTTGGCTTTCCGGGCGAGACCGACGAGGATTTCGACGTCACTTTGGAGTTCATCGCGCGACTGCCGCTCACCTATCTGCACGTCTTCTCCTTTTCGACCAGACCAGGCACCGAGACTGCCAAGCTCGGTCAAGCTGTGGATCCCAATGCGATCCAGGAACGCGCTCGCGCCCTACGGTCGCTTTCGGAACGAAAGACTGTTGCCTTCCGAGCGGACCAGGCAGGTCGTTCGGGGCGGGCACTGACGCTGGCCCGCATCGGAGAGGAATGGACCGAAGCCTTGACGGCAAATTACCTGAAAGTCCGCTTGGCGGGCCGGCATGCCGCGAACAAATGGCACGAAATACGCATTCCGAAGGCAGGAGAGCTGGCCCATACCGCGACGGACTGCTTAGCTCTCGAAAATGACCTGAGCGAGCGCGAGGTTGCCGCTGTGCGTGATGGAGAGGGAAATTTCCTTTACTCCGAGACGGTCGGCGAACTGGCGCGCGACGCCCGCGAGATTTAGAGTAGGCTTGCCGCTGGGTGCATTGGCCACCTCAATGTCGCGCCAGCGGACTCCCCGACGCCAGCCGGTTCCCAGTGCCTTCATCGCTGCCTCCTTGGCTGCAAAGCGTGCGGCATAGCGTTCATACTTGTGCTTGTGTCTTTCGCAATAAGCCACTTCGCGGGGAGTGTACACACGATTGAGGAACGCAACGCCGTGCCGAGCGATTGCGGCCTCCACGCGGTCGATTTCAGCAATGTCTAATCCCAGCCCGACGATCATTCGCCGCCTCTTAAACCTTGGCGATCGCATTTCCAATCACGCAAAAAACCTGCGCGATACTGGCTGCGCAGTCGCGCAATTATACCTACAATTGGAACACCTCGCGGTTGTGGGCCGGAAACGAACACAATGACGTCAGCAACCACCAAAAGAAAGGCTCTGAAAAAAAAGCCTTCCGTGCACGCGCCGTCCTCTGAACGCCAGGGTTGGAGTATTCGCCGCGCCGGCCTCCTTCACATTATAGAAGCTCTGCCGCTGAAGCATCAGTCTTGGCTCGCGCACGGCTTCAGTACTCGCCCCGGTGGTACGAGCGAGTTGCAGAATCCTCGCGACGGCCGCAAGTCCGAAAAGGTTCTGAATCTCGGGTTTACGGACTGGGATTCGCGAGGGTACGTCTCAGAAAACCGGAAGCGATTTTTTGATGCGCTGGGCGCGGGCAAGATGCAGGTCATGACTCTGCGTCAAATCCACACAGATATCGTTCATCGCGTGGACGCTGCAACGCTTTCCGGGAAAGAAGCACCCCAGGCCGATGCGCTCGTTACTCGCGAACGCGGCGTCCTGCTCGCCGTGCAGACCGCCGACTGCGTTCCTATACTTCTGGCGGACCCCAAGAACCGCGCGGTAGCGGCAATTCATTCTGGGTGGCGGGGCACCCTCCGGCGCATCGCAGAAAAGACGCTCGGCCGGATGCAAATGGAATTCGGCACCAGGCCAGCGGATCTAATCGCCGCGATTGGCCCGGGAATCGCTGGCTGCTGCTATGAAGTCGGCTCGGAAGTAGCGAGGGAGTTTGACTCGCAGTTTCCCGAAGCGCGCGATTGGTTTGACGGGCCGTTCGATGCGCTCGCGGCGGGCGAGAACGATCCGAATTGGCTTCCCTGGCTCACCATGCGGCCCCCCGGCCATCCTCCGCCGCCCCCGCGCGTCAACTTGGATTTGATTGCGGCGAACCGGGCGATCCTGGCCAATGCGGGCGTCCCGGCGGGACAAATCGCGAGTTCCGGTTTTTGTACCGCGTGCCGTACCGATCTCTTTTTCAGTTACCGGCGGGAGAAAACAACTGGCCGCCTGATGGCAGCCATCGGTATTCCCTGACGGCCACTCCCCGGGGACACGCTACTGGCGCGCGTTTAATTCCAGAACGGCGAGCTGGCCGCAGGCGGCCATCACGTCCTGCCCCCGCGAATCGCGCACGAAGACCGGCACGCCTTTATCGGCAAGAATGCTCCGAAAGGCTTCCACGCGCTCCGCGTTCGGGCCTTTCGTAAGGAAGGTCGCCGGGATTCCAGGGAATCAGATTCACCTTGGCGCGCAGATTCGAAAGCAGCCGCACGACGCGACGCGCATCCTCGGGCGAATCGTTGAAGCCGCCAAGCAGAACGTACTCGAAGGTGAGGTGCTCCCAAGGCCGCAAGGGATAATCCTTGCAAGCCGCCAGCAGTTTTTCGAGAGGATACTTGCGGTTGATCGGCATCACCTGGTCGCGCTGCTCGTTAGAGGAGGCATTGAGCGAAATCGCCAGCTTCGGCCTTACTTTTTCCTTGGCAAGCCGCTCGATGCCTGGGACGATGCCGCTGGTGGAGAGCGTCACGTGCTTTGGCGAAATAGCGAGGCCGCTAGGATCGAGCAGGATGCGCAGACGCGCTCATCACCGCGTCGTAATTCAGCAGCGGCTCGCCCTGGCCCATGAGGACGACGTTCGTTTGCGGCTTGAGCGACTCACGATTGTCCTCGAGCGCGACCAGGATCTGCCCCAGAATTTCAGCCGCCGACAGGTTGCGAATCAGGCCCAGGGTCGCGGTAAGGCAGAACCGGCAATCCACAGCGCAGCCCGCCTGCGTGGAAATGCAAAGGGTCTGCCGGTTTTCCGAGGGCATGAAAACCGTTTCAACTGTGGCGGACTTAACCGCGCCGCTTCGGCTGTGCCCTTCCAGCGCCATCACATAGCGAATCGAGCCATCCGACGACAGATGTTGCCGGCGAATGGCAGGCAGCGTGACCGTGGATTCCCGTCCGAGCCGCTCGCGCAATCCCGCAGGCAGATTCGTCATCGCGGCAAGGTCGAACCGCCGCTCGGCGTAGAGCGCGTGGTAAATTTGCGTTCCCCGGTAAGGGGGTTCGCCCAGCAAACCCAGAAATTCGCGCAGCTCTTCGGACGATTTTCCGAGAAGGTTCGCACCGGGTTTTGAGGCGACAAGATGCATCTTGCAGGCCGATGATAGCACGCCCTCGAAGATGACTGGCGAGCGGCACCACCGCCCCAAAGTGCCGTAGTTTCGAAGGGTTAGCGCTTTTGAATTTGCGGGATGTAGTCGCGCAATGGCATTTGCCGCCTGCGCATGCCAAAATAGCAGCACACTATGTCTGGCGAAACGAATGGCGTCTACAAAGAGACGCTGCCGAACGGGCTCGTCGTAATCACCGAGCCGATGGAGTATTTTCACTCCGTCTCAGTGGGAGTCTGGCTGCGCAACGGGTCGCGCCGCGAGCCGGCGGAGATCAACGGCATCTCGCATTTCATCGAGCACATGGTGTTCAAAGGGACGCGGCGACGCAGCGCGGAAGACATCGCGCGAGAAGTGGACCGCGTGGGGGGAATGCTCGACGCGTTTACCGCCAAGGAAATGGTGTGCTTCAACACACGCGTGCTTGCCGAGCACCTTCCAAAGGCCTTCGACGTCCTCGCGGACATGGTTCTCGAGCCGAAGTTCGCCGACGAGGATATTAACCGCGAAAAATCCGTGGTCCTCGAGGAAATCCGCATGACGCAGGATAATCCCGAAGACCTCGTCCACGAACTTTTCACGCAGAATTTTTGGAATCCTCACGCGCTCGCCAAGCCGATCCTCGGTACCCCGGAGACGGTCTCGGCATTTGACCGGGATACCCTCTGCGGCTGGTTCCGCGACTGTTACGCTCCCAATAATCTGGTGGTTACGGCAGCCGGTCATTTGACGCACGCGCAGTTGGTAGATCTGGTCGCAGAGCGCTTTTCGCACTTGTCGCCTTCGGCGCTCGGCAATTCCGGCCCGGCTCCCATACCCGCTCCACACATCACCCTGCGCACCAAGCATGAACTCGAACAGGTGCATATCTGCATTGGCGTTCCAGCCCTCCCGCTCACGGACCGGCGGCGCTTTGCCGTTTCCGTGCTCAACAATGTCCTCGGTGGGGGCATGTCTTCGCGGCTGTTTCAGAATATCAGGGAGCGCCTGGGCCTGGCCTACGCCATCTTCAGCGAGATGAATTCCTATCGTGACGCCGGCATGCTCTCCGTGTATGCCGGCACGTCACTTGAAACGGCTGAGAAGCTGATCCGTTGCGTCCTCGATGAATTCCGCCGGCTCAAAGACGAACCGCTCAGCGACGAGGAATTACAGCGCGCCAAAGATCATTTGAAGGGCGCCACGCTGCTGGCCCTGGAAGGCACAGGCTCGCGAATGAACAGCCTGGCGCGCTACCACATGTACTTCAACCGGCATTTCACCGCGCAGGAATTGATAGCGATGCTCGAAAGCGTGACCTCCGAAGAAGTCCAGCAGATCGCCCAGGAGTTTTTCCAGCCAGGGCGCCTGGCCGCCTCGGTGGTTGGCGCGCTCGACGGTTTCGAGCTGACCGCCTCTCAACTTGCTCTCTGATTTCCGCACGTAATCACTGCGGCCGGTCAGTCCGAGGCGGTCCCACTTTCAGCGTATAAAAGCATCGGTTCCGCAGGTCCTGAATAAATTTTCTTGGAGAGTCGCTCCGCTCGAACCGAGCATTTCCCCCCAGGCGATTGTCGCCCGGAATCACGGCGCGATGCTTTTCCCGCAAACTTTTCAACTGGGACTACAGCCAGCAACCGATTGAAATTGAGAAGGAAGCTGCTATCCTGAATCAAGACTTGGGTGGGGCGGGCCGAAGAAGGTTCCGTTAAATAATTCCCGTTCCGATTTGCGACCGTCGCAGAATTGCACGCGCACGCGTGATGAGCAGTTCGTGAGACAGCCGATATCCCATGGAAGCCAGAAAGCCACGCGCCCCTCGTACCCTCATCCCGGCCCACGCGGAAATTTTGGACTTGGCCTCGAGCAAGACCCTGACCGCCCAGACGCTGGACTTGAGTGTAGCCGGGTGTTACTTGGAAGTGCCAAACCCACTCCCCGTTCGCGCCGCGATCAGTTTGAAACTGACCTACAGTGAGACAGCCATCACGGTCTTTGCCGATGTAGTTCGTTCCGAGCCCGGCAAGGGCATGGGTGTGAAGTTCAGGGCGGTTGAACCCGGGCAATTGTCGATTTTAAAGGGGTGGTTCTTCGCGGTGGACCGTCCCGACTGGTAAGTGAGAGCTTTCCCCGGCGAAAAATATGTCATCGGGCGCTTTGGACCGTTTTTCGTTTGACGCGCGCGTGCGGTTTTGCCATGATCCTTCGCGATGCCGCCGCGCGAGCGCTAAGCGCGCCGACGTTATCCTGAGGGATCACGCATCTCGTTCCGTATCTCCATTCTGACTTCGGGGAGCACGGGCAACTGCACGTTGCTCGAAACGGAACACACCACTCTCCTTATTGACGCTGGATTGGGCAAGAAGGAATTGCTACGCCGCCTCGAAGCTCTGGGGCGCCGGCAACCCGAGCGTGTCGACGCAATCCTGATAACCCATGAGCACTCCGACCATTCCAGCGGCATTGCCCAACTGGCCCGCTTGTTCGATTGCCCCGCTTATCTGACCGAGCCCACTCATTCGGAGATTCTGAAAATGTATCCCGAGGGGCCCGTCCAAAAAATGGAGCGCGTCGAGCATATCCAGGCAGGGGAGCGCTTCCAGATAGGCGACATCGAAATCAACCCCTTCGCCATTCCGCATGACGCGGCCGATCCGGTGGGCTACGCGTTTCGCTCCAACGGTATCAAGGTTGCCATCGTCACCGACCTGGGCTATATGCCGGAACTGGTGAAGCACCATCTGCGCGAGGCGGATTTTTTGATCCTCGAATCCAATCACGATCTCGATATGCTGAAAGTTGGGCCTTATCCGTGGTTCATCAAGCAGCGCGTGATGAGCCGCACCGGCCACCTTTCCAATACCGTCGTCAGCGAGTTTCTCGGTGACACGGAGGTTTTCGACGCTCGCGCCCGGCATCTCGTCCTCGCACACCTTTCCGAGCAGAACAATAATCCTGACCTCGCCCGCCTCTCCGCAGAAGAAGCCCTCGGACGCCGCGCCGGTGAATTCGCCTTTCGCGGCACGCTGCACATCGCTTCCCAGCGTGTCCCCCTGGGCCCTTTCGAGCTTTAGACCGTTGCGCTCATTTGGCCGAGGTGATGGGTCAAGTGTGTCAGGTAATCTTTCACGAGATAATCAAGGGTGACTGCATCTTCCGAGCCGATGCGACACAATGTTTCCAGCTTGGATGACGGCAGTTCGGATATGACGTGGGCGAGGTAGCGATTGTAGGCACTCCAGAGATCAACCAGTACATCCCAATCAGCTTGCTGAACCGCTTGAACGTGCACGTTTCCGTTCTGATCATAACCGGGAAACTCCAGAGATGTCTGCAGCGCTGCACGGACGAATCGTTGATGGTTGTTCGACGCCGAATCGATCAAATGTCCGATGACCTGCTTGCGCGACCAGCCTCCCGATAAGATTGGTTTCTCGCTTTCCATCTCGCTGATCGCCCGAAGCCGCGGCTCGGCCACTTCGACCATGTGCAGGAGGCTGCCACTAAGCTCCTTCATCCACGATTCGCCCTCCGGGTAATATTCTACCCTTCAACCCTATCCAATTCGAACGCGAAAGCCGGCGTTCGGCCTCTCCTCCAAGCACCGTTGAACAGCTGTACACCCTTTGCACTTGCGTACAGGGCAATTTCGCGTGTGTTTCGTCTATGCTTTTGGAGGCTAAACTACAAGTAACAAGCGGTTCCGGCCGCCGGGGCGACAGCCGGGAGAAGCTCGCAATCCGGATGCCGGTCTGAATTCAGCCGGACCGGGCATCTCAGCACCAAGTGAAAGAACCTTCGCCGCGCTTATTCAATGGAAACCCAGGTTTTATGAGGAAAAAGAAACAACCTATGTCAACCGTATCGCAGGTTCCACCTTCGAGTCTGGACGCGGAAGAATTCAGCTTACCCGCGGACCACAAGCAGCTCGAAGCGATTCTTGACAGCGCCAGCGAGGAGTTGGTGAGGGCCGACCAACTGCCGTCGGCGGCCGGCACGCTTGCGGAGCTATTCCCACCCGAGGAGTTTTCCACTGAAGATTCTCAGGTTCGAACGGCCGCTCCGCCATCCGGCACTTCAACGGAAGACTCTACGGCCACGCTCTTCACTCAGTCGCCCGCTGAGCAATTGCAGACGAGCGAGCAGCTTTCTTCTGTCGGCGCTGATCTTGTCACCTCACAAAACGAGTTTCACCTGGAGCCTTTAGCTTCCTCAAGCGAGGGCGTCGGCGAATCGGCGTCTGCCAGCGAGGCAGTTTCAGAGAATTCGCAAGACTCCGCAGAGCACGCGGCTTCGGCCGAAATCGGTTCCTCGCAGCAGCATCCAGGCGCGGTGAAGGGTGCTAGGCAGCGCAAGAAGTCGCGGTTCTCAGGACTCGCTGCGGCAAGAAAAGGACTGCTGAGGGATATCTTTGCGGTCTTCAAAGGAACGGCGCCGAGCGCTCCTGTTGTATCCCCAACGGACAGTACCGGTGAAGGTGTTGAAGCTACCGCTCAAACAGAGGAATTCGCGTCCGTTCACGGCCACTCTGGTAGCGCCGCAAATCCGGTGGAAGAGGCGGCGAGCGCAGAAGCAGCGACTGATGTTCAGGAGCAGCCTTCGGCCGCCGAGCCACTGCCCATGAATGCCGAAATTGCGGGAAACGTTCAGAACGGAAGCCTCGGGAGCGCGCCACGGGAAGTAGAAAGCTCGCCACGAGCCTCAGAATCGAGGATCAGCGCCAGCGAAAACGCTACATTTGAAGACCTCGAAGAAAGGCAAAATGACGGCGCAGCGTTCTTGCCCGCAACCAACGAAATTCCGATCAGCGAGAATGGAGCACCCAGCGATCATTCGGAAGCGGAATCCATTTCGGAAGAAGATGCCATCGTCGATCCCAGCGATGATGATCAGGCAATCGCCTCCGCGATCGAACGCTATGCCAACCTCACCGATCCTTCCCGAGCCAAGTTGCCTGAGCCAACGCACGCTCCCGGCATCGAACTCGCCCATGGTCCGCAGCCTGACGGCTCCGACCTTAACACCATTCTTGGTATTCCTCGCGATGCCGAGCCTGAAGGTGAGCCCGTCGACTCGGTAGCGCAGAGTTACTTGGCATCCTCGGTTCAGATTCCCGATATCGGAGAACTGCCGATCCCAAGCGCCACGTTTTCCGCATCCGCCTTCGAACAAGGAGCGGCGCCGGTCCCGCCGTGCGAAAATTCCGCGCACCATCCGCCCGAGAACGCAGCGCCCTCCGCAGCACCTGCCATTCCCCCGCGTGACTGGTCCTTTGAAGAGAAGCTGGCGAGCCATCACGAATGGATCGAATCCAAGGGCGCCACCGGCAAGCGGATCGATTTCGCCGCAGCCGACCTTGAAGGGAATGACCTGATCGGAGCCAACCTCCGCTACATGGACCTTCACGATGCCAATCTCAAGGCTGCCGACCTTCTGATGGCCGATCTCCGTGACGCCTGCCTCGTACGCGCGAATTTTCGCGATGCCTGCCTCGTCGGGGCGAATTTGGAAGCGGCCAATCTCGAAGGGGCCTCGCTCGAGACTTCGATGGGGCTCGTGCCTCATCAATTGGCCGGCGCGAATCTGCACGATGCTGCGCTTCCGGCACACATCCTGAAATTCGAGGCGCTGTCGGAGTTCAGACGGGCCTCCCGCGTTGTCTATGGCTACTTTGTCGCCATGACGTCGCTCAGCGTGCTGTCCTGGCTGATTATCTGGATGACGAAAGACTTTCAGCTGATTACCAATTCCGCGATTCTCCCTTTCCTGCACTCTCAGACGGCGGCCGCCGCCCTGCCGACCGTGCAGTTCTATTTGATCGCGCCTTTCGCGCTATTCATCGTCTATCTCGTGTTCCATTTTCAACTACAGCATCTCTGGGATGCCGTTCTAGAGCTGCCTGCGGTGTTCCCGGATGGCCGTTTGCTGGGTGAAAACGAACCCCGCCTCGTGGTTGGCCTGCTGCGCACGCATTTTCGCTGGATGAACCAGGATGCGCCCTCCACTCGCGTGATCGAGAGGGCCATTTCCACCCTCGTGGCCTATTGGATCGTGCCTGCGACATTGCTTCTATATTGGCTCCGCTACCTCACTCTGCGAAGAGATTCACGGCACAATCCTGCAGGAGTTTCTAATCATTGCCGCCGCAGGGGCTGCGCTCTACTCCACCACAAAGATGGGCCGGCCGGCTGCGAGATGGACGCTCTCGGAAAATATCGTCGAGCGCGCCTTCGGCAAGCTCAGCGATGTCAACCCGGTGAAAACCGCTTTGGTGTTCCTGGCAGCGCTCACCTTCATCGCAGCTGGCACGATGTTGGGAGTTCCCCATAGCAAGGACCGCGCGCCGCAGTTCGGAGCCGGAAGCATCCGCCGTTGGGCGCCGGCTGTGCTGTGGTCTTTCGGGATCGACCCTTACGCCGATCTCACCGAAGCCGTCATCTCCACGAAGCCCGCCAACTGGAACGGCTCCGAGGAACAGGTCTCTTCGGTAAAGGGAGCTCGCCTGAACGATGCCAACTTCCGTTATGCGCAGGCGTACCGCGTGTTCCTGGCGAATGCGCACCTCCTGCATGCGAAGTTTCAGGGCGCGTTTCTGTCGCAGGCGGACCTGCGTGGCGCCGATCTCGGTCAAAGTGATCTTCGCTACGCCATTCTCGATCAGGCACAGATGAACCACGCGAATCTCGACCGCGCCGTGCTCGACGGAGCGAATCTTTCCCGCTCCGATTTGCGCGCCGCCAATCTTTCCTATGCCTCGCTCGGCGGCGCGGCCCTTGTGGACGCCCGCCTGGAAGGCGCCACGCTCTACGGAGCGAAGCTGACGTCGGCGACGATGATCCGCACCAACCTCGAAAAGGCGGATCTTCGCGAGTCTTATCTGAGTGATGCTAATCTCGAACACGCCGACATGCAGGGGGCCTATCTTTGGTCGGCAAAACTGCCCTCGGCGCATCTGAACAATGCTCAGCTCGGTACCGCAATTTTTGTGGACGCGGACTTGCGTGGCGCCGATCTGCGCTGGGCGCAACTGCCCGGGACCGTGCTGACCGGTGGCCGATCTCACCGGCGCGTTTCTCGATGGCGCCGACTTTCGCGACGCCGTCGGATTTGGCGCAAACCAGATCTGCTCCGCGAAATCGCGCAAAGGGCTCCTGCTGGGCGATGCCATGCAAGCGCAGGTCACCGCGCAATGCGGCACCGGAAATTAAAATCAGGCACCGATCTCGCAAGCGGGCTTAACGAAGCAGACACGCCTCCGCCATCCTCCCTGTCTCCGATGCCGAACGCAGTGGTGTCTGCATTTCATCCCGTAGCACACAGGATCCGCACTCGCCTTAGCGGTTGCGGATGTTTCACGCGCTCGCAAAGTATCTCCACGTCGGCTCTAGCTGCGCCCTTTCCCATCCGTTAAGATGAACTTGCAGCGTGGCCAAAACGTGGGGGAAAAACGATGATTCATCCGTGGCATGACCTCAACCCAGGCAAGTACCTCCCGAAAGAATTCAATGCGGTAATTGAAATTCCCCTGGGCTCGAGTGTGAAGTACGAACTCGATAAGGAAAGCGGCATGATACGAATGGACCGCGTCCTCTACTCCGCGGTGTATTACCCCGCGAATTATGGATTCATCCCTCAGACGCTGGGAGCCGACGGCGATCCTCTCGACGTGCTGGTGCTCTGCCAGGAGTCCGTGGTGCCGCTTACGATTGTGCATGCCCGCGCGATTGGCATGATGACCATGATCGATTCCGGCGAAGAGGACCATAAGATCATCGCCATCGCGACGGGCGATCCGGAATTCGACCACTACTGGGAAGCAAACGAATTGCCGCCCCATAAGCTGGCCATGGTTCGGCGCTTCTTTCTGGACTACAAGAAGCTCGAAGGCAAGTCCGTACAGGTGGAGAAAATTGAGCCCGCTAAAGCCGCGTATCCGCTGATTGAGAAAGCGATCGACGAATACAAAAAGAAAATGCGAAAAGGAACCCGCAGGAAAGCGCCTGTAGCCTGACCAGAACTCGGCGAACGCTTGGCAAAGGAGGGGAAAGAGCCCATGCCGCAAAAATCAAAGAAAAAGTGGGTGGCAAAAGTTAAAACGGATTCGACACACCCACCTCCAGGATTATTCACCAAGAGCGCGAGCACCATTGCCCGGGCGCTGGCCTCGCGGAAGGTTTCCCCGAAGGGGCCCGGTTCCGGAATGCGCATGCTC
Source organism: uncultured Acidobacteriota bacterium (assembly GCA_963848365.1). GTDB lineage: Bacteria > Acidobacteriota > Terriglobia > Acidiferrales > UBA7541 > Palsa-295. Next base: position 12,470 of record CAWKDI010000006.1, read on the forward strand.
ACCTACTTCATAAACCGCGCTGGAAAGGGCCTCGACCCGAAGAGGCGTGCAGAACTGAAGAAAGCCAAATCGCTGCTATCCAAACGAATCAAGCAAGAAAAAGAATCGAAAAAGGACGGTTCCAGAGAAAAGAAGAGACGCCGCAAGAGTGGCTAGGCCCTAAACCGGCGCCCGCGTCTTTGGGCTAGCTTTCCGTCCTTTTCTGTCTGAACGGCTTTTCGTTGCAATCGTGGTTGTCGAATTTCTGCTGTACGTCGGGGAATTTCTTTTCGTAAGGAACATTCACAATCCAAAGGCAGGAGTCGCATTCGTAGACGGTCATCAGAGCATTCGACCGGCCCTGTACTTTCCGTATCTTTCGATATCCCACCATTTCAATCTCGCTCAATCGTGTAATCGCCTCGGGACGTTGGCATCCTAACACGAGAACCGGGTTAAGGGCTCTCGCCTGGCACCAGCGATACTAGATTCATTTCCAGCACCTACTCGCGTAGTGCAGTCCGCATCTCTTAGCGGTAAAGCTGTGATCCAGCGCACGGCAGCGCGCGCCCGGATAGTCCATAGTCTAGCGCTATTTCGGAAACACGCTGCGTCTTGATACCGGTTCCGTCTCGATCTCGTTCTAACAGAACGGTGTAGATACCATCGCAGGCGGTGTGGTGATAAGATTCGTGCCCCGAACAGGTTCAGGTTCCTGGTTTTCTGGGGCCGCGGACGCGACGAACGAACGGAGGAGAAAATGTTGAAGGGATTCAAACAGTTCCTGCTCAGAGGCAATGTGGTGGATATGGCGGTCGGCATCGTCATCGGTGCCGCCTTCGGTGCCGTGGTCACCGGTTTCGTGAAGGACTTAATGACGCCATTTATTGCCGCAATAGTAAAACAGCCGGACTTTTCCGCCCTGACGTTCACCATCAACGGCAGCAAATTCCTCTACGGCGACTTCGTCAACGCGGCTCTATCGTTCCTGATCATCGCGACCGCCGTCTATTTCTTCGTAGTGGTTCCGATGAACGCGCTGATCGCGCGATCTCGTAAGGAACCCCCTGCCGATCCCACAACGCGCAAGTGCCCCGAATGCCTGAGCGAAATCCCCATCAACGCGCGAAGATGCGCCTTCTGCACCCAGCCCAGTTCCGCAGCCTGAGTAAAAAACCACATGAACCGACCGGCAGGCACTTTCGTGTGATCGTGGCTCGAGCGGGCCAGCCTTCGCGACGCCGCTCTTGCGCGAAGGTAGATGGAGGCGGGGGGAGTCGAACCCCCGTCCGAGAAGCCTTGCAACTCGAAGACTACATGCTTATCCCGTTCCGTTGGTTTCGCCGGTAGCGCTCAGAGCGGGCAAGACGCGCCGCCGGCTAGTCCGATGATCTCGCCGGCGCATTACGGACCGAAACGCGCCAGCCAGCCTACTGTGTGACGCCTCATCTCAAGCGCGCAGGCGACGCTTGAGGAGACGCGCTGCTTAGGTTTTAACTAAGCTGCGAGAGGCAACTGCGTATTGGCAGTTGTATTGTTCCACCCGATTGCGGGCAGGTGGCGCCCGGCATGCCTTCGGAGCCGCTACAGTTTCCGTCGAAACCGTTTCGCCCCCGCTGGATGCCCTAGTTTACCACTTCGGCTGAGATGCCGCCTAATCTAGCGCTTGCTCTCCCCATCCCATTCGCGAAACAGAAACGCCAAACCAGCCGTCGTTATTTCCCCGGGATAGAAGATAGTTGCCCCGCGGCTAGCACGTCGATGTCCACCGTGTCCTTCACACGCAGAATGAAGGTGCTGGGGTTTTTCAATCCCCACTGCTGGTAAGGAACTTCAAAGTGGGTGCTGGCTGTAGCCCTCGCCCCCGCTATCTGGACAGTTACGGGAAAGGTGACCTCGTGATCCTGGCCGTGAAGCCGAAATATGCCGGCAACTTCCAGCTGTGAAGTCCCTTGCGGGTTGAGCGTGCCTTTGGTCTGGGCCGGAGTGAAGACGATTTCGGGATATTTCTGGCTCTCCAGAATTTCGCGGTGCATCTTCGAATCGCGGCCGCCGTTGCCGCTATTCCCGCTGGTGGCGTCGACGACGATTCTGCCCGTAGCCCTTCCTGTAGCTGGGTCGAAATGTACGATGCCGCTCCTTAGCTTGAACGTCCCGTGAACCGCGTGAAGCGTTGCACCGAGCGTGTATTCGATTTGGGTTTGCGCCGGGTCCAGTGTGAACACCGTTTCCTGCGCGCTCACAGGGGCTGACGCGGCCAGGATCGCGAGGAAGGCCATTCCTGCCCTTAAGGGCAGTAAGCTGAGCAGGACCCAAGGATGCCGTCGCTGGGGAATCATCGCGTAAGCGAGGCAATCATGGCGGAGTACGCTGGGTAGAATTTTGTGAGGTTTTCGCGCGTTCCGGATTCGTAATCCGCGTAGTCAAACCCGGGAGACATTGTCGTCCCCAGGAGCGCGTAGCTCCCACCCGCGCGAAGCCGGCTGCCCTGCCAGACCCAGCCTGCCACCACGTGTTGGAGTCGCATGCCCGCAGCAATGTCATGTCCCAAGATGCTCACCTCGGCGGAGCCATCCGGCCTCAGCTGCAGCATCTCAACGGGGTCTCCCAGGTAGAAATGAAACATCTCGTCACCGGGAAGCCTGTGGAGCGCGGAAAATGTTTCGGGCGTTAGCAGGTAGTAGATGCCGGTGCCCGCCGCGCGGTCGCCCGAATAGGCAGCAGGCAGCGAAGACTTAGGGATACGGAGAGCCGACTGGTAAGTCTCAACGAAGTAGCCCCCCTCGATTGGATGCGGCTCGAGCTTCAGCAAAGCCCGAATTTGTCCCGCCGTTAACATGGAGTGAATCTCTCAGTTGGGGTCACAAAGGCATCTTAGCCGATCTTTCCCTGATCGTGGCCCGATCTTGGCCTGGTCTCCCGAGCCTGCCCGCGAAGCCCCTATCCAATGGGAAACGCGCTCCCGAATGTCAGTTGACACCTTTGTAAGCGGTTTCCATAATCCAGAAGAGGCGAAGAAACCTTGAAAAATGGCGGAGAATCACTCGCGCGAGACTTGGAAGACGTTGTTTCCAGGTCGCTGCGGGACAATCTGACCCCGCTCCAGCGCACCGCGGACGAACTTCATCAGGCCTGTGCGGATTTTGTAGCAGCCTGTGGCTCGGCCAAACCGGGCAATGCGCTCCCCGCGCTTCTCCGCGCGCAGACAGCTGCTTCTTCGCTCAGCTCAGCGCTCTCCGTTCTTTCGAATTTCGTGGTGATCTCGATGAAGCCGCCCGAGCGGCAGATCCTTGTTGCCACAGGCGCCGGTGCATCCGTAGCCGATGCGAGGCAGACGGCATCAGCAGCAACCGCATCCCAGGATTCCGGTGCCCCCGCCGCCGATGTCGCGAACAACGAGAACGTCCAGCCGGAATCCGCATGGGCCGAAGAAGATCCGCAGGCTACTGTCGAAGCTGAAGCTCGCAGCCCCGAACACAGGCCCGTCCCCCATTACACCGAAGAGCTTCCTCTTGAGCCGGAGGCTGCCGTTCCGGAAGCTATGGCCCAATCGATAGAGCCGCCGGTGATGCATGAGACGATGTCTGAGGTCTTGTTTGAGGCCGGTGTTCCGCACCATGTCGCAGCTTCCGAGGCGGCCTTCGACGTGACCTGCTTCCCCCCGGACATTCAGGAACTGCACCGCCGCGCAAACCGAGTAGCCAAAGTGGCGATGCAGGACATCAAACTATTGAGGCCCAAGGACGTCCAATTGGGCCGTGAGAACAAGGATATTTGCGAACGGTTGCGCAGTGAACTCGATAAAGCACGCAAAGAATACGACCGCCGCTTTCGCGCGATCCAGGATCATCCGGTGGATTACTTCCATCGCTGGATGGTGGAGATCCTCGCCGAGGGGAATGCGGAAGCCCTCGGAGAATATCCATACCCTTCCCCTGTTCTGCGCCACTAAGAGAGTAGCGATGAAGTCATGGTGCCGGCTGCTTTTTACCGCTGGCATTCTGCTCGTGCTGTGCCCCTCGATATCCTTCGCGCAGAAAAAATCCGTTCATTCAGCATCCGCGAAGACGCCAACAGGTGCATCTACCGCAAACTCCCCTGGCACAGCCGCAGTAAGGCAGCTTGAAAAGCTCTGCGACCAGCTCAAGCAAAAGAACTCTTCGGCGGCCTATAACGCCCTGAGCGGCATCGCGAATCAGAAGGCTTCCCCTCTGGCAACGCGCGCGGCGCTGGCGCTCGGGTTCTACGATTATTCCCGAACACGCTATGCCGACGCGGAGAAGTGGCTCGAGCGCGCGAAGAGAGACCCTCTGCTCGCCGACTACGCGCTATATTGGTCCGCGGAGACGGAGTTGGCCCAGGCGCAGGACGCGCCCGCTCTGGCCGAACTCAAGCAGGTTCGCCAGGACTATCCGGATTCAGTGATGACGGAGCAGGTCGCTGCAGGCGATTGGCGTGGCTGCGGTGGCGTTAAACCAGCCTGCGGACGCCGTGAGCGCGCTCGAAGCCTACTCCCTGACGGCTCAGCGGCCCGGCCTTCTGCTGCTTCGCGGGGAGGCGTACGAAAAAGCCGGGCAACTGGTGGAAGCCGCGGCCGATTACAAAGCTCTATATACCCGCTTTTCGCTAAGCGAGCAGGCACGCGAGGCCACCACGCGGTTCGAGTTCCTGCGCGGCGGCGCGGCTGGGAAAATTCCGGAAATCCCTCTCGATCAGCGGCTCATTCACGCGGACACCCTGTTTAACGCCAAGGAATGGTCCGCCGCCCGCAGTGAATACGCGGCCATTCTGCCCGCAACTTTCCGGCGCAAATATGGAGCGCGCCCAGCTTCGCATTCTCGAATGCGGCGTGGCTCTGGGCTCGCCGCCCTCCCAGGTGATTGCGCTAAAAGTGACCGATCCGGACGTCGACGCGGAGCGTTCCTATGCCCTCGCCGACTATTACCGCGGGCATCAGCAGGAGACGGACATGGCTGCCGCGGTCGAAAACGCCGTCTCGCGCGCGCCCTCGAGCCGCTGGGCTGCGTCCGCGCTGTTCCTCGCGGGAAATTATTATTGGGTGCGCCTTGACCGCGACCGCGCAGCCGCCTATTACAAACGGCTCGCCGACCAGTTTCCAAACGCCCCGGATGCCGTAAACGCGCAGTGGCGCGTCACCTGGACCGCCGTGCTGAAACGCGCGCCTGAGGGAGCGGAGCTGCTCCAGCAGCATTTGCAGCTGTTCCCGGGCTCGACCTACACGCCCGACGCCCTCTACTGGCTGGGTCGTCTCGCGGAAGATGCCGGGGTTCCCGGGCTTGCGCGCAGCTATTACGACAAGCTGATCGAGCGCTATCCGCAAAATTATTTTGAGAATTTGGCGGTCACGCGCGTGCGGGGCCTCGATCCTGCTCCGAAGCAGATCCCCGACGTGCTCGCGACGATCCCGCCCGTGCCGCCCTCTCAGAAAATGAGTGAGATGATCCCTGCCGCCGCGGAGAAGAGAAAGGCTCGCGCGGACGCCCTGCGCTCAATTGCGTTCGATGCCTCCGCGGAACTCGAATTGCGCGCCGCCTACGCCGCAACTGGTGAGCCGCGCTTGCTTCTTGAGGCCGCCCAGGCGGCTGTGGACGCCGGCCATTGCGGCGCGGCGATCGTGACTGTCCGGCAGATTTTTCCGCAGCTCGAGGCTCATCCACTTACCGAAGTGCCCCGCCCGGTCTGGCTCGCGGCCTACGCCATGCCGTTCGAATCCTCGATTCGCCGCTGGGCCGGCAGCGCGGAGATCGATCCCATGCTGGTTGCCGGGCTCATCCGCCAGGAATCGGCCTTCGAGCCCGAGGCGCATTCCGGCGCGAACGCTTTCGGGCTGATGCAGTTGCTTCCCACCACGGCCCGGCGTCTGGCAAAACAGGCGAAAATTGGCTATGCGCACGCCCGGCTGGTCGATCCGGACTACAACGTCAGGCTCGGCACGCTCTATGTCGCAGGCCTGCAAAAGCAGTTTGGGAATATCGAATCGGCGCTGGCTGCGTATAATGCGGGCGAAGATCGCGTGGCGCAGTGGACGGCCGGGCAGAATTATCGCGAACCCGCGGAATTTGTGGAATCGATTCCCTTCACCGAGACGCGCCAATACGTTCAAATCGTGACGCGAAACGCGGACATCTACCGCAGACTATATGGTGACGAGAATGAATCCCGCAAAACCCGGGCCCGGGGCGCCCGTTAGTTCGAGACTTTCCCTTAAAGCCGAGCAGTTCACCGAATCCGTGATCCGTGAAATGACGCGCCTGGCCTTGCAGCACGGCGCGGTCAATTTGTCGCAGGGATTCCCCGATTTTCCCGCTCCCGACGAAATCAAGCGCGCCGCGCAGGAAGCCATCGCAGCGGACATCAATCAGTACGCCGTTACCTGGGGCGCGAAACCATTCCGCGATGCCATCGCCGAAAAGTTCGAACGCACGCAGGGAGTTGCCGTCGATCCGGAACGCGAGATCACCGTCTGCTGCGGCGCCACCGAAGCGATGATCGCATCGTTGATGGCGATCATCAATCCGGGCGACGAAGTCGTGGTCTTCGAGCCGTTCTACGAAAATTACGGCCCGGACTCGATCCTTTCCGGCGCCACGCCGCGCTTCGTCAGGCTGCATCCGCCGGACTGGACCTTCGATCCCAAGGAACTGGCTGCGGCGTTCAACAGCTCAACGAAGGCCATCATCATCAACACGCCGAATAATCCCACCGGAAAAGTGTTCACGCGCGCGGAGCTGGAATGCATCCGCGATCTTTGCGTCCGCTGGGACACCTTCGCGATTTCGGACGAAATCTACGAACATATGCTCTACGACGGCGCCGAACACATCTCGATTGCGTCACTCGAAGGGATGCGCGAGCGCGCGATCACCATCAACGCGCTTTCGAAAACCTACAGCGTCACCGGCTGGCGCGTGGGCTGGGCGATCGCGCCCCCGGAAGTCACCTCACCGATCCGCAAAGTACACGATTTTTTGACGGTAGGCGCGGCCGCGCCACTCCAGGCGGCGGGCGCCGCGGCGCTCAGATTCCCGCAAAGCTACTACGACAAAATGGCGCGCGAGTACGCGGAACGCCGCGAACGAATGCTGGATATGCTTTCCAAGGCTGGCTTCCGTTGCTTCAGGCCTAAAGGCGCCTATTACATCATGACGGATATCTCCGCGTTCGGTTTCCCGGACGATGTTTCTTTCGCGAGGCATTTGGTAACGGAAATCGGCGTCGCAGGCGTGCCAGGCTCAAGCTTCTACAGGAATCCGGCCGATGGCCGTTCGCAACTGCGCTTCACTTTCTGCAAAACCGACCGAACGATGCAGCAAGCCGCGGAACGATTAGCGAAGCTGAAGAGCGTTTAAGAAGCGACAAGTCGCTCAGCGGAGTTGCGGTTGGCGAAACCTCCCTAGCCGCCCATCCACTGCACCGTGTCATCCCGAGCCCATCGAGGTATCTGCATTTTGCAACTTAGGCGCACGCACGACCTAAGCTATAACCGTTCGACTCGCATTCTGCGGAGCATGGTTTGCCGTGTCATTTCAGCCGCCAGGCGACAAATCGAACGACTGCCGGTAAGCCGGAATGGTCACGGGCCAGCGAAATTGGGCGGTGATCGCATCTCGCAGCGCCTGCAAAGCGACCGGTTCGCCATGCACCAGAAAAGTCTGCCGCGGGGGCGACTGGAAGCCCGAAAGCCATCGCAACAGTTCACTTTTCCCCGCATGAGCGGAAAGCTGGCCAATGTTGACCACCTCGGCTCGCACCGGCACTTCTTCCCCGTGAATGCGCACGTACTTCGCCCCATCCTGCAGCGCCCGGCCGCGCGACGCCTCCGCCTGATAGCCCACCAGCAGCACTGCGCTGCGGGAATCCGGCAGCCGGCGAGCCAGATGATGCAGAATGCGCCCGCCCGTCGCCATGCCGCTCGCCGAAATGATGATGCACGGTGACACGACGTCGTTGATCTTTTTCGATTCCTCCACCGTGCGCGTCATGTGAACCTCGCGCATGTTCAGCGGATCGTGATTTCCTTCCAGCTCCTCCTTGGTAAAGTCCAGGTCGTGGTCCTCGGTATGGCTGGCGTATAGACCGGTTACGTTGATGGCCATAGGGCTGTCCACAAACACCGGCAAGATGCGGAATTCGCTTCTGATCTTCGAGCTCCCGCAGGTAGTACATGAGCAACTGCGTGCGCCCAACGGCGAATGCGGGAATCACCACCGCGCCGCCGCGCTTCGCCACGCGGTTGATCACGTCCGCAAGCTCGTCCGACGACGGAACCGCTGGGATGATCGCGATCGCCGTACGTGGATTCGCACAGCAGAAAATCGGCGTGCGAGGGCGGCTCGGGATCTTTTAAAATCGGCTCGCCGTAGCGCCCGATATCGCCAGAGAAAACCACCAGCGTCTGCTTGCTGCCCTCGGTGATAGTCAGCTCGATCCAGGACGACCCAAGGATATGCCCGGCGTCATGCCCCCGAACTGAAAACTGCGGGCTGATCGCAAAGGGCGCCGCGCGTGGAATATCGCGAAATTGCTGCAGAGCGGCCTGCGCGTCCGCCACCGTATAGAGCGGCAGCGGCGGCTTATGGCTGGCATACCCCTTTCGCGCCGCGAATTGCGCGTCCTCTTCCTGAAGGTGCGCCGAGTCAGGAAGAAGCAAGCCGCATAGCTCATGCGTGGCGGGATTCGCATAGATCGGCCCGTGATAGCCGGAGCGAACCAGTCGCGGCAAATACCCGGTGTGGTCGATGTGCGCGTGCGTGAGCACCACCCAATCGATCGCAGCGGCATCGGTGGGCAAGGGATCCCAATTCCGCTGTCTGAGGTCCTTGGAACCTTCGAAAAGGCCGCAATCGACCAATAATCGTTTTCCTTCTGCCTCCACCAAGTATTTCGATCCGGTTACCGTTCCCGCCGCGCCTAAAAAAGTTATTTTTGCCATCGGCCGAGTATTCTAGACGAATCCCCCGAATCCTCACCGCTATTTTCGCGCTTTGTTTCGCCGCCACCCGCGAACTGGCTCCCAAAATGCCCCGCAGCGTCAAAATGCCGTGCCTAAACGCCGAGCCTATTGACACTCGAAGGGCAATACGTTCATCCTAATTGACTTTCGTTGCGAGTATATGGCGGTCCGTGGCCGCATGAAATCCCGGGGGAACGCAGTGATGGTTCGAATCTGTTTTCACGACAAATGCTTCGACGGGGCCTCCTCCGCCGCCATATTTTCGCGCTTCTATCGCGAGCGGATCGACCCCAACGCGGAATTCCGCTACACCGGAATGACGCACAAGGCCTCGGCGCCCTTTGAAGACGGCACGTTCGACGGCGACGAAAACGCCATCGTCGATTTCAAATATTCCAGCTCCCCGCTGTTGACTTGGTGGTTCGACCATCATCAGAGCGCTTTTCTGAAGCCTGAAGACGCCGAAAACTTCCGGCACGATCATTCCGGGAAAAAGTTCTACGATCCCACCTATAAATCCTGCACAAAATTTCTCGCAACCATTGCTTCCGAAAGATTCGGATTTGACGCCCGCCCCCTCGCGGACCTCATCAAGTGGGGCGATATTATCGATGGCGCGCAATTCGCCTCCCCGGAAGAAGCTGTCGGCCTGGCTGAGCCTGCTATGCAACTGGCCCTTGTGATCGAGGCCGCCCCCGAGCCGAATCTCGTGCCGCAGATCATCCCCGAATTGGCCGAAATATCCTTGAGCGAAATGATCGATCTGCCAATTGTGAAGAAGCATCTTGGACCGCTGCTCGAGCGCCATCGCCGTTCCGTGGAAATTTTGCGCGATCGTGCGGACTCCCGCGGCGGCGTGGTCTATTTCGACGTGAGCGACCTCGATCTCGAAGGCTACAACAAATTCATTCCCTACTATCTGTTCCCAGACGCCCTCTACACGGTGGGGGTGAGCGCGTCGCCCTCGCGCTCGAAAGTTTCAGTCGGCACAAATCCTTGGAAGGAAGCCTCCTCCGAAGTGAACCTGGCATCCCTGTGTGAAAAATATGGAGGCGGAGGTCACGCGCGCGTTGCGGCCATCTCGCTCGGCCCGGGCGATTTGATGCGCGCTCGAAAAGTCGCTAAAGAAATCGCCGCCACGTTGCGCGCGTAACCCGAAATATCGTCAACCGCCCTTCTGCCTTCCCCTCCTGGTCCCCCCACGTCGTTCTGGAAGCCCTACAGGATTATCCCTAACCCACGCCGTGGCCCCTGCGTTGCTTCGCTCGATCTCCCAGCTGGTCGAGTACCCAATGGCTTCTGCCGCATCTAATTACCAGAGGTGAAGCAAAGTCATGACAGTCTCAAAAAGACCTTTTATATTCGGAGCAGTTGGCAGTTTGCTTCTTTCAGCAGTACTAGTATTGCCCGTGCATGGGCAGCAGCAGATTCAAAATGAGGCCCCCGGGCAGCAGAATGCCCGCCCGGCGCAACCAGGCAGCATTAACTACGTGGAGGGGCAGGCATCCATCGACGGGCAACCGCTGAGCCCAAGTTCGGTGGGTAACGTGGGACTGGATAAGGGCCAGACACTCACCACCCAGTCCGGCAAAGTGGAGGTCCTGCTCACTCCGGGCGTGTTCCTGCGCATTGGAGACAACGGCGCGCTAAAGATGATTTCGCCGGCCCTGGAGAACACCGAGGTCGAAGTCGACAAGGGCGAAGCCCTGGTTGAGGTGAACGACATCAGCAAGAACAATAACATCCGCATCGACGAAAACGGAGCCAGCACCCAGCTGTTGAAGAAGGGCCTCTACGAGTTTGACCAGGATCACAATCAAGTCCGCGTGTTTAAAGGGAAGGCTGAGGTTTACGCGAATAACCAGAAAACGAGTGTTGGCGAGAACCATCAAGTCACTCTCGATACCAGCGGAAAGCTCAAGGCAAAGGGCTTCAACGACAAGCAATATGCGGATGATCTCTATCGCTGGTCCGGGCTGCGGTCGGGATACCTCGCCGAGGCGGACGCCGATGAAGCGAGGCTCTACGTAAATGGCGGCCCCGGTTGGGTGGGCGCGGGTTGGTATTGGGACCCGTGGTTTGGCGCCTACACCTTCATACCGGGAGACGGAATCTTCTACAGCCCGTTTGGCTGGGGATTCTATTCCCCGTTTGCGGTATACGGCTCTCCGTTCTTTTACGGCGGCTACTACGGCAGACCTCACCGGTTTGGCGACTTCCATGAACCGTACGGACACGGTTTTGAACCACGCGGAGGCTTTGGCTTTCACGGTGGTGGAGGTTTCCACGGAGGCGGGGGTGGCTTCCATGGCGGAGGCGGCGGGCGTCGCTAAAACAGCATCTCAAAAATAAATAAACTCAAAACAAAAAGCTCGCAGTTTCACATGCGAGCTTTGTTGTTTGAAGAAGACTCGTTCGCGGCAGCCCTATGCGGCCGCCGCCCACGGATCAAGCACCACTTTTGTGCAGTGCTCCTGCTTGTCGCGGAAAATGCGATACATCTCCGGGGCGCGGTCAATCGGCACGCGATGGCTGATCACGAAGCTCGGATCGATATCCCCTCGTTCGATGCGCTCAAGAAGGGGTTTCATATAGCGCATCATGTGGGTCTGACCGGTCTTGAAGGTCAGCCCCTTGTTCATCGCCGCTCCGACGGGAATTTTATCAATCAGCCCGGCATAAACGCCGGGTATCGAAACCGTTCCGCCCTTTCTGCACGCCTGGATGCACTGCCGAAGCACTTCGGCCCGATCCATCGTGATGCGCAGCGCTTGTTTTGCACGGTCCATCATGAACAGGAGCGAGTGCCCCGAAGCCTCCATGCCCACGGCATCCATGCATGAATCGGGACCTCGATTGCCGGTCATGTACTTCAGAACTTCCACCACGCTATCGACGCGTTCGAAGTGGATCGTTTCAGCTCCCGCCTCCTTGGCCATATGTAACCGTTCCGGAACCCGATCGATCGCGATGACTCGTTCGGCCCCAAGGATGAATGCGCTGCGTATGGCGAACTGGCCCACCGGACCACATCCCCAGATCGCCACCGTATCTCCTTGCTTGATGTCGCAATTTAGCGCCCCCATGTAACCCGTCGGAAAAATGTCGGAAAGGAAGACCACTTTATTGTCGGGTAGCGACGCGGGGATTTTGAGCGGGCCGATATCGGCGCACGGCACTCGCACGTATTGAGCCTGCCCACCCGCATAGCCGCCCATCATATGCGTGTAGCCAAAGAGCCCAGACGGCGAGTATCCCATCAGCTTCTCGGCAATCCATGCGTTCGGGTTTGTGTTATCACAACAGGACCACAGCTCGTTTTGGCAAAAAAAGCAGTGTCCGCACGCGATGGTAAACGGCACCACCACTCGGTCACCGGCTTTCAGCTTTTCACCCTTGATTCCCGGGCCGACCTCCACGATTTCCCCCATGAATTCATGGCCCAGAATATCGCCCTGCTCCATCGTGGGCATGTACCCATCGTAAAGATGTAAATCCGATCCGCAGATGCACGTGCTCGTCACGCGGACAATCGCATCGCGAGGATTCAAAATCCTGGGATCGGGAACATCTTCCACGCTCATTTTTTCCTTGCCCATCCAGCAGACTGCTTTCATGAAGCCCTCCGTTCCTCGGTCAATTGTTCGCTTAGGCGCCTTTCGGATGCTTTGCGCCGGTTCGGATATGCGGACTGGATCGCCGAAACGAGCGCCGAGCGCGGGCCGTGTGACTGCCCTTCCGTGGTGGGTATCTCTCCGGCTTCGAGAATTGCTTTGAAGCGCCGAAGGTCTTCGCGAATCGTGAATTCCGGATCCTTTCCGAGGATTGCCGCAATCGCTCTCCCTGCCGAGCCCCCTGGGATTTCGTATTGAAAAGACAAATTGACCAGTGTGCCGCGGTCGCCGGGGGCCCGCCGAAATTCGACAAGTCCATTGATTCGGAAATCGGATTCGGACAACGACCGCCACGCAATCCGTTCATTTTCACGCTCGTCGACAATCTCAGCCGTCCACCGGACGGGCGTCTCCATCGGACCGAGCGCTGTCCACTCAAAACGGCCGCCCTCGATGTTCTCCACGCTTTGCAGATGATGCATGAATTTCGGCAGGTTTTCGAAGTTCCGCCAGAACTGGTAAGCCCGTTCCGGCGGGCAATTGATTGCAAAGCTGGTCTGAGCGTGTATCTCGCGCGGATAAACCGTCATCTTCGCGCCCTGAGCAGCCATCAAGCCTCCGGCGGCCGCCAGAGTCATTCCCTTTTTTGACCGTCGCGTAAGGCCATACAGGGTGAGGGCGCTGCCACCCGCCAGCAGTCCCCAGCGTTTCAAATCCACTGTAGATTTAGATGCATTCTCGTCTCTATCGTCATCATTCCCGTGCATACGCTTTCTCCTATGATTAACGTAAGATTCCGCCACCTAACTTGCCCCAGCCCCGCAAAGTTTGTCATCGGGACGTTCGTGTATTCGCAACGAACGTTTGCCCTATGGACAGCTTGATTTTCAATCCCGGAGACGAGCCCTTGACGGGCAAGGCGGGAAGAAAGGAAAAGACAAGACCGGGGGAGCAAAACGAAAAACGTCGCAGCGAGGGTTGCAGCGCCGGCCTTTCGCCGGCTCTTTATGGTTCTGTGTCAGCCGTTGCTGCCGGGCCGTGACGTGCCATTGCTTGGCAGTTGTCGTTGCCTTGCCCTGTCATCCCGACAGAGCGGAGCGACGAGGGATCTCTCCCAGGTTTTTCACACCGCGCACGTAACTTTTGACTGTGATTCGAATCGTACAGTTTGGGTTTCGGATGCGGCCAGGCCGCTTTTACGCCCAGCTGTACCCGTGCTTTGCAATCGGAAGCGAACGAATCCTCTCCCCGTTCACCGCGAAAATCGCGTTGCACACCGCGGGGATCACCGGCGGCAAAGCTGGCTCGCCAAGCCCCGTGGGCGAATTATTCGTCCTCAGGAAATGCACCTCGATTTCAGGCGGGGCCTGCCGCATGCGGGTGGGCTGATATGCGTCGAAATTGGCCTGAACCGCGCGCCCGCGATCAACGGTAATCTCCCAGTTCATCAGGTGACTTAGTCCCTCAATCACCGCTCCCTGCGCCATATTCAGGGCATTGCTCGGATTAACGATCTGGTTGCCGATGTCGCCCGCAACCCACACCTTGTGAACGCGAATCTTCTTGTTGGCGTCCACGCTCACCTCCGCCACCTCCGCGAAGTAGCCGCGCAGGGCGAATTGGAACGCAACGCCCATCGCAGTGCCTTTCGGCAGAGCGCGCTTGCCCCAATTCGACCTCTCCTTCAGCAGTTGAAGCAGAGCGATCATCCTGGCCGCCTCGATCTCCGGTTCAATCGGCAGCGGCGGATTCGCGAGTTTCACCCGCGGCTGGCCAAGAATCTCGATCCGGAATTCCAGCGGATCTTTTCCTGCCGCGTGCGCCAGTTCATCAATGAACGATTGCACCACGAAACAGAATGCGTTCGTTCCCGGGGCGCGTAGCGAATGCATCGGCACTCCGGACGGGATCAGCGACACCTGGAAGTCGAAATTCGGCAAAAATGTGGCCGGAAACTGGTTCGATTCCATCCCCGCCGGGGGCGTCTGGAACTTTCTATTCTCGCCAAAGCTGACGAAGTGATTTTTCCATGTTGTCAAATTCTGCGAGCTGTCGATTGCGCCCTTCAGGTAGTGAAAGCCGGCCGGACGGTAATGGTCGTGCCGCATATCGTCTTCGCGCGTCCACAGCACCTTTACCGGCGCTCCTACCACCCTTGAAATCCATGCCGCCTGCAACATGTAGTCGTTGGTGAGGCGGCGTCCAAAACCGCCGCCCGAACGCAGCATGTGTACCGTGATATTTTCTTCTGGAATTCCCAGCACCTGCGACACTTCCTGCCGCCCCGCCTCCGGGGTCTGTGTGGGCGACCAGAAAACCAGCTTGCCATTGTCGTAATGTGCCACGCAGTTCTGGGGCTCCATCGTGGCGTGAGACAAGAATGGGTAGGAATAAGCCGCTTCCACAACCTTGGCCGCGGAGCCAATTGCTGCATCCGCATCGCCATCGACGCGCAGCGGAAATTGCGGCGCCTGCTTGGAAAATTCATCCGCGCGGCGCTGGAAGCCGTCGCTGCTCTGCTGTGCCGTCGGGCCTTCATCCCACGTGACCTTGAGCTTCTGGCGGGCGGTCTGCGCCTGCCACCAGCTGTCCGCCACGATCGCGACGCCGCTGTGCAAGCCGGTGTAATCTCTGGTGCCTTCCACGATGAAAGCATGGCGAACGCCGGGCATGGCCTTGATCTCGTCAAGGTTCGCGCTAACCGCCTTGCCCATGAACACCGGACACTCCTCATACACAGCCCACAGCATGTTCGGAACCGTAAAGTCGATGCTATAGATCGGCTTACCGCGCACGATCGAGGGCACGTCAACGCCATGAATCGGCTGTCCAACGATCTTGTAATCCTTGGGATCCTTCAGCTTCACCATCGCCAGGTCCGGTGGAGTCATCCCCACAAGATTCGAAGCGAGATCGCCATACGATACCGACCGGCCCGTGCGCTGATGCATCACGCGCCCGCCGTCCGTGGAACATTCCACTTCCTCCACATTCCATTGCTGCGCCGCTGCTGAAATCAACATCGAACGGCACGCCGCGCCAACTTGCCGCAGCGGATCCCAGTTGAATGGCGTCGATCCGCTCCCGCCCGCGCGTTGCCGGCCGTACTTTGCTTCATCCAAGTCGGCCTGCTCGACAGTGACGTTCTTCCAGTCGATATCGAGTTCTTCCGCGATAATCATGGGAAGCTCGGTCTTTACGCCCTGCCCGATCTCCGGGTTCTTCGACATGATTATCACGCTGCCGTCGGGCTTGATCTTCACGAACGCCGTCGCCACGAACGCAGGATTCGGGCTCCCACTCGCGTGGCCCTGAGCCAGTACCGACGCCAGAGGCTCCATGTACACGGCCACGAGGATCCCACCGCCCGCGATGGCGGAGACGCGCAGAAACGATCGGCGATTCAGGACAGCTTTCTCGACCGGTTCTAAAATGGAAGTTTTCACAGAGCCTCCTTGCTAACGTGAGAGCCGTTTTGGCCCGGCGCGGCATGCCTTGCGCTCGCGGCAGGCGCCGAAGCGTAGGACGCGGCCTTATGAATCGCCTCGCGGATGCGGATGTACGTTCCACAGCGGCAGATATTGCCATTCATCGCGGCGTCGATTTCCTGGTCGGTGGGATGCGGCGTGCGCGACAGCAGCGCCGAAGCAGACATCATCTGACCCGCCTGGCAATACCCGCACTGCGGAACGTCAATTTCCTGCCACGCCACTTGAACTGGGTGCGTGCCATCCGCCGAGAGACCCTCCAGCGTCACAATCGGCGCATCTGCCGCGGACGACACAGGAGTCAGGCAGGAGCGCACCGCGCGCCCTCGCAGATGTACCGTGCACGCTCCGCACTGTCCGATCCCGCAGCCAAACTTCGTGCCCTTCAGGTTGAGCACGTCGCGGATCACCCACAGAAGCGGCGTGTCGCCGGGGACGTCCACCGTCGCGATCTGTCCGTTCACGTTTAATTTATAGGCCATTGTGTCGACTCCGAAGGGAAAAGGTTAAATAACCGGTTGTCGCTGCCGCGACGGGACCTGTTTGTGGCCGTCCGAGCGTCGCGATTTGATATCCGATAAGCACTGGAGGCAGGTTTTCGTGCACTCTTGCAAAGCTGATTACTCTAACGACTGCGTAGGTTAGCACAAGCCCTGGGAGCCCGGCAATCAGGTCGCCGCAGCGCTTGTCGCAGCTCAAACGCGCTATCCTGACCTTATTGGTGCAGCCGATCTAAAGGGGAGGCGTTACGTCATGGCAACGAATTTCACCAGCGAACTTGCCGTCAAGCCGGGCCATAAGGTGAAGCTCGCAAAATATTACCCCGGCGAAACACTGGGCTGGAAGAAGGACCATCACATGAAAGCGAGCCTCGACAAAACCCTGAAGAGGATTGACGAACTCCAATATGTCCTCTATGCGGAGCGCAAACGCGCTGTCCTGGTCGTTTTACAGGGCCTCGACGCTGCGGGTAAGGACGGCACCATTCGCCATGTCATGTCCGGCGTAAACCCACAAGGCTGCCCTGTGACTTCGTTCAAGGTCCCTTCGCCGGAAGAAGCCGCCCACGATTTTCTGTGGCGGGTTCACAAAGCCGTACCGGGATTCGGTGACATCGGAATCTTCAATCGGTCGCATTATGAAGACGTTCTGGTGGTGCGCGTCCACAACCTCGTGCCCCGCAAGGTTTGGTCCGAGCGGTACGGCCAGATCAATCGCTTCGAAAAAAACCTCCGCGAAAACAACGTCAAGATTCTGAAGTTCTTTCTGCACATCAGCAAGCAGGAGCAGAAGAGGCGTCTGCTGGAGCGCCTGGACGACCCCAATAAGCGGTGGAAAATCTCCCAGAGCGATTTTAACGAGCGTATGTTTTGGGATCACTACCAGGAAGCCTACGAGGACGTCCTGACCAAATGCACCACTCCCGAGGCCCCTTGGCACATCGTCCCGTCCGATAAGAAGTGGTTTCGGAATCTTGCCGTGTCACACGTCATTGCCGAGACCATGGAAGAAATGCATTTGAAATTCCCGGAGCCGTCGATCGATATCAAAAAACTGAAGATCAAGTGAACAACCAAAGGCAGATTTTGAAAGGGGAGGCCTGTACTTCATAGTACGGGCTGGCCCAGAACGAGCTGGGTGTTAGAGCCAGCCGCTTTCGTCAATCTCGTCAGGCGGTCATCTGACGGCTGGAAAAGCGCAGGTTCCGAGGCTTCTCCTCAGGGCGCCGGGATGCCGACTCCACCGGAACAGGTCCCAATTGAAGCGGTTCGGCGTGTTCCATCGCGGGACGGAATGCAAGCCCCTCGCTATCCACGGCGTCCTGTCTTAGAAAACCCGCGGCCCGGCGCGCCAGTTCCGCGCGATTATCCACCCCAAACTTATTCAGCAGGGACGAGATATGGAACTTCACCGTACGCACGGTGATGTTAAGTTTCGAAGCGATTTCCTTGTTGGCCCGGTTGCGAATCACCGAAACCAGGATCTCGCTTTGGCGCGGGCTCAGCGATGCCGGCCGGGACACCGCGCGCCCTTCTTCCAGCAGTTCCTTGGCGCGCGACAAAAAACGTCCCACGATGTGTCCCTCTGCCGGAACCAGCACGACAAAATCCTCGGGATCATGTCCGCGAACGAGGCATTGCATCGCCAGTTGTCCCGCTATCCGCTCCACAGTCGTGTTCGGATCGTCATTTGATTCCGCGCGGAATTGTGCAACTCCAGTCGATTTTTCGCAGAACACAAACGGCCCGAAACCATCCACTCCATTCTTCTTTCCCGGGTCGGCAGGGCTCTGCGGTTGAGGCGCTTTCTTCACTAGAAACCTTCCCCCCGTTGCCGAATCGAAACCCGGCAACTTTGTTGGATTAGGTGCTTCAACTTCAAAGCGAATTGGGTGCTGCTGAAAGAACCGGCAACTGCGTCCTTGAGGGACTCCACACTTCTTCAAGAACTCGACCGCTGGTGCAATTGAGACTTCTCCGCAATCGCAGTTGGCGTGCCAAAACTTCTTGTTTTTTCAACTGACTCAATTTGAGACGGATACTAGTCCCGCAGGGTACAAGGAAAACTGTACCGCCGGTAGAAAATTCCATCCCCGGGAAATTTCTGCCGTGCTGCGTTTGGGAGCACGCTGAAAACGTTCGGGTTCATGGTGTATCTACCAACTCCAGATGGCGTAATGTGAGTAATAGCCATGGCGTCCCTGCTCCGCGCAATCCTGTGACGACAAATCGCAGTATCTAAAAAACAGTGTCCCGTATCGGAACCCTTTCCCTTTCCCGCCTTATCGCGAATCTTGCTATACGTCGCGTATAATGATCTAGGATGAACGTCCGCGCGCTTCCGCCCGCCTTACAGCTCTAACTATGTCAACGTCACACGAACGGCAAGGCCGCATCCTGGCCGCCGACTATGGACGAAAAAGGATCGGATTGGCGCTCTCAGATGAATTGCGCCTGACGGCGAAGCCCCTTATGACCCTCCTGCGCATAAATCGCGAAGAAGACATCGCCCGTCTGCGAACCATTTGCCGCGAGAACTCCGTCAACTTGATCGTAGTCGGCCATCCGCTTCTCCTCAGCGGCGAAGCAGGCGATATGGCGGCGGAGGCTGAACGGTTTGCAAACCGGCTCAACAAAAACTTGGGGATCCCGGTTGAACTTCTGGACGAGCGCCTCACCTCGTGGGAGGCTCGCGAAATCACCCGCAGACCCATGGGCAAGCCCCAGTCGTCCGGCCCGCTCAAGCCAATCGACGAGGTAGCCGCGGCAATCCTGCTGCGCGAGTATCTGGAGCGGCAAACGGTTCAGCTGCCCCAATCCGGGCCGAGCGAGGCTTACTGAAGATGAGGCGTTTGGGTTTGTTGGCCCTGTTAGCCATTGCGGCGCTAGGAGCAGGCGCCGGATGGCTCGAATCGCAGATCAGCCGTCCCTATCGCGGGCACCGCCCTGAGCGAGTTTTTGTCGACATTCCTCGCGGCACCTCGCGCTGGGGCGTTGCCCGGATTCTCCGCAAGAATGACGTTATTCGTAACCGCGTCGCCTTTGCGCTCCTCAGCGACTGGCATTTCCGCCGCCCTCTTCAGGCTGGCGAATACCTGTTCGACCACCAGGTCGACTCCCGGCAGGTTTTCTGGAAGATCGCGCGCGGCCAGATCTTCGTCCACATCGTCACCGTTCCCGAAGGCTGGACGATCTTCGACATCGCCAGTCAGCTTCAGCAGCAGGGAGTCTGCGGCCGCGAGGATTTTCTGAGCGCCGCGCGGAATACCTCGCTGATCTCCGATCTCGCACCGCGCGCGAAAACCCTCGAAGGCTTTCTCTTCCCTTCCACCTACCAGTTCACGCGCCACACCACCTGCGAGCAGATTGCCGCCACGATGGTGCGCCACTTCCGCGCCGTCTGGGATAGCCTGCAAGTCCCGCGGTTTCCCCAACTGCCCGGCGCGATGACGCCGGAAGATGCCGTCACCATGGCATCGCTGGTCGAGCGCGAGACGCCCGTGGCCGAAGAGCGCCCTCTGGTTGCGGGCGTGTTCTACAATCGCCTCCGGCATTCCTATCCCTTGCAGTGCGACCCGACGGTGCAGTACGCACTGCTCTTGTCTGGCCGCATGGTGCTGGATGTGAAGCCTGCGGACCTGCGCATCGATTCGCCCTACAACACCTACGAGCATCCCGGCCTTCCCCCGGGGCCCATCGCGAATCCGGGTGAAGCATCGCTTCGCGCGGCGCTCTCTCCGGCACCAACGGATTACCTGTATTTCGTCGCCAATAACCAGGGCGGCCACTTTTTCAGCCGCACCCTGGCGGAGCACAATAAGAACGTGGCGCGATTGCGGCACCTCCTCAACGAGGACGCGGCGCACCTTGATCCTGCAACCCGCAGGTCCGCGCAGTGAGGCGCCCTTTGACTTCCAATCATTCCAACGAGCATGCTTCGGCGGGCATGGACACCAAGAAAGCCTTGATTCTCACGGCCGCCCGCGAACTGGCCAAGCCGCGGTTCACCCCCGCGGAAATAGAGCAGATTCGCCGCCGCCTGATCGCGAAGCTGGGAGAGCCCGGAAAGACCTCGGCCGATTACATCGTGAGCGTCCTCGAAGATGCCGGAATGCGCGTCGCCATGTCCACCCGCTCCGACACCGAAGACAAATACGAAGAAGAATTCAGTGATCTGCTGCACTTCTCGACCCTCGAAGAAGCCGAAATGTGCCTCGTCCGTCTTGATGAGTTGCTCCGCAAGTTTCTGCAGGAAGATGAACGGCACGCCGCCGAACGCGTTCGGGAAGTGGCTCGCCTCGGCCGACGCCGCGCCGAAATGATTGCCCGCAATCACAAAGTGGACGAAAAGAAGCGCGCTGGCAAGCAGGAGGTCGCTCACTGGTTTGCCGTGTGGCTGGAAACTCCCGACGCCTTCTTCGACTGGCTGGAAGTCCGCAAGCAGTCTCCTGACTTCCAGAGCAAATTTCCGGAAGCCTCAGGCGAAGAGGAATAACCCCATTGTACCTGCTCGAAATCGAACCCGTCGATCTTGGCCCGGACGTGCGTGCCATCGGCCTGGAACTGGTCGAAGCGGATGAGAATCGCGAACCCGCCCGCGGAACCGGCGCCGCGCGCATCTGGAGCCGCGTGCTTTGGGCCACCACCGGCAAAGAACCATGGGCCCTCGACTTCTTCAGCCACGTTGACCGCGTCAAGCAGTATTGCGAACTCCACAAGCTTCCCTTCCGCGAGGCCGGTCAGCGATGCATCGTAATTCCTTCCCCGGAAATCCCTCAGCTCGAAGCCTTACTCGATCGCTTTCAGACCGAAACATTCGGCTCCAGGGCCGGCGGTCCGGTCGAGAGCGGCGATCCAACCCTCGAAGCCGATCTCGGGCGCCGCGGCGTCGATGCCTACCACAAGGCATTCCCGAATTATTTTTTCTGCGCCGTCTGCGGCTTCGAGGATGGCTCGCTCGTGCTCCTCACCGAAAAACTGTGGGCCAGCGAAGTGATTCGCCGCGTGCGCCCCGTTCTGGAAGGCCTCGACGTTGAAGTGCGCCTCCCCACCTGAACCGCAATACCCCGCCCCTGTCCGCAACCACCGACAGTCCGCAACCACCGATTGAGCGCACCTCGGGCCACCTGTTAAACTTCGCTTCCGAACTTAAATGCGATTCCTGAGCATCTTCATCAAGCGGCCGGTCGCAACCACCCTGGTTATGGCGGCGATCACACTCGCCGGGGCAGTAGCCTTCAGCCAACTCCCGGTAGCTCCCCTGCCCCAGGTGGATTTCCCGACCATCTCCGTGCAGGCAAACCTTCCAGGCGCAAGTCCCGAGAACATGGCTGCGTCGGTGGCCGCGCCACTCGAGCGCCAATTCGGGCGCATCTCGGGCGTCACGGAAATGACCTCGGCAAGCTATCTCGGGTCGACCAGCATCACGCTGCAATTTGACATCGATCGCAACATCGATGGCGCCGCAAGGGACGTCCAGGCCGCCATCAACGCGGCTCGCAGCTTCCTTCCTGCGAACATGCCCGCCAATCCGATCTACCGCAAAATAAATCCCTCGGACATTCCCATCATGGACCTCACGCTCACCTCGACCGTCCACGATGTGCCTTTCATCTTTGACGCCGCATCCACGATCCTGCAGCAGCGCCTCTCCCAGATTCCCGGCGTCGGCCAGGTCATGGTCAATGGCGGCGCCCTGCCTGCCGTGCGCGTGGAACTGAACCCCACCCAGCTCAGCAGTTATGGCCTCGGTCTGCAGGATGTCGGCAACATGCTGCGCCAGCAGAATGCCAACCTCCCCAAGGGCCAGATTTCCGATGATGTCTCTACCGCCGATATTCTCTCGAACGATCAGTTGATGAAGGCCAGCGACTACAAAGACCTTACCATCGGCTATCACAACGGCGCCGCCGTTCGCCTGTCAGACGTCGCCGACGTGCAGGACTCGGTGCAGAACGTGCGCGTCACCGGTTTCTCCAACGAAAGACGCTCGGTCCTCGTCTTGGTTTTCCGCCAGCCCGGCGCGAATCTGATCGAAACGGTCGACCGCATTCATGAGGCCATGCCGTCCCTGCAGGCCGAAATGCCCGCTGCCATCGATGTCACCGACACGATTGATCGCACGGCCATCATCCGGGAGTCCGTGCGCGATGTCGAAGGGGCCATGGCCGTTTCGATTGCGCTGGTCATCCTGGTCGTCTTCGTTTTCCTGCGAAACGTTCGCGCCACCCTGATCGCCACGGTGGCCGTTCCCGTCTCCCTGATCGGCACCTGCGGCGTGATGTACCTGCTCAATTACAGCGTCGACAACCTGTCCCTCATGGCGCTGACCATCTCAACCGGCTTCGTCGTGGACGATGCAATCGTGGTAATCGAAAATGTCAACCGTCACCTCGAACAAGGCATGCGGCCCATGCCCGCCTCATTGCTGGGTGCGCAGGAAATTGGCTTCACGGTGCTCTCGATGAGCACGTCGCTCATCGCCGTCTTCGTTCCCATTCTGCTGATGGGGGGTATGGTAGGCCGTTTGTTTCGCGAGTTTGCGGTCACTCTTTCGGCTGCGATCGTCGTGTCACTGATTGTTTCCCTCACCCTCACTCCGATGCTCTGTTCCCGCCTGCTCAGGGAAAAGCGCGATGAAAAAAGCGGGTGGCTCGAAGACAAAGCGGAGAAATTCTTTACCGCCATCCTGCGGGGCTACGACCGCACCCTGCGCTGGGTTCTCCGACACCCCGCTGTCACCATGATGATTCTCGCCGCCACCATCCTACTCAACGTGTTTCTCTTCGTCACCGTCAAGAAAGGCTTCTTTCCCCAGCAGGACAACGGAACGATACAGGGCACCGTCCTGGCGCCTCAGGATATCTCCTACCAGTCCATGAAGGCCTTGACCGACCGCTTCGTGAAGGTGATCAAAAGCGATCCCGCGATCGGAACCGTGATGGGTTTTACGGGTGGTTTCGGACCCACCAACACCGCCGGCATGTATATCGCCCTCACCCCGCTGCAGGAACGAAAAGTCAGCTCAATTGATGTGGTGAACCGCTTGCGTCCGAAACTCATGGCCGTTCCGGGCGCCACTGTCTTCCTCAGGGCCGGCGAAGACCTCCGCGTAGGAGGACGCCAGAGCAACGCCACATATCAATACACCATCGAGAGCGAAAATGTTCAGGACCTGGTCAAGTGGGGCCCTATCGTCTTGGCGAAGATGAAAGCCTTGCCGGGCCTCACCGACGTCAATAGCGACCAGCAGAACGAAGGACTTCAGACTTCTCTCGTCTATGACCGCCCCACCGCCGCCCGCATGGGAATCACGCCGCAAATGATCGATAACACCCTCTACGACGCGTTCGGTCAGGCGGAAGTCTCCACAATTTACAAAACGCAGAATCAATATTACGTCGTCATGGAAGTGGCGCCGCAGTTTTGGCAAGACCCTCGGCAGCTCGCGAATATCTATATAAAGTCCGCCTCGGGCCGTTCGGTCCCATTAAACGCGATTGCGAAGTTCCAGACGAAGACGGCCCCCATTTCCGTGAATCATCAGGGCCAGTTCCCGTCCGTGACGATATCCTTCAACCTTGCCCCGGGCGTGGCCCTCAGCGACGCCGCCAGGGTCATCGACGACATGGAACAGGGAATTGACATGCCGTCGAGCATCCACGGCATGTTCGCCGGAACGTTGCAGGCCTTTCAGCAATCCCTGTCCACCGAGCCCCTGCTCCTCACCATGGCCATTCTTGCGGTTTACATTGTGCTGGGCATTCTGTATGAAAGCTGCATCCACCCGATCACCATTCTCTCCACGCTGCCATCCGCCGGGGTTGGCGCCATCCTGGCGCTGTTGCTCTTCCGCATGGATTTGACGGTGATCTCGATGATCGGAATAGTTCTGCTGATCGGGATCGTAAAGAAGAACGCGATTCTGATGGTCGATTTCGCTCTCACGGCCGAGCGCCAAGAAGGGAAAAACTCGCTCGATGCGATTTACCAGGCGTGCGTGCTGCGCTTCCGCCCCATCCTCATGACCACGATGGCAGCCCTGTTCGGCGCTCTGCCACTCGCCGTGGAGCGCGGGATGGGTTCCGAGCTGCGCCGCCCGCTTGCCATTTCCATCATCGGCGGCCTGCTCTTCAGCCAGGTCCTCACCTTGTACACAACTCCCGTTGTGTATCTTTACGCCGACCGATTCAGCCATTGGTGGGCCGAATCCCGCCGCAGCCGTTTTCAGTTAAGGATAGAGCAACCGGGCGACTAACTGGCACATCGGCTGGGACCGGCACTCGCGGCCCGTATTCCTGAAACTTGTTGCGGTCTGCAGACGCCCTTTGTTGTCATCCTGAGCCCATACGCGCGCAGCGCGGGTGGGTGAGGGAACTGCTCCTTCTTTCCGCACCGGCTACACGGCACCGGATAGCAGCACGGACACCTACACCTACGACACGTTGAACCGGCTGACCAACTTGACGAACTCGTGGGCCGGTTCTTTCGGGTTCAGTTACGATGCGCTGGGCCGTCGTACGCAGATGACCCGTCCCAACGGAATCAGCACGAGTTACAGCTACGACAATCTGTCGCATCTGCTCTCGGTGCTGCACCAACTGTCCGGCAGTACCATTGACGGCACGTCGTACACGGTCGATCCTGCTGGGAACCGGACAGCGAAGACGGACCAATTGGCAAACGTGACGACGAACTACGGCTATGATTCGATTTATCAGCTCTTGTCGGCGACTCAAGGTGGGACGACGACAGAAAGTTACACGTACGATCCGGTGGGCAACAGGCTGAATTCCCTTGGCGTGTCGTCATACACCAATAACTCCTCGAACGAGTTGACGGCGGATTCGAGCGCGAGCTTCGCATACGATTACAACGGCAACACCACGAGCAAGACTGTTTCGAGCGCGACGACGAACTATGCGTGGGACTATGAAAATCGAATGACGAGTATTACGCTGCCTAATTCGGGTGGAACGATCACCTTCAAGTATGACCCGTTCGGCAGACGGATCTATAAGTCGTCGTCGAGTGGCACGTCCGTGTTTGCCTACGATGGTGACAATCTGGTCGAGGAAACGAATTTCTCAGGCACTGCGGTCGCTCGCTACTCACAAAGCCTGAACATCGATGAGCCTTTGGCGATGCTGCGGAGCAGCACAACCAGCTTCTACCAGGCAGATGGTCTGGGGTCGGTCACGTCGTTGAGCAGCAGCACCGGCTCCCTAGCGCAAACCTATACCTTCGATTCATTCGGCAACCAGACCGCCTCGTCTGGCTCGGTCACCAATCCCTTCCGCTACACAGGGCGCGAATTCGACTCTGAAACAGGTCTCTACTACTACCGCGCCAGATACTACGATCCAACCATCGGTAGGTTCCTGAGCGAGGACCCGCTACGGTTTAAAGGCGACGGTACGAACTTTTACGCGTACGCTGCAAATGCTCCTACTAACTGTACTGATCCAACTGGCGAAAGCGTGGCGTCCTGTGCCCAGGCACTAGCGGAACTTGAGGCGGCCACGGCCCAGGTGGCTGGCAGAGCGGCCGATATCGTGAGATATGGGGGATGCCCGGACCCGGGGCATCAAAAGGCGCTGCAGCAAGCAGTCAATCGACTAAACGATGCCATAGCAAAGGTTATAAGACATTGCGGACCTACTGCTGCTCAAGTCGCAGCTGCGATAGCTGCTGCGGAGGCTGCACTTGAAGCAGCGGCTCCATATTTAGCAGCAGCAGCGGCGATGTAGGGGAATAGAGAATGACTGACATTGAACGCGTGCGCACGCTGCAAGCTCTAATGACGGAATCTGTCGGGTCGCAATTTCTGGATGTAGAACTGGACCACTTACGCGTTTTGATCAGGCTTACAGTGGAGTTTCATGACTATCTTCAGGGTGCCAGCACGGGGCCGCTTGAACCGCGATATACGTGCGAGTCAATTTTTGCGGGAATTGAATCGTTCATGACCGTAACCCGTGCCTATAAGGTCTTGGTTGGGGCACTGAACAGCGCCATTGAAGAGAGGACGTTTTCCCTAGTTTTGCTGAAAGAACAATTTGTTCCTATGTTTAACAAATTTCTTGTGCAAGACAACTTTGAAAAGAAGTGCAGGCTTCTCCTGGACCTTTTCAAATTACAGATTGTGTTTGCCGGGCTGCTGTATGAATGATCAACGAGGGTAAAGTCTGTGAAGTCAGTTGGGGCCGCGTCCGATTTGTGACGTGGCCCCTGCTGTCTCTAGCGGGTGTACCGGAGTTTGTCTTCTGCGAGTCCGTGGAGTTCCTGTTCCGTGAGGTGACCTTCGCGGATGAGATTTCGGAAGACGAGGGGCAGGACGGAGTAGCGGTAGTCGTAGGCGCGGTCGATCTCGTGGCGGCGCTGGGCGAGCCAGCGTTCCAGTTCCCAGAGATCGGCGGGCTGAGTGATGGTAGCGGCGCGCCTCTTGGCTTCCTGAATGACGGCATCCAGTTCCCGTTGGAGGGTTGTTCTTTCCAGACCCCAGCAGGAATGGTGGCTATTTTAGTTACGGCGGCTTCGTAGGCTCGCATGGTCTCTGTGGAAACTACCACAACAACCAGACGGGTGGACTCTCCGCCGGAGCAGGCCTCGGAGTCGTCTTCACGAATGCAAATTCGATCAGTGACGTGTCAGGCCCCTTCAATAACACTGAATACTCGTTCCTGGGACTCGGCATCGGCTTTGCCTATTCCCCTAGCAATGGTGTTTGGACGCTTAACATCACTGCTGGGTACGGCACGGGCCTAGGGTTTTCGCAGTATGTGACGAACACCATAACGAATCCTGTTTCACCCCCAGGTCCCGGCTGCTCATGCAATAACTAGCTTGGGACGGGCGCAAAACAGCGCTAGCAGAACCCTCTGAAGTTGGAGGACAAATACATGCAAGAAAATGGTTTTCAACCGATCGTATATATGGCCCGGCATGACCCGGCGGTCATCGCGGGGTTGTTGCTCATCGGGGGCGCTGGCCTGTTGTTTATCCACATTCAGCTCAAAATGACTAGGGCTGGCTACAAAACCTCGTACGGTTTTTTCGGGAAGCCATTGAGTCCGAACGGTTGGGACACCCCTGTTCAATATCTCAAGGTACGCGCCCAACATGGCTGGTCACCATGGCCGGTCTATCTGCTTGGACCTTGCGTCGTTTTAGGTATCGCGGTTTTCATATTTGGTCTCTTCCGGCTCTAACTTCCAAAGCGTCAGAGCGGTGCCTTCGGCACCGGGAGAGGTATGATATCCTCGCGGCACTGGGTGAGCCAGCGCTCCAATTCCCAGAGATCGGCGGGCAGAGCGATGCAGGCGGCGCGTTCCTTGGCTTCGCGGATGACGGCATCCAGTTCCCGCTGGAGGGCTGCGTCGAAGGCTTTGCGGGCGATGGCCTTTTCCGCCGCCGACAACGTAATCCAAATGTTGAATGCAACGGGCGGAGTGGTTGCCAGAAACACCCAAGGCCAGAATATCGACGAACCATTGGCCGTACAGCAGAGCGCGACGACGGACTATTACCAGGTGGATGGTTTCGGTTCCATGTTCTTTCCCCTCGACGTAGATCTCACCCTTCTCAAGCGCTTCAGCCCCGGACAGCTCAGAAGATAAACTTCAGCGCAAACTGCAGCTCTCGTGGATCCTGGGCGCTGGTGACCACGCCAAAGGTCGGCGACGTCTGCACGCCCGCGCTGTTGAACGTAGCGATGCGGCCCGGCACATTGAAGTTGGGATGATTGAACGCATTAAACGCATCGAACCGGAATTGCAGCTTCGACTTTTCCAGCGGCAGCGCGAAATCCTTCTGCAACGAGAAATCGAGATCGACGTAGCTCGGTCCAAACACATCGTTCCGTCCGGCATCTCCAAACGTGAAAGGCGCGGGAAGCGCAAATGCAGCGGGATTGAACCATTCCGTCGCCGTGTGAGGTCCGGAATTTATGCTCCCAACCACATTCGGCCGCTCCACGTTCGTCGTGGAATTTACCAGCCCGACGTCCGCCGGCTCGTTTCCCGCCGCGGTCGAAAGGTTGATCGTAAACGGCGCCCCGCTCTGCGCCGTAAACAACCCGCTCGCTCGCCAGCCGGCCAGCGCCGCCTGCATCCAACCGGTGGCGCTTCGCGCCACGGGAAGGTCGTAAACCACATTCGCGGTGAATCGGTTCCGATGATCGAAAGACGAAGGCCCCGCCTCCAGCTGCGGCGCGTAGGAGTTCTGCGGCAGATTGTATTCGTTGTTCGTCGTCCCGGTATCTGAAGCGTCGTCCATCGACTTCGACCACGTATAGGTCGTCTCAAACGACAAATCGTGCGCAAACCGGCGGTTTGCCTTGAGCGTCAACGCATTGAAAGTAGCCCAGCCGTTCCAGCGGATCGTCGTAAACGCCGTCAGCTCGGGATACGGGCGCCGTGATTGCGCCGAACTCGTTGTCCCCGCCGGAGGCAGCACGGGCATGTTGAGCGCCGTCGAGCTGTCCGCGTGCACGGTCCGCGATCCTACATACTCCGCTTCGATCGTCGTGTTGCTCGTGACCGCCTTCTGGATGCTCAGGTTATAAACCTCGTTATATTCCACGCGGAACGTGTGGTTCACGCTGTTCGCGCCAATCGAACCCGGCACCTTGTAGTTCGCCGACGATAGAATGTTCTCCGTCGAATAGTTCGCATTGAACGCCGCCGGAGCCGTCACCGTCTCGGTAAAGAAAAACGGCATGTTCTCCGCCAGATTTTGCAGGATGCTGTAGGACGCCTGGTTCGTGTACACCCCAAAACCCGCGCGCACCACCATTCCGTTCTGGCCGGGCACCTGCCATGCCAATCCCAGCCGCGGCGAAAAGCGCAGGTTCCGTGGCGTCAGCAAACTGTTGTTCCAGCCCACCGTGGACGCCGAAATAATGGGAATGGGGCTCAGCGCCGCATTCACAGCTGCCGTTCCCGTCAACGCCGCGGGGTTTCCCGCAATCACGAACGCAGGTCCTCCCGGCGCCGTCAGATCGATATCGGAGGTCTGGTTCGCGTCGGCCACGAGGTTTGCGTTGTATTCATACCGCAGCCCGAGATTCAGCACCAGGCTGCGCTTAATCTGCCAGTCATCCTGCACGTAGAGGTGCGCCCAGTTGGTCGTCGCATTTTCCGCGCCTTCTCCTAATCCGACTTGCGCCGACGCGGGTTCGCCCTTCAGGAAGTCGCCCAGTGGCGTTCCCGTATACGCTCCGCTGTAGGTGTACACACCGCGCGCGTTGTTCGGATAGCGCGGATTGAAACTCAGATGAAAGATGTAAGCCCCGAACTGAATCGAATGCGCATTTTTGTGCAGCATCACGTTGTCGGCGAACTCAAAATCCCGGTCCACGCGCGAAGTAAATCCCGTGGGCGAACCCAGCGTCGTGAATTCATTGCTCAAGTTCACCTGCGGATATCCCTGGTCGGCCGGATTGGTAGTGGTTCCCTTCAGCCCGTACACCGATGCAAACGGATTGCCCGCATTGGGGTCTCCCTGGCCGCCCGACACCTTCATCCACCCGAAACGGAACTCATTCAGCAAATTGGTCGAGAACGTGTGCGTTTCGCCGACCGTCAGGTTATCCGTGTGGGTATTCAACGTGCGCCCGAACGCCGGCAACTGTGCTTCGTTGAGTATGGTTGATCCGTAGGGATCGATTTCATGGGCGTCGAAGATCGCCACCCGCGCGAAGACGTAATCGGCCGAAGAAATCCGCTGATCGAGCCTCGCGTTGTATTGGTTCGAGTCGAACTGCTCTTCGCTTTCCTCCAATAAATTATTGCTCGTTCCGGGCAGATTGGGCAGCGGGGTCAGCGCCGGATTCAGCAGGGCCACCGCCGCGGGGTCGAACGGTCCGGCCAGCGTCGTACTCCCAATCACGCCCGCTCTCTGTGCCGCTGTAGGCACCGTAAAAAGATGAGCCAGATCCTGCCGCAGCCTCTGGCCGTCATAGTTGATGAAGAAGAAAGTATGGTCCTTGACGATGGGGCCGCCCAGCGCTGCGCCAAATTGATTCTCTTTGTAGGAAGGCACCGGCGCGTTTGGCAGCGCAAAATAATTTTCCGCGTCCACCGCATCGTTCCTGAGAAACTCATAAGCGGTGCCATGGAAGTCGTTTGTGCCCTGCTTGGTGATCACGTTAATCACCGCGCCCGATTTTCCCCCGAATTCCGCCTCGTAGTTCGTCTTGTCGATAATGAATTCCTGCGTATCGTCGGGCGAAGGATTCAAAACCACGTTGTTGTAATACTCGTCGGTAATGCTCGTTCCATCCACGAGAAAAAGATTGTGGCCGGTCCTTTGCCCGAGAACATTGATCAGCGAGCCGGTCTGTTGCAGCGAATCTCCCCGCGTGCCCCCCGGCGGATTCACCACCCCTTCGCTCAGCAGGGTCAGTTGCAGAAACTGCCGGCTCTTGAGCGGCAGATCGACGACTTCATTGTTCTCGATCACGTCCTTGACGGAGACCGATTGCGTCTCCAGTTGCTCCGGACCCGCCTCCACGCTCACCGTTTCGGTCTGGTTTCCCACCTGCAGCGCGAAATCCTGCCGCACGTGGTCGTTCACATGAAGAACCACGCTCTGCTGGGTGGCCTGTTTGAAGCCGGGAGCCTCCGCCGTGATGGTGTACGCGCCCAGCGGCAGTTGCGGCAGGGAGTATTGGCCCGTCTCGTTCGTCATCGCCGTCTGTTTTGCCCCCGTCGCCACCTGCAGCGCGGTAACGGTAGCCCCTCGAATTATGGCGCCGCTCGAGTCCGTCACATTCCCGGTGATATCGGCCGTATTCATCTGTCCAAAAGCAGCGGTGGCCAGCATAAAGACGGCCAGCCAGGCCAGCACCAGCGTCGCCACTTTCACACAACCCCGTAAGCAGAACCGTCCACAATCTGCAAATTTCATCGCTTCATCCTCGCGCCCTTTTGGCCTCCGGTGGGATTCAGCCCCTCCGATTGCGGTCGATGGATAAAAGGACCCGGTCGTTGCCATCAGGTCCCACAGTGAGCCAGCGCACAAACCACGGATTCACCCCACCAACAATGTGCGAAGCCTATATCAGGCGCGGACTCGTTTGCTGTAAGGAGGTTGTAAAACCTGCGAGCTACGCTATGTAAGGGTAGGGGGAAAAATGGGTGCCCTACAGGAAAAAGCCGCGGAGTCCTTAAGAGCCTGTGTTGCAGCGTGTCAGAGCATGGCTCTAACCATGCCGCAACCGCCCAAAGAATCAGTGCGGCTTCACAGGTTGCGGAAGAACTCCGGTCTTTAGGGGGTCGGAGCTTGAGCTCCGACATAAAGTCCGGGGATTCAACGGGGCTTTTAGCCCCTGAGGAACCGCAGCCTGTTCAGTCCCTGAAGGGCGCTTCTGCCATTTGTCGCGCAGATTCTTCCAGCCCTTCTTAGCCTTCCTGGTGAGAACGACCAGTAACCCGCTGATTCAAAGGTGCTTCCGCGTGCTGGGACGCATCCAGAGCGCAGGGCAGATGCAGCGTAAAAGTGCTGCCCTTTCCTGGCGCGCTCTGCACAGTAAGTTGGCCTTGCATCGCTTCCGCAATGCTTTTCGCCAGAGGCAAACCCAGCCCAGTGCCGTGAATCTGCGCCGCCGCTACCGAAGAACTCCGGTAAAAGGGCTCGAAGATGTGGGGCAAATCCGCCGACGCTATGCCGATCCCCCGGTCGGAAACGCTGATTTCCACTTCCTTCCCGCGGATGCCGCGATCGTTCACTGCCGCGCGAATGCCGATCCATTGCTGCGCGCCCCCATACTTTAGCGCGTTCGTGATCAGGTTCTGCAAGCACTGAGATAACGCCGCCAAATCCCCCGTGATCTGCGGCAGGTCCGGCTCGATTTCGCGCTCCACGGTGAACTGAGCCGTCAGAATCAGCCCCTCGGTGCTGGCCAGCGCCGCATCAATAATCTGGGAGACGCTGAGCGGCCTCAAATCGTAGCGCTGCTGCCCATCACGCGCGGCGGCGAACGAGAGGATCTGCTCCACCAGCCCCGATAGCTGGCGCGCCTGGCTTCCGATCACGGATCCGTACTGCGCCAGTTGTTGTTTGCCGTCCACCACCCCGTGCGCGATATTGTCGGCCGCGGAGCTGATCACCGTGAGTGGCGTCCTCAGTTCGTGCGAGATCGTGGTCACGAAATTCATCTGCAGCTTGGCCAGCCGCTGCGCCCGGTAGCTCGTCACGATGAGCATTCCCATGCTGAGCACCAGCAGGAACAGCACGCCGAAACTGATCGCCAGGTCCCGCCGGCGCAATTCCGCGCCAAAAGCCCCCAGCGGGCCTCCCCTCCGGTGCTTCACGATCAGTTGCCAGTCCTGATCGGAGGGCGCCTCCGCAAGCAATGGGAACCATGAAACGCCCACCGCCGCTGCCGGCCCTTTGTTCACCGATGGCCTGTGGAACACGTGAACCGGGGATCCCAGCGCCGGATCAGCCACCCGACCGAATAAATCCATGTACCCGTCCGCGTCTTCCACTTGCTGTTTCCCAAAACCCGCGTCGGACGAATACATCACTCGGCCGGGCTTGTCTCCACCTACCACGGCGACTTGAAAATCCAGCCCGTCGGTTCCCTGGAAATATCGTTGCGCCAGCTCGGGAAGAATGCGCGTTCGGATCACCTGGTCATTCAGCCGCAGCACGATCCATTCAGCGGACTCGCGGCTGTTGCGGCGCTCCTCGGCCGGAGTGCGGCTCGGATAGAGCGGATGCAGCAGGGCGGGAATGCCAGGCTCAAACCGCCACCCAATCAAAGGCGCGCCCGGATAGAAGCCCTCCACGAATTGCGGAGCCGCCGGCGACGCCGGCCTTTTTCCAGGACTCAAATCGGCGGGTGACGACGACAAACCCGCTTGCAGACTTTCCCTCAGGCTTTCCAGCTCCTGCGGCGGACTGGACGGCTCCAGCCGCTTCGTCGCGGCATCGTACCGCAGCACGCTGGGATGCAAAGCCTTTTCCGGGGGCAGTATGTAGAAGTCCGAAACCAGGTCGGGATAAGCGGCGCCGGCCTTCCATTCCGAAAACGAGCGCGCTAGCTCCTGAATATCCTCCGGCGGGTCGCCGTCCGGATCGACCCCCAGGTTCAGGCATATCTGCGAAAATATCCGGAAGAAATCCAAGTGCCAGTTGACCATCGACATCTGCAGGCTATCGGCCAGCCGCAGGCTCGTGGCTTCGCTCACCTGGTTGCTCCAGTTGTACTGAAGCACCGCCAGCACGATCACGATCACCGCGGCGGGCACAACCACCGCGGCCGACAACGCCCGCTCTTTGAATGGCACCTTCACATCATTTCCAATCCCGTCGACTCACGGCCAATGGCAATGTTTATACGCCCAAACGCCCGCCCATCCAAACGCAAGTCCGCGCCTGTTCCAAATCCTGAGACGCGCCACGGTCTGCGCGCACATCTCCACCTTTATACATTTAACTTTGCCCCAAAACACGCGTATCCCGAAAGTTACACGTGCTGGGTTGTACGCATTTATTTGTCATCCCGACCGGAGGCTTGACGGTGTCGTCAAGCCGTAGTGGAGGGATCTCTCTTCGGGTGCCCCACCCTTGTGTTCTTCAACGGTGGGTCTTTCTTGGTCTTTCCGGCTCTTTCAGGTGTGAGTTGCAGCAAGGCGCCAGGTTTTTGTTTTGCCGGCAGCCGTTCGCTTTTTAGGGGGTCAGAGCGTCAGAGTCTGTGTGGCAATCCGAAATCCTTGTGGGTCGTGGCTTTCAAAGCCTGTGTGACACGGATTTATCCGTGCCGCCAATGCCGAAAAATCAATGCGGCTTCAGCCGCTGAGGGACGATTTAGCCAGTTCTCACACAGACTCTTTTCAGCCACCACAAAAGTTACAGGCTGCGGAAAAACCTCGCTTTTTAGGGGGTCAGAGTCAGAGCTTCAGCTCTGACATACACGAATGGCGGGCAGCGCCCGCCTCCCGCGGCGCCTTTTCCGCGAGCCTTTCGTCCTGCCTTTCTATCAGGCAACGCTTCCCGAGCGCCGCTCACCTTCGCGTTGCCTCGTCAAAAGACGCTACGGCGCCTTGAATTTATACCCAAGCCCCTGCACCGTCAGAATCAAGCGCGGCTGCTTGGGGTCGTTCTCAAGTTTCTGCCGCAGGCTCGCCACATGCACGTCCACGGTTCGCGTGAACGTGTCCGCGCTGTAGCCCCACACCTCCTTCAGCAGATCGTCGCGCGAAAGAGTGGTCCCCGCATGCTCGATGAAATAGCGCAAAAGCTGAAATTCGCGCGCCGAAAGATTCACCGGCTTGCCGTCCCGCGTGACCTCCGTCCCGCGAAGATCAATCCGCACCGAGCCAAATTGATACGCGCCCGCCTGCGCCGCGGGACGGTTCGGCGCGCGCCTCAGCAACGCCTCCACCCGCGCCATTAGCTCCTGCATGTCGAACGGCTTGGTAACGTAATCGTCCGCCCCGATTTTCAGGCCCTTTACCTTGTCGGCGGTCTGCCCTCGCGCCGTCAGCATCAGAATCGGAGTAATTAACCCGGACTCGCGAATGTCGCGGCAGACGGTGAATCCGTCTTTGCGCGGAAGCATGATGTCCAGAATAATCAGGTCAAACGGCAGCCTCGCGGCCTTCTCGGAAGCCTCTTCCCCATTGCTCGCATATTCGACCACATAACCGTCATTGCGCAGCCGGTCTCCGACCGTCATGCGCAAAGCCTCTTCATCTTCGACGAGAAGTACGTTGTCGTGCATCAGGTAGCTTCAGACGGACCCATCTTCACCCTGGTTCCACAAGCGCTTCAAGCGAATTGCGCAGCCAGCCAATCCGACGACGTGATTCTCGCGTTTCGTAACGCCGACAGGCCAAAAAAAAGCACGGAGAGGCTCGAAAGCCCCTCCGTGCCGGTACTGCCAAACCAAAAGCGGAGCTAAGGCAGAACGTAGCGGAACGAAGTGAACGTCATGTTATCCGTCCCGTGCGGTGCGCCCGATACGCCAACTCCAGTGGTGTTTCCCACTCCATTCCAGTCGTAGCGGACGAAGTAGGATTCCTGCATTCCGAACTGCAGGGTGCCCTTCGGTCCCCGGTAGAAGCGATACCAGAATCCGAGAGTGCCTTCCAGCTCATGCTTTGTGTCGTTCGTGCAATTGGAGAGCGACCCCGGAACGAATCCCACCGCGCCGCTCACACCGTTGGAAGTCGAGGTGAGCGAACCGGACGCCAACGGAAGAGTTTCGGTCCAGCATCCCTTGTTGCTGAACAGGGGCGAACCGTAGCCCTGGGCCGAAGTGGCGCTGAGTGCGTAGGCGGCGCGGGCGGAGTATTCGTCGCCCACGTACGCGTAAATATCCAGCTTGTTGCTGAAATATTCGATCGTTCCCAGCGATTGATAGTTGCGGATCGGAGCGATCGTACCATTGGGCCGGATGGTCGCCTGGGGCAAACCTACCGAGCCATACCGTCCGATGCCGTCACCGCCGAAGAAGTGCACGCCGAGGTCGACATGCTTGAAGAACCTCGCCCGCGCATTCGCTCCGATTCCGCCGCCGTTGCGTGTGTCGTTGAAGGCAGCGGCTGCCGAAGGACCGGTTACCCCGCCGCAGCTAGCCGTTGCGGCTACCTGCGCGCAAGGGAACACGCGGTCGCGCGGAGTGGTGAGAATGCCGAAGATTTCATAGTGTCCCCAGCCGGGCTGGAATGCGGCCTTCACGATGAAATCCGGGGCTGCGTTGAACGCGTAGTTGACGATCGGGTTATACAGACCGCCCGAAATGCCGTACTCGCCAACCAGGAAGTTGGTCGCGGCATTCTGGCCGTGGACGGTAACGGTTGTCTGTGCCTCTTCGACCGCCGCCGCCAGCCAGACCTTGTCGCCGAAACTCTTGGCTGCGCGGAAACCGTACTGCCGGGCCCAGCTGAAGCCGACGTTATATTGCGCGTCGATTGTCTGCGTGGTGGCTTCCGAACGGTTGTCAACGCCCGCCTTGGTTTCCGTGACCAGGCTCCACATCTGCCCGCCCGTGAACGTCCAGCCGCTGTTGAACTTCGCCTGCGCCCAGAATTGCCGCTGGCGCAGTGTATAGCTGTTGCTTTGGTTGTCGTTCGATGTTGTACCCGCGGACAGGAAGTCCATCTCGTAGTAGCCGCCGATGGTGATGTCCTTCAGCTTCCCCTGCGCCAGCATCGCGATGCGCGACTGCCGCCCGGAAGCGTTGAACTCCGAGATGTGGCTCTGGCTGTTGCCCGGCAGCGGCACGCTGTTGAACGCCGAGTTGATATCCGATCCCACCGCGCGGTTGCGCCACACCGTTTCAGCCGCCATGTAACCGCCCGGCGTTAGCGTGATTCCCTTGAAGCGTAGCGAGGGAGGCTCATCCTCTTCCGGATTCTTTTGCGCGCCCGCGGCAGAATTGTTGGGAGCGACCGCCGCATTGGGAGCAACGGCGCCAGGATCCATCGCCGGTGAAGACGCCAAAGCAGCATTCGTAACCGGCGCCGCCGAAATACTTGCGCTCGCCGGGCTTACAACCTTCAGTTGATTCTCAAGCGTCAGCATCTGCTGCTGCTGTTCCTTCATTGCTTCGCTCTGCGCTTGAATCTGCTTGGATTGCGCCTCGATAAGGTCTCGGAGCTCCTGGAGCTCGTTTTCCATGTTCGATGCCGCCGGCTTCGCGGGGGAGTCGCTCTTGGACGCCGCCGCAGGGTCGCCCGACGCGGTGTTCGCGGCCGAGCCACTGCTGGTTGCCGCCGGTGTTGTGGCCGCCTTGTCTCCCGCCGCCCCGGTCCCAGCCAGCGCCGGGGATATGGCGAAGCCGAGAACCATCGCTCCTACTACTATTGCTCGCATTCATTCCTCCTTGAGATTAACTGCCGGACTTCCATCGATTGCTTTTCTAGAAATAGTCGCCATTTCTTCAAGGCCTGAGCAGACCGCAACCGCCGCCCGCCCCGTAAGGCCACAGACACAGCTAGAGTCGTGTTCAGGTCGAACTTGGGACACGCATCCGTCTTCAGGCCGCTGAACTTATAGGGATTTTCGATTCCGCCCACCTACGAACCGAGGGATGTGGGACGGCGCACGCACCTTAATCCATGCGTCTTGAATCGTCTGTGACAGGATTGTTAATTCTGCGTTACCACTCGAAGCTCAGGCGGGGGTTGGATGTGGTCGAAGGTGATCGAAGGAACCGCTGGATTTGGAGGCCGGGGCCTTCCAAGCGCTGGCCGTTAACTGTGGCTTCCCACCTCGACCGCCTCCTTGGGTCCCGCGGAAGGAATCATCGACGGCAGGATCTTCCGGTGCCGCCGAATGCTGAAGAATCGCTCCCGGCAGGGGTCGCAGCGATAGGCGGGGAAATGCAGCAGGCGCTTGGCGAAGAGCAAGGAGCCTTCGTCCACCCGGTCGCGGGAAATGTGGTCCAAATCGAAATTCCCGCACCGTGGACAGTGAGCGAATCGGCAAAACCAGAACGCCACTCGCCAGGCATAAAATCTTCGGTCGCAGGTATGGCATCTCCAGGGACGCGCCCCGGCGAGCGTGAAGGCGAAGTCGATCGGCCCGGATCGATGCGAGCGAAAACAGTCTGCGCTGCGGCACTGCGGACAGATCATAAGTTTCTTACCTCGGCAATACGTCACAGAATAACCAAAAGAATTTTCGCGGGCAATGTTTCTCGACGCCGTGTTGCCAGATCCGAATCGCGAGTTTTTTCTACTGCCCGTGTAGAATAAAATCCGAGGATCCGATCTGATGCCCGACTATACCGCCGCCCACGCCCGCGCCGGAATTGACGCGAAATTGCCCAAGCTCGACACCTGGCCGAATCACTTTTCCGGCTATGAAATTACCATTCGATTTCCCGAGTACACCTCGGTCTGCCCCAAGACCGGCCTGCCCGACTATGGCACCATCATCATCCAGTATCGGCCCGACAAGCTGTGTCTTGAACTCAAAGCCCTTAAAATGTATCTGCTCGCCTTCCGCGATCTTGGAATTTTTCACGAAAATGCCGTGAACCGCATCCTGAGGGATGTGAAGGCCGCCGTCCGGCCGGTGTGGTGCCAGGTCAGCGGCGAATTCACGCCGCGGGGCGGCCTGTTCACTACGGTGGAAGCGCATTGGCCGCCACGCGATAAGAACAGAAGTCGCCCCAAATAGGCACTCCAAGACGAGGCAACCATAGGACGACGATAGACATCTCGCTTCACCTCGGCCATAATTCACCCATACGGCTAAGCAGCCTTGAGGGAGGCACTTATGAGTTTGACTCCAGCTCCGAACGTCCCGAGTGAGGAACCGCAAGTCATAGAGACATCGAGTCTGCCTCGCTGGGTGATACTGCTTTTTGTCGTTGCCTTTGCTTTGGTGGGATATTTGTTCTACCAGAACTACAACGACCGCCAGACGGCCCGCGCGGCTCTCGACGCCGCGGACAAAAAGGCTCAGGCGGTTGACGCCGAATTCGGCAAGACGAACGCCCGCATCGCCGAATTGCAAGCCAAGTTGGATGTGACCTCCCAGAAGCTCGGCCTCACCCAGGATGAACTGGCCCGCGCGCGCGGCCTGGCGCAATCGATCAAGAAAGACCAGCTCCAGAGCGACGAGCAGCTTCGCCAGCAAATCGGCGCCGTCCAGGCCGACACCACTAACAAGTTCGGACAAGTGACCACCGAAATCAGCACCACCAAGAGCGCCGTGGATGCCACCAAGGCCGACCTCGACGCCACCAAATCCAAACTGCAAAGCACCGTGGGCGACCTGGGTGTGCAAAGCGGCCTCATCGCACGCAACCACGACGAAGTGGAAGAACTCAAGCGGCTGGGCGAGCGCGACATCTTCGAATTCTCGCTCAAGAAAGAAAAGACGCCCCAGCACGTCGGCCCCATCCAGGTGGTTCTCCGCAAGACCGACACCAAGCACTATAAATACACCGTCGATGTAGTCGCCGACGACAAGAGCATCGAGAAGAAAGACAAGACGGTCGGCGAACCCATTCAGTTCTACGTGCGCGGCGCCCGCGCCCCCTACGAGATCGTGGTTTTCGATCTCGGCAAGGACCAGGCCAAGGGCTACCTCAGCACGCCCAAATCCGCCAGTGCCGCGGCGCCGGCAGCAAAGCCCTCGGGCAACTAGGGCGCTTGCCTTTTCAGGGTGTCGGAACTGTTCCGGCATCGTTATGACGTCCAACTCCCCGACGTGTCGTCCCACCGCCCGAGCCGCGGCTACTTGAGGGACGCGCTTTTCGCATTACAGGACTAGCCCTGAGGGCCACCTCGACCGGTGACAACCCCCGCGAACAGGTGTGGCGTAACCAGGTGTGCCTTATTTTTCATAGACATAGTAGCTTCGTTTCGTAATTTTGCTTTTTGCCGAGGGCTTTTCGAAGCGCCATGGCGCGCTCCGTCCAGGTCGTGGCGGTCCTGGCGGGCGTTCCCCAGCGCCCCGTGCTTCGGAGAGTTTCGCGAAGACCGGGCTTTTCCGGTCTCGCTCATGTCCGTTCATTGGTCATGTCCGTTCCATGAACCCGGAATCAATGAATACTGCCCTCGGGAAAGATGGGCCGCGCGCCGAGAAAAAGAGAAAGAAAAAAAGAAAGAAAGAAAAAGAAGAAGAAGCAGATCCTTCGTCGCTTCGCTCCTCAGGATGACAACGAGAAGCGCAGGATTCAAAACCCGGGAATTCCTGGGCGAAGGCTGCGCCACCCGGCTGTCCGCTGGTCTTCGGGTTGCGCGAATCGGCTGCGAGCATTCCGTCCAGGTTCTCGAGATATGCTTTGACGTTGCGGAATACATCCAGTCCCGATAGGCTTCTCAGCGTGAAAAGTTGCTCCGGCCGTCTCGCGAAAACCTGCATTGCGGCTTTCTTTGCAGCTGCACTGGCGTGCCTGGGCGCCGGCGCTCTTCAAGTTGCGTTGCGCGCACAGGGACGCGCGCAGGCACCCGCCGCGCAGGCGCCGGAATCCCCGGCGGCCGCGCGATTCAATTTCTCCGGGGACGCCGCCGAGGTGCCCGCAGACTTCCTCGACAACGTTGTTTTCCTTCCGGTGAGCGTGGACCACAGCCGCACTTCCTACTTCGTGCTGGATTCGACCGCCGCCGCATCGTCGATCGATCCGCAGCGCGCCGCGGAACTGGGGCTCGCGCCCGCCCAGCCTTCCACTCTGAATCTCGCCGGACTCGACCTGCCGCTCGCCGCGCTTCCGCAGCGCGCCAGCGCAAACTTCGGCATGCAGACGGGGCGCGTGTACGAGGGCACGCTCGGCAACGACTTTTTTCAGCGCGTGGTCGTCGAAATCGACTACGGACGCCTCACCGTGCGCCTCTACGACCCGAGCATTTACAAATATTCCGGCCAGGCAAAGGCGCTGCCTCTCACGTTTACCGGCGGCGCGCCGGTGGTTCGCGCAAAATTCACCGAGCCAAGGGGCAAGGTGCTCGAAGCCAGCTTCGTGGTGAACACGGCGCTCGACGCCTCGGTGGTACTCTTCAACAGCTATGCCGAGTCGCACCGCCTGCTCCGCGCCCATTGGAAAATGATTCCCGCGCTGGATCCGGATGTGGGGCCGGCGACCGGGGCGCTGCTGGGGCGCTCGAAGGGATTCGAGCTGGGACCGTACTTCGCGGAAGACACTCTCGTCACGTTTTCCAAGACGGAGGTTCCCGGCGCGGCGGATCCCCAGATCGCGGGAGAAATCGGCGCGGGCATGCTGCGCCGCTTCAAGGTGGTGCTCGACTATCCCCACCGGCAGCTCATTCTCGATCCGAACCCTCATTTCATCCAGGAAGAGGAAGAAGACAAAAGCGGCATCGGCGTAATCGCCAAAGGCGCGGCCCTGAAAACCTTCGAGATCGTGGAGGTGCAGCCCGATACGCCCGCGTCGCGAGCCGGGCTGCAGAAAGGCGACATCATCGCCGGAATTGACGATGACGCCGCCGCCGATCTGACTCTTTCTGAAATTCGCGACCTTTTCCGGCAGGGCGGCCACAAATACACACTGCTGATCGAGCGCAACGGCCAGGACAAGAAGGTGGAAATTGAAATGCACCGGCTGTTGTGACGCCGGCGCCCCGGCGGGCTATTTTATTTCGGTTGGGGACCAGGCGCGTTGTTCGCCGCGTTCATCGCGCACGACAGCGATCCGGCGCCTCGGAATCCTTGCCTGGATTAAAAGCTGCTGCTAAACTATCGCCGCAAGAGTGGGGCAGGCTCCTGCCGGATTTCCTAGAGAAAGCGAAAAGGGATTATTCATGTCTGGACACTCGAAATGGGCCACGATCAAGCACAAAAAAGCCGCGACGGACGCGCGGCGCGGAAAAATCTTCACCAAGCTCATTCGTGAGTTGACCATCGCTACCCGAGTCGGCGGCGCTGATCCGGACACCAATCCCCGCCTGCGGACCGCCATCCTCGCGGCCAAGGGCGAGAACATGCCCAACGACAATATCGAGCGCGCCATCCAGCGCGGCAGCGGCACGCTGGAAGGCGAAACGCTCGACGAAGTAACCTTCGAGGGCTACGGCCCGGGCGGAGTGGGCGTGCTGGTGCAGGTGGTCACCAGCAACCGCAACCGCATCGTCAGCGAAATCCGCCACATGTTCTCGAAAAACGGCGGGAACATGGCGGAAACCGGTGCGGTGGGCTGGATGTTCCACCGCAAGGGCGACATCGTGGTTCCCAAAGAGCAGGCGGACGAAGAGAAGATGATGAGCATCGTGCTCGACGCCGGCGCCGAAGACATGCACGACGACGGGTCGGCCTGGGAGGTGACCACGCCACCCGAGTCCATGGAAAAAGTGCGCGAGGCCCTGATCGCGGGCGGCATCACTCCCGCATCCGCGGAGGTGGGCTGGCTGCCGCAGAATTACGTGAAGCTGAGCGGCGCCCAGGCGCAGCAAATGGTGCGCATGGTGGAAGCGCTCGAAGACCACGACGACGTGCAGCACGTCTACGCCAACTTCGACATCGATGAGAAGGAAATCCAGGAGGCCGTAGCCAGCTAGCAGTATGCCCTAGCAGCGCCGGCCTCGCTGCGTTTCTCGCAGTGATAGCCGTTGCAGCTGTTCCCGCGGCTCTGCCGAGAGCGCGAAGCGACGGTCTCTTTTCCAGGCGAGCGATCCTCGTCCCCGCAGGCAGTTCCTGACGAACACGGTGCGCTGCAAAAAAGACTACCGCAGCGGCAAAGCCCCGCGTACACTGTGCGCGCCGGCATGCCGCTAATTCCACTAACTCGGCCAAACGCTAATCGGCAAGGCTTCCGCGTGCTGGGCGTCGACCCGGCGGTGGCGGGAGCAACGGGCTACGGCATCGTGGAGTGCGATGGCGGCAGCTCTCAACTGCTGCGGTTCGGCGCTTTGAAACTTCCCTTGCGGGCCACGTTTGCAGCGCGGCTGCGGGAAATCCATCAGCTAATTTCGCAGCTGGTGGAGGAGTTCGCGCCGGACGCGGTCGCGGTGGAATCCGTGTTCACGGCGCTGAACGTGAAAACGGCGCTGCGGCTGGCGGAAATGCGGGGCGTGGTCCTGCTCGCGGCGGCGCAGGCGCAGATTCCGGCGCACAGCTACTCTCCGCGCGAAATCAAGGCCAGCGTTTCGGGATACGGCGCTGCTTCCAAGCAGCAGATGCAGCAGATGGTAAGCTCGCTGCTGAAGCTGAAGGAATTGCCGGAGCCGTTCGACGCATCCGACGCGCTGGCGGTGGCTTTGTGCCACGCGCATGTGTCGCGAGCGCGGCAACGCATCGCCGCCGCAACCTCGAAGCGCCCGCCGCTGCTCGCGGAAAACAGATTATCGCGGGCCGCCCGCCTTCCCTGATATCCTCGGATGCGCCGCATGAAGCGGGAGTCCCAAGCAGACGATTCGCAGCGCCGCCTGCCCAATGGCGGCCGGAGCACGCAGTGATTCACCGCAGAGGACATCTCGCGATAGCCGCCTTCGTGCTGGCGAGCGCCGCCCTTACGACGATCCCAACGCCGGCGAAACAGCAGGCCACGGCGGGCGCGT
Organism: uncultured Acidobacteriota bacterium; assembly: GCA_963848365.1. Lineage (GTDB taxonomy): Bacteria > Acidobacteriota > Terriglobia > Acidiferrales > UBA7541 > Palsa-295. The sequence continues at coordinate 56,006 of CAWKDI010000006.1, forward strand.
CCGCCGGCGACGCCGTTATAACGTTTCGAAAAGTATTCAAGTCGAGCTACCCGGAGTTTGTCGAGATCAAGATCCGTCAGAACGGGTCGGGCACGTACGACATCCGGCAACTCGATGACGACGCGAGTCCGCAAGCTTTCGAAGTGGGCGCGGCGATCGTGCACAAGATATTTGAGCTGGCGGACGCGCTGCACGATTTTCAGGGCATCGACCTGGAAGTGCACCGCCGGCTGGCCAACCTCGGCGACAAAACATTTCGCTATGAGAGGGGAGGCGAGACGCACGAGGCGGCGTTTAACTACACGCTCGACCCCGCGGCCGAGCAGTTGCTCGCTGTTTTCGAGGGCCTCACGCGGCAGGAAATGGATTTGGCGGACCTGCAAAGGACGATGCGATACGACCGGCTGGGCGTGAATGACGTGGTGCTTCAGATTCAGGCGGACTACGATAGCAAGCAACTTCCCGAACCCGAACGGTTTCTCGCCACCCTCGACCAGCTCGCCGCGGATCAAAAATTCATCGATATCGCCCGGGATCGCGCACGCGCTTTGGCGGGCCGCATCCGCGCCTCGCACTGACGCTGTAAGCCCCTTCTAATGCGGGTAAATCGTAAACCCGCCTTGTTTTCGCCACAGGGGAAACCGTTACTCTCTGGAAATTCCGCCCAAGGGCTCTTGCGGCAGCATCCATCCATTTGAAACTTTGGAGGCATCTGAGGGTTGGACCTGAAAACCGCGCTTCCGCGCGTTCTTGGAACTTTTATCTTTGATGAGGGAAATAATAAACATGCGACCTAAATATCTTGTGGCGGCTCTTGCCATCGTGTTTCTTGCTCTGCTTCCGTTTCTTGCAGCCCGCGTTTCGGGGCAAACCAGCGGCGTTCCCTCCCGCATCAGCGCGGTGGTGGACAACACCAAACTTACCGTGCTGCGGGGCAACACCCATCCGATGGCGCGCGCGGAGTTCGACCGCGGACCGGCGCCGGCGAGCCTGCCGATGGAGCACATGATGCTGGTGCTGACGCGCAGCGCGCAGCAGGAGACCGCGCTTGAGACGCTGCTGGGGCAGCAGCAGGACCGCTCCTCGGCGAACTATCACAAATGGCTCACGCCGGAGCAATTCGGACAGCAGTTCGGACCGTCCGACCAGGATATGCAGACCATCACGTCGTGGCTGCAGTCGAACGGGTTTCAGGTGAACAGCGTGGCGGCCGGGCGCACCACGATTGATTTTTCAGGAACCGCGGGGCAAGTGCAGGCGGCGTTTCATACGGCGATCCATAGCTACGTTCTCACCAATGGCGAGCAGCACTGGGCCAACTCGAGCGATCCGCAGATTCCCACCGCGCTCACGCCGGTGGTTGCGGGCGTGGGTTCGCTGAATAACTTTCGGAAGAAGGCATTTCACAGTTCCCCCGCGGTGGTAAGGAAGAATATGAAGACGGGGAAATTCACGCGGATCAGCCCGCAGGTTACGTTTGCCGGGGCGCCTTACGGTTTTTGCGAAGGGGCTTCCGGCTCGAATAACTGCTGGGGAGTGGGTCCGGGCGACTTCAATAAGATTTACAGCGTGCCGGCGTCTTCGACTGGAGCGGGCCAGACTATCGCGATCGTGAGCGATAGCGATATTTACGCCTCCGACGTCACCGCTTTCCGCAGCATATTCGGCCTGCCGACGGCTACTACTACTACCAACAACTCACCCGCGTGTCCGGCCAGCGGTCCCTGCTTCGACGAGATCGAGGTCAGCACCGATCCGGGTGTTCAAGGTCCGAGTTCGACCAGCCAGGATGAAGTGGAGGCGGTGCTTGATGCGGAGTGGGCCGGCGCAACGGCTCCCGATGCAACCATCGATCTGGTTGTTGGGCCTACGACGAACAGCACCTTTGGGGGGGATACGGCCGCTGCTTACATCATTAATTGCCCGACCACCAGCGCGAATTGCCCCGTGGCTGTGCCGGCTTCCGTCCTCAGCTACAGCTACGGCACGTGCGAGCTCGAACTCGGCACTGTGCTAAACCAGATGTACAACTCGATGTGGCAGCAGGCGGCGGGGGAAGGCATCACCGTGGTTGTTGCCACAGGAGATAGCGGTTCGGCGGGTTGCGACAATCCTGATGCAAACCAACCTGCTGAATACGGTCTGGCGGTCACCGGGGAGGCGACAACACCTTACAACGTGGCCGTCGGTGGCACGGATTTCAATGACCTCCAAAATCCAACGACGTATTGGAGCAATGTGGCCGGCACACTGACTTCGGCCAACGGCTACATTCCGGAAACTACCTACAATGACTCCTGCACAAATTCCATTATTTACGTTGGCTTCTTCAATCTGAGCAGTGCGGAAGCATCCTGCAACAACGCCAACGTGCAGTCCTACGGGTTTCTTGAGCCGGCGGGCGGCGGCGGGGGCGTAAGCAATTGCACGGCGCCCACGGGCCCGAGTCCTGCGAATTGCGCGGGGGGATATGCGAAGCCTTCGTGGCAGGTTGGCACCGGGGTGCCCAGCGACGGCAAGCGCGACATTCCCGACGTGTCGCTTTTTGCCGGCGACGGAACCGTACAGAATTTCTATATCGTTTGCGAGGCTGATGAAGACGTCGGCAGCGCGCCATGCAGCCTGACGCCCGTTCCGGCGGCAGAGGTCGGAGGGTACTACTACGTGGATTTTGTCGAGGAAGGCGGCACGTCCGTCGGAACCCAGGCCTTTGCCGGCATCGTTGCGCTCGTTGACCAGAAGCTTGGCGGCAAGCAGGGCAACATCAACCCGCTGCTGTATTCCCTGGCATCTTCGCCATCCGCGGCGAGTATCTTCAATGACATAACGGTGGGCACAAACGCCATGCCCTGCATCGTCATCAGCGGCACGCCGGGTTGCAGCGTAGGCAGCGGCTACACCGTCGGTGTATTGAGTGGCTACAACGCGGGCACAGGCTTCGACCTGGCCACGGGACTCGGCTCGGTAAACGTGGGAAATCTGATCAGCACCGCTGGGCCGTTCTACATTTTGTCTTCCAGTCCAGTCGTCACCGTGGCGAGCCCGGGCGCATCCGGAACGATGAGCGTGACTGTTTCCGCGGGTTACGGATATACGGGAACGGTCGCCTTGTCGTGCTCCGGACTGCCGACGGGAGCTACTTGCAGTTTTACCGGCGGGACCGGCTTTACGGCACCGAACTCCGTGACGTTCACGTCCAGCACAACGACCGTTGCCGTCACGGTAACCGTGAATACGACCACGGCTAGCGTGATGGCTCCGTCAACTCGGCCTTTCGGTACGGTCGGCTGGGCAACGGCGGGTGCAACTCTGCTGGGTCTGGCGCTCTTGCTGGCGATGATGTTCGCCGACTCAGGGCGCAGGCAATTCGGCTGGAGCATGGCCCGTTTGCTGCTCGCGTTATCGCTTTTGACGGCGATGGCTGCGTGTGGGGGAGGAAGCAGCACAACCACAACAACCACCACGACCACCACCACAACCGGGGGTGGAAACACTAGCGCCGTGCTGACCGGCACTGCAAGCGGCGGTTCTCCAACGTCTTCGATGAACTTTACCGTGACGATTCAGTGAGCGCGACTTGGGCACCCGGCGCGCCGGATTTTCCGCGCGGGTAGCTCATGCGCAAGAAGGGCAGAGTCAAAGGCCCGACAGTTAAAATCGAAGGGTTGGTCACCCGCCAAACCGTTGCTCAAAAAAGTCACGGCCTCTCGGGATGACAACTCGAGGCAACGGCAAGTTCACTGCTGCTAGGTTTTGCTGATGCACCCGCCAATCGAGAGATTGGCGTTCCCAGGGAAGGCGAATGCGGATCGTCGCTTCGCTCTGTCGGGATGACAGCTAGAGGCGACTGCGAAAGGTAAGGGGCGAAGGCTCGCGGGGAAGGCGCCGCGAAAGGTGGGCGCTGCGCGCCGGGCATTCTGTCGGAGCTGAAGCTCCGACCCTAAAAAACCGAGAGAGATCCCTCGTCGCTTCGCTCTGTCGGGATGACAACTAAAGGCAACGCCTAAACAGGCGACTCGAGGCATCGGCGAAACAGACGACTCAAGGCAACGGCAAGAGGGCCGGGGGTGCCGGCGTTGCAACGCTTTAGCGGAGGATGATGCCGGCGTAGCCGACTACTTCCTCGCGGTCGCCGGTTACGTCGCCGGAGGTGGCGTAGCGGACCAGCGTTGCTTCTTTTGCTCCCAGCTCTTTCAGCGCTACGAGCATGGCTACCGTTGCGGCGTAGCCGCACATGGTGATGCCTTCCTTGCGCACCGTGTCGTAGAGGCCGCGCGCGTCGAGCGCCAGAATCCTGTCTATCGCGAGCTTGTCTTTTGCGCGCGTTACCACGTCGTTTTCGTAGTGATTCATGTCCGAACTGGCGATGATGAGAACCGGCTTGAGCTGCGCGTCGATCACCTTCGCAATGGCCTTTCCCAGGCTTTCGAGGTCGGCGTAACGGTCGGTGCCCAGCAGGATGGGGACGAAGCGCACGTCCTTGCCTAATCGCTGCAAAAACGGAAGCTGTACTTCGAGGGAATGCTCGCGCTCGTGCGCGGTCGCGTCCTCACGGAGCAGCGGGCAGGCTTTTGCGAGGGCGGCGGCCAGGGTGACATCGATCTGCGCCTCGCCGAAGGGCGTTTGCCAGCTTCCCTCGGTGAGAATGGCCATGGCCTCGCCGCGCGGGAAATGCCGGGGGCCGATCAGAATGCATTGCGCGGGAATCTGCAGCGCGGAATAGACGTCGCCGGCAACCTGCCCGGAATACATGTACCCCGCATGCGGGACAACGCAGCCGCGCGCCGCGATTTTCTCTTTTCCGTTGGGGCAGAAGTCTTTGATCTGGCGGGCGAGCTCGCGCGCGTCAGCGGTGTAGAAGCGTCCGGCAACCGCGGGGGGACGGATCATAGGGGTATTCTGGCACACGGCTTCGGATTCAGGCATGCGTTCGATTGGGGATGTTCCGAAGTTTTACTGCTGCGAGGGGTTGCTGCTGAACCCGCCAATCGGAAGACAACTGAAGGCAACAGCGGAATTGCCGGGGAGGCGCTGGCGCTGCAACACTGGTGCTAGTCGCGTGGGCGAAACGAAGAGAGATACCTCGTCGCTTAGCTCTGTCGGCATGACAACCAAAGGCAACGGCAAAAGAGACGGCGGGACGCCGGCGGTGCGGGAATCTCGAGAGCCGCGCGGATTGCTTAATGCGCCGGAAGGGCGGACTCAAAGACCCGACCCTTAAAATCGAAGGGTCGGGCACCCGCCAAACCACTGTCAGAGCGCTTTGGAGGGCTTGCCGCGCACTCGAAGCGCTACCGTCTGACCCTGCTGGTAGAGAACCTTGACTTTGTCGCCGTACTGATAGCCGCCGGCATCGAGAATCCTCTGCATCTGCGCTTGAACCTCGGGCGTGTAGGTGAAGGTGTGAATCATCATGCCGTTGCCCTGCTCGCGAACGACCATCGAGTTTGAATCCGCGTGGATTACTTCGGCCTTGAGCCAATTCCCCCGGGCCGCTTTCTGCGATTGAGTGGGGCTGGGGGTTCTGACAACGATGGGCGCGGACACGATTTGCGCCGGGGAGGGCGGCGCGGCAAATGCGGCTGCCGCGGCAAGCAGAGCGATGGCGGAGATTTCAGAGATCTTCATCGAAGGAAATTTTTAGCGACTTGAGAAACTTAATGTCCTGCGGCGTGATTTCGACCTTCGTCTCCGGCTCGTCTTCTTCGAGGATTTCCTCATCGACGCGAATGTGAAGCGACTCCAGAAAGCGGCGGTCCTGCGACGTCATCTTCGCATCCGATGAGGTGCGGCGCGCCAGACCGATGGTGGCGTCGAGCTTGAGCACGATGTCGAAACCGGCGGCGCGCACGCTGGAGATCGCTTCGGCGATGCGCTCGGATTCCGACACGGTGTCGTTGATCGCGTGTCCGAGCTCACGGAGCAATTGTTTCATTCGGTCGTCGAGTTGCAAAGGCGTACCTCCATCGGGTGCCCGTCGTACAGACATTCTAGGTCTGGAACAATTACCAAACAAGCCCTAGCTCTTCGCAGGCACCTAGGCGGTTAACTGCCCGTTGGCCCAGTTTCGCCGGCGAGGTTCCAGCCCGCACAGGACCGGGTTGCTTCATTTCACGGCAGCCCTGGAGTGCGCGCCGCGAAACTGCTGCAGCGCCTCGAGTATCCGGCGCCCGTACACTTCCAGCTTGCGCTCGCCAATGCCGGGAACTTCCAGGAGCGCAGCGAGCGAGGCTGGCTGCAGGCGGCAAATCTCGTCGAGGGTGGTGTCGTGCAACACCACGAAGGCCGGGACGCCCAGCTGCTTGGCCGTGCCGCGGCGCCATTCACGAAGATGCTCGCGCAACTCAGGATCGACGCCCCGCGGAGGGGCGGGTGAGGGCTTTTGCTGTCGCGAGGACGGCGCAGCGATGGGCTGGGGCGGCGCGCCAGGAGAAGCGAGCTTCGCATGCCGCGGCGGAGATTTTGCAGCCGGCGGCGCGAGCCACTCCGGCATGTAGCCGCAGACGTCGCAGGCCTGGCAGGATTCCCATTTGGGCACTTCGCCGAAATGGAGGCAGATGCGGCGGTGACGGCAAACGGTGGATTCGACAAAGCCGCGAATCTCGTGGTAACGCTGCCAGCCGCGTTCCTTCTCTTCCGGATCGGTGATTTGACCTATGAAGTGGGCCAATAGCCCCGCGTCACGCTTCTGCCAGAGCAAGAGGCAGTCAGCGGGGAGTCCGTCGCGACCCGCGCGTCCCGCTTCCTGATAATACTGCTCGATCGACTTGGGAAGAGACAGGTGAATCACGGCGCGGACGTCGGCCTTGTTGATTCCGAGTCCAAATGCCAGCGTGCCGACCAGCACGCGGACGTCGTCCGCCATCCACATTTCCTGGTTGCGGCGGCGCTCGTCGCTGTCCATTTTGCCGTGGTAGCCGATCGCGGGGATGCCGTTCTCCTGGAGAAACACCACGGTCTCGCCGACGCGCTTGATCGTGGGGGCATAGACAATCACGTTACTGCCCGCGTATTGGCGCAAGGCGGCCAGGAGGACCTGCTGCTGAGACCTGGCGTCGCAAGGCCGGATGACGTACCTGAGATTGGGCCGGTGAAAGCTGGCGATGTACTTGTCGGGGGCTTTCAACTGAAGCTGGTCAATGATGTCGTGCCGGACGCGCCTTGTGGCGCTGGCCGTGAACGCCGCGATGGGGCGATCGGGAAAATGTTCGCGCAGGGACTTCAGCTTGCGGTATTCGGGGCGGAATTCGTGCCCCCATTCGGAGATGCAATGGGCCTCGTCGATCGCGAAAAACGAGATGGGGACGCTTTTCATCCACCCGATGGTTTCCGGGCGCAGCAGGCGCTCCGGGGAGAGATAAACGAGGCGGTATTTGCCCTGGCGCGAATCATGCATCACCGCGGAGCGTTCGGCCTCGTCGATGGAGCTGTTGACGAAGGCCGCTGAAATTCCCATCTGGGTGAGCTGCGCGACCTGGTCCTGCATCAGCGCGATGAGAGGCGAAATTACGACGGCTGTCTGGTCGGAGAGCATCGCGGCGGGCAACTGGTAGCAGAGGGATTTGCCTCCGCCGGTCGGCATGACAACGCACGCGTCGCGACCCGCCATCAGGCTGCCCACGATGCGCTCCTGGAGCGGGCGAAACGAACTGTAACCCCAGTAGCGGCGCAGGGCGGCCATCATCATGGACCCGGAGGGTGAAGCGGAAGGCACGAGAAGAGTATAGACGCGGGGGAATCGGCGGTCTACGCGGTGGTTGTTCGGCTGGAGTGCGCTGGACCTTCCCAAGGGCCGCGGGCGCAAAAAAACCGCTCTTGCGGCGCGCCGAAACGCAATAGAATCGGCTTATGCCTTCCGGTGAACTGCTTCCGACGCTGTGGCACTCCGTGCGGACCACGCTGCGAGTGCTCTGGCGCGTGACGCGGCAGGTGTTTCACGAGGCTACCGGAACGCTGTTCGGTGTATTCGCGGTTTACGGGCTTCTGCTGGCTTACCGGCAATGGCACCATCGCCCGGTACTGTGGCTGGTGGGCTTCGCGATTGTCTACGCCATCATGATGGGCTTGTTTGCCTTTGGCGCATTCCGGCGGGCGCGGCGAATCCGTTAGCTGCCATACGTCAATTTGCCATATAACTTTCACTTCGACAGTTTTTATTTGGACACTCGCAATGGCTGACTCGGCAAACAATCTTTCCACTCCTTCTGAAAAGCGACGTGCGACCACGACGGGCCTGCCGATGGCGCCGGTGGCGACGCCGGAAGACCTGCGGGACTGGGATGCGGAACGCGACTTGAATTATCCGGGGCAATTCCCTTTTACGCGCGGCGTTTACCCCACGATGTATCGCGGGCGCTTGTGGACCATGCGGCAATATGCGGGGTATGGGAGCGCCGCGGAATCCAACCGGAGGTATCGCTACCTGCTCGAAAAGGGGCAGACGGGCCTCTCCATCGCGTTCGACTTGCCTACGCAGATCGGGCTGGACTCCGACCATCCGCTGGCGCTGGGCGAGGTGGGAAAAGTCGGCGTGGCGATTGACTCGCTCGAGGATATGCAAACGCTGTTTGAGGGCATTCCGCTCGAGCGCGTCTCTACGTCGATGACGATCAATTCGACGGCGGCGATCCTGCTGGCGCTTTATGTGGCGGTGGCCAGGCAGCAGGGCGCGAACCTTTCGCGGCTTGCGGGGACTGTGCAGAACGACATCCTGAAGGAATACATCGCGCGCGGAACGTACATCTATCCGCTGCGGCCGGCGATGCGTATCGTCACCGACATCTTCGCGTGGTGCAAGAGCGAAATACCCAACTGGAACGCGATCTCCATTTCCGGGTACCACATTCGCGAGGCCGGCTCGACGGAAGTGCAGGAGGTGGCGTTCACGCTCGCGAATGCGATTGCGTATGTGGAGGCGGCGATTGCGTCGGGGTTGCAGGTGGATGAATTCGCGCCGCAGCTTTCATTCTTTTTCAACGCGCACAACGAGTTCCTGATGCAGATCGCGAAATTCCGCGCGGCGCGGCGGCTGTGGGCGCGCACGATGCGCACGCGCTTCAAGGCGCAGCGATCCGCGTTCAGAGATGCTGCGCTTTCACGCGCAGACGGCGGGGTCCGCGCTTACGGCGCAGCAGCCCGAAAATAATGTGGTGCGGGTGGGCTTGCAGTGCCTAGCGGCGGTGCTGGGCGGGTGCCAGTCGCTGCACGCGAACGCGCTGGACGAGGCGCTCGCGCTGCCGACGGAAGCGTCCGCGCTGCTGGCCCTGCGGACGCAGCAGATCATCGCGCATGAAACAGGCGTGGCGAACACCGTGGATCCCGTGGCGGGTTCCTACGCCATCGAGAAACTGACAAATGAGATCGAGACCGGCGCAGCAGGAGTACATCGCGAGGATCGATGCGATGGGAGGGATGCTGCGCGCGATCGAGACGGGCTACGTGCAGCAGGAGATTCAGAAGTCCGCATACGAATATCAGCAGGCGGTGGAGCAAGGGGAACAGGTGGTTGTGGGGGTGAATCGGTTCAAGGCCGAAGAGGAGCGTCCGATTCCGACGCTGCGAATCGATCCGGAAATCGAACGCGCGCAAGTGGCGCGGTTGAAAGCCTTGCGCGCGCGGCGCGACGCCGCAAAATCCGGCGCCGCGCTGGAAGAAGTCGAGCGGCGGGCGCGCGGCACGGCGAATCTAATGCCCGCTATACTCGCCGCCGTCGAGGCCTACGCCACGGTTGGCGAAATCTCCGACGCGCTTCGGCGCGCCTTCGGCGAGTATCACGAAACCGTGGTTATATAGCCGCGCGCCAGCCTTTACTTTGTTTCCGCCTGCGTGGTGGTCGCCGGTCCCATTCCCACGATTTCGAGCACGGCGTCGCCGTCCTTTGCGCCGTCGTAGTGGACCTGGCCGCCGTAGTGAACAACGTAGGTTCCGGTGGGCATGGGAACCATGTGATCAGGATCGTAGTTGGTGCCGGTGTTGACCCACCACGTTCCGGAGAGCACGGTGATATAGCGGTCGTTGGGATGGGAATGCGGGCGGCTGTTGTGATGCGCGTGCCACTTGGTGAGAACGATGTAGAGGCCTGGCTTTGTCGGGTCACCCACCAGAACCGCCGTCGCCGCACCCCCGTTGGGAGCCTCGACCCACTTGATCTGATCGGGGAGGGTGTACTTCAGAGCGGCAGGATTGAGATCGGGCTTGGGGGCTTTGGCCGATCCGAGCGGCGCAGCCGTGGCCATCCCCAACGCGATGAGTCCTAAACTGAGAAGTTTTCTGGAACTGAACATGACTTCCTCCAATTTTTATTTGAGAAGCGCGTAAAAGGAAATGCAGATCCCTCACTCTGTTCGGGATGACAAGGCCCCTTGGACCAGGCCGCTTGACCAGGCGCGAAGCCTTTGCACGTTACCAAACGCCTGTCAGCCTCAGATTCAGCCGGATTCTGCGGGCTCCACGGCAACGGCAAGATACATCTGACCGCCTCCGAATACAATGGGCAGTCAGAATCAGAGCCGGCTGCCGGCGAAATTTTTGGAGTTGTTCATTCGATTCTCGACTGGAATGGAGACTGAGAAGATAGACACTTCGACTATGAAACTGATTCTTGCGTCAGCATCGCCCCGGCGGGCGGAGATTTTGCGCAACGCTGGATTTACATTCGAAATTTTTCCGGCGGACGTTGACGAGACAATATTGGCGGACGAAGCCGCGGAGGATTACGTGCGGCGACTGGCCGAGGAAAAATCGCGCGCTGCGTTAGAACGGTTACGGAGTAATGCAGTTGGCGCGATCGCGATCGGGGCGGACACTACCGTGGTCGCCGCCGGGAAAATTCTGGGCAAGCCTGCGGACGAAGAAGATGCGCGGCGGATGCTTCGCTTGCTCAGTGGGCAGACTCACCGGGTGCTGACCGGGATCGCGGTGATTCGGTCCACAGACGGCCGCGCAGCCTCTCACGTGGAGACTACTCGCGTGACGTTCGCCCGCCTCTCGGAATCAGAGATCGAGGAGTATCTTGCTTCGCGGGAGCCGTTTGACAAGGCGGGTGGCTACGGAATACAGGGAATCGGCGGACGCTACGTCACGCGGATAGAAGGCTGTTATTTCAACGTGATGGGGCTGCCGCTATCGCAGTCTGTGGTCAATGCTGCGGGGCTTGGGATGGAAGGATTCTGTAAAGAGCTGAACTGGAACTGAACAATAGCTGAACTAGGGCGAGCCCCGCCCGGCACCGAAACCGAACTACCGGCCAGGCCAAACAACCCTCGTTACTTCTTCTCTTCGGTCGGCGTTACGACGGGCGGGTTCACCGGCGCCGCCGGCTGGTTCGGGTGAACGGTGGCATCGGGACCGCGCATGCCGTCCTTGAATTCGCGTATTCCCTGGCCCAGGCCCTTCATGACGTCGGGGATGCGCCGCCCGCCGAAAAATACCAGCACGATCACCAGGATGATTAGCAGATGGGGAATGCTTAATGCTTCCATTCTAACCTCTCTTGGAGCCACCCTTGCGGAGCCACTCTACTCCACTTTGATGCCGTAAGGGTAGCACCTGATATTAAAGTATAACACGCTCATTTCCGACTCGCCTGGTCACGCGTTCGCGGTCAAGGTATTCGAGGAGGGGAATAGCGTACTTCCGGCTGATGCCCGTAAGTTCTTTGAATGCCGGGATTGGGAGCCTGGCGCCGTGCGACTGGCGGTATCGGACCAGCAGCGCTCGCAGATGAGACATGGACGCACGATGAAACACCAGCTCCGCCGTGACTTTCACGAGGATTTTCTCGCGAATCAGGATCTGCAGGATCTTCTGCGCGCGGCGAAGGTTCCACGGGCAATTTCGCGAGCACTTCGGCAAAGGCCGGCACAGCCAATCCGGCCTGCTCGAATTCTTTTTCGATCGCTCTTTTGCCAGCGATTCCTCGGGCGTGAGTTCGACCCTTCGCCCTGATCGCTGAACGATGTCCCCGGAGACGTTCAGCGCGCCCGCTGCGAGAAGGTCGCGCAGGCTTGTTTCGAACAGCTCGAGGCGTCGGATTTCCGACTCTCGCACGGAGCTCCTGCCGGGGGATGCCCGGCAACAGAGGGATTCGCCTGGTGATAGGCCTCGACAGCGGATCGCAGCGTGGATGTGCAATTTGCCACTGACGAAGCGGAGGCAACGATCAGCGGCTGCTCGGCGACTGATTCGCAAATGCCCGTTTTCGCAGAGGCTGCTCGCGGCGTCGCGGATTTCCGTTTCGAACCAGCCGGTGCGCGCAAGGATTTCTCCGAGCGCGAGGCCATTGGGCGCAACTGCGGCCATGGCCTGCAAAATCTCCGTGCGGCTTCCCTTCTCAAGCGCCTCGAGATACTTCGAGATAGACACCTCGCGACGCCGGTGCCGGGGCGCTTTTACGTCAATTACGACTCCGCCGCCGAGGGTTGCGGCCGGCGAGAATTGCCGAAGAATGAAGCGGTCGCCCGGCAGCAGCAAGGTCTTTTCGCCGAGCCGGAGCTGTGCCCAAGCAGACCCATTGGCGGTAAGTTCGTCGCGATCCAGCAGGGTTATTTCGGCGGTTGTTTCCAGCGTACCCTGGTGAAAACGGACGCGGGCGCGATTCTCTAAAGGACGCGCCGACGATAAAAGTGTGACTCGCGCGTCCAGCCGGTCCGTTGGCTCGAAAATCACTGGCGGACCAAGGGTCATCCCGCGCTTGTATCTCCGTGTGGTCAATGCCCGCAAGGTTTACAGCGGTCCTCTGCCCCGCCACAGCCGTCTGTAGCGCTTTTCCTTCTGATTGCAATCCCGCGAACTCGCAGTCGGCGGCCCGCCGGATACAGCTCGACTTCATCTTCGATTTTAAGCTCGCCGGAAATGAGGGTTCCGGTGACGACGGTTCCGAATCCCTTCATAGCGAATGAGCGGTCAATGGGCAGCCGCAAATGCCGCGCAGCACTCCGCGCCGGTGCCAACCGGGCCGCATTCGCCAGCTCTCGCTTCAAGTCTTCCAGTCCGCGGCTTGTGTGGGCACTGACGGGGACCACAGAAGCGCCTTCGAGAAACGAGCCGCGGACAAAGTCCTCGATCTCCAGGCGCACCAGATCCAGTTGGTGCGGTTCGACCAGATCGGCTTTCGTGATGGCGACTACGCCGCGCGGGATTGCCAGCAGGCGGCAGATATCGAAATGCTCGCGAGTCTGGGGCTTGATGGACTCATCGGCGGCCACCACAAGCATCAGCAAATCGATACCGCCGGCCCCCGCCAGCATGTTGCGGACGAACCGCTCATGCCCCGGAACGTCGACAAAGCCGAGACGCGCGCCGTCGACGGATTGAGAAATGCAAACCCCAGATCAATGGTGATCCCGCGGCGCTTTTCTTCTTCCAGGCGGTCGGGGTGGGTGCCGGTCAGCGCCTCGACGAGGGTGGACTTCCCGTGGTCGATGTGTCCGGCGGTACCGACGATGACGTGCTTTGGTTCCATAGAGGGACTGGCAGCCCGATGCTAGCGGAGCAGGAAAGACGCGGTCAAATTGAGCTGCGGTCAGGGGAATCAGGCGTGGGCGGCCGTGGCGGAGACAACCGAGGCCATTTCTTCGGCAATACTCAGCGCGGCCTTGCGAGGATTCGGCGCACCTGTGATTGGCCGGCCGACGACCAGGTAATCGGCCCCGGACTGGATGGCCTCGGCAGGGGTCGCGACGCGGGACTGGTCGTTTGCGGAGGAGCTTGTGGGTCGTACGCCCGGCACAACGATCAGGAATTCCGGCCCGCAGGCTGCGCGGATCGGCGCGGACTTCGTGGCTGGAGGCTACCACCCCGTCCAGCCCCGCATCCTTGCGCAAGCCGGGCGAGAGCGAGGGCGCGGGCGCCGGGCGAACCCGAAATGCCGACATCGGAAAGGGCGGCCGCATCCATGCTGGTGAGAATCGTCACGCCGAGCAGGGCGGGACGCTTTCTTTGCTCGGCGAGGGCCTCCCGCGCAGCCCTCATCATCGCGCTTGCCGCCGAGGGTGTGCAGGGTAAGCAGCCGGATGCCTGGCAGCCGCGCAGCCGAGGCGACCGCCCCAGCCACGGTGTTAGGAATGTCGTGGAACTTCAGGTCGAGGAATATCTCGAACCCGAGGCCCGCGAGCGCTTTGACGGCTCGAGGGCCTTCTGCCGTGAACAGACTGGCTACCGACCTTCATCAAGCCCGCGGAACCCTTCAGCTTGCGAGCCAAGGCACACGCCGGCGCGACGCGGTCTACATCCAGGGCGACGATTAGTTGTGACGATCCGGGCGGGACGTGACGGCACCTCGAGAAGTTCGATCCGGACCTTGGCTAGACCCTTTTCGTCAAAGCCGAGCCTCCGGGCAACTTCGTATGATACATCGAGTTCACGTCCTTCTACATAGGGGCCGCGGTCATTGATCCGGACAACCTGGCTGCGATGGTTGCGCGGTGTTCACGACGCGGATGATGGACCCAAGGGGCAGGGTGGGGTGGGCGGCCGTGGTGGCATACATGTCGTAGGTTTCGCCATTTGCGGTGGGCTGGCCGTCGAAGTCCTCCCCGTACCAGCCGGTGACGCATTGCCATACGGCCAAAGGCTTTACTTTGCTCTTGCTGTTGGGGAGTACGAACGGCGCTGTTACCTTGAAGGGAGGTTTCCAGTTGAGAGGGGTTGCTCGCGTTAGCGACCGTTGTTGGATTGACGGACGGCGTCAGAACGAGCAAACCCAATCCTAAAAACACCGATTGCAAGACCACTAATGATCTTAGCACGCATTGGCACCTAACCTTTTTTGAATCAGCAAATTATATCGTCTTTGGGACCCGCGAGGCAACCACTAATCACGCCTTGAGGGACCTCGTAACTTGCTGATTTCAAATAGATTTTCGTCCCGGCACCACATCTCGAGTTCTCCTATCAGCTTTTCCGAGGCTTGCGGATCGACGAAATGGGCCGTGCCCACTTCCGTTGCGGAAGCTCCGGCAACCATATATTCTGCTACGTCGGCTGCGCTCTCAATACCGCCTAGCCCTATGATCGGTATCCGAATCACCCGACTTGCCTCGTAAACCAGTCTCATAGTTATAGGCTTTATCGCTGGACCCGACAATCCACCCGTCGTACTACCCAAAACGGACTTTCGATTGTGGCGTCGAGACACAGCGCGGGATAGGTGTTCGCGATCACGACGCGCGTCTGCGCCTGCCGATTCGGCGGCTTTGCCGTAAGGCCAATAATTCCAACAGATGGCGAGAGCTTCACCCATAGGGGCCGTTTCGCGGCTTTTCGGGCCGCGCCGACTACTTCCGCAATCTGTCCCGGGTCGGTGCTGTACTCGATCCCGCCACGCTCCACGTTGGGGCAGGAGATGTTCAGTTCATAGGCGGCAAGGCCCTCGGCATCCTCGAGGACACGGATTACTTCGACATACTCGCGAAATGCTGTGGCCAAAGACGTTAGCGATGATGGCCGTGTCGTAGCGCCGAAGCGCCGGGAGCTTCTCCGCGACAAAGGCACGCACGCCGATATTCTGCAGCCCGATGGCGTTCACCATTCCCCCCGCCGTCTCACACATCCGAGGGGAGGGGTTTCCTGCCATTGGCTGCGCCGAAAGGCCCTTGACGACGATACCGCCCAGGCGGTTCAGGTCGACAAGGTGGGCGAACTCGACGCCATAGCCAAAGGTGCCGCTGGCGGCGATGATGGGATTCTTGAGGGAAACCGCTCCAACGGAAACCCGGAGGTCGATTGCCCCCGGCTGGACAGGCCGTTCGGTTTGAACCGACGCCGTCAAATTCATTGGGGAAGAGTCTAGCACGCAAGGCGGGCCGGCGAGACAAGTGCTTTCTCTACCTCCCTGTGCAAAATTCACAAAGGTCTATGCTAGGATGAGGCGCCCGAATGCGCGTCGTAGAGAAAAGACAACTCCTGTCCGCCGAAGAAATCGCCCGAACGCTGCGACGGGTGGCGCACGAAATCGTGGAGAAGAGCGGCGGAGCGAAAGACCTCGCGTTTGTGGGAATCCGGCGGCGCGGGGTGCCCCTCTCCCAGCGTCTGGCCAAGGAAATACAGGGGTTTGCGCACGTCGATGTGCCTGTTGGCACCCTCGATATCACCCTGTATCGGGACGACCTTTCAACGGTGGGGCCGCAGCCGATCGTGCAGTCGACGGATATCGACTTCGCGGTAGATGACCGGGACCTGGTAGTCGTAGACGACGTGCTTTATACGGGTCGCACGATCCGGGCGGCCATGAACGGGCTGTTTGACCTGGGGCGGCCCAGGCGCATCCGGCTGTGCGTGCTGATCGACCGCGGGCACCGGGAGCTCCCGGTGGAGGCTACGTTTATCGGCAACACCGTTCAAACAAGTGACACCGAGATCGTGGAAGTGCGCCTGCAGGAAATTGACGACGAAGAACGAGTGATGCTGGTGGACCGCGTTTCCTGATTCAGATTCAAAAAATCTTAGCGAAAGCAGATCCCTTAAAGGCAAACTGTGGTTCAACGCCTGCAGCACCTGCTGGACATTGAAAGCCTCTCGCCCGAGCAAATCAATTTCATTCTCGACCAATCCAAGCCTTTTCAGGAATTTCAGCGGCACCCCTTAAAAAAACTGGCTACGCTGCGCGGCAAGACGGTGGCGGTGGCGTTTTTTGAATCGTCGACGCGGACGCGAATCAGTTTTACGACCGCAGCCTCCCGCCTGGGCGCGGACACCATGAACTTACAGGCGGAATCGTCCAGCCTGAAGAAGGGCGAATCGCTGATCGACACGGTGCGGACGCTCGAAGCGATGCGGCCGGACGGCATCGTGATGCGCCACAGCTCCTCGGGCGCGGCCGCTTTTGTCGCGTCGCGCGTCGATGTCCCAGTGCTCAATGCAGGAGATGGCACGCACGAGCACCCCACCCAGGCGCTGCTGGACGCGCTGACCATTCGGGACCGCAAACACGGGCTGGAAGGCTGGCGCGTGACGATTCTGGGAGACATCCTGCATAGCCGGGTGGCGCGTTCCAATATTCACCTGCTCGGCAAGTTTGGCTCGCAGATCACCCTGTGCGGGCCGGCCATGTGGATTCCACGGGAAATGGAGAACCTGGCGCCCGGGATCAGGCGGACCACGTCCATTCAGGAAGGGCTTGCGGACGCGGACGTGATCATCGTCCTGCGGACGCAGACGGAGCGGATACACGAGCCCGCGCTGGCGGCTGACGAGTACATCCTCGGCTACCAGCTTAACGAGGAGCGCCTGCGGTTGGCGCGCCCGGACGCGCTGGTGATGCACCCCGGCCCAATGATCCGCGGACTGGAGATTGACCCGGCAGTCGCCGACGGGCCGCAGTGCGCCGTGCTCGAGCAAGTGACCAACGGGCTCGCCGTGCGCATGGCGCTGCTCTACCACCTGATTGGCGGCGCACCGGTGGATGCGCCACACCCTGCAAAGGAACGATCGAATGCTGCTGATTAAGAATGGGCGGGTGCTGGACCCGACAACCAAGACGGACGCGACGCTCGACGTCCTGCTCGATGGCGAGCGCATTGCGCGCGTGGGAGAGAATCTTGCGGAGCCCGGCGCGGAGATATTCGATGCGGCGGGGCTGATCGTGGCGCCTGGCTTTATCGATCTGCACTGCCACTTGCGCGAGCCGGGCCAGGAGCTTTCCGAAACAATCGAGACCGGGACGCGCGCCGCCGCGCGGGGCGGATTTACGGCAGTTTGCTGCATGCCGAACACCGTGCCGGTGAACGACAACGCTTCGGTGACGCGCGGGATCGTGGAGCGGGCCGCCGCCAAGGGCAGCGTGCGGGTGTGGCCGATTGGCGCGGCATCGGTAGGGAGCAAGGGCGAGGCGCTCGCGGAAATCGCCGCCATGAAGAGCGCCGGGATCGTGGCCGTGAGCGACGACGGAAAACCCGTCGCCACCGCGCGGCTCATGCGGCAGGTGATGGATTACTGCAATGCGCTGGGCCTGCCGGTGATCGACCATTGCGAGGATCCTTCGCTATTTGCCGGGGGCGTGATGCGCGAAGGGCCGCATTCTGTGCGCCTCGGGCTGAAGGGCATTCCCGCGCAATCGGAATCGATCTGCGTGGGCCGCGACGTGGAAGTTGCCGGGCTGACGGGCGCGCAGCTGCACATCGCGCATATGTCCGCGCGTGGTTCTCTCGAATATGTGCGCGCGGCGAAAAAGCAGGGTCTGCGCGTGACGTGCGAGGTGACGCCTCATCACTTCACGCTGACCGATGAAGATGTGCGCTACGATTCGCATTACAAGATGAACCCGCCGCTCGCTTCCCGCGCGGACCGCGACGCGCTTATCGAGGGCCTGGCCGACGGCAGCATCGACGCGATTGCAACCGATCACGCCCCGCACCATCCGGCGAGCAAGGATGTGGAGTTCGATCGCGCGCCGTTCGGGATCACCGGATTTGAGACAGCACTCGCGCTGGGCTTGAGTGAACTGGTGCATCCCGGCCGGATTTCTCTCGCGCGACTGGTGGAACTGTTCACCGCTGGACCGGCGCGCGTGCTGGGCATTGAGCGAAAGATCGCCGAGGACGAGGCCGCCGATCTCACGATTTTCTCTCCCGAACATTCCTGGACGTTCCGCGCGGCGGATTCCCCTAGCAAATCACGCAACACGCCTTTTGATGGCCGCACGTTCCGGGGAGCGCCCATGGCGACGATCGTCGCGGGACGCGTCGTTTACAAGCGGTAGGCTGGAGGTTGGGACGATTCCCGCTGGCGCGTCACACCGCTGAAGAAACCGCGGTTTCGCTCTCGAGCAGCTCTTTTACAACGCGCAGAAGGTCCTGGCTGGCATTGCTTTTCGACAGGTAACCGTGAGCGCCGGTAGCCTGAATTTCCTTCACCGTCTGGTCGGAATCGTGAACGGTAAAGACGAGAACCTTCGTTTGCGGGGCGCTGCGTAAAATCTGGCGAACCGCCGCCAGGCCATTCAGGTTCGGCATGTTGATGTCCAGGATCACCAGGTCGGGGCGCAGCGCGGCGGCCTTTTCCACAGCGCTGGGGCCATCCACAGCCTCGCCGCAAACCTCCCAGTCCGGCACTCGTTCCAGCATTGCGCGGACACCGCGGCGCAGCATTTCGTGATCGTCGGCAATCAGAATCTGCTTCCGCGAGCCGCTTCGATCGTCCGGCTGCGCATCAGCGGAGCGAGTGGGCAAGGCTGAAGCGGCGTTGTTCGCGTTATCCGCGGCAACCCTCGAATCAATTTGTGAGAACGGAAGAGTTGCCGTAACCACGGTGCCGTCATTCGGGCGTGAGGTTATCTCGAGTTTCCCGGAGAGCTGCCGCATGCGTTCCTTCATGCCTTGAATGCCTACGCCAAGGGGGGCTACCTTTCCTGTGCTCGCATTCAGCATGTCGCGATGCATGCCCTTGCCGAAGTCGCCGATCTGCACTTCGATCTCGCCGGAGTTCACTTTCACGCGCACATAGGCCTTCGGGCTGCCGGAATACCGATGCACGTTCGTGAGACTTTCCTGAATCACGCGGAACAGGGTCACCTCGACATCGGGCGGCAACCGCACGAGGTCGGGCGATATGTCGACCTTCACTTTTATTCCCGTGCGGCGCTCAAAACCTTCGGCGTACCATTTCACCGCGGAGGACAATCCCAGTTCGTCGAGCAGCGGCGGATGCAACAGATACGAGAGGGTGCGGATTTCTTCTCCGATCTGTTTGTTGAGGCTGGCGCACTCGACCAGGATATGCCGCGACTCTTCATCCAGACCAGCGGCTTTGCGCTTCAACACCTGCGCCAATCCCATCGACTGCACGGCCAGTTTCTGCCCCGTGATGTCGTGCAAATCGCGGGCAATGTGGCGGCGCTCTTCGTCCTGGAGCTTGAGCAGACGAGCGGAGAGCAGCCGAAGCGACTCTTCATTCGAGCGCAATGCCTCATTTGCTTCGACGAGCTCGGTTAACTCGGTGGCGACCACGCAGACCGTCTGAGGGTCCGAATTTTTTACCGGCGTCAGCGCCAGGCGCACCAAGCGCGGCCGGCCTTCTGCCGCATCGAGGGTGATCTCGCCCTGAGTGCTGTTGGAGAGCCCCTCGGAGATCAGACTTTGCAGCGCGTTCCGATCGGACGACAGAACGTGGTCCTGCAGAGGAGTTCCGATGAAGTTGTCGCCAGGTGCGCGAAGGATGGCGGCGAACCGGCTGTTGGCATAGAGAACGATTCCATTCCGGTCGAGCGTGGCGACTCCGTCGTTAATTGTTTCCACCAGAACCCTGTACGGATGCTCGGCGCCTTGCAGCATCAATACCTGCTCGCCGTCTTTCCCGGACGTCACCAGGGCATCGATTTTGCCCCGGCGAATCGCCAGAACAATCTCCTCGGACTCCTGGGGGTTTGTGAGCGGCGAAGGCCTGCCAGGATGAGTCGACGCGCCCTTAATCTTCCTTGCTCGGGGCCGCTTGATCTTGCGCGCTTTGGCAGGTCGTTTCATTGCATTGAGAATTTTCTACGCGGGATTTGTTCCCTTGGATATCAGGCCTATGCTGTAGCCGGTTCGGGCGGCCTGTTCCGCTTTGCATTACCGAAGCATGTTACGTCTGCTTCTGGTGCTTTCCGTCTCGGATATCAAGACCCACCACCACTCGCTCAGTATCCGACAAGTCTCCTATAATCTTTCGAATAGGAACCGGCAAGCTGCGCACAAGCGTAGGAATTGCAAGAATCTGATGGTCCCTCGCCAGGGCAGGGTTCTTGGCCAGGTCGATCACTTCCACCCGGTAGGGAATCTGGGCGTGCTCCTCGCAAATCTTCTTGAGATTGGAGATCGCGGCCTGGGATCTGGGTGTCTGCCCGGCCACGTAGAGGCGGAGATCCACGACCTTTGAGGAGGCTTTCCCTCCGCCACCTTTTTTGTTTACGGTCGCGCGCGGCTGAAGTTTTTTATTGGGCATTGTAGTTATTCCTATCAGGAGCGCCGGCTCTTAACCATGTTGGCAAGGTCGGCTTTGCGCTCCTCTTCCCGCTCTTGTTGTTCGCGAATCGACTGTTGGGCTTCCTGCTCGACGGCGTCGAATTCCGCCTGCAAGGACGCGATTTGCGCCTGCAAAGACAGGCGTTTCCGGCTGATTTCCATCTGCTTGCGCAGGTTTTCCTGCTGCCGCAGGAGGGCCTCGGATTTTTCCTTGGCTTCCTGCGAGAGGCGCGACGATCCGGTGAGCACCCCGCCTGGACCCGATATAAGCGGGGATCAGCTTGATTCCCCGGCTGGTCATTACAAATTCGCGCAGTTGGTTGGAATGCGCCATGCCGCGGGACTTGAGCACGTAGACGAGCGATTGCGCTCGCCGTTCGATTCAAGGTCCCGCAGCAGGATCCACGTATCGGTAAGGGAAGAAATCCCCACCATGGTCTTTTCCAGATCGTCGCCGCCGCCGGTGAGGCTCACAAAAATGGCCGTGATTCCCGCGCCCTTCAGAAAATCCATCAGGCGCATCAGCATCGAATAAACTTCTCTTTCGCTGCTGCCATTGATCAGATTCGTGACCGGGTCCAGGATGACGCACTGCGGCTTCACATTCTCGATCAGTTTGTGGATGCGGAGAAGGTGCATCTCGATTCCGAACTGCGTGGGACGCCAGGCTTCGTGGAATAAAAGCCCCTTGCGGGTCCATCGGTCGAGATGGAGGCCCACGGACTTCATGTTCCGCTCGACCTGATTCCGCGATTCTTCAAAATCAATGTACAGGCAGCGCTCGCCCCTCCGGCACGTGGCGTCCGCGAACGAAGCGGCAAGAGTGGTTTTGCCGCTGCCCGCGGTGCCGCTGAGGAGAATTGAGGAACCTCGAAAGTAGCCTTTGCCCTCCAGCATCTCATCGAGGTCCGGCACTCCGGTAGAGACGCGCTCGTTGGAGACTTTGTGCTGCAACTGAAGGGAAGTGAGCGGCAGGATGGACATGCCCTGCTCGTCGATCAGAAAGGGATACTCGTCGGCGCCGTGCCTGGTTCCCCGGTACTTCACGATGCGCAAGCGGCGCGCGGAAATCTGGTCCCTGATGCGATGATCCAGAAGAATCACGCAATCGGAGACATATTCCTCGAGACCCTGGCGGGTGAGCGTGCCGTCGCCTCTTTCGGCGGTGACCACGGCCGTCAACTCGCGGTCCTTGAGCCAGCGGAAGAGCCGGCGGAACTCCGCCCGCAGAATGCCTGGATTGGAGAATCCGCTGAAAAGAGCCTCGAGGGTGTCAAACATCACGCGCTTGGCGCCGATCGATTCGACGGCATTCTGAAGGCGGATGAAAAGCCCCTCGAGATCGTACTCGCCGGTTTCCTGAATTTCGCTGGGCTCTACGTAGACGTAGTCCAGGTAGAGTTTCTTCTTGTCGGCCAGCTCTTGAATGTCGAAACCCAGCGAGGCGACGTTCTTGGCCATATCCTGGGGAGTTTCCTCGAAGGCCATGAGCACGCCGGGCTCGTTGAATTGGAGGGCGCCGCGGACCAGAAATTCGATTCCAAGCATGGTCTTGCCGCAACCAGGGCCGCCGCAGACGATCGTGGTGCGGCCTTTGGGAAAGCCGCCGCCGGTGATTTCGTCGAGCCCCGCAATACCGGTGGGGGCCTTTTTCAGGGGCGCCAAGCCGGGGGCCTGGGATTTATGTTTTTTCGGCATAGAGGAACGCGCACCTGAAATTCAAGGAATCGTAATCGATGCGTATTTCAAAAGCAAGGTTCGGAGGCGAAGGATCGCGCTGCGATTTCGATTTAGAAGCGCGCGGAATCCGCAGCGGGTGCCCGGCTAGTGTGTGGTGGGTTCGGCGGCGGGATGCATGCCGTGCTGCGGGACTTCGTGGACCCCGCGAGCAGGCGGCTCCTGATGGAAGCGGAAAAGCTGGTTGAGCGGGCCTGCGCCTTTGCCGATCGCGTAGGATTTTTCGATGGCCTTGGTAACGTAAGCCTTCGCGAGGATCACCGCCTCGCGCAACTGCTGACCTCCGGCAAGTTGCGCCGCGATAGCCGAAGAAAAAGTGCAGCCGGAGCCGTGAGTATTGGGACTCTTGACGTGGTCGCCTCCGAACACTTCGATTTCTGATCCCTCGCAGAGCACGTCGCTGGGGCGATCGAGATGCCCGCCGGTTACGATCACCGCGCGAGCGCCCATCTCCAGAAGTTTTTTACCGGCGGCTTTCATGCCGTGCAGATCCTTTACTTCCATGCCGGTGAGGAACTCCGCCTCGGGCATATTGGGAGTGATCACGCTGGCGCGCTTCAGCAGTTCATCGCGCACGAATTTGAGGCCTGCGGCGTCGAGAAGCTCGGTGTTTCCAGCCGTAGGGCGCGAGACGGGATCGAGCACGACATGAACAGATGGATGAGCATCGAGAAAATCGGCCACAGCCGACGCATTGGCGCGATTCGCGAGCATTCCAATCTTCACGCCAGCAAGCACCACGTCATCGACGATCGCTTCCAGTTGCGCGCGCAAGGTTCCGCTTGGCGTGGCATGGACGGCCCGCACGCCCTGCGTCGATTGCACGGTGAGGGCGGTGACGGCCGCGACGCCGTAGCAATTGTGCGCCGCGAAGGTTTTCAGGTCGGCTGCGACACCCGCGCCGCACGAGGGGTCGAATCCGGCGATGGTCAGAAGGATGGGGGGAGTGGGATTGGTGTGATTATTCAACTTCGCGTCCCCTCCGCGCCAGGCACAGACGCCGGCCGCGCCAATCCAGGCTGCGTGACGGCAACAGAAATGTACGCGGATTCGCTTGCCATACGCAACTGGAACTTTCCGGATTAGCTGCCGCAGGTTTCAGGGAAACGGCTTCAGGCATCAGGGGAAGAGGCCCCGGACCAGAGTGGCGTCGGCCACGCGCCCGACGGCCAGCACATACGTTCCGGTGCGCATGTGGGTACGGTGCCTGCGGGTAGTTTCGTAGGCTTCCAGGAACGCGCGGCGCATCACCGACTCGAGTTTCGCGTTGACCTCGGACTCCGACCAGAAGAAGCTCTGCAGATCCTGTACCCATTCGAAATAGCTGACGGTTACGCCGCCCGCGTTGGTCAGAATGTCGGGAAGCAGGGTGATGCCGCGGCGCGCGAGCACTTCGTCCGCATGCGGAGTGGTGGGCCCGTTGGCGGCTTCGGCAATGATTCTGGCCTTGATCTGCTCGACGTTATTGAGCGTGATCACGTTCTCGAGAGCGGCCGGGATCAAGATATCGCACTTCATGGTGAGCAAATCGTCGTTGGAGATGCGCGTGGTGCCCGGCATTCCCACAACGGTTCCGGAACGTTCCTTATAACGCATGGCTTTGAGCGGATCGATGCCGCGCGGATTGGTGACGCCTCCCCGCGAATCGCTGATGGCGACGATGCGCGCCTTTTTTTCCGCGAATAGCTTGGCGATCAGCGAACCCGCGTTGCCAAAACCCTGGATGGCGATGCTGGCGCCGCGCAGGGGAATTTTTTTGATCTTGCAAGCCTCTTCGACGACAACGAGCACTCCCCGCGCGGTAGCTTCCTTGCGGCCTTCGGAGCCGCCAATCGACACGGGCTTGCCGGTAACGACGCCGAGCGTGGAGTACCCCTTGGTCATGGAGTAGGTGTCCATGATCCAGGCCATGGTCTGGGCATCGGTGTAGACGTCGGGAGCGGGAATATCCTGCTCGGGCCCGATCACGGGCAAAATCTCGGACGCATAACGGCGGGTCAAGCGCTCGAGTTCCGGTTTGCTCATGCGCTTGGGATCGCAGATAACGCCGCCTTTTCCGCCCCCAAAGGGGATGTTGACGGCGGCCGTCTTCCAGGTCATCCAGGTGGCCAGGGCCTTGACTTCGTCCAGCGTGACGTTGGGATGGTAGCGAATGCCGCCCTTGGCGGGTCCGCGCGCGACGTTGTGCTGCACGCGATAGCCGGTGAAAACCTTGATCTGTCCGTTATCCATTTTGGTGGGAATGGACACTTCCAGCATGCGCTTCGGCGTGCGAAGAATCTGGCGGATCCCCGGATCAAGCTTCAGATATTCGGCGGCAAGGTCGAATTGGATCTGCGCGATCCGGAAGGGATTGAGGTCTTCGCGCGGCGCAATCCGCGGTATGGGCTGCGGAGTGGGCTTTGGGGCCGTGGCCATCGTTGCTTCCTCCTGACGTCTTTACCTGTGAATCGCCAAGTCCTGAGACTGCATGGCCGCGTAAGTCTAGCGAGAATCGAAGTTTAGCCAAGCTAGGAGAGATGTCAATGGAAACTGCCCCGGATTTCCAAGAATGAAGGCTACGGATACGACACATCGAGCTTTTCCTTTCAGTAGCCTAACAATCAAATGCATTGTAAATAAACCACTTAAAGACGCCATTGACGTTCCAGAAGGCTCACGTTAGGCTGCATACGCTTTGTGATAGTCCGCACAAAAGACTTCCAAGGAATACCAATCCGGGCAACTTTGCCGCCGCGTATTTAAAGGGAGAAGCTGGAAACAGTGAGTTCGGAGACAGAGCTGAGGGCCTCGGACGCGGACCTTATGGAGCGAATGGTTCAGCGGGACGAAGCAGCGCTGGAGGCGCTCTATGACCGCTATGCCGGGCTCCTTTCGTCCGTCCTCAACAGGATTCTCCGCGATACGCAAGCGGCCGAGGAAATTCTTCAGGACATTTTCTATCAGCTCTGGCGGACGGCTTCGCAATTCGATCCGGCGCGAGGCTCTTTGCCGGGCTGGCTGATGGTGATTGCGCGCAATCGAGCGATTTCGCGGTTGCGGCACCATAATCCCGCCGCGGGAGAGGAATTGGTTGAGAACACTGTTGTGTTGCCTTTCAACCTCGAAGGGGCTATGGCTCAGAAGCAGCTTCTTGGGCGCGTGAAGAGCGCAATGGAGGCACTGCCGGAAGAGCAGCGGGCCGCAGTGGAACTCGCATATTTCGAGGGGCTCACCCATAGCGAGATCGCCGAACGAACCGGACATCCGCTCGGAACGGTGAAGACGCGGCTGCGCACGGCGCTGGAAACATTGAAACGAGCAATGCAACCATGAACGGGCATCCAACTCGGGAAGAAGACTTCGATCTCTACGCGCTTGGCGCGCTGGAAGGCGACGAGAAGCGGGCGATCGAGTCTCACGTGGCCACGTGCGAGAGCTGCGCGCACAGGCTCGCGGAGGCGCGCGGGCGTATCGCTCTGCTTGCGCTTGCTGCTCCGCCGGCAGCGCCTTCTTCCGCCGTGAAAGCGCGCCTCATGAGCCGGATTCGCGCCGAAGGGCATGGCGAGACGGGCGCTTTCCCCTCGCGCGCGCCGGAATCGCGGGGCGGCTTCTTCGGACGCTGGTGGGCGGCTGTGCTCGTGCCCGTGGGGGTGGCGCTGCTGATTGCGGCCATCGTCCTGTGGAATCAGAACCGCCGCATGGATCAGCAGCTTGCGGCACTGCGTTCCGATATGGAGCAACAGCAGCGGGAGTTGCAGGAAGCGCGCGAAGTGGCCGACTTGATCACGGCTCAGGGCACCATTATCGTTCCGCTGGCCTCTCAACCGGGAATGCCCAAAGGCGCGGCTCACGTGATGTATAACGCCAAAATGGGCATGCTGATGTATGAGGGCCAGCTTGAGCCGAATCCGGCGGGCAAGACTTACCAATTGTGGCTCGTGCCGGAGCAGGGGAACCCCATCAGCGCGGGCGTGTTCAATGCCGCTTCGGCCCAAACCGACCACTTCATGATGAAGCTGGCTCCGGGCATCACGCCAAAGGTCTTCGCGGTGACGCTGGAGCCCTCCGGCGGCCGACCGCAGCCAACCGGCCCGAAAGTCCTCGTCGGCGCTCCTTCCTGATCGACGCGTAACGGATGATGTGCCACAGATCGGCTGCCATCTCGTCTTCTCTCTCAGGAAGAAAAGAAAACCTAAAAAAAAAGACACCCCGCGGGCGCTATTGACGCCAAAGCGATTTCCGCCGACCATACTGACGCTTATTCGAGGCCATCATGCAACGGATCCTTTCCACGTACAGATACATCAACCACCCGCTCGCGCCGCCGCTGTTTGCGGAAATCGCCCGCGCCGGCATTTCCAGCATGGAGGTTTTTTGCGCGCCGTCGCATTTCAAGTACCGTTCTCCCGAGGGCGTGCGCGACTTCGCGAGCGCCATGGGCGAACACGGACTGCATCTCCATTCGCTGCATTCGCCCACCGAGAGGGACCTCGCGCCGGGCCGCGAGAGCGGCGTGCCCATTTCGATTTGCGATCCGGAACGCATTCGCCGCGTGGACGCGGTGGACGAAGTGAAGCGCGCGCTGGAAGTGGCCGAGCGGGTTCCCTTCCGTTTTCTGGTGCAGCACCTCGGGCACGGGCATCAATCGATGGATTCGCGAATGCTCGACGCGGCCTTCAGTTCGCTCGAACACCTGACGATATTCGCAAAAGAACGCGGCGTGACGATTGCTCTGGAAAATACGCCGAGCGAACTGGGCTCGCCCGAGTCGCTGGAACACCTGATCAAGGAAACACATCTGCGCGACTTGAAATTCTGCTTCGATATCGGGCATGCGCACATGGAAGACGGGGTGGAAAAGAGCTTCGAGATGATGCGCGAACGAATCGTCACCGTCCATATCCATGACAATCACGGCGAGAAGGATGAGCATTTGCTGCCCGGGGAAGGCACGATTGACTGGGACGCCGCCCTCGGTCCCCTGGCGGCAATGCCGCATCCGCCGGACCTGGTTCTCGAATTAAAGGAGCAACCCGGAGGCAAGCCGGCGCTCGATAAGATCCGGGAAGCGTTCGACAAACTGGAAGAAAAACTTTGAAGAAAGGTGCGCGCGTTCGAGCCTGGACTAAGCGCTCTCACGGAACGCCCGTCGCGTGGGTTTGCGGAACCGGGCACATCCGCAAAGCGACGCCCTTCCCTCGGGTGCGCCGCCGCGTCTATCCTTAGGCGTCCCCTCCGGCGTTGCGGGATCGGAAAAAGACAAGAAAAACATGGCCGAGAAAATCCGCATCATCGGTGTGCCGATGGATCTGGGCGCGAGCCGGCGAGGCGTCGACATGGGCCCTTCGGCCCTGCGCGTTGCGGGGCTACAGGCGCGCCTCAAGCATCTTGGCCGCCAAGTGGAAGACATCGGCAACGTTCCCGTGCCGCTTCCCGAAGAGCAGCACTACGGAGAGAAGAACGCGAAATATCTAGCGGAGATCACCCAGGCGTGCAAGGGACTTGCCGACATGGTGCGCCAGACGCTCGACGACGATCTTGTGCCGCTGGTGCTGGGCGGCGATCACTCGATCGCGGTGGGCACCACGGCGGGAGCGGCGGAGCATTTCCATAAGCAGTCGAAGCGCATCGGGCTGATCTGGCTCGATGCGCACGGAGACATGAACACGCCCGAGTCGTCCCCATCGGGCAACGTTCACGGCATGCCGCTGGCTTCCATCATGGGCTACGGGCCTCCTGAGCTGACCGGCCTCGCGAGCATCAAGCCGATGGTCGAGCCGCGCAACGTGGTGCTGGTGGGCGTCCGTGAACTGGATTCCAAGGAGCGGCGCCTCGTGAAGGAATCAGGCGTCCGTATTTTCACCATGCGCGAACTCGACGAGCGCGGCATGCGCGAAGTGATGGCCGAGGCCATCCGCTTCGCCAGCGACGACACGGCCGGCATCGCCGTAAGCCTCGACATGGATTTTGTCGATCCGTCGGATGCGCCGGGTGTGGGCACGCCGGTGCGCGGCGGCGTCACCTACCGCGAAGCGCATCTCGCCCTGGAAATGATCGCCGACAGCAAATCCATGGTTTCCTTCGAGCTGGTGGAAATCAATCCTGTGATCGATGTGCACAATACGACGGCGACGCTCGGCGTCGAATTGGCGCTCTCCGGTTTGGGAAAGAAAATCCTGTGAAAAAAAGCGCGCGTGTGAGGAATCTTCCAGAGGTGAGCGAATGACTTCGAGCAAGCGGCTGCGGGTAGGAGTGCTTTTCGGAGGACGTTCGGGAGAACACGAAGTGTCGCTGGCGTCGGCCGCTTCGGTAATCCGCGCGCTCGACCCCGAGAAATACGAAGCGGTGCCCATCGGCATCTCGAAGGACGGCCGGTGGCTCGTCGGAACCAAGGCGCACACGATGCTTCCCGAGGTTCTGAAATCCGGCGAGCGCGTGTCGCTTCCTCCCGATCCGACCGCCGGAGCGCTGCTGCCGATCGCGCAAGGGTCGGGACGGCCGAGCATTGCCGTGGACGTCGTTTTTCCCGTGCTTCACGGCACGTTTGGCGAGGACGGCACCGTGCAGGGCCTGCTCGAGCTGGCGGGATTGCCCTACGTCGGTGCTGGAGTGCTGGCTTCCGCAGTGGGCATGGACAAGGACGTCCAGAAACGGCTTTTTGAATATGCGGGACTGCCTGTCGTTCCCTTCCTCGCCTTCCGCCGTTCGGAATGGGAGCAGGAGCGCGAAGTGGTTCTGCGGCAGATCAAGAAAAAATTCCGCTTTCCGATTTTTATCAAGCCCGCGACGCTCGGTTCGTCCGTGGGGATGACGCGGGCCAAAACGGCTCAAGACCTTGCGGCCGGCATGGACCTCGCAGCAGAGTTCGCGTTGAAAATTATCGTCGAGCGCTGCGTGACCGCGCGGGAGATCGAAGTTTCCGTGCTTGGCAATGACGATGTGCGCGCGTCGATTCCCGGAGAAATCGTGCCGCACCGCGAATTCTACGATTACACCGCGAAGTACCTGGAGCAGGGCACGCGGCTGGTGATTCCCGCGCCTCTTACAAAGAAACAAATAATCACGTTTCAGCAGTACGCCGTGCGCGCCTTCCGAGCCATCGAGGGAACAGGCATGTCGCGCTGCGACTTTTTCTTCGAGCGGCGCACCAACAAGATTTTCGTCAACGAGCTCAACACCATCCCCGGCTTCACGGCCATCAGCATGTATCCAAAACTCTGGGAAGCCTCCGGGCTGCCGTATCCCAAACTGCTCGACAAGCTCATCGACCTCGCGCTTGAGTTGCATCGCGAAAAGGCGCGCACGAAGTATTCCATCGATCTTCCCGCCGGCGCGGCCGGCGCCCTCGACGCCTGAGGCCGGCTTTCGGGAGTGGGTCAATTTCCAGTTAGCACGTCACTCAGGACCTGCGGGGCCTAAATCAGCAGCCGAGTTCCGCACTCTGAGGAACCGACACGAACCTAGGTATCGGGCTAAAATGAGACATCCGATGCCTATCGTCCCACACGACGCTTGCACAGAACCACCAGCCGATACACGCATCTGTCGATTTATGGATCTCCCGAAATTTAGGGACCTTTTCGCGAATGAGGAACTTTACTTCCGTCGAACCGACCTCTTCAAAGAGACAGACCCTCGCGAGGCTTTGCCGTCGGACGAATATGTGAGGGCCGCACTGGGCCTGCACAAATATGATTTGAATGACGAACTGAAACTCAACAACGATCACGCATTCAACCGTCAGAACAGCGAGGCATATTTCATAAATTGCTGGCAGATTTACGAAGGTGAGACGCTCGACATGTGGAGAACATACGGGAATGCTGTCGCGGTCTTTTCCCGGTTTGATCTCCTGAAGCTTGCGCTCTCCACTATGCTTGACAACATTTTCGTGGGTATCGTCCGGTACGGCGAGAGAGACATGACGGGCTACAACCTCATCCGGTTCCTCTACACGAAGCAGCATCATTATGCGAAAGAGCAAGAACTTCGAGTCGTCCTCCAGTGCTACGATCCAATGGGCGGAGCTAATCGGCACTACGGCTTGGACAATTTTCCGAACCGTGAGCCGTTGAATGAATTAAACCCACTGCATGAATGGGTTCACGAGTGCAAACGGCGCCGCATTGATCTCAGGGCTCTCGTGACTGAGGTTCGTTTATCACCCTGGGTGACCCTAAAAGAATCGGAAGAGGCCAACACCTGGGTGAAGGTTAAGAACTTTCCTTGCCCAGTAACCCATTCGGATCTAGCCGGTAAAATGACTCCGACGCTGGAAGAATTGCGACGCCTTGGCCGCGATCTCCGATGACTCCCGAGTGGCAGGAACACCGGGAACTGAGCCACTAGCCGGCTTTCCCCGCGCTTTGACATGGGCGCTGGGAATCGTATACACTAACCAGTTAGTTGAACAATTCTAAGAAGAAGCTTGTCGAATATCGCTGCCGGGGAAAGGCACCCTCGCGTTTCCCGACGACAGGCCTGGGGTTCAGTACGCGTCCAGGAGTCTGAGAAACAACACATGCCACGCGGACGCAGAAAAGTCGAAAATCCGGCGACGGCGCAGCCGCATTCTGGCCGCCGCCGAGCGGCATTTTGCCGCCGAGGGAATGGCCGGGGCGCGCACCGAGGAGATTGCCGCGGCGGCGCACGCGAATAAGGCCATGCTTTACTACTACTTTGGCAACAAGCGCCGCTTGCACCGCGCCGTGCTCGAAAATCTTTTCCGGCAGCTTCACGGCAAGTCTACTTCCCTCCCAAGCGATCGAAGGACTCGCCGACCGAACGACTGCGCGCCTTCGTGTCCGGATATTTCGACTTTCTCGCGACGCATCCGAATTATCCGCGCCTCGTGCAGCGCGAGGCGATGGAATCGAGCCGCAATTTCGGCTGGATCGTCCGCGCAGTACTTGCGGCCCTTTCACAATCAGCTGGTGCAGAACGATTCAAGAAGGAATCGCGCCGGCGAGAATTCCGCGCCGTGGATCCGGATCACACCGCGTTGAGCATTCTGGGCATGACCACCTCCTATTTTGCCGCCGCGCCGATTTTGAGCGAAATCGTGGGCCGCGATCTTCTCGCGCCGCGGTCGGTGGAGGCCCGCAAGCGGGCGCTGATCGATTTTCTGGATCATGGTTTGAATTCCGAGTCCAGGAGAGCGAGGCAGCGATGACCGGCCGGAAGTTCCTGATGGTGATCGGGACGTTTTCCTGATTGCTCTGGTGGTCTATATCGTCACCACGCCGCGAGGCAGCGACATTCCCCTCACCGGCATCGTGGACGGCAACGAAGTGATCGTGAGCCCGCAGATCACCGGGCGCATCATCAATCTCACGGTGGACGAAGGCTCCGAGGTGAAGAAGGGCGACCTGATCGCCGAACTCGACCCCAAGGAACTGCAGGCGAACCTCGCGGCCGCGAAAGCCAACGTCACCAGCCTCGAAGCGCAGGTGAACGAGGCCAATCACAATTATCGTGGACGAACGACCAGACCGGCGCGTCGATCGACCAGGCGCGCGCTCGCGTGACTTCCAGCGACGCGCAGCTCGAGCAGGCCCGCGTCGGCGCTCGCGCGCGACCAAGATGACCTGGCCCGGATGCAAAAGCTTTTCGACAAGGGAGAAGTCTCGGCGCAGGACCGCGATCACGCCGAAGCCACCGTGAAGATGTCGCAGGCCAACGTCGACGCGCTTGAAGAATCCGCGAAGGCGGAAGCCGCCGCGCTGAACGTCGCGCAGGCAAACCGCAAGCAGGTGGACGTTCGCCAGAGCGAGATTTCCACCACGCTCGCTCAACTCGAGCAGGCGCGCGCCACCGAAGCGCAAGTGGCCACGCAGCTCGGCTACACGAAAATTTACGCGCCGATCGACGGAATCGTTTCCGTGCGCGTCGCCAAGCAGGGCGAAGTGGTCTCGCAAGGCTCGCCCATCGTCGTTGTGGTCGATATGGATCATCTCTGGGTGCGCGCCGACGTGGAGGAAAGCTACATCGATTCGATCCAGTTCGGCCAGACGATGCGCGTGCAGCTTGCCTTCGGGCGACATCCTCGAAGGGCAGGTGTTTTTCAAGGGCGTGGAAAACGATTACGCCACGCAGCGCGACGTGAGCCGCACCAAGCGCGACATCAAGACTTTCGCCATCAAAGTGTCGCTGCCGAATCCGGACCGGCGCTTGTTCACCGGAATGACGGCGACCGTGCTGCTGCCTCCGCGCCGCAAGAGCCAAAGAAGCTGGTTCGCGCGGCTTTGAGGCGCGCTTCAGGAACTCCGGCATGAATGCGATTGAAGTCGATCATCTCGTGAAAAAGTTCGGCGATCTCGTCGCCGTCAACGACATCAGCTTCAACGTCGCCAGCGGCGAAATCTTCGGCTTGCTCGGCCCCAACGGCGCGGGCAAGACCACTTTGATTCGCATGATGACCACACTCACGCCGCCTACTTCCGGCACCGCGCGCATCGGCGGGCACGATATCGTCAAGGATGCCGACGGCGTTCGCCACGTGCTCGGCGTGATTCCGCAGGCCTTCACCTCCGATCCCGAACTCACCGCGCGCGAAAACATGCTGATTCACGCCAAGCTCTATGGCGTGCCCGCGGACAAGCGCGACCGAGCTGATCGACGAGCTTGCTCGAATCGGTGGACCTGTTCAAATTTCGCGACGCGCTGGTGCGCACATTTTCCGGCGGCATGCGCCGCCGCCTGGAAATCGCGCGCGGCCTGGTCCATTCGCCGAAAATTCTGTTTCTCGACGAGCCGACCACCGGCCTCGATCCCGTCTCGCGCACGAACGTGTGGGAAATGATTCGCACGCTGCGCGCAAAATCCGAGCTGACGATTCTGCTCACCACGCATTACATGGACGAAGCCGACAAGCTTTGCGACCGCATCGCCATCGTCGATCACGGCAAGCTCGCCGCGCTCGATACGCCCGACGCGCCTGAAGGACAGCATCCCCGGCACCGACGTCGTGGAGGCGGAATTTGACGAGCGCTCCGCCGGATTGGCTCGACCAGCTTGCGGGCCTTGCCGCAGGTGGCCAGCGTGACGCAGCGCGACGAACGTCGTCCATATCAGCTCGCATGACGGGCCCGCCACGGTGGCCGCGCTGATGGATCTGGCGCGCAGCGCGCAAAGTGACCGTGAAAAGGGTTTCCGTGCAGAGCACCACGCTCGATGACGTTTTCCTGCATTACACCGGGACGCGAATTGCGCGATGCGGCCGCGCACGGCGCGGGCTATGACATCAGCCATCTTTATCGATAGCCGGTGCCGGGTTGCGTCAATGCGCCAGCGTGCGACGCATGCGCAACAGGAAGGACATCGATAGCGCCATGAAGTTTTATCGCGTTTGGGCGCTCATCGAGCGCGACATGCGGAAATTCTTCCGCAGCCCCGCGCTGATGATGGCGTCGATGATTTTTCCGCTGGTTCAGCTGATCGTGCTGGGCTACGCCTTCGGCGGAAAGATCAAAGGCGCCACGATCGCTTTCGTGGATCAGGACCACTCGGTCGAATCGCGCCGCGTGCGCGAAATGTTTGACGGCATTGCCGCCGGCCCGCAAACCTTCCGCGTCGTCGACTACGATTCGCTGCCCACGCGCGCGTCGACGATCTTCGCGCCGGATTCGTCCGCGGCGTGGTCGAAATTCCCATCGATTTTTCGCGCCGCTACTACCAGCACGACCGGCCGCGCATCGCCTTCACCGAGGACAACACCGACCAGGTAATGGCCAGCGCGCTGCTCGAGCGCATTCAGCAGATGGTCGACGCGATTGAATACGCCCGACGTGCAGCCGCGCCTCGATTCGCAGGTGCAGCTCAACGTCGTCGAAGTCTATCCCTACATCGAGTACGCCAAATATCTGCTTGCCGGCTCCACGGCCATGGCCATTTTCATCGTGGCCATGATCGGCGGCGGCATCACTTTCATCGACGACAAATCGCGCGGCCTGCACGAGGGCTATCTGCTGACGCCGATCCACAAGACCGAACTGGTGCTCGGGCTGATCGGCGCCGGCGCGATCAAAGGACTTCTGGCGGGCATGGCGCTCACGATCATCGGCGGGCTGATCGTCGGCATTCCGCGGCTGTGGGATCCCGTGCGGCTTTTTTACCTTACGCTGGTGGTTCTGGTCGCCTCGCTGGCGATGATCAGCTTCATGTTCCTGGCGATGGTGCGCGTGGACGATCCGCTGGTGCCGCGCGCGATTTTCGGCGTGCTGAATACGCTGCTCTTTTTTCCGTCGGGCGCGATTTCTCCGATCGAAGGCTTCCCGCAGTGGCTGCGCTGGATTTCGGTGGTCGATCCGTTCACCTATACCGTGCACGCGTTGCGAAATCTCACCATCAAAAATACCGGCATTGAAGGAATTTACAGGACGTGATAGTTTTGTCGTGCTTCGCGGCCGTGATGATCGCGGGCAGCATCGCGCTGTTCAAGCGGCAGATCTGACCCGCAAGGAGCGCTTCGTGGTTCTCTTCGATGCGGTGGAGGAACATCCGCACGCCAAGAGCCGCCGGCGCGTGATTCTCGCGATCGTTCTGGTGATCTTTGCACGGCGCGGGCCTCTGGTGGGTGCTGCGCTATCACAAAGAGCGCGTCACGATTCTTCATTTCATGAACGCGGTGATCGCCGGCAATATGCAGCAGGCTTATCAGATCTGGAAGCCGTCGCATTCTTATTCGTTTAAGGATTTTATCGACGACTGGGGACCCGAACGGCTATTACGGCCCGATGAAAAGCTTCCGCGTCGTGAAGACGGAACATCTGCACGGAGGCTCGGGCGTTGAAATCAAGATTCGCCTGAGTCCCTACCAGCCGTTCCCCGAAGACGATGACATGGCGAAGCAGAGCAAGACCAAGGAAGTCACGCTCTGGGTTGAGTTCAACGACCAATCCATCAGCTTCCCGCCGTTCTGACGCGCCCGGCGGATAACAATTCTTCACACGCGGCGCGCACTTCTTCGACGCCAATCTCCTGGATAGAGCGCGGCTGGCTTACGGCGATCGTTTTGTCTCCGCGGATCGCGCGGAAATTTGCGCCGGTTGCGACTACGCGGTGTTCGGTTCGCCAGGGCCGCCACTGTTCAGGATTGGTCGAGCCGTAGATGGCGACGCACGGTCTTGTGGTCGCCGCCGCTACGTGCACCGGACCGGAATCGTTGCCCACAAAAATCGCGGCGCCCGCCACCAGCGCGATCAATTCCGGCAGGCCAAGGCCTTCGGGCACAGCGGCGCACCCGCGCATCTCATTTCGCACCTCAGACGCGATTTCCTCTTCTCGCGCAGACAGATTCACTACGCTCGCGATTCCGTGCGTGTCGCGCAGCCATCGCGCAATCGCGGCGAACTTCGCCACGGGCCAGCGCATGGTCGCCAGTCGAGCGCCCGGTTGCAACACGGCATAGGTAGAACCCGGCGGAATGCCGTTACGCTCCAGGAGCAGCCGGACGTTTGCTATAGCTTCCGGCTGAGGAAACACCCCCGCGCATGGAATCGGCCCGCGCGGCAGGCCCGTCCAGTAAAACTGCGAGATGCGGTGCTCGACGGCATGCACAACGGACCGGCCGTAGAATTCGCGGGCGTCCGGCACCTGGACGTTGTAAACGAACGAAAACTGAAAGCCCTTCCAGCCCACGCGCAGCGGTGAACCCGAAACCGCGGTCAGGAGCGCGCTTCGCGGACCGCCATGCTGATTGAACACGACGGGAAAGCGGCGCTGCCGCAAACATGCCGCTGTGTCGGTGAAGCCAGATGAAAAAAGCACGTCGGTGATCGCTGAATTGCCTTCGAGCGCCGCCTTGAAACGAGGTTCGATCAGCACGCAGATGCGCAGATCGGGCCGCCACGCGTGCAATGCTGCAATAGACGGTGTTTCAAGGATGATGTCGCCTAATGACCGCAGGCGCGCAACCAGCACCTCGGCGCCTTGAGGTAAATCAAGGAGCAGAGAGGATGCTTCACTCGGCTTCAATGCGCGCTTCGTCAACCAGCATGATGGGGATGTCGCCCCGGATAGGATAAACGCGCCGGCATGTGCCGCATTTCAAGCCCTGTTCGTTACCCGTCAGCTTCACGGGAGTCTTGCACAAGGGGCAAACCAGAATATCGAGCAACTCCTTCGAAACTGCCATCACGCCTCCGTAGCTTCGTTTTTCCTGCCGGCAACTGTCCCTGGTTACGTTTCCTTTGCGCTCAATCCTATGGTTAATCGCCGATTTTTCGCAACCCTCTCGACGAGCGCGAGCCATCAACTTGGAACATTGCTCCTCATCCACTTCGGCCCGACCGGGCCGCTCACGCGGGTCTGGATGCGTGTTCGACGCGCAGCGCCATGCGGCCCCTCCACTCGACTCCCGTCTCAAACTCAACGGGCCACACGGCGATTATCTGCGAGCCTTGATAAATCCTCTCGAATCCTTCCTCCGATTCGGACACGGTCTCGATAGGAGCGATCCAGAAAGCGCGGGCGCAGGGTGCCTCAATCTTGGCGCTGACCTGCTGCCATTCATCGACGACGCTCAAATCCGCGGCAGGCACCTCGGCGCCCCAGCGCAGTGGAAACCGCTTGCCGTCGGACTGGAAATACCGGTCGGCCGCCTGCGGCGCCAGAAAGTTGATCACGATTTCGATTCCCACGTTTATCGATGCGGGGCCCAGCGCGTTCCGGCGAAGCCTCAGGTCGCATTCGATGTCGAAGCCGTTCTCGGTCGAATGGAACGTGAAGATTTTCTCGGCCATCCAATCGAGGCTATCGCCCGACTCCAGAGCCAGACGCCTGTTGGATATGTTCTTCGCCACATATCCGCCGCCGGCCAGAGCGTCATCTTCGCACAATTGCACCGAAGCGCAATCCTGGTAAGTCTTGTTCTGCCCGAAGACCAGCAGCCGGAAACAATGGCGCGGCCAGCGATCGTAATGCAGCCAGCGTTCCAGACCTTCCTCTTTGGCGCGCCGCTGATCGTGAATGGAGTGCACGTCACCCGTGTCATTCTTTCCCAGGTTTTTCAGCGCGCTGTGATAGGCCTCCGGCCGCCTCTTGAGGGAATTGATCAACGTGGAGCCGGATGGTCTGAAATCCAGGGCGCTGATGGTGCCCCCGTCCGCTGGGCCCACGAGCGCGGCATACTTTTCGGAGGTGAAGTAAATTTCGTCTTGTCCATCCGCGTCGAAGTCGAAGCGCACCGATTCCGCATAATCTTTCTTTCGCTGGTGCAGCCGGTCGGCGATCGCTTCGGCCTGCACCAGGGGACGCCACACGGCCGTACGGAGATGAGGGGAATACAAGCCGCCAAAAATCCCATGCCAGTAGGCATCGTTGCACTGCGCGCGCAACAGAAGCGTGGCCGCTTCCTCGCGTTCCTGGGCAAAACCTTTCTCGCGGCGCCGTCCATGGGAGAGTTTCTGCAGCTTTTCCGACACGTGGAGCATTTTCTTGTGCATCAGGTTCGATTCAGAGTATTTGCTGAAAAAATTGCGCCACACGCCGCCGCGCAAAAACGGCAAGGCCTCGGGCCGCGAGGCAAATTCGCCTACCAGCGAATGAAAGCATCGCCGCGCGCCTGTGGGGAGGGCCCATTCCATCATTTCCGTGTAGGACGCCGCCGGCAGGTCCGCGCGCCCGAGCGGCTTGCGCGCCGCGACGGCATTCCCCGGAGTCGAGACTTCCAGCCAGTCGCCGCATCTTTCAAGAACCTGAAAAAAATTCTCCAGCCAGCCGTCGCGGTAACACAGATCGTAGGTCCCGGGCCACACGCCGAATTTCTCAAGGTCGTCGCCCATCGCGGCAAGTCCACCCGGATGCTCATGCGAAGCTGCATAAAGAAACTGAACCGTCTCGTTGACGTCGCGAAAAGGGATCAGGTAGCGCAATTTTTTCAGGCCGGGCAGCACCTTGACGGTATGGCAAAGATCTTCGGCTGTGTAATAGCCGTGTAATTGGCCGAGCTCGAATCCGGCGCCGAGGAAGTGATTGTCGTCGAGCAGCGTATATTCGACCTTCGCCGGCGCCAGGGACGAGGGAATTTGCGGCTCCCACACCCTCTCCGTAAGCCACGCGCCGCGCGGCCGCGCATCGAAATGTTTCTCGAGGTAGTCCGCAAGGCGTGAAAGCTGTTCCAGCCGATCCTGCGGCGGTATCGCGATCAAGACCGGCTCGTAAAAGCCGCCCCCCACCATCTCGACCTGCCCGCTCTCCACCATCGCGGCGAGGCGCTCGAAATATTCGGGGTGGGCACGCTCGATCCATTCAAGAAGAGGGCCGGAATAGTGCAGGCCCACCTGGATTGCGGGATGCCGCTCCAGCACTTCGATAAACGGCAAATACGAGCTTGCGTAGGACCGCTCAAATACGTCTTCGAAATTTCCTACAGGTTGATGGGCGTGTATCAGAAGAACGAGCTGGAACTTGGGCACCAGGTACCTCACCGCAGCGTTCCAGAATAACCTGACATGTGAGGAGCTACAAACAGAAGCGGGCGCGGCCGTTCGTCAGGCGCAAATCTTCGTTCGGGTTTCCCTGGCGGCCGCAAACTGTGAAAGACGCTGGGTCAGCCGATCTGTGGCGGACTTGAGAGAGACATCGTCCGCGCTCATCGGAGCATACACCACTATCAGAACGTCTTGTGCAGCCTCGGTGATCATCGTGCGCGTGGAATCACTGATGGGGCTCCCGAAGGGGCCGTCCGGATCGGCGAGCACCGGCCTGCCTTCCAGGTGCCACGTCCGTTTTCCGATACCTTCATAACGCTCGCCTGCGGCGCCATGGCGGAGCACGGTGGGAGGCTTGATTTTGCCGCGGTCGTAGCAGCCGTAAGGCCAGCCCGTCTCAATCGAGCCTAGATTCCCGATATCGACCACGTTCGAAACGTGGTAGAGCCCTTTACCCTGCACGACCCTCCTCAAAAGCGCCTCGGAGGACGGCCGATACTTCGAGGGGTCGATATCCCATCCGCGAAACATGGCGCGAACCGCACGAACATGCTGAGCTTCCGCCAGGCTTTCCACCGTGAATTCGCCGCGCTTGCGCTCGCAAACTTCCGTCATTAACAGCGCCAGCGCTTCCTCTTCGAGGCTGATGCGCACACCATCCGCTTCGACCACGCCCAGCTTGACTCCCGGAAGTTCGATTCGAATTTCCATTGGCCCTGCTTCTTCTCCTCGTGCAGGCTGAGGCTGGCCCGAAAAGAAAAAGCGCGGCAGGTGTATATCTGCCGCGCTCAAGTTAAAAAGCTCACCGTCAGGCTCTACTTTTTCTTGTACCAGTCCGCGTTGATTGGCGTGAAGCTCGACCACTTCTCCGGGAGGTCTTCGAGGGCGAAAATCGCGGTCACCGGGCACACCGGCACGCAGGCCCCGCAGTCAATGCATTCGTCGGGATTGATGTAGAGCTGCTTCTCGGTTTCGTAGTTTGGCTCATCCTTCCGGGGATGAATGCAATCCACGGGACACACGTCCACGCAGGCAGTGTCCTTGGTTCCTATGCACGGTTCGGCAATTACGTACGCCATCGAACGATCTCCTTACAAAAGGGCTGTATGCAGGATTGATCTGCGAATCTATCGTATTGCGCGGAAGCTGTTTTGTACACCCAAATTATGGCCCGGCAAGGGGCTTCGCGCGTGTTCGGCCAGACTCGCCAATTTCAGAAAAATCCTCGGCGATCCTCAGCGTATTTCGATTTTGTTGCCGCTACCGCTCTCGAACCGATAGAATGTTTCGAGGAAGATCGCAGGGAGATGCCAATGCGTCGCTATTTGACTGCCGCAGCTGTGATCGGATTGCTTTGCTCCGCCGCAGCCACGCCTCCTCGCGCGCAAAACGCGCCCCCGAAATCGACTGCCAAGACCAGTCCCGCGGCCAACCTGCCGCTGATCGACCTTGCGGGCTACAAGCGGCTCGTGGAGAAATATCACGGCAAGCCCCTGCTCGTGACCTTCTGGGCCACCTGGTGCGAGCCATGCCGCGATGAGTTCCCCATGGTCGTGGCGCTTGCGGAACAGTACCGTCCGCAAGGGCTTGCGGTGTTCGGAGTGAGCCTGGACTCGAACGCGGACATGCACGTCGTACGCAGGTTTCTCGCCGAGTTTCATCCCGACTTTCCCAACTACCGCCAGGATCCGCAAATCGATGTGGACGAGTTTTACCACGGCGTGAATCCGAACTGGGAAGGCAGCATGCCGGAGACGATTTTCTACGGGAGAGACGGGCGCATCGCCATTCACTTCACCGCCGAACAATCCCGCCAGACCTTCGAACAAGCCATCCACGCGATTCTGGCATCGCGATCGTCTGGCAACCGCAGCTCTTCTCCGGTCATCGCGGGAAATTAATTCCGGCTTAGCGGGCCGCGTACTATCGACTCAGCTCTTCGCTAGAGCTGTCACAGCTTGTGCTCGGCGAGGAACTTTTCCGCGTCCATGGCCGCCATGCAGCCCGATCCTGCCGCGGTGATAGCCTGCCGATAGTGATGGTCCTGCACGTCGCCAGCGGCGAAGACGCCTTCGACGTTGGTCTTTGGGCCGTCATGGGTGATGAGGTATCCGGCCTCGTCCATGTCCAGCTGCCCCTTGAAGACCTTGGTGTTGGGATCGTGGCCGATGGCCACGAACACGCCCTCCACCTCGATCTTCGAAAGCGCGTTGGTTTCCACGTTGCGCAACTGCACGGACTCGACCGATTTATTCGCTACGTTGTGCACTTCCTCGACGACGTAGGGCGTCATGAACTTGATTTTTTCATTGGCGCGCGCGCGGTCCAGCATGATCCTCGTGGCGCGAAACTCATTGCGGCGGTGAACCAGCGTCACCCGCTTTGCGAACTTCGTCAGGAACGTGGCCTCTTCCATCGCGGTGTCGCCGCCGCCGACAACCATAATCTCGCGATCACGGAAGAAGTAGCCGTCGCACGTGGCGCAGGTGGACACGCCGTGGCCGAGCAAATGCTTCTCGGATTCGATTCCAAGCATGCGAGCCGATGCGCCCGCCGCGACGATCAGCGCCTCGCTCTGGTAGGTTTCTTTTCCCGCGACGACAGTAAAGGGCCGCTTGCTCAGGTCCACAGAAGTAACCGCGCCGGAGCGGAACTCGGTGCCAAAGCGCTGGGCTTGCTTTCGGGTGAGCTCGATGAATTCGGGGCCGAGGATGCCGTCCGGGAATCCGGGAAAGTTCTCGACCAGGGTGGTGAGGGCGAGCTGGCCCCCGGGCTCGTATCCATCCAGCACCACTGGGTTTAGATCGGCTCGCGCCGTGTAGATTGCGGCCGTCAAACCCGCACACCCGCTACCGATGATGATGACTTTGTGCACCCGTTTCTCCTTGGCGATTGGATGACGACCCCGCGCTCCACGACGCAGCACGAAGGATGACATTGTAACATCCCGGATATTCGGCGCCATTGCCTCTTGGTGTTTGTGTTTGTGTTTGTGTTTGCGCCGGTATTTGCCGGTCACCTGCGCTCCGAGCGTCGACGGTCTTCCGGTCTGAGTGGCATCTCCTATGGTTTGCGTCCAAGGGTTTGGTTGGGCGATGATTGTGGCAATGTCGTCCAGCGAAACGCGTCCCATGGCTTCTCCGGCCAGGCTGTTCCGGCTGCTGAGCGAATTCATTCTTCTGCTGCTGGGGGCGCTTTTGCTGCTGCTGGCTCTCACGCGACGCGTTGGGCTTCCGGCGCGGCCTGCGGCGTTGATCTTCCTGGGAGCGCTGTTCGTCTACTGGGGTATTCGCGCTGGGATTCGCAGCGAACCCGGCTCGGCTCGCGTGCAGGCGCAGCTTCGCGCTGGGTCTCTGGTGATTGTCGGGCTGCTTGTCCTGGGGATTCCGCTGCTGCCTTTGCGGCATGCGAATCTGCTGCTGGGAATTGCGGGCGGAGTTCTGGTGCTCCGGGGAATCGGGAGCGCGCTCCTGTCCCTTCGAAGAGCCTGACGCCGAATTCTTAGTTCACTTCCTTCGAAGCTCGGGCAGACCTTAGCGGAGCGAAAAAATTCGCTGAGAGAATTTTTATGCTTACGCCGAGGCTTTCACTGCTGCGCCGAATTCGCGCTGGCATTGCTCGCAGGGGCAGATCTCGCGCAGGTAAGTGAAGCTGTAGATGCCGGTGGCGTGGCCGTCGGAGTAGTCGATCTGCAAGGCGTAGTTGCCGACGGGCTTCGCGGATTTTGCGGTTACCCGCGGCTTGAACATCGGTAAAACCGCGGTGCTATTGCCCAATTTGGCCTTCTTTTCGCGCTCGTCATTGCACATCGCGCAGGGGCAGTTGTCGCGCAGGTAAGGGAACGTGTAGCGGCTCGCGTGTCCGTCGGCCCAGACGACTTCGACGCCCTCTCCCGTGGTGACGTTGACCTTCACCGTGGCCGGCTTTTTACGGTCATCGAGCGGTATCGGCATCGAAGAGCCCCTAGTTGGCCAGTCCCTGAGCCGGCGGATTTGTGTTATTCGACGGCGTCTGTGACGGCGCATCGCTTGCCTTCGCGGCGGCGGCGACGGGGGCCTGGCTCGCGGAGCACGACGTGAGCTTTTCGGCCCCGCCCCAATCCTGGAGGAGCTTTTCGGTCTCGCTGGAAATTTCTTCGACGGCGCGCGGCTGACGGTTGCCCGAACCGGGGAAAACGAGGTAGAGGATCCCGCCTCGCCGGCCGCCCTGGCGCGCGTCCGACCAGATGCCAAGATTATTGGCGAGGGCGATCGAACCTTCGCCCAGCGTTCCTACATCGGCGAAGATCGCATACGATAATTTGCCGCTCCTCAGATTCATGACTGCGGCGAAATCGCCCGGCTGGGCTCCACCCTGGTAGGCCACATCCCGAGGGAGCACGATGTAGGGAACCTTGGAAGCGTCCACATAGCGGGTGGGGTCGGTGCGAGCCTTCGTTCGATCAGTCAGCGAGGTGCAGGAGACGTAGAAACCGGGGAATGGATCGTCGGGCCCCTGGATGATCGGCTCGCCGGTTCGGTCGGTGATGATTCCATCCCAGTGGCCGGGGACGCCTGCGTTTGCTATGTCGTCCAAGCCGGTGTTATCAGGATGGTAGGCGTTGGGGGCGCCATCGGCGTCAATCGTCATGCCTGAGACGAAAAAGAAAGCAGGGCTGCCGGGCACTTGCCAGATTGGCACTTCCTGCACCTCCCC
Source organism: uncultured Acidobacteriota bacterium (assembly GCA_963848365.1). Taxonomy (GTDB): domain Bacteria; phylum Acidobacteriota; class Terriglobia; order Acidiferrales; family UBA7541; genus Palsa-295. The sequence goes on from CAWKDI010000006.1 coordinate 99,786, forward strand.
TCCGGCCCGATGGACCACAGGGAAATTCAGCAGCACTGAACGTGAGCAGGATGCGGGCAGGGCGGGATTTTCGTTCAATGGCGAGGTTGCCGGATCGATGTTCTGGGCGGCATTCTGGCCAATATTCTCGCCAAGGGCAACACCGGCGACGAGGAGCAGAATTGCGCAAAAAACAGGCAGGCTCCCGCGCGATAAGAGTGTCGAGTCAGCGATGCCCCGATTGTTTGTTTTCAGTGACTTAAGATGGTTTCCGTTCGTCCGAGAGTGTCGAGTGGCGACACGCTGTTTTTGGCTCGAATCTGGCGCCATTGGGAGCCTGGAACCGGTTAAAAATGCCGCAAGCCTGCGTTGCCACGACGTCAAATTTCCCGAAATGGGCCGATTCATCAACTTTGTCTCCAAACGAGTCCGCACCCCGACCTTGGCAGACTTCATAGTCACCATAGCCATCTGATGGAGGAATTTCAACCAAAGGTTGGCGTGGTGAGGTTCTCGGAAGCGCTCTTTTCCAGCGTAAATGCGACGGCTGACAACGGGTACAGAACCCCGCCAATCGGGAGATTGGCGTTCCCAGGGACATCCCCGAAGAAGCACATGCAGACCTCGCTGCGCTCGGGATGACATGGGTGCGTGAATGTGAAGTGCTCCTCTCACTGTGAGGGCAGGGGACTCCCGCGTTTTCGATTACTCCATGGAGGGGCAGCAGGCGCCAGGGGGGATGGGGTTGCCGTGGGGGCAGGTGGTGGGGTGGCCCAGGAAGGTGCAGATGCGCTGGTCGAGTTCGGGGCTGATGATGTGCTCGAATTTGCAGGCGTGCGAATCGGCTTCGGCGGCGGCTACCGAAAACGTGTCGGTGAGCAGACGCTCGGCCAGGCGGCGCCGGCGGATGATGTCGCGGGCGCGGCTTTCGCCACGCTCAGTCAGCGCTACCTGGCTTTTTCGCACTTCTAGCAGGCCCAGGTCTTTCAGGCGCGAGATGAGGCGCTCGGGGTCCTGCGCGAGGCTTTCGCGAATGCCGTCTATTTCCGGAGTTGCGCCTTTTTCGGAGAAAAGCCAGACCTGTTCGAGCAGGTGATCGAACTTGATTTCCTGGTCAGCGGAGAATTCGGTGATTTGCACGAGGCGCCCGTGTGCCAGATCGATTCGGCGGTCGGCTAGTTCGCCGATGGATGGGTCGTGGGTGACCATGAGGATGGTGTGGCCTTCTTCGTGAAGTTCGCGGAGGAGGCGGATCACGGTTTCCTGGTTGGCTTCGTCGAGGTTGCCGGTGGGCTCGTCGGCAAGGATCAACCTGGGGTGGTTGATCAGCGCGCGGGCGACTGCTACGCGCTGCTGCTCGCCGCCGGATAATTGCGACGGGAGATGCTCGATGCGGTCTGCGAGGCCGACGCGAGCCAGGGCCGCGCGGGCCTCGGTTTCGTCCGTGGTGCTGTGGAAATATTGCGCGAGCATTACGTTTTCGACAGCGGTTAGATAGGACACGAGGTGGAACTGCTGGAAGATGAAGCCGATTTTTTCGGCGCGGAAACGCGTGAGGCCTTTTTCGTCAAGACGCGCCACGTCGGTGCCGCCTACGATGGCTTTGCCGGAGGTGGGCGTGTCGAGCCCGCCCAGAATGTTGATGAGGGTGGTTTTGCCTGAACCTGACGGGCCCATGATGGCGATCCATTCGCCTTCTTCCACGCCGAAGGAAACGCCGTCAAGCGCACGGACGTTGCCGAACTGTTTTTTCAGGTCTTCGATTTGGACTACGGTTGACATTTTTGCTGCCTTTTTTCCACTAAGTTGGGCGAAAATGAAAAACTGTCCCTCAGGGGCTAAAGCCCTGTTAAGTGCTCGGATTTATGTCGGAGCTGAAGCTCCGACTCCCTAAAAACCGAGCTTTTCCCGCGACCTGTTAGGGCAACAAATGCCCGGAGCTGAAGCGCACGAACAAAATCGGCATTTTTCCCGGAGCGCTGAAGCGCTCCTTCCCCCGCATAAATGCGAGGCTCCCACCGCGTAAAAGCCGTGTCCCGCGTAGGCGATCCCATTGAAGTATGCCCCTTTGGGCCCGGGGACCGTATCCGTTATCTTGCCAGCCTTATTGATGACCAGAATTTCGGTGCCAACGTCCACCGAAAAATCGATGCGTACTGCGCTTCCAGGCTCCATCCCAACGCTGCCGGCTAAAGGAGTCCTTGGCGAGGATCCCTTGCGCGCGGTGGTGACACGCTGGCCAAGCTTTCCTTTCATTCCGCACCCCTCGCGCTGTCGAAGGTGGTGGAAGTCTACAAGCTCAATTTCTTCTACGTCAACAGGCCGTGGCTAAAGAAGGGGGGAAGCCCTTGCTCCGGTCGACCGAGAGTCAAGAGCAGAAATTCCCCTTGTGAGTGCTTCAAACAAGGATCGTAACGCGCTAGATCATCAATAGGAGGACCGGCTCTGCCACCAGTACTGCCGGTCAGAGCTTGTTCAGGCCGTCGAGGGCGGCGACTTTATAAGCTTCGGCTAGAGTCGGGTAATTGAAAACGGTGTCGCGGAAATATTCGATCGTGCCGCCGTAGGACATTACAGCCTGACCGATGTGGATAATTTCGGTGGCCCGCTGGCCCATGGCGTGAACGCCAAGCAGCCTGAGCGTGTTGCGGTCAAAGAGCAATTTCAGCATGCCCGATTCATCGCCCAGCATCATGCTTTTGGCTAACTCGGCATATTTTGCTACGCCCACCTCGTAGGGCACTTTCGCTGCGGTTAGTTTTTCCTCCGTCTGGCCAACCATGGAGATTTCCGGGATCGTGTAAATCCCGTAGGGAAACAAGCTGGACATGGCTTCCGACGGAATCCCGAACATGTGGCAGCTTGCCAAGCGGCCCTGTTCCATCGAAGTGCTGGCAAGCGCCGGGAAGCCGATCACGTCGCCTGCCGCGTAAATGTCCGGCACGGCGGTCTGATAATGCTTATTGACGCTGACCTTGCCGCGCGGGTCGGGAGCGAGCCCTGCCGCTTCGAGACGAAGCTGGTCGCCATTGGCCTGGCGACCGACTGCATATACGAGCCCGTCGGCCAGTATTTTCTTGCCGCTCTCCAGCTCCGCGAACACGCGGTCGCGATTGGGATCGATTCCCACGCGCGTTACCCTCTCCCCAAGCCTGAAGACGGTGCCTAGTTGGCGCAGATGATACTCCAGCGTGTCGCACACTTCACGGTCTACAAAATCAAGAATCACGGGGCGCTGATCGATCAGCGTGACTTCCACGCCAAGCGCGGCGAGAAAGGAAGCGTACTCAAGGCCAACCACGCCCGCGCCCACGACGATCAGCTCGCGGGGCAGATCCGTGAGCGCGAAGATCTGGTCAGTATCCAGAATGCGTTTGCCGTCAAAGGGAATATCGGCAGCGCGCGCGGTGCGCGTCCCGCACGCGATGAGAATCTTATCACCGTGAAGCGTGACTTTCCCGGCGTCTCCCTGCACTTCCACTGTGTGTGGATCGGCAAATTCTGCGGTGCCTTGGAAAATCGCTACGCCGTTTCGCTTCAATTGCGCGTGGATCACATCGGTTTCCCGCTTGACGACGGTCGTCACACGGAAGGCGAGGTCCCTCATGGAGATGTCGCGGGTCGCACAGCCGTTGCTGCCATAAAGAGCTTTCACGGCCAAGCCGGTCAGCTGAAAAATAGCCTCGCGAACGCTTTTGCTCGGGATCGTGCCGGTATGCACGCAGACTCCGCCGAGCATGAACGTGCGATCGATCACCGCTACGCGCTTCCGCAATTTCGCCGCGCAGATGGCGCCTTTCTGGCCTGCGGGTCCGCTTCCGATAACCACCAAGTCAAATTGTGAGTCGTTCATAGGTCAATACTCGCAACGAATGTCCTCCATGAATCTTACAGAACGATGAACGCGTCGGAATCCGCTGCCGAGTTGCAGCCTGCCTCGCGCCCGTGGGCAAGAGAGATTTCTCGTGGATTCGCTCTAAAGAGAGGCAAAAGCAGGGCCGTGCACCGCACTTCTGCCACCGAATTAATCCAGCAGCACAAGATCGATTTCCACCCGAACATCGCGCGGGAGCCGCGAAACTTCCACCGTCGACCGGGCCGGCGGATCTTTTTGCAGGTAGCGCCCATACACTTCATTCATGGCGGCGAAATCCTTCATGTCCTTGAGGTAGACGGTGGCCTTCACGGCCTTATCAAGCGATGATCCGGCTGCCTCCACGATCACCTTCAGATTTTCGAACACGCGCGCGGTCTGTTGAGCGACGTCTCCGTCGACGATTTGGCCGGTAGCCGGATCGAAGGGAATCTGGCCGGCCGTGTAGATGAAGCCGTTCGCTTTGATGGCCTGGGAATACGGGCCGATCGCTTTGGGCCCTTTATCTGTTGCGATGACCTCTTTCACGAAACCTCCTATCATTTCTTTTCATTGTCGCGGAGTTTCATCTGTAGCTGCGTACCGCGAACGGAAATCTGTCGGGATTCCCTTGTCGTTTAGCCAGACACGGAATGGTTCAGCGAGATTTTTTCCGCTGGAATGCTCAAGCGCCGAGCGGAGAGCATCGTAACTGGTTTCTTGCCCGCGCAACAAAGTGACCATTTCCCTCAGTCCGGTCCGCGCGGCTTCTTCTCCGCAAACGTCCTCGATAGCGATGAAGAAAAGCGGCGCCTTTGCGAGCGCGATGCGCCGCTGCCCGATCGGGTCGGACATCATTGTCACGCCGAGGGGCTTTTCCATCGCTTGGCTCTGGAGTTTATCGTATTCGTTTAGATATTCCATGATGCGTTGACGCCGGCCAAGTTTACCCTTTTCACTTTCTTCGATCACGATCGTGGCATATTCCGGAAGCCCTTCTCCCATACCGAGAGCGGCGTCCGGGGTGAAGAACACTTCATCGCCAAACCAATTGTGCGCCAGGGCGTGCGTCACCGCTTCGAGAAAGCCGCCACTTCCAAGGCCGAGCGCCAATGCCTCGGGATTGACTAGTGCGCCTCCCGGAAAGGCCACGGCCGCAGGTCCCTGAGCTCCGCTCAGGTGATCGCGCAGGCCGGTCGATTCAACGATGTGAGGCGCGCGGATGTGTTTATCGAAGTGCCCGAATTCCTTTTCTAGTATCTTCCAGGCTGCATCAAATCTCCTTATCGCAGGTTCTGGATTGTCTTCGAGCGGCCGAAATGTCCAAAAAATAGCGGTTTCTGCCTTGCGTTCCGGCGCGGACGCAATATACTTCCCGGCAACAACGAACGGCGTCAAGTCACCCGCGCGAAGCTGAAATCGGTATACGGTTTCTCCGCCCTGCTCTTTCCTGCCGGCGGGAGATCCTCTCGCCAGCAGCATGAAATCCGCCGGCACGCGAATCGTGTAGATCACACGGTCGGGCCGGCTCGGATAAGGCGAAAGAAAATGACTGGGAGGTTGCGGTACCGGAGCCCATCCCCGAGATCCCAGGTGAAAATTGTCCCGGCCTAGCGTGATACGCGAACCTGAATCTTCCGGGGATCTGAATGCATATTCGATAGCCACGCCGTGGCTCTCGCGGAGCCTCCAAACCGGATCGAACTTGATGCGCAACGTCTTAGGCGACGCCGATCGATTCTCAGCGGAATCATCTCCCGGCGGTAATGTCAGGCCATCGAGTTCGACGTGAAGATCCTTCCTGCCGTAGAGTTGCTCTGGTGGAAGGTTTATGTCGATGAAGGGCAGGTCCGCCGTGCCGGAATTTTCGAATGTATAGTTCGAATTCACACGGATAGTAGGTATGTCGTTGGAGGTGAACTGAACTTCTCTCGCTTGCTTCACAACACGATAGCCGGGAGCCAACGGAACGCTGCACGCGGCTCCAGAGAGTATGAGCAATATAGCGGCTAAATCGGCCAGGCAAGAACGCGGACAGGGGCAATCCAAGATTCGGTCCAAGATTCACCAATTCTACCGGTGCATTCCGGCACGGGGAAGGATCAAATGCGGTGGGGCGGCTGACGCTTCAGGAACCTGTGAAGTGTTTGAGTATTTCCTCGTCTCTGATACCGCGGCGATGCGATTCAATGATCAAGGCCGTCTGAGAATCGGGAATGCCGCGGCGCGATAACTCAAGAAGGGTTGAATCGCGCAGTCCGGCGTTTTTCATCCCCGCAAGCGAGGCGCCCGATAACACGGTTTTGCCTTCCGCATGGCGACGCGCCACCTCGAGGATTGTTTCGTCAGAGAGGCCCGCAAGCCGCATCGCCTCCAGCTCTCCGGCTGTAAAACCCAGTTGATTCAGGTGGGCCAGTTCAAGCACAGTGGACTCGGCGATTCCAGCGCGCAGCAAGCCGGCAATTGTCTCTCCCACCGTGAAGGGTTGGCGCCGCCCGCGGAACATCCGGAGCAGTTGCACGCAGCCTTCGTCCGACAAGCCGCCTTGATGAGCCTTGGCGAGCTCGCCGACCTCCTCAGGCGTCACGTTAAGACTTTTCACCTGCTGAATACTGTCGTAGCTCATGCCCACGGCATCGAGGGGCAAAGTGTCGACAAGAACGGAATGATGACACCCGCCGATAAGGAGAGTCAAACCGACGAGGGTAAGTGCTGCAACGGCGCCTAAAGGCGCAAAACCCGGGTGTGCTGGTCCAAAGCGTTTTTGGGGGCGTTTCCCCATGGTTCATTCTATGAAATTTAAAACATGGGTGCCGAGGGTCATCTGAGCCCTGTGGCTCAAGGATTACCATGGAGGGCTAATCAGACGTTATAGACGCGCTCGATATCGAAGACGCCCGGAATGCGCTTGATGCCCGCAAGAATCAATTCGAGTTGCTTGCGGTCGCGTACATCCAGCGCCACTTCGATGCGAGCGCGCGTGTTGTCTTCGCCGCCGCTCTCAAATGTACGGATATTCGCGCCGGTGTCGCTGATGACGCTGGTAATGCCCGCAAGCATCCCTGGCCGGTCTTCAGTGAAAATGCGCAGGCGGACGGGGAAGGTAGCCTGGGTCGCGTCGGCCCATTCCACGGGAATGCGGCGTTCCGCCTCGTAAAGAAGGTTCTCAACATTTGGGCAAATCTTGCTGTGTACCGCGATGCCTCGGCCGCGGGTGACGTAGCCAACGATATCGTCTCCGGGAATGGGGTTACAACATTTCGAGCGGTAAACCATCAGGTCACCGTGGCCGCGCACCAGAATCGCCGCGTCGTCGATTCCGAGCATGCGCTTGACGGTAGTAGCCAGTTTGGGATGCTTTTCCTCCGGGACGGCATCCGCAACAGGCTGCCCGCTGGCCTTGGCGAGCACCTGCCGGGCAGACCATTTGCCGTAGCCCAGGTCAGCGTACAAATCCTCAACGCGCGAGCAGCCATACTCGGACGCCACGCGAAGCCAGTCTTGCTCCGGAATTTTCTTCAGGCTCAAGCCCGCGTTGCGCGCTTCTTTTTCGAGGAGCCGGCGGCCCACTTCGGTGGCCTCCTCGCGTTCGTGCAGGTGAATCCACTGCCGGATCTTGCTGCGAGCGCGTGAGGTGTGTACGAATGAGAGCCAGTCGCGCGACGGGGCATGGCCCTTCTGGACTACAATCTCCACCACATCGCCATTCGCTAGCGCGTGGCGCAACGGCACCATCTCTCCGTTCACCTTCGCTCCGGCGCACTGATGACCTACCTCTGTATGCACGGCGTAGGCGAAATCAATCGGAGTTGCTCCGCGCGGCAGAACCACCACACGCCCTTTAGGAGTGAACGTGTACACCTCTTCGGGATAGAGATCGACGCGCAGAGTGGATAGAAATTCACTGGGCTCCTGCATCTCCTGCACCCACTCAATCAGGTGACGCATCCAGATGATGCGCTGATCGTCAGGCGAGGAAGCCGTTTCCGCGCGGCCATCTTTGTATTTCCAGTGCGCGGCCACGCCCTGCTCGGCGATTCGGTGCATTTCCTGCGTGCGGATCTGCATTTCAAAGGGCTGGCCCGAATGAATCACGGCGGTGTGAAGCGACTGGTAGAGGTTAGGACGCGGCATGGCGATGTAGTCTTTGAATCGCCCGGGCACTGGCCGCCAGATCTGGTGGATCACGCCCAACGCCGCATAGCAGTTTTTTACCGTATCGGTAATCACGCGCACCGCTAGCAGGTCATATACCTGGTCGAGGGTTCGCTGCTGCTTCTGAATCTTCAGGTGTAGAGAATAGAGACGCTTGATGCGGGCCTGTACCTCCGCGGGAATGCCGTTTTCCACCAACTTGCCGCGGATCACATCCTGTACTTCGACCAAGAATTTATCGAAGACCTTCTGCTTCGAAGCGATTTTCTTTTGCAGCTCAAAAAATGCCTCGGGCTCGAGATAGCGGAAGGACAGGTCCTCGAGCTCGCCACGAATGAGGCCCATTCCGAGCCGGTTCGCCACCGGGGCGTAGATATCGAGCGTTTCACGGGCGATGCGCTGCTGCTTCTCGGAATCGAGGTATTGCAGTGTGCGCATGTTGTGCAGGCGGTCGGCCAGCTTCACCAGCACCACGCGGACGTCATTGACCATCGCCAGAAGCATCTTACGGACGTTTTCAGCCTGTCGCGCCTCCGGGGCGAGGAGGTCGAGCCTGCTGATCTTGGTGACGCCTTCGACGAGACGCGCCACATCGGGGCCAAATTCCGATGAAAGCTTGTCCAGGGTTACCTTGGTGTCTTCCACTACGTCGTGCAGCAATGCTGCGCAAAGCGACGTGACGTCAAGCTTCATGTCCGCCAGCGAGTGCGCCACCTCCAAGGGGTGGGAAAGATAGGGCTCGCCCGACAGGCGGATTTGCCCTTTATGGTGTTCCGCGGCGAAATCGTAGGCGCGGCGAAGCAGGTTGAAATCGTCGCCAGGGCGATTCTTGCGCACCTTGTCCACCAGCTCGACAAAGCGCAGGTCAATCGTCCGCTTTGCAGCAGGGCTGAAGCTCGTCAAGTTGGCGGCTGGCTCCATTTGAGAGGCCTTCATTCTAACTCCACCGCGGTTCAAATGCCCTTTTTCAGTATTCTGGTGATCAGATGTGCGTGGCCAAGATTGCGATGGTTCGCACACCCGCGTGAGACTATAGGCCTAGAACCCTCAACCCAAACCACTTATTGGCGCGGCCCTGCGTCCGATTGAGACGAACTCACCATGGATTTCGACTAAGCTGATATTAGAGGAGATAGGGCGTAATCAGGGTCGGGTCGATGGCCGTCAGCGTAGGCGCCAATAGGAAATCCAGCCGGGGATCAGGCCGGCTGACTTTTGCCGGCTGAGTCGAGCCTGCTAGTTTTGATTGCTTTCCACATTGTTGCAGGTTGCCGGAACTACCAGCGTTTCACCAGCGAGCACCTGATCGACAGACCGAATCTTGGGGTTGGCGTGGACCAGGCAACTCAAAGCGAGTGAACTTCCCATCGTGGTTCGAGCGACCCTCCAAAGAGTGTCACCCGGCTGGATTATCACGTGTTTCGCGGTTTGCTTCGGCTCGGAAGGAATCTGAATCCAATCGCCCACCTGGATGTGGTTCGGGTTAACCAGTTGAGGATTCAGGGCGGCCAGCTGCTTCCAGCGCAGTCCGTTTCCTAGGTAGCGTGCGGCCAGCTTCCACAGCGAATCTCCAGGCACGACCCTCACCTTGCCGGTGGTTGTTTCCACAATGGCCTGGTTCCGGTTAGGTACGAATGCGACGGGCCGGTTGTTCGTAGTATCCGCAGCCTCCGGACGAACGCTTGTCCTAGCCGGAAGTTCAGCTGGGGCAATTGTGCCGACCTTCGAGCCGCAATCCGCAGCGCAGTTCCCTGGATGAACTGTTTTCACATTCTCAGCCGCGGGGCGCACGATGGAAGGCTCCGTGACAGATAGCCAACCCCGCGCGTCAGCGACACCGGAAACGACCGCAGGCGCACTGAGGGGAACAGCGGCCGTTTTCACGGCCATCTTGGCGGCCGAAGGCGTCACCGGCACAGGCACTCCCGGGTACGCTGCACCCACTGCCATAGCGGCCGCGAACGGCATGGCAGCCGCGGGCATCTGGACTTCTGCGGAAGGGGGCTGGTTCTGTACCCGATTGCCCACCTCTCTTGGAAGTGGTGCTGAGGTGGCAGCGGCAGCTGACAGGGCAATGTTCGGCACATAGCCGAGCGCGTTCGAGAACGGCATCGTGGTCGAGGGGAGGCTGATTTCCCCTATTGCTGCGGGCCGCTGACTTGCCGCGCTGTTGCTCGCTTGTTTAGCGAGGGGCTTGGAAGCCCTTGCCGGGATCAAGATACTGACAGACTTCTGGTCCGGGCTTGGCAGTGCGGCAAGCGGATCGTAGGGCGTCTGGTCGGCGACTGCTGGAGCGGAAATGTCGCGTTGCGGATAATGATTCACAACTGGCGGCGCCGCCTTTGCGGCGTCAGCAGTCAACAGCACGGAACTTGAAGCAATCGTGACTTCCGGCAGCTCCGGGGCGCTAACGGCATCTTTTATGTCCGGAATTTCAATGGGTTCAGACGCAACTTCGGGGGCAGCCTGTGGCGGGGATGCTTGGGCGTCAAGAGCCGATTCGGAAGGGGTGGTGTCTTTCTCGCGGGCGGCGACTCTCGCCTCGTCCTCAGGTACGAGAATGCGCGGCTTTGCCAAGTCTTCATTCGTGTAAACATGAGTTGCGTGCAGGGCTAGTTGATGCCTTCGTTCGCGCTCCTGACGAGCCGCGTCAGCGACGGTCTGCGCGAAGTTTGGAGCTCCGGTCCCTAGGACCATTGAAACCAATATTGCAATGAGTGCAACAGAATGTTGTTTTATCGTTTTCCGCATATTCGCCTAGCCGGGAGAGTGGAGTGAACTTGGTGCCCGCTATCCATGTAAGCAGAAGAGCCGAAACCTCGGCAAGACAATCAACTCTGACATGTGTAGTCAAGGTAACTAGCGTAGGAGGTACTCTGAGGGGCCTGTTGACCTGAACAGAACCTGACCTAAAAAAGTGCGCACGAGGAAATTCCAGCGCCGTAGAATGGTTGCATGGCCAAAGGATGGGAAAGCAAAGCGGTAGAGGATCAGATTCAGGAGTCTCAAGCGCCCGATCAGGAAAATCCGAGAAAACAGTTCACACCTGAACAGATGGAAGCTCACCGTCGCAAGGAAGTGCTTCTGCTGTCTCGCGCCCACGTCGAAAAAGATTTGAATGCGAGCCAGAAGGCTCGCTATCGCGACCAATTGACCCAGGCTCTATCTCACATCGATGCCCAGTTGGCTAAACTACAGGACGTTGATTGACGACAGCGTAGCGACTTCCGTCGGATAGAGGGGGATGCGTATTCGTGCCAGCGGGGGACGAAGCGGCGAAATCGGTGTAAACCGGCTTTCAGCTGGCGTTCTCGATGGGAACCACGTCTACGCTGACATCGAGCCGCTGGCGCTGCCCTCCAATCAGGATTCCGCGAATAGGCCCCACATCGTCGTAATCCCGGCCCCAGGCCACGGTTATGTGCGAATCAAGCGGCATGATCCCGTTCGTGGGGTCGAAATCGACCCAGCCGAAGTCCGGCGTGAATACGCTGATCCAGGCGTGTGAAGCGTCTGCCCCCACTAAGCGCGGCCTGCCAGAGGGCGGGCGGGTCGCGAGATAACCGCTCACATACCGAGCCGCCGAGCCAAGAGAGCGCAAGCAACCGATCGCAAGGTGGGAAAAGTCCTGGCAGACTCCCTTGCGAATTCGGAGCACTTCAAGGCTCGGTGTTCCCACCTTGGTCGATCCGGGCAAATACTTGAAGTCGGCGTGGATGCGGCAGGTAAGGTCGAACACGCATTCCAGAAGCGGCCGGTCGGGCGGAAACGAACTCAAAGCGTAAGCTGCGAGTTCCGGCAGGCGGCGCCCATAGAGGGAATCGAACGTGAACTGCCGCTCGGCGATGATTTGCGGGTTCGTTGAACCGGCGATGGTAGCCGCAACCTGCTCCCAGGAAGGTCCCTGGGACAGGTCGGGACGCAGTTCAAGCCGAACCTCGACTTCGCTCCGCGATTCGACGGTGAGCAGCGTATGCGGTTCCTGGAGGCTGAGCCAGGAAACATGGTTACCGAAGTAATCGCGACGCTCTCCTCGAACGGCCGGCACCGGGGAAACCATCAGCTGGTGCCACCGGCACGTTTGCGCACTGTGGTTGCGAGGGCGAGCCCGCACGATATTGTGCGAAAGATTGACGGCGTCCGCATATTCGTAGAGCGTTTTGTGGACGACTCGGTAAATCACGTGGACTCCTGCGATACCTCGCCGAGTTCGCGAGAGAATTCCGCGTGCGAGAAATAAAGGCGCGCGATCGCGTCCGATAACAGAGCGATCTGATCGGTAACATCAGCCAGCAAAGCACGAAGCGCTTCGCGGGTTCCGTGCGAAGACACCTGGCAAGTTTCCATCAAGTCCGCAAGCTGGATGGAGGTACGCAGCTTTAACAGGGTGCGCCGGTCGCGGTTGCGGTCCGGCTGGTCATTTTCCCGAGGAAGAGCAGAGAGATGCTGTTCCAGTTGCGCAAGCTGGAAGGCCACGCCGCGGGGATTGCTCTCGTCGGCCAGCAGAAGATCGGCGACCGCGTGGGTTTCCAGATGGGTCAGATACCTTCGCCGATAGGTAAGCGAGCAATCCATCACCTCGAGAACCGCTTCGAGCAACACCGAATCGCTTCCCGGGGGCGTGAGTGTGTCGCTGGCGAAGCGGGCTGTAAAATCCACACGTTCCACGCGACGGCCAATATCTAGAAACCGCCAGGCTTGTCCCCGCGTCATCGAATCGCCAGCAAGTCCCACGAAAGCGGCGAAGCGTTCAATCAGGTTGTCGAGCAGTTCTGGAATGCGCGCGGCAGGGCGATTCGGATCGACCGGGACATCGGTGACCGCGCTGTAGATCTCCTGGAGGATCCGCCAGCCATCCGAGGATATCCGGTCGCGCAGAACTCTCGCGAAAGAATGGACCGACGCGATCATGCCCCGAAGACCGCTGCCGTCTATGTCACCCAGCAAGCCTTCGATAAACTCTAGATTCAGTTCTGCATTTGGTCTGAGAAGAAAGCCTTTGGGCCATGCACCGAGAAGAGTCTTGATGGCGTGCTTGTTGTCCACCCCGCTCTGATCCGTGATGCGGCTAATTGTCCCTCGGCAGAGCCGGACTTGAGATTCGGAGCGCTCGATATAACGGCCTAGCCAGAAAAGATCGTCGGCGATGCGACTGGTTAGATCTCCGCCTTCCCGGCTGATCGGCACAGGCACGCCCGGAGGCGGCAAGAGCGTTATTTGGCTTACGGGGCCGTCCGACACGATCCACGTGTCTTTACTTCCCCCGCCGCGTTGCAGCGACACCACGAGTGAATCCGTAGACGGTGTGATGCGCGTCAGCGCGCCGCGCATGACCGCGTAGGAGTCCCCCTGGGCAACCAGGTAAGAGCGAATCACGAAGTGCCGTGGTTCAAGGTCGTCAACCACCAGCGAAGGAGTGCTGCAGGATATCGCTCGCTCCTGAGCAACGTATCTTTCGGGGGCGTCGCCAATCTGCAGAGCCAGTTCGCTCAATTGTTCCCGCGTGAGGTCTTGGGCAAAAACAGGATCTTCGCCTTGCGTGGGATAAGCCGACTTGATTACCAGATCGGACAAATGATCGAGAACGTATCGCAGCGATTCCGGGTGGCCGCACCACCAGCTAGCCACGGAAGGAAGCTTCAATTCTTCTCCCAGAAGGTGCCGGCAAAGCGCGGGCAAAAACGGCAAGAAGCCCGCTGCCTGAAGAACGCCCGTGCCCAGCGCATTTGCGACAGCCACCTTTCCCAGCCGCACGCATTGCAGCAGCCCTGGAACACCCAGTCGGGATCCTGGATGAAGTTCCAGGGGATCGCAATAATCGTCGTCGACCCTGCGCAGAATCACGTCGACCCGCCGCAGGCCCTCGAGTGTCTTTACGTAGACGGTAGCGTCTCGGACCGTCAGATCGTTGCCCTGTACGAGCGGATAGCCCAGATAACGAGCGAGGTAGGAATGCTCGAAGTAAGTTTCATTATAAGGGCCGGGGGTGAGCAGCACGATGTGGGGGTTGTCGTAATTCGCTGGAGCCATCGCAGCAAGTGTGGTTCGCAGGGACGAAAAGAACGAAGCCAGACGTTCGACGTTACACTGGCGGAATTCCGAAGAGAGCGTGCGAGACAGAACGATGCGGTTTTCCAGGGAATAGCCCGCACCGGAAGGCGCCTGCGTACGATCGCTGAGAACTTGAAATTCTCCATCCGCGCGCCGAACGATATCCGCCGAATAGAGATGCAGCCAGCGGCCTTGAGACGAAATCGACCCATGGCACGGCCGTAAAAACCCGAGGTTGGCCCAGAGCAATTCCGGGGGAAGCAGTCCGTTCACAACCGTCTCTGCAGGGCCATAGAGATCGGCCAGCAACCGGTCGAGCAGTTGCGCTCGCTGGATCATTCCCTGGCTTAGCCTGTCCCATTGCTCCGACGGAATCAGAAGGGGAATAAGGTCGAGGCTCCACGGACGGTCCAGGCCGTCCGGGTCGCCATAGACGTTGTGGCTTACGCCGTTGTCGTGAATGAAACGCCGGGACTGCTCCCAACGTTTTCCGAGTTCGCGAGGCCCCAACTCGTCCAGCATGGAAACGAACGGCTGCCAGTAGGGGCGCAGCGAGCCATTCGGCTTCGGTCATTTCGTCGGCAGAGGATGGATTTCCCTGCGTACCTTTCGGCAAAGCCTGGCGAAAGGGTTCGACGGGCGTTGATCGAGTCGGGCGGGGTTTGCGGGTGCATCGCGTCAGTCTTTTAAGTTGCTCGCAAATCGAGCGTAAACGGAAACTCCTTGCTGATTTTCTCTTCGCCAGGCTTTCACGGGACCCGGGGTGTGGCCGAATTTGAAAAACCGCGAGATGCGGCGGCTTTCAGCTTCATTGGCGTTGACAGGGAATCGGTCGTAGTTGCGACCGCCGGGATGCGCCACGTGATACGTGCAGCCGCCGATGGAGCGTCCCGACCAGGTGTCCACAATATCGAAAACCAGCGGCGAGTGAACAGGGATTGTGGGGTGCAAGCAATTGGGGGGCTGCCAAGCCCGGTACCGAACGCCCGCGACGAACTGGCCATTAGTGCCCGTGGGATGGAGCGGCACACGAATTTCCATTGCAGGTGACCACGTGGCGCGAATCAACCATTCCATTCACCATCACCTGCATCTTCTCGACCGATGAATCCACATATCTTGCCGTGCCGCCCGGCCCGGGTTCTTCGCCCAGCACGTTCCAGGGCTCAATCGCCTGCCGCAACTCCAGCTGGATACCGCGATGCTCAATCGTTCCATAAAGGGGAAACCGGAACTCAAAATGGGGCGCGAACCACTCGGATTTGAGTGGATAGCCAAATTCATTGAGTTCATCGATGATGTCATCCACGTCCTGCCGCACGAAATACGGCAGCAGGAAGCGATCGTGGATCTCCGTGCGCCAGCGAACCAGATTTTGGCGATACGGCTGCTTCCAGAACCGCGCGATCAATGAGCGGAGCAGAAGATGCTGCGTCAGGCTCATTCGCGAATGCGGCGGCATTTCGAAGGCCCGCATTTCGAGCAGGCCCAGCCGGCCCGCAGCCGATTCCGGGTGAGTAGAGCTTGTCGATGCAGAACTCGGCACGGTGCGTGTTGCCGGTCGCGTCGATCAGAATATCCCGGAAGATGCGGTCCACAAGCCACGGTGGGCAATTGCGGCCGCCTTCGGGAATCTGGCGGAAGGCGATTTCAAGTTCATAAACTTGGTCGTTGCGAGCTTCGTCGATCCGCGGGGCTTGGCTCGTCGGGCCTACGAACATTCCGCTGAACAAGTAGGAAAGCGAGGGGTGATTATGCCAGTAGCCGATCAGACTGCGTAGCAACCCCGGATTGCGAAGCAAGGGAGAGTCAGACGGCTTGGCCCCCCCGACGATGATGTGATTCCCTCCTCCCGTACCGGTATGCCGCCCATCCAGCATGAACTTTTCGGTTGCAAGCCGGGTAAGGCGCGCCTCTTCGTAGAGCGCTGACGTGTTCTTCACCAGCTCGTCCCACGACGCAGCCGGATGCATGTTGACTTCAATTACGCCAGGATCGGGCGTCACCCGAATCGTGTTCACGCGTGGGTCGTTGGGAGGAGTGTATCCCTCGAGAAGAACGGGAGTGGCAAGTTCAGCTGCCGTGTCCTCGACAGCCGCAACCAACTCGAGATAGTCCTCGAGATATCTCTGGGGCGGCATGAAGACGCGAAGGATGCCGCCCCGAACCTCGGTGCAAAGGGCGGTCCGGATAATCCAAGGTGCGGATTCTCCCGCAGCTGGCGGCAAATCGGACTGCCGCGAGTGATCGCTGCGCCGCTCGCGACGGATGCCGCCATTACCGCTTTCGAGGATCTGTTCCACGAACCCCAAGGGGCTCCGCGGCTCCAAGCCTCCCTGGATTCGCATCTGTTTGGAGAGCGCAACGCGGTCTCGCAGCGGCCCGCGATCCTCCATGGGGTCCTGTTCGTACAAGTAGGGTCGCTCGGATTCCTTTACCCAGGGGATTGAATCAAGCGGCAGGCGATAGCCCATCGGAGAATCGCCAGGAATCAGATACATCCGCTCGGGGCGGAAAAACCACGGGCCGCTGGCCCAACTACTAGTGTCATCAGTGTAATAGTCCCGCCGCAGCGGTAGGGCATATCCCACGATCTTGTCCACGCCCTGCTCGAACACTTTTGCAAGGCGTGCGCGGTCTTCCGGATTAGCAAGCTTATTGTCGAATGGATCGACGTTGACCGGAAGACGACGCTCTTTCCACAGGTAATACCAGACGTCTTCGTAGCCGGGCAAAGCGTGATCCGGATTTGCCCCCAGCCTTTCAGCAAGAGCAAGAATGAAAGCTCGAGATTGGTCAACCGTGAGGTTTTGGGGCTTCTTTTCGTCGGCAATGAGCGAATGATCGCGCCATACGGGTTCCCCATCCTTGCGCCAATAAAGCCCCAGGGCCCAGCGGGGGAGCGACTCCCCTGGGTACCACTTCCCCTGACCGTGATGCAGTACGCCGTTGGGAGCAAAGCGGTCCCGAAGCCGGCGTATCAGCGTGTCTCCGCGTTCATACTTCTTCGGGCCGAGGGCCGCGATCGTCCACTCGGCACCGTCCATATCGTCGATGGAAACGAAGGTTGGCTCTCCGCCCATCGTCAGCCGGACGTCTCCTGCTTGCAAATCCGCGTCAACCTGATGACCTAGCGATTCGATGGCCGCCCATTGCTCGTCGTCATAGGGCTTGGTTACGCGGGGATCCTCATGGATGCGCGTAACGGACATCGAAAATTCGAATTCGGCCCCCGGTTCCTGCTCCGCAGTTTCGATTTCGTCGGCTTCCGACTTGATTACCGCCTCGTTGTCTTCGGAGAAAAAGCCGGTGATGGCGGCGGCGGTGACCGGATCTGCGGAGCAGGCCAGTGGGATGTGCCCCTCTCCCGCGAACAATCCCGAGGTGGGGTCCAGGCCAACCCATCCCGCTCCCGGAAGGTAAACTTCCGTCCATGCGTGGAGATCCGTGACGTCACGCTCTGTGCCGCTGGGCCCGTCCAGAGATTTCACATCTGGCGCTAGCTGAATGAGGTAACCGGAGACGAACCGCGCCGCCAGTCCCACATTTCGCAGCAGCTGAACCATTAACCATGCCGTGTCTCTACACGAACCGCTCTTCAGTTCCAGGGTTTCTTCAGGGCTTTGAATTCCAGGCTCGAGGCGGATGAGGTATTTGATCTTGCTATGGAGTGCCTGATTGACTCCAACAAGATAATCGACGGTTCGGACTTTCGGCCGCTGGAGTTCATCAAGAAGAGTCTTTAATCGCGGTCCGGGGGCGGGGGCTTCCAGGTAGGGTACTAGCTCTCGGATTAGCGTCGGTTCATAGGTAAACGGAAACTCCTCGGCATAGGGCTCCAGGAAGAAGTCAAAGGGGTTGGTAACCGTCAGCTCGGCGACGAGATCAACTACAACCGAGAACTCCGTAGTTTTACGGGGAAAAACCAGCCGGGCGAGGCGATTACTGTATGGGTCCTGTTGCCAGTTAATGAAATGCTCTCTTGGAGTGACTTTCAGTGAATAGCTAGAAACAGTGGTCCGGCAGTGCGGAGCAGGACGCAGGCGAATGACATGCGGCGAGAGCCACACGGGTTTGGGATACGTGTAGCAGGTCCTATGATTGAGAGCTACCCGTATGCCCATCAGAACCCCAAGACGTTGGACTCAGCCCTCTGAGGAAAAGCCTAAGTCGTTAAGTCGGTGTAGGAGATCATTATACAGGTTTCAGACGGGAAGAGCAGCTGGATTGGCTTATAACGGCTCTGTGCGCCTTTATGCAACGCGTCAAAATGTCGGAATGACCGATATCTCATTGGCAACGCACTCTGGATTCTGCCTCCCTGTAAGCCGCTGAGGCGCTACACTTTTTTAAGTGCAAGGAATCAAACATGGCAAAAGTTCCGATAATCCGAGTGCAGGACATAGAACTCGATGGCGATGTGAGGCTTTGGGATGTGATGCGGGCTGCGCTGCGGGCTAAGGAATCGGCGCCACAAGCCTCTTTGATGCCTGCCGTGCTGATTTTGAAGTCGAACGAAATTATTGCCAAGGTATATCAGAGCAGCGAGGAGCCGCGAACGCTGCTGGTCAGCACGTGCATGGGCATCCGGAAAATCAGCCTGAACTGGTATGACGCGCTTTTGATGCTCTACCGTACGTCCGTCTTAACCCTGCAGAAAATGGAGGGCACTTCCGTTATCCTTTTCGGGGAACGGACAGCCAAAGAGGCGGATCGCTCGATACTGTACGCCATGAAATGGACCGCGCGGCAGTTCCTGCAGCCGCTGGCGAGGGGTGCGAAATTTCCCGAAACCAACGATTCGATCTCGCAACCCTTCTTTCTCGAGAATGAGAAAGTTCGTTGGCTGTCCGAAATTCATACTGCCGTTCAATTCTCTTAGCCATTCACACAACCGTTCTCACGATTTGAGTTCCCCGAGCTTCATGACAGCGTTTTCGTGCACGCCCCCGTTGTCGTTAAACAATTCCCCTTTGTGGGATTCATGCACTGAGCTATATTCAGCGGCACCTGCGGACAAAGGAAAACGTGTGGGAGCATCGCCTGCAATCCGGTCTTTCCAGTCGAAAATTTGCCAACCGAACACAGCCAAAGGAGATGCTATGCGGCTACGTAATCTTTTACCCCTGCTGGCCGGAGTCTTAGTTCTTCTTACAGCCACCGCGGTGCGTGCATCGACGATCACGGGAACCGTGAAAGGGCCGGATGGCTTGGCGTTTCCTGGCGCTTTTGTGGAAGCGCAGAATATGAAAACGAAGATTACCGTTGCTGTGTTGTCAGATACGGGGGGGCACTATCGCATCGAGGGACTTGCGCCAGGTCAATATCGCGTATTTCTCCGGGCCATTGGATATCGCACCGATCCCCGGACTGGCGTGGAGCTGACCGCGGATCAGAACGCGACATTCGATTTCGCATTGCAAACCGGGACGGTCCGCTGGAGCGACATTTCGCTGTACCAAGGGAAACAGCTGTTCCCGCCGGGGCCTGGAAAAGACATCCTGCTTTCGGAGACTTGTGCTGTATGCCACTCATTTCAAAGCCGCATGGCCTCGGTAACGCGTGATGCGGATGGCTGGGCAGATCGCGTCGAGTATATGCGCACCTCGATGCGTTACGTACTTGCTACGCGGCTCAATGATCAGCAGGCCGCGACGCTTTCTTCCTACATCACGAGTCTTTTCGGACCGGAATCCGTGTTGCCGAAATCCCCCACCGAGATGCCCGGCTACAAGGCTACGGTACGGCCCTTCAGCAACGAAGCTTTGAATATCGTGTACGTAGAATACGATATGCCTGGCCCGAGCCGCATGCCTTTCAGTGCCGCTCCCGACAAGAATGGCTACCTGTGGATACCGAACTTCGGAGCAGCCAACAAAATCACGCGGCTTGACCCGAAGACAGGCGAGATGCAGGATTTTCCCGTCCCCAATATTGGCACGGCCGGAATCCATTCCGCCGTTCCTGCGCAGGATGGCTCGGTCTGGCTGGCTGAACAGGGTTCCAATAAAGTCGGGCGATGGGATCCGGATACCCAACAGATTACGGAATATCAGGACAACGGGAAGGGATCGAAGCACACGATCCGCATCGATCGCAGCGGAAACGTATGGTCTACTGGTTCCCCACTCTCGAAATTCGATCCGGAAACGAAGAAGTTTACCCGCTTCGAAGAGGTCAAGGATTCCTACGACGTGCGCCAGGACGCAAACGGCGATATCTGGTTTACCCGGCTGTTTGGAAGCAAGATCGGCAAAATCGACGAGAAAACGATGAAGGTGACGCAATGGGATTCGCCGACGCCCGGCGGCGGCCCGCGCCGAATGGAGATCGCCCCAGACGGGATGATCTGGTTCGACGAGTTCAATGCCGGGAAGATGGCGAGATTCGATCCCAAAACACAAAACTTCAAGGAATACACGCTTCCCGGACCCGATCCCACTCCGTACGCTCTGGGCTTCGATGCCGATGGCTACCTTTGGTATAACTCCCACGACATGGACGTGATCGGGCGCTTTGATACGAAGACGGGCAAGGTGATCGAATATCCGTTCCCCCACGCGGAACTATTCATGAGGGAATTCTTCCGCGACTCGCAGGGACGCATGTGGTATGGCACCAATCCCAACAACAAGGTTGGTTACTTTTACCTCGCCACCAAAACGGTGGCCTCTGCCAGCAAATAAAACGAATCTCATCTTCTCAAATTCAACTGTAAACAGTAGTACTTCTCGATCGCCATTTTCGCGAGAGGCGAAAGACGGATCGAGGGATATATACTGTTCGTGTTATGCCGGTTATGACCGTCGACAACACGCGGTTGCGGTATCAATTGGAGGGTGACGAGTGGAAGCCGGTTCTTATCCTTTCCAATGCCCTCGGAACTGACATTGGCATGTGGGCCCTTCAAGTGCCTGAGTTCCTTCGTTATTTCCGTGTTCTGCGCTACGACACGCGTGGGCTGGGCTCTTCGGACGCTCCTGCTGGAGAATACTCCATGGAGCAACTGGCCCGCGACGTTCTGGCCTTAGCCGATGGCTTGCGAATCGAGGTGTTCGCATTCGTCGGGTTATCGCTTGGCGGGATGATTGGACAATGGCTCGGTGCCAATGCCGGTGGCCGCATTGCGGCTCTGGTCCTTGCCAATACTTCGCCGTATGCCCCGCCAAAATCGAACTGGGACGACCGGCGTCGCGCCGTCCTGGAACGTGGCATGTCAGCCATCGTCGATGCCGCCATGGGGCGATTTTTTTCTCCAGAAACGGTTGGACGCAATGAACAGCTTGTAAATTCAATCCGTTCGACTTTCCTCGCCACGAATCCGGGAGGCTACGCAAGTTGTTGCGCAGCAATCCGCGATATGGATCATCGGCTGCTGCTCTCCAAGATTCGGGTTCCAACGCTTGTGATCGGGAGCGATCATGACGCTTCCACCCCATGGCTAGGCCATGGAGAAGTCCTGGCCCGCGAAATCCCCGGCGCGAAATCGGTGCGCTTTCCAACAGCACACCTCTCGAACGTGGAACAGCCTCAATCCTTCAATTCAACTGTCGTTGATTTTCTAGCCGCTCCCCGCTGATCGATTGAAAACAGGCAATCTTGTTCCACCGGCAGTGTGGGCGCCCCTCGCTCATAATGGAGGCATCCGAAGGCCTTCGCGGTCTCGCTTTCGGGCGGCTAAAGGAACCTAAATGCAAACACCCAGCACACCACAACCCGCACCCTCAGATCATCCCAGGCCGCAGTCAGCGCCACAAACAGCGGCTCCTTCGCCTGCGTCAGCAAGGCTTCCTACGCCGAGCCTGATCGCCACGATGCTGAAGAGCGCCCCCAGCACGAGTGACCTGGTCTTTTCTCCGGGGAGACTTCCTCAGGTGAAGGTGAATGGCAAGCTCGTAGCCGTGGGCATTCAGGGCATGGGAGTGCTTACGCCCGCGGACACAGCACAGATTGCGGCAGACCTCATGGGACGCAACGGCCAAGCCGCCCAGAAGTTGAAGGACGAAGGCTCCTGCGACGTCTCGTACGGTCTAACCAAGGTGGCCCGGTTTCGAGTGAATGTTTTCAGCCAGCGCGGCAGTTGCGCGATCGTTATGAGAGTGATTCCTAGTTCGGTACCCGATTTCACGACCTTGAATCTTCCGGAACAGTTGCGGGAAGCAGCCACGCTGCGAAACGGAATTGTGCTGGTCACGGGGCCGACCGGGAGCGGAAAATCCTCAACCCTGGCCGCGATATTGAACAAGATTAATGAGGATAATGCGTACCACATCATCACGATTGAAGACCCGATTGAGTTTCTCCACGCGCATAAAACATCGACGGTTCATCAGCGCGAGCTCCACAGCGATACGCTCAGTTTTGGATTGGCTTTGCGCGCGGCGTTGAGGCAGGCTCCCGAGGTAATTCTGGTCGGCGAGATGCGCGACCGGGAGACCATAGAAGTCGCGCTTGAGGCAGCGGAAACCGGTCATCTGGTTTTTTCGACGCTGCATACGACCGATGCCTCCAAAACGGTGGAACGGTTAATCGGAGCCTTCTCTCTTGGCGATCAAGCCGCCGTTCGGAATCGTCTTGCGAAGGCCTTTCGTTTCATCGTGTCGCAGCGCTTGATTCCGAGACGCGACGGCACCGGCAGAGTCGCCGCATTCGAGATTCTAAAGTCGACCATGCGGACCCGGGAGTATGTCGAGCGAGGCGAGACGGAGGGGAAAACGCTTCTCGATGCCATGCGCGACGGTGATACCGAGGGCATGCAGTACTTCGACAGTGAGATTGAGAAATTGATTCGCGCCGGCGTGATCGATATCGAGGTCGGACTTTCCTACGCCTCGAACGTTGGTAATTTGCGTCTGCAACTTGTTGACCTGCTGGACCCGCAGGGAGGTACGCCCGAGGTGATGAAGCGAAAAGAAACTCCGCAACGAAACCTGCCAAAACCTGACACAACTCCGGTCAGTTCCTACGGATAGGTTCGCTGCCGGCATTTCTAGCTGACATAACTCTTAGACGTCGCTGATTTTTTAAGCGCTCGCGCTCATTGCTTCCGGTACGTCCAGCAACAAAGGGCGAAGCTGTTTGCGCAGTTCGTAGGGGTCGTCGTGACCGTGAGAAACGACGGCGTGAATTACGGCCAGATCGAGCACCTCCTCCTCCGAGCCTGAAATCGTGACACTGCAATTGCCGACGCTCGGGAATTGCCTGCAGTCGATGTACTTACGAGCCATGTTTTCTCCTGTCTGCTGAAGGATAGTCCTCGATCTCATCGTTGTAAACGGCAGTCCGACATGAAGTGAATAGGATGGCCGTACAGTGCCGGACGTCAGCCGCGCAAATATTTGTTAAAGAAGTCGATCGTCCGCTGCCAAGCGAGCTTGGCAGCGGCCTCGTCGTAGCGCGGCGTGGTGTCATTGTGAAAGCCGTGGTTCACACCCTCGTAAATGTAAGCTGTGTAGGTAACGTGGTTTGCCTTAAGCGCCTGCTCGTATGCGGGCCACGCTGGAGTGATCCGGTTGTCGAGTGATGCGTAGTGCAGCAGAAGGGGCGCCTTGATCTTGGCAGCTTCCTCCGCCGTGGGTTGGCCGCCATAGAATGGGACGGCTGCCGCAAGGTCCGGCAAGCGCACCGCCAGTGAATTTACCGTGGTGCCTCCGTAGCAAAAACCAACCGCCCCTACTTTGCCGGTGCATTCGGGCCTGGATTTAAGCCAGTTAAAGGACGCCACGAAATCTTCGAACATTTTCTTCGGGTCAACCGTTCTGAAGATGTTGGCCGCTTTCTCCTCGTCGCCGGGATACCCTCCCACAGACGTGAGACCATCAGGCGCAAAAGCCAGGAAGTTCGCGACGCCGAGTCGGCGCGCCATGTCTTCAATATTCGGGTTCAGGCCGCGGTTCTCGTGGATTACGAGCACACCGGGCAGCTTTCCGGTGGCCTTGGCCGGGCGCACGTAATACCCGTTGACGGTGCCATTGCCTTGAGGCGAGGCTACCGTGGTGTACTCCGTCTTCAGGCGCGGATCATCCTTTGCGATTTGCTCTGCAAAGGCGTAGTTGGGGCGGAGGCTCTCCCAAATCGCTGCCGCGGTTAAGCCCCCCACTGCATATTTTTTCGCCGCGTCGAGGAATTCGCGGCGGTGGATTTCACCGTGAACATAAAGATCAAAGACGTTTAACAGCTCCTGAGGGAAATCGGTTGCCTTTTTTCTTTCCACGGAATTCTCCTCGCCGAAATGACTCGTTAGCGACAAATATTACATCTGATTCTAAAACTTTGCGAACAGCGAAGCCGGCTTGCCGGCCGCGCGTCCTTGAAAATGCGAATGGGAAGGTTATTCCTGGACGGTAAAACGCACCGGCTCGATCAAGATACCGCTACCCACTTGAATGGAGACGTTGTAGCCGCCTGGTTTCACCTGCGGAACCTTCATGACAATCTTGTCGGCTTCCTGGCTGATGATCGTGGCCTTGTAGTCGGACTTGTCGTCTGAGAGAAAGATTGCGGCGACCGAACCCTTGCCGAGAGCTTCACCGGCGACGGTCACCGGATCGTTCACCTTGCCAACCTGCGGATCCACCTTCGTGACCTTTGGCGTGCCTTGTGCGAGTGCAACCGTGGCCAGCAGACTGGTTGCAGCGAATAGCACGACTCTTTTCTTAATTGCACTGCGCGCAGAAAGGCTCCGGCGTTGGGAAACTTGGCGTGCTGGCTCGATAGTCATCGGACGCAACGTCCAAAGTTAAGCCGGCCAATTAAATCGGC
The DNA here is from genome assembly GCA_963848365.1 of uncultured Acidobacteriota bacterium. Classification (GTDB taxonomy): domain Bacteria; phylum Acidobacteriota; class Terriglobia; order Acidiferrales; family UBA7541; genus Palsa-295. Next base: position 124,585 of record CAWKDI010000006.1, read on the forward strand.
TGCGTTAGCTGTGGAGGTGGCAAAAATACGCTCGGCTGCGGCCACTGTCAAGCTGAGACTATCGAGAGTGGGCTGGACCAGACAAGACACCAAGTCGCCTCAAGAAACTGGAAGCGCTTGGTTTAATTGCTTCGGAACGGAAATACCGCCGGTGCTGGGTCTTTTCGATGAACTGTGAATGAATCACCGGTCTTAAGGAGTTGAACATCATCTTTCTCGACTAAAGCCCCGATCGCCATGTCGAAAACGTCCGCCGGCACATCCACATGCTTCTTGAGATCCCGCAAGTCCATGTCTCCTTCGTGATACAGGACGTTAAAAATTGCTTCAGTAATTCGTTCGATATTTTCCTTCGCGCCGTTTGCGTCATAGTTCATAAAAGCTCCTTGATGAATTGTGAGCTAACGGAAATCTGTCCCGAATTCGATCCGCCGGCAATCAGGTGTTCAAGGTAATGAGCGACCGGATTTGGCCATACAGCAAACCGAGATCGGGCCCTACATGCATGGGCTTATTGAGAGGGTCGGCGAATGCGTTTAAGGTGCGCAAGAGAAGTCGAAATGGAGGAACACGATGAACAAAGTTAAGGGGTTCGCGTTAGCCGGCCTTGGATCGATGCTGCTTGCGAGTGGTGGAGCGTTCGGGCAAGGCGCACAGCCGACGGATCAAACCAGGACCACTCAAGGTCAAACGAGCAGCGCCAACCAGGCTACGGTGATGGATAAGAGTTTTGCCAAGAAAGCGGCCGCTGGTGGAATGGCCGAAGTAAAGCTTGGGCAACTGGCTCAGCGTAATGGATCGAGCGAAGCAGTGAAAGAGTTCGGTCGAAGGATGGAAAGCGACCACTCAAAAGCCGGCGATCAGCTAAAGGATGTCGCCTCGAGGGATAACATTACGCTGCCCACAAAGATGGATCGGAAAGACCAAGCGATCTACGACCGGCTGTCGAAACTCTCAGGGGCGGAATTCGACCGGGTGTACGCGCGCGACATGGTGGCGGACCATGAGAAGGACATCGCCGAGTTCAAGAAAGAAGCAAACAGCGGCAGCAATTCCGATGTGAGAAGCTTCGCGGCTCAAACCCTGCCGACTCTTGAAGATCACCTCAAAATGGCGCAGCAGATGGAGTCCACGGTGAGCGTAAATAATGTTCCCGTTGACAAGAACGGCAGTCCTGCTCAGTAGGGATCTAAACGGCTCAGGGCTTCTCAAGATGCCGGCTTCCGAAAGGAAGCCGGCATTTTTGTTTAAATACAACAGGCTAGATCTGGCCTTCCGGCCTATAGATCGCCACGCCGCTCAGCAATTTTGGATAGAAATCCGTCGATTTTTGCGGCAGGACATCGCCTGCCAGGGCAATCTCAGCTACCTGTTGTACGCGGACCGGATTGAGCAGAAAGGCAATCTGATCTTGCCCGCGATCGACCCGCGCAATGGCCGCTTCCATTTCCCGTTCGTATCCGACGTTCGTTTCGCAGCTACGGCCTCAGGCGTGATCCCCATACCCTTTTCGAGAATCAGTCGATGAAGCAGCACCACGTCCAATCCACGCTGCCCTTCAGAAATATCCGGCAGCACGGTTTCAAGATCAGCATCGCGGCGCAATAGAAACAGAAAGAACGCGCCGGTGCTGGGATTGGTGCCATGATACACGCCAATGGCGCGGCGCCCGTGGCTTTCGCCCTCGAGATCCTTCCGGAATTCCGCGAACGCCGCAGCGCGCTCGTTCGGATTTTGAAATGGATAGGAATACCAGTCGAAATAAGGGGCCATCGACTTTCGGAATTTTTCGAAATCGAAATTGGCCAGGTTTCCGACGACGCGATGGGTTGGAAGAATCGTCAGTCCCTTGGAATGCGTGTTTACAAACGTCATCATCGCGAATTCGTACGCCGCCAGAGGGTCCGGCTTGCCGGCTTTCGCGCGGCCTTCATTGCGGTAATTTAAGGCGGTTTCGTAACGGTGGTGACCGTCCGCGATGACGAGTTTCTTGTCCTTCATTGCGGCTTGAATCCGGCGCACGAACGCGGGGTCGTCGACAGGCCAGAGGCGGTGAATCACTCCGTATTCGTCGGTGAGTTCAAGAGGAGTGTTTTTCCGCGACGTTTCCTCGAGGAGGTTATCGATCGCGCGCGACGGATCGTCGTACAGCAAAAAAAGCTGCCCGGTCTGAACGCGTGTGCGCCGGAGCAATTCGATACGGTCGGCCTTGGGCGCCGATAGCGTACGTTCGTGGCGGAAAACGACGTGAGCATCATAATCCTCGACACGCCCCAGAGCGATAAATCCCATGCGGACGCGGCGCATCTGCGTTCCGGGAACCAGGAATTCCTGAGAATAAATGTAGATGCTGGGCTTGGCGTCTTGGGCCAGGATTTTCTCCGCGATCCATTCGTCCACTTTTTGCGCCGCGCGTGTGTAAACATTGTTGCCGTCGGCGTCGCCTGAAAGAATACGGCCCTTCTCGATGGTTATCAGATTGTAGGGGCTTGCCGCGTAGTAGCGCTCCTGCATGGCCGGGCTGACCTTGTCGTAGGGCTGCGTCAGTACATCCTTCAAGGAGACGCGGTTCGTGTCGTAGCGGTAGGCGCGGAAGGGTTGGATTTCAGCCAAGGGAGCCTCGTTTGATTTTGGGATTAGGACAAATTGTTATTGTAGCAGCCGCAAGGTCGGCGCGAAGCAGGAAGGCAAAAATTTCCTCAGACGCAAGAGATGGAGGAACTTCTTGCCACGGTGAGGGATTGGCAAAGGGCACTGAGACGGGTGTCAGATGTGGCAGGACCGAATACCCTGCTTTTCGAAGTATTGCTGGTGATAATCCTCGGCCCGATAAAAGGGTCCTGCCGGCAGAATCTGAGTGACGATCGGGCGCTTGAAAACACCTTGCTTTTCCAGGATCGCTTTGGAATCTCGCGCCGATCGTTCCTGTTCCGGGTCTTGGAAGAAAATCGCGGAGCGATACTGCGTGCCAACGTCGGGACCCTGCCGGTTCAATGTTGTGGGATCGTGGCTCTTCCAGAAAGTCGCCAGCAGCTCAAGATAAGAAACGTCGCCGGGGTTGAATTCCACTTCGACTGCTTCAGCGTGTCCCGTGGTTCCAGTGCAAACATCCTTATACGATGGATTTACCTTGGTGCCGCCCGTGTATCCAACCGTCGTGGAAGTTACTCCTTTGACTTGGCGAAATGCATCTTCCACGCCCCAGAAACATCCAGCTGCAAACGTAGCCTTTGCCATGAGTCTTCACTCCTTTTTCCCGGTGCTCCCAACTCGAGTATGTTGCCACATTACTCTGCCTCGGTCGAATCGAGAAGTTAGGACGTGAACTGGGATGGTAGAATGTGCCTGTAGATACTGGCGAAGGGCAGGCTCTCCTCAAATGACGCGCGCCGCAAGAACGCAAATTTCTCTTGCGAATGGCGACGCGGTTTCCGGACTTTTTGATCGTCCCGACGACGCGGATGGTTTGTTAGTGATGGCTCACGGAGCGGGGGCGGGCATGAGTCACCCCTTCCTCGAGGATCTCTCGGCGGAGCTGAACTCTGCCGGCATCGCGACATTCCGTTATCAGTTTCCCTACATGGAAAACCATCGCAAGGTACCCGACCCCCCAGCAGTACTTACCGGCGTCGTTCGGACGGCCTTGGAGAAGGCGAACCATCTCGCTCCGGACCTGCCTCTGTTTGCTGGAGGCAAATCGATGGGCGGAAGGATGACTTCCATTGCTGCCTCAGAACAACCGCTGGGAAATCTTCGAGGCCTCGTATTTGTCGGTTTTCCGCTTCACCCGCCGAACCGTCCCGGGACGAAACGCGCAGAGCACCTTGCGCGTGTCACGGTGCCAATGCTGTTCCTTCAAGGAACTCGCGATGCGTTTGCAGACCTGAAACTACTCGAGCCTATCTGCGCCAACCTAGGCTCTCGGGCTACGCTGCGCACGTTTCAGGGAGCCGACCACTCCTTTCACATGCTCAAATCGTCTGGCACGAACGATTCGGCGGTCTTGCGCAGGTTAGTTGAGAACATCGCTGGTTGGATTGGTGAGATTTCCTGAGGATCACTTATCAGGCCCTCTTACGAATCAGCGCTTCGCTCTCGTCGACGACCCTATTCAAAAATGGGGGACTTCCGGCCCCACTGACCATCGTATACGAAGGACGCGGCCGCCTTGCGTTCGCTGGGTGCCAATTCACGCTCGCGCAGTTGGTCCGGGAGGGTCTGCGGATCGCCCGGATACCCCAGAACAAAACCGGCGACCGGGTCATAGCCATCCGGAATCAAAAGCGTTTCTCGCGCTTTGTCGACGAGGATACCCGCCATCTGATGTAACTGAAGGCCGTTCGCGACGGCTTCGATTGCCAGATTGGCCATCGCCTGTCCAACGTCATGATAGGCGTGACGATTTGGATTGCCGTTGTGTTCGAATTTCAGTTTTGCGACGGAAATACCTATTACCGGGGCATTCTTCGCCCATCCCATGTTGAATTCCACAAAACAGCTCAAAACGCGCTGAAACGCCTCGGCTTCACCGCGTGTGGCAATAACGAAGCTCCAGGGCTGGCCATTGTAAGAGGATGCCGCCCATCGAGCAGCCTCGAAAAGGCGGCGCAATACTGCGGGGTCGACATCCCGGTCGGCAAATGCTCGCGGACTCCATCGGCGCTTAAGCAGATCGTTAATTGGAAATTGGACGGATGCGGGCTTCTCCATAGGTGTTTGATTCCCCTCTATTCTCCTGAAGTCACTGATGCTGACGATTTGATTAGGCAAACAGGCAATTCGATGCAGGTTTCGAACCGCGTGCAGTCGCTAGCTACCGGATGTGGAGTTCGTAGGGTATGCGGGCTTGGACCGGATCCATCATGCCAACGAGACGACGAACCGTCTCTTCCAGCGAACGTGATTGCGTCATATTGTCCTGCTCGCGCTGCAGGAGTTGTTCCAAGACGCTTTTTTCTTGCGGAAAGCGCACCAGGTGAACTGTTTCGGTCCCCGGGATGTGAGCGAGTTCCTTTGCTACTTCGACGGCGCGGTCAAATCCGCCGAGCTCATCGACAAGCCCCAGTTCCTTTCCCTGGCTGCCAGACCACTCGCGGCCTTTGGCGATTTTGCCCACGGTGCCGACGGACATGTGGCGGCCCTTTGCAACGCCTTCGGTGAACTCCGCGTACGTGTCATCGAGCGATTTCTTGATGTAGGCTTCCTGCGCGGGCGTGAAATTCTGCTGATCGGAGAAAAGCGTGGCATTATCGCTTGTGGCGATGTAATCGCTGCTGATGCCAAGGAGATTGTAGAGGCCTGAAAGATTCAGCTTCCCCGTAAGGACCCCGATGGAGCCAGTGATCGTGTTGGCGTCCGCGATGATCTTGGCGGCGGGCGTGGCGATCCAATACCCGCCGGAGGCAGCTACATCCGACATGGAGACAACCACGGGTTTCTGCCTTTGAGCCAACTCAACCTCTCGACGTATCACTTCGCTTCCCACCACAGAGCCCCCACCTGAATCGATCCGCAAGATGATGGCTCGGATGTTACGGTCGTTCCGCGCATTCCTGATATCCGATGCGACAGAATCGCCGCCCATTACAAATCCACCTCCGGGAGTCGCCTGCGACTCCCCTGAGACGATGAGGCCGGTAGCGTGCACCACGGCGATCTTGGTGCCTCCGATACCGTCGTCACTCAGCATTGTGCGATAGCGGTTGAGCGAGATGGGATTCCATCCGCGATAGCGCAATTTGAAGTAATCCTGTACCTCATCCCAGTACCCGAGGCGATCGACAATTTTGTCTTGCACTGCATCGTTCGTCTCAAGAGGGCCTGTATTCACGAAGGATTCAAAGGCAGCCCGGCTCATGCCCCGCGCGGCCGCCGAGCGTGTGACGTACTCGTTATAAATGCTGCGGAGAACGGATTCAACTTCCTCGCGGTGAGGTGGAGTGAACTTTTTCTCCGTGAACATGTTGTAGGCAGTCTTGAACTCGGCGACATGATAGAACTGCGGAATGATCTTCAGCTTGTCGAGTGTGCCGCGAAAAAACAAGGCTTCAGCCATCATCCCGCGAATGCTCACCGAATTGGACGGGACTAGCCATATCTGCTCGCAGGCGCTGGCCAGGTAATATTCCGGATTTCCTATGCCGTCATAACCGAGGTAACAGATGCTTGGCTTATGGCTTGTCCGGAAGCTCAGAAGGTGTGCCCGAATTTCCTCGAGCTTTGCCCATCCGGTCGAGAGTGGAGCAATGCGCACGACAATGCCGCTGATGCGCGAGTCGGTGCGGGCCGCATCGATCGCGTCAAGATAATCATGAAGTACGGGAACTGAATTACCCGTCAGGTTGCCAAGGAAAGTTACAGGAGGCTGTTCTTCGATGGTACCCTCGGCATCGATTACTAGAACCGAGTTCGACGCAAGACGCTTGGGCTCTGATGCTTTCCAGATAATCAGGGCTAAAAATAGAATCAGGACACCGATAACAATTGCCCGCCGCTTGCCCCAGCTCATTCTGCGCGACCTCTTTTCCCGCGGACCTGTATTGCCATACCGGACTTCCGCTATCGGACAAAGTAGCACCTGATGAGGGAAAACTCCATCGGTTGACGGTCCGTCGGGGGACTGCTGTGGCGCGAATCCCGCGGTCTCGAATTCCTGAGGGCGCTATTTGCCAAAGTACCGCGATTACAGGCAGAACATCACGTCGCTCCGCGCAGAAAGCGCGCCGATTCTTCCGGGGGAGTCGGATTGATGTAGAAACCCGTCCCCCACTCAAATCCCGCCACCTTGGTTAGCTTCGGCATCATCTCGATGTGCCAATGGTAATGATCGTTGATTTCCTCGCCCAAAGGCGACGTGTGAACGACGAGGTTGTAGGAGGGAAATGAAAGCACGGAGTCAAGGCGCCCAAGAAAATCACGCAAGACCTCCGCCAGACTGCCGTAATAGGGCGTCGGCATATTTTCGAACGCGGAACTGTGGCGCCTGGGCAGAATCCAGGTCTCGAAGGGGAAACGCGGAGCATACGGCGCGAGGGCCAGGAAATACTCGTTACCTAAAATCATGCGATCGCCGATATCGATTTCCTGGCGAATCATGTCGCAGAAAATGCAGCGCTCCTTCTCGTCGTAGTATCGCTTCGCGGAGTCCACTTCTTCCCGCACGCGCCGGGGAACAATTGGCAGGGCGATCAATTGGGAATGCGTATGTTCGAGGGAAGCGCCGGCAGGTTCGCCGTGGTTCTTGAAAAGCAGAATGTACCGGAACCGCCGGTCATTCTTAAGATCCAGCATGCGATCCCGGCACGCCCACAGAATTTCTTCGACAGCTTTCTGCTGCATCGTGGCCAGCGTGCTCAAATGGTCCGGTGATTCGATTACCACTTCGTGCGCCCCGATGCCATTCATGCGGTCAAAAAGACCATCGCCCTCCCGGTCCAGCGATCCTTCGATTCCGAGTGCAGGAAATTTGTTAGGAACTACTCGAAGCGACCATCCGGGCGTGTCCTTTCCGCTTCCGTTCCTTCCGTAGGCAAGAATCTCCGACGGGGTTTTGCCTTCGTTCCCCGGGCAGAAAGGACAGAAGTTGCCTCCCTTGATTTGCACGCTTTCCCGGACAAAATCCATGGGGCGCCTGGAGCGGTCCGTCGATATGATCACCCAGCGGCCCGTAATGGGATCTTTGCGAAGTTCGGGCAATACGCCTCCTAGAACGCCGGGATATTATCCAGGCAGGAAGTTTACATTCTTCTGAACCACCACGCGTGGCGTAGTGCTGAAAGAATATCAGCAAATGTCGTGCCATCCAAAAACGGTGAGAAAACCAATTGGTCTGTTGAATGTGATTGCTAGACTTGCTTAAACGCCCCTTTGTGGAGGCGCACATCGGGTGGCTTTCCCATTTGTGTTTCAATCGCGAGCACATCAAACCTGTGCGGAATGGAGTGGATTCGCCGAATTCGCAAGAACTGCGTGGCTATTCGCTGGAGATTACGCTGCTTTTCCAGATCGACTGCTTCTTCAGGAGAAGGCAGGCCGGACCGGCTACGTTGCTTCGCTGAGACGGAACGCGTTTTTACTTCGACGAAAGCCAGCACCGGGCCATCGTAGCCGACCATGTCGATCTCGCCTTTAAATCCGGGAAACGTGAAATTACGCGCTACCAACGTGTAGCCCTGTCTTCGGAGATACCAGTAGGCGTAGGTCTCTCCTCGGATGCCGGTCAGCAGCGCCCTCTCTTTCAAGTGATGGATTGCCTTTTCTGACGGTTCTACCGCGCCAGCTTCCGAAAGCCCGTTGCGGGCACTGAATCGTATAAGCGCGAAGATCAGACTAGCAAACAGAATTCACCGCCGCCGGTTTCATTTGATTACTTCAAACGTGAACTCCATCAATTTCCCGCGAATTATAAAACTCAAGTAATGCTCCCAGAATTGACGGAACATCCGGCTATGGTTCACCAGAAATTGAAAGCCCAGCGCGCGCCAAAACTTCAGCAGGCTGAGACTGAGTTTCACTTCGCGCATTCGGACTTGCGTATACCACATGTCGCGGCCATGCATGCCGCCCGGATAGAAATACAGGAACGAGTAGGTGTTCAAGTGCCACCGGTGAGTGGGATCGCGGAAGGAGCTGTAATCTGTGTAGTGCGGCGTGGCCAGGAAAATCGTTCCGCCAGGGCGCGTGACGCGATGGAATTCCTCCATTGTGGCAATAATGTTATCGACGTGCTCGATCACATGCTCGGCGCGCAACTGATCGAACGAATTATCGCGAAACGGAAGGCCGCCTCGGTCAAGATGGCAGATTACGTCGGCCGCGGTGGCCGCGCTCATGTCCAGGCCGATCGAACCCGGATACTTCGTCGGCCCGCAACCGACATCGAGAATCCGTGGCAAGCTTTCCCCCAATTGAAGTAGTTGCGCGACGCCCTGCTCAAACACGCGCACAAAAATAACACAAGGCCGCCGAAGCGGGCCTGAAATCGTTGCAAACGATAAACTGCGATGATTATTTTTTGCCTTCGACGGCGGTAATGCACGCATCGAGAGTGCTGATCGCGAATTCCGCCTGCTCTTCTTCGATCATGAGGGGAGGGGCGAGACGAATCGAATTCTCCCCGGCGCCCAGCAGCAACAATCCCTTCTGGAATGCCGTCTGGATGATGCGATTGCGCAAATCGGGGGCTCTGTCCTTAGAGACCTGATCGTGCACAATTTCCACGCCGATCATCAGGCCTCTGCCGCGTACGTCGCCGACAATGCGGTGGCGCTTCCGCCAGTCTGCTGTATGACGCACGATGTAAGCGCCCATTCGCAGGGTATTCGCCATGTACGTCCGCTCGAGCAGTCCGAGCGTAACCAGAGAGGCGGCGATCGATACTGGATTCCCCCCGAACGTCGAGGCGTGTGCGCCGGGTTCCCAGTCCATTACATCCGATCTAGCGATCACCGCGCTCAGGGGCATTCCCGACGCGATTCCTTTTGCCGTGCAGAGCATATCAGGTTCAATTCCTGAACGGTCGACGGCCCACCAACTCCCAGTCCGCCCCATTCCGGACTGTATCTCATCAGCGATCAGCAAAATGCCGTGTTCGCGGCAAATACGCTGCAGACCGACCAGGAATTCGTCGGGAGCGGGCAAGTAGCCGCCTTCTCCCTGAATGGGCTCGATAAAAATGCCCGCAATGTCGTTCGGATCCACCACGCGCCGGAAGAGTTCGTCTTCGATGTATGAAAGCGCGTCCGCCGCCGCGTGTTCGGGGCGAATGCCTGCCACTTCGCGGTAGGTGTTAGGAAAATGCGCATGGAATACCCCCGGGACGAGCGAACCAAAGCCTTTCCGCTGGATCGACTTGCTCGCCGTCAGGGACAGAGCCCCCATCGTCCGGCCGTGAAAAGAGCCGTAAAACGAGATGAATTTCTCGCGCTTGGTGTGGTAGCGCGCCAGCTTCATGGCCGCTTCGATGGCCTCGGTGCCTGAATTGCCAAAAATAACCTTTTTGCGCTCCTTCCCGGGTGTGATAGCCACGAGCTTTTCCGCAAGCTCCACCATCCCGGCATAGTAAAAGTCCGTGGACGACATATGAATCAGGTGGGCCGCCTGACGCTGAATCGCGCCGACGACGTCCGGGTGGCAGTGCCCAGTGGCAACAACCGCAATTCCCGCCGCGAAATCGAGGAAGGTATTGCCGTCTACGTCCTCGATCATGGCCCCGCGGCCGGCATTTGCCACAAGCGGATACTCGCGCGTGTAGGAGGGGGACACGACCTTCTGGTCGCGCTCCACGATCTCTTTCGCTTTGGGGCCCGGCAGCTTGGTAACAAGCTGGGGCAACTTGAGCTGGTTCAACGTGGTAGTCACCGGCATAACTGGAACTCCAAGAATCTCACCTCTTAGATGAACCGCGGCATTTCATGGGAAGCAGCGTGCCGCATCTATAAATCGAGCGATTTATCCGAGGGTTTGGACCAGCCGAAATCGATCCACGCGGTTAACGGCAAAACCAGAAGATGGGCTCATTTATACTTCCAGCGGACGCTGCCATCCTTTGTATCCTCCACAAGGATACCAGAATCAGAAAGCAGCTGGCGGATCTCGTCGGATCGCTTAAAGTCGCGCCGGCGCTTGGCCACAAGACGCTCTTCGACAAGCGCCTCGATCTCTTCTGATTTCATCCGAGGCTCTGCCGCTCCAAAACCCAGCTTGCGTAAGCTTCTGCTCGTCATAATCCTCAAGGACGGCCAGGATTGCATCGAATTTCTCCATCGCAGCCACCACGCGAGGGGCGTCCTGCTGCAGGAATTCTCCCGCGTCCATGGCGATGTTTACATCGCGTAACCAGTTCGAAAACAGCCGCAAGGGCAACAGCCGTGTTCACATCGTCAGCAAGGCCGGCGTCAAAATCGCTTTCCGCTTTTTCCACGCGGCCTACCATACTGGGCATTGATCCGGGAGGGAATTGGTCTGTTTTGAGACGCGACACAAAATTGCGCAGGCGCTCGATCGAGCTTTCCGCTGCCTTCAGCCCTTCCTCCGTGAAATTCAACTGGCGGCGATATGGCACAGAGAGCAACAGGTAACGGATCGTGGATGGCTTCTGGCCACGTGCGAAAAGATCCCTTAACGTATAGAAGTTTCCCAGAGACTTAGACATCTTTTGCCCGTCGATAATCAGGTGCTCGGCGTGCAGCCAGTGACGAACGAATGGATGCCCTGTAGCACCCTCACTCTGCGCGATTTCATTCTCATGATGAGGAAACGCGAGGTCCACGCCGCCGGTGTGGATATCCAGAGTATCGCCCAGATATTTCATGGACATAGCAGAGCATTCCACGTGCCAGCCGGGGCGTCCCGGGCCGATGCGCGTCTCCCAGAAATGCTCGCCCGGTTTGGGCGCCTTCCAGAGCGCGAAATCGCGCGCGTCGTCTTTTTCATACTGGTCTACGTCGACGCGCGCCCCGGCCTTCATCCCATGAACGTCGATCTTCGATAGTTTTCCGTAGTCCGGAAATTTTGCGATGCGGAAATAAATTGAGCCGTCGCTGTTGTACGTAAATCCCTTCTCTTGCAGCTTTTGGATTAGTGTCACCATGTCTTCGATGTGGTCGGTGGCCCGGACAAGTTCTTCCGGCATTTCGATGTTGAGCGCTCCGGTATCTTCAAGAAAGGCACGGATATATTTTTCGGTGTATTCCCGGATGCCAACCCCGGCGTGGGCCGCGCTCTGGATGATGCGGTCGTCTACGTCGGTCACGTTCATGACCTGCAATACCCGATAGCCCTGCGAATGCAGAAATCGGCGCAAAACGTCTTGAAATACGAAGGTGCGGAAGTTCCCGATGTGTGCGAACGCATAGACGGTGGGACCGCAGGTGTAAATGCGCACCTCGCCCTTGTGGAGCGGTTCGAGAGGCTCGACGCGGTTGGTCAGCGTGTTGTGGAGCATTATCGGCTTCATTTTGTGCCCTGTACAAAACGGCTATTCTATCTGAGGCCTTCGCTCGCGGCAAACCCCAAGAGGACAATCTGGTTTACAACCCGCAGGCAAGCCCTTTTGTTTATGGGGATATTTGGCAAAACTGTCTTGGAGAAAAGCCCTATTCAACCAAGCGGAAGGTGTAGATCCTGCCCTCCGACTCGGAGTTTGACTTTACCTGTGTGGTGGGGGTTAGCAGCCCGTACTCGCCCACATTCAGATTGGGCAGCGAGATTTTGTAAACCCTGGGCGCCACCGCCTCAAGGGTAAAGGCCACAGTATTTTCAGGGGTGGCCCAGGTATGAGCGCGGTCGCCGGGTATGGTTCGAAATTCGCGGCGATCGTTTTTTTCCGTTAAATGCAGGAGTTGAAAGTCGGACGCCGAACTCCCTTTCGGCGTCAGCACGTAAAACGCGATGTCGAGAGGGACCATGTTCAACGGCGGCCATGTGGTGACGAGGTCGCTGTGCGGGCCGCTGATCGCTCCGATCATGAGGGCCCTTCTCGTAACCGAGCATCGCTACGCTGCGCAGCCCACCAGCGGGGCCGCCATTTGACGATTTCCGGTTCGGTCGGGACTAACCTGCCCGTTAAGCAGAGCAAAGACGTGCACATCATCCCGGCCATTGGTGGCGGCGGTGGCGGAGATGGCCGCGAGGGCGGCATCCACCCCCACTTCCTTCTTAGCGACTTCGATTGAGAGCATCGACTGAATGAGGGATTGGCTTACACCCGCATTCTTCATCGAAACAACGGCTGAAATCGAAAGATCGAAATCCACATCGTTTGCCTGGATGTAGCGCAGGATCGTCGTGTCGTCAAACCCGGCCTTTACCATCTGCAGAATATCCTGGTCGGTCAGCGGGCCGTTAGGCTGATCGACGCCTAGCAATGGAGTAGCGAGTGCTAGAGCGGCTAAGATGGCGATCCATTTTCGTCCAAATGACACGCACTTGCCCCCCGGGGCGCATAGCGCCGCAATTACCTACGGCACAATCTCGTCCATAGAGCATGGACACTAACAGACCTTAAATCAGGCGTTTAACTAGCTGACGCTCTTCTATTTCTCGAAAAGAGTCGCTAATTGCTGACTACGTTACCCACGACGCGTCCGATTTTGTGGACCGCCCAATGCCGTCATTGCACGATGCTTGCCACATGTCTTTTACCCCCTATTGACGCAGAGACCGGAGATTTGAGGTCCAGATTCGCTTCGACCAGCGCGCGAAGTGCCGCATTCACTCCTCCGTTGTTATGAGGCACGCCAGCCAGCTGAAGGCCCATTTCAACCCCGCTCAGCGTCCCTGCCAGCATGAGATCGTTAAAGCTGCCAAGATGCCCAATGCGAAACACTCTGCCAGCCAGCCTGGAGAGTCCTGATCCCAGAGACATGTCAAAGTGCTCCAGAATCACTTCCCGCAAGCGATCTGCGTTGTGCCCATCAGGCATGAACACCGCCGTGAGCGGAGTTCGAGTACTCGATCGGTTTCTCGCAGACGATCTCCAGACCCCACGCTCGCACGGCCGCGCGAGTTGCTCTCGCGTGGCGCTCATGTCTCCGGAAAACATTGGGCAGCCCCTCCTCGCGCAGCATTTCCAGTGCTTCTCTCAATCCATAGAGAAGGTTTGTTGCAGGAGTGTACGGGAAAAAACCGTTGCGATTCGCTTTCAACATTTCCTGCCAATCCCAATAGGATCGCGGCAGTCGTGCAAATTCGTTGGCCGCGAGGGCTTTTTCCGACAGGGCATTGAAACTGATGCCGGGAGGGAGCATCAGGCCCTTCTGCGACCCTCCGATCGTGACATCGACTTCCCATTCATCATGCCGATAGTCAGTAGAACCCAGAGAGGAGATCGCATCCACGATAAGCAGAGCGGGATGGCACGCCCGGTTCATGGCTGAGCGAATTTCTGCCACCCGGCTGGTCACGCCCGTAGACGTTTCGTTGTGGACGAGTAGTACAGCCCGTATCGCTTGATTTTGATCTGCGTTGAGCCGTGCTTCCGTTTCGGCGGGATCAGCGCCATGGCGCCAGTTTCCGGGCACGTAGTCAACTTCAATGCCAAATCTTTCTGCGAGTTGCCGCCACTGGTCGGAAAAATGGCCCGTTTCGAACAGGAGAACACGGTCGCCCGAAGAAAGCGTATTAACAATAGCCGCCTCCCAGGCTCCAGTACCGGAACCAGGGTAAATGATTACAGGCCCACTGGTCCGGAAGATCGGCCGCATGCCTTCCAGCACTTCGGTGGCGAGCTTGCCAAACTCGGCGCTTCGATGATCGATTACCGGTCGATCAATCGCCCGCAACACACGATCGGGCACGTTGGTAGGACCCGGAATCTGCAGAAAATGACGCCCGGAGTGCATTGAGAGGACCCTCTAAAAACTGTACCCAGCGGCGGGATCATACCCAGTGGGGAAGCAAAATTCTAGGATTGTTTTCCTGCGGGAGTATGCTCCCCGGCGTTCAATCGGTCGTAGGCCGGGAGCGTCAGGAACTCGATGAAACGCCCTGATTGGATCAGTTCGCGCAGCAGATTCGCGGCCTCTTCATAACGACCCGTGCGGAACTGTTCCTCTCCGGCCGACTGCCGGAATTTCGCTAATTCCTCGTCGATGATCTGAAGACACAACTCGGGCGTGACCACTCGGCCATCGTTCAGGCGTGCTTTGTGATGAACCCACTGCCAGAGTTGGGCGCGGCTAATTTCAGCGGTGGCCGCATCTTCCATGAGATTGAAAAGAGGCACGCATCCTACGCCCCGCAGCCACGATTCCAGATATCCGATGCCCACCGCAATATTCTGGCGGAGCCCTGCTTCGGTGATCTCCGACTTGGGAATTTCAAGCAAGTCCGCAGCGGTGATGTGAACGTCTTCGAGCTTTCGATCGATCTGGTTTGGCTGCGGCATCACGCGGTCGAAGATCTCTTTCGCGATCCCCACCAGTCCGGGATGCGCAACCCAGGTGCCATCGTGCCCGTCGGCAGCCTCGCGCTCCTTGTCGGCCCGCACTTGATCCATCGCGATCTGATTCGCTGCGGCGTCCCTTTTATTCGGGATGTAGGCCGACATGCCGCCGATCGCATGCACGTTGCGGCGATGGCAAGTTTTGATCACAAGCTTGCTGTAAGAGCGCAGGAAATGCGTCGTCATCGTGACGCGGCCCCGGTCGGGCAGCACCGCGGTGGGATCGTTCGCGAATTTCTTGATGAAGCTGAAAATGTAGTCCCAGCGGCCGCAGTTCAGGCCTGAAGAATGTTCCTTGAGTTCGTACAGAATCTCGTCCATCTCGAAGGTTGCCAGGATGGTCTCAATCAGAACGGTGGCCTTGATGGTTCCGCGCTTAATTCCCAGAGCATCCTGAGAGTGGAGAAAAACGTCATTCCACAAGCGCGCTTCAAGATGGCTCTCAAGTTTTGGGAGGTAGAAGTAAGGCCCGGTTCCGCGCGCCAGCGAGTTCTTTCGCGTTGTGCCAGAAATAGAGGCCAAAATCGAAGAGGGAACCCGACATCGGCTGACCGTCGACCAAAACATGCTTTTCGGGCAGGTGCCACCCGCGGGGCCGAACGAGCAGGACTGCGATTTGCGGATTCAGCTTGTAAGCCTTGCCGGTCGCCGGATCCGTGTAGGTGATGGTGCGCCGCACCGCGTCGCGCAGGTTTACCTGGCCTTCGATCAGGTTGCTCCAGGTAGGGGTGTTCGAATCCTCGAAATCGGCCATGAAGACGCTCGCCCCCGAGTTTAAAGCGTTGATGATCATCTTGCGGTCGACGGGGCCAGTGATCTCGACGCGCCGGTCGAGCAGGTCCGCGGGAAGCGAGGCGACGCTCCAACTGCCGCTGCGGATATCGGTTGTCTGTGGCAGGAAATCGGGCCGTTCGCCTGCGTCAAGGCGCTTCTGGCGCTCCACCCGTGCTGCTAGCAATTCCCGCCTCCGCGGGCCAAAGCGCCGCTCCAGATCCACTACGAACTTCAGCGCTTCAGGAGTTAGTATTTCCTTTGTCTGTTCGTCCTGATCTCCCAGTATTTTGACGCCCGGCAATTGGTTCTCTTGAGTCGCCACTAAGATTCTCCATTTCTACTGGATGCAAAGGCTTGAACGCATGCGGGGAATGTCCCTTCATGCACTTGAATTCACCAAAACGACGGTTACAAAGTGTAACAGCCAACTCATTCCGCTTCAAAAAATTGTGCTGCGATATGGATGCGTGGCGAGGTGCCGTCGAGGGCGTTGGATTGAGAACATTTCGACGTGTCCGGTAAATGGATTACACTTTCGGCGCGCATCGAGCTACGTTTGAAACGAAGAGGAGTCTAAGAGCTTTGCACTCCCATGCTTCATTACCGCTCAGTTCCCACGCAAAACCTGTCGATAGTTTCGACCAAGCGTCCGGCCTTGAAGACGAATTGAAGCGCAACCTTCGCGGAGAGGTGCGTTTCGACCGCGGCAGCCGCGCCCTTTATGCCACGGACGCCTCCAATTACCGGCAGGTTCCCATCGGCTTGGTCATTCCTCGCGATGTGGATGATGTGATCGCCACGGTTTCCGCCTGCAAGCGGTACGGAGCTCCCCTGTTGCCCCGTGGCGCTGGAACCAGCCTAGCCGGGCAATGTTGCAACGTTGCCGTCGTCATCGATTTCACGAAGTATATGAATCAGATCCTTGAAATTAACCCCAGCCGAAATTTCGCGAGGGTGCAACCGGGAGCCGTGCTCGATACGCTCCGCGATCGCGCCGAGGCGCACCAGTTGACGTTTGCGCCAGATCCTTCCACGCACAATCGCTGCACCATCGGCGGCATGATCGGGAACAATTCCTGTGGAACACATTCGCTGTTGGGAGGCAAGACCGTCGACAACGTCGAAGAGCTGGAGATTCTTCTTTCCGACGGCACTCAGATGACAGTGGGCGCCACAATCGATGCTGAATTTGAAAGTATCATCCGCGCGGGTGGCCGCCCTGCCGAAATTTATAGAAGCTGCAAACGATCCGTGATACGTACGCGCCGCTCATTCGCTCGCGGTTTCCGCGGATTGCCCGCCGAGTCTCGGGATACAACCTCGACGAATTGCTGCCGGAGCGCGGCTTTCATGTGGCGCGCTCGCTCGTGGGAACCGAAGGCACGTGCGCCATCGTGCTCGAAGCCAAGGTGAAGCTGATTCGCAGCCCGCAGCACCGGAGTCTTGTGGCACTGGGCTACCGGGATGCCTTCGAGGCGGCGGACCATGTGATGGAGATTTTGGAATTCCACCCAATTGGTCTGGAGGGTTTTGAGGGGAGCATCGTTGAGGGGCTCAGGAAGCGACGCGCCCCCAACCTCGATCTCCTGCCCGGCGGAGGCGGATTTTTGCTGGTTGAATTTGGCGCCGACGATCCAGGCCGCGCGCGGGCGCTTTCGGAGCGCTTGATCGAGCGACTGAAGCATGCGTCCGATCCCCCTGCATCGCGGATTTATACGAGCGCCGAGGCGCGCGCGGTCTGGCAGATACGCGAATCGGGTCCGCGAGCGGCGGCGTTTGCGCCGGGCGCGCCCGCTGAATGGGAGGGCTGGGACGACGCGGCCGTAGCGCCCGAAAAGTTGGGCGCCTACCTGCGGGATATTCGCAAGCTGATGAACGAGTACGACTACAAGGGCGCGTTCTATGGGCATTTCGGTCACGGATGCATTCACATGCGCGTCAGCTTCGACCTTGAGAGCGAGAAGGGGATTCGCAACTACGCCGAGTTTGTGGATCGCGCTGCGGACCTCGTAGTCAGCTATGGCGGCTCGCTTTCCGGCGAACACGGCGATGGGCAATCGCGCGGCGCGCTGCTGCCTAAAATGTTTGGTCCCGAGCTGATGAAGGCCTTCGGCGAATTCAAAGCTGCGTGGGACCCGGAGAACCGGCTGAATCCTCGCAAAGTGGTCGATGCCTATCTGCCAACCGAAAATCTGCGCTTGGGTGCGGATTACAAACCGCTCGATCCGCACACTCATTTCAAATTTCCGGAAGATGGCGGTTCCTTCGCCAAGGCCTCGCTTCGATGCCTGGGGCTCGGAGCCTGCCGGAAACAAGACGCCGGCACGATGTGCCCGAGCTACATGGTGACGCTCGAGGAGGAGCACTCGACACGCGGGCGCGCCCACATGCTGTTTGAGATGCTTCAGGGGGAAATCACGCATGGCGGCTGGGACGACGAGCGCGTCAAAAAATCGCTCGATCTTTGTCTTTCCTGCAAGGCATGCAAGTCAGAATGCCCTGCGAACGTCGACATGGCGACCTACAAGGCCGAATTTCTGTCTCACTATTATGAGATGCACGGGCGCCCGCTTCGAGCATACGCGTTCGGAATAGTGGATAAATGGCTTCGCGTCGCGTCCATTGTGCCGAGCCTCGCGAACTGGATGAGCCGCGCGCCTCTTTCACGCCATCTGATGCGCCAGTTAATTGGACTCGCGCCAGAACGCAAGATTCCATCGCTCGCACCGGAAACATTCCGGCGCTGGGCGCGCAAGAATGGAGTTCCCGGCGCCAGCGAGGCCAACGACGGCACAATCTCGGCCGCGCCTGGTGCCCAGGGCGACTTGATCTTGTGGGCAGACACCTTCAATAACTATTTCCATCCCGAAACGAGTCGTGCCGCACTAGGTGTGCTGCAAAGCGCGGGATTCAGCGTGCGAGTTCCCCGGCAACACCTCTGCTGTGGGCGCCCGCTTTACGATTTTGGGATGCTCGATGAGGCGAAGGAATACCTGCAAAATATTCTCGAAGCTTTGTGTGAGCCAATCGACGCGGGTGTGCCGATCGTAGTTCTGGAGCCGAGCTGCGCGTCGGTGTTTCGAGACGAACTCTGCAATCTTTTCCCGGAGAATCCCCGCGCGGCGCGCCTGCGGAGCCATACTTTCCTGCTAAGCGAGTTTCTCATGGATCACGCGCCTGACTTTCAGCCGCCGCAACTTTCTCGAAAGGTGATGCTGCACGGGCATTGCCACCACAAGGCTCTGATGAAGATGAATGATGAGGAATCTATGCTCCGCAAAATGGGTGTAGAACTCCAGACCCTTGACTCAGGGTGCTGCGGAATGGCGGGCCCATTCGGCTTCGAAAGGGCGAAGTACGCAGTGGCGCAAGCAGCGGGGGAGCGCGTGCTCCTTCCCGCCGTGCGCCAATCCCAGTCTGACACGCTGATCGTTTCAGACGGTTTCAGCTGCCGGGAGCAGATCTACCAATCGACTGGGCGCCGAGCCATCCACTTGGCAGAAGTGCTTCAGTTGGCGCAAGACGAAAAGAATCGTCCCGCAACCAGATAGCGACGCAGGTTGTCTACTTGTCTGTGACAAGTTGGTGGCTTCCTGCTTCCAAACGCCTCTTATTTTCAAGGACATATCGGGCTGAGCCCGCTTCGCTTGTTCCGGCGTCCGCGCGTCCCTCGTTAAATTGACCCTTTTCGACTGGGCCGCCTATACTTGTATAAGATAGGATTTTGGTCCTCGCTTTGCCGAAGGAGTCCGTCATGGAACAGCCCGTCATCCTGAGTGCCGTGCGCACACCTATTGGAAAATTCATGGGTGGCCTTTCGCCCCTCAGTGCGACAGAGTTGGGGGCGAAGGTCGTAGCAGAGGGCGTGCGGCGCGCGGGCATCGAGCCAGCGCAGGTTGATGAGGCGGTCATGGGCAACGTCGTCCAGGCGGGACTCGGGCAGAATCCCGCGCGCCAAGCCGCGCTTCGGGGCGGACTCGATCCCCGCGTCGCTGCGATGACGATCAATAAAGTATGCGGCTCGGGGCTGAAGGCTGTGGGACTTGCCGCGCAGAGCGTCACACTGGGCGAATCGGAAATCGTGGTCGCCGGCGGCATGGAGTCGATGTCGAATTGTCCCTACCTACTGAAGGGCGCCCGCACGGGCTATCGACTTGGCAACCAGGAAATCTTCGATTCAATGATTGTCGACGGCCTGTGGGACGTGTATGAAAACTTCCACATGGGGATGACAGCCGAGTTGGTGGCCGAAAAATACAAGATTTCGCGCCAGGAGCAGGATCAGTTCGCGATAGAAAGCCATCGCAAAGCTGTGCGCGCAATCAAGTCCTGTTTCGTAAGCGAACAGATCGTGCCGGTGGCGATTCCCCAGAAAAAGGGCGATCCCGTGGTCGTCAAGACCGACGAATCCCCTCGCGACGACACTTCGCTTGAGGCCCTTGCCCAGCTCAGACCAGCTTTCAAGAAGGACGGCACGGTAACCGCAGGAAATGCACCCGGCACAAATGACGGAGCGGCCGCCGTGGTCGTCACGAGCGGGCGGAATGCCCAGCGGCTTGGAAAGTCACCCATGGCACGCATCGTTGCCCAGGCTGTCAGCGGGGTCGAGCCGAAATGGGTGATGATGGCGCCGGTTGGTGCGGTCGAAACGCTTCTCAAAAAGACCGGCTGGAACCGCGACCGAGACGTCGATCTATACGAACTGAACGAAGCCTTCGCCGTTGCAGCAATCGCCGTCACGCGCGAGCTGAAAATCAATCCCGAGAAAGTAAACGTGAATGGCGGCGCCGTGGCGCTTGGACATCCCATCGGCGCATCGGGCGCGCGCGTCCTGGTTACGCTGCTCTATGAGTTGCAGCGTCGCGGCCTCAAGCGCGGCATTGCCGCACTCTGCCTGGGCGGCGGTAATGCTGTGGCGCTTGCCGTAGAGCGCCCTTGACTCAAAACAAATCCAACGGGCTTCCTAGTGCCAACTGACCCTTCGAAGACTGCCAACGGTCCGCAGTTGTTGTGGAAGGGAAGCGACGTGCTCACATCCGACGCGATTGCCGCTGCCTTGGCAAAAGCCGGGATTCCGTATCACACACAAACGCGAGGCGCGAAATCGCTTCAAGCTCGTTCTCGGGCTGTTCATGCGATCTTCATACCGTCGAGCCATAGCGAGGCCGCACAACAGATACTAAGAGCGCTGAGAGCCGAGTAATCCCGAACTTTTCTGTAGACGTGGTTCGAGCCTGTATTTCCGCTTGGTACCGCTCTGACACCCGTTTCTTCCTTTGTTTCCGCCGTTTCCGCTATCATCGAATTCATGCCATCGACTGAGATCAAAACAGTAGCCGTGTTGGGCGCCGGGACGATGGGCAATGGTATCGCGCACGTTTTTGCCCGCTCCGGATACCGCGTGATTCTTCGCGACATCGAGCAGCGCTTTTTGGATCGTGGCCTGGAAACGATCGGGAAGAACCTCGAACGGGAGTTAAAAAAGGGCAAGATCAACGAAAGCGAGAGGGCGGCGGCGCTGGCTCGTATCCTCCCGGCAATAGATGTCCAGTCGCTTGCTGCGGCCGATTTTGTCGTCGAAGCAGTCCCCGAGCAGCTTGATTTAAAACTCCGCGTGCTGAAAGACACCGATGCGGTTTTGCGCCCGGGGGTAATTCTTGCCAGCAATACCTCTTCCATTTCGATTACGCAGCTTGGCGCTCAGACATCCCGACCAGAAAACTTCATCGGGATGCACTTCATGAACCCCGTGCCAGTAATGCTACTGGTGGAAGTGGTTCGTGGCCTGGCCACGAGCGATGCGACGTTTCAGACGACGATGTCGCTATGCGAAACGCTGCAGAAGATGCCCGTTGCGGTGAACGACTCGCCGGGATTCGCCTCAAATCGCATTCTGATGCCGATGATCAACGAAGCCGCGTTCACCGTTATGGAAGGAGTCGCGACGCCCGAGGCCGTCGACGCCGTTATGAAAACGGGCATGAACCATCCGATGGGACCCCTGGAATTAGCCGATTTTATCGGCTTGGACGTCTGTGTGGATATTCTCGACGTCCTCTTCAAAGGCTTCGGGGATCCGAAATACCGGGCGTGCCCGCTGCTGCGTAAATATGTCGCCGCGGGTTGGCTCGGCCGCAAAGCGGGCCGCGGCTTTTATAATTATTAGCGCTGTTTCGCTGCGGCCGCGGTGGCCTTCTGTCAGGTTGATGTTAAAGCTCATGGTAAGTGCCATCGTTGTAACCAGGTACTGGCTCGACCCATGGATCGCTCTAGGGGGATTTACTGAACGTCCAAGGCCCAAGGCGAAGCGTTCTTCTCGGAAAACTAAGCATGGGATAGCGTCTATTTCTGGCTATGTCGGGACCGGAGGCCCCCTCGATGGTGCGCGAAGAACCGTCAAATCGTAAGCAATAGGTGTTTATGAAATCCGATAGCACGAACGGGTTGCAACCGGTTAAAAGCGCTGTAAACTATGCCGCCGCACGAAACGCTTCAGCGAACTCTTCTCCCACTGAATGGGAGAGAACGCGGGAAAGGACCGGATGGCCTGCTGGTTCAAGCTCTCCGTCGGGCTAGCGTTCTTGGCCTCAGCGTCGGCCTGGGGCACCGTAGCGCAGGCGCAAGAAGCACCTGCCCCCGCTTCCCAACCCCCAGAAGTTTCGTTACCCACGCAAGAACTGGCCCAGGAAAATCCCCAGGCTCCGTGCGTGCAACCGGCCCCGATGGTTCGCTGGCAGGACTACCAGGGGCCGTTCAACAAGCTGGTCGGGGCTTTCGGGCGAAGATTGGATCGAACGTCTGTCCACCCGCCGCACTACAAGCCCGGGGCGCTTTTATGCTCACTGACAACCAAAGCTAAATTTATGTTGTTCGTTTCAGATAGCGTTGATCCGGTGGCCTTTCTCGGCGCTGCATTCAATGCTGGAATCGACCAGGCGGAAGACACCGACCACAGCTTCGGGCAAGGCGCCGCGGGATATGGAAAGCGCTTTGGCGCCGAATTTGCCGGCAACGCGTCGGGTGAATTCTTCAAAGAGTTTTTGTATCCCTCGATCTTCTCCGAAGACCCTCGCTACTACCGGCTGGCGCACGGAACTTTCCATAGAAGGTTGCTGCACGCCATGGAGCATGTGGTGGTGGCGCACCAGCAAGACGGCGAACCGATGTTCAATTTTTCCGAATGGCTTGGGTCAGCCAGTACGACGGCGCTAGCCGACCTTTTTCACCCCGACAACAAGCCCGGAGTTGCGCCGGCGGCAAGAAGTGCCGCCTACGGAATGTTGCAGGACATGGGGTGGGACGTGCTAAGGGAGTTCTGGCCGGAGATCGCACGGAAGTTGAAGCTGCCTTTCCGCGGGCAGAACGAGCCGTAGATACCGCGGATTGAGACGGACGTGTTGAAGGGGACTTCGCGTGCGAACATCGGCTTTAGAACCAGCCGCTAGCCTTTGATCTCGTCGTCTTCGCTGGGGTGAAATCTATGGCCGGGCAGCACCTGGCTCAGGCTCATGGGTTTTGGGCGGAACGCTTGGCCGGAGTGCTTGCCGACTTCAGCGGCCCAACTCATCTGCGGACCCGGAAAACCGATGAGCTGCCAGCCGACCATGTCGATGTTTCCTCCGTGTAGAGGATCGGAAAACATGCCTTCGATTGTATTTTTGCGAAGGACGGCGAAAAAGTGGGTGTCTTCTATTTGTTTGAGTTTCTCATCCTGATCGGCGGGGGAAAGCTGATCGAAACCCGCGAGTGCCTCTAGTCCCCCCCGATAAATCACACTGAGGGTCGCTTTGCCCTGGTAGCCGACCTCGGGAGGAGCGCCACTCTCCTCGAACGGCCCTTGCGTGTAACGGTGCGCGTCGCGGCCGCGAGGTCCCGCGAGTTGCCGGTCGATATAGATCACAACTCCCGCTTCATTCGCGCCGGGACCCAAATCATCGCTTGGAAAGATTCGCGAAGTCGCGGCGGCTACAATCAGGGCCTCCGCCTCGGTGAAAAACCGCAGAGGGACGCGGATTGTTTGCCCCGAGGTCACGCCTTGCGCCGACACCCGGGTCATCTGCCGATCGAGCGTGTAGACGAGCAGTCCTCCAATATTCGCTGCGGAAAGCACTAGGAATTCGCGGCGTTGCATCGAGCGCGAGTATAAAACGCACATCCGCACGGCTGCAACAAGCATCCGCCAACAAATCCACCGCTTTCAGCCAGGCGCGATCGATATTCCACGCCTACTCAGGCGCGGGTATCTGTTTGCTGGGAACGTCGTGGCCCGATGCGAAGGGCGAATTGCTCGTCGGGGGGCCGGGAGTTATTGGAAGCAAGCTCGAACGAATATAGGATTCGACCTGATCCCAAACGGACGGATCGCATTCAATTTCGGTGTGAGGCCGCGCGAGATAGCGATCCCACCATGGATAGTGGACGCAGTTTATGGGATGTTCACGATAATCGAACCGGAAATTTCCCATGATACGTGTCTTCGATGGATCAGCGGCCTGGATGAGCTTACGCCCGTGGATGAAGCCCTGCGGCTGATAGAAGTTCACTGCCTGGGCTACATTGGTGGGAATGACTGCATCTTTCTGCCCGTGTTTCGCGACGCTATCCACCTGAATGGTAAGCAGAACGGGAATGCCACGCTGCCCGAGCATCCGCGCGAGTTGTACGCTCTGCGATGCTCCCCAGCTATGACCGTACAGAATGATGCGCGCCTGCTGCTTTTCGTCGGGTGAGAGGGAGCCGTCATGGTCTGCATCAAGAAGGCGCAGAACTTCCTGTAGCGCCTGTTTGCCGCGATGGTTCTCGAAAGCCTCGACGCGAACACCGCTTGGATATTCCTGGCGGAGATGGGCCGCGAGTTGTACCTCCGCATGGATGGTATTGTCGTGCTTGACGTATCCGCCGACAAAACCGATGACAATCGCCGGCGAAACAGCCGGCGATCGGGAAGAAGACACCGTCAGAGCGCAGACGCGCGGGCTTGCCACGAGGAAGACGAGAATCCAAAAGTCGGAGACCGAAAAGTGCAGACGTTGCATTCGCAATATAAATTGTAACAAAAGGCGGTGCATGAGGCTGGCTTCCGGTGCACAAAGCTTCGTGCATTGAATATTTCTCAAGGGAGGATGAATCGGAACCGACCATACTACCGGCAGGCTTCCCGCACGGGACGACTACAGCAGTTCCGTGCGTCCCAACGCAAGGGCGCCTCAAAAAAGACCCACGCCAGCGCTAACCCGCAGGACCATGAGTGGGCTCGGCTCTCGGCTTTGTTTGAACAGCATTGGAGTATCGCCTATGGGACGGGTCTCCCACCACCATAGCCCCTATGTGGCGTAATTAGAAGATTTTACATAGGAGCGTTAGCTGACGCAGTGCTGGCGACACGCCAAACTTATGATTTTAAAATGAGATATCAGCGTTTCAGATTGGAGATGCAAGTGCTAAACCATCCCTGTGAATCGCCAAACGGCGCACGACGGTCCCATGGAACAAATGTTCGACATTTTTGCCACTTTACCGGACGGCAGCCCTTTATGGTTAGAAGCGGTCGAGGGACTGGATGAGGCAAAAAAACGCCTTGATGGTTTGGTGCGCTCGCGGCCGGGAAACTATTTCATTTACTCGGAAAAGACGGGTGGAGTAGTCGAACGATTCACCGATCTTTCCGACCGTCCGTTGGCTTCGAAACCAAGCTGAATTGATAAACTCGATTTGAGGGTCTCCGGAAACCAACTTTAAATTTTGGGCAGGACGATTCCTTGCTGCGATTGGTATTTTCCCTTTTTGTCCTTGTAGGATATTTCACAGGTTTCGTCGGCTTCGAAGAAAATCACTTGGCATAGCCCTTCATTCGCGTAAATTCTCGCGGGCAGGGGAGTGGTGTTGCTGATTTCGAGAGTGACGAAGCCTTCCCATTCCGGCTCAAACGGCGTGACGTTAACGATGATGCCGCAGCGGGCATAAGTGGACTTGCCTACACAGATCGTGAGCACAGTGCGGGGTATACGGAAGTATTCCACCGATCGTGCCAGCGCGAACGAGTTCGGGGGAACGATGCAGACCGGGCCCTTAAATTCGACGAAGGATTTGTCGTCAAAGCGCTTGGGATCGACAATCGTGGAATTCACATTCGTGAAGATGCGGAACTCGTCGGCCACCCGCATGTCATAACCGTAGGACGAGACGCCGTAGCTGATTACACCGTCGCGGATTTGCCGGTCTTCAAAAGGCTCGATCATTTTTTGCTCGACGGCCATCTTACGAATCCACTTGTCGCACTTTACTGACATTCATCCTCCTGAGAATCGAAGCCCGTAATAGTAATTCATCAGCGAAACAGATAGCAAAGAAAGTCGCGTTCGGGAGGGAATTGCCTTCCGGATTTGGATGGGCCAAGAAAGGAAGGGCCTTAGGGCGCGAGGGAAAAACCGCATCGACGGAGCTTCGGGCGCTTGACAACCTGCAACCCCCTGTCTAGCATGGAGTTGCGGTTGGCGGAGGGGCGATGATCAAGCTCGATATCGTGAACGCGATTGTGACGAAGACGAACATCACGCGGACGAAGGCGGAACAGGCCGTTGAGACCGTCTTCGAGACGATGAAAAACGCGCTCGGACGCGGCCAGCGGATCGAGCTTCGCCGCTTTGGCGTGTTCAACGTGAAACCGCGCAAGACGGGAATCGGGCGCAATCCGCGAACCGGACAACAAGTGAATATTCCGCCGGGCAAAGCTGTGCGCTTCAAGCCAGGCAAAGAACTGCAGGCGCTACCCGCTCCGGCTCCGGTAACGAGCCCAGTACCTACGCAGCAACCCTGACGAGCCGCTGAAGGGAATTTCCGTGGCCGCGTTGCATTTTCCGGCGGCGGCGCATCCAATCCACATGAGCAGCGATTCTTTCGGGGGCAACGGCCACAGCCGTACGCCCGTAGACGTCCTGGACGTCAACTTTCGGCCGATTGGCGAAGGCCTGCTGCCTCCGCCGGCAAAGCCCCAGCGTCTCTGGCTGGCGCTGCTGCTGTTTTTTCTGACGCTGATTTCGACGCTGGCGGTGGGATCGGAATTTGCATCGTCATACGCGCAGAATCGCGAGCCCTTTTCTGATGGAGCGGATCCTTTTGCAGCGATGATTCTGCCCTTCGAGCATCCGCAATTGCTTCTGCTGGGAGTTCCTTTCTCCTTCACGCTGATGGGAATCCTGCTGGCGCATGAACTGGGCCACTATTACGCCTGCAAAATATACGGGATCGATGTGAGCTACCCTTACTTCATCCCGGCGCCAACTCTGTTTGGAACTTTCGGGGCGTTCATCCGCATCCGCTCTCCGATTACTACTCGGAAAGCGCTATTCGACGTGGGAATTGCCGGACCGGTCGTAGGATTCCTGTTCGCGGCTCCTGCTATGGCGTATGCCATCGCGACCTCGCGGATCGTTCCGGGAGTGGGAAACACAGCGTCGATTGTTTTTGGGCAGCCGCCGCTGATGCGTTTTTTTGTGATGCTCTTTCATCCGCACATCAATCCGGCGTGGCTGCTGTTGAGCCCGGTAGGGCGCGCTGCGTGGGTGGGATTTTTCGCGACCGCGTTGAATCTGCTCCCGCTGTGGCAGCTTGACGGGGGACATATCGTCTACAGCGTCGCGAGCAGGCAACATCACCGCATTTCGATACTCGTGGCGCTGGCGCTTCTCGTGCTGGGACGGTACGCCTGGAGCGGCTGGTATATGTGGGGCGGCGTTCTGCTCATCCTCACGCTGCGGTTCGGGCATCCGCCGGTTATGGACCCGTGGGATGATCTCGACGCGACGCGGAAGCTCTGGGCGATCGCGGCTCTGGCCATCTTTCTTTCCTGCTTCACAATAACGCCCGCGCTTAGTCGCTGAGATCGCGGGTGCGATAGCTATGAGAGGCTGGTGGGATCAACGTCTACGATGACGGCGGTCTGCGGGATTTCTTTCAAGGCGCAGAAATCCAGGCAGCCGCCCAGTGCTTGCGCTAGCGCCGAGCGGTGCGGGGACTTTAGCACGAATTGAAAGCGATACTCATTGCGCAGGCGCGCCAGCGGTGCCGCGGCGGGGCCTAGCACCTTTACGCCCCGCTCTTCAAACGGAGCGAAGTAGCTCGCCAGGGCCCGGGCCCAGCGGATGGCGTTCTCGATTTTTCGGTCGCGTACGAGCACCGTGGCCAGCGCGGTGAATGGCGGGTAATGCAGCACGCGTCGGAAGTGCGCTTCCTTCTCGTAAAACGAAACGTAATCCTGCTGTACGGCATATTGAATCGCGTAGTGTTCGGGATAGTACGTCTCAACCAGGACTTCGCCTGAAAGTTCACCCCGGCCTGCGCGTCCCGCCACTTGCGTTAGCAACTGGAAGGTGCGTTCAGCGGCGCGGAAATCCGGGCGGCCGAGCGCCAGGTCCGCCGCAACGACACCCACCAGCGTTACGCGCTGAAAATCATGACCTTTCGCGACCATCTGGGTGCCGACCAGGATGTCGATTTCGCCGCCGGCGAAAGCGCCCAAGACTTGCTGGTATTCGCGCTTGGTGCGAACCGTGTCGCGGTCGAGCCGCGCAATGCGTGCTTTGGGAAACTGCTCGCGCAGGTATTCGTCCACGCGTTCGGCACCGTCTCCCACAAAATAAAGATATTCGGCGTGGCATTTCGGGCATTCCTTCGGAGGCCTAACCGAGTAGCCGCAGTAGTGGCATTCCAGGCGCTGGCGGCTCTTGTGATAGGTGAGCGCGATACTGCAGTTCTGGCATTGCACCACCGAGCCGCAACTCCGGCACAGCATCGACCAGGAATAGCCCCGGCGATTGATGAGGACCATCGCTTGCGTGCCTTCTTCGAGGCGCATCGCGATGGCGGCTCGCAATGCTTCGGAAACCGGAGCGGCGCGGTGCTCGCGACGGAATTCTTCGCGCAGGTCGACAATGCGGACGTCGGCGAGAGGACGATTTTCGACACGCGAGGCGAGCGTCAGCAAGCGGTATTTTTCGGCGCGAGCGTTGTGGTAGGTCTCGAGCGACGGCGTGGCCGAGCCAAGGATCGCAACAGCCCCTTCGAGTCGCGCGCGATAAACGGCCGTGTCGCGCCCATGGTAGCGGGGAACTTCCTCCTGCTTATAGCTCGATTCCTGCTCTTCGTCGACAATGATGAGACCTAAATTTTCGAGCGGCGCAAATATCGCCGAGCGCGTACCCACCACGACGCGCACGTGTCCATGGCGCACGCGCCACCATTCGCGCGCCCGCTCGTTATCGGGAAGCGCGCTATGCAGGACGGCGACGTGTTCGCCGAAGCGTGCGCGGACGAGGCGCCCCACCCAGAGCGTTAGAGCGATTTCCGGCACGAGCACGATAGCGGATTTTCCGCGGGAAAGGGCGGCTTCGATCGCGCCCAGATAGACTTCCGTCTTGCCGCTTCCTGTGACTCCGTGAAGAAGTGCCGCCGCGAATTTGTCCGCTACCAGCCAGCGCCAGATTTCGCCTAGGGCTTCTTTTTGTTCCGGGTTGAGAATGTTGGCTGGGGGCGTGAAACCGGTGTCCCAGGCGTCTTCATCCGGCGTTATAGGCTCTTCCCAGGTCAGCAGCCAGCCTTTTTTCTCAAGGCGAAGCACCGCCGAGCGAGAAACACCGGCTTTTTCGACGAGCAAATGGAGCGGTAGTGGGCCGCGGGTTGAAGTAAGCACTTCACGGATTTTTTCCTGTGCTGGGTCGAGTTTCGCGGCTGGTTCGCAGCCGTTGGCGGGGTTCCAGGCTAAAATTTTCTGAGTGCGCGCCTTGCGGTGGCGAACGACATCGCGGGCCGTGAGGTAACCGCCGCGAACCAGTCGTTCAAGTGCTGCGTCACCGCCTCGCGCGCGATGAATCGCGGCCGAGGTTAGCGGCTCGCCTGTCTTCTCAAAGTGGCGAAGCAGTTTGCGTTCAGCACTTTCTATATCGGCAAGTTCGGGCGCGCTGATGAGTTGGTTCAGGTAATCGCGGCCGGCTTCGGTGAGCGCGTATTCGCGATCGTGGCGAAGCTCGATTTCAGGCGGCAGCATGGCTCGGAATGCCTCGCCGATAGGCGCCAGATAATAGCGGCTGATCCAGTGGCCGAGCTCGATCAGCCTGGGCGGAAGGGCCGGAACTGGATCCATCAGCTCGGCTACTTCCTTGATGGGGGATCTGAAGCGAGAAGCGTCCGGCGGCTGATCGGATTCGGCGAGCGCTACGCCGATCATCGGACGATTGCGAAAGGGCACTACGACGCGGCGCCCTACGACCGTCTCACCATTCAGCGCGCCCGGCAGGGCGTAAACAAACGTTGAGCGCAGCGGAACCGGGAGCGCGACTTCGCAGTAGCGTTGAGCCATGGACGCACCAGTGTATCAGTGAGTTCCGACCCTGGCGCACCCGAGAGCCGGTTCGGAGAAAACGGCCTTAAAGACTCACGAGTATGATGCCCGCAAAAATAAGAGCGATGCCGAGCCATTGTGTGCGCGCCAGGCGCTCTCGAAGGAACAGGGACGACAGAAGAACGGTGACTGCGCCGTAGAGTGAAGCAATCATCGTGACGATGGAGACAGGGCCGGCGCTGAGAGCGGCATTGTTGGTGACATAGGCAGTCGTGTCAAGTATGCCCATGAATGCAAGGAGCCAGAATACGCTTCTCGCCGGAATTCTTACGCGCTGATGGAACGGAGCGGCGCCAATAAGAAGCAGGGACGCACTTGTAAAACGGATAACCCACACCGATAAAGCGGCGCCCACCACGGGCAACACGTGAAAACCCAGAAACCAGAACATCACGCCGAAAGAGACCATTGAGACAATCGCCCACCCCACGCCCGCTGACAAATGCATGCGCGAGGTCTTCTGTTGTGAATCGGCATCGAATGCGTGAGGGGAAAACGAGGTGGCGGCCAGGATCAAGCCGACAAGAGTCAAACCCAGGCCTGCGGCACTAAGGCCTCGGATACGTTCGCCGCTCAGGAGCGCCAGCACGACTGTGATTGCCGGATAGCTCGATGAGATCGGGGCAACGATGGTGAGTACACCGACCTCGAATGAATAATAGAGTGCCAGCGAACCGATCGTGTTAAGTGCGCCAGCCGACACGGCAAGCATCCAGGGATGCCAGCCGGGAGCATAGCCTCGAGAAAAACCGCCTGTCGCGCCCAGAAAGACGGTCAGAGCGGCGAAACCGATTAACTGCATAAACAACAGCGCACGGAAAGCGCCGAGCCGACGCGAAGCAAAGCGAGCGAAAAGATCGGAGACGCCCCAGCAGAGCGCAGAGCTGAGGCCAAGAATGATTCCCGGAGAACTTTTCA
Source organism: uncultured Acidobacteriota bacterium (assembly GCA_963848365.1). Classification (GTDB taxonomy): domain Bacteria; phylum Acidobacteriota; class Terriglobia; order Acidiferrales; family UBA7541; genus Palsa-295. The sequence continues at coordinate 155,616 of CAWKDI010000006.1, forward strand.
CGACAGGCCAGAGAAGCGGTTCTGGAACGCTAGAATCATCATGCGACGGAAAACGGGCGCGCAATTGCGCGACGGTGCTTGGTGCAGGAATGCACGATTTACTTGCGCTTTGGCTGCAAGCCTAAGACGGCCATCACTTTTTGCAGATCTTTCCAAACTTCACCCTTGGCCGCTGGGTTGCGAAGCAGGTAGGCAGGATGGTAAGTGGCGATAAATTTCGCCCCCTGAACATCGAACCACTCGCCGCGGAAGCGGGAAATTCCCTGGGTCGTCTGAAGTAGCGTCTGGGCGGCGCAGCTTCCGAGGGCACAAATCACCTTGGGCTGGATTGCGGCAAGCTGGCGCATAAGGAACGGCGAACAGGTCGAGACTTCGTCCTTTTCGGGGAGTCGATTTTCAGGAGGCCGGCACTTGACTACATTGCAGATATAAACGTCTTCGCGGCGCAGACCCATCGCTTCGATCATCTGGGTGAGCAATTTGCCGGCGCGGCCGACGAACGGTTCTCCCTGGACGTCTTCGTCTCGACCGGGGCCTTCCCCCACGAATACCAGTTTGGCCTTCGGGTTTCCGACGCCGAAGACGAGCTTCGTTCGTCCCTTGTGCAGCTTGCAGCGCGTGCAGTTGGCGCCGATGGCATCGCGAATCAGGTCCAGAGTGTCGCCTTCGATACGCTCATCGAAAAGCAAGGGGCCCGAAGAACCCTGGATCAAAGATTGTGGCGCTGGCCGCTCTTGGGATTGGGACCGAACGGGGCTTTGAGCGAAGCCCATGCGGGATGTTGCTGTGGGCACCGCTTCTCGGGAGCCGGGCTCGGTCACCGCAGCGTAACTTTGAGACACCGCTTCGGAGGCGGGTCCGTCTGAGATCGAGAGGCTTTGCGATTTGGTCCGATCGCGGTAATAGGGGCCCAAGCCGAGGTCATCGCCATAGCGGAACCAGGCTTCCACACGAGCACGTTTCGATTGATCCAAACATCCCTCCCGTTTTTAGATTGCCCGAGGTGACTTTAACATGAGACTCGGTTGAAATTTCGCCTCGCACGCGTGAGATCGGGGATTTTTTCGCGACTCGAGTAATCGGGAGCGGGTTTTAACGTACTGAGCTAGAGCACGTGGATTGAAAGACAAAGTATTCGAAAAGGGAGCAGCCAAGCCTGAGGACTATGGCTTTTGGATCTGGAGAGCCTGGTCGAGGAGGCGGTTGGCTACGTCGAACTTCGACATTTTGGGCAGCGCGATGTCGCGGCCGTCGCGAAGGAACAACGTCACGATGTTCGTGTCGGCATCAAAACCAGCGCCTTCTTGGGTCACATCGTTCGCGACGATCATGTCAGCGCCCTTGCGCATTAGCTTGGCGCGCGCGTTTTCAGCGATGTTGCCGGTTTCCGCGGCGAATCCGACGAGGATGCGCGAACTCTGCTCGCTTCCGAGTTCGGCGAGGATGTCAGGCGTAGGCTCCAATTCAAGAGTAAAGCGGCTATCGCTCCGCTTCAGCTTGCCGGCATGCGCCGCAGTGGGGCGATAATCAGCGACGGCGGCGGCCATGATGACGATGTTGGCTTCACGCGCGTGATCGCGCACAGCACTGCGCATTTCTTCAGTGGTTGCGACCGGAACCCACTCCACTGCTTCCGGAACTTTAAGATCCGTGGGGCCGCTGACCAGGATGACTCGAGCGCCACGCCGGACGGCGGCCTCCGCAACGGCGTAACCCATCTTGCCGGACGAGCGGTTCGTGAGGAACCTTACAGGGTCCCACGCTTCGCGCGTGGGCCCTGCCGTGACGAGAATTGTCTTTCCAGCAAAATCGCGGCGTAGCCCCAAAACCTCGAAAACCGTCTGCGCGATGGTTTCTGTGGCGGCTAGGCGGCCTGCACCGGTCATGCCGCAAGCGAGATAACCTTCGTCCGGGTCGACGACGTGAACACCTCTTGCGCGTAGCATTACGAGATTGGCCTGCGTCGCTGGATGCTCCCACATATTGACGTTCATCGCTGGCGCAACGACCACCGGCGCCTTGGTGGCAAGGTACAGCGTGCTGAGAAAATCCGCGGCGATGCCATGGGCGAATTTGGCCAGAATGTCGGCGGTTGCGGGAGCGACGAGCAAAAGATCGATACGCTGCGCGACGGCGATGTGCTCGATAGCACTCTCGATGTTCGTAGGGCCGGATTCCTCGGCCCCAAACATTTCCGTGATGACTTTTTTACCGGTGATGGCGGCGAACGTGAGTGGCTTGACGAATTCCTGCGCCCCGTGAGTCATCACGACCTGCACATCGAGTTTTTCCATCTGGAGCCGACGAACCAGCTCGGCAGCTTTGTAGGCGGCTACACCGCCCGTAACGCCCAGAGCTATTTTCATTGCAGAGACCTAACTCTCGGAGATACCGCTCTTATGCAAGTGAGCCACCGGGGTTACTTCCGCCGCCGGCCATCCTTTTCTTCATCCTCGTTACCGAGATTCGGTAGTTCGTATTCGAGGAGCCCGCGCTGCAATTCCTCTTCGGCAATGCGAGACGTCTTGCGGGACCTCGGGTTTTCAAGCAGAGGCCGACCCCCAATCATCAACTGCCGGGCGCGGCGCGCAACAACAACTACGTAGGCAAACTGGCTATCGGGTGCCTGTTTCAAAACGGTCATGTCCAGGTCAGCCTCCAAAGGACTTCAAAATTTCGCGAATCCGGTCTTCGCGTTGAGCGACACGACATCGAGAAGCAATTGCAATGGCCTGAACCTCGGCTCCGGCGCGGTCGAGATCGTCATTGATGACTGCATAATCGTAACTACCGTAGGTGAGCATCTCTTGCCGGGCGCGCTCGAGACGGCGGCAGATTTCATCTTCAGAATCCTGTCCGCGGTCGCGAATGCGTTTTTCGACATCCTCGCGGGAAGGAGCAAGAACGAAAATGGCAATCGCGTCCGGAAGCTTCTTTTTTACCTGCAACGCGCCTTGCACATCAATCTCGAGCACGAGATCTTTCTGCTGCGCCACTGCCTCGTCGAGCCACCGCCGCGGAGTGCCGTACCAGTTCTTTCCGAAAACCTGCGCGTACTCCAGGAATTCGCCCCGTTCGATCATCTGCTGAAATTCCGCTTGGGACACGAAATTGTACCACTTGCCGTCGCTTTCCGTCTTGCGGGCGGACCGGGTGGTGGCGGAAACCGACAGCATCGTGCCCGGAAGCTGCAAGAGCTTCTGCACTAGCGTCGATTTTCCGGAGCCGGAAGGTCCGGAAACGATGAAGACGAGCGGTTTGAAGTTCATTCGATGTTCTGTACCTGTTCCCGGAGTTTTTCTATTTCAGACTTGATTTCAAGCGCCAACTGGGTCATTTCCAGTCCCTCGGCTTCGCTGCCGGGCGTCTTCGAAAGCAAAGTGTTCGTCTCGCGCTGCATTTCCTGAAGCAGAAAATCGAGCTTCTTGCCGACCTCAGAAGCGCCCGTTAGCAGCCCCTGGAATTGCCGCACGTGGCTGGCAAGCCGCGCCAACTCTTCGGCCACGTCGCTGCGTTCGGCTGCAATAGCTGCTTCCTGGGCGATTCGAGCCCGATCGAGTTGCGCTTCCCCGAGAATGTCTCGCAAGCGCTGTTCGAGCCTGCGGATGAAGGCGGGGCGCGCTCGCTCCGCGACGTCTTCGAGCCTCGTCGCATGGCTCGCGATCGTGCTCAGACGGCCGGTCATCTCCTCGCGGAGATGGCTCCCTTCCTGCTCGCGCATGTGATTAAGCTTGTCGAGCGCCTCGGCCATGCATCGCGAGACCACAATTTCGAAACGATCGAGGTGTTTCTCGATCGAGGTAGCGGCAGCTCCGATTACTCCGGGAAGACGCAGGACGGAAGCGAGATCGGGTTCTGCCTGAATGCTGAAACGTTTGCGAAGAGCATTCACCGCCTCGACGTAAGCGCCGGCAATGCCTTCGTTCACCCCAACGGCGGCAGGGCCCGCGAGATCGTGAGAGAGCGTAACGTCCAGGTGGCCGCGATGAATACGCTCGCGAACGATCTGCCGGACGCGGGGTTCGAGCGGCTCAAAACCTTCTGGAACCCGCAAGTGCAAATCGAGAAAACGGTGGTTCACGCTTCGGACCGAAATACGCAAGCTCCAGCCGCTTTCACTGGCGTGCGCCTGTGCGTAACCGGTCATTGACCGCAAGGCTGTGCGAGTCCGCGGCGTCGGTGTCTCGGATACGGGCGGTGCGCTAGACATGATCACAACAGTCCCGCAACACGCGACGCGGGCTCTGCATCGCGGAATTGTATATCGTAAAGGCGGGCGTAGAGTCCGCCTCGCACGAGAAGTTCCTCGTGGGTACCCCGCTCGCGAATCATTCCGTTGTCGAGAACGGCTATGGTGGTGGCCCGGCGAATGGTGGAGAGGCGGTGGGCAATTACGAAAACGGTGCGACCCGTCATCAGGTTGTTGAGGGCATTCTGAACGAGCAACTCGGATTCCGAGTCAAGCTCTGAGGTAGCTTCATCGAGGATGAGTATCGGCGCATCCTTCAGAAGAGCGCGTGCGATGGCAAGGCGTTGACGTTGGCCGCCGGAAAGGCGCTGGCCGCGGTCTCCAATCATGGTCTGATAACCGTCGGGCATCTCCATGATGAAGTCGTGAGCCAGGGCGGCCTGGGCCGCGGCTATGACTTTTTCTTCCGGCATCGCGGGACGGCCATAGCAAAGATTGTTCCAGACCGTGTCATTGAAGAGAATCGTTTCCTGCGTGACGATGGCCATTTGTTCGCGAAGCGAACGAAGCGTTACGTGGCGCAAGTCGATGCCGTCAATCCGGATGGCTCCCGAGGTCGGACTGTAGAAGCGAGGAAGAAGATTGACGAGGGTTGTCTTGCCCGCACCGCTCGAACCGACGATCGCAACAACGGCTCCGGACGGAACGCGGAGATCGATCCCTCTCAGGATTAATGGACCTCCGTCATACGCGAAGCTTGCGTCGTCAAACTCGATCGAGCCGGCGAAGCGCGGCATCGTCTTGGCGCCGGGGTCGTCCAACACCTCTTCCGGTAGATCGATGAACGCAAAAACCTGAGTAGAGATACCAATGGCCTGCAGAAAGAGTTGGTAAACATTGCCAATGCGCTTGATCGGCTCATAGGCCTTAAATAGCGCGTATGTGAATGCTCCGAACAGGCCGAGGGTGAGACGCCCGCTCTTGATTTCGCCTCGGGCAGCCAGCAGGATCATCGAGATCACGACGGCGCCTAGCAGATCCATCAGGGGAGAAGTCGCGGCCAGGGCCCGAACCCACCTCATGTTTTCTCTCAGGAGCTTGCGCGCCGCTTCGCGAAACTTTCTGATCTCAAAGCCCTCCATGCCGAACGCTTTCACTACACGATTGCCGCTGATGGTTTCATGGAGTATCTGGCTGAGGTCGGCGAGGCGCGAACGGCTTATTTCCGATGACTTGCGAATGCGGCGGCCGAACTTGCCGACGGGCCATGCCACCAGTGGGATCAAAATGGCTGACCCGAGGGCCATCCTCCAATCAATGATCGCTAGAACAAGCACGAAGGCGACAAAGCTGAAAAGCTGCCGGAAGAGCTCCGCCATCCAGTCGGAGAAGGCGCTGCGCATCTGCTCAATGTCGCTGATGACCGCAGACATGACGCGGCCCACCGGGTTTTTCTGAAAGAAGCCAACCGGCTGCTGGACCACCTTGTCGTACACATGATTTCGGAGATCGGTGATACTCGCGAGGCCGACGTACTGTACCAGGGTGCTTCCAAAATATTCGGCGAGGCCTTTTATAAGGTAGAGAAGCAGCATCGCCACGGCGAACACGGACCACACGTGATGGATACGGGACGGAACGAACGAGTTGAGATAAACCACATGAGACGTGCCTGGTATGCGAAAAAGCTCAAGCTTCTGGACGGTCGACTGCGGGTTCAGAACGATGTCCAAGGCAGGCCGGATGGCAAAGGCCACCAGGAATTCCACCAAGCCCATCACCGCGATGAGTACCACACCTGCAATCAGGAGCGGGGCATGAGGCACCAGGAATCCGAGCAAGCGCCGAATGGCGTCGCGATCCCTGACGGGTCGGAGGGCTTCCGGATTTTGAGTAAAGGGTCCAGGGCTCATGGAACGATCGCAGTCAAATTGAATCTGCATAGACTATGCAGGAACGGCGATTCTTGCAAGGCGACGAGCGCAAAAAGACCATTTTCCCGAACAGCTGGCGCAATTTGCTCGGGCTGATTTCCTGGGGAGCTGCCAGCCGCCCGCCGCGTTGTCACGAAGTGGTTTTGTCCAAGTCGCGGTGCACCACTTTCGTGGAGTAGCCCCTTTTTTGCAGGCTCTGCCGTATCACCTCCGATAGAGCTACAGAGCGATGTCTTCCGCCGGTGCAGCCGAGAGCCACGGTGAGATAGCTCTTTCCTTCTCGAATGTAGTGCGGAATCAAGTACGCCAGCAGGCTCTCGATGCGCCTCAAGAACTGACCAGTTTGAGGGAACGAGCGGATATAGCGAGCGACGCGCGCGTCTTTTCCAGAAAACGGGCGAAGGCGCTGCACGAAGTGGGGATTGGGCAAAAAGCGAACGTCGAAAACCAGATCGGCGTCGGCGGGGACGCCGTAGCGAAAGCCGAAGCTAACCACTGAGATCATCAACGGGTTGCGGCCTGGATTCTGGAAGCGATCGATGATGAACTGGCGGAGTTCGTGCACGTTGAATTTTGTGGTGTCGATGATTACATCAGCGAGGCGCCTGATTGGAGCCATCCGCCGGCGTTCCTCATGAATACCGTCCGCGATCGAACCGCCGTGCGCTAGCGGGTGGGGTCGGCGCGTTTCGCTGAAACGGCGGATCAGCGCGTCGTCGCTGGCTTCGCTGAAAACTAGCGTGACAGGATGCTCGCTCCGCAACCGGCGATACACCTTCGGCAGGTTTTCAATCTGTTCGCCTTCACGGGCGTCTACGAGAAGTGCGGCTCGCTCGATTTCTCCTCGGCCGCTTTCGTATAGCTCGCTGAACGTCGGAATGAGGGCTACGGGAAGATTGTCGACGCAGTAGAAGCCGAGATCTTCGAAAGTATTGAGGATGGAACCCTTGCCGGAGCCGGACAGGCCGGTAAGGAGCACGAGTTGGCGCCCATCGCGTTTCCGGGCGTTGCGCGCCACGGGCGGCCGTTAAACCTTTACCCGGCGGCGATGCGTGCTCGGGATTCGCAAATCTTCGCGGTATTTAGCCACGGTGCGGCGCGTTACGTGTATGCCTTCATCGCTGAGCTTCTTGGTTATCTGTTCATCGGTAAGCGGGTGCGAGGTGTCTTCCTCGTCGATCATTTGCTTTACGCGGCGCTTGAGAGAGGAAAGAGACATCTCGCTGCCCTGCGGGCCGTTTACGGATTCGGAGAAAAACGTGCGGAGTTCCAGCACGCCCTGTGGCGTATGGACGTATTTGTTGGCGACGGCCCGGCTGACGGTCGAAGGGTGCACTCCAACCTCCTCAGCGACCTCTTTGATCATCATGGGTTTCAGATGATCGGGGCCATAATCCAGAAAGTCGGCCTGGCGGCGGAGGATGGAATTGCAAACGCGGACGATCGTGTGCTTCCGCTGCTCGATATTCTTCATCAGCTGGATCGCGGCGGTGAAACGTTCCTTGACATAAGAGCGCACATCGCGGTCGGCCGCGTCCCTTGCAAGGAGGCGGCGATAGGTGGGGCTAAGTCGAAGTTGCGGCAGATCGTCATCATTGATAAAAACCTGCCACTCGCCATCGACTTTCCGGAACTGCACGTCAGGTTCGACGAGCCGGGGTTCGGTCTTGTTGTAGCGGAGGCCGGGCTTGGGATCGAGGCGCTTGATCACGTCTACGGCCCGCTTCACCAGCTCGATCGGCCGGTTGAGGGTGCGAGCCACCTCTTTCATCTGATTGTTCTGCAAGAGCTTTAGATGTTCGGCAATGATCTGCTGCGCCAAGGTATTCTGCGGATCAACCACCTTAAGCTGAATGAGCAGGCACTCCTGCAAGTCGCGGGCCGCCACGCCGGGAGGGTCGAATTCCTGAACCATGGTAAGGGCTTCTTCCACATCTTCCATCGAGTAGTCTGCGGCCTGAGCAATTTCTTCGAGGGTCGCGGTCAAATAGCCGTTTTCATCGAGGTTTCCGATGATCGACTCCGCGATTTTGCGGACTTCTTCGCTTGAGATGCTGACGCTTAGCTGCCACATCAAGTAGTCGGTGAGGCTGGCCGGGGAGGAAAGAAACTTGTCAAAAGAGGGTTTTTCGATTTCTTCATGCTCTCCGCTTGCGACCCGCTCGCTGCCGGTGTCGAGATACTGGCCGAAGAAAGAGCCGAAATCGAATTCGTCAAAGGGATTGGCTGCCGGTGTCTCGGGCAGCTTCTCTGTTTCCTTCTTGAGGAATGCTTCGTCCGTATAGCTCTCAGCCGCAGTTCCCTCTTCGGCGACTTCTTCCAGGACAGGATTCGCCATGATCTCCTGATTGATCATCTCCCGGAGCTCGAGTCGGTTCAGAGCGAGGACGCTGACCATTTGGACGAGGCCCGGGGTCAGAATCTGCTTTTGGGCGACGCGGAGATTTAGTTTGGGTGCAAGCCAATTCATAGCATTCAGTTGAGACGAAAACCTTCTCCCAGATAGATGCGGCGAACGTCCGGGTTGGCGGAAAGTTCCGCAGGCGTTCCCGCAGCCAGAATCTTGCCGCCACTGATTATGTAAGCACGACTTGTGACAGCAAGGGTATCCCGCACGTTGTGGTCGGTGACCAAAACGCCGATGCCTGCCGCACTCAGATCCGCAATTATTTTCTGTATGTCCACGACAGTCAGGGGGTCAATTCCCGCAAAGGGCTCATCCAGCAGCACAAAAGACGGTGAGAGGACCAGGGAACGGGCGATCTCAAGCCGCCTGCGCTCGCCCCCGGATAACACGTATGCCTTACTATAGCGCACTCCCTCCAGTCCCATCTGTGCCAATAATTCCTCGACACGCTCTCGCCTCTGCTCCGGCGTCAAGGAGAGGGTCTCGAGCACCGCCAGGAGGTTTTCCTCCACCGTCATTTTTCGAAAGACCGAAGGTTCCTGAGGAAGGTAGCTGATACCGCCGCGAGCTCTCAAATACATGGGGAGGTCGGTGATATCCTCGCCGTCCAACAAAACACGCCCATAGTCGGGGCGGGCGAGACCAACCAAAATGTAAAACGTCGTCGTCTTCCCTGCGCCATTCGGTCCGAGCAGCCCTACAACCTCGCCCTGACAAATCTCCAAAGAAACGTCATCGACTACTTTTCGTCCTCTGTACGCCTTCCGCAGTTCCGCGGCCTGAAGCTTTGACATGCTGGTTCATTTCTCAACCCGGTGCTTCGTCAGAGTGCGCAAACCTTCTTGCGAATCGATCAAAATCGTATCACTCGCCACAAAGAAGGTCAACGAACGCCCCGTAGTTGTGTCGTTCGCAGCGTCGGTTAGCGTGGGCTGGCCGCCGGAAAGCACGAATTTTCCTTCAGCGGCAGTGTATTCCGCTTGGTCGGCGGTCCCCCGGCGATCGCTTTGGTGAACTACGACCTTCCCCTCGGCCAAGACACGGCTTAGCTGCCGCCCACCCGGGCCGGCCGATTGCTTAGGCGAGCCGCCCGACTGCGCCGGAGGATTCACGGAGGGAGTCCCAGTGCCCTGGGTTGGCGTCAGGAAGGCATCCAGAGTTCGCGACTCGAGCGAACCCTGGTCGGACGCCGCAGTTACGCCACCTTCCAAGTGGGCTCTTCCCTCGGTGCCCCAGTACGTCAGAATTGGCGCGCGGATCTGCCATAGGGTAGTACCTGAAGCGGCAGGACTTGGGGACTTCGTTGACGCCGGGCCGAAAGAAGGGCCAGAACCCGGGGCTTGAGGAAAAATTGCCACGACGTGACCGCTCGCTTGCATCTTCTCTTCGTCTCGCCACAGTTCGATACGCTCCGCCTCAAGAACCGATTGCCCCTGCCATAAGCGCGCGTGGCCTTCATAGATCAGGTGACCTGACGACGTTGAGCCCGAAAGAGAGTCCGCGGAGATGTGGGCAGGGCCAGAGCCGAGATTAACTGCGTCCTTGGAGGAAGAAGCAAAATATGTGGAAATGACGCCGCCGGATGCGCGGAGTTCGCCTGATTGCTGATTCATGCTGACCGACGACGCGCTTGTGCGGCTCATGGAGTCCGAAAGCACAGGGGAACCTTCAAGCTGTGTCAGCCCGCTTGTGCGGGACATCTTGGAGCGAGCGGCACTTGCTTGTCGGTCGGCTTCCCGAAATCGCACATCTCCCGCTTCGTCCACCGTGTCCCATTGACCGTCCGGCGTAAAAGTTGCGATCAATTCAGAGGCCGAACTCGATTGCAGAACTCCACCGGAGACCTGTCGGCGGATATCGACGCCTGAGTGCCCCAGCAACTTATCGAGGCGACCATTCGAGTCAAATTGAGCCACGAATTTTTGGGCGCTGAGGTTTGTGGTTTCGTTTCCCGATCTCGACTCGATTGTGGAGGGCGCAAGTGTTTCGGCGCTTTCGATCCGTTGCGACTCCGGTGTAGTGGCATGCTGCTGCGAAACGGGTTGATCAAGCCCAAGGGTAGTCCTGGGCGTGTTCGAAAATGTAATCCGCAGGGATTCCGTCTTCAGCGAACGTGAGTCGGCGCCCTCCCTCGAATCGGCCGTTACGCCACCATTCGCCATCATTTGGTGGATGAGGTTGCGCTCCGGGAGCATCGCAAAATCTACTCGGGCAGCCGAGAAATGATCGGTGCCGGCGGTGGTTTGGCGCGAGCCGACGACCCTTCCCTCCGCGATAATGGTCTCGACCCAGCCCTCCTCGTTCAGCGAGGACTCAAACTTATTGGCGGCGAGGCTGAATTTTCCGCCCCCCTCCAGGCCGCGAATGACAGGGCTGCCTTCCGCTGTCGCCTCTTTGGCGCGATCGTTTTCGTCAAGGGCGATCGAAAACTCGCCTGCTGATAGCTGACGGCCACCTTGCCGGACAATTGCCGGGCCTCTGAGGACGACAAGGTGTTCATTTCTGCGGATTTCGAGGCTGCTTCCCGCAGCATTTACAGGCAAGCCACCAGCCCGGTCGGAAGCACTCAGATCGAGCTCAACCGACTGGTTCACACGCAGTGTCGCATCGCGCGTGCTGTAATTCACTCCCACACCGTGGCCTCTCCCTTGCGGGAATTGAAATTCGACAGGTGCGGGGGTCGAGGCTTCACCGGATTCGCGGTTAAATGTGAGGTCACTCGTTTTCACCCGCATGGGTTGGCCGGCGGATTTTCCCGGCGCAGGATTCGCGTCTTGAATATCAATCTGTACTGCCCCCTGGCAGCGGATACCGCCAGATGCGGGTTCGTAGCTGCATTCGCGTGTGTGGATGTTGTCGTTGCGGTTTCCTTGATGGCCATAGACCGTGATCCAGACGTCCTGGAGGAGGGCTCGGTTCTGGTCTTTGAACTCGGTGGCGTGGGATGCGCGAACGGTGAAGACGGTACGGCCCTCCTCGACGTCGGAGTAGGAAAAGTTGTCTGATTGCTGCTGTACCTCGGCAGGAACAATCGAGGACAGGCTCCGGCGTCCGCGTGCTCGATGGATGGAGCGTTCGATGTAGGCCCCGGCCACTATAAGGACGATGAATCCAGCGCAAAGAGCTGCAATCCGCGCATAGCGCTCGGCCTGCTGATTACGCAATGAGATTTCCTGGTCGCATAAGCCTTAGGGCACTCCGCTTGGTCGAACGAAGAGGTTGCCATTCAAAAGGCTGCTTTTAGCCCCGAAGTCGAGTATAGGTGACTGGTTATCAGCGAACAACTTCGGTTGGGACGCGGGAAGCGGTGCGGGCTACAACGGAGTCTGATTCAGCGGGTCTCAAACTTGCGGACAGTTTCTTCGCCCGAAGCAGCGACACTATCTCGGGTCGTGTTCTTGATGAAGTACATCGCCTCATCGGCAAGATGCAGGAGTTCGGCCTTCGTGCGTGAATCGGTGGGATAGGAAGCAACTCCCACACTTGCGGTTATGTTGACGTTGATCCCGGGTTCCTTCAGCCAAACCGTTTCGCGAATCAGCTTATGCAAGCGGCGAGCCACGCTCAGGGCGTTTTCTTTGGAGGTTTGCGGCAGCAGCACGACAAATTCGTCGCCACCGTAACGGAATGCCAGGTCGATCATGCGGCATTTTTCCTTGATGGCCTCGCCAATCTCGGAGAGCAGCTTAGAGCCCATCAAGTGCCCGTAGGTGTCGTTGATAGCCTTGAAGTGATCCAGGTCAATGAATATCAGCGAGAATTCGAACGCATAGCGATGCGAGCGGTAAATCTCCGTATCGAGCATGAAATTCAAGTGGCGGGCGTTGTAGAGACTGGTGCAATCGTCGGTAATCGTAAGTTCGTGTATACGCTGGACGTGGCGGGCGTTTTCGATGGCAATGGCAGCGTAGTCGGCGAGCGCTTCCAGCAGGGCGAGATCGCGCTGGCTGAAAACACCTTCGGGTCCAACGCAGTTGATCAGTTCGATGACCCCCAGGCATTGCTCGCGAAAGCGGACGGGAACGGCAACAATCGATTGCGTTTCCATGCGCGTCTTCTCGTCGACCTGGGCGAAAAATCGGGAGTCCTTAGTCGTGTCGGGAACCACTACGGCCTGCCCGGACTGCGCCACCCAACCTGCCAGGCCCTGACCCACTTTGATACGAATATCTTTCAGCGCGCCGGAAGCCTTACCTGTGGCGATTTGGAAATAAAGTTCATTCTTCTCGATGTCCATCAGAAGGAGCGACCAGGTATCCGGCCTCAATACCTCGTTGATCTTTTCCATTATGGTGCGGAGAACCTGATCGAGCTGAAGCGAAGAGGTGAGAGCCTTGCCGAGTTCGTGAAATAGGCTGACCTCGCCGCCCTCCGGCAAATCCATTGGGCCGCTCGGATTGCGCCGCCGCTCGATGCCGGAAAAGGGCTTGCCATCTGTGGCCCTTCGCATCACATCGGGAGGGGACGACTTCGCGTAGGTGGGCTTATCGGGCAACAATGTCATTATAGTGAACCGTTTTCACTCACTGCAATCATCAAAGCAAGCAACGTGCCAAAAAACCAATGGCTGCGGGGCGCAATGTTAAGAATTGCGCCCAGCGATTGACACTCCTGCGGCCTGCGCCTATATTTTTCTTTGGTTTCGGATTCGAGCGGATGTCATCCACACCCTTCGGTGAACACTTAAAACGCGAGCGCGAGTTGCGGGGGGTTTCCCTCGATGAAATCGCGGCCGCGACCCGCATCAAAACAAGTTTCCTCGAAGCCCTCGAAAACGGGCGCTGGGACGAACTGCCTGGAGGGGCTTTCAATCGAGGATTCGTCCGTGCAACCGCGCATTTTCTGGGTCTCGACGAAGACGGGATGGTCGCGGAATACGCGCTCGAAACCGGGGGCGAGTCGCAAGCGAAAGCACCGCCGCAACCAAGTGGCGCGATGCCGCGAGATTACCGGCCCGCACTCATCGCGGTCTCGGCTCTGCTGCTTTCGTTGATCGCGGCGGGGTGGTTCGTGCACCACCAAATTTTTGTGCGACGGCAGAAACGAGCCGCGGCCGTAATGACATTGGGAACATCTTCGTCAGCTCCGGCCGCGAACGCATCGGTTGCCTCGGCCACTGCAGGCTCGCCGGACGGTAACCCCGCCCCCCCGGCGGCAATCTCGCCTGGCAAAACGATAAGTGCTTCCGCAAATCAGCCGCCAGCAGCGCCCGGTTCGGTTGCAGGCTTGGAAAGGCCTGCGCCGGAACCTTTGAAGCTGAGGCTCGAAACGACCAAGACAGCCCGCATACAAGTGACCGGAGACGGCAAAGTCCTTTTTAAGGGACGCCTCCATTCGGATGACCCGAAGAATTTCGAGGCCCACCAGGGGTTCGAAATAACCTCAAGCGAGCCCGGCGTTGTAAAGCTGCAGTTGGATGGCGAAAATATACCCTCCAAGGAGACGCCGGGACGCCACGGCAGCAACAGCATCTCGATCAGTCGAAAAGATCTGAAACCACGCCCTGCGGCCCGCTAGACGATCACTCTGGCGGTGGCCCTCGGAAATATCCTGTTATGCGATTCAGACTCCCGGAATAATTCTTACCTCCCTCTCAACGGGTCCGAGTGCCTTCAACGCCGCTTGGTAAGCCGGGCTCTCATAGGCGGAGATGGCCTTTTCCACGCTGTCAAACTCAATAATGACCGAACGCTGGCTCAACCCCGCTTCGAAAGTCTTTACGGCAGGCCCGCGGGCGATAAAGCGCCCTCCCGCTGCCTGAATGGCGATGGTGCCCTGCCTTGCGTATTCCGCAAGCGCATCAGGGTTGGGAGCTGATCGATAAAAGGTAACCCAGTATCCTTTGGCCATTCGTTTCCTCCAGGAAATAAAAGCCCGGAAATGGTAGTCGGAGCGAAGCACATCCGTCTAGTTAATTCGCTCTTCGGATCAAACAGGAAAACGAACAAAGTAAACGTAGAGCATTGGACACCTGACGTTTCTGTAGCACACTCGCCCGGCGCGAGCGCATGGGAAAATCGTGGTGTCTGGTCCGTGGTGTCGTTCTTCGCTGCGGAATTGGCCAGGAAGGCCTTCTATGTCAACACTCGTCTTAACCCAGCGCAGTCTGTTCAAACCCGAGACACACGAAAGAAAGATGGCGGTGTGCTCCGGAGGCATACCTCTTTCGCCCGAAGACCGAGTAGAGGTGCTCGCAATACTTGCGGCAGATCCGGACCCCGCTGTTGCGGAGCGCGCGCTCGCTGTGCTGATAACGCAGCCGATCGAATATTTTGTTAAGGCGTTGGAGCGCTCCGACACAGACCCTTTGCTGTTTCGCTTCTGCGCGGAGACCCTCGGAACGCGGCCCGGAATCGCCGACGCTCTGGCGAAAAACGTCGGCTGCCCTACGGAGCGCGTCACGCAACTCGCCGCTCATCTGTCCACTTTTGGAATCCAGGCGCTGCTCGATAACCTGGAGCGGTTCTGCGAGGACCCCGCGCTCGTCGAGGCGGTCATGAACTCTTCGGCCCCGAGTCCCGAGCAGCGGGCGCTTCTCGACGAATTGAAAAAAGGAGCAATGTCCCTCGCCGAGATCGAGGAGGCGGTGGCGGAAATCGAGCCGGATGTGGCCAAGCGCGAGACCCTCATGCAGAGGGTGTCGCACATGACCGTAGGCCAAAGGCTCACCCTCGCAATGAAAGGCGCTCGCACAGAGCGGCTGATGCTGATCCGCGATCCCAACAAGCTTGTGCAACGCGCCGTGCTGCAATCGCCGAAGCTCACCGATTCTGAGGTGGAAGGCTTCGCTGGAATGACAAATCTTTCCAAGGAAGTGCTGCGCGCGATCTCATCGATGCGCATCTTTATGAAGAACTACGCGGTTGCAAAGAATCTTGTCAATAATCCAAAGACGCCCCTCGATGTGTCCCTGCACTTGTTTCCGCGGTTGACAGCCACGGATCTCGTGAAACTCACGACAAACAAAAACATTCCGGAAACGCTTAGGAGCGCGGCCGTGAAACTTCATCGCAAGCGCAAGATGGGCGTCGACTAGCGGGGCGCGAAGGCCGGTAGTTCACTTCGGCAGCCAAGCCGGCATCGGTTAATTTGCGGAAGAGGAGGCCTTGGCTTCCTTTTTCTCTTCTTTCTTCTCTTTGGCTCTTTCGCCTTTGCCGATCTTTTCCCAGCGCTCGTCGAGCGATTCCTTGGTGAATAGCGAAGCCGGTAGACCGGTGTTGTAATCGCACTTATCGAAGAAGATCTGATAAATCTTTATCCCGTTGCGGTCGCGCTCGATCTGGAAAGGCGTTTGAATGCCGCTGATGGGATGGTAGTTGGAGAAAAGCTCGATTTCCTCAGTCATGTTGCGAGTCTTGGGGTCGCGGGTCTGGACAACCTTCCGGAGGGGCAGGTGATTTTCCCTCGCGAACGCGATGCGGATCGTGCGATCGTCTGCGTCGACCATTTCAACCCAGTCGACTTCGTGCAGGTCCACGATATCCAAGCCGGCATAGCGGAAAATCATGCCGTCTTCGTGAATGCGATTTTTCAGAATATTGAACATATCTTTTCGGACATTGTCCTGAAAGCGAGCTAGGTCCGTAATCGGCGCCTCCGCGACCCCCCCGCGGTCGAGCGTCCATCCCTTATCTCCGTTGTAAACATTGATAATGTTTCGCTTTGGAAGATTTTCGGTGCGATCCATAGTCGGCGGTTCGACGTAATTGATGAACGTTTCAAAGCCGTCGAGCTCGCCGGAATGGCCGAACTGGCTGGCCCGGCCGGAGCACGTCATATCGCGGATGTTCAGGTAAGCGCTTCCACCCAAGGCATCAATCGCCTGCTGAATCAGTTGCTTGGCCTTTGCCGCGCTTTGTTCCGGCATCAGCACCACGGTATCCTGCGCCGATACCAAGGGAATTAGAAGCGCCAAGATTGCCGCCAACAGCAGCACAGGCCCAAAACGATGCCAGCTTATGCGCACGGGACAACACCTCCCTTCACATTGATCACTTTGGCTGCGCCGAAGGTTGCCAGATTCGGTAACGCTGTGAACCACTCGATGATAGCGCCTTCCGACCACGAGGGGGTAATTCGAAAGACCAGCTCAGGCGCGAGTGGGAGATTTTCGGGCCGCTTCGATCAAAGTACGGAACAAGTCCCGGGCGAGCGGATCCTTATCGACCATGCGTTCCGGATGCCATTGAACACCTACTACCCAGGAAAGACCACCTGTCCACTCAACCGCTTCAACGACCTGATCCTCGGCCCGCGCGACAACGCGCAGGTCGCGCCCCGGATCAAGGATCGACTGGTGGTGGGAACTATTGACCCGCGCTTCGGCGGCGTCCGCGATCTGCGACAACTGCGATCCCGGCTCGATAGAAACCGGGTGGAAGGTTTCCGGCGCGCCCTGTTCATCTTCCCACTCATGCTCGATCGCGGTACCCACTTCGCTGGGAATGTCCTGAACGAGACTGCCACCGAGAAAGACATTCAAGCTCTGGATGCCGTAGCAAATCGCAAGAACCGGCTTGTTTTCCGCTAATGCGTGATCCAAGAGCGTGAAGTCGGTTCGCTCGCGGTCGGAATCGGCCGTTGCGGTTTGAGAATGCCTCATGGCGTGGAACAGAGAGGGATCGATGTCCGCCGGACTACCCGACAACAAGACCGCATCGAGAGTTCGGGCGACTTCCTTCACTTCGACCGAGGACCGGCCTAAGGAGAGGACGACCGGCTCACCGCCTGCGCGATTTATGGCTCTCACATACTTTTCAATGTGGCTGAAGTCGCCCGTAAGCTCTTCCTTACGAGTGCGATACGGAATCCCCACACGGGGTTTTGCTTTTTCTGCAAGCTCCATGAAATTAGATCGTATCACCGTGGGGCAGTTTTGGATTCCGGTAAGTTTTCTTAACCACGGGGCTGAGGAACAATTTCTGCGCCTTTTTGCATCGTCTTTTGCGTGCCCCAGTAGGCGCGCAAGTCCCCGACGAGATACAGCGAACCGGTGGCGAACACGGCATCCGCCGGGGCGGCCATTTCCAAGGCACGTTCGAGCGCTGCGGAAGCATCCGGCACGACCATCGTACACTTGGCTAGATGCCCAGTCATCTCCTGAAGGGACACGGCTGAAATGGCGCGGGGTTGCCGCGGTTGAGTCAAGATGACCGTGTCAGCCTGGGGGAAGAGTGTGCCTGCAATTTCGTCGACGGCCTTGTCGCGCATGGCCCCATAGACGAGAAAAATGCGGCGCCCCGCGAAATTCTCCTGCCAGAAATGGAGCAGTTGCCGCGCTCCCGCAGGATTGTGCGTACCGTCAAGGTAAACTGCCGGCCGTTCGCCAAGGCGCTCGAGGCGGCCCGGCCACCTGGCTGTGGCAATTCCTTGGGTGATCGCGTCGCTGGAAATTTCGAAACCGCGCTCGGCGAGAAGACGAGCCGCAGTTGCAGCGGTGAGTGCATTATCAATCTGGAAGCGTCCCGGGAGCGGAGGCTCGATTGTAAGCGTCATCTCTGAATGGGATGGGGAAACAGTTGCGCAATAGCGGCCGTCCACGGACTTGATTCGAATGATATGCCACGAACCGTTCACTTCGAAAAGCCTGGCGTCGAGATCCTTGCACCTGCGAGCAATTACCGCATGAGCCTCCGGACGTTGCGGCGAACTAACGACGCAGGCTCCGGCCTTGATGATGCCCGCTTTTTCTCCTGCGATTTCCTCGATCGAGTGGCCGAGAAAATTCTCATGGTCGAAATCAACGGGCGTGATCACAGCAACCTCGGGCTTCACGATATTCGTAGCGTCAAAGCGGCCCCCCAACCCCACTTCATAGACGGCGAAGTCCAACCGATTCTCGGCGAACGCTAGAAATGCCATGGCGGTCACGCATTCGAAAAAGCTGGGATGCGCGGCCAGCGCGCCGGAAGCCATCAGTCTCTCGGCGGAGGCTTTTACCCGCGTCCAAACGGCTGCAAACGCTGCATCGGAAATGTCCACGCCGTTGATACGGATGCGTTCGTTGATTCGCTCAAGGTGCGGTGATGTGTACAACCCGGTGCGAAAGCCCGAGGCGCGGAGAATGGATTCAAGCATCGCGGCAGTCGAACCCTTGCCGTTCGTGCCAGCGATATGCACGCATGGAATGGCGAGCTGAGGATCGCCAAGGTCCCCGGCCAGCCTGAAAATATTGTCGAGGTCGAACTTCTCCAGGCGCGCCTGGCGCGGTGCGGCAAGCTCACGGCCCAGCGTCAGAAGCGCGCGAACGGATTCGTCGTAGTTCATGGTGACTACTGCAGAAAAAACTCCAGCGACCGCGAGATGTAGGATTTCAGGTCCCGGCGGGGAACGATGGCATCCAAAAAACCGTGTTGAAGCAGGAATTCCGCCCGTTGAAAACCCTCCGGAAGCTTCTGGCGAATGGTCTGTTCTATTACCCGCGGGCCCGCAAATCCAATCAGGGCGCCCGGTTCGGCGATGTTCAAGTCGCCGAGCATTGCATAGCTCGCCGTTACGCCGCCGGTAGTCGGATCAGTAAGCACGGAAATGTATGGAAGCCGCGCTTCATCGAGCCGAGCAAGAGCCGCGGAGACCTTCGCAAGCTGCATCAGGCTTACCGCGCCTTCCATCATGCGGGCTCCGCCGGAACAAGAAACAATGATCAGCGGCTGTTTCTGCGAGAGCGAGCGCTCAATGGCACGCGTGGCCTTTTCTCCAACGACCGCGCCCATCGACCCGCCGATGAAATCGAATTCCATCGAACAGCAGACCACGGCTCTGCCGCTCAGACGGCCTTCGGCGGTAATGATGGCATCCTTCATCGCAAATTTTCCTTGGGCCTCTTCCAGCCGTTTCGCGTACGGCTTGTTATCGGTGAAATGGAGCGGATCGCTTGAAGCAAGATCGGCGTCGAGTTCAGTCCAATGCTCGTCGTCTAACAGCAACTCGAGGCGCCGGCGGGCGTCCAGCCGGGAATGATGGTCACACTTCGGGCAAACTTCCCAGTTGGCCTCGAGATCTTTTTTCCAGATGATGGCATTACAGGAGCTGCATTTGATCCAAAGGCCCTCGGTGCGAACGCGGCGCTCATCCACAGGCGTCGGATTCTCGATGGCACTTCTTTCGCGCTTGAACCAGGCCATGGCTAGTAGTCGATCCCGCGTTGCGCGAGGATGCCCTTCGTGTAAGGATGTTTCACTTCGCGCATCTCGGTGACGAGATCGGCGGCTTCAACCAGCTTTGGATGCGCATTGCGGCCGGTGCAAATCACATGAACTCGCTCGGGACGCTTCCGGAGGGCTTCCACCACAGATTCAGGCTCGAGCATTTTGTAGCTGATTACGTAGTTGATTTCATCGAGCACTACCAGATCATATTTCTCGCCATAAATTTGTTCCCGGCCAAACTCCCAGGCCTGTTCGCAGAGCCGGACGTCTTCGGGATCGGTGTCCGCACCGCCTACTTTTACGAAGCCGCGTCCCATGGGCCGAATCTCGAACTTGTCATCGCCGAGCATTTTCGCCGCATCGAGTTCGCCATAATGCCACGAGCCTTTGATGAATTGCACCATCAGCACGCGCAAACCTTGTCCCACCGCGCGAAAAGCGGTGCCAAGGGCGCAAGTCGTTTTACCCTTGCCTGGCCCGGTGTAAACAATCAGCAGCCCTTTTCCCTCCGGCATCGCGCTCCTTCGATAATTTCCCCATAGTGGCCGCGGAACTTTAAAAGGTCAAGGAGGGTGATCGCCAATGCTCGTTTCGCAATCACCGGCTTCGGAACCTGCCGATCCAACAAAATACAAACACACTAAGGTCGATGGGTGTCAGGTTGCCCTGCACGCATTCACCGCAAACTGAGTTTCGGGTTTTCGGAGCGGTCGAAATGCTCTAGAATCCCAGATAGCTTCAACCGTGGGCGTGTAGCTCAGCTGGGAGAGCACCTGCTTTGCAAGCAGGGGGTCACCGGTTCGATCCCGGTCACGTCCACCAACTTTCATCAATATTTATCGGGCTATTTTAATATTTACCCGGCTGGTGGTGTGATCGTCGTACCCACAATCGTACCTAAAGCCTGTCATCGGTCCTGATTCCGGCGGTGCCTTTTCATCTTCGCTGCGAGAGCCTTTTGAACCTTTCTCATGGCCGCCCGAGATACCGAATCAACGCTCTTCGTGTAATGTTGTTCAGTTACGGAGACGTTGGCGTGCCGCAAGATGGTCTGTCGAGTCTTAGCCTCAGTGCCGAGTTCATATAACGTTGTACTCAAACCTCGTCGGAAGCCATGCCACCCCGGCCATGGAATGTTTGCCTTTTTGAGTGCTGGGCGAATGACTCTATTGGCGAGATTGTGAAGGTCAAGGGGGCGTCCCATCTTTGCACCCGTGAAAATGAATCCGTCCGATGACGAGCCGTCACGATGCGCCTCAAGATACTTCGCTAGGATCGGGATCACGGGAACGGGAGCCGCACTCGCCTCTGTCTTTGTCTGCTCCCGAACATCGGTCGTGCGCCATGCGGTGCGTCGAACGTGTAGTTCGTCGTCTTTCAAATCCTCCCAGCGCAAAGCCTGTAACTCTGACTTTCGCAGGCCAGAAAATGCAGCCACAGCGACCACGGTAGCGGCTGGTTCTTCAAGGACATCTATCATCGCAACCACGTCATCGAGGGTTACGCAGTGCCGATCATTTTCGCTCCCCCGCTGGGTCTTAAGGGCAAGATTAATGGCGCGACCGGATTTGCGCTTCGGCTCGACAAGGGCGTCTTTATCGTCACTGCCTTTCACGTCTTGTACGGCGAAGGTGGGTATGTGCCTCGCACACAAAAGGGCGAGCGAGTTCATTGTCTGGTTGGAAGCCTCCCTCCGTTCGATCCCATTCCAAGAGTTGCATGGGCAGACCAAAAGCTGGATATCGTGTTGCTGCACATCTCCGAACACGAAGCGGCGACTATCGGACCATGCATAGTTTCGAGCCCACCGAAATGGCCGCCAGACCCACCAGAAGAAGGCGAATTGGTGCTCATGGCGGGATATCCAAAGACTTTGCGAAAGGCTGATCGTGAAGCAGGTTCAATCGGGTCCGGCCCGCTTTCGGCAGTGTTCCGGGTGGAGAAGGTAAAGGAAGACCACTGCATCTGCGTGGTTGAACGAACCGATTTGTTGCCATTCGAAGGAAAGTTGCCGCGAGCCAGAACCAAGATCAACGGCATGAGTGGGGCACCCGTACTTCGGGTCCAAACCATTAGCTATCCTGTGGTCGGTGTGTTTTCCGGCTCGTTCAAGATTACGACGCAGATCGAACTTGTACAATTTGCGACTCTCAACAAAGTGACGATCTGACGGCACGCCCATCTGTACTTCGGCGTGTGAGCTGAAAACGTCGTACCCATTCGTACACAAATCGTACCCAAGACCCCCCAAAACAGCCCCAAATAGCGTCAAAACTCCAAGTTGCACCAAGCGTATCTCGCTGATTCTAAATACCTGCGATGCCGACAGCCGCTTTTGCAAGCAGGGGGTCACCGGTTCGATCCCGGTCACGTCCACCAACTTCTTAGACTTAAGCTAGACAGAAATCGCTCGCAGTTAATCACGGGTTGAAAGCGCACCTGACCGCGGAGCGTGCGACTCCGCCAACCTAGCGGTGGCACACCGGTTCCTATACCTCGAAACCGGGCACATTCCTCCGAAGAGAGGTCAAACAGAAACGGCCGGGGGCGGTCGTCCGCGTTGTGCTCAACTTTGACGCGACGCGACTATCGCTCAATCTTGAACCCGATTTTTAGCCTGACCTGGAACTCCTCAATTTGGCCGTCCTTAATCCGGCCTCTTTCTTCCTGGACCTCAAACCACTCCATGTTGCGGACTGTCTTCGCAGCTTCCGCTACGGCGGCCTTTGCCGCCTCCGCAAAACTAACGGGTGATGTTCCCACCAACTCGGTAATCTTGTATGTTCCGCCCATATCTCGGATTCTCCTTACGCCCTTTAAAGGGTACAGAGACAGTCTGCGTCTAACAAGCGCAAAGGCAGCAAAAAATCAAAGCTCGGGGATTCCCGGCCTTGCGGCCACGTCTCCATATCGTGCTACCAGATTGCTCGTAACGAAGTATCTATCTATCCCAAAAGCAACAGCCCCGGCGGTTGGCCGGGGCTGTTGTGAAAGACGAGACGATGTGAAGAAAGGCTCAGTCGCCGGCGACGGCTTCGGCGTGAGGCTTCTCAGCCGCTGTACCATTGCCATTTGGGTGGCCGGTGCCGTTTGCCGGCGCGATTTGCGCCGGCACTGTCGCGCCGGGAACAGCCATCCGGATTTGGTCCATGCTGCCGATCTGGACGACCGTCTCCTTGGGTTTCTTGAGCACAAGCTCTTCGTAAATCTTGCGGACCTTCGCTGCTTCCTCCAGTGCCTTCTTGCGGCGGATGCGGTCTTCCTCGGCCGCGGTGAGAGGAATATCGTGCTCAAGATGACGCACGCGGGCGGCATCTTCCGCGTTGATCTTCAGCGAGTGTTCATATTCGTTGAGGGTCACGCTTTTGCCTTTGGCGTAAATCTCGTGCTTGCCGTGCGTCTTGTACCACTGCGCGACCGTAGCGTTCTTATGCATGTTCTCGATGATTTTCCGCCAGCCGACGCCCGTGTTGTACGCGCAGAAGGAGATTTCGCCCTGCTGCGTCGCGTAGGGGATGATGCACATTTCGGTGCGCCGGAAGTCGTAGTTGAAAAGATCCTGGAACCACATGCCCGCGATAAAGAGCATGTTCCAGGGATCTTCCTGGCGGCGCTTCATGGCGTCTTCGAAGGTGCGCTCCGGGTTCGTGCGGCCGTATTTCTTGTCGGAGTCCTTCGACACCGCCCAAGTCTTGTCGAACTTCTTCCAGATGTCCTTCAGCCGCAGGCTGGGGGGAGCCTCGAACGAGTCGTAATTCCGAAGCAGCGCGAGCATCATCATAAACGCAGAGAATTTCTTGCCACGCGCAGCGTCCGTGATGGACGAAACATCCTTCACCAGTTGTGGCGCGTTCAGGAATCGCGAAATGGGGGCCCATTCCTTGGTTTCCTTGTGGATCATCATCGCCGTGCCCACGCCGCAGTTCGGATGGCAACCGCAGGAGAGCGCCCCCCACTGCGCGTCGGGACCGTGTACGAGATCCGCAAAACCGGCAAAGGGCGAGATGAACGACAGCGGGAACCAGTCGCGAGTCGGCTCCACCTTGCCAACCTGGTTGCTCACGTCCTGTGCCAGGTGCGACAGCGTATAGCGCTGGCGCAAGCGGCGTTCCGGGGTGATGTCCTCGTCGCGCCCGGTAAAGGAAACCGGCTGGAACGAGAGGAACGCGATTTTCTTGGGGTTATCCATCGCGAACTTCACGATGGGGCCTACCTGATCGTTGTTTACGTTGTTGACGATCGTTGTAACCAGCACGATTTCGATGCCCGCCTCGTGCATGTTTTCGATCGCTCGCAGCTTGACGTCGAACAGGTTGCCAACCTGCCGGTGGCCGTTCGCGTCGTTGCCGATGCCGTCGAATTGCAGGTATGCGTAGCGCATGCCCGCTTCGAATGCCTCGCGGCAGAATTCCTTGCTCTTCGCGAACTCGATGCCGTTGGTGGCTGCCTGCACGCTGTTGTAGCCGATCTTGCGCGCGTACCGCACGGCATCCGTAAAGCGCGGATGCATCGTTGGTTCGCCGCCCGAGAACTGGACGGACATCTGCCGGCGCGGCTTGATCTTCAGCGCGTTGTCGAGGATTTCCTGAATCTCTTCCCAGTTCAGCTCGTGGACGTATCCAACCTGGTTTGCGTCCATGAAGCAGGGGTCGCACATCATGTTGCAGCGGTTGGTCAGGTCGACCGTCAGAACCGCTCCGCGGCCGTGGCGAACCGTGCTCGAGCCATGCTTGTGCAGATCCTCGTCGTTGTGGGCCGGGATATCGCGGCCGGGAAAGTTCTGCTCGATCCACTGGAGGAACTTTGCGTCAACCGCCATCAAGTCTTCGTATTTCCCGTGGATAGGGCATTCCTTCACCATCCAGACCTGCCCGTCGCGCTCGATGATCTGCGCCTTGATCTCGCCCACCTTTTCGTGAACCAGATCGGTCCAATCCTTCTTGCCGTTGATGATGGCGTCGCGCGCCTCTTTGACGCAGTCGGGACACAGCGAGTCCGTTGTGCGCGGCCAGCCGAGCGTGGGCTTGGACTTCTCCCAGGACTTCAGCAACGGCTTGTCAGACCATTTGGGCGTGAACGAAGGATTGGGATTGTACTTATTGAAGAACTGGATCGTGTTGAACGTCACACCAGCCACCTTGCAGAGCGACCAGTCAAAGGTCTTCCAGAGTTTGTTGCTTACTGTTTTCGGCATTTTGCCTTTCCTCTAAAAATTTCTGGGATAAACGCCATTCAAAGCCTTCCGGTTGGTGTCAAAAAACCGGTTCTACGTATGGTACGAGACCCGTAAGCTGTTACAACTATGGATTTTGGGGTGGTTTCCACGGATCGTCCATTGGTGTCGCTTGAATGGATGAAATGGGGGGGTGAACGGCGATTGGCAGCAGCCAATGGAAAGGGCTTGGGGGGGGCGTCCGTACCGTTATGAACAGTACGGAGCTGCCTTTGGTACTAGAGGTTTCGCGGCAAGCTCTCAATCAAGATTGAGCGGGGTCCGCAAAACCCCGATGGCGAAATGCGCAAGGTGCTGGGCATCGTCATCCAGCTGGATCCACCGAATGACGCAATGGTCTTTCATGTACTGAGAGACCTTCGATTCGTGGATGCCAAGGTGCTCGGAAAGCTTCTCTTTCAAGCCTGCGTCGGAGAATCCCCGGCCTCCCCGGATGCTCTTGCTTCCTCGCGAACCGCGCGCCAGGTTCCCGACTCCAACGCGCAGGGTTTGGCACGCTTCTATGTAATAGGAAGAGATCTGGTCGGAGTCCGAAAGCAGAAAGACGCCGGGGCCGGCGGGTGCCTGATCCGCTTCATCGAGGCGATGGAGCGGGCTGGACACCAGTCGGCGCAGCATGGATTCAAGCTGTGCCATACGCGAAGCGAGCGCGGGGTCCCCGGCTCGGCCGTGAGCTTGGCGCTCGGACGGGAGCTGCGGAGGCGCCGGCTCCGCTGCCATTTGGCGAACTGTCTCTTGCGCGTGCCGCTCGACCCGCTCCGGACGTTCGAAGACTGCCGGTCGAGGCTCGGGTTGGCGAAACGGGAGCGGCTTGGGCGGCTCCGCCTTTGGCTGCGCGGCGGACTCGGCGGATTCAGCGAAGGCTTGCGTCGGCAAGCCGGAACCAGCAGCCACATCCTTGCGGCGGCGTCCGCGGCCCCCGCGCCGCCCACGCCGGCGCTTCTTGCGAGCGGGATCGCCAGCTGGGTTAATAGCAACGCCTGTCTGCTCAGCCGCTTCAACAGAAGATTCCACGCCATTCAAATCGGATTCGGGGATTTCACCGTAAGCCAAGGGAATAGGCGTTTCGCTCGCGGACTCTTCAGGTGCAGGTTTCGACGAACTCTCGTCTTGGGCAGTTCCTGTCGCTGCCGGTGTCGCTGCCACCGGCACGGGAGCGCCCAGGCGCATCAGCGCCTCTTCGGCTTTCTTCTTCCATTCGGAGCGGCGGAAACGCTCAGCCGCAACGGTGTACCACTTGATGGCTTCGCTCATGCGTTCGGCCTTTTCTTCAATCACGCCAAGCTCCCACGCGACCATGCCGTCGCGCGTGCGCTGGAAAAGTTCGGAAAGTTTTGTGTGTGCGTCCGGGCTGTTTTTCGCCTTGCGGATGCGGGCTTGGATCTGCCGCCAATCGGTCATGTCGAAGCATTGTAGCAGCGGTTTGGCTCCGTGGCCAAACAAGTAAGCCGAGGTTTGGGGGTTGTCGCTTGCGATACACGCGGCGAACGGAACTTTGTTAAGGCACAATGGCACGTGATGAACGGCACGCAACGCACGAAATGGGTATGCGAGCGGGCTCGCGAGGCGGGCTTCGACCTCTGCGGCGTCGCGCCTGTAGAAGGTCTCGGGGAACTCGATTTTTTCCCTCAGTGGCTCGCCCGTGGATATGCCGGAGACATGAACTATCTGCGCGATCCGCGACGAGGCGATCCCCGCCTAGTGCTCGATGGGGCGCGCAGCTTGATCGTCGTAGCGCTTAACTACAATTCGCCTCAGCCTTACTCTACGAAGGTCGTCGACGGCGCGGAAAGTGAAGACAAACGGGCGCGCGGTTGGATTTCGCGCTACGCCTGGGGCGACGATTACCATGATGTGATCGGGATGAAGCTGAATATACTGCTGGCCGACATGCGCAAGGAGTTCACCGAGCCTTTCGAGGCGCGCGCCTATGTCGATACAGGTCCGATTATCGAACGTGTCGCGGCAAAATATGCCGGGCTCGGCTGGCTCGCGAAGAATACTTTCCTAATTAACCAACAGCTTGGATCGTGGCTTTTCCTCGGCGTGATCATTACCACTCTCGCGCTCGACCCAACGCTCTCCGACGGGGCCGCGCCTCTTCCCGACTTATGTGGAAGCTGCACAAGATGCCTGGACGCATGTCCCACCCAGGCGTTTCCCGAGCCGTACGTGCTCGATGGCCGGCGCTGTATTTCCTACCTCACCATCGAACTGCGCGGCGCGATCCCGGAGGAACTGCGTGCTGGCATGGGCAACGCTGTGATCGGTTGCGACATCTGCCAGGACGTTTGCCCCTGGAATCGCAAGGCTCCGGTCACCAGCCTCAGGGAGTTTCAGCCGCGGCTAAGCGCCACTCAGGTGCCAGACCCAACCGGCACTAATGCCGAACAGCATTCGCTCTTTCACCCCGAGCTGGAATGGCTCGCCTCGCTTCAGCAGCAGGAATTCAGCGCGATATTCCGCAAGAGCGCCGTCAAACGCGCGAAGTGGCGGGGTTTGGTACGCAATGCTTGCGTAGCGCTGGGGAATTCCGGCCTGGGGCCGCAGTCGGCCGAATATCCGCGCGTGGTGGAGTTCCTAAAGAATCTCGCCGCGGGTGAAGATGGAATTATCGCCGGACATGCCCAATGGGCCTTGGTCCGCCTGTGCGACACGGTGTCTCCGGCTCCAGAAAATACCACGACACATCGAGGCTGAATCGAGTTCATTCAGCCCGGAACGCGGACTGGCCACCCTCGCTATTTTTGTTGGATGTTCATTTATGAAGGCGAGTCTGCGCGCAAACGCGCTATATTATGGGCGTTCCCGGAGACTTGATGAACGTCAGCGTGAGCGCGGACATGGTAACCACTGCATTTGAGCTGCCGGGCTACCGCGTCGCGAGGAATCTTGGTCTCGTCCGCGGCGTAACTGTGCGTTCGCGCAGTATTCTAGGCACGCTGGGCGCTTCCCTGGAAACAATCGTCGGCGGCAATATAACGCTTTTTGAAAGCATGTGCGAAAAGACGCGCGAACAGGCGCTTGATCTCATGATGGAGCACGCGGTCGCCCGCGGCGCAAACGCGGTAATCGGCGTGCGTTACGATGCCACCGAGGTGATGCAGGGTGTTACCGAGGTGATCGCCTACGGCACCGCCGTGCAGGTCGAGCGGGCATCATAGAACGGCGAAGCGCCATCTCACCAATGGCAGGAGAATCGCATAAGATGAAGTTCCGGTTAATCTCGGCTGTTGCGCTGTGTTTGTTCGGTCTCGCTACGGCAGTTTGTGCTCTTGGTGCCGATGCGCTCAAGACCGAGCCGGTGCAATTCCCGGCGGGTAAAGATACCGTGGGCGGGTTTCTCACTGAACCTGCTGGCACCGGGCGCCATCCCGCCGTAATCGTGATTCACGCCTGGTGGGGATTGAACGATTGGGTTAAGGCCCAGGCGCAGAAGCTCGGCGAGGCAGGATTTGTGGCCCTCGCAGTGGACTTATATGGAGGTCATGTCGCAACCGATTCATCCAGCGCGCTCGATCTGAGAATGGCCCTCAAAGATGACGTAGCCCTTCGCGATATACAGGCGGCATTCGACCTTCTGATGACTCGCAATGATGTCGACCGCGATCACATCGGCGTTATTGGATGGGACATGGGCGGGGCATATGCTCTAAAGCTCGCGACGACCCAGCCGCGTCTGGCCGCCTGCGTGGTGAATTACGGAGCCTTGCCGACAGACCCCAACGACATTCAATTGATTTTCGCTCCGGTCCTGGGCAATTTCGCTGCGCTGGATCGTGGCGTCCTCCCCACCGACGTGCAGTCATTCGAGAAGACCATGAAAAACATGTCGCGGCGCGTCGATATAAAAATATATGACGGCGCCAAGCACGGATTCGAAAATCCTGACGACCCCAGCAACTATCAACCGGAAGCGGCAGAAGATGCCTGGGATCGCAGCGTCGCCTTCCTCAAAAAATACCTGAAGTAAACTTATCACTGCCACCGTTCAACGGGTGCACGAAGGCTTGGCTGCCTTCCCACCCCGTTACCGATAAGAACAGCCCCGAAAACAAGCAGCCCAGTTTGCGGCCCAGGCATCAGATATACATACGATGACTTCGTCGCCAAAAGCTAGTCTCACAGCCAGAGAGATACTGGCGGGATGGGGGAGTATTCTGCGCGGGAATGCCCCCTTTTTGTCGATTGAGATCACGCGAGAATGCCCTCTCAGCTGTCCCGGTTGCTACGCGTATGGCCCGGAGCACCTCGGCGGGGGAACCATTCTGCGGGAACTCAGCGATTTTCGCGGGCAGGAACTCGTTCGCGGCATTTTGGAACTCGTGGACAAGCACAAGCCCCTGCATGTGTCGCTCGTGGGGGGCGAACCCATGATGCGGCATCGTGAACTCAGCCAAGTCCTGCCGGCACTGAGCGAACGGGGAATTTTTACCTTGGTTGTAACCAGCGGCGTGATCCCCATTCCTGTCGAGTGGATGAAAATCCCGCGGCTCCGCATCGCTGTTTCGGTGGACGGCTTGCCGCAGGACCACGATATTCGCCGCAAGCCCGCCACCTATGTGCGCATTCTCAAGAATATTGAGGGCCGCGAGGTGAATATCCATTGGGTGATCACCCGTCCGATGCTCGAGCGCCGTGAATATCTCGAAGAGTATGTCTCCTTCTGGAACGGACGCCCGGAGGTTACCCGCATCTGGGTGAGTGTCTACACGCCCCAGATCGGTGAAACCAGTCCGGAAACGCTCACCGTATCGGACCGGCGAGTTGCTCGCGCAAGAATTACCTGTTTTGGCGCGCCGCTATCCAAAGTTCTTGATAAACGAAGGTGTTGCGCAAGCGATCGTGACGCCTCCATCGAGCCCGGAATCGTGCGTTTTCTCGAAAATGTCGGCGAATTATTCCGCCGACTTGCGCAGCCGCGTCGAGCCCTGTGTCTTCGGCGGCTCCCCGGACTGCTCACAGTGCGGTTGCGCAATTAGCAGCGGGCTGCATTGGATTCAAGGGATCAAAATCGCTGGCCCGCTGAAGATCAATCACCTCGTCGAGGGCTCCATTAGAGTCGGCCGCCTCGTCAATCGCCTGCGGTCCCGCCCCACCACGCCCCCACGCTGGAACGAAGAATACCGGGCCTTATCTTCCGTACAATCGGAGGAAAATCTCATTCAGATCGAGCGATAGGATCCTCGATCAGTAGATTCTCGCAGTGACCTTTATCACCTCCTAACTAACACAGAGCAATAGGCTTGGTATTACAGAACTATTACAAACGTCCGCCTCGAATGCTGGTAAGCTCTGAAGGCAATCGAGCAAACTAACCGGCTATCCATCCCCTTTCCAGAGGTTACATGTCGATGCAAATTGACGACTTAGGGAAAAAGCCTGCGGGCGAGAATCAGATTAATTGGGTCACCGCAATTGCCATGTTCCTTTTTCACGTGGGAGCGCTGGCCGCACTCTTCTTTTTTAGTTGGAAGGCTTTCCTGTTGGGGATCTTTTTGTATTGGGTGGCCGGAAGCCTCGGAATCGGCATGGGTTACCACCGGTTGCTGACGCACCGCGGCTACAAGACCCCCAAGTGGGTGGAATATTTCCTGACCGTTTGCGCGACCTTGGCGCTCGAAGGCGGCCCGATATTCTGGGTGGCCACTCACCGGATTCACCATCAGTATTCCGACAAAGAGGGCGATCCCCACTCTCCCATCGACGGCAAGTGGTGGGCCCACATGGGCTGGATCCTGATGGGCAAGTCCATGCACCACGACACATCCACCCTCTCGCGCTACGTTCCCGACTTGGCCAAAGATAAATTTCACGTCTGGATCACCAAATTCCACTACGTTCCGATGATCGTGCTCGGCCTGATCATTCTGGCGATCGGCGGTATCCAATACGTGCTCTGGGGAATTTTCTTCCGAACGGTGCTAGGCCTGCACTCAACCTGGCTTGTGAACTCAGCCACGCACTCATGGGGTTCCCGCCGTTTTGCGACTCGCGATCTGTCTACCAACAGTTGGTGGGTCGCCATGTTCACCTGGGGCGAGGGCTGGCACAATAATCATCATGCCCACCCGACATCGTCGCGGCACGGGCTTGCCTGGTATGAAATCGACTTGAATTGGTATGGAATCTTGGCCCTCCAGAAGCTCGGCCTTGCCAAGCAGGTCTACACCGTGAAATTGTCCAACCTGCGCGACGAACACGCCGCGCAACAAGAGGGCTCAGGTTCTATCGTGCCGGACGCCGCGATCGTGCCTCCCGAGCCAGCCAGCGACATGGTCTCCGCGTAATCAGCCTCTTAGGGCGGGCGCACGAGAGTTGCAATCTCCGAGGCGCCCGTCAATCATTCCCCTGCTGCGAACCAATCCCTTCCGAATGCGTTAAACAGTTGAGAACCATGCAACCCCGGTCCGCTGTACAATCTGGATAACGGACCATGCGAATAACCAGCCGCCGGAAGAAGATCGCCTTCTTTATCATTTTGGGCGTTTGCCTGGTCGCTCTCGCCCTCACGCTGAACGTCAGCTGGATCATCCTCAACTGGCGCAAAGACGTTCTTCTTATCCTCGGGGTCATTTTCTTCGCTGCGATCATCCTCGGCCTGATCCTCAACACCGGTTTCCTGGTCCGCGAAATCCGTCGCAACGAGCAGCACGATAGCTTCATCAACGCAGTCACCCACGAACTCAAGACTCCCATTGCCTCCATCCGCCTCTATCTCGAAACCCTTCAGAGTCGGGAGGTCGATGAACGTCAGCGGCAGCAGTTCTATCAGCTGATGCTTGAAGATGCCGACCGGCTGCTGGGAACCGTCGAGCAGGTCCTCAAGGCCGGCGAGATGGGTTACAAGACGGGGGCTCCCCATCGCACCGAGACTGATTTCAGCAGCCTCGTTCGCGAGTGCATGGAGTTGGCCCGCACGCGTCATCATCTCGAACCTTCCGCGTTGCAGTATCACGGGCCAATGAATGGAACAGGAGCCCGGGTCGAAGCAGACCCGGCAGAACTTCGTACCGCTGTGTCAAATATCCTCGACAATGCCATCAAGTATTCGGGCGACCGCGTTGACGTTTCCGTGCAGCTGGAAACGCCCGACGACAAGCGCGTGGTGCTGCGCGTTCGCGACAAAGGCGTGGGAATCCCCTCGCACGCCTTGAAACGGGTATTCAAGCGCTTTTACAGGGTGCCAGGCCGCGCATCCTCGCAAGTGAAGGGTACCGGGCTGGGCCTCTTCATCGTTCGCGCAATTGCCCGCGCGCATGGCGGAAAGGTGTTTGCCGAAAGCCCCGGCTGGGCTGGCGGCACCACCATCGTGCTCGAGTTGCCCAGGAGCAATGCATGAGTCATCTCCTTGTCGTCGAGGACGAAGCTCACCTGGCACAGGGCCTCCGGTTCAATCTGGAAGCTGAAGGCCACTCGGTGGATGTCGTAGCCGACGGTGAAACCGCCATCGAGCGATTGCTGAAAGCTGGCGAAAAATTCGACGCTGTCGTGCTGGACGTCATGCTTCCTGGCGCCGACGGCTTTGAGGTCGCGTCAGAACTGCGCAAGGCAAAAAACTACGTGCCAGTCTTGATGCTAACCGCGCGAGGCCGCCCCGAAGACGTTCTTCAAGGCTTTGCGGCGGGCGCGGATGACTATCTAGCGAAGCCCTTCGAGCTCCCAATATTCCTCGCCCGCCTGCAAGGCCTGCTCCGCCGCAGCGCCTGGCTCTCTGTGAGTCATTCCCGGACTGACGACGCGAAGCATCAGAAAAGTGTCGTCCAAAACGCCCCAGCCCCCTCCGATGCGGGTGTGCCGGAAGACAAGCGGGTGTTCTCATTCGATGGAAAAACAATCGATTTCGATACCTTGGAGCTGCGAACCGGTTCCAGCACGATCCAACTGACGTTGATGGAAGCAAAGCTCTTGCGTCATCTGATTCAAAGCCAGGGCCGTACGGTAACCCGCAAATCCATACTCGAAGAAGTGTGGGGTCTCCGGGAAGATACCGACACAAGAGCCATCGACAACTTTATCGTCCGCCTCCGTCGCTACATCGAAGCAGACCCCTCCAAACCAAAGTATCTGCTAACCGTGCGAGGCCTCGGCTACCGCTTCGTCGCCTAGAGGCGCGAGCTTTCGGAAGTCGCACGTCAAGCAGGTGCTGAACGGTCGTCGCACTCACCCAAGAGTTAATTCGGCTTGACCGTGGCCCCGAAAGGCAGGGTTATTGCGGTGGCGTTCCAGCGGGACATCGTATAGACGTAATTCAGATTGTGCTCATGCGACCGCACCAGGCGCGGAAGATGGTCGATTTCCCCAACACACACGGAGTAGTGCGGCGGCGCGCCCTTCGCTGGCGCCACCTCCCACCACAAGCAGGACGCGCCATCTGAGTCGTCTGCCTTCCCGCGGCGAATCTCGCCGGTGGCGGCTACCGCGTCCAGATCATCGTACAGGATCCCGTCCCAGATGAGGCTGGGCCCCTTGCCGCAGTTGGGAAAGGGGTTCGCGGATGTCGCTGAACTTAGCCACAGGCCAGCCGTCTCCGTTTTGTTGTAGTACATTCCGTCAAACCAGATTTCGTGTACCGACTTGTTTCGAGGTTCGCGCACAATGCCGATGCGATCCATGCGGCCGGGGCAGTCCACCTTGGCGAGTTCTACAATCGCCCGCTGTCCGGTGGGATACTGCACCGTAACATCGGACTGCCAGCTGGTGGCCTCGCGTATGGCTTCGCGCGATTGCTGCAGCGCAAGATAGCCCGTGTCCGGCTTCGAAGAGCACGAGCAGAGAAGCGCAGCCGAGGCGATCAGTAGGAAGAATCGAACGCGCCACTGCAGCATACAAATTTAATCGTAAATCAATCCAGCAACAGTTCGGGGATTCTGACTCGATCCGGTATTCGAAGGGTTACCAATGAAGAGAGATACTGACGGGAATTCGAATTAGAGATGAAATGGTCGGGGCGTGGAGATTTGAACTCCAGACCTCCTGCGCCCAAGGCAGTTGCAAAAAATCTATCTTGTTGGCCCGTCTGGCTTTGTTCTGCGTCATAGTACACGGTTTTGGACCTAATTTGGCAGTTGTTGGACCCAGGTTGGACCCAACTTGTTTTGCGCGACTAGGCAGACGGCTGGCAGGCGCAGCCTTTGCCACTTATACCCGTGCTATGACGCGGTCAGAACCAGGCTTCTTCTCGGCGTGGAGCTATAAGGCCACGCCACAAACCGCTGCGAGGCGCCCCAGCATTGTGAGCGAGTGTCTGGTATATTCGGCGTCTTCCAAGCGAGCAATCACAGACTGTGGTGCCAACTTTCTTCTCTAGTTCTGGTCGCGCGTCCGTCCTAAGGAGTGGATTAGGAAATAGAATTATACTGACAACTGGATTTGGAATCGACCCAATGCCAAACTACCTTCCAGACACGAACGTTCTGATCGACCTCGGAAGAGACCCCGCCGTGCAAACGAAGCTGGAGAACGCCGAGCAGAGCGGGTCTAAATTCGTGATCGCACCGTCGACGATAACGGAACTGACGGTCGGTGTCGTCAAGGGAGGCGCGACCCACTTTGAGCAAAACAAGAAGATCTTCACTTGGCTTCAGACCCACTCGGATGCCATCTTGGACGCTTCCGAGGCCCTTCATCGGTAAGATTCTGGGATTCCCGTCAAAGCGGAGCCATGTGGAAACGCACCATCACGTGCAGCGCGTAGAGATGGTGGCGAACTCTCAGACGTTCGACGAGTTTCTAAAGCGTAAGGACGATGCTGGTAACGTCGGTCGGATATCGACAAGGCTCCTCAGATACACGACGTATAGGTGGACAACGGAGATCACCGCGCTGGAGAAGTTCGCGAAGTTGCCGAAGGCACGTTCGATGTCGCAGCAGAGTTCTGTAAGACCTTTGCCGCGGGGAGGAGTCTGCCCAGACCCCAAGCTGTTCAGGCAGCATTTTTCGGCTGCCGTTGAATATGACGAGGCATCGATCGCGAAGATCAGAGCGGGTGCCAAGCCACGGAAGAATGACCAAGGCCGGTACGGGGACTCTCCAGCTTTTCTTTTATCTTGCCGACCCGAACATAACCTTATTGACGAGCGAAGACTTCTCAGGCGACATCAAGCAGTCGCCGCAGCGGACGCGTATAGTGGGGTTCGACGCACTTTGAGCCAACATAATTGGGGCCTGGTCAAAGCCTCTCTCGGTCTGAACTCTTCATTCATCGGGACTCAGCAGCAGGCGTGTAAGTTCCTGCGCTCGGTCGATGGCGGCTGCCCCATCAGACTGTTAATCTGGCCCAGGACTCCGGACCGTTTCCCGTTTCTTGTAGGTAGCCTCACCAGTCGGTTCAAGCAACCTAGAGTCTATTGCTTGTTTTACTGCCGCACAGTCACCGCTCTTGAATATCGGTTCAGGTTCGGCACACGGCCTGTGCAAGGTGTATGTGGTTTCGGGATCACCCGGTCTGTCAACGACTATGCGGTCATCCGTTCCAAGGTTTTCCACGAATTTCTTTGCGAACTCACGATCACTCCATGTTTTCGCCGCTCTCTCCGCATTGCCCATTTATTGTTCGTCCCCCGCGATTCTCTCGGCCTACATCAAAGCGAAAAATTCCGATTGCCGTACCCCTGCAGCATCTCGGACATGAACCAGCTGCTTTCAACTAAACCGGGGCAATTTCTTCCATAGGTAGCACAGGCTTAGACGAACCGACTCAATAGACATCCGGTATGGGTTTTCCACCACACCCGACAATAGCATCGTGCCAAGCCTTTACTTGGCGGTCTACCAAATCAGCCGAGTCAAACCATATGTGAAGCCCACTGCGCATGGAGCTTGTTGTGGAACCTGAACTGTCAGTCTGTACAATCGGAATAGCGTTGACCGCCTCTATCTGTAGAAAGGCACCAGGTGGTTGGAAGATTTTGTCCGGTGCTTGGAAGATTTTGTCGGGTCGAAGATTACTCAAATCGAACGGCCCCCAGGTGATCTTGCTAGTCCCGCTTCCATATCGTCTCCCCGCTTCTGAATACCGTGAACATTATCGTCTCATCGTATATGGTTACTCGGCACCCCTGAAAAGACAAACTAGAGGTCTCCCACATCTGTATGGTTGTCCCACTCGAGCCTGGCATGGTGTGGAGTGCTCTCCCCACCATATGGCTGCTAATCCAATTCAACGCCTTTGCGGCGTCAGGCGTTTGCGCTTTACCGGCTCAGTTTCGTTGGGCAGGGCCTGGATTGTGGAGGATAGTAGAAATGTCTTTTTCCAATTCGACAGGGAAATCCTGCACCTTGGAGTCAGCCGAAAGCAAGCGTTTCGCATCATTGATAGGGATCGCGAAATTTAGATTTTCTCCGCCTTCGAGATACATGGTCGTGATTCCAACGACCTCCCCCGCCATGTTGAACAACGGCCCGCCACTGCTGCCGGGAGAGATCGGCGCAGTGACCTGCAAGAATTTGCCGCCTTCCTCCTCGACGGTTCGGATTCCGCTAACTATGCCGTTTGAGACGGTCGATTCGAGAGAAAGCGGATTGCCAATCGCAACGACTTCTTCTCCCACTTGAAGCTGGTCCGAATTTCCGAGAGTAAGCGTCCGGAAGTTTTTGCCGTGCGCCTTGATGACGGCAACATCGCGGGCTTTATCGGATGCGAGCACTCCATCGACAACATAGAAAGCGCCGTCAGGAAGCTTCACGACAGCGGAGCTACCTTCTGCAATGACGTGATAGTTGGTCAGGATCACGCCGTCATTGCTTACGAGAAAGCCGCTACCTTGGGCAATAGCGTTGCCATCCTTATCCGACATGACGATGGATACGATGGCCCCATTCGCAGCTTTGGCTATCGCTGGTATGTCTTTTCGAGGCGGTGCCGACTGCGCGGCTGCAACGCCAACATTGTTCGTTGCCTCCAATATGTCGAAATTCACATACTCGTACATTTTGATGCCGCCATTCGGCGCATGGAGTAGTGCAGCGTATCTCCGTTGCGGGACATGCAGGGTGCTGATACCGATTGAATCGCAATCACTGGGTGTCCGTCATTGTCAGGATACTTAGTGTCCATCTCACAGGCACGAATCGGCACACCGACTTGTGGCACTTGGCTCACGTCGGGCTCTTGCGGCCAACGCCATACCGCGTGTGCAAATGAAGATTCTTTCCTGGTGCTACCTGTTCAAGTTTCGATGCTCCTGGTTTCACAGTGCTGATTTGCGACTCGGCATATTGAACCTTCAGAACTTCTGACCCATAGACGATGACGTAGTTGTCGAGTTGGCTGTTCGTGCTATCGTCGTGAACAACGGTGTGAGCCGTTATCACGTACGTTGGCTGATCCGATTTGGCGGATGGTTTTGTCTTCAGCGGTGCCTGCGCCTTCGCAGGGGAAGAAAATGCTGAGATGACAGCCATCAGAGTGGCTATCAGGGTTGCTTTGCTCATTTGAGCGCCCCATTTTTGGATTTGCTTTCTCGAACCGCTTCGCGCATGACCGTGAAGATCCACGTGTCATCTCTTCGGCGAATGGTCCCCACTTCCGGCTTTCCGTATCTGCTCCAACTCTTCG
>CAWKDI010000007.1:0-12592 GCA_963848365.1 uncultured Acidobacteriota bacterium
TACACGACAACGCATGTGCGAAACTAGCTCTGAAATTCGGAAACGCCAGCGCTTGCGGACTCCGCTGCCTATGGGATGTGCGGGAAGCCAGCCCTCCCGAGCCATCTTCTTCACGGTCACCGGGCTGATCTTCAAAAAGTTTGCTGCTTCTTCGGGCGTTACGAAGGGTTCGTTGTCTTCGGCTGGATTCATTTTCTACTCCATCCCGGAACTTCGGACGGGTTCATTTGGCTGAGCGTGCAGCAATCCCTGCGACGTAGGTCGTCCGACCGGGGAGCAAACGTTGCACTTGACACTAACGCACGTGTACCAATACAGTCAATACGTAACGTTACGATATTTTAGTGAGGCTGACCCTTTGGCAGACAAGACCCCAATCCTGCAGCAGCCGGTGATCTCCATTCGGATTTCCGACGAGCTGCGTCAAAGACTCGACACTTTGAAGGAAATCATGGCCTCCAAGAGTGGCGAACCCGTCTCAACATCGGAGGCGGCAAAGCAGCTCCTTGAGTCCTCTAAAGAGGAGCGATTAGAGTTCGTAAATCTACTCTCAGAGCCAACCGATTCCCTGGTGAAGATTCGCGGGAAGGTAGACGCAAAGCTGCCACTTTCGCAAGCCGAATGGACCCTAGTTGCTTACTACTGTCAGCAGGGTGCGGAGTTATTTGCAAATACCGGCCAGACGGACATTTCGTTTGAATCTCTCGCCGGAATTCTCGAAGCTTTCCTTGCCGTTTATGGACTTGTATCTAAACAGAGAAAGAGGGGCCCGATGGCCCCTTATCTCCTCACCACTCTGCCGTCACAAAAGCAAACTGAGGCGAAGCAGTCAGAGGAGATCGTAAACGATGATGTGCAGCGGGCCGTGAACCGAACCATCCACACGCTAAAGAACGCTGACAGCGAGACTGACCGACCAATTCATACCGCTCGACTTCTCTACATGGTTCTTGACAACGAAAAGTTTCTAAACATCGAGAAGCTGAACGAAGCGCTGCGACCGTACTGGCCGATTCTCTGGCGCGTGTGCGCCCGTGGCCATTACCTCCGCCATGAAGAACCCTTACGCGATGGTGCATTTTGGGGTGCCGATTCTAGGTTGAGAAATCCTGGGCCATTGCCTTCGTTTCAGGAAGGCGAATACCGTCTCGAATTTCACCGGGGGCCGGAGACGGAATTTTCTACCTGGTTGTATTTTCCCGGAAGATTTGCTCTGCAATATCCGCTCTTCGATTACCCGAGAATTGCGGAACTTCGGACGATACTAGAAGGGTTGTCGCTGCGCGACACACTGATCTTCTGGGAAGGTCGCTATTTCCTCGCGTCTACGTGGTTCGACGAAGAAGAAAAGGTCGGCGTCGTATTTCGCTCTCGGGACCACGGGATCGCCCTCACATTTCATCATGACGATTGGCAGGCTATTAAGAGTCTGTTCCGCCGCGGCTGGCAGGCGCCGGAAGTGGTCCGTCTGTGGAATGCGTTGGCGAGGGAGTATGGCGAGCTGTGAAAGGCGCGGTGCTTCGCACCGGAAGAATTTTGACACTCCACCCCTTCGAGGGAACTGTAGGGAAACTTGACATCTTTCTGGAGGAACCATCCTGGCATCCAATAGATAGCGTGGGTGGGGGTTCCGTAAGGAAACCCGTGACTCCTTGCGTAAACGCGGGTGCTGGGAGGTTGGAGCGATGGCGCTGCTCGATGAGAAGAACCTTGCGGCGGAAGCGGCAAAGCGGGCGCGGTTCCGGGTGCATCACGTGGGGACAAAGCTGAACGAGGCGGAACTGCACGAGCTGGAGGGGCTGGCGGCGAAGCGGAACGAGACGCAGGCGGAGCTGATCCGCGGGCTGATCCTGCGCGAGATCGAACAGGACAAGACGGGGCTTCGACCCAGTGCGGAGATGGTGGAAATCACGGCGTGCCGGCTGTTGTTGGTGAACCTGCTGGGTCCGCTGGCGAAGGGCGAGGCAATGACGCAAGAGGGGTTCGACGGGATCGTGGACGAGGTCAAGAAGCAGAAGGCGCGTGTGGCGCGGGACCGCCTCAAAGACCACGAAGCGCGGCGCTGAGCAGCGGTGGCCGATGAGAAGCTGTCCGTCACCCGCAAAGGCTGACCTATGTCTCCGTCTCGCGTGGACGCTATGACGCGCAGATTTATACGAATAATGCAGCGACGCTGGGGCAGGAACCCAGCCCCGATGTGTCCCATTCGCACGCGATTCAGCAAGAGCCAGCGATGCATAAAATAGAACTACAAACCACGCACACGAATCAGATCAGTCAGGTTTTCGGTTTAGGTCTGTGATGCAGCATTCCCGAATGACATGCCCCGGATAGCCAGAGCATAGCCGAGGCCCGGCCAGTGTCAAGGCCGCGCTTCGCGCGCCGCGTTCGCGGTCGAAGAGCCTTGACACTGGCCTTTGCGCCTCGGCTTATTATTCAGCTATCCGGGGGATGTCAGATTTCTAGTTCCACGAACCGGGCTCCGCCCCGAGTAGAACCGCTGTCGGAGGAGATCTGGGACTTGAGAAAGACGTGTTCAAACAAGCATTCTCTTACGAGCATGAGAATCATTACTTATAGCGACCTGCATCTTGAATTTGGCTCGGGCTGGATGTTGCCCCCGGCAGTGAACGGAGATGTCATGATCCTGGCAGGCGATATCGTCACGCTCAGGGATTATGATCCGCTCGACCAGATTCTGCGGAAGTGGAAGAAACCAGTCCTCTATGTGACGGGAAACCACGAATATTACACGCGGCGGCCAATGAACGAAGAGGACAACAGATTCAAGGCGTGGCTCGAAGACAGACATCCGCATGTGAAACTGCTGCTTGATGAAGAGGTCAGCATCGGGGGTGTCAATTTCTTCGGCGGCACGATGTGGACGGATTTCAACGGCGGCGATTTGCGCGCCATGGAGACCGCCCGCTCTCAAATGAATGATTACCGCCTCATCTATAACCCCGACGAAACGCCTTTCACGCCAGCAGATTCGATTGCGCTACATAAGAACTTCGCGTCGAAATTGCTGAACTGGTTTGGCAAGAATTTAAGTGGTCCGCGCGTGGTTATCAGCCATAATGCGCCGGTCATCAATCCCAACTCCAAATACAAGGGCGGCCCTCTCACGCCGGCATTTAATTCCCTGGACATGGTGGAGATCATTGAGACCCACCAGCCGGCCCTCTGGGTGTATGGCCATACGCATGAATGCGACGATCAGACGATCGGCCGGACCCGGATCATTTCAAATCAACTCGGATATCCGGGCAGCCTTGGCGGTTTTGAATGCAAGGATTTTGATGAAGCGGGTCTGCCAGTCGAGGTAGGCGTTTAGCCCCGAGCGGGAAAATAAATTACCTTACGAAGGGAAGCAACATGCCGCCGAGCGCCTCGACAGGGTTCGCTCGACCCGCGCGAAAATCTTGCCGCCATTCCGGGCAGACACTAAAGACGTTCCAACCAGTCACCGTACAGCGACCGACAGCGCAGACCAGAGCCGCAATTCGAGCATCCGTCTGTTTCTGTGGTCCCCCGCAGAAACTAAACAGCGCAGCCGCACCTTTCTGGGGCGATGTGTCATTCTTCAGCCGGTAGCAGAGTTCCCCAAGCGCCGGACATTCTTATTGCATTTCCCGCGACTCACAGAGCTTCGGTAAATCAGGAATCTTGTCCGTTGGCAGCGTCTGGTCTTTTTCCCTGTACGCCGCGCATAGGCTCCGAAACATGGCATTGTCCCGCTTAACCTTCACTTCATCGCTGACGCCTTTGAACCTCAATGTCGGGGGCTGCGCACTCGTGGTTGGCAGCGTCGCGGGCGCCCGGAACTTTGTGATGGCACTTAGACGAGGGGGCGTTACCAGATGGTCCTGAAGTGATGGGGGAGGCACCTCGAACATCGCCGAACTCGATCCCCCCGGCTGCCGGCCGATTCGCTGGAAAAGTGACGCGAGATAGCTCTCGGCACTCTCCTCGCTTTCGGTCCGTGGTCCGGCAGCGTCCGCCATGCCTGCTGGGACACTCGGCAGAGGCAGTCTGACCCGCGGCGCGATCGTCCCTTTCGCCCATCGGAGGTGGAGAACCAGTTCAACCAGAGGACGCTCAGCGGGGTCAGGCAGTGTGAAAGTGAGTACATAGCCAACGCCCTGAATGAAGGCCAGCTTCGGGAACGGAATTGCCAGATTGCTGACAGCAAACTCAACCTTGTCCCAAAGCATGGCCGGCGCCTTGCCACTCGCGTTGGGCAGTACCAAGTTGAATTGGCCTCCACCGAGTTCGAGCTGTTGGTTCAATCCGCTACAAGAACCGCCATTCCCCCAATTCCGAACTAGGATCGCCCAGGTGTCGTCATCCGGGCTATCGTTCGTTTCTATGGCCGTGGCATAGAGAGGATGCAGTTCGCTTCTGCAATCATGCTCGCAATCGAGATTAAACAACCCGGTCACCAATGCGAACGGCGAAGTCTCCCCGTGTTGAGGATCAAGCCACCGCTTCATGCGGTCAGGGTCTGGACTTTCGGCTGCTTCCGCGAAGGCCTTCCAAGTGGGAGTACCCAAACGTCCCGCGGTCTCCCGAGAATCAAATTCAACTTCGATGTACTTGTTCCCGTTGAGATCCTCGTTATTTTGGGTAAGACCATGTTGCGTAGCGAGGTTATCTTCTTCCGGAAAAAGCCTGAAATTGTAGTCAGAATCACCCCAGTTGAGGTGAATCCAATTCAAAGCACCGTAATATGTCGCCGGTGTCCAATCGACGTGACCGTGAATCTTGGAACTGAGAATCAAGCCACAGGCCGCGCGCCAGAACAGATTTGGAGGCTTGTCATCCCTGACTGTAGCCTGCGCCGTACAAGTCGGGAGATCAGGCCGTCTCACACATACATTCTGTTGTTCGTCGTTGGGGACCGTTGGAAGCTGATGGTGATCGCGTTGTTCTGCCCACTGCGGATTCAGCGGGAAAGCGTTCAAATCCTGCTTGTCCCATACCACACTAAACTGCCCTGTCGGCGCAGGGGGGCTGGGCGGAGAAGGCACTGCGGGCCAATGCTTGGGCTTCAGAAAGCATCCGGACGCAATCACAGTGAGCGCTAGCGTCAGAAACAACAACCAAGTTCGTGAGTGCGACATGGGGGTCCTCCTCTTTAGGTAACGAGATTTTGGAGGAGAATCCTTTTACAGAAAGGAGGTGGCAGGGAGAGGAGCCCTGCCTTGTTGCTGTCTGGAGCTGGACCTGCGATCTCGACGCACTCACTTCCCAACGACGGTAGGTGTAATCGCTCCCGGAATAGCACTGTTGACGCTCATCTGGCACGCATGACAATCCGCGCTGCCGGGCGAAAGTAAGCCAGGCTTCGATTGCTTCATCGCCGAGACCTTCGAATGTGTCGCCGAATTCTTCATTGCGGAAACGGGACCGGAGTTGGAACAATGGCTAAAGTCGTACTGCCCGAGAATTTGGACGCCTGGCGACGACTGCCGTGGAAAACGTGCGTATTGATTCAGGGTCCAAAGTCCATTTCGATCCTTTACCGATACCAGGGACACGCTGTCGCAAACCAAGTCCGCCGTACCCATATCGCTCAGAACAATACTGATCCCTCCGGAATAATTAGCGGTGGAACCTGTCGTACTTATTGTCCCCACAGCTGTTCCGCTCAATTGGAACGATGCTGGAATTTGGGTCACTCCATAGTGAAGAACCATCCAGGTCGTATACTGGCGAGCCGGCGGGGCCGCGGTCGAGTTGAGGATGGGAGCGCCCGACACCTCCGATTCGCTGGTTCCACTCCAGCCATTGATCGATCCCGAGAAGGTGGAATAGCCGTCGGGAGTCGGCAGTGAGATGACGAAGTTGGAGTTGCTGGCGTTATTCAGGATCGGCCTAACATTCGTTGTGGGCGAACTGATGGCCGCGCCACATAGTACAGGAGGGCTTTGATCAGTAGCGGAGTATTGTCCTTTGTAGCTATAGTCGAGCTTATACGTTCCAGTAGGACTTGGGGCGGTCGGACTTACCACCGGTGGATTGGAACTGGAGAAGACCGGGTTGGTGCCAGGGAATATGTAAACTGCATGGCTGGTAGAACTCCCCGGAGCGACAAGGAAGAGCCTGCCGGGGTACTTTACCGAGTCTGTTACGTAGGACCACGGTCCAGCTACCATAACTTGAAGGTCTTGTTGAGCGGAAGATGGCCGTGGGCAGCCCACCGCCATCACGACGAGAAGGACGAGCTTCCCGAGATTTTGCGAGTAGCGATGCTTCATTTTTGAGGCCTCCCGAATGGAAATGTGATTTAGACCAACCCAAAATTGGTGAACGCCGACCAGTAATACGGATGAGTCATGCCCGAGATCGATCGCAGTC
Source organism: uncultured Acidobacteriota bacterium (assembly GCA_963848365.1). Lineage (GTDB taxonomy): Bacteria > Acidobacteriota > Terriglobia > Acidiferrales > UBA7541 > Palsa-295. The sequence continues at coordinate 6,364 of CAWKDI010000007.1, forward strand.
CAACCTGCGCCTGATGGATCGACTCAGCAACAGAATTCCCGCCTAACAGAGCCCGATAAAACAAATTCATGAACTGCCGAGTCGCTGCAGAATTCACATTCCAACGGCTCGCTACAACATGCGGAACGCCGGCCCGCAGGAAAACTCGGACCAAGCCGTCCACGTCGTATATCCTGCCAGTCGAACCGTCTTGCGTGTCGCAAGCGGAAAAGACAGCGAGTTGAATTCGCGTTAACGAAGTCTTCTTCAGGGAGGAAGCTCCAAGCAACCCGTCGGAAAGCAATAGTCCCGAGTGCTGTTGAGAACTGATCGCGTGCCCCGCAAAATGAAGAACCGATGCGCCGGGCAATTGGGAAATCAGTGCTTCTGTTGTCACTTGGCTTCCGGACATGAGATTGGGCGCGTTGAAGCCGTGGGCGACCATCTCAGCCTCCGATAATGCGTCAGGCAAGGGCAATAAAGATCGGGCGTCGCCTACACCCGAGACGGGAACAGCGGCGATCAAAGCCCTCGTCTCTGGAGTAATACGGACCGACGCTCGCCAGTCAGGGTGATAGTAAATTCCAAGTGAAGACACGATGGGGCCCCGGTCCCCTAAGTATCGGTTCTGGGTGTCCAGGAGTGCGTCAAAGGGTATACCGTTAAGACCGTCATCTAGTTCGGTAACGAGGACGCGATCCGAGGATAAATGCTGCTCAATAGGAGCGACTAGCCGGTCGTAAAGTGCGCGAGCGTCTTGCTGGAGGTCAGATTCGTCCGAGGATGGATCAGAACAAAGGCGGCGAAAATGTTGGGCGAGAACCTCGATAGAAGTCGGTTTGCCCTGGGTCCAGTGCGCGAAAACGCCCCGATCATCGTAAACCCATATAGCCATCCCGTTGGGGAATAGCGCATAGGAAACTACTGTTTCACTTGTAAGGTCCCGCAGTCGAGTCGCAACCGCATGCGGTTCAACCATGGCGTGATCGGCACTTTCGTTCGCTCGCTGCGCAGCTCCCCGATAGGCCTCCCATGTTTCAAGCGCGCCTTCAGCGTCCCCTCTTTGCATACGGACTTGCGCGAAAATGCGGTAGGTATTGGACGTTTGCTCGCTCCACTTCAGTCGCGAGCTCTCATCAGTGACAGTTCGCAGTTCGAGCTCGGTAAGACCGATGGCAGAGCGCAGCGTCGATTCAGCCTTGCTGTATTCCCCGACGGACGACTCAACCTGCCCAAGGGTGGTGTAAAACATCACCTGCAAGAAGTCATCGGAAAGCGCGGAAATCTCAGGTTCCAACTTCTCTAGACGCACTAGCGACTCGCCAGTCTTTCCTTCAGTGCCCTCGACTTCGCCAAGCCTGGTTTCGGCTTCCATATGGGCCACGCGAGTCGACTTAATTTGGGGAGATGCCGAGAAAAGCTGATTAGCACGAATGAGTTCCTGCTCTGCGATTTGTGGTTGTTCAACGGCGATAGCCACATCCGCCATTAAGGAATGGGCCATGGCACGGATGACGTCATCCTTGAAGGATGCGCTGAGCGCGAGTCCATCCCGCCATGCCACTAGTTGCAAGTGCGGCTGCTGCTGTGCCCGCGCAAATTCGTAGCATCCGAAGTAAAGGTTGTAACCTCTCATTGCTGGATATTGGCCAGTCCAGAACCGGGCGAGAGCGGCGTGATCCCTGGTCCAAGCCGAAGGCAAATCTCCTATCGTGCCTTCCAAGAGGGAGAGTTGATCTTGCGCTCGCAGGTAAAGGGCGTCATAAGCGTCCGTTTCTGCCTCCCGTGATGCTTGATCGAGCATTTGCCGAGCCGTCCCCATATCGCCCCTGAACCATACGCAATTCCCTTGCTCTATCAGGTATTGGACTTTGAGCCATCCGTAGGAGCGGTTATCCAGTCGCGATAAAATTCCGTGAGCCGCTCGCGCGCACTCGTTGCCATCTTGTGCGTCTTGCGAGGCGAACATGTATTCCACGCGGGCTCTTAGTGCTCCAGCATCGTTCCCTATGGATAGGAACAGCCGTTCCGCTACAGAGGCACGCTCCCTCGCTGCCACGTTGTCGCCAGTGTCGTTGTCTTTGAGCGCGGCCGAGAGTTGCGCGACAGCCGGCGCAAAACCGGGAGACGAAGACGAAGCCAAAAGGTCGGCAAGCCATTGGTCTGCGTGTTTCTGAACGGCTATCTTGGCCAGAATGGCAAGCGCCGCACGCGATTCTGCCAAGCCCGTAGCCCACACTCGATCAGTGGGATATGCTTCGGGTAGCCAATGCGCAACTGCCAGACTCAAATACTCTTCAATTCGCCCATCAATCTTCTTGTGGACTGCGGCGTTGTCTGCCCCGGTTCTCGCAATCTCTGCCGGGCTCAACAGCGATTCGTTCTGGCTCTTTTCGTGCTCGCGCAGTTTCCCCTTGAGTGCCGTCAGTCGGCGACGGACATCGTCGGCCCATTCGCCTGTCGGATCCACGCGCAGGTAATGTTCCCAATCGTCCTCCGCCTGGGTATAGAGAAACATACGCTCGCAGGCGAGGGCGCGATTGAACAGCGCCACAGGATTATCCGGCGACTTGGCAAGCGCCTGACCGAGAGATTCGATAGCGTTGCCGTAGTCAATCGGTCGTTGGCCGGATTCGGCACGCAGGAAATACGCTGAGCCAAGGTCGGTTAGAAGCTGTGGGGAATCGGGCTGGACCTCCAACGCTCGCTGGAGGGATTTGATGGCGGACTCGTAGTTACCATCTAGCAAATCAGCGCGGGCGCGGGCTTCTAGCCATGCGGGGTCGGCTGGATTCTTACTCAGTTTTTCACTGATTATGGCCTCGGCCTTTAGCAGCGCTGGCGACTTGTCCAGGTTTGATCCGCCAACGCCTCGCTCCGCCTGCAGCGGGGCGAATGCCGCACCGGGAATTCTTACTTCCAGTGTTCGGTGCTGGGTATAGGCCTGTGCGAGCAGTTGATCGGCAGACGGGGAATGAAGAGTACGTAAGCCTAACCACGCAGCCAGCACAACTGCTGCCAGAGCAACACTCGCGAACACGGGACGTGGCCACGAGAATAACTCGCGCCACCCCGGACTGCCCAGCTTCTCCAGTAGCCGAGGTCTAATCTCTCCCCGCAGTGTCTCGGCCATTCCCCTCTGCCATTCGGGCCCGGCACTTCTCAAATTCCCCAGCACTGCTTCTTCGCTCGGAGTCACTTCATCTGCGAGAGTCTCAGTTGCTCTTCGCAGAAGAGGTCCGCAGTGTCCGCATTGAGCAGCATGCTTCATTAGCTCTTTCGTCTTCACTTCGGGCAGCAGCCCCGCTACTACGTCAAGCCACTCAGTGTCCGCCACGTAATCACAACCGGGCGACGGATTGCTGAGCGAGTCCATGCGTGATATCTCGCTCTGCACAGACTTGTGCACCTGCACCTTCCGGCTGCAGTCTTGGCAAGAATCAGCGTGGCGCCGGGCTTCCTCTAAAGCCTCATCCGAGAGACGCCCTGAATCGATGACGCCTACTGTAGGCAACGAGACAAGCGCGTTAAGCTCGTCGCCGTCGAGATGTTTGTCGAGTGCCCGTGTCAAAACCAGCTTCTCCTTTCAATACGATTCTGCGGGGCGAAATCCTTTTTCGCCCGCCTGCTGCGATGTTGCCGACTCAGATCGAAGGCTGACAACCTGTTGACGCACTAGGCGCGTTAGGCGAAAAATTGCGCTCTCCACGCCTTTTGGGGTTAAGCCGACCGTGGGTAGGGCCGCGATAGCCTTAGCACTCATGCCCTGTTGATAGTAGAGCCAGAAGATCAGGCAGTCTCTCTCCTGATCAGGTCCGTCGGAGCAACTCTTAAGGCAACCGTTGATTTGTTTCATGAGGACCTCACGTTCCATCGCATCTTGGCCGCCCAGACTTTCACTTCGAGCCTGAGGGTCGCATTCTTCTAGCAATTGGGCGGCCTCCCCCGAGCCCCGCTTCTGAGAATGAAGAGACTTGAAATAATCATGGGCGACGTTAACTGCGACCGTCTTTATATAACCCAAGACCGCCTCTGGGTGTTGGATTGTGAAATTCAAGAGCGAGCGGCATCTGTCAGTGCAAAGTTTGAGATAAGTGTCTTGGACAAGATCCTCAACAACCCGGTGCGCATCCGCACCCCATTGCTGCGCAGCGCGGATGACCGAAAGGCTGATAGGTCGGTGAAATCGTGAGACGAACTCCAACCACGCCCACCACCTGCGAGGTGGCCGCGGTGCCCAGAAACTGGCATCCGCCGCCGGGCGTGGCGCAGGCGCGGCAAGGCCCTCGGCGGCGGCTTCCAGGGTGATCTGCCGTGCGCGAAACGGGCGCCGGCGGATTGGATCTTGCCGGCGTCCTCGCCCTCTTGCGCCAGCAAGCGTGACGCCGCCGGGAATCAGCACGCAGGGCAGATCGCGCGTCGCCGCCAGCGCCATCATCATGGCCGGCAAGCCCTTGTCGCAGGTGGCCACGCCCATAACGCCGCTGCGCGTGGGCAGCGAGCGGATCAGGCGCCGGAAGACCGAGGCCGCGTCGTTGCGATAGGGCAGCGAATCGAACATCCCCGTGGTGCCCTGGGTGCGGCCGTCGCAAGGATCGGTGCAATAGGCCGGCGAAGGGAATGGCGCCCGGCGCCTTCAGTTCCTTGGCCGCGGCATCCATCAGCAGGCCGACTTCCCAGTGGCCGGTGTGATAGCCCAGCGCGACGGGCGTGCCGTCGGCGGCGCGAATGCCGCCGTGGGTGCTCAGGATCAGGAATTCTTTGCCGCCCAGCACAGCCGGGTCCCAGCCCATGCCGGCGTCCTGCGCCCAGCCGAACAGATCGCCGGAGGGGCGTGCCAGCAGCATTTCGGCGTAATGGGCAGCGTGCGCTCGCGGGCGCCTTGGAGCGATCATAGATGGACGCGTCGCCCAGGAATCGAGAACGTTTGCCTGGGTGACGTGCATAAATGCCTCGCACAAAATCAAGTGAAAATCGCTCCGCGGAAGTCTAGTGTAGTGCGTCAAGCAGATGAGCAGTTATGTCGCTGTCATGCTGAGCGGAACGCGCCCCGGTTTTGGGCGCGTGGAGTCGAAGCGCCTATGGACTAAAGAGGTACGGTGCTATAGGGGCCCTTCGACTCGCTCTGCTCGCTCAGGGTGACACCTGACCTTCGATTTTCCGTTGCTGATTGCGTGCCTTATGTTTGACGCACTACGCTAGATCGTACCACCAAGGCTTCCGGCAGTCTCCAGTCCTCAGAGTGGTACTGTGTCAACTTGGCACTGAGGCGGAAATTACGGCTCTTACCCTGGCGCAATGCGGTTGACGGTTGCCGGGGAAGTCGGCATATACTGAGGCAACTTTCGTGGTATCTTCACGAGTTGCGCGTTGGGACTGGATTCCCACCCCGGCGAAACATTCGCTGAAGCCGGGAAGCATGGAAAGAGAGCCCATGGAGCATCAAGTTCTGGGGCGTAAGAGGATCGACTCCCACTCCGCAGATGGAAAACATGCGGTATGGGGGTAATACCTCCTGCGTTGAAGTTCGAGTGAACGGCCAGATTTATATCCTGGACTGCGGCACGGGCTTGCGCGTTCTCGGCAAGAGTCTGATGCGGGAATTCGCGGAGCGCTCCGTTGTACGCCCATATCTTTCTTTCGCACTTTCATTGGGATCACATTCAGGGAATCCCGTTCTTTGCCCCTCTGTATGAGAATCCCGACAGCTTTTTCTTTTTCCACTCCAGCAACCGCGGCGGAAGTCTCAGGGCCACCATTGAGCATCAGATGGCCGACCCTTATTTTCCAGTAGAATATGGCCAGATGGCGGCGCATTCGCAATTTTTACGACATCGGTGAAGGCCGGATCGCATTTGACGAATGCGTGATCGATTCCATGTAACCATCCGCAGGGCTGCCTCGGCTTTCGCATCACCAGCGGCAACGCCGTCGCCGTCTACGCCACCGATAACGAACCGGGCGATGCGGTCTTCGATAAAGCCGTGCGCAAACTCGCCGAGGGCGCCGACGTGCTGATCTATGACGCGCAGTACCAGCCCGAGGAATATGAGGCGCGAAGACGCGGCTTCGGCCATAGCCACTCGGCGGGAAGGCGTAAGCATCGCCCGGGAGAGCGGCGTCAAGCACCTCGTGCTCTACCACCATGATCCGGATCACTCCGACGACCAGATCGACGAAATCGTCAAGCGAGCGCAGGAGCATTTTCCTCGGGTGACGGCAGCCAGCGAAGGGCTGGTATTGCAGCTCT
>CAWKDI010000008.1:0-91776 GCA_963848365.1 uncultured Acidobacteriota bacterium
GGCGCGGTGGCAGCTTCCGGCCTGATTACGCTGATCAAGACGATGCCCACAATTTTTGCGGCGCTCACCGCGGGATTGAAAGACGTCCGCGCCAAACAGGAGTCGCTGCCCGTCGCGGCGCGCACCGAGCGAGACATTTCCATGCGCGTGGTGCTGGTCGGCTCCGTAGCCTGATTGCGATGATGTGGGCGCTGTTGAAGTTCAAGCCCATTCCCGGGGCGCAGACTGGCGCCCTTGCCAACCTGATGGCGGCGATCTTCGTGGTTATGTTCGGATTTTTGTTCGTTACCGTGGCCTCGCGGATCAGCGGACTGATTGGCAACTCGTCAAATCCGGTAAGCGGCATGACCATTGCCACGCTGATGGCCACCTGCGCCGTGTTTCTTCTGCTGCGCTGGACGGCGAACGCGTATAGCGTCCTGGCGCTCACGATCGGCGGCGTGGTTTGTATCGCTGCAGCGATTGCCGGCGCCACGTCGCAAGACCTGAAAACGGGGTATCTTGTGGGCGCCACTCCATTCTGGCAGCAGATTGGCCTGGTCGTGGGGGTGATGGTTTCGTCGTTCGCCATCGGCGGAACGCTGATCCTCATGAACGTAGGCCTCGCGCAGTACAAGCCGATGCAAATCCCGCTCGATATCACGCATCTCCCACCGGCGTCGAGCGCCAGCAAAACAACTACATGTACGAAGGCAAAGACTACGTGCTGGTGAACGCGATCGGCTCAAGCGAAGTGCCGGACGGAAAGTATTTGTACGATCCGTCGACGCGGCAGATCGAAGTGCAGTGGGAGCAAGGAATCGGCAGCGCGAAGGCCGCCGCTCCGCAGGCGCGCTTGATGGCCACCGTGATCAGCGGCATCCTGAATCAGCGGCTCCCGTGGCGGCTGGTATTTCTGGGGGTATTTCTCGTGCTCGCCGTGGAGCTGCTGGGAATACGCTCGCTGCCCTTCGCGGTGGGTTCCTACATTTCGATCGCTACCACCATGGCGATGTTTGCCGGAGGATTGGTGCGGTGGCTCGCCGAGCGCGGAGCGGAGGATAAGAGCGGCGCCGAAAGCGAGGTGAGCCCCGGCTCGCTTTACGCCAGCGGACTCATTGCCGCCGGCGGCGTGTTCGGCCTGCTCGCGATCATCATCAACCTTCTGCAGGACCCGGAGCTGGGCAAGCGGCTGCCCGGCTGGGTTTCGACGTTGTTCCGCTTGCCGTGGTCGCCGACGGCCTTTGCCTTCGGGGACAAATTCATGCCCCGCCTCAGCCAGTCGCACATTCTGGCCGTGGTGCTGTTCTTTCTGCTAGCCGCCTCGCTGTACGTCTCAGCCCGCAAAAAGCTCGACTAATCAACTTCGAAATATTGCTGCTGACGGGTATGAGGAGCGACAGGCGTCGCGGATATAGCGGGACGCCGAAACGATGAAGCTAAATGGGGTCCTGGGTTTCCCAGCCGGGGGAAACCGCGAAGTCCGGATCGTTCAAATCAATTTCGTTCGTGCCGCCGGGCTGGGCTGCGCCCGCTTCACCCTCGGTGTTCTTGGCAATCTTACGTTCCGCGCGGCGCTGAGCCTTCATCTGCTGCTTTTCCTGGCGCTTCATTTCCTTTTGGCGCTTCTGAAAGCTGGTTCTGCCCATAAGAGACTCCTTAAAGTGTGGATTGGAACTACCAGCGGGGTTCGCGCGGCTGCCGCGCGGCTCCGCCGTAATAGTCGTTCGAGAAGCTGTTGCGCCCGCGGCCGCCTCCCCCGCCGCCTTTGTTGGGACCTCCGCGCTTATCGCCGCGAGGAGCCCCCGTGCGTTCTTTGGGGCGCGCCTCGTTCATTTTAACGTTGCGCCCGCCAACTTCTTTCCCGTCAAGAGCCGCGATCGCCTTTTTCGCGTCTTCATCATTCGCCATTTCGACGAAACCAAAGCCGCGCGCGCGGCCTGTTTCCCGATCCATGGCCATGTGCATGCGCACGATCTGTCCGAAGGGCTCAAACAGTGCCCGCAAGTCGCTTTCCGTGGTTTGAAAGCTCAGGTTCCCGACGAATAGATTTTTCATCGTGTTTCCCCTTCTTCCGGCCGAATGGCCGACCGCTCGCTCACGAAATTGATTCTAATGTTTTTTCTAATAATCTTCCACGGGCTTCGTGCAAACGGACTTCTGGGCTTGGGAGAATGGCTGCTGCGATAATCTTCGAGTTCCACGTCGGAAATGTGAAAATGAGTGTCTGGAGGATTATTGCCGGAGGTGGCCAACTCGCGGCGCAATTTCAGGGAGCACACGTCTGGAGCATCCTGGAAGCTGATGCGATGCTTGGTAAATGCTTAGTTGGCGATCGTGAGGGTGAATTCCCGGGGCTCGGTGGCCGGCTCGCGAACCGTAAAGATATATTCACGCACCGTCTCCTTCGACGAGAACCCACGAATTGCATCAGAAGCTCTTTGCTCATTTCGAGCCTGCGGATTTTGCCAGCGCCACGGCAACCACAGGCTTCTTGCGAGCTCTTTTCCGCTTGGGGGGAGTTCCTTCGGCGAGTTCCACGACCATGATGGTGGTCACGAATTTCTTCAAGCCATGAAGATCGAAATCAATCGAGGTGCGGTCCGAATCGGACTCGGTAACCACGCCCAGGCCGTACTGAAAATGCTTGATATAGGCGCCTATTTGGAGAGCTTTCATCGAGCCTCCTTGATCAACTGACAGCCGATCACCCTGATTGGTCAACGTGAGCCTGATCAACGCAAACTGATATCGCTGACACCGAAAAACACCTTGGAATTCCAGAGAGCGGGATTCCAATCTTCCCAAAAGAAGCGAGCCCGCACAGGGCGGGCTCGCTCTTACTGGTTAGAGGGCGGCGACGTTCGCAGCCTGCAGGCCCTTGGGGCCCTTGGTGACTTCGAATTCAACCGCCTGGCCTTCGTTCAGCGACTTGTACCCCTCCGACTGAATCGCGGAGAAGTGGACGAAAACGTCCTCGCCGGACTGGCGCTGGATGAATCCAAATCCCTTGCTGGCATTGAACCACTTTACTGTTCCTTGTTCTTTCAACTGTGTATCTCTTTTCTTTTTGAGCTATTTGGTGCTTTCTCCCACCGCCTCCAGCCAAACAAAAAGGGGCTGCAAGTGTGGACTTGCAGCCCCTTCATCAATTCTAAAGGTTTACAAGAGCAACAAACGCAACCTCAGTATCTCATGCTTTGGGCCCCGCGTCCATTCAATTAATGGTAGCTTGAGCGCAGAAGACAGGCGAGAGTTGGAAGCGTCGAAATGAATATCTCGAGAATCGGGCTGTTGGCCGTGTGTTTCGCTCTTTCCCTTCTCACAGGCGGCACCCGCCTTCTCGCTCAGCAGGCCACCCGGCAGTCGAATCACCAGCAAACGGGTGGCTCCATCGTTTCGCCGGTGGACACTCCTGAAGCGCAACCCTCCGTTCGCGCGCGAACCCCGGCGCAGGTTCCAACGCACCGCTTTTGGGATCGCGAAAACGCGTGGTTGTTCGCCGGGGTTGGCGCCGCGAGGGCGCTCGATTACACGTCGACGCTCAACATGCGGCGCCGGGGCCGCCAGGAAATTCTGCTGACCAACTGGGTGGTCGACAATCACCCGCTATTCGCCGGGATCGAGGCGGGCGGCACGGCGCTTTCGATTGGAGCATCCTATCTATTTCACCGCACGGGCCACCACGAGATGGAGCGGTGGGTTTCCATCGTGCACATCAGCGTGGCCACCGTCGGCGACATCCGCAATTACAGCCTGCAGACAGCCCATCCCGCAGCGCCCAAGGTTGGCCCATGAGGCCGTTGGAGCTGCTGAGTGCAAATCTCTCATTACCTGGTTAAAAGAGGAACTTTGCGCCCAACTGGACGAGGCGGGGTGAGGTAGCGCCGACGGCCTGGCCGAACGTAGAGCTATCGATGTTTCCGTCCACGGCCTGGGGCCCGAAAAATTGCGTGTGATTGAAGACATTGAAGCCTTCGAGGCGCAACTGAAGGGACTTCGACTCGGTGAGGCGCACATTTTTCAGAAAGGCCATATCGTAATTGTCCATCCCGGGACCGTAGAAGAAGCGCCGCTTGGCGGTGCCGGGGGTGCCTAGGGCGTTCTCGGAGAACGCCAAGGCGTTGAAATACGGCCGGCCGTTGCGAGGATTGTGATTCAGGCCGAGAGGGCCTCTCGTATAGTCCGGCTCATCCACACCGAAGTTGTTGACGCCGTTCGGTTCGGAACCCAGCAAAGAATTGTCGCCAAAGTTTACGAGGGTCACGGGGAGGCCACTGCTGAAGTGGGCGATTCCGGAGAGCTCCCAACCCTGCGTCCATCGATTGGCGGCTCGAAACAGGCGCTCGACGGGAAGCTGGTAGCTGTAGCTCACGACGAAGTTGTGCTTCACGTCGAATGAAGAAAGGGCTTTGCTGAGCGAAGGATTGAGAGGGTTGACCTCTTCGCCGATGTTCGAAGACTGGTCCTGCGATTTGCTGTAGGTGTATCCGCCCAGAACGTTGAGGTGTTTGCCGCTGTGACGAACAATGACCTGGAGGGCGTTGTAATCGGAATTGCCGATGGTCGATTGGCTGGCGTCGCTGCCGAAGTTGGACCCCAGCGGGCCACGCGTGCCGTTGTAGACCCGACCCGAGGAAGTGGTGTACGCGGTGTCTTCGCCGAAAGGGCCGCATGGGGTCTGCCCCGGCGCCAGATTGGCGGGATCGCTCAAGAAAACGCACAGCGATGGATTGCCCGGGTTTGCCTCTTCCAGCACCAGTAATCGATGGCCCTGCGTGCCGACGTAATTCACGCTGAGCACGGTGTCGGGCGCCAATTCGCGCTCGATCGAGAGCATGTATTCACCGGTATAGGGAATGCGATTGGTGGTGCGGTAGTTTGGCAGGCCGGTGATGGGCTCAAACTGCGCCCAGTTGACCTCAGGGTCGGGATGGCTTGCGCTGGAATTTAACGGGGCAAGCGTTACCGGAAAATACTGGCCGAGATTCTGCCCGGTCGCGGCAGTGATAAACGGGGTGGCGAACAGCGGCGGCGCGGGACTTGTGTAGGTGGTTCCGTAGGGCGCGTTGGCGCTCATCACGCCGATGGTGAGGGCCTCGATCGCGGTGTAAAACATGCCATAGCTGGCGCGGATGCTGGTCTTTCCGGCGCCTCCCAGCACCTTGGCCAGAGCGCTGTCGCCTGAAACGCCGGGCGAATATGCGAGGCCGATGCGCGGGGCGAAGTCGCGATTGCCTGGCGGGGCCAGGGTTCGCGGCACTCCGGGGTCGGTGGGATACAGAATGCCCGCCGGCGCGCCCGGAAAAACAACCGACTGCCGGCCCGGCACGAAGGTGGCGATCTGGTTGTACTTCTCATACCAGGGCTCGATGCGATCCCAGCGCAGGCCATAGTTCAGGGTGAGGTTGCGGGTGGCACGCCAGCCGTCCTGCGCGTAGAGGCCTGCATACTTATTGCGTCCGTAGAAGGGCTGGAGCTGGCTCTGGTTATATTGGCTGGGAATCCCCAGCAGGAAATCGGCAAAGTCGGAGCCTGTTTCCGTGCCGAAGAAGAGAAAGCTGCCGTTGAACTGGGCGATGGCGTTGACGTTGACCTGGTCGTAGTGGAATTGGCCGCCGACTTTGAGGGTGTGGGTGCCGATCACTTTGGAGAAGTTATCGAGCCACTGAAACGTGTTGCCGGTCTGGTGCAGCTCATTGGTATTGGTGCCGATGGTGAAGCTGTTAAAACCGACGCTCTCCACGCCTTCTGTTTTTGGCGACAGAGCGACGATGCCCGGCGTTCCCTGGCCCACTTCGAAGCCCTGCGACGCCAGGCTGACACCGACTCCGCCCACCGGCTTGCCGAGGTCATTCGCGTCGCGCTTGTAGCTGAAGTGCAATTCGTTCACGGAGTTCGTACCCAGCATTTTTGTATCGCCCAGGTCGAGAAGTTGGGCGCGGCCCGTGTAGAGCGCGTTGAAGCCGGGGACGTTCGCGCCGCCTTGAGCGACCGGGTAAGGATTGTTCTGCGACCAGTCGTCAAGGAAGTAGTAGGCGGACAACTGGCCCCAGCGCGTATCGGCGTCGAGGCGGTAGGCGCCTTTGTCGTCGCGAAGCGTTTTGGTGTAGGCGGAGGTGGAGAACGTGCCATTCGCGTTGTTGGGCGCGGGGATGTATTTCAGCAGGTTGGTGGCGGGCGCGGACCAGGCACGCTGCGGGATCACGGCGTTGGGGAAAACACACGCGGAGTTCGTGCAGCCGGGCGTGTAATAAGGCTCCCCTTGCGAGACTGCGTAGCCGAGCTTCTGGGAGAGGAGGGTGGCGAAATACGGGCCGCTCACGGTGGCCGGGACGAGGCTTCCCGTAGCGTCGGTGGTGAGAAAAGCGCCGGCCAGTGCGAGATCGGAGAGATTACCTGCACGGTCCTGCGCCGAGGGGACGGGAATCTGGCCGGTGTCCACGCCCTGGGTAGACCGAGTGCCCTGATAATCGGCAAAGAAGAATACCTTGTTCCTGCGGAGCGGGCCGCCGAGGGTACCGCCGAACTGGTTTTGATCGAACACGCCTCGCGCGGGGGAAAAGTAATTGCGCGCGTCCAGATTGGTGTTGCGGAGGAACTCGAACGCGTCGCCGTGAAAGGCGTTGGCGCCGGATTTGGTGATGACATTGATCTGGCCGCCGCTGAACTCGCCGTACTCGGCGTCGAAGTTATTCGTGAGGATGCGGAACTCGGCGATGGAATCAAGATTGGGAATAATTGCGGCTCCCATATTTACGTCTTCTTCGACGTCGCTTCCATTCACGATGAAACTGTTGGCGAATTCGCGCTGGCCGTTGATCGAGATAGTGCCGGGATTCAAATCGCCGGAGGGAGAGAGCACGGTCGCGCCCACGTCCTGCACGGTGTCGGAGGTAACAGAAGTGACCGGAGCGACTCCGGGCTGGAGAGCCAGCAGATCCGTGTAGCTTCTGCCATTGAGGGGCACAGCCGTCATCTGCGCGCCGGTGATAACTTCGCCCATCTGGGTATCGGATGTCTCGGCGTGGACGGCGCTTTCGTTGACGGTTACCGATTCGGCCCTTTCGCCGACTTCGAGGGCGGCGTCCACGACCAGGGCGCTATTCGCGTCAATGACGATGCCGCGGCGACGGTAGGATTTGAATCCGGGCTTCTCGATGAGAATGTCGTAGCGTCCTACGGGGAGGCCGAGAAAAGAGTAGAAACCTCTGGCATCCGTGGTCACCTGTCGCTCGATGCCGGTCTCGAGGTTTGCAGCCTTGGAGACAGCGCCCGGGATGACGGCGCCGCTAGCGTCATTCACCGTGCCGGAAACACTCCCGCCAACGCCAGCCCAGGAATCAGCCGCAAAGGACAACAAGAAAAGAGATAAGAGAACTGCCACGATGACGATACGCGCGAAGCAACACTTGAAGGCTGAACAAGAAAACCGGGGAACGCGACCATAAAGCTTTGACGCCGTGAAACAGCCAGCCATTCTGCTTTTCTCCTTGTGAAACCAATGGCTGGCTCCCGTATAATGTGCACGGTCGTCAGCCAATTGGCTGTCGGTTTCCGGTCTTCACGGCTCCTCGCCAAAGGTTCGCCGTGGAGACCGGCCTACTTGTCAAAAAATCAATCACATTGGTGCTGAACGAACACGGGACCGGGCATGATTTACGCTGCAACCCCAGTTGCAACCAAGTATCAACTGGCATATTGGACTTCATCTCCCTCCTGCTGTCAAGAGAGATGGGCTGAGCATCCTGTTCTGACCGGTTAATGGTTTCGAAATTGAGCTGAAGGGCGGATTTCAGCGCTTGAAGGGAGTTTGCGTTTGCCGAAAGACGATCGTATTGCAGGCAGAATAGACAAATCGTAAAACATTGGGCCAGCGTTTGCGAAGATTCACTCGCAAGGATGGGTTTCAGTGGACAACGAAGAGAAATGCCCCGTCAGCGGGAAGCGGAAGTACACAACCGAAGGAGAGGCCCTTGCCACGGCGCAGCACCAGATGGCCACAGGCAATGCGCCGGGCGGCCTTCGAGCCTACCGCTGCTCCTGGTGCGACGCGTGGCATTTGACAAAGAACACGAAATGAATCGGGAATGGTTTGCCTAGGGGCGGAAGAATCTCGCTTGGATGAGCGGAGTAGAATTCCCCCGGCAGCTGACAAATCGCTGAGTGGCACGCTTCAGAAGGAGCAGATGCCTCACTTCATTCGGGATGACGAGAGGCGAGGGGGAGGACAAGTTCTGTAGTGGTGCCGCTGCCGCCTGTTAATACTCCGCGGGGTGGCGCTACTTCGCCGGAGCGGTATCGATTCGATTGGTGACTCGGCTGTTGTATTCCTGGTATTCGCGGGGGCTGCAGATGAATTCCTGGAAATCTGTTTTGGGAACTAAATTGTAGTATTTGTGAAAACCTGGCCAGGACTGCGTGCCCCAGGCTTTCGGATCGTAATAGGTCATGTCGATCACCAGGTGGTCATGGTCGATTCGCTGGAATCGTTCGACGAGGTGGAAGGCGTCGCTTTTTCGGTGGCCAACGTTCTGGCTGACCATTGTCTTGCCGTTATAGCCGATGGTGTCGACTACCAGCGTGTCTCCTTCCCAATGCGCGGTGGAATCGCCTTCGTAGCTGGGGTCGAGATCTTTAGGATGCTCGCGATTGAGCCACCAGGTGCGCCATTCCCGGTGGTACTCGAAGAACTGGAAAATGCGGTCGCCTTCGGGGGTTTCGACAATCTCCATGGAACCTATACCGGGATAGTCGTACATCGCCGGCGTAGACAGCGGCTCGCAGTCTTTGCCTGGATATTCCCCCTCGGGATCGTTTACGGGCACGCCGTTGGGATCGGCGGTGAAACACGGTGTGTGGGTCACATAGCAGAGGCGGCCTGGAAGGTCCCAGCCCGGGGCGTGTGGTCCTGTAAGCGCATCGTGCGAGATCGATTTGTAAAGCAGATGCTGCTTCGCCCAGTCGGTTAAAGGCGGCTCGGGGATCTTCTGATCGTAGCTGGCGAAGTTGCGGGTCGTGCTTCCGGCGAGGGAGGGTTGACCGGGCCGGGCAGGTTCGCCACGCCAGGTGCCCGATAGATCGCGAGGGTCAAAATTTTGGCTTTTGGGTTCTGTCGGCTTCGCCACACCGGGGGAAGTCTGCGGCACCTGCCGCCCTGCCTCCTGTGCGATGGCTTGCGCGGACGTGAGGAGAACCGCCAACGCGCAAATTTGCAAAGTATTTCTTGCCAGGTTTACAACCATCGAAATCCCCATTGAATGCAATTCTATGAATGCTCTGATACGCCTCGCGTATCGTATATCCAATGCACCTGTTTCGAAAACGTTTATGAGATCAGCCGAGACTCTTTTCTTAGCATCTCTTAGTATCAGGGAAACGGTGCGCCCTTTCACCGTATCAGTGAAGAACCGGACGGCCCCTCCGGAACTCGAGATGCGTATCGATCTCGCAAACGCCCGGACAGAATGAATCTTGCCTGCGGCGCTGATTTCGGTGGCGTTTTAGCGTATATTCGACCGCGATCGATACAGAATGGTATGAGTTGAATGCGATTGGTGGAGACAACGATGAAGATGAGGAATGCATTTCTTCTGCTGGCGGCGATCGCGCTCGCAGGTTCTCTCGGGGCCGCTCCGCGTGACCTGAATATTTATTGGCTGGACATGGAGGGAGGGGCCTCGACCCTCCTGGTGGGGCCTACCGGCGAGTCTCTGCTGATCGACACGGGCATTCCCGACGAGCAGGAAGTGAAGCGCATCGCCGACCTGGCGACGAACGTGGCGCACCTGAAGAAGCTCGATTACGTCCTGATCACGCATTACCACGGGGATCATGTAGGGGGAGTGCCGGCCCTTTCGAAAATGATTCCGATCGGAAGGTATCTGGACCACGGCGACTTGACGCTGGAGACAGAAAAACCGAACCAGATGAAGGTGTGGAACGCGTATAAGGCGGTCGCCGACGGCAATCGAACAACGCTGAAGCCGGGGGACACGATTCCCATCAAGGGCGTGCACATCATGGTGGTTTCCGCGGCGGGCGAGGCCATCACCAAGCCGATCAATGGCGGCGGCCCAAACCCGTTCTGCAAGGACGCCCAGCAAAAGGCTCCGGACCGCGATCCGGAGAATGGATCGAGCGTCGGACTTCTGGTGAAGTACGGGTTGTTCCGGTTTGTCGATCTAGGGGACCTACCGTGGTACCAGGAACAACTGCTGGCGTGTCCGGTGAACATGCTAGGGCATGTGGACATCTATCAGACCACGCATCACGGCCTGGAGCGTTCGGGGTCGCCGCAGCTTGTCTGGGCGCTCAAGCCTCGCGTCGCGGTGATGAACAACGGCCCCACGCGGGGAGATGCGCCCACGTTTGAGACCCTGCGAAAATCTCCTGATTTCGAGGATCTCTGGCAGATACACCTTGCCGTGAAGCTCGACAGAGGAATCCAAACCGGCGATCAGATGATCGCCAATGTGGATGCCAGCCCGGATTGCAAAGGGAACTGGATTCGAGCGACGGTAAAGCCGAACGGCGATTACACCGTCACGAACAGCCGCAACGGCTTCAGCAAGAGTTATAAACCGAGGTAGGCTTCGGAAGGGGGGAAATGCAGATCCCTCACTTCGTTCGGGATGACACGCGCTATAGGATGTTAGTCATTTACGTTATATTTGCCACGCGATGAACCAACGGCAACCAGCCGCAGAAGTCGTCAAGAATCTCCAAATCATCTCGGACAAAATCCGGGCGCTCGCGGGCGCCGGTTACAACCGCGTCGAAATCGCCAAGTTCCTCGAGATCCGCTACCAGCACGTCCGCAATGTGCTGGTTCGCTCCGGAATTGCAGGCGGCCTGCGCCGCGAAGCTGAAGCCGAACGTGAGCCGGTTGAGGTGGATGCCACCCGAGCCCCACGCGAGGATACGTCGTGGAAGGTCCTCACGGAGGCCGGTTTTCAGTTTGTTGGAGAGTGGACTCGCGATCCCGAGAGCTTGCTCAGGCTCGATGCCAAGGCCCCGGCTGCGCCTGGCGTGTACGCGTTCGTCGTGGACGACATCGTGGTCTATGTCGGACTGACCTTGGGCGGTCTCAAAACACGCCTCGATCAATATCGCCGGGGCCACGAAAGCCAGGCAACTAATTTACGCATCAATAAACGGATTTCGCAGACGCTGCACGAAGGGAAAAAGGTCAAAGTGCTGGTCGCCACGCCTGAACCCTGCGAGTGGCGGGATCTTCCCGTGAACACGGCCGCGGGGCCTTGAAGCCGGCCTCATTGAGATGATCCGGCCCGCGTGGAACATAAGGGGCGCGGTATGAGCGACAAAGGTCGGGTAGCGGAAATTCAGTGGCCTGACGCGGCCAGGTAAAAACACTCTTAATTGAAGAAGGCGCCGTTGATTACGGCGCTTGTGCCGTTGGTGCTGGTGTTGATCACTTTTACTTTTACATGGCCGGTGATGCTCCACTTGTAATACAGGCCACCGGTAAAACTGGTGAAGGAACCGGAGTCGTAGAGGACGGCGTCGGTGTCGCCGTCGAGAACCTGAAGTTGCTCGCTTCTTAGATTGCTTCCGCCATCCTGGTCGTCGACCACGTAGACCTCGAAATTGTGGGTGCTGTTCCCGAAGCTGAATTCAAGGTAATACGAGCTGATGCCGGAACACGTGTACCACTCGCTGTTTTCTCTGGTATCGGTGGTTGGCCGCCAGGCAACCATGAGGGCCCAGGGCGCCGCCGGATTCGAATCGGTAAAGTTGCATTGGAAATAGTTGGTGTTGGTGGCGTTTTGAGGTTCGGCCCCCATCACCCCCGACGGCCCTTGAACCATGGCGACGTAGGCGTGCGTGGAATAGGGTTTGCTCCCGAGATTACCTGCTGTGGAGGAATTCACACACGCGGGCCCGAAGGACACATAGCTCGGAAATGGATTGCACGATGTATCGCAGCCTTCCGTATCGGGCAGGATGTTTCCATCCTTCCCGTAGACGAGAGAACTGCTGGCCGGCGGGGCGTTGAAATTGCCCGCGCCCTTCCAAGCACCTTGCGTTGTTGAGTCAATGCCATTAAACACTACGGCGTTCGCCGTGGTCGGCGGGCAAGCCTGCGAACCCGATCCCGAGCCGTTCCCCGACCCGGAGCTGGATGAAATGGACGTGCCTCCGTTGCCGAAGAAGACACCGCTGATGACCGCATTGGGCCCGGTGGTAGACGTCACGTTGATCTGGACCTGTCCGGTGATGTTCCAGATTAGATAGACGCCGCCTGAGAAATTCGCGAGCGATTCAGAGTCCAGGATGTTGTTCGTAGAGGGATCGGCAATCTGAATGGTTTCGGCCCTGTTCTGATTGGAATAGTCCACGGCATAGAGGGCCACAAGATGGGTCTTCCCGTCATTGAAGGCAATGTTCAGGCTGAACGATGCGTTGTACCAGGTGGCGGCGATTCTGCCAGCTCCGGGAACGGCCAGGGCGCGCGCGTCGGTTGGGTTGGAGGCCCATGTGTATAGGCTGGCGTTGGACTGCGTGAATGTGGCGTAAGACGGGAGGCTTTGCGATGAGGCTGCCAGCGAATAGCCGTCAGCCCCATAGGCGGTGTACCAGTTTCCCGCAGTGGACAGATCATCCTTCACAAATTGGGCGCTGTTCTGGGAAGTGCCGGTCGATCCTGAGGACGAACCCGAACTCGATCCGCCGTTCGACGAGGAGCCTGAAGAACTCGAACCCGAAGAGCCGCTCGAGGAACCGGAGGACGAACCGGTCGACGAGCCTGAAGACGATCCTGACGATGATCCTGACGAGCCGGTGGACGAACCAGAGGACGAGCCAGATGAAGAGTCTGTGCTGGAAGAGGAGCCTGAGGTGGAACTGGCGGTGGATTGAGAGCCGCGCGAAGTCGTACCACAACCGGCGGACAACAGTGTGACCAGGGAGAGCGCTGCCGCGAGCAGGATTTTGGATTTATCGGTCATAATGCGCGCCCCGTGTATCCGCCCGGCCAAAACCGTCCTTTGCCGGAACGGAGGCCATTTCAGCATGCTGCGATTGTCACGGATGAGCCCACGGAGAACTACTGGACGGCCGAACATACTTCGGGCACCAGGGAACCTGTACAAACGGGCAGGATGTCGGGCCGCCGATTGTCGAGCCAAAGACACGCAATTTTACGCTAAGCATGTTTCAGGATCATTTCGCGGGCATTTCTGAATTGTGGAAACCGCCGCTGGACAGCGTTTCACGAAGGCACTAAGCTTGTGTCCGCCAGGGAGTTCGCGGGAGCAGACGACTTGAAGTACAACAACATACTCGAAGCGGTGGGTAGAACTCCGCTGATCCGGCTCCATCGCGTCTCAAAGGACTCGACAGCCGAGATTTACGTGAAGGCGGATTATCTGAATCCGGGCGGATCGGTGAAAGACCGCATCGCCGTGACCATGATCGATGAAGCCGAGCGCAAGGGGCTGCTCAAGCCGGGCGGAACGATTATCGAAGGAACATCAGGCAACACGGGCGTGGGGCTGGCGCTGGTGGCCGCGGTGCGCGGCTACAAGGTGGTGTTTACCATCACCGACAAGCAATCGCGCGAGAAAATCGATTTGCTGAAGGCGTTCGGCGCCGAGGTGATCGTGTGCCCCACCGCGGTGGAACCGGAGGATCCGCGCAGCTATTATTCGGTGGCGAAGAAGCTCTCACGCGAGATCCCCAATGCCTATTACCCAAACCAGTATGAAAATCCGCTCAATCCCGAGGCGCACTACCGCACCACGGGGCCGGAAATCTGGGAGGATTCGGAGGGGAAAATCACGCACTTCGTCTGCGGGATGGGTACCGGCGGGACCATCAGCGGCGCGGGGCGCTTTCTGAAAGAGAAGAATCCCGATGTTAAGGTGATCGGTGTCGATCCGGTGGGCTCGCTCTATTACGAATACGCCAAGACGGGCAACATCGGGAAGGCCCGCCCTTACGTGGTGGAAGGGATCGGAGAGGACATTTTCCCCTCGACGATGAATTTCCAGATTCTCGACGACGTTCTGCAGGTGAATGACGAGGAGTGCTTTGTGTGGGCCCGGCGCCTGGCGAAGCGCGAGGGGATCTTCACGGGAGGCTCGGGCGGCGGATGCGTGTCGGCAGCGCTGCGCATCGCGAAAGGCTGCAAGAAGGGCGACGTGATCGTCGCGATTCTGCCCGACACAGGCAGCCGCTACTTGAGCAAGATTTTCAATGACGGCTGGATGCGCGAGCATGGCTATGCGGATTCGGAAGTGACGCTTACGGCGGCCGACGTGATCCGCGTGAAACACCAGAACGGGAAGACGCGCGAGCCGATTATCGTGGGGCCCAATCAGACTGTGTTTCACGCGCTGAAGACGATGCAGCACCAGGACATCTCGCAACTGCCTGTCTTCGAGGGCGATCAATCGATCGGAACCGTGTTCGAGGATCAGATCCTGAACCTGGCGCTGCAAGGCAAAGAGCTTCGGAAGCTGATCGTGCGCGAGGTGATGGGCGCAGCCATGCCGCAGGTGCCGTCCACCGCGCCGGTGGAGCGCGTTACCTATATCCTGAGCCATGAGAGCCCGGCTGTGTTTGTCGAGATGGGCAACGGCAAACTCGAAGTGCTCACGAAGTTCGACCTGATGGATACCATTGCCGGGCTGGTAGGACAGGTTCGTTAGTCTCCTGCGACTCATGAATTAGCCAGATCGTTGCCTGCAACAAGTCTAGTAAGCGCGCGCGTGGTTGAAAACCACCACTTCGATTGAAAATAGCCGCAGCGACCGGTTTCCTTGCTACTTTTATTGAGACTACTGCCGCATACCATCACGATATTAGGGCACTTACAGGAACATAGACGGTTTGGGATTTGGCAACGCTTTTGCCCTTAGTGTGATCGTACTTATCAGGCGAGCTTCCTAAGGCAGGTTTTGGGGCTCTCGGAAGGAGTAAGAAAATGAAATATATGCGGATTCTGGCGGTACTTGGATTGTGCTTGATCCCGGCGTCTTACGCTCACGCACAAAGATTTTCAGTCGGCATAGGAATCGGCGTACCAGCTTACGTGGGCCCAGCTCCTGCATGCGCATATGGATACTATGGCTATTACCCGTATGCCTGTGCTCCCTATGGATACTACGGTCCCGCATGGTTCTCGGGCGGCGTGTTCATCGGCGCCGGACCTTGGTATCGCGGGTACTGGGGTGGCCGCGGATACTACGGTGGCGGTTACTATGGTCGAGGCTACTATGGCGGCGGATACGGCGCCCGGGGCTTCGTAGGTCGCGGACCAGCGTATGGCGGGGGTTTCCGAGGTGGTGCCGTGCGCGGTGGCGGTGGCTTCCATGGCGGGGGCAGTTTCCACGGCGGCGGTGGCCACGGCAGCGGCAGAAGGTAAGTCGAAGCCAGACTTTGGTGTGAGGTGGTGTTGGAAAGGCCGGCGGCTTGAACCGCCGGCCTTTTCGTTTTTCAGGCGACAGCCCGATCCCAATCAGACACCTTCAAAGATCACCGAAGAGCGAGGGTTTCTCGGCCGGTAGACGTTGATTAGTACGCCATAAGGCAGGATTTTGCCGCTGGCGGAGCCTTTGCAAGGCGGTTAAGAATTGATTCGGCAGTTGGGGCATTGCCGCGATTCCAAACCATGAGCGCTACCCTCTCGTCCACGTTGTGCGCTGCTCCTTCGTGTGGCTCTGGGGCCTGCGCATCTTTGCAAGGTCAGGATTTGTGCCGACCGCATTTCATTGCGAGGTGTTACCAGGACCTCGAGGAGTGCGGAAGGCAACTGGAGCAGAACGAACACTGGAACTCGGTGTGCGGCGAGCCGCTGGCCGAAACACTGATTGAGATCGTGGATCAAGCTGCTGCATTGGGCTTAACGTCCACGGACCTGGATGGACTGGAGCAGGCTCAATTGCTCGATATCCTTTTCACGGCCGGGCATCTGATGAAAAACCTGCGAAGGGGTCTGCGGAAATCCGTTTCCATTCCTTTGAAGCTCTGCTACGAAGTGACGGGACATAACTGGACCGAGGAAACAACCACCCGGGAATTGAGCCTCCACGGGGCCTCCATGGAATGCCGGATTCCGGTTGCCACAGGTGAACTGGTGACGGTCGAGCGCACCGACGTTCACCGCCGGACGCGGGCCAAAGTGAAGTGGCATCGGCGCAGAATCAACGGCTCACAGACTATCGGGATCGAGCTGCTTGAAAGCTCGGATTTCTGGGGATTTAACCAAGGCTAGCATTCAAGAACCAATCGAATACCGAGACGCACGACGATAGAATCATAGCTGCCGTCGCGAAGGGCGCGATGGTGGCGAGTGCTTTCCGACTGCTTGGACAAGGGTTGACGTACAGGATTTCCCCTATATGGGAGGCGCCAATTAAACGCGAGTGCGCCGTTTCATCCCCTTGGGGGATTGTTTACAATTTTTGAATGAGGGAAGTAAAGGCCAGATCGAGAAGGCCCTCGCGACGAGAGGTGTTGAGATACCTCGCCAGCGCAGGGGCTTGCCTGCCGCTCGGCTTGCTCCCCAAACTCGGATGGGCAATACCCGGGGACCTTCAGCAATCGAATCAACCGGCAAGCACCGGGCAGGTGACGGGCGGGACGGCCGCG
Source organism: uncultured Acidobacteriota bacterium (assembly GCA_963848365.1). Classification (GTDB taxonomy): domain Bacteria; phylum Acidobacteriota; class Terriglobia; order Acidiferrales; family UBA7541; genus Palsa-295. The sequence continues at coordinate 16,597 of CAWKDI010000008.1, forward strand.
CGATTGGCCCAACAGCCGGGAGTAACCTCGAAATATCAACTCACGGCCAGTGACGATGCGTTTCTGGAAGAACTCCAGAGGGCTAACTTTCTATTTTTCTGGGAGCAAACGAATCCCGCGACCGGAATCGTAAAAGACCGCTGCAACGTTCGAGCCAACGACAATAAGGTTGTAGGAAGCATCGCCTCGACAGGATTCGGGCTGACGGCTCTCTGCATCGGCGAGAACCGCGGGTACATTTCCTACGCGCAGGCGCGGGACCGGGCGCTTGTTACGTTGCGGTTTCTGTGGAAAAAGCTGCACAACCAGCGCGGATTTTTCTACCACTGGGCAAACATCAACACGGGCGAACGGCTGTGGGAGTCCGAGATATCCTCGATCGACACCGCCATCCTGCTTTGTGGCGTGCTCATGTGCCGGCAGCATTTCATCCACTCGGAAGTAAACGACCTGGCTCAGGAAATATTCAACCGGGTGAACTGGCAATGGCTGTCGGAGGATACGCTTATCCTGCCGCACGGATGGGCTCCGGAGACGGGATTTCTGCGCTATCGCTGGGACAGCTACAGCGAACTCATGATGCTGTATCTGCTAGGACTGGGGTCGTCAACGTTTCCGCTGCCTCCGGGGTCGTGGGACGCGTGGAAGCGGTCGGAGTTCGAGTATGACGGGATCAAGTACATCGGGTCGTTCGCGCCGATCTTCGTGCATCAGTATTCGCTCGGCTGGTTCGATTTTCGAGCCAGGCGCGACAAATACGCGGACTACTTTCTGAATTCGACGCTGGCCACCGAGGCGCACATGCGGTTTTGCCTGGACCTGTCGAGACAATTCTCCGACTACAGCGAGGACCTTTGGGGCATCACGGCTTCGGATTCGATCCACGGATACGAGGTGTGGGGAGGGCCGCCAAAAACTGGGCCAATTGACGGCACGGTGGTGCCGTGCGCGTCGGCTGGCTCGCTTCCGTTTCTTCCCCAGCAGGTGATGCGCGTGCTGCGCGTGACCTATCTGCGCTATGGCGCGGGAACCTGGAGCCGCTACGGATTCGTGGACGCCTTCAATCCGCTCACAAACTGGTACGACAGCGACGTCGTGGGAATCGATACGGGAATCACCATGGTGATGGCGGAGAATGCGCGTAGCTCGCTTCGTGTGGGAAACGTTCATGAAAAACCCGGAAGCGCAGCGCGGGATGCTGCGGGCGGGCTTCGAAGATTACGAACCCACCGATCCCCAGGAGACGCTGCCGACCGCGCCGCAGCCGCTCGGCCCGAACGGGGTGCAGGAATCAGCCAATCGTCATCGCAATTCGATTAAAGCCAGCCCCTGAGCGGGCAGCGCCAAATGGATCGCGCCCCCGTGAACGCTTAATTTTTCGGGAGGCCGAAGCTGCGCCGCCTTGCGGAGCTCCACAATCTGGACTTCGGTAGGATAGGCGGGCCGTCCCATTGCGTCATAGGAGTCGAGGGGCGAGCCGTGTGTTGCGTCGAGCCGTGAGACCAGGGCACTGCGGCTCCGCGCCCCTTTGAGTTCCAGCGTAACGTCTTTTGCCTGACCCTTCTGCTCCGGCAAAAATAAATTCCACACAGCGATCACGAAGGTTCCGTCGGCGCGGCGGGTTACCAGGACGGAATTGGAGTCCTCCGCGAGGCGCTGATCGCCAAGGGTGTGCAGAAGCTTGAACGCGTTGAAGGCGGGTTTCGGCAATCCGTCTTCCGCGATCGCGCCGTAGCCCCCGTAGAAAGGCTCTTTGACGACCCCCTGTTCCTCGAATACATCGGAAAACGTCCAGTAACTCAGCATTTCGGTGAGGCCGTCGCATTGGCGGATCGTGTCGGCAAGCCAGGGGCCCATGAAGGGCGCGTCCGTTACGTCCGGTTCGTTCTTGTAGCTCGCATTGTATTCACTGAAGATCACAGGCAGATCCGGGCGAGACGACGCTCTGACCTGATTGTGCACCTTTGCCGCTGCGCGGCACACCATCTGGGTGCGGGGAACGAATTCGTCGACACCCAGGACGTTCTTCGCCTCGTCGTTGCCGTAGACATGGGTGGAAACGAAATCCACGGGCACATGATTTTCGGCGCAGTGGCGGATGAAGCGGTCCACCCACGCGGCTTGCGCGGTGGAGGGACCTCCAACACGCAGGCGCGAACTCACAGCTTTGATTGCTTTAGCGGTAGCGTCGTAAAGCTGGTAATACGTTTGCTCTTTCGGCTCACCCGCCCAGAAATCCAGGTTGGGCTCGTTCCACACTTCGAAATACCACTGGGAGACCTCGTCAATTCCGTATCGCGCGACAAGATGCTGCGTGAACCGAGTGATCATTTCCGACCATTTGTCCCAGTCTTTCGGAGGCGAAATGATCGGGTGATACCAGAAGACGTGCTCGATGGGCTGGGCGGCGAGCTTGCGGGGCATGAAACTCAATTCGACGAAGGGACGAACGCCGTTCTGCAGGAGCCCGTCGTAAATCTGGTCGACGTAGGAAAAATTGTAAACGGGTTGACCGAAGGCGTCCTCATCGTAGAGCCCCACTTCGTCATGAAAGATCGCGTGGAAGCGGATGTATTGGAAGCCGGTGGCCTGTTTCACCTGGCGAAGGTCGCTGCCGATAGCTATCGCGGAGTGACAAAATAGCGCGGCCCGAGCCGAACATCTGCTCCCAGAAATGTGGAAAGGGGTGGGCAGGGGCGGCGAGATCCACCTGGATCGTTTCGGGCACAGCCTGCGCCTGAGCGGTGAGGGTGCAGACTGGCGCGCAGATGAAGCAGATGAAAAGGGCCAACAACAATATTGCCAAGGAGGCTCTGATAATCCGGCTTCGCTCGTTAACTGTCTTTCGCGCCTTCACATTCCGCCTCGAACGCTCGGTTCCAATTGTCAGCACCTAGCGAAAGGATTGCAAGGGAAGGATGGCCAAAGAAATAAAGAACACGTAAAGCATTTTGAAACCTGATGCGACATAGCCTGAATTTGGATTGGCTTGCGCCGGCTAGGGTTCTCTAGAATCTCCCGATGAAAACAACTCCTGAGCACGAAACAAATCTCGACATCGAGTTTTTACACGAGATCGGCACGGGAATCTCGGCCGCGCCATTGTCGAAGGTGCTGGACCGGATCGTGCGATTCGTCGCGGCGGTGATGAAGTGTGATTCGTGCTTTGTGTATATTTTGAACGACCGGGACCTGGTGCTTCGCGCTTCCAAGAACCTGCACGCGGAGGCCGTGGACCGGCTCACCATCCGGTTCGGCCAAGGGATCACGGGCTGGGTAGCCGAGCACAAAAAGCCGGTGGCAATTGCGAGAAAGGCGTATCAAGACCCGCGATTCCAGTCGTTCAACGAATTGCCCGAAGACCAATACGAGGCGTTTTTGTCGGTTCCGGTGATATGCCGCAGCAAGCTCGTCGGCGTAATCAACGTCCAACACCGCGCGCCGCATGCGCACAGCCGGCGAGACGTTCAACTCATCTCCACGATCGGATTTCTGGTGGGCGCCGAAATCGAACTTGCGCGCATGGAGGAACAGATCTGGAAGCTCTCCAAGGAAGTCCGCATGCTCAAGTCCTCGCAGGCACGAACCTGAGCGGCCCGGCTTGCTTGCCGATCAGGCCGCTCGCGCGCCCGTGAAGAAATGAATCACGAGCGAGATGACCGCAAACAGCAGAAGCAAATGAATTAATCCGCTTGCAACGTGAAACATCACGAAGCTGCTTGCCCACAGAATGGCGAGCAGAATGGCGATAATTAAAAACGGTCCAAATCGCATAGATTTCTCCTCATCGAAGTGCGGTCTTATTTGCCGGGCGCGACCTCGACTTCATCCGTAACGTTTTCCTGGCCCGCTATCGCGGCCGCTTTTGACTCGACATTTCTCTTCTCTTCATCGGAACGCACGGGACCGCGCAGAGTTACTTTGCCGTTTTGGGTGATGATCTTGACGTTGTGGGCGTAGGTGGAGAGGCCCTTGTCCGCGATGATGGCCTTGCGGATGTTCCGGGTGATCTCCTGGTCGGAACGGCTCGTCTTCTGCTGGTCGGCGGTTGGCGAAGAGCGGTCCTGATTGTTTCTAGAGTTGTCCGCCTGTTGGGAATCCTGCGGTATGGAACGCGCACGAGCTGCCAAAAACGATGGAGCCAGCGCGAAGAGAGCAATGATTGCGAATGTGCGTGCGAGTGGAAAAGTTCTATTCATTCGATTACCTCTCTGGCGATACCTCTCTGGGGCGATAGATTTTAGTGCATCCACTTTGAGGCATCCTACCGCCGGTGCTTATTTTTCTCTATACGCGGAATCCCGGAGATCGTATCGAGATGTCAGGTAGGGCGTCGCGACCTAGTGGCTAAACGCGGTGGCCTAAGGCTTCGGCGGCGCGGGTGGTGGCGGGGGCGTTGAGTTGGGCTGCGAAGCGGGTTCGGTATTCAGCAGCTTGATGGAAACGCGGAAGCGCTTGTAATCGGTATAATGCACGGTCATGCGGATGCGGACGTCGTCGGTGCGGAAGTGAAGCACGTCTTCGGAATGCGTGTAGGTCGGGAACCAGTAGTTGCCCTCGATATTTTCGCGGTAGGTTTCAAAACGTGGGAACACATTTTCACTGCTCCCCTTGCGAATGTCCGGAACGGCCTTGCCATAGGTCTTGACGATTTCCAGGTCGCGTATCATCGACCCAGATGCGGCCTTGAAAATATCGCTGATTCTTTTCCAGGCGCTTGGGGCCCACGTCGAAGACGTAGGTGCGGTATTTCGTCTACCTTTTCGCGGCCGACGTAGGTGACGTCGTACTTGGGCAGTTCAGCAGTGGTAAGAACGAACGGCTGCACATTCCTCAGATCGTCCAGATCCTGCTGCGAGAGCATGATGCGTTCGAGCGTCGGCTGGGGAGCATAGGTGATTTGTTCATAGCGCTTGCCGTCCGGGGTGAAAGTGATGTCGCTGGTCATCTCGTACTCGCCGTCGACGTGGCCCGAATCGGTAATGGTCTGGATGACAAAATCCTGGACGTAGGTGAAGTTGTCGCGCTCTTCCTTGAACTCAGCCTCGCGCGCGGCGAACTTTTGAATGATCTGGTCCACGGGAATTGACGGCGGGTCTTTCGTCAGGCCGCCGCTTGAGGCAGGCTTGGACTGCGATGGCTGCGCTGACACCTGCCGGGCTTGCTGCGGAGGAGGCGGCGGCCCGGCGCGGAGCGGGAGCGGGTTGCGAGGGATAATCGTCATCCTGGGGCGCAGCGGGTTGCAGCGGACCTTGCTCCTGCGCGAAGGCCGCTACAGACAGCGAGAGGAACGCGGCTGCAACAGCGAGCAGAACGGACAAGCCGATTCGCGAGCTGCGTTTCTCTGAACCCGCCAGACCTGCGCAAAGCACGTTTACAACCTCCCGCAGACACTGACAATTTACCAGATATAGGAACTTTCGGGCGAGTCAAAGGGTTGCTTCTGAGTCGCGAAGAGCCGGCGCTGAAGCGCTACTTCCCTCGCATGAATGCGAGAGCCCGCTGCCAGCGCGGGCGATGTGATACCGGTCTCGGGGTACAATTATCCTTTGCAACAAGTTGCGAGCGGGTATCCCGGTTCGCTTTCAGGAATCTGCTTTCGGAGACAGGGTATGGCGGCAACTCAGGTAGAAACATTCACTGCGGCGAGCGAGAAAACCGGGTTCAAGATCCTGGCGACGATCAGCTTGTGCCATTTCATAAATGACATGCTTTCGTCGGTGCTGCCAGCGACTTACCCGATGCTGAAGGAATCGTTTCGGCTGAATTTCGCGCAGATCGGATTGATTACGCTGACCTATCAATTCACAGCGTCGCTCCTGCAGCCTTTGGTGGGGCTGCATACGGACCGGCGACCGAAGCCTTACTCCCTGAGCGCGGGGATGGGACTGTCTCTGCTGGGAATTTTGGTGCTGGCGATGGCGCACGTGTTCGGAATGCTGGTGGCAGGGGCGGCGATCATGGGAATCGGGTCCGCCGTATTTCATCCCGAGTCTTCGCGGGTGGCGCGCATGGCTTCGGGCGGCCAACATGGCCTGGCGCAGTCGCTTTTTCAAGTTGGCGGGAACGCAGGACTTGCCGTGGGACCGCTTCTGGTAGCACTGATCGTGATGCCGCGGGGCCAGTCGAGTATCGGGTGGTTCGGCGTCTGGGCGGTGGTCGCAATCGCACTACTTTTTAACGTCGGGGCCTGGACCAAAAAGCAGGCCGGGAAGATCCGCAAATCCGGGGCGGCGCATGCAACACATCTGCATTCTCTGCCGACGAAGCGGGTGGTGCTCTCGATTGGGGTGCTGATGGCGCTGCTCTTTTCCAAATATTTTTACCTCGCGAGCTTCACGAGTTACTACACCTTTTACCTGATCAGCCGGTTCCACCTGCCAGTGCGGACATCGCAGATTTACCTGTTCGTGTTTCTGGGAGCAGTTGCGCTGGGCACGATTGTCGGGGGACCAGTTGGCGACAGGATCGGTCGCAAGTATGTGATCTGGTGCTCGATTCTCGGGGTACTTCCGTTCACGCTTGTGCTGCCTTATGTGAATTTGTTCTGGACCGGAATTTTGAGCGTTGTGATTGGCCTGGTGCTCGCGTCGGCTTTTTCGGCGATTGTGGTGTATGCGCAGGAGTTGGTCCCTGGCAGGGTGGGCATGATCTCGGGCCTTTGCTATGGGTTTGCATTCGGGATGGCGGGCCTCGGCGCAGCGTTGCTGGGTGAACTCGCGGACGCCACGAGCATCGGACGCGTGTATCAGGTGTGCTCCTATTTGCCGGCAGTAGGGATACTGGCGGCATTTCTGCCTAACATTGAGGGGGCGAAGCGGCCGCCCGCGCAAGAGGCGACTGCGTGATCACTCGGGGACGGCGGTCCTCAACGGCTGGAGACGTGTGATCCCTTTTGCGGTTTGCGGCACGGCTGAAAGCTTTGCCCTGACGAAAACTGTCGATCTGACCGAAGCGCGTGGCTTCGCTCACGCCATAAGAGCAAAAAAATGCATATCCCTCATTTTGTCAGTTACAAGTGCCAAGCGCCGAGGCTGTAGAGGAGAAGCGTCAACACGATTAGAGTGATCACCACGTAGGTCCAGTCCCGCTCGTAGGCGAATGCAAACACGGTGAAGATCACACGGGCTACGGGTGTGGCAATCAGCAGCAGGATGCCCAGCTGAATGACGCCGCGCGGATGGCCGGCGAAGGCGTCGCGCAGGATGGCAAAGATGTGGTTCAAGTCGCTGGGTTCGCCACGGAAGACAGCGTAATGCGCGGGCGTCGAACCGTAGCGCGCCAAGTAGAAAATTGCGCCGACAAAGACCACGACGGCTGCGAGAGTCACTCCCGTCCGGAGAAGCATGCCGATGATCTCATCGACCCGCTTGTCTTGACCGGGCTGGGGAATTGCGCTGTTGGCGGGGCTCAATGCGAAAACCTCCCGGTGAAACCGTTCACGATCATCTCGACGGCGAGAGCCGCAATCACGACACTGAACACCGTGCGGAGCAACGGCACTCTTGCCTTCGCAAGCACAAATGTTCCGACCAGCGACCCGAGCAGGACTCCTAACATCACCGGCATGGCGAGACCTGGATCGATATATCCGCGGTTGAGGTAAATACCGGCACTCGCGGCTGCCGTGACGCCGATCATGAAATTGCTGGTGGTGGTGGAAACCTTAAAGGGGAGATGCATGGCGCGGTCCATGGCCAGAACCTTTACGGCGCCGGAGCCGATGCCGAGGATGCCCGACAGCACTCCCGCTATGTACATGAGGCCGAAGCCGGCGGGCACTCCCTGCACGTGGTATCGCTTGACTCCTTCAGGTGTGGGATAGGAACTGTCCATGCGGAGAAGCGCTGCGAACCGGCCGGTTTTGTCCGCGTGGAATTCCCGAATTGGCGGGCGATAGGAAACATACGCCGAGTAGAGCAGTACCAGCCCAAAGATGATGGCGATTACTCTCAACGGCAGGTGGACGGCGACGAGGGCCCCGCAAATGGCGCCGAAGGTGGTCGCTATTTCCAGGAACATCCCCACGCGAATGTTGGAATAGCCTTCGCGCACATAGGCCGCGGCCGCGCCGGAGGATGTTGCGATCACCGAGACCAGCGAGGCGCCGATGGCATAGCGGATATCGACGTGGAACGCCAGCGTTAGAAGGGGGACGATTACGACGCCGCCGCCCAAGCCCGTTAACGAGCCGAGAAAACCGGCGGCGATCGAACCGAGAAAAACGAAAATGGTGAGTTCTATCGTGTTCACGTTCGTTCAGCTAGCCTGCAACAACTATTTCCGCTTCGCGATAACTCCATGAGCGGTACGACAATGCTCTTCCCGTACCCATTCGGCGTACCACCGCCGGAGTTTCCGGAGTGCTTTTGGCTTCTGCTTTGTGGAAACGGATGCAACACTGTCTCTTTTGTCGAATAATCGGCCCTTGCGCCTTACAGACGGAATTTTGATTGCCCTCCGACGATCGACGATCATCTCGATGTCTTGCGTGAAGCGCTGGCCGGTTTCATCCGTGAGCTTGAGCTTCGCGTGAAGGGTCGATCCGTTCGCAATCGATTTAGGAATTGACTCAAAAGGGGCACGCCCGCAGAGAAGCCCTTCAACGGGCCGACCGCGTGACAGTTGAAGCTTTTCATTCAGCACCGAGGATAAGCGCGAATTAAAAAGCTTGGCATATGTCGGATGGTCACTGACAGGAAGGATGTCGGCAGCATCACAATCCCAACTGACAAAATGATCCCAGGGCGTAGTGACGCTCCAGTCCACGATAACAATTCCCCGGGAGCGCGTGGTGGTGAGGCGTACCCCGAGGAGGTAGGTGATATGTCGGTCTTGAAGATCCAACACCCGGCTCCTGAAAACGCCGCCTAGCGCGCTGATATCTACGCGACCACGCCGGCGGCCATCCTCGCAGGGAAGATTTTCAATGCAATCGAGCGGAATACCAGCGGCCGCTAAGCGGCGGCCGCACTCATAAGAAGCGGAAAATGGTCGAATCGTTACTGGCTTTTTCATGCTATAAAAAACCTCAACTCCTCAACAACCTCAACTCGGTATTCACGCTATTTTCCGGTCCTTTTTAACGGCTGCGCACAGCGAGCAGGAGCTAATGCTTGCTCCCTGCTGGAGGGCCCGCACCCCGTAAGCCGCTGCCAACGCGTGGATCGTAGCGCGTGTTTTGTCGGGCAGTTTCAAGCCCTTCCGGCCGCCTGGGATGTAGTCGCTGTGCAATCCCAAAGCCCGAAGCGTCCAGCCGACAGTTTCGGGGGAAGCCTCTTGCGCCTCGCCGCGCCCACCCAGAATCGTGTTCACGCTCTTCGTCAAGTCCGCCACGGACACTCCGGTGTTCGAATCGTGGCTCGCGGCCCACAGGGCTTCCAGAACGATCGATTCGAGAAGGGAAGAGCGGTCGACCCTAATCTCAAGATCCCGCCCCTTCAAAAAAGGAACGAGTTTGGCCTGCAGCGCATTATCACCAATGATGCTCGCCGCAAGCGCGTAAGCGACGTCCTGTGTCGCCGCGGTATACGCATCGAGATCGAAACTCGGCGGTGTAACTCTTGCATAGTTGGTGAGCCGATACCTCAACAGCTTGGACTGAAATTCCGAGGCGATGCGTTCCTCTTCTCCGGCCTGTAATGGCGGCAAGAAGCGGCGAGACGGAGGGAGACTGATTTCCAGAGGAAAACCGGCCAGCGCGGGGTCGCGGGGCGGCTCATTTCCGACCACAACCTTCGCGCAGTAAGAGTCGACCAGTTTACCTTTTGTAACAGCAAAGGAGCGGGGACGGCGTGAGGCGCGAAGCCACTTAAGGAAGCTCGAAGACACGCTGGAAACCTCGGCAACAATCGTAGGGTGCAATTCAATAGGAAGCGAATTCAGGGCAGAGGGACTCGGTTCGTTCAACAATATCACGCGACGGGCTAGGAGCCGCAGGACCTGAAGCAGCGGAGAGACTGAAATCGTTGGAGGCGCAGTGACCCACAGGAAAGGAGCCACGGGCAAACAGTCGGTGAGCCAACTAGCGAAAACGAAAAAAGCAAGTTGCGTCACTACATCATCGGGCAGCCCTGTTACGCGGGCGATCAGCTTGGAAATTTCGCCGAACAATTGGTGCGTGGATCCATACGCCCGAACTTCAGATGGGAGTAATAGAGCGCGATTGAGCGTCGGATCCACCTCAATGGGCAGGTAAGGGAGACCAGCGAGCTCTATGCCGTCCGCGCCGTTAGTTTTGCCTGCCTCCCAACAGAGGAGACCCGGCTGGCCCATGGGCCCCCGCACGAGCTCGATGACCATATACTCGCTGAGTATCTCACCCGCCGTTCGAATGGTGCGTCGCGTTCCGCGTTTCTTTGTCATGCAGCACCTCATTGTGAGCAAAAAAAAAGACGAAAAGCGCCGCGCCCTTGCGGCATGCTCTTCGTCCTGGAAGTTCTACAAATAAAATCGTAAAATTCGTATGCTAAGGGAACCCTAAACGATTGTCAAGCCCCTGCCCCTGCCCCTGCCCCCATCGAGCGCCTCGCTCCGCGCTCACTTCTCCAACTCTGCCTGCTTCCACCCGTCTTTTTGGATTACTCCCTCGACGACTCAGGGGGATACCATGTGCCTAGGCGTCGGTGATTTCGATGATCTCGGCTGCTTACCACCAGATAATCTTCTTTGCTAAAGCTCGCAAGATAACTTCTAGTATCTTCATCGATCCGCTGCACGCGGCCATTGGGTAACAGTTCATGCCTGGCTCCAGGCATGCATCTTCTATCCGGTCTCCTGGCCGCTTCTAAAAAAGCGGACATATCGAGTGTTAATTAGACCGGACATATCGTGTGCTGACGACAGGAACAGCTGTTAGGCCTTGCATGAGCGGAGCGTTTGGAGTATTTTCCTGCCGAACCGAGCTAACCGGTAACGACGCCACGCCGATGCATTGCAGCACACACCGCTAGCGAAGCTTCTGAGAAGGAGGTTCCGATGCCATCGGACCTATCGGCCAAAGGTAAAGTTGTATTTCCCGAAGGCGGTCATCAAGCAAGCGATTATAGCGGCGATTTTAGGGTTGTGCTTGATGTGGGCCGCTGACTTCTCCAATATCGCCCCAAAACGGGCGAATTCGTCGAATATCTCATGCCGAAAATAGAACATGCAACGCATGTTCGTGGATAACTCGCCGACGCCGGTCAGTTTCTGTCCGGGCAGCACGCATGGCGCCGCGATCGTCCGGGTGGAAGCGCTGGACTAGAAACAGGGAGGCGCGTGGTGGCGCGCCAGGAGAATATGTTGCGGTGGGGCCAGGCACGGGGGAACTGCAAAAATTTAAGGGGGTGCCAGGTGTTCATGTACAAAAGCTCGCGGTATGCGTGGTTGGTTTTGGCTCTGCTGGTGGTCTTTGGATTGGACTCATCGCTTGTGGCGCAGTCAACCTCCACGGGCGCACTGACCGGCACTGTGACAGATGCCAGCGGCGCCGTGGTACCGAACGTGACCGTAACAGTGACCAGTGCAGACACCGGCCAGGTGCGGACGACTACGACGAGCGCCAATGGCTCCTATAACGTGGGATTACTTCCGCCAGGTTCTTACCGCGTGAGATTTGACGCGCCCGGGTTCAAAGAGGCCGAGGTTCCTTCCGCCACGATCGTCGTGACCGAGACGGAGACGCTCAACCAGTCTCTCCAGGTGGGAGCGCAATCCGAGAAGGTGACGGTCGAGGGGGAAGTGGAGACGGTGCAAACGTCGAACGCGACGGTCGGCACGGTGATGACCTCGCAGACCGTGACATCCCTGCCCTTGACCACGCGAAATTACACGAATCTTTTAGGACTCTCCGCCGGGGCACAAGTGGGCGTGTTTAACGCAGCCACGATCGGCCGAGGAACGCAGGACATCTCCGTGAACGGTTCCTCACCTAACCAGAACAATTTCGAGATGGACGGCGCTTCGGTGGTATCCATCACCGGCAGCGGGAGCGCGCTCGATAACGGCGGCACGTCGGGAATCGGAATCGTGAATCCGGACGCGATTCAGGAATTCAAGATTCAGACATCGCTCTACGACGCGGGCTACGGACGCAATCCGGGAGCCAACGTGAACGTGGTCACCAAGTCGGGCACCAATGATTTCCACGGAACGGCGTTTGAGTTCTTCCGTAACACGGCGCTCAACGCAAACGACTTTTTCCGGAAGGTGAGTCTGCCCGTCAACGGTGTTCCCAATAACGGGAGGGAAGTGCTCAACGCGAACCAATACGGCGGTGTGTTTGGCGGACCCGTCAGGAAAGACAAACTCTTCTTTTTTGCCAGCTACCAGGAGAGCCAGCAGAAGAACGGAATCTCCTCGGGAGGCGCATCGGCTCCGACCCTCGCACCTATCCCGACCGGCGACCGTTCCAACACGGCCGCTTTCCGGGCGGCGCTGGGAGCTGAATTCTGTCCGGGTGGGCCGGGCGGAATTGGCTCGAAGAACATGACGTCCAACGGAGGGACGCAGGTTCTTTGCAGTGGAGCGAACATCAATCCGATTGCCGTCGCTTTCCTGCAGTTGAAGAATCCCGACGGCACTTACTACGTTCCCAGTTCTGGCACGGGAACATACTCAACCGTTACGTTCAGCGTGCCGGCCAGATTCGAGGAACACCAGGCAATAGGCAACCTCGATTATGTGATCAACAGCAAGAACACGCTGTCGAGCCGGTGGTTCTACACGGACGGGCCGACAACTTATAGTTTCTGGTGCGGCACCTCAGTGATCGGCGGCACGGTTCCCGGCACTTGTTTGCCGAGCACGGGATCGCGCGCCAACTACAGCGTGGCGGATACGGTGGTGAAGCTCACGTCTCTGCTGACAAACAACCTGGTGAACGAAGCGCGGATTTCCTTGCAGCGTATCGGTGCGAATCCCGCCAATACGGTGCCGTTCACCAATAATCAGGTGGGCATCGCCTCCCTCTCTCCTGCGTTTAACCAGCTCGATGAAATCCTGCTCCAGGGAAACGCATCTTTTACAACGGGCTCCTACTTCGGCAACGGGCAAGGCAAATACACCACGCAATGGGAGGCCGCAGACCAGCTTTCCTGGTCGCATGGCGCCCACACGGTTCGCTTCGGGTTTGAGCTGGAGCGCGATCGGACCGACTGGAATTTCTTTGGTCTGGCTCTCGGACAAGAGACGTTTAACAGCTTCCAGGACTTCCTGCTAGGCCTGCCCGGGTGTTCTCCGAGTTTGACTGCTGCAGCGTGCGCGGCGAGTGCCGCGGCGGGACTCACCAACGGAACCACCACCAGCAATATCACCAACACCGGAACAACAGCGGCTGTGATCGGCCCCAATGGTCTGATTCACGCCTACCGGTGGGGTGCTGTGAACTCCTTTGTTCAGGACGACATGAAGCTAACACCGCGGTTCACGCTGAACCTGGGCTTGCGATGGGAATATGATGGCGCGGTCTCCGATAAGTACGGAGATATGACTAACATTTGGCCAAGCCTGATCAATACCGTCAATACGCCTGGGTTACTTGGAACTTCGGCCGCCACGGGTTCGCTTGCGGGCTTTGTGGTGCCCTCTAACTTCAACTTCGCGGCCAACGCCGCGCCTCCGGTCGGCGGAGTTTTTCAGAGCAACCACAAAATCCTCTATCTGAATTCGCCGCCCATCGACGATTTTGCGCCGCGCGTTGGCTTTGCCTGGCAACCCCTTGCCAGCAACCGCCTGGTACTGCGCGGCGGCTACGGCTATTTCTACGACCGGCTGGGACTGAACACGATCTCCGCCGCCGCAACACAAGGCGAGCCGTACGCCATCACGGTCGTGCAGTCCGGAGCGGCGAACTACTTCTCCACGGAGCAGTTTCCCTACGGGAATCCCTCCCCGTCGCTGGCTTGGACGCCTCGCTGGATAAATATCAATACAACAACGCAGACTGGCTCGAGTTCGAACCTGTCGCAGGCTTTGGTGCAGCAGAACATCCAGACTCCGCTGATCCAGGAATGGAACCTGAACACGCAGTATGAATTCGTCCACAGTTGGGTGCTCGAACTCGGTTATGTAGGCACACACGGTATCCACCAATATAGCGGCAACCGGCAGATCAATGAGGCACTGCTGGCGAGTCCTACCAACCCGGTCAATGGACTCACCACGAATACCGTTGCCAATGCTTCACTTCGTGTGCCCTACCTGGGCTTTTCGCCGGGTGGCATGAACACCGCGGAGACTCGGGGAGATGTGAAATTCAACAGTCTGCAGGCCACTGTGCGGAAGCAAATGACTCACGGGCTCACCTTCCAGGCTGCCTACACGTGGAGCAGGTCGTTGAATGACTTCACGGCATCCGGAAACGCCCCCAACAGCAACGACCCGGATAACTTCCGGCAGCAATATGGCCCCAATCCCAACTACCGTCCGCAGAGGCTGGCGGTCAACTACAGTTGGGATATCCCCACCGGCCATCGCGAGGGTATGATGGGCCGGCTGATAAACGGCTGGAACGTATCCGGAGTTACCATCGCGCAGGACGGCACGCCTTTGACGATCACAGACACCCGCGGCGGCACGATCTATGGATTCGGAGGCGGATCGCCCGTGGTATCCCGCGCGCAATTCTGCACGGGAATGGGACCTGCTAATGTTCCCACAACTGGCAGTATCACCCAGCGGCTGGGCGGCTCGATTTTTGGAGGGCCTGGGTTTTTCAATTCGGCGGCATTCTGCGCCGTACCGACGATCGGAAACGGAACTGGCTACGGCAACAGCGGTGTGGGGATCATTCTTGGACCAGGACAGTTCAATTGGGACATGTCTCTCGTGAAGACGACGAAAGTCGGCGGCCTCCGAGAAGATGCCTCACTGGTATTCCGCGCGGAATTTTTCAACGCCTTCAACCATCCCCAGTTTAACAATCCGGGGACGCTGGATGTATCGAAGAGTACCTTTGGGCAGATCACGAGCGCGTCGGTGAACCCACGCGTGATTCAATTTGGTTTGAAGTATCTGTTCTAGAATATGAGGCGAGCCGGGCGGGGCTGCAATCCGGAAGGATTGCCGTTGCCGCCTTTCGCGCAGCCGCAGTTTCCGCGACCGCCTGTTTATTCTTGCGAATGCTCTTGGGCAGAGCGTTCGCAGCAGCAGCTCGGCCACCGAACTGGGCGGAGGCGGACCGGACATTACTGCCAGTACGCAAATTGGCGTTGACCGTCTCATTCAGAAGAAATAGAGTGCGCACAGAAGCCGACTCCATAAAGAAATCTGGCGCAAACCTGAAAAACCGACTGGCCATTATTTGGGGATTGCTGACCTTGTTGCTTTTGTCGCTTCCCGCCTCAGCCAGGGCGACAACGATCACTTCTTCATTCGACGCTTCGCTCACGAGCGGATCGCTTGCCGGAACCAACTTCACGGTTGCCTTCAGCTACGAAAACGCCAGCCTGACCGGCATCGGACAGGAATATTTAAGCCTGCTTTCGTTCAACTTCACGCTCCTGGGAACGCAGTTTGACCGCGAGGAGATATCTCAAGGCTGGCAGGCGATCTTCCAGAATGGAATCCTTCAATACGTCACCGCAGCGTACTTCCCCCGCCGCCGGCCAATGCCGCGGTCTCCGATATCGCTTTTGGGTTTGGCGGTCCGGGCGTGATCGGATATATCGACCTGAACCGGCAGTTCGGTTCGGGAAGCTACGCCCTGGCGCCGACCGTTCCGGAACAGTCTTCTTTCCTTAGCCTGCTGGTGGGATTGGCGACACTGCTGCTTATCAGGCTTTGGCAGCCGCCTGCGGCCTGAGCCATCTCTCCAAATCCGCCAACGGCATCGGCGTGCGCATTCTGAATTGGTATCCGACGAACAGCTGACCGAACGTTTTTTCTTCTTGGCCGCGGCGATAGCACGCAGCATCCGCGGATGCGCCACTTTCAACGCCGCGGCATGGGGAAGCACATAATCGTTGAGCCAGCCGGTGAAGATGGATGGCTTCCATTACTGCCGTCCACGGTTGCGGGAAGGTTTTCATCCAAAGATCCGAGTTCAGCCGGGTTGCTGGAATTGCGCCTTCGTTGTGAACCTGAGCTCACGTCCTTCACGCAAAATAGCTGATCTTTTTCTTGTTAACATCCAGGCCGGTGTAATACATCTTCCATGGGGAGCCTCCTTGGTTTGATTCTGAGTCAGCGCCCTCGCGGACCTCATCTTTTTCTACCAAGCGCTCCCCTGACTTATGCATTCAAACAAACCGTCCAAGTGGAATTATCGTTTGCATGTTGGGAGATAATTCAGCAATAGTGTGGTTCCTTAACTGGATCGTGGTCAGCAGGATTAATTTCACTCTGCGGAGGTTTCAATGAAGTGGTGCAACTCGACATTAGCTAGAGCAGTTTACCTATTCGTTTCTGTCATCACCATAACCGCGACCCGCGCAGCGGGAGCGCCCCCCCAATCCTCTAAGGGAGAGATTCCGCCTAAGCGTGTCACGTTCTTTAGCGAAGGTGTCAAACTCGTAGGCGACTTGTACATCCCTGAAGGCCTTGCCGCGGGAGAGAGGCGAGCTGGGATCGTGTTGTGCTATGGCTATACCGGCGTCCGTACACTCTATGAACCTCCAACCGCTCAAGCTCTGAGCCACGCGGGATATGTAGTTCTGATTTTTGACTATAAAGGATGGGGCGAGAGCGACGGACCGAAAACACGCCTGTCGCCGTATGGCCGCGTCATCGACACTCAGGCGGCTCTCACCTTTCTTTCCATACAGCCGCAGGTGGATGCTAACCGAGTAGGCCTTTATGGATCGAGCTACGGAGGCGCCACCGTTATTTTTACTGCGGCCATCGATCCGCGAGTTAAAACCGTCGTTTCTGTGACTGGGGTCGGCAATGGTTTGCGCTGGATGCGCAGTATTCGCCGTCCGGATGAATATGCCGACATGCTGGACCGAGCAGCGGCGGATCGAGCTATGCGCGTAACTACCGGGAAATCAGAGTTCGTTGACCGCAACGAAATTCTAATTCCAGACCGTCTATCCGCCCGGATAGCTGCAGAGACGCGGAAGAACAATCCCTTGGTAGTGAGCAAGGTCCCGCGAGAGTATATTGACGATACTGCTGGATTCAACCCTGAATGGGTAGTGGACAAGATCGCTCCACGTCCGGCTCTATTCGTCACTACCGATAATGACCGGCTCATCCCTGGCGAGGTGGACTCTATGTATGCCCACGCAAACGAACCCAAGAAACTGGTCGTACTTAAAGGCTTTGGTCACTATGAGCTATATTCCGGCCAAGGATTTCGCCAGCTCACCGAAGCAACGCTGTCTTGGTTTACAGAAAAATTGCCCGCACGAGCAACCGAAAACTAGAGGTGGTAAACACGCCACCTGTGCCGCCCATGGAGCGTGCAACGAGTAGCCTGATGCGTCCGGCTAGAATATCTCCCGAGATGCACGGATGCGTTCTCCCCGTGCTCGGCAAAGAACCCGGAGTAAACGGAGCCGCGCGATCGTCTGTTAATTGCGCTTTAGGCTTCTCGTTGGTGGCTGCTAAGGTACTGCTGGATTAGCGCTGATTGATACCAGGTTAAAACGATTTTTGTGATCAAGCATGAAGCCACCTGATGCTTAAAACACCTAGCCTCCCACGGCCCGGTTGGCTGAAACGAGTTCCTGACGTTTGCCCGCATAACTGCGGCTACCACGAATTCGCTTCGGAAGCGGGCCCCCGCCTTCGACCATTGCACACTTTACGGTACGTTGCTAGCGTTCTGATTGTGGTGGCGCATCTCCGAGTCGTGGACGGCTGCGAGGAACACATGCGCAGCTGGCGGAGGCGGAACCTTACCTGTAAGAATCCTGGACGATGTGTAGTCGTCTCCGTACATCGCTTTCGTCGAGTCGCCGTCTCGTTCGATTTCTGACCCGCTGAGATCAATTCCCGCGAACAGTCCCTTCGAACGCGAGTACGTCAGAAAATCCGAATTGAACTTCCAGTCGGTGCCGGCAGAGGCATTGCGCCCGACCGGTCCAGCGGACACGGACGCTGTCCCCCCAATCTGAAACTTGGCGTTCAGCAAGTGACGCATACCTTCGTCCGTCATCACCATGATTACGAGCTGGACATCCTGGACGCCGAACTGCAGTCCCCAGCTGCCACCGGTGATGGTGAAGAACGCCGGAGCGCTCCAGCTCCCATCCGGAAGCTTGCACGTTGCAACCCCGCGGCCGTGTTTGCCCCCAAAAATAAAAGCTCCTTTGATCATGCTGGGCACGACGCCGACGCACTTGGCGCCCCTGAATACCTGGTCAGGAATTCCTCTGTCTGGCGCATTGTCGAGTTCGTGCAGCACCTGGGCGGCACTCTGCAAGCGCTCCACAACATCGGTCCTATCCTGGTCGGCCCGTGCAATGCCTGCGGCGACCAAAAACGTCAGGAGTGCAGCGAGAACGATCCCCTTGCCGTTTAGCATAAATCTCTCCCTCCCTGTAGATAAGCGAACACGCTTCCTTTTTCGCAAAATGGAAGCAAGTTGTCCCATAGGGCAAACGCCGGATAGTGGCTGAAACCTTACCTTAGGGACACGCGGATGTTTGGACATTGTCGTGACTCGGTTCACATGGTGCACCTAAGTGTTGATCGCGATGGGGCAAGAGTGAACTTAACTCAGTTACTTGGTTTATGTTCGGTGTGCTCGAGCCGAAACCGGCGTACTGGCTCGCCGATAACAGCAGTGATGACGACGCCTAGCCCTATGATCACGGCATCGCGCCGAGTTTGCATCGCTCCCAGTGAAATAAGCAATGCCGTCGATAGGGCCGCCGGTTGGCTGGCCTTGAAGAGCAAAGTGACAAACGTCGTGATGACGCTGGCGATGGTCACCGCCCAGAGTCGTGCCGGAGATACTATTCCGGTCGCGACGACGTTCGGCGCCGACCACGCATTCAGGACGAAGACGGCCAGAAAGCCGGCTCCGAGAGCGATAAAATGACCAACGATGATGTTATATGTTCTAGCGCTTCGCGCTTGTGGCTGTTCTACCAGTTCGTAAACGGTCGGCCCGAGGCTCGCGAAGATTAGCGACTGCCGAGCGACCCAGCCGACCGTTGCCAGGATAAGTATTAAGCCTCCTTCTCCGATTGTTGCCCAAAACAAATCCTTGTATCTCCTCATGGCGTCCGTCCTTTTAACTTGCATACCTGCAAGAATACTTACCACAGCTGCTAACAAACAATCCGCGACTCCCGGATTTCTTATTCTGAACTCACGATATTCGGACGTGATACTGTTTCAGCGGTCGACCTTATCGGAAACCTCCACCCGAAGGGGAGGGAAACCAACAATGTCATAGGTGCTGGATGCGATCCCGATATGAGCCGCGTCGAACTCCGAGAGGATCTCGCGGCTGATGCGGTCCTTGAGTGCGCGAATGTCATGCGTGTGGCATAGAAAGCGCACCGAGAGGTCAACCCAATTGTCCGTGATGCGGACAAAAACGTGTGGAAGGATGTCGGGGCCTTCGATGAAGAAGGATCGCTTGAGCCGATCGAGTTCAGGCTTGGCTAGATTTGCGATGTCGGCCGTGTGGCGCCTCACCACATCGAGAATGATCTGCTCCGCGCGAGTGCGATCATCCTTGTACGAAATTGGCAGATGCATCTCCTCCCATATATAGGGAAAGTCGCGGGTGTAGTTATAGACGGGCTGGTCGAAAATCTGAGCATTGGAGATCGTAACGATGCGTCCGGAGTACTGTCGGCTGAGTACCCACATTCCCGGATCTTCGGATTGAACGGAGGGGGGCTCGCCCATCTCCATGATAACGGTTTGGATGAAATTGAGCGCGATCACGTCTCCACGCACATTTCCCATGCTAATGCGGTCGCCGACATTAAAGGTCTTGCCGCGAAGGATGACGAAATACCCAGCAAAGCTGGTGATTACCTTCTGGAGAGCGAACGCCAAACCGGCACCCACTAAACCTGCGCCGGTGGCAAGGCGTGCTGGATTATCGAACCAGATGGATACAAAAGCGACACCCGCGAGTAGAAAACTTACAAGGCTGATTCCTTGCCCCGTCCAGAAAGCGACCTTCTGGCGGGCTCCTCCCACCTTCCGTGCCAGCCACCGCAGACCTTTCGTTAAAATATAGAGAAACACGAAAAAAGCTAGCATTACGAGAAATTTGCGGCCATTGGAGGCGTTGAAGCCCAGGAGCTTCACACCGGCCACCTGCAAGGTACGCTCGGTTCCAACCAGCGAAAAGATTCGAGAGGTCATAGATGTTATCTAAGATTGGTGACCCAAACGGATGAGGCGGTCTGAACTCATCATGGCGAAGACCTTTCCCGTGCCTGAGATGACAAATGCTCCATGGGCCTCAAAAGCCACCGTTAGCGGTCTCACGGACGCCACTGTGAGCGTCAACCAAGGGTCATTCAATCGATACCTCGCTGTAGTGTAACTATTCTTGGTTACGTATCAATTGATTATGTTCCGTTGATTATGTTCGGATCGCAGGTGCAGCCACTCATCCATTCCGAGAGCACTTCAGAATGTCGGCACAAGTGGGTGATCCTTCCAAAGAGGGTGACTCTTTGAATGGGCTTTATACAGCCCGACGATTTTGTGAAGTGTTTTTTCAGAACTACCGGTTTTCAAGTATGGACTGCAGGTCTTCTTAAGCTGAAGATAGCTCAGTTTTAAGCGGTTAGTAAGTTCGGGCTACCTGCGTGAGATGAACCTCCGGGCAGACTATCTCTCGCTTCTCAGGGTTTGGGTGTCCCAGTGGATCCTATGGCTGGTTCTTGCTAATAGCTACGGCGTCCGCGAAGTGGCTGCTGGTGCGCTCTCGGCAGGCTTGGTCACCTTTTTTGCCGCGCTTTTTGCCGGGAAGAGTAGCGAACGCTATGAGATTCGAATGAGTTACTTAGCACCAGCCATTCACATCCCGGGGCTTCTGTTAAGCGATACATGGATTCTGCTCATTGCGATCAAACGGAAGTTGCTTGGGAGTAGAACTGTAAGCCATATTGTGGGGGTGTCTTTTCGTTCCGGCGGCGATGATGCCGCTGCGCGCACGCGACGAGCTGTTGTCATCACCTACTTGACTTTAACGCCGAACACCGTCGCTCTCGGTATTTCGGAGCATTCGGATCTCCTTTTCTTTCATGCGCTTCTGCCGCGGCCAGTTCCTTCTTTTGTGAAGAGTTTAGGCAGTGAGCCGAAGCCTTCGTCCTGAGTGCAGGCATGAACTACTGGTTGTGGTCGGCGTTGGGGTTACTGTTAGCGCTTTTTCCTTGTCTCTATGTCGGAGCGACGGAACCCGCGGAGGACCGTCTCGTTGCACTTGAATTCGCCGGATGTGTCGTGACGCTTGAGTTAGTGCTTCTCGCCGAGGGATTTCATCGAGCTTCTTTCTATGACCTTCCCCTCGCGCTTGCATTTCTGTCTTTCGGAGGCGGCATGGTGTTCGCAAGATTTCTCCAGCGGTGGCTTTAATGCTTCGTACACAGATCGCAAGCGTGCTGGTGGCCGTGGCGGTCGCGCTGGCCATGGTCTGTTCCACCGGCGTGGCCGTCATGGAAGACGCTTTACAGCGATTACATTTTTCGGCTGCGGTAACGTCATTCAGTACAGGTCTTATTGTCGCCGCTGTGTGGCTCGACGATCCGAATTGGCAGGCAAGACTCAAAGCGCTGCTGATCGCAGTCGTGCTCTTTGTGATGAATTCCGTATTGAGCCACTCCACGGCGCGAGCTATCCGCGTCCGCGAATCGAAACAGCTCTATCCTGAGTTTGATTCCGAACTTGAATCTAAACTTGATCCGCCTTCAAGGGCATAAAGCCAGCCCGATGGACCTTCTTCAATTTGTGGTTCTAGTGCTCGTAATGACTAGCGGCACTGTGGTGGTGCTCACCCGTGATGTAACGAGCCAGTCAATCGTTGTGAGCATCTTTGGGCTCATTTTGACAGTGATGTTCACAGTATTTCAGGCGCCCGATGTCGCATTGTCTCAGATCGTCGTAGGAGCGGTCGGCCTTCCGCTTATGGTTCTGTTGGCCCTTGCGAAGCTCCGGCGCGATGCACAGATTCTCCAGCGCAAATCAGCCGCGGGAAAGAATCAAACCAGATGAGCCGGTCCTGGCGATCGCGCCTCTTTTTTCTGGGTGCCGCCGGAATCGCCGGTTTGTATTTTCTTGGCGTCGGCCCCCTTCCCGGACCTGCGGGCATTCGGAACCGTTACGCTCACGAAATCAACTCCCGCACGTTTTTGGAACGCAACATCACTGACGCCGTGACGGCCGTGAACTTCGACTACCGAGGTTTCGATACAGTTGGGGAAGAGTTTATCTTATTCGTTTCAGTGCTGGGCTCGCTCGTCCTGCTTCACATGGAAGACGAGAAGAACGAGAAGCTGCTTCCTGACGCGAGCGAACCTTGGCGCGATGTGCGCGCTAGCGAGGCAACACGCCTGTGGATTTATGCGATGATCGCGCCGAAGGCAGCTTTTGGAATTTACGTAATCACCCATGGGCAGCTCACTCCGGGTGGAGGCTTCCAGGGTGGCGTTGTGCTCGCGTCAGTTGCACTGATTCTTTACATTGGAGAGGGCTTCGCTGTTTTCCGCGATGTTCTCTCTCGCCCCCTCATCGAAATCCTCGAAGCGACGGGAGCGGGGGCGTTTCTGTTAATCGGCATGCTCGCTTGGTTCTGGGGTCGGCCATTCCTCACCAATATTCTGCCACTGGGGAAGGCTCACGAACTAACTAGCGGGGGAACCATCGCGCTCATTAGCGCCGCAACTGGGCTCGAGGTGGCCGCAGGGTTCATTCTGCTCCTCCATGCGTTTCTTCAGGAAAATCTCACAGCGAGCGGGGAGAAATGATGGAGCAGCTGCTCTTCCACACCGGCTGTGCCGCGGCCGCGTGGCTGTTTTTGGTTGGTCTGTACGGCGTGGTCACCAGCAAGCACTTGGTACATCTTTGTCTTTCGCTCACCGTCGTTCAGGCGTCCACCTACGTGCTTCTTACTGTGATTGGGTACCGCCCGGGTCTGCCCGCTCCGGTCTTCACGGACGGTGTGTATCCGGGCAGCCCGGCAGTTGACCCGGTGATTCAAGCGTTGATGTTGACTGACGTGGTTGTGGAAGCGACCGTAGTTGCTCTCCTGCTCGCCATTACGGTCAGAATTCATCGCCGGACCGGAACGGCCGATCCCAACCAAGTTGATTTGATGAGGGGCTGACGGTCGTGCAAATGGCTGCTCTTCCCGTGGTGATCCCGCTCGCCGTGGCTGCTTTGCTCGCGGCCCTCGGAACATTTCTGCCACGCCGAGCAGCGGATGCAATCGCTATTGCGACATCGTCCGCTGTCATGGCGATCTGTGTGCTCCTCACGATTAGGGCCAGAGAGGAGATTCTCGTTTACTGGTTCGGGGGATGGACCCCGACGCCGCGGTCCCATTTCCCGGTCGGAATATCGTTCATGATTGACCCAATCGGGGCAGGGCTAGCTTCGCTGGTGGCATTGCTGTTCGTGGCCGCCTTTACATTTTCCTGGAGCTACTTTGAATCAGTAAAGGCCTTCTATCACGTGCTAATGCTCGTCTTTCTGGGGGCCATGTGCGGCCTGTGTCTGACGGGCGATCTGTTTAACCTGTTCGTGTGGTTTGAATTGATGACCGCCGCGGGTGTGGCCCTTTGTGGTTACAAATCGGAAGAAAGCCAGCCCCTACAAGGCGCGCTGAATTTTGCCGTGACGAATACCGTCGGTGCATTCCTTTCGCTCACAGGAGTGGCGCTTCTCTATGCTTTTACCGGCTCATTGAATATGAGTGAAGTGGGCCGAGCAGTGGCAGCAAACTCTCCAGACGATCGCTTCCTGACCGTGGCGTTTTTGTTTGTGATTGCCGGGTTTCTGGCGAAGTCCGCCGCCTTCCCGTTTCATTTTTGGCTGGCCGACGCACACGCTGTAGCACCCACACCTGTTTGTATCCTGTTTTCAGGTGTGATGGTTGAGCTGGGAATCTACGCAATTGCCAGAATCTACTGGTTGGTGTTCGCAACCAGCCCACAGCATGCTCCTGAAGCGATCCGCACTGTTTTTCTAGCCGCAGGCGCCGTAACTGCAGCCGTTGGTGCTTTATTTTGCTTCGGCCAGCGGCATCTGAAGCGGTTACTCGCATTTTCGACCATGAGTCACGTCGGACTGATGCTGATGGGATTCGCGTTTCTCGATCCGACAAGCCTGGCCGGAACGGCGATCTATATCGTGGGCCACGGGATGATCAAGGGTAGTTTGTTCATCGGGGCAGGCATCCTGCTCCATCGGTTTGGGACCGTGGATGAATACGACATGCGCGGAGCGGGGCGTCAGATTCTCCCAGTTGGTTTGATGATGATCGTAGGCGCATGGGGATTAGCCGGCTTGCCGCCGTTCGCCACATTTTATGGAGCACAATTGATGGGGCGCTCCGCCCAGGCGCTCCGCCTCAACTGGGCCTCTGCGGTTATCGCCTTCGCGGAGGTTTTTACCGCGGCAGCGGTCCTGCGATTCACGTCCCGAGCCTTCCTCGGCTGGGGCCATGGACATGCCATTTCGACGCGCCGCGCACCTCACATTCGCATGGAAGTGGAAACTCAGGGCGAGCACAAGCGCGTGCCTGCGTTCATGTGGGTTCCCATGGCGTTGCTGCTGATAGGAGCGGCGGTGGTGGCGGTTCCTCTTCGAAGTCGCCTGGGCGCGGAACGCTATGCCAGCCAATTCGAGTCGGCGCATACCTATCAAAATGCAGTACTGCTAGGTAATGTACAAGCAGCTCCGCCTTCCCAAGGCAGCGAACAGGATTCGCCAGCATGGATGCAAGGGGTCGTGGCCCTAGCCATCATGGGACTTGCAGCGGCATCGCTGTTCCCAAATTCGAGACAACTGCGATTCGCGAGACCGTTCGGGAATGCTTTAGGAAGAATCTTGTCTCCTCTTCGTCTCATTCAAAGCGGGCGCATCGGCGATTACATCGCGTGGTTCGCATTCGGAATTTCAGCGTACGGTGGAATGCTGTTGCTAATTCGCTAGGAATCCAAACCGGCCCATCAGATTGTGCGCCAGCCGAGAGTATCAGCCACCGTCCCGGATTGCTCCCCCCCCCCAAAAAATCCTTGTACCTCTTGATGGCATTGCTCCTTTTTAACTTGCATACTTGCAAGAAGACTCACCGCAACCGCCAACAAACAATTCGGGACTCCTGGATTTCATAGTCTGAACTCACGATATTCGGAGGCCTACATACAGCATTTTACAGTATCTGATGAATGTGCTGTATTCCCTTCCGTCGGGTCGGGAATAAATACTTCGCTGGGCGGACGAAGCCATGAAGGCGCTGCCTGGAGGTAAAAACCAGCTATGTGCGACTATTCGCTGATGGAAGGGCCCAGCCGACTGGCCGTAGCCGGCGAAAATCTTGTCATACACAGATTCCCAACTAATTCTCTGGGGTTGGTGTCACTGGAAGATTCGCTTTCCGCAGGCCAATGCTCCTCTGGGTGTAGTTCCTCTGGTATTTGGTCCGCGCTTCAGAACATTTTTAAACGGTCGGACGCGCAGGTTATCGCCGTGTGTGTCCCTCCCGGTACAGGCTTGGTTCTGCACGGGATTCAACCGCACATCAGGCAGCACTTTAATGTTGATGAGGTGGAAGAGGTAACCTTTACCCAGCTTACCGCCGCGGCATACGTCCATCGCGACGCGTTTCGTTTCAGGAACGGCCGTGAAGTTCTCTTACAGGCTTTTGCGGTCGGACAATACATACAGGTTTTGAGCCTTCCCGCGTCTGCTGAGGTTTCTTACGAGGACGTGGAGCAACTGGGGGCGCCGGCTTACTAGCCAGCAGGGCGATCGCGCATAGCGCCGCCGCCATTTTAGAACGCCATCCTCAATCAAAAATCAGATTCTTAAACAGAGCCCGAATCGTAAAGGGAAGTCGCATGGAGCCTGAAAAAGATCCCGCCAACGTGGCCATAGCGGACCCCGATCCTATTATCTTTCCGGGACAAACACTCGCGAGCGTCACCGAGAAGATCAGTTCCATCGTGCTGGCCCCCGGCGTGACGAAAGGCTGGCTGGGGGGCTTTGCCATCGCCGCAGCCCTGTTCCTGCTGCTGAACGTGGTGATGACATATCTGTTCGTGCTGGGGGTGGGCATCTGGGGAATCAACATTCCCATTGCCTGGGCATATGCCATTACAAATTTCGTATGGTGGATCGGAATCGGGCACGCGGGGACATTGATCTCCGCGTTCCTACTTCTGATGCATCAGCGCTGGCGCACATCCATCAACCGGTTCGCTGAAGCGATGACGATATTTGCCGTGATGTGCGCCGGGATGTTCCCGTTGCTGCATATGGGCCGCCCGTGGATGTTTTACTATTTGCTGCCCTACCCGAACCCAATGTGGATGTGGCCGCAGTTTCGCAGTCCCCTTGTGTGGGACGTATTTGCGGTATCGACTTACCTGATCGTTTCCGTACTGTTCTGGTTCGTCGGTCTTATACCAGACCTCGCGACCCTCCGGGACCGAGCCAAAACGCGCGTCGCCCAGAAGATCTATGGGATTTTGTCGATGGGCTGGCGTGGCTCGGCAGTGCATTGGTCACGATATGAATTCTCGTCGCTCTTGCTGGCGGGCCTCGCAACGCCGCTCGTCGTTTCCGTGCATACGGTGGTGAGCTTCGATTTCACAATTGCCATCGTGCCGGGCTGGCACAGCACCATCTTTCCACCCTATTTCGTTGCAGGAGCCATCTATTCGGGCTTCGCGATGGTTCTGACGCTGGCCATTCCGCTGCGGCGCTACTACCACCTCGAGGAACTTGTGACCATCCGCCATCTGGATGTGATGGCGAAAGTGACGCTGGCGACGGGTTTGATTGTCGCCTACAGCTACGTTGCCGAGACGTTTATGTCGTTCTACAGCGCGAGCCAATACGAAGGATTCATGATGATGAACCGCATGACCGGGCCCTACGCGATCGTGTATTGGGGCTTGATTAGCTTCAATCTTATTCTGCCGCAGGCGTTATGGTTCCGGCGGGTTCGCCGGAGTCCCATGGCACTATTCATCGTGGCGCTGGTCATCAATGTCGGCATGTGGCTGGAGCGCTTCGTGATTATAGCGGTCAGCCTTTCGCGCGAATTTACGCCATCCAAATGGGACATGTTCTACCCGACCCGCTGGGATTGGGCCACGCTGGCGGGATCGTTCGGCCTGTTCTTCGTGCTGTTCTATCTTTTCATCCGCTTTCTGCCCATGATTTCAATCGTCGAGGTGCGATCGCTCGTTCATGAAACGGAAACTGAAAAGGTGCGCGCGTAAGTCGAACGGTTCCGTGCTGCGGCGCGTTATGTATCGTTTGTCCAATACGGTGCGTACCCGTAGTGACGATGAAGCCGAAGCTCATAGTCCCGGTTAACCGGCTGATTGGGGTCCCATCCAGGGCTCATTTTGATGGTTTCGCAAGACATTCTTACGTGGATTTCGCGCTTATCCCAGTTCACCTTCTCGATCCATTGAGGCCGCAGCAAGATCTTCTTGCCGGGCCACCAATTCCTTGTGTCAACAATGGCGTATCGAATCTCCCACGTCTCATCGTCAAATAAGAAGTCTTCCAGGTGCCCAATCTCGCCATCGATCGCTTTGATGTGGTAACCGGTAACTTCTCTGGTGCTCCGCAAATGGGCATCTTCGCAGGCATTCACGGTTTGAGCGGTGGCGAGCGCTTCGCGTGGGGCATTCGCAAGAGTCCGCGGGTCAGGCCACGAGCCCCAAACACCCGTCCCTTCCCAGTAGTGAGGCCATCCGTAGTGCTCATGATGTTCGGTCTCATGTTGGCGGGAAACTGGCTTATGCAGATCGACGCCTGGACTGGACGCCACCTGCTGCCAAGTGAGAGTCGTATGGAGATGCAGAGGGCTCCAGGCAGGTTGCCGGAGAGCTACTGGTGAGATCAGGACCTTGCGTCCAGACAGGATCGTGCCCGTATCGACTACGACATAGCGGATAGTCCATTGTTGGTCATCGAAATAGAAGTCGTGAATTGTGCCGATGTCCGTATCGATTGCCGCAATCGTGTATTCACCAAGGTCTTTTGTTCTTCGGAGGCGCATAATCGTTTCTAGCCGGCTGACGCTCGCGCTAAAGTCGGTAAGGTGCAAGCCAAGCCGCACTTAGGCCGGAGAGCATCGTCTCATCTTACATCGTAAACGCGGGCCTGGGCTGAGAGCCTAATTTACCTTTCGGATTTCTCGAGAGGTTCTCTGGTGGTACAAGGTTGTGGTGCGGAATGGAGACAGACCGCGGCTTGTTTTCGATTCAGTGGTTCTCGGTATTGTAGGAGCCCTGAGCGCGCAGTTGTTCATGTGGATGCTGCGCATTTGTCAGCGGATCTTTCTGCTGGGGATCGGAGGTTACCTGCCACCGGGTGTCCCCAGTGAAGGGGGCGTTCTTCGCGAGGTGATGGGGCCGCACCAAATGTGGCTTGTACCGATCGCCACGACGCTGGGAGGGCTCATATCGGGCGCACTCGTCTACGGTCTGGCGCCCGAAACTGAAGGACATGGAACCGATACCGTTGTGAAGGCTCTTCACTGGACAGGCGGGGTGCTTCGCGCACGCGTCGCTCCAGTGAAAATGCTGGCTTCGGCCATCACAATCGGCTCGGGGGGATCGGCGGGGCGCGAAGGTCCCACAGCGCTCATAGCCGCGGGCTTCGGCTCGGTATATGCGAAGGTGCTGAAACGCCCGGAGAGGGAGCGCCGATTATTAGTTCTCATGGGGATGGCCGCGGGCCTGTCCGCCATCTTCCGCTCACCGATCGGCACGGCAATATTCGCGGTGGAAGTTCTCTATAGCGGAATGGACTTTGAGTCCGAGGCGCTGATTTACTGCATGCTTGCCGCGATCGTGGCCTATGCGATCAACGGGCACTTTGTCGGCTGGCAATCGCTCTTCCGCGTTCCACCGCAGCCGGACTCGATTGGGGCAGCGGATTACGGCTGGTACATTGGTTTGGGCGCAGCCAGCGGAGTTATCGCCACATTTTTGCCCGAGATATTTTATCGATTGAGAGATGGTTTCGCCGCGTTGCGAGTTCCGACATGGACGAAGCCAGGCATTGGAGGGCTGTGCGTGGGTCTGTTAGCCCTTCGATTGCCGCAGGTGCTGGGCGGCGGTTACGGCTGGATCCAGGAGGCGATCGACGGACGACTTGTCATGCGTCTGCTTCTCGCCCTCCTCTTTGCGAAGATAGTAGCGCTATCGCTCACTGTATCTTCGGGCGGCTCGGGCGGCGTATTCGCTCCCAGCCTCTTTGTCGGATCCATGCTTGGTGGAGTTTTTGCAGGGTTAGTCCACCATCCTCCCGCCGGTTTTGTAATCGTTGGGATGGCGGCTGTTTTCGGGGCCGCTGCACGGGTGCCGGTCGCAACGTTGCTGATGGTGGCGGAGATGACCGGCGGCTACCAGCTGCTTGTTCCGGCTGGCTTGGCGGTGATGCTGAGCTTCCTGATTCAGGTGAATCTTTCGCAATTCTTCAAGTACAGCAGCTTATACGAAGCTCAGGTCGCGGGTCGTGCGGAGTCCCCCGCTCATCGGGCCGAACACGTTCAAATTGCGATAAGGCTTTTGGAACAGGGTAGAATCTCATTGCCGCGCGAGGTAACTCATCTTCACCTCGCTGCGCTCCTGCGATCGGGGCTCGCACTGGACCTTCCGGATGGATCACAACTCATGGTAGGAGCCCTTCGCCCGGAAAGCCCCTGGGTGGGTAAGACGATTCAATCCCGCGTTCTGAAGCCGCCTCTGGACCAATCGAATGTGGTGGCCATATTGAGAGGGAAGTCTGTATTAGGAGCCCGCCCCGAAACGATATTGCAGCCCGGCGACCGCCTTTTAGTGATTGCTCCACCCAACTCCCAGGACGCATTGGAGCAACATCTTGCCCGGATTACTGCTTCTGCCGCGCAGCCGGCTTCGCCACTTGCAGCTCCGGTCTGAAATTCCCATCCGCGGTTATATTTTCGAACGATTTGTGGCGATTCGTGGCGTGCCCGTTTTTCTTCTCGCTTCTCGCCGTTCTAAACCCTACCGCACCGCCAGCAGATTTCTCCGCTCTAAATCCACCCATCAATTCTTAACGGCGGAATAGTCACAAATCGCTGAAAACGCGGCACATTTTCTGTGGCTTCTCTTATCCTACGACTTGGCTATAGCTTGAATTAGGAGTTGTCCGTCTATTTTCGTCTTCAGGATGGTGTGCACCTTTTCGGCTGGTGATACCGCTTCCCTCGGCTAGGGGCAGCGTGACGAGAACAGATGTACCCTTCCCGTTGGAATGAATTCTCAACGTGCCGCCAAGTTGTTTCACTCTCTCCCGCATCCCACGCAAACCCACACCCGCACTCTCGCCACGAGCAAATTGCGACTGGATTTCAGGATTTATCCCCCGACCTTCATCTTTCACTTCCAGCTCGATTTCTGTGGGAGTACGCCACAGCCTCAACAAAGCGGTCGAACTTCTCGAATGGCGATGGATGTTCGTCAAGCATTCCTGCGCAACCCGGAATAGGCACAACTCATAGTCCGGTGGCAGCCGATCCCAATTCGGCGGAAGTTCCAGCTTCGCGGCGATCTTGCTGCGCTCGGAGAAACCTTCAACGTACCATTTCAGCGCGGAATCCAGGCCCATTTGGTCGAGCAAGGGGGGGTGCAACAAATAGGACGTCGTACGAATATCCGCCAAAGCCTGTTGAACTAGCACGGCATTCTCCTGCAGGCATCGCGCCGCATCATGGCTAAGTTTCGATTTCTCTCTCTCCACTCTGCTGGCATTCATGCTGATCGCAGCAAGCAGTTGCCCTACGCCATCGTGCAATTCGCGGGCGATGCGTCTTCTTTCCTCATCCTGAGACTTGAGAAGCCGGGTGGAGAATTCCTTTTCTTTGATAGCCTCTTCGGCGTGTAACCGAGCGGCAAGTCCAAGCCGGTTCGATTCCCCCAGAGCGATAATCGCGGCTGAGAAGGCCAAGAATCCCAGCATTCGATACAAGTCGGTTCGGTCCTGAATTATCCACGAGTGAGTCGGCGGCAAAAAGAAATACCAGACTCCCAGCGACCCTAGAAGGGTCGTGAGGATCGATGGGCCAAGCCCGCAGTACCACGCAGAGAAAACAATAGCCAGCCACATGGTTTCAAACGGATCGTGATTCCCGAGCAGAGGTGTGAACAGTTCTCGGAGATAAAGCGCAGCAAACGCCACGAGGGCTGCCAAAACGTACCGAAACGCGAACGAACCGTTCCGCATTATCTAAAGCCTTACAACTGAAACTAACCCCCGCGATTATCACTTGGGTTAGCAAGAAAGTACAGAAAGGAAATTGGAAATTGGGAAAGTGCTGTGGATTTCTTGGCTGGCTCACAGAGGGGTTGAAAACGAAGTTTCGAGCGCCTCATTAACAACACGGAATCATCTAGCTTTTCCTGTCCACCATAAGACGCTGCCAACGATCCGCCAGGAGGAGCCATTGGCTAATCAAACCGGCTGGCGACGCATCCCATTTCTCGGCCATACTTTTAGCGGAAAACGCCAGTATGACCGAGCGAGTAACGGCCGGGCTGAGGATAGACGCACAGGCCGTGAGGACCCTTGCCAACGGCAATCCGAGCGATGAGCTTTCCGCTGTCGGTATCCATCGCGTAGACCTCCGAGTCATAGCGGCCGGCGAGCCAGAGCACCTTCCCATCGGCTGAGACTCCTCCCATGTCGGGACTGCCACTGCGCGGGATGCGCCATTTCTTGACGATCTTTCGCTTCGCGAAGTCTAGGACGGAAATGCTTCCCTCGCCTCGATTCGAGATGTAGAGGAACTTGGAATCGCGGCTGACGTACAGACCGTGCGCGCCTTTTCCAGTCCGCAGAAACGCGATCTGAGACATACGGATACCGTCGACTTCATGGATGCCATTCAGGCCCATATCTGCAACGTAGAAAATCCTGCCGTCCGGCGACAAGCGAACGTCCTGCGGCATGCTGTGGCGGCGAAACCGTATGGTGGCCAGAACGGTTCGCGAACTCACGTCGACCTTGAGCAGTTTTCCATCGAACTCGCAACTGGCGATCAAGTACCGGCCATCGGCAGAAAAGTCCAAATGGTTGACGCCATCGCACGGTACGGGCAAGGAATATTTCAGAGTCATGGTGCGCGGATCGCGAAAGTCCAGACGGTGCAAGCTCTCGGCGACGACGATGGCGTCCTCCCCATTCGGGGTGAAGTAGAGATTGTAGGGATCCTGCACCGGAAGCGTCTCGCCCTCTTTCCCGGTGGCGGGATCGATCCTGGTCAGACCGTCGCCCTTATCGTCCAGAACCCACAGCGTCTTCAGATCGTAGGAGGGCACGATGTGCTGGGGTTGCTGGCCGACTTCAAAGTGGTCGATGATGTGGAAGGTCAGCGGGTCGATCACGTCCACTGAGTTGCTCCCACTATTTGGCACATAGACCCGAGAGGGGAAATTCGTCACCGCCGGAGCTAGGTGGTTGGGTCGGTCCGCTGCATAAATGTCCTGGGGATCTAGAATCGGAGGCATCCCCGGCAGTGAGGTATCTGCCGCGCCGGCTGAAGGCCTTGTCTCTATCTGAAACCCGTAATTTTCCGGAAGGGATGGACGCGCCAGCGGGAAGAATGGAGAAGGCGAAAATGCCCAGGAGCGAACGGATCCTGACATAGCCAAGGCGCTAAAGAATACTAGAGCCCCTAATCGGCGCACCCGAACGTTGGTATCGAACATGACCGATCTCAATTATTGCACGGCTTACGCAAGGATTTTGGTTTCCATCTTTAGCACTTTGCGCGGCGCCGCTGAATTTCACGCGGTGACACCAATTCCCAATATTGCACTTGCTCCTGGAGCGATCGGGTTCACATCCTACGATGCAGCATCGGGCCGGTCACAACGGAATCTGACTTACGATGAGACGGCAGCCCGCTGAGGCTATCGATGCCCATGCTAGGCTGGTTTCGGTTCGACGCCTATTGCTTTCGATATTGAAGTGGCGCGTCGATAGCGCCTGTCAAGGCCAATGATCGATTAATGGCGCGTGATATACAAAGGCCGCCACCGTATGTCCTTCGACGTGATCTCCTCGGAAGGTTGCTGGCAGGAAGGCCCAATGGTTCGTGGCGGCGACTACATCTTTTGTCAAACTTGGCACATTGTAGACAGCCGCCGTGCGACTTACCTCTCCGGCTTGGGTTACCAACGCGTCCAGCACGACAGTTGCAGGCGGGCCGCCGCTAGGGTAGGCAGCGAACCATGCGGCCGATGTTTGTGGCGGGATGTAGGAAGGACGCTCGGCTGCTTTCCATCGCTCGTCGGGCGGCGTCAGCACTACCGGTTTCATCGGCAACGTTCCGGGGTCGAAGAGAAAATTCACGGAAATGGTCGACGCAACTGCATTCCCGTCCAGGAAGCCAGGAGAAAAGGTCCACCCCATCACTGCATCTACCGCGGCGGCGGTAAGGGACGGGATGTACCGCACTGTATTTACAGCGATCACAGAACCATGCGAATCGAGATCGACTGCCAGCTCTACAAGGCCCCCGGCAGCTGCATCAGTGCCCGGATATAGAACATCGCCAGCTGATACGAGGCGAGGGGGAACGAAATTTGTCCGACCGCTGTGAGCCGTCGTACACAGAATTGCAGCGAGCAACGCAAGTGTCAAAAGTCGGGCCAGTCTGCTTATTCCAGCCATACTGTCATTCTTATACCCGCGCAGGTTCCAGCTCTCCATACCCAAAAGCATGTAATGCAGAATTTAAGAATACACGTTATCTGGCCATTGTAATTTCAGCCCCTGGCTATTCCTTCCAGGTAAACCACCAGCTCATTGCGCTTATGGTAAGGGCGCTCTGGTCCCTACGCATGCGTGATCCGAGTCAAGATACGCGTGAGGAGTCATGGGCTTTAGAACTACGACTTCAGAATGCGGGCGCGCCTCGGTCATAGCGCGAGTGGGGAGCCCGCCATATTGCGGCCCGCGACCGGCCGTTTAGTGATTGCTCCACCCAACTCCCAGGACGCATTGGAGCAACATCTTGCCTGGATTACTGCTCCTGCGGCGCAGCCGCCTTCGCCACTTGCAGCACCCGTCTGAAATTCCCATCCGCGGTTATATTTTCGAAACGATTTGCGGCGATTCGTGGCGGCGGAATATCCGCGAACCGGATCCTCCTTAGAGGAGCGTGCGTTAGTGTTTGGGTCCCGGAGGGTAATCCTTAACAAGCGCTTCAATTATATTCTCCGAGGGCAAACCTCCTTTGCAGCTGGGATGTCCGAATCCGCTAGCACTCGTCCCATTTTGAATGTCGAAAATAAGATTGTCGCTCGGTCCCGGGGCGACTCCCATCGTAACGGCATCGAGTCCCAGGGCATGCCGAACTTTCCAGGCGATCACATGGTCCGCACATGATGTGTTCCCGCTGGCGCCGAGTCCGCCAATGATTTGCCCCTTCGAGCTGTAGAGAGGCAGGCCTCCACCGAAAACGATCACACCTCCGATTGCCTTGCCAACCATCGGATCGTCAGTTTGCCCAAACTGTTCGGGGCTTCCGGCAAACGCTACCGCCGGATTGGCGGGACCGACGATGCTATACAGGGAACTTCCCGGTTGCGCCGCGGAAAAGAGGTTCCCCGTCGAGAGCGCAAAATCGTTGGTGCTGAACGCATTTGCGGTGCTTGCTTTCTTCGCCGCAATCAGTCGGCTGCCTGGCCACTCGCTTTCTCGATTGGGACCGCTGAACACCACCACGCACACAATTCCGTCGCGGTTTACGATGGCCGCCCACTCCTGGTTAGGAAGGCCTCCGTTTGCCTTTGGGCCGCCTTTCACAACTTCGGCCAGCGTGCTTTTCAGTTTGTCGTGATCCGGAAGCCCTGGGCAGCCGGCGGACTGGGCCCCAACGACGGAGGGAAGCAAGAGGGCCACAAAGAAAACTGCTGTACGGAGTGCTAAAAGCTGCATTTTGGATCTCCTTCGTGGCGAGACAGCGACTCGTTCTTCGCCAACGTTTGGTTAAGTTTTCAAAAACGAAGTGCCGCCGCGATCATCTGGGCTATAAGTGTGATCAGCAAGCACACATTGGAAGCAAGAAACAGCTTTTTGGCGGCGGTGCGGCTGCGAGTGGCGAGCAGCCCTTGGGCATATATCATCATCGCAAATGCCGCTGATCCGCAGATCAAAGCGGTCAGCTGCCCCCAAAGCCTGGCTCCGCCAGCGCATGCGATGAAGGCCAAAAGCAGGGTTGAAGTGACGAGCGCGGTACTTCCGGACTTGAAGCCCCCGGGGTCCTCGGCAGCCAGAACATGGAGTTCCGCCCTTCGGTAGTCATCGCGATGAATCCAACCTATGGCGAGGAAGTGAGGAATCTGCCAGAGAAACATGAATGCAAAAAGGCACACTCCGTGAGCGCTGACGCGGTTCTCGGCCAGAATTGAACCGACTAACGGAGGCAAGGCCCCCGGTATCGCCCCGACATACAGCGAAACCGTGCTGATTTGTTTCAGCGGAGTATAGGCAAAGTCATATATCGCGAGCGCGGCCATGGCCACAAAGGCCGACTCCACATTGAATTGTGCGAGCATGGTAAAGCCGATCAAGCTCAGCACGCAGACCAACCAGACAGCGCTCCGGCACGAAATTCGGCCTTGCGCTAATGGGCGCAAGCGCGTGCGATGCATGCGCGAATCCACGGCTCTTTCAATGACCTGATTGAGGGCGGTCGCAGATGCGGCGATTAGAGCGACGCTAAGGATCAAAGATAATGCTTGTGCGATATTGATCACCGTCGCTGTGGTGACGTAGCCTGCGAGTGCTGTCAACGCCACTATGATCGAAATGCGTGGCCGGGTAATCTCGATGTAATCCCCAAAGCGAACCCGCGGATAGACAGCGCCATGACGTGGCAGAACTAAAGAAGAAATACCGGTGATGCCGCCGGGCGAGCCGCCTGGTTGCAGCGCGACTGCTGGCGTGTTCGAGGAACTCAGAGCCAACGTGGGATTTGGTGCCGGTAGATTCTTCATCCAGTTCATCCGTTCACAATTCAACGTAATTGCTGCAAGTAGGCTACGAGAGATCTTAAGTCCTCGCCGGTGAACTCTGTCAGGTCCGGCATCTTCACGCCGGGCTTCAAGGATTGCGCATGAGTCAACCACGCTTCGAGGTTCGCCGTATTGTTGACCAGAGTATTTGCACCCAACCCTTCCCGTCCGGCGATGTGTGTCAAATCTGGCGCGACGCCTCCTGCCGCTTCTGTGCCGCGGATGGTATGACAGAACGCGCAGGGGCCTGATAGAAAGACCTGCTCGCCGCGTTGTGCTTCGCTATTCGTCGGCTCCGCCGCGGGCGCTCTTTGCTGGGCTGCCCAGGCATTGAAGTCTTCAGGTGCTTGAGCGACCACGAGGATGGCCATATGCGCATGTTGCGCACCGCAGAATTCCGCGCATTGCCCGCGATAGACGCCCGGCTCATCGGCGCGAATGCGAATTCGATTCGGCTGTCCTGGAATCAGATCTTCTTTCCCGTGCAACCTGGGAACCCAAAACGAGTGAATGACATCGTCGGACAACAACTCGATGTCGACCATTTTCCCGGTGGGTATGTGAATTTCGTTTGCGGTTGTAAATCTCACATCCGGATCACCACCAACGTATTGCACCTCCCACCACCATTGGTGTCCGATGAGCCGAATTTCAGGATTAATTGGTCCATCATGCATGGGAAAGCCGGACATCGTCTTGAGTCCCAGCACAAACACGAGGGTCAGGACAACAAATGGTATGACCACCCCGCCTACGAGAATCCACGAAAGGCCACCTTCCACGTTAATCGGAAAATGTTCCGCCAGACTACCCCGCCTTCGCAGGGCCACCCAGCCGATCAGGACCCACATGACCAGGGCGACCGCCATGAAAATACTGAAAACGATCCAACTGAGAGTGGATATATCCCGAGCCGCAGGGCCGGCCGGGTTCATCATCGATTGCGATTGCGCTAGCTGAATAAAGCATAAAAAGGATAAGGGCAGCATTGGTTTACTCCGGAGGATTGGGTTCCGTGGGTGTGCGCATCGATTTGATGTAAGCAACCAGTTGCCATATCTGATCCTGCGGCAGCTTCAGACCCCACGCGGGCATGCCTTTGCCGCGTCCTTCCGCAATCGAGTTGAAGACCTGTGCATCAGAACTGCCGTATATCCAGGTTTCATCGCGGAGACTCGGTCCCATGCCCCCTCCGCCATGCCCTCCATGGCAGCCGGAGCAGTTGAACCACACAAATAGGCTCCGGCCTTGCGCCAGCGCCAGCTGATCATTTGCATAGGGATTTTTCACCGGGGGCGAAAAGGCCTCGTAACCGGGAGGTGGCCCCACTGGAATGCCAATCGGAGGTGTAGCTCCCTCTGCGGCATCCTGCTGTGTCTGGCAAGCGGCCAGCCCTACCGCGAATAGCAGAGCGATGATTATTGCGATTCGGTTCTCCATTTTAGTTACCTCGAGGACTGAATATCGGTGACGGCTGCCGCTCTGAAGTACCTGCGACTCAAAATCCGAAAATGTAAACGTTTCCGCCAGGGG
Source organism: uncultured Acidobacteriota bacterium (assembly GCA_963848365.1). Taxonomy (GTDB): domain Bacteria; phylum Acidobacteriota; class Terriglobia; order Acidiferrales; family UBA7541; genus Palsa-295. Next base: position 54,267 of record CAWKDI010000008.1, read on the forward strand.
ACGAATAGGACTTGATCTTGGCCATCGCTCCAGCTGCGCCCAGCGCAGCATTGGGATCGTCGGTCGACAGATCAGGCAACGCAATAGCCCCCATCCATCCGCCAATACCCGAATAAACGGCGACGTACTGTTTGCCGTCGGGTCCCACATAGGTGATCGGATCGCCGATGATGCCGGACGGAGTTTTGTACTGCCAAAGGATTTCTCCGGTTCGCGCATTCACGGCGCGAAACCAGCCTTCAAGCGTTCCGTAGAAGACCACGTCCCCCGCTGTCGCGAGGACACCACTGTAGACCGGAAAAAGGTTGTCCTTGACGCTCCACACAGGTTTGGCGTCTTTCACATCCCACGCAATAAGCTCACCATGAAACCCACCGGGACCCTGGTACATCTTTACATTCGCGCCTAGGTACGGGGTTCCGGCAATGTAGTTGGCTTGTAGACCTTCATAATCCATGCAGGTGTTGTGAGCTGGAATGTAAAGAAGGCCAGTACGGGGCGAGATCGCCGACGGAACAAACTCCTTTCCTCCCGTAGACGAAGGGCAGACGCCTCTTGCCACCACGCCAAGTTGCGTGACCTTGGAAGGGTCCTTTATGGGAAGACCTGTCTTAAGGTCATAACCCTTAGCCCAATTCGTCGAATCAACGAACTTTGTCGCAGAAAGCAACTCGCCTGTTTCACGATCGAGCACAAGCATGAAGCCGTTACGAGCCGGGTGGAGCAAGAGCTTCCGCATTTGTCCGTTCCAGTCCATATCGACGAGTATATTTTCCATAATTTCGTCGTAGTCGTAGTTATCATGGGGCTCGACCTGGTAAGCCCATCGGGCGTATCCGGTGTCCGCGTCGCGGGCAAAAATCGTGATTGACCATTTGTTATCCCCGGGGCGCAGAGAAGGATCCCAGACGCCCGGATTTCCCGTACCGTAGTAAATAAGGTTCAGCTGCGGGTCATAGGAAATCCACCCCCAGATAGTGCCTCCACCTCGCTTCCATCCTTCCTCGACCCAGCTCTTTGCACCGAGGTCCTTTCCCTGATCTTTGGCGTAGAAAGGTTTGAAATCCGACCCGATCCGAGCGTCGCTGTCCGGGCCGTTGCTGTAGGCAACCCAAAGTTCGTGTCCGTTGGAAAGGTCCAGCGCGGTGAGCTTCCCTCGTACCCCAAACTCTCCCCCGCTATTGCCAACGTAGACTTTGTTCTTCACGATGAGAGGAGCCATGGTGATAGTCTCTCCATGGCTCACATCGCCGACCTTCGCGCGCCACACCTCCTTTCCAGTTTCCGCATCGACCGCGACCACTTGTGCATCGAGCGTGGCATAGACGATTTTGCCATCGCCGTAGCTGGCCCCGCGATTTACGATATCGCAGCAGGCCCTTCCTTCCGCCTGCGGGTCGGGATGCGGCTGATATTCCCACTTGATCGGACCGTTGGGATCCTTCAGATCGATGGCTAATAAATTGTTAGGATAGGGCGTAACAACATACATAATGTTGTTGACGACGAGAGGCTGCCCTTCGTGACCGTGTGGAATTCCCGTCGATAACGTGGAAATCACTTTCAGTCCTTTGACATTTGCGACAGTGATCTGGTTTAACGGGCTATAACGAGTATTTGCATAATCGCCTGCGGGCAGACGCCAATCGCCATTAGGTAGCGGGCTGATTGTTTGAATGAAGGCCGCAGGGAATGGGATATCAGCGCGGGCATTAGGCTCGTTCGCTGATGATACCGCAGTGCGAAAACCTTTGGCCGTCCAGAGAAAATAGGGAGCGCAGCCGCAAATGATCACGAACCCTACTATTGCAATCACTTTCTTTCCTTGCTTCTTGAACATTGCCCCACCCCCTCTGAATGCACTATCGGAGCGTGTAAAGGTAGGCAGCCACATCGCGCGCCTGCTGATCTGACAGACCTAAATTTGGCATCGCAGTCTTTGGCTCGACCGACTCAGGCGAGGCGATCCAGTGGACGAGATTCGCGGGACTATTGGGAAGTTCGCCCGCGATAAAGGTGCGCCGCCCAAACATCATCAGCGGGGGACCTACTAATCCTTGCGCATCTGAAATTCCCGGGATCATGTGGCATGAGCCGCAGTTGTAAGAACGAATAAGCGCCGCTCCACGGTGCCAGTCGCCGCCCGTTACCGTGGGGTATGCTTCGGTGGTCGTGCCCCCGCGACAGCCACCGACGAATAAAAATGCGGTTATGAGCGTCGCTGTCAGTCCTACGCGGAGCGCAACCGTTCCCATCATCTTGCCCTCATGCAGAGATCGACCAGAAACAGCGGTACTCCGATCCAGCAGATGCCGACACTCAAGACGGCGCTAACGCATATTCCGAGAAGTGCCAAAAAGCTGGCCGGGGTATGCGCCTCGGCATGCTCCAGGTCATCTGGCGCCGCGAGAGTCTTCCAATTTCGATATGACACTACCCCGCCTGCCAGTGACAGCGCGAGAAGACTCAAAGTAATGGCAGCCAACAAAGTGCGGATTCCGCCCGATGACAAATCGCCAAGGTGGCCATTCCCGATGAAACAGGTTCGCCATGAGATGACCCAATTTGCGAGGCCATCGATAGAAAATGCGACCGCTCCTGCCGCAAGTCCAAACCACAGCCGTGTTGGAGACACTGCCGGACGGTCAATCGGATGTGCCGTGGCGTTCATGACCGGATATTTGGAACAACGTAAAGAATGGCAACGACGAACACCCAGACAAGGTCTACGAAATGCCAGTAAAGAGCGGCATTGTGATAAGGCCGATGCGGGGTTCGTTCGCGCGGTTCGATCGTTGGAAGACACAGGACATACAACAGCATCAATAATCCGAGTGTAAGGTGAGCGCCGTGGAACGTCGTGATTGTGTAAAAGATGGAGCCGTAGGCGTCTGAGCGAGGGCTCAGTGTTTTCAGGTGTTCCCGATATTCGAGTACGGACAAGGCAATGAAACCCAGTCCCATCAACACTGTTATCCCCAGGGCGACAAGCCCGGCACCTCGACGTTGTTTTTTAACTTGAGTTTCGCCCCAGTGAAGGACGGCGCTGCTGAATAGCAGCAGAACCAGCATTGGAAGCGCGTAATGCAATTTTGGGGGTTCGTCCGGGGGCCATCGGAATTCGCCTTTGCCCATATACCAATAGCTGGCAAACAATATAAGAAACAACGAAGCCTCGGTGGCGATGAACAGCTTCATCGAACTCGTGCCACGGCTAGTGTCGATAGGCAGCGGTTCGTGTGTCGGGAGAGGAGTAATTTCTTCCGCGGTGGTGACGCTCACGCCGTCCTCCTCTCCGCTTTAGGCCAAATCCATCCGCCAACTGTGATGAGTGAAAGGATCGTTCCTGCCAATGCGAGCCAAAGCGAGGTGATGATGATGCCAGTAAAAACTATTGTGAGCGTAAGAGCGAGAAGTAACGGAATGATGGTATCTTCGGGCATACGTGTTAGGGCAATGGGTTGTGCTGTGAGCCAATCGGTCCGCAACGTAAACCTGCCTTGATCGAATATCCGAGAATTGCTGGGATCGAACGCCTCATCGTGCGTGTCCCACAACGGATGCCTCGAGTAGACTATCGGCAAATGTACGGTGGCGTAGGGCGCGGGGGGTGAATCCGTCTCCCATTCAAGCCCATCGGCGTTCCAGGGGTTCTTCCCGGCGACTCTTCCCGTCCGCATGCTCACAAATATATTCCAGAAGGTCACGGCGATTCCCACGCCGAGAGTGAATGCTCCGACCGTCGAAAGAGTATTCAATCCCTCCCAGCCCATTCCGGCTGGATAGGTATAAATGCGGCGCGGCATTCCAAAAATCCCGAGCAGATGCATCGGGAAAAATGCAACGTTGAAACCAACGAACATGAGCCAAAAGCTCCACTTGCCAAGCTTCTCGTCCAGCATTCGTCCCATGATTTTGGGGAGCCAAAAATACAGGGCCGCAAAAACCGGAAAGACGTTTGTGCCGATGAGAACGTAGTGGATGTGGGCTACGACCCAATAGGTATCAGTCACCTGCCAATCGATCGGAATTACCGCAGTCACAATTCCGTTCAATCCGCCAACCACAAGCAGAGCGATAAACCCCAATGCAAACATGAGCGAAGTCGTGAGAACGGGACGGCCTTTCCATAAGGTTGCGATCCACGCGAACACCTGGATCGCGCTAAAGATTGAGATCGTCATACTCGCGGCGCTGAAAAAACTCATCGAAAGATGCGGTTCTCCCACTGCGAACATGTGGTGAAGCCAGACGCCGAATCCGACGAGGCCGGTGAGCACGGTCGAGATCGCGATATATGGATAGCCAACGATGGGATGTCTCGCGAAGACGGGTAACAGCATGGATACCATCCCAGTGGCCGGAAGGAAAACGATATATACCCATGGATGGCCGAAAAACCAGAAAAGCTGTTGCCACAGCAATACTTGTCCGCCGTGCGTTACGTCGAAGAAGTGGAAACCCCACTTTCGATCGAGTTCAAGGAATACGCACGCCGCAGTGAGTGCCGGCAATGCAAATACAACAGAAAAATAAGTGGTCAAGGAACTGTACATGAAAAGCGGCATGCGGCTGATCGTCATGCCTGGCGCCCGCAACTGGAATATCGTCACGATGAAATTGATTGCACCCACCGTGGTGGAAATTGTTAGAAATATTAGAGACAGGGCGTAGAAATCCATCCCGAAGCCGGGCGAATATGGTTTGGTTGTGTACGGTACGTATGCAAACCAGCCTGCGTGAGGCGCCTCGGCAATCAACAAGCTGCCATACAGAAAAAGTCCCGATAAGAGAAACGTCCAATAGCTAAAAGCGTTGATGCGGGGCAGGGCCATGTCCCGGGCACCGATCATTAGCGGGACGAGGTAGTTGCCAAACCCCGCGAGGATAGGCAGCGCATACCAGAACATCATGGTCACGCCATGCATGCTAAAAAACTGGTTATAGGTTTCAGGAGTCAGCAGGTTCCCATTCGGTCGGGACAACTGAAGCCTCATCGCCAAGGCTTCCAGGCCACCAATCACCAGGAAACATAGTGCCGTCACTATGTAACGGCGTCCAATTTCCTTGTGATCGACCGTCGTCAGTTTCCCCCAAAATGTTTCCGGGGTCTCCCAAAGATGCTGGAGGTGCAATTCAGCGGTACTCAAGTTGCCTCACATACGTGGTGACCTTTTAGGGTCGTGGCGCCACTGGGGCTGGGATAAGCGTTTGAGGTTAGTTTGAATACCTCCACCATTATTTCCGACTTCAGTCGGCCAATCGACTGCCGTTCGAAGATTAATCCGAAGTGGCGCGCGGTACGATCCGGTTGGCACCCTATTCCTGTCTTGTTTTTATCTGTAGTTTAACGAAGGGGTTACAGTTTTACTTTAGAGAAGATAGGGTGGGGAGCACATTGGCTTCTGGTTTATACAGCGCGAGGCGTAGCATGCAATTTAACGCACGGCTGTTTACCCTTAGCTTCGGTCGATGATCAAAAGCCTTTCGCAGGCTTGTTAGGATTGTTAGGAAAGGTCGTAGCGATCCAGGTTCATCACCTTGTTCCACGCCGCCACGAAGTCCTTGACAAACACCGCCTTCGAGTCGTCGCATGCATAGACTTCTGAGATTGCCCGGAGTTGGGAATTGGAACCGAAGACGAGATCGACACGAGTACCGGTCCATTTAACCCCGCCCGTCTTGCGATCGCGCCCCTCGTATACGCCAGGGGTTGAGGTGGGCTGCCACTGGGTCTTCATATCGAGCAGGTTGACGAAGAAATCATTCGTGAGCGTTTCAGGCCGGTCGGTGAAGACCCCGTATTTGGACTGGCCGAAGTTTGCATTCAGCGCGCGCAGGCCACCGACGAGAACCGTCATTTCCGGGGCCGTTACCTTCAGCAACTGCGCCCGGTCCACCAGCAGTTCCTCCGCCGGTCGTTCGTTTTCCTTCCGAAGGTAGTTGCGGAAGCCGTCCGCGAGCGGCTCGAGTACCGCAAAGGAGTGCACGTCGGTCTGCGCCTGCGAAGCATCCGTGCGCCCGGGCGAGAAAGGAACCGCAACGTTGTGGCCGGCCCTTTTCGCGGCTTCCTCGACGGCTGCGCAGCCGCCCAGGACGATCAGGTCCGCAAGCGAAACCTTCTTCCCGCCGGATTGTGAGGCGTTGAACTCCTTTTGGATCGCCTCCAGCTTCTGCAGGATCTTCGCCAATTCGGCCGGCTGGTTCACTTCCCAGTCCTTTTGCGGCGATAGGCGAATGCGCGCCCCGTTCGCCCCACCGCGCTTGTCCGATCCGCGGAACGATGCCGCCGACGCCCAGGCAGTGCTGACCAGTTGGGCGATCGACAGTCCACATTTAAGGATCTTGGCTTTCAGAGCAGCAATGTCCTGCTCCCCGATCAGCTCATGGTCGACTGCGGGAACCGGATCCTGCCATATTTGAGGCTCTTTAGGGACGAGCGGGCCGAGGTACCGCGAGAGAGGTCCCATATCGCGGTGCGTGAGTTTGTACCATGCTTTGGCGAACGCGTCGGCGAACTGCTGGGGATTCTCCAGAAAGCGCTTGGCTATGGGTGCATAGTTCGGGTCCATCTTCAGGGCGATGTCGGTCGTGAGCATTCCCGGGGCGCGCCGCTTCGAGGGATCGTGGGCGCCAGGAACTTCGACCGGTGCGTGACCGTTCTTTTTGGGACTCCACTGGTTCGCGCCCGCGGGACTCTTGTCCAGTTCCCACTCGTAACCGAAAAGGTTTTCCAGGTAGTTGTTGCTCCACTTCACGGGAGTGGTGGTCCAGGTTATTTCGATCCCGCTCGTGATGGCCGCGTCGCCGCTGCCGCTCCCGAAACTGTTCTTCCAGCCCAAGCCTTGCTCTTCTATAGGTGCACCCTCGGGCTCGGCGCCAACATATTTGCCGGGGTCGGCAGCGCCGTGGGTTTTGCCAAACGTGTGTCCACCGGCAATGAGTGCAACGGTTTCTTCGTCGTTCATCGCCATGCGGGCGAACGTCTCGCGGATGTCGCGCGCCGAGGCGACCGGATCGGGCTTCCCATTGGGCCCTTCCGGATTCACATAAATCAAACCCATCTGAACGGCGGCGAGCGGATTGTCGAGCTCGCGATCGCCGCGGTAACGCTCGTCGCCCAACCAGGTACGCTCCGGCCCCCAGAAAATGTCTTCTTGCGGCTCCCAGACGTCCGCACGGCCGCCAGCAAAACCGAATGTTTTAAATCCCATCGACTCTAACGCTACGTTGCCGGCGAGAATCATCAAGTCGGCCCAGGAGATTTTCCGCCCGTACTTCTGCTTGATGGGCCACAGTAACCGGCGTGCCTTGTCGAGATTCGCATTGTCCGGCCAGCTGTTAAGGGGCGCAAAACGTTGCGTGCCGTAGCCGGCTCCGCCGCGACCGTCGGCGATGCGGTATGTACCCGCGCTGTGCCAAGCCATACGAATAAAAAGAGGGCCGTAGTGGCCATAGTCAGCGGGCCACCAGTCCTGTGACGCCGTCATCAAGGCGGTCAGATCCTTGATCACGGCATTGAGATCAAGGCTCTTGAATTCCTTCGCGTAATCGAACTCCTTGTCCATGGGATCGGACAGGGAGGAGTTCTGGTGCAGGATCTTCAGATTCAACTGATCCGGCCACCAGCCCGCATTCGTCGGGGCGCCCGCCACGGTGTGTCTGCGAGGTCCGCCCGTTACCGGACATTTGGCTTCCGTTGGATTACTGGGGACAGACGCGGCTGTAGCTGAGAGTTCTTTTTCCATGTGTTCATTCTCCTCGTATTCGAAAAATGTTGTGGCAAGTTACGAGAACGTCTGCGAAATTCAACGGGAAGCGCGCCGCGAAGCGCACTTCGCGCAGAGGCCCCGGAAAATCAGTTCGTATTCTCGAATAACCCGCTTACTCAGAGAGCTCAAGGCTGGCTTGGGCACGTCGTACCACTTTACGTCCTCCACATTGCCGCAGCGGTCGCAAATGAAGTGGTGATGCCGCATGCCTTTTGCGTCAAATCGCGCCGCGCGGCCCTCGGCAGCCACTTCCCGGACCAAACCCGCCCGCACCAAGTCCCGCAGATTGTTATAAGTCGTGGCCCTTGAAGAGCGCGGATCCATTCGATTCACAGCTTCGAAGATTTCCGCAGCCGTCGGATGCCTGTTGTGTTCCATCAAGAATGCCATCACGGCGTAGCGCTGAGGCGTGCACCGCAGCCCGCTGCCGTCGAAGAACCGTTTAATCTCGGCATCCATGAGTGAGTTAGATTATGTCTAATGTGAGATTTTGTCAAAGGCGAAGTAGGGCCGCTGAAATCGGGGGCAGGAGGTAATTCTTTCTTATCGCTCTGGCAACGCCTACGGTAACCGTGCGGCTTGAGTGATCGGATCATGCATATCCTGTTTTACGCATTTTGGTGAGTTGCGAACGCCAAAAGCACCTCCGTTTGAGATTCACTCGTCCTTCGCTCCCGACGCCGGGTTCGGAATGAGTGTTCGAAGGTACAAGCTCCCAGCGCTGCGTTTCGGAAAATTGCTCCTCCCACGCCGGCATCACGCCTCGTCCCTTGCTCATTTTCCAGAAGAGCTCGCCATCGGTGACATCCTTCATTAACTTTGGGTCTGTGAAGTTGGCCGGCTTTTGAGGCAACGTTTTGGCTAAGGTACCTCGCCGGCTCCGTGAGGTCCATGACACAGGGAGCAGGTATCGCGGAAGATGTCAGTTGCCTCCGCCATACCTTCCGGCGTTACTTTTACCGGATTCTTGACTTTCTTGGCGTCGTCGGGAGCGATCCATGGTCCTGTGACGTCGTCGGAGGCGCTTGCGGGAATGGCCAGGGGAAAGAGCAACAGAAGCGCGAGACAATACGCGCTTAGGTTTTTAAACGAATGTCTAGACGGAAAGACCGTGGGTGAGATCACCATCGTACCTCTCAGCCATCTTAAAGTTTCGCCTGACCACTGATCGCCGATCCGAACTGGCCTAAAAGAGAATCTTCAATCCAAACTGCAAGGTGCGCTGCGGCGAAAAGGTTGACGTAAACGTGCCGGCGTTTGCAAGGACATTCCCGGTGAGGACGCCATTCACGACAGGTCCCTGAGAATATAAACCAGTCGCCGGCAGTCCAAGATTGGTGTGATTCAAAAGGTTGAAGGCTTCCGCACGGAACTGCACGTCGAAGGTCTCCGATACTTTGGGTACCCTGGTATCCTTTCAAGAAGAAAAATGCTGGCGCAGACGTGCCGGTGAAAATGACTGGCACATATGAGAACCCGCACTTCGGACTTGATATCAATCCGGTCCCATAAGCGCGATCAAGGCCTCAATCGGCCGTTTATCAGGTGAATGCCTGAGGCCTGCGGCATGCTGCACATTCACGTCTACATCTTTTAATTCTCTGATTAACGGGAAATTCTGAGTTAGTGATTCCAACGCTTACTGGATAATCCGATCTTGCGAGACCCGCGCTCGCGAACCGGAGTTGGCTTCTATGGAAACCTTTGAGCTGTGCCTTGCGCCCGAAGCGGTTTCGAATGTCGCTGTCAGATGTCCTCAAAATGTTGCTCTTAGCCGCGGTGATACCCATCTGACCTACGAACAGCTCGATACCAAAGCAAACCGATTCGCTGGCTACTTGTTACACCGCGGCATAGCGTCGAGAGAGACTGTCGCCCTTTGCATGGAACGATCGTTTGATTGGATCATCGCAGCACTCGGAATTATGCGCGCAGGGGCAGCTTATGTGCCTTTGGATTCAGAGTGGCCCGATGCTCGATTGCGCTTCGCCGTCGAAAATTCAGGAGCCGCACTTCTCGTGGCCCGGTTGCCTTTGATTGAGCGCCTCCACATGGAGGGGCGCGGGATAGATCCTTGCGTCGATGCTGAAGCCATCGCGACTGTTCCGTATTATGCTCGCAGATCTGAACCTGAAAGCCTCGCTTATGTGATCTACACTTCCGGGTCAACCGGCGTCCCTAAAGGCGTGGAGATTACACACGCCAATCTGGCGCACCTCAACCGATGGCACCGAGACGCATTTGATGTCACACCCGACGATCGCGCAAGTCACCTCGCTGGGCTTGGCTTTGACGCCGCTGTATGGGAAATTTGGCCCCATCTTTGCGCGGGGGCGACCGTATGCCTCGCGACGGACGAGGCGCGGTCGAGCGCGTCTTCCATTCAGCAGTGGATGCTTCAAGAGCGCGTCACGATCGGCTTCGTTCCAACGGTTCATGCCACGGCTATGCTGGCGATGGAATGGCCGAGCACAACAAAACTGCGTTTCTTACTCACCGGTGGGGATACGTTGCCGTACGGCCCCCGCACCCAGCTGCCCTTCCAGGTAGTCAACAACTATGGTCCCGCCGAGTGCACTGTTGTCGCGACATCCTCTATCGTTAAACCCGGATTACAGGGGCCACCATCGATTGGCCGCCCGATAACCGGGACGACTCTCTATCTTCTAAACGAGGACGGCACGCCGGTTCCCGACGGATCGATAGGCGAGATTTACATCGGCGGTGACGGTGTTGGGCGGGGCTACCGAAATTTACCGGAATCCACGCAGAAAAGCTTTTTCCCCGATCCGTTCTCGCGAACGCCTGGAGGCCGAATGTATCGCACGGGCGATCGCGGAGTTCGGCGGGCAGACGAGGAGATCGAATTCCACGGAAGACTCGACCGGCAAACGAAGATTCGTGGACAACGAGTTGAACTGGATGAGATCGCTAGCGCCCTAGCGAATCATCCCAGCATTGAATTTGCGACGGTGACCGCCGAAGGGCCGAGCGGCGGTGAGAGCCAGATCGTGGGATATTTTCGATGCAAAACAGGGACAGACATACCTTCTCCTATTGAACTGCAACAGTTCCTCGCACGCAGTTTGCCGGGCTACATGATTCCGGCCGTATTTGTGCGCTTGGGTGCGCTTCCATTATCGCCCAACGGTAAAATTGATCTGAAGATGCTGCCGCGACACACTGAGAGGCCGCTGAAGGAAGAAACAGCTGTGGAACTTGTGGCATCGCCTGTCGAAAGGAAGCTGCTCAGCATAGTCCGAGAGCTTCTTGGGAACCAAACAGTGGCGGCCGGCGATAGTTTTTTCTTGGCGGGGGGGCATTCCCTGTTGGGCATGCAACTTGTTATCCGCGTGCGCCAAGCATTCGGCGTCGACCTAACGTTGCGGCAGCTTTTTGAAGCACCAACGGTTCACACCCTGAGCTCTATAGTCGAAAATACCATTGAACAGCAACGCCTCGCGCGGATTTGGGCTCGTGTGCTCGGGCGCGAAGGCGTCAGACTGGATGATAACTTCTTTGAGTTGGGCGGCCACGCGCTAGTCGGTACTCTTCAGCGGTGCATTGCTGAAGAGTTTGGACAGTGGATAGCGACTGCTGATCTTTCTCGGAACCCCACTCTTCGCCAGCAGACAGAGCTTACGCGGCAAAGAGGCAGGATTGAATCCGCGCTTCCGCCCGGCGTGTACGCATTACAGCCGAATGGAACTTGGGACAGCATCTTCTGGGTGCACTATCCAGGAGTTGAGTTGGCTCGGGCGCTTGGAAACGATCAACCGTATTTCTCTGTGGCTCTGACTTCCGAGGAGTGCGTATCCTTAGGCCAACACCCGACACTAGAAAAGCTCGCGACTAACTTGGTGGACAAGATTCTGGCGACGCAAGCTGATGGGCCCTACGTTATTGGGGGGTTTTGTCTTGGTGGTGTACTCGCCTATGAAGTTGCATGCCAACTGCGCCGGGCTGGACGCGAGATATCGCTTCTTGCGCTAGTAGACGCGCCGAACCCGTCGTATATGGCGCGATGCGATTCGCTGAAACGTATGGTTGACTACATATGTTATGCCACTAAGAGAGCAAGACGCTTGGGGCCACGAACCACTATGCGTCACTTTATGGACCGCCTTTTCAAACGTTCAAGACTCGACAATGGCTTAAACATTGCGCCGGCGGGGATAAGGGTACAAGAGATCTGTGAAGCGGCGATGCGGGCGTATCACCCCATAAGGTATGACGGACGGATGCTTCTCCTGGTAGCCACTGAGCACGCTCCCCACCGTAATTTTCTGGAGAGCTGGCGGGCCGTTGTTCCTGACTTGGACGCAAGGTATGTGGATGCACATCATCGCGATTTACTAACGACCCGAAACGCTCGGACAATTGCCGACATAATGCTCCCATATCTGAAATCAGGGGCAGGAGGTAATTCTTCCTATCGCTCTGGCAACACTTCCGGTAACCGTGTGGCTTGAGTCATCTGGAAAACACCCACTTACTTTTCGTCATCAAGCGCACCGTATCCGTATCGATTACAGACATCCTCAACTGCTGGAGTTGCGTAAATGGCGGCGAATATTGCTGGCACAGAGGAGGAGAACCTAAGTCTCCTCCGATTGCTGGATCCGGAGATCTTAGCCAACCCGTACCCATTCTACAGTTCCTTACGTGAGCGCGACCCTGTGCACTGGGATCCGTACATGCATGCTTGGGTGGTCACGAGCTACCCCCACGTTGTTACGGTACTGACTCATTATTCGGCGGACCGCACTCCCTCATCGGATTACCTAGATCGACTTGGACTTTCATTCCTGAAACCGTTCGCCGACATGATGCGGCGGCAGATGCTATTTATGGATCCGCCGATGCACGCTCGTCTGCGTAGCATCTGCTCGGCGGCGTTCACGCCACGCCGCGTCGAAGAACTGCGCACCATCATCCAGACCATTGCCGAGGAGCTGATAGATAAAGTCATCTCCTCTGGCCGCATGGACATGATCGCCGACTTTGCCAATCCTTTGCCCGCGATTGTTACGGCAAGGATGTTAGGCGTGCCGGTCGAAGATCATCGCCAGCTCGGAGCCTGGGTTATCGATTTAGCAGAAGTACTCGGCAACTTTCAACACCACCCGGATCGCGTGGCAGAGATCGTGCAGAGTCTTGGAGATTTAGAAAGGTATATTGCTGCGAATATGGAAGAACAACGTCGGCGCCCACAACCGGGGCTGATTTACGCTCTGATGATCGCCGAAGTGGACGGCCAACGGCTTTCGGATGAAGAGGTCATTGCAAATACGATAATTACCATGATCGGAGGTCATGAGACTACCACCAACTTGATCGCGAGCGGATTTCTCACGCTGCTTCACGACCATGAGGCTTTCGAACAGCTGCGGACGCACCCGGAGATTATCGCTTCCGCAATCGAGGAACTTTTACGTTTTGAATCTCCGGTCCAGCACACCGCGCGAATTTCACCCTCGGACATGCAACTTGCGGGAAAGACCATCAGGAAGGGATCGCGGGTTGTCGCGGCCTTAGCTGCAGCGAACCGCGATCCGAATCGATTTCCCAATCCGGACCGTCTCGATTTACTCCGGCCCGACAACCGGCACCTCGCTTTTGGATGGGCGTCTCATTTTTGCTTCGGCGCACCCTTGGCTCGCATGGAAGGCCAGATAGCTTTCAATGTCCTTCTGCGCCGGCTTTCGTCTCCGAAGCTGCTTGATAACCAATTGGATTGGCGAGATAACGCCGGGCTTCGCGGATTAACTGCACTCAGGATTCGTTTCAAGCCCGATGTCCCGCGAGCAAGGGGGAGTTCGTACCCACTATCCGAACGCAGCAGCTCTTAGCTCTTCCCCTTTTTGCGCGCCTTGCCGGCCACGGAAGCCGGCCAGTTACGAACAAGCCACAATTTCGTTGGGGACTCTTCGAGATCCTCTCCCTGTAGGACTGGAACATGACTAACTTAGATTAAGATTATGTATGCTCCACCTTAAAGGCCAGAAAAAAATAGATTGCTTGTTTTCATAAACTGGACTATATGCACCGTGGGGTGTAAATCTTTTGGCGTTGCGCCCGGAAGGCTGGAATATTTTGCGGCGCTGGCCCCGGATCAACTTGTACGATTGAAAGTTAAACAGGAGGAAAGAATGTCAAAAGCGATGCTGCAGTTTTTGGCCGCGCTACTGCTCTTGTCTGCCACAGCTGCGGCGCAAACAAATTACTCAGCCACTTACATATCCGGAGATCAGATTAAGTCGACCGCCAAGGAGCTCCAGGCTGTGACCAAGGGCCTTTCCTTTCGCAATGTGGATGTGGGCGATGCCCACGTCGCGGTTGCCATACAACACCGGCTCAAACTGCAACCGGGCGGGATGGCTGGGCCGATTATGCACAGCGATGTAACTGAGGTTTATTACGTTTTATCGGGTTCAGCGACGATCGCCACGGGTGGGACCATGACTGACCAGCAACCTATGAAAGCCGGCAGTGAGGAAGGAACCGGCCCTGGATTCCGCGGGAAGGTCGCGAAGGCGAATGCCATTCAAGACATCAAGGCCGGAGACGTGTTGATAATTCCCAAAAATACACCGCATTGGTTCACGGCGATCCCGGAAGATTTAACATATCTGGTCGTACGGATCGACCCGTCGAGGTCTACGGGCTTGAAATAGACATTCTGGCCTGAAATGAATGTCTTGGGCCCTTCAGCGCAACAACAGCAGATCGCCCTGAGGGGCTTCCACTTGTCCGTTGCTCCCATTAGTTTCCACGGCCGCCGCAACCGCTGAGAAGTATTGATCTCACTTGTCATCGACGCCCAAGCTGCGCCTTTCCCGTCAAGGAGAGCGATGGCTTCGGCTTCACCCCTGCCCAAGGATGTACCGAGGCATGTTTTGGTTTCGCCGTCCCGACAGAGGTGGGTATCATGGATTCTTCGCACCCTCTCCATTCTGCGAAACTGCGACCATAGTCGGGACTTCCCTTTGGGTCTCTCGTTCCGGAACCTGATCGATTGAAGGCTCCGCGACCACGTTTCCCGTGATGCTGCGACCGGGCACCTTCCTGAGCACCTGCTGACAGACTTTCCGTTGTACCCGCAGCGAAATCGGCTCGGTGTATCCCCGTACTGGTCGACGACTACCGGCAATTACATATAGAACAATGCGAGCCGCGAAATCACAAAATCAAAGCTCTGGTCCCTGAAAGGAAGAGCCTCACCTTTGGCACAAACAAAATGCACAGTCGGAGCTACTTCTCTGCCAAGTTTGAGAGACTCAAGATCGCAACCTACTCCCACTGCCATTGCCGCAGGACATGTGTTTAGCGCGATCAGCGTCTGTCCGGCTCCGCAGTCAACGTCCAATATGCGTTTGGCGTTCTCAACTGGCGGAGGCATGATTCATGATGGTCGCCAGGCGAAAGCGCGATGCACAGCTCTTGGAGGTGGTATTGCCTATTGCCTTTTATCCATGCGACTCTTTGGCGAGAAGATTTATTGGCGCAAGCACGCTCTGTATTTGTCCCGGCCGGCACAGCACCAGCTTCGCGAGCGCATTCTCTTCGAGGTCGCCTTCACCCGCGGGGTTCAGGTTCAATTCCACGGACCGTAGGACACGCAGTTTTACATTGGCGCTCTCTAGCTCGCGATTGACTGTTTCGATCTCAACCCCCTGCTTGACTTTCTCGGCCTCTCTGGCCAGCAATTCGGCCAGCCGTGCATTGGTAAACAGTTCAGCGCGAGCTTTGACGGACCGTCGGGGAGGGGACACGCGCGGACTCCGCTTGTTTCGACGGCCGCGCTCTTCATCGTTCCGCTGGAAGCGCTGCGGCCTTTCCGTTGTTTTCCTTGCGCCGTTTTGCCAGGTTTCATATATGCATATTCTGTGGTAGGTCACTCGGTGCAGTTTTCCACGCGACCCACCTAGCAGGCGCGATGATTACTGACCGGTAGCGAAGCCATCTGCGCCTCATTGCGCGGCCGGAAACCGGCCCGGCGCAACCCATCAACGATGTAAGGATTGCGTTGCATTAACTTCCAGATAAAGCCCGTTCTGTAATTCTCGATCATCAGCACCACTGGGCCTTGGTTGAGTCCGTAATGCCAGGGACTTTCCCATCCATTCGCGCTGCCCTTAACGCGGCAGGTCGGATTGAAAGAGGCTTTGAAACCGTAGGGCATATTTTCGCGAAGGTGCAATTGGTCGAAATGCCGCATGGTGGGTAAGACGATCTCCGGCGCAAAAGGAAGCGATGCTGCGGCCGCCCAGGGGGCAATTGTGCCGTCATCGGGTCCATAGGGCACCCCACGCGCCGTATAACCCACAAACGTTCGTAGCAGGCCATCGATGCGGCGTGTTGCTTTGCCCGGTCCATCGCTGGCTGTAATGCCCCAGCAATGCTCTGAATATCCATCGAACTTTTTAGGATTTTCAATCGCGTACTGCTGCTGCACAAGCGTCGCCGTGCGACTGTTCTCGAAGTAATCGCTGCCCTTCTCGCGCATATAATGGTCTTGAATCCCGCGAAGATCGAGCCAAACTTGGGGAAGCTGATGAATAAAAAGTGGACCGGCATAAAGATATTCATGCCCGAAGTGATCTTCCCACTGAAAGCCCGAAGCCCAGGCTTTGTAGCTTTCCGCGGGTAAAGGGTGCGTCGGCGAGCCCAGGCCGAGGACGTATAGCAAAAGCGCCTCGTTGTAACCGGTCCACCAATACTTCAAAAATCCGCGCCCGCTGCCAGGTTTCCATCCGTGGTTGACGGCCACTGCCCCAGCCTGGGCCCATTGCCAATCGGCGCGCAGATACAGGCCGTCGGCGAGATCACGGATTTCGCGTTCTTCGCTGGTATTCCGGTCATAGTAGCTCGCGGCCGCGAGCGCTCCCGCCAGCAGCAACGCGGTATCGATCGTGGAAAGTTCACACTTCCAGACGCGCCTGCCGGTCCGCATACTCAGAAAGTGGTAGTAGAAGCCCTGGTAGCCGGTCGCTTCCACACCAGTTCCCTGCGTGCTGTTCCAGAAAAATTGAAGGGTAGCCAGCGTTCGATTGACGGCGTGAGCACGAGAGATGAACGATCTTTCGACGCCGACCGGGTACGCGGTCAGCGCCAGTCCCACTGCCGCGATACTCGCGGGCGATCCCTGCTGGGATTTGTCCTTTACAAGGCCGTTTGCGGGATTCGATTCCTTTACGAAGTACGCAAACGACTCACGCTGCAATTGATGCAGCATGGCGTCTTGGCCAGAATTAGCGCTCGCAATGTTTGTTTTCGTCATCGCTTGTATTCAGGCGAACTCAAGTGTTAACGCGACGATTGCGTGTGGCGGAATAGTCACGGCACAGTGGACGGTTCCATTCTCGTATCGCCATCGCTGGTCTTCTTTCACCAATTGGGAAGCGACCTTCAGTTTCTCGACTTGCGCGGCGCTTAGATAGTTTGGGTGGCCCATGGACTCCCAGATTTTCCGCGGATTCGCATGCCGGTCGTCGATTCTTTCGACGTACACACGGCGCGGTATGCGCGCGCCTTTGAGCCGGATGTTTAACCGCTGCTTGCGGATGCAGTGCCGGGGCATAGCATGGTTGGTGAGAAGCATCGTAGCCGCTGTTTGCCGACGCACGAACCAGGCATCGACCGTTTTATGGTTGCCTTCCACGTCAAGAATTTCCGTGCCCAACCGATGGAGGAGTTCGAAGGCCCGGTAGATCGGTTTCGCGATTCCCTGGAGGTTCAGCAAGCCGAAGCCCCCTTGAAAAGGGACGGAAGGAAAGTAGTTCTCATTGAATATGTCGCTAAAAGTCCAGAAGCTGTAGCCTTGGACCAGCCCGCGCGCTTCGAGAATTATCTTGGCCGCGTACGCCGCGGCGAAGGGCTCATCGTGAAGCGCATCGCGCGGGTTTGAGGAGATGTTCCACTCGGTGTAATAGACCGGCAAGCCCTTCGCCTGGGCCCGGACCATCCTGACATCGTCGCGCATGACGTGCGACGGCGCGTGCTGCAATTGAGAAAGCGTGTCCGCGCCGGCCTTCCCGAAGGCATCGGTTGGGTAATGATGGGTGCTTACGAAATCGACCGCAACTTTACGGTTTTCGCAGTACTCGAGAAACTCGGGAACCCAGGCATTTTTGGCGGTTGCGGGACCGCCGACTTTCAGCAAGGGGTCAACTCGCTTTAACGCTTTCGCGGTGATCTGGTAAAGCTTGAAATAGTCTTTCTGGGTGCCAGTCCAAAAAGCCTTGAGATTCGGCTCGTTCCACACCTCGAAAAACCAATCGCGAACTTCGTCGCGACCGTAGCGCTCTACCCAGTGCCACGCCAGCTTGTGAATCAGCTCCTCCCACTGACGATAGCTCTTTGGCGGCGTTACGTTCGCCTGGTAGCTGAAAACTCTGGTGGAACCCGAAGCGAGTGCTTCGGGCATGAAGCTAAGCTCCACGAACGGGCGCATTCCAATCGAAACGAGAAAATCCATCACCTGGTCCGCGTTGAAAAACGAATAGAGATTTTTGTTCTTCTCAGACACGAGAGTGCCCATTCCGTCGGAGAGCAAGGCATGAAAGCGCACGTATTGAAAGCCCAATTCTTCGTGGCAACGGCGCAGCTGGGCTTGCCAGTCCGCGCGCAAGGCGAGTGGGGCGTGTCCGCTTCCGACCATATGCTCCCAGAAGTGAGCAAAGGGCTTCGAAGGCTGCGATAAGTTGCAAGTAAAGGTCGTCATTGGTTCTGCTTTGCGAACTTGCCGCGAAACTACAGAAAGGTTCGCAACGCGCAGCGGGCTTCCGGAATTACGAGCGGCACCGATGCAAAGGCCGCAGCGGAAGCGACGAGACACCAAAAACACAGGGCCCGGTGTCGCTTCCATTCGTCGACCATGTATTTGGCTGCCACTGCCGCGTCGACACCGACCTTCCCCAGAAGCAAGAGCGGAAGCAGAGGCTGAGTCTCGGCCCGCTCGGGTGAACCCATCGCCACAAGAACCATTGTTGCGGCGTAGCTTCCGATCGCCAGCACTGCGTCGGGTTTGATGAATTGTTCGATGACAAAGAGAGCCTCTCTTTCCCTTTTCTGCTTCTGTTATGAAGGTGATGTATGCATCAGCCGCTCGCGTTCTTCGATACCGAATGCAGAGGGCTGCCTAGCCGCATCAAAGCGCTCGCACGGTGGGCTCATGTCAATCGCGGCACGCCTTTCCCCCAGGTGTCCGGCGGCGAAAGGTTGTAGCGAATTGGCGAAGTTTCCAGGTTTCGTGCTGAGCTCGTAAAAATGGCCGTGCCCTGGGAAATCAGAAAATCCGCGGTGCGTGCCGCCAAAGCCTGAATCGTCAAACCGGGATTTGCCGAACCCTGGGTTGGAAGCAAGCTTCCGTCGCATACAGAGAGATTCGCTACGTCGTGGGTTCGCCCGAACTTATCCGTTACGGAAGTTTTTGGATCGTTCCCCATGCGCGCACCGCCGACCAGATGTGCGTAACGGGCTTCCTGCACGACTTCTTCGGCGCCAGCGGCTTCCATGACCTCCGTCACTTTGTTCTTCCCGAACTCGATGACTTTCTTGTCGTTGTCATGAAGGTTGAAGGTCACCTTCGCGACCGGGATTCCATGGCGGTCTTTTTCCTCGGCGAGTTCAACCCGGTTATCCTCCCAGGGAAGAATCTCGCTCAGCAGGGCGATAGCGCCCCAGTGGTTGTAATCCATCATGATCTGCCGCATGCCCCAGCCCCACGCGCCTTTTGCAACCATCATCTGACGCGCGAAAGCGATGGGCAGAGGGCCTACGGTTTGAATGGCGAAGCCGCGAGCAAAGCCGCGTTTCGGATCCGTTTCATAAAAGTCCTCGGTCATCGCGTGCGCGGGGGGCGCTTTGTACATCCGCACGAGCTCCTTGAATCGCCCGAGGACAACGTTTCCACCTTGCGCCATCAGATAACGGCCCAGCGTGCCGCTCGAATTTGCCAGGCCGTTTTCATGCCCCGGACATGCCGAATTCAGGAGCAAGCGCGGCGTTTCAATGGCATATCCACAGACGATGACGGCCCTTGCCTTCTGCATGACCTCTTGTCCATCAGGGTCGAAATAAGTGACTCCAGTCACCCGGCCCTCTTTACCGACATTGATCCGGGACGCCATGCAGTGCGCGCGAATTTCTGCCTTATGTGCAATCCCATCCGGAACGTGAGAAATCAACGTGCTCTGCTTCGCGCCGACCTTGCATCCCTGAATGCAGAAACCACGGTAAATGCAGTGCGGGCGGTCTCCGTGCGAACCAGTAAGGATCGCCACCGGGCCGCCGATGCTTACGCGAATGCCTAGCTTCGTGCATCCTTTAATCAGAATGTCGCCGCATCCGCCCATGGGATGAGGGCCGTAGGAATACCCATGCGGATGGCCCCACGGAAAGTAGGCCGGACCCGAAACCGGAATTTCCTTTTCGAGAAGCTCGTAATAAGGCTTCAGGTCTTCATAGGAGATGGGCCAGTCGATTCCGATTCCATCTTGGGAGTAGACACGAAAGTCAGAAGGGTGCAGCCGCGGAGTGAAGCCAGCCCAGTGAACCGATCCGCCGCCCACACCGCGCCCGCTGTTGTTTGCTCCCAGCGCCAGCGGTTCTTTACCGCCGGTGATGCGCAATTCGTTCCAGTACAGTTTGTGAGAGCCCGCTTCGTCGCTGACCCAATCGCGCTCGGTATCCCAGAAGGGACCTGCTTCCAGGCCCACCACGCTGAATCCGGCACGGGCCAACCGCTGCAGCAGAACGCCGCCAGCCGAGCCGACACCGACAATGCAATAGTCAACTGCCTCGTTATTGCGGTGTCTCTGCATGGGAAATTCCAGCCGCTGCATGGCGCCGAGCATGTGGACGGAATCGGCGGGGACCTTGAAGAGACCGGAGAACGGCGCTTTCAATGCGTGCCCCCTTGGCCTGGAGTAGCCTTATGTTCTTCCTCGCCTCCGACCTTGGTAAATTTTGCGGAAGGCGAACCGGCAGGCGGAGCCCACTCATAACGGCGCTCGTCCACTTCCCATGGCTCGGGTTCGCCGCCCTCCAGGCGCATATATCCCCGCGGATAGGCGGGGCCTCCAAAGCCGATTTCGTCCCACGCGTAGGGGTGCGCATAATAGGCTCCCACCACGTCCTGCACCAGCAAGAGCCAGAAGCGTTCCACATCCATTTGCTTCCAGATGTCGTGCGCCGCTGGAGGATTGCCGTCATGCAAAGTTTCCAGAACGGATTCCTGCTGGCGTGCGCTGAGATCGAGGAATGGCTTTCCGAACATGTGCTGCGCCACGTCGGCGATTCCCCTCAGGCCTAACCGATATGCTTCTTGGTCAGGGGGCATGTCTTCGTAGCGATAGCCATCGATGCGATTTTCGTGCAGGCGCTCATCGATTGCGTTGACGACGGGGATCTTGTGGCTCTCGTGGCGATCGTCTTGCGGGAGAATGCGATCGCAGACCACCTCCATCAGCCGCGCTTCCTCGGGGGAAAAGAAGCGGATCGGCGGGACGCGCTCAACTCTTGCGGCGATGACCTTCCGAGTCGCTTCGTCCCAAAATGCCTTTTGGCTCATGGTGTGGAAGCCTGGGTAGTATCCCGGCTGGATTTTGGGCTCAATAGGTTCGCCCGTGCGCGGATCGACCGGCCGTGAGTCCTTACTGGAACTAGGCATTTAACGTTCCCTTCGAAACATGCTGGCGAGGAGGCCCAGAAATCCGCAAGCGGCGAACAGCAGCGGAGCAAAGATCGGTGGCCCATACATCACGTTGTAAAGCGATTCTTTTAGGCCCCCAGGACGGCGCGTGACGCCCCTCGCGTGATAAAAGAAACCCACTGCACCATCCGCGATCGCCAGTACGGACGCCGCCGGCAACAACTTCTTTGCCACTTTAGGGCTTCCCAACGAGCCAAGCGCCGCGCCGATCAGCAGTCCGGCGATCACGATAGGACTCCATTGCGCTTTGTATTTGAAATTGTTTTTGTAGTGGGAGTAGAGGGCTTCGATTCCGCTGAAGAGAGCTGACGCGGCCGTCGCTGCCGCGAGATGCCTTTGAAACTTTCCTTCCCGCACCTCTTGCACCAGCGTAAATTCCTCGTGGCGCAGTTTCTGCGGCAGGAGCTTCATCCAGGGCGTCGAGACCGGAATCCCTTGCGGTGGCTGCGACGGGGATTCCTCGCGGCGCAGGAACGACGCCACAAGACCCAGATACGCGCTTACGCCGAACAAAAGCGGGGCGAACAGCGGCGGCCCCATCACGATGTTGAAAACGGGAAGCCGCCATCCACCCGGTTTTCGTTGAATTCCGCGAATATGGAAGATGAACCCCATACCGCAATCAACCAGAGTGATTGCGGCAACCGCGGGGAGCAGAGTGCGAGCGGCTTTGCGGCTGAACGCGGCGGAGACGCCGGCGAGCAAAAGAGCGCAGCTGCACATCACCGGCGTATACATGATCCGCTGGCCGTAGCTTCCGCGATAGTGCTCGTACGTTACTTCCAGCCCGGCAATGGCGCTGGAGAAGCCGGCAATCAATGCCAGGCTCCGCTGAAACTGTCCCTCGCGAATGTGGTGCGCGACCATATGGCCTGCCTGCTCGGCTGTCAGAACCTCCCACGCAGGATTCCATAGCTCTTCAGCCTTGGTCATCAAAGAACTCATGAGGCTCACATGCGTACAGTCGCTTTCTGAGAACGCACTAGATCACTTCGCGAACCTTGTCGCCCAGAACCGACTTGAATATTTTCCAGCCATTTTTTTCGCCTCGAATCAGCGACTCCGCAAATTTGAAGGCTTGTTCGGAACTGATGTTGCCGGGCGTAGGGGGCTCGTTCGGGTCGACAACGGCCTGCACGACCACGGGGCCATCGTGCGCGAGCGCTTCGCGTAAAATGGATGCCGCCTGTTCCGGATCTTCGATCGTGTGGCCCGCCGCGCCACAAGCTTTCGCGACCGCCGCAAAATCGATGGGTTCGAGTTCCACGCCGTATTCGGGATTTCCTTCCATGACCATCTGTTCCCATTTGATCTGCCCTAGCACATTGTTCTTGATCACGATCACCTTCACCGGAAGCTTGTATTTGACGAGCGTAGCGATTTCTCCCATCAGCATGGTCAGTCCGCCATCGCCGACAATGCACACCACTTGCCTTCCAGGAAATGCCACTGCCGCGCCGATGCTGTAAGGCAAGCCATTCGCCATGGTGGCGAGCGAGCCGGAGAGCGAGAATTTCATGTCCCCGCGCATCTCGATGTACCGCGCGCTCCAGGTGGCAATCGTGCCACTGTCGGACGAAACGATCGCATCGTCGTCGAGCAATTTATTCAGATTCCATGTAACCACTTGCGGCTTCATCGGCGTTTCTTTGCGTGTGCCGCGAACTTCCATCAGTTGGTTCCAGCTCTTCATGTTCTTTTGCGCTTTTTCAAGGAAGCTTTTGTCCTGCTTCTCCTGGATCAGAGGCATAAGAGCCCGCAACACGGACCTGCATTCGCCAACCAATCCCACATCGACTGGGTGGCGCAAACCGATGCGAGCCGGGTCAATGTCGATCTGCACGGTCCTGGCCTGCCCGGGCTTGGGATAAAATTCCATGTAGGGAAAACCGCTGCCGGCAATGATCAGCGTCTCGCATTCCTTGAGAGCTTCCTGAGAGGGAGCTGTGCCGAGCAACCCGATACCGCCTGTGGTGTAAGGACTGTTGTCGGGGATAACGGCTTTTCCGAGCAAAGGTTTGACGATAGGAGCCGCGGTTAATTCCGCAAGCCGCAAAATTTCAGATCGTGCTTTGAGGCATCCTGCTCCAGCCAGAATCGCGACCTTCTTCCCGCTATTGATCAAATCCGCGGCGGCCTGGAGTAATTCGTCGTGCGGCACGGGATGTGACGCCGCATAGACATCCGCGCTGTGTTTAGGGACGTTGGCCTTCGAGCGTTCCTCATCGCGGGAGGTCCAGTCCTGTATGTCTTTAGGGATGGTAATGTGGCTCACCCCGCGGCGGGTCAAAGAGGTCTTGATGGCTTCATCCACTATATTGGTGACGTGGCCCGGACCCATGATGCGCTGGTTGAACTCGGCTACGTCCATGTAAAGCTTGTCGAGGTCCACATCCTGCTGGTAATGCGTGCCGATCAAGTCGTGGAAGGTGTGTCCAGTGATGGCGAGCACAGGCTGGCCGTCGCACTTCGCATCGTAGAGGCCGTTCAATAAATGCAGTCCGCCCGGACCGGACGTAGCGATGCATACTCCAAGGCGTCCCGAATATTTTGCGTAGCCGACCGCCGCGAACGCGGCGGCCTCCTCGTGCCTTACCTGAATAAATCTGATTTTGTCCTTATGCGTGCGGAGGGCCTCAAAGATGCCGTTTACGCCGTCGCCTGGAAATCCAAAGATCGTATCCACGCCCCAGTCGATCAGACGTTCTACCAATATGTCAGACACATTCTTAGCCATGAAGTTCTCCGTGAAGAATCGGTGTGGTCATTGACGTGGTTGACGAGCTCGTGATTTCGCGCCCGTTTTAACAAACTGCTTTTGACTGCTATCGGCGCAGGACAGAGTTAGGGTGGAATCGTCCGATTGAAAATCGGTGAGCAGTTCATAACCGTCGGCCGTCACCGCCACCATGTCGCAATGGCGAATGCCACCATAGCCGTTGACGTAAACAGCAGGCTCAACGTTGAAAACCATACCTTCCCGCAATACATCGGGCGATTTCATGTGTAGTCGCGGAATGCTATAAGCACTCATCGGCGAAAACCCCACGCCATGGCCCGTTCCGTGTCTGAGACGCTGTGCCAAGCCCAAATTCGTAATGGTTTTTCGCGACGCAGCGTCCACATCCGCGGCACGGGCGCCCGGCTTGATGCATTCGAGGGCAGCCCCGCGCGCGGCTAATACGGCGGTACGCATTTTGCGTTGACGTTCATCGGTTGGCTGGAGCGTGTATGTCCGCGTAATATCCGTCCAAAGACCGTCCACGTAGGAGTTGCAGTGAATCATGACTGTGTCGCCCCGCTCCAGCGTCCGATGGCGCGTTCGGGCGTAGGCGGCGGATGCTTTTGCGGCATTTGGTCCGGACATGCAGAATGCGGAGCCAGCGCATCGAAGAAAATTACGCCGTACGGCTTGCGTGCCTCTGAAGCAAAACACGAAAAAGCTCCGCAGCCTCGGGCTCGTCCATTCCCGCCTGTAATCGGGATGCGCCCATTTCAAACGAATTCCTCGCGATGTCGCAGGCCGCCCGGATCTTCTCGATCTCGCAATGGGTTTTGACGGCTTTCAAATCTCGGATCCATCCTTCGGCGGGCGTCAGCGTCGCGTTTGGAAGCACTTGGCGAACGATATCCGCGAGATCGTTCCCGAAAAGATGAATCGCAAGGTACGAAGCCGCTTGCGAATTGCTTCCCAATTCGACACCAATCGACCCGCGACCAATGGGATGACGTTGCAGCGCCGCGCTGAAAAGAGGCTTAATCGCGTCGGTAATGCTCTGCATGTCCTCGACCGTCGCTGCGGTGAAGGTACCGATCCAGTCGGCGAATCCTTCCTCGGCAATTTCCTTCTCGTCTTCGGGAACCAGGAGAAGTGTCGGGCCTTCGCGGAAACAGATCGCCACGCTGGCGCCGGTGATAGGCCAATAGCCGGTGAGCAAAAGGACGTCCGATGGCAGCGAGCAAATCACCGCGTCCAAAGTCGCTTCAGCGAGCGCCTGTTGAATCCAGGATTTTCGCTCCGTGTCGATAGCTCTTCCCGTCCCGCTAGGCGGCATAGCGCTCCACATCGGCTTTCTTGAATTCAAGTCCCATACCGGGCCGCGAGAGGTCGGGCTGCAGCCGCCCATCTTTCGGTTTGATTACGCCATCGAAGAACATGTTCTCGATGCGAACGTGATCATGGAAATATTCGATATTGCGCAACCGCGATAGCGCGCAGCACGGATGTAAGTGCAATGAGGGCGAGGTATGAGCGGACATCGGAAGGTTCGCGGCGTCACAAAGCGCTCCGACCCTCATAAACTCGCTGATTCCCGCGCAGCGTGACGCATCCGCTTGTTGCACGTCGACGGCGCCCGCATCAAGCATTCGCTTGAAATAGACGAGGTCATAGCCATATTCGCCGGCGGCAATATCCATGCCTGCCGGCGCCCGGTCGCGAATCAAGCGAAGACCCTCGAGATCATCAGAGGTCACTGGTTCCTCGAACCATGTCACGCCGAGATCGGCGAACTTTTGCGCCATCTCCAGCGCTTGCTTTCGCGAATATGCTCCGTTGGCGTCGACGTAGAGCGACGCATCGCTGCCAATCGCCTCGCGAGCCGCCTTCACGCGCGCAAAATCCTGGCGCGGGTCGCGGCCAATCTTCATCTTTACAGCCTTAATTCCCTGCTCCACCCACCCACCTAGTTGCCGCTGGAGCTGTTCGATGGAATATGACGTGAATCCACCGCTGCCATAAATCTGTGCGCTCGACTGCGCCGTTCCTAGCAGCGAAACGAGGGGAAGATTCAGGAGCGCCGCTTTCAAGTCCCAAATTGCGGAGTCTACGGCGGCAATGGCCATTGAGCAGATACCTGGCCGCCCGAGGTTTCGTATTCCGTGGCGCATTTCCGCCCACCGGGCGGGAACGTCCATTGCGCTTTTTCCCTGGATCAAAGGGATGAGCATGTCCTTTATCAGATTTGCGGTGGGGACATCCGCATAGGTATAGCCCATTCCGGTTTTGTCGGCGGCACTTGCGCGGACCAGAACCAGCGTTGTTCGGTCCCAAGCAAGAGTGCCGTCAGATTCCGGAAAGTCGGTTGGAATAGTGTAGGTTTGCACCGACATTTCTTGAATCTTGAAATCTGCTGGGAGAGTATTGTCCATTTTCATTCATTCAACAGTTTTGAGTCAGGCACCGCATCATTTATTACAGAGCGCGGAGCTGAACCGTTTTCGAGAGGTGCTACTTCGTTTGGTGGAACATTTTTACGCGCTTTCGTTTGCGGAAACCTGGAACGTTAATATGCTTAACCCGATATGAGTGGTCTTCAGTCTGTTTCTTCCTTCTCTTGTCATATTCATCTTGTGCGTTTCGTTTTTTTCTTCCATCGGGTGAACTTGGTACGAAGACTGATTAAAACGGTTAGGTGTGTCCGAGGTGCCGTCGCTCGAGAGTTTTCTATTACTACTGTGTCATCAACGCGTAGAGTAACCGACTGGGCAACAGGTGAGCTGCTTGATCATGAATCTTGCCAGGCGGATTCGCAGTGTGGCGAGGGAGTTTGGATTATGCCGCTCGGCGCGCACCGGTGTACCTCGGGGCCGGAAGTCGGACGGAATTTCCGGGGCACGTAGTTCCAGCTGGCCGGCGCGGGCAGAGGGGAAAAAGCGGCAACCAGGAAGCCATAGGCGGCGATACACAACGTGGCGTGATGATGAAATCCTCGCCAACCGGGGCCTTCATAGTGTCCTAATCCCAGTTCTTGCGATGGCGGCCCGGCATTTCAATTCGACCGCTCTCCAAGCCGCCGGGCGCTAGTTGGCATATAATTGGAGACGTAGTCGGACCTCGCTCCCGGCTCTCGAGAGGAAGTGCACCATGGCAACTCAATCTCTCGTTGCTGCGGCACCCTATCTCATCGAACAGAAATATGAGGACTATAGCCTTGAGCAGCATGACGTCTGGGCACAACTAGTCTGTCGGCGGCTCCCACAGCTTCGGGCTCATGCCTGCCGCGAATTTCTCGAGGGGTACGAAATCATCGGCTTTCAAGACGACCGGCTGCCCCGTCTCTCCGCCATCACCGCCCGCCTGAAGCCGAGAACAGGCTGGAGCGCTACACCGGTAAGCGGCTTCCTTCCCGCGGATGCTTTTTTTGAGATGCTTGGCAGTCGCAAGTTTCCGACGACCACATATATTCGCGGCAGGGATTCTCTCGACTATATTCCCGAGCCGGACATCTTCCACGATGTTTTTGGGCACATCCCAATGCATGCGCATCCAGTATTTGCAGACTTCCTTCAGCATTACGGCAGCGTGTGCGCTAGGGTGAAAGATTCGCAGGCTCTCGAACGCCTCGGCCGTCTTTTCTGGTATACGGTCGAGTTCGGGGTCACGCGACAGGACGGAAATATCAAGGTCTACGGCAGTGGGATCATCAGCTCCCATCGTGAATGCACCAATGCGATCGAAGGAAACTGCAACATCAAAGACTTCACCCTCGACGAGGTGCTGTCGACTCCGGTGAAGGTGGACGAGTTGCAAAGAGTGTTATTCGCGATCGACAGCTTCGATCAACTTTATGAGGCCATGCATGAGGCAGAGGAACACATAGGTGGATCGTTTTTCGGCGACCAGCGAATCTGACTACGCCAGATATGGCCTATCAGTGCCATAAAGGATGGATAGAATGTCTGATGACCCTCTTAAATTGAAGCGAATTCATCACATCGAGTTTTGGGTTGGCAATGCCCGGCAAGCATCATACTTTTACCGCAAGGCCTTCGGCTTTTCCCAGAAAGCCTATCGCGGCCTGGAAACAGGAGAGCGCCAGCTCACTTCTTATGTGATGGGCCAGGGCAAGGCGAGTTTCATGTTCACGACGCCGTTGGATCCCGATCACCCCGCCAGCGAACACATCCGCAAACATGGCGATGGCGTGCGCGACATCGCGCTCCTTGTAGATGACGTCGACCGCGCTTTCGAAGAGGCCCTTCGCCGTGGCGCCCAGCCGGCCGACCAACCCCATGATATGGTCGATGAGCACGGCACTGCCCGCCGCGCCTCCGTCCACACTTACGGCGACACCATCCATTCTTTGATCTCCTATAAGAATTATAAAGGGCCGTTTCTACCTGGATTCGCGTTGGCCGAGATTCGGGGTGATGACGCTGGGGTCCTGCGTGTCGATCACATCGTAGGCAATGTCGAGCTTGGTCGCATGGAGGCCTGGGCTGACTTCTATAGCCGCGTATTTCACTTCCAACGTTACCTTTCCTTTGATGACAAGGATATCTCCACTGAATACAGCGCCCTGATGAGCGTGGTAATGTCTGACGATGCTCAATCGGTGAAATTCCCGATCAACGAACCTGCACCAGGACGGAAAAAGAGCCAAATCGATGAATACCTGGAGGCTTATCGTGGTCCTGGCGTGCAGCACATCGCCTTGCTCTGCGACGACGTCGTGAATACGGTCGGAAAGCTCAAAGACAATGGCGTCGAATTCCTCCGCGTACCCGAGAGCTATTACGATGTTCTGGACCAGCGCGTAGGCAAGATCGACGAACCCCTAGACGCGATTCGAGCTCTCGGAATCCTGGTAGACAGAGACGAGGAAGGTTACCTCTTACAGATTTTTTCCCGCCCTGTAGAAGACCGTCCCACGTTGTTTTTCGAGATCATCCAGCGCAAGGGGAGCCGTGGATTCGGCAAAGGCAACTTCAAGGCGCTCTTCGAGTCAATCGAGCTCGAGCAGGCGCGCCGAGGAAATTTGTAGGCATGACCATGCATCTGCCTACAAGCACAAAAGCGGGATTCCCACCCTTCGCAGCGATCGCCTATCAGTCGGGCTTCGGAAACGAATTTGCCACGGAGGCGGTACCTGGCGCGCTGCCGCAAGGTCAAAACGCGCCGCAAAAAGCGCCTTTCGGCCTTTACACCGAGCAGATAAGTGGCACACCGTTCACAACCCCGCGCAGCGCCAACCGGCGTTCTTGGCTCTATCGCATCCGCCCTTCAGTTGCCCATCGACCGTTTCAGCCGGTGAACGGCGAGGTTCTGCTGCGTAGCTCTCCCTTTGACGAAGTGCCTGCGCCTCCGAATCAATTACGCTGGCAACCACTACCGATTCCTTCCCAACCCACCGATTTCATCGAAGGATTCGTGACCATGGCAGGGAACGGCGATGCTCACATGCACACGGGCGTTGCCATCCATATATATGCCGCGAATGCTTCCATGGTCGATCGCTTTTTCGTGAATGCTGACGGAGAATTATTGATCGTGCCACAGCTCGGGCGACTGTCTTTGCACACCGAGATGGGGATCCTCGACATCGGGCCCGGAGAAATCGCCGTGATTCAGCGCGGCATCAAATTCCGAGTCGCACTCCTAGACGACCAAGCGCGTGGTTACATTTGTGAGAATTACGGTCAGCTTTTTCGGCTGCCCGATCTAGGACCCATCGGAGCCAATGGCCTTGCGAACCCCCGCGACTTTCAAACACCAACAGCTGCCTATGAAGATCGTGCTGGCGGTTTTCGCGTCGTCATGAAGTTCCAGGGACGCCTGTGGAGCGCGGAGATCGATCACTCTCCGCTGGATGTCGTCGCGTGGCATGGCAACTATGCCCCGTACAAGTACGATCTCGATCGTTTCAACTGCATCAATACCGTCAGCTTTGATCATCCCGATCCTTCCATTTACACGGTGCTGACCGCACCCTCGGAAATTGTGGGCACTGCCAACGTGGACTTCGCCATCTTCCCGCCGCGTTGGCTCGTCGCCGAGCACACCTTTCGGCCTCCGTGGTTTCACCGCAACTTCATGAACGAATTCATGGGTCTCATTCGCGGAGAGTACGATGCCAAGGCTGAAGGTTTCCTCCCAGGTGGCGCGAGCCTACACAATTGCATGGCTGGTCACGGGCCGGATTCCGTGACTTTTGAAAGGGCCAGCTCCACGGACTTGAAGCCGGTCTACCTGGCCGACACGCTGGCCTTCATGTTTGAGACGCGCTTTGTTTGCCGCCCGACAAAATTCGCCTTGGAGTCATCGCAGTTGGATGAGCAGTACTTCGAGTGCTGGCAGGGGCTGCACAAGCGGTTCGTACACAGCGACGGTGGCTCCGGTCAGGAATGAATTGCCCACCCGGACATCCGCGCTTCCATTGTTCTACCGTACGTCTCTTAGAATCTTGGTCATCGCCTTGGAAGGACCACCGATTTCTGCTCGCGCTCTAGTTCTATGACACCCATCACCGATGAAACACACGATCCCTCAGTGAGGAGTTGGATCGATTCAGCCAATCGCTCGGGTACCGGTTTCCCAATTCAGAACCTTCCGTTTGGCGTTTGCCGCCGTCGCGGAAGCAGCGAACCTCCGCGTGTCTGCGTAGCCATCGGCGATTTCGCCCTGGATGTCTCGACTTGCGCGAAGAAAGGCCTACTGCAGGGAAGCTCTGAGCAGGCCGCTGCGGCCTGTGCCTCCGCGGCACTCAATAGATTGTTGGCTCTTGGCCCGCTGCACTGGTCTGCGCTCCGCCGGGAACTGCACACCATTCTTCGCTCTGACGGACCAAGACGCTCTGACATCCAAGACACTATCGAGAAGAACCTACTGCCGCTTGCTGAAGCAGAATTCTTCCTACCTGCGGAGATTGGCGATTACACGGATTTTTACGCTTCTATCTACCATGCCTTCGCGGTTGGTAAGCTGTTTCGCCCTGAACATCCGCTGGTGCCCAATTACAAATACATCCCGATCGGTTACCACGGCCGGTCGTCTTCCATTGTGGTGAGCGGAACGAACGTGTACCGTCCAGCCGGTCAGGTGAGAGATCAACATTCGCAACAAGTCCGTTTCGGCTCCAGCGGCCGTCTGGATTACGAGTTGGAGATGGCCTTCTTCGTCGGACCTGGCAACCCGCTCGGCCAACCCATTCCCATTGCCGACGCCGAATCACACATCTTCGGCCTCTGCTTGCTGAATGATTGGTCCGCGCGTGACATCCAATCTTGGGAGTCTCAGCCGCTCGGGCCCTTCCTCGGGAAAAGCTTCTGCACCAGCATTTCGCCCTGGGTGGTTACACTCGACGCGCTCGCGCCATTCCGAACCTGCGCTTTCGAACGTGCTAAGGGCGACCCCGCCCCACTTCCCCATCTTTTTTCGCTGGAAGATCAGCAGAACGGCGGCATTGATATGACGGTCGAGGTATTCCTGAGCTCGGAACAGATGCGTCGCGAAGGTTACACAGCCATGCGCCTAAGTCGCGGGAATTTTCGGGACATGTATTGGACCATCGCACAGATGCTCGCCCATCACACCAGCAACGGTTGTAATCTTCGTCCGGGAGACCTTTTAGCGAGTGGCACAGTCTCCGGGAAATCGAATGAATCCTTCGGCTGTCTTCTCGAACTTGGCGCACGAGGTCTCGGCCCGATCCAACTACCGACTGGTGAAATGCGCTCGTTTCTCGAGGATGGCGACGAGGTTGTCTTGCGCGCAATCTGTCAGTCCTCACGCGCTGTAAGAATTGGGTTCGGGGAATGCCGCGGCCTCATTTCTCCTGCGCCGACGGGGCGCCGCCTTTAGCCGGGAGTACTGCAACCGCTTCTCTCCCGCACGCTTTCGACCCACGACAAAAGCTCCTCGCGGCCCAAGAAATTCAGGATGCGTTCGCGCGGTATGCCGGACCGCAGGGCCGATGCAGCCGCGAATTGCATGAACCTGAGCTGGGAAGGCCCGTGCGAATCGGTTCCGAAGGAAATCCGGCATCCGGCCTTTTTCGCTAGCACTAGCAGGTCTGGACTGAGATCCTGCCTGTCTGGATAGGCGTCGATCTCGACGGCCTTGTCCCGTTCTGCCGCCTCGGCGAAAACCCGTGCCCAATCCGCGGTGAGGCCGATGCGGTAGTTGTAGATGCGGCCGCGGGGATGGCCAAGAATCTGAATTGAGGGATTGCGAATCGCCGCGAGATAACGGCTCGTCTGGTCCTCTTTTCGCCGGAGGGCTGAATGAAAGCAGCCGATAACGATATCAAGCTTCGCGAGCGCATTCTCGTCGAGGTCGCCTTCACCCGCGAGATTCAGGTTCAATTCCACGGACCGTAGGACGCGCAGTTTTACGTTGGCGCTCTCTAGCTCGCGATTGACTGTTTCGATCTCAGCCCCCTGCTGTTCAATCTGGCACTCGTCGATCCCGCCGGCAATTTTCAGGCCCTTCGCATGATCGGTGATGGCAATGTACTCGTAGTCGCGCGCAATCGCGGCCTTTGCCATGTCGGCGATGGAACCCTCGCCATCGCTCCAGGTGCTGTGCATCTGGAGGTCACCTTTGACGCTCGCCAGCCAGGACGGGTCATGAGCGAGTATTGACTGCGCCTCGGTGAACGTGAGGAAATTCTCCCGCAATTGCGGGGGCACAAAGGTCGGCGGCGGATCAAGCAGCCAGTTATTTATGACCTTTTCCAAATAAGGTCCAATACTTTGCAGATCCGTGAGCGAACGGCCGGAATGAACCAAATCGGCGGCTTCCTCAGGCCAGAGAAATGCCCGCCGTGCGGCACGGCGGAAAGCTCTGGTCAGTGGCGGTTTGACTTTCTCGGCCTCTCTGGCCAGCAATTCGGCCAGACGTGCATTGGTAAACAGTTCAGCCCGAGCTTTGACGGACGGTCGGGGAGCGGACACGCGCGGACTCCTGCTTGCTTCGACGGCCGCGCTCTTCATCGTTCCGCGAGAAGCGCTGCGGCCTTTCCGTTGTTTTCCTTGCGCCCTTTTGCCGACAGGTTTCATATATAGAAGGGCTGCGTTGCAGTCCCGAAGGGTATTGCAGCGGGTCCTTAGATCAGCCGGCGATGCGATCTTTTGCTCATCCACGGCTGATAGGTCTGTAGCCGCAGAACCCCGCCTTTCCCGCGCAGTCGCCGCAGGAATTCCTGCTCGCCGCTTACCGGATGTCTGACGCGTCGGTCCGCGCGCGAGCGACCAGGCTAAGGCCCACTTCGGCGGCTTGAACCCGTGGAATTTCAAGCAGGAAATCGCCGAACGCGACGGCGTCGGCGATGTGGAATGCGGCACGGTGATCCCGGTTGACGGCTGCGATGCGAACCTTGAAATCGGCGAGGGCTTTTTCGACGCGTTCGCGATCGAACCGCGGCGTCTTCGAGCCGGAAATCGTCTCGCCGTCGATCGTGGTCATCCAACTGTTGTCTGCGGATGATCGTTTGACGTAGCCCTGCATTTCCAGTAGTCCAATGACGCGGCTGGCTTCGGTTTTGCTTATGTTTAGGGAATCAGCCATTTCCTTTTCGCTCCATGTAAGCGCGCTTCGGGTTTGTCTGAGAAAACTCATGACCTCCTCCACCGGTATTGCCGGCATCGACGGCCGGGGCGGGCCTCTCTATTGTCGAGGCACTGGCCAGCCTCCGGTGTTGATTGATCGAGGAGTGGTGGCGAGCCTTTCTCAAGCCGTTTTCCTGAGATTGCGGTGCTTGGCGGCGCCCGCGGATTTCTTCTCACCGGCAAGACTTTTCTTGAGAGCGGTCATAAGATCGACGACTGGCGCCGGGCGCTTCCCTTTTTCGGCCTTCGGCGCCGGCTTCCCGGCGTTCTTGCTCTCGATGAGCTGCTCGACGCGCTCCGCGTATGTGTCATGAAACTGTTCTGGATGGAATGGTTTAACAAGGGCCTTGGCGAATTGCTCGGCAAGATCGATTTCCTGTTTCTTTAAATTCTTCTCCGTCGTCTTGCCATAACCCTTGGCCTCGTGAATTTCATTTGGATAATAAATCGTGTGAAGGATGAGACCGTTTTGATAGGGTCGAATGATAACGGTGTGCTCGCGCTGATGCATGGTGACCTTGGCGATCGCCGCATAATCCATCTCGGTCATCGCCTGGAGCAGGAGTGCATAGGCGCGCTCACCAGCCTCTTCGGGAATAGAGAAATAGGACGTGTCGAAGTAAACCGGATCGACCTCGCTCAATTTCACGAACTGGACGATTTCCATCGCCGTCGAAGACGGGGGCTCCAGTTTTTTCAGCTCGGCCGGGTCGACGAGGACATATTTGTCCTTGTCTACTTCGTATCCCATTGCGATCTCGTCACGAGATACGACCTCTTTATCGTAGGGACAGTAAAGCTGCTGGTGCACACGGGTTCCACATTTCTTGTGAATTTCATGGAAGGCGACATGAGACGCCCGGGCGGCGGCGTATAGGCGAATAGGAACCGAGATCAGGCCAAAAGAGATGTAGCCCTTCCACGAACTTGACGGCATTGTTTTTCTCCTCGTCACGCAGCGCATTTATACAATTAAGAAGCTTATGCCCTGCTTATCCTTCGTCAAATACAGTGCTCACGGTAGCCACCGGATTTGATTTGCTCATTAAACGTAATTCACCAGCGCGAGTGCTAAGCGCTTCTCGCTATCGGTTGGATCGGCTGGCTGACTGAGCCATGACACCGCTTGCCGCTTGTGCCGAATTTGTTCGCAGGACGAATGCCTGTACTGGGCTGATCAGTAAAACCCAAACATAATGCTACAAATCCGGCCCAAAACCTCTATAAGCTGACGACGCGCCAAGGGCAGAAATCGCTGGCTTAACACGATTTGTCCGCAGCCTGCTAAGAGCTGCGTCTTTTTCTCAAGGTGAGAGCGATGCTTCGGCTTCACCCTGCCCAAGGGTGTACCGAGGCATGTTTTTGGTTTCGCCGTCCCGACAGAGGTGGGCATCACGGATTCTTCGCACCCTCTCCATTTTGCGAAACTGCGACCTTAGTCGCGACTTCCCTTTGGGTCTCTCGTTCCGGAACCTGATCGATTGAAGGCTCCGCAATCACGTTTCCCGTGATGCTGCGGCGGCGTCCCTTCCTGAGCACCTGCTGACAGACCTTCCGTTGTACCCGCAGCGAAATCGGCTCGGTGTATTCGGCCCCGTACTGATCGACGATTGCAACGAATGCGGCAACTTTGCTTCCGGAAACGTACTCGTCCGGAATCGGCACTCCTCCCGTCCAGAGGAGCTGCCCCTCTAGCGGGAACCCTCGCGAAAGCTTCTCCAGGTAGATATGATTAAGAACTTCGTTCCTCGGAAACGACGGCTCTCTGCCGCTCAGAAAACGGTATCGGCTGTGACGAGGCACAAAATCATACGGATCGTGCAGCAAGCACAAATTTTTATCTTTCCAGGGCAAGTGCAATCGGAACCCGCAAATATAAAACGGAGAATCGAGATTATTTGTAGCTCGGAGGAACACCTGATATCCGACCTCGCACACATCGAACTGTGTCATGGTGCCTTCAATCTGACGTATGATCAGGCCACACGCTGGGAAATGCGGGTTCTCATCCTCCGGGATTTCTAATGGAACGCCACAAGAACGCAATCGGCGCGCCAGACCGAGTCTTTCTTGTCGGATCTTGTTGTTCATAACCGCTCCAATCGTTCTGCATGCTAAATTGCGAAGAGTGATTTAACATCCACAACGTCCATACGTTCATGCCATCCACAACGACACGGTCCGCATCAAACCGACTGGGTGGGACGGTGTGTTTCCGCGAACTGCTTGCAAAGGTCGCACAGCGCCGCGCTGTTCCGCATCACGGTGGGTACTTCGAGATCCCACGCGAGGCGGTGAGCGGACTGCCGAACCCCGTCCGCGAGAAGTACCCCTCGTCCGGAGCTGTCGATGTTTTTTGTGCGGAAACCGAGTGTTCGCAGAATGCCCCCGACCTTTCTCGGTTCAATTGTCTCGGTGACGCCGCGCCCCCTCCGAATTTCGTTTACGGCCTTCGTGATCTCCCCCACATGCACCGCGTTCCGCCGCTCCGCGTCATGTGCGAAAAAAAGTAGGGCTTCGACTACAGTGGCCTCCAGGCTTGTCGAACGTTCCAGGCGGTCACTCGCATCACCATCTTTGAGCGTCGCGACGAGTTCCGACTGCAGGCTCGGGTCGTCCGGCACGCACGCTCCGAAGCTACGAGCGACTTGGCGCATCGGAAAGGCAAGCTCTGGCGCATCAAAAGCGCAAGTATTGACCTTGTTCAGCCAGTCCACGCGGAACCCAAATAGCTTGTCTTGGAATTTCCGCGCAATCTCGCGCTCGGTGCGCTCGTCGAGCGCTGGAAGCGGCTGGTTTGTTGGTGTTATCGGAATTTCAACGACCGCGCCGGTTACGGGAATTTCGGTAATTGACTGCGAAAAAGTTGCCACCGGAACGTGGAAATCGAAAAGACGTCCCCGGCGGATATGCAGCCCCCCCTCGCTCACTGCATTCAACAGCCGGAGCACCGGACCTTTCAGCTGCGGCTGTTTGATCAAGAGCGACGGATTCATGTTGAGCGGGAGTGAAAAAAGTCCCGCGACGTCGACTTCTGTGAGCTCAAACGCATGACGGCAGAGGCATCCCATCAGCCGCATGAGCTGCGAACTCTCGATGCAGCTCGGCCCGACGATTCGAAGCTGCGGGACTCGAGGCAGGCCCTCGCTGACCCAGGAGGCCAATGAAAAAAAAGCGACCAGTCTTGCCCGCTGATCGTCAAGCCCTGAATACCTGATCAACAGCATCGAAATCTCGGTCAAAAGTTGTGCAGCAGACCCATAAGCCGCTGCTTTTTGCGGCAGCCGCATCGCCATTAAGATCGACGGATCCAGTTCCCCAGGAACGTAGGTATTGTTTGTAGTCGAAATGCGAGTTCCGTACCTCAATTTTTTCCCATCGAAATAGGCCAAGAGAAGCGTATCGGTCTCTGCGGACACGACCAGTTCAATGAGACCTTTGGTGAACGCTTCGCCCAGGGTCGAAATGTGGGAATGTTTCGGGGAACAACGCGCGCGGCGTGCAGAATTTCGAGCGTTACCCATAGCAACTCCAAAAACTCATCGAAGTACCAACGACAACGACGACGACGGAGGCTACGGATAACAGACAAATCCTAGCACAAATCGTCTGCGGTGTCGACGCAAAGTAGAAATGTGTCGCCGCAAAATGAGAATGTCCGGTTTGTGCAAAGTAGAAATGTCCGGTTTCA
>CAWKDI010000009.1:0-405627 GCA_963848365.1 uncultured Acidobacteriota bacterium
AGGACTTGCGCCAGGGATTGGGGGGCGGGAGGTATTTGGCTTGGTATGATTTTTTGGTTTGGACGTGCGCGACGACCGATTGAAGGATCAATCTGTTCCAACCTTACGGGCGCCGATGGATTGGGGAATTTAGTGTGAATATGCTTTGGGCTTCGCGTCGGCTTTTGGGTTTCGGCTTTCAAGATCTTTTCAAACCAAAATAGTTGTCATTCATTTCCCGTCAGAAGCCATTCTAGTGACCTCTCACACTGCCGACTGATTGCGAGCAAGACTTCCGCGCCGATCTCGACTTTTCCGCGTTCAGCCGTTGACAGGTAGCTCTGACTTATTCCTATTCGTCGCGCGAATTCCGCCTGGTTCATATCAAAACCGCGTAATTCCCGAATACGCCGTCCAACGGCCTTCCAATCAACTGGCGTAGCGCCGGAACCCGAGATTTTCCTTGACATCATTATGTGTATATAAATAAAATATGTTTATACAGATCGCAGCTATTGTGAGAACTACAACTTCGATCTTTTTCTACAACGTCAAGGCAGCATAGCGCAATGAAAGAAACCGAGAATTTACGGGCGCCGAACTTAAGTAGCACGTCACGTCATAGGCATTGTCAGATGTACTTCGGAGCAGATTCGATGAAAAAGCCAGCCGTTTCGTTTCGAGTGAATGCCCTGCTTGCGCGCAAAACTTGGGGAGAAATTTCCAAAACTGCCATGCGAGGCCTCAAAGAGTTGACTAGCACATATTCGCTTTCCGTTGCGGCCGGAGATCTTCAGATTTTGGATGGCAAATGGTACGTCACGCATTCCGGCCTACTTCGCATTGCCCAGCGTGGCCGTTGCATGGGAATCAACACCGTCCTCCTGAAACAGCTCTCCAATCCGAGAGGGAGATCGCTGGGTGTTCAAGGCAACGGTCTACAAAAGTTCTTCTTCTCGAGGGTTCGTCGGCTACGGCGATGCCGATCCCTCCAACGTCTCTCCTCTCGTCCGCGGCGCCGAGATGCGCGTTGCCGAAACCCGTGCCGTCAATCGCGCTCTCCGCAAAGCCTACGGAATCGGCCTCTGCTCTGTCGAGGAGCTGGGATGGGCTTCCCTGACCGCCGCAATCGCCAGCCTCTTCGAGCAATTCGAACGGTTCTCACAGTTCCAACGGTTCCAACGGCTGGCATGGCTCGAACGGCTCGAATGGCTCAAATGGCAGCCCAGCCGGCTCCGCGACCAGCTCTGCCTTCTGATCCGCCAGTACAACCTCGATCCGACACTCGTCAAGGCATACGCCGCTCACTTCTGCGGCACCGAAACCCTCAAAGACGCCAGCCGCGAATTGGTCGAGTCCTTCATTTCCCACCTGTCGTCCTCGGCGAAAGAAGACATCGACGGCCTGATCTGCAAACTCAATTCCTATTCGCAGCCCTGCGGAGGTGAAACAATGAAACGCCATATCCCCGGTCTTCATTCCCGTCAGCAGAATGGCGACCGCTCCCCTCGAAGGCCTGTTCCTGGTCCGCGTCGAATGGGCCTCCTACCGCTGGCATCCGCAAAAGGCTTTCCTGCAGATCCGTTTCGTTGTGCTGGAACCCGCAGTCTTTCGAGCGCCGGTCCTTCTCCGGCCGGCTCTACTCGACCGAACGCGCCCTCTGGAAGCTCAATTGGTTCCTGCGCGATTTCGGCTATGACATGGAATTGCTCACCCAGGATCAGATGGATGAGAAGGCCCTGGTCAATCTTCGCGGTGTCGTCAGGACCACACATATAACCCTGAACGGCCACACCTTTCAGAATCTGGAAGCCTTCGCTCCCGAAGCCGAGTGGGAAGAGCTCTCCCATGCCGAGGCGAGCGAGACTCACGCACAGGAACAGCGATGATTTACAGCTACACCCAGATCAGCCAGTATCTGCGCTGCCCTCGCAGCTATCGCTACCGCTATCTCGATGGCTGGCGGGAGAAGGACACGCGGGCGGCCATGGTCTTTGGCCGCTGCTTTGAGAAGGCTCTCGGCGCTTACTTCGAACAACAGGACTGCACCGCGGCACTGTTCAAGGAATGGGAAGCCTTCCGTGACACTCCGTTTGAATACCGGAAGGGAGAATCCTGGGATCGGCTCCTGCACCAAGGGGTTCATCTGCTCGAGAAGTTCGTACGGGAGGATCGGGTTCGTGTCCCGCACCCCAAGGAGAACCTGCAGCTCAAGATCACTCGGACCCTCGACGGGAGGCAATGAGTTCGTTTCCTATATCGACGCGATCGGTGAGCTCGATGGCAAGCGCTGCCTGATCGACTGGAAGACCACGACCAGCCGCTATTCGGAAGAGCCCGAAGGGCTTCTGTCCCTCGATCCGCAGCTGATTTGCTATTCCTGGATCAGCGGCATCCCGGATGTGGCTTTTGTCGTATTCGTCCGGAAACAGCTACCCGAGATCCAATACCTGAAGGCCACGATCTCAGAGGAACAGCGCAGGGAATTCGGCCGCCTGGTTGAGACGACCATCCATCAGCTGGAATCGGGGCATTTCTCCTCGCACAGCGGGATCCGCTTCCCGCAGAACGGCTGTGTGAGCTGCTCTCATCTGGGTCTCTGCCTTGATAACCAGCAACTGATCGAAACGAACCTGATCCGTCGGCCGGGAGCGAGCGACCTTGATTGGCTTGACGAACTTGTGGACTAACGGATTGCCGATGGTAGCGCCGAAACTCAATCGCCGGCGGGCGTTGTTCGTTCTGGACAAGATCGACGAGATCTTGGCCTGGGAGAAGGCAAAGGAGCGGGAGAAAGACGTGCGGTTCGTGGATTTAGGGCGATATCTGTGCGAAGTGCGGGCGGGGCAATACTGGAGGCTGGAAAACCTGAAGTCGTTTGATGAATTCCTGGAGAAGCGCTTCCCGGAATCGCGCCGGAAGGCCTACTACCTGATGGCGATCCACGAGAATCTGACGCGGATTCCGAAACCACGGCTGCGGGAGGTGGGCTGGAGCAAGGCGGCGGAGATGGCCAAAGTCGCGCGCAGGGAGGGAAAGACCTTCGATTGTGCAACCTGGTTGCACAAAGCCAATGAACTACCGAAGGAGGAGTTCAAGCGAGAGGTGGAACGGCACCTGACGGGGAAGGAGACCGAACCGTGGGAGCTGATCTACTTCAAGCTCTACAAGAGCCAGCTGCCGGTGATCGAGCAGGCCCTTGAAACAGCTGCACTGATGCTGGGAAGCGACAAATCACGAGGCTACATGCTGGAGATGATTTGCGCGGATTTTCTGGCGGGGGCAAAACTGGAAGAGCAGCACGCCTCCTCGAACCATTAATTTCCGTCAGGTTTGGGTGATTTCATTAGCAAACGTCCACGGGTAACGATTGATCCGTCCCGTTCGCCCCACCG
Organism: uncultured Acidobacteriota bacterium; assembly: GCA_963848365.1. Classification (GTDB taxonomy): domain Bacteria; phylum Acidobacteriota; class Terriglobia; order Acidiferrales; family UBA7541; genus Palsa-295. Next base: position 3,375 of record CAWKDI010000009.1, read on the forward strand.
ATCCCTCCTGAAGCAAGATGGATGGCTTTACAAAGGATGTGGCACTCTGCGTGGTCTCCAGGTTCATCATAGTAAATCACTCGACTAATATGTTAGGTAGTGATCGCGAGGGCAATCTCACCGCGGACTGGCGGATGCAACTCCTGGGCATTCTCACGTAAACCTTAGCTCCCAAGTGCGAGATCCACAACCCAATACGACTCGAGAAAGACCCGTGTCACCTTTATCGTCGACCGGTCGCGGAACTTCGAAATGTTGTACCATTGGACGTTCTTATAAGCTTTCGACTCGCTTTCCTGACGGCGCTATTTTAAAAAGGTAGAATGATTCGCGATTTGAGGTAGGGAGGGATCGGACCAGCCATGCAAAAGAGAGCGCTCATTACCGGGATCTCGGGCCAAGATGGCTCTTACCTTGCTGAGTTTCTGCTCGGCAAAGGCTACCGCGTGTTCGGCTTAGTGCGCCGCAACAGCACTATCTACTACGAGCGCCTCGCGCACTTCCAGGATCAGATCGAGCTTCTGCCAGGCGATTTGCTGGATCAGAACTCCCTAATTACGGCCCTCCGCCAGAGCCAACCTTCGGAAGTCTACAATTTGGCCGCGCAATCTTTCGTACCAACCTCATGGAATCAGCCCGTATTGACCGGAGAATTCACCGCCCTGGGCGTCACCCGCGTGCTTGAGGCCATCCGGGTGGTGGATCCAGCGATTCGTTTTTATCAAGCGTCTTCGAGCGAAATGTTCGGCATGGTGCGCGAACCTTTCCAAAATGAGAACACGCAGTTTTACCCACGCAGCCCCTACGGGGTCGCCAAACTCTATGGCCACTGGCTAACCGTGAATTATCGCGAAAGCTACAATCTGTTCGCTTGCTCCGGTATCCTCTTCAATCACGAATCGCCTCGCCGCGGCCTAGAATTTGTTACCCGCAAGGTGAGCCATTCGGTGGCGCGAATAAAGCTGGGTTTGCAGCACGGCCTCAAAATGGGAAATCTTGAGGCTCGGCGCGATTGGGGCTTTGCAGGCGACTACGTGGAAGCCATGTGGCTGATGCTCCAGCAGGAAAAACCCCAGGATTACGTAATCGCTACCGGCGTTACTCGGTCCGTGCGTGACCTGCTGGAAGCGGCCTTCTCTCACGTAGGATTGGACTACCGCTCTTACGTCGAGGTCGATCCATCCCTGCTGCGGCCCGCGGAGGTCGAGCACCTGCACGGGGATTCGTCCAAGGCAGCGCGGGAACTGGGCTGGAAACCCAAGACCTCGTTCGAACAGCTTGTTGCCATGATGGTTGAAGCCGACTTGGCATCGATTCGGGGCAAGACGGCAATGCTGACTGAAAGCGAACTCCCTTCGCCCGTGCGGTGATACGGGAGCCTTTTCGGAATTCGGATCAACGAAGCTAAGCGTGCGCGTGCTTTAGCTCCTCTTAGAGTTTCACGGTGTTCGCCAGGTTCACCCGGAACTGGTAAGTGCCTTGAGGCGCCGAGGTCCGGCCCCTTCTCGAGGTTCTTCACGCATGAAGGAGGAGCGTCTCCTAATTAACCGGCGCCACTGCAATCCAGTCGATTACGTCCGCGCCGGCGCCCCCGCTGAATATCACACCTTTGGCTGTGCAAGAATACGTGAAAGTGTGAGCTGAATTGGTCGCGTCCCAGGCATAGCACACGGGCGTCGCGGCGTATGCGTTGGTAAACGAGTGTGAGCCTGATCCATCGCGCAAGGTTGTGCTCCCCGCGCTTACCCCATTGGCTCCTGAGAATGCAAGCGTACCGGACAGTCCTGAGGGAAGCATAATCTGCGAATATTTAGTCGAAGGAACCTGCATGAAGTCCGTCACGTCGCAACCTGCCAAGCCGCCACCTATAGGGCAAGCATTTACTCGGAACAGAGTGTTAGGTCCGCGTGTGTTGGTGTCGGGCGTCCGGAACGAAGGCCAATACTGAGGTGACTGAGGAGGATAGTAATGAGTACCATTTGTCCCGACCGCCCATGCGCTCCCAGCGTTCGATGTGGGGTACGTTTGCGTGATAGTTCCAACTCCAGCGATGGGAGCGCCGCTACTGGAGGTCAAATTGAGTTCATGGCCGGAGCCCACACCCTCCGGCGATTCGATTTCGATGGCGTAGACATCTTCTTGAGCAGAAGCATTGTTGAAAACGTCTATCGCGTCAGCATTTGCCGGGTTGTCAGGTTGATTAAACGTCATGTGGAGCATGGAATAAGAAAGAGTTCCGTCAAGCATTTGCAGGCCAACCTGTCCGTCATAATCTCCAAATGTGATGTCAAACGCTCCATATCCGAAGGTCGTATAGGGATAGCCTGGAGCAGTCGGGGCCACCGCTATCTGCCAGTTAACCTTATTGTTATAAAGGCTCATCTGCACCCGATCCTTTTCGTTCCAATAATGCGTAGCGGAATCTAGCCAGCCAACAGACCCTTTCGCTGTAAAGTTCATGATCGCGTCACGCTCCGCGTGAAATCCAGAGAAGTCATCTGTTTGGAGGCCGTAGCTTCCCGCCCCAGCGCCGTACCCGTCGATCCGCACATCAAATAAGCCACCCCCGCTGTAAAACTCGGCGCCGAAATAACTCGCGTGCGGCGAAGGTTGTCCTGTCCAGTAGATACAAGGTCCATTCACCACCCTGCAATTTAAGACGGTAGCGCCTGTATTTGAGCCTTGAAGCCTAAGGTGAGGCGAATAGAAGGAGATCACCGATGAAATGGTGAAGGATTCCCCCGCCAAGTTGATCGTTCCGCAATGCGGCCACGTGAGGTTACTGTAGGCGTCGTCTACGTAGTAAAAGTGGGCTATCGCGCATGAAGGCAGCGCCGCATATGCGGCAGGAATTGTCAGCTTCGCCGCTCCTGGCGATAGTCCATCATTCGAATCGCTTCCTGCTGTACTCACATATTGAACTGAATCTTCGCGCGACAATTCGAGACTGCGCTCTCCTGGCGAATTCATGAGGGCTTCCGAATACTCGCGGAATATTCTCGGAAGCACGCCCCCGTCAGGGAGAGACGAAGCAAAGAAATTGTTTGGGCTCGAAGCCGGAACGTCTGTTGCCGAAAGCGATCCGTCCACAACGAACCGCCCGGTGACAGAGTTCATCCTCCGAAACGCGTGATTCATCTCCTCCGAAAACATATCAGCCTGCGCGCCAACTGTGCTCTCAAATAAAACGAGTAATAGGATCATCTTCAGGATGTTTTTCATTGAAACCCCTCATACGTTAGGTTTTAACCGACAACTTTGGTGCCTTCCCCTCTGTCACCTGTACTGCGGAGTATATTCGCGGCCGGGCGGATTTCACTAGGAGGCTCGAACGGCGCGGCATAGCTGTTGGTGATTTCAACGGAGATTGGCAAACGTAAGCGCCATCCGGAGACCGAGTTGACGAGAAGCGGTATTGGTTACGCAGCGTGACGAGAGTTTTTAGCGAGATCTTCAGCGAGATTCCACGGAAGTAGTTCGTCGATGCGGTTGATCGGTTGTTCCGCGATACGCGACAGTACGTTTCGCAAGTAGTTCTCCGGGTCGAGTCCGTTTAGTTTGGCCGTACCGATCAGGCTGTAGATCGCCGCGGCACTCTCACCACCTCTGTCCGATCCAGCGAACAGATAGTTTTTTCTGCCGAGAGCCACAGCGCGCAACGCGCGTTCCGCCGCGTTGTTATCGATCTCCAGCCGCCCATCGTCGCAGTAGCGCATCAACGCTTCCCATCGTCCCAGTGCGTAACGAACTGCCACCGCCGTGTCCGATTTTCTGGAAAGCTTACCCAAGGTTTCTTCCAGCCATTGTTTCAGCGATCCAAGCAGCGGCCGGCTGCGTATGTCGCGGATCCCGCGACGTTCTTCCGGTGAGCGTCCCTGGATCTCCTTTTCGATCGCATACAGTGCCCCGATTCGTTCGAGCGCTTCGGCCGCGACCGGAGATTTGTGGGCGACCTGCAGATCGTAAAACTTCCTGCGCACATGCGCCCAGCAGGCCGCTTCCTGAATGCGCCCTGCTTCATAGATCTGATCGAACCCCGCGTAACCATCCGCCTGCAGCGTTCCTCTGAATTGGCTCAAGTGAGCTTTGGGATGTTCCCCTTTGCGATCCGGTGAGTAGGCGAACCACACCGCGGGTGGTGTCTGGTCTCCCGCCGGCCGATCGTCTCGTACATACGTCCACAGTCGTCCGGTTTTTGTCCTTCCCAAACCAGGGGCCAACACCGGAACGGGCGTATCATCGGCGTGCAGCTTCTGAGCACTCATCACGTGACGTCGCAACGCTTCCACCAGGGGTTCGAACAGCCGGCTGGTTCCTCCCACCCAGTCCGCCAGCGTCGAGCGATCCAGCTCCACCCCTTCCCGTGCGTAGATTTCTGACTGGCGATACAACGGCAAGTGATCGCCATATTTCGAGACCAGCACGTGGGCCAGAAGTCCTGGTCCCGCGACGCCACGCTCGATCGGACGGCTCGGCGCTGCGGCTTGTACAATGCGTTCGCAACACGCACAGGCCAGCTTCACACGAACATGCCGGATCACTTGAAAGCGCGACGGTATGCGCTCCAACACTTCGGAAACGTCTTCTCCCAACTTGCGTAGCTCTCCGCCGCAATCCGGGCACGTCTTCTGCTTCGGCAGGTGGGTCCGCACTTCCCGAGGCAGATGTGCCGGTAGCGGGCGCCGCGCCGATCGGGCCACCGGTTCCACGCTCGCGATCTTTTCCGGCATAGCGGCAACCATCTCCGCATCGTTCTGCTGCAGCGCTTCGAGCCGCAGTTCCAGTTGTTCGATCTGCCGATCCAGCTTTTCCGACGAACGGCCGAACTGCATGCGGCGCAGCTTGGCGATTAACAACTTCAACTGCTCGATCTCACTGTCGCGAGACACGATCAGTTCATGCTGCGAGACGATCAGGGCTTTCAGTTCGGTGGGATTCAGAGCTTCGAGATTGGGGAGAACGCGATTCGCGTTGCTCATTGCTGCGATACTATCGCACTTTCTTTACAGCATGATGAAAACGCACCAGAAAATAGCAAAAATCTTTTCGCTCACACCGCCATTTGCGGATCGAAGCTGCGCACCGGACGCCGCCAATCGATCCCTTCAAGCAGCATGGACAACTGGGCCGGTGTCAGTGCCACGGTTCCGCTGGTGACTTGCGGCCAGATGAATTTCCCGCGCTCCAGTCTTTTCGCGAACAGACACAGACCATCGCCGTCCCACCATAACAGCTTAATCAGATGACCTCGCCGGCCGCGAAACACGAACACGTGTCCCGAAAATGGGTTCTCCTGCAGGGCCGTCTGCACCATGCCACTCAAGCCGGTAAATCCACGCCGCAGATCCGTCACTCCCGCGGCGATCCAGATGCGCGTTCCTGCCGGCGGTCCGATCATCCGACCAGGCACTCCAGCACTGCGCGCAGCGCCACCACATCCACAGCCCCGGAGATACGAAGGGTTCCCTTCGGAAGCTTGATCTCCATCGTTCCCAATCGCACCGCCAAGCCGTCACCCTCCTCGGCTTTCGCGGTTCGATCATCCCGGACCTTCACCGGCAGCAGCTGCGTGGTCCTGTCGCCCCCCAGCTGTCCTTCCCGATACAGCTTCCGCCAGTAAAACACCTGGTTCGCATTCACATCGTGCCGCCGCGCCACTCTCGATACCGACGCACCGGCCACCAGCGTCTCTTCCACGATCTCTCGACGCTCTTGAATGGTGCGGCGCCGCTGCTTCCTCCCAGGTGCCCTTACCTGAAGCTCTTGATCCTGTGTGTCCACGATTCCTCTTTGTGGACACAGTTGTTCGTGTCCACAAAGGCCATCATCTTCGACTACTCACACTTCGTACACACGGTCAGAACCGGACGCTTACTGGCAAACCGAACTTGGTCGTTACGAACGACACAGATAACACGATTTCTGTGCTCCTGGGCAAGGCCGATGGAACCCTCAACCCAAAGACCGATTACCGCCCCTTCTCGGTCGTAACCGGGAACGCCAACCAAGACGCGTCCCGGATAGTTTGGGTATCAGGTCCAACCAAATTACGCTTGCGGTGGGATCACGCGCGCATATGTTTGGGGAGCTACCGGGAGGTACCAATCTTTTAGACTAGTACTTTCCCTCACAGAAGGACTATTCATTCGGTACGTTCGTGCGATTCGTGCCGACACAGCCTTTCGCTAGCATTCGGGTGTGACGAGCCAAATACACGAACAAAAAATTCTGCAGAACATCGAAGAGCTCACATTCTGTACTGAATGTCTTCAGGACTTCCCGGCGGATAGATTGAGCCAGCGCGAAACGCCTTGGCAGTATGTATGCCCAAGGTGTCATCGCTTCGGTGGAAATCGCGCCGGCGATCCGATCTATTAGCGGCAGGCTGCATCCCGGCAGAACGGCGCGCGCCTTGCCCACCGCGAGCTACAGTTTAAAGTCGGCCCCTGCCGATTCCCACTTCATTTCGGCGGCCCGCAATTTCGGGTGGGAAACAAGAAGATGCCAAATCAACGCCTGAAAAGCCTCCGTATGAGGCGTCACCGTTGAAGAATTAACAGTGGGAACTATTACACAGGCATCCGCCACTTTAGCGGTGTAGCCACCGTCACGGCCGACGACGCCGCAGATAGTCGCACCGATACTTTTCGCATAACTCAGCGCATGAACAAGATTCACACTGATTTTTTTTTCGAGATCGCCGCCCCCGACCGAAAAGACCAACAGCATATCTTCCGACTTTAAGCGACTACCACGGAGCCAATTTGAGTAGCACGTGTCCCACCCTTCATCATTCACACGGGCTGTTAGCTCTGAGACATTGTCCGAAGGCGCATAAGCCTCGATTTGGGCTATCTTTCGAAAATCGCATACAGCATGAGACGCATGGCCTGCCCCTCCACCCACACCGAGCAAGAACAGCCGACCGTTTCGTTCCCGCAGTTGCAACAGAAGGCTCAAGCTGCGGCCAATGGAATCACGATCGATAGATCCGGTAATTTCGACGACTTCTTTCAGATATTGATCGATGTATTCCATTTCCTAGGCCGTTACGCCCTCATCCGGCAGCTTTCTTGCCACAACCAGTGTGGAGTAACCAAACACCACGCGTCCAAGCGAGGCATAATATAACATTTGACCAACGCAACGGACACCGATTTTCAGAGCATTTCGGTAGAAGCGGGGGTTCAAAACGACAGGGGCATTTTCCATCCGCCGAATTTCAAAACCGCAGCGGCGAAGGAGCAGACTGATCGTCCTCGGTTGAAACGACGACAAATGATCGGGCAATTTGAACCCTGAGAGAACACTTCGCGGCTGTTCAAGCCAGTAGGGATCGGCCATACCCGATCTCCGTCGGAACTTGCCCACAAAGTCATGAAAGCGCGCATCTGGCACCACAACGACCAGAAAGGCATCTCGCTCCATCAAACGCCTTAACTGAAGAAGCATGCCGCGAGGATCCGTTAAATGCTCGAGCACGTTCAGTAAGGTCAACACGTTGAAAGTTCCACGGTCTGGCTTTGTAATGTAGTCTTCCACCATCCCGGAGAAAACCTCGATCCCGAGCGCATCTCGGGCATACGAACCACCGGTTTCCGAAGGTTCGATTCCACGGACCGTGAAGCCCGCCTGACGCATGCAAACCAAAAAATCACCAGAACCACAACCCACGTCCAGCAACTTTCCAGCATGCGTGAATTCTAAAATCGTTTTTCGGACACCCACGTTGAAATCTCTTTCACGGGTGCGCCATTGGTCTCCATCGTCATACTGCGCGTAGAATTGGCTAAGCTCCTCGATCGTGGGTTGTGGGTTAACGTACCATAAACCGCATCCCCCGCACTGTACGATTCGGTATCCTCGCGCTACTAGGTATGTGGAATCCTTGCGGATTCCGCATACCCGGCATGAGACTGTCTCGCGCTCGCCCGATACTGCTATCAAAGGAACGGCCATTATCCCCTTACCGTACTCTCTCACTTTCACTCGTCGCAACGAAGACGCCGACGAGGTCCGTACCCCTTCTTGAGTTCCTTCCCGATCAGCTGAGAAGCTGCCCAAAGATCGCTCGCTAGAAGTGACGGGCGAATCTCCGCCGATTTCATGAACTGGCAGATTTCGCATTTCCAGCGTCCTATGAAAACCGTACGGCATCCTGCCCGAGTTCCGGCAAGCAAGTCGGTAACGCCGTCTCCGATCATGTAACATTCCGCAAGAGAAACTCCAAGATCGGAAGCGGCGGTTTGTAGCAGTCCAATCGATGGCTTTCGACAGCGGCAACGCTTTCGATATTTTCGAATCTTTGCATCCGGATGGTGAAGACAGTAATAAATTGCGTCAATTTGGCCTCCGCCGGCGCGAACACCAGAAATCATCGCCTCCTCAAGCGATTTCAAAGTCTCATATCGGAGATGTCCTTTTGCGACTCCTGGCTGGTTTGATACGACCGCGACTTTTAGACCGAGTTTATTGAAGTACCGAATGGCCGCCGGAACACGAGGGAGCAATCTAAACTGCGAAGTCGTAAATGGAGAGTCTATGACACTCGCGTCTTCGTAATAAATCAGGGAGTTTATAACGCCATCACGGTCGAGCAAAACAGCCTTCATGCGGTGGCGAAGCACAGGCCTCAGCGTTCTCTTACCCCGACAGTCGCCTCATTCGCAAGTCTAGCTACCAACGCAATGGCGTTTTCACGATGGTTTTGCCGCTGGATATGAGCAAGACGTCCGTCTCTGGAAACCACATCGAAAACCACCTTGCTCCCCTCAAAATCAATCCTGAAACTAAGTTCCCGCAAGCCGGCGCCGCGCATAGCTTCCCGAACCTGCGCCTTCTTCTCTTCGCAGTACAACATAAGAAACCCACCGCCACCCGCTCCGGAGATTTTCCCCCCAATAGCTCCATTTCTCTTGGCAAGATCGTACCAAGCATCAATCTGGGGATTCGTGATCCCCCTGGAAAGCCGCTTCTTCATTTGCCAATGAATGTCCATCAATTCGCCAAACCTTCGGAAATTCCCATGAGAGATAACACTGCAGATTTCCACCCCAATATCTTTAATCTCACGCAAGCTGCTCAGAACCGTCTTGTCCTTGTCTCGGGTCGCCGAATCCTGCTTTTTAAGAATCTCCGTAGCGTCGCGCATATCGTGGGTGTAGAACATCATAATGTTGTGTTCAAGGGCCTCGAGTAGATCGACACTCATGCCCAGACGGCTCACCTTCACCCGGCCGTCACGATCAATTTCGAGAGCGGTTAATCCGCCGAAGGCCGCCATGTACTGATCTTGCTTCCCGATCGGCTTTTTCAACACGTCGAGTTCTATGTGGCACGCCTCCTCTGCAAGTTTCTGCGGGCTTGCTTGATCCTGAACCAATGCGTGCATCGCGTTCAACAAACCAACCAAATAGGAACTTGACGAGCCGAGTCCTGTGCCAGCCGGAATATCCGCGACGGATACAATCTCCACGCCGTTGGTAATTCCGAAATGCCGAAGGGCCTCGCGGGCGAGGGTGTGTTGCACTTCGTCTGCATGATCGACAATCTCAGAGTGGGTATAGCGGACGCGGATTTTGTCGTCCAAAATCGGCGTATTCACATTCAGATACATGTATTTGTCGATGCCGATCGCTAGGATAAAACCACCATGCTCGGTATAGAAGGATGGAAGATCGGTGCCCCCTCCGCCTAGCGTGACCCGGAACGGCGTTCGCGTTATGATCATTGTTACCCTCAGTTTTCGCAGCAACTCAAATCGCCGCCCCAATAACCCCGATGAACCTAGCGATTAATTGGGACAACCGAATCGCTCTGTGCTGCTTTGCGTTGAAAGTAGGCTGTTGTCAGCCGGGTGCCCTCCTCAAGGTTCACCTTGGGCTGCCACTCAAGCAACGTCTTAGCTTTACTGACATCAAGGCAAATCCGATCAATTTCGCCGGCTCGCTTTGGTACGAACCTGCACGTCGCCTCGGGCTTTGCCAGGCATTTTCGCACCCCAACGAATACGTCCATGTCTGTGGTGGGGACACCGCCGCTGATGTTGAAAATTTCGCAGGTGCCCCGACCCAAAGCAGCTACGTTCGCCGCAGCAACATCAGAAACATAGACATAATCCCGAATCTTGCTTCCATCCCCATAAATTACCGGCTCCACTCCGCCCAACATTTGTTCGCAAAAAATTGCAAAAACACCGGCTTCTCCCTGAGAGCTTTGGCGAGGGCCATAAACGTTTCCATATCGTAGAGCGACATACTCCAACCCATAAAGATCGCGAAATGTGAAGAGATAGTGCTCTACAGTATGCTTGCTAACTCCGTAGGGAGTTATGGGATTAATCGGATAGTCTTCCGGAACAGGCATGCGCTTCGGCTCCCCATAGCCCGCTCCTGCTGTGCCAGCGTAGATAAATCGTTTCACACCGTTGGCTATCGCCAGTTCTATTAGATTCAGCGAGCCGAGAATATTGACGCTAGCGTCAAAAATCGGCTCGCGAACTCCCCGACGCACGTCCATCTGCGCGGCATGGTGATTAACGACATCAGGTTTCTCGCGCACAAAAATGTCTTCGATCGCGGAACGATCCCGTATGTCGGCCACATACAGACGGCGGCCGGGAGGAACGTTTTCCCTGGACCCGCGCGACAGATCGTCGAGAACGATCACCTCATGCCCGAGGTTGGCATAGGCATCCGCGACATGAGAAGCTATGAAGCCGGCGCCTCCTGTTACGAGAATTTTCATTTCTTTTCGTTTCTCCATCCTTAGTAAGCTCCCTCACACTTAAAAACCTTCCAAAATGTCTTGCCGATCAAAAACAAGTCGAGCCAAATCGACCAGTGTTCAATATAGAACAGATCCATCTGAACGCGCTCTTCGTAGGTAGTGGTCTGACGTCCCATCACCTGCCAAAATCCGGTCATTCCCGGTTTCACGGAAAGCAACCGCGGCAGACTCGCTCCATATCGGTACCCTTCCTCTCGCCGTATGGTCCGCGGTCCAACAAAACTTAGGTCGCCCTTCAGTAAACTGAAAAACTGCGGAAACTCATCGAGGCTGGTTTTTCGAAGGAAACGCCCAACGGGTGTCACCCTGGGGTCCTCTTCCAACTTGTGCCGCTCCGAAAACTCTGAGCGAAGTTTTGCATCCTGCTCTAGCACCTGGTCTGCGTCAACCCGCATAGTCCGAAACTTTAAGTAATATCGGTTCCGGCGATTGGGATCGACATAGGCGCTACGATAGAAGATCGGACCGCCATCTTGGAGTTTAATGAGCAGTCCAATAACGGGAATCAGGCCCAAAGTAACCACGGTCCCGACCACTCCAATAACGAAGTCCAATATCCTTTTCGTAACCCGCTGCATCGCGATTGCCCATGACGGCCGAGAATAGAACCGAAGACAACCGGAAAATTCATCCCGCTCACAATTTAATTCAGAAGCCGCCAGCGCTTTTGAGTAGAGTTCAAGCTCCACGCCCAATTCTTTCGAACGATCTAGGACGGTCTGCAAGATTAGGTCATCGTTATCAGCCGCCGAGAGCGCCATAATCAAAACATCTGGCCTGTGGCTCTCAACTACCCTTTGCCAATCGTTCACAAATCCAAGCACGGCGAGATCACCCATGGCAGCCGAATTGTGGCAATCAGTATCATCTTCCGAGATTAAACCCAGCAACTTGTATCCATTGTAGCGTTGGATCGACAGCAACTGCTGAAAGTCAGACATCCCAGACAAAGAGCCAATCAATATCGCCGTTCTTCGAGCCATCCCGGCTTTCCATAAGCGCGAGTATGCGAAACGAAGAATGGAACGTGCCACCACTAACGACACGCAAGAAATTGCAGCCCACGTGACCATGAGGTACCGTGAGATGACTTGGTCCTTGAAGAGAAGAAAGTTGAGGGCCATCAACCCCGCGAAAGCAGCAAGAACTGCCTTACAACCTAATTCAAGTTCGCGTTCGGGGCGTCGCAAGCCCTGACTCTTGTATCCCTCGACGAGGTAAAGGACCGCCGCGAAAAAAGGAATGTAATAGCGGTGGTATTGGCTCGGATTCTGCACGCTTAACGGAAGCTCGAGAAAATGCCGAACAATTCGCACCGCCGCCATGTGGGCAACGGTCAGCGCAAGAACATCCCCGGCAACGTATGTCAGTCTCTTGAGAATCCGCAGATTCGCAGCGCGTGGTGACGCTTTTTGAGAACCAACAGAACCGGTCGCCAAGCCTAGAACTTCAATCTCTCTATCCGCCATTTGCCTTGCTCGAGTGCCCCAATTTGAAACGAACGTCCCGTAAAGACTTCATTTTTTCATCGATTCAACGAATGCAGCGTGAGATCTACTAATTTGGCCCAAGCTCTTTTCGGCATCCTGTACAAATTGACGGACGGTTTCTCGAGTGTACCGATGATCTGCCATTTTGGAAAGGAACTGCGGAGGTATGGTGATTATGTGTGCACCCGCTAGCGCGGCACTCTGAATGTCCATTACCGAGCGGATGCTGCCCACAATTATACGGGCAGAACATTCCCACCCATCCAGCCATTGGCGAACGTTGCGAATTACGGTTGCGGGGTCGTTCCCTTCGTCAGCAACGCGACCGGCGAAAATGCTCACATAGGTTGCGCCAGCCTTGGCGGCCAAAATGGCTTGATTAAACGAAAGTATGGCCGTTGCGTTTATGGAAATTCCTTCGCTGTTCAGGGAGTGGATCACACCCAGGCAAGACTCCCCTCTTTCATTGATAATGGGAATCTTTACAACAATATTCGGCGCCCAAGTCGCAAACTCTCTGGCCTGAACCAGCATCAGTTCCTGGTCGTTAGTCGTCACCTCGACACTGAGAGGACGTTTCCCAAGGAGCCTGCATATTCTCAGTGCCCCGCCGCGAAGATCTGTAATGCCATCTTTAAACATGATGGAAGGATTCGTGGTAGCTCCATCCACCACGCCCTGATTGAGCCACATTTCGATTTGTTCCACGTCAGCCGAGTCTATAAAGATCTGCATTTCAATCCCCCCAGAGGAATGATCTCACTGCTACTCGACCCAGTTGAATCCAAATGCGATCACATCGATTAAGAGGTGGTGGCTACCGCAGTTACACCCTCAACCACCTTCATATCCGCTGCCACCATCATCTCGATAAGCTGTGCGAAACCTACAGTTGCTTTCCAACCGAGTTTCTCTCGAATGCTTGTGGCGTCACCACAAAGATGATCGACTTCGGCTGGACGGGTGAGTTTTTGATCGATTTCCACATATTTCTGCCAATCTAAGCCAACCGCGGAAAAGGCGACCTCCACAAGCTCACGTACGCTGTGTGTTTCTCCTGTCGCAACGACAAAGTCCTGCGGTGTCGGCTGTTGCAACATCATCCACATAGCGCGCACGTAATCGCCTGCAAAACCCCAGTCGCGTTTGGCTTCGAGGTTACCCATCTGAAGCTTTTTCGCCAGACCATGCTTGATTCTTGCAACCTGATGCGTCACCTTTCGGGTTACGAATTCCATCCCTCGGCGCGGAGATTCATGGTTGAAACTGATTGCGGCACATGCAAAAACGTCGTAGCTCTCACGGTAGTTCACAGTGATCTGGTGACCAAAGACCTTAGCAACCCCGTAGGGACTTCGGGGATAGAATTCAGTTTTCTCCGTTTGCGGTGATTCTTTAACCTTGCCGTACATCTCTGAGCTCGACGCTTGAAGGAATCTTGCCTTCGGTCGATGCTTTCGAATCGCTTCGAGCACTCGTAAAACTCCAAGGCCCGTCACATCGGCGGTCAGCACGGGCTGACTCCAGGATGCAGGGACAAAGCTTTGCGCTGCAAGGTTATAGACCTCGTCGGGCTGCATCTCTTGGATTACGTGGTCGAGCGAAGATTGATCCGTCAGATCTCCCTCCACCAGAGTTATCTTGTCCATACAAAGCTGGATCCGGTCGAACTTCTCCAGGCTGCTGCGCCGCACCAATCCGTATACTTCGTAACCCCTTTCCAGTAAAAACTCCGCCATGTACGACCCGTCCTGCCCCGTTACACCCGTAATCAATGCGCGCAATAATTTTCTCCCTTCGAGACTGGTTGTTGGATTGAAGCAACCTAGTAATCTTCCAGCACCAAGAGACGAAGAGCTCACCCGGGAGGCTCCTTATCTTTCGCTCTTGGATGCGGTGACATCGTCCAAATTCCTATTTCCGTGCTTGGAACACGCAGCGATTCCGTTGGACCGTTTGCAAGAAAAGCTCCCCCTTTGTAAATTTGCGCTTCAGTGCGCTCCCCATTCTACGGCCTAGACCTTGAGATTCAGCTACAAGCTCAACCCTCCTAAAGCCAACCGACTTGAGCATTGCTTCGACGGCTGCGGGATTGGGCCCGCACCAATTGCTGGGGTCTCCTTCCAATTCAGATTCGGGGTAAAACACCATCACCGGCTGCTTATCCCAGGTCCGATCAACGTGGGTTTCAAGAATCAACGTTCCCTTCGTGACGCTTGCGATACGCTCTAAGGCTAACAGGGGGTGTCTCATGTGGTAAAGCACCCCGAGAAAGAACACGACGTCGAATACGCCGACTCTTTCCGGAGAAAGGTCAAGGACGTCGATTGTAACGTCCTCAACCCTCGAACCGAGCGCCTTCCTAGCTAGGTCAAAGCCACGCTTTCCACCCCACGTCCTGCCTTCCCATACGAATGAATCCGTAGCAACGACACGGCTTGCTCCTCTGCGCTCTGCTTCGAAAGAGAAGAAGCCGTCCCACGCGCCTACATCAAGGACACTCATGCGGTTCAGGTCATCCGCAAGTCGGAGGGTTCTTAGTTTCGCAGGAGAGTCATCGACCCCAGGCGTTACGATTCCGTTGCCCAAATCAATCGTGTGAAACCACCGCACTTTCGCCACTTCCTGTTTCAAGGTCTCGGGGTCCATGGTCTCAACTCTTTCGATAATCAGATCGAGCCTAAAGCTCATCCCATCCCATCACAAACATAGGCTATTGGAAATTTACATTGCCTGGACGACTCTCACCTTTTTTCTTTCACAGCTTCAGAATACACGGAAACCGTCTGTCTGGCTGCTTGCGTCCATGAAAAGTCAGCAGCTCGCTGCTCGGCTCGCTTTTTCTGTTGTTGGCGTTCAGCGGGATCGCAAAGGAGTCGCGCCACGGCATGTCCCATACGGACTGCATCTTCTGGGTCGACCAAGACCGCACCGGAACCCGCCACCTCTGCAAGGGAGCCTCCACTAGAGCATACGATTGCGCAACCACAACTCATCGCCTCTAATAGAGGGAGCCCAAAACCTTCATATTTCGAACCTATGAGAAATACCTGGGCGCTCCGATACAACTTTGCCAGGTCGGCAGCGGGCACAAACCCAGTAGCCACCAAATTGGCCGCCCCGACAGCCTTCTGTCGTGAGGCCTCATAAAATCCATCGGGAGGGCCAACAACTACGGTCTGAAAATCGAAGCCGACCTGCTGCCGGCAAATTGAAAGTGCTTCTAGAACCACAGACAAGTTCTTCGTTCTCCAATTCTTCGCGCTCAGTATCAACACATACGGCTGGCTAATGCCGTACCTCGTGATGAGGTGGTCTATTTCGTCTACTTCCTGCTTCGGATGGAAGCAATCCGAAGACGTCGCGAGATGTACTACCCTTACTTTCCCCTCGGGAACACCTATGATCCGCTTCAGATCGTTGCCCGTGTTCTCCGAATCAGCGATCACTCGTGCCGCCTTCAGAACAGCCGCCCGATAGCCAAGCTTGATCACCTGCTGCTTCGCTGGACCGTAAATCTTGAATAAGAAAGGGATTAGATCATGAATCGTCACCACTACGGGACAAGAAGCAAACACCGGAGTAATGTAGAACGGCGAATGAAATACATCTAGACGATCAACCCGACTCCGGCGTGCGAGCTCGAATTGCTCGTCTACCGAATATCTTCGGGCATGGACTGGAACTTTGCGAATTCGATCTCCTTTGACATGTTCCAAAGCATTCCTAGGATCTTCATAGGCAATGATCTCCAGATCTTCGTCGTCCATGGCACCCATGGCTTGAAGAAGCTCCGAAATATAGTTTCCCACACCAGAATGGCCATACCACCGGCCGTCAAATCCGATTCGCATCTGTAGTCCCGGCATCTATTTGCGCCGGTACCGTCGCCGAGGGCTTGTTAAACAGAGCCCACGAAACCCAAATCATCGTCAAAAACGCTACCGTCAAAAACTTGCTGGGTGACCGGACTTTATCAGTCTCAGAAACCGTGCGATCGAATCCGGCTTCAAATGCTCTCAGCACGCCATCACGACCGCAGTGTCCGCCTGCCCTGAATGCCACAGCCGCTCGGTTACCGCGAGCAAACCTAGAATAAGCCAGAATAGTGCCGAGAATTGCATAACCACGAATGAATCATCAACAAGACCATGCACCAGTAGCCCGACGACTGCCGCGAAAACTCCGAACCCAATCTGTCGCTCTATTTCGGATCTGGGATGGCGGAGATGCCAGAAACCCATTCGCAGTATGATAACGAGGACAGAGACAAACAGAATAAAGCCGACGGCGCCTGTTTCGGCCAGAAGCTGTAGGTAGAGATTATGTGCGTGGGCGCCAGGGCGCGCAAACACCAATTCCTCACCCATGATTCTTAACGAAGATCCGCTCGTTAAATGGTCATACACATCAGAAAAGTTTCCGTACCCAACACCAAGTATTGGCGCAGAAAGAAACATTTCCGTCGCAGTGGAGTACATGACCAGCCGTCCCGCAGCTGTCACTTCATCAACCGCTCCAAACCTTTCCGAGAGCATTCCCAATACGGGCAGAACAACCACTAATCCGATTACAAGAAGCATGACTGCGCGTTTCCGGACATGCTTTCCAGACGGTAGAAACCAAACTGCGAGAAAAAGTATGCTCAGGAACGCAGCCAGACCGCCCCGGCTCTGCGTTAGTAGCAAAGCTATGCTTCCCAAACCTAAGAAGAGCCTTGCCGCTAAGCGAAGGCCGCTCTTATTGCAAGCAAAGGACAAACTAATGGCAAATGGTAGTACCAAATTCAAATAGGCGGCAAAAGGATTGGAGTTGTTCAGGAATGAAGTGATCCTTCCACTCCAGGGAGCTATATATTCTTCCTGTCCGGGATAGAGAACATAAAATAACCCGCCATAATCCTGAATGATGAACTGATAGAAACCATAAAGAACTACCACTAGACTGGACACTAGAAGCATCTTCAATACTGTCTGAAGTTGGCGCTCGCTCCGAGTCCACGCAGCAACAGCCAAACAGAGGCACAAGTAAGAAAAGAGCCTAACGAGGGCTTTCTTGGCTTCCAAACTTGGACTGTTCACGATGGTAGAAGAGGCCAAAGCCACCAAAAGGTACAGCGGCAACACAGGATTTAGGCGGCCCAGCCCGAGCTTCCATCTCAACCGTCCACCCCAGAGCTCGTACCAGATCCACACACCCAAGAACATCAGGTAACGACTAATAGTGGAGACATCCCGAAACACGAAGAACTCCGTATCCAGTGGCGGAGTGAACGGTATGAAAAGCACTCCAAGAAGCATGCCCGTTTCGATTCTGAAGATCATAAGAAATAGAAAAGCCATGCATATGGCGATTGCCAATATATCCTGAGAGAGCGCAGCACCGATCCCGATGCATGTCGCGAGCGCAGCTATTAACAGTCCAGAGCGATGAAGCTCCAGGGACCTAGTCAGGTCGCCGACGCTCCTAGCCGCGGTATTCATGTGCGGTCCCGTAGCCCTTCGAACTCAAACTGCTCATACTTTCTGAACCTCGCCAGATGGCACGACCTCTCCTAAATAGCTGTCCTGCAAGACGTCCAGCGTTTCCCGTGCACACCGTTCCCAGCCAAATTCGGCGGCCCGCTGGCACCCACTCCGGACGATTGTTTCCCTAAGCGGCTGGTCATTTAGTACCCGTAAGATCGTGTGTGCCATTTCCTCGACGGAGTAAGGATCAAAGTAGAGCAATACTCCTCCGGAAACCTCCGGCAAGCAGGAAGCATTCGACGCAATGGTTGGCACACCGCAAGCCATGGCTTCTATCATTGGCAGGCAAAAGCCTTCATATAAGGAAGGAATGACACAAAGGCGAGCCGCCTTCAACATCAGTG
Source organism: uncultured Acidobacteriota bacterium (assembly GCA_963848365.1). Classification (GTDB taxonomy): domain Bacteria; phylum Acidobacteriota; class Terriglobia; order Acidiferrales; family UBA7541; genus Palsa-295. The sequence continues at coordinate 21,525 of CAWKDI010000009.1, forward strand.
CCATTTCCGGATCTGGTAGTCTACCGACCAAATACACCCTTCCCCCCATCTCTTGCGCGGTACGAAGGACCTCTTCATACTGCCACCCGAGCGGTCCTGCGAGGACCAATCCCAGATCTAGACTCGATTGCCGTTGCAATACCATCCGATATGCCTGGATAAGCCGCTGCAGGTTCTTTCGCGGCTGGACAACTCCGTGATGAAAAATATAAGGCCCCGCTATCCCGTAACGTGCCAAGAGGGCCTTCTGCTCCTGGAGGTCGACTGGTCCGGTGTTAAAAATGCCCTGATCGTAACCCAGATATACAACCCTCACCTTCTCGGGCGGCAAGCCGCAAATGCTCACGAGATCCTGCTTCGACCATTCCGAGTCGGTTATGATCCGCCTCGAAAACTTGCCAGCCGTCCAAAGCAGCGATCGCGCAACCGCGTTCTGTTGCTTACTTAACGTCGGAAATTTGACTGGCGTAGCGTCATGAATGGTCGTGACAGCAGGAATGAGTCCCATGGGGAAGAACGGAGATGGAGCGAAGATCAGATCCGCCTTGGCCCGCAGCGCCGCAAGAGTCAGACCACCGAATCGCCATAAGCGGTCAAAACGTAGCCCCTCCGCGTCGACGAGATCGAATCCCGGGCCACCGCTAAAACCATTCGCGTCGTTCGAGCACCCCGAGCAAGCAAAGACTCGGACGCAAATCCCACGCCCTCCGTCGCGCTCCACGAGCCTCCGAAACTGGATAAGCAGTTGCTTCGCATAGACATAAGTACCCTGGTCGCGAAACCGGCTGGATAGTACGCGTGAATCAAACGCGATAATCAATCAAGAAATCTCCCAACATGGGCATTGACATGCTCCCGAATCACCGCAATCACCGCAATCACCAAGCCGCTCACGCCGTTGGACGGCAGGAAAGCCACTCCACTGGCTCACATCCCGAAACCAAAGGCAGGGGCTGCAGTGGGCACCATTACAATCTGAGACCTCGGCCAATTCGGCCCATCACGAACGGCTACAAGGATGAACCCGGCTCCGTCCGCCATATGGACGCAAATTCAGATATCATACCGGTGCGGTACAGATAGACAAGAAAAACCGACAGGCATGCCGTCCCCACCAGAGTCGGCGAGACCAGCCGCCCTCCCGCCAAAATTACGCACAGGAGAGCCACAAAGGCCAGCGACATTCGAACCCAGCCGAGCGGCCTCGGAACTCCGCCAACGGCCTGCCGAAGCCAGTAAACATTTTGCGACAAAAGCGCCAATTCTGTCACGATCGTGAGGACCGCCGCGGCCCTCCAGGAAAATATTGGGATAAAAACGAGGTTTCCGATGACGTTCACTGCGAGACAACCCGTCGAAGTCGCGACAAACACCCTTTCCTGCCCATTTGCCAGGAGCCTCATGTTCATCGCGTAGTTGATGTAGCGCAGAATTACGGCCCAGATGAGTATTTTCAAGGCCCCGGCAGATTCGGCGAAGCCAGGACCGAGCAGCCTCGGAACAACAGGATCAGCGAACACCGTCGTTGCCAGCACAATGACGAAGGCCGCGCCGAGCAAAAGGCCCATCGCTTTCTCAAGTCTTACCCGCTGTTCTGCTTGCGTGCAGTCTCCCCGCGAGAGTGTAGGCAGGAGGCTGTACAAGACGCCATACGGCAGAAGCTGGACCATGCCGATCGAGCGGTATGCTGCTCCGTAAATCCCCGTCGCATAGTCTCCCGCCAACTTGGAGAGCAGTACCACGTCGAGCCGGTCATAAAGATTCCCGACGAAGCCATATATGTTAAAAATGGCGCTCGTCTTGACCAGGCGCGACAGTTTCAATTGGAGCCGTTGTTTCGTGCGGAATTTCAGGGCGAACCCCCACCCGGCCACGGCCGCGACTAGGGCCGCAGCGAGTTCCGCGATAATAACCGTGCCGAGCCGGCCGCCCCTCACAAATACGAGACACGCACCCGCAACGAGCGTCAAACCCAGGGCCAACTCAACGATGAGAAACTCCGCAAAGCGACCGGTTCCCCGGAGCACACCCTGAACAGCCTCGCTCAGCGATCGGGGAAGCAACGTTAGGGACATGCCCGCCGTGGCGAGCAGCACCAAGCGCGGGTAGCCGAGCAGCCAGAGAAGGCTAAGCCCCAACACCGTAAGTGGGAGTGCGTACGCCACGCGAAGCCGGATCAATTGCGCTCCCAAACCCCATCCCAAGCGATCATCCTTGGCTGCTTCTCGACTCAAATAGTCCATGTATCCAGTGCCGGAGGCTACGGCCAGCATTTCGACCATGGCCAGCAGCAGCGTATATACGCCGAAACGCGCCGGCCCAAGTACGCGCGCAACTGTTATCACAAAGAATAAGCGAAATAACCCCCTCGACAGTTGGGCGGCTGTGAGCAGAAGGGCGGGCGAAATCCTGGCCTCACGGGTCAGAGCCAGCCTGCTCGCCTCCGTGGCGCTAACGCTCAACTCCGCGCTCCCTGCTCAGATCGTCCGTTTCGCGCGCCCGCAACCCGAGCCATGCCTGAAGCCCCATTCCTATCTACACTCTGCTCTTGGCCGGACGGGACCGTTACACTCATTGGGTCCGCACCGCGCGCGCATAGACGTCTAACGTTTCCCGTGCCGCTTGTTGCCACGAGAAGCGCTTGGCGTGCTCGGTTCCGCGTTGGACCAGCTTCCGGCGCAAATTCTCGTCTGTGAACGCACGCCGGAGCGCCCCAGCAAAACAGTCCGGATTGGTGACATCCGAGAAAAGCGCCGCATCTCCTCCGGCCTCGGGAAGCGCTGAGTTTTCGGCACAAACAACGGGAGTACCACACGCCATGGCCTCTATGATCGTTAATCCAAACCCCTCGGACAGAGAGGGACACGCGTATACCCTCGCTCCGGAATAGAGGGCCGAAAGATCCTCATCCGCTACAAACCCCGTTAGCACAAGATGCTTCTGGACTCCAAGGCTGCTCGCCAATCTTTGCAATTCAACTTTGGCTTCATTGACCGGTCCCGCTATGACAAGTTGCGCGGATAGTCCCGTTTGAACGAGCCGTTGAAATGCTTGCAGAAGCCCTGCGTGGTTCTTTCTATCTCGGTAAATTCCAACGTACAGGACATAATCCTCGCTTATGCCGTATTTCGTGCGCACCCGCTCCAGCACACTCGCATCTGCAACAGGGCGAAATCGCGAGTCGATGCCGTAAGGTATGACGAAAACTCGGTCCGGATCAGCCTTGAGATGGCGAACGATTTCCTTTTTTGTAAATTCGCAGCTGGTTATCACCGCATTCGACCAATGGGCGGCCAGCGGCATCATGCACCGATAATACAAACGCCCAAGCCGTGATTTGAGTTCGTCCTTCCTTGCCATGTAAATCACGTCATGGATGTTTACGACCACGGGGCAGGTCTGAACAACAGGTACAACGAAATGAGGCGAATGAAATAAGTCAACTCGGTATTTTGCCAGGATCGCGGGAATCGAAATCTGTTCCCGAATTGAGTAATACGGAAAATCAACCGGTATGAGCCTGGCATTCCCTCCGTTCAGCGTGAGTAAATGCTCAGAGCCCCGCGGAACGATGAGCAAATATTCATGTTTTGGCGTCTCGTGCAGAAGCGCATCCACGATGCTTCGCATGTAGCGTCCGATACCCGAGCTCTCCATTTTCCTCAGATCCAGCGCTATGCGCATACATGAGGGCGGCACTTTAGGAATTTCGCTGTCGTGAGTCTGACATTAATCATCAAAAACCGCTCCAATTCAGGTTGCAGGCACGCCAGGGAGTAAACGGACAGGTCGCGCCACTGCTTCGATGTTCAAACGATTTCTCACCCGCCAAACTCGCCGCGTCTATTTGCCTCGAAGCCATTCGGAAATGCATTTGCGTTGCTTTTGCTAGGCGATGCTACTCTGCCGGTGCATCGCTTCGATCATTCTGCTTGCCCGTTTCGCTCGAAGGGCGATCCTGCTGGCTAGCGTTCCGCCCGCCGTTCCTCGAGATCCGGCCAGCGTAGGTTTTTAGATCAAACCATACTTCCTTGGCGAATCGTTTCCCAGGATCCCGCGGATCCGTGGCATCCCAGGTCGCAGATGCCAGCACGTATACGATACCGAAGCAGCAAGCCAAAAAAGTTCCAAGGAACACAATCAGAAGCCGCGGCGGAAATGATTTCTTATCAGGGATATTCGCAGCATCGAGCACCTTCACCGTCGGAATCTCCTTCGCCTCCTGGACCTTCGCCATTTCGTATTCTTTGGTGAGGGTCTCAAGAACGGTTTCTTGAATCATCGTGCGCCGGTACAAATCCGCATACGTAACACCCAGCAAGGGAAGCTTCCGGATCGAGGGATAAAGGGAGTCGCTCGGCTGATCGGAGACCTCGGTCATGCTCTCGCCCTTCCCCCCTAGCTTGTCGAGTTGTTGCTTCAATTCCTCAACCCGGGCATTCACGGACCGAACACGCGGATTATTGTCGGTGTAAATCTGGCGGAGCCCCTGAAGTTCTGATTCCGCGGCGATTAGCTGGCCTTGGAGGATTGCTGCGGCTTCCACCATGGCCTTGCCTTGTTCCTTGACGTCAATGGCCGTGTTCTTGCTAGCAAACTGACTAAAATTCTTTTCCGCTGCTTCCAAATCCTGACTGACACCCTGCAACCGTCCTTCGAGGAAAATCCGTTCGCGCCGCGCCGACGACGTGCTCAACTCGGCCACCAGTCGGTTCAGTTCTTCAATGTACGCCTGCGTCATCGCAGCCGCCCGCTGTGGGCTCCTATCCGTGACAGTGATGGAGATAATTTGACTTTTTCGATCGACGGAAATATCGGTGTGCTTCGCCAGATCTTTCCGCGCATCCTCCATGCGTCGATCCCAATACAGTCTTTTCAGGCCAAACTGCTGGATGAGTTTGTCTTGGGCGCTGCGACTGCTCAAGATTCCGACAAACACGTCGCTCGTGCTCTTGAGCCCAAGAAAGTCACTTGCCAGGCTCTGGATTCCACCCGAGCTCGTGCCGGAGACTGCAGCCGCCGCCATCGCCAGCGGCGATTGAGATTGATTGTCCGGTGGCATCAAACGCGCGGTAGACTCGTATCGCGCGGGTATCAGAAAAGCCGTAAGCGTGCTGGCGACCAACGCATAGATCGATATACGAAACAACCACCGGCGCCGCTCCCAAAGCAACCTTAGCGAGGCAAGAGTTTTCTCGTTTGATTCTCGAACTTCCGGAGCCGGCGCCGGAAAATCTTTGTCCGGCAAGCCGGGAGTCTGGCGTACCAGAGTGGCGTCTGTGACTTTCACGGGCGGCCCCCGAGAGCAAATCCTCGAGCCACAATATTCGTGGCCACAATCTGACGAAGTTCATCCCTTGCAGGCAAGATTGTCTCGGTTGTCAAGTTCTTGGTGTGATCCAACCATATCGCTGCCGGATCGGACATCTTCAGGTTCAACTCTCCACAACTCCCTCGCATCATTATCAGACCGTCTTCACCAATGCCCCGAGATCGAGCGGAACGGTGAGTTTCGTTTCAGTGAGCTCCGCCTACCAAACCCATGACTTCGGAGAAAAAGTCACCAGCACCGATGAGGTCCAGTTTGTTTGCGGCCCGGGAGCCAGAATAGGAGCGAGCCACCTTTCATATTGAACATAACCAGAGACAGTGAGGCTGTCTTTCAGCAGCCAGTTCAGCTTAACTGAACCGTTTTGTGCCGTTTCTCCCTGCGGAATAAAATCCTTAGAAACCTTTGACTGCCGATATCCGAACTGAATATTATTCCTGGAACTAAATGAGTAGGTCGTCCAAGCCTGAATTCCTTTACCCTCGCGTCCCATCCAGCTACCGATAATGTTGTTCTTATTCATCGACAAATCATGGTAATAGACAGAATCCCAATAGATAAAGTGCCCATCATTGCTTCGGGGCGTGACTGGATCTGTGTATCCTCCCTCTAATCGGAAATCAAGCTTCGGCAAGCGAGGCAAGCGAGGTAAGTAAATACCTGAAACGATGGCGTCACGAGGCAGAGCTTCCAACGCGACGACATCATCACCCGAAATAAACTCGCCGTAAATGGTCAGACCGTTGTGTATAAAATGAGGCTTGTAGTCAAAGTCGAATCCAGGCGTTCGTTTTCCCGGATTGACTGAGCTGCGATAATTTCCGGACGATTTAACGCTGACATAACTATTCCAGATAGCCCCAGGGGTCATTGCCCGCCCGACACCCCCGAACTCCACTAAACGGCTAAAACTCATTTCCAAGTCTCGAGTCATCTTGAAACTAATCTTTTCGCCGTGAATGAGCGGTCGAGGGGGGAATTCGTTGCCCGAGAGTTTCCCGAAGAAAAGATCCAGTTTTATGGGCCCAAGAACCCGAGAAACAATCGGAAGGGTGAAGGGTGCGATGGGGTTGGCGCGAAACATGTAAATCGGCGCTGCATTGTCGCTGAAGAGCAAAGAGCCGCCGTCTTCTGGACCCCACCAGAGACTCTGTTTCCCAAATGCGAGATCCCATCCGCCGGCATTCGCAGCGACATAAGTGTCGAGAAGAGTGAACTGATCGGTGGTTCCAACAGGAATTGCCGGCTGCAGAGGGGTTTCGTCAACTGTTGCGATCGTCTGACGAACCGACAGTGGATAGGCCGGCGCCGAGGGAGCATACTGGTATTCCCCGCGGACGTAAAGCGTGAAACGGCCTGCCGTGCCATATCCGGAAAAACCGTCGTCGGTGTTGAATCCTTCCTGATAAGGTCGCCCATAATTGTTAATGATCGTCTGACCAAAATGGTAACTGTCGTTAAGAGGCGTTCCAGTGATACCGGTCGTGTTTGTATACAGGGAATCAACACGGAGTGTTCGTTCACCAACTGTCGCGTCGATCTCAGGCCGGAATTCGTTTTCAAGATCGCCGTACAGGTCTTCGACACCGCTCGGAACGGAGGGCGCCACTCGAATCTGATCGCCCGCCTCCTCTACCAAATTTGCGCATTCAACGCGCGTCCAAGGCCGCATATCGAGATATTCCGAATGAATGTAGCCGAGCGCCGCGAGCTTCTCGATGGCCGGGTAGATCCAGCTGTCTAATTCAACATAGGGAGATCCTTTGCTTGTAGTGGACCCTTGCGCTGGATTGTCCTGCTGAGCTTCGGCATACGTCTCCCAATCTTCCCCGCCAAGAGTCGGATCATGGTGGTGCCGGTAAACTTCCTGGCCGATAAACCACCCGAGAGCGCTCCCGATCAAAACGTCGGAAGGAAAATGATCTTTGCCGCTCACCCGCGCAGCGCCCACAGCTGCCAGCCAGACCATATGAAATCAACCGAAGTAAGCGGCCCCGGATATTCATGCGCGATTACGCTCGCGATGGACCATGCCGCGCTCGAGTGCTCCGAAGGGAACGAATCCCCGCCGTGCAAGAATTGTCCTTGAAAATTATCCTGAAGCGGGCGTTCGCGGCCTAGCGTATACTTCAGCGCGTACGTGTCGGCAAGGGCGTCGCCGGCCGCTTCGATTGCCAGAAATCCCGTTTCACGCATGTGATCGTTATGGGTAAAGTGCCCCCACAAATACATTCCGCCGGCGGCCGCCCCAGAGAGGCAACCCCATAGTTTGAGAAGTTATTGCTGGTCGATAGCCGGCTGGGCGAATTCGAAAGATGCTTGCTCACCTCCGTATCCGTTGCAAACATAGCCCCCGTGGCAACTCCCAAAGGAACGAGCCAATCCGCGTCGATCAGCCGCACGTGTAGGGGGCTTGTCCATATTGCCTTCTGGTCTTCCGCGAAGTTCTTGAACACGTGCTTTCCTAACGTGTTGTCATAATCTCCCGGCTCGGCCGCCGAAAAGACAGAAGTGCCGTTGACTAAACCCGAGTTCTGTTCCGAAGTTTCGTTTTTTCTCTGCTTTTCCGGAGGTGCCGCGTCCGACTGCTGGGGCATCGGTGTTGCCGAACAAATTCCGCTTATTGCAAGCAAAGTCAGCAGCCCGCATTGCATTGTTAACCGAACAATCCCTCGATTCACCCTTCTTCCTTCCTCGGTCCTAATAGTGCGTGGCGATAAATACCGTGCTTACGATGGCCGAAGCAACCTGCGCCGAGGTGAACAAAACATTCCAGTTCGGGCCGCCGCCGATCGCCTTCTCCGGCACAACCACCGTATCCCCCGGCAGCAGCACCGCACTGAACGAATCGCCAATCAAGAAGCTCTGTTTCGCCGCCAATCACCGACCCGTCCGCACGAATCACGAATATGGCTTTCTTGTTGGCCAACTGGGTCGGCCCGCCCGATTGGCTGAGATACCATTTGGCGCTTTTGCCGGGCCGGTATGAAATCGCCGTTGGATTGAAAACCTGTCCACTCACCATCACATAGCTGGGCTTCTTCGGAATGACGAGAACATCTCCCGCTCTAACTTCGACGTCAGCCGAAGTGTTTTTCCAGCGATCGATGTTCGATGAGATCCGAATCGCCACTCTTCCAGCCGGAGGATTTGCCGTCAATTGATTCAAGGTCGTCTGGTACTGCTGAAGCGTCATCTCACGGGCTTGCTGTTGCTGTGGAGTTGCGCCCGGCGTTAGCTCAAGAGTGCTCTGCAGCTTGCTTGACCCGCAGAATCATTTCGTCCTGCTGCTTCGATTCCAGCTCGCGCACCTGCTACTCTCTCCAAACCGCGCCGTATGGATAGGCGTCTGGCTGGAAAGCGCCCGCCCGCTGCAACACGGAACTCAGCTTCTCGCCCGGACGAATCCCGTAAGTTCCCGGATGCTTCACTTCGCCCTTAACGACGATGGAAGCGCCCAAATCATTCCAGCCTGGCAGCTGCCCGATGGTCAAAACGTCCCCGTTGTGTAGAGGCAGGTTTGCCGTGGGATCGCCTGCTAAGGCCGCTTCCACTGAAATTGTCTCGGTCTTTCCGTTCAGCCGATTTTGGTTCACCCACTCGTAGTGTGTTACGTCGCCGGTTTGCGTGTTCGCACTGGGCGTAAGCCCGCCGCCCACGCGGATCAAATCAGCGACGGTCATGTTTGTCGTGAGCGGATAACGGCCCGGCTTGGCTACCTCTCCTTCGATGTTTACGGTGCCGGGCTTCACCGCGTCCGGGCTTTTGTGAATCAGGAGCCGGTCGCGCGGCTGCAGCAGGATGTTCTCGGTCGGATCACCCGTGAGCGCCTCGCCTAGATTCACGCTGAAAATCTTCGATTTCCCATCAGGTAGATACCTGAAAATCTGCATATCCTCCTTCTGAGCATCCGGGGAAAGGCCGCCCGCCAGCTGAACGGCGTCGGCAACGTGAATTTGTCCGGAGGTCCGGTACATTCCCGGCGCACGAACTTCCCCCAATACAGCTACCGATGGCGGATTCTCGAAATCAAACCGGCTGAAAATTCTCACCGTGTCCATGGGCTGCAAAAGTGGTGCCTGAGAAGGGTTCGCCAGAGCGTCGGCCAGGTCGAAATTCTCCACGCTGGGGTGAAAATCAGGCTTATTCAGCCGTATAATTTCGGCATATTGCGAGGCAGGTTCCGGCAGCAGATCTTTGTAGGAACCGATCAGGTCTGTGACCCGCATGTCCGCGTGATAGGAGTAGCGGCCCGGCCGAAGCACGTGCCCCTCGAGATAAATCGCATCTTCGTTTCCGGACGCGATCGGAAATATCCGGATGCGGTCTCCGTCTTGAATCTGGAACGACTGAAGCTTTTTGGTCACCTCAGTTGAATCGCCCACGTCCGGGATGCTTAGGCTTAACATCGTCTGCTTCTCATGGGCGACCAAGCGCTGCACTTCGATTTGGCGTATAGCGGCGGTAGGCAGCAATCCTCCGGCTAAATCCAGCACACTCGCTAGATCCTTCTCATCTTTCAATTCGTAAATCGCCGGACGCCTCACCATCCCTTCGACCGTGACCTGTGGGCCGATCGGCGGGACCAGGATCGTGTCTCCATTGTCGAGGCGCTCCATTCCGGCGTGCACGCCATGAAGAAGCAGGTCGTACATGTCCACCGTCTCAACCAGTTGGTTGTTCCGGTAATGCTTGACAATCCGGAGCGATCCCTGCGGAGACGGGCCTCCCGCCACAAAAAGCGCGTTGAGCGGGGTGGAGAGCGAGCTAATGTCGTAGGCGCCGGGACTCACCACGTCGCCAACTTCATACACGCGGATCGTGCGCAGCCGCGCCAGGGATACGTCTGCGGACTCATCTCGAAATTGCGTGCGCACCATCTGCTGCAGATTCTGCTGCACCTCGGCTAGGCTTTTTCCGCTAACCAGTAAGGGCCCTACCTCCGGAATGCTGACGCGGCCTTCCCGGTCAACAGTTCGATAAAGTTTGCGCGAAACACCGCCCCAAAGATCGATCGCCAAGCCGTCCCCGGGTCCAACCACATAATCTGGGCCGGCTGGGAGGTCCATCGGAATCAAGCTAGGGTCTTGCATGGTGTTTTCGAAAACATCCATCCCGAACCGCCTCGGACTTGCAGGTCTGGGCGCCGCCTGCAAGTACATATCGTAAAGCGATGGAATGTCACGGTAGGGATTTGCGGCGCGCACCAATTGTGGCGCCTGCGACGCCAGATTCTCCTGAAGTGCGCCCGTTGAGCAGCGCTTGCATCGCGGCCATCGTCGAGGCCGAGTAAGGAGAATTCCGGGATCCACCCAGTTGGTTTGTCTCATAGGGGTTGATATCGTTCTGGTCGAGACCACCAGCTAGATCAGAACCTCCCAGCAATAGACTCGCCGCCGCGCCTTGGAAGTTGGAATTCAAGCCGCCAGATGAAATTGAAGATCCTGACTCGCCATTCTGCCGGCTCTGTAATTGTTGCAACAAGTTCGATTCACCGGACCCCTCGCCGGCCCCGAGTCCCTGCAGAGATCTCAGCGAACTTCCCATTCCAAGTTGAGAAAAATCTGATGGGCCACCCCCGGTTTCCATCAACTGCGCTCGTTCCAGAGGATTTGTCGCCTGTCCTGGAAAAGGAAAATTCGGAATGTTGGGTGTACCTGGATTTGACTGGAAGGGATTCTGTGGCTGCCCCTGTTGAAGCTGTTGTTCTCGCTGCATCTGCGTCGGCAGATTTCGCATCTGCGGCTGCGCGCAATCTGCCTGGCCGCCCGTGGCACAAGCGCGCTCTTTTTGGATCGCCTGGGCTAACTCCTGATGCTGCTGCTGTCGCGCTTCCTCCTCTTCTTGGGTGATCCATTTAATGCGCTCCTGCAGCAGCAACTGCTGCTCTTTGCCGGCTTCGGAGTTCGGATTTACTTCAGGAACCAGGTAACCATACTTTTGCAAAAGTAGGGTCGCGATCGCCCGAAACTCAACGTCATTTTCCAGCCGAGCGAAGATGGCATCATTGGTTAAATCCGCCTCGGTAAGGATCTGGCCTTGGTCGGTGGCGTCCTTTGCCACCCAGCGCTTTAATTCGACCATCAGGCCGGTGTCCTTGATCAGCAGAGGCTTGATTTCGCCGACCGACGCCGCCACGCGGCTTAGATTTTCCCGTTCGAGATCGGAGGTTTGCATGCGCTGGTAATTCTGGGCAGGAACCTGATCCTTCGGGTAGGCCGGATCCTGCGCGAAGACTGGCCTCGGCCCGCCCGCCATTGCACTGACGAGACCCATCGCCACGCACAGTAGGATCGTCATCGTGCGCTTCGATTCCGTTACCACTTGTCGTTTCATTCCCTCAGCCTCATCCCTCAATCGCCTGACGCAGCGTTCCCAAAACTCCCTTGACTTGCCGCATAACCCAGATATCTGATAAAGACGCTGCTCTGCACCCGCGGCAATTACCCTCAGATGCGGGTGTCCTTCCAGAAGGATGCGGCGCGGTGCGGGATACTCCATCCTTTTCGTCGCGGGCCATGGTCCCCAAAGCTGCTCATCCGGCATTCCCTGCCACTCCAAAGCCGGGCCGATTGAAAATCATCGCGAGGGTAAGTTCTTTCATACGGTGCGTTTTTCTTTCACCCGAGTTTGGTGCGAGCATAAGACTTGGAAAAGAGCGTGTAGCGAGTTGTAAATGGGTCCCCTTGAATTTCTTGCCGATGCGTCGAGCAGTGTTCGCAGCACCCAATTATAGGCAAACTAAAGAAATGGCATTCGGCGCTGAGGTGAATGCCAAATAAAGAATAGTTAAAGATAGCGTTAGCTCCCGATAATAGTCAATCACTATCGCCGTTTCCTTTGTTTGTATGTTGCTGAATACGGGAACATTGGTTCGTTTTCTAGGGGTTTTCTGGGATTTTTAAACACCCCCGCCCCCATATCCTCCAGCATGCGGTCTTGTGAAGAACTCCATCAGGTCCAAGTCGGCCGGCCTTCCCGGCCTTCGCCTAGACAGGGCCAGTCGAGCATCCGGGCGCGGGCCGATTGGGCTCTCCAAAACGTGAGGATCGGGATATCGGGCTGGCGGTATAAGCCTTGGCGCGGGCTTTTCTATCCGCCGAAGCTTCCTCACAAAAAAGAACTCGCCTTCGCGTCCGGCGTCTTCAATTCCGTGGAGATCAATGGCACCTTCTACTCCCTGCAGCGCCCGGAGAGCTTTGCCCGTTGGGCCGCCGAAACTCCTGAAGGGTTTGTTTTCGCCGTGAAAGGCCCCCGCTACATCACCCACATGCGCCGCCTGAAAGATGTAAACACGCCTCTCGCGAATTTTTTCGCCTCCGGCGTGCTTCAGCTGGGGTCCAAGCTCGGCCCGATCCTTTGGCAGTTCCCGCCCAATTTCCAATTTGATCCCGGCCGCATCGAAGATTTTTTTAAGATTCTGCCGCGCGACACTTATTCCGCATCGTCGCTCGCGCGCCGGCGCGATAAACGCATCGTCTCGAAGGCCTCCTTCAAGTGTCCCGTGGACGCCGCGCTCCGTTACGCCATGGAAATCCGCCACCAAAGCTTCGTTACGCCGGAATTTATCGATTTGCTCCGTCGCTACAATATTGCGCTCGTCTGCGCCGACACCGTGGACTGGCCCCGCCTGATGGATATCACCGCGGATTTCGTTTATTGCCGCCTGCACGGTTCCGAAGAGCTCTACGTCAGCGGCTACGATGACGTAGAGCTCGATTCGTGGGCCGAGCGCGTTGTGGCTTGGGCATGTGGCCGCGAACCCGGTGGCGCCGAACGAGTCATCGCCTCCGATAATCCGCAGAAGCGGCCGCGCGATGTCTACGTCTATTTCGACAACGATGCCAAGGTGCGCGCTCCGGTCGACGCAACAAACTTAAGGGCGCGCGTGGAAAAATTATTGGGCCCGAGCTGAAAAGCAATGCTGCGGGAGCCTGCCTGTGCTTTTCGCGACTCACACGAGCTTCGCGATTTTCTTCAGGTCCTGAATGAAGCGCTTCATTTCCTCGTGACGCGTCTCTTCATCGGGCGCCCTTAAAATGGACGAGGGATGTACTGTCGCCATCACGGACGCGGCCAGTGGCGATTTCACGAATTCCCCCCGGTGCTGCGTCACGCGAAAGTCGCCCCCGAGTAAAGCCTGCGCCGCTGTCGCCCCCAAGCAGACAATCACTTCGGGCTGCAGCGCCGCAATCTCCCCATCGAGCCATGGCCGGCACGCGGCGATTTCCGCCGCATTCGGCTTTTTGTGTATACGCCGCTTCCCACGACGCTCCCATTTGAAATGTTTCACTGCATTGGTGACGTACACCTTGGCGCGATCGATTCCCGCCTCCACAAGCGCGGCATCGAGCAACTTGCCTGCGGGGCCCACAAATGGCTTGCCCTCGAGGTCTTCTTGATTCCCGGGCTGTTCACCGACAAGCATCACCTTCACATGAGCCCCGCCTTCGCCAAACACGGTTTGCGTACCGCGCTTCCAAAGATCGCACGCCTTGCAATCCTTCGCCGCGCGGGCCAGTTCCTCTAGGCTTGCATGCACGGGAAATAATGTTTTTTCTGTTCTGGCCGGCTTTCGAGGCATAGCGATCACGCTACCTTTCTGAAATCAAAGGAGATTTTTCTAAGAAACAGCCGGATTGACAATCCCGTGTTCTTGGTACAGAATTCACCTCCCAAGGCGAATAAAAAGCGAACACAAAACTCCTCGCTTTTTAAGACGCTTTCAGGTCACCATGGCTCGCAACCTCGCTCTTTTACGCTCCCAGGTCGAATCGGCATTGGCCGGCCGCGTCTCCGCGCCCTTCACCTATCGCGACCGCAAGGTCATGGACACGGTTTCCGCCGGCATCCCGGAAATTGATTCCCTTACCGGAGGCCTGCCTCGCGGCGGCCTCACCGAAATTTGCGGGCCGGCCTGTTCCGGGCGCACGAGCCTGCTGATTTCAGCCCTGGCCGAACGCACGGCGCACGAGGAAGTATGCGCCTTGGTCGATGGTCGCGATACCTTCGACCCGCACTCCGCGGAAGCTGCCGGCGTGGCCCTCAAGCAGCTGCTCTGGGTGCGTTGCCGGAATATTGACCAGGCCTTCCGTGCCACTGATCTGCTCATCCAGGGCGGCGGTTTCGGTCTCATTGCCCTCGATTTGAGCGACATTCCACCCGAAACCGTGCGCTACATCCCGCTCAACGCCTGGTTTCGTTTCCGTCGCGCCGTCGAGGACACGTCCACAATTCTGGTCGTACTCGAGCAGGAGCCCAACGCCAAAAGCTGCGCCTCCCTGGTCCTGCGCCTAGGCGCTGAGCCAGCGCTCTGGGCGACAACACTGGATGCCGAAGCTCACGCAGCAACTTACGCGGCAGCACATCCGTCCGCCTGCCTGCTGGATAGCTTGGAAATCCGCGCCGAACTTCTTCGCTCGCGAATTCAAGCGATGGAGCAGCAGTACGATTTGAAAAAAACAGGAACCTCGGCGGAACTCTTCACAGCGACAGAGCATTTTCCAGCGGCGCAAGTTCGAGCAGTCGCGGAGCAATTTGCGCAAAACACCCATGCATGTCATCCCGAACACAGTGAGGGATCTGCATTTCTTTTCGATTCATCAAGGCATGTTTTTAAGGGCATCTCTCCCTTCGCAGCAGGAACGGTGGAAGGCTCCGCAGACAATTTCTCCACCAGTCGATTTTTTAAAACCAAATCAATCTGGAGTCACGCAGCCGGGGCACGACCCCCACTAAAACAGAAATGATTCTAAAAACTGTCGTTTCACGAAGACTGACAGCAAACTCGAATTTCTATGGCTTTTGCATCCATTCATATTCCCGGCTTCCTGATTCAATCGGTGGTTCGCTCCGAACCAGCGCTCCGCAATCGTGCGATTGCGCTCGTGGACGGCACGCCCCCTCTTTGGACCGTGATTGCCGCAAACGATGCCGCCTTGCAGGCTGGCATCCAGCTGGCCATGACGAAATCGCAAGCCGCGCAATTCTGCGCCATCGAAATTCGTCATCGCTCCCAGCCGCAGGAGAAAGCGGCCCACGCCGCCTTGCTCGACTTGGGATGGTCGATGTCTCCGCGCATCGAAGACACCGCGCCCGACACGATCCTCGCCGATATATGCCGGCCTCGCTTCCTTATTTGGCTCTCCCGAAAATATCGCCAGTGAATTTGCCGCCCGCGCATCTCTGCTCGGTCTCGCGGCGAACATCGCGGTCGCCTCCAATCATAGAAGCCGCGCTTCTAGCTTCGCGCGGTTTCCCCGGAATCACCGTGATACAGCCGGGCGAGGAATCGCAGCGCCTCGGCCTGCTTCCCGTTCACGTGCTCCTGGCATCTCCGGAAACCCTCGAAACCCTCGATCGTTGGGGCATCCGCACTTGCGCCGCGCTCGCCGCATTGCCTCTCCTGGATTTATCGGAGCGTCTCGGGCAGGAAGGCGTTCGCCTCCACGAACTCGCCCGTGGCGCAAGCGTGCGTTCCCTGGTGCTCGCGCAAACAACGCTCCGTTTTGAAGAGGAAATGGAGCTCGAAGACTCCGTCGAGGAACTCGAGCCGTTGTCTTTCATTCTCGGCCGCCTGCTCGACCAGCTCTGCGCCCGCCTGAATGCCCGCTCGCTGGCCGCCAATTCCATTCGCGTGCGCTTTCAGCTCGATCCGCCTTCGAAAATGCTACGCAGCGCTTGAAAGAAAAGCTGTGTCCCGCCCTTCCTGCTGGCAAAAAGCGCGCCGCGAAGACCTACGAAAAAATCATGACTCTGCCCGTGCCCATGCGGGATTCCAAAATGCTCCTGAAATTGCTCCGCCTGCATTTGCAGTCCGACCCGCCCGCCGCCCCGATTCTGAAAGTTTGGATTGCCGCCGATCCCGCGCGTCCGCGCCCGGCGCAAGGCGGCCTTTTTCAGCCCAGCTCGCCCGACCCGGAAAAGCTCGAGCTGACCGTGGCCCGCCTCGCAAACCTCGTCGGCGATTCCAACATCGGTTCGCCCGAACTGGTCGATACGCACCGCCCCGGCGAATTTCGCCTCAGCCGCTTCCTGCCGCAGCGATGAAAATTTTCTTCGCTCGAATCGTCGCCCGTTAACCGCCTTCCGCATTTTCCGGCCGCCCTTGCCTGCCAAAGTAGACCTGCGCGACGCCCGCCCGGCGACCGTCTCCTTCAACACCTTGCACGGCTATGTCATCGCCGCCTCCGGTCCGTGGCGCACCTCCGGCGATTGGTGGCGCGAGGACACCTGGCACCAGGACGAATGGGATCTCGAACTCCGCTTCGATTCCATGCCCGGTCCAAACGCTCGCGACCGCTTCTCCAATGCGAGTCCCGCAAAAAGTCCGCAGCAAGGCGTCTACTGCCTTTATTTCGACTCGCTCCGCCAAAGCTGGTTCGTTCGCGGAGTCTACGATTGACTGTACACCGAGCTCCATGCCCGCTCCGCTTTCAGTTTTCTCGAAGGCTCTGCAACGCCCGAAGAAGCTAGCCGCCATCTGCGCCGCCCAGGGCATGCCTGCCATGGCGCTGCTCGACCGCGACGGCGTCTACGGCTCCCCGCGCTTCCATCTCGCCGCGAAAAAACTTCCTCTCCGGGCCCACATCGGCGCCGAAGTTACCTCTCCGGACGGCTGGCGCTATCCCTTGCTCGTCGAATCGCGAGCGGGTTACCAGAACCTCTGCCGCCTGATCACGCGCATGAAGCTGCGCGCAAAGAAAGGCGAAGGCCACGTCTCACCCGAAGAAGTTGCCGAAAGCTCCCCCGGCCTCATCTGCCTCACCGGAGGCGATGAAGGCCCTCTCGCATACGCCCTCGCTCAAGGCGGAATCGAAGCCGCGACCGCAGCCGTCGAGCAACTCTGCGAAATATTCGGCCGTGACAATGTCTATGTCGAATTGCAGCGCCACTTCTGCCGCGAAGAGGAAGCCCGCAACCAGGCCGCCATCGAAATCGCGCGCAAGCTGAAATTGCCTCTGCTCGCGACCAACGGCGTTTGCTACGCGCAGCCGCCGCAGCGCGAAGTCCTCGACGTCTTCACCTGCATCCGCCATCACCGCACCCTCGCCACTGCCGGACGCCTTCTCGCCCGCAATTCCGAGCGCCATTTGAAATCTCCCGCGGAAATGGCGCGGCTCTTCGCCGATCTGCCCGAAGCCATCGCCAATACGCAGCTTCTTTCCTCGCGCCTGGAATTCACACTGAACGATCTGGGCTACCAGTTCCCGAAATATCCCACGCCCCGACGGCGAATCGCAGATGCACTTCCTGCGCGAGCGCACGCGCGAAGGCATGCTCTGGCGCTACGGCGCCGAGAACGAGCGCGCTCGCCGGCAAATCGAGCGCGAACTCGCCATGATCGAGCGCCTTGAGCTCGCCGGCTATTTCCTGATCGTCTGGGACATCGTCCGCTTCTGCCGCGAGCAGAATATTCTCGTGCAGGGGCGCGGTTCCGCCGCCAACAGCGCCGTCTGCTACGCGCTCGGCATCACCGCCGTCGATCCCGTAGGCATGGATCTGCTCTTCGAGCGCTTTCTTTCCGAAGAGCGCGGCGAGTGGCCCGACATCGATCTCGATCTCCCCAGCGGCGACCAGCGCGAGCGCGCCATTCAATACGTCTACCAGCGCTACGGCCAGCTGGGCGCGGCCATGACCGCCAACGTCATCACCTATCGCGGCCGCTCCGCCGCGCGCGAAATCGGCAAAGCGCTCTCGTTTGATCCCGAAACCCTGAATCGCCTCACCAGTCTGGTGGGCGCCTGGGAATACAAAGACGCCAACGACACGCTCGCGCGCCAGTTCCGCGACGCCGGCCTCGATTTCCAGCATCTGCAAATCCGCAAATTCTTCGAACTCTGCATGGCGGTGCAGGATTTGCCGCGTCACCTCGGGCAGCACTCCGGCGGCATGGTCATCTGCCAGGGGCAACTCGATTCCGTCGTGCCGCTCGAACCCGCCACCATGCCCGGCCGCGTGGTCGTGCAATGGGATAAGGAAGACTGCGCCGACATGGGCATCGTAAAAGTGGATCTGCTGGGCCTGGGCATGATGGCCGTGCTCGAAGATTCCATACAAATCATTCGCGACGATTACGGCGAAGAGATCGACCTCGGACGCCTGCCCGCTGGCGATCCCGTTGGTCTATGAAACGCTGCAAAAAGCGGACACCGTGGGCATGTTTCAGATCGAGAGCCGCGCGCAGATGGCTTTCCTTCCGCGCATGCATCCTACCTGCTTCTACGACATCGTGGTGCAGGTCGGCATCATTCGTCCCGGCCCCATTGTCGGCAAAATGGTCCATCCTTATCTGAAGCGCCGCCAGGGCCGCGAAGCGCCCGACAGCCTTCATCCTTCGCTCGAACCCGTGCTGGCGCGCACGCTGGGCGTGCCGCTTTTTCAGGAGCAGTTGCTGCGCATGGCCATGATCGCCGCCGGATTCACGGGAGGCGAAGCCGAAGAATTGCGCCGCGCCTTCGGCTTCAAGCGCTCCGAAGCGCGCATGAAGGACATCGAAAAAAAGCTCCGCGCCGGGATGAACAAGCAGGGAATCGCCCCGGACATCCAGGACAAAATCGTCCAATCCATCACCTCCTTCGCGCTCTATGGATTTCCCGAGTCCCATGCCGCGAGTTTCGCGCTGATCGCCTACGCCAGCGCCTATTTGAAATGCCATTACCTGGCCGCCTTCACCGCCGCCATGCTGAACAACCAGCCCATGGGCTTCTACAATCCCGCCACCCTGGTAAAAGACGCGCAGCGCCACGGCCTGAAAGTGAAGCCCATCGACATCACCGCATCAAACTGGAAATGCACCCTGGAACGCATCCCACCCGCGATGCCTACGCGCCCTTGCGATCCTTCCCCGGCATCGCCCGGGCTTTGGTCCGTGAAGCTCCCTAACCACTTCGCACTTCGCCTCGGAATGAATTTCGCCAAGGGTCTGCGCGCTGAAATTGCCAACGGAATTATTCGCGAACGCGGCATTCGCCCGTTCGCTTCGATCGACGACCTGAAACTCCGCATCCCCGCCATGCAAAAGTCCGAACTAACCGCCCTGGCGGAAATCGGCGCTCTCAATTCCCTGGCCCAGCGCGGCCACCGCCGCAGCGCCCTCTGGCAAGTCGAGCGAACCGCGCGTCCCGCCGGCCCCTTGCTTGACTCACCCACGCAACATCATCCAATCACCGAATCCACCCCATCCTGTCATCCAGAGCGCAGCGAAGGATCTGCATTCCCTCTCGCTCCCATGACGCCCGAAGAGCGCCT
The DNA here is from genome assembly GCA_963848365.1 of uncultured Acidobacteriota bacterium. Lineage (GTDB taxonomy): Bacteria > Acidobacteriota > Terriglobia > Acidiferrales > UBA7541 > Palsa-295. The sequence goes on from CAWKDI010000009.1 coordinate 41,104, forward strand.
CCTGGCCGACTTTCGCGGCACAGGTCTCACCGTTGGCCTGCATCCCATGGCGCACCATCGCCAGACTCTGAAGCGCCAGGGCGTTCGCTCCGCCATCGAACTCCGTGCGCTCCCCGACGGCACTCCCGTCCGCATTGCCGGTAGCGTGATCGCCCGCCAGCGCCCCGGGACCGCTAAAGGCTTCGTCTTCCTCAGCATCGAAGATGAGACCGGCATCGCCAACGCCATCATCACCCCGCAGCTTTTCATACAGAATCGCGTGCTCGTCGTGAACCAGCAATTCCTCCTGATCGACGGCGTGCTCCAGAACCAGGACAACGTAATCTCCGTAAAAGCCCAGCGTCTCCGCCCCCTTGCCCTCACGCGCGCCGCAGCGCCCTCGCACGATTTTCATTAGCCAGTTGCCCAGCCCCGAAAACGATGTGTATACTCCGCCTCGCTGGAGCTGTTTAGCCGCACGCCCAGGCGCTCGGCCAGCTCGATATTGCGACGGAACGGAAGGGGTCTCGCCATGAATAAGCTCGTCCTCGGAATCACTCTCGTCTTTTTAGCAGGCTGCGCACAACAACCGGCCTCCAACGCCAACTCCACGGCCGCTCTCGAGGCCGAAATCACACAGCTCAAGGCCTCCATCGACGACCTCAAGCCGGGTCTCGGCGAAATCATGGGTGTCATCCAGCAGCACCACGCCAAGCTTTTCTACGCGGGATCGAAATCCAACTGGCCGCTCGCCGATTACGAGCTGGGTGAAATTCAGGAAGGCCTCGAGGACGCGGTAAAGTTCAATCCGAATTTCAAAGGCTCTCCTGTCGCAAGTCTCGCTCCCGCGTTGACCAAAGACAGCCTGCAAAAGGTGAAAGACGCCATCGACAAGAAGGACAAAAAGTCCTTCCTCGAGGCCTACAACTCCCTCTCAACTTCTTGCTCGAACTGCCACAAAGCGGCCAATCATCCGTTCGTGCAAATCCAGACCCCCACCGAGGCCCAGTTCAGCGATCAGAAGTTCACGCCATGACGCAGTTATAATTTTCGGACGCGCGGGCCACCACTACAAAGAAGGAACTCGATCATGCTCTGGCAAAAGATTCTGCAAACCGACGTCTCGGTGGCCGTCCGGATTGTCCGCTGGCTCACACTTCTTATTATCGGCGCCGGTTGGAGTTCTCTGAACACTCGCCTTGCCTCAAAAGCTGCCGGTGTCTAACCCCGCCGCAAGAGAACCCGGAGCCTCACTCACCTCCGCACCGCCAGGCGCCGCGAGCCAACCGCCGACCGGCACCCTTGGCGAACTCGCCTCATTCTTTCTGCGCCTTGGCACCACCGCCTTCGGCGGACCCGCCGCGCATATCGCCATCATGGAAGACGAACTCGTGCGCCGACGCGGCTGGCTCTCGCGCGAGAAATTCCTCGATTTGCTCGGCGCAAGCAGCCTGATCCCCGGCCCGAGTTCGAGCGAACTCGCCATACACATCGGTTACCAGCGCGCGGGCTTCCCGGGGTTGCTCGTTGCGGGCGTCTGTTTCATCCTCCCTGCATTCGCCATGGTATCGGCCTTCGCGTGGGCGTACGTCCGCTTTGGCCATCTCCCGGCCATCTCCGCTCTGCTTTATGGCGTGAAGCCCGTCGTGATTGCCGTAATCCTGCAAGCGCTTTACGGACTCAGCCGAACCGCGGTGAAAACAAAATTGCTGGGCGTGGTAGCTCTGGCCTCGGCCGTTCTCGCTTATCTCGGCTTGCATCCCCTTCTGCTGCTGCTGATTGCCGGTGCCGCCGTGGCGCTTACGAAGGTGGACTTCCATCGCGCCGGTCTCACAGGCATCGCATCCTGGGCCACCCCTCAACGCTTCATGCGAACGCCCCGCGCCCTGCTGGCGGCCGCAGCCACTTCGACCGCAACGGCCATCACCCTCAGCTCGCTCTTCCTCGTGTTTCTCAAGATTGGCGCGGTGGTTTTCGGCAGCGGCTATGTCCTCCTGGCGTTTCTTCGCGCCGATCTAGTAACTCACCGCGGCTGGCTCACCGACGCGCAATTGATCGACGCTGTAGCCGTAGGCCAGGTCACCCCCGGCCCCGTCTTCACCACCGCCACATTCATCGGCTACCTGCTCGCCGGAATGAAGGGCGCTACCGTCGCGACGGTGGGCATCTTTCTTCCCGCTTTCATCCTTGTAGCCATTAGCGGTCCAATTGTCTTCGGTATTCGCAAATCGAAGATCGCCGGGGCCTTCCTCGACGGCGTGAATGTAGCGTCGCTCGCGCTGATGGCGGTCGTTTCCTGGCAGTTGGCGCGCGCCTCCATCATCAATATCGAAACAGCACTTTTAGCCGCGATCTCGTTGGTCGCGCTCCTCCGTTATCGAGTCAACTCCGCGTGGCTGGTCCTCGGTGGCGCCATAATCGGCATTCTCACGCGAGGTATCGCCGGCTGATAATCTTGACCTCATTCCGAACCAAGTGGGGGATCTGCATTTCCCTATGTCCTTCGGGGCTATGGTTTCGAGCCGGTGGCCGTCGAGGTACCCGCCGCCATGCGCTACGAGGCAATAGATTTAGGACTGAAGCACATCCGAGGGAACGATTGGGTTGAGGGCATAGATGGCGCTGAACGTCATAAATGCGTAAGTAGAGCATGCGGTGCGGATCCTGTCCTTGGGTCTTTTGCTGGGGAAAACCCTGTATGGACTCGCCCCTGTAGCACCGATAGATTGGCGGCACATCAGGAGATCCAGTCCATGCTCAATTCAGCGGATGTGCCCGTCTCCATGGAACAGGAAATCAGTTTCCGGATGTTAGTAGAATCTGTTGCAGAATATGCCATTTTTATGCTCGACCCCGAGGGGCATGTCCTTACGTGGAATGAAGGTGCCAAACGCATCAAGGGATACTCCTCCGAAGACATTATTGGGAGACACTTTTCACAGTTCTATACTCCTGAAGCACGGGACAGTGGCTGGCCACAGCGCGAACTTGAGATCGCGGCAGAACAGGGCAGGTTCACCGATGAAGGCTGGCGAGTTCGTAAGGACGGGACCAAGTTTTGGGCGGTTGTTGTAATCACTGCTCTGCGGGATAAGACGGGAACCCTTTACGGCTTTTCTAAAGTCACCCGGGACATGACCGACCGACGCGATTGGGAAGAACGGGTTCAAAAGCTCAACACGGAGTTGCGATCTCGATTGAACCAGCTGACTGAATCCCAGAAGCTCGTAGAGCTTCGCACCCTTGAATTGCAAAATCTTTCAGGGCGCCTGCTTCAGCTTCAAGACGAAGAGCGCCGAAGGATTGCACGGGAACTTCACGACTCGGTAGGACAAGAACTCGCGGCCTTGAAAATGACTCTTGGAGTCGCACGGACCAACGAAGAACGTGAGGCCGCTATCAAAGAATCTATTGCTCTCACAGAATCTGCAATCAAGAGTGTCCGAAGTTTGTCGTATCTACTGCATCCTCCATTGTTGGATGAGAGCGGCCTTCTGCCGGCTCTCCACTGGTTTATTGACGGTGTTCGGAAGCGCAGCGGTATTCAGGTGCAACTCGACATCAAGCCGGTGAGCTTTCCCCGTCTGGGCAAAGATACTGAAACGACGATCTTCCGGGTGATACAGGAAGCCTTGACGAATGTTTATCGCCATTCCGGCAGTACCGGGGCGCGAGTGGAATTGGACCGCCAGCCTGAACGTGTCGTTCTTCGCATTCGTGATTATGGAAAAGGAATGCTCCCCAATCCATCATCAATGGGGAGTGGGAGCATCGGAGTCGGAATCGGCGGAATGCGAGAGCGCGTTAAGCAGTTCGGCGGTGAGCTTACCCTCTCCTCAGCAGAACCGGGCACGATAGTCGAGGCGTTCATTCCCTTGTTCCCGCCAGCTTAATCATGAGCCGCACCGGGGGTTACACCGCTTTTTCAAGCCTTCTTTCCATCGGTAACGATACGGATAGCAACTGTGGTTTATACGAATTGACGGTGTTTGCTCTGCCTGGTAGAAACTTCTTTGACCCGAACGAAATTGCGGCAGGTGAGAGCTGCCGAGTTGCGCTGCGGGTTTAGAGCGGGGCTGTTGCTCGATTGAGTAACGGCCCCACATCTCCAAGGAATCTATGACCGCTGGCGCGACGGCTTGGCCCTCGCGGTAGCCGCTATGCCGCTCGTGCCTTCTTGCGGGAAGCGTTCTTTCCGCTTTCATTCGGCTTGATGCTTCCAAGCCCGCCCCTTGTTCGACCAATTCCTTCCATTGAAAGCAGGAAAGACTCTTCTTGGGTCATTCTTGCATCTTCGTAGAACCCCAGCATCGCCCGCGCCACTTCGCGCTCCTCCTCCGTCATTTGTGGGCTCCGGAGGGCAGCCTTCAGGCGGGTGATTTCGTGATTCACCTCTTCCCGAAGATAGGAAATGTAATGCTCCGCATCCATCGCACAGCCTCTGAACCTACGTTAAATCCTGAGGATCCCCAATGACATTGTCGGTGATATGGATTACGGATCACAGTGCTGCCCGTCACTTCATTCCGAAAGTTCTAACGCGAAATGCTGTGCGTAAAGGCTGTCACGCCACTGATAATTGCCCGTCGGCTCAGCCTGTCACTGGGTCCATGTGCTCTACCTCAGCTTCCTGCCCCGCCAACGACATTGGATGCGCACGATGGCCACCAACTAGGCTCGTACCGTTAAGGCAGGCGAATCGCCTGCGCCACCAATCTTTGTAAAGCTCCGGGCGATGAAAATGAAGTCCTTGCGCAAGTTTGGAATGGCTTTTAACTTCAAGCGAATCCGCTCCGTGACCTTCAGAAACGTCCTTTTTCTTCCGTGCGGTCCCCGCCCAACGACGCAAATGAGTTCGCAACCCTGCTTTTCACGAGGTGGGAAACTCGCTTAGAATTGCGCCTCTGCGATTTTCGTGAGCCTGCTGTGCGGCCTCCGTGGGCTTAACCGAATGTTCTAAGGCTCGACCTCGACTTTCGCTGTCGTTTTTTATTCACGGCTGAAGTCATTCCTTCGACAAACTAAACTGATCGCCGGATTCGAGTTGTGGCGTGGATGCCTCATAACAGTAAAGGGGCAGCCGCATGCTGGGTCTTAAGAACCCACAACCAATCAGTGGGCGCCTGATTCTCACACGGTCGCCTTTGAGATGTCAGCGTAAGTTTCAGCGCGTGTTCCCCAATGCTTTTGAAGACCAACGATATTTGGAGTGGGAGCGCAATTACAAGGTCCGTGCCCACCGGGAGTGGCGAAAAGAATTAAACCAGCCAACGTTTTTCTCGTTGTTAAAAGAAAGCCGCTTCAGTGAAATCGCAGCTCGGGCCGTAAGGATCGAATCGCGCACACATCTGCTTTTTTCCTTCGAAAAAATGGCGTTGCGGGATGGGCTAAAGGCGTCGACGGGCGCGAAAGCCTTTGCCTTAGGGCTGTATACGTTCTTGCATGGCCCGGGTGATCCGGCAACGAAATTTGAGCGCTGGTGCCAGGTGATCGAAGAACTCCCGCGCAAGCAGTCCCGGGTACTGACCTGGCCCATCTCGACGATTTTCGGCTTCATCGCCCAGCCAACCGTCCACATCTACCTAAAGCCCAAAGTCACTAAAGTCGCCGCCGAACGATATGGCTTCAATTTCGAATATCAATCGCGCCCAAACTGGCGCACCTATGCCAGCCTGGAGGCTTTCGCGCAAACGATCCGTGCTGATCTGGTCGACTGGCGTCCGCGCGATATGATCGATATCCAATCGTTCATTTGGGTGCAAGGTTCCGACGAGTATGCTGCCTGGTAGGCAAAAATAGCCCCCTTAACCGAAATGGCTCAGAGAATTTTGGCCATGCCTCAAAAACTTGCTGGCTGCCAGCCGGGATACAAGTGCATTTTTAGGAACTAGCAAATCAACGTCGCGAGTCTCTATCGAAGTTATTGCTCCAGTAGGTACCGTACAGACTCTTCCTGCGAAGTGGTCTCCATCACATGTGTGCGCCCGCGACACGCGCGCGCACACACGCACTGCATCACGGAACCCTGCGCGATTGTGATCGGTGCGACCCGTTAGGACTCCAGCAATCCTAACTCGCAAAAGGATTGTGGCCTCATGATACGCTCTTTGTTCTAATCCTAGCGAAATGGAGGATTCAAAATGACTGAGGCAGAAGCAATTGCGAGGACGGCGGTCGAGGCACTCAAGCCAATCGCAAACCTTTTACACATTGCAGAGGAGGCTGCTCAGAATGCTGTCGAAGAGGCTCTTTTGCCGACGATGACGAAATCACCAGGCATAACCAGAGCATATGAAAAGTTCCTGCAGCTTGCGTGCAATCCGTTTCTAGTGCGGGAGTCTGAATTGCAATCACAATTTGAAATCGAACTTTCTCGGATCAAGGGAGTTTTGGCTTTTGTCGCGGAATGGAATAAGACCCAGACCAAGCAGCTTGGAAAAGAATAGAGTGCTCCCTTCGGACAGCTTTCGGCCTCATGCCAAAAACACTTGAAGGTCGCACTACGAAGTAGGGTTATCGAAATGTGGCACCGGCGACACTTGTGCGAGGCGATTATCGGAACCCAGCGCCGCTGTACTCGGGCTCGCTGATGATCGGCGTGCGAAGGCGTCTCGCGCGTCTTTTACGCAGAGAATCACCCGGCTCACTGCGTCGCGTTGAGACACCAGCAATGGCTTTGCCCTGCATGCACCGCGATGGACTCTAGCGGAATTGTGAAAGACGCATCGCACCCGCACGCGAGCCGGACGCCTCGAAACATGGGTCACAATCTTTGTTAGACTTTTGGCAAGGCAGTCTTATCCGGGTGGGGAGGGCAAAATTAGAGGTTTCCTTCCCGTTTCCGCGCCTACTTCGAAAACATCGGAATGCGCTCACCGAGGATAGTTAATCGGCCTTTTCTTGAGGGAATTCTGCTTGCAGTCGTGCCTATCGAATTCCGATTGAATATCGCTGAAAACTCGATCAGGGCTTACGACGAGCATCCACATGCAAACATCGCATTCGTACACGTGCTCCTTATCGCCGGAAACCTTCTCCCATTTTCGGAGCCTTCGCATGGTGCTCATTTCAAATGCGTGTTCTCAATTCTTTTTGACAGTTCCCACCTCATTTTACCTTGCATTCGAATGCCTCGGCCTGCCTGAGCGTTCGAGTGCCCTAGGAGTATTTGCCAAGCGCAGCTGAGACAAAGGGCACGGGCCTCCGTAGGGGTTCTGGAGGCATCCAGGACCGATGACTTTGCGGGGATGCTACTCCCGGCCTACTCCAATTTCAATTACCAGGAGTTGTAACTGCCCTTTATCTCTATCCGTATCGTCCTAAGCTCCCAACAACGGTTCAATAAAGCCGCCGAGGAACGTGAGCGCAAATCCTTTCCCCGGCTTTTTCAAAAAGATCGGGGCACTCTCGCCCAAGTACCGTTGTCGGCCTACCTATGGCCACCTCGCTCGGTTTCGGCCGGCCCCAATTCAGTCCAATGGACACGAACCGACCACAACGCACTTCTCGAGATGCCAGCACTGCCACTCAAATTACCCAATAGATTATCACCTCCTCTGACGCCAAGGAATCAGCAGCGGCCATCGAGCTTGCTTGGTGATCATTGGTGTCGATTCTGTTCACCGACATACCGTGAAAGCTGGATTGCGCTCCCTCAGCACAACAAGGATAGTGGGATCACTTACGTGGGTCTGCGATGAAAAGCAGATTGCAAATCTGCGCTAACTACTTGGAAGACGTTGAATCAAGGATTGTGAAGCTACAGGCGTCGATGGATCATGACCCCAAGGCAAGGCGCAAAGTTGACGAAGCACTGCACTTCATTCAAGTCGCGAGAAAATCCTTTTCAAAGGTTCAGTCCCGGGTCGACGATATCATCGCCAGCCATAGCAAAGCCGCTTCCGGTTGAGTCCGGAACGATGAATAGCAACTTAGGAGGGGCCGCCCTAAATGAGACCACGAGTTCTGCTTGTTGATGATCACGTGATTGTCCGTAAGGGCCTGCGCCAATTGCTGGAAGGGCCAACTCGAGAAGTGTGTGGGGAAGCAGGGAACGGAGAAGAAGCCCTCAAAAAAGTATTAGAGCTGAAGCCGGATGTGGTGGTGCTGGATATCTCAATGCCGATCATGAATGGCTTGGAGGCGGGCAGGAGAATCAAAGCCGTTTCGCCAAAAATTAAAATTGTTGTTCTCACTGGCTGCGATGCATACCAAAAAGTGAATGTAATGGACCCGATTGATTTTGATGCGTTCGTGCTAAAAAGCGACGTTGTTGCCACACTTCACGAAACAATCAACGCTCTTCTCTTGAGAAAAGATCCGCTCGTTGTTGACGCTGATTGACTTTGCGCGGGGATCATCAAACATCGAACCAATCTGCCTCATGCAGGAGTTTTGCCGAAGGAAAGTGGGCCATATGGTTCCCACTCACGCGCTATCTCCCGTTCGGCCTGAAACCAGTCCTCATCCGGAGATCCAAACGGACTTCCGCGCTTTTCCCAATACCGGTAAGCCAAATCGGAAACTCGCCGTTTGTACGCGGGATCTGTTTTAGAAACCTGTTGAGGGAGCATAAAGGCCCTTTAGCGACATTCTAACACGAGCTCTGCAACCAAAGGTATGAGTTCCGCGAGACGTTAGGCTCTGGCGCTGGCCTCCACCAAAAACTTGCCGATATTTTCTCGAAGCTCGTCGCGGACTTCGCGAAAGGCCTGTTTCCTGTCTTTCGAGGTACCCTCACAAGGGTCGGATCCCTTAGATTCCAGTGTAGCAGGTGCGGCGTGAATGGAAACACGCGAGAGCGCTCCCTAGCCGAGTCGGCTAGCGTAATCACATAGGCGAAATGCTCTTTGAACCACTCACTGACGTTCTTTGGATGTTGACTCGTAATGTCTATACCACTTTCTGCCTTAATCTCAGCTGCGACCGGGTCAATCCCTTCGCCTGCCTCGATTCCGCCGCGAGTTGCAATGAAACGAGCCATGGCTCGCAGATCACCTTCCGCCATCTGCCCTCTGACTGAATTGTGAACGGACAAGAATAGTACTCGTTGTTTTTTCTCCACGGTCCCTCCCGCGTTCCAGCAGTTTTCGGGTTGCGGAGTTCAGTAACGAGCCGAGAAAATTGAGCCCACTTAGCCGAGAAATTGTCTTAGCGGGCTACGTCGATGGCTTCTTGGACATGACGATGCGCCAAATCTATGTGTTCAAGCGCTCGTCTCTTAAGTCCGCGAGCCGCAGGATTATCTTCTTCTTTGGCGATATCGTTATGGGCGCGGTCAAGCAATTGCAGGGCTGTGTGGAGACGGCCCGTCCAAGGCATATGTATGTCCACACGTGCGTGATCGTGGATGTCTTTGCCGTCGTCGATTGAAGCCGCCTTGATTTCTGCAATTGCCTTATCAATTTCAGCGATTGCATCCTGCTCTTGGCGTTGCAGCGCTCCTCCGTTGGGACGTTCTAGGTGGGCGCGGGCATCACGAAGGTCGGACAGGGCGTGCAGATAGGCTGGATGTGCTTGCGGCGTAGTCTTCGCATTTATACCGGCTGCCGTTAAAATCACTACCAGTGCGGTGATTGGCAAACAAATCAGTTTCATAGTGGGCCTCCAGCGGAAAATAGGAATTAAATATCCTCAGGAAAGCTGTCCGGCCAATACAGCCTTATAGCGATTCAAGAGGCGTAAATCCTTTATGCCAAACGCGGGGCCAAAAACGAATTCGCGCAGACGCTAACCGTTCGCGTTGGATGCTCGCAGGTCATTCACGACTGTGCTCGATTCGTTCGGAAACTGCTCCTGAGGCTGAATGAAATGTGACCGCAGCCCAAACAGGTCGATCCACCGCGCCAGTGGTGCGTTCAGGGATAAGCTCCATCCATGGACAAACAACGAGGCCCTTTAGATGTTGCGGTGGCTGTTTTGACTTCCTTTTCTTATCGACGCAGGCAGGGGCACAGCAGCAGGCGCCGAACTGACGCCATGGTGACGTCGCAGCATGCCATTGAATTCGCTATTTCCGGTGGATGCAACGGAACAGACGCTTGAAGCCAGCGACCGGGCAGCACTCACAGAAGCGGATGCAGCGTTATCGAAGATTCTCCATCAGATTTACCGGCTACGGCTACATGACAATAAGTACTGGCGGCGTACGAAAAGCTCATCGAAATCGAGAGCGCCCGAGACGATTCGGACGACTGGACCACAATAAAGAAGAAGGAGTTCGCTGCGGCACAGTTGGCGGACAACCAGGAGTCTTATCGAGGGGCGCGAAGAAAGCTGTTTTGTGCAGTTGGAAGATTCTATTCGGCGACGCTCGCCGCAAAATATCACGGCATGTTCCGAATGGACCCTTCGGTCGAAGCTAATAGTCTCCGACGGAGCCAAGTTAGAGGCTAAAACTGAGAACCGCTCGGCTCAACACATCGAGAGCGGCCAATTGTCCAAATAAACATTCGCCCCTAATACATACCTCATTGCTCTGGTAAGGACGGGGCGGCACGTTCGGCGACATTACACAGCAGAATTCAAAGCTATTGGCTCGCCGGGAAAGCGGAGCTTGAAACGCTGAAGCAATTCGGGCACGCTCTCTGGCTTTATCTCAAGGGCGTACCGAGCGCATAAACCCGCCAATGCGGACGGCTCGACGTTGGTGACACCGCCCAGATCTGAAAGTTCGCTGAAGAACCGCTCGAATCCGGCTGGAGAAATGATCTCTAGAATGCTTGCCGGTTCGTCGCTGGCGTTCCAGAACGTGTGCCATTGGTTGCGAGGCTTAAACACTAGATCGCCCGGCTGGGCAAATACCACATCATCGCCCAGGATCGCTCCCAAGCGGCCCCGAAGAACATAACTGTACTCATCCTCCCGCGCGTGCCGGTGCAACGGGGCGGCCAAAGCGCGGGCTGACATCGGGTGCTCGACTAAGGAGAACTGCTCGCCCGATTCTGCACCCCAAATCATGAATCGAACGCCAATGGTTCCCAGGAAACCCAACTTGCCATCGCCCGGGCCGATTACTTTCACAGCCACGACTTTGACTCCTCAAGATGAATTTCCCGGTTCCGGCGAAAGCCTAGCGACCTGTCCCCACCGTGTCAACCAGAAAGCGTACTCCGCCCAATTTTCTGCATGGTAAATTGCTTTGTGCCCGTACCACGGCGAAATCCAGAAACCGCAAATTGCGAAGTGCGGAAATCCGTGCGGGATGCTCTTGGAATCCCGAGGACAGTTGAAGTCGTCGCCGTCGTGAAGGGCGTGGCCCAGGCGCAAAAGGCTATCGATAATCTAACGAAACATCTGACTGACGAAGAGAAGAAAGCGGGAGTCTTCTTTTGCTGGGAATACACATCGCGCCCGATTGATCTCGGATGAGGGTCGCCTTCTATCCCCATTAAATGAGAAAAACGTCAAATCGTTCCATCGTCATCCTTTTTTTCATCATCCTGACCGTTTTCGCAGTCATCGCGTACCGCACAAAACAAATTGGATTTCGGGACTCGCTTCGATCAAGAGAAAGTTCATCACAAACAGAAAGTGTGGATGCGCGAATTGGTCCGCCAGACATTTATCCCGACCCTGTCCGAACACCTGGAGCAGTAAATCCAGACATCCATCAGGACGGCATCGAGCAGACCATCTGTAATCCACACTGGTCGACAAGATCCATTCGTCCCTCTGCCGATTACACCAACAGACTCAAATTTGACCAAATCGCGGAATACGGGGACTTGGACACGAACCCGAGGGACTACGAGGAAGATCATCTGATCCCGCTGGAATTAGGGGGCCACCCGACCGATCCCCACAACCTCTGGCCGGAACCCTACGAAACGTCAATTCCTGATGGCGGTGCCCGCTCGAAAGATGCCGTCGAGAATTATCTTCACCGAGAAGTCTGCACTGGCTATCTCACTCTTGAACAAGCACAGCGTGAAATTGTGAGCGACTGGTACCGGGTTTACGTCACGTCAGTACGGCGAGATTGAATAACCCTTGCCAAACGCGCATCGCCGAAACTCTACAACAAACCACCGGCTTACTTCAGGGCTGAACGACCCGGCGAGCCAAAGTGAAGAGCCCGGATGGGGCGTGACTAAAACGTTCGGGACGGCTCAGATTAGCCGCGCCTGCTGCGTCATCTCAACCAGGACTTTCCTGGCCTCCGACGCACTGCTCACTTCTCGCAAGAATGCGATGCGCGCTCCACTCGCACCATCCTGGGTTTTCAGGCGTACGTGAAAGCCCAGACGGTCCACTGAGGTCATTGCCGCTTCCTGAGCCTCAATTCCGGCAAATGCCTTGCCAAGCAGGATCAGCGCGTCGGCGTGATCGGCGTTCATGTGCTCGATGATGCCCATGGATGAGTCAGCGAGCGGGTCGGGTTTAGCACTGTAATATTCCGAGGCAGGCACCCAGCCCATCACTCCGAATCCGCCCACGTAATAAACGTCCACGACACTCATTTGATAAAAGGAGAAGTCCTTATAGTCGACCCAGTGCTTGCTGTCGGCATGACGCGCCAGATACAGTTTTCTTGCTTCAGCCACGTCCGTTTCTCGGACGGATAGCACATTTCCCATCAACGTTACTCTGGACGCTCCCAGGGGATCGCCACCAGCGTCGGGCTGGGTGACTAAGAGGCTGGCGCGCGGGTCCGCTAGCAGATTCTGGGTATGCATCGCCATCGTGCTGATGAGAAAGATGGGGTTAGCTTGATCATCCAGCGCGTAGGGCATTACTGATCCGAACGGGAATCCAGGTTGTTTTCGCGAAAGCGTCGAAAGACTGCCAACTCGGCGGACGTAGACCAGTGTCTGCGCTCGCTCGGCGAACGATAGTTCCGGGGTCGAAGGCTGCGCAGTGCCGGAACCCGCGTGTTTCCCCGGTGTTGATGAAGACATCGCTGCTTCGGCTCCTTGGAATAAACTTAACACGTCGCGGGCCAGGAGACGAAGCCGTCCTCTAAGAATGACTGGTTTATTTCATCTTGCGTTATTTTGAAGTTGCTCGAGCTTCGAAATATTCCTTATAGCGTCTGGCACAAGACTGCTGTCAGGAGGATTTTGTGCATGATCTTTTAGGAACTCCCGGAACTCGGTGAGAGCTTGACTCGTCCGACCCATGGCCGCTAGTGCCTCGCCTGCTATGAATCTACTGGCCTTCCCGTCGCCTTTACCCCAACGCAGTGCTAGCTGGGCTTCGTCGTACGCCCTTTGAAATAAGTGCTCTTGCAAGTACGCCTCCGAAATAATGAAATGAGGCAGATATTCTTTTCGATCCCGCTTTATAACAGGCTCCAAACTGGCCACGGCTCCGGCGTAATCTTGTTTTCGCATCTGGAGTATACCGACCGCTGTTAAGGTCGCTGGATCTTGGGGATCTAAGGAAGCAGCACGACCGAGGTATATGTCAGCCTGATCTAGGCGGTTCAGAGCGAGAAAAACAACGCCGAGGCACATGTTCACTGATGGATTTCCGGGCGCCACGCGGTATGCGCTCTTAAATCGGGTGCTTGCCTCTTGGAATTTTCCTTGTTCCATGGCCTTTTCGCCTTCTTCCAGTTCCGCTTGGGCTTTGGGAGCGAGCAAAGGGCGATTGTCGGAAGCTATATGGTAAGTGCGCGTGTCATCATTGGCAACGGGAAGCTGGTAATCCGGGGTGGGAGCGGATTGGCGTGGCAAGGGGATCGGTGACGATGGAACTCTGATTTGCCCCATCCGGCTCCCAGAAATGCTCAATATCGCCGCTAAAATGGCCAGACCCAAATACTTCATCCCAACTGCCCCTCGACGGAACAACAGCGGCAGTTTCCCGTGGGATGGTTGCGTGTGCCTATACGGTGGTTGGATGGATCTGGTGAATGCTTACCGGCAGAAATGAACGAGGGAAACTCGAATAGAAGGGAACCGTAATCATGTAGACCGCCCAAAAACTGTCGCAACAAGCTCCTACGCCGGCAGTTGGGCATATCTCCCGAAACTGCCCAACCAATCGCCTAGGATTGCTCAAAAAAATCTTTTTGACTCATCGGTCAGCCTAGGCATGCCGACCGTTTGCCCCCCCTCATGCATCTTTCTGAGGCTCTGCGATGCTCGTGTAGTTTTGAATCGTTCTTGCAGTTTGTTGTAGCCGTGTACGTCAGCATAGAGGCCGGAGCGGGCAGGTTTCTTCTTGATTTGGCTCGTTCTGAGCCTTTCACCTGTCCATCGCCCTAGTTACTCCTCCGATACGCAAAAAGATCGCCCGACAATCCGGTCTGAAGAATGCATCGGAATGTGCCGAATTATTAGGACTTAGCATCCCTCGGGGCATCTTTGATCACAAACTGATTCCGGATAACAATCTGGTCAGATTTCCCCAACCAGACAATTTTGCGACTAACATATCAATGAATCGCATCTGCTACCCGAAGAGGCGTACAGCGAATGATTGTAAGCATGTGGATGAATAAAAATCTCATTACCGTCGCACAGGACGCGCCGATAGCCGAAGCGGCGGCATTGATGGCGCAATGGCACATTCGACGTTTGTTAGTTGTCGAATCGCACCGAGGGGAGCAGCGCTTGGTCGGGATCATCTCAGCCAGCGACATCTTGCATGCGTTTCCACCAAAAGTGAATCCTTTCGCTGTCCTGGTGAAAGGAAGCCCGAAGGAACTTGTAGCTACACATGACATCATGAAGTGCAATCCGCTGACGGTAATGCCGGACACGCCCATTGGAGAAGCGGCGCGCCTGATGCGAGATCACAAAGTAGGCGGATTGCCGGTGGTCCGTGACGGAAAGCCTGTTGGGATCATTACCGAGTCGGATATCTTTCGAGCGTTCGCCAGTATTTTCTCGTCGCCACAGGCCACTGTGCGTATCATGTTCGCCGTCGCCCGAGTCGAGGATGCCTTTGGATTGATTGCTGATCTTACGGCACATAGGGCAGTCCACGTCCTTAGCTTATTCACCCTCGTCCAAGGAGACACGCCGGTGTGTGTTGTCCGAATAGCGGGTGAAGGGGTCGAGGCTATGCTCGATGCAATATGGAAGTCGGACCACCGCGTGCTCAACGTTCTCCGCTTTACGTGACACGTTACGGGCAGAAATGGCATTTGACGATCACCTGTCGGTGAGGACTTTTTAATCCGTCGAAACCTTGCGCGCCTTTCGACGGATTCAGACAGTTTGTCGTAAGCCTCCCCTTGCGAGGTATCCCTTGCGGAGAAAGATTTCACACGACAACGATTGAGCAGGGTCACAATCAGGAACCCTCTAACGCTGCTTTTGGTGGCCATCTAGGCTCGAATCCCGATGGTTAACGCGGGCGTGCAGCAGAAAGCGCACGACCCAATAGCCCCGGCAATCAGGATGTGAACTCGATTGCTGCTACTGCGCGGGACTGCCGTTCTTGTCGACGGTTACGTTCCTGGCGCCCACGGTAGATTCCATTTCGCGGGCCTGTTTGAGATGATCCTCAAGAGTGGGTAGAGTCTCAGATGCGAACTTCTTCACATCAGGATTGCTTCCGTTTTGCGCTTCTTTCTGGAACTGGGCGATGTCCTTCTGATGATCCATCACCATCTCATGGGCATACTCCCGATCGAATTCAGGGCCGGTAAGTTTTGAAAGCCGATCATAAGTAGCCTCGTCTTTCTTGTTCATCTCAGTCGGAAGGGTAATGTTATTTCTGGAAGCGATATCCTTCAGCTGGTCGTCAGCCTTTGAATGATCGGTTTCCATCCGGCGCCCAAACTCCTTCACGTCTCGGCTCGAGCCATTTCGCTGGGCCAGTTCTCCCAGTTTCACTTCGGCCACGCCTCCCCTTGCAGCGTTCTTTGCAAACGTCGCATCCGTCACCGGGCTGTTAGCAGCTGCTTGTGCCTGATTTGTTGGATTCTTATGTCCGAATGCGATACCGCTGCCGACAAATGCCATTGCGCCCAGAGCCACTCCAATTCCTAACGTTTTAAATATGAGCATTTCCCCTCCTCCCTAAGTCTTGATTGAAACTAAAATTATTCGGCTCGCTTTTCAATCGGGTCATGGCTCTAAAGCGGATACACGTTCCCTGTAGGGCTTGTTCCACAGCGCCTGGCGCATGCCTACAACATAGGACTTGTAGAATTGCTAAACGCGGTGGAGACTTGGGCCGCGTCGCCAGTTGGCGAGTTTCTTCGTCAGCCGCATCACACAAGCGGTTGGTCGGGGCTGGGTCGTCGCGATGAATCATTGGGGCGGCTATTGTCCGCAATCGAGTAAGCTACAAGCGGAAATACCTCCCGCCTCAACCATTCGGTCATTTAGCTGCACGACATCTGTTTATGGATTCCTGATTGGGCTTGGAAGAATCTAGAGCGGTGTGCTCACGCTACTGCAAGTCTCGATTGAGGCCACACTGTTGCTCTTCAGATGTACTCGTGCTTGAATGACAACGATTCCGCTGCTCTTCAGGGTACGCACACTTTCTCTTGCAGCCCGGACGGCGCCAACTGTTTGAAATCACGGATATTAAACGTGTAGATGCGTTCTACCGCGCATCTTGCCGCGCAACTGAGCAGAAGAACATCGTAAATCTTCGCACCGGTCCATCCGCTGGTTGCCATCGTGTTCACCGCTTGCAGATAGTCCTCTTTGACGAGGGACACGACTTGAAAATGCGGCAGAATGTTATCGGTGACGATGCGTGCCGCTTCGACCGCGTGTATGCGCGGCTGGACCGGTAGTCGCGTGAGTGCGGCAAAGAGTTCCGCTATAGAGTGCAAGCTGGCAAATCCCTTGTCCTGTCCCGCAGCGATCCGGAGCAAAGCCGGCCTGGCCTGCGCGTAGTGCGGATGGCTTTGCTCGGAAGCGGCAACAAGAACTGTCGTATCGAAGAAAATATCCACGCTATGCTTTCAAAACCGAATCCGTGCGCTCTTCACGCACGCTCTCAAGGATATGCTCCCAGTTTGCACCCCGTTCGGCGCTGCCCTGATGGACCCACAGGCCGTCGACCTTAACCATGGGAGGCTGTTGTTTCGCTCGCGTGAGGAGCACGCCTCCCGGCTGCTCAATTGCCTCTAACTCCGTGTCGGGTCTGAAGCCGAGCCGTTCCCGAATAGATTTGGGAACGACAATTCGTCCTGCTTTATCTATCTTAAGCGTCATGGCATAATTATTACCATATGCCATTTTAAATGGCAATAGAATCAATGACACGTTCCAGAAGTCGTTTCTTTTCTGGAGCGAAGATCTGCAGAGACTTCCACTTGGAGAGGGGTTCCGTCACCAATCGTTCGCCCATTCTTCCACTTATAGTCCTGGATAAGTGCGCTAACTCTATACCTCCTCAAATTGACTCATACGGATGAGTCATATATACTCACTACATGTCCAAAAGATTGCAAGTGATTCTCCAGGATTCAGAATACCGAGAACTACAACGGATGGCGCGCTCCCGTCACATATCCCTTGCAGAATGGGTCCGAAACGCACTAGCGCTGGCGCGTCATCATGAGCCTCTAGGGAACACAGGCAAAAAGCTCGATGTAATCCGCGCGGCCACACGGCACGAATATCCGATTGCAGACATCGGCCGCCTGCTTGAAGAGATTGAGAGCGGATACCAGGCTAGTCAGCATCCATGATTCTGGTCGACTCGAATATCCCCATGTACTTGGTGGGTGCACATCATCCTCATAAAGCAGACGCACAACGGTTGCTCGAAAGACTGGTCAGCGAGCGCCAGCGACTTGTTACCGATGCCGAAGTACTGCAGGAAATCCTGCACCGCTATGTCGCAATCGGCCGTCGAGACGCCATTCAGCCTGCATTTGACGCCCTGCTTGGAATTGTCGATGACGTGCTGTCGGTCGACCGGCCAGCTACAGTGCGCGCCAAAGAAATTGTACTGGGCCATCCACGCGTATCGGCGCGCGACGCGGTGCATCTTGCTATCATGGAACAGCACGAAATCCAACGAATCTTAACGTTCGATAGCGGGTTCGATGGATTTCCCGGCATTACGCGCCTGTCATAACGAGAAGCTACCGCCGAACCCCGGAGAGGCTGATCGTCGAGTGCTGACTTCCGGCCGAACAGCATAGAACAAGCGCCATTCGGCACCTGCAGGGATATAACGCTGATGAAGACCCAGTCGCTCCGGACTCACGCGCCCGGTATCAAAGCACTAGAATGGTCCGACTTCCCTCGCCGCCGCTAACATATTTTCCTCAGTGGCTTACGGAGATTCGACTTCCTTTCGGCGAGATGGCTCCAGATTTAGATCGCCCAGGGATGCTGCTCGCGCGCCATCGCCCCGGTTCGAGCTCGGCAAAGCCGTTATCGCGATAGATATTGCGGACGGGGAGGTTGCGCGGAGTTTCAACGATCGCGCCGGTGAGGGCTTCCTTGACCTCCGCAATAATGTGCCGCAGAAATTCGTGCTCAACCCCCATACCCAGCACACGGCAGCTGACCACGAGTCCCAGAATCTCGCCGTTCACAATGACCGCAGCGCCTGTGAGCCCGTGGTCTCCGAAGCGGTCCGAGACATACAGCGAAAACAAATTCGCCCCCGGCTTGGAGAGCAACTCGACGAGCTCGCTCACTGTAAATTTCCGGCCGGTGGTGTTGAACTGTGTCGTGCGCTCGAACAGCTCGACGATTCTCTCCAGGTTGGAGTCGTTTGCTACGCGTTCAATGCGGCATTCAATCCGAAGCGAGGCGAGGTACTGGCTTTCATCGAGCGTCTCAGCGCGGAGGCGCTGGCGTTCCAGCTGTGTTTTCACAAGCGCCGTCCGCCGGGCCGATTCCCCCGTGATAACGGGCAGCTGAAGACGCGGATCATTCAGCAGCCTCCGACGCAAGCTGAAAAGATCGTCGCCCCAGGCTTCCACCTCTGGCAGGCGCTGGCGCACGCGGTCGCGCTCGACCGGGTGGTCATCGATGAACAGGAAGGCATCGAGCGCAAAACCGAGTTCTTCGGCAATCGCACGAATATTATCGACTTTGTCGTTCCAGTTGATGCGCCAGGTCACGAAATCGTCCGGGCTGAGCAGGCGCTGTCGCGGGTAATTGTCCGGATATTTCCATAGCTCGCGGACCGTGGCTTCGTCGTTCTTGCTGACGCAGGCCAGCAGGATGCCGCGTTTCTTCAGGCATAGCAGAGCCTCGTGTAAACCGAAATAAAGACCCACGTACGAGAAAGCGCCGCTGATCTCCGGCGTCCATGCAAAAGGGCTGCCCGTTTCGGCTAGCACGCCCGGCCACAGCGTGCCGTCGAGATCGACGATCACGCATTTCTTGCGCCCGACGCCCAGCACGGTCACCAGAGCATCGATATGCGTACGCGCCAGGGTGGTCTCGCGCAGATAGGGATCCCCGCCCACCCACCGGGCCAGAGGCGCCGTGTCCGGGAAGATGCCATGGACAGCGGCCTTCTCGCTCTCCGGGCGCTGCAGCATCCAGCCAGGCGATCCGAAATGGGTGAACGAGACCTGTCCATCGTCGAGCATCCGTTCGGAGCCCGCCATGCCCAGCGCTGCCGCTATATCAACTACGTGCACGTCGGGCATGGCTCCGGCTAGCTCCGCCAGCGCGATGTTGGCGAGGCGGAAACGCGCGCGGTGGCCCGCAATGCCACGCTCCGCGAGACCCAGCGGCTGCACGGTCGGCTCCGGCAGGTTGTCGATCAGGATGGGGGCAGGCGTCCTTTCACGAAGCTGTTCCAGCAGGCGCTGGGCCTGCGCAATATACGCGGCGTGAGCGGTGTTGGCCGGGCGCGGGAGCCTCCGTAATCAGGTGCCGCGCGCGCAACGCGCCGACAAAGACGGCGTCGTGTTTGTGTTCCGCGGCAAAGCGCACATCGTCCGGAAATGTCGCGGCAACGCGAAGGTCGATGCCCCTTCGCGCCGCTTCCTTGCGTAGAAACTCGGCTTCCATCTGGATGTCGCAATCGCCGAAAAGCAGGACTTCCGCGCGTTTTGGGGCGCCGCCGAAATCTGCCACGGTATAGGCAGGCCCCGCCGCCCAGTAAGATTCCACGCCTTCCTTCATCCCGCGGCGGTAGCGTTCGAGCATCTCGCCGGGGTCGCGCCCGTGCGTGGCGGAAAGTTCCGCGCTCACGGCGGCCAGCTCTTCCTCCGGTGTCTTTCTCGGTGAGAATGTTGCGCTCGACCAGTGCGGCAATCGATCGGGTAATCACCTCCCGCGAGTACGGAAGCAGCTTGCCGATTGCGTCGCACTCTTCGGGAATGTTGCGGGGTTCGCGGAAAAAGTCGAGCAAGGATGCTAATTTCGCGGTCCACGGACAAACGCGTATGGCTGATGGCATGGACGATCAAAATACGGCCGGCGCCGACGGGCAGTTGATGAACGAATCGGGAGCGCCGTAAAATCATCGAGGTCTTCGTTGTGCTATGCCGCGTTTTCGGGATAGAGGCGGTCCTCGTCGGCCTGGTAATTCTTCTCTATCTCGTGCAGCAGGGAATTGTTCTCCAGTCCCTTCTTGGCGTCCGCCTCGCCATAGAGAAAAGAGAGAAAGGCATAGCGCCGCCCTCTGGTAATGGGCGTCACCTCGTGCAAGGCGCCGCACGAAAATACGATGGCGCCACCCACCGGCGCGCGATACGTTCTCCGGCCAAACTCCGGGAAGATCAGGTCGCAACCTTCGTAGCCGCCATTCAGGTTCAACGAAAGTGCAAAGCGGCGGTGCTCGACGCCAGGATTGAGGTTGTCGCGGTGCCTGAAAAAATGGCCGCCGATCGCGCTGTCGTAGCAGGCCACCAGGTAGCGGTCCATGCGCGTCGCTTTAAACTGGAAATAGAGCTCGATGGCCGGCAAAAGCCTTTTCACGATGCGCTCGCGAATTCTCTGGCGCAATTCGGGCGGGGCAATGACCATGTCCTGCCGGCGTTTTTTGCTGTGATCGGTGGCCGTTGCCGGTTTGCCGTCGCGTGCCACGAGGAAACCCGAATCCGTGCCCGCCAACCTTGTCGTAGATGGATACCAGCAGATCGCATAGAGGGAAATCGAATACGCGCGGCACGATCAAAACTGGAGCGGTAAGCGGCACGCCCGCCGAATTGTCCACCGACGGAAGGTCGCGCAGCAGGCGCTCTAAAACCGTATCGTGGCCGTCCGGATGGTCGCAGGAGATGTTCGCGATGGCGCGCAACATGGGGTCGAGCGCGATCGTGAGAGGCTTTTCATCAGCGCCATAAAAGGCGCCAATTGCGCCGTCGTAATCAGCGATGAACTTCAGTACCGGGCTGCTCATGGCCAGCAGCCGTGCAGCATCGTCCGGCGGCGCGGAGAGAACCGCGTAAATGATCAGGTGATCGTCCGAGAACAGGGCGGCCTGCTTCACAAGCGTCGCCAGCCTGGTCTGCGCCTGCGCTTCGCCAAGGGACCCCAGAAAAGCCAGCACGATCCAGCGCCCGGCGGAGACGCAGATATCGGTTTTCCCGCCGTCGACGTTCGCCGCCCTGAACCAGGGTACCGGATCGCCCAGCGCGACTCTCTTTCCATTTTGTACGGTCATCTGAAATCGCTCCGCCACGGGTAAAATCGCCGCTCGCATAGGCAAAGTTTGCCCTTTTTCCAAGGGCATTTCGGCAATTGCTGTTTGGCATATTTTCAAGTGCAATTCGCTCGCCAGGTTTATGGGGCGAAGAGAGGCCGTTGCCCTGGCGTTAACCCAAGGTGCCTGTGGAGCCTTCGGGCTGCTTCACGACACGGGCGGGCGCGATGACGAAGCGAGTGGGAAAGCTTTGCAATAGCTGCTTCCGTCTTCTCCCGTATACGGACGCGAAAAGGATTTCGAGGGCGAAGCGGTTCAAGGCGTGGACGACTGGCGATGGCCAGTCCCGAATATCGACTTCCGTTCTAAGATTCTGTCTACACGCGACTCCTCCTCGCATCAATTGGACCGCTTCGCCGTGAAGTCGCGGCTGAACTGACCTCCGCCCATGGTGCCTGTCATCGTGTCCCCTTCTAGCATTGCCTTGTACTCTACCTTCATCGTGTTGCCGCCTCGGCCTTGTCGCTCTTCTGTCCAGGAAATCGTGTTCCCTGAAACAGTGGCGTCATAGGTGTTATCGCCGCGCCGCGTTTTGTGGGTAACCTTAAACTTGTCTCCATCCTGCGTGATGGTGAGCGACTGCTGGCCGCTTCCGCCTCCGCGATTACCGCCTCCACCATTTTGGCTTCCTCCTGTCATCGTGATTTGCCAGGTGCCGGCAAAATTCGCATTCTGAGGCAAAGTCTGAGTGGCCATGATCAACAACGGCAACACCAAGATGCCCAACCGCGCCAAAACCAGTCCGCACTTTTGCATGGTGAATTCTCCTTCGTTTTAAAAGTCGCTTCGGAGTTCTTCGGTTGAGATCCGGCGAACGCTGGAGATGCCGGAAGGCCCGACAAGCGAGATTCGCAAAACTCCCGCTTTGTATTAACGTCGAGCCGGTCATTCAGTTCCATAATCTAGCGATAATGGCGTCCCAAAGCTGCCGGGCTGAGCTAAAAAAGGAACACATTGCGACGTAACCGTAGCAATGCGTTTCGGTCGAGTATCTAGACGTTCGACCCCGATAGAATGTCAAGAATCTCAGATAGTTCTCCCGGGCAAACTCGGTCAGGCGAACCTGATCTTTTCTCCTACCTCCACGCGAGTTTTCGCCAGGCTCGGCCTACCTTCCGTTATGGAATGGGCATTGATCGGAGTATTGCCAACAATGTGTCACTGCAGCTCGGTTATCGCGTCGTCTATCGGGCGTCGGATTTTGCTATACGGTTCGAACGAGAACCGGTCGAGATAAATTCGTCGGTGGGAGCTCACATCTAAAAGCGCCCGACACGTAACGTCACCGACAGACAGTATTGCGCGGGCTCGGTGTGATTCGGCTCTTTAGACGTCCGCTGAAGGAAGAATTGTGGACTCTATTCGCTTCCATATAGGGGCATGGCCCCGCGCAGCAAGGATGCGGCCTCCTCCGGCGTGATGTCACGCTGGGGAGACGCGAGCAACTCGTAACCGACCATGAATTTCTGCACGGTCGCCGAACGCAGGAGCGGAGGGTAGTAGTGAGCATGAAAATGACAGGGTGACGGAGTCTGTTCATTTACAGGGCTCTGGTGAATCCCCATTGAGTAAGGAAACGGAATTCGGAATAAATTATCGTAGGACTTAGTAACCTGCTTTGCTATATCCGCGAGGCAATCCCTTTCGTTGGGCGATAGCTCCTCCGTCGTACGGTGATGGTGCTTTGTCAGAATCAGGACCTCGAAGGGCCACACCGCCCAGTAGGGAACCAGCGCGATGAAACAGGAGTTCTGATAAACGACTCGTTCCTTGAGTTTGATTTCCAGACTCGCGTAGTCACATAACAAACACGTTTTGTTCGTCTCATAATAAGAGGCGAACGAGGCAAATTCTTTGTACGGCTCGTCTGGAATTGTGGCATTCGCCCAAATCTGGCAGTGTGGATGTGGATTACTGGCTCCCATGAGTAATCCCCGATTTTCAAAGATCTGAATATGGCGGACCCAGTTTAAGCTGGCAAGCGCCGCATATGTCTCTGCCCACAAGTCAATCACTGGCCGAATCTCTTTTTCCGTCATTTTAGCTATGGCCAAATCGTGACGCGGCGTAAAACACCCAACTAGGCACACTCCCCTTTCGGCACGCGCGACGATCAAGCCTGCTTCGTCGAGAGATCCTTCCGAGTCCGTCGGCAGCAGCGCTGGAAAGTCATTCTCAAAGACGAACGTGGATTCGTACTGTGGGTTCCGTTCTCCGTTGGCGCGCACATTTCCAGGACACAGGTAACACGTAGGGTCGTACGACTGATTGGACGCCGTCTGAGCCTTTTCAATTTTCCCTTGCCAGGGACGTTGCGTCCTCTGGGGTGACACGAGCACCCACTCGCGGGTGAGCGGATTAAAGCGGCGGTGAGGACTCTTAAGAAATCGGCTGTCAGAGGACATTATCTTGCAGGTGATCGCTTGCAGGACTCACTTCAGCAACGCGAGACAACTCCCGCGCCTTCGGAGGGGCTACAAATGTAAATCTCTGGCTTTTGGCCGGTTGCCGCAAAATATCCGGCGGATACATTATTTTTAAAGTCAGCTATTGCGGAGGCATCGACAAGGTTGATCGTGCAGCCGCCAAAGCCGCCACCCATCATGCGGGCACCAAAAACATCCCGCTGGCGGCGGGCGAGATCAACCAGGACGTCCAATTCTTCGCAGCTAACTTCAAAGTCATCACGCAAGCTGGCATGGGACTCGGCCATCAAGGCGGTCATCGACTCCGTATCCACGTCTCTAAGAGCGTTTGCCATCTTGTGGACGCGTTCATTTTCAGAGATCACGTGGCGGCACCGGCGATAAACGATTGTGGGAAGTAGGTTGCGATGTTTCTCCAGACTGGATATTGATGCGTCTCTCAGCGCACGAATTCCCGGCAATACCGCGGCGAGAATTCGCACGCCGTTCTCGCACTCACGACGGCGGGAATTGTATTCACCACCACCCAGTTCGTGTTTGACCATCGTATTGCAAATGACCAGCGCTATTTGCGGTGGTATTGGCACCGGTTGGTATTCAAGCGAGCGACAATCAAGCAACAAGGCATTGCCCGCCTGGCCCATGGAAGAGGTGAACTGGTCCATGATGCCGCACCTCACTCCCACGAAATTATTTTCCGCTCGCTGGCAAAGCTGCGCGATTTGCGGTGAGGACATCACGCAGTTCCCTGCATGAAGCAAGGCATACGCGGTCGCTACTTCAATAGCCGCCGACGAGCTAAGGCCGGCGCCAAGCGGAACCTGGCTGTGTATATATAGATTTGCTCCGCAGACGCGGCAACCATAGTGCTCCAATTCGGCTGCGACGCCCAGGGGATAATCGCTCCAGACGTGGCTAGGTCGTAGCTGCTCGAGATCAGCGCTCGCCGAATCGCGCGTATTCTGTGAATAAAGCAGGACTTTTCTATCTCTTCGAGGTGAAAATGCTATCCAGCAGCGGAAGTTCGTAGCGGCGGGCAGAACGAACCCATCGTTGTAATCGGTGTGCTCACCGATGATGTTGACGCGACCCGGAGCCTGCGACACGGACTCGCCGCCACCGAACATTTTCTGGAAATGCGCCACGAGTTGGGGCGGTGGCAGGTCCAAGAGTAATCTCCACGTCGAACAGAGCATAGTCTAACCCGACTCGAACGTGCGATTCCTTTATTTTCCCGGCGCTACATCACGAATCATGCCCTTGTACACTGAAGACCTGATTCAGTTTGAGCACAGAACCGCTAAATTTTTCATATGGATGTAACACCGAAAAGCCAGTCAATCAAATGTGACCTTGTCTGTTTTTCACACCTCCGCTGGGATTTTGTCTACCAGAGGCCGCAACATCTGCTGTCGCGATGGACCTCCAATGGCCGGGTGTTTTATTTTGAGGAACCCGTCTGGGATAGCGACGTGCCGATCCTCGAGTATCGAATTAGCGAAAGCGGCGTCGGCGTCGTGGTCCCGCACATGCCGCGAATGGTGGAACCATGCCTTTCACAGACGCTTATGTCATTGGTTGATGATTTTTTCCGCGAACAGCGAATCAGGTCCTACTGCTCTTGGTATTACTCCCCGATGGCAATCACTTGGACGCGCCACTTGGACCCGATGGTGATCGTTTACGATTGTATGGATGAATTGTCGTCTTTCCGGGGCGCGCCGCCGGAATTGAAGGCCCGCGAAGCTGAACTACTGAACGTGTCCGATGTAGTCTTCACAGGCGGGTACAGCCTGTTCGAGAGCAAGCGGCATCTCCACCATAATGTCTATCCCTTTCCTTCGAGTATCGATCTACAGCATTTCGCTCGTGCGCGGACTTCCAAGGCGATTCCCGAGGATCAGGCGGCAATCCCCCAAAAGCGAATCGGCTACGCGGGTGTGATCGATGAGCGCATGGATTTATACCTCCTAAGGAGCATCGCCGAGGCTCGCCGCGACTGGCATTTTGTAATGTTGGGTCCGGTGGCGAAGATCGACCCAGCGGAGCTTCCCACGCTCGACAATGTTCATTACCTCGGGATGAAGAAATATGAGGAATTGCCTTCGTATCTGGCGGGTTGGGATGCGGCGATACTACCCTTTGCTCGCAACGACGCAACTCGGTTCATCAGTCCTACCAAGACTCCCGAGTATCTTGCGGCAGGGTGCCCGGTGGTTTCCACATCGATTCGCGACGTAGTGAGGCCATACGGCATTCTCGGTCTGGTGCACATTGCGGATGATCCGGATTCGTTCGTCAAGGCTCTAGCAGCTTGTTGAATTAAATAGCTTTTGCGTGTTTCTCGGCTCTGAATCTGGTTATAGATGAGTTGTTTGGGAGCTGTTAGGTACCGTCCGATTCGACCGGTTACCCGCAGCAGCATCCATTTTCAGGCTTTCGCCATTAGATTTCGCAACCGGCAGAGGTTGTAAGCGGCTCCGGTGAAGGTAAACAGCCACCCAACTTTGTCGATCCCTCGCAACTTCACTTTCCTTAGCATCCCCACCATCTTCATCCACCCGAATGATTGTTCCACTCGTTTTCGCTTCCGCTGACTCACCTCGTACCCGGCATGCCGCGCCGTGCGCTGATCAATCGCGCTCCGTCGGTTGGTGTTGTTCTGTGCCACATGCGGTGTGATGTTCATCCCGCGAAGCTCTTTGACAAACTCTTGCGTGTCGTAATTCTTGTCCCCGCACACAGTCACCCGCTTCACACCGTGAATCCTCTCAGCCATCAGCATCGCTGCATCTCGTTCCGCTCTTCCATCGGCCTCGGTTAGAAAAGTCTGCACCAAGAGCCCGTTGCGGTTTTCCATCAATACATGTCCCAGATAACTCAGCTTCGCCTCGCTGCCTCGGGACTTCCTGAACAGGCGGGCATCGGGATCCGTCGTGCTCTTGTGGGTCTGATTCTTCCGCTTCTCCCCGTGAAAATCGACATCCCCTACCGCCCAGGCGGGTTCCCCTTCCCATCTTTCCGCCGGAAACTCTTCTGACTCGCCCATGCCTCGATCAGCGTCCCGTCCACGGTGAAATGCTCATCTGAAATGTAGGGCTTCGCCCGCTCCAGCACCCGTCTGAAAAACCCCTCCGCAATCTCCTCGTTCAGCAAACGCTCCCGATTCTTGCTGAACACTGCGTGATTCCAGACCATCTCGTCCATCTCCATTCCCACAAACCACCGGAACAGCAGGTTGTACTCCAACTGTTCGACCAGCATTCGTTCACTGCGCACCGAATAGAAGATCTGCAACAGCAGCGACCGCAACAATCGCTCCGGCGCGATCGATGGGCGCCCCACTTTCGAGTACAACTCCGCAAACTTCAGTGACATCTCCTTCAGAATCTCATCCACCATCTTGCGGACCGGCCGCAACGGATGATCCGCCGGAACTCGCTTTTCTGGAGAAATGTAACTGAACATTCCATCTTGCTGGTTATCGTCGCCGCGCATTCACTCGTCTCCTTGCTTCTTTGCTTCAGACGAGTTCTTTTAATTAAAGTTGCAGCGACAACTCATTTTTCAACAAACTGCTAGAGACTGCCATGCGGGAAAACCCGGAGAACAGAATGCGGGCTGCCGATGCCATTCTCACCCAGAATTCCTGGTCCCGCACATGGCGCCGGATGGTCGAAATTATTGAGGATGCGGTCGGTAGCAAGGTTCGGCCTGAGAAGCAAAATCAAATCGGGCCGGACCTGTCTAAGCAAACTCTTTCCGTTGGCAGTCCTCGTTAAGCATTGCGCACTCTTGGAGTTAGGTCATGTTTGATTATCTCGTTGTAGGCGCGGGCTTCGCCGGATCTGTCCTTGCCGAGCGGCTTGCACGCGGTTCGGGAAAAAAAGTTTTAATCTGCGATAAGCGGGCCCATATCGGAGGCAATGCGTATGACCACTATAACCAGGACGGGATCCTCGTTCATAAATACGGTCCGCATATTTTTCATACCAATTCGCGCGAGGTCTTTGAATATCTTTCGCGCTTCACGGAATGGCGACCCTACGAACACCGCGTGCAAGCGAGCGTCGATGGCATGACCTTGCCGATGCCGATCAATCTGGATACCCTCAACCGACTTTATGGAATGAATCTCACATCCGCACAAGCCGAACAATTCCTAGCATCGGTTGCAGAGCCGAAGGAGAACATTGTGACGTCGGAAGACGTGGTGGTGAGTAAGATTGGAAGGCAACTTTACGAGAAGTTCTTTCGCGGGTATACCCGTAAGCAGTGGGGAATGGATCCTTCCGAGTTGGATGCCTGCGTTATCGCGCGAGTACCGGTCCGCACAAACAGGGATGACCGCTACTTCACCGACACCTACCAGGTGATGCCGCAACACGGATTCACGCGAATGTTCGAGCGGATGCTCGACCACCCCAACATAAAGATTCTATTGAACGCCGATTACCGGGAACTGATGGACGATATTGCTTTCAGGGAGATCATTTATACGGGGCCGGTGGATGAGTTTTTTGACTATCGGTTTGGAAAGCTGCCTTATCGGTCGCTGACTTTCAAACACGAAACCAAGGAGTGCGAGGTCTATCAGCCGGCGCCGGTGGTTAACTATCCCAACGGCCAGGCGTACACGAGAATTACGGAATTCAAATACCTAACAGGCCAGCGGCACCCCAAAACCAGCATCGTATTCGAGTTTTCCGGCGCAGAAGGCGATCCTTATTACCCGGTTCCGACCAAGGAGAATGCCGAGCTGTATGCGAAGTACAAGGAGCTTGCCGGCGCAACCCCCGGAGTGCATTTCGTGGGGCGTCTGGCAACCTACAAGTATTACAACATGGACCAGGTGACCGCCCAGGCCTTGAGCACGTACGCGAAAATCACGGGCAATCGGCGCATTGAGTCGAGCTCACGCATCGCTCCCTCACGCCCCTTCCTGGCGGCATCAACGGATGTTTCCATCCCCCTGAGGTAACCAGCTCTCTATGCTCATGGAACTGTGGCTGGGAATCGAGTGCACCGTCAATCGCGTGCGCGACCAATACTTCGACCAGATACAGCGCACCGGGCACGACCAGAGGCTCGATGACCTGGACCGGTTCGCCGAGCTGGGAGTAAAGACGATGCGCTATCCGCTGCTGTGGGAGAGGACCGCCCCGGACGGCAAGCTCCATTGGGATTGGCCGGATTCGCGACTTGGACATCTGCGCAGGCTTGGTATTCGACCGGTCGTCGGACTCATCCACCATGGCAGCGGGCCGCGCTTTACCGATTTGCTCGACCCGGAGTTTCCGCAAAAGTTCAGTTTGTATGCCCGCGCTTGTGCAGAGCGCTATCCTTGGATCGAAGATTACATCCCGGTAAACGAGCCGCTCACGACCGCTCGTTTCAGCGGACTCTACGGGCACTGGTATCCGCATCACAGCGATGATTTCAGTTTCACATGCGCCTTGCTCAACCAATGTAAGGCCTCAGCGATGGCCATGCGTGAGATCCGGACTGTCAATCCGGCCGCCCGCTTCGTGCAGACCGAGGATTTGGGAAAAGTCTTCAGTAGCCGTAAACTGCGTTACCAGGCGGAATTTGAAAATGAGCGGCGCTGGCTCACATTCGATCTGCTCTGCGGGCGTGTCGATCGATTTCATCCGCTGTGGTCCTATTTTGCATGGTCAGGAATTGAAGAGTGGCAGCTTGAGTGGTTTATTGAAAATCCCTCTACACCAGATGTACTTGGTATCAACCACTATCTGACAAGCGATCGCTATCTTGACGAAAATCTACATGAATTCCCGCCACTGACACACGGCGGCAATGGGCAACATCGGTATGCGGATGTCGAGGCTGTGCGGGTATGCGACCGTGAGATCCTTGGACCCGGCGCTCGAATTTGCGAAGCTTGGCACCGATACAAGTTACCGATCGCCGTGACCGAGGCGCATCTCGGCTGTGCGGAAATAGAGGAGCAGTTGCGGTGGCTGTGGGATGTCTGGAAGGATGCGCTAGCGGAAAAGTCTAGGGGCGTTGACGTGAGAGCCGTTACAGCGTGGTCCGCCTTGGGCGCTTACGATTGGAACAGTCTGGTGGTGCGGGCTACCGATTGTTACGAGGTGGGGCTTTTTGATTCGCGACATACTCCGCTACACGCCACACTTTTGGCCGAAATGGTTAAGGACATTGCATCGCGACGGTATCCCTCGCATCCGGCGGCAGACCAGCCAGGCTGGTGGAAACGCCCCGAACGGATCTGCTACCTCCGCGATGAAATACCGGAAACCGCCCATAGGATGCCGGGCCGAACCACAGACGTCTACCACGCCGACGAGAATCCCAGAGCAATATGGATCTAAAACGTGAAAGCAACCGGCACTGGTTTGATTTTGATCGAAGATTTTCCCTTACATGATTGAACATGACAAATTGCCGCGGCCCGAATACCCGCGCCCGCAGTTCGAGCGCCCCTTGTGGATGAATTTAAACGGCGAATGGGAATTCGCGTTTGACGATGCGGACCAAGGATTGACGAGGGGTTGGGAACTGGGACTTCCACTTGATCGGAGAATCGTGGTGCCGTTCCCGTATCAGAGCGAACTCTCGCGGATCAATGACAAATCGGTCCACGAAATTATCTGGTACGCGCGCGATTTTGAGGTGCCGCCCGAATGGCTACAGCTGAATCTGCTTCTCCATTTCGGTGCTGTCGACTACCAATGCACGGTCTGGGTCAACGGCCAGCAGGTGGGACACAACCGGGGCGGACACACACCTTTTTCGTTCAACGTGGCGCCATACACGAATCCGGGAAAAAATCGGCTAACGGTAAGAGTCGAAGATAGTCAAAGCGCCGCTCAGCCCCGCGGCAAGCAATCCGTCACGGCAGTTCCGCACGATATCGATTACTACTGCACCTCCGGCATCTGGCAGACAGTGTGGGTCGAACCGGTCCCCGCGATTCGCATCGATCGCATCAAGATGCTGCCGTCCGCCAGAGAAAGCGCCTTGGACCTTGACATTTATCTCCACGCGCCAAGCGCGCCATGGTGCATCGAAGCTCAAGTGCTCGACGGCGATAAAATCGTAAGTCAGCACAAGGTACTCGTTTCTTCGGCGACAGCCTCATTCCGCCTGGATGTCCCGGGCGCAACCCCTTGGTCTCCCGAAGTTCCGTTCTTGTATCAGCTGCGCATACGCCTGCTTCACGATGGGAAGGTCATCGATGAGGTGTGCTCGTATGCCGGGCTCCGCGACATCGAGCTGCGAGCCGGCAGATGTGAGTTGAATGGAAAACCGATTTATCTTCGCATGGTCCTGGACCAGGGCTATTGGCCGGAGAGCTACCTTGCGGCTCCGTCGGATGAGGCCTTGCGCGCCGACGTGGAATGGGTGAAGAAGCTGGGATTCAACGGCGTTCGCAAACACCAAAAGATCGAGGACCCACGTTGGTTGTACTGGTGCGATCGATTGGGCTTGCTAGTCTGGGCTGAAATGCCGAATTCCCGCGCGTGGTCATCGCAAGCCGAAGAACGGCTAGCCGCCGAGTGGGAGCGAGCCGTAGCCCGAGATTCAAATCATCCGAGTGTGATTGCGTGGGTTCCCGTAAACGAAAGCATGGGCTTTCCAGGTCTGAAGGAAAGTCATCCCGCACAATATGCCTTTATCGAGCGGATGGTGGCCATCACTCGCGCCGTCGATGCGCACCGGCCCGTGATCGACAACGACGGTTGGGAGCATTCCGACATCACAGACATTTGCGCCATCCACGATTACACGCCCACCGCGCATTTGCTGAAGGAACGCTATCGCGAAACTCTCGAAGGAGGGCGGCTTCCTCCGCACGTTTGGATCGATAACAAGCCGTTGTTTGTTCTTGGCTCGCGTTATCGGGGCCAGCCGATTGTTCTCTCGGAGGTTGGGGGTTTTCTGCAATGCCCGCCCCGCACGGCTCTCGGGCCGAGAGACATGTTGTTTGACTTCTACGGAAGTTGGTCGACAGAAGCAGAGTTTCTCGCCAAATACCGTGACTTGATGGAAGGAATCGCGAACCTCAAGTTCGTTGCCGGCTTCTGTTACACGCAACTTACCGACATCGAGCAGGAAACCAATGGATTACTCACCTACGGTCGGCGGCCGAAGCTGGACCCAGCGGTCGTGGCGGAGATCAACCGATCTCTCTTTGAAACGCGATTCGGTTCCCCAGCGGGGGAGCCTGTCGCTATTTCGGGAAACTCAGAAAGCTCAACCCGGAGGGCTTCTCGGGAAAAGCGATCTTCGTAAAGCTCATACGCAATGGCGATCAAAAGGAGCAGGATGCCCAGCGCCATGCTGATCAATCCGGCCAGCCGCAGGGGAACGTTCTGAGGATAAATGATGGTTGTCGCAGAGGTGCACACCGTACCCAAGAAACAAACAACCGCGACGTTGAGCCATACTGAGGCGGCCTGGGTAGCTTTGATGCGTTTCTCATATAGACGGATCTGCTGCTGGATACTGCTCTGACGCGAATGATCACGCGGATCTTTGCGGTATTCATCCGTCAGAGCGCGCAGGCGGTCGTACATAGGCACGTAGCGCGAAGTAAGCATGTGAAGAAAGATGGATGTCGCGATCACCAAGCTTACTGGGGCTTGTGCGACGTTGACGAGACGAATGAGATCTGCTTTGTAGAAAGCCGACATGGTCTGCGCCAACAATGTAACGGGCAAGAGGCAGCTGTGAGATCGATAAAAAGACTGATAAACGCGGAAAGAGTCTCGTAGGAGCATTTATGATCCGTAGGGAAGTTTGGGGACAGATGCCGGACAACAGCGACGTGGAGCTTTTCATTTTGACGAACGCAAGTGGGGCTCAAGCCTCCGTCACAACATATGGTGCAACCCTTGTGTCACTGCTTGTTCCTGGCAATCGCGGCAAACTAGACGATGTGATTCTGGGCTACGACGGATTAGCGGCATATAGGGCCGGGTCAGACTACCTCGGCGCGACGATCGGGCGTTATGCCAACCGAATTGCGAATGGCCGATTTACCCTCGGCGGACGTGTGCACACGCTTTCCCGGAATGAAGGCCACAATACACTTCACGGCGGCCTTTGTGGCTTCGACAAAAAACTATGGCAATGCCGGCCGGTTGAGTCGAATGTCGACACCAACGCAATTGAAATGATGTTGAAAAGCAGCGACGGGGAGGAAGGTTTTCCAGGGAATCTCACTGTTCGGATTACGTTCATCCTGAACCGGGAAAACGAGCTCCGTGTCAATTATCACGCCGTTTCGGACCGCGATACTCCCGTCAACTTCACTAATCACGCATATTTTAACCTGCTTGGTTCGGGGGACACCGAGGTGCTGGGCCACGAACTCGAAATAAACGCCGACCGGTTTTTGCCGGTCGATGCCGCTCTGATTCCGACCGGCGAGTTAATCCCTGTCGAAGGCACACCCTTTGATTTTCGGACACCCACAACAATCGGCTCCCGAATTAATACGAACGACGAGCAAATGCTGTTCGGGAAAGGCTACGATCACACCTGGGTGTTGAACCGGCGGAGCGATTACGATGAGCACGAAATGAGCTTTGCGGCGAGGGCCCTCGAACCAGCGACCGGGCGTGCCATGGAAATCTGGACGACCGAGCCCGGCCTCCAATTCTATTCAGGTAATGTTCTTAAGCCGGCCTTGGGGCGGGGTGGCAGTCGCTATCGCAAACACTCCGGCTTTTGCCTCGAAACGCAACATTTCCCGGACAGCCCTAATAAGCCGCAATTCCCTTCAACGATCCTGCGCCGCGGCTGTGAGTACTCTTCCGCCACCGTGATTCGATTTTGCTAGGAACCACGACTTGGATGAATGGTTTGGTTCCTATACCGCATGCTAAGAAAGGCGCGCCGTAAAGCTTCAACGGTCACTATAATCCGCTGTTTTATTGTGTGGCACATGCCCCTTCGCGCTTTTGGCAGGCATATAGTTATACGACTGCTGCCTCAGTTATATCCTGTATTGATCCGCCAAGCAGCGGAGACTACACTCCGCTATTCCTCAGTGGGGTGGCTCGGTGGCAATTCGAATACTTTTGGTGGACGACCATGAATTGTTGCGGCAAGGTGTTCGGATGTTGCTTGAGGAGAATCCCGCGTTTATGGTATGCGGCGAAGCCGAAAACGGCAAGGAAGCCGTAGCGAAAGTCCTCGAATTGAAACCAGATGTCGTCGTCATGGACATCAGTATGCCTGTTATGAATGGAATCGATGCTGTGAAATTAATACGTCTTCAGTGCAGCCTAACAAAAATAGTCATGCTTACGACCCACCATCATTCGCTGCTGGCTCAGGAGGCGATGCGGGCTGGGGCGAATGGCTTTGTCCACAAGAGCGAAACAGCGGACGAGCTGCGGAAAGCGATAATGGCGGTTCTCGAAGCACCTAAAGTCAACTACGCACGGCTGTGACATCGCCACGCCTTTTCTCATCGTGATCATGCTGCTTGTGACCGAAATTACGTTTGTCGATCAAATACTGTCCAAAAGTCCGATCGGTTAACCTCTCTAGGCACAAGGGGCCGGTTTTAAAGCGACGGCAACCCTGTTACTACAGGGGAGATCCAATTCAAAACCCTGAGACTCTCCTATTGAGAATGTTCACGCCCTAGCGCACTGTAGCCCTCCAGGGGAATTAAATCTCTAACAGATGGTGCTGTCATGAAACATAAAAGTACTCTTCAAACCGCAACCGTTCTCGGCTTTATCCTTGCCCTGACGGCAGTTACTTATGCTCGCAAGTTTAGCCTGACCGCTTCGTCGAAAGTACCCGCAGCGTCCGGCGAAATCAATGCCAAGACAGACAAAAATGACAATACTGAAGTCGAACTGAAAGTCCAAAACCTGGCGAAGCCGGGCAGTCTCACGCCGCCTGCCACCTCTTACGTCGTTTGGTTCGAGTCGCAGGGGCTACCCCCTGAAAATGAAGGCGAACTCAAGGTGGGTGACAACCTGAAAGGCGAAGTGAAGGATACTACCCCGTCCAAGAATTTCGATGTGGTGGTTACGGCTGAATCTGACCCGTTGGCAAAGTCCCCATCAGATGATGTTATCCTGCGAGCCAAAGTTCAAATGTGAATGCCCCTCTTTTACACCCGTAGTCGGACGCGATAAACGAGAAGCTATGCGCGATCAATTAGCAACCTATTTACATGACCACCTGGCCGGCGCAATGCACGCGAGCGAGCTCGTTGGAGCAATCCGAGATGAATACGCCGGAAGACCGCTCGGAGACTTTGCGGCGGGGCTTCTCCAGGAAATAGAAGTTGATCGAAGCGTTTTACGGAGCCTCGCTGAAAGGGCGGGGGTAGGTTCCAATAGCCTGAAGGAGTCGACAGCTTGGTTAGGCGAGAAAATCAGTCGATTGAAGCTGAGGCGCGGGGGCGAAAACGGTTTGGGCCTGCTTGAGTCGCTGGAATTCCTGACGCTGGGGATTCGCGGGAAGTTTGCCTTGTGGACAGCTCTGGCCGTTATCGCATCCGTAGACGCCCGGCTTCATGGTGTCGATTTTGACCTGCTCGCCAAACGCGCAGAATCGCAGTACACAAGAGTTGAAGAGTGGCGACTAGGAGTTGCTCGCACGGCGCTGGGTCCCGAAGGTGATTCTTGCTAAGCCAAGAGAGGCTAACGCAGTTTTCCCTAAGTCCTACGAACAACCAAACAGGTGATATCGTCATGCGGCGCAGCATTCGCGACAAACTCGTCGAGCCTCTGCATTATTTTCGATAGTGCGAGTGCAGCTCTCACCCCCGAGATGCTTTGAACCACCGAGAGTAGGCGCGCCTCACCGAACTCCTCATCGTCCGGGTTTCTGGCTTCGGTGACACCATCGGTAAAGATCACCAGCAAATCATCAGACTCAAGTCTTACCATGCCGGTTTTGTAGTCTTCCTTCGGTTCGATGCCGAACGGAATATTCTCAGATTGCAATCGCGCGAAACTTCCATTCGCTCGTCTGAGAATGGGAGGATTATGCCCCGCACAAAGGTAGTTCAGTACTCCTGTAGCCGGATCCAGCTCGGCAAGGAAAGCGGTGGTAAATTGACCGTTCTGATTATTTGCACAGGCTTGGCGATTCAGGCCTTTCACTACTTCAGAAAGAGCACCGTTTCCCCCAGCGAGGGTCCTTAAGCTGGCCTGGAACGTAGCCATTAACATCGCCGCAGGAACGCTTTTGCCACAGACGTCCGCGACGGCTAACAACAGCGGTCCATCGCTTGCCCGCCTGAAGGCATCGTAATAATCTCCGCCGATTGTCTTTGCGGGACGCGTCGCGAAAGCGACATCGGTTCCAGGTACATCCGGCGGCTTGCGCGGCACAAGCCAACGTTGGATGTCACGTGCGATCTCGATATCTCGCTTCATCGAAACATGATCGCCAAGGACCAGAGCGAGCAGAATAAGCAGTCCGGTAAATGCCACAGCGAATTCGACTTCTTTTGTGAAGAAAATAAAATGGCCCCCCACGATGGAGAAAAAAGCTAGTACGATCGTAACAAGCAAAAAGATCCGTCGAGCGGGAGACAGCCTTTTTAACACGCTCCAGAAGAGTGTTCGGGCGATCTCAAATGATTGCTTCCAGGCTGCTTCGCCCTTTATCTCAAGTCGATCGACATCCTGCTTGTACAAGCGTGAACTTTCCTCGGCTTCCGCTTTGAACTGGGCCCACAGCTCTTCAATTTCCATTCCGGCAGTGAGCTGCCGCCAGTTATTTTGTGATCGCCGTGCGGCAAGTCTGGCGCGGATTTTGAGATCACTGATGGAGCGAGCGTAGTCGACCATTGTCTTAAACACTCTGTCTACGGGAGCTTACGCCAGCGAGTAACCAACGGCCGTACAGCGATCCTTGTATTAACAGGGGAGAGAATTGAATGGGTCGCGTGCTCCGATTAGCTAAATATTCTACGCCCAGAAACTCAGTAATATTTGTCAGCGACGGGCGTCAAGACCGGGCGTATAAACGATTGCTGCATCTGAATGCCCACCAGAACGGACATTCCATAATGAGACCGGCCAAGTCTGAATGCTTTACTGCGATAAAGCAACTTTACGCGCTCGCCAGGCAGCTCTGCCAAAAGCGAGGCGAGGAAGTGCCGTCTATCGAAGATTGGCTCAGAGCGGAGCAGGAATTGAAGCAAGAACCTAAGCGTGATAGTTGATAATCACGTTTTTCTTCGTCCAGGTGTCGTTACTCGGTTTTCGAGGGTCAGGTGCCACACTGCACCAAGCTGGTGAGAAAGGTTCTTAAGTAATGCGTTCTATCGCATGTCGTGTGCTTTTTTTGTGTGCGCTGTTACTTTGTCGGCCGATATTTGCATCGAGCTCACGCACCAACATCTTACAAAGAGGTACCGCCGTCACGCTCCAGTTCGCGGAAACCATCTCGTCTGCGACCGTTCGCAAAAACGACCGACTTGATTTTATCGTTTCAAAAGATGTGATGCTCAAAGGGGCAGCCGCCATTCCGGCGGGGACATTGGCGCAGGGTTCCGTTATCGAAGTGAAACGAAAACGCCCATTAGGAATGGGGGGCGAAATAATCATCAAGGTCGGATCGGTAGTGCTCACGACAGGCCAGAGGATCGAGCTAGTGGCGCGGAACGATTTCAAAGGACAATCGCACACGATTCGGATGGCAGTCGAAATGGCTTTGGGAGCCGCAGTGTATATGCCTGTAGCGCCCGTATTTCTCTTGTCGCGTGGGCGGGATCGGACGGTTCTGAAAGGCACTGAAGTGACGGCATTCACAAATAAAGATTTCCCGATAGAGGTGCCAGATATTCCAGCGGCGCGGGAAAGCGATTCAGAGTTGACAGCGATCATGAAAGTTCTACCTCCACGATCTCTGAATGGTCAGGGGCGTGAGGGCGACATGCTGAATCTTATGTTTCAGGCGACCGAAGACAATTTACGAGAAGCTTTCGCGGTTGCCGGTTGGGTACAAGTAGATAGGTCCATTCCCTCAGTCGTCTGGCACCTCTTGTCGCAACGTGACCGTGATACCAAATTGCCTATGGCCCGGCTGTATGTGTTTGGAAGGCGTCCCGACTTCTCATATGCGCTTCCTGACCCTCAAGCCATCGTCGAGCGACGCCATCATCTGCGAATATGGAAAACGGATCGTGTGGTTGACGGCATCCCCGTGTGGGTAGGTGCCGCAACCCACGACGTTGCAATTGAATTTGTGAAACGGAAGTTTCAGCTCTCTCACAGGATTGATCCAGATGTGGACGCCGAGCGGGACTTTATTGCCCACGACCTGGCACAAACTGGCAAACTCACTGGCGACGAATATATGAATTGCCCCGAGCCGGTGTTTCGCGCACAAACTGCCACCGGACAGACTTACCAATCGGATGGCAGAATCCTTTTTCTTCACCTGGGTGAAGGCAGCACCCCAACCCAAGAACCCGTTGAGATTGCAGATAAGCCTTAGGTCAGGCGGTGTGAATCGCATTTCGCACACTACAGTTAACATGCAATAACGCCAGCAGTCTGACCGGCGATTGTTGTGTTCGTCATTCGGCTACCCGCGACATGGTATGCTCGATGGTTTGAAAACACGCAAGCTCGGGCACAACGCTACCCTGATCCCAGAAGCATCATTTGCCGAGAGGCACAAATACTTTTGTATCTCCGCCGGTCTGGCAGTCTCTCAATCCGTTCCCATAAAAAGCCTGGATTCAGTTCGGCTCCTCAATGCATTTATGCGTTGGATGACCAAGCCAATCCCATCTTCCTCATGGCGATGCATATCCAGAATCTGCTGGCAGGCTAATGCTTCAGCCTGTTAGTAGCTCAGCCTGACTCGGGCGGCGAGCACTACTCGTGCCTGAAGCGAACACCCCCTGGATGAAGCACGAAAACTGTAAAAGTCGATGACATCGATTCGGAAGGCGACTCATTCCACGTACGTGCAAATCAGAGAAACACAGTTAAAAAGTTAGCTGAGATTTTAGCGCCGAGCCAGAACGACTCTGGGGACTGGATTACAGTGATTTGCGATGTGATGGTGGTACGAATTCGTGCTCATTCCATCAAATACAGCTCATCGAGGATTTCCCCCGAAACGCGAAACCATTTAAGCTGTAAGCTTGGTGGCACGAACCACCGCGAAGGAGCCCTCCAACCAGCAATGCGCTATTTCGCCCTGGCTTGTGACTACGATGGCACGCTGGCCGACGGAGGCGTCGTCTCGGCCAGCACACTCGACGCTCTCAAGCTTCTGAAGAATTCCGGACGCCGGCCAATCCTCGTAACGGGCCGCCAGCTCGACGATCTCTTCCAGGTATTCCAGGAACACGCCATTTTTGACCGCATCGTAGCGGACAACGGCGCGGTTCTTTACGCTCCCGCGAGCCGTGAGACAAAAGCCCTCGCGCAGCCTCCGCCAGCCGCGTTTCTCGATGCGCTGCGCGAAAAAGGCGTACCGTTCACCGTCGGCGACGTGATCGTCGCCACCATCGAGCCGTACGATACGGCCGCCCTGGAGGCTATCAAGGAACAGGGATTGGAGCTGCAGGTGATCTACAACAAGGGCTCCGTGATGATTCTTCCCTCCGGGGTGAACAAGAGCACCGGCCTCGCGGCGGCTTTGGCGGAGCTTGGCCTTTCCGAGCACAACACCGTTGGCATCGGCGACGGCGAAAACGATCACGCGCTCCTGGCATTTTGCGAATTGGGCGTCGCCGTCTCCGACGCGATTCCCACACTGAAAGAACGGGCCGATCTCACGACCACCTTTCCCTCAAGCCGCGGCGTCGAGGAACTGATTGGGCGTCTTCTTACAGACGATCTGGCCGCCATCCAGCCGCAGCGGCCGGATCGTCAAATCGTGCTCGGAAAAACCGCGGAGGGCCAGGGAGATGTTTCCATCTCTTCGTACGGGTCAGCGCTGGTAATCGCCGGACCGTCCGGAAGCGGCAAGACCACCGTCGTCCGCGCCCTCATCGAACGACTCGTGAAGAACGATTATCAGGTGTGTCTTGTCGACCCGGAAGGCGACTACGACCAGCTCGAAAAATTCGTCGCCCTCGGAAGCCCAAGCCGCGCTCCTGAAACTCCCGAAATCCTTCAAATCCTGCAAAATCCCAAAAGTAACGTGAGCGTAAATCTGCTCGGCGTTGCGGTTGCCGATCGCCCCGCCTATTTCACCGGCCTTTTTCCGAAGCTGCAGGAACTTCGCTCGCGCGCGGGCCGTCCGCACTGGATCATCATCGACGAAGCACACCACCTCATCCCAAAATCCTGGGATCCTGCCGAGGGCGCGCTTCCCGAAAAGCTTTCCGAGACCGTGCTGGTAACGGTCCATGTTAATTCCGTTCTTCCGGCGGCGCTCAAATCATTGACCGGCATTATCGCCGTCGGCCCCTCGCCCGACGTGACCATAAGCCAGTTCAGCCAGGCTATTGGCGTTGCTTCCCCGGTATCGGAACCGCTTCGGCATGAAAAGGGCCAGGTAATCTTCTGGCCCTTGAGCGGCAACGGTGCTCTTACACGCGTGGAGATTACCCCTTCAAGCGACGAAGCTCGCCGCCACAAGCGCAAATATGCCGGCGGCGAACTTCCTCCGGATCGCAGTTTTTATTTCAAGGGTCCGGAAGGTAAATTGAACCTCCGCGCCCAGAACCTGAACACATTCATTCAGCTCGCGGAAGGCGTCGATGACGAAACATGGTTGCATCATCTGCGACGGGGCGATTATTCCAAATGGATGACAAAGAATATCAAGGACAAGGACCTCGCCGCGGAAGTAGCCGAAATCGAAAACCATCATGCAACCTCAGGAAAGGAAAGCCGAGCCCGAGTAGTCGCGGCCATCACCAAACGCTACACGGCGCCCGAATGAAGCAGCGGCATGACGCGCTCCTGTCCTTCCTTATGTTTGGCGGAACGAAAATGCGGCTTGACGTCCCCTATGCCGAACTACCAGCCAGAACGTATTCTGCCTGAAGTAGGATGAAGAACGAGAGCCCTTCCGGATGTATAGTCAGCCCTGATGCTGGCGGCAGTTAGGCTACGTCATGTGGCCGGCAGGAAGTGGGGCACACGGCGGTATGTGGACATGAGTCGTATCGCCGACGCGAGCGTCAGCATGAAGGCCAAGACTGACGCTATAGAACCAATGCCCCCAACGAAGGGTAAAACGGGAAACTTCAAATCTACTCAGGTTCCTGACAAGGAACTAGCGATGACAGATACTGCGTCAATGGTCTCATCATTCGAGTATCCATTCCGAATCTGCAGAATCAAATTGGATAGTTATGGAACTCGACCTTCCGGAGCCGAGCGGAGGCAGCATCACCGATGCCTTCCCATCGATGCCGCCCTTCGCAGCCGTAGTCACGGAGCAAGTTTTAGCGGCGTCCATGTTCTTGATTATGTATTGCCGCGTCGTCGTTATGGGAGAAGCCGGAAGTCTCATGATCGCGCCAGATTTGCAGATGATCGTCCCGTCGGTGTCGGCTAGAGAATAGCTTGCCGTCTTCACGGCAACTGCGTTGTTCAATGGCCCAACGCCGCCGATTCCGCCAGCAGTCTCTGGGAATTCCAGCTTAATGTCGGCGCCGTCATACAAGAAAGTATACGGCTTGTGGGCGAACATTTCCCCGCCGGAGAGTGCGGCTCCGCCTCCCTTGATGATGTTAAGGGCACGCAAGCCGTTTATGGTGAACGTGGAAGCGCCGGTGTTTCCTGTGGGAATCACGGCTGTGAATTCGAAACCGACAGGGAGAGAGGTGTACAGGGTCGAAGCGGTCGGCGTAGTCGTCAGGGTGTAAGCGTTTGCCGAGCCCCCGGCAGTGTAAACGTTGATTCCCCCGGCGACGTGCATACCGAATGGCGTGAACGTGTGCTGATCCTGCCAAACGGGAACGGGCGCATAGTACCCGCCACTTACCACATTTGGAAAAACCCCAATCGTTGCGCTGGAGGTCGAAGCGCCGACGACGACGTTGCTCGCGTTGGAAGAAGAATTATAAAACGGACCGCCGTTGTTTACTAGAACGCAATAACCGTAGATCGCCTTTGTGCCCCAACTCGGCGACGCTGTCCACACCACCTTGAAAGCATTTGTCGTCCCGCCCGATATGACAACGTTTGGGAAAATCGAGGACGGTGCCGAGAAGTTCGAAATATTGTTACAGTTATTAGCCGTTGTTGCCACGACCCAGAGGTTGTACGTTCCAGCGCCGACCGTTCCGCCCGTATTGGAAACTGTCGCAGAAACATTGGACGGCGGTGCAGCCGTCACGAAGCTCATGTCCGCATTGGGAGCAGTCACTTGGGATAGCGTCGTGTTCCAACCT
This sequence comes from uncultured Acidobacteriota bacterium, assembly GCA_963848365.1. GTDB lineage: Bacteria > Acidobacteriota > Terriglobia > Acidiferrales > UBA7541 > Palsa-295. The sequence continues at coordinate 83,395 of CAWKDI010000009.1, forward strand.
GGTTGAGTCGACAGACCGAACATCAGCCCTTGTCCGGCATCTATTCCCATCGTGGAATACAGCGAGCCTGACGGCGTGACGCGCATCGCAGGGCCACTCCGGTTTGGATTTCCCGAGAGGGATGACCCAAACGGCTGATTGATCAAGCGGGAGACGTTGGCAAAGCTGGTGTCGGTGACGAAATCAAAGCCGCCGCCTGTTTCGCTCATCCCACTTCCCATCGGACGACCCAAAGCATTGACGACCGTGGTAGAGCATGCGTCGGCGCAACCCGTTATGAAATAGTGATCGATGCTTCCTGCCGTGATCTTCACAGCTATGGAATTCGACGCCGACGAGGAATTATTGATGAATACCCCGCTCAGGTTTGATCCTGCGGCGTTGTAGTTGATCAGGGCGGCAGTCTTGTTTGTGTTGTCCGGCTGCTGAACGCTGTCCATTTCGATCGGGCCGAACCCGTAGAACGTGTAACCGTTACTGTTAATCTGCAGGAAGTCCGTGTTGCCGCTCTCCTGGCTAATGTTGCGGAATACCATGTTCCCCGAGCCGGGCCCGTTCGCCGCCCCCTGCTGCTGGTACTGAATCGGGCCACCAGCGAGCAGCGTATTCGACATGTACACGTCGCCGACACCGGCGTAACACCCGCTGCACGCAACCCCGGCCATCAGCAGCGTGGGCACGCCGAGACCGCTTTGCAAACCACCGTAGTCGAAATACACCCAGAACGTGTCTTGAAGATACAGCGCGGCGCTGTTCTTACCTCCGCTCCCGCCAGTTAAATACGTGTTCCAAAAACGCACTACCTGCGACGTAACCGCGACTGCCTGGTTGCACCCGACGATCACGAGATTCTGAAACGTTACGTTTCCGTTGGGGTAGTAGGTCGCGAACAGCGGATTATTATTCGGCCGAGGCCCACAGTGCGCCATGATCGATACGCTCGGTGGCTGAGCAAACGGCGTCCCATTGTGAATCCCGCTGTTTCCGCCCAGAAGATGCATTCCGGGGCACGCAATATTGAAGGGTATGCCCGCCGCATTGACCGCTTGATACTGCGAGACTTGGTACTGCCCGGGAGGAAAATAAATTGATCCGCCGTTGTAGGTGGAAGGTGCAGCACAATACGCCGCCATCGCCTTCTGAATCGCCAGCGTGTCGTCATCCTCTACACTTGCGCCGCGCACCGTCGTACTGGCATTGTGGTCTAGAGTCAGAACACTCCCGTTGATGGCCGAGATGTGCGCGAGCAGCACGTCACCTGATGAGCCTGCTCCGTCGACGCGCAGTCCCATCCCGATTTTCCAGGTTCCGACATAGGATGAGATTGTCAACTGGTTCGATGCTGCGCTGATCGCCCCCGTCGCTTGTTCTAATCCGCCGTCGCCGATGGCTCCGTATGTCGCGGCCGTGACATCTATGTACGGACGCGGGCCGACGAACGGAGTCACTCCAGTACATCGACCGGAGGTATCGATACCACCGTTTGCGTCCCTGCAAACAGGCGCCCCGGTCGGTCCGCTTAGAGAACCGGACGTTGGAATGTTCACATCCCTCCCGGCCTCCGGTACAACGATCCCACTTTGCGTAAGAACCTGGGCACACGACGGCAAACACACGAGGAAGAAAAGCAGCGCGATCCTAGTTAGGCAAGTCGGAAAGCAACGCATCCTAAACGACTCCCATGATTTGACTGGCAGTAGCCATTATAGTCTCCTCAATACGTTAAGACCTATTTGCGGGGATTCCAATCCAACAGCTGCTTCGGCAGCACTTTCACGATTATAATCAGCGCCGACGCGCGCTTTAAACGCGAGATGACGACCCAGGCCCGGCGAGTTTGAGTCGAAGCTATGCGTAGTCGGCGATGGGTAAAGGTCGCCCTACGAAGAAGAAGTTCAGAAGGAAATGAAATGTAGTACGCTTGTTTTGTGACATCTGCAACTCAGGCGCTACCACTAACTTTATTCCCTTATTTGGAACTACGTGAGTTGTGACTCGCGCTTTCGTATTTCTTCGCTCTGTGCTACCCCATGACCTGAAGCAACTCTTACTGCTTTTCGGAGTCGTCTGTCTAGTCATCGCGCCTCACCTGCGCTGGGTCCCGCAGGGGGCCTTTGGTGCATCAATCCTGCTGTTCATCGGATTTGGCCTATATTCGATTTATTTCGCTGGAATGGCTGGCTTCTTCATCTGTTTTCGGCCGGGCAACTGTCCCGTTCGTCGCATCCTTTGTTGGGTATGTCTGCCGACGCTGATGGGAGGATACTCTCTAATATTTAGCAGTGCCGTTTTGCTGACAACGCGCCGAGCCCTCGGCATGTCCTCGAAGGACATCATCGCTGCTTCTCAGGTTCTCTCTGAACTCGGTCCTGGATTTACTTTTGCGATTATCGGACTGCTCTTCGTCGGATCGTTTACAACGAGCCTCGGACTAGGTTTCTCATCGTTGCCCCTTACGTTACCGGAATCGAGCATTTCAGATTCGAACAATGATGCTTCGTGGAGTCGTGTGGAAAGCTTTCTCTGGGTGCTTTTAGCAATGCTTCCCTTCGTCTTGTGGCTGTGGTTCCCTCCGTTCATGCGATTCATCTTAGGCGGTGTCATGTTTCCGCATCTCCCGCTGTTCAAGGGCGTAGATATTCTCAGCGTAACTGCGAACGCCATTACAGATTTGATCGTTATCGTGATCGCGATTCGGATCATCGGACAGGACGCTCGGGATGCGCTACGGCAGTCTTTTCGCTGGCCAACGGTCGAATGCGTGGTTCTCGCAACTGTTTTCCCAGTTGGAATAACAGTACTGATCTCCGTTGGACAATTCCTTGTTAAAACGGCCCGTTTGACCATTCAACACTTTAGTGCAGCAACATCGTCACACGCTGGACCCGACTTTATGGCTCCAAGCGTTGAACTGTTCCTGTGGTTTCTCCCTGCGTTCACAGAGGAAATCATTTTCCGGGGACTTCTCCAGCCGGTCTTCGTTCGCAGATATGGCGTCGGCAGAGGGATATTCCTTGTGGGCATGACCTTTGCGGCGGCACACCTCGGTTCAGATTTCTCTACGAGTTACACTGGTTTCTTGGTCATCGAGCAATTGTGTTTGCGTCTAATCGTGTCTGTCGCCTTGAGTTTTGTCTTCGGATGGCTGACACTTCGGAGTGGATCTATTTTCCCCGCCGCTATCGCACACGGTTTTTACAATATTTGTGCGTCCTTCGTTCCGACATTTGCGGGAATCGGTCCGCTAATCGCACTCCTATGGACGGTTTTGGCATACGCCCTCTTTCGTTCCTCGCCAGTCCAGAAAGAAGGCAAGCAAGGTCTCCAATACGTGTGAATGGAAACGCTTGTCAGGAAAAGCTGAACTCGCAGCGCTGAATCGATACGACGCTACAAAGGTTGTGGTTCACATTCCTGGAGAGGAGCAAGAGCACGGTGCCGAGACAATAATTGCGGTTTTTCTGTTCCACCGAAACCTGTGCTCGGAGTTGGATGGAGTGGGGCAGGAGTGATTGCAATCTTTGTGGTTTTGTCAGTTTGTTCGCTGAGAAGGTACCTTAGTGCAGTATTGCGTTTGATCTGTTTGTTGATGATTCCAGATAACTCTAAGGGGATGGACATTTGAATGCTAAGTACTGAGCCGGCGCGCCATAGATGGTCGGATGCTTCTCGTTTTTTTCATAGACCTATCGTCCACCATCTATCAGGGCTTTTGACCGGGCTGACCGTCGGAGCGCTGGCTGTTCACGTTGCAGTGTTCTTCATCGTTGCGAACAAGGTCAGTTCCCCATGGAGCGGCGGAGGGGATGCAACGATTTACATAAACCTGGCACGAAATATATCCTCTGGGCATGGCTATACGTTTGCCGCAACCCCAACTGCATTCCGGCCGCCTTTGTACCCGCTATTGTTGGCCGAACTGATGCTGCGATCGCCGTCTAGGTGGCGCCTCTTGCTGCGCCTTATTCAACTGTGCTTCACACTTTTCACAGCCGCCGCCTGTGGAGCATTGGCGAAGAAGTGGGGAGCACAAGGGAGGGTCGGGTTCGTTTTTGGACTCCTTATGCCAACTCTTCTTTTTTTTCAGACTGAGATATTGACCGAGTCGCTTGGAGCCATGGTCATAGCACTATGGTGGTTATTTTTGTGTATGAGCCTTGAGCGGAATTCCCAGTTCCCCGTTGTACTCGCAGGAATCTTTGCAGGTTTGGCGAGCTTAGACCGCTTTAACGCAGCAGTCCTGGTGCTGCTGGGACCTATTTCGATTTGTCTTCTCCGCCGAGATTATAGACGCGCCCTTATCATGCTCGTTGCTGGCAGCGTTGTTGTCGCGCCATGGGTGATCCACAATCGGAAGGTGTTTGGACGGCCTCTTTATTCAACAATTACAGGATTTGGACTCGTCGATGGGGTGTTATCTCCCACAGGTCGAGGCGACATTAACGAGATTGCAGCTGTGAGGCGTGAACTTGGATGGAACAACGCAGATGTCGAGAGCGATTCTGCATCACCTACGTTAAGAGATGAGCTGACTCTTGACGCCCAAGCGCGCGGCGTGGGGAAGGTTCTATGGGCTGCTGAAGGATTCACCGGCCTTTTAAGGCTCGCAACCGTCAAACTTGGTGCGTTCTGGTTCTCAACAGATCAAATCTTCGGCACGAATACATTTTCACTAAGAGTTCGCATCTTGCGATGGGGTGGCGTTGTGATCTATTGGATTTTTGTCGCACTTGCCGTGGCTGGTTGGTTTCGTCTATATCGAACTAACTCTCCCATGGCTTGGCTCGTGTTTGGGTTCGTCATTTTTATGACTGCACTACATCTTCCTGTCACCATGAACACTCGGCTTCGCGTCCCGTTCTTCGACGCGTTAATTGTTTCGCTGGCAGCCGTACGGGCAAGTTATTTCGAAGCATTAGCCACGGCCGAAATGGACTGCCAGCAAGGTCCCTCATAGCTTCAGTTCAAGCAATAAGTGTGGTCCATCTGACCTATCCACTGTTTTGCGTTCACAGGATGATCCGGCACACCTGCTTGGCTAAATCAGCAGTTGCAGCCACCACACCCCGGCTGTTTCCCTGTGTCAATTACGCAGGCTGCGAGCATAAGCCGCTCCTCCGCAACTGTATGTCCTGACCTCGACCCTCCACACGGGCTGGTATATTCCAGTTATGCGAGTTTTTAGCTCAGCACCTGAATCGTGGACCATGTGTTCTGCCGAGACCAGGGAACAAGCACTATCCAACCATTGAACTGCAGCATCTGTTGGAGCGGAAGGTGTTGGGTAATGCTGTCCCGCGACCAACAACACTATCGAAGCCAGTGGTTGTTTGGCCGCATGCCACTCCTCCGGTGTGAAGACTCCCGGCGTTCGAACTGAGTTAGGTAGCAGTCCTCGAAATTCGCTGGCCGACTGTGAGGCGCTACTAGTTGGAAGCATATAAGTTAGATAAAAAAAGAACGAAGGATTATTACCAATGACGATGCCGTGTTGTTTAACGACACTGGCGCCGCGTTCCGCGATTGCTCGCCAAGGCTCAACCCAGTGCGGTGCGGAGTACAGTCTTCGCGAGAAAATGCCATACCATCCCACAGCAGTAGTAAAAAGTAATGAGGCGATAAGGAGCTGCCTGATAAATCCGCCCGAGGATGTCCCCAGAGCTATTCCGAGGGGAAGCAAAAGCCATGGGGCGATAAACAAAATCCTCTTCGGATTAAGAATGCCCAAGCCTGCCATCAAGGTGAGCACGATAAAAAAATAGCCGTAAAAGGCCTTAGTGGAAGGCGGAACTTGTAGGAATAGAGCAATCAAGCCGATAAGGGTAGCAATCAGGGCGGGTACACCGATCGGCCAAAACCAAGGCGCTACGGATTCGCTTACGAAGAGACAATAAATACTGTAGATGTCAGCCGTCAGGATACCTAGCAATCCAGAAGTATGAATTCCCATATGCGTTTCTCGAAGGAGAGAACGGACTAAGGGCAAGTAGGACAGAAACAGAACTGCACCTGCAACAAGAATGATGCGGAGGGCCCGAAGTCGTTCGCGATTCCGGCGAACGTAATCGACAGCGAGACACGCTAATAGTGCCCAGCCAAAATAATTTGAATACACAATAGCCATGCAAGCCAGTAAAAACCAACACCAATTCGTCACGGTTGGATGGTCCAGGAGTCTGAAATAAATAAGAGTGAGCAAAGAGACGAGAAAGAAGCAAAAAGAATACCACGTCGTTAGCCGGGCAAAATGAAACCCGAATGGCCAAACGACAACAATTGCCAACTGCACAAGCTGAGCCCGGTTTCCGCCAAACCTCTTGGCAACTAGGGATAGTATCCAGGCTCCAACAACATAAAACAGAATTGAAGGTAGTCGTAGCAAATAATAGTTGCCGCTTGTTGCGCTGAGCCAACCATGTAGGATCAGATCAAAGAGAGGGGGATGCTCATGCTGACCGGAGCCCTTAATATATAAGCGAATAATGTCACGGACAGGCTGAACTGCTTTGTCGATGATGGCACATTCGTCATCTATTTCAGAAAACCATCCATTCGTAATGAGCAGCAAAGCGGCTAGCGCTGAAAGCCACAGTATCGGTTTGCCTTGAGTCCATTTCGTTTTCCATGAAGGAAGCTCGGGCCCTGCAGTCATAATGGGTTCAATTCTTGGATGGAGCTCGAAGCGGAAGTACGATTCTGACGATCAGCGTTCCAAATCGTCAGAAACCCGTAAGCGGCGAGGACCGTCATTAGCGGCTCAATTGGAAAGCGATAGCGAACCAACGTCGACGTCAAATAGTACACGAGCGGATAAAACACGAGTACAAAAAGATATGGAATCGCTTCCTCGTTGTGTGCTCGTAGAGCAGAAACAGTTCCTATCCAGGCTAATAAGACAAACAATGCATTCAGTCCCCCGAGCATTTTCAAATAGAACGGATACTCTGAAAAGCTGCTATGCGGGCGATCAGAGACTTCAAACCAGTTAGCACCAACCTTCCGTAGGATATTCCTTATCGTGAAAAGCGGGTGAGATCGCATGAAGGCCAGAGCCTCACGCTCTTTTGATTTCATGTAGGGGATTTCGCCCATCCGCTTATAAAGTTCAGCTTCAGGCAGGCTCCAAACCGGTTGCAGCGCAAATGAGTTCACATCCCGGGCAACAGGATTACTGCCCTCCCAGAGCATTATTCCAAACGCCGAACGCACGGGGATGAAACGCCCAAAGACTTTGTAATTGCGATAGGTCCATGGTGCCATTCCCAATATCAACACGGCACAAGTGACGCCGGCATATCTTAGCCATGGTAGCAATTGCCTGGATGCACTCCAGGCTAGCCAACCGACTGTAGGAAGAAATAGCGCGAGAATCGTCGCATTTATCATTGCGCCGATCGCCCACAGGGCCCCATAGAAAGCCCAATTCAACAACTTCTGATTTCCTCGGAGTACTAGTGTCGCCCAGAAAACCAATGTGAACCACAAAGCGGATAGTGTGCTGTCCCATATATACGCGAGCGGAATATGCCACGCATTTGGGAGAAACACCCAGAGCCAAGCAGCACATACGGCTGCGTCCCTGCCAAAGCTTCGTTTGGCAATCGAGTAGATGCCAAAAACAACCAGGGCCGCAAACGCGCAGTTTAGCGCTTGTAAAATGATGTGGGAAGGCACGCTGTAGATTCCGAAGAGCCTGAAAACAGCGGCAACGAGATAGGGATAAACAGGACACAGGTAAGCGGTGGGTCCAGTCTCAAGCGGAATAAGCGGCGAACTAAACCCCTTTCCAGTAACAATGGACTTTGCGACGCGACCAACTTCGAACCCGTAGTCCGTTGCTTCCGGGGATCCTCGCATCCCCTGCCAAACGATATATAAGACCGCAATCCGAAGCGTAAAGGCAAAGCACGCAATAAACGCTGGGGAGTAAGCTAGTCGCGTTGCTACAATTCGAATTTGACTCAGAATTTCACCCTCGGAAAGTTCTCGGATCAGATAGCTCCCTAAGTTTGTGACAACCGCATCGCTTCTGGCTTGTGGGCATCGGTGTGATCGTAACATCAAAACAATTGCGGCAAAGGGCGGATTGTCAAGTCCTCGCTCAAAAGACATGACCACTCAGCCAAGCGTCAATCGGGAAGCTCCTGAATTGTGAACAGCAATTCGTCATTCCGGAGCATCGATAAACGAAATCACTCTTGTACGCGGCAACCCAGGAACCACGATTCCGGCTTAGTCGAAACACGGCCCTCTGGTAAGACATAGGACTGGACCTCCACACGCCGCGACGCTTCTATGGAGCGCTCACTAGATACACCTTTCGTGTTTTATCACTCACAAGCGTCTGCATCAAATAACCATCCTTCACCAGACGCGCTGGCCACCAATCCCACTCCGTTCCCCCCGAATAGAGGAGAAACCGTGGATACCGCCCGACGAATTCGTGGAACTCGTAGACCTGCAGTGGCAGACAGCATCGCAGGACAGGTAGCTCTAAATCGACGGAATCACTGCCAGCGTAAACGATTGCCTGCGGTGGATCGACGATCGAGAAAAAGCGCTTTGCGTCCTGCGCATAATGCACGAACTCCACGTAGTCCTGTCCGTCGGAGATTGCCACGGGCAGTTCCGGGTAGCCTGCGCGAGTCACGAACTGCTCGATCGGCTGAACCGGAGATGGCAACCTCCCGCGGTCGTGGATCGCGCCTTGCCAGAAGAATGCCTCTTGCAGTCCCACGGCGATGAAAATGAACGCCGCTGCGAGGGCAACTCCTCTGCGCCCAGTGATTCGCAAAGCATGCGCTAGACCCAGCGGAATGCCGAACAGGGTCGGCAGAACGTAACGCTCCTGGTATGGACCGTGCGTGAGTTTGGTAGCCAAGAAGGCTATGAGCGGCAGCAAAAGAAACGTAATTGTCGTCCAGCGCTCGCTGAGATCATCGATCCCGGTGAACATCCTAGGTCGTGCCAGCGCTGGCTCGCCAGCCCACCAAGTGACTACCACCAACACCGCAACGAATGCGAATGCAATCGGAGCGAAAGTCCTGAACAAAAGGGCGTAGGCGTTCGCGGTTGCAAATAACGATGGAGGATTCCAAACATACGAGCCGTAAAACTGCCGCACTCCCACCAGCAGAGGCCAGAATGCAAATAGAGGCAGGAAACCTACCGCCAGCGCGAGCCACACTCCCCACCGAATACGGCGCGTTCGCACTAGCACCGCCAGTTCAGCCACTTCAAACGGTAGAAATCCCAAAAGCGCGTAATAATGCCACGACTCCCCTGCTGCGAACGCCGCACCCATCAGAATCATCCAACGACTTTTTGGCGCGTGCTGGTAACATACCAGAGCAAACGCCACTGAAGCTGCCACAACGCTGTACGGCCTCGCTTCGACGGCGTAGGGCCTCAGCAGCGGAGTCAGAAGCAAACTACACGCGCAGATCAACGCTAGGGAGCTGCCCTCCCGCCGTCGGATCGCGACAAAAATGCACACCAGCACGCAGCCAAAGCCGAGGACGGCAACCGGTATGCAATTTCCTGGTTGGCGGAGAAGTTTGCGAAAATCCGCTCTAGCATGTAATACGCGGGCGGTTGTCCATCCTTGCTGTGGCCCAGCGCCTGCCAGATGTCGGTCCACTTTGGCTGGCTAGCGACGCCGAAGGTAATTAATTCGTCAAACCACAAAGGCTTTGAAGCCGCCGTTAAGAGATCTCTCAAGAACGTGTATGAGACCACAATCCAAAAACAGCAGCGAATGATTGTTTCTGTATGATCGTTAGACAGTTCGAAAGACTCACCGAGGTGCGCTTCGAGTTGCTGTGTCATTACGTTTGTTGCGGTTCTCAACCGCGCCTCTTCCGGGAGACTCAGGCTAGCACAAGAGTTTCACCGTGGCTACGAATGTGACATTCTGTGTCGCCGCAAAATGAGAATCTCCGGTTTGTGCAAAGTAGAAATGTCCGGTTTCATCCCGGGTGGGAGGCGGGATGGAAACGGAGCGAATTGAGTTGAGTGGAAGAGAGCGGGAACGGTTGAAGGTGCTGCAACAAGTAGAAGAAGGACACATCAAGCAGGTCGAAGCCGCCAAGCGGTTGCGGGTGAGCGACCGCCAGGTGCGGCGTTGGCAACAGCGTTTGCGCAAGGAGGGAGATCGGGGGATTGTGCATCGGCTGCGCGGCCGTCGCTCCAACCGCAAGATCCCCGAGGCGATGCGGAAGCGTGCGATAACCGAACTACGGCAGCCGCGCTATGCCGGGTTCGGTCCGACACTGGCCAGCGAGCACCTGGCACGCACCGGCCTGGTGGTCAGCCGGGAGACGCTGCGCCAATGGATGAGTGCGAAGGGATTGTGACCTGCTGTTCCGGTGGTTTGTGGGAATGGAGATGGACGAGGTAGTCTGGAATCACGCAGTGTTCAGCAAGAATCGGGAGCGTTTGCTGAACGAGGAGATTGCGGAGGGGTTTTTCAGACGGGTGCTGGAGCGGGCGAAGCCCTACATTTCAGATGAGCATTTCACCGTGGATCGGGACGCTGATCGAGGCATGGGCGAGTCAGAAGAGTTTCCGGCGGAAAGATGGGAAGGGGAACCCGCCTGGGGCGGTAGGGGATGTCGATTTTCACGGGGAGAAGCGGAAGAATCAGACCCACAAGAGCACGACGGATCCCGATGCCCGCCTGTTCAGGAAGCCCCGAGGCAGCGAGGCGAAGCTGAGTTATCTGGGACATGTATTGATGGAAAACCGCAACGGGCTCTTGGTGCAGACTTTTCTAAGCGAGGCCGATGGAAGAGCGGAACGAGATGCAGCGATGCTGATGGCTGAGAGGATTCACGGTGTGAAGCGGGTGACTGTGTGCGGGGACAAGAATTACGACACGCAAGAGTTTGTCAAAGAGCTTCGCGGGATGAACATCACACCGCATGTGGCACAGAACAACACCAACCGACGGAGCGCGATTGATCAGCGCACGGCGCGGCATGCCGGGTACGAGGTGAGTCAGCGGAAGCGAAAACGAGTGGAACAATCATTCGGGTGGATGAAGATGGTGGGGATGCTAAGGAAAGTGAAGTTGCGAGGGATCGACAAGGTTGGGTGGCTATTTACCTTCACCGGAGCCGCTTACAACCTCTGTCGGTTGCGAAATCTAATGGCGAAAGCCTGAAAATGGATGCCGCTGCGGGTAACCGGCCGAATCGGACGGTACCTAACAGCTCCCAAACAACTCATCTATAACCAGATTCAGAGCCGAGAAACACGCAAAAGCTATTTAATTCAACAAGCTGCTAAGTGCCCATTCCCGCTTGACTTGTGGCAGAACCCCTCTGCTACACTGGCCCCCTAATTGCTTAGTATATCCGGCCTCTCGGAGGACTGTGCTTCGACGACCTCATTTTACCTTGTGGTTAGCGGCCTTTTCGGCATTTCTTTTGCTAGGCGCCCTGTTGGCGCACGCCCAATCTCGACCAGGGCAGACTTCGCGCCGTCTGATCACTCAGACGGTGGACGAAAGCACGTCGGTACGACTTGCAGGCAATACGCGCCCCGAAGCAAATGCTGCAAACGATCGCGGCCCTGTACCAGACTCCTTTCCTATCGAACACATGCAGATCCAGTTGCAACTACCAGCAGAGAAGGAGCAGGAGCTTGAACAGCTGACTCGCGAGCTGGAGGACCCTACCTCACCGAACTTTCACCATTGGCTCACGCCCGATCAATTCAGAGAAGATTTCAGTCTGGCGCCGGAGGATATCGACGCCATCACAGGGTGGCTTGAGTCTCATAGTTTTATCGTCAACGTAATCTATCCAAGATCGATTGACTTCTCAGGGACTGCAGGCCAGGTGCGCGATGCATTTAAGGCCGAGGTTCATAATCTGAATGTGAACGGCGTAGCCCACTTCGCTAATGTGAGCGATCCGGAGATTCCTGCTGCGCTCGCGCCAGCTCTCGTTGGTGTTGTATCGATGAATGATTTCATGCCGCGCTCGATGAGTCATCCACGTGTGAATTACACAATTGGTAATGGCGAGTATCCGGTTGTGCCTGCGGACTTGGCCACGATCTATAACTTCAATCCGCTTTTTGCGAAGGGCATTTCCGGGCAGGGTCAGACGATCGTTGTGGTGGAAGATTCCGACGTATATAGCGTGGCGGACTGGAGCACCTTTCGTTCAACACTCGGCCTTTCCAGCTACACGGCGGGTTCTTTCACGGAGGTTCACCCGGCGCCGCCAAGTGGCACCGACAACTGTAGCGACCCGGGCGTCAACGGGGATGAGGTGGAGGCGATTTTGGACGCAGAATGGGCAAGCGCCGGCGCGCCGAACGCGGCCATTCTCTTAGCCTCGTGCGCCAATGGAACCAATTTCGGTGGTTTCGTTGCCCTGCAGAACATACTAAACACGAGCGGGACACCGCCGGCTATCGTGAGTATCAGCTACGGAGATTCGGAGCCCGACCTTGGCGCGGCAGGCAACGCATATATCAATGCCCTGTATCAGCAGGCGGTAACCTTAGGGGTATCTGTTTTCGTTGCTTCGGGCGACCAGGGCGCGGCCAGCTCCGACTACGACACTACTAAAGCAACTCATGGAATTACCGTCAGCGGATACACCTCCACACCCTACAATGTCTCTGTAGGCGGTACGGATTTCGGCGATACGTACGCAGGAGCCAACGGCACCTACTGGAACGCGACCAACACCGCTAATTACGGTTCCGCAGAATCCTACATCCCGGAGATCCCATGGAATAACTCCTGCGCAGGTGAGCTGCTTGCCACTTACCTGGGTGACCCGACGACCTATGGTTCAGGAGGTTTCTGCAATAGCTCGACCGGTAAGTCATATCTGACCACCGTGGCTGGAAGTGGTGGGCCAAGCGGCTGCGCGACCGGAACGCCGAGGAGCGGTGGTGTGGTCGGAGGCACCTGTGCTGGATATACTAAGCCTACTTGGCAATCCGTCACGGGTAACCCGGAAGATGGGGCACGCGATATTCCTGATGTTTCGTTTTTCGCTGCGAATGGACTGTGGGGACACTACTACGTGGTTTGCTGGTCTGATACCGCTAATGGCGGAGCGCCGTGCACGAATACTCCTCCCTCCAGTTGGTCCGGTTACGGTGGTACGTCGTTCGCTTCGCCCATAATGGCCGCCGTCCAAGCACTTATCAATCAGAACATCGGAAGCAGTTCGGGCAATCCGACCCCTACTTACTACTCGCTCGCTGCCACCGAGTATGGCACCGCAGGCAACACATCCTGTAATTCCTCCCTCGGCAGCGATGTGGCCAGTAGCTGCGTATTCAACGACGTGACACAGGGGGACATGGATGTAAACTGCACCGGGACACACAACTGCTACATACCATCGGGCACAAACGGGGTGCTTTCCACCTCCACGTCTTCGTATCAACCGGCTTATGCGACCAACACCGGCTGGGATTTTGCCACTGGTCTTGGCACCGTCAACGTCGCGAACTTGGCGAATAAATGGCCGGGGGCACCGAACCCTGCCGTGCTAGGCATTACGCAGGCCCCGACGGGGAGCTTCACCCAAGGACAGCAGAACGCGGCCTATACAGTGACCGTGTCGAATGCAGCAGGTGCAGGACCTACGAGCGGGACCGTTACGGTAACAGAAACTGTGCCTTCGGGGCTGACGCTGGTGTCGATGGCCGGGACTGGATGGACATGCACAGCAAGCAGTTGTACGCGCAGTGACGCATTGAGTGGAGGGTCCAGCTACCCAGCGATCACCATAACTGTGAATGTGGGGACCGGTGCGACTTCGCCACAGGTGAACCAGGTAAGCGTGTCAGGCGGTGGTTCAGCCACTGCGAACGCGAGCAGTTCGACGGTCATCATCGCAAACCCGGCGGTGCTAAGCATTACCAAAACTCACATCGGAAGCTTCACACAGGGGCAACAAAACGCCACCTACACCATTACGGTGTCAAATGGAGCGAATGCAGGGCCTACGGTCGGAACCGTAACCGTGGCCGAGACGGCTCCTTCCGGACTGTCGCTGGTGTCGATGGCGGGAAGTGGATGGGCGTGCGCGACCACAACTTGCACTCGTAGCGATGCGCTAAACGGCGGATCGAGCTATCCTTCCATCACGGTCATAGTGAATGTTGCGCCGGATGCGAGTTCGCCTCAGTTAAACCAGGTAAGCGTGTCGGGCGGTGGATCCACCGGTGGGAGTGCTACTGATTCAACTACAATCACAGCGGTGATTGCTGGTGGTTCGAGCACGAATTACGTCACATCGTTTAGTCTGGGCACGGCCCGCAACAACTTCAGTGGCTGGGTTGGGATGAGCGTGACCGTGGGGAACACTCCGTTGACGGTGACCGCGCTGGGACGGATGGAAGTGGCTGGCAATACGGGCAACCACACGGTACAGATCGTGAACGCGAGCGGGCAAGTTCTGAGCGGCGGATCGGCGACGGTATCGACGGCGGCAGGAAGCGCAGGAAGCTTCCTATATGCAAACCTGACAAGCCCAGTGACCCTGAATGCGAACACGACGTACTACATCGTGAGCCAGGAGACGTCGGGTGGAGATCAATGGTACGACATCAACACGACGATCCAGACGGCGAATGTCGCGAGTGAGACAACCGGCGTGTGGAGTCCAGACGGCGTGACGTACAACCTGTATGGATCCCCGGATGAAAGCTATGGGCCGTTGAATTTCCTGTATTCGACGGCGACTGTCTCAACGGCTCCGATGATCACGCAGCAGCCCCAGAATGCGACGATCGCCGTAAACGGGACAGCCACGTTCACCGTCGGTGCCTCGGGCGGCAACCTGACCTATCAGTGGTGGTCGGAGGCGCCTGCAGGAACATCGTTCACACAGATTAGTGGAGCCACGGCGAGCAGCTACACAACGCCCGCCGAAGGATTGGCGGCGAGTGGCACGCAGTATGAATGCGTCGTAACGAACAATCTTGGCTCGGCGACATCAAATGCCGTGACGCTGACGGTGCAGACGTCGACGGCGACGGCGTATGTCAGCTCTCAGACTCTGGGGACGCTGCGGAACAACTTCAGTGGCTGGGTTGGGATGAGCGTGACCGTGGGGAACACTCCGTTGACGGTGACTGCGCTGGGACGGATGGAAGTGGCTGGCAATACGGGCAACCACACGGTACAGATCGTGAACGCGAGCGGGCAAGTTCTGAGCGGCGGATCGGCGACGGTATCGACGGCGGCAGGAAGCGCAGGAAGCTTCCTATATGCAAACCTGACAAGCCCAGTGACCCTGAATGCGAACACGACGTACCACATCGTGAGCCAGGAGACGTCGGGTGGAGATCAATGGTACGACATCAACACGACGATCCAGACGGCGAATGTCGCGAGTGAGACAACCGGCGTGTGGAGTCCAGACGGCGTGACGTACAACCTGTATGGATCCCCGGATGAAAGCTATGGGCCGTTGAATTTCCTGTATTCGACGGCGACTGTCTCAACGGCTCCGATGATCACGCAGCAGCCCCAGAATGCGACGATCGCCGTAAACGGGACAGCCACGTTCACCGTCGGTGCCTCGGGCGGCAACCTGACCTATCAGTGGTGGTCGGAGGCGCCTGCAGGAACATCGTTCACACAGATTAGTGGAGCCACGGCGAGCAGCTACACAACGCCCGCCGAAGGATTGGCGGCGAGTGGTACGCAGTATGAATGCGTCGTAACGAACAATCTTGGCTCGGCGACATCAAATGCCGTGACGCTGACGGTGCAGACGTCGACGGCGACGGCGTATGTCAGCTCTCAGACTCTGGGGACGCTGCGGAACAACTTCAGTGGCTGGGTTGGGATGAGCGTGACCGTGGGGAACACTCCGTTGACGGTGACCGCGCTGGGACGGATGGAAGTGGCTGGCAATACGGGCAACCACACGGTACAGATCGTGAACGCGAGCGGGCAAGTTCTGAGCGGCGGATCGGCGACGGTATCGACGGCGGCAGGAAGCGCAGGAAGCTTCCTATATGCAAACCTGACAAGCCCAGTGACGCTGAATGCGAACACGACGTACTACATCGTGAGCCAGGAGACGTCGGGTGGAGATCAATGGTACGACATCAACACGACGATCCAGACGGCGAATGTCGCGAGTGAGACAACCGGCGTGTGGAGTCCAGACGGCGTGACGTACAACCTGTATGGATCCTCGGATGAAAGCTATGGGCCGTTGAATTTCCTGTACACGTCTAAGCCGGCGACGAGCGCGGCACTGATAACGGAGGTCACTCTGGGAACGGGGCGGAACAATTTCAGTGGCTGGGTAGGAGGTAGCATAACGACGGCGTCGGGCGGTATGCAGGTGACGGAGTTAGGGCGCTACGTAGTAGCAGGAAACACAGAGACTCATATCGTGAAGCTCGTGAATGCGTCGACAGGACAGGATGTGACCGGTGGATCGGTGACAGTGAACTTGGCAGGGGGGCAAGCGGGGACATTTGCGTATAGCCAACTGTCTTCGCCGGTCACCTTGAGCCCTAACACGGCCTATTATCTGGTAAGTCAGGAGGTGCAGGGCGGGGATCAGTGGTACGACTTCAACACAACGATTCAAACGACGGGAGTGGCATCGGAGACGACCAGCGTGTGGAGTCCTGACGGAGTGACCTATAACCTGATCGGTCCCTCCAACCAAATGTATGTCCCGCTGAACCTCATCTACGCTCTTCAGTGATTCCACGGCTCGTCCGTCGCAGCTTTCTCGATCACCTCGACGGCAATTTGTCGCATCTCGCTAACAATTGAGCCAGTGAGGTCCGGATATTTCACCTTGAGTCTCGCTGCGTACCTTACAAGCCGAACCAGTCTGGTTGAATCTCGTGCGCCTAGGCACAGGCAGTCGCGTGCTCGGTCTGGTAGGTTTCGTAAATTATATGGGAGGACAAAGCCTTCGCCCTCAGGAAGCTTTCGCGGCGTGCCTCCAGCACGTCCGAGGCTCATTCCATCCTGAGGCCACAGCATCTCCATCGGTCAAAGCTCTTGGAGCAAGAACATAGGGCTCTTGATGGCGGTCTTTTCGAAAATAAAACCGATCGACGGAATTTCGGCCGAAGCGAATATTAGACATCGGCTCGTGAAGGCCATCGAACGAATGAGCAGCAGGGCGAACCCGTCACGAAGGACAATAGTGCCGAAATGAACCCAAACTGCCATTTACTTCAGATAAGAGCGGTCGAGCTGCCATGGAACCCGTTACGGCAAGGACAGCACACGCTCAGTTACCCGAGACGGAGGCGTAGCGTCTTTTGACTCTGCGCCGGTGGCAAACGCGCTTGACACCCCTAACGCCATTCAGTAGATTTCGCGAGCTGGGCGTCTGCGGCCTGTATGGAGGATATTGCCAATGAATAAGCTTCGGAGGATTGTCTGCGTCGCCGGCTTGTGCGGGGCCATTGGGACCAGCGCGCTCCCGGCCCTTGCGCAGGAGGCGCAGCCCAAAAAAGCCGTCGATTACGATTATCTGTTGCCCTGGGCCAATAAAGGAGTGAGGCTCCCTTCCACGGCGGAGGCGCAGGCGCGAGAGCCGTTCCAGATCTTCGACAACGTCTATTACGTGGGACCGCAATCGGTCAGCATGTACCTCATCAAAGCCGACAAGGGACTGATCCTCATCGACTCCGGCTACGACTACACTGTTGAAACGGAACTGGGCAACATCCGGAAGCTGGGTTTCAATCCAACCGACATCAAATACATTCTGATCACCCATGGACATTCGGACCACGCCGCAGGGGTCAAGAAGCTTAAAGCGGCCACGGGTGCGCGGGTGGGAATGGCTGCGGGAGACTGGGACGTCTACGAAAAACCTCCGGCCGCGCATCCTTACGAAACGATTCCTCCCGACCTGGTTTACAAAGAAGGCGATGATGTAACGCTGGGTAATACCACCATCCATCTGCATCAGACTCCCGCCAACACCACAGGCTGCCTGAGCATGGAGTACACCGTCTACGATCACGGGAAGCCCTACGAGGCTCTCACTTTGGGCGGAACAGGCTTCAATTTCCCGGCGGAGTGGACCAAGACTTACATCGAGGGCATGGAGAGGATGCGAAAACTGCCCAACATTCGCGTGCTCCTGCCGGACCATCCCCAGCTGAACGATGTGTTTGAAACGGAAGCCAAACTCAAATTGCGAAAGCCGGGAGAGCCCAATCCGTTCGTGCAGAGCCGCCAGGAGATTCTCGATTGGTTCGACACTCTCCTCAAGGCTGCCAGAGAGAAGTATCGGCTGGAGCAGGAAGCTGCTAAGAAGTCGTAGCCCCGAGGTGGTTATCTGGCGGGTTGCGACCTTAGGCGGCAACGCGGTGGACTTCGACTCGTTCGCCGGCTCGAAAGTGGTTCGAAAAAATTAGGGCTCTCCTGATCCAGTTTCGGATCGCGGAGAGCCCCATTCTCGGCGTTCTTGAAGACCAGCGGCTTAACCCAATTTGCCCGCCGGCCCGTTCCTTAGAATATATACTTCAGCCCAAACTGGACCAGGCGCGGATTCACCGACGTGGAGGTGATCTGCCCGAAGGTTGCGTTGTTCACGTCCACGCCCGCACCGGTGGAAAGGCTGTTCGTTCCGACACCAGGTGCGTTGAACTGAGCGTGATTGAAGGCGTTGAAGAGTTCCGCCCGGAACTGCAGGGTGGCTCCTTCGCGTATGCCTCCCACTTTGGTGGTCTTTGAAACCGAAACATCCCAATTGAACTGGCCGGGACCGAGAAGCAGGCCCAAACCGGCATTGCCCCACCCGGTGCCTCCGGTTCCGGCAACGCCGGGAGTGGCACCGATTACTGGTATCGTCGTGAACGCAGCTTTATTGAAAAAGCCGGGTCCACCGTTGGCGCCGCCAATTCGCGCCTCCACGCCGCCGGGAGTAGCGATATTCGCCGGTCCCATTCCCGCGGCAAATTCGGGCGTAGACTCTACCGGGCTTCCACCACCAAGACCGTAGATGGCGCCTCCCCTATCGTCGTAAAGGGTCAAGGGGAAACCGTCCTGAGCCACGGTCACGCCCGATACTGCCCAGCCATTCACGACCTTTCCAAGAATGCCCTCGTTGGAGATTCCGGGAAGGTTATACACATAGCTGACAGCAAGCCGTTGCGGACGGTAGGAGGGGTTCGGCCCGTACTTCGAATAATCGGGATCGTTATACAGCCATTCCGTAGCGGTAGCCCGGCTCCAGGTGTATGCGGCCTGCATCTGGAAGCCATGCGAGAACTGCTTGTGAAGAGTGGCCTGGAGGCTGTTGTACTTTGTGTCGGTGTCGGTCGCAAACTCCAGAATGCCGGCAGGACTAAAGCCGAGATAAGGTACGCGCTCAAACGCGTTTGCGACCGTATTCGTGGTGACAAGTCCGGCGGCGATGGCAGGGGCATTGACTGCGTTCGTACCCAAAGGATTACCCACCAACTGGGCTTCATTGCCCTGCTGTCCGGTAAATCCGGGAATACCTTCCTGATGGACACCACGCGATCCAACGTAGCCCAGTTCCAGCGTCCAGTCATGTACGAACTCATACTGGGCGGTCATGTTCCACTGGTACACCACCGGGGTGTGCTCGTAATTCGGGAGGATGGATGTATCTGACAGCAGCGAACTGGCCCCCGAAGTGAAGTTCACCCAGCGGGGCGCCCAAGGCGTCGGGGGTGGCTGGTACGGCGTTGCGAAAGAGGAATAATACTGCGCCACCTGTTGGAATACCGGTGTGGCATAAGGCGCGGCCTGATTGATTCCGCCGATGTAAATGGTTGCGGCAGCGCGGTCATAAAAGACCCCGAAGCCGCTGCGCAGCACCAGGCGCTTGTTCGCTAACGGCGACCACGCGAACGCCACGCGTGGGGCGAAATTCTTCACGGGCGTCCCACCCTGCGTATAACCCTGCCTGTTCAACTGGAACACGCCTCCAACGGGGGGTGGGTAGAGTGAAAACGGAAAGTTCGAAGGAACTGTAAATCCGGCCAGAGTGCCCGTGGCGGCTGAGGATCCGGGTATGGGCACCGTATTGATCAGGCTGGGCCAGATGTTCGTGCTGAGGCCGTACTTGTCGTGGAACAGTGCGTCATATTCCCAGCGAAGCCCCAGGTTCAGGGTAAACGACTGTGTCAGCTTGACGTCGTCCTGGATGTACGCATCACCGAATGCATTGCGCAGGTGATGGTTCAAGCCTCCCGGGGGGGCTGTGGCCTGATAGGCTCCTGTACTGGAGAGGCTCGGTGCGGACGCTCCGGTCGTCTGGTTCGCAGCACCACTGGCAGCGCAGGCAGACGCGGAAAGGCTCGGGGCGCAGCCGGGCAGTCCCAGCAGGAAGTCCTGGAACCTGGGGAAAGTCAGTGCACCGACGGCAAGGAATGCGGGGTTCCAGTTCCAGTAGTCGTGCTCGATCTCGACGCCGAACCGCAGCGTCTGTTTCCCGTGCGTCCAGGAGATGTCGTCCGCGAGCTCCCCGTTGGTAACGGATTGATACTGCGGAAGCCCTCCGGCCGTGCCGGTAGTAAACAATCCGGTAACGGTGATCTGGTCGAGGTCTCTTTCATAGGGCGAGATGGAATTGATGCCGAATGATTCGTTCGCGTAGGTGTTTGTCGCGTGGGTGGACGCCGTATCCCGCTGCATCGAAACCCGGGCTTCATTTACAAGGTTGTTCGTCAGGATTGAAGTCAGTTTAAGAACGGCGTAGTGGTTACTGATGCTGCTGATGCCGGCGTTGTCGTTGTAACAAATCCCGTAATTCGTGCCGCCATTGATACCGCAGAGGTAGGAGATCGTCTCGGGGTCGTTCGCATAGAAGTAGCGCACCGAGAACGTATTCTTGCTGTTGATTACGTAGTCCCCATTGCCCAGGTATTGATGCTCCGTGAACCGGGCGGGGTCGGTCAAAACGACTTTTGTGCCTACTGTCTGACCACCTACCGACGTCACAGCCGGACCGCTGGGGATGTAATAGGTGCCATCGGGATTCTTCTGCTGCAGAAGCGCGATAGCTACGGGATTGATGTTCGATCCGTTTGCGGCAACCTGGGTCGTGCCGTCCTTGGCGGTGCCGCCATCGATCCCGCCAGGAGAGAAATACTGTCCGAGCGAGGCCTCAAGTGCGGCGGTATTCGATCGGTCGCCGCCCGGCAAAATCGGGAGTTCAAAGGGAACCGAGGCTCCCTGAGCGGCCAAGCCGTTCTTCTGCGATAGTTCCTGGAAAGAGCCAAAGAAGAAGAGCTTGTCCTTCTTGATCGGTCCGCCGAACACACCCCCGAACTGGTTCTGGTCGAGGACCTGGCGGCTGTTTTGCTGAACGCCGTTGACCACCTGGGTATTTTCCTTGCGGAAAAACTCGTTGGCGTCGAGCACGGTGTTGCGGAAGAACTCAAACAAGTCTCCGTGATAATCGTTGGTTCCGGACTTGGTAACCACGTTCGTGTTGGCGCCCACATTGCGCCCGTAACCGGCGTCAAACAATGAAGTCTGAATCTTGAATTCCTGAATAGCGTCCGGGTTCACAAGGCCGATGCTGGGCGCCTTCCCGGTATCGGACAAAAGTCCGCTGGTGGTGGTATTCGAAATCGCCACGCCGTCCATGGAGGTGCCATTCTGCCCGAGATTGGCGCCGTTCACGGCAATATCCGTGGTGCCCTTGCCGAGCTGGGTGGCATTGAATACGGAGGTGTTCGCGCCGGCGGAAAGCCCCAGCAGATTCGTGAAGTTGCGTGTCGTCAGGGGAATCGCCGTCGCGGTATTGCTCGAGACTACCGTACCCATCGTCGCATTGGTGGTCTGCAGCGCTTCAGCGGTAGCCTGCACGGTAACTTCCTGCGTCTGTCCGCCCACTTCCAGCACGGGGTTGAAAGCCGCAGTTTCCGTCACGTTCACCACGATGGAGGGAACTTCGAGCGGCTTGAAACCGGTGGCCTGCACGTGGAGACGGTAAGTGCCGAGAGGCAGAACCGTGACGATAAAAGAACCGTCTCCCCCCGTCGTCACCGTGCGAATGGCGCCGGTCTCGTTGTTGGTGGCGGTGACGGTGGCGTTTGGTACCACGGCGCCGGAGGAATCGGTGACGGTGCCCTTGATCGCGCCCGTCGATGCTGTCTGTGCCAGGCTGGCTGGCGTTGCGATGATAGCGAGAACTGCCAGAGCGAGAAAAGCGACGAAGACGTACTTATAGCTGAACTTCAGAAAACCCCTAGTCATGCACCCCTCCCCATTCGAAGCTCGGCCCTACCTTCGCTCATATCTCGCACCGCTGCGAAATCTCAAAACGATTTTCGGTACGAAACGTAGAGTGACTCTGGAAACGACCGATATGTGAGACAGGCTATATCCCAAAACCGACAGACCTGTCAATTGTTAATTTCAAAGTGATAAATTCCAGCGGGCACAAAACGCAGAAAGGAAGGGAGGAACAGGCAACGAACCTTGACACTGGAGGTATACTCCGCCGATGAGCGAACTCAAGCAGAAGAAAATCTTTTTCAGATTTCAAGTAAAGAAAACCGGTCTCTTCCGTGGCCTTGCGACGATTGCGCTGCTTGCGGCGCTGTTCCCCTCCGCAGGAATCAGCGCAGGCGCCGGCCGCAAAGGCTATATTGTCTATATCGGCACATACACGCGCATTTCAAGCAAGGGCATCTATGGATATCGCTTCTCGCCAGCAACCGGGGATATAACGCCGCTCGGCCTCATCGAGGAAGCGCACAATCCATCGTGGCTGACGGAAAGCCCGAATCACCGCTTTCTCTATGCCACCGACGAGCACCCCGTTAAGGACGATCCCGGAAACACGGTGTCCTCGTACGCCATCGACGCCAAGACCGGCAAGCTCACGTTTTTAAATAAGGTTTCGACGAAGGGCGTGGGGCCCGCCCACCTGGCGATCGACAGGACCGGCAAGATGCTCGCGGTAGCAAACTTCGGAAACGGAAGCATCGCGACGATTCCGATTCATTCCGACGGCCGGCTTGGCGACGTGGCGGACTACATCGAGCATCACGGCCACGCAGCGGGCCCTCCGGTTCCTCCGGACGAGAACGGCTTGAGCCCGACCGACCCGCACAATCATTGCGTGATGTTTTCTCCGGACAACCGCTTTCTTCTCGCCTGCAACATCGGCCTCGGAAAGGTTTTTGTCTATCGCATCGACCTCGTGACCGGCAAGCTCGAGCAGAACGGCGAACCATTTACCACTTCGGCTGAGGCCTGGCGGGCCCGCCACCTGGCGTTTTCGCCGAATGGGAAATACGTCTACATGATCAGCGGCTCCATGCAGCTCACCACCGCTGCTTACGATGCCGCTACCGGCACGCTGAAAGAACTTCAGACGCTTCCGTTCACGCCGGCGGGCTCCAAGGCGGAAGGCTCCGAAGTTCGTGTGGATCGAACAGGCAGGTTCGTTTACGCCTCCAGCCGCGGCATTGATGCGCAGTTGAAATCCAAGCACGTGGACGGAAGCATCGACGTGTTTGCCGTCCACCCCGGCAATGGCACGGTGACTCCGATCCAGCACATCGCCTCGGGCGGGCAAACGCCTCGCACGTTCACATTTGATCCCACCGGTACGTACCTGTTTGTAGGGAACGAGAATTCAGGGAATATCGCGCTATTTTCGGTGGATCAGCAAACGGGCAAGCTGACGCCCACCGGGAAAGTGCTGAACGACGCACCGGAGCCAAGCTGCATCGTGTTCATCGCTGCGAAGTGATGGAGCGAAAGGGGGTGGCTTAACAACCACCGGGTGCTTCACCCCCTTTCTTCAGACGCAGCCGGAAGCTGCGATCAATCCAGCAGCAGGACCTTGTGCAACTCCGCCATGGTGGTAGTGCGCGGCCCGTGCAGTGGAACGATCTGGGCCACATCCAGCTTGAGGCGGAGGATGTTGTCGTACATGTTCTGGATGTAGGGATTCACGAAGTCGAGGCCGATCGTGTCCAAGTAGGGAGCCGTGATCGCTTCCGTGTTCCACGCATCGGCTTGAATCAGAAACTTCTCCTTCGGCAGATAGGCCATGACAATGGCGTCATGGTGTCCCATGCCCACCTGCTGGTAGATCTCTACTGGTCGTTTCGGGTCGGCAAGCACATCCTTGCCGTTCACAATCGTCTCGAACTTCGGCGCCTTTTTCGATAGTGAGAGGCGGTCCGGGTTCAGCGTGTGCGGCGCGCGCCAGGCTCGTTCGTAGAAAGCCTGGTTCATCGGAAGGGTCACGATGATGGCGCCTTCATCCACGTATGTGCGGAGGCCGCCGGCATGGTCGAAATGCGAATGCGTGTTGACCAGATACTTGATCGGCTTGTTGGGGATGAGCTCTTTCGTCTTCGCAATCACTGCGAGTGAACGCTCTTCATCCAGCGGGGCGTCGACGACCACGATGTGGTCTCCCTGCTCGATTGAGACGCTGTGCCACTGCCCTCCCTTGATCCAATAAACGCCGTCGGCCAGTTTATCGACGGCCACTTTGACGGGGGCCGTCATCGCGGCGCGCAGGCCCTCGGGCACGGGAAGAAGCACTTCGGGATTGACCTTCACCGACGACACCGTAATGTCGAGGCGGAGCTTTCCTCCCTGAGTACGCGTGATGTGACCGGGAAACACCACGCCTCCGAAGTCGTGGTAGGCGCTGAAGACGGCTTCGCAGAGCATGTCGCCCAGCACCGGATTGTCAATCCAGTAGTAAACCTTCTGAACCTCGTTCTGCGCATTGATCTTTCCGACGAATTTGTGCTTGCCCATTAGGAAGGTCACTTCCGATCCGCCGTCGGTCGTGCGCGTGGACGTGGCGTGGTTGGCTTCGGCCGCCTTCAGAAAGCCCAGCGGAGTCGCCCAGATTTCCATCGCCCGCTCCTCGACGTTTTTCGGCTCCGGAATGCTGGTCACCGGCAAACCGGTTGCGGGACCACCCGGGCGGCCGGTGATCCAGGAAACGTCGCCGACCACGTACTCGTCGGCCCGGGTTTGGTGCGGGGGAGGACGCAAGCGGCCCGGGTCCACCGTCTGCTTGCTCGTCATCTGAACTCGCTTGGTGGCTCTGGCGTAGTCGATGGTCGCTACGTAGCTGCTCACGTCAAACTCGGGCGGAGGAAGGTCGGGATTGGGCTCCTGCCCGAACTGATACCACTTGCCGGAACCTGAATATTCGATCGAGTTGATATGATCGGCATTTAGCGCCGCAATCGCGGAGTCGAGCGTCCCCGTTTGCTGATCGGCCGCCAAAGCGGGTGTTGCGGCCGCAGCCGCCAACAGCACAACAGCAATACATCCGAAATTGAACCGACCGCGCATCGTTCCTCCCTTAGAGGTGTACTTCACATTCGTGGTGCGAAATGGATGAGCATTGATTGATATTTTTCAGCAAGTTTTGATTACTGCGCCGTTCCGCGCGTCGACTGGCACGGCGGACACGTGGTCCGCGGTGAATATCCCTTGAACACAAATTTATAAGCGCCGGAGGCGGGCGTTTTACCGTCAGGTCCGGTTAATTCGGCCTGAACCTCGTAGATGTTGCCCTTGTGGTCGGATGCGATCTGGTGGCCCGGCGGATGCGTTTGCGCGGCGCCAATATCGAACGACCCGAGAATCTCGAGAGTCTTGCGATTGAGAATGTAGGTGACGGGGGTTCCACCTACGTAGAGAAAACGCTGGTCGGGAGAAAACGCCGCCGAGCGCGCTTGCAACGGATATTTGCTGTCGAGGCCGAGGTACTGCTCCGCGATGAATTTGCCCTCGACCGTGAACACCTGAATGCGCTTGTTGCCGCGGTCGGAGACGTACACCAGGCCATCGTCCGAGATGATCACGTCGTGCGGCACCGCAAACTGCTGTAGCGCCGGCCAGATTCCGCATATCACCGGGCAAAATTCGTTCGGCGGTGCGGGGGTGACGGGGGGGCGGGCGTCCATGTCGAGCGGTTTGTGACCGTAGGCGCCAAACATCCGCTTGAATGCGCCGGTGTCCGCGTCGTACACCATCACGCGGCTGTTTCCATAGCCATCAGAGACGAAGAGTTCGTTGGTTTTAGGGTAGACACGAAGGCCCGTCGCGCCGCGAAGAACTTCCGTGGCGTTGCTGCCGGTCTGGCCGCTCTTGCCGATAGCCATCACAAATTTGCCGTCTTTGGTGAACTTCAGAATCTGATTGTCGTTGGGAAGATTGGCGGGGTTATTCTCCTTGCCGTCGGCATTGCCCACGATCCAAACATAGCCTTTGTAATCGATATTGATGCTGTGCTCGTTCGAAGGCCACTGATACCCCGGCCCGCTTTCGCCGCCCCATCCCTGAATGAAGTTGCCATCGTTGTCAAACTCGATCACCGGGGGCGCCGGCGTGGAGGTAAGGTCCGCGGCAGTGGACCGGGGATGCGCCAGGCCTCGCGGCCGGCTGAGAATCCAAACGTGATCCTTGTCGTCGATGGCGACGGCAGAGCCAAAACCCATCCTCCACTTCGAGGGAAGCTTAGGCCAGTTGGGATCCAATTGGAACTGGGGCAGACCACCTTCACCAATATGAGGGGTCTCCATCGCCGCGGCATGTCCGGAAACGGGCTGCCACAAACGCGGGATCACGCAGATCACCGCCGCCCCTAACAAGGCAATTAATATCGTGCGCTTCATAAACGCTCCTGAAGCCATTGGTTGCAAAACCTCTATTCAGACGCCGATAACGGCATTCCCGTTGCGAAGGATGGAAATTTCCGGCCAAAGTATCGCGCAAGATGATTACTAACACAATACAAGCTCTGTTGAAGTTGTAGAGTGATGACCGAGACCGAACGATTCGCAAAGTGGAGGCCTCGCGTATCAGCATGTTGAAGCTGGAGGCAGGTCGAACGCCGGCGCGGGACTTTCAAAATCAGCTGAGACGACTATTGCCTTTTTGGAATCGCCTGACCAAGGGAAGCCTTGACGCGGTATACAGCAACAGCTAGAAACCATCCATCAGGAGAGGAGTTTTATGCCAACTGGCGACCCCAGCTTCCAGTCCGGCGAAAGCGACGACAGATTCGCGGTCGGCTGGCAGCGGCTCACGCGCGAAGAGTTTCTGGAAGCAATCAGCGAAGCTGTGCTGGACCGTGTGCCGCGGCAAGAACTCGAGCAATTGGAGAAGTCGGACCGCCTGCGCGACTCGCATCCCGAGTAGCCGGCTAGATTTCCCCCGCCGACATTTTTGCCGCTACGAAATTTTCACGGCGTTCAATCCACACGAGCAGCAGCAGCGCGGGTATCGTCACGACAGTCGTCAGCAGGAAGAAGTGCACCCAGCCGAGCTTTTCGGCGAGCAGCCCGCTCGACGATGCCACCAGTGAGCGTCCCACCAATGCGATGGATGATAAAAGCGCATATTGAGTAGCGGTGAATCCCGGCGAGCACAGACTGGAAAGATACCCCACCAGCGCTACACCTGCCATGGCTCCGGTAACGTTTTCAGCGATGACGCAGAGTGCCAGATAAGAGAGACGGTGGCCGCCGACGGCTTGCAGTACGAAAAACAAATTGCCCGCCGACTGCAAGAGCCCACACATCATCAGTGACCGAAGGATGCCGAAGCGAGCCGTTGCCACTCCCCCTACGAGCGCACCTGCAACCGTCGCGAAGAATCCGACGAGCTTCGACATGGCGGCGATCTCGTCTAGCGAGAAACCCAAGGAAATGTAAAGCGGAGTCGCCATGTTACCCGCCATTGCTTCGCCCAGCTTGTACCCGAGCACGAACAAAAGAATCGCAGGCCAGATCGGGCGGCGCATGAAATCGGCGAAGGGCCCCAGCACGGCGGTCGAGAGCCAGTTGCCGATGGCACTCGAACGGCTTACGGTCCCACTGCGTCCGCTGAAACGACTGGCCTCGACCGTCAGGCTCGGCTCTGGCCCGAAGAGGAAAGCAAGCACGCCTACGGTCACTAACCCCGCCATGGTTGCGTAAGCCGCGAACCATCCTGCCCGGGCGGCGATGACCAATGTACCGGCCCCGGAAACCAGCATGGCGACACGGTAACCCGTCTGAATCGCTCCAGCGCCCGGCCCCTGAAGTTCGAGAGGAAGAATTTCGACGCGCCACGCATCAATGGCGATGTCCTGGCTCGCTGAGAGAAATGCCACAAGAAGCGCGAGGGCAGCCATGGCCTTGAGATGGTGTTTAGGATCGCCCGAGCCTAAGGCGAGTATCGAGGCGATGAGCGCGATCTGGATTGATATTCCCCACCCGCGACGGCGCCCAAGCGGCAGGGGCGGAGGCAAGCGGTCTATTAACGGCGCCCATACGAACTTGAAGGCGTAGGGCATGCCAGCCAGAGCAAATGCACCGATCGCCGCACGCCGCACGCCCGCAGTGGCAAGCCAAGCTGAAAGCGAGGAAAAAGTAAGCAGCCAGGGCAGGCCGCTTGAGAAACCAAGAAGGAGTATGAGCAATACCCTCCGGTCGCCATACGCCTTGAGGGCAAGCCTCCAACTGCTCGATCTGTTCGGCCCCACTTTATCCGTATCTTGCTTGTTCTTGTCTTCCGACATTGTTATGACGTCAAAAATCCCCCGACGTGTCGTCCTGAACGCCGCCACGCGAACCGGGGGGACGTGAGGGACCTGCTTTTCGCATCACGGGAGTAGGCCCTGAGGACCACTTTGACCGGCGGGAGCCCCGGCGAACGGGACTGCCAGAACCGGGTGTGCCTTATTTTTCATAGACATAGTGGCTTCGTTTCGTAATTTTGCATTCTTACAGGGCTTCCCGAAGTACCATTTGGCGCGTTCCGTCCAAGTCGTGCGCGGTCCTGGCGGGCGTTCCCCAGCGGTCCGTGCTTCGGGGAGTTTCGCGAGGCCCGGGCTTTTCCGGTCTCGGTCATGTCCGTAGTCTGCCACGTCTGCCGCCGTAGAAATTTTGCCTAAACTATTTCACCCAGAACACAGAGACCCCGGCAACGCCTCCCTGCGCTTTAACAATCAGAACCCTGCGCCGATCATAAAGCGATAATCTCATCCAGGTTGATTCGGCTACAGGGAAAAACGGAGGGATGGTTCCTTAATCTCTAAATCTCCGCGAATTAATGCTGGGGGGCCGTTGGCGCCGCGTCCTCGGAGGACAGGAGGCTTCGCAATTGCAAACGCAGTACGCGAAGCTGTTGAGCGAGCTGCTCCATCTGTTGGTTGTAGAGCTGAACCTGCTTCTCCGCGTCGCTCAGGACCACGCGAATGTTTCCCTCGACCGCCCGCAGGCGGAGCACTTCGCCGCCGCCATTCACCGAGCCCTCGGCTCGAATCGTGCGCATGCCTTTCGCGGAATCCGCGTAGCTCACTTTGAGCGGGAAAGCGGGATCGAAGATCACACGGTGCTCATCCGCCATTTCAACCTGCGCATCAATCGTCACCGGTAGCTGCCGCGGAAGATGGACGATGATGTCGCCATCGTTCGAGTCGAGTTCACACGGGCCGGGCCGCTTGGGCGGAGTTACAAACCAAGCGGTAATGCCACCAGCGTCGGTGGAAGCCTTCACAGCATTATCCACTTGCGTCAGGTAAATGCTTCCGTCGACCGTTTTTAGCTCCGACGGGCCGGAAACGCGCGCCAGTCGGATTCCGCCGCCCCCTGTGGTGGCCCGAACCAGACCCGTGGCGTCGCCAATCTCAATCTGCCCGCCGGACGTCTCAGCCACGAGTTCTCCACCGGAGTGCTCTAGGGTTACATTGCCCCCTCCGGTAACAAGGTGAGCGGTTCCCCCAACCGACGATACGCGAATATGGCCGCCGCTCGTATGCAGAGAGGCATCCCCTGCAACAGCCCCTGCGGTAATGTGCCCGCCTCCCGTGCTGGCGAACAATTCTCCCTGCACGTTCTTGACGGCAATGTGCCCGCCCTTTGTCTCCAGGCGCGCTGAACCCCCGATATTTCCCGCCACAATATCACCGCCGGCAGTGGAGAGAGCCACGTGTCCGTCCACGTCATCGGTTTGCACATTACCGCCGCCGGTTGAAACGTCGAGGTTGTAATTTTTGGGAATATCCACTTCCAGGACCACCCACAGGTGGCCGCTGGACTGGCTCGCCGCCTGGCCCTTCAGGAAAGCGCCGTCCGGCGCAACCCCAGCGTGAACGGCGAAAGTTTTCAGGAGCTGCCGTGCATTCTTCTGCGATGCATCCGCCTCGAGGTGAATGCGATAGTCAATCCGCGCGGAATTGTGCGTATGAATCTCGATGTTGCCCAGGTCGGTGATCAAGTGCAGGCACTGGCCGTCGCGCGCAGGGAGGGTTCCGGTGGAATTCGCGGTCAAACGAGCACCTCGAAGGGTTCTCAAGGGCGCCGGAGTGTCTCCCGCAATCAGCGCGTAGAGAAAACATCCAGGAGGCGAGGAACACGCCGGTAAGGATAATCGCAGAGAATGCTCGTTTTTCTCCCGCAAAAAAAACGCCGCGGAAACCCCGCAATCACTGCGTGAGAAAACATCCAGGAGGCGAGGATCACGCAGGCGAGGATGATCGCCGAGGGCTTTTCTGCCGTAAGGAAAACGCCGCGAAGAAAAAATCGGGGGGAAGAAAATGGTCGGAGGAAAGTGGCCATTGTAACGGCCTTCTAGCGTGAATCAAGATCGCGCAGCGCCGCAGCACTCTGAAGCCGGATATAGGTGTTGGGGTCGTGGCTCTGCCGGTCGCGAAGAACCGAGAGCACGCGATCTTCGGAGGAAAGCTGCCCATTTTCGGCCATCCGGCGCAAGGAATTGATGGCTTCCACGCGAACACCCGGATTCTGATCCTGCTGAAGCGCATCGAGCAATGTTTCCCTCACCATGTCCTGCGGCGCGGCGCCATTCAGGGCATCGAGAGCCTTCAAACGGACCGCCGCGTTATCGTCCGTCTCAACCGCCTGGCACAGAGCCGAGCGAACCTCCGGATCGTCGCTGCGTTCGCGCAGCAGGTCCACCGCGTTCAGCCGGACATCGGGATCAAAGCGGCGATTGTTGCGCAGAACATAAAGCAGGACGCGCTTCACATTATCGTCGTCCACCGTTCCCTGCACTGTGATGGGCTGCTGCGTCCTCATATGCAGTTCGACCTGCGGGGGATCATCACCATCGGCTGGAAATACATTGATCCCGGCAACATCGGCGGTATGCAGATCAAACTTGCTGGAAGAAGAAGACGGGGCTGGAGCGACTACCTGCTCGGCCGCACTGGAATCATCGACGGCAGACACAGAGACTGATTTCGCCGCAGGAGCCGCCGCGGCCTGATGCCGCAGCAATTTTGGCGCAAACACTCGCGGGCCAAACATTCCCACCGAAAAACCGATCATCACCAGAAGAGCAGCGCTCCAGGCCGGCCGGGGAGAGATCCAATCCGAGGGAAGCAGCGTGCCGATCTTCCGCCGCAGCCATCCACCCTCTTCCTCGCGGTCCAGGGTGTCTTCCAGGCTTGCGCGACAGCTCGCGAGCAAACCGGCATCGGGTTCCAACCGGTTCTCTCCGAGCAGGGCGAGCAATTTCCTTTCGCTTTCGAGTGAAGCACGGCAATCGGCGCAGTCCGTGAGATGCGCGGCTAGCTCACTCTCCTGCACGAAATCGAGCTCGTCGCCAGCCGCAAAAAGCATCAGGAGCGGCTGCCATTTATCGCACTGCTTGTTCGCCATTGCGTCCTTATCTGATTTCATCTTCTGCTGCATCTGCTGCCGCATCCTGTTGACTTGCTTTACCGCATCCCGCCGAGGCTCTCGCGCAACTTCCTCGTGGCTCGAAACAGCGAATTCTTTACCGTTTCTTCCGAAGTGCCGAGCAAATCCCCGATCGCCCTTAATCGCAGCCCCTGGTAATGCCTCATTTCAAAGACCATGCGTTCGCGCGGCGACAGAAGCTTCATGGCCTCTTGAATCTTCGTCCCGAGCTCCTGCCCGAGCATCTGTTTTTCCGGATCCGAGGCAGCGCTCACGATCGGCTGGCGATCGAAAAAGTCCTGCGTGGTTCCTTCGGCATCCGCGAGAGC
Organism: uncultured Acidobacteriota bacterium; assembly: GCA_963848365.1. Taxonomy (GTDB): domain Bacteria; phylum Acidobacteriota; class Terriglobia; order Acidiferrales; family UBA7541; genus Palsa-295. The sequence continues at coordinate 115,365 of CAWKDI010000009.1, forward strand.
TGGCGCCTGATCCTCCCGATGACTTGTCCGTCGCCGCAGATAATCAAGGGCCACATTCGTCGTGATTCTGTAGAGCCAGGTGTAGAAGCTGCACTCAAATCGAAACCGATGCAAATTGCGGTACACCCGCAGGAAGCTTTCCTGATAAATATCTCGCGCGTCTTCCGGCTTGTGAACGAGGTTCAGCGCGAGGCGCAACACCTCGCGATCGTACCGGCGCACCAATTCCTCAAACGCAACCCGGTCGCCTGCCTGCGCCTTCCGGACAAGCGAGTGCTCTTCGCTGCGCTTATCCGCAGCCGCCTGGCGTGCATCCGCTTCGAGTGCGACGCTCATCGACATGGCGTTCCCTGCCGGTTGAGATAACACTGCACCGGACCCAGATTCCTCTGGACTCCCGTTGCCCGCGGCCGTAAGCCGTTTCGAACCTTTCAAATACATAGACGATCCATTCGTGGTTACGTAAGCAAAAGAGAGAACGCCTATTTGGCTCCGCCCTTCTCCCCTAGTTGGATGCGTAGGCCCGTCATGGCGTTGCTGACAAAGTACTTAGTGCGTAGTTTCCAAGGCCAATCGCCAAACCCCTCTGCGTATTTATTGCCTGGTGCGAAGCCTCTCCAGTAACCCACCGTTGAGCCGCACGCCTAACCTTATGAGGCCATAAACAGCGACGCAGACGAAGAAGTCGACCACCACGCCCGCGTCCATCTGGAATCCCTGGTGGCGGAAGGCATCGGGCAGGTGGGGAGCGAGCGACAAGTAGTAGATAGCGTTCCCAACCAGAATCGCCACGAGATACTCGAGCCATCTCGCCGGAGTTACCCCAAGAAACTGCCGCTCCTTCGCCATTCGTGCCCACCAGCTAAATCGAGAGTCTCGATTTCCTATGCCACTATAGGTCAGCTCCAGGAACCGTGTAAACGGGGCGGCCGGCACCTGCTGAGTCCGCGAGGCACGCGCGCGGCCCAGTACTATAGAGGAATACGCGACGGCAAACCGCGTGTATCATTCTTTTTCCGCATTCGACATTCATGACCATCACACTGAGCGATTCCGTAAAATACCTGCGCGGCGTAGGGCCTCAGCGCGCCGCGATTCTGGAGGAGCACGGCATCGCGACCGTAAGCGATCTTCTTTCGTATCTGCCCTTCCGCTATGAAGATCGCATCCGCTTCACGCGCATCGCGGAGTTGATTCCGGGCCAGGTGCACACCATCTGCGCGGAGGTTACCGCCGGGGGCGGCGGGACCGTGCGTTTCATGCGCGGCCGCAGCGCCGTCTTTCACGTAACCGTTCGGGACAAGTCCGGCATGCTGCACGCGCGCTTCTTCCACGGCGGCTATCTCGCCGGACGCCTCAAGGAGGGCCAGAGGCTGGTCCTCCACGGCAAGGTTGATCGCGATTCTTACCGTCCCGGCCGGCTGGAAATGGTGAACCCTCAGATCGAAGTGCTGGGAAGTGAGGAGGGCGAGGTTGCGGACTCCACCGAGGTGGGCCGCATCGTTCCTATTTATGAGGCCATGGGCGGAATCAGCTCCCGGATCCTTCGCCGGATCATTTACAACGCGCTCCAGAACTTCACCGGGAATGTGCCGGACCTTTTGTCCGACGAAATTCGCAAACGCTATGCCTTTCCGACGCGACGCGAGGCGCTGCTCTACGTGCATTTCCCGCCGACAAACGTAAGCCTCGAATTGCTCAACACGTTCCGCAGCCCCGCGCAGACACGGCTCATCTTCGAGGAGTTCTTCTACTATCAATTTGGGCTGGCCCTTCGACGCCAGTCGGAGAACCGCCAGCGTGGAATTGCCATGAGCGTCCGGGAGGACAGGATTCGCGGCGCACTCAAGCGCATTCTTCCGTTCAAGCCCACGGCGGCGCAGAAGCGCGTGCTGGCGGAAATTGCCGGGGACCTCGAGCGGCCGTTTCCCATGCACCGGCTGCTCGAAGGCGACGTGGGAAGCGGCAAGACGATCGTAGCCCTCGAGGCGGCAACCATCGTTATCGAGAACGGCTATCAGGTGGCCCTGATGGCACCCACCGAGATTCTTGCCGCGCAGCACTATCTCTCCGCGCGGCGCATTTTCGAACCTGCGGGATATAAGGCCGCGCTCGTGGTCGAGCGGCCGCAAACGCGCCGAGAAGGAAGCTGCCATCGACTCCATCGAAAGCGGCGAGGCGCAATTCGTCGTCGGCACGCACGCCCTGATCGAAGATCCCATCAAATTTAAGCGGCTGGGCCTCGCCATCGTGGACGAGCAGCATCGCTTCGGCGTGCTGCAGCGCAAGCAGCTGATCGAAAAGGGCGCGTCACCTCACGTGCTCGTGATGACCGCCACGCCAATTCCCCGCACCCTCGCGCTCACGCTCTACGGCGATCTCGATCTTTCCGTGATCGACGAGCTTCCCCCGGGGCGCACTCCCATCGAAACTCGATGGACCTCTGAAGCGCAGCTTGCGGGCGTGTGGGAGTTTGCGCGCCGGGAGATTGCGCGCGGACGCCAGGTGTACGTGCTCTATCCGGTGATCGAAGAATCGAAGCAGGAGCTGAAAGCGGCGACGGCTGAGTACGAACGCCTCGCGAAAACAGTTTTCCCGGACCTGCGGGTGGGACTGCTCCACGGGCGCCTGAAAAACGAAGAAAAAGACGCGGTGATGGACAAGTTTCGCCGAAACGAGCTGCAAATTCTCGTCGCGACTACCGTGATCGAAGTTGGCGTCGACGTGCCAAACGCGACAGTGATGGTGATCGAGCACGCGGACCGCTTCGGCCTTGCCCAGCTTCACCAATTGCGCGGCCGCATCGGGCGCGGCACGGAAAAATCGTATTGCATCCTGATCGCGCCGAAATCGATCACGGGAGAAGCGCGCGAGCGCATCGAAGCAATGGTGGCCACCTCCAACGGGTTCGAGATCGCCGAGCGCGACCTGAAGCAGCGCGGCCCGGGAGAATTCTTCGGCACACGCCAGCATGGAGATGCGGCCTTCGCTTTCGCACAGCCTCTGCGGGACCACGAGCTTCTGGAGCTGGCCCGTCGCGAAGCCTTTGCCATCGCGGAGGACCCTGCCCGAGCCAGCGAATTGGTTTCGCGCCTGGAAAAGCTGAGTCCCACGTGGCAGAAACGGTATCATTTAGCTTCGGTAGGGTAGCGGCGGTAGGGTAACGTCGCCAGGATGAGCCAATGCGAGTGATTGCGGGCACATATCGCAGCCGTAAACTCAAGGGGCCGGGAAAGCTGTCGCTCAGGCCTACGAGCGACCGCCTGCGCGAAACCCTTTTCAATATCCTCGGACCGTCCATCGAGGACTCGCTTTTTGTGGACCTCTACGCCGGCACGGGCGCGATTGGGATCGAAGCGGTGAGCCGAGGGGCGCGCCTCGCCATTCTGGTGGAGGCGCATGCCGCGACGGCCCGCCTCGCAAAGGAAAACCTGGAAGCGCTCGGGATTCGCGGAGGCGCCGAAGTGATTCAAGCGAGCGCGCTGCAGGGCCTTGAAAAAATGGCCGCGCGCCGCCTGATGGCGGACTTTATTTTTCTCGATCCGCCGTATGACGACGATGCGGAACACTCAAAGTGCTTGAATATCTCGACAGGTCGCATCTCGTCGCGCCCTATGGCGTGGTGATCGTCGAGCATCGCAATAAGATGGAGTTGCCGGGCCGCTTCGACCGGCTGGAACGCACGCGGCTGCTTGAGCAAGGCGACGCCGCGCTGAGTTTCTATAGCCTGGCAGCGGCCGCATAGCCCGGCGCATCAGATCAAGCTATGTCCGATCAAACTAATATAAAGCCGCGCCGAAGCCCCGTATAATGGCACCTCTTATGAATCTGGGACTGAGGCCGGCGACTGTCGCGGACGGCGAGGAAAATCTCGCTGCCTACAATCTCGGCGTGGTGTGGGAATCTCCCTGGCTGGAATTCTGGTCCAGCCTGCGGGATTTCTTCTTTGGTGCGCAGCCGGAAAAGGATGGGGAACCTGCCCCGGATCGTCCTCTTCGAGTGGACTGGGTGCGAGGCCGTCTGCCGGGCCGCGCGTTTTTTGCTTCCTGCCTGTGGCACATTGCAGCGGTGCTGCTCCTGATCCTGCCGATCTGGGGGTTCCTGCCGCAGCCGGAACATACTCTTGCGCCGGTGCAGATCGAAGTGACCTACATTCCCGCGCAGGACCTGCCACGGATTTCTCTGCCAGCCCCGGTGAAAAAGGCGAGCACTCCTGCAAAGCGCGCCCCTGCAACGGCGAAACCCGCGGAGGCGCCCGGTGCGGACGCCTATCATCCTCGCCAGACTATTCTTTCAGTCCCTGTGAAGGTGACCCACCCTCGACAGACGCTTATCCAGCCGGATGTGCCGGTGAATGCGCCGAAGGTGGACGTGCAGCTTCCCAACATGGTGCAGTGGGCCACGGCCGCACCTGCGAAACCTCAGCTGCAACTGACACCCACGGCCGCCGCTCCCAAGATGAAAGAGCGAACGGTTCGTGATGTTGCGGTTCCTGAAGTCGACAACAATCAGAAGAACGCGGGCACCCTCGATATCGCCGCGGCACCGGTGGTAAATTTTCAGCCTCAAATGCCAATGAGTTCGATGACCGCCGTAGCCGAGAAGCACCAGGCGCGCGCGGACTCCGCGGCGGCCCCGGAGATTGGCGCCGCGTCAAACGACCCCAACCTGCACCGATTGATCGCGCTATCGGCGACGCCGGGTCCTCCCGCGCCGCAATTGACCGTGCCGCAGGAGAATCTTGCTGCGCGCATCTCGATTTCTCCGTCGGGCAAGTCACCCGGCACGCCGGGAGCCACCGGTGGCGGATCGCCGAATGGGCCATCGAATGCTGGCGCGGCTGAAAAAGGGGCCGCGAGTACAGGCGGGATCGCAGGAAATTCGAATTCCTTGCCGGCCGCGATCAGCGTGAGCGGTGGAAATCCCCGAACCGCCGGAATCTCCGCGGGAGGAATCGCTCCGGGCAGGCTGAACCTGAAACCGGCCGCGCCTGATTTGAACGCCCCCTCGCGACGAGGGCCTTCGACGGCCCGGGCGATCGACCCAAACGTCCCACCTGAAAAAATTCTCTACGGCAAGGAAGTCTATACGCTCGACGTGAACCTGCCGAATCTTACGAGCATCGCCGGCAGCTGGATTCTGAATTTCGCGCAGCTTGACGAGGGCGACGGGCCGCCTGCGAAGCTCAAAGGTCAGCTCTCCGGTCCAGTCCCGCTTTCAAAAATGGACCCCAAGTATCCGCCGGATTTGATTAAGCAGCACGTCGAGGGTCAGGTGATCCTTTACGCCATCATCGGCAAAGACGGCGCGGTGCGAAACATCCAACTGGTCCACAGCATCGAGCCCGAACTTGACAAGGACGCCATGGAAGCGCTGTCGCACTGGAAATTCCGGCCAGGTGCGCGTGACGGCGAACCCGTCGATCTCGAAGCCGTGATTTACATTCCTTTCCGGTATCGGCCTGTCGAATGACCGCGTTTGGGTTGACCTGATCGCCCGAAAAAGTTGCGACTTGTCGGATACCGGATGCCGGAAATCATGGTTTGATTTAAACGTCCCGGGCAAATTGTTCCCATGACAGCCTCTAATCCGTCATCCCTTTTCATTGAATTTTCCCGCGAGACACTACTTGAGCAGTATTGGCCCAGGCTTCGCGCGTGCGTCGAATCGCTGACGGACCAGCAAATATGGTGGAGGCCGAATGAGGCAAGCAACAGCATCGGTAATCTGATTCTGCACCTGAATGGGAATGTTCGGCAGTGGTTGGTTTCACCCTTCAGCCGGGGGGAGGATACTCGCAATCGCCCTGCCGAATTTTCTCAACGCGAGTTGATATCAAAGCCCAATCTTCTATCGACGCTAGGTGCGACGCTTGCGCAAGCTTCAGATGCGCTCTCGCGACTGACTGAAACCGATCTGCTCACGAGTTTCGAGATCCAAGGCTACACCGTCACAGGGTTATACGCGGTCTACCAGGTCGTAGAGCATTTCGGAATGCACTACGGACAGATTCTCTCCGTTACGAAGCTTTTGCGAGGGGAGAATCTGGGATTTTATCGAGAATTGGATAAGAACGACCGATTCCAGTGAATCGCGTCGGAATTTTCTGCGCGGCGCTTTTGAAAACACGCAAGAGTAGTTCCTCTCCTCAGAAGTGCGCGCGCAGGTCGCGAAATGCGGGAATGATCAGCAATTTTCCCACGCCGCTTTCCACCGGCGCCTTGTCGGTATTCCACGTAGCCGGATGGGGTATGAAGACGGCGTTCAGCCCAGCTTGAAGGGCGGGATTGATGTCCGTGAGCGGGCTGTTCCCCACCATCCAGCCATTGGACTTCACGATCTTGAATTGCTCGATCAGGCGCTGGAAGATCCCCGCATTTTTCTCCATGACATTTTCAATCGCGTCGAAATAGGATTGCAGCCCGGACCGCTCGACCTTGCCCGCCTGTTCGGCGGCTTCTCCCTTCGTGAGCAGGATCAGGCGATGGCGCTTGGCGAGATAGGCAAGCGTTTCCGGCACTCCTTCAAGGATTTGCGGCGGCGTGTTTTCGAGCTCGGCGGCCATCTGTTCGATGGACCTGACCACCTCGCGGCGCGCCATATTTCCAGCAAGCTTCAGATAGGTGTCCTCAAGCGAACGCCGAAAGCTGCGCACGCCATACCCGTGCTGGCGGATGTTGCGCCGCTCGGTTCTCGTTGAGAATGTGGCGGATGTAGTCGGGCGTATAGCCGAGATATTCGAGCTGCGAAACGAAATGCGTGATCGTCTTGTCGAAAAAGACGTTGTTTTCCCACAGCGTGTCGTCCGCGTCGATGATCAGGCTGTTCCGCGCCATCCAGTTCCCCCGGCTCCAAATCTTGCGTTACTCCGCGGCATAAGAGAAGGAGTTTCCGCGCGGACGTGAATGAATTGCAACGACGATCGGAGGCATGTCCGGAAGGCGGAAAGGCGAACGCGGTGCGCCATGGTGGGACGCGGACGAATCAGCCAGGTGAGAACGGATCAGGCCGAGGCGGGAAGGAATTCGTAACGTTCGATGCGCGCGGCCACGCCGCGCCGTCCGTTTTGGGACTCGACGCGAAGCACGCGCGCGTAACAGCGGATATTTACGTCGCCGGCAAGCGTGATCTGCTGGGGAAGCGTGAGCACAAATTCGATCGAGCTGCCTGTTTCCAGGCTGGCCTCGATCGTGAAGTACAGCCCTCGAAAACTGACGTCGCGCGTCTCGCCCTGCTGTTCCGTGACACCATCGCCGGCGGAAAACCGGACTTTTACCGGGAGATTCATCGAAAAACGCCGTGCAGCCCGGCGCTCCACATCGTTTTCCATGAGCCTCTCTCTCCCTGACCGACAGCTCAAGCTATCATCGGCGCTCGCGCGGCGCAACGGGTTTTGCGGGTCACCCACCTGAAACGAAAGAATTTGTATTACTCTGGATCGCATGTCAGGAAAATCACGCCCAGAAGCAGGACACGAAGCAGGACACAATGACACAGGTGTTCCATCGCAACTTTTTTCTGGAAGGAACCGCCGGACGCCTCGAGGCGATGCTCTGGACGACCGCCACAGATTCGTCGAACCTGGCGGCCCTGGTGTGCCATCCGCATCCACTTTTTGGCGGAACGATGCACAACAAAGTGGTTTATCAGGCTGCTAAGGCCCTGCATCGCAAAGGGATACCCGTTTTGCGTTTCAATTTTCGCGGCGCCGGGCTAAGCGAGGGCGAGCATGATCGCGGGAGAGGCGAGCAGCAGGACGTCCGGACGGCCCTCGACTATCTGGCCAATGAATTCCCCGGGCGTTCGATTTTGCTGGCGGGTTTCAGTTTCGGCTCATGGGTGGGCTTGCGCGTCGGGTGCGAAGACGCTCGAATCACGGCCTTGATTGGACTGGGGCTTCCAGTCAGAAAGTCCGATCTCTCCTACCTAGCTTCCTGCGGTAAGCCGAAGCTCATTATCCAGGGAGAAAATGACGAATTCGGACCACGTCAGGACATTGAAGCGTTTTTCGCCACGCTGCCGGAGCCAAAGCGTCTTGTGGTAATCGACGGCGTCGATCACTTTTTTACGGGTAAGCTCGACCAAGTCGGTGCGGCCATCGGCGCGTGGGTCGAGGAACTGAGCCCAAATTAGAATGAAGCGCAATAGTAAGGCGTTTAGCGCCTCGCCTCGAACACCTTGAGGAATTCTTCCCGTCCCGCAGGCTCGATGCCCGCAAGCGCCAGATTATCTTGCACGTGCCCGACCTGGCTCATGCCGACGAGCGCCGTGGTAATGCCCGGCGCGGAACGCGCGAATTGCAGCGCCAGCGCGGAATTGCTCTGCATTCCCCAGGCACTTCGCATGGACGCGGGCAGATTCTTCGTGAGCTGGCCTTGCAGAAGAGAAGCGCTGGCAACGAGCGTGATTCCGAGAGCACGTCCGGCCTGCACCATGGCCAGCGTCTTGCCGGCAGCCGACTGATTCGGGCGCGTCAGAGCCTCGGGCATGGCGAGATTCAGCGGCAACTGCACGAAGCGAAAATGGTGGTGCTGGCCGCATGCCTCGGCGGCAATTCGCACCATTTCTTCGAGCGAGAGATATCCCGGCGATTTGGGATCTTCGCGAAACGCATTCCAGGTGGCTAGGCCGTACGCACCGATCTTTCCTGATGAAACAGCCGACTCCAGAAAGAGAAATGCCTCGCGAATGCGCTTCTCGAATTCGTCTTTCGATATTTCGGACAGCTGCGTTTCGGGGTTGTGCAGATAAAACACGTCGATGCACTGCACGCCCATGTTTCGCCGGCTTCGCTCTAGTTGATCGGCCAGGTAACGCGGAGTCATGCAGTGGCACCCGGCCGCGATATCCTCCGCTCCGAAAACCCCTTGTTCGACGAACTCCCGCGAGAAATATTCGCTGGCGTCGCCCGGCATATCGCCGTCAGGCGTGAGAAAGCCGGCCTTGGTGCAGAGCACGATTTCATCCCGCGAGAAGCCGCCGGAAACCAGTTCCTTCAAGGCGGCGCCGATGGACCGTTCACTTCGCTGGAAGCGGTAATTGATCGCCGTGTCGACGACGTTGAAGCCGCCCTCGACCGCCGCGACGACAGCACCGCTATAGGCATCGTCGGTGGCTTCGTCCGGCTCGCCGAGGTACGTGCCGATACCGATGGACGACAGCACGAGCCCGCTCGGGACTTCCCGGAAATGCCCCGCCGCCGATTTTCCCCGGAAGCGCGCCGCGTAACGCAGAGTTCCCTGCGGCGTGGCGGAACCAGGAAGGAGCTTGGGTTCTGATGTCGCGGGGGTCGGCATGCGTACGAGCCTCGCTTGCAGAATTTAAACCGTCAGGAGAAAGGCGAAGTATAGCAGAACGAAATGCCGCGAAGCCCTGGAACAAATCTCAGGAATCTTTGCAAACTCAAGACACGCTGCGCGCCGTCATTTCCTGAGCGGGATTTCCGCCCGCCAGCCCCTGCGCGATGATCAGTTCGCGCGCCTGCACGCGAATCTTCGGCAAATTTCGCGCGAAGATAGCGCCTGCCAGCATCGCACCGGCTCCTCCGATGGCCACCGTCGCTGGCGCCCCGATGTGACCGGCAATGATTCCCGAGAGCAGCGCCCCAATCGGCGCCATGCCCAAAAACATCATCGAATAAACGGCCATCGTCCGGCCGCGCAGCCGGTCGGGCACCATCGATTGAATCAGCGTGTTGGTAGCCGCCATCTGCACCATCACAAAAAATCCTACGGGAACCAGAAGCAGAACCGAGAGCGGGTAATACCGCGAGAACGAGAAAAGAACCAGAAATGTGCCGAAGCTCGCGCAAGATATCGCCACGAGCTTCGACAGGCCTTGCAGACGGGTTCGCGATGCCAGAGCCAGAGCACCCAACAGCGCGCCCACGCCCGTCGCGCCCATCAGAACGCCGAGTGTCCGCGCGTTCCCATGCAGAACACGCGCGGCAAAGATCGGCATCAACACGGAATAAGGCAGCGCTACCACGCTGATCGCACCAGTCAGCAGCAGGAGAGTCCGAATCGGCGCGGTGCTCGAAACGAAGCGGAATCCCTCCAGAATGTGTTCGAGCGGGGAAGCGTCGTGCTCCTCAAACTTCGATTTCGGCACGCGCATCATCAGCAGCCCCGCAATCACCGCGATATAGCTGACCGCGTTGGCAAAAAAGCACCAGCCTTCACCGATGCTCGCCACAAGAATCCCCGCCACCGAAGGACCAATCACGCGCGCGCTGTTGAACATGGACGAATTGAGGGCAATTGCGTTCATCAGGTCTTCACGCCCCACCATCTCCACAAGGAAGGATTGGCGCGCCGGCACATCGAAGGCATTCACCACGCCCATCAGCGAAGCCAGCACAATGACCTCCCAAACCGTCACGCGCTTTGTAAGGGTCAGAAATGAAAGAATGAAGGCCAGAATCATCGAACTCGTCTGCGTGGCCACCACGATGCTGCGCCGGTCAAACCGGTCGGCCACGAGACCCCCTAATGGGCCCAGCAAGAAAATCGGAATCTGCCCGGCAAACGCGACGGTCCCCAGCAGCACGGACGACCCAGTCAGGCGATAGACCAGCCAGGCTTCGGCGATGTTGTCCATCCACGTGCCAATCAGGGAAATCATCTGACCGCTGAAGAACAACTGGAAATTGCGGTGCCGGAGCGAACGCACCATGTCCCGGAAACGCGAGCGGTCTTCGATGGTGGCCGTAGAGGAAGCCTGAGGAGTTTCCGTCGCTGCCATAACGACAATTGTACGACGGTATCGAGCGCGGCTCGCGCCGATTCTGCGGAAGATTCAGTTCTTTGCGGGCCGGTGCAGCTTCGAAAATGCGTTCAAACGTCGTATTCGGTCGCGCGAAGCCCGCGTTGACGATCCATCCGGAGTTCCTTCAACCCGGGGCGGCGCAAGCAAGCGCCCGCAGGCTCTCAGGATGCGGCGGTAAGGCCAGTCCGCTTCACGGAAGAATATTTCGCCCTCCCGAGGGTTGGAATAAAACCATCTCGCCAGCAGGGATAAGTGTTCCATCAACGCATGCGGTGCGCCCACTGAACTCATCGAGGGATCGCTTCCCGGTGAGTTCAGGCCGGCCCGGAGAATAGCCTCCACTGACGTAGGCTCGCTCGAAATCTCACCGAAGCGCAGAAAGATCGGATCGCTGATGAGCCCGGACCGTACCGGAAAGGCCGCGACCGTCTTTTCTCCCGCGGCGCGCTGGAGAATCACCGCATCGAGATGATCGACGCGTCGTGCAAGCTCGGGCAGCCCGCGAAGGACCGCAGAAATTTTCTCGAGCCGCTTGTGAAACGCCGAGGCGCGCTCGTAATCAAGAGCCTCGCTGGCCGCTTCGCGTTCGCGTTCGACTTCCTGAATCAACTGCGCCCCTCCCGCGTCGAGGCCTTTCACGACTCGGCCGACTTCCGCGTCGTATTCCTGTTTCGTGCAACCGGCAAAACAGGGCGCGAGACACATCTTCATCTGAGAATACATGCACCCGGGAAACGCAGGGTCCGGTCGAATCTTGATCTGGCAGCGGCGGATTTTGAACAAATCGAGGAACTCCTCGCTGAACGACTGCGCCGCTTTGCGAAAAGCAAATGGTCCGAAATAAAATCCCCCGTCCGGCCGGATCGAACGGGTTACGTAACATCGAGGATATTCGTTCCGAAGGTTCACCTTCAGCATCGCGGGCGGGCGTACCCGCACGAGTTTGCGATATCTGCCGGGAAAATACACGCGAGCCTGCTGATAATGCGTCACGGCCTGTTCGAATCTTGATCCGGTCGCGCGATAGCGAATCCGCGCGGCGACGCCGCGCAAATTCAGCCGCTTGGAGGGCAACGGGGGCGGAGTCAAAAGGCGCTCCGCGGCGCGCCGGATATCGGCCGTGCGCGCGAGATAAGGTTCCGCGACCGGATCGGCCATTTCAATAAGAAAAACACCCGGGCGAGCGGGAAGTGCGCTGAAAAGCGCTCCGTCGCCGCGTGCGCTGAATTCCTGCAGGCCGTCCAACTCAAGCATGGTGCAAGCATACAACGAGTGGCATGCCTGGACGGAGACGGACAACCGCTTCAACCCGCAGCACCATACACGCTCGTGAGGTCGAACCGGGCAAAATTAGCGCCTCGCCATACTAGTTACCGGAGTTCGACTGGTCTTTCCGGGAGGCGATCGCCGCAGCCTCCGACTCATTCCATTTTTCAAGCGGAATTCGCGGAATCTGGAAGAGGTCGGAAGTGCGCGTGTACCATCCGCTGCCATGCATGCGGCCGATCAGTTTCAGTTTGGGAGTGTCAATGTAATATTTTGCTGCATCGATCACCGCGTCATCGCGGACGTGCATCGCCACGACGCGCCCCAGAACCAGCCCGTTGTCGGTGCCGAGGTCGACGATTTGCATCAACTCGCATTCCATCGACACGGGACTCTCGGCGATGCGCGGCGGCTTCACCCGGACGGAAGGAATGGTGGTCAATCCCGCCTTTTCCACTTCATCGACGCCTGGCTCGAACTCAATTGCCGTGATGTTCATTGCCTCGGCGTTTTCTTCCGATACCAGATTCACCACAAACTGACCCGTTTCACGGATATTGGCGCGCGTGTCCTTCGGCGCGGAAGGATGATGGGAGCCAATGCCGATGCCAATCACTGGTGGATCGCCCGCGAATGCATTGAAAAAAGAAAATGGCGCGGCATTGATGCAGCCTTCCATATCCATGCTGACCACCCAGGCAATTGGCCGCGGCGTCACCGTCGAAACCAGAAGTTTGTAACATTCCCGCGGGGGAATCTTCGTGAAGTCAAACAGCATCATTGCTCCTGGGACCTAGCAAATACGAATCCGCGGTGTTCGTTCCACAAATGCACCGAATGGCTCATCTATCATATACGGTGGGTTTGCTTTTAGGAGTCGAGTGATAGTCGCTTAAAAAGCGCAAGCCTCCATCGCTCGGGATGGGCTGCCCGGGACGTTCCGAGTAATGTAGCGTACTAATCGGCAACGGGCGCGACGGCCCTTCTCATTTCCACTTCCGGCTTGCGAGCCGCCAATGAGGAGATCTCAAAATGGTCCCCCACCTGCGTCCCGGATCGATAGATCGTGTGGGGAGGAAGCTCCAGCACGCTGCTGGCTTTGAGAGAGACCTTGGAAATGCGAAAGGGACGAACGTGTTCTTCCAGGTGCACGACTTCTTTCTGTTTGTTCAGGAAAATCAGGTCAATGGGAAAGAGCATCCCGATCGTGTGAACGCCCCGCGAGGGAACGATCCACAGTCCCGTGCCAAGCCGGGCCCACCGCTGGGTCTTCCCGAGCAAGCCGACCAGCCGGCGCACATAGCTGTCCGCGACGAGCGCCTCCGTTGCCACGAACGTCTCTCGCGTCTTGTTGTACACATAAACCGCGCGCTCTTGGATCAGCCTTGGCCATGATACCCTCAAAGCTTTCTTCACCGCCGTTGGTGTTTGTTATTCGATTGCTTTCCCGCGCCGCCGCCAGATGATAATGAACAGCACCACCACCGCTAGCACGCCGGCAATGATGCGAATCGTCGTAATGTCCATCCTCGCTTCCTCCTTTTCTTGATTGTCGTTTCTCAGCCCGATTCGGTCTTCTCCCGTCACTGCTACTTCACAGAATTGCCGCATCAGAGTGATCACCGCCGGCCCCAAGATCACCACCATCAGAGCGGGAAAAATAAAGAACACCAGCGGCGGCACCATCTTTACCGTCGTCTTGGCGCTCATCTCTTCGGCTCGCTGGCGGCGCCGCGTGCGCAAATCGTCGGAATGAACGCGCAGCGACTGCGCGATGCTGGTTCCAAAACGCTCCGTCTGGATCAGCATGGCCACGAGCGCCTTCAGCTCGTCCAGTCCGGTCCGCCGCGCCAGCTCCCGCAGCGCTTCCAGCCGGCTTTTTCCCACGCGCATTTCCAGATTCACCATCTGCAGCTCTTCGCTCAGTTCCGGGTGAACGATGCGGAGTTCCTGCGCCACTCGCAGGATCGATTGGTCCAAGCCCAAGTCCCACCTCCACGCAGATCACCAGCAGATCGAGCCCGTCGGGAAGAGCCAGCCGCAAGCGATGCTGGCGCTGCTTGATCCTCCACAGCAGCCACATCTCCGGAAGCATGAAACCCAGCACAGCCGGCCAGAAGCAAAACAAAAAATGGATTGGACCGGTATACGCCGGTCACGAACACCAGGGCAACCAGCGCAACCGGCGTGAGCACCTTCATGCCTTGCACGGCAAGAGAGGCTTCCGAACTCCGATAGCCCGCTCTCATCATCATGATCTGCGCGCGCGAAGCCCTCGCTCCGGCCGCCGCCGGAACAAAGCTCCCCACTTTGGCGAGGAAGTTGCGCGCCCGCTCCTTCTGCTTTCCTCCGAATTTTGCTTCCGGGCGCCGGACGGCGGGTTGTTTCAGCTGCTCAAGCCGCTCCGCTACGCCCGTTCGCTCCGGAGAAAACGCATAGACGAGCGCCAGCAGAATCAGCGCGGTCGCCTAGAAATGTTATACTGCTACCAGTCCCGACAGCATTTCCCCCTCCTTTCAGACCTCGATCTGCACGATCTTCCACAGAATCGCCGCGCCAATGACCTGCATGACGCCCGCTCCGATCAGAAGCCGGATGCCGAGCGGATCGTCGAACAGCACATTTACGTAGCTCGGGATTCAGCGACCCTCATCAAAAGCAGCATGGCAACCGGCAGCGCGATCAAAATCACCGCGGTCAGCCGGCCCTGCGCCGTCTTGATCTGCACTTCGCGATGAATCCGGAAACGTTCCCGGATCACGCGGGCCAGCTCGTCCAGAATCTCCGCCAGATTGCCGCCAGTGTCTTTCTGAATCAAAAGCGCGGTCACGAAGAACGCACGTCGACCAGCGGCACCCGCGCAGCCAGGTTTGAAAGCGCATCCCTCAGCGGCAAGCCAAATTTTGCTCCTCGAAGGTCGTCCGGAATTCGCCGGCTACCGGTTCAGGCGATTCCTTCGAGACCATTTCCAATCCCGCGGTAAATGCGTGTCCGGCGCGCACGGCGCGCCCCAGCAGGTCCAGCGCTTCCGGAAAGCGCTGCTCGAACTGCTTCAGTCTCCTGTTGCGCCGGAACCAGATCACCAACAATGGGATGGCGGCGCCTACCGCCGCCGCGATCAGGCCCAAAGAGAATTGCCCATAGAAAACACTGACGATCACATAGGCGGAAAGTCCGCTGACACCGCGAAACGAGCAGAATCTTGCCGGCCTTCGTCTCCATGCCTGCCTGCGTGGATGAAATTCTGAAGGCCGGTGGTCCAGCCCAGCTTCATCATGATCCGGTTCAGCAGCGGCACGCTGCTCATCATTTCGTCGCGGACCAACTGCAAGTCGAGCGAGACGTCGCCCCGCTTTTCGGCTCTGCGCACCGCGTCCATGCGATCGCGCACCACTTCCTGGCTGGTCGTCGATCCGAAGAACACCCAGAAGGCCCCGAAGACGATCGCGCCCACGAGAAGCGCGAGCAGGGCGATTATCAGTACCATGGCAGCTTCCCTTCCCTGCGGGGTCCGCCCGGAGACAAGAATCGTCCGCGATCTCCCAACCCTGCCTGACAATGGACTCCCCGAACTCATCATCAAATATCCTCAGCGCCTGCGGGCGAATTCGAACATGCCCGCCGGCAATTCAATTCCCGTGACCAGCAGCCGGTCGCTGAACTTGGGCCGGATTCCCGTGGCCCGAAACTCGCCAATGACTTCTCCGTTCTCGCGAATGCCATGTTTTTCAAAAACAAAAATGTCCTGCATGGCGACGATGTCGCCTTCCATTCCGGTGATCTCAGACACGTTCAGTAACTTTGCGAGTTCCGTCGCTCAGCCGGCTTACCTGAACCACCACGTCAATAGCCGAGGAAATCTGGCGCCTGCAGACCGTATCCGGAATATTCAAGTTCGCCATGGCTACCATGGTTTCCAGCCGGCCTAGCGCGTCACGAGGGGAGTTGGCGTGAATGGTCGTCAGCGAACCGTCGTGACCGGTGTTCATGGCCTGCAGCATGTCGAGGGCTTCGTCGCTTCTCACCTCGCCAACGATGATCCGGTCGGGCCGCATACGCAGCGAGTTGATCAACAGTTGCCGCTGGTGGACGGCGCCCTTGCCTTCGATGTTCGGCGGGCGGGTTTCCAGGCGCACCACGTGATCCTGGTGCAACTGCAATTCCGCCGCGTCTTCAATGGTCACGATGCGCTCGCGGTCGGATATGAACGATGAGAGCACGTTCAGGAATGTCGTTTTTCCGGCGCCCGTTCCGCCTGAAATCAAAATATTCAGGCGCGCCTTCACGCATCCCTGAAGCAGCTCCAGCATGGGCGGCGTTAGCGTCGAATTGCTCAAGCAGATCATCCGCCGTCAGCGGATCGCGGCCGAATCGCCGGATCGAAAGGCAGGGCCCATCCACCGACAAGGGGGGAATGATAGCGTTCACGCGCGATCCATCGGCAAGCCGCGCGTCCACCATCGGAGAGGACTCATCCACGCGCCGGCCAATCGCCGAGACGATGCGATCGATGATGCTCATGAGATGGGCGTCGTCGCGAAACTGCACGGACGTCATCTCGAGAATGCCGTTGCGTTCCACATAGACGCGGCGGTATGTGTTAACCAGGATGTCGGAGACCGTCGGATCGTTCAGCAGCGGTTCCAGCGGGCCCAGTCCAAATACTTCGTCCAGAACTTCCTGGGCCAGCCTCTCCCGTTCCTGCAAATTCATGGGAGTGGATTCGCCTACGACCAGCGCTTCCAAAATCTGAGAAACTTCCCGGCGAACCTCTTCCCTCTTGATCTCGTTCAGCCGGTCCAGATTCAGTTTCTGGATCAGCCTGCGGTGAATGGCCGTCTTCACTGCACCGAAATCGGCCCGAGGTCCGGATAGAGGGGTTGGAGGCATTGATCTTTTATCTCTTTCCTATACCAGTTATCTCTTCCCTGTAAATGTGAAGAAGTTGCTTAGCCCGCCGCGTTTCGATATCGGCCCGCGAGAAACTCCCGCGAGCTGATCCGCCAGCTGGCGGTATTGATCCGTCAGAACATTGTTGTGGTTCTCCATCAGCGGAGTTCCCAGATTCATCGCCGCGCTCGCCTTGCGAAAGTCATTGGGCAGGCAGGCGAACACCGAACGTTTCGTTTCCTTCTCGATGCTTTTCAGCGGCTCTTCGTCCCCCTTGTGCCATCGGTTCACAACCAGGCGGATGCGGTCCGGATCGACTCCAAGTCCCGCTAGCGCCAGGAGCCGCCGCTGAAGGGTCCACAGCGAGGGAACATTGGCCTCCACGACCATCAGAATCATCCGCGCGGTAGTGAGCACGGGGCTTAAATCGGAGGCGAAGTGCGATCCCATGTCAACCAGCACTACTTCAAACCCGGCCTGCGCGACGTTCACCACCCTGCTCAGCGGCTCGGTGGGGATGCTTTGCCACTCTTCCGGCTGCATGGCGCCACCCAAGATCTCGAGTTTCGATTTGTGCCGCTCGAGAAGCCCCGCGAAAAAGTGACTGTCGAGACGGTCCAGACTGTCAATCGCGTCGCGAATTCCAAACCGCGGGTGCAGATCGAGCAGAAGATGCGCGTTGCCGAGAGGCCGCGCAAAATCGAGCAGCACAGCGCGCTTGTTGGAATGCGCGGAAAGCTGCACCCCCAGGTTGACGGCGACCGTCGTTGTTCCCACACCGCCTTTCGAACCCATCACCACAATCAGCTTGTCGGCAGCCCTTCCCGTCGAATGCCCTTCCTGCGTGAAGCGCGCCAGAATATCCCTTAGGCCGGCCGGGGTTACCGGCTTCGCCACAAAGTCCTGAACGCCGCTTCGCATGGCGTCGAGCAGCATCTGGGGATTAGGGGGATTCGTGGCGGAGCAGGCGATCAGACGTGTGGACGGGCGAATCCTTCGCAGGTGCGTTCCAAAAATGAAAAAAGGCTCGGGATCGCGCCCCAGGTCGAGCAAAACGATGTCGGCTATCACCTCGCCGGCGTCCGGCAGCTTATCCGAGGAAACTGTCCACTGCTTGATGGCCGGATTTACCAAGCCCGTTTGCTCCAGACTTGCCAGCAGTTGCGCCGCGCTTGCCGTGTCGCCGGTAACAATCGCCGCCGTTAGCATGGCCTTGACTTTCCCTTGAACTGATTTTCTTCAAATGGTTTCACAAACAGTCCTTTATCGGATCACAATATTTATCGCGTCGCTGGCACGTTTGGCTGGGCTCCTGTCGGCACCAGGAACGGAACTGTGAAGGCGGGTCCTGGAGGCACTTCGTTGGGAGCCAGCGGACGCACGATACGCGGCGTCACGATTACCAAAAGTTCGTCACGGCTCTTGGTTGTTGAATGGCTTTTGAAAAGGTTCCCAAGGATCGGGATGTCGCCGATCCCCGGAATCTTTGAAAGCTGCGTCTGAACCTGGTTGTCAATCAAACCGGCAATCGCAAAGGTCTGGCCGTCCCGCAGGTCCATTTCCGATTCCACGCGGCGCGTGGACAGCGCCGGAATCGTGAAGCCCTGCAGGGTAACGGCATTGGTGAAATCGAGCGAGCTCACTTCCGGCTGCACTTTCAGATGGATCAGGCCGTCCGCCATGATCGTCGGCGTGAAATTGAGCCGCACGCCGTATTCCTTGAACTGAATCGTGATCCCGGAGCTTCCCGTCGTAGCCAGTCGATTGCAGAACAGGATAAGGGAACTGGCCGCCCGCCAGAAAAGCGGCATCTTTGCCCGAAGCAGTCAGCAGGTTCGGCTCCGCGAGGATTTGCAGGATGTTCTGCTGCTGCAGCGCCTGGATCGTGGCGGCAAGATTCAGATCGGGCCGGTAGAGAAAAATATTGAGCAAGTTGCTGACGGACACCCCGCCAGCATTAGTCGTCGTTGCCGTAGCGGTACTAGTCGTGGTCCCCGTGACGCCGCCTTGACTCAGCGTGCCCACAAGAGAGGGCGGCCCAAACTCCTGTGTAGTGATCGAGCCAATGTTCTTCGCCCCCGGAAGACTCAGGATATTCAGCCCGAACTGGCTCACTGCCGAGCGGTCCACTTCCGCAAACTTCACTTCCAGCAGGATTTCTCCCGGTTGCACCGCCGGAGTCACGATCAAGCTCGTAACTTTCGGAGTGGCGTTCTTTACGACCTCCATGATTTTGTCAGCCACCGCAATCGATGACGCATGCCCCGAGAGAATCACGGAATCTTTCGATGTCTCGATCTGCACTTGCTCGTTCGGGAACACTTCATGAATTTTTTCGCTCAGGCTGAGGATATCGATGTCCACCGAAACTTCGAAGGCCTGGCTCTGGTCCGACTCATCCCACAGCATCAGGGACACGCCCCCAGGCATCTTTCCATTTACCAACACCTGATTGGGACTAACCACGATGGCATCGGCGATGGCCGGGTCAGCCACAGAAATCCGCTTGATCCTCGTCGGCGAGGTGACCACCAGCGAACGGCCCACCATCAAGTGCAGCACCTGCGTCTCACCCTGATCGGCCATCTGAACCTGGCTCGTGGGCGCTTGATTACCAGGAGCCGCCGGCGCACCCCCTTGCACCTGCGCGGTTGTTTGTTGCAACGGCGTGAGGGCCGCTGGCGCATTTTGCGTTCGCGCCTGTAAGGCCGGCACTGCGGACAAAAGAAATCCGGAGATCGCCAGGGCGGCGGCGATTCTCTTCTGGTTATGCGTTTCAAACGATTCGGACATCCAACTCTCCTGTACGGCCTACTGCTCGGTGAAGCTCTTCGTTTCCCGTTTGTTCCCGGTGATCACTTCCACCTGATACGCCGACGGGGCCGCGGGCGCCTTGGCCACCGTCACGTGCTTCACGGGCGCCACCACCGCGGGAGCACCCGAAGAAAACAGCACACTTTGCAGCACCGGTTCCGGAGTTGCCGTTCCGGTATCCACCGTATTACGAAGAGCCAATTGAATCTTTCCCTGAGTGCTAGCCATGGCCAGTTTCGCCGCGTCCTCGGGCGTCACCAGCAGCGTAATCACCGGAACGGTTTGCGGCTTTCCTTCCTGGTCTTGCTGCACTTTCTGTCCTGCGGCGAGCACGCGCACATTTTCAAGGATGGTTCGCGTGATGCTGCCCCCGGCCGCGTTCGCTCCGACAACCGACCCCGTCACCAGTACATCCACCATCGTTCCCGGCGTAACAAAGCCCGCGACACCTACCACCTCATTCACGGCCACCGACATGGCCCTCATTCCTTCCGGAATCACCGCTGCAAGCCCTGCGCCAGCCGCGGCCGGAGCCAGCTTACTTTCCAGGATTGCTTCGTTCTCGGCTACGTTGGTGATGAGCGCGCGATTTGCGCAGTCCTGAATCCGCCGGCACATCCCGGCCACGGGTTGGCCGACCGGCCACGAAAGGGTTCGCAGCATCGACGGATCAAGTCGCGTTCCCAGCCCCAGCGGCCTGGCCGCCACAACGATTCGATCCATGGCCACGGGCTTTACGGCAGAGGCTTCCTGAAACTTGCGGTAGACAAAGTTGCTCAGCAGGAACGCCACCACCACGGCAACCCCCAGCCCGATCAGCATGCGGTTTCGATTCATGAACCCGATCTCCTTAACCTAACAAGCGCCAATGCGCCGCAACAAAGCAAATCAGAGTGCCAATCGCCGCCGCCACCCCGAACGGCAGCTTGAGCAATCCCGGGTTGTCGAGCGAAATCTCCGGATGCGCTTTAAATCCAAAGGTGATAAAACCCATGACAATCAGGCCCATGTTGTGAAAGGTATCGCGGACCCGGTTGGCTCTCACCGTCATGAAAGCAGCCATGATGCCGGCCACAAGCACGCTCGCTAGGAGCACAAACCATAACATCTGCGGCCCAACAAGCGCGCCAACGGCACCCATTAGCTTCCAATCGCCGGCTCCCAGCGCACGAAGGAGCACTAGGGGCAATAGAACCGCCAGCCCAAGTCCCGCTCCCGCAAGTGCTACGAGCACGCCTCGCCAACCCCCAAGAGCGCCGTGCACCGCGGCACCTGTCACTACCCCCCAAACCGTGAGCCAGTTTGGAATCCGCCGCGTCCGGCCATCGAGCACGGCCGACCACACCACGAAAACAAGCGTTACTGCCCACACGATTTGGCCTGAATTACAGTGCATCGCTGAGGTCTCGACTCGCTAACCTAGTCCCGCTTCACTATGTGGCATTCAAAAGTCCCTTGGCCGCATTTGACCAGACTGCCGCTATGGTGCTCGCCAGCCCCGCCACACCAATGGAAGCTAAGGCGATAAGAACCAGGAGCAGCGCATATTCCGTCAGATCCTGGGCCTCTTCCTCTCGCGATAGCCGTCGTAATATTAGATACATAGTTGATCTCTCAAGACGACGAGTTGTGGCCTGCCCCAGCATTGATGCTGTGCCAGCCGGCTATCACCGCCCTTAGGAAGACGGGGGTGGAGTAACCATGCTCGTCGCAGCATTCTGGAAAACGTTCGAAATAGCCCCCCCAAGTTTAGTTACTGCTGCGATTGCCACGAGCGCGATAAGCACTACGAGCAGCGCATATTCCGTCAAATCTTGCCCTTGTTCTTCCTTCCATAACCGCATAAGCAAGCTCTTCATCTTTTCCTCCACCGAGAGTGAACTGACAGGTGGGGTACAGAACCCCGCCTACTATTTAGCATCCCGACCACCACTTGACGCTTCACCTCACCTATTTAAAGATTTCATTTACAGTTACTTATAACGTCCTAGAGGTCATTGCTCTAAAAGAGTCACCGGTTGTGGACATTCTCGCAGCGCACTGCGGCGGGAATGGTGACGCACCCGTGGTTCAGGTAGGTACCAGAGCATCCACCAACTGCCAACGCAGTACGGGTTTAGAGGATGGAATCCGTCGTGGGCGCTGCTCTTTGGACCGCCGTGGGGGATGGCACCGGTAGGGGACTCTGTTTCGCGAGAACATCGAAAAGCGCGCCCAGCAGGTAAAAGGCCCCCGCCAGCAACAGGAGCGATTTCAGCCCGAATACGAAAGAAACGTTTTCCGCCAATCCTCCTACGACAGCTCCAACAATGTTGCTGCCGAGCGCGGACGACCTTTCATTGCTGCGCCGAAACGTCTCCGCAAAGATGACCCCAGCTGAGAAAACGGGCACGCAGTAGCCGGCCGCTAACAATGTGCCCGCGACGAACGGACGGAGAGGCAGCGCATCCCAGTGAATAGCATAGAGAGCCAGCAGCGACGCGATCGTCGCACCGTACCAAAGCTCCAGCGAAAGCCCCGCGCCCCTTTCCACGCACACGTTCGCCCCGACCAGAACCGATAACAGGAGTGATATAACTATGCAGTTCACCAGCCACGTGGATCCGAAATACAGCGCGAGGCGGCTGATCATCTGCGTTTCCAACAGCAAGAACCCCGCTCCCAGAAAGAAGAAATTCCACGTGCAAGCCTTGGCCGGCTTGAAAGCATGCCGTAGGATCAGAATCGCGAGGCCTAAGAGGATGGCGGAGACAGTAAAGTATGTGCGAGGAATCGTGCGGCCACGGTTGTATACGTAAGGCCAGTCGTCCGTGGTCGGCGCGGGCGCCTGCTGCAAATTCAAAGAAAATTTCGGCGGATTCCTGAGAATCATACCGGCAAGGGCAGGCTGCCGGGCACGATCCCACACGCCCGAATCATTCGAAGCGATAAACTCGGTCGCAGACAACATTCTACCGGCGGGTGGCGCGTAGAAGACAACCGGAGGCCGCCCGAAAATGTCATTGAACATCGAATAAAATCGCTCGCCCATCCACGTCCATGGTGGGCGCACTTCGAATTTAACGATCAGAACCCCCGAAGGCTTTAATAGCCCTTTGGCTTCGCGCAAAGATTCTTCCGTATATACGTAATTATCGATGCGCATGTTGCTGTAGCCGGAGAACTCCGTATGCGAGTCGAGCAGGCCAAAAACGATTACATCGTAGCTGTCCCGAGACTCACGCAAAAACGACCGGGCATCATCGATAATCACGCGAACCTTTGGCGATTGATATGGATGGTCCGGATGCAGCTTCCGTCCAAGGGAGTAGATCACCGGATCGATCTCGACCGCATCCACCTGGCTTGCGCCATTGCGGAGCGCCGCGTCCGCATCGTTGCCGGCACCGGCTCCGACGATTAGAACTCGCTGTCTGCTCTCCACAAACCTGAAGGGCGCATCGTAGGAGCTGCTCTTGTATGCGTCAGCCAAAGCTGTATTTTCCGCGAGATGCTCCGGAGAAACATTCGCAAGGGTCATATAGCCGGTATTATTTACCAGAAGGTGATATTCGCCCGATGTCAAAGGCTGGAGCTCGAGTTTCTGGTAAGGCGACCAGCGAATTAGCCCGCTCGAGGCAGCGTATCCCAGCAACAAGAGACTCGCCGCGCAAAGCGCGGTTCTCAGAAACCCGAACTTCACCACCCGCGGATGCACGAGAAAGAACAGCAGAAACGCCAGCGCGAACCAAAACACCGGGGCCAAGCGAAGGAAAGACATTCCGGCAAAAAGCCACATGCCCCCGAGGCTTCCCAGCAGATTCGCGGAATACGCCCGCACGGGGTTCTTCGCCGCGTTGAGGTACGTGCCAACCCACTGTCCCAGCGGAATCATGGTCTGAATGACCAACGATAGGAGAAGGGTGATCAGTAAGACCGAAAGCACCGACAGGACCAGTGGCGACCGGCCGTTTGTGAAACTCTCCGACCACGTCTGCGCATCGAGTGAGAATGCGAGCGCCGCGGAAAGAACCTCCAGAATCGACCGCCAGGAAGCAAACGGCAGCCCGACGCAGATGACCAGAAGGGCGAGCGTGCCAGCCTCGAAAAGAAAGTGTTTCTTCGCCGTCGCTCGATAACATCCAACGCCGAAACCGAGAAAACACGCAATCAGGGTCAGGTTCTGGAAGTAGGCAAAAACCCTGATTTCCGTTCCCACCCAACGGATGAGCATCAGTTCCAGATAGAGAGAAACGAAGCTGACCAGCACTAAAGGCCCTAAAACCCTTTCTTTCGGCTGATCTTCCAGGAACAAATCTACCCCCTCGACGAAAAGGAAATATCATCGCGCATTCATCTGGTGCGTTGTGGAGCGCCATTCAGCGCTCTTGCCGCCTCCATAGCTTCTTCAGGAATGAGACCCTGGCTGTTTCGGCCGGACGAACAGGGTGGCAACACTGTCGGCATAGATCCTCTTCCACCCCGATGCTGCCAGCAGCGTTGCAAGGGGTTCACCGCGCTGCAGAAGGCACGACTGGATGCCGTAGTTATCGAGCACCGCGAGCGTGCCCGGCTGCAAACGGGAGATGTGAAGATAGTCGGCGAATACGCCTCCGCGCTCGTAGACGTCGCCGCGTCCGTCGATAAATACCCTGTGCACCGGACCGCGCGACCACACCAGATATCCTCCGAATCCATAGGTGTTGTACATGGGCTCAGGCGCTGGATTCCGATTCAGGTATTCGACGGCATCGACAGGAAAATGCCCGGCGGCATCGCGGCGCAATTCCGCGCGCGACGGAAAAAAAAGAATGACGCATGCGCCGACGCCCACCGCCAAAGCAGCGTTCAGCGTAAACTTATCTTTACTCGCGTCGTAGTGCGGAATCCAGCGGGCAAGCATCGCGGACAGCGGCTGCATAAAAAAAGGCACGAAAAGCAGGACGAAGCGAACGTGCAGGCACGCCATCATCACCCCAGTGATAAAGAGCGCCAGGTGCTCCAGCCGCCATTTGAACTGCCAGACAACCTGCAAAGCAATCACCGCGAGCAAGATCCCCAAAAACAGCTGCCCTCCGAACATGTTGAAGGGCATCGGCTGCCATTCGCTGATATATGCGGAATTGAGAGGCAGCGAAAAGGCGAATTCAAATGGCGATGCCGCAATTCGTGTGCCGTAAGGCGTGATCGGGACCGCCATGAGAGATAACAGGAAAACGCCAGCGAGAGTGCGGCGCTCGTCTCCCGTCCAGCGTACGGCCTCCAAGCTACCCACCCGAAAATCAAACAGCCCGCTCATCCAGTATACGAAGATCGTTCCCAGTCCGATGATCCACGATCCATGCGTGTTCACCCAAAGCAGCATCATCAGCGGAACAAACCACAGAGCCATGCGCTTGCCTTGCCTGAAACGCTCCAGCGCAATGACGGTCAAAATGAGGAACAAGTAACCCAGCATCTGCGGACGCAAGGTAAACGAGACGGTCGCTAGTGGCAGAAGAATGCTCGCGGCCACGAATCCAGCCTTTGAATTTCCGCTGCACAAAGTCCCAAGTCCATAAAGCGAAAGCACTATGATGCTGCTCAGGGCGATCAGGAGAACTTCCAGACCCCTTATGCCCCCGATGCGGTTAACCCAGGCGAGCAGCACTTCCCCCAGCCATTCATACGCAAGCCACGGTTGCCCCGCGACCGTGAACGAATAAATATCCGTGGTGGGCCAGTGGTGGTTTGCAAGAATCGCGTCTCCGACCTTGATGTGCCACCACATGTCAGGATCCACGCGGAAGCCGCGTACAATCGCGAAAACGCCTCCCACCAGCAAGCTCGCCATCATCACCGGAAAAGGAAAGGCCCGCTGGAAGAGGGTTGGCTTCCCCGGCAGGCTGGAAGGGCGAACCTTGCCCTGATCACGGGCTAAGGCTGTTGCGGGCGGCTCGTGGAGGACATCCGTCGGGACGTCAGGCATTTCGACAGAAATTGAGAATCTCATCTCTCTTTCCGTTTAGCTTCCGAGCAGCTGTAATCAAATGTGCGCAGATTCACGTTGTCGAGATCAGAAATCCTTCGTAAGTCTTGGATTCCCAATGTTCTCATTCGGAAACACTGGCTCCGTCACATTTCTAAGGGCAGTTATCGTTCCAAAACGGCGGCCTAGGAAAGAAACGCGGCGGGAACTCAATGGAATGTGCGGTTATCCGTCTGGCTGAATGTGGGGGAACCCCATCCGAACGCGCGACGTGGCGCAGGTAGAAGCGACAAGGGAAGACGTTGAGGTACCTGTATGCCGCAGGTTTATGCGGTCTGCTTGATCGGCGCAACGCGGTCGCGCGCTTCGGCCTCGACTACATCTTCCGGCTCGCGGATTTCCAGCTGGTTGATCAGCCTGTGGAGGTAGCCTCGCGCCACGCCCAGCACGCGCGCGCTTTCGGCCTTGCGCCAGCCGCATTCGCGCAGCGTTCGCACCAGCAAGCGCTTCTTGAACTGGCGGACTTCTTCTTCATACAGGCCGTTGAAAGCCGACTGTTCGGAATTGCCGATAATCGAAGGCGGCAGGTGCCATGCATCGACCGCCGGGCCGTCGGAAAGCACCACCGCTCGCTGCACGGCGTTTTCAAGCTCGCGAACATTCCCCGGCCAGCTATATTCCTCGAGCGTCCGCATGGCCGGCTGCGAGAAGCGCTTGGCTTTCTTGCCGAACTGCTCCGCGGAAATCTGCAGAAAATGCTGCGCCAGCAGCGGAATGTCCTCGCGGCGTTCTCGCAGCGGAGGAAGATGCATCTGCACCACGTTGAGCCGGTAGTAAAGGTCTTCGCGGAAAGTGCCCTTCTGCACCATGTCGGCCAGGTTGCGGTTGGTCGCGCAGATCAGCCGGATATTCAGATTGATCGGCGTGCTGCTGCCCAGCCGCTCGAAACTTCGCTCCTGCAACACGCGCAGCAATTTGGGCTGCAAGTCCCAGGCCTAAGTCGCCGATCTCATCGAGGAACAGCGTTCCCTGGTCGGCTGTTTCCAGCCGGCCGCGCCGGCTCATCATCGCGCCGGTGAACGCGCCTTTTTCGTGGCCGAACAGCTCGTCTTCGATCAGGGTTTCCGGCAAATTCACGCATGAAAACGCTACCAGGGGTCGCGCGCTGCGGCCGCTCAGCTGATGGATTGCGCGCGCCAGCAACTCTTTTCCCGTGCCAGTCTCGCCGGTAATCAGCACGTTCACGTCGCACGGCGCGATCTTCTGCACCAGCGCGAACATTTCCTGCATCACCCGCGAGGTTCCCAGCAACTCATGCAGCCTTCCGGTGCCCGGGCGCAGTCGCGCGCAGCCGCTCCACTTCCTTCTCTGCCGCATAGAATTTGTACGCGCGTTTTAGAATCAGGCGCAGCTCGACGATATTCGGCGGATTGCTCACGCTGTCGTAGGCGCCGCGCTCCATCACGCCCACAGGCAATTGGCGGTTCTCCGTGTCGCAAAGCACGACCATCGGGGGATGCGACTGAAACTGGTTGATGGCATCCATCAACCGAAACGCCTTTTCCTGATCGCCCCGCGACCTCGCATCACGCAGATCCAGCAGCACCACGTCGCACCACTCCCGCAGATCACCCAACCGGCTGGGCTGGAAGTCGCTCATAGCCCGCGTTGAAAAGGCCGGCCCCAAAGCCCGCGCGATCGCCTCCGCCAGGCCGGAATCCTGGCTCACGAAGCAGACATTGACGGGTGGATGACTGTTGGGTGCAGCGTTGACGGGTGTGTCGCTCAAAGTTCTGCCTCGATTGGACAACCCCAAGGCTGGTACCGGCAGATGCAGAGACCGGTACGGACACGGGGGTCGCTCGGAAGAATAAGCTCAGTGTGTGCCTAACTCAACCCCTAACCAAAAAAGAAATCCAAGGTCGAGGATTAGGCACCGGAGATATGTCTGCAGGTCGGAAGATGGCAAGCGGGCTGCCAAACGGTATCCAAAAGGGTGCAGTTGGCAGTAAATCCTTGTGAGCAAACTGGTTGCTGGTAACTATCGGTATCTGGGAGTGTCAACCCTAACGGCTTTAGAACCTCAAAGAGGCAATTTCCTGCGCACTTTTTCCATTTTAGTACCGCTCGCCCCCTTTTGGAGACACCGACGTATCTACCACAGTGTAGTTCTATTGCTCCGCCTCCAAACGTCGTGCCCTTATTGACTTGACGGATTCGGCAGCGCCGTCGGAATTCCCACAAGCACTTGCACCGCAACCGGCTTACTCTCGCGCAAAGCGGGTTTGAATTTCCACTGGCTGAATGCCAGGCGAGCGTTGTCGTCCATCTCGGACAAAACACTTTGATAGACCTGAAGCTCGTCGATAAATCCATCCGTGCGCAGCACGCCCTTCAGAATAATGAGCTTTCCAACCTTCTCCGGGGGCACCTGCTCCCGTTGAAAATCGAATTTCGATTCCGCCTGCGGCGGCACCAGGCCTTCGCCGAAGTGGGCGACGGTGGCCGAGTTGGGCGCTGGAGGCGCATCGGAGGAATTCTGCGCGCAATACTGCATGATCCAGTTCTTCCCAGGCATCGGAAGGAAAATGGTGTAGATCTTCCCGCAATGCAGCGCGCCATAGGCGCCCAGGCCCCCGCCCCCGATCGAGCCGGTGACGACCGTCAGAGAATTCTTGCGAACGTTGAAAACCGCCGGAACCGGATAGATAATTCCTCTCGCCAGAGCCGCTCCAAGCATCCCGGAAGCCCCGGCGTTGGTGCCCTCGCCGCTGATACTCACGGGCGCTTCAGACATCGAAAGACCCCCGCCCCCGCTGGAAGCGGCCCCGGGGCCCGTGCTTCCGTCCCCGCCTTTTCCTGGCGCTCCTGAACCGCCGCCTGTAACCCCCGTGCGGCTTCCGCCGGGCGATCCGACGCCATTCTCGGTCGCCGACGTGGAGAACTCGCCATATCGGTTGCCGGGCGGCAGCATGATCTGCGACATGGACGCGGCCCCCGGATCGCTGCTGATCACAGCGAGTGTGGCCGAATCTCCGGATGAAGCCGTACTCACATCAGGCGCCTGGACATTCCCACTGCCGCTGCTGCTTCGCCGCACAGCCCCGCCTTGGGTGACGGGAACTGGCATAGATGGCTTGAACGTCGCCGGCGTAAGAAAGGTGGGAACGGGATTAGCCGCAACGTCCTGAGTGGCGGACGGCGCAGGCTCCGCATTGGTCTGCCGCTCTCTTTGAGTGGGTTTTGCCGCGCTCGGATTGAATTGCAAAGGCGCCTTCGGAGCGTCAATGGGCTTTCCCAGGATGACGTTAGGCAGCTTCAGATCGGCCGTGATCTTGAGTTCCGGCGGCGACGAGGGCTGAATAATTGTTTGATGAAAATTGTCCGGGTGCGCGGGTTTTGAAACTATCGTCAGAACGCCCTGCGAAGTGCTGCTTCCCCGAGCGGCAGGGCGTTCTCGCACCGGTCCGGTCAGCGGATGTCCCCCCGGGCCCACCGGAGCAATGTGCGGCAATGTCTTGGGCAGCTTCTGCACCGGCACGCGATAGTAGATTACTTCGGGCTGGGGATCCGGCGAATTGAACGCGTCAACGCTATCTGAAAATTGCTGGTGAAGATAAACGATCAGAAGAATCGCAGCCACATGGACTGCCAGGGACGCGCTCCAGGACCGCCCTCGAAAATATCCACGCCGCCCCGTGCGGCTGCGGAACGGATAACCCGCCAGCATTGACGGGGAAAGTTTCACCCGCGTACAAAGAGTTTTGAGAGAACTCCACCACCGGAAGGCACCCGAGTCTTGCGGAACCACGAGGCTCGGAATTTTCCCGTAAGCAACGCGTAACGGTTGCTCGGCTCCCCACTCCCTCGGCAGCCGGAACACCGCGGATTGCGGTCGCAGAAAAGCGACTCCTGAATCTCTGGGGCCTGATTCGCTTGTCTTCAGTGATATCAAATAAAAGTCCGCGCAGGCAGAAATGTGCGGCGGTCTGGCCGTGCCGCCTCTCTGTAGTAGCAAGCGTTATACCATGCGCGAAATTCTTGCGGAAATGGCCTGATTCCAGCGCGCCGCCCGAGAAATCGCCCACGAGCCTCCGCAAACAGTCACTATTCGGAGACAGACGCCCGAGGTCGTTGCGAGATTTCGGTAACCGGAAGATGCCTGCCCCTGACTTCGAACCGGAAGTAAACACATGGGTTGCCTGCTTGCGATGAAACAGTACCGGGAACTCCTCAAGTTCTTTCCCTTAATCTGTCGGTTTTTCGACCGGTTTCATTTCTGAACCGGAAAACTTACTATCAGGGCCCAAAGTGCCTGTGGAGGCGTATGAAGTTCATCGACGTGCTGGTCGGCAAGGCCCTTCCCACCTGGATGGAGCGCGCAGAGCGAGTGGGCGCTGCCATGGGCATTGCTATCTTCGGCCTGGACGCATTGAGTTCGGCGGCCTACGGTCCCGAGGCCGCGCTCACGATCCTCATCCCGCTCGGCGCACTGGGCTCTGCATATATTGTGCCGATCAGCGCGAGCATCATCATTCTTCTCTCGATCGTGTATTTTTCTTACCGCCAGACCATCGCCGCCTATCCCGGCGGCGGCGGTTCCTACACGGTCGCCAGCGAGAATCTTGGAACATATCCCGGACTGCTGGCGGCAGCCGCCCTCATGATTGACTACATTTTGACGGTTGCGGTGGGCATCTCTGCGGGTGTTGGCGCGCTCGTATCGGCCATGCCTCGCCTGCTGCCGCACACCCTGATGCTGTGTCTCGCGATTCTGGTGCTGATTACGCTCGTCAACCTGCGCGGTATTAAGGAGGCCGGGATCATTTTCATGATTCCCACGTACATTTTTGTTCTCAGCTTGCTCGGTGCCCTGGGCCTTGGCGTCGTCAAAGCGCTCGCCGCTGGTGGCCATCCGACACCGGTGGAAACGCCGCCGCCCCCAGTTGTGCACACGGCGGGAATGGTCAGCGCGTGGATCCTGCTGCAAGCTTTTGCAAGCGGTTGCACTGCGATGACCGGCGTTGAAGCGGTAAGCAATGGCGTGCGAGCCTTTGGCGAACCTACCGCCCGCACGGCGCAACGCACCCTGACGGTCATTATCGGCATCCTGGTGCTGATGCTCGCCGGGATTGCCTACTTGGCCCACTCCTACCACATTACCGCTACGCCTCCCGGCCACTCCGGATATCAGAGCGTGCTCTCATTAATCGTCGCTGCCGTGGCTGGGAGAGGCGTGTTCTATTACGTAACGATCGGTTCCGTTCTGGTGGTTCTCGCTCTCTCGGCAAATACCGCCTTCGCGGACTTCCCCAGGCTCTGCCGTGCAGTGGCTCAGAATGGGTTTCTTCCCAGCAGATTCAGCATTCGAGGCCGCCGGCTCGTATACACCCAAGGCGTGTACGTTCTCGCGATCGTCGCCGGGATCCTTCTCACGGCGTTCCGAGGTGTAACCGATCGTCTGATCCCGCTCTACGCCGTCGGCGCATTTCTCGCGTTCACGCTCTCTCAGGCGGGAATGGTGAACCATTGGAGAAAAGTGAAGGGCGCCGCCGCGCATCGCTCGATGTTCGTTAATGGGCTGGGGGCGGTGGCAACCGCCGCGACCGTAATCGTCGTTCTGGTCGCAAAGTTTGTGGAGGGCGCCTGGATCACCGCCATTTTGATCCCGGCGCTGCTCCTTCTGATGCTCTCGGTGCGCCGCCATTTCAGTCGCATCGAGAAGGAATTGGAGTGCCACACCCCGCTGAATCTCACCGGCCTGCACGCCCCTCTGATCGTCGTGCCGGTGCAGAGTTGGGGAAGATCCACCGAGAAGGCCCTCCGCTTCGCGCTCACCGTGTCGAAAGATGTTGAAGCCGTCCATGTGGCGGCGGAGAACGAAGAGTCGTCGCTTCAAAAAGATTGGGGCAGCTTTGTAGAAACGCCGGTGACGCAGGAAGGCTGGCCGGCGCCGCGCTTGGTCACCTTAAAATCTCCTTACCGGTATGTGATCTCGCCCATTGTGGACCATGTCCTCGACGTAGCTGCCAGAAACCCCGGCCGGAGGATCGCCGTCCTCGTTTCGGAACTCGTTGAACATCACTGGTACCACTATCTGCTGCGCGATAACCGGGCAGAAATCCTGAAGGGGCTATTGCGTCTGAGAGGCGATCAGCGGATTGTGATTATCACCGTGCCGTGGTATCTCCAATCCTGATCGAGCGCGGATATCGCAATGGGAGGCGGGAGTGCGTTTGAAGATTGTGCAAGCAGGAGAAGCCGTTCTCCGAAGCAGGGCGCGGCCGCTCACAACCGCCGAAATCGCCGGAGAGGAGATACAGCGACTGATTCGCGACATGCGAGACACGATGCGCGACGCGCCCGGTGTGGGGCTCGCCGCTCCCCAGGTCGGAGTACCGCTTCAACTGGCGGTCATCGAAGACAAAGAAGAGTATCTCAAGGGCATTGCGCCGGAAGAATTGTCAGAGCGCGAACGGCGGCCCGTCTCATTTCAAGTGATCGTGAATCCCGTGATTACCGCTCTCTCCCAGAAAACCGTCGCCTTCTTTGAAGGATGCCTGAGCCTCGCGGGCTTTTCCGCAGTGGTGCCGCGCGCGTACAGCGTGCGCGTGGAGTGTCTCGATGAGCATGGGCAGCCCAGGGCAATCGAAGCGTCCGGCTGGTATGCGCGAATCCTGCAGCATGAAATCGATCATCTTCACGGCAACCTCTACATCGATCGCATGCGCAGCCGAACCTTTATGTCGCTCGAAAACTTCGCACGGTTCTGGAAGGGAAAGCCGCCTGCCGAGATCAGCAGCCAGCTGGAATAAGGGTTAGCGGCCTGCGACAGACCTGCTCGCCCGTTGCTTCTGTGAAAGGATTCTGTTCAGTTCGTCTTTTCGCGCCAGAAGACGAATCAGTTCCTCCCGGCCGGGCTGCGCGCGCACTTTCTTCTCCAGTTCGGATAGTTCCTGCGCAATCTGGCGATCCCTGAGGAACTCCAGGCAAGCCTCAGCCTCCTCCCACGTGTGCTGCATCGCTTGATCGAAGAGCACTTCGAACAGCAACCGTTGGTCTTTTTCTTCCAGCAGCGCCGCAATAGCGGCTGCGTCCGGTTGCTCGGCAACCTTGGTGAGAAGAACCTCGATGATTCGCTCGGTTTCAAGTCCGCGGTGCAGCGCCTCCGAAATGATCTCTGCAGCCAGCTGTTCCCGGAATCCCTCGGCTTCCACGAGCATTTGTATCAAGCGGCGCTCCGCGGGCTTTACCACCGGCGTGAGCAACTCCGCCTTGAGCTTTACCTCGCTGCGCCTTTCGACTGCGGCCCGCCGCAAAGCCTCGCGAAATACCGGCTCATCGACGCGCAGTTCGGAAGCGATGCGCGTGGCCCACTCCGATCGCAGCAGCCGGTTGGGCAGCCTCTGCACGTAGGGCAGCAGAAAATTTATGGCGGCGACTTTCCCGGCGGCCGTTGAGCGGTCCATCTTTCGGGCGCGCCCGATCAGATAATCGAGATATGGCGGAGCCTGCGCCAGCAGCTTTTTGTAGGCCTCGGCGCCATGCTGCTTCAGAAACGCGTCCGGATCGGCGCCGCCCGGGAGCGCCAGCACGCGCACGTCAAATTCCTTTTCGAGCAAAAGCAGCAGCGAGCGTTCCGTGGCGGCCTGCCCGGCGGTGTCCGGATCGTAATTCACCACCACGCGCCGCGTGTAGCGCCCCAGCAGCTTGATCTGCGGCTCCGCGAGGCTCGTGCCGCAGCTGGCGATCACGTTCGAGATTCCCGCGCGCGCCACCGCGATCGCGTCCATATAGCCTTCCACCAGGATCCCAAAATCATTTTGCCGCAGCGCTTCCTTCGCGCGATCCAGATGATAGAGCACCGAGCTTTTCGTATAGATCGGCGTTTCGGGCGAATTCATATACTTCGGCATCTCATCGCCCATCGCGCGGCCGCCAAACGCGATCACTTTCCCCGATTCATTCGAGATCGGGAACATGATGCGGCGCCGGAACTTGTCGTAGACCCGGCCGCCCTGGTCGCGCGAAAAAAGCCCGGAAGCCTCGAGCAGCTTTTCGTGGTATTTCGATTTGAGGTGGCGCAGCAGCGCGTCGCCACCGGACGGCGCGAATCCCAAGCCGAAAAGTTTCATCGCCTCGCGGTCGAGGCCGCGGTCCTCGAGGTAGGCGCACGCTACTTTCCCCTCCGCGCCCTCGTGCAACTGCCGCGAAAAAAACGCGCAGGCGTCGCGGTGCATGTCGATCAGTGTTCCGCGCTGTTGATTCTCGCGGCGCTCCTCGGACGAACGCTCGCGGGGCCGCGGAATGGGGATCCCGCACTTTTCCGCGACCGTGCGGACCGCCTCCGGGAAGCTCGATTTCTCCAGCTCCATCACAAACTGAAACACGTCGCCGCTCACCCCACACCCGAAACAGTGATAAATCTGCCGCACCGGATGCACCGCGAAAGACGGCGTCTTCTCCTGATGGAACGGACAGAGGCCCGTAAAATTCTGCCCCGTTTTCTTCAAGCGCACGTATTCGCCCACCACGCGAACAATGTCCGCTTGCTGCTTCACTCGCTCCGCAAATGATCCCGCTTCCGCCATAGTTTATTCGTTCAAGAAATTGCCCTCATCATTGTCATCCCGAACCAAGTGCGGGATCCGCATTTTTCTTTCCGTCGCCACCGCACAGCGGTTGCTTTCCATTCTCACGCTTTCAACTCCGCCACCGTAACGGCATTCCCGCCGCGATCTTCTGCCTCGGCGTGGACCGCTTCCACCAGAGGATGCTCCGCCAGGAACTCGCCCAGCCCCCGCCGGAGCGCGCCCGTGCCATAGCCATGAATAATCCGCACGCTCGATTGCCCGGCAATCGCCGCTTCATCCAGAAATTTGTCCACGCGCCGCGTGGCCTCGTCCACTGTACACCCGATGACGTTGATCTCGTGCCCAGCCGCCTCGTCGCTGGGGTGCGCGTGAACCGTAACGCCTCGCGCGACGGCCGCCGAAGGAGAGGCAGAGGAAGCGCCTGTCTTCCCGCCCACGCTCGCTTCAATGCGCAGAATGTCCGCGAGCGGCACTTTCATCCGCAAAACCCCCGCCTCCACCTCAGCCGTGCGCCCATCCTGGCGGCGGAAAATCACGGGCTGCTTGAATCCCTTGACGCTCACGTGCGCTCCCGCGACAAGCTGCCCTGGTTCCACCGGCTTCGCCGGCGCCTCCGGCGCAACCCCCAAATCCTGCTGCGACGCCGCAAGCGTTTCCACGACCGCCGCGTCCGCCTCTCCGCGCGCTTCCGCGACAATCTGGCCCATCCGCCGCCCCGTTTGCTTCTCGATTTGCGCCCGCGCCGCGCGCTCCTTGATGTCCGAAGCCAACCGCGCTACCTCGCCCTCAAAGCGTTTCTGCAGCTCAAGAAAGGCCTTTTCAAGCTCGGCGATTCGCTTCTTCTGCCGTTCGATCCATTCCGTTTGCAGCGAGCGGCGCTCTGCTTCGAGCCGGGCAAGCTCCTCTCGAGCGAGTCGCCGCGCGGCATCGACCTCGTCGCGGCTGCGATGCAGATACGCAATCAAATCCCGGGCCTCGCGCGATTCTGGCGAGAGGCTGGCTTGGGCGCGCCCGATCACGCGTTCCGGCAAACCGAGCCGTCGCGCGATTTCCAGGCCGCTCGAAGTTCCCGGAACGCCCACCAGCAGCCGGTACGTGGGCCGCAAGTTCGCTTCGTCGAACTCCATCGCCGCATTGACGATGCCCGGCGTGGTGGACGCATACGCCTTCAGGCGGTCATGATGCGTGGTGGCCAAGGTCAACGCCTTTCGCTCGCGAAATTCCTCCAGCAGCGCGACCGCCAGAGCCGCGCCTTCATCAGGCGCCGTGCCCGTCCCCATTTCATCCACAAGAATGAGCGACCGCTCGGTAGCCCTCTCGAGCATCGACTTGATATTCAGAACGTGCGCCGAAAACGTGGAAAGGTCCGCGGCAATCGACTGCTCATCGCCAATGTCGGCCAGAACCATATCGAAAATCGGCAGCTCCGCATGGTCCGCTGCCACCGGAATTCCCGATTGCGCCGAAAGCGCCGCAAGCCCCACCGCCTTTAGCGCAACGGTCTTGCCTCCGGTGTTGGGGCCGCTGATCACCATCACCGTCTCGGCGCCGCCCAGCGCGAGCGACAGAGGTATCGCCGTGCGTCCCTGCGGCCGCAGCGTTGCTTCGAGTACGGGATTGCGCGCCTCGTCGAGCCGGAGCGAATTCCCCTCGGAAAATTCCGGTATCACGCAATCGAAGTCACGCGCAAATCGAGCGCGCGCGAAAAGCGAATCGAAATGCGCTACCTCGCCGGCCGCCGTTTCAAGCTGCGCGCGTTCCGCTCGCAGCCGCTCAGTAAGCTCCGCTAGAATGCGCGCGATTTCCGCAGCCTCTTCTTCGGCGAGCTGCACCAGCCGGTTATTGAGATCGATCGCTTCGAGCGGCTCGACGAAAACAGTCTGGCCGGTTGCGCTAGCCGCATGGACCACGCCCGGAACCGCGCGCCGGTCCGACGCCCGCACCGGTATCACAAAGCGGTCCTTGCGCAACGTAATATAGTCCGCGCCGGATGGCTCGCCCCGAGCACGCAGAATATTTCCGAGCGACCGCTGGATGTTCTCGCGCGCCTGCACGAGTCCAACGCGGATCCGCCGGAGCTGCGGCGAAGCGTCGTCGCTGATTTCGCCGTTAGGCATCACCGCGCGGCGAATCGCCGTGGATAGATGCCGAAAATCAGCTAGCGCGGCGGCCCGGTCGCTCAGCAGCGGGTGTTTCGCGGCGTCCTGTTCCCCCGTAAATGTTTGCCGCACTGCCGACACAGCGTCCATCAGCGTGGCCGCCGCAAGCAGCTCAGCGCTGGAAAGCACCGATTCAGGCACGCTCAGCCGCGGCAGCCAGTCTCCCGGATCGGCCAGTGCTCCGAACCCCAATTCCGAGCCGCCCCGCAGGTAGCCAATCGCCTCGTTCACCAGCGCAAATTCACGTCGCAGGCCCTCCGCATCCTGCCGCGGCGCAAGCGCCTCCGTAGCCCGCCGTCCGGGCGCACACGTGCTGAACCCGCTGACAATGTCCTTCAGCGCGTCAAATTCAAGCAATTTTTCAACAGGACGAGACACGATTCGAGCCGCGCAAGCCAAAATAGAATTGTAGCCCGATTGCCGCCGGGAAATCCGTCCACCACGCGGCCGTGCGCACCGCGTTGATTCGAGTCCGCGCGTTCATCGGATCCCGCTGCCACTCGATTCGCCGAGGGTTTCCACCATTGCGGCAACCACTGAATCCAGCGAACCGGTAGCATCGGTCCCATGCTGCGGGTTGTTATTGTCGAACATGGAAAACACGAGGTATTCGCCGCGTCGTGTCGTGGCATATCCCGACAATCCCCGCACGTGGTCCGCAGCGCCAGTCTTCGCCTCTACAAACCCAGCCGCGGGGGTATTCTTCAGCCGGTGTTCCAGCGTGCCATCCACTCCGGCCACGGGCAGAGTCGAAAGGAATGAATCACCCCAGGGCTGCCGAAGCGCATAGGCCAGTAAAGCTACAACCGCCCGCGGAGTCACCAGGTCATCGCGCGCCAGCCCGCAGCCA
Organism: uncultured Acidobacteriota bacterium; assembly: GCA_963848365.1. Lineage (GTDB taxonomy): Bacteria > Acidobacteriota > Terriglobia > Acidiferrales > UBA7541 > Palsa-295. The sequence goes on from CAWKDI010000009.1 coordinate 152,652, forward strand.
TCCGAAAGCACCACGTCGCCATCCGCGACGCCAGCCGTCTTCAGAAAATCCCTTTCTACCTTCAGCCCCGCTGCCGTCGAGCCAATCCCCAACTTTTCCCGCCCCACCGTGCGCAGAAGCAACTCCGCATGAAGATTCTGGCTGATTTTGTTGGTCACGCGAATGATTTCCAGCAGCGGCTGCGAAACGTGTTCGGCAAGCACCAGCGAGTAGTTGGCCCCGGTGTCGTCCTTCGACGCATCGGCGCTCGCGTGGTCGAGCAGCGGCTCGCCGGACGCACTCGTCCAGGGCGGCGCGCCGTGCCGTACGCGAATTCCGCCCTTTACCGTGACCCCGCGAGCCTCCAGCAATTGCTTCAGTTCCCCGGCGGCAATCTCCGCCGGATCGGGCATCGCCACATCGATTCTCATCGGCGCATGGCCGGGTGAAATGGAGCCACGAAGCAGCAGGAAGTTTGTTCCCGGCTGCCGCACCACCGAAAAGCCCGTCGGTTCACCCGGAGAAACCCTGGAAAGTTCTACGCCGAATGTCCCGTTAGCAGCCGCGGGCTGCACAGTGATCGCAGGCGGCTCTCCTGGAGTAGAGCCCGGCTGCATCTCGATCGAAACGCTGTTGTCGTTGAAAGCGATCGCGCTGACCGGTGCGCCAAACTTGAAAAACAAGTCGCCGGCGCTCCATCCAGCCGGATAGGGGTCGTAGGGAAAGTAGCTGTCATCCCCGACGATATCCCCATTTACCTCTTTCAGCCCCCTGGCCACCGCCGCGTCAGCCAGTTCCGCGAGAACTTTGTCAATCGCTCCGTCCGTCTCAGTTTTCTTGTCGTAAGGAAACCTGCGATTTGAAAGATCGGGATCGCCGCGCCCCACCAGCGCCAAATCCCCCGCCAGGCGCCCATCCGCTCCGAGCACCCCATTTGACTCGAGTGTCGTATGAAATCGGTAATCGACGCCCAGCGTGGCCAGGGCCAGCGCCGTCGTAAAAATCTTTGCATTCGACGCGGGCGCAAAAAAATGATCTGCGTTCAACGAATACAGAGCGCGCCCCGTATCGCGGTCCGCAACGAGAATTCCCCAATACGCGCGATTGGCGCGCGAATCCGCAAGAATGGTCTCCACCCGCGCCCGAAACCGGGCAAAATCGGCGCGCACATTCCCCATTCGCGCACTCGGGTTCGCGGCGTTGGATGAGGAAGGCTGCTGAGCGGCTAGCGAACACGCGAAGAGCGCCGCGCACAGCACGCCGATTCCGGTAGCCCACCGTCCACACCGCCGCAAACACCCGGGAAGGCCGCCTAATAGAACGTTCGCAAGGTTCGCCATGTGCCGTCGATTATATGGCATCGGCTCAGGCCGCAGGGAGACCTGCCCACCACCCAACCGGGTTGCGCTCCACCGCCCAAACCCAATATCATCGACCTAAGCCCCGAGGAGGGCCCTTATGAATAAGATTTCGCATCCCATCATGATCGCGTTGCTCATTGGCTCCATCTGCCTTCTTCAACCCGCCGCCGCCCGCGCCGACAACAAGGACGAAGACCGCCTTCAGAATGCCGGCGAAGTGATGAAAGAGATCGTCGACATCCCCGACGACATCCCGCAGAGCCTTCTCGACAAGGCCGATTGCGTCATCGTGATTCCTTCGGTCCTGAAGGCCGCCTTCATCGTGGGCGGAAGCTATGGCCGCGGGCGCAATGACCTGCCGTAGCGGCGATGATTTTCAAGGCCCCTGGGGCGCGCCCACGATGATGGCCCTCGAGGGCGGCAGCTTCGGCTTCCAGCTCGGCGGACAGGCCACCGATTTCGTCCTGCTGGTGATGAACCAGCGCGGCGCGAGTTCCATCCTCAGCAGCAAGGTGAAACTCGGCGCGGACGCCTCCGCGGCCGCCGGACCGAAAGGCCGGGACGCACAGGCGGACACGGACGTAACGCTCCGCGCGGAAGTGCTCACCTATTCACGCTCGCGCGGCCTGTTTGCGGGCATCTCGCTCGAAGGCTCTACCTTGCGCCCGGACAACGACGGCAACGAAAAGGTATATCACAAGAAACTGGACGCCAAGGATATCGCTCTCCACAACGCCGTCCCGGTTCCGCCCTCGGCGAAACTGCTTATCGACACGCTCACGCAACACAGCCCGAAGAATCTCTCGAAGTAAGTCTTGCGTGGCACAGGCACTCTTGCCTGTGCGCCTTTAGACTAGAAACCCACGCGGGTCGTGGCTGCGTCGCTGGTCGCCACCGGCCGCTTGCCGGTGGGCCTCTACACCCTTAACACTCAACCTCGGCGGCTATGCGAGCAATCTGGCCGCAATGCGAGCTTGCCGATCGATATGCCGACGCGGCAGGCTCGGCGTATCGATCGATAGAACGGGCTTCGCGTCATAATATTGACCTGCGCTCAAACATGACTTACAGTCATATCGTGACAAGTCTCGTGGCTCACAAACCCTCAATCGCCCGCCGTCCCAAGCCTGGGGCAGGCCGCCGCGAGCGCCATCGTGCCGAAACTCGCGAACGGCTATTTCGCGCTGCCCTGGCTCTCTTCGCCGAGCGCGGCTATCAGGAGACCACCGTCGAAGCCATCACCGAGGCCGCCGACGTCGGCAAGGGAACCTTTTTCAATTATTTCCCCACCAAGGAACACGTGCTGGCTACGTTCGGCGACGAGCGCATTGCCGTGATTGAGCGGGCAGTCGCGGAAGCGCGAAAACAGAAGGGGCCGATTCTGCCGGTCATCCGGCACCTCACCACCGACCTTGCCGGGCAATCCTCGGAGAGCGCGGCCTTATTGCGCGCGATCTATGCAGCGCACGCCTCCTGTCTGCCGGTGCGCGCCGAACTTCAGAAGCGTCTCCGGAAAGCGCGCCGATTATTCGCCGAAATGCTCAAGGTGGGGCAGCGGCAGGGCGAAATCCGGCCGAATCTTTCGGCGACCGATTTGGCTCGCCTGATCCAACTGATTTTTCATGGGATTACGCTTTCCTGGGCCATGAATCCGGATTCGGCCCTTCGCGACACGACCGAAGGAGTCTGGGAACTGATCGTCCCAGCCCTCGCCGCGCATCGAAAATAGGCGACCCGAGAAGGTGCGCCGTGACTGCGAGAGCGCGGAAAGGGCAAGGTTTTCCATGGTTCTTCCGATGAATAAAGCAAGTGCAATGAGTCTTCTGGCCGCTCGACTTCATCCAAAACCAGTGGCCCTCACGGGGGGAAGTCGCCGATGCGCAATGTAACAAAGCAGCTCGTAATCCTGGCGTTCCTCGCGGCCTGGGTATCGCAACCCAGCCTCGCGCAGTCCACCCCCGGCTTACCGCCTGCTAGCGCCGCGCCCGCAGCTCAGTCCTCGAATGCCAGTGCTGCGCCTGTTGTCACACCCCCCTCTCAGGGAAGCAATTCGTTTTCCGGCAGCGTACCTTCGCAACTAGTACCCGGCGTCCTTCCGCTGTCTTTGCAGGATGCCATTGACCGCGGCTTAAAGCAGAATCTCGGATTGCTGCTCTCCAGTTCCGATGTCACCAATGCGCGCGGCCAGCGCTGGCAGCAATTGAGCGCGCTTCTGCCCCACGTGAGTGCGACGCCGTACGGGGACGTTTCCCAGGTGAATCTGGCGGAATTCGGCTTTTCGTTTCACTTTCCCGGGGTCAATATCCCCACCGTCGTCGGACCGTTTTCCTATTTCGATGCGCGCGCCAACCTGAGCCAGTCGCTCTTCGACTGGTCCGCGGTCAATAAGACGCGCGCCTCCCAGCAGCAAGTGAAATCCGCCGAATACACCTACAAGGATGCCCGCGACCTGGTCGTCCTCGCCGTTGGCTACGCTTATTTGCAGGCCATTGCGGACGAGGCATCCATCGAAGCCGTCAACGCGCAGGTGAAGACCGCCCAGGCGCTCTACGATCAGGCCTCCGATCAGGTGAAAGCCGGCACCTCGCCCGCCATCGATGCCCTGCGCGCCCACGTTGAGTTGCAGACGCGTCAGCAGCAGTTGATCCAGGCGAAAAACGATTTCGCCATCCAGAAGCTTTCTCTGGCGCGCGCCATCGGGCTGGCTCCGGGCCAGCAGTTTGATCTCACGGACAAGTCACCCTATCAGCCCTTTGAGGTGATGACGGTGGACGAAGCCCTCAAGCGCGCCTACGACTCGCGTTCCGATTATCAGGCCGCTCTGGCCAATGTGCGCGCCGCCGAATATTCGCGCAAGGCCGCGGAGCGCCGGCTACTATCCCACGCTTTCCTTCACATCGGATTATGGAATCGCCGGCCAGCATTTCGATTCCAACCACGGCGTTTTCGACGTGCGCGGCACGCTGACTATTCCCATCTTTCCGGGGGCGCCGTACGCGGCGATGTCCTGCAGGCCGACGCGCAGCTGCAGCAGAGCCGCGACCGCGCTGGAGAACCTCCGCGGCCAGATCGATGCCGATGTGCGCACCGCGCTTCTTAATCTCCAGTCCGCGTCCGAACAGGTCACGGTTGCGCAGAGCAACATCGATCTCGCCGAGCAGACGCTCGCGCAATCCCGCGACCGGTTTGCCGCCGGCGTCACCGACACCGTCGAGGTGGTGCAAAGCCAGGAAGCCGTTGCCACCGCCCACCAAAACTACATTTCCAGCCTCTACTCCTACAACTACGCAAAAATCTCGCTCGCCCGCGCCATGGGAGCGGCCGAAGCGGGCGTAAAGGAATACTTCAAAGGAAAATAACATGGCACAGCAAACGCGAAGTCGAAGCGCCCCCGGCACTCCCCGCGGAAAACGCCGCCGTTTCCGAAACTCATTCCGCCGCTCCTCCTCCGCCTCGCCGGCAGGGCTTCTTTCGCTCGCGCCCCTGGGCCCGCATCGTGCTGATTGTTGCCATCATCGTGATTCTGGTCGGCGGCTTTTTTGCTTACCGCTATTTCTCGAGCTATGAGTCCACGGACGATGCCGAGGTCGACGGCCATTTGATGCCCCTCAGCGCGCGTGTTACCGGCTACGTCACCAAGGTCAACGTGGACGACAACCAGTATGTGCCGCAGGGAACGGTCCTCGCCGAAATGGATCCGCGCGACTACCAGGTAGCGGTCGACAAGGCGCGAGCCGATCTCGCCGACGCCGAAGCCACTGCCCAGTCGCTGACCATCAACGTTCCAATCACCTCCGTCAACACCACGAGCCAGGTCTCTTCGTCGCAGGCGGACGTCGAAAGCGCGGAAGCGGCGGTCGCCGCTGCGCAGCAGCAATACGACGCCGCCCAGGCTCAATTGGCGCAGGCAGAAGCCAATGACGTGAAAGCGCAAAACGACCTCGTGCGCTATAAGCTGCTTGTCGACAAGCAGGAAATTTCCCAGCAGATGTATGATCAGGCGGTGGCCCAGGCGAAGTCCGACGCCGAAGCCGTAAACGCCGCGCGCTCCTCCGCGCATGCGGCGGACGAGCAAATCCACGAGGCCCGCGCCAAGGTCCTGCAGGCCCAGGCGAACTTCCGGGCCTCGCAGACCGGCCCGCAGCAGGTGGCGCAGACGCGCGCCCGCGCACAGTCGGCCGAGGCCACCGTACAGCAGAAGCATGCCGCCCTCGAGCAGGCCGAACTCAACCTGCAATACACGCAGATCAAGAGTCCCGTCGAGGGCATCGTCATCGAAGAACGCCGAAGTGGGAATGAACGTGCAAGTCGGCCAGCAGCTTTTCACTGTGGTTCCGCTCGACGACGTCTGGGTCACCGCGAATTTCAAGGAAACGCAGTTGAAATACATGCGCCCCGGCCAGCGCGCTGAAATCAAAGTCGACGCCAATGGCACGAACTTATAGAGGCCATGTCGATAGCATCCCCGGCTCGAGCGGCGCCCGCCTGAGCTTGCTGCCCCCGGAGAACGCCACCGGGAAACTACGTCAAAGTGGTCCAGCGCCTGCCGGTAAAGATCGTGCTGGAGCCAGGGGAAGACAACGACCACTACCTCCGCCTGGGCATGTCCGTAGAGCCAAAAGTCTTCGTCAAGTAGCGGCTTGGGTTTGCCTTCGAAGTCGCCAGAGCATAGCTGGAAAGCCTCGCCTTAACTACTCTGGCCCTTTAGCAGTGGTCGGGATGCCCCAGGTCCCTTCGCTTGAAAGCTCCGCGCCGGAGGCGTATGTTTTGTGTAAAGCCCATGTCGATCCGCATCATCACCGTCGAACGCGAATATGGCAGCGGCGGCGGCGTAATCGCCCAGACCCTGGCGCAGCGGCTCGGCTGGAAACTCTGGGACCGCGACCTTACCGAGGAAATTGCGCGTGTCGCGAAGGTGGATCACCGCGCGGCGCTCCGCTGCGACGAGCGATGCGACACGCTCCTCTACCGCTTATTCAAAGTTTACGCGCGCGGCAGCTACGAGCGCTCCCTTCCTCTCGGCGACCGCGCCGGCTTTGACGCCGACCAGATGGTCGCCACCCTGCAGAAGGTCGTCGAGGACGTCGCTTCCGGGGGCAAATCCGTCATCGTGGGCCGCGGGTCGGCCTATTTCCTGCGCAATCGTCCCGACGCGTTTCATATGTTCACCTACGCGCCCGTCGAGGAAAAAGTCTGCCGCCTGAAATCAATCGGCAAGAACGAAAAAGAAGCCCTGCAACTCATCGACGAAATCGACCGCGAGCGAGCCTCTTTCATTCGCCATTATTTCCACGCCGACTGGCCCAAGCGGGATCTCTATAACCTCATGATCAACACCAAATTCGGCGACGAGCACGTAGTCGCAACGGTCCTCCAGCAAATCGCCGCTCTCGAGAAGCGCGATCAGCCGCAAACCGCGACGGCTTGATCAAGTTGCGCGGCCTGCCGCTCGCGCTTGCCCGCCAGCCTTCATTCCCGTAACCTCAAGAATTATTCCGAGCGCCCGAATTTGACCGATCAACGAATCTGAAGGAGAGGAATGGCCTGTCCTATTTGCGAGAAGCGCCCGCCCAAGCGCTTTTGTCCCGTCAAGGGCGAAAAAATCTGCGCCATCTGCTGCGGCAAAGAGCGCGAAGTAACCATCGACTGTCTCCCGGACTGCCCGCACCTGATCGCCGCGCACCGCTATGAAGCCGAGCATCGGAAGCCTGTTCCAACCGAGGATTTCCCGTATCGCGATGTGTCGTTTTCTCCCGATTTCGTCTATGAGTATTGGCCCGTGGTCAGCACCATCGCCGAAGCGATTCTCGGCTTTCAAACCCAGCACAAGGACCTCAACGACAATTCCGCCTCCGCGGCGCTGGAAAGCCTCGCCGAGACCTATCGCACTCTCGGAACGGGAATCTACTATGAAAAGCCTCCCGATTTGCCCGTAGCCCGCTCCCTCTATGGACGCATCGCGGAATCCCTCCAGAATTTGCGTAAACAAATCGCCGAACAGACAGGGTCCTCTTCTGCCCTGAAGGAGTCCGATATTTTCCGCCTGCTGGTGTTCCTGCTACGAATTTGCCGGCAGGAAACGAACGGCCGCCCGCGCTCCCGCGCTTTTCTCGGCGTCCTCCACTCCAGGTTTCCCCTGCCTCAAAACGCGCCCAAGGAAACTTCGCGAATCATCATGCCGTGACGTTCGCGCGCTTGCTGGCTTTCGCGCGCAGGCTCTGGCAGCGTCCATGTTCGCCAATTTTTGAACTGCCACCCTTTTCGGCGCCAATTCCGCCACCGCGTCGGCTGCGGAAAGCGGTGGCCGACCCGCCATAAATGCCGCCAAACACGCCAGGGAGAAAAGCATCGTAAACGCCGAGACAGTTCTAAGCTTTACGCCCCGCACCGGCACGCCAGCCTCTTCCTGTTGCTCCGCTGCGGCAGCCGGTAGAGTCAAAGCACGCTGCGCATGGTTTCGTCTCTTACTCTTTCTTCCCACCTGTGCCACATTACCCTCCATTCGCAAAGCCCAGTTGCATCTGCGGCGACCGCCACGGCCGCGTCCCCGATCGATCCGGACGCGAACCGAGCCCATATTTCCGCCGCAGCCGCTCGACGCGTTCCCCGATTTCTCTGCGGTACTCCTCCGGAGCATTCCCATAGCGCCCATACCACGCGCCATACCGCTTCACTAGCTTGGGGAACTTCTCGCGAAGGAACGGCAGAAACTGTTTCAGCGAGGCCGGCATCAGGAACAGCACGTTCGCCGCAAACCACTGTGCCCCGGCATCGCGAACGCCTCGCGCCAGCGCATCCAGATCCTCTTCGCGGTCGGTGATCCCCGGCAGTATCGGCATCGCCAGCACGCCGGCGGCGATGCCGGCCTCCCGCAGCTTGCGCACCGCCTCCAGACGCAGATCCGGCCGGGGCGCGCGCGGCTCGAGCATGCGCGCCAGGCGAGTTTTGAGCGTGGTGACGCTCAAATTCACGCTCAAAGCCGATTTCGCCGAGATGCGCCTCAGCAGGTCGATATCCCGCAGCACCTGGTCCGACTTCGTAGTGATGGAAAGGCTGAGGCCCTCGCGCTCGGCCATCCGTTCCAGAATCGCCCGGGTGGCGCCAAATTCCTTCTCCGCCGGCTGATAAGGGTCGGTCGCGGTTCCGATGGCGATGTGCTCGCCCCATATCCGCTCGCATCCGAGGTCCCGTTCCACAAGCGGCCCGGCGTCCTGCTTCACATAGATCTTGGTTTCAAATTCGCCGCCGTCGAGCTCCATATACTCGTGCGTATACCGCGCATAGCAGTACTTGCAGCCAAATTCGCACCCGCGGTACGGGTTCACCGTCCACCGGAACGGCACCCTCGCCGAATTGCATTGGTTCAGGATCGACTTGACGGGCAGAAGAAAATATTCCGTCCCGCGCTTGGCTTCCGCGCGGGGGGAGGAGGCGGCGAGGCGGGCAATGCCGACCAGTTCCGTTGCGGGCTTCTCACTCCGGTCAACTGCCGGAGGGGGCGCGGAAGCACCGCTAGGCGACTCACAATTGCCGTGGCGAGCGGCTTGGGAGAATAGGGTGAGACTGGTCTGCTTCGAGCGAGCTTCCGGGCGGCGCCGAAGCGTCGCGGGATTCGGTCGAAGTATGGGAGAAGTGGCCATTGCTGCCTCGCCGCACGAACTGTATCGTATTCGCCTTTTGTTCGCCTGTCAAGCACTATATTCGCCTTTTCTTCGCCTCACCAAATCCAAGGCGAAAACACCCGTTTGCCTTGGAAATCAGGCGTCGGGATTCCCGCGCCCTCTCCCCTCGCGCTCCTATACTAGAAAGGGCGTACACCGGGAGAAGAACCGTGCCGGAAGTAGGAATTCTGATCATTGATGACGACGTCGCCAGCCAGCAAGCCCTGAAGCTGATCCTCGATTCCGAGGGCTGGCGAGTGCGCATCGTCCCGTCTTGCATCCCAGGCGATGATCGAACTCGCCACCGGCAACTGGGATCTGGCCATCGTCAACGTGGCGCTGCTCGATATGGCGGGCCCGCTGTTCGCGACGCTTACGGAACTCGCTCAAGCCCAGACGCTTGTGCCGGACGCCGCTGCCTCCACGGCCGCAGAGTCGCAACACCAGCAGCAGCCCAAGCGCTTCCGCGCCTTGTTCCTGGTTCCGCTGATGGGGTCAAAGGAGGTGCCGCTGACTACTCGAGCGCCAGGGGCTTCCCTATTCCTTCACGCCCTACCACCTCCACGATTTTCTCGAGAAAGTAAGCGAGCTGCTTGTCGAAAGCGGCGCGATCCCGGAACCGCTGCGCAGCGTTTCCGGCTTTGAAACTAAGAAGCGCAGGGGCTTGCGTTCCAGTCGCGACGCGCACACCAGCAAGAAAATGTTCGCCTCCCGCGAGGATTACCAGATGACCGAAGAAGAAATGGCCGAATACGAGCGCCAGGAAAAAGAAGAGGAAGAGCGCAAAAAGCGCGCCAAGCAACTGCTCAACCGCCAGCCTTTCGATTAGCTGCCGTTGTGGTGTCCCGCGTGTTTGCCTTTCGCCGTCATTCTGAGCGAGGCGAATCCCTCTCGGCCTGGAAAGCAGTCTTGCGAACTTCGCTGCGATCATTGGTGACATCGAGCAGCTCGCCAATCGTTTTTTTCAACAATGGATGACAGGCTCCCGGCGCAATTTCGTTGAATGGCACCAGCACAAAGCGGCGTTCCGCCATCCGCGGATGGGGAATCTCCAGCCCAGGCGCGCGCACGATACTCGATCCAAACAGCAAGATGTCCATGTCAATGCAGCCGCGGCCCCTTGGGAACCCTGCGCACCCGTCCGAGAGACCGCTCAATGTCCAGCAGCGCATCCATCAATTCCCCAGGCGCCAAATCCGTTTCCGCCTCCACAACACAATTCAGAAACCAGTCCTGCTCGCGAAAGTCGACAGGCTCCGTTTCATAAAGCGACGATTGCCGCGTAACCCGCACGCCCCGCGGCGAAAGAGCCGCAATCGCCCGCGCAATATTCTCCGCGCGATCCCCATGTTCGATCCCAGCGAAAGATAGATGGTTTTCACGGAGAGCCGATTATAGCGGCCAGCCGTTCCCGACAGGCGTCCGACTAGCCGAAAAGGCCGGCTTGCCTGCGAGGTTCCGCCATCCCGAAATGTTTGTAAGCGAGTGCCGTGGCCACGCGGCCGCGCTGGGTGCGGTCCAGCAGGCCCAGCTGCATCAGGTAGGGTTCGTAAATCTCCTCGATCGCATCTTCTTCTTCGCTCAGAGACGCGGCGAGCGTGCTCACGCCCACCGGGCCGCCGGCATATTTTTCGGATGATCGTGAGCAGCAGGTTGCGGTCCACTTCATCGAGGCCGTGCTCGTCGACTCCCAGCATCGCCAGCGCGTCGCGAGCCACTCCCAGCGTGATATGCCCTTTCGCGCGGACTTCGGCATAGTCGCGCGCGCGCCGCAGCAGGCGGTTGGCCACGCGCGGCGTTCCCCGGCTGCGCCGCGCGATTTCGCTCGCGCCCGTCTTCGTCCATCGTGATTCCGAGAATTTTCGCCGAACGCTGCACGATGCGCAGCAAATCCTGCGGCTGAATAGAATTCCAGCCGATGGACGATCCCGAACCGCGAGCGAAGCGGCGCCATGATCAGCCCCGCGCGCGTCGTGGCGCCGATCAGCGTGAATTGATTCAACTGGTAAGGATGCACGCGCGCGCCCGGCCCCTGGCCGATGATCAGGTCCACGCGAAAATCCTCCATCGCCGGATAGAGGATTTCTTCGAGCGACGGCTGCAGACCGATGAATCTCATCGAGAAAGAAGAAATCGCGCGGGTCCAGCGACGGTGAGCACCGCCGTAAGGTCGCCTTTTTTTTCCAGCAGCGGGCCCGAACTGATCTTGATCGCGGATCCCATTTCATTCGCGAGAATTTGCGCCAGCGTCGTCTTGCCCAAGCCCGGGCGGGCCGTAGAGCAGCACGTGATCGAGCGCGTCGCCGCGGGCCCGCGCCGCTTCGACGGCGATTTGCAGGTTTTCCTTCACGCGTTCCTGCCCGATATAATCGCCGAAGCTTGCCGGACGGACGCTCGCGTCGACGCGCGCGTCCTCGTCGTACGCTTTCCTGAAACAATTCGATTCCGCGCGTCGTTCATATGCAGTGATGCCTGTCACTGCTCCTCGCAAACTTCCGACTCGGCGATCCGGCTGCCGCTCGTAGATACTTGTGCCATATTCATTCATTGTTCCGCCCGCGCTCCCTTTTGCATCGCGGAGCTTCCCAGGATCTGCAGGGATGCGCGCAGCAAGCTCCTCAAAATCAGCGCCGCTGGAGTCGCGCGCTTTCTCAATGGCCTTATCCACGGACCGCGCGTCGTAACCCAGATTCATCAGCGCGGAAGCCACATCGGACTCAAGCTGCGAGCGCGTCGCCGGTTTGCCCGCTTCCGCTACGTCCACAGCTGCCAGTTTATCGCGCAGCTCCACCACGATGCGCTCCGCTGTCTTGCGCCCCACCCCGGGAATGCGCACGAGTTGCGCCAGATCGCCCTTGCGAATGGCTGGAACCAGCTCCTCGAGGTTCATTCCCGAAAGAATCTTCAGCGCAAGCGACGGGCCCACGCCCGAAGCCGAAAGCAGGAGCTCGAAAAGTTGCTTCTCGCGCGCGGTGACAAATCCGTACAGCGAAAACTGATCTTCGCGCACGTGCGTGTGGATCAGCAGCGTAGCTTCGGCGTGCAAAGCCCCAAGCCCCGCAAAGGTCGAAAGCGGAACCTGCACCAGATAGCCCACGCCCCCACTTCGACAAGCACCTGGTTGGGGCGCTTCTCGATCAGATTGCCGCGAAGGGAACCAATCATGTCGAGCGATTATTGATTAGCGGCGCGAGGGTGTCAACGAAAGCCGCCGCCACCGGGCGATCGTGTCCGCTCAGCCGCAGCAGTGCGCTAGTGAGAAATTCACACGTCTACACGCAAGAAGGATCGTCAGCGCTTCGGGAAAACGCTCGCTCTGAGTCGCGCGCTGCCGGGCGCCGCGGCGTTTCAAGCGCCGCGCATTTCGCGCCAACGCGAACTCCCGGCACGCGTTTTATGCAGCCAATACAAACTCTTTATTTTCCATTTAGGTAGAAACCCGATAAGCTAGCTCCATGACGGTTTTAGATTTTTAGTCGATGGCATCCGAGCCCCAGAAAACTTCGTTTTCTATTCCCGGCCGTCCCGCCACCAAGGTCCTTGTGGCCACCACGGCCATGCTCGCCTTCATTTCCTACTGGCGCGCGGCCGCGATCGTCCTGAACGATCTCGCCTCCTCCGCCTATTACGCCGGCGGTGAAGCCGAGCAGTTCATCGGCAAGTCCGCCCCGTGGTTCATTCTCGCCACCATGCTGCTTTCCTACGCCGTCTCCCAGGTCTACGTCGAAAGCTGCGGCATGTTCGTTCGCGGCGGCGTCTATCGCGTCGTGAAGGAAGCCATGGGCGGCGCGCTCGCGAAATTTTCCGTTTCCGCCCTGATGTTCGACTACGTCCTCACCGGCCCCATCAGCGGCGTTTCCGCGGGCCAATATCTCGCGGGCTTGCTCAATGAGATGTTCGCCTACGCGCATCTCAGCTTCACACGTCAACGCCAACGGCACCGCCGCCGCCTTCGCCATCGCCGTCACCGTGTATTTCTGGTGGGAGAACATCAAAGGCATCCCCGAATCCAGCGAAAAAGCCCTCTGGATCATGCAGCTCACCACCGTGATGGTCGTGGCGCTGATCGGCTGGTGCGCCTACACGCTTCTCGTGCGCGGCGGACATCTTCCGCCCGCGCCCATCCCGCGCAACATCATCCAGGACAAGCACTCCCTCGGCTGGCTCTACGGCACCCGCATTCCCCAGATGATCACCGCGGTCATCGTTTTCGTCGGCCTGGGCCACTCCGTGCTGGCGATGAGCGGCGAGGAATCGCTCGCCCAGGTCTACCGCGAAATCGAGCATCCCAAGCTCGTCAACCTGAAGAAAGCCGCGCTGGTCATCTTCATCTACAGCATGGTCTTCACCTCGCTGGTTTCCTTCTTCGCGGTGATGATCATCCCCGACAACATCCGCCCGCAATTCTTCGAAAACCTGATCGGCGGCCTGGCGATGAGCCTGCAAGGCCCCTTCGTCCTGCGCCTGGTATTTCACGTTTTCGTGGTCGTGGTGGGCACGCTGATCCTCTCCGGCGCGGTCAACACCGCCATCATCGGCTCGAACGGCGTCCTCAACCGCGTTTCCGAGGACGGCGTTCTCTCCGACTGGTTCCGCCATCCGCACCCGCGCTTCGGCACCTCGCACCGCATCATCAACATGATCGTCGTGCTGCAGATCGTCACGATCGTGATCAGCCGCGGCGACGTCACCTTTCTGGCCAACCTGTATGCCTTCGGCGTGATCTGGAGTTTCGCCCTCAAAGGCATCGCCGTCCTGGTCCTGCGCTACACGCACCCGCAGGAGCGCGAATTCCGCGTCCCGCTGAATTTCCACGATTGCCGGACGCGGAAATCCCCGTCGGGCTCGCGCTGATTACGCTGACGCTGCTGGGCATCGCCATCGTGAATCTTTTCACCAAGCCCGCCGCCACCATCTCCGGCGTCACTTTTTCCGGCTTGCTTTTCCTCGGCCTTCGAACTGTCGGAGAAAAGAATTCAAACGCAAGCGCGGCCAGACGCACGTCGAACTCGATCAATTCAATCTCGCGCAGGCCGCCGAACTCTCTCCGGAAGCCGTCGGCGTGCAGCCCGGCAACATCCTGGTGCCGGTGAGCACCTATTACGCGCTCTATCACCTCGAGGCCGCGCTGCGCCGCGCCAAGCGCAGAGAAGCTGAAATCGTCGTCCTGCACGTCCGGCTGTTGCGTCGCGCCGCCTCCGGCGAATACGATCTCGCTCCCGACCAGCTTTTCAGCACCATCGAGCAGCTTCTCTTCACCAAAGTTCTGTCCGTCGCCGAAAAAGAAGGCAAGCCCGTCCGCCTCGCGGTCGTCGCCGCCAATGATTTGTGGGAAGCCATTCTGCGCACCGCCTCGAACCTGCGAATCGAGCACCATCGTGCTGGGCAGCTCCGCCAAAATGCCCGTCGCCGAGCAGGCCCGCGAAATCGGCATCGCCTGGGAGCGCATGCACCTCGCCGCGCCCGCAGGTGACCCTCGAAATTTTCACGCCCTCCGGCCAGGAGCAGGTCTTCTATCTCGGCCCTCACGCCCCGCGGCTCACGCCCAAGGAAATCGATCTGCTGCACAAAATCTGGCTGCAGCTCAGCGATAAGCTGCCCGGGCAGGAAATCCATCACCACGACATCGTGCACTTCGCGCTCGATGAGGTCGAGCGCGAACTGGCGAACGGCACAGGAAAACGAAGTTGCTCGAGCGCTTGCGCGATCATCTGCAGGAAATCCACGACCGCCGCCTGAATCCTTAGCCGCTTGCCCGCAATGCTTCCCCGGCCACGCGCGAATCGACCTCATATCCTTTTGCCGCTCGCCTTTTGCCTTTCGCCGTCATCCTGAAGCCCATGCGCGCGCAGCGCGGATGGGTGAGGGACCTTCTTCTTCTTTCGCTCACCCCTCCTCGGTGTCGTCGCGTTCGCCAGCCGCCGCAGAACCTGCCAGCTCCCACCACACCAAGCACGCCCTTGCATTCCATTTTTCCCGTTGCTACAAATGAGAGGCCTCTTCTAAGAGGCATGCTGCATGTCGCGAGGCGCGGGTGTTGAAAACGAACCACAAGTTGAGTAGCGAACGATTGAACAGCGCCAGACCCGCGTTCGAGGGTATTTCTTCTTCGCCTTGCCTTCGCTTTTTCACTCCGAAAAACGCCGGTTTTTCCCAATTCGCCACTCGACACTGCAGGACGAACGGAACAGCATCTAACTTGTTGCAAACAAACGAAGGGCGTACTGCTCACTCGACACTACAAGAAAGCGGCGCCCACACGGAAAAACAGTGAAAATCAGCCGCGAAGAAGTGCTCCGCGTCGCCGAACTGGCGCACCTCGAATTGTCCCCCGAGGAGATCGACACCTATCGCGGCCAGCTCGACGAAATCCTCACCTACATCGACAAGCTGAACGAACTCGACGTCAGCAGACGTCGAACCCATGGCGCAGGGCCTCTTCCTGGCGCCCGCGGCCAGGCTGCCCGGCGCGGAAAGCCATCCCGAGCTGCGCGAAGACGTGCTGCGCCGCTGCGATGTGGCCGAAGCCGTCCTTGCCCAGGCCGCCGACGCAGAAAAGCCGTTCTTCCGCGTGCCCAAGGTGATCGACAGGTGAGCGCATGAGTGCCGCCAACGTCCTGGACGATCGCCGGCGTGCGCGACGCTCTCGCCGCAAAGAAAATCTCGGCGCGCGAGCTCGCCGCGGAATTCTACAGCCGCATCGACAAGCGCAATCCCGAACTGAACGCCTATCTCGCGCTTTCGCCCGAGCGCGCCTACGCGCAGGCCGACCGCATCGATGCCGCCGTCGCGAACGGCGAGGCTCTGCCCGCCGCTCGCCGGCGTTCCCATCGCCGTAAAGGACGTGATCAGCACACGCGGCGTGCGCACCACCTGCGGCTCGAAAATTCTGGAAACCTACATCGCCGCCTACGACGCCACCGCCGTCGAGCGCCTCGAGCAAGCCGGCGCCGTGATCCTCGGCAAAACCAACTGCGACGAATTCGCCATGGGCAGCTCCAACGAGAATTCCGCCTACGGCCCCGTGCGGAATCCCGTCGCCACCGACCGCGTGCCCGGAGGCTCGAGCGGCGGCTCGGCCGCAGTCGTCGCGGCAGGGCTGGCCGTCGCGTCGCTCGGCACCGACACCGGCGGCTCCATTCGGCAGCCCGGCTCCTTCTGCGGCATCCCGGCGCTGATGCCCACCTACGGGCGCGTCTCGCGCTACGGCCTGATCGCCTTCGCCTCTTCGCTCGACAAAATCGGTCCCTTTACCGCGAACATTCCCGATGCGGCCGCCGTGATGGCCGTGATCGCCGGGCACGATCCCAGCGACTCCACCTCCGCTGCCGTCCCGGTTGAAAACTATCTGCGCGGAAATCGAAAAGCCGGTCAAGGGATTGCGCATCGGCGTTCCCGAGGATTATTTCGGCGAAGGCATCGACCCCGAAGTGAAGGAAAAAGTGCAGGCGGGCATCGCGCTGCTCGAAAGCCTGGGCTGCCAGCGCATTCCGCTGCAAATGCCGCACACCGATTACGCCATCGCCGCCTACTACATCATCGCCACCGCCGAGGCCAGTTCGAATCTCGCGCGCTACGACGGCGTTCGCTACGGCTTGCGCGTGCCGGGCAGCACGCTGATCGAAATGTACCGCAAGACGCGCGAGCGCGGCTTCGGCCCCGAAGTGAAACGGCGCATCATGCTCGGAACCTATGCGCTTTCCGCCGGCTACTACGACGCCTATTATCTGCGCGCGCAGAAAGTCCGCGCCCTGATCGCCCGCGACTTCTCCGACGCGTTTCAGAAGGTCGACGCGATCGTCACGCCCACGTCGCCCACGCCCGCGTTCCGCATGGGCGAAAAAGCCGCGGACCCGCTGCAGATGTATCTCGCTGACATTTACACCGTCACCGGATCGCTCGCCGGCGTTCCCGGCATCTCCGTGCCCTGCGGCAAGACGAAAGCCGGCCTGCCCGTCGGCATGCAGATCTTCGGCCCGCATTTCCGCGAAGGCTCCGTGCTGCAGATGGCTCGCGCCTTCGAGAAAGCCGGAGGTTTTGCGGCCTAGGCAAACACGCAAATGTCCTGCATTCGTATTCGCGGCGCGGCGGAAAGCGCGCTGCTCGCAGTCGCCCTGTTGAGCAGCACAGCGGTATGGCCGCGGCAATCGGTCAGCCCCGCCCCGGCGAACCCGTCCAGCGCCAAAGCACCCGCCCCCTCGATTCAAAAGCCCGAACTTCCGCGCGGGAAAAAACTCATGCTGAAAGATGGAAGCTTTCAGCTCGTCCGGGAATACCAGGTCGAGGGCGACCGGGTCCGCTATTACAGCATCGACAGTTCGCAATGGGACGAAATGCCCGCGGACCTGGTCGATTGGGATAAGACCAAAAAGGTAGCTGACGAAGAGGCCAGGCAGGACGCCGCCGTGCTGGCGAAAGAACGCAAGGTCGAAGCGCAACGCAGTGCCGAGCCGCTCGATATCGACGCCAGCGTCGAAGCCGCGCCGGGCGTGTTCCTGCCGCCGGG
Source organism: uncultured Acidobacteriota bacterium (assembly GCA_963848365.1). Taxonomy (GTDB): domain Bacteria; phylum Acidobacteriota; class Terriglobia; order Acidiferrales; family UBA7541; genus Palsa-295. The sequence goes on from CAWKDI010000009.1 coordinate 170,159, forward strand.
CGTGGGAGTCTTCGCCTTCGATGGCAAGACGGTTCTGAAGCTCGCGCAGGCGCCGATCAACTCAAAGCTCGTGAAGAAGAAAGTCGTCGAACAGATTTTCGTGCCCGTCCCGATCATCCCGACGCAGCACAGCATCACCATCCACCGCCCGCACGCGGAATACCGGGTCGAGAACGGCCAGCCCGAGTTCTACATGCGCCTCGCCGACGGCAGCGAGCCGGACCTGGAACTCGTTCGCGCCACCACCCGCGGAGACTCCCGCGAGATTGAAAAGCTCGACGAGTTGTTCGGTGAAAAGCGCCTCCGCAAAAGCACGCTGCCGATGCAGCGCTGGGAGGTGGCGCCGGGCCTCTACCGGTTCACGCTGGGCACACCTCTCGCGCCCGGCGAATACGCGCTCGCGGAAGTTGTGAAGGACAACGGCATGAATTTGTATGTTTGGGACTTCGGCATCGATGCGCCGCCAAAAGGAGTTGGCGTAGAGCAAAAATAGACGCGCAAGCTGGCTGGGCTTCTAAGCTTCGGCTTGAAGCAGGCTGCTCAGCAGCTTCGCAAGCTCCGGCAGGCGAAACGGCTTTTGAAGCACCGTCGCATTTCTTCTTGCAAGCTCCGCCATGCGTTCGGCATCCACCAATTCCCCGGTGATGAAAATGAATCGCGGCGCCGAGTTGCCCCGCGATTTCTGCACCTCGGCCAGGAATTGCTCGCCGCTCAGCCGGGGAAGGTTGAAGTCGCACAGAATGATGTCGTACGCAGTCGCAGCGAGCATGGTGAGAGCCTTCTCTGCGCTCTCGGCCGCATCCACTTTCATTCCCCGCACCGTCAGACCCTCTTGCACGACCTCGCGTATGCCCTCTTCGTCGTCCACGACCAGTACGGTATGCCCCAGAAGCGCTTCGGAGCCCGCCGGTATCGACCGCGCCGGGGAAGCCAGATTCGCCGTCACCGACGAGCCGCTTCCGGCGGCGGGCAAGATGACCTGAAAAACCGCGCCCCCACCGGACGGGGATTCCACGTCAATGGCCCCGCCATGCTCCTTTACAATCGCGAGCGAAATCGTGAGGCCGAGGCCGGTGCCGCCGCCGGGGCGCTTCGTCGTGAAAAACGGATCAAAAATTTTCCCGACGTTCGCCGATGGGATGCCCGGCCCATCGTCGACGATGGTAGCGGAGACGTGGCCGTCCGCCGACGCGAGCGATACCGAAAGGCTGCCGTGGTCCCGGACCGATGCAATGGCCTGGGCCGCATTAGCAATCAGGTTCAGGAAGACCTGGGTCAACTGCTTCGGATCTCCGGACACGGCGGGCACATTTCCGGGCGCTTCAAATTTCACGGCGATGTTCTTCTCGGAAAGAGACGGCTGGGAGATTTGGAGCGCCTGTTGCACAATCGCTTCCAAACGAATATCAGCATGAGCCTGCGCCGGGGGCCGGGCAAACTCCAGCAAGTTCTGGACGATGCCGGCGGCGCGGCGGGCCTGCTGCATCACCAGGTCGAGGTGCCGCTTGGACGTATCGTCCACCGCGCGTTCGCGCAGCAACTCCCCGACGCCGAGAATGGCGGTAAGCGGATTATTGAGTTCGTGCGCCGCTCCCGCCATCATCTGCCCCATCGCGGCAAACTTTTCCTTCTGAATCAACTGCTGCTGAATCAGCCTCGATTCGGTCACGTCACGCACCGATGCGACGACACCGGCAATCGCCCCCTGTTCGTCCAAGAAGGGGCCGGCGCTGGCGCGCAATATTCTCCAGGTACCGTCCCCATGAAGGGCGCGAAACTCAAATCGAGCGGAGGACTCCTCGCCCGAAACAAGGCGGCGGAGAATCGCCGCGATTTTCGGACTGTCTTCCGGATCAGACCGCGGGACAAACCCGTGTCCCACGTATTCCTGCGGCGTGCCGCCCAGAATATCTTTCACGCTGGGGCTTACGTAGGTGCAGCGCGCGTCCCGATCAAGGACGGCAATCAAATCCGGAAAGTTCGCGACAAGGCGCCGCACAAATTCCTGCTCCTGGTGCAACTGCCTTTCAATCTCGCGGCGTTCGGTGACGTCCACCAACGTTCCCTGAAGGCGGGCGACGTTGCCAAATGTGTCGCGCATCGCGAAACCGGAAGCAAGGCAGTAGATCACCTGGCCGTCTTTGCGCCGGAGCAGGACTTCGCGATCGCGAAAAGATCCTCTCGACTCGATCTCCTTAACAAGGACATCCAGCTCCCCCGGATTAACGTAGAGGTCGCCAAGATTGCGGGATTGCAACTCGTCCTTATTGGAGAAACCGAGCAGATGGATCATGGCCGGATTGGCGTCCAGGATGCGGCCGCTGGTCGCCGCAAAAAAGACTCCCTCGCGCAGCGATTCGAACAGCTCAGCGAAGCGGATTTCGGTTTCATACTGCGCGGTAACGTCGCGCGCCCAGCCGGTAACGCACACAACCTGGCTGCCTTCCGACAGAGCTTGAAGCCAGCAGTCAAAGTAGCGGCTTTTGCTGTCGTTCTTGAGACGCACCAGAACGGGGCCCGACCAAAAACCGTCAGATATAAATCCAGCCAGCGAGTGCTTTACATCGGCAAGCGCCGGGGTTTCCACAAATTCGCTCAGCTTGTGGCCGATGAGACCGGTAAACGGAACCTGCAGGATTTCAGCGAGGCGGCGATTGGCCACGCGAACTTCGCCATCCAGGGACAGGGTGAACACGGCCTGGTCGAGGTTATCGATCAGTTCGCGGTAGTTGTGCTGGGAACGCGATATTACGTCGATGAGCTTCTTAAATTGCTCCTGGGAGGGGGCGCCCGAGTCCGCCAGTGCAAGCTGCTTTTCCGGCGAGTCCGTAAGCATCGAAGGAACGGCTCCCTTGGTCTGAGGAGAGAATTTCTTACCTGGGAATCTACTCGTAAATCTTACCCGCGCGGGCGCTTCCGGCCGGCAAAAAGAATCAGAGGTGTATTCCAACTGCTCAACACGGCTTGCTTTTGGGGTTCCCGTTCAAACGGTTCCATCCCAGAAATTCGGCAATGAGAGTACTTTACAAACAAAAAAGGGCGGCCCGATAAACTCGGACCGCCCTTGAAACGCAGCACTGTTGATGTTGAAACTAGCCTTCGGCGACCGCGTCCGTGTCCTTGCGCAGGAAATCGAGCGCGGCGGCTTCTTCCGGCGTGAGCTCCGGCTCCATCTCCTGCGGCTCCTCTTTCGGCAATTCGGTGAGGAGCTGGATGTTGCGATAGCGCTCGAGACCCGTGCCGGCGGGAATCAGCCGGCCCATGATGACGTTCTCCTTCAAGCCGCGCAGGTAATCGACTTTCCCGGAGATGGCCGCTTCGGTGAGAACGCGGGTGGTTTCCTGGAAGCTCGCCGCGGAGATGAAGGAATCGGTCGAGAGCGACGCCTTGGTGATACCAAGAAGCAGCGGACGCCCTGTCGCGGGGCGGCCGCCTTCGCGGATGATGCGGTCGTTCTCCTCGCGGAAGCGGAACTTATCCACCTGCTCCTCGAGGAGGAACGATGTATCGCCCACGTCTTCGACCTTCACCCAGCGCATCATCTGCCGGACGATCGTCTCGATGTGCTTGTCGTTGATGTTCACACCCTGCAGCCGGTAGACCTCCTGAATCGAGTTCACCAGGTAGGCCTGCGTGTACTTTTCTCCGAGGACGGCGAGAATGTCGTGCGGGTTGAGCGGCCCGTCAATGAGCGCCTCGCCGGCCCGAACATGCTCGCCTTCCTGAACGTTGATGTGAACGCCGCGCGGGATGGAATATTCCTTGACGGTCTTGCCATCTTCGCTTTCGACGTAAATCTTGCGCTGGCCCTTGGCGATTTCGCCGTATTTCACGACGCCGTCGATCTCGCTGATGACCGCCGGATCGCGGGGCTTGCGGGTTTCGAAGAGTTCGACGACGCGCGGGAGACCGCCCGTGATGTCCTTGGTCTTGGTGGTCTCGCGAGGAATCTTCGCGAGCACGTCGCCGGGCTGCACCTCGTCGCCATCGACGACCATCAAGTGAGCGCGGGAAGGCATGAGGTATTTCTTCTTGGCGTTGCCCGCGGAATCGCGCACGAGAATCGTCGGCTGGTGCTTTTCGTCGCCCGGGGGAAGCGTGACGACCAACTGCGAAAGGCCGGTGACTTCGTCCACCTGCTCTTCGATGGTGATGCCGGGCTGCAAGTCCTTGAACTCGATGGTGCCGGCGGTTTCGGTGAGGATCGAGAAGGTGTAGGGATCCCACTCGACCATGGTCTGGCCGAGGGTGACCGGCTGGCCTTCTTCTACCTTCACGCGCGCGCCGTACACCACGTGGTGGCGTTCCTTCTCGCGGCCCTTTTCGTCGACGACGGCGATCAAGCCGGAGCGGTTCATGGCCACGATGGTCTTGCCGCGGCCCTCGACGACCTTCAGGTCGATGAATTTCACGAAGCCGTTGTTGCGGGCTTCGACCTTCGACTGTTCGGTGACGCGGGTAGCCGTGCCGCCGATGTGGAACGTGCGCATGGTGAGCTGCGTGCCGGGCTCGCCGATGGACTGCGCCGCGATCACGCCGACGGCCTCGCCCATCTCGACGAAACGGCCCGTCGCCAGGTTGCGGCCGTAGCAGCGGCCGCAAACTCCGCGGCGGGACTCGCAGGTGAGCACGGAACGGATCTTCACGCGCTCGATGCCGGCGGCCTGGATGGCGTTGGCCAGTTCTTCGGTGATTTCCTGGTTGATCTCGACGATCACGTTGCCTTCGTAGTCCTTGATCTTCTCGAGCGACACGCGGCCAACCACGCGATCGCGCAACGGCTCGACTTCGACGCCGGCTTCGAGAATCGGCTCGACGTAAATGCCGTCGGCCGTGCCGCAGTCAAACTCATTGATGATCACGTCCTGCGCCACGTCAACCAGACGGCGCGTGAGATAGCCGGAATCGGCCGTCTTGAGCGCCGTGTCGGCGAGACCCTTGCGGGCGCCGTGCGTGGAGATGAAGTACTGCAACACGGTCAGGCCTTCGCGGAAGTTCGAAGTGATCGGAGTCTCGATGACTTCGCCCGAGGGCTTGGCCATCAAGTCCGCGCATTCCGGAAAGCTGGCGGATCTGCTGTTTCGAACCGCGGGCGCCGGAATCGGCCATGACGTAAATCGGGATTGATCACGCCCTGCTTATCCTGCTCTTCGAGGGCCTTGAACATTTCGTCGGCAACCTTCTCGGTGACGTCGCTCCAGATGGCGATGACTTTGTTGTAGCGCTCGCCGTTGGTGATGGCGCCATCGAGATACTGCTGCTGCACCTTGACGACTTCGTGCTCGGCGGCATCCACCAGCTTGAACTTCACGCTGGGGATGACCATGTCGCTGATGCCGATGGAAACGCCGGCCTTGGTCGCGTAGAGGAAGCCGAGTTCCTTCAGGCGGTCGAGCATCAGGACGGTCTTCTCGAGGCCGAAGCGCAGGTAGCCGTACTGCACCAGCGCCTGAATGCCCTTCTTCTTCAGCAAGCCGTTGATGAACGGCATGTCCGAAGGCAGGTGATCGTTGAAAATCACGCGGCCGACGGTGGTGTGCAGGAACTGCTTGTTCAGATTGAATCGGCTCGGTGTGCGAGACGTCCTGATCGTCGTAGGCGTTGGTGAGGTCGATCACTTCGCCGGTGTAGCGCATGCGAATCGGCGTGAGCAATTCGACTTCGCCGGCTTCGAGCGCCATGACGACTTCTTCGCTCGAACCGAACGCGCGGCCTTCGCCCTTGGCCTGCGGCTTGGCCTTGGTCATGTAATAGATGCCGAGCACCATGTCCTGCGTCGGAACGGCGAGCGGATAGCCGTTGGCCGGCGAAAGGATGTTGTGCGAGCTGAGCATCAGCACGGACGCTTCCACCTGCGCTTCGGGCGAAAGCGGGATGTGCACGGCCATCTGGTCGCCGTCGAAGTCCGCGTTGAACGCGGTGCAGACGAGCGGGTGAATGCGGATCGCTTTTCCTTCGACGAGCGTGGGCTCGAAGGCCTGAATGCCGAGGCGGTGAAGCGTGGGAGCGCGGTTGAGAAGCACCGGATGCTCGCGGATCACGTCCTCGAGGATGTCCCAGACGATCGATTCCTGGGCCTCGACGAGCTCCTTGGCCTGCTTGATGGTGGTGCAATGGCCCGCGGCTTCGAGCCGGTGATAAATGAACGGCTTGAAAAGCTCGAGCGCCATCTTCTTCGGCAAACCGCACTGGTGAAGCTTCAGTTCGGGGCCGACGACGATGACCGAACGGCCCGAATAATCCACGCGCTTGCCGAGCAGGTTCTGGCGGAAACGGCCCTGCTTGCCCTTGAGCGTGTCGGAGAGCGACTTGAGCGGGCGATTGTTGGTTCCGCGCAGAACGCGGCCGCGGCGGCCGTTGTCGAACAGCGCGTCGACGGCTTCCTGCAGCATGCGCTTCTCGTTGCGGACGATCACGTCGGGCGCGTGAAGCTCCATCAGCTTCTTCAGCCGGTTGTTGCGGTTGATCACGCGGCGATAGAGATCGTTCAAGTCGGAAGTGGCGAAACGGCCGCCATCGAGAGGCACGAGCGGGCGCAACTCCGGCGGAAGCACCGGAATCACGTCCAGAATCATCCACTCGGGCTTGTTGCCGCTCTTGCGGAACGCTTCGAGAACCTTCAGGCGCTTGGCGTAACGAATGCGCTTCTGCAGGCTCGGATCGACCTTCATCTTCTCGCGAAGCTCTTCGGAGAGCTTATCGACATCCACGCGGCGCAGCAGTTCCTTGATGGCTTCCGCGCCCATGCCGGAGGTGAACTTTCCGGGATATTCCTTCTGAAGTTCGCGGAGCTTTTCCTCGGGGATGATGTCCTTCTCCTTGAGTTCGGGAACCTCGCCGGGATCGATGCAGACGAACGTCTCGAAGTAAAGGATGTGCTCGAGATCGCGCATGGTGATATCGAGCAGGTAGCCGATGCGGCTCGGCAGGCCCTTGAAGAACCACACGTGCGAGCAGGGCGAAGCCAGCTCGATGTGGCCCAGGCGCTCGCGGCGAACCTTGCTGAGCGTGACTTCCACGCCGCACTTATCGCAGATGACGCCGCGGTGCTTCATCCGCTTGTATTTGCCGCACAAGCACTCCCAGTCGGTGACGGGGCCGAAAATCTTGGCGCAGAAAAGGCCGTCGCGCTCCGGCTTGAAGGTGCGGTAGTTGATGGTTTCCGGCTTGGTTACTTCGCCATGCGACCAGGACCGGATTTTTTCAGGACTCGCCAGGCTGATGCGAATGGAATCGAAATCCGCAATCTGACTGGCGCGATCATAAGGGCTAGAACGATACAAGGGCTGCCTCCTCCCCGGCTATCGCCGGGGTTAGAACAACTAGGTTCAGAAACTTGTTGCAGACGCGCTCGCGAAAATCGCGAGCGCGCGAACTTAATCCGCCGCTTCGGCCTTCTCCAGCTGCGGCTTCTGCCGCTTCATCAATTCGACGTCCAGGCAGAGCGACTGCAACTCGCGCACGAGCACGTTGAACGATTCGGGCACGCCGGGCTCGATTCCCGGCTCGCCCTTGACGATGGCCTCGTAAATCTTGGCGCGGCCATACACGTCGTCCGATTTGGCCGTGAGCAGTTCCTGCAGGATGTGCGCGGCGCCGTAGGCTTCGAGCGCCCAGACTTCCATTTCTCCGAAGCGCTGTCCGCCGAACTGCGCCTTGCCGCCGAGCGGCTGCTGCGTGATGAGCGAGTAAGGACCGATGGAACGCGCGTGAATTTTGTCGTCGACCAAGTGCGAGAGCTTGAGCATGTAGATGTAGCCGACGGTGACGTTCTGCGCGAACTCGTCGCCGGTCATGCCGTCGTAGAGCGTGATCTTGCCGCGTCTCCGGCAGCTCGGTGAACTTGAGCAGGTGGCGAATGTCGCCTTCGCGCGCGCCGTCAAACACCGGCGTGGCGAACGGAACGCCTTCGCGGAAGCTGTTGCGCCACGTCGAGCAGCGCTTCGTCGTCGAGATCGGCGAGCGTCTTCCAGACGGACGTGGGACCGAAGGCGTCCTTGAACCATTTGCGAACGGCATCGGCGCGCGCTTCGGTATCGTCGAGCAGCTTGCCGATGCGCTCGCCGAGCTCCTTCGAAGCCCAGCCGAGGTGCGTTTCGAGAATCTGTCCGACGTTCATACGCGAAGGAACGCCGAGCGGATTCAGAACGATTTCCATCGGCGTGCCGTCCGGCATGTACGGCATGTCTTCCTTCGGGAACGATTCGCGCGATCACGCCCTTGTTGCCGTGGCGTCCGGCCATCTTGTCGCCGACGGAAAGCTTGCGCTTCATGGCGATGTAGACCTTCACGAGCTTGATGACGCCCGGCGGCAGTTCATCGCCCTTCTTGAGCTTGGCGATGCGCTCGTCGGTGATCTTGCGCAGCACGTCGATCTGCCGCGAGGTCATTTCCTCGATCTTCGTCGATCTTCTCGATGAGCAGCGGATCCTTGTCGTTCAAGCGCAGGCGCTTCAGGTTGCGCGTGGAGATTTTTTCGAGGATGTCGCGCGTCAGCTCGGTGCCCTTGGTGAGCAGGCGCTTGTTGGTGCGCTCGTCGTGCAGGTCGGCGATCAGCTTCTGGCCGCCGAGCAGATCGTTCAAGCGCTTCAGGCGCTCGTCGGTGAGAATGCGGATCTCATCGGCGAGGTTCTTTTCGAGCTTGGCGACGTGCGCCGCTTCGATGGCCTTGTGACGCTCGTCCTTCTCCGCGCCCTTGCGGCAGAAGATCTTGACGTCGACGATGGTGCCCTCGATGCCCGGCGGGCAGTAGAGGGAAGCGTCGCGAACGTCGCCGGCCTTTTCGCCGAAGATCGCGCGCAGAAGCTTTTCTTCCGGAGTGAGCGTGGTTTCGCCCTTCGGAGTCACCTTGCCGACGAGAATGTCGCCGGGCTTGACGGTGGCGCCGATGCGGATCACGCCGCTCTCATCGAGATTGCGCAGGAAGCTCTCGTTGATGTTGGGAATGTCGCGCGTGATTTCCTCGGGACCGAGCTTCGTGTCGCGCGCCTCGATTTCGTACTCCTCGATGTGAATCGAGGTGTAGTAATCCTCTTCGACCAGCTTCTCGCTGACGAGGATGGCGTCTTCGAAGTTGTACCCGCGCCATGGAAGGAACGCGACGAGCACGTTGCGGCCGAGAGCGAGTTCGCCGCGATCGGTGCAGGGACCGTCGGCCAGCACCTGGCCCTGCTTCACGCGGTCTCCCGCGCGAACCAGCGGCTTCTGGCTGATGCAGGTGTTCTGGTTCGAGCGCTTGAACTTCGTGAGCAGGTAAATGTCGGAACCGACTTCGCGGCTGAGCACGCCGGACTGGTCGGATTCGACGCGCACGATCACGCGCTCGGAGTCCACCTGGTCGACGATGCCGTCGCGGCGGCAGACGATGACCGCGCCGGAATCGCGCGCGGTGACGCGCTCCATGCCGGTGCCGACCAGCGGCGCTTCGCCCTTGATGAGCGGCACGGCCTGGCGCTGCATGTTCGATCCCATCAACGCGCGGTTGGCGTCGTCGTTCTCAAGGAACGGGATCAAGCTGGCGGCGACCGAGACGAGCTGCTTGGGCGAAACGTCGATGTAATCGACTTCCTCGCGGCTCTTCAGGACGAAGTTGCCGGCCTGGCGGCAGTTGACGAGGTCGGTGGTGATTTTCAGCTTTTCGTCAAGCGAAGCGTTGGCCTGCGCGACCACGTAGCGGTCTTCTTCCCACGCCGAGAGATAGAAGCAGTGCGGCTCGACCACGATGCGGCGGCGCTTCAACTCCTCGTTCGTGTCTTCGACTTTTTCCTTTTCGACGATTTCGCCGGCCTTGAACTCGCTGTCGCCCGCGTTGACGATCTGGACGTAGTCGATCACGCGGCCGCCCTTCACCTTGCGGTAGGGCGATTCGATGAAGCCGAATTCGTTGATCCGCGCGTAGCAGGAAAGCGAGCTGATCAAGCCGATGTTCGGGCCTTCCGGCGTCTCAATCGGGCAGATGCGGCCGTAGTGCGTGGGGTGAACGTCGCGAACTTCGAATCCGGCGCGCTCGCGCGACAAGACCGCCGGGCCCAAGAGCCGAAAGACGCCGCTTGTGCGTGATTTCGCTCAGCGGATTGGTCTGATCCATGAACTGCGAGAGCTGCGAACTGCCGAAGAACTCGCGGATCGCCGCCATCACGGGCTTGGCGTTCACCAGGTCGTGCGGCATGGCCGTGGACATTTCCTGGTACACGGACATCTTTTCCTTGATGGCGCGCTCCATGCGGACCAGGCCGATGCGGAACTGGTTCTCGAGCAGTTCGCCCACCGCGCGTACGCGGCGGTTGCCGAGATGGTCGATGTCGTCCACCGAGCCGATGTTCTTGCGCAGCTTCAGCAGGTACTTGATCGCCGCGACGAAATCGGAGGGATCGAGCGTGCGCTTGTCGAGCGGAGTCTCGAGGCCCAGCTTGATATTGAACTTCAGGCGGCCGACCTTGCTGAAATCGTATTTGCGCGCGTCGAAGAACATGCCGTTGAAAAGAGCGGTGGCGGTCTCAAGCGTCGGCGGATCGCCGGGACGCAGCTTGCGGTAGATTTCGATCAGCGCTTCCTTGGGCGTGCGGATGGTGTCCTTTTCGAGCGTGCGGGCGACGATGATGCCGACGTCGTCGCGCTCCGGGAAACGCGATATCCACTTCCGTGATGCCCGCCTCGGCAATCGTCGTCCACATTTCCGGCGTGAGCGGCTTGTTCGCTTCGAGCAGCACTTCGCCGGTCTGCCGGTTCACGAGTTCGCCGACGGTGACGGCGCCTTCCAGATCGGCGGCGCCGATTTCCACCTGGGTCACGCGCGCCTTTACCAGCTCCTTGTAGAGAGCCTCGGAGATGCGCTTGTTGCGCGCCCACGATCACTTCGCCGGTCTTGGGATTCTTGATTTCGCGGCTGAGCTTGCGGTCGATCAGGCTCTCCGAAACGTTCCAGTAGAGCTCGCCGTCGCGCAGCGTGATGCGCTCGACCTGGTAGAAGGTGCGCAGAATATCTTCATTCGACTTCATTCCCAGCGCGCGCAGGAAAATCGAGCCGAGGAACTTGCGCTTGCGGTCGATGCGGACGTAGAGAATGTTCTTGGTGTCGTACTCGAATTCCACCCACGAGCCGCGGTAGGGAATGATCTTCCCGAGGAAATAGCTGCGGTTGTTGGCGGTCTCGAAGAAGACGCCCGGCGAGCGGTGCAACTGGCTGACGATCACGCGCTCGGTGCCGTTGATGATGAACGTGCCGTTCTCGGTCATCAGCGGAATATCGCCGAAGAAAACTTCCTGCTCCTTGATGTCGCGGATGGACTTCGCGCCGGTGTCGGGATCCTTGTCGTAAATGGTGAGGCGGATGGTGACCTTGAGCGGCGCGGAATACGTCATGCCGCGCTCTTGGCATTCGGTCACGTCGTACTTCAGCTGCAGCGTGACCGGGTCGCCGCACTTGTTGCAGAACGTCGGCGTGTTCTTGTTGAACGTGCCGCACTTCGCGCAGAGCACGTCGCCGGTCTTATAAGGGTTGGTGACCACCGAGGCGCCGCAATTGCGGCAAGTGGCGCGCAAGTGATGCAGGCCGCGCAGATGGCCGCACTTGCACTCCCAGTTGCCGATCGCGTAGTCCACGAAATCGAGCTGCGACAGCCCGCGAAAATCCTGGATCGGGAAACACGGAGGCGAACACCGACTGCAGGCCCGCATCTTCGCGCTCGCTGGGCAGCAGATCCATCTGCAGAAAGCGCTGATAGGACTTCTTCTGAACGTCGATCAGGTTCGGGATCTGGACCGTCGTCTTGATTTTGGCAAAGTCCAGCCGCTCGCGTTCCCGAACGACGCGATTACCATTCCGATTACTCATTGATTATTCCCCTTCAGGGCAACGCCGAACCGACGGCGCGGAAGACACCCGCCCCGTCGGTCCGGGAAGGACTTGTTTTGAGGTTCTGAAGTTCCAAAGGAGCACGCGCGTACGCGATCTCCCCTGCAGCCCCGGCGCTTGTACGCCGCAGGGCCACTACTTGATCTCGACCTTGGCTCCGGCGTCTTCGAACTTCTTCTTGATGGTGGCCGCTTCGTCCTTGTTGACGCCCTCTTTCACGGTCTTGGGAGCGCCATCGACCAGGTCCTTGGCTTCTTTCAAGCCCAGGCTGGTGACTTCGCGGACAGCCTTAATCACGTTGATCTTGTTCGCGCCCACTTCGGTGAGGACGACGGTGAATTCCGTCTTCTCCTCCGCCGGAGCCGCGCCCGCACGCCGCCGCCGCCGCCCGCCACCATCACCGGAGCCGCCGCAGCCGCCGACACGCCGAAGGCTTCTTCCATCTTCTTGACCAGATCGGAAGCTTCGAGCAGCGTCAAACCCTTGATTTCTTCCAGAATCGATTCCACTTTGCTAGCCATTGCTGTTTCCTATCCTCCTGAGATGAGAAATTCGTACGATTAAGTTGTTTCAGGCGCCGGAGCGTCTCCGCCCGGCCGCCGAATTTGTTTGCCTTCACCGCTTCGCTGGTCACCACCGCCAGATTGCGCGGCAGCGCCGCCAGAGCCGTGGCCACGCGCTGCGCCGGAGCGTTGAGCATGAACATGATCTTGCTGATCAGCTCTTCCTTGCTGGGAAGCTGCGCAAGCTGGCCGATTTCCTGAATCGAAATGACGCGGCCTTCCACCCAGCCCGGCGCGGAACTGAAACGCCGGAACGTCCTTGGCGACTTTGGTGAGAATCTTCGCCAGCGCCACCGGATCGGTCTTGGTGTAGGCGATCGAATTGGTGCCCTTCAGATTCTTGAGCAGGCCCTCGGTCGGCGTGCCGGCAGCGGCGCGCTCCGCAACGGTGTTCTTCACCACCTGGTAATGCCCGCCCGCCGCTTCCACCGTGCGCCGCAGCTGCGTATCCTGCTCGACCGTGATTCCCTGAAACGTCGAGAGAATCACCGTGGAAACGGTCGCAAGCTGCGCGCGAAGCTCTTCGGCCTGCGTTTTCTTTTCGGCCTTCTTCTTCATGCCGAACTCCCTGCTTCGTATCAGGCTGCAACCGCTACGGCAGCATCCGCTTCGGCGTGGATCGATCAGGAATTCCCGGACCCATCGTCGAGGTCAGCGTAATCTTCTTGATGTACTTGCCCTTCGCCGCGGCCGGCTTGGCCTTGATGCACCGCCGCCAGCAGCGCTTGCGCGTTTCCGGCAAGCTGCTGCGCCGAAAAGCTGATCTTGCCCACGGGCGAATGGATGATCCCGGTCTTATCGAGCCGAAACTCCACTTTACCGGCCTTGATTTCCTTGATGGCCTGGGCAACTTCGAACGTCACCGTGCCCGTCTTGGGATTGGGCATCAAGCCGCGCGGACCAAGAACTTTTCCCAGGCGCCCGGCGGACTTCATCATGTCCGGCGTGGCGATCACCGCTTCGTAATCCGTCCAGCCTTCCTGAATCTTCTGGACCATGTCTTCGCCGCCCACGAAATCGGCGCCCGCTTCCTGCGCTTCGCGGACTTTCTCGCCGCTGGCGATCACCAGCACGCGCTTGGACTTGCCCAAGCCCGTGCGGCAGCACCACCGTGCCGCGAACCATCTGGTCGGACTGCTTCGGAGTCGACGCCCAGATTCAGCACCAGCTCGACCGTCTCGTCAAACTTCACGAAGTGCGCCTTGCGAAGCAGCTCGGCGGCCTCTTCGAGCTGGTACGGCCGCGCCTCCACCAGCTTGCGGGCGCGATCGATATTCTTTCCACCTATCTTTTGCGCTGCGGCCCATCGTCTGCTCCCTTCCTAGCCTTCTACTTCGATGCCCATGTTGCGGGCGGTGCCCATGATCGACCGAATCGCCGATTCCAGCTTCAGCGTGTTCAGATCGGGCAGCTTCATCTTGGCGATTTCTTCCACCTGCTTGCGCGTGACCTTCGCCACTTTGTTGCGGTTGGGCTCGGGCGAACCCTTCACGATTCCCGCCGCGCGCTTCAAAAGCTCGGAGGCGGGCGGCGTCTTCAAGATGAAGGTGAACGTGCGGTCGCTGTAGATCGTGACCAGCACCGGAATGATCATGCCGTCCGGCTCTTTCGACGTCTTGGCGTTGAACTGCTTGCAGAAATCCATGATGTTCACGCCGTGCGGGCCCAGCGCCGTGCCCACCGGCGGCGCCGGCGTGGCCTTCGCTGCCGGCAATTGCAGCTTCACCGTCGATTGAATTTTCTTCGCCATTCTCTATGTCCCCTGCTTCAACTTCTTGAACTTCGCCCCGCGTGCAGCGCCCGAAAGCGCTTCTAGGCGACCTTCTCCACCTGCGCAAAATCCAGCTCGACCGGCGTGGAGCGGCCAAAAATCGTAACCGAAACCTTCAGCGTGCTGCGGTCGGAGTTCACTTCCTCGACGACCCCCGTGAAATTCGCGAACGGCCCTTCGCCGATGCGCACCTTCTCGCCGCGCTCGAACGAAAGCTTCGGCTTGGGCTTTTCCGCCGTGGTGGTGGCGCGGTTCAAAATGTTCTGCACTTCTTCTTCGGTCAGCGGCGAAGGCGTCTGCCCGGAGCCCACAAAACCGGTCACCCGCGGCGTGGAGCGCACCACGTGCCAGGTGTAATCGTCCATATCCATCTCGACCAGCACGTAGCCCGGATAGCACATGCGGGGCGAAATCACTTTCTTGCCGCCGCGCACTTCCACCACCGATTCGGTCGGGATGATGATCTGGCCGATCTTGTCGGTGAGCCCGAAGGCCGCCACGCGGCCCTCCAGGCTTTCCTTCACCTTCTTCTCAAACCCCGAGTAGGTGTGGACGATATACCACTGCTTCGGCATTGCAGTTCCTTCAGTGTTTAACAACGTGAAATAACCAGTCCTCTGCTTTGCTCAGAAGCGAATCCGTCATGAAAAAAAACAACGCGAAAAAAGCCACCGTCACGATCACCACGATCGTGGTGGACCAGACGTCCAGCCGCGACGGCCAGTTCACCTGCTTCATCTCAACGCGCACGTCGTGGAAGAAAGTTCCCAGCCGCTTGAAAGACTCGGAAACTTTCCCCACCGGCGACATCAGGGAAAATCCGCTGACTCGGTGCTCTTCCTCTTCTCGATTCAATTTTGCCGCCTGCGCCATTCCGTCGACCGCCTCGCCCCTGCAAATTCAAACCCGCTACCCGCCGCTTCCACCCGCCCACAAAGCTGGCAGGGGAGGAGGGATTTGAACCCCCACATCCGGTTTTGGAGACCGGCGGTCTACCGTTGAACCTACTCCCCTGAAGTCCGTACCGGTCCTACTTCACTTCTTTGTGCGCGGTATGTTTCCGGCACGTATTGCAGAATTTCTGCGTTTCGAGCCGGTCCTGATGTTTCTTCCGGTTCTTGGTGGTTGTGTAGTTCCGGTTTTTGCAATCGTTGCACTGCAATGTGATGATTTCTCGCATAGTCTGTTTACTCGATGATCTCCGCGACGGCTCCGGCGCCGACCGTGTGGCCGCCTTCGCGAATCGCGAACCGCAATCCCTTCTCGAGCGCCACCGGCGTGATCAGCGTGATCTCCGCCGACACGTTGTCTCCCGGCATCACCATCTCCACTCCCTGCGGCAGCTTCACGTCTCCGGTCACGTCCGTCGTCCGGAAATAAAACTGCGGCCGGTATCCCGTGAAGAACGGCGTGTGCCGCCCGCCTTCTTCCTTCGTCAACACGTACGCTTCGGCCTTGAACTTCGTGTGCGGCGTGATCGATCCCGGCTTGCACAGCACCTGCCCGCGCTCCACTTCATCTTTTTCCGTGCCGCGCAGCAGCAACCCCACGTTGTCGCCCGCCATCCCTTCATCCAGCAGCTTGCGGAACATCTCCACGCCCGTCACCGTCTTCTTCATCGTCGGACGGAAGCCCACAATCTCGACTTCCTCGCCCACCTTCACCTTGCCGCGCTCGATTCGCCCCGTCACCACCGTGCCGCGGCCCGAAATCGAGAAAATATCCTCGATCGGCATCGCAAACGGCTTGTCCACGTCCCGCTGCGGCAGCGGAATGTTCTTGTCCACCGCCTCCATCAGCTCAAGCACCGACTTCTCCCACTTCTCATCGCCTTCCAGCGCCTTCAGCGCCGAGCCGCGAATCACCGGAATCGTGTCGCCCGGAAACTGATAGCGTCTTGAGCAGTTCGCGCACTTCCAGCTCCACCAGCTCGAGCAGCTCCGGATCTTCCACCATGTCGCACTTGTTCAGAAACACCACGATCGCCGGCACGCCCACCTGCCGCGCCAGCAGAATGTGCTCCCGCGTCTGCGGCATCGGCCCGTCGGTCGCCGCCACCACCAGGATCGCGCCGTCCATCTGCGCCGCGCCGGTGATCATGTTCTTCACGTAGTCGGCGTGGCCCGGGCAGTCGATGTGCGCGTAGTGCCGGTTGGCCGTCTCATACTCCACGTGCGACACCGCGATCGTGATGCCGCGCTCGCGCTCTTCCGGCGCGTTGTCAATCGAATCAAACGCCCGGAACGCCACCTTCGGGTTGTTCTTCGACAGCACCTTCGTGATCGCCGCCGTCAACGTCGTCTTGCCGTGGTCGATGTGCCCAATCGTCCCCACGTTCACGTGCGGCTTGACTCGCTCGAATTTCTCCTTCGCCATCTCGCTCTCACCCTCGCGTCAAAACTTCTGTCGAAACCGCCTTCAGTCGCTTCCGCAATCTGCTAAGCATCAACATCTCGTGCTTACCAGCATTTCTTGGAGCGGGGGACGGGGCTCGAACCCGCGACCATCTGCTTGGAAGGCAGAGACTCTACCACTGAGTTACCCCCGCTCGTGCCAACCAACCCGCATACTTCCACTCGCTCATGCTGGAGCCTGGGACCGGGATTGAACCGGTGACCTCGTCCTTACCAAGGACGCGCTCTACCAACTGAGCTACCCAGGCCCGAACCGGTTCCCGCAACCTTCTCTATCCATTTCGCCGACGCAGCTGCTCCCGGCTGCTTCGACTACTTCTTCAGCTGCCGCTTCATTGACAATTCCGCCGCTTCTGCTGACAGTCCTACTGCCTGGCAACATCGCGCCGAAGACGCTGGTGGACGGGGGAGGATTCGAACCTCCGTAGCCCGCAAGGAGCGGCAGATTTACAGTCTGCTGGTTTTAGCCACTCACCCACCCGTCCCGCGAAACGATTCGGGACACAACGATGTCACGTCCCACAAGCATCGCCAGATCTGAACCGGACTGCTGTACGGGGTACTCTGCAATGCAGAAAAGGCTCGTGTCCGAAGACACCAGCCCCAGCGCTTTTATCGCGAGGAATCCGTCCGCATCCTCTGCAAGAATTCCGGTCCCTCAGAACTCAGCTGGCGGAGGGATTTGAACCCCCGACCCTCTGATTACAAATCAGATGCTCTACCAACTGAGCTACGCCAGCCCTGCTCAAACCGAGCAAAATTATCACACCGGCAATAGAATTGCAAGCAAGGTTTTGCGGCGCCAGCAAAACCTGTGCCAGCAAGCGCATTTATCTTCTGCTATTAAACCATGAATGTCCTATTGTACAGCAGGCTTGGAAAATTCGCTATCCTCCAATGCAACATTGTGGTGCACCTCGCTGATTTCCACCGTAAATGCCGAGTCCGTGCTCGTCCTGGGAAATGGTAAACGGCAATTGCACGCCGTCGATTTCGCGGTAATCGGAGAAATCCTCCTGAAATTCGGAGACGCCTTCGGGCGCGTGATGCTGGCTTACGAGCCGCACGGAAGTCCCGGATTGCGCGTCAAAGTACAATTGGTCGGGCTGCCCGCCTTCCGGAAGGCGTTGCCTCTACGACGTAAGTCTCCCGCTCGCCGACCTTTTCCGATCCGAGCAAAACTCAGCTTCGCATATTGCTCATGCAGATCGAAGGGACCGTAAAAATCGGCTTGGCGCTTGGCTTCCGCAAGCTCCAGCGCCGGTCTCCTCGCGCAGGCCATCCTGCGGGATCTTCCGCCCAGCCGCTTTTCCATCGAAGGCCTCGCGAAAAGCGGAGCCAGCCAGAATAATAATCGTGAGCATTTTGTCCGGCGCCTTCTCGTGCATCACGACCGTGCCGGAGAGGTTCATGGAAGTCACTTCGATGGTTCCCATCGATGAGCGCGAATTCAGCTTCTGCCAAGCGGCGCGTCCTCCCACAGCTTGCTGGTAGCGCTCGATGATCTGGTCGACTGTTGGAGTGGCTGTTGCGGACGCATTTGGCGCAGGTATTGGTGCGTCCGGCATCGCGTGCGCTGGCTTCTGCCCGAACGCCGCGATCGCCGACGAGAGCGCCGCAAGGATAAAGACGAAGATCTTGCCGGCAGCGCTGGAGTGTGAAGTCATCTCGTCGCCGGATTCGACATTTTGGGAGACAAATACGCAACCCTGTGAAATTCGACGTCCTGCCCCCACCGGCGGTTGCACGTCGCTTCATAGCGCGCCTCCGGGCAAATCTCACTCCAACCGCGTGCTTTTCCGGTACGCTAACAAAGTCAACGATCTCACACTGTGAGAGGGAAAAAGGAGCGTTGCCGCTATCTTCCACAAAGCGAGCGTGGCTTGCAGCAGGGGCGCTGGTAGTGCTCGCTGCCGCTGCGGTTACAGCTTGTCTATACGTTGCGCGCCGTAGCGCTGCGACCGCCGCAAGCAAAGCCGCCGGGCCCCCGATCTATTCAGCGTCCCCTCAACAGATCAGATATACCGTCGAAGTGCTCGACGAACTTCCCGGAGACGCCCCTGGCGTAGCCTATATAGATGTGGAAACGCTTCGAAAGTTGCAGGCTTCCCCACTGGCTGAGATTCTGGGGCTCACGGGAGATCCTGGGCCCGAGGACGCCGGAGTATCGGAAGTTCGTGCGCGAAACGGGGTTCGACTATGCGCGTGATCTTGACCGCGCGGCGATCGCCGTCTGGTTCGACAGCTTGGGGGATGGCATTAGGACGCTTCGGCGGATAGCCGGGCCTTCGCGGTTGCCGATGGGCGCTTCCAACAGGAGCAGATCCGCGCCTACGCATTGAAGTCGGGAAGAGCACGGGTAAGCGGCAGCACGGACGATATACGAGATTCCCGGAAGCCCTTTATTTCATTCGAGTTTCTATCGCCCACCAGAATTGCCATCGCGAGCGGCACCCAGTCAACGGAATTGCTCGCGGGGAGGAGGCAGACTAACCGCGATTCCGGCATTTCAGGCTCGCATCGATCGCGTCGCCGGGGCCCCGCTTTTCGCCGTCGTGCACGCTGATGCGCTGCCGGACAGCTTCTACGCCAATTTCAGAAACCTCACCTCAAATTGAGAGCCTGGCCCGAAGCCTGCGCAGCCCTGACTCTGGCGGCGCAGCCGCAGCGGGACACGCTGAAGGTCGTGCTCGACGGCGAAGTCAACCTCCGCCAAAGAACGCCCTTGCAATCTCCACGTTTCTGGAAATTTCCCGCATGGGAGCCTCGATAGCGCTTCTGAATTCCAAAACATCCGGGCAGCTAGCCCGGAGCAAGCGACATTTATCGATGCTCTTATCCGGAGGTCAAGGATTAGCCACCAAGACCGGTGGGTACGGCTCAATTTTGACATAACGCCCGAGATGTTCGGCGCGGGCGATGAAGCCTCTCCGGCCGAAAGAAAATCAGGAACTGCGAATCGGGACACGCAAAAACACTGAAGTGAATCTGTCCGGAGGTACGAGTAATTCGAGAATGGGTCAATCGCCGGCGGTGCGGGGCGTTGCTGTGCTGGCGACCGTTGCGGTGGGGTTGACGTTCTTCAGGTAGCGCCACGGATTCACGGGCGTGTTGTAAATGCGCACTTCGTAATGAAGGTGTGGGCCGGTGGAACGGCCGCTCTTACCTTCGAGTCCGATCACATCTCCCGCCTTCACATGCATGCCGACTTGCGTCTTGAAGGCGGAAAGATGTCCGTACCAGGTGCTCACGCCAAAGCCATGGTCGATCACTACGAGGCGACCGTAACCGGAGCGTTCACCACCCGCCTCGGACACCACACCGTCGCCGGTGGCGCGAACCGCGTCGCCGTAATGGGAAGCGATATCCATACCCGCATGGAAGGCACCCTCTCCACTGAAGGGGTCAAGCCGCTCGCCAAAATGCCCCGTGATCTCTCCCACGACCGGCCATAGTGTCGGTACAAACCCTAAGCTTGTGAACTGAGCGGAGGGAAGAAGCCTCATACCGTTGTTCGAGGTGCCTACCAAGGAAACATTGCTCGCAAGGTAGCTGAATTCATCAAGGGATTGCTCGAACTCCTTCTCCGGTTCGGAGGGTGAGCCGGCCAAGGCAAAAGGCGTTTGCCGAAAACGGTCGATCCCATAGGCCACCGCAACTTCGCCCGCGAGCGACTGCAACGAAGAAAGACGCTGGTTGGTGTCCTTTACCTGGGTCTGCAGCTGTACGAATTGATGTTTTAGATTATCCTGGTCGCGGCGGAGAGAATTGTAGTTCGCCGCCTTCCAAAGCATCCGCGAATACGAACCCATCCCGGCGAGGGTGGTGATTCCACCCACAACTGCAAGCAATGCAAGGCCATGAAGAACGTAAAACGGAACCCGCACACGGCGCATACCGCCGGAGGCGCTCGAGGCAATAAAAAATGTGTAAGATTTGCCCTTCATCGTTTGGACGTCCGAATGAAAACTGTGCCGATATGGAACGCCGCGCTATCCCTGCGGCTGGCCGTTTTTTTAGATTGACGCGTACAGGAGCCTGAACCGAGAGCCCTGGTTCGAAACCCGAGGGGGGAGTTTAACGGCAACGTCCCCTAGCGTCAACCCTAAATCGCTCAAATCTACCATGTTGCGATGGCGCGCCGCCTATCGCTTCTCAAGGCGGCTCACCTTATAATTCACAAACTAAAATATATAGTTCGTGACGCGGCTGACTTCTTCAAAAATCTTACCTTAATAGTAAGGCATGAACAACTGGACGACCGGACAGACTATGGACAGCGAAGACCAACTGGTCAACAGAATCACAAGGGTTATTTCGAAGGCGACTGGAGGCACCGGGAAAGGTGTTCGAGAACTGCTGCGGTTCGGTATTGGCGATGACGCCGCTGTAATATCTCCTACCGGCAAGACGGACTTAGTGGTTAGCTGCGACGCGTTCCTGGAGGGCGTGCACTTTTTGCCGAATGTGCATCCGGCCGATTCGGTTGGCTATAAGTCTCTGGCCCGAGCAACAAGTGACTTAGCAGCCATGGGCGCAATCCCTCGATTCTTCCTTTTGACGCTGGCTCTACCGGCGAGCCGGACTGGAGCGTGGCTGGACAAGTTCCTGAGGGGAATGGGACGCGCGGCTAGTGAACTGGGGATGCGGCTCGCCGGAGGGGACACGACGAACTTCAGTACGGTTTCGATCAGCATCACGGTGCTGGGCGAGGTTCCGCGCGGGTTCGCGGTCACCCGGTCGGGAGCCAAACCTGGCGACCGAATCTACGTGAGCGGTAGGCTCGGGCGGGCCCAGCTCGGCTTGGATCTGATCCGGAGCCGGCACGGAAGGCAAAAGCGTTACGCCTCAATGCTGCAGCCTCATCTTTACCCCAGAATTCGAGTTGATCTGGGGGCCTGGCTGGCGCGAAACCGCGTCGCTTCTGCAATGATGGACATTTCAGACGGTCTGTCGACCGATCTGCTCCGATTGTGCAAGGCCAGCGGGGTCGGGGCGCGCCTGGATTCCCTGCGTATTCCTTGCGTTGAGATTCCCGCCAAGGTCGCGAGGCTTTTGAGCAATGACCGTACCGATCCCCAACAGATGGCTTTACACGGAGGAGATGACTACGAACTTCTGTTCACCGTCCCACCGCAGAAACTCAAACACCTGAAGCAAGCACCAGGATTCTCGGGGTTGACACCAATTGGAGAAGTCACCGCCGAAAAAAAACTGCTTATCACGGCACCTGATGGGTCACTAAGGCGTCTGCAATCGTTGGGATGGGATCCGTTCGCAAAGGCATAGGTCCTTGCAGCGATCCTAATGAGCAGGTTTAGCGGGTGAGCGCCACAGGCTCGCCACCTCTGCGTACGGAGGATGGGGTCGATATTTTCTGGGGAGGGGCTGCAGGCGGATTCGCGCCCGGAGAGTTTGGGACGCGCGATCCCGGATTGTCGTCCGGCTTGTGAGGGCTTGTCGAATCAGCTGGAGTTGCAAGTCCTTTAGCCTGAGTAAGCCCCTGCTCGGCGGCGTCTGCGGGTGGGGCGGTGTCGGCGGTATCCACCTGCAATTCTCTGTCCGCCCGCCAGCTGTTCGAGGGGCACGACATTCGGGAAATTCTGAACCGGGGTGTCCTTCCGTGGCGCTCCTGCATGAACTCGAGCCAGATCGGGCAGAGCGGCGCGCGCTCCAGTTTCTTTCTTCCCGAGCGAAACGCGCTTGTCGTCGTTGCCAACCCACACGCCGGCCGTCAGCTGGGGTGTGAAACCGATATACCAGGCATCGGTAAAATCGTTTGTTGTTCCGGTCTTTCCGCCCGACGGCCGGCCAAGTTCCTTGGCGCGAACACCGGTTCCGAACTGCACCACCTCCTCCAGCATCGCGACCATCGTGCGAGCCACATCCGGCGGAATCACATCGGTGACGTTCGGGCGCGGTTCTTCGAGAACGGCGCCGTCATAGGTGGTAACGCGGCGAATGTAATGCGGCTCGATGTGAATGCCGTCATCGGGAAAAACAGTGAAAGCGGAGGTGTGTTCGATCAAGGTGAGATCGGCCGCGCCCAGCGCAAGCGGCAGATAAGGCGGAAGCGGGCTCGCGAATGCCGAACTTCCGCGCCAGGTTGATCACATTTTCGATGCCGACTTTGTCGAGCAGCCGAACGGCCGGAACGTTCCGCGAATCGGCGAGGGCCCGGCGCAAGGTGATGCGGCCTTCGAATTTCTCGTCGTAGTTATGCGGTGAATAGATCAGCCCGCCGCTGTGGAAGGAGACCGGGCGCGTCGACAACGGTATCGAAAGGCGAGGCGCCCTGATCGAGCGCCTCGGCATAGACGTAGACTTTGAACGAGCTGCCCGTTTGGCGCATCGCCTGGGTGGCGCGATTGAATTTCGATTCGCCGAAATCGTAGCCACCCACCATGGCTTTGATTTCGCCGGTCGAATTGTCGATGGCGACCAGGGCGGCCTGCGCGGCGGGCTGCTGCTCCAGCTGCACCTCGGCCGTGGCGCCGGAAATCTCTTTTACCGAGACGACGACCAGATCGCCGATTTTCAGCAGCTCGGCAGGAGATTTGTGGCCCGTCCAGGCGAAATCGGCGGGGGTCAGCATCGCGTGATAGGCGCCAAGCTTGATCGAGGCAAAATTAGGTTCCACGGCGGTGACCAGCCCCGTGACGTAATCGCCCTTCTGAATCGGTTCGCGCCAGTCATCGTTCTGGATACTTTTCAGGCGTTCCGAGATGGTCGCGCAAGATGTTGGGGAGGTTGCCGCGCCAGCCGTGGCGGCGATCGTAGGAATGCAGGCCGTCGCGAACGGCCTTCTCCGCGGCCTTCTGCGCGGCGAAGTTCAAGCGTGGTGTAGACGCGCAATCCCTGCTCGTGAACCGCCGCGGTCCCGTAGGTGTGCTCGAGGTACTGGCGGATATCTTCGACGAAGTACGAGGCGAAATCATTGCGGGCCGGAAGAGATATGCAGGCCGAGAGGCTCCTTCGCAGCCGCTTCCGCCTGCGCTCGGGTCATCTTACCGTCGTGCGCCATCAGGCCAGCACGAGGTTGCGGCGCGCCAGCGCGCGTTCCGGGTGGGTCGTGGGAGAATAGATGGGCCCCCGAATGATCGCGGCCAGAGTGGCCGCCTGCGCCACCGTCAGCTTGCTTACGGGCACGCTAAAATAATATTCCGACGCAGCCTCAAAGCCGTAATTTCCCGCGCCCAGATAAATCTGGTTGCAGTACATCGTGAAGATCTGTTCCTTGGTGTAATGGCGCTCGATCTGCAGGGCGAGGATCGTTTCTTCGATCTTGCGGTGAAAACTGCGGTCCGAGCGATTCAGGAAAAGGCCGCCGGCAAGCTGCATCGTCAGAGTGCTGGCGCCCTCGGCGATGCGGTGGTGAGCGATGTCGTGCCAGGCGGCTTCGAGCACGCGCGGGAAATCAACGCCCCAGTGCTCCTCGAAATGCTGATCTTCGGTGGTAAAAATTGCGTCCCGGAGTATCCGGGGAATCTGGCTATAGGTGAGCAGAATCCGCCTCTGGATGGCGAAGGTGCCGATAGATTGGCCGTCGTCGGCATATAATTCCGTGACGACGTTCGGGTGGTAATCCTCCAGAGCATGCACCTCCGGCAGGTCGCTTGTGTAGACGAAAAGAAGCCCGGCGGCGGCGCCCAGGGCGATCGAGCAGACGACCAGGAAAGCAAACACCAGGCGGCCGAACAGCTTGCCGCCGCCGATTTTCATCGTTGCCCGCTGAACTCTTTCCATGGTATTGCCATTCTATCGCATACGGCGGCGTTCGCTGCGAGTGGGGTTCGCGCAGTTGTGTCTAACTGCGCGGGTCAACGCCGCTGTTCATAGTTGGCACAATAGTTGGCATATTTGAAGACGAGACGTCGCCGACGGGCTCGGCCTGTCGTACAATCCTTCTTCGCCAAAGGAGCGATGACATGACCGGATCGAGCGGCGTTAAAAGGTCTGCGATGTTTTGCCGATACATTAGAATTACTGGTGCTTTGGCGCTGGTCTTGTCGCTGCAGGCCACCCCAACCATGCCCAACAGGTGAAGCAACCGTGGAACGCGCCCGCATCCGCCGATGCCGTGACGAACCCCGTGAAGCCGACGCCCGCGGATCTCAAAGAAGCGCAGGAGCTTTATCAGAAGAACTGCGTCATCTGCCACGGCCCGAAGGGTGCGAGCAACGGTCCTGCTGCGGGATCGCTGCCACAGAAACCGGCCAATTTTACAGACGCGAAAATGATGCAGAAAGCCACCGATGGAGAACTGTTCTGGAAAATGACCACAGGCCGCGCCGCCGATGCCATCATGGCAGGACAAGCTCTCGGAAACGCAACGCTGGGAACTCGTGAATTACCTTCGCAAGCTTACGCAGGAAGGAAAATACAAGTTCCTGGGCAATGCAAGCTGACGGTACCGCGCCACGAATGGTGCGCGCGATGTGCCCGGGCATCTTCAACTGGCAGCCCGCACCTGTATTCTCAAAACATCGAGAGCAGCCGCCTCATTCCTTCCGCAAATTCTGCGCGTCCGCGTAATCAGACTGGCGACCAGGCGGCCCTCCGGCGGGAAATTATAAAAGTGGCCAGGATGAATGTAGACGCTCTGGGCCATGGAAGCAGTTCGATGGCGAAATCTTCATCGCCTCGGATGCGGGGAATGTGAAGGACGGCGTACCACCCACCTTCGACTTTCTAACCGGCTGCACGCGGACTGCGCGGACAGCTGGCGGTCGAGTTCGGCAAGATTCGAACGCACCCGCGCCGTTACCTGTGCCTGGAAATTCTCTCGCTGGTTCAGAAACACGGGCGTGGCAAGCTGCACCGAAGTATTCAAGGATAAGTACGTATCGGCTATCACGCCGAGGCGCGCCATGGCATCGGCTTCAAGCGCGCCCGGACCGTTCGCCACGATCCAGGCGATTTTCATTTGGGGCAGGCCGCAGATTTTCGACAGGCCGCTCAGAGTAAACGTCAGCGCGTCGCGATTTGAGGCAAAACTGAACGGGCGAACCCTCCTCCAGGGCGAAATCGAGAAACACTTCGTCGGCGATCAGAGCCAGCTCGCGGGCTGCGCAGATGGCGTTGAGTTCCTGCGCCTCGTTGCGGCTTGGTGAAATGCCCGGTGGGATTGTTGGGATGTACGACGATCATGCCGCGTGAACGAGCCGTGATGGACTGCTTCATGAAATGAAAATCGATGTGCCAGCCGTGATCGTAGAACAGCGGATAGGGAGCAGCTTCACGTCCTGTATGTCAGCCAGAAAATCGAATAGCGGGTAACTCGGGGCGGGAACCAGAATTTCGTCCCCCGGGTTGCAAAGGGTGCGAAAGATAAAAGAGTAAGCCTCGCTCGTGCTTGTGGTCAGCAGGATATTATCGGCCGTAATTTCGGGAGCGTGGCGTTGATAGTAGCCGGCCACGGCCCGCCGCGCCGATTGCAGGCCCAGTGGATCTGGTTGGTATTTCAGAGCGCCGGGATGGCGAGCGCGTTAAGAATGGCCTCTTCGTCGTAAATAAAACTGGCGTCGGTCGGATTGGAAGCAGTCAGATCGATGACCGGCAGCCCGCTCATTTTCTGCTTGGCAAGAGCTTCGCTGAGGCGATTTGAAGCGAGGTCCCATTTTGTGCGGTGGGCGAACATGAAGGCGGCTGGCGACTCGATTCTTCCGGCGGCGCATCCAAATTGAATGCGAAACAACTTCAAACTGAATTGCGCTAACCCTTTCGGCGACGGACAAACGGGGTGTGTTCGTTATCCAGATCCCGGGACACGCGCTTGGGACCTGGCTTTGCCGCTACGAATCGAATCTCTCGAATCAGATTGCCGCCCCACGCCTCGTTTACGCGAGCACGGAACTCGCTTTTCATGCTTTCCAGTTGTTTACGCCAACCTTTTCCGTCTGCGGCCACTTCCAGACACCCTAAGTGGTATCGGACCGGCATGGTATGCGCGGCGAGCGTTTTCCCCACCACAGTCGACCAAGAACTTGTGAGCCAAGCCAAAGAGGCCTCGGGCCGCTCGAGTTTTCGGACAACTTTTCCCAGAAATTCTCCGGCGCGTTCCATTGAAATCGCGAGATTGTAACATAGCCAGCGCAATGTCAAAGGGCCGGCGCATCAGATGATGTGAATCGTGTGGAAATGTTTTTGCATGCGAAGGGAAATTTTGGTCATAAAATATTAAATCGCACTATTTTTCGGAATCGAATCAGGTCCGTGCAGACGAGCTAGGCTGATCCCGAGAGCCCCAACGCCGGAGCCACACTGCGCATTGCTTCTATGCAGAAGGCTATGTGCTCTTCGATTGAAACACCTAATTCTTCCGCGCCCCTGTAAACGTCCGCGCGGCTCACGCCGCGAGCGAACGCTTTGTCCTTCAATTTTTTCTTCACGGAAGCCGCTTCCACATCGTGGATGCTCTTGCTCGGCTTCACCAGGGCGCAAGCGGTGAGGAATCCGGAGAGTTCGTCGCACGCGAATAGCGCATGATCCATAGGGGAAGTTCGCGCCACACCGCAATAATCCGCGTGTCCCAGAATGGCGCGGATCAGATCCTCGGGATAGCCTTTTTCGCGCAGAATTTTGGAGCCCTCGTAAGGGTGCTCCCGTTCCGCGTGATGCTCGTCATTCGGCCAGCGCTCGTAGTCAAAGTCATGCAACAGACCCGCCATGCCCCACAGTTCTTCATCGTGGTGCAGCTTTTGCGCATAAGCGCGCATGCAGGCTTCTACGGCCAGTGCATGTTTTCGCAGGCTCTCACTCTGTGTGTATTGAGACAAAAGTTGCCAGGCATCCTCTCTGGAAGGCATCAAGACTCGCTTTCGCCCTGCGTTCGTTCGGAAATGAGGGCAGTAGACTCCACTCCGTTTCTCCGGGTTCAAAGTTTGGCAAACGCTTCCGAAAAAGAATTCGGCAGCGCGGAAAATGTCAATCTTTCAGAAATTCGGAAGCGATTCCGCCGACGAACATTGTCACTCTGGCCCAAACGCCCGTGTTATCTCCTCCGCAACACGGCCGCAATAACAGTCATCCGTACTATTTGTAACACTATAGTTGTAGGGTTAGAATGGCTCGCTTTGGAGGGGGAAAACAAAAAGATCTTGACAAGAATTGGCACACTGTAGACAATCACTCGCGCGCCAGTTCCTGCCTTCCCCAGAAACTTACGTACAGTGACGTTCCTCCCCTTCGCATTGCCGGAATAGTCTGCGAGGAGACCCGGTGGCGGAAAAAGAAGCCGTTGCAACAAGCATGGAAATGGACCGTGAAGTAATCCGTTGTCACGTATGTGGATTGGTGCAATACCGCACACGCACCGGCAATTGCCGTCGCTGTCTGCGTTTGCTACCCCCGAAGGTGACGTTCGTGATTCCGACGCCGTCGCCGCAGGATTTGCCGGGGGACGACCGTCAACTGTTTGAGAGCTGGCCGAATCGAGACACCGTCGAGAACATTGGCCAGCGCATCCGGCAGTTGAGGGAATCGCGCGGTATGACGCAGAGCCAGCTTCAGGCACGCTCGCGCGTCTCCCGCTCGTATTTGTCACGGATCGAAAGCGGACAGATGACACCGAGCCTCGGCACGCTTGAAAAGATCGCCGAAGCGCTGGGTGTCGGTCTTAACCGCTTTTTCGTTCCGGAGACAAATGGAGAAACGGTGCTCGAGGATCCATTTATTCAGGGTCTTCGGCCGTTTTTGCGGCAATTGGACTGGACGCAGTGGCAGGGCATCCTGAAAAGGCTGCAGGCGATCAGTGACCACGTCAACACGAACCAGATGCGGCCGCTACCGCCCCAGACGTCAGATCGCATGCCCAGCAACATGCCACGTCGCCAGCAACACGCCGGACCGCCATCTGCGGCAACCATTCACCGTTAGTACTCACAATTAGCGACGCAGCACGGGCATTCGGAACCAGGGGCCGGACCCGGACAGCTGAAAGCTGTCCGGGTCCTTCAGCTCCGCCCTGATTCCGAGCGTTTCACCGCGCGTACACAAACTCAGATCCGATTGGCGAGCAAACGAATCGGCCATCTGAGGAAGCGAACCTTGTCGCTCCCGGCCGGAGAATACTCGTGTCGGAGGGCGGCGAGAAATAGCTAGACGTACGCAGGAATTCCCGTAATTCGTTCGCCGATGATGAGCTTGTGTATGTCGTCGGTTCCCTCGTAAGTGTAAACCGACTCCAGATTGGCCATGTGGCGCATTACCGGATAATCATCGACGACGCCATTTGCGCCCAGAATTTCCCGCGCCTTACGCGCGGTCTCGCGCGCCATCGATACATTGTTCATTTTGGCCATCGATATGTGCGACGGATGTACCCGGTCCAGATCTTTCAGGCGGCCGACCTGCAGCATCAGAAATTGGGCCTTGGTAATCTCCGTAATCATCCAAACCAGCTTTTCCTGGACTAGCTGATGAGAGGCGATGGGGCGATTCTCGAATTGTTTCCGCTGCTTCGCATAATCGAGGGCGGTTTGATAACACGCCATGGCCGCGCCAATTGCTCCCCAGCCGATGCCATACCGTGCTTGATTCAGGCAGGACAGCGGCCCTTTCAAACCTTCGACACCCGGCAATAAATTTTCAGCAGGAATTTTGCAATCTGATAGTGCCAGGCTGGACGTGACCGAGGCGCGGAGAGAATATTTCCCGTGAATGTCCTGCGAGCTGAATCCAGGCGTGCCCTTTTCGACCAGAAAGCCGCGCACCTTCGTCGTCTTCGCATTTCGCCCACACTACGGCCACATCAGCGATCGAGCCGTTGGTGATCCACATCTTTTCGCCGTTTAGGACATAGTCAGAGCCATGCCTCACGGCTCGCGTGAGCATGCCGCCCGGGTTCGAACCGAATTGAGGCTCGGTTAATCCGAAACAGCCAATGGCTTTTCCCTGCTGCAGCAGCGGAAGCCACTTCTCCTTCTGCGCCTCCGACCCGAAAGCATAGATGGGATACATCACTAGCGCCGACTGCACCGAGACGAAACTGCGGATCGCGGAATCGCCGCGCTCAATCTCCTGCATCACCAGCCCGTATTCCACATTGGACATTCCGGCGCAGCCGTAGCCCTTCAGGCTCGCACCGAAAAGGCCGAGTTCCGCCATCTTTGGCACAAGCTGAAGCGGGAATTTTCCTTCGCGGTTGTGCTGCTCGATAATTGGAAGAATCTCTTCATCGGCAAACTGGCGGGCCGTCTGCCGCGCCAGCTTTTCGTCATCGCTCAGCAGGGAATCGAAGTCGAGAAAATCGACTCCTGGGAATGAAGGCATTCAAGTCTCCTTGGCTATGCTCAATCTTATCGGATAAGCGAGCGCGGTTGCCACTCGCGGTGACACCCCCCAGAGGAGCAGAACTCTATCTTCACACCCGGCTCAAGCCATAGAAAAAGGTTCGGCGAAGCGGCCCTTTGATATAGATTCGTTGCTTCGGTATACTGCAATTTAAGCTCAAACTCTCGAAGGGATCAGGCATGAACCCGCCCAAAACAGAAACAGTCGTGAACGGCTCAGCGGCCGAAACGCGCCGCGACACGCTCACCATTACCGACAACCGCACCGGCAAGCAGTACGAAATTCCGGTTAAGGATGACACCATTCGCCCGATCGATTTGAGGCAGATCAAGGTGAAGGATTCCGATTTCGGGATGATGAGCTACGACCCTTCGTTCGCGAACACAGCATCGTGCAAGAGCAAAATAACCTACATCGACGGAGACGCAGGAATTCTGCGCTATCGCGGCTATTCCATCGAAGAGCTGGCGGAAAAAAGCACCTACCTCGAGACGGCCTACCTGATACTCTACGGCGAGCTGCCTTCCAAAACTCAGTTGGATGACTGGTCTTATCACATTACGCATCACACCTTCATCCACGAAAGCATCAAGAAGTTTCTCGACGGCTTCCACTACGACGCCCACCCGATGGGCATGCTGATCTCGACGGTGGCAGCCCTCTCCACGTTTTATCCGGAATCGAAAGATATCTTCAATGCCGAATCGCGGCGCAAACAGACCTACCGCCTGATCGGGAAGATGCCGACGCTGGCCGCTTTCGCCTACCGGCATAGCCTGGGAATGCCGTTCGTCTACCCGGACAACGAACTCAGCTACACCGGCAATTTCATGAACATGCTGTTTCGGACGAGCGAGCTCAAGTACCGCCCCAATCCGACGCTGGAGCGAACGCTCGACGTCCTTTTCATTCTTCACGCGGATCACGAACAGAACTGCTCATCAACGGCGATGCGCGGAGTTGGTAGCTCGCACGCCGATCCCTACTGCGCCACGGCCGCGGCGACCGCCGCGCTCTACGGCCCGCTGCACGGCGGCGCCAACGAGCAGGTGCTGCGCATGCTGATCGACATCGGCTCGGTGAATAACGTGCCGGCCTACATCAAGAAAGTGAAGGCGGGCGAGAAGCTTCTGATGGGCTTTGGCCACCGCGTCTACAAAAATTACGATCCTCGCGCCAAGATTGTGAAGCGCATGGCCTACGAAGTCTTCGACATCATGGGGCGCAATCCGCTGATCGACATCGCCCTGGAGTGCGAGCGAATCGCGCTGGAGGACGAATACTTCGTCAAGCGGAAGCTTTACCCCAACGTGGATTTCTACACCGGCCTCATTTACCAATCGATGGGCTTCCCGGTAACCATGTTCCCGGTGCTCTTCGCGATTCCGCGGACTTCCGGGTGGATTGCGCAATGGGAGGAAATGCTGCTCGATCCCGAACAGAAGATCGCGCGGCCGCGCCAGGTCTATACGGGCTACGATTTGCGCAGCTATATCCCGCTCGACCACCGAAGCTAAATATTAGATCGTTGCCGCGCCTTGACGGCGGCTAACCGAGCGGGCGCCTTGCCGTCTTTGCTGATAATGGTTGCGTCCCAGCGGAATCTCTGGCAAAAGCACTGTTGCCGTTAGAAAAGGGGCGCTCCATGGATCTCTCCAACGCGCGAAGTCGGGAACGCCACCATCGTCGATATCGTCGGCGACATCACCCTGTATAATTCCCCGGAAGTGCGCCGGGTTCTGCTCGACCTTCTGAAGGACAAGCGCGTCCCCCGCGTGATCGTGAATCTGGAAAAAGTGAAATACATCGATAGCGCGGGCGTTGCCTCCCTGGTGGAGGGTCTGAAAACGTCGCGAGACTTGAAGAGCGGCTTCGCGCTTTTACGGGTTGAGCCGGACCACGCGAGAAGTCCTGGAGCTGACCAGGCTCATCAAGGTATTCGAAGTGTACGAAACCGAAGAGGAAGCCCTGCGCGCGGGCGGCAACAGCGCCCCGGCGAGCTAAACACTTCGGCCGCGCTTCAAACGGCGCGAATTCCTTCGACAAGCTCACAGATATCGAATGCCGCTCGCTTACAACATCGGCGAAGCCACTATCGAGGGCTTAGCCTATGTGGGAAGCCTTGCCCGGCTGACCGGCGGCGCGGCCCGCGCCGTTTTCATCGAGCCCTTTCGCGGCCGCAAGCTGCGATTGAGCCGCGCCGTTCATCAGGCCATGTCCGTTGGGCGTGGAGGCGGTGCCGATCGTCTCTCTGATTTCATTTTTCGTGGGCACGATTCTCGCTCTGCAAGGCGCCTATCAGTTGCGCAAGCTGGGCGCCATGCAGTTGGTGGCGGCCGCGGTGGCGATCGTTATCACGCGCGAGTTAGGCCCGCTGATGACGGCGATCATGGTGATTGGCCGGTCCGGCTCCGCATTTGCCGCGGAAATCGGCACCATGAAGGTGAATGAAGAGATTGACGCGCTCGAAACGATGGCGCTCGAGCCGGTGCATTTTCTGGTCGCGCCGAAATTTCTGGCCATGATCCTGATGATGCCGTGCCTGACCACCTGGGCCGACTTCATGGGCGTGGTCGGCGGGGGATTTTTCGGCGTCACGAGCGCGGGCTTCACCTGGGGCAGCTATTTCCGCGCCACCCTGGACGCGCTGGTGCTTCGCGACATCGTCACCGGGCTTGATCAAGAGTGTGATGTTCGGGCTCGTGATCACGGCCGTGGGGTGCCAGGAAGGCTTCGCCACCGGCCTGGGCTCCGAAGAAGTGGGACGGTCGACCACTTCCGCGGTGGTGAAGTCGATTTTTCTGGTGATCGTGGTCGATCTGATTTTCACCGCCATCTTTTATTTCACGGCGCCCTGATAGGAATCATGCCAGAAAGACCAACGCCGCAGACGACGACTATCAGACGCCCTCGGGGCCCAGCATCTCGGTGCGGAACCTCCGCGTCAATTACGGCGAGCGCGAAATTCTGCACGGCATCAGTTTCGAAGTGCCCGCGGGCGAGACGATGGTGATTCTGGGCGGCTCGGGCTCGGGAAAAAGCACGCTGCTGCGGACGCTCGTGGGCCTGGAAAAGCCGACGGCCGGCGAAATCTGGATGGGGGACAAGAATTTCGCCGCACTGACCGAATCCGAGCGCGACGAGCTGCGCAAGAAAATGGGCATGTCGTTCCAAGGCGGCGCGCTGTTCGGCTCCATGACGGTGGGCGAAAACGTCGCGCTGCCTTTGCGCGAACACACCAGCCTTGACGAATCGACCATCGAAATCATCGTCCGCCTGAAGCTCGATCAGGTGGGCCTTTCCGGCTTCGAGAATTACATGCCCGCGCAACTGAGCGGCGGAATGAAAAAGCGCGCGGCGATCGCCCGCGCCATGGCCATGGATCCGGAGATTCTTTTTTTCGACGAGCCTTCGGCGGGCCTCGACCCGATTATCGCGGCGGGAATCGACGAGCTGATCCTGAAACTGAAAAAGGTCTTCCGCATCACGATCGTGGTCGTCACGCACGAACTGGCCAGCGCCTTTCTGATCGCCGACCGCATGATTCTGATCGACAAGGGCAACATCGTCGCCGCCGGCACTCCCCAGGAGCTGCGTGAGAGCCAGCAACCTCGCGTTCGCCAGTTTCTGGACCGCGTCCCGGAGCCGGAGTTGGCCGGGGAAATCGATTATCTGCAGATGCTGACG
This sequence comes from uncultured Acidobacteriota bacterium, assembly GCA_963848365.1. Classification (GTDB taxonomy): domain Bacteria; phylum Acidobacteriota; class Terriglobia; order Acidiferrales; family UBA7541; genus Palsa-295. Next base: position 203,741 of record CAWKDI010000009.1, read on the forward strand.
GGAGAAGAGCCGCCGCCGCAGCAGTGATCGCGGCGCTGCCACGAGCCTCATGTTATACTTCGCCACCGCGATTCGGCCGGGCATCAGGAGAATCGGGCGGTAATCGCCGGAAAAGCACATGGAATCGAAGCGCGAACAGGTGCTCGTCGGACTGTTCGTACTGGTGGCCGCCGGCCTGCTTGTCGTCACCGTCTTCCTTCTCTCCGGAAGGCTCACTCGCGGGGCTGTTCCTTATCGCGCGTACTTCAAAAACGCCGGCGGCTTGGGCTCCCGGAACGCAGGTGCGCTATGCCGGCGGCCCTCCCGTTGGCCGGGTGCAGAAGGTTCATAGCGACCCTCAAGATCCCACGCGCATGGAAATCGATTTTTCCGTGCAGCCGATGTGCCGGTAAAAACCGACAGCACGGCCATCATCACGAACATCAGCCCGCTCGCGGACAATTACCTCGGAATCGTTCCCGGAACCGCCGCGGCGCCGCGAGCCTCCGCCGGCGCGACGCTGAAATCCACTGAATACGTCAGCTTTGCCGATATCGCCGCGGTCATCAGCGAGCCTGGGTCCGAATGCAAACAATCTGGTGACTAATTTGAATGCCCGCGCCGTGGCCCTGAAAGATACGCTGGACCGCGTGAACGATCTGCTGAGCGCGCAGAATCGCGCGAACATTTCGGCGAGCCTTGGAAACGTCCGCGGCATGCTCGAGGAGGATCGTCCGGCGATTCATTCGACACGTCACCAACCTGAACACGGCGAGCGCCAAAGTCAGCCCGCTGCTGGACGATTTTCGCAAGACATCCGCTCAGGCCAATGAGGCGCTGAGCCATCTGGACGCGGCCATCACCGAAGACCGGCCCGATCTTCGCCAGGCCGTCGCCAGCCTGCGGCAAGTGCTGCGCTCCGCCGATGTGCTCACCGACCAATTGAATCAACGCTCGAACACCAACGCGGAGAATCTGGACGAGATCCTCGATAATCTCCGCCACGTGACCGACAACCTGAACGCATTCACCGAAACGATCAAGACGCGGCCATACACGCTCATTCGCGCTTCCGGGATCAAGCCACGACAACCAGGGGAGGCGCCTCCCAAATGATTTCACGAGCTACCCGAGCGATGCGGGCCCAGCGTGCGGGCGCAACGAACGGGGCAAGCCTTGCTGTTGCTCGCCATGGCCGGAATTTGCTGCGGATGCGGCGCTTCCCGCCCGGTGAAATACTACGTCCTCGACGCCGGAGCCGGAAAACCGGTTCCCATGACGAATACGTCCGCGAAATACCCGATTACGATTCTGGTGGCCCGGATCACGTCTTCGCACCTTTACCACGACGACCGGCTCGTCTACGGGTCCGGACCGGTAGAGCTCGGGACCTATGAATATCAGCGCTGGGCCGAACCGCCGACGGAAATGGTCCAGGACACGCTGGTTATCTCGCTTGCGCTCCACGGGGCAATATCGCTCCGTTTCGGCCATCGGAAGCAATCTGCGCGGCGAGTATATTCTGCGCGGGCATCTCTATGCCCTCGATGAGGTGGACAACCCCGCCATCACGGCCCGCTTCTCGATTGGGCTGGAGCTCTTCGACACAAAAACAGGCGCTACCGTTTGGACCAATTCTTACTCGCACGACGAGCCGGTGAACGGGAAAACCGTGCCGGATGTCGTCCAGGCTCTCGATCAAAATGTCCGCACGGGACTTGCTCAGCTTGCCGCCAGCCTTGGCGAATATTTTGCAAGCCGCCCGCCGCAGCCCCAAAGCGCGCAATAGCCTCCTTCCCGCAAGGCCGGCTTCAAAGCGAAGCGACAGGCGCGCATCGATCTGCCCTCCTCATGAATCGCGCCGCATAGCCGATTAGGGCACGTATATGGCCGGGCTGGGGCACTTACTTCGACAGGTACTAAGGCGATTGTTCACTTCGGGCAATTTCGAGCCACATGGCTATTGCTATCTGTGGAATCCGGGGTTGGTGTGGCTTCACGTCATTTCCGATTCTCTAATCGCGGCGGCTTATTTCGCAATTCCGATAGTCCTGCTCCTTTTCGTTCGCAGAAGGCGAGATCTTCCATTCAGTTGGATGTTCGCGTTATTCGGCGTATTCATCGTCGCGTGCGGGTCCACCCATCTGATGGAGGTGTGGAACCTCTGGCACGGGAATTACTGGTTGGCGGGTGTAATCAAGGCGGTCACCGCTGCGGCGTCGGTGCCCACGGCGATATTGCTCGCCCATCTTATGCCGCAGGCGCTCGATCTTCCCAATTATGGCCAGTGGATCAGGGCCAACGCGGCGCTCAAAGAGGAAATTGTGGAACGCCGCGAGGTGGAACTCGAGCTTCGCATCAGCGAGGCCAACTATCGCGAGCAGGCCGAACTACTGGATCTGACGCACGACGCCATCTTTGCGCGCAGCCTCGACGGAAAAATCTTTTACTGGAATCGCGGCGCGGAGCAGCTCTACCGATGGCAAAAGGAGGAAGCTCACGGCAAATCAAGCCACGAGCTTCTGCAGACGCGGTTTCCTGCGCCGTTGGGCGAGTTAATGGCAAGCATACTCGAGAAGGGCTCTTGGGAAGGGGAGCTCGTTCAGGTCTGCGGAGGCGGCACGCGGGTGACCGTCTCAAGCCGGTGGGCGCTCCGCAGGGATGCGGCGGGCCAACCCGCTTCGATTCTCGAGAGCAATCGCGACATTACCCAACGCAAAAAGGAAGAGGCAAGATTTCGCAACCTTCTGGAGGCGGCGCCCGATGCGATGGTGATCGTGGACAGCCAGGGCCTAATCCAACTGGTAAACGGGCAAACGGAGAAGCTTTTCGGTTACTCGCGCGCGGAACTTATCGGCCAGCGCGTGGAGATCCTGGTGCCGTCGCGGTATCAAGACCGGCACACCGCGGACCGCGAGGGGTATGCACGCTCGCCCCATGCGCGCTCTATGGGTGCCGGGCTGGAGTTGCACGGCCGCCGCAGGGATGGCTCCGAGTTTCCAGTGGAGATCAGCCTCAGCCCGCTGGAAACCAGCGACGGCACGCTTATTTCCAGCGCGATCCGCGACATCACCGAACGGAAGAAGACCGAGGAGGCGCTTCAGGAGAAGGACGAAAAACTGCGGCTGCTTGTTCGTGGAGTGAAAGATTACGCCATTCTAATGCTTGACCCGGACGGCCGGGTGACCACCTGGAGTGAGGGGGCCGAACGCATCAAAGGCTATCCTGCCGAGGAGATCATCGGCGAACATTTCTCAAAGTTCTACACGCCAGAGGCGATCGCTCAAGGTAAGCCTGCCCGTGAACTCAAAATCGCAGCGGCGGAGGGGCGATTCGAGGAAGAGGGCTGGCGCGTACGAAAGGATGGCTCACGCTTCTGGGCCAATGTGATCGTTACGCCACTTCGTGACAAAACCGGCCTGGTGACGCGGATTCGGTAAAGTGACCCGCGACATTACGGAACGGAAACGAGCGGCGGAGGAGGCTGAACTCCAGCGAAACGAACTGGCCCGGACGAATGCCGAACTTGTCACGGTGAACAGGGAACTGGAATCGTTCAGTTATTCCGTATCGCACGACCTTCGCGCACCGCTGCGCCACATCGACGGCTTCGCCCGCATTCTGAAGGACGAGCACGCATCCGCGCTCTCTGAGGACGGCGTTCGCTACCTCGACCGGGTGCTCCAGGCAGCCACTCACATGGGGCGCCTTGTGGACGACCTGCTCAATCTGGCAAGAATCGGACGCAAAGAAATGTCTCGTCAAATGGTTAAACTGGATGAACTGGTGCGCGAGTCGATGGCTGACCTGCCGCCCGAAATAGTAGAACGGCAAATTGAGTGGCGGATCGAGCCATTGGGTGAGATCAGTTGCGATCCCGGCCTGCTGAAATTAGTTCTCGTTAATCTTCTCTCGAACGCCGCGAAATTCACCAAGACACGGCAACTCGCTGTAATTGAAGTAGGTACGCGACAGACTGGCGGCGTGCCGGTTTTCTTCGTCCGGGATAACGGGGTGGGCTTCGATCCGAAATATGCCGATAAGCTGTTCGGAGTCTTTCAGCGCCTTCACCGGCAGGAGGATTTCGAGGGGACGGGCATCGGTTTGGCCACCGTGCAGCGAATCATTCATCGCCACGGCGGCCAGGTCTGGGCCGAATCCGAGCCAGATCGCGGCGCGACTTTTTTCTTCAGCCTTGAACCGTGCGCGCAAAGCAGACGGCTCGAACCCATTGCGGAGGTGAAGCTTGGCCACATCGGATCCCGTTGAAATTTTGCTCGTTGAGGATAATCCCGCCGATGCCGAGCTCACGCTGCATGCGCTACGGAAGAGCAATCTCGCTAACAAAATCCAGCTAGCCAGGGACGGGGCGGAGGCGCTTGATTTTCTTTTTTGCCGCGGAGATTTTGCCAGCCGCGAGTTCCCGCAAGCACCAAACTTGATTTTGCTCGACTTGAAGCTTCCCAAAGTCGATGGCTTGCAGGTACTGGAGGAAGTGAAACGCGACACACGCACCCGGGCCATCCCGGTGATCGTGCTCACCACGTCAAAAGAAGAGAGCGACATGGTCACCAGCTACCACTTCGGGGTGAACAGCTATATCCAGAAGCCGATGAACTTCGGCGAATTTCAGGAGGTCGTCCGCCAGCTGGGCCTGTATTGGCTGCTCATCAATAGCAAGCCTCCCGCGTCCGCCTATTTCCCGCAACCGGGTCTAAGCAATGCCAAAGGAAATTTCTAAAAATGACGGCACGGCATTGAAGCCCCTGCGATTGCTGTTCGTCGACGATGACGCGAACGATCTGGAACTTTGCCTGAATGGCCTCAAGAAATCCGGGCTGGACTTCCAAGCCGCCACGGCGTTAACACGGGAAGACTTCGACCGGACACTTCGAGACAAGCGCCTTCGATATCGTGGTCGCCGACTACCGCATGAAGGGTTGGACCGGAATTGATGCGCTCGCCATCGTGAATGAGGTTTGTCCCGAGCGTCCCGGTGATTCTTCTTTCCGGAACGCTGGGAGAGGAACTGGCGGTTGAATGCATCAAACAGGGCATCACCGACTACGTGCTGAAAAACCAGCTCGCGCGCCTGCCGATGGCCCTGCGGCGCGCGCAGCGAGGAACGAGCCCTTCGCGAAGCGGAGGAGAAAGCGGTGCAGGCCCTTCGCGAGAGCGAAGAGCGGTATCGCACACTGGTGGAAAACGCGCCGGAAGCGATCGTGGTTCTGGACGTGGAAAAAGACAGATTCATCGATTGCAACGACAATGCCCTGCGCTTGTTCCGCATGACCCGCGATGGAGCTTTTGCGAGCACGGCCCGGCCGATCTAAGCCCCGCCGCCAGCCCGACGGCAAGCCGTCTGCCAGTCGAATACGCGCAGCAGATCGGCGAGGCGCTAGCCGGGGCAGCGCCCCCTGTTTCGAATGGGTTCACCGCAATTCCCAGGGCGACGAAATTCCCTGCGAGATTCACTTGGTGGCCTTGCCTTCGCCCGGGCACCGGCTCGTCCGGGGCAGCATTCTCAATATCGCCGAACGCAAGCGCGCCGAGGCGGCGCTACGCGAAAGCGAAGCGCGATACCGCGGGCTGGTCGACAATGCCACCTACGGAATTTATTGGGTCACGCTCGAGGGCAAGCTTGCTCTACGTGAATCCCGCTCTGGTTCAAGATCCTGGGATACGATTCCGCCGCAAGAACTGCTTGACGTTCCAGAACACGAAGGCTATTTTATGCAAATCCGTCCGACCGCGACGCCCTTCTCGCCGAATATATGAAGAATGGACGCGTGGACTCGAAAGTCGAATGGAAGCGCAAAGACGGAAAGACGATCACCGTGCGCATCAACGCCCGTGGACGCGCAGTACCAGGAAAAGCGGATCGAATGCTTCGAAGTGATGGTGGAGGATGTCACCGATCGAATGGCGCTAGAAAAGCAATTGCTGCGAGGCGCAGAAGTTCGAGGCGATCGGCCAACTGGCAGGCGGCATCGCCCACGATTTCAATAACATGATTGGGGCCATCGTCGGCTGGGCGGACTTGGGAGCCGACGAGACGGAGGCCGGGTCGCGCCTTCATCGTCACTTTGAAAAAGTGCGGCAGCAGGCGGATCGCGCCGCAGGCTTGACGCGGCAATTGCTGGCGTTCGCCCGCAGAGCAGATCCTGGAACCGCGCGACATCGATTTGAATCAATCCGTCATCGAAACGCTGAGCCTGCTCGAAAAGGTGATCGGGAGCAACATCGAAATCAAGGCGAATCTTGCTCCGGATCTGGCTATCGTGCGCGCGGATCCGACGCAAGTGGAGCAAATATTGATGAATTTCTGCATCAACGCTCGCGACGCGATGCCGGAAGGCGGATCGCTCACCATCGACACGTGCAATGTGACTTTGACGAGCAATCGTGCGTACGGAAGCCCTCTGGCTCATCCCGGCAATATACGCCATGCTATCTGTGGCTGACACCGGAACGGGCATCGACGCGGCGACGCTTCGGCCGGATTTTCGAGCCGTTTTTCACGACCAAGAAACTGGGCAAGGGAACGGGACTCGGCTTGGCAACCGTTTACGGGATTGCGCGCCAACACGGCGGCTTCGTGGACGTTGAGAGCGAAGTCAATAAGGGCAGCCACATTCCGCACCTACCTGCCAATGAGCATCTCTCCGGTAATTCGCGCGAACTCAGCCGGAGGATTGCAGGGTCGTGCGGGGCGGCAGCGAAACGATTCTGGTGGCGGAGGATCATGACGGCCTGACGGGAGATCGCGGTCGAGGTTCTGGCGAGCCTTGGCTACCGCGTGCTGGCGGCGCCTGACGGCGAACAAGCACTCAGGGAGTATCAGAGTCCATGGCAATCACATCGACCTCGCTCTGCTGGACGTGATGCTGCCGAAGGTCTGCGGTCCTGAAATTTATGAACGGATATAGCGCTGAAAGGCCGGACCTTTCCGTTATTTTCGCTACCGGATATAGCGCCGATAGTGCGATGCTCCAGCAAGTGGAGGAGCACGGCCTCCCTGTGATTCAGAAGCCATACTCCCCTAGAGACTTGGCCCGTAAGGTCCGGGAAGTCCTTGACAAAAAATGCACGCAGAGCGAGACGGCGGGGGTTTCTATAGTCTCCAGACACGGAAGGGGACCGTGAGAGGCCTTTAATCCGAGGCATTTGACGCCATGTCCGGAGTTTGCTATGTTCCAGATTCGCAATCCGCAAGGTGCACTCGTGAAGCGTCGAGCAGCCCGAAGCCGGGAATCCTCGCAAAATGGACATAAGCAATTGGCAAATAAGAGCTTAGCGGCTGTAGGCAAGGCAAAGGTAGCTCCGGATCCCGAAGCCCCCGCGAAACAAGCCCAATTGAAGGCGTACGAAGAGGCTCTGGGGTTCTTTCCAGCAACAGAAATTCCAGCGCGCGAAGCAGTCCCTCGAGCGCGTAATGGAAGGGCCCAGCAAGGAGTTGCGAGATCGCGCCATGGTTCACGTGCGCATCTGCGACCAGAGGATTTCCCGCGCCCCGGCACCGCCCGCAAAATCGCCAGAGGAACATTACACCCAGGGCGTAGCGCTGATGAATCTGGGCCGGTGGGACGAAGCGCGAGAGCACCTTGATCGCGCTCGCAAGGCCGCTCCGAAAGCCGATCACGTTGTTTACGCGATGGCGGCCCTCGATTGCCTCACGGGCGAAGCGGATTCGGCGATGGAAAATCTGAAGATTGCCATTCAGTTGCGTCCGGAAAACCGCTACCACGCGCGCAACGACGAAGATTTCGCTTTCCTTCAGGAAGACCCCCGCTTTACCGAATTGCTTTATCCTGAGCGAGAGGGTTCGGCCGGTTAAGTTCCTGCGTCATCTGTGAAAAATTCCATGCAGCATCGTCCCCGGCATGGCTCCTCCCGGCGCGCTAAGGCCGGTCGCGCTCGCCCCCGCGCACCGGATTGTTGCGCTGGGCGGGGGTACTGGCCTATCCGCCGTGCTGCGGGGACTGAAAGAGTATGTCGCGCGTCCCAAGGGGAACGGCATCGGCCCGGCCCATCGCCGATCTTACCGCCGTGGTCACCGTGACCGACGATGGCGGCAGCTCGGGCCGTCTGCGCCGCGAATACAGTGTCCTTCCTCCGGGCGACATCCGCAACTGCATGGTCGCGCTCTCCCAGGATGAACATCTTCTTGGCAGAGCTTTTCCAATACCGCTTTCCCGTGGGGCGGGGCCTGGCGGGGCATAGCTTCGGAAATCTCTTTCTGACCGCGCTCACGAATATCACCGGAGATTTTTCGCAAGCGATTCAGGTGTCCGCGCAGGTGCTGGCCATTCGGGGGCGAATATTCCCTTCCACGGCGCAAAACGTCACGCTCGAGGCCGAGCTTGAGAACGGCGTCTATCGTTGCCGGGGAAACGAATATCTCGCGCTCACGAAAACCGATCAATCGCGTTCGTCTGGTGCCGCGACGCGTGCGGCCGGTTCGCGAGGTTCTCGAGGCTCTGCGCGATGCAGACCTGATTCTAGTGGGTCCCGGCTCTCTTTATACAAGCATCATTCCCAATCTGCTGGTGGAAGAGATCGTCGATGTGATCGCCCATTCTCGCGCGACGCGGGTTTACATCGCGAATCTGATGACGCAGCCGGGCGAGACGCAGCATTATTCAGTAGCCGACCATGTGCGGGCCATTTACCATCACACGCGTCCGGGACTGTTCGACTTTGTGGTTGTTAACAGCGAGCCGGTTACACCGCGACTCTTGCGGCGCTATCGCGAGCCAGGGGGCCGAGCCCGTCGATCCCTCTCTGGACGAACTGGAGCAATTCGGCCTTCGGTATATTACCGGCAAACTGCTGCAGGAAGAGAGCGTCGTGCGCCACGATCAGGAGCGTTTGACGCGACTGCTGATCGACAAATTTGTTAAACAAAACCCCGCAGGCTGAGCCCCCCCACAAAAGCCGAACGACCGATTTTGCGTGCGTCTTAGCACCCCGCTTCAATTCGCGAGGAATTCTTGGCTCCGCTCAGAATGATGCCGGAAGAATATTGTTGGAGTCTCTATTCTCGCGACTGGCGCATCTGAGTCGTAACTGCTGAGGCTGCCAGAGCCGATCGACGCCGGCGGCTGCTTCGGTTGCTCGGCTGGTATCGCATTCGTATACTAATTGAGGGGGAGTTGGCAGATGCCACTTACCGCTCAATGAGCGGCATAAGGCGCCATGGCAACTCTGGGAGGTAGAAATGCCTGTCGCTACGCAAGATGAATTGAACGTATATGAGTCTGCGGAGGCCCGATTCGAAGCTGCCGCACAAAAGCTCGGCCTGGAAGAAGGCGTTTACCGCTATCTGAAATATCCAAGCAAGGAAATCACGGTTTACATGCCGGTGGCCCTCGATAGCGGCCATCTGGAAGTATTTATCGGCTACCGGGTGCTGCATTCCGCCGTTCGAGGGCCCGGCAAGGGCGGCGTCCGATTTTCGCCTCACGTGACTCTGGACGAAGTGCGGGCGCTTGCGGCGTGGATGACATGGAAATGCGCCGTGGTGAATGTTCCGTTTGGCGGGGCGAAAGGCGGCGTGATCTGCGACCCGTCGAAGCTTTCCAAGACGGAACTCGAGCGCGTCACCCGCCGCTACACGGCTGAACTGAGCAGCTGGCTTGGACCAGAACGCGACATTCCCGCCCCGATATCGGCACGAACGAACAGATTATGGCCTGGGTGATGGACACCTATGCCATGCACGTCGGGCAAGCGACCACCGCAGTGGTCACCGGAAAACCGCTGGAGCTGGGCGGCTCGCAGGGACGCAAGGAGGCCACCGGGCGCGGGCTTGATGATCTGCTGCAACCGCGCGATCGACAAACTGCGGATGAAGCGCGAGGCCTGCCGCGTAATCATTCAGGGATTCGGGAACGTGGGCTCGCAGGCGGCTCTCCTGATGCATGCGGCGGGTTACAAAATCATCGGAGTGGCCGATATCGACGGCGGACTCTATAACGAAAGTGGCTTCGATATTCCGAAACTGTATGACTGGGTTTATCTGCATGGGAAGCCGTTGGCGGACTTTCCCGCCGGCGGACAGACAATGCCCCCGCAGGAAATTCTCTTTCATCCGTGCGACATTCTGGTTCCGGCCGCCACCGAGAATCAGATTACTTCTCGGAACGCGCACCGCTTGGATTGCCGCATCCTGTGCGAAGGGGCGAATGGGCCGACCACGTGGCACGCTGATCCCGATCGTCCGGGAGAAAGGAATCTTCGTCATTCCCGACATCCTGGGCAATGCCGGAGGGGTGACGGTGAGCTATTTCGAATGGGTACAGGACCGCCAGGGATTTTTCTGGCGGGAGAGCGAAGTGAACGAGCGGCTGCGCGACGTGATGGAGCAGAGCTTCGATCAAGTGGTCCATTACGCTGAAACGCATCGGGTTGATAACCGCTTGGCTGCCTACATCCTTTCCATCGACCGTGTGGCCCGCGCGTTGAAACTTCGCGGCTTCTACGCATGAGTGTCTACGCATGAGTTGACACGCCCGCTCCAGTGGGATATGAAGGGCGCGATGGCTGCCGAATCCATAACTCCCGGCGCACTCAAGACCGAAGAGGAGCACCGCCGCGACATCTGCACTGCGGGGCGCTGGCTCCGCGAGCGCGGGTATGTGGTGGCCACCGATGGCAACATTTCCCTTCGCTTGGATTCCCGCCGCATTCTTACTTCGCCCACCGGGGTGAACAAAGGCACGATGAGTGAGGAGGACATCGTCATTGTGGACCTCGAAGGACACCGGCTGGCCGGGCGCCGCAATCCATCGTCCGAATTGGCGATGCACCTTTTAATCTACCGGCTAAGGCCAGACATCAACGCCGTTTGCCATGCCCATCCCCCCACGGCAACGGGTTATGCCGCAGCGGGAATTCCCCTGAACAAGGCATTGCTTTGCGAACTGGTAATCGCGTTGGGAAGCGTCCCGGTGGCGCGCTACGGTACGCCGGGAACATCTGAATTGACGGCGACGCTCGAACCGCTCGTTCAAGGACACGACGCCATCCTGATGGCGAATCATGGTGTGGTGACTTACGGACCGGACCTTCTCACGGCTTTCTTTCGCATGGAGACGACCGAGCATTTTGCCCGGGTTTCGCTCGTGACCGAACAGCTTGGCAAACAGATGCTGCTCTCCGTGGGTGACGTCGAAAAGTTGCTGGCGGCGCGGGGCCGCCACGGCATACAAACTGCCGGGACAATTGGGCCCGAAGGTCCCGTGACCTGCGATGCCGGCGATGCCGAGCGAATCACGCTGACGCGTCGCGAGCTGGAAGCGCTCATTGACGAGGCGGTTCAGAAAGACCGAGCCCGCGGTTGAGATTCCCCGTAAAGCCCTTTTCTTCACACCTTCAGAGTCTTCTCTAAAGAATCGCAACAACATCACTCAAACCAGGTCTCAGACGAGAGGTTCAGGGTGTTTCACATATTTGTTTACGATAGCGTCGGCTGTGTGAAGAGTCAGGGCGAGGACGGTCATCGTCGGATGGGCGGAGAAATTCTGCGGGAAGGCTGAACCGCCGAGCACGAAGAGATTGGGGACGTCCCAGTGTTGGAGGAAGGGATTCACCACGGAATTTTCCCGGGAGGCGCCCATGATGGCACCGCCCTGCACGTGCGTGCTTTGATAGCGCGTAGCGTCGTAGTCGCGCAGACCTGGGTTCGTTAAGATTTCGCGGGCACCCATCGCTTTTGCGATCTCGACGGCCTTGGGAACTGCAAATTCGACCATTTTGCGTTCGTTGTCGTTCCAGTTGAGGGTGAGGCGCAGCAAGGGATCTCCGAGATGATCGGTGTATGTCGGATCTAAATCGCTGAAATTTACCTTGTAGGCCAAGTGCTCCGCCAAGAACGCGATGCTGCCCGTGCGATCAAAAGAATTGACCGCGGCTTTCTTCCACTCCGATCCCCAGCGCGCTTTTACGGACGGTGGGACGGTACCGAAATTGCTGACTGGACGGGCGCCGGTGGCGGCGGCTGCGAAGAGGCCTCCCCTAATGAAAGCAAGTTTCCCGTGATCAAAAATGTCGCCGTCGAAGTCATTCATCACGGCCGCGGCCGCTCCAGCTCCCATGAATCGGTTCAAGGGCTCGTCGAAAAATGGCTGCGCCACGGGCGTATCAATCTGATGGGTAAGGTTGCGGCCCAGGGTGCCTTCGCCTGTCGCGGGATTGTAAGGCTTGCCGATGCCGGAGAGCATCAGGAGCCGGACATTGTTTAGCGTCCAAGTGCCTACGATCACCAGATCGGCTGGTTGAAAAACTTCGTCTCCCGAAGCATCTCGATAAACTACACCTTTAGCGACCTCGAGCGCCCCATTTCTCTCGTGGACGATTTTGCGGACCCAGGCGTGCGTGCGAAGTGACACATTCTTGTGCCTGCGAATTACGGGCAACAGAGTGTTCGTCGGCTGCGCTTTAGCGCCGATCATGCAACCGAAACGCTCGCAGAAGCCGCAGTATGCGCAGGCGGGGCGAACTATTCCATCCGGATTCGTGTACGAAGTGCTGATCGTCGCGGCCGGCTGGATGTACGGGTGGTATCCCAGAGAGGCCGCCGCTTTCCGAAAGCGCTCGGAAAAGTCCGGAAGAGTCAGCGGAGGAGTAGGATATTCCGTGCTCCGCGGGCCTTCAAACGGGTTGCCGCCTGCGATCAGCTTCCCGCGAAGGTTCCCAGCTTTTCCTGAGACGCCGAGAAGGGCGTCCACGCGGGCGTAATAGGGCTCGAGTTCGTCGAATGTGATACCCCAGTCCTGGATAAAATGATCCTCCGGCAGACGTTTCTCGCCATACTTTTCCCTGCTGCGCGTGAGGATTTCAAAGGCGTCTGTCAATGGGCGGTGACAAGTGCCGTTCCAGTGCTCGCCCGCCCCGCCGGTGCCGGAACCGGGAAGAAACGATCCATATTCGCGGATGGGATAGGCGCGTTTCTGTGCGCTGTGGCGGAAGGTGACCGTTTGCTGCGAGGCGTCCTGCATCATCTTGAGAAGCACCGCGTAATCGAGTTCGTCCATACCCGTCAGATATTCCGCGGAGCCGCGAGGCGCGCCTCGCTCAAGCACGGTGACCGACAGGGGGGTGCGGGAACCCAGTTCTTTGGCCATCAGGAGGCCGGTCCAGCCGCCGCCTACGATGGCTACGTCAACGCGAGGAAGAGTCTTCACCGTTGTTATTCGTTGAACTGTTGACCCATGGTTGCGCTGACTATAGTTTGTGCTGATTGCAATTCGCGACAGGAAGTGTTATCTGCGAAGCCAGCATTGTCAACTACTGAACTTTGAAAATTGTTCCAACGAAGTTATTCGCCGCCGACGATTGCTTCGGCTTCGATTTCCAAAAGCATTTCCGCAGAGACAAACCCGCTGACTTGCACCATGGTGCAAGCGGGGCGGATTTCCGCAAATACTTCGCCATGGGCGCGTCCGATGATTTCCCAATCGGCGATATTCTTGACGAACACGCGGGTGCGGACGACGTCGGACATTCTGGCGCCCGCCTTGGCGAGGGCTGCCTCGATGTTTCCCAGGATTTGGGCGGTCTGTACGTAGGGATCGCCGATGCCGGTGATTTGGCCCTGGGCATCAGTCGCCGTGGTGCCTGCGACATGCACGTAGGGACCGACGCGGACGGCGCGCGAATATCCGACGATAGGCTCCCAGGGCGTACCGGACGAAATGTTCTGCCTTTTCATTCTTCACCCTGCTTTCTTTCCTCAACTACTGGCTCGAACAGCGAACGGCGCCCGTCATCGCATCATCGTTGTGCCGGAAGAGCTATTGCAGGGCTTTCTCGATTGCCGCTTCCGCCACTGGTTTCAATAAGGCGAATCCCTGCCCATTTGGATGGAGTCCGTCATCGGAGAAACCTTCACGGAACATCCCCTTGTCGTCGACCACGGCGGAGTAATAGTCGGCGTAAACCGCGCCCACGGTGGCTGCATAGGTCTTCATCCAGGCGTCGAGCTGCAGAATCTGGGCAGGAGGCCGCTGCATCGTCTGGATGTGACGCGCGGGCGTTCCCGCCATCTGGGAAGCGGGTCCCGGCCCGCCGGGAGCGCCACCTTGCCCTCCGCGGCGAGCAGGCATGAGCGTGTAATCACTGACGGGCATTACCGAGCAGAGAATGACCTTAATCCCGTGCCGCTGTGCGAGTTCGCTAATAGCCATCAGATTTTCTTCGACCATCGTAAGGGTTTCCGGTCCAGTGTTCTGTGCAATGTCATTGGTGCCTGCCAGGATTATCACCGCGGCCGGCTTGAGATCTATCACGTCGGGATACATGCGCACTAGCATCTGCGGTGTGGTTTGGCCACCGATACCTCGGTTCACGTAAGGCTTGCCGGGAAAAGCCTGGTCGAGGTGCCAGGCCTCCGTGATGGAATCTCCCAAAAATACGACGCGCTTTGGGTCGGGAGGCTCTTTGATGAGGTCCTGGTTAGCCTGATGAAAACGCCCAAGCTGGTTCCAGTCTTGCATCTGGTCGGCAAGTGTTTTGGCCGTGGCCAGCCAGCAACAGTTCGACCGCGGAGGATCGTAGTCTTCAACCAGTTGCGCGTGCGAGGGCATTCCCATCAGCAGCGTAAGAAATAAAGCTACCAAAAAAGCTCGAAGCATATAGGTTCTCCCTAGCAACCATGAGATATTTTACGAGACATCTTGGCGGATACTTTATCCGAAGGATGCATGGCGCGGGTGCTTTCGCATCAGTACGAATCTCCATAACCGCCGGAAACTCCAATAAGCTGCGCCACGTCTATTAACAAGCCAATTTGCAGCAATTTGGAAGTGATCCAGTGTGTCATAAGCCGTTCTAAAAAGAGGATCCGGATTATCAATCTGCATGCGAGCCGATAACGCAGAGTTGTAACCGCATCACGACGGCATCAAGCCATGAGCATTTCCACCCCATTTATACATCGGCCAGTGGCCACGACGCTGTTGACGGTAGCCATTGCGCTCGCGGGAATCATTGCGTTCCTCGTGCTTCCCGTGGCTGCGCTGCCCGAAATCGATTATCCGACAATCGCGGTGCAGGCCAACCTGCCTGGCGCGAGCCCCGAGATTATGGCGTCTTCGGTGGCCACTCCACTCGAGCGGCAATTCGGACGCATAGCGGGCATCACGGAGATGTCTTCATCAAGCTATCTCGGCAGCACCTCCATCGCGCTGCAGTTCGACTTGAACCGCGATATCAATGGCGCCGCCCGGGACGTGCAGGCAGCCATCAACGCGGCGCGCAGCTACTTGCCGGCGAACCTCCCGAGCAATCCCACCTACCAGAAGGTGAATCCCGCCGATCAGCCGATTTTTGTGATGATCCTCACATCCAAGATCTACGATCGCGGGCGTCTCTACGATGCCGCCTCGACGATCATGCAGCAGAAGCTGTCTCAGATTCCCGGCGTCGGGCAGGTATCGGTCGGTGGAGGCGCGCTTCCAGCGGTGCGCATCGAACTTAATCCCACGCAATTGAACAGCTATGGGCTCGGCCTTCAAGATGTGAAAAACATGCTGAGCCAGCAGAATGCAAATGAGCCGAAGGGACAGATCTGGGACGACAACACGACGGCCGACATTCTCGCGAACGACCAACTGCTGAAAGCCGAGTATTACAAGCCGCTGATTGTCGGATACCACAACGGCGCTGCCATTAAATTATCCGATATCGCCGAAGTCCAGGATTCGGTGGAAAACATTCGCACCGCCGGATTTTTTGACGGCAAGCCTTGCATCACGATGCAGATGTTCCGCCAGCCCAATGCCAACATCATCGAAACGGTTCAGCGTATCCGGCAGGCTCTTCCGTCATTGGAGGCGTCAATACCCGCAGGCATCGACGTGGTGGTCATGTTCGACCGCTCCAGGACGATTCTACCCTCGGTGCGAGAGGCCGAGCGCTCTCTGCTGATATCCATTTGCCTCGTAATTCTGGTGGTGTTTATCTTTTTGCGGAGCCCGCGCGCGACAGTGATCCCGAGCGTGGCGGTCCCCGTTTCGCTGCTGGGAACCTTTGGCGTGATGTACCTGTTCGGCTACAGCATCGACAACGTCTCCCTGATGGCGCTCTCGATTTGTACCGGCTTCGTGGTGGATGATGCGATCGTCGTGATCGAGAACATCAGCCGGCACTTCGAGCAGGGAATGCGTCCCATTGAAGCCGCGTTGCATGGCGCGAGGGAAATCGGGTTCACGGTACTTTCCATGACACTGTCGCTCATTGCCGTATTTATCCCGATCCTGCTGATGTCTGGAATAGTCGGCCGCCTATTCCGCGAATTTGCCGTGACGCTTTCCGTCTCGATTCTGGTGTCTTTGCTTGTTTCCCTGACGATGACGCCCATGATGTGCGCGCGCTTTTTGAAACGGGAACACGGACAAGGGCACGGGCGCATCTACCGCATCAATGAACGCGCGTTCAACGCCATGCTGCGCGTTTACGATCACGGCCTCCAGTGGGTGCTGAAGCATGAGGAACTTACCCTCGGCATCCTGCTGGTCACAATTGCCGTGAATATCTATCTTCTGGTGATCGTTCCCAAGGGATTCTTCCCCTTGGGCGACAACGGCAACATGAAGGGAGGGATTCGCGCCTCCCAGGACATTTCGTTTCAGGCGATGCAGGATATCACCAAGCGCTACGTCGATCTCATCAAGTCGGATCCGGCGGTATCGACGGCGGTGGCTTTCACCGGCGGCTTCGGTCCTGTGAACACCGGACAAGTGATCGTTTCGCTGAAGCCCTTTCGGGAGCGGAAACTTAGCGCCAGCCAGGTGATTGACCGTTTGCGTCCCAAGCTGAACAGTATTCCGGGTGCGCGCGGGATCCTGCAGGCGAATCAAAACCTGAGAATCGGCGCGAAGCAATCCAACGCGCTTTATCAATATACGCTGCAATCCGACAACATCGACGACCTGATGAAATGGGGACCGATCGTCTTTGCCCAAATGAGGAAACTGCGAGAACTCACGGACGTGGACTCCGACCAGCAGAATAGCGGCTTGGAAGCGCGCCTGGTATACGACCGCCAGACCGCGGCCCGCCTTGGAATTACGGCGCAGTTAATGGACACGACGCTGTACAACGCGTTCGGGCAGGCCCAAGTGTCCACGATGTATACCTCGCTGAACCAATACCACGTGGTGATGGAGGTTGCTCCGCAGTTCTGGCAGAGCCCGCAGGGTCTGGAGGACGTGTACATTCACTCCAACACGGGCGCGGTGGTGCCGCTGAGCGCCGTGGCCCATTTCGAGAAAAGGATCGCGCCGCTGGCGGTAAATCACGACGGCCAGTTTCCGGCGGTGACGATTTCTTTCAACCTAGCCCCCGGGGTGGCCCTGAGCGACGCGGTGCAAGCGATCAGCCAGGCAGAGCAGAGCATCGGCATGCCGTCTTCCGTCCGGAGCATGTATTCGGGGACCATGAAAGCGTTTCAGGCATCGCTTTCCACGCTGCCTCTTTTGATTATTACGGCTCTGCTCGCGGTCTATATCGTACTGGGGATGCTGTACGAAAGTTACATTCACCCCATCACGATTCTTTCCACGCTGCCGTCGGCGGGCGTGGGGGCGGTTCTGGCGTTGATGATCTTTCATATGGACCTTGACGTGATTGCGCTGGTGGGAATTATCCTGTTGATCGGCCTGGTTAAAAAGAATGCGATTTTGATGATCGACTTTGCGCTGGGAGCGCAACGCAACGAAGGCCGCGATGCGAAGAGCGCGATTCATGAGGCTTGCCTGCTGCGGTTTCGACCCATTCTGATGACCACCATGGCCGCACTCCTGGGTGCACTGCCGCTTGCTTTATCCGAGGGCATCGGCTCCGAGATGCGCGTGCCGCTGGGCATTACGATCATGGGCGGCCTTATCTTCAGTCAGATGCTTACGCTGTTCACCACGCCAGTCGTTTACTTATACATGGACCGCTTCGGCCTTTGGTGGCAGCAGCGGAAGCGTTCCAGCCATTTGCAGATCGCCCCGCAGCAAGCCGACTGAAATCTTAGGAGTGGTTTGAAAGCGGCGGGGGCCATCCACGAGCCGAAAAGCAACCCTGGCTGAATCAGTGGGAATGAATAGCCCGTTAGGATCGGGCGGCGCTTTCAAGTTCTGCGATGACGAGCTTTTTCATTTTAAGCATCGCCTGCCATGCTTTGGGGCTCTTGATCAGGTCGGGCAGGCGCGCCGGTACGATCTGCCACGAGAGGCCAAACTTATCCTTGAGCCAGCCGCACTGGCTTTCCTTTCCGCCGGCTGTCAGCTTTGACCAATAGAAGTCCACTTCTTCCTGCGAGTCGCAACGAACCACAAAGGAAATCGCCTCGGTGAACTTGAACGCCGGACCGCCATTGAGGGCGGTAAATTTCTGTCCGTCGAGTTCGAAGGCAACGGTTAGAATGCTGCCTTTGGGCAAGATGGTGTCGTCGCTTGCACGCAACTCGCCGAGGCGGCGCGAGTTCTTGAACACTGTGAGGTAAAAGTCGACGGCCTCTTCGGCGTTCGAGTCGAACCAAAGGAATGGTGTAATTCGGGGAACATCTTGTAACGCACTCATTCATTCACCTTTATTTTCCCCATGGATTCGTCCCAATTCGGCGAGCAGACGATTTGGGGGACTCTCACGGCTCCAGGATTTTTCCGCGCGTTTCCGGCAGCAGGAACGCAGCCACAGCCATTGTCCCATAGGCCAGCGCCGCAAATAGGCCGATGGCCTGTCCCAGCGGTATTTTCGCGGAGAGAAAACCCACAAGTGTTGGGAACAATGCGCCCGTCGCCCGGCCGGCGTTATAAGCAAAGCCCTGCCCTACGCCCCGCACGCGCGTGGGAAAATGCTCGGTGAAAAACGGTCCCATTGCGCTGAACACGCCCGATGAGAAAAAGCCCAGGGGAAACCCCAGAACCAGCATGGTGCTGTTGCCGAACCGAAGCATCGTATAGGTAATGGCGATTACGCCTGCGCCCACCGCAAACACCAGGAATGTGAAGCGTCTCCCGATGCGATCCGCCAAGTACCCTCCAGAAAGGTACCCGAAGAATGCACCTGCGATCGAAATGGACAGATAGCCGGCGGAGTCCAGCACGGAGAGCTTCCGCTCGGTGCGCAGAAAGGTGGGCAGCCAAGTAGTGACCGCGAAATAGCCGCCTTGCGCGCCCGTTCCCATCAAGCTGCCGAGAAGAGTAACGCGCAACAATGGCTTGCGGAAGATTTCGAAGAAGGACGGCCGGTCGCCGCTCGCGGCGAGGCGGGCTCGCGACTCAAGATACAGCGCGGGCTCTTCCACATAACGCCGCACCCAGAAGACCAGGAAAGCTGGCGCTACGCCTACCATGAACATAGCGCGCCAAGCAATTTGGGGCGGCAAAAACGAAAAGAAAAAAGCATATAGCAACGCAGCAATACCCCATCCCACCGCCCAGCCCGCATGCATGGCTCCCAGGGCCTTCCCGCGATGCTGCGGCCGAATTATTTCTCCCAGGAGGACCGCGCCTGCCGCCCACTCACCACCGAAGCCCAGGCCCAGTAGCGCGCGAGCGGCGAAAAGCTGGCCGAAATTTTGTGCGAGTCCGGAAATGAATGTGAAGCCGGCAAACCACAGGATGGCGATCTGGAGAGTGCGGACGCGTCCGATGCGGTCGGCAAACCATCCCGCGAGCCATCCCCCGAATGCCGAGACGATTAGTGCCGCAGTACCTAACAATCCGGCCTGACCTCGGGTGATACCCCACGTGGCAATGAGCGCGGGGATCACGAAGCTGTACAGCTGGACATCCATCGCATCGAGCGTCCAGCCGCCGACGCAAGCGCCTAAGGCGCGTCGCTCCGCTGGAACGAGGTCGGAGATCCAGCCAAACTTGCTGTTTACCCCGCCCGGGGCGTTCACTGTTTCCACAAGCTCTTTCATAGGGAAGCCATGGTGATACCGCGATGCAAAGCGGGCCAAGGATTTTGCGGCGAAATTGTAGCACGCCCAAATGCCGCGGAACTGCCAACAACATTCCTATTCGGACCCCGGCTAGGTAGAATACTGCAACACGATTGGTCATCCGTTTTCAAATTAGGTGTTGACGACGAATCGTCGCAGGAAGAGATGAGGTCATGCGTTCAAAGATAGCGGCAGTGGGCATTGCCATTGGTCTTTTGGTTCCGTTTTTCGTGAACAAGGCCCAGGGCATTCTGAATTTGCAGCAACCCGCGGGCAAGGAATGGCTGACTGTAGGCGGGGACTGGAACAATTCGCGCTACTCGACGCTCGAGCAGATCAATCGCGCCAACGTTAAGGATTTGAAAGGAGCGTGGGTGACGCATCTCGGCTCCGGCTTGGGCAGCAAATACTCGCTCGAAGGCACGCCGCTGGTGAAAGACGGCGTGATGTACGTGACCACCGGCAACGACGATGTGTTCGCGTTGGACGCAAAAACCGGCTCGCTGATCTGGGAGCATCGATCCGGCATCGATCAGGACATCAGCACCGTCTGCTGCGGCTGGGACAATCGCGGCGTAGCGCTGGGCGAAGGAAAAGTTTTTCTAGGCTACCTGGATGGCACGTTTGTGGCGCTGGATGCCGAAACAGGTAAATTACTCTGGCAAACGCGGATTGGCCAATGGCAGCAGGGATATACCATCACGTCCGCACCTCTCTACTATAACGGCGTCGTCTATACCGGAGTATCGGGCGGGGATATGGGGGCGAGGGGCAAGGTTACCGCTCTCGAAGGCAAGACCGGAAAGGAACTCTGGTACTTCTGGACGGCGGCTGGCCCGGGCGAACTGGGCGGCGACACTTGGCCTCTCCCTGCGATTGATGAGCCAACTCACGCTGATCCTTCCACCCTGAAAGATGTGCATCAGGACCGGCACGGTGGCGCCAGCGTCTGGGATCCCCCCGCTATTGACCCAGAACTTGGGCTCATTTACTTCAGCACGGGCAACCCCGTTTTCGGTGAAGGCGCCCACCGCCCCGGCAACAATTTGTTCAGCGCCTCGATCATGGCCCTGCATCTCGACGGCACCTACGCTTGGCATTTTCAGGCAGTGCACCACGACCTATGGGATTTCGATTGCTCGAGCCCGGTGGTGCTGTTCGACCAGGTGTACAACGGAGTGAAGCGCAAAGGGATTGCCGAGGCTTGCAAAACCGGGTGGATCTACATGCTGGATCGCACCAATGGAAAGCCGCTGGTCGGGATCGACGAAAAGCCGGTGGAGCAGGACGCGCGCCTGGCGACATCACCCACGCAGCCGATCCCGCGCGGCGACGCACTCATGCCGCAATGTCCGCAGCCCCTCGGAGCGTGGGTCACCAAATGCATTTTCGCGCCGATTTACGACAAACCCGTTCTGATTTCGCCGGGCGGAAACGGCGGGGTGAACTGGGCGCCGATGGCCTATAGTCCCCTCACCGGCTACTTCTATGCGACCGCCGCGGACCGGCCGTCTGCCCGCATGGGCGTGGGCACCGGCATGGCCGTCGGGCCGCCGATTGGCGCGCGATATTCCGGAACTTTTACGGCCGTAGACTCGCGCAATAACAAGATCGTCTGGCAGAAGAAAATGCCTTATTCGGTGGGCCAGGGCAGCGGCGCGCTCGCGACGGCCAGCGGCTTGATTTTTCATGGCGATCCGGACGGAAATTTCCAGGCGTACGACGGAAAGACTGGCGAATTGCTATGGCAATGGCAGACCGGCGCCGGCGCGGATGCCCCGGCGATCACTTATGAGATTGGCGGGACGCAATACGTAGCCATCGCAGCAGGCGGCGTTTCGACGCAGACGACCTCAGCGAATGGAGACATGATTTGGGCGTTTTCGCTGAACGGCTCGTCCGGTAACAGGCTTCGTCCCTTCGCAGCTCCTCCTCCGCCAAGAACCGTCGTGGAGGTGACGGGACCGATTGTTGCAACCAATGCGGTCACTTTTGTTGATTATTCCTTCACGCCGAATCGGATCACGGTGCCCACCGGCACAAAGGTGATCTTCACGAATACAGGCAAGCAATTTCACAACGCGGCATCTTCAGACGACGGAGGATGGGACACCGGATTGCTTGGTACCGGGAAATCAGCAGCCGTTACGTTCAATCGCCCCGGGACTTACTCCTATGCCTGTTTGCCGCATTCGTTCATGATCGGGCAGATCATCGTCACCGGGGCACCCATCGAATCTGCTCCTCCCATCATCGTCGAACGCAATGTCACGGCGCCTACCGCGAATGTCCCGGCCCCAATGCCGGATATGCCTGCTCACCACGATCATCCCGAATGACGAAAAACACGAACGGGGAAATTCCAGGGACATCTCGATCGGCCTTTCGAAATTGAAATAGTGTGTTATCTGGATAACTGCATAAGAGGAGAAATGACATGCCCAACGATTCCCATCAGAGAGCGGCGGAGTTTCACGATTTGGCGGCGCACGCCCACCGCGCTGCCGCGGCGCATCACGGCAAGGGTGACCACTTGACTGGCCACGAACTGTCGCGGAAGGCGATGGAGCATTCCGCCAAGGCCTACGAACTCGCGCAGGAAGCCTTCCGTATATCAGAGAAGTCCCTCGGCAAAAACGCGTAAAAGGCGAGAGCAATACCAGAGATCCGGTTTCGCATCGTTGCCGCGCTGCAAAGCCGGAAACATGCCCCGACTTCCGCGCCTTTGCATTTTTCGCTTCGTGCTAAGCTGCGGCTGGCTTAGGAGGAAGCGAATGACAAAAGGTTTTGGAGGAATCGCTCGCCGAAACACAGGCACGCGAAGTGCGGGGGCAGCCCTGGTCTTATGTGTTTTCTGTTCTGTTTTCTCGCCGGGACCGGCCGCGCGGCAGAAGAAAAAGAACGGGGGCATTGTCGACAATGCATCCGCCGCGGGGCTGCCGACGATCCCCAACTCCGTATCCGATCAGATTGACCACGACATCGGCGAAATGCTGGGCGCGTTTCAGGTGGGAAACGTCGAGGCCATGCACAAGTATTACGCCGACAACGCCACGTTCGTGAGCGGCAGCTACGAGCCTCCTGTGCAGGGCTGGAGCAGGTACGTTGCTCTTTACGAGAAACAGAAGAACGCCTTTCAAGGCATGCAGCTAATTCGCCGCAATACTTTTATCTTCGTGCACCAGGACGTTTCCTGGGCTTCCTATCAATGGCAATTCGATTCAATGTTCAACGGGAAGCCTTTTACGGCCCGGGGGCAGACGACGCTCGTGTTGAATAAAGTAGGAGATAACTGGCTGATCGTGCATAACCACACTTCAGAGATATGCCCGGGGCAAACGCAGAGCGCGCCAGCCGCTCAGCCGCAACCGCAACAACCATAACGTTATCGGGGAAAGCAGTAACGCTGCGCACCTGCGCGTCTTTAAGTCTCACATTAAAGTCGGAGTGGCGGCGCCCAGAGTGACAACAGACCAACACTGCTGTCGTCTCGGTTCCCCAGGGTAGGGTGCTCGCGCAAACGCACAGTTCCGCCGGGAAAACTCTTGGCGCGCTTTCGCTGCGGCTAAAAGCTCTGGAAACCCTGCCACAGCCAAAGCCCTGCCACCGTGACGAGCAGAACGCTCGAGACAACAATCAAGGCGGTGATAGGCTTGCTCAGGCGCTCGATGCGGGCAACCAAAGCTCTTTGCTCGTTAGCCATCGATTGAGCCGCGGCGTCGAGGAATATCTGGTCTTCTTCGCGATTCTCGAGCATACTGCGGTAAATCAGCACGAAGATGAGAATCGCAGTGACCACTCCCCAAGCAATCAAAAGAGGAAAGAACGCTTCGTGAAGAGCTTCCATGGCTGCCTCCACTGCCCGCTAGACGCCAGGAGAATGCCAGGTTTCTGGCCCGAGCGGGCCCGGTTGAGTCTATGCGCGGGATTATAGCACTGCCGGAAGCGAGGTCAATCGTCGTGACTGTCATCCGGAAAAGGAATGCCCCAGAAGTTGTGGTTCGGGTAAAGAATCTCGACGCCGAGTTCATAGAGCCCATCGGGCTTGGGCGCGCTCACGCGAACCACGCGAAATTCGCGCGATTCCCGCGAGAGGCCGTGCTGCACCTCGATGCGCGAACCGAGAACAGGTGAGAAAGGAATTCGAAGCAGAGCGCCGCTCCGGCTTACCGAAGTGGCTTCGTACGTGTCGTCGAGGGCCTTGCGTGGAACGTCGCGGAGGTTAACGCTCACCGGGATGCGGGCCATCACGCGGGTGGAGCGGCGGCGTTCGATCATTGCGCGCGCAGATGCCATCAGGGTGCTCTCCGTATCCTGGAAGCTCAAATTACGGTTCAACTGTAGGTGGCCCCGCGCTGGCGGTCAACCCCCGTTCGACGCCCTGTGCTTCGTTGACAAAGTATCGGCCGGGCGGCAATATGGGTTAGCCTCGGTTTGCACCGGTTAATGCCCAAGTGGCGGAATTGGCAGACGCGCTAGCTTCAGGAGCTAGTTCTCGCAAGGGAGTGGAGGTTCGAGTCCTCTCTTGGGCACCAACTCTTCTCATATGAGTTCCCAGCCGATTTAGACGAAGCCATAGTTCCGTAATGAGCCACCATGGTGAGCTGGGTCACTTCTCGATCGGTGGCCAATCGATTGCAATACCAAAACCAGATGGACACGATAACGGTGTTTTGCGATACTTTTTCGTCCGGGAGTGCCATTGGTCCTCCATGCGGACAGCCTCGTCTAAAATAAATCTGATGCTAGGATCGAGTTGAAATGAAAGCAATTTACCGGTGTGGTCTTTGTGCAGGGATTATTCTGGCAACTGGAATTGGGGCGTTGAGCCTGCTTTCGCGTGACAGTTCCGCGGCGCAAGCTCAGGCTGCGCCCGCCCAGAAAACAGCACCTGCGGCGTCACAAGAAGCTCTTGTAGCGCGAGGAGAATACTTGGTGGATAACGTCGGAATGTGCTCCGAATGCCACACGTCACGCGATGCGAATAACAATCTCGATAACTCGCGCTATCTGCAAGGGGCTCCGACGTGGATCATGCCCGTGCATAACATGACGAACTGGGCCTGGCGTGCGCCTGCGATCGCAGGACTTGAAGGGTTCACCGACGCTCAAGCAGAAACGGTGCTTGAAAAAGGCGTGGGCCCGAACGGAATTGCCATCCATCCGCCGATGCACATCTATCACATGAATCATGCCGATGCGCAGGCGATCGTTGCATATCTTCGCTCCTTGCCGAGCAGCTACACTCAGCCATAAAATTTTACGACCTCCGCTTCGGTCCATCTGGCGGCTCGAAAACCGAATGCAGATCCCACATTTTCGTCCGAGATGACAAGTCTCGGGACGCGCCCTGTCGACTGACCGCGGGCGCCTCTGGCGCGCGATAGACTTCGGAGCGCTGTTGCCTTCCGCTATAATCGCCGCCGATGGGTACGCGGTTAGTCGCGATTGTTGACTGGTTGTTTGGCCCTGAACCTATCAGCGCCGAACGGGCCGGGCATTTGTGGCCGCGGTGGATTTTTCTTCGAGCCCTCGGGCTGATTTACTTCTCTGCCTTTTATTCACTCCTGTTTCAAATCAAGGGCCTCAACGGACCGAACGGAATTTTGCCTGCGGGTGACTACCTGCAAGCGGTCGCGGGTGTGCTTCACGCCCGGCGCTTCTGGTATGTGCCAAGCCTGTTTTGGTTGGGCTCAAGCGACCGGGCCCTGATGCTGGTTTGCTGGGTGGGGCTGGTCGCGTCCCTGTTATTGGTCTTGAACCTGTGGCCGCGCGGGATGCTCGCGATTTGTTTTGCCTGTTTTGTGTCTTTCGTGAGTACGGCGCAGGATTTTTCGAGCTATCAGTCGGACGGGATGCTCCTGGAGGCAGGCTTCATCTGCCTGTTCTTTGCGCCACCCGGCATCCGTCCGGGCTTGGCGCGTGGTAACCCCCCGTCGCGTGCGAGCCTGTTTCTGCTGCGATGGGAATGGTTCCGAATTTATTTCGAATCCGGCGTGGTGAAGCTTGCAAGCGGAGACCAGTCCTGGCGGCACTTCACCGCGATGGACGATTATTACCAGAATGGCCCCTTGCCAAGCTGGATCGGCTGGTACGTGCAGCAATTCCCTCACTGGTTTCACGCAGGGACAGTGTTCTTCACGTTTGCCGCTGAATTGGTTCTGTGCTGGCTCGTGTTTCTTCCGCGCCGCTTTCGAATTGTCGCGTTTTGCATTTTGACGCCCTTTCAGATCGGCATCATCCTGACGGCGAATTATGCATTTCTGAATTACATTGTGCTATCGCTCGGGTTTCTTCTGCTGGACGACCGGATTCTCGAAACAATTCTTCCTGCAAAGATACGTAGCCTTATCGACGGCGCGAGACGCGAGCCAGCAGGCGGCATGCCTGGTGCGACGACCTGGACCGTAAAGCGAGGGGCGGCACTCACGGCATTTCGCATGTCGATCACGGCTGTATGTCTGGGAGCCGTGTTTTACGTAACCAGCGTGCAGCTTGCCGGCATGTTCTGGCGGCCGTTGCCGCTGCCGGAGTGGCCCGAGCGGGTTCTTGACCCGTTTCGTATCGCAAACCAGTACGGACTGTTTGCCGTGATGACACATGCGCGCTACGAGATTGAATTTCAAGGAACACGCGACGGAAAATCGTGGAACGCATATCCGTTCCGCTACAAGCCGCAGGACCTGCGCAAGCCACCCGGCATCTACGCGCCATATCAGCCGCGGTTCGATTGGAACCTGTGGTTCGCGTCGCTTGGTCCCTGGCAGGATTATCGCTTCGTGGTTTGGACTGAGGAGCGGCTGCTGCAGAATGACCGAGACGTGCTGCAATTGTTCGCCGGGAACCCGTTTGACGGCACGCCGCCGCGGGAAGTGCGCACAATCATCTACCAGTATTGGTTTACGAACCGTAAGACAAAGCGCGAAACCGGAGATTGGTGGCGACGGGAAGCACTCGGCGAGTATGCACCGCCACTCGAGCGCGGGACGGATGGGAAGGTGGTGATCCTGAATGCACCGGTTGCTTCACCCCCTCCGCCTTGAAGTTCAGCATCGCCTTGCGGGAACAAAACGGAGAGAGAGCCTCGTCGCTTCGCTCTATCGGGATGACAACGAAAAGTCGAAAAAACAAGCGCACGAGTTGAGGACACGGGACGGTTCCCCTGAAGACGGTACCGGCCAATTCAGGTTTTGCTACGCAGGCGGAAATCCGTTAGCCTGAGTTGGACCGCTCGGAAAGCATGAGACGCCAACACACTGTCGAAGACCAAGAGGCACGCCCCGCTGAAGTCACACGTGAGGAGGTGATCGCGCATCTCTCCGAGCAATCGCAGCCCGCAACCATTCGCCAGATCGCGCATGGCATGGACCTGAAGCATCGCGGACGTCGCTACTTGCCGCGCATCATTCAAAAGTTGAAGAAAGCAGGAGACATCGAGGAAATACATGGCGGGCGGTACCGGCTCACTGGAACAAAGCACGGCATGCGCCCTGGGAAGCAACCTCCCACGGTTGCGCCAGCGAAGCACGACGGAGTCACCGGTGCGACGGGACTGAGGCGAGCGGCCGATCCTAATCTGATTTCCGGGCGGATGGTGGCGCACCGCGATGGCTATGGCTTCGTTGTGCCGGACAAGCCGATTCCGGGGGTCGAGGGCGACCTGTTTATTGGCCGCGACGGGATGGGCGACGCGATGCACGGCGATAGAGTGCTCGCGCGGATTGCGCGGCGACGCAACGACGGGCGGGCGGAAGGGCGCGTGGTCCAGATCGTCGTGCGGCAACACCCCACGCTTGTAGGTCTCTTTCGGTACGGCACACAGGGCAACTATGTGCTGCCTTACGACACACGCATTCACCATGAAGTCCTGGTCCCACCTGGAGAGGAGTTGTCTCCGGAACTACGCGAGAAGCTTCGCGAGGCGTCTGGCGCCGATCCCTCGGCAAATCCCCTGACCAATCGGCGGGCGCGACTGGCGGAGTTGGACGGCGCGGTGGTCAACGTGGAAATTACACGCTTTCCAAAGGGCGGGCTTGCGCCTACCGGGCGCGTTCTCGAAATCCTGGGACGCCCCGGCGAGATCGGCGTGGACGTGGAAATCATCATCCGCAAGCACCACCTGCCGCACATTTTCCCAGACGATGCAATTGCCGAAGCGAAAGCTGCGCCGCGGCTGGTGAATGAGGCCGATCTGGAGGGTCGGCGCGATTTTCGTGGCCTTCCGATCGTGACGATTGACGGGGAAACGGCGCGCGATTTTGACGACGCCGTTCACGTGGCGCTTCTTCCACACGGGCATTACGAGCTTCAGGTGCACATCGCCGACGTAGCTCACTACGTGCGGCGCGCATCAGCGCTCGATCAGGAAGCGCGGCTGCGCGGGAACTCCGTGTACTTCCCGAATCGTGCCGTCCCCATGCTGCCCGAAGAACTTTCCAATGGCATCTGTTCTCTCAATCCCGAGGTTGACCGCTTAGTGATGAGCGTAGTGATGGAGATGGATGCGAGCGGAGCGATGGTGCGCTCGGATTTTACACCGGGCGTGATTCGCTCGGCCGAGCGGATGACTTATACGAAAGTTCACAAAGTGCTCGAAGGCGATCCGGAAATGAGCCGGCGCTACGAGCCGCTCGTGGAACTATTTCGCCGCATGAAGGAGCTCGCGCTGTTACTCAACCGGCGGCGCGGCGAGCGCGGGTCGATTGATTTCGATTTGCCGGAGCCGATCATCGAGTTTGATGAGCAAGGCCGGATGCAGGGCGTGGTCCGCAGCGTGCGCAATATCGCCCATCGGATCATCGAGGAGTTTATGCTCGCGGCGAACGAGGCCGTTGCGCAGTACCTCGACAAGCGCGGGATCGCGTCTCTGCACCGCGTTCACGAGAAGCCCGATCCAAAGAAGGTGCTCGAATTCGAAGAACTGGCGCGTGCGTTCGGCTATTCACTTGGCGTCGAGGACCTGGCGGAGCGGCGGCTCGCGGTGAGGCATGGGCAGGTGCAGGACGCTGCGAGAGCAGGACGCAAAGGGCGGGGGCGCATGCGGCCCATGACTGTGGCGCTGCCTGCGACTGAGGAAATTGACATAGTACCGCAGCATTACCAGAGTCTCACGGAAAAAATAGCGGGTAAACCCGAAGAGCGCATTCTTTCCTACCTGATGCTTCGGTCGCTCAAGCAGGCTCGCTACGCCGCCGACCCTCTGGGACACTTTGCCCTCGCCGTGCAGGAATACACGCATTTCACGTCGCCGATCCGGCGTTACCCGGACCTGATCGTGCATCGCATTTTGAAATGGGCGCTGGAAAATCCGACGGCGCATGCTCCCCTTGCTGTCATCACGAAGGGCGGAAAGGAACAATCGGTCGCGATGCTGGGACCCTACCGTCGCGTGGAGCTCGAGGGAATCGCCTCCGAAAGCTCGGAAGCGGAACGCCGGGCGGACGCAGCCGAGCGGGAACTGATCGAATGGAAGACCGCGCAGTTCATGGAAAGCCATCTCGGCGAAGAATACGATGCGTTGATCATCTCGGTGCAGAAATTCGGGTTTTTCGTGGAGCTGGTGGAGATTTTCGTCGAAGGGCTGGTGAGCATCGACCGCCTGGAAGAATTTACCGGACAGCAGTGCCTCTATCGGGACCGTGACCATGCGATCGTGTGCGAGCCGCACCGCCGCTCGCGCGGGGCGAGACCGGGGCTTATCTACAAAATTGGCGATCGCATCCGGGTGCGCGCCGAGCGGATCGACCCGCAGCGCCATCGCGTGGAGTTTTCACCAGTCTGAGGCGCGGCAGGCTCATATAATTCTCCCAACTACTTACTGGAGGCTTGAATGGCACCAACTGTTGGATTGATTGGGCTTGGATTGATGGGTAAGCCGATGGGGCGGAACCTGCTGAAGGCAGGCTTCCCGCTCGTGGTGTGGAATCGTACCCCTTCCAAGGCGGATGATCTGGTCCGGGAAGGGGCCACGCTCGCGGCGAATCCGCGCGAGACGGCTGCCCAGGCCGACGTCCTGTTCACCATCGTCAGCGATCCTCCCGCGCTGGAGGAGGTCGTGTTCGGGCAGGGCGGCGCGCTGGAAGGGCTCCGCCGCGGGAGCGTGTTCATGGATTCCAGCACGATCTCGCCGGATCTGGCTCGACGCGAAGCCGTGGCTTGTGCCGAACGCGGGGTCGATTTCCTCGATGCGCCTGTGACGGGAGGCACATGGGGAGCCGAAAAGGGCGAGCTGGTTTTCATGATCGGCGGGAGAGCCGAGGTATTCGAGCGAACGAAGCCTGTACTTGAGGCCATAGGGAAGCGCTTTTTTCTGCTGGGACCAAGCGGCTCCGGCCAGACCGTGAAGCTGGCCATGAATTTGATTCTCGCGCTGGAGGTGGAGGCACTGGCGGAGGCCATGGCGCTGGTTCGCAAGGCGGGGATCAAGGGAGAAAGGCTGATCGAAGTGCTGCAGTCAAGCATGGGGCGGTCGGCGCTGATGGATGTAAAGGCACCCCTTATCTTGAAGAACGAGTTTCCGGCCAGTTTTCCTCTGCGCCTGATGCACAAAGACATCCGCCTGGCACTCGAACTCGCCAAGCAGGAAGGGATCGAGTTGCCGGCGGGAGCGGCCGCTTTTTCAACTTACAGCGCCGTGAAGGACGCAGCCAAGGATGATCCGGATTACGCAGCAGTGGCGCGATTCTGGAATCAAGGCGATTAAAGGCGCGAGCGCGTGGCTCGCACATAATCCCGAAGCGCGGAGACGTTGGGGCCGTAGGCGCCGACGCGACCCGCGTCCACTGGCAATCCAAGAAGCTCGGCCTGTTCGATGCTGAGGCCTGCATCGTCCAGTTCAGCCAAGCTATATCCTTCAGCAGGGGTGAGGCGGTTGCGCAAGGATCTGTGCACCGGACGCGGCGGCCGGTTCATCTGCCCGCGCTTTCTTACGATATGGAAGAAATCGTCCCAATCTCGCCGGTTCCACATGAGGTCCTCCGCATTCAGTGCGTTGGATGCAGCATAAGAGCTTTCGGTAGCATAAATATTTCCACTTGGCTGTGAATCCCTGGGCCGTGGCAAATTCTAACCCTCGTACCGGTATAAAGTCTCGCTCCGATCATGTATGTATCCAGACAGTTATAGCGCTTTACGCACAAGCGGTAATGTGACGCATAGAGCCCGGTTCGTTCCGCGTTTTTGCCCATCCGAGTACATCCGCGAGTTCCGAGCCCCTGTTATACTCTATCGGCGCTGCGCCGCTATTTGATTGCAGAGAATAATTGCATGAGTATCCCCGTCATCGTCGTGCATTACCACGAGTTGTGGCTCAAGGGCCGCAACCGGCGTTTTTTTCTTGGAAAACTCTTCACGGCCCTGCGCCAGTCACTCCAGGGAATTCCCGTGCAGAGAATCGAACAGCCTGGGGATCGATTTTTGGTCCGCCTGCGCGAGGGAGCGCCGGTCGAGGAGGCCATCGCGCGCGTGGAACGCGTACTGGGGGTCGCTTATTACGCTGTCGCCCGGCCTGTCGAGCGCAACATGGAGGCAATTTGCCGCGCCGCTTGGGAGGAGGTGGCGCCCCTTCGCTTTAACACTTTCGCCGTGCGCGTGAAGCGCAGCGACAAAACCTTCCCACATCGCACAATGGAGATCGAAGCAGAGATTGGACGATTCCTGCTTGATCAGCTTCGCGCTGCGGGCCGGGCTTCACGGGTCCAACTCAACGATCCTGAACTCACATGTCACATCGAGGTTACACCCGGTCCCTTGCTCGTTTACGCACGCAAAATTCCGGGCACGGGTGGATTGCCCGCCAACACAGCGGGGCGTATCGCGTGCTTGCTCTCCGGAGGGTACGATTCGGCAATTGCCGCATACCAGATGATGAAACGCGGGGCGCATCTGAGCTTTATTCACTTTTATGGCACGGGAGCGAGGCCTGGGGAATCGTCGCTGCACGTTGCGAGCGGCCTGGTGAAGCAGCTCGTGCGATATCAATTTCGGGCCAAGTTGTATCGCGTGCCGTTTGAGGAAATCCAGCGTGAGATTGTCCGCTATGCTCCGGAAAACTATCGAGTGCTACTTTATCGCAGGATGATGCTTCGCATCAGCCAGGTGCTGGCGGGAAGGGATCACGCTCTGGCGCTGGTCACGGGCGATAGTCTTGGGCAAGTGGCATCACAGACTTTGCGGAATTTGGTGGCCGTCGATGCCGCGGCGCGCATGCCCGTTTTTCGCCCCTTGATCGGCACCGACAAAATGGAGATCCTGGCGACAGCGCACAAGATCGGCACCTACGACATTTCATCGGAGCCATTTCACGATTGCTGTCCGGTCTTTCTGCCGCGAACGCCTGCGCTATACGCGCGGCCGGAGGAGCTGGATGAGGCGGAAGGAAAGCTCAACGTCGCGGAATTGATCCGTCAAGGTCTTCGAGGCACTACGATCGAACGGTTTGCCTACTCGGGGGGAGTCGTAGAAGCAAGCGAACCCAAGCCACTGATCTCCGCCGACAAACAGCACACCGCCCTTGCGTGACTATCGCCCGTCAAGGCGAGAGTTTGCCGCGATGGGATATAGCAGCGCCGCTTCGAACCGAGGGATTCTTCGCTTCAGAATCACGCCCAACGCTCGATGGCGATCAGCGGTCTCGACCGTAGCCGCCACCACCACCGCGGCCTCCGCGTCCGCCACCGCCCCCGTGACCTCCGCGCCCACCGCCGCCACCGCCGCCGTGACCACCGCGTCCACCACCGCCACCGCCCCCTTCGCGCTGTGGACGCGCCTCGTTCACAACAAGAGCTCGTCCGAGAAAGTCCTTGCCGTTCAGGGCCTCGATTGCTTTTTCTGCTTCCGCATCATTGCCGATCTCTGCGAAGCCGAATCCGCGCGGTTGCCCGGTGAAGCGGTCGCGAAGCAATGTGAGTGAATCCGGAGTCACCCCAATTTCTGAAAACAGCGCCTGCACCTGTTCTTCTGTGGCCTTGAACGACAGATTGCCTACGTAGAGTTTCTTCACAGTCGTGCTCCTTGTGCCCCCGGTCGACTGCAGGGCCACGCGAGGCTGAAGAAGCAGGATCTCGGCCGCAAGCCGCCGGCAGGGTGGCCGACTCTCCGGTCTGAAGCGAGCGCTCCAGCAACTCAAGCAGCATCTTGCTGCAAAGGCACCTCGGCAGTCAACCGCGCCACATTTGCAGATCAGTGAATTACTGCGCCCGGTCAATTCTTGGCAGCATGGGTAACGCCGAACAGGCCGGCCCCCTACACACTACGTCCGGTAGCTGGCGTTGATGTGGATGTATTCCTTGGTGAAATCACAGGTCCAAATGCGGGCCTTTCCCTCGCCCGAATGCAGATCGACCACGATAGGCACGAATTTCTCGAGCATCTTTTCGTGGGTGACGATCTCATCGAAGGGATATTCGCGGCCGCCGCGGCACACTTCGATGCCTGCCAGCCAAATGTCGGCGCGCTCGAAATCGAATTTCACGCCGGAACGTCCCGCAGCGGCGAGGATGCGGCCCCAATTGGGATCGGCGCCGGCTACCGCCGTCTTCACGAGCGGTGAATTCGCGATCGTGCGCCCTACCTGATCGGCGGCGCGATCCGAAGGAGCGCCGCGCACCTCGATTTCAATCACACGCTGAGCACCCTCGCCGTCGGCAACGATCGCGAGCGCGAGCGATTTACAAACCGCGTGCAGCGCATCGAAGAACTTTTCATAATTCGCCCCTCCGGTGATCGCGCGTGCGCCGGAACTGCCCGTTGGCGAGAAGCGCGACAGTGTCATTTGTCGAAGTGTCACCGTCGACGGTTATCGAGTTAAAGGTGGGGCCGACGGCCGCTTTTAACGCCCGCGCCAGCACCGGTGCGGAGATTGCCGCATCCGTCGCGATAAAGCCAAACATGGTCGCCATATTCGGATGGATCATCCCGGAGCCCTTGGCGCAGCCGGCGATGCGCACCTGTTTTCCCGCGATGCGAATCTTTTCCGCGGCCCACTTGGGGACGGTGTCGGTGGTCATGATCGAACGTGCAAACTGTTCGAACGCACCCGCGTCGCCCTTGCGCGAGCGAACGAGTTCAGGCACGCAGACAAGAATCTTGTCCACCTGGAGCGGCGCCCCGATTACGCCCGTGGAACAAACAAGCACTTGCGAAGGATCAACGCGGCCCAGTTCGTGAGCCAGCCTGTTGGCAGTTGCCACGGAAGCGGCATAACCTTCTGGCCCCGAGCAGCAGTTCGCATTTCCCGAATTCACGATGATGCCGCGGATCTTCTGGCGTGACTTCTTCATGTGCGCCCGGCACAGCACCACCGGAGCGGCAGCCACTTGATTGGTGGTGAACACGGCGGCAGCCGAAGCAGGGACATCGCTTAGGAGCAACCCAAGATCGAGCTTGGCTTTCTTCAAGCCGCAGTGCATGCCGGAAAATGTAAATCCCCGGGGCAGGTCTGCGGAAGTGAGCGGACCGTTCACAGAGTCTCCTCAAGTTTCTTTAGCCGCGCCTTGAAATCCTCGAGAGCTGCCCGCACGGCTTCGGGAGCGGTTCCCCCGGGAACTGCGCGCCGCGCCAGCGCTGCTTCCACTGTGAGCACGGTGCCGAGGTCGCTGCCAAACACCGGCGAAAATTCCTTCAGGCGCTCGAGCGGCATCTCCCGGATGGACTTCCCTTCGTTCTCCGCCGCGCGCAGCACTTTTCCTACGATCTCGTGCGCTTCGCGAAACGGCATGCCGTGGGAGACCAGGTAGTCCGCAACCTCGGTAGCCACCAGCGCGGGATCCTGCGCCACTTCGCACAGGTGCGCCTCGCGGAAGCGCGTGGCGGCAAGAGTGGCGGCGGCAATTTGCACCATGGAGAGCGCCTGATCGTGAGCCGCAAAAAGGGCCTCTTTGTCCTCCTGCAGATCGCGCTGGTAACTCGACGGCAAGCCTTTCGTGGTGGTGAACAGCGCCACAAGTGCGCCGTAAATGCGCCCTGTCTTGCCGCGAATCAGCTCCCAGGCATCCGGATTCTTCTTTTGAGGCATCAGGCTGCTGCCGGTGGAATATTCATCGGGCAGATCCAGAAAACCGAACTCCGGCGAGGCGAAAAGGATCATGTCCTCCGAAAGGCGCGAGAGGTGCATGGCCAAGGCGGAGAGCGCGAAGAGATATTCGAGGGCGAAATCGCGATCGCTGACCGCGTCCAGGCTATTTGGAGTGATCCGGCTGAAGCCGAGGTCCCTCGCGAGTGCCTTGCGGTCGATGGGAAACGCCGATCCTGCGAGCGCGCCCGAGCCGAGCGGACACGAGTCGGCACGATCAGAAGCGCCGGCGAATCTCTCTGCGTCACGCTGGTAGGCTTCACCATGGGCGAGCAGCCAATGCGACAGCAGCAGCGGCTGCGCATGCTGCATGTGCGTGGTGCCCGCCATGGGCACGTGAAGATTCTTCTCCGCCTGCCCGGCAAATGCGCGGCACAGCTCCGCGATTGCGCCGCGCATCTCGCGCGCAGCCGCTCGCACGTACATGCGGAATTCGGTCGCGACCATTTCGTTGCGGCTGCGGCCGGTATGAAGCTTGGCGCCGAGCGGGCCCAGCTTTTCAATCAGCGCTGTTTCGGCGAAGTGGTGGACGTCTTCGGCAGTCGAGCTGTCGAGCCAGGCTGAATCGGTAGCGCACGGTGCCCGATTTCGTCAAGAGCGGTGACGATGCTCTGGCACTCCTCGGCCGTGAGAATTCCCGCCGCGGCTATAGCGCGTGCCCACGCGCGATCGAGCGCGAGTTCCTGAGGCAGCATTCTGCGGTCGAAGTGCCAGGAACGCTCGAACTCGTAAAATGACGCGTCAGGACCGCGCTCGAAGCGGCCGCCCCACATTTTCTGGCCGCCGGGAGCGCTCGTTTGATCGGTCATTTCACCTGCGCCTCGAGCGGAACCGTGATGGGAAGCGCGAAGAGGTTGATGAATCCTTCCGCGTCCTTGGGGTTGTAGCCGGTCATCGTGAAGCTCGCCAGGCCGGCGCGGTAGAGAGAATACGGCGATTTTCGCGATGCGATCGTCACGTTGCCACGGCGAAGCGTGAGGCCCACCGAGCCAGTGACACGCTTCTGCGAGCTGGCGAAAAATCCGTCGAGCGCTTCACGCAGCGGCGTGAACCACATGCCGTAATAAACCATCTCCGCATAGCGCAGCGAAAGGATCTGCTGGTAGTGCGCGGTCTCGCGGTCCAGGGCAAGCGACTCGAGCTCGCGATGCGCCGTGACGAGCAAGGTTCCCCCGGGAGTTTCGTAGGCGCCCCGCGATTTGATTCCGACCAGCCGATTTTCGACCAGCTCCATGCGGCCGACGCCATTGGCCGCGGCGATTTCGTTGAGTTCTTCGATCAGAGCTACAGGCGCCAGCTTCTTGCCATTCACGGAGACTGGGATTCCCTCTTCGAAACCGATCTCGACAGTGGTGGATTTGTCCGGGGCGCTTTCCGGAGCCGCGATCCACTGCCACATAGCTTCTTCGGGGGCGCTTGCCGGGTCTTCCAGCACGCCGCCCTCATGGCTCAGGTGCCAGATATTGCGGTCGCGGCTGTAGATATTTTTCTTCGTCTGGTCCACGGGAACATTGTGCGCCTGCGCATAAGCGATGGCTTCTTCGCGCGAGACGATATTCCATTCCCGCCACGGCGCAATAATTTCCAATTCGGGACCGAGCGCTTTCGCCGCGAGTTCGAAGCGGACCTGGTCGTTACCTTTTCCCGTGCAGCCATGGGCGAGCGCGTCCGCGCCAACTGTCTTTGCAAGCTCCACCTGCCGCTTGGCGAGAATGGGGCGCGCAAAAGACGTGCCCAGCAGATATTTATGCTCGTAGACAGCTCCGGCGCGCAGGGTCGGCCAGACATATTTCGTGATGAATTCCTCGCGCAGATCTTCGATGTACGCGGAACTTGCGCCGGTGGCCAGAGCCTTTTTGCGCGCCGCCTCGAGATCTTCCTTCTGGCCGAGGTCGCCGATCATGGCGATCACTTCGCAGCCGCCGTAATTCTCCTTCAGCCACGGAATAATGATGGAGGTGTCCAGCCCTCCGGAATATGCCAGCACAACTTTCTTCGTCAATTCGTTCTCCTTGGATTATGTAAGCAGCGTGTGCAGAACCGCCTTCTGAACGTGCAGGCGATTTTCGGCTTGATCGTACACGACGGAGCGAGGGGAGTCGATCACTCCCTCGCTGACTTCCAGTCCGCGATGCGCCGGAAGGCAGTGCATGAAGACGGCGTCAGGCGCGGCCTGGGCGAAAAGCTTCTCATTCACCTCGTACCCGGCGAAATCGGCGGCCCGCTTTGCCGATTCGTCTTCCTGGCCCATGCTGGCCCACACATCGGTGTAGACCGCCTGCGCGCCGGCGACCGCTTCCTCCGGCGAGCGGAGGATTTCGATCTTGCCGCGCGTCTCCCGCGCCACGCGCTTCGCCTCGGCGACGATCGCGGCGTCCGGCTCATATCCGGCCGGCGTGGCCACGCGGACGTGCGCTCCCACGCGCGCGCCGATGGTCAGCAGCGAGTGGCACATGTTATTGCCGTCGCCGATGTAGGCGAACTTGAAGCCGCGCAGGTTGCCGAAACGCTCCTCGAGCGTGAAGAAATCGGCGAGAGCCTGGCAGGGATGGAATTTGTCCGAGAGCGCGTTGATCACCGGGATTGTCGCACTTTGCGCGAATTCCTCGAGCGATTCCTGCGCGAATACCCGCGCGACAATCCCATGCACCCAGCGCTCGAGATTCTTGGCGATATCGCGAACGCATTCGCGCTCGCCCAGGTGCGTGAGCGTGTGATCGAGAAACACGGCCGTGCCGCCGAGGCTCGCCGTGCCAACTTCAAAGGTCACGCGCGTGCGCAGCGAGGGCTTTTCGAAAATCAGCGCAACGAATTTTCCGGAGAGCGAGGTGCGATAGTGCTCCGGACGGGCTTTGATGTCCGTGGCGAGCTGGAAGAATTCGCGCAGTTGCGCGGGATTCCATTCCGTTCCGGTGAGCAAGTCGTTCGACAAAGATAGCGATGTGCTGAGTATAGTCATTTTGTTTTACCTCGAAGCGG
Source organism: uncultured Acidobacteriota bacterium (assembly GCA_963848365.1). Classification (GTDB taxonomy): domain Bacteria; phylum Acidobacteriota; class Terriglobia; order Acidiferrales; family UBA7541; genus Palsa-295. The sequence goes on from CAWKDI010000009.1 coordinate 241,711, forward strand.
CGACGGCCGCGGGTTGCTCCTGAGCCGTCGCGTTAGGAGAGTGCGCGGCGGAACTGGCCTTTGCCGCGGATTTCTGGGCCGTCGCCAGCACCGCCTCGAACTTGCGGAGAAATTCCGTCACATCCTGGTGGCGAATGATGAACGGCGGCAGCAGGCGCAGGATGTGATCGTGCGTGCAGTTGATCAGCAGGCTTCGGCGAAGCGCTTCCTGCACGAACGGCGCGCCTTCGATGGAAAGGTCGACGCCGAGGATGAGCCCTTCGCCGCGCACCTCGCGGATGAAATCGAAGCGCGTGGCCAGTTTTTCGAGCCCTGCGCGGAGTTCCGCGCCTCGGTCGCGCACATTGGCGAGCAGATCGTCTTCTTCCACGATCGTCAGGAATTCCAGGGCCGCCGCGCAAACCAGCGGCCCGCCGCCGAAAGTGGAGCCGTGCATCCCCGGCGAAAACGCCGAAGCGAATTGTTCGTTCGCGATGAATGCGCCGAGCGGCAAGCCGCCGGCGAGCGGCTTGGCGACGGTGACGATATCGGGAAGCGCATCTGTCGAACTTCTGATACGCAAAATAGCGGCCGGTGCGTCCCAGGCCCGACTGAATTTCGTCGGCGATCAGCGCCGCATCATACTGCGTCGCGAGTGCGCGGGCGCGCTGCCAGAAAGCCCCGCTGACGGGGAAAATTCCGCCTTCGCCCTGAATCGGCTCGATCACAATGGCGCAGACCGACTCGTCGAATTTGGCTTCGAGATCCGCCACATCGTTGACGTGGACGAATTCGACTCCGGGAACCAGCGGCTCGAACGGCTCGCGATACTTCGGCGTATGCGTGATCGAAAGCGCGCCGAACGTGCGGCCGTGAAATGAATTCTCCAGCGCGAGAATGCGCGTCTTGGACCCGCCAGCCGAGGCAGCGGTCTTCGCGTGCGCGTAAGCGCGCGCCAGCTTGAGCGCGCCCTCCATGGCTTCCGCGCCGCTGTTGCTGAAAAACACGCGGTCCAGTCCCGACCATTCGGCCAGCTTGCGCGCGAGAGGCGCCTGATAAGGATTGTGAAAGAGATTCGAGACGTGCGTGGCGCGGCCCGCTTCCCGGCGGATCACGCGCACCATGCGCGGATGCGCGTAGCCCAGCGCATTCACGGCAATTCCGGCCAGAAAATCGAGATATGCCCGCCCCTGCGAATCGTACAATCGGCAACCGCGCCCGTGCGTGAACACGACCGGGGGGCGCCGGTACGTGTTCATCAGGTAGCGCGCGCTCTCGGCGACGATCTTCGCCGGGGAAATGCGCTTCGCGGTCTTCTGTTTCTTCTTCGGCATTTCAATCCGCGGCTCCATGCGCGGTTCGCGCCTTGCTGCGAATCCGGATCGCGGGCAGCACCCGCGTGCCCGGGCAGCGGGACGATCCGTTGACGGCAGTCAGCAGCGCCCGGCGCTGCGTGCCGCCGACGATGCGCACTTCCGAAACGCCTCCGGCCAGCGCGCGCTTGGCGGCTTCCAGCTTCAGAATCATTCCGCCCGAAACTTTGTGCTGGCGGATCAGGTCTTCGATGTCGGTTCCCTTCACGGCGCGCAGCACTTTGTCGCCATCGAGCACGCCCGCCACATCCGTAAGGAAGATCAAGCGGTCAGCCTCAACGAATTCGGCAGCAGCTGCGGCCATGTGATCGGCATTGATATTGTAAAGCTCGCCATCCGCGCCCAGCCCCATGCAGGAGCCGACCGGCACGAGGCCCGCGCGCCAAAGCGAATTGAGAAACTCCACATTCACCTCGGTGAGGTAGCCGACAAAGCCCAGGCCGCCTTCGCGCTCGTCCACCTGCATCGGCTCGGCGAGAAAGCATGCGGCATCCGTGGCGCCAATGCCCACGGCGGGCTGGCCCGCCAGCGAGATGGCTCCCGCGAGTTTCTTGTTGAGCAGGCCGGCAAACACCATGATGGCGGCATCGCGCGTTTCGCGGTCGGTGACGCGCAAGCCGTTCTTGAAGCGGCTGGTGATCCCCATGCGCGCCAGAGTCGCGGTGAAAATCTTGCCGCCGCCATGGATCACGAGAATCTCGTGGCCGGCGCGCGCGAGTTCGGCGATCTGCCGTGCGATCGCCTGCACGTGTTCTTCTTTTTCGAGCAGCGCTCCTGCAATTTTGACCACTAGTCTCATAGCAACCCCGCCGTTTCGGGATATCCACGCATCCCGTTCAGATTTTGCACTGCTTGTCCCGCCGCGCCTTTGCCCAGATTGTCGAGGCACGAAACCACGACCAGACGCTCGCCTGATGCATCGAGCGCGAAGCCGATATCGCAGAAATTCGTGTGCGCCACGTGCTGCAGTTCCGGCAAGCTTCCCGCCGGCATCATGCGCACCATCGGCCGCCCGGCATAAAACTGCCGGAACAGCGCCTCCACTTCATCCGCCTTGCGCGGCGCATTCAGCCAGACATAAAGCGTCGAAAGAATTCCGCGCTCGACGGGAAGCAGATGGGTGGTAAAAACGAAGTCCTGCAGCCGCAGTCCCAGGTGATCGGAAACTTCCGGCGTATGCCGATGCTTGAACAGGTTGTACGCCCGGAAGTTTTCGTTCACCTCGACAAAGTGCGTCTCGCGCTTGGGTTCTTTGCCCGCGCCGCTCGACGCCGGATTTGCAGTCGCACACGATCCCGTGGGCCATATCGATCCAGCCGCTTCGACCAGGGGCTTGAGCCCCAGAATCACGGAGGTGGGATAGCATCCGGGATTCGCGACGATGCGCGCCTTGGGCAGCGCGTCCGCATACAGTTCCGGCAGTCCGTAAACGGCTTCCGCCGAGCAGTGCGGCATCAGGCGCCGGCAGCTTGTACCAGTTCGCAAACGTTTCCGGATCGCGAAAACGGTACGCGCCGCTCAAATCCACGATGCGCAGCGAAGGATTCGCTTTCAGCAGCTCCGGAACGAGCTCCAGCGAAGCTTCGTGCGGCGTCGAGAGAAACACAACTTCCGCTCCGCTCTTCGCGACTGCCTCCACCGAAAGCGGCTTGCACGGCGCTTCGCCCCAGCCGCGCAGCTGCGGGATAAAGCTCCGTCAGGCAGCGCACTTCGCGCGACTTCGCGCAGAAAAAATGTGGGCGTGCTCACATTGGGGTGCCGCAGCAGGAGCCGGGCCAGCTCGTATCCCGCATAGCCCGTTGCCCCGACGACGGCGACCTTTGCCGGGTCGCTCATCGAAGCATCTCCTCCAGGCGTTTCTGAACGGTCTTGCACGCGCTGCGCGATGTGGTAATCAGCAGGACGGTGTCGTCCCCCGCGAGCGTTCCGGCGACTTCTTTCCAATGCTCCCGTCAACGGCCGCCGCCAGCGGCTGCGCGCCGCTCGGAGGCGTCTTCAGCACGAGCATGTTCTGCGCGGGACGGATATCGAGCAAAAAATCTTTCAGCGCGCGCGCCAGAGCGGGAAGCGGCGGACGCTTCTTCGGCGGCCGCGCGAAAGCGGGCGATACCCTTCGACGGTTTTCACGAGCCGGAGCTCGCGCAGATCGCGCGAAAGCGTCGCTTGCGTCACGCGAACGCCCAGGTGGCCCAGCTGTCGGCGCAGTTCGTCCTGGCTCGCGACCGGCTGGCCCGCGAGGAGCTTCAGAATTTGCCCTTGTCGAAATCGTTTCTGTACGGCCATGTCGTCCCTATGCGTGAATATGCATGCTTCTTGCATAATCATACAAGGCCGACGCACGTGTCAAGCTTTTCCATGGGTCGCGCGGCGTTTTATGGCCGTACCTACTTGAGGGGTTTGCGGCACGTGAAAATTGCCCCGCGCATGGCGAGATACGTTTGCAGAAGTTCTCGCCCTGCGCGGACAATTCAACGAAGAGATTACTTCGGCTGTGTGGGGCCGGTTGAGTTGTTCGGCGCCGGAGAAGTGCCGTAGGCGTTATTGCCGGAATCATCCGGCGTGCTGCCGGCGGTGGAATTCTGGCGCGCTTCGATACGCTCCTGCCGGCACCGCCGCAGCGCTTCCTGCTGCTCCGGCGTCATCAGCTTGCCCGCTTGCTGCCGCGCGTTCACGCGGATTTGCCGGATCTGCTGCTTTTGCTGCGCCGGTGACAACGTGGTATCGCTTTCGATGGAACGAATCTGCGCCTTTGCGCCGGAAACGATCGACTTTCGCTGCTCCACCACATCTTTCGTGAGCCCCGCCTGTTTCCAGCACGCTTCCTGACCTTCCGGAACCGCGGTAGCCGGGGTGCTGCTCTCGTCGACGGCCCCAGCGGGCGAACCCGAAACGCTGCTTGAAGCATCTGGAAGGGCCAGGGCCGCCGCAGCGGGAACAGCCTGCTGCGGCTCTTGAGCCCGCACCAACCCCCCGCCGAAGCTCACGTTAAATACAAGCCCGAAGACTATAAATGCCGCCATCTTAGTCGTATTTTGCATATGAGGTCTCCTGAACTGCCTCCTCTATAAACACAGTTCAAGCGCCAAAGTTTCTGCTCTTGCGATCGGTACGTCGCGTCATCCACAAACCGTGCCTATAGTTTTTCCCCGTGAATCAGTGAATCAGTTTTTCCCGGCTAGTCCTTGCCGCGCGCTCTCGTGTATCCTGAACGGCCATGAGCAAACGACCCAAACCAATCGTGCTGACCGTCCTCGACGGCTGGGGCTATCGCGCCGAAACAAAAGGCAACGCCATCGCCCTCGCCCGCAAGCCCAACTACGACCGGCTGCTGAAGGATTTTCCCAACACGCTGATTCACACCTCCGGCCCGTACGTCGGCCTGCCCGAAGGGCAAATGGGCAATAGCGAAGTGGGCCATTTGAATATCGGCGCCGGGCGCATCGTCCAGATGGACATCACGCGCGTCGATCAATTGATCGCGAGCGGCGAATTCTTCCGCCAGCCGCTGCTGCTCGAAGCGATGGAGCGCGGCCGCGGCCATCAATTGCACCTGATCGGGCTTGTGAGCGACGGCGGCGTGCACTCGCACATCGAGCACCTGTTCCAGCTGCTGCGCATGGCGCGCGAGAACAAGGTGAGGAACGTTTTCGTGCACTGCTTCATGGACGGGCGGGACACGCCTCCCAACAGCGGCATCGACTTCCTGCGGCAACTCGAGCAGAAGATGCGCGAGTACGGCGTGGGGCAGATCGCCAGCGTCAGCGGCCGCTATTACGCAATGGACCGCGACAATCGCTGGGAGCGCATCGAGAAAGCCTATCGCGCCATGGTGCATGGCGACACGGAAGCGCGATTCACCGATCCGATCGCCGCCGTGCGGGCCAGCTACGAAAAGGGCGTCACCGACGAATTCATTGTGCCGGCGACGATCACCACCGAAGCCGCTCCCGGCGCCCCGGCCGCGCCGCGCGGCCTGATCCGCGGCGACGATGCCGTGATCTTCTTCAATTTCCGCGCCGACCGCGCGCGCCAGATCACCAAGGCGCTGGCCGAGCCAGGCTTCGACAAATTTGCCGATCCATCGCGGCCCGCAGAATCTGGTCTACGTCGCCATGACGCAGTACGAAAAAACCTGGCCCTGGCTGCGCTACATCCTCGCTCCCGAAAAGCTCGAGCACATCCTGGCCAATGTCTTCGCGGAGCGGGAGTACAAGAACTTGCGCGTCGCGGAAACCGAGAAGTACGCCCACGTCACTTATTTCTTCAACGGCGGCGTCGAAAAGCCGTTTCCCGGCGAGGAGCGCACGCTGGTTCCCTCGCCCAAAGTGCCCACATACGATTTGAAGCCGGAAATGTCCGCGGCGGGAATTGCCGACACCGTGATCCACGCCATCGAAAAGGGCGATTTCGACGCGATCATCATGAACTTCGCCAACGCGGACATGGTCGGCCACTCCGGAAAGCTCGAGGCCACCATCAAAGCCGTCGAAACGGTCGACGAATGCCTCGGCAGAATTTTCCAGTGCCTGCGCCCGCGCGGCGGCGCCTGGATCATCACCGCCGATCACGGCAATGCGGAAACGATGATCGATCCGGTCACCGGCGGCGCGCACACATACCACACCACGAATCCGGTGCCCTTTCATCCTGGTCACCGAGGACGGCCAAATGCAACTCAAGCCCGGCGGCTCGCTCCGCGATATTTCGCCCACGCTTCTCGGCGTCCTCGGCCTGCCCGAACCCGGCGAAATGACGGGCCGCGATCTGCGCGTGCACGAGAAAATGACATGGCGGCGCACGCGCCCAGAAATCCCTCCGAAACAAAGCTGCTGATCTGCGTGAACAATCCTGTTCCGCTGTGGAATCCGCCGCCAGATGCCGCGCAGCGCATGCGCGCCCGATTTCCGCGAGATGCAGCATCGCGCACCTGCCCGATTTCGAGCGGCCTGGAGACGCGAACTTGCCGACACGGATATCTTCATGGGCCACTCGCTCACAGCGGAGCCAACTGGCGCTTGCGCCCAAGCTCCAGTGGATCCAGGCCGTCTCGGCAGGCGTCGCGCAATTCATGTATCCGGAACTGCGCGAGAGGGGCGTCGATTCTCACGAATGCGAGCAGCGTCCACTGCGTGCCGATCGCGCAGCACATCCTTGGCATGATCGTCGGCCTGGCCGGCGATTTCCCGATAGCCTTCGCCACCAGCGCAGGGCATCTGGGCGCTAAATGAGTTGTGGACCGCGCCGGTGAAGCCGCGCGAATTGCGCGGCCAGGTGCTGCTGTTCATCGGCTTTGGCGCGATCGGGCGGGAAACAGCCAGGCTCGTGCGGCCTCTGGAAATGCGCGTCTGGGCGGTGACGCATTCCGGGCCGTCCGGATTCCGATTGGCCGAGCGCGTTTTCACAGCAGTCGCAGCTCACGAGGCGCTGCCGCAGGCCGATTTCGTGGTTGTCGCCGCGCCGGCCACGCCGCAGACGCGCAACATGCTCGGCGAGCGCGAATTCGCGCTGATGAAGCCATCCGCCTACCTGATCAATGTCGCCCGCGGAACACTGATCGACGAACCTGCGCTCGATTTCCGCGCTCGAACGAAATGTGATCGCTGGCGCCGCTCTCGACGTCACTGTGAAGGAGCCTCTTCCGCCGGAAAGCCCGCTGTGGAAGATGAACAACGTGTTCATCACTCCGCACGTGAGCGGGGCGACGGAGAACACCTGGGAGCGCGAAGAGGAGTTGATGGCGGAAAATCTGAAGCGCTGGTTTGCGGGAAGCGAACTGCTGAATCGCGTGGACCTCGCGCGCGGATATTAAACGCGAAATCAAGGCTGCAAGCCGTTGGCGCGGCCGCAGTCAATCGCATCGCGCTTAAGCTTGCCGGGCGCGGATGCCGCCATGTAGCCCTGCCGCGCGTGCACGATGGTTTTCTTCTTCTTGCCCTTTTTGTCCGGAACCATCAGCGGATCGCCCTGCTCGTCCACCGCCTCGACTTTCAACTTGTGGAACCGGCCATCCTGCGGCGTGTTGGGCGTGAATCCAAGCGTGTACTGGCTTCGCAAAAACGCCGCCACCGAATTGAAAATATCCGGCATCTCGCCCTTCGAACCGCGGAAACCAGGCGTAACCTCCGGTCATATTGGCGAACGTGGTCAGCTGGTTTTTCGCCTGCAGATAACCCACGCCTGCGCCCGTGGGCGTTGTACAGATCGATCTCTTCGCCCATCCCCACGCAGAAAATCGGCACGTCGGTTTCCTTCATGCGGTTCAGCGTCTGGTCGAGAGTGTGCTTGCTGAAGGTGTCGAAGCCGGTGGCCAGCACGAGAATGGATTTCTTGCCCTTCACATCGCGCAGCTGGTCGAGCGTTTCCAGGACCGCGTCGAAAAGGTTCGCCTCGCTGAAATCCGGGAAGAAAAGGGCGTTGATCGCCTGGGCCACTTCCTTCTTGTTCTGGGTGAAGTCCACTTCCACGCGCGTCCGCATCGAGAAGGTCTTCAGCGCCACCCAGTCTTTCGGCGTCAGCGCGTTCAGAATGCTGAAGGAATATTGCCGGGTCTTGTAAGCGAAATATCCGCCGAAACGCGCGCTGAACTCCATCAGAATCACCATCGTGATCGGCGCTTCGGAGGGCGCGAAATTGGTGATCTGCTGGGGCTGGCCATCGTCGGTGATCCGGAAATTGTCTTTGGTCAGCCCGCTGAGCACGTCGCCGTCCTGGTTGGTCACCACCACATCGACATTAACAAGATTGGATTCAACCGCAATGGATGTCTGCGGCGGGGGCGCTTGCGCCTGCTTCTGGGGGGCCTGCTGCTGGCCGCTTGGGGGCAATGGCGCCGCGGGTTGCTGGGCTGGCGGAGCCGGCTGCGGACCTTCCTGCTGCCGAGCGAAAGCCACCCAGCTGTGAGGAATACCCAGTACGGCTACCAGTACGATCGTGAGCGTGCCAAACAGCGCCGCCGCAACCACGTCTTCCCATGCATATTCACCTCACTCGATGCCATCCGCACAAGCCCCGGAAATTGCTGGTGTCCTGATCGTCACGTTGCAATCCAGAAAACCAGTCTCCCGCCTGACCCGGCTGCCCCAAACCGCCATGATAGTATGAAAATCGGGGGCCGGCGATGCACTTTGAGATTCATTCGAAGCTGAAAAGGATGGCGCCAAGGGTTTCTCAACTTTTGGTGCCGGCGCTGTTTGGAGCATTGGCTCTAGCTTCGGCCGCGCGGGCCCAGGCCGCACCGCAACAAGCGATGCCGCCCGGCATCCTCGGCGCCCGCAGTCCACGATCTTTCTCAGCTGGAAAGCGACGCGCTCAATTGGCTTCAGGACCTCATCCGCATCAATACCGTAAATCCTCCGGGTAACGAACTGGTTGCCGCGAAGTATATCGCCGGCATCCTCGACAAAGAAGGAATCCATTCGGAGATTTTCGAAAGCGTTCCCGGGCGTGGCTTCATCGTGGCGCGACTCTCGGGCAGTTCCATGCCGGACCCGTCGCGCGCGCTTCTGCTCATGGGTCACCTGGATGTGGTCGGGGTAGACAAGGCGAAATGGAGCGTCGACCCTTTCAGCGCGGTAATCAAGGACGGCTATCTCTATGGCCGCGGCGCCATTGACGACAAGTCCATGACCATTGCGAATCTCGCCGTCTTGATCGCTCTGAAGCGTTCCGGCGCGCGGCTCAACCGCGACGTGATTTTTCTCGCGGAAGGCGACGAAGAGAATGGCGGCGAATTCGGGATGAAGTTCGCGACGGAGAAACACTGGGACAAGATCGCCTGTGGATACGCCATCAATGAGGGCGGCGACGTTATTACGGCGAACGGGAAGGTGCAATACGTGGGCATCCAGGCGAGCGAAAAGGTCGCCGTGAACGTCGATGTGATCGCTAAAGGTACCTCCGGACACGCCTCCGTGCCGCGAAAAGACAATCCGGTGACCCACTTGGCGGTCGCTATCGGCAAAATCGGGAATTTCGAGACGCCGGTGCAGTTCAATTCCGTTACGCGCGCCTACTTTGAGGGGATTGCCTCCATTCAGGACGAGGAGACCAGCAAATGGATGCGCGCGCTCGAATCGGCGGACCGCGGCGATCACGCGGCCCGCTGGGTTTCCGACGCAAATCCGGTTTGGAATTCCATGCTGCGCGACACCATCTCTCCCACGATGCTGCAGGCAGGCATCCGGAAAAATGTGATTCCACCGGACGCTCGCGCCGTGCTGAATATCCGCCTGCTGCCGGGCAATACCGTTTCACCGCTGCTGGCGAAGTTGCAAACGCTTGTCAACGATCCCGAAATACAGTTTGAAGTGCAGCCGAACGCGGGAGAAACGGCCCCTTCTTCGTCGGTAACGTCGGATTTTTACAATATGATTTCGCAGGTGGCCAAGCAGCAGTTTCCGGGCGCGGTGGCGGTGCCGGAGATGTCCACGGGGGCGACCGATTCCGTCCCCCTGCGTTTGCGTAACGTGCAAGCCTATGGCCTGCTTCCCTTCCCGATGAGCGAATCCGATCGCGTGCGCATGCACTCCGATGACGAACGCCTTCCCGTCGATTCCTTCCGCAAAGGCATCGATTTCCTCTATGGCGTGGTCAGCGATTTCGCGGTTGCGAAGTAATTTCGGCGGCAGCGGACCAAAATCAAAAGAGCCCGCCGGATTGTCTGAGAGTTTCCAGTTCAGAATTGCCCGGACATCACCCCGGTAGTCACGCGCGCCCCGTCCACTTCCAGCAGTAGAGCGCTGTTACTGCTGAGGATGTAATAGGCAAGCGAATACGTGGCGGCGCTGGTGGCGATTATCGCCGTGCCGCGTCCGTTTTCTGTGGGACTGACGACGGTCGTGCTGCTGTTCAGGGGGGAATGCGGAGTAAGAGTCGCGAGGGCATAGTTATTGATGTAAAGAATGCCGTTAAGTGAAGTGGTGCCGGAAGCGGTGACCTGCCCGACGACGTCTTGCTCCAGCGCCCCGTTCTTCGGGCCGGAGACTCCCTGAAGGTTCAGCGCATAATTGCCTTGCAGCGCGCCGGAAGACGATTGCGGGTAGGCGATTCCGGTCGCGATTGTATTGCTGTCAACCTCGATCAGCTCGACAAATTCCACGGGCCCGGTCTGTGAATTGTAATAGGCGGTGTAGCCGACAAAATTTCTAGTGACGTTATTGACGCGGAGAGGAATAGTAATTCGCCCGTAATTTGGATCGACGGTAAAGCTGGTGCCGGTGATCTGGGCATTCAGCAGGATGTTCGCAATCCCGGTGTTGATGTCCACAACTCCGGAAAGGCTGCCGCTGGTCGATGAGGCGATTGCCGTCGTCGCGAATATCCCCCCCAGGGCGTATGCGCCGTTTGTTGATATTCCGGAAACCGTGAAGGCGTAGCTCCCGGCCGGCAGGGCTGAACCAGTGGTGAACTCGCCCTCGGCGGCAACTTCAGGGCTCGGCCCGTTGTAGCCGTAGATATCTCCTGCCAGGGACTCGGTTTTATCGATTTCCACCAGTTTCAGGTGTGTGTTGTCCACGATGTAGAACGCGAACTGAAGCGTGACGCCGCCGGTGGTGAATATCGTGGTATCCGTGCTGGCTAGCGTAAGCGTGCCACGTCCGCTATTCGGCGCCGTTGCATCCATCAGGAAGCTTCCGTGAAGCGTTGTGTCAGCGCCGGTAATGGAAGTGGTGCTCGTGCTGGTGCTGGTAGTAGTGCCCGAGAGAGCGGAGTACGTGCTGGTGCCGTTGTCGTTGATATCCTGCACCGCCGAACCGGGAGGAATTGTTCCCACACCATCGGCATAAAACCTGCCGGCAACGTCCATCGGATTTCCAGCGCTATCAACCCCCGACAGTGCGAAAACGTAATTGCCCGAGAAAGCGGACGCTGTGAGCAGCCCCTGATTCTGAGCATTGATTGTCCCCGAGCCCGTGGAGGTCGAATCGAAACGAACCAGCAGGGCCTGCCTTACAGACCCACCCACGGGATTAGAAACAAGGGCGAATTCCCAAGTGGTATTATTTGACAACGTGGCCGATGCAGTGCCGTCGGGGTTCACCGAAAAGGTGCCTGTAAACGTAGTATGGGAAGCCGAACTGGAGCCTGCTACAAGAGTATCTTCCACGCCGCCAAAAATCTGCCCCGTGGAGCCGACGCTCCCTTGAGCGGTAAAACTTCCGGCTACTGCCGTAAATCCGGACGAATTGTTCCCCTTGTAAGAGAAGGCATATGCCCCATCGAGCGAGCTGTTCGAGAAAACTACAGCCACGGTTGCCGTACCGGAAACCGTGGAAGACCCGCTGCCGGTAACGGCTGTGATCGTGGTCGTCCCGCCAGGCGGAGGTGACGCCGGTGCGGAGTAGTTTCCATTTGTGTCAATCAAACCATGCAGCCCATCGCCTCCCACCTCCCCGTTCACTTCCCAGGTTGCCGTCACCGGGGCTCCGTTGACCGTGGCAGTAAAAGACTGCGTCGCGCCAGCAGCGATCGCCACAGCCGACGGACTAACCAGCACTCCCTGAGAGGCCGTCACGTTGAGCGTCGCCGTTCCCGTGAGGCCCGTGCCCCCTGACGTGCTGGCGGTCACCGTGATAGTAGCGGGGCTTGTGGGCGCGGTGAACAAGCCCGAGGCGGTAATGCTGCCGCCACCGGAAACGCTCCACGTAAATGTGGAGCCGGGCGCGCTGGCAGCGTAGGCCGTGAATTGAACCTTGCCATTGACCGGGGCGCTTGACGACGCAGGATAAATCGCCACGCTGCTCGGCGTCGTCGAACTGCTGGACGAGTTGCTCGCAGCGCTGCTTGCAGAAGTACTGCTCGTGGTGCTGCTCTGGCTGCCGCAGCCAGCCAGCCCCAGGATTCCCGCCGTGGCAAATAGGAGAAGAACGAACGACCAGCGCAGCCACGCCATCAGCGGGCGCCTCTTCGGGCGCTGCTTCGGACATCGCGGATTCGTCTCACTCTCACTCGTATCGTCAGGCTCGGCCTCACAGCTTCTCCACACAACATGATTTCGGAGCGTATGCTTTCTGTGAATTCACTGAAGCGGGAATCTAGAGTATCCCGGTCTGCGCAATTCTCCAACGGCGAACTCATAAGAACATCCCAAGCCTCAATTAGTTGCCCGCCATGAACCGAAGAACCACCGCGCCCAGGCCATTCGTGTCAATTGCGCAGCGGCTTGCCGGTCTTGAGCGTGTAGGCGATGCGCTCCTGGGTCTTGCGCTCGCCGCACAAGCTGACGAAGGCTTCCCTCTCGAGGTCGAGAATATATTGCTCGGGCACCGCTTGAGGCGCCGTGATGCTTCCCCCCGCAAGGATGTACGCAAGCCGGCGCCCCACCACGGCGTCATACTCGGACGCGTACTCGCCCCGAACCAGCAGGTGAATCGCAAGCTTTGCCGCCGCCAGGAATTCTTCCCCGAGAACGCGAACTTGCGCGGGCGGAGGAGCATGGTACCCGGCTTGCACCATGGCGAGCGCGGTCTGTTTGGCGTCGGCGACAAGCCGGTCGCGATTCATCGAGATCAGATCCGGTGGACGCACATATCCGAGAGCGCGTGCATCCTCCGCGCTGCTGGACACCTTGGCCATGGCCACATTTTCGAATATCGGCTTCATCGCGTGGAAAAGATCCAGATCCTCGGCGCCGGCGGCGTGTTCGTTGGCGCGGATCAGCATCTCTTTCGTGCCGCCGCCACCCGGGATGAGGCCCACGCCCGTTTCAACAAGACCCATATAGAGCTCCGCCGCCGCGTGAATCCTGGCCGCGTGCAGATTAATCTCGCAGCCTCCCCCGAGGGCCATGCCTTGCGGCGCGCTCACGACCGGCCCCGGCGCGTACTTGAGGGCCATGGTGGCGCGTTGAAATTGCCGCACCAGCATGTGAATGTCGTCCCATTCGCCTTCCTGCGCGCTGATAAGCAGCAGCATCAGATTCGCGCCCACCGAGAAATTCGTCGCTTGGTTGGCGATCACCATTGCTTCAAAGTCGGTTGCGAGCCGCGCCACGCCGGCGTTGAGCATCGCCACGATATCCGCGCCCACTGCGTTCATCTTCGAATGGAATTCGCAGCAAATTACCCCGTCGCCCAGGTCGATCAGGCTGGCCCCGGGGTTTTTCTGTACCACCGGGGTGCGATCCTTCAGCGATTTTAGAATGATGACGCCCGGCTGCTCTGGAACAGGCTGGTGAGCCCCAGTGGCGAGATCGAAGTAGCGCGTTATGCCCTTTGCGCTCGCGTAGAAAGACTTTTCCGGCGTCGCCAGGACCTTCTCCACCAGCGGGGGCATCTGCTTCCCTTCGCGTCGCAGCGCGCTCGCCATTCTCTCGACCCCGATTGCGTCCCACACTTCGAAGGGACCTAACTCCCAGGCGAAGCCCCACTGCATGGCGTGATCGACGTCGATAATCGTGTTGGCGATTTCGGGAATGCGCCGGGCCGCGTACAGGCAGGTCTCGCTCATGCTGGTCCACACGAATCGGCTGGCCTTGTCTCCGCCCTTTCCTTCGAGCGCGGGCGCCACAATCGCGCGAATTCGTTCGCACGTGTCTTCGATGGTTTTGCCCGCCTCGATCGAGCCGAACTTCGCTTTCTGGCGCTCCCGATATTCCATCTTGTGCCAATCGAGGGTCAGGATTTCCGAGTCTCCGCCTTTTTTTACGCGCTTGTAGAATCCACTGCCGGTCTTCTCGCCCAGCCATCCACGCTCGATCATCGCTTCGATCAGCGGCGGCACGCGGTACACCTCCCGAGATTCATCCTCCGGCACATTTTCATAAATGTTGCGGATCACATGGACGAGCACGTCGAGTCCCACGATGTCCGCCGTGCGGAACGTGGCCGACTTCGGCCAGCCGACCGCGGGTCCGGTGCAGGCATCCGCTTCCTCGATCGTCATGTCGAGGGCCTGCATCTGATTGATCGCGTTTACCATCGAGAACGTGCCGATGCGGTTGGCGATGAAATTCGGCGTGTCTTTCGCCAGCACGACGCCCTTGCCAAGGCGCTTGTCGCAAACATCTTCCAGCGCCGCAAGCACTTCAGGCCGCGTTCTCGGGCCTGCGATCAATTCGACCAGCTTCATATAGCGCGGCGGATTGAAGAAGTGCGTGCCGGCCCAGTGCTGCTGGAAATCCTCCGAGCGGCCTTCCGCGATCGTGTGAATCGGCAGGCCCGATGTGTTGGAAGTGACGATCGTTCCCGGCTTGCGAAAGCCCTCTACCCGCTCGAACAACCGGCGCTTGATCTCCAGGTTCTCGGCTACCGCCTCGATGATCCAGTCCACCTGGCCGCACCAGGCCATGTTGTCTTCGAAATTGCCGGGAGTGATCAGCCGCGCTGCTTCCGGTGTGAAGAACGCCGCCGGACGCGACTTTTTTGCAGCTTCCAGACCCGCCAGCACGATTCGATTGCGAACCCGCGCATCCTGAACCGTGAGGCCCTTGCGCTTTTCATCCGCTGTCAATTCCGGCGGAACGATATCGAGCAGGTAACAAGGAATGCCGGCGTTGGCGAGGTGAGCCGCAATGCGTGCGCCCATGGTGCCCGCGCCCAGTACTGCCGCTATTTCGATACTTCGTCTCATTCGGCTTTTCCTTGAAATGCAACGGCGGCGCGGGTCATGTGAGCAGGACATGGTGGCAAAACGAGTACGCGCGGGTCAACCGGAAACACCGCCTGACGGGAAATTTGTTAGAGTGTTCTCCAGTGGGTGAGGCAAGAATGGGAATGGGTACAGGCGCAGCCTGGTTCAAAAGAGCAGTGCAGGGTTTTCGCTCGTTCGCTTATGCCGATTCCCTGAACGGCCGCCCGAAGCTGGGACTCGCCTTGGGCGGCGGCTTCGCGCGTGGCATTGCGCACATCGGCGTCCTGAAAGTGCTCGAACAGGAAAAGATTCCCATCGACTTCATCGCCGGCACCAGCGTGGGCGCCCTGGTGGCCGCCACCTACGCGAGCGGCACGCCGATCGATGAGATGGAGCGCCACGGCGCCGCCACGAAATTCGGCGATTTCGGCCGCTGGACCCTCTCCCGCATGGGCATGGCCTCCAACGAGCGTCTCGAGGCTTATCTCCACAAATTTACGTCGGCGCGAACGTTCGCTGAAATGAAGATCCCCCTGTGCATTGTGGCAACCGATCTGATTGCCGGCGAGTCGGTTCACTTCACCGACGGTGAGATCGGCCCCGCGCTGCGTGCCTCCTGCGCCTATCCTGGCTTGTTCCTGCCCGTCGAATACCGGAATCATTTTCTCGTGGATGGATTTCTCACGGAGACGGTGCCCGCTCCGGCGGTGCGCAAGATGGGGGCCGACGTTGTGATTTCCATTCACCTCGAGCCTGGTTTGTTGGAGTCCAAGCCGCGCAATACCATCGAGGTGATCAGCCGGTCGTTTTCCATCATCCAGATTGCCGCCACCCAATCCTGGCATGCGGCCACCGATGTTCTGATCGAGCCTGACGTGCACCATATTCTGTGGGATGAATTCGTCAAGACGCCGCAACTGGTGGCTGCGGGAGAGAAGGCCACTCGGGCCGCTCTGCCGCGCATCCGGGCTGCGCTGAAGGGCGAGACCGAAAGGCGCGTAACCGAGCGCCGCCGGTCGCCGCTGGGCCACCGCCGAACCGTCCTACAAGACCGCCCGCCGCGGCCGTAGCAAATTCAGTCACGGCACCCGCAGTCTTGCCGGTGGTCTTCTAAATGGACGTCCCGCACCAGATTGCCGCGCTCCATCGTCCTGAAAACCCATCCGCAAGAGATGCCGGTTCCATTCTCAGATCGGCCGCAGCTCGATCTGAACGGGCCTCCCGTTGCCCTTGCCGCGTTTGGTAAACCATTCGCTCATGGCAACCGCCAGACGTGCGGGGTCAATGCCCAGGCCGGCCTCGATCTGCCCCTCCCCAATGGGCAGCGTGTCGTCGAATTCCCCCGAGCCCGTGAAATTCCTCATGCAGAAGCTATCCAGCCAGTCGAGCGGCACGGCCCGGCGCGCGCCATCCTCTACGATATTCGCCTGCAATTTACGAGCGTACATGGCTTCGCGGGAGAGTATATCAGCCGTTACCCCGCCTTGACTTCACGTCGAGGTGCCTACTAGACTTATCCGGTTCTTGGTAGAGGTGCGGAGGCCATCAGTAGCCCGGTCGGTTTTCCGAGCAGCTTCGGAGATCGGGGCGAAAGGGGCTTAGCCATCCGCCGAAATCGCCGCGCTTGCTGAGGTCGCGGTGGTTGGGGGACACGCCTAAGGCGGGTCCACTGTCGTCCGCTGCAAAGCGGATGGAGCGCTATCGAGAGGCGAAGGCACCCGCGCGATCTATGCGCGTCCTCCCTCCCTTGCGTTCCGTACCTCTCACAGAGAAAACTCACGCGTGTCATCCCGAACGAAGTGAGGGATCTGCATTTTCTGTTTGGACCTGTTGGGGGCGTGGCCTCGGCCTGGCCAAACTGTGTCGGAGTTTCCAAAGGTAAGAAATGAACGTCTTCGAACTCACGCGCGCGCTCGTCGATATCGAATCGATCAGCGACAACGAAACACAAGTCGCATCGTACCTCGAGAGCTATCTCTCGGGCATTGCTTCCGTTTCCGGAGGCCGCGTGGAGCGGATGGAGGTCGAGCAGGGGCGTTTCAACATTTTTGCATACTGGGGTACGCCGCTCGTCACGCTTTCGACGCACATGGATACCGTGCCGCCGTTTTTCCCCTCGCGCGAGGATGCGGATTCCATTTGGGGACGCGGTTCTTGCGACGCCAAGGGCATTATTGCGTCCATGGTTGGAGCCGCCGAAAAACTCCTCGCGGCCGGAGTCACCAATTTTGGTCTGCTCTTCGTCGTAGGCGAGGAGCGTAACAGCGCTGGGGCCATCGCCGCCTCTCGCGCGCCGCGCGGCTCTCGCTACCTGATCAACGGTGAACCCACGGAAAATAAGCTCGTGCTTGCCTCCAAAGGCGTGCTTCGCTTTGAAGTGATCGCGAGCGGCCGCCTGGCGCACTCCGCCTATCCCGAGCTTGGCGAATCGGCGATCGAGAAGTTGCTTGACGCTCTTGAGAAGCTTCGCCGGCTGGAACTCCCAAGCGACCGCCTTCTGGGCCGGAGCACGATGAATATCGGAACGATATCGGGAGGCCGCGCGCCCAACGTGATCGCGGACTCAGCCAAAGCGGAGATTCTCGTGCGCCTGGTCGGAGATCCGGGGGCCATTCGACAATCGTTTTCGGCAGCCGTGGGAGACCGCGTGGAGTTGAAGGAGGTTTTGATGATTCCTGCGATCGAATTTCACCGCGTCGACGGAATTCCCACGTCGGTCGTTGCGTACACCACCGACGTGCCCATGTTCGCCGGCGTCTGGGGGCAGCCGCTGCTTCTCGGGCCGGGCAGCATTCACGTGGCACACACTGCGGAAGAACGCGTCGCCAAGCGCGACCTGTCGCAAGCGGTCGATCTCTATGCCGATGCCGTCCAGCGTCTGGTGGCGACATGCTGAAGAGTGTGAACTCCGTACTTTCTACCATCGATGCGCGAATCAACACGCGCCGAGACCTGCTTTTCTTCCCGTTGCCGTTGCCGTTGCCGTTCTCTGTTGCTGTTGCCGTTGCCTTGCCGGGTGCCCGACCCTTCGATTTTAAGGGTCGGGTCTTTGACCTTCCCGTTTGGCGCCAGAATTGCCACGTGGAAAACCCGCCCCCCAGGCACCGGAGTTCCGGACACGCGGAAATTCGACTGGGGGTGCCGTTAACCCACCAGGTGTTTGCTTTTTGTTGTCATCCTGAGCGTAGCGAAGGATCCCTCTTTCCCGCTCAAAATATGAATCGCACAAAAGGACCCATCACTCAATGATCGTAATGAAATTCGGAGGCAGTTCCCTCGAATCCACCTCGGCCATCGGGCGCGTCGCGGACATCGTCCGTTCCCGCTTGCCGAAGCACCCTGTGGTCGTCGTCTCCGCCATGGGAAAAACGACGAACGCATTACTGGCCATGGCCGCCGGCGCGGCCCGGGGCAAGCGCGCCGAAGCGACCGCGCAGTTACGGGCAATCGAGCAGTTTCACCGGCAGGAGGCGCTGCCGCTCATGTCGGAAGCCCATCGCAAGGAACTCGAAACGCTGCTGAGCGAGCACTTTCGCGACCTCGGAGAAATCGTCGAGGGCCTTTGCGCGGTAGGAGAACTTACCCCGCGCTCGCTCGACGCCGTGGCGAGTTTTGGCGAGCGGCTTTCGAGCCGCATCGTCGCCCTCGCGCTTGAAAGCCAGGGCATCCCGAGCCTCCATCTCGATTCCCGCAACGTGATCGTGACCGATTCGCGCTACACGCACGCCTCGCCTCTGATCGCCGAGACTTACCCGCGAACATCCGCGAGCATCGCCGCCAATGGAAAAGACCGCGTCACCGTGATGGGCGGCTTCATTGCGGCTAGCCAGGAAGGCGTTACCACCACGCTCGGCCGAGGCGGGTCCGATTTCTCCGCTTCTCTGGTGGGCGCCGCGATCGACGCGGAGGAAATTGAAATCTGGACGGACGTCGACGGCGTGCTCACCTGCGATCCAAAAATTGTGCCGGACACGCACCCGGTCAGAACGATCTCTTTCGATGAAGCCGCCGAACTCGCTTATTTCGGCGCAAAGGTGCTGCATCCGGCGACCGTGCTGCCTGCCAAAGAGAAAAACATTCCGGTGTGGATTCTGAATTCGCGCCGCCCCGAGGCCCCCGGAACGAAAATCGTGTCCGAGGCCGCGTCGTGCACGAATGTGCTGAAATCGGTCGCATGCAAGAAAGGGATCACCGTCGTCAACATCCGCTCCACGCGGATGCTCGGCGCCCACGGCTTTCTGCGGCGGATTTTCGAGATCTTCGACCGCTTCGAAACGCCCGTTGACATGGTGGCGACTTCAGAAGTGAGCGTTTCGCTGACGGTGGATAACGACGCGCGCCTTCCCGAAATCTGCGCCGAACTCGAGCCGTTCACCGAGGTCTCGATAGAAAAGGATCGCGCCATTCTTTGCGCGGTCGGCGATAAGATACGCGAGACACCCGGGGTCGCCGCGCGCGTGCTCGGCGCGCTGAAATGCATCAACGTGCTGATGATTTCGCAGGGGGCTTCGCGTTTGAATCTGGGAGTCGTGATAGCCTCGCAGGACCTCCCGCAAGCGGCAGCGGCAGTCCATCGCGAATTTTTCACCGAGCGCGATCCTGCCGTCTTCGGCTGATTTTACGCGCGGGACGGTCTTGGTGCCGCCATGCCCAGTGGCGCTGTCATCCCGAGCGCAGCGAGGGATTCTGCATTTCGTCTTTGACTCTGAGCACTGCTAAAAAGCGGGGAACATGAACCTGGCAATCGTCGGCTACGGCAAAATGGGGCACATCATCGAGCGCCTGGCGCCCGAATACGGCTTCGACGTGAAGCTGCGCCTCGACATCGACAACAACGCAAACTTCGAAGGGCTAACCGCGGCGAATTTTCGCGGCATCGACGCCGCCGTGGAATTCTCCACGCCTGCCACCGCGCCCGAGAATATCGCGCGCCTCGCTGCGCTGGGCGTGAACGTAGTCGTTGGCACCACCGGCTGGTTCGATCAGCTCGACCGGGCCCGGGCCGCGGTGGAAAAGGCCGGCACGGGGCTCGTCTGGAGCCCGAATTTCTCGGTGGGCGTCAGCGTATTCTCTCAACTGGTGGCGGAAGCGGCGCGCATGCTCGCCCGCCAGCCGGAATACGCCGCGTGGGGCTGGGAAATTCACCACGCGACGAAGAAAGACGCGCCCTCCGGCACGATGCTGGCGCTGGTGGAAACGATGAAGGAGAACGGCTACGACAAGCCCATCGACGTAGCGGCCAGCCGCGCGGGCACGCACGCCGGCACGCACGAAATCGGCTTCGATTCGGCCGCCGACACGATCACCATCCGCCACACGGCCCGCAGCCGCGACGGTTTCGCGCGCGGCGCTTTGCGCGCGGCCCGCTGGCTCGCCGGCAAAAAGGGCTTTTACGATTTTCGCGCGATCGTCAACGAACTGGAATAAAATCGCATTTCACCCTTTTGGGCCGTAGAACGAGGCCGTAGAAGCTAGGCCGTAGAAAAGAAGGAGTACACCAATGTTTACAGGATGCGGCACAGCACTGGTCACCCCTTTCGCCGCGATCTTTCGCTCGACGAGGAGGCCATTCGCCGGCTGGTCCGCCGCCAGATCGAAGCGCGGCATCAATTTCCTGGTGCCCGTGCGGCACCACCGGCGAAAGCCCCACGCTATCCCATGCCGAACAGCTCCGCGTCGTGGAGATCACGATCGACGAAGCGCGCGGCAAGGTTCCCGTGCTGGCCGGCGCCGGCGGAAACGATACCGCGCACGTGATCGAGCTGGCCCGCGAATTCAAGGAACTCGGCGCGAACGGCATCCTCTCCGTCAGCCCGTACTACAACAAGCCCACGCAGGAAGGTCTCTACCAGCATTTCAAGGCGATCGCCGCGGCAGTTCGATCTGCCGATCATTCTCTACAACATTCCCGGCCGCACCGGCGTGAACATCGAGCCCGCCACGATCAAGCGGCTCGCGGAAATCGACAACATCATCGGCGTGAAGGAAGCCTCGGGAAACATTTCGCAGATGGCCGCGCTGCTCGACATCGTCCCGGAAGAATTCATCGTGCTCTCGGGCGACGACGGCATCACGCTTCCGCTGCTTGCCATTCGGCGGCCGCGGCCTGATTTCGGTGGCATCCAACGAAATTCCCGCGCGAGATGACGCGACTCGTCCAGCTGGGGCTGGCCAACGATTTCGCCGCGGCCCGCGAAATCCAGCACCGCTACTTCCGCCTGATGGAAATCAATTTCGTGGAAACGAATCCCACGCCGGTAAAAGCCGCCATGGCGCTGATGGGCCTTTGCGAGCCGGTTTGCCGGCTGCCGCTGGTGCAGCCGAAGCCGGAAAATCTCGCAAAAATCCGCGGCGTGCTCGAATCGCTCGGCATGATCCAGCAGGTTTATGCTGCACGCTGAGATCGAGCGGCTCTTCGACGAAAATCCCAGCTCAGTACACGCCGAAGCTCAGCGGAGCCTTTTCCAGCAATTCAAGGACGCGCTGAACTCCGGCGAGATTCGCGCCGCCGAGCCCAGCGCAGCTTCGAAAACCGGCTGGCGCGTGAATCCCTGGGTGAAGAAGGGCATCCTGCTCGGCTTCCGCATGGGCGCCATCGTGGACATGTCCATCGACGCGGCCCGGCAGCCTTTCTTCGACAAGTCCACCTATCCCGGTGAAGACCTTCACCGCCGCTTCGGGCGTCCGCATCGTTCCGGGCGGATCGAGCATTCGCGACGGCGTGTACATCGCCAAGGGCGTCACCTGCATGCCGCCGATGTACATCAACGTGGGCGCTTATGTGGACGAAGGCACCATGGTTGATTCGCACGCGCTGGTCGGCAGTTGCGCGCAGATCGGCAAGAAGTGCCACATCTCCGCCGCCGCGCAGATTGGCGGCGTGCTCGAGCCCATCGGCGCGCTGCCGGTGATCATCGAAGACGAAGTGCTGGTCGGCGGCAACTCCGGCGTCTACGAAGGCACAGTCGTGAAGAAGCGCGCCGTGCTGGGCAGCGGCACCATCCTCAACCGCTCCACTCCGGTCTATGACATGGTGACCGGCAAGGTCCACGCCGCTTCCGACGAAGAGCCGCTGGTGATTCCCGAAAACGCGGTGGTGGTCGCCGGTTCCCGGGCGATTTCTCACGGCCGCGGCAAAGAATGGAATCTCTCGCTCTACACGCCGGTCATCGTGAAATACCGCGACGCCAAGACCGACGCCAAAGTCCAGCTCGAAGACCTTTTGCGCTGACCCGAATGCTCACGAATCCATGCGGAATCCTTGCTTGACAAACTCACCGAGGTCCCGTATTTTTTACTGCGTCATGAAACCACGGGCGCAACAGCACCATCATCATCACCACACGAAACCGTGCCCGCGGCGGTGTGACTAGCTAGCGACTCATAGCTGGACTCATCAGCCCGCTGGCGCGGAAGCGCTCAGCGGGCTTTTTGTTTTGTAGGCACGGGCTTTCTCAGAGAGGCGAATTCGTATGGAACTCGATTTCGACAAGGAAGGCGGCCTGATCCCCGCCATCGTGCAGGACGACAAAAACGGCGAAATCCTCATGCTGGGATTCATGAACCGCGAAGCCTACGATCTCACTCGCAAGACCGGGCTTCGTCACGTTCTTCAGCCGATCGCGCAAAAAGCTGTGGACCAAGGGCGAGACCAGCGGCCAGAAGCTCATTCTCCGCGAACTTCGCACCGATTGCGACCTTGACGCCCTGCTGGTGCGCGTGGAACTTGACGGCGGCGCCGTCTGCCATGAAGGCTATCGCAGCTGCTTCTTCCGCCGTCTCGACTCCGACTGGCGATGCCACGGTGGTCGCCGAACGCGTATTCACTCCCGAAGAACTTATATGGAAAGGGGAAAAAGTAATGCCCGCGCTGAAGCTCGGTATTCCCAAGGGCAGCTTGCAGGATTCTACCGTCGAGCTCTTTGCCCGCGCCGGTTGGCGCATCTCCGTCAGCTCGCGCAGCTATTACCCCACGATCGACGATCCCGAAATCGAATGCATGCTCGTGCGCGCGCAGGAAATGGCGCGCTACGTGGAACACGGCGGCCTCGATTGCGGCCTCACCGGAAATGACTGGATCATGGAATCCGGCGCGGACGTGCAGGAGATCGCCGAACTGGTCTACTCCAAGACCAGCCTCGCCCGAGTGCGCTGGGTCCTTGCCGTTGCCGAAAATTCCGCCATCAATTCCGTGAAAGATCTCGAAGGCAAAGTCATCGCCACCGAAGTCGTTCACATCACTCAAAAATATCTCGAGCGCAACGGCGTGAAAGCCCGCGTCGAATTTTCCTGGGGCGCTACGGAAGTGAAGGTCCCCAAGCTGGCCGATGCCATCGTGGAAATCACCGAAACGGGCTCGTCGCTTGCGCGCCAATCGCCTCCGCATCGTCGACACGCTTCTCGAATCCTCCACCCGCTTCGTCGCCAACCACGCGGCGTTAAAAGACCCCTGGAAGCGCGAAAAGATCGACGGTCTCGCCATGCTGCTCGATGGCGCCATCAAGGCCTATAGCCGCGTGGGCCTGCTCCTCAACGTGCGCCGCGAAGATCTCGACGACTGTTCTCGCCACGCTGCCGTCGCTGCGCAATCCCACCATCTCCCACTTGAGCGATCCGAACTGGGTGGCTATCAATACCATTGTCGAGGAGAAAACCGTCCGCCAGCTCATTCCGAAGCTGAAAGCGGCTCGTGCCGAAGGTATCGTCGAATACCCGCTGAACAAGGTCGTGTACTGATGGGCCAGCGTAACGCAAACAGCCGCCCGCTCATGCGCGTCCTCCTGCTCACGCCCGCCGCTCAGGAAAAAGTGCTGGCCTCCCGCCGCGACAGCAGCCGCGAAGCCGAGCGCGTCGCTTCGCGCATCGTTGACGATGTGCGGCGCCGCGGCGACTCCGCCCTGTTCGCCTACACAAAAAAGTTTGACCGCATAGCGCTCTCTCCGAAAAATGTCTGGGTGCCCCGTGCGGAGCTCAAGCAAGCCGTCCGCAAAGTTCCCGCGGATTTTCTGGCGGCCATCGATCACGCCGCCCGCAACATCCGCGCTGTCGCGCGCAAGCAGAAACCCCTGGAATGGAATATCGAAGTCGAGCCCGGTGTCCGCGCCGGCCAGCGCGTGCGCGCGATCGAATCAATCGGCTGTTATCTTCCCGGCGGGCGTTTCTCGCTTGTCTCCACCATGCTCATGACGGTCATTCCCGCGCAGGAGGCCGGTGTGCGCCAGATTGTCGTAGTCAGCCCGCAGCCGGGCCCAGCGCTGCTAGCTGCCGCGGAGCGTCTGGGCGTGCGCGCCGTCGCGCGCGTGGGAGGGGCGCAGGCGGTAGCAGCACTCGCCTACGGCACGCGATCGATTCCCCGCGTGGACAAGATTTTCGGACCTGGAAACCGCTTCGTTACTGCCGCCAAACGCCTTGTCAGCGCCGACTGCGCCATCGACATGCTCGCCGGCCCCACCGAAGCGATTGTTTTCGCCGATCGTGGGAACCCGCAATTCATCGCCGCCGACCTGATCGCACAGGCCGAGCACGATCCCGACGCCATCTCGATTTTCGTCACGACCTCGTCGCGCTTGGGAAAGGCCGTGGCATCGGAAATCGATCTGCAGCTGGCCGAATTGCCTGATACGAATCTCGCCCGCCGCTCCCTTGCTGGCAGCGGAGCGGTGCTCGTCGCGCGGAATCTCACCGATGCCGTCCGCTTCGTCAATCGCTTCGCCCCGGAGCATCTCACTCTCCCGGACAACTCCAGCGCATTGCTCGATCGCATCGATTCCGCCGGGAGCATTTTTCTCGGCGACTGGAGCGCGCAAACTTTTGGAGACTACGCGAGCGGTACGAACCACGTGCTTCCCACCGGCGGCGTCGCCCGCACGCGCGGCGGTCTTTCCGTCACCGACTTCGTGAAGTGCATCAGCGTGCAGGAAGTCTCGCGCGCAGGGTTCTTCCGGCTCGCGCCCGTTGCCGCCGAATTCGCCCGCGCCGAAGGCCTCGACGCGCACGCACGGTCGGTTCAAGTGCGCAACGCTAGCGCGCGAAAAGCCGCAGCGCGCCACAGCGGAGCCCGCAACACAAACGCGCGCAATATTGCCGCGCGAAAAGCCGAGGCCCGCAAATGAAGCCGCCCGTCCCCATCCGCGCAGCCGTAGAAAAAATGCGCGCCTATAACCCGCCCCTCGAAGGACGCACAAAAAAGCTGCGCCTCGACTTCAACGAGAACCCCATAGGCTGCTCGCCAAAAGTTCGCCAGGCCCTGGCTAGGTTAACCAGCGCCGAGATCTGCTCCTACCCCGAGCAGGAAACCGTGCGCCGCCAGATGGCAAAGTACTTCAGCGTCAGTCCCGACGAACTCCTCCTGACCAACGGCACCGACGAAGCCCTCCACGTAATCGTAAGCACCTTCGTAGAACCCAACGACGCGGTTCTGCTGGTAGAGCCAACCTACGCCATGTACCGCTTCTATTCCGAACTAGCAGGCGCGCAGATATCAGCCCCGCGCTACAACAAAGAAATGCAATTCCCGTGGCAAGAAATCCTGGCATTTTGGGAGGGCGAAAATGTCCCACCAAGCGCAAGTGTGCCGCAGGAAAAAGGTTTTCCGGGTGCCGCACTCTTAAGCCTTTCAAGGGTGCGTGCCCAGCAGAATCGACTCAAGCAACCGTCAGAAGTTGATTTCTCAACCCAGCGCAATACGCCGCCACGTGTGTTTTTCCTACCAAATCCCAACAGCCCCACGGGCAACCTACTCTCGCTCCCGGAAATCCGCCGCATCCTAACCGCAGCGAAAAGCACCATGGTAGTAATCGACGAAGCCTATTTCGAATTCTCCGGCGTAACGGTAATTCCCTGGATTCGCCGCTACCCCAACCTGATCGTCACCCGCACATTCTCAAAAACCGCCGGACTCGCTGGCTTGCGCCTCGGTTGCATTTTCGTAAATCGAGAATTGGCCGCCACCATGCGCAAGTCCCAATCGCCCTATCCGGTAAACGCCGCCGCGCTCGTCGCCGCTGAAGCCGCCATGCGCGACCGCGCCTTCATCAAGCGGACCGTCCGCGAAGTCAAAACAGGCCGCCAGCAGCTAGAACGCGGCCTCCAGCGCCTCGACATCCCCTATTTCCCCAGCGGCGGCAACTTCGTCCTGGCATATTTCGGCGACCGCGCAAAAAAAATCGTAGCCACCCTCGACCGCAAAGGTATCCTCCTGCGCGACCGTTCGAGCGATTTCGGCGGTGAAGGCTATGTCCGCATCACCGCCGGTACGCCAGCGCAAACGCGCCGCCTGCTTCGCGAACTCGAGGCCATCCTATGACTGCGTTCGTAAAGCCGGAGCCTCGCCGGCGAATCGACCAGGATGTGACTGCCAGGCGCAAGGCGCACAAAAACATCGTTTGTCATCCCGAACGAAGTGAGGTATCTGCATTTTCCGTTGCCGCGCCTTTCGTTGTCATCCCGACAGAGCGAAGCGACGAGGGATCTCTCTTGGTTTCCCGCAACACGCAAAAGCGCGCAGCTTGGCCCGCGCCAGTCTTTGTGAGTAAAACTCTATGAGAAAAGCGCAACTGCACCGAACGACGAAGGAAACCGATATCGCCCTCCGCCTCAACCTTGACGGCAAGGGCAAGGCCAAAATCTCCACCGGCATCCGCTTCTTCGACCACATGCTCGAACAGATCGCCCGCCACGGCGGCCTCGATCTCGAACTCAAAGCCAAAGGGGACCTCGACGTAGACCAGCACCACACCGTAGAAGACGTAGGTATCGCCCTGGGCGAAGCCGTCAAACAAGCCCTCGGCACAAAACGCGGCATCCTCCGCTCCGGCTATTTCCTCATGCCCATGGACGATTGCCTCGCCGCCGCCGCTCTCGATTTCTCCGGCCGCGCCTATTGCGTATGCACCTGGAAATTCTCCGCGCCCAAAGTAGGCGAACTCCAGACGGAGCTGCTCGAAGATTTCTTCCGCGCCTTCGCGCAGTCCGCCGCCGCCAACGTCCATCTCAAGCTCATGTACGGCCATTCGTCGCACCACCAGGTCGAATCCATCTTCAAAGCCTTCGCCAAAGCCCTGCGCTTCGCCGTCTCCCGCGACAAGCGCCTGCGCAACGTCCTGCCATCCACCAAGGGCCTACTATGAAAGTCGCCATCGTTGATTACGGCGCCGGCAATCTGCCTTCCGTCGAACGCGCTCTGCAGAAATTAGGTGTCGAGACGGAGCGCGCCGTCCGCCCCGAACAAATCGCCGGCGCCAAAGCCGTGGTTCTCCCCGGCGTAGGACACTTCTCCGCCTTCGTCGCGGGGCTCCACGAGCGCAATCTCACCTCCTCGCTGAAAATGGCCCGCGACGAAGGCATCCCTATCCTAGGCATCTGCCTTGGCCTGCAAGCCATGTACGAATCGAGCGACGAAGCCCCCGGCGACTCCGGCCTCGGATTTTTCGGCGGACAGGTCCGTATGCTGCCGCAAAACGTAAAGGCTCCGCACATCGGCTGGAACCAGGTGGAGCGCAGGCAGCCCAGCCAACTTCTGCTGGGAATCCCGGAAGATGCCTACTTCTATTTTGCCCACTCCTACGCCGCACCCGGCACCGGCGCCGAAATCGCCGCCGTCTGCAATCACGGCTTTCCCTTCGCGGCGGTCGTCGAACAGGGCAATCTCGCCGGCGTCCAGTTCCATCCGGAAAAATCCGGCGAAACCGGAGCCCTCGTCCTGAAAAACTTCCTGGACTCCGCCCGCGAGTCCACCAGCAAAGCAAAGGGACGGGAACAATGACCCTCGCTCGCCGCATCATCCCGTGCCTCGATGTCGACGCCGGCCGCGTCGTCAAAGGAATCGAATTCGAAGGCCTCCGCGACATGGGCGACCCGGCCGAACTCGCCGCCCGCTACAATCTCGAAGGCGCCGACGAACTCGTGGTGCTCGATATCAGCGCGACCCACCAAGGCCGCGCGACGTTCCTCGATACGATCCGCCGAGTAGCGGAACAATTGAATATTCCGCTCACAGCCGGCGGCGGCATCCGCAAGCTTGAAGACGGCCGCGCCGTTCTGCGCGCCGGAGCCGACAAGGTTACGGTGAACACCGCCGCCGTCAAGCGGCCCGATCTCATCTCCGAACTCTCGCAGCAGTTCGGCGCGCAGGCCGTCGTCCTTTCAATCGACGTCAAGCGCACCGGGCCCGAATCCTGGGAGGCCTACACGCGCGGGGGCCGTGACGCCACCGGCCTCGACGCCGCAAAATGGGCCGCCGAAGCAGTGTCTCGCGGCGCAGGCGAAATCTTGCTCACCTCGATTGACCGCGACGGGACCTGCAGCGGCTTCGATTGCGGCCTCACCGCAAAAATCGCCGCCACGGTTCCCGTTCCCGTAATCGCCTCCGGCGGCGCAAGCACCTTCGACGACTTTCTGAATGTGTTCCAGGAAGGCTGTGCCGACGCCGCGCTCGCGGCGTCGGTGTTCCATACCGCTACGCATTCGATTCCTGCACTGAAAAAATACCTGGCGGATCGCCAAGTCCCGATCCGCCTGAGCAGGTAGCGAAATCCTTGCTTGCAAACACGGCGAACGTGCACGGAAAGCATCCTGTGGCCGTCATTCTGAGAGCAGCGAAGTGCGGTTCTCCATCACTCTTCTTTGGAGCGATAAAACTTTCTTCGAATCTCTCTTCGCAGCGGATGTTCCGTTCACCTAGCCGGAGTCGTGGGCGTGTCACCGTTGCAGTTGCGGCTGCCCCACCCTTCGATTTTAAGGGTTGGTCTTTCTTTCGCTTTTGCTACCTCCTTTGCCTTTTGTTGTCATTCCGAGCAAGCGAAGCGACGAGGAATCTATCTTCGAATCTCTCACCGAAAGCGAACACATGATCATCCCGTGCATCGACCTGCAAGATGGTAAAGCTGTGCAACTCGTTCGCGGGCGGCGCCTCGCCCTTTCGGTCGACGATGTTCTCGGGCTGCTCGACCGCTTCCGCCACTACCCCATCCTCCACGTGATCGACCTCGATGCCGCCATGCGCAAAGGCTCGAACTCGCGCTGGATAAAAACGCTCTGTAACCGAGGGAAGATGAAGGTGCGCGTAGGCGGCGGCATTCGCACAGTCGCGCAGGCCGGGAAAATCCTCTCGTGGGGAGCGGAGAAAATAATCGTTGGCAGCGCCGCATTTAAAGACGGCCAGATCGCCGAGAAATTTCTCGGTGATCTGGCGAAGCGCGTCGGCAAGGAAAAGGTGATCGTCGCGCTGGATACCGAAGGCGGCCGCATCGTGGTTCGCGGCTGGCAGGAGCGGTTGAAACTCCGCCCGGAAGAAGTGATACCCGAACTCGAAACCTATTGCTCGGAGTTTCTATCCACGTTCGTCGACAATGAAGGGACGATGAAAGGAACTGACTTAGCCTGGTTTAGGAAGCTCCGGCGCGTCACGAAATTCCCGATTACCGCCGCGGGAGGCATCCGCAGCATGCGTGAGGTGCGCGCCCTGGAAAAAATCGGGATGCACGCCGCCGTGGGCATGGCTATTTATACCGGCCATCTGGCCGCCGACAAAACGGGCTTAGGCCACGCCAGCCGAAAAACGGTCAAAAACTGATCATTTCAGGGCCTTGGGGCGCCAAATTGCATGTTTTTCGCCTTTTTCAGCCCCTAAATTACTTAAAGCTTCATGCATTTCGTGCCCTCCATTTTCGTGCCTCCCGTTGAAGAGAATCGCCTTAGCTCCTGATTTAGTCCGCAGATGCTATAATTTCGGTTCTCAAACATGATGCGAACGAGCGAAGCAACTCCGCAGATCTCACCGGACGTGATGGCCCGGTATGAAGCCGTGATCGGGCTCGAGGTACACGCTCAGATACAGACGCTGACGAAAGCGTTCTGCGGCTGCTCGACGAATTTCGGGGACGCGCCTAATTCCAACACGTGTCCGGTCTGTCTCGGGCTTCCGGGCGCGCTTCCGGTACTCAACAAAAAGGCTCTGGAGCTGGCGCTGCGCGCCTCGACTGCAATCAACTGCAAGGTGCAGCAAAGCTCGCGATTCGCCCGTAAAAATTATTTTTATCCGGACCTGCCGAAGGGCTACCAGATTTCCATGTACGAGCTGCCGCTGGCGACCGGCGGCTGGCTCGATATCGAAGTCGACGGCACCACTAAGCGCATCGGCATCACGCGCCTGCACATGGAAGACGATGCAGGCAAGAGCCTGCACGAAGGGTTTCCCGACTCCGACCGCTGGAGCTACATCGACTTCAACCGCTGCGGCGTGCCGCTGATGGAAATCGTGTCCGAGCCGGACCTGCGCACTCCCGCCGAGGCGTACGCATATCTCAACACGCTGAAGCAAATCCTCGAATACACCGAAGTGAGCGATTGCAACATGGAGCAGGGCTCGCTGCGCTGCGATGCGAACGTGAGCGTGAGGCTTCGCGGGGCGCCCAAGTTCGGGACCAAGGCGGAAGTAAAAAACCTGAACTCGTTCCGCTACCTTTCGCACGCACTGGAATATGAAATCGAGCGGCAAATCGGGGTGCTCGAATCCGGCGGCACCATCACCCAGGAGACGCGGCTTTGGAACGTCGGAGCGGGACGCACCGAGCCGATGCGTTCGAAGGAGTTCGCCCACGATTACCGCTATTTCCCCGACCCGGACCTGCTGCCCGTTTCGGTATCGGAAGCGGCCATTCGTCAAGTGCGCGAAGAGATGCCCGAGCTGCCGGCAGGGAAGATCGATCGTTTTCTGCGGGATTACGGCATTACGCCTTACGACGCGGGGGTGCTGACGGCGTCGCGCGCGCTGGCCGATTATTTCGAGTCCGCAACGAAGGCGGGGGCTCCCGCCAAGGCGGCGGCCAACTGGATCGGAGTCGAATTATTGCGCCGCTTGAACGACGCGGGGCAGGACATCACCGAGTGCCCGCTGCCGCCAGCAGCCCTGGCGGAGTTGCTCAAGAAAGTGGAAGGCGGCGAAATCACCGCGGCGAGCGGGAAAAAAGTGTTCGCGAAGATGTTTGAGACCGGCAAGAGCGCGGCGGAGATCGTGGCGGCGGAAGGCTTGGGGCAAATCAGCGATGCCGCCGCGATCGAGAAGATCGCGCGCGAAGTGACGGCCAAAAGCCCGGACAACGTGGCGAAGTATCGCAGCGGGAACGAAGGCGTGTTCAAGTTTTTCGTGGGGCAGGTGATGCGCGAGACGCGCGGGCAGGCGAATCCGCAGCTTGTGAATGAAGTGCTGAAGCGAGTGCTTTCGGAGTCCTGACGGATTCGAATACAGGAGAAGATCTTTGCCGAACGAGGGTGAGGCAGCTCCCGATTTCCACGCCGCGGCCGACGACGGCCGCACAATTTCTCTTGCCGATTATCGCGGCAAGGACCTGATCCTCTATTTTTTCCCCAAGGCCAATACACCCGGTTGAACCAACGAAGCGTCCGAGTTTCGCGACGCCATGAAAGCCTTTTCGGCTCTTAAAACCGAGGTGCTCGGCTGCAGCGCGGACTCCGTCGAATCGCAGGCGAAGTTCAAGGCCAAGTACAATCTGAATTTTCCACTGCTTTCCGACCCCGACTTCGTCGTGATCGAGGCATATGGCGCACGGCGCATGAAGCGCTTTCTCGGGAAATCGTACCTTGGAATCGTGCGGATGACTTTCTGGATCGGGCCGGACGGCAGGATTCGCAAAATCTGGGACAAGGCTTCCAGCAAGGGACACGCCGAGGAAGTGCTCGCCGCTGTGCAGCAGGAGTCTGGCGCGGGCCGGGCGAGCGCGAAGGCTTAGCAGGTTGCGGAAAAATACCGAAATGCAGATCCCTCACGGCGTTCGGGATGACAAGCGGTGTGTTTTGCGCTCTTGGGTTTTGCGGGAAACGAAGAGAGATCCCTCGTCGCTTCGCTCTGTCGGGATGACAACGAAAAGCAACGGCAACGGATAATGCGGATTCCTCACGGCGTTCGGGATGACACCCTGTAGATCACTTTTACAAAGTGGGCGAGACGAAAAACCGAGAAAGGTTGCCATGCAGACTCGGAAGGCCCGACCCCTAAGAGCCAACGAGTTTTTCCCAAGCCGCTAGAGCGAAACTCGAAGCTCGTCCCCTTCCGGCTCGATCAAGGCGTTATCGATCAGGCGAGTGCCACCGACGCGCGCTGC
Organism: uncultured Acidobacteriota bacterium; assembly: GCA_963848365.1. GTDB lineage: Bacteria > Acidobacteriota > Terriglobia > Acidiferrales > UBA7541 > Palsa-295. The sequence continues at coordinate 273,752 of CAWKDI010000009.1, forward strand.
GACCAGGATATAGCTCGGGCGCCTTAGCGTCGTGGCGGGCTCAAGGGTTTCCGCGTCCACAATCTCCGCATAGTCCAGCGCAACATCAGCTTCCACATCGATCACTTTGCGCAATGCTGCCAATATTCGCATCGGGTCGCGGTCGCCTGATTGAATAGCGCTGGCGGGCGGCATCGAGGGACCGGTAGAGCGCCGTCGCGGACTGGCGTTCGCCCGCATCCAGGTACGCGTTACGCGAGGAAAGCGCTAATCCACCCTGCTCGCGTACGATCGGGCACGTCACCACCTCCGCGTCGAGATTCAAATCGCTCGTCATCCGGCGAATGATGAGCACTTGCTGGGCATCTTTGCGCCCGAAGAAAGCAAGGCGCGGCTGAACAATCTCAAAAAGTTTTAAAACAACCGTGGCGACGCCTCGGAAATGGCCGGGGCGCGACCGGCCTTCGAGCCGATCGCCGAGGCCTTCTACGATTACGGCGGTGCGAAAGCCGTGGGGGTACATCTCCTCGGGCGACGGAGCGAACAGGTAATCGACTCCCAGCTTTTCCAGCGCCTCGCGGTCGGCTTCGAGTGTGCGCGGATATTTCTGAAAATCCTCGGCTGGCCCGAACTGTTTCGGGTTCACGAAGAGCGAAACAACCACCGGGGAACAACGGCGCAGCGCCTCGCGAACGAGCGACAGATGGCCTTCGTGAAGGGCGCCCATTGTGGGCACGAGGCCGAGTATGCGCTCCTTCAGGCGCGCGTCGCGGGCGATCTGCTGCATCCAGTCAATCGTGTGAATGGTTTCCATTGGAGGTGCGGGTTGTCTTCAGCAGCGGCTCACGAATGTGGAGGTCAAATGCAGATCGCTCACGTCGTTCGGGATGAAAGTTGCAGACAGGGGAAGAAGAGAGAGCCCTCCTCGCTTCGCTCTGCCGGGATGACAACGAAAAGCAAAACCTATAGCGCCGGAAAAGACAGGGGCGAATGCACCGGCACAGCCACCGCCAGGGCAAGAGCGATCGCAATCGCAGCGGGAACCGCACAGGATCGTCATGCGCCGTCCTGGGCGTTGCGTTCGCGGTAGAACGCGATCAAATCCGTGCCGACGGGCTTGGCGCCCAATTGCCGCAGCATGGTGGTGATCTGGCCGCGATGGTAGGTGCTGTGGTTGGCCACGTGCTGGAGGCATTGCCAGAGCGGCTGGGAAAAGGGCACGCCCGCGAGCGTCTTGAAATGCATCACGCGCTGCAAATCGTCGGGAACAAGGGATGCGACATAGTCATGCATGTCGCGCTCGACCTCCGCCCAGCGCCGGCGGACCGCTTCGAGATTCGGATAATCGGCGGCGTTCGGAAGCGCGGTGGGCGCGCGGCCGTGCCAGCGCTCGAGCCAGAGCCACTCCGCGCCGCAAATATGGAAGAGCGTGTCACGGATCGAGCGAAAACTATTGCCGAGATCGCGGGTAAATTGTTCTTCGCTCAGGACGGTGCAGGCGTCGAGCGTGCGGTGGTTGGCCCAGGCGTCAAACTCGTAGAGCAGGCGGAAATCCTGAATGTTCATGACGAACCCCTCCTGGATACTGCTCCGCCTCGTCCTTGGGCGTCAAACGAACGCAAAATGCAGATCCCTCACTTCGTTCGGGATGACATTGGGGCGGTGGGTTGGAGCTAGTTGAGAACCGCCTTCAACGAACGGACTCCATGAAATGGATCTCATAAGCAGACATCCTGTTTCTTTGCGTTTAAGGGCGCTGGGGCGCGGGCACACGCTCGCGCAGTTCGGCGGGCGAGTGATAGGACTCCGCGTCGGAGGGGAAGCGGCCCTCGCGAACGTCATCACAATACGCCGAAACGGCGCGCGAGACTTCGGCGGACAAATCCGCATACTGCCGCACAAATTTCGGTTTGTGGCCGATGGTGAGGCCCACGAGATCGTGAAACACGAGGATCTGACCGTCGCAATCGGGGCCGGCGCCGATGCCGATGGTGGGGATACGAAGTTTCGCGGTGATGCGGGCCGCGAGATCGCGCGGCATGGATTCGAGGACCACTGAAAAGGCTCCCGCCGCTTCCACCGCGCGCGCGTCGCGCTCGACCTGGCGGGCGGCTTCGGCCGTCTTACCCTGAACCTGGAAGCCGCCGAGCGCATGAAGCGACTGCGGGGTAAGGCCGATGTGCCCCATCACGGGAATTTCAGCTTCGCAAGCTTTGCGATCAGCTCGATGCGCCGCTCGCCGCCTTCGATCTTTACGGCTTCCGCGCCGCCTTCCTTCACGAGGCGCACGGCGTTGCGAAGCGATCTCCTCGATGGAAACGTGGAAGCTGCCGTATGGCATGTCCGCAACCAGCAGCGCGCGGCGGGTGCCGCGGCGGACGGCGCGGGTGTGGTAGACGATGTCGTCGATCGTGACAGGGAGAGTGCTGTCGTAGCCGAGCACGGCCATGCCGAGGGAGTCGCCTACGAGGAGGACGTCCACGCCTGCTTCATCGAGCAGTCGGGCAGTCGGATAGTCATAAGCCGTCAGGCAGCTTATTTTTCGTTTCGAGTCATTCGATTCAAGGGAGCCAAGAGACAGAGACTTGCGAGAGAGGATGTCAGGCACGGTAACTTTCCCGTTGCCCGCACGAGGTGCGACGCTCATTTTTACCTCCGGTGCCGCTCCCAGACTTCAGGATGCAGCCCAGTGAGGTAGATCATAGCAAACACCGCCCGATCCTCACAAACCCTACGGCATGGTGCTGATGGTCATGGAATCATCGATTGCGTAATTCGAGCACCCGGGACTTGCGGCGGCGGGGCAATGCGCTACGACACGGAAACTGGTGGCGGAGGCCTCGGCTTCGTAGGTGTAGCCGTCGCGGCCGGTCTTCGACATGCTCATGGCGCCGCTGGAGGTGAGCTGGTCGAGCGTTCCGTAGGTGCTGTGCTCAGCCTGATAGATGCGTTCGGCCTGGGCGATGGCGACGAGATCGTTTTTCACGCCGGCTACATCGATCGTGTGGGCGGGCGCCGCGCTGCCGGTTGACTGGAGCTGGGAGAAGAATAGCTTGTACATTCCGAATACGATCAACAGGGTGATAACCAGCCCGACCAGGCTTCGCATAGAGGCCTCCTGCAATTGCTGCGGTCGGTTTTTCAGGCCAATTCCATAGCACCATAACGATTCGACGGCGCCAAAAAAGCTTTCCGAAAGCGTGCGAATCGGGAAACAGCTTGTCTGCGCCGGGAGCTGTGATGGAGAACCACGCGCGAAGAAATCATTTTCAAGGAAGGTGCGTCTAACAGCAGACTGCGACCGCGGGGAATTTCTGCCGCCCTCACGCACAGTGAGCGTACAATTTCAGGTTTGGAGCGGGTCACTCCAGCGAGGGTTCATGAAGGCGAATATTCGTAGCAGAACGCGAAAGAACGTGCGTGAGAATCTGCAGAGGTTTTTGTTTCCACTGGGGATCCTGTGCGTGCTGGTGGCGGCGCTGGGCACGCCGGCGGCGGCCCAGTCGCGACGGACGTGCGGCCACCGAAGCTGAATTTCACGACGCACAAGCTCTCCAACGGGCTGCAGGTGATTCTGCTCGAGGACCATGCCGTGCCGGTGATCAATCTGCAAGTGTGGTACCACGTGGGGTCGAAGGACGAGCGGCCCGGGCGCTCCGGATTCGCGCATTTGTTCGAGCACCTGATGTTCAAGGGCTCCGCGCACGTGGGCGCCGACGAGCATTCGCGAATCATCGAAGCGGTGGGCGGATTCGACAACGCCGAAACCGAGCGACGACACGACGAATTTCTTCGAGACGTTTCCCAGCAATTATCTGGAGCGCGTGCTGTGGCTCGAGGCGGACCGCATGGGCAGCCTCAACGTGGACGAGGCGAATTTCAAGTCCGAGCGCCAGGTGGTGGAGGAAGAGCGGCGCGTGCGCGTCGACAACCAGCCTTACGGCTCGCTCGAAGAGGACCTGCGCGCGGCGGCTTTCACGGTGCACGCCTACCACCACACGCCGATCGGCAGCATCGAAGACCTGGACAAGGCGACGCTCGAAGACGTGCGCGATTTCTTCAACACGTATTACAAGCCGAACAACGCGACGCTGGTGATCGTGGGCGATTTCAATTCCAACCAGGCGCTTGGCTGGGCGAAGAAATATTTCGAGGGCATTCCGGCTTCGGCCAAGCCGATTCCGCGAATCAACACGCCGGAGCCGGCGCAGACCGCCGAGCGCGACGTGAACAAATCCTATTCGAACACGCCGCTGCCGGCGGTCGTGATCGGCTACAAGATTCCGGCGCGGTACCCGCCGGACGCTTATCCGCTCGATCTGGCGTCGAACATTCTGGCCGGGGGCGAGAGCAGCCGGCTCTACCAGACGCTGGTATACAAGGAGCGAATCGCGGTGCAGGCGGCGGGCTTCGGGAATTTCACCGAGGATCCCAATTTGTTCTGGGCTTACGCGATCATGAACCAGGGCACACACGGCCGAAGAAGGCAAAAAGGCCGTCGATCGGCGTGCTGGATGAGTCTGAAAGAGAAGCCGGTCGACGCGAAGGAACTCGAAAAGGCGAAGAACCAGGAGATTTCCGGCTTCATTCTGGGGCGCGATACGGACCAGGAAAAGGCCGTGGCGCTGGCGGACGCGGCGGTGATCGGGAAGGATCCGGGTCTGGTGAACACCGAACTCGATCGATATTTGAAGGTGACGCCAGCGGACATCCAGCGCAGCGGCGAAGGAATATTTCGTCCCGCAGCACGCGACGGTGCTGGTGATCACCCCTGCGGGGAAAGCGCAATGAGCGCTGCGGCCCGCGCGAGCTTATCCGCGCCACACGCGAGCAACTATTATTTGGGAGATACGATGAAACGGGCGAGCGAAAGCGTTGGAGGTTCGTGATTGCGGCGCTGGTCCTCGTGGCCTGTCGGCTGGCCGCGCAGCAGCGCCGGAGCGCCAGCGCGCCGCGTCCAGCGCTCGCGCAGGAGCAGAAGAACGGAACGGGAGTGGTGCCGCCGGGCGTGAAACTGCGTGCCGCGATGCCGGTGCTGGACCGCCCAAGGCGTTTCACTTTCCGCAGGCAGCCACGAAGACGCTTGCCCAACGGCTTGCGGGTGTTTGTGGTGACCGATCATGAGCGAGCCGTCGATCGCCGCGCGGATGGTGATCCTGACCGCGGGCAGCATCAAGGACCCAGCGGCAATGCCGGGCGTGGCGCAGATGACGGCGAACATGCTGACGCAGGGAACGCAGAAGCGCTCGGCGCAAGAGATCGCCGAGGCGATCGATTTCATCGGCGGGATCGCTTGAGGCGGCGGCCGGCAAGGATTCACGACCGTCACGCTCAACATCGTGAAGAAGGATTTGGACACGGGGCTGGATTTGATGTCGGACGTGGTGCTGCATCCGGCGTTTCAAGGCGACGAACTGGACCGGCAGCGGCAGCAACTGCTCTCGAATCTGACGGTGCAATATTCCGATCCGGAATATCTGGCGTCGGCGGTGTTCGGGCGCGTGGTCTACGGCGAGTTCGCCTTACGGCTGGCCGCAGGAGGGCACGCCCGGAAACCGTCAAGAAGCTCACTCGCGACGAGCTCGCGAAATTTCATGACTGCGAACTACGCGCCCAATCAGTCGCTGCTCGCGTTCGCGGGCGACATCACGCCGGAGGAAGCGTTTGCCGCGGCCGAGAAATATTTCGGCGCATGGCCGAAGTCGCAGCCGCAGCGGGATGTTGCCAGCGCGCCGCCCCAGCCTGCGGCGATCTCCGGCCAGCACATCTGGCTGATCGATAAGCCGGACGCGGTGCAGACGCAGATTCGCGTCGGCAAGCTGGGCATTCGCGCGCAACGATCCGAATTACATTCCGGTGCGTGGTGATGAACCGGATTTTCGGCGGCGGCTACAACAGCCGGCTGAACACGGAAGTGCGGGTCAAGAACGGGCTCACGTACGGCGCGTATTCACGTTCAGCTCCGCACCGGTATGCGGGATCGTTTGGCGTGGGAACGTTCACGCGCACCGCGGCGACCGTGCAGGCGACGAAGCTGGTGGTGGATCTGCTCACGAAGATGTCGAACGGAGACGTGTACGCCGGCGGAGATGGATTTCGCGCGGGACTATCTGGCGGGCGTTTATCCGATTCAGTCGGAAACGGCGGAGCAGGTGGCGGATCGCGTGCTCACGGTGGCGGAGTTCGATCTGCCGGCCGACTACAACAGCACGTATCCGGACAAAATTCGCGGCGTCACGCTCGGCGCAGGTGAAGGAATGGCGCAGCGATATCTGGAGACGAAGGATCTCGACATCGTGCTCGCCGGGAACGTGAGCGCGTTCCGCGACGCGCTGAAGAAGGAATTTCCGAATGCGCAATTCACGGAAATTCCGTTCGATCAGGTGGATGTGCTGGCGCCGGACCTGATGAAACCCAAGGACGCACCGGCGATGGGGAAGTGAAGGAACTGTCGATGCGAGGGCAATGTCGCGGATAACAGCCGCGGCAAAGGCGCCGCCGTCCAATTGAGCATTCCCATTCAGGTGCGACTGAATAGAGTTTTTTAAAAATACTGCGTGAACACCACTAAAAGACAGCGCTGACTTTACTTCACTGTAAGGATCACCTTGCCGATATTCTTCCGCTCATGAATGTATTGGTGGGCCGCGGCGGCCTGAGCCAGCGGAAATGACTTGCCGATCACCGGCTTGATCTTGCCGGCGGCGTACAGCCTGAAGATTTCCTCCATTTCGCTGCGGAGCAAGAGCTCCGCGGGCCTGCAAATGCCCGAGACTGACGCCAATCACGGCAATATTCTCGCTCATCAGCTTCAGCGGATGAAAGCAGGGCGTCTGCGCAGAACGCGGCGATGGTCTTCGGCCAGTTCCGCTTCCCATCCGGAGCCAACCGATGCCGAGAATCCATAAATCACCAGCCGTCCCGTGGGCCCAAGGCATTTGTGACTGCGCGAGAAGGATTTGCCGCCGATCGGGTCCATGACCATTTCGATTCCGTCTGGCGCAAACTTGCGCACGGCCTGAACGAAATCGGTTTTTTCATAGTCGATGGGGTGGTCGACGCCGAGTTTTCGCAGATATTCCTGCTTCGCGGGTCCGGCCGTGCCGAAAATCACCAGCCCGCGGGCGCGCGCAATCTGCACCGCGGCGATACCCACGCCTCCGGCCGCGCCGTGAATCAGGATGCGGTCGCCCGGCTGCAGATTGCCCATCGTGACGATCGAGTGATAAGCGGTCAGGTAGTTGACCGGGGATGGCCGCCGCATCTTCAAAAGGCATCCCCGCGGGCAAGCGAAAGACCTGATGCGCCGGGACGGCGATCCATTCGGCGTAAGCGTTCAAACCTGATATGGCCGCCACCGCTTCGCCCGGCCGCAGAGGCGCTCGCCTCGCCGCCTTTCCGCCTTCGGCGGTCTTTTCAACGATTCCGGCGATTTCCATGCCCGGAACAAACGGCGGCTTGGGAACGCCGGGATAAACGCCCATGCGTTGCAGCAGGTCGGCAAAATTGACTCCGATGGCCTTGACGCGGATCAGAACCTCGCCCGGCTTGGGCTGCGGATCGGGCACCTGCCGGGACTCAAAAACTTCCGGCGGCCCATACCTCCGAACCACCATTGCGCGCATCTAAGTCTCCTTTGCGGCAGAACCGGCTGCTCAGTACTGGCTGCGGGCCGGCGGGCCGGGCTTTTCGTTTGGCGATTCAGAAATCCTACTTTAAACTGATAGACTTTGTGCAACCATGAAAACACAACAAAAATGCAAGGAACTTTTAGCGTTGGCGGGGAGCTTATTAATCGCGTGTGGCTGTTCCGCAGCAATGGGCCTGCGAAAGGCCACGCGACGAGCGTTCCCGCGGTTAGCTCCGATCCGGGACAGGCCATCCTGACCGCCATGCAGGACGAACTCGGGCGTTCCATGACGGCGCTCTCGCAAGGCGACCCGGCAGCCTATTTCATCAGCTATACGGTTGCGGACCGCCAGTATTCATCGGTTTCCGGTTCCAACGGCGCGCTGCTTTCAAGCAGCGACGACCGCGGCCGCTGGCTCGAGGTGCAGACGCGCACCGGCACCTACCAGCTGGACGACACCCACAAGCTCGCCGACCGGCAACCCAGCTGGACGAGTCCCGGCACGTCGGCCATCCTGGACGATGATATTCCCGTTCTGCGCCGCGAAATCTGGCGAGAAACCGACCGCCAGTATCGCGCGGCCTCCGAAGCGTTGATCAAGGTCAAGACGAGCCAGCAGGTGGAAGTGCAGACGGCCGAGGGCGCCGCGCCCGATTTTTCGAAAGAAGCGCCGCACACCTACTCGGGCCGCGCGTCGAAATTCACGTGGACCGCAAGCCCTGGGAAGAGCGCGTGCGGAGATATACCGCGGCTTTCAGCAAATCGCCCGCGGTGCTGAATTCCATCGCGACGTTCTCGGCGCTCGGGCATGAATCAGTACCAGGTGAACAGCGAAGGCACCAAGCTGGGCTTCGGGCAAGTTCATTACCGGCTCGAGCTGTACGTGCAGAGCAAGGCTCCCGACGGCATGGACATCAATCGCTTCGCCAATTTCGACTGGCTCGATCCCAAAGACGCTCCGGACGACAAGACCGTGTTTGCGCGCATCCAGGTGATGATTCATGAGACCGAGGGGCTCGACAAGGCGCCGCTGATCGATCCCTACGCCGGTCCGGCGCTGCTGACGGGCCGCGCCGCCGCCGTATTTTTCCACGAGGTTTTCGGCCATCGCTCCGAAGGATTCCGGCAGAAGGACATCAACGAAGGGCAGACGTTCACAAGCAAGATCGGCGAACAGATCCTTCCCGATTTTCTTTCGATCAAGGACGATCCGACGCGAGGCGTCCCTGGGCGGCCAGATGCTGCTCGGCTATTACCCCTTTGACGACGAAGGCGTGCCCGCGCAGAACGTCCAGTTGGTCGACCATGGCGTGCTGAAGACGTTTCTGATGTCGCGTTCGCCGCTGGTGAGCATTCCGCAATCGAACGGCCACGGCCGGCGCCAGCTCGGCTACGTTCCCGTGGCGCGCCAGGGAAATTTGATCGTTTCGAGCTCGAAGACGATGACCAACGATCAGCTGCGGCAGAAGCTGATCGAACTCGTGAAGGAGCAGGGAAAGCCGTTCGGCCTTCTGATCGACGATATCGCCGGCGGCTTTACCTTCACCGGCCGCGGCAATCCGCAGGCGTTCCAGGTGCTGCCGCTGGTGGTTTACAAGGTGTTTCCCGATGGCAGGCCCGATGAACTGGTTCGCGGCGTGGATATCGTGGGTACGCCGCTCGTTTCGCTGACGAAAATTGTGGCCACCGGCGACACGCCCGAGATTTTCAACGGCTATTGCGGCGCGGAATCGGGCTCGGTGCCGGTTTCCGCCGTGGCGCCCGCGATTCTGATTTCGGAGATGGAAGTGCAGAAGAAAGAAACGTCCACGGACCGGCCGCCGATCCTGCCGCCGCCCGGGCACGATTCCGAGGCGAAGGGACTCGCACAGTGAAAAAAATTACGGTGTTGCCCCTGCTGCTGCTTGTGTCGTTCGGAATGCCTCTGGCTGCCGCGCAGCCACGGCCGAAGACTCCGGCGCCGCAAGCGGCTCCCATCCCGGCCGGAGACAACGACAAAACGCTTCAGGCCATGCGCGACGAGCTGGAGCGCTCGCGCACTCGTCTGCAGCTTCCCGGCGTGGACAAGCCGTTCTATATCGAATACCGGCTGCTGGATGTGGATGTGCGGAGCGTAACCGCTTCGTTTGGCGCGCTTCTCGCCAGCGATATCGCGCGCAGCCGCTTCATGAGCGTGGACGTGCGCGTGGGCGATTATCATCTCGACAGCTCGAATTTCATCAGCGAAGACGGCTTCCGCGGGTTTCTTGGGCTCGACGGGCCAGGTGGGAATCGACCGCGACTACAATTCGCTGCGCCAGGATCTTTGGCTCGCCACCGATCAGGCCTACAAGGCGGCCGTGACGCAGATGTCGCTGAAGAACGCCTTCCTGCGCAGCCTGACCAAGCCGCCGGAAATCGACGATTTCTCGCAAGCGCCGCCGCTCGTGAAGGTCGATCCGCGCATCGAGCCGGATTGGACGTCGCGCAACTGGGACAACGAGGCGCGGGCCGCTTCCGCCGGTCTGAAGAATTTCGAGGAAATCGACGGGACTCGCGTCAACTATTACCTGATCTACGTCACGTCGTACTTGATGACCAGCGAAGGCACCACGATTCGCACGTCGCACAGCCTCGCGGCGATCGAAGCGTCGCTCGACACGCATGCCGACGACGGCATGTCGCTCCACAATTATTACGCCACCTATGCGCTGCACCCGCCGACCTGCCCGACCCGGCAACGGTTGAGCAAAGGACTCACACAGGCCGGCACGGAATTGATGGAGCTTGCGCGACAGCCCGCTCGTGCCGGATTTCACCGGGCCGGTGCTCTTCGATGCTCCCGCCGCGGCTTCCGTGCTCGCGCAGGTGCTTCCTGCGTCGCTTTCCGGCGCGCGGCCGCCTCTTTCGATGACGCCGGCATTCGATCAGATGATGGAGCGAGTGGGCGCGCACAGCGAATGGAGCGGGACGCGTGGGACGCGCGTGTTTCCCACGACCGTGACGCTGATCTGATGACCCGACGCTGAAGGATTTTCAGGGGCAGCCGCTTGCTGGGCAGCTACGACGTGGACGATGAAGGCGTGAAGGGCGCAGAGGGTGACCATTGTCGAGAACGGCATTTTGAGGGATCTGCTGATGTCGCGCCGGCCGGGTCCCGATTTTGAGCCTTCCAATGGCCACGCGCGCTCGGCCGATCTTTCCGACACCAAGCCGCTCAGCAGCAACCTGATTTTGCAGTCGAGCGACCCCCTCAAGCCCGCCGACCTCAAGAAGAAGTTTCTGGATGCCTGCAAAGACGATGGCCATCAATGGTGCCTCGAGGTGAAGCGCATGGACAATCCGGCGCTTTCCTCGGTGCTGCAGGAAGACTTTTCCGATTTCATCGGCAGCCTGGCGGGAGGAATATCGAGCGGCGTGCGGGTGCCGTTGCTCGTCTACCGGGTTTACGTCGCCGACGGCCACGAAGAACTGGTGCGCGGCGGAATCATCAACGGGCTCACGCTGCGCTCGCTGCGCAATATTTCCGCGGCGGGCGACGACACTTCCGTTTTCACCTACATGCAGAATTCAGCAGGCGGGTTCGCGGGAACGGCCCTGGGCGCTTTCGGTTCGGCGCAGGGCGGCATTCCGAGCACCGTGATCGCTCCGTCGCTGTTGCTGGATGAAGTGGAAATCCGAGGCTTCCACGGCGAACCACGGCGCGTTCCGCTGGTTCCGGCTCCGCCGCTGATAATCGGCAGCTACAAGCCCACAAACCGATAGCCACAGCCGGTCATTGTCTGTTGGAGCCGGCTTCGTATGCCTTCCCCGCTCGCGTATAATCCGCCAAATGTCCGAAGCGGTTGCACAGGCATCCCGCGAGAAGCGCATGGCGGCGCTCGGCTCGGTAGGTTCGGCCGTAGTGCTGGTATTCTGAAGGTTTTTCTCGCAGTCGCCACCGGCAGCCTGGGAATTCTGTCCGAGGCGCTGCATTCCATCCTGGATCTGGTTGCCGCGATCATCACATTCCTCTCCGTGCGCGTCGCGGACAAGCCTGCCGACGCCGAGCATCTCTACGGCCACGGAAAAGTGGAAAGCTTTTCCGCCTTCGTTGAAACAGGGCTGCTGCTACTGACCGCGATTTACATCATCTGGGAAGCATTTCAGCGGCTTGCTGTTTCACTCCGCGCGAGATTCATCCGAGCCTGACGGCCATCGTGATTCTCGCTTCTTGCAATGGGAATCGATTTCGTGCGGTCGCGCGCGCTGAACCGCATTGCGAAAAAATATCCGAGCGAGGCGCTGGAGGCCGACGCGCTGCATTTCTCCACCGATGTCTGGAGCACGTTCGTAGTGATCGTCGGAATCACCGCCGCGTGGCTCGGGATGAAATTCGGCATCGCATGGCTGAGCATGCTGGACGCGGTGGCCGCTCTGGCCGTGGCGGGCGTAATTATCTGGATCGGCTCGCGGCTGGGAAAGCGAACGCTGGACGCGCTGCTGGACGTTGCGCCCGGCGGACTGCAGCGAGCGACATCACCGCGGGCCGTGAACGAAACCGAAGGCGTCTTGAACACCGAGCGCGTGCGCGTGCGGCGCGCGGGCCAGCGCTATTTCGTGGACGTGACCATCAGCGTGCCGCGCACCGCCAGCCTCGAACAGGCGCACGCCGCGAGCGATGCGGTGGAAGAGCACGATCGGCCAGATCGTGCCGGCGGACGTGATGGTGCACGTGGAGCCTCGCGCGCGCAACAACGAGCATCTGTTCGAGACCATTCGGGCAATCGCCCAGCGGCGCGGCCTGGCCGTGCACGAACTTTCCGCGCATCAGCTGGACGGGCGCCTTTTCGTGGACTTGCATCTGGAAGTGGACGAGAAGGCCAGCCTGCGCGAAGCGCATCGGCGCGCGACGGAACTGGAAGCCGACATTCTCAGAGCGACCGATCCCGGGGCGCTCGTGAATATCCATATCGAGCCCTTGGGCGCGCGCATACCCGGCGCGGAAGAAATGAAGGGGCTTTCGCGGTCGGTTCAGGATTTCCTGAATTCACTTCCCGCGGAATATCAGGAGCTCACCAATTGCCACGAGGTGCGCGTGCGGACCGTGGAGCACAAGATTCTGGTGTCGTGCCACTGCGCCATGGACGGAGACTTGCCCATCACGCAAGTGCACGATCTCACCGCCGCGCTCGAAGATCGCGTGAAGGAACGATTTCCGCAGATCTACCGCCTGACAATTCATCCCGGAGCCCGTCGAAGAAAGCTGAAGCCTGCCCGGAAAACCTGCGCGCCCAGCGCAAGAACAGCCGGGAAGCATTCCAGCACGTAGCGCGGCTCCGGCGCTTCATCCGCGAAAGTGGCGAAATAGACCGTGCGCACCAGAATGAACACGATCAGAAGCGCCCACCCGGGCTGGCGGCGCGACAATCCACGCACCCGCCAAGGCCAGCGCCACGTAGATCGCGTTGATGCCGACGAGGCTCCAGGCTGGTCAGAAAGTCGCGCCGGTCGTCCCGCCATTCATCCCGGAAAGGCCACAAGGTGCCCGGAAACAGGAAGCAACTCGACCCGCGGCGTAAACCAGATCGTCAGCGAGCGAAGCAAAGGAATCTTCAGGTAAGTGCGCAGAGGGATGCTGCGCCGTTCTTTCGCTGGCGATTTCGCCGAGCTCGCGGTCCTGGTCGCGACTCCAGGTCAGGGTGTCGTTGTATTCTTCAAAGATCTCGGCGACGCGGGCCTTCTGCTGGGCAGAATCGAAGCGGAGCACGGAAGGTCGTCTACCGAGATTTCTTCGACGTCGAGCTTCCAGGTGACGAGATACACATCGCGGAATCGCCACAGCCAAGTGTTGATCCAGGCATCGAATCCGAGCGGCGCAAACTCACCCGGCAGCGTGCTGTAGTGGGGCGCCAGGAATTGCACGTCATGGAGTGCGTTCCAATTGCGCGCGGCCCAGGGCACGAGGGGCAGCAGCAGTCCGGCGGCCATCAGGGCGACGGCACGGACCAGCTTTTGCCAGTCGGCGGGCCGCCACCACTTCCCGAGCAGCACCAGCCCAACGGCAAGCAAGCAGAAGAGGCGTTTCCGGGCGAACCAGAGTCCCAAACCCGACGACGAGACCTCCCAGAAACCACTGGCTGAGGAGGGAGCGTCTCGCGTAGGAGCTTTCATCGCCCAAGGGCGGGGAAGTGACATACGCTTCGAGAAACACCAGAATCGCCAGAGCGGTCAGGAAGGTGACGAGCGTTTCGGTCAGAACGACGGCCGTGTAATTTGCCGTGAAAGGGCAGAGCGCCGCGAGCCACAATCCCGCCAGCGCCACGCGTCGCCGGGACGATGCCGGCGCCAGTCGGGCCGCGATCAGTGCCACCAGAAAGCAGGTCCCGAGATCGACGACCGCCTGCGCAAGCATCACTGCCCGCGTCGATTGCCCGAAAAACAGCGAAAACGGCCGCCAGGAACGCCGGATAGCCGGGTACACGCATATCGACTGGAGTCAGATGACCGGCGATTGGAAAGCCATAGACCCCGTTCTTGAGCCAATTCCATGCCAATTCGATGTAGAATGGCGCATCGCCCGAATCCTGAACCGGGAACTTCAGGATGAAAAACAGGCGCAACATCAATCCTGTCAATACAGCGAGACCGGCACTCAGGCGCATCTTAGAGGTGGAAGTCATCAGGCGGGTTCTAACGCGGCTCTCTAACGAGTGGTCTGCTGGCCCGTCTAATGGTTATATTGAGTGCGAAGGGATTTGACAGGGTCGCGCAGGTGCGTCTTGCAAAATGGAAATGTTCTGCATAGGCTCAAGGTGTTAAGGCTACCAGCTTGGAATGCACTGATGCCTGAGCGCAAGCCCATTTTTTACGACCAGGAGCGCCGGCGCTGGCGGCGGACGCGGCTGGTTCTGGAAATCACCGGGGCGCTTTTTACCCTGGTGCTGGTGGTGTTCCTCCTCAACGTGGTGCGCAACCCGGAATTGCCCGAACTGTTGCGGCCGGACACGCCAGGCGGCCTGCATGCAATTCCACTCCGATTCAGAAGGCGAAACCCCTCGGCGGGGCCGCAAGCGCAAAATCGCCGCGCTTGGGAAAGTGCCGCAGAATTATGAACCGCTGCGCGCCGCTTTTTACGTGAGCGACGATTATACGAGCCTGGCCTCGCTGCAATTGCATTATCGCGACATCGATTTGCTGATCCCCGAGGCGCTGCATGCCGTTTCCGCCGACGGGCAAGTCGACGCCGAGCCCGACCCCAAGCTCACCGGTTTTCTGCTCGGGCTCCAGAAGCGCGGCATTGAATTCCCGGTCATGTCGATGGTGAACAACTACGACGGGAAGAAGGGCTGGTGCCCGCCGGAAATGCTGCAGATGCTGGCGAATCCCGGTGGCTCGCGCAACGCCTTGCGCAGCAACTCGAACAATATGCGGACGCGGAGCACCAGCCGGGCGTGGTGGTCGACTTCGAATCGCTCCCGAAAACCAGCGAGCCGGATTTCGAGCATTTTATCCACGACCTCGGCGCGGAGCTGCACGCGCGGGGACTGAAGCTGATGGTCGCGCTTCCCGCCGCCGATTTCAGCTACGACTACAAATATTTTGCCTCGCAGGCCGACGCCATCATCCTGATGAACTACGATTTTCACTGGCCCACCTCTTCGCCCGGCCCCATCGCTCCCCAGGATTGGTTCGTTCGCAATATCGAGAACATGCTGAAGCTGGTTCCGGCGGACAAGATCGTGATGGGCATCGCGAATTACGGATACGACTGGCCCGCAAAATCGAAGCGCGTTCCGCATCCGGTGGCGCAGGCGGTCACGTTTCAGCAGGGCGTGATCACAGCGGTGGAATCGGAGTCGGACATCGTGTTCGATCCCGACACGTTCAATCCGCACTACTCCTACGAGGACGAAAAGAACCAGGTTCACACCGTGTGGATGCTGGACGGCGTCACCGCTTACAACCAGATCCGCGCCGCGGAAAGCGCGGGCGTGCGCGGCACGGCCCTGTGGCGCCTGGGCATGGAAGACCCGTCCATCTGGTACATCTGGGATGCGACGAATCCGACCGACGCGGTCCGCAACAAACTGCAGGATCTTCCTCCCGGCTACGATTTGATTCTCGAAGGGGACGGCGACATCTGGCGCATCACGGCAACTCCGAAGAGCGGGCAGCGAACGCTCGATTACGACGCGGAAAGCGATGTATTCGACGATGAGAGCTTTCAGAGCTATCCGCTGTCGTGGCGCATTCAGCAGATGGGCGCGGCGAACCACAAAGTGGCTCTCACGTTCGACGACGGTCCCGATCCGCAGTGGACGCCCAAGATTCTCGACATCCTGAAGCAGAAAGGCGCCCCGGCAGATTTTTCGTGATCGGCGATTCGGCGAACCAGCAAGCCAATATCGTCAAGCGCGAATTTGCGCAGGGCGATGAGATCGGCAATCACACCTTCACCCATCCGGAATTCGATACCATTTCGAAAACGCAACTGCAGATCGAATTGAATCTCACGGAACTGCTGATCGAGAGCAGCCTGGGCGTGAAAACGACGCTGTTCCGGCCGCCTTACGGAATCGACCATCAGCCGGAAACCGCGAGCGAAGTGCAGATGCTGCCCATTCCGCAGTCGATGGGTTACGTCATCGTGGGAGCGCGGATCGATCCGCACGATTGGGGCGAAGCCGGCGGCGAGGCGCCTCCGCCCGTGCAGACCATCGTGCAGCGCGTGCTCGCCGACACCGAGGCCAACAAGGGCAACATCATCCTGCTGCACGATGGCGGCGGCGACCGCAGCCATACCGTCGCGGCGCTGCCGCAGATCATCGACGGCCTGCGCGCCAAGGGCTATCAGTTCGTTTCGGTGTCCGATCTGCTGGGGCAGCAGCGCGCGGAATGATGCCGCAGCTGAGCCACCGCGAGTGGCTGCTGGTGCGCGCCGATGCCTTCATTTTCGATGTGTTCCGCTGGTCGCGCGCTCGATCGCGTTTATTTTCGTCGCGGGAATTTTGCTGGTGGGCGGACGGGCATTGATTATCGGGATGCTGGCGCTGATCGAGAAGCTTCGCCCGGCGCCTGGGGATCATCCGGAATACAAGCCCCGCGTCACCGTGCTGATTCCGGCCTACAACGAGGAATCGGTGATCGTGGACACGGTGTATTCCGCGCTGGCGTCCGATTATCCGAAGCTCGAAATTCTCGTGGTGGACGACGGCTCGATCGACCGCACCGCCGAACTGGTGCGCACGCAATTTCGGGCGCGATCCGCGCGTGCGTCTGCTGCTGCAATCGAATCATGGCAAGCCCTCGGCACTCAATCACGGCTTGTCGGAGGCGACCGGCGAAATCGTCGTATCCATCGACGCCGATACGATCGTGGACCCGGACGCGATTCCGCTGCTGGTGCGCCATTTCGTGGATGAGAAAGTGGGCGCGGTCGCCGGCAACGTGAAGGTGATGAACCGCAATCGCTGGCTCACGCGCTGGCAGGCGCTCGAATACATCACCAGCCAGAACCTCGAAAAGCGCGCGTTCGATTTGCTGAATTGCATCCCCGTGGTGCCGGGGGCCGTGGGCGCGTGGCGAACGGACCTGCTGCGAAGCCAGGGCGGCTTTTCGGGCGATACGGTCGCGGAAGATACCGACCTGACGCTCACGATCCGCCGCAATGGCTGGAAGATTCTCTACGACGAAGAAGCGATCGGGCGCACGGAAGTTCCCGAAACGATCGACGCATTGATCCGCCAGCGTTTCCGCTGGACATTCGGCACGCTGCAGGCGATCTGGAAACATCGGGACACGGTCGGAAAGCCTCAATACGGCACGCTCGGCTGGGTCGCTGTGCCCAATATTTTTCTCTTCCAGATCGTGCTTCCCCTGGTGTCGCCGCTCATCGACCTGCTGTTTCTGGTGACCCTCGCGCTGTGGGGGCTGGCGCAGCTCCGCATCACTCAGTTGCCGCAGCTCTGGACCTCGCAGGACGTGGAGCGATCGCTGATCTTTTTCGCGCTCTTCATGCTGATCGACCTGTTTACCTGCGTGGTGGCCTTCGCGCTGGAGAAGAATGAGGACTGGACCCTGCTCGCGCCCTTGATCCTGCAGCGCTTCTATTACCGGCAGATGATGTACGTGGTGCTTTTCCGCGCGCTCAAGGAAGCGGTACAGGGGCGCCCAGTCGGCTGGCGCGGCGTCGAGCCGCAGGTTCCCGCACCGGTAGGCCAAGTCTAGTCATTCTCGCTAGCCCTCGATTCAATCGCTTTCGGTTAACGAAACGCGTTGAATGCACATCCGAATTTCGTTGGCGTGCCATTGCGCACGATCCGCCACAAATACGCCCCGATAATCGTTCTATCACAAAATTTGAGACTGAAACCAGGCGAAAGCGTGCACAATAGTTGAGCTGATGAAGACGGTTGCGCTGTTCATCCCCTGTTTTGTCGACCAGCTGAATCCGGAAGTTGGCGCCGACATGGCCCGCGTTTTGCGGCGCATCGGCTATACCCTCGATTTTCCCGAGGCGCAAACCTGCTGCGGACAGCCCGCTTTCAATAGCGGCTATTGGGACGAAGCGCGCCCGGTCGCGGAACGATTCGTAAGAGTATTCCGCGCTACTAAAGCGGATGCGATCGTTTGCCCGTCCGGCTCCTGTACCACCATGGTACGGAATTTTTATCCGGATTTGCTGGCTGGCGGTGCGTTCGCAGCCGATGCCTCGGCGCTTGCGGCTCGCGTGTTTGAATTCTCGGAATTTCTGGTGAAGGTCGCTCAGATCACCGATGTAGGAGCCACTTTTCCGCATCGCGTCGCTTATCACGACGCCTGCCATGCGCTCCGCGAGCTGCACCTGAAGCAGGAACCGCGCGAGCTGCTTCGGGGCGTGCGAGGCCTCGAACTTGTGGAAATGCCTTATTGCGAGGAATGCTGCGGCTTTGGTGGCACATTCGCCACAAAATATCCGATGATCTCCTCAGCCATGGGAGAAACCAAGGCTGCGAATGCGGAGGCTTCTGGCGCCGAGTATGTCACGTCGACCGACCCAAGCTGCCTGATGCATATGGACGGGGTGCTGCGACTGCGGAAATCGCCTGTGCGCTGCATCCACTTGGCCAGCATCCTTGCGCAGGTTGACGTTCCGGACGGTGAGGTTGCGTCGCGCATTGTCGCCGCTGAAGCAGGATCCTCGAAGGGAGGGTCTCGATGAGCACGCCCGCCCAGGAGTTTCTGCGGAATGCCGCGACAAAATCCGCAGACCTTGTTCACCGGCGGACGATTCGCACCGGCATCGACCATTATGAGGCCGCGGTGGGGCGCACGGGCGCGCGTTTTCAGGATTGGGAAGCGGCGCGCCAGCGGATTCATGAAATCAAATGGGAGGCGGTGAATCATCTCGACCGCTACCTGCTTGAATTCGAGACGAAGCTGAAAGAGCGCGGCGCCCACGTCTACTGGGCGGAAACTGCCGAAGATGCGCGGCATTACATTGTGGATGTGGCGGCGCGCAACAATGTGCGCACGGTGGTGAAGTCGAAGTCCATGGTCACCGAGGAAATCAACCTCACGCATACGCTCGAAGAAAAGGGCGTCAATGTCTTTGAGACCGACCTGGGCGAGATGATTGTCCAGCTGCGCAAGGAGCCGCCTTACCACCTGATGACGCCCGCGATGCATCTGACGCGCGCCGAGATCGCCGATCTTTTTCGTGAAAAGCTGGGCGGAGTGGAGAGCGATGACCCGCAACATCTTGTGGCTGTCGCCCGACGCGCCCTGCGAAAGGCCTTTTTCTCGGCGGAGATGGGAATTTCCGGCGCCAATTTTCTGGTTGCCGACTCCGGGATGATGGCGCTTACCACCAACGAGGGCAACGGCCGGCTTGGCACGAGCCTCCCGCGCATACACGTGGCGGTGGCGGGCATCGAGAAAGTGATTCCCCGCATGGAGGACCTGGCCGTGATATGGCCCACGATCGCCCGGTCCGCCGTCGGCCAGCCCATTGCCTGCTATAACACGCTGATTGGGGGTCCGCGCGGCCCGAATGAAACCGACGGCCCCGAAGAATTTCATGTGGTGCTGCTCGACAATGGACGGAGCGAGTTGCTGGCTGATCCCGAACAGCGAGAAGTGCTGCATTGTATCCGCTGCGGGGCTTGCCTGAACGTTTGCCCCGTATTTCGCAAGATAGGCGGACATTCCTACGGCACGGTGTACGGCGGGCCGATCGGAAGCGTTCTTATGCCGCATCTCGGCGGGCTGAACCAATATCAGCACCTCTCGTTTGCGTCGTCTCTTTGCGGCGCCTGCACGAGCGCGTGCCCTGCCAAGATCGATCTGCACCATCATTTGCTCCAGAATCGGCGCAACGCCGTTCGCTCGGCGGACCGCCCTGCCGGAGAGCGCTTCGCGTTCAAGCTCTGGCGCTGGACGATGATGGGCTCGCAGCGCTTTGCCTTCCTCGGGGGCGCCGGACGCAGGCTGCTCCGGCTTGCTTACGCACTGGGATTAGCACGAACTGCGGCTGATCCAATGCGTCCTTGGACCAAAGTCCACGCGGCGCCCGAACTTCCCGCCAAATCATTTCGCGCGCTTTGGAAGGAACAGCGTGGAACAAGCTGAAAACTCCGGTCGCGAGCGGATTCTTGCGCGCATCCGCAGCGCGCTTCGCGAAACCGCGCCAAAGCACGCCCCGCCAGCTTCGCGGGGACCCATTTTTGCTCCTATTACAGACTCTTTCGAGCGTTTTCAGAAGGAATGCGCGCAGAATCTCACGGAATGTGTGGTCACTTCGGATATGGGAGCGAGCGCTTCGGCGGTTGCCGACATACTTGGGTCAATTCCGCAGGGCGAAATATTCGTGCAGGACTCGCCGGAACTTCGCCGCATGGTCCCGCTCTGGCAGGGAGAGCGTAAAATCCGCTGGTCGAGCGAGGGTGGACCGCTCGAGAGTTCGCAAGCTACGATCACGCTGGCGGAAGCACTCGTGGCGCAAACCGGGTCGGTATTTGTTTCGTCATCTTGCGGGGGGCGAGGAGCATCGGTGGCCGCGCCGGTACATATCGTGGTCGCGACGCTCGACCAGCTTGTTCCCGATCTCGATGCGGCCTTTGCGCGATTGCGGGAACGCGGGGCGCAACAGAAGAACTCCATGCTGTGCCTCATCACGGGATCGAGCCGGACCGCAGATATCGAGAAAATACTCGTCATGGGGGCGCATGGACCGCGGCGCCTGGCCGTGGTTCTGGCTCTTGGCGGAAATCCCTCGCGCGATTAGATCTGCGATAACGCGAGGGCACTTCAACCGGCACGATAAGTTATGGATGAAGTTCGAACTGCTTGGGGGGTTCAGCACCTTTGCGAATGCGCCACAAAACGCTGGTGAAAAGCAGAATAGCAACCAGCCATATAGCGAGGCGCTCTACGACGGACATTTTCAACACCAACACGATCACCCCGATCACGAAGGTGTAACCCACCGCCACGGCAATGTGGTACTTCTCCTCCATATCAGCAACCTCCCAATGATTGATCGTGCTGTATAAAGTTTACGAGATTATTTGCCCGCACTCAATTCTTCTCGCACCAGATCGTCGTAGGTTTCACGGCGCCGCACGACGCGGAATCGGCGCCCTTCCACCAGCACTTCGGCGGCGCGGCGCCTGGCGTTATAGTTCGAAGATTCCACGAACCCGTATGCGCCGGCGCCCCAAACGGCCAGCGCGTCACCTGCTTTTACTTCATCAAGCAGGTAGTTCTGCGCCAGAAAATCGCCCGATTCGCAGACCGGGCCGACCACGTCCACGTTGGTCGATGAAATTCGGGAGTTGCGCGTGACGGGTGTTATGGGGTGGTCTGCGTCATACAGCACGGGGCGGATCAAATCGTTCATAGCCGCATCGACGACCACGAAGGTCTTCCCGCGACTCTTCTTGACGTAAATGACGCGCGTGAGCAACACTCCTGAAGGCCCTACCAGCCAGCGCCCAGGTTCGATCAAAAGCCGGCACCGGAGGGGACGCACGGCCGCCGCGAGCGTCCGGGCATATACCGCGAGATCGAGAGTCTGCTCGTCCGTATATTGAATGCCTAAGCCTCCGCCAATATCGATGGAATCGAGGTGAATTCCCTCGCCGCGGAGTTCCTGAACATGCTCCGCCAGCCTCGCCAGTCCTTGCCGGTAGGGGGCTGCGTCCAGAATCTGCGATCCCAGATGCGCACTGATTCCGCGCCAGTCTATCCACGGAGAGTTCTTGTGGGCCAGATACATCCGCCGCGCGGTTGCCCAATCGACGCCGAATTTGTGATGGTGATGGCCAGTGGAAATATGCTTATGGCCGCCGGCCAGAACATCGGGATTGATGCGGATGGCGACGCCCGGCTTTCGCCCGCCCCGCTCCAGATGGCGCGCGGCCTCGCTCAGCAAGACCTCAATTTCCGGTTCGGACTCCACGTTAAAGAGCAGAATTCCTGAGGCTTTTGTGGGGCGCCCCGGATAACGAAATGCTTCGCGAATCTCTTCTCGCGTCTTGCCCACGCCGGAAAAGACTATACGCTTGCCGGCAACACCGATTCTCCTCAGGCGATCGAGTTCACCGCCCGAGACGATGTCAAAGCTGCTGCCCATCCCGGCAAGCACCCGGAGAACAGCCAGATTGCTGTTGGCCTTAACGGCGTAACAAATCGCGTGCGGCAACCGGCCGAAGGAGCGATCCAGACGCCGGTACCGGGCTTCAATACTGCCCCGACTGTAAAGGTACGTGGGAGTTCCCACAGCATCGACGATGTTTGCTACCGCGGTATCTTCGCAGTACAGAATTTTTTCACCAGCCCCGCCGCGGGCTTGGGGTCGATACGCATAGCATTCCGTATATTTGGTCGGGTCGGCGAGGTGGCCACCTTCCAGTGGCTGCTTTGTGTTGGCTGGCATGTTCGATTGGCCCGAAAAAGCGGCTCACCATCATACAATCTTCGAGCGAAAATCTCTTATGGGCTTCGGCTGAAATTTTAAAAATGCATAATGCATCTCGATTTCTTTGTTTAGAGTCACAAGTGCAGGGGGGCGGACCAGGCAAACAAACAACTCAGTTCACGGCGGCCCTCGGCGTCAGTTGCGGGACAGAAACTGGTCGAAGAACCGAATAAAGCATTCGACTGCCACCAGCCACAAAATTCCGACAATCCCGAGCGCCAGCGCTGCGAGCGTGCCAAGGCTGTCTTTGAGGCGGGCCGTAAGAAAGCGCATTTGCGGGACACTAAGTATTGCCAGGACAATCAACATCAAGCCAATTGCCCTCGCGACACCAACCAGCACGCCAAGTACTCGGCGCTTCCCCGGCATGGGCTTCTGCCTCCCGCGGCGCCACCCCTATTTCTTTGGCCAGGCGCACATCATTTATTGAGTCTACTTTTCTTCCCAACTGCCGAATCTGTCAGTGATGCGGGTCACGTCGTTGGGCGATATCTGAGGCTGGGATAAGCTAGGAGAAGGGAGGGACTTATTCTGTTGGGGAGGGCCTCCGTTTATAATCACAACTGCATGCCATCAAGGAGGCTTCATGAGTGAGCTATCGAGCAAGACCTGCATACCGTGCCGGGGAGGGGTTCCTCCGGTTGCGGGAAAAGAATTGGAAGATCTGGCCAAGCAAGTGCCGGAATGGAAAGTCGTGGAGGAACATCACATCGTTCGTTCGTTTACTTTTCCGGATTTCCGGCAAGCTCTCGCCTTTGTGAATAAGGTCGGGGAGGTCGCGGAATCGCAAGGGCATCATCCAGACATCCTGCTTGCGTGGGGCAAGGCCGAAATCAGCATTTGGACTCACAAAATTAATGGCCTCACCGAGAGTGACTTCATTCTAGCCGCGAAAATCGACAAGCTCTAGGAGCCCAACCTCATCGAACCCGGCTGTATCAAATTCACTGCGTTCGTGACGGCTCGTCCAGAGTTTCTCTCTCAACGCTCCTTACTTGAGCGCCCTTGAAGAATCTTCACGAAGGAACCTGTGCGCAGTTCGCTGACCGACAGGCTCGTCATCGCTTCAGCCTCGTTTGGTGTGATGGCACCGCAATCGATGGCTCGGAGAAAATAGTTCAAAAGCCCCTGAGCCATGGCAGCATCGTCGAAAACCTGGCCGACCCGCGTGGCCTGAGCCGCTTTCTCAATAAAGTTGCGCAGGCGCTCGGCGGCCGAATCCGCGTTCTCCAGAAAAAAGGAGAACACCGCGGCATAGCGGGACGGCAGTTGCGCCGGGTGCAGGTCCCATCCCTGATAAAAGCCGTTTGAGAGCGACCGGCGGACGTGATCGAAATGCAGTTTCCAAGCGCGATGGACGACGGCGGTGTTTTCTTCTTTCTGCCGCTCGCTCAGCGGCGGTCCCTCCTTCGCGACACGATGAGGAGGAATCGGCATGATGTTGGTGGGGCCATCCGCCAGGCCGACGCCCGTTCTTGCGAGCGCCACCTGCATTACTTCGCGGGCGAAATCGGAGGCGAAGTGGGAAAGAAGGTGAGGTGACGCGACGATGCCGCGGGACGCGGTGTAATCGTACGGTCCGAAGTGAACGCTGAGGCAGCGGCCGCGCGCCGCAGCGACGAGCGGAAGCAAATTGACTTCACCGCGCTCGTTCAAGATCGCCTGGGTCGTCTCAATCATCAACTCGATGTGAAGGGCGCCCGATGGGATCTGGAGCGTCGTTTCCAGGCGTGAACAAATGTCCGCAAGGGCAGCCACCTCATCAGGCATGGTTACCTTGGGCAGTGTGACCCGAAACTCCCTGGGCAACTGCCCGGCTGTTTTCGCGGCCAGTGCAGTAAGAAAGATGTCGAGCGTGCGTATGCTGCGATGGCGAAGCTCTTCGGTAAGGGGCTTAATGCGAATACCGATGAACGGAGGAAGATCACCGGCGGCCATCCCCTGCGCCACCTCAGCGGCCGCGGCGACGGCATGGCTATCTTCTTCGTCGTCCGTGCGGTTGCCGTAACCGTCTTCGAAGTCGATGCGAAAATCCTCGACCGCCTCCCGCAGCAGCTTCTCGCGCACGCGCTGATAAACGGCGTGTGCGAACCAGGCAGCACGGCTTTCGCGCCCGACGGCTTCGGGGTCGGATCCGACATGTTGGTCGATCGAAGCTACTGCCTCTGGAGACTCCTCATGCACAAGCTGGTCTGCGCCGGACAAACCCAGGGCTTTTGCAAATACCAAGAAATTCGGGGCGAATTCGTCAAGAGATCGAAGTGCAAGTTCTTCAAGCTTGCGGGCAGTGCCAGCGCGGAAGAGCTGCGCGCCGCCATAGACTACGTGCACAGGCCGGCGGCCCCCGCGATCACCGGGATAGCGCTTTTGAAATAACGTGTGAGCCTGCTCAAGCCGCTCGCCAATCTCTTGTAGCGCTTCGGGGGGAAGGGACTTCTTCATCGGAACCTCGGCTCGGTACGCACGAAACAATGATTCAAATATGAAAGAAACACCGTATGAGTCTCTAAAGTATGTGGACAGGATACCGTTGCTCAAGATGCAGCGAAAGCCCTGGGGTCGGTAGCTGAAAAATATATGCTGCGGCCTGCGCGGTCCAATGTACCTCCCAAGGGCGAGCCAGATGGCATCAGGCCAAAAAAACTGGCTCGTCCCGGGGGCAATCGGGACGAGCCAGGGGGGCGTTGTCTGAGGGGGGAGCTGCGGAGATTGTTCGACTAGAACTGCTGTAAAACGACTCCCGTGGAATCGTCGAGAATCAGTCTGGGAGCCCGCTTGCTGTCGGTGAAATCGAAAAGTCCGTTCAGGGTGCCGGCCTTCACATCCGACGAGTTGCCGCCGATGCGACCAAGATTCCAGTTGTCCTCAATGAATCGGAGAATGGAGGATTGGTCCGTGGCGGCGTGGTCCACATAGTTCTGTTTGGCATACGGAGAAATCACCAGCAGAGGCAGCCGCGGGCCATAGCCGCATTGGCCCTGGGTGTTGGTCTTGCCGGAGCCGCAGTTTCCCGGGCCCGCGAGGGTGTCATCTGAGACCGCGGACTGGTTAACGATGGGCCCGAGGGCATGATCGTACCAGCCATCGGAATCGTCGTAGGCAATGATAATCGCCAGATTCGGCCAATACTTGCTGTTCTCGAGCGCGTTAACGACATCGACCACGAAATTCTGTTCGTCGAGCGGATCGGAATAGCCTGGATGGCCGTCCTGATAAGCCGCAGCCTTCAGGTAAGTGACGGTCGGCAGGCGATCTTCGCTCAGCACCGTCCAGAAATCCTGCAAATCGTATTGATGATTGGCTCCGTCGTTGCTCGTACCGATCAAGCCCGAATCGCTTGGCCGAACGTGATGCTGGTTATTCGACTGGGAGAAATACTGGAACGGTTCGTGGTGGGGAATATAGTCGCCGCTGGTGGTGACCGCATCGTTACCCGCGAGTCCGACGTGATTCGCGCCGCAGACGGGCAGGCCCTCCTGGTATGGAGCCGAAGACGTACTCGTGCCCGTCGGGGCAAATCCGCCCTGGAACCAGCCCCAGGTAAGACCTTTTTCATTCAGCAGATCGCCAACGTTCTTTCCCGTAACGGAAATGCGGATTTTCTTATAGAGATCGCTCGTTGTCGGATCGGTTGCCACGCAATCGTCGTAAAAGGGGCGTGGGTCACCAATTGCGGCTCCCACGGTTTGGCCGCCCGAAACGTTGCCGTCGGCTGTTCCGCTGCAGGTTGTCGCTGGGGCCTTCGGAGTACAAGTTTTATCCGTGGTCGGCTGGGCGCTTCCATCCGCGGAGGGTTGCAGGGTAGCCAGCGAAGTGGTGCCCGCAATCAGGTTCAGGGCGCCGACAGTGGAAGGGCCGAACATCGTGCCGTGAGAGTTATCGCTCATCGCATAGTTCTGCGCGTAATTCCAGTAGGCCGTGACGGTGTTGCCATCAAAATAGCCCATTACCACTCCGGTTCCCAGGCCATAGTCAAAACACGGCGACGATGCTGTATTTCCAGTGCCCGTCTGCTGCGGAAACTGATCCATCAGGCCGTGATCGAAAGCGCTTTGCTCCGGCGTATAGCTGTGGTTCTGGTCACACGTTACCGACATCGTCGGGTCCATCCGGAACGGCTGCGTGCTGTTCGGATTGGAGGTGAGGAGACCGCCACTCAGCAGGTTGTCCGCGCGGGGGGTGTTCGCCTTCGCAGTGAAAGGAGTTTCGGTTGAGGGGTTTGTCGCGTATGGGTACGTCGCGAAGTAGTGATCGAAGGAGATGTTCTCCTGAAAGATCACAACTACGTTCTTGATTGGTGTAGTGGTGGGAACACTGACGGTTGTACTTCTGCTGCTTCTGCTGTTTTCATTTCCGTTTGCCAAAGCGCTGCCCGGGGCGGCTACCAGCAGGGCCGTAGCCGTCAAAAGGCTAGCCAGCCGACGAAGATGCTCCTGAATCATGGATTCTCCTTAAGTTGGAAATCATGTGTTTGAAGCCGCCGCCTGGAACCGAGCAAACAACCTCCGCAGACGTATGTGAAGGCGGGCCGGGAAGACCGCAGATCAAACTTGCATCATGTGGATACGCGAGCGTTGTTATCGCGAGATGACGTGCGCGTGAAATCTAATTCACGCGATTGAAGCGCGATTGAAATATTTCATTCTTGGACCGTTAATGTTTGGCCGGGGCGCGCTCGACGCGGATCAGGCCCATCATTCCGCCGTCCTCGTGTTCGAGAAGATGGCAGTGATAGACAAATGTTCCCACCGCGTTCGGATCGCGAAAGTCCATACGGAGTTTGACGCTGGGATACTGCGGGCTTCGCCCATCCCAATAGGGCACGTTGACTGTGTCGCGAAGAAACGGCTCGTCGATCGGAACACCGTTCCAACCGATCAGCATGAAATGGATTTGATGGATGTGGAAGGCGTGTAATTCCCGCGACCGGTTCTCGATGACCCAGTCTTCAACATCTCCCTGATGAACGGTGATGTTAGGCATCGTCGCATTTGGATCGAATACAGCGGGTGTTTGCCCTTCCAGGGTGATGAAAAACTTCGTGGGGCTATTCGGGTTTGAAGGATCCTGCTGCTCTTCGGAGAAATACAATTTGCGAGTACGGGCGGGAGCGACGTTGCCCAGCCAGACGGCGCTTGGCGGCAGAAGTGGCGCTGGATTAGCGGCTAAACGCGAACGTGGTTCTGGAGCATCTTCCGCCGCCACGATCGTCGCAAGCGGGCGCGTGGGATCGTTTTCTCCGGCCGGACCCGTGTCGACACTGCGGGTCACAAGACTTCCCTGTTCTCCTTCCGGCAAGCCCTTGAAAATAAATTCCACTCGCCCCGCGGGCGGCAGCGCTATGTGGCTTTCCCAAATGATTCGATCGGCATCCATTCCATTTTCGTTCAAAGGGATGCCGTCCAAGGAAACGACACCGACAAGCTGGGGCACGCTTCCTACAAGGACCTGCAAATCGAGATACGTGATCGCCGAAGCGTTGAGAACTCTCCATACTTGTCTTTCGGAAGGTTTTGTTTTGATCACGGCTGGTGAATAGTTCGGATACGAAACCGGGACAAAATTAATCGAGAGATCCTTCGCCGGCTTGCCCGTTCCCGTTCCGGTATTGAGAATGTCGCCTTCGGCGTCACGCAGAACCAGGGGAGACGGCATGGAATCCGTCTTCACCGGTTTCGCATTGGGATTCAGCAAATCCTGATCGCGGATAATAAACACGCGCTCAGGAAGCCCGGCTAGCTGGCGATTGGCGCGCTCGATTCCTTCCACAATTAGCGCGCCGGAAGCGCCCCCAAGCACTTGGGCGCTTGTAAGTCCATGAACATGAGGGTGATACCAGTACAGCCCCGGAGCTTCTTCGGCAGGAATCTGGAAGCGATATTCAAACGGCGCATCGCCTGCTTGAACGACCGTCTTCAGGACGTCGTCCTGGTGACATACGGGAGGAACCGTCAACCCGTGAAAGTGAAGATTAGTCGATAGCGGGGTCATCCCTGTTTTCGTACAACCGTCCGGCGTAGGTTCGCCCGGAGCGCCCATTTTCATCGAGTTCGCTGCGGTTGCCGGGGGAATTTCGATCTCGTTTTTCAGCGAAAGGATCAGCCAATCGCCCGGCTTTACGCGAATATTCGGAGCCTCGCTGCCATCCTTCGCGAGATAGCAGTAGCGCACGTGGCCGTCTGAATCTACCGAGCTGCGAACGGTCAACGCGAGTTTCAAGACGCCATTTTCGCTGCGAAAGTCCTCGGGGTCCGTTACAACGCTTCCGCCCTTCGGACGCTGGCACGGTGCACCCGAGATCGAAGAGCGGAATTTGACCGCGGCAGCCTTGGGACTTCTTCCTTTCACTGGCCATCCGCAGATTTCAAGTGAGGTAGCCTGGGCAAGCAGCATGAGCGGGAACAAAATCATCGCCGCAGCGAAGGCCGAAAGTCGCAGACATCGCATTATGTTTTCCGCCTAGGGAAGAAAAAATGCGCGTGCCATTTTGCGGACCGCAGCAACGAAAAGGTCTGCGAGGCAAAAATACCTCAAATGAACACCGCCTGGAGGATGTATACAGGGCAATTGTTATTGGGATGTGAAGGCGGAGAAATTTCATTTCGAAAGCGAACACACGGGCTTAAGCACGCCAAGAGTGCAGCCTAGTTCTTTGCATTCAGCGAAATTAAATCGAACTTTACGCTGGATTTCTGATTCCTCTAGTCGGGAAGTGGAGTAAGTTAATTTTCCTATAACGCTCAAACTTTTCCCTCCAACGCGTCCAAGCTCTCGTAAATTGCAACGATCTCAGTCACTTACATTTCGACTCCTTTGGGCATGACCTTGCATCTAAGTGTTCGAGGGCAGGTGATTAAATGAAAGCGGGTATCGAACGGCTACAGGCATTCATCAAAGCCGCAGCCAAAGAAGCGAAGGTCAGGAAGCGCGTCGCGCTGGCCGTAGTGGTCTTAGTAGTTCTACAGTTGTATTTTGTCCGCGAACTGATCGCCGCCGAGGTTCTTTTTGGCCTTGGGTTTTTGGCTCTGTTGACTCTCGGTGGACTTTTCTACCTCGTTGGCGCTGTCGGCGAGCGAAGCTTCAACTTAATGGAAGCCGGTGTTCGCGCCGCTGCTCCAGTCGCGCGCCGCGGATATGCCAAAGTGGAAGAAATCAGTAAAAAGCCATTCCGCCATCCACGTTCAGAGTCTGCCCAGTGATCGCGCTAGACTGATCTGAAACCAAAAACAGGGCGGCAGATGCGATTTCATCAGCCGTTTGCGGCCGCCCCTGCAGAACCCCCGCAAACATTCGGGCAGACATTTCACCAGCAGGCAAGTGGAAATGTTCGGCCAGGCTCTTGCCCAGTTCCTGAAACATTATGGTCTCCGAGACAGGGCCCGGGCTTAAAGCATTCACGCGAACGCCCTTACGGGCCGATTCCGCCGCCAGCGTGTGGGTGAGCCCAATCAGGGCAGCTTTCGACGCTGCGTACGCGCTGTTCATCTGAAAAGCGGCCTTCGCCGCGACGCTTACAATATTGACAATCGATCCGGATCCCCGCTGGTACATCTCCGGAAGGACCAGTCGGGAAAGGAGATAGGGGCCACGCAAGTTCACGGCGATCACCCTGTCCCACTCGCGCGGCTCCACCTTTTCAACTGGTTGAACGGGGCCAAGTATTCCCGCGTTGTTGACCAGAATATGGACCTCGCCAAAAATGCGGCGCGTCTCGCGGACGATTTTTTCGCACTCTGCCTCTCGCGATACATCGGCCTGGACGGCCGCCGCCTGCCCTCCCGAGCTTTTAATTTCAGCAATGACCGCGGCGATTTCGCTCTCGGTGCGAGCGGTTACGACAACGGAGGCGCCACTCTCGGCAAATTTCCGCGCAATGGCTCGGCCGATCCCCCGGCCGCCGCCTGTGACAATCGCTACCCGCTCTTTTAGCAACATTTCACGGCTCTCAAATTGACCGACTCGATCTGGCACAGCGGCACCGTGCGGGACGGATCACAATCACGCGCAAGCCCCGTCGCGCATTCAGAGTGATTTCCCCGAATCCCTGGCGATTTCGGTAATGACACCTCTCATCTCGGAATGGATGCGTCCATTGGTGGCGAGAAGCTCGCGTCCCCCGGCCTGATATGGCTCACCGGAGAAATCGGTGACTTTGCCACCTGCTTCAGTAACAAGCAACATTCCGGCGGCGGTGTCCCAAGAGCTCAGCCCGAACTCCCAGAACGCCTCGAAGCGGCCGCAGGCGACCGAGCAGAGATCAAGCGCCGCAGAACCGTCGCGTCTCACGCCGTGAGAGCGCAGCGTGAATTCCCAGTAATAACTCATGTTGACACTATTGCGCCGATGCTTGGGCGGAAAGCCGGTGCAAACCAGGCTTTCCGCGAGCTTCTCCACGGGTGATACGTGGATTCGCTGGTTGTTAAGGTAAGCGCCTTCTCCCCGGATCGCCGTAAATAGCTCGTCAGAGTAGGGATTGAGGACCGTCGCAACGATCGGGTGGCCATCTTCCAGCAAGCCAATGGAAACGGCGAAGCAGGGATACCCGTGTGCAAAGTTCGTGGTGCCGTCGAGCGGATCAACGTGCCAGCAATATCTGGCGCCGGCGTGCGGCACCCGTGCCGCCCTCCTCCGCCACGATGCCATGATCTGGGAATTCGGCGCGCAAACGCGAGACGATCAAGGCTTCGGCGCGCCGGTCAGATTCGGTGACGATATCGACTTCGCCCTTATAGGAAATTTCTTTGGGGCGATCGAATTCGGTTCGCAGGATGGTTCCGGCTTCGCGCGCCGCTGTCAACGGCCACATCGAGGAATTTTTTCATTAGATCCGGTCGATTTAGCTCCGTCGAGTGATTCACTCCGGCGCGCCCGAAGTGAAATATTCCTTTCGGTAGCGGACGGTATCGCCAGCTTTCACTTTAACTTGAACGTGCCGGTCGCTGCCAGGGGGAGGCAACGGGATTGGGGTAGTAGCCGAGCAGATATTGCGTGCGCAGTTCGCGGTCGATCCGGTCAAACATCGCATCGAGCTGATCGAGGGTATCGAGAATGAAGACGGCGCCGCCGCTGCTGTCGGTGATGGTGATCAAGGCATGCTCGCCCGCTGTTTCGCGTCCGCTTTCGCTCTTGATTGGCCGGATGACGATGGAATAGAGAAGCGCCTCGGAGGAAATTGCCGCGCGGCGCGCGTCGTCAAATTTGGAATAGCTGGTAGTCTCTCCGGCGTCGGTGACCAGCACGATCGCGCGACGCCGGCCCTGAGGCCGCCGCTTCAGTTCATTTGAGCCCAGCACCACCGCATCGTACATGGAAGTTCCGCTGCCTGGGGCGATTCGGCGAACCGCCGACTGCAATTGCGGAACATCATTTGAAAACCATGCCAGCTCCGAGACCTCTCGGAGAATTCAAATACGCCCAGGGTGTCTCCGGGACGGACAACCTGGCGGATAAAATGGGCCGCCGCTTCGGTCTCGAATTTCATGTCTTTGAAGGTGCTCATGCTTGAATCAACCATCAAGGCGAGGTCGAGCGGCCGGTTGGTCTCCGCCTCGAAACGCTCGATCTTCTGCGGAACGCCTTCTTCGGCAAGCTGAAAGGCATCCTGGGTGAGATCGGGCACGGGCTCGCCGTTGGCGTCAAGGACGCTGACGAGGATATTGACGAGATCTGTTTGTACTCGAATGACGCCCGACCGCCGCTGATCCTGCGCGCCTGGCGACCCCGCCAAAACAAAACGCGTGGTAAGCGCCGCAAGCGATGCCGATCAGAATCGCGCGCGCAGCAGCAACCGCTTTTTTGTCATCTAGGGATAGATTCATCGGAGCGAGAAATGGCTTCCTGGTGGGGTGTTTCACCTTCCGCCCAGACCGCGCCGCCCACGAAGTGCTCCTTTTTCCAGATCGGGACAATTCGCTTAAGCGTGTCGATACCATAGCGGCAGGCGTCAAAAGCAGCCGCACGATGCGGGGAGCTCACTGCAATCAGCACGCTGGTTTCGCCAATTTCGAGGCGGCCCAGCCGGTGGACGATGGCCAGACGGTGAATCGGGAATTTTTCGCGCATCTGCGCGCCGATCTCGCGCATTTTCGCGTAGGCCATGGGTTCATACGCTTCGTAAACCAGATATTCCGTCGGCTGGCCCTTAAAGCTATTGCGCACAAAACCGTCGAAGACGACCAGAGCGCCGTCTCCCGGCGCTTTTAGGCTTTCGGCGATTTGATGCGCGTCAATCCTGGCGTGGACGAGTCTGAAAAATGTCTTCGGCGGCCATTGTGTCGTGTTGTCCCCCGCTGACCGGGGGCAGAAAAGCCACCTCATCTCCGGACGCCAGGCGGGCGTGCCAGCCTGCATATTCCTGATTCACTGAGGCCGCGACCGAGGGCCGGAATTCAGCCAGCTTCGGGAAGCGCCGTCCAAGGCTGTCAAACAGGTCCTCGACCCGGCGCCCTCAGAAAGTTCCATATCCTCTTGCCCGGAACCCACAATGTCCTTGAGCTGTCCGAAGAAAAGGACGCGTATGCGCACTGAGTTATTCTAGCGCGCTTGGTAAGGAAACAAGAAGTGCGGCCGGATGTGGTAGGATTCCGTCGCCCTGACGGGTAGAACGCAACTGGAGGAGGTTTCGATGCGCAAGATCGGAATGAGTATGGCCTTGGTACTGATAGCCACGGCAGCAAGAGCCCAGCAGCCTGCCCCATCGGCGGGCCAGGCAAGGGATATGACACCGCACACATTTACATCCGCAGCCGACGTTCAGGCGCTGATCGCCAAGGCCAAGAGCGAACGCAAAGAGGGACAAGCCAACGTCACGGAACGAATTCTGATGCTCGCGCCCTACAGCGCCAACCTGGAATACCGCGCCTCCATAGGGACTGCCGCGATTCACGAGAAGGACGCAGAGTTTTTCTACGTGATTGACGGAAGCGGAACGCTGGTAACGGGCGGCAAACTCGTCGATGAGAAGCGCACAAACCCAGCGAATCTCAGCGGCAGCGCGATCGAAGGGGGCACCTCGCGACATGTCGCAAAGGGCGACTTCATCGTGGTACCCGAAGGCACCGCCCATTGGTTCAGTTCGCTTGACGGAGCGATTGTGCTGATGACGCTACATGTGCCGCGGCCTGTTCCAGCCGCGCAATAGAGCGGGCGAGCAGGGACGCGAGAACCGGGACGGAGCACAACGAAAGAGAGCTGCAATATCTCTTCAGGCGGTGAGTTTTCGAATCAGGCCATTTATAGGTAGCCGCCTAATTGCAGTCCCCGCATTACTCTCCGTTGCCATTTTCTGGGACAGCAGCCTGCCGTTCCTGAAGGCAGTAGAGGACGAGCTCAACCCGTGTGGACACGCCGAGCTTGTCAAATATCCGGAACAGATAGTTGCGGATCGTGTGCTCGCTGAGCCCAAGTTGTTCGGAGACTTCCCGGTTTGAGAGTCCTTGGGCGACCAGGCGCACGACATCTTCTTCTCGCTTTGAAAGATGCTCCTTTAGGCGCTCCTCTTTCAGGTGTACCTTCTGCAGCTGGCCGAGCGCATCCAGCAGGTAACCTAAATGCTGGCTGTTGACCCACACCTGCCCTCGGTGCACGGCGTGAATGCATTTACCGAGGGTTTTGAGAGGTTCATCGCGGAAGATCACGCCGCGCGCGCCCGAGCGGAACGCATCGATCACAACCTCGCGTTCCCTCGAGTCAAGAAGCATCACGGCGCGGGTCCGGGATCCCCAAGAGCGAAGCTGACGCAGCACTCGATAACCCTCCTGGGGACCTTCTGCCAGTTGGGAACTGACGATTGCCACATCGGGTTGAGTCTCTTTGAGCAGCGCAAGAGCATGGTCTGAACTCACCACCGTGCCGACCACGGTGAAACCATTCCGCCTTGGCCGAAAAACACTTTCGACCAACTGGCAGTTCATGTGATTTGCTTCGGCAATAAGTATATTGACGACAGAGCTCCGCAACCGCTGCGCCTTTTGCATGGTAATCCTTGGCAGCTTTGGAGTCTGGAAGGGTGGCCCATCGTAAGCGGGACTGACTTTTATTGCAAGCCATAATTTATCTATTAATTTATATCGAGCGAGTGAATTTCGAGGATTTGCCTCGCGTCATCCATTAGTTGTGACCGGGGATCCATAATCACAGAGGATTCCGCGACATATAAGGGACCACCAAAACTCTCAAAACACCAGTAAGGGTATTGCTTTCTGCGCCAGTCTCGGTCGATTTGCTTCTGCTCAGTGACTTTTATACCCATCGATTAGAGGACAAACGTCTCTCAGTAAAAACATGTAGAGAGTGACCGGCGCGATCCGAAGTGGACATCCCGGGACGCAAAATCGTCAGGAAGAAAAGTGAGATCAAGCAGCCGGTCTGCCCCTTCAGCGGGCTCTTATTCCGCAGAGACGTTCGGACACTTGTGCGAACTTCATTTGCGTCGTAGGTTACAAACCCACTTGAAAAATGAAGAACGAACTCAGACCGGCCTGTGAAATTGAACAGCTCAGAAGAGCTGTTGTTCCTGGCGGAGAGCGCACCGGCCGGAGAAACCAGCGTTCGTCGATGCGCTTCGATTTGCGCGCCCGCGTGGAATTCTGCTGGATCGACGAGAAAGGTATAAGCCGCCACGGTATCGGACTGACCCGTGACGTGAGCACAAGGGGCGCCTATATCCTGGGTTCCGAGTGGCCGCCGGAAGGAACATCCGTGGCTATGAATATCGAAATCCGTTTCGCGCCCGCGACATCGCGCGTACTCCGGGTTCAGGCCGAAGGACGCGTTGTCCGTGTTGACAGAGCGGGTAGAGCTGGCGAAGGGACAGGTTTTTGCGTTCATAATGATCGAGTTACGTCGATTCACTGATGCCCTGTATGGCGCCATGACGTTAGAAGATCGTCAATCCTCTTGGAGAAAAATTAAAAAGATGAACCGGCACAGGTTTCTGTTCCCTTTAGTCGGGCTGATCGTCACAGCATCGTTACCGATGGCGCCCCGTACTGCGGCGCAGGAAAAGGATTTAGCGGCGAATTTCAAACCGGCCATCTCGAGCAAGCTTACGCACATCAAGGACGTCAACGACGCATATCAGGCGGATCTGATGTATGCGAATTTGCATTACCGGCTGAGCCCTGGCGATGTGATCGAACTAAGGTTCCCTCACGCCCCCGAGTTTAGTCAAAGGGTGACCCTCGATCCTGGCGGTTTCGCGAATCTCGCCGGAGTGGGCGAGGTCCGTGTCGAGGGACTGGACACGGCAGAACTGTCCGAAGCGATCCAACTCGCATATTCGAAAATCCTGCAGGATCCTACGGCCATCGTAGAACTGATCGATTTCAGCCGGCCCTATTTTCTCGTCCTGGGCGAAGTCAATCGCCCGGGTAAGTATGACTTGCGAGGGTATACCTCCGCTACCGAAGCGCTGGCGTCCGCGGGCGGATTGAAAGACACCGCAAAGTATTCCCGAGTGCTGCTGTTCCGTCACGCGGCGCATGACTGGTACGAGGTAAAGCCTCTCGATTTGAAGCAGCTACTGCGGGGACACGATTTCGAAGAGGATGCGGAGGTTCGGCCCGGGGACATGCTCGTTGTGCCTCAAAATCTCCTCGCGAGACTGAAGCGGTTTATTCCGTAGATTTTCAGGGGCTGCAACGCGCAGCCTCTTCGGAGTCCGAGTGGCTGCCCACCGGTCCTCTCGGGGATTCGGGAAGCGGCCACCAAGCAAGCGAGCAGCGTACTGCGTCAGGCTGACGGCCAAGTTGCAGCTGTGCCGGAAGCAGATAGGTTTTCGCTTGTTGTCTACTAAACGCAAGAGCGGGGTCTAATCACATGCGCTCGCTTTTCAAAGGGCAAGCCACTCGGCCAGGATCTCGGGAACCAACTTCGAATTCCCAGAAACTACCCTACCTCCACAGGGCGATACGGCGGATGCAATCTCCTTATGCCGGGAACGGAGAAAAGGACCGCGAAGAATTCGACAAGCTTTTCCGGCGCAATCCCCATGCATTCGCCCTGGATGAATTCGAATCGAATCAGCTCGAATCTCTTTTAGGCCGGGGATACTTTTTCTCAGAAGGCTTTTTTTCAAAGTCGGTGGTCGATCATATCCATGCCAAGGCCGACGCAATCTTCCGCAACATGCCGAAGTCAGCCGCGCCAAAGACTGAAATCGCAGACCCGCTTGTCCAGATTTCGGAGGTTCTCGATATCGCATTTCACGAGAGCATTCTCAAAATCGTCGCGCATTTCTTCAAGCATATTCCGCCCGTATTCCGGGTCTCGATTGTCCGTTACTTTCCTCGTGATTATGCGCCTGGCCTCAACAGGTTCCGGCAGGAGACCCACGATTCGGATTCACTGGAACTTCTGATTGACCTGGTGGCGGTTGATCAGATGCGAGGACCCCTCATTTATGTTCCCGGATCGAATCTCTACGGCTCGTATCGTCCGCGTCTCTTGAGCGCTTTTGGCCTTCCCGTCGATCCTCGTCAGCTCGAAGATTGGGAGGTGGAACGCTTGTATTCCCGCGAGAAATGGGAAACATTGTATGGAGAGCGCGGAAGCCTAACAGCTATTCACAGGCGAGGTCTCGCCAAAGGACCCACTTGGGCACTCCCTGGCAACATCAACAACAAGCCGCGAACAGCTATACAGATCGACGTCACGGGGCACAGGCCTGGCGCCTGCTACAACTGGAAAGGAAACCGCATGCCAAAATGGAATTTCAACCGCATGAACAGGTTTCAACAGGTGTTCGCTCATCCGGCTTTTGTTAAAGAGCAGATGCTGGCGTGATCGAGAAAAACAGGAACCGTCTAATTGCGGTCCGTAAGACGGGAACCATACGGCTAACTGCAAGTGCCAAACCGACGCCGAATCGATTAAGGCAAGTTGCTGAGGATCGTGCGCGGGCCGCGGCTGCGTTCCTGAGAGGTTGATTCCTTTTGCGTGTTCCCGAGTTGCACCAGCAACTTGCGCAATTTGGCGCGTTCATCGAGGTCGATGTCCACCACCTCAAAGGCGCGCGCCTGTGTGTTCGCATCGCGGACAATGGCTTGCGCCTTGATGGCTTTCTGCGCTGGGTTGAGTCTCAAATCCACGACGCTGCCCGGGTAGAGGCTTTGCTCGCAGATGGCGACGCCACCGCCCAGCGTCATTTCAGGAATTTCCAAGCGGCAATTTTCCCGCAGGTTTGTGGTGGTCGCCCACATCGGCTGTTCAAGCCTTAGCCGGGGATAGCGGCGCTGACGAAGGGCCGACGACGTGGGGTCCGTATCGAGAACCTCGATCGAAAACTCCGCAACGCTTAGCCCGCTGTTGGGAACGAATTGGCGCACCCAGTCAGGATCGATTTTTTCCATCGCCTGGGCCGCTACCAACCGCAGCTCCGAACCATGAGCCCATCGCCAGGCCTTCCTGGTCTCGGCAACTTTACGCAGCACAGCTGCCGCGCCCGTGGTGCGCAGCCGGCCCAGCGCCTCAATGGCTTTGAGGCGCAGGTAATCGGTACCATCCTTGGGCAGATTCCCTTCAGCGATGCGCAGCAAAAGCGTGTCGGCAGACTGCTCGCCGGACATACCGATCTCATCGATTGCCAAAGGCCGAATCAAGGCGTCCAGTTCGTTGAATAGTTCAAGCAGGAGTCGCCCGCGCCCGGGCGCGCCGCTGGCTGAGATCTGACGCACGATACGGTCATGCGCAGTCCGCTTCCATTCTTTCATCCGACCCGGGAGTACCCGTTCGAGAGTCCCCAGATCAAGCCGGGCCAGGATGCCTACCGTATCGGTCGCTTCGTGCGGGTTGCCATGCACAAGCTTCGATTGCAGGTGCTCCAGCGCTTCCGGGCCGAGGACCTGCATCATCGCGACCAATATCTCGCAATCCTCTCGGAATCCGACGCGGCTAAAACGACCGGCGATATGCTCGGCCGAAGGTCCGGGCAGGCGGCGAAGAAGGTCTTTCAGGCCGGTGGGCACTTCTCCCGAGCGGAGCGCTTCGTCGATGAATTCGGGCAAGCGGCTTTCGACGGCAATTCTGGGACGCAAATTCTTTCCCACACCCGGGCGTTCGGTTTCGACGTAATCAACTACTTCCACCGAGCGCTGGATCGCGCGGAAGGAGCGTTTCGTAGTCGCTTCCTGAGCCAGGCGAACGAACGCTGCCCCTACCAGGCTTTGTAATTCAGAGTCGCGCTCTTCCGCGAGCTGCACGCCAATCTGGCGGATCGTATCCACGAAGAGTTTCTCGTCGGCGTTTGCGTAGAACGGCGCAAGCTCCGCGAGACCCATGGCTGCTTGCCGGCGGATCTCCTTCGATTCCTTATTGATGCCACCGACATAGTTTCGGAGGATCTTCTCCACAACCTCGTGCTCACCTTTGGCGACCAGTTTTTCGAGGCACTCCCGAGCCTTGGAGGGGGGCACCCACCAGGCATCTTCCGATTCCAGAGCGGCTCTTTGCTTCTCCTCGGGTATGTGCGCCCAAAACTGTTGGGCTAAGAGGTCAACGTGTGAAGGTATAGCGATGCCTGCCCGCGACATTTTTTCCTCGTAAACGCCGAGGATTTTCCGCAGGCCATCCAGCTCCGTGCTCATTTCTTCGAGCATCTGGCGAACAGTGTTCACTTGTGTGTCGCCGCGCTCGTAGCTCTCAAGCGCAAATCGAACGGCGATATGCTCCGCCAGCTTGAGTAAGGTGGGCTTGTCGGTGGACTCTTCGGGGGCCTGTGCTGCGAGAGCCGACAATGCCTGACTAACGGTAAAGCGGGCCCGGCGTGGCAGCGTCGACAGACGGGACTGAAATGCTCCCGGGTCGAGCCTATCCTTGGAATTCTCGCCGGATCGCGCGATCTGGGCGAGCATCTGGAGGATTCCCTGGAGTTCATCCTCATGAATCGTCATCAGCCCGGTCTCAACGGCCATGGAACCCGCGCCACCGCGCGCGGATCGTGTCGCGCGGATTCCGGAGGTGGCATTAGCCCAGCGTCCAGAGCTATCATCGGCTGGCGCTCCACCACCTGGACCGCCACCCTCCCTAGAACCGCTACCGCCTTCCCCGGACACCCCACCGCTTCCGTCCCCGCCGCTGAAACCACCGCCTGAACCGTCTCCATCGCCGGACGCACCCGCGGCCGGCCCTCCGCTCACGCCCTTCGTGCCTTCTGCCGCCACGATCAACTGCAAGAGCTTTTCGGGGCTATTGAAAAGGGCGTCCTGCTGCTCGGTACTCATGCCAATCGTGCGCGAAGCCAACTGAGCCGCAACTGTGGACTTTGCTACCGACGAATCAGCGGGAACAAAGCAAACTTCATTGACGTGGATGGCCGTGTCGCCTTGAAGAGCAAGCTTTAATTGCTCCGCGAGCTGTGCCTGCTTGGTGCTGGTGTTTGTCGGAAAGCCTTTAACAAG
Organism: uncultured Acidobacteriota bacterium; assembly: GCA_963848365.1. Taxonomy (GTDB): domain Bacteria; phylum Acidobacteriota; class Terriglobia; order Acidiferrales; family UBA7541; genus Palsa-295. The sequence goes on from CAWKDI010000009.1 coordinate 313,677, forward strand.
GCGGGCCAGACTAGCTTGTGTAACGGTAGGCGCAAAATGGATGCTGGCAATCCCGGCAGAGGATAGCATTCGAGCGAAGGCCTTCTCCGCCGCCGCAGATTCCAGAGGGGTTCCGTCCAGGAGGAGTTGCTCGCCTGAAACGCCTAAGAGCAGGCCCGCTTCATTGTCCGAGCCGAGAGCGGTTCGCAATTCGCTCCAGGCCGTTTCATATTGCTTGGCCGTGCGCGGATGCCCGAAGTCATACATCCTAGCGAACTTGAGCAGGATGTTTAAGCTCCGAACGAAGGCACGAGCTGACGCATGGCGTGTATTGACAGTAGTAGTAGGCATGTTGGGGGCGGCCAGGCCGCCTCAACAAAATTCTGGGGGGAGGGCGGAGATCAGACAATGGTACTAGCGGTGTATTTGTCCTGTTTGGCACTACCTGCCGGTCTTCGCGCGGCCGAAGTTTTGCGTGGCCGCGACGCCTTTCGGAGCCAAGTTTCGAGCTTGGTTACATCCGTCAGCACCGTTTGCGCGCCCAGGCGCTTCAGGAGATCGCGGCGGTGGCTGCGCGCCTCGCCCCGGCCAAAGGCAATCCCGACGAACGGGATTCCCGCAGCTTGGGAGGCTAACGCGTCGTCGATGTTGTCTCCGACATACATCGCGGAGCCTGGATCACGCCCATCGAGTATGTTCTGCAAACCTTCAGGGTCCGGTTTCGGCCGTGAAACATCTTCCACGGTTACGATGCTCTTGAAAAATCGGCGGACACCGCATCTTTCCAGGGTGTGATCGAGTTCCTTCCGCGTCCGGCCGGTAAAAATTGCCAATTCAGAATGTTTCGCCAGCTGTTGAAGATGAGACACCGGCAGGAGCCACTTTTCGCGGGATACGTTACCGGCACCCTGCTCGCCCCAATACAGTTCGATGAATTTGCCCTTCACTGTTTCATATTCGAATTTTCCACCGAGCGATTGCACCCAAGCCGTCGAAAGTTTCCAATCGTCATTGAAACCCGATCGGTTCTTCCAATTGTGAAGCTCCGCGCGCGTTACCCGCTTGCCGGTAAAGAACCGCACTGTTTCCAGCGTCGTCTTATGAAAGGAACCGCGGACGTCCACCAATACGCCGTCTACATCGAAGATAATCAGACTGGGACACAAGCCTGAAGGCAATCCGTTCGATCTCCGCGGCCGCAGGTTGGTCGATCTGTGGGAAATATTAAGAAGTGGGTTCATCCGACGTGTCTATCGTACCCTCATTAGCGGCCACCGGCTCTCCCGGCGCGGGAGAGCCCGAGTGCGACAGCATTGGCTCTTGATCCAGAGATTCGGCGTCCAGCGATTCGGATGACCACGCCTCACCGGGTGATACGGCAGCCGCAATGTTTTCGTGCGGAGATGCTGCCAGCCTGGCACCGACCGCACTTCCCAGTGGGACCTGACTCGAAGAACCGGCAGAACCCGAAGCAGATCCGGCCGCCGACGGAAGGGCCGCAGCGTTGCTCTGAAGTGCCGCGAGTCGCGTGTTCAGAATTTCTGACAGCAGATCGAGAACGAGTTTCGCACCGCTCCCATCTGGATCCTTTGCAGGATTATAGGCGGTAACTTCGATTGCGGCTAAATGCGTCTGGCGAGCGAACACCTCAAGCGCGGCCCGCACCTCCTCCAAACTCAATCCGGTCGATGAGGGGAAGTTGGTGGCCTCAAACCCCGCGATTACGTCCACGTCGAAGTGGAGAATAAATTCGGCACTTCCGCCATGAATGCGGTCCACAGCAACCTGAGCCGCCGTGGCGGCGCCCATCCGTTGCACGTCCGCGGCCAGGTAGCGGCGCAGTGTCGAACGGCCCAACAATTCCTCTTCGGCTGGATCCAACCGGTCGACTCCGAACAGAACCAGATCAGGTTCGCGAACCAAGGGCGGCTCGCCCCAGAATCGCACTAGCTCCGCGGCTCCGCGGCCAGTCAAATGGGCGACAACCATCCCGTCAAGACAGCCCGAAGGTGTTGTTGCCGGCGTATTCAAATCAGCATCGCGGTCCAAATACATGAGCCCTACGTTTCGAAAATACCGGCGAACGCCCGCGACGACCGCAAGAGCGATCGAACAATCGCCCCCCAGAATCAACGGAAGCGTGCCTAGCTTTACGGCGTGTTCGACGCGCGGCTTCAGCGCATCCAGCCCGGCAATCACACCGGAAATATTTCTGGCGCGAGGACTTTCCTCATCGGGCTTGGAAAGCTGGATCGGGTCGTCGCCGAGGTCAACAACGTCGTAACCGACGGATTGAAGTTTTTCAGTTAGTCCCGCAGCGCGCAAGGCCGCAGGGGCGGCTTCGTGTCCGGACGACAAGGCGGCCGCACTCGTGGGTGCGCCCAACAACGCAATTCGATTCGGTTGGCGGACGATCTTGGCCGCCACTCATTTGCTCCTGGTAGCTTTGTGTTACGCCCGGACCTGCCTACGATGCCGCTCGTCCTTCGTTCTGCTTGGCCGCAAGTTCCGGTGGCAGAGTAAATCGGACGTCCTCGCGGATCAGGTCCAAATCACGATGGCTCGTAAACCCGAATGTTGACAAACGCTGGCTCACCTGCTCCACAAGAATCTCCGGAGCTGAGGCTCCTGCCGTAAGTCCCAGAGTTTTGACGCCTTCGACCCACGAAGCGTCGATGTCGTTGCCGTCTTCGATCAGACGGGCCGGAACGCCCGCTCGATTCGCCACCTCGACCAGCCGGTTTGAGTTCGAACTGTTCGCCGAACCCACAACTAGGATTAATTCCACTTCGCGAGTGAGGGCCTCGACAGCCTCCTGGCGGTTTTGCGTCGCGTAGCAGATATCGTCGGACGCGGGCCCCACGATCGAGGGAAACCGCTGGCGCAGCCGAGCCACAATTTCCTGGGTGTCATAGAGGGAGAGGGTGGTCTGTGTCAAAAAGGCCAGCCGGTTGGGATCGGGTACAACAAGCTCGTCTACCTCTTCAACACTGCCAACCACGATTGTCCGATCCGGAGCCTCACCGGACGTCCCAATGATCTCCTGATGGTCGCGGTGACCGATCAAGATCAGGGTACGCCCCTCGCGGGCGAATTTGAGCGCTTCCAGGTGAACCTTGGTTACAAGAGGACAGGTGGCGTCGATGACGCGCAAGTTGCGCTCTTGCGCTTCAGTACGGACGCGAGGGGGCACACCGTGGGCGCTGAATACGAGCACAGCGCCAACGGGCACCTCGCCGATCGATTCGACGAATATGGCGCCACGCCGGCGCAACTGATCCACTACGTAACGATTGTGAACGATTTCATGGTGAACATAGACGGGCCGGCCGTAGGCCTCCAGCGCCAGTTCCACAATGTCCACCGCCCGCACCACCCCTGCGCAAAAGCCGCGGGGCCGTACGCGCACCAAAGTCTTTGCGCCATTAGTGATGCCCTGTATATGAGTTAGCATGTGATGTGTGTTCCCTGAAACAAAGCGTATTCTACCTGAAGCGGTGCTCCCCTGCCAGCCTGACAAATTGAGCCGTTGATTTCCCTCACAGGCTATCCTCGGCGGCCATTTCTGAGACTGGCCCGAGTATGAGTGGGCACAACGAACGCCGTTCTGCTATTCTCTTGCGCGCATCTTTTAGTGATTCAGTAATTGAAGCCCATGAGGTACTGACAAATGTCCGACGAACTCCAGGAGTTACAAGAACATGCCGAGCATGGGGCGCACGAACCAAGCCTTGCGCCCGTCACGCTGACCATGGCGATTTTCGCCGTACTGGTTGCGGCAGTCTCGCTTTTGGGCCATCGCGCGCATACCGAAGAGTTATTGCTTCAAACCAAGGCCACCGATCAATGGGCGTATTATCAAGCCAAGGACATCCGCCGCCGCAGTTACGAGGTATTCCTGGATGAGATTTCCCTTGTCACTCCGTCAAACGCAGAGGCAGCTGCGAAAATAAAAGACAAGTACAGCAAGGAAGTGGCCCGCTACGCAAAAGAACAGGGGGAGATCGAGGCCGAGGCCAAAGCGGCTGAGGACGAAGTAGCTATCGAGAGGCGCCGGGCGGACCGCTTCGACCTGGGCGAAGTGATGCTGGAGGCTGGGCTGGTGATTTCCTCGATTACTCTTATGACTCGTAAAAGAATCTTCTGGCAATCGGGAACGGCCCTGGGACTCCTCGGACTTGCGGTTGCGGCGGCCGGGTTGCTTATCCGCTAGCCATTGCCCGCCGCGCGTTTTGAATACGCTTTTTTGTGCTGATACATCGCGGTGTCGGCTTCCGCCATCAGATCCTGCAAGGAGACCGGCCTTCGCGGGTCGTAGCGGGCGAGCCCAACGCTTAGCGACAGGGAGTAGCGGGATTCTCCCGCGCTTGCCTTTCGAAGGTTCTCTTTCAGGCGTTCGAGAATCGGTTCTTCATGCTGTACGGAAGCCTCGAAGGCCAGCACGCAGAATTCATCGCCGCCAAAACGCGCGATAATATCGGAATTGCGAAACGTGCTTTTAAGCGCTTCGGAAGTACGCACGATCGCCTGATCGCCCTCCTGGTGCCCATAGGAGTCGTTAATCATCTTCAGATTATTCAGGTCACAGGAAAAGAGCAGGAACTGCTGCCCGCTCCGATGCGCCTGTTTCAGTTGCTGTCCAGCAAGAGCGAGAAAGCCGCGGCGATTCTGAAGTCCAGTCAAATCGTCGGAGAGGGCGAGCGAACAAAGCTCCCGATCGAGGAGCGATTGCCGGATCGCGCCGCTAACGGCTCGCAGAAGGGATTCGCTCAGGTTTTTTATGTCGGGGGACGCGTGCGATCTCAGTGTGTTGGAGATGTCGGTCAGCTCTTCCAGTAAACGATTCAACTCCTTGTGCTTGGCCAGCAAGATCGCAGGAAGATCCTCGCGCGGGAAGTCGCTCGAAGACCCATCGTGCAGCTCCTCCGACCCTGTCGGTTTGCCTGGCGGCTGTGCCGAGGATGATTCGGCCCGAAGCTCTCCTTCGTCAAAAACCGGTAAGCCTCGGCGCGTAAGAAACAGGTCCATTTGACAATAGAAATAGCATCCCTCTGTATTGTTAGACAGCGGGTAACCCCTGTAAGTATTTACGGTAATACCTTTAGTGTGCTGAAAGGTTAACTGGCGAACAAGAGAGATGGAGCCGGCACTCAGAGCCGACCTTGGAGGGCGGTCTTGTTATCAATATAGTTGCGGATATAGGCGATAAACGCTTTTTCTAATTCGTTCATCAAGGGACTTTGGGCGGAGCCTACGCTGCGGCCGCTAATTTCAGTGACCGGAATGACGTTGCGATTCGTAGACGAGATAAAAACCTCTTCGGCGGAGAAAAGTTCACCGGGAAACAAGGTGCGCTCCTCGAACGGTATTCCCATAGGCGGACCGATCTCGAGCAATACGCTTCGCGTGATCCCGGCCAGACAGCCGGAAGACAGAGGTGGGGTAGCCACCCTGCCTCCGCGCGCGCAGAAAATATTAGCGGCGGTGCATTCAGAAACCTCTCCACGTTCGTTCAACAGCACCACCTCATCGAAGCCGGCCTGCACCGCCTCATGCAGACTCCAGAGATTATTCAGCCAGGAGGTCACCTTCACCCCCGCCAGGGGCGAAGCCGCATGCCGACCGTGTTCGCGAAGCGCCAGGCGCGCATGGTCGCGATGGGAAGGAAGGTCGGACGAGTACATGACCAGGTCCGTTTGAGGAAACTCTTCACTGCTGCGCCAGAGGCCAAACTGGTTGTAAATCGCGTAAATACGCGCACAGCCCTCTCGAACCTGGTTTGCCCGCAGCAGTTCAAGCAATTGGGCTCGCACGGTTTCTTCGTCGAAAGGAAAAGGGCAATGCGTCTTTTCGGCATCGCGCGTCAGCCGTTGCCAGTGGCGCTCGAATGCAAATGGAAGCCCTTCGATGATGCGAATGGTGGTGAAGAGTCCCCAACCGCTTAGCAGTCCCGCCTGCCCGGGCGAGAGCCGCACCTCCTCGACGGGCAGCATGCGGCCGTTATGAAACACCGTGCGATGAATCATTCTTCCTCCACGAGATTCCCTATTTTAGCTCATAAGGCAGGCAGGGCAGTCCTACATACGGTTCCCTGGCCTCGCAGGCTACTTCGGCCGGATCAACTTGCAAAGGGGTTACGGGAGACCACCGGCGGCTTTGAGCAATTCCTGCGCATACAAAGCGCCCTCGGCAGTTTCCTCGTGCTTGAAGTACACGAAAACGTCTCCTTTTCTTTCACGAGCGGAAACAGACTGCGCCAGTTCCGTGCGCGCCTTCGCCGAGTAATCCTCTTTTCGCAGACGCAGATAGGAAAAGCTCGCGGTTTGAATGTCGGGCGTCTCGATCTTTTCGCTCTCAGCATGGCAAAGAGCAGCGTCCGCCTCGCGGAGCAAATCATAGACGTCGTCAGCAAACCAGGAGCTATGCCGAAATTCAAAAGCAGGGCGAACGTTATGTGAGATTCCGTCAAGGAAACCTTTCAACAGGTCCAGATCGCATTTCAGATAGGGAGGCAGTTGAAACAGCACGGGACCCAGCTTTCCGGCTTCTCGCAACGGATCAAGGGCGGCGAGAAAATCCGCGGTGAAAGAAGAACTATCGCGCAATCGCTTGATATGCGTGATTGTTTGATGCGCCTTCACGGCGAATTTGAAATCGGCGGGTGTGGCCTCAATCCACCCGGTCAGCAGCTTCACCGTGGGGAAACGGCGAAATGTGTAATTCAACTCAACGGAGTTAAGCCTGCTCGCGTAGTAACCAAGGAATTTGGCGGAGGCAAGCTTCGCCGGGTAAAATTCCGGCTTCCAGCTCGGGTAGGCCCATCCGGATGTACCTGCATATATTTTGCTCACTCGGTTTCTCGAGGCATTTCCTATCGAATCACACACCAAGCGTATTCTACCCTGTGGGGGGGCAATGGTCGTCTGCCGACATGTGCCCTGCCGCAAAGGAATGGCCAACTGCTTTCGCTCTGCCGCGATAGGCAGCGCCTCTCTTCTTTACTACAATGGGTGCCAGAACCGTGGAGGATGCTTGTGCGCGCAAAATTTATAGGATTTACGGGCTTATTCCTTTTTTCATTCCTCGCCCCGGCTTGCTCTCCCCACACATTCGCTGCCTCGGCGAGCGATGAACCATCGGCGCCGCCGAGCCTGGTTGCTCGCGTTCGCGATACCGGATTCCTTCAAGTCACCGTGGACGCCTTCAATGACCTTTCCCAGGCGCAGAAAATGGACGCATATTGGCTCTCGATGGCGGCAATAGCCATTAATCCCATCGCCTACGACCAGAATTCCGCTTACGGCCTTCGCGAAAAGCATCTGCTAGAAGCCATCCTGACGCACCCGAATGGCGTCGACCCGGCTGCGCTCAAAAAGATCGCTGAATACGCGATGCTATTCTGGGGGAATCATGGGAACCACAACGAATTCACCTCGCGGAAGTTCCTGCCTGACTTTACTCCCGCGGAATTGAGCGCCGCGGCCGAACAGGCCCGCAAAAACGGCGCCTCTCAGCTGGGTTCCGCTACCGCTTTGGCGAAAGACCTCGCCGAGCTGCAAAAGCCTTTCTTCGACCCTGACTTCGAGCCCATGCTGACAGTGAAGAACCCTCCCGGCGGAGGAGACCCGCTTGAGGCAAGCTCGGTCAATTTCTACTCTGGTGTAACCCTGAAAGACCTCGCGGGCTTCACCGAACATTACGCACTCAACTCTCGGGTGACCAAGGGCGACGACGGCAAACCAGTCGAAGAGGTCTACCGCGCCGGCACGCCGGACGGCAAAGTTCCTCCCGGCCGCTACGCGCGCGAGCTCAGCCTGGCAATCCGAGACCTGCAGCAGGCACTCACGTATGCGCCCGAATCTCAGAAACGGGTGATCAACGATCTGATCCGGTATTACCAGACGGGCGAGCGTTCCGATTGGATCGCCTGCGGAATCAGCTGGGTTCGCGACAAGAGCAATCCGGATTTCTCCAACGGCTTCGTGGAGGTTTATTCCGATCCGCGCGGCCAGAAAGGCGCGGTCCAGGGCTTCGTCACCGTGGTTGACGAGCAAATGAACCGCCTGATGACGGGATTTGCGTCCAACGCAGGTTACTTTGAACAGCGCGCTCCCTGGGAGGACAAGTACAAAAACCCGAATCCCAAGCCGCCGACCGTCAATGCCACCGAGACGCTCATCGAAGCCGGGTCGTTTGCCGTGAATACGATTGGCGACAATCTCCCGAACGAGGATGAAATACACGAGAAGTACGGCTCCAAGAGTTTCATCTTCACCAGCTCCATTCGCGCCCTAAATAGCGCCACGGGCCATAAAGTTTCCCGGGAGTTTGCGAGCTCTCAAGAGGAGATCGACCGCGCCGAGAAATATGGCGACCTCGCGGAAAATCTTTTCACCGCGATGCACGAGGTGATCGGCCATGGCTCCGGGAAGCTTAGCCCCAAGCTCACGAAGGAGCCCGCTTCCTATATCAAGGAATATTATTCAACTCTCGAGGAATCGCGCGCGGATCTAATGGCCCTCTGGAATTTCTGGGACCCCAAGCTTACTCAGATGGGCGTGGTCCCCAATGACGACGTGGCTCGCGCGGCTTACGACGGGGAAGCGCGCGCCGCTCTCGTCCAGCTTCACGAAGTGCCCACGGGAAACACGATCGAGGAAGATCACCGGCGCGGCACGCAACTGATCGTCAACTACATTCGCGACAAAACCGGCGCCATCCAGCCCCTTGAGCGCGATGGGAAGACGTACCTGGTAGTCACCGACTATGCAAAGATGCGCGAGGGAGCCGGTATGCTGCTCGCCGAACTCATGCGCATCAAAGCCGAAGGCGATTACGACGCAGCGAAAACGCTCATCACAAAATATGGCGTTCATTTCGACACAGCTCTTCGGGACCAAGTCGTCGCTCGCTATAAGACTCTCGACATTCCCAACTACTGGGTGGGCATTAACCCAGAGCTCGAACTGCGCAGAGGAGCGGGAACCCAGGGCGGCATCGTCCAGATCAGCTATCCGCGCGACATCGTGACGCAGCAATTGCGCTACACCAAAATCGCGGGCGAATGATTGGTACGCTCGCGCGCTTTGCTTGACACCAACAACTACTTCGTTGACGTTATCCAGCGGCCCGATCTAAGAAAGAGAGTGAAAGATGGAATTATCAGCAACGGAAGGATGCCTCAGGAGTGCGGTCGGAATGGCGCTGATCCTGCTTGGCACAGCACTAATAGCTGCCGGCTTCTTCGTTCGTGTGCATGCCGCGGCGCGACCGAGTCGCATTGCTGCCATCGGTGCTGCCCAGCCACGACAATCGACCTCGGGATACAGTCGCCCAAACTTCGAAGGCACCGGTATTGCTCGGCGATCAATTCCCCAGCGGTAGGAAATCATCGCGGGGCCGAGGAAGGCGGCACGATGCTCTTGATCCGCATGTAAGTCACCAGATTCCCGTAGTGCTCGCTGTTGTGGGCGTGATTTTGAATCAGCAGGCTCATTCGCGGGACCTGCACTCGTTTCCCTCTGCCTTCCTGGTTAATTTCGATGACTTCGAGCCCCGAAGCGTCCGTCATGCCGGCGTAAACGGGATCGCAGTAGTTGAAGGCCTCGCTCAAGGCCTTCACTAGCCCGGCCTTCGTGGTGATCTTTTCCAGATCATTGCCTTCATTGGGATTCTTTTCGCCCTTCGCTTGCGAGCACCAAAGATAATTGAAGTTCGCCACATGCCCGATAATCTGGCCGTAGGTCCGGACTTCCCGCTGCGGTCCAGGCCGCATGTCGTAAAGCTCGTCGGGAACACCTTCCGCTGATTTGATCAGGTTGTTTCGAGTGTTTGTGTAGGCGTTCTTAAGCCATGTGGATAGTTGCATCCCCTTGTTGTTAACGACTGTCTGTGCCGGGGCCGGAAGGGCCAGCAACGACGCCAAAACAAAAAAGAATCCTTTCATCTCATCCTCCAGGATGGCTCGCGACCGCGGCGGCTCGAGGCGACTCGCGTGCCCGACGAATTATAGCCACCGAGCTGCGGCGATCAAGCCGAATTGTTTTGGGCGCCCAACGCAGGGCTTATGTAGCAGGGGAACCGGATTTGTGCGAAGTATGTTAGCTTTCAAACAGATGCCGGAGCTTCCCGAAGTCGAAACGGTCGTGCGCGGGTTGCAAAAGATCCTGCCGGGGAGGCGCATCGTCGAAGTCCGTTTGGGTAAAACGGACTTCATAGAAGATCCCGCCGCCCTCGAAAAGCGGTTACCCGGCAACCGTATCCTGTCCGTACGGCGCTACGGGAAATTCCTGGTGTTGGAACTGGAATCCTCCGTTGAAACGAGCGGCAAGCCGGCCCTCCTGATCCATCTCGGCATGACCGGGCAGCTGACTACCTGTTCGGCTGACACAAGCATTGCTCCGCATACCCACGCGTTTTTTGCACTCGACGACGGAAGGGAGCTCAGGTACCGCGATCCCCGCCGCTTCGGCAGCATGCAAATGATTTCGCAAGGTGATGGTAACCCGCTCGGCAGCCTGGGTCTCGATCCGCTTGAAGCCACCGAACCCGAGTTTGTGGCGCAGTTGGACGGACGTCGCGCACGAATCAAGGCGCTGCTCCTCGATCAAACGGTGCTGCGCGGTATGGGAAATATCTACACGGATGAAAGCCTGTGGCGCGCGCGTATCAACCCCATGCGCCTTGCCTCTAGTCTGAAGGACCCTGACCTGCGCAGACTTTACGAGTCCGTTCAAGCCATCCTGAAGGAGGCCATTCGTCTGCGCGGGTCTTCGATATCCGATTACGTGGATTGCGCCGGACAGCGCGGCGAGTATCAATTGCGACACCGTGTCTACCAACGCGAGGGGAAGAGGTGCGTACGCTGCAAAACAACGATTCGGCGCGTCATTGTCGCCGGACGCAGCAGCTATTTCTGCCCGCGTTGCCAGCCTGCCCCGCGTGCGCGCAAATCGCAAAAACGGACGTAACTGAGGAGCGGCCTCAGCGCCAGATGAAAATCAGCAATCCGCCTGTGAACGCGAAGATCGCGGCATAGGCAAAGCCGGCCGCAGGGCTCACAGCGGACCACAGAGCCCCCACGGCTATGCTCGACACAAGATCACCGATTCCGTTGGCTGTTGCCAGAACGCCAAACCCGGAGCCGCGAACGTGGGAAGGGAGAAGCTCTGAAGCCAGCGATTTTTCGAGCGATTGCTGAAATCCGCCGTGGACTCCCGCCAGGCCGAAGAGAATCGCAAGAACGGGAATCGTTGGCGGCTCAAAGATAAAGCCGGCATAAGCCAGCACGCCGACAAGGTACCCGACGGAGAGCAACCCGCGCTTGCCGATTCGGTCACCCAGGGCGCCCGCTGGATAGGAAGCCATCGCATTGATGACGTTGTAGAACGTGTAGAGAGCGATCGAGATCGTGGCGGCTCGCGCAAACCCGAATCGCGGCGCCAGAATCTGGTTGGCGCGCAGGATGAGGAGCGTGGGCGCAAAATCGCCGATGCCGTGAGCGAACACGCCCGCCAGATAATGCCAGAAGGTCTTGGGCAGCTGCGCGAAGCTGGATGCAAAACTCGACGTGGGGCGTCCTTCCATACTCTTACCGGCAGGGACAAGCCAAGCAAAGACAACTGCGGCGAGTAACCCCGGCAGCGCGCTCCAGCGCAACACACCTCGCACGCCCAGGAGCCCGACCAGCGCCGTCGCGCAGAGAGGTCCAAGAACGGCACCCACGGTATCCATGGTGCGCTCGAAGCCGAATGCCCGGCCCGACTGCCCTGGCAACACGGAATCCGCCAGGAGTGTATCGCGGGAAGGGCCGCGGCTCCCGCGCCCCACCCAACCGAGTGCGCGCATAACCAGAATCGCGGGCCAGCTGTGGGCGAATGCGTATCCAAAAGTGGAAAGGCCTGTCGCGAGGTAGCCAATGATCCCTGTTGGCTTACGCCACCGGGGACGGTCCGCGATCCACCCACCAGCCAGTTTCGCGAAGCTCGAAAAACCGTCGGAGACTCCTTCGATTACACCCAGTGCAATCGCCGGCGCTCCCAGACTCGCAAGAAACGCCGGAAGGATGGATGTGGCCGCTTCATGCCCCCAATCAGAGAAAAGGCTGGCAAGGCCAATGCCCAATACCCCGCGTGTGAGCCAGCGATTCGACGCCAGGTCGCGCGGGTTTTTAGGAGCGCTCATGAAAGAGGGAACGAATCAGGCGGGTGCGTTCATTGGATCGTTGAATCGTCGGCAATCGGAACAGGGGAAGCGTGATGGACCACGAGAAGCCACTGTCCGTCGCGTAGCACGAAAATATTGGTAGCCTGCACGACATCTTCGTCAAATCCTTCGTCAAACGCTGTTGTGATGCGGGCCGTGCAGGCCACCCACGCGACATCGCCCTCGACGCGGACCCACTCACAACTCAGGGCGACGCGCACGCGCTTGGTATTGGCGAAAATCCGTTCCCAGCGCTCGCGTACCTCATCCCATCCGAGCAGCAAATCCCATCCGGGATGCACGCACTCCACCTCTTCGTCGTGTGACCAGACAGCCTCCATCTGAGCCAAGTCCAGCGATTCGAAAGCGGCGTAGAAGCGATGGTTCGCGTCGCGGACCGCGTCCTCGGAACTTCGTTTTGCGGCGACTGGTTGGATAGACATGTGGGGAACCAAATCCTAGCAGGCGTTTGCTTAGCGTGCCTTCGGAGGGGAATTATACTCCCCGCGACGGCTTTCTTAAGGCGCCTTTTCTCCCGCTACGAGCGGATCGTCAGGCGCCGCAACCGTGCCGCCTTTGTCGGCTCCGTGAAGCTTCCCCGCGCGGTCCAGAAAGAACGAACGTTGGCCGGTCTTGCCATAATCATTGGGGGTGGCGGCGAGTTCGAATGTCGCATCCGCTTCATTTGACGCCGGCACAATCCGATAGCGGAACTTATAGCCGGCGTCACTTCCCGCGGCCAGATGTTCGTTCACGAGGGATGCCTGCTCGGGCGATATTTCATTCTTTGGCGCGGGCCCAAGCTGCGCGAGGGATTCCGGCAGCTTTCCAAACGCGCTCCGATAAGCCTGGATTGCGTCCGCGAGGCCGCGCAAATCCACCAGGGCGGAGTCTTCGCGTGCTGCGAGATTCTGTGTCTCCCACTGCCTGGAAAGTTGTGGAATATCAAGAAGCACTAACCCGAGCGACAGCAGTCGCCAGCCGCCATTTTCACGTACCAAGCCGAATTCCGTTTCCTGACTGTCGACTACGGTCACCGGAACATAGGCCAGATTCTCACGGGTCCGAACCTCGCCGAAGCGAAACTCCACCGTCTGCTCGGGCGCTTGGCAACGCAGCACCAGGCGGTTATGACTGTCCGAGGAGACCAGCGTTTTACCGGCTCCATCGGCGAGCGAAAAGCGCTTCAATAGGGCCGTGCGTTGCTCTTCGGGCAGGGCGAGAAAAGCCGCGGCGCTGTCGGAAGTCAGATACTTTGCAAACTCGGCTTCGTTCTCGCGGCAGGCAGCCCCCAAGGCCGCCGACAGCGCGCTCGAAGGGTCGGTCTCATGCCCTTCCTGTGCGCGAACGTCGTTGGCGTTGAAGAGCGAGAGCAACATCAGGGTCGTAATTAGAATTGAATTCCCGAAAATTCTCAGCGAGGTCATGAACGTTCCGATTTCACCTGGCCGAGGATGGTTGCCAGGTCTCGCGAGAATTTCGAGCGCGGCATCACATCGTGGCAACCGGCCGCTCGCGCCTTCTCCGCCAGGTCCACTTGGACATGGGACAGAAACCCCAATAGCGGAATTTGTGCCGCACTGATGCGTACCCGCTCAACCGCCTCGAGAGGGTTGTTGCGTGCGTTGAGGTCGATCACGATGAGCCTCGGCGGATTCTGGGCGATCTCCGCCAACATTGCATCGGGCGTGCCGCAAGTACGCAGCTCCACCCCGAGGAGTTTCGCGGTTTCAATCATCTTCGCCTGAAAGAACAAATCATCAACGAGTGCAACCACCTGCGCCATTTTTTCGTTTTCTCCCCGCCCTCCGGTTTAACGTCAGACCCAGCCCGGTAGAAGCGCCGGGCCGATCTCAGCCTTACGCGTAATGTCTACGCCTCTATCTGGCTGCGCGCAGGCACCATGACGACATCTTTGATGGCCCGCTCATCGCTGCCCAGCTAATTTCGCCGACTCTATATTTGCGAAGAGTAGATGAAGTGGAGGAGGGCATCACAATAGGAGTTGAAGTCGAAAAACCGGAAGGACAAAACTGAACTCTAATGCCCGGTGTTTTCGTGCGCGCCGACACTTTCATCCGGCACATCGCCGCGACGGCCCTTCACGCGGTCATAAACGCTGTAGTGGCAAGTCGAGCCGAGGGCTTCGTTATAATAAGTCGGCACGTCGAAGGCGGTGCGCAACTCCTCGTTAAATTTGCGCAGATCGGCAAGCTGGCTCACCCGGATCGGGAACTTTCTGCCTTCGTGGGTCAGCAGGAATTTCTGATAGCCCGCATCCCAGAGCCGCGTGAACTGACCCAGCATCATGATGCTGGGAATGATCGTCATCTGGTACGAACCCGTCGGTGACTCTGCGAAGTTCGGCCCCGCAGCGATGCTTTTCGATCCGCACCACGCCACCGGAACTCCGGACCAGAAAGCCTTTCGCCGCCAGCGATTCCACCTGCGCCTGCTCAAAAAGCTTGTTCACGTACCACATAGGCTTCGAGCATATGAATTCCCTTCGTTTCTGTAAAGCGCAAAATCCGCTTCCAGTCGCAACCTCGAGCATCCAAACGCCTGTTGGAGCTTTTGGGCAGCGCCGTCAGAGCAGCGTAGGGCGCTGAACCGCTCCGTAGGAACGAATTCGCGAATCTGCTAAAATGACTGGAATTAGCTGAATACAAATCGATCCGTAGGGCATCAAAGCAGCTTCAAGCCTGCCGCACAGGCTTGCAATTGTGCGGCTTGAGCACAAAGAGCGGCGAAGACGATCAATGACTGCGGTAGACAAACCTGTGATCGCGCCCGTCACGGTAAAGGGTAGCGGGCCACACACTCGCATGGGCCAACGACTGGTCGAGCGCATCGGCAATACGCCGCTGCTGCGAATGGAGCGTGTGACCTCCGGCTATCCGAACGTCGAGATTTACGCCAAAGCGGAATGGTTTAATCCAGGCGGTTCCGTGAAGGACCGCGCAGCCTACTCGATGATTCGCGAAGGGGAGCGCCGCGGCGACTTGCGCCCTGGCAAAGTGATCCTCGACGCGACCAGCGGCAACACGGGAATCGCCTACGCCATGATCGGCGCCGCGCTCGGCTATCGCGTGAAGCTTTGCCTTCCCAACAGCGCCTCGCCCGAGCGAAAGCATATCCTGCATGCGTACGGCGTCGAAATCGTCTACACTCCGGGCGACGAGGGAACCGATGGCGCGATCCGCCGCGTGCGTGAAATATACAACGCTGATCCCGAAAAGTATTTCTATCCCGACCAGTACGGGAATCCCGCGAACCCTGTAGCTCACTATTCGGGGACAGCACCGGAAATCTGGCTGCAGACGGAGGGACGCATCACGCATTTCCTCGCAGGTCTGGGAACGAGCGGCACGTTTGTGGGCACCTCGCGGCGGCTAAAAGAATTGAATCCGAAGATCCGCTGCATCAGCATGCAGCCGGATTCCGGATTTCACGGCCTCGAAGGCTTGAAGCACATGGCCACAACTATCGTGCCTTCGATCTACGATCCCGCAATTGCCGACGAAGACGTAGCTGTGCAGACCGAAGACGGCCAGCAGATGGCGCAGGCGATTGGCGCGGGAAGAGGGGATTCTGGCGGGGGTGAGCGCGGGCGCCGCTCTCTGGGCTTGTCTTGACCTGGCTCGGCGCCTGCCGCGCGACGAACATGCTGTGATCGTCACGGTGTTTCCCGATTCGGGCGACAAATATCTAAGCGACAAATTCTGGAGCGAAGAGTGAGCGGGCCGGTCCTGAAGATTGCGAGACGAACTGCTGCAACGAATTCACGCGCACGGAGTGGAAACATATCCCCATGAATGTTGCGGAGCCCTGCTCGGCCGTGACAGTGAAGCGTCGCGCGAGGTGCTCGATCTGCTGCCACTCGCGAATCGCCGCGACGATTCGCCTCGCAATCGCTTCGAGGTGACGCCGGACGACGTGCGCCTGGCCGAAAAGACAGCCAGCGAAAAGAAGATCGAGCTGATCGGGTGGTATCATTCGCATCCCGACGCTCCCGCGAGGCCCAGCGAGTTTGATCGCGAGCATGCGTGGCCATGGTACAGCTACATCATCGTCAGCGTGCAGAAGGGCGAGCCGCGCGATACGACTTCCTGGCGCCTCCACGACGACCGAGCGGCCTACGATTCTGAAGCGATTGAAACGGTCGCCCATTCCGCTCGTTTCTAGCGGCAGTTTTAGCAGTTTTGGTATCGTGGCAATTTCGCAAGGAGACATCGAATGCCCGTGAAAGTAATGATTCCAACGCCGCTGCGCGCCTATGCCGGGAAGCAGGAGAGCGTTCAGTTGCAGGCCGCCACCGTCGGCGAAGCGCTCTCGACGCTGACCAGCCAGTTCGCGGACCTGAAGAAGCATCTGTTCACCGAAGATGGACGCCTCCGCAGCTTTGTCAACGTCTACGTGAATGACGAAGACATCCGATATCTGCAGAAGGACCAGACGCCCGTTCGCGAAGGAGACGTGGTCAGCATCGTGCCTTCAATCGCCGGCGGCGCGCGCCACAGCCTTTAATGAAATCTGAAGGAGCAATACTTCGGGGGAATTCTCATGGCAACGAAAACTGCAAGTCCCGCGGAGGCACCGGTGGGTAACCCGCGAGTGTCGCTTTCGAAAGACGAGATTTTGCGCTATAGCCGCCACCTCATCATGCCCGAAGTCGGCATGGACGGGCAGCTCAAGCTTAAGCAGGCCAAGGTCCTGTGCATCGGCACAGGCGGTCTAGGGGCTCCGCTCGGGCTCTATCTGGCGGCAGCCGGCGTGGGGCGCATTGGCTTGGTGGATTTTGACACCGTCGACTTCACAAACTTGCAGCGCCAAGTGCTTTTCGGCACAAGCGATGTCGGCCGGCCCAAGATCGAAGCGGCCGCCGAACATTTGCGCAATCTGAACCCGCTGATTCAGATCGATTCATTCGAGACGCGCCTCACCAGCGAAAACGCCCTCGATCTGTTCAAGGACTACGACATCATCGTCGACGGAACCGACAATTTCCCCACGCGCTATCTCGTCAACGATGCCTGCGTGCTGCTTGGCAAGCCCAACGTCTATGGCTCGATTTTCCGCTTCGAAGGCCAGATAACCATCTTTGGCGCTCCCGGCGGTCCCTGCTACCGCTGCCTGTATCCCGAACCGCCCCCGCCGGGACTTGTGCCGTCGTGCGCCGAAGGCGGCGTTCTGGGCGTGCTGCCGGGAATCGTGGGGACCATCCAGGCGGCGGAAACTTTGAAGCTCATCATCGGCAAGGGCGATCCTCTGATCGGCCGTTTGTTGCTCTTCGATGCGCTCGGTATGAAATTCCGCGAACTCAAGCTGCGCAAGAATCCGGAATGCCCGGTCTGCGGCGAGCATCCGACAGTGAAAAAACTCATCGATTACGCGGAATTCTGCGGGATTCGAGGCGAGGAATCGCCCGCGGCACCGGCCACGGTTCCAGAGATCACTCCGCGCGAGCTGAAAGCACGACTCGACCGCGGCGACGACATCTATATCCTGGACGTGCGCGAGCCGCACGAATATCAAATCTGCAACATCGGCGGCCATCTGATTCCTCTCGGCGAATTACCGACCCGCGTACATGAACTCGACAGTTCCCGCGAGATCGTGGCTCATTGCCGCAGCGGAAAGCGTTCGGCGGAGGCTTCAGAATTTCTGCGCAAGGCCGGCTTCCGCAAAATATCCAACCTAAAGGGTGGAATCCTGGCATGGTCGGACGAAGTGGACCCGTCCGTGCCTAAATATTAGGCACACAGTAGGCCGCCGCTTGTAACTTCTACCGGAGGATTTGCATGGCAGCTACGAAGATCACGGTTCGAAACGATGGCTCGATACGAGTCGAAGGCGACTTCGAGATTTTGGATCAGGACGGCAGGGCATTCGGCTTAGGCGGTCGGACGTCCATCGGCCTCTGCCGCTGCGGACATTCTCAAACCAAGCCCTTCTGTGATGGAGCCCACAAGAAAGCCAGTTTCCAGAGCGCAATCGAAGCGCGCGATTTGCCGCCGCCACCCAAACTTTAGCGGACAATCGATTCCTAGGTACAAGCATATTCAAAATGTAACCTTTCTACCCCAAAACCAGACAGTCCTGAAACAGAAGTGATAGTTTATTAGCTTCTCGTGTCTCCAAACCTCCTGATATAAATCACTTACAAATCCGCCGGCGTTCAGTGGCCATGGCAGCCTCCTTGCTTTTCGATGAGAGGGGTCGTGTTTTCGTTTTGGGGGAAAGATGGGACGTCCGCCAAAAATTTGGGAGCTGATTCATCGTTTCCGGCTCCTCCTCTTTGCCACAATAGCCGCGGCGGGCTATCTCATCTTCCTGTCGACTCTTCGGCATTCCGCCTACCTGGCAGATCCGCTTTTGGACACCTTCCTGAACATGGCTGGCAGCCTCATGGCCTTCACGTTCGCGGCGAACGCCATGATTCGCTTCCGTGGCACCCATGACCGCATTTCGTTGACCTTGGCTCTTGGCTTCGTAGTGGCGGGGCTAATTGAAGCTGGTACGAGTATAAGCTTCTACCACGGCATGCTTATCACCAGCACCGCGATCCATCACATTTCCCTGGCGTGGCTGGCGGGTCGGACCCTTCTCGGCGTGCTACTCCTGGCGGCCCTGCTCGTAGAGCGGCGAATACCCTTGGCACGAGATCCCGGGAAAGAAATCGCTGGGGCCATCCTGGTGGTGGCGGCCGTCGCATACCTGACGAGCGTTTTCTACTTCATGATGCCGGAAGCCCCCCAGATTCACCCCGGTTCGCTCATTCCGCGCCCCTGGGACCTTCTGCCAGCAGCGTTGTATGTGGCTGCAACGATTGGCTACGGCCGGCGGCTGAGGCGCGCGAAGGCCTCACTTGACCGGGCACTGTTTATCGCCGCGATATTGAACGTCTTCTGCCACGTGACCATCGCCGAATCGCAGCGTGGCCTTGATGCACCCTTCATGCTGGCGAACGTGTTGATGGTCTTGAGTTATGTCGTAGTGCTGGGCGGCACCCTGCTCGACAACGCCCAACTTTTTGCGCAAGTGAGCCGCCTCGCGGCTTCGGATTCACTCACCGGCCTGGCGAACCACCGGCGCCTGCTCGAGGTTATGGAGACCGAGATCGAGCGCTCGCGACGCACCGGCCGTAGCTTTGCCCTCCTGCTCTTCGATCTGGACGACCTCAAGAAAATCAACGACAAGTACGGGCACTTAACAGGAAGCCACGCGATCAAACGGCTGGGCAATGCGCTGCGTAGTAACAGCCGCACGATTGACACACCGGCCCGGTACGGCGGAGACGAATTCGCCGTAATTTTGCCGGAGATTGGCGAAGAAGCGGCCCAGGGAGTCGCCGAGCGAATTTGCTCGCGCCTGGCAACCGACGGCCAGGTGCCGCACGTTACGGTCAGCGTGGGAGTATCCGTCTACCCGAAAGACGGAGCCACAATCGAGAAGCTTTTCAGCACCGCCGACCGGGCCCTCTACCGGATGAAGAGGCGCGACAAGAAGAAGTTTATGCTTAGCAATGTCGCCGCCTGTCTCTGACGATCACACCGTTCGGAAGCCCGAAAGTCTATCTCGCTGGAGCTATTGAATGAATCCGACGTTCGGTATAGGCGCCGGGCCTGAACCTTCCGGAATCTTTCCGAATTGTGCCTCGTAGCGACCGAGGTTCTCTTGCAGCGCGCGCATCAGCCGCTTTGCGTGGACGGGGCTCACAATCAGGCTGGCTACCAGCTTGCCCTGCGGTACCGTCGGGAAAAGATAGACAAAGTTGAGGGTAAACTCCTCGGCATTGTGATGCACGACCACGAGATTCGAATATTGGCCAAGCAACTCCTTTTCATCGGCCTTGATCTGGACTTGCTGCGGCTCTTTTGCTGGTTCAGCCATGCGCGTCTCTCCTTGAAGTCGTTTGCCCACTATAGCAGAGGCGAAACGCCTTCCCGATCAGTTTTAGGCACACTTGTGCCCCGCGGCAATTGACGACAGGCTTCTGTTAAGCTTAGTTTATGTAGTAAGTTTAACTAGGTTAACTATGTCCGAAGCATCCATCCAACAGGCACCGGGTAAAACGGCAGAGGCGGGCGCATCCGCCGCCCCGCGCAAGGTCTTACGCGACGGCTGGTGGTATCTGGGACCGGCTTTTGTCGCCTCCGTGGCCTACATGGACCCGGGAAATTTCGCCACGAATATCGAAGGCGGCGCGCGTTTCGGCTACGAGCTTCTCTGGGTTCTGTTGTGGTCGAACGCCATGGCCATTCTCGTCCAGTATCTCGCCGCCAAGCTCGGAATTGCCACCGGCAAGACGCTTCCGGAAAACTGCAGGGAGCAATTTCCCCGTCCCGTAACTATCCTGCTCTGGGTCGCTGCGGAAATCGGCGCCATGGCCACTGATCTCGCTGAGTTTCTGGGCGCCGCGCTGGGCTTCTATCTCCTGTTCGGCATCCCCATGCTTCCTGCAGCGATTCTCACCGGCGTGTGCGTGATGCTCATTCTGGCCGTTGAGCAACTGGGCTTTCAATGGCTCGAGCGGGTGATCATGTTTCTCGTTGGTGTGATCGGCGTGTCGTATGCCATCGAAATGTTTCTCAGCAAGCCCGCCTGGCGGCCGATCTTAACCCACGTGCTTGTGCCGGAGATCCATTCTTCATCGATTTATCTGGCGGTTTCCATGCTGGGCGCAACCGTGATGCCCCACGTAATCTACCTTCACTCGGCGCTCGTGCTTCCGCGGCGCGAGGAACTCGATCGAGACGAGCACCATCATCGCAAGATGGAATTGATCGACGTACTGCTGGCGATGAATGGGGCCTGGCTGATTAATTCCGCAATGGTTGTGATGGCTGCGGCGGTATTTTTTTCAGGAGGCATCCACGTCTACTCGATCGAGGCAGCCCATGCCACCCTAGGCCCCTTGCTGGGGAAATTTGCGGGCGTCGCGTTTGCCGTGGCCCTGCTGTGCTCGGGGCTTTCTTCCTCGACAGTGGGCACGATGGCAGGGCAGGTGATCCTGCAGGGCTTCATGAACTTCCGCATCAGCATTTTTTTGCGTCGTATTGTCACCATGATTCCAGCAATTGTGGTGATCGCCTGGGGACTCGATCCGCTGAAGACCTTAGTGCTCAGTCAGGCGGTCTTGAGCTTCTGCCTGCCCTTTGCCATGATTCCACTGCTGATGCTTACCCGCAGCAGGGACCTCATGGGAACTCATGCCAATCGCCCGATCACGAATTACCTCGCCGTGACAGCCACCGTCGTCATCCTCGGCATGAATATCTGGCTCCTATATGCGATATCGATTGGGCAATCCTGAGCGGCTGTGCGAAAATTACGCCGTAACAATCCGACATAAGTCGCGCGATGCCTTCCGCCAAGCCGCCACAAAAATCCCGGGCCCTTTATTTTGTCGCGCTTTTCCTCATCCTCGTGGCGGGTAGCGTCGCCCTAATTTACGGCGTGAGTAACTGGGCCGCGGCGGAAAGGGCGAAGAAACTGCCGAACCCGGCGCCGCTAACGGAGGCGAACCTCAAGGCGGGTAAAGCCGTGTACACAAATCACTGCGTAAAATGTCACGGCGATCGAGGGGACGGCAACGGTGAGAAATCGGCGGAGCTTTCCGTTGAGCCGGGCAACTTTACCGATGTGAGGAAAATGAGCACTCTCACCGATGGCCAACTCTATTGGCAGATCACCAAGGGACGCAACCCGATGCCCGCCTTTGAAGATAAACTCTCGGAACTACAGCGCTGGCAAGCCGTCGACTATATTCGTTGCTTTGCCCACCCACCGGCTGCCGCACCTTCCGGACAGCCGGCGGCGTCCAAGCAGCCCTGACCACCTTTTTGCCGACCTACTTCACGCTCGCGAGAGCGCTCGAAACCTCACCGATGTCCGGCACAGTGGGGATGTCGTAGTTCTTGAACCAGGCCACTTTGCCGCCGCGGTCCACAATCGCGATGGCGCGCCCAGTGATGCCCTTGTCCGCGAGATACACGCCAAACTTATCTCCCACGGCGCCACGCGGCTGAAAATCCGCCAGCAACGGATAGGTTATGCCCATTTTCTCAGCGAACGCCTTGTGCGACCAAGCGCTGTCCACACTGACTCCAAGAACCTGTGCGTCAAGCTGTTCGAAGCGCTTCATATCGTTCACGAAGCACGCATGCTCGTTGGTACACACCGGGCTCCAATCCAGCGGATAAAACACGATGACCACGTTCTTCTTTCCCTTGTAGTCGGAAAGTTTCACTTCCTTCTGGTTCTGATCCTTCAACGTGAAATCCGGAGCCGCCGCCCCCACAGAAATTGCCATGCTTCATCCTCCCGGTTCGCTTCCGCGACGTATTGTGAATTCCAGATGCTCGGTGCCGAGCATCATCATATTAGAACCAATCGGATCAGACAACGCGGATCCGCATCAGCAAACGCGGTCGCATTCATCTGGAAACGCCCCCCGCAAAAAAAGGCCTCGCTCCAATCGGCGAGGCCTTTCGAAAAACGCTGCGAAGTAGAAAGCGTTGCTTTGCTGGTTTACGGCTTCGGAGCCGCTGGCTTGGGAGCCGCTGGCTTCGGCGACGAAGAAGCTCCCGCCTTCACGGGATTCGCTTCGTCGTAGAGCCGGATGATGTCTTGCGTCACGTCGTTCTGCGGAGCGGCATAGACCACCGGCGTTTGCTGCGCGGAAGTATCGAGGATGACAGCGTACCCATTATCCCGCGAATACTTGTCCATGATCGCCACCATCTTGCGGCCGATCCGGTTCACCACATCCTGCTGCTCGTCGTTGAAATCATCCTGGGCTTCCTGTTGTTTGCGCTGGTAACTGCGATTGAGCTGATCGCCCTCGCGCGCGAGCCTCGCCTTCTCATCGTCGCTGAGCGTCGTCTGACCCGTGCGCAGCCTCGTCTGAAGGTCGTCCATCTGCTTGCGCATATTCTCGAGTTCCGCTTGCCGCGGCGCGAACTTGGACTGCAGCTCGGCTGCCGCCTGCTTGCCATCCGCCGTGCTGGTGATCGCCACTTGCACGTTGATAACCCCCACCTTCGCCGGTGCGGACGCGCTAGCGCCGCTCGATTGTGCCCACGCAGCCGGCATTGCCAGCAGAATTGCAAGGGCAGGCACTGCCAATCGGATCTTCATTCGCTCTCCTTATATCAGAAATCGGCTAAACCGAAATCGTGGATTATAGCTGCTTTGCGAGAAAACGGTCAATGACATTCGGCCCTTTCATCGGGCCATTTTCAGCAATGAGCGTTGCAGGTTCCCAGTTCAAATTTCCTTCGGGATTAATCTACCTCACTCCAATGCGAATGCACTGCCCGATCTCTGCCGTAAAGCCTCAGATGCCCGTCGATACGGGCAGGTTGGCCGCACGATCGAGTCACTTCGTGCGGTTCCTCATAAAAAGCATATCAGTGAGGCAGCGGCACGAGCAGGATTCGATTATTCGCCTGGTCGGCCAGCACCGCTATATTGAGCTTCGGGTCCACGGCGACGGAAAATTGCTGCGAGCCGCCGAGGTTCAACACGGCGCGCACTTGCGGATTCAGGCACGCGGCGCCGCCGCTCGCGCTGGGGCAAACGTAATCGAGCACCGAAAGCGTGTGGCTTGCGTAATTCGAAGTCACGAGGGTGCTGGTCTGATAATCGTAATCGAGCGCGGTAGGATCGATTCCCACTCGCACCGGCGTCTGAACCAGCGTCACCGGATCCACGATTACAAGATCGTTCTCCAGGCTGTTCGCCACGACGAACACCTGGTTGAGCGGATCGAAAATAATCCCGCTGGGGCCGTCGAATCCGGTAATCCGCTGCGGAATCAGAGTCGAAAGGTCGATCACTTCCACGCTACTGGCCTGCGACGACGTTGCGATTGCCGCGTAGCTCACCGCTGTATTCGTGGGAAATGGCTCGGGATCGATTGCCACGGCTATGGGATTCTGATCCACGTCGTTATTGATGCTCGATGCCGCAAACGCGGGCGCGGCGGTCGTAGTCGCCGGCGCTATGACGCCCAGACTGATGCTGGAAGGCGCGGCCGTGTCATTCAGTATTCCGGCATTGGTGATGACGGCGTTCGCGGTGTCCGGATTAATAGCCACACCGGTCGGGCCGGTGCACGAACCGCCCGCCGAGCAAATCGGTGTCGTCTGTGGCGCATATGTCTGCGTGACGTCCACGAGCGTGGCATTGTTGCTGCCATTATTCGCTACAAGCGCAAGCCCCAGCCTCGGCAGAACCGCGACTCCCAGCGGATTGGTGCCCACCGAAATCGGCGCCCCAATCGTGCCAACCGCACCTGCGGCCACCTGATTCATTCCCACCGGCGTCGAAGGAGTCAAGGCGACAAGCGAGACGCTTCCGCTCCCGGAATTCGTAACAATCGCTAGATCCCGGTCCGTGTCGACCGCAACTCCCACCGGAGCATTGCCTACAGAGATTGACTGGATCACGAGAAATGGCGTGACATTCGAAACGCCCGAACCAGGATTCTGCACATCCAGCGCGTAGTGTCGCGCTCCAGAAAGCATCGTCGCCGGAACCGTGGCCGTGAGCTCCCGGCAGGTTGCCGGCGTGCCGGTGCATGTGCTTGTTACTGCCGTGGTGGCCAGCGCCACCTGATCCAATCGCACGACTGAGCTTGACGTAAAGCCGCTCCCGGTAACCGTCAGGGTCAGGGAGTTGTTCGACGTAAACGTCGCAGCCGGACTTGCCTGCACAATTTGCAGCGGGTCGATCGTCGTGCCAAGCGAGAGGATCGACACGGTACCGCTCCCCTGATTCACCACGAAAGCCCGGTTGCTTCCAGGATCCACCGCCACGGCCTCCGGTAAGTTACCCAATCCCGTAACCGTCTGCAGCACAATACCGCTTTCCAGACCTACAATGGTCGCGGTGCCACTGATCGAGTTCACCGCGACGCCAACGTTTTCGAGTGGATTGGCGGCAGCCGCCACGTATCCCAATTGATTTAAAGTGACTCCATTGTTTTGAAAAGTGATCGTGTTCACCGCTGCGTCGAGCAGGCTAAAGGAGACCAGATCGCCGGCATTCGGCGAGGTAAGAAGTGCCTGGTGGGTTTCGGCGTTTATTCCTACGCCCGTCGCCGATAGTCCGAGGCTAGCGATCACCTGCGGCGCGCGGGCAGCGTCCGCCGCAGTGGCATTCTTCCCGAGATCCACAATGGTGGTCGTCTGCGCGCCTCCGCCCCCCGGGGTGACAATTGCCCAGTCGAGTCGTTCGTCGACCGAAACCTGCGGGTTCGTCCCAGTGCCGATCGGCGCGGTCACATCGCCCCCAATTTGCTGCAGAATTACGGGCTTGCCGCTCGACAGATCCAGAATCGTGGCTTCGTTGAACGATTCATACGCAACGACGGCGTGGTGAGTCAAAGAGCTGATGCCAATCGAAAAGGGCACCGGGGCGGTGCCGGCCGGTGAACCGCTCGTCGGGCCGATCGCAACCGACACCGTGGACGTCACAGTCCCCGCCGTCAAGTCGATCGTGGAAACCGTCTGATCTCCGCTATTCACTACAACCGCCATGTGATGAGCCAGCAGGTCATCGATCGCCACGCCGGTTGGAGCGTTGCCGACTGCAATCGTGGCCGTAACGGCCGGAGGATTGGCGTTCAGGTTGATCAAAGTAGCGCTGTTGCTGCCCTGGTTGGTCACCACGGCCGTCCCGGAAGCGTAATCAATTGCGATGGCAGAAGGGCTTGTTCCCACCGCAACCGTCCCGATGGGCGCGCCCGGAATATTGCCCACACTTGGCGTCACCGAAATATTCAGGGCCGTGAGCGACGGCTGGCCCGCGCTAATGCCGGAGTTCTGCACCACAATCGGATATAGCCCGGGAGTGTTCAATGCGCCGGGCGGAATCGCTAAGGCGATTTGCCGGCTTATTGTTGCGGAATTACCGTCAAATGTGGGAGCTATAGCCGTGCCATTGAAAAAAGCTGTCGTCGCAAAAGGACTGAAATATCCACCGGTGAGCGTGATACTCGGGCTCGAAACCGGATTCTGCGATACCGTGTCGGGTAAAGACGCCACGATGGATGGCCGCATCGGGGTGATGTTAAGAGCTACTGGGCCGGGTGCGTTCGGGCTACCGTTGTATCGCAGCACCGAGAGTTGATCTTGTCCCGCCGCGGTCAATAGGCTGGCCGGAATCGTGGCCCGCAATAGCGTGGTGCTGATAAATGTTGTTGGCACCGCGGCGGCCGCCTGCCCCGGCGCCGTCACATATACGGTATCGGTGGTGAAGAAATTCGAGCCCGTCAGATACACATTCTGTAGCGCCGAGCCTTGAGAGGTCGTAATCGGGTCGATACTGGTGAGCGTTGCGACCGAAGGTATCACGACCGTTACAGTTGCTGTCCCTGATTTCGTTGTATCCGCCGCGGAGGTTGCCGTAATCGTGACAGTTCCGCCCGACGATGTGGCCGGGGCCGTGTAACTACCGCTGGCATTGATAAAGCCCGTCGACGAGTTGCCGCCGGCCACTCCGTTAACCAGCCAGCTGACTCCCGTATTGGTGGCACCGGTCACGCTGGCGGAAAATTGAAATGTTTCCCCTGCGCCGATTGTCGCCGTCGCCGGAATCACCTGAACCCGCACACCGGAATCGATGGTGACGTTGGCGATTCCAAAATAGGTGTTCGCCTGTTGGCCGGTTTCATTTAGATATGGGCTGACTGTGCTGATCGCCATCACCACAAAGCTGTTGGGATTAGGCGGTGTGGGGGGTGCAGTATAAAGACCTGTCTGCGAAATCGTGCCATAGCCGACTGGCCCCGTTCCCGTGCTCGTCGGAACGGTTCCCAAGTTGGAAGCCGTGCTAGGCACTGGCGTGCAGTTGGTTGGCTGAATCGTCGGCTCAGCGGCGGGCAGGCAAATTCGCCAGAAAACGGTTGTCGCGGAGGCACCGGTCACGGTTGCCGCAAACTGCAGCGTACCGTTTGTAATCACCGTGGCGGTGGCACCTGAGGTGACGCCTGGAGCGGTTACCGTCACCCCTACCGTGGTGGAGTTTCCCCCGCACGCTGCCGCCATCCCGGCGAGGAGTAACACCACGCCCAGTCTCCAGACTTTCATCTCGCTCCCTTCGGCCATTTCCACTCGCCTTCCCGACTCGCCGGTGCATCGCCGGCGCGCTCAGCTATTCTCTGAGATTCGTTGCTCGCTAAAATGTTCTGCTCACTGTAAAGCGGAACGTGCTCTTCGGTTCGAGCAGACTCGGCGGGATCGTCTGCGACGATTGGAGCTGCTCGAGAAAAGTCTGCAGCGACGGCACGACCTGCGTATTGTAAACACCCAGCTGCTTCAGGGAATTCTCGACCGTGGGATCGAAATACCACGCGCCGATTGGCGGCGTGAGCGTGTGCGTCAGCCGCAGGTAATTGTACGCGTAATAGAAACGGAACGGTGCGTTAACAATCGGCAGAAACACCACAATCTCCGCGCCGGCCGACGTGTGTGGCCTGAAATTGGTGCCCCCAAGGATCGGCAGATTGTTGGAAATTTTCAAATTCGGAAAATCCGGGTTTGGAAATTGCTGCTGCAACGACGCGGCGGCTGTGGGATCCAGGCCCAGCTCCGACGGCCGTAACACTCCGTTGATCGCAGCGTCATTGAAAAGGTCAAATGTTACGCGTGAAACGATCGGGATACGGTATTCCAGGTTCAACACGGCTTGCAAGTCCCCACCCGGCCGCGTGGGGATATATTCCAGCACATTCACGGGCAGAGTTTGCGCCGTGGGCACGCCTTGCTGATTCAGCAGTTTCGGATTCAGGAAACTGATGTTTGTGGTGGTGGAATACGGGATCACCACAAACGGTGAGATCGTGTAAAAGTTATAGCCCCGCACGTCCTGTTCGCCGCCCAGGTAGTACCGATTGTAGGGCGGAACATTCTGGCCGCTGAACCCTGTGATCATGGCGCTTTGAAATTTCATCGCGATGGTATTTCGCCGGTGGTAGTTGGGACGGAAATAAGACATGGAAAACGTGTTGGCCACCGTATCCACATTTCCCTGTAAGGGACCGCCCTCCAGGCTGAATCCGTAGTAAAAGCTTTTTCCGTGCGTCGGATTTACGGGGCTGTCGACGGTGTTGTAGGTCACCGTAGGCGTGATTTTGCTCGACCGGATTCCGTTGAGAGCCGACGGCCCTGCGAGAGTCGTGAATTTTGTTTCTTCAAACAGCAGTGTGGCGGACTGGCTGAACGGTTTTATGTTGGTCGTGCTCCACCCGTAAGTCAGCCCCAGTCGCGTAAAAGAAAGCTTCCGCAGCGGATAGCTTGCGAAAATCGTGAAGCCCCTGGAATCGGTATTGTAATTTTCCTGCAAGGCGGGATTGATGGCTATCTGCTGGTTAAGCAGCAGTCCCTCCTGCCGCGCGGTATTGTAGTCGAACCGGTTGAGGAAGATAGTGAACCCGGTCGAAAGCGGACGGTCGAACAAGTAAGGCTCGGTGAAGCCGAACTGGATATTCCGCTGGATGTTGCCGAATTGCACCGAGAAGGTGAGCGTTTCACCAAGGCCCAAAAAGTTATTGGTCTGATACGAGAGTCCGACGAAACTGCCGGAGATTCCACTCACCCCGCCGGAGAAGCTGATCGATTGCTTCCCCTTTTCCTTTACTTTCAGGTTGATGTCTACGGTTCCGGCTTTCACGTTCCGCTTCAACTCCGCGTTTTCCGGCTTGATAGCGTCGAAATAGCCGAGTTGATTCAGGCGCAGGATGCTCAGTTCCCACAGCCGGTTGTTATAGACCTGGCCTTCGTCAAGCAGTATTTCACGCCGGATCACTTTGTCGCGCGTCGTGGTATTCCCCGAGAACTCGATTCTGCGCACGAAGTATTGCTTTTCCTGATCGAACACCATCGTGAAATTGACGACCTTCTTGACGTCGTCCGTTTCGGTCATGGGCTCGGCCACGAAATCGATGTATCCATATTGGCCGTAAAGCGCCTTATAGCTCTCCAGCGCCTTCCGGACTTTGGTCGACGAAAAAAGATCGCCTTCTTTCAGTGGGAATATTCTCGCCAGATAGTCCGGCTTAAACACAAGCCCCTGGTCCGGGTCCGAACTCTGGAACGAGAGTTTGCCCATATGATATTGGGACCCTTCATCGATCCGGATCGTAATGTCGGTCGACTTGCCGTGCTTTCGTCCAATCAGCGGTACCGGCAAGGGAAGACCGGCGCGATTTAGATCCACTGTCTTCAGATCCGACACGTTCACGTCCACCTTGAAGTAACCGTGATCCTGGTAAAGGCCGCGGATACCCACTTCCATGTCTTCATCGAGCTTAGGGCGGTCAAACGTCTTGGCCATCACGGGAATCGAGGTGATGTAAAGAGGAATCGAATACGGCCGGTCATTATGCATGGAGCGGATAATCTTGCGGTCCGAGAACGCCTTGTTTCCGACAATGGTGATCGTCCCCACTTTCACCTTGGGACCCTCGTCGATATTGAAGACCAGCTTTACGGCATTGGTTGCGGCAATGCGCTCGTAGGTAGGCTTCACGGTAGCGAATTGGTGGCCATGGGCCGCCAGAAGGGCTTTCAAGACAACTTCCGCGCGTGCGATCTTTGTTGGATCGAACTGGCTTTCCACCGAAAGCCCCACCTTCTTCTCTTTGAAGGCGTCCAGAATATCGGATTCGGTGATGGATTTATTTCCCTTGTATTCGATGCGGCGAATGATGGGCCGCTCGGTGACATAAAACACCACCGTTTTCCCGTTCGGGTTGTCGGGCGAGTCTTCCACCTCAAGCCGGATATCCTCGAAAAATTGCGTGTTCCAGAGCGCTTGAAAGTCTCGGCGCACCGCCTCCTCGCTATAAGGATCGCCGGGACGCGAGAAAATGCGCGCCAGCAGCGTGTCGCGCGCGATGCGGCGGTTCCCGATGATTTCAATATGCGTGAATAACGGGCTGGTTTTGGTCGCTGCTGTGCGAAGACGGAAGGAATTACACAGAAAAACAGAAAAGACACAACCGCGAGGGTTTCGAATAGGCGCAGAAAAATTTTCCCGCTCGCGGCCGTGGCTATCAAGGCCGCAGTCCCCCGCCCAAGATTTTGTACTCCCCCGTCCGAATCGCTCCGACCCGGCTCGCGCGTGTAGGATTCTTAGTGGGCCACTGGGGTTGCTTCCACCAGCGGACGGAACGCAAGGCCATCGCCGGAGAGGAAAATCTCCAGCGTCGATGGCTGTTGCAAGCCGCCCTGAATGAGAGCTTCCGATAGTGGGTCTTCGACATACTTCTGTAACGCGCGCCGGAGCGGCCGCGCGCCGTAGTTACGATCGCTGCAGGTCTTCTCGAGGATCCATTGACGCGCCTCAGGGGTCATCGCAATCTGCACCTGGCGGTGCACCAAAGTCTCGTTAATCTGGCCCACGAGCAGATCAATGATCAACAGCAGATCATTATCCGTGAGCGAGTTGAACAAAATCACCTCGTCAAGGCGGTTCAGAAATTCCGGATTGAACACTCTCTTGACTTCGGTCATCACCATTTCATCCTGGCTCTTTTCCGCAGCCGCTCCGTCCGCCGACTGGAAACCCAGGCCGGACTGCTTCTGCAATTGCCGCGCCCCCAGGTTCGAGGTGAGGATGATAATCGTGTTTCGGAAGTCTACAGTATTACCCAGCCCATCGGTCAACTGTCCATCCTCAAAAACTTGCAGCAGAATGTTGTAGACATCCGGGTGGGCTTTTTCGATTTCGTCGAGCAGGATTACTGAATATGGGGTGCGGCGCACGCGCTCGGTCAGTTGGCCGCCTTCTTCGTATCCCACGTATCCTGGAGGGGCACCGATCAGCTTTGAAACGGAATGCTTTTCCATGTATTCCGACATGTCGAAGCGGATCAGCGATTTCTCGCTGCCGAACAGGAACTCCGCCAGCCTGCGCGCCACTTCCGTCTTGCCGACGCCGGTCGGACCCAGAAACAGGAAGCATCCCACCGGACGGCCGGGGGCCTTCAATCCGGCACGGCTGCGGCGAATCGCCCGGGCCAGGGCCGTGATCGACTTGTCCTGGCTGATGATGCGGCGATGCAACTCTTCCTCGATGCGCAGCAGTTTCTGCTGTTCGTCTTCCTTGATCGAGGTGACCGCGATTCCAGTCCACCGCGCGACAACTTCTTCGATGTCTTCGCGGTTCACGATGCCGGTCGAGGAATCGTCGAGCTTCAGCTTCTCGCGCAGCATGCGCAGATGCTCTTTTTCTTTACGTTCCTCTTCCGAATAGAACCGCGCCTTCTCGAACTCGTGGTTGGCAATGGCGGTTTCCATCCGGTGCGTGATGAACTTCACGCGCTTCTGCACTTCAGAAACCTCGTCGGGCAGCATCGCCTGGCGCAACTTCACGCGCGCGCCCGCTTCGTCAAGAAGGTCGATCGCCTTGTCTGGGAGGAAACGGTCAGGAATATAACGATTCGAGAGATACACCGCATAGCGAATCGCGTCTTCGGTATAGCTAACGGCGTGGAACTTCTCGTAACGATCGCGCACGCCCTGCAACACCTGAATGGCGTCATCTTCGTTGGGTGCGGTAACCTTAATCGCCTGGAATCTTCGTTCGAGCGAGCGGTCCTTTTCGACAGATTTCCGGTATTCACCAGGAGTCGTCGCGCCAATGCACTGAATTTCACCCCGGCTCAGGGCGGGCTTCAAAATATTGGCGGCGTCAAGCGAACCCTCCGCGGATCCCGCTCCCACCAGCGTGTGCAGCTCGTCGATGAAGACAATCGCGTTCTGGCTCTCCATCAATTCCTTCATGATGGTTTTCAGCCGCTCTTCGAACTGCCCGCGATACTTCGTTCCGGCGACGATCAAGGAAAGGTCGAGTGAAAGAATGCGTTTGTCGGCGAGAAAAGGGGGCACATCACCGTCTGAGATGCGCTGCGCCAACCCTTCCACGATCGCCGTTTTGCCCACGCCTGGTTCACCAATCAGAACAGGGTTGTTCTTCGTGCGGCGGCAAAGGATCTGAATCGCCCGCTCGAGTTCGCGGTCTCGCCCCACCAGCGGGTCGAGCTGACCTTCCATGGCCGCCTGAGTCAGGTCGCGGCTGAATTCTGCAAGCAGGGACGCTTCTTTTGGCCGGTTCACAGGCACCTTCTCTCCCGTGCTGCGAGAGAGTTCCTCGCGCACAGTGGAAAGCCGCAATCCCCGTTCCAGCAGGATTTCGGCACCAAAGGATTTTTCCTCGCGCAAGACGCCCAGTAGCAGATGTTCGGTACCTACATGCTTGTGCCCGAGGCGCTCGGCTTCCTCCGCCGCGTAATTGAGGATGCGCTTGCATTCCTGGCTGAGGGGGACTTCCACCGAGGTCGAAATCCGTTCCCGAACGGTGATGCGCGACTCGATTTCCTTGCGAATGGATTCAATCGAACCGTGCGTCCGCAGAAAGCGGTTTGCGAGCGCCTTATCTTCCCGGAGCAGCCCGAGCAACAGGTGCTCCGTCTCGATATAGGGGCTTCCATACTGGCTCGCCTCATATCTTGCGAAAAAGATCACTCGCCTGGCCTTTTCTGTGTAGCGTTCAAACACGGGTCACCCGCTCCCCTGGGGTCTTCGCCCCAGCGCCTGCAATTTGCTCTAAGTCAGCTGCGGTCTCTGCAAGCACTTCTTGGCGCTCGATCAGTTTCCCGTGTTCCAACAGGAAAACTCGGTCGGTGCGCCGTGCCAATGACAAATTGTGTGTCGCGACAATCGAAGTTAGATGATGAGATTCGTGAAGACGCTGCATGAGATCGAACACGCCTTCAGCATTGCGCTCGTCAAGATCTCCGGTGGGTTCGTCGGCAAGCAGGAACGCGGGGCGATTCACCAGCGAACGGGCGATCGCTACTCGCTGCTGCTCCCCGCCGGAAAGCTCGCCCAGCGGCTTGCCCGGCGCGATTATCCAGTCCCACTTCCCGCGAGCCAGTCCTTGGCTAAGCGGAGTGATTCGTCCCAGGGCTTTGCCGCCGACGAGCAACGGCATGGCTACATTCTCAGCAGCACTGAAATCTGGCAGCAGATGATGCCGCTGCCAGACAAAACCGATGGAATGATTGCGGTAATCTGCCAGTTCCGCCTCTTTAAGCGAGCCCAGCGAATCTCCGGCGAAGTATACTTCACCGCTTGTAGGGGTGTCCAGCGCGGCCAACAAGTGCAAAAAAGTGCTCTTTCCCGCCCCCGAAGGCCCCATAATGGAAATCATCTCTCCCTGTCGCACCGAGAAATCCACCCCATCCACTGGAGCAATTTCCTGGCCGCCGGAGCGAAAGACCTTGCGAAGTGCCTGGGTACGCAGGATTTCCGAGTTCGCACGGGCTTTGAGCGGCAAATCCTCTGCCTCCATCACGCCCGACGCGGCACTCGCTATACATGCTCATCTGGTACCCCTCACACGTTAGATGCCGAACTTCCTCGACCGGTATGTCCTTGGTTTACTTCCTGCTGAGCGGTTGCCAAATCGTGAAGGAAATCCAATTCCTTTCACAATTGTGCCCCGCCTTTCCACCTGCCGTTTCGCGTCACTGCTGCCCGCAAACGGCGGCCACATCTTCCTCACTTGCATTCTAACATGGCTCGCCAAAAGAACCGAAAAAGCGCATAGCGAGCCATTGGCGATTGCGACCAAAATTCACTCAAACCGCAGGATATCCACCGGTAGAATTCGCGCAGCCGATCGCGCCGGGAGAAGCGTCGCGCCGATGCTGATCGCCAGCGCCGCCGCGGCGATCCACACGGAATCGAAACCATTCGCGTGAAACGGAACATAGGGAATCGCGTATACCTCGGGATTCAGCGGTATCAGCTCCCACCGATTGGCGATCCACGCGAACACATAACCCAAAATAAGCCCAGCCGCCGTGCCCGCCACGCTCACCGCGAGTCCCTGCAAAATAAAAATATTGCGTACCTGCGCGCGCCGCGCGCCCATCGCCATCAGCACGGCGATATCCCGCGCCCGGTCGGCTACCGTCATGGTCAGAACGACCAGAATATTGAGGCCGGCCACAAACGTGATCAGGCCGATGAAAAGCGCCGTGACCAGTTTCTCGAGGCTCAGGGCGCGAAAAAGCGCGCGGTTTTCATCCATCCAGGTGGTCACCGTGAAGCCCTTTGCCGGCGCGGCGCAGCAGCTCGTCGGCCACTTTGCTGCGCATCGTCCAGATTCGTCACTCGAATCTCGAGCAGGCTCACCACGTCTCCGATTCCCGCAAGCGTCTGCGCCGACTGCAGTGTGACAAATCCCCAGTTGGCGTCGTAATCATAAAATCCCGAATCGAAAATCCCCGCGATGCGAAAACGCCGCGACCGCGGAAGCATCCCGAAGGGCGTCAGATTTCCCTGCGGACTTGTGAGCGTGACGTAGTCGCCCGCGGAAATTCCGAAATCATCCGCGAGCAGGCGTCCCACCAGCAGCGCCGGAATCCCGTCGGCGTCCGGGCGTGAAATTGTCGCGCCCCGGAAACGATGTGCCGCAAAGCTTCGCTCGCGCGCAGTTCCAGCTGCGGATCGATTCCCTTCAGCACCAGGCCCCGCGCGCGCCTGCCGGAGGATAACAAGCACGGTGTTGTAGACCGCCGGCTCGATCGAACGCACCCCGGGCGTGCTGCTCAATCGCATCATCAGCGCGCGGTAATCGCGGATTCCCTGTGAGCCGATGGGTTTCAGGTTGACGTGCGCCGTGATTCCCAGCAACCGGTCGCGCATCGCTTGCCGGAACCCGGTATTCATGGAAAGGGCGATCACGAGCGTCATCACGCCCGCCGCCACCCCGATCACCGCCAGCAGCGTGACGAGCCGCAACACCGCTGGCCGGTTCGGCGACCGCAGATACCGCAGCGCCACCAGCCATTCGAATGTCATTTGGTTTCGCCGCTGCGAATCGGGTCGTGGGCGACGGCGGCTTCTGAGCGGCGTGACGGCTCGCTGCAGCGAAGAGAGGAAACAGAATCACTTCGCGAATGGCGTGAGAATCGGTGAGCAGCATTACCAGCCGGTCGATTCCGATGCCCTCGCCCGGCCGTGGGCGGAAGTCCGTGGCTGAGCGCGCGAATGTAATCGGTGTCCACTTCTTTGGGCATTTCCTGGCCGCCTTTTTCCACTTGAGCCCGAAAGCGGCGCTCCTGGTCGGCCGGGTCGTTCAGCTCGGAAAACCCATTGGCGATTTCCATGCCCGCGATGAACAGTTCGAAACGCTCGGTGAGCGAAGGATCGTCGGCGCGGCATTTTGAAAGCGGCGAAATCTCCGTCGGGAAATCGTAGATAAATGTGGGCTGGAACAGGTGCTTCTCGGCCACCGCTTCGAAAAGCTCGCCCGTCAGCTTCGCCGTCGCGAAACATTCGTTCCGATTGTGAATGGATCTCGAAACAGGGCTCGTAGCGCGAACCTGCGCGTATTGGATTGTAGCTGCTTCGGCGATGGTCAGCGCTGTGCCGCCCGAGCGCAGCGAAACTCCCTTGGCTTCGGCGCTATGGACCCGCTCCGGCGACGGCCAGAATTTCAGATCGCCTCGCGCATCGAGAGCCGCTCGAACTTGCTGAAGTCAATGTCCTGCTCGCCGTAGCGGAATCACGATCGTGCCGCAGACATTCTCGAGCAAGTCCTGAAACAGTTCCTCGGTCAAATCCATCAGTTCGGAGTAGTCGCTGTAGGCCTGGTAGAACTCGAGCATCGTGAATTCCGGCTGGTGGATCGCGTCGATTCCCTCGTTGCGGAAGTTGCGGTTGATTTCGTAGACGCGGTCGAGGCCGCCGACCACGAGCCTCTTCAGATACAGTTCCGGCGCGATTCGCAGATAAAGATCCATATCGAACGTGTTGTGATGGGTCACAAACGGACGCGCCGTCGCGCCTCCCAGAATCGGATGCATCATCGGCGTTTCCACTTCGACATAGCCGCGCTCGTCGAAGAAACGCCGCAGCTCGCGCATGATCTGCGCGCGCCGCAGGAAAATCTCGCGCGTGCGCTCGGTCACGATCAGATCGAGATAGCGCCGCCGAAACCGCTGCTCCACATCCGCCAGCCCGTGCCATTTCTCGGGCAGCGGCAGCAGAGCTTTGCTGAGCAGCTCCAGATGTTCCACCCAGACGGTGAGCTCGTTCGTCTTGGTGCGGAACAAATGGCCCGAGACGCCGATGATGTCTCCCAGATCGAGCAACTGGAAGAGCTTGTAAGCCTGCTCGCCAACAACGTCAAGCTTCACGTAGATCTGCAGACGCTTGCCGTCGCCCGCGATGTGCGCAAATGCAGCTTTGCCGTGCGGCCGCAGAGCCACGATGCGCCCCGCCACCCGCACGTCTACACGCTCCGCGGAAAGCTGCTCCGCCGAGCGCTCCCCAAACTGCTCGACGACCTGCTTCGGCGTGTGCGTCCACGCATACTTGTGCGGGTAAGCGCGTGTGCCCAAGTGCCTCGATTTCACTGAGTTTCTTGCGGCGTTGCTGAAACTGGTCGAGCGGCTCAAATTCCAACAGAATCGGTCCTTTCGCACGAGGGCCTTGGGAGTCGGCGGCAGTATAGCGAGAGTCTTCTGAAACCGTCAAACGCATCTTTACTTCTAAAAATCACAAGTGGTTTAGCTGTGAGGTGGGCGCTTGCCATGCCGCATTTTCGACAGAGTGGTTGTTTCCGTTTGCCTCGCGTTCGCAATGACTGGGTATGCGGGCGTCCGCCCAAGAAAAATGAAGCTTTTGGCCGTTTTGCTTGGCAGCCTCTGCGATTTCCTGATCGACCGCGCGTCATGTGCCGCGCTTCTCCCGCTCGCCGGGGGCACCTGTTTGCTCGGTCACTGGCCGCGGCGGCTAATTTCATGCGCCAGTGCCTTGGTGAAAGCCTTTGTGCCGAGTTTTCCATCCAAGTCCGCTGTCCGCCTGCCCGGGTCTTTTAGAAGGGCGTCGAGCGATGCCTCCATCAATGTCGCCGCCGAGCAAAACTTCGCATCCGTGTGCTTGCGGCCGAGCCAATCCAGAAGCATGCCGCAGAAAGAATCAGCGACGCCGGATTCGCCTTGTCCTGTCCGGCAATATCCGGCGCCGAGCCGTGCTGCGCCTGGGCCATGCAATGCGCATCGCCCGCGTTGATCGAGCCGGCCAGGCCCAGGCTGCCGGAGAGTTCCGCCGCTTCGTCCGACAAGATATCTCCGAACATGTTGGTGGTGACCACCACATCGAATCGCGCGGCGTCGCGCACCAGAAGCGCCGCCATCGAGTCCACAAGCTGCTCTTCGTAGGCAATCCCGGGAAAGTTCTTCGGCGACCGCCCGCACCTCGCGCAGGAACAGCGCGTCGGAAACCTTCATGACGTTCGCTTTGTGCACCGCGGTCACTTTCTTGCGGCGCGCTTGCGGCGAGTTCAAAAGCCGCCTGCGCGATCCGGCGGGAGCTTGCGGCCGTGATTTTCCGCACCGCGAGCGCCATATCTGGCGTTGGCATGAACTCGCCGACGCCCCAGTACATGTTGCGGTCCGCGTAAAAACCTTCGGTATTCTCGCGGACGATCACCAGGTCCATCGGCGTGCGGCCCCAGTACGGCAGCCCCTCGCGGGAGCGGCTGGGCCGGATGTTCGCGTAAAGGTCGAGCGTGATGCGCAGCTCGCCCGACACGTTGATCCCTCCCTCCGCGCGCGGCGGATAGTCGCGTGCGAACAGGGCCCAGAATGATGCCGTCGGCCGCCCGGCAGGCTCACGCGACCGCCGGCGGGAAATGTGGTTTTGTCTCGTCTTCAGTCGAGCCAGCCCGATCTCATGGGCTCTCGAGAGACAGACCCAGCGATAGCTTTGATTCAGCGAGCTGAAGGATTTCGCAGGTGGCGGCGGAGATCTCCGGTCCGATGCCATCGCCAGGCAAAACGACTAGATGCATCATGATCGAACAGTCTCCTTTGTGCGTTTCTTAGAAGCGGCGGGGACATATTGGAGTGTCCGGCCGCAGCCTGTAAAGAGCAAAACGCCGCGGCACCCGTCAAATACACGTGCGGGCTGCATCCATGGTGGTTGTCTTCAAACGTGATGCGACCCTGTTACTGTAGCCCGCCGGCCGCAGCGGTTAGACCGTGGCAAGCGGGCCACTGGACGTGCCGCCCGAATCGGACGAAAATAGGCATATCTTGAGAAGAAGATGCATCGAGCGTGGTAAATCCGTTTCGGCCGCCGCGTGCCTGTGCGGTCCCCCCGGAGTTGCGCGGGAAGAACCTGGAAGTGCAACTTCTGGGAAGGCCGGCGCATCGCAGTTACGGATGCGTCCCCACGGGTAGCGTGGCCCGAGCGAGACGAACCGAACCCGGCGAGATTCCGGAAGCCGGAGGCGATCCGGCTTGCCCAGCAAGGGGACGCGGCGGCCTTCGAGCGGTTGTATCGCTTGCACAGCCGCCGGGTGTATTCGCTGTGTCTCCGGATGGTGGGCAACACGGCGGAGGCGGAGGATCTGACGCAGGAGGCGTTCCTCCAGCTCTTCCGCAAGATTGCCACATTTCGGGGCGAGTCGGCATTTTCGACTTGGCTGCACCGGCTGGCGGTCAACGTCGTCCTGATGAAGTTGCGAAAGAAATCAGGCAACGAAACGTTCGCTCGAGCAGGTCACCGAGCCGGATGAGGAAAGCGGGGGGCCCCGGCGCGATTTTGGAGCCCCGGACTTAAGGCTCAGCGGCTCGATTGACCGCGTGAACCTGCAGCGCGCCGTGGATCAGTTGCCGCCGGGTTACAAAGCCGTGTTCATCCTGCACGACGTGCAGGGATATGAGCACAACGAGATTGCGGAAATCATGGGTTGTTCGATAGGAAATTCGAAATCGCAGCTTCACAAGGCGCGCGTGCGCCTCCGCGAGTTGCTGCACGAGGCTTTGCGGGCCAAGGCGCGCGAAGAGCGCAAAGCTGCCGGAACCGCTTCAGGCTCCGGCGGCGAGGACTAAGACATGAGCGCGATGGGTTGCAATGAGTTTATCGATCAGCTGGACGCCTGGATGGAAGGAGAACCGCACCCGCAGGCCCGCGCGCATGCACGCGATTGTGCCCGCTGCCGCAGCTTCGCCGACGATCTGGACGCCATTCAATCCGCCGCTCCCGCTTTGACGGTTGCCGACCCCGAGCCTCCCGCCCGAATTTGGACCGCCCTGCGCGCGCAACTGACGGAGGAGGGCCTGATTCGTCACGAGGTGATCGCAGTCCGAACTGGTTCAGCCGGGCCGACCACAACATTTCCGCGCTGGCTCGATCGATTGCTTGCCGCCGTTCCGCAGCCCGCGCTTGGCAGCTCCTAGCTGGATGGCTTGTTCCGGCTATCCCGGCGTCTTGGCCGCGGCGTACCTATCTGCTGGCGCACTTGGGTTGGGGCTTGCACCTCCGCTCGCACCGCCAATGCCGTCGTTCCCGTCTCAGCGCGCAGCTCGCAGATGCCGAGCGCTCCGCCATTTCCTCCGTGCGCGACTCGAAAATCGCCTGTTTCTTCTTCATTGAATCAGCAACCTGGCAATCGTTGACAACTACATAACTTTATGTGAAAAAAGCGTGCGCGAAGAGCCCGAAAACGAAGTGGCTCGCGAATATCTATACCAGGCCTATCAGCAGAAAGCGGATTTGCTAACCCAGATGACCGAGCGCGGAGATGCGATCCAATGAACACCCAGCCGTTTTTGCCGCGGCGTTCCGATCCCGTTTCGCGATGCGACGTTCCTTTACGGCCCCGGATAGCGGCGGATGCCAAGATCAGCTATTCAGCCATATCGCGCAGCGCGGGGCGGGCCATGAAGTTGATCCTGCCGGGCATGCTCCTCATTGCCGTATCTCCCGCTCGCGCCGATCACATCGGAAAAACATTTCAAGGTGGACGCGCACCCGGTAATCACGCTTCACAATCCCAATGGCGCGGTGGTCGTGAAGGCTTGGACGAAGCCGGAAGTAATGGTGATCGCCACGCGCGCCACCGATCAGGTGGAAGTGGACGCCACGCAAACTGGAAACCGCGTCGATATCATGACCCACCCAGTTTCCGACGCCGCAGTCATCGGTTCCGGCCGATTTGCGCGCTGATTTTGAAATCCGCGTTCCGGAGGACGCCGAACTTCAGATTCACGACGATTCCGGCGCTGTCAGCGTCAATAGCGTGCTCGGCGACATGAACGTCGAGACCGTCGGCGCGGGGGTGGACCTCTCCGACGACGCTGGCTACCTGACCGTGAAGACCATCGACGGGTCGTTCCAATGCTTGCGCTGCGCCGGCCGCATCGAGGTTTCCTCCATCAGCGGCAATTTCAAGCTGGTCGATCTCCGCAGTTACCAGGTTCGCGCGCAGACTTCCAAGCGGCAAATCCTCTTCAGCGGCGAATTCATGCCGAACGGCATGTACGAGATGAAGAATTACAGCGGCGTGATCGAGGTTCGTTTTTCGCCTGGTGATTCCTTCGATCTGAGCGCCACATCGCTCAAGGGCCGCGTCAACAACGAAGCAAATCTCTCTCCGCCCAATCATCCTCAGCATTTCTATTCGAGATTCGGCAACAGCCTGTTCGGCTCTTTCAACTCGGGCCGCGCCAAGGTCGAGCTTTCCTCCTTCGATGGTACAATCAACATCCTGAAGCGCAATTAGCTTTGCCGAATTCCGGGTGACGCCGCGCTTCGTACTTGGAAATATGATCCCGCAGAAAAACTTTCAGGAAGATGATCAGCGAAATTCGTCCGCGCCGCCTGATCTGCCTCACCGGATTCATGGGCAGTGGCAAGTCCACCGCCGGGGGCTTCGTCGCGCGGCAACTGGGATGGCCGCACATCGATCTCGACAAGCGCATCACCGAAGCCACTGGACTTTCGATCCCTGAAATTTTTGCCCGCATGGGCGAGCCGGAGTTCCGGCGCATCGAGCACGAGCAGCTCGTTCGCGTCGTAGGCGAACACATCGCCAGCCAGAAGCCTCGCATTGTTTCTCTTGGCGGCGGCACGATCTCCCAGCCCCAAAATCTCGCTCTCCTGCGCGAAAACGGCGCCGCGCTCATCTGGCTGCACTGCCCTGTGGAAGAGCTGCTGCTTCGCTGCGCCATCGTCACTGACCGCCCGCTCTTTCGCGACGAAGCCAGCTTCCGCCGCCTCTACGAGGAGCGTCTGCCGGCCTATGAATCCGCCGACTACCGCGTCAATAGCCATGCGGAGCCTGCGCGCGTGGTGGAACAGATCCTCGCTCTGGGAATTTTTCCCCGGGTGGTTGCATGACGCCGGGCGCAAATCATCAACCGCGCGCGGCATTTTGCGTACAAAATCTCACGAAACAGACGCTTTTCATTGCGATAGCCGTATTGCTTTTCACCTTTGTTGGCGGCACTGCTCTTCGCGCCCGCGGGCCAAGGGCCGCTGGTAAATTGGGGATTCCCGCCCAGCCGGAGCCAGCAGCCCTTCTTGCGGACAAGGGAAGGTTCCGCATCATGGTGGGCGGCCAGCAAGTCGGCAAAGAGGAATTCGAAATTGCCCCGAACGGCGGGAATTGGGTAGCGCGCGGAGTCTCCGAATTGAAAGGCTCTGAAGGCACAACCCACGTCACCGGCACGCTCGAGCTTCACGCTGACGGTACGCCCGCGCATTACGAATGGTCCACGCAGGGCGTCAAAAAAGCATCCGCGACAATCGGCTTCAGTGGCCCGACCGCGACGATCAATCTGGTTGTCGACGGTGGAAAGCCCTTCACCCAGCAGTTCACGTTCAACGGCCCTCTTATCGCAGTGCTCGACAACAACCTTTATCATCAATATGCCGTGTTAGCCCGCCTCTACGACTGGAACAAGAAGGGTGTGCAAACATTTTCGGTGCTCGTGCCGCAGGAGATGACTCCTGGTAGCGTCACCGTAGAATCGCTCGGCCCGCAGGACTCCGGCGGCAAGAAGCTCGACGAGTTGCGCGTTAAAACCGAAGACCTCGAACTTGATCTCTACCTCGAAAATCAACGCCTCATTCGCATCGACGCACCCAACGCCAACGCCGAAATCGTGCGCGAATAATTCCGCTTTCGGTCTCCCCACAGCACACTCCTCACAACAGAAACCGGGTCTATGGCGCATTCCGCGAGACGACGCGGTATAATCGCCGGATGCCAATTCAGGAAAATAGACAGCGGATACGCAGCACAACGGTTCTGTGCGTCCGCAAGGACAATAAAGTGGTGCTCGCCGCCGATGGCCAGGTCACCATGGGCGAAGGCGTGATCAAGCACAACGCGAAAAAAACGCGCCGTCTCTATAACGACAAAATCCTCGCTGGATTTGCCGGCAGCACCGCGGACGCGCTCTCGCTTTTCGGCCGCTTTGAAAACAAGCTCCAGGAGTATCACGGCAATTTGTCGCGCGCGGCGGTCGAGCTGGCGAAAGAGTGGCGCACCGACCGTTCCCTGCGCCATCTGGAAGCGCTGCTGATCGTCGCCGACGCGAAAAATACCTTCTTGCTTTCCGGCAATGGCGACGTGATCGAGCCGGACGACGGCATCACCGCCATCGGCTCGGGCGGCCCGTACGCGCTCGCCTCCGCCCGCGCCCTTCTGAAGCACACCAAGCTCAGCGCCAAGGACATCGCCCAGGAAGCCATGCGCATCGCCAGCGAAATTTGCATTTTCACCAACGAGAATTTCAGCATCGAAGAACTATGAGCGAAAAAGACAAGGATAAAGATATGGTGATCTATCTTTCGGGCGACCAGCCGGCCGCCGAGCCCGAGCCGATTCCTTCGTTCGACGAGCTGACCCCGCGCGAAATCGTCGTCGAGCTCGATAAATATATCGTCGGCCAGAACGCCGCGAAAAAAGCCGTCGCCATCGCGCTGCGCAACCGCGTGCGCCGCCAGAAACTCCAGCCCGAAATTGCCGAAGAAATCCTGCCGAAAAATATTCTGATGATCGGTCCCACCGGCGTCGGCAAGACGGAAATCGCCCGCCGCCTGGCGCGCCTGGCGGGCTGCCCTTTCGTGAAAGGTGGAAGCGTCGAAGTACACCGAAGTCGGCTACGTCGGCCGCGACGTCGAATCCATGGTCCGCGACCTCGTGGAAACTTCCATCGACATGGTCCGCGAAGAAAAGCTCGATGAAGTGGCCGAGCGCGCCGAGCAGTCCGCCGAAGAGCGCCTGCTCGATCTGCTG
Source organism: uncultured Acidobacteriota bacterium (assembly GCA_963848365.1). Classification (GTDB taxonomy): domain Bacteria; phylum Acidobacteriota; class Terriglobia; order Acidiferrales; family UBA7541; genus Palsa-295. The sequence goes on from CAWKDI010000009.1 coordinate 356,982, forward strand.
CTGCCCAGCACGCCGGTCAACGCCGAAGGCGGCGCGGCAGCCGAAGCGCAGCGCCGCGAGCAGGTGCAGCGCACCCGCGACAAGCTCCGCGCCCAACTCCGCGAAGGAAAGCTCGACCAGCGCCTGGTGGAAGTGGAAGTCCGCGAGCGCTCCATGCCTTCGTTTGAAATCATCTCCAACCAGGGCGTCGAGGAGATGGACATCAACGTGAAGGACATGCTCTCCGGCATGTTCGGCCAGCAGAAAAAGAAGCGCAAAATGACGCGTCTCCGAAGCCTTCGACTACCTGATCCAGGAAGAAGAAAACCGCCTGATCGACATGGACCAGGTCACGCGCATCGCCGTCGACCGCGTCGAGCAGATGGGCATTCTGTTCATCGACGAAGTGGACAAAATCGCCGGCCGCGAAAGCGGCCACGGGCCCGGACGTTTCCCGCGAAGGCGTGCAGCGCGACATTCTGCCCATCGTCGAAGGCACCACGGTGAACACGCGCTACGGCATGGTGCGCACCGACCACATCCTGTTCATCGCCGCCGGCGCGTTCCACACTACCAAGCCTTCGGACCTGATCCCCGAACTGCAGGGCCGCTTCCCCATCCGCGTCGAGCTGAGTTCGCTTTCCGAGGTGGATTTCATCCGCATTCTCACCGAGCCCAAGAACGCGCTCATCAAGCAATACATCGCGCTTCTCGACACGGAAGCGCTGAAATTATCTTTCAGCGAAGATGCCATCGCCACCATCGCCCGCTTCGCGGCCATGGTCAACGAGCAGACTGAAAATATCGGCGCGCGCCGCCTGCACACCATCCTCGAAAAAGTCCTCGAGGAAATTTCCTTCGAAGCGCCGGAAATGAAGAAGAAAACGGTGAAGGTGGATGCCGCCTACGTGCAGAAGCAGCTGGCCAACATCGTCAAGGATCACGATCTGAGCCGCTACATCCTCTAGATCACGCCCTATGGAAACCAGTCAAGGGCAACCAGTGCCCCGGCGTTCTGGAACTTCGCACTGCTCGCCTCGCGCGGGCCTCCTATTTTTTTGCTTAGCGATGCTTGTGAGCGGCTGCGGTTCTCCGGGAGAGCCTATTGAACGCAAGCCTCCCGTTCCGCAGCCCGTGACTGATCTGGCGGCCGAGCAGGCCGGCAATAGCGTGGTTCTAACGTTCGACGCTTCCCAAGGAAGCGGTCGACCATCGGCCCCTGGAGCACCCGCTAACCGTCGAAATCTACCGTGATTTCGAACCCGTGCCCGCCACAACCACCCCAAACCCCGCGAAGCCTCCGGCGCCAGCAGCACACCCCGCCCTTCATGCCACCATTCCCGCGGCCGTCGTGGACAACTATACCGATCAGGGCCGCATTCGCTATGCCGACGCGCTCCAGCCGGCAGATTTCACGCAGCATCCCGATAGCGTTGCAGTCTACACCGTTCGCACTCGCGCCTCTGTGAAGAAGCAATTCGGCGGATTCCAATGCCGCCGTGCTGCGCATCCATCCGGCTCCGGACCCAATCGAAGACTTGAAAGCGGCGGTCACGCACTCCGGCATCCAAATCACCTGGATGCCGCCGCAAAAAACCCCCGTCGGCCCGGCGCCGCCAATCGCCCTATATCGTGTTTATCGGGGCGAAGCGCAACAGGCGACTCCCGCAGTGAGCCCGGCACCGGCCGCGACTGAAATTCCCGCCTCCTCCGCTTCTGGAAAGGAAGCCGGCAATCGCACTCCGCGAATGCTGAAAATCGGTGAATCTGACACCAACAGTTATCTAGATACGCAGTTCGAGTTTGGAAAATCCTACGTGTACACCGTGCGCAGCGTCGTCCAGTACGGCGGCGACCAGATCGAATCCGCCGATTCCAATTCTTTCGTAGTCCTCGCCCGCGGCATATCCCCACCCGCCATTGCCCAGGGCCTCGTGGTCGTCTATGTTCCCGCCCAGGACGCCGTGCCCGCGCATCTCGAGCTCTCCTGGGGCATCAGCCCTGAAACCGATCTCGGCGGGTTATAACGTCTATCGCAGCGAGCAGCCGGGCAGCCAGGGCAGTCGCGTTAATTCTGATTTGTTGCTAACGCCCGCGTTTCGCGATATGAATGCCGTGCCCGGCCGCACCTATTTCTACGCCATCACTGCGGTCGACCGCTCGGGCAATGAAAGCCCGCCGAGCGCTGCCGTTTCGGGCACCATGCAGGCGGAAGGTCAGTCAACTCCATGATCACGAGTTCGCCGTCGGCCCAAACCGGCCAGCCCGATTCTCGATTGGGCCACGAAAACCGTTCGGAGCGTCGTGGATGCCGCCGTGCGCCACGCCCTGGCGGAAACTAAACCGTCGAGCCCGGCACTCTGGACAGGGGTGTACCTGGGCGCGCTTCTTAATATCGTCATGATTGCCGCGCTTGTCGCGGCCAATCGTTTCCCCGATCTCGAGCCTTACGCCCTCGAGCGCAACGCTGCATCGTTCGGGCTGTTCTTCTTGTTTTTGCTGATTCCGGTCATCCGTTTCCTGAAACGCCCCGCGCAGATGTTCGCCGCAGGATTTGTCGGTTGGGTGCTGTTCGTTGCCGGCTACGATATCGCGGGATTGTACTTCCATAACCTGTTCCAGGTTCTGCGCACGCCTCTTGAGGCCCTCGTCGAAGGATGCGTGCTCTACGGTGTGGCTGCCGTGATACTTTGGGTCGGGCAAATGATTCTTCACGCCAGGAGACATCCCATAGCGCCACGGCGTCACGCCCGTCATGCCGTGCATCCTCGCCCATGAAACTCTGCCGGTTCCAGCCCCTTGAATTCGCCATCAAAGACGTGGGCCGCTCCGGGCATGAGGTGCACGCTCAAACCTTCACAGGAATCGTGGAAGAGGGCTCCGTACTTGAAATCCGGGGCGGCCTCTTCGGCGCGCTCGAACGCACCGGCCGCAAATGGCCCGCCGCTGAAGTGAAATTTCTGTCTCCCTCCACTCCAAGCAAGATCGTCTGTGTGGGCCGCAACTACCACGATCACATCAAGGAGTTGGAGAGCACGGTACCCAAGGAACCGTTAATCTTCCTGAAGCCGCCCTCCTCGGTCCTCCCCCCGGAGGATCCCATCGTTCTTCCCCGCCTCTCCCAGCGAGTCGAATACGAGGGCGAAATAGCCGTAGTGATCGGACGCCGCTGCTTCCACCTTCGCGACTCGAAGAAGTAGGCCCCTACATACTCGGCTACACGGCTCTGAATGACGTAACGGCGAGAGATCTTCAGCGCGCGGACTCCCAATGGAGCCGCGCCAAGGGCTTCGACACGTTCTGCCCTTTCGGCCCCGTCATCGAAACGGAGCATCCGTCTGGTGATACGAGAGTTGAAAGCTTCGTAAATGGCGTTAACAAGCAATCAGCGCCTATCCGCGACATGATCTTCTCCATCGACACGGTAATTCGCTGGATTGCCCAGGTAATGACTCTAGAGCCTGGGGACGTGGTCGCCACCGGCACTCCGGGGGGCGTCGGGCCTCTAGCACCAGGTGACATAGTCGAAGTGAGAGTGTCCGGCATAGGCAGCCTCCGTAATCCCGTAGTGGCTCCCCAAGACTAACTGCGAGCAAGGATAAACGCCGACGATCCGCTGCCGCAACCTCGGCAGCAAGATGCCTGCTTCGTTATTGGAGCCCAGAGAACCCTTCCCTCGCACCGACGGTGTGCGGCGCTCCCGATGCATCTTTTTTAAGGAGACTCCGATGGACGTGAATTCACGATTATCGCCCTCTCTGATGAGGCGATTGAGGTGCGCATGGATCTGCCTATTTCTGCTGATCGTGCCGGTCTATGGACAATCGGATCTAAATTTAAAAGGTGCGATTGACTTTCGCGTCCACAGTTCTCCGGATAGCGCCCCTCGCTCGATTGATGCTGACGACTTGGCACGGCTCGCTAGGGAGAAAGGCATGCGGGGTCTAGTACTGGCGAACCACTGGGAATCGACGGCCGCGCTCGCCTATATGGTTCGGAAGGAAATCCCTGGGGTCGAGGTCTTCGGCGGCATCGCTCTAAACCGATCCGTCGGCGGGATCAATCTGGAAGCTGTTAAGCGCATGGCCATGATGAAGGGCGGTTGGGGCCGAGTCATATGGTTACCAACGAGCGATGCCGAAAACGATGTGAAGAAAGCGAAAGGCAACGGTCCGTTTGTTCCCGTCTCGGAGAGCGGTCATCTCCTCCCAGCCGTTCTGGAGTTGATCGATTTCGTTGCACAACACCATGAAATGGTGCTGGAGACCGGACACGTTTCGGCGGAAGAAGCATCAATGGTTGCCCATGAGGCTCACCAGCGCGGAGTGAAACACATCGTTCTCACGAACGCGATGGGCGAGTTTGTTGGTATGACCATCCCACAAATGCAGCAGGCCGCGCGAGACGGTGCCTACCTTGAATTTACGTATATGAGCGTGCTCGGGCCACGCCCGCAACGCTCAATCAGCGAGTACGCGGATGGGATTCGTAAGGTAGGCCCGAAGTTCTGTGTTCTTGGCACGGATTTTGGGGGCGTCGGGGAAGGGGTACCTCACTCATTACACCCCGAAGCATTGCTTGATTTCATGGTGGCGCTGCACAACGAGGGGATTTCGGTTGAAAACATCAACCTCATGGCCAAGACCAATCCAGCGCTTGCCTTGGGGCTTGAACCTTAACCCAACACGGCTCGACGTTTTACTCGCGTCTCATCGGCTCTGCTGCACAGTCTGATACGAGATAACGACAACGTCGACGAGGTACACATAAATTCCGGAAATGCGGCCGCCGGGAAAAGTAGTGTCGTAGATGTACTGCTCTTCGACTCCCTTCGGACTGACCGTAGTGTTGATTCTAACTGCGGTAAATAAAAAAGGGGGATCCTTTGGGATTCGGTTTGGCATTCAAAAGCCCCAGGGTACTTACCCGCGGCGGCAGAGCCTGGCTACGCCCCAGCGGCATCGTTTTGTTAATCACGATTAAATCCCTGGGCGGGGCGAACGAGTATCTCGTGTGTTTGCTGAAGCCGATCCGTTGTTCGCCGCACGTAAGCGTAGAGGATTTGAGTTAAGCCATGCGGCCCGGCGTTTGAGATGCTCGATTTAGCGACGGATGACACAACCGAGACTGCCGTGAAGGTCAGTATGACCAAGCAGAAAATGAGCACCGACAACGTCGCCATCTTTACGTCGTAAGCCTCGATTTTTCTTGCCAAGGTATTCCGGCGTTCGTCCCACTATGAGACCAGCAATAAATACGGCAAGAATCACAAATACCAACATGCCGTACAGGCCAGAGCCGACGCCGCCGAAAACTACTTCCCCAAGCATCATGTTGATCAAGGGAAGCATCCCTCCGAGCGGTGTAAAGGAGTCGTGCATACCATTCACGGCGCCACAGCTGGCATCCGTCGTGACCGCAGCAAAGAGTGCTGAATCGGCAATACCGAAGCGCACTTCCTTGCCTTCCATTTTTCCACCCGGCTGCATCGCACTGACTCTCTGATCGATACCATGAAGCAAAGGATTGCCGCGGGCTTCCGCCGAATAAACGACGAGTACACCCGCTAGAAAGAGAACAACGATGGCTGACCACACTGCCCAGCCATGCTTTTGGACCCCGTCATCCTTCCGAGGGTGTACGTCAGTCCAGACGAGCACTCGAGGACAGTTTGCTGGCCGTGATGGCTATTGCCAGGAAGAAGAAAAGTGCTACCCAGTTCTATGGATCAGCAATTGTGAGCGACAAAATGGGGGGACGGAAAAAATAATTGAGGCAAAGCATCGCTGCTACTGACGTCACAAAGGATTCGGCCAGGCCCCATTTGGCTGCTAGGACTAAAACAACTAATACATGTGAAAAACCGGCAATCAGACTATTGACGCGCAACAGCAAGAAGGTTGCCCAGGTAACTGCAGTGACGAGCGGGAGGCAGATGAAAACTCTCACCGCGCCAGCTGCGAGGCGACGACTTGATATTGTCTTTGTAGAATACATGTCGGACGTAGCACCGCGATGGAGACGACCTGCAACCCTCTGATCCTTGAATCGACATCGCACTGGGGCTAGGTGGCTATCAGCTTCTCTAATACGGTCAGGCGAATGAGCAGCGGCTTCAGTTCTTCAGCGCCTATTCTTTCGGCGCAACCCTCGACTACCTGCTTCCCCCGTTCAAAGAGTTTCTTCCGGAGGGCCGCGTCATGCGTGCTGGCAACGATGTCGCCCAAAGCGCGAAGCAAACGCAGGCTCACAGCAATGTCCGTCTTCGAGTACATCCGGATCTGCTCGAAGGCTGAGTCCAGCAGGCGCTCGTAGTCAATCCATCGAATGCTGACGCGAGCGATTCCATGCAGATCGTAGAACAGCGGTTCGGGCATCTCTCTGCTGACGAAATGGATCATCAGGCGACTCAATTGGTCGACACAGCAAATCGCCGTGGTCGGGTCGTTCACGGCGGGCGAAATGGCTCTCAGCGCAATGTCAACGATTTGTAGCACCCCGAACTCCACGTCTTGCTGAAATGTCCTGGCAGGCCCAAGGTCCACAGCTTCCCGAAATTCGGTTTGGCTGTCGGCGGACAACCGTTCGCCTTTGTGAACCATTATCAGCGGCACCCCTGCGGGAACGAATTGCCCGACCCGACGGACAACATTGACCTTCACGTGATAAGAAGTCGCCAACGCCAGGAGCCGCTTCGTATCGACAAAGCGGATGTAACCTGAGACGTTGCTTAGAATTGTTGTCTCCCAAGTCGGCTCGGCTCCGTCTCCAGTTTCTACGTGAGTCTGTCTGCGCGGAAGGGGCATCACATCATCCATCACCACTTCTGTCTCCGAGGCGATCCGGTCGACGATGTGATTCACACTGATTGCCTGCGAAATGTGGTGAATGAAAAAGAGCAGCAGCCCAACGCAGATAATCGCCAGGAGGATAGCGCCGATGACCGTGATGACCGGTGCAAAGGGCTGCGGCAAAGAATGTGCTGCGGGAAGCCCGGCCATACAGTATAAAAACGTGCCCAGGAATATCCCGAGTGTCCATTGGGTTGCGCGATCCCTCACAAAGCTAACGATGATGCGCGGAGAAAATTGCATGGACGCCAACGTGAGCGTCATCAGCAGAATCGCGAAGACGATGGAAACCACGGTCATGATCGAGGCGGCGATGCCCGCGAGGATGACTTGAGCGACTTGAGGGTCGGCGTGTGAAAGAAAAAGAACCTTGGGGACCCACTCGCCAAGCGATGGGTTGGACTCTTCCAACCACGACAGCAAAGCCCCTCCAGTCCCCAGCGTGAGAGCAATCGTCAGCGGTCGAACAAGGAAGCCGCCGCGCAAATTGTATGTGACGCGTCGGAACCACAATCGGAGGCGTTCGATCACAAATCTGCCTTTTAAGTTGCACTTTCAAACAGCGCTTTCACCGGATTCGCAGTATCGCAGGATTGAGGTGTTTATTGTCTTATGTAATTCACTCGACGAGTAAACTTTAGCATGCCTGATTTGTCAGTCTAAAGTTTCTTCCGAAGATATTCAACGACTGCGTAACCCATCAGGCCGACAATGATGGCAACGGCGAAAGTCGCGTACGTGAAAACATCTTCAACGGCGAGGGCTATGGTTTTCCCATGGCCATTTGCACGAGTGAATTCCCGCATCAATAGGGTGGAATAGAGCATAAAGATCATGAGGCTGATCTCAATGATCGCTTTCCAAATCGGTGTCGCCTTTTTTGGCTCTTTAAGATTCCAAGCCATTGCTTAACTGTAGCAAACCAAACTTCGATGCAGAGCATATTTCACAGGTAGCGATCTTTTTCCCTGTGAGCATATTCACGAGTTCGAGAGTATTCACCGCAACTTTGCGCAGATTATTAGTATTTGTCATAACACAAGTCATATTGGTTTCTTCTAAGTAACGTCCTTGATGCGGCCTTCCCATCCTTGCAGTTCGTCGCTCGATAGGGGCTGGCGCCAAGTTTCGGAACAGTGTACTGAGCCATACTGGCGATCTGCGCGAGCGACGCCAACAAACCACTGAGCGAGTAAAAGCCAAGGTACTGGATCCGCCCATCGCGTCTTCGACTTCCGGGCCAAATGCCCACCCGAACCGTGTCACCAGAATGCGCATCCATCCGGTGTGCATGAACATCGCCGTCAGGATGGAGATCCAGTGCCAGCCATCTCAAGCGATTCTTGGAGACCGCCTGCTAGCTTTTGCCGCGCCCGACAGAACCGCGATTTAAGTGCCGTCGCCGAGATGCCGAGCGCCTTGCTGGATTCCGTGGCCGAGAGGCCCCTGGTCGCACGGAGACGAAACGCAGTTTGCAGCAGCGGTGGGAGGTAACGGACCTGCTCTTCGACGAGCGCAGTGATTTCCGCCTCTGCGCATAGCTTTTCGGGGTCGGGCCGCTCATGCACTCATGCTGGCGAGACCGGTCATTGCCGCCACGCCTAGGATCAAGGTGCTTTCTGGCGAGCGCCGCCGCGAGCGGGTCATCACTCCCGAGGACGAAGCCCGCCACCTTGCGGCAGCGCCCGAACCACTCGCGATCATTGCAATTCTGCTTGCCGATACTGGCACCCGACTTCTAAAGAATGCTTCCGCCTGGGCTGGGAAAACATAACGTGGCTCAATGGGCGCAACGGGGCGATAGTCGTAACGCATGGGAAGACAGTTGCGTCACGCAGGGCGGTACCGCTGACTCCTCGCGTTCGGGCTGTGCTTAAAGCACTTTAGGAAGGAGCAGGGAAGCCAGAGGAAGGGTGGGTGTGGCCGGCCTGCACTCGCTCCGGCCACATCGAGCCGTCGAGTTTGCGGAAGCACCACGCTGCCACTTTTAAAACCGTCGCAGAAGAAGCCGCGAAGCATAATCTCAAGCCAGTACGCCCGTTCGTGCTCTACTCGCTTAGGCACACGTTTCTGATGCGTCTAGGGCAGTCCGGGTGCGATGTGTGGACGCTCGCGCGGATCGCAGGGCACAGTTCGATCACTATTTCGGCGAGGTATGTCCATCCATCCGAGGATGCTGTTCTTGATGCATTTCAAGGCTGGGTGGGCACAAAAAATTGGGCACACAACTGGAAATAGCGCCCCTCAGTTGCCCGTTGCGGCAGGAGTAGTAAGAACTATAAACTGAATCAGTTGCAGGCAACGCGCCCGTAGCTCAGTTGGAAAGAGCGTCTGCCTTCTAAGTCTTACGGCACGAAGAATCAACAAGTTGCACAGAATGCGACCATTGGTTACCCAGTGTTACAAGTGCAACATAAAATTGTGGTTGGCAGCAACCATCGATACTCGGTGACACTCGGTAGGGTTTAGTGGTGGGCACAAAACTGGGCACAGTCAATTCCGCCAGTTCGGTGATCTCCTGAAGCCTGGGATAGCTCGCCACTAGCGGCGCGGGCGCACCGATCTTTCCGGTGAGCATGCGTGCCTGTTCGAGGGCGCTCGGTTGTTAACTGCATATGGCGAGCCTTGACGGCGGCACCCCCTTAGTTCGCCGCGCTGAATCCGAAATGAGTAAACTCATAGCGAAGAAAATCGCTGGCGTTTATGGGATGGCTTCGTGAACGCATTGGCCTGCCTGGATGCCTCTTGGACCTTCGTTTTCTGTTTTATGCTCGCATGTCCCACCCAAGCCGCCAAATCCTCCGACGCGCCTGCGGCTCCGGTAAGTCAGGGTTGTGTTAATCAAGGCTCCGACCGCCGCGTTGGTGCCACGATAATATGCTGGGCGCAGCGCCATCTTTCATGGAAGTCGGAGCACGAGCCACGTTTCGTCTTGGTCGGAAATGCCGAACGCACGAGCATCGGGGTGGCGTGGCCACCCTATCTCGTCTACAACTCGCCTGAGGGAAGCGGGCGTTGGCGCATGTTTCGCATCGGCTTTCGATATGACCAGAATTGGCGCGGGTACATTTTCCCCACGGTAGCGTGGAAGCTAGTGTCGCATCCGCTGCGATATTAAGCCGGTAGCAAATCCGATGACTTGCCTGAGACGCGTTGCTTTTTGGGGATGCTTGTCCGCGGGATTCATTTCCATTGCGCTGCCCGGCTGTTTCTATTTGGAAAGTCCGTGGAGGGCCAAGGAGGTCTCGCGCGGCCAGAGCCTTTTTCAAACGCACTGCGGCGGATGTCACAACGGAAAACAACTTATGGTCGGAAAACAGCCTCCCGTGCTCAACGGTATTTTTCAGCGTCCGTTCCTCCCCAGCGGTGCGCCCGCCACAGACGCCCAGGTCCGTTCGACGATTCTGGGAGGGCGCAGCGGCATTATGCCTTCCTTCCAGAACGCCCTCGACAGCCAAGACATCGGCGACATCATCGAATATCTGCACACCCTAAGATCATCGTCGTAGGGTGGAATCCGGTGATTCTGCATTCCGCTGAAGGCAGCTTTGCTGCGCCACCAAACTGCCTTTTTAAACGGCTAACTAAAGAGAAGCCTAAGCCCGGCGAAGCCCTTTTTGTCACGGCGACCAAAACGCGAACCTGCTAGCCCCCCCCTCCTCCATGGATGAAGGCCGCTAACGCTCAGGATGAACCGGTGGATAGTCTCCCGCAGCCGAAGCGGCCGTCCCTGACGCTATCACCGTTGCGGAAAAGATCATGACCAGGATCGATAGCAAGCTTCCCGAGCCCAATCACAGAGTACGTCCTGTCGGGAGCAAGAGATGAAAGACATGAATTACGGACGCCCGTGACTGGTGATTGATTTTAGGGCTTGCCAGCTGTGATTTCCTGAAGTCTGGGATAGTTCGAGAGTAGGGGCGCTGGAGCAGCGATCTTTCTCCCTGTGAGCATATTCACCAGCTCGAGAGCATTCACCGCAGCCTTACCCAGATTATGATTATTCGCCACGACGAAAGTTACGTCGGTTTTTTCAGCAACTTCTTTGATGCGGCCTTTCCATCCTTGCAGTTCGTCGCTCGAATAGAGGTAATCGTAGCGATCCCGAACATTCGTCTCAGCAAACCACTGCTGATAATTCCTTCCATGAAGACGGACATAACCAATCGATGACGTCGCTTCTGCGGCGGGTCTGATCGCCCGTCCCAGCAACGGTTGGTCGATGTTGCACAAGCCAATGCCCAGTGCCACCAGCCAATCGAGGATCCCGGGTTCGTTCCAACTCGCATGCCGCACCTCAAGCACCAGTGGATAGATACGGAAATGCGAGACGAGCTTATCTACGTAGGCCCGGTTCTCGTCGGTGCATTTGAACGAGATCGGGAATTGGGCGAGGACAGCCCCCAGACGGCCCCGTGAGGCTATCGAATCGAAGCCAGCCTTGGCATGAAGCTCATCGGCTCTGGTGGCATGAATCGTCTCAACTGATGTCGGTTCGACATCGGAAACGGGAGAATGCGTGAAGGCGCGGTAGAGCTTGGCCGTGAATACGAAGTTCGGATTAACCGTTTCCACCGCTCGGCACCAATCCTGGCCCATGGAGGGTTTGATCGGGCCGTAAAAAGAAGTATTGATCTCGACCAGGTCGAAAAACTGAGACACATAGGCGAGTCGTTCCGCTCCCTTGAGCGTGGCCGGGTACACAACATCCTCCCAATCTTTGTACGCCCAACCCGCGATGCCGACATGAATTCGTCCAGGCACAATCTCATCCTAGACGACTCTCAAGTCGTGCATCCGGAACTTTTTGATGTCTGGGCCTAGCTAAGTTGTCCATAACGACGCGTTCTCCCCTACAATGCCGCCTGAACCTAGCAGTGCGAGGCAGGTCCGCAAATCGAAGCGATCCGTTTCTGGAAGAATTCGCAGATTTCTGGCGGGTGTTTGCGCGGCCCTACTCTACTCTTGATCCTGATCGCGTATAGTTCGAGATTCTCAAAGAACCGGAGGGCAAGGACCGCTTTCGTTGGTACGGCATGGAAGCCAAGCTCGCAACAACAACCCGGCAACGAGCGCCGCGCCATACCATCATTGCGACCGGAGGGCATTGGTCCGACAATGATGATTTGGTGTTTCTTGAACCGCTGCGCGATCTGAAAGAATAAGAACCGCCGATCCGGTGACACTAAGGCACGGTTTGCAATTTACGAGGGAAATAAATGCTGATTTCAGTCGTTGTCCGGGGCGGCAGAAACTTCAGGGCGGGTAATGTTCAGAAATTGCCGCCTTGCGGATCGCAACCCGACCGGCAAATACGCCACTCTCACACCGAGAGCTTTTTTAGGTTCAGGATCGAGGAAAAACTTATGAAAGTTGTCGCCATGAAAAACGGCAGACCATACCCACTTGGGGCTACGCCTACCGAGGAGGGCGTCAACTTCAGCATCTTCTCCGCACATGCGAAGGCCATGCACCTGTTGCTTTTCGATAGCGAAGATGCCCCCACGGCCAGCCGTATCATCTCATTCGATCCAGCAATGAATCGCACTGGCCATTACTGGCATATGCACCTTTCCGGGATTTCGCCGGGACAGGTCTATGCCTACCGTGCGGATGGCCCGTATGTACCCGAGTACGGATACCGCTTCGATCCCAACAAAGTGCTGCTTGATCCCTATGGCAAAGCAGCTTGCACCAGGCGTTACAGTCGCGCGGCAGCAACTGGCCGCAGCGATAACGAGGCATTCTCCATGAGAAGCGTCGTCGCTGATCTCGGAAGCTATGACTGGGAAGGCGACCAGCCGCTCTCGTTGCCATTTCGTGACATGGTGATCTATGAATTGCATGTTGGCGGCTTTACGCGCAATCCAAATTCCGGGATATCGAAAGAGAAGCGAGGCACCTATGCCGGTTTGGTCGAGAAGATTCCCTATCTGCAAGAACTCGGTATCACCGCAGTCGAGCTGATGCCCATCTTCCAGTTTGATTGGCAGGACGCGCCCGCGGGTCTAGAAAACTACTGGGGATACAGCCCGGTGAGTTTCTTCGCTCCACATCTTGGCTATAGCTCGCGTCAATCGTCGTTGCAGTGTCTGGACGAATTTCGCGATATGGTGAAAGCCTTCCATCGCGCCAATATTGAGATCATCCTGGACGTTGTTTATAACCACACGGCCGAAGGTGGTGCGGATGGGCCGACGGTGTGTCTGAAGGGGCTGGCTAATAGCCTTGTATTACACACTGTCTCCAGATCGCAGCCGATACGCCGACTTTACAGGAACCGGTAACACGCTGAATGCCAACCAATCCGTGGTGCGTCGCCTGATCCTTGACAGTTTGCATTATTGGGTCTCCGAGATGCATGTAGACGGATTTCGTTTCGATCTCGCTTCCGTGCTCAGTCGCGATGAAAAGGGGAGGCCCGTCGCCAACTCCGCCGTGTTTTGGGACATAGATTCCGACCCAGTGCTGGCTGGAGCCAAACTGATGGCCGAGGCTTGGGACGCTGCCGGTCTGTATCAGGTGGGCTCGTTTTCAAGGGACCGCTGGAAGGAATGGAACGGGCGCTTCCGCGATGACGTGCGCTCTTTCCTGAAGTCGGATCGGGATACGGTGTTTAATCTGAGGCAAAGGCTCTTGGGCAGTCCGGACCTTTATGCAACCGCAGCCCATCCACACTTCGTCACATGCCATGACGGTTTCACCTTGAATGATCTTGTGTCGTACAACGAAAAACACAATGAGAGTAATGGCGAACAGAATCGCGATGGTGTCTGGGCGAACTTCTCCTGGAACTGCGGACGGGAAGGGCCCACGGATGATCCCGAGATCGAAGCTCTTCGAGAGCGGCAGATCCGCAACGCACACATCCTCAATTTCCTCTCTTTCGGTATACCGATTCTTTTGATGGGAGATGAAGTAAGGCGGACGCAGAGAGGCAACAACAACGCATACTGCCAAAATAATCTCATTAGTTGGTTCGATTGGGACTTGTACCGCAAGAACATCGGTCTCCACCGCTTCGTGTCAATATTAATTCAGATTCGAAAGCAGTTCAGCCTCGCATTTTCATGGAAAATCCGGGTCTTTGCGTGAGTTTCTGGCGCAAGCACATATCGACTGGCATGGAGTGAAATTGTTCAGCCCCGATCTGTCGGAAGATTCCCACACGTTGGCCGTAACAGGATATCTGGAAAATGGTTCTGCGTTTCATCTGATGATGAATGCTTTTTGGGAGCCTTTGAACTTCGCTGTGCCGCCCGTACCCGAAAACGCAATTTCCTGGGTTCGCATCATCGATACTTTCTTGCCAGCGCCGAGAGATATTCTCGATGTTCCAAGAGATCCGGTGCAGTCTAGCTATCTTTTGCAGCCGCGTTCGATTGTTCTGCTGACAAGTCATTGAGCGCAGTATCAAGGCTGGTTTCTACGCCGTGAGTCCAAGCCCGACGGACGGATCTGTCTGGGGAACAGTGACGGGATACCCCGGCGGAATCGTGCGGTTAAATCCGGGGTCAAACCCTCCTGAAACCACCCTGGCTGAATTTTATGAGCCGCCGCTGAAGGATTCCAAGAACCCGAACGGTGGATACAAGGGATTTTCTCCGCGCGGGATGGATATAGACCGCAGCGGTGTTATCTGGACCGTTTTGGCCAGCGGTCACCTTGCGAGCTTCGACCGGCGCAAATGCAAAGGGCCTTTGAACGGCCCGGATCAGCAAGATGAAGACAACGACGGCTGAATTGTTTGATCTTTTTCTCATTTAAAAAGAAGGGCTGATATAGCAGTGGATGCAGTCTAACAAATTCTGCTTAATTTTATGCCGGTCGGCTACGATTGGAAAAAAGGGCAAAGGGAGAAAAGGTGCCTCACGAAAACTCTCCGATTCTGCCATCCACCAAGATTGGGGCGCTGCTTGACCGATACCCGGAGTTAGAGGAGATCCTGATCGGGATCGCGCCCCCGTTCAAGAAGCTCAGAAATCCGCTGCTGCGAAAGGGAGTCGCGAAGGTCGCTTCTCTGGAGCACGCGGCTGCCGTCGGCGGCCTCCGTGTCAATGATCTGGTTAATAAGCTTCGAGCTGCGGTTGGGCAAGAGGCCATCGCTTCCGAGGACGCTGACACACCGATATCTCACTTCTCCGATCAGCCCGAATGGGTCGCGGGCGCAAAGCTCGTTACGTCAATCGACGAGAGAACCGGAGATCCAGACAAAATGCCGATTGTTGTTGTCCTCCAGAAAGCAGCCCAATTGCAAGCAGGGGAGATGTTGGAGCTAGTCACGACCTTCCTTCCCGCTCCGGGAATCGAGATCATGAGAAGGAAGGGCCTGAGAGTATGGTCGGTGCAACAGGAGCCGGAATTGATCCGGACCTACGTTTCAAAATCTTGCGACTAGAGGAACGACCTGCAATCTAGGCTGCCACCCGCACAGATCGCCGGGGGCTTAATTTCACCGAGATCCGCCAACCGAGGCCTCGACATCTCGAGAGCCTTTCGCAAGATGGCCCTGGCCCGGCAATGAATCGGAAACTTTTGTCGGTTCGTCACTCCCGGAGTCCGGCGTTTTTGATCCGAACTGATAATCCGGAAAAATTGATTCTTCCGGTAACCCATACCCTGCGGCTTTAGCTTGAAAGACCCGAAGAGCATCGAAAAGTATTCGGTCTTGCCGAGAGAGAGACGCGACAAGGGTCTCGCGCGCTTGATCGCTACGCGACAGCGGTCGCTGGTTCAAAGCTGCTGTTCTTTCTTCGACGCTAGGGATCACGCCGGTGTCCGCGAGAATCTCATACGCGATGCGGGCATCCTTTTTTTGCTCCAGCGCGTATTGCAGCGCATCTAGGGCGGCGGGAGCCAGTGCATAGAAACGCTCCCGTTGCGCTCGCATGTGTTCCTGAAATTCCTGTGATCCCAGAACCCGAGCGACCGTCTTTCGATCTATCTGCTCGACGCGAGCGATTTCGCGGTTAGACTCGCCCGTGACGTGGCGTTCCATAATCCGCAAAACTTGGGGCTCGGGAAGGCGGCTTTTGGCCCCTCTTGGCCCCTTTTGGGCCTCTTCATGGGATGCTTTAACTGCTGCCGCGATTCGGCCCATGGCTCCTCCTCTTTGACCATCGATTTCACAAGCGAGAACTTCGCCGCTGGTCGAAGTTTCTCTGAGCGATTCTCACTGCTAAGAGAGCCACGAGCAAGGTGGGAGTCGCTTTTCGTCGCATTCGAGTTACTCCCCAGGCCAATGTCTAATCGCGATCACACCGATTAGTGATCCGCATCACGGTGGCGTCGAAGGGGAAAGAGTATCAATTTCCGTTGAAACGAGGAGGCTTCTAAAATGCCCACAAAAAGCCATAATCGAAAATCTGACGCTGTCGAGAAAATCCTGCTGGTCCAGAAGGCGCAGCTGACCAAGCGAATTAATAGTCGCATCGGTGAGGTTCACATAGATCGTGAGCCCGATGACGAAGCAGCCTTGGCAAGCAATAGCAGCACGGAAGAGATGGCCGCTGCAACCCTTGAGCGCGAGCGTTACACCTTGCAAGAAATCGAGGGCGCTCTGCAGCGCATTAAATCGGGAGAATACGGACTCTGCGCTTCGTGTGCCGAACCGATCCCTCAGGCTCGTTTGAAGGCGCTACCTTGGGCGCGCGTCTGCGTGCGCTGTGCAGAGCGAGGGTCTCGTTCAAATGGTCTGGCTGCCGACTGATGTCACCGCCTAAAGCAGCGGATTAAGGATGTAACTTATGATCAGGAAAACCACAGATGGCTATCAAGTTGTGTCGAGCAAGGGGAAGAACCTAGGCGGACCGTATAAAACGCTTGAAGAAGCAAAACGGCGTCTGCGTCAAGTTGAGTTCTTCAAGCACCGCAAGTCTTGAAATCTACCTGCAGGATTGAGGCGAGGGTTTGTCCGAAGCGATCTGCGGGCCGGGTCTGAGATGTAGAAAAGCAGGTGCAGTCATGGAAAAGAAAGAAGAGCATCAGTTTAAACAAAGTCTTAGGGCGGGTAAGTACGATCCTCGCGTCAAAGCCCTCGTGGTTGGGAATAAAGGGATAGAATCGTATCTTCGCCGCGGTTTGGAGAAAAGGGGTTGTCACTGTTCATTCGCGCCGTCGGTTGATAACGCCACCGAGCTTGTCAGCCAAAATGATTTCGATCTGATCGTATGCACAATGCCTCTCGAGGAAGAGGATCCGTCTATTTCCCAGCTCATCGGATCACAATGTACTGTGCTGTATTGCCACCCAGTGCAGGGCACTTGGCTGCCGATTATGAGTCACCGGCGTAGGCAACCAGAACGTTTTTCTCGGCTATAATCTCTGAAAAAAGGGAAGGGAGCCCAATCATGGCCCGTAAACATTCGCACAAATTCACAATCGCTGACGATGATGCGGTACGCACTCTTGTTGACAAACTGGTGAGCGTAGGCCCACAGCAAAAAGTTCGCCGTGAAAAACTGCTGCGTGCCCTCGACGATGCGGCGCGACACTATAAAGACTCCAACCAAAAGGTGCGACAGGCGTTCTTCCACGGATTGCTGACCGGCTATGCGGTTGCACTGACACTTCCGTAGCCGAGTGAGCCCGGGCGACGGTTGGTTCGCAAATACGATGACCCTGAATAGTACAACTCCACAAATCGACAGACGGGGCAAACAAAGACCTGAACTAGTAATCCTGTTTTGGCGCTGATTGGGCAGCTTTGACGCTTGTATTTTGGACCAAGCACAGCAGGAATTACGATTTCCGTCTTTATTTCCTCCATTCTCGTTGTTTTCGAGCATTTTGGGCAGTCTTGCGATTCCCTCATTTAACACCTCCGTGATAGGGCTGATGAACACATGGTGCTGTCCTAATTTGAGTTTCGGAGGCTTACCGAAGCCAAAAAGCTTCACGATCGCGCGGCAGCAGCATAGATTTTCTCCGCCAGCGCCTTCGCGTCGCCGTCGGCCCAATCGAACGAGAGTCGACGCCCTGCGAGCGTCACGATGATCGCGTCGAGCCCACGCAATCGTAGACGCCGAGCAACATCTTCTAGCACGATCCCCGCGCACGGGACTCCCAACATGCCGACGTGGGGCGATGTGTTTCCATCACGTAGAACTCGACCAAGACCAAATCGACGCACGTGTTCGCAACCTGACCGCCTACATCGAGTCGATCCAAGCAACGGAAAAGTAAGAAGTTTTCCACTCTCGGGGGCGTTTTTAACACTTTTTTTTTGGTGTGTGAAAAGAGGGGTGGGCAGCTCAGCGTCACATCGATATGTGATTCTTATCACCTCTTTTTGCTCGCCTTTTTCCTAATTTCCCAAAGGGGTATAGATTAATGCTGACAACAATGATTGCAATCTGGGTGGTAATCACAGTAATTCTGGTCGCGCTTTCCATTCACCGTTCCATTTTCGTAATGCGTGAGGAAGATACGATTTTCCTCACAAAAGGGGAACGTTCGACAGCGGAGGAATATGCGACGATCTTTCAACGGCTTAAGCGGCTTGAATTTGTTCTCAAGATCTTTTCCTTCTCTTCCGGTGCTTTGGTGCTGTTGATAGCAGCGCTGTGGCTGTACCAAAGGCTATATGGCTAGTGAGTTCTGAAGGAGCTGTCAGCAAGATTAGGTACTAAGGCCCGGCGACGAGCAGATCATGGTTATGCGGCTCCTAATTCTGGCTAGTGTCTTGTTGCTGGTCGCTTGCCAATCCCAACCGACCTATATGCCCTCGGGGGAGCAGACGTACAAACAATATTGCGCTGCTTGCCACGGCGCGGATGCCAAGGGCCACGGTCCCGTGGCCTCGGTGCTTACGACGCCCCCACCGGACTTGACCACACTAGCGAAGAGTCATTCAGGCAAGTTCCCGTACGATTATGTCTCGAGTGTCCTCGAATCTGGGACAGCTTCCTCTCGCAACATTGTCAGCGACTATGCATATCCGGCTCACAGCTCGTCGGACATGCCGACATGGGGTCCCATTTTCCAATACTACGACAAGCAGAGCGAAAGAGTTGTCCAGCAACGCATCAAGAACCTCTGTGACTACTTGGCTTCTCTGCAAGACGTTCACGCAAATTAGAACAGTACCAATCCTTCGGCATTTCCCCAATAATTATGGTGGGACTCACTGACTACTCGTCGGCCACTCTCTCACTGCATTGTTGAACGCCAGCCACGCTATGTTTTTGGGCACTACGGTATTTCTACTTGGGTTGTCTTCCTTGATCGCGCTGGTTTGGAGCGAGCCGGGCGGTCCAGAAGAGGGAATCCTTCGCATGAAGAAACCGTTTGAGCCGGGCGCGCATCTTTTTTTGACCAGCGCCTGCGCAGGGCCTGGCATAGCGATGCAGCCGTGACCAACAATGCGAGCTTCCCAGAGCACTGGCAACGCTCCCATTGATCTGGAGCAACTGCGGGAATAAAGTACCAGGGTTCGACAAACTAGACATCTCAAGAATGCCTGGAGGATTCATGAAAGTCCTATTGGCCATCGACGAGTCGAAATTTTCCGAAGCAGCTACTCATGCGCTGATCGCACAAGCAAAGCCCAAGGAAACTGAAGTTCGGCTCCTGCACGTAATTGAACCCGTTGTGATTGCCGGTGAAGGGGGCTTCCGCATAGATTCGGAGGCTATGACCCAGGAGCTAAGGAAAAAGGGTGAAGTGCTCCCCACACAAACCGCACAAGCCCTGCGCACTGTGGGCTTTCAGGTGGCGACAGCTATGGAAGAAGGTAACCCGAAATCCGTCATTGTTGATTTTGCTGCAAGATGGCCAGCCGATCTGGTTATCATGGGCTCGCACGGGCGCAAGGGACTCGACCGATTCCTTCTAGGCAGCGTATCCGAAACGGTCGTGCGCCACGCGCCTTGCTCGGTGCAGATTGTGCGAATTCCAAAACGCTGAGGATACATTTCACTCCTTGCTAAAATGGGCTTCGATGGCAACACGTGAAGAAGTAAGAATCGCTGAAGACAGAATGAACCGGTACGACTTTGTGTTCCCCAGTGGGAGTTGTCCCTTCGAGAATTGCATCGAAATACTGGGAGTGCTCTAACGCCAGCAACGCTTCTACGAGGCTGCGCCATTCCGCATCGAGCGGCTTCCGGCAGAAGGGCTTGGCTGGCCCCGTTGTACCAATAGGCGGCATTGCTAGGGTCGCCCTCCTTCCATTGTTGGTAGCCGTGTACGCACGAACCCTCGACGCATTCGCCTTGCTATTCGGATTCGTGCGCCCGCGTCCAATCGCTCTTAGCATTCCTACTCCTCAAACGAAAGCGTCTGGTCGGGAACGCTGCGCGGGTTCAACCCCCATTCCTAATCCTCACTTTGGCTTATCGAAACCGGCTGACGATGATAACACCAAGCAGAAATGAACCGACATACTCGGCGAAGTGCCGTGCCGTCATGTCAAACGTGGGAGTGATGACAACTGCAAAGCTGGTGAAAAATGCAAAGGAAATGATCGACCAGAACCAATCTGCCTGAGCGAAGTGGGTCGTCTTTGCGCGAACGAACGCGAGAATGACCGAAAGTGGTACGCCTAGCCAGATTGCTATGTAGACGTGGTTTTTGAGCCAGTTCATCAAGGTGGTTGATTTTATCGCTTTTGCGAAATCGTAACCATTCCCGGCCGGAGTTCGTGATTCAGTTGGACGACGATCGGGAAGAGTGTAAACGCCGAAAGGCAATTCCGACCGGGGGCACCTCCCTGTGCACTGCCGATTAATCTAAAGGTGCTTGCTTCAGTTCTTTCTCTGCGATGAGCCAATCCTCAAGGTCTTGGCCATCTTTGCGGTCGCGTTGTAGATAGAGTTCATAAGCGCGGGCCTCAATCTGCTCTTTTGTTGGGGGTGCTTGCTCAATCTTTGACCTCATCCGGTATGAGGGACCCCAGTGGATCCCGCCGTGTGCAGAAGAGTGCGTTCCAGTAGCCATACCTTGATTCAAATCCTGTTGTTCGTTTTGCTCGTTTGTGCGGCGTCCCTCTTCCCGTTGCCCCATCTCTTCCCGTAACTCCTCTTCTGCTTCCAAGCTGCCGGATTTAGACTTTTTTGTTCCTGTACGATCCATGTTTGCCTCCTTGAGATTTCAAGCTCAAAAGGGTCTGCTTAGCCGGGAGAGGCTGGCCCTCTCTTCGAGCCCAATCGACCCGAACTTCTGGCGACTATGCAAAGTGCTGAGGTTGCAGCACGACTTTGCCGTCCTGGCATTCAATAGTGAAGGTTTTAGAGCACGATTCGCAAAGCCAGAAGTGTTCGGCCGAATGGGAGCCCTTGCCCTTCGGATGACGAAGATGCAACAACCGTCCCTGTCGAAGCGTGAACCTGGCTCCGCATGGTGGGTTTGCACATTGGAATATCGGCCCCATTCGCGCTCGCTCGCCGCAGTCTTTCTACCCGCGCCAGTGAGGAAATAGCCCCAGGTGCTGAGCGATCGCCAACACCAGCAAGATCAGAATCGAGACCAGCAACGCTCTTTCAGAAAAATCCCGTCGCCTGATTAATTGAAGCACTTCGACACCCTCAGTTGTGTCTCGCGCAAAATGGGCTGGAGGAAGATCGATCTTGCGAAGGCACCCGCTGACATGTAGAAGACTATCGCAGAATAAGCAAGCATTTAAATTAATAAATGGTTAATTCTAGTCAGACTCTGTGGACAATAAAAACGTCCGCAAGTGTCTCTTTTAGGACAGTCGTGGTCTCAACAGTTAGGCATACTATGCCGTTCAGGGTGTCCCTGAAACAAAAGGGTGGCCCGATTATGAAAGAAACTAAATCCCCCGTATTCGACGTTCAAACCTTTCTGGATTCAACTGGCATGGCCCGAAAGATTGTGGAGCATCCGGGAACAACGACCATCTTCGCGCAAGGCGATTCCTCCAAGCATGTAATGTACATCCAGAAAGGTGCCGTCAAGCTCTCCGTGGTTAACGAAGTCGGCAAGGAAGCCGTGGTCGCAATGCTGGGCCCCGGGGACTTTTTCGGCGAAGGATGTCTGGCAGGGCAGAAGATCTGCATAGCGACGGCCACCGCAATTGCACCTACGGTCGTGCTCACCATTGAGAGAGACGAGATGATCCGAGTCCTCCACGCAGAACATGCATTCTCCGACCGTTTCATCGCCCACATGCTTTCAAGGAACATTCGAGTTGAGGAGGATTTAATCGATCAGCTCTTCAATTCGACCGAGAAAAGGCTCGCTCGCACTCTTCTGCTGCTGGCTCGTTACGGGAAAAAAGACCAGCCTGAAAAAGTTCTCGCCAAGATATCACAGGAAACATTGGCGGAAATGATTGGTACAACGCGGTCGCGAGTGAATCTTTTCATGAATAAATTCAAGAAACTGGGCTTCATTCACAACAACGGCGGGCTCCACATCAACAGTTCACTCCTGAGCGTTGTGTTGCACGACTGAGAGAGTAAGAAAACTCAGGATTCAGGCTCTGAAATTCATAGGATGGACTAAAAGGAGGTTAAAGAAATGACTGTCAATGTGACTCCCTTGCATGATCGCGTCTTGGTGCGGAGGTTGGAAGAGAAAGAAACCGCGAAGGGCGGCATCATCATCCCTGACACGGCCAAGGAAAAGCCTCAGGAGGGCGAAGTGATGGCCGTCGGGGCCGGCAAGATCGAAAAGGGCAAACGGATCCCGCTCGACGTGAAGGTGGGCGACCGGATCTTGTTCGGCAAATACACCGGCAATGACATCACGATCGATGACCAGGAGTACCTGATCCTCCGCGAGGAGGAAATCCTGGCGAAGCTCAGCGGGATCGCCAAAGCAGCATCTGGCAAGAAGTAGTTTCCCCGATCGCAAAGTTTTGGAAGGGCAGAAAGTTCTGAATCACCCAGGAGGGTGAAGTCCAATGGCAAAGCAAATTGTAACTGGTGAGAATTCACGTCAGGCGATTTTGCGCGGCGTCAACATTCTGGCCGACGCAGTGAAGATCACGCTGGGCCCGAAGGGCCGCAATGCCGTGATCGAGAAGAAGTTCGGCGCGCCGATCATCACCAAGGACGGCGTGACCGTGGCGAAGGAGATCGAGCTGCAGGATCCGCTCGAGAACATGGGCGCACAGATGGTCAAGGAAGTCGCTTCCAAGACCTCGGACGTTGCCGGTGATGGCACCACCACCGCGACCGTGCTGGCCCAGGCCATCTTCCGCGAAGGTGTGCGAACGGTTGCCGCGGGTGCAAGCCCGATGGCGCTCAAGCGCGGCATCGAGAGAGCCGTCGAAGTGGCCGTCGAGGAGATCAAGAAACTCTCACAAGGACGTGAAGGGCGACATGATCGCGCAGGTAGGCACCATCAGCGCCAACACCGACAAGCAGGTCGGCAGCATCATTGCCGAGGCGATGAAGAAGGTGGGCAAGGATGGCGTCATTACCGTCGAGGAATCGAAGACGATGGAGACGACGCTGGAGGTGGTCGAAGGGATGCAGTTCGACCGCGGCTATCTTTCTCCCTACTTCGTCACCGATCCGGAGCGCATGGAGTGCGTGCTGGAAGACGTCCGCATCCTGATCCACGAAAAGAAGATCAGTTCGATGAAGGATCTGCTGCCCTTGCTCGAACAGACTGCCAAGATGGGCAAGCCGCTGCTGATCATCGCGGAAGATGTCGAGGGCGAAGCGCTCGCAACGCTTGTCGTGAACAAGCTCCGCGGGACCCTGCAGTGCGCTGCCGTGAAAGCTCCCGGCTTCGGCGATCGCCGCAAGGCCATGCTCGAAGACATCGCTACATTGACGGGTGGCAAGGCCATCACCGAAGACCTCGGCATTAAGCTCGAAAACGTGAAAGTCGAGGATCTCGGACGCGCCAAGAAGGTGACCATCGACAAGGACAACACCACGATCGTCGAGGGCGCCGGCAAGACCAGCGAGATCGAAGGCCGCATCAAGCAGATCCGGGCGCAGGTCGAGGAAGCCACCTCGGACTACGACAAGGAAAAACTCCAGGAACGCTTGGCTAAGCTGGTGGGCGGCGTGGCCGTTATCAAGGTCGGTGCTGCTACCGAGACCGAGCTGAAGGAAAAGAAGGCTCGCGTGGAAGACGCCATGCACGCCACCCGCGCTGCTGTTGAGGAAGGCATCGTTCCCGGCGGCGGCGTGGCGCTGGTTCGTTGCATCGCGGCTCTCGAAAAGCTCAAGCTGCATGATGATGAGGCCATCGGCGTCAACATCGTAAAGCGCGCCCTCGAAGAACCCATGCGCCAGATCGCTCTCAACGCCGGACAGGAAGGTGCCATCATTGTCGGCCGCGTACGCGAATCGAAGGACGACAATTTCGGCTTCAATGCTGATACCGGCGAGTTCGGTGACATGGTCAAGGCTGGCGTAATTGATCCAGCTAAGGTCACTCGCCTCGCTTTGCAGAATGCCGCCTCGATCGCCGCCCTGATGCTAACCACCGAAGCCCTGGTGGCCGAGATCAAGGACGAGGGAGAGAAGGCGGCCGCTGGCGCAGGTCCCGGCGGTGGCATGGGCGGGATGTACTAAAGATCAACAAAGTTACTTGTAGTTTTTTCTCAACGAAACTCCGGGCGTTATGCCACACTCGCGCCAGGCGCTATGAATCAGCAGCCTTGGGTTTTCGCTGCGCTACGTGGCGCTCCCGCTCTTGTCTTCGTCAAGTCTGGGACGACAAGCGACCTCGCGGGGGAAGTCATGCGCGGCATGAGTCGAAGTGACGAGAATTACTGACGAGATATCGCTTCACGCGCATTACACGTTCGTAGGAGAGTGGAACGACTTATGAAACGCACGAAACAGAGGGCTTCTCCCCTTCGTGGATTCTCTTCAGGAGGCAGCCTGGGCGGAAAGGTCTCGCACTATCGGCGCAAGCAGAACATCTACAAGCAAGGTGCGCCTGCTTACACGCTTTTTTACATTCAAGCAGGAGGGGTGCAGCTCAGCAGCCGAACAAAGCATCAACCATTGGCAGTTACGGCCATCCTGGGGGTGGGCGATCTCTTTGGCGAGCTTTGCCTCGCAGGTTATCCCCTTCGCGTGTCAACGGCCGTTGCGTTGACCGCCAGCTCCATACGGACGATCCAGAAAAAGGAAATGCTCCGAATGCTTCGGAAAAATAATAAGACGTCAAACGCCTTGGTGGCCTATCTGCTATCAAGCGTCCAGAAATACAAGGATCATGTGTCGGAACTACTGACTTCTTCCGCCGAACAACGTCTGGCGCGCGTGCTTTTGCGGCTAGCGCACCTGGATAAGAAAGGCCCGGCGGCTGTCGAGATTCCCGTCCTAAGTCACCAAGTTCTGGCGGAGATGGTCGGGACCACGCGCCCGCGAGTCAATCTGTTCATGAATCGATTCAGGAAGCAGGGATTCATAGACTACGATGGGGGATTAGAAGTGCACCAGTCGTTGCGGAAAGTCCTGAGGCACCGCTAGCAGTCATCACTGGTTTGCGGCAGATGGTTCACTGATTGGACAGCTCGGCATTAGAAGTGGTACCTTGCATGTTGCCATGTTGTCTCCCTACGGCCTGGCGTGCATTCCCCGGTCGCTCCTCGCCCTCCCGCCTCGAAGGTACTTCTGAAAAGCCGCGCTTTCAATGTGCAATTATTTCTGGTCTCCGCCGGCCTCGGGAGATGGGTGGCCAAGCTCAAAACTAGAGAAACCGTCTTCTCGCAGGGTGATCTGGGGAAGTATGTGATGTACCTTCGAGAAGGTGGTGTGAAGCTTACTGTGGTCAATACGGCTGGCAAAGAAGCTGTTGTGGAGATTCTGGGACCGGGTGATTTTTTTGGTGTACGGTGTCTTGCGGGCCGGTCTGTTTACACGGCGACTGCGACCGCGATTGTGCCTACCACTGTACTCGTCATTGAGAAAGACGAGATGATTCGTGTGCTTCACGCGGAACACGAGATCTCCGACCGCTTCATCGCAAGTATGCTGGTACGAAGCGCCCGAGGAGAGGAGGCCCTGATAGACCAGCTCTTCAACTCCAGCGAGAAACGGCTGGCGCGGGTCCTTCTTCTGCTCGCTCGCTACGGCGAACAAGGCGAGCCTCAGAAGGTGCTTCCCAAAGCTATCGCAAGAAATGCTGGCGGAGATGATTGGCACAACGCGGTCCCGAATCAATTTTTTCATGAACAAATTCAGAAACTGGGCTTCATCGAGTACGGCGGCAAGCTGCGCGGGCTGCAAGTCAACAAGTCTCTTTTAGGTGTCGTTCTGCAGGGCTAACCCTTCGAGCAGCGAGAATTGCCGCGTATCAAACCTCTGGAATGGTCCTGGCGCGAACCAAAAACTTTTCGATTCTCCAGCGGACGCCATGGAGGGGCCAAATCCTAAAGAAGGCAACTTGAGCCAGATTGATTCGGACCATAGCCCATACTCATCACTCATCTGTTTGCTGCTTTGCGGCGCGCTCATGTCTGGGGGCTTCGATGTTCGAGCGGCACGGGCGGCACCCAGGCAGGCTCCGATCGAGGTTTTGCACGTTCCGGAAATCGAGGCCGGTTTTCACCTTCTCTACGAATTGAAGCCGGACGAAGCCCGGACCCAGTTTGAAGTATGGCAGATGTCTCATCCGGAAGATCCCCTCGGAAGCGCCTCCGAAGCCGCCGCTTATCTGTTTGAGGAATGCTATCGGCAGGGCGTCCTCACCTCCGAGTTCTTCCTGGACGACAAGCGCTTTCTGGGCAAGATCCCACTGAAGCCTGACCCGGACCTGCGCTCGGCATTCTTCGCCGAGGACAAACAAGCGCAGGATCTGGCGCAGCTACGCTTGAAAACGGACCCGGACGATACGAACGCCCTGTTCTCCATGTCTCTGAGCTTGGGTATGCAGGCCAACTATGCCAGCCTCATCGATAAGCGTCAGCTCGACAGCCTGAAAAAGATCCGCGAGGCTGATAAGTATTCCAAGAAACTATTGGCGGTCGCCCCAGATGCCGCTGATGCCTACCTTGGCCTGGGCATGGCGAATTATTTCATCGGGAGTTTGCCGGGAACGAAGAAGTTTTTCCTCAGTTTCGCCGGAATCCACGGCGACAAGAAAGCAGGCATCCAGCAGCTCGAGATCGCCGCTGCTCGTGGCCACTACCTCCGGCCGTTTGCGAAGATTTTGCTAGCGCTGGCGGCTCTGCGTGAGAATAAGCCGGAAGTGGCCCGCATTCAGCTCAGCGAACTCGTCGCGGAATTCCCCGAAAACCCGCTTTTTGCTAGTGAGCTTGCCAAGGTACAGCGTTCTCCTGCCGCGGCAGTTCCTCCTCAATAGCAACTGCTTTTTGAGAGAAGTGCACCTGAGTGTCTGGCGTCTCCTGCGTTAGTATCTCGAGCATCATGAAGTGACCGGATCGACTGTCCGTGCGACCAAATATGTTTGTTGGAGCAGTCAGACAGCTGTGTCTTTGTGGACAGCTTTGTACCGGACAGGTCACTTAAGGTTGTAACGGGTATCACCGACGCCGACAGGCTAAAGAACTAATAGTCGGACTGTTAGCATGCGGGGAGATTTAAATGTTTCTGTAGACAAGAAATCTCCGCGAAGCAAATCCGGGAAGTTAGGCTTAGTAGCGCAACATTACGGGGCAGACCAGACCGGTCTGCCCGCAACGAGAAGTAGGTCAATAGGTTATGCCCCTAAAGTGGGGACCGGGCATACAGCTTTGATACTTCTCAGGAGGAAATAAACATGAAGATCGTGAAGTTTTTAGCTGTGCTAACGCTCGCTTTGCTTGGCACTATATTCACTTCGGGTGTTCAAGCCGATGATTGGAACAAAAAGACCGTCGTGACGTTCAGTCAACCGTTCGAAATCCCGGGACAGATTCTGCCCGCCGGCACCTACACGATCAAGCTCGTGGATTTAGCGTCCGAGCGTCACATCGTGCAATTCTTGGATGCGGACGGAATTAAAGTAATCGCCACGGTCCTTGCGATCAACAACTGGCGGCTTCGTCCGACCGGCAAAACCGTAGTCAACTTCGCAGAGAGAGTGGGCGATAACCCCGAAGCCGTCAAGGCGTGGTTCTATCCAGGTGATAACTTCGGCCAGGAGTTTGTTTATCCGAAGCACCGGGCGATTGAGCTAGCCGTGGCGACGAAAGAACCCGTTCCGGCGATTGCTGAGGAAACGCCCCCTGCCGAGCTGAAGACGGCTCCGATTGTTGCGGTTACCCCGGAACAGAAGGAAGTGCCGGTAGCCGAGGCGATCGAGACCACTCCACCCACAACGACACCGCTCGTCGCGCAAAACACGAGTTTGCCGAAGACGGCCGGACTGGTTCCACTCATTGCGTTGATTGGCCTGGCATCGCTCGGATGCGCTTTTCTTATGAAGCGATTCGCGCTGTAAGGTTCATGAACGTATCAGCCTCCAAGGCGCCGCGCGGGTCCTTATGACCGATGATTCTTTTCCCGCGCGGCGCAAGGAGACTAGCAGTGACTCGAAGCATGCGATCTAAGAGACACAATTCGTTTCAAAGTTTCTATCTCTCTACTGTCTTGGTGTTTTCTTGCAGCGTTTCCACCTATACGCGGTCTCTGCCACCGCAGTCCGTGTCGCCCGGCGTGGCTGGCCAATCTGCGATTGTCTCAAAGACGGAATTAGTGGTGCTGCCCGTTAACGTCACGGACGCGAACGGAAACTCTATTTCTGGGCTGAGTCTTCAGAACTTCCGCGTGTACGAAGAGGGACAACTGCAAAAAGTCACGGCGTTTCAAGAGGGAGATATTCCAGTGACCGTGGGCCTGATTGTTGATCACAGCCGCAGCATGGGCCCCAAGCTTCCAGAAGTAGCGGCAGCGGTTTCCGCCTTCGCACAATCCAGCAACCCTCAAGATGAGATGTTCGTCGTGGACTTCAATGACGACGTTTCGGTCGAACTGCTCAACGGGAAGCCCTTCTCCAGCGACGCACACGAACTCGAAAAAGCCGTTTCCGCCGTTTCTGCACGCGGACGAACCGCGCTCTATGATGCGGTGGCCGAAGGCCTCATCCACTTGCAGTTGGGCCATTGGGACAAGAAAGCTCTGATCATCGTCAGCGACGGTGGGGACAATGCCAGCCAGCAAAAATACTCGCAGGTTCTGGCTCTGGCTCAACGATCACAGGTAGTGATTTATTCCATCGGCTTGGTGGACGCTGACGGAGACGAAGCGAACCCGAGCGTCCTTCGACGCCTCAGCAAAGATACCGGCGGTATCGCCTTTTTCCCGATGTCTTTGAAAAGCGTCGCGGACATCTCGAAACGAATCGCCCGCGATCTTCGCGAACAGTACACGCTCGGATTTGTTCCCGAGAAGACAGGGGCCTCAGATTCCTTTCGGCAAATAAGAGTCAAGGTTGATGCTCCCGGCCACGGCAAGTGTCACGTGCGAACCCGGTCCGGCTATTTTAAATCGCAACACGAGCAAGATCCTGCAAAGTTCGAAAGGAGTGCGTCGTGAATCCTCATGGCCCCATCGCGAAAACACCTCGGAAATCGAGGGCGCTGCTCCTTCGCGCGGCGTATTACTTTCTTCTGGCTAGCGGTGCGTTCGGACTTGGCTACGCCGGCTACGTCATCGCAGATGCGCATATCTATCAGACAATTGAACAATCGAAATTCGAGAGTGTAAGCCCCAGCGAAGCACGGCATCCGGTGCTTGAAGGAAGCGCTATTGGAGTGATGGATGTTCCTCGCCTCGGGCTGAAAGCCGTCTTCGTCCAGGGGGATTCGCCAAGAATCCTGCGGCACGCGGTCGGTCACATATCGGAAACGGCTTTGCCAGGCGAATCGGGCAACGTCGTTCTGACTGGCCACCGCGACAGTTTTTTCCGCCCGTTGCGGAGTATTCAACCGGGTGACGCGATTACGCTCAAGACGCTCAACGGGGAGTTCGAGTATCAGGTGGAATCAACTGAGGTGGTATTGCCCAGTGACGTTCAAGTCCTGCAGCCGTCCAGCGAGAACACTCTAACCCTCGTCACTTGCTTCCCGTTCTACTATGTAGGAGCTGCGCCGAAGCGGTTCATTGTTCGCGCCCGCCAGATAGAAGGACTACCGGCGCAGCCCTCGACCGCTGAGGCTCTCCACTTTTAAGCGACCCAAACGAGAAATTCAGATGTGTGCAGAAGTGAATCCAATAGCAGAGCTTCTCTGGCCGCGGCTATTCCGCCCCAATAGTAATTCTTTCTGAACAGAAACGCGTTCCAGCAGTCCGGCCATGTGGTGTTGGTATCCGGAACCTGGGAGGGCCCGATCTAGTTCTGCGAGGCCCGATATGTTTGTCGGATTCAGGAATGCACAACTACAGATAAAAGGATGACTGTCTCGTTTTGTACAGTCCTGTCCCGGACAGGTCACGTAAACATGTGATGGACATCACGGACGACGGCAAGATAGGGAACTAAAAACGGAGCGTTGGCAGGCGAGGCTGGTAACAAACAGCAGACGATCACAAGTCTTAAATCGCCAGCCTGCGAAAGCATCAAAAGTTGAGGTAACACACATGAAAGTAGCAATCACCACAGCAGTACTGCTTGTGCTTCTGGGAACCACTGCTTCGACTTATGCACGGCAAGAAAAAGGGCAGGAAGAACATTCGCAGGGGGCTAAACCCGCAGAGGAACAGCACGCGCAGAAGCAGCCGGCACAACAACAGCATGCACAGCAACAGGCCCAGCCGGCACAGCAACAGCACGCACAGCAACAGGCCAAGCCCGCACAGCAGCAACACACGCAGGAACAGAGCAAGCCGGCACAACAACAGCACGTACAGCAACAGGCCAAGCCGGTACAGCAACAGCACGCCCAGCAAGGCAACGCTGGACAGAGCCAGGCGCACGCGCAGCAGTCACATCCCGCCGATGGAAACAGAGGCAGTTACGCGCATGGCCGTATTTCTGACGACCATTACGCCGCCAGTTTTGGCAGCGGGCACAGATTCCACATTAGCCAAAGCGACTATCAGCATCGGCGCTTCCAGTATGGTGGCTACTCGTTCGGGTTTATCGATCCCTGGCCGGTCGGTTGGGGCGACTCGGATGATGTTTACGTCGTGTACGTCGATGGTGGTTATTACATGTACGACCCGGTTCATCCCGGGGTGCGCATCGCGATCAGCATTTTTTAGGGTTTTCTCAGCCGCGGCTTCAGGAAAGCGTGGCTAGACGTTTTCGAGAAGCAAATTCGGTAAGTAGGGCTCAGTTGCTGCAACTCCGAGGAGCAGGCCAGTCGGGTCTGCCCGCGAAGAGAAGGAGGTCAATAACTCATGCCTTTACTTCAAATAGTGATGGTTCTGATCGTGGTGGGTGTTCTGCTTTGGCTGGTCAACCGCTTCATACCAATGCAGGGGACGATTAAGTCCATCTTGAATGCAATCGTGGTTATCGCTGTGGTGTTGTGGCTTCTGAATGTGTTTGGGCTGCTTCATAGCCTCTCCAATATTCGTATCGGCCATTGAGCGGGCCCAAATCGACGAGAGAGGAAATGAAAGTTATGAGCCGGCCATCTTGGTTGTTGGGACAGAGGACAAAGAAGCTCGAACCTGTTCCAGAAGGAGAAAGACCATGCTTTGGACAATTTTCGTGATTTTGCTCGTGCTGTGGCTATTGGGACTGGTCACTTCCTACACCATGGGCGGACTCATCCACATCCTGTTGGTTATTGCCGTCGTTGTTCTTGTAATTCAGCTCGTTCAAGGACGAAGAGTCGTTTGAGGTGGCGTGAACATGAAACCGATCAGTTGGGTTGGGATCTTGTTAATCGTTCTGGGCGCGCTGGTCCTTGCCTATCAAGGCATCAACTACACGCGTCAGAAAAAAGTGCTCGATGTGGGATCGGTGCATCTCACGACGGAGACTCATGAGCGAATTCCCCTTCCTCCAATACTGGGAGGGTTGGCATTGGTTGGAGGGGTTGTCTTGCTGGTAATGGGGGCGAGCAACAAGCCATAGCTCAGATTAAGGATCGGGGCGCTAGCGTTTCACCCCCGGGGGCACAAACGGAGCGGAGTGAAGTTATGACAGGGATTCTGGGTCACAGACTGAAAGGAGAATCTCGATGCTACTACTAATTATTCTTCTGTTGCTGTTGTTCGGCGGAGGCGGCGGCTATTACGGGTACTCCAGATGGGGTAGAGGCGGCGGTCTGGGCATCGTCGGGACGGTCGTGCTCATCGCGGTGGTCCTGTACCTGGTCGGCGCGTTGCGTTGACCTTGTTAGGACTGGAAGGAAATTGCCGGTGCGTTTCTGTCGGCAAAATGAACTTTTCAAGAAGATACCGAAATGATTGAAACTGTGGCAGCCGATTGATAATCGGCAAGGGAGACCTAATGCGTATCCGCGTCATTCGTTCGCTGTTATTGGCAGTATCAATGCTATTCCCGTTGGCGGCGTCTTTCGCGCAAGTCGGCGTATCCGTCACAATCGCGCCCCCTGAGCTGCCCGTTTACGATCAGCCTATTTGTCCCGGTGACGGTTATATCTGGACGCCCGGATATTGGGCTTGGGATGGTGAATATTACTGGGTACCAGGCACATGGGTGCTGGCTCCGGAACCCGGATTCCTCTGGACTCCGGGCTATTGGGGTTGGGGCGGCAGCGGATTTATTTTCTACGATGGCTACTGGGGCCCGTCAGTAGGTTTCTATGGTGGGATCGACTATGGCTACGGTTACTTCGGTCATGGTTATGAAGGCGGACGCTGGCAGAACGGACATTTCTTCTACAACACGGCGGTGAATCACGTGGACTCCAACGTCATCCACAATGTTTACAACACACGCGTGAACGAAAACGCGAGCCGCGTCAGTTACAACGGTGGTAACGGCGGGATCAACGAGCGCCCGACGGCTCAAGAAGAGGCTGCTGCTCATGATAGACATATTCCGCCTGTAGGCGCTCAGACTCAACATGCGTATGCGGCCCACAATAATCCCCAGCAACGGTTTTCCGCGAACCACGGCACACCGCCAGTTGCCGCGACGCCCCGCCCCAACCTTGCAACCCATCCTAAGGAGCTGCCGCCCATCGAACATCCCGCTCCTCCCAACACGGGGAACGCAAAACTGGACCAGAAATACCAGAAGCAGCAGGAACAGGTAATCGCAAAGCAAACCCAGGAACGGCAAAATCTCCAGCAGAAGCAGGAGGCGGAACATCAGCAACTGGCGAGACAAAACGCCAGTCCGGCAAGAACGCAGCAAGTGGAACAGCAGCATCAGCAACAGACGCAGCAATTGCAGCAAAGACACACGCAGCAAATGCAACAGATGCAACAGAGACAGCGCCGGCTGGCGGAGGATCTCGCGGCGGCGGGCGTCATTAATCAAAGGTTTGCCTTTCTGCGGTTGGTGATCGAGCAATTGGATAAGGACCTACGGACTGAACTGAGCAGTGGAAGCGATGAATTGGCAGCGCGTTACCGTTTGTGAATCCAAACTTGGAGGGAGATAAAATGTTAAAACGTCTTTTGATTGTCACAACGCTAGGTTTGCTTGTAACTCTAACTGCTGTCGCCTCGGACCGCGAGGACGATTTAAAGCGCACCAACAAAGCTGCGCAGGTTTTCAATGAAATCATGAACACCCCGGATCACGGCATTCCTCACGATCTACTGAAATCGGCGAAATGTATCGCCATCATTCCAGGGGACGTGAAGTTCGCCTTCATATTCGGCGGCAATTACGGCAGGGGGTTGGCAACCTGTCGCACCGGGCACGGCTGGAGCGCCCCCATGTTCGTGGCGATTGACGGCGGAAGCGTGGGTTATCAGATCGGAGGTTCTTCGACCGACATCGTGATGCTCTTTATGAACGATCACGCTTTGCACAGTCTGCTCAGTGACAAATTCAAACTCGGAGCCGACGCCTCCGTGGCAGCCGGGCCGGTGGGTCGGACCGCCGCCGCTGGCACCGACATTAAACTGAATGCGGAGATACTGTCTTATTCGCGAGCCAAGGGCCTTTTCGCTGGGGTGGCTCTCGACGGCGCCGTGGTGCAAGCCGACAAGAGTGGTGACCAGGCGATGTATGGCAACAATGTGGACCGCCACGACATTCTTGGCGGAAAAGTCGCTGTTCCCGCATCGGCGCGACCGCTGCTGCACGAAATTGGCAGGTATGCACGGTAAGCCGAAGCGCCGGGTTTGAGCCGGACATGACAAACGCGTTGTTTGCATATGCTAGAGGTCTGAAATCGAGGAAGGATGCACTCTTGGCGGAGGCTCGCAAGCTTGAGTTAAAGGAGACGACCCATGAAGCGAAGCACTAAGGACAAAGCAAAAGGAAAGTTTCACGAGGTGAAAGGCAAAGTTAAAGTGAAGCTCGGACGAGTGACGAACAATCCCGACCTGGAAGCCGAAGGCTTGGGCGAAAAGATAGGTGGAAAGGTCCGACAGAAAATCGGCCAAGTGGAGAAAGTTCTCGAGAAATAGCTTGGACGGCTCTGCCTGGTTACTATCTTTGGGTGATCGGCGACGGAGTTGGGTGCTGGCACTGTAAAAGAAGGTATGTCACTGACGGGTTTATGGAGTTTCGTATGTTGATTCGTTTAGGATACGACATTATTTTTGACACTCCTCTTCCCGTACCCTTTGTGGCGTTGCTGAAGGTGCACCCGTCAAGGGTGAAGGACCTCAGGCAGCTCGATGAATTGAGGGTTGATTCTGCAACAGACTTCGAGTGTTACTCCGACAGTTTCGGAAACAACTGCTGCAGCTTTCTTGCTCCAGCGGGGCAAATTCGGCTAAGCAATTCGACTCTGATCTACGACACCGGCCAGCCCGATCCGGTTGCGCCGTGGGCTCGCGAGATACCGGTGCAGCATTTGCCCAAGTATGTGCTCCAGTACCTGTTGAGCAGCCGGTACTGCGAAGTTGACCGGATGTCGAACATTGCGGCGCAGCTTTTTGGCGGGATCCCTCCGGGATGGAACCGGGTGCAGGCTGTGTGCCAATGGGTTCATGAGAATTTGACGTTCGGATACCAATACGCAAACGCGCAAAAGACGGCCCTCGACGTTTTTACGAATCGCTTCGGCGTGTGCCGGGATTTTCAGCACCTGGCGGTAACGATGTGCCGGGCGTTGAACATACCCGCTCGATACGCGACCGGATACCTGGGCGACATCGGAGTGCCGGCTTCTCCTGTTCCCATGGATTTCAGCGCGTGGTTCGAAGTGTATCTGGAAGACCGGTGGTGGACGTTCGACGCGCGTCACAATCAGCCGCGCATCGGGCGGGTGCTGATGGCGGTGGGGCGCGACGCTTCCGACGTGGCGCTCACGACATCGTTCGGTACCGCGAATTTGCGGCAATTCACCGTGATCACCGATGAAGTGCCGGGGTACGAAGCGGCACACGCCTGAGCGTGTTGAACAACACCGCAATCCTGAGAGCCTTCTTCTCGCTTCTCCACTTCTTGGCCCGCGAAGATCCTCCCGAAGTATCGCAAGAGATGCTGGAAATGATTGGCACAACGAGATCGCGGGTCTGTTCATGAACATATTCATAAAACTGGGATCTATCGAGTAAAGTAGCAGCTCGCGGGAACTGCAAATCGACAAGTCCCTTATAAGCGTCGCCCTGCAGGACTAACTTTTCGAGCAGTGCAAGATTGCTAGGCACCACACTTTAGGATTTGACGTAGCAGGCGAATTAAACATTTCTGACTTCTCAGGCACATACCTCACTGTCTCATTGTGGACAGTTCTGTCCTGTAGAGATCACTTAGGCTCGTGACGCCCGTCACGGACGATCACAACATAAAAAGTAAAAGATGGGGCGTCGGCGGGGTTGATCGAATGCCCGTATACCACGGGCATATTCATCTCTTACTGGCTTTGGCGGTTGCCATTGTCATGATTCCGGTCTTCTTTAGAACAGTGCAGAAAATGAGGTAACGCAATGAATTCTTCTCGTATCGAGCGGGCGGGGAAACAATCGTGGTTGCGCCGAGATTGTGTCGTGGAAGATCGGAGCCCGTTGGTAGGGGAAAGACACATCCTTGAACTGATTTCCCTGGGCGCACCGCTGTCCAGCATTCTAAACACACTGTGTGCCGCTATCTACGTTCAGATAGGCAACGTGGTATCACTGGCCTTGCTGTCGAATGAAGAACACGCCCTTCATGCGATTGCCCACAGTGCTGGCGAATTCGGCCTGCATATTTTTTGTTCCGCGGCGATTCTTTCGGAAAACGACGATCTATTGGGGACCTTAGAGATGCATTGCTGCGGTCCACGAAGTCCTACTGCAAATGATTTTCAGATCATTGACCGAGCAACGCATCTAGCTGCCGTTGCAATCCAGCATGGCGGAGAGGATTGCGGATCCTTTTCCCGGCGGTGGAATGGCGCGATTGGAAGAAGATCACCTAGGAGCGTTCCATTCATTAACTAGTTGAACCATTTCTTACGATTGGTGTCGCATACCGTGAGCACCGGACAGGCCGCATGAACAACAACCTTATGAGCAGTTGTCTTCTCACGATGCGTCGCTATGTCAAGGTTGTTCGCGTGGTCATGAACACCGAGCACAATCAACTCTGCACAACGTTGCTGGGCGGTTTCGATGATTTGTTTCGCAGGCTCGCCATACCTTACGATTGCTTCCGAACGGTCCCGAAATTGAGAGTGTTCAGGAATCAACTCGTAAAGTTCACGCATCGCCTCGATGGCGCAACTATTAACCTTTCCTTGCGCTGAGGGACATCAATGACGTGCAAAAGTTCTCCCTGTTCTCTCTGCCGGGGAAAAGTCGGTGGCAAAAAAGGACGTTCTTGATCTGGATTCGCGTCTTGGTACCAAGTGTCTTCACTGGGGACCTCCATGGCACTTAAGGTGTGCCGCATATGCCGCGGGATATAAGCTCCTGCACCTACGTGTCGAAACGCCCGACCGCACGGAGCCTGTTCAATGAGGTGGAGAAATGCGAGAAGCCGGCTAGAATTGCGTGTTTCCCGTATTAATTCCCTCAGTTCCGAGCCGGAAGCAATCGCCGCTTGCTCCAACGCTTCAATCGCCAAGCTACGCTCCAGCCTAGCCTTGTCGCCGTATCGTTCGCGGTCGGATGGAGTCGCCGCTCTCGCCGCCATTTCCTCGAAATCGATTGTTCTCTTCAGATACTCCTGCGCTTCCTTGTCGTGTTCCTCGCCCAGATACAGCCTCATCACCGTTTTCGGCATCGTAGTCCCCCTTCTAGCTATTTAATTCCTATCTATATTCGCTGAGCAATTGAAGCGGTGAAAGACATCACCTGCGAATGTGCCGTTCGTCACAGACCGCATGCTGCTTTTACTTAAACTGCATCTTTGGCAAAAAGGACCGCAGTAACACCCAGCGTGAGACCATCGAGAGAGGCCGACATCTAGTCGCGGGCGAGGTTTTTGTAATCCAACTGAGCGCGATACGCGAACGATGGGAATGTGCGCGAATCCCAGGCTGCGGCTGGGACTGAACGGGCATCGTTCAGTTCTCGTCAGAACTCCGAACTCCAGGGGGTTCGTCTTACCCAGGATGACCAGGCCTTCCGTCCCGCATCGTGCGGCACAGTAGGTCTTTTCACCACGCGGAATGATCCTCTTCCCAGTAGGGCGTTAATCCATAGTGTTTATGAATACTGGTTCCCCAGGTCGCATCCGCCATGTTCGGCCAGTTGTTTTTGTTGAACCCCGGAGCTTTTTCCAGCAGTTTCTTTTCAACGTTCAGAACGACGCGACTTTCCGGCAAATTAAAGGTGAACGCATTCCAGGGAATGGCAAAATATTTGTCGCCCATCCCAAGAAAGCCACCAAATGATAAAACGGCGTACGCGATTCGTCCGGCGCTAGCGTCGAGTACCAGGTCTTCGATTTTCCCGAGGTCCTCATTGTTTGCGTTGACGACGTTACTGCCTATCACCGTCTTCGCGGGAACGATATGTTCGTATCTCACTAATCTCGGTTCTGCCATGTCTTTCTCCTTTTCCCCAGAGGAAGCTGGTTGAGTCATCATTCTAGGCCGCGAGGATTGATATCTGTCCACATCGATACGCTTTCACACCTATGTGGGATATCCAAGCCAGCCTCGTTATGACTGTCTGTGCTGTCTGGAACATTTTAAGAGATACCTCTATCTCATATTGGCATCCCGCAGGAGTTTGGTCCGCCGTTCTTCGTATTCCTCGGTTGTGATTTCCCCGGCAGCATATCTCCTTTGCAGGAGCTGCAGAGGCGATTGCATTTGCCGGTAGGTAGTCCGCCTCACCGGCATCATGAAGGAAAAGAACAAGGCCCAGAGGAGAATCCAGAAAAACCACCAATACCAGTGCATTCCCCAAAAGAACATGATCGGGATCTCCTTTTACCTTACAAGCACGGCGAACAGTTCGCGTTTAACTAGCTGATCCTGAGATGGTTTTCGACTTTGCTGACGCCCGGGGCCGCCCAGGCTATGTATTCGGCTTGGGCCCGCTCCACCCAGGAACGGACGCTGCCACGAAGCGTCACCGTGTCACCAGACGTCTCGACCTTGATATGCGTGGCATCGATCACCGCGTTGCGCTTCAACGCGTCTTCGATCCTGCCTTTAACTCCGGGGGCGCTAACCTTCGGGTTGAGCGTGATTCTGTTCAAAATGCTCTTCACGCCGATTAACCGCAAGAGTCCTTGCTCGGCCTCCTTTTTCTGGTATTGCCATTCGACTGTGCCTTGAAGCATGACCACGCCATCGGTCACCTGCACCTTTACGGTCTTAGGCACCAACCAGTTCCACTCTATGTGGTTCGACGCCGCGCGGGCGATTTCCTCATCCGTTCGGGTTGCCGAAGGGGGTGGCTCGACTTTGATCTCGCTCGCCACCGACTCGACCTTGGCGACGCGGAGTGCGGCGCCCTCGGCAGCCCATTTTTCCCAGAGGCTGTCAACATGACCGTCGAGTTCGACAACTCCGTTCTTTACGGACACGCCGATCTACTCGGCGTGAATGCTGGGGTCCCAACGCAATTCCTCCTCAACATCATGCTGCAGATCTGCATCATTCTTGCGCGCCATTGCAGGCTGCGCCGCTACCGCTTTGTCACTCATGTTATAAATCTCGTAGATATTTAGCGGTGTCTCGGATTGTCTTCACCAAGCCAGCGGGAACTGATGCTAGCGGACCTCATCGTGGCTGACTGTCCTATTTGGAACACATTCAGGAACTGGCCCAACCCCGTGCCGCGCGATGACAGCCACCGGGTAAGACGCCAACGCAAGGCCGGTGGCGGCAATACTGACGGGCCAATCTACCTTGGTCTTGTCGATCACCAGCCCGTTGGCTGGATCCGTCTCATGTACAAAGTAATTGAACGATTCGTGCTGAAGCTTCTCCATCTCGGCGGTTAGTTTCTTGCTGCTCATGATTTGAACTTGACCTACGACCTCTGGGTAACAGTACGTGAGACGATGGCGTGGAGCGCTGAAGTCAAACGGTCGAAAATATCAGCGCTATTGGCAGAATGAAACCAGGAGCAGGGGCATGATGAATCTCTCTTGATGGGTCCTTACACGCTCAGCACCGGGATGTGCGACTCGCGAATGATCGCATAGCCACTGCCGTTTTCCCCCAAATGACCGCCCGAAGGCATGTGCCCGATGATCAGGAGGTCAGCTTTTGCTTCTTCTGCCGCTCGGTTCAACAGCTCATGCGCATCGCCGCTCTCAATGATTACCTCAGCCTTCGTGCCCACGTCCTCCTGAATCTTGGCGATCTCTTTCGCGGCGAAGCCGACGATCGTCTCCTTCCACACGGGGTCGACGTAGGATCCTCCAGGACCATACATCTCCACCCCGGCGGTGATATGAACGAGCGTGAGCCGTGCGCCAAACTCAGCAGTCATCTGCGCGGCCCGCGACACGGTATTGTGGCTGTGGGGGCTCAAATCAACCGCGCAAAGAACGCTGCGGATGGCGAACTCGCGAATTGGCGCTTCTTCCAGTTGGGTATCGGTCCAAACCGGACAATCGCTGTCGTGTAGTACTTTCGCCGCCACCGAGCCCAGCAGAAAGCGGTAGAACACCCCATGGCCATGTGTGGACATCACGATCAGGTCCACTTTTTCGTCGCGAGCTGCCTGCAGGATTTCGCGGGCCGGATCGCCTTTGAGCAACAAGCGTTTGACGGCAATCCCATCGAGTTCTTGCCGCAGCGATTGGTCCAAGTCTTTCTGAGCCTGTTTGATGATTCCCGCATGCAAATCTCTCGCGGTGACCTCATGCCCACTTTGGAGTACACCCGCGGGATAGCTGAGTGGCGTTACCACATGCAACAGCATGATTTCGGAATGAAAATAGCGAGCCAAAAACGCGGCTTGATGAACCACCCTCAGCTCGGTGTTAGGAAAGTCAACGGGAAGAAGAATTTTATTCATTAACATCTCCATTCTGGATTTTTATCCCTCGCAAAGATGCTAGCCGAAGAAGAAATTCGACGACGGGAAAACCCGCAGAGGAAGCCCGGAAGCGAAGCAGGTTATGGTCCATTACCCACTCCTTCCCATACCTCGTCGCAGCAGAGGGCACGCGCGGGTATATCGGTCGGATGCCTCCTATGCGGGGTTGTGCCAACCGCCGTCTGAGGCGATGATCGCGTCAGCCTCTTTCGGTCCCCAGCTCCGGCGCTTGTAGGGACGAACGCGATGATGGGTCTTAAGAACCGGATCGACCACCGCCCAGGCGGCCTCAACCGCGTCTTCACGCGTGAAGAGTGCTCCGTCGCCCAACATGGCGTCGCCCAAAAGTCGCTCGTAGGGTGTTTCCTCTCCCGACTGTTCTTCGAGCAAGTAGAGTTCTCGCTGGTCCCCGACAAATTCCTTACCGGCGCGCTTGACGCGAGCGGCTATAGCAATGGCGGAACTTGGGGAGAGCTGGAATCGCAGATAGTTGGTGCGGCCAGTCGTCGGTGCGGAGTCAGCGAAAAGTCTCTGTGGGGGCGATTTCAGTTCCACCAGGATCTCAGTTTCGGTTTCGGCTAGGTACTTGCCAGAGCGCAGATACCAGGGCACCCCGTCCCAGCGCCACGAGTCAATGAAAAGCCTCAGGGCGCAGAAAGTCTCGACATCAGAATTTTTCGCTACGTCTGGCTCCTTCCGGTAGCCAGCATATTGTCCACGCACCAAGTCCTCGGGCTTCAGAGGGCGCATGGCTTGAAAGACCTTGGCTTTTTCATTGTGGACGGCTCCAAAGTCCCTATCGGCGGGCGGCTCCATGGCAAGCAGCGCGACGATCTGGAAGAGGTGGTTCTCGATCACGTCGCGCAGACAGCCGGCGGTTTCGTAAAACGCGCCACGGCCCTTAACACCAAAATTCTCGGCTAGAGTTATCTGGACGCTGGCCACATAGTTGCGATTCCAAATCGGTTCCAGGAACGAATTGGCGAAGCGGAAATAGAGGATATTCATGATCGCCTCCTTCCCGAGGAAGTGGTCTATGCGGAAGATCGAGTCTTCTGGGAACACAGCGCGAGCGACGCGGTTAAGCTCTCGAGCTGAAGCCAAATCGCGTCCGAACGGTTTTTCAACAATGACACGCGCATGCTCGGCCACTTTCGCGGCACCAAGGCCTTTGATCACCGTCTCGAAGAGCGAGGGCGGGATGGCCAGGTAGTGAGCTGGATGCCTAGCGCTTCCCAGCGCTTTCTTCAAAGCATTGAACGAGGCCGGGTCTTTATAATCGCCACTTACGTAACTAAGCAGGGACAAAAGATGACGCAGAGCAGGCTTGTTATCGACCTCGCCTGGTCGGTTTATGCTGTCCGTCACGCGATTGCGCAGACGCGCCAGACTCCACTTCGGGAAGGCGACGCCGATTACAGGAACCTTAAGGGCACCTCGTTTCGTCATCGCATAGAGTGCCGGGAAGATCATCTTGTGGGCAAGATCGCCCGTCACACCGAAGAGCACTAGCGCGTCCGAACGGGAGTTGGTCATCCTGAGCCCTCCTTCATGGCGGCTTTTTCCACATGTCCGCCGGACTGGTAACGACGGGCGGACAGTGCCTCGTCGGCGAAGTCGCCCGCATGTCGCAAGTTGAAGCGTTCGCACAGTATGGTCTTTGGCCCTTCCGCGTTGGCGGCCATCAGCAAAGTTCCTTTCTGTTAACCGCCGGACTCTCTAAGGATCTTCAGAATCCTTTCCTGAGATGACCATTCGGATCTATTCGCATATGCGATGCGACACCGGCATTGGGTTATCGATCTGGCGCGGACGTTTCGAGTCCGCCTTAGTAGCACTTGTCGCACAAGGGACCATAAGTCGGACCTTACTTCGCTAGCAGCCTACCGATAGATTTCAATTCCCGCCGACGTTTTGGGGTGGTCTTGGGATAGGTCATTTTCAGGTCAGTTAGAGCGTCGATGACAATTCGAGAAACGATCAGGCGGGCGTTCTCCTTGTCATCGGCGGGAACGACATACCAGGGTGCGTGATGGGTGCTTGTGGCATTCAGGCATTCCTCGTAAGCGTTCACGTAATCCTTCCAGTATTTCCTCTCGTGAATGTCCGCGAGGCTGAATTTCCAATTTTTGTCCGGCTCATCAATGCGCTCGAGGAAGCGCTTCCGTTGCTCTTTTTTCGATAGGTGGAGGAAGATTTTGACGATCCGGGTGCCGTTGCGGTGGAGATGTTCCTCCAAATCCACGATGGACCGATACCGCTCCTTCCAAATGTTTTTCTCGTCGCGCAACGCTTCTGGAAGCTCCTGGCCGCGGAGAATCTCGGGATGCACGCGAACGACGAGCACCTCCTCGTAGTAAGAACGATTAAATATCCCGATCCGTCCGCGTTCGGGGAGGCGGCAGGTGGTGCGCCAGAGAAAGTCATGTTTCAGTTCTTCTGCACTCGGCTGTTTGAAACTGAAAACCTCGCAGCCTTCCGGATTTACACCGGACATGACGTGCCGGATCGAGCCGTCCTTGCCGGCAGCGTCCGATGCCTGGAAAATCAGCAGCAATGCAAAGTGGGCGGATGCGTAGTGAAGTTGTTGGAGCGAACTGAGCTCCTCGACGTGTTTTTCCAGGAGTTTTTTATACTGCTTCTTCGACTTGCAAAACGGCCCCACAATCGTCGGCCACTTATGGAGTTTGACCTTTTCGCGGGGCCGCACACGGAAATCCTTTGAATTGATCTTCATTTTCATCGGTTCCGCATCACGAAGTGCACGAATTGCAATTGGCATTCATGGAGTTCACGCGGTTCTTGATGCAGCCCTTGCATGCGCCTTTTGATCACGCCGGATTTCGCGTTCCGCCTCAAGCCAGTCTTGATCTGCCTGGCTTTCGCCCTGAACTCGCTGCTGGTAGAGTTCATAGGCCCGTGAAGCAATCTGCTGTGTGAGATCGAGTGGCTCCTTGGCCAGCAGTGGGGCTTTCGTAGGGTCGAAAATTCGATAAGCGAACAGCTTCACGCGGTCATTCACCAGGGCCCAAGCTAGAGCGTAGGCCCAAACGAACCCCGCCCAGCCCCAGCCGAGGGGCGTCATGAACAGCCCATAGACCGCAATCAAGGTCGCGATCGTCTGCGTGCCGAGCACCGCTATCCATAGAACCCGCGCCGGGCGTATAGACCAGAATGGGCCGCGCGTGCGCGTCAGAAAAATCGTCAGATGTCCTGCCACCGACAGCTTCAAATACATCAGCGTCTGGATGTGCGCGCGATCGAGGTGAAAGACGCGCTCGCCAAGATAAAACAAGCCAAACGCGGCCACGACCCCGATGACGCCCAGCACCGTGGAGATCGCCAGCACCAGGCGCATGTTCCAGGCCTCGGGCTTATCCTTGTAATGAACGTTGTCATAGGCGATGGACAGGATTGCTCCGTCGTTGAGCAGCGCCAGCATCACGATCATCACTGCGGTCAGCGGATAGAAGTTGAATACCAGGATCGCCAGTGTCATGAAGAACAGCACGCGCAGGGTTTCGGCGATGCGGTAGATCGCGTAGCTATTCATCCGCTGAAAGATGCGACGGCTTTCCTTGATCGCGTCGATAATCACCGAGAGCCCAGATGCCAGCAGCACGATGGAGGCTGCCGCGCGGGCCGCGTCTTGTGCGCCGGAAACGGCGATGCCGCAGTCCGCTTTCTTCAGCGCAGGGGCGTCGTTCACTCCGTCGCCGGTCATACCGACGATATGGCCAAGTTTTTGCAGGACATCCACAATGT
This sequence comes from uncultured Acidobacteriota bacterium, assembly GCA_963848365.1. Lineage (GTDB taxonomy): Bacteria > Acidobacteriota > Terriglobia > Acidiferrales > UBA7541 > Palsa-295. The sequence goes on from CAWKDI010000009.1 coordinate 400,939, forward strand.
GGAACTTGTGTTCCGGGAATACCTGGGCGAAGCCGTCCGCTTTTTCGATGGCCTCGGCCGCCTGCGCCGTCTCGTGTTGCTTCATGTCGCCAAATCCGCTGGCATCAAGAATGTTTGTGCCTAATCCCAGCTGTCTGGAAGTTTCTCGAGCGATGGCTATTTGATCGCCGGTAACCATTTTGACCTTCACGCCCATTTCCCGGGCGCTGGCGATGGTTGCTTTGGCTTGGTCGCGCGGCGGATCGAACAATGGCAAAACGCCGACAAACAACCATTTGTTTTCCTGATCTGCGCGAGCGACACCCAAGGAACGGAAGCCGCGCCCAGCAAATTCATTAACGGCTTTCTCAATGGCGGTCTTTACCTCACCGGCGTTGGCCGACATCTCCAGAATTACCTGCGGAGCTCCCTTAGTCACAAAGAACTGTTTTCCGTCTGTGCCTTTGACAGTGGCTTCCGTGCGTTTATGCACCGGGTCGAATGGTTTGAAATGAAGTACCTGACAGCTCTTCAGGGCTTTATCGTCCTTCACGCCTCCAATCACCGCCAGGTCAATGGTGTCCTTGTCTTCCGCACGCGAGGCGAGCGCGCCGTAGAGGATGGCTTGGTCCGGGGGAATTCCGTTCACTGTAAAGGGATCGCCCAGCGTCAGCTTGTTCTGGGTTAGGGTGCCGGTCTTGTCCGAGCACAGCACATCCACACCGGCTAGCTCCTCGATGGCCGACAACCGCGTCACGATTGCTTCCTTTTTCGCCAGCAGACGTGCGCCGACCGCCATCGTCACAGAGAGCACCGTAGGCATTGCGACGGGAATCGCGGCCACCAGAAGCACCAGGCAGAATTCCAAAGTTGTGAGAACCTTGTCGCCACGGAATAGCGCTACGAGCAATATCAACACCACCAGAGTCACGGCGAGCACGATCAGGTAATCGCCAATCTTCAGAACGGCACGCTGGAAATGACTGACGGTGTGCGCCTCCTGTACCAGTTGCGCCGTTTTGCCGAAGTAAGTGTTCGCACCGGTGGCGTAGACCATGGCGTCGATTTCGCCCTGACGGATAATCGACCCCGAAAACACCGCTCCGCCAGCTTTGGCGGTAACGGGCAAAGATTCGCCTGTCAACGCCGACTGGTCGACCTCAATCGAATCGCCCGCCAGCAAGCGCGCATCTGCCGGCACAATGTCGCCCAGCCGCAGGCGGACGACGTCGCCAGGTACCAGTTCGGATGCGTTCGGGTTGACCCACTTCCCATCACGCTTCACCGTGGCCTTGACCGCCAGTTTGGCCCTGAGTGCGGCGATGGCGTTGCCCGCCTGGTGTTCTTCCCAGAATCCGACCACGGCATTGGAACAAAGAAGAAGGAGGATGATAAGAAAATCCAGCCAGTGCCGGACCAGCCCCGACAGAATCACCGCCGCTTCAATCATCCACGGGATGGGACCCCAGAAATAAGTAAGGAATTTCAGAAACGAATTGGTTTTCTTTTCTTCAATCTTATTAGGGCCGTATTGAGTAAGACGTTTCTGCGCCTCGGCTTGACTGAGGCCGTCCGGCGATGACCCCAATTTTTTCTCCACTTCCGGCAGCGGAAGCGTTTTCAGATCATCTTTCGGGTCGGGCGCATTGGGCTTAGACCCCGCCTTTGGTTCCGAAGCCTTGAGTGTCGATTCCGGCTTCGATTCCGGCTTTACTTCGGGAGCCTTGGGGTGATCCCCATTGGGTTTCATAACGGGTATCCTTCCTGTCTTGCTATGCCGCGGGTTTCGTGAGTTTCGAGTTATTTGTTGGCATGCTCTTCCCTCTGTAGTTCCTGTGGCGCCGGATCAGGATGTTAGTGGCCGCCGAGAGCCACGGCCCTCGTGCGGGGAGTGGTGCGATCGAGGTCATGCCGATCTACCTTTTGTTTGCGCTTCACTGATTCCAGCCTATAAGAGCGCCGAATGTCCATCTTCGTAGTGTCTATAAGCGCTCGTGAATTCATTTGGTATTGCTCCACTTCCAGTTGCGTATTTCCGGCATGTCTTGGCCGTGCTTGTCGATGTAATGCTTGTGCTCGATGAGCTTGTCTTGCATCTGCTGCTTTAGATAAGTGCCCTTAGTGCCCAAGTGCGTTAGCCGATCGACCACGTCTTGGACAAGGTGGAACCGGTCCAAGTCGTTCTGCACCCTCATGTCAAAAGCGGTTGTGATGGTGCCTTCTTCCTTGTATCCCCGGACGTGGAGGTCGCGGTTGGCGCGACGGTAGGTCAGCCGATGGATTAGCCATGGGTATCCATGAAAGCCAAAGATGATGTGTTTGTCTTTGGTGAAGAGCGAATCGTAATCCGTTTCGCTTAGTCCGTGCGGGTGCTCGCTCGCAGATTGCAACTTCATCAGATCGACGACGTTAATCACCCGGATTTTCAGGTCGGGTAAATGCTGGCGGAGGATCGACACGGCAGCCAAAGTCTCCAGCGTGGGAGTGTCACCGCAGCAGGCCATTACTACGTCCGGCTCGGCATTCTGGTCGTTGCTAGCCCATTGCCAGATGCCAATTCCTTCCGTGCAATGAACAACAGCGGCGTCCATGGTCAGCCATTGGGGCAGGGCGTGCTTTCCTGCAACCACTACGTTGACATAATTCCGGCTACGCAGGCAGTGATCGAAAACAGACAACAGGCAGTTGGCATCAGGCGGAAGGTAAACGCGCACGATATCCGCCTTCTTGTTGATGACGTGGTCGAGGAAGCCAGGATCCTGGTGCGTGAAGCCGTTGTGATCCTGCTGCCAGACGTGGGATGCGAGCAGGTAGTTCAGCGAAGAGATCTTCCGGCGCCAGGGCAGTTCCAGGCATACCTTCAGCCACTTGGCGTGCTGGCTGAACATCGAGTCGACGATGCGAATGAAGGCCTCATAACTGTTAAACAGCCCGTGCCGTCCGGTCAGAAGATATCCTTCGAGCCAACCCTCGCACTGGTTCTCGCTGAGCATCGAATCCAAAACGCGGCCGGCGGGCGCGAGGGATTCGTCGTTTTTTACTTTCCGGGCATCCCACTGACGGTTAGTGACTTCAAAGACCGCGCCCAGTAGATTCGAGAGCGTCTCATCGGGTCCGAAGACTCGGAAATTATGCTGATCCTCATTCAGCTTGGCTACATCCCGCAAGAAATTACCCAGCACGAGCGTATCTTGGCCGTTAACCGTTCCGGGCGAAGGCACATTCACCGCATGAACGTGGAAGTCCGGCATGCGTAGATCGCGCAGTAGAATGCCGCCGTTAGCGTGCGGATTGGCGCCCATCCGGCGGTCGCCCTTCGGTGCTAACTCCGCCAATTCGGGGATGAGTCGTCCATTCCCGTCGAACAGCTCCTCGGGTTTGTAGCTTTTCATCCAGCTTTCAAGCTGTTTGACATGATCGGGATGTTCGGAATCGACTAGGAGCGGCACCTGGTGCGCTCGGAAAGTACCCTCGATTTGCAACCCATCAACTACTTTCGGGCCAGTCCAGCCCTTAGGTGACTTGAGGACGATCATTGGCCAGCGTGGCCGCGTGGTGTCATTTTTGGTCCGCGCGTTGCTTTGGATTTTCCGAATGTCCTCGATGACCCTTTCCATTGTGGTGGCCATGAGTTCATGCATCTTTTCCGGCTCATTGCCTTCAACAAAGTAGGCGTCCAGCCGCAGCCGCGCAGAAATTGCTCCAATTCCTCATGCTCGATGCGGGCTAGAACCGTTGGATTGCTGATCTTGTAGCCATTGAGGTGGAGGATCGGCAGCACTGCTCCGTCGGTAATCGGGTCGAGAAACTTGTTGGACTGCCATGAGGTTGCCAAGGAGGCCGTTTCCGCTTCGCCGTCGCCGATGACGCAGGCGATGATCAAATCGGGATTGTCGAATGCCGCCCCGAATGCATGACTAAGTGAGTATCCGAGCTCACCACCTTCGTGAATCGACCCCGGCGTCGTCGGCGCAACGTGACTCGAAATGCCCCCGGGAAACGAGAACTGCTTGAACAGCTTCTTCATTCCGGCTTCGTCCCTGGTGACGTCTGGATAGATGTCGGTCCAGGTACCCTCGAGGTATACGTTGCCCACAATCGCAGGGCCACCGTGCCCGGGACCTGCAATGTAAAACATATCGAGGTCATACTTTTTTATGACGCGGTTCAAATGCACGTAGATGAAGTTCTGGCCGGGCGTCGTGCCCCAGTGCCCAACCACCAGAGGCTTCACGTGCGACAGTTTCAGCGGCTCCTTCAGCAGCGGATTGTCGTAGAGATAAATCTGCCCGACCGACAGATAGTTGGCGGCTCGCCAGTAAGCATCCATCTTGTGGAGCAGTTCAGGTGAAAGGGTTGCTGATTCAGTGAGCGCAAGAGTTTCTGTGTTCATGGTTCAATTCTCCTTTTCGAGCCCAAAGCCGAGAATGCAGCAAACTGTTTTTGCGATCATGCGTTCTTCATCTGTGCGAATGACACGGACCGTAACCCGGCTCGCCGCGGTGGAAATCACGGCCTCATTCGACGCGTTTTGTTTCTGTTCGAGTTCAATTCCAAGGAATTCCAACCCTTCGCAAATCCGGGCGCGGACCGTGGGCGCGTTCTCTCCAATGCCGCCTGCGAACACCAGCGTGTCGAGGCCGCCCAACGCTGCCGCGAATGCGCCGATCCATTTCCTAACCTGGTAGCAAAACAGCGCGACTGCCTCAG
>CAWKDI010000010.1:0-15020 GCA_963848365.1 uncultured Acidobacteriota bacterium
ATTTCTTCAATGGTCTTCGTCAAGTCGCGCTTCCAATTAAGCGCACACCAGGATAAGTCGAGGTGAGAGTCGATGATCAGCATGATGGGTATGAAGGTTCCTTTCGAGTTTTAGGGCGAATTCCGGCGGAAACCAGTCTTGATCACAGCCCGCCTCAATCGCTTCGCTACCGCGCGCCTAACCTTCTCACTTTCGCCGGGTTCCTCTAACTGCTTCACGGCCGCATCGATCTCTTCGAAAAGCACATTGATGGTTTTCGAATAGAATTCCAATTGCTCGTGTCTGCCGAGAGTACGCTTTTCAAGCTGCACAGGATCATCCAGGAAACGATGGGCTGGACAGATTCGCATCTGCACCAGTTCGTGATAGGCGTTGACACATACAAGATTCGCGATCCACACGCGGATTTTGGCATGGACGACTTGTCGAAAAACGAAAGAACAGCAAAGCTTTGCCAGGTCGTCACCGGCGAAGGCTTCCGCTTTTGCTATGACTACGATTTTGGGGAGAACTGGAAGCACACTCTTGTCGTTGAGAAGATTCGCGCCGGAGCGTGAGGCGAAGTATCCGCAATGCGTAGCCGGCGCTCGGGCTGTCCTCCCGAGGATGTCGGAGGGGTTCACGGCTACGACCAATTCCTAGAAGCACTCCAAGACCCGAGCCACCCGGCGCACGAGGAGATGTCTGAATGGATCGGCAAAAAGTTTGATCCTAAGGAGTTCGACCTGACCATAACCAACCAAGTCCTGAGTCAACTCTTCCCCTGATTTGGAGCGGCTCGTCTACTGTGACGAGCTGTGACAGATTACTGTGACAGGCTTTCGGGGAAGGTCACTCTTCCACGAAGTAGTCCGAATCGATTTTCTTGATTTCATATGCGGTGAGCGTGCTCACCCCAACGTTGAAGTCAATCATCAGAGCTGCTAGCTGACGGCCGTCGATCAGAACAACCTTTGGATCAATCTTCGCGACATAATCGGTTGCATCAGCCGAGAACGTTCCGGTGGTGATAAAAACACCTTTCCTTGCTCTTTTTCCATGCAAGGCTCCCACGAACTTTTGTATTTCTGGCCTTCCTACTGTTCCCTCCCACCTCTTTGCCTGCAGGTAAATCGTATCCAAACCCAGTCTGTCCTCATTGATGATGCCGTCTATCCCTTCATCGCCACTTGTGCCAACTGCCTCCCCAGCCTCTTTGCGCGATCCCCATATCCCATCTTCAACAGAACTTCCAATACGAGTTGCTCGAAGAACTGAGGGGAGCATCGTTTGGCTCGTCCCACAAGGTCAGTAACCATATCCTCACGAAGTTTTTGATAAGCGAGCTCAAGCATTTCCTCGGGGGTCTGGCCGCTCTCCGCAATCGACGGCTCGGCTGCCTTGTGATCCCGTGTGGTCGCGCGAAACTGGAGGAACTCAGGAAACTGCTCCAAATCTTTGATTGCGACCCGCGATGGCCCCTTGACCAACATCGAATGCCCTCTCTCCGAGATTCTGAAGTAGCCACGCCGGAGCTTCCAGCAGCGCGGCTTGCTGTAGATAGGTCTTTGCCCACGCGACCCTATTATCGAAAATCGCTTGCCGTCCACTTGGAAGGAGCGTCTTTTTTCTTCCTCGGATAGCTTAAACTCTGCTGAGAGAGCCTCGCGTGCCTCTCGGATAGAATGCTCTTGACCGTCCGAAGCGATTTTCAATAACGGAAGCATGATGGTCTGAAAATCAGGAATCGCCACATTTACCCCCATCGGAACGCGCGAGTGCTGCAAGCTTTCGACCGCACCTAATCCAAGTTGTATTGTGTACCATACACATTCCGCGGTCGAGATAGCCATGGTCTCTAAAGTTTCCACCAACAATCGCCGTGAACTCCGCCTCCTCGGCGTGAGTAGAAGGGTCGAAATCACGGAAAACCGAGCCGAACTCGTTTTCCTCACGGTTTTCCTTTCGGTTTTCCGCCCTCGACTCCACAACCCCCGGAAAGCACAATGGATCGGAGACAGGACGGCAAAAACGGTACGCGGGCAAGTACGTCAATAGGGGCGGAGCTACCCCATCTTTTCGCCCGGCCTGCGGCCCGAAAAGCAACACGGGGTCGCTCCCGCCCTTTTTAATTCTGTAATGCTCGACGTACTTGCCCGCGTCCCAAGAACGTTATTGCTTCTGTGGAAGGGTTTTGGCTGGGTTCCGATCCCCTGAAATATTTTTCAAGTGAGGCGGGTATTTTTTCTTTGGGGGGTTTTGCCAGCTTCTTGCCCATTAGTATAAGTAGACGCCGATTCTTAACTCTAGGAAAGCAGCACCCCTCCAGAATGTCCTGGGGACCAAATGCTATAGGGGTGCTTACACAAAGGCGTTCTATTTGGGTGAAGATATTTTCTTGGGGAGTTTCACCAAGTTCATGGTTCCGCGACGAGGACAAACCTACCATCCTGTGTGCGTCTCGGAAACCACTGCGGTAGCTCACTGCCGCCATTGATAAAATTATGGATTTCCTTCACAACGGCGATGGTAACGTCAACTGCACTTCTCGCCGTGGGCAGATTCAACTCGTAAAGCTTACTCAATTTATCGATATCCCCCAATTTCTCGGGTGCGGCAAAAGGTGACGCATGTACGATTGCGTCTCGATAGGGCTTTACGATCTCAATAAATGATTTTAATGGATCGCGTGTTTGATGGAGAGGCCCTGTGTTGCGCCCTGTGGTCAGTGCCGGTATCTTTATGAGCTTCGCGATAATGTTAACCGGTCTATCCGCCTCGGTAAGCACGTTGCGATTGTCTTTTGACAGGCCGGATATATCGTGGGTTTGGACGTAATCCCATGCAATCCCGTTGACAAAGGCTTCGATCAGGTTGAAACACGAAAGAACGCACGTTCTGAGGCTCGTTTCGCGGTTCCTAATTAATTCCGCGATCTCAGAGCGCGTTTGCCATTGTTTGCGGTCGTGCCAAGATTTCGTCCTGTATGGGGTAAGGCTGTGTTCTTCGATTTCGATTGCTTCATTGAGAGACACCGCCATATCCTTGAAGAGATGTTGTTCTGGATATTCCGTGCGTAGGCCCCAAGGTGAAATGTGAATCGTGGAGTGCAGAGGGGCGCCTTTCAACACTCCAACTCTAAATTTCCCGAAGTCCCGCTCGAACTGTACAAGGGGAGAAGAAACCAGTCGCTTCGATGTTCAAGAAGTAGATCGTATAATTTGACGAGGTCCTCAGGCACTACGTTTTCGAAGTTGTTCCGGCAGAATTTTGCAATCTCACCCCTTAAAGAGGCCCGTGCGGCATCCCTTTCGGACAATAACTCTTTGCGAGCCTTCTTGACGTACTGCTCAATTGTGATTGCTGCCATCGGCCCATCAAGTTCACCAAGTAAAAGACGACCAACTGCTGCCGCCTTCCTGTAGTGAACGATTTCAGCGGCCTCCCGCTGACGCCCTGACTTAATTTCCATAGACACTCCGTTGTAAATGCAACCGAAAGGAGAAATGTATGCCAATTCTCAAAGCTCCACCTATACAACCCAAGAACGAAACGATCCAGCTTCGCGTGCCGCAAGAGCTCAAGTTCCGGCTCACGCGATATGCGGAGTTCATCCATGCTAGTACGTCTTACGTCGTGATCGAAACGCTCGAACGCATTTTTCGGAAGGACGTTGAATTCCAAAAGTACCTCGCGGCGTACAAGCCGCCGGAAACAGAACAGCACAACAAGGGGACGAAGACGCAACCGTTGCCCAGCGAATTGGCGAACGCCTCGCACAAGTAGCGCCGCAAGTTCCTCGATACGAAATACAGCAAGAATCTTTTCAGCTTGAACCAAATCTCCGCTCTACCAAACCCCGCAAAAGGAGCCGCAGCCATGAACACGCCATTGAAGCCTGAACTCCTCACCGTTCCTCAAGTAGCTGAGTTACTACAAGTCCCCGTGTCCTGGGTGTACGGACGCTTGCGAAAGCGCTCGATTGAACGATTGCCAGGGTATCGCCTCGGAAAATATTGGCGCTTCGACAGAGAGGAAGTACTGGCTTGGGTAACCCGCCACCAAACGGACCGGGAGGCAGCTTGACATGCCGACTACACTGAGAAGTGACACGGAACAAGCCAAGCGGACCATCGAAGGAGGAACGATGGTTCGTAGGCGGTTTCAACGAGGTTCGCTTTTCAAGCGAGGCAAACGAGAGAAGGTCTGGGTTGCCCGCTGGTGGGAGGATGTCATTAACGCAGACGGAACAATGGGAAGGATGCGGCGGTCATTCGTAATCGGTGCCGTCGCAGAACTAACCACACGCCGTCTCGCAATGCGTGCTCTCTCGGAGCGGCTTCGTTCATTGAATAGCGGAAGTCAGCGGCCACAGGCTATGCGCACGTTGAAGGAATTCGTGCAAATGGACTGGGAACCCGTTGTGCTCCCGACACTCAAGTACGCAACACAAATGCATTACAAATACATGCTCCGCGCTCATCTGATTCCTGCTTTTGGTGAACGGCGGCTTCCTGACATCCCGCGTGAAGCGATCCAGACTTTTCTAGCAGCAAAGCTTCGTGACGGGTTTGCGTGGGAGACCGTGCACCATATCCGATGTGCGTTAAGCAAAGTGCTGGGTACGGCGGAGGAATGGGACTACATCTCCGACAATCCAGTACGCAAGACGCGACTCCCGAGGAGGGATTGCAACTCAGAGCGGGCCGTCGTTACGCCCCAGCAAGTACAACGTCTAGTCACAGCTCTTGCCGAGCCCGCCAAATCCATCGCACTGCTCCTGGTGTTGACTGGATTAAGAATTGGTGAGCTTCTCGCGCTTCGGTGGAAGAATGTGAATCTGGACGCCAAGGTGCTGCAAGTAACGGAGACCGTTTACGAGGGACACTTCGACAAGCCCAAAACAAGGCGAAGTGTTCGTGCAATTCCATTGTGTCCAGAAGCAGCCTCCAGTCTTTCCGCTTTGCGCCAAGGTATTGCTTGAGCCTGAGCAGTTAGTCTTCGCAACAGACTCGGGCCGTCCACTGTGCCGGCGAAACCTTTTACAGCGTCATCTGCGACCAACGTGCAAGGAACTCGGTTTGCCGCGAATAACGTGGCACGCCTTGCGTCATTGCCACGCGACGTTGCTGGACGCTGTAGGAGCACCGCTAGGCACCGTGCAGGCGCTTTTAGGCCACGCTTCGCCGGAAGTCACACGGCAGATTTATCTGCACGCGATTCCGGAAGAGCAACGCAGAGCGGTTGAAAAAGTGGAGAAGCTTCTTATTGGACCCAAATGGACCCAAGTTTCAGAAGTCGCGCAAAGGCCCAATTAGTAACTGATTGAATTTGCAGGCAGATGGTTGGTGGACGTGAGCGGGATTCGAACCCCTGACCCCCTGCTTGCAAAGCAGGTGCTCTCCCAGCTGAGCTACACGCCCATCGTCGGCTGCCAATCATTTTCCATTACTTATGCTGCCGTCGCAACTGCTTGTGGCCCAGAAATTCTTGAGAGAGACTTCGCTTGAAATTTGTTGGGGCGGGAGTGTCCAATCTGCCTTTTGATTAAATTCTCCGGCGTGCCGTTAACTCGCGTGAACCTCATTCTGCCGCGACAAGCGTTTATTGCTTCCCGATCGCGACAGGGGCGAGTCCGGTCGTTCCTAACTTTTTCGGCGTTCGCGATGTGCCGTCCGTTACGTAATGCCGAATCTTTGACATCGGGGAAATGCCGGGTTCGCTGATGGTGGCTGGAGACGGTCGAGTGGAAAACAACATGGCTCAGGCCTACCTGCGATAGGGCAACAAGTGACGCGGGCGAAATTTTCGTACTGCGCCTACAATTTCATCGACTATCGCTCCGTCGGGTATCGCGAGCAGGAGCGCGCATGCGATTTGAGGCGCTTGAAACGCACAGGGCGCTGGCGCGAAAGGAAAGACGGCGGAGTGCACCACAGCCTAGCAAGTTTTGTTTCGACACAGCCGGGCGGGCTTGCAGCGCGGCATAAGCGCCCGCGGCCGCATCCTTGGTGTGCCCTAGCTGCGAAACAGAAGACGCTGCCGTGGAAGCGGCGGCCGATGTAGCGGCGTCGGCTCTCGGTCAGATGAAGGGGACAAATGGATACACTCAATCGATCTGCGATTGCCGGAGCCAAATCGGCCGACAATCTGAAGCAGTGCTGTGCTCGTCTGTACGAGAGCGACTTCGCGAAAATCCTGTTGGGTGATTTGTTCCATCCAGGCGGGCTGGCCCTTACGGAACGGCTCGGGGTGCTGCTGGGCCTTGGACCATCCTCACGAGTGCTCGACGTAGCCAGCGGCGCCGGAGGCAGCGCGTTTTTCCTGGCAGAGCGCTTTGGCTGCGCGGTGGTCGGCATCGATTACAGCGAACGGAATGTCCAACTGGCTAACGAGGCGGCGACCAAAAAAGATGTGAGCACCCCGGTACGATTTGAGGTTGGCGATGCCGAGCGGCTTCATTTTGCGAATGGCGCGTTCGACGCGATTATCTGCGAATGCGCTTTTTGTACATTTCCGAACAAAGCAGCCGCCGCCCGTGAATTTGCTCGCATTCTGCGGGAAAACGGACGCGTCGGCACCAGCGATCTCACCCGTTCCGCGACGCTCCCGAAGGAATTCGATTCGCTGCTGGCCTGGATTGCTTGCGTTGCGGACGCCCAAACTGCGGAGAGTTATGTGGAGTACTTGCGGTCGGCTGGATTTGCGGTCGAGCAGGTGGAAGATCACGACGAAGCGCTGTTGGAGATGGTTCGCCAAATCCAAGGCAAGTTGCTGGTGGCGGAAGTTAGTTCCGTTCTCAAGAAGATCGAGCTCCCAGGAATCGATTTCGCTTCCGCGAAACAAATGGCGAAGGCGGCAGTTTCGGCAATCAAACGCCAAGAGATTGGGTACGGTCTTTTCGTCGGCGAAAACACGACTGCTTCAGAAGTGATCTTCGCAAAAGCAGACGGAGTCCATGCCTGCGGCGCTGCTCCTGCGCAGACCCCGCTAGGGGCGAACCCCTAGCGCGAGACAGTGTCATTTAGCCGCTGCTTTAGCTTCCGTCGCGAATGATGCGGCAGGATTCGATGTCGAATGTCACGTCGCCAATCGTCAGGCGCGTCTGATCGCGGAAGCCGGCGATGAACTGCAGGAACCGCCAGACATCGGCAAAATTGGTGACAAGTCCGATCGAGGCGCGAATCGATCCGGCGCTTTTGTGGCCGCCGCTCGCGCATCAGTCGCCCGAAACTGAGCAGGTTGGCGTCGGCGCCCAAAGAAAGGCCCGCTTGCATATCTTCTTCCGTGAGTCCCTCGGCCATTTCTCCCGCGCCCGGATTGCAAAAGCAGCCGGTGCGCAGCGAAATCCCTTCGGCGCCGGCCAATTCCTCGACGCGCCTATAATCGAGCAAGTGCCCCTGCGGATCGTAGAGGTTGAAAGTCACCGTGCCGCCGCGCTTTTCGGTTGTCGCCGGGCCATAGATGCGGACCATCGCGCGGCCATTGCTGTGCCGCAGGCCGAGAAACTCCTCGAGCAGCCATCCGGTCAGGCATCGGACGCGCTCGCGCAATCAGGTCGAGGCCGATCGATTCGAGGTGGCGCAGGCCGATTTCGACGGCGGGAATCGAAAGGTAATTCAGCGTGCCGTCCTCGAAGGCGGCCTCGTTGGGCGAAAGCACGTGCGCCTGTCCCTGCACGGACGCAAAATTGATCGTCCCGCCGGCGAACCACGGGCGCTTCAGCTTCGCGAGAGCCGCGCGGCGAATCAGCAGCGCGCCCACGCCCGTCGGATAGCCGAACATCTTGTAAAACGAGACGCTCACGAAATCCGGCTCGCACGGCGGTGAGATCGAGACGATTTGTGGGAACAAAGGCGGCTGCGTCGAGCAGCACATCCCAGCCTTTGGCGTGCGCTTTCGCGACCAGATCGAGCGGGTGCTTGACGCCGGAGAAATTCGACTGTGCCGGGAACGCAAAGAGATTGTTGCTGCGCGGGATCTGCTTCTCCGAGCAGCGCATCGATGCGAGCGATATCGCAATGCAGCCCGGGCGTTAGCAGCGGAGCGTACGTCACGCTCGCGCCCTTCGCGTGCGCGAATTCGCGGATTCCGTTAACCGAATTGTGGTTGTCGAAGGTGAGCAAGAAGCGGCCGCTTGCAGCAAATGGAAACGACTCGCCGACTAATTTCAGCGCTGCGGAAGCGTTTTGCGTGAAGACAAGAATGTAATCGTCGGCCGGAGCGTTGAAATATTTCAGCACCGAACGGCGCGTGCGCTCGACGTGCTCCGTCATCGCCGCCGAAGTGGGGTTGGCGGAGTGCGGATTGCCGAAGACGCCGGAGCGCAGCAATTCGAGATGCTCTGCAGCTGCGATTCGGCGTAGAGGCACCCGCCCGTGTAGTCGAGATAGACCTGGCGCTGTTCATCGAGGCGGCGATACTGCGTCGCGCGTAGCTGATCGAGCGAGGGCGTTTGGGCATACGCCGGATAGCGCGCGAGAAAATCCGCGTAGGCTTGCTCCGCTTCGCGGATTCCGCGGACGCTGATCCTGTATCGAGGCCATAACCAAATCTTAAGCCTTCACGCCCGCTTTGCGAAGGATCGCCATCATGGGGCACCAGTTCGTAAAGGCCGACTGGAACAGGTTCAGGCCGACGAAGGCCGTGAACAAAAACCAGTATGGATTCACCCAATATCCCAGCGCGAGGGACAGCAGAACAAAGAACCCGCGATCATTCGGAGATAACGTTCAACGTTCATGGCACAACCTCCTTTTCAACTGACCTCGGGCAACATCGTTTCATGCGCCGGCGGCAGCCGGTTTTGCAGCGCCTCGCTGGCTCATGTAATAGAGAACGGGCACCGTCATTCGCGACAGCACCGTCGAGGCGACTTCCCCCGCCATCAGCGAAATCGCGAGTCCCTGAAAAATCGGGTCGAACAGAATCACGCTCGCGCCCACGACCACAGCCGCGGCGGTCAGCAGCATGGGCCGGAAGCGCACCGCGCCCGCATCCACCACCGCCTCTTCGAGCGACATCCCGTGCTCGCGGCGCAGCTCGATGAAATCGACCAGGATGATCGAGTTGCGAACGATGATTCCCGCACCGGCGATGAAGCCGATCATCGAAGTCGCCGTGAAAAACGCTCCCATCAGCGCGTGCGCCGGCAAAATACCGACCAGCGTCAGCGGAATCGGCGCCATGATCACCAGCGGCGTCTTGAACGACTGGAACCAGCCGACCACCAGCACGTAGATCAGCACCAGCACGGCGGCGAACGCCAAGCCCGAGGTCGCGAAATACCTCGACCGTGATGTGCCATTCGCCATCCCACTTCATCGAGTAGCGGTCGGTGTTTTCCGGCAGGGTCGTGCCGGCGTATTGCTTCACGTGGTAGCCGTCGGGCAATTGGATTTTGTCGATCGCGTCGCCGCATTTTCAGGATCGCGTAGACCGGGCTTTCGATCTGCGCCCGCGACGTCGCCCGTCACGTAGACGACGGGGCGCAGATTCTTGTGGTAGATGCTCTGGTCGATCGTTGTTTCGCTGACGTCGGTCACTTCGCGCAGCGAAACCTGCGCCGCCGGAGGCAGTCGGAAGCTTCAGGTCTCCGAGGTCTTCGATTCCCGAACGATCCGGCGCGCGACAAGCGCACTTCGATCGGAATATCCTCGCGCGACGCTGGATCGTGCAACAGTCCCGCCGAAGCGCCGCTCAAGCCGATCTGGACGGTTCGGGTCACGTCCGCGGCGGAAATTCCCTGCAGCGCGGCTTTGTCGAGATCGACCTTCATGTCGTATTTCTTCTGCGGGTCTTCGACGTACCAGTCCACGTCCACTACGCCCGGAGTCTCCTGGAATATTTTCTTGATCTTGCGCGGCGAGTTCGGTCTGGCCCTTGTAATCCGGGCCATACACTTCGGCGACGAGCGTTTCAAGCACCGGCGGCCCGGGCGGGACCTCGGCGACTTTGATGCGCGCGCCGAAGGGAGCGGCGATTTTGTCCAGATCCGGCCGCAGCCTCCGGGCGATTTCGTGGCTTTGGGCCTTGCGATCATGCTGCGAGAGAAGGTTGACCTGAATGTCGGCCTGATTCGGCTGGCTGCGCAGGAAATAGTGCCGCACCAGGCCGTTGAAATTGTACGGCCCAGACGTTCCCGCATAAATCTGGTAGTTGATCACTTCGGGCTGCTGCCCGAGATAGCTGCCAAGCGCCTGCGCCACACGCGTGGTTTGCTCGAGCGGGGTGCCGTCGGGCATGTCGACGATGACCTGAAACTCGCTCTTGTTGTCGAAGGGCAGCATCTTCACCTGCACCCACTTGAGCGGAATGAACGCGACCGCCGCCAGCAGCAGCACGACCACGCCGCCGAGAAACATCCACGGCACGGCGGCTTCTGAATCAGCGGATTCATCAAGCGGCGATAGAACCGCGTCGTCCAGCCTTCCGCTTCGTGTCCGGATTCGGAACGATCGGCGTAATGATGCAGCAGCCGCAGCGCGGCCCACGGCGAGACGACAAACGCCACCATGCAGCGAAAACATCATCGCGGACGAAGCGCCAACCGGAATCGGCCGCATGTACGGCCCCATCAATCCGCGCACAAAAGCCATCGGCAGGATCGCCGCAATGACCGCGAATGTCGCAAGAATCGTCGGGTTGCCGACTTCGTCGACGGCTTCGACCGCGACGTCGGCGAGCGAGCGCCCGCGATTTTCGGGCAGGCGGAAATGGCGGACGATGTTTTCGACGACGACGATGGCGTCGTCCACCAGAATGCCGATCGAAAAAATCAGCGCGAAGAGCGTGACGCGGTTCAGCGTGTAGCCGTAGAGGTAAAAGATGGCCAGAGTCAGCGCCAGCGTCACCGGAATGGCCAGCAGCACCACGCCGGATTCGCGCCAGCCCAGCGCCAGGGCGATCAGCAGCGTGACGGAAATCGTGGCGATGAAGAGATGCTCGAGGAGTTCGTTCGATTTGTCTTTGGCCGTTTCGCCGTAATTGCGCGTGACGGTGACGTTCAGATCGTCGGGCAGCATATTGCCGCGCAGGGAATCGACCTTGCGCAAGCACGTCCTCGGCAATCAGCGTAGCGTTCGCGCCTTTGCGTTTGGCGAGCGTGATCGTGACCGCCGGATATTCGGCATTGGCGGCGCTGCCGGATCGCTCCCTTCGGCGTCGGCGAAAAGAGACGTAGTTATCGGGCTCTGCCGGGCCGTCTTCGATTTTCTCGGCCACGTCGCGCAGATACACGGGACGTCCCGCGTGAACTCCCACGACGACTTGCTGCAGATCATCCGCGCGCGTGAAGAAGTTGCCGGCCTCGACCTGGAACTCCTGATTGTCGCGCGCAAAATTGCCGCGCTAGTGCGCGCGTGTTCGCAGCGCCGAGTTGCGACACAACCGCACCCGGCGTCAGTCCATACGCCGCGAGCCGCTGGGTGTCCAGCACCACGCGGACTTCGCGCGGCTGGCCGCCGATAATGCGTGGTTTCGGAAACGTCGTTCAGCTGCTTCAGCGAATCGTCGAGCTCGGCGGCGATCAGCCGCAACTGGTAGGCGTCGTAATTCTTGCCCCAGAGCGTCAGCGCGAGAATCGGCACATCGTCGATCGAGCGCACCTTGATGATCGGCTGCGAGACACCCTGCGGAATGCGGTCGAAATTCGAATAGAGCTTGTTGTACGTCTTGACGATCGCGTCTTCTTCGTTCGTGCCCACATAAAAGCGCACGGTGACCATGCTCAGGCCGGGATGGCTGATCGAGTAGACGTATTCGACGCCCGGAATTTCGCGCAGCAGCTTTTCCATCGGCACGCTCGCGCGCTGCGCCACTTCTGCAGCCGAAGCTCCCGGCATCTGCACGAACACATCCAGCATCGGCACGGCGATTTGCGGCTCTTCCTCGCGGGGCGTCTCCCGAATGCTGAAAGCGCCAAGAAGAAGCGCCGCCACGATGAGTAGCGGAGTCAGCTTCGACTGGATGAAGACGTGCGCGATGCGGCCCGCCAATCGCAGAGCGTGCGGCGGAGCGCCCGGATTTGGCTGGAGTTTCGCTCATGGCTGCGTTGCGATTCGTTTGCCGCCGAATTCGCGGTCTCCGGGCGCGGCGACG
The DNA here is from genome assembly GCA_963848365.1 of uncultured Acidobacteriota bacterium. Taxonomy (GTDB): domain Bacteria; phylum Acidobacteriota; class Terriglobia; order Acidiferrales; family UBA7541; genus Palsa-295. The sequence goes on from CAWKDI010000010.1 coordinate 12,079, forward strand.
AGTGTTTCTCCGTCTTTCAGTCCGGAGAGAACTTCGACTTGATCGCCGGCAGCTCGCGCCGAGCGTGACGTAGCGCAGCTCGGCGATCTGGTTCGCGTCGACCACATAGACGCCTGGAGTTGGCCGCGCTCGACGACGGACGGACCGCGGAATCAGCAGCGCTTGCCGCTCGCCGCGCGCGAAGTGTGCCCGCCCGAAGAGTCCGGAGCGCAGACGTGCGTCGGCGGGCAGGCCGATCTTCACAAGAAAACTGCGGCTGGCGGGGTCGGCGGCCGGGACGATCTCAGTGACTTTGCCGGGAACCTCCGCAGTTTCCGAGCGAGTCGATCGTCACCGAAGCGGCTTGCTCCGACGCGGACGAGATGAATGTCGCTTTCATCCACCGTCGCTTCCAGCCGGTAGTTGCGCGTGTCCTCGATCGTGAAGAGCGGCATGCCCGGCGAGGCGAGCGTGCCCGGCATCGGCCATCTTCGCCGTCACGACGCCGGAAAACGGCGCGCGAACACGCGTGTAGCCGAGCGAAGTGCGAGCTTGAGCCAGCGCGGCGTTCGCTTGTGCCTGCCCGGCCTCGCGCCATGTCGCGGCGCGCCTCCGCCGATTGGTAGCGCGCCTTGATCTCGTCGAATTCCTGCGGGCTCACGGATTTTTTGTCGTAGAGCTGCTGGTAGCGTTTCAGCGTGGTTCCGGCCAGCGCAAAATCCGAATCGGCGGCGGCCACCTCCTTCTGCGCCGCGGCAAGCGCCGCCGTGGCCTGATCCACTGCTGCGCGGGGCTGTGCATCGTCGATGGCCGCCAGCACCTGCCCGGCCTGCAACGCGGTCGCCTTCGTGCGCGCGGATTTCGACGATGTTGCCCATCGTCTGACTCGCAACCTGCGCGGTTTGCGCGGCGCGCACAGTCCCGACGGCTTCGAGCCAGTCGGGCACGGTTGCTTCGTGCGCGACGATTACCGAGACGCCACTAATCGTTTCGGGCGGCGTGTTCGGCGGAGGCTGTTCGCTCCGGCAGCCGGCGAGCATTGCACTTAGAAAGACGACCAGGAACGAAAGAAACGTGAATGTATCGTGTTTGCGGTTCATGGCGTCACCACGGGAGATTGAGGGCTTAGGGTTCCGCTCGCGAGTTCGAGATTCGCGTATCCAACCTGATAGCTATAGACCGCCTCCCAGTAGTCGGTTTGACTGCGGCGGGTGGCACTCTTCAGCGCCGAGCAGATCCGTGATGGTCAAAAGGCCGGAGTCGTAGCGGTCCTGATTGATGCGCAGGCTTTCTTGGGCTTCGGCGATCGTCGCGCGCGCAATATCGATTTGCTGCCGTGCCGCATCGAGATCGTAGTAGGCGCGGCGGACCTCGAGACGGATCGCGTCCGTGGCTGTTTCCTGCAGCGCCGAAGCCTTTTGCTCGAGGGCTTGTTCGACGCGAGAGTTCGGCGCGTTTCGCTCCGCCCTCAAAAAGATCGAACTGAACCTGGATGCCGGCTAGGAGTGTGTCCGAGAATTTCACTCCGTTCTGCTGAATATTCTTGAAAAAGAACCGGAGGGTGTGTCAGTTTTTCGATCATGGCAAAAACATTCCGAACCTACCTTCCTGAACAGAATTTGCTGTTACCCGCAAGCCTGCGTGAGTGGTTGCCGGATGACCACCTGTCCTATTTCGTGTCCGACGTGGTGGACCAACTGGACCTTTCGGCGATCGAAAGCGTGTATGAAGAGGAAGAGCGCGGCCAGCCTCCGTATCATCCGCGGATGATGACCAAGATCCTGGTCTATGGCTATTGCGTGGGAGTCTTTTCGTCGCGGAGGATCCAGAAGCGATTGGTGGAAGATGTCGCTTTTCGAGTATTGGCAGCGGGAAATCAGCCGGATTTCCGCACCATCTCCGATTTTCGGAAGCTGCATTTGAAGGCGCTGGAAGAACTGTTTCAGCAGATGTTACGGCTGACGTTAGAGACCGGGGCGATGAAGTTGGGGCGGGTGGCGCTGGACGGGAGCAAGGTGAAAGGCAACGCGAGCAAGCACAAAGCCATGAGTTACGGGCGGATGAAGGAAACCGAGAAGCGATTGCGGGAGGAAGTTCGGAAGTTGTTGAAGCAAGCCGAGGCGGCGGACCAAGAAGAGGATAGCCGATACGGGCGGGATCGGCGGGGCGACGAACTGCCCGAAGAGTTGCAGCGGCGGGAAACGCGGATCGCACGGATACGGGAAGCCAAGCGAGCGCTGGAAGAGCGGGCACGGGAGCAAGCCCAGAGCGAGGGGAAGGATCCGGAGAAAGCCCAGCCGACAAAGAAAGCGCAATACAACTTTACCGATCCCGAGTCACGGATACTGAAGGGGCCGGATGGATTCGTGCAGGGCTACAACACGCAGATCGCGGTCGAGCCCGTCTTTCAGCTGATCGTCGGGCAGAGGGTGACGCAAGCGGCCAACGACAAACAACAGATGGTGCCGCTGATGGAGGCGATCGAAGAACAGTCCGGACAGAAACCGGAAGGAGTTCTGGCCGACAGCGGGTATTGCTCGGATGAAAATCTGAAGTACTTGGCCAAGAAAAGGATGGAAGGATTCGTGGCGACGGGAAAGCAGAAGCACGGCGAGCGGAGAAAGCCCTGCCAGCGAGGGCCCTTACCGAGAGAAGCCAGCCGGGTCGAGCGCATGGAACGGAAGCTGGAAACTAAGGTGGGGGCGGCAGTCTATGCCACACGCAAATTCATCGTGGAGCCGGTTTTCGGGCAGATCAAACAGGCACGCGGGTTCCGGCAGTTTCTCTTACGCGGGATCGAAAAAGTACGAGGCGAGTGGGCCCTGATCTGCATGACCCACAATATTCTGAAGTTTCACAAGATCTGTTCTGGATAGAACGACAGTTTCCGGTGCAATCGGTCAGTGGAGCGGCCCAAAGAAGTGATGGAAGCACTCAGCAGTCCACGGAAGTAGCTGCAGATC
>CAWKDI010000011.1:0-127439 GCA_963848365.1 uncultured Acidobacteriota bacterium
AACTATGGCGCCGTGCGCCGGGGCGCTCGCTGCACACGCAGAAGCGTCAAGCCCTGCTGCTCGGATTGAGTTTCAATTTGTATCGCTTGAAGCATCGCTGCCTTTTCTTGAGGATGTCAACAGAGCCAGATGGCTTCTAGTCATCCCAGAGCTCTACACGGTGTTCAACAGGTGGAGGCTACCGCCGTGGAACCGAACCAACCTGACCCTGAATCGAAAACGGAGATCGAGAAAAGGACACTTCTGCTGACCGAACAACTAGGTCACACAGAAGGAGAGTCTGATCGTTGGGCGCGGTTCTCTTCTTGGCAGCCCAACTGGACGTGTGCCTTCGCGAGGTGCTCGGAATCATTCTTTGTAGATGAGGAGTCTGTTATTGATCTGTTTGAGGGGGCCGTATGCTCCTTTCGGCAGCTTGTCGGCGAAGGACCAAGGCAGCATTCGTCCTTGGGTTAATTACCCGGAGAGAAGTCGAACACGTAGATGCCGTTCGGCGGGTTCGAAACGTTTTTGCCCATCGGTTGGATGCGAGCTTTGAGAGTGCCAGAGATTAAGAAACTGTGCGGGAAACAACCGATCTTTGACAGCCGGTCTCTGTGACCGAGATGCGTTCTTTCATTTGGGGTTGAATGTTGCACTCCCACTCCTTTACAGGAAGCGTCCGGAGTCAAGCGAGAGTGGCGTCGAAACGAACTAATCGACTCAGACGGACACTGACCACAGCCGAAGTCGAAGTGAAGCGTGTGCGCGAGTCCCTTACGAACGAGCTTTCCGCTCCACCCACGATTCCCAAGTCAGTTCCGTGCTTTCGTCCGGTTTCGGCACCTTTCCCGCAGAGTGGCTAACGTCGGCAGATTTTCCGTGGTTTTCGGCTGCGTCCTTCTAGAAAAAGTTAAGAAGTTGGCTGCCACTACTGTTGCCGTAGTCCTGACGTAACCAGTTTCTCTACAATCACTTTTTGAGTGTCGATTTGACGCCATTCGACGCCAATCTCTTCAAGGGTTCGACCATGAGCCAAAACATTCTTAGCGGCGTCCTCTATCGTGTAGAAACCGCCAGCGTCCTTGGGCGGTCGGACGAACAAATGGATGGTGTCCTCCATGGAGGTTCCCGGCTTGTGGTATGAGGCCCAGGCGATGGCGTCAGTGTTATTTGGCGGTGGCACGACTTCAGGTTTTCTGCGCGTGTCAGACCACTTTTTGTTGAGAACCAAAAGTTCCTGAATCAAATCTTTCGGAAAAAGCCCGATCTCGATGCCTGCTTCGGACAGGGAAGAATGCCCGTACACCGTCTCATCTTTATCCGCCAGACCGTATACAACACGTGCGACCTTGCCGTTGATAAGACGATTCGTGCAAGGTGTCTTCGACGGTTTGCGAATAGAGCAAGGCTCCAGCGTTGTGTAGACAGTGCAACCACTCAGATCGACGTTATCCACATCGTCGTTGATCTTCTTGAGAGCACAAAATTCTGCGTGCCTTCCTTCGCCTGTTTCGCCACGGTATCCGGTAGCTAAAACCTTGCCATCTTTCACGACAACCGCCCCGACATACGGGTGGGGTTCGCCGTCGTTCTCAGCGATGCTCTTCCGCGCCAATTCAACCGCCATCTTGCAGTATTGCTTGTCCTGAGGCGTGAGGATGTGTTCTGCCCCTTCGTCCGTCAGAAAAATGTCCAAGAGAATTCTCCCTGTATAGGGTTCCCCTTTGTCGTGAGATGTCCGCTTGCGATTGCAGCTTTGTACAGATGGGTCTGCACTGCATTACCCGTGGTCAGATAGCGTGTTGTTGTCCACGGTCTGACCTCCACGAAAGGCAGCAAGGAAATCGGGGTAGTTGGTGGGAAACTGCGTAAGCTGGGGATACAGATGTCCCGGTGGGAACTTCGTGTGAATAAGCATGAATTCTAAAATTCTCCAGCTTTCAGAATCGCTCCGTTCCCGACCGATTATACTTCCACATCGCTTCAATCTTGTCCCCGCACGCCGTCATGCCGCTGCGGACGCAGGTAGGCTTGTACGCGAGCTTCGCGCATCACAGTTGCGAAGCCGCTACGCGCCCAAGCATTGCGGTAAGGCTCGACCGGCGTGTGGCCTTGTGCTCATGGGGCGATCAGTTTGCCGAACATGTCAGGTAGACGGACCGTACTCGGAAAGAAGCCCCTCCAGCGCACCGGTCTCGAACAGATTCCTGCCGTTGTGCTCCAACAAACGTCTTGAGGGTCGCGGCTTCCTTGCCCGTTTCGCGACTACGTCCAGATTCCAGTTGTGAGCGCACTTATTTCGGAGGGTACGCAGCTTGTCGAGCTTTCGGTATTGAGCTTTTGTGATGAGACCGCCGACCCTCGCCAATCGGAGCTTGGCGTGGAAGCCGAGCTTCCCGGTCTCCAGAAGCTCATCAAGCTCCTTGGCGAGTTTCCCTCTTGGGCGTCTCGGATTTCTGCCAGCGGGACGGTAGCCGAGGAAAACACGCCGGTACAATTCGTCCAGCATGCCCTCCATAGCCGTCGCTAACTGGATTACCAGTCCGCGAACAGCATCCTCCCTCTGGGCACGGGCATTAAAAAGGTTCGTGCGCGGGTCTTTGTCGTTGACGGGATGGATCAGGGAATGAATTCGCGCCACATCCCGTAGCGTCCGCCGAATTTCTCTTTCAGTCCTGTTCTCATCCTTCATCGTTGTATCCAAGACTCTGTAAGAGTGCGTGCGTGAGTCCGGGTGGCGGCTCGGTCGCGGATAGCGATCCGCGAAATCCATCCAAAGTCATGGAGCTATCTTCTCGAAATATGCGGACACAAACGATGATGTGTTGCTGTATGCCAAGGTGGCATCTCCCTTCGTGCATCGGTAGCCGGGTATCGGGCGTGGATGAGCGCCGGGTACGTTCCCGATGTTTCTGACGGCATCAGCGATGTTCAGCCAGTGCCGAGGAATGGGAGAGGGCGAGAGCTTTTCAAAACTCCGTATGATGCCGTTCAAGTCCAATCCCTTTCCGGGTTTCACGCCAAAGAACTTCTCGTAGGCAACTTCCATCAGGGCTTGCAGTGCCCTGCGGCACATCACCACGCAGGACTTCCAGTTCCGTTTCTCGATGCCACGAAGAGCCTCCTTCATCGAGTCTTCGATCTCTTGCGGCACTTTCGGTCCCCAGCCCAACGCACCCGCAGCCACCCCCGCGAAGAATGCTACAGCGCTCTCGTCGTTTACCCAGCCGCCCTTGAGTCTCCAATCCTTGCGAGCAGGAAATGAGGGAGGAATGTCCAAGAAAACGCTGTTGAAGAACCTCGTGGCGTACTCCTTGCTGTTACTCAGAATCGTGAGCGTCCCACCCGCTTCGATGTGGCAAAGCACCAGCGCTTGCTCCTCCATTTCGAGCTTCCTGATTGTGAGCCGGATCGCCGGAAGAGGGGATTTGCCATTCAATGTATGCCAGAAGCGCAGTCGGTCGGAAAGGCTCCAACCGGATTCCTCTGACAAGGCAGACACGTTAAGGTCGATGGGTGAGGACTTGGGGATGGCTTCCAATTTGAAGACCGAGAGATTTTTCACCTCGATCTTTCCAAATTTCTTCGGCACGTACTTTGAAATGGGAATCGTCCTTGGCATAGACCGTTAGCCAGCCCGTCGTCCACCGATTCGGGTTCGGCTTCTCCTATGTCTGAGATGCTACTCTGGAGTCCACGAACTTCAAAAGCAGCGTCAGACATGCGTGGCAAGCTGGTCACAAAGCCGAGTTCGGAGCGTTTGGAGCCATCGCCGGGTCAACAACCCAAGGTCTGATGGAGATTCACGAGTTGCTGAATCTCGGCAACGAGCGGCAGGTCAACAAAGCAATTGTCGCGCTCTTGAAGTCGATGGTAGAGCAGCATCGTGAAGAAAAGTCCTGAACCCATCCTCGGTCAGTGCAAGCTGTGCTTGAAACAGAAGCAACTTTGCGAGAGCCATCTGATGCCGAGAGCATTGTATACACCCGGCAAAAAGGGAATCCAGTACGCTACACGATCAGTGTCTGGGCAAAATCCCGAACACATGAAGGCACACCTGCTTTGCTTCGATTGCGAACAGCGATTCAACGACCTTGGAGAATGGGAGGTGCTGCGATGGCTGGCTCCAAAGGCGGGAAACCAATTTCCCTTGCATGAACGGTTGCGTGTTGCCCTTCCGTGTGGCGAAACTCACCACCTCTCTGTGTACCGAGGTTCGGATGTTGGTGTGGACACAGAGAAATTTGCGTACTTTACCCTCAGCGTCGCGTGGCGAAGATCAGTCCACCAGTGGATTGGTTTCGACGGAACGCCTCTTCCGCAGTGGAATCTTGGAATGTTCGGGGAACAGATGCGGACGTTCCTTGCAGGCGAGGCTGGATTTCCACCGGATACGGCGGTAATGGTCATCGTGTGCTCAGACGAATACACGCGCCAGTTTTGGACTGCCCCCTCAACCGATGTGGTCTACAACTGCCTTGGATTTGAGTTCATTGCCCGTGGAATCTATTTCCGTGGGCTTATGGGCCATCACCTGCTGCCCGACTTCCACAAAGTGAGTTGCGCGTCACCTCACGGGCGCATTCTGCACGGACACTGTCGCGAGATGACAGAGGAAAAACTTCGGCATTCTCGCCGCTTTTCCAAATTGACAACGAAGGGTACGAAAAACATGACTCAGGAGCCAACGGAAAAAGACTTGCTCGTCGAGTTTGAGCGAAAGAACATTCCTGAACACTACAAACCGTATTATCTCCCGAAACGGCACAACTTCTTTGCGACCATTCAGCAGTTTCCTTATATCTGGAACTGCTTCATGAACCTCGACAGGATTGTCTTGAGGGAGTTCGAAGTCATGCAACGCCTGCGTGACCCGAGTTTGATGCTTCCAATGATGTTGATGATGAATGCGCACTCGAAAATTCGGGTTGCTTTCGAACTCGGTTGCTCTACCTGCGTTCCCGAGGCTCATTCAATCCTGAGAGATGCAATCGAGTCCGCTGCCCACGGCCACAGATTGGCGTCTGACCCGCAACTACTTAAGGCGTGGATTGAGAAGAACGACAGCGAGGCAGCCAAAAAAGTCTTCGAGCAAGAGTTCTGGCACCACAAAGCAACGCAACTTTTTGATGGACTGCCGGAACTTCACAAGTTGTGGGGGCAGTTCTCCGAATTTGGTTCCCACACTAACATCAACTCCATCGTGTCCCGCTTCGTAATCACCCAGACCGCTACGGATTTGGAGTACCAGTTGAACTATATCGGGGTGAGCGGCCCTGAAATGCTTGCGATGGTGTTGTTCGAGATCGTACTCGTCTTCGGTGAAATCGAGAATATTATTTTCACACTGGGGAAAAGTCGGTTAGAACTCGACGCCCAACTCGTAGACCAACGAATACGTTTCGGAAAGGAGAAAGAGGCGGTGAGGCAGTACATCATAAAGGCATATAAGGTGCAACCGCCCTCAACTCCGTGACGATCAGTCCGGCTCGCTCACCGACTCCGAGGTTACCATCGTTGCAAACGAAAGGACGCACTCTAGGCGGCTTTCGTCGTCAAGGTTGAATATTTTTCCCCTTGGCAGTTGATTTTGGCAGAAGTATTTCTTCGATGTGCTCTAAGACCCGAGGATAATTGGGGTCATCATTGAACCGCACTCTGTACCCGTGCCACCTGTGGAGTTCAGCCGCCATTGCGGGTGTGGCGAAGGCGTAGAACTTCGCTTCGAAGCTCTGCCTACCCTCCACAAAGATGTTGAAGCTTATTCTGTTTTCGCCCCGGAACATGACTTTCTTGGCGTATGGTCGAATAACCTCTGATTGCCCCCTTGCGGGGTAAGGCTGTGCGAGACCACCTTCAACGAGCGAGCGGCAGACTGCTCCCGGTCTGTAGCCTCGGTCTTTGTCTATCCCCCCGCGCTGAGCAGCTGCCTTCGCAGCCTTGTCAACGATTTTCCCGGTTGCTGACTTCTTGCCCGGCTGCCAGACAAAATCAACCCGGATTCCTGTTTTTGTGTGGGCTGCCAGCAAGTCATTCCACAGGTCATCATTCGCCATCGGCTTTCCGAAGCGATTGCGCCACTTGTTTTTCTTCCAGCCCCTTGCACGATAGGAGATGTTGTCCGTGACGTATGTGGAATCAGTGACGATTTGCACTCGCGTCACATCTGACCACGGCTGGTTTTCTCGCACCCATCTCAGTGCTTTGATGCACGCCATCAATTCCATTCGGTTGTTGCTGCTCTCGGCGCACCCGAAGTCAACAATGTGTTCGTCTTCACGCCCTAAGTGGTCGGGGAAATGAACAATCGCAGCGCAACCGGAACTCCCACCCGGATTCTTGTAACAAGAACCATCCGTGTAGACGTGGATTGCGCGAGGGTCGAGTGGCATGTGCGAACTTAAAGCCTGTCGGCAGGGTTCCCCCCCTACACTAGAGCGCAGAGTGGAACTAAGCTTCCCCGGTCTGTTTGAAGAGGCATCTCATCGTAAGTCCGCCCGTCAAGAAGTCGCCCGGCTTTAGATTTGCGAACTCCACCCCATTGCTTGAAGAAGAATGGGACTCCGTTCTGGCGACACTGCCTTCGTATGGAGACAACCCATTCCCGGCGCATGGGTCTCGCACCGAACCCACTCTCTCCGCCAACGATGACCCAATGAATACCAGATAGGTTTAGTGTCCCCACGTCCTCCAGCAGCGGCTCAACCGACAAGAACTTGATTGCTGCTGGAGAAGAGCGAAGATGCTCGATTCTAGGCAATCCGTAAGTCTTGTTCTCAACGCTCACGCCCCACCAGATATGTGATTTCGTTGCTGCAAGCCTAAGCCGCGTCATCAGCAAGTCGCACATCCGCGCGGGACCTCTTTGTCAACACCTGATAGGTGTGCCAGTCCGCACGTACCATCACGTCAGCGACGGAAGCGATGTAGTCATCTGGCACCGCATCGTGGAAGAGGTCACTCATGGAATTGACAAAAACTCGTCGAGGCGACCGCCAACTCATGGGTTCATCAAGTTTATGAGGCACAAGTCGGAGGTCAAAGCCTTGTTCGTAGGGATGCCCTTTCACTCCTCGGAAACGCTCAGCAAATGTCTCCGCATAGCAATGTGCACAACCGGGACTGATTTTCGTGCACCCCCGGATAGGATTCCAAGTCGCGTCTGTCCATTCGATTTTGGAGTGTTCAGCCATGCAAGATTCCTCGCTTCCTGTAAGCCGCGAAGATTTCACTTACTATTTTTTGTGCCGTAGGTTGCTGGGCTGCAAAGAAGAGGTAATAAAGGATGGCACCCTTCGAGTTACGCATCGGAGCAGGCTGGGGGACGTGCTTGAACCCCGCGACCTTTCGAAGCCGCTCGCGAAACGCATCCGCGACCACCTCATTTGGTTGCTTTTCGAGTTCTCCGAACAGATTGGTATCCGACCTGTAAACGACATTCCGCCAAGAATCGTCACCCCAAAAGGAATTCATGCGCTTCACATCTTCAGCCGATGCCCTGTCGTTGCGCCACAGCACATTTCGATTCATATCGAGAATTGGGAAGTTGAGGAAGATTTCGATTGTCCTGAGTTCTGCCGCTGCCGCGATTACCTTCCAGTTGAGGTGTAAACCGTAAGGGTCGAGGATACACAGTGCTCGTTTGTAATCTTTGTATTGAATCTTTGGAAAGACCTCTGAGACAAGAATCTCATTGCTGTCTCCGCAATAAACGTGAACATTGGATTTGTTAGCCGTCTGGCGACGAAGCTCCGCTGCGCGTGCTGAATTCAGGTCAACGAGGTAGTACTCTTCAAACGGTGGTTCGATGTTGAGCGCATTCTGAGGGCTGCCCGGTATGAGTTCCTTCGAACGCTTCGAGATATGCTGTCCGGCTCCGGCGAAACCTTCAATGTATGCGTGATGAAGATTCTTTTTGGCAAGGATTGCGGAATAAGCCGAGGCGTACTTCTTGAGGATTTCCAACTTTAGTTCTGACCAATCGCCCACCTCATCGAACTGCAACGGCTTGGTATCAGAACTTCTCATGAAGCAATTTCGCCATTTATTCGCCAGAACGTCAATTGGTTCCCAAGGCGGAGGCGCACGACCGTTAATACACAACCGTGCGGTCTAGGGGGCTTCGAGAACCGTTCAGGATACAGATGTATCCCGAACGCTCAGATCAGTAAATTCCTCCCCTCAAGATCAACAGCTTACAGCGGCGCTGGCTGAGAGGTTTTTCGAACAGGCTCCAAAAGGGGGCGTTGACGGCAGGACGCGTGAGGCACGGATCAAGATGGGCGCAGCCGCAGGACGAGAGCGAGCAGGCGGCGATGATGCACTGGGATGGTCGCAAATTTGGCGAATTGCTGTGGACACTTCGGAACGCCATTGTTTCGGTCGGGGTTCTAATCGCCAGCGTCTCCTCTGGATGCCACCTCCGCCTCGGTGACTTCGACGCTGTGCGTACCCGAAAGAATAGCTTGCTCAACGTCTACATCGGTGGCGCGTGGGTTCTCCAATGTTTTTGCTTCAAGGTCGATGGATAGAGTCCCAGTCACTTCAATGGGATAGTTCTCATCGGCATCGAAAAAGTGCTCGTTCCGTTCGCCGACGCTGATTTGTTTCACTTTTTCGTCGTCGAGGGAAAAGTAATCTCCCTTAAAGATCGCGTAATTCAATTCGCAATCCACTGTCGTGGTAAACGGTATCCCGATTTCATTACCGCCGTAGAATTCGACGCTGTCGAAATCGAAAGTTAGCTCTTCGGGAGCACCGACGCTGATAATTAGCCCCTCGCCATTATCGTCCGGGATGCTGGAATCGTGAATCGTCCGGCTCGCGAGGGCACCCACAATATCGCTCTCTAACATCGCTCGTAGCGCCGTCTCCTTTTGGGGAAGTATCCGCTTCGCACGGGCGATATTCCGCGCCACCGTCTCAGTCGTTAGTTTCTCAATGGCTTTCTGGACTTCTGGGCTTTCGACAAATTCTTCGAGGGTATTATGAGCAGTCACGTTATTCAGTGTTTTCGCTGCTTTTAAGAGTTGCCCGTCATTCGCGATGAAATAAAGGCGTTCCTTCTTGCTGGCGAGGTCGAGAACGGCTTGCCAAATGAAACTGTCTGGGATGTCTTCCCTGTGCTTTAACGAGCTGAATGGTATTTCACCCGCAAAGTAATCGTTCATGACCCGGACGGCGTGTTCGGGTTTTATTTCGCATGGGACAGCTTTGCATTTCTTCGCCCATCTCGCGAACTCCTCTGAGGTTAAGACGCCAGCCTTGGGCGAAATCTTCTCTGCGGCTTTGCTCACCTCTTCAGAGAATTTCATCAACTGTTCGTTCCCCGACCGCCGCGTGATCGACTTAGCTGCTGTAATTATCTTTCGGATTTCTTCCTCAACCGCGATCTTTTGCTGAGATTCAAACTCGCCCTTCACGTATGCCGGGATGTAGAGCACGACTTTTCCGCCCTCGCAAAGCCGGGTGAGCGCTCGGAAAGAACCCTTCCCGCGCTTGGGATCATTCCGGTAAATGGATGTGTCGATGATTACGTGAAGCATGTGGTGATTCTCAAACGTTCTTCCGCCGCGAGAGTAGACAGCTTTGGCACCTGGAAGGAGATTATCGCAGAAGAACAGGCTGCTCACGAACCACTTGCGGCGGGTCCCTTCGTGTTCCACAATCTCACCTGTTATGACTGTCGCGCTGATTCGCTACGACGCCGCTCGCACGTGCGCTCGCCGCCGCCCACCGCGTCGATGAGGTCAAGGCGATCCGCGACAGAGCGGAAGCCGTGAGAACCTATGCGCAACAAGCTCGCGATCTCGAAATGCAAAACATGGCTTGCGAGATTCGGCTTCACGCCGAGCGCCGCGCAGGGCAATTGCTACTGGACATGGAAAAGAACCCCGGTACAAGGGGAGAGGGGCGACCGCGCAAGGATGGAACCAAAAGGCGGTCGAGCAGACCGACTGCCAATCCGCCCACACTAGAGGAAATCGGCATATCGAAGGATCAGAGTGCTAAATGGCAAAAAATCGCACTGCTTGTTGACGATGCCACGTTTGAAAAGGCGCTCGTTCAAGCACGTGAAAAAGACGGAGAACTGAGTACGGCGGCTCTGCTCCGAGAAATTCGGGAGATCGTCACGCCCACCGAGGCTGTCGTCGAACCGGACATAAACCTGATCGCGGCGGAACTGACACGAGACATCGAGTCGCAGAGCAGGCGGGAGAAACTCGAAATCAGTTGTTCGGCTTCGCAGTCGTTTGAATCCGACGATCAGGAAGAAGCTCATTTTGGCGTTGAAGAATTCGCTGAAGCACGCAGCGGAATCCGAAGCGCAGCTTTCCAAAGACTTTGAGGATTTCCCGGCAAACGGCAAAGCCTTCCAGCGCGTGATCCGCGAGCGGATGGCGGAGCAGCCTGATCCGTTCCTCGCCGAAAAGTTGGCGCTCGCGGCTGATTTCAAAAACGCCAGCGTGCGAGAAATTTCTCTTGCAGAAGCCCGCAATCTCATCGTTGCGCAATGAATGGCTCGGAAATTTCGGGCAGTTCCGAATTCGCATTGGGTCTTTCTTTCGGCGAACTACCTCGCTGGCGTGCGTTTGTTTCGGCAGCACGGCTGGAACGAAGGTCAGATCATCGGTGTGCGGCGCGGAACACGCCGACAAAGTCGTGACGTTGGTTCGCAGGCTGCTGTGAACATTGGGCGCACCCGCATAGCGCAAGTTACCTGATAGCGCAGGCCTGCAAGCTCATGGTCAAGAAAGACCGGGGCGCACGTGTTCATCGGGTATGCTGATCGAACGCGCCGGGGAAATCGGAACAATTTACCAGAGCGTTGGATGGCAATTTTGTGGCTTCACGAACCCCACAGAAAAGTTCCGCAGACCGGACGGTAAGGTCTTCGATGCGCGAAATGTTCACCTGCTGACACGTGATCGACGCTTCGGAAAGCTGAGATATAAACGCACTCGTGCCGAACAGAAGCAACTGCTCATCTCCGAAGGCTGCGAATTTTTCAAGGACGACATGCGGAAGTTGCGGTATGTCGGATTTTATGGCGACAAGCGGACTAAACGGCTTTTGCGAGCGGCACTGCGATGGGAAGTTCTGCCATACCTGAAGCGAGTCCAGTCACCTGAAGACCGCGTTCAAGTCGTCGATCTCGATCCAGTGCCGACGTCCTCTACTGCCTATCTCTAGGCGCGAAGACCCAGCGATCCATGTTCGGCAGGTTTAGTTGTGCTCCTGTACTCGGCAACCGCACTGCCGCGTTCGGGTTCTTCGTCAAGCTCTGCTCGATCTGATCCAACCAGTTTGCAATACCTTCGGTTCCCTAACCTCGCTACCCCATAATGTCCAACCTGCACGTGCATGATTTCGGCGATCTCAGAGCGATCAGCATGGCGAGTTATGTACCGAGCCAGCTTTGGCGATAGCAGGAGATTGTGGCGAGTCGCAGTCAATAGACCGCGAATGACACAGAGTTGAGGGAAGGGGTTGGGTTCGAAATTGATGTCCAGAACCTTCGATGCAATGGCTTCGGCAAAACCGAAAGAATACAAGGCACGCTTCTGACCGGCAGTCGTATTAAGCTGCGCCGCAATCCCCTCAATGTTGAAAAACGTAGTCTTCGGCAGATTCGCAAATGTAGGCTCCATATGAGTTGTTGTGAATGCCCACGTATCCTGAAGCGCCCAGATGTCGAAGTCCCACTTGTGTACACGAACCCTAAATCCACCGAATCTAGTTCGTTTAACGGGAAAGCTGGACAACCACGATGCTAATTCCGAAGACGAACAATTCGCTACGATGTCTACATCGCGAGGACGCTCGGACGGGCCGTACAGCGCGATGTCTCTCAAAATGCCGCCAAATACAACCGCTTCCCACTTGTGCTCTCTGAATGCCTCGACAATCACACGGAGGTCTTCTTTCCACGCCGCTGGATGTGTGAGGAAGCGCGAAAGGCGAGTGCGCAGCAGCTTGTCGAAAGAACTCCGCAATTCAATGTCAGTCGGTCTCTGCTCGGAATCGAAGGCGCACATTGCCTGAGAACTCATCTCTGTGATCCTGACTGATATTCTATATCCATAATCTCAAGCGTTCATCAATTCGCGATGCAGAAAACATGCGTAGGAGTCAGTCATTCCAGAGACTTGATCTGTTATCAATTGCATTCGGAAGTAGTCTTCGGGCATCGCCAACTCTTTTGCGTTCAAGATGTTCTTCTCAAAAATCTGGCGATAGTTGGTCGAAATCAGTTCATAAGCCTTTGCCGGAAAGCCATCCAGTTTCTTTGCCGGAGTGTAGGCTTTAGCAGCTTCCCAAAAGCAGGTTAGCAGGTCAGAGATCACTCTTCGTCCCATCAGTTCGAGCTTCAGGGTCTCTCCGGAAACGTACACGAACTCGATGCCGAGTCGCTTGCATTCCCGCGCCAGCTTTCCCGCCGCAGAATCGAAGAGGAGTTCGCGATGGTAATTGCCAGACATTATGTCCCGATACCCCTTTTCGAACACTTTGAAGGCCTCCACTACCATCTCTGCGATGGCGAATGTTCGAAAAGCGACAGCCATCGCTTCTTCCTTTCCCCTTCCTTTCAATCCAGCAGGGTCAATTTTTTCATGCGCTTTGTCCAAGGCTCTTTTCATGCTCGGGTCGTGCTCTCCCAGCCTACGAATTAACTCATCCTCAATAAACTGCCATGTGATGACCCCTTTCTTTACGCCGTCTTCGAGATCAACAGTTGAATACACAATGTCGTCGCTTGCTTCTACGAGAAACGTGAGCGGATTGCGAAGGTCCCCAGTGCCAACTTCCTTTCTGATTCGCGAAACAAGATCGTTTTCTGAAGCAAAATAACCGTGCTTCTTTTTCTCCTGCTGATCTTTGTCTACGGTGTCGGACTGAGCGACGTACTTGCAACTAGCCGACAGCGTACCGCAAGTGAGATTTAGACCAAATTCATCGGCGAGAACTTGCAATCGGGAAAGAAGCCTTTGTGTCTGCGCGTTTCCTTCAAACTTCAAAAAATCGCGGGCGAACTGCGTATCTTCAGGGTTCGGATGCTTTGCATCTGTAAACGGTTTAAAACTGCCGAAGAAGTTGGCGTCTTTTTCATGCTGGCTGTTGAACCACTCTCGGATTGAAGCCTCACCGGAGTGTCCGAAAGGGGGATTCCCAAGATCGTGGATTAGCCCGCATGTTGCTGCTATTGTGGCAAGAGTTCCTCTTTGATGTTCGAATTTCAGATCGCCCTGTCCGAACAGAAAGCGCTCAGCGGTTTCCCCCAAACTCCGGGCGACGCTGGACACCTCCATTGAATGCGTCAGCCGAGTCCGAACGGCATCGTGTCGTTCCAGCGGAAAGACTTGAGCTTTGTCTTGGAGCCTACGGACAGGCGTGGAGAATACAGTTCTTCCATAGTCGCGGTCGAACTCGCTGCGCAAATCCCCGACAATGGGTACGGACGAAGTTTGTCCGAAAAGACCCTTCACTCGCGTGGTACACAATAGGCGGTTCCAATCCATTGGTGTACCTGTGGTCGTTTTCTCTTGAACAAGCACCACCGCTGTCTCCTTCGCCGAACAGTCTTGCGTATTGTCGCACTTTTCAGCCTGTTTGCGTTGAAGGAGCGTGATTCGTCCGTCGCTCGATTGGCGTGCGAATTCCACGGGCAGCGTAGAACCATCGGGACGCCAACGACCGTCCACGTCAAGATTTCGCGTGTCCCAAATCAGCGAACCCCAGCCGATGCAGGCAATCATTTCTCGGCTATTCCGCCTTATCGCACTAGCCGTGCGTCGCAAAACTTATCGTCGCTCCTACCAATCAAGAACTTCGACTTTTGCTCCACCGTAGTTATCCACCCATGCCTGATGATCGAGGAAATCCAGCGTAGCGAGCCGTTTCGCCTCTGCGAACCGCCGATGGCTGTAGAACTCAGCAAACAGTGTCGGCGACGCCTCGGCAATCCGGACGTTCAAGGCATGCCTTTCCAACAGCCTCTCGAACTGCTCATCGGTGTAGCCGCATTCAAATCGGAGCGGAGTTTGGAGTCCGTGCTTCGTCAAAATTTGCTTAATCTCGTCAGCGCCCAGCTTGTAAACATGGCGCTTCGTGCCGAGGACCGCAACCTTTAGCGGCGTCTTAGCGAGGAGTGCAGTAGCCATTTCGTCGATGCACGCCCGATGGCTCTGCACAAGCTTCGCGGTCTCCACTTCGATCATCCCGACCACCAGAATCCACGTTTCTGGCTCCCAAGTTGCACGGAGAATCTTCTCGGCGACGATGTCGTCCCGCAATGCGCCTTCTCTATTTGCGCCTGCTGGGTCAAACGCCTTGTCTGCGGCATACCCAGCGAGATTGTAGATGATCCAATCTGCGGGAGCGCCCGCCTGAAAGGGAATCTTCGAGTTGCCATTGATGCCTGCGGCGCAAGCGCCGCCCGGGTTGCAGCCGACGTAGATGCTCTCGGTGAGAATGGCGGTACGAGCGGCGAGAGCGACGGCATGACCGCATTCGTGGCGTGCTGCTTGTTGGGCGGTGGCGACGTTCATTGTAAGGCAATTCGCAAGTGATGGATGTGCCTCACGATTTCAAAACGCCCTTGCGCCTCGACAATCGGTAGCGCCCGCACATTCAAGAGACTATCTTAGGTAGAAAGCTTACGGTTTGTCATCGCCCGGAGACATTATGGATGAACCGCTAGAAAAGAACTTCGTTCAACAAATGCGAGAGGCTCTACAAAAGCAGTTGGCTGAGTTTGAAACAGCCAAGAAGAAAGAGGAGCACGCCGCTAGGATTGTGGCGAATGACGGAGCAAGGAGATGGCGCGAACTGAAGGATTCACTGAAGCGTCTTGTCGAGGAGATCAACGAAGGATTTCCTGAAGGGCTGTTGACCTACCCTGTAAATACGAATGACAACGAATTCACTCTGAGGCATGAGCTAAGTGAGCGAACGATGCAGGTAACGTTCGATCCAGCATCGGCAGTAGTCTCTTATCAAGGAAACAGCGGCAAGGGTGCGTTTCGTCCTCGTGTAGGGGAAGATGCTTTGGAGTACGGGTGGGAAAACACTACTCCATGCGGGGTCGCTAAACCGAGGCGAGCGATTACGCTGGCGGACGATGAGCCTCCGAGGGCTTTTTCCACGAACGAAATGAGCGAGATCATCATCCATTGCAGTGTGGTCGAGCCTGTCCGTGAATACTGAGGAAGCAAAGCCGAAACGGTGAGTTCTCGATGTACGACCTGATCAATCATTTCGCGCAGACGGTGGTGAGCACGATCCCGCCAGAGCATGTAACCGACTACGAATGGCTCCTCCAGAACGTTGGACAGGCTAGCACGCTCGACTACCAAAAGAGGTACCGCCGCTTCTGGGCGATGAACGCCGCCCAGTTAAGCTCCGCGTTTTACGCCACCTATTTCAACACCTTGGTTGCCGCCATGAGCCAACCCCGACGCTCGGCAGCGTCGCCCAGACCTTGCACGCAGCGTCCGCCCGCCAGAACGGTCAGAAGAGCCTTCAGTTCTCATTCGCCACGAAACTCCTGCACATGACGAATCAGCACTCCCCGATCTACGACTCGCAAGTCGCCACCTTCTATTTCTTCCAAGAGCCATCGACTGACGTGGGCTTGCAGCAGCGGATCGACAGCCTCGTGGCTTTCCACAGCTTCCTTGCTGAGGAATATGCACGGGTTCTCAAGGGAGGACTCTTGGCAAGCGCGATCCAAGAGTTTCGCCTTCGACTCAAGCCGCAGCGTTTCACCGAAGAAAAGGTCGTAGACTCGTTGGTCTGGGCATTCGTCGCGCTGCTAAGGAAAGGGGCACTACCCAAGGGGCAGATCACCTACCGTTGAGCCGCCGGGCTTCTACCGACACGGACACGACGAGCTTGCCGCACGGCGGGGAGACCGTGCACAGGGGGATTATGGCAGATCGGACTCCACGCATTCCCTTAGCCGCTGCAATTCGGCTTCGGCGGCTTCCTTGGTCTCGAATCCCCTGCCGATCTCCAAAGTCACGTCGCCCGGACCGAGGATGCCGGAGGGCGTCTTCTCGTCTGCATGCACCAGGTAGCCGTCGTCAGTCCGGGACGGAGCGTTACGCCCGCATGGTCGAAGTCGATGTTGGAGTAGTCGATGTCGAGCCAATCGCCGCCCCCCCTCACGATGTAGTTCCTCGGTATTTTTGCCATTGTGGGTTTCTCCTAACGCTTAATACTCAAATTCATCGAAACCCGAGCACAATAAGGGCATTTTGGCGGGTCGGGCGGAGCGTTTCGCATTGGACGTCAGCCAGCTTCACTCACTTGGCGCAGCCGCCATTCCCCGAGATGCCCGGCTGGAAGCGGCTCGCAAGGAGCATCCTTCAAATCAGCAGGCCACGGAGCCGTGCCCGCAACTCGGAAGTGGTCATCCTATCCAGTTCGCACTCCCAGATCGTCCTGACCTTCCATCCCAGCCGCCGCAGCTTGCGGTCGTTCTCGATGTCCCGTGCCCTGTTGCCTTCGAGCTTCGGCAGCCAATAGCCCGTGTTGGTCTTCGGCAGCCTGCGCCTCATGCAGCGGTGCAGGTGCCAGAAGCATCCCCTGACCTGCACGGCCGCCGAGTATTTCGGCAGCACGATGTCCGGGCAGCCCGGCAGGTTTCGCACGTGCAGGCGGAACCTGAAGCCCATCGTGTGGAGAGCGTGACGCACCCGAGTTCCGGGCGCGTGTCCTTCGACCGGACGCTGGCCATGATCGCCGAGCGCTGCTCCGGCGTGATCCTGTCTGCCATCGCGATTCTTGTTTCCTTCCCGGCACGCCGAATCCGGCACCGGACGAACGAGGGGATGGCGACAGTATTGGGCAGGGAAGCGGTTCCGTGCAACAGCGCTGGCACGCCGGACGGAGCATGCGCCCGAAGCCGTGATGCTCTGGCGGGCGGGCGATCTATTGGTTCTTGACCGATACGGACACCAGCAGCCTGCTCTTCCGCTCCACGAAACGGTCGGCTATGGCCTGAGCGAACTTGCGGATCGCCCCGGCAAGCTCGTGCTGGTCTTCGAGCGGTCCGAACACTTGCGCCATCCTGCTTTCCGTCACTTTCAGGAGCCTGCGCCAGTCTCCGGCACGGAGTTTCGGAGGAACGACCGCGAGTGTCTTTTGCCCTTGCGAAGAAATTTCGCTAGGCTCCCTCAGCAATTGCTGGACACGCCGAGGGGTGACATGCAGGTTTTGCTCGATCCACTCCGTCCAGCAGGGGCGTCCCGGAACCGGAACCTGCCGCCCTGGTTGCGCCCAGCGCCTTCGTGCCTCCCGCAAATAGGGAATCAGTTCTCTTAGCTTCTTGAAGCCCTGAACGCACTTGTCAACCAACTCCGCATCCGACAGCGTCGTCGCAAGGTCCTCGGCTGGGAGGAAGTGCTTGATCCGCCCCTCGGGCAAGGAATCCACGAACGCTATCCGCTCCCCAAGCCGACGCATCAACGGGATCGGGCATCGCGTTGCCCACCGCCTCGTAGCGAACGGAGTCCGGGCACTCCTGCGCTGGCTGGCCCCGGTACGGGACTCTCGTGTAGTCGTCGGGCAGCCCTTGGAGCCGCTCCGCCTCGACCGGGAGAATGTGCCGGGCGACTCCGTTGGCTATCACGGCGTGGTGTTGGCTTTTTGTCACGCAGTACATCAATTCCTCACGCACCGCGATTCCTTGCGATGCCGGCCCTAGTCGGCGGCTGATTGCGTTGCCTTTGATCGCGAACGCTCTCGTCGGGGTCGTGCCTGCGCCCTCAGCACCCGCTCCGCCTCTTTCGGGAGCCACATCCCGACCTGCCTCAAGAGTCCCGTGCATGCTTCCGAGGTCAGAAAATACCGCCGCGGCACGCTTGCCAGTCGCCAAGATAGGCGACAACGAACAGGCGTCTGCGGCTCTGCGGGAGTCCGAAATCGCGTGCGTCCAATACTCGCCACGCGTACCCGTACCCGATCTTTCCCATTTTCCCGAGGAGGGCACCAAAGTCTCTCCCCGAATTCGCGCTGAGGGCGCTTTCGATGTTCTCCCACACGACCCACCGGGGTCGCCGCATTTCTGCGATCTCAAGGAACCTGAGGGCGAGCCTTCCGCGTGGGTCGCCGAACCCTTCCCGCCGCCCTGCTTGCGAGAAACTTTGGCACGGCGTCCCGCCGACGAGGATGTCGATTGTCTCTTTCTTGAAGGTATCGTTGTCATGGATTTTCGTGATGTCTCCCAAGTTCGGCGTGTCCGGGTAATGGTGCGCGAGCACCGCCGAGGGGAACGGCGCGATCTCCGCAAACCATGCGGGCGACCAATTCAAAGGACGCCACGCCACGGACTCGGACGAGATTCCCGAACACGCGCTGCCGAATTTCATAGCAGAATAGTAAGCGCGATTGGCGTGAGCCTCGCCAGTTTCGGCGGGAACGTTGACGAACTGCTAAACGGCGGCGCGGTTGCCTGCGTCAAAGTTCTTTTGCCGCCACTCGTCGCACAGCAGTTGCCGAGTCGCCGCATCCCGCATTCGTGTCAGCGAGAAAGCGGGCACGGTCGGCGTTCCATTTGTAGTAGTGAACCGAGCAAATCCAATGCGAGTCGCCGCCGTTAAGACCGATGTGGATCGTGCCTGGTTCTGGGTAGTCGACGTAGCAGCAGTCGTGATCTCTTTCATAAGTATGGAATCGGGGCGGCGTTCCTAGCAAACAGCCTGCGGTCTCGCGGATGAGATACCCTTCGAAGCGGATTCGAACTCCAGGCATCCGCGTCCTGACCGCCCCACTTGCTTAATACTCGCTGGCAGCGAACTTCGCCATCCACTCCCAGTTGATCTCGCTGATTCCGCGCTCGATCAATTCCGCCAGAGAAGAGTCAAGGTCATCAGATGACCAGCTAACGATGACATCGAAGAGGTCGGCGGTGGCATCGTCGGCAGGCTGATAGCAGGTCAGAGCGACCATGAATATGAACGCGGGCGGCGGTCCTTCGGGGATTTGTCTGACAGAGTACGCGGCACGCCCCGGAAACTGTTCCCGCACGCTCTTCGGATAGCGCACGAGTACATCGTCGCGTGTGGGAGCTTCCTTCCCGGCGATCTGCGTCGGGGTTGTGATGCGAACCTCATCGACGTACACGATTCGCTGCTGTATCGACGTCACTGCTTCTCCTCCTCCTCCGCGTCGGGGACGCTTCTCCAAAAATCCGTCTCGCAGCACGCCTCGCACTGGTAGCCGGACTCCACCGACTCCTCAATCCAAGCCTCTTCCTCCGCCCACGATACGCCGGGCGGCAGGAAGTTCTGGAGAACGACATCCGTGACGTCTTTCTTCACTGTATGCCCGCATGAGTACCGCACGTTGACGTACACGCTGAGACCCTCGGGGGGTCGCTTCCATCCTTCGCCGATCATTGCGTTTCTCCTCGGACAAGAGCCTTGTGCTCCAGTAGCCTGTGTCTCTGCCATGCGACCCACAGCCTACGGTGCCTCGTCACAAAGGCGGATACGCAGACAGTTCATTCAATCCCAAACGTTCCGCGATCTGGGGATACTTGGCGAGCAGCCGCGAAAAGTTCCTCCGCGCCCGAGAAGCTGGGCAGTTCGGGTACGCGCTCGGATGCCGGCCGATCAGCGCCCATTTTTGCATCGCTATTGACACCAAATGCTGGCGTAGCAGGGGCCTCGCTCGCATTATTCGATTTTCCTCCGCAGAACTGGCGGCTGCTTTTCGCAGTAGTAATGCCAAATTCGCGTATCTCGCAAATTTGGCAGCCTGCCGGGGACGCCCCAATCCGGTCTTCGTCAAATGATCTGGAAAGTTCGGGAATTGTCCCTGAGTAGTGCCGCAAAGTATCCCGAAAGCGGTGCTTCAGGGAATATGCTTCAGCGGATTGTCGCACTTGTGAGCCATCCGCAGGTCCAGCAGCCGACGCTCAAGCTCTGCCAGCGCCTCGCACGCACGCGGATGGTTCGTGCGGACGGCTTGAGCTAACCGTTCGTACTCGACGGTCATGATGTCTTGCTCCATGGTCATCGCCGCCTCCGGTGTGCTTCAGCGCGTAGATGTAGTACCGCTGGCGGCTCCAGTTCGGCACCCCGCGCAGTTCGCATGTCCCCAACTACGTTGTGCTGCCGGGCCAATTCCTGCACGTACTCGATCAGCTTCCTGAACTGCGCTTCCTGCTTTTCGGTCATGTTCGTTGCCTCCCAGCAACCGTGACGCTGTGACGCTTGTGACGGATTTTTGCTATGCACTCTCACGCGCACGCGCACGCGTGAATAAAGACAGATAGAGAAATGCGTCACATCCGACACACCCTTTGTTTTCAACACGGGATGCGTCACGCTCTTTCCGTCTCATAGCTCGTTCCCGGCAGCCATCGTCTTTTCGTAGCTTTCCCTGCGCACCGCAAGCCCGAAGTACCAGCGCCCGTCGCGCATCTTCTTGGACGCGTGCCCGTGTTCCCGCATCGCTTCGGCGAATTTCTCTCCGGCAGCGCCGACTCGTGGTTGTCGCGGCACCACCGTTCGTACTCGGTGAACATCTCGCGAGCGCCCGTCCTCGCGTCCGTGTCTTCTCGCAAGACGTCCGACATGAATCGCACGATCAGGTCTTCGTCGGCGCGGTAGTTCGCTGTCGCCGCCTTGACCTCCTCCGGCTCCATCAGCCCGTGCTTGCGCCATTCGACCAAGCCCCTGACCATCCACGCGAGGATGCCCGGCGCTTCGCGCTTCAGCTTCTCCTTGAGTTGCAGGTCGGGGTTGTCGGCGAAGCTCACGGTGAACGGGATCAGGCAGATGCGCCGCCAGATGCCGTCGTCCGTGCCCGAGATTTCCGGCTTGTGGTTGGTGCCCAGCCAAAGCTTGAACTGCGGCTGGAACTGGAAGTACTCGCAGAACAGGTGCCGGGCGCTGATCGTGTCGCCGCCCGTTAGCTGCTTGACCAACGACTCCGCGAGCTTGTGCTGCTTCTCACCCTCGGTCGCCGACACGAACCTTGCACCCCTGAGCATCGCCAGTTCCGGCGTCGCCCCGGTTCTCGCGTCCTTCTTCGCGACGAACGTCGTGAACTCCGACGCCTTGGCATAGTCGCCGAGGACGTGCGCGATGACCTCCAGCATTGTCGTCTTGCCGTTCGCGCCCTGCCCCCAAAGCAGGAACATCTTGTGCTCGACGATCTCGCCCGTCAGGCTGTAGCCGAGGGCGCGTTGACATGAAATCCACCATGTGCTGCTTGCCGTCCATGATCTCCAGCAGGAACTTTTCCCACAGCGGGCATTTCGCCTGCGGGTCGTACTCCACGGGCGCGATCTTGGTCAGCATGTCCTCGCGGTCGTGCGCCCTGACTTCTCCGGTTATCAGGTCTATCGTCCCCGTGTTCGTGTTCAGCAGGTTCAGGTCTTGGTCGAACTCCCCGGCGACAGCCGCTACGCCCATCGCCGACTGCGTGTGCTTGAGCATCAGCGCCGCGTGCCCGCGCATCTCGGATTCGAACGCCCAGTCGTGGATCGCCTTGATCCGCGCCTTTGCTGCCTTGTGACCTTCCTCGTCCTCTTTCTCGTCCGGCACGACGATGAGCTTGGCTTCCTCGGGAATCAGCCGCACGGTGTTCCACGCGAACCGCTGCGCCTTGCCCACCTTGTCCTCGCGCCAGCGCTTGCCGTCCCACACCAGCCACTTGAGCGCGGCGGCGTACTTCAGCTTCGAGCCGTGACGCCACACCAGCCGCTCCATGTTGCCGATGTCGGTCAGGTTGAACGGTTCCGTCAGCCCGGCAGTCTGCTGCGCGGCGACTTTTTTCGCTTCCTCGACCTCCTCGTCGGCGTTCATCACGCCGAGGAAGTCCATGTCCACGGGCTTGAGCCTCGGGATTTCGAAGTCCGCGCCCGTCTCCTCGACGAACTGCTCAACCTTCTTGAAGTCGGCACAGGAGTTGTGGAAGCACTCGACGTTGACCAAGCCGTTCTCGAAGAACACGGCGAAGTCCTTGTGCTCCGGGTTGCGCGGGCAGATGCCCACGTATTTCTGAGCGCCCTTGTGCGGCACCGGGTCACGGTGCTGCCAGCCCGCGGCTTCGAACAGGTCGAGCAGGTCGTCCTCAGTCCACGGCCCTCCGCGTCCGCTGCCATTGCCTTCTTCGGCTGCCGCTTCTTTTCCGTCAGGTCGGCTACGGCCGCAAGCTGCACGAGCGTGACCTCGCCCAATTTCTCCGGGGGCGCGAACATCCTCGCCGTGCGATGCGGGCGCTCGTCGGTCGAGTCGCCCTTCCTTGCCACGGAGCCGTATGCCTTGACGATCCGCGCCGCGTTGTAGACCTTGCGGTCGATGTGGACGGTGGGCGTGTCAAACTTGTCGGCGAGCGCTTCGAGGCATCCCCTGATCATGTCCCGGCTAAGCTCGTCGTTGGGCAGGTCGATGGGATAAAGCAAATGAAATCCGTTTCCCGAATCGCACGCGACTGGTTCCGCCCAGCCCTGCTCGCGCAGCCAGTTGCGCACCTCGAATGCGAGCTTCTTCGCGGCGGCTTTCTCCTCGTTCGTGGAACTGATCCCGGTTGGTCGCTGCGGGTCGATGTCCACCAGCATCCATTCGCGCCGGGCGATGTCCGCGTCGTTGGTCGTGAACTGCGACCAGTTCTTGAACTGGTTGCTGGCGCGTGCCAGCAGCGCCGGATTGACGGGATTGAGCGTGATGTAGCAGCCCTCGTATTCGCCCTTGTCCAGCGTGGCGAGTGCATCCGCGAGTGCGACGAAGCCGTTGAAGTAGCCGCTGATGGTGCCGAAACGCCCGGCTTTCGGGATGCGAATCTCGAAAGTCCGCGCCTTGCCCTTCGCCAGCACGTTCAGCGCGATTTCCGCGTTTTCCCTGTCGAACCTGTTGCTCATATTCCCCCGAAAAAATTAAAGTCTCCCCACATAAGCCAAGACCAGCCGAACCGCCGCTATGGTCGAGCGGTTGATGTCCGTTATCGCGGAGATGTCGTCGTGAGTCATGCCGTGCTTCAGGCAAGCCTCGATGGTGCCGAGCTTGTCGGGCGTCAGCTTCACATCGCTGCGCCGTTTGCGCTGCCTTGATGTCTTGCTCATGGGAACTGCCTCGTAAAGCGGTTCATAGTCCGAAAATTCCTTAACTACTAGATACTGGCGTCCCGACAATTACTTAATTTCTCCGCTGCCGAACTCCCAATAGAGAGGGCGCGATCCTAACCAACTGCGCCCAAGGAGTTCAGATATGGAAGAGAAAAAGAAGTCAGACACACCGAGGTGCGAATTTAAGGGATGCCTGCCCCATTCCGCCATACCCGCTTATCTGTTGATTTGGAGCCTGCCGGGCGGCCCGTTTGTGAAATGGTCGTGCGCCGGGCATCGCTTCA
The DNA here is from genome assembly GCA_963848365.1 of uncultured Acidobacteriota bacterium. Lineage (GTDB taxonomy): Bacteria > Acidobacteriota > Terriglobia > Acidiferrales > UBA7541 > Palsa-295. Next base: position 23,347 of record CAWKDI010000011.1, read on the forward strand.
GCTTTGGCGGGAACCGCAGCTACGCAGTAGCGAAATTTGAATGCTTCGCGGACAACCAGACTTCGCGCTCACACGAGCTTGCTACGCCGCTGGACATATCGGAGGAGGCAAGGCTGGGCGACGATGCGGAAGAGGGGCCTGCGACCTGCGTTGATCCCGAGTGCCTCAATTCTGCCCGGCGTGGGGAGTGGTGCGACGAGTGCCAATCGCGCTGGGAAGACGAGCAACGCGCCAAGGCGCTGAGCGAGCGGCGATCCATCAATGTGCAGAGAGGGTTCTGATTGCCGCAGTTAAAGCAGTAGACTTCCTTCATCGCAGCACCACCAACTCACTTGGTGGAGTCCACCACACGCCCCCGTTCGGCGGCGCTGGAAATTCGTGGATGACCTTCCCCGTGAGTTTGTCTGCGCCGACGCCGCTTCTCCCCGAGGTAATTTGCTTGAAGAAGAACGGGATTCCAGCGTCATTCGCCCTCACATAGAGCTTGTAAGCCCACTCAAGCTTCATGGTGCGACGTCCGGTTTCGGGTTCGTCCTGCCAGCGTTTTGTCGGGTCGTACAAATACTCTTTGCCTTCGCCGGATTCTCCCCCGGCAATGACCCACTGGATTCCAGTCAAGTCCAGATTGTCCGCTATGTCTTCCAGCAGCGGTTCGCATGAAAGGAATCTTACCGGTGCTGGAACCTTGCGCAGCACGTCAGCCCTATAGGTCGTCTTGTTGCTGCCGATTGAAGTGCCGAGCCAAACATTTTGGTAGCCGTTCTCGCCCCAGTCTTTAGGCAGGTGCCGGAGGATTCTTTCCGGGCGCTTGGTCAGGATCAGAAAAACGCAGTGCGGGGCGCTTTTGATTTTCTCCCACGCTTCAGGTCTCCACTTGTCAGATTTCGCGTGGAAGAAATCAGAGAGGCTGCATGTGAACATCCTCATGTACGGCTTGTCGCCGCACTTCTCGCAGAACGTGGCGTTGCTGAACGTGCCGCACGTGTTGCAATGCCTGCGGCCGTTTCCTACGGACATGGTGTTTGACAGTTCCTTCTCCCACTCGTCCGCTTTAGTCCACGTGGATTTCGCTTTCACTACATCGCCCCACGCCTTCAGACCGAGCCTGCGAAGCTGGCGGTATATGTAGCAATATTTGCACTCCTCGGAAACCTTGTCGCATCCGAGCCAGAAGTTCTGGGTGTCGTGCGTCCAGCTTATTCCGTCGTTTCTGGTTTTCATTTTGTCTCCTTAGTAAAACAGTCGGGGCGCTTGCCGCCCTTCACGGCATTCGGGCTGTGAACCCTGCTCGCCCCGACTTCCCTACTCGTCGCCGCCAACTGCTGCGCCTTTGGTTGCGACCTTTTCCAGTTCCTTCAGCAAATCGTGCGTTCCGATTTGATCGAACGATTCGTCTGAAGTTTCCATGTCCCTCCCCGCGACGTGCGGGGGAACCACACGGAACCTGCACGCATCCGCAGCCCTGTACAGTTCTTCGGCTGCGATTTTCCCTTTTCGGAAATCCTCGATCTTGCTGAGGATGTTTCCGAGTTCGTGGCGGAGATTGGAAGTTTGGGTTCTGGTTGTTTCCAGTTCCACTTCCGTCTCCTCCAAGTGCCTGCGAGATTCCGCGAGCGGGGACTCTTTCTTTTCTCCATCCCCGCCTTCGTCGGTTACTTCCGGCTGGTCAATGTCCGGCTGGTCCGCCATGCCTTGGTAATCGGTGATCAGCTTGGAAACCCAGCGTGCGGACACGCCGAAAATTCCAAGCAAAACTCCGACCAAGAAAAGCAGCTTTGAATTTGCCGTCCGCATCAACTAGGTTGATCTTGCAGGCACTCCCGCGAGCGGGAATTCTGCTGACGAAGTTCGTACGAATCCACTCAACGTGCGCAGCGAAAAAGTCCTTAAAATCCTTGAACTGTTTGCCGATTGAGATCACTTGTTCCACAAGTTTTCCCTCCGGTCAGGCCGTTGACATACTCGCAAACCGTCAAGTCGCCAACCTTCCGTCCTTCACCTCAGGCACGGCGGCCATGCGGTCTTTCAGCTTGACCGTCACGAACGCACGCTCTGGCGTTTTCTGCGTTGTTGATTTCTTACCCATGATTTGTCCTTTCCTTTCGGAACTGAGTTCCGAAAAGCTCCTTAGATTTCTTGGCGCAAAACAAAAAGGCGGTCGCGAAGTGGCAGGGGTTCGTGAGTCCCTGATCCCTTCGCGACCGCCTCGGTTGATTCTCCGTTGGTCTACGACTCATTTCGAGCCGGGCTGCTTCTGTTTCGCGATCTCGCACCCCGCAACCTGTGCGGAGCTTTGCTGCCCTGTGCCTGCACCCAACGATTTAGCGGTGTCAGGCAACCCTGCGCGATCAAGCGCGGCGGTGGTTTCCCACTCCAGTGCGTGTTAGGCGTCGCTGCCCGCTTATTTTACCGACCGTTCCTCCGGCGTCGGCGGGGCTTCACTCTCTCGTTGTGTTAGATGCCGAGAGTTTCTGAAAATATGCGAGAGGTGCGCTGGAAGGCCATTTTTTTGCGTGGGCAGCTTATCGAGGGCTTTTGGGGGCACCGTTACATAACTTGAAGAGTTTCGAGCCTCCGTAGCGCGATGCAGCCCGGAGCGGTCAACAAAATTTGTCACAGCCGTCTAATTTGATCCCGATCAGGATGAAGTTACGTCCACCGTGGCAGTGGGACGCGGTGGCAGCAGCGTCGGGCTGTGGCGCTCTTAATAATTCAGATTCCGGCAAAACCATCGTATCTCTATTCATAGCGGGCTACGTGGGTCTCACCATGATCAAACGTAGCGCGGCACCGAAGGATCGAACGTTTGCAACAGCACTTGCACATCTCCGGCTCGATAGCTGCGTCCGATGGGCGTGCGATGTCCTGTCCTCCCACAAGAACGAGCAAACGGATGGGGTCGATAAAGTCTGCGGGTGCGGGAGATCGAGGCTGCCGTTGGTACTCACTGAGGTGTTCATCTCGATGGATTTGCCCCTCTAAGGGGTCGCAATGCTGGGCGCAAGACAATGGCTACAGGCGTCCAGCCACAGGAGGGCACACTAATGTCCATCACATCTGAATGACCGATCTGTTCGACTTACTTGAGAGCAAACCTGCGTGGTCTATCGAAGAATTGGCTGAAGTGCTTAAAGTTTCGCGCAAGACGCTCTATAAGCAAGCGAAACGCGGCAACCTTCCGTCCTTCCGAATTGGATCGTGCGTTCGTATATACGGCAAGGGCCTCGCTGACCACCTTCGAGGCAAGATGAAGAAGTAAGGTTCGTCTTCTCCGCTCCTTTCCCGCATTGGCTTATTTCAGAGGCTTCTTCGACAATTCTGGAAAGCCGAGGCTCGAAGGCATGGCTTCTTCCGACTTCGAACTGGAATTCGGGAGCACATAGAGATTCGTCAGCCACGCGGGGCAGTTGTCGGCAGCCCCGATATATTGTGCCAACGTCTCCAGATCAGAGTGCCCCATCCAGTCCATGACCTTGCGAATGTCCTTTTGTTCTTTGAGCGCATACGAGGCAAAGCTCGACCGGAAGTAATGCGTGTGAAACCGATAGCATTCCTTCCGAGCAGCGCACCCGTGGCACAGGTTGCAATTCAGTCCCGCCTTCCGTGCGTTGCGCTTCAAGGCGTCGAGAATTTTGACATTAGGCAGATCGTTTCTCGTGCCCAGTACGAAAACTGCCTTCGGACGAAGCTCACGCAAACGCAGCAACTCGTCTCGAAGTAGGGGGAACAGAGGTATATCGCGGGCCTCGCCATCTTTTAGTTCGAGCTTTATGGTTTTTCCCTTGTACTGTATCTCATACTCTGCAAGGCGGATCACGTTTGCCTCAAAATCTACCTGCTGCCAGAGCAAGTGAGCCAATTCGTCATCGCGCATGCCCGTGAGTAGCGCGGTCATGAAGAGTGCATGATGATATGGATCGCAGACCGCGAGAAGGCTCGCCAATTCAACGCCGTTATAAATGCGGACTTTCTTTTTTTCGTAGCTCTTGAGTCTGTTGTGAACGGAGGAAGTAATGAGTCGCTTCGGCTCTAATCCAGAATAGAAGAGGAAGCCGCGTAGGCTAGTGTACCGCCGAGCGCGAACCCCGTCTGCGTAACGCTTGTCCAACTCATCGCAGTAGCGGATGACATCCGCTTCCGTGATGTCTTCGGGATGCGTCTTGCCAAACTTGGCAGAAAGCGGAACAAACTCCTCGACGATGTTCGTGTAGAGCGTGATTGTGTCCTCGTCTAGTTTGAGCGATGGGCTGCGCTTCAGTTCGAGGAAGTCACAACCGTACTCTGCAAGCGACTTTCGTTTGACCGGGACGGGCGATGGAATGATGTATCCAATCGCCTTGGCTGAGTTCTTCAGCTTGAGTTCCGAGCTGTGCCCGCTCCAGTGCATCAAGGGCTTCTGTGGGATCGTTCCCGAGTTTTTTGTACCGGGGCAACCGCCCCTCATAGTAACGAAGCTCGTAGTGACCCTCGGGTGCGTAGACCCTCCGCTGGTCTTTTCCTTTGCCGAGAAGCATGATAATCGGGTGTAACTTTGCCCGTCTTTCCGATGATTGCCTTTCCGCGACGCCAGCCGAGGTCCGAGATTTTGGCGTAGCGGAGCAGGGTGACCGTTTCGTTTGCCATTGCCATCGAGGTTCCTTTGACCCTCAATGGCTAATACCGAGTTTTTGCCTTCGAGCTAAATTCGAGCTAAGAAAAACTCGGTATCGGGCAATGTCTTGCAACTTCTTTAGATTGCTGCGGTTTCAAGACACGCCCTTCGCCGTGGCAATCCTCTCCCCCCCTCTCCGCCATTCCTAAAGACGGTGCCTCTGAAGACCTTCTAGCGTCAGGAAGGGTATGGATAACCCTTCGCGAGGACCTTCTCGAGGGCTTGGTCGTGTCCGTAGATGTCATCGTAGAAGTGAACAATTCCGTCTTCCAGCACGATCACGGTGGCGTAGACGATCAAGACCGGAATCGGGTGCGCCAGATTAACCTGCTGGGACGCGCTGCCGTTCATGGCCGCGCGGATACGCTCGGGGTTCCAGCCGGGATTGTCGCGCAGGACCCACGCAGCCAGTTCGGCGGGCTTTTCCAGGCGGATACAGCCGTGGCTGAAATCCCGACGGGACTTAGCGAAGAGTTCGGTGGCGGGGGTATCGTGCATGTACACGCTGTAGCTGTTCGGGAACAGAAATTTCACGAGCCCCAGCGCGTTGTTGGGACCCGGCTTTTGCCGAACGAAAACCTTTCCCGCCCGCAGTTGTGCCAGCACCTCATCCGTGACCGTCCCTGACGAGACGACATTCTGCTTGCCATCCACGACCTCGAAGTCCTTTTTCGCCAGGTAATCGCGGTCGCGCATGATGTGCGGGATCAATTCAGCCCTCATGATCGAGTAGGGCACCTCCCAGTAAGGCCGAAAGATCACGTACTGCATGGCCTCGCCAAACACCGGGGTGTCGTGGCCGTAGGCTTTGCCGACCACAATCTTCATGGTCACGGCAATGTGGAAGTCTTTGTCGTAGGCGCGGAGACGGAACTCTGGAATGTTTGCGACGATGGGCGCTTGCTGGTACGCGTCCGGTAACCAGCGCCATCGTTCGAGAGTGAGTTGCATTTGCCGAACGCGACGGCTGAGGGGAACGTTCAAGTCAGCCAGGGTCTGAGCGTCAATTCGTCCATTGGGATCGCGGCCAAGCCGGCTCTGAAAATTCTTTACGGCGCCGACCAGCGCGCCTTGGTAAACCAGAGAGTCATCCGCAACCTCGGCGCCCGGGGGAAGGTCGCCGACCAACCGCAGGAGTCGCGTGAGCCGTGGGATGCCGGGGTAAGCATCGCCTGGTGCAATCGGCTTCTTTACGGCTGGAAGCTGCTCTCCGTCGTCTTTCTTGGCTAGCTCCATGTAGGTCTGCAGGGCTTGAAGTGTCCGCCGGTAACCCGGGTACGGTGGTTCGACCTGAGACATGACGCCCGGAACGTCCGACCCGGCCACAATCCGATCTTTAAGAAACTCCGCAAGATCGTACTTTCTGGGCTCCTCGTCAACGCCGAAGGCAAAGTGCGTTGGATTCACCTTTCCAATGTGCAGGTCGGAGATATACCGCATGGCGCAAACTGTGAGCGCGAGATCAAACTTCACCGCATCCGTTTCCATCGGTTCCCGTGTGGCCGGTTTAAGTTTTCCCAGCCGATCGTTCCACCGGGAGCCGTCGTAGTCGTCCGCAGAGAGCCCTTTTGTATCCGCCTGGAGCAGCAGCGCGACCATCTCGCGTGCCTGCGGAGTTGGCTCCGATCCCTTGCTCCACCACAAAGAATCCCCGTTAAAGTCGTAGAACTTCTTCACATGACCGGCGTAATCGCTGAAATCAGGCCAGCGCAAATCGGGAAAGCTGCCGGCGGTGATCGCTGCGGCGAGCCAGGCGCGCCCTTCCGATCCGATTTCTGGCGGCCGCGCAGCGCCAGCGATCGGAAGTGCGAGGCGCGTCTGAGCGAAGCCCGTCGAGATTTCTCCGGGCCCTGACCCGCAGAAAAGTCCGGCCAGCAGAAGCAGCGCTGAGAATCGCGAGACCGGGCCGCCAATCGCCGCTTTCACTGACTCCTCCTTGCCGATGCAAATCCCTTGCGATAGCACTTCGCGTGCCAATTTAATCCTTCATCGCGGCCCGTGGAAGTTTCGGGAAACAAAGAGTAGGGGGCTAACAGACGCTGCGGCCAGCCAACAAGTGCTTGAGCGCGCTTCGAACTCTGTCTGTCGATAAAATGTCACTTTGTCAAAATACGGGCATCGATCCGGGGCCGATGGAACGCCTGCGGTTAGGCTCCCTCGGCGGATAATTCATCGAGCGCGGCGGCGGCCTTGTTCAAGTTGTCCACTCCGAAGACCATCAGAGCCTGCGCGGAGCCTGGCTCCAGGCCGAAATAGGTATAGTCGATGTTGATCTGTTTTTCGCCCAGCCGGGCGGCTGCGCGGCCCAGCGCGCCCGGGCGGTGCGCCAGTCTGACGACCGCCACGTCGGTTTCTTCGAAAATCATGTGGAGACCGCCGAGCACGGCCTTGGCGGTGGCCATATCATCGGCCATGAATCGCGCTAGGCTCTCGCCATCCTCGACGTAGGATTGAAATGCGAGGACGTTCACTCCTCGCTCCGCGAGCGCCAGGAAACATTTCCCCAACGCGCCCGGTTTGTCCTCGATTGTCACCGTAAATTCCTTGGCCTTAGCCATTGAACCTGAGCTCCCTTTTTAGTAACGACCCGGTTCCAGCTCCCGCGCTTTTCTAGCCTTCACCGATGCACTCATTCCAAAGTTTCGGATTTTTTTGTTTGAATTCGCCCATAATTGCGATGCATTCCGGTGAAGCCAGATCGACGACGTCTATTCCCTTTTCGCGCAACCAATCGATGCCGCCGTGGAAGCTGACGCTATCGCCCACGATCAGCCGTTTGAAGCGGAACTGATAGATCAATCCCGTGCAGTACCAGCAGGGGGAGAGCGTCGTCACCAGAATCAGATCGCGGTAATGGGGCTGGCGGCCGGCGGCGCGGAAGGCGTCTGTTTCACCATGCATCGACGGATCGCCGTTTTGTACCAGGCGATTGCGGCCCGCGCCCAACAGAGTCCCGTCGGAACGGAAGATCGCTCCCCCAACCGGAATCCCACCCTCGGCAAGTCCAGTGCGAGCTTGTTCGAGTGCAACGGCGAGCATGCCATTCGCGTCGAGCGGGGTTGTCATGCCGAAAGTGTAACACCATGACGAGGCGGGCGGGACAGGCCGGCGTGAGTGGCCAAAGAAATCGTTTGAATTAAGGAGACTTAACGAGGATATCCCTCTGGCAGTGGATCTACGGAAGAATACACCGCCAGGGGGAAACTGATTACTTCGCGAGCGGATCGGGCCGCAGCTGAAACTTCACGACCTTGCTCGTCGTTCCTTTTCCACCTTCTATATGCTGTGGAGCGCGAGTCGCATAGGTCGAGTAAAGGCCGCGCCCCTTCCATCCAGTGTTCGGATCGTCGATTCGGCCATCGAGACTTTTCGCGAAGAATCCCATGGGATACGGAACGCGGAGCGTCACGAACTTCCCCGTATCCGGCAGAAGCGCGAGCAGCGCATCCGACAGGTTACCGGTGGCGATAGGAATATTCTTACCCAGACCGAACGTGTCGAACTGATCGACCCAATTGTAATAATTCGCATCGGCGCTGCCGGATTCGGTGCTTTTGAACGACGGCCCGGGGAAGGGATATAGCGTCCAACCTTCCGGGCACTGCTGGCCTGTAGCGGTGGGGCCGTTCAGCGGTCCCTTGCATTTGCGCCTGTCAAAACTCGCGAAATGGCCGCTGGTGAGCACCGTCCACACCACTCCATTACGGTCGATATCCATTCCGCGCGGGCCAAATCCATGAACCGCCGCCTTTGGATTGTTCCAGGGCAGCTCGTAGATTTCGGCCAGCGTGGTAGCCGGCGGATTGTCTCCAAGATTCAGGCGCACGATCGCGCCCGGGAATCCCAGCACGGTTCCCCACACGGAGCCATCCAGCGGACTTGGGTTGATCCCGTAGAAGTTTCCGTGGATGCGCTTGTCTTTGGTGGGATCGAGCGGCTGTTCGGGTTCGGTGTAGTCGTCGCGCTTTCCATTGCCGTTGGTATCGAGCACCAGCGGCGTCCAGCCCTGAGATTTGTCGGGATCGTGCGTTGCATCCCATACTTTGGTGTTGACCCAGCCGACTACATCGCGGCCGCCGGAAAACCACAAGGTGCTGTTGGCATCTTCGGCAAACATCAGGTGCAGCGTACCGAAACACGTATCGACCAGCTCGAACTTGCCCGTTTTGGGATCGTAGACGTTTGCCTGGCGGCTGCTCGTATCGAGCGGAAAAAGCTTCGCGGACGGATTATCACCGCCCTGTTTGCAAAACGCCGGATTCTTCTCGGGCGCGCGCACCACTGCAGCCGACCACACGCGGCCTTTGGCGTCCATCATCAGGCTGTGGACGTTCGCTTTGCTGCTCCAGATTTTCTCGTCGCCCCAGTAGGGGGATGGCTCCGAGATGTCCTGCGACGCCGCATACGGCGTGTCCGGATCGCGCACCGGCACGGGAATTTCCGCCGCGGTATTCTTCACGGGGTCTACCACGCTGATGAAATCGGTGCTCACTTCATGGACGCCATAAATCGGGCCATGCGCGTTCATTGTCGGCGTACGGCGGTCCGTGGTGATTTCGTCATGGAAATATTCCTTGCCGTTTCCCCAGTCCCATTCGGTGATCACGATATTGCGCTCGACGCCTTGCGGGCGCGGCGGGGCTTCCCGAGGGTATTCGCCCGCGGCGATACGGTCCGTCCAGTTCGCATACATTCCCAGCGCCGCTTCGCGGCCCATCCGCGTCAGCCCCCCGGTCATCTGGGAGCCCACCTGAGCGGACGCCACGCGGCGTCCCCACGCCTCGACTGAATTATCGAAATGTCCCAGGCTCGGTTCGAGTTCGCGCGTGGCCTTATCGCCAATCTGATGGCACGACTCGCAGTTGTTGACCTTTACCTGGTCGATCCACTGGTCCTGGCTCTTGATCGCCGACGCGATTCCATTGCCGTTGGGACCCGTCCCGGGAAAATCGCTCTTGGCTGGCAGCTTCAGCAGGGAATACCAGTAATCGGCGGGATAGTAGTTGGCAGCCGCGCGGGCATCTGGCGCGATGCTGGCCGTCAGGTTAACGTCTTTACCCGGAGCCGTCTGAACGGGTGAGGAATCGACCAAGCCGTATCCGCGAACCCAGACTTTATAATTGGCTTTCGGCAGTTCGGGCACGAGGTAGCGTCCCTGGTCGTCCGTCACGACGATTTTCACGTATTTCGTGGGCAGGTCTGTTGTTTCGGCAATCACCCATACTCCCGCTTCGGGGCCCTTCGAACTAGTCACCACGCCCCCGATATCATCGCCACCCACGCTCACGGCGGCCGCGGCCTTGCCTGCGTACGTCTTCGGCTGCCACATCACCACCGACACGATGCCCAAGGCGGCCGCGACAGCCGTCATAATTCCCGTGTGCCAGATCGTCTTGCTCATGGTGCGCCCCCGCTGTGTCAATTCGCGCTTACGCGGTTGTTTCGATGGGATCGACGGCATTCCGACTCCCCTTCGCTGGAACAGTATTCCGGCCTCAGCGAGTTGTCAATCACCCCTGCTAACACCTCTCTGGTGATTCGCAGTATTATGCTGGCCCGAAGCTCCGGGGAATTTGATAATGAGGAACCCCAGCGAAATTCATTTTCTCCAGCGATGCCGGCAGGCGGCGTTCGCGGCAATTTTCCCGGCTGTTTTGCTCCTGGCCGGGCCGGTTGATGCTCATATCACCAAAATTGTAATCACGCGCACGGAGTCGCCAGCGTTCGGGGGCGCTTCGTTTGGCGCCGTGGGGCCATACAGGAAACTGGTCGGGCGAGCTTACGGCGAGGTTGACCCCGCGGACCGGCGCAACGCGGTGATCACCGATATTGCCCTCGCTCCACGGAACTCCCGGGGAATGGTGGAATATTCGACAGATATTTACATCCTCACGCCGGTCGATCAATCCAGGGGAAACCACAAACTGTTCTTCGAAAGCAACAACCGCGGAAACTTCCGCACGTTCACCGTAATAAACGATGCGCGATCCGGAGGAAACGACCCCACAACTGCCGCCGACGCGGGCAACGGCTACCTGATGCGGGAGGGCTACACCATTGCCCTGTGCGGATGGGATATTACTGTGTCCCCCGGCAAGGGGCGCTTGACCATGACGGTGCCGGTGGCGACGAATCCGGATGGGTCGCCGGTCACCGGTCCCGCGCTGGAGGAGTTCGTCATCGACGGGAACGACACGACAACGGGAAAGCTCACCTATCCGGCGGCGACGCTGGACAAGCAGTCGGCGAGCCTCACCGTGCGGGTGCTCTATGCTGATCCGCCCACGCCGGTCGCGCGCGAAAACTGGGAATACGCCGACGCGCGCACCATCCGACTGCTGCCCGCAGGGACACCTTTTCAGAACGGCCATCTCTACGAATTTACTTACACTGCGAAAGATCCGCTTGTCGCCGGCCTCGCGTTCGCAGGCTTGCGCGACCTGATTGAGTTTCTCAGGCACGCGCCCGCCGACAGCCTGGGAACGCCTAACCCGCTGGCTGGCGAAGTGAAATACGTCTATTCGTTCTCGGCTTCCCAGCCCTCGCGATTCATTCACGACTTTCTGTATTTTGGCTTCAATGAGGATGAACGCGGCGAGCCTGTGTTCGATGGCGTTCTGAGCTGGCTGGGCGGTGCGAGTGGAGGATTCTTCAACTATCGATTCGCCCAGCCGGGCAGAACGCATCGCCAGCATATTGCGCGCTGGTATCCTGAGCGGCAATTTCCATTCGCGGATCAGGTTAGCTACGATCCGGTGACGGGCAAGCGGGACGGCCGCTTGCGCAGTTGCCTTGCAACCCATACGTGCCCCAAGGTCTTCGAGGTGAATTCGGAAAACGAGTATTGGGCCAAGGCAGGGTCGCTTCTGCACACGGACACGCGGGGCAAGGACCTTTCCGATCCTCCGAATGTCCGCTTCTACCTGCTTTCGAGCCTCCCCCACGGCGCCGGGAACGGTCCTGGAATCTGCCAGCAACCTGGCAATCCGCTGGTACCGGGTCCGACTTTGCGGGCGCTCCTGGCGGCCCTGGACGAATGGGTGGTTGCGGGCACGAAGCCGCCAGACAGCCGCATTCCACGCCGCAGCGATGGGACCCTGGTAGCTTCGTTGCCGCAATCGGCAGAGGGCTTCCCGGTGATTGAAGGAGTCACGTACAATGGGCGCCTTCATGAGGGCGATCTGTATGACTTCGGTCCTTCTCTGAATCACGGCCTTTTCACACTGATCCCGCCGAAGCTGCTTCGGTCTCCCTATCCCGCCCTGGTTCCGAAGACGGATGAGGATGGGAACGACATTGCGGGGATTCGGATGGTGGAGGTGGCTGTTCCGACCGCGACGTATACCGGCTGGGCGCTGCGGGCCGGCCCTGCGGCTGGCGACGGGTGCGATGCGGCCGGCCAGAAAATCGATTTCGCCCACACCAAGGCCGAACGAGTTTCGAATGGTGATCCGCGACGATCGATTGAGGAGAGGTATCCGACGCACGATGTCTATGTGAAGAACGTGACGGATGCCGCGCGTCAGCTGCTGGCGCAGCGGTTTCTTTTGGAAGAAGACGTCCAGAGATACGCCGAGAGGGCGGAAGCAAGCGACATCGGAAAGTGAAGTTAGCAAGTAGCGCGCCGATTGAGTTATGCGTGTGACAGAGGACGCGCACGTGAATAAAATGGGTTGCCAAACGGCAGCGAGGGCGAGATTATTTTGCGCGTGGATGGGCATAATGGAAAAGAGATGGGGGGAACTGTGCGATTGAAAGCGATTCTTTTGGGGCTGGTTGCGACTCTTTTTTCCGGGACGATGTGCGAGGCCGCGACGATCAGCGGCACGGTGAAAGGGCCTGACAGCGCGCCGTTCCAGGGCGCGTTCGTGGAAGCGCGCAACATAAAAACCAAAATGACGTTTATCGTGCTTTCGAACAGCCAGGGCCGCTACCGGATCGATCAGCTGCCCGCCGGCGAATACCGCGTGCAGATCGACGCCACCGGCTACAAGGCCGATCCGCGCACGGGCGTGAACCTGACGGCCGGACAAAAGACGTCGTTCGATTTCGCCCTGCAAGACGCCGTGGTGCGATGGAATCAAATTCATTTTTATCAGGCGCAAAAATTCTGGCCGGCCGCGAAGGGGAAGGACCTGATTTTCGATCACTGCTCGATCTGCCACCAGTTTCAGAGCCGCATGGCTTCGGTGACGCGCGACGCCGATGGCTGGAGGGACCGCGTCGAATATATGAGGACGGCGGAGCACTACGCGCTGGCGATGATCACGGACCAGGACGCGGACGAGATCGCATCGTACCTGACCAAGCTGTTCGGGCCCGAATCCGTGCTGCCGAAGTCTCCGGCGGACATGCCCGGGTACAAAGAATCCCTGCGGCATTTCAGCAGCGACGCCATGAACATCGTTTACGTGGAGTACGACATGCCGGGGCCGAGCCGCATGCCCTTCAGCGCCGCACCGGACAAAGACGGCTACCTGTGGATTCCGAATTCCGGCTCGGCGAACAAGATTACGCGACTCGATCCCAAGACCGGCGAGATGAAGGATTTCACCGCGCCGTATATCGGCACCGCCGGGATTCATTCGGCCGTACCCGGGCCCGACGGCGCTGTGTGGATCGCCGAGCAGGGGCCGAACAAGGTCGGACGGTGGGACCCGAATACGCAGACGATCACCGAATATCAGGACCCTTACGTTCCGGGAGAGAATGGAATTCGCGGACGAGGGTCGAAACATACGCTTCGATTGGATCCCAGCGGCAATGTGTGGTCGAGCGGCGTTCCGCTGACCAAGTTCGATCCGGAGACGCTGAAGTTCACTCACTTCGCCGAGGTGCCTGCTCTTTACGACGTGAAGCCCGACAAGAATGGGGACATCTGGTTCGCGAATCCAACCGGCAACAAGATCGGCAAGCTGGACGGAAAAACCATGAAGGTCACGCAGTGGGCTCCGCCAACGGCTAACTCCTACCCTCGCCGGCTTGAAATCGCCCCGGACGGCCTGATTTATTCGGGCGAGTTCAACGGCGGCAAAATGATCCAGTTCGATCCGAAGACGCAAACCCTCAAGGAAATCCAGCTTCCGGGGCCGGATCCGAGCCCCTATGCCATGGGCGTGGATGCCGACGGCAACATCTGGTACGACTCCCACAACCAGGACAACATCGGGCGCGTGGACGCGAAAACCGGCAAGGTGACCGAGTATCCATTCCCCCATTTTGAGAACTGCGCGCGGGAATTCTTCCGGGATTCGCAAGGCCGCATGTGGTATGGCACGTCGCCCAACAATAAAGTGGGCTATTTTTACCTGACGGGACAAATCGGCGGCGCCGAATCGGCCATGAAATAGCCGGGAAGCTCTTTGGCGAAACACTCGGTTGTATCCGCGCTTTAATCCGAGCCTGACGCGCATGCGATTTCGTGCACGACGAGCGTTTCTTATAGTGTCGAGTGGCGCATACCGACTCTGATTGTTTTCAATCACTTGAGATGCATTCCGTTCGTCCTGCTGTGTCGAGTGAGCTGTTGAGTTTTTTGGGGCATTTTGCGAAACAAAGGCGAAGAGGTGCCAGGGGGCGCCCGGGTTTCGGACTGCCCTGGCGGCCCTCAGCCGGAGCGATCCAGCGGTTGTTTCCGCCATGCGGGTTTTGCCGTTGATCGTCATGTGTCCGAGGTTACGTGTAGCACGGCGAGAGGCAGGCTGTCAGGGTGCAGTTGTCGTGGTGTTTTGGAAATGCTCTGGAGGCCAGCGAAATCTCCAATCAGGCCAAACTGGAAGCCAAAGGCGGGGAAGCTACTTCTTCAGGACTTCCGGGTTGACGCAGGTGTCTGGAGACTGGCCGTTCAGGACCTTGATGATGTTGTTGGCGGCAATTTTCCCCATGTTGATTCGCGTCTCGGGAGTTGCGGAGGCGATGTGCGGAACAACCACCACGTTATCCAACTCCGTCAAGCCGGGAACGATTTCAGGCTCGTTCTCGAATACGTCGAGGCCGGCGCCCCAGATCTGTTTTTCTTTTAACGCTTTGAAAAGCGCTTTTTCGTCTACCACCGGCCCGCGGCTGGCGTTGATGAGCACCGCAGTTTTCTTCATGAGCTTGAACTCATTTTCGCCGATGTAGTGGCGCGTCTCTGGCGTCAGCGGGACGTGCAGCGTAAGAAAATCCGACTCCCTCAGAAGTGTTTCCTTGTCCACGAAGGTGGCGCCGAGTTCTTGTTCAACCTGCGGATTGCGGCGGGTATTGGAATAGATGATCTTCATGTTGAAGGCTTTGGCCTTGCGCGCGACGTTGGTTCCGATTCGCCCCATGCCCGCGATTCCGAGCGTCTTTTTGTCCACGTCCAGGCCGATGAAAAACATCGGCGACCATCCCTTCCACTTGCCGTCGCGGACGAATCTATCCGCCTCGACCAGGCGCCGTGCGGTGGCGAGCAGCAGCGCAAACGTGTGGGTGGCCGTCGCATCGTCCAGCACACCGGGGGTGTTGGTGAGGATCACTCCTCGCTTTGTCGCAGCCGCGACATCGAAATTGTTGATGCCCACCGCGTAATTCGCGACGATTTTCAACTGCGGCCCGACGGCGTCCAGCAATTCGCCGTCGATGGTGTCGGTGACGAGGGAGATGACGGCATCGCAGCCTTTGGCTTTTTCTTTCAGCTCCGCTTTGGTGAGAGCGCGATCTTCAGGGTTCACGCCGACGTCGAAGTGTTTCCGGAGATCGTCGATCGTCTCCTGGGGAATCATCCGCGTAACGTACACACTGGCCTTGTTCATGCGATTCCGTCTTCTCCCATTCAAACCGTTCCAGCCGGACTGCGTGGCTTTTGTTTTACGATTGGCGTTTGACTTCTATCTTGGCCAGCTTCTCGTAAAAGCGGACGATCGATCCATGGTCGAAATCGCCCATGCCGTCGACTTTCAGGGCCTGCATGATTTCCATAACGGCGGCGGATAGAGGCAGTGGCACTCCCACTTCATGGCTGGTCTCGAGCACGTTGCCCAGGTCTTTGATGTGCAGGTTGATGCGGAATCCTGGATTGAATTTTCGGTCCATCATGAGGGGCGCCTTGGCGTCGAGGACGGTGCTCCCTGCCAATCCGCCGCGAATCGCCTGGTAAACAAGATTGGGATCGACACCGGCTTTGGTGGCGAGTACCAGGGCTTCCGATACCGCGGCGATGTTCAGGGCCACGATGATCTGGTTGGCGAGTTTGGTGACGTTGCCGGCCCCCAGGCTGCCGGTGAGAACCGCCGAAGACCCCATTGCTTTGAAGATCGGGAGCATCTCGTCGAAATCGGCCTGCGCGCCGCCGACCATGATCGACAGGGTTCCCTCGATGGCCTTCGGTTCGCCGCCGCTGACCGGCGCATCAAGCATGCGGATGCCCTTTTTGGCCAGTTCGGCGCCGACCTCGCGGGCAACCAAGGGAGCGATCGAGCTCATGTCCACGACGAGCGCGCCGGATCTGGCGCCTTCGGCCACGCCCTTTTCTCCGAGAATCGCCTGCTTCACATGCGGCGAATTCGGGAGCATGGTGATGATGATGTTCGCTTTGGAGGCGACTTCGCTTGGTGACGCGGCCACTTCCGCCCCGGCCTGTTTTAATTCTTCGAGCGGCTTGGCGACAATGTCGTAAACGACGAGCTGATGGCCCGCCTTGATAAGGTTCTTGCTCATGGGCTTGCCCATGATTCCCAGACCCACAAAACCGATTTTTGCCATCTCGCTCCTCCTCCGATTTTTATCAGGCCCTTGAACCCGTGAAACAAAATCAGCCGCGGCTACATCGTGAATTCGCCAGCGTGAAGCGGCGCACGATTATACCTTGCAGGCCGTGAAACCAACCCCCGGGCGGGCAAACTCCGATTCCGATCAGTGGGAGCCGGTTCCACTGGCCGCAGAGGCCTCCGCGGCCCGCGCCCTGGCCACCTTGCGGAACATCCACGCGCTGAGAAGAGGCGTCAAAATCGCGGTAACGATCACCGAAGCCGCAACCTGTATGGTAGCGGCCGGAGCAATGCCCGCGTAGTTGTGATCCGCGAGCGCAACCGCCTGCGGGACCGCGGCGGAATTGCCGGCAGTGCTCGAGGCGGCCGCACCAGCGATGCCCGATCCGCCGAGCAGCCGGTCGGCTGTGATGCAACAGATGCCTGTGACAATGAAAACGGTGATGCCGAGAACCACGCCGGGAAGCCCCGCGGTGAGGACCGAGCGAAGATTGATGTTCTGCCCGAGCGTGAAGGCCATGAACGGAACGATGATGGGCTCGTGAGTGCCGAAGAAATCCCGGATATCGTTATCCAGATTGCCGAGGACCGCGCCTACAAAGATGGGTGCAACCACCGAGACCATCGTGAGCCAGGGAATATTCGCGAGCCCGGTGCCCACGAAAATGATCATGGTGAGAAAGGGGCCGGTCTCGATGCTCTGCAGAACGTAGGTGCCGACGTCTTCCTTGTCGCCCATGGCGCTGGTGAGCGCCAGAAACATTCCGCCGTTGGTGTCGCTCATGGCCACCATTACCGCGAGGGTGCTGAGCCCCAGCACGCTTCCGTGGAACAGCTTTGCAACCGTCAGCGCGAAAATCGTGGCTACTCCCACTTTGGTGGCCAGGATCCCGAAGCCGCGCTTGAGCATCTTGGGAGCCGCTCTGAGGGTCATCTTCGTTCCCACAGCAAACAGGTACATGCCGAGAACAGTGGGATAGCCTATTCCGCTGAGGGCTTCGGTAAAGCCGCCTATTTTCAGAAGCCGCGGGAAAAACGTGTTGATCACCATACCGAGGAAAAGCGGGCACACCATCAGCCCGCCCGGCACGCGGTTCATTGTTTTCCAAATCTTCATGACTCACCCTTCGGCACGACGAAAGCGATTCCCCGGCGCTTATCGGAAAAGCTCCGCCATCCGAGCGCCCCCCGCAGAACCGCGCTGGCCATACTACACGACTTAAACTTCCGTGGATTGATGAATAGACTTCCGAAGAATCGCTACGAAGGGTTTTCTCCGCCGGAGATCTAGTGAACAGCGATTTCAGCAGCTGCGGCAATAATCCGAGGTTCGTCACCAAAGCCGGAGAGCCAGCGCACGCCTGATTCTCTGCGGAACCAAGTGATTTGGCGCTTTGCGTACTGGCGGGTGGCCTGCTGCGTTTGCGTTATCGCTTCGGCTTCTGAAATCCGGCCCTCGAGGCTACGCCGCAATTCGGAATAACCAATGAACTGAAGCGGCTTGGCGCCGGGGGATATTCGCCTGGCGATCAGCCTCTTTATTTCGTCTGGCCAGCCCGTTTGCATCATCTGGTGGACGCGAGCGTCGATGCGCGAGTAAAGGGCGGCGCGTTCCGGTTGCAAGCCGATCTTCGTCACGTGGTAGCCCTGCAGGGCGGTCCGACCGGTTCCGTAAATCTCCGCCACGGGCTTGCCGGTGAGCACGCGCATTTCGATGGCGCGAATGATCTTTGGCGTGTCGCGCGGCTCGATGCGCGCGGCTGCCGCCGAATCGAGACGCTTCAAGAGCCGGTGCAGATATTCGGGTTGGCGTCTGGCAGCCGCCGCGCGAAGGCGTTCGCGGAGTTCCTCGGATCGGGCGGGCGCATCCGACAGGCCTTCGAGCAGCGCGCGAAGGTAGAGGCCCGTACCCGCGGCAAGGATGGGGAGTTTGCGCCGACGGCGCAGATCGCCGAGAACGGCAAGCGCACGTAGACGATATTCGCCCGCCGTGAACAATTCCTCCGGCTCTACCAGATCGACCAGGTGATGCGGAATCCCGCGCTGCTCGGTAACGGGAACCTTGGCGGTGCCAATATCGAAGTGACGATACACCTGCGTTGAATCGCAGACGAGGACTTCGCCCCCAAGCTTCTGGGCAAGGTCGATCGCTAGCGCTGATTTTCCGGAAGCGGTGGGCCCGAGGATAACGATGAGCCGCTGGGGATCGCTCATCCCGAGAATTTCCAGAGGCGCAGCAGCAGAACGAGCAGCACCAGCCCCGCCAGAATCAGAGCGCCGATCACCTGCGTGCGATTGATCTGCACAAGTTTCACCCAGGCTTCACTTAGCGTATTCGAGGGGCAGGTTATACAGGAAGACAATTCGCAGGCGAATGTAAGGGCCCTTGAACTGCGACGGGAGCGGCTCGAAGGGGTTGGACGCGCGGATTGCCGACATGGCGGCGTTATCGAGCGGGCCCTTTCCGGAGGTTCGCTCGAGCAGTGGATCGGGCGAGGGCACGCTGCCGTCGCGATTGATCTGGAAGGTTGTGTCGACCATTCCTTTGTCGCCCATCATGGCTGATTCGGGCATCACCACGTACCAGTTGCGCTTGAGGGTGGCGAGAAGGCGCTGAATGTAGCTGGAGAAATCCACGCCCTCGGTGGGCGTCAGAATGGTAGCGCCCGGCTGCATTCCGGGTCCGCCAGGGCCGCTTGGCCCGCTCGGAATACCCCCGCTGCGCGGAACCTGTATCCCGCCGCCCGGGTTGCTGTGCTGGATTGCGTCCTGTATCTGGTCGTCAAGCCGCTGCGACGGTATCCCCAGGTTCAGCCGATTGGGTTGCTGCGGCGCCGGTTTCACGGGTTCGAGTTGGGAAGGCGCGGGCTGCGTCTGTTGAGGCGGGGGTGGCGCTACGGGAACGCGCGGCCTGGGCGCGTCCGGCAATTCCGGGGCCGGTTTGCGGTGCCGGCGCAACGGGAGCCGGTGTCGGCGCTGGCTGGGGCGGCGGCTCTACCGGCGCCACACGATTTAAGGTTTTAGGGGTGATGCGCAGCTTGGGTGCGGGAGGCGTCCGCGGCGCGGGGGCTTCCGGCGGCAGTAAATAGGTCAGCTGCTGCCGCGCCATTTCGGTTTCCTCCTGCGTGGGCACGTGGGCCGGAAATATTTTGGGGATGAAAATCAGAAAAATAATTAGGCCGACGTGAACGAGGACGGAAAGCGTGCGCGTGACAATATCCCAGCGCGCGTCGCGCTTTTCCTCGGGCTCGATCAGGAGATTCGCATCGCCGGTAATGAAAATATCGGGTTCGATCACCTCGCGGAGGTCGGCCGTCATTTCGGGACGGTGCTCGAACTCCTTCTGGTCTTCGGGGGCGGCAGGCTCGACATAGGCGGGGACAACGACGCGCGAATCGAGAATGGCGAGCGGGATCGTGTCGGAAACCGGCGTCAGATTCTCAAATGGCTTAGCGGGCATGCCGCGCGCGACCAGCGTGCGATTCACGAGCACACCCAGCGGAAAATGGGCGGGAATCGTGGACTTGCCGTCGAGCGGGGGCGCATCGGACGGGCCGGAGGGTATGACCGTCCGGTCATCCATATAGGTGGTGGTCCGATGGCCGGTCTTCTTCGCCTCCTCAGGCGAAACCGGACGAACGTTTACCGGAACAAGTGTGCGCGGAATCATGGAACTTCCTGGTGTGAGAAGGCCGCCAGTTGGACGCGCCGCGCGTGCTCCAGGATGCCTGCCATTACGTGGTCGGCGAGCTCGAGAGCGCGCCTGCCGGCTTCGCCATCGACGACGGGACGCTTGCGCGTGCGAACGGATTCCGCGAAGGCCAGAAGCTCGGCGCGCAGGGGCTCGCCGGGCGTTGTGGGCAGCTTTTCGAAATTGATTTCCGGCTGCGTGTCTTCAGGCATCAACGCGCTGGGCGCGCTGGAACCTTGCTTGACGCGGACGCGCAGCACGTCCTGCCGGGTGAAGTCGAGCGAGATGTATTCATGCTCCTGAAAGAAACGCATCTTGCGGACGCGTTCGGTGGAAACCCGGCTGGCTGTAAGATTCGCCACCGTGCCGGTGGCAAATTCAAGGCGTGCCTGCGCGATATCCACTTTGTCGGTGATTACGGGAATGCCCACAGCCTTGATATCGGTCACCGGGGCATTCACGAGCGAAAGGAGGATGTCGAGGTCGTGGATCATCACGTCGTAGACCACGTCCACGTCCAGGCTGCGCGGTGAGAAAATCCCCAGGCGGTGGACTTCGAAAAACATGGGGCGCGAAACGATCGGTCCCACGGCTACCACCGCTGGATTGAAGCGTTCAACATGGCCGATTTGCAGGATGCGGCCGCTGCGTCTTGCGGCAGCGATCAGGGCATCGGCATCATCGAGAGAGGCCGCCATGGGCTTTTCGACCAGCACGTCGAGCCCGGCCTCGAGGAGCCGGCAACCGACCCGGGCATGCTCCCGGGTGGGAACAGCGAGGCTGACAGCGTCGATATTCTGGGTGAAAAGGTCCCGTTCGTCGCGGACGGCGCGTGTGCGGAATTCCGCGGCCGTTCTTGCGGCGCGGTCGGCATCGGTGTCGACAATCGCCACAAGCTCGACGCCAGGGAGATCGTGCCACACGCGCACGTGGTTGCGCCCGAACTCGCCGGCGCCAACCACCGCGACTCGAATGGGTTTTCCGTTCACGATTGTTTTTTCCGCTCCGCTTGCTGAAGATCGACCGGGGCCCCGGCGGCCGCAAAGGCCTGAATGGCGATGCCCGCGTGATCGGCGGCTTGTATCAGAGTCTCTCGATCAAACAGAAGGGTGCGCCTCGCATCGATTGCCAGCGCGGTGGCGTTGGCTTGCCGCATCACTTCGATTGTTTTTGCGCCAATTACCGGCACATCAAACCGCATGTCCTGCTCTGGCTTGCTCACTTTCACAACCACGAGCCGCTGGCCGTTGGCAAAACGCGCGGCGCGCTCGATCGTCTCGTCGGTGCCTTCCATGGCTTCGATGGCCACGCAGGCGCAGTCTCGGACGACCACCGTTTGTCCCAGATCGAGCCCCGCAATCTGGCGGGCGACCTGCTGCCCATAGGCGATGTCCGCCATTTCGGCTGCGTCGGGCGGGCGCCGCGTGAGCACGCCTTCGGCGGGAAGCAAGCCGCCGAGAAACCTGGTGGAGTCGACGAGCTCGATGCCTTCGTCTTCAAGCACGCGCGCAACAGCTCCGATGAGCGAGTCCGTATTCTTCCTGGGGAGCGAAAAGAGCAGCTTTGCGAGGCGCCAGTCCGGACGAATCGAACTGAAAATCTTGCTGTGCTTTACCTGCCCAGCCATCACCGCGTGCTTTACTCCCTCCTGGTGCAGCAGATCGATTCCCCGGCCGAGCTCGCCGAGGCTGATCCAATGGAAGCGGCTGGCGGCGCGCTCCAGCGCGGGAGAAGCCTCTTCACGGATGGCAATCACAGCCATGTCGATTCCGCGGCTGCGCGCGCCTTCGAGCACTAGAAAAGGGAAGTCGCCATTCCCGGCGATGAGTCCCCAATTCCCTGGCGTGTTTTCGACGGTGGCGGCCATTTATTCCTATTTCGTCAGGCCGCGGCCGGTTGCCGACTCGATGAACTGGATGAGCAGTTGGACGTCCTCGGAGTGGGTGAGGGTTCCACGCATTTTCTCGACCGCTTGCGCCGTATTCAACTTGGAACGAAGAAGCAACCGGAAGGCCTGCTCGATGGACTTGATGCGCTCGGCCGAATACCCGCGGCGCTCGAGACCCACGGCGTTGATGCCATAGCAGCGCGTGCCGCGCGGGGCCACGACCATGGAGAACGGCAGCACGTCCTGCGTGATCACGGTGTTGGCGCCAATGTAGGAGTGGCGGCCGATTCGCGTGAACTGGTGCACGAGGCTGAATGCGCAAACCACCGCGTAATCGTCCACATGGATGTGGCCGGCTAACTGCGCGCCATTCTCCAGAACGACGCGGTCGCCCAAGATGCAGTCGTGCGCAACGTGCGCGTAGGCCATGATGAGATTGTGGCTGCCGATGCGGGTGGCATTGCCGCCCTTGTCCGTGCCGCGGTTCAACGTGCAAAATTCGCGGAATTCGTTCGCGTCGCCTGCTTCGAGCCACGCACGCTCGCCGTGGTAGGTCAGGTCCTGGGCATCGCCGCCGACCGCGGAAAAGGAGTGGAAATGATTCTCGCGGCCGAACCGCGAGGGCCCGCGGACAACGGCGTGGTTCTCCACGACGCAGTTATCGCCCAGCTCCACCTCGTCGCCCACGACGGCGAAGGCTCCGATGCGAACATTCTGTCCCAAGCGGGCCGACGGCGAAACGATGGCTCGAGGATCGATGGTACCGAATGCATGGGAATCGGTTGCCCGGGAATCGGTAGCGCTCATCGTGCCTTCTCCACAGCCGCCGGGGCCGTGGCCTGCACCGCCTCGATATCAACCATCTTGCACATAAGCGTGGCTTCGGCGGCCAGCTCGCCGCCCACGGTGGCGCGTCCCTGAAGCTTGCAGAAGCCGTTGCGCCAAGCCAGCACGTCCATTTCAAGGCGCAGTTGGTCGCCGGGAATCACGGGGCGGCGGAAGCGCGCGTTATCGATGGATACGAAATAGAGCAGCTTTTTTTCGCGATCCTCTACTTCCTGCAAGAGCAGCAAGCCCCCCGTTTGCGCCATGGACTCGATGATGAGCACTCCCGGCATGATAGGCTTTCCCGGAAAATGGCCCTGAAAGTAATTTTCGTTCATTGTGACGTTCTTTATTCCCACGATCCGCTTCCATCGTTCCATCTCTTCAATGGCGTCGACCAGCAGAAAGGGGGGCCGGTGGGGAAGAATCTTCTGGATCCCATTGATATCAAGGAGCATAGGTGACCTCAGTGTGTGTTTTAGCTGCGTGTACTTTTCGTTTGGCCTGCAGAAGCGAAGCTAATTCTATCCGAATCAATGGCGAACAGGAAACATCACGGCGGCACACCCATTCCCAAGGATACCGATCTCACTCGCGAAAATCGGAACCGGCGCATGATAATCTGGCCTCGTGGAAATGTCGGCGCAAAGTTTCGGGCCAGTCATATGCGCCTGGTGCCAAAGAGAGTTAAAACCAGGCGATCCCGCCAAGCCTGCCTCGCACGGAATTTGCCTGCCGTGCATGGGCTTTGTAATTTCCGTTCCGATTGAAGACTTGACTCACATCCCGCCTGAATATTTCGATGACCTCCCCTACGGCGTGATCCAGCTGAAAGGCGAGGGAACCGTCGTCGGCTACAACGAAACGGAGGCATCGCTTTCGAAGCTTGACCCTGCGCGCGTGGTCGGGAAGAACTTTTTTCGCGACATCGCGCCCTGCACGCGGGTGAAGGAATTCGAGGGAGAGTTGGCCAGGATGCGCGCGTTTGGGGCTAACGGGAGAGCGGAGCTGCGATTTCTATTCAAATTTCGCCATGGGTCGGTAATGGTGCAGCTCGTGATGGTTTACAACTCCGCGAGCGATACGACGGTTCTGCTCGTCAAGCCATTGGCGAAAGAATTGAACGCGCCCGCCGGGGGCAGCCCCATCGCATGACCCCGCGCCCCTCCATGCGCGCACTGCTGCATGAATTGAAAGGCCGCGAGAAGGAGATGGTGCGGCTGCTGGGGCAGTTCGTGCGGTGCGAATCGCCGAGCCATGACAAATCCGCCGTGGACGCGATGGGGCAGGCCGTCGCGGAAGGGTGGCGGCAGCGAGGAGCGAAGGTTCGGATCCTGCGGCAGGCGAAGCGCGGGAACCATGTGCGCGCGGAAATCTGGCTGGGCGAGGGCCGCGCGGCGAACGCACGCGGGCAAATCCTGGTGCTCGGGCATCTGGACACGGTCTATCCGACGGGCACCCTTGCGAAGATGCCGTTCCGTGTTGCAGGCGGCCGGGCGTGGGGACCGGGAACCTTCGATATGAAGGCCGGGCTCGTGATGGCGCTTTACGCCGTCGATGCATTGCGAACTGCGGGCATACGGCCCAGCAAGCGCCTCGTGTTTCTTTGGACCTCGGATGAGGAGATCGGCAGCGGCACCTCGCGTCAACTGATTGAAAGTGAAGCCCAGGGCAGCGATGCCGTCCTGGTTCTTGAGCCTTCGCTGGGGCAAGAAGGCCGGCTCAAGACCTCGCGCAAAGGGGTCGGCACCGCCGAGCTGATTGTGACCGGTCGCGCCGCGCATGCGGGAATCAACCCGCAAGAAGGGGTGAATGCCGTCCACGAACTGGCTCTTCAAATCGACCGCCTGACGAAAATGAACGATTCGCGGCTGGGAGTCACGGTGCAGGCCACGGTGATTTCCGGGGGGACTGTTTCAAACGTGATCCCGGATCACGCTCGAGCGGAAGTTGACCTGCGTTTTACGCGGCTGGCCGACGCCAGCGCGCTCGATCAAAGGCTGCACAGCCTGCGGCCAATACTGAAAGGCGCGAAGCTGGAAGTACGGGGCGGAGTAAACCGCCCGCCGCTGGAACGAACAGAGGCCGTGAGGGCCCTTTTTCGACAAGCGCAATCGCTGATGCGCGAATGCGGCCTTTCGCTTGGTGAAGCGGCGACTGGCGGTGGGTCCGACGGAAATTTTACGTCGGCGATCGGGATTCCTACCCTGGATGGACTTGGCGCGGTGGGAGACGGCGCGCACACGCCGCACGAGCACATTGTGATCCGCAAATTCCCGGAGCGCGCCGCGCTCCTGGCCGGCCTTCTCGTCACGCTCTAGTCTTCGCAACATGATACGACTCGTTGACACCGGATGCGGTGTAGAATAGACTTGGCGTTTGTCTTTAGAGCGAAAGGTGTGACTGCACAGATGCGGACGTATGTTCCAAAGGGCCGGGAGGCCGAAGCGCTGACGGTAGGGAAGAATTGGTTCGTGGTGGATGCGAAGGATCAGGTTCTGGGTCGGCTGGCGACGCGTGTTGCGAGACTCTTGATCGGCAAAGACAAGCCGAGCTATACCCCGTCGCTTGACTGCGGCGACCACGTGATCGTGATCAACGCCGAGACGATCCGGCTTACCGGAAACAAGATAGACCAGAAGATATATCGCCACCATAGCGGGTGGCCGGGCGGGTTAAAGGAAGTTCCGATTCGGGCCCTGATGCAACGGCGCCCCGAGGAAGTCGTGCGCGAGGCGGTGCTGGGGATGCTGCCGAAGAACAAACTCCGGGCGCGTCGCGCGAAGAAGCTGCGTGTCTATGCCGGAAGTGAAGCGCTTGCCCGCCACGCCGGACAGAACCCCCAGCCCCTCGCACTGTAAACGCGTGGAGCGTTTACGCTGAAACAGGCTTGCGTTGGCGGAGAGGTCCGCCATACGCGGGAACCATTTTCGAGATTCATATCTTAAGGAAATCGAACGGGAGCAGGAGGAACGTTGAGTTCATCGACTAATTTGCCGGGCGCCGTCAAGCAGTTCTACGGCACGGGACGCCGCCGCGAATCCGTTGCGCGCGTGTACATCAAGCAAGGACCGGCCGGGTTCACCGTGAACGGGCGGCCCGTAGACGATTATTTTCGCAACGTGGCCTGGCATACGTCGGCCGTCGAGCCGCTGAAGTTCACGCAGATGCACGATCAGGTGGAAGTTCGTGCCCAGGTGAAGGGCGGGGGCGTGGGAGGACAGGCGGGAGCAGTGCGCATGGGCCTTTCACGCGCGCTGTCGCGATTGAATCCGGAATTGCGTCCCGCGCTGCGGAAGAACGGCTTTCTCACGCGCGATTCGCGCATGAAGGAACGGAAGAAGTACGGGCAGAAGGGCGCTCGTCGGCGCTTCCAGTTCAGCAAGCGTTAATTTGCAGGGCCCCGGCTCGCCGGGGTAACTTCACGGCCGGCAAGATACCGGCAAAAAAGGATGCTGGCGCCGCAAGGCGATTCGAAGCATCCCTTCACAGAAAGGAGATACATTGGGAGTCGAAATTACAATGAAGGAATTACTGGAGGCCGGCGTTCACTTCGGCCACCAGACACGGCGCTGGAACCCGAAAATGAAGGAGTATATTTTCGGCGAGCGCAACGGCATTCACATTATCGATCTGCAGAAGACACTGAAGATGTTCCGCGATGCGGCGCGCTACGTGTCTGAGCAGGCGGCACAAGGTAAAGTAATCCTCTTCCTCGGCACTAAGCGCCAGGCGCAAGAGGCCATTTTGGAAGAAGCGCAGCGCTGTGGAATGTTCTACGTGAACCACCGCTGGCTGGGCGGCACCCTCACCAACTGGGTCACTCTCCAGAAGTCGATCAAGCGGCTTAAGCTGCTCAAGGCTATGGTGGAAGACGGGCGCATGGCGCAGTTCTCGAAGAAAGAGGGCGCGCGGCTCGAACGGGAACTCAAGCACCTCCAGCAGAATTTCTCCGGCGTCGAGAATATGAGTACCCCTCCCGACGTGATGTTCGTGATCGACCCGAATTCGGAAGTGATCGCGGTGCGCGAAGCGCGAAGGATGGGTATTCCGGTAGTGGCGATCGTGGACACGAATTGCGATCCTAATCTCGTGAACTGGGTGATTCCGGGCAACGACGACGCGCTGCGAGCGATCCGGCTGTTTACTTCGAAGATTTCCGACGCGGTTATCGTGGGACGCCAGTCGTTCGAGCAGTCGCAGATCGCCGACCAGAAGAGCGGCGAAGGCGCCACCGAAGAGGGCGTCGACTACGTGGACACGAGCGCCTACGAGGTCTACGAGAAGCAGGAAGGCGACTTCGTCGAGGGCGAGCCGGGCGCCGTGCCGGAGGAAGAAGCCGCTGCCGCGGCTGTGCCTGAGAACGAAGAAGTCCCCAAATAGCGATTTCAAAGTGAAACACACCTCGAACGGTTCGTTGTTGGACTGACGCAAGGAAACTCCGCATCCGACCGGCGTTGTCAGGCCCGAATCCATCGAAAAGGGATTGAGTGAATTCATGGCCACTGAGACAGGGAAGAATGTATCGGCGCAGCAGGTGAAGGATCTGCGGGACCGCACCGGCGCGGGCTTCACCGCGTGCCGCGATGCGCTTGTCGAGGCAAATGGCGATATCGAGCAGGCCATCAATATTCTGCGGAAGAAGGGACAGGCGGCGGCGCAGAAGAAGGCGCAGCGTGCCACGTCCGAAGGGCTGGTGGCGAGCTATATCCATGCCGGCGGCAAAATTGGGGTGCTGGTGGAGATCAACTGCGAAAGCGATTTCGTGGCGCGCACCGAGGATTTTCAGCGGCTGTGCCATGACGTGGCAATGCACATTGCCGCGCTCGACCCCCGCTTTCTCAGACGCGAGGAAGTGACCCAGGAGACGCTCGATCGCGAGCGCGAGATTTACGCCGAGCAGGCGAAAGCCACCGGCAAGCCGGCGCCCGTGATCGAGAAGATCGTGAACGGCAAAATGGAAAAGTTCTACGAAGAAAACTGCCTTTAAGAGCAGCACTTCATCAAGGACGAGGGGACCACGGTGAAGGAACTGGTTGATCAGGCGATCGCCAAGCTAGGTGAAAATATCGCCATCCGGCGGTTCGCGCGGTTCAAGGTCGGGGAGATGGACGGCGCGTCCAGCGCTTCCTCGGCATCCGAGGGAACTGAAACCGCGAGTGAGTAATTGCTAAACTGAGTTTCTTGACTGGCACCTCCGCATATCTTGTGCGAAAATTCGCTGGGCATAGCAATCCGACGCCGATCCGGCGCAATCTGAAACATTCGCTGTCAAGTCGTTCTAAGAGCGCGAGAATCTCCGCTGGCGGAGATTCGATCACACCTCCATGACAACGTCCGCAGCCACATCCGCAGCATTGAAACGCGGCAACACCAAACGAAGCGGCGCGAAACGGCCGGGTCCGGTATACCACCGCATCGTGGTGAAGCTTTCCGGGGAATCGCTTTCGGGTCCGGACTCGTTTGGGATTCACGCCGGCACGATCCAGGGCTTGGCGCACGAAGTGAAGGGGGTTCAGGATCTCGGCGTGCAAATCGCGCTGATGGTGGGCGGCGGCAATATCTTCCGCGGCACCCGGCAACGGGAACTTTCGATCGACCGCGCGACCGGCGACTACATGGGGATGCTCGCGACGGTGATCAACGGACTGGCGCTGCAGGATGCCCTGGAAAAAGCGGGATGTACTACGCGGCTTTTGAGCGCCATCGAAATGCACCAGGTGGCCGAGCCCTTCATCCGGCGGCGCGCCACGCGGCACCTTGAAAAAGGGCGCGTGGTGATCTTCGCGGCGGGCACGGGCAATCCTTATTTTTCGACCGACACCGCGGCGGCTCTGCGAGCGATGGAAATAAAGGCCGATGTGATTTTGAAAGCGACGCGCGTGGATGGAATTTACGACGCCGACCCCGAGAAGGTGGCCAGCGCCAAGAAATTCGAACAGATTACCTACCTGGACGTGCTGCAAAAGGGCTTGTCGGTGATGGATTCGACGGCCATTTCGCTATGCATGGACAACAAGATGCCCATCGTAGTGTTCGATATGGGAGTATCCGGAAACTTGAAGCGCGTCGTGCTGGGCGACCGGGTAGGCTCGACAGTTACCGCGGCTTGACGCCGCAAGCGGAGGCGATGTTTCGATGAATGTGATTGCCACCAGCAAAGATGCTCTGGTGCAGGCGAAGACGAGGATGGAGAAGGCCGTGGAAGACTTCCGCAAGGAGTTGTCGGGAGTCCGCACGGGGCGAGCGAACGTGGCGATTCTCGATCATGTTCGCGTGGATTATCACGGGACGCCCATGCCCATCAACCAA
The DNA here is from genome assembly GCA_963848365.1 of uncultured Acidobacteriota bacterium. GTDB lineage: Bacteria > Acidobacteriota > Terriglobia > Acidiferrales > UBA7541 > Palsa-295. Next base: position 52,443 of record CAWKDI010000011.1, read on the forward strand.
CTGGGATCGCTGAACGTTCCCGATCCGTCCACCATCGTCATCTCCCCGTGGGATCCGGGCGCCGTACCGCTGATTGATAAGGCGATTCGCACCTCGGATATCGGCCTCAACCCGACGAATGATGGCAAGGTGGTGCGCGTGCCGATTCCCGCGCTTACCGAGGACCGGCGCAAGGACATGGTGAAGCACATTCACAAGGTTCTGGAAAACCACCGCACGGCGGTTCGCAACATCCGCCGCGACGTGAAAGAAGCCGTCGAGAAGCTCGAGAAGGACAAGAAAATCAGCGAAGACGAAAAGAAACGTTCACTCGACGAGCTGGAAAAGCTGACCCATTCGGAAACGCAGAAGATCGAAGACCTCTCCGCGGTCAAGGAAAAAGAACTCCTCGAATTAAGGTGACGTCGGGAAAGGCTGTCCCTTTCAGGTCCGCCGGGCAGTCGTCAGCAATCCGCAAAATCAGTTGGTTCGTTTCAGCTTGAAATTTATTTCCAGGTTGATCTTATCGTCCACGCTCAGCAGGCGGGCGAGCGACGGCTTCGTAAGCCCAAACGTGGCAAACGTGAAGTCGGTCATCGCCCGGCCGGCCACCAGGTCTTTGCTGTAAGTTGCATACCCGTTCAAAGTAACTTCCTTGGTTACGCCATGGACGGTCAGGTCGCCGGTAAGCTGAAAGCCGCTCTGGCCGGTTGCGCGATCGGGAGCCGGAAGCGGATTGGGCGCTCCTTGCAGCCGTTTGGCCACAAACTCAGCCGTCGGAAACTTGTCCGTCTCGAGGGTTCGGTTCTTGACGTAGCCATCGCGCATGTCCTGGTCGCTCTTGAGGTTTCGCAGGTCGATGGTGATCTTCGAGTGGGCGCTGTCCACCGAGCCGTCCGGCAGGATCACAAGGGTGCCCGTGATGGAATCCGTTGAACCGACTGCGTCGTCTGGAAAGCTGATGCCCGCGAGTTGCTCGCGAACCCGATAGGTTGCCGTGGTGCCGTTGGCAACTTCGAGCTGAATAGAGGTCCCCGGCTTGTCCTGCGCTCTAAGTGACGGGACCTGCGCGAAAACAAATACAGCCGCGAAAATCATTCCGACCGTGTATACCACTTGACGTCCTAACCCGACCCGCTCTGGATTCATCGTGAACCTTTCTCAATCAATTGTGGATTCTGACTAAGACCCCGGGACTGACCGCGCGAGCGGTTTCATTGTACACGAGCGTGAGTTTCCTTCGAGTTTTATCCCCTCAGGCCAGGGTGGCTCAGTTTATTGCCGGGAGTTCATCTGGCAAGTCGAGCAGGAAGCTGCATTCAGCGGATTTGGCGGAGCAGGAAAGCGTGCCGCGGCGGACCAAATTAACCGGCGAAGCATCCGGGAACAGCGGCCCGTAATCGAGCGAGCGGAGGCGGTCTGCGAAAGCGCGCAGCTGTTCGCTTCCACCCAAAAAGCGCACAGATTCCACGCGAGGGGAATGAGAAGGAGTTTTGCCGGGCGACAGCAACACGGCAAATTGGGCCTGCGCGCTCTCATTCAGCAGCTTTCCGGCAGGAAGCTTCCGGAGCGCGGCGAGCATGGGCGCTGCCTGTCTCACAAGGTCACCGATCTGCGAGTTGCCGCCCAGAAGCAGCGTGAGGCGGGCCCGAGTGTCCAAATTGGGATGTGGTGCGGCGAGCGCCATGGCATACGTGCGGATAGCTTCGTCTTTCTGTCCGTGCTTTTCATATATTCTGGCGAGGTGATCTGCCATCTCGCCTCGCTGGTCGAGCAGCCACGCGGAACGAATGTAGCGTTCGGCATCGTCAAGATCGCCTTTCTGAAAATAGACCCAGCCGAGGGTATCCCAGTAGTTCCCCATACTTGCGACTTTTCCTGTTTGCTCTGCGGTCAAGTGCGGCAGGTCGACCTTGGCAAGATCAGCTGCGGTTGCCGACACTGCCAATTCCGCATATTTCTGAGCTTTTGCCAACTCCACTTTGTGCTCCGCGAGGTTGTAGGCGGCGTTATTCCAGATGGCTGGCGTCGGAGATAATCTACGGCGTGGTCGAATGCATCGAGCGCTTGGTCATTGTGGCCCAGGTTGATGTACGCCTGGCCCAGGCTGATCTGCAACTCCGCTTTGCCGGGGGACAGCACCGCGGCTTTATCGAGCTCGGGCGCGGCTTCGAGATATTGACGCTGAGCCAGGAGAATCGTGCCGAGCGCGGCGTGGGCAATCGTATCGAGCGGGTCGATTTCAATCTGCTTGCGGAAGGCGGCAGCGGCTTCGTCATATTTCTGCTGCTGCTCGTAGGCGAGCCCAAGATAGTTGTGGGCATGCTCGTCTGCGGGATTTACCTCCAGTTGTTTTTTGAATGCGGAGACTGCTTCATCGAGCTGCGACAGGCGCATATGTGCGAGCCCTAGCTCGTTCCACGCCTCTTTGTGTGCAGGCTCCAAGGCGACCACGCGCTCAAAGAGCGGAATGGCGGATTGGGCGCTGCCGGAGGCGAGCGCGGCAGTGCCGGCCTCGAAGAGATCGCTTACAGTTGCCTCCGGCGGCACAACGGGTGCGCCTGCCACCTTATTTTCGACGATCAGAGGCTGCGTCTGATCGGCGTCGACGGCATGCATGAATGAAAGGTAGTCGCTGCGCCGGGACGCCGGAATCTCGCGCATTTTGAAATTCAGGGTCCGCTCCGCTGTGAGAGTGTTTTCCTGATATCGATAGCTCGATTTGAAGTCGGCGTAATCGCGGCTCACCCCGCTGGCGACCGGTGCCTCGGCGACATAACCCAAGGGCAGCGAGAGTTTAAGATGAGTAGATACATCGAGGGCGCTGCCAAGTGCTATTGGCTGGCCTGCATTCTTGGGAGCATCGGGCATTCCTATTGAAAGCAGGGGCAGGGGGACCTTGGACTTCTTACTCGACCAGTCAAGGAAATCCGCTTGCGTATACTCGAGATCGACCTCAAAGGGATTTCTCGTGTCGAGCGGGTCGCTCGATTTTGCGAGGGTGACGTCCCCGCGCAGGCCGTCGAGAGTCAGAAGCGTCTGCCCGAGGTCTTTCCACTGCGAAGGCGGTGTGCGGTGGAAGGCGAGGCGCAGCGCAAATTCGTTGTCGCCGCGAATTTGATAGTGGATGTGAGCGGTTAGCTTTCCAAGATCGCTCACACGGGCTTCCACTTCCACTTTTTGCGTGGAAAGAAACGGCGGGTCCGCCGGCGTTTCCACGATCCTTGGCGTTCCCTCTGGAGCGATCAGCAGGGCCGATTTGTGGCGCAGGGACAAGGGTAGGAACTGGAATGGAGCCACTCCAGGCGCCGAATCCAGCCAAATCATCTTGTTGCCGCTTGCCACCGCCGTGATCGCGTAATCCAGTTGCGACGGCGACGGCACGGAACGATCCAGCTTTTGGGATTGTGGAAGCAGAACGGTGCTCGCCTGAAGACCGGCTGCCCGCAGCATGGCCGCCAGCAAGGCTCCCTTGTCTTTCGCATCGCCATATTGGTTTTTGAAGACTTCGGCGGCTGTATGCGGGGCAAAGCTCGCCGAGCCGACCGGTAGTTCCACGTAGCGGATATTCGCAGCAACGTACTCGTAAATCGCTTCGATTTTATCGATTTCCGCCGAGCGGCCGGCGATGAGCTCTGCGGCTTTCGCGCGGATTTCCGGTGTCGCCTCCGTGCTTTTGTGTCGTAAATCTGCATAGCAGCGTGATACGGCGTTCCACTCGGCGAAGCTGGTGATCTGCACATCTGGCTGCGCCGCTCGTGTTCCTTGGCCTGCCGGATTGGAGCCGCTGTCGTCGTTGGAAGAAATCGCTAGTTTCGCGTGCTTCCAGCGATAGACGACATGTTCTTTCGTTGAGGTTGCGTCGGTGGAATAAGGCGCGTCCGGCGAATGAACGATTACACTGCGGCCCTTCGGCACGCTGACTTCGAGCCGTTCATCCAGCACGATCGCATCTGTCAAAAAAGCGTGCTGCGCCCAGAATTCCCCCGCGGCGATGGGATGAACGATGCGGGTAACAATCTCGTATTCGAGAACGTCGCCGGGCTGTAGAGGGCGGTACGGCGATATGTTTTTCTTTTGCGTTGGCGTAAGCAGGGGCGTCGCGAGCGGCGGACGCCGTGTCTTCCGTGATCGGCTTCGGGGCGGGCGTCGATGCGTGTCCCGTCCGGTTTGCGCACGCGAACGAAGGATACATTCAATTCTTCGGTGTTAGCGTCGAAGTCGAAGGAAAGTTCGCTGAGCTGTCTGGCGGCAACGTCGTTCTGAATGCGGATTCGCGCCGTTAGGAGTGCGCTCGCCGGTCCCGTCATTTTCAAAACGAAATGTGGTTTTATACTCTTCGATTACGTATGGCTCCGTGGAATATTTGCCGGCAGGTTTTGCAGTGGACGGCGTCGCGCGGTTCGACGCCTGAGCTTTCTGATCCAGACGATTTTGCGCCGCAGCGAAAGGCGGTATGGCGGTCGACAGCAGGCATAGAAGCGTCGCACCTGCGAAATTCACGGATGCTCCCTGTTGAAAAAAGCGCCCCCAGTTTAGGCATGAATACGCAGGCGGTAAAGGATCTGCGGGAGCTACGGTGAGCAATTGCCAACCATGCCGCAGACCCTGCAAGCTATTCTGTCTAAGCGGGCTCTTGTGCGCGTCGAACGAGGGATAGCCTGGGGCAGCGTCAATCTGTCAGAATCGCATATTTATGAGTAGCTTACGAATTGCCAACGCAGTACGGACTATCATATAGTAGTGTAAGCCGATTGATCATTGGCGGCGTCAGGGCCTCTCGTTGGGTGGCCGGTGGATCGAGTGGCCAAGCGTATGAGAGCGAACCACAAACTCACGGCACTTGCCGATACGACCACCAGCGCTAAAATGGGCCTTTCGATTTCCACAGAGGAATCGGGTTGACATGACTTGTTGTTTTTCCTATACTTGCGCGGTTGTCTAGAGGCCTTCGGGCCTGGTGTGGTGAAGGGAAGTCTTTCGACCCCGGAACAAGAAGGACGGAACGGGGTTTGGAAGAGCGGCCGAAATGGGGCGCCAGCCCCGCAAAGCCGTGTAAGCCTCTCCGTTTTTTGAGCAGATGCAGTTCACTCCTCGGGGTGAAGCGTCAGCACGGAGCACCTTGTAGTTCCTCAAGGGTTGGCGGCCTTTCTGTTCATGCACCCGCAGAGTACTGCGCGGGAGGAATACTCGCGCGTGTACCACTGATTATTGCAAGCGTTGCTGGAAGCAAAAGGGGAAAAGGCGTGCCGACGTTTTCACAACTGGTGCGGAATGGCCGGGAGAAAATCCGGACGAAGACGAAGTCGCCCGCGCTCGAAGGGTGTCCGGAAAAGCGCGGCGTGTGCGTTCGCGTTTACACCCAAACGCCGAAGAAGCCTAACTCCGCGCTGCGAAAAGTGGCGCGCGCGCGGCTGACCAACAGCGCCGAAGTGACCACCTACATTCCCGGGATCGGCCACAACCTGCAGGAGCACTCGATCGTGCTGGTGCGCGGCGGCCGCGTGAAGGATCTGCCGGGCGTGCGCTACCACATCATTCGCGGAACGCTCGACGCGGCAGGCGTTGAAAATCGCAAGCAAGGGCGCTCGAAATACGGCGCCAAGCGGCCCAAAGCCGCACAGAAGTAGGAGAGCGGATAGATGCCTCGTAAAGGTTGGGTTCTTCGGAGAAGGATTCCGGGCGATCCGGTTTACAACAGCGACCTCGTGCAGAAGTTTATTTCGAGCATGATGTACGACGGCAAGCGCTCGACCGCGCAGGTGATTTTCTACAAAGCGATGGACCACGTCGCGCCCAAGACCAACGACGACGCCTTCAAGCTGTTCAAGAAGGCCGTCGAGAACTGCAAGCCGATGCTGGAAGTGAAGACGCGGCGCGTGGGCGGCGCGAACTACCAGGTGCCCGTCGAAGTGAATCCGTTCCGGCGGCAGTCGCTGGCGATTCACTGGCTGGTGCTCAATGCGCGGACGCGTTCGGGCAAGTCGATGACCGACAAGCTGGCGGAAGAAATCATGGACGCGGCCAATGGCCGCGGCGGAGCGGTGAAGAAGAAGGAGGACGTGCACCGCATGGCGGAGGCCAACAAGGCCTTCGCGCATTATCGCTGGTAGCGCGGACGAAACGTTCGAATGGCACGCCAAGTCCAACTCGAGCATATCCGCAACATCGGGATCATGGCGCACATCGATGCGGGGAAGACCACCTGCACCGAGCGCATCCTTTTTTATACGGGTGTGACCTACAAGATCGGCGAAGTGCACGAAGGCACCGCCACCATGGACTGGATGGAGCAGGAGCGCGAGCGCGGAATCACGATCACCTCCGCCGCGACGACCGCGTTTTGGAGCCGGTTCGGCGAGAAGCACCGCATCAATATTATTGATACGCCGGGCCACGTGGATTTTACGGTGGAAGTGGAGCGGTCGCTGCGCGTGCTGGATGGCGCGGTGGCCGTGTTTGACGCGGTGGCCGGCGTGCAGCCGCAGACGGAAACGGTGTGGCGGCAGGCGGACAAGTATCGCGTGCCGCGCATCGCGTTCATCAACAAGATGGATCGCATCGGCGCGGATTTCGATCATTCGATCAGGACCATGCGGCAGAGGCTTTCGGGGCATCCCGTGCCGATCCAGTATCCCATCGGGCGCGAGGATAATTTCATCGGCGTAATCGATTTCATCGAAGAGCGCGCGATCATCTGGAAGAGCGAAACGCTCGGCGCGGAATACGAAATTCTGCCGCTTGAAAAGCTGTGGGATGCGGAGTATCTGAAGTCGCATCCGGAGCTGGAAACCGCGGTGAAGGCGTCGGCGCTGACTCCGGAGTTTTACAAAGAGCATCGCGACAAGGTGGTCGAATATATCGCCGAGCACGACGACGCCATCCTGACCAAATACCTCGACCAGCATAAACTGGAGCCGGCCGAATTGCGGGCTTCGCTGCGCAGGTCGACGATTGCGCTGAAGCTGGTGCCGGTGGTGGCGGGCTCGGCGTTCAAGAACAAGGGCATTCAGCCGCTGCTCGATGCCGTGGTCGATTATCTGCCCTCGCCGCTCGATATTCCCCCGATCGAAGGCATGGATCCGGATACAGAAGAGCCGGAATTGCGGCGTTCGGCGGATGATCAGCCGTTTGCGGCGTTGGCCTTCAAGATCATGACCGATCCTTACGTCGGCCATGTGACCTACATCCGGGTGTATTCCGGCGTGCTGAAGGCCGGGCAGAACGTTTACAACTCGACGAAGAAAACCCGCGAGCGCATCGGCCGCTTGCTGCGCATGCATGCGAACAAGCGCGAGGAAATCGAGTCGGTGGAAGCGGGCGACATCGCCGCCTGCGTGGGCTTGAAGAACGTGACCACCGGCGACACGCTGTCCGATGAAGAACAAGCCCATTGTGCTGGAGTCGATCGATTTCCCGGCGCCCGTGATTTCGGTAGCCATCGAGCCCAAGACCAAGGCGGACCAGGAAAAAATGGGCACCGCGCTCGCCAAGCTGGCGCAGGAAGATCCCACGTTCCGCGTGCACACCGACGTCGACACCGGGCCAGACCCTGATTTCCGGAATGGGCGAGCTGCACCTGGAAATTATCGTGGACCGCATGATGCGCGAGTTCAGCGTGCAGGCGAATGTGGGACGCCCGCAGGTGGCCTACCGCGAAACGATTCTGAAGACGGCCGAAGGCGAAGAAAAATACGTGAAGCAGACCGGCGGCCGCGGCCAGTACGGCCACGTGAAGCTGACCGTGCAGCCGCTGCCCAATTCCGGCGCGGGAGACATGCACGAGATGTCGACCGACGAACTCGACGAACTCGCTCAGAAGGTGGCGGGCAAGGGCGGCAAGTGGCGGTACGACAAGGATCACCGGCTGCTGTTTATCGACAAGGTTTTTGGCGGCGCGATTCCGAGGGAGTACATTCCTCCCATCGAAAACGGCGTGAAGGAAGCGATGGAGACCGGCGTTCTGGCGGGCTACGAAATGGTGGATCTCGCGGTGACGGTGATCGACGGCAGCTATCACGAAGTGGACAGCTCGGAAATGGCTTTCAAGATTGCCGGCTCGATCGCTTTCAAGGAAGCGTGCCGAAAGGCCAGCCCGAAGCTGCTTGAGCCGATCATGAAGGTGGAAGTGGTGGTGCCGGAGGATTACATGGGCCCGGTGATCGCGGACCTGAACTCGCGGCGCGGCCAGATGCAGGGGCGCGAATCGCGCGGCGGCACCGAGATCATCAACGTGCTGGTGCCGCTGTCGGAAATGTTCGGTTATGCCACCGATATTCGCAGCAAGACGCAGGGGCGCGGCAGCTTCACCATGCACTTCTCGCATTACCAGCAGGCGCCCAACAACATCGCGGAAGAAATCATTGGCGGGAAGAACGGAGCAAAGGCCAAGAGATAGCGGACTCCAAGTTTATTTTCATAGAAACTCTGGAAACAGAACGGAGCGGAGAGAGATGGCGAAGGAGAAATTCGAGCGAGTTAAGCCGCACGTAAACGTGGGGACGATTGGGCACATCGACCACGGCAAGACGACGTTGACGGCGGCGATCACCAAGGTGCTCTCGAAGCACAACCCGAAGGTATCGTTCCGGGCGTTTGATTCGATTGACAACGCGCCCGAAGAGCGCGAGCGGGGGATCACCATCGCGGTTTCGCACGTCGAGTATGAGACGGCCAACCGGCACTACGCGCACATCGACTGCCCGGGCCACGCCGATTACGTGAAGAACATGATCACGGGCGCGGCGCAGATGGACGGGGCGATCCTGGTGGTGGCGGCGACCGACGGGCCCGATGCCGCAGACGCGGGAGCACATTCTGCTGGCGCGGCAGGTGGGCGTGCCGGCGATTGTGGTGTTCCTGAACAAGTGCGACATGGTGGACGATCCGGAGCTGCTCGAGCTGGTGGAACTGGAAGTGCGCGAGCTGCTCAAGACCTATCAGTTTCCGGGCGACACGATTCCGGTGATTCGCGGGTCGGCGCTCAAGGCGCTGGAAGGCGATGAGAAGTGGGAGAAGACGGTGCTGGAGCTGATGGACGCGGTGGACAAGAACATACCGCTGCCGCAGCGGGACGTGGACAAGCCGTTCGCGATGCCGATCGAGGACATTTTCTCGATTTCGGGCCGCGGCACGGTGGTGACGGGGCGAATCGAGCGCGGCAAGGTAAAGGTGGGCGAGGAAGTCGAGATTGTGGGCTTCCGTCCGACGATGAAGAAGACGGTGACGGGCGTGGAGATGTTCCGCAAGCTGCTCGATGAAGGGATGGCGGGAGACAACGTAGGGTTGCTGCTGCGCGGCACGGAAAAAGATGAAGTGGAGCGCGGGCAGGTGTTGTCGAAGCCGGGGTCGATCACGCCGCACACGAAGTTCAAGGCGGAAGCCTACGTGTTGACGAAGGAAGAAGGCGGGCGGCACACGCCGTTCTTCACGGGCTACCGGCCGCAGTTTTACTTCCGGACGACGGACGTGACCGGAGACGTGAAGCTGCCGCAGGGAGTGGAGATGGTGATGCCGGGGGACAACGTGTCGGCCGAGATCACGCTGATCACGCCGGTGGCGCTCGAGAAGGGATTGCGGTTCGCGATTCGCGAAGGCGGCCACACCGTGGGCGCCGGAGCCGTCGCGGAGATCATCGAGTAATCATGCCTAACGGAGAAAAAATTCGCATTCGTTTGAAGGCGTACGATCATCGCATTCTCGATCAGTCGACGCGGGAAATTGTCGACACGGCCAAGCGCACCGGCGCCGATGTGGCGGGACCGATTCCGCTGCCCACGGTGATCAATCGCTGGACGGTGTTGCGGTCGCCGCACGTGGACAAGAAATCGCGCGAGCAGTTTGAGATGCGCACACACAAGCGGCTGATCGATATTCTCGAGCCCACGCCGGATACGGTGGACGCGCTGATGAAGCTCGATCTGCCGCCGGGCGTGGATGTGGAAATCAAGGCGTTCGGGCGCGAACACGCGGTCAAGTAGCGCGCAAGCGAAATCAGCAGGCAAGAAGGAAAGAGCGAGCGATGGCGGTCAACGGAATACTCGGAATCAAACTGGGGATGACGCAGGTCTTCGCCGAAGACGGCACGGCGGTGCCCTGCACCGTGCTGCAGGCCGGCCCGTGCGTGGTGGTGCAGCGGCGCACCAAGGATAAAGACGGCTACGACGCCGTGCAGCTGGGCTTGGTTGAATTCATCAAGCCGCAGCGCGTGACCAAGGCCCATGACGGGACACTTTAAGAAGGCCAGCGTCGCCCCGATGCGCTATGTCGGAGAGGTGCGCACCAACGATTCCAAGGATGAAACGCAAGCCGGGCGACCGCGTGCTGGTCGATGGCTTCCAGGTGGGCGAACTGGTCGACGTTACCGGGGTCAGCAAGGGCAAGGGATTTCAGGGTGGCGTGAAGCGCTGGCACTATCGCGGCGGCGACTCCACGCACGGCTCGATGCATCATCGCGCCCCTGGCGGAATCGGCGCGAGTTCGTTTCCTTCGCGCGTCTGGAAAGGCCAGCATTTTCCGGGGCACATGGGCAACGAGCGCAAGACTTCGAAGAATTTGCGCGTGGTAAAAATCGACACCGACGAGAATTTGCTGCTGGTCCGCGGAGCGGTGGCGGGCCCGGCCGGCAGCTACATTTTCATTCGCAAGGCCAAGAAGTAGAAGCGCAGCCTCGGAAACGGCGAGAGACGACGATGCCAGTTGTGGACGTGAAAAATCTGGATGGCAAGACGATCGGCCAGGTGGAATTGGCCGACGACGTGTTTGGAGCCAGGGTTAACGAGCACCTGCTGCACGAAGCGGTGCGGCACTACCTGGCGGGCCAGCGCGCTGGAACGCATAAGACGAAGGACAAGAGCGAGGTCAGCGGCTCGGGCAAGAAGCTCTGGAAGCAGAAGGGCACCGGGCGCGCGCGCGTCGGATCGATCCGGTCGCCGTTGTGGCGCCATGGCGGCACGGTGCATGGTCCCACGCCGCGCAGTTACGAATACGCGCTGCCGAGGAAGATGGTTCTGGGGGCGCTGCGGTCGGCGCTGTCGGCAAAGGTCGCGCAGCAGAAGCTGACCATTGTGGATGGCTGGGCGCTTGAATCGCACAAGACGAAGGCGTTCCGGCAGTCGCTCGATAAGCTGGACGGCGCCAAGCGCACGATTCTGCTTGTGTCGAACACGTCGGACGTGAATCTTGAGCGTGCCAGCAGGAACCTTGAAGGGGTGACGCTTGTGGCCTCGACGCATCTGGAGCCCTACGATTTACTCCGGCACGACCGCCTGATGCTTTCGCGTGAAGCGGCTGTGAGGCTGAGCCGGGCGCTTTCCGCAACCAAGAGCGAATCCGACGACACGGTGCAGATCGAACCGGCCCCGGCAGTGAAGGCGGAAGCAGGCGAAGGCGCCAAAGCGAAGTCGGCGCCCGCGAAAGCCAAGGCCTCGTCTTCCGCGCCCAAGGCCGCCAAGAAGGCTGCCCCGGCCAAGGCGGAGAAAGCCGAGAAGAAGGAAAAGCCGAAGGCCAAGCCCAAGGCGAAAAAGGAATAGGTTATGGCGACGAGGCTTTATCAGATCATTCGGCGGCCGATCATTACCGAAAAAGGGCTGGCCGTGAAGGAAACGCAGCACACGGTGGTGTTTGAAGTCGCGGCCGACGCCACGAAAACGGAAGTGAAGGAAGCGGTGCAGCGCATCTTTCAAGGTGAAAGTCGACCGCGTGCGCACCGCGATTTATCACGGAAAGTTTCGCCGCCGCGGGCGCGCCGAGGGCTTCCGCAGCGATTGGAAAAAGGCCTACGTGAAGCTGGCTCCCGGCGAAAAGATGATCGAATACGCGGAGAATCTGTAAGTTCGGGGATTTTTGAGGCGGTTTCGGAAGGCGAACCGGCTTTTTCGAAGGCTCGAGGCAAGAGGTAAGAATGCCATTAAAAACATTTAAACCGTACACACCCGCGCGGCGCTTCCTGACCATGCTCGATAAGAGCGAGATCACCAAGCAGTCGCCGGAAAAGTCGCTCACGGAATCCAAGAAGCGCACCGGCGGCCGCAACTCGCACGGCGAAGTGACCTCGTGGCATCGCGGAGGCGGGCACGCGCGTCGTTACCGGTCGATCGATTTCCGGCGCGACAAGACAGGAATTCCGGCCAAGGTGGCGGCCATCGAATACGATCCGAACCGCTCGTCGCGAATCGCGCTGCTGCACTATGCCGACGGCGAGAAGCGCTACATTCTCCAGCCGGTGGGTTTGGAAGTGGGCATGACGGTGCAGAACGGGGAAGGGGCGGACATTCTTCCGGGCAACGCGCTGACTTTCCGGCACATCCCTCCCGGGACGATGGTCCACAACCTGGAGCTTTTTCCGGGCAAGGGTGGCCAGATGGTGCGCGCGGCGGGCGGCGCGGCGCAGCTGTTGAGCAAGGAAGGCGAGATCGCCCTGGTAAAGCTGCCTTCGGGTGAGGTCCGGAAGTTCAGCGTGGACTGCATGGCCACGGTCGGGCAGCTTGGGAATGTGGACCATGAGAACGTGACCTACGGCAAGGCGGGCCGGACGCGATGGCATGGAAAGCGTCCCACCGTGCGCGGCGTGGCTATGAACCCGGTCGATCACCCGCACGGCGGCGGTGAGGGCCGCGTGAAGGGCAACCACCCGCAGACTCCCTGGGGATTTCCCACTCTGGGCGCCAAGACGCGGAAGAAGCGCAAGAGCGACCGGATGATTGTGGAGCGGCGCAAGCCGTAGTTTGGAGCAGCAGTACAATTAGGAAACCCGGCGCGGCGGGGAATCGAGGGTCAGATGGCAGCTACACGATCGTCTCGACGTGCGACACGCCGTACAGCCCGCCCGCGGAAAGCGGTTCCGCGGCGGCCGGTAAAGCCGGTTGCCAAGGTTTCCGAAGTTCGCTCCGGCGCCGCAGGTTTTGATGCGTTTGTGCAGGAGCGGCTGGGCGGTGATTGTGGAAAAGATACCGAACGCCCAGGGAACGCGGTTTGTATGCCCGTTCTGCCCGCTTTCGCACCGCGTTTCGGGCCCGGTGCGCGGGTTTCGCAAGATGCGCCGCGAGCAATGGATCAAGCTGCGCCGCGTGGAGGAGTAGAGGAAAGATGCCGCGTTCATTAAAGAAGGGTCCCTTCGTCGACGACCACCTGCGCGTGAAGGTGGAAGGGATGAATTCGCGCAACGAAAAGAAAGTAGTGAAGACGTGGTCGCGCCGGTCGACGATCCTGCCGGACATGATCGGCCACACCATCGCCGTTCACAATGGGCGGAAGTTTATTCCCGTCTACATCACCGAACAGATGGTAGGGCACAAGCTGGGCGAGTTTGCTGCCACGCGGACCTTTAAGGGCCATGCGGTGAAGGCGGCCTTGGAAAGGGCTGCGGGAGCGGCTCCTGCCGGCCGGAGCGGCGCCCGCGGGTGGCGGAGCCGGAGCGCCAAAGGCGTAAGGCAAAGGGCATATAACCATGGCAACGGCAGAGCAGGCTCACGGTCAGATTGAAGGAACGGCGATCGCGCGGTTTGTGCGCGTGTCGCCGCAGAAGGCGCGCCTGGTGATCGACTTGATCCGCGGCCAGCGCGCGGAAGAGGCCCTGCAGACATTGCAGTTCACCAAGAAGCGCATCGCGAAGGACGTGGCGAAGACGCTGCGCAGCGCGATCGCCAACGCCGAACGCAAGGCGGATGATTCCGGCGCATCGCTCGACGTGGACGCGCTCTATGTAACGCATTGCTGCGTGAACGAAGGGCCGCGATGGAAGCGCATGCGTCCCGCGCCGATGGGCCGCGGCTTCCGATACCAGAAGCGGACCAGCCATATCGAGGTGGCCGTCTCCGAGCATCTGAAGGCGGCCGCGTCTCGCGCGGCGGCCGTGGCGGCGGAGGAGCAGGCGTCCAAGGGCGTGCGCGGCGCGGTGCGCAAGGCGCGCAAGGCCATCGAGAAGCGCGCCAAAGAATCGCAGAAGAAGTAGCAGCGCGAGCAGAAGCGGGAGGCAAGTTTGGGGCAGAAAACACATCCGTACGGGTTTCGGCTGGGCTACAACAAGGGCTGGAAGTCGCGCTGGTTCGCCAAGCGCGATTATGCCGACCTGTTGCACGAAGACGTCATTTTGCGGAAGCAGCTCAAGGAGAAGCTGAAGTCGGCCGGCGTGGACTCGATCGACATCGAGCGCGCCGCCAACAAGCTGGTGGTGCGCATCTACACCGCCCGCCCGGGAATCATCATCGGGCGCAAGGGCTCGGAAATCGACAAGCTCAAGCTCGAAGTGCAGAAGCGCACCAATCGCGAGGTGCACATCGACATTCAGGAAGTGCACCGGCCGGAATTGGCCGCGCAACTGGTGGCCGAATCGATCGCGTTGCAGCTGGAAAAGCGCGTGGCTTTCCGGCGCGCGATGCGCAAGGCGGTGGATTCGGCTCTGCGCTTTGGCTGCAAGGGCATCAAGGTGCATGTGGGCGGCCGGTTGAACGGCGCGGAAATCGCGCGCAAGGAATGGTACCTGCAGGGGCGGTTGCCGCTGCAGACGCTTCGCGCGGATATCGATTACGGATTGGCCGAGGCCCACACCACCTACGGGATCATCGGCGTGAAGTGCTGGATTTATCAGGGCGAAAAGATTCCGGCTCGCGGGAAACGCGGTGCCGGCGCAACGTGTAAGCGCGGAAGCGTAAGGGAACGGGCCACTCATCATGTTGATGCCGAAAAAAGTGAAGTACCGCAAGCAGCAGCGCGGGCGGCGCACCGGAAAGGCCTGGCGCGGAGGGGCGCTGGCGTTTGGCGATTACGGGCTGAAGGCTCTCGAGCCAGCCTGGATCACCGACCGCCAGATTGAAGCCTCGCGCGTGGCGATCACGCGGTTTATCAAGCGCGGCGGCAAGCTGTGGATCCGGATTTTCCCGGACAAGCCGTTCACCAAGAAGCCGGCCGAAACTCGTATGGGTAAGGGCAAAGGGCCCACCGGAGCACTGGGTGGCGGTGGTAAAGCCGGGCCGGATCATGTTTGAGATGGCGGGCGTCGATCTGGCTTCGGCGACCGAGGCCATGAAGCTCGCGGCCAGCAAGATCCCCATCCGGACGAAGTTCGTCACGCGGGCGGAGGAGCTGTAATGGCGGAGAAAGCGGAAAAAATCGAGAAGTACCGCAACATGAATCCCGAACGAGCTCGAAATTCAGGAGCGCGAGCTGGGCGAGCAGATTTTCCGCCTGCGCTTTCAGCTTTCCACCGGGCAGTCGGAAGGGTTGAAAAAGCTGCGGGAAGCGAAGAAGGACTTCGCGCGGGTGAAGACGCTGCTGCGCGAAGCCGAACTGAGGAAAAAGTAATGGCGAATGAAACAGCAGCGCCGCAGCAGGCAGACTCACGAGCGTGGCGCCCGGCAGGAACTGGTCGGCGTGGTTACCAGCGCCAAGATGCAGAAGACGATCGTGGTGAAGGTCACGCGCACGACGCAGCATCCGCTCTATCACCGGGTCGATTCGGTCGGGAAAGAAATACTACGCGCACGATGAGACCGGGGACGCGCGCGTGGGCGATACGGTGCGGATCGTCGCCACCAGGCCGCTTTCGAAGCTGAAGCGGTGGCGGCTCAAGCAGGTGGTCTCGCGCTCGACGCGCGTGCGGTAAGCCGCAACAAGAGTTTAGGGGAGCACGAACATGGTTCAGATGCGAACGTGGCTGACGGTGGCCGATAATTCCGGCGCCCGCCAGATAACCTGCATCCTTCCGTTGGGGGGCGACGCGGGATTGAAGGCCGGATTGGGCGACGTGATCACCGCAGCCGTCAAGGAAGCGACGCCGGACGGCCAGGTAAAAAAGGGCAAAGTGGTGAAGGCGGTGGTGGTGCGGACGCGGAAAGAGCAGCGCCGCAAGGATGGCAGCTACATCCGGTTTGACGACAATGCCGCAGTGATCATCAATGATGCGGGCGAGCCGGTGGGAACGCGCGTTTTCGGGCCGGTGGCCCGCGAGCTGCGCGACAAGAAGTTCACCAAGATCATCTCGCTGGCCCCGGAAGTGTGGTAGCGATGAGAAAAGTAGCGATGAGGAAAATACAGGAAGCTCCCGCCCCGCTGGGGATCCGCCATGGCGACATGGTGAAGGTAATGGCGGGCCGTTCGAAGGGCAAGACCGGGAAAGTGCTTACCGTCGATCCGGTAAAGCGCCGCGTCACCGTTGAGCACGCCAACATCATCAAGAAGCATACGCGGCCGAATCCCTCGAAGAACGTGCGCGGGCGGAATTCTCGAGAAGGAAGGCCCGATTCACGTGTCCAACGTGATGCTGGTCTGCCCTGGATGCGGGAAGCACACGCGCGCCGGGCACACCACGCTGCCAGACGGCACGAAGACGCGGGTCTGCCGCCGCTGCAACACGACATTTGAACACTAGAGGGCAGGCGAAGAGATAAGGGACGAGATAAATGATTACCCGTTTGCATGAAAAGTACCGAAAGGAAGCCGTTCCGGCGCTGACCAAGCGCTTCGGATACTCGAACACGATGGCCGTGCCGCGCGTTTCGAAGGTTACGGTGAATATCGGCCTGGGCGAAGCGAGCCAGAACGTGAAGCTGCTCGACACGGCGGCGCAGGAGTTGGGACAGATTGCCGGGCAGAAGCCGGTGATCACGCGCGCCAAGAAGTCGATCGCGAATTTCAAGATTCGCAAGGGCATGCCCATCGGCTGCATGGTCACGCTGCGCGGCGAGCGCATGTATGAGTTTCTCGACCGCCTCGCGAGCATCGTGTTTCCGCGCGTGCGGGATTTCAAGGGCCTGGCGCCGAATTCGTTTGACGGCCGCGGAAATTACACCCTGGGACTGCGCGACCAGCTGGTGTTTCCGGAGATCGATTACACCCGGGTGGACAAAATCAAGGGCATGAACATCACGATTACCACGACGGCCCGGACCGACGAAGAAGGGCGCGAGCTGCTGAAGCTGCTCGGCGTGCCTTTCCGGGCGTAAGGATAAGGAGACACGAATTGGCCAGAACCAGTCAAATGGCGAAGATGCGGCGGAAGCTGAAGTTCAAGATCCGCAAGCGCAACCGCTGCCGGATCTGCGGGCGCGCCCGCGGCTTTCTGCGCAAGTTTGAAATGTGCCGCATCTGTTTCCGCGGCCACGCGCTCAAGGGAGAAATCCCCGGCGTCGTGAAGGCCAGCTGGTAAGGACAGAGGAATGACCACCGATCCCATTGCCGATTTGTTGACGCGCATTCGCAACGCCGCGCAAAGCCAGGCACCCGCGCGTGGATTTGCCCGCCTCCAAGCTGAAGCTCGAAATCGCGCGGATTCTGAAGGAAGAAGGCTATCTCGCCAATTACAAAGTCGTGGACGAAAAGGGCAAGAAGACCCTGCGCGTCTTCCTGCGCTACACCCCGGAGCGCCGCAGCGTGATCACCGACCTCCAGCGCGTTTCGCGGCCCGGCTCGCGGCGCTACGTCGGAAAGTTTGGCATTCGCCCCGTGGTGGGCGGCATGGGGATTTCGATTCTCTCGACGCCGCGCGGCGTGATGACCGGGCAATCCGCCCGCAAGGAAGGCATGGGCGGCGAGTTGTTGTGCGAGGTTTGGTAGGCAGCAAGCGTTCGAGGAACGAGGTTCGAATAGGCTATGTCGCGAATTGGAAACAAGCTGATCCCGGTTCCATCCGGCGTGAAGGTGCAAATCAAGACGGACGCCGTCGAAGTGCAGGGGCCCAAGGGCAAGATGACCGTGCCGCTGCCGCACGGCATTCACTTCGAGCAGAAGGACGGCACGCTGATCGCCAAGCGCGACACCGAAGATCACCGCGCGCTGCATGGGCTGGCCCGCGCGCTGGTGGCCAACGCCGTGACCGGCGTGACGCAGGGCTTCAAGAAGGACCTCGACATCGTGGGCGTAGGCTATCGCGCCGAGGTGAAGGGCAAGAACGTCGTGCTGGCGCTCGGATATTCGCACCCCATCGAGTTTCCGATTCCGGAAGGGATTCAGATCGCGGTCGAAAAGCAGACGCACATGACGGTTTCCGGCGCGAACAAGAATCAGGTGGGGCAGGTGGCCGCGAATCTTCGCGCGCTTCGTCCGCCCGACCCGTACAAGCAGAAGGGGATTCGCATCACCGGCGAGCGGCTGAAGAAGAAGGCCGGCAAGGCGGGCGCGAAGACCTCGGCGTAACGGAAACACGGAAAAGGAGAACCAGGTGGCGGCACCAGTTCGAAGATTATCGCGCGAGGCGCACCGGCGGCGCATTCACGTGCGCATGCGCAAGACGCTGGCCGGCACGCCGGAGCGTCCGCGGCTTTGCGTGCACCGTTCGAGCCAGCACATTCGCGCGCAGGTGATCGACGACCAGACCGGCCGCACCATCGTTTCGGCAAGCTCGCTCGATGCCGAAGTGAAGGCGCAGATCAAGGGCGGCGGAAATATCGCCGCGTCGAAGGTGGTGGGCAAGATGGTCGCCGAACGCGCGCAGGCCAAGGGCGTCGAGAAGGTGGTTTTTGACCGCGGCGGCTACCAGTATCACGGCCGCGTGCAGGCGGTTGCCGAAGCGGCCCGTGAGGCGGGCCTGAAGTTCTGAAACCTATGCCGAAACAAGAGCTCAAAGATACGCTTTCCGTTCGCCGGCTGATCGAGACCAACCAGGCGAACCTGAAGGATCAGGTAGTTTCGATCAACCGCGTCACCAAGGTGGTCAAGGGCGGCAAGAACCTCAGCTTCTCGGCGCTTGTCGTCGTGGGCGATCAGGGCGGCCATGCCGGGTTTGGAATGGGCAAGGCCCGCGAAGTCCCCATGGCGATTCGCAAGGCCATCGAGCAGGCCAAGAAGAACATGGTGAAGCTCAACCTGAAGGGCACCAGCATCCCGCACCAGGTGGTCGGCTACTACGGCTCGGGGCAGGTGCTGCTGAAGCCCGCGCCGGAAGGCACTGGCGTGATTGCGGGCGGCCCGGTGCGCGCGGTGATGGAGGTTGCCGGGATTCAGAACGTGCTGACCAAGTCGCTCGGCACCTCGAACCCGCACAACGTGATCAAAGCGACGTTCGACGCGCTGCTGCATCTAAAGGATGCGGCGAAGGTGGCGGAGTCGCGCGGACGCGGAGCGGAGGAGGCGGCGGCTTCCTAAGCCTCCGCGAAACGAACATGGCGACGACACAAGAAAACTCGGGAACTTTGAAAATCAAGTGGGTGCGCAGCTTTATCGGCTGCCCGCGCGACATGCGGCAGACCATTCGCGGCCTCGGGATTCCGGCGCATGCAGCAGAGCGATCGAGCAGCCGGACACGCCGGCCATCCGCGGCATGATCGCGAAAGTGCATCATTTAGTCGAAGTGCGAAGGCTAGGAACAGGCTAATGGAACCGACACTATCGAATTTGAAGCCGCCGCGCGGCTCGCGGCACCGCAAGGTGCGCGTGGGCCGCGGCATGGGCTCGAAGATGGGCAAGACCTCGGGCGCGGGCAACAAGGGGCAGCAGTCCCGGCGCGGCTATTCGCGGCGTCCGGGATTTGAGGGCGGCCAGATGCCGCTGCATCGGCGCTTGCCCAAGCGCGGATTTTCAAGCCCTTTCCCGAAGACGTTTGCGGTGGTGAACGTGGAGAGCCTGAACGCCTTCGCGGCGGGCGACACGGTTACTCCGGAATCGCTGAGCGGGCTTGGCATCGTGCGCGCCAAGCGCGATGGCGTAAAGATTCTGGGTGACGGCGAATTGAAGGTGGCGCTCACGGTGCGCGCGCATGCCTTCAGCAAGTCGGCGCAGGAGAAAATCACCGGCGCCGGAGGCAAGGTCGAAATCCTGCAATGAAGAAGCTGGTCGAGGCTTTTCGGAACATTTTCAGCACGCCGGATCTGCGTAATCGTGTGCTGTTTACGCTGGCGCTGCTGGGGGTGTATCGTCTCGGCGCGTTTATCCCCACGCCGGGAATCAACACCGATCTGCTGCAGCAGCTGTTCGAGCAGAGCCGGGGCTCGGTTCTGGGCATTATCGACCTGTTCAGCGGCGGAAACTTCCGCCGGCTGACGATTTTTGCCCTGGGGATCATGCCGTATATCACGGCATCGATCATTCTCCAGTTGCTGGTGGTGGTCTGGCCCTATCTCGAGCGGCTGCAGAAAGAAGGCGAGCTCGGCCGGCGCAAGATCACGCAATACACGCGCTATCTGACGATCATCCTGAGCGCCTTTCAGTCGTTCACCATCGCGCTGACGCTGCACGCGCCAGAACCTGTCGGGCCAGGCGCTGGTTTACAGCCCGGGCTTCCGGTTCATTCTGATGACGATGCTGACGCTGACCACCGGTTCGGCGTTCATCATGTGGCTGGGCGAGCAGATCAGCGACCGCGGCATCGGCAACGGAATGTCGCTGATTATCTTTGCCGGAATCGTGGTGGGTCTGCCGCGCGCGGTGGGCGATCTTTGGGATAAGGCCCAGACGCAGCAGTGGGGATCGTTCACGCCGATCGCGCTGCTGGGCTTGATTGCCCTGATGGCGGGGGTGATCGCCTTCATCGTGTTTGTGGAGGGCGGCCAGAGGCGCATTCCCGGTGCAGTACGCCAAGCGCGTGATGGGCCGCCGCGTGATGGGCGGCCAGATGACCTATCTGCCGCTGCGCGTGAATTCCGGCGGCGTGATTCCGCCGATCTTTGCAAGCTCCCTGCTCACGTTCCCGCAGACGCTCGCGCTGATTTTCCAGAACAAGAGCCCGTTTTTCGACCGCTTTGCGAAGTCCATCAGCTGGGGCGAGCCGCTCTACACGCTGATCTACGTGACGCTGATTATCTTTTTTGCGTTCTTTTACGTGGGGATCATTTTCAACCCCACCGAACTTGCGGACAACATGCGGAAGTACGGCGGATTTATTCCCGGAATTCGGCCCGGGCGAAACACTTCGGAGCACATCAACCGCATCTTGTCCCGCCTGACGCTGGTAGGCGGCGTGTATCTGGCGATCGTCTGCCTGTTGCCGGAATGGCTGATTTCCGGGATTCACCTGCAGCACCTCCCGATATGGCTCGGGGGCAATTGGTTCGACCAGCATATGTGGAGATTCGTGCTGGATGGGCTGGGCGTGCAGTTTTATTTCGGCGGCACGTCGCTGCTGATCGTAGTAGGGGTGGCGATGGATACGGTCCAGCAGCTCGAGGCCCAACTCGTGATGCGGAACTACGAAGGGTTTGTGGCCAAGGGGCGCCGGGTCCGAAGTCGCCGCGGTTGATCGCGTCGTTCGGCGGTGGGGATGCCTTTTAATCATGCGCTGATTTTGCTGGGGCCGCCGGGTGCGGGTAAGGGCACCCAGGCGAAGCTCATAGCGAAGCGGCTCGGAGTGCCGCACCTTTCGACCGGCGATATGTTTCGCGACGCGGTGAGGCGGGATACGCCGACCGGGCACCTGGCGAAGCCGATCATGGAGCGCGGCCAATTGGTTCCCGATCCCATCGTGCTGAAGATGGTCGAGGAGCGGCTGGCGCAGCCGGATTCGGCTCACGGGTTTGTTTTCGACGGGTTTCCGCGCACCCTGCCGCAGTCCGAGCAGCTCGATGGCATTCTGTCGAAGCTGGGGTTCGGCAAGCCGATCGTCGTTGGATATCCGGGTGGACCCGGAGAAGCTGATCCGGCGGCTTTCCGGGCGGTGGACGTGCAGCGTGGGGGGAGAGATTTATAATGTTTTCGACCGGCCTCCCAAGGTTCCGGGCGTTTGCGACCGCGACGGCGGAAAGCTCGTGCAGCGCGCCGATGACGCTCCGGAAGTTGTGAAGGCGCGGCTGGTGGCCTATGAGCGCCAGACCAGGCCGCGTCTCGGATTATTACCAGCGGCAGGGCGTGCTTGAAACCGTGGATGGCGAGGCGGACATCGACGAGGTGAGCCGTCGCCTGGAAAAAATAGTAGGGAGTGCGGCCTGTAGAGATGGTCATCTGTAAATCGCCGGCGGAGCTCGAGAAGATGCACCAGGCGGGGCTGATCGTTTGGGGCGCTCTCGAAGAAATGCGCAAGATGGTGAAGCCGGGGATCACGACCAAAGAGCTGGACGAGTTTGCCGAGGAGTACACCGTGGAAAGGAAGGCGCGTCCGGCCTTCAAGGGTTACCGGGGATATCCGGGTTCGGTCTGCACCTCGATCAACCAGGAAGTCGTGCACGGGATTCCCTCGCCGTCGCGGCAGCTTGCGCGAGGGAGACATCCTGTCGATGGATTTCGGGGTCGAGCTGGACGGCTACTTCGGCGATGCGGCGCTGACGCTGCCGGTGGGAAAGATTTCTCCGGAGCGCGAAAAACTGCTGCGCGTCACGCGCGAGTCGCTCGACCGGGCCATCGAGCAAGTCCGGCCCGGCAACCGGCTCGGGGATGTCTCGGCCGCAGTGCAGGAGTGGGTCGAGAAGAACGGTTATTCGGTGGTGCGCGAGTTTGTGGGGCACGGCATCGGGACGCGCATGCATGAAGACCCCCAGGTGCCGAATTACGGGACGCCGAAGCAGGGGCCGCGATTGCAGGAAGGAATGGTTCTTGCCATCGAGCCGATGGTGAATACGGGCGGCCCGGAAGTCCGTGTTCTCGACGATAACTGGACGGCGGTAACCAGCGACGGCAGCGATTCGGCTCATTTCGAGCACACCGTGGCCGTCACCGCGAACGGCCCGTTTATTCTCACGCGCCCGCGCGAATCGAGCGGGCCATGCTGGTAAGTGTGGGCCAGAAACGCAAGCGGGATCGAGTTTAGGGAGCTCATGGCGAAAAGGCCGGAACCAGAAAAGAAGAAGCCGGGCGAAGGAAGCGGGAAAGAGGATGCCATCGAAGTGATGGCCACCGTGATCGAGCCGCTTCCGAACGCAATGTTTCGAGTGGAGCTGGAAAACAAGCATCAGGTGCTCGCGCACATTTCGGGAAAAATGAGGAAGAATTTCATCCGCATTTTGCCGGGAGACCGGGTGGCGGTGGAGCTTTCGCCGTACGACCTCACGCGCGGGCGGATCGTTTACCGGTACAAGTAGTGCCCCGGTAGCGCCCAAGTAGTGACGGGGATAGCGGCGGCAGGGAAGGATGGAATCACATGAAGGTTCGTGCATCGGTCAAGAAAATCTGCATGAAGTGCAAGATCGTCCATCGGCGCGGGGTCGTGCGCGTGATCTGCGAAAACGCGAAGCACCGGCAGCGCCAGGGCTAGGGAGAAAAACGAAATGGCACGTATAGCAGGTGTGGATCTGCCGCCCAACAAGCGGCTCTGGATCGGTCTCACGGCGATTT
The DNA here is from genome assembly GCA_963848365.1 of uncultured Acidobacteriota bacterium. Taxonomy (GTDB): domain Bacteria; phylum Acidobacteriota; class Terriglobia; order Acidiferrales; family UBA7541; genus Palsa-295. The sequence continues at coordinate 75,612 of CAWKDI010000011.1, forward strand.
ATGGCATCGGGCAGCAGCGGGCCCGGTCGCTTGCTGAAAAGGCGAATGTGGACCCGACCAAGAAGATCAAGGACCTTACCGAGGAAGAAGTGACGCGGCTACGCGCGGCCATCGAGGCCGAAGGGCGCGTCGAGGGCGATCTCCGCAAAGAGATGCAGATGAACGTCCGGCGGCTGATCGAAATCCAGTGCTATCGCGGGCTGCGGCATCGCCGGAATCTTCCGGTGCGCGGCCAGCGTACGCACACGAACGCCCGCACGCGGAAGGGTCCGCGGAAGGGCGCCGTCGCGGCCAAGAAGAAAGTGGCGGCCCGCAAGTAACCGTTTATCGCGTCATAGCGTAGAGGAGAAGAAAAAGCGTGGCAAAAGAACCGAAGGAAGCAGCCGCGGCTCCGGCAGCAGCGGCAAAAACGGCGAAGCGCAAGAAGGAATTCCGCAAGAAGCGCGAGAAGCGCGTGGTGCCGCACGGCATCGTGTGCATCCAGGCGACGTTCAACAACACCATCGTGACGCTCACCGATCCGGATGGCCGCGCCGTGAGCTGGTCTTCAGCGGGCTCCGTCGGCTTCAAGGGCTCGCGCAAAGGAACGCCCTATGCCGCGCAGCAGGCGGCCATGACGGCCGCGGGAGTGGCGCGCGATCAGTACGGGATGAAGTCGGTGGAAGTGCGCGTGAAAGGGCCGGGAGCCGGCCGCGAATCGGCCGTGCGCGCCCTGGCGTCGTCTGGATTGCACATCAATGCGATCAAGGACGTCACGCCCGTTCCGCACAACGGTTGCCGGCCGCCGAAGCGCCGCCGCGTCTGATTCGAAATTCGTTTTGGCAGTTGATGCAAAGGAGAGAAGCACTTGGCAAGACATCGTGAAGCAGTATGCAGGCTGTGCCGCCGGGAAGGCATGAAGCTCTTCCTGAAGGGCCTCCGTTGCTATACGGAAAAATGCGCCATCGAGAAGCGTAATTTCGTGCCCGGCCAGCACGGCCAGGCGCGCCGCGCGAAGATGGTCGGCTACGGAATCCAGCTGCGCGAAAAGCAGAAGGTGAAGCGCACCTATGGTCTGCTCGAGCGGCAGTTCCGGTCCTATTTCGAAAAGGCCGTCCGCACCAAGGGCCCTACCGGCTCGAACCTGGTGATTTCGCTCGAGCGCCGGCTCGACAACGTGGTCTATCGCATGGGGATTGGCGGATCGCGCGCGCAGGCGCGCCAGTTGGTGCTGCACGGCCACATCCGCGTGAAGGGCCAGAAGGTCAATATCCCAGCTATCTCGTGCAGGTGGGCGATGAAATCACGCTCAAGGAGAACATGCATCAGAATCCATGGTGCTGGAAGCGCGGAATCTGACGCAAAGCCAGGGCGTCGCTCCGTGGCTCGACATCGACCGCCAGAATTTCAAGGCGAAGGTTGTGGCCCTGCCTCGTCGCGACGATGTGCAGACTCCACCCATGAACGAGCAGTTGATCGTCGAGTTGTATTCGAAGTAGCGAGATCCAGTTTATTTACGTTGAACAGTTAGTGAGGTCCGCCGCGGGCGGGCCGGGAGGAATAGAACCATGTGGAAGGGATTTCAGAAGCCCAAGCGTCTGGCGGCGGAGCCGGAAACACTCACCGATAAGTACGGGAAGTTTTCCGCGCAGCCGTTTGAGCGGGGCTGGGGAACGACGGTAGGGAACTCTCTGCGGCGCGCTTTGCTGAGCTCCATCGAAGGCGCGGCAATCACGGCCGTAAAAATCGAGGGAGTGTTGCACGAGTTTTCGCCGATTCCGGGCGTCGTCGAAGATGCCACGGACATCATCCTGAACCTCAAGCAGGTGCCGCTCAAGCTCAATAGCGACCAGCCGAAGACCATCACGCTGGTCGTGGATACGCCCGGGCCGGTTACCTCCGCCAAGATCGAAGAAGATTCGAACATCGCCGTGCTCGACAAGAACATCTACATCGCCACGGTGAGCGAGGGTGGCAAGCTCGAATTGGAGTTGCGTGTGAAGAACGGCCGCGGTTACGTCGCCGCCGACCGCAACTTCGACGAGGATCTCCCGATCGGCTACATTCCAATCGATTCGATCCATTCGCCGGTGCGCAAGGTCAACTATGCGGTCGAAGCCGCGCGCCTCGGCCAGATGACCGATTACGAAAAGCTGACTCTCGAAGTCTGGACGAATGCCGCGATCACCCCGCAGGATGCGATCGGCCTGGCCTCCAAACTGGTGAAGGATCACATGAGCATCTTCATCAATTTCGAGGAAACGCCCGATCTTCCGGAAGAAGCCATCGAGAACTACGCCGATCCGCGCCTGGAATTTCTGGACCGGTCAGTAGAAGAGCTTGAGCTTTCGGTGCGCTCCTACAACTGCCTGAAGAACGCGAATATTCAGAATTTGCGTGAACTCGTGCAGAAAACCGAGTCCGAGATGCTCAAGACCAAGAACTTCGGCCGCAAGTCTCTCAACGAGATCAAGGACATCATGCACAAGATGGGCTTGAGCCTCGGGATGAAGTTCGACGAGCACGGCCGCATCATCTGGCCGCCGCTGCCCAGCCAGACCTCGCCTTCGGTTTCCGAGGAGAGCGCGGCATTCTAGGCCGGGGAAAACATGAGACACCTTAACTCTGGATTCAAACTTGGAAAGCAGCCGGCCCATCGCCGGGCCGTGCTGCGCAATCTGGTTACGAACCTTATCGAAAAGGAGCGCATCCAGACCACCATCCTTCGTGCCCGGGCGGCCAAGCCGCTGGCCGAGCGCATGATCACGCTCGGGAAGCGCGACTCGCTGCACTCGCGGCGGCAGGCGGCCGCGTTTCTGATGACCCCGGACGCCACCAAGAAGCTTTTCACGGATCTGGCGCCGAGGTTCGCGGATCGGCCAGGCGGCTACACCCGGATCGTGCGCACGGGATGGCGCATCGGGGATGGCGCGGAACTCGCGATCCTCGAATTCATCGGCTCCGAATTGAAGAAGAAAGAAAAGAAGCCGAGAAAACCCGCGGCTGAGGAAGCCCCCGAAGAGAAGGAAAAGGAAGCCGCGGCCAAGTCCTAGAGCCCGTTTCGCAAGTTAAACGCAGGGATGGCCCGCTCCGGGGAACCGGGGCGGGCTTTTTTGCGGCCACTCTCCGATAAATTTGGGACCTTTAGCTGTCATTAAGCCCGCAACCAGGAATCCCTCCCGCGGTTCCAAGCGATTCATTCGCGCTCAGCCAGGAACGGCTTCGCTGGCTTTCCTTTGGCGTTCTCCCAGGTCATTAACGGTTGCCGGTCGCGCCTTCCTTTAACATCTCATCCCGAACGCAGAGAGGGATCTGCTTCTGTTTTTCTGCGCAGCGAAGATATCCGTCGCACCACACCTCGCTTTTTAGGGGGTCGGAGCTTCAGCTCCGACCTAGAGAGCGGCGCGAAGCGCCTTCCTTCAGCGGTGCATTTTCGGCAGGCTTTAGCGGGTGCCGCGTGATGATCACGCAGTTTTTTTCTGGCGTTCACGCACGTGGCCCCACAGCAGCACCAGTCCCGCGATCGCCTGTGCGGCAGTTCCGCCGCTTGTATCGAGCAGCACGTCGGAAACCGCGGGCGTCCGGCCGGGAACAAAAGATTGGTGGAACTCATCCAGGCAAGCATAGCCCGCGACAATAATGATTGCGGCAAGCGCCCACCGGAGCCGCGCATCCTGCCGCCCGGCGCGAATGGCCCGAAGAATCAAAAGGCTGAAGATGAAATACTCAACGAAATGCGCCGCTTTGCGAATCAGGTGGTGTAGCAGAAGCAGCGTGTGGTGTGAGGCTTTTGGAAGGAACCAGTGCAGGATTGGAATGATGACCGAAGCCGTCTTGTCATCCGTAAACGCGCCTGTTGAAAAGCAGGAAATCACCACGGCCCACAGAAGCACGGGCCACCATAGCGCGAACCAGCTTTTTTTCTCGGGTCGCGGCGAAGCTGGGGAATCTGTCCGCCAAGCCTTCGTTTCCAGGGAGCCCAATTATTCCAGCCGGTAATTCGGCGCTTCGCGCGTGATGATTACATCGTGGACGTGGCTCTCGCGAAGCCCGGCTTGCGAGATGCGGATGAATTTGCTGCCTTCCTGCAACTCTTTCAGGTTAGCGGCGCCGCAGTAGCCCATTCCGCTGCGCAGGCCGCCCACCAGTTGCTCCACAAGGCCCGACAAAGGCCCCTTGTAGGGGACCTGTCCTTCGATTCCTTCCGGCACCGTTTTGCCGCGCTCCGCTCCTTCCTGGGCGTAGCGGTCCGCCGACCCTGCTTCCATCGCGCCGAGCGATCCCATCCCGCGATAGGATTTGAAAGTTCGCCCCTGATAGAGAATCGTCTCGCCCGGCGATTCCTCCGTGCCTGCAAACAGGCCGCCGATCATCACTGCCGAGGCACCCGCTGCGATGGCCTTCGTGATGTCACCCGAAAACTTGATGCCTCCGTCCGCGATCACCGGCACTCCGGTGCCTTGCGCCGCGCGGTGCGCGTCAAGAATAGCCGTGATCTGCGGCACGCCGGCGCCGGTTACCACGCGCGTCGTGCAGATCGAGCCGGGGCCGATGCCGACCTTCAGCCCATCGATGCCGAGAGCAATCAAATCCCGGGCGCCTTCCGCGGTCGCCACGTTGCCGGCGAGAAGCTGCATGTCCGGAAATTTGCGTTTTACCTGGCGAATCGCGTCCATCACGCGTGTGGTATGCCCGTGCGCCGTGTCGATAGCCACTGCGTCCACCTTCATCCGCGCCATTTCCTCGGCGCGCTCCATGAAATCGCCGGTCGCCCCGATGGCGGCGCCCACTCGCAGACGTCCGTGTTCATCCTTGGTGGCGTTGGGAAACTCGATTTTTTTCTGGATATCTTTTACGGTGATCAGGCCCTTCAGATTGAAATCCTTGTCCACCACCAGCAGCTTTTCGATGCGGTGCGTCTGCAGGATGCGTTCGGCCTCGTCGAGCGTGGTGCCCACCGGCACGGTGATGAGGTTGTCTTTCGTCATCACGTCGCTGACGGATTGATCCAGGTTGCGCTCGAAGCGAAGATCCCGGTTCGTGAGAATTCCCACAAGGCGCGTGCCTCGCGTTACCGGCACGCCGGAGACTTTGTACTTGTTCATCATTTCCAGCGCCTGCTGTACGGTCATCTCCGGCGCAATCGTCACCGGATCGACGATCATGCCGCTTTCCGAGCGCTTCACGCGATCGACTTCTTCGGCCTGGCGTTCGATCGTCATATTGCGATGGATAAAGCCGATTCCGCCCTGGCGCGAGATGGCGATCGCGAGGCGCGAATCGGTGACCGTGTCCATAGCCGCAGCGACGATCGGGATATTCAGCGAAATCTTGCGGGAGAGGCACGTGCGCGTGTCCGCCTGCGCCGGAAGCACCGAAGACTTGCCCGGCAGCAGCAGCACGTCGTCAAACGTCAATCCCTCCGCGATGGGTCCTTCAATCATTCATCTCTCCAGTAGTCGCAGCGGCAGCCGGCTCCCGGCGGTCTTGGAACGGCCCCGCGCTTCCATAAACACCGAAGCCCAGCCGAAATCGCTGGGCTCAAAAAAATTGCATTTGTACCAGAAGCGAATCATGAAGTAATTTTAGATTTTAGGCGCTTCGCCCTTTCAAAGCAAGCGCAGCCGCCCGCCCACAAATCCCTCGCGCATTTGCCGCAAAGAGCCTTGCATGCGCAATGGTAGGTTGCCGGGTACCCGACGCTCGATTGCGCAAAACAATCGCAGTTAGGTCGTTTAGGGGGTCGGAGCTTCAGCTCCGACATAGGGGCGGCGCGAAGCGCCTTCCTTCTGCGGCGCATTTTCCGCAGGCTTTTGCCGATGCTGCGCGGATCGAAAAGCTGGTCGTCATCTCGAGCGCGGCGAAGAATCCGTCCCTGCCTTCCCGGGAACGCCACTTTCCCGATGGGCGGGTTCATGTGCATAGCGGCCACCCCATAGCGGCGCTCCTCGGCTAGCGGTTCCCCAATTGCATGCGCAAGCGGAACTGCCTAACATAGATTGTGGTGAAAAAGTTCATACCGCCCAAGCCGCTCCGCAACGGCCACCTGATGACCATTGCCGCTTCTTTCTGGCGGCGCAAATTTCCGCGCCTGCCCGCGAGCCAGACCCGCCAGTTTGAAGTGGAACCCGGCAGCAAGGTCCGCGGCGAGTGCCACTGGCAAAGGCACGCGAAAGCCCATCCCACGCTAGTGCTTCTGCACGGCCTCGAAGGATCAAGCGAGTCCGGCTACATGCTGGGCACCGCCGAAAAAGCCTGGATCGCGGGCTTCAACGTCGTCCGGCTGAATCAGCGCAACTGCGGCGGCACCGAGCACCTCACCGAAAGCCTCTATCATTCGGGATTGAGCGGCGACATCCGCTCCGTGGTGATGGAGCTGATCGAGCGCGATGGCGTGAGCAACATCTTCGCCGCCGGCTTTTCGATGGGCGGCAACCTGGTGCTCAAAATGGCCGGCGAATTCGGAGATTCCGCGCCGGACGAAGTGCGCGGATTCGCGGCGGTGGCTCCCGCCATGGACTTGGCCGGTTGCGCGGCGGCGCTGGAAACGCCCTCCAACTTCCTGTACGAGCGGCGATTCGTGAGCCGCATGAAGCGCCGCATCAAAGACAAGGCTCGCCTCTATCCCGACCGCTACCGCCTGGGCCCCATGCGCGATATCCGCACGGTCCGCGGTTTTGACGACGCCATTACCGCGCCCTTCTGCGGTTTCCGCGACGCCGCCGATTACTATGCCCGTTCGAGCGCCAAGCACATCCTTGAAAATATCCGCAAGCCCACGCTGATCATCACCGCGCAGGACGATCCCGTCGTTCCGTTCAGCGCCTTCGACAATCCCGCGCTCCGCGAAAATCCGCACATCACGCTGCTCGCGCCGAGGCATGGCGGCCATTGCGCGTTTATTTCGAAGGAAGCAGGGGACGAGCGGTTCTGGTCGGAGGCCCGCCTGGTGGAATTCTGCGCCGCGCACGCGGCGGGCCAGCACGCGGAACGCCGCACTGCATCCCGGGTATCCGACTAAATCTACACGCGCTCCAGAAGCATCGCAATTCCCTGGCCCACGCCGATGCACATGGATGCGAGCGCGTACCGCGCATTGGTTCGCTTCAGTTGCCGCGAGGCCGTCAGCACCAGCCGCGCGCCGCTCATACCCAGCGGGTGCCCCAGCGCGATCGCCCCGCCGTTGGGATTCACCTTTTCGCTGTCGTCCGGAAGCCCCAGCGTGCGGGTCACCGCGAGCGCTTGTGCCGCGAAGGCCTCGTTCAGCTCGAAGATGTCGATATCGTTCATCGACATGTTCACTCGCGCCAGCAGCTTGCGCACGGCGGGAATCGGCCCGATGCCCATCACGCGGGGTTCCACGCCCGCGGTGGCGGCGCCCACCACCCGAGCCACCGGCTTTAGTCCAAATTTAGAGGCTGCCGCCTCCGACGCCACAAACATCGCGCACGCCCCGTCGTTGATCCCGGAGGCATTTCCGGCGGTTACGGTGCCGTTCTCGCGGAACGGCGCGGGCAGATGTGCCAGTTTTTCCAGGGTGGTGTCCGGGCGCATATGCTCGTCTTCCGTTACTGCTTTCACGGAGCCCTTTGGCCCCGGCACATTCACCGGCACAATTTCCTCGGCAAAAATGCCGGCCTTCTGCGCGGCCGCCGCCTTCTGCTGCGAGCGCAGCGCGAACTGGTCCTGGCAGCGCCGCTCGATGCCGTAGGCCTCGGCGACATTTTCCGCCGTTTCAGCCATGGAGTCGGTGCCGTACTTCTGCTCCATTAGCGGATTCACGAAGCGCCACCCCAGCGTCGTGTCGTAAATCTGCGCCTCGCGCGAAAATGCCGATCCGGCTTTGGGGATCACGAACGGACTGCGGCTCATGCTCTCCACGCCTCCTGCAATGGCCAGCGAAATCTCGCCCGCGGCAATGGCCCGGGCCGCCACGGAAACCGCTTCCATCCCGGAACCGCACAGCCGGTTGACGGTGGCCGCCGGTACCGTATGCGGAATCCCCGCCAGCAGCGAAGCCATACGCGCCACGTTCCGATTGTCTTCCCCCGCCTGATTCACGCACCCCAGGATCACCTCATCGATCGCTTCCCAGTCGCTCATCAAAAACTTGTCGCGCAGCGCTGACAAAGGGACGACAGCCAGATCGTCCGTGCGCACCTGCGCGAGCGCCCCTCCGTAGCGTCCGATCGGCGTGCGAACTCCTTCGCAGATAAAGGCAGGCGGCATCGACAATCTTTCCTTTCCCAGGGGCGCTATTTTTAGCTAAGTCTCGGCTCAAGTAAAGCATCGCACAGGCACGCTTGGCTCTGCCACTGCCTGCTTTGCACCGGGGGGCGCGAGCGGATACAATGAAGGCTGTTCCGTGCAACGGTACAGAGAAATCCTCGCATCGCTATAAGTCGTGGGTATCTCACAGGTCTGAGGGACCTCGAAACCAGACAACATGGATGTAGAACGGATAGTAGACAGTGTCGTCTCGCGCTTCATCGGCACCAAGCATGAGCGCGACATCAAGCGCATTCAGCCGATGGTCGCTGAGATCAACGCCCTCGAGCCGGAGATGAAGCAGCTTTCCGACGCCCAACTGGGCGAGCGGACGCTGGCCCTCAAGGCCGAGGTGCAGAGCCGCATGGAAGGGCTCGAGCGCGACGATCCGAACTACAAGCAGAAGTTGCGCGATGCGGTCGATCCGGCACTGGTCCCGGCGTTTGCCCTGGTCCGCGAGGCCGGCCGGCGCACCCTCAACATGCGCCATTTCGACGTGCAGCTCATCGGCGGTATCGTGCTGCACCACGGCAAGATCGCCGAGATGAAGACCGGCGAAGGAAAGACGCTGGTCGCCACCCTTCCGGCATATCTCAACGCGCTCACCGGCAAGGGCGTCCACATCGTCACCGTCAACGACTACCTGGCCCGGCGCGACGCCGAATGGATGAGCCCGCTTTACAAAGTGCTGGGCCTCACGGTCGGCGTGATCGTGCATGACCTCGACGACGCGCAGCGCCGCGCCGCCTACGCAGCCGACATCACCTTCGGCACCAACAACGAGTTCGGCTTCGACTACCTCCGCGACAACATGAAGTACGATTTGAAGGATTGCGTCCAGCGCGGCCACCACTTTGGCGTGGTCGACGAAGTCGACTCCATCCTAATCGACGAAGCGCGCACCCCCCTGATCATTTCCGGGCCCGCCGAGGAATCCACCGACAAGTATTACCGTGTGGATAAGATCATCCCCAAGCTCATCCAGGAGATCGATTACACCCTCGATGAAAAGATGCGCACCGCCACGCTCACCGAAGAGGGCGTGTCGAAATGCGAGCGCCTGCTGAACCTTGGGAACCTTTACGATCCCGCCAACATGGACATGATCCACCATGTGTATCAAGCCTTGCGCGCGCACACCCTCTACGAAAAAGACGTGGATTACGTGATCAAAGACGGCGGCGTGGTGATCGTCGATGAATTTACCGGCCGCCAGATGCCCGGGCGACGCTGGTCAGACGGCCTGCACCAGGCCGTCGAAGCCAAAGAGGGCGTCAAAATCGAGCGCGAGAACCAGACCCTCGCCACCATCACCTTCCAGAATTATTTCCGCATGTACTCCAAGCTCTCCGGTATGACCGGCACCGCGGAGACCGAAGCCCCCGAGTTCGACAAGATCTACAAACTGGAAGTCGTGGCCATTCCCACCAACAAGGCCCTCATCCGCAAAGAATTTTCCGACGTTGTCTATCGCACCGAGCCCGAGAAATTCGAGGCGGCGGTAAACGGCATCCTGCAGGAAGACGGCACCCGCAGCGGCGGCGTCCGGCAATACTTCGAGAGCGGCCAGCCCGTGCTGGTGGGCAGCATTTCGATCGAGAAATCCGAAAAAATCGCGGAGTTGCTCAAGAAGGCCGGCATCCCCCACCAGGTGCTCAACGCCAAGCAGCATGAGCGCGAAGCCAAAGTGATCGCCCAGGCGGGCCGCAAAGGCGCGGTTACCGTTTCCACCAACATGGCCGGCCGCGGTACCGACATTTTGCTCGGCGGCAACCCCGAGGCGATGACGCGCGAGTACTGCCTGAAGAACAAGCTGGCCATGCCCTATGCCCCCGCTTCAGCGGTCATCGGCGCGCCGCCGGGAACGGAAACCCCCGCCCAGGCCGATGCCGGGGGCGCAGCCGCCCAGCCCAGCTCCTCGAGCCAAACCGCCGTCGCGGAACTCAACGGCGCGGCCGCTCCCGCCATGGTTCTCTTCCAGCAGGAAGGCAAGATCTTCCAGGTGCCGCTCGACCAATGGAAACCCGTCTACGACCAGTTTGCCGAGCAGTGTAAGACTGAGCATGACGAAGTCGTCGCCATGGGCGGGTTGCATATTCTAGGCACCGAACGCCACGAGGCGCGCCGCATTGACAATCAGCTCAGGGGACGCGCCGGCCGCCAGGGCGATCCAGGCTCGTCGCGCTTCTTCTTGTCCCTCGAAGACGATTTGCTGCGCATCTTCGGTGGCGAGCGCGTGAAGGCCCTGATGTTCCGCCTGGGCATGACCGAAGGCGTGCCCATCGAGTCGCGCCTCATCAGCAAGCGCATCGAGAACGCCCAGAAAGCCGTCGAAGCGCAGAACTTCGAGGCTCGCAAGCACCTTCTCGAATACGACGACGTAATGAACAAGCAGCGCGAAACCATTTACTCGCTGCGCCGCTCGTTCCTGGAAGGGCGCGACCAGAAAGAGTTCGTCCTCGAGCGTGCCGAAGCCATCGCCAATTCGCTCGCCGAGACCTACGCCCCGGCCACCCAGCATCCCGACCAGTGGAACACCACCCAGCTCGGCAACGAGATGCTCAACCAGTTTGGTTTTGATTTGAAGGCCGCGGGAATCGACACGGCGAATCTGAATCACAACCAGCTCGCCGACACCCTTCTTGAAAAAGTGAAGGCGCGCTACGACGAAAAAGAAACGCTCTTTGGCGAACAAATGCTCCGCTGGCTCGAACGCCACATCCTGCTCGACATCGTGGATGCCCAGTGGAAAGACCATCTCCTCACGCTCGATCACCTGAAAGAGGGAATCGGCCTCCGCGGCTACGGGCAGAAAGACCCGCTGGTCGAGTTCAAAAAGGAAGCCTTCACTCTGTTTGAAGACATGATGGACCGCATCGACACCGAGGCGGTGCGCTTCCTCTTCCTCATGCAGCCGGCGCGGCCCGAGGATCAAGCCAAGCAGATCGAGCGCCGCCAACAGCAGCAGCAAAAAGAATTGCAGTTTCAGGCCGGCCCTGCCCAGGCGGAAGCCCCCAAGCCGGTTCGCGCCGCGGCCAAGGTCGGACGGAACGATCCCTGCCCCTGCGGCTCAGGTAAGAAATACAAGAAGTGTCACGGCACCGAATCTTGACAGCCTTGTACGACCCTTCGTTCGCCTGAAGAATACCTGCGGGTTTTGATTAGGCACCCCAACCTCGTTTCCTGTCGAGTCAGGACCCCGACGAATCCTTACCGTACCAACATTTTATTTCGCCGCGTGTTGCTTCTGTGAGCTTAAAATGCTTTACTCTTCTGGGTTTTAAAGTTTATTTTTAGGGGACGTAAGCCTTCATGAATACCGCCATCCCAGGAATCTGCCGGCGTTCGCCTTGCGCGAATCTCATCCCACCCAGCCTTGCCACTGAGCAGGTATGCCTCGACCACTTCCTCGACGACGCTTTCCGACGCAATGATCAGATCATGCAGCGATTCCGTGACGGCAGTCCGGTCGAACCTCAAATCGTCGAGCGGCTCCTTTCGGATGCCCTTACGATTGTCACGCAGCTGGAAGAAGGCGCAGCCGATCCGAACCCGGAAGAGCGCGACCGTATGCTCGAACTGCTGCTGAGCCTGGCCAACCTGCACGAGTACGCCGCGCACCATTCGATCTCCCTCGGCCCTGTATCCTGAATTCTCCGGCCAGCAATCCATCAGGCTTTACATCGAGACCGAAAGCACCTGCGTGCGGCAGTTATGTCCCATATAGTTAACAGCACACACGCGTCCGTCCCATTGCATTCCAATCTTCTGCCGGTCAATCTGAATAGCATCGACCGCCATGCCAGAGAACAAAATTCTCGATCCGTTCAAGCCTGCGCAGCCCCGCATTCCCGGCGTTTCGGCCCGGGAAGAGGAATCGCCGCCCGGGCCCTTGGAAGTCCCGGAAAACCATGACCTGTCAGGGATTAATGACTCGCGACCCGCTGCCCAAACAGACCCGTCTCACCTGAAGTTCGTATGGGTGGCGCTCACGCTCGCCGTCGCGCTAGGCACCGCTGTCTTTTTGTTTAGCCTCCGACGAAATCACGTGCCACCTAAAACCGTGGCCGTCGCGGCGGAGCCTGTCAAGCCTGCTCCCCTGATCCCAGAAGGCCCCCCGGTCGATAACAGACTGCCTGTAGGCCCGGGCCAGATCGCTACGACGGCGCAATTATCGAAGCCCTGGTCTGCGAAGAGGTTCTATTTTCGCGATCCCGTCACCTCAAAGCTTGCCCCTGCCATGGTCGTGCATCTCCCCGGTGGAACGTTCTGGGGATTTTCACTGGTTGAACCCTTCGGCAGTTGCGAGCTTGAATATCTGACGGACCTGCGGAAGTTGCGAACATCCTACGGCTTCGACGCCGCTTATCCCATGGTGGTCGATCCGTGCAATCGCACCGTATTCGACCTTACCCATTACGGAAACGCCCCCAGCGGCCTGGTCCGAGGTGAGATAGAGCAGGGGCCTGGCTGGCGCCCTCCCACGGCCATTGAAATCCGAATCCAGGGGACTCAGGTGGTTGCCGGGCGGTCGGAGCGATAATCTTTATCGTCAATATTGCTGATCTGCGCGGTCCGCATCACCCATCAAACCGGTGTTTCCTTTGCATTGCAGTGTCTTTCTAAGACAGCACTTAATGGCCCTCCCGCATCGTAGTAAAATCAGTTAACGCGGAATTTTTATTTGGACCCCGCGATCGCCTTGAAACTCTAATGAGTGAATTCGGGAGAAAGAACTTCATGCGCCAGCGATGTGTGCCTTCCCTCGCGATTCTCGCAGTCGTGCTCGCAGCGGGTTGCGCCAAAAAGCCGGATGACACAGCGCTCGTCACGACGATCAAATCGCAGATGTTTTCAGACGCGCAATTGAAGGATGCCAGCCTCCAGGTCACTTCGAAGGACGGCCAGGTCACCCTGGCGGGCAGCGTCCCGAGCGATGCGGCGCGCTATGAGGCGTACAAGATTGCCACCCAGACGCCGGGTGTTGCGAAGGTCAACGATCAGATGACCGTCCAGCAGGCCCAGCTTCCGCTCCCCGAAGCCCAGCCGGCGCCGCCAGCCCCTCCGGCTCCTGCCCCTGCCTCCGAGGTCGCGCCCGCTCATAAAGTGCGGGCGAAACAGCGCGCCGAAAATCAGAAGCCAGTTGAAACTGCGGATAATGCCGTCCCTGCGGCCCCCGCGACCCCTCAAGACCAGTACCAGCCGCCGCCCGATCAGCCTCTCCCTGCGCCCGCATCGCAGCCAGCCCCCGTGCCACAGTCCCCTGCGCAACAGCCTCCCACACCCCCACCCGCGCCACCCCCGCCGCAACCTGTGCAAGTTGTGATTCCGGCAAGCACCACCCTCACAATTCGCATGATCGACGGTGTGGATTCCTCGGTGAACAAACCCGGTGAGATTTTCCACGCCTCCCTCGACGCGCCGATCGTGGTCGACAATCAGGTGGTCATCCCCAAAGGCGCTGACGTGTATGTTCGGCTCAGCAATGCCGCCTCGGCCGGGCGCGTTTCCGGCAAAAGCGAGCTCCATCTTGAGCTGATCAAGATCGAGTATCAGGGCCGGTCTTACCCGCTTACGAGCAGCACCTATTCGCGGTCCGGCAGCTCGCAAGGCAAAAGCACCGCGGAAAAAGTAGGCGGCGGGGCGGTGCTGGGCGCGCTGATTGGCGCGCTGGCCGGCGGTGGGAAAGGCGCTGCCATCGGTGCAGGTGTGGGCGCCGGGGCCGGCGGCGTATATCAGGGCGCCACTGGCGGAAAAAAGGTAAAGATTCCGTCGGAGACAAAGCTGGACTTCCAGCTCGAACAGCCGGTAACGGTCACCGTAATGCCACGGTCAGCGGCTGCGCAGTAGAAGGAAATTCCAGGTCGGTTCCGGCGGGAAGGGAAGGCTTTGCTTGCCGCGCTCCATTTCGCGCGCTGAATCCCTCTTCGGGCATCCAAGACCCCGGCACGCGATGTAAGATAACTATAGTGTCCGAAGATAGCTCCCCCGATAAAATGATCGGCGAAACAATAACCCATTACCGGATTCTGGAAGTGCTGGGCGTCGGCGGCATGGGCCAGGTTTTTCGCGCCGAAGATACCCGGCTCGGCCGCCAGGTCGCCTTGAAGTTTCTCTCCGAGAGCCTGTTGAAGGATCCCGCCGCGCTGGAGCGGTTCCGGCGCGAGGCCAAAGCAGCTTCTTCACTGAGTCATCCGGGCATCTGCACGATCTACGACATAGGAGAGAACAACGGTCAGCCCTTCCTGGTAATGGAATTGATCGAAGGCCAAACGCTGCGCGAGCGCGCCGGCGGCCGCCCGCTCTCGCTCGATTTGCTGATCGATTTCGGCACACAGATTTCCGATGCGCTGGACGCGGCGCACTCCAGCGGCATCGTGCATCGCGACATCAAGCCCGCCAATATCTTCATCACCTCCCGGAACCTGGCAAAAATCCTGGATTTTGGCCTCGCGAAGCAATCGGTTCCGCAGCGCATCGCAGAGGGCGTAGGCGCAGGCAACATTTCCAGTTTGCCCACCACCGATAACCTCTTGCTCACCAGTCCGGGCGCCACGCTGGGGACGATTGCCTACATGTCCCCCGAGCAGGCGCGCGGAGAGGATCTTGACGCGCGAACCGATCTGTTTAGTCTCGGTGCGGTACTCTACGAAATGGCCACCGGCCGCCGGGCGTTCGAAGGCGCTACCTCCGCGGTGATCTTCGACGCCATCCTGAACCGCAATCCTGTGGCGCCTTCTTCGCTCAACCCCGAACTTCCGCTGAAATTCGAGGAGATTATCGTCAAGTCGCTCGAGAAGAATCGGGAACTGCGCTATCAAACGGCCGCCGAACTCCGCACGGACCTCAAGCGGCTCAAGCGCGATACCGACAGCTCACGCTCCGGCGCAGCCTCGGGCGCCGCGGCCGCCTCAAATTCGAATCCCGCCTCTGGCACCGCACGCGTCGCCGCTCAGCCGGCCTCTTCTCCCGGATTTCCGCAAACGGCGGCTGTCCCTTTGATCCGCCCCGCACGCTGGCGCTGGATCTTCTCCTTGATGATCGGCTTTCTATTGGCGGCGGCCGGGGCGTTTCTGGGGCTCAACCTGCACAACCGCTATGGTCATCACGAAACCGCTGATTTTATGAGAATGACGATCACCCCGGTGACGTCCTCCGGAAACGTCCAGGCCCCGGCGATTTCCGCCGATGGAAAATGGCTGGCCTATGTCCAGTCCGAGAATGGTCAGTCCAGCGTTTCGGTGCGGCAATTGGCTACGGGAAGCATGGCCCGCGTGGCGCCGCCGTCGTCCAAGATGGTCTCGAGCCTCTCCTTTTCGCCGGACGGCAATTATGTCTATTTCGTCGAGCGCGACCCGCACTCCGATCACTCCGCGTTGTTTCAATTGCCTTCCCTGGGCGGGACGCCCCGTCAGGTGCTTTTCGACGTTGACAGCCCCATCAGCTTTTCACCCGACGCGAAGCAGCTGGCCTTCATCCGGCAATCCCCCGAGAGCATGATGTCGGCTTTGATGGTCGCCAACGCCGATGGCTCCGCCGAGCGCAAGCTCGCAGCCCTGAATTTCCCCTCGGCATTCTCTTCAGGCGGCCCCGGCTGGTCTCCCGACGGCAAGCGCATCGCCGTGCAAAGAACCTCGAATGAGGATCCCGACGAATATGTTCTGGAAACGGTGTCCGTTGATTCGGGCGCCGAGAAAAGAATCGGTACCGCGCTGTGGTCTGATTCGGCCCAGCTCGCCTGGCTGCGCGACGGAACCGGAATTCTTTTCACGTTGCCTAATAGCAAATCCTCCTTCAACGCCCAGCTTTGGGAGGTCGCCTATCCCGCTGGAAACACGCTCCGCATCACCAACGACCTGAACTACTACGCGGGCGCCAGCATCACAGGTGACGATGTGACCCTCGCCACCAACCAGCTATCGTTCAGCTCCAGCTTGTCGATAGCGCCCGCGGGAAGCGCCGGCCTTTCCGAGCCGCGCCAAATCACTTCCGGCGTGGGCCGCTCCGATGGTCTCGCGGGCATCGCCTGGACCTCCAGCCGAATTTTCTACACCTACTATGCTTCCGGCGTTCTGCGACTCGCCAGCGTTTCACCAAAAGGCGGCGACCTTCGCGATGTGGTCACGGCGGGCTCTCCCGCGTGGCCCTCGGCCTGCCCAAAAGACGGCAGCTTCGTATTTTCAGTGATTGATAGCGCCGGCCATGCGGCCGTCTGGCACGGCGATGCCGACGGCGTCACTCTGAAGCCGGTCACCAGCGGACCGGAAGACGAGCGTCCCAGCTGTTCACCCGACGGAAAATTCGTCATCTACCAGGCGGTATCTCCCGCTCCGGTGCGGATTATGAAAGTGGCCATCGGCGGTGGCGCTCCCATTGCTGTTAGCAACCAGCACCTGGAGTCTCCCGTCATCTCCCCGGACGGGCGTTCGTTCGCCGGCTCCTACGAACCGGGACCCGACAAACCGGCACGGCTTGCCATCGTGGGCATCGAGAGCGGGGAAGTCCAAAACATCTATAACCTGCCGCAGGGAGCCGCGCTCGGCCATCAAGCCGGCGAGACTGTCGAGTGGACCAAAGACGGGCGCTCCCTGCTTTTCTTGGTCTCCAAAAACGGCGTCGGCAACATCTGGGCCCAGACGATCGTCCCTCCCGGGAAAGCGCCGCCCCCGCCGCGGCAGATCACGAATTTTTCATCAGAAACAATCTGGTCGTTTGGGTTGTCCCCCGACGGCAGCGACTTGATTTTCGCCCGAGGCCGCCGCATCAGCGACGCCGTTCTGATCTCCCATTTCCACTGAGCATCTAGGCTTTCACGCATTCCCGTGTCATCCCGGACGAAGTGAAACGCGTAATGCTGCATTTGCCCTTAGGTGGTGCAGTTTCTCGCTAGCGAGTCTCGCTGCATTCTTGCCGCGTTACACCTGCAACCCTTCCCGTGTCATCCCGAACGAAGTAAGGGATCTGCATTTCGGTTTGCGCGGCCCAAGCGGCGGCGTTCACATTCTTAGCCCTTTACCACCGCGCGAATCTTCGGCGACCCCGTGATAGCCGCTTTCAACTCTGGGTCTTTGTCGATCATCTCGAGCAGCGCCCTCGTGATGTGGTCGTCAACTTCCGAGGCGTTTCGAAGTCCCACGGGATAGCGAACAATCAGCTCCAGTCCCGTATCTCCAAACTGCAATTTCGCCCCCGGGCTGGGTGACTCGAGTTGGAACTCCACGCGCCCCTCGATCGAGCTGGTCTGCCGTTCGATTTCCTTCTGATATTTCGAGAAAATCGAGTTCACGGCCTCCGCAATCTTGTCCTGAACCGTCTTGTGATTCCCCCCAGCGGTCAGATCCAGAACCACTTCATGCCAGGTATAGTCGGTCCCTGGTATCTGCTTGAAGAGCGGCGTGGTTGCCTGGAACAGCACGGAATTCGAGAAGACCACAACCCGCCCCGTTGGGTAGAGGTCCACGGCGGGGCCGGAAAGTTCCATCAGGTAGAGTCGCACGAGGCCAATGTCGATCACGTCTCCCGTAACTCCCGCGATGCTGATCCGGTCTCCCACGCGAATCCCGTAGCGCCCGATTACGAAAAAATAGGCCGCGACCGATAACAGCACGGTTTGCAATCCCACGGCGATGCCGGCCGTGACGAATCCGGCAAAGGTGGCCAGTGAACTGAACTCGCTCACAAATCCTAAAATGATCACCAGGCCGAACAGGAAGCCGATCACGACCCGCCGCAGGACCAGAAATTGCCTTCGCCTCCGCTGGTCCCGTATGTATTTAAAGGTCAGGCGCCTCCACAACTCCGATAGAAACAGCACCAGCCCAAGGGCGATGGCGATCCCCACCACGCGCGTCACCAGCGATTGCAGCGTACCCCGCGACTCTCGCGCGATCGACTGGCGCCATTCGGCGAAATTCGAGCGGCTCTCGTCCAGGACAGCCATCTCCTGGGCCAGCGGCACCAGCGCTGCGGAATATTGCTTGAAGCTGTTCGTAAGGTTCTGATACTCCTCCTGGATGCTTGCCGGACTCTGTGGCGCCGCTGCCCCGTTCGATCCCGCCAGTGCGTTGCCTTGCCGAATCGTGGCTACTAGATTGTCTCGCAGTGGTTTGCGCACGGCGTCAGCCGCGTCCCGCACGCGGCTCGTTTGCGCCATCAACTGATCGAGCCCATGCATCGCCGTCAGCTCGTCATACAGTTCGAGCGCTTGCCCCACGAGACCCGTCGAATTGGGCGTCTTAGTCGGGGCGGCAACCGTCTTCTTGGCCGCTTGGCCCTTGGCGCTCTCGAGTACTTCCGGCACCGAGCGAGCCAGCGCGCTCACCGTTCCAGCGAGTCCTTGATTCGCGCTCTCGCTGCTTTCCACGAAATTCGCCATCTTCTCAATCGAGTCCTGCATTGCCTTGTTCAGCTCGAGTTGTCCCTGAAGCGTGTCCCGCTGTGTAATCAGCGCCTCTCGTTTGGAAGAAGCCGAATCCGCGATCTGCTTGTTCAGGACTTCGATTTGAGATTGCAGGCTTGCGATTTGCGCGGCCAGTTGCGTTTGCATCTTGCCGTAGTTGGTTTGCTGGCTCGCGCCTGAATTGGCCTGGCTGGCTTCGGCGCTGCCGCCCTTGCCGGGCGCATCGATCAGAGCCGCTTCCGCCCTGGCCGAGTCGAATGCGAAGCGCAAGGCCGAGGTTGCCAGGTTCTGAGCCGTATCCTGATACACCACGTCGCTTGGCTGTCCCGGCGTCTGCACGCGATTCGTGGCATCGCGATACCAGTTGATCACCGCATTCAAGTGATTTAACACCGCGCCGCGATCTAGACCGTTAGGGTTCTGCCCCGAGATCGCGCCCGCCAAGAGCGTGAAAGTGAGCATCAAAACGAAAGCCAGCGCGATGCGCGACGCGCCATGTGAGCGTATGAAACGACGATGGGTATGAGATCTCATGTAATCCAGTATATTCGGTTGGCGAGCCTGGAAATGCATCTCTTTGGCCGAAAACGTCGAATGGTTGGGGGCAAAAGCCTCTCGCAGTCTCAGTTTTTGACGGGCCTTCTGAGCGAAGCGAAGCATCCCGTCGGGATTGGAAGCAAAGCGTAGGAACGATTTACCGCGCCGAATCGGAGCTGTGGTACAACTTTCGCCGCGTTGATCCGACATTACGAGTGACACCAGCAAATGGGCCGCTGGTCTCAGTGGTGAGGTGTGGTCAATTCAGGATTTGCGAGTTCACTAATGGCGCAGCAAAGAATAAACTATGCCGCCGATACCAAACATAAAAGTAATCAACGTCGCATAGTCGATCAGATCGAGGTGGAAACGTGCTGGAGCTTCCAAAGGAACGTCATAGGGTAGCGCGGTTTGCCTTATTTCTGAATCTGCTTGGTGGAGTTCTGCTGTTTTGGTCAATTCAGCTTACCTCCTCCCGAATAACGATTGTTACTGGACAGGATGGTAGCACATCCCTTTGCTATGAAAATCAGTCTTTTATCACCGCTGCTCCTAATGGTGCATTCTCCATAGCGGGACCATGCCCAAAAGCGGCACTACGACAACCCGCCGCAGTCATAAGTACAGAGCATCCAAACTTCATAAGATTAGGATTCCTTTTCCTGTTCGTTGGTTTTCTCATACAGTATTGGCTTGAGCGGCCTGAACCGCTATTGCCACGACCAGAGCGCAGACGGCAGCTTCGTTTGGCACTCGAACAAGAGAAGCGCCGATTCAAATGAAACCACTACCCATTGCGGACACCCCTTGCAGGAACGAGCCTCTTCGGCTAAACATAAATTGGAATGGTCACCGATCCTCCTCCGCGAAAACCAAGGTTACTATCCGAATTTCTCGGCAGCGACCAGCACGTCAGGCTTCGCGTGCCCGAAGACCCGCGTTTGATTACCCGAGCCGGTGCCATCGAGTCCGCCATGCAGTCAGGCAAGCCGGCAGCCATTGCCTACGCCTGCAACGATTTCCTCTCGGTCGCCGCGGATTTCTACAAAGTGCAGCGTCCTGAGGTTCGCGTTCTCGCCGCGCGCCCCTTGCGCGTGCGCGAAGGCGGTTCCATCGAACTTTTCGGAGACTACAACCTGCAAACCACGCTCATCCGCATCTGGACCCGGACCGCCGTCCGCAAGCAGGTGACCTCCTACGGAACCTTTTTCAGCACGCTCTGCCACGAGTTCTGCCATCACCTCGATTGCAAACTCCTCGGATTTGGAGGCTCCCCCCACACGCGCGGCTTCTATCAAAGGACGGCAGCCCTCTATCATCACGCCCGTGGCACCTCGGAAAAGCAGTTAGCCTGGGTGAAAATGCCGCGTGGGCGCTGGCGCATCGACTGGCGCAGCATGAAAGGCCCCGCCCCGCCAAAATTTTTTACCGCTGCACGCTGAGCGTGTCGCCCGCGCGCCGGTTCCCTGGGAACGCCAATCTCCCGATTGGCGGTGGTGGAGACGAGAAGGGCGCTGAAGTGACTAACTTCGGTAGGGCAGAAAGAGTCTGTGTGACAACCCGCGTTTTTCGTCAGGGCACGGAATCATCCGCGCAGCAAATGCCGAAAAATGAATGCGGCTTCACAGGTTGCGGAAAAACTCCGGTTTTTAGCGGGTCGGAGCTTCAGCTCCGACATAAAGTCCGGGGATTCGACGGGGCTTTAGCCCCTGAGGAACGGATTTTGGCATTTTTCCGCAGCCTGTTCAGCCGCTGAGGAACGATTTAGCCAATTCTCACACAGACTCAGAAAGCCGTGCCGGAATCAACAGCCCTTGTCGCTAGGTCCCAGCCCCGCGCCAGTTGTTAGCGCATTCGCATCCCGCACTCCCCGCCGTCACCCCCGGGTGTTAGCATCATAAAGACACGCCATGGCCTCCGCCGCACGACCCAGCGCGCCGCCCCTTCCCGCGGTGCAACGCTACTTCGAGATATCCTTGTTTTTCCTCGTCTCCACCGGCGTGTACGCCATCGTCTCCACAGGCAAGCTCGATCCGCTCAGCACGGTGCTGCCCCCGGCCGCGTTGCTCTACAAAGGCTTTCGCCTGTGGCGCGGCCGTGGACCGGAACTCTCCACGCGCGTAGCCACCTCGCTGGTGCTGGCCTACTTCCTGTTTTTCCCCGCCGACCTGTGGGTCTTCTCGCGCAACCTTTCCGCGGGCGCTCCGAATCCCGCGCTCTATGCCGGTCTGCTTTCCGCCATTCACTTGCTTTTGTTCGCGACGATCGTCCGCCTCTACTCGGCCACTACGAACCGCGACTACGCCTTTCTGGCCGTCTTGGCGGTTACGTCGATGCTGGCTTCCGCCATCCTCACCGTGGAGACAGGTTTTCTGGTGGCCCTCGCCCTTTTCTTAATCCTGGCCGTCTCCACGTTCGTTGCGCTGGAAATCCGCCGCAGTTCCACGGGAGCTGTTGCGCCACCCTTTCATCCCGGCTCGCCCGTGGCGCACCAGCTGAATCGTGCCCTGGGCATCACGTCAGTCCTGGTAGCTATCAGCGCGCTCGTAATCGGCGCCGTAATCTTCTTCCTGATTCCGCGCTTCACCACCGGCTATCTGAGCGCCCTGAACCTCCAGCCCAACCTGATGACCGGCTTCAGCGACGACGTCACCCTCGACGAAATCGGGAAAATCCAGCAGAACTCCTCGGTGGTGATGCGGATTCGTATCGACGGCAACGCCGGCCGCCGCCCAGGACGTGCACTGGCGCGGCATCGCGCTCACCAATTTTGACGGCCACCGCTGGTTCACGCCCCAGCAGGACGAGCGCGTCATCGCCTCCTCGGGCGACGGAGACTATTGGCTCGGCGTCTCCTTGATCCCGCGCGAGAAATCCATCCCCCTGCGCTACACCGTGTTGATGGAGCCCATCGCCACCGACGCGATTTTTCTGGCCCCGCGCACCCTGTTCCTGCGCGGTCACTTCCAGAACGAAGCCTCGCGCGCTGGCGTGCCGCTGCGCCGCGGCTACTTGCTGCAGGACCTGACCGGCTCGATGTTCAATCCCTCCCACAACAATTCCAAAATCCGCTATGAGGGCGCGGCCAATCTACCCGCCGTGCCGCCCCGCGATCTCCGCGCTGCCTCGCCCGATTATCCCGAGCCGATTCGCCAGGTATATCTGCAACTGCCTCGCCTTGATCCTCGAATCAAGCAGCTAGCCGACGACATCACCGTCCATGCGCAGAACGAATACGACAAAGCCTCGGCCATCCAGCGCCATCTGAGCTCCCACTACGCCTACACGCTCGACCTCGGCGAAACGCACGGCAGCGACCCGCTCGCCGATTTCCTTTTCGTCCGCCGCGCCGGCCATTGCGAGTATTTCGCTTCCGCGATGACGGTCCTGCTCCGCGCTGAAGGCATTCCCGCGCGTTACGTCACCGGATTCCTCCCCGGCGAGTACAACGACGTCGGCGGCGACTACATCATCCGCGAAAGCGACGCCCACGCCTGGGTCGAAGTCTATTTTCCCGGCTACGGCTGGATCACCTTCGACCCCACGCCGCCGGGAAACGACAAGCACGGGGGCCTCTTCGACCGCCTCAATATGTATTGGGATTCCTTCCAGTTCACCTGGAGCGAATGGGTGGTGAACTACGACTTCTCGCACCAGATCACCCTCGCCCAGAACGCGCAGCAGGCGTCCCGCACCTGGAGCGACCGCGCCCGCGACTTCTACAACGAAAACGAAGACCGCGCCATGCGTTCGATTCTCGCCCTCGACCGCAAGGCCGAAGCCTCGCCCCTGTTTTTGCCTGGCCTGCTGGTCTTCCTGCTGATTCTGCTCTTCTACCTGCGCGGCCGCCCGATGATCGCCTACCTGCTCCAGCGCTGGAGCCTCCGCGCCCGCCGCAGCGGCAATCTCACCGCATCCCTCGCCGCGCTCGAATACAACGAAATGCTTCGCCTCCTGGAGCGCGGCGGCTGGACAAAACAAGCCTCGCAAACGCCGCTGGAATTTGCCGCCGCCATCCCCGCTCCCGATTTAGCGGGACCCGTAGCCCGCCTGACGGAGCTGTACCAATCCGCCCGCTTCGGCAATCACCCCGCCCGCATCGACCAAATGTCCTCTCTGCTCCGCCTGATCCGCGACTCCCTGAGCAATCGCAAGCCCCGCCGCCGCTAAAGCAGCAAAGCCGTCAGTGGCGCCGGCACTCCTGCCGGCGCTCTTCGCGTAAGCATCCAGGGGACGCCAATCTCCCGATTGGCGCTTTCACCAAGCACACCTTCACAGCCATACCCCATTCGCACATACCCGGATCTCCCAACGCTGTCATCCCGAGCGCAGCGAGGGACCTGCTTCTTCTTTCAGCAGTTGCCTGGCGCAGTCGCCTTTAGTTGTCATCCCGACAGAGCGAAGCGACGAGGGATCTCTCTTCCTTTCGTGCAAGCGGAAACCCACGTGGACTTCCCAGGAGGGAACTTCGAAGAAAACTACCGAGGGTTCTGCCCCACCGGCTCCGGCGCCAACGCCGGCGTCTCCGCCTCGCCGTCCTCCACCCACTTCGACGACAAAGCCTCATACACCGGCAGCCTTTCCAGTTTCTCAACAATCGGCGGGCTCGAAATCACGCTCAGCGCCTCGGGATCCTCCGCCAGCCGGATAAAGAAGTCCTGCACGTTAAACCGCGTCCCGTTCGTCGGAACGTTACTCGCCCCAGGCAGCCGCCGCACATATTGCCCGCTGGGCAGAAGGAACCGCGCCTTCTCCGTATCCGCAAAATAGGGCAGCAGAATCTCCTGGCACACCTTCTGGCAAAGCGCGGGATCCTTCAGCCGGAAGATCACCTCCACGCGCTCGTAGAGATTCCGCGGCATCCAGTCCGCGCTGCCAAGATAGACTTCCGTGTCCCCGCCGTTCCCGAAAACAAAAATCCGGCTGTGCTCCAGAAAGCGCCCCACCACGCTGCGCACGTGAATCCGGCTGCTCACTCCCCGCAGTCCCGGACGCAGCGCGCAAGCCCCGCGCACGATCAATTCGATATGCACGCCCGCCTGCGAAGCGCGATACAGCGCCATAATAATGTTTTTGTCGAGCAACGAATTAAACTTCGCGATGATGATCCCCGGGCGCCCCGCCTTCGCGTGCGCCGCCTCGCGGTCGATCATGCTCACGCAGTTTCTTCCCAGGTTCAGCGGCGCCACCGACAGCGGCCCGAAATTCGCCCGCTCCGAATACGCCGTAAGAAAATTGAACACGTAATGAACCGCCTCGGTAATCTCGGGGTCGCAGGTCAGCAGGCTCAGGTCGGTGTAGAAGCGCGCCGTAGACGGATTGTAGTTCCCGGTTCCCAGGTGCGCGTACCGCCGCACCTTGCCGTCAGGATCGCGCCGCACCAGCAGCGCCAGCTTGCAGTGCGTCTTCAGCCCCACCAGCCCGTGGTACACCTGCACGCCCGCCTCCTGCAGGCTGCGCGCCCAGCGGATGTTCGACGCCTCGTCGAAGCGCGCCTTCAGTTCCACGACGACGGTCACTTCTTTCCGCGCCGCCGCTTCCATCAGCGCCCGCACGATCGGCGAATCCTCGCTCGTGCGATAAAGCGTCTGCTTGATCGAAAGCACGTCCGGATCGAGCGCCGCGCTCTCAATGAAACGCACCACCGTGGAGTACGAATCGTACGGATGGTGCAGCAGAATGTCCCGCTGGCGCAGCAGGCTGAATAGCGACGGCGGATCGGGCGGCACATCCAGCTCTTTGGGCGTAAACGGCGGGAATTTCAGATCCGCGCGCGCGGTCTGGTCGTACAGATTGAACAGCCGCGATAGATTAATCGGCCCGTTCACCTGAAACACCTGCCACGCCGCCAGCGCGAAATTCGACCGCAGCCGCTCGATGATTTCCAGGTCCGCGCCCGCCTCGATCTCCAGGCGCACCGCCGCGCCCTTGCGCCGCCGGTGCAGTTGCGAGTCCACCGAATCGAGAATGCTGCGCGACTCTTCCTCGCGCAGGTAGAGATTGCTGTTGCGCGTCACGCGAAACGGCGCCGAAGAGAGAATCTTGTACCCGTGATACAGCCTCTCCGCGTAGGCCTCCACGATGTCGTGCAGAAAAATGTATTCGATGGTGCCTTCGGCGGACGGAATGCGAAACACGCGCGGCAGCGCCCGCGGCACCGTCACCACGCCAAGATAAACCGGTGAATTCTTGCGCCGCTTCTGCAGCAGGAACGCCATGCACAGCGCTTTATTCAGCACCCGCGGAAACGGATGCGCCGGGTCCACCGTCACCGGCGTCATCAGCGGCTCCACGCGCTCCAGATAAAAGTCGCTCCACCGTCTTGCGCGCTTCCGGCTTCAATTCACGGAAGCTGCGTACGCGGATCGACTCCTCCGCCAGCGCCGGCGCCAGTTTTTCCCGCCAGCAGTCGTATTGGTCCTTCACGAAGTCATGGATGGAAGCGGAGAGCTGCGTCAGCGCCTGGCGCGGCGCCAGGCCGTCCGGCCCAGCCTCGCCCTTCCCCTGTTCCGCCTGCTGCAGCAGCCCCGCGAGCCGCACCTCCACGAATTCGTCCAGGTTGCTCGCGGTGATCGCCAGGAACTTCACTCGTTCGAGAACGGGATTGTGGGTATCCAGCGCCTCTTCCAGAACGCGCCGGTTGAACTGCATCCAGGAAAGGTGCCGGTTGAAAAAGTATCGCGGATTGTCGGTTTGAATGCGGCGCATCAGTCACTCGCAGCGGCACTGGCGGCCTTGCCCACCCGGAGCGGCCCCTGCTGCATCGGGAACCGGACGAGGCTACTTTAACAATGTTACGTGCAGGTTACGCAAGTTCTCCAACGCAATCGCAGGCGCGACTCAATCCTCCGCGCGTGGAACCGCCGCTACAGAATCGCGCGCACGACGCCTCCATCCACTCGCACCGCCGCACCATTGGTCGCCGAAGCCACCGGACTGCACAAATAAACGATCATGCTCGCCACTTCATCCACGGTCGCAAATCGCTTCAGCAGCGACGAAGGCCGAATCGTCTTGAAGAATTCCTTCTCAAACGTCGCGGAGTCCCCTCCCGACTTGCCTCCCATCTGCTCGATGAAGGTCTCCACTCCCTCCGACCGCGTCGGCCCCGGCAGCACGCTGTTCACGGTAATCCCGGTTCCCGCCACGGTTTCTGCAATCCCTCGCCCGACGGCAACTTGCGCCGTCTTAGTCATGCCGTAATGAATCATCTCCGCCGGAATCTGCACCGCCGATTCGCTCGACACAAAAATAATCCGCCCCCAGTTTTTCTCGCGCATCCCCGCAAGATAATGCCGCGACATCCGCACGCCGCTCATCACGTTCGCCTCGAAAAAGCGCAGCCAGTCCGCGTCGGGAATCTGCTCAAAAGGCTTCGGCTCGAAGATGCCCATGTTGTTCACGAGAATTTCGACGCGGTCCAGCGCGGCAGTCAACTTCGCGCAGCCCGCCGCGTTCGAGACGTCGCTCGCAATCCCCGACACATCCGCGCCGGGATGCGCTTTGCGAATCGCGGCGATCGCCCCATCCACCCGCTGCTGCGTCCTGCCATTCACAATCACCGACGCGCCCTCTCCCGCGAGCCCGCGCGCCGTAGCGAAACCGATTCCTCCCGTTGACCCGGTAACCAACGCCTTCTTCCCTCGCAGTTGCAGATCCATGAATGCCTCCCGCTAAATTGGATGGCGCCGCGCCACGATTCGCGGCATCCAAACCTTCATGATAGCGCGCACGCGGAGGGTGCGCCTAAGCTCGATCCGCAGTCCGCCCAGCAACGTCGTCAGCCGCGCGCGACTGTACCCGCACCGTGCTATGTTTTCCTCGAGGAGCCAAAGATCATGTTCGAGAATTTGACCGAACGCCGGCAGCAAGAGCGAGCCATGCGCGAAGCGGGCCGCCTGCCTCCCGGCCAGTCGCTCACGCTGAAGTGGCCCGTGCTGCACGCCGGCACGGTCCCGCGCTTCGATCCGCAAACCTGGGATTTCCGCATCGCGGGACTCGTCGAGAAGCCGGTGCGCCTCACCTGGCAGGAGTTTTCGCACTTGCCCATGAGGCAGGTTACTGCGGACATGCATTGCGTCACGCGCTGGAGCCGCTTCGACGTGCGCTGGGAAGGCGTCCCGTTCACCGAAATCGCAAAACTAGCGAACGCCAAACCCGAGGCAAGATACGTGATGGTGGAAGCCGAGCAGGGCTACACCTCCAACGTCCCGCTCGCCGACCTGATGCGCCCCACCACCCTCTTCGCGCTCAAGCACAATGGCGAGCCGCTCCCCGCCGAGCACGGGTACCCGGTCCGCCTCGTCGTTCCCCACCTCTATGCTTGGAAGAGCGTCAAGTGGGTGCGCGGACTCGAATTCATGAAGGAAGACGCCCCTGGCTTCTGGGAGCGAAACGGCTACAACATCTACGGCGACCCCTTCAAGGAGCAGCGCTACTCGATCTGAGCGAAGCTGTAGCGCAATCGTCTTTCCGCCGCGTCGTTGCCGTCGCGTCGTTGCTGTCGCGTCGTTGCTGTCGCTCTTGCTGGAGGCGCCGTTGGCTGTTGCTGTTTGGCCTTGCCTCACGTGGTCATCCTGAAGGCTTGTGACCTGTTGATGTGTTGGTGGTGGGTTTGCGGGTGCCCGACCCCTCGATTCGAAGGGTCGGGCCTTTGCTCCCTTGGCGCATAAGCTACCCGCGCGGAAAACTACAAACCCTCGAAACCGGGAGTCGGGCCTGTGGCTTTGCTCCCTTGGCGCACGAGTCACCCCGGAAAATCCCCAGTCGCAGGCTGTTTCGTTTTGCCTTTCGTGTCATCCGTGACCCGTGCGCGCAGGACCTTCTTCTTCTTTCGCACTTTGCAGTTCTGCCTTTCGTTGTCATCCCGACAGAGCGAAGCGACGAGGGATCTCTCCTAGAGTTCGAGCATGAGAGACGCTGTCCCCGCCGCCCTCATCCCCGCGTTGTCACCCTGAGCCCATACCCGCAAAGCGCGAACGGCTAAGGTGCCTGCTTCTGTTCTTGCTTCACCTGACCAACAGAATCGCCGCCGAAATAAAAACCGCCGCCGCTCCCATGATGATCCAGAACACCGTGTGGAAGATTTGTTGGTCTGACGGTACCGCCGCGTGATTCATCTTCGGCCTCCGGCACCCTGCCTCGAATCCAAAGTGCCCAGGCCATATCTTTCAGCGCCGTCGCGAAATCGTCCGTGCCAAATGTCACTCCACCAAGTGACGTTCCTCACCAATGCGGAAAGGCTCGATGAGCGCGCGGGCACCGCCTTAGCCTTTCGTTGTTATCCTCAGCCCATGCGCGCAAAGCGCGAATGGGCGAGAGACCCGCTTCTTCTTCCGCCCGTCTCCCTCTTGCGTGTAGCCCTCTTCGACACAAGCCGCAGCTTCTGCACGTACAACCGGTCGCAGAAAAGAGGTTTGCGTTTTTTGCTGTTCCATTCTCACTCTTCGTCGCTTTCTTCCTCCTCCCCCTCCTCCTCCTCTCCCCAGTCGCGTCGCGTTATTTCCAGCACGAACCTCAGCGCGTCGCCCTCCTCCAGCTTTTGGCACAGGCGGCTCAGCACCCCCTGCTGCGAAAAACTCAGCGCGCCCATCTGCGCCCGGACCATTTTCACGTACTGCGGAAACACCGTCGCAATCAGCCTTCTTCCCTCCGGCGTCAGGTGAACCCGCAGTTTGCGCCGGTCGCTTTCGTGCACCCTCAGGACGATCCAACCGCGCTTCGCGCAGTTGCCCGCCACCACGGTCGCGTTGCTCTGCGTGCACAGAATCTTTCCGGCGATTTCCGTCAGCGTAGCCGGGCCGTCGTAGAGCAGTGCCTCCAGCAAGGCGAACTGCGTCGCCGTCAGCTCGAATCCCCGCAGCTGGTTGTCATGCAGCACCGCCAGCTTTGCCACCGCCCGCCGCAGGCCCCTGTACGCGTCCACCGCCCTTTGCGTCCGGTTCATGATCCGCGATCCCGCCATAGCCATAATCTGCCTCAAGTGGCACCGGCACTCCTGCCGGTGCTCTTCATCTTGCTGAACTGCCGGGACTTGTCACCCCTGGCGACCTCATCCCGCAACCAGCATGACCAAAAACCCGCCTTTTTGCGTCCCCAATGCCCCTGAAAATGCACGCAGTTCGCAGTACCAAAATACTTCAAACTGCAATCAATTTGAGGGTTCGAAATCGCGTGGTGTTTTTTGCTTCCAGGTAGGTCATCTCGCTAACGCTACCCCGGGCGTCCAGCGCACCATCCCGCCCCTGCTTTTTTCGGTGGGTCTCTCTCGGTTAGCGCTACCCCGCCCAGCCCAGCTTTTCCGCCCCCTGGTTTTTTTGGTGGGTCTCTCTCAGTAGCGCTACCCCGGCCGTCCAGCGCAGCTTGTCTGCCCCTGGCTTCTTCGGGTGCGCCATTCTTGTGCCTTTCAAGGGTGGGTCTTTCTGGCCCTTTCGGGCTTTCTGTGTCTTTCTAACGCTTTCGGGTGCGAGTTGCAGTGTAAGTGCCGGGGTGTTTGTTTTGCCGGCAGCCGTTCGCCTTTTAGGGGGTCGGAGCTTCAGCTCCGACATAGCCTCTCTGCTGTTATCGGGGCTTTAGCCGCTGAGAAAGGGCTTCGTTGCCTTTGCTTTTTGCTGTCATCCTGAGCCCATACGCGCAAAGCGCGGATGGGTGAGGGACCTGCTTCTTCTTTTACGCTTCACTCCCTTGATGTAGTCTGTCTCCGAAATTAGCCGCACCTATTACGTCTACATCCTCGCCAGCCGCTCCCGGGCGATCTACATGGGCGTCACGAATAATTTGCAGCGCCGCGTCGCCGCGCACCGCGCTGGACTCATCCCCGGCTTCACTTCGAAATACAAAATCTCGCGCCTGGTCCACTTCGAAAGATTTGCCGATATTCGCGCCGCCATCATGCGGGAAAAGCAAATCAAGAAATGGCGCCGCGAGGAGAAAATCTCACTGATCGAAAGCCGCAACCCCACATGGATCGATCTGACGGCGGAGATGCCGATGCCACCGAAGAAGTAAATTTCACGAAAGCGTGGAAATTGGGACTGGCGAAGAGAAGGAAGAAGCAGGTCCCTCACACCGTCCGCGCTCCGCACGGCCGGGTTCAGGATGACAACCGCAAGAAACGCCGATGTCGATACTTTTACAGGGGCTCTTCGTAGCGCCGGTCTCTCTGCAGCCATCGTCCTGTGGAACCGGCGTCCGCCGCCTGTTTTTCTTTTCGCGGGTCATTCGCGATGAATCCTGAGGTGAACTGTGGTGCTTTGGTTTCCGTGCTTTTCGTCGCCTTTGCTTTCGTTGTTATCCTGAGCTCATACGCGCAAAGCGCGAATGGGTGAGGGATCTGCTTCTTCTTTGCCCTCGCTCGCCCCAAAAAGCAAAAGCGCCGCGGAACGAATCCCGCGGCGCTTCGAATCTCCAGCCTCAAGCGTACAGCCTCTAGCAAGCTTCCAGCGTCCAGCCTCTAGCTTCTAGTAAATATCGTACTGCTCCCAGTGCAGCGTCGGGTCCGCCTGGATGATGATGCTCTTCTTCGTCCAGTGCTCGAGCTCCTCCATCAGCGAAGACTCCCGCGTCTTGAGCGCCTTCGAAATTTCCGGATGCACCCGCAGGGTGACGCTCCCGCTCGCGATCTGCGGAGCCATCTTGCGCGCCTCGGTCTGAATCTCGTAGCACAGTGTGGGAATCGACTTCACCATGCCCGAGCCGGTGCAATAAGGGCAAGGCTGGCACAGCGTGCGTTCCAGCGCTTGTTTCGTGCGCTTGCGCGTGATCGCAATCAGCCCGAACTCGTTGAAGCGCAGCATCTTCGACGGCGCGCGGTCCGCCCGCAGCGCGTCTTCCAAAGCCGCCATCACCTTTTCGCGGTTGCGCCGCTCCTCCATGTCGATGAAGTCGATGATGATGATTCCGCCCAGGTCGCGCAGCCGCATCTGCCGCACGATTTCCTTCACCGCCTCCAGGTTGGTGCGCACGATCGTGTCTTCCAGGCGGTTCGAGCCCTTGCCCACGAACTTGCCCGTGTTCACGTCGATGGCCACCAGCGCTTCGGTATGGTTGATGACGATGTACCCGCCCGACTTCAGCCACACCTTCGGCCGCAGCCCCTTGTCGATCTCCTGCTGGATGCCGAATTCCTCGAAGACCGGCGTTTCTTTGGTGTAGAGCTTCACGCGGTTCACCAGGCCCGGCTGGAACCGGCTCATGAAGTCGACCACCTTGGTGTACTCCTCTTCGGAATCCACCCAGATCGCCGTGTAATCGTTGCTCATGTAGTCGCGCAGGATGCGCTCCACAAGATTCAGATCGCGGTGCAGAAGCGAAGGCGCCTTGCGCTGTTCCGAGCGCGCCTTGATTTCGCCCCACGTGCGCGTCAGGAATTCCACGTCCGCGCGAACCTCTTCCGGCGCCGCGCTGGCCGCCGCCGTCCGTACGATGAACCCGCCGCCCGCGCTGCCTTTCGCGTCGTTTACCAGATGGCGCAGCCGCGCGCGGTCTTCCGCCGACGCGATCTTCCGCGAAACGCCGGTGTGGTCGAGCGTCGGCATATAGACGAGAAAGCGCCCCGGCAGCGCGACGTGGCTCGTGATGCGCGCGCCCTTCTTGCCCAGCGGCTCTTTCGCGATCTGAACGATGATTTCCTGGCCCTGCTTGAGCATGTCCGCGATCAACTGCGGGCGCCGAGGCTGCTGCTGGGGGCGATGGTGACCTTGCGCGTGGCCGTGTGAGTGTCCGCCCTGCCCGCCGCCGTGTTGACCATGTTGACCATGCTGCGGACGCCGTCCGCGATCGTGCCTCCCGCGGTCACGTCCTCCGCGGCGCGGATGCTGCATGCGCGCCCGAAAATCATTGCGCACGCGCGCGTTGAACTGCTGCTGTGGCGGGGCGTTTTCTCCCGGCGCGAGTTCGCCGCCCGAAGGTACAGCGCCTTCTGCGGCGAGATGTTCGCCCACCATCGCGGTCAACCCGTGCCCCGGCTCGCCGGCGGCCTCGAGAGTTTCCGCCGCCTGCGCGGCAAGCTCTTCGGCCTCGGCTTCTTCTTCGGTCTCATCGAGCGCGCCCGCGACAGCTTCCTCCACTTCCTCGTCGAAGCTTTCGCCTGCGGCGGATTCACCCGGAGCGCCCGGCACCGGCGCTTCGAGCGCTGCGTCGGACACGGCAAAATCCCGCCTCTGCGCTTCCCGCGCTTCTTCCTCGATCTGCGCCTCCGCCACGTGCTCGGCGAGCGCCGCTGCTTCGTCTTCGCTCAGTTCCGCGGCGACGTGCGCTTCATCGGATGCCTCCGCCTCGTGGATGAACTTGGCCTGCTCGTCCTCTTCCTCGATCTTTTCGTGGTCCGCGGGCTCCACGTGCGGCACATGGTCCCTCAGCGTGTTTTCATACAGATGGAGCGTCTTTTCGACGGGTTCCTCGTGCTGCCGCGCAGGATGCTGAGCCTCGGGCTCTGGAATGAACGCGGCGGCCGGCGGCATGGGCTCGGAGACAGAGGGTTCGTGGCGCTTCCATTTCGAGAGCGACTCGCCGGGCAACGGCTCGAGCCCCCCACCCAATGAAGTCGACGAAGAACGATATTCCTCGCGCGGTTCCGGTGCGTGAGGTTGTGGTGCGTGAGATTGCGGTGCGTGAGACGACGGAAACGTAGGCGCGCCATGCTCCTGCATCGGCTCAGGCTCCGGCGCTGCCACCGATGGCGTATCTGAATGCGTCTCTTCGTTCAGAGAAGGGGCTGCCGCCGAGCTTGCGTTCGGCGCGGCCACCGGAGGCTTCTCGCGGTACTTTGCGAGCGATTCCCCGGGCAGAATGATCGGCACGTATCCTTCCGGCGGCGCCGCCTCGGCCGGCTGGTCTTCAGGAGCGCGGGGCGATGCGTACTTGGAAGGCGGCAGTTCGCGCCCTCCGCCAAAACGGTTGCCGCCCCGTCCGCCACGGCGATTGAATCGTCCGCCGCGCCCGCCTCCGCCGCCACCGCGACGTCCAAAATCCCGATTACCGCCGCGCTGTCGCCCTTCATAGCGTGGGCGATCCTGCGGCGGAACATTGTGCACGTTATGAACGTTGTGCGGCGGGGCCGCAGCCGGGCGCGCCACCGCCGGCGGAGCCGGAGCAAAGGCCTGCGCTTCACCGGCGTGCTCGGTTTCGTGCTCGCCTTCGCCCCCAGCGAGCGCTTCCTCGTGGTGGCTCTCGGGAGTAAACGCGGCAGGCGCCCGCTCCACGTCGGCAGGTTCGAGCGCCGGCGCCGACGGATTCTCCGTCGCGAACACGTGCCCGCCCTGCTCCTCCATCTTCTCGACCTTATCGACAACCGTCGTGACGATGTGGTCGAGCTCCTCGGTTTCTTCCAGGAAGTCCGTGACGTACAGGAAGGCGTCGCTATCGAGGCCGATTTCCACGAAGGCCGACTGCATGCCTGGCAGCACGCGGGTCACACGGCCCTTGTAAATGCTTCCGACTAATGCGAATTCTTTTTGCCGCTCGACGTAATACTCACAAAGCTGGCCTTCTTCCATGATGGCGACCCGTGTTTCGTGGGGGTTCGCCGATATCACCATTTCCTTCGACATTTTTTGAAAACTCCTCGCGGCGCATCGGACGGCGGCGGTATACACACGCGCGCGCACGGGAACCGGTGTGGCTCAAGAGGCTGCCTTGCGTCCGCCACCAACGGCTATCCCCGGAAAAATTGTCGCGTTGCTGAATTGCGCTGCTCAACCGATGCGTCCCTCATTCAGAACTGGATTCCCGTCTCGCGGGTTCCGCGGCGGGACCACTGCTTGGACTTGTGCGGCTTGAAATTTTTACTGATCTTTGTAAGGCCACCTGACTCCGTAACACTAAACGTTGAATCGCCGAACTTCGTTTCCCTGAACTTTGTTTCCCTAAACTTTGTTTCTCGGGACTCTGTTTCTCCAAACTTCTTTTGCTTCCCGAATTTCGTTTCGCCATGCTGCACCCGGGTCAATTGACGAAACGCCGCATACGGACGTTCATCACCAGGCCTAAAGCCATGTAGACGAAAGCTGTTGCCGACCCTCCGTAGCTCATCAGAGGAAGGGGAATCCCGGTAACTGGCATGTACCCGATCACCATCGAAGCGTTTACCAGAACGTGGAAACCCAGAATTGCGGTCACTCCCATCACCACGTACATCCCGGCTCGGTCTTTTGCTTTCTGCGCGTTATCCACTAGCCGCAGGATCAAGCCCAGGTATAGCAGTAAAACAACGCAAACCCCGATAAAACCCTGCTCTTCCGCCAGCGCCGCCAGGATAAAGTCCGAATACCGCACCGGCACAAAACCTAGCTGATTCTGGCTGCCTTTGCCGAATCCCTTGCCCCAGAATCCCCCGGAGCCAACCGCAATCTCCGACTGCAGGATCTGGTAGCCCGCCCCCCGCGGATTCTCTTCCGGATGCAGGAAGGTCGTAATCCGCTGCTGCTGGTAGGGCTTCAGATGCGTCCGCATGTGCCAGCCCACCGGAATCAACAGCGCAATCAGGGCCAGCGCCACCAGTTGATGCTTCCACTCAATTCCGGCCAGGAACGCCCCAACCACCGCAACGGGCACCAGCACCATGGCCGTTCCCAAGTCAGGCTGGATCAGTATTAATACTACAGGGATACCCGTTACCACTCCAACCTTGAAGATATCCTGCAGCGTCAGCCGGTCCGTCCGCACGTCCGTGAAGAACCGCGCCAGCACCACGATTATAATCAACTTCATTAACTCTGACACTTGTAAATTCACTCCGCCGCCCAGCGCCACCCACCTCTTCGCGCCGAAGCGGGAATGGCCGATCACCAAAACGATCAGCAGCGTGGCTAAGCCGAACAGGTAGAGCAGCGGGGCCTGGTCCATCAGGGTGTGGTAATCGATGCGAGAGATCAGGAACATGCCGATCAGGCCTATCCCGATCCACATCAGCTGCTTCCACTGCATGCCGGCCATGGGGCTGGCGTGCGTCGAGGAGTAAACCTCGAGCACTCCCAGCGTGCTGATGGCGCCGATGATGCCGAACAGCGGCCAGTCCCAATCCTGTGTTCGCGGACGGTCCTTCATGGATGCGGGGTTTCCTCCGTGCCCGCGAGCGGGGGCGTGGCAGCAGCGGCAGCGGCTTCCACGTGATCCGCCGGGTTGGGTGTTGCCCTGGGGTGCGTTGCGGGCGCGGCGGCTGCAACAGTGGCTGACGCGGTCGCTGGAGTCGTCGGGGGAGTCGCCGACGCCTGCTGTTGCTGCAAATGCGCGTTTTTCTTGTCGTAATACGCCTTCACGATATCGCGCACGACGGGCCCGGCCGTCGAACCGCCATGCAGGTCGGTGTCCTGCACCACGGCCGCGACCACAATTTCCGGATTGCGGCGCGGGGCGTATCCCACAAACCAGCCGTTGGTGTTCTTGCCTTTTTTGCCCATCTTCGCGCCGGCCTCATAGCTCATCAACTGCGCCGTTCCGGACTTGCCGGAGAAATCCACATTCTGCAGCCGCAGCGAATAACCGGTGCCGCCGCCTTCGTTGATCACGCCATACATTCCCTGGGTCACCTGCTCGACGGCATCGTCGGAAAGCGGGAACTGGGCGGTTTTCAGCGTGGTGAGATTTTTCAGCAGGTGCGGCTGCACCAGCGTGCCGCCGCTCGCGACGGCGGTGATCATGCGCGCCAACTGGATCGGCGTGACGGTAACCGAACCCTGCCCAATCGACACCGAAATCGTCTCGCCCGCATACCACTTGTGATGGTAGACGCGCTGCACCCAGTCTTCCGACGGGATCAGCCCCGGCTGCTCGCCCGGCAGATCAACTCCCGTGGGGCGGCCGAGTCCCAGTCCCACGGCGTAATCGTGAATGCGGTCGATGCCGAGCATCTTGCCGATGGTGTAGAAGAACACGTCGCAGGAAGCCACAATCGCATGGTGAACGTCCACCGAGCCGTGCCCCTGCGGGCGCCAGCAGTGGAAAACGCGCCCGTAAAATTCCGCGTGGCCGGGGCAGAAAGCGTGGAAATCCGCGGGGATGGCCTTGGAATCAAGCATCGCCGTGGCCATTACGATCTTGAACACCGAGCCCGGCGCAAGCTGCGCCTGAATCGCGCGGTTGAGCAGCGGCGTCTCGGGATCGCTATTGAGCTTGGCCCATTCGGAGGCGGGGATGCGCACCGCAAAATCGTTTGGGTCAAATGTGGGCCGGCTGATCATCACCAGCACTTCGCCGGTGCGCCCGTCAAGCGCCACCACGGCGCCGGCCTTGTCCGCCATGTCGGCTTCGGCGATGGCCTGTAGGTCGTAGTCGATGGTCAGTTGGATGGGCTTGCCGGGAAGGGCTTCCACGTCGTCCAGCGTGCGCATGGCCTTGCCGACGCTGTTCACCACCACGCGGCGCATGCCGTCGGTGCCTTCGAGCTGGTCGTTATATTCGCGCTCGAGTCCCGCTTTGCCGACGATGTCGCCCGGGCGGTAGCGCCCGTCGCTCTGCTCGAGCTGCTGCGCGGACACCTCGCCCACGTAGCCAATCGTGTTGGCGAGCATCTGGCCGTGCTGGTAGCGCCGGCGCTGCACCATCATCAGTTCGAGCACGGGCAGGTCGGCGCGGTGCGACTCGACGAAGGCAATGTCCGCCTGGCTCGCGGCCGGCTTAATCACGATAGGCTCGAATTTCGGCTCAAACCGCGCGTTTTCAAGCTGCTGCGTCAAATCTTCCTTGGCGATGCCCAGGCCGTCTTCGATCTGCGGGAGGCTCTTCTGCAGCGCCTTGGGGTCATCGCGAAGGAGCAGGATGCTGAAGGAGGGGTAGCTATCCACCAGCACGCGGCCTTCGCGGTCCAGCAGGGCGCCGCGCGGCGCGATGATCGGGATGTTGCGGATCTGATTGCGTTCGGCGAGATCGGAAAAATGGCCGGACTGGATCACCTGCAGCTTCCAGAATCCCACAAGCAACAGGACGATGAACGCTACCGAAAGGTACGAAAAAAGCGCCAGCCTCCCTTGCGGGATTTTCTGGTCGTTAACGCTCCACGGTGCCAACTGGACTCCTGCGCAGGCCTGGGAAAAAGCTCACTTCCCGGTGCGCGCTCCTATCCGAATCCTTGCAGGGGATTGGAAGAATTAAGCTACCACTTGCGCAGAGCGGCCTGCAAGGTGACGATGCCCATTTGGTCACCCCTGGGTACACCAAAAGAAAAGGGGTATCGCCTGAGTTTCAGTGTCAGAAGGCTATTTTGGCGGCGATCTGGAAGAGGCGCGGAGGGGCGGCGCTGATCACCTGGCCAAAATCCCCGCTGCCAATGTTCCCTTGCACGGCCTGGGGACCATAAAACTGCGCGTGATTGAATATATTGAAACCTTCGAGGCGGATTTCCAGGGATTTCGACTCTGTGATTTTCAGATTTTTCTGCACGGTCATGTCGTAATTGTCGATTCCCGGGCCGGAGAAGAACCGGCGGCCGCTGTTACCTATGGTGTTGGCGATGGTGGCGCCGAGGGCCGGGTTGTCGGCCGGCATGCTGAAAAGCGAGGTGTTGAAGTAGGAGTTTCCATCGCGCGGATTGTGATTCAAATTAAGCGGACCGGGAGTGAAGTTGAGTTCGTCGAGTCCCGTGACGTTGATGCCGTTGCCCTCCGATCCAATTAAGGACGTATCGATCGGATTGATCAGCGTTACCGGGAATCCCGTGCTGTACCGGCTGATTCCAGAAACCGACCAGCCTTCGGTCCAGCGGTTGTCGCGAAACAGGCGTTCGAAGGGGACGCGGATGGTGTAGCTGGCCACGAAGTTCTGCCGCATGTCGAAAGACGAAAGGCCACGGAGGAGACTCGGATCGAAGGGGTCCACCTGGTCGCCGAAATTCGAACCATCGTCGAGGGATTTGCTGTAGGTGTAGCTGGCAAACAGTTGCACGCGCCCGCTGGTGTGACGCACGCTGGCCTCCAGCGCGTTGTAGCTGGAATTACCGATGGTGGTCTGGTAGCTGACGTCGCCAAAATGAGGACCCAAAGGACCGCGGGTGTCATAGGTGTTCTCTCCGCCGGGACCGCAGCCGGGTATGCTGAGGCACAGTGCGGGGTTGCCGGGGTTCGCCGGCTCAAGCAGGAGAAGATGATGGGCCTGAT
Organism: uncultured Acidobacteriota bacterium; assembly: GCA_963848365.1. GTDB lineage: Bacteria > Acidobacteriota > Terriglobia > Acidiferrales > UBA7541 > Palsa-295. The sequence goes on from CAWKDI010000011.1 coordinate 113,883, forward strand.
TTCCCACATAATTCAGGCTGACCAGCGTGTCGGCTCCAAGCTGCCGTTCGAGAGACAGCATGTACTCCTCAGTGTAGGGAATCGTGTCGCTGGTCTTATAGCCGGGTATCGTGCTGATCGGCTCGAACTGAGCGAAGTTGATGTTAGGGTCTGGATTACTTCTAGATACATTTAACGGCGCGAGTTGTACGGGGAAACGCTGCCCTTCCACATTGCCGGTGACGTCCACAAACGGTGTGGCCAGGAGAGGCGGGGCGGGACTCGTATAAGTGAATCCATAGGGGGCGTTGTCGCTGATCAGCCCGAGTGTTTCTCCTGGAATGGCCGCGTAAAATATCCCGAAGCTGGCGCGGATGCTCGTCGTGCCGGAAGCTCCCGCGATTTTGCGGAGCGGCGAATCGCCTTTCACATCGGGCGAGTAAGCCAAACCGAGGCGCGGCGCGAAGTCATGGTTTCCCGGGGGAGCCAGCGTCCGCGGAGACGCCAGGGTCTCCGGGATAAACGATTCCGGTGGGCGCGGTGGGAAACACCAGCGAACGCTCGCCAGGAATAAAAGTGATGTAGTTATTGTATTTTTCATACCAGGGCTCGATGCGGTCCCATCGCAGACCGTAATTCAGGGTGAGATTGCTCTTCACGCGCCAGCTGTCTTCCGCGTAGATGCCCGCGTACCGGTTCCGGCCATAGAACGGCCGGAGCTGATTCTGCGTGTAGATGCTCGAAACGCCGATCAGGAAATCCGCAAAGTCGAGGCCGGTTTCCTGCCCGGTAATATTGAAGCTTCCGTTCAGATCGGCGAAAGGATACGTGTTGATCTGGTCGTACTCGATCTGGGCCCCCAGTTTGATGAAGTGCGTTCCGAGAACTTTTGAAAAATTATCACTCAAGCCGAAGTCATCGTTGATCTGATCGAACTCCTCGGGGACGGAGCCGATTGAGAAGCTGTTGAAGATGATGCTTTCAACGCCCTCCGTTTGGAGCGCGCCTGGAACAATTCCCGTGAAGCCCTGCGAAGCCAGGCTGACGCCGAGTCCGCCATCCGGCTTGCCCAGATCGTTTTTGTCGCGGGTGTAATTGACGTGAAATTCGTTTACAACGCTCGTTCCGAACGTCTTGGTGTGGCCGATGTCGATCAATTGCGCCCGGCCCGTGTACAGACCGTTGAACCCGGGAACACTCGCGCCCGCTTGAGCGGTGGGGTACGGGTTATTCAAGGTGTAATTGTCGAAGGAATAGTAGCCGAATATCGTGCCCCAGCGTGTGTTGGCATCGATGCGCTCGCCAATCTTGTCGTCGCGCAGAATCTGGTCGAAAGCCGATGTCGTGAAGTTATTTCCTTCCCCAGGACTAGGAAGCGGGATGTACTTCAATAAAGCCAGAGCCGGAGCGGACCACGCGCTCTGCGGAATCACAGCGTTTGGAAAAACACATGTGGCAATCGTGCATCCCGGGAAATAGTAGGGTTCACCTCCGGAGACCGGATAGCCAAGCCTCTGCGTCAGCTGAGCCGCGATGGAGGTGTCCGGTCCCGGGCCCGAGCTCAAGTCCGGGCTCACCGTGCCGGTCAGCGAGCTGGCCTGATCAGAGAGGTTGCCGGTCCGGTCCTGCAACGAGGGCACTGGTATCAGCCCCGTATCGGTGCCTTCAATCTGCCGCGTACCCTGATAATCCGAAAAGAAAAATATCTTTTTCCGCACGATCGGCCCGCCCAATGTGGCGCCAAACTGATTTTGAATGAAGGTGGCGCGATCGGGAGAAAAATAATTGCGCGAATCGAGGTCGGTGTTCCGGAGGAATTCGAAGACGTCGCCATGAAAGTCGTTTGTCCCGGATTTGGTGATGACGTTGATCTGGCCTCCGGTGTAGCGGCCATACTCGGCGTCAAAATTGTCCGAGAGGATCCGGAATTCAGCGATCGAATCGAGGTTAGGAATGATGGCGGCGGCAAGGCTGCCGGTCTCTTCGGCATCGGCGCCGTTTACCAGATAGCCGTTGGCGGCCTCCCTCTGGCCGTTGATGGAAATTGCCCCGGCGTTCAAATCGCCGGAAGGAGAAAATACGGTCTGCCCCAGACCTACAACCGTGGCGGGGGTGATCGTGGTGATGGGAGTGACGCCGGGCTGAAGCGCAAGCAGGTCGGTATAGCTGCGTCCATTGAGCGGGAGTGCCACCACACTCTGACCGGCGATGACGTCGCCTAATTGGGTGGTAGCGGTGTCGGTCTGCACGGCCGACTCCTGCACGGTGACGGTTTCCTGCGTCTCTCCCACTTCGAGTACCGCGTCCACCAGGATGGCGCTGTTGACATCGACCGTGATGCTCGTCCGGCGGTAGGGCCGGAACCCGGCGCTAGTCACATCCAGGTTGTATTGGCCGACCGGAAGGTTGGGGAAAGAGTAGGCGCCCGCGTCGTTGCTCACGGCGGTCCGTTGAACACCCGTCGCGGTGTTCGTTACCGTCACGGAGGCTTTGGCGATCACACCGCCGCTGGCATCCTTGACGGTTCCCGAAATACTTCCCCCGACTGCCGCCGAAATTGGAATGGAAAGGCCAAATAGGAAAGCTAAAACTGCAAGCAAATATATGTATGTCGCGACGAGCGGTATCGTGCCGCTTTCCCCCTGACATGGATTGCGCATAAATTCTCCTCCATTGAAGAGAGGTGAAGCGCGCGTATGCCCCACCACGGAATGGGCTAAGACGCGTTCGCATCGCTCTTTTCGCTAGCGGCGCAGTGATCTGCGGACCGTCGATTTCGTCGCGGGACTGGCTGCGCCAAAGCTACGCCAGGCAAATCAGCCGACGCTGCTCTTCTTCTCCCATGCCCACCCAGGAATCGTGTGCAACGAACTTCCAGCGGTCTGAACGCTACTCCATGGCGTGCTTGGCTGCTGTAAATTGCATGTAAAAAGGCCTTCTGGGTTGCGCGGGTGTCCGACAACCAGGTGTGACCGGCATTGGCGGGTTAACGTGCTGGGTTCTGTCTTTCGCTGATACAGGAGCTATCGTCGGCGACGAGTTGCAACTCTGGTTTTCCAAAACTGCGGCGCAATCGCGTTCAACAATAGCAGCGCCTTCATGACACCGGCGGGCGCCGGGCTGCGCGCGTTTTCGCAAATAACCAGCCCACCGAAAGCGCCAGGAGGAGACATAAGCCTGTGCCCGGCTCCGGGGTGGGAACCGGCGGCGGGGGGACTTCAGGAGTTGACGGGGTTGGGGTTCCGCCAGGAACGAACGGCGGAAAACCTCCCCAGCCTCCCGGACCACCAGGAGGAGTGAACAAGGGCTCGTGTCCTGTTTCATTGAAGCTGTGCTCGGCCGCGATAAGGCCTGCTGGCGACGGAAGATTCATAGGTAAGTCGAATGGCGCGTCCAGGCCGTCTGGAATGTCGGAAACTTGGGCCTCTTCCAGCGCCTCAGGCGCCGGCTCTTGCGCGGAAAGGGGCAGTTGCGGAGTCGCAGAAACGCGGTTCCCGCAGCGCGTCCTCGCTTCCATGGTTCCGTCGGTGATCACGGTTTCGTTCTTGTGCAGGGTGACGGGCTTCTTCGTCCAGAAGATTTGTTCGCCGATGCGGTAAGAAACGTAGGCCTGAAAGTCCTTGTCCAGCGATACCACGTGCGCGGCCGCCAAACGGAACCCGGCGTAATGTTGCGCGACAGTCGGATCGTTGCCCATGGCGTTCGTCAATTCCTGGGGAGACTCGACGCCTCCCGGAACCACCGAATAAGGAAACAGCGGCCGGGCACCGCGCGGGGAGTAGCGCGGCGAATCGGCCTGCAGGGAAAACGGCGCAGACTCGGGCGGAATCGCGCCCGTCCGAATTCGCGGAGTGCTTCGATCAGAATTCAATGGAATCCCGGCCAGCGTCAAAAGCGCTATCAGAAGCGCGAGCGTCAGGACCCTGGCAACGGCAACACTTGAGGTGGAACGTCGATGGTTACTCATAGCGCGAGGTTAGTTATTCGCGCCGCTTGCAGGAATGGTGCGGAAGATAGTGCGCTTAGCTCTAAGGTTCGTCGTCGACTGGTACGTCCCGCTTAGTACTTCAAATAAACACCACGACATTTGCATTCTGACGGCCGCTGCACTCTTGTGCTACACCTGAACGCGGGAGCACCAAGGGGACAATACGGCGCGGACAACGCGACGGGGGCAACGTGACGGGGCCGAATGACAACCGAGGACAGAACGCGCGCCGGAAGGTCCGGCACAAGCAGCGGGTGGGCCCTGCGGCACCCTCAATTCTCTTCGCTTTTTCTTCGCAAAAACGCTCAAAACTTCGCACGACTCACTCGACACAGCAGGACGAACGGAACACATCGCAAGTGATTGAAAACAAAAAGAGTCGATACACGCCACTCGACACTATAAGAAAATGCGCGCATGCGCGTTTTTGGAAATATTTTCCAGGGGCCTGGCGCCGCTTTCGCCGCTCTTCGGTGTCGCCCAGACCTTTGATTTCTTCCCGCCCTCCGTGGACGCCCCGCGCTGATGCCGGCACAATCCTGGTGACCCATGCGGAATAGCGCGCGGTGGCTCGGGCTGCTGCTAGCAGTCGCGGCAATAGGCGCCTGCGTTCCGGCGCGATTTCTCCGGGACTTGCGCAATCCCTTAGGCCAGGGAGCGATGGCGCCGCGAAATTCCGTTCAAGGAGCTAGCGGGTGGGCAGCTTTTGTTGGGGAGCGAGGCACCATTCGAGCTGGTCGCTCAGCAATTTGAAATTTATTGGTTTGGAGATGCAGGCGTTGCAGCCGGCTTGCAGGAAGAGCTGCTGATCGCTGGCCATGGCGTGGGCGGTGACGGCTATTACGGGAATGCTGCAGAAGCGGGGCTGCTTGCGCATCCAGGCGGCTAGCGTGAGTCCGTCGTCATCGCCGAGCTGGACGTCGAGCAGCACGGCGTCGGGCGGGCTATCTTCGATTGCCTGGCGCGCGCCGGCGATGTCCTCGGCGCTCAGCACTTCGTGGCCGTGCGCTTCGAGCCAGTCACACAGCAGCTCGCAATTCAGCGCATTGTCTTCCACCACCAGGATGCGGTGCTTCACACCTTCTCCGGCTCACCGAGAGACACCAGTCGATCGAGCTGCTTGACCAGGGCTTCCTGCCACGATTCGTGCTTACTCAGGAGCGCTTCGGCATGCTGGCGAAGATAGGAACGCTCCTGGATGCTGAGATCCTTGCTCGTGAGAATGAATACGGGCAAATCCGCGGTGCGGGAATTGGCGCGCCACTCACCGAGCAGTTCAAAGCCATTCACTTTGGGCAGCATCAGATCGAGGATTACAAGTTCCGGCAAAGAGGAGGCTACGTGCGCGCGCGCCTGGGCGCCGTCCGAGGCGGTGGCGACGGCGTATCCCTGCGACGTCAGCATTTCGGCGAGGATTTCAGAGGCAGCCGTGTCGTCTTCAACCACCAGTACGGACGGCTTCCGCTCGGCTGGAGTCCGGCTGGTGATGTGGCGCTGCAGCGCGGCCAGCAGGGTGGTCTTATCGACCGGCTTCACCAGGTATTCGTCGGCCCCGAGCAGCGCGCCCATGCCAGGCTGGTCGATCATCGAAACTACGATCAGTGGAATTCGCGCCGTGCGCACGTCCTGTTTCAACTGCGACAAAACCTCCCAGCCATTCTTGGGCTTCATCACCACATCGAGGGTGATGGCGCTGGGCTGGAATTGCGCCGCGAGTTCCAGCGCGTTCTGCGGCTGGTCACACACCATCACTTCGTAGCCGGCGGAGACCAGCTGAGACCGGAGGAGATGCGCGGTGACCGGGTCGTCTTCGATCACCAGCACGCGCTGCATGCCCCCGGATGCCAGCGCCGGCTTTTCCCTGGAGGCGCGCGCTTCGCTAACCACCAACGGGAGAGAGAAATAAAAACAGCTTCCCTCGCCAACCTGGCTCTCCAAGCACAGCTCGCCGCCGTGGAGCTCCACCAGCCGATGAGTGATCGCCAAACCGAGACCGGTGCCCTCGCTCTTCTTGCCTGAATCGCGAAGGCGATAGAAGGCTTCAAAGATGCGCTTCTGCTCCTCGGGAGGAATTCCCGGGCCGTTGTCGCGCACCTCGATTCGCACTTGCCCTTCGATCAAACGAGCATTCACTTCGATGCGTCCGCCGCTGGGCGTAAATTTGATGGCATTGCCGAGAAGGTTCATGAGGACCTGCTTGAACCTGGTGGAATCGGCGCGGACGACGATGTCAGGCGCGGCGGTTTTCGACAACACTTGGGATTTATTGTCCGCGAGCGGACCCATGGCGCTCAGCACTTCGCCAAACGTGACATCGACGGGAATCACCTCGAGGGCCAGCTCCATGCGCCCGGCCTCGATTTTCGACAGGTCGAGGATGTCGCTGATCAGCCTCAGGAGATGCTTGCCGCCCCTGTGGATGTGATCGACGTAGCGGCGCTGGCGGTCGTTGAGCGGGCCGTATTTTTCGTCGGCGAGCAGATCGGAGAACCCGAGAACGGCGTTCAAGGGCGTGCGCAGCTCGTGGCTCATTGTCGAAAGAAACTGATCCTTGAACTTGCTGCCGCGTTCGGCCTCCTCCTTGGCTTGCTTGAGGGCTGCTTCGGCCTGCTTGCGGTCCGTAATGTCCCTTGCGCATCCATAGATCAGCTGCCGGGCGGAAAACGGGGTGGACGTCCACAAGAGCCACTTGTACGAACCGTCTTTGCAGCGATAACGGTTTTCGAAGCTGACCGTATCTCCCCCGGCCACCAGTTTTTCCGCTTCACGGATGGTGCGCTCACGGTCGTCGGGATGTATGAAGTCAACGTAGGGTGAAGCGATGAGATCCTGGGTCGAGTACCCCACTGTTTTTTCCCACGCAGGGTTCAGGCGCTTGAAGTGTCCGTCGAAGCCGGCAATACAGAGCATATCGATGGATTGCGTGAAGAAGCGGTCCAACTCCTCGCGGGCGCGAGTCGCTTCGGCGATCTGGCCCTCGAGTTCCCGATTGAGTTTCTCGTTAGCGACGACGAGTTTGCCCTGGCGCCTCACGAGTATCGCGGCCAGAGTCGCTGTCGCCAGGTAGATGAGGAGCAGATACAGCCCGGTCGAGAGGGTTCGCTGCCGCAGGCGCACCGCGGAAGCCAGCGCTTCCCGCGCGGGACGCCGGTAGATCACCGCCCAGCCGAGTCTTGATACGGGCGCATAGCCCAGGAAATCGTCTCCGCTGCCGTTTCGAAAGCGCCCGCTGCCTTCTTTGCCGGCAAGGGCCAGCGACGCCGCTTCCGTCTGAGGCGCGTGCTTTGGTTCCGCCAGCGGATCTATATCGGGAGAAGTGGCCATGAATCCGTGCTGATCGACGACGTAAAGCTCCCCTCCCGGTGACCCGGCCTCAAGCTCATTAAACTTGTGAGCCAATTCGTCGAGCGCATAGGTGGACATCAGAATGCCGTCGGGCTTGTTTTCTTCGTTTCGAATCGGCACGGCCACGGCCACAACCAGGGGATGTGTCGAGGCTGCCGTGCGGTAGACTTCCGATACGTAGGGCTTCCAGCGAGCCGTGACCCCCCGGTACCAATCGCGATAGGCAAAGTTGAGGCCCACGATGGGATCGTCCGGGGTGATCGTCCGCATCGTCCCATCCATTTCATAGGCGCTCGTGAACAGGAATGCGGGTTCCAACTTTCGCACTTCCTGAAGATGGAGATCCACCGCCGGCAGGTCGCGTTTGGCCCAACTGAGCTGAAAAGCCTGGCGATGGGCGATCGATACGAGGACATTCTTGGCGGAAGCAAAGTCACGTTCGACCAGCTCAGCCACGGTGCGGGCCCGAACCAGGTCGTTTTGCAGTTCCGTGTTCTCAATTTCGCGCTCTGCTTGCACGTACATCCAGTAGGTGGCGCCAAGCAGAGGGACGACGAAAAGAACGGACAAGAAAAGAAGGGTTCGCGTCAAATCGGCCTTGCGGGCAGGCTTCGGGGAGGCCTGGACTGCCGCGGGCTTGGGAATCGCGTTGTGCCGTGAACTCATGAGCGCTGCGCGACCCCGGCGCAGGCGCCCAGCGCCATTCCTTCAAATACTTCGAGCAGCGCGCCATCCCACCAGCCGCGCTCCACTTCCTCGTGCATTACTTCGAAGGCCTGCTTTGGGGTAAGCGCTTCGCGGTAGGGGCGGGAGGTCGTCAGCGCGTCGTAGATATCGACGATCTGGAGAACACGGGCGGTCAGGGGAATCTCCTCGCCCTTCAGTCCATCCGGGTATCCGCTTCCATCGAATTTCTCGTGGTGGTGGCGAATTACCGGCAGAACGTGGCGAAAGGATCTCAGCGGGGAACAGATCCGTTCACCGACGACGGGGTGCTGCCGCATAATCTGCCACTCGTCTTCCGTCAAAGGACCGGGCTTGAGCAGGATGTGTTCCGGCACGGCGACCTTGCCGATGTCGTGCACGGTGCCGGCACGGCGAAGCGCGATGCACAGTTCATAGGGCAGGTTCAACTGCTCTGCGAGCGCCGCCGAGTACCTGGAGAGCCTTTCGCAATGGCCTTCGGTGTACGGGTCCTTCGCTTCAATACTTGAGGCCAGGCTGAATAGGACCGTCTCCGCGCTCTCCAAATCGTCGGTGAATTGCTTCAGGCGAAGGAGCGAGCGCACGCGCGCGCGCAACTCCTCCCGGTTTACCGGCTTGTTGAGAAAATCGTCGGCGCCGGATTCAATTCCCGCGATGCGGTCCGCGCCGGCGGTCGATGCCGTGACGATGACTACAGGAATGAGGCGGGTATCCGGATTGGATTTGACGGCGCGACACACGGAAAACCCGTCGCGCTTGGGCATCCTCACATCGAGCAAGAGGAGATCGATGTGGCTGTTCAATAAGGCTTGGAGGGCCTGCTCGCCATCGGTGACGGCTAAGACATCATATCCCTCGCCCTCCAGAAGCGCGGAAAGAAGATCGAGATTGGCGACGTTGTCGTCTGCGACGAGAATAGTTCCTGCCGAGGGAGTTCGTTGAGACACAAGAGCACCTCGTATTTATTCGTCATCATATGAGAGCTTGCCTCTTATGCTAGGTGAGCCAGAATGAAACTGCCAATTCGTACGCGAAGGATATAGTCAAGTAGGTATATATAGATTAGACACGCTTACGTGTTGTTACTGAAACGAAATGCTGGCCGCGAAAATGTGGAACCAGCCCCGGCTGGTAACTGATTGATCCCAGAAAAGCGTTGCGAGGAACGGCCGCTCAGTGAGTTTTTGGATGCGGGAAAAACCTGTGCCGCTCTTTCCACACGAGCCAGATGAATATCGAAATTGCCAGCCATGCGGCCAGGGCTACACCGAGAGAGAGCGGGACGCTCCGCAAGGGGAGCAGGCGCCAGACGATGAACCCGAAGCAGACGAGTCCGATGGCGCCCATGGCTGCGCCGCGAGCGTCGAGGGCCGAGGCGAGCCGGCCGCGGGATGTTGACTGGATTCCGGCTTTCTTCTTCTTCAGCTTCTCGTGTTTGTCGAGCAGCGTGACGCTGGCCGGAAAGATTGCCGGGAATGCGAGGAAGAGCCCGCCGAACGCCGGGCCGTAGCGCTTCGAAAGAAGGCCGGCGAGCACCGAAATAGCGCCTCCGAACAGGAACCGCAACGCGTACTCGTACCAGCGCGTCTGCTTCAGGGCGGAAAAATTGAACTCGATTCTCATCGCCCGCTTACCTCAAAAACACAAGCCACGCGCCCAGCGCGCAACCAAGCCACAGGGCCAGCGCGGACATGCTCGCGGCGGTTACGTGCCATTTGAATTTTGCCATCAGCAGCATGCACACATAGGCGTACACCACGAACGCCAAGGCGCCCGCGATCATGGAGCGGCCTTCCTGCGCGGCATAGAATTTTCCGTCCGTGACGATGGTGAGGCCCAGTGTCGCGAGCGCCACCGACGGCGCGGCCCCGAAAAGACCGGCGAAGCTTTTTGGCTTCACGGCGCTGCCGATCGCGGCGAACAGCGAAACAATCAAACCGCCCACGAGAAATCGGAAGAGTAATTCCAAGGTTGGTTGACCCTGGCCCCGTTTTATCCGGCAGCGCCTGGCAGAACAATACGGTCCACTACTCTAAAGGGATAAGGAATCTACCCTAGGGTAAGGCTCGGAGTGTAGCGCCGGCGTCCCGGTGGCTGCTGTTTTCACGCCGCGCGGTCGCGAAATGAAGAGATTCGGTCATCGCGTCGCTCTGTCGGGGTGACAAATAAAGAAAAAACCCACCCTCTGAACTGTAAGGGTGGGTTTTCGGCAGCTCTGAGTTGCAGGCGGCAGTCGTGGCGTACAGCCACGAGCTGCCGCGCTACTACCGCTGCTTCTTAGACCGCCAGTTGTGTCTGGAGGAATTCGCCCGGGAGTTGAACGGACCTCCGGGTGGGGGGAGTGGGGTTGCGCGCTACTTTGCTGGCAAACTCATCCCGGTTCTGGGCCTCGATTTCCCTGGAGCTTACCTCGGGGCGAACCTTTTCAATGCGAATGCCCAAGGTGCGCTCCATCTGGAAGAGCTCGGTGCGCTGATCGGGCGCGACCAAAGTGGACGCGAGCCCGGTGCGGCCGGCGCGGCCGGTACGGCCCACGCGGTGGATGAAATTCTCCGCGACTTCGGGCAGGTCATAGTTGATGACGTGCGCGATATCTTCCACGTGGATGCCGCGCGAGGCGACGTCCGTGGCTACCAGCACGCGATAGCGGCCCTGCTGGAAGCCGGTGAGGGCTGCCGTGCGCTGCGACTGCGAGCGGTCGCCGTGAATCGTGGCGGCGTTGATGCCGCGGTGGCTGAGGCCCTTGGCGATGCGGTCCGCGCCGCGCTTGGTGCGGGCGAAGATCAGCACGCGGCCAGGTTCCTTGCGGAGCAGGTATTGCAGCATGTCCTGCTTTTCCGTGGCGGAGACCTCGTAGGCCTGGAGCTTGACGTTTTCCGAGGGCTTGAGAGTCGAACCGAATTCCAGCCGCACCGGGTTGCGCGTGTAATCGCTTACCAGGTGAGCGACCGAACCTTCCAGCGTTGCCGAGAAGCACATGGTTTGCCGCATCTTCGGAAGGATCGAAGCGATCCGGCGAATGGCGGGGAGAAATCCCATGTCGAGCATGCGATCGGCTTCGTCCAGGACGAGCGTGTGCAACGCGCCGAAGGAGACCAGCCTGCGGTCGAGGAAATCTTCCAGGCGTCCGGGCGTGGCGACAACCAGGCGAGCCCCCTTGCGGATGGCCGTTAGTTGCGCGCCTTCCGAAAGTCCGCCGACAACGATGGCGGCCGCGGGAAGCTGCCTGCCGCGCAGGGCGTTGTACTGCTCGGCGACCTGCATGGCCAGCTCACGCGTGGGAACGAGCACGAGTGCCGCGATTCCGGGCGTGTTCTGCGAGAGAAGCTTTTCCATCAACGGGATGAGGAACGCGAGCGTCTTGCCGGTTCCTGTCTGCGCGGTGGCGAGCACGTCTTTGCCTTGCAGGGCTTGCGGGATGGCCGCGGCCTGCACGGGTGTGGGCAGCGTGAAATTGGCTGCCTGTAATTTCTCCTTCATGTAGGAGGAGATGGGTAATTCCGAGAAATTTTGCATTGTTCTTTCTTGCTGGCGAAGCTAGCCGGACGACCACACGTGTGCGGAAGCCTGCGGCTGCTTTTGGAGCCAGTCTTCGTTTTAGATTACGCTGAAGACGTACGGGAGGAAACTGAAGGCGGGTGTTCTCAGATTTGCTAACTGCACCAGAGGGACCGCACAGCACAACCGAAGTATCAACGCGAACTGAGTATAACACGGATTCCTGCGATCGCACGGAATAAAAGGCCTTTTCGGGAAGCGTGTGACCAGAATGATACGCCCCCCGATTTGCTCATAGCAGGGTGGAACCAGGAGAGATCGTCGATTCGCTCTGCCGGGATGATCACGAAAAACGAGAAGCGACGGAGCGTTCGGTGGGTTCAGGATTGGCGGCGGAGCCGGTCGAGCAGGGAGAAGAGCAGGACGCCTACCGCAGCGGTTACTACCGAGTCGAGCAGCAGGCGCGGGGTGAAGAAGCGGGCGGGCTGGTTGAGCAGGGCGCGCTCGGTGACGGCAAGGATTGCGTTATGTAGATGGAACAGGATGAAGACCAGGCCGAAGCGGCTGGCGGGATGCTCTGTGTCGATTTTCGCGCCTACCGAAGAAGACAGGTAGCCGATGATGGTTTTGGCAATTCCGTAGAAGCCGATGGGGTTATCGTGGCCGAGCGCGTCCTGCAGGATGCCGATGGCGGCGCCGAGAAACATTCCGGAAACGGGATTGCGTTTGCTCACTCCAAAATAAATGGTGACCAGCAGTGGAAGGTCGACAAGCTCCGCCCAGCGCCCGTATTTGTGAAGGAAAACCTGAAAGAGCAGCGCGAGGAACGCCGCGCCGATGACGGTGCCGCCATAGTATTTATGGACCTCGACATTGGATTCGTTGTGGGCGCCGGCGCTGAGCATCGAAGCCATTCTATTGTCTCGTCGCCGTGGGCTTAGCCGCAGGCGGATTCGCCGCCGCGGGTGTGGACGGTTTGGGTGAGGATGCGCCGGCCTTCGGGGAGGCGGGCGCGGTGCCGCTCGGGCTGCTGGTGCTGGCCGAGGTTGCCGTTGCGGCTGGGGACGCCGCAGGTGCGGCACCGGAGGCTGCCGCGCTTGCGCCGGCCGCAGGATCGGGATTCGCCGGTTCGGGAATTAAGGGAAAGGAGGCGTCACCGGTTTTCCTGGGCTCCAGTTCCTGCTGCGAGAGAAGCACGAGAACATCTTCGAGGCGGTCCAGACGCGCGGCGGGCTGCACGTGGATCAGCTGAAACGGCAGAGCCGGTTTGGCGTCGGTTACGGTCCCGATGAGCAGGCCTTTCGGGAAAATGCGATCGTCGCCGGAGGTGAGAAGCACGTCGCCCGGTTTCACCTTTTCATCGTTCACGATGTAGTCGAGGCGTGGGGTGGGATCGCCACTGCCTTTCACGACGCCGTGCGTGCGGGAGGCGGCGAAGAGAGCGCCCACGCCGCTTTCCTTGTCGTTGATGAGCAGCACCTGGGCCGTGGAGGGAAAGGCTTCCACGATTTTTCCGACGACGCCGTCGGGAGTGACCACCGCCATGTTGTTGCGGATGTGGTCGCGCGTTCCGCGGTTGATGAAGAGGGTGTGGGAATTGGAGTCGGCGCTGGCGCCGATCACCTGCGCGGCGAGGATGGGCGCGTCGGCGTGGGCCTGGCGGAAATTGAGGAGTGTGCTGAGGCGCTGCGCTTCGTTGGCCTGGCTCTCGAGTTCGCGATTACGCAACTGCAGCTCACCGACTTCGGCGCGGAGGCGCTGATTTTCGTTGCGGGCGTTGTGCAGGTCGATGTAGCCGTTCCAGATGCCGCGAATGCCGGAGAATCCCCAGGTTCCGCCGCGCTCGACAGGCGACATGATGGCGACAGCCCAGTAGCGGATGAGGCGCACGTCGTGGGCGCGCTTGATCTGGAAGGCGAGCAGCATGAGCTGCGCGAGTACCACGCCCGCGAGGAGAGCCAGCGACCGATGACGAGAAAAGATGCCGACCATTTTGACCTGGATGCCGGAGGATCGAGGCTGGGGGCTCGAAACGACTCCTC
>CAWKDI010000012.1:0-125944 GCA_963848365.1 uncultured Acidobacteriota bacterium
ACATCGCGTACGTGGAATACGAAATGCCCGGTCCGAGCCGCATGCCGTTTAGCGCTGCCCCCGGAAAAGACGGCTATCTCTGGATTCCCAATTTCGGCTCGGCCAACAAAATCACCAGGATGGATCCGCGCACAGGCGCCATGGAAGATTTCTCAGTTCCAAACGTAGGCACCGCGGCGATCCATTCCGCAATCGAAGCGCCCGACGGTTCCGTCTGGCTTGCCGAACAAGCCTCCAACAAGCTCGGCCGGTGGGACCCGCAGACAAAAGTAATCACCGAGTATCAGGACCCTTTCGAACCAGGCAAAGAGGGCGTCAAGGAAGGTGGCTCAAAGCACACCGTGCGGTTTGATCCTCACGGCAACATCTGGGTGACGGGCGAGCCTCTGAGCCGCTTCGACCCAGAGACCGGGAAGTTCACCAATTACTGGGAGACCGGCCACACCTACAGCATCGCCAACGATTCCCAGGGAAACATCTGGTTCACGATCACCGGCACCCCAGGGCAGGTCGTAAAGATGGACTGGCAGACCCTGAAAATGACCCGCTATGCTGTCCCCACAAAAGACGGTCTGCCGCGCCGCATTCAGATCGACTCCCAGGGGATCATCTGGTTCGGCGAATACAACCGAGGCAAACTGGGCCGCTTCGATCCGAAAACCGAAACGTTTCAGGAGTACGATCTTCCCACCGGCCGCCTGACCCATCCCTACGGACTGGGCGTCGACGCTAAAGGCGATATCTGGTACGCCTCGTATTACTTCGATGTGCTCGGACGCCTCGATCCCGCCACCGGAAAAATCACCCAGTATCCTTTCCCTCACTCCGAAAACACCATTCGCGAAGCTCTTCCTCGATAAGGAAGGACGCATGTGGTACGGCAGCCCCTCGAATAACAAGGTCGGTTACTTCTATCTGACTGACTCGAGGATCGCAGCTCCGCCACGTAGCGGAAATTAGGGCGTCTGCACTTCGAGATACCGGAACGGGGATTCAACGTCCTTATACCAATGGATCCGATCGGGCGGAACCTACAATCACATCCCCCTTACTGATACGATGTGACTCTCCCGGCAGGATTGGTTCACCGCCGAACTTATCGGGCGCGGCATTATTGGCCGTCACCTTGGCGCCACCGATGACCAGCGTCGCCGACCCGCTCACCACATATACGACCGCCGTAAAGCCCTTGTGAAAGCAACCCTCCGTTGGGCACGCCGACCGAACCGATTCCCGGCTCTGCGTATTCACGCGGTAAGACCCCTCCGGCGTCGCGCGCCGGAAAAGTACCATGCTGCCTCCGGAGGCCACCGCCTTGTCGAATGACGCGTCTACCTTCTTATGATCGAACACGGTAACAAACGCATACGACGAAGTGTCCTCCGCCAGAGTCTTGGAAAGCCACCCGCGCCAACCGCGATAACCAGCAAACCTGCCAGGACGAACCTACGAATATTCATCATCGCCTTTATACCTCCGCTCGTGCGGGATTCGGCCCTCGCCGGGACGCTGGAGTTTTACCACAGGTGTGCCATGAATTCCTCATCACCACGCGCCTCGTCATGCGCCTCATCATTGACAGGATCGGCTGGGAAGATTAGCCTTTCGGCGGAACCGAACCACGAACCGAAAATCCGGCGATGAGACTCCAAGAGGTGCAAAGCACATGAAGTTAGCGAAACAATTTTTCCTGATGGCAGTCCTCGTAGCGTCGGTGCCTGCCAGTTCCTGGGCGCAGGGGCGCGACTACAGCAAAATTGAACTTACCGCGGAGAAGATCGCGCCGAACCTCTACATGCTGTCCGGCTCGGCCGGGGCTCGACCCAAGCCATCAGGACGCCGCGGGAGGAAGAATCGGAGTCCTCGCGGGGCCAGACGGCATCTTGATGGTCGATTCCCAATACCAACCCCTCACGGCCAAGGTGTTAGCCGCGATCCGGCAAATCAGTCCGGAGCCGATTCGTTTTCTCGTCAATACCCATCTGCATGGCGACCACACCGGCGGCAACGCCAACTTCGCCAAAATGGGCGTCACCATCTTTGCCCGCGAAGAACTCCGCGAAGAGCTGGCGCACCCGAAGCCGTCAGCCGATGGCACTCCCCCTGCGACTCCCGATCCGGCCTCGCTTCCCGTCGTAACCTATGGGCTCGGCAGCACGATCAAATTTCATATGAATGGCGAGGTGATCGACTTGATTCCCGTTCGGGCGGCCCACACCGGGGGCGATACCATGGTTCGCTTCGAGAATGCCAACGCCATCATGATCGGCGATTTCTACAGAAATTACGGTTACCCCTACATCGACACCATCAATGGCGGATCCCTGAAGGGCGCGCTCGAAGCCCTCGACACCACCATGGAGATCGCCGGCCCGGACACCAAGCTCATTCCCGGCCATGGCACCATCATCAACCGCACCGACATCATCCCCTACCGCGACATGATCCTCGCCATAAGGAACCAAGTGCAGCAGATGATCGCGCAGGGAAAAACCTTGCAGGAAGTGCTGGACGCCAAGGTGACCGCTCCCTATGACGCAAAAGTTCCTGGCGCGCTCTTGCCGGCGCTCGGCGGGGGAACCAGCGCCGACCGCTTTGTCAAAATGGTGTATTCGGAGTTGAAGAGCGGAAAATAGAAGTGCCGCTCAGGCTTTGAGAAGTTCCTGCACGTAGGCAGGCTTCAACGGAAGGCGCCGCATGATCTTTCCCGTGGCATCAAAGAGCGCCGCGGCAATCGCGGGCGCAGCGAGGGCATTCGCCGCCTCCGACCCGCCGCCATAGCTGCCGACTTCCGGCCGGTTGAAGCAGCACGACTTTGATCTCAGGAATATCCGCCATCTTGAGGATCGGGTACGACCGCCAGTCACGATTCGTGATCCCGCTTTCGTCGAACGTGGCCTCTTCCAGCAATGCATGGCAGATGCCCATCACCGCTCCGCCTTCCACCTGGCGCTTCATCTGCATCGGGTTCACGACAATGCCCGGGTCAACGGCGATGGTGTACTTCTCGACGACGATCACTCCCGTGCTGGGGGTTACGGCAATCTGGCAGACGCACGCCCAGTAGGTGCCCGAGCGGAACATGGCCGAGACGCCGCGGCCACGCACCGGCGAAGTCGCCGGTGGAGACTGGATTCGCCTGCGGCGACGGGCGCGTTTCCCAGCCGGACGCATCGCGGACGGCCTTGAGCACGCCGATGACGCGCTCTTCGGTGGCGTGGTCGATGCGGAACTGGATGGCGTCGGCGCCGGCGAGCGCCGCCGCTTCACTGATGGCCAGTTCGCGCGGGAAATTCTGCTGAAATTGTCCCGGCGTGCGCATGCTGTGATCGCGGAGCCCGGTGGCGAGCGGCGATGCTTGCTGGCCGACCTGGAACGTGCCGTGGCCGAATTCCGCCAGTTGGGCAACGCCGTCGTAGACCCACGGATCGGAAAGGCGGTTCGCATGGTCGACGGCGGTTGTGCCTGGAGGCGGCGTTTTCGGCTCGGGAGCCGGCATCGTCGGCAGGCCGGCGATCAGCGCGCCAATCGGGCGGTCGTCCTGAGCCGCCGGCATGTAATGGTCAATCTGATAGGCGATCATCTTGCCTTTGTCGTCGAGTCCGATTTGCACGTCCGCGACGGCAGCCGGAGATTGCGTCGACCACTGCAAGTCGTCGGCGCGCATCCACTGCACGCGGACCGGCCGGCCGACGGCTTGCGACAGAATGACCGCTTCATCTTCCGCGCCCGCGTTGCCGCCGTTGGACCGGCCGTAGTGGCCCGGGCCGGCGATACGCGTGCACCACAACGCGATCGGTGGAAATGCCCAGCATCGTCGCAATTTCTCCGCGCAACGCCTGGGGATTCTGGTTGTGCGCGTAGATATGCACCGTGCCGTCGGCGCGAACGTCGGCCACGGCCATGGTCGGCCCGATCGGCGCGTGCTTCATGTAGGAAAATTCATACGTGGCCGTAAGCTTCTTGGCGGCCGCCGCCATCGCGGACGCTACGTCGCCGCGTGTTCTTGTCGCCCTTGGACACCGGCGTGGATTTCCAGTCGGCGCTGTCTTTCAAGTAGCGGTGCAGATTTGCGTGTGCCGGGCAGCCCTTTCCAGTCCGTCCACTTGGTGGCGCCGGCTACCTGCTGCGCGGCGCGGATGGCTTCCCACTCCGTGGGCGCGACGACGCCGACCAGGTTGCCCTTGACGACAACCTGTGCGTTTGGAAAGCGCGTCTTATCCAATTCACCGACGGATACCAGCGTCGAGCCCAGCGTCTTCGGATGCACCATGCGCGCGTGCAACATGCCGGGCAGCCGCACGTCGGTGGCCCAGGTCTCGCGAGCGGCTACTTTGGACGCCGTGACGGTGTTGCGAAAAGACTTGCCGATGATCGTGTACTCGCTCACCGGCTTCATCGGCGGATTGCCCTCGATGGTCAACCCGCGAATGCTCGGTGAGCGTGCCGCTCACCGGGATCGTGAGCTTCAATTGCTGCCCCTTCACCAGATCGCCGTAAGAAATCTTCTTGCCGCCGCCCGAAACGACGCCGTCCTTCACGGAAAGATCGCTCTTTGGGAACGCCGAGCCGTTGCGATGCCAGATCGAGCAGCGCCTGATAGGTATAGGCCGCCGCTTTGCGGATGTTCGGCATCCCTCTACCGAGAAAATCGAAGGCGCCGCTGCCGTCCGGCGTGCGATCGGTGTCGCCCGATCACGACCGTCGTGATGGCCTCGAACGGCGCATTCAGTTCTTCGGCCACGATCTGCCGGTAGGCCGTGAACGTCGTGCTCTGGCCGAAATCGCTTTTGCCCGTGCGAATCAGGATGGTGTTGTCCGGATGAATCTCGATCCAGGAAGAGGGAAGCGTGGGGTCGAGCGAGTTCGTGTTGCTGATAGCGGCAGCCTTGGCGCGGTCCGTCCAGAAGCCGGCGCCGGCGACGCTGATGCCGACAAAAAGCGCGCCGCCTGCTTTCACGAACTCACGCCGAGTCAGCGTGGCCCCAAAGACATTGATCGGTTTTTCGCTGGTGATGGCCATCATCGCTTACCTCGCTTTCGCCATGACCGTGGAGGCGCGCTGCACGGCTTCAATGATGGCGGTGTAGCTTCCACAACGGCATAGATGCGCCGACGGACCCGAACGTCGTAAAAGCCTCTTTGATTTCCTCGACGGTCGGCGTCGCGTTGCTTTCGAGCAGTTCGGTCGCCTTGATCATCATGCCGCTCTGGCAGAAGCCGCACAAAGGCGTTTGCTCCTCGATCCAGGCTTCTTGAATGGGATGAAGCGTCTTTTCCGCGTCACGCCGGCGACAGGCCCTTCTGCTTGGCCCACCTCGCGGGGAGTCCCTCCAGTGTGGTGACTTCCTTGCCCGCCACCTCCGAGACAGGCATCGACGCACGAGCGAATTTCCTTGCCGTCGAGCAGGACCGAACAAGCCCCGCACTGCGACAGCCCGCAGCCGAACTGCGGCCCGGAGAGCTCAAGATCGTTTCTCAGAACATAGAGCAGCGGGGTGTCGTCGGGCGCCTGAATCTCGCGCCGGACACCGTTGACGGTGATGGTGACCATAGAAACTCCTTCCCAACGCCCTGCAAATTTGGCTGCTATCTTATTACAAATCCCATTCCAAGTGCGATCAGAGTAAATGCTGCAATCTAAGTAATGCCAGCGACGCTATCTCTACCTATTCCTCCTATTCCTCGGGCGGCCAAAGCCAGGCAGCCCCGCGGACTCCGCTGGAATCGCCGTGCGTGGCCGCGACTACCGGGGTGTCGGACTCGTTGCCAAACACGTAGCTTTGTACAAGAGATGAAAGGCCCGAGTAAAGCCGTTCAACTCGTGACATGCCTCCCCCTAAGACAATCACGTCCGGATCGAGCAGATTGACCACGTGCGCGAGGGCGCGGGCGAGGCGGTCTTGATAGCGGCTTAGGGCAGAAACGGCGGACGGCTCACCTGCCAGCGCGCTGGACGCGATCTCCGGTCCCTTCAAGCTCCGACTCGTGGCGCGCTGATAGTCGGCCTCAAGGCCCGTTCCGGAAATCCAGGTTTCGATGCATCCGCGCTTTCCGCAGTAGCACTCCGGGCCAGGGTATTCGTCGGCGCGTGGCCAGGGAAGCGGGTTGTGGCCCCACTCCCCGGCAAGGCCATTGATTCCGTTGTGAACTCGGCCGTCGAAGGAAATGCCACCGCCGCAGCCCGTGCCAAGTATTACGGCGAAGACAAGTTGCTTACCAGCGCCGGCGCCATCGGTCGCCTCGGAAACCGCCAGGCAGTTGGCATCGTTCGCAACTCTCACTTCGCGGCCGAGCGCGGCACTAAGGTCCCGGTCGAAGGGCCTGTTGTTTATCCAGGTGGAATTGGCGTTTTTGACCAGGCCGGTCTTTGCGGAGATCGTTCCTGGGATGGCCACTCCGACCGTGCCGGTGCGGCCGGTTTCGGACTCAATCTTCCGTACTTCGCCGGCCACGGTTCGGATGGTCGCCTCGTAATCGAAGCGCGGCGTAGGTACGCGATTGCGCCAGACTTCCCCGCGGGTGGGATCGATGGCCACCGCCTCGATTTTGGTGCCGCCCAGATCCACGCCAATGCGAAGCGGAGCTGTCCCGGGTGGGCGAGCGGCGCTCATTTCCGTCCCCAGGGACCCCGGGAACGCGGCCCGGGAAGAGGTCTGCCGGAACGAGGTGCCTTATTTTTCATAGACTTGGTGGCTTCGTTTCGTAATTTTGCATTTTGCGCTTGCGGAGTACGCTTCCCCCGGCAGGTTGCTGGAAACTGCCGGCGCTCTTCCTGGGGGCCCAAGCCGTGTCAAACGCCCGGACTTTATGGGGAGCTGAAGACCTACTACTCCCTTAAGACTCAGGGCTTTAGGGCAGCGTGTGGGTTGCGGCGGAATGGAAGAGAGATCCCTCCGCTCCGGCTCGACAAACATCGTCGAGCCTCCGGTCGGGATGACAAATAACTGCGTACGACCGGCAACTGAGGGAGTTGCCGCGGCTCGCCGCGAGCCTTTTTTCGGCCGGGTCTGCATGGTCATGTCTGTTCTTCCCTGGCCCCGGCGGTTCGCTCTTGCCTGGTTACCTATGCAGCTTCATCTATATAAGGCGCCGACCGACGGGCTACGAAGACCACTATACGACGTTTGTCGAGTTTCGAATCTTTACACCAAACGTTCGCGGCGGACGAGAAGAATGCGGTCTGTGAGGGTTGTGGAGGAGGTGTAGTCCGCGCTGAAACGGGACACGCCCGTCAGATGGCGCACCCGCGAAGAACAGAGAAAGAGAGAAGCAGATCCTTCGTCGCTTCGCTCCTCAGGATGACAACGAGAAGCGAGGGCGTACTGCGAAGGACACAGGCAACAGCAACCGCAACTGCGGCGGCAACGGCGAGGGAGAGCAGCGACGGCAACCGCGAAGAACGGAGAAAGAAAGACCCACCCTCAAAAAAATTGAGGATGGGGCACCCGACAAGAACACGAATTCAAAAGCCGACCCTTCGAAAACCACGAAGAATCGGCCACCCGGAAATTCAAGGGCAAAACCTTTGCCCTCGGCGAAAGGGACGGCGACGACAACAGCAACGGCGAACCAACGGCAACACCGAACCAACGACGACGGCGAACCAAGGGCAACAGCAACACCGAACCAACGACAACGACGAACGAACGGCAACGGCAACGACAAGGGCGAACCAACGGCAACGGCGACGGTAACCGCAGCGACAAAGGCGACGGCGAACCGACGGCAACCGCGACTGCGGGGCGACGGTTTGTGCTGGCGGCTTGCGGTTGCTACGTGGATGGGCGCAAGGCGTAGGAGCTTAGGACTCGCATGTAGTTGCCGCGCTCGAAGGCGGCGGGGTTGGCAACGGAGCGCTGGCTCATGCTGCCGCGCATTTGCTGGATGGACTCGTATTCGTGGTCTTCCATCCAGCGCGTCAAGTCCTTAAGTACGGAGGCGGCGTATCCGATGCCGTTGTGAAGCAGCGCGGACGCCATCATGGCCACGCTGGCGCCGGCCATCATCGATTTGAGCACATCCTGGGCGGTATGCACGCCCCCGGTAACCGCCAGATCGGCCTTGACGCGCCCGAAAAGGATTGCGGTCCAATGGAGCCGCAGAAGCAATTCTTCGGAGCGGCTCAAGGTGAGGCTGGGAACAATTTCCTGCGATTCGATATCGAAGTCCGGCTGATAGAAGCGATTGAAAAGCACGAGACCGTTTGCGCCGGCGCCATCCAGTTGCCTTCCCATGTGAGCCATGGTGGTGAAAAAAGGAGACAGCTTGACGGCAACGGGGACACGGACAATGCCTTTCACCTGAGTCACCAGGTCACAGAACGAGCGTTCCATGTGCGCGGCGGAGAGCGTGGGATCGGTGGCCACCACGTAGATATTCAGCTCGATCGCGTCCGCGCCGGCTTCAGCCATGAGGCGCGCCGTAGTGCGTCCAGCCGCCCGCGAGAGACGCCGTTGAGGCTGGCGATGACGGGGATCGAGACACTTTCTTTGGCGCGCCGGATGAGTTCGAGATAGGAGTCCGGGCCAAGGTTGTAATCGCCGGCATCCGGGAAGTAACTGAGCGATTCGGGGAAGCTGTCGGTTCCGCGCCAGAGATTGGAGTCCACGGTACGGCTCTCGAGAGCGAGCTGTTCTTCGAAAAGAGAAGGCAGCACGACGGCGCCCACGCCGTTGTCTTCGAAGCGGCGGATGTTGTCGATCGAGTCGCATAGAGGATTGGAAGAAACCACAAGCGGCGATTTGAGCGGCAGGCCAAGATAGCGCGTCGAAAGGTCGATCGTTCTTGTTCCCATCATTCTTCTTCCCCGTGTTTGACGGTTTGTTCTGCTGGATCTTCTTCCTCTTCCGGCGGAGCGATGCCGGGCGTTTCCGCCCTGCCGGCCATCGCGGCGCGGTTGGAATAGACGCGCCACTGGCGCTCGACATCGTCCTGGGCGAGATGAAGCAATTCACGCGCGGCGTCCGGATGGGTTCGCGCGAGCATCGTGTAGCGTCCTTCCTGGTAAGCAAACTGTTTGAGCGGGATGCTGGGCGCTTTGGAATCGAGCTGGAAGGGGTTCTTTCCTTCCAGGCGAAGCGCGGGATTGTAGCGAATCAGGGGCCAATAACCCGACCGCACGGCCGCTTTCTGCTGCTCCATGCCAAAAGCCATATCGTAGCCGTGAGCGACGCAGTGGCTGTAAGCGATGATCAACGACGGCCCGTCATAAGCCTCGGCTTCGAGAAACGCCTTCACCGTGTGCGTGTCGTTGCCGCCCATGGCGACGCGAGCGACGTAGACCGAGCCATAACTGATCGTTTCCATGGCGAGGTCTTTCTTCCCGGTCAATTTGCCGCCGGTAGCATATTTCGCGACAGCGGCTCGCGGCGTGGCTTTGGACATTTGTCCGCCGGTGTTCGAATACACTTCCGTATCCAGCACGAGAACGTTGACGTTCGCGCCTGAACCGAGTACGTGATCGAGGCCGCCGGCGCCAATGTCGTAGGCCCAGCCGTCTCCCCCGACGAGCCAGACGCTCTTGCGCACGAGCGCCTCGGCGACGGCCAGCAAGTCGCGCGCTTCCGGGGAATCGGGCGAGTCCGGCGGGGACAGCTTTTGCTTGAGCTGGGCAACGCGCTCTCGCTGCCCGGCTATACCAGCTTCGGTGGATTGATCCGCGGCCAGCAATGCGGCCACAAGATTCTCGCCAACGCGTCCCGCGAGCCGCGCTAACAACTGGCGCGCATATTCGGCGCGCTTGTCCACCGCGAGACGCATTCCGAGCCCGAATTCGGCATTGTCTTCGAACAGTGAATTGGACCAGGCAGGCCCCCGGCCTTCGGCATTGGCCGCATACGGAGTGGTGGGAAGATTGCCGCCGTAGATGGAGGAGCAGCCGGTCGCGTTGGCGATCAACAATCGATCGCCAAAGAGTTGGGTGAGCAGCTTTATGTAAGGCGTCTCACCGCACCCGGCGCAGGCTCCGGAGAACTCGAACAGCGGTTCGAGGAGCTGGACGTCTTTCACTTGCGAGTGCGAGAGACGGTCGCGATTGAAATCCGGAAGGCCCGTGAAGAATTCCCAATTCGCGCTTTCTGCTTCGCGCAGAGGGGCCTGAGCTTCCATATTGATGGCTTTGTGCTTTGCCTCGCTCTTGCTTTTTACCGGACAGACCTCGACGCAGAGATGGCAGCCGGTGCAGTCTTCGGGCGAAACCTGCAGCATGTAGCGCAAGCTCTCCAGTTCCCGCCAGCGCGGCTGGGCCGATTTGAAGGTCGCCGGCGCATTCGCGAGGGCGCTTGAGTCGCACACCTTTGCCCGGATCACAGCGTGGGGGCACACGAGCACGCATTTGCCGCATTGAATGCAAAGCTGCTCGTCCCAGACCGGAATTTCCTGGGCGATATTGCGCTTCTCCCATTTCGCGGTGCCGGTGGGAAAAGTTCCGTCCACGGGGAACGAGCTGACGGGCAGAGCGTCTCCGTGAGCGGCGATGATTGCGCCCAGCACATCGCGAACGAAGGCCGGAGCCTGCGCCGCGACGGAGGGCAGGATGTCAAAACCGCTTGTGACGCGGGCGGGAACGGAGACCTCGAACAAATTCGAAAGAGTATGGTCCACGGCGGCGAAATTCCTTTCGACGACGGCATCGCCGCGCTTCCCATACGTCTTGCGAATGGATTTCCGAATGGCTTCGATGGCCTGGTTCCTGGGCAACACGCCGCTAATCGCAAAGAAGCACGTCTGCATCACCGTGTTGATGCGGCTGCCCATCCCGGCATCACGAGCGACCTTGTAGGCATCGATTACAAAAAACCTGAGACGCTTTTGGATGATGGCTTCCTGCATCGAGCGCGGCAGGTGTTGCCAGACTTCATCTGGCCCAAATGGCGCGTTCAGCAGGAATGTGCCGCCAGGCTCGGCGGCGGAAAGAACGTCCATGCGTTCGAGAAACTGGAACTGGTGACAGGCCACGAAATTGGCTTTGGTAATCAGATACGAAGAGCGAATTGGATGAGGGCCGAAACGCAGGTGGGATACGGTGACCGAGCCCGATTTTTTCGAGTCGTAAACGAAGTAGCCCTGCGCGTAGTTGTCGGTGCCCTCTCCGATAATCTTGATGGAATTTTTGTTGGCGCCCACGGTGCCGTCCGAGCCGAGGCCGTAGAAAAGGGCGCGCACGGTAGCGGGATCTTCGGTGGAGAAGCCTGCGTCATAGGCGAGACTGGTATGCGTGACGTCGTCCTGAATGCCGACCGTGAAATGATTTCTTGGCGCGGCGCTCTTGAGTTCGTCGAAGACAGACTTCGCCATCGCGGGCGTAAATTCTTTTGAGGAGAGCCCGTACCTTCCGCCGATGATTCGGGGAAAGCCTTGCGCGCTGCGCTGGCCAGATTCGCACAACGCGGTAAGAATATCCGCGTACAGGGGTTCGCCGGTGCTGCCGGGTTCCTTGGTGCGGTCCAGGACAGCTATCGCGCGCGTGCTTTTCGGCAATGCCGAGAGAAACGCGTTCGAATCGAAGGGGCGGAAGAGCCGGACTTTCAGGATTCCGACCTTTTCGCCGGTTTGCAAAAGATATTCGACCGTCTCGTCCACGGCGCCGGCCGCCGATCCCATCAGAACGATGACGCGGTCGGGATCGGGCGCGCCCACATAGTCGAACAGGTGATAGCTGCGGCCGGTTCGAGCGGCGAAACGATCCATCACGTTCTGCACAATCGTGGGGCAGGCACGGTAAAACGGGTTGCACGCCTCGCGCGCCTGGAAAAAGACATCCGGGTTCTGCGCCGTGCCCCGCAGAACGGGATGATCGGGAGAAAGCGCGCGCTCCCGATGGCGGCGGACAAAGGCGTCGTCGATCAGGGCGCGCAGGTCTTCATCCTGGAGCGGAACAATCTTGTTGATTTCGTGGGAGGTGCGGAAGCCATCGAAAAAATGGAGGAACGGGATGCGCGATTCAAGCGTAGCGGCTTGCGCGATGAGGGCGAAATCAGAAGCCTCCTGCACCGAATTGGAAGAGAGCAGCGCGAACCCGGTCGGGCGCGTGGCCATCACGTCGCTATGATCGCCAAAAATCGATAGTGCGTGGGTGGCGACGGTGCGCGCCGCGACGTGAATCACCGCCGCGGTGAGTTCGCCGGCGATTTTGTACATGTTCGGGATCATCAGCAGCAGGCCCTGGGAGGCGGTAAAGGTGGTTCCCAGCGCGCCGGCCTGAAGCGCGCCGTGGAGTGCGCCGGCCGCGCCTCCTTCGCTTTGCATCTCGATGACCGTGGGGGTAACGCCCCAGATGTTCTTGCGACCCTCCTCTTTCCATTGGTCCGCCCATTCCCCCATAGGAGAAGAAGGGGTGATGGGAAAGATGGCAATCACCTCGTTCAGCCGGTAGGCTACAGAGGCAACGGCTTCATTTCCGTCGAGAATCACTTGACCCTGGTTCATTTCTTATTCGCCCTTCCCGAGCGGGTTGCCGGCTTCCCGACACAGAGCACAACGGGGGGGCGGCATCAATGGAAACATCGGCGTTGAAAAGAATGATCTTTAGCCGGAGCCGAGGGCCGAGTGTTTGCATGGAAGATTTTTCCTCGATGTTTAGAAGTAACCGCAACGCTAAAACCGGGATGTGATCGGCGTCACCCTTTCAAGTGACAGCGGCTGGTTGAAGCTGGTAGAGCCTGGATTTAACGATCGGGACGACTTGACTGGCCGGCGCCAGCGCGGGTCAGGAGCTTGCGCCTGAAAAATCAACCGACGGGACTGGTTACATAAACCGAAGTTGCACGCGCCACTTGCCGAGTGCGAAAAGGCCGCGAATCCAACATCAATTTATCCGAGATCAATTTATCCGACCCACGCATAGCGCGTGGTAAGCTCTGCCAGTGAAAATCATATATCCCAGCGCAGATATACGAGCATTGGAGGGTGCGCGACGGAAGAGAAGCCCGAACAGGCGTCGATCAGCCAATGCCTGATGCTTCATCCGGGCGCCTAACGAAGCGTACAACTGCGGCCGAGTGCTAACCGCTTGCTACAGGTCGCCGGTTGGATGGATCGCAATACTCGAATTGCGCGGGAGGCAGGACACGATGCCCGACACAGAAGTCCAGCCCGAACCTTGTATTGAAGTAGCCCGGGAGCCTCGATGGCCTGCCTTCGTAGCGATGCTGGCGGCCGCGAGCATGTACTGGGCATTGCCGGAGCACCTTTCGGTGGGCCCAAGCTGGCTGTTGCTCACGGTAGTCTTCGTTTTGATAATACCGATCGCGGTGTCGCACCACCGCGGCCATTACAACGTAACCCGGATTCTCACATTTTGCGCCAACGGGGCGATCACGTTCGCCATGATCGCGTCGCTGATTTTTCTGATCCAGGGCATCCCGGAGCATCGTGAATCACCGAAGATACTGCTGCGTTCCGCGACCGCGCTTTGGATCACGAATGTTCTGGTATTCGCACTCTGGTACTGGAAGCTCGATGCGGGCGGCCCGCTGGAACGCGACCGCGCCCGTTGCCGCCTGGATAGCTCGTTCCTTTTTCCACAGATGCTGGTCGAGGATGGCCTGGAGCAGTGGTCGCCCCAGTTTATGGACTACCTCTTTCTGGCGTTTAACACCAGCACGGCGTTCTCCCCGACGGATACCGCGGTGCTGTCCCGCTGGGCAAAAGCGGGCACGATGGTTCAAGCTTTGATTTCGCTGACGATTGTGGCTCTGCTGGCCGCGCGAGCCGTGAACGTTCTATGAGTGTGTTTACGTAACTGGGCCAAGGAGCGACGCCGAAGCCGATTCCCGCGCCGCTCCCGTTATACCTTTGCTGCCCGGCTGGCATAAAATCTTCGCAAACGGCCGCACGTAGTGGCTACATGAGCCGCGCCCAGATTGAACAATAGGCTGGTCGCCCCCTCCTTCCTGAATGCAGTGTGACCTGCTACACATGAGGCTGTGATTGGTTTAACTGAGATCTGCGTTCATCGAGCGCTGAAATGGTCTTGGGCGAAGACGAAAATGCTTGTGAAAGACCTGCCGGCGAAATGCGGCGCACAGGCACGAGGTGCTCATATGACTTTTGCAAATCGAAAAGAAGCCGGCCAAGAGCTGGCGCTGCATCTGAGGAAATATGCAAACCGTGATGATGTGATCGTATTGGGCGCGCCGCGCGGAGGCATTCCCGTTGCTTTCGAGATAGCCAAGTACCTCGGGGTACCATTGGATGTATTCGTGTTGCGCAAACTTGGTGTTCCAGGCCATGAAGAGCTGGCGTTCGGAGCGATTGCGAGCGGAGGCGTTCGGATTCTCGACCGGGATACGGTTGAGGGGCTGGGAATAACCGGGTTGGATATCGAGCGCGTGACAAGGGCAGAAGAGCAAGAACTGGAACGCCGGGAACGGGCATATCGGGGCGGGAGACCTTCTCTAGATGTGAGTGGATTGACCGTCATTCTTGTCGATGACGGTATAGCTACTGGGTCCAGTATGCGGGCTGCCGTTCGTGCATTATGGCAAATGAAGCCCGCGCGGATCGTGATTGCGGTCCCTGTAGCCCCGCCTTCGACCTGTAATCGACTGCGATCCGAGGTAGACGAACTGGTGTGCTTGCAGATGCCGGAGCCGTTTTATGGCGTCGGACAGTTCTACGATGACTTTTCCCAGGTATCGGACGAGGAAGTAAAAGAGCTGCTCAACAGTGGGTTGCGGCGGCGCCGCGAACCGCTATACCAGAATGCGCAGACCACAGCGAGGAAAACCCGGCAATGATTTACGGGCCCGCGTTCTCACTTGACGAAGTCTTCGCGCTGTGAGAATCGAGGTGTGACCATGGTTGGCAGACACGAACACGACCCCATCGATCTCATCGATGTCATCGATGTCATCAACGCAATTCGCCAGTCAGCGCATCCGCTTACGGGAGAAAGTACCGATTTTGACCCTTTGCTCAAGATGATTGGTGATTCTCGCTTCGTTCTGCTGGGAGAAGCCTCGCATGGAACCCATGAGTTCTATCGCCTGCGAGCGCAGATCACAAAGCGATTGATCGCGGAAAAACAGTTCACGGCAGTCGCTGTGGAGGCAGACTGGCCAGACGCATATCGCGTGAATCAATTTGTCCGTTTTGAGGGTGGAGACGAAGAGGCGGTCGATGCACTCGCAGGTTTCCAGAGATTCCCTGCGTGGATGTGGCGCAATGCCGACGTTCTCGATTTTGTCGGGTGGCTGCGCAATTACAACGAGCACCGGCATTCCAAGCGGGTTGGTTTCTACGGGCTGGATCTCTACAGCTTGCATGCCTCCATGCAGGCGGTATTGGAGTTTTTGGACAAAGTCGATCCCGAGGCTGCTCAGCGAGCGCGACACCGCTATGCCTGCTTCGAGAACTTTGGCGAAGACACTCAGGCTTACGGTTATGCCGCCAGTTTCGGCCTGAGCAAGAGTTGCGAGAATGAAGTCGTTGGCCAGTGGATGGAAATGCGCCGCCGGGCTGCGGATCTAGCGAGCCGCGATGGCCGCGTCGCGCGGGACGCTTTCTTTTTTGCAGAACAGAATGCTCGCCTGGTGAAGAATGCCGAGGAGTATTACCGCTCGATGTTCCACGAGCGAATCTCATCCTGGAATCTAAGGGACAGCCACATGGCCGAGACGTTGGAGGCAATAACGCACCACCTCGGCACCAAGGCGAAGATCGTCGTGTGGGCGCATAATTCTCATCTCGGCGATGCTCGAGCCACCGAGATGGGACAGCGGGGCGAGCTGAATGTCGGGCAGCTCGTACGCCAGCGTTACGGCAAGGAAGCGACGCTCGTTGGATTCACAACCTATACCGGTACCGTTACAGCTGCGTCGGGGTGGGACGCTCCTGCGGAACGCAAAGATGTTCGACCAGCACTGCCCGGGAGTTACGAGGCGCTTTTCCACCAAACCGGAATTCAGAATTTCCTGCTTCTGCTCGGCCACAAAGAAAAAGCCGCGTCTCTTTTGCGGGAACCACGCTTGGAGCGGGCCATTGGCGTGATCTATCTTCCGCGATCAGAGCGCGTAAGCCATTACTTCCACGCCCAGCTCCCAGACCAATTTGACGCCATTCTTCATTTTGATCGAGAGTCGCGCCGTTGAGCCTCTGGAGCGAACCGCAGCCTGGGAGACAGGCGAGGTCCCCGAAACGTATCCGTCAATGCTATAACCTGCCCCCGAACAAGGCGCTGGCTCTTGCTTTCAAAATGACAAGATGAATGGTAAGCACTGAAAGAACGAAGGCACTCGAAAATGCCGGAAGCTGGGACAGCCGTAGAATGTGTTGAGCAGCCGAGAGTAATTCGTACGACTCAAAACCGAATTGAGCTGTTCAGACCTGATAAAGCACAGATTAATACTGTTAAGCGCGGCGACCTGCCAACCGTGCCACATTTTTTTCCCGACGGGGATTCGGTTGTCGAAGCCAAGCTGCCATTCCCTCCGCTTCTTTCCAACGATTGGCGAGCGAATCGCTTACGACCTCGATCTTAACATCGTACCTTCGCGCCAGATCGGGGAGAACGTCTCGCAGCGTTACCGTACGCCGCTCGCTGCCACAAATGGAGCAAACCGGATCCGCAGAGCGATCGGTCCAGCCGCACTGAACACATTGACGGAGGGTGGCATCGAGCCCCCAGGCAAGCACCAGGGTGCGTATCTTTCCCTTCTGCAGAAGCGCCAGTGTTTCGTCGAAGCCAGCGACAGTGCCTCGTTCTTCGCTGGTCACGGCAGTAACCAGTTCTGCCTCGTGTTTGCGCTCCCAGTCCGCAATCTGGGGTTCGAGGTGTTTCCGTAGCTCAAGCGGAGCTACCCGGGCGAGGTCTTGGTCGAACAGCACAATCGGTTTCCGAAAGCTTCGTGGAAACTTTGCCTCAATCGGTCTTATCAATTTATCAGGACCGACCAGAAAGACGGCTGCGAGATCTTCACCCTTGTATAAGTCGACCGCTTGCTGCGTCGTCTCACGGCAAAGACGCGCATACTGGCTCTCCAGGCGTTTCTTGAAGATATCCCTCTGGGCCCCCCGGCCCCCTGCTGGGATGGTCCCTAATCCGGATTTCGGGACTCCCTCGACGATATGACCGAGTTCATTCTTCTTCCACTGAGAGATATCTATGGCGAATTTCTTCTCCTCGTACTCGATCATTTCACCAAGCCAGTACTGGAAGAATCGCGCACCCGCATGGTCAACAACCACGACGCCGTAGCGCCTGTGCTCACTGGCAGTCCAGATTAACTGAGTGAGCGCTGGCTTCCCCCAGTGAAGTTCGTTTTGCACTTCTGATTGCAAAGACACAATTTCCCGGACAGAAGGCCCTGCGAAAATCACAAAACTTCTCTCGTGCGGCTCCCGCTGCCGCAGAAACTCCTCGACACGATCCAATTGCTTCAGGAACAGCTCTTTTTCTGTGGGAGAAAGATTCTCGGCAATCGGTCGGCTCTCATCTCTTAGCCAAGTCATGTATTCATGCACGGGACCGTGCAAAGATGCCTCAATAGGACTCGTGCGCACATATGCCGTTAGCAAGGGAGAGGGTAGTTGAGAGAGCGACTCTAATTGCTTCATGGTGAACATACCGTATCTCCTCTCACGCGTTATTCTGGTCCGCAGCCACGCTGTATCCCTTCTTGTCGTTCACAAATAAATCAGTTGATAAAAATCATATGCAAAGTTGGATAGCCATCGATCGCGAGCGCACCATGGGGTATTCACCAAGGATTCTTGCGACCTCCCTGTTCTCCATGTTGCTTCCGCCTTCGGTACCAGAGTCAGTGGATCTGTGCAGCGGTCTCCAGGTCTGAAACGCTCAATACCACACCGGCCTTCTTGCATCCCTTTACAACCGTTGCATATCCTGAAGTGACATTTATTCCCTGGGCAGCCAGTTTTCCGGCAAGTTCCGCGAGACGACCCGGCGCGTTCTCCAACTCGAGATAGAGCACATCCTGCTCGGTGTACGGGAGACGCTGATGATTGAGGACATCTTCAGCCTTCTGCAGGTCGTCGACAAGAATCTGAATAGCTCCGCCATGCGTCCCAAAAGTCGCGCAGTTCATGGCCACGATGTTGATGTTTGACTGCTCAAGAAGCTTGGCAATGCGCGCGAGCGTTCCGGGACGATCTTCGGCGGGAATCGTGAGTTGCTTTGCTCTTGCCATTTCATCACCTCGCATCGACATCGTGGCGCATCCACTATGAATGCATCCCGATGTTGCCATCCGTGACGTGCATCACAAATGTGCGTGACAAAGCTCTTAGCTTGTCCGTAACGCATGCGCCTAGACTGACAGCATGAAGTTTCGAGTGCTCGCTCTCGACTACGATGGGACCATCGCTCAGGATGGCCGGCTTGACCCAGAAGTCCGCTTAGCGATTACT
Source organism: uncultured Acidobacteriota bacterium (assembly GCA_963848365.1). Lineage (GTDB taxonomy): Bacteria > Acidobacteriota > Terriglobia > Acidiferrales > UBA7541 > Palsa-295. The sequence continues at coordinate 18,373 of CAWKDI010000012.1, forward strand.
GAGGCCCGATCGAGAGGCCTCGCGGTGGTTCTAGTTACCGGCCGTATTCTGGAAGATCTTCTTCAGGTTGCCGGCGACCTCAGTTTTCTTGACGCTATCGTATCGGAGAACGGAGCCGTGGTGACGTTCCCGAGCGGCACTTCAAGACTCATTGGATATCCGCCGCCACAAGAGTTCGTACAAGAGCTTCGCCGACGCGGAATTCCGATCAGCGTGGGCCAATGTGTGGTGGAAGCAGCGGCGGATTTCAGCGCACAGATTCTGTCCGTGATTCGCGAATTCGAGCTACCGCTCTTGCTCCTTTTCAATCGAAGCCGCCTCATGGTTCTGCCTCAGGGGGTGAGTAAGGGCGCCGGTCTTCACGCTGCTCTGTCGGCCCTCCGCTTATCGGTGCATAACGCGATTGGCATCGGCGATGCGGAAAACGATCACGATCTTCTAGCTACCTGTGAAATCGGCGTAGCGGTCGGTTGGGGCAGCAAGACTCTTCAGGAAAGCGCCGACGAGGTGCTGGAAGGCAACGGGCCGGCAGCGGTTGCCGCATATCTGCGACGAACCATGGGGGAACTAAGACTGCCACCGGAACGGATGGGACGCCATCGACTGTCCCTGGGGACCTTTGATGATGGTTCTCCACTCGCCTTTTCGATGCGTGGCCGTAACGTCCTGATCGCGGGCGACCCACAATCTGGGAAGTCCTGGGTCGCTGGACTGGCGTGTGAACAAATGATCCTCCAGGGCTATTCGGTATGTGTGGTCGATCCTGAGGGAGATTATCGAACTCTCGAGCCGCTGCCCGGAGTAGTCGTGCTGGGAGGGGACAATTCTCCGCCCCAACTGCCGGATGTAGCCCTGGCGGTTCGGCATCCGGACATGAGCCTGGTCATCGATTTGTCTCATGTGCCGCACCCCGAGAAAGTCGAATATCTCTATACCTTGTTGCCGCTGCTGGCCGCTATTCGGCGAGCGACGGGGTTGCCGCACCGGATCGTGGTCGATGAAGCCCACTATTTCCTCCACAAGCCAAATATCAGGGACTTGCTCGACTTCAACCTGGGAGCCTATACGCTCATCACATATCGTCTGAGCGATCTGCATCCCGATGTGCGTAAGGCGGTGGAGGTCCTGATCGTCAAGCGCATTTCCGATCCTCAAGAAGTTCGAACCCTGACCGCCATGGTCAAGGACGGACGATGCGAATCGGAATGGAAATGCAACCTGGACAAGCTAACGCTTAGCCAGGCGGCGTTGCTGCTCGGTGCTGAAGAGGGCCGTGGCGCATTCCGCTGCTTCGAACTTCTCCCTCGGTTAACCTCTCACGTTCGCCACAAGGCCAAATATCTAGACGTTCAGCTCATCGAGGAGCAAGCATTCGTGTTCACGGCTGATGGGAGGCCACTTGGCGCACGAGCCCGGACGCTGAAAGAATTTTGTTCCGCACTGAACACTTATTCAGAGAGCATCCTGCGCGCGCATGCGAATCGGGACGACTTTTCTAAGTGGATCGATGGCGTGTTTCACGACCACCTGCTCGCCTCCCAGATCCGGATAATCGAGCAGCGGTGCAAACTCAACCACAGTCTCAATGTCGCTCGGTCGCTCACGAAAGCTATCTATGACCGTTACGAGTTTTCACCAAACGATTACTCAACCGAGATGGCAATAGCGAGCGATCTCTATCAGATGCCCGAACTGATCAGATCCTCGGGAGCGAACCACGTTTGACCGAGGCTTTTCGAGCACCCACGTGAAGTTGAATATCCCGCGCTACTACGTTAAATCCGAAAACTTACCGTTTGGCTTCGCTTTTGACGGCCCGGTAAATCAAATCAGCGCGCAAGCACATCTGCCATTCCGACGAGGCATGGATCGAGCGATTTTTTCTTCCCGACAATTTCAGAAAGGGGCGTCGCCGTAATCTCACCTCTGTTGAGACCCATCAAGACTCCATACGCAGAGCGAGCGACGGATTCGGTGGCAGCGACGCCCAGCCGGGTAGCCAAAATCCGATCGAACGCCGTCGGCGTGCCGCCGCGCTGAACATGACCCAGCTTCACATCGCGAAGTTCGAAGCCCAACCGTTCGCGATGTTCGCGAAAATAGTGGAGCAGCCCTTCAGCGTTGTAGCGTGCGCCCTCAGCCACCACCACAATCGCGTGGTGCTTTCCACGCGCATAGCCTTCTCGGAGGCGCCGGGCGAGGACCTCGGGGTCGGTCTCCACTTCAGGAAGCACGATGGCCTCCGCACCGCCGGCGACGCCTGCCATAAGGGCCAGGTAGCCGCAATTTCGACCCATGACTTCGACCAGGAATGCCCTTTCGTGCGATGACGCCGTCACTTTGATCCGATCGATCGCTTCGAGAGCGATGTTGAGGGCGGTATCAACGCCAATGGTGACTTCCGATCCAGCCAGGTCATTGTCGATTGTCGAGGCTATGCCCACCACGGGAAAGCCGCGCTTGTGAAGCGCGAAGGCGCCGGCTTGCGAACCATCTCCGCCAATCACGATGGCACAATCGATCTTGCGATCGTGCAGTGTTTGGATCGCTTGCTGCTGTGTTTCGTCATTCTTGAATTCGGGAAAGCGGAAGCTGCCGAGCATCGTTCCACCGAATTGAATGATTCCGCCGACGTCGCGAAGGCCAAGGGAGATGAAGTCACCTTTGATGAGCCCGGCATAGCCGTGCCGTACTCCAAACATTTCCCACCCGCGGTCAATTCCGGTGCGGACGGCAGCCCGGATCGCAGCATTGATTCCTGGCGCATCACCACCGGTTGTCAGCACCGCCACGTTTGTCATAACTGGCTCCCTGGAAGCCCGCTAACGCCCTCGGCCCCAGCAAGTTATCCACACGCTTCGCTGCTATTCTCCTTTCACGCAGTGCGTGCAGCCCGTGACGCAGGTCACTTTATCGGGTGATCTTTGTTCCATTCCGCAAGGTCGGTTAGGTCTAGGCTTTGTATGAATCAGCGGGAGGGCTTCATGAGTAAAGATTTGACTTTGAATTTTTCCGAAATTGGCATGGGCGATGTACAGCGCGTGGGAGGCAAGAACGCCTCCCTGGGAGAGTTATTCAGCGCGTTGAAACCGAAAGGCGTCGGCGTGCTCGACGGCTTCGCCATAACGACGGATGCCTACTGGCTTTTGTTGAGCGAGCAAGGGCTGCGTACGAAGCTCGAACAACTGTTTTCCGGGCTCGATGCCGAGAACCTTGATCAGTTAGCGGCGGCTGGACACGCGGCCCGGACCCAGATCCTTCAGACTCCCCTGCCCGATGCTCTTCAGTCGGCCGTTCTCAACGCATATCGAGCCTTGGCACAGCGCCTCGGGCGCGAGCCCGAGCTGGCCGTGCGGTCTTCCGCAAGCGCGGAAGACTTGCCAGAGGCTTCCTTCGCGGGAGCGGCAGAAACATTTCTGAACGTGCGCGGAGAAGAAGCACTCCTGCGCGCAGTGCATCAATGCTTCGCATCCCTGTTCACCGATCGTGCCATCAGTTACCGGGCTCGACAGGGATATTCGCAGCTCAAGGTTGCCCTGTCGGTCGGCGTGATGCCAATGGTACGTTCCGACCTTGCGAGCTCGGGCGTGATCTTCACCCTCGACACCGAATCTGGTTTCCGGGACGTGGTTACGGTTAGCGGCTCGTACGGCTTGGGTGAATTTGTTGTCCAGGGAGTTGTGACGCCGGACGAATGGCTGGTGTTCAAACCTACCTTGATCAACGGCCATGAATCCATCGTTGGGCGGAATTGCGGATCGAAAGAAGTTCGCCTTGTCTACTCGAGCGGTACGCGCTCCACACGCAGCGAGGCTACGCCCGTTGAGGATCGTCTCCACTTTTGCCTCAACGATGCAGAAGTTCTCCAGCTGGCCCGGTGGGCATACCTAATCGAAGACCACTATTCCGACCTCGCCCATCGTCCTCAACCCATGGATATCGAATGGGCCAAGGACGGCAAAACCGGCCAGCTCTTTATTGTTCAGGCGCGTCCCGAGACGGTGCACTCGGCCAAGCGCCCGCACACGGTCGCGGAAGTCTATCGTCTCGTGAACAAACCCGGCGCGCCAGTTGTGACAGGGCAAGCCGTTGGAGAGAAGATCGGCTGTGGACGCGCGCACGTCGTCACGGAAATAAGCAAACTGCAAGACGTTCAGGCGGGAGAAGTGTTAGTGGCAGAGAATACCGATCCCGATTGGGAGCCCGTCATGCGGCGTGTCGCTGCGATTGTGACAGATCAGGGAGGACGAACAGCGCATGCCGCGATCGTCTCACGTGAATTTGGTATTCCATGCATCGTCGGCACCGGGAATGCGACGAGCATTCTTGCCAAGGCGGGCGATGTGACGGTGTGCTGTTCCGAAGGCAGCGAGGGACACGTCTATTCGGGCCGTTTGCCTTTCCGAATTGACAAGCTCGATGCAGGTTCGGTCCCCAAGACGCATACGAAGATCATGCTGATCGCAGGAGATCCCGGCCAGGCCTTCCACTTAGCGGCCATCCCGAACGAGGGAGTGGGCCTCGCCCGAATGGAGTTCATTATTACAAATCAGATCGGGATTCATCCGATGGCGCTTGCACAATTCCCGAATCTAAAGGATCTGAAAGCGGTCAATGAGATTCGGAGTCGTATCCGGGACGAAGACCCCGGGCAATTTTTCATTCACCGTTTAAGTGAAGGCGTAGGACGCATTGCCGCAGCGTTTTATCCAAAGCCGGTGATCGTGCGCATGAGCGACTTCAAAACGAACGAATACGCACGTCTGCTCGGGGGCGCGGAATTCGAGCCCAAGGAAGAAAATCCGATGATCGGGTTCCGGGGCGCGTCGCGCTACTACGACTCGCACTATTCTCCGGGCTTTGCGCTGGAATGCGCCGCGATAGCTCGCGTGCGTGGCAAGATGGGGCTCACGAATCTGAAAGTGATGATTCCCTTTTGCCGCACGGTCGAAGAAGGCCGGAAGGTGATCGAGATCATGGGACAAAATGGTCTCCGCCAGCATGAAAATGGCTTAGAAATATACGCGATGTGCGAAATCCCCGCGAACGTGATTTTGGCCGACGAGTTTTTGCAGGTATTCGACGGGTATTCTATTGGATCTAACGACCTCACCCAACTCACCCTCGGATTGGATCGCGACTCCGCAACCGTGGCACACTTATTCGATGAGAACAATGCCGCGGTCCGGCGGATGATTGCACATGCAATTCGGGCCGCGCACCTAGCGAAGAAGCCCATCGGCATCTGCGGGCAAGCCCCCTCGGATTTCCCTGAGTTCGCCGAATGGCTCGTGGAACAGGGCATTGACTCGATCTCGCTCAATCCGGACGCCGCTATCAAGACGGCTGTGCGCGTCGCATCCGCCGAACAGCGTAGTCTAGTCGCGCACTCGAGCGGATGATCCGCGTAAACCGCCAGAGCCGACATTAAAACTATTGGCCAATTATTGGCAGCATGCCAGGAGCCGACCGTAGTTTTCTTTCCTCTGCTGACGCAGTGGTTCCAAGCTGGCTTATCACTCTGTTCAGTGTTTCCAATGCCCTACTTCCCACCGGGCGACATACAGCAAGGCTACGAGCAATGCGAGAAAAAGAAAATCATGAAGGATCATGACGCCCTCCTTTCTCTCCTTTCAGTAAGAACCCTGAGGGTCATTCGCGATGTGTTGCGGCGAACGCACGCACGTGACAGAAGTCACCGGAGCCGCGAAGGCCGCAAATCTGCCCTGGCAGCCGTCGTTTCTTCAAGCCTGGAGTCACTCATCAAGGTGACCCACGTCACAGCCGCAGTGCAGCCAGAAATTCAAGATGCAACAGGAAGGTGATGTATGGCTATGGCTGCTATACAGAATCAGATTAAGCCAGTTCCAACGCAGCCGGCCCTTGTTCCCCGTCCCCAAGCTTACAAAGGGTTTCGACGCTCTAAGCTGCTGAGATGGGGCGCAGTGGCAGGCATCGTTCTTGCGTTGGCCTCTGGTGGTGTGGTGTGGCGGGCGCATCAAAGGAATGCAATTCGATATGAAACTGTTTCCCTGGAACGAGGTCCCATACAGGCTAGAGTCACCGCGACGGGCACTCTTAACGCTGTTGTGGATGTGCTGGTGAGCAGCCAGGTGTCTGGGAACATCAAGGCTCTCTATGCAGATTGGAACAGCAAAGTGAAGAAGGGGCAACTCGTGGCCCTGATAGACCCTGAAATTTTTCAATCGCAGGTGGATCAAGCCAACGCAACGTTTCGCGCAGCCCATGGGGCGACCATGACTGCCCAAGCGCAACTCGAAAAGTCCAAGACAGACCTGAGCACAGCGGTTGCGAATGAAAAGAGCGCTGAGGCCATTCTGGCCAAGGACATTGCGAATCAAGTGAATGCCAAAGCACAGTGGGAACGAGACACCCAGGCTAATGCGATCGCAGAGCGGGAAATCCAGGCGCAAATCGTATCCCAGCAGGACGTGGATGCGGCCAAGGCGAATTACGACGCTTCGCAGGCGCAGGTCGCGGCCGACCGGGCTCAAATCGATGCCGCCAAACAAACGATACAGTCGGCACAGGCGTCGGTGCTGGTGGCCCAGAGCGAATTGTCCACCGCGCAGGCGCAGGAGCGCCAGACACAAGCCGCGCTGCAGCAGGCACAGATCAACCTTGGATACACGCGAATCCTATCACCGGTCGACGGCATTGTTGTGGCACGCCGCATGGATGTGGGCCAAACAGTGGCTTCGACGCTCAATCCACCTACGATCTTTGAGATCGTGCAGGATCTGACCAAGATGCAGGTGGACACGAATGTGGATGAATCGGATGTAGGGAATGTTTCCAAAGGTGAGAGGGCTACCTTCAGCGTGGATTCCTATCCGGATACCACCTTCCAAGGCATGGTCGCCGAGATCCGCGAGGCTCCCATCGTCGCCCAAAACGTAGTCACTTATGATGTGGTGATTACGGTGGATAATTCCGATCTTAAATTGTTCCCGGGAATGACTGCCAACGTGACAATTCTGGGGACAAAGTTGGATGACACGCTGAAGGTACCGAACTCCGTCCTGCGCTTCCGGCCTTCGACAGTTGTGCTAAGAAGGAATGGCCTTCCAGCCGCGCAAGCAGACAAGCAGCAGATTTACGTGCTGAGGGCCGGAAAGCTCAGGGCTATGCCGGTCAGATTTGGTCTCTCGGACGGCAAATATACAGCCGTGAATACGAGCCAACTTCAGCCTGGCGAACAGGTGGTGGTTCGGGCAACGACGAGTGGAACTGCGACCAGCGGCTCACCAACAGCATCGGCTCCCATGGCTCCCCGAATGTGAGGACATGATGCCGGCACTCATTAAAACCGACAGCCTCACGAAGACTTACAAGCTTGGTGAGGTGACTGTGAATGCCTTGCAGGGAGTAACGATCACGATCGAGCGGGGCTCGTTTGTGGCAATCATGGGGGCGTCCGGTTCGGGCAAATCGACGTTGATGAACCTCCTGGGTTGTCTGGATCGGCCCACATCAGGCCGATATTGGCTCGACGGAATTGCGGTGGAAGGGCTTGACCGCGATCAACTCGCCGAGATACGGAACCAAAAGATCGGCTTTGTCTTCCAGAATTTCAACCTGCTTGCACGCATGAGCGCTATGGAAAACGTGCAGCTGCCGTTGTTGTATGCCACTGACGATAGGGGGGACGCCGATGAGCGGGCCAAAAGGGTGCTGGCTTTGGTTGGTCTCGCAGGAAGAGAGCACAGCCTTCCGACACAACTTTCCGGGGGACAGCAGCAGCGAATAGCGATTGCGCGCGCGCTCATCAACGAACCGGAGATCCTTCTTGCCGATGAGCCTACGGGCCAGCTCGATTCGCACACGAGTGCCGAGATCATGGGAATTTTCCAGCAACTCAATGGCACCCGAGGGATTACCATCGTCGTGGTCACTCATTCCGACGAAGTCGCTCGATTCGCGAACCGAGTCATTACGTTCCGAGACGGGCGGATCGTCGGCGACAGCGTGGGATTGGTTCCGCATGCGGATAGCGCGGCAAGCTCCCAGTATCCCGTTGAGGTGTCGCCATGAAGCGCTTGTCTGCGGCCATCCGCATCGCTTTGCGGGCGCTCGAGGTTAACAAACTCCGGTCTGCACTCACGATGTTGGGAATTGTGATCGGAGTGGCAGCCGTTATCGCTACCGCCGCGATAGGTTCGGGGGCCAAGCAGCGGATCCAACAACAGATCGCCAGCATCGGCAGCAATACGATCATCATTCTACCAGGAAGCTTGACGAGTTCCGGCATGCGGATGGGGACCGGCAACGCTGTTACGTTGTCGGAGTCCGACGCGAGGGAACTCCCCACATGCCCTGACATCGGCGTGGCCGTGCCCATCGTTCGCGGCGGCGCTCAAGTCGTTTATGGGAACAACAACTGGGCGACCATCATCTACGGCACGACGCCTGGTTATCTCGAAGTTCGCGACCTTTCGGTGGCGAGCGGATCGCCGTTTTCCCAGCAGGACGTGGATTCAGCCAACAAGGTCGCCTTGCTCGGCGAGACCGTGGTGAATAGCCTCTTCGGCGATATCGATCCCGTAGGGCAATCGATTCGCATCAAGAATGTGCCCTTCACTGTGGTCGGCGTTCTCGAACCGAAAGGACAATCGCCGACGGGACAGGATCAAGATGACGTAATACTTCTGCCAATCTCCACCGCCAAACGGAAAGTGATAGGGATTAAATCGGCTAATGCCGATGCGGTTGACTCGATCACGATGCAGGCGAAAAGCAGCAACCAGATTCAGGCAGCTCAGGACGAAGCGGAAGCACTTCTCCGTCAGCGCCACCATTTGTTGCCCTCCGAAGAGGACGACTTCTCCATCCGCAACATGGAGGAAATCTTCGCAGCTCAAGAAACATCCTCGCACATCATGTCCCTCATGTTGGCAGCCGTGGCTTCCGTATCGCTTATCGTGGGCGGCATCGGAATCATGAACATCATGCTGGTTTCCGTCCGGGAGCGGACCCGGGAGATCGGACTTCGCCAAGCTGTTGGAGCAAAAACTCGAGATATTCTTACGCAATTCCTGGTAGAAGCGGTGACACTCTCGATCGCGGGCGGATGCGCCGGGATCATACTTGGAATCGCCGCGTCTGCCGTGATCTCTCGTCTAGCAAACTGGAATACCGTCGTCAGCATGGGAGCCGTGACTCTCGCTGTCTTCTTCTCCGCTTTAGTGGGTATCAGCTTCGGATATTATCCGGCCCGGAAAGCGGCCTATCTCGATCCTATTGAAGCTTTGCGTTCTGAATAAGAAGACGGGTCGCATGAGTGATCAGCTCGAATGGCCGCGGCACCGAGCTTGTCCTGACAGCCGGGACCGGTTATAACCACTGCTTGGGCTGGCGCACTACCAACTTTCAGGCATTGCGGCTGGATTCGTGGCGGAACTTTAATGTTTGGCACCAGCCGTCTTTAAGCTCAGCCGACTCGACAAGGAACCGCGCCGGAAATGGCTCTCCAGATCAAAGATACAGCGGTCGTTGAGTGTCGGCATTTCGATCGGCTGCTGCAGGTTCTCGCCGACCATGGTTATCAAATCGCTGGGCCGACCATCCGCGAAGGCGCAATTGTCTACGATCGCATTACCTCGGTGAGTGACCTGCCCATCGGTTGGACCGATGAGCAGGACGGCGGAAAGTACAGGCTGAAGCGCCGCGCCGACGATGCGCTTTTCGGCTACGCTGTAGGTCCCCATTCGTGGAAAAAGTTCCTTCACCCGCCTGTGGAGCGCCTGTGGCAGGCTCACCGCGAAGAGAAGGGATTTCAGATCGTGCCGGAAAGGCAAACGCCGCCAAAGCACGCATTCATTGGTGTGCGCGCATGCGAACTGCACGCGATCGCAATTCAAGATAGAGTTTTCCTGGAAGGCCCGCACGTCGACACTGGCTACAAGGCGAGACGCGAAAATCTTTTCCTCGTAGCCGTCAATTGCGGCCAAAGCGGCGGCACGTGCTTCTGCGCCTCGATGAGCACCGGCCCGAAATCGACTCAAGGATTCGATCTGGCCCTAACGGAGGTTTTGCAGGGGACGCGCCATTATTTCGTGGTCGAAGTCGGCACGGAAGCCGGCGCGGAGGTGCTCTCGGCGATTCCTCACCAGCAGGCTAACGAAACCGAGGAGCGCACGGCGGACGAGATCGTGAATCAGACAGCGCTTTCCATGGGCCGCAAGATGGACACGACGGGAATCAAGGAGCTTCTTTACCGCAACTACGAACATCCGCGTTGGGATGACGTGGCGGCACGCTGCTTAACGTGCGCCAATTGCACGATGGTCTGCCCGACCTGCTTCTGCACGACGGTGGAAGACGTGACCGACCTATCCGGCGAACACGCGGAACGCTGGCGAAAGTGGGACTCGTGCTTCACCGCGGATTTTTCATATATCCACGGGGGCAGCGTGCGCGCCACACCGAAATCGCGCTATCGCCAATGGTTGACGCACAAGCTGGCAACCTGGATTGATCAGTTCGGCGAATCGGGTTGCGTCGGCTGCGGCCGCTGCATCACCTGGTGCCCCGTAGCCATCGATCTGACCGAGGAAGTTCGCGTCATCCGCGAGAGCGAAGCAGCCGTTGGCGAAGCAATCAGCAAGGATAGGCATGATTGAAACTCTAGAACGCCTCATCGCGGAACATCCATTCTTCCACAGAATGGCGGAGCAGCACCTGCAGTTCGTCGCCGGATGCGCCAAAAACGTTCGCTTCGAGGAAGGCGAGGTGATATTCCGTGAAGGTGACGAAGCGAATCAGTTCTACTTCATACGGGAAGGAATGATTGCCGTCGAATTGATGATCCCGTCGCGTGGTTTTACCACCGTGCAGACGCTAGGTGAAGGGGAAATGCTGGGCTGGTCCTGGCTGCTACCGCCCTATCGCTGGCAGTTCGGGGCGCGGGCGAGTAAACCCACGCGCGCCCTGGCGTTCGATGGCAAATGCCTTCGCAACAAGTGTGAAGAAGACCACGATCTCGGCTACGAAATCTTGAAGAGATTTACACACATTATCAGCGAACGGCTGGATGCAACGCGCCTTCAGCTTTTAGATCTTTATGGCGCCAATACCTGAGCAACCCATGGCCACCTGGATGGCCGCCGACCCCATGCTTCCCGTTCCCTACCGCATCCGGCGCGTGTGGCGCGAGACGGAAGACACGTTTACGTTGGATCTCAACCCCACGGACGGCAGTCGAGCATTCTCGTTTGCGCCGGGACAATTCAATATGCTCTACGTATTCGGCGTGGGCGAAGTGCCGATCTCCATAAGCGGCAGCCCCGGCGATTCTCCATCGATCCGGCACACGACTCGCGCAGTGGGCACGGTAAGCAAAGCAATGCGGGCTCTCAAGAGCGGGGACACGATCGGCGTGCGGGGCCCGTACGGGAGTTGCTGGCCGCTCGAGGAAGCCTCGGGCCGCGATGTTGTGATCGTCGCTGGGGGCATCGGACTCGCGCCGCTGCGTTCCGCTCTCTACGAGATGATGGCCCACCGCGATCAGTACGGACGAGTCACGTTGCTCTACGGCGCCCGCACTCCCGAGGATATCCTTTACGGGCGAGAATTAGAACGCTGGCGTGACAAGTTCGACTTGGATTGCCAGGTGACGGTGGATCGAGGCCCAAGCGGCTGGCGAGGTATCGTCGGTGTAGTAACCAAACTCATCAGCCGCGCCACTTTTGACCCTGCCAGCGCCGTTGCCATGATTTGCGGCCCTGAAGTCATGATGCGCTTCGCAATCATGGAGCTACATCGGCTTGGGATGGCCGCGGATCGCATCTACCTCTCCATGGAGCGGAACATGAAGTGCGCCGTCGGCTTCTGCGGCCGGTGCCAGTACGGCCCGATGTTCATCTGTAAAGATGGTCCGGTGTTTCGATTCGATCGCATCGCCGGAATCTTTCGCGTGGCGGAGATCTAATACGGCTTCCAAACGCAAACCCAAATTGGCGGTCTGGAAGTTCGCTTCATGCGACGGTTGCCAGCTGAGCCTGCTGGATTGTGAGGATGAGTTGCTGGCCGTGGCGGGCGCGGTGGAGATAGCCAACTTCATCGAGGCCTCGCGCGCCATCGTCAAAGGGCCCTACGACCTTTCCCTGGTGGAAGGTTCCATCACCACACCGCACGATGCGGAACGCATTCACGCCATTCGGCGCGCCTCGAAGCATCTGGTGACCATTGGCGCCTGCGCCACTGCCGGGGGCATCCAGGCGCTGCGTAATTTCAAGGACGTGAAAGAATTCGTTTCCATCGTGTATGCAAAACCGGAATACATCCGCACGCTCGCGAAGTCGACGCCGATTGCGGACCACGTGAGGGTGGATTTTGAATTGCGCGGATGCCCCATCAACAAGCGCCAGTTGATTGAAGTTATCAGCGCATTTTTGCACGGGCGCAAACCGAATACTCCGCCGCACAGCGTTTGCGTCGAATGCAAACTCCGCGGCACGGTGTGTGTGATGGTGGCTCAGGCCACCCCTTGTCTGGGGCCGGTTACTCAGGCCGGCTGCGGGGCGATCTGCCCTTCTTACGCTCGCGGGTGTTACGGCTGCTTCGGCCCGAAAGAGACACCCAACACCAAGTCACTCAGCACATGGTGGAGCAAACTGGGAGTGAACGAACAGGATTTAGTGCGTGTCTTTCGCTCTTTCAATGCATGCGCCGAGCCTTTCCGGAAAGAGAGCGAAGCGCATGAAAAATAGGACCATCCGGGTCGAAAATCTCGCGCGCGTCGAAGGCGAAGGCGCTCTTTTTGTGAAGATCAAAAACGGGCAGGTCACCGAGGTGCAGCTGAAGATATTCGAACCGCCGCGCTTCTTTGAAGCATTCCTGCGCGGCCGGAAATTCAGCGAAGTGCCGGACATCACCGCGCGCATCTGCGGGATTTGCCCCGTGGCCTACCAGATGAGCGCATGCCACGCCGTGGAAGACGCCTTCGGAGTCGAGATAGGCGAGCCCATCCGGGCGCTGCGGCGCCTGCTTTACTGCGGAGAATGGATCGAGAGCCACACATTGCACGTCTACCTGCTGCATGCGCCGGATTTCCTCGGCTACGAAGATGCGTTCGGTATGGCCAAGGATCATCCGGGCGTGCTTCAGCGCGGCCTGCGATTGAAGAAGACGGGCAACGAAATCATGTGTTTGCTGGGTGGCCGCGAAATCCACCCGATCAACGTGCGCGTCGGCGGCTTTTACAAAGTGCCCAGCAAGCCAGAATTCACCGCGCTGGTTGAAAACCTAAAGTGGGCCCGCGACGCCGCACTGGAGACCGTCCGTTGGGTCGCGGCCTTCCCTTTCCCACAGGTCGAGCGGGAGTATGAGTTCGTCGGTCTGCGGCATCCGCGAGATTATCCGTTCAACGAAGGGCGTTTAGTCTCCGAAAAGGGACTGGATATCGCCGTTCGCGAATACGACCGGGAGTTCGTCGAGGAGCAGGTGCCCCACTCGAACGCGCTGCAGTCAGTGCACAGAGAGCGCGGCCCTTACCTCGTCGGCCCACAGTCGCGCTACAGCCTTAATTTTGACAAACTCTCGCCGCTGGCCCGGGACGCAGCTCGAGCCGCGGGACTCGGCACCGTATGCCGGAATCCCTTTCAGAGCATCATCGTGCGCAGCGTCGAAATCGTATACGCGTGCGATGAAGCGTTGCGAATCATCCGCGAAATGGACATGCCAGAGAAACCTGCGGTGGACTTCGAGCCACGCGCTTCTACCGGCTACTCCTGCACCGAGGCGCCGCGCGGCATTCTCTACCATCGCTATCGGCTCGACGAAAGCGGAGTGATCCTCGATGCGAAAATCGTTCCTCCGACCTCGCAGAACCAAAAGACCATCGAAGACGATCTCCGGCAGTTTGTGCAGGCTAATCTGAAGATGTCCGAGGACGAGTTGCGATGGCAGTGCGAACAGACCATTCGCAACTACGATCCGTGCATCTCTTGCGCGACGCACTTTTTAAAAGTGCATATAGCGAACCAATGATTCCGGCACCCGCAAGGCTGCTCATTATCGGGGTCGGAAATACCTATCGCAGCGATGATGGCATCGGCGTTTCCGTGGTGCGCCGCTTGCGCGAACTAGTCCCCAGCGAGATCAGGACGCTTGAGGCAACCGGAGAAGGCACCGCGCTGATGGAGTCATGGAAAGACGCCGCGGCGGTGATCGTTGTCGATGCCGTGCAGTCGGGGGCGCCACCGGGCACCATCCATCGGCTCGACGCGCACACCGGGCAGATTCCCAAACGGTTCTTCCGTTACTCCACCCATGCGTTTGGCATAGCCGAAGGAATCGAATTAGCGCGTGGGTTGGGCCTTGTTCCCCGCCGCTTGGTCGTATACGGCATCGAAGGCAAATCTTTTGCCGCTGGCGTTGGATTATCCACAGAGGTCGAACAGGCGGGTGCCACAGTGGTCGCGCTGATAGTGAAAGAATTCCGCACCTCTTGACCGGGGTTTGAGCGCGAGCCGAGACATCCGGCTCGACACTGAAGAGTTTTGCTCCTCGCTGGAGACTTGCTCAGCCAGCGTCCTTGGTAGCCATGCGCATGAGATAAGATTTCTCTCGATGGATTAGAGGGAGTTTCACGATCATCTGCACACAACCGCGCAAGTTCACTCTTAGATCCCTGACCGCTATTGATTCTCTTCGCTTATTCGAAGGGAAGGCACAACGAGAAGGCTTAAGGTGCCGTTTCTGGTTTCACATCTGGCGCGCTACGTGGTATCTCGCCATAATGTCATTGGCGTCCGGGCGCCCCGGCTCTCCGCTTCTCAGTCGCCACTAGATATCGTTTGAACCAATCCGCGGCCAACCGCGCAACTTCCTCCAGAGCGCCTGGCTCTCGGAATAGGTGAGTGGCGCCGGGAACGATGACCAGTTTCTTGTCACAGCGAAGTTTTGCCAGGGCTTCTCGATTCATCCCGATCACTGGGCCATCGTCTCCTCCCACGATCAAAAGGGTCGGGGACCGGACGGAACTCAAAGCACCGCCGGCGAGATCGGGCCTACCCCCTCTCGAGACGACTGCGCCAATCGTGTCTTGCAGCTCCGCCGCGGCAACCAACGCCGCCGCAGCCCCCGTACTAGCGCCGAAATAACCCAGTTTGATTCGGTGCATATCAGGGCGCTGCACCAGCCAGCGAGTAGCATCGATCAATCGATTTGCAAGATAGGGGATGTCAAAGCGAATTTCTCCACTGAACTCGTCAATCGATTCTTCTTCACGCGTCAAAAGATCGAAGAGCAGCGTTCCAATTCCCTGCGATTGAAGCACCTGCGCAACGTAACGGTTTCGCGGGCTGTGGCGACTGCTTCCGCTGCCATGTGCAAAGAGGACAATCCCGCCAGCCTCTTTGGGAATTCCTAGAGTGCCTTCCAATTCCACTTTGCCCGCGTCAATCACAATCTCACTTTCAATACCGTCTGTCTGAACCTTGCGGCCTGGGATCATTGGCGAAACTCCTCTCAGCGGGGCGAAACGCTCTACACGGCCTTGCGAATCACCGGCTCGTTAGCCCTGCGAATCAAATCGGTCACTTCTTCGATATTTAGCGGCGCTTTTAAAGCGCGCGCCGCCTCAAAGGCGACTGGAACGCCACCTCGCGGAATTCCAAGGACAATTACACTTTTGCGGGCCGCCTATGCTCTGAGTTCGCTGGCCAGCTTCGGACCAGCATCCACTCGATCTTCGAAAATCATACGTAACCTTCACAATCTACGAGCTCAGAAGCGGACATATCGAACACCTGATGCAACATCGATGTAGTCACGCACGGCGCGCCTATTCTTGATGACAGCTGTCAATTCCATCGCGGGCCCCTAAACGCGGGATGGGGATGCAGTTGCACTGAAGAATTGGAGTGCCCCACTTTAACGCGTGCCAAGACTGCTTCAAAATAGCTCACGCCCTTTAGGGCTGACTGTTCAACCAGAAACATCATCAGGGAAGCCATACCTAAGATGCCAAATAGGAGAGTAAACATCGCCAAGGCCGCCAAGAGTTCGCGTATCCGATAGAATTCGAATCCAATAAACATTGCGATGAAAAATGCAATGATAGCTGGAAGTCTGTAAGAATGAAAATAATTTAAGTTCATTTTTGTCCTCCGCCCCCTGTCTTAAATCTTTCTCAGTGTTGTAGCATGCACACCCCATCGTATGTGACTCGCGTCACAGTCAGCAGTAATGACACACACGCATCCTCCAGCGTGTTGAAGCCCGAAGGACTTGGCGTCTTGGAAAGATTCACCATCACAACCGGTGCGTACCGGTGCGCATTGGCGCCTCCTTGAACAAACGGGGAGTGTTTCATCTGCCGGCCGCCCTGCAACGGTGGCTAGTTCAGGAGCGATTCCCAGTTGGCTGGCACTCTGCCCGCGGGTCCGGGTGCGGGCTGGCTTTCGGGATGCGCGTGCGGCGGAGGCAATTCCACGCCTTTGATCATCCTCTGCTTCTCGTAATCGAAGAACCAGTCCTCCCCCGGCTCAAAGCTCGTTATGATCGGATGGCCTGTTGCCGCCCAATGCTTTGACGCATGCTGACTCGGAGAACTGTCGCAGCATCCGATGTGCCCACACTCCGCGCATCGACGGAGATGAAACCACCAACCCTCCGGCGACGCCAGGCACTCGGCACATCCATGGCCACTCGGCTTGGATGCGGGGTTGATCCCGCGCAGACCCTTTTTCATTTCCGATTTTCCTTTCCTGTCCGGTGTCGCAATCTAGCGAGCGCCCGGCATCGCAAGTACGATCTTTCCTCTCTTGTGCGGCGCCCCGGCCAGCATTTCGTGCGCCTTCCGAACTTCTTCGAGCGGGAGCACCGTCCCCACCTCGGTGGCCAGCTTTCGGCTATCGAGCAATCCCGCGAGCGTATCCAGCCGTGTCGTGGTCACGTCTACCAGGAAGAACTCTGAACGAAAGCCCGTATGTTGCGCCGGTGGCGAAATCACCGACACGAGGATGCCGCCCGGTTTTAAAGCACCGAAGGAACGTTGCTGCGTCTCCCCTCCGACCGTGTCGAGTACCGCATCGACGGGGGGCACGACATCTTCAAACTTTGTCGTCTTATAGTTCACGACCACCTCGGCCCCGAGGCCGCGAACATAGTCGAGATCATCGGGCCCAGCGGTAGCGAACACGTGCAGATCTGCTTGCTTCGCCAGTTGCACAGCATACGCGCCAACATTTCCCGCCGCTCCGTGGATTAATACCGCCTGGCCTGCTTTCATCCCTGCATGGTCGAACAGCATCTGATACGCCGTCACGGCCACGACCGGCACAGACGCCGCTTCGACAAAACTCAACGATCTCGGCTTTGCGGCTACCATCTGTGCCGACGCCACCGCATATTCGGCATAAGCGCCACAGAACTGTTTATTTGTGACGCCGAAAACCTCGTCGCCCGGCTTGAACACAGTCACTCCTGTTCCCACGGAGTCGACAATCCCCGCCAAATCTGACCCCAGAATGAGCGGAAGGGACGCTGGCACGACACTCTTCCCCTCTCGAATGAGCGCGTCCCACGGACCAACTCCGGCAGCGGCGACCCGCACAACCAACTCGCCTACGTGCGGCGCCGGACACGGGATCTCGTCGATCACGATCTCATCCGGCGGGCCAAAGGAATGGATTCTGCCGGCTTTCATTCTTCCTCCCGAAGATGACCGCGCTCGGCGCAGCACAAGCGGACGTTGGTTACACGACAAACATCACTTGCTCCCATGTGTCGCAATTCGCAAATAATGTCAAGCGACCAGCAGGATCTTCCCGGCAGCACCCTTTTCTGCCGCAGCTTGCGCCTCGGCCGCTTCACTGAGTGGGAGTCTCTGGCTAATCGGGATTACCAGCTTGCCGTCTCGCACCGCTTCAGCCATGAACTCGAGGGTTTTCCTGTCGAATTTCGAGAACACTGTGACCACCTTCGCAGATGGGTACTTGGCGGCGTTCGCTGGCGCCCCGACAACCGATGCATACACGCCTCCCGGCTTGACCCTGGCGATCAGCTTCTCGGCGGTTCTTCCGCCGACCGCATCCGCAACCGCATCGAGCGGCGGAAGATTGGCAATCGAGGTGTCGTCGTCGGTGGCCACGAGCTGATCCGCGCCGACAGTCTTGGCCTCATCCATCTGCCGCTTCAGAATCCCAGCAATCACGGTCGCCCCGCGTTGCTTCGCAGTGAATACCGCCGAACGCCCGACATTTCCAGCGGCACCTACGACCAGAACCGTCTGGCCGGCTTTGATTCCCGTAGCTGAAAGGAGCTGATTGCCGGTTGTGGTCACCAGCGGCAGCGCCGCCGCCTGGATCAAATCGAGCCCCTTGGGAACTTTCGCCAGAACCGCGGCTTTCACGACACAAAGCTCGGCGTAAGTGTTGTCCGCCATCGCGAACACCTGGTCGCCGACGGAAAAGCCTTCCACTCCCGGCCCATTCTTGATCACAGTGCCAGCGATATCGACACCTATGAGGCCCGGGAAATGGAGGGGATAAAAATCCTTGGTCAATCCGGCACGCCGCATGTAGTCGATGGGATTCACGCTCGTGGCGGCGACGCGCACCAGCACCTCGCCCGCACCCGGAACCGGGTCCGGGTACTCCTCGAACTTGAGTACTTCAGGACCGCCATATTGATGGACAACAATCGCTTTCATGATTCACCTCCAAGTGGGAAAAACCAGCATTATCCTTCTATGTAAACGGCTCCAGTTTGGCGAGTATGATCGGCAGATATTCCGAGACCGTCGGATGAATATGCATGGCGCGCTGGATGACCGTGTACGGCGCCTTCGCATACATCACGTCCAGCAGAACGTGAATCACTTCATCGCCTCCCACCCCAAGAACCGCCGATCCCAGAATCTGTTTTGTTTCCGCATCGACGCAGATTTTGATGAAACCTTGAGTCTCGCCTTTTTCGCTGGCCCGGCTCACTTGACTCATCGGATATTTCGCAGCGAGGCCACGACGTCCGGATTTCCGTACCTCGGCGTCGGTCATGCCGCATCGCCCCAGCGGCGGATCAATATAAAGGGCGTAGGCCTGGATCCGGTCGGAGACGCGGCGGTGGTCGGCGTTGAAGAGATTGTCCGCAGCGATCTCGTAGTCGTTATAGGAAGTATGCGTAAAGGCGCCGCGCCCGTTGCAGTCCCCGAGTGCCCAGATGCCGGGCACGTTCGTTTGCAGTTGATCATCAACCACGATGTAGCCTCGGTGGTCAGTGGCAACCCCGGCCTGTTCCAGTCCCAGGTCGCTCGTGTTGGGGGTGCGTCCCACGGCCAGAAGAACGTGGGTGCCTGCTACTTCTGACGGACCTTCCTCGCAAGTGATGCCGACGGCGACACCGCCATCGCGTTTCGCCAGCGAGATACATTTCGCATTCAGCCGGACGTGTATGCCCTCGGCCTCCAGGATTTCGAGCACAGCCTGGGAAATGTCTTCGTCCTCCCGTCCAATCAGGCGCGGTCCCATTTCCACAATCGTGACTTCGCTCCCGAGGCGACGATAGATCTGGGCGAATTCCAGCCCCACATAACTTCCGCCGACGATGATGAAATGCCCGGGGAGGAAATCGATATCCATGATCGAAGAGTTGGTGAGAAAGGGTACGTCATGAATGCCCGGCATGTCGGGAATAGCGGCCCGGCCGCCGACATTGATATAGATCTTGCCGGCTTGCAGAACTTCATCGTTGACCAAGACAGTATTCGACGACTGAAAGCGGGCCTGGCCCTGAATGACCGTACAATTTGTGGTTCCTCGGAGCCACTCCTCCACTCCCTTGCTGGAAGTCGCGGAGGCGGCATCTTTGCGGGCTTTCACCCGCTTGATGTCGACGCGCACTTCACCGGTGGCGAAACCATATTCCGCACCTCGACGAGCAACATGGACTGCCTCGGCACTTGCCACGAGCGTCTTTGTCGGGGTGCATCCCGTATTCACGCACGTGCCGCCAAATTTATGGCGTTCGATGATAGCGACGCTCTTGCCGGCTTCCGCAAACCGCGCTGCCATTGGCGGACCCGCCTGCCCCGTTCCGATAATGATTGCGTCGAAGTGCTTCATAGTAGACGTCAACGTGCCCTCTTACGTGGAATCTTGCCGTCATTGGCTGCCTCTTGGGGGCTTCCGCCCTGACGCGCGACGATATAGGCTTTCATATGAAAGCGATTGCTATGGTGCGTAACGCGTGAAGACAAAATCGCGCGAAGCCTTCGCGTGGCAGGGGAAGCAGGTTTTCATCAAAGTGTCGCTGCCAAGCGTGCCGTCTTTGTTGAAATGACCAAAGCCCCAGCCGCCCGTCGCGGCGTATTTTTTCGAGTCCTTGATAATAAACTGGGTGTTCGAGGAGGGCCCGGGAACGAAAGACTGGGGATCGCCGAAGACTTTGTCGTTTTCCTCCGATGGGACATGGCTGTAGTGCAAAGCGACAATCATTGTGCCGTCCGGGTAGGGGAGTTTTCCATCGCGGTAGGCTTTGATCGCCACGTCGTTGCCCAAAATCGCAGCGAAACTGTGGAGGCTGCCTTCTTCGTGGGCCACGGAAACCAGCCTCCAATCGCGGTATCCTGGCGGCATTTTGGTGACATAGACTGGGGCCGGATTCTCATTCGATTGTCCGTACGCGGGGAACCTACAGGCGATGGCGCCAGCCAGGGCCGCAACTGCAACCGCCCAAAAAGCGATCCTTCTCATAGTTGCTCCTTCGAATTTGTGTTCATCCGCAAGTTCTACTGGGCCTGGCAATGTCAGCTTTCCTGCCGCGGCTTCAGAGCCTTTACGCGAGGCCGGCCGAATTCCCAAACCCGAAACCCCGGTTCGAGTTCGCGACGCTCCGCGCGTGCGGGCGTCTCCGCTTCTTGCGCGCCCCCCCTTGAGCTTTGAGCGTTTTTAAAGCCGGCCCGCGATATAGACACGGCCACGCAGACGTTCACTTCCATTGCGAGCACGTGAGTGATGATTCTCATGAGGCCATCGCTTTCAATGTTCTCAGAGCCGACGAGGAGTACATCAGCCAGGTGACACCACGGAAAATGAGGTTGATGCCGACGAGAGTTCCAATCGCCCACACCGAACTGAATGGCCAAGGCCTCCAGATCAGATAGGCCAGAAGGAGCGTGACTACAGCGTCAAAGAGAATCCACCCGCCCCCCGCCACGGCGCGAAGCTGGAAAAACGCTGCGACCTCCATGATGCCCTCAAGGAAAAAGGTCACCGCCACGACGAGCGTGAGAGACTCCAGCGCGAGTCCCGGATGGAATGCAAGATAGCCACCGCCAAGTATGTAGACGGCGCCTATCAGCATTCGCCATAGAAATACCCCGGTGCCCCTGGCCGCGAACGCATAAACCAGGTAGGCGACGCCGCCGAAGGCGACGATCCAACTGACAACAATGGAGACGCCGATGCCCGCCGCGAGCGGCAAAAGCACGGCTGCAAATCCCAGCACGATCATGACGATAGACCATCCGACGGACATTCCCGCGGCACTCTTCAACAGGCCCGACGAGTTCGCAGTATCTTGTCTGTTCATGTTTTTGCTCCTTGTGCGCCCTGCAAGACTGGCGAGACCGCAACTGCGAAATGCAACGCGGCTGCCAAACGTGCCAGATTCCTAAGTGATGGCGAACACAGGCTGCCGACAGGTTTTCAGGCAGCGCTTGATGCGAACTCACGCAGTGGAATGTCATAGCGTTGACAGAGAGTCCAGGCGCTGACAGTGAGCACGAGCTGAGTCAATCGTGTGCTCCGTAAGTTCGCCGTTTTGAGGCAACTCGAAAGATCAGAAGAACTTCCAGCACGGTGCACCAGTCAAGCGCTGGTTGCCTTTAACCTGGGTCGATTGCGGATATCATCCTGGGAGGCACTGTGAAATGAAACGGGCACTCAGGTTCGCGCTGAGGCCCGCTCCGTTTGCCGGAAGTTAGCCGCTGAATCGCTGTTCAGACGGGGATCGATCTCAAACGCGGCCTCCAGCGGTGTGTTGTATGATGTAAACGAATACGCGCTCGGCGCCGCAACGAATGGCCGATCCGACTCTCCTGCTCCCGGTCCTGACTTCTCGCGGCGAATGCCGAGCCGCTGCATCATGGCGATGAGGGTTGTCCTGGCCAATCCGAGCCGGGCAGCAGCGCCGTCCCGGCCGCCGACGACCCAATTGGTTTCACGAAGCGTCTTCGTGATATGTATCCGCTCGGCGTCCTCGAGTGTCCGGGGTGCCATCGAGCCGGCATTCTGTGTCACAAACCCTCTCGTTTGCAGCTTTAGGACGCGTCCCGGTGTCATGATTACGGCGCGCTCGATGACATTCTGCAGTTCGCGGACGTTGCCCGGCCAGTCGTGGCGTTGCAGAGCCTCCATCACTTCATCGGGGATGCAATCGATGGACTTGCCTTGCCGATTCGCAAACTTTTGAACGAAGTGTCCGATCAGAACCGGAATATCGTCTTCTCGTTCCCGCAACGGGGGCAGACTAATCGGAAAGACGTTCAGGCGATAGTAAAGATCAGCCCGGAACTTCCGTTCCTGTACCATGCGCCACAGGTCCTGGTTCGTCGCCGCAATGATGCGCACGTCGACTTGAAAGGTGCGGCCGCCGCCCAAACGCTCGAATTGTTTTTCTTGCAGCGCGCGCAGGAGTTTTGGCTGTAGCTCGAGAGGAAGATCGCCGATTTCATCAAGAAACAGTGTTCCATGGTCCGCCGATTGAAAGCGTCCCATGGCCTGAGCCACGGCACCGGTGAAGGCGCCGCGTTCATGGCCGAATAGTTCACTCTCCAGCAAAGTGCTGGGAATCGCCGCGCAGTTTAGAGCCACGAAACGGTTCTTCCGGCGAGGACTGGCCTCGTGGATCGCTCGCGCGATCACTTCTTTGCCGGTGCCGGTTTCGCCTTGAACCAAGACGGCGGAGTCCACCTGCGCAACCAGGTTCACCTGGTCGAGCACCACCCGAAATTTCGCGCTGGATCCGATCAAATCGAGTGCGGCCATTGCTTTGCCCCTTTCCGGAATGCCCTTATTTTTGCCGGTTGTTGGCCGAAGCCGCCTCGATTACTTCGAGCAGGCCCGCGGCATTGAATGGTTTACACAGAAAATCGACGGCACCCTCATCGAGGGCTTTCCGTCGGAATTCAGCGCGATTGTGGACACGATTTGTGCTGCATTGTTTCCTGTCGTGAAAGGCAACTTCAGGAACGCGCTGATGGTAGCGGCAAGGTGGAGGACTGACAATTATAGATTCATTTAGCGGGCCGGGATTTATGCAGGCGGAGCGGCGTCGGTTGTCTGAGCAATCACGCCCCCCCGGTTGGGCCGGAGTCGCGCACTTCCACGAAAACGCTGTCTGGGCTGGGTAGTTTCGAAAGGATGATGAGCGGTTCAGGACAAGGGAAGGGCGATTCGCTTCAATTCACTTCAATTCGCGTTGAGGAGGAAATCCTCGCCGTACTGCGCCTATTTTTCCGGGGCGTCGGCCAGGGCCGCTTGGATTGCCGCGAGCAGGTCCGCGGCATTAAATGGTTTGGAGAGAAAATCGACGGCGCCTTCGTCGAGGGCCTTCTGCCGAATTTCAGTGCCGGTGCGGGCAGATATAAAGATGACCGGCAAGTCTGGACGCACGAGCCTGATGCGACGCTGCAACTCGATGCCATCCATTCCTGGCATGCGGACGTCGGTAATCACACAAGTCGTCGCGGTAAGCGTCCCCGACTGCAGGAACTCTTCCCCAGAGGAGAACACCACAGGCTCGTATCCGGCCGACTCTATCAGGTCCTCTAAGGACTCGCGAACTCGAAAGTCGTCGTCTACGGCCGCCACGATATGTGTTGGAACATCTACCATCACCAATGCTGTCCCCGATTACGCGCGATCGTAGCAACGAGGCCGAAGGCTGGCAATTATAGGTTTATTTAGGCGGATCTTGATTTAGACAGGTCGAGCCTGCGGGTAATTCCGAGGGCGTCCGCCATGCGGACAAGTTCGGCCAGGGATCTTGCGCCCATTTTTCGCATGATCTGGCCCCGGTGAACCCCAATCGTGATTTCGCTGGTGCCCAGGTCGGCAGCGGTCACCTTGTTGGCGCAGCCCGCGACCACAAAAGGAAGAACTTCGCGTTCGCGCGGGGTGAGATGGTTGTAACGCGTCCGCAGTTCGGCGAGTTCCGATCTCTGCTGCCGCGCGGCTCGATCGCGAGCAATGGCGGCTTCGATGGCTTGGAGTAACTCCTGCTCGTTGAATGGTTTCGGCAGGAACTCGACAGCTCCGGCCTTCATGGCGCGCACGGAAGAAGGGATATCTCCATGACCCGTAATGAAGATAATCGGGAGTGCCTCTCCGGCTATCAACTGCTGTTGGAGCTCAAGGCCGCTGGTGCCGGGAAGTTGCAAGTCCAAGACGAGGCATCCGGGCGCATCTGGCTTCTCGGATTCCAAGAACTCGCCAGCCGAATTGAAGACAGCCACTCGAAGGCCCACCGAGGAAATGAGGCTGGACAGCGCCTCCCGCACACGGAAATCGTCATCCACCACGAAGACGATGGGGCTGTCGGACTTCATGAAGCTGCCCGAAGAGTTGCAGCCGGAAGGGTAAAAGAGAAGGTCGTACCCGCGCTTTCGACGGACGCGGCCCATAGCCGGCCCTGGTGCGCATCGATGATGGACCGGCACAGGGCCAACCCCATGCCCATTCCGGTAGCTTTCGTGGTGAAGAAAGCCTCGAAGATCTTTTCCGGGTCCTTCAGGCCCACGCCGCTGTCCTGTATCTCGACCAGAACGGTCTCCGGACTGTGCCGTTTCGATCGGATAAAGAGGTTCTTGGGACGGTCAAGGAGCGCGTCCATCGCCTCGAACGCGTTGAGGAGCAAGTTGAAAAGCAGTTGCTGCAACTGTATGCGATCGCCCGACACGGGCGCCAGGTCCTTATCCAGGTCCGTCTCCACGGTGACGCGCCTTCTCATTGTCTCTCCGCCCAGGAGCGCGAGCACCTCACCGATGACCTCATTCAGGTCGAGATCGATTTTCTCGAGAGGTGCTTGCTTGAAGAGAGCCCGGATGCGCCGCACGATTTCTCCGGCTTCCTTGCCGTCGCGCACAATCCTTTCGGCCGCCTCTTGCGCTTTGGCCACGCTGGGAGGCTGGGCCGAAAGCCACCGAAGACAGGCGTGGCCATTCGCCACGACAGCCGTGAGAGGCTGATTTATTTCATGGGCAATCGAGGCGGCAAATTCACCGACGGTGGCCGTGCGTGTAGCTCGGGACAAACGCATCTCGCTGCCGCGCAAAGCCTCCTCCATATTCTTGCTGTCGTCGATATCGATCAGCAGGCCGTACCAGCGAGCCACTCGGCCTTCATGGTCGCGCGCGGCCTGGCCGAGCGCGCGAAACCACCGGTAGACGCCATCGGAACGCCGGAGCCGGCACTGGTTATCGTACGACTGGCTGGTTGCGACAGCGCGCGACCACGCACTCACGGTTGGCTCCGCATCGTCGGGGTGCAGGAAATCGGCCCAGCCGAGCCGCGCCCAGGCGTCGGGGTGCGTGCCGGTGTAGTCCAACAATCGCTGATTCAGGTAGTTCAGTTCGCCATCCGGAGCCGCGCACCAAACCATGCCAGGGATCGTCTCGATGATCAAGCTGAGATCCCGCTCTCTCGCCCGTATGGCTTCCTCAGCCTGCTTGCGTTCGCTGATGTCGCGTATGAAACCCGTAAACACGCGGTTACCATTGCTGATGGTTTCCCCGAACGAAACCTCCACGGGAAACTCTTCTCCATTTTTGCGAAGGCCAATCAACTCGGTGCTTTGCCAGTTTATGTGCCGATGACCTGTTTCCTGGTAGCGCTTGAGGCCTGCCTGGTGCAAGTCGCGCAGGTATTCGG
This sequence comes from uncultured Acidobacteriota bacterium, assembly GCA_963848365.1. Lineage (GTDB taxonomy): Bacteria > Acidobacteriota > Terriglobia > Acidiferrales > UBA7541 > Palsa-295. Next base: position 44,271 of record CAWKDI010000012.1, read on the forward strand.
GCATGAGTATCGTCAAAGGTTGCCCCATCAACTCCGATGGCTCGTAACCGAAGATTCTTGCGGTAGCGTGATTGGCGAGCAGGATGTCGCCTCGGTGGTTGATGCTCACCACGGAGTCGCTCGCGGTTTCGACAACCACGCGATGGAATTCTTCCCCTGTTCGAACTTGCGCCGCCAGTTCATCAAGCACCACCCCGACCTCCACCCGGGTGAGCTCGCGCAATCTCGATTCCGCCTTTTCGCGGGCGTCGATTTGCGATTTGAGGTCGTCGATTGATACCACGACTTGATATGCCGAGGATGCAAACCTTTCCAGCGAACTCATAGCGCGGTTATCTTCCGAATCAAACTTGCGACGATCGCTGTGCAGGATCGCCCAGATCGTCCCGACCGCTTCGCCTTTGACGTAAAACGGCGCCGAGAGGCACTCCTCTGCCGGAGGGCTCATTGCGGCCAGATAGGGATAACGTCGCTCGAAATGCCGGAACAACAGCGTACGATTGCGATCAAGCACGTCTCCGCAGGGACCGAAATCGCGAGGAGTGCCACCCCCAACGTGTGAACTCCACATGCCGGTGATGGCCGGCCAATAAAACCTTTGCCCGCCAGCGTCCGGCGTTTTGCCATCCATCGTCAGCAGGCTAAGGCCCGCGGAGTCACACTGAGTAATCTCCAGGATTGCTTCGGCTAGCGTCTGAAAGATGGTGCTCGGCGAGTCGGCTAGCGCGCTGACGAGCGCCCGGAGAGCGTTGTTTTCTTTTTCATAATCCGGCGGACGCGACGGACGACTTTGCAACTCCTCGGTACACAGAATCGATTCCAAAGGAACCGTGCCTTCTGGAGTTGAACTCGCTAGAGGATCTTTACTTGGCGATGCGGCGGATTCGCTCACGCTGTGCCTCAATGAAGTGCGGACTTCGCACGCCTCGGTATTTGCGGGGCCAAGTCGGGCGCAACCAAGCCTAACTTGACTGGAGTGAAGAGATGCCCTTGACGAAGCCGGCATCGTAGCAGCGAATTCGCTGTTTGGCTATACATGTTTATCTGTATGTCGGTGTCGCGGCGGCGACATCCAGGACGACCGCACGACAGTTCGAGAGAGCACAGGATCTTGTGGCACCTGTAAAAGTCCAACTAACCCGTGCCAGCTCAATCGCGAATGGGCAGAGGGCGCGTGTGCTTCGATTGGAAGAGAGCATGCACACCTAAAAGTGACAACTCAAAACCCCTGAACGGCTCGAAAGGAGCACGCCATTGAAACAACCAGAGGACAAATCGCGCCGTGGCTTTCTCAAGGCGAGCTCGATGCTGGGCCTGGCAGTCACCTTCGGCCCAGCGGCGCTCGGGGGGCCATTCGCGCATACGAAATCCGAAGCTAATCCAAAGGAGAACACCACGACCAAAACCGGTGCTTCACCGGTGGCCGACAGCACAGCGATTCGTCCGTTTCACTCGAGTTTCCCGGAGACGGATCTTACCGATTTGCGCGGACGCATCAACGCGACAAGGTGGCCTGAGCGGGAAACGGTCACCGATGCATCGCAAGGCGTGCAGCTCGCGACGACTCAGAAGCTCGCGCGCTATTGGGGGACAGATTACGATTGGCGCAAGTGCCAGGCGAAACTGAACGCCGTGCCGCAATTCGTCACCGAAATCGATGGGCTCGACATCCATTTTATCCATGTGCGTTCGAAGCAGCCCAATGCACTTCCCCTCCTCATCACCCACGGATGGCCCGGCTCGATCATCGAGCAGATGAAGGTCATCGATCCGCTGACGAATCCAACGGCTCATGGCGCGTCTGCTTCGGACGCTTTCGACGTGGTGATTCCGTCGCTGCCGGGTTATGGCTTTTCGGGCAAGCCGTCCGCGGCCGGTTGGGATCCGGAGCGCATCGCGCGTGCGTGGATCGTGCTGATGGACCGCCTCGGATATGCGCGCTATGTGGCCCAGGGCGGAGATTGGGGAAATTGTGTCACGGAGTTGATGGCTCTCCAGACGCCTCCGGAACTGCTCGGCATCCACACCAACATGGCGGCCACTGTTCCGGCCGACATTGACAAGGCTGCGTTTGCCGGGGCTCCTCCGCCGTCCAATCTCTCAACCGACGAGCTGCGCGCGTACAACCAGTTGGTATTTTTCTATAAGCACGGCCTTGGCTATGCCCAGGAAATGGCCGGGCGTCCCCAGACACTGTACGGGATTGCGGATTCGCCCGTGGGCCTCGCGGCGTGGATCCTTGATCACGACGCAGCCAGCTACGCCCTCATCGCACGCGTATTCGACGGTCAGGCGGAAGGCCTCACGCGAGACGACATCCTTGACAACATAACGCTTTACTGGCTGGCGAACACGGCGGTCTCATCGGCCCGCCTCTATTGGGAATATAAGGGCGGTTTTTTTGACGTCAGAGGCGTTTCCATCCCGGTTGGCGTGAGCGCCTTTCCAGACGAGATCTACCAGGCCCCGAAGAGCTGGGCCGAAAAAGCCTATCCCAAGCTGATTTACTACAACCGGCCCCCCAAGGGCGGCCACTTCGCAGCCTGGGAGCAGCCGCAGCTTTTCTCCGAGGATGTCCGAGCGACGTTCCGATCGCTGCGCTAGTGCACCTTGGGCGTCGCAGGAAGTTTCGATCCATTGGAGGAGGACGTATGCCGAATGACAAAGCAGCAACCGCCGCCGGTGCGAGCCGAGCCCTGCAGCCCGCGGAAGCAAATCCTCTCGACTTTGTGCCCGACAAGATTCCTTTCGACACTCCGTATGGCCCGCCGATATCACTAGACCGAGCCCAGGCGACTATTCACGCGGCGGTGGCGGAGGCGAAGAAACGGAATTGGAAGATGAACGTCGCGGTGGTCGATTCCGGCGGCAATCTCGTGGCCTTCCAACGAATGGACGGTGCGATGCTTGCCTCCATTAAGATTGCCGAACACAAGGCGCGAGCCGCCGCGACCTTCCGGCGCGAAACGAAGCAGTTCGAAGACGGCATCCAGCTTATGCACCTCAACTATCTGCTCGCCTTCGATGGAATCATTGCGTCTCGAGGCGGCATCCCACTGATCGAACACGGGGCGATTATCGGCGCAATCGGTAGTTCGGGAGGAACGGATTCCCAGGACGATATCGTGAGCAAGGCAGGCGCGGCGTTAATTAACCAACTCCCTGCAACGAACAAATGATCCAAATCTCGAGAAACCGGTTTGGGCATGATCAACCGGTTTACGAGACAGCCAAAGAGAAGGAGAATCCCATGTCAACTGCAAGCGCACTTACCAAGCCGGCACAGATTCGCGTGGCCCGGCGGTCGCCCGCCTATTGGCGCGTCACGATCGACAACCCCCCGATTAACGTGATGGGCCCGGAAATGGTCCGGGAGTTCCAGGGAGTGATCAGCGCTCTCGAAGCTGATGAGCAGGTGAGGGTCGTGGTCTTCGACAGCGCGGTCGGCGACTACTTCCTGAATCACTCCGATTTCGTGGCCAAGCTCGAGGACCTGACCTCAATGCCGGCGGGACCCACAGGCCTGGCGCCCTGGCCGGACTTTCTCGCGCGTCTGACCCGCTTGCCAGTCGCGTCCATCGCCCTCATCCGCGGCCGGGCCACCGGCAACGGCAGTGAGATCACGCTGGCCTGCGACATGAGTTTCGCAAGCCGCGAAAAGGCCATCATCTCGCAGTGGGAGGTGGGCGTGGGAATGGTCGCCGGCGGCGGTCCAATGGCACGGCTTCCCGAACTCATCGGCCGAAACCGCGCGCTCGAGGTGCTATTGAGCTCGGAAGACATCCGAGCGGACCAGGCCGAGGCGTACGGCTACATTAACCGCGCCCTGCCCGACGCCGAGCTGGATGCGTTCGTAGAGGCGCTGGCGACCCGCATCGCCAAGTTCGACAAGTGGGCAATCGCCAACACCAAACGCCTCGTCAACACCAGCCTGCCGCCAGACGTCGAGCTCGGCGCCGGGTGGGATGCGTGTATCGCTTCGCTCGGGCGACCTGCCGCCCAGGAGGGGATCAAAGCGCTGATGGCGCGCGGCTTCCACAAGCCGGGGGATGTGGAAAATCGGCTCGGCTACTACCTGGGCCAGATCGCGCGCTAGGCCGGCATCACGGCCATTTCGCGTGGTCTGGTTCCGCAGAATGACTTGCGGAGTTTGAGCCTCGGGCGCGTTTGAAGCCAATCCTGGCGGAAATGCTTCAAATGTCTGTAGTGGTGTTTAATATATTCTGCGCGCCACATCGAAAGGAGACATCCATGAGCGCGGTACAAGTCGAACAGAAGAGCTACGAGATGCCCCCGCAAGAGGGGATCAGCATCGCGTATTTTCTCACCGTCGCCGACGTCGAGCGATCAGCTCGCTACTACGAAAAGGTCTTCGGCGCTCGCATTCTGACCATGGGTGATGGCAACGCGCCTCCGTACCTTCAGCTTGCGAATATCTGGATGATTCTGAACGTAGGGGGCGGGCCGACCCCGGACAAGCCGACGGTAACACTCAGCGTCCCCGACCCGAATCACATCAGCAGTTTTATGAATTTCCGCGTCGCGGATATTCAAGCCTGTTATGAATTGTGGAAAAGTCGAGGAGCCGAGTTCCTCACGAAGCCAATACCCAAGTACGGCGAGATTCGCTGCTACATCCGCGATCCTGACGGCTACATTATCGAGATCGGACAAAGCACCTCTCTCAAGTACGGCTAGCGCTCGGCCCGAATGGGATCCGGATCTAACCGGTTGCGGATGTTCTCTTGAGTTTTTCCGGGCTGCAAGCGTCGCGTCAGCGCTTTGGTCTTAATCGATGGCATTCGCCCAGCGGGTTCGTCATCGCGCTTCTGCCAATTGCGCTCTGAACAGTCACTCGCGTTGACATCGAAAGGAGTACCAAATGGACGCCACAAGCGGACTGAAAGAGGCCACGCGCGTGACCGCTCCTGTAGCCTCGAACACCCTTAGCGTGAATGTTTTTACGGCCCCGGGAAAGACCATGGTCGGCGAGCGGCCAAAGCCTTTCGGCGAAGCGCTCGCGTTTGACCCTATCACGTCGACCTTAATCTTCGGCGAGTACGATGCGGTGCTGGTGGACGCCATGGGGACAGTGGCTGAGGCCGAGGCTCTCGCGGATTGGGTCGCTCTGCATAACCGCAACCTGGAGACCATCTATATAACGCACGCCCATTTCGACCACTTCTACGGTCTGAGCATTCTGCTCGACCGTTTCCCGGGCGCTCGGGCGATAGCAACCCCCAAGGCGGTGGACGCCATGCAGATGTCTTTCTCTCCCGTAGTGGAGCGGTTGGCCCGCCGGCTCTTCCCTGGGCAAGTGCCCGCCAAGTTGGTTCCGCCTGAGCCCTATGAGCACGGCACGTTCACTCTGGAGGGCCACGAATTGCGCATCATCGAGCAGGGCCGCACCGATTGTCCTGATTCGACGTCTCTGCACGTTCCCTCGATCGGCCTGATCGTCGCTGGCGACGTGGTGTACAACCAATGCCGCATTTACGTCGGCGACACCACCCCCGAGAGCCGAAAGAATTGGATCGCGGCGCTCGACCGGTTAGCGGCGCTCAACCCGGCGATTGTTGTCGCCGGCCACAAGAAGCCTGGCGCGCCCGACTCTCCCTCGACGATTCAAGAAACCAAGCGTTACCTGCAGGACTTCGATCGGCTGCAGAAGACCGCGACATCCGACCAGGAGTTGTTCGATCAGATGACGGAGCTATACCCGCATTGGGTGGCCAATCAGTCGTGGTTGATGTTCGGATTCCCGCAGCCATAGCCTGTATCAACCGCTGATGCCGCGAGGCTTCCACAAGCGCGGGGGATGTCGGAAATCGGCTCGGATGCTACCTCTGCCAAATCCATAACGAAGTGACCACCAAGGGAGGAGGCTTTCCAGTCACCGATTACGTGAGAGTGTCTCGATATGGAAGATTAATTCGGGTGGTGCTAGTCTGATGCGCATGCCGGAAAACACCGGAGGCTTGGCGCCCGCCCATAGCAGGTATCGAGCCTTGCTCGATGTGTCTGCCGCGCTGGTCGAGCAGCCGACGGTAAAAGCCGTCCTCCACAGCCTGCGCGAGGTTTTGTCGAGCAGCGTTCGTCTCCACGGAACCGACCTATATCTTCTCGACAGCGATCGAGAATCTTTGCATCTTCTTGAGTTTGATCGAGAACAGGACGCTCCCGCCATCAGAATTGGCACCAAGATTTCGCGGATTGGCGCAGTAGCGCAAGCACTGGAGCAACTAGAACCACTTTTCCTGCCTGACGTATCGCAGGAAATGTTGAAACATCCCGAGTTGGCTCCGTTTGCAGCCCAATCTGCTGGCAGAAGCACTTACGTTTTTCCTGTGTTTACCGCCCAGCAACGATACGGCATTTTGGCTGTAACCAAGGAGCGGGGGCAAGAATTTGCGCGCGAAGATGTGGAACTACTCCGCTCTCTGACTTCGCACGTTGCGATTGCACTCGAATGCGCGCTGGCCAGGGATTGCGCAGAACAGTATCAGCGGGAACTCGCTACCGAACGCGACCGTCTTCGGCTGCTCCTCGAAATTAATAATCATGTCGTTTCGAAACTGGATATGGACGATCTTTTTCGGTCGGCTTCGGCTTCAATTCTTTCGTATTTCGGCAATCATTTGACGGGATTCTGGCTTCTCGAGAAGGACTCAACGCGTCTTCAAAGTGTAGTGCTGGATTTTCCTGACCGCAAAGGATTGCTGGCGGAAATCGGCTCAACTGATCTGACCGAAACGGATTATGAGAAGCTTCGCACCCGACGGTCCGACATATGGTCAGTGGACGATATCGAGAGGCTTCCGACGACGATTGCCGACACGTTGCGAGCCGAGTCCATAACATCGGTCGCCGTCGCTCCGCTTGCAACCGGGAGCGGACCGCTGGGTCTGCTAGCGATCGGCAGCCGGAAGCTCGACGCTTTCGGGCAAGAGGACTTGGATTTGCTGACGCAGATTAGTATTCAGATCTCCCTCGCGTTGGACAATGCCCTCGCGTACGGGCGTCTGAATGCATCGGCAGCTCGTCTGGAAGAGGAACGCCTTTACCTTGAATCGGAAATTCGCGCGGAGAACAACTTCGAGGACATGGTTGGCAAGAGTGCCGCGCTCCGCAAAGTGCTAGATCAAGTTGCGATTGTCGCGCCAACAAGCTCGACGGTACTGTTGCATGGCGAAACCGGGACCGGCAAGGAACTGCTTGCCCGCGCCATCCACAACCGCAGCCCGCGTCGCGAGCGGACTTTCGTTCGATTGAATTGCGCAGCCATACCTTCCGGCCTCGTGGAAAGCGAACTATTTGGCCATGAAAGGGGGGCTTTCACCGGCGCATTGGTACAGAAACGAGGCCGATTCGAGTTGGCCGATCGCGGCACTCTGTTTCTGGACGAAATCGGGGACATCAGTCTCGACCTGCAGCCGAAGCTCTTGCGTGCCCTGCAAGAACGCGAATTTGAACGACTGGGGAGTACAAAAACCATCCAGGTTGACGTTCGCCTGATTGCCGCAACGCACCGCGACTTGCAAAGCATGATACGCAACAACCAGTTCCGCGAAGATCTTTTTTACAGATTGAATGTGTTTCCGATTGAGGTTCCTCCCCTCCGCGAAAGGCGTGAAGATATTCCGTTGCTGGTTCATTTCTTTGTTTTGCGCTTTTCCCGCCAAATGCAAAAGCGCATCAGGTCTGTTCCGAAACCGGCGATGGAAGCGCTGGTGAACTCCGATTGGCCGGGCAATATTCGCGAGCTTGAAAACTTCGTCGAGCGCTGCGTGATTCTCACGCAAGGGGACGAGTTGAGTGTCCCGCGCGCAGAGCTGAAGAAAACGTCCAGCCGACCCGTTGCCACAGGAGCATCGACATTCGAAGAAGCGGAGCGTCAGGCAATTATCGGTGCACTGAAAAACGCGTCCGGAAGAATATCCGGCAAAGGTGGAGCGGCAGAGCGCCTCGGACTAAAACGCACAACGCTCCAGAACAAGATGCGCAAGCTGAACATCGGTCGAGCCGACTATTCTGGCTAACGGTGCCTTGTAAGCAAAGGTCAGTCGTTTCTTCAGATAAGCAAGCCCGGGCCGCTCGGTCCTTTTTCCAGCGAACCCGCGACGTGCCCACATCGGGGCGCTGCCCGTCATAGGGCACCCCCAGCCTTGAACCCCTCCCCTAACCCAGCGTGACCTCCGCAACTTACCCCAACTGGTAGTTGGCAAGAAACCTGCAACTATGGTCGCAGAGGCTTTGGGCACGAGGTGTGATTATCGGGCCTGAGGAGCTGGTCGTTTTCGCTCCCAACGTGAATCGCGCCGCTGGTCCGAGTTGCGATTTCACATGGCGGCAGACTGCCCCAACAAACGGGCACGCGATCAGCCCTTATCGGCTGGTCACACTCGGAAAGGAGACGAATGCTGCGGATTGAGACATGCAATTCAGCGGATACCTGGCACATCCTGTTGGAAGGGCGATTTACGGGGGACGATGCCGAACACGCCCGGATGCTCATAACGCGCTGCCCCGTCGGCATAAAGCTGATCGTAGATCTGACGGAAGTTGTGTTCATTGACGACACAGGGGAAGAGGTGCTTTCGTTTCTCGGCCGGTTGGGAGCTGAGTTCGTAGCTCCCAATTCTTATTCGCTCGATGTGTGCGAGCGCTTAAATCTTTCTGTCGCTCCGAATGGCATCTCGCCGGATACCCACGTCCCCCAATCTCGCTCTTCTAGCAGCTTGTTGAATTAAATAGCTTTTGCGTGTTTCTCGGCTCTGAATCTGGTTATAGATGAGTTGTTTGGGAGCTGTTAGGTACCGTCCGATTCGACCGGTTACCCGCAGCAGCATCCATTTTCAGGCTTTCGCCATTAGATTTCGCAACCGGCAGAGGTTGTAAGCGGCTCCGGTGAAGGTAAACAGCCACCCAACTTTGTCGATCCCTCGCAACTTCACTTTCCTTAGCATCCCCACCATCTTCATCCACCCGAATGATTGTTCCACTCGTTTTCGCTTCCGCTGACTCACCTCGTACCCGGCATGCCGCGCCGTGCGCTGATCAATCGCGCTCCGTCGGTTGGTGTTGTTCTGTGCCACATGCGGTGTGATGTTCATCCCGCGAAGCTCTTTGACAAACTCTTGCGTGTCGTAATTCTTGTCCCCGCACACAGTCACCCGCTTCACACCGTGAATCCTCTCAGCCATCAGCATCGCTGCATCTCGTTCCGCTCTTCCATCGGCCTCGGTTAGAAAAGTCTGCACCAAGAGCCCGTTGCGGTTTTCCATCAATACATGTCCCAGATAACTCAGCTTCGCCTCGCTGCCTCGGGACTTCCTGAACAGGCGGGCATCGGGATCCGTCGTGCTCTTGTGGGTCTGATTCTTCCGCTTCTCCCCGTGAAAATCGACATCCCCTACCGCCCCAGGCGGGTTCCCCTTCCCATCTTTCCGCCGGAAACTCTTCTGACTCGCCCATGCCTCGATCAGCGTCCCGTCCACGGTGAAATGCTCATCTGAAATGTAGGGCTTCGCCCGCTCCAGCACCCGTCTGAAAAACCCCTCCGCAATCTCCTCGTTCAGCAAACGCTCCCGATTCTTGCTGAACACTGCGTGATTCCAGACCATCTCGTCCATCTCCATTCCCACAAACCACCGGAACAGCAGGTTGTACTCCAACTGTTCGACCAGCATTCGTTCACTGCGCACCGAATAGAAGATCTGCAACAGCAGCGACCGCAACAATCGCTCCGGCGCGATCGATGGGCGCCCCACTTTCGAGTACAACTCCGCAAACTTCAGTGACATCTCCTTCAGAATCTCATCCACCATCTTGCGGACCGGCCGCAACGGATGATCCGCCGGAACTCGCTTTTCTGGAGAAATGTAACTGAACATTCCATCTTGCTGGTTATCGTCGCCGCGCATTCACTCGTCTCCTTGCTTCTTTGCTTCAGACGAGTTCTTTTAATTAAAGTTGCAGCGACAACTCATTTTTCAACAAACTGCTAGACTCCCGCGAAAGAAGTAATTCTGAGGTCTGACAACTTTTGCGAGCGGTGCCATCGCCGCCGTCAAGCAGCTCTTTAATTTTCGATCGGTGACGGAGGCCCAGACAGGCGGAGTCGCTTACGCCACTCATGTTGCCGGTGCCGTATGGCGGGTGCTAACTGCGCGTTTCTTTGAAGCCCCGGAATGGCTTGCCGCTCAGCTTTAGGGTTCACTCTTGACGTTGCAGTGACCCCGAGTTGCGTGCACCGATGATTCCCGCATCAACCTTATCGCCCAGGAACGCCGATGCAGCTGCGGCAATGATCAGGATCAAGACCAGCGGATTCGCGAACTGATGGAGGAGATCGGAACTAAAGGAATGCTGCTGTGTTGCTGCGGGCTCATTCGGCCCGAATTGGTCCAGACGGGCCTCAGCTTCTTGTGCCGTCAGGCCGGTAATTGCGGCTCGGGTTTCGTCAGCACCAGGCTGCACGGGAACTATCCTAGTCAGCGAGTCGCTGCGGGTCTTCAAAAAGACGAGCGGTAAGAGCCCCGAAGATAGCACCGCCAACGTGAGCTACGTAAGCCACTCCGCCCGTCTGGACTGTTGCCACTGACCCGGCATTAACGAGCTGGGTGAGAAACCAGAAACCAATGAGTAGTGCAGCCGGGATGAAGGTGACACGCACAAATACGAAGATGACCAGAAGTGACCGAATTTCATCTCGAGGGTACTTCACCAGAAATGCGCCCATGACAGCCGCAATTGCGCCGCTCGCGCCCAGAGTGGGAACTGTGGAACTGGGGCTGACGGCAACTTGGGCTAGCATAGCCACCAGCCCACCAGCGAGGTAGAAAAGCACATAGCGCAATGGATTCATCGCGTCTTCGATCTCGGGACCAAAGGCCCACAAGAAGACCATATTGCCGATGATGTGCGACCAACTGCCGTGCAGGAACATGGCGGTCAGTATGGTGAGCCAATGATGACCTGCAACAATGTCCGCCGGGACCGCCGCCCACCTAAGTACGAATGCGTCCCCCCCTCTCAGTTCAAGTGCGAAAACCAAGCAATTCGTGAGAATGATGCTCACCGTAGCGATGGGAAAATGCAGCGGTCGTCGAGATGCATCGGTCAACGGGATTAGGCCGCCCATTCTTTCTTCCTCCGATTCACGATATGAACATCCGCTTTCAGCGGCAGGGTTCACCGAAGTTTCGAACTGCTCTTCGTTCCTTCGCTTCGGGCAAATCCCAGCCGGGTCCACGTAACTCCTCGCAAATTGCGCGGTGAACCTGCCGGTGCAGATCTTCCTCGAGGTCTAGGCCAACTTACTCGTGACGCTGCGCGCGGCGAGAGAAAGCATGAGGCGAGAAGTGCCGCTAAACAGCATGCTGATGCCCACCAGCGTGCCAATTATCCAGGGAGTGTTGATTGGCCATGTTCTCCAAATCATTACAGCAAGGATGAGAGTGACGACCCCATCAAATAGGAGCCAACCTGACCCTGGAAGCGGGCGAAGCGTGAATCCCATGGCAAACTCCAAGATTGCCTCCAGGAATAAATAAATCGCCAGCGCAATCGTCAGTGACATCAAGCCTGCCAATGGATGCATAAGCAGATATACCCCGATGAAAAGGTAGAGAATCCCGACGAGCAACTCCCAGACAAAACCACTGGCACCCCGCGCATACCAGGCAAACACCAGATGGGCGCATCCGCTGAAAACGAGTAGCCAAGCGACCAAAAGGTTTACGGCGATCCCGGCAGCCAGGGGGAAGCTATCGCTAAGATCCCCGCCACAATCATGAGCACGCTGAGCCCAATCGACCACCCAATTGACTTCTTCACAAATGTTGCCGCAGATGCTGCGCTCATAAGTCTCTCCTGCTACATGTCGATCTTCGTGCGGTCCCGAGATTTGCGTCAGAGATCCTAGGCCCCCTCGCGACTTGTTTGGTTTTTCCTTTTGTGCACTTGCAGAAGGGAGGCCTTTCCGGCCTCCCTTGGTTCGAGTGGAGTCACGTCGGCGGTATGTCTAGGCTACCTACGCTCCGGACTTCGCCGCCGCAGCTTTGGCCTTGGCCTTCAGTATTTCGGCTTTGGCTTGTGCCTGACGGTCGGCAGTTTGCCGCTGTTCTTTGGACTTCTGCAATTGGGCTTGCAGCTTAGCGTCTAGTTGGTTGATCTTTTCGTGGAGCTTTGCTTTACGGTCAGCGCGAGCCTGGGCATGCTCTGCTTTCATTTGTGCAATGTCGGCCTTCATCGCTGCGATGTGCTCATCGTGAATCGTCTGCTTCACGTCTGCCAGTGCGCGCCGGAATACAGTCCCACCGATCGCCTCCATGCGATCGTCCACTGGGGTGGTCCAATCCTCTTCAATTTCGGCGATCACTGCGAATCTGTTTGGCAATAAAACTTTCGCCAGTTCGTCGATGAAGTCGAGGCCGATCCTGGCATTGTTGAGGTCCGCTGTCGCGCCAACCGTAAGACCTGCGGTCCCACCGATAGCCACACCTGCCGGACCACCCAGCATGCCAATCAAGCTTCCAACGACAGTGCCCGCCAGGGTGCCGAGCGGCCCATAGTCGTCTTGCTTCACCGTAGTGGTGCCATCTGCATTTTTCGCAACGACGGCGTATCCGTAGAGGCTGATACTGCCTTCGCCATCCAGTTGCAGAAGCGCCTTCTTTCCTTCGTACACTTTGTTTTCGTTATCAAAAACAACTACTAACATGCGATCCATAAGTCATCCTCCATTTTTGAAATTTCACTTAGCCCGACATTGGAGACTAGTGAGCGACCGATTGAACATCTTCGCCCGTGGCTCGACCCGAGATCTGTTTACGAATGACAGCCCAAAGTGAGTGGTAATTCCGGACCCTCTCTGTCTGTCCGTGAGGCCAATCATTTTCCTCCATCCTTTGATCTTCGGCCCGGAGATCTGCGCCCGAGATACTAGGCTCGCTCGCGATTCGCCCGATCGAACGCATCCTCAAGATCTTTCCAGGCCTTATTGAGGCCTCTGCGGATGTCCTTCCAGGCTCGTTCGTCCTCGCGGTTTCTCATGCGCACGAGAGCTCTCAGTTCGGCATAAGCATGCTGAGTTGCCTTGATGCTTGCTCGCGATTTGTCTCGTACTTCGGCCTGTGCCAAGGCGGACCGGACCTGCAGATTCTCGAACCATTGTTTCGTCTGCAGCAGACGCTCCTCGAAACTATCCTGCAGATTGGAGCGCTCTTTGCGCAGCCGTAACTCGACGGCCCGAAGATGGTTCTCGATGGCAGCCTTCGTCTCTCCGGTTGCCTTAGCGGCTTTCGTCTTTAGCTCCGAAGTCTCCTTTTTCAACGTTTCGATCTGCTCTTCGACTAGATTCTCGAGTTCGTCGTTATAGTAATTGAGTTGACGACGAAGATGGTCGATGCCCGTCGCGATTCCCTCTTTCGCAGTGCGCCCGGCCAAATCCAATCGAAAGTTCATTTCTCGTATTTCGGACTTCAAATCGGAGTTCATTTCCTTAATGCGGTCTTCCAGCTTTTCACGCCTGGCTTCCAGTTCAGCTCGTTTGGAGGCCAAATCCGCCTCAATGTTGATTTTTTCGGCTCCCGTAGCAGCCTGAGCCTTCGCCAACTGTACGTTGATATCATCTTGAATGGACCGGATCTTATCTTTCGAGCGCCGCAGGTAGGCATCGAATTCAGCCTCGCGCTCAGCCCGTTTTAGTTCCCTGCGAGCAGTCCTTCCAAGTTTCTGAAGCTCTTCGTCAAGCCGCTCCGCGTACCGATCCTCCACAACCAGTGCGAGCACAGAGCTGTCGACCCCTAGGCTATCCAGGGAGTCCTCCGAGTGCGTCTCCCGAACAAGCCTTTCCATTAGCCGCATGGAGCCTGCTCCAACCAACGCACCGGCGGCGATTCCAGCCGCAGCTCCTACCGGGCCGCCCAAAGCTGCACCGACAATGCCACCACCAACGCCTGCGGTTGCGGCGGCCGTCATCTCTGTAAGCTCATCGTCCATCTCTCGGGCCGTGAAATGGCCCTTTTGATCCTTCCTGAGAAGGGCGTAATCCATCAGCTCAATCCAGCCATCGCGATCGAGCTTCTTAGCCACTTCGAGGGCCCGCACCGCCCCATCTTTCGAATTGGTAGTCAATAGGATCAAACTAAAGTCGCCCACGAAATCCTCCTTTCACTCAGTGGAATACTTGACTTCTAACTGAGTGTGCCGACGCGTTTATGTTGGGGCCCAAAGATCGGATACTTGATTGTGCCTTTGTGAATACCAAAGGCCCACATGGGATCTGCTACCGACAAGCGGCATCGTTAAACTTGCGTTGGGGGCTGCAATTCAGTATCACCGTTTACACGTAACATATGAGCTTATCGGATCCATATAGCTGTGACGGCAATCACACCCGTAGGTGATAATCATCCTGCGATTCACTCCCGCCGATATTTCATTTAATACTTTAGTTTCAGTTTCTTCTCCTAAATAGGCGGCGAGGTAATGCTCCCATTGTTTGGAGGCCGAGAGCCCACGATCGTAAAACTGCGAAGGTACGAATTGAACTCAGATGGCGACAGGATCGTTCTGTTGATACAAGATTATGGACGAGGAATTCCTTCTGAAAAGCTTGAGCATTTTGGTTGCGATTGACGCTGCCCAAAAAAACACCGCCCGACAAATGGCGATTGCAATCGTTTGAAAATAAGCAGGGAAGCACAGGTCGCTCATTTCAATCTGGATTGATCCCTCCGTGCGTTCGAAACCGGCACGGAAGAGAAAACCTTTGAAAACAGCATGGGCGCAAGTTTCGCGGCCTTTCGTGGTGCAGATGCAGATTCACCGATCGTGGATCGGCAATCCCATGAGACATTCAGATCCCGGTAGCTTATTTGAGAGGGGCTGTTACAGGATGTTCATCTTTGTTCTGTCTAATAAGACTCACAAACACGGACATGGGGAACAGGTTTTTTAGATAGACTTACGTCTCTCTGCAAGGGCGGCGACGAGGGCGTTAGTGCCTATCGGGAACTTTTGCATTTCCCGCAGACGGCGTTTGCCAGGAGCCCGTTCGCGAGGAGGGCGAGGAGGATTCATGCAGCGGTTCTTCACACGTTTTTGCCTGGGGGTCGTCGCTCTGGCCATGCTCTTGACGGACAGTGCTTTGGCTCAGAAGGCTCTTAGTTGGCAGGAAGTTCGAGACAGATTTGAGGCAGCGAATCCGTCTCTGCTGGCGGGGCAGATTGGTGTAGATGAGTCCCGCGCCAACGAAATAACAGCGTATTTGCGTCCCAATCCAAACCTCTCGCTGTCGGCTGACCAGATCGATCCGTTCCCCGGAGGCCCGTCGCATGGCGGGTTCGCTTACCTGTTCCCGGCGGCAGCTGTCACTTATCTTCACGAGCGCCAGCACAAGCGAGAATTGCGCCTGGAAAGCGCGCAGGACGCAACCAAAATAACCGTGTCGCAGCAGGCGGACCTTCGGAGGACGCTGGTGTTCGACCTGCGGGCCGCGTTTGTCCAGATCCTTCAGGAAAAGGCGATCTTCGACCTAGCGAAGGAGAATTTGTCGTATTACGACCACGTGATCGACGTCAATCGCGAGCGCTATCGGGCCGGCGCAATGGCCCAGGTGGACCTGGACCGGCTCGAGCTGCAGCGCGTGCAGTATGAATCCGACTTGCAAACGGCGGACGTGAACCTGCGCACGGCGAAGATTCAACTCCTCGCGCTGCTGAATGACCGCACGCCGGTGGAGCAATTCGACGTGACCGGCCCCTTCGATTTTTCGCGGAATCTTCTCCCGCTGGACGATGCGCGCCAATCGGCGCTCGATACCCGGCCGGATTTGAAGGCGGCCCTGCAATCGATCGATAAGGCGAAGACCGACCACCGGCTGGCGGTATCGAACGGTTCGACCGACCCGATCTTCGGCGTCGATGTGGGACGGAATCCCCCAATCGACCAGTATTTCGGGGTGAGCGTGAGCATTCCGCTGCGGATCTTCGACCGCAACCAGGGAGAAAAGCAGCGGACGGAGCTCGATATCGATCGGAATCAGCGGCTGATGGAAGCGACGCGAGCGCAGGTGTTCAGCGACGTGGATTCGGCCTACGCGCAGGTGAACAGTTCGGTGATTCTGCTGCAGCCGTACAAGGACCGCTATCTGCAGCAGGCCTCGCGGGTTCGGGACACGATTGAGTTTTCCTACGAGCATGGGGCGGCGTCCCTGCTCGACTTTCTGAATGCCCAGGCGGACTACCGGAGCGTACAGGTGAATTATCTGAACCTGGTGGCCGCCTATCTGACGGCCGCCGGCCAGTTGAACATGGCAGTGGGCCGCGAGGTAATCCAATGACGCGAACGAGATGGGAAATCATCACCTTTTATCTAGTGCTCTGCGTTTTGCTGGCCGGGTGCGGCGAGGCGAAAAGCGATCCGGCCGCGGGCGCCCCTCCGCAACTCCGAGTCGAGACCGCCGGGGATCCGAACGTTTTCCGTACGGATCATCCCGACCAGTTTCCCCTGACGGCGGCGGCGGCCCACAACGCAACGTCGCAGTTGCGCGTGACGGGCACAGTGAATCCGGACATTTCAAGAACCGTGCCAGTGATTTCCCTCGCCACCGGGCGAGTGGTGGAAATCGACGCGCGACTGGGAGATACCGTTACCAAGGGACAACTGCTGCTGCGCGTGCAAAGCGCGGACATCGCCGGGGCTTTCTCCGATTACCAGAAGGCGATGGCCGACGAGCAGCTTTCCCGCACGCAGCTGGAGCGTTCGCAACTGCTGTACGACCGCGGGGCGATTTCGCTAAACGATTTGCAGATTGCGCAGGATACCGAAGTGAAGGCAAAGGTGGACGTGACGACCACGGCGGAAAAACTGCGCGTGCTGGGCAACCCCAATCTCGATCAGCCATCCGGCATCGTCGAGATTCGCGCTCCCATCGCAGGCGTGATTACAGACCAGCAGGTCACCAACGCGGCCGGCGTGCAGGGACTCACTTCACCCAATCCCTTTACGATCTCGGATCTGACATACGTGTGGATCCTTTGCGACGTATACGAGAACGACCTCTCGGACGTGCATCTGGGGGAGAAGGCGGACATTCGGCTGAATGCCTATCCCAACCAGGTGTTCACCGGGGTCATCAGCAACGTGGGTCCGGTTCTCGATCCGAACATTCGCACGGCCAAGGTTCGGATGGAAGTGCGGAATCCGGGACTCATGCGGCCGGGCATGTTCGTAAAAGCAACGTTCCACGGCCAGCGCAGAGAAACGCACGCGGCCGTTCCCGCCACCGCCGTATTGCACCTGCATGACCGGGATTGGGTTTACATACGGCTCAACCGCAATCAATTCCGCCGGGTCGAGGTTGGCGGCGGTGAAATGCTGCCCGGCAACATGCAGGAAATTGTCTCCGGGCTTGCGCCCGGGGGGCAAGTGATCGCAAACGCGCTGGAATTCCAAAACACGGCGGAGCAGCAATGATCGATTCCCTCGTCAACGTCGCGCTGCATAACCGGTTCATCGTTCTGGCCATCGCGCTCGCCCTGTTCTTGTGGGGCGCGATCGCGTTCAAAGAACTTCCGGTGGAGGCTTATCCGGATGTGGCGAACACGTGGGTGCAGCTGATCACGCAGTGGCCGGGGCGGGCGGCCGAAGAGGTGGAGCAGCAGGTCACCATTCCGATTGAGATTCAGATGAACGGGATCCCGCATCTGTCGCACGTGCGCTCGTCTTCGCTGGCCGGCTTGTCCGTGGTCAATCTGATTTTTGACGACGAATCGGACAACGACTGGGATCGCCAGAAAGTGCTCGAGCATCTTTCCTTTGTAACGCTTCCGCCAAACGTGACTGCTCAGATCGGGCCGGATTTCAGCCCGATCGGTTCAATCTATTGGTACACGCTGACGAGCAGCAACCCGTCGTACGACGTGATGGGGCTCAAGACGCTGCAGGATTGGGTAATCGCGAAGTACATGAAGTCGGTGCCGGACGTGGTGGACGATTCATCGTTTGGGGGAATCACGCGGGAATACCAGGTGCGGGTCGATCCCGATAAGCTCGTTTCCTATGGCCTGAGCATCGGGCAGGTGGAGCAGCAGCTAACCAACGCCAATGCGAACGCAGGGGGGAGCTTCATCGAGCAGGGGGCGCAGCAGATCAACGTGCGGGCGGTGGGGCTGGTCACGAATGTGAACGACATCGGCAAAACCGTGCTGAAAACGCAGAACGGGACGTCGCTACGCGTTCGAGACATCGCGGAGGTGGCGCAGGGGCCGAAGATCCGCCTTGGCCAAATCGGGAAGGCGATCCACCGGTCGGACGGCGTGGTGGTGGATGACAACGATGTGGTGGAAGGCGTCGTGTTTCTCCGCAAGGGTGCCGACACGGCGGCCACACTCGATGGCATTCACGCCATGGTTCAGCGGCTGAATACGCGGATTCTCCCGCGCGGAGTGAAGATCGTCCCTTACCTGGACCGCGACGACCTGGTGCATTACACCACGCACACCGTGCTGCACAATCTGACCGAGGGGATGATCCTGGTAGTGATCATCCTGTTCGTTTTTCTCGGGAATGTGCGGGCGGCGTTCATCGTGGCGCTGACGATTCCGTTTGCGCTGTTGTTTGCCTCAATCTGCCTGGACTTGCGTCATATCTCCGCCAACCTGCTTTCGCTGGGAGCGCTGGACTTCGGGATGGTGGTGGATGGGTCAGTTGTGATGATCGAGAACATCGTGCGCCATCTGAGCCGGCAGGACCCGGATCACGGCACCGTGCTGGACCAGGTGGGCATTGCGGCGCACGAGATCGAGCGGCCGGTCTTCTATGCGATCGCCATCATCATCACGGCATACCTTCCGATCTTCACGTTGCAACAGGTCGAGGGGAAATTGTTCCGGCCTATGGCCTGGACGGTCGCGTTCGCGCTGCTGGGCGCGCTCATCTTTTCGATGCTGATTGCGCCGGCG
Source organism: uncultured Acidobacteriota bacterium (assembly GCA_963848365.1). Taxonomy (GTDB): domain Bacteria; phylum Acidobacteriota; class Terriglobia; order Acidiferrales; family UBA7541; genus Palsa-295. The sequence goes on from CAWKDI010000012.1 coordinate 63,242, forward strand.
CTGGCAAGCTTCCTGTTTCCCCCAGGCATGAAACAGTGGCAGAACCCCCTGGTGGAATTCCTGACGACGTACTATCGAAGGGCGGTGGCGTGGGCGGTTCACGAACGATGGATCACCGTGGGTGTTGCGGCTGCGTCTTCTCTTGTGGCGCTATATCTAGCGCTGGGGGCGTGATCGGGTCGGAATTTTTGCCGCACCTCGATGAAGGGGCGATCTGGGTGCGTGGAACGCTCGCGCCCAGCACGGGCCCCGCCGAAGGGGCGCGGGTGATGGAACGGGCGCGCCAGATCCTGTGCTCGTTTCCGGAGGTGCCGCAGGTGGTCACGCAAGTCGGGCGCCCGGATGACGGCACCGACACAACGGGGTTTTTCAATACGGAATATTTTGTGGACCTGCTGCCGAAGGAGAAATGGCGGCCGTTGTTTCATCAGGACAAGGAACAACTCATCGCCGCGATGGACCACGAGCTGGAAAAGATGCCGGGAGTCATCTGGAATTTCTCGCAGCCTATTTCCGATAACCTGGAAGAAGCGGTGAGCGGCGTGAAAGGCGCGCTGGCGGTGAAGATCTTTGGGGACGATCTGAGGACTCTCGAGGCGAAGGCCGATGAGATCGTGAACGTGATGCGGGGAGTTCCCGGCGTGAAAGACCTCGGCGTATTTCGGGTGATCGGCCAGCCGAATCTGGATTTTTCTGTCGACCGCGACCAAGCCGCGCGCTACGGGATCAATGTTTCCGATGTGCAGGACGCCATTCAAACAGCCGTCGGCGGCAATGCCCTTACGCAGGTCCTCGTGGGAGAGCAGCGATACGATCTGGTGATGCGCTATCAACCGCAATACCGGGACACCAAGGAGGCCATCGAGCGCATCCGCCTGGTGGCGCCAACCGGAGAGCGCGTTTCGCTGGCGCAGTTGACGAAGGTGACCGTGACCGACGGCGGCTCGGAGATTTACCGCGAAGCGAATTCGCGCTATGTAGCCATCAAGTATAGCGTGCGCGGGAGGGACCTGGGCGGCACCGTGGAAGAAGCGATGAAGGTGGTTGACAGCAAGGTGAAGCTGCCTACGGGATATACGCTGGACTGGGCCGGCGAGTACGAAAATGCGAAGCGCGCGGACCGGCGGCTTTTGCTGGTGCTTCCCGTCACGATTCTGGTGATTTTCGTTCTGCTCTACACCATGTTTCAATCGATAAAATGGGCGCTGCTGATTCTAACCAATGTGGCCATGGCGCGGATCGGCGGGTTGCTGGCGTTGATGATCACGCACACCAATTTCAGCGTTTCGTCGGGTGTGGGCTTTCTGGCGCTTTTCGGAGTTTCCGTGCAAACCGGCGTTATCATGCTGGAGTACATCAACCAGCTTCGCGTGCAGGGCTATACGCCGGAGGAAGCAGCCGTGGAAGGAGCCGTCCTGAGGCTCCGGCCGATCATGATGACGATGCTCGTCGCCACACTCGGTTTGCTTCCGGCTGCGTTGTCGCACGGCATCGGATCCGATTCGCAGCGTCCTTTCGCAATCGTGATCGTCGGGGGCTTGATCTCGGATCTCGTGATGAGCATCTTTTTGTTGCCGGTCCTCTATGCATGGTTTGCCCGCAGAGATGACCGACTGCCGGAGCCCGAAGGTTCGGAAGCCGCATAGCGAGCCTCCGACTGTATGGGAAGGACCCTCCCAATGAAAAAAGAGGAAGTGTGCGCGCTGATCGAGAAAATCGGGGTGATTCCGGCTATTAGGGTGTCTTCGGCCGAGGACGCTCGCTTTGCCGCTGAGGCCGTCAACCGTGGCGGCATCCCGATTGTGGAAATCACGATGACGGTGCCGAATGCGTGCGATGTGATGTCTCAACTCGTGAAATCCCATCCGAAGATGGTCGTGGGGGCCGGCACGGTCCTTAGCACGGATATAGCGCGCATGTGTCTCGACTCAGGCGCGAGTTTCATAACGGCTCCATCGTTCAATCTCAGGATCCTGGAATTTGCCACCCACGAAAATATCGCCGTCCTGCCCGGCGCTCTCACGCCTACGGAGGTGGTCACGGCATGGGAAGCCGGCTCGGACTTCGTCAAGGTATTCCCGTGCTCGCTCGTCGGGGGGGAGAGATACATCAAGGCGCTAAAGACGTCGCTACCCGAGATTCGATTGATCGCGGCCGGTGGGGTGAATCAGCAGACGGCCGAGGATTTCATCGTTTCTGGCGCCAGCGCATTGGGCGTCGGTACCGAATTGATCCCGACCGAAGCCATCAAGCGAAGGCAGGCGAAACGAATCCAGGAATTAGCGCTGCGATTCAGAGAGTTTGTCAGGGAAGCGCGCGCTCGACTTGAACCGCCGAAACTAACTATGGCTATCCCAAAATAGCGGTAATAGGTTTACGGTAATGGCCGGCGGTTTCCCACGGGCTATGCAATATCTGTGTGGCGTATTTTTATTCGGAGGCTCGGACTGCGTCCTCTAACGATCCTTAAGGCATTTGCCGCCCGCAGTTTGAGAAGATCGATAATGCGAAATCCTTTGGTCAGCTGCAGTTGAGCGGCGGCCGGATCCGGAACGTCGTTCCTTTCCCTGTCTCCGTTTCGAACGTCAACCTCCTCCGTGTTTCTCCACCGCCAGAACCAAGTAGGTAGAAAAAGATCACCGTGTCAACTGGGATCAGTTCAGTTTGTCGAGTTGGAAGGTCTCATAAAACCAAGCGCTTCCGTTCTGCGCCGAAAGGATGCGCACTTGCATCTTTCGCTCGTTGTTTTGTTGATTGCCGTAAGGGTCGAGTCTTGGGTTAGAGCTACATCCTTGCACTCTAGAAACCGTCAGTGTTTAATGACCGCGGAGGCTTCATGGACATCGTCGAGGCATTGCACGAGGAAGAAGCACGGTTACAGAAACAACTGAAAGGTATTCAGGGTGCCATCGCCACTCTGAACGGCGGTGCTAAGACTGCCATATCGTTGGGTCACGCCGGAAGTCCATCTGGTAAGAACGCCAAGAGGACTATGTCCGCTGCTGTTCGAGCTAGGATCTCTCGGAAGGCAAAAGCGCGATGGGCAAAGATCAGAGCTGAAAAGACCAAGAAGGCGAAGTAGGTTTCACGCCCTCGGATTTCTCCCCGAAGCTGCCTCCAGGTGAACGAGAGAGGCGCAAGACTTTCGGTCTTTCGCACCGTCGCGGATCCGGGCAGTTTATGCTTGCGCAGCTCGAACGATTTCCAATTGAAGCATTACCGGAGCCACATTTTTCCAAGTGGCGATTAGAGAGATTGCCCCTGTGACAGGGGACACATAGATGTAGTAGCCAGTTGATCCGCTTTCCACATCATAGAAGTTTTTGCGCTTGGGGTCGGGCGTGACGTTTACGGTGCCAGCCAAGAGAATGGCCAAACTAATCACCATCACCGCAGGGTGTTTTCCCAAATCCCCGATCTCGAGTAGTCCACCGAAGTTCATTCTCATGGCCTAGGCCTTTGGCTCAGCGGCTCGCGATCCAAACATTCCGCAGCGGGCGCTCATACCTTCGCGAAACTTTTCCCGCTCCTCAGGAGTCATCTGCGCCCAGCGTTCCATCATGCGTCCCCGCCAATGTATGGGTGAACCACGCCGTCCGCGGAGGCCGCCGAACAGGATTTTGCTCAGGACCAGGAGGCCCAATGCCTGCCAGAAACTGATCCGATGCAACGCAAAGAGCGCGGGCATTAGCCAGTTCCATAGGCTCATGACCACAAGGCTCAGCACGGCCACAGCAAACAGTGCAAACAACACGAATTTAATTCCCTTGAATATCCATCTTGCCTTCATCTTCTTATCCTCACGTTCTGTTAAACTCGTCATAGATCGCTTCGAGACGCTCGCGCAAATGAATCACCGCACGGTGCTTTCGCAAAATAAGGGTGTTCACGCTCACGCCGGTGGTTTGGGCAAGCTCCTTGAAACTCTGGCCCTCCATCTCATGCGCGACGAATGCCTGGCGCTGCTCTTCGGGCAGCTCATCCAAGGCAGCATCGAGCTCTTCAACCAATACCGTTCGGGCATACGCTGCCTCCGGCCCGGCATCCGGAGAAGGGAGCAGATCCTCAAGCAGGAGCGACTCTCCTTCTACATTGACCGCCATGGGATCACTGGCGAGTGCCTCTGGCTTTTTTTTACGGAAGAGATCGGTGATGCGGTTCCGTGCCACACGGTAGAGCCAGGCACTCAATTGCTCGATCGGCTTCATCATCCGATCGGCTTCTACCAGCTCATAGAAGACCTCCTGCAAAATGTCCTCGGCGTCCCTTTCATCGGGCACACGCCTGCGGATGAAATTTCTGAGCCGGGCCCCTTCGAGCTTGACCGCATCTGCTATCCGCCGGTCTTGTTCGTGAGCCATCAGGTCTACGATCAGCGCCTCGTTCATCTACCTCTGTAGACGGATGAAGAGCGCAAATATTTCAGGCGAAAACCGGCATACATGGAAGGACCAGGGTTACCCCTGTCTTGATCTCGGACCCACACGGGACTCCTAACCGGTAGGCCGCCATCGAGGCTAGCGAAGCGCAATCGGCATTCCGGGAATGCGAGAACGACTTCGCCAGCTTGCCGGAGCTCTGGACATCGAGTCCAGCGAAAGAGGGACTCGAATAACGGCCAGTTTGCCGATTGACCAGTCCTTAGCGCCAACAATTCCGGCGCCTGAAGCAGTCGATTTGGTTACCAAGGCCTCTCAAGCATCGGGTAAACGGATTCTGATCGTGGACGATTTTGGCGTGGTGCGGCTGGGGGTTCGGCGACTTATAGAGGATGAGCCAGATTTAACCGTTTGTGGAGAAGCCGCGGACGGCATTGAAGCGATCGCGAAGGTAAGGGAACTGAACCCCGACCTGGTTCTGATGGATCTTCAATGCCAAAACATGGGTGGGTTCAGAGCCGGTGCAGAGATTCACCGAGTAAGGCCCTCGACCAAAATCTTCGTGCTCACGCTGCATTCCTCCGACGACCTCCGCGTTGCATCTAAAAGAGCCAATTACTTTCAAGGCTATCTCCAGAAGTCAAATGCGCACGAGCAGTTGATTCCTGCAATCCGCACAATCCTGAAAGGAGCGACCTTCTTTCCGGAAACACGCACATCAGCAACAGCGGGGCGGTGACAGTTCGCTCCGCATCAAACGTTCAGCACCGGGGAAATCGTTCTTTTGCCCAATTCGAATGCGCCTACGCGAGATGGAGAGTTCCCGACATCGGGCCCGCGCCTTCCCAATAGCCGCAGTTAGGGTGGGTAGCAACAGTTATCCGTACCGAACATTTCTTCGGACACAAATGTTCCTCTTTCCTTACCAAATATATCTGCATTGGATAACGGTTCGGAGCCGGGTACCGCCAGGAAAACCATTGAAAACGACAATTCTTCTCCTGTAGTCGGGGACCGAGGAAGCAAAGCAAGTAGTAAACTTGGCGAAGGAGGTCTCGGATCACTACTCGCGACAAGGTCGATAGCAACCGGCGACTCTGTGCGCTAGAGCCTGTCACGCGCCCTTGCCATCACGCCATCACCGGATTGATGGACACACGACGATGCATCGGAATCCTAAAAAGAGACTGTCCGCAGCCAATGAACAATATCGTGATGTAATTTGGGGAACCTTGAGCGAAGGAGGCTTGTTGCTCGCCGTGGCTGGCATCGGCTGGGCCACCAAGCAGCCGCTCATTTTCGCCAGCCTGGGACCCACCGTCTATGAAATGGTGGAACAGCCGCGAATGCCGAGTGCGCGCGTTTACAATATTATTGTGGGCCACATCATCGGACTGGCGAGCGGATTCGTATCGCTTTACCTTTTGAAAGCCTGGACAGCCCCTCCGGTCCTGCTTGCAGGTCTCGTCTCGCCACAACGCGTGTGGGCCATTGCGCTCTCCGCCGTGCTGACCACATTCATAACTTTAATCGCAAATGCCCGGCAGCCCGCTGCGCTTGCAACTACGCTGCTCGTTTCGCTAGGCGCCATGCAGACTCTGCGCGACGGAGTTTCTATTCTCGTCGGCGTTCTGATCGTTACCGCTATCGGCGAGCCGTTACGCCGGCTGCGGCTGCGACAGATGCAGAGCCAAGAAGGTTCTAACTGGGGAATTACCCCGCCGGCTTGAACTCTGCGTGCTGAACCCTGTTCAGCGACCTTTCCGGAGAGGGGAAAACACGAATGCGTTTCCGCGCCGAAGGCTTTTTTACTTTTATGATATGGCTGTAAATATAAAACACCTGGGCATCGTTCGGCTCCCAGGGGCTTAGCCGTGCGTGGGATCTACCTTTCGCGGGCGGGTCCGGCTCCGCCAAACGCGCACCCACCCGTGTTCGCGTTGTTGTTCTTCTTCCAACTGGCGGGACCATGCGCCCAGTAGGCTAGCGCGGTTAAAATAGCCAACCATCTTGTTTGGATCATTCCGGCTCACGACGGGAAGCTGGCCGATATTGTTTTGCAGCATCCTGAGCATGGCCTCCTGCGCCAGTTCGTCGGGATAGGCGACGACGGCTTCTCTGGAACCCGCGTCCAGCACCGTCGTTTTTCCCTCTGGATCAACCTCAAGGGCCCGCAGAAGGTCACCTGGCGTGACAATGCCCCGCAGTTCTCCATTGGCGTCCACGATGGGCAATCCCTCTGCGATTCTGGAGGACTCTCCTTCATGGCGGGTTTTGCCAAACCTGTTATTGATGCGTTCGACGAGCGCGCCGATGGTGACATCTGGGAGAACCGGATAAAAATCTTTTCGCATGACCTCACCAACCCGCACCGTCCTCAAAGCACCCGCGTCATATTCCTCCGGCACCCTCAAGCCACGCCGCGTGAGTTTCTCCGTCATGATCGAGCTGGGAAGGTATTTGAGTGCGATGAGGTCCGCGATGACGCAGCCCAGCATCAGCGGCAAGATAGCGTTGTAATCGTGCGTGATTTCAAAAGCGAATACGATGAAAGTGAAGGTTGCCCGGGAAGCAGCACCGAAGACGGCCGCCATGGCAACCAACGCGTAGGCGCCGGGCGAAAGATGAATAGCGGGGAAAATGGCATTGACAACCACGGCGAAAATACCGCCGAGGGCGGCGCTCGACATGAACATTGGCGCGAGCAACCCTCCCGAAGTGCCAGAGCCAAGGGAAATTACCAGGGCAAGTGTCTTGAAAACGGCGATCAGAATCAGCATCTTCAACGCGAGATTGTTATTGAGAATGTCAGAAATTGTGTCGTACCCCACCCCCAGAACCCGAGGCACAAAGAAGCCGATAATGCCGAGTCCCAGCGCGCCGATGGCGGGATGCCACAGGTCGTCAATACTCATGCGGGCGAACTGGTCTTCAGTCCAGTAAAGGAGTCTTGTAAAACCGATCGCTACGATGCCGCTGAGTATGCCTAATAACAGATAAAACGGAAGTCCGCGCAGCGGGTCGAAAGTCGCGCCTTGCATAGAGAACATCGACCGCTGACCCAGTAGAATGGAACGAACGCTCGTAGCCAAAGTGCTGGCAATTACCAAAGGGATGAAAGACCGCGCCCGGAATTCGAAAAGCAGAAGCTCGATTGCGAGGATAACGGCGGCGATCGGCGTGTTAAAAGTGGCTGCCATTCCGGCGCCAGCTCCGCAGGCCAAGAGAACCTTGCGCTCGGAAGCCGTGGTCGAAATAATCTGACCGACCAGCGAACCCATCGCACCGCCGGTTTGGATAATAGGACCTTCGGCTCCAAAAGGTCCGCCGGTACCAATGGCGATTGCGGCGGATAGGGGCTTTAGAATTGCAACTTTCGCCTCAATGCGGCTGCGCGCGGTAAGTACGGCTTCCATCGCCTCCGGGATGCCATGGCCCTTTATTTTCGGCGACCCGTATTTAGCCATGTAGCCGACGATGACGCCGCCGACCACGGGTACGAGGATGATCCATGGCCCAAGCGGCGAGCGCTCCGGGCTGCGGAAGTGAAACGACCATTCGTGATAGTAAGCGAGGTTTGTAAAAAGTCCGATTAGGTCATAGAGAACGTATGCCACCAGACCCGCCAGTATTCCGACCAACGCCGCTAGCAGTGAAATCATTCCGAGCCTGAAATTGGCAGGCTGATCGGGGGGCACGGCCCTCACGCTGGGTCCTGAAACCATTGTCATGCTCGCCGGGCCTTTCGGGTGCGTGTACTGCCTGCATACTTGATAGGCGGCTTTTTGCCATGTCGCGAGCTGCCAGTCGCATGCCTCAGTGCGTTGAGCAACTCCCTCCTCGCCGCATTCAGCTCCGCCTGATGGCACACCGTGAGGCGGCGCAGAATACGTTCACCTTTCGGCGTCAGCCGAAGCAACACCTCCCTGCGGTCGTCCTGGCTTCGCGATCGTTTGCTCAAGTTGGCGACCTCGAGCCGATCTGCGAGCTCTACGGCGCTATGATGCTGAATCTGCAGCCTTTCCGCCAACACGCCAATGGTCGCCTCCTGGCCGTCCGGAAGAGCCTTAATCACCAACAGCGCCTGATGCTGCTGGGGCTCAATTCCAGCCTCGCGCGCGGCACGTTCGCTGAAATTGAGGAACCGCCGGAGTTCATATCTGAAAGCCGCCAAAGCCTCATAATTCAATGTTCGCATCGTCCGAATCGTGCCTTTGCACGCTTGTTTTAATATCGTACTACGACCATATCGTTCAACGATACACGATTTATTTTGGGGAGCAAATACAATAATATGAGTGACGGAGATCCAGAGCGGTCCCAAAGCGGCTCTGAGTAAGCGGCTTCGTATCAGTTGGTCGATTATCTGGACACGGGGGCGGAACATTTTTTGGTGATACAAGCGAAGTTCCGGGCGTGAGCTTACGAGTGCGGCGATGGGTCGATGCACAGATCGATCCGCAACTCGCATGAAGGTACGACGCTTGTGTGCAGTACTATGGGAGATAATTCTGCCGGTCTGCCAGACCGCAGTTCCTTCTCGCGATATATCAAAGGCAACGTCGTCATCGAATAGTGCCATCCCATTTGTAGAGGTTGAACGCCATGTCACCAAATCAGAATCGAAATCTTTCCGACCGAGTGATCAGGGTCATTGAGAGCGATGCAGCAGAACTTACGAGGGGTACGGTGCAGAAGTTGCAAACGAGCACACGAACGCCGTCATATCAGAAGCTCCCCTACGACGACCTGTACCAGCGAGTCCATACGGTTTACCACGATCTGGGCCGGTGGCTGTGGGATACATCGGATCAAGCAATTCAGGCTTGGTACAGGGAACTCGGAGAGAAGCGTTGTGACGAAGCCATACCTCTAGCCGAAGTCCTGTGGGCACTGGTCTTGACGAAGAACCGCTTGGGCGATTATCTGGGCGCGTGCGCGTTGGCCGATTCTGCTATGGAACTCTATCAGCAGCAAGAATTCGATCAGCTGATCGGTCATTTTTTCGATCGAGCTATCTGCCATACCGCAGAAGGCTACGAGCACCACGCGTCATCCGTTCACCGGCAAGGTGGTCCGGCGACCATTGTGCACTGAGGCACATTGGAGAGTATGCAGGTCTAGCCATGAATTCAGAAGCAGGAACAAAACGACCTGGAGAAGGAATTAAGATTTGCGTAGTATCTGCCGAAGACCAAGCGACCCGGATACAGGGTGCCATTGCACGTCGCGCCTTTTTGACCGGCGGAGCCTCTATTCCCGGGCGAGAACTTCAGGATTGGCGTCATGCGAAATCCGAGTTAGTGAAGGGGCTGTGCTGCGGCCTGACGATTCACGACGGAGATATCTGGGTCGGAACCGATACTGAGGAGTTCAAGGAAAGTACAATAGAGATTTGGGTTTCCAGTCGCCACGCCACGATTTGCGGCAATCCTCGCGGTTCACAGGAAAAAGACACAATGGTTTTTCGCACACTGGAATTGCCGGTCGAGGTAGAACCGTCTGCAGTCACCGCGACACTTAATGGGACGTTACTGGAAATTTGTTTCCCGAAAGCGCATGCACAAGGTAGCGGCTTAACCTTGAGTCGCAGCATCAGAAACTGCCTGAGAAGATTGCACTGAGGCAAGGGGTTCGGTCCGCGCTTCGGCCTTTTCCTTGCGGCAGAAATGTCACCGTTGACTTCTATCCTTCCGCGGGACTAAAAAGAGAGACGGGCCTTCATTGGTGAGGTTGAGTTTCACTCGTTATGGTGCGTATATGCAGATCCCTCTGAGCAGTGACGTCGCGAGGCTTTTCCACCGTAAAATGAGTTCATCGAAAGCCGATTATCCTGCTGGTTACTGCACTCGCACTAATCGCCTGCTCCGTCTCGTGCATGCTGCAGTGACAGAAGCTGCACACCCCTTGTAACTTGCGCTAGCGCGCAGCAAGCTGCGAAATGGCGGGCGCTATTGCACATCGAATCGAACGCAGAGTGTCGCAAGCGATGCAAAGACGAAATCAAGAGTCCGAAGAGATGTTTTTTAAGAAGATCTTCGAATCTGCCCCAGATGCAATCGTCGTGACCGATCGGGAAGGGCGAATCGTGCGCGTCAACTCGCAGGCGGGCAGGATGTTTGGTTACGGCCCGGATGAACTGCATGGCCAGAACGTGGAAGTATTGGTGCCTAAATGGCTGCGTTCTGTGTCCATGGTCGGGGAAGCCAAGCCCCGGCCTCGCCAAATGCGATCATTTGGCACCGAGGCAGAATTCTATGGGATGCGGCGGGATGGAAGCGAGTTCCCAGCAGACATCGTACTGGGCTCGGCCGGGACCGATCGAAGCAGGCTTTCGGTGGCCATCATCCGCGATCGTACCGAACGCAAGAAGGCCGAGGAACATCTACGTGAAAGCGAGGAGAACCTTCGCTTACTTGTTGAAGGAGCTCAGGACTACGCGATATTTCGGCTGGATTCCGACGGGTGCGTGGCCAGTTGGAATGCGGGAGCCAAGGGCCTAATGGGCTTTCGCGCCGAGGAGATTATTGGCGAGGACCATTCACGTCTCTATACTTTGGAGGATATCCAGCACGGAAAGCCGGGCGAGCAATTGAAGGCAGCCGCCGCTCAAGGCCGGTTCGAAGACGAGGGCTGGCGCGTGCGGAAGGACGGTTCTCAGTTCTGCGCCAACGTAATTATCACGGCCCTTTTGGATAACGCCGGTCGGTTGCGGGGCTTCACAAACGTGACGCGTGACATTACGGACCGGAAGCGTGTTGAGGACGCTCTGGTACTGGAAATCACCAATGTTCTTGTGTCGCAACTCGATATCCGGGAGCTGCTGACAGCAATCGCTGCAATTCTCCGCCGGGTGAAGCCGTACGAACACGCGAACTTATCGCTTAACGACTCCGAGACTACTCAGTTGCGAGTGTTGAGCCTCGACTGTCCTTACGCGGAAGATCCGATCCATCAGGGTGCGCTATTGCCGCTCGATGGCTCGCCTGCAGGCTTGGCATTCAGCACAGGCAAGCCACTGTTGCTCAATCATATTGACACTTCGCGATTCTCGCCGGAGATCGTCGGTCGGCTAGCGAAAGCGGATGTGAGGTCAGGTTGTTTTCTGCCATTAGTGAGTCGCAACCGAGTGCTTGGCACCCTAAACGTCTACAGTCGGAGTAGCGATGACTTTTCTCAAAAGGAGGTTGATCTGTTGAATCAAGTGGCGGCCCAAATTGCCCTCGCTATGGATAATGCCCTGGCATTCAGTCGGATCGCAGAGCTGAAAGACAAAATAGCCGAGGAAAAGCTTTACCTGCAGGATGAGCTTCGGACCGAGTCTACTTTTGAAGAGATTGTAGGCGAGAGCACCATCTTAAGACGGGCCTTGAGACTGGTCGAAAACGTGGCGGGCACCGACGCCACGGTACTTCTCCTGGGAGAGACGGGCACGGGCAAGGAACTGGTCGCGCGAGCAATCCACAACCTTAGCCCGCGCCGTCAAAACGCATTTGTCAAGCTTAACTGCGCCGCTATTCCAACCGCGCTACTTGAAAGCGAGCTGTTCGGTCATGAGAAAGGAGCCTTCACTGGCGCAACTGCACAAAAGATCGGCCGGCTTGACTTAGCCCACCAGGGAACTCTCTTCCTGGACGAAGTCGGCGACATTCCCCTGGAATTGCAACCGAAACTGCTGCGAGTTCTACAGGAGCAAGAATTCGAAAGACTGGGTAGTACCCGGACCATTCCGGTCGACATCCGCCTGATTGCGGCGACGAACCGGAAGCTGACTCAGATGGTCGTAGATGGGCTGTTCCGGGAGGATCTGTACTATCGCCTGAAAGTGTTTCCTATCACTATTCCTCCTCTGCGCGAACGCCGGGAGGACATTCCGCTACTGGTGCGCCACTTTGTCAAGAAGCATGCTGCCCGCATGAATAAGAGGATCGAGACTATTCCGCCCGATGCAATGAATGCACTCATCCAATGGCACTGGCCGGGCAATGTGCGGGAACTCGGAAACTTTCTTGAAAGAGCGGTGATCTTGACGCGGGGCCCGATCCTTCGGGTGCGCCTTTCTGAATTGGAATTGGCAGGCGAGGTCGAACCTCCGGGTGGCGCCGCGACTCTTGAAGCCGCAGAACGCGAAGCCATTGTTCGTGTTTTGCGGTACACCAGGGGAGTAGTCGGAGGACCACTCGGTGCTGCTATTCGGTTGGGGCTCAAGCGAACTACTCTAACCGCGAAGATGCGCAGACTCGGAATTTCCCGCAGAGATCTGTATTAGTCAAGAGAGATCCTTTGCAGTCTCTGATGACCGAGTTAACTCGCGCAGACGCTCTGCGGGAGTTTTCCCCTTAAGCGCCAGGTGAGGCCGATCTTCGTTGTATTCGGTTTCCCATCTCTTCAGCTTTCGAGCAAGATCCCTTTTATGTTTGAAATGCCTTCCCTGGTAAAACTCCTGTGAATCGGTTTTATGGCTCCGTTCGACCTTCCCGTTCACCTCAGGGCAGCCTGGAGGAATGTGCCGGTGAGAGATCCGGAGGTCGGAAAGATGCCAAGTGAACTGTGGTCCGAACGACGAACCGTTATCGGTCTGGATTTTCTGAATAGCGAAGGGAAAGTGATCCTGGACCTCTCGGAGGAAGTCGATGGCGGTCTTGGTGTTGTCGTGGTCGTAGATGCGCAGGACGCGAAATCGCGTCGCTTCGTCAATAGCCGTAAATTGATAAAAACGCTGACGCGCTCTTCCGACGCGAGGAACGAACTTCACATCCAGCTGTACAGAGCGGCCAGGAACCTGCAGAGGCGCATCCGGTGGTTTTGGGCCGGGACGATACTTCTTCCGTGAAACAGGGCCGACATGATGACGATGAAAGATCTTCAGGATCGTCGTCGGTGACACGTAAGCATGATAGTGCCGTTGCAGATAGAGGCTGACTCGAACGGCCCCGTAACGACGCTCTTCCCGAATGCGAAGGATTAGCGACACGATCTCGGGTGGAATACGAAAGCGGATCTTGTGCGGTCTCCGAGGCAAGTCGCGGAGACCTGCTACTCCGCGCTTCTCATAGCGCTCTTTCCAGATGTAAAAGAGCGCCCGCGATACTCCGAAAAAACGGCAGGTCTGGCTGACATTGCCGCTGATGCGCTGCGCATGCTGCAGCATGCGCAGCCTGGCTTTTGCCTTCCTTTCCTGGATCTGCTCGTAAGCTGGATTCTTCATCCCGGACCTCCTTTGGTGGGCTGTGAGAATACCCCACCTGTCCTGGATGTCTATTAGCAGCTACAGATCTCTGATACTATATTGCCACATGGCATTGTGATGTCGTGCCACCGTCCCTTCTGCAATCCCCAATGATTCGGATGCGCTGCTCCACACGGATTCACTTTCTTAGGGATACTCACACTCTGCAGACGCGAAACAATGTGGCAACGCGAGTGCCTTGCATTCTTTGAACTTGAAGTTGGTGCAAAGAACGAGTGGCTGTACCCCTAGTTCGATTTGCCAATCGGCGATGTATCAGGAGGAGGGATCAATGGATGGGTCGATTTGGAAAGAACTGATTCAATTCCAAGAAACAATTGCAGAAGGAACGAAGAAACGCATTGAAATGGCTACGGAAGCGATTTTCAATGTGCTTTATCACGAAGGTGACATGGATTTGCAAGAAGTCAGACGAAAAGTCAATGGTTCTACGAGCGTTTTCGATATGGCAGTGGGTGCGTTGGTTGAGAAAGGAGACGTTCAGCTCTTTCAGTATGGCGACTCCTTTATACTACACCGAACTGACCCTGCGCCAGCTATTTTCCCTTTGCGCGGCAATTAGCAAGTATGTATGTACACGCTCCGCTGCGAAGGAATTGAACATCCTGCCAATATCTCTGACGCCATATTGCCACACGGCAATGCGGTGCCGTGTCACTGACCTTCTCCAATTCGAGGCTTACTCGCAAGAACGAACTACCTCCCCTATTGTCCGAGGGATAGCTGGCTCAACGCGACCCAGACAATTTGGCAATCGGAATGCCCTTTATCTTCGCGATGGAGAGATCGCGCAACAGTGGTCGTTACTGGCACTGAAAGAATTAGCTAGCGGCGACGAGAACAGGCATGTTTCATGAGTTCCTTGCGAAACTTTACCGCAATGCAAAGAGGGGCGGAGCCAACCAAGCTCACCGCTGCAGACGTAAAAGGAAGAACGGAGCGTGGGGAGCGTTTCGTTTTTGTGGACGCGCGTGGCCAGAAAGAGTGGCGTGAGTCCGATAGCATGCTACCCGGAGCGATTCGATTGACGGCCGACGAGGTCGAGGAACATCTGAAAGAGATCCCTCAGGGCCAGACGGTCATCGCCTATTGCAACAGCCCAAACGAGGACTCCAGCACCCGGCTGGCGCGTGAGCTCATGCGGCACGGCTTTCTAAATGTCCATCCGATGATCGGAGGAATTGATGCGTGGCGCGTGGTTGGTGGTCCAATCGAGAGAAAGCAACTCTTTTTTCCAGCTAAGAGGTAACTATGTCGACGCTGGACCACGATGCTCCGTCATCGGAGGGTGTGTCATCCGGTACATAGCAAGGAGGTAAACCAATGTGGAGGCTATTTCAACAGCGTCAACAAATGGAAGAACAGTTGAGTCAGCTTGGTGCCGCGGATCTTTACTCGCAGCTCGTCAATTGTCCCGACAAACTAATAGTATTCGATATCCGAGAATACAGTGAAATTGAGATATTTCCTTACATTATTCCAGGGGCATTTCTCACCACCAACGTTAGCTTGTCTGCGACGATTCCTTCGATTCAGCCACAGAGTACGGTTGTGCTCTATGCATCGGGCCAAATTCCAGACAATTGCAATCCTGTTCAGGCAATGGCGCCAGAGCAGTGGCGTTCTTACCATCGCAAACCGACCGCCGAATACGCAGCACAGGTTTCTGGCTAAGGACATCGTGGATGCAGGCTTCCTCGAACTGGTACGCTATGGAATTCGAAAGCCGACGACCCACTTATAGTCGATTCGTTGCATTTTGTGGACACTGTGCTCAAGGTAATGAAGGCCTTTCCCTGCCAACAAGGGTTTCCCGTGTGGGGATGTCGCTGGAGAACCGCTTGGCGAAAAGAACGATGTGGTGTCACATACGTTTCGTCGGCCCGAAGACCTAGCCGTGGAAGAACGACCCTGTCTGGCGGCTGAAACCCAGGATTGCCTGGATCACCATCTCATCCCCCACGACAGTATTGAGCATTGCGTGGTAAACGGACCGATTCGGCCAGTCAGCATGGAAGTATTTCTTGATGAAGGCAGCGCGCTCACGGTCGACTGTATCCACAAGCATTTCCGCATCACCTTTCGTTTTACCTTCAGAAATAAGGCGCCGTAGCTTCTCTTCCCTAGAAGCATACAGAAACAAACGTAGCGTGTCATCGCGGTCCCGTAGGAAGTGCTGTGATCCCCTTCCCACGATCACACAGTTGCCGGCAGCCGCAGCTTGCTCGACCACACGCTCGGAGATTCTGACAATACTGTCCGCATCGAGCATCTCAACAGGGGCCATCGAGCTACCCTCGTAGCTTCCTATGGCGAAAGATTTAAGGAGACGGTAATAAAGCGGGTCTGACCGTTCCTCGCGTTGTTCTACTGCGGAAGGTTGGCAATGCGCCAGGCGAGCAATCTCTTGAGTCAGCAACTGGTCCCACAGTTTCCAATCCAGCCGAGCAGAAACCTCTCGAGCGATTGCGGCTGCTCCACAACCGTATTCCCGCTCGATGGTGATGATTCGGATCACGGAGCTAGTACAAACATGCGCTTATCTCTGACATCATATTGCCACATGGCAATATGATGCCGTGCCACAATGTTTTTTCTGCCGCCCCCCCAAAAGGAAGCCATCTCGCTTAGTGGTTCTAATTACTGGGAAATAGTGCCCCCCTCACAAACGAAACAATTTGGCAACGGGAGTGCCTAACATTCTCGCGTTGTGGCGAAGGTTGGCTCGGCAGAAGCTCTGCGAGCCCGAGTGAGGTTCTTGGTTGTGGCCCAACTGAAAGCTCGGAGGGCGCCTGAAGGCTGGCTGCGCATTTCTATGAATGTCCACCCGCTGATTTGGGGATTGGAGGTGTGACGTGCAGCCGGCTGCCTAGTCGAGCCAAGTAAGGCCGCAAGCGCAGCGGCTTTCGGACATTCTACCATGTGGAAAACAACGCTTGGTTTTTAGGAAAGTCTTCAGTTTCCTGCACTCGAGCCGGAGCAACCGTGACTTCTTGTGCGGTAGGTCGAAGTAGCGATCGCGAACGAAAGGATGGCCCGTATTAACTTGCTCAACGGGATTAGAAGGCGAACGGAGATCAAGGCTAAGCGTACTGTCGGGAGAGGAAGAAATGTGTGACTACTCGCTTATGCAGTTTCCGAATCGTTTGGCGGTGTCGGGCGAAGAACTGGTTGTACACAGATTTTCCACGAATTCTATGGGATTGGTTTCGGCTTCGAAGGAGGCGACTTCTCTAAAGTCGACCGAATTCAGTGCCCCGAGCTTTTGGACTATTGTGAAAGACTTGCTCATAGACCGTCCCACCAACCACATTGCAGTGTGCATTCCACCGGGTACGCAACTCCTCTTACGTGATATTCCCGCACATCTTCGGGATCATTTGAGGGTCAGTTCCATCGAAGAGGTCGTTTTCACCCAAGTAACGGAAAAGTCGCACACGTACCGTGATGCGGTTCGATTCAGGAATGGCCGCGAACTCTCCTTGCAATGTCTGGTCGTTGGTCAAAGTGTAAGGGTTCTTTGCGTGCCCGTTGAACGGAATCAAGAGGCAATGGCCAACTTTGAAAATAAGATTGAAGCAGTGAGAGGGTGAAACGCATCCAGAGGCCTTCCACGCACAGCCATTTCATTCTCTAACATCGTAGTCCCGCTGGTCCGCAAAAGGGGAGCTCATGGACTCCGAACATCCTTCAAAAGTCGCATTCACCGAACCCGAACCGATTATCCGTCGGGGATACACGTTGGGGACGGTTACGGACGAGATCAGCTCTATCGTTCTAACTCCTGGCGTGACCAGAGGCTGGCTCGGGGGATTTGCGGTTGCGGCGGCGCTTTTCCTGCTGCTGAACGTAGTGATGGTCTACCTTTTCGCGGTCGGCGTTGGAATCTGGGGAATTAACATACCCGTTGCCTGGGCTTACGCGATAACAAATTTCGTTTGGTGGATTGGAATTGGCCATGCGGGAACTCTCATTTCTGCCTTTCTATTGCTCATGCACCAGCGGTGGCGCACTTCGATCAATCGGTCAGCGGAAGCAATGACGATATTTGCCGTGATGTGCGCCGGCATGTTTCCTCTGCTGCACATGGGCCGGCCATGGCTGTTTTATTACTTAATGCCGTATCCCAATCCGATGTGGCTGTGGCCGCAATTCCGCAGTCCGCTCGTTTGGGATGTTTTTGCGGTGTCAACCTATTTCACCGTTTCGCTATTGTTTTGGTTCGTAGGTCTCATCCCGGATCTGGCGACATTGCGAGATCGCGCAAAAAGTCGCCTCACACAGGTCATCTACGGCGCTTTGGCGATGGGCTGGCGTGGCTCAGCGGTTCACTGGTCCCGGTATGAATTCTCTTCCGTTCTCCTTGCGGGAATTGCGACTGCCCTCGTTGTATCCGTTCATACGGTGGTGAGTTTCGATTTCACGATCGCGATCGTTCCTGGCTGGCACAGCACCATTTTCCCTCCCTATTTCGTCGCCGGAGCAATTTACTCAGGATTTGCGATGGTGCTGACGCTCGCGATTCCATTACGAAAGTATTACCACCTGGAGGGCCTCATCACCACGCGCCACCTTGATATTATGGCAAAAGTGATGCTGGCAACGGGCTTGATCGTAGCGTACAGCTACGTCGCCGAGACGTTTATGGCCTTCTATAGCGGAAGCGGATATGAACGGTCCATGATGATGAACCGCATGACCGGCCCCTATGCGGTCGTCTATTGGGGCTTGATTGCTTTTAATCTTGTAGTTCAGCAGACACTATGGTTTAGACGTGTACGGCGAGGGTCGGTTTTCCTGTTCTTGGTGTCTTTAGGCATCAACATCGGAATGTGGTTAGAGCGCTTTGTCATTATTGCTGTGAGCCTGTCACGCGAGTTTACCCCTTCGAAGTGGGACATGTTCTATCCTACTAGGTGGGATTGGGCGACGCTTGCTGGATCTTTCGGTCTGTTCTTCGTGTTGTTCTATCTTTTCATCCGATTTTTACCCATGATTTCCATAGCAGAAGCTCGCTCCTTAGTGCATCAGACCGATTTGGAACTGGACCTGCCCGGTAGCAGGTCCGGGAGATAATTCCCGGGGGCTCTCAAGCCCCACCTTTAGCGTGCGCGGCTCATACGCACAGTCAGAAAACAAGGGGCACATATGGATGCACCATGGAAGATCGCAGTTGCCTCATCAGAACCAAGCCTGCATCGCGCACTTACAGACATTTTGAGACGGATGGAACTAGAACCACCAATCTGTGCGTCGACCGTGAGCGAATGCCGAGACGTTCTAGCTAGAGAATCGGTTGGGTTAGTATTCTGTGATCGTACCCTCGCCGATGGAAACTACTGCGAGCTAATAACCCATACACGCTTTGCCAATTCAAGAACGCGGTTCGTGGTAATGTCGCGTCAAGTCAATCGGGAAGAATTCATGGAAGCCAATCGCCAGGGGGCGTTCCATGTGCTCAGTGCCCCCTGCCATCCGAAAGAGGTTGAATGGTTGGTTATTCAAGCAAAACGCGATGACCGAAGAACGACGAGACAACTCTTAATGTCTCATGCGGTCAGCGGCGCTGGAAGTGAGGACCGAAGCGGCTGAACCCGCGACTACTTTGTGCGTCTTATCTCTGGATTGCGAGGCGACATCCGACTTTCTTGCGGATCTTTAAAAGTGGTAGAAAACATCTGATGTCGGAAAAAGGAACGAATCGAAACTCGGGCACACGAGCCTAGAACGTGGATGTCGAGAAGGTCGGGCTCTTGAGGACTGGCTGGCCACCGAACAATCCGCGGACGCGGTTATTTTCATTACGAAGGGAGGAACATATGCGTTGGAATGCAAAGCATTTTCTGGCTGGAGTTGCGCTGTTGTTGCTCACAATCCCAGGTTGGGGTGGCTTGGAGACGACTCGAATCGATTCAGCTCAGTGGTCAACTTCCAAAACCATGAATATTGGAACCACCCAAGTCGGGGCTGGGACATACAAGTTCGAAGCTCCTGAAAACGGGTCAACACTCTTCGTGGAACGTGATGGGCTTCTAGTATCGGATGTGCCTTGCTATTGGGTTAAGTTACCCCAAAAGGCTGAACAGTTCAAAGTCTTCACAGACAAAGACCAACTCCTTCGGATCGAGTTTGCCGACAGGCCCTACGCGCTCAAAGTTCTCTAAATTTATCAGCGGAGGGCAGGCCCCGGGGAAATCGCAGCAGCGGTTGCCCTGTTTGCTTGGGCCCCCCGAGCTGGTGCCGCCCTCCGCTGCAATATTCGCACGCAATCATTCCTACATAGGAGTGCCTTGAAGTCACGTCTGACGGTGACATCGCGTCTTTCTTTCGTCAGAGAAGGGAGCAGCTGTAACAGAAGAGGGAAACCGGCGGATCATCTCCACCGGTTGGCGAAGTGAATGGTATGTACTTTTGAGGCTCACATCTTCACTTGAACGGAGGAATAAGAATGAAACTTACATTGGTTTTTGTTGTTTTGCTCTTATTAGGAACTGGCCCGATGCAGTCACCCGCACCGTCTCTCAGCAACTCGTATTCAAAAGTCGCATTGGCAAGTGTGAAAGCGATCGATTCGGATACAGTGACAACGGATGATCGAGGCGGTCAGGTAATGCGTATGATACTTAGTCCGTTAAATGTTCAGGAAAAAACGGAGCAGGAAAAAGCGATGACGAAGCTGATTGGTCAAGTCTTCGACCAAAAAGAGAGCGACAACAGACTGCGTGCAGTGAAGCTATTGATGAAGCACTCGGTTCCTCTGAACCGATAATGAGGGACACGATTTCTCGCATGTGCATCGGCCAGCTTGACCGCGATACCGCTGAGATGAACAAGAACGAGGCGGCATGCTTTGAACCACTGAAAATGGCTTTAGAGAATCTCTTGTCCGAGAGTCCAAAAGCCTGCCTTGAATGGATTTCGCACGAACGCTGAGGCCGTGAAGAAACCTAACATTTGCATCTCGACTACCGTGTAAAATGCTAAGGAGTTGTCTCGTCAACGCCTTTCGCGCATCTTATTTCACGGCTTATGGGGGTATTCGGCGGCTATTGTTCCCAAATTATTCCCAACTTTTGATGGGAGGCGCACGGTGGCCACTATCCAGCCGTCCAACAATGCCATCAGCGTGAAAGCACGATTTGCCAGTCTTGAATTGCTTTTGAGCGAAAAGCCCCGGCGCTCGACAGCAGATAATATTTCCACATGCGGTAAAATTTCTCGCTATAGCGGGCTTTGAGCTTGCTCCAATTGGCGTGAAAATTCCCGAACCATGTCACGAGCGTCTTATCATAAGATTCCGCCCAGTCTTGCAGCTCTTCCATCACAAACAGTCCATCGATCGCGGCGCCAATTTGCGCGATGGAAGGCAGCATGCTGCCAGGAAAAATGTACTTATCTGTCCAAGGATTTATACAATATCCGGTTTCATTCGCGCCGATCGTATTAAGAAAAAACAGGCCTTCCGGTTTTAGACAGCGGTGGACGATATCCATGTACTGTCGATAATTCTTATAGCCGACATGTTCAAACATTCCGAGAGAGACGACATGGTCGAATTTGTCGTTAAGCTCGCGGTAATCCTGGTATCGAATCTCAACTGGCATGTCGCTGCATATCTGCCGCGCGAGGCTGGCCTGCTGGGCGGAAACCGTGATGCCCACGACGCGAGCGCCGTACTTTTGGGCAGCGTACTTCGCGAAGCCGCCCCAACCGCAGCCAATATCAAGCACCCTTTGACCCGGGCGGAGATTCAGCCGACGGCAAACAAAATCGAGTTTCGCTTCGCCGGCTTCGTTGAGGCTTGTGGCGTGTTCCCAGTTTGCGGACGAGTACAGCATCCATCGGCCGAGCATGTTACGGTATAAATCGTTTCCCAAATCATAGTGGCGGTGCACATTTTCGCTCGCCCTTGATTTCCCTTGCCGGTTCGTGAACTTGGCCTTCAGGTAGGCCAGCATGACCACCCAGTTTATCGAAGACCGTCGATCCAGATGGGCCTTGAGCAGTTTGCAGAAAAACTGTGCCAGCTCCGTACAGTCCCACCATCCATCCATGTAGGATTCGCCGAGGCCGAGAGCTCCCCCAGAAATTACCCTTGCGTAAAACCGCTCGTCGTGCACCACAAGATCCCAGGGACGGTTGCTATTGATCCGCACATCGCACATCCCCAGCCTATTCTCTACCTCCTTTCGCAAACTTCTAGCCAGCATCATGGTAAGGCACCTACCTTACACATTGTATTCCACCGCGTTCTACACGGTCTCTCAGGGGTTTACTTTAGTCTTGTGCTGCTTTGCAGACTGACATCTTCACCGGCAGGACCTGTCTAAGGGAACGCCGTTCAAACCGATTCCTTGACTATTCGTATGAACGACCATTCTCGCGAGACCAAACTGTAATTCTGAAATTTCCTTGGACGCAAAGGCCGTGACGGTCTCGGGCTCTCCTATCCCGCTGCAGACTGCTTTATTAGTCCTGCCCGTTCTGCCCGCACCGGTGTGAAGCTTCCCGGCAGGGTAGTGCGCCATGCGGGCGCGAGGGTTGTGACTGGCGGAGTCGCAGGCACGGATTTGGCTACCACGCGAAGCTGTATTCGTATCTCGTGGATGATCTGTTCAAGCTTGACGGCAAACTCGCTGGGTCTAAGGGCTTCCGATCCAAAACACTTTTGACCGGCTCGCAGAGCAGGCAGCCACCAGCAGCTTTCCTCGACCGGTTTGTAGTAGAACAGATGGGTGGCGGTCCGTCGAGCCGGCTGACCAGAGGGAAAACGCTTGTATCGCCCAGCCTCATTGGGCTCAGCACCAGATCAAAATCCTGGGTGCTGCATAGCGCAATGACTTCCGCGTAAGACGCCGCGAACCTGCACTCGCAGCCATATCCTTCCAGGCGCGTCGCCAGGTGCGAAGATCCTTGAGCATTCTCTCCGATCAGTAGAACGCGCGGTTCCGTTGCTCGCGTGTCATTTCCTCATCTTTTCGATCGATTGAAGAGGCCGTCAACCATCCTGCCTCCCGCCATGAGAGTGGTGAAAATCACTCTCTACGCCTGCGGACAGCTTCGATCAATACAGGCTTTACCTTATTGGATTATCAGTCTCGTTAATACTGTTGAAAACTCTGTGGACGGCGTGCAAATCCGAGAGAGCGATATGCTTCCAAAATCTGCCCGCGCTGTTCCCGAGTGGTCCCGCAAAATCCTCGCTTTTCGCCAAGCTCTTAAAGCTCACCCCGGGGCGAACTGGGCAAACGCCTGAGCACTTCCGCCATGGCCATCTCGCGATGGGAGCGCGGTGAAGCCGAGCCTCCCGCGCAGGAATACATACGGCTTGAGCGCTACTATGAATCACGCGGTGTAAAGCTGCTCAAGAAGGAGAGTATCGTTTCGTTGCAAGACAAAGGGTCTCCATCAAGCGGACGCACAATTTCATGCGACATGGCAGTTGCCGGCGTTGGCGCTTTGCCTGTTACCGAACTCTTCGGCATGAGTGGTCTCGCTGTTGAAAATGGCATCATGGTTAACGAATATCTATAAACCAACCAGGCCGGCATTTGTGCCGCCGGCGACGTGGCCAACTATGTGGACAATATTTTTCACAAGCGGCGCCGTGTGGAACACTGGGATAACGCTGTCTCTCAGGGGCAACATTAGGCAACTATCGTTCATGGGGAGGGGCGGCCATTTCTGCACGTCCCTTATTTTTTCTCCGATGTATTCGATTGTCGTACGAATTGTGGGGTTGACTTGGAAGGAGCAATTCAAAGTTCTTCATGGGGACCTGAGCAGTTCCAGTTTCAGTATCTGGTGGCTAACAGGAGATTGCCAGGTTGCTGCTTTTGTTATGAATCGGCCAGATGAGGAGCGCCAGATCGCGCCAGAATGGATCAAGTCCAAATAGATCGTCTCGGCGGATCGTCTGAAAGATCAAAACCGCTCCGTCAAGGAAGCTATGCAGACCTGAAGTAAAACTGTGAGTCTTACGCCTTGCTCGATGAGGACTCCCTTCGAAACATGCTCGCGAGTAATCCAAGAAAACCGGCGGCGGAGAACAGGAGCGGAGCGAGAATCGGCGGTCCGTACATGATGTTGTACAGGAGATGTTTTGATCCGCCGCGACGGCGGGCAAGGCCGCGGGCGTGATAGAGGAAACCAACCGACCCGTCGGCGATCGCCAGCGCCGAAACGGCGGGCAGAAGGCGTTTGGCCACCTTCGACTTCCAGATCGCCGCCAACGCCGTGCCCATCAGCACGACGGCAATTATGATCGGACTCCACTGCACCTTATACCTGAAATTATTCTTGTAGTGCGAATACAGAGCTTCGAATCCGCTGAAGAAAGCGGCGACCGCCGTGGAGAGTGACAGGTGCTTCTGGAACCGGCCCTCGCGCACTTCCTGGAGTTCTGTCATTTCGTCCTCGCGCAGCGTTTGCGGCAGCAGGCTTGACAAGAGCGGCAGAGGAACGCGGCGCGGAGGGGCCGCAGAAGGGTCATTCTCCCGTCTCAGGAACGAAGCGATCAGCCCCAGATACGCGCTCATGCCGAACAACAAAGGCGCAAAAAGCGGCGGTCCCATGATCACGTTGAAGACCGGAATGCGCCAGCCGCCCGGCTTGCGCTGAATGCCGCGAATATGGAATCCGAATCCGATCACACAGTCGGCCAGGGTCAGGGCCGAAACTGCGGGCAGAACAGTCCGCGCGGCGCGCCGATTCATCGTCGCATAGACGCCCGCCGCCAAGAGCGCCTGGCTGAGGATGACGGGCGTGTACATGATCCGGTTGCTGTAGCTTCCGCGGTAGTGCTCGTACGCGACCTCAAGGCCGCTGAGCGCGCTCGACAGGCCGGCAATCAGCGCGAGGCTTCTCTGAAACCGGCCCTCGCGAATGTGGTGGATGATTTCCAAATCCGCATCCTTCGCGTAATGCCCGACCCGGGCCAGTTGGTGCTGCTCGGTTGCAAATGTTTCCGGGACATTCATGGGAAATACCTCGCGCTATTCGATGGCCACCTGACAATCCCGGCCTTCCCAGCGGTTCGCCGCCGTCCAGTAGAAAGTGAACCGGATCTGCGATTTCCGGTCTGCGGTGGCGGGAATGTCCACAAAATGAACATCGAGCACCGTGGAGGATGAATGCGCGTCCTGACTTGAATTCCAATCATCGTCCGACCAATGCAGCCGAAAGGGCGCCGCCGCTTGAATACGAATCGTGTGACCGCGCCGGACCCTGGCGACTTGGCGGTTGAATTTCCACACCTCAAGCGCCCGCAACGAGCTGCGATCCCCGTGATAGCGTTTTGCAACTTGGGGAATGAAATCGAAGACTTGTCCGTCGGAGATCGAGCGGAGCAGCTTGATATATTCGGCGTGCGCCCATGCCAGGGGCATCGCCGAACCAGTGGGCTTGCCCAGGAACATATGGGCCTTCGGCTTATCCGCCTCGTCCCACACCTGCTCCGGCAACAGGCCCGTCGAAGAGGCAAAGCCTTCCAGGGCCCGCAGCAGGGGCTTCGCGTCACGTCCGGCCGCCAGTTCGTAGTGTCCGCGTTCACCGCTCAGCAGGGGCCATGCCCGTCCCCTGCCGGCATGGACGTAGGGTCCGCCATCATCGCGCTGGCCGTAGCCGTCATGGTTGTATCGGTGCCAGGCATCGCCAAAGGGCGTCCGGACTTTCAATACCGCATCGACAACCTTCAGGGAATCCAGGACCACAGGATCATCGGCCCGCCTTATCCCATAACGCACCAACTGTAGGAAGCCGGGATCCACGATATCCTTCGCGGGAAATGAACGTGGCGTTCCGCCTTCGAGGTTGAATATGGTAAGCGTCTTTGCATTTGGGTCTTCTAACGGATGCTCATTGCGAATGTTCTCAGGCAAGATCCGTATATAGTGGCGGCGAATGCCTGGGACCAGCGATCCTTCGGTTGTGACGGTCCAGGAGTCGACATGCGATTCCAGAAAGTCGGCATAGTCTTCGAGAAACGATGCCGTGGCCCCGCTTCCGCGATCTCGTGCGAACTCTGCCGCGCCGATCAGGGCGGCAATACTGCTGGCAAGCGTGGACGGGGAATAGCCGCTCACCTGCTCCCACCGTTCCTGCTGGGTCACCGGCCCGTGGCGCACCAGGAATGCTGCCGCCTTCAGAATCATCGGATAGGGATCAAAATCCTGAAGAGCGTTTTGCCTCTTAAGATGCCACGCCAAGAGTATGGGGAAAGCCACCTCGTCAAGCTGGATTCCGGTCCAGTGCGGTGTGCCGTCGACGCTGAAGTTCTGCGCGAAACCACCATCCTCCTCCTGTGAAACCGCCAGATAAATCAGCGCGCGCAATGGGGTGATGAGGTCGCCGGCAGCGAGCAACGCGGACGCGGAGTTGACCATATCGCGGGTCCAGACCATGTGGTATCCGCCCGTGTCACGGTCGCCCTTGGCCTCGCCCCACGGAATCGACAGCGACGCCACGAAAGCCCCGGGATAGGTCTTGTCTTCGTGGGCCCTGAGTATGCTGAGGCTCGTCTGATAAAGGCGTCCCTCGTCGCTCGCAGCGCTCTGCAATGGGGGGAGGTTTTCGGAAACGCCGCTCCATTGCTTGTTGTAGAGCTTGAGGTGCTCGGCGAAAGGTGTTCCCAACGCCTGAAAAAGGGAAGCGACGGCGCGCTGTTCACAGTCGCCGAACGCCAGCCCGAGCGTGAACTCCCGCTCATCGTCCAGGTCGAGCTCGCCTGTAAGGGCTATGTTGCCTTCCGCCGCGCGGTCGAACTGCCAATCCATCTGGAAATTCTGTGACAGATCTGTCCAGCCATCGCTGCGCCCGACGTAACCGCACGAGAGACGGGAAAAGGAGGCGGTTGCGGCGAGCGCCAGCCATGTCCCTCTTTTCTTCGCCATCAGGATTTTTCGGCCGTTCACCTCCAGGAGATAGCCGCTGTTTCCCCAGCCTCCTACTTCAAGATGGGGCGCGCAGAGCGCATAAAATCGTAGACTCCCAAGAAAGGCCTCGTCGCCCTCCAGCCGTGTGTGCTGGATGACGCACGGTAGCTCGGGGTGAGTGATGATCTCTTTGTGGATCGTGTAGCGATTCTCGGGATCGGTGTTTGTGCACCGATAGCCAAGCGCGTGGCCGGGGAATCGATCAGATTGGCACTTCAGGTGGCGCTTTTCTTCCTGGAACAGGCTTTTCCCGTCGGAGATCAAATACTGCAGGTCGCGCAGCTGCGGATGGTCGACAGTAGGGTAGTAAACTTCCGTGATGATACCGTTCCAGAGCGTGAACCAGATCCTGCCGGCAGCGGAGAAGGAAGTACCCAGTCCATCCTTGCCGCCATGCGTCCAGCGCGGCTCGATGCCGGGACTCCCAAAGGCCTCCGCGGCGGTCACCCCCTGAGCGGTGACCGTGGCCTGATCAGGCATGACCAGCCGGTCAGGAGACGGCGCGTCCCTGGGTTTAGCGGGCCGAATTCTTGCGGGCTGTGCTTTCATGATGGCAATTCTTCCTTTCTGGCTACCTTTAGCGGCTCATCCCCCCGACAGCCCAAATTAATGCAGCAACGCCCAGAGCCGACGCGGCCAGCCATTTGCGATGAGTGGTCTGCCAGAGCTGCACGCTGCCGCTGCGGGCGCGCTTGTCGAAATTGCCGTGAGCGCCAAAGTCTCCTGGCACTGGTTCGAAGAGATTATCGGGACGGTCCGGACATACTTTTTGATCAGTCTGCTGAGCGTCGTAGCAGTGGTTTGCGAGATATCTGTCAAGCAGCCCCGGCGCGATCTTGTTTCCTTCAACCGCTTCTATCGTGGGACCGCCGACCAAAACTTCCCGGCGGCGATGGTGCGCGGCCCACACAATCGCTTCGGCCCCCACTTCCGGCTGGAAGATCGGCGGCACGGGCTGCGGATGGCGCGGCAGACGCGTCTTGCACCAGCTGAATTGGGGGGTATTGAGAGCCGGCATCTGCACCATGGTGATATGTATCTTGCTGCGGTTGTGAATGAGTTCCGACCGCAGGGAATCGGTGAATCCTCGGATGGCGTGCTTCGCTCCACAGTAGGGAGCCTGCAACGGTATCGACCGGTACGCCAGAGCCGAGCCCACCTGCACAATGACACCCTTGCCGCGCCGGGACATGCGCTTGAGTGCGGCCATCGTGCCGTAGACGGCGCCGAGATACGTGACTTCCGTAGCGCGCTTGTATTCTTCCGGCGTGATTTCCGTCAAGGGCGAAAAGACCGTGGTCATGGCGTTGTTGACCCAGATGTCGATCGGACCAAACTTTTCCTCGACCGCATTCGCAGCCGCTTCCACTTGCGCGCTGTGGGCAACATCGGTCGGGATCGCGAGTTCCTCGCTGCCGGCTGCCTCCAGCTCGGCTCTCGCCTGTTCCAATCGATCTTTTCCGCGCGCGAGCAACCCGATTCGCGCGCCGTAGCGGGCAAACGCCTGAGCCGTGGCGCGTCCCAAACCTGCGGAAGCGCCCGTAATGACCACGACTTCTTTTCTCTGCTCGGGTAATGGCATGGCAGATCCTTTCTCGGATGGTAGCCGCGCTACAGAAACCGCGGCACTCCCTTTCCCCACGTGTCCGGCGGGGAAAGATCGTAGCGCATCCGCGGCTCGTCACTGCTGTGCGCCGACTTACGAAGCCCGTCCTTGCTTTGCTCGATCAGGTAGTCGGCGGTCCTGGCCGCAAGCGCCTGAATTGTAAGACCTGGATTAGCCGAACCTTGCGTCGGCATCACGCTGCCGTCGCAGACAAATAGATTATCGATGTCGTGGGTGCGCCCGAACTTGTCGACCACGGATGTCCGCGGATCGCTTCCCATACGCGCTGCGCCCACCAGGTGCGCAAACCGGGATTCCTGCACCACTTCTTCGGCTCCCGCCGCCCTCATAACTTCCATCACTTTTTTCTTGCCGAATTCGATCATCTTCAAATCATTTTCGTGAAGGTTGAATGTCACCTTCGCGACCGGGATACCGTGGCGATCTTTTTCGCTCGCCAGTTCGACGCGATTGTCTTTCCAGGGCAGAATTTCACCCAACAGGGCGATCGCGCCCCAATGGTTGTAGTCCATCATGACCCGGCGGAGACCCCAGCCCCAGGCGCCCTTGGCAACCATCATCTGCCGCGCGAAGGCGATCGGCAGTGGCCCGACTGTCTGAATGGCAAACCCCCGCGCAAATCCACGCTTCGGATCTGTTTCGTAAAACTCCTCCGTCATTGCATGCGCTGGAGGCGCCTTGTACATGCGCATCAGGCCGGAAAAACGGCCGAGCACAACATTGCCGGCCTGGGCCATGAGGTACTGCCCGACGGTCCCGCTCGAGTTCGCTAGTCCTCGTTCAAAACCGGCGCAGGCGGAGTTCAGCAGTAAGCGTGGCGTCTCAATCGCATAGCCGCAGACGATAATGGCTTTTGCCCTTTGTCGCGCTTGCCGTCCTTCCTGATCGAAATACTCGACTCCGGTCACCCGTCCCTGTCCTTCGGCGTTTTTACTGAAGTTAATTCGCGAAACCATGCAGCGGTCGCGAATCTCCGCGCCGTTCGCTATGGCGTCGGGAACATGGGAAATCAATGTGCTCTGCTTTGCCCCCACCTTGCAGCCCTGGATACAAAAGCCGCGATAGATGCAATGAGGCCGGTCGCCGTGCGAACCGGCAAGAATGGCGACGGGGCCGCCAATGCTGACCGGAATGCCCAGTTTGGTGCATCCTTGAATAAGGATGTCGCCGCACGCGCCCATGGGATGCGGACCGTAGGGATAGCCATGAGGGTCGCCCCAGGGAAAATACGCGGGCCCGGAAACGGGAATTTCTTTTTCGAGCAGCTCGTAATAGGGTTTCAGAATCTGATACGAAAGAGGCCAGTCGGCTCCAACACCATCCTCTGTGTAAACGCGAAAATCAGAGGGATGCAGCCGGGGCGTGAACGCCGCCCAGTGAACCGATCCGCCGCCCACCCCCTTCCCGCTGTTGTTTGCGCCCAGGGCCAAAGGATGCTCGCCTCCGGTGATCCGCAGATCGTTCCAGTAAAGCTTGTGCGATCCAGTTTCATCGCTGACCCAATCGCGTTCGGTATCCCAGAACGGACCGGCCTCCAGGCCGACGACGCTGAAACCTGCGCGGGCGAGCCGCTGCAGCAAAACACCGCCGGCCGAACCCATTCCCACGATGCAGTAGTCCACCTCCTGCCCTTGGGCGTACCGCTTCATTGGCGCCTCTAAACTCTGCCTGGCGCCGAGCATGTGCTTTTGGGGCTGACGGAATGCGCCGAAGATAGGCTGCTTCAATGCGTCCCTCCCTGGCCCGGGCTTCCGTGATGGTCAGATTGTCCCCCGACGGGCGTGAATGCCGCGGACGGCGAACCTGGGGGCGCCGCCCATTCATAGCGGCATTCACCAGCTTCCCACGGCTCCGGCTCTCCGTTCTCAAGACGCATGTAGCCTCGCGGGTAGGCCGGCCCGCCAAAGCCGATTTCATTCCAGGCATAGGGATGGGCGTAGTAAACGGCGCTCACGTCTCCCACCAGCAACAACCAGTAGCGATGCACCGGCATACGACGCCAGATTTCCTGCCCAGCCGGCGGATCGCCGTCATGCACCGTCTTGAGAACCAGTTCCTGCTGAAGCGCACTCAAGGCGATGAACGCCTCGCCATACATGTGCTGCGCGATGGCCTCGATGGCTTTCAATCCGAGCCGATGGGCCTCCTGATCCGAGGGCATGGCTTCAAACCGGTAGCCGTCCAGCCTATTTTCATAGAGCCGCTCGTCGATAAAGTTGACGATCGGTATTCTGTGCAACCCGTCTCGGTCGTCCTGCGGGAGGATTCGATCGCATACAGCCGTCATCAGCTTTGCTTCATCCGCAGCGAAGAAACGGATGGGAGGGATTTTCTCGATTCTTTTCGAGATTTCCGTGCGCGTCGCTTCGTCCCAAAATGACCGCTGCTGAAATACGTCATAATTGGGGTAATAGCCCGGCTGAGGGCGCTGTTCTATGGCGGGCCCGGCGGACTTTGCGGCGCCGGGTTCTGGTTCAGCCTCGTGGGTCATGTTCAGATCACTTCGCGGACCTTGTCCTTCAGTACCGTCTTGATGATTTTCCAGCTTTCCTTCTGGCCCCTCACGAGAGATTCAGCGAATTTGAAAGCTTGTTCAGAAGTGACATTGCCGGGAAGAGGGGGTTCGTTGGGATCAACAACCGCCTGAACCACAGCGGGTCCCGGATACGCAAGCGCTTCTCGCAATATGTCTTTCGCCTGTTCGGATTCTTCGATCGTGTAACCCGCCGCCCCACAGCAGTTCGCTATGCCCGCGAAATCGATCGGCTGAAGCTCGACTCCAAACTGCGGGTTTCCCTCCATCACCATCTGCTCCCATTTGATTTGCCCCAGTACATTGTTTTTGATGACAATCACCTTAACCGGAAGCTTGTACTTCACCAGGGTAGCGAGTTCGCCCATCAGCATGGTTAGGCCTCCATCTCCTACGATGCAGACAATCTGCCTTTCCGGGAATGCCGCCGCAGCCCCGATGCTATAGGGAAGCCCGTTGGCCATAGTCGCGAGCGAGCCCGAAAGAGAGAACTTCATATCGCCGCGCATGTCGATATAACGGGCGGTCCAGGTCGCAATTGTCCCGCTGTCCGAGGAGACGATGGCATCGTTATCGAGAAGCTTGTTCAAGTTCCAGGTGACCACCTGCGGTTTCATCGGCTTATCCGTGCGGGTCCCACGTTCTTCCAGAAGTTTGTTCCAGGCCTTCATGTTTTTCTGTGCTTTGATCAGAAAGTCCTGGTCCGTCTTTTTGTGGATCATCGGGAGAAGGGCGCGCAGCACAGCGCGGCACTCGCCTGCGAGCCCAACATCGACGGGATGACGCAAGCCAATCCGCGCCGGGTCGATGTCAATTTGAACGGTTTTCGCCTGACCAGGCTTGGGATAAAACTCCATGTATGGAAATCCGCTTCCGGCGATAATCAGGGTTTCGCATTCTTTTAGGGCGTCCTGGGACGGAGGGGTTCCAAGCAACCCAATTCCTCCCGTTGTATAGGGGTTGTCGTCAGGTACCACCGCTTTTCCAAGCAGCGGCTTGATAATGGGAGCAGCTAGTTTCTCCGCCAATTCCAGTATTTCGTTCCGCGCTTTCAAGCAGCCAGCCCCTGCCAGGATGGCCACTTTCGAGCCGCGATTGATTAATTCAGCGGCCGCTTCGAGTGTTGCTTGCGACGGCAAAGGATGCGCCGCTGCATATACATCAGCGCTGTGTTTAGGCACGTTCGCTTTGGAGCGCTCGTCGTCGCGGGAAGTCCATTCCTGAATATCCTTCGGAATCGTTATGTGGCTTACGGCGCGGCGGGTTAAAGATGTTTTGATCGCCTCGTCCACGATGTTGTTTACATGGTCGGGTCCCATGATGCGCTGGTTGAATTCCGCAACATCCATGAAGAGCTTGTCCAGATCCACGTCTTGTTGGTAATGCGTTCCGATCAAATCGTGAAAGGTGTGACCGGTAATCGCAAGAACCGGCTGACCGTCACATTTAGCGTCATAAAGTCCGTTCAAAAGGTGAACGCCGCCCGGCCCGGACGTTGCAAGGCATACTCCCAATCTGCCAGAGTATTTCGCGTAGCCGCAGGCGGCGAACGCCGCCGCCTCCTCATGGCGTACTTGAATGAATTTTATTTTCTTCTGCCGGGTGCGCAACGCTTCAAAGATGCCGTTCACCCCGTCCCCGGGGAAGCCGAAGATTGTGTCCACTTCCCAATCAATCAAACGCTCAATCAGCAAATCGGCTGTGGTTGCTGCCATTGAAGTTCTCCTGTCACAATCAATGCGCCGCCTTTGATTCAAATGCTGCACCCGGTTTCCCAACCTCCCTCGAATAATCCATCTGAAAAGGCGTCAGTAGTTCGAATCCCACCCTCGACACTGTCACCATGTTGCACTGCCGCACACCGCCATATCCCCCCAGGTACACCGCCGGCTCGACATTGAAGACCATTCCTTCCTCGAGAACGTCCGGAGATTCAGCGTGAATTCGGGGCCGGCTATAGGCGCTCATCGGCGAGTATCCAACACCGTGACCGGTTCCGTGCCGCAGACACGCACCCAGCCCGAATTTCTCAATCACACGCCGGGCGGCCAGGTCCAGTTCCGCAGCCCTCATTCCGGGCTTGATCATATTAAATACCGCATCGCGCGCCTCATGAACGGCGGCATACATTCGTCCCTGTTTTTCGCTGGCCGGCCGCAACGTGTAGGTGCGCGTAATATCCGTCCAGAAGCCGTCTACGTAAGAGTTGCAATGCATCATGACCAAATCGTCAGGCTCCAACACGCGCGAACGGGTACGCGCGAATGCCGCACTCGCCTGTGCCGCATTGGGTCCAGACATGCAGAATGCAAACCCGTCACAGCGTTGAATGTTGTCGCGGAAAGGTCCCGGGCTGTTTAGCCTCGCGCGGAGCAACTGAGCAGCGGCAAGCTCTGTCATGCCCGAATGGAGGCCTTGCGCTGCGATCCCGTAGGCGTTTTCCGCTATGGCGCATGCCTGCCCGATTTTGGCGATTTCGGCGGCGGTCTTGGTTGCCTTCAATTTCTGCAGTTCGATGTCAGCCGGAACCAATTTCGCCGCCGGGAGCAATTGGCCGATAATCTTCCGGAGATCGTCCCCATAAAGATGAAGAGCCAGATAAGACGCGGCCTGAGAGCTTTCACCCGATTCAATCCCGATCTGCGCCGCATTGATTTTTAACTTGCCGAGGATGCCTGCCAAGCGCGGTTGGATTGATTCCGAAACGGTCACAAGGCTATCGGGCGTTTGGGGAACAAAGGTCAGCACCTCATCCGCGAAGCTCGTTGCCGCCAAATCCCGCTCATCTTGGGGGACCAGCAACACGATCGGACCGCCGCGAACGCAGACGGCCACGCTCTCGCCGGTAACCGGCCAATAGCCGGTGAGAAGTAAAACATTCGAAGGCAGCGCGCAGACGAACGCTGTAAGCCCGATCTCATCGAGGAGAGCTTGATTTCGCGAATTGCGCTCCGAGTCGATAGGACTCCTTTTTATGCCGCGTAGCGTTCGGCGTCCGCTTTCTTGAATTCCAAACCCATTCCTGGACGCGAAAGGTCCGGATGAAGCCGGCCGTCCTTCGGGCGAATAGCCCCGTCGAACAGCATGTTCTCGATCCGGACGTGGTCGTGAAAATACTCAATGTTGCGGAGGCGCGAGAGCGCGCAACACGGATGCAGGTGAAGCGATGGCGAGGTGTGCGCCGACATCGGCATATTGACAGCCTCGCATAGAGCTCCCACGCGCAAAAATTCGCTGATTCCGGCACAGCGAGAGGCGTCCGCCTGCTGCACGTCCACCGCACCCGAATCGAGCATCCTTCTGAAATATCCAAGGTCATACCCGTATTCGCCAGCCGCGATTTCCATCCCCGCGGGCGCGCGGTCCCGGATCAATTTCAACCCTTCAAGGTCGTCCGATGTAACCGGCTCCTCCAACCAGCAAACGCCATATTCGGCAAACTCATGCGCCATGCGCAAAGCCTGTTTCCGCGAATACGCCCCATTGGCATCCACGTAAAGTGCAACGTCCGCACCAATCGCCTCTCGCGCGGCGCGAACACGGCCGGCATCCTTCGAGGGTTCGCGGCCGATTTTCATCTTCACAGCACGGATCCCCTGCTTCACCCAGGCGCCCAGCTGCTGCCGTAGCTGTTCGATTGAGTAGGACGTAAATCCGCCGCTACCGTAGATTTCGACACTACTCTGAGAGGAACCCAGCAGCACCGCCAACGGTAGGTTCAGAAGCTTGGCCTTCAGGTCCCACAGGGCCGAATCGACAGCTGCAATAGCCATTGAACAAATGCCCGGACGCCCCAGGTTGCGGATTCCGTGTCTCATCGCCGCCCAGCAAACCGGCAAATCCATCGCGTTTTTTCCCATCACAAGCGGAACGATGGTCCTGCGGATAAGCTCAGCTGTTCCAAGATCGGCATAGGTGTAGCCCATCCCGCTCTTCCCGCCCGCCGTGACATTCACCAGAACAAGGGTGGTGCTATCCCAGGCCAATGTCCCATCGGATTCCGGAAAATCCGTGGGAATGATGTAGGCCGTCGCTGAAAGTTCTTGAACGGCAAGCTTTTCGTCGCTTGGCGATGCATGAGATATTGAACTGGTATTTTTCTGAGTTCGAGCAAGAGGGGCGGTTTTGCTGGCTGGGTCCATGAGCCCATCACCTTAATTGTTTTGCCTGGCATGTATTAGGTTGTCCCACCTGAATGGGATCGCGCTCAGCTCCCGACTACAACCTTATTTGACTCCAAACCGAGGCGAGATACCCTCCGGAAAACACTTGAAAACCCTGCAATCCCGACAGTAGAGCAAGGAAATCCTGCGACGTTAAAAGCTCGCGACGTGCTGCGGGTCACGCCGCCGGCTTGAATCCTGCCTGCTGAAGGCCCTTCAGCACGTAAGGACAGCGACTCATCAGCTTCCAGAGCAAGCCGGTCCGATAATTTTCAATGGCCATCACAATTGGCCCTTGGTTGAGACCGTAATGCCAGGGCGTGATCCAGGGCTTGCCGTCCTTCGCCGGGTAGGTCGGGTTGAAAGTCGCTTTGAAACCGTACGGGTCGGATTCCCGCAGTCGCAGATCTGTCAGGTGCCGAATCGCGGGCAACACGATCTCCGGCGCGAAGGGCAGCGAGGCGACCACCGCCCAGGGCGCCAGCGTGCCGTCGTCCGGGCCGAACGGCGCTCCGCGCGCGCGGTAACCGAAAAACTTTCGGCGCTTTCCTCCGATTCTACCGGATCGCCGGCCCCGGCCCGCCGCTGGCAGTGATCCCCCAGCAGTCTTCTCCATAAGACTTGAACTGTCGCGGATTGCGGATCGCATAGAGCCGCTGGAGCAAAGCCGCCCGGCGGCTGTTCTCAAAATAATCAGTCCCTCTGCTTCGCATGTAGCCGTCGCGAATGCCACGGAAGTCCAGCCACAGATGCGAGAACTGATGAATGAAGAGCGGTCCCGCATGTAGCAATTCCATACCGTAGATTTTTTCCATCGGTAGGTCGTCGTCCACTCCGCATAGCTCGACGGTCTGAGCGCGTGGTCCGGCGAAGCTAGGGCCAGGATATACAGAATTAAAGCTTCGCAATATCCCTGCCAATGAGCCTTCAGAAACCCTTTCTCCGGCCTCCAGCCGTTGCTGAGCGTTGGTTGCCCGTTACACGCCCAGTTCCAGTCCACCCGGCGGTAAAGACTCTCAGTCAATTCACGGATTTCGCGCTCGGCCGCGCTATGCCGTCAAAATACATGGCCGCTGTCAACATTCCCGCGAGAAGGAGGGCCGTATCGATAGTCGAGAGTTGGCACTTCCAGGCTCGGCTGCCGGTCTCCATGTCGAGGAAATGATAATAAAAACCTCGATATCCCGTGGCGTCCACGCCCTCGTCCTGCCGGCTGCCCCTAAAAAATCGCGAGGTCGCCAGAGTGCGCTCGACCGCAGCCGCGCGCGTCAGAAAGGATCGCCCGACGCCGACCGGGTAGGAGAACAAGGCAAGACCGGTTGCCGCAATGCTGGACGGCGAATCCCTTTTCGTTTTTTCGCGCACAAGTCCGTTGTGGGGATTTGTTTCGTGAAGAAAGTAAGTGAAGGTCTCCCGCTGGAGTTGATGCAGCAAAGCCTCATCATCCGGCGGCGAGACCTTGCTCACGGAAGCTCGATCCCAATCGCCGTTATTTAAGTATGGCGGAGAGGGTGGGATTCGTCGCCTTAACTCGCCATAGTCACTACACCATAGGCTAAATCGCTGTTTCTGTAGATGTTTTCGGGGGTATCAAAGTCACGTTCGAAAACATTCGAAAACCCCTGAACACATAAATCACAGCCCGGAACGGTAACACTGGTAACAGAAGCAGTCAATTTGTTAGAGGGGAGAGCAGTATGGATCCGGAAACCTTCGGTCAACAGTGGGCACGAGAACTTTTGACGCAAAATCTCGCCCAAACTCCGCTCGTTTTTTGTGTTGACACGAAAAAGATCATCCTGTAAGGTGCCGATTGATGAGATTCCTCTACCAGAAGACTGAATCGAAGAATTGTTGTCTCGGCTTAGTCGGGGTGTCTTCTGGCATTGGGAGGCTAGTCAGAGCCGTTTAAGCGCTGAATACTAGCTGCGAGTTGTGACGACCCACCGCCAGAAACGCTGGCCGGTGGGTTTTTGTTTTTGGGCCAAACACACAAGGAGCCGGGGTGAATGAGCAGCACCGACACACAGAATTGGGGCCTGGAATTCTCGGAGAGTGAACGCGACTTGCTCAAGGAATTGGCCGCCGCCATCCGGGGAATTCGATACGGTTCCGTTGTGCTCACAATTCATGACGGGCGCCTTGTGGAAGTGAGCAAGACCGAGCGAATCCGCCGGAATGCCACGTAAACAGACGTTACCGCAATAAACCTACCCACTCCGTGGGAGGTAAGAAACAAAAGATCGCCGCCAACCAGTCTCCTGGAGGCCTCGGCCAAATCGTTACCAGGAGAGATGCATGTCAATCCGTACGCTTTTTGTGGGACTTCTACTGAGTTCCTTGTTTTCTCCGGCCGCAACGAGAACGTTCGGTCAGGAAGTCGACGCAGCAATCGTTGCCGGCACGGTTCTCGATGCCAGCCACGCAGCGGTCGTCGACGCAAAAGTCACATTAATCCACTTAGCCACGAACTCCGCAACAGAGGTCCGCACGAATGAACACGGCGAATACCGGACACCGCCGCTGCGAATCGGGGAATACGAAGTTGGCGTAGAGGCTTCCGGTTTCAAGCGTTTCGACCAGCGCGGTTTGGTGCTCAGTATTGGCGACGTCCGACAGGTGGACGCGGTTCTTGAAGTTGGGCAAGTATCGCAGACCGTGACGGTCGAGGCCGCGACCCCTTTATTGCAAACCGAAGACTCGACCGTAGGAACCTTGATCACGAATCAGCAGATAACGGAGCTGCCCCTCAACGGGCGCGATTATCTGCAACTCGCCACGCTTTCCTCCGGAACAGTGCCTGTGATCAGTAATGGCGTGGGCATCAGCATCGGAGGGCAAGCGGGCGGGCAGGTTGCATTCCTACTCGACGGCCAGGACAACAACAACCAGCAAATCTCAACCTCGCATTCAGGGCAGAAGGACATTGTCGAGCCGTCGATTGACGCCATCCAGGAATTCAAGGTTGTCACCAACGGATACTCGGCGGAGTACGGACGCTCCTCGTCCGGTGTTATCACTGCGGCGATCAAATCGGGGACCAATCAGTTTCACGGCGTGGGCTATGAATTCGTTCGCAATGCCGCGCTGGATGCCGAAAACTATTTCACGCCAGCAAGCGCCCCCAAGCCAGCCTTCGGTAGAAATCAGTTCGGCGGCGCGATCGGCGGACCGATTGTCCACAACAAGACTTTTTTCTTCGGCGACTTTGAAATCGGCAGAATCAGGCAGAGCGTTACAACAACCAGTACACTTCCGACCGATCTCCAGCGGCAAGGTGCATTCGCGACGCCGATCTACGACCCCAATACCGGGCTTGCGTTCCCAATCGTAAACGGCCAATACACAATCCCTGCGGGTCGCATCGATCCCATCGCCCTCAAGATCCTGAGCCTCCTGCCACATGCGCAAACATCCGCAGCAACGGCCAACTATGTGTACGTTAGCCCCGAGAACCAGGATCCGCGCCGCTGGGACTTCCGCGTAGACCAGGTCTTGAGTGACAAGCAGAGCCTCTATTTTCGGTACAGCTCGCAGGACTCGGACAATGGCGTTGTTTCCCTACTGCCTCCAGCCTCGGGAGAGGGCTACTATTCGTCTGGCCCTACCGGCGAAACAGGTGCCCAGACGACTGTCAGCAAAAGCTTCGTGCTGGGTTACAACCGCATTTGGTCTCCAACACTCGTCAGTTCTATTCATGCAGGGTGGAATTATCTGAATTGGATTAATTCCTTCCCTGTTCAGCCACTCTCCGGGATTGGTATTCCCGGAGTAACTTCCACCAACCCGGGCTTCTCCGGTCTCACGATCACAAACCTGCCAGCGCTGGGCATCTCGAATGTGCCCAACCAGGACGCTTCTCAAAACCGGCAGTTATCAGGGGATCTGACCTGGACGAAGGGACCTCACAGCATCAAATTTGGCGTACAGGCCTATTGGCTCCAAACCAACTTCGACAGCTCGCAAACGAGCAGCGGAACCTACACCTTCAATGGCGAATACACCAGTCACAACGGCCAGTACACCAATTCTGTCAACAATTACGGGTTTGCGGACTTCCTGCTTGGCTACGCATCGGCGGCCAGCCTTTCGACGTATTCGAAACTAAACTTCCGCGTTCCCGAAACTCACTTCTTTGTCCAGGACGACTGGAAAGTGAACCGGCGGCTCACGCTCAATCTCGGGCTGCGCTACGAGCTAACTCCCCCAGCGGTCGACACGCACAACGCCATCGCGAACTTTGAGATGAACGCCGACCCGTACATCACAACGCCAGCTCCGCAACTGGTTTTCGCAGGTACAGACGGAAATGACGTTGCCTCCCGGGCGCTGCAAAACGTCAACTACCACCAGTTTGCTCCCCGATTCGGATTCGCCTACAGCTTCAACAACGAGACGGTGGTGCGGGGCGGATACGGACTTTTCTACTCGAACTTCATAACGATCGGCGGCATGTCGTCGATGGAAAAAAATCCACCATTCAGCGTGGTGGTCAACCTGTCGCCGACCAGCAAGACGAAGCCTTCGGTCTTCCTTCAGGACGGATTCCCAGCGGGCACGCTATCGGTGGCGAATGCCACAAATGTGCAGCTGATTTCCTATGACCAGCGCGATGTCATACCGACCGATTACCAATGGAACTTGAACGTCCAGCGGGAACTGCCGGGCGGCATCGTGCTGGAGGTCGGGTATGAAGCTAACAACTTCGACCACAACTGGTGGTCTATTGACGGCAATCCGGCGCCTCCGACAGCGAACCCCATCGGCAGCTTGAATTCCCGCCGGATATATACGTCGGCTTTGGTGCCGGGGAGTGCCAACCCAATCA
Source organism: uncultured Acidobacteriota bacterium (assembly GCA_963848365.1). Taxonomy (GTDB): domain Bacteria; phylum Acidobacteriota; class Terriglobia; order Acidiferrales; family UBA7541; genus Palsa-295. The sequence goes on from CAWKDI010000012.1 coordinate 102,954, forward strand.
CGCTGGCCAACATCGTTCGGATTCAGAAGGACGGTTACAGCCGTTATAACGCACTCCAGACCAAGATCGAGAAGCGCTACTCCAACGGCGTCTCGCTCATCGCCTCGTATGCGTATTCGAAAACCATGGCTTTGGGTGACGCTACGGGAGTCCAGAATTTCGCCAACTGGAATGCGGACTATTCAGTCGCCGCCCAGGATCTGACTCACCATTTCGTGGGAAGCGTGATTTACGAATTGCCGTTCGGAAGAGGCAAGAAATTCGGCGATCACTGGAATAGCTTCGCGAATGCTGCCCTCGGTGGATGGAGTATCGATCCTATTGTGACGGTCAGCTCCGGCTTCCCAGTGAACCTGACCGAGAGCACAGATCCTTCCAACACCGGGACGGCATACGACCGGCCCAATGTCATCGGCAACTGGCATCTCGCGAATCCCACCGTTAATGAATGGTTCAATACGGCAGCGTTCGCCATAAACGCACCGGGTACCTTCGGCGATGCAGGACGGAACATTCTTCGCGCTCCGGGTTTGTTTAACCTGGACCTCGCCGCCCACAAATCGTTCCAGTTCACCGAGCGGTTCAGCGCTCAGCTTCGCGTCGAATCGTTCAACTTCACAAACACACCACCCTTGGCTGCCCCGAATGCCGAGCTCGGCAGTTCCGGATTCGGGCAGATCACTTCGGCCGGAACTCCCCGGGAAAACCAGGTCGCACTGAAGTTTTATTTTTAGCAGGAAATCCAAAAGGAGAGGACACCAGAAATGAAGAGACTGATATTGATGGCGCTTCTTGCAACCACCGTTGCGTTTGGCCAGCAGGGGGGCACTAATTCGCATGCTCCTAAACCCCAGGCCAAGGTGCTTACACGAGCAGAATTCGATGTTCTGCTCGCGAGGCCGGATCAACTCTTGATTATCGATGTGCGCAGGCCGGACGAAGTGAAGGACATCGGCGGCTTTCCGGTTTACCTGAGCATACAGATAAATCAACTGGAGAAGAGTCTGGCGTGGATTCCCCGGGATCGCACCATCGTGGCCGTATCGAACCATGCCGCACGCGGGGGACGAGCAGCCGACATCCTGGCCAAGAACGGCTTCAAGGTGGCCGGAGCAATCGGCGCTCAAACCTACGAGCAGGAGGGCGGCACGCTGACAAAGATCGTGGCACCCCCGCCACGACCGGCGTCGGCCCAGGCGGGCAACGGCGGGAATGACTAGTCAACCGACTCCAAGAGCGACGGACTTTTCTGGCAGAGGGGAGGCGACGGCGCCAAAGAAGTCCTCAAAGAGCTGCGATCGGACACCGATCGCCTACCAGGGAGAACTGAGATGAAGGCAAAATACGCAGTTTTTCTCGCAATAGCTGGATTGATGACGACGCTCCAGGCTTTTGGACACCATTCGTTTGCCGCGGAGTTCGACGTGAACAAGCCGGTGTCGCTCAAGGGTGTCGTCACCAAGATCGAGTGGACCAATCCTCACGTTTACTTCTACATCGACGTGACGGACGACAAAGGGAACGTGGTCAACTGGGGTTTCGAGGGTGGAAATCCGGGACAACTGCTGCGCAACGGTTGGAAGCACGATTCACTAAAGGTGGGAGACCACGTCGACGTTGAGGGCTTCGCCGCCAAGGATGGTTCGCATCTGGTGGGCACGAGGCTTGTGACGCTGGCCGACGGACGGAGAGTCCTGGGCGGCGCAGGCGCACCCGGTGACGACTCCAATGCGGGATACGCAAGCAAGGACCAGTAAGCGGGCTAAGCTCAAGAGATCAAGGAGATTTAAACGTGAGAAAGTTCCGAGTCAGTTTTGCGGTTTTCGCGGCAGCATCTTTCGCCGCGCTACTTCTTGCTCAAGTTTCGACTTTCGCTCGGGCACCACTTCCAGATCAAAGCCAGCAAGCAGACAGCGCCGATGCAAGAGCAGGGAGAGATGGGAAGCGCGAGCCAAAGCCTGCTGGGCCGCCCCGTCCTACACCGCGAACGCCGGACGGCAAGCCGGACCTGTCGGGCATCTGGGACGGACGCGGCGCAAATATCAATAAAGACCTGCCCGGGAAGGAGTTGCCCTACACTCCCGCCGGTGCAGCAGCCTATCAGTTCAATTTGACGCAGGCGGTCGATCCTCAGTCTCTGTGCATCATCATCGGCCAGCCGCGAGCGGATGTGGACGGGCGCCCGTTTGAGATTGTCCAAAACGCGAACCGGGTGGCTTTTCTTTACGAGCGTGATGCATCGCGGCGCGTCATTCGGTTGGGCAGCCAACATCCCGGCGACCCCGAGCCTTCTTTCTTTGGTGACGCCGTCGGTACCTGGGACGGAGACACGCTTGTCGTGGATGTGGTTGGCTTGAAGGGCGAGCGGGTGTGGGCCGACAACGTTGGGCATCCGCACAGCGAAGCTACACATTTGATCGAGCGATGGTCACGGCCAGACGCTGACACGTTGCTGCTCGAACTCACGATTGACGACCCGAAGTATTACTCGAAGCCCCTCAAGGTTACGAGAAAGCTAAAGCTTCAGTCGTACCTCGAAGTGGACGAAGAAGCCTGCGATGAAAACAACGTCGACCGCAGTCACCTTGGTCCGGGTCTTGGAACCACGGACGGAACACGCGGATTCGGCAGGCGGACTCAGAACGTGCCATCGGCCGCTCCTTCGACAATGAGCAACGAGGCGGCCCGTTAATTCGCGCATGGTGCCCAAGAATCTGAGAGGGCTCGAAGGTGAGCACATTCAATGAATCTTTTACATCTGTGCCAATGGCTTTACGGAACGTCAGTGGGAACGGCGATTCGCGAATCGCCGTCGGCTTACCCAATCATCGAGTCGATTCACGTCCTGGGCATCACACTGCTGGTGGGAACTGTGTCCATCGTAGACCTGCGGCTCCTTGGCGTTGTGTTGAAACGCGAGGAAGTCTCGGAAGTCGTTGGCCAAGTCTTGCCGCTGACCTGGTGCGGCTTTGTGATTATGTTCGTTAGCGGCTTTCTTCTTTTCTGGTCGAAAGCCGAGCAGTGCTATGGCAATCCCGCGTTCCGACTCAAGCTGCTGCTTCTTTTGCTGGCGGGACTGAACCCGTTAATTTTCCATTCAACCATTTATCGCAGCGTTGCCACGTGGGGCGAGTCCGCAGGAACGCCGAACAGGGCAAAGCTAGCCGGATTTCTCTCCTTAGCGCTATGGAGCGCCATCATTGTCTCGGGACGGGCAATTGCATATTTCAAATAGCAGGATCGTCGCGTGTTTAACATCAGTCGTGAAGGCAAGGTGATGACGGTTCTTTCAGTTTTTCACTGGCTTGGCCACACAGACGTAGGGCGCGCCATGCAGCACTCCACCTATGGAGTGGCGATTGTGGAGATGGTGCATCTCCTCGCGCTTGCCATTTTCGGAGGAACAATCCTGCTCGTAGACCTCCGTCTTTTTGGCATTGGCCTAAAACGGCAGTCTGCGTCGCGACTGCACCGGGAACTATCGCCGCTTTTCCGGGTAAGCTTCGCGGCGATTGTTATCTCGGGAATCGTCATTCTTTCGGCCGAACCCATGAAGTGCTATTACAACACCGCTTTCAGGGCCAAGATGGCGATCCTGTTTTTTGCGCTATTGTTCCATTTCACGCTGCACCGCAAAGCGGTCATATCCGCAACGGAGACAGTTTCTTCGGTCTGGGCAAAATCAGCGGCCGCCCTGTCTTTGACGCTGTGGCTGGCCGTGGGTTTAGCCGGCCGGGCCATTGGATTTCTTTAGAACGCTTTTAACACTTGCTGGCTCAAAGGAGAAACACAAATGCGTTATTTCTTACGTTCGCAATGGAAGGTCGCACTGGTTCTCTCGGCAGTTGCATCGGTATCGCAATTCGCCGCCTCGGCATCCGCTGACGAAGTTACCAAGTGGAACCTGGTCACCGTAAACGCCACCAAGACCGGCAAGTTGAACAGCAATCTTGGATCGCGCGTAGACGCAATCGAAGCAATTGCCGTGTACGATGCTGTGAACGCCATCAAGCATTTCGGTTCGCCGTATCATTACAACAAGCCCGCGGCCGGTCCTGCCTCTCCAGAGGCAGCCGCTGCGCAGGCTGCGCACGATGTATTGGTTCACTTTTTCCCGGCACAGCAGTCAGACCTCGACGCAAATCTTGCAAGCAGTCTGGCTCCAATTCCCAACGGAGCCGAGAAATCGAACGGGCAAGCCGTTGGCGCGGCTGCCGCGCTCGATATTATCGCTCTCAGGTCCAACGATTGCTCCAGCCCCGATGTTCCCTACCCCGCCACTGGAGTGACGGGTGTAGGGCAGTGGCGTCCCACCCCTACGGGATTCGCGCCCGGCATCAACTCGCAGTGGGGAACCGTAACACCCTTTGTTTTGAAATCTGCGAGTCAGCTACGTCCTCCCGCGCCTCCGTCCGTTGGCAGCCCGGCTTACAACAAGGCTTCGGCAGGAGTGAAAGATATTGGCTCCGCCACCAGCACGACTCGCACGGCCGATCAGACGCACATTGCCAAGTTCTATACGCAAGACGCGGAATTGCCGGCGAATGAGGCGGCCCGGATTCTTGCTGACAAACACGGAACGTCGCTGGAAACGAATGCGCTCGTATTTGCGCTGGTCGACATCGCCGTTGCAGACGCACGAATCGCCATTTCCGAGGCAAAATACACCTACAAATTCTGGCGTCCGGTGACCGCCTTAAACGCGAACCCGGACGGAACGGTCACCAATAGTTACTCCGCCTGGACGCCTCTGCTTGTAACTCCTCCGCACCCGGAATACCTAAGCGGCCATAGCGCCACCGTGGCTGCCAGCGTCGAAATCCTGAAAAAGTTCTATGGCGACGCAGAAGCGTTGACAATTCACACAACGACCCCCGGCGAGAATCCCAGAACTGTTGCGAACCTAAGCCAGATCGCCGAAGAGAATGGCCTGAGCCGGATCTACGGCGGCATCCACTTTTCATTCTCGAACGGCCGGGCTCAGCAAGTGGGCCGTGAAGCGGCGGAATACGCACTGAGGCACGGGCCGCACGCACTGAAAAATCTGGAGGCAAAGTGAGAAATTACAAACGTCGCGGGCGTTTGTGAGCCGGATACATGAATTCTACGAAATTCCGTTGACGCGGCAGGTCCGCGGAATACGACGCGCACAGAGAGTCGTCGGCCTGTTGCGGGCCCCTTCCCTGGCTCACACCCCAGGATCCCGAGACGCCCGGCGCTCTCTGCGCGCACCAGCACTTAATTTAGTTCGTGCGCGGAGGAATCCTGTGGAATCCTCCGCCAGCATCGAGACGAAATAAGGCAGGGCGGCATGCAGATCTTGCACTCAATTCACCCCTGGTACTCGCTGTCGGGGTTCGTCGTGGGGCTCCTGGTGGGATTGACCGGGGTAGGCGGAGGGTCGTTAATGACTCCTCTGCTTGTACTGCTGTTTGGCATTCGCGCAACGACCGCCGTCGGCACGGACCTGCTCTACGCTTGCATCACGAAGAGCGTGGGCACGGCCGTACACGGTTTCAGCGGGACGGTCGACTGGCCCATCGTCGGGAAGCTTGCTGCCGGTAGTGTTCCTGCTACGGCTCTGACGCTGGTGGTGCTATCTCGCTACCAGCGGCAGCTGAATGGCAGCAACCACGCTTTGACGACGATTCTCGGTGTTGCGCTGATCTCTACCGCGATATCGATCGTATTCCGCAAATGGATATTGGACACGTTCGCCACCGCAGCAGGCAATCTGGATTCGCGAGCGCGAACGCTCTTTACAATCTTGTCGGGCGCCGTGTTGGGAATCTTGGTTTCGCTCTCATCAGTTGGGGCCGGTGCGATCGGCGTGACGTTTCTGCTTATTCTCTATCCCAAAATGCCCGCGGGTAAGCTTGTGGGCTCAGACATCGCGCACGCGGTTCCCCTTACACTTATTGCGGGTATCGGACACTGGTTCCTTGGATCGATCGATGGGCTGCTGCTGCTTTCACTCTTGGTGGGTTCAATACCGGGCATCATCGTCGGAAGTTATGTTTCGTCGCGCGTACCGGATAAATTGCTTCGTCCCGTTCTTGCCGGAACGCTTGCGGTCGTGGGGGCCAAACTCTCTTTCTAGGTCATCAAAATCGAATTATAGTTTTTACTGGTTGCATTAAAGAAGGGCGCGGTCGCCAAGTGGTAAGGCAAAGGTCTGCAAAACCTTTATCGAGGGTTCGATTCCCTCTCGCGCCTCCAATCTTTCTGAAGTTGCTGTAGAACAGAACACTTTACTGTCGCCATCACAGCAAACCGGGCGCACGTCCTTGCTTGAGGTTCCATATCGCGGCAACAAGAGCGTCTATTTCTTCGCAGGTGTTGTAGAACGCAAGCGATGCCCGAACGCTGGCCTCCAAGCCGAACCGGCGGAGAATCGGCTGCGCACAGTGATGTCCGTTACGCACGGCGATTCCTTCGCGATTGAGCGCAGCACCCACATCTTCCGTCCGGAAGCCGTCCAGCACAAAAGAGATTACGCCTGCCTGCTCTTTGGGTGATCCAACCAAGTGAAGCCCAGGAATGCCTCGGAGGGATTCGAGCGCGTATTGGAGCAGCGCGTGTTCATAACGTTCGATGTTGGCCATGCCAATGCGCTCGATATAATCGATAGCTGCGCCAAGACCGACCGCGTCAGCGATATTGCCAGTGCCCGCTTCGAATCGCCCCGGAGGTACCTGGTAAGAGGTCTTCTCGAAAGTCACGTCGGTGATCATGTTCCCACCGCCCTGCCACGGAGGCGTCTGGTCGAGCACGGTAGACTTCCCATACACGACACCGATGCCCGTGGGAGCAAACATCTTGTGGCCTGAGAACACATAGAAATCGCAGTCGAGCAGCTGCACGTTGACGGGCATATGAGAGACGGCTTGCGCACCGTCGAGGAGGACCTTCGCATCATAGCGATGCGCCATTTCGATCATTGTTTGCGCGGGAGTCACCGTGCCAAGGGCATTCGAAACCTGCGGCAAGGCCACCAGGCGAGTGCGCGGCCCCAGAAGCTTCTGATACTCATCAAGCAGGATTTCGCCGCGATCGTCTACCGGCACCACGCGGAGCTGCGCACCCTTGTCTGCGCACAGCATCTGCCAGGGCACGATGTTCGCGTGATGCTCAAGCCAGGTTATTACGATCTCGTCGCCCTTTCCTACGTTCTGCCATCCCCAGCTTTGCGCAACGAGGTTGATTCCCTCCGTTGCGCCCCGGACAAATATGATCTCGCGAGAGCTCGAAGCGTTTAGGAAACGCCTGACCTTTTCTCGCGCTGCCTCATATGCGTCGGTCGCTCGCGCCGCCAATTCGTGAGCGGCGCGATGCACGTTGGAATTCTCATGCCCATAGAAATAATTCAACCGGTCAATCACGGCCTGCGGCTTTTGCGTCGTCGCAGCGTTGTCGAGCCAGACAAGCTGGCGCCCGTTTACACCTTCCTGCAGAATCGGGAAATCTCTCCGAATCTCTCCCACCTCGAAAGACCGCGATGAGAAGCCCAACTGTGGCAGGACAGTCGATTGGACCCTGATCGGCTCCGGTGCCGGTACGGCATCTTCGGTTGATAGTTGGCGGATTTCGTCAAGGAACCGGAAAGATTGTGCTGTACCTGTTGCATTTGGCCTTGTCCACGCACCGACGACAGCTGGTGCTGCCAGAGGCAAAGAATCGGTAAGCTCGGGAAGGTCTGGAAGGCGCTGTGGGAAGCTACGAACAACACTTTCTGTAGACGCCGGCTGTGCAGCCGGAGTTGCGGGAGGCGTCAAAGCCCCTGAAAAGAGGGGCCTTGCTTCTTCGAGAAAAGAGAATGATGGAGCGCCAGAAAAGACCGAAACCACATCCCCCGGCACCGCGGGGACTGACGCCGCCAAACTGATTGGTGCCAAAAACGACGACACGGCAGGCACTCCTAAAGTGGAAGGCAACGCGCTTAGACCGGCCTCCGTAACACCGAACGCTCCCGGAGCCTCGGGTTGTGTCACGCTGGAAACATTTTCCAGAGATGCAGAGCTCATTGCCAACGGCGGCGACTGTGTCACCGCCGCATCGCCGTCGCGCCGGTTGAACGCAGGCAAAGCCGTAAAAAACTCGTTCGCCATGCGAGCGAGCACCGCAGGGTCCGGAAACTCTGCTTTTACTGCATTCCAGGCGTCAGGCGAAGCCCCAGCGGACCTGCCTGCCGCTTCCTCCGGAAGTTCACTTGTACTCATGGTAGTTTCCGACTTCGACGTCTTCGAGTGCAGCGATGGCGTCTTCCGTGAGTACCGCCGCCGAGCAATAGAGAGAAATCAGGTAAGAAGCCAGCGCCTTCGTGTTGATGCCCATGAAGCGAACCGAAAGGCCTGGCGTTTGCTCCCCCGGCAGTCCGGGCTGAAACAGCCCGATCACACCTTGTTTCTTTTCGCCGACCCGCAATAAAAGAATGTTTGTCTTGCCACCGTGACCTTTGGGCTTGGCCTGGCCGTCGATATTGAGCTTTTCTGTTGGAAAGATTGGCACCCCACGCCAGGTAAGAAACGGGGAGCCGAAAAGAGTCACGGTCGGCGGCGGAACGCCGCGTGCCGTGCATTCACGTCCGAAAGCAGCGATGGCACGCGGATGCGCCAGGAAAAAAGATGGTTCTTTCCAGACTTTGCTCAGCAATTCATCCAAATCATCCGGTGTCGGCGGGCCTTTCCGTGTCTTAATTCGTTGCCCGGCTGCCACATTCTTCAGCAGCCCGTAGTCCTCGTTATTGATAAGCTCGCGCTCTTGCCGCTCCTTCACGTTTTCGATTGTGAGCCGCAGCTGTTCACGAATCTGATCATAGGGATTGCTGTAAAGATCGGAAACGCGCGTATGCACGTTCAGTACGGTCGAGATCGCGCACAAAGTGTATTCGCGCGGCTTTTCTTCGTAGTCGACGAAAGTGTCGGGCAGGGTCTTCTCATCTTTGGTGCCGCAGGACACCTCGACGGCCTCTTCATTCACGACACGGTTCACACGAAATGTGCCCGCTTCCAGGGGCTTCCAGTCCAGGAGCCGTACGAGCCAGCGAGGAGTAATCGCAGAATATTGCGGCGGTGTCTTGGTAACATTCGCAAGCTGGAATGCTGCGCGATCGCCTAGCGCATGATGCGTTGGAGCTTCGGCCATATCGTCACCCCTTCAGGGACATGATTTCTTCTGCCAGATTCCGTGCTTTCGCAGCGGCTACTTGCAAACAAATGCGAGCTGGATTGGGTCGACCGAAGCGATTGCGCTGGGAGAAAACCAGACCATACGGAGCAACGCAATCGCTCCCGTTTGGTCGGATCCTAGGAAGGGTACCGGCTCAAAGCGGCAAAATAGTAATGTCAACTGGTTCAGAAGCGGGGTATCCACAAGCATTCCCGAATTCGAACCAAAGGCGAGAGTTACGTTACACGCAGCAAATTCGATCCGTCAAGCAAATGTTGGTATTGAAGCCCACCGCTTGGGGCATCAATCCTATCTAGCCATCTCCAAGCGGAGACTAGGGCTGAGGATCAGCCCAATCAAAGGTATTGGCGGGAGCGTGTCATGCTGAGCAATTCCCTCCAGCGGTTTGCACAGCATGACATCGGGGGTTGCCTGCAAATAGGTTCACGTCTCCTGTAACTTCAAAGACGGGTTCATCCGCCATTTGCCGGGGCGTTAGGACCAGTTTAGTTTAGTGATGTGCTGTCGCAAGGTGCGTCTTTCGATGAGCGGGTCTGCTCGTAGTAGGGCGGCAAAGTTGTCCGCTCTTTGAAGAACGAATTCCCGCTGTTCGTCGGGCGAGAGATTGAATGTCGATTCGATTTCGGGACAATGCAAAGTTCGGTTGATCTCTCCGATCCGGTTCTCTACCGCCTTGAGTCTCGCCGAAAGAACATCCGACAACCCGTGTCGTGCAATTGCATCAGCAAGGTTTCCTTCCTGAACTCGCAGCTCCTTCATTTGATCGTGCAGTTCTGCTTTGCTGAGAATCTGCCTCGACGTTCGGATCTCATTCAGCCGATCTTCCAGTTGCTCACCAAAACGCTTCACGATGCATTCAAGGACATCGGGTTGACGCAGTTTGTCTGTCAGAGCGGTCAACAGTTGGTCTTCCAGTCGGTCCCGCCGAATGTAGAGATTATTCGTGCAGACACCCCGGTAGCGGTGCAGTGGGCAGGCATATTTTGCATTGTTCTTTGTCCCGCCTGTGATGACCATGTTTGCTCCGCACATACCGCACACCAGGAGTCCGCTGAAGAGATAGGTCCTGCTTCGTTCCGTCCGGTTCATTCCACCCATTTGGCGACCGGTGAAACGCTTTGATATTTCGGCGATACGCAATTGCACGCGCTCCCAAAGTTCTTGAGGCACGATCCTCTGTTCAGGAGCGTCAACGATCAACTCCTCCGCCTTCGATTTCCTCCGTTGAGTCCTGTGCCCAGTTTCAGGATTACGAATCTTCGTCGTTCGGTTCCATCGGACTTTCCCGATGTAGCGCTGATTTCGCAGCATGTCCCGAATGCCAGACGGGCACCATGCACGTGCGGAGCTCTTCCGTGGAGGCTGCGGAGATTGAATCCCGTCCTTGTTCAGTTGCTTGGCAATTCTGGCGAGTCCATATCCATCTGCATACATCTCGAAGATACGGCGAACAATGGCGGCTTGCTCCTCAATGATCGCAAGTTTGACGCCTGTCACCGCCACTCGCCCGTAATCGCTTTTGCGGGTGGGATCGAGTTCAGGAACGTTTTGATAGCCGTAGCACTTTCCACCCGGATGATATCCGTTCAACACTCGGCCTTCCTGTCCCCGGTGAACCTTATCCCGCAACCCGACCAAGTACTGCTCGTCCATCATCCCGCTGAATATGTGGAGCTGCCGAAAGCTCTCATTTCGAGAGTCCAACTTCTGACTGACGAAGAAAAGGAACACCCCGTAAAAGCGGAAGATGTCGCCGATCTTCAGAACGTCGGCGATGTTGCGTCCCAGTCGAGAGGTGTCATCGATCAGCAAGCAATCAAATGGGCGAGGGGAGGTCTTTGCCGCAGTCACCAGTTTATCGAGTGCTTCTCGTCCCGCCATCGTGGCACCACTGAGTGCCTTGTCGGCGAGCACAAAGTCTTCGAGCACTTCCCAACCCTCGTGTTTCGCATGATTCCTGCACTGCCGTATCTGATCCTCAATCGAAGTCGCCCGCTGTAATTCGGACGAATACCGCCCATACACGGCACAGCGAATTGTGCCGATCTCTGTTAGTTGTTGAGCTGAACGCATGTTTAGGTCGCCTGCTCGGGACTGCCCCAAGCCTCCTCGTAATAGGGGGGCATAGTCAGAAAATTGCGAATTGGCGGTCCCAACTAATCGCCCTGGTCCAGCAATCCGTGTTCGAACAGGTACTCATCGACGAGGCGTGGAACGAGCCACTGATCGACAATTGATTCCAATTCGGCATTACTGGAACCGTTTGGAGGCAGTACGAGTCGCACCTCTTTGCTCGCGGTTTTCTGACCGCCGGTCTTGGCAGATGCTGATGATTGGCCGTCGTTCTGCTGTGCGTTCATGGCTTCAGCTCCTCGTCCGTGCCCAGGGTGACCTGGAGAATTGCTAAATCCTTTTCGAACCTTCGCTTCAACTCAGTCTGGAACTCCATCGCGCGAATAATATCGGTCTTGTCGAAGAGCGTCTTTCCATGCCGGGCCGCAATGTGGTCGGTACTTTTCTCACTTAGAAGTGAACGGGCCTCGTCGAGCGTTCGATCCACATCCTGAATACGAGATCGAATGACGCGGGGAGGCGTCCCCGGCGCTATGCCCCAGAAGTGACCGGCGTCCCGAAAACTCTTGGGTGTCGATGGATCTCTCATCCAATCGCGGAGAACTGGATGGGAGATGATTTCCGAGACAGCATCGGATAGAGCTCTCTCTGCTTTTCCCTGAGTGCCGGGATCTGCCCCATCCACTTCACTCGCCGCCAGTAGCCCGGCGGCAGTGAACCGGTATGTCCGCTGACGGGTCTTCTCGAACAGGCCCATGCCGACAAATCCGCCAGGCACGGACGTGCGGTCAAGAGTGGTGTAGATTTTCTCCGAGTCAGGGTGCTGGCGTTCATGGCCACGCAGCCCCCATGCCATTGGGTCACGTTTCCAGGCTGATAGCAGCAGATCCTCGGCGGTGAATGTCCGTTTTAAGTCACCCTTTGAACAGTCCAGCGCGGCCAGGAGCACCTGTTGCCGTAGACTGGTCCGCGCTGGCTTGTCAGCTGTACTCTTGGTTCGTTTTTTCATGCTGCCGCTTTCGTTGCCTGCCTCTGGTCCAGGCTCTCGCCGGTCGAAGCATAACGTTCAAGACGCGCCCACATCTGCTGCGTAATGCGGACCCGGTGACGCGCGAGAGCGGAAAGGTGCGCCGACCAAAATTCGGGCCTCTCGTTTTCCCCGCGGGTCGTATATTCCTGGCTCATCCACACCTCCACAACCATCTCGATCAACTTCTCGGCGTGGAACGCCCGCCACTGTTCGGGATTGGCAGCACGCTGCCGGAAAGCAAAGGCAGCCTCGGGGCTTTGCAGATTCAACCACCAGATGTTCCGCACGAAGTCGGAAGTTTCCTGCCAGAGGGCCGGCTGGTCGGGGTCTCCGTCCCGGATCAGACCGGTTGCGGGGTCGGTGTCGCGCCCGGTGAGCAGGAGCTGGGGAAAGCCTCTTCCGCGCTGGTTCTTTTCAGGGCTGGGCATGACGTGAACCTCAACCGGAATCCTGGCCCAGACCGAGCCGGCGCCAGCGGTCACCGCAGCCCGTCCCAACCGGTTTGCGGTAACCACGCCCATGTTGCTGACTCGCAGCATCAATGCATCTTCAGCGTCGTGCTTCCAGTTGAGCAGCACTTCGGTTGACCGCTGCCCTTCATCATTGGTGACCTCGGCGGTAATTTGCTGCCTTTTTCCCAGGGCGATGTCGATCTGGCGTGGCGTGAGCAGCACGTGATCGATGTTCCAGACAAGAATCGGAATCCTTTCGGTCTCGATCTCGGTGCTCTTGACCCGCGCCCACACTTCGCAAACACCTTTCTCGCGGGCCTCCAGCACACCGTCTTCTGAAATCACCGCCACCTGTGCGTCGTCGGTGAACCACTCAAAATCCCGGTGCAAGTGACGCCCGTTTGCGTCTCGCACGGTCAGACCAAGAGCCGCACGAAGATTTACTTCAACTTCTTTTCCGATATGGAAGCCGCCCAAGGGCATCTGGTAGTCGAGTGACTCGGATACGGTTCCATGTTGTTCTTGCGGCGGCTCGGGACGAATTACGATCACCGGCCCGCGCCCGGGGCCGGTCTGATCCCCGCCGTCTCCTTCTCCAAGGCTGGGGAGGAACTGGTTCTTGAATTCGTCGAGCTTGCGGTTCTCGCGGTGGACTTCATCGAGAGCACGGTCGTCAAGCTCCTGCTTGCGGAGCGAATTGATTACCCGAGCCAGCTCCCGAATCTTCTCGGCCACAAACTGATCGATGGCCTCGACAAGCGGTCCATTCTTCGGGCGCCGCCTTCCATGCTCGACGTAAGTCGGCTCAAGCGCGGCGAGTTCGACGGTGCCATAGATGAAGGCGGCACCAGCGGCTGCCGACACGAGTTCAGCCACCGATTTTGCCCCGATCATCTGGTGTTTGGTCCGATAGATGATCTGCCAACGCGGCCGGAGATTCTTGTATGCCGTCTGCATATTCTCTGCGGAGGTATGAAGAATAAGGCGACCCTTTTCCTTGCTGCCGCCATCGGTGGTCGAGACAGTTTCGCCGTTATCGAGGGGCAACAATTCGGGGATTTCGTAAATGAAAGGCGATTCGAGTTCCGGATAGGGAGCAATCGGCGACAGAACCAGCTTCTTGCCGCCATTCAACAACCGGCCATTGTGAACAACGAAAACGTCCATCTGTTCCAGGCACAGCGTGGACTGCTCGTGGCGGATGACCCGGCCAACCAGATCCTCGGCATCAATCCGCCCCTTATAGAGTCCGACAGGCTGCTCGCCCTCGGCGAGCGTGAAAGCCTTCCGTGCCATCAGTGCATCGACAACACGCACCGGCAGATCGGCGGGAGTGACACCATAGGGATGCAGGGCATTCCGCAGCTCCGCGTCAAACGAACTGATCTCAACGTCCCGCCCCCTTGCCACGCTCGGCATCCGGCCAGGCGTGCCACGCTCGACGGTTCCCGCAGCCCCATCGAAGCCCTTGCAGTTCCGCCATCCATCGCGCACGCCCAGAATACGGGCCGGGCCAGCGAAGAGTCGGAACATGTACGCCTTCCCGCCATTGCCCTGCGTGTCTTCCTCGTCCAGGCCCGATCCCCGGCGAGATGCATGCGAGTCCTGCCAGGTGCTCCACCAGGAGATGTCTTCCAGGCTCGCACCTCCTACGTCGAGAACGCCGATGCGAGCTGCTTTCCTGTCGGTCGCATCCTGTAACAACAGCACCGCCACCCGGTGCTCTTCTGCGACGTTGACGCGGTCGCTTTGATACTGCCGCCGCACATTCTTCAACCATTCGGCGATCCCATCGGGATGGGTAGAAATCCACCGAGTCACCGCTTCGAGCGTCCCTTGCTCGTGAAACCGGATACCCTCATTACGTTCGATAGTCACGTCTTGCCTCCCGCCGCCCCAAGAGCAGCCTCAAATTGCCACGGGAAGCATCGCTTGGATCTCCCGTGGGCCCGGGATCCTTGAGCCGTTGCCAAAAGAAGTCAAGCTGCTTTTTTCTGACAGAAATTCCCCTGCCTGTAGGCATTTTCTTGCGGGATTACCGAAGACGGACGGCATATGGGGGGCCTTGCCCGAGCGGGGTCGGGAAGAAATCGTGCTGAATTTAGCTCCACAATCGGGAGGGAGATCAGAACACGGTCACGCGGGAACCGATGTTTAGGAGCACTGCCTCTTGGACTTAAGAAAGTCGAGGATCTCTGAAGGATCAAACCGGACTAATCCGCCAATTCTAATGCAAGGGATACGCCCTTCACGTGCCATTCGCAGCACGGTAACTGGATGAAGATCCAAATACTCAGCGAGCCGGTCTTTGTCCCAAAGAGCTTCTGGTGATTCCATTAGGTTGCTGGTGCTCATTGCTGCCCCTTCCCTTATTAAGCGGCGTCACTCGCCGCTGTGGTTCTTGCTGACTTGAGCTTTTTTGAAACGCTCTAAGTCGCCTCTTGCATCTGCTTCGAGTTCGCTTCGTAAGCGACCAAATAACGCATGGTGGTTCGCAAGTCCTTGTGACCGGCTAATTTCTGAATCGTCTGCGGATTCGTTTCACCGGAGTACAGGGTGATGCTGGTTCTGCGCGCTCGGTGGAGTGTTGCGTCATCGGTGATGCCTGCCCGTTTTGCGATGCGCTCGATCACGCGGAGTAAGTGCTTATTGGGTCCGCCCACGCGGTTCGGAAAAATGTAGGTACTGGTAGCCGTCTTCCTACGAGCGGCAATGCGGGCAAGCAGATCCTTGTCGAGACGGATCCGGCGCTGATGATGCCTCTTGGGGTGCCAGTTAGTCTTGTTCTGGATATTCAGGATTCCGTCACGGATGTCGGCATATTCGATGTAGGCCAATTCATCCGCCCGCATCATCGTCTGAAAGACGAAGTCGAGCAAAAAGGTCTCATCGCTGTTTTCGCAGTGCGAATAGAGTTCAGGGATTTGGTCTTCGTCGTACCAGTTCACCGGCTTTTCCTTGAACTGCGGATATTCCGATTTCTTGAGGAGCCCGCTCTTTCCATATGCCTTGAGAAAAATCGCTACGTGTCCGACCTTGTTGAAATACGTCCGTTCCGGATCTCCGCTCTTGCGCCGCTTCCGTGGAGTTCCATCTTTTCGTGGCGCCGGAGCCTGCTTCCGAAGCCAGGCCATGTAATTGAACAGATCCTGCTTGTCGATGTCCTCCACGAAGGTCTTCGAGCACGATTTCACAAAATCGCAGACGGCAACGCGGTACGTATGGGTGGTCTTGATGTCCAAACCACGGGCGGCAAGGTTTTCGAAATACTGATTGGCGGCACCGGTAATCGTGGTCAGGTTCGGAGCGACAAGGGTGGGGTTGATACCTACCGGCGCACCGGTTCGGAGTTTTGACTCGATCTCGATCTTCCGGGCAAGCACCGCATCAAGATCGCTGCCAACCGCGTCGCATTTCCGCTTTCCATCCAGCGTGTACCGGAGATAGAAGGAGGTCGCTCTCGGATCAATCTTGGGCTTCCCATTCTTGGAAAAGACGACCCGAATCAACGGATAAGTGCGACCGGCCTTGATCCGCAGCATGACTGTTACGCTCTTGGCCACCGCAGTCTCCCTTTAGGCCTAATACTGAGTTTTTGCTCGGGAGAAACAGCGATTTTGGTAACAGAGGAGCGGTAACACAAAATCTAAAAGCGCCGCTAAAGTGCACCTAAGTAGCCTATTACTGTGGGTTTATGGTGTAGTGGGAATTTTTATGGCGGAGAGGGTGGGATTCTGCGGGTCCCCAACTACACCCTCACTACCGTTTTCTACGGTTGAGTTCAAATGGTGGGTTAAGTTGTAGAGGGGTAATTAGGATAGACCCCGATTTTCGGCTTATTTCATGCGGTCTTCGGGAGTCGGGAAAATCCTAATTAACTCTGATAAAAGCCAAAAGTGTATCAGTGATACAGTTGCGGAGAATCGGATTCGCCACGACGGCGCAGGGGAGAAACCATCTCCAAAATAGTGCAGAAAGATGGCGGTCGAGCCCTCAATTGCACTTTGTTTTCCGTGGGGACGCAATGCGCCCTCGTTCTCGCAAAACCAACCCTCCCCGGAGTCCGGGGAGCGTCCATACACTGTTCGGGCCGTCTTTTTCGGTTGGGGGTGAAACTACTGGCGCAGTAGTTTCTCATCCATATACCGTGGACGCCCTCGCAAAATTTCTCGGGTTTGTTCGCCTATGTCCCGAGTTTCTCATCTGGTCCCGGTTCGGGACCACATCCATACAGCCGATACAACTCGACAGGGGAAAGTACCGGGGCGGTAGTTTCTTCACCCCCGAACCCGCTGAGTTTTTGTCCCACAATTTTAGAGGGACAGCGATGCGCTCCACCTAGAACGGCTCGCCGAGACTGAGCAGGGCCGATTTCAACAATTTCAACTTCGTTGCAATTCTTTCGCGTTCAAAATGGGTTAGCGTGGCACTGGCGGCGTAACGAACCACAGTGTCGTAGGCTTTGCGAGCGTTCTGTTGATTTCGGATTGCCTTTTCCCGGTCGTTGGTCTGAGATGCAATTTGGGCGAAGGTAAGGGCTACTTCTAAATCGGTCTTGATTAATTCCACCTTGAGCGTATTCAGTTGGTCGGCGGATTCAAAGTGAAATAACATGCTTCATCGTAACAACGAAGCGATTCTCAGCCAAGTCACCATCACACGCTCTCGGAAGCCCCGTGCCTCTCGAAATCGACAACAGTGTACTGATTTCGCTCGCCGCAGTTAGTACAGTGGACAGCGGTGGGACGTAACCGCCCAAAATAATCGAAGAACACTCGGCATTTCTCATTTTTACAGCGGAACAGCCATACGCTGCCTTCAGATTTTAGTGTCTCCACGTTTCTGATTCCCTCTGATTGGGACAGTAGCACCTTTATCGGTGGGAAACGTTAATTGGCTGGAAAATGTGCTCACCGCAGGCAAACATCGGTAAGCCGCCTCAGCCTGAGTTCGTGAAATTCAGTTGCAAGAGGCTCGGGAAGAGTGGAAACGGCGCTCGCTTCTAGCTTATTTTCCCTGTAAGGAAATCAACGAAGCGAGGTATCCCTTCGACCTCGTCCGGGGGCATGTCACTTGAAGTTTGCCAGCAAGTTGCTGTGGTTGTGGCTCCGCGCCTGCATTCACAGTCATAAATAAAAAAATCGCCTCCCACGCAGGTCTTTGTGTAGATCACGGTTGCGTCGTCCAGCTTTCTTTCCCATTTGCTTCTTGGATTTTCTGGTGCGTCGAGGACGAATCCGATTTGCGCTTTTGACATAACACCTCCTCCACTGCGCGAAGTCTACCACGCGCAGGTTTTTAGTGGGTTGGACGGCTAAAGTCCGGGGCCGCACAAGAGATCAGCGTCGGTTCACAAAGACTGTCCGACGCATCCGTGTATGTTCAAGCCATCGGAATGACTCTCCCCTTCGGTCCAATCATCCTCGGGCTCGGCGCTTTGGTTTCTCCTGAGACTCAAACAACTTGTGTCTTCCTTCGGATTGGGTGTACTCGGGATTTTTGATCTTGATCCACCTGGCCGTCTTGTCGTAGCGGCTCTCCCGATGTTTGGCCACAATACCTTCCAAGTTCTTTTCGCAGATCATCCGAAAGAAATCACAGCCGTACTGTTCAACGTGGTCGGCATAAAGTAGGGCCGGATTGTTAGCGTCGAGGATCAGTTCTTTCAGCCGATCCTTTCGCTCGATCAGAGGAAACTGCCTGAAATCCTCTCCATTGAACCAGACCAGATCGAAAGCATAGAAATATGGCACTCCTCTTCGGAACATTAACTGGTTAAATTGGCTCACGCCCTGATCGTTTAGGCAGACGATTTCTCCATCGATAATTGCATTTTGCACCGGAAGATTTGCCAGTAGCTTGTAAAGAAGACCAAAGCTCTGGAATACGTGATCGGTACGAGAAAGCAGTTTCGACTTTCCTTCTGCGATATAAGCCATGCCTCGGAACCCATCCTGCTTTAGCTCGAAGACCCAATCGGGATGGTCGAACGGTTCTCGACGGCGGGTCAGCGTGAGCGGAGATATCTTAGGTAAAGTTTTCACGAATAATACTTAGATGCATTAAGATTGTGAAAAGTAGCTGTTCCCAACGGAATAATCGTGACTAGCCGACAACAAACACGGGAAGAAATTCTCGCCACCTACATCGACAAAATGGGGCGCGAGCTAGGCGAACTGTTCGATGCGATATCTGCTGAACTTACTCAGATGCATTGGCGCTGGCAACAATATCGGAGTCTGTTTGGAATTAAACCCGGTCGGATCGATATTCTGAACGCAACCGCCCCTTGTTTCTTCCGCATTGTGCATGATGTTTTATTCGAAAACACGATCCTGGCTATAGCGAGACTTGTCAGCTCTCCGAAATCAGTCGGCAAAGACAACCTCACAATTCAACGTTTGCCATCGCTCCTCAACGACCCTAAGTTGGGGGATGGCATTAGTATGAGAATTGCTAAGGCTAAGACATCGGCGGCATTTGCGGTTGAGTGGCGAAATCGCCATATTGCTCACCGCGACCTTGACTTACTGTTATCGTCGAAAACCAAGATGCTCGAAGCCGCGACAAGTCGAAAAGTTGAACAGGCGCTCTCAAATCTTCGAGAAGTACTCGACGAGATCGAGCTGTTCTATTGTGACACGCACACTGCTTACGGATTTGCACCACCTTGGGGCGCGGATGATTTGATCTATGTTTTGCGTGACGGATTGGCGGCACCAAGACCGTGCGATCACTTGGTCACACAAGCAGTTTAAATGGGGCGGGCGCGAAGAGAACTATGTCTGCTGCGGTTCGAGCGAGAATATCTCGGGCCGCAAAGGCTCGGTGGGCACTGATCAAAGCGGGCAAGGCCAAGAAGACGAAGTAAGTCTCACGCTTCGGATTTTGACCTTTCGACAGGGCGGAGAGGCCTTTTAATTTGTTGCAGTACTCTTTCGACTGTTCAGATCGCTGTGCATCATCTCGCACACATCCTTAACTGAATCTCCAAGAGTAATTGTCGAATGACTGTACAAAGCGTCACCGTTGCGGTTAAAGAGAGCTACCTTATTGCGATGTTTAAGCAGCCCCTTTCCGCCCTCATGGTCAAGAGTGACTACATAATTCGCCCTGTCTGGTTGATTGGTCACTGTAATATCGGGGCATCTTTCACCCAGCGTCTTGATAATTTCCACGGTCTGAGGCCGCGCACCACCTCCAGAAACGGAGCCGCCATTCTGACTGAACGAACCCGTGCCTCCGTTGACCGACCCACCGCCGTGGAACCATGAATATCCATAAGTTTCCCAAGACTGACTATCGGTTACGAATACCCTAGTCTTGCCATCATCGATTACGGGAGTAACGTGGGGAGCCTCCACCATTGCCAAAATTACCGCGTCTGGAACTTTGTCAGACCGTAGAGCATTCAGAGCAGGAACGGAAGTATCAAAGTTGCATCTAGATGTCTTGACCTTAGCAGCCACAATGTCAGCGGGCAAACCTGCACTGAGCATGTCCACGACATCTTTGTTCGTCAGCACTTTGGAGTCGTCCACTTTCTGTTCTTGGGCTTGCGTCCAAACTAGGAAGCACAAAATCATGCAGCCCAAAGCGGCGAACAAAAGGATATTTCTCATTAGATTGGCTCTTTCTGAGTACATCGTTGATAATCCGGGTCGGATGGTATCATAGAAGCTATTACCTCTCTAAGGTTTCCGGTAACATCTCTAACGGCAATAGAGCCAAAGATGAAAAGTTTGCGGCTGTCTGCGGTAGCGGCGTTTTGCCTCGTGGTTGTTCCGCTGAGTCATGCTCAAACAAAGAGAATCTCCGCTGTCGAAGCTAAGGATCACGTTGGCGAACGAGCGACTGTTTGCGGAAAGGCTGCAACCAGCCGCTACGCCAGCAAGAGTAAGGGTCAACCAACTTTTCTGAATCTTGATCAGCCCTATCCAAAACAGATTTTCACTGTCCTGATTTGGGGCAGTGATCGTCACAAATTTGGCGAACGGGAATCACAATACCGAGATCAGAACATTTGCGTTACTGGCAAGATCACAAGTTTCCACGACGAACCAGAGATCGTGACGAGCAATCCCGATCAGGTGGAAATAGACAAATAGGGGTGCGTAACTCAGGGGGGAATCCGAGTTCTAAGGTGCCCACGCCAATACCATTCGGAGGAAAAGGGCAATGAAACCCAAAATACTGGGGATTGGTTTTTTACTTCTCGCGCTAGCGGGCATAGAAAGCTGTGGTCCAAATGGCGACTTGGCCCTCAATACTGTGACCGATTCCGAATATGAGGCTATCAAGGAGTTGCGGACAGGCCAATACACGCTTACCAGCAACAAAGAGTTATCCGACCTAAAGCACGAAGCAGAGCTTGGAAGGGGCGTAGGACGCTACCAAATCCACATGGAAGGGTTCCGCACATGGCGACTTGACACAGCGACGGGACAGATTTGTCTATTGTTAACTTCTGAACAGGATTGGAAAAGCCCGAAGGTAGCTGGCCAAGGGTGTATCCAATAAACTCCGAGGCTCGAAGAATGTCACGTTTATTTAATGCGTGTGACATCCAGAGCTTCATCTTCGTCTTCAACCACGAGCTTATAAATAATGAATGACTTTCCGTTCACAGTGACGGACTTGGCAAAAACGGCCACTTCGGGATGGTAGGCATAGAAATAGTCGTAGGTGTTCCATTCAAAGATCATCCCGTTATCCAGCTTCACCAATTTGTCATAGTCAGCACCTTCGGTTTCCCCCGTGATATTAGTGGTTGTCAGGACTGTGTACCCGACTACACTTTCCAAAGTGCTAATGCTTTGTGCCGAAAGAGACGGAGCCGCCAACAACAAAACCATTGTGAGCCATTTCATCAGTCCCCTCCTAAAATGAGCCAACCGTTTCAAAACTTTCACCTCGGATTCTTAGCACTTCTGAGCAAACAGGGTGACGCAAGCACTATTGAATTGTGCAGGGCCGACCAAATGCTCCTTGTAATACAGGAGTTCTGTGTCTCGGCCAAGTAACTTTCTGAGTTCCCCGATTTTTGGCAACGCACGAAAGTTTTGTCCGTGACCGCCAAAAGTCTCTAAGTAAAGGTACCCTCCCTTTTGCAGCGAGAAAATAAGCGATGGGAGAATGTTGATCATTTCAAAGTGAACGCAAATTATGGCTGCGAAAGACGAGGGCGCAAAAAGCCAGCGGTCGGGCCTTAGTTCGGCGCAAACGGTAGCAATTTGTCCGCGTCCACCCGTTAATGAATCGGTTGATATATGAGTGCCTTTCGATTGTTCCAAAGCAGAAAGTCTTCCCTGATCGTTGTCAACGCCGACTACGGTGCAACCCAGTGATGCCAACGCTACCGCATTGCGCCCGTATCCGCAGGGCGCGTCAAGAACAGGGCCTGCGCCAAGAAGTGCAATGCGATTGGCGAACTTGAGTAGAGTTTTCGATGGGGAAATCGACAAGTGTGCGGTTTTCACTGCGATTAGATCGGCTGAATGTGGTCACTGTAGCGGATTTTTGCGGACGCAAAGAAGCCGCCACAGTTCTCCTTTTCGCGGCACCCTTCGCACTCGGGCATGTATTCATTTTTCCAGTCGCTGATGGACTTGCGAGCGAATGGCCACAGTCGTTTGTCCAGCACGCAAAGTTGATGGTTGTAAATCGAGACGCGCATTCGGCTGTCGGATAAGAAACTCACGGCTCGATACAATTCTGACTGATAGTCTGAAGGATCGATCCAAAGGCTGTCGAGATTTGTCCTAGTGAAGCCAGTGATTTCAAGCCCCATTAACGCAACGTGGTCAACGAAGGTTAGATTTCGCACGAGGAACTCAGCAAGTTGTGGCAATCGGGCATAAGTTTGGCGGTGAATTACGACTCGAATTTCGACCTTTTGCCCATAACGCTTGAGATTAAGAATTCCTCGAATCGTCTCATCAAATGCCCCATCCGACTGAACCACGTAATCATGAATAGTCGAAACATCGGCATATATTGGAATGCCAACCATCACGTCACTGTGGCGGATATCGGCATAGCGTTTGGCGAAGTCCGCATCTGCAAATAGTCGGCCATTGGAAAGGACGTGGACTGCGGTGTGCGGCAGGTAGCTCTTCATTGCCCGTAGGATGCGAAAAAAGCCGTCGCCTAAAAGAGTCGGCTCACCACCAGTGAAACCGATTTCTTGAGTTGACGGATCAATGAGCGGGATCATTAGCAATACGATAATTTGTCCACATAACACT
>CAWKDI010000013.1:0-26338 GCA_963848365.1 uncultured Acidobacteriota bacterium
CTCCGCCAATGATTCAAACTCCAGGACCTCCTTATTTCGAATTTCGACACGAACTCTGGGGTTTCCCCGCCTCCAGGCGACCTTTTGCCCGAAGGCCGAGAAGAGTGAATATAGTCAGTCTCGCAAAGCATACCGGCAGCACATACGGCTGCTTGTTGGGTGAGCAGCAGCGGCTAAGCCTCACCGGAATCTGCCGAAGCGGCCGAAACCTCCATAGTATCGGGGTCCAAAACCAAATCCAAGAACGAAAGGCCCCGGATAAAATCCCCACCCGTAGGGATAATAGTAAGGATCGTAAGTGTAGGGGTAGCCGTAATAGGGTGCCGGCGGTGGAGGAGGGGGAGGATAATTCCCGCCACCTGAGAACCGCTGGGCCCGTTGATAAGTCATGTTTGCGTTGTAGTCATTTTGCGTGACGGTGTGAAACGCAGCCTTGCTCTTCTCGGTTGAGATCGTAACGGGCGCCTGCAACGTGAACGTCAGAAGCGACTCCGGCGGGATCACGGTCGGCTGCCCGTGCGTGGTAATCACGCCGAGCCCGGCAATCGCTCCGATTCCTGCCCCGACGGCCGCACCGGTGCCGCCCGCTGCAATCGCACCGATCACGGCGCCTGTACCGGTTGTGGTCCCGACAACGCCCACATCTCGCCCGGGGTTCGTCCCGGCCGAGGTTTGCGAGAGCTGAGTCTGGATGGGCAACAGCTGGCCGTCTACAAACGTCAGTTCGCTGAGTTGCAGGCCGAGCTTCGTGGTGCCGTGCTCCTTTTGCACCATCGTTACGCGCCCAAGCACGTTTTGGCCCCGCTGTGCCACCACCCAGCCATTAACGACGATAGGCTGGGCAAGCGTTGCATTGAATCCATCTCCGGGCAGATTGCGGCTGGTCGAGAGCCACTCATTCGTCCGAACCTGAATCACGGTTCCCGCAGGCATCGTCAACTGGGCTGGTAAAGGCTCGTTCGCAGGGGCCGCGTTCGGCGCGGGGTTATCTTGCGGACCCGGCATCTGAGCCTGTGGAGGCGCAGGCGCCGGAGCTGTATTGGAATCCTGCGGATCGCCATTTTGCGCCGAAGGGACACTCGCTTCTGCTTGGCCGGGTGCCGTCGGATAGCCCGGAAGGCTACCCTGGTCTTGCTGCGCCAAAGCCGGCAAAGACGCGATGCAAAACGCCACAACCAGGCTGCCGGTCCGCCACGCCTTCCACAACAACGAAGCACTTCTAAGTTGGCTGTATTTCATATTCGCTCCTCCGCCGCGCTTCATGAGATCCACAACACGGCAGGCCATAATATGTAGTGCAATAAAATACTATCTTCTATTCCTTAAAAGATGACTCTGGGGATGAATGAGTTGCATGTCCAGTGTTCGTCCCCAGCAAGGTCCCGTTCTGAGACCCGTCTAATACAAAACAGGTATTACGAAGGCGGGGCAGGCTAGTACGAAAGTACCAATAATTACCAGTAGATTTCGCGCAACTCTATTTCAGCATCGGTGTTTAGTGGACTGATTGCGCGGGACTCTCGTCCTAGAAGGCTTGGCCCGGCGTCATCATAATTTTTCTTTAAATCCAAATTGATAGGGGACCACTGCGTCTCCGCAGGAGAATACTATGCGCTCCAAGCTGCTTCATCTGATGTTCGGGTTAGCTGTTATCGCCACGCCGCTTCTTTCCGTGGGGTGCGGTGGAGGCTCTGCCTCCAACTCCGGCTCTACCACGCAGACTCCCGCCGTGCAGACCGGCAACGTCAGCATGATGGTCAGCGACGCCTCCACCGAAGACTGGGCGACCATCGGGGTGAAAATTCTTGCGATTTCCCTGGTACCGCAGGGGGGTGGAACACCTGTGAACGTCTACACCGCTCCCACTCCCCCGCCTGTCGTCAATCTTGCGGAGCTTGACCAACTCAGTGAAATTCTCGGAAATCTAACTGTGGCCGACGGCACCTACACCGGCGCCAATATCACCATCAGCGGCAACCCCGGCGATGTCTTGCTGACGGTTTCCGCCGATCCGGAAGCAGGATTCGCCGGAACCCCGGGTGCCACGATCCCGTCCAGCCAGATCGACATTCAGGGCGCCACCGGAAGCGCTGGCAGCCTGACCGTGCCGGTGAGCGTCAATTTCGTTTCACCTCTGGTGGTCACGGCTGGTTCGAGCAACGCGCTGGACCTTGAGTTCGATCTCGCGCACCCTGCCTTCATCGTGGGCCACGTGCCAGTCACCACCGGAACCACCATGTGGGCCGTCAATTTTAATGGCCCGGTTCGCCACCATCCCATCGCTGATCTCACTCGGCTGGTCCTGCGTCACATGTATGGGGTTGTAAGCGCCGTTTCCATGGACGATTCGGCGATCACCATTACAAAGGAATATCCAACCGAGCCGCCCGTTACCCCGGAGACCGCGGTCACTGGCTCTCAGAGTATTCAGATACTTGCGGATTCGACCAACGGCACCATCTTCTATGATCTCGACGCCAAGACCACCACGACCATCCACAACTTCTCGACCGAAGCGTCCACAATCGTAGGGAAAAACGTCCGCATTGCGGCTCGTTATCAATCGAACGGCACGCTGGTCGCCGTCCGAATCTGGTCAAGCAGCAGCTTTAACAACGTCTGGGTCAGCCCCGAGGGTCATGTGTTGCACGTCAATACGGGAACAGACATCATCACGGTGCAGAATGAATCTGGGGTGGGTGTTCCGCTCACAGTGAACTCCAGCACGCAGTTTTTCTTCCGTACTCCATGGAACGCTGTAGCGGACACCAATCCCATCGGCACCGGGACGGGCTTCCTGACCTCGCATAATTTCGTTCGAGGGTTCAAGGTTCACGCTAGTGTCGTCGACCCGCTGGCGACGCCGCTCGTGGCTCAATCCATCGATATCGAGAACGCGCGGTTTGACGGCTACATCTCCGGGACCAACACCACCGGCTTCACTTACACTCGGAATTTCAACACCGCGAGTGACGATTACGTCGTGACGCTGGACTACATATCCGGCAGCACGGCGAACGGAAACGATTCCAGCGGGAATCCCATCACCGGCTTCAAATATTGGAACTTCACCTTCCCAACGATTCTGACCAGCGGCACGGGGGTGGTGAACAACTTCATCAATGCCACCAACGGGGCCGTCAATTTTGGCGGGACGGTCGGCATTCTGGACGCCTGGGGGGAAACCTATGCGCTCTGGAACGATCCGGCAGCCCCGAACGCCTGGGCCGCTCCATCGGTCGTTCTGATGCCCGTCAACGCGCCTCTCGGCACGGTGGCGGCGGGATACACGGTTGGAACAGGCCAATTCACGATGATGGTGCAGGGCGGAACGAACGCGGTCGCCAGCGCGCTCAGCACTACTTCGGGGTCCGCTACCCTCGTATATCAAGTGGACCGCACGAATAATGTTGTGACCATCAGCTCGGTGGACATCACCACCACTGCGGGCCAAAACACGGTGACGAGTAACGTGGTGCCTGGAACCCCGGTGAAAGTGTTCGGTGTGCCTCAGGCCAGCGGCGTAATAAAAGCCTATGTGGTCTTTTATTACACCGGGACAAAACCAAGCATATAAACCGCAACCTAAGGCAGTGCAAAAAAAGGGCTAGGGAGGCACTGAGCCTCTCTAGCCCTTTGCTTTTCGGTTTTAAGTGTCACGATGGTTAACTGCCGTTCATGGCCTCACGCTTCCGGAGCGAGGTTCGCCATTTTCTGAGCCATCGCGAACAACAGCTTCTGGCGTTTAGGATTCATCCGAGACAACGCCTTGGCGAAGAGCTGCAGTTCCCGGCGGTCCTTCCCTTTCTGTCCCCAGTACTCTCGATCTCGATGTTTGGGGAAGTTGGGGGCTTTCACGGATTCCCCATCCGTGAAGAACCGGTAAAGCGGAACATCCAGCGCGCGGGCGTATTTTGCGAGCGTGCCCACCGACGGCACAGTATAGCCATTCTCCACGCGCGAGGTATAACACCGAAGCAAACCCGTTCTTTCCTCAAGGTCGCCTTGTGACAAGTTCTTATCTTCCCGAAGCTGGCGCAGCTTGCGTCCAATTTCCATCTCTCTCCTCCACTTCGATAGTTAGATTCCGAACCGGGGCAAAAGGAGGGCTTCGGTTCCAGAACCTCGCGTGTTAGTCACTAAACTTTCGGTCATGCAAAACCTGGCTACCAGGACGTTTCCGATTCACAATATTGCGGGCCGGAAAAGCAGCTCGCGCAAAGCCGCTCGAAATAGCCCCCGAAAATCAAAGAGGGGTTGGAGAGAGCCTTGCATTCCCCCGATGCAGAGAAAGTGAACGGAATCCGGAGCGTCATGCACCTATCGCGACGATAATACCAGTACACATAAGTTAAGTTATCTATAACAATTCAACCTGACATGGAACCGTGTGATCATTTTTCGATCGCGAAACGGGGTCGACGAAGCTGGCGAGATCATATCGCCACAACTCGAGATTGCATAGGATTTCCTTCGAAATACTACCTTGCATTTATCGGGCATCGAGCTAATCTGACCGGGAGCTTACCAAGGGCAGGCATGCCGTGATCATCCAAATCGATAAACAATTGCTGAGACTCATGTTTCTGGGGGCGCTCGCTCTTTGCTTATGGTGCGCCCCGGCCCGCCCAGCCGCACAGGAAGCCTCCCGGGATACGCCCTCGGATACGTCCCAGGACAGATCCCAGGACGCCAAGCAATCGGACAACAAGCCGGGCGACCAGAAGCCCACCGCGAACGCCGTTCCAAAAGAGGAAACGTCCACCACAGACCACACTATCCGCATCGGCGGGCAGTCCATTTCTTACAAGGCCACAGCCTCCACGACTCTTTTGAAGAATGAAAAAGATGAGCCCACCGCGCTTATTTTCACCGTTGCTTACACAAAAAGCGACGTCAAGGATTCGAGCCAGCGCCCCATCGCGTTCCTCTACAACGGAGGGCCCGGATCAGCCTCCGTCTGGCTGCATATGGGCGCCTTCGGTCCGCGCCGCGTGAAGACGCCCAACGCCGAGCCATCCCCTCCGCCTCCCTACAATGTGGAAGACAACGCGAACTCCCTCCTCGATAAGACGGACCTTGTCTTCATCGATCCGGTCGGCACCGGCTACAGCCGCGCCGTTGGCAAGTCGCAGGACAAGGACTTCTGGGGCATCGACTCCGACGTGAAATCCATCGCCCAGTTCATCAATCTCTATGTGACGAAAAATAATCGCTGGAATTCACCGAAGTTCCTTATCGGCGAAAGTTATGGCACGTTCCGTTCGGCGGCGCTCAGCAACTACTTGCAGTCCAACGATGGAATGTACCTGAACGGAATCGTGCTGCTCTCGACGGTTCTTGATCTTGGAACCCTCTCGTTTAATCCCGGCGAAGACATGCCCTATATTTTCTATCTGCCCAGCTACGCGGCCACAGCGTGGTACCACAAACTCATGGAAGACCCCTCCGACCTCAATGCGTTTCTCGACGAAGCGCGCAAATTCGCGTCTACCGAATATGCTTCCGCCTTGATGAAAGGCTCAAACCTCCCCGAACAGGAGAAAACGGCGGTCGTCAAGAAGCTCGCCCGCTTCACCGGCTTGAGCGAAGACTATATCCGTAAGGCCGACCTGCGGGTGAGCCTCTCCAAGTTTATGGCGGAGCTGCAGCGGAGCCGGGGCCTCACCACTGGGCGCCTCGATGCGCGCTTCTCGGGATCGGAAACAGACCTGCTCGCCGAATACGCGTCATACGATCCCCTCGAAACCGCTGTGACCGGGCCGTTCACCGCCGCTTTTAACAGGTATGTGCGCGAAGAGCTGAAGTTCTCGCAAGAAAGAAAATACGAAGTGCTCAACGATACGGCTAACGAACAGTGGGATTGGAAGCATCATTCAGGCAGACATTCCGGCTTTCCCGGCTCTCCGAATGTGGAAGGCGATTTGGTGGAGGCGCTCGTCGAAAATCCCCATCTGCATTTGCAGGTGGAAAATGGATTCTTCGACCTCGCTACTCCGTTCTTCGCCACCGAATACACCATGGACCATCTTGAGTTGCCCCAGAACCTTCGCTCCAACATCTCGCTGGAATACTACGACGCGGGGCACATGATGTATCTGCGCGACGATAGCCTGGCGAAGCTCAAAGACAATATCGCCACGTTCCTGGATAAAACCGCGAAGTGAGCGTGCTGCGGCCGCATGGGTTGCGTTGTAAGGACAAACAGCATCCCCCGCGGACCGTTTCATCCGCCCAGAGAGGGTAGCGCAGACGAGGAACCGAATAGAAAAATTGCCCCGACAATCAGGCTGTAGGTAGCCGTTAGCCCCACCACAAATCGCATCAGGCGAGGTCTCGCCGCGCTCGCCCCAAAAATCCCGACCGCTGAAGCGGTCATCAGCGTGTTCATGAGCAGCAGGCCTCCCAGGAACATTGCAAGTCCGAGGAATCCGCGCGTAAGCCCGCCGAGGTTTGCGGCGAGCAGAAAAAGCAGAAGCTGGCTCGGAGTTTCCGCCCCCAGGCCATGGATCACTCCAACTAGAAATACCGACTTTCGATTGTAGCCTTCTCGCGTGCTCGCTGACTGCCGGTCCCCACCCGGATTGACGATCTTCCTGATCTGCCACGAGACCCACCGGAAGCAGTCGATCAAAATGGAAGCGCGCGAACGCGGCACGAAAGATGCTCCCTGCCGCAGCAGCGTACCAAGCACGTAAAGCCCAAGCAGGACCAGCGTGAATCCCACGGCGCGTTCGGCCCAATTGTCGATGCGGGCCGGCAGCGACCGCTGGAACAAAATCACGGCGCCTCCCAGCACGGCTACCGTAGACGCGTGCCCGATCACGTACACGAGCCCCATGCGCATTCCCTTTGCGCGTGAAGGTTCAACGCTCGTGATGTCGGAGATGGCGGCGATGTGGTCGTAGTCAAAGCCGTGCTTGAAGCCGAGAACCACGGCGGACAACAGAGCTAACTGGAGCGTTGTCAGATGCGGAACCATGTCCCATGCGCTTGGCGGAATGGCGGGGCAGACCTTACCCGCACAGGGCCAAGTGACCCAACTTTGTCACCGAACCAATCCTTTGTCTAGGGAATCCAGACCAATACGCGAACTCTCATTAGTAAGGTAAGTACGTAAGTGGAAATCAGGGGTTGCTGGTATGGCTCGGCCGCGACAGATTCGTTAAGTTCCCCGAACGGCCACAGTTTCAGCGTGAGGTAGGGATGACCCACCCCGCCACGATCAGCGTCTTCGGTATGTATCCCGACTTTCGCACCTTGCGCACCAGCGTAGACGTGCTCAAATCTTTCGGCTTTCGCAACGAGGCCATCTCCGTCCTGTTTCCGGAGCGGGTCTTGGTGAAAAGCCTCTCCTTCGGGCCCGAGCCTCTCTCCTTAGAACTCGCGAAGCCGTTAATTGGAGACGCCGTGGGAGCGCTGATGCGCGTCGAGGCTGCCAATCTCGGCGTAGTATCGGAAGCTTTGATTACAATTGGGGTATCCATAACTACCGCGCGAGGATACGAGGGCTTCTTTAGAAGGGGCGAGTTGCTCCTCGGCATCCGGTCGCAAGCCTGGGTGGCGGCGGAGCGTGCTGAGGGCATTCTGCACCGCACCGGGGCTCATCACATCACGCGCACGTCTGCCCAATCAACGGGCTTGCTCCATGCGTCGCGTGCCGCAGGCATAGAGTCTGCAAATGTAGGCGCGGATCGAGTCCGCCATTAGACATCTGTCCGCGCCGCTTCAGATCGCCCGCACCAATTGCGCCACTTCATCGAGCACGCGGCGCGTCGTTTCCGGACGCGTCGTCTCGGAATAGACGCGGAGCATATGCTCGGTCCCGGACGCGCGCACCATCACCCATCCGATATCCCCCAAGTACACCTTCACCCCGTCGATCGTTTCGCGGCGCGCAATCGGCCAGTCGAGCAGGCGATTCAGTTTCGCGCCCCCGAAATGTGCCAGCGCGCGTTCGGCCTGCCCGCTCTTGAGCGTCAGGTCCACCCGGCCGTAATGATGCTCGCCGAATTCGCGCTGCAGCATCGCCACCAACTCGCCCAGGTGCTTCCCATGCCATGCCATCACCTCCGCAAGCAGCAGCGCGTTGGCGGTCGCATCACGCTCCGGCAGATAGAGCTTGGTCCCGATGCCGCCGCTTTCCTCGCCGCCCAGCAGAATGTCGCCTTCGAGCATCCGGTCGCAGATGTATTTGAAGCCGATCGGCGTTTCCCACACCTTGCGGCCGAATTTCGCGGCGATCTTGTCGATCATTTTCGTCGTCGAAAATGTCTTGGCCACTTCGCCGGTCAGCTTGCGCGTCCCCGCCAGATGCCACAGCAAAATCGAAAAAATCTGGTGCGGCGTCACAAAGTTGCCGTCGCGGTCGATGGCCCCGATGCGATCGGCGTCGCCGTCCAGAGCAAATCCCGCGTCGTACTTTCCGGCTCGCACCGCCTGGCGCAGGGCTTCCACGTGCGGCTCGATCGGCTCGGGATTCACGCCCCCGAAAAGGGGATCGCGCGTGCCGCGAATCTCGTCCGTCTCGATTCCGTGCCGGCGAAACAGTTCGCGCAGCAATCCGCGCCCGGCGCCGTGCATCGGATCGATTACAAATCGGAATTTCGAAGCGCGCAGCCGGTCCCAATCGACGAGCTTGGCGATGGTCTCCAGATACGGCTCGTGAATTTCAAGAGAATGAATTAGTTCCTTGCGGGGAGGTAAGGGCGGCACGCCGTCGCGCAGCACCTGGGCAAGTTCCGTTTCGATCTGCGCCACGATCGTGGGCGACGCCGAACTCCCATAACTCGCCTTGAACTTGATTCCGTTCCAGCGATAAGGATTATGGCTCGCCGTGATCTGAATTCCGCCCGCTGCGCCTCGCTGCCGCACCATCAGTGAAAGCGCGGGAGTAGGCGCGGCATGCGCCGCAAGCCACACAGGCGTGCCGCTAGCCGAAATGGTTTCCGCCGCGACGCGCGCGAAATTTTCAGATCCGAAGCGGGTATCGTAACCCACTAGAATCCCGCGCTCCGGATTTGCCCCGCGCACCACATATCTCGCGATCGCGTGGGTGACCTTCCGCACGTTTTCGTACGTGTAGTCTTCGGCGATAACGCCGCGCCAGCCGTCGGTCCCAAATTTAATGTTAGTCACGGTTCAGAAGTATACGAGATGCAGAGTGGGAGCCGAAAGTGAAAGCGCCAACAGGCCGAGTCTTGCGATCGTCCAAAAGGCGTCGTCTCGATCCATACCCAACAAGATTCCACGTCGGCGCCCAGAATGACATTGCACTGCTTCCGCTCTCTCCGAAGCTCGCATTTCGCGCGCAGCCTTTCGTCAGGCGCCGATTACTTTGCGCACTAGTGGCGGCACGGTGGGCTGTTGCGGGGCGACCTCGAAGCTTTTCGCCAGCAGGGCGACGGTCTCGCTTAGCCGCGCGTCGGAATTGTAGCGGATTGCGCAGAGGGTTTCGCCCGCTTTCACGGGGTCGCCCAGCTTTTTTTCGAGAATCAGACCCACCGCGGGGTCGATCTTGTCTTCCATTTTTTCGCGGCCGCCGCCCAGCATCATGCTGGCGATGCCGATCTGCTCGCAATGAATCGCCGTAACGTATCCGTTGTGCGGCGATGTCACGTGCCGCTCGTGCTGCGCTCTCGGGAGGCGGCTGGGCTCGTCGACGATGCGCGGGTCGCCCCCCTGCAGGCGGATTACTTCGCGGAAGGCGTCGCGGGCGCGGCCGGAGGCGATCATTTCCGAGGCTAGCTGCTTCCCTTCTGCGATTGTTTTCACGCGGCCGCCGAGCAGGAACATCCATGCCGAGAGTTCGTCGCACAGTTCGCGGAGGTCGGCGGGGCCTTGGCCATTCAGAATTTCAAGCACTTCTTCGATTTCGAGGGCGTTGCCCACTTTGCGGCCCAGGGGCTGGTCCATATCCGTGATCAGCGCCACCACCTTTTTGCCCATGCGCTTTCCAGTCTCGACCATCAATTCGGCCAGATATTCGGCGTCGGAGGGATTTTTCATGAAGGCGCCGCTGCCGGTCTTAACGTCGAGCACCAGCGCGTCGATTCCCTCCGCCATCTTCTTGCTCATGATGGAGGCGCAGATCAGGAACGGGCTTTCGACAGTGGCGGTGACGTCGCGCAGGGCGTAGAGCTTTTTGTCGGCCGGAGCGATCTCCGGCGTCTGGCCGATCAGGGCGCAGCCGCACTTTTCCAGCACGCTGCGAAATTCGGCCAGCGAGAGATTCACGTTGAAGCCGGGGATGGATTCGAGCTTGTCGAGCGTGCCGCCGGTGTGGCCCAGGCCGCGTCCGCTGATCATTGGCACGTAAATGCGGGGCCGAACTGGCGACGCTTGCGCGTGCGAGCTGGCCGCGGTGGCCAAAGCTCCGGCCGCTGCTAACACGGGAGCGATCACGAGGGACGTCTTGTCGCCAACGCCGCCCGTGGAGTGCTTGTCCACCTTGGCGCCGGGAATGTCCGAGAAGTCGAGCACCTCGCCCGAATGCAGCATCGCTTCGGTGAGGGCAGCCGCTTCGGCAGGCGTCATGCCGCGCCATACGACGGCCATCAGCCAAGCGGCAAGCTGGTAATCAGGCACGGTACCGCGGGTCGCGCCCTGGACGAGGAACTCGATTTCCTCGCGGGAGAGTTCTCCCGCGTCGCGCTTGTTGCGGATGATGTCGACGGCGCGCATCGGTTTGGGAATCGCGCTGTTCGGAATCGATTTAACAAAACTACCGGAACCGGATTGAAAACACGCGCGAAACGATCCATGCATTATAGGCATGCGCACTCGCAGCGCATCCTGTGAATTTGGAGGGTTATGATTTAGAATTACCGACCGAATGGATACCCCGAGAAATAAGCAGGTTATCGCCATTTATCCAGGATCGTTCGATCCGGTGACCAACGGCCATCTGGACCTGATCGCGCGCGCGGCGATGATCTTTGACAAGGTGGTGGTGGCGGTGACGCGCAACCCCGAGAAGGATCCGCTTTTCGAGGTGAAGGAGCGCATTGAAATGCTCGAGGCAGTCACCTTCGACTGGAAGAATGTCGAGGTGGACGTTTTCGAGGGCTTGCTGGTGGACTATGCGCGGACGCGCGGCGCCGGCGTGATTCTGCGCGGGATTCGCGCGGTTTCCGATTACGAATACGAACTGCAGATGGCCATGATGAACCGCAAGCTCGAATCGCAGATCGAAACGGTGTTCATGCTTCCGGCGGAGGCTTACAGCTTCGTGAGTTCGCGGCTGGTGAAAGAACTGGCGCGGCTGGGTGGCCCGGTCAAGGGTTTTGTGCCGGCGCTCGTGGAGCAGCGGCTGCGCGCCAAAGTGGTCTAGACTAAAACCCTGCGAGAGCAATGTAGGGCCGAAGTGCCGACCCCTGACACTGCCCGGCTACAACCTCACGAGAGAATGTATGGGCAGGACGAGGCGGACCTGATGGAGAGCGGCGTGGGATTGAAAACCGAAGAGGCTTTGCAACTCACCGACCGCGTGAACCGCATCAGCGTGTCGCCTACGATGGCGGTGCTGCAGGAGGCGGAGAGGTACAAGGCGAAGGGCGTCGACGTGGTGGACTTCGGGCCCGGGGAGCCGGATTTTCCTACCCCGCGAACACATCAAGCGCGCGGCCATTCAGGCTCTCGAAGAAAACCGCACGAAATATACGCCGACTGCCGGGATCGCTCCTCTGCGGCAGGCGATTTGCGACTGGCATGCGGCCAATCTGGGTTCGTCTCCCGCGTATCAGCCGGCGGAGTGCATCGTCACTTCCGGCGGCAAGCATGCGATCTTCAATGCGGTTTGCGCGCTGGTGAGCTCTGGCGACGAGGTGCTGATTCCCGCTCCTTACTGGGTGAGCTATCCGGACATCGTGAAATATGCCGGCGGAAAGCCGGTGTTCGTGCCCACCCGCGCCGACGACGATTTCCGGTTGCGCGCGGCGGACGCGGAGCGCGCGATCACTTCGCGGACACGGATGGTGATCGTAAATTCGCCGTGCAACCCCACCGGCGCGGTGATCCCGCCGGACGAGTTCGCCAAAATCTTTGAGGTGTGTCAGCGTCACGGTGTCTGGCTGCTTTCGGACGAATGCTATTCGCATTTCACCTATGGCACCGCAAAGCCATTTACGGTGGCGAGCCTTCCCGGTTCGCGCGAGCGCTTGATCATCGCCGGGTCGTTTTCGAAGACGTTTGCGATGACCGGTTGGCGCATGGGCTACCTGCTGGCGCCGCAGGCGCTGATTGCGGCGGTGACGAAGCTGCAGAGCCAGTCCACTTCGAATGCGACCTCGATCGTGCAGTATGCCGCGCTCGAAGCGGCGCGCGGGCCGATGGATTCGGTGGACGCCATGCTCGCCGAATACGCGCGGCGGCGGGAACGAATCCTTGCAGGGCTGCGCGCGATTCCGGGAATTACGTGCACGGCGCCCGAGGGCGCGTTTTACGTTTTTCCGAACATTTCCGCGCATCTGAACGCCGGACATGCCTGGCGACACCGCCGCTGCCAAACAACTCCTGGAACGCGAGCACGTCGCCGTGGTTCCGGGTGAGGCCTTTGGCGCGCCGGGCTACATCCGCATTTCGTATGCGACGTCGATCGAGCGAATCGAAGAGGGGTTGCGGCGCTTCGCCCGCTTTTTTGGGGGCGCTTCCGGCCCGGTAGAGTGATCGGCACAGTGATCCTTTCGCCATCGCGCCTGGAGCCTGTGTTCAGTCCCCGGCCTTGGGGCGCGCTTTCTCTTGCGCCTTTTTTCCCCGAAAAGTCCAGTCTCGCCGAACCCATCGGCGAGGCTTGGCTCACCGGCAGCGATTGCACGTTTGCGACTGGCCCTTTTTCCGGGCGCAAGCTCGGCGAGGTTTGGCCGAAAATGCGGGTGGAATGGGCCGGCACGGCGGTGAAGCGCGGACGTGACTTCCCATTGCTCGTGAAATTCATTTTCCCGGAAGATAAATTATCCGTGCAGGTGCATCCCGGCGACGACTTCGCCGGCCGTGCACGAGCAGGCCGCCGGTGGGTGCGGCAAAACGGAAATGTGGTACGCGGTGCGGGCGCGTCCCGGGGCGGAAGTGCTGGTGGGGCTGAAGCCTCACGTGACTCGCGGCGATTTCGAGCAAGCGATTGCCGATGGGACTGCCGAGGATTGCCTGACGCACATTCCCATGAATGCCGGCGACACGATTTTCGTCCCCGCGGGTACGGCACATACGATTGGTCCCGGGCTACTGCTGTGCGAAATCCAGCAGCACTCCGACCTCACTTACCGCGTGTTTGATTACAACCGGCCGGACGCGCACGGCAAATTGCGCCCGCTGCACATCGAGAAAGCTTTGCAGGTGATGCGCTTTGGCGCGCAGCCTGGCGGGAAGGTTGATCCGGTGAGCGTCAAGCAGGGTGCCTTGACGGAAACATATCTCGCCTCGTGCCCTTACTTCGCCACTGAGAAATGGGAATCGAGCGAGCGCATCGACGCCGACACGTCGCGCGAGCACTTCGATCTGCTGATTTTTCTCGAAGGCCATGGAAACATCCGCCACGGCGCGGAGGTCACTCCATATCGCCCGACGCAGGTGTGGCTGATGGCGGCGGCGCTCGGTGAGTATCAACTGCTGCCCGAGGCGCACACTTCGGTGCTGCGCACCTACGTGCCGTCCGATCCGAACGAATTCGCACGGCGCATGGCGGCGCGGGGCGTTCCGCCGGAGGCGATTGCGAGGCTCGTCCACGTATGAAGAAAAGCCCCAAGCGGGAGTCCCTGCCGCTTTGCGCGGTGATGCTGGCCGGAGGACGCGGCACGCGCTTCTGGCCGCGCAGTCGGATGCGTACGCCGAAGCAACTGCTCAATATCACGGGCGGGGCGACGATGCTGCGCGAGACGGTGAAGCGGCTCGAATCCGTGGTGCCACTGAGGAATATGTGGGTGGTGACTAACGTCGAGCAGGCCGCGGCGGTGCGTCGTGAGATGCGCGGGTGGCCATCGTCGCAGGTGCTCGCGGAACCTGTCGGACGCAATACGGCCGCGGCGATCGGACTCGCTGCGGTGCACCTGGCGCACGAGCATGGCGACGCGCTGATGGCTGTGCTGCCCTCCGATAGCTACATCGCCGGCGTTGCGGCCTATCGCAAGCTTGTTCAAGCCGCGCTGAAACTTGCACAGACGCCGGGTAATCTGGTGGTGCTGGGCGTTCCCCCGACGCGGCCGGAGACCGGCTACGGTTACATCGAGAAAGGCGCGTTGTCGCCAAAGCTGAATGGCGTCGAGGCGTACGTTTTGCGCCGCTTCACCGAAAAACCGGAGCGGAGCGTCGCGCAGGAATATGTGGCGTCGGGAAAATACTTCTGGAATGCCGGGATGTTCTTCTGGCGCGTTTCTACTTTCCTGGAAAATCTGAAGAAATTCCTGCCCGAGACGCATGACGCGCTTCAGGCATTGGGAAAGACGATCGGGACGAAGCGGTACGCAGCCGCCCTGCGAAAGATCTATCCCAAGCTTAAAAGCATTTCGGTGGACTATGCCATCATGGAGCCGGCTACCCGGACAGACGGCGCGCCCCGCGTGTTCGTAATTCCGGCCGAGGTTGGCTGGAGCGACATTGGCTCGTGGGCGGCTGTTTATGAGTTGCTCGCGACGCAAGCCGGAGCGAATGTGTCAGCCGGTCCGTCGTTCGCTCTGGACGCTGCCGGGAATTATTTCTGGAGCCCCAGGAAATTTGTGGCGGCGATTGGGGTTCGCGACGTGGTGCTGGTGGAAACCGAGGACGCGCTGCTGCTGTGCGCGCGCGAGCGCTCGCAGGATGTAGGCAAAATCGTCAAATGGCTGGAGGAGCAGAAGCAGCGGAAGCTGATTTAATCGAAACCTCAGCAGAGCGTAGATGTTGCGTCGGAGGTTTTCAGCTCCGACAATAAAACCTCCGCTGGCTGCGAATTTCCCGCGAGCCTTTTCCTCAACGTTTTTGCACAATAAGCAACTTTCCCGGAAGGGCGTCGCCAACACATCATGACCGAATACGACGCATTGATCGCAGCAGCCAGGCTGGCGCGGGAGAATGCCCACGCGCCCTTCTCCAACTTCCGCGTTGGCGCCGCGCTCCGTGCGAAATCCGGACGCATCTACACCGGCTGCAACGTCGAAAACGCAAGCTACGGCCTCACCTGCTGCGCCGAGCGCGTCGCGATCTTCAAAGCCGTCTCGGAAGGCGAACACGGCTTCGACGCCATAGCCGTAGTCGCCGATACCGATAACCTCACGCCCCCCTGCGGAGCCTGCCGCCAGATAATCTGGGAATTCTGCGGCGACGTCCCCGTGGTCCTCGCCAATCTCCAGGGCAAAGTCGAATACGAACGCTCCGGCAACCTGCTCCCCCGAGCCTTCGACGCCGGGTTCCTATAGCAGCGCCTCTTCATCGCAGGGCCGCAGGCGCGATCATGTAAGCGCGCACATCCTTTGCTCCTGTCATCCCGAGCAGGAGCGAGGGATCTGCATTTTCATTGCTGCCGCGAGCAAGCACCACTGCCGTGCAAAAAAAAACAAGGCCCGGCAAAAGCCGGGCCTTGTCGTCCGGCGTCTCGCAGGCTCGCTTCGCGCCAGCACTCACCCGCCGGCACTCACCCGCCAGCACCTACCCAATGTGCAGGTTGTTCGTCACCGCGAAAACCCCCGGCACCGAGTTAGCCCGGATGCGCGCGATGTTCGCATCCATCTGATTCATCACGCTGCCCTCCAGCGTCACGTGGCCATTGTCCACGATGATGTGGATCGACGGCACCGCACCCATCGTGTATCGACCAAGCGTAGGACCCGAAAAGATCGCCCGGAACTCCGCCCGGCGAATCTGATCGTCAAATCCCGACACGGGCAGCACCTGGATGTTGTCAACCACTTGGGTAACGCCTTCCACGTGCCGCACCGCCTTCTCCGCATCGGATTTAGTCGCTGGCAGCACCACCTGACCGGAAAGCACTACCTGCGTGCCGTTCAGTTGGTACTCGATGTTATCGAACACGCCGTACCACGGATTCATAACCAAGGCATGGTGCACCTCTTTGTTGAGCACCTGCTCATTGACTACTGGATTCTGTGTAGTGTTAGCGGCCTTGGCCGTATACGTTCCGACCATTAGATAAGCGAGCGCAAAGACAGAAACCGCTTGCGCAAATTTCAAAATAGTGCGAATTCTCATGGCATCTCCTTTTCCACGAACTGCTGATTCCATTTCCACTCTTCGAATAGGCAAAGGGCCTGCCAAATCTGACCACCAGTCACGCCCCGTAACTCCTTCAAAAATCTAAACCTGCCTCACTCCGGCCAAAGCACAGGCATCGCTGCCCTTTCGAGGTTCCGGTTGAATTCCACCACGCCGCTGACTTTCAGCCATTCGCGGCGGCCCTACAGTCCGGCACAATCTGTTCTTGATTCATCTGCGTTCGGGGCGTACGATTCCGTCGCTTCATAGCACTGGACTTGCAGTTCTACTAAAGGCTCTGAGTGCAATTATGCTAAGCAATCAAAGAGTTTCGGCGCAGCGAGCGGCAGCCGCCATTGCCACGGTTATCCTGTGGATGTTTCTTGGAAATGCCACCCTCGCGCAAACCAGCGAAACCTATAAGGTGAGGCTGAGCCCGGTGCCCATGGACCCCGGCATGGTTTCCACGGTCGCCGGCGCCGGCTCGCTGACGGCGGTTCTAACCGGGGGGAAACTCACGATCAACGGCACATTCTCGGGATTGAAGTCGCCCGCCACCGACGCGCACATTCACCACGGATCAAAGGCCATACGAGGCCCCGTGATTCTCGATTTGCCTATTCCGAACGCCAAAAGCGGAAACATAAGCGCGACGATCGACCTGACTCCCGAACAAGTCGAAGATCTCCGGCACGAGAGCCTCTATATTCAGATCAACTCGCAAGGCGCGCCCGCCGGCAACCTTTGGGGATGGCTCTTGCACGAAAAGCAATAGAAACGCTGCAAACGTCGGAATAAAAGGACCATCGAAATAAAAGGGACCATGATGAACGGATTAAAGGCTTTTGCAATATTGGCGCTGCCCGCAACTCTGGCGCTTGGCATATCGTTCGCATCGCCGGGAAAACAGTCCCCATCGGCCGGGGTTTACACCGCCGAGCAGGCGAACGCCGGCCGCGCCACGTTTCAAACCACCTGCGCGGCGTGCCACCTCGCCGATCTTCAGGGCAGCATGGACGCGCCCCAACTCGCAGGCGGCAACTTCGTAAACGCCTGGCGCACCCGTACCACAGCCGATCTGTTCAGCCGCATCCGTTACACCATGCCGGCCAACAATCCCGGTTCGCTCAGCGACCAGGACGCACTCAATCTCGCCGCCTTCATCCTGCAATCGAACGGGGCTCCGGCCGGCAACACCGCGTTGACGCCCGACGTGAAAGTGCCCATAGGAAACATCGCCAAAGCTGCTTCCGCAGGGGCGCAAGCGGCCCCCTCTTCGCCCTCGCCGCAGGCCGCGTCTGATGACGGTGGCGCTCCCCGGCGAGCAACCCCACCGGTCGTGGGCGTCACCGTCGAAGGAGAAGTGCGCGACTACAGACCGGTCACCGACGAGATGCTGGTGCATCCCGATCCAGCCGACTGGCTGATGATCCGCGGCAACTATCAGGCGTGGAGCCACAGCCCGCTGACGCAGATCGAAACCGACAATGTGCGCGATTTACGGCTGGTGTGGGTGTGGGCGATGAATGAGGGCACCGGCGCCAACGAGCCGAGCCCGCTCGTGCACGACGGAATCATCTATCTTGTGAATCCCGACAACATCATTCAGGCCCTCGACGGTGCCACCGGCGAGCTCATCTGGGAAAATCGCCTGCGCCCGCCCGGCCATCAGGGCGGCGGCACCGGAGCCATGCGCAATCTCGCCATTTATGGCGACAAAATCTTTGCCGCCACAACCGACGCGCACCTCGACGCGCTGGACGCCCGCACCGGCAAAATCATATGGGACACGGTCCTCGCCGACAACTCCAAGGGATTCGGCAACTCCAGTGGCCCTATCGTAATCCATGGCAAAGTGCTTCAGGGGCTGGGCGGCTGCAATCGCTACAAGGCCAGCGACGCCGAACAGGGCTGCTACATCAGTGCGCTCGACGTGGACACCGGCAAAATTCTCTGGCGCTTCAACACCGTCGCACGCACCGGCGAACCCGGCGGCGATACCTGGGGCAAGCTTACCAACATGCTGCGCGCCGGCGGCGAAACGTGGATCACCGGCAGCTACGATCCCGATCTCAACATCACCTACTGGGGCGTCGCGCAGGCCAAACCCTGGATGCAGGTAAGCCGCGGCTCCGGAGTAAACGACCAGGACCTCTACACCAGCTCTACGCTCGCGCTCAATCCCGATACCGGCAAGCTCGTATGGTACTTCCAGCACGTCGCGGGCGAGTCGCTCGATCTCGACGAAGTCTACGAGCGCGTTTTGGTGAATATCGGAAATCTCAAAGCTGCCTTCACCATCGGTAAGGCCGGCATACTGTGGAAGCTGGACCGGCAGAACGGAAAGTTCATCGCCGAGACCGAAACCCTTTTCCAGAACGTCTTCAGCGGCGTTGACCCGAAGACCGGCAAACTCAGCT
Organism: uncultured Acidobacteriota bacterium; assembly: GCA_963848365.1. Classification (GTDB taxonomy): domain Bacteria; phylum Acidobacteriota; class Terriglobia; order Acidiferrales; family UBA7541; genus Palsa-295. Next base: position 18,600 of record CAWKDI010000013.1, read on the forward strand.
ACCGCCCCGACATCGTCGAACAGAAAATCGGCGTAGGCGTCGATGTTTGCCCCAGCACCGAAGGCGGGCACGACTGGCCGGCCATGAGCTACTATCCGCCCACAGGAATTTTGATTATTCCGCTAAGCCAGAGTTGCATGGAAATGTTCGGCCGCAAGGTCGAGTTTGTAGCCGGCTCGGGCGGCGGTTCGGCAGATCGGCGCTTCTACGAGATGCCCGGTACGGACGGCAACGTAGGAAAGCTCGTCGCCTACGATGTGAAGACCATGAAACAAGTGTGGAGCTGGCAGGAGCGGCCCCCGTTCCTGACGTCGGTGCTCTCAACAGGCGGCGGCCTGGCCTTCATCGGAGACTTGGACCGCTACTTCCGCGCCGTCGACGCCACCACCGGCAAGACACTCTGGAAGACCAGGCTCGGCACCTCGGTGCAGGGATTCCCGGTCTCCTTCGCTGCCCATGGGAAGCAATACATCGCTGTCACCACGGGCCTGGGCGGCGGCAGTCCGCGCGAAGCCCCTCGCGCCATCCTGCCCGACGTTCATCACCCGCTTCACGGCAACGCGCTATACGTATTCGCCCTGCCCGACCAGCCCTAGCGCATGGCCGATTCTAGCAAGCCCGATGCAGCCGCATGCAAGCATGAGCGCACGCAACTCATCGCCCGAGACGATAATTCAACGTATGTCGAATGCCTGAGTTGCGGTGAGATTCTGGAAGCAGATGAGCTGAAAGGATCTGAATTGAAGGAAAAGCACGGCTTCGACGAATCGCTTTCCGATGCGTAACCGCCTGCTTACCTCTTATTCCGCGATATGTAGACTGTTGTAATCCCGAACGAGTTGAAGCGTCATTGACGCGCAGCTAAAACAAAACGCTTGTCATCCTGAACGAAGTGAGGGATCTGCTTCTGGTCTTTCGCGGCGTGATCTTGCAGAGGCTACGCGATTCGCAGCTTCTCGATAATCCGTACTACGTCTGCCGCGGACACATCGTACAGCGAGTGCTCGTCTTCCTGCTCCAGCCGTTCCCGAAGATATTCGGCGGCAATGTAGCTCGCCTCGCGGTCCGACAGATTGCGGCCTGCGCGCTCGCGGAACGCTACAAACCCCGGGTGCGCCAGACCGAGGATCACGCCTTTGCCATCGACCAGGAACTTGCAATCCATCGTGTCGCTGTGCCGCGTGGCAATGCCGTTCCAGCAATGCGAAAAGCGGCAGTGATACACGTAGTCGGTCACTTTCGACGGAACGTCGAAAGCGCCGATGAATTCGCTCATCGCGCCGGCGTTGGGAATCGTCGGATACAGTATTTTCGCCACGTCGGTTATTTCCTTGCGCCCACTTCCGCGGGCTGCGTTGAACTGCTGATAGCTCTGAATGGCCGCGGCCACGCCCGCCCCGCCGGGAACCGGAAAGCCCTGATCGAGCAGGACCTTCTCCAGCGCGGCAAGAAACAGCAGCACGTTGTTCTTCTGGCTCGAATAGCCCATCAGGCCGATGCGCCACATGCGGCCCTTCATCGGCCCAAGACCGCCGGCAATTTCGATATTGAATTCGTCGAGCAGCTGCCGCCGGACTTTTCGATCGTCCACGCGCGCGGGAATCTTCACGCCGGTCACGGTGACCAGGCGGTCCGCCGGGTTCTGAACGAACAGTTCCAGGCCCAGCGCTTCGAGTCCGGCAATCAGCGCCTGCTGATTGTGCACGTGGCGCTCCCAGCGCGCTTCGAGACCTTCTTCCAGCACGAGCCGCAGCGCCTCGCGCAAGCCGTAAATCAGAGGAATCGGCGGCGTGTGGTGATAGGTCCGCTCGTGGCCCCAGTAGCTCATGGTCGGATTCAGATCGAAATACCAGCTCCGCACCGGCTCCTTGCGCGCATGCATCACGTCTTCGACGCGCGAGTTCACGGTGATCGGCGCCATTCCCGGAGGCGCGCTGATGGCTTTCTGCGTGCCGCTGAAGCAGATGTCGATGCGCTGGCGATCGACATTCGAGCGGCACGCCGGCCAGCGTCGCCACGGCATCGACGACGAGCAGCGCGCCCAGTTCGTCCGCCACTTTGCGGTAATCGTCGATCCGCTGAACCACCGCGGTCGAAGTCTCGCCGTGCGTCAGCCCGACAGCTTGATCTTCTTGCCCTTTCCCGCGCGGCGCACATCCTCGGGATCGACCGTGCGGCCATAGGGCGCCTCGACGCGAATCACCTTCGCCGGAATGCGCTCGGCCATGATCGCCATGCGCTCGGAAAACGCGCCGTTCACGCAGATGATGCACTCGTCGCCCTCTTCGAGCGGGTTTACTACGGCCGCTTCGATGCCGCCGGATCCGGAAGCGGAAATCGGAAACGTGATGCGGTTTTGGGTCTGAAACACTCTGCCGCAGCAGAGTCTGCACGTCGCCCATCATTTCCGTAAACCACGGGTCCACATGGCCCACCATCGGCGCGGCCATCGCCCGGTACACGCGCGGGTCCAGGCACGAAGGGCCCGGCGTCAGCATCAACCTCGCCGGCGGCGTAATTCCCCAATAATTTCGTTCATTTCAGTCCCCATTCCTGCGTTTCGCGATTTCGTTCAGCCTATGCGGGTACAGTTATCCGGCACGCAAACGCAACGAAACAGATGCTCACTCATTACTAGTCTCGCTAAATCGAGCCGCTGCGGTCAACCTCCAAAATGGCTGCCTTGGTTATAACGCCAACGCAGCCAGCAGTCGCGGCGACTCTGCGCTTGCTTCCAAAGCTGCCAATACCTCTTATGGAAGCAAGGGTAGCTGATTTCGCAACTGTTTCGTCGCCGTGTTGAAAGGCCTATACCCCTATGCTAGATTGCCAAATTGACCACAAATCACGCCATGGACGCGAAATCAACAGTGACTGCGAAGCCAAAAGTGTCGCGGGTCGAGGTGTATTGGCACACGGTACGATATCGCACCGTGCTTCTTTACATCTTCCTGGTCGCTCACGATTTTGCTCACGCTCACTCTATCTGGTTTTTCCGCAAGGTCTCCGCGATCCTGATCCGCCGCATCTCCGATGCCATTTCGCCCGCACGACAGCGGCGTTGCGACCATCACGGCCCGCCAGGCCCGCTTCGTGAACCTGGACGGCAAAGTCCAGGTGAAGAAAGTGAATTCGGTGCAGTGGACCAACGCCGATTATCAGCTCACGCTGGATAAGGGCGATCTGATCCAGACCGATTCCGAAGGCGTCGCGCGCATCGCGTTCGCCGACGGAACCACCTACACCGTGAAGGGCGATACTCTGGTCACCGTCGAAGAAAATAATGTCTCGCAGGACCAGCCCTCGCAGGTGGGCGTGCATATCAGCTCCGGCCAGGTGGACCTGGCCACCGGCACCTGGGAAGTGCCCGGCTCCAAGGCGGAAGTTTCGTTTGAAAATGCGGTGGCTTCGCTGCGCGCAAATAGCCGCGCGGCGGTGCAGCAGCGATCCCGACGACCAAGCAGCAGGAAATCACGGTCGCTTCCGGAAGCGCGCGAATTGAATCGCGGCAACGAGCACCTGGATATCGCCCAGTGGGAGCGCGTGACGTTCCCCACCGGCGGGCCGATCACAAAATCGCAGGTTCTGGCGCCTCCCGAACTTGCTCGAACCTCTGAACCTGCAGCCCATCATCGTGGCCGATCCCAAGCACGATCCCGTGCATTTCTCCTGGAAGCCGGTGTCCACGGCGAAGCTCTACGATTTTCAGGCCAGCACCACGGCGATGTTCAATCACGTCGTCGCCGAAAAGAAAACCGCCGGCCACCAGCGTGGATATTGCCGGACTCGATCCCGGCGATTATTTCTGGCGGGTGCGCGCGATCGACGACAAGAACAAGGTGAGCGACGCGAGCGACTCCTACAAGTTCACCCTGGTGGCGCAGGGCAAAGAGCAGGAGATGCTGCTGGAAGTGGACGACACCGAATTGCAGGGCAATGTGGTGGAAGTGATCGGCCGCACCGAACCCGGCGCCGCGCTGATCATCAACGGAGAACAAGTGGCGGACATTCAGCCCGACGGCCATTTTCGATATTTCACCGAGCCGATGGCGCGCGGCAGCCACTCCGATCGTCATCACCGGGCAGAACCGCCGGGGCGGAACGGCCATCAAGCGCGTGCAGGTGGTAATTCCGTAGCGATCGGAAGCAGCCAGCCACCGGCAAGCGCCGCCGCAGCGGCGCTGAACTGATCTCTGGGGAGAAGCAAGCGTGACCAAGAACGGCTACAACATGCGGTCGGTCTTCAGTCTGTTGTCTTCCGACCTGGCGATCGATCTGGGCACCGCCAATACGCTGGTTTTCGCCCGCAGCAAAGGCATCGTCGTGAACGAACCCTCGATCGTCGCCATCAACAAGAACAGCGGCGAAGTGGTGGCCGTGGGCCGCGAAGCCAAAGACATGCTGGGACGAACGCCGGGCAACGTGGTGGCCATCAAGCCGATGAAAGACGGCGTGATCGCCGATTTCAAAGTCACCGAAAAGATGCTCACCTATTTCATTCAGAAGGCGCACAACCGGCGCGTGCTGGTGCATCCGCGCATCGTCATCGGCGTGCCCAGCGAAATCACGCCGGTGGAAAAGCGCGCCGTGCAGGATTCGGCCTATCGCGCGCGCGCGAGCGAAGTCTATCTGGTGGAGCAGGCCATGGCCGCGGCGATCGGCGCCGGACTGCCGATCGAAGAGCCTTCCGGCAACATGGTGGTGGATATCGGCGGCGGCACCACGGATATCGCCGTGATTTCGATGAGCGGCATCGTCTATTCGCGGTCGGTGCGCGTGGCCGGCAACGAGATGGACGAAGCCGTGATGCACTACCTGAAGCGCAAATACAACTTGCTCGTCGGCGAGCGCACCGCCGAGCAGATCAAGATCGAAATCGGCTCCGCGTATCCGCTGGAAAAGCCGCTTACCCTGGAAGTGAAGGGCCGCAACCTGATCGAGGGCGTTCCGCGCACGGTGACGATCGACGACAGCGAAATCCGCGAAGCGCTCTCCGAGTGCATCGCGACGATTCTGAACGCCATTCGCGTGGCGCTGGAGCGCACCCCTCCCGAGCTTTCCGCCGACATCAGCGACCGCGGCATCGTGCTCACCGGCGGCGGCGCGCTGATCAAGAATCTGGACAAGCGCATCCGCGAGGAGACCGGATTGCCGGTTTCGATTGCCGACGATCCGCTCGCTTCGGTCGTGCTCGGCACCGGCAAAATGCTCAGCGATTTCCGGCTGCTGCGTCTGGTTTCGATCGACTGACGCGTGCAGCAAGCGTTGTGCGAATTGGCTGCTCCAAGGTACGGACTTTCGGATAGTGTCGAGCCTTCAGCCTCGAGCCTCCAGCATCAGGTCAATGGTAGGCATATTCTCACGACATCGGTCGTTGGCTCTCCTGGCGGGCGTGGTGCTCGCGCAGGTGCTGCTGCTCGCCTTTCAAATCAAGCGCGACCGCGACGTGCGGCTGATCCGCTATTGGGCCGTCGAAATGATGACGCCGGTGGAGCGCGGCGGAACCTGGAGATTCTCCGAGCATCGGCGGTATCTGGACCGGCTACATCGGTCTGCACAACGCCCGCACGGAGAATCGAGCACCTGCGCGCCGAACTGGCGAGCTGCAATTGCGCAACCGAGAGCTCGAAAGCGAGGCGGCCGAAGCGCAGCGCCTGAGCAAGCTGCTGAATTTCCGCGAGGCGCATCCGGAAGCGCCCGATGATCGCGGCGCAGGTGATCGGCGCGAGCGCCGATCCCAGCTCGCACACGCTTTTCATCAATCGCGGCGAGCGCGACCATGTGCGCCGCAACATGGCGGTGATCACGCCGGATGGCGTCGTGGGAAAAATCGTCGAAGTTTTTCCCTCCACCGCGCAGGTGCTGCTGATCAACGACAAGGATAGCGGCGTCGGCGCGCTGTTCGCCGACACGCGCACGCACGGCGTGGTCAAAGGCAGCGGCGATCCCGATCCGCGCATGGATTACGTGGTGAACGATGAAAAAGTGAAGCCCGGCGAAACGGATTCTCACTTCCGGCGAAGATCGCATTTTCCCGAAAGGCTTGCTGATCGGCACGGTGATCGACGCCAAGCCGGCGCTGCCGTTTCAGATGATCCGCGTGAAGCCCGCCGCGCGGCTGGACCGGCTCGAAGACGTGCTCGTTCTTCTGTCGCAGCAGGAACTGGAGCCAAGGAAAACCGGCGACGCGGCATCTCCCTTGATTCCCGCACCGGCGAATCCGCGATCCTGCGGCCGGCGCAAGCGCGGCAGCCTCGTGCCGCACCTTCGGCGTCCCCAGCCGCAGACTGGCAACCTCGGCCAGCACCGCGGCCCGAGCGGCATCCGCGCCCGCTTCCGCCAAGGCGGGCGCGAGCTCACCCAAACCGTCCACACCTCGTCGGCGGCGAATCCGCCGCCGCTGACGCAGCCGCGCCCGAGACAATAAAATGGCTTCGATGCTCATCGCGGCGCCACAGACGAATCGAACGTCGAGGTCCATAAGTATTACAGCGGCACGGTTGTCGTCGCGGCTTTTCTCGCGCTGGTCTTGCAGGCTTCCTGCACAAGTATGGACGCTGGGCGGAGCTGGTCGATCTTCCTTTGCTGGTGACAATTTATTTCGGAGTGAGCAGGCGCAATCCCGTATCGGGCATGTTTCTCGGCGCGGTGATCGGCATCCTGCAGGACGCGCTGGGGCACGACAGCCCCATCGGCCTGTACGGAATCGCGAAGACGTTCGTGGGCTATGTGGCTTCCTCGGTGGGCGCGCGGATCGACACGGAGCATCCCGCCAGCCGCTTCGGGCTGATATTCATTCTGTTCCATTTTCACCAGGCGGTGCTGGCCATCACCGAGCGCGCCCTGCTCAATCAACCCGCGCGCTTTTTCACGCCGCGCCTGCTGCTGGATTCACTGGTTACTGCCGCCTTCGGAGTTTTGATCTTTTCGCTTCTGGACCGCCTCCGCCGCCCCTCTTGAACCCACCGAACGCTCCGTCGCTTCTCGTTTTTCGTGATCATCCCGGCAGAGCGAATCGACGATCTCTCCTGGTTCCACCCTGCTATGAGCAAATCGGGGGGCGTATCAGTTCTGGTCACACGCTTCCCGAAAAGGCCTTTTATTCCGTGCGATCGCAGGAATCCGTGTTATACTCAGTTCGCGTTGATACTTCGGTTGTGCTGTGCGGTCCCTCTGGTGCAGTTAGCAAATCTGAGAACACCCGCCTTCAGTTTCCTCCCGTACGTCTTCAGCGTAATCTAAAACGAAGACTGGCTCCAAAAGCAGGCCGCAGGCTTCCGCACACGTGTGGTCGTCCGGCTAGCTTCGCCAGCAAGAAAGAACAATGCAAAATTTCTCAGAATACCCATCTCCTCCTACATGAAGGAGAAATTACAGGCAGCCAATTTCACGCTGCCCACACCCGTGCAGGCCGCGGCCATCCCGCAAGCCCTCGCAAGGCAAAGACGTGCTCGCCACCGCGCAGACAGGAACCGGCAAGACGCTCGCGTTCCTCATTCCCGTTGATGGAAAAGCTTCTCTCGCAAGAAACACGCCCAGGAATCGCGGCACTCGTGCTCGTTCCCACGCGTGAGCTGGCCATGCAGGTCGCCGGCAGTACAACGCCCTGCGCGGCAGGCAGCTTCCCGCGGCCGCCATCGTTGTCGGCGGACTTTCGGAAGGCGCGCAACTAACGGCCATCCGCAAGGGGGCTCGCCTGGTTGTCGCCACGCCCGGACGCCTGGAAGATTTCCTCGACC
>CAWKDI010000014.1:0-36325 GCA_963848365.1 uncultured Acidobacteriota bacterium
GTCCGTAAGGGACTCGCGCACACGTTTTCAGCTTGTGATTTCGGCTGTGGTCAGTGTCCGTCTGAGTCGATTAGTTCGTTTCGACGCCACTCTTGTTGACTCGGATCTACCTGTAAAGGAGTGGGAGTGAAATTCAACCCAAATGAAAGAACTCATTTCGGTCACAGAGTATCGGCCGTCCAAAGATCGGTCGTTTCCCGCAGAGTTTCTTAATCTCGGCACTCTAAAGCTCGCATCGAACCGATGGGCAAAAACGTTTGAACCCGGCCGAACGGTATCTGACGTGTTCGACTTCTCTTCGGTAATTAACCCAAGGACGAGTGCTGCCTCTGGCCTTCGCCGTCAAGCTGCCGAAGGAGCATAGGTCCCTTAAACAGATCAAATAACAGCCTCCACATCGACAAAGAATGATTTCGAGCACCTCGCGAAAGCACACGTCCAGTTGGGCTGCCAAGAAGAGAATCACGTCTATCGATCAGACTTTCCTTCCGTGTGACCTAGTTGTTCGGTCAGCAGAAGTGTCCTTTTTCTCGATCTCCGTTTTCGATTCAGGGTCAGGTTGGTTCGGTTTCACGGCGGAAGCCTCCATCCTGTCGAACACCGCGTAGAGCTCTGGATGACTAGAAGCCATCTGGCTCTGTTGACATCCTCAAGAAAGGTTAGCGATGCCTCAGGCGATACAGATTGAAACTCAATCCGAGCAGCAGGGCTTGACGCTTCTGCGTGCGCAGCGAGCGGCCCGGCGCACGGGCCGAGAGCTTGCGTTTCACCGAACTGAACAGGCTCTCGATCAGGGATCGGCGCCGGTAGAGCCGTCGCGGGAATGCTCGCCGCATCTCGGCGCGCACTCCATGGATGCGCCAGGTTTTCTTTCCGCGCTTGGCGGGGATCACGCTCTGCGCCCCGAGTTGTTGCCGGATGTAGGTGTGATTCCTCTCGCTGTCGAACTCGGCGTCGGCCAGCACCAGCCCGATGCGCGTTTGCTCGGAAGCCGCTTCGACGACCGCGGGCAAATTCGCACAATCGTTCCACGGGCCGCGTCGCGCGATCTGCGACAACAGAAACTGCTGATCCAGATCCACCACGACCACCCACTTCAGCCAGTGCCGCCACGGCAGCGGTTTTTGCCCGTGATGATGCATGCGCCGCACAAAGAACGTGCTGACCGCTCCCTGCGCCAAGCCCGTCGCATCGACCGCCACGCGGGCTCGCCGCCGTCCTTTTCTGCGCGTGCCGCGCAACCGACGCACCGTCTCGCCGACCGCCCGGTCGATGGTCTGGTCGTCCAGACGCTGCAGGAAGCGATACAGAGTCGTGAAATCGGGCACGCTCACCAGCCCCAGCGCCTGGCGCAACTCGCGATGCTCGCCCAGCCGCACTTCGGCTTCGCGAAAGGTCCAGTCCTCGTAACGCATCAGGCAGAGAATCGCCAGCAACTGCGGCTGCGTGAATTGGTGTTTGCTGAAACGGCTTCGGTAACGCGGGAGCACCGCCTTGGAGACTTGCAGGGCGATGCGAGCAAACGGCAGGAGTCCGACTTCGGCCATCGCACCTCCTGCCTCGATAGCAAACAACAATTTCAACCGATCCGGTATCTCGAATTTTCATTGTCGTAACGAGGATGTCAACAGAGCCAAGCCATCTCATAAATGGAACTTGTCGGGTCGCGGCTTCAGCCGTGCCAGAATTTCCCGCGAACAAAGGGGTTTTAACCCCTGAGGTGGGCAAACGGAAATTCGGTCGAAGCATTTATGAGATAGGTTCTAGTGAGGGTAGTGTGGCATGAGTTCCCCCGCCGTCAACATTTCTATGGGGTCGCCTTCCTTCTTCTGCCAGCCGATTTCCTCGTAACTATTGCTTCCGAATCTCGAAAAATCCAGTCCATGCAGGCTCCGCAAGGTGTGAAGTCTATCCCGTTCCGCAGCAATCATCACAGCACGCAATTGCTTCTCGCCCTGCGTAATCATTGTTGTTATCGCGTTGACTCTCGGCGTGGACATTGCATCGCGAGCGAAACCGATGCTCGACGTCTTCATGCAGCTCAATCGAATATCGTGACCATCCGCCGTTAGCACTGCGGCACAACCGCCGTCGGCGCGATATAGGTGGGCATTTCGCCGAACTTCCAGTCCTGCCCGCTGCGAGAGTCTCCCATTTGCATTTCGTCAATTTAGAACCAGGCTTGTCGATCATCGGTGCTGCACTCATTATCAGTGGCCCTTCGGAAACAGCGGTATAAGCGCCGCAACAGCAGCGAAAACGGCAGCAATCAGCGTGATCGCTCCAATCATGAACACAGCCCAACTCATCCAGTGGTCGCGGATGGCTTTGTCAACACCATCTTTCGTGACGAATGGCTGCTCGCGAATGATCTTATCGACTTCATCTTTGGTTGTATACGGCCTATCAGGAGCAACCTTCATAAGTTCCGCAATAGACGCTGCCGATTGCTCTAGCTCCTTCGTGTTCATCTCAATTTCTCTGTCGCCGCGTACCTTGTTGTGATCGTAAGGATGCGTCGTGCTCGCGCCTAGTCGAAAAAAGCCCACTGTAAAGATAGCCTGCCCACGAGAAATGCTGATGCGCGTCTTTCTGAGGTTCACGATTTTGACGCTCAGCGGGACCCTTGAATCCGGGATCAACATAGCCCGGATTTAGCACAAGCAAACCCTCCGATGACCACTTGTTCATCGGAAACGCGATGGCGATCATGCTGTCCGGCAGTTGTAACTCCTCCATTGTAAGAAGACTCAGGATTTCGCCCGGCTGGATCACAATTTGCTCGCCCGCCCTTTGATGGTTCTTATTGACGATCTGACCATCTCTGAAAACCGTACCTACGCGAAGGTCGTAGCTTGACGCCTGAATTGAGCTTTGGGTGTGCTCGGTAATCAGCCTGCCGTGGCGCAATTCCTCTTCGATGTCTTCGTAGCGAAGAATCAGTATATTGGGGTTTGCCTGTGGCATCGTCGGCCTCTTTCCAAGAAGCGAAGTCCGGGAGGACTCAGATTGTAAGGTAGAAAGTGCCAAGCGGGGACGACGGATTTTGGCGATTGCCTAACTAGTTAAGAAACTGTGTGATTTGTCGTAGCGTCCGTTCGGTGTCCGTCAGCACGTCGCACTCCCAAACGCTTCATTATTTTCCAGCCGCCTCGCCGGAGCTTCGCGGATGTTCCGGCGGTCGCGCTCGATGTTGCTGGCAGGAGCTTCGGCAGCCAATAGTCCTTATGGGACTTCGGGAGCCTTCCGTCGATGCACCCCTTGTGCTGATGCCAAAAACAGCCGTGGACGAAGAGCGATCTTCTTGCGCGAAGCGGAACACGAGGTCGGGAGCGCCCGGCAGATCACGCCTGTGCAGACTGTAGCGGTACCCAAGCCCATGGAGCATGCGGCGGATCAGCATCTCCGGCTTGGTGTCCTTGCTCCTGATCCGGCTCATGTTCGCGGCTGCGTCGGCGGCGGAAATCGAATCCATAGATGGACCTTTCTCGCCTCTGGTCTCTATTATGGCCACATCGTGCCAAAACCTCCCGCCCTCGGTAAAGATCCACGAGCAGATGCTCGCATTGCTGAAGGAGCACCCGGAGGGCATCTCCGAGGGCGAGATGCGTACCGCTCTTAATCTGCCCTCGGAAGAGCAAGTCCAGTTCGGTCGGAGGCGAAGGGACTTGCACTATTATCACCGGATTTCCAAGAAGCGGATCGGCGCGAAAGTCGTTTACGTCTATGTCGGCCCACGTGAGCAGCTGCTCGACGCGGCACCCATCAACAGCAAACTGCGGGCGCAGGCAATTCACGCCGCCCACGGGCGCTGCGGGATGTGCGGTCGTACAATCGAGAAGCACGGCATCGCGCTCGTGGTCGATCACAAGATACCCGCGAATGGGGCGGCAAGACTGAGCCGGACAATCTCTGGGCGATCTGCGAGGAGTGCAACCACGGCAAGAAGAACCTGTTCGCCTCGGTCGATTCCGCCGTGATGCGCTCCGCGATCAAGCACGATAGCGTTCACGTCCGTATAGGGGAGCTTCTGAAGGCTGCGGGCGTGGGCGTCCCGGTGCCGAGCATGTGGATCGACATCGCCGCCAATCAGGACGAGTGGCGGAAGCGCCTGCGCGAGCTTCGCTACCTGGGCTGGATCATTAAGGCGAGCCGGGCAGGAGTTCCGGGCGGGAGGTTCCAGTCCGCGTACACGCTGGAGAAGTTCACCGATTGGCCGCCAGACCCGACCGGGTGGATCGCCGAGTACGAGCGGGAACGGGCAAAGCGCAACAGGGCGAAGAAGGCTAGCTACGATGCGGCCGCCCGGCGTTCCTGTTCCTTCGCCTTCGGCAGCTCTCAGGTCGAGGACTTCCAGCACGCTCTCCGCGATAGCCCGCGCCAGCGGCGGCGGCACGGCGTCGGACACGAGCCGAATCTGGTCTGAGAGCGTTCCCTTGAGCACGTAGTCCGAGCGGAACCCTTGCAGCAGCATCGCCTCGTAGATGCTGAGCCGCCTCTTGCCTGACGGGTGAATGTGGACTTCGCGGTGTCCGTAGGCGACTGTCCAAGACGGCTTGCTCCATTCCAGCACGCGGAATGGTCGTCCTTTGACGTCGCCCTCCTTCAGGAAGCCGTTGAAGAACTTCTCCGATCTCGGCTTCAAGCACCAGTGGTTCTGGTGGAAGGGGATTTCGTCGGTGCCCATCCCCCGCTCAAAGATCGCCGGCGGCGGCAGGCTGCCGATGATCTCGCGCACCGTCTTCCTGCTCGCCGGGTCGCCCTTGGGGAACTCGAATCGCACTTCTTTGTACTTCTTCCTTGTTGAAGCCGACCACGAAGACACGCTTCCTCACCTGCGCGACGCCGAAATCCTGCGCGTCGAGTTCGCCCTCAAAGATCGTGAAGCCCGCCGACTCGAAAAGCTTCTTGAAGTAGGCGAAAACCTCGGAATGCTCCTTGTGCTTCAGCCCGAGCACGTTCTCGAACACGAAGAAGTCCAGCCCGTAGTGCTTGTTCAGTTCGGAGAGGATGTGGGCGTAGTTCTCTGGCAGCTTCCGTCGTGGGTCGTCCGACCGCTTGTGAACGTTGCTCATGGAGAAGGCTTGGCAGGGCGGCCCCCCGATGACGCCGATGGGGCGCGACTTCCGAGCGGCAGTTCAGAAGCCGCTCGACCGCGTAGCCGTTCACGGCTTCGGACAAATCCTTCTTGAGAACGCGCACCCCCGGATGGTTGTGCTCGAAGGTCAGGCATGCGGCGCGGTCTACGTCCATCGCGAGCACGGGGGAAAACCCCGCCTGCGCGAACCCCTCGTCAAGGCCGCCCGAGCCGGAAAAGAGGCTCACTACGGGAAGTGTCTGCGTCAACGCCGCTCCTCTTGTTCTTGGTAGATTGCTGTTCGGATTGTAGCATCGGCGAGCGGCACCAAGCTGCTGAATATCCAGACTGTCGAAAACTTTGACTCCCGTTGAACGCTCAGTCGGTGAACCTTCGGTGGTCGCGCACATTCGTCGTAGCTGACGGCAAGCTCCTGCCCAAGCCGCATGTCGGTTGCGACGATCGGGCTGGGAATCAAGTTTCCCGAACACGAGTTCCTCGCTCGTCGTCGCTCGACTCCACGAGCAGCCACATCCACTCCGACTCGCCAGAGTCCTCGTCGACAACTTCAAACTTTACGTGGTCGCCGCTTTTCGTATTTTGACACGCAGAAGCTCCACATGGATTTGTTCTATCTTAACACTCAGTATTCGTCGGGTTGGAGAATCTGACTGTATGCTGTGCGGGCAGCGCGGTTGAACTCCCTCTGATCGCACTCGGAGAAGTCCAGCCCGTTCTCGCCCATCTTGTTCTGAATCTTCAAGGCAGTTTGTTCGTCCACCCCGAGTAACTGCATGATGGTTCGCGTGTCCTTGTTCATTGTTTTGTTTTCGGGGTCTTCGCCCTCAGCCACTGAAACACCGCCCACGTAGCTTCGAGGTCTTCCTTGTTGTAGGCGACGATTTTGTCCATCAATTCTTTCCGCTTTCCCTCGTCGCTGGTTTCCGTTGCCTCGATGAAAGTCGCCATCGCCCAAGCGCCGCCGTATTCGGCTTCCTTGCGCTCGAACCCAACATAATCCTCAACGACTTTGAGGCTGAAACTCGGCAAAGGCAGGACGACCGATTCTCTCGTTACCGTCAAGCAAGTCCAGAAGGTTTGCCTCCACACGGGCAGCGATGCCTTCGGGATCACCAAAACGCTCAGCGTACCGACGCAAATAGGTTTGCTCGTATGGTGCCCAATGCACCCACGGAATGTCACCATAGGTTTCGAAAATCTGCTTTGCATTTGTCCAAGAAGCCGATCCAGCCTTCCCTGTCGCCGTCAGCGCCAAAGCCGGACAGCGCAACCTTGAACTCACTTGGGTTCTCGCCGAACACCTGCGCTCCCCAAAGATAAATTTTGTCGAGTTCGTCCAAGTGCGGCGGCATCCCCTCCAAGATCGAACATCACGTAGTTCTTGTGCGGCGGTATGGCGGGAGCGGCGAGGACTATCTCTTGGTTTCTCTCCATCGCGTCAGCGAATCTGCAGGATTCGTTCGGCTGCTTTTCCAACACGCTGCTCCCGGTTGCCATACGGGCGCTTGAGTTCGCTCAAGACTGGTGGCGTCGAAGTTTGCCAGTAGTTCCTTTCGGGTGCGAATCCCTTGACTGGTGGAGAGTTCGGGCAAGGCTTTGATCCACGCAATAAACAAGTGCGACATCGCGTTCTTCTCTGCCTGCGCCCAACAACGGTCGGTAAACCCACAGCCGAGGCATTTTGTCCAGCCCACAGGCTCATAGGGTTCTGCCGTCAGTTGCTTGATGGTCAGGAGCCGCTCCAATTCCTGCAAAGCGGACTTGCCCCGCCGTCGTAGGGAATGGTGACAATTTCGCCTGTGCCGCGTGAACTTGCAATCCCTTGGGAGCAGCGCCGCAACTCCTCTCGAAGAGCCAACCATAAAGCTGAACTTGGAGCAGAATTTCGGGGTGGTTGTCCTCGTCGATGCGACGAGCCATCTTCGAATCTCGAATCAGATAGCCGTCGCCATCGAGGATGAGGAAGTCGGGAACACCGACAATTTCGACATCGGTTCCGCCAAATATCTCGTTTGCGCGAGAAAGCGGGTTGATACAGGATGGGAACTTTCTTTGGCGATGGCGTCGGCCGTCTTCTTCACCTGCTCTTCGAGAGAGGCGGCGCTCACATCGGCGAACGTCCCGAGAGTCGCCAGATGGTTTCTCTCGTGCCTGAGTCCGAGCCGACGCAAGACTACATCGTAGGGGCCGGGTTCGGCTTCCTGCTCTCTGCTGGTGCCGCAGGAAAACCCGCAGGTCGCAGCGTGTGGGACGATGATATGAAACGAAATCAGAAGCCGTCATGCGCATGGTGGCGGTCACTCGATAACTCCTGCGACCCACAAGACTCTCGATTTGCTGATTCTGTGGCTCACCGCAGCTCTTCCTCTCGCATGCTCTTCCTCTTCATCATTTCTCCTCTTCAAGCATCCGCCCGGAGTGGCAGCCCGGAGAATAGCGAGTCCCTCACTTTCAGGTAAAGCAGTCCCATCTGGTGGTTGCGCACGCCGCCAGTGAAAAGCTCCCATACGCGCTTCTCCGCCTTGAACCGCTCCTCAAGCAAGTCGAACCACTTGCAGACATCCGCCGACGAGTCCAGCCGGATGACCAAGTCCAGCCTGTTGAACTTCCTCTCCGCCTTGACCAGAGCTTTGCACGCCTCGGAGAACTCGTCCTTCTCGTCCTTCACGCGCACGACCTTGACCTCGTCGAACAGCCCTATGCTTTCGTCTGCCATTTCACTCCTTCTCGCTGCCATCTGTGTCGTCCTCGAACATGCTATCGACGAAGGGAGTCCTCAGCGGTCCCGCCGGCGCACATCGGGTCGCCCTCGCGCTCCTCAGCGTCGCCCGCTACCGCCAAGCGGGCGGCTTGACCTTGTGCATGTACAGCAGGAGCAGGCGGAACCGACCGTATGCCTTCGCCGCCATCTCCCTGTCAGCCCACGCCTCCATGAACATCTTCTTCAGCTTCTCCTCGGCGGCAATCGACCGATCCTTAGCCGTGTAGTCCCTGATCCTGCGCCAATGATGCTCGTTGTCGGCGAACTCGATCATGGTTTGCGCGAACTCGATGTCGCGGATCATCTGCTCGTCGCCGACCAGCTTCAGAGTCACCGTGCCGTCAGTGGCAATCTGCGCCTCGATCTGCTCGTCGAGCGTCATCTCGACCTGCTTGTCGTCTGTCATATCTTCCCTCCATCTCTGTCGAATTAAAGTTCGGGTACCTGCTGGGCGATCCGCATGCTGCGATCCTAACCGTCGCTCAGAGTCAGCGTTCGTTGGCGAGGCGCTTCTCGTTAGACAACGACGGCGTATTTGTTCCGACGAATCCAGCGGCTCAGCAGCACCAGCAGCACGGGCGCGAACACGAAGAGCGGAGCGATGGCGAACACCAACGCCGCACTCTCGGGGTTGAGACTGCTGAGGCGTGCGGAAACATCATGTACCGAGTCCAATCGCGAAAATAACTTCGGCGGCGACGGAGCCGAAGAAGCCGCTGACCATGAACCAAATGGACTTGCCGACCGTGTAGACGATGCCGCCGTGGTCTTGACGCCAAGTGCTCAGCTTTCCCGCACGCTGCCATTGCCGCAGCGCTGTGCCAGTGGCAGATGAAGACCATCCAAATCGCGCAAGCGAACGGCCCGAGTGAGGAAGTAGAGCACGTGCCCAAATCCGCATATCGGCACCGCTCAACGCGAGAGCCTCGATGCCGACTGTGAAGAGAAGCGGAGCCGACAGACCGAACAGGATAATGGCGAGCAGGAGCAGAACTTCCTTCACCGCCGACTTCACAAGCTCTTTGATTGTGCCGATGATGTCGATAGCTACCAGCTTCATGACGTTCTCCTCCGCTAGGACGACCGCTTCACAGATTGCCGGCTCTAGCTTGCGCATGGAGCCGAGTCCGCTCGTTTCCCACCGCCAGTTCCTCTCGTTCCATATGACATCCTTGACTGGCTTGCGGTAGACCACGTTCGGGCTGAACATCGTGTAGCGCATCTCGTCGCCGTCGATCTCTGTCACGATGCCGATCCCGCCGCCGTCCGTCGCCGCCGAGCACCGCCACGCGGTCGCCGACCGCGAGCATGTGCCTGCTCGGGTTGCTCGTCGTACCATCTCTTGCGCTTCTCGACCAGCCACGACAAGCCCTGCTGGCTGTATCCGTAGTCGCTTACCCACAGCGGGATGTTTTCCTGCCCGACCCGTGCCTCTTCGCTCCGGCTGGAGCCAGATGTCAACGCCGAACTCGGTCAGCGAGTCGAGGCGCTGCTTCGCTTCGTCGAGCCTGAACGGAATCATGTTCGCCGGGACAACGAAAAACTTCGGGTACGCGAACTGCGCACGCCACCCGAGCGTGTGGCGATACAGCCGCCCCCACAGGTGGACTTCGCCGTGGATGCCGCGCCGGATGTAGCCGATGTCGATCATGTGCTGCATGTTGATTCCCGCGTACATGCCGCAGGTGCAGATCGGGGTCGGGAACATGATGTGTGCTGCTTGGTTCCCAAAATTTCCTGGTCGCTTCCGGAAGCAGCGGCGGCTTGCATCGAGCGCCAGTCGTCGCGCGTAGTGGCACGTGGCTTCGAAGGCTACCTTGGGCGTCCACAGCGCGCCATTGAGGGACGTGATGCCCTCGGTCGTCCAGTTCCAAGCCCGGTACGCGACGAACGGCTCGATGTACGTGTCGGGCACCTTCGCCAGAGTCCACGCCGTACTGGGCGTGCGGCAGAGCTGCCGCCGCGAATGGCTCGCCGCGCCAAGTTAGGGCTTCTCGACGGGTGACAGGCTCAACGGTCGTCTCCGAGACCGGGGACTTCACGGTCACGGGCTGCTCGCTGGCGGTTTCCTTTTCCCGCGCAGGGGCGCGGGGAGAGCCAGCGGTCGGCGTCGATGATCTCAAGAGGCTTGCCGATCTCGCACATGTTTTCTCCTATGTTCCGATGGGAAACGAAGGTCGGGGCGGTCAGGCGCACAGTGCCTTGGCGTGTTCGCGCCTTAGCCGCAGCGTGAGACCGTTCCCACCGACAGACTTAACATTGCGTGCGATTGTGCGCCACGAATACCCGAAGCTCGCAGGGATTCGATCTGTGTCAATGTCAACATCCACTCGCGGTCTGCCGAGCGCTTGCCTTTCGCACGTGCGTTCCGAAGCCCGGCCCGCACGCGCTCCGCGATCAGGTTCCGCTCGCCCTCCGCGACCGCTCCCAATATCGTGAAAACGAGCTTGCCTGTCGGAGTGCTGGTGTCCACTTGCTCGCAGAGCGAGACGAACTGAATGTCGAGGGCGTTGAAAGTCTCCAGCGCCCGGCACAGGTGAGACACCGAGCGGCTGAAAGCGATCAAAGCGCCAGCAGACAACCACATCGAAACGCCGGGCGTGAGCGTCGCGCATGAGGCGATTCAACTGCGGGCCGGGAATCTTTCTTGCCCGAGACGCCATCGTCCACGTAGAGGTCAAATACCTGCCCAGCCTCGGCGCTGGCAGTACTCGGTCAGTTCTCGTGTCTGCATCGCCGGGTCTTGCCCGTGACCCACGGTCGAAACCCTGCGAATAGACCGCCGCAAGAACCTGCCGAGACTTGGGTTCGTTCTCTCGGACAATCTGCAATCCCATTCAGACCTCCTAGACGTGTCGAAATCCCTCAGGAAACCCGTTCAAAAAACGGCTGCGGGGCGCTCTGGGAGCGACTCCAGCCTCCGGTAGACCTAGTCCTTCTGCTGCGCACAAGAGCGCCCAGAACGCCCCGCCGTCAGGCTATTCACTTCTTCCACATCGTCGTGAACGGCGTCTTACCTATGAAGGTCTTCGTCTCGACTTTGCCCGTCGTCCGGTCTCGGGTCGTGATTGTGCTGACGTTGCGGTGGACAGAGACCTCGACGCTTTCGTCCTTCGACTGGTAAGTCTCCCGCCAGCCGATGGTCTTGCCACTCTTGTCCTTGGTCGTTAGCATTTCTCGTTCTCCTTTCGTGTCAAACTTGTTCGTCGATCACCTGCCTGCCTTCTGCAGCTCGTGCGCTTTCCGCAACGCCGCATCGAAGCATGGCTCGCACATGCCGCCCGTCTCGCCGCCTTCGCCTCGGGTGAAGCGATGGCGCACGCGAGGGCACCCGAACTCGATTCCGGTCGGAGGGTGACTTCTTGAGCGTCGGGATGAGCGGGGCAGCTTCCGTTCCGCACCGAACGCATTTCTCGCCGAGGAGTTCGCTTGCACTGCACGCAGACACGGGTCACGAGCGCCCCCGAATGGGGCGGAAGAACTGGGTGGGACTTGCGATTGCTGCTGAGACTGCGAACGGAAACAGGAGTGCGAATGCGAGGGGACAGACGGCTGTTACAATTCGGGTAGCCATGCAGCCTCCAATTAGGTTGCGTCGGTCAGGGGCGTCGTGTGTGCTCGAGCCACCGCGGCGTCCCGCTTACTTCAATTCTTTGGCTCGTTCCTTAAGGTACTTGATCAATCGCACGCCGGATGAGTTCGGCAACCGGAGCGCCCGTCTTGTCGGACAGCTTTTGCAGCTTCTCGATCTGCTCCTCTTTCAGGAAGAGGGCTGTCCGCTTCATGGTCAACATAGTACCATACAGGCATACATATGGCAATAGGCCGGGAGTACCGGATCGTGAAATGATATAGAGGAGGCTAGGGAGCACGCAGATGAACAGATGGGGCATTCCCGACCGGGATGAAGCCGAGATTAGAAGACGCGACAAACGCTGCGTCTATTGCCACGTCAAGATGAAAGCACATCGGAAAGCAAGAGGCGCGCCGGGGGATAAGGTCACTTGGGAGCACATCAACAACAGTGATCTGAATCCAAAGAATCGCATCAATATTGTGCTCTGCTGCGGTCAATGCAATAACAGCAAAGGGGCGAAGAAACTTCTAGAGTGGTTTGAATCGGACTACTGCAAGAAGAGGAACATAAACGAGAGAACGGTTTCGAGGGCGGTGAAGAATTGGCTGAAGACATTACAAGTCCCGGTCGTCGTAGAGCTTTGCCTTCCCGTCCACGACGACGGCGAGGCATCTTCCTCCGCTGAGGAACTGCATCACCTTCTTGCCCGACCGCGCCAGCTTCGCCCATTCCGATCTCGTGTCCGGGTTCTGCTCCAATCCGCGAATCTCGTTGCCGTCGAAAACGAAGTCCACCTGCCGAAGGCCGCGCTTCGGAGTGCGCCGGACAGGGTAGCGGCTGCCGTCCAGTTCGACGACCGTGGCGTTCTCGACGAGGGCTTGACGCCAGACTTCGATGAGTGTTTCCTCGAATGAAGAATTGATCACGCTGCTTGAATTATATGCTCAACCAGTCTTGCATTGCGCCGCGGACACGCGTATCTCCGGCTGTGCGTGATTGTTCACGCAAGCGACGCAAGATCGCCGACCTGATCTGTGCGGCGACGATTTAGCTCGAATTTAGCTCGAAAAAAGTGGCGATTGGAGGGAAATGGAGAGACTGGAGAGACTACAGGGGAAGAAACGAAAATAGCTAAGCCTCTGATGACTCAAGAATTTCCAATAACACTGGAAGATTTAAATTGACATGGCGGAGAGGGGGGGATTCGAACCCCCGACACCCTTTTGGGGTGTAACTGCTTAGCAGGCAGCCCTGTTCGGCCACTCCAGCACCTCTCCGCGGTAGAAGCAAGTTGAGGTAAGCCTGCGCCGGTAGTATAGCATCAAGGTTTCCCGCTGACTCCGAGCAGCACGAAAGCATTGTGCTCGTCCGGAATAGCACGGCACCGAAAAGCACTTCACGAATCCGCGCCGCCGCACGCTCATTTCCCGTACAAACCGCCGCCCTGATTCAGTATGATTCCAACGAATGGGGCGGCACGCCCGTGGCCACCTTCTGATGTCGATCGACACACCCTTTCACCTCTCCGGGGCGCTAGCCGGTTTCGCAGAGAGTTGCTGGAAAAAAGCGGCTGCACCCGCCGATTGGAATCTCACCCTCGATCAATTCTGCGCGGCGTTGGAAAAGAGTGTGGCGCAAAGGTTTGCCGGCAAGCTGCCTGAGCTGAAGCAAGTTCAAGAATATCTCGATACCCTTCACCTGGCCGACCTCGCTCTTGCGCTTGCCTGCAGCGCAGGAAGCCCCGCGGCGTGGGATTTTTTTGTCGCGCAGTACCGGCCTGAACTTTACCGGTCCGCCCGCGCCATCGCCGGCGATTCAGGACGCGAACTCGCAGATTCGCTTTACGCCGACTTATACGGTTTGCGTGAGTCGCAGGGCCGGAGAAATTCGCTGTTCGACTATTTTCACGGCAGGAGCAAGCTCGGCACATGGCTGCGAGCGGTGCTATCGCAACGGCACATTGACGAAATTCGCCGAACGCGCCGGACAGAGCCTCTGGAAGAGTCTTCGCGAAATGACGCCACCCAAAGCGCGGCAGGTCCCCGGCGATCGAGCACCAATGACTTTCAGGATCCAGACCGGGCGAAATTCCTGGCGATGCTGCAGGCCGTCTTGAGCGCGGTTATCGCGGGGCTTGATTCTCGCGACCGCCTACGCCTCGCCTATTACTACGTGGATGACCTCACGCTCGCCCAGATCGGCCGCCTCGTCGGCGAGCATGAAGCCACCGTATCGCGCAAGCTCGAGCGAACGAGGCGAGACGTCGGAAAACGCGTGGAAAACGCGCTTCGCAATGAAAAGAAACTCAGCGAGGCTCAGTTGCGCCTCTGCTATGAATATGTCCGCGAAGAGTGGCCTTTCGACTTGACGCAGGCGCTTTCAGGCCGTCCGTGAGACCGGCTGCAAGTTTTGCGGTATGGATCGTTCAAAGGGTTAGGGGAAAATAGCGGTATGGCTGCGCACGATCGGGAAAAGGCGATGGCGGGATTGCTCCGACGAACCCTCGGGGCCGATGCCGGTTCGCAAGACCCATGTCCTGGCCCCGATGTGCTCGCCGCCTATTACGAGCGTTCGCTCGCACCGGATGAGATGCCGGTCTGCGAGTTCCATATCGCTCGCTGCCCCCGATGCCGCGCGCAACTATCCCTGATGGCTCGGACGGACGCCCAAGCGCCCCCTGCCGCGCGACACGGTTGGCTCCTGGACTGGCGTCTGCTGGTCGCGGCAACTGCTGCCCTGATCGTCGTGACGGTGTGGGGCCTGCATCGACCGGCGTTGAAATTTGCGGGTGATCGGCCCGCAAGCGCACCCCTCGTGGCGATGTCAAAAGGTGAGCAGGGCGTTCCTTCGCAGCGTATGCAAGCTCCCCCGTCCGCTCCGCCATCGGAGCCCGCGCCAGCCCACGAATCGCGCTCACGGAAGCAATTGGATGTGGATAAGGTTTCTCCTCAACTGCAGGCCCCCTCACTCGAAGCGCCAGTCGCGACGCAGAAGAAGCTGTCGCGCGATTTGCCCGAGGTCGCGTCCAGCGCGGAGGATTCTCTTAAGCTTAGATCGGACAGGCAGACCCAATTACAGCAGGACACAGCTCAGCAGAACACACGCCAGCAGAACGCGGCTCAGCCCGATCAACTTAATCGCCTCGCCGCGCAAAACGCATCCGAAACCCTGGACGAAAAGGCCGCGCCTTCCGCGGCAGCCCAATTGGCCGCGCCCCCACCGGCTGCAAACGTAAGGACTCCGGCAATGAACGGGATGATAGCGCCGGGCGGCAGCGCGGGCGCGGCTGCTATATCGCCCCAGGCCAAGGAGCCACAGCCCGCCACTCTCAGCGGGGCGACAGGCGCGGTCAGTGCAGGAGCCTTCGCGCAATCGGCGCAGCAGCGATCCGCGGAAACGATTATCCGTACGCCGGACCCGAAGGTTCTCTGGCGAATCGCGGGCGGCGGCTTTATCGAGCGGTCTGAAAACGGCGGGGCTTCGTGGCACGGGCAACTCCCGGAACCGAACGCTCAGTTCTCGGCCGGCGCCGCGCCTACCGCTAAAGCACTCTGGCTCGTGGGTGAGAATGGCATGATTCTGCTCACCAAGGATGCATCGAACTGGAAGATGATTCCCCCGCCCATTCCGGCAGACTTTGTGTCCGTAGACGCGAAGAGCGGTTCGTCGGCCACCGTCACCGCCGCCGATGGCCAGAAGTTCTCCACCTCCAACAGCGGCAAGAGGTGGATGCCCGCGCGCTAGCCGTCTGCGCTATTTAGCCTGCAAGAAATCTCCTCAGCCTCGTTCTAAGCATGGAGCCACTTTCATCAAGGAGACGCACCATGCCATCAACGCGATCGAGTTTCATGAGATTCACCGTCTTTTGCGCAATTTTCGTTCTGCTTTCGCTCACCGTTCGCCTGACAAGCGCACACGGCGCCCCCGCGAATGACGTCCCGGCGGCCACCACGGACAAAGATCAGGTCGATTTGTCCCTCACGATCTATAACGGCAATCTCGCACTTATTCGCGACGTTCGCCAAATTCACCTGCAGCCCGGCGTCGCCCCGCTTCGGTTCGAGGATGTCGCTTCCTCCATCAATCCCGCCACGGTGCATTTCCGGTCACTCACGGCGCCCTCCAGGCTCAGCGTGATCGAGCAGAACTATGAATACGACCTGCTCGATCCCCAAAAGCTCCTCCAGAAATATGTGGGACGCGAAATCACCCTCGTGAGGCCGGAGACCGATGCGGGTTCCACTCGCTGGGTGGACACGAAGGCCGTGCTGCTGGCCGACAACGGCGGTCCCGTGTGGAAGATCGGAAACGAAATCGTCACCGGGATGGCGCCGATTCCTATCGTTTTCCCGACCTGCCCGAAAATCTCTACAGCCGCCCGACGCTCGTCTGGACTCTCGACAATCGCGGCGCCGAAGCGCAGCGCGTCGAGGCTTCCTATCTCGCGAACAGCATGAACTGGAATGCGGACTACGTGCTCACGGTCGGCCGCGACGAGAAGAACGCCGACCTCGATGGCTGGGTCACGCTCATCAACAACAGCGGCGCCGCGTACAACAACGCCAGGCTCCAGCTTGTCGCCGGCCAGCTCCACCGCACCCAGCAGCCTATGAACATGAAAGCCATGGCCGGCGCCCTGAGCGCCGTCGCAGACGAGGCCAAGCAGCAATTCGCGCAAGAGGCTTTTTCCGAGTATCACCTCTACACGCTGAATCGCCGCACCTCAATTCAAAATGACGAGTCCAAGCAGATCAGCCTGCTGAACGCAACAAACATTCCGGTAGAGAAATATTTCCTCGTCCAAGGCCAGCCCTATTACTACCGAAATCCTCAGGGGATCGGCAACGCCATACCCCAGCCGGTGCAGGTGTATTACCGTTTCAAAAATGAGGATAAGGAGGGTCTCGGAATGCCGCTGCCCGCGGGAACCATCCGCGCGTATGAAAGCGATTCACAGGGCGGCACGCAATTCGTCGGCGAAGACAACATCAGCCACACGCCGAAAGACGAGACGCTTCGTATTCACGTAGGCGATGCGTTTGATGTGATCTGCGAGCGCAAGCAGATGGATTACAAGAGGCTGGCATCCAACCTCTACGAGCTGGAATACCAGATCTCTTTGCGCAATCACAAAGTGAGTCCAGTCACGGTCGAGGTCCGCGAACCGGTCGGCGGCGATTGGGAAGTTGTGAATTCGAATTACACGCCGGCGAAGTTGGACTCGACTACCCTCGGCTTCACAATCCCCGTCGAAAAGGATGGCTCGGCCACTCTTGATTACCGCGTTCGCGTGAAGTGGTGATTTCCGCAGCCGAAGCTCAAGCCGCTGGCGTGTTTGCATGGGGCTGGGTGGCCTCTGTGTCCACAGCACCGCTTTTGTTAACCGGCGGGGGCCAATCGGGGGTCGGCTGCCACGGCGGAGTCGCCAGTTTCGCGGGACGCGGCTTCAAGAAGCGCCTGAAGCGCTTCTTGATCGACAGGGGGAGAGTACAGATAACCCTGGCCATACTCGCAACCAAACTGTTTCAGGTGACTGCATTGGCCGGGCGTTTCAATCCCTTCGGCAATCACTTTCAGGTTGAGGTGATGGGCAAGCGTCACGATCAGGTGCACGATTTCCCGGCTCTCCGGGTCGTGCTCGATGTTTCGAACAAAGGAGCGATCGATTTTGAGCACGTCGACAGGAAAGCTGCGCAGACGGCTGAGCGAGGAATGTCCCGTTCCGAAGTCGTCGATGCTGAGCCGGACGCCAAGGTCCTTGAGCTGAGAAAAGGTTTTGTTCGTCGTTTTCGGATCGCTCATCGCCATGGTTTCGGTGATTTCAAACTGCAGGCTGCGAGGGCTCCACGCCGGTTTCATCGAGGGCCGCTTTGACGTCCGCGACCAGATTGCTTTGCGCGAACTGGCGAGGAGACACGTTGATGGTGGTGGTCAATAGCGGGTCGTTGTGAAAGAGCAGATGCCAGGCATGAGCCTGACGGCAGGCTTCCTTCATTACCCAGCGGCCGATTGGAACGATCAATCCCGTTTCTTCGGCGACTTCGATGAAGTCTCCTGGGCCGACGAATTCGGATTCGTTGTGCCACCAGCGGACGAGGGCCTCTACTCCGGCGATCTTGCCCGTAGCGAGCCGGATGATCGGCTGGTAGAACACGCGAAGCTCTTCTTGCTCGATCGCTTTGCGCAATTCGGTTTCAAGCTTGAGGCGCCGCACCACCAGCGCGTGCATCTCCGTGTCAAAGACCTCGCAACCGGACGCTCCTTTGGATTTGGCGCGGCACATGGCGATGTCGGCATCGCGAAGCATGTCTCCCGGGCTCTCGTATGACGTGGCGCTCAGGGAGATGCCGATGCTGGCGGAGGTGAACGCATCGACGCCCTTGGCCGTAAAGGGCGCCGCCAAGCTGTCCTGGATGCGGATCGCAACGCGCATCGGGTCGCTCGGTGCTTTGATGTTCTCGAGCAAGCACGGTGAAGCGATCCCCATCCATGCGCGCCAGCGTTTCGATGCCCTTGGCCTGGCCCGAAGTCCCCGGTGGGTGTGGAGCGGGACATGGTGTCATCGTGCCGAAGGCGTGACTTGAGCCGGTTGCTGATGTCGATGATCAGCTGGTCGACGACGGCATGGCCCATCGTTTCGTTGAAAATTTTCAGTCCCTGGATGTCGACGAATAGGACGGCGAACTTGAATTCGGGATGGCGCTTGGCGTGGTCTATAGTCGCGCTGAAGCCGGTCAAGGAACAGGCTGCGATTGGGCAGGCCGGTAAGCGAGTCATGAAAGGCCTCGTGTTCGAGTTGTTCTTCCATGCGCTTGCGCTCGGTGATATCGCGGTTGACGATAACAAGCTGCGTCACTTGGCCCTTGCGGTTGCGGATGGCGCTGGCGGTGGATTCCAGAACGCGCCAGTTCCGTCCTTGTGGCGCATGCGGTATTCCAGCCGCTTGCCTACTCCTGTCTGGCGCGCGCCTCTTTGGCCGCTTCGATCACGCGCTCGCGGTCGTTCGGGATGCACTTGCTCGAGTGATCCGCTTGCGGCCAGTTCCTTCAGCGAATAGCCGAGAACCTTTTCATAGGCGGGGCTGTTGTAGAGGCGTTTGCCGGTGACCTCCACGAGCGCGATCATGTCCGCGGCGTTTTCGCTGACAATGCGGAAGAGCTCGTTTTGGCGAAGATGCCGCAGCCGCTGGTAGGCGATATAGAGATACGGAAGAAGCACCAGCGCCAGTTACTTCAGGCCAAGGCTCTTGAAGAAGCCCAGCGCGGAAAGGAAAATAGGCTCAAGGCCTATGGTCATTTGCCTACGGCGCTCGCTTCGCATGGAGGCTGCGCGATCCGGGCCAAAATGCGGACAGTCCCAAGTCTGTTTTCGCCAGCGCCTGAGAAAACTTTAGCTGAGGAGAATGGAACCAGGAGCCGCGGGAGGCCCGGGTAGCCATTCGTAATAGGGCGGGATTTGAGCGTGCGTAAAATAAAAGCAAACTTATTGGCCAGGCAGCCCGGAAAGCAAGTCGACGAGATTTTCGGCGTTTCTTGAACCGCTTAACGAACCGAATGTCGCGTCATTTCACGCGTCATTAAAAAGACATTGGCCTGCCCCGGCCCGCACCGACCCAGGCCGAGGTGGACCAATGAAGGAGCGCCATTTCTTCCGCAAATGTATGGGGAGAAGTTTATGCGCCGAAACTCTGTATGGCCGCCGTTTCGCTGTCGTAGGTATCGAACACCGTCATCAGCTTGGTCACCTGCAGGACTTCCTTGAACTTCGTTCCCAGGTTCGCAAGCTTCAGCGTGGCGCCCTGCGAGCGTGCGCTATGGAACGTGGCGACCAGCGTGCCCAGCCCGGCGCTGTCGATATAGCCTACCTGCGCAAGGTTCAAAACGATCTTTTTCTTTCCGGCTGCAAGAAGGCTTTTCACTTTTTCGCGAAACGCGTTGCTCTCTTCCCCGAGCACGATCCGCCCTTCGATATCCAGAACATCTACCCCATTCACATTCCGATCGGTCATTCGTAGTGCCACGTTCGCGCCTCCTCGTAGATTCGGGTCCGTTAGTTGCGCATCAAGGTTGAACTGATTTTGCGGAGACGCCCCTCCGCGAATCGGTGAGCCTCGATTTACCTCAGTAAAAGTCCGAGCAAGACATATAATATCCGCAAGCCGGGCAAATCATCTTGCAGCTCCGCGCTTCCAGGCGAGCCGAACAGCCCGGACAGTATTGCGACGAGAACTCCACCTCTTGCCCCTTCCCCGGTTCCGCAAGCGGCAACTTCGGGGCGCCATCTACCGGTTGCGAGTGCGCCAAACAGTCCTCCGGACCAGCGTTTATAGCACATCTGCCTGATTCGGAAAAGCAAAGGCGAAGAAACGGCCCCTTTTCGCCACGGAGCAGGTTCTACAAGCTCCGCACACAGTTTTAAGGGCTCGGCGCTTTCATGCCTTTGCAAAGCCTCAGGACCGGCTCTCGGCCCAAAAATAAGCAACGTTGTAAGCCGGCGGAGCGTCTTATAGAATGAGCAAGGAAGGGAGGCCAGCGTGAAGGTAGTTGGTTTTTTCTCTCTGGTGTTGGCTGCCCTTCTCATGGGACCGTTGCCCGCGCATGGCCAACGCGCTGGACATGCCCCGGCTGTGACCGGCCGCCGCATGTACTCGATCAACCGGACCGCCCCCGTAAGGATCAACCGCAGAACCTCGCTGGTATCCCCTGGCGGGACTTTTGCGAGTGGGTTCGGTCTTACCACCCCCTACGTCGGGTCCGGTCTGACGAACCTTTATCCCGGAACGGGCCTTGGGATCAACGGTATCAATTCCATCCTCACCCAAAGCAATCTCGGTGTGGAGGCTGCCATTGATCCCGCCACGCAATTGAATTTAGCACTTGCCCAGCGACTGCTCAGGACCGGTGGTTTTGGAGGCGGCGGGTATTATCTTCTCACCGGCGGGGGTGCCTATGCGGTGCCCACCGAACCGGTTGAGAGTGACCAGCCCGTCGCGCAGCAGCAGCAACCCCAAGTGATCGTTGTGCAGCAGGTGCCCGCGCAACAAGGCGCTTTAGGACAGGAAGCGGAAGCTCCAGCGCTGCCCGACGTTGGCCAGTTCACCCTCGTGCTCCAGGGTGGCAGGCAGATCCAGGCCATCGCGTTCACCCACACGAACGACCGGATCATCTACATCACAAGCGATGGCAGCCGCCGCACGCTGGCTCTCAGCGATCTCGATACCGACGCCACGCTTCGCATCAACGAGGAGCGCGGAACGCCACTTCAGCTCCCCCTGTAGTTCTTTCCGTTGTCAGTTTATTTAAGAGCCCCGCTATCAAACCGACCTGCGGACAGGTTCGGGCATATAAAGCCCCGCTTCCGCAGGCAGTCCGGCGCGTTCGAACTGCACCGTCGTGTGCGTGATGTGGAAGTCGTGCGCCAGGACTTCCTTGATGCTTTCGAGAATTTTCTCGCAGTCCTCCATGTGCATGTCGGGAATGCGCACGTGGCAGGAGAGCGCGTGCAGGTCGGTGCCCAGCGTCCAGATGTGGATGTCGTGAACTTCCTGAATTCCGTCGTACCCGCAGAATCGCCGCGGCGACGTTCTCCAGGCGAATGCTCCGCGGCAAGCCTTCCAGCAGGATGTGGCCGCTTTCGTTGAGGATCCCCATCCCGGACCACAAGACCATCGCGCCGATCGCGATGCCGATGAGCGGATCGATCCATAGCGCCCCGTGGCATGAATGGCCAGCGCGCCCACAAAAATCGCGACATTCGAAAGAGCGTCGCCGAGATTGTGGATCCACACCGCGCGGACGTTCAGATCCTTCCGCCCGCGATGAACGGCGAGCGTGATCCCGCCATTGATCGCAAGGGCCAGCACGGAAATCCACATCATCAGGCTTGTGTGAATCTCCACCGGACGCCGCAGGCGCCCGATCGATTCGTAGATCAGGAAAAGAGCCGCGAACGCGAGCAGCATGGCGTTCACAAAGGCTGCCAGTATTCCCGCACGATGATACCCGTAGGTTTTCTCGGGGGTAGGAGGCCGCAGCGCCCAGCGCATCGCCAGCCAGGAGATCACCAGAGTTGGCACGTCGGTGAGATTGTGGATCGCGTCGCTGATCAGTGCGATGGAATGCCCTGCATAACCCGCCGTAAACTCCGCAAACACGAGAACGAACGTGGCCACCACGGACGCCCCGAGGATCCCGGTTGACGCTCCTCCGAGCCCGTGATCGTGCCCGCCGTGCTGGTGCCCGCCGTGAGGATGTCCATGCCGATGGCCGCCATGAGAATGCAGGTGCATCGAATCGATTTTACTCGCAGAATCTCCCGCCGCACAGTACCAGCCGAGCTGGGACGCTGCAAGAAAGAAACATGTAACGGAAACGCAATTGACTTCATTTGCGACACCCGCCTACCATAAATCTGCTTCCACTTTCCTAGGTGCAATTCTGAGGGGCGCGAAGGCGCACGTGTCACGCCCTGCCCAGCAATGACGCAAAACGTTGCCAAGCTGGTTTTCTGGGGAGTGCGCGGCTCAACGCCGACGCTTGAGCGCGACACCTGGCGCTACGGCGGAAACACGCCATGCCTTGAATTGACGGCTCCCGGCGGCACTCGCTTCATCCTCGACTGCGGCACCGGCTTGCGGATGCTGGGCAACAGTTGGGCTCGCTCGCAGAGCGATTTCGGCGTCGACGCCCACGTGCTGGTTACTCACTATCACTGGGACCACATCCAGGGCATCCCTTTTTTCCTGCCATTTTTTGAATCGCAGAACCGATTCCACTTTTACAGCTTTCAGTCCAAGTTTCTCGGGCCGGACACGTTTCGCCAGGTTCTCGAATCGCAGCTCGCCAGTCCGTATTTCCCCGTCGATACCAGCATGATGGCCTCCACGCGCTCCTTCCGGGAAGTCACCGGCGGCGAAAAATGGGAAATCGAGGGCACGCGCGTAACGGCCGCGTGGCTGAATCATCCGCAAGGCTGCCTCGGATACCGCTTCGATACCACGGCCGGCTCCATCGTGTATGCAACCGACAATGAGCCGGGCGTTCCGGAATTCGACAAGGGCCTCCGGCAATTCGCGCAAGGGGCTGACGTACTCATCTACGATGCCCAGTATTCGCCCGAGCAAATCGCTTCCACACGCCGCGGATGGGGACATTCGAGCTGGCTGGAAGGGGTGAAGATTGCCCGGGAAGCCAAGGTCCGCAACCTCATCCTGTTTCATCACAACCCGGACTCGTCCGACAACGTGGTCGACGGATTTCTCTCGGCGGCGCGGCAGGAATTCCCCGCCACATGGGCGGCGGCCGAGGGCATGTCTGTGACCCTCAACGAACGCGGCGTGGATGTTGCCCTGCGTGAATCGCGCCTCGCTCCGCGCCGGAGGCTAAGGTTTAACGCCATTGTCAGCGGCCAATGTGAGGACGGCGGCCTTTTCGAAGAAAAAGCTACGGTCAGGGATCTAAGCCTGCAGGGGGCCTACCTGGTGCTTGAGCACAAGCCCAAATTACAATCGGAACTGCGCGTGGTTATCGAGGCTGCCGGCGAACAAAATCGTTCCAGCCTGCTCACGCTGCGAGCCACCGTAATTCATTGCAAAACCGGACGCGAAAACAGCCAGAACGGCATCGGCGTGCTCTTCATCGCCGAAGTCGATCCGGCGGCTCCGAGCGACTAATTCCGGCGCAATCGCCTCTCGTACCCCATATCATCCCGACCCTCAGTCATGTCATTCCGAGCGAAGTGAGGGATCTGCATTTGAGTTTCCGCCTGGACGCGTCACGTGCGCGATCCGGGCAGGTTTTCCTCATGAAATGTGGCCGGTACTACCCCGGATCACGGAAATCAACTGCTCGGGCTTTATAGGCTTGGCGAGAATGTCAAAGCGGTGCCCCTGTTCGCGAGCCTTCGACAGCAAGTCCACCGTCGCTGCCTGCCCTGAAAAAAGGATCAGCCTGCAGTCGGGAACGATCTCCCGTATCCTGATTCCCGTTTCAATTCCATTGAGTCCCGGCATGATCACGTCGCTCAGCACGATATCGGGACGCATGGTCTTCGCGAGCTCGATGGCGGCTGCCCCGTCGGATACCGGCGTCGCCTCAAAGCCCTGATCGTTGAGGATTTCCGCGACTGTCTCGGCGATCAACACTTCATCGTCAATTACGATGATCCGCTGATTTTTCGCCTCATCGACGAATCCCTGTTCATCAGGGTTGTGCATGGTTCCGTTCGGAACCCACTTTGGATTTCCAAAAGAGGGCCACAGGGGAACGCTTACAGCTTGCCAGTTTCCAGTCATCAATCCTCGCGACGATTTATTTACAGTAAGTAAAGTTTAGTTCTTCGGGGGCCGCTCCGGCAAGAACACAGAAAATGCCGTCCATGTGCGTCCCGGCCGGACGCTGCTTCGCACCTGCAGAGAACCATGATGCTTCATTACCAGATTCTGCGTCAGCCACAGCCCCAGCCCCGTGCCCACATCTTTCTTTGTGGTGTAGAAAGGTTCAAAGATTTTTTTCCGGTGCGCAGGGGCGATTCCGCTGCCATTGTCCAGAAAGGTGACGCGTACGCCCGGCGCCCCGTCGCCGTTCACGGCATGGACTTTGGAAGCCCGAATCGCAAGAGCACCCTTCTTCTGAGAGCGCTTCGATAGCGTTGGCAATCAGATTGGCGAAAATCTGCCGTATCTCCCCGGGGTATCCCGACACCTTGAGTCCGCTCCCGTATTCGGGCCGGAGTGTAATCCTTTTGAAATGAATCTTCCTCGCATAAAGGGACAGCACTTCTTCAAGAATCGTCGAAATATCCACTTCCGCGGGAGAGGTGCTGTCGCGATAGAATCCCAGCGTATTCTTGGTGATTTGTGCGATCCGGTCGAGTTCCTGGTCCGCCAGCTTCAAATATTTTTCTACGTTCGGCGGCTGCTTTCGCGCCAGGTAAACCAGGTTGGTAACCGCCTCTAACGGATTATTGATTTCATGCGCGATGCTTGCGGCCAGCCTGCCCGTCGCGGCCAGCTTTTCCGTTTGCCGCAGGGCCTCCTCGGAGCGGCGCTGCTCCGTAATGTCGGTATTCGTTCCAAACCATCGCACGACGTTGCCTCGCGCATCCCGTACCGGCATCGCCAGCGTCAGGAATTGACGGAACGTGCCGTCGGCTCCGCGGAGCGGAAAAATCATTTCGAATGGCTTGCCGGTGGCAAGCGACGCTCGCCATTTACGAAGAACCTCATCGAGCGTTGCCGGGTCATGCACCGACTGCCAGCCCCATCCGGCCATTTCTTCCGCCGAAGTCCCCGTGTATTCGTACCAGCGATGGTTGTACCAGAACAGGCTGCCGTCGGGCTCCGCCATCCAGGCCAGTTGTGGGATGGAGTCGGCGAGCGTCCTGAATTGCTGTTCGCTTTCTTGCAATGCCAGGTCGCGCTTATGAATCTCGACGAGCATTCCGTTGAAGGCATCCACCAGTAGCGCCACCTCGTCACTGGTCGCCGGTCCCTTGCGCGCGCACCGAATAGTCCTTGTCCCGCGATACGTGCCGCGCCGTCTCCGCCAGACGAAGGATCGGCTGCGAGACTACCCGCTGCAATATCCGGGAGAGGACCAGGGCGGCGACCAGTGAGGCGCCCAGAATCACGAGCAGGATAATGGCGTAGCTTCTGAGCCGGTCATACATCGCGCCCAGGTCCGACCGGATGTAAACCATTCCGGCCGGCTTTCCCTGAAAAACAATGGTGTGGACCAAGCCAAATTCGCCGCGTTTAAAAGCGTAACTGTCGTCTTCCCCAGGCGTGAACGCGGGCAGCTCCACCGTAGACTTATCCGGCTGACGCCAGTAACCTGCGAATAGCTTGCCGCTGGGACTGTAGATGCCGGCATAAATGATGTGCGGCGATGCGCGCAGCGCGGACAGTGTGCTCTCGGCGGACCGCGGATCGTTGAAGATCAACGGCGAAACAGCGTTGGAGCCAATGATCTGCGCCTCGATCGACGTATTGTCGACCAAGTTGGCCCGGAAGGTAATCAAGTCGTAGGCAAAAAACGCGGTTGACGCCAGAATCAGCGCGCCGGCGCTTACCAGCAGATTCATGGCGGTCAGCTTTTTCGAGAGTGAATCGCGAAGCCGTGCTCATGGTTTCACACTCGTACTGGGCGGTTCTTTTCGGATGTCGGTGGCGACTTTCAATAATTGCGAGCTCATCATCAGACCGGCCTTTTCCGCCGCCGTGAGATTCACTTCGAACCGCACTTTGTTTTCCCGCAGAACAAATTGGATCATGCCGCCGTCGCTCGTGAAGCCGGGCATGTCGCTGACGGTTAATACGTTGAAGCTATCCACGGCTGCCAGGATTTCCTTGATTCGAGCCGCCTCTGAAGAGCTGATAAATAGAATCTGGCAGTTGGTTGCCTCGTGAGGGTTCGCAATTCGCTTCGCGGCGAGTTTTCGGTTGTTGATCGCTTCGCCGGCAAGCGTGGCGTCCAGGACGCTTCCGAACGGATCACGCCCGAGCACGCACACGTCGAAGGTTGCTGAGGGCGTCGCCGTCGTGGCGGGCCAGACGACGAATCTTCCGAAGTTGTAAAGATAGACGGCTTTTACCTGGTATTCCTCTGGCCTGGACTGTTGAGCAGTACCCGGGGGACAAAGGCTTATCCATCCCAGGAATATCAGCGCGAGCAGAGCCAGCCGCCACCGAAACGCGCCATTTCGGCGGGCGGAGCGGACACGAACGAAGACGGAACCAGGCGTCACTTGCGTCAGTTTCCCTTGCTTGTCCAGACCAGCTTCCCGTAAAAGCTTCTCTTGATTGCGACATTCGGGCCCGGGTCGCTCGCGTACTCGATGTGATTCGGTTGGAGCAGGTTGCGCCCGACGGCCGAGAGTTCCCAATGGCGCCAGAACGTCCACGCCAGCCGCGCGTCGGCTGTGGAATAAGCGGGTATCGAAATAGCAGGCAGCTTGCTCACATACCGGTAATCGAAGTCGAACGTAACCCGCTTCGGCAAGTCAAACGAGGATTGCATCAGAACCTGATGCTGAGGACTTGAGCCGTTCGTAATAGGAGCGCTGCCGATATCGAGCGAATTCGGACCTCTGCGGAGTGACATGTGCAGGAAGGAATAAGAACCACGAAGCCGCCAGAAACTCGTGGGCTTCCATTCCGGAGCGATTTCCGCCCCGGCTGAAGTTCCATCCAGGCCGTTTCCGAACTCCGCCGGAAGCAGAATGTGCGTCGGAGCCGGAGAGGTCTCCACGTAAGGCGAGCCCGTTATATCCTCGCTGAACAAGTCGGAGTACTGGTTGAAGAAACCCGCCAGGTCGAAATAGGCATTTCGTCCCAGCAGCCCCCGATAGCCCGCCTCATAACTATCCAGCTTTTCGGATTGGAAGTTCCGATTGGCATTGAAGCGCGCGAAGTAGGGCAATCCGGTCGGAGAAGTTCCGATGTATCCCGAAAGAAAAAAGTCTTCCTCGCCGTCCGAGGGCGTGCGCACGGCCCGAGTGAAGGCCGTCCAAAAAGTTTGCGTATCGGTGGGCGTCCAGAGAAAGCGAGCGCTCGGTTCTGGTTCGACCCCGGTGTAATTGGTGAGCAGGAGCTTTGTGCCAACCTCGAATACCAAGCGGTTGGGCACAAGAGTCATGTCGTCCTGCAGAAAAGCGGAATAGAGTTCGTCGGTTCGCGAGTTGGGCTGGAAATACAATCCCGTGGTGACTTGCGGTTCGTGCCCGTGGCTCGCGCGGGCCCCCAGACCATAGGAGAGGTGATTGCGCGATCCAAGATAGGAGCGTTGCAGATAGTCGATATCGACGGTATTGCGAATGTCGTCGAAATTCGGCTCGTAGCGATTGGTTCGATCGTAGTAGATCTGCAGCTGGATGTCTTCCCCATCGCGAAACGTTCTCGTCCAGCGCCCCAGAACGTTTCCGCCGGAAAGAACGGCATTCCCTGTAACCGTCTGTGAAAAGGGAGGCGCATAGTTGACAGCATCCACGGTCTCACCGGCGCGCTGGTCGTAGAGGTCGCCTTGCAGCGTGAAAGAGTCACGCTCGTTTTTCTTCCAGTCCGTCCGGAAGCCGCCCTGCACCGAGCGCCAGTGGTCGTACTCATTGAAATCCGAGTGAATTTCCGGGCTGCGATTGAATGCCTTCGCGTAAAAACGATACGTGAGGCCGTTGGGATCGCCGCCGCCGTAGCGGGCGGTCAGGAATCCCTGCTCTTCGTTGCCCCCGCCGGTGCTTACCAGCGCCCCTTGGGTGTCTTTGCTGCTCTTGGTGATGATGTTGATCACGCCCTGGACCGCGTTGGGCCCCCACACCGTGCCGCCGGGGCCGCGGATCACTTCGATGCGATCAATGTCCTCCATCACGGTGTCCTGCACTTCCCAGTAGGTGCCCGCGATCAGGGTTGTGTAGACGCTCCGGCCGTCAATCAGAACCAGCACGGAACGGTTCAGGCGGCTGTCAAAGCCGCGGATCCCAATGGACCACTTGTCGGCGTCGATCCGCTCGACTTCCACTCCGGGCGCGAGCCGCAGCGCTTCCGGTATGCTGGTGGCGCCGGAACGCCGGATGTCGTCCTGGGTGATTACGTAGACCGCGGCAGCGGTCTTCCACACCTGTTCCGGGGCCTTGGATTTCGTGGTGACCTCGATATTCCCGAGTTGCTCGAGGTTTAGCTGTTTCAGCTGTTGCGGCGAATTGTCACTGGCCTGGGGCCGCGCCGCACTGGCAATGCCACCTGTCAGGATTAGTAACGCCGCAATTTTGCGCGGGCATCCCCGTCTGCAGCTGCGTGACATAATGGGTTCTCCATGAAATTGAATTACAACTTGAATTTTGAAGGCGTGCCAGAAACTTCCTGCAACTAAGTACAACCACCCCCGCCGCCGGTGTCCGCGATTTGCACCCACAAACCGATCAAACGGGGCGGCGATCGAGAAGCGCGGCGACGGAATCGAGCAACTGCTCCGCGCGCGTGCTTCCCTTGACGATCCACTGATCCACGGTGCCGGACGCTTCTCCGGGCAGATCCGACATCCCCGAGAGCACGATGATCGGGACGGCCGGATTGATCCTTTTCAACTCCGCAGCGACGGCGGTTCCTTTCATTCCCGACATCCAGTAATCCAGAATGACGGCGTCGACTTTTCGGGATTGGAAAACGCCGATGCCTTCCGCCCCCGAGCGGGCCTCCAGGACACAGTAGCCGGCGGATTCGAGCAGGAGCTTGCGTGGCAGCAAGCCGGCCATTTCGTCATCGATCAAGAGGATGGTGGTCGCGTCCTGTTCAGCTTTCTCGCCGGCGGTCTGCTCGATTCCTCGGCCACTTCCCTGCAAATCGGCTTCTATTTGCCTCAGTTCGTTCGGTATCGGCAAAGCGGCGATGACTTGCGTGCCCTGCTCGTCTGAGCGAATCTCCAGGCGGCCCCCAAACTGGCGGATTCTTTCGCGCATTCCGCGCAAGCCCACGCCGGAACTCGCTCCCGAAGAGATTTTCGACTGGATGCCGGGCGGGATGCCTTTGCCTTCGTCTTTCACTTCCAGGGTGATTTCCGATGGGGAGCGCTCAATCCGCACATAAGCGACAGAACTTCCTGAATGCCGATGAACATTCGTGAGGCATTCCTGCACGATACGAAACAGAGACAGCGCCAAATCGCGCGGCAGGCTATCGCTGAAGCCCGGGGACAAATCCATCGTCACGGCAATGTTGCTGCGTTCGGCGAATCCATCTCCGTACCAGCGAAGCGCGGATTCGAGGCCTACTTCATCGAGCAGTGGCGGGTGCAATAGATGAGACATGGTGCGAATTTCCTGCGAAGCCTGCTCGATGAGCCTGGCGTTTTCTTCAAGGGATTGGCGGGCGGCGGGGCTCAGCTTCTCTTTTTCGCTATTGATTTTGGAAAGGTTGAGATTGACCGCGACGATCAGCTGTCCCACGCCGTCGTGGAGTTCGCGGGCGATACGCCGGCGCTCTTCATCCTGCGTTTGAAGCAGACTGCCCGAGAGTTCTCTGAGTTTTCCGGTGGCATCCTCGAGTTCCTGCCGCAAGGTCTTTTCGGCCTGGCGCCTCCTGGTATCGTCGCGAAAACAGACGACGACGCCCACTGTCCTGTTGTCGATTTTCAAGGGCGAGGAGCTGAATACCACGGGGAAGAAACTGCCGTCCTTGCGAACAAACACATCCGCACGCTCGCGCAGCTCGATCCCTTCCTGCAGGACCTGCAAGCCGGGGCAATCAGCCGCGGGGAAGGGCGTGCCGTCCGGATGCTTGTAATGCGTGACATCGTGCATCTTTTTCCCGAGCAATTCCGCCGAACTCCACCCGAACATCGCTTCCGCGGAGGGATTGATGTAGGTAACCAGCCCTTGGGCGTCGAGGGTGTAGAGGCCTTCGGCCATGTTGTTCATGGCCGAACGGAAGCGCTCCTCACTCTCGCGAAGGGCCTTTTCGTAGGCGGCGCTTCGCTCGAGGATTTCCTCGGAGTCCTGGCTCTCGCTTCGATTGGAAGGGCCCGGGACCTGCAGGAACCGGTCGCCGTGGGCGATGCGCCCGATGGCTGAGAGCAAATCCGTGGAAATGCTCGATTTGACGACATAGCCGCGCGCGCCCGCCTGAAAGGCCTGTCGCACCATCTGAGGGGATTCGTGCTGGCTGACGATTACGATCTCCGTTTCAGGAAGAAGGCGCTTGATCTCGCGGGTCGCTTCCAGGCCGTTCATTTCCGGCATGCTGATGTCCATGACCACGATGTCGGGACGCAATTCCCCGGCCTTCCGCACGGCGTCGCGGCCATTTACCGCTTCCCCGCAGATTGTGAGGCTGGCGTCTGTGTGAATTACCGAACAGATCCCGCGCCGGACGAGTTCGTGGTCGTCGACTACCAGAATTCGCATCGCCCTCGCCTTGGGGGGTACACCCTCATCCACAGCTCCCGTGATTGATTGCCGTTCTTCGCACGCATGGTTATCGTCAAAACAAAGTGGAGCCATGATATGGGGGAGTTGAGTACGGTCCCATACGGTGTTTTCTGTAGCCCAACCGTTTGCGTCGGAGCAGTTAACGCCGTTCGCGGCACAGATCGAAAGCGGTGGCGGTTGGAGGTTTCGCGCAAGCACTATCGAAGGGATCCACGGGCTACGTAGATGTGCGGGTTTTCATGCGAAATTTACGGGTGCCGCAAATCGACTGGCGCGCTGGCTCACAAGAGCGTCGAGTGGGCGGTACGCCGATCGTTTGTTTCCAGCGGGTTGCATATGATTCCGTTCGTCCGACAGTGTCGAGTGAGCAAGCGCAATTTTCTCGGGCGAGTGTACTCAAACTTGCGGGTACCGGGCTGTATAGGACGGGTACTTTTGCGGAGAAGAGTATCGAGGTGCCGCGCCGAACACGGAAGCTCCCGGCAAATGGCGAAACGTTGCGTTTTCGGGGACATTCAATTCTCCCATGCAGATGAGTGGAACTGAGACGCACCAACGTAGCAGCGATTCGTGGGAGGATTCAAACGATTGTTGGCGTGGTGTTTGTGGTTTTTCGGGAGGGCTTGCCGTGAAAGCGATTAGTGGAGGCCGGACCAGTCGTCAGCAAGGAGGATGGAATTGCTGGGATTCGAGGGGTCGTATTTGACGCTGGCAGTCTGGCCGGAGGCGATCCGGCTCAGGTGCACGCGCTCTTCAAGGCCGGTTATGTCCTGAGCTGTTTCATAGGTGACGCCGGAAATGGAATAGCTGTAATAGAGCAGCTTGGGAA
Source organism: uncultured Acidobacteriota bacterium (assembly GCA_963848365.1). Taxonomy (GTDB): domain Bacteria; phylum Acidobacteriota; class Terriglobia; order Acidiferrales; family UBA7541; genus Palsa-295. The sequence continues at coordinate 31,181 of CAWKDI010000014.1, forward strand.
TACCGCCGGCATTTGCGGCTACCGCGCCGGGGCGCTGATTGAGCGGGTTCGCGGGCTTTGCGCCATTCGATTTTGAGCCAGCCGGCTTCGCGGCGATCGACGCCGCATCGGCGGATTTTGCGCCATGCGACTCCGGCGCGGGCCCCGCAGGGACGGCGACTGCCTCCTCCGAATCCGGCAATTGAATCGAGGAGCTATGCTGGGAGTTGTGAGCGGAGAATCCCGCTTCGTCGAGCACGTCAACGACCTGACCCTCCACGATGCGACCGACGCGGTTCAGGTAAGAACGGCGCTCGCGTTCCAAGGCGTCCGGGTCAACCTGCTTGGGGCGCAGAAAATAGTAGAGACCAGCGGCGGCCACGGCTCCAAGGCCCGCAAGAGGCAGGGCGCTCCGCCAGTCGGAAAGCAAGGCTCTCACTGCGCACCCCTACTTAGTTTGTCTGGCTTCGCGGTGTCCGGGAGGAATTTCATAATTACACCTGCTCATTATTAACTGCTTGCCAGTGACGTGTGGTGATGAGTTCTGAGGTTGTGTCAAAAACGCTACGCCTCCTACGGGGCGCCACTTGCGCCTTGACGTAAGGACCGGCGGGATGCTCTGGCCCGCAAATGCATTATGAAACAAAATTTTTTCTATTGTCAGCTGTTTTGTTTGATAGTTCCATCAGCCAGCGGGATCGAGCGAAGACGCAGGCCATGAAAGGCGCCTCATGAGCGAGGCTCCATAGCCCTGGGCTTGTTGATCCAAAAGGGACCCGCTCGAATATTGACTCACTCGTGTTACTGTTGCCTTCCCGACGCACGAATCGGGCAGACAACCTGACAAACATGAAAGCGCTGATTCGACGCTCCCGGCCGAACAGGGGCGAGTCTAACTCGCCGAAAACAGAGAACGTCGTGCATTCTCACGAGACCCCCTTCACGTCCGCCCCAATACACAAAAACGGGCGAGCCTCGGCGCTTCGGGATTAGGCGGAGCGCGTGGCGACCAAATCGTGGAATTCAACCGCATCGCCCAGCGATTTCAAGCCGTTCGTCGGGCCTGAGGAAAGCCCGCGAGAGTTCACGCTGCGGGCGGTTATTCTCGGCGCTCTGTTTGGCGTCCTGTTCGGCGCCGTGTCGGTTTACGTGGGGTTGCGCGCCGGGCTTACCGTCTCCGCCTCCATACCCATTTCCGTTCTTTCCATCAGCATCCTGCGGGCGTTTGGCCGCTCGACAATTCTTGAAAATAACATCGTGCAGACCACCGGTTCGGCGGGCGAATCTCTTGCCGCCGGGGTGATCTTCACCATGCCCGCGTTGATATTCCTGGGCTATTCGCTCAACACGGAATACTGGCGGATATTCTTCCTGGCGCTGCTGGGCGGATGGCTCGGCGTCCTGTTCATGATTCCGCTGCGCCGCCAGCTCATCGTGAAAGAGCACGGCAACCTTACATTTCCCGAGGGCACGGCCTGCGCGGACGTGCTCGTCGCGGGCGAACGCGGCGGTTCTTTCGCAAGCCGCGTGTTCTGGGGACTCGGGCTTGGAGGCGTTTACACCTTCTGTATGAACACGCTGGGCATGTGGCCGGGCCAGCCGGAATATCAGCCGGCGTGGCTTCCGGGCGCGTCGTTTCGCGCGGCGGTGACCTCCGAATATCTTGGAGTCGGATACATCATCGGGCCGCGCGTGTCCGGAACGCTATTCGCGGGCGGGGTGATCTCGTGGCTGGTACTGATGCCGGCGATCCGGTTCTTTGGTTCGCTCGCGCCCAATGCCGCGCTTTACCCCAGCACGGTTCCGATCCCGCAGATGAGCCCCGACCAGCTCTGGGCCAGCTACATTCGGCCCATGGGCGCGACCGCAGCCCACATCGAGCACCCGCCTGATTTCGCGTAGATCGTTGTTCGCAAAACAATGGCCCCAGTTTCTGGTTCACAAATGGAGCCTGCCACAGCCGGTAAACCCAGGGATTCTCAGCACCGCTTCCGTCAGGCTCACCGTGCCCACCTCACTTCGAAATCACCCACCATCCGCACCTCAGGATATCTTGCTTCCAGATCGTCGTGCAGTCGCGCCTCCATCGGCGGCGAAAACGCCGGCTTGCCGAGAATAACAACCATGTCAACATGGTGGCTCGCCAATTCCGTAACAAATCGTTGGCGATGCCCCCCGGGATCGGCATCGAAGAAATCGAACAATTCGCGATCGGGCTGCCGTTTGCCGGTCAGGAATAGATCTGCGGACAATCGGGCGCCGCGTAAATGTACTCGCCATGCGAATGCTCCGCGACGAGCTGCGCGATCTCTTCGTACACCGCTGCCTCTTCCGGAGCGACCTTTAGCCCACCTGCGCCTGGAAGACGAAGCTCCGTAACTGCCATCGGGCGATAGCGAATCCCCATGTTGGTAATGAACGATGGCGTTACACGCAGCACGAAGAATGCAATGTATGCCACGGCAATGCTGCCCAGCACCCATCGCGAGCAGTGCGGACGCGAAGCCGCCAGGGCAATCCAAATCAGCGGAATCACGGGGAGAATGTAGAGCAGATAGATGGGCGTCGCGAACGGAAAACGCACCAGGCTGCGACTGCCGCGAATGCCGTCAAAAGAAAAATGCGCTGCTCTTGGAGCGATGGCAGCCTAAATACATCGAGCCACTCGAAAACCACCAACGTCGTGAGCGGAATTAACAGCGTAAGGCCCGACCACAGGATGTGATACGCCGGTCGCCAATACCCTGAACCGACAACCAGCACCACCATCACAACCGGCACGATAACCCGCAGCTTCGATTCAATTCGGGCGTTGCTTGCTTTCGCAGCGTAAACCAGCAGCACCGTCAGAGCGCCGCTGGCGACGAGGTTGTCCAGCGTTTCCGGCGAATGCGCGGCAAAACCAAGCCTGCGAAATGGAAGCACAAAAACGCCCTCGATGAACGAATGCAGAGCGCCGCTGCGGAAGTATGGAATCAGATAAATCGCAATGGGAAGCAGCACTCCCGCCAGCAGGACAAACGTGAGTTGCAGCAGCCTAAGCAACCGCCGCAGGTCGGGGACGTATCTTCGCTGGAATTCACGTCTTAGAAGAATGGCGATAACGACCGCCTAGGAAGCACAATTGCACCAGGAATTGCGGCTTGAGCCGCCAACCAATGGTTTGCCAAACCAGCAGCACAAAAACCAGGCCCAGCGCCGCGTGGATGTAACTCAAGCGTGATCGGCGCGAGTCAGCAGTGTCTTCATCCTGTTCCCAAAACAACAAAAAGCACAGTGCTGCCGCCACGAAGTAGAGGCCGGGCACCTTCACCAGGAACGATAATCCGCCCCACAGCCCCGCCACGAAAACCCAAGCCAGGCGCCTACTTTCCATGAACCGAAACAACGCCCAGATGCCGAATGTGGCGAAGAACAGGTTGTACCAGGAGGGAACCGCTGCGCTGTAGTTCGGATAACTCATCGCAATCAGCAGCAACACCAGCACTGCCGCCACCCAGTCGGAAACGAACCGACGTGCTAGGCGAACGCACGGCCACCCACACCAGAAACACGGCGTAAACCGGGTAACGCAGGGAAACCAAGTTCTCGCCGAATGCGCGCATGGCTGCGGCATTCATACGTCAGGCCACCCGTATAGATGTCGTCGAAATCGCGATGCGGCAGCTCACCATGCAGGACATGTTCCGCGGTGACGGCGAATGTGCCGTCATCGTGCGGGAACCACCCCACCTCAAGTAGTGGCCCGCGTACAGCCCTGCGATCGCCACCAGCGCCGCCATTAACATCCACGTGAGCGCGGTGAACGGGCGCACGGGTAACATCGCCTCATCCGAGGCGCGTGGAAGTGGTTCAACAGTCGCGGACAGCATGCTCACCCACTCGCAAATTATCGGTATCGGCCCCTGCTGTCAAAGCGTAAACTCGGCAAATCAAACTCACAATGTTCCAGCCGGATTCGCCGTACCAGTAAACTATGGCGTGGCTCTTCCGCCAGAATTGCGAACTGGAATCGATCGCGAACTCGCACACGTAGATCCGGCGCGGCTGGCGCGCGCTTCCGAGCAAATTACCGACAATTACAAGCATGGACGATTCCGCGGCAGCCTCGCTTCGCCGGAGTCGCGCGCCGCTTACCTGATCGCCCGCCTTCCCGCCACGTTTGCAGCCAACGAGTATGTTTTTCGTGAAGTGGCACGATTGGTGCCAGAGCTAGATCCCAATCCGCACTCGATCTCGGCGCCGGACCAGGCACGGCTATGTGGGCGGCGCGGGAAGTTTGGACCAGCCTCTCGATGTTCACCCTCGTCGAAAGCAACACGGAATTCCTGCGCCTTGGCCGGCGATTGGCGACAAACTTAAATGCCGAATGGCTCGAAGCGGACCTCACCTCGATGCCCGAATTTCCGCCATGCGATCTCGTCATCCTCTCTTACGCTATCGGCGAATTGAAGATGCCCCGGCGGTTGTGCAGAAGGTCTGGAAGGCCGCACTGAAAGCGCTGATCATCGTTGAACCGGGAACTCCAAAAAACTTTTCTGTCGTTGCGGACGTCCGTCGCCAATTGATCGAAGCCGGCGCTCACCCCATCGCTCCGTGTCCTCACAGTAATTCGTGTCCCATGGCAGAAGCGGGCGATTGGTGCCACTTCGCGGTACGAGTGGAGCGCACTGCCGAGCATCGCCGCCTGAAAGGTGGGACCCTCGGCTACGAAGACGAAAAGTTTTCTTATCTCGCGTTCAGCAAGACTCCGGCAGCCCATGCGCCAGCACGCATCGTGCGCCACCCCGCCATCCACGGAGGCCATATTCAATTAACGCTCTGCACGCCCGACGGTTTGCAGTCACCAACGGTGACACGCTCTGACAAAAACGCCTTCCGCGCCGCTCGCAAAGCGGAATGGGGCGACGCGTGGCCCGCTCAGTTGGAATAGATGGAATACTCCAAGTCCCGTCCACTTTGTGGAGAAATCCCGCCTCGGCCAACACCTTCTCCGACACCGAATTGTGATAAAGCACGCGCACCCGCCGCGGCGACTGTTCCAGCGATCTGCGCAAATTCTCAATCACCGTCCGAAGCCCGCCGCCGGCAGCGGATTGAACAAATACAGCAACAGCGGCTCCTCGGGAAACGCGAAATCGCGCGCATCGCAGCAGAACGATTCGA
>CAWKDI010000015.1:0-118037 GCA_963848365.1 uncultured Acidobacteriota bacterium
ATTCCCGCCGACGTTTCGGGGTGGTCCTGGGATATGTCATTTTAAGTTCATTGAGCGCGTCGAGGACGATTCGGGAAACAATCAGTCGGGCATTCTCTTTATCATCGGCGGGAACGACGTACCAGGGTGCATGACGCGTGCTTGTGGCGTTCAGGCACTCCTCATAAGCCTTCCCGTAATGCTTCCAGTATTTTCTCTCGTGAATGTCCCCCAGGCTGAATTTCCAGTTCTTTCGCGGCTCGTCGATACGCTCGAGGAAGCGCTTTCGTTGTTCGTTCTTCGACAGGTGGAGGAAGACCTTGACGATCCGAGTGCCGTTTCGGTAGAGATGCTCCTCCAAGTCCACGATGGAACGATACCGCCCCTTCCAGATGGTCTTCTCGTCGCGCAGCTCTTCCGAGAGGCCCTCGTTGCGGAGAATCTCCGGATGCACCCGAACGACCAGCACTTCCTCGTAATAAGAGCGATTAAATATGCCGATCCGCCCACGTTCCGGAAGACGGCACGTCGTGCGCCACAGAAAATCATGTTTCAGTTCTTCGACACTCGGCTGTTTGAAACTGAAAACATCGCAGCCTTCCGGATTGACTCCAGACATGACGTGTTGGATGGAACCGTCCTTGCCGGCAGCGTCCAACGCCTGAAAAATTAGCAGCAAGGCATAGCGGTCGGAAGCGTAGTGGAGCTGTTGCAGCGAGCTCAGCTCTTCTACGTGTTTTTCCAGGAGTTTTTGATACCGCTTCTTCGACTTGCAAAAGGGTTTGATCCGCGTCGGCCACTCGCTCAGATTGAACTTTCCGCTTGGCCGCACACGGAAATCCTTTGAATTGATTTTCATTTTCTCATCCGCCCCGTTTCACGAACTGTACAAATTTTATTCAGCGCTCACGGAGATCAGGCGTGCGTCGGCACCTTTCCGTGTTCGACCTGATCTTGACGAATCTCGCGCTCGGCCTCAAGCCAGTCTTGATCTGCCTGGCTTTCGCCGTGGACTCGCTCCTGATACAGCTCGTAGGCCCGTGTGGCGATCTGCGGTGTGAGGTCGGCTGACTTCTTTGCCAACAGTGGACTCCCGGTAGGGTCAAAAATGCGATACGCGAGCAGCTTCACACGGTCATTCAGAAGAGCCCAAGCTATAGCATAGGCCCAAACGAACCCTGCCCAGCCCCAGCCCAGGGGAGTCATGAAAAGCCCATAAACCGCAATCAGGGTCGCAATCGTTTGCGTACCCAGAACAGCGACCCATAGAATTCGCGCCGGGCGGATAGACCAGAACGGACCTCGCGTGCGCGTCAGGAAAATCGTCAGATGCCCTGCCACGGACAACTTCAGGTACATCAAAGTCTGGATGCGCGCATGGTCAAGGTGAAATACGCGCTCGCCAAGATAGAACAGGCCAAACGCGGCGATGACTCCCATAACGCCCAGCACCGTCGAGATCCCCAGCACCAGACGCATGTTCCAGGCCTCGGGCTTATCCTTGTAATGAACGTTGTCATAGGCGATGGAGAGAATGGCTCCGTCGTTGAGTAGCGCGATCATCACGATCATCACTGCGGTCACCGGATAGAAGTTAAATACCAGGATCGCCAGCGTCATGAAGAACAGCACGCGTAGCGTTTCGGCGATGCGGTACATGGCGTAACTATTCATCCGCTGGAAGATGCGGCGGCTCTCCTTGATCGCGTCGATGATCACGGAGAGGCCGGACGCGAGCAGGACGATGGACGCTGCCGCGCGCGCGGCGTCTGTGGCGCCGGAAACGGCGATGCCGCAGTCCGCTTTCTTCAGCGCGGGAGCGTCGTTCACTCCGTCGCCGGTCATGCCGACGATATGGCCGCGCTGTTGCAGAACATCCACAATGTGAAACTTGTGTTCGGGGAATACCTGTGCGAAACCGTCGGCTTTTTCGATGGCCTCGGCTGCCTGCGCCGTCTCGTGAGCCTTCATGTCCCCAAATCCGCTGGCATCCAGGATGTTCGTGCCCAACCCGAGTTGTTTAGAAGTTTCTCGTGCAATGGCTATCTGATCGCCGGTAACCATCTTGACTTTCACGCCCATTTGCCGGGCGCTGGCGACGGTCGCTTTGGCCTGCTCGCGTGGCGGATCGAACAACGGCAACACGCCGACAAATTGCCACTTATTTTCCTGATCCGCGCGAGCAACGCCCAAGGAACGGAATCCGCGCCCCGCAAATTCGTTGACGGCTTTCTCAACGGCGGCCTTTACGTCGCCGGCGTTCGCCGCCATCTCCAGAATCACCTGTGGCGCTCCTTTTGTCACAAAGAACTGTTTTCCGTCTGTGCCTTTAACAGTGGCTTCCGTGCGCTTATGCACCGGATCAAAGGGTTTAAAATGAAGCACCTGATAGCTCTTCAGCGCTTTCTCGTCTTTCACGCCTCCGATCACCGCCAGATCGATGGTGTCCTTGTCTTCCGCGCGCGAAGCGAGCGCGCCGTAAAGGATGGCTTCGTTGGGCGGAATTCCGTTCACGGTAAAGGGATCACCCAAGGTCAGCTTGTTTTGGGTGAGGGTCCCGGTTTTGTCCGAGCACAGGATGTCGACGCCTGCGAGTTCCTCGATGGCCGACAACCGGGTTACAATTGCTTCCTTTTTTGCCAGTAGGCGAGCACCAACGGCCATCGTCACTGACAGCACCGTGGGCATCGCAACTGGGATCGCGGCTACCAGAAGTACAAGGCAGAATTCCAAAGTTGTGAGAACTTTGTCGCCACGGAAGAGCGCCACGGCCAATATCAATACAACCAGAGTCACAGCGAGCACGATCAGGTAGTCCCCGATCTTTAGAACGGCACGCTGGAAATGACTGACGGTGTGAGCCGATTCCACTAGTTGCGCGGTTTTGCCGAAGTACGTGTTCGTGCCTGTGGCATACACGATCGCGTCAATTTCGCCCTGACGGACGATCGACCCCGAAAACACCGCTGCGCCAGGTTGGGCGGTGACGGGCAAAGATTCGCCTGTCAACGCCGACTGGTCGACCTCAATCGAATCGCCGTCCAACAAGCGAGCATCAGCCGGCACAATGTCACCCAGCCGCAGCCGGATGACGTCGCCAGGCACCACGTCGGACGCATTCGGGTTAACCCACTTTCCATCGCGCTTCACCTTGGCCTTGATCGCTAGCCTGGCTTTGAGTGCGTCGATGGCGTTACCTGCCTGATGTTCTTCCCAAAATCCGACCACTGCGTTGGAGCAGAGAAGAACGAGGATGACAAAGAAATCCAACCAGTGCCGAACTACACCCGATAAAATCACCGCAGCTTCAATCATCCAAGGTATGGGGCCCCAGAAATAGGTGAGGAATTTCAGGAACGGATTGGTCTTCTTTTCTTCAATCTTATTCGGGCCATATTGAGTAAGGCGTTTCTGCGCCTCGGCTTGACTGAGGCCGTCCGGCGATGATCCCAATTTTTTCTCCACTTCCGGCATCGGAAGGGTTTTCAGAGCATTTTTCGAATCAGGCTTCGCAGCGGGCTTCGCCACCGGTTTCGATTCCGAACTCTTCGGCTCCGGTTCCGCTTTCGATTCGGGAACTTTTGGCTCGTCGGCTATGGCTCTCATATGGTTATGCCTCCTGCCTTTGCTATGCAGCGGGTTTCTTAGGGTCCGTTTTCATGCTCAGAATCTTGTAGATTTCCCGTAGCGGTGGATCAGGATGTCAGCGGGCGCCGAGAGCACCGCGCGTGCGGCGGGTGGTGCGATTGCGTCATGCTGATTTGCCTATGACTTGCGCTTCACTGATTCCAGCCCGGACGATAGCCAGAAACTGATCGGCGTGCAGACTGGCGCCGCCGATGAGAGCGCCGTCTACGCCGTGAGGGGTCAGCATTGAGGCGGCATTCTCCGGTTTGACGCTGCCACCGTACTGTATGACAACTGCTTGAGCCGATTTTTTCCCGTATATGCGAGCAGAAGCAGCGTCGAATGAGGGCGTGGGCGTCCTGAGCCTGCTGGGGGGTAGCGTGGTGTCCGAGATTTCCGATTGCCCAGAGCGGTTCGTATGCAATGGTCATTCGACTCAAGTCACCGGACAACACATCGACTAATCCCTGCGTGAGTTGCCGGTCGAGCACTGCTTCGGTCTGTTTAGCCTTTCGTTGATCAAGAGTTTCCCCGACGCATAAGATCACGTCGAGCCCGGCGGTCAGGGCAACCCGTACCTTTTGGTTGATAAATGCATCGGATTCGCCGAGTATGCGCCGGCGCTCGCTATGTCCGAGGATGACGTACTTGCATCCGAGATCAAGGAGCATCGTTGGGCTCACCTCGCCGGTGAACGCGCCATCCTTCTCCGGATAGAGGTTCTGTGCTCCGAGCGCGATGCAGGTAGCCTTGAGAATCTCCCCGACAAGCGCGAGATAAGGGAATGGCGGGCAGACTGCGACCGATACACGGTCCTTACCGCTCATAATGCTTATGCCATCTACGATTGCCTTGGCTAGCCTCGTGGCGTCGGCGGCAGTCGTATGCATCTTCCAATTGCCAACAACGAATTTCTGGCGAATGTGCGGTTTCATAGGGCGCTCACGGCGCGTTTCACGGATGATTCACCAACGGGCGCATTGGCTCTCCCGGGCGTCTCCATCGCGGCGTTGTAAGTGCCACGGCGCGCAGCCCGATTGCACGTTGCTCGGTGATAGAGAGCTTGCTGCGCCGCCAATACATTGGATTCATCGCCATGCCAAATTTCCAATGCCGGTTGCTGAATGGCGCGGGCAAATGAAAATGCCAAAGCCCAGGGTATTTGCGATTTGAATCTGACATTCATGGCGTTCAAACGGGCCGAAGCCAGTTCACCGGACTGGCCGCCGGACAAGAACGCAATCCCCGGAACAGCGGCGGGAACCGCTCGCAACAAACACTTCACGGTTGCGTCGGCTACTTCGTCCACAGTTTCTTGCCTGGGCCAAGCCGATCCTGGGAGCACCATGTTGGGCTTCAGAATCACACCCTCCAACATCACTCCTTGCGAGTAGAGGTGGTTGAAAACGGTTCGCAGGACCTCCTCCGTAATCTCGAAGCATCGCGCCAGACTATGCTCTCCCTCCATCAGCACTTCCGGCTCGACGACGGGGACTAGTCCCGCTTCCTGGCATAAAGCGGCGTAACGAGCCAACGCGTTCGCATTGGCCTCGATACAACCCCGGCTTGGAATGCCGTCATCCACAGCAATGACTGCGCGCCACTTCGCAAAACGTGCGCCCATTTGGGAATATTCCGCAAGCCGGTCACGCAATCCGTCGAGCCCTTCCGTTATTTTCTCGCCCGGATGTCCTGCCAACGCCTTAGCACCGGTGTCGACTTTAATTCCGGGAATAATTCCCGCATCGGTGAGGGCTTTAGCAAAGGGAGTTCCATCTTTCTTTTTCTGCCGGATCGTCTCGTCGTAGAGGATTGCGCCACTTATGGATTCACCGAGTCCCGGCGTGGTCACAATCAACTCCCGATAGGCGCGCCGGGTCTCCTCGGTCTGAGGAATACCCCACTTGGCGAATCGCTTGTTGCAGGTTGGATTACTTTCATCCATGGCCAGCAGGCCTTTGCCATCGGCGACCATCATTCTTGCGGTGTCTATAAGCGCTTGCGAATTCATTTAGTGTTGCTCCACTTCCAGTTGCGAATTTCCGGCATATCTTCGCCGTGCTTGTCGATGTAATGCTTGTGCTCGATGAGCTTGTCCTGCACCAGCTGCTTCAGGTAAGCCCCCTTGGTGCCCAAGTGCGGTAGCCGATCGACCACGTCTTGTACAAGGTGGAACCGGTCCAAGTCGTTCTGCACTCTCATGTCAAAAGCGGTCGTGATGGTGCCTTCTTCCTTGTAGCCCCGGACGTGGAGGTTGCGGTTGGCGCGACGGTAGGTCAGCCGGTGGATTAGCCACGGATATCCATGGAAGCCGAAGATGATGTGCTTATCTTTGGTGAAAAGCGAATCGTAGTCCGTTTCGGTCAATCCATGCGGGTGCTCGCTCGAAGACTGCAGCTTCATTAGATCGACGACATTGATGACCCGGATTTTCAGTTCGGGTAAATGCTGGCGGAGGATGGAAACGGCAGCCAAAATCTCCAGCGTGGGAGTGTCACCGCAGCAGGCCATTACTACGTCCGGCTCGGCGTTCTGGTCGTTGCTGGCCCATTGCCAGATGCCAATTCCTTCCGTGCAATGAACAACAGCGGCGTCCATGGTCAGCCATTGCGGCAGGGCGTGCTTACCTGCAACCACCACATTGACGTAATTCCGGCTGCGCAGGCAGTGATCGAAAACTGACAGCAGGCAGTTGGCATCAGGCGGAAGATAAACGCGCACGATATCCGCCTTCTTGTTGATGACGTGGTCGAGAAATCCAGGATCCTGGTGCGTGAAGCCGTTGTGATCTTGTTGCCAGACATGAGAGGCGAGCAGATAGTTCAGTGACGAAATCTTCCGCCGCCAGGGCAGTTCCAGGCATACCTTCAGCCACTTGGCGTGCTGGCTGAACATCGAATCGACGATGCGAATGAAGGCTTCATAGCTGTTGAACAGCCCGTGCCGCCCGGTCAGAAGATATCCTTCGAGCCAACCCTCGCACTGGTTCTCGCTGAGCATCGAATCCAGAACACGGCCGGCGGGCGCGAGGAATTCGTCATTTTTTACTTCCCGGGCGTCCCACTGACGGTTGGTGACTTCAAAGACCGCGCCCAGAAGATTCGAGACGGTCTCATCGGGGCCGAAGACTCGGAAATTATGCTGATCCTCATTTAGCTTGGCTACATCCCGCAGGAAATTACCCAGCACGAGCGTATCTTGGCCGTTAACCGCGCCGGGCGAAGGCACATTCACCGCGTGGACGTGGAAGTCCGGCATGCGCAGATCGCGCAGCAGAATGCCGCCGTTGGCGTGCGGATTGGCGCCCATGCGTCGGTCGCCCTTCGGCGCTAACTCCGCCAATTCGGGGATGAGTCGTCCATTCCCGTCGAACAACTCCTCGGGTTTGTAGCTCTTCATCCAGCTTTCAAGCTGTTTGACATGATCGGGATGGTCGGAATCGACCAGCAGCGGCACCTGATGCGCTCGGAAAGTGCCCTCGATTTGCAGCCCGTCAACTACCTTTGGGCCAGTCCAGCCCTTGGGTGACTTGAGGACGATCATTGGCCAGCGCGGCCGCGTGGTGTCGTTTTTGTTCCGCGCATTGCTTTGGATTTGCCGGATGTCCTCGATGGCCTTTTCCATCGTGGTGGCCATGAGTTCATGCATCTTTTCCGGCTCATTGCCTTCCACAAAGTGATGGCGTCCAGCCGCAGCCTCGCAGAAATTGCTCCAATTCCTCATGCTCGATGCGGGCCAGGACGGTTGGATTGCTGATCTTGTAGCCATTGAGGTGCAGGATCGGCAGGACAGCTCCGTCGGTAATCGGGTCGAGAAACTTGTTGGACTGCCATGAGGTCGCCAAGGAGGCCGTTTCCGCTTCGCCGTCGCCGATGACGCAGGCGACGATCAGATCGGGATTGTCGAATGCCGCCCCGAATGCATGACTAAGTGAGTACCCGAGCTCACCACCTTCGTGAATCGACCCAGGCGTCGTCGGCGCAACGTGACTCGAAATGCCCGCCGGGAAACGAGAACTGCTTGAACAGCTTCTTCATTCCGGCTTCGTCCCTGGTGACGTCCGGATAGATGTCAGTCCAGGTGCCCTCGAGGTATACGTTGCCCACAATCGCAGGGCCGCCGTGCCCGGGACCAGCAATGTAAAACATATCGAGGTCATACTTCTTGATGACCCGGTTCAAATGCACGTAGATGAAGTTCTGGCCGGGCGTCGTGCCCCAGTGCCCAACCACCAGCGGCTTCACGTGCGACAGTTTCAGCGGCTCCTTCAGCAGCGGATTGTCGTAGAGATAAATCTGCCCGACCGACAGATAGTTGGCGGCGCGCCAGTAAGCATTCATCTTGTGGAGCAGTTCCGGTGAAAGGGTTGCTGAGTCAGTTAGCGCAAGAGTTTCTGTGTTCATGGTTCAATTCTCCTTTTTCGAGCCCAAAGCCGAGAATGCAGCAAACTGTTTTTGCGATCATGCGTTCTTCATCTGTGCGAATGACGCGGACCGTAACCCGGCTGGCCGCGGCGGAAATCACGTCCTCATTCGCCGCGTTTTTTTCTCTTCGAGTTCGATTCCAAGAAATTCCAGCCCATCGCAAATCCGGGCGCGGACCGTGGGCGCGTTCTCTCCAATGCCGCCTGCGAACACCAGCGTGTCCAGTCCGCCCAACGCTGCCGCGAATGCGCCGATCCATTTCTTAATCTGGTAGCAAAACAGCGCGACTGCTTCAGCCGCCCGCACGTCCTGCGTTTCATGGTCGAGCAAATCGTGCATATCGGAACTGGTCTCGGATATTCCGAGCAAGCCGGAATGGGAAGTAACCATCTCGTTAAATTGCGTTGGCGCTCATTTTTTCAGCGCGTGCCAGATACAAAACCAGTCCGGGATCGAGATCGCCTGAGCGGGTGCTCATCGGCACCCCGGCGGTTGGAGTGAAACTCATGCTTGTGTCCACGGATTTGCCGTCGCGTACCGCCGCCAGGCTTGCCCCATTGCCGAGGTGGCCGAGGATGACCCGGCCCGTCGTTGCCGCCGGGTCGCCGAGGCGCGCGAGTTCTCCCATTAGAAACGCATACGACAACCCGTGGAACCCGTAGCGCCGGACGCCCTGTGCCTCGTACCGGCGCGGGATTGGCAACATCTGGGCCACTCGCGGCATATCATGGTGAAAAGCCGTGTCGAAACACGCCACTTGAGGCAGGTCGGGAAATCGGCGATGAAACGCCTCGGCCAATAGGATTTCCTCCGGCATATGGTCAGGATCGAATGGACTCAGGCGGTGAAGCTCCTCAAACATTTCGGGAGTGATTCGCTGGGGCTTGAAATATTTCGGTCCGCCATGCACGATGCGATGCCCGACCGCTGCCAATGAATCGCGCTCGGTGCATTCGTCAATCCAATCCATCAAAGCGCGCACCGCCGCAGCGTGATCCTTTGCCTTCACCACACGTGAAATGTTGTCCGTCTCAGTTGGACCCTTCACCCGCAAGGTGGCGCCGGCCGTCCAATCCGGTCAATGTCACCAGTTAGAATCCGTCGCAGAGAGTCTCCCGCCTCGAACAGGGCGGACTTGAAGCTCGACGAGCCGCCATTGATCGTGAGGATTCGGGGGTTACTTTGTTTCATAATCGCTCTGCAATCCGAATGAAGAGAGTTTTGCTCGGGTGGATTTGTAGTCCGTGTGAAGAACGCTTCGAATCGCCAAGCTTTCGGCGATCTGAACGAACATCGGGGTGTTCTCGATGTAAAGCACCTGGCGAACTGACGCATGGGCGACGTCCAGCGCGAGTCGAAACATCTCCACGTCGGGCTTCCGAGCATGGACAAAGCAGGAGGAAATAAACGTGTCCACGAAGCCACCCAGCTTGAACTTACGAATCCGATACGCATTCACTTCTCGTGATTCATTGCTGACTACGGCGATTCTCAACCCGTAGCGCGCCTTGAGATTGCGGACCATCTCGATCATCTTGGTTGGACTTGCCGGAACCGGTTTTGTAACCGGAAAGTTAAAGCACTACTTCATTTCTCCGGCAAGCGCGTTTATCAGGCGTTGAGCTGTATCGAAAAAAGACAAGTACACGCAGCTCTAGCGTGCTTGTATCGTTATTTCAACGCTCCTGCCAACTCCCCATTCGTGTACGTTCGCGACGCGAAGTTCATCGTAAAGGTAATCAGCACCCGACAGAGAGATTTGAGCCTGTTGCGGTTCGTTGGAGAGGTTCCGATCAATCAATTTCTGAACGACACCGGTCAGCGTAATTCTACCTTGGTTCATGGAATTCTCCTGGGCGGAGGATTTCAGACACGAGCAATATGAGCTTTGCTGGCAGTCAAATCTGTCCGAAAAGGGACACTTCCAGCCGTAAAAAGTTGCCCTGTGGGAAATCCCTGCGTTTCGCAGCGAGTAAACTGCAAACAAGTGTTGCCTCGACCGTCTGAACCGGCAGCGTTACTCAGGCGCTTGCAAGTCAGAGGGATCTCCTACACAAATTGTAATGCCATGTTCAATAATGAAACGCTTCAAGAATTGATGATAGTCTGGCATCCCATGCCTTCCGCACCTCGACGTGTATCCCGCAGGGCTCGTAGTTCCCCGAAAGGCGAAGTCAAGAAGGCTGCTTTCGATGTCACGCTATTTCTCTTTTCGACCGGTCTGGGGAAAACGATATGCAGGTTTCGAAGCGAGGCAATCGTCTTCGCGCAGGGTGATCCCGCCGAAAATGTCATGTACATTCAGGAAGGCTCTCTGAAGCTTTCTGTGGTGAATGCACCTGGCAAGGAAGCGGTCGTGGCGATTCTGGGACCGGGTGATTTTGTTGGCGAAGGGTGCCTTGCGGGCCAGTCCATCTGCATGGCGGCCTGTCGTCAGGAAGTCTTTTATATACGTCATACTTGGAATTCATGTCTCCACCCAAGACTGTCTTCGGATTCACATTCCACTTCAACTGGGAGTTTAAACATTTGGAATAACGCATACTGTCTCGAAAGAGACACAAGGGAGATCCCGCGAGTCTTGGAGTTCCGCTTTCAGACTATTTGTTCACTGATAAGCAGGGAAGCGGCGTCAAACTTCACTGACGCCTCGATTGCCCATACTCGCCCCCCACGAAGAAGAATTGCTACGACGTTGTCAGACGTACACGGGTCCCCGTCAATGGTTAACTGATGGACGAACTCGAACGACTCGCTGTTTGAGCGAGCGCTATGCAAGCCACGAACAGCAACGCCGACAAGCAGACAAGACGACGCATGACAATTACTTATTATGGTCATGACCAATGCCGTGGCACTACAATTTTCGATGGTTGCCTGATCAGGAGGCGCCACTCCTTTGCCAACTCGGACTACCCATTTGAAGTGACACTTTATATGGACGATTAGCGTTACTCAGACTTAGTGAGAGCAACGTGACCCGAACAATATTCGGCGCGTGTGCTGAACGGGACAGATCTGCCACTTGATGTAAGTAATGATGAACTCTGTGCGAATGCCTCGATTGGCTCAACGTCAGCTAGTTTCGGGACTGAAATCTTTTAGGAGAGCACAAAATGAAACCTAGCACTCAGAACAAGATCGCAGGCAAGTTTCACGAAGCAAAGGGCAAGATGAAGCAAAAAGTGGGCCAACTGACAAACGATCCCAGATTGGAAGGCGAAGGGATTGACGAAAAGATAGCCGGGAAGGTCCAAAAGAAAATCGGCCAAGTGGAAAAAGCTGTCGAAAAACCGTGAAACCGATACCGCCAGCTTAATCGACTTACGACAACCCTCGACAACCCTTATTGTGGCCAAGAAATCGACTGAGAGAACTGGAGGCAAGTCATGAACCTATCCGCGGTAAGCACGACACAAATAATCATAGCCATCGCCGTCGGCGTTTTGGTTATCGCAGGCATAGCCATTTGGCTTTTTGTTCGCAAACGCCGAACGGAAAGACTGCGCACCAAGTTTGGCGGTCCAGAGTATGCCCGCGCGGTGAATGAGGGTGGGGGCCGGCGACAGGCGGAAGATCGGCTCGACAAGCGCGCGGATCGAGTGGAGAGTTTCCACATCCGGCCGCTCGGTCCGGACGACCGCGCTCGCTTCGTGGAGTCCTGGCGCAGGGTGCAAGCCCGGTTCGTAGATGGCCCCGGAGGTGCGGTGACGGAAGCCGATCAACTGCTGGGCGATGTGATGTCCACACGCGGCTATCCGGTAAGTGACTTCGAACAGCGTGCGGCGGATATCTCTGTGGACTATCCTTTGGTGCTGCAGAATTACCGTTCCGCCCACGAAATCGCGCTTCGCCAAACGAGGGGGCAAGCCAGTACAGAAGAGTTGCGCCAAGCAATGATTCACTACCGAACGCTTTTTGACGAGCTGACCGCCGAGCCTGAGCTAGCTCGGGCCAAGGTGGCATCATAAACCGAGGCCCAGAAGCGAAAAAGAGGGTTGGGTCGCCGGGATCGCGGGACCCACATTGCATAGTCAACTTACGGGTGAATACGCGATACCACCGGCCCGTGCAGCTTCGCTACTGTGTTGGTGTTTGGCATGGAATCGAACGGCGGACTTTCAACATGAGTGCCAGGGCACAATTCGCATGCTCGCTTTTTGTCTGCTTGGCGGCTGCAGTATGCGTTTCGGCTCAGACCTGGAGCGCACTTTCAACAAACCAAAGTATCGTTGCTCAGATGGCGCGGGCTCAGGCCGAAAACCGCAGTCACTTTCGCCCCTATACCGTCACGCGCGAATACAAACTGTTTAAGGGCGATAATCGCGATGAAGCCAAGACCCTCGTCATCGCCGAGATAACCGCCGCGCGTGCGGACTCTAAACAATATACCATCGACAATCCGGGCGAATCCGGATTCGGAGAAAAGATCGTCCGCAAGATGCTGGACAGCGAGGTGGCATTCGCAAAGGATCCGGGCGCGACCGCTATCACACGCGACAATTATGATTTTTTGTTCGTTCGCGAGGATGAGTTTAGCGGTAAACGCTGCTATGTGCTGGAGCTGCTTCCAAAGCAGAAATCCAAAAACCTGCTGCGCGGTACCATTTGGGTGGATGCCAGTACCTACCTTCCCTACCGTGTCGAGGGCGAGCCTGCAAAGAGTCCGTCTTGGTGGCTTAGGGATGTGCGCATTGTTCTCTTGTATGGTGCTGTTGGCACAATGTGGCTGCAGACGTCTTCGGAAGCTGAAGCCAACGTTCGAATCCTCGGTCTGTCCACCATGGTTTCACGAGACGTGAAATATCAAATCGGCGACCTCATTCCTGCCGCTTTATCGGCCCAGACCATCCTTTCGGAAGGGGCGAAGAGCGGCGAGCGAGAATGGTGATCGCTTCCTTGGCCGCACGCAAAGTCTATTGGAAGACCTGGTGTGGATTCTGTCTTATAGAAAAACACGCGGCCAACTCCCGTGTAGTCGGCTTACCGTCCATTTGAAGTGATGCTTTGTTTCTCCGGTTAGCGCGTTACACAGGAGTTTAGGCCTGGCTACGCTCTCCACTGGCAGGTGTCCCCACGGATTTGCTGAATTTTGTAAATCAGCGATATAAACAGACTCGCCCCACGCGGTTGTTCCGTAGGTGTCCTCTTCGAGACAGTATTCCCCTATAGGCGTTGCTACTGTCCCGCCAGAGGTAAAACTGTATGTTCTGCTGTAGCAGTTGTGGCAAAGAACTCTCTTTCCCATCGGCGATGTTAAACCAAGACTTGAATGCGAAGACGGTAGGTCTCTGTTCCCCTGCCTGTCAACACGCTTGGTACGAAACGATCTGCAGCGCAAACGCCTCTTCAAATAGGCCCGTCGCTGCGAATGACACGACGCCGTCGCTCGATACGAGAGCGGCCATTGGGTCAACGCTCTAGGCGCGGTGGCCTGACGCGAGCGTCCGTTTGATAAGGCGTTACGCAGGACTTGACACACGCGGTGGGGCTCAGCTTCAGGCTATAAATGCGGTGCGCGTTGGGTTGTCGAAGAGTGGACAAGCCAACGCTTATGATAGTCTGGCATCCCATGCCTTCGACACCTCGACTTGTGTCCACCAAGGTTCGTCGTCGCCCCCAAGAAACGATTTCTAAAGGCCCTGTTTTCGACGTGAAATTGTTCCTTCACTCGGCCGGTTTCGGGAAAAAGATTGAAACGTTTCAAGGAAAACAGACCATCTTCACGCAGGGCGATCCCGCAAGGAAGGTTATGTACATTCAGGAAGGCAGCGTGAAGCTCACTGTGGTCAATGAGACCGGAAAAGAAGCCGTTGTGGCGATTCTGGGACCGGGCGATTTTGTTGGTGAAGGCTGCCTTGCGAGCCAGACCGTTTGCATGGCCACTGCCACCGCGATTGTGCCTACGACCCTACTTCTTATCGAGAAAAACGAAATGATTCGTGCGCTACACGAAGAACATGAGTTCTCAGACCGCTTCATCGCTTACATGCTTGGGAGAAACCTGCGAGTGGAGGCAGACCTGATAGATCAGCTCTTCAGCTCGACGGAGAAGCGTTTGGCTCGCACTCTGCTGCTGCTCGCACGCTATGGTGTAAAAGGCAGTTCTCAACAGGTTCTTCCCAAGGTATCGCAAGAAATGCTGGCCGAGATGATTGGCACAACGCGGTCCCGAGTCAATTTATTCATGAACAAATTCAAGAAGCTGGGTTTCATTCGATACGACGGCGCTATCCATGTGGACGATTCACTGCTGAGCGTTGTCCTACACGATTAAGTTTCCTTCCGCTTAATGCCTCGGTTCGCCCTCGCCAGACTGTCCCATTCCGAATGGTTAGCCAGTTTCCTTAATCCTGGCAACGGTCTCCGATTCCGCCGTGACGGTAACTTCAACGTGATCACCCTTTTTGAGGCTCACATCATCCCCATGTTCGTCAGTAAAGGTATTTTCAATACGCAGGTCTCGATACCTGTAGTCGGCCCCGTCAACAGCGATCTGTGCCCTTTCGGATTGGTTCGGACGTGGAGATGGGATGACTTTGTGAACGATCCCAGGCATGGTGACACTTGGCTGTTCCCGAACTCGCGCAGTATCCAGACTCAGTTCCGCTATTCTTGCAGACCTAGACATACGCGGCTTCTCCATGTCTTTCACGACGCTGTCTGATTCCTTCTTAGCTTTGCTCATGTACCTATCGTGACCTGACGTGAAACGCAATGCAGTCCCGTTTCGCACAGTTCTGAAATATGTAGGTAGCTGGAAAATGCTGTAACTCCTGAAAAGTCGGCTAACCGTCCATTTGAAGTGATGCTGTACTTTTCGGAGTGGCGCGTTTGTGCGTCAGCTTTTACTAACTATTAATTTTACGTCGCCGATTTTTTGAGCTAGTGTCTGAGTCCTAGGTTCGCGCTTTCTCGGAGGATTTGCGCGACACTTCTCGGTGCTGAGGGTTGTAGCAAATGCATCGGCTTTTGAAGCGACGGGATTTTGCTGAGAAAGCGTTACTCGCCTCGATTCTGATCTTGCTAGTGCTGGCAATCGTTCAACACATCTTCGGCAATTGGCACGTCCTCAGTCGATAGGTCCTAGTTAGGTGATTGGATAGCGTCGTCGGCTCCCTTCGAGCGAGTAGACTTGGTGGTTGGCCGACCAAGGCTCGGAGGAAAGGAGCCGAGCGATGATTATTATAGGATGTGATTTTCACACTCGCATACAGCAGATCGCGATGCTTGATCCCAGTACGGGGGAGATCGTCGAACGCTGCCTGGGACATGAGAATGAAGATGTCGAAAGGTTTTACGCAGCGCTTCCAAGCCCAGCTCGTGTGGGCATCGAAGCGACCCTCAACGCACGGTGGTTCGAGAAGATTCTCGAACGATACCACCACGAACTGTGGATCGGAGACGCCGCGGCCATTCGTGCAGCGATGGTGCGCAAGCAGAAGACGGATTCGCGTGATGCCCAGCACATTCTGGATTTGCTGCTCACGAACCGGTTTCCGCGAATCTGGATGCCCTCGCCCAGCGAGCGAGACCTTCGACAACTCTTACGACATCGTCACAAGCTGGTGTGCTACCGAACCTCGGTGATGAACCAGTTACACGGTCTGGCTATGAGTCAGAGGCTTTGCCGGAAGCGAAAGCTCTGGAGCCAGGTGGGTCGCAAGG
Source organism: uncultured Acidobacteriota bacterium (assembly GCA_963848365.1). GTDB lineage: Bacteria > Acidobacteriota > Terriglobia > Acidiferrales > UBA7541 > Palsa-295. The sequence continues at coordinate 15,699 of CAWKDI010000015.1, forward strand.
AACTGGAAGATCTTGTGCTCGATCCCTGGGCCAGCCGTCGCCGAGGCGAACTGCTTCAGCTGCTCGATCAGTTAAATCCTTGGATCGCTGATTTGGACCGGGAGGTGGAGAATCAGGTGAAGCGCTGCCCCGAGGCCACTCATTTAATGAAGCAACCAGGAGTGGGGCCGGTAACGGCGCTCTGTTTTGTCTTGACGATGGGGCCCATCAGCCGTTTCCAACGAAGCAAGCAAGTGGTGAGTTATCTCGGTTTGAATCCCAGCGAGGAAAGTAGTGGAGGCAAGCAGAGGCTGGGCTCGATCAGCAAGCAAGGGAATTCGATGATGCGCTATTTGCTGGTTCAGGCTGCCCAGACCACCTCCCAATCCGATCCAGAATTGCGGCGATTCTATCAGCGGTTAAAATTTCGCCGGGGCCATAGTGCGGTGGCAACAGTAGCTCTGGCACGGAAGTTGGCGGTACGGCTGTACTGGAAGCTGCGCGAAGCAACTCAGCCGGTGCCGCCGGCTCGCATGCAGGGTAGCCCGAGTTAGCCGATGGTGGATGCAAATCCATCGCGAAGTCGAAGTTGATTGGGCGCCCTGCCTCCCCTGGCAACCGAGAGGGGAGTTCGGAAAAGGAATCATGGTCGGTAGTTAGCGATCGAATACATGGTTGGTGGCAGCAAAAGCGCCACCGTAGGATTCAGGAAGACGAGTCTTGGTCAGCAACCAGAACGGAATTCCAACTAGGACGAAGCTCGTGCTTCGTCTGAACACGATTGTGGTGAGCCGTCCGCAGCGTCAAGGGTCTTCGATAAACAGCCCGACTAAAGTCGGGCTGCCCTTGACCCTGCTCCCGGCGCGCACGCTACCAGTGTGTCTCCCAAATGTCTTGACAACGCCGACGACGCTATACACGGCTTACCGGACAAATGGTGGGCTAGTACTGCACTTCCTCAGCTCCAGACAAGTCGATCACTGAGGGAAAGGCCGTAGCGGTGCATGGATCATCTACGCACCTAAGCCATACACCGCACGCCATTTTTTTGATGATTGAAATTCGAGGGATGATCGAAGCTTACTTGGCCCTCTTTGCCTTTTCAGCCCTGATCTTCGCCCACCGAGCTTTCGCCTTCTGAGATATCCTCGCTCGGACCACAGCCGACATCGTTCGTTTACCGCTCGCTCCATTTGAACTCGTGGCGGGACCTAATGACGCAGCCGTACTCCCACCATTTAAAGCAGCGATAGCACTCTTAACCGCAACCAACTGTCGCTGCAACTTCGCTTCTTCTCCCTGCAATGCCTCTACGATGTTCATGAAACCTCCTCGGGGTATTAGACACGGGAGGTGCTTGCGGTACAAGATGGTTGCTACCGCGATACGTAATGTCAGCGTTATATGGCTGTACTAAAGTGGTCTGCCAAAAACGAAATGGGTTAAGCCCCACCTCCCAATAGGCCCCCTTAATCCGCACATTCTCGTCTCAGCCCTCAGCCAAACATTTCTGATTTTCAAAATCTGTCCGGGCGCCTCCCATGCAGATAACAATTTCGAGTTTACGGAAGCCCCAACTCCACCGGAAAAGCTAAATTCCTTAAAATCATCGCGCCTCGCCCTCATCCAGCACATTAGCGTTTGTTTCTGAAGTGTTGGGAGGGCAAACCGATGCCAACAGTTCCAGAAATCATCACCGAAAGCGTTTTGAAGCAGCTAGAACAGGGTGTTGCACCTTGGCGGAAGCCGTGGTCTACGTCGATACCGCGCAGTCTCATCTCGAAGAAACCATATCGCGGGCTGAATGTTTTCTTGCTCGCAACGCAGGGATACGGCTCCCCTTACTGGCTCACGTTCAATCAAGCCAAGCAGCTGAGAGCGCACGTCCGACAAGGCGAGAAAAGCACGCTGATTTCATTCTGGCAGTTCAACGAATATGCGAAAGAGAACAGAGAGACGGGAGACACCGAGAACAAGACTTCCGTATTGCTGCGCTATTACCGCGTTTTCAATATCGAGCAATGCGAAGGCCTCAAAGCTCTCTGCGGCGATGAGCACAAGACCGTTCAGCCGCTAGATGAGTGCGAATCCATCGCGAATCAGATGCCGAATCCTCCGCGAATCGAGCAGCATTCGCAAGCCCTTTACCGACCGTCAGCGGATATCGTGGGGATGCCGTCTAGGAGTTGCTTTGAATCGCCAGAGGGCTATTACACCACGCTCTTTCACGAACTCACGCACTCGACCGGCCACAAATCACGCCTCAATCGCTTCGAGGAACACTCTAGCGACCACCAATTCGGCTCTGAATCCTACAGCAAAGAAGAACTCATTGCGGAGATGGGCGCCGCGATGCTGGCGGGAATGGCCGGGATATCCCAATCGACGGCGCACGCCGCAAGCCGTACGCAAACGCGCCCTAGAACTGGTGCGTATGCGCTACGCCGACTTCAACGATCATCATCTCCATGTGAGCGACTCGTTGCCGAAGGGCCGCACCGTGGCCTGGTAGCCCGGCATATCCGTGGGGGATTTTGGAAGAACGGAATCGGGGCCAAACAGGCTGGTGATATAGGATGAAATCGTTACGGCATCCTTATCATTTACCCGCGAGGCCAGCCCGTAACTCATCGCGCTGCGCATGTAGGCCACCCGGTCCGCCCAGCCGTCCGCATCGCGAGTTACCGAAGCCATGCGGCTCTGAAAGGAATGGCAAATCGAAGTTTACGCAGAATGTTGGCCATTCCAAGAGCGACGCTTTCCGGCTGGCGGAGCGCTTCCGGCGTGCAGACCATGACCACCTGGTGATCGATATGACGTACTACGATCCAAAAGCGTGGGGCGACAAATTCTGGCCTGGATTTCACAAATATTACAAGGGCCTTATACGCGATGGTGTCGGCCCGTATGCAGTTAACAACCGAGCGCCCTCGAACTGGCACACATGCTCACCGGAAAAGAAGATCGGTGCGCCCGCGCCGCTCGTGGCGAGCTATCCCAGTCTAAATTTTGCTCTTGTTTTTGCCAGCATGTGCATCTGCCCAATGCGCTCACGCTCCAGGAGCGGGATGTTCGTCGAGCAACCGCGGCAGGTTCCCGGCTCTGAATCATTCTTTTCAGAAAAGTGATGCTGCAGTATTCAGTGGATGGTCAGTCCGTTGCAACGGTCGCAGGGTTTCTTGCTTTTGTCCGGACGCTTATCTATGAAATGGTTGGGGTCTGTGGGCTCTCCCCGCAGCCACACCAAACCACAGCCCTGCACGCATTCAATATCTTCATAGCCCCAGCTTGAGACGCGATGCTCAGCTTGCCCCTGACAAACGGGACACGTGCAGCCGTGAATCTCGTGCCATTGGAGATCGCCGTTTAGACTTGCATCTTCGTCCATGAATACAGTTCCATCCAAGAATTGATGCTTCGCCCATCTCTTATTCGCTTTCACTTTTTCAACCACTGTTTTCCTCCATGGTGTACGCGCACATACGCGCCGGAAGCCCCTCAATTCGGGTTTCGACGGTTTTGACAGTTAAAGTCGGGGCCCCGTTTGTGAACGTTTTAGAAAAACACGGTGTGTGCAAGCTTTGAAGGTCTTTTTGAAAGCACACCGTCAAAGCCTCTTTCCGATTATTTTTAAAAATATGGAGCCCCTATGGCACCGTCAAAACCCTTGGGTTCACTTCCCAGCGCGAAGTGGGACGACCACCTTCCGCGAATGCAGGAGTGCTCATCTTTCCCAGATTTCCCATCATGTCCCGGCTACAGCTTTTAATTCGACCAAGCTTCTTCCATGCGACTCCCGCGTCTTCGGTACAAACCAAACACGGGTGGGGGGTGTGATTTCCCGGAGTTGTGGCCAATTCCCTCGAATTCTCAGTGATTTACAGCTCCAGTAGCTTTTGGAGTGGACCGGAGTAAGCGGAGCAGGTACAAAACCATAACTTTACTCCGTCCACTCCACCTACTCCGGCTACTCTGGTTCACTCCGTTTTTGAACTGGAGTGCTAACTGATAGAAACTTAATTCGTTACGGTTACACTCCAACCCCCCACACCGTGTTTGATTTGTGGCAACAAGTAGCACTGAACCCGTCGACTGATGTCGTTCGCAAGAAGGGGGTGGAGATCCGGAGCCGACTCATGGATTGAAGGAGAAATTCACTTTGCAGGTTCAACCTCAAGGGTGTTATCGGACGGAACAATTCCGCCTATCTTCTCGTAGCCAGAAGATGTTTTTCGCACAATTCCCAGGGCGACGTACTTTTTCAAGAGATCTGCTGTCGATTGGTCGCCCTTACCATACAGCAATTTTACGTCCTTAAAACGGAAGGTGTCGGGAAGGCGATGGAACACGGCTGCTTGCTTTAAATTGCGCAGTAGCGCAACGCCGGTGAGCTTTGTATAGCCTACGGGCTCGCCTTCGCTGTCGAGAGTGCGCGCAATATAAGACGTAAGGATCTCGCCTTGCACGCGTGCGAATCCCCGCAAAACAAATGCGATTTCCGACTGTTGTTTTGGACCCGTGACGATTCTCGCGGAGCGAGGGACAGCCACACCCAGCCGCACATCACTGCCGTTGATGATCGCACGCGGCCCCCGCACCTCCTGAAACCAACGGCGGAAGTCGCGTTCGAGTGGCTCCGACGCTTCGACGCGCTTCTTCGATTCCTTGCGCAGGTGGTGGACCAGAATAATAGTTGCCCCAGAATCAAGAATCACGCCACGAAGCATTTGAAGAGTCTTGTTCGCGACTGGATTCTCGCTTTCAATCGTTGGGATATACGAGCCCAGTGAATCGACAATCACAAGAATGGGTCTGAGTTTCCGGATCATCTCCGGAATTTTGCGCGTCCAATCTGCTTGCGCTGAATCGTTTCGATTCCATAGGTATAGGTTCTCCGGGCGTTGCTCCAATCCTAAATGGCGAACCAGCCGATCTACGAGGCAATTGACCTGGGTCACGCCGTTTTCAAAATCCAAGTAAAGAACCCGGCCGCGTCTTACTTTGTGCTCCAGGAACGAAATCCCTGCGGCAACGCACAGAGCTAATTGATAAAGGAAGGGGCTCTTGCCTACGCCGGAATCTCCGGCAAGCAGCGCCAGCGAAAGTGCGGGGAGTAGACCTTCCACAATGAATGGGGTCAGTCCGAGGTCCCGAGCGCGCTCTTCGAGTTCGTTGGCCGTCCTCACGTCAAAGTTTTTCCTGAACTCGCGAGACGCAGTGGCTATAGCCTTCGCAATCGTCATGCAGCCATATGTTCGGCCGCTCGTCGAGTGGACCTCATCCCATTTCGGCCGGAAAAGTTTTGATCGACGGAACAGAGAATCGACAAGTCGAGCGTCACATCCAAAGCGGAGCGCAAGCATCGTACAGAGCCCTAAATCCGCCTCGCTTTGCGAACCATAGCGGGACTGATCGCCATCCCAAAGCCGTTTTATGCTCCCCTTTGTCATGCCTTGTATTTCTTGGACCAGCCGTTCGACCCCATCGTCGATCTTCTCGGCTGATGGTGGCGATTTGTGTTCAGCGGCTGGTGACTTCCCGCAGTATTGGTTGTAGACGGCATAAAAGTCAGGATTACAGCTGCGAATTATTGATATTTTCTCGAATCGTATCCCAGTCACAGTAAAAAATTGCTTACCGTCGTAGAATTCAATTCTTCCATCAGGTAGATCCAGCCGTCGTCGTCCGGGTGGCAATGTTCCTTTCAAGAAGAGTTTAAGGCCCGTCCCACTCGGGCTCGTCTCGGTATAGGTTTTCAAACAGTCGATAATTTCCAAGGCCCAGTCGGCGATGGCGCCAGTTTTCGTGTCAACGCAACTATCCAGGTCGATTCCGGCAAATCCACCCCCGAGCTGAAACCCAACGCCATCGTAAGAAAGGGTTTGAAAAGCTTCCAGCGCAGCGTCAAATGAAGACCACGTGGTCGAGTCATTGCTTAATGCATGGCGACCCGTCTTTGCGTCATATGGCACCTTCTGGAATTTCCCAGGCTTGGACTTCGACGGAGCCCGTTTCCAACAGATCCAGCGAGGCTGGTTCTTCAGCTCGGCAGGAATCAGTTTGTCATTAACGTATAGGTGAGCGTTAGGCGGCGAGATCTGTGTCTTCACAAAATTGCCTGGTCGATGGACACGTTTAAATCAATGATTTGGTTTACAGAAGATGCCGGTAATTGTTGGCGGTTTCTCGAACCTCAAAAATGAGAAAACGCAATCTCCGTCCCTATCGCGGCGGTGCTGCCCAATATTCCCAATCCCCGGTTCGATTTCGTGCAGCCAAAAGTTTCCCTTCGGCGACAAGTGTGTATACCCAAAGCATGCATTCAACGTAGCAGTGATCCTCATTGAACCATTCCAGCGTGAGAACGTTGTCGGTCCAGAGTCGTGACTTTCGCATATTCCGGCAAACCTGCCGCACTAACGCATTGGAATACCCCGTCAATTTCACAAGGCGGCGAACAAAGGGCCCGACTATAAGCGCGCCTGCTACCATGAGCACCGCGATTTGGAAACCGCGATCACCCCGCGCTAGTTTGGGATCCATCGCCAAAATCTCTTTCTGGGCACAAGCTAGATTCGTCCGGTGTGATTCCGTAACGGGCTCATGAGCGCAATGCCTTTCCCATCGTACAAGCAACACTTTTTCCTCCGTTTTGATTCGTGCCTTTGAAGTTCATCTGTGGAACTACTCCGCGTCACGAGTTTGTACTTCATGCGCCGTGACATAGGCTTCGACGTCTGCCCGACGGTAAAAAATCATTTTCCCCAGGCGAACAAATTTTGGCCCTCGGAGCTCTCGACGGGCGCGGCGAAGCCAGGGCAGGCCAAATCCGTACCGGCGCGAAACGTCTTTTTCGCGAATGAGATCGGATTCAGTTATTTGCGCCCCTGACATTTCCGGAGTTATTGCCCCGAGTTCTTTCGCACTCACCTGAAACTTGTGTCGCATGCTGACCCCTCTGCGTCATGCTTCACCCGCACAGCGAGTGGCTGATCTTGGCAGAGGGTAGCGCGCTATGATGGTGTTCTATGAGGGTATGATGTAAGCAGACTCCTGCTCGGAATACACACCCCCCGGAAGTAATTTAAATGATTTATTTTGGCTGATTGCGGGGTCTTAAAACCTTCGTCATCCGTTTTTTCGCGTTCAGGTACAACTCTTTAAGGTCATCTTTGTCCCAGCGCTCAAAACTGTCTAAGCCGTGTTGCGCTGCATGGATGCCGTTCAGGAGGTCAGCGACCAGTCTGTAATGCGGTCTTCTAGTGATCTGCTCGATGATACTGATTAGCGAGACTATACATTGATTCTGCTGCGAAATGGGATAGAAGCGAATCCACAAAATCGCATGAGCGTCCATCCATGCCGTCGCGAATTCCCGCAACAGATGCGGGATCCTAGCCATTAGAGTGAGATCCGCAACAGTCCACCCGGTCGGAAACTTGGAGGGGGTTGCGTTCGCGATCTCGATTTGCTTCGCCACCTTTTTGACGTTCTTCGCTAATGCTTCAACCTTGCGTCGCTCGGCTTGCAGGCTCCCCGTCGGCTTGGCGCGGGTAGGAGCAGCAGCTATCTCGCATAGCCAAAACTCCAAGGTCTTCAGGTCAATCTTAGCTTCGGTCAATTGATCAAAAGCCTTTCTCGCAGGTTTGTACTTCAAGATTTCTTCTAGGGTCAGCTTCTTCGGCACTTTCCCTCCTTTTGAACCTCGAAATACTACACCTACCTGAGATTTACAGATGCACGAGCGTTCAATCTCAGGTTCCTTATTGAAAATAACCTATCGATAGGTATAATAAATATATGGCAAAAATGAGCGACGCGGCCCGTTTGATGGCCCAGCGAAGTATCGAAACTCGAATCCAGAAGTGGGGAAAGCGGGAGTTTCAACGCAGGATGCGCGAATGGGGAAAGCTCGGGGGTAGGCCCAAGGGCAGCGGCAAAAATGGAGCCAAGTCATGATTTACAAACGCGGCAAGGTCTACTGGTACAAATTCATGTGGCACGGCAAGCTCGTGCGGGAGTCTACGAAACAGGGAAACGACAAAGTGGCACGCCAGATGGAATCGGCCCACCGCACTTCCCTGGCAAAGGGTGAAGTCGGCATCCGCGAGCCAAAACCTGTTCCAACGCTGAAACAATTCTGTAAGGACCGTGTAGAACCTTGGGCGAAATCGACCTTTGAAGCTGCGTGCGTGAAGAACTGGAAATGGTATCGTACCGGCATTCGGGCCCTGACAAGCTACAAGCCACTAGCTAACGCTCCCCTCGATGCAATCACAGGGGAACTAGCTTCGAGCTTCGCGGGTTTTCGATTGGGTCAGGGAATGGAGGTTAGCACCGCCAACAACTCACTTCGTGTTCTGCGTCGCATCCTTAACCTCGCTGTAGAATGGAGCGTGTTGGCCGCCTCACCCAAGATCAAGGTGCTGCCCGGTGAGCGTCGTCGGGAGCGGGTGATAACGCCCGACGAGGAATCACGTTATCTTGCTGCCGCGCCTGAGCCGCTGGCATCGGTAGCCACCATCCTTGCCGATACAGGACTTCGCCCCGAAGAAGCATTTCGTCTGCGCTGGGAAAACGTCACTTGGTTTAACGGGCGCAATGGAGTCCTGCTTGTTACGCATGGAAAGACCAGTGCGGCACGCCGCGTGCTCCCATTGACGCCCCGTGTCAGGGCCGCCCTGGAAGCTCGATGGAACGACGCGGGCAAGCCCGAGGAGGGCTTCATCTGGCCCGCCCCGACCCGTTCGGGCCATGTCGAACCGTCCAGTCTTCGAAAGCAGCACGGCAAGACCTTTGTGACCATTGCTACCGAAGCCGCCAAGCGGAACGCGAAGCCGGTGCGTCCCTTCGTTCTCTATTCTTTGCGCCATACGTTCCTCACCCGTCTGGGGCAATCCGGCTGCGATGTTTGGACGCTTGCCCGTATTGCCGGACACTCTTCAATCAACATTTCGGCCCGCTACGTTCACCCGTCCGAAGACGCGGTCTTGGACGCGATGTCAAGGCTGGGTGGGCACAAAATTGGGCACAGTCAAAATGAGGTGCCTCAGTTGCCAGTTGCGGCTAGCGAGACAACGGCCTTAAACTGATGTGGTTACAGCCAGCGCGCCCGTAGCTCAGTTGGAAAGAGCGTCTGCCTTCTAAGCAGAGGGTCGGGGGTTCGAATCCCTCCGGGCGCGCCATCCTAAAACCCGCCCCATTATTGGGGTTACACAAGCTTTCACAGGATCAATCTGCACCACAATTTTGTAGCCCAAGTAGCCCAACCACGGAAAAGCCCAGCCCTGCACGCTCACACCATTCCCGCCTCCACGCCTCGTCTTTTTGCGACCCAGCTGCGTAGAAGTCCGTCACGGATTGCTTTGAGTGGCCGAGCCATAGCTTCGTAAGGTCCTCCGGTACACCTACCCGGCGCAATGTTTCCGTTCGGAAGCGACGGAAAGCATGAAGGCCAACTTTCTTGCCGGTGGCGTGCCTGCTTGCGGCGAACAGGTAGCCGGTTTCTCCGGCGTGCCTGCTTGCGGCGAACAGGTAGCCGGTTTCTCCGGCCACGTATTCCTGCAATAACTCTGCCAGCGGCTGTGCGATATCAACGACACGTACAGCATTGGCAGTTTTGGGTGCTTGTTCCTGACCTTGCCAGATGCTTCGCCGTACATTGAGCACTCGGCAATCCGGCGAGAGGTCAGTCCGTTTCAGTGCCAGTGCCTCACCGATCCGCAAGCCTGTACCTGCCAGCAACGCGAATAGAACTGCCCATCGCTTGCTGGTGCTGGTAAGGATTTCTGCGAGTTCTGCTTCAGTGACAGTTGGCCTGTGCTGCTCTTCTCTTTTCAAGATGGGCATTCCGACAAAATTGTGGTTCCACTTGCGAGGGTAAATCTCTTCGCCCTCATCGTTAACTGCAGAAGCCACAACCATCTTCACAACCCTCGTGTAATTGATGATGGACTGCGCGGAAAGCCCCGCAGAGGCATTTTCTCTATCAGTACTTTCAGCGCGGCATTTGCTACGTCTGCGAGGAACATGTCGCCGAGATTTGGTAATAGCCACTTATCCAAAGCGTGCTGCCATCCCCAAATCGTAGCGGGTTTGACCGGCTTTCGTCGCCGCGTGGAAAGTGAATCAATCCACTTTTCTGCTTGGGCGCGAAATGTCATCGCCGGTGCTGTGTTAGTTGTGAAAGCTTCCTTACTGTTGACTCCCGCGGACTCGATGTGCTCCCAGAGCTTCTGTTTCGCGATAGTGCGGGTTCGGCAAACGCCAAGAGAAATAGTCTTCTTGCATCTCCAGTTCGAGTTCCAATTCGCTCCGAAATTTCGGAGCGCGTTGGAGCAGCTAGCGCCAAATCTCGCACCTGCGCTAGGGCTTCAGTCCTAAGGCAAGGGCCGGATTGGTCTTCGCCATGAGGTTGATGTCCGCCACGGAGATACCTTCTTTGTGAAGCGCCTGCATGAAATCAAGCAAGGCCCGCGGATGCGACGGAAAATCTACGAAATTTGTGCTCAGGATACAGAACTGCGGGCCGACCTTGCGAATGGCGTCCGCGAATTCGCTCATGGTGCGCTCGGGTTTCTTCCCGAACGCGTTGCTATAAGCAAATTCAATGTAAGCGCCCTCGCGGGCGGCCTGCTGCATTTGCGGGATGCTCATATCGACTACCGGGTCCATCGCGCCGGTGACAATGATGTGCGTTACTCCGCGTTGATGCGCCTCATGAACAACCATTAATGCTTCTTCTGCCGAGTTGTGACCTGTCTCCAGCAAGAGTTCATGATTCTGTGCTACGAAGTCGAGCAACTCGAGCACGGAGGGAAGCAAATGGCCGTCCCTCGAAATGGGAACCAGAGTTGTTGAGTAGGGCCTTCCTTCTCCAGCCTTCTTCACCCAGTTCGTAAAGGTGACGCCGTCGAACGTGGGCAACCACACGACCCTGCCCCAACCGCCCTTCATCATGATCATACGTTTGACGGCTTCAACATTGACCCCGCCGACGGCCTGGTCCATTTCGACGCCGCCGAAGATCTCGATTCCGGGAACGTCTTTACGGACCATATAAGCGAGTGCGGCAGTCGACTCCCAGTGGTTGGTCAGCACCAGACCGCGCATGCCATTCTGTTTGGCAAGCCGCGCCAGATCATCGGCGTCGATCGAGCGCGCGACGTTGTCTGGGGATGGGTGCACGCGAGTATCGATGGCGCCGTTCAAGCTGAGATCCGATTGCCCGTGCGCCGGTATGGCAAGCAGGAAAAGACCGATGCAGGCCAGGGAGAATTGCTTCACGAGAACGGACGACTGCCGCGAATTCATGTTCATTTTCCTGTCCGATGAGTGGTGGTCGAATCTTCCAAATGACTAAACGGCTGGGTGGAAGGGGCCGGTTCTTACGACCCCTTCCGAATACTTAGAACACGTATTTCAAAGCGAACTGAATCAGCCGCGGATTCACCGAAGCAAGGGTGATCTGCCCGAAGGTGGACTTGGAAACGTCTAGCTGCGACCCCGTCGGGCTGCTGAACTGGGGATGGTTGAATGCATTGAAGAACTCCGAGCGAAATACCAGAGTGGCATCCTCGTGGATGCCTCCCACCTTGGTAGTCTTCTGCACCGCGGCATCAAAATTGAACTGGCCTGGGCCCAGAAGAATACTGTAGCCGGAGTTTCCGTACCCCGTCCCGTTGCCAATTACCGGGGTCGTGCCGAAGGCAGTTTTGTTGAAGTATCCCAAGCCACCGGTCGCGCCACCCAGCCGGGCCTCCACGCCGCCGGGAGTTGCTACGTTGGCTGGACCCATTCCCGGAGCAAATTCGGCCGTAGAGGCTATCGTCGCTCCAGGACCAAACCCGTAGATGCTGCCGCCCCGAGTATCTTCGATCGTTAGAGGTAAACCGTCCTGAACTACGGTGACGCCGGCCACGTTCCAACCATTGGTAATCTTGCCGAGGAAAGCATCATGGTGGCCGAAAGGCAAATCATAGCTGTAGTTTATGGCAAACCGCTGAGGGCGATAGGCGGGATTAAGTCCATATGGTTCTGGCTTGGTCTGATCGTTGACCTCGACGAAGGCCGTGTTGGTGAACGAGCGGCTGTAGGTGTAGGACGCCTGCAGCTGCAGTCCATGAGAAAACTGCTTTCTCACGGTTGCCTGGAGGCTGTTGTACTTGCTGTCTCCGACGGTCTGGTCGTCACCCAGACCGCTTGGCGAGAAGCCCAGGTACGGCACACGGAGCGAGGCGTTCGCGACCGTATTGGTCGTAATGCCGTTAACCGGGTTGGTGGGGCTCGCCAATTGCGCCTGGTTAATCTGGCGCTCGAGCTGTTGGATGAAGCTGGGATCGGGAACCTGATGAATGCTGCGGCTCCCCACGTAGCCTAACTCGAGTACCCAAGTGGGTGCGAATTCATACTGGACGTTGAGGCTCCATTCATAGGTCAACGGGGTGAGATAAACCGGACTCGCCAGAATGGTGCTGATATTGGAACTCGTTCCGGTCTGCGTCACCGTGTTGATGTTCACCCAGCGAGGTGTCCATCCCAGTGCCGTGGGGGCATAGGGCTGGGCCAGAGTCGAAAAATAATTCGCGGCGCTGGTCTGATAGATCGGAACCGCATAGGGGCTATTTTGTTGCGGCCCCTTGTTGAAAATGTTCTGGCCTACCCGGTCATAGAAATACCCGGCCCCGCCGCGCACGACAAACCGGTCGCTGGCCAGCGGCTTCCATGCAAAGCCCACGCGAGGGGCAAAGTTGGTGATCGACGGGCTGTTCTGAGTGACGATTTTCTTATTGTTTTGAAACAGACCGCCCACGGGCGGCGCCGGATTGGCGGCAAAGTTAAAGTTGGATGGCACCACGTACCCGGCGAGCGTCCCGGTGGCAGGTGTGGGCCCCGGCACCGGCACGGTGTTGATCAAGCTCGGCCAGATGTCGGTGTTTTCCCCGTATTTATCGTAGAACAAACCGTCATACTCCCAGCGGAGCCCGAGGTTTAGCGTCAGGTTACTGCGAACCTTGAAATCATCCTGGACAAAAGCGCTCGCCGCCGGCACGCGGAAGCCATGGATCACGCCACCGGGCGCTGTGACCGCCTCCAGAGTTCCGGAGCTGGATATGTTGCTGGTGGAAGACCCATTGGTGAGCCCCGCGGCCGCACTGGCAGAGCAGGCAGCCGCTGAGGTTCCCGGCGCACAGCCCGGCAGGCCCAACAGAAAATCCTCAAACGTCTGAAAGGTCAGGTTCTGTATCCCGGCTCCAGGAAGTTCCCAGTTCAGCCGGTCGCGCTCATATTCAAAACCCGCGCGAACGGTGTGCTTCCCGTGCGACCACGAGATTTGGTCGGCTGCTTCCCAGGAGGTAACCTGCTTTTCGTTGGCCAGCGCGTAGAGGGCTCCAAACTGCATCAGCCCGCTGATATTGATTTGCCCCAAAATGTTTATCGACGGAATGATGGGAGCGATTCCCACCTGCGTGTCGGAAAACGGAATTTCATTTTGCACATCGGTCACAAAGCGCTGCAGCGAAAGCCGCGCTTCGTTCACCACATTGTTGGAAAGCGTTGTCGTGAGCCTTCCGAGCATGTTCTGGGGCAGGAACCGTTGCGACGCCGGGCTTCCGGGCAGGCATAGTGTGGCGCCGGAGGCGTTCGCGCCGCAATCCATGGGAATGGTGGCATTCCCTCCGCCATAAAACCATCGGCCGGATAAAGTGTTCTTGTTGTTGATCAGATAGTCGAAGTTGCCGATCGCCTGGTGCTCCGCGTATTTCGCCGGAATCGTGAAAGTGGTGTTCTGATTGACCCCGTTGCTCGAACTGGGAATGAAGTAGCTCCCATCGGGATTCTTCAACTGCAAAATGTTGACCGCTACGGGATTGATGTTCGAGCCGTTGCAGACAACCTGAACGACCGAGGTGGCTTTGGTGCTTCCGGCCGCGCTGCCGCCCGGGCAGAAAGCCGCCCCTAGTGCTGTCCGGAAAGACGCGGTGTTTGAGCGGTCACCCAGAGGAATCCCAACCAGGGTGGGGTTGGCGTAGCCCGCCGGCGAGATGCCGTTTTTCTGTGCGGTCTCCTGGTACGAGACGAAGAAGAACAACTTATCCTTCTTCACCGGGCCGCCGAAAGTCCCGCCGTATTGGTTCTGGTTCAATACTTGTCGGCCGTTATTCGGGACGCCGTTAACGGGGGGGCTGATCTTGCGGAAGAAGTCGTTGGCGTTCAGCGCGGTGTTGCGGAAAAATTCAAATGCAGTGCCGTGAAACTGGTTCGTTCCCGACTTGGTCACTACGTTCACATTGGAGCCCGGTTTTCGCCCATAGCCGGCATCGTAGAGCGAGGTCTGGATTTTGAATTCTTCGATCGCGTCGGGATTTACAATGCCAATTCCGGAATCAGCCCCTGAATCGGCGGTTTTTCCGTTGGAACTGAAATTCACAATGGACGCCCCATCCTGGGAGTAATTGTTCTGCGATGAACTGGCGCCATTCACGGCGATTTCCTGTGAACCTCGCCCCAGGTTGGCCGCGTTGAATACACCGGCATTGGCGCCGGCCGAGAGGCCCAGCAGGTTGGTATAGTTGCGCGAGGTCAAGGGCGTAGCCGTCATGCTCTCGGAGTTCACTACCGTCCCCACCGTGGATGTGGCCGTCTGCACCGCTTCCGCCGCTTCGCCCCGCACTTCCACCTGCTGCGTTTGGGCGCCAACCTGCACTGTTTGGTCGAAAACAACCGTCTCCGTCACAACAATGGTGACCGATGGCACTTCCACCGTATTAAAGCCGGGGGCTTCAAACTTCAGGCTGTAAGCGCCAGGCGGCAGCAGTCCAAACTTGTAGGTGCCGTCTGCGTCCGTACTCGCTGTTCGTGCCTGGCTGGTCCCCACGCTGGTAGCGGTGACGGTCGCATTCGGCACCACTGCGCCGGAAGAATCCCTCAGGGTTCCCGTCAAGGCCCCCGTGGCGGCCGTCTGCCCCAACAGCGCGGGAGTCGTCCCGACGGAGAGCAAAAACAAAATGATGCCGCTCAGTTTGGACATGCGCACCTGCCAGTGCTTGGAAATCTTTGTCAACATAGGAATCCCCCCATCCGAGACGTAAACCTGTAAGACGCCCACCCGACGATGCCAAGTGTATAGTCCGATTTTCTAAAACAAGCAACGCTTTTTAACTTTTTGGGGGAAACCAAACGTAACGCAGCCGGATGAATGTCGCTTGCCGTCAGAAAATCCTGCGCCCATACGGACACTTGAGGAGTTCAAAAAAGCTTCACAAGAAGTTCCTATCGATGAGAATATCTCGTCCGTTCAATCGAGCTGATATTGCTTGGATCAGGACGGGCGTCGTCTTCATAAGAGCGGGCTCACAGACGGTGCATCCCGATAGAACGTGACAGCTCTAAATGCCCGGCCTTGGTTGGGTCTGCTTCCCTTGCAGAAATCCTGGATGATTGGCGAGACCGATCGGGAGGAACAATGCGACACGTGAAGGCATTGACCTTTTTTTTGCTTGCTGTGGTGGTCTGTTCATCCCCGATGGTGGCTCAGCAAGATGCGTCCGGAGGCGGCGCTATGCTCTTTGAGGGCGCGCGCCTGATTATCGGCGATGGCACTCCCCCTGTCGAAAACTCGGCGTTTATCGTTGAAAAAGGCAAATTCACGCGCGTGGGGCGCAAAGGCCAGATTCATCTTCCGAAAGGGGGCGTTCGTGTTGACTTGACGGGAAAGACGGTCATGCCCGCCATCATCGATGCCCATAGCCATCTCGGCTATTACAATGAGAAGACTCACAACGAGCAGTGGACAAACTACACGCGGGAAAACCTGATTGAGCACCTCCGGCGAATGGCCTATTACGGCGTGGGCGTCACCTATAGCATGGGCAACGACGGCGGTCATGGAGAACTGCCCTACGACTTGCAGGCCCACCCAGTTCCCGGAGCGACGTGGTTTCGCACCGCCGGAGCCGGAATCTCCACCCCAGGCGGAGGACAGGGCGGAGCCAGGGAGAATTCCTGGACTCACGTTACGACGACGGAGGAAGCCCGAAAGGCAGTGCAGGAGCTGGTCGCGAGAAATCCCGCGATCGTGAAAATCTGGGTGGACGACCGGGCCGACCGCCTCCCTCCGGGCAAAACGATAGCGCCGATGCCACCGGAAATTTCGAGCGCGATCATCGATGAAGCGCATAAGCACCATCTGCAAGTGGCAGCCCACATCACCTACCTGAAGGACGCCAAGGAACTACTGCGCGAGGGCATTGACGGCTTCGGCCACGGCGTTCGCGACGTGGATATCGACGACGAATACATCCAGCTGCTGAAGCAGCACCCCAATACGTTCTTCACCACCGTCCTGCCAAACAGAGACGGCCTCGCCGGGTTCAAGGAAGAAGACATCCCCTGGATCGCCGAAACGCTCCCTCCCTCGCAGGTCAAGCGCCTGCATGAACTCCTAGCCCACCAGAATCCGCAGGGTCACCTGTTCCCCTACGCCGCGCTAACCGATGCCGAAATGTGGGGAGTGCAGTCCCGCAACTTGCGGCGAATTAATCAATTGGGGCTCATGCGGATCGCCATGGGCACGGACGCCGGCGGTGGCGGGATGATGGGCTGGAGCGCACACGCGGAGATTGCCGATATGGTGGCATCGGGAATAACCCCTTCCCAAGCCATTGTCGCCGCAACGAAGACAGCAGCCGAGATCATCAAACTTGACGACGTGGTTGGCACCATAGCCGCGAAGAAGAACGCTGATTTCCTAATACTCGACGCGAATCCCCTGGATGATATCGTCAATACCCGCCGAATCTCGAAGGTATATCTCCGCGGAGAGGAAGTGGACCGCGAGGCCATCCATCGGGATCTCACGAAGGAATAAGAGTCACCTCCACTCAGAGTCATTTTGTACAAAAGCAGGCCTATTGATTTCTCTACATCCGAGGATTCTCGCGATCTTCTTAGTTTCTTATGACGCCAACGGAGCCCGGCACGATTGACATTCAATCCCAGCTGGTGATAGATGTCCTACGGGCAAGCGAACCATCGAGCCCCAGCGAAAGCGGCGATGGAAAAAAAACCTCCGCGTGATTTTTTTTCCTTCCTTCTCCGGAGGGACTTTCTGATGGGGACTTTTCTGCTGACCGCTCGCCTGTTTACGGCCGGGATCCTCGTTTTCCGTATCCTTAGCGATGTTCGTGCGGCGCACTCCAGCGCCGTTCTTTACTTGGCCGTGACGATCCAGTTGGTTGGTGTGGTCCTGGTAGTCCTTGGTTATAAGACACGATTCGCGGCGCTCCTATTAGCTGCTTTCTGCGTGGCCACAACTGTGCTCGTGAACGGGCACGCCGGGGCAGCCGGGCTTTTTAGGACCCCCTTTCTGAAAGACTTGGCAGTCGCGGGCGGCTTCTTGTTCATGTTCGCCAACGGACCTGGCCCGCTGTCGCTCGATGGAAACAGCCGCGGCGGTAAACCAGGAGAAGCGGAAGAAGGTTTTTTCATGGGCCTGCTGTTGCTGGCGGGCCGAATTTTGTCGACGCTGGTTTTTCTTTATTACGGCACGTCCAAAATCCTGCATACCGCGCGCATGCAGGATTACATGGTAAAGCACAATTCGCACGTCCCCACGAACCTCATTTACCTCGCGATCCTGACCCAGATTCTCGCGCCAGCTCTGGTGCTGCTGGGTTACAAGACCAGGTACGGAGCGCTCGCACTCTCGGGATTCTGCATCATCGCCACTTCCTTGTTCCATGCTGACTTCGGCAATCATGGCGAGGTGGAGCAGTTTCTATTGGACTTCGCGATCGCGGGAGGGTTGTTGTTCATGTTTGCGCATGGACCGGGTCCACTCTCGCTCGACGCTCGCCCCGCCAAACGGTCAGCGAACACCAGCCCTTCTGCCGACGGGCAAATAGAATCTGGCGTCGCAGGCGTAATCGGGCCAGCCTAGAGTAGAGGGGAAGACGATGCGGAAATTGTGGATACCCAGCCCCATCTTCGGCGCCTTCCTAGCGATCGGTTTGGCCCTCCTGATGTCTGCGGTCTCCCGCGTAGATGCGGGCTCGAACTCCGGCGCCGCGGCTGCCTCACAGGTGCGAGCGAGTACGGTTTCCATCGATGCAGACGATATCGGTGGGGTCGTCACTAGCTCGAGGGGACCAGAAGCCGGAGTGTGGGTCATCGCGGAAACGACGGACTTACACACAAAGTATCGCAAGATCGTGGTGACAGACGACCAAGGCCGATATCTGATTCCGGACCTTCCGGAAGCAACCTATAAACTGTGGGTGCGCGGCTACGGTTTGGTGGATGGGCCCGAGGTTTCCCAGGTTGAGCCTGGCCAGAGAGTGGCCCTGACTGCCGCGATTGCACCGAGTGCTAAGGCCGCCGCCCAATACTACCCGGCCAATTATTGGTATTCGTTGCTCCGGGTGCCCCCAGCGAGCGACTTCCCAATGACGGTTTCGGTCCCCGTGGATGACCCCAGCGGCGCCGGCGGCGGGGCTCCGCAGACGCGGGTGATTCAGACTCAAGCGGAATGGCTCTCTACCGTCAAAGGGTGCAATGGCGTCTGCCATCAGATGGGGACCAGGGTCACCCGTGAAATCTCCCCGGCTTTGCGTACCTTCGATTCAAGCGTTCAAGCCTGGGACTACCGGATGCGGATGGGCCAAACGCGAACCGGCATCATCCGGCTGAACAGTCTGGGACATGACCGGGTTTTGTCTTTGTTTGCGGATTGGACTGACCGGATCGCGGCAGGAGAACTTCCGCCGGTGCCGCCGAGGCCGGCCGGTGTGGAGCGCAATGTTGTCGTCACCCTTTGGGATATCGGTACGCCTATCACGTTCATGCATGACCTGTATGCGACCGACGAACGGGATCCCACTGTCAACGGATACGGGCCGGTTTATGGCAGTGACTTCAACCTGGGCCTGTTAATGATTCTCGATCCGAAGCGCAACACCGTCGAGAACGTGCACCTGCCGTTCCGCGATCCGGACGAATTGAGTCATTTCACCCCGCAGACGATGGAAAAGCCGTCGCCGTATTTTGGCGATGAACTCATTTGGGATGAGCGCAGCGTCGCCCATCTGAAGAATATCGACAGCCAGGGGCGCGCCTGGATCGCATATGCGTGGCGCTCGCAACAGAAACCACCCGCGTTTTGCGAGGACGGCGCGAACAACAGGTTTACGCAGTACTACCCACTCGGAAAGATTTCGCGACGCCAGTTATCGTATTACGATCCGAAGACGAAAAAGTTGAAGCTGATCGACACCTGCTATAACACTCGACACGCGGGCTTTGCAGACGATCCGGACCACACGATTTATTGGGTGGGCGAAGGAGTGGTCGGCTGGATCAAGCCCCGCATTCTTGACGAGGGAGGCTCTGACGAGGCCGCTCAGGGGTGGTGCCCGGCGTATTACGACCTCAATGGCGATGGCAAATACGAAAAGAGCGCCGACAAAATCATTCCGGGCCGCGCCTACTACGTAACTTACAATCCCGTGGATGGAAGCGTTTGGTACGCTGTGGACGATACTCCGGGCAAGATCGTGCGCGTCGACATCGGTAAAAATCCACCGGAGACCTGCCGTTCCGAGGCCTACGAACCGCCCTTCGACAAGATCAAAGCGCCAGGCAAGATGGGTTTCTTTCCGCGCGGCATCGATGCGGACAGTAACGGACTCATCTGGACGGGGCTTGCGGGCAGCGGCCAGTTGGCCAGCTTCGATCGAAACAAATGTGCCGTAAAGAGCGGCCATGGAACCATGGAAGACCTCCAGCGCTGCCCGGAGGGCTGGACGCTTTATGCCTTGCCGGGGCCCCAAATGAAAGGCGCAACGGAGGGGGGCAATGCCGACTGGATCTATGGCAACTGGGTCGATCGCTTCAACACCCTAGGTCTCGGCAAGAATGTACCGATGCTGACCGGGACAGGTTCTGATTCGATCCTGGCGCTCTTGCCGGATACCCGGAAGTGGGTCGTGCTGCGGGTACCGTATCCGCTGGGGTTCAACGCTCGAAACCTGGCCGGCCGCATCGATGATCCCAGCGCAGGATGGAAAGGGCGAGGGCTCTGGGTGGGTAATGAGATACGAAACCCCTGGCATATCGAAGGCGGGAGGGGCACCTACCCGCAGGCCGCGCATTTCCAGTTGCGGCCGGACCCACTGGCGA
Source organism: uncultured Acidobacteriota bacterium (assembly GCA_963848365.1). Classification (GTDB taxonomy): domain Bacteria; phylum Acidobacteriota; class Terriglobia; order Acidiferrales; family UBA7541; genus Palsa-295. Next base: position 35,856 of record CAWKDI010000015.1, read on the forward strand.
AGTAAAGCCTCTTGCGGGGCATCAACTCATAGACGGAGGAAATTTCATTGCGAGCTTGCTGTGCGGGCCTGGCGGCTGTCGCCATAGCGGCGCTGTTTTTCCCCGCTCGATTATCGTCTTGGCCTCAGAGCTCTCCAACAGCGACGAAGCCCGCTGAACACGGGGCAACGCCCTTTGACCCGCGCGACTTATCCGGCACTTGGCGTGGCGAGACCGCCCAACCCGGTGAGAATTCCCGCACCGGCGAGTCGCCTCGCAACTTTGCCAGCTATAGCCAAACGATTCCCGAACCTCCCTTAACGGATTGGGGCAAGCAGCATTTACTTTATAAATCCATTTCGCACGATGCCTTGGCCGGCACGCCTCTACCGGGCATGGGCCTTCCAGGACATCTGTGTTCGCAACGGACTTCCCACGTCCCCTGTTTTGCTACGGACCTCAATGGAGTGCCGGTGAATGACCTGGATGGCGAATACCCCGGCAAGGATTGCGAGCCGTTGTCTACGCCCGCCATGTACGACTATCCAAGCCTGGGTTCCATGGAAATACTGGTCACCCCTGACGGCGACCGCATCTTTCAGCTATTCGAGTACCATCGCGAGTGGCGTACGTTCTGGCTCAATCGTGAACATCCCAAGGATCTCGACCCTACCTATGAGGGCGACTCGACTGCTCACTGGGAGGGAGACACTCTGGTGGTGGATACAATCGGATACAACGGCAAGACCATGATCACGCAGAATGTCGGCCATTCCAAGAGCGACGCGTTCCGGCTGGTCGAACGTTTCCGGCGCGTAGATCACGACCACCTGGTGATCGATATGACGTACTACGATCCAAAAGCGTGGGGCGACAAATCCTGGCCTGGATTTCACAAATATTACAACTTGGTGCCGAAGGAAGACTTTCAGGAATTCATCTGCAGCCCAAGCGAGTATCAGAAGTATAAGAACCGTATAACAGATACGATGAGACGGAACCGGTGAGTTACTTCGTCCTCTGGCTTCGGTCTCATTCGAAATTCATCCCTTCTGCAGTAAAGGCCGGAGCTCGCGGATATCTTTCACATTTTCGAGAGCGAAGACTCGATCGATGAGCTTTGATGTGGAGGAATGGCCGATCACAGGCGCCATTAGGTCGCGGGCTTTCGTGCGAATCTCGTCGCTCGTCATCGGGTTGGCTGCCGTACCACGAACCGAATCGACATGGTCATGGAACTTAGTGTTATCCATGAGCGTCACTTCGACAATAGACTGCCGTCTCGGCATGAGGCGGCCGAGTTCCTCATCGGGGACGAGTTGCACCTTCGCGCGCTCACGAAGGATGACGGGATCGTGCATGCGTGCTTTGTCGTGCACCGATCGAAACGAGATCGTATTGTCGACCAACATCATCGCCATGATGTGCTGGAGGCAAATGTCTGGCAGCTCGCGGTTGTCCACGACAGCTCCTTCCTGAGGGGCAAGCCGAACGCTGACTCGCTTTACCTGGTCGGGGGTGAAGGGATGCTGCTTTCGAATATTTTCCAATGCGTCGAGCGGCGCCTGGATTGGCATTCCTGCGCTCCATTTCTTGATATCCGTCCGTGCCACCTCGTAGCGTTGGCCGAGACTGTCTACGAGCCCCATCGGATCGGCCTTAGGCCCGAACGCCAGAAAGAAATTGTTGGGCCCGGAGAAGACGTCATCCAGACCGGTCCAACCGGAATGAACCACCATCGCGCTGGTAACTCCGTTCCGAGCCGGTTCACCTGCAAAGTCAAAGGCCTTTTCAATGTGGTCGGGATCTCGGTTCCAAAGCGAGAGGCCGGACGATTGTTCGGCGGCATAGTTGAGAAGCCATCGCATTTGCTGGGCGCTTAGGCTTGCCGCACAACCAGCGGCAGCGGCAGCACCAAAGGTAGTGGCGATACAATGAGTGCTTCTGTGGCTCTCGTTCTCATAGGGCTCCGCGCCCAAAGTCATCGTGACTCGCGTACCAACGTCATAGCCCAGAGTTACGGCGCGCAAAAAGTGCATCCCGTCGATGAGGAATTGCTCTCCGGCGGCGAATGCTGCAGGCACCATCGCGCAACCCGGATGTGACTGCGATGGGGCGTGGGAGTCGTCGGTCTCGTCGGAATGGGCCAGCATTCCGTTAGTCAGAGCCGCCTCGATGGGGCCGCAGAGGATGTTCGACGCAACCACCGTCGCAACTTCTTTGCCGCCATAGGCCCGCGCGAACTTGAGCGCCTCGCGTCCCGGAAGCAATTCAGAACCCGAGACCATCGCGGCAAATGTGTCGAGTATGTGTTGCTTCGCCTTTTCCACCACCTCGAGGGGCAGTGCATGATTCAGGGCCTCGCTCATATATTTGCTGAGCCTCGTAATCACCGGGCCACCTTCCGCCGAACCGGGAAATTCCGCCCTTGCGACCACGGGAGAGAAGGCCGCTGCGGCGATCAGCAAAGCTGATCGCCGGAAAAGGCTGCGACGGCTCAGCGATACGGCTCCGCCCACAGTTCGCGCGTCTGAGGCTGCATCGTGTCCCATAATGGTTCTCCTCTCTCAACATTGTGCAGTACCGGGGGCGAACCGCCCGCTCAACAGATGAGACGGGCGAACTTTCCGTCGAGTGTGCCAGGGCCTTGGGAACTCCGTTTTCCGTGGGGCAGAACTGTCTGTTAGTAGCACTATTCGCGAAATACCTACGGTATCGCAACTCTCAACAAGCGCTGGGGCTCCGTCCCTCCTCGCGTGGGCCAGTAGACCCATTTACCGTCCAAGCTAATCCTGACAGCGGCCGAGAGTCCGGCACCATCGAGAAACTTGCTGACTTCCCCCGTGGGAGATATTTTAAATAGCGAGGTGCCGCTGGGCAGGTAGATCGTTCCGTCCTTGGTAATGTCAAAATCGTCCGGACGGAAACCCTGTGCGAACATCGTCAGCGCGCCTTTCGGACGGCCCTTCGAATCCATCTGCACGCGATAAATAGCATTTCGGCTGGTAACGGCCACATAGACCCAGCCGTCATGAACCTTGATTCCGTTTCCTGCAATATTATTGGGCCGCGCATCGTCAGGCGAGGTGAGTTGGTCGTCCTTGTACCAAGGTTCGATTTTCTTCCTGGCAAGATCGAGTCGCCAGATAACCGGACTACCTGAGTCGGCTATCACGTAAAAGCCGTGTCCCGCGTAGGCGATCCCGTTGAAGTATGCCCCTTTGGGCCCGGGGACCGTATCTGTTATCTTGCCAGCCTTATCGATGACCAGAATTTCGGTGCCAACGTCCACCGAAAAATCGATGTGTACTGCGCTCCCAGGCTCCACTCCAACGCTGCCGGCTAAAGGAGTCCTTGGCGAGGATCCCTTGCGCGCCGTGGCGATGAATCCACTTTTGGTCACCAGCGGAACCATGATGTGCGCTGGAGCAGATGCAAATTTCTCCACCTGGCCATTTGGACTCACTTTCCAAAATACCTGCTCGTCGATTCCCGTCACGTAAACGGCGCCATCGGGCGTCTGGCAGAGACCTTCGGTATATCCGGATGAGGGTATGGTCCCCACCGTTTCCACCTTCTTGTTTACCGCCGGCGCCTCCTGCGCGCGTCCTGGGAAGGCAAATCCATTCCCCAAGGAGATCACAACCATGAGCAAGACACGCTGGCCAAGCTTTCCATTCATTCCGTATACCCTCGCGCTGTCGAAGATCGGTCGGAGTCTACAAGCTTAATTTCTCTTACGTCAACAGGCCGTGGTTGAAGAAAAGGTAAAGCTCTTGCTCCGTGTCGATCGAGTGCCTCTAGACGATTAAAGGCAAAGTACGACAGGCTTGAGCGTTGCAAACTGAGGCGCCCCGGTATCGATTTTTCGGTCGACCGAGAGACAAGAACAGGGATTCCGTTTGCGAAAGCTTCAAACAAGGATCGTGACGCGAGCGGCCACCAGATGGCATAACGATTCTCAGTTCGCAGGAGCCCATGCATCTTCCATTTCAGGTGAATTCTTGGAGCATCTTTGGAGCAACTTGAGGGGTCGGTTCGGGTGAAATCGTCGTGTCAAGCGCAGCCCGAACAGTGACTTAGATTTTATTTCCCCCGAGCTTTGCAAGCAGGGGTCACCGGTTCGATCCCGGTCACGTCCACCAGAATCTTATCCCTGTCTTTTCTGCAGCTTAGCTGCAATTTCGGCCTCCGATTTCAGAGGGCTTTTCTTGGAGCATTTGGAACAACTACGGCTTTTGGAAGGTCAAAACCGTAGCCGGCAGACCGGCGATCATCCCACGAACAGCATCGAGCGACTCCCTCAGGCGATCCAGAGAAAGCCGAGCCATCAGATGTTTTGTCGTGTCGCTGGCGACAATGTCCAACTTAGCTTCGCTCGTCGTATAGGCTGAGTTGCCCTGCGTATGGTCTAAGTGGAAATGGCTGTTCACCAGGTAACGAACTGGCTTGGTCGTCACCTCTTTCTTGATCTGAGCGATTAGGGAGGCAGCGGCGGACGGTGTGGAGTGAGCGTCCACAACCACCAAGTCGTTGGAGTTCACAAAAATGGCGGCGTTGCAGTTTGGCATGACCTGCGGCCGGGCTAACGCAGCATAGACACCATCGTTGACTTTCTCGATGGTGAACAGCTTCGTGCTCGCCCCGGGCGACTGGGCCCGCGCCCAAGTGGCGCGCAGGAACGCCTCCTCAATTAGCGACGCGCCAGCCAGCATCCCCCCGAAAACCCTGGTGAAAAAATCGCGCCGAGAGTGCACATGGTGGCCGTACACGACGGTTCCTCCCCTTTTTGAATTAACGTGGAATTTTAGAATTTAAGTCCATAGGTGCGCGTACGGTAGCTCCGCCGCCATTTCGTGTCAACTTCGCCCGGGCGATGCCGAACTGATCGTGCAATGATCCCGACAGGACCCAATTTCTTGGAACAACGTTGGAACATTTAAATTGAGTGATGTCGCCCGGATGCGACGGACAAGACCCGATGTAGAGTAGCCTCGCGACGCCTTCAAAGCAGAGGGTCGGGGGTTCGAATCCCTCCGGGCGCGCCATTCCTCATTTTGGGCTCTTTCAAATATCAGGTCGAAGGGCTTTCTGTAAGTAGGATAAACACTTGTCGCATCGACAGAGCAGTTCGAAAGCACGATTCGAAGCAATTTCCCTTTTTCTGCCGGTGGCTGCCTAAGGTAAAGAAAATAGGCCTTATTCGCGAGTTCTAAAATCCGAATGCCCTCAAGCATTCTCTCAGGACTCTGCTTCTCAAGCCCTTGCAGCGCCACAGAATTTGCTGTTGCTCCTCATTCCAGTCTGAGGATCGGGCTTCCCAGAATTCCTCACTAATCTTGCCGTCCAGCTTATCCGTATAGGCACGTTCCAATCGTCCGCGCACCTGCGCTAGTCTCTGTGACAATCGGTCGTATTCCGTTTTTACTTGGACCTCAGATCGGCCTTTGTCGTGAAGCAAAGAATCTCGGAGGCTCGCGAGAATATCGTCTGGAATGTGAATGTTCTCGAGGATTCCGCCGAGCCGGTCTCCAAGCTCCTCTTCGCGAAAATACGGTAGCTCGCACTTGCCGCGATAACCCGTGCAACGATAATAGGTATAGCGGTTCTTCTTGAGTTCCGCCGTCACCATGCAGTCGTCATACGCACATCGCAATAGACCGCCAAAAGCAAACCGGTGCTTTTTCTGCTTCGGTCGATTATGCCCTTGAAAGACGGCCTGGACCTGATCGAACAGGTCGCGGCTAATCAGAGGCGTCTGTGTGTGCCCCGATACAACTTGCCTTCCCAATAGAATTCTCCGATGTAAAAGGGGTTTTTGAGAATTCTCGCCAAATAGCCGTTGGAAAAGACCGGCCCAAATTGATCTTTAATGACCCTGCGAACGCTTGAAAGTGAATGATTCCCGCTGGCATAAAGCTCGAAAATCCGTTTCGCGAGAGGAATTTTATTCGGGTCGGTTTCAATGGTGTGTTCGAGCTTGTTATTCCGATATCCCAGCGGAGGGCGGCTCGGGTAAATTCCCTGTTCCGCCTTCTCCCGCATGCCCTTGCGAACCTCTTCGCGGAGATTCTCGATGTAGTTCCGAGCGATAACTACCTGGATGCCGTGCATCAGTTTCGCTTGGGACTTTGCTTCCTTGCTGATAATCTGCCCTTCTTTCGGCAGTTGTATTTCCACCTCCAAATCTTCTAGCGTCACGCAATCCCGGAAATTACGGTATAAGCGGTCGGTCTTTTCAACGATGACCGTCCGGCAATTTGGATTCAGGCGAAGAAATCGCACCATTTCATCGAATTGCTTTCTTCCGGTTTTCTTGGCCGTTTCCACATCCACAAATTCGCACATGATCTGCAAGCGATTTTTCTGGGCGTATTCCCGCAATAGTTTCAATTGGGCTGGAATGGAGAAGCCTTCCTGCTCTTGTTCCTTGCTGGAAACGCGAGCGTAAATAACGGCGAGTATTAAGGCGAGTGTCATTATTTAATATTCTCCCGTGGAATTTTACGGCCCAAATTTGCTAGCTCACCTTGCACGCGTTCAATTTCATTGTCAACGGCCTGGATTGCATTTTTGATATCGGGGTCGATAAAAACAAGTCCCTGCTTTTCAGTGAGTTGCAGTTTTTGTCTCTTCAAATGCTGGATCCTGTTAAATAAAAGATTCGCTTTGTGCGATCCGAATCCTTTTCCCGAAACTAGAAGTTCCTCTCCCATAATCTTGTGCAATCTCTTGATGCCGAGTTTCCCCCGAAAAAATATTTGGATTCCGCATTCTAGGCAAACGCAATAGGGCTTACCGCTGCGGGAAAGCCGAATATCGAGGCCGGAGGCACAAACAGGGCAGGGGAAATCCCTCCCCGCAAAGGAATTTCCCTTGGGTTCTGTTGCCTTGAACGTAACGTTAACGTTGGGCTCTCGTCGGTCAGTCTTCATGCTTGTTTTCCTTTCGGTCCCATTGATCGAGTAGCTCAAAGAAGCTTCTCAATGTCACAATCGAGTCCTCATCTAGTGGACGCTCTGCAAAAGGTAGGGCCTGCTTGGCATTAACTGAGGCACCTTGCTGATGATTTCGGTCGAAACGATTCGAGGGGTCTGCGATATCTGACTTCTCGGGACACCTTTTTGAGCCTTGGTCGGGCATACTCTTTGCAGGGGCCGTGAACTGGCTAGGCCGCGTCGGACATGCCCATCGAACAACGGCGACGTGCTTAGGTGAAGGAACTGAAAAGGGAGTTTCATTTCCGCTATGAGCCCGGGCAAGAGGAAGCGAAAGCCGCGCATTCACATTCCCGAATCTGCCCAGACCAGTTGGAGAGACAAAGTTCATCCGTTTTTCCTACGAATGGTGGATCACAACAATAAGACGCGGGCTTTGCTGGCCAGTGCGAACACAAAAGACCAAGAGGAAGGTCGGCGGCTCACAGCAAATCCACCTCCTGAGCTAATTGCAGAAGCAGAGCGTATGCACGATGCGATTCCTCCATCGGAGCGGCCCGAACACGACGCCTATTTGTCGATATTCGGAGCGGTTGATGCGCCCGAGGGCGGCACGATCTCGATGGGCCAATACATGATGGGATGGCTGGCTTGGAACAAATACGGCAGATCGATCGTCGAGATCATAGAGGGAGACCAATTGGGAGACGAACAATCCAGCAGACAGCTTGCCAGCGTGACAGAGGATTATCAGGCTTGGCGTTACGGGAAGCTGGACCCCAATAAAATGCGCTTTAAGTTCGACAGCGACCACATACAGCTATTGCAAGCCGGATCGCACCTGGGACTCGAGTCGCTCTCTCCCGAAGAACTAGCCGATTGTTTCGACGCACTGTGCTTGTGTGGCCGAACGCACGATCCAGACAATCTGCGAAAGCTTCGAACTCGGCTGGCCCAAACAATGGAACGGTTGACAGCAAAAAGCCGCAACCCGGGTTCTGACTAAGAACAACGACGTGTGGCCTCGGCCAAATCGCGAAATTGCGGGCGAGCGTCCGCGCTTTGGCTACGGGCGGGTGCATGAATGCTGTGGCGGGAGCAAGAGACCGGCACGGCGAAGTGGGTGGTGAACCACAAGCGCGTGTAAATGACCGGGCGTACCGGCATATCAAAAGCAAAAGTTCGGTTCGAAAGAAATAGCTGCCATTATCGCCACCATGCCATGCGACGTTGATTTCGATGAACAAAGAAATCTTTTCCGCGATCCGCGAAAAATCGGTTTCACCTGAATATTAAAGCCAGAAAGTTACTCCGGCACATTGAGAAACAACCGAGCGATATGAGAAGGGGCCGTGCTCGGGATGAGGAGGACGGCCCCTTCGTTCAACATCTGTTAGGGCAGAGCTGCATGCCAGTTGCCCTTGGCAGCACCGTCACCAGCAGTGTCGCCAGCCTTCATGTCCTTGACAAAGGTGTACAGCGGTTTCCCTTTGTAGGCCCATTGCGTGGAACCGTCATCGCGAGTTACAACGCTCCAGTCCCCCGTGGACTTCGCGTCTGCTGAAGCGGCCAATGGCGGCCAGTTCGTGGCGCACTGCCCATTGCATGTCGATTTTCCCGAAGTATCCCTGTCGGACGTATAGAGCGTCATTCCCTTCGCGTCCGCCAAAACAACCGTCCCGGAATCTGCTTTCCGTGTCTGAACGCCTCCGGGCAGTTTGTCGGCGGCGTAAGCGTATCCGGCAAGAAGCAGAAGAAAACCACACGCAAACATTTTGATATTTCGCATTTTCGTCAATCCTCCTCGATGGATTTATGAGCTTTTCGACCAACGTCTTTTTCAGTTAAGACGGCATGTTGTGCCGCGACAACCATGCGGCCCCGACGACGCCGTAAGGCATCTCACCAAACTCTGAGTCTAAGAGCGGAGTGGGAGTTAATCGGGAAACGCAGAGCTAACGTCGTGGAGGCTTGTCTAGAGGCAAAATAAATTGTGAAGGTTCTTTCGCATAAGTGATTACGCCCGGCATACGCGTTGTCCCCGGCAACAGCAAAGGCTGAACATCCGCCAGAACTGCTTCCGGTGCAAGTTGCAGAATTCCGGAATCAGTATGCTGATTACAACCAGCCATGTTGCACTGTTGGCTGTCACCCCTGGCACTATCACATAGAGGCTTCCCGTCTCGCCCTCGTTGCGAAGAGCCGCTTTTGTGCATCGGACACACAGTCCCGCAGCAACAGCAGCCAGACGACTGAGAGATCGCTTCCGCGAATCCCAAGAGCGGGCTCGACAACATCGTAACCAACAACAGGAATGCTTGGATGTGCCGCATGCGGTAGGTTCTACTACTAAAAAGTTTTGGGCGCAACTCCATTGGGTAGCTGCGAGGATGCGCTCAGTCTTTTCGCGAGAAGCTTGCTTTTTTGAAACGTCAGTAGTACAAACTTTGCAATGCGACGTGTGCATGCATTTTTCCTTTTCATTGCGATGATGGCCAATCCCATTGCGGCCATGGCCTCTGCCATATTGCAGCCTTCGACGTCCTGCTGCTGTTGCGGCGCGATGTGTCCCATGCACCGGCCTTCTCATTCTCAAGATACGCATGGAAGAAAGCTTTGCGGCGGCGGAAAGACGGATTCGAGCAAGTCATGCGATATGGGCATCTGCAACTGCAATCCTCGTTCCGATTTCGGAATTCTATTTTTCGTAGAAGCGGTTTTGACACAACACCACGTTGTTTCGATCCTGCAACAAACACGATTTCTAGGCCTGAGCTCATACGCTGCTGAGCCTGTGCGATCCGTGCTGCCTCCTGAACAACCTCCTCGTCTGTAGTCCGTAAGCCCCAGCAGTTCAAAGCACTAAAAAACCATATTGACGAGGAGAGTGTGTATGCACGGGGTCGTAATTCGTTCGCTGTGGATAGGTGTCCGCGTTCTTGCTGTAGCTGTTTTGTTGATTTCTTCAACTTCAGACGTTCTTCGGGCACAGGAGACTGTCAATTACGCCAGCGTCAGCGGTGATGTGACAGATCCGTCGGGTGGTGTTGTGGCTGGGGCAGACATCACCGCCCGCCAGATCGATACCAACGTAATCAGCTCAACCACGACGGATAGCGAAGGACGCTTCCGTTTTCCGTACCTGAAGGTTGGGCAGTACGAAATTAAAGTTAAGCAGCAAGGCTTCGGTGATGCGACACGTGAGGTGACGCTAACCGTTGGCTCGGCGTTCGAATTGGCCATTCCGCTGGAGGTCGGCATTGCCAAGGAAAGTGTGAATGTCAGCGGCGAAGCGGCGGCAATCGAAACAGCGCGCACCCAAGTCGCCGGCACGGTCACTCAAAATGAAGTGAATAGCCTGCCGCTCAATGGGCGCAGTTTCCTCAACCTGACGCTGCTCGTTCCCGGGGTTTCTCCCACCAACACGGCCAGCACACAGTTATTCGCGGAGACTTCGGCTGTCCCCGGACAGGGCATTTCAGTCAGCAGCCAGCGCAATTTCTCAAACAGTTTCATCGTGGATGGTCTTTCCGCCAACGATGACGCAGCAGGGCTCGTTCTGACGTTTTATGGTTTGGACGTGGTGCAGGAATTTCAGGTCGTCACTTCGGGAGGGCAAGCGGAGTTCGGCCGCGCCCTAGGCGGCTACGTGAACATGGTCACGAAGAGCGGAACCGACGCAGTTCATGGTGCGGTGTACGGGTATTTTCAGAATCAGCGATTCAACGCCGAAAATGCTCTCTCTCACGCGAACCTTCCACTGACACAGGCTCAATACGGCGCCAGTATCGGGGGACCGATCATTAACGGCCGTACCTTTTATTTTGCCAATTTCGAGCAACGCCTATTAAACCAGGCCGGCAATCCCGTCATCACCATCACGCCGGCGAATCTCGCCAGTATCAACGCCCGGCTTACGGCGGTGGGCTACAGAGGCCCTTTGATTTCCACCGGCCAATATCCGAATCCCGTTCACAACGTCAATTTTCTGGGAAAGATGGACCACAGCTTCAACGAGAAGGATCAATTCAGTGCCCGCTACAGCCTGTATGACGTTCACTCCACAAACTCGCGCGGGGTTGGCGGTTTGAGCGCGGTGAGCGCGGCGGCTGGACTGAGCGACCTCGATCAAACTGCGGCCGTCAGCAACGTTTACACTTTCTCAGCACGTACTGTAAACGAAACGCGGGCCCAATTCACCAACAGCAACCTGTTGGCACCCCCGAATGACGCCATCGGGCCGGCGGTGAGCATATCCGGAGCCGCTTCTTTTGGAACGCTCTCGGGTTCTCCCACCGGACGCCTCGACCGGCTTTTCGAAATTGCGGACAATCTATCGCACCAGAAGGGGCCGCATGCCCTTCGCGCAGGCGTGGACTTCCTCTACAACGATCTCACCATCACTTTCCCGCAATCCATTCGCGGCAGCTATTCCTTCTCCAGCGTGAGCAGCTTTCTGACGGGAACCTATAGCACCTTTACTCAGACCTTCGGCAACCCCGTGGTGCCGCAGACGAACCCCAATATCGGGTTCTATGGGCAGGATGAATGGCAAGTGAATCATGGTCTTACGGTGAATGCCGGCGTGCGGTACGACCTGGAATTCCTGAAGTCCATCGCCACGGATACCAACAACGTTTCGCCCCGGTTGGGGTTTGCCTGGTCGCCGTTTGCCCAGAAGCATACCGTCGTGCGCGGAGGGTTTGGGATCTTTTATGACCGCGTGGCATTGCGGCCGCTGGCCAACGCTCTACTCTCCGGGGGAAACACCACCAATGTCACTCAAATCCAGCTGCTGAGCACCACCCTTAATTTCGGTCAGACGGGAGCGCCCGTGTTTCCGAACATCCTTGCGAGTGCGCCCTCTGGCTTGCCGGTCAGCTTTTCCACGATGGACCCGCACATGCCAAACGCTTACTCCGAGCAAGCTAGCCTGGAGATCGAACAGCAACTGGGCAGCCACGGTACACTGAGCGTGAACTATCAGCATCTTCGTGGCGTTGATTTCATCATTTCAGTCAATTTGAATACACCCACGTGCACGGCGGCAGTCGATCCGGTCAACTTGTGCCGTCCGAATCCCGGCTATCAAAACAACAAGCAATATTCCCCAGGAGCAGATTCTGAGTATGACGGCCTCTCGGTTTCTTATGTGGACCGGCCGACTGGCTGGGGAACCTTCCGCGTCTCCTACACCTACTCGAAGGCCCTGGACGATGTGAGCGAGTTCTTCTTCAGCGCGCCGCTCAACAACTTCAACATCCACCAGGACTGGGGTCGTTCCGACGACGACCAGCGCCACCGTCTGGTGTTTGACACGACGCTTCATACTTCGACCGACCGGGCAACCACCGCCTGGCAACGCATCAGTCATGGGTTTCAGCTCAACGGAATCCTGACGTATTACTCCTCTTTGCCCTTCAACATTGTGAGCGGAGCCAACACGATTCAGACCACGGCAGGCAGGCCGTGCCCGGGACTTGCCGGGAACGCCTCCGCTTGCACGAGCAACGTGGGGTTGATGATCGGCCGGAACACCGGCACGGGTTTTGATTCCTTCAGCCTAAACACGCGTCTGAGCCGGAACTTTGCCATTGGCGAGCGCTTCCGCCTCGAAGCGATCGCCGAATTGTTCAACGCTCTCAATCACACAAACTACCAAATACCGAACAACTCGTTCGGCACGGGTGTGTATCCGACCAATCCTTCATCCACCTTCGGTCAGCCCACGGCCGTTGGAGGCCCGCGCGCCGCCGAACTGGCATTGCGTGTGAGCTTCTAAGACCGGGGATCTGGGGAGGTTTTTAATGATCCACGGACGTCTCGATAAACGGACATGGCAGAGGGCGCTAATCGTGGCCCTCTGCTTTGTCTGCGGGACGCCGGCGGTTCACGCGCATGCGACACTGCTGCAAACCGAACCCGCAGCAGACAGCCGCATGGAACACGCACCGAGCCGCGTGCTTCTCTCGTTCAATGAGCGTGTCGAGACGGTTTTTAACTCGATTGAGGTTCTCAACCAGAAAGGAGAGCGAGTCGATAGTGGAGTTCCACAGGTGACCGGTGAAGGCGATGTTCTGGCGATAGGCTTGAGATCACTGAATGCGGGCCAATACGTTGTTTTTTGGAGGGTGATTTCTTTGGACGGTCACCAGGTTCAAGGACACTTCGGTTTTGGCGTTGACTCGATGCCTCCCAGCGAAGGCGAGATGACTCGCTTTCCTCATGGCAGCGAGAGGACGACTTGGAACTCATACACTTCGATTGTCAAGTGGTTCGGTCTGGTGGGGATGGTGGTTGGCCTTGGCGGACTCAGTTTTTGGTTATGGGCATTCGGTCCCGCGGTCCATACGGTACAACGACCCGCGATCGAGCGCGCCGCACTGGTTCGCCAAGCCGAAAAGCGCATCCACAAGATTCTCTGGGCAGCAGCTTCTGCCTTTCTTGTCTCTCAATGTCTTGCGTTGATCGACCAAGCGATGGTCTTCACCGATTTCCCTTCAATCACCGCCCTCTCACCACTAACGATCTGGACCGTAGTTGAGATGACCAACTATGGGCGGTGGTGGAGTGTCCGAATGACAGCTTCCGTCGCACTTGTTGGTCTTTGTGTTTTTGGTTTACGGTCAGTCGCCTCACGGGTGGGCAAAAGTTCCGCTTTCCCAGCGCGAAGCCTGCTGTTGGCGATTATTTTGGCAGTTCTGGGAAGTGTGGTTCTGATTTCAATTTCGTTAACTGGACACGCCCGAGCAGTTTCACGCTGGCCAGTTCTCGCAGTTGGTAGTGATTGGGCTCATTTGGCTGCGACGACAATCTGGATAGGGGGACTTGCCTTCCTCTGGATAACTGTTTCGATTGAAGAGGGCAAAAACGAAGAAGGGACAGAGTTTCTTTTGGCCGTGGCGACCCGATTTTCATTAATCGCACGGATCTGTGTCGCAGTGCTTGTAATAACGGGGATTTATGCCGCTTGGCTTCACATGCCCAATTGGAGATCTTTCGTTTCTACAGACTACGGTCGAGTGCTCTCAATCAAACTTCTCATCATCGTTCCTTTGTTCTTGATCGGCCTTATAAATTGGCGATGTGTATTGCCAGCGTTGGGGCGTTATTCATCGGAGCCCCGAGTAGCACTCGCGCAGACCCGCCGATTGGGGGCCCTCATTAAAGCCGAGACCACGTTAGGTGGTGCCGTTCTCCTAGCTGTTGCAATCCTAACGGGCCTTCCTCCTTCTACGGCCGTGGCAATGAATGGACCGGTAAATATGAGCCAGCGCAATGCGGATGCAAACATGAGTGTCGCACTGAGGCTCGACTCGGGACAGGCCGGCACGAGGCGCGCAGTTGTTGCTCTCGCGGATTCGAGAGGGCGCGCCGTCACGGATGCCAAAAGAGTCACCCTCTACTTGGCAATGCTGGATATGAACATGGGCTTAGAAACTGTCCAGGCCGAGCCATCGGCCGATGGCACCTATCAGGCAGAACTTGCTCTGACGATGCCTGGTAGATGGAGGATCAGCGTCGAGGTTTCGCCTGCTCGTGGAGATACATTCGTGACGGAATTCAACTTTTCTTCGGGACTATAAACATTTCGCCTCTTCTAAGAGAAGGGAGAAAACTGTGAGACATCAGATGTTGGGAATGCTTCGAATTTCTGTCGTGGGGGTAGGGCTTTCCCTCTTTCCTGCTTTATCCGGGGCGCACGTAACGCTGAGGCCGAACCAACCACTTCGGCCGGGCAGCTTCGCAGACTTCATCATGAACGTCCCCAGCGAAAGAGCGAGCGGCACGGTCAGTGTGAGCCTAGAGGTACCTGAGGCTTTCCTCAAGGCCGGCGGACGTTTGAATCGCGTGGAATATCTTCCTGGCTGGGAGGTCGTAATTGAGAAGGAGGACAAGCCAGACGAAGTTTATTCAGAAGAGATGGCAGAACGCGAAAAGAGGGGCCATGCATCTGAGGGCGGAGCGTCATCTGGGACGACAGCGACAAGTGAAAAGGAAAACGAACTACTAAACGAGATGCGAAGGAAATGGATTAAGAAGGTCACTTTCACGGGAGGCATAATTCCGCCCGATGGATTCCAGACCTTCCTTCTTTCCTTCCAACTGCCCAGCGCGCCAGGCACATACCGTTTTCCCGCCGTTCAAGTCTATGCGGATGGAACTGAGATTTCATGGGTGGAATTGGTTCAAGGAGCGCAGCACCCTGCGCCCTCCATAATCTTGGACAATCGGCAGGAGCACCCGGCATCGCAACAACTCCCGCTTGTGCTGTCTGCTCTTGCTCTCTTGATGGCTGCAGGTCTCGCTGTCGACCGTTTTCGCCGAGGCAAAGCATGAACGGTCTGAGGCGTAGAAAATCCGAATCTAAACTCGTAGCAGTTTCTACGTCAGTCGCGCTGGCCTGCCTTCTGACTGCCTGTAGCAACTCGCCGAAGCACTATTCCCTGCAAGGACGGGTACTGGGGAAAAGCGCCTTGACACAGCAACTCACCGTAAAACATAGCGATATTCCGGGCTTCATGACGGCGATGACGATGACGTATCCCATCAAAGATAGCCAAGGGTTCCAGCAGGTCCAGCCAGGTGATCTCATTACGGCAGACGTCGTTGTGGGTGGAAATAACGGCTACTGGCTGGAGCACCTGGCAATTAAGGATAAGGCTGGGCGCGGAACGGTGTCGTCGCTGCCTCCCCATGAACTTCTGCCCGGGGAACCGGTTCCGGATATAGCGCTGACGAATCAGGATGGGCAAGCGCTGCACCTCGCTGACTTCAGAGGGAAAGCTCTACTGGTCACGTTTGTATACACGCGCTGCCCCTTTGCAACTTTTTGTCCGCTTACGAGCAGTAAGTTTGCGGCGATCCAAAAAGAGCTGGCGAAAACGCCGGGAGACTACGAAAAGACGCATTTGATAACCATCAGTCTCGATCCTAAATACGACACACCCCCAGTCATGCGGAAGTATGGTCTCGCTTACCTCTCCGACGATCCCAAGGGATTCGGGCACTGGGAATTTGTCTCGACCAGCCCGGACGATTTGAGGAAGCTCGCGACCGCGTTTGGGCTCGAATATTTTGAACAGGACAACCTGATATCACACTCGATGAAAACCGTTCTGTTGGCCACGGATGGAACCGTGTCTCACAGCTGGTCGGACAATCAATGGACGAATTCGGATGTGGTTGCGGCACTGCGGCAACAAGCAGGCATCCGTCGATGAAGGGGTGACCTTAATGGAATCACAGACCACCGATGCCGAGCTGGGGCGGCGGAAATGAATCAGCTAGCCGATCTCAGCGGGACCGGTTATGGACCAAGGTAAGGAGAAGTTGTGCGATGGAAGCGGAATTCAGGATTGTTCACCGGAGGGGTTCTTGTATTGGAGATTTGCTTGTCTTCCTGTTCAGGCGACGTAAGCGACCGTCGAACTTCAGAAGCCGAGCGAAGAGGTCAGGGGCTCTATGCCCTTTGGTGTGCGCCATGCCACGAAGCGAACGACCTGCACTTGGTAAAAGACCCTCCGAAACTGCCTGGCTTATTCTTCCAGCAATCGCTGCCGAGTGGCGCGGCGGCAACGGAGGAAAATGTGCGAAAGACAATATTGGAGGGACGCGGCATTATGCCTCCATTTCAACAGGCTCTCAACAAGGATGAGGTCGACGACCTGATGCAGTTTCTTCACAGCTTCAAGGGCAACGGCGATTAGGCGAGCGACCAGCCAATCGAAGTGTGGACTGGTCACGGCCACTGCAATAGAAAACGAGAACAAACATGTTTCAACAGCGGCGAGATTTGATCAAACTAGCGGGAATATCGGCACTCGCAAGTATGGGCGTCCTCACGCCCAATTCATCCAGCGGGCAGACACACACTGCCAAGGCAGGGCAGCCGTTCACGCTGCCAGCGCTGCCATACGGCTATGAAGCATTAGAACCATATATTGACGCCGAAACGATGCATTTGCATCACGACAAGCACCACGCGGCGTATGTGAATAATCTAAACAATGCGGTAGCAAACTCCCCAGATGTTGCTGCGATGTCCGTTGAGGAACTGGTTCGGCACTTGGATAAAGTCCCCGAACCGATTCGCACGGTCGTCCGTAACAACGGCGGTGGTCATGCAAATCATTCCTTTTTCTGGCAGATCATGCACAGCAACGGCCCGGACCGGCCACAGGGAGAGTTGGCGCGGGCCATCGATACCAAATTCGGTAGCTTCTCCGGATTTCAAGACCAGTTTACGAAGGCCACGCTGAGTGTCTTCGGCAGTGGGTGGGCTTGGCTCAGTTCCGATGACAGGGGCGGCATTGCCATCGAGACAACGCCCAATCAAGACAGCCCGTGGATGGCGGGAAGAACTCCGCTGCTGGGAATCGACGTTTGGGAGCACGCCTACTATCTGAAGTACAAAAACGTTCGTGCGGATTACGTCACCGCGTTCTATGAGGTGATCTCCTGGGACGCGGTGAGCGAGCGATTCCACAATATTCCTGTCCAGAAGTCCTAGTTGCGCAATGTAGCGTGAGGGAGCGAAAAATGAAGATTCTACTGCTTCTCTTGGCAACGACGGTTATCCCGCCCATACCATCACCATACCAATCGGAGCGCATTGTGCACCTTGAGGACTCGCTGTTAGCGCCATGCTGCTACACGCAACCGGTTTCCAAACACATGAGCGATATTGCATTCGACATGCGGAAGGAAATTGGCGAGATGGTTCTGGCCGGAAAGTCGGACAGAGAGATATTGGATCACTACAAAGCATTGTATGGCCTTCAAATCCTGGTCGATCCCGAAGGGACCAGGCACAAGGTGATGTATGGCCTGCCGCCCCTATCTGCGATTGCCGGGTTCATGGCGGTCTTGTTTTTCATCCGAAGATCGGTCAACCGGCAAAGGCACGACGGACCTTCCGACGTTGGCACTTCTGCGATCTATGAGCACTATAAAGGGAAAATCCAATCTGATCTGCGGAACTACGAGTGAAAAGGGATGGGAATGAGTGTACGTCCCGTGCCTGAAAAGAGAGGCGTAGATTCAATTCGCCCGACCGCGACAACTTTCAGGCTAAAGAAGTTCGTTCAATGGATCGCTTTTCTTGGAGCCGCCCTTCTGATATTGGCGGTTGCGTTCCGACACGGGATTGCGCCGGCCAGCGGTTCTTTTCTTTCAGTATTCGAAGCAGGACAAACCTCGGCGGTGCTCAATGTCGGAGTGCTGGTCTTTCGCGAGGGACTGGAGTGTGTGCTAGTGTTGGCCGCTCTCACCGCTGACAGGACTCGATCTGAACGTGGATATCAACGTCCCATTGCTGTGGGGGCAGGTGTTGGGTTTCTGGCAACTCTTGTAACCTGGCATTTCGCTGTGCTCATCCTCGATGATCTCGGAAAGAATATTTCGGCCCTTGCCGTTCAGGCCGGAACCGGATTGGTGGCAATTGTCGTTCTTCTGGTGGTCATGAACTGGTTCTTTCACAAGACCTATTGGACCGGTTGGATTTCGCTCCACACCGAGCGGAAACGAGCACTATTGACAAGCAATCAAACGAAAACTGCCAAAGCAGGTCTCCTGTGGGGAATGGGCCTCCTGGGATTCACGTCCTTCTACCGGGAGGGGTTTGAGGTTGTGCTCTTCCTTCAAAGTTACAGGCTTAGAGCGGGTGGCAGATCCGTATTAGGCGGCGTTCTTCTTGGCGTGCTTCTGTCCGGCTTGGTGGCCGTTCTTACGTTCGCAGCTCATCGGCGGTTGCCCTATAGAAAGATGCTCGTACTGACGGGTGTAATGCTCGGATTCGTCCTGCTGGTGATGGTCGGGGAACAGGCCCAGGAGATGCAACTGGCCCATTGGCTTCCTAAAACGGATATTCCCAAGCTCGCAAAGGTGACTCCGGAGTGGATAGGTCTTTGGTTTTCTATTTTTCCGACAGTCGAGACGTTGAGTGCCCAATTGCTCGCAGGCATTCTCGTATTGGGCTCATACATCACCGCTCAGCCCTCACGAGTCGCTACGGATTAGTCCGACCCAACGTGGTGTGCATCGCAGAAAAGGATTTGGAGTAGAGGACAATATGGGAGATCGAGAGGAAATGCTGGACGAGGTGTTCCGTTTGACGAACCAGCAGGCCAAATCGCTACGAAGCCGACTCAGCGAAGAGGAGGCCAACAAATGCAGACTCCGCGCTCAGCGTATCGAAGAGCTTCTTGAACGCATCAAGAATGATGGCTTCAGCGGAGAACGTATTTCCGGGGACGGGTAGCTCTCGATGTGAAAGCAACCATCTCGAAAGTTCCCGCACGTGGATCGTAGCCGGTGGATTGTCGGGATTCTGATTGCAGCTCAAAGGCAATCAGAAACTTCGCAGGATCGATGAGCCTTCAGACGTTATCAAGATCTCACCGCTTCAGCCCGCGGTTCCATAAGCTTGCCCGAGGCGAGCGAAATACTGGTGACGTAAATATGGCCGCAATTCCGCGAAAGGTAGGCCAACTATAATGTATTGTCGCGCTATTTGGAGAATGTTGGGCGTCACGTTCCATCGATGTGGGGCTGTACCGGATTGGTTAACACGACTCACAGAAAAGATGACAAATCAAAACGTGGTATTTCTGCCACGATCCAACGTACCGCAAGAGTTCTAAAATCGTCCCCTAGGGCGCGCCATCCCTCAAGGACCCAAACCCGAGCCCTGGGTAATGGATTCGTCTGCAATGCCTGAAACGGCGGAAGCAGGTGTCGGCAGAAAAATGGGATTGGCCGCTGTTGTTCCTTGAGAAGAACCTCCTTCGTTAACTCAACAGCCACAATCCACAATTCAACCAGCTCAACCGGTCCGGCAAGAGCCGCATTCAGGATCTTTCCCGGCTGGGTCGTTGGCCGAGTGGAACGAGAGTTTCAGCCAGTCTCGCTGGTAGACAAAGGAAATCCCCAGCAAGACGACTCCCAGAGCTACAAAACTGAGTATTCGATAGCCTTTTTCGAGGGCGGATACGTCGTAGAGAAACACCTTCACAATCGTGACGGCGATGAGCACCAGCGATTGCCAGCGAACGAACGCGGACTTCCTACTGAAACCAATTGCCATCAGAACCGCGCCATAGATCAGCCAGATGGCCGAGTAGCTGAAGTCCCTCTCAAGCCGCAACTGACCAAGATGAACGCCGCCAAGCACGGCCCAGTAGGAAGCAGTCAGTTGGCGCTCAAAGTAATCCGAAGCCTCCAGCGTCAACGCAATCAGCGCGAGCAAATTCAAGGCGATCAGCGCTAGTCGCAGAAGCGGCTGTTCCCCAGGCGTCGCATGCTTCTTTCCAAATTGCACAATTCCCCCGAGAACCGTAATCGCGACCAAGTAGGTGGCAAATCGCGCGTTAAGTACAAGAGTGTCGGTGCGAAACTTGTCATAGAGAAGCAGGTGATAGATTCCCAAAGCCAGCACCGTTACCGCTAGATAGCGCAGAAAGTCGGTTCGCGTTTTCACGCTGGTCCACAGGAGGGCGGCGGACTCAACGAGCCAGCCAATCGTGATCCACTGAGCCTCAAGCTTGATTGGAATAGCAATGGTGAGGAACCCAGTTGCAATCGCCACGTGGAGCAGCTTAAGGAAGTTCGTGTCCTGCTCGGGAAAGCGCAGCCGGAAGAGGCGGCTCATCGCCAAATAGAACCCGGCGAGCGCCAGCGTGTACCAAGTAAGCGTGGACAGATCCGACTTATACAACTGGTATAGAAACAGAAAACAAACTCCGGCATTCAGCAGGGGAAGAAGAGTGAGCGTGAGCGAAGGCCCTGCGAAACGCGTGGAACGTTCATAGGGAGTCGTGAGCGGGACCGCGGCGAAAATCGCCCCGAACAGAGCGAGGAAAAATACGGTGACGGGCCGCTGGTCTTCCGTGTAGTACTGCATGCTCCAGCCAAGATACAAAACGATCGTGCCGGCGAAACTGCCCCACAAGAGTCGCCGCCACGGCCTGACGGCGACCAGCGCAAGCACCGCGAGGTCCAGCAGGCAGACGTAAGGGAACAGCACGAGCTCATGGTTTTGTCCGGTGGAAAGAAGCACCGGAGTCGCAAATCCGCCTACCATAGCAAAGCCCGCCAGCATCTCCGCATCATGATTTAAAGCCAGGGCGATCGTTGCGGCCGTCACAAAAGCCATGGCCACGAATGCGTCGGCCGAGGGAATCAGACGGTAGAGCTGAAACGCAGCCCAAAGCGAAAGATAGAGCGTGCCGACGCCAAGCGCCGTCAGCGAGTAGGAGAACGCCCTATAACCCCTGCTACGAAACCGTTCGCTCCAAATCACCAGCGCCGTGCCCGCCAGCAAGCCGATAGCGACTCTTCCGGCGGGGCCGATCCAGTTGTTTTCGAATGCATATTTGAGGAAATAGGAAATCCCAATCAGGATCGCGACAATCCCGATGCGGTTCAGCCAGAATTGGCCAATCTTCTTTTCAAGATTGGCATCAGCCGATCGCGAAGCTATTGCCGGCGAGAGCCCACGTACTTGAGCGGGTATAAAAGGCGGGGGCGCCGGGCCAGAAGCTACTGGCGCGCGGGAAGATTCAACCGTTTCAGCCGCCCCCGGAGCGGTTGCCTGAGTCGGCGCGGTGGAAATTGCGTGGGAAGACGCGTTCCGGTCCACGGCGATGATCTGCTCCAGCTGATAGACTCGCGCCGTAAGGGCCGCAACTTGCGCCCTCAACGCACTCATCTCATCCGGGGGGCTGCTCATGCGCGTACAGTAATCCATCCATACCATCACGGGCAAGCCAGAGGGCGAAACCGCCGTCGATGGCCGGCCGAGGTGATAACATTGCACCGCCACTCGAGAGGACACCATCATGGAACATGCGGCGGCACTCCTGGTGCAAACAATTTTTAATCTGGACGGACGAATGCAGGCGCTTCTGCGGGACCAGCAGGCCGCGAATCCACAAGCGGCCGCCGAATTTCTCAAGCCCTGGTATCAGGCGATGCTGCTGATGATCAAGAGCGCCGAGGATTTTAACCAGGGGCCAACTCCGCAGCACCCTGGCGTCTAATGGAACACTCATTTTCCTGTCCCTACTGCGGCGAAGAGATTTCGATGGTGCTCGACCTTTCCGTCCGGCGCCAAAGCTACATTGAAGACTGCGAAGTGTGCTGCAAGCCGATTGAAATTACCTTCACGGTGGAAGACGACGAAGTCGCGAGCTTCTACGCCAAAACACTCGGCTAGCGAAATTCCGCTACTCCTCTGCCCCAATTCATGCCCAGTAAGTCCTATCAAGAGTCCGGTATTGAATCGCCTCGCTTAGATGCTTTGGCTCGATCGATGGCGCGCCTTCCAGATCCGCGATCGTTCGCGACACTTTGAGGATGCGGTCGTGCGCCCGGGCGGACAGGCCGAGCCGCTGGATTGCTGTCTCCAGCAGCTTTTCCCCGTCCGCGGAAATCGCGCAATGCTTGCGAATGAGCTTGGGCGGCATCTGCGCATTTGCATAGATTTTATCCTCGTCGCGGTAACGGTCGACCTGGATCTGCCTCGCCCGCAGCACGCGCTCACGGACGCTCGCCGAACTCTCGATCTCTTCATTGCCGCGCAGTTCTTTGTAACGCACCGCCGGAACCTCAATGTGAATGTCGATGCGATCGAGCAGGGGGCCGGAGATTTTCGAGACGTACCGCTGGATCTGCATCGGCGTGCAGTGACATTCGCGGGTGGAATCTCCAAAAAAGCCGCAGGGGCATGGATTCATTGCCGCCGCCAGCATGAAACGGGAAGGGAAGCTCACCGAAAGAGCCGCGCGCGCGATCGTAACGCATCCATCCTCAAGGGGTTGCCGCATAACTTCGAGAACGTTGCGCTGGAATTCAGGCAGCTCGTCGAGGAAGAGCACGCCATTGTGCCCCACGGATACCTCTCCCGGCCTTGGCACAGCTCCGCCGCCAATCAATCCGGCGTCGCTGATCGTGTGATGAG
Organism: uncultured Acidobacteriota bacterium; assembly: GCA_963848365.1. Lineage (GTDB taxonomy): Bacteria > Acidobacteriota > Terriglobia > Acidiferrales > UBA7541 > Palsa-295. The sequence goes on from CAWKDI010000015.1 coordinate 58,734, forward strand.
GAGAGCGGAAGGGACGCGTTCCAACAATCCCGCGCGAGTCATCGAGCAGTCCTGCCACGCTGTGAATCCGGGTCGTCTCAATCGCTTCTTCGAGCGACATCGGGGGCAAGATCGTGGGGATGCGCTTGGCCAGCATCGTCTTGCCAGCGCCTGGCGGCCCGATCAAAAGAATATTGTGGCTGCCTGCACAAGCGACCTCCAGCGCGCGCTTGGCGGACATTTGGCCGCGCACATCGCGAAGATCCACGGGGTATTGGCTCGCCTCCGCAAGCACCCGAGAGGTGTCTACGGCGATTGGCTGAAAGGACTCAGGAGCGTTAATCATGTCGGCCGCTTGGGGCAGCGACTTCACGCCAAACACCTGAATGCCTTCCACCACAGCCGCTTCGCGTGCATTCGCCTCCGGCACGATTACATTGCGAATGCCGCGATCTCGCGCGGCCAAGGCCGCCGAAAGGGCGCCGCGTACCGAGCGAACGCCGCCATCGAGGGAAAGCTCGCCTAGAAACACATAGGACTCGAGCGTCTTACCGAAGAATGTTCCCTGGCAACCAAGCAGGCCCAGAGCCATCGGCAAGTCGAATGCCGAACCTTCCTTGCGTATATCCGCCGGCGCCAGATTTACGGTAACCGACTGATAGGCGGGAAAATCGAACCCACAATTCCGTAGAGCCGCTTTGATTCGCTCGCGGCTTTCTTTCACCGCGATGTCGGGCAGTCCAACGACATTGAAATCGCCGGAACCGCCCGGACCGATATCTACCTCAACTTCAACCAGGTAGGCATCGATTCCAAAGACAGCGGCGCTGAAGGTTTTGAACAGCATCTTGCCAACGCGAGGTCACCCTTTCGCGTCGCCGAGCGTAACTCAAAATAGCACGTCACGCTAGTGATTAACGCACGCGAGCATCAGCGGAAGAATCGCGTTGTAGTCGTGCGTGATCTCAAAAGCAAACACGATGAAAGTGAAAGTTGCGCGAGAGGCGGCACCGAACACCGCGGCCATGGCCACCAGCGCATACCCGCCCGGCGACAGATGAGCGCCCGGAAAAAGTATGTTCACCACCATCGCGAATGCGCCGCCGAGGGCCGCGCTCGACATGAACATCGGCGCCAGCAACCCGCCCGATGTGCCGGATCCCAGCGAAATCACCAGGGCAGCCGCTTTGAAAACCGCAATGAGTACAAGCATCTTCAAAGCGAGGTGGTTGTTGAGAATATCTGAGATCGTATCGTAGCCTACGCCCAGCACGCGGGGAACGAAATAGCCGATCACTCCCAGAGCCAGCGCACCGATTGCCGGATGCCACAAATTGTCGATTCTGATCCGGTCAAACTGATCCTCGACCCAATACAGCAGCTTCGTGAAGCCGATTGCCGTGATTCCGCAGATCAATCCGAGAAACAGGTAGAAGGGTAGTCCCCGGAGCGAACCAAAATCAGCATTGCCCATCGTGAACATGGACCGCTGGCCCAGGAAAATGGAACGCACACTCGTCGCCAGCGTGCTTGCGATAACTAAAGGAATAAACGAGCGTGAGCGAAACTCAAATAGAAGCAACTCGATAGCAATGATAACGGCGGAGATGGGAGTATTAAACGTCGCGGCCATGCCGGCGCCCGCTCCGCAGGCGAGCAGCACCTTTCGCTCCGCGGCGGTCGTGGAAATAATTTGCCCCACTAGCGAGCCGATTGCGCCGCCCGTCTGAATGATCGGCCCTTCAGCACCGAATGGCCCTCCGGTGCCAATAGCAATCGCGGCCGAGAGGGGCTTAAGAATGGCGACCTTTGCCTCGATCCTGCTTCGGGACGTGAGCACGGCCTCCATCGCTTCGGGTATGCCGTGTCCCTTGATTTTCTCCGAGCCGTATTTCGCCATGAACCCGACGATTACGCCGCCGATCACGGGCGTCACAATGATCCAAAGTCCGAGATGTGACTCCGCGGGGCTTCGGAAATGAAACGACCATTCGTGGTAGAAGGCCAGGTTGGTGAACAGACCGATCAGATCGTACAGAATGTAAGCGATTACTCCCGCCGCGATGCCAATCAGTGCCGCCAGCAGCGAAACGAGGCCAAGTCGATAGCCGGCAGGACGCTCCGCCGGCAAGGCCGCGGTAGTTTCCACGGAAACTGCCAAGTTCATCTCCTCTTAACGATGGGAGCCGCGAACGATCTTTTGCAACGCCGCGAGCAACTGCGGACCGGCGGTCTGCAACTCTTCATGATGCGAGGCTGAAAGTTTGCGCAACAGCATTTCGCCGGTGCGGGTGACGCGCACCAGCACCTCGCGGCGGTCGCGCGCGCTCCTCGAACGCTTGATCAGTCCTTTCGATTCGAGCCGGTTGCTCAGTTCCACAGCGCTGTGATGGTGGATTTGCAGCCTCTCCGAAAGCACCCCTACGGTCGGGCTGATCCCTTTCGGCAATCCCTTGATGGCCAAGAGGGCCTGGTGCTGTTGCGGCTCGATTCCTGCGGTCCGGGCAGCCTGTTCGCTGAAGTTGAGAAAGCGGCGTATCTGGTAACGAAACTCCGCCAGCGCCTCGTAGTCCATGTCGCGCTCCATTCCGCCAGTATATCGTGTAACGATATATTGTGGTACGTCTTTTTGGGACGCCTGTCCCTTCGAGAGATCAGTAAATCCGAGGAATGAATGCGGGAACTTCGTGGGCGTATTCCTCGAACTGCGGCCCGAACTTCTCTTTTAAAAGCTTTTCCTCGCTGCGTATGCGGATTCCGGTGCCAAGCAAAAATACGACGGTTGCCGCGGCCATCTCTTGCCAGCGGCTGGCCGCAAGCCCGGTCGCAATTAACATGCCCAGCATGGCCAGATAAATCGGATGGCGCACCACCGCATAAGGTCCCTGGTGGATCAGTTCATGGCCTTCAATGACTCGCGCAACCAGGGCCCACTGCTTCCCCAATGCGCGAGCCGCGGCAAAGCAGAACCACGTAGACGCGATGGCAAGCAGGGCGGCAAACAGTGAAATCAGCGTTTCCGCGGCCCGGGACCCGCGCCCAAGCGCCGGGGAATACGTCCGGTTCCAGACAAGAAGGATTGCATACCCGAGCATTTGCGCGAGGAAACCAGTGTGTGACCTGAGATCCCGCTTTGTTGTCGACGCAGAGGCTCCCTTCTTTCCGACGACCAGGATCACGCCGAACGCCAGCCAGCAAAGCGCGACCACCAAAGCGGCGACTTTGGCGGGTAAATCAGTCTGGAAAGTCATCGCACGCTCAAAAGCTTTAAAACTGCTTCTCGGAATCCAACAGGATCGTGACCGGACCATCGTTTGTGAGTTCCAGTGACATGTGTGCCTGGAACACCCCCGTCTCGACGCGCACCCCCAGAGCCTTCATTGCAGCCACAAATTCCTCATAAAGCGCCCTGCCTATTTCAGGGGGAGCGGCTTGCACAAAACTCGGCCGCCGCTGCCCGCGAGCGTCGCCGTAAAGGGTGAACTGCGATATAACGAGCGCTGCCCCTTGCGTGTCGAGCAGCGACTTGTTCATCTTGCCTTGTTCATCATTAAAAATCCGAAGATTCACGATTTTTCCCGCCATGGAAACAGACGTGGCGGCGACGTCATTCTTTCCTACGGCAACCAGCACGGCGAGACCCGCGCCAATGTCGCCGGTTACGCGCCCATCCACGATAACCCGAGCCGATTTCACTCGTTGCACTACTGCTCGCATGCCGGCCTCGTCTTGGTGTCGCCGCCCGTCCTGATTCTATGTGCCTTCTTTTGAATTGCATAATTCTGCGGCTCAAAAATCTCCGCGACTCTAAAATGCAAGCGGCCCGTCAACGCGGCTGGCGAACCTATGCCCTAATGCGCGGGTGTGTTATCCTTAGGCGTTTAAGAACGCATTCATACCGAAGGCACACACACCGAACGTTACGTTAGCCGCAAGGAACCGCGATGGCCCGAGAAAATCCGGCCGGTTTTCTCCGTGCCATCGTGCGGCGGGTAAGTTTTTCTGTGAGTGACGGGAACGGCGAAAATGTCCACACCAGCAACGAGCCCTAAAATCGATACATTGAGCCTGGCGCACTCGCCCGATAGCGATGATGCATTTATGTTCTATGCGCTGGCCACCGGCAAGGTTCGTCTACCAGGAGTCAAGTTCACACACATTCTGTCCGATATCGAATCCCTGAATCATGCGGCGCGTGAGCAGACCTACGACGTCACCGCGCTCAGCTTCTACGGCTATACCTTCGTGGCAGACAAGTACGTTCTGCTCGATTGCGGCGCAAGTTTTGGGGAAGGGTATGGACCCATCGTTGTCGCATCCCACCCCATCAAGAAAACGGACCTCGCGGGCCGCAAGGTGGCTATACCAGGCACTTTGACTACGTCCTATCTCGCGCTGAAGCTTTTCGAGCCCAACGTCGAAACGGTGACTATGCCTTTCGACAAAATTCTCGACGCCGTTCAGGCGAAGGAAGTCGAAGCGGGCTTGCTCATTCACGAGGGCCAGCTTCTGTTTTCCGAAGTCGGATTGCACCGCGTGGTTGATCTAGGCCAGTGGTGGCACGAGTCCACCGGCCTTCCGCTGCCTTTGGGCGCCAATGCTATCCGGCGGGAACTGGGTCCTGAGATCGGTCTCCAGGTGGCTCGTATCATTCGCGAAAGCGTTTCCTATGCACTCGAGCACCGCGAGCCCGCTCTCGCTTATGCCCTGCAGTTTGCGCGGGACATGGACCCGCAGTTGGCCGACAAATTCGTGGGGATGTACGTGAACCGCTGGACCCTGGACTACGGAGAGGAAGGCCGCCGCGCCGTGCGTGAGCTTTTGTCCCGGGGCGCTAGTGCCGGTTTCGTGTCTCCTTCGTTCAAAGTGGAGTTTCTATCGGACGCGGCCTAGCATCAACAGGTGATATCAAAAGGCGTGGAAGTCTCTAGTCGCGGTAGGTGATACGCTTTCTCGTTCTATTTGTCGAAATCGAAAGACTTTAGCGGCGCTTCGTTTACCGCCACGTCGCAGGGGCCTGACGTAATTCCCCGTTCCTGCCTTTCCCACGCGATAATTCTAAGGACATGAGAGACCTCATCCAACAGGGCTTGGCCCTCCGCGAACTTCTCCGCGAGCGCATCCTCGTCCTCGATGGCGCCATGGGCACCATGCTGCAACAGGTGCACCTGACCGCGGAAGATTTCGGCGGACCGCACCTCGAGGGTTGCAACGAGAATCTCGTGATTACCCGTCCGGACGTGGTGCTGGGGATTCACCGGAAGTATCTCGAAGCTGGCTCGGACATTATCGAAACGAATTCCTTCGGGAGCACCCCTATAGTCCTTGCTGAATATGGACTTGGCGAGCATGCGCACGAGATCAGCCGCCGGGCCGCCGCGCTCGCCAGGCAAGCCGCCGACGAATTCTCGACTGCCGCCAAGCCGCGCTTTGTGGCCGGATCAATGGGGCCCACGACCAAAGCGATCAGCGTGACGGGTGGCATCACCTTCGAGCAGCTTCGCAACAACTTTCGCGACCAGGCGCGCGGCTTGATCGAGGGCGGCGCCGATTTGCTGCTTCTCGAGACCTGCCAGGACACTCGCAACATCAAGGCGGGCGTGCTCGCCATTGACGATCTGGCCCGCGAAATTGGACAGCCGATTCCCGTGATGATCTCCGTGACCATCGAGCCCATGGGGACGATGCTCGCCGGGCAGAACATCGAGGCGCTGTGGGCCTCGCTCGATCACGTCGACGTGCTTTCTCTGGGACTCAACTGCGCCACCGGCCCGGAGTTCATGACCGACCACGTCCGCACGCTGCAATCGCTGACCAACCGTTTTGTTTCCTGCTATCCCAACGCGGGCCTTCCGAACGAAGAGGGACAGTATCAGGAAACTCCCACCACCCTTGCCGAGCAACTCGATCGCTTTGTGGAACGCGGGTGGTTGAATATCGTCGGCGGCTGCTGCGGAACCACCGAAAAGCACATCCGCGCAATCGCGCAGATGGCTCAGGGGAAGGCACCGCGCCACCCGGGGAGACCCAGCCATCGCGCCGTCTATTCCGGCATCGACGTGATCGAAGCCGAGGAAAGCACGCGGCCTTTGATCGTGGGCGAACGCACCAACGTGATCGGTTCGCGCGAATTCAAAAAGCTCGTCGCAGCGGAACAGTGGGAAGAAGCCACCGAAATCGCTCGTCGCCAGGTGAAAAGCGGCGCGCACATCGTGGACGTGTGCCTGCAAAGCACCGATCGCGACGAGATCAAGGATATTCCGCCTTTTTACGATCAGTTGATCCGCAAGATCAAAGCGCCGATCATGATCGACACCACCGATGCCCGGGCGGTCGAACTCTCGCTCACCTATTGCCAGGGCAAGAGCATCATCAATTCGATCAACCTCGAAGACGGCGAGGAGAAGTTCGAGCGCGTCTGCCCGTTGGCCCGTTCCTACGGCGCAGCGCTTATTGTCGGCTGCATCGACGAAGACCCGCAGCAGGCTCAGGCGTTCACGCGCGAGCGAAAACTGGAAATTGCCAAGCGCTCCTACGAACTCCTCACCGGAAAATACGGCATCCACGCCGAGAACATCATTTTTGATCCTCTCGTCTTTCCCTGCGCCACCGGCGACGAAAACTATATCGGCGGCGCGGTGGAGACAATCGAAGGTATCAGGCTCATCAAGCAGAACATCCCGCATGTCCGCACCGTCCTGGGTATCTCGAATGTCTCGTTCGGCCTGCCCGCCGGCGCCCGGGAAGTGGTCAACTCCGTTTTCCTCTACTACTGCACCAAGGCCGGCCTCGATCTGGCCATCGTCAACGCCGAGCGCATCGAGCGCTTCGCTTCGATTTCCGAGAAAGAGCGCAAGCTCGCCGAGAGCCTGCTATTCAACAGCGTACCCAAACAAGTGCCCGGCGAGCATCCCCAAGCTTCGCTTCTGCGCGACGCGCCGGCCGATTGGCGCGAACAAAGCCGCGATCAAAAAGCCGCGATCAATCAGTTCCACATCGCAGCGATCTCGGAACATTTCCGCGGCGCGGGCGGCCGCAAGAAGGCGAAAAAGCAGGATCTGCCGCTCGACCAGCGCCTTCCCAACTACATCCTCGAAGGATCCAAGGACGGCTTGATCGACGATCTGAATCGCAAACGCGAAGAAGGGGTCGCGCCGCTCGATATCATCAACGGACCCCTCATGGCGGGCATGGCCGAGGTCGGCAGGCTGTTCAATAACAACGAACTGATCGTCGCCGAAGTGCTCCAATCGGCCGAGGCGATGAAGGCCGCTGTGAGTCACCTCGAGCAGTTTATGGAGAAGGCTGACACCGAGAAGCGCGCCAAGGTGATCCTCGCCACGGTGAAGGGCGACGTGCACGATATCGGCAAAAATCTGGTCGAGATCATTTTGAAAAATAACGGCTACGACGTCATCAATCTGGGCATCAAAGTTCCGCCGGAGGATCTGATTCGCGCGCACGAAGAGCACAAGCCCGACGCCATCGGCCTTTCAGGCCTGCTCGTGAAAAGTGCGCAGCAGATGGTCACGACTGCCGGCGACTTGCGAGATGCGGGAATTCGCGTTCCTCTTCTGGTCGGAGGAGCGGCGCTTTCAGACAAGTTCACGCGCATGAAGATCGCCCCGCAATATCAGACCGCCGTCTGCTACGCGAAAGACGCCATGACGGGCTTGCGTCTGATGAACGAATTGAGTGACCCAAGTCGCCGCGATGCCGTGATTCAGGACCACACGTTTACAGCCGCGGTCGCTACAGAAGAAGCTGTCCCCCGCCCGCTGGAGCCTGCCGGGGAAGAACGTTCGGCCAAGGTTCGCGTCGATATCCCGATACCCTCGGTCGCCTATCTTGACCGCAAGGTCCGCGCGGTTCCCGACCTGAACGAAATCTGGGGCTACATAAACCCCTACATGCTCTTCGGACGCCACTTGGGCTTTCGCGGGAATTTCGAAAAGGCTCTCGGCGAACGGGACGCGCGCGCCCTCGAACTATTCAACAGCATGGAGGAAATCAAGCGCGAAGCCGGCAACTTCATGAAAATCGGCGCGGTCTGGCAATTCTTCGAAGCCGAGCGCCAGGGCAATTCCATCGCGCTGTTTGCTCCCGATAATGGCTCGCCGATCCATACATTCCATTTTCAACGCCAGCGCGTGGGCGATAAGCTCTGCCTGAGCGACTACATCCTTCCGGCGCACGGAGGCCAGCGCGATCATCTGGCGCTCTTCGTGGTAACGGCAGGCGCGGGAATTCGCGAAAAATCCGAAGAAGCGAAGGCCGCTGGAGAATATCTTTTCTCCCACGGCCTGCAGGCGCTGGCCCTCGAAACAGCCGAAGCGTGCGCCGAATGGCTGCATCGACGCATCCGCGAGGACTGGGGCTTCCCCGATCCTTCCCATCTGACGATGGCGGAGCGCTTCACCTCCCGCTATCGCGGAAAGCGCTACAGCTTTGGCTATCCCGCATGCCCCAACCTGGAGGACCAGGCCGGCATCTGGATGCTGCTCCATCCCGAGGACATCGGCGTGCACCTCACCGAGGGCATGATGATGGACCCGGAAGCAAGCGTGAGCGCCCTCGTGTTTCATCATCCCGACTGCAATTATTTCTCCGTCGGCGACCAGGCGCCCGAGTAACGATCCGAGTTCCTGAGTTCACATCGTGTGCGCATTGCCCACCTGTGGCACTATAGTTTCCTGCACCTTGCACGTGGGAATGGTGAATGCGCTATCTGATTTTGAGCGACATCCATGCGAACCTCACGGCCTTGGATACGGCCCTCAAGGCCGCAAAAGGCCGATGGCAGAAAGCCGTTTGCCTGGGCGATCTTGTCGGCTACGGGCCCGAACCCAACGAAGTGATTGACCGCGTTCGCTCGCTGCGCGCCGAGGTAATCCGGGGCAATCACGACAAGGCCGTCAGCGGCCTGGTTGACGCCGAGGATTTTAATCCTCTCGCTCGCGCCGCTACGCTCTGGACCAGGGACCGGCTCTTGCCGGCGAACGTTGAATACCTCACCCAATTACCCAAAGGCCCGGTCACCCTGGATGGCTTCTCGATTGTCCATGGCGCGCTTCAAGACGAGGATGAATACGTCTTCGGTCCCGCCCAGGCCCTCGAGGGTTTGCTGGATTCGCCCTCACCGGTGACGTTTTTCGGCCATACCCACATCCAGGGAGGTTTTGCCCTCCGCGACGATCAAGTTACCGTCCAGAATTTGAAGCCCGCCGCCGGAACTTCGTTTGCAAGCTTGCCGATCGAAAAGGGAACATCCTATCTCTTGAATCCCGGGTCGATCGGCCAGCCGCGTGACGGCGATCCGCGCGCCGCCTTTGCGATTGCAGACCTCGAGAAACGGTCCGTGGAATTCTGGCGCGTTCCGTATGACATCGAATCGGTGCAGAACCGCATGGTGCAGGCAGGCCTTCCGGAGCCGCTGATCTTGCGGCTTTCCTTCGGGCGTTAGGACAAACATGTTGCCTGGTGATAGTTACGAAGAGAAGAGCCGCTTTCCGGTGGCATTCATCGCCGGGGCAGTTATCGTGCTTATACTAGGTGCTGGTGCCGCTTTACTCATTCGCCGCTCGCAACCAACCGGTATTGCGGCGGCTACCAAGCTTCCGTTCGGCCCACCGGAGCAGGCGTATGCTCCCCACATTCAGTTCCAGGGTATCCAGATGGCCCACTCGACGAATTTCTTGAATCAGGAATTCACGTTCGTAGCCGGAACCATCGTAAACAATGGAGATCAGGCGATTGCGGGCCTGCAGGTAACCATTGAATTCCACGATCAGTTCAATCAAACCATCCTTCGCGATTCGGAAATTATAATTCCGCCAACGGCACTGCCAATTCCTGCCGGCCAGATGCGCGACTTCCAGGTGATCCTGGAACGTATTCCCTCGGATTGGAATCGGCAGTATCCTTCCATACGCGTCACGGGCCTAATCCTGAAGTAGGCATCTGTCGGTTCTGTTTCTAAATGTTTGGGTGGTTTGTCTATGAACGATTTGGCCGGGCTCGACCATGCTTTGGGCATCATCGCCGCATCAGGCCGCGCCGAGGTTCGCGAAGACGGCGAATGGCTGGCCGACTTCAATCCTCTGCATTTTGAAATTCGGCGCCAGGGAAAAAACACTCTGTTGCATCTCTGGTCTGCCGAACGCAATCTCACCCGACGCGTCGTAAGTATCAGGGAGCAATCGGAAGGGCGGATCCTGCTCGAAGTACAGCGATTCGGCCGGACCAGACCCGGCAAGTTGGAATTTCTCTGCGCTGGCACGCGCCGCCCCCCGGGTCACGTATCCCGGCAGCAATTTCTCGCAAGGGTTCGGCGAATGCTGGTCGAGTCTTTTCCGGACGGAACCGTCGAATCGCTCACGACCGCCCAGGATCTCAAGAATTCCCTCTCGGGCCTGTATGTCCGCGGCAAGATGCATGAAGGATCGAGCTCATGGGCTGTACTGGCCGTGCCTCCGTCTGACGAAACATCCTCGGTGGAAGCGAGCCTTGCGTTTGGCATTCTCTGGCTCGACCGGCTGCGAAATCATGCGGAGCGCCGCGCGATTCAAGGGCTTCGCATGCTCGTACCGCAAAACGTCAGCAGGCATCTTAGGGAACGGGTTCTGGCCCTCTCCGCCACGGTCCACGCGGAGATTTTTGAATTCTCGGAGCGCGATGGACAGATTCGCAAGGTCGATCCCGCGGATGCGGGCAATATCCAGAGCCGGCTCTTGCCACGCCCTGAAGTAGATTCCCTGCTGGAATCGGCGCGGGCCGCTGCGTCGCGGATCCCCCCGCTGGCGGCCAAGCTCTTTGCTGAAGACAGTCCGATCGCGCAGCGGATCGTTCCGGGATCCAGCGAAGCGACGTTCCTGTTTCGCGGTCTCGAGTTTGCTCGCTGGTCGATCGGAGGGCTTTCCTTTGGGCTGGACGATTCCCGCCTCCCGCTTACAAAAGCCGCCGAACCCTCCTTGGAAAAGTTGCTCCGCCAGCTCGAAGTGCATCGCAACTCTCTGGCGGCAAGGTCCTCGCATCCGCTCTACCGCAAGGCTCCTGAGCGATGGATCGAGATGATGATTCGCGAGGATCCGACAAAGCTTGACGCGCAGCTTGACCCGCGCTTTCTCTACTCCCAGCTCCCGGCTTTCACAGCCGGGAACCGCGGCGTTCTCGACCTGCTCGGCGTCACCCGCCGCGGCCAACTCGTCGTAATCGAACTGAAAGCCTCCGAGGATATCCAGCTGCCAATTCAGGCGGTGGACTATTGGCTGCGCGTCCGCCGTCACCAGCGCGAGGGCGATTTCGAGCGCAACGGCTACTTTTCCGGAGTGGAACTCGATGCAAAGCCGCCGCTCGTGTGGCTCGTCGCGCCGGCGCTGCAATTTCACTCGACTATCGATACTCTGCTGAAATATCTCTCACCCGAAATCCACATTACACGCATAGGGATCAACGAGAATTGGCGCCGCGGATTGAAAGTGACTTTTCGTCAATAAGGGGCATGGCTTGGACCAACATGAAAAAGTCGGGCAAAAATTTAGGGAAGCGGACTGTGTTAAGCAGCCTCGCTTCCCGGGGTGTGTCCTAGAAGTATTACTTGCTTAGACGCGGGATTCTAGAAAAGGTTACTCCATCTCAGTAGAAAAGATATTTCCGCCATTTTTCGTCCCGATGGCCGATTAGACGCATCAGCTGGCGCGACGTATGCAGCGTGAATGGCCGCGGGCGTCGCTGGAGCTTGATCCCTGCTTCTTCCGGGGTGCGGTCGCCCTTGCGGTTGTTGCAGGTATAGCAGCAGGCGACCAGATTCTCCCAGGACGAGCGGCCGCCCCTCGACCGTGGCATCACATGGTCAAGGGTAAGCTCAGATGCGGGAAGCGCGGTTCCGCAAAACTGGCAGGTGTTCCGGTCGCGCAGCAGGATGTTCTTGCGAGAGAGAGCCCTGCTTTGCTGTGGTATATGCCGGTAGCTTAGCAGCCTGATCACGGAAGGCACCTGTACCGCCTTTGACGTCGAATGGACCTCGGTGTGGTTGGTCTCTTCCGCCTGGGCCACCCCCTTCAACATCAGAACAAGCGCTCGACGGACTGCTGTAACATTGATAGGCTCAAAGGTGGCGTTTAGCACCAAAACGGGGGCCTGCATAACTGATGGGCGACTGACAGCGCTGCTTGCTGCGTGGGGCGCGACTGAACTCAAGCCTAGCGCAGGCCTGGGACGTAAACCGGTTTTTAGCCGATTGTCCATGTCGCCGCTTATGTGTGGCTCAAAAACTCCCGGACTTGGTAGATGCTCCTTAAGGCTTACAGGATTCTTTCGCCTGCGTTAATTTTAGGCTTTACCGTCGGTTGCCAACCCGGGACAAGACGCGCCACTGTCAATGCCAGGACTTTTGACGCACCCGCCTTCTTAAGCGTCTTAGCGCAAGCATCCAGCGTGGCGCCGGTCGTCATTACATCATCTACCAGTAGAATGCGTATGTTGTCAACCGTCGCCCCGTCCAAGGTATCGTAGGCGCCATGCACAGCCTTCCAGCGTTCGCTACGCGAAAGAAGCAGTTGCGGCGGCCGCGGCTTGACCCGTTTGAGCAGACGGGAATTGACCTTCGAACCCAGCCGTTTCGCCAGGGGCTGCGCGATCAGTTCGGCCTGGTTATAGCCTCTCTCTCGCCGGCGGTCAGGATGCAGCGGTACTGGAACTAAGGCATCGACGCTCCACTTCTCCACCTCCTGAGCCACGCATCCCGCGACTCGCTCCGCAAACCAGTGCCCCAGCCGAGTAACTTCCTCGTACTTCATCAACACGATCGCGTCGAAAAGGGTTTCGTTGTATATCGCGAAACTGCGCGCGCGCTCAAACGCAAAGAATTCGTGGCGGCAGAGGCGGCAGAGCGGCTGGATTGCCTGACTGGCCACGGCTGACACGAAAGGCCGGCCGCAGCACTCGCAGAGCGGCGGAACAATCTTCTCAAATGAAGAGAGGCAATCGTTGCAGATGGGGATTCGGCTGGCGTTCGTCAGGATCCGCGCACAGATGCGGCACGGTGCCGCAAACAGCACCGACGTCACCGCGTCGAGCGCGTTTTTCAGGATCACCCGGAAGTTGTTAACGACAGAGTTACAGGAAGAAACTACCTCAAAAATCAAACCGATGGAAGAGTTTCAAGAGAGGAGCCTCTGCGAACCGCGAGCCCCCGCCTGAATCAAATTACGCCAAGCGAGTCCGTGGTTAAATGTACCAACTGATCCAAAGCGCTACAGCAAGCCTTGCTCTTTTTTCTCCTGGCAGGTGATGCAGTAACGAGTCCACGGCACCGCTTCGAGCCTCTTCTGTTGAAGTTCCTGGTGGCAGGAGGCGCATTCGCCGAACGATTCCTCCCGGATTCGAGCGAGAGCATCGTCGACCAACTGCAGCAGCGAGCGGTTTTCGTGGGTCAGGCCGAATAGAAATTCCTTCGTGTAGGAGTTGGCTGCCTTGTCGGCAAGATCCACTGTCGGGTCTTCATCGGCTTCCCGGCCTTCCTGCTCGGTGCGGGCAATTCCCCGTAGTAGTTCCGCGCGCCTGGTTACCAGTTTCTTTTTGTAATATTCGAGCCGTTTCTTGTCCATCGTTGACTCCATGCGGGCTCCAGCATGCCGGCAAAAACTAGCCATACTATCGACAGCGCAAGCCGCTTGTCAAATTCACTGGGCAAAAATGTTCCCATATCGGAAATCATTCGCGGATCGTTTTCTCATAGATGAGGCTCGCGCTAAAAAGGATTCCAGGACGCGAAACCGGATTATTTAGCCAAGATATCCCTTAGCCGGGTTGCGAAGGCCAAGTGCGGCTGTTAAGATCAATACTCTGCGCCCTGGAAGACGCAAGTTACTCAAGCTTCTACCCATGGATGTTTGCGTTCCATTCAAAACCAAGCAGGTAAGGGGAAACTGGATTGGCAAAATATGACCTCGTGATCATCGGCAGCGGACCGGGCGGTTACGTTGCCGCCATCCGCGCCTCGCAGTGGGGATTGAAGACCGCCGTCGTGGAGAAGGACCCGTTTCTCGGCGGCACCTGCCTGCACGTCGGCTGCATTCCGACCAAGGTCTTTCTGCACCACGCCGATATTTACGACAATTTCAAGCGCGCCGCGGAATTTGGCTTCGAGGTGAAAGATGTAAAGGTCAATTGGCCTTCGATGCTCGCGCGCAAAGACAAGATCGTCAAGAAGCACGCCGGCGGCATCGCTGCGCTTTTCAAGAAGAACAAGGTCGACTCCATCACCGGCTGGGGACGCATCGCCGGGCCCGGCCGCGTCTCCGTCGAAAAAGACGGAAAGACTACCGAGCTCGAAACCACCTACACGATGCTGGCGACCGGTTCGGAAGCGCGCTCGCTGCCGGGCGTCGAGATCGACGGCAAAACCGTCCTCACCAATCGCGAAATTCTTGCCCTGCAGAGCATCCCAAAATCGCTGGTCGTGGTGGGATGCGGCGCCGTCGGCGTCGAATTCGCCTCGGTCTTTCACACGTTCGGCTCCGAAGTGACGCTTCTCGAAGCGCTGCCGCGCGTCGTGCCGCTCGAGGACGAGGAAATTTCCGCCGAGCTCGAAAAGAGCTTCCGGAAAAAGGGCATCCGGATCGAACTCGAAGCAAAAGTCGAGTCCGTGACAAAGGATGCGAACGGCGCGACGGTTTCTTACACGGACAAGTCCGGGAAAGCCCAGACGATTGCCGCGGAAAAGGTCCTGATCGCCGTCGGCCGGCGCCCGCTCACCGAGAATATCGGCCTCGAGAAAACCAAGGCGAAAGTGGAGCGCGGTTTCGTTCACACCAACGCGTTTCTTGAAACCGACGAGCCGCGCCTCTATGCCATCGGCGACATCGTCGCCGGGCTTCCGCAACTCGCGCACGCCGCTTCCATGGAAGGCATCATCGCCGTCGGCCGCATGGCCGGCAAGACGATGCAGCCATTCGACCGCAAGCGCTGCCCCAACGCCACCTATTGCGAGCCGCAGATCGGCTCCATCGGCCTGACGGAAAAGCAGGCGCGCGATGCCGGGCTCGACGTGAAAACCGGCAAGTTCCCTTTCCTTGGCAACAGCAAGGCGACCATTCTCGGCCAGCACGAAGGCTTCATCAAAGTGGTTGCCGAAGCGAAGTACGGCGAAATTCTGGGCGTCCACGCCATCGGTCCTCTGGCCACCGAAATCATCGCCGAGCCGGTCGCGGCGCTCGGCCTGGAAGCCACGCTCGACGACATGGCGGCCACGATTCACGCTCATCCCACCGTGTGGGAAGCGATGGGCGACGCATTCAACTCCGTTCGCGGCCTCACCATCAATTACTGATGCAGGCACGGGCGCGGATTACGCTCCATCACGAACGGCAACCACGATCGTGTCACGACAATGACGAGAAGCAACACCTGGTAGCTCGTGAAGCAAGCAGAGCAAATCTGCTGGGTGGTGGACCTGGGGCTCATTCCCTACGGTCCCGCGTGCGATTTCCAGCGCGCCTGGTGGAAGCGCGCAAGGCGCAGGCAATTCCCGACGTGCTGCTGCTCTGCGAGCATCCGCACGTGATTACCCTCGGCCGCAACGGCAAGCGCGAACATCTGCGCGCCGAGATCTCACGTGCTCAGCCAGATGCGCGTGGAGTTTCATCCCACCGACCGCGGAGGCGACATCACCTATCACGGCCCCGGCCAGATCGTCGGCTATCCGATCCTGGATCTCGCGGAACATCGCCGCGATGTGCGCTGGTACGTGGAGCAGCTGGAAGAGGTGATGATCCGCGCGACGGCCGATTTCGGCATCGCCGGAAAGCGCTTGGCGGACAAGCACGGCGTTTGGGTCGGCGCACCCGCGGGCGAAGAAAAACTGCGGCGCTCGGCGTGCATCTGAGCCGCTGGGTCACTTCCCACGGATTTGCCTACAACGTTTCGACCGACCTGCGCTATTTCGATCTGATCGTGCCCTGCGGCATTCCGGACAAGCGCGCCACATCGCTCGAACGCTTGCTCGGGCGTGCGGTTTCCACCGAGGAAGTCCGGCCGCGTCTCGTTTCGCATTTCGGAGAAGTGTTTCGGACGCGACCATGATTCCGTGCATCACGTCGCGATCTCGAAGCTGCGTTGCCCGTGCCTGTCGCGATGGCCGCAATGCCGTCGCCAGACGAGGTACCAGCCCTTTCGTCTCTCGACAGGAAGGTGCGGCATGAGCCATCCGTGCAGCCACTCCTGCGAGCCGCTCTGCGGCGCTCACCGCTCACGAATGAACAATACCTCGATCTCTACTATTACATGCAGCTCAATCGGCAGCTCGAAGAGCGCATGGTGCGACTGTTCCGCCAGAACAAGATTGTCGGCGGCCTCTATTCGAGCCTGGGGCAGGAAGCCGTCTCCGTCGGTACCGCGTACGCGCTCGAACCGCGCGACTGGCTCGCCCCCATGATCCGCAACATCGGCGCCTTGCTCGTGAAGGGGTTCAAGCCGCGCGATATTTTCACGCAGCACATGGCGAAGTATACTTCGCCCACGCAGGGCAAGGACGGCACCAGCCATTTCGGCGACCTGAAGCACCGCCACGTGGTCTCGCCCATCTCCATGCTGGGCGATTTGATTCCGGTGATGACGGGCGTGGCCATGGCCGGCCGTTACCTGGGCCAGAAAATCGTCGCCATGACTTGGATTGGCGACGGCGGGAGCTCCACCGGCGCCTTTCATGAAGGGATGAACCTGGCGGCCTCGCAGAAAGCGCCGCTCGTTGTCGTCCTCGAAAACAATCAGTGGGCCTATTCCACGCCGGTTGCCCGCCAGGTTCCCATTCGAGACCTCGCCAACCGCGCGCTGGCCTATGGCATTCGCGGCCTCGATCGCCGACGGAAACGATGTCCTGGCTGTTTACCACGCCGCGAAAGAAGCGGTCGATGAATGCCGCGCCGGCCGCGGCCCCGTGCTCCTCGAAGTGAAGACCATGCGCATGAAGGGCCACGCGCAGCACGACGCGGCGGAATACGTGCCCCAGGCGATGTTCGACTATTGGAAGGCGCGCGATCCCCATCGCGCTTTTCGAGAAATATCTCACCGAAAACAATCTCTGGGACGCCGGAAAAAAAGCCGAAATCGACGCGCGCATCGAGCAGGAGCTCGACGCGGAGCAGAAATTCGCCGAAGAATCGCCGCTGCCTCCGCCGGAGCTCGCCGAGCAGGGCGTCTACTGCGAGGGATGCCACACGATTGAAGCAGAATGGCGGCGCCCGCAAGCCGAAGTCATGCCGCCGGCATCGAGCGTGGAAGCGGTCTGGACCGGTCGCCGACTTTGGCGCGCTTCGGCCGGCCGCCCCGCTTACGAAGCCAGCAATTTCCGTTGCGAGCCACCTGAAGCCCGCGGCGCACACGTCGAAGCACGCCTCAAAACCCGTGCCGAAGCCCCCGGAAAAAGCGCACACGAAACCGCCCGGCTGAGCTCGCTCCCGAGCCTGACATCGCCACCGCACCCGCGTTGCGCGTTCCGTTTGGCCGGGGCCCTAAGGACAAGGCCTTTCGCCAGGAGCAGCAGAATGCCAAAGACGCGCGACGCCACGACAAGCGCGGGAGGCACCGCTGATGGCCGAAGTCACCATGCTCGAGGCGATCCGCCAGGCGCTCTTCGAAGAGATGGAGCGCGATCCCGCCGTCGTCACGCTCGGCGAAGATATCGGCGTCTACGGCGGCGCGTTTAAGGCGACCGAAGGGCTGCTTGCCAGATTCGGCCCCGAGCGCGTGATCGATACGCCCATCAGCGAAACGGCCATCGTGGGCGCCGCCTGCGGCATGAGCTATCTTGGCCTGCGCCCCGTCGCCGAAATGCAGTTCATCGATTTCATCGCCTGCTGCTTCAATCAGGTCACCAACTATCGTCGCCAAGTCGCACTATCTTTGGGGCGCGCCGGCGCCCATGGTGATCCGCGGCCCTTCCGGCGGCGGCGTTCACGGCGGCCCGTTTCATTCGGCGAACCCGGAAATGTATTTCGTGCATACGCCGGGACTGAAGGTGGTTTATCCTTCCACGGCCTACGATGCGAAAGGCTTGCTGAAGTCCGCCATTCGCGATAACAATCCCGTGCTCTTTTTCGAGCACAAGTTTCTCTACCGGCGGATCAAGGAAGAGATATCCCTGAAGGCGATTACACCGTCCCGATCGGCAAAGCGGTGGTTCGCCGCGAAGGGACGCGATCTGACCATCGTGAGCTATGCCGCCATGGTGCACACTTCGCTCGAAGCGGCCGAGAAGCTGGCCCAGGAAGGAATCGACGCCGAGGTGATCGACCTGCGCACGCTGCTCCCCCTCGACCGCGAGACGATTCTAGATTCGGTGAAGAACACCAACCGGCTGCTCGTAGTGCACGAAGACACGCGAACCGGCGGCATCGCCGGGGAAATCGCCGCCATCGTGTGCGAGAGCGCTTTCGCCGATCTCGACGCGCCCGTGTTTCGCGTGACGGGCCTCGACACGCCGGTGCCTTACTCTCCTCCCCTGGAAGAGTGGTTTCTCCCCAACGCCGAAAAAGTTGCCGCTGCGGCGCGGGAATTGGCAAAATACTAACGCGGACGAAAGTGAGCGAGCGCACAGTGGGAAAAACGAAAGGTCTCAACAACGTGGAGTTTGAGGTCGGATCCGAGGTGCGCATCGCCGATCGCGCCTTTCTCGAAAGCTTCCTCGAAGCCGGGCAATATCACAACGAGCTCGAGCCCGAGCAACTCGACTACGCGGGCCGCGTGGCCAAGGTGAAAGAGGTCACCTTCTTTCACGGCGGCGACGAGATTTACGCGCTCGAGGGCATTCCCGGCGTGTGGCACGAGGAATGTCTCAGCGCCGTCTAAGCTTCGAACCCCAGGAGAACACCATGGCTGTCGACGTCATCATGCCCCAGATGGGCGAAAGCATTTTTGAAGGCACCATCACCAAGTGGCTGAAGAAGCCGGGCGACAAGATCGACCGCGACGAGCCTCTCTTTGAAATCTCCACCGACAAAGTGGATGCGGAAATTCCCTCGCCTTCCGCCGGCGTGCTGAAGGAGATCAAGGTCACCGAAGGCCAGACGGTGCCCATCCAGACCATCGTGGCTGTGATCGACGCCGATGGCGCGTCCGCTGCGCCGGCGCCCCCTTCTGCCCCGGCAAAAAGCGAAGCGCCCAAAGCGCCCGCCCCGCAGCAGGATGCCGCCAAGCCTGCAGTCGCGGCCCCACCTTCTGCTCCGATGCCCGCTGCGGCCCCGCCTGCTCAGAAGCTGCCGGCTCCAAGGTCCGCAGTTCGCCGCTCGTTCGCCGCCTCGCCCGCGAGAACAATGTCGATCTATCGCAGGTTCCCGGCACGGGTGCGGGAGGCCGGGTGAGCAAGCGTGACATTCTGGCGGCTGTCGAAGGCGGCGTGTCTTCCGCCTCCGAGCGGG
Organism: uncultured Acidobacteriota bacterium; assembly: GCA_963848365.1. Lineage (GTDB taxonomy): Bacteria > Acidobacteriota > Terriglobia > Acidiferrales > UBA7541 > Palsa-295. The sequence goes on from CAWKDI010000015.1 coordinate 78,128, forward strand.
GCTCCCGCGCGTCCTGCCGCGCCACCGGCGCCCTCTGCATCCGGAGCCTCCGCGGCTTCCGCCGTGCTCGAAACAGCCGTGCCGCGCGAGAAGATGTATTTCGGCCATTACGAAGTGCAGCCCATGTCCGTCATGCGGCAGCGCATCGCCGAGCACATGGTGCTCTCGAAGCGGGTTTCTCCGCACGTTTATTCCGTCGAAGAGGTCGACGTCAGCGGAATCGCCGCGCTGCGCTCCAAAATGAAAGACAAGTTCGAGGCAGCAATCCGGCACCAAGCTCACTTTCATGCCCTTCTTCATCCGCGCCGCTGTCGAGGCCTTGCGCGCCTATCCGACCGTGAACGCCTCCGCTGACGGCACCAATGTCGTCCTGCACAAGGAATGCAATATCGGCGTTGCCGTGGCACTGGATTGGGGCCTGATCGTCCCGGTGATCAAGGAAGCCGAGGAGAAGAACTTCCTGGGATTGGCGCGCGCATTGAACGATCTCGCCGTCCGCGCCCGCACGAAAAAGCTCAAGCCGGAGGAAGTGACCGAGAGCACGTTTTCGATCACCAACCCCGGCGTTTTCGGCGGGCTCTTCGGTCTTCCCGTGATCAACCAGCCCAACGTTGCCATCCTGGGCCTCGGCGCAATCGAGAAGCGCCCGGTGGTGATCGACGATGCGATCGCCATCCGCTCCATGGTCTACCTCACGCTCTCTTATGACCACCGCGTGGTGGACGGCGCCGTAGCTCACCAGTTTATGGGGCATATCAAGCACACGCTCGAGAATTGGACCGAGAGCATTCTCTAGCAGCGCCGCTTTGCGCCGCCGATAGCATTTCGAATGGGTGAAGCCGGATTGGAGCCGGCTTCACCGACGCCCGAAGTGGTTCCTCTTCCGGGGTTCCCGCGATGTCCGCTGACAAGCATTCGTCCGATCCTTGGGGTTTGCCTCCCTGGGAGATTTCGTTTTCTCCACCCGCACGCGCGCTTCCCGGCGAAGCGGACATCGTCATCGTCGGGGGCGGATTTACAGGCCTGGCCGCCGCCGCGTGGCTGCGTCTGCTCGATCCTGGCAAATCGGTCGTGGTGCTGGAGGCCCGCTCTATCGGCTCAGGTGCCAGCGGACGCACCGGAGGCATGGTCCTGGCGGAGACTGCCGCAGGCGATTTCCCTGGTCTTGGAGACGTCCTAGGGGCCGTAAAAGATATCTTTGCGAAACTGGGCGTGCAATGCGATCTCACGCTTCCTGGCGCCTGGGAGGTCGGCCGCAGGGGCGGTCTTTCCGATTCCCGAATCGACTGGAATGATTCCGGCGCCCTCCGCGTCGTTCGGGAGGTTCCTGGCGGAACGCTTGATCCCGGGAAGCTGGTTGGTGGGTTAGCCCGCGCGGCGGACCGCCTGGGCGCCTTGGTCCTGGAAAAGCGCCACGTGTCGCGAGTGTACTGGAACAGCCGCGTGGAATTCGAGGTTGCGGAACTGGACACGGATATGGACACGGCCCCCCGTGATACGCTCTCCGGCCCCCAGCGCATCGCTGCGGCAAAAGTCCTCTTCGCGACAAATGCCTTTTCCCTGACGTTATCCGGCTTGGATCGAAACACACATCCTAAGCTGACGCTTGCCGCTTTGTCGGCGCCGCTTGCCGCACGCGAGCTCGAGACCCTGGGTCTGTCCGCTAGAAAGCCTTTTTACACCGTCGATTTGCCTTACTTGTGGGGCCGCACTTGCGCGGAAGGTTCCATCGTCTGGGGTGCCGGTTTGGTGGATGCCCCGCCGTCAGGCTATCTGGAGGACGTGAATATCGACTCGGGCGAGCCGGCGCGCATGTTCGACAAGTTAGAAAAGCGTATACGCGGTCTCCACCCAGCGCTGCGGTCCGCGAGGTTCACTCACCGCTGGGGCGGCCCCATTCTATTCCGCGACGACTGGCGCCCCGTTTTCGATTATCACCCGCAGAGCCCCAACGCCATTGTGATCGGCGCGTTCGCCGGCCACGGAGTGGCTCTTTCGACTTATTTTGGCGCTTGGGCCGCGGAAGCCCTTCTCGGCCGCCGCGATCTTCCCCAGTGGAGTCGCCTGTCCATCTGATTCCAGAGTCTTGTACCTGATATCGCTGGTCCTGCGGCCGTCGATGTGACCGTTGATGTAGCCGTTGACGTGGCGGTTGCTGTGGCCCCTGACGCGGTCTTGATTGACGTCGCCATGGGTTCCCGATGAGCCGACGACGACGGTCCGCAACACTACTGGAGTCTCAGCCGAAGCTCCTCGGCGAACCTGTCAATGCGGGAAAGCGGAACAATACGGATGCCCTCATCGGCAAACAGCCGCAGCACAAACTGGTGACGTCGGCTGTCACCCGGCTCGGCTTCGGTGATCGCCGTAAACTCGCATCCCGGAACTTGCTCCCGGACTCGCTTGGCTGTGTAGGCCAGAACCTTCGGCTGAGCGGGGTCACGGCCCAATGCCACCGCTTGCAGATACCCGCGCGCGCCGTTCTGATATCCGTAGTCGAGGAACAAAGGATCGCCAGGTTCGGTAAATTGCTCGGCGGGAATATTCCGCTGAAGCTTGGGTACTCGCCGGAGCTTGAAAGCATCATTCGACGCGCCGCTTGATGCCTGCGCGCGTGCTTTCGGCAAACCCTGTGCGTTTGCGCGCCGGTGGAGCAACGTGGTCGTCAAACAGACGATCGAGTTCGGCATCAAAGTCGTCGGCAAACACGGCTCGTTGAGGGCTGAATTGCAGGGCGTTCGAAAGGGTCTGATCGAGCCTTTCCAGATAAGCGGAGGCAGCCTGGGAGGTTGCCCTTATCCGCGAATCGAATTCCTGTGGCAGAGCCCGCAGCAACTTCTCGTCCGTATTTGGATGCAGCCTCTTCACTCGCGCGAATTCAGACGGTTCTTCAATCATCTTGATGGCTCGCTTCGATATTTCCCCAGGCGCGTGCTGTGCTGCCTGTTCGAGAAGGATCCCGATATTGACCCACTCGTCGCGCACCACATTCGGCGTATAGCGCAGCACTTTGTAAACATAGGTGTTCTTCGGTTCTTCCGGCATGGTTCACTTCCAGTTGGGAAAGGGTTGTGCCGACGATTTCCACGCGGAAACGATGAGATCCCGCACCAGAGACCGCCTCCGCAAGAGCTGCTCGAGCAACCGTTCCAGGGCGTCCTGGTCCCCGCCGTACCAATCCGGCGGAATTTCGCTGGCCGCTTCCTCCAGGGCAGAAGCGTCCAGCTTCTCGATGCGCGAAGTCCACGGCTCAAACGACTCCAGGCCGCATACGCCGCCGTACACCCGATGCCGCGCGTAGAGCCCCCGGAGCGGCGCATCCGGAAAACTCCACTCGCCCGCGTTGAAACAGAACCCGTGATCGATCATCTGGGTCTGGTAGCGCATCTCGCTTCCACTGCGGAAGAAGATAGCCTGCCGCCCGTTCGTGTTGCAACTCCACTTGTCGAACGCGAGAATGCCCCGGAATGCATCCAGGTTGAGCACCTCACACAACTGTTCCTCCGGCAGAAAATCATAAACCACGGTATCTGCCGGCGATCCCGGATAACGTGATCCGAATTGAAACCCCGCGGTGCAAGGTGCCCGCCCGCGCCCCAGTTGGATTACCAGATCTTCGGTGAGCTGAATCAGGCCTTCGCGGACTTCCACCACTGCCGCCTTCGCCGTAGGCAGTCCGATTCTCCCCGCCAATCGAGTAGCGAGCAATTCGTTCGCCAGAATCCTCACCCCTTGTGGGTTATTCTGGAACTTCACCACGTAGTATTCTTCGCTGGAGCAGCGCATCAGATGCGCTTGCGCCCCGCCCCGCATTCTCTTGACCTGTTCGAGCGCCAGAGGCATCGCGCGGGTATGCTAGCAGCGAACTACCCGTCGCAAAAATCCATTTCTTCTGAATCGGAAATCCGGCACAAGCGCAACGCAAAACCTGCGCGGCGTTCCACTCCTCGCGAACTGCCCGAAGAATCCAACCGCGGAGGGACATCAAGAAACTGCCGAAAGAAACCTACCTGGCAAACGGCACTCGCAAAAAGCTATCGACCAGAAAGTGTGCCGTCCTGGCCGGCCACACGCGAGCTTTGCGAAGCGAACCTCGCAAAAGCGGAAAAAGAAATCGCGGGATCAGGCTCCTCCAGGAACTCGCCCGATCCCGCGTCAAACTCCGGCCACCACCGGCCCCTCAAAGAACGCTTAGCGTTTCTTCTTGGCGCTCTTTTTTGCCGGGGCTTTCTTGGCCTTGGTCTTGGCCTTGGCTTTCATCTTCGGCTTCGGTTTGGGTTTGCTCTTCGCTTTTGCTTTCGGCGGAGCCTTCTTCGCCTTGGCAGGTTTCCGCGCCGGCGCGAGCTTGCGGGATGCGGGCGCGGCTGGGGCAGCCTCCTCCTCGTCTTCCGGCTCCTCCTCGATCACGATCTCCTCAACTTCGATTGTCTCGCCGGGCTGCTCCTGTCCCTCTTCCTCTTCTTCGTAGCTGGGCAGTTCGTCGTCTTCCTCGTCACTCATCTTCGCGTAAAACATCGTTCCTCCGTGGGTCTCGGGGTTGCCGGACGGCTTGAAACTCCTCCGGCGCTTATAAACGGAGTGTTGGAACTTTGTCAAGGAGCATGACTTAGAAATGTGTGCCGGTGCGGCGATTCCTGTGAGTAACCGGAGCGAATGCCGGCCGCAATGGGGCGGGCACGGACGTATCGATATGAAAAGGCGATATTTAACTGTGGAGTGGAGCTAGCGCTGAATTTTCAATAAATCCCCGGCCTCAAGCGAGCGATCCGCAAGAAAAGGGTTGGACTGCTTGAGCGCCGAAACCGTAACGCCATACTCGCGCGCGATGGAGTAGAGAGTTTCACCTGCTTTCACTTTGTGTTTCACACCCTCGGGCTTTTCGACGTTGCGCGCGGAAACGGTGCGCTCGCTGGCATGCGTACGGGACGCCTGCGAATTGCGTGGCGCAGCGGCTGCGGAAATCTCCGCCGACTCGCTGCCGGTGATCACCTTAAGCCGCAAGCCGCGAGGGGCGCGATTCCCCGCGATGTGGTTCCACCTCTTCAGATCCGTTACGGTCACGTCAAACCGATCCGCAATCCCCTCAAGGGTGTCGCCGCGCTGCACGCGGTAGTGCACCACGCGCGTCACCACCGGTACCGTCGGCACGTTCAGCAAAAATCCGGATGGCACCGTCGCGTGCGCATCGAGATGATTGGCCACCTGCAGAGCTGGAACGGTGAGCCGGTACCGCCGTGCAATGTCTGAAAGCGTTTCGCCTTCGCTCACTTCATGCAGGCGCCACGAAGTCCGCTTGTCTTCCGGCACCTGTTGTATGTTCTGCTGGAAGCGCGCCGTCAAACCTGCGGGAAGTTTCAATTCGAATCCGGGTTGGCTCGGCGTAACCGTGCGCAGCAATTGCGGATTGAGCAGGCGAAGCCCATCCAGGTCTGCTCCGGTCGCATCAGCGACGAGGTGCAGATCGACGGGATGATCGAGCTTCACAGCCTCTACGACCGCCGGCTTTTCGGGCTCGATCTGCACGCCGTAGAGAGCGGGGGCTTTGGCCACGAGCGCCATAGCGATGATGATAGGTACGTAGTTCTGCGTTTCCTTGGGAAGCGCATTTCGCTTCTGCAACTCCCAGAAGTCCGCATAGCCGGTACGTTCGACGGCCCTGGCCACATTCAACGGTCCGGAATTGTAGGCCGCCATCACCAGATACCAGTCGCCAAACATTCCGTACAGGTCGCGCAGATGACGGGCGGCCGCGCGTGTGGCCTTTTCAGGGTCGCTCCGTTCATCGATCCAGTAGCTGCGCTCCAGATCGTACTGCTCGCCCCGGTAGGGCATGAACTGCCAGATTCCACGTGCCCCGGCGCGCGAGACGGCCTGCGGCTGGAAAGCGCTCTCCGCTTGCGCCAGGTACATCAAATCCTGCGGTACCCCTTCTTCTTTCAAAACCCGGCGGATCATCGCATCGTAGCGTCCGGCGCGGCCCAGACCATGCTCCACAATCGCTCGCCCGCGCGGGCTCGTGAAAAAGCTCAAGTACTGCAGCACCGAGTCGTTGACGGTCAACGGGAGGTCATGCGGGACCGTGATCAATTCCTTTTCCGCCTTGGCGATCAACCGTGGATCGCCCGGCGGCAGCGTCAAATCGGCAATCTCATCGATAGGGGCGGGCTGCGCGGGGGGAGCGGCCTCCGCGTCTTCGGTTTCGTCGTCAACCCCTTGGGCGGCCGTTGCAGGGTTGGCGCGCATAGCCTCCCCGATCTGGTCGAACAACTTCGAAAGCCGCGGATCAGATTCCGCCTGGAATCCGCTCAGCAGAATTAGGTTTACGCCCTTGTCCAGCTCGGTGCGGCCCTGGTCCGGGTTGCCCGCCCTGAAGTCCTGCTGGCCGGCATTCAGGCTCGCCTGCACTTGTGCCACGAGAACGTCAATGGAAGGCCGGGTATCCAGTCGAATTGAAACGGCGGAGAGCTGGCGATCCGGAAGCGGGAGGGACTGTTTCACTTCCGTGGGCGCTGGCGCCGGCACGGCGGCTGGAGGACGAACCTGCACCTTCGTCGTGCTTCCCTCGCACCCCGCGAGCAGGATCGCACTGCACGTCACAGCGGCCCATTTCGCTATTCGCGGTTTCATAGCGCTTTCACCTCGCACTTGCCGATAACCCCTGCCATGCAAGCGACCAGCCGAATCAAGCACGCAAGGGGACCGATGCGAACATCGTCGCGCCCGCATGTTGCCACAGCATCCAAAAGAGTAAAGGTATGCCAGCCCTCAGGTCAATGGCCGCAAGGTACTACACGTTGACCTTATCGAGACAATGAGACCGTAGCTTGAAACGTATCGAAGCGCCCAGTTGTGTCGTTTCGAAACAGCCTTATATCACCGTTCCCGCTCATATTACTAGTGTTCGGATTGCCGGCCCAGGCGAGATAGGTGAACGTCATCTCCCAAGAGGGGCAGCCCTTTTGCATGCAGGAAGGGTGGAGCAGCTCAAGGCGAAGGGATTCGCGCAGGCGAGGCGGAATAACCTAGCCGCCGGGATTACGCGAGGGCCTGACGGAGGTCTTCAATCAAATCCTCTGGTTCTTCCAGCCCCACCGAGACGCGAACGGTCCCTGATTCCACGCCCGCGCCGCGCAATTCCGCCTCCGACAGTTTGTAGTGCGATGTGTAGATGGGCAAAACGACGAGCGACTCCACCCCTCCCAGGCTCGCCGCCAGCAGGAATATGCGGACGCGGTCGCAGAAACGCCGCGCGGCGGGTAGACCGCCTTTCATGTCGAATGCCAGCATCGCGCCGAATCCCCGCATCTGGCGCTTCGCCAGGTGATGCTCCGGGTGCGGGAGAAGTCCCGGATAGTGTACGCGCGCCACCTTAGGATGTTTTTCCAGGAATTTCGCCACCAGCATGGCATTCTTGCATTGCCGCTCCATTCGCACACCGAGCGTCTTCAATCCGCGGATTAACAGAAATGCCGCCTCCGGGTCCATTGATCCGCCGAGATAAATCACGTTCTGGCGCACCTTCTGTATCAGCGCCTTGCTTCCTGCGACGGCCCCTGCGATGACGTCGGAGTGCCCCGCCAGGTATTTCGTCGCGCTGTGCACGACCAGGTGAAAGCCCAGGCCGATGGGCTTTTGCAGCACCGGCGTCGCGAACGTGTTGTCGATGATCGAAACAAGGTCCCATTCCTGCACGAACTCCATCACCTTTTGCAGATCGACAAGCCGGAGCGTCGGGTTGGTGGGGGTCTCCACATACACGGCTTTCGTCCGTGGATTAACGAGCCGCTCGATGCCCGCGAGATCGGATTCCACGTGACGCACCACGATCCCGAAGCGTGGAAAAACATCGCGCATCAGGCGATAGCTTCCGCCGTAGAGCTGCCGCGTCGCGATCACTTCATCGCCAGCCCGCAACACTCCCAGCAGCGCGCTTGAAATGGCCGCGCTTCCCGAAGCAGTGACCACCGCTGCTTCGGCGCCTTCCAGCGCCGCGATCTTCTGTTCCGCTACTGCAAGCGTGGGGTTGCCGTAGCGCGTGTAGATGTAGGCCGCGCTTTTCCCCTCCGCCCAGCGCTTCATCTCCTCGGTATTGGCAAAAGTGAAATTTGCCGTGCGCGAGATCGGCGTGCCGACCGCGGCGCCGACCCCAAAACGATCTTCGCCTACGTGGATCGCAATCGTCGAATCGCCGATGCGTGTTGCTTTGCCTGATTTTGCCATCGCTTTTTTCATCAGCGCAGGATGGCGCTTTCCGAGCATAACGGCAAGCGCCAATTTGGCGGCGCCGAGCGCCTCGTAATGCGGATCTTCGGGAGCGGTTTTGGAGGTGAGTCGAAATGCCGGAATCAACCGGCGCTGGCTGCAGAGCGCATGGCGATCACGATGGGCTTGGCTTCATCACCGGGCGGAACAATGTGGCACTGGCCCTCGAACACCGCGCCAGGTTCGATCAGCACGCAGGGAGAATGCACTTCTCCGGTGATGATTCCCGTGCCTTGTATTTCCACGCGCTTCGTCGCGTGCAGCGTGCCGTCAAACCGGCCAGCAACGATGACGTGGCTGCCGATAATTTCACCCTCGACTGCGGACTTTTCCCCAAGGACCAGCATGTCTCGAGAAACCAGTGTGCCCTTCATCTCCGAATTGATCCGGAAGGTCCCGGGTAGCTCAAGTTTCCCGTCGACCTTTACGCCTTGGTCGAGGAAGCCTGTCCATTCGCCCGTTGCATCGTGTTTGTGGTCAAACCAGCCCCAAGGCATTGCTCGCGATACCCCGCCCGCTTCATTCTCTCATCAACTGATCATAGAGTCGCGCCAGATCACTATCACTGTAGTATTCAAAAATCAACTGCCCTGCTCCACCACCTTTGCCTGCATGAAGAAGTACACGTGTCCCGAATCTGCGTTGAAGGTCTTCCAGTGCCGCTTTCGTGTTAGGGTCAACAGTTCTGGCGGTCGGCACGGGCGCCGTACGCGGGCCACGGGAGGCCAGCCGCTCGACTTGCCTCACCGTCATTCCACCCTTCGCGATTCGACGGGCAACGTCGAGGCGGGTTGCAGGATCCGGTAGTGCCAGGAGCGCGCGTCCATGTCCGGCGGTCAGCGAACCATCCGCGAGCATCTCCTGAATCGGCTCCTCGAGCTTTAGAAGACGGACGGTGTTGGCAATCGTCGCACGGTCCTTGCCGGTCTTTTCAGCGACCTGTTCCTGCGTAAGATGGAAATCGTCGGTCAATTTTTGAAAGGCATGCGCCTGCTCAATTGGGTTCAGGTCCTCGCGCTGGAGATTTTCGACCAGCGTCATCTCAAGTGCCGTCTCCTCTGGAACGTCGCGGATGACGATGGGCACGCGGCTCATCTGCGCGCGTTGCGCCGCACGCCAGCGCCGCTCGCCAGCGATTAGCTGATACCTCCCGGCGAGCCTTCTGACGACGAGGGGCTGTACGATGCCGCTGGCCCGGATTGACTGGGCAAGCTCATTCAGCGCTTCATCGCGAAAATAAGTCCTTGGTTGATATGGGCTTGGATCGATCAAGTCAATATCGGCGAGGAGCAGCCCGTCATTCGGAAGGGATTCCGGTGCCCGAACTGTCACTGCCGCTGTCCCCACTCCCGCCATCGGTGCCGCTGTGGCCGCTGGTTGCACCTGCTGCTGCGGCTGATGCGGTGCGTGCTCCTCCGGCTCCCGTATCAGTGCGCTCAGTCCCCGGCCCAACGCGTTTCTGGGCATTAGAAATGACCTCCTTCGCCAGTTGGATGTAGCTTTCTGCGCCCTTGCTATGTATATCGTAGAACATAACAGGCATACCGTGGCTGGGGGCCTCCGCAAGCCGAACGTTTCGCGGGATCACGGTTTCAAAGACCTGTGCCCCGAAGAAACTCCTGAGGTCAGCGGCCACCTGTTTGGATAGCGTGGTTCTATCATCATACATCGTCAGTAGTATGCCTTCGATCCCCAATGCCGGGTTAATCGTCCGGCGGAGGCGCATCAAGGTATCCAGCAGTTCCGAAACTCCCTCCAGTGCGAGATATTCACACTGGATGGGCACCAGAACAGAGTCGCTGGCCGCGAGGGCATTGAGGGTCAGAAGATCCAGAGAAGGTGGGCAATCAATTAGGATAAAGGCGTATTTGTCGCGAACCTTCTGAACGGCCGCCTTCAGGCGATATTCCCGGTCTTCCATCGCAACCAGCTCGACGGCAGCGCCCACAAGGTTTTTGTCGGAGGGGATCAGGTCCAGGCCGTCGACCTGGGCATCAATAGTTATTCGCTCGATGGGTTCATCCAGGATTAGAGCCTGGTAGAGCGTCCGGCGGGCTGGGTCCTTTGGAAATCCAAGTGAGCTGGTTGTGTTTCCCTGAGGATCGCAATCGATGATCAGGGTTCGCTGTTCCGAAGCGGCTAGAGAGGCCCCCAGATTGACTGTAGTAGTTGTCTTGCCGACCCCGCCCTTCTGGTTGGCGATGGAAATGACACGTGCCAAAATTCCCCCCAGTGCGCGGTGAATGTAGCAGAAACATTTTGCGGCGTGCAACTTGTTTCACGTGAAACATTCTCTGCGCCCATTTTCTACTTTAAAGCCCGCCATAGCTCGCCATTTTAGTTCCACGTGAAACATTTTGCGGACCTGCCTACGCCATATCGCCAGAAAGGAGATAGCGGCGCTCCGATTGAGGTATGCGGACTGGTGCCGACCATTTCCAACCGCTCGGGTGATGCATGGGAATCTTTTGTGCGTCTTCCTCCCCCACCCAAAGAACGACGCGCCCCCCGGGGGCCAGATTCGTCCTCGCAAACGCCAGGATGCCGGCAAACTCTCCAACAGCTCTCGCCGTGACATAATCAAAACGAGAACTTTCGACGGCCTCGAAAGTCTCCATGCGGCCTTGCCATACCCGAACGCCAGCTTCGACGCCCAGCTTCCTTGCAACCTCTCTCAGAAACACGCACTTCCTCATATTCGACTCGATAAGCGTAACGCTCATAGAGGGGCGCGCAAGATAAATTGGCAATCCGGGAAAACCGGCCCCTGATCCAACGTCGGCGAGCCGACCATTTTGAATCAGCCCGGAAGTCAAAGCGAAGATGCTCTCTCCAAAGTGAAATCTGAGAATTTCGCCGGGATCGGTCACCGTAGTTAGGGAAAGAGTCTCATTCCACCGGGCGAGTAATTCAATATAGCTACGGATCTGACCGCACAATGCATCGCTCGCCCTAAATCCATATTTTTCAAGCTCATCGAAACAGGCAGATTCACCATTCATACTATATTAGTAGTACTACTAGATTTGTCTCTGAGCCGCCGAAAAGCTCGAGGCGCCATCATTCCCGCCACAATATCTGCTACGAAGTGCGAAACCACAGGCGCCAGCAAGCTCCCGGTCCACCAGCGAATTGTGGAGAAGCAAACTCCCACAATGAATGTAGAAAGAATACCGCGCGGCCCTTGGTATAAGTGAGCCAGTCCAAACATCGCACTGGCGGCCAAAATCCCGAAAAAGGCCAAGTGCGCCCATCGCTGCAAAGTTGTCTGAACGAATCCGCGGTAGATGAACTCCTCGCAGAAAGCCACCGTCAAGACGACTCCAACGAACGCCACGCGCTCAACGTCATCCTGCGGGAAAATGCGGCTGGCAAGCTGCGCCATGGCGCCCTGGGCCTCGCGTGGCTGCGCGGCCAGTTGACGCAGACTCACCAATTGATTGGTCAAGACCAGCGCGGAAAAAAGGACGGTCACAACGATGACGACCGCCACATGCGGCACAGCCAAGCCCAGTTGCGCAGGCCCGATTCCGCGCGCTCGCGCGCGCCAAAAGATGATTGCCACCGCAAGCCATTGCGAGACGACTGTGGAGGCGTACAATCGAAGCCGGTCCCGTTTGGTCGTTTCTTCCAGGGCCATCAGGCGCTTCATGCGGCGCCTGCCAAGAATTGGCACGACGATAGCTAGAAAAATCAGAATCACAACAAAATCCCAGGGCATCGCTCGATCAAATCATTTTCACATCCCTTCGGCAAGCTAAAGTCCGGCGCCTTCGCCACGTCGTCCCTTTCACATGAAGTTGACACGGACCGAGCCGGGGCTTTATCGTGCAGAATCTCTGTTGCCGGAGACTTATGAAAATTCTCGTGATCGGAAGCGGCGGCCGCGAGCACGCCCTGGTCTGGAAACTTGGGCAGAGCGCCTCAGTCGAGAAGATCTGGTGTGCGCCAGGAAATGCCGGAATTGCGGAGCACGCTGAATGCGTCCCGCTCGATCTGAAGAACGTGGCGGCCGCCGCCGATCTCGCAAAATCGCTGGGCGTTGACCTTACTATTGTCGGTCCGGAACTGCCGCTGGCCCTCGGCATTGTCAACGAGTTTTCGCGCCGCGGTCTTGCCATCCTGGGCCCTGCGCGCGAGGCGGCGCAGCTAGAGGGCAGCAAGATTTTCGCCAAGCAGTTTATGGAGCGCCACCGTATTCCCACCGCCGCGATTTATGGCATCTGTGATTCCACAGCGGAAGCGCTTAACGCGATCGAAAAAGCCGCTTTGCCGGTGGTCATCAAAGCCGACGGCCTTTGCGCCGGCAAAGGAGTTCTTGTAGCGTCTTCCCGGGATGAGGCTCTTCAGTTCGTAAGCCGCGCGATGGATCAGCACGAGTTCGGAGCCGCCGGCCAGCGTCTCCTTATAGAAGAAGGCCTTCGTGGAAAGGAACTGTCCTACATCATCCTGACAGACGGCGAGCATTTCGTCTCGATGGCGCCCACTCGCGACCACAAGCGCGCCTTCGACCACGACGAAGGCCCCAACACAGGCGGCATGGGCGCTTATTCCACCGATCACATTCTTTCTCCCGATCTTGAGAAAGTAATCGTCGAGAAGATCGTTCGGCCCACCCTCGCGGGCCTCAAGCAGGATAAGCTTCCATACTGCGGCTTTCTCTACTTTGGCCTGATGCTCACGCCGGAAGGCCCGAAGGTTCTCGAATACAATTGCCGCTTGGGCGATCCAGAAACCGAGGCGATTCTGCTTCGCGCCGACTTCGACTTTGCGGACGCGTGCGTCCACGCGGTTCGCGGAGACCTGCGAAACTTTGCGGCGCATTGGACTCCCGGAGCCAGCGTTTGCGTCGTCATTGCCTCGGAAGGTTATCCAGGCAATCCCTTAACGGGCAGGCCAATTCTTGGGTTGCCGGCCGTTCAAGGTCAGGGCAGCGTGGTATTCCACGCCGGCACGAGTGGAGAGAAAGGGCGCTATTACACAAACGGCGGCAGATTTCTTGTTGTTGCGGCTAGCGGAACCGATTTAGAGGCGGCCCGCAAGAAGGTTTATGAATCTCTACGCGTGATAAAATGTGAGGGCTCTTTCTATCGAACCGATATCGGCACGAGCGAACAGGGAAAAGTTCTTCACCACACCACCGCAAAATCCGTCAGCTAAAATTCATCTGGGAGAAAGTGCATTGATCAAATCTGAGGCAAGGGAAGTACTTGTGGGAATTCTAATCGGTTCTGATAGCGATTACCCTGTAATGAGTGAAGCAGCAGCCGTGCTGGAGAAATTTAGCATCCCCTATGAGATAGAGGTGGTCTCCGCGCATCGCACCCCGGCGCGCGCCCATGAATACGCCACCAGCGCCGCCAGCCGGGGTCTGAAGGTGTTGATTGCGGCGGCGGGGTCGCAGCTCACCTGGCGGGCGTGATCGCCGCGAATACCACGCTGCCGGTAATTGGCGTTCCGATGGCCGCAGGGGGCCTGAACGGCCTCGACGCGCTCCTGGCCACCGTCCAGATGCCGGGCGGAATTCCCGTCGCGACAATGGCCATCGGAAAAGCGGGAGCGGTCAACGCGGCGATTTTCGCCGCAGAAATTTTAGGCACCTCCGATGCGAACGTCGCCAGAAAACTGACAGGCCACAAGGAAGAGCTGGCCCGCTCCGTGGTCGAAAAAAATCAGCGCCTGCAGGAGCAGCTGGCGGCGAGACATTCTGTGTGATTTGCTTGATGGCTGAGCAAAACCACCACCCATTGCCCTCCGGCTCTGAGGGGCCTGCATTTTTTTCGGCGTTACGATCCGTTTGAGCCCTGTTTGCGCAAATTCCTAGGATGCGGAAGTTGCGCTTGCCAGGGCTTCCAGTTTTTTCAGCCGGTCGTCGCCGCCAATCACGATCAGGCAGTCACCGGGGCGGATGATCGAGTCCTCAGCCGGATTAAACGCCATTTTGCCTTCCGCGTTTTTCACTGCGAGCACAATCACGCCGGCTTGCTGGCGAATCATCGAATCTCCTAGCTTTTTTCCCGCCAACGCGGACCGCTCCGGGATCCTCACCTCACCGATTTCGATGTCGAGGCGCTCTGTGCCGAACGCCGTATCGATAAAGTCAAGCACGTTGGGCCGCAGAAAAAGCTGCGCGATGCGGCGGCCGACAAAAAAATAAGGCGAAATCACCTGCGTGGCGCCGGCCCGGAGCAGCTTGGAAGTCGCCTCTTCCTCGCTGGCGCGCGCGATGATTTTCAGGTCGGACCGAAATCCGCGGGCCGTCAAAATAATGTAGAGATTTTCCGCGTCCGAGCTTACCGCCGCCACGAAACCGCGGGCGCGGTCGATTTTCGCGCGTGCGAGTATCTCCTCGCTCGACGCGTTTCCAACAATCACCGGAATCTTTTCATCCTCGGCCCAGCGGGCGCGGTTGGGATCCTTTTCGATAATCACGCAGTTCTCGCCGCGGGCGCGAAGTTCCCGCACGACCGTGCGTCCCACGCGGCCTGCTCCGCAGATAATGTAATGGTTCGAAAGCTTGGAGATTTCGCGTTCCATTTTCCGCCTTCCAAACACCTTTCCGAACTCGAATTCCAGCAACGCCTGCGAAAACGTGCCGATCGTGAGGCCCACCCCGGCCACAGAAGCAACAATGAGAAACGAATTGAAAATTCGGCCCGCGTGCGATAGCGGGTGGATTTCGCCGTATCCCACCGTCGCCATGGTGGTCAGGGTCATGTAGAACCCGTCAAACCACGCCCATCCCTCGATATAGTGAAATCCAAGAGTTCCGCAAACGGCCACGCCAATCAGTAAGCCGATTGCCAGGCCGAAACGCCCGATCACGCCCAGGGAAAAGTCTTTATCGCCTCGAATCGTGTGCCGTCCCTTCCGAACTAATGTCAAGCTTGCAGATGGATGTGAGCGGTGCCCGGAGTAAGGTTACACAATCAGTGCTTCAACAGAGAAGGAGCATCGGCCGGACGTTCGCCCTGCTGGCCTGCCTCCGGCTGTTGCCCTTTGAGAGGTGCAGCTTCGGTGGGGGGCGGAAGAATCCACGCGAAGCCCTTTTCCATTCCTATCATGGACATGGTTTGCCGGGAGTTCGGCCCGGCAATTGCCGCCAGGGCGGCGCGAAGGAACTCTGTAGTGTCCGCCGCATATAATTTTGTGCTTTCCCCTTGCAAAAGCCCTGTGACGACCATTGCCATCTGCGGATCAGAATTCCGGATTTTCTCGAGCCGCGGATCCTTTTGCCGCAACATTTCCAACAGCGACGGCGGGGCATTCTCCGGTGGATAATCGAATTCGACGAGCGTGCGGGGCTGCTTCTTTTCCGGCGGCCAGAATTGCAGGTAGGTGGGCGGCAGGACGCGTGTTTCCCAGTAGCCATTCTTCTGCTCTGCCTGTTTCATTCCGTAGGTCAGCTGCCACACTTCGGGACCGTAACCGGCGAGATAGTCCGCCACGATCAGCTCCGCGAGGGGTTCATCGGCGGGCAAGTTCACTCGCGAATGAAGCCCCTTCGCGATCTCGTTCAGCCGATGCTGCAAACCTTGGCCGGTAGCTTCTATATCGGCAGCTTCATCTCCGCCTTGCGAGGGAGCTAAATGCGGCGCGACCGTCACGTGATAAGCCTTCAGATGGGGCAACTCCCTGTTCAATCGCGCCACTTCCCGCCGCGAAGAGGGTGAAAACCAGTCCAATGCCCCCAGAATGATCCCAACCCGCGAGCTTTCGATTTCAACGGGGGCAGGGGGCCGCGTTTCCGCTTCGATGGGGTTCTCGACCGACCCGATGAGAATGGCATCCTTGACCACCGCGATCACCACGCGGCCGGCCGCCAGGTCTGCCACCAGTTCCTGCCCGGCTTGCTGCGAGTTCTCTTGCGCGGCCGTATGAGGTACCGAAATCCACGGGGTCAAGAGGAAGGCGGCGGCCAGCCCGATGAATCCCGCGCGGCGCAGCAACCCGTTCATAGGCCTACCTTATCACAGGGCCCGCGCTCCGCCACCGAAGTGCATCCGGCAGCCATCTTTAGTAAAATATGCTGCGCCACACACAGCCATCTCAGCGGGATTTTGCGCGAATCCGCAGCTTTGAAAGGAGGAGATCTGAGGTCTCCAAAAAGCATTCGCCACAACGGCAAGCGGCTTTCCGATATTCTCGAATCTCATCATAAATTCATCCGTGGAGATGAGACCGGCGTTCGCGCCGATTTGAGCGGTGCCGAACTCTCTGCGCGCCAACCTCGAGAAGGCAAATCTGGCCTATGTGAATTTTCATGGCGCCAATCTCGAGGGCGCCAGCCTCCGGGAGGCCCGACTCTCCTCGGCTGACCTGGAAAAGTGCCGCTTGCGCCGCGCCGATCTGCGCAAAGCCGATCTCACCGAGGCGAATCTGCGCGGGAGCCGATCTAACCGAGGCCCAGGTGGGCGGCGCCGAACTCTTTCGCGCCAATCTGCAACAGGCAATTCTTCGGCGCGCCGATTTCGGAGCGACGAATTTCAGGGATGCCGATCATCGCCGGCGCTGATTTCCAGGGGGCGGGCATGAGGACGGCGATCTTGCGGGAAACCAACTTGGAGGGCGTCGATCTCTCGGGCCTCGATCTTTCGACAACGCTTCTGCCGCAAGGCTACACGCCTCCGGGCGCCGCCAAAAATTGAAATCCTATTCCTTCACGAAGCTGTTCTCGGCTTGTCAGTCATGATTTCGGAACGCTTCGAAGCAGCCGACAGCTCGCTGGCCATATTCGAGCCGTATGCCGGAAAACGAATGCCAGACTCGCCATGGATCGAGGTTAAAGACTACCGAGCGCCCCAGGGCTGGACGCATGCCGATCGGCACGCGCGCCCGCGATTATTGCGCTGCGCTCGAACGCGGCGAGATCCTGTTTTTTCCTGCGCCGCCTTTCGCTTTCCCTGAGGAAGACGTCGATTTCCTGCTGTCGCAGCACTGGGCCGAACTGCGCATGCACAAGAATGTTTCTTACCGTCCGGCCGACGATGTTCTGCGCGGTGTAGCGGGAAATGCCGCAGCAACGACCGCGCGGATTCATTCCGCCCTGCGCAATTACAGTACTCGGGTGATCGATTTCCTTTCGAAATTTCTTTCACCGTATGCGAGCCGGTGGATTCTCGATTTCGCCAGCTTTCGCCCCTTCGAAGAAGACGGCCGCGATCTTGCCGCTGCACAAGCGCAATGACCTGCTTCACGTGGACGCTTTTCCCAGCCGTCCCACGCGCGGCGGGCGCATTCTCCGCGTATTCACGAACCTGAATCCGACCAAGCCGCGCGTCTGGCAGACCACCGGGCCTTTCGAATCGTTCGCGCGGCAGTTCGCGGAAGACGCGGGCTGCGCAGGATCGCGGAAAACGATTCGCCTCTTCAGCCGCACCGTGCAGGAGTGGGGACGGAAGCTCGGCATTCGCGGCATGGGCCGAACGCCCTACGATGCTTTTCATGCTGCGCTTCCACGATTATCTGAAGGAGAATTCGCGATTTCAGGCGCAGCTGCCCGAAAACGCATCTCGAATTTCCGCCGCTCTCAACCTGGATGGTCTTCACCGACGGCGTGGCGCACGCCGTCATGTCGGGCCAGTATGCGCTGGAGCAGACGTTTCTGATCCCCGCCGACGCGCTGGTCGCCCGAAGAGGCGCCGTATCGAATCCTCGAAAATATTGCGGGCGCCCGCTCGGTGCACAGTGATTCAAAGCGTTTCGCACTTTTCGTGAAAGCGCTGGATTACTTGCCGGCGGAATAGTCGGCAGGATTCGCTCGCGTAGCCAACCCGCGAGGAGCGCTGGGCCGGCGGCGCGTCTCGATGCCGAGCCGCTTGATTTTCTGATTGAGCGTGGAAAGCGGAATCTGAAATCGCTCGGCTGCTTCCGTCTGGTTCCAGTGCGTGCGCTCGAGCATGTCCAGTGATGATGCGCCGTTCGACTTCCTCCAGAATTTCAAACAGCGACGGGAGCAGCCGCGGCGTCACCCGCTCCGCGATTCTCCTGCCAGCGGGGCAGGAATTCCGAAAGCTGCACGCGCACGCCTTTGACGATTTCGCGCGTGCGAACGTTTTCCGGCAGCAGGTCGGCGTCCATGATCTCGTGCGTCGAAAGCACCACGGCGCGCTCCACGGCATTTTCCAGCTCGCGCACGTTTCCCGGCCAATCGTAATCCATCAGCAATTTCATCGCGTTCGTGCGTGAAGTGCGCGCCGGCTTGCCATTTTCCTTCGGCAGAATTGCTCGAGGAAGCGCGTCACCAGCAGCGGAATATCTTCCTTGCGCTCGCGCAGCGGCGGCAGTTGAATGGAGATCACATTCAGCCGGTGGAACAGGTCCTCGCGGAAGCGGCCTTCGCGCACCAGCTTTCTTCAGATCTTCGTTCGACGCGGCCAGGATGCGCACGTCCACTTTGATCGTCTCCGTGCTGCCCAGGCGCATGAATTCGCGCTCCTGAATCACGCGCAGCAGCTTGGCCTGCGTCTCCGGGCTGATCGTCGAAATTTCGTCGAAGAAAATCGTGCCCTGGTCGGCGACTTCGAACAGTCCCTTCTTCGACGCAATGGCGCTCGTGAAGGCGCCCTTCACGTGGCCGAAAAGCTGCGATTCCAGCAGATCGACCGGGATCGATCCGGTGTTGATGGGGATGAAGGCCTTGTCCGCGCGCGTCGAGGCGGAATGAATGGCTTTGGCGATCAGTTCTTTTCCCGTGCCGCTTTCGCCGTAAATCAGCACCGTCGATCGCGACGGCGCCACCTGCGTCACCAGGTCGAACACCGCCAGCATCTTTTCGCTCTTGCCCGACGATGTTCGGGAAGTTGTAGCGCTGCTTCAGCGCGCGCTTGAGCTGCACGTTTTCTTCGCGCAGCCGCCGGCCCTCGATAGCCAGCGAAATCTGCGCGATCAGTTCATCGTTGGACCACGGCTTGGTGATGTAGTCCTGCGCGCCATTCTTGAATGCGGCGCGCGCCATGTCGATCGAGCCATACGCGGTGATCAGAATGACCGAAAGCTGCGGATCGCGCCGGCGGATTTCCGGAAGCATCTCGATGCCGTTGCGGTCCGGAAGGCTCACGTCCAGCAGCATCAGATCGAACGGATGATCTTCGATCTGCTGCAGGCCGGCCTCGCCGGTTTCCGCCAGGGTGACCTCGAAGCTTTCCGAAGTGAGCAGCGCTTCCAGGCCTTCGCGGATTTCGGCTTCGTCGTCTACGACGAGGATGGAGCCTTTAGGCATGGACTGCTTTTTTGGCAGCAGGAAATTCCAGCCGGAACGACGTGCCTTTGCCGGGCGTGGAGCGCACGTCCACTTTTCCCGCGTGCTCCTTAATAATGCCGTAGCTCACCGAAAGCCCGAGCCCCGTGCCCTTGCCGGTGGACTTCGTGGTGAAGAACGGATCGAAAATGCGATGGAGATGCTCCGGCGGAATTCCCGAGCCGGTATCGGTGACTTCCACTTCCACCGAGCCATTGTGCGCCGCCGTGCGCACTTCGAGCATTCCGCCGCCGGGCATGGCGTCGCGCGCGTTCAGGAACAGATTCAGAAACACCTGCTGCAGACGCGTCGTCGATCCGAGCACGGGCGGCAAGCCTCTGCGCATAATGTTCGGATCACATTCACCCGCGCCGTCTTGAAAGGATGCTGCACCAGCGTCAGCGTCTCTTCCAGCACCGAATTCAGGTCCACGTCCGCCGATTCGGCCGAGCCGGTGCGCGAAAAATTCAGCAGGTTGTTCACGATCTCGCTCGCCCGGAACGTCTGCTTCACGATCCGCTCGATCGTTTTCTGCTTCGGATCGTCCGCGGGAATCTGCTTGGCCAGCATCTGGATGTAATTCGAAATCACGGCCAGCGGCGTGTTCACCTCGTGCGCCACGCCCGCCGCGAGCAAGCCCAGCGAAGTCAGCTTTTCGTTCTGCACCATCTGCTCTTCCATGCGCACGCGCTGCGTGATGTCGTCGAGCAGAATCAGCCGCCCGAGGTGGGCGCCGTCCTTGCCCAAGCAGCGGCGCAATCGAAGCGTTGATCACCGATTCCCGGCCGCCGCGCGTCTTCATGCGGAACTTGTAGATTCCGGCGACGTGCTCCGCCGTAGCGCGCGATGCGATTTCGATCGCCAGGTCGGCAGGCAGAACTTCGTCGAGCCTTCGTCCCAGCGCGTCGGTTCGCGCGAATCTCGAGCAGCTCTTCAAGCTGCGGGTTCCAGGATTCGATGCGGTCGTCGAGGTCGGTCGTGAGCACGCCGATCTTGAGCGACTCCACGATATTTTCGCTGAAATCCTTCAGCCGCTCGATTTGCAGGGCCTTTTGCTCGAGCGATTCGTACAGGCGCGCATTCTCGATCGCAATGGCCACGTAACCCGCGATCGTGGAAAGCAGTTCCAGGTCGTCGCTCGAGAGATAATCGCCATCCACCGTCTTTCCCAGGCCGAGCATGGCCACCGTGCGATCGCGGAAGCGGCAGGGGATGAAATAATTGAGGCCGAGCTCCTCGAGCGTCTGCCGCACCGATTCGGTGTTTCTTCGCTCGCCGACCGCGCCGATTCAAAGAACATCACGCCGCGTTCGAAGGAAGGCCGCGTGGGATCGAGAAAACTCAAATCGAGCGGAGTGTTCGTGCCGCAGGCCCATCGACCGCGACAGCACGAACTGCCCCGGATTCGCTGGAGTCCTCCAGAAAGACCGCCAGCCGGTCGACCAGCAGCGTCTGCGAAATGCGGTCGAGCGCCGAGCTGAGCAGCGGCTCGAGACGCACTTCGTTGGTCAGCGCGCGCCCGAATTCGATCAGCGTGCGGCGGTAATCCAGCCGGTCGCGATAGAAGAAGTGGTCCAGGCGCGCCTGCACCCAGTCGCGCAGCGGCTGAAACAGAGAACGCCGCCACCACAATCGCGATCACCGCGCCCACCGGCCCCGAAGGCCAGGCCGCATGGGACAACTCGCCGATCACGCGCGATCGCCGCAAAATAGACAGCCACGACTCCGGCCGTCGCGAACGTGTACGCCAGGCCGCGCTTGAAGATGATGTCCACGTCCATCAGCCGGTAGCGAATGATGGCGTAGCCAAACCACAGCGGGATCAGCACCAGCGAAAACACCGAAAGCTTCATCCACGGCTGCGGACGCCGCGGTAACCAGGCGCGGCAGTACATAAAGCAGAAAGAAAGGGAAGATCCCGCGAACGTTCCCGCCGTGACCCACTTCAGTTGCTGCCGCAGAACGCCGCTTGGCGCGCGCAGGTAACTCGCCAGGAAAATGGCCGCCGCGAAAAGGAAATAAACGCCCACGTAAAACAGGTCGAGAGTCGCCAGAAAATCGCGGCTGCTCATCGAGGGCAGGAAATCGAGCATCGCCGTGGCGACGAACACGTGCAGCGCCAGCAAGGCCGCCGGCACGCTGTATACCGCCTAGCAATTGCGGCCAGGACCCTGGCGCGGCGCTCCGGGAAACACCAGCGCGAAATGCACCAGCAGCGCGGGCTGAAGCAGCAGCGCGACCACGTTGCTCCAGTAAACCGTCCAGTCGAAGGAATTCAGTTTTCCCGTGTAATGAAAGCTGTACAGAACGAACGATGCCAGGCAGAAAATGTAAAAGTGGACCGCCCGCGGCGCATTCCACCGCCGCACAAAAATGAAAAGCCCGATGAAAAGATAGAGCAGCGCGGTGAGGCGAAGGTAATTTTCGATCGACGAGGGGTTGCTCTGCGGTTCGGTGACCAGCGGGATCTGCAGAACTCCGCCGTTGCGCCGGATCCCGTAGCGCACGTCCGACCAGGGGCCGGCCCGCCACAGCACCCGCGTCACGTCGGTCGCCCGGTGAATCGCTACCCCGCGAATCGACTCGAGAAAGTCTCCCTGATGGATGCCCGCGCGATCGGCCGGCGACCCCGGGACAACGTGCCACGCGACCACGCCCCCAGTAGTATCGATCCAGGTCACCCCGTCATCCGGGGCGATGAATCGAGATCGCTGCTGGAAGTTCAGTACGGCAAAGACGATCGCCGCTGCCGTGAGCAGGGCGAGGATCACCGCCCCGAGCCGCATTTGCAGACTGTTATTCATCGAGGGAACTCGTCGGCCCGGAGTATTCACCCTGTCTTAGCACGTTCGCTTCCAGTTAATTGTCGATTCAATTCTGCCCAAATAGCTGTTTCTACGGCGCTTAACTCACCGCAATGTCGCGCCCCCGCCACACTTCCGCTTTGTGGAAGTTCCCCTTCTGATTCCAATAGAATCCCAGACGGGCTATTTTAGAACTGGAAGCTCAATCCGCCCCGGAAATATCGATAGGAAGGCACGAGAACTACCGTCCCGCGGTTCGTGGATATTGGGACGTAGCCCTGCGCGAGTAAGTTTCCCGCGTCAGCCTGAATTTCCATGTGCCCGGCAAAGAAGCCGGGAAGGGGCTGGTGAAGCTGCATGCTGAGGTAAGGTGCGAGTTGGTTGAAGGATTCGCCGTAGGCGTCTTGCTGCGACACGGTTGGCCCGCTGATCCACTTGTATCCCACAACGAATCGGGTTCCCAGTGCCGGCAGGGTGGTGGACGCGCGGGCGGCCACGCTATGGCGATCCTGTGTCAGAAGCTGGGAACGCAGCGAACCATCCGGTGCCGCATTGTGGTCTGGAGCCAGGGCGCCGCCGTAGGCGTACACCAGGATCGTATCGATATTGTCCGTTAGTTTCTGGTTGTAGGTCACTCTTGCGCCGGACGAGCTGTTTGCTCCCCCGTCGTATGCAAAAGCCTGTGAAAAATAGTCCTGGAGAAAGTCGGGAGCATCGGAAGCCCCGCCCCTGCCCATCACCGAGGTATGGTTTGAGCCGTCGTGAAAAAACGCCGCGCTCAACCGCGCCTTTTGACCCAGCGCGTGCTCGACGGCAATTTCCTCGTGCAGATTGTCTTCGGTCAACGGGCGCCCGTGCCGCAGCAGCACCGTGGGAAACGCATCGAGCGCTCTCAGTGCGGAGTCTTTGTCTGTGGATGCCGCGAGCTCGTTACTTTCCCAGGGGTGGGTCGCAACGATCGAGGCTAGCTTCCATCCCTGGGCCAGCTGCACATCGACTTCACCGCGGGGGCGCAACGCGGTGGCGGTCCTGCCGAGAAATCCGACCGCCACAACTTCACCGCCATAGCGCACCGAGACGCGGTCGCTTAGCGCGAGCTGATCGTCGTGCGACATTCGCAAGCCGCGGAACATCGGCCCGCCGGGTCCCAGTTGCGACTGGCGAATCACCAGGGTCGTTACCGGCCCCTCTCCTGGTTTTCCCGAAGGCAGCCACTCGCCCGCAAGACTCTCGGCTCCGGCGCCCCTCTCGTAGCTGAACTGGCCCGCCATCACCAGATTGGCCCGGTCGCCCATGCCCATGTCGTACGCGAACGCAGTTCCCGGGGAATCGGCTTCCGCGCCAACAGAACCGGGACGATCTCCTCCGGAAGACAGCAGCACCTCGCCGCGGCTCTCCGGAGCGGCTTCAGGAATCGCCTGTGTCTGCTGTCCGAGAACCACAACTCGGGCGTCCTGCCACTGCAACACGGATCGCGTAGCGGCCGATGACCGCAGCACCCAGGTCCAGTCGTCTTTATCAACCCTCTGGTTGGGCTGCTGCCGCAGTTTTTCAAAGGAGGAAAGCACCGAACCCAAAACGACTTCGAGAAGAGTCGTTCGCTGATCGCTTACTTCAACGTGCTGGTCGATTGCGGGAAGGAACCCGCCAAGTGTCACTTTGACGGAATAGTCCCCAGCAGGAAGGGCGGAAGTCGAGAATCGTCCGCGCGCATTGGTCAGTAATTCCAGCTGGGAATCTCCGAGCACGCGCTCGTCCCGAATCACAACCGTTGCGCCCATCTGGGCCGTCCCCGAGGGGTCCACCACTACGCCGGAAATTTTGCCGGAGTAGGGAGCCGCCAGCAGCGGGACGCCGCATGCACACAAAAAGCATCCGAGGCCTATTCCAGGCAGCATTCGGAGAATCATTCGGAGCTTCAAGCCGTCTCCCTCCGCTATTTCGCCCTCGCCGGCAGCGGATTCACCGTGAAATCTTCCGTCGGAGTAATGGTTTGTTTCGCCAGGTTGTCGGTTACGGCCACTTCCAGCTTATACTTTCCGGGCTCAAGCGAACCGAGCGTGATCATATTCTCAAGCGTTAGCTCTTCGCCGTGCTCGGGCAGTTGATTCTTGGGAACGTCGAACTTGAGCATCGGCGCCGTCTCGGTTCCCTCGCCGGTGGCCTTCTCGCCCAGCTTGGTTACCCGGTACTGCACCGAGGCGTCCGCCTTGTGCGTCTTATCGTCCACCTTCAGGTTATACACCTGCAGGAACACGCCCATGCTGTCGGACGGTATGAACGTCTTGTCCAGCTTCGGCCGCACCTTCATGTCGCCCAGCACAAATTGTCCCAGCCCGATATCTTTCATCGATACGCGCTGAATTTGGTCCGCCAGAATCAGCGAACTCGAGCTCAGGCGGTCGTCGTCGAAGTGCGGGACCACCAGCCGCGTGTTGACCACGCCCACGTTGCCGTTATTGACGTCCTTAAGGACGATATCCAGCCGATAGAGATCCGGGCGCAGCGGCACCGCCTTCTGATAAATCGCCGAACCCGACAACGACTGCTGCAGCGCGTTCGCCGTCACGTCCGTGTGCACCGTGTCTTCAAACGTCTGCACGATGCGGCCGCTCAGCGTTGTGACGCGCGCGAACAGATTCATCGTCGACGTATCCACGCCGTTCTTCTCCTGAAAGCTCATCTGCCGCCGCGGAATCTGAATGGTGATCGGCACCAGCACCGTGTCCGACGTGATGCGCATGAAGTCGAAACGATATTCGAACTTCACCTGGTCCCGCACCAGCCGCGAAGTAACCACGGCTTCCAGATCCTTGAACTTCACCGGCGGCGGCTGGAAAATGTCGGCGTATTTCTGCAGCCGCGTGAATTCGTTCATGCTTTCGTCAACCGCTCCACCCTGATTGGTCGAGGCCATGCCAAGCGGAGCTGCGTCGTGGGTGCCGTCGGTGTTTGAGAAGCGGTCCGCTTTGCTTGCCATGCCCATCTCTTCCGCCATGGTCAATCCGGCGCCGGGAACGTACAGCAGCGCGTCTTTTTCGCTGGGGTCGATCGTCAGGTGATACTCGCCCGTCGAGGTCGGGTCCACGAATTCCAACTCGACGTTCTCGCCCATGCCTTCCAGATAGCGATAGCGCCAGTCCTCAAAGGGGTAGGTCGTCGTTTCGCCGCCTCCTTCGTTCGACGGCCGCTGGTAGGTGCCGCCCGTAGGATGGGCATCGATTTCATCTGGCGGCCCCCACATGATGTAGATGCGGCCGCGGTCCGTTTTCCATCCCGGTATTCCCGAAGCGTAATGCTCGTTGGCATAAGCGATTCGCCGGTAATGCTCTTCTTTATAGGTATTTTCCGCGGAGTCGGGATCGGGATTGCGGCGCTGCCAGAATTGCTCGATGAATTGTTCCCGCTCTTCGTTGGTCGCCAGGTGCAGGAACGCGTTCTTCTCTTCGGGGGTGATGATGTAGACGACGTCTTCGTTCAGCCACTTCTTGTACTGCGAATCAAGTTCTCTTTCGAGGTCCTTATTCTTTCGCTGTTGTTCCTTGGCGGTCTTTTTTGCTTGCTGCGGATCGGTAGTAGGCGGCTGGTCCTGTTGGGAGTGTGCCATTCCGGCGAATGTCAGCCCTCCCACAACGAAACTGAGGAGGCACATCTTCGTGAAGGAAAGGCGCATAGTCACAGCTTGGCCCCGTAGGCGCTCGAATTTTACCCCTGCCCGGCTGTACAGGTCAATCAGTTTGGACGGGCACCCTACCCGTTGCTTACCCATTTGATCTCAAAACCTTGCCGTGGGTTGCCCATTTCCGCGGAATTTGTGCCACCCCTTAGACCGCTTAGCTTTGCGAGCTGCGAGCCATTCCTTCAGACTCCTCGTCCAACTAAGATGGTAATGTAATCTCGTAAGATCTCTATTGCGGCAGGTGCCTTCTCGACTCACAGCGGGTGGTATGGTATGCCCACCGGCACTGGCGAATTGATTGCGTGGCTGATGTGCGAGCCGGTAGGTGATTTTTCCGCCGGATTGCCGATGGCCGCTCGGCTGATTCGCGGCCTGCCTCTTCTTGGATTGCAGAGACGCAATGACGACGTGGCAAAAACTGGGGGCCGGCGCGGGATTGATTGTCGTCCTGGGTGGCGGAGCGTGGCTCGGCATCCACGAATTGAATAAAGGGACGGTCACCGTCCAGACCGGGCCCGTGATACGCCAGAGCCTCACCTCGATCGTTACCGCCTCCGGCGAGATTCGACCCAAGAACTACACCAACGTTCTCGGCGAGGGCATCGGCAAGATCACCGACATTACCGTAAAAGAAGGCGACCGCGTCAACAAGGGAGACATCCTGCTCCACCTTGAAAATATTCAACCGGGCGCCGACGTCGAAGCGCAGGCGGCTAATGTGCAGGCCGCAGAATCGGGCATGAAAGTGGCTCAGGCCAACTATGACTCCGCGGTCGCCACACAGGCCCAGCGCCAGGCCGACCTCGAGAAGCAGAAATTCGACTGGCAGCGTACCCAGCAGCTCTACAAAGAGCAGCTCATCTCGCGCCAGGACTACGATTCGGGCAAGGCCTCCTACGACGGAGCGGTGGCAGCCCTGAACGCGAGCCAGGCACAAGTCGCGCAGGCGCAAGCCGCGCGGGAGCAGGCCAGATCCACACTGGAGCAGACCCGCGCGCAGCTCATACATACCAAGGACGTGCTGCGCAAGACCACCTATACCGCGCCGATTTCCGGAATCGTCAGCTACATCGACGTTCGCGTCGGCGAGAACGTCGTGCCCGGCATCCAGAACGCGCAGGGCAGTTTCCTGATGACGATTTCCGACATGAGCGTCGTCACCGCCGAAGTGAAGGTCGACGAAACCGACATCACCAATGTTCGCAACGGCCAGGCCGCCGATGTCACAATCGACGCCGTTCCGGGCAAGGTCTTCAAGGGCCGCGTCACCGAAGTGGGCGAACTGGCTATCCTTCGCACTTCCGGGCAAGCCTCGATGACCGCGACTACCGCCAACACCCAGGAAGCGCGCGACTTCAAGGTGGTGGTCACCATCGAGAATCCTCCGGCCGGCCTGCGGCCTGGGCTTTCCGCTACCGCGAAGATCCAAACCGCGCACCGCGACGCCGTGCTCACCGTTCCGATCCAGGCCCTCGCCGTGCGCTCCCAGAGAGCGATCGAAGAGGCCGAACATGGAGACGACAACGATGTCACGCTGGCGGCCTCGAGCGAAAGCGCCGCGTCCGGGAGCGCCAAAGCGGATATCACGGGGGTTTTCGTGGTGCGCGATAAAAGAGCCGTGTTCGTACCGGTGCAGACCGGCATCACCGGCGTCACCGATATCGAAGTCACCAGTGGCGTGCAAGAGGGCGATCAGATTATCGTCGGCAGCTACAAAGCGCTCCGCAGCCTGCGGCCGAGCGGCAAAATCAAGGTGGATAATTCGCCGCCCAAGCAGGACGAAACAACCAGCAGCTAGCACTTAAGACCATAGCGCTGGCGCCAGAGTCTTCGTGCCAGTGCCGCGCAAGTGCTTTTGCCAAAGCGGCGTAAAGAAGCGCGCAGCACTTAAAGCAAGAGTTGCGCGAAAGCCTCACCCGTGTCATCCCGAACGAAGTGAGGGGTGTTCATTCTCTGGCGCTGCTCGCGCGCATTTCGTTGCCGTTCAGGAGAATTCGATGGCGGTCCAGGCAGCCGTGTCGCAGACCTTCCGGCAGGAACTTGTCGATACGGGCGTCGTTATCCAGACGGTCGACCTCTGGAAAACCTACGAAATGGGCGTCGAGGAGTTGCACGCCCTGCGCGGCGTGAGCATCGAGATTCGCAAGGGCGAATACGTCGCCATCATGGGCCCTTCCGGCTCCGGAAAATCCACGCTGATGAACCTCATCGGCTGCCTGGACACTCCCACCAAGGGCAGCTACTGGCTGGCCGGCCGCCTGGTGAGCCAACTCAACGACGACGAGCTGGCGCACATTCGCAACAAGGAAATCGGATTCGTATTTCAGACCTTCAATCTGCTTCCGCGCGCGACGGCTCTCCACAATGTGGAGCTGCCGTTGATCTACAACGGCACTCCGGCCGCTGAGCGCATCGAGCGAGCCAAGCAGGTTCTCGCGCAGGTGGATCTCGCGGAGCGCATGATGCACAAACCCAACGAACTCTCCGGCGGCCAGCGGCAGCGCGTGGCCATTGCCCGCGCGCTGGTGAATCATCCCTCGATCCTGCTTGCCGACGAGCCCACCGGCAATCTCGATTCCGCCACCGGCGATGAAATCATGGCGCTTTTCGCCAACCTGCACGAGAAAGGCAACACCATCATTCTCGTCACCCACGAGCCGGACATCGCGCTGCACGCCCATCGCGTGATTCGACTGCGCGATGGAAAAGTCGAGCACGACGAACGCACCCGCTAGTCATTCGCTTCCTCCCACCAGTCCTCCAGTCACCGCAGGTGAACAACCGCGAGTCATCCCGAACGAAGTGAGGGATCTGCATTTGCTTTTTACGGCCGCCCTGTTGCTCAGGCGTATAGGCGCGGCTAGCTCGAAAAAATATTTTTCGCGAGGAAAAGAATATTGGCGGGGCGCTCGGCGAGCCGGCGCATGAACCAGGGGAACCAGTAGGAGCCGTAGGACACCAGGACGCTGACGCGATAGCCTTCGCCAGCGAGGCGTTCCTGCTGCGCGCGCTGGATGCCATAGAGCATCGCGAATTCAATCTGGCTTTTCGCTATTCCCTGCGACGCGGCCCATTCCGCGATTCGGGCGATCAACTTCGTGTCGTGCGTCGCGAGAGCCGCGCGGACGCCGGCGGCGCGGGCCTCGGAACTCAGGAGGAGCTGCGCCAGATGGAAATAGCTTTCGTCCACGTCGGATTTTCTCGGGTAGGCGATCTCCGAGGGCTCGTTGTAAGCGCCCTTCACGAGACGAACGGTTGCGCCCATCGAAATGAGCGACCGCAGATCCTTCTCCGTGCGGTAGAGATAGGCCTGCACGCACACGCCCACATTCGGGAGCGCCTTTCTGGCGCGGCGATACAACTCCAGGGTTACGTCGACGTAGGGGCTGTGCTCCATGTCGACCCATACGACTCTGCCGGGAGCGGTCTCCCGCGAATGCCGAAGCAGCTTCTCGAGATTCGCATAGCAAAATTCCACGTCGAGATCGAGCCCGAGCTGCGTCAGCTTTACCGAGATTTCCGACGGGAGCGCTTCGGCGTGAATCCGATCGAGGGCTTGCAGGTAATGGCTGGTGACGGTTTCGGCTTCGGCGCGGTCCGCGACGTTTTCGCCGAGGTGCGTGAGCAGCGTATCGATGCGGCGCTCGGCCAGGCGCTTCGCCGCCGCGAGAGCGTCTTCCAGTTTTTCGCCCGGCAGGAAGCGCTCGACGGAGCGGCGGATGAAGCGGTAGCGCGGCGCGCGTTCGCGGAGCCAGGAATTCTCCGAGGCTTTCAGCAGCATGCTGCGCATCACGCTCATGAACCGTCCGCCTTTTCAGATTGCGTCATTTTCGATTCGCAGTCAGCGCTGGGGCGAGGTGAGGGCTTTGAGGTAGCGATAATAAAATTCCACTCCGTCGTAATAGGACGCGACGCCCACGCGTTCGTCGCGGCCGTGGGCGCGCACATCGCCGAAATCGACGGCGATGCCGGAAATGCCATAGGTGGGAAGGCCGGCGGCGTTGGTGTAGACGCCATCCGAAGCTCCGGTGGCCATGGTGGGAATCACGGGAGCGCCGGGCCACATCGACGCGGCAATCTGCTCGAGCGGCTTCATCACCTCGGGGCGCAGGACGACGGGCGGAGAATCGTGACGTTCCGGCGCGGTATCTGAGAGTTCCCCCGTGTCGGCCATGTAGCGCACCACGATGGCGGGATCGGCGAGGATCTTGATCAGGTCAAGCCGCACTTCTTCGCGGGTGTGTCCGGGCAGGATGCGGCAGTTCACGATGGCGCGCGCCATCTGCGGGAGGGCATTGTTGGCGTGGCCGGCATCGAGGCGCGTGGCGACACAGGTGGTGCGCATGGTCGCGTTGTAGAGCGGATTGGCGGAAAGGCGCGCGATGGCGTCGGCGCTGGGCGGATTCTTCAGGATCGCGCGCATGTCAGCGGCGGTGCGGGGCATTTCGGTGGGGGAGGTGCGCTCGAAGAAGGCTCGCGTCACGTCATTCAGCTCAAACGGGAATTTGTAATGCTCGAGACGCGCCAGGGCGTCCGTGAGATGGTAGATGGCGTTATTCGGCACCGGAAGCGAGCTGTGGCCGCCGGGGTTGGTTACCTCCAGTTGAAAATCGGCGTAGAGCTTTTCGGTAGCATCCACCGTGACGATCACGGGCTTGCCGTCTCGGGTATAGACGCCGCCGCCATCGGCATTGAGAACGTACTCCGCGTCGATCAGATCGCGGTGATTCTTCAGCAGCCAATCGACGCCATTGGACTGGCCGCCCTCTTCGTCGGCGGTCAGCGCGAGGATGATGTCGCGGTCCGGCTGGTAATTTTCATTTTTGAAGCGAATGAGCGTGGTGACGAAGATGGCGTCGCCGCTTTTCATGTCCTGCGTGCCGCGACCGTAGAAGTACCCATCTTTCTCGATGAACTCGAAGGGGTCTACGGACCAGTCCGCGCGGCGGGCCTCGACTACATCCAGGTGCCCGATGAGGAAGATGGGCTTCTGCGCGCCCGTGCCGTGAAGGCGCGCGACCATGTTGCCTTTGCGCTCATTGGGGCCGAGGACGACCACATCAGCGGCGGGGTAGCCCGCGTCCCGGAGGCGTCGGGCCATGGCTTCGGCGGCCACGGTGGTGCTGCCTACCGAGTCGGTGGTGTTGATTTCGATGAGCTGCTTGAAAACGTCGCGGGAGAGCTGGCGGGTGGAGTCGTCCAGGGCGTTTGCCTGGTTGGTCATTTGGCTCTTCGCCTGGCCGGAAAGGGGCGGCCCCAGGGCCAGCACCATGGCAAAAAACAGGGCGAAAAAGTGTGTGCGCGCTGCTTTCTTATAGTGTCGAGTGAGCGGTACCGCCGTCGTTTGTTTGCAATGACTTAGATGTGTTTCTACTCGTCCGGCAGTGTCGAGTGGGGAGTGCTGGAAATCGGAGCGAAAATCGAGGCAGGAAGCGGACGCGGAGGCGTCGATTTGCGGGTGAGTTCGCTTCGACTCGCGGCCCTCGAGCCCCATGATTCCTCCTCTCCTCCTTCTTTGACACACGAGCACAGCCAAACAAGCCAACGTAGCAAGTATGGAGGAAGCGTTTCAAGCGGTTGTTGGTGTGGTGATTTGGATGAACCCCAAGGGGAGGAGCTGACAGACGCTAAGATACCGCCAGAGAGGTACGTCAATTGGGAGCTCAAACTCTGCTCCGAAACCCGCCAATCGGGAGATTGGCGGTCCCGGGGCGTCAGTCGTGAGGCTTTAGCTGCTGCCAGCCGGCGCCGGGCGAGTCCGTTGAATTGACGATAGTGCCCGTCCCGTTTGTCCAATAATTGCTGTGGGGGCCGATCCAGGCGTCGCGCTCGTTGCCCAGGGGATCGGTGGTGGGCTGAATGCCGGTGAGGAGATTGCCGAAGCTTTCCACCTGGCGCGCCTGGGCGCTTTGCTGGCGTTCGAAGGCGTTCACCTGGTTCTGCATCGCGCGCATGCTCGCCTCAAATTGCTGCACCTGCTGGCCGAGTTGATAGAGGCGCTGCTGCTGGCGGACGCGCTGGTATTGCAGCCCTTCGGCGTCCATTTGCTTCTGGCGCTCGATCCATTGGGGAGAGAGCTGAAAGGTTTGCGATGCGTGCAGAAGGATATTGCGCGCTTCGGGGACTTCTTCCGCAGGAGCAAGGAAGCTGGCGAGAGGCGTAACCTGCCAGAGCGCGCCGAACAGCGCGGTCTTCGCGTAGGCGTAGGCGATTCTCTGCCCCTGACTGGTGTCGCACCGGTAGCTCACCTGGCCGCCGGAGGATTGCGACGGCGATGGCGCGCCGGGCGGCACGTAATCGTGCACGGGCGGTTCGCCCCCGGCGGGTTGCGGCTCCAGTTTCTGGCACAGGCGAAGGAAGCGCTGAAGTGCGTAGAGCTGCGCGAAATCCTGGCCCGAGCGGTACCTTGCAACGGTTAGTTGGGCCTGGGCGCCGAGGTCGTACGGTTCGCCCTCCCGCGAATGGGATTGATCCGGGACGGAATAGGACGGAATGGCGACGTCTCCGAAGCGGATGTTCGTTTTGCCGTCTGGCGAAGTGAGATCGAGCATGATACGAGTGTCGGAATAGCCGAGGCGGAACAGGCCGCCTTTGGCCGTCCAGCCCTGCGGCACATCCAGCGTGAACGCGTGCTCGTTGGGATCGTCGAATCTGGTCCAACTGGCTGCCGGGGTGGCGCGGGCGGCGGCTGACGTCTGGGGAAAATGCAGGCAAAAGAGGATTAGGCAAAGCGCGAGGCCAGCCAGGAGTGGTAGTGGACGACGCATGATGGTCCTCCTGCGTTGCAGGAATCGGGGAACCGGCGGCAATACATGCCGTACCGGACAGCCGTAATAAAACCAAATTCGGCTCCGAAGGGCAAGAGAGTCGCTTCTGTGTGCGGGTTGGGGCGGACCGAGGCTCGCGGAAAAGGCGCCACGAGAGGGAGGCGCTGCGCGCCCACTTTTTTGTGTCGGAGCTGAAGCTCCGACCCCCTAAAAATCGAAAGGCCTGATGCAGATCCCTCACTGCGTTCGGGATGACACGTGGCGACTTTTGGGATTACATGCGGAGTCTCACACGCCCGGTAAGCTGCTGCGCTCACGGCTGACATTTGATTCGACCGCAGCGGTTTCAGAATGGCGGCGGGGAGAATGGCGTGGCGGAGGGCGGCTCGAGGAGGAAGATGGCGTAGCGGTAGATTTCAAGACGCATGGCTTCGGTGATCTGGCTGCGGCCTATGATGTCGCCGAAGGCGGCGTGGAGCTCGTGTTCTTTGTCTTCAGGTAGCGCGTCGAGGAGTTCGCCGAAATGATTTTTGGCCATCGATACGGGATTTGCATCGCCCGGCGCGTTTGACGCCGTGGCGTTCGCGGCAGAAGTGGCAGAGGGCGGAACCGCGCTGGAGTTGGCAGCGGCCGCGGGGGTGACGCCGGTGGATGTCTTTGCGGCTGGGGCGGCGGGTGATCTGGCGGGCGGCTTTTCGTAACTTTGATAGAACTCGTAGCGGAACTGCTTTTCGTAAAGCTGGGCGTAGGCGGATTTGAGGGCGTCAGCGGGCGGATTGCCGGCCGCGAGGGCTTTCGACGTAAAAGCGTCCAGCGATTGCACCAAGTTGCTGAGATTTTTGCGCGCGGCGGGCGTCGAAGCGGCAGTGGTTTTGGCGAGCGACGCGGCGAGGCGGTCGGTGCGTGCGTCGTAGCATCTGCCGTAGGCCGCCAGGGCGCGAACGGTTTTCGGGGGAGAGGCAGCGTCCTTGGCTTTCGCGTCGAATTGGGACACCCAAGCGGTGGAACTGAGCTCCAGGATTTGCGCGCAGGTCATGCCAAGCTGGTCGCGCGCGGCGGAGGAGGGTGCGGCGGGCCTGATGGTTTTTGTCTGCGCGAACCCTGCAGGCGAAATACACAGCACGATTGCTGCGAGCACAAGCTGCTTCATGCAGGGATGCTATCGCAAGTCAGGAAATTTTCTTAGGGGGAAAGCGGAGGAGGAAATTTTCGCGGTCCTTGGGTTCACCGGCGTCTCCTGCGAGGAACAGGAGGCCACGGCCGAAGCAGCTGCGCAGGCGGACGAGGGTGGCCTTGTGCCATTTGCCGTCGCTGGTGCGCAGCTCGACGCTGGCGCCGTCGTTCTCCTTCAGCAGATCGGAGAGGCGGGTGTGGTCCGGCTTGTCGCGTTGGTTAAATACTATGATGGTGACCGCGGGCTGGGAGCTCGCGTGCGCTTCGAGGGCGTGACAGTTGACGAAGCGGGGCGCAGGCTGGCCGGTAGATGCGGGGGGCTTCGCGAGGGTGGGCGCCGAATTTGCGGGCCTGCCGGCGGGTTGAGCCGCGGACTTCTTCGGCGTCTGCCCGGGCGCTTGATTGGGCTGGCCGGCGGCGCTGGTTTGATTCGTTTGGGTTGAGGCAGGCGCGCCTATGATAAAAAAGCGCGGCAATGGGCAGCGACAGAAGCAGAGTTGAGATTGCGAGGCGCATGCGAATCTCCTCGTAGAAAGTGCGTGAAGTATTGCGCTGTTCTGGGAAGAGCACAATCCGTAGTAACCGAGGCGGAAACTGAAGTTCTACGGATAGAGCATGCGGCCAGGCGCGTGGCCTGGGCGTGCTGCCCATTTCGACTCCTGGGCTGTTTGCGCATGCTCCCGCCGCGGCGCGGCTGTTCCTGAACAGCGGAATTTTTCTGGCGGCCGCGAGCGCGGTGCTTCTCAATATCTTCTTTTCCAGCAAAGCGGAGGGGTGAGCGGCATGGCACTGGAGGGCGTCAGCGAACAGGACCTGGTTTTTCTGCGGCGCGCAATCGATCTGGCGCGCGAGGCGCGCCGCGACGGGCGGCATCCGTTTGGCGCGCTGATCGTGAACCAGCGCGGCGACACGGTGGTTACCGCGCGCAACAACGCGGTGCGGCCTAAAGGCGATCCGACGCAGCATGCCGAGATGCTGGCGTGCGCCGAGGCGGCCCGGCTGCTGCCCGAGTCCGAACTTGCCAAATGCACGCTGTACACCAGCACGGAGCCGTGCGCGATGTGCGCCGGCGCCATCTACTGGACGGGAATTGGCCGGGTGGTGTTCGCGCTGGCTGAGACAGGCCTGCTGCGTTACACCGGCAGCCATGAGGAAAACCCTACGCTCGATTTGCCCTGCCGGGAAGTGTTCGCGCGCGGGCAGAAGAAAATTGCGGTCGCCGGGCCGTTACTGGAAGAAGAGGCGGGCAAGGTGCATGAAGGATTCTGGCGGGTGTAGGCCAGGACATTGCGGATGGGCTAGCGTCGCCTCACCGCTGCTTCTCAGTTGATTTACGCCGCGAGAAGACCGCGCGCTCCAGGAGCACTTCGATGGCCCGGTGGAGACGCCGGTGCCGTGTTTCGGGCGCTTTCGCCGAGTCATACCACTGAATGAACTGGCGCCGGGTGCCGGGTGCCAGGGCCTCGAAGGCCTTCCGCGCTTTGGGGTGGTGCTTCAATCCGGCGAGGAGATCGGGCGGAACGGGCAGGGTTCGCGGGGCGCGATCGAGGCGCAGCGCAACGCTCACCACGTCGCCCGCGTCTGCGTGCGCGGCTTTTCGCAGCGCCGTGTTGAGCTGCAGCCGGTAGCGCCCGGCGCCTGCCGGAACCAGTGTCGCGCGGGCCCGCTGCGCATTCACGATCGCGACCACGGGGATGTATTTCGGCTTGGCCGGCTTGCGTTGCTGTCCCGTGCCGGCGTAATCCTTCGCTAGGGAGCTAGAGATTTCTTCCGGAACGTCCACGTGCCGCATCATCCATATCTGGTAAATCGTGGCCAGGAACTTGAGGGAATTCGCGGACTTCGATTTCGAGTTCATGTGAAAAGAGTCGCTGGAAATAAAAAAGGGCTCCGATTGCTCGGAGCCCTTT
The DNA here is from genome assembly GCA_963848365.1 of uncultured Acidobacteriota bacterium. Lineage (GTDB taxonomy): Bacteria > Acidobacteriota > Terriglobia > Acidiferrales > UBA7541 > Palsa-295. Next base: position 113,962 of record CAWKDI010000015.1, read on the forward strand.
GGTTTTTAATCCTGGCGGTGACCTACGTTCCCGCGTCGTTTCCAACGCAGTATCATCGGCCCTGCAAGGCTTAACTTCCGTGTTCGGGATGGGAACGGGTGTGACCCTTGCGGTAAGACCACCAAGAAAGTCTGGAAGCTGGGGGCTTGAGGCTGGATGCTGGAGAAAAGCCAACCCGAAACTGCCCGGCTCCGCTTAATCCTGGGATACGTCGTAAATTACTTTGCAACTGATGGAAGCTTTGTACTGCAAATTTCCACAAAAGAATAATGCAATGTGGAAAAGCGTGCTTGACCTTTCTCGATTGCGCTTTGGAGACGCGATGAGAAAGTTTTATGGTCAAGCCGAACGGCCGATTAGTACGGGTAAGCTGCACGCATTACTGCGCTTCCACCTCCCGCCTATCAAAGTCGTAGTCTTCGACTGGCCTTCTTAGAGAGCCGCAGCTCCCTTGGGAAACCTTATCTCGAGGCGAGCTTCTCGCTTAGATGCTTTCAGCGATTATCTCTTCCAGACTTCGCTACCGAGCTATGCCACGGGCGTGACAACTCGATCACAAGAGGTCTGTTCATCCCGGTCCTCTCGTACTAGGGACAACTCCTCTCAAGTTTCCTGCGCCCACACCAGATAGGGACCGAACTGTCTCGCGACGTTCTGAACCCAGCTCACGTACCGCTTTAATAGGCGAACAGCCTAACCCTTGGGACCTTCTACAGCCCCAGGATGCGATGAGCCGACATCGAGGTGCCAAACCTAAGCGTCGATGTGAACTCTTGGCTTAGATCAGCCTGTTATCCCCGGCGTACCTTTTATCCGTTGAGCGATGGCCCTTCCACGCAGAACCACCGGATCACTAGATCCCACTTTCGTGCCTGCTCGACCTGTGTGTCTCGCAGTCAACCCGGCTTGTGCTCTTGCACTCCACGGCGGGTTTCCAATCCGCCTGAGCCGAGCTTTGAGCGCCTCCGTTACCATTTAGGAGGCGACCGCCCCAGTCAAACTACCCGTCTGGCCGTGTCCTCCGACCCGTCTAGGGTCGTAAGTTAGAGCGACAGAACTATCAGGGTGGTATTTCACCGTTGCCTCCTCCCCAGCCGAAACCGGGGAATCCCAGGCTCCCACCTATCCTACGCAGGCAGTACCGTTAATCATGACCAGAGTGCAGTTAAGGTGCACGGGGTCTTTCCGTCTAGATGCGGGCATCCGGCGTCTTCACCGGAACCACAAATTCGCCGAGCCGTTCGCCAAGACAGTCGTTCGATCGGTACGCCATTCGTGCAGGTCGGAACTTACCCGACAAGGAATTTCGCTACCTTAGGACCGTTATAGTTACGGCCGCCGTTCACCGGGGCTTCAGATCAAGCCTTTGCTGCCTTGCGGCAGCTAAGCCATCCCTTTAACCTTCCGGCACCGGGCAGGCGTCACCCCCTATACGTCGTATTCGACTTAGCAGAGAGCTGTGTTTTTGTTAAACAGTCGCCGAACGCATTTCACTGCGGCCCCCTCGGGCTATAAACCCTAGCGGGGCACCCCTTCTCCCGAAGTTACGGGGCTAATGTGCCTAGTTCCTGAGCGAGCGTTCTCTCGAGCGCCTGTGGATATTCACCTTGTCTACCTGTGTCGGTTTGAGGTACGGGCACCACCCGAACTCCTTAGAGGTTTTTCCTGGCAGCGTGAAATCAGAGACTTTGTGGCCGTGTGGCCTCGGAACCGGTCTGACCGTTGAATGACCCCGTGGATTTTCCTGCGGGATCCGGCTTATACCGGGCCATCGGGACGTCCATCACCCGACTCCCCTATCCTTCTGCGTCACCCCATCGTATAACGTTCGTGTGGCGGGGCAGGAATGTTGACCTGCTGTCCATCAGTTACGCCTCTCGGCCTCACCTTAGGACCCGCCTAACCCTGAGCGGATTAACCTTCCTCAGGAAACCTTAGACTTTCGGCGACACGAGTTCTCATCGTGTTTATCGCTACTTATGCCGGCAGAGTCTCTTCCGTGGCGTTGAGTAGTCCTCTCGGTCTACCTTCAGACTCCACAGAATGCTCCCCTACCAAATCTAGAGACTCGAAGCTCAGAAACTTGGAGGCTGGAAGAAACTCACTTCCACACTTGGATCGTTTTGTTGAACCTGTTGCCGATCTGATCGTAACTTTCTTTCAGACTTGGCGTAGGTTTGGTCGTCGCGAGATATGTCAAGATCATGCGCGAAGTCGAGAATGAACCGAGGTACTTCGTCGCAGGATCCCAGGGCGATCACCTAGAAAATCGCTTGAAATCGTTCGGACGACCTCTTTCTTCCATAACCTTCGGCAATATTGATTGGGATCGAACCGATGAGAGATCTTCGGAGTTGCGAACCGAGTTCCCCGCGTTCAAATCCGGGAAACTTCAGTCGTGAGCCTGGTGAATTTGCAGCGCCGGTTTGATAACTGCGCTGATAAATCCGCAAGTCACGATAACTTCGAGATGCGATCGTTTCGTCGTCGACGCTCTCATTTCCAGCTTCTAGCTTCTCAGCATCGAGCCTCTAGAATTTCGCAGCTTCGGTCGTAGACTTGAGCCCCGTTGGATTGTCGGTGCGTGAACACTTGACCAGTGAGCTGTTACGCTTTCTTTAAAGGATGGCTGCTTCTAAGCCAACCTCCTGGCTGTCTGTGCGCTCACACGTCCTTTCCCACTTAGTCTACAGTTGGGGACCTTAGCTGGCGATCTGGGTTCTTTCCCTCTCGACCACGGAGCTTATCCCCCGTAGTCTCACTCCTGTACTGTTGTCCACGGCATTCGGAGTTTGATTGGATTCGGTATCCTGGATGGGACCCTAGTCCATTCAGTGCTCTACCACCGTGGCAAATCATACAAGGCTGCCCCTAAAGGCATTTCGGGGAGAACGAGCTATCACGGAATTTGATTAGCCTTTCACCCCTACCCTCAGCTCATCCGAGCGATTTTCAACTCACAACGGTTCGGTCCTCCAGTCGCGGTTAAGCGACCTTCAACCTGGCCAAGGGTAGATCATCCCGCTTCGCGTCTATTCCCACAGACTGAGCGCCCTATTCGGACTCGCTTTCGCTACGGCTCGCTTACGCTTAACCTTGCCTGTGAGAATAACTAGCCGGCTCATTAAGCAAGAGGCACGCCGTCAGGCATTCCGGATCCGAAGACCCGGCATAGCCCTCCGACTGCTTGTAGGCATACGGTTTCAGGTTCTATTTCACTCCCCTCGCAGGGGTGCTTTTCGCCTTTCCCTCACGGTACTAGTTCACTATCGGTCGCCAACGAGTATTTAGCCTTGGAGAGTGGTCTCCCCGGTTTCCCACGAGGTTTCTCGTGCCCCGTGGTACTCAGGATACCGCTTCGAGTCCGGTAAGCTTTCGGTTACATGGCTTTCACATTCTTTGGCCCCGCTTTCCAGCGGGTTCACCTAGCTTCCGGATTGGTAACTCTACTCACGCGGTCCTACAACCCCGAAGTGCAAGCACATCGGTTTGGGCTGTTCCGATTTCGCTCGCCGCTACTCTCGGAATCTCGATTGATTTATTTTCCTCCAGGTACTGAGATGGTTCACTTCCCTGGGTTAGCTCGTACCCGCCTATATATTCAGCGGGCCGTTATCTGGTTTTACCAGATAGGGTTTCCCCATTCGGACATCCCCGGATCAAGGCCTGTTTGCGGCTTCCCGGGGCTTTTCGCAGCTTACCACGTCCTTCATCGCCTGTTGGCGCCAAGGCATCCACCGTACGCCCTTAGTAGCTTAACCATAAAACTTACCCAACACGTCGCCCTCGCCGCGACGTCCGGCCCGCAACCGGGTTCGAACGCACGACACCGCGCGTGGGGCTAAGTTCGCCTTTCCACATTGCGCTACTCTCGAGCAAAATTTGCAGTTGTTATCTGCGCCACGCGAACCTTGACATTCGCGTAACGCAATGCCAGCTTCCATCAGTTGTCAAAGAACGTCATTCCGATCATCAGTTTCCGATCGGAATGTCTCCGCTCCCGGCGGAGCGCGGACTCGGTTTGGAGCCAAGGCCGCGTAAAATAAAAAACCCGGCATCGAGCGCCGGGCAAATCC